>NZ_FNAO01000052.1 GCF_900101815.1 Pricia antarctica
GGTCCACAAGGTCCACAAGGCAACGTAGGTCCCCAAGGCCCGGCAGGAGCAGATGGTGCTGACGGATTGGACGGTGCTAACGGAGCGACAGGTCCCCAAGGTCCCCAGGGTCCCGCAGGATTAGACGGTGCTGACGGTGTAACAGGACCACAAGGCTCCCAGGGTCCGGCGGGAGCGGACGGATCGGATGGAATTGACGGTGCCACAGGCCCCGCAGGAGCGGACGGTGCCGACGGAGCGACAGGTCCACAGGGCCTCGCTGGATTAGACGGCGCTGACGGGGCGACCGGTGCTGACGGAGCAACGGGTCCTCAAGGCCCGGCGGGAGCGGACGGTGCAGATGGTGCTGACGGAGCGACAGGTCCACAGGGTCCCACAGGAGCTGACGGATCGGATGGAATTGACGGAGTAGACGGTGCCACAGGCCCGGCAGGAGCGGACGGTTTGGACGGCGCGACCGGTCCACAAGGCCCCGCAGGAGCTGACGGATCGGATGGAATTGACGGTGCCACAGGCCCCGCGGGAGCGGACGGTGCAGATGGTGCGACCGGCCCACAAGGCCCACAGGGCACCGCAGGATTGGACGGCGCGGACGGGGCGATCGGTGCTGACGGAGCAACGGGTCCACAGGGTCCCGCAGGATTGGACGGTGCTGATGGTGCTGACGGCGCGGACGGGGCGACAGGTCCCCAAGGTCCACAGGGTCCGGCAGGAGCGGACGGAACCGACGGAGTAGACGGTGCCACAGGCCCGGCAGGAGCGGACGGTTTGGACGGCGCGACCGGTCCACAGGGCCCCGCAGGATTAGACGGTGCCGACGGGGCAACGGGTCCACAGGGCCCACAGGGCAATGTAGGTCCCCAAGGTCCGGTAGGAGCGGACGGAACCGATGGAGCGGACGGTGCCGACGGAGCAACGGGTCCACAGGGTCCCTCAGGATTAGACGGCGCGGACGGGGCGACAGGCCCACAAGGCCCCACGGGAGCAAACGGATTGGATGGAATTGACGGAGC
>NZ_FNAO01000051.1 GCF_900101815.1 Pricia antarctica
AGCCCTTTTTTCCTTGCATACCTAAAGTTACGATCGATTCCCGGATCGGCAATGATCACGACCGCTTTTTTTCATAACTTGTGCAACAGGCACAACGGCTATACTCAATGCGGGCGTAAGTGCTGAACCCATTGGTCTGGGCGTGTCGACGAACACCGCAAAATCTTTTGGATTTTGCTTTTTCGCGGGACAGGATAAAACCAAAACAAAAAGATTTTGGCTATTGCGTGGGGGAAAAGCAGTATCGTGCAGTCCCGCACTGAGCATAGCCGAGCCGTTGACAACAAGCTGAAAAAAAAAGAAACATACTTGAAGAAGCTATCGTTAATAATATTAATCGGACTCTTAATTGGACTTGCAATATTTGCGGTAAATCCAAATCATTTTAGATTCGGCAAGAACATTGAAATTACCGACGCATACATCGTGAATGACCATTGGGACGGAGAGTATAATAACGCTATCAGGATTGACAAAATGATTGTTCTAGACGACCGTATGGACGTTTTTTCGAAAGGTTTTATCAAAAATTCATTGTTTTGGGATTTTGAGAATACTCTCGCAAATGACAGTTCTTTCTCAAGTAGTTACTGGGGCCAAAACAATTCCGAAAAACCTTATATGGAGGGCAAGGTCTTTTTCGATAAAGACAATGGCTGGAATTGGAATCTGAATGGTGTGGAATCGCGGACAATCGGAAAACTGGAAAAAGACACTTGGTACAAATTTTCTAGTTTGACTATGAACACAAAGTATTATAAATATGTTTATGTGGACAATACTGGTAAAACACATATCTTCAGCGTAAATAAAGCTAACTACTGAGCGGAAAAGCCAGCGCACAACAAAACCTATAGCAAATAGGGCGTTAAGTGCTATTCCCATTGGCTTGGGCCTATTTACTGGCACCGCCAAATCTTTTGATTTGGCAACAGAAAAAAAAGATAGTCACAAAATGCAAAAGCTTTGGCTAAGATTCTGGCGCCTCGGCTGGTCCTTGCCAACCGCCCTACTTGCCATAGCTCGGGCGTTAGGCACCATTTGGGTACGTTAAAGGGACATCCTTTACAAAGTTAAAGGGACATAGTTTACACTTTTAAGGTTATAATTTGAGATTAAAATCAAATTATTATGCCTTG
>NZ_FNAO01000049.1 GCF_900101815.1 Pricia antarctica
AACACGGACAAACACCTGATTCTAATGGAAAAATTGACAGCTTAATTAATAATCGAAATCTAGAATAATACTCTTGTTTTATAGGGGCCAAAACATGAAATTACAATAACTCAAGTGGAAACGAATAGATTATATCAGAAAGGTAATTATATAGACTTGTCGGAGATTTTAAAAAAAGAGGCAAGTATAATCAATACTAGCAAAGCATTTCTCAACTTTTAATCCAAAAAATGTACTTCTGACTAGGGTTATTTTGGGTCTTATAATTCCAACAAAACATCTGGTAAGCTCAAGAAATTAACAAAGTTTCTCAAATAGGAAATGTGTTCTAACGTTTAGTATAACCGCAGTTACGGGAATAAATTTAATGTTTTTCTTATAAGCACCTACGGTAGCAATTACGCGTGGATTCGGACGCAGTCGAATCCGCCGTAATTGCGGTTATACAGTGTTGTGGTGCGTTTTTTTATTCAGTTTGCTTTTCCATTTCAGTTGGTGGCATATAAGGAACAACTTCCCAAAATGAAACATTTAATTCCAATTTAGTATTTAATTTATCGAAATTATGAGTTAAATCCGTCAAGAAATCTTCAATTCCGTTTACTTTTTCATTCCGATTAGATTCAATAATGACTAAATAACTTTCTGGAATTCTAGATTCGTTTGATGTCGGATAAGCAAAGTCAGTTGTTAAAATACGACTCAAGTCATCTGCCTTGATTTCTTTAGAAAAGTGGTCTTGAAATGCTTTTCCTTTTTCAAAAGAGACGTAGTGTTTTCCTTTAGGGTCAAATTTAATCGGTTCACAATGTTCAATTGGATATAAATTCCGAATTAGATTTTTTTGCTTAACAACTATATTTGCAATACTATCATTACAAGTTATCTCTCGAATTCTGTCAAGGAGAATTCCATAATTTTTAAATTGTGATAATTCAAGAGGTACATTTAAACTTGTATTTTCGCTTTTGAGAAATCCATAATTTTTTATTTCGGTTTCTTGCTTTCCACAACTTGCCAAAAGCAATACGATTATCAAATATTTGGCAAAGTTTAAATTCATTCCGAGAGTTTGTTTAAATGTTCGTAAAGGCACATAGTTTACACAAGTTAAAGATTAAGGTTTACACTAAATTAATTTCCAGCCTTGTTGCTTGTTCTTTATTTCTTAGAT
>NZ_FNAO01000048.1 GCF_900101815.1 Pricia antarctica
TCCGAATGGAACAAATGGGAATGAAACAAAAGGATCTGGTCGAAATGGTAGGGTTCAAAAGTCGTGTAAGCGAAATAATGAACAATAAGCGAAAATTGACCTTGGACATGATCAGAAAACTGAGCGCAAATCTGCACATCCCCACAGAAGTATTGATTCAGGAATACTAGGAGACTGCGGAAAAGCCAGTTGTCAACAATTGCTATAGCAAATAGGGCGTAAGGTCCTATGCCCATTGGCTTGGGCGTGTCTTCGAGCACCGCCAAATCTTTTGATTTGGCAATTAAGAGAACTAAGATAATAACAAAATGCAAAAGCCTTGGCTAGGGTCTAGACGGAAAGGCCGGTGCGTGCCGACCGCCCTACTTGCCATAGCCTTAACGAACATTCAAATCGACCTTCAGCCAAATTCAACCTGTCATTCTTTTTTCGTAAATTTATTGGAGCATAAAAACAATGGATGAAACAAAGGATTTATATTGATACTTCCGTTGTCGGCGGTTATTTTGACGAAGAATTCAAAGAAGATACTTGCGAATTTTTCAAGAGACTGGAGGGTAATGAAATAATCTTCGTCGTTTCGGAACTTCTGGATCTTGAACTGATCGGCGCTCCAGAAAATGTCAGGGAACTGCTTCACAAATATCCCACCGATAAATTCGAGCGGTTGGAACTGACAGAGGAATCGATTAAACTTGCGGACAAATATATCGCGGAAAAAGTGGTCGGACAGACCAGTTTGGTGGACTGCCGACATATTGCCCTTGCCACTATAAACAAAGTTGACGTATTGGCAAGTTGGAATTTCAAACATATTGTAAACTTGGACAGAATAAAAGGCTATAATTCGGTAAACCTAAAACTGGGCTACCAAATGATAGAAATTAGAAGTCCGAAAGATCTTATCAGATATGAAAACGATTGACAAAACGAAAACATTCGATGCCGTGAAAATGATGCGGGAGGTTCGGAACAAAATAGGTTCGGAAACTCAAAATATGACCTATTCAGAATTGAAAAAATACATTGAAAAACAAATGAAGGAAAGCAAATTGAAACCGATCGGGAAATAGCACTAAAGATAACAATGGTAACCGTTGCACAAGCCTATAATATCATGAAGGACGGACCTATACAAGCCTCTTGAAGGAGCTTTTCCGTGGCCGGATCAGTATGGGAAA
>NZ_FNAO01000047.1 GCF_900101815.1 Pricia antarctica
AGCTTTTCTTTTAAGCTCCATTTCTTGTATTTCATATCTCAAAGGTATATTTTGAAATCTGAAATATCACTCCGAACTATTAGGGGGCTAAACTATTTCATTGAACCTATGAACAGCCCTTTTAAATCTAATTATAGGATTTTTAGTTTTATAAAATCCTTTATCACTCATATGGTTGCATACTGTTGAATATGATTGAATTGAACCTTTTTCAAATTGACTATGTAGTTCTTTTAAATTTGTGAAGTATCCAATTACACTGTGTAGGCGATTATATTCTTTCACATCATTTTCGAAATCAATTGAAATTCCTTTCAATAAAAAGATTTTCACATTTTTGCTCATTTTAATAGTATATGTGATTATATTCCAAAATCATACCGCTAATTTACAGTATTTTACCTAAAATAGGTCGTTAATTTATATAATATAAGCCTTATATTCCTATTTTACGTTGATAACTATTCATATATACCTCTGATTAACAGAAAGTTGGTCGCTAAATTTGTAAGGTAAATATTGAATGGATGGCAAAGAAAAGTGAAATAAGGAAAAACACTAAATTCTACAAACAAGAAATGAGAAAATGGGAATTAAGAATTCTTATTTTGCTTATTCTCATAATTATTGGAATAGGTTGTTTTTATTTACTTCATTTGAAAGCAAATAACTGGATTTTTTCAAATTTACCTTTGAACACTTACGATTTTTCAAAATTAACTTTTTTATCACCCTTTGTATTTTACTTGACTTTTTCAGTTAAACAATTTAATCATTACAAAAAGCAATTAGACTTGTACAAACTTAAAGCAACGGATTTTGAATTAATCTCGCAAATTAGATTACTAGAAAAATAGATAAAACAATGGATTTAATATATAAAAACGTGTTCTAACAATGGCTATAAGTAATTCGGGTTCAGTTACTTAGCCGATAGGCTTGGGCGTGTTTGCCGGCACCGCCAAATCTTTTGGATTTGGCTTTGGCGAAAAAAAGATAAAGACAAACAAAAAGATTTGGCTATTTGCGTGGGGGAAACTTAACTGCGTGCCGGCCCCGAACTACTCATAGCCGAGCCGTTGTGATGCATTTGGTACGTTAAAGGGACATCCTTTACAAAGTTAAAGGGACATAGTTTACACTTTTAAGGTTATAATTTGAGATTAAAATCAAATTATTATG
>NZ_FNAO01000021.1 GCF_900101815.1 Pricia antarctica
TAGCCCTTTTTTCCTTGCATACCTAAAGTTACGATCGATTCCCGGATCGGCAATGATCACGACCGCTTTTTTTCATAACTTGTGCAACAGGCACAATGGCTAAAGCTAATTTTTAGTGTCTAATTAAATTAGCTTATCTATGATGGTAGGGGATAGTTTTCTTTCTGGCTTCATGAATTAGATTCAAACTGGACGTGTGAAAACTTAAATAGTAGGAAGTGGGACTAAAAATATAAATGGTATTCCAAACCGGTGGACTTAATTCCCTGTATTGATTTGGAAGTTGGGCGTTCCTCTCCAGAGTTATTGGGAAAGTTTAAATTAATATGAACTGGAATTTAATTTAAGCTAAAACGTGTCCCACAAATAGGGGGACGCTCATACCGTACTAAGTAGTTAATGTTCACTTTTTATGGTAGATAGAATTCGATTCCATGAATTTTTCAATAGTTTGGGGGTTCATATATCGTTGCTTAGTAACTTCTTCGTCATTAGAAGGGTAAAAGTCATCAGCACCTCTCCATTCTGGTATGTCCAAGGCTGATCTAACATACTGGCTCCAGTCATATAATTGATAGCCTAACCCATGGTTAATGCCAATAAGATCGGTGTTGAATTCGAATTGATCGGTGTATTTCGAATTGAGCAATTTAAAAATCAAGGTTATTAACTGAGCCGTATTCATCGTATCGTATTCCGAAATATGCGCTAATTCATGGCCTAACACTCCTATTTGTGCATTGTACGGAAGGTTGAAAAACAGTATGGGGTCTAATTTCTTATTGGACTTTGTGCTTATGGTAATGACATACTTTCGGTTTTTCCTCTTTTTAAACGTGCTGAGTACTTGGGGTTTCGAAGAGAGCGGTGTTATTCGTTTACGAAAACGAAAGATGATATGAGAAGTTTTTAGCTCAGAATAGAAAGATAAGGCACGAAGAGCCTGTGATTGAATGGCCTTAGGAATTTTCTTGTTTGTAGTAAATTCAAAATATTGATCAGCATCGAAAACCTTGCTATCGAAATTCTTAATGGTAACTTGTGCTTTCGCATTTGAAATTGATAGTAAGAAAAGGAAAAGAGTAGAAATAGTGATTGCTCTTTTTCCTTGAAAATTCATCTTCCAAATCATCGATTGAGCGAAAACAGATACTGCAGTGACAAACTGGCTATCCAATCTTGCGCAACTTCTTCGCCACTGGTAATGGTATTTATCTCTCTTCCAAAACCGGCAGTTATGCCAATTTGAGAGGAAGAATTTTTAATAGGAAAGAAATATCCGGTTTCTAACCAAGGCTGTAGCACTAGGGTATAGGTCGTTCCGGATATGGGACTCGCGTTGGCGTCTTCCCAGTCTATCCATAGGTTCCAAGCATCTAAATTCAGACCCGCCACAATTTTTCCTTTAGCTAAGGGGAAATGACGGCGATACCCAAAAGAACCCCCAAACCCCGAACCTTCTTCATGATCATTTTCATCACTAAAATCTTGACGGTCGGTAAAATTTCCGCCCAGACGAAATAACAAAGAAGAACTTTCTGAAATGTAACGTTCCAAATTTATGGTTGGGATTACACCAGCTGGATATAGTTGGACCGAAACACCAAGATTTGTTCTTTTAACAGGGTTGCCATTTTCCAGATGCTGGGCATTGGAAAAAGAGGTATAAAGGAGGAACCCTATGATAATTTTAGTAATTGGTGCTATTTTCATATTACATCATTTTTAATCGTGCTTCCAGTTTATCATTGGCCCTTAGCATTGCCGTGCCATCTTTATAACTCAGGTAAACGTGTCCATTTTTCTTGTTTATCCTACTGACTTCATAAAGCATTTTCCAATGACGTATGATTTCGTGCCAAGCAAAAAACAACGAATGTTTTGGGTCGTAAATATGCGTCGGCTCGCTACCGGCACCGTTTATTTCTATGATGCTGAAGTTTTCGCCTATTGATAATTCCTCTAAAGAAGTATGAAGGATGTCCAATCTACCATAATAAAATCCTGGAATCTGGGTGCAAATTGAGTCAATAACCTTTAATAGGTTTTTATTTATCCTTTCCGAGGCATCAATGAATTTTGCCCCTCTGGTGTGACTGCCGTACGGCACCAGAATAAATTTTTTATTTTCCGGTAGTATTTTATTTAATTGAAGACCATACATTTTTTTCAAGGCGGTCAGTTGTAAATGACTCCTTGGATTTTGTTTTATCAATTGAAGTAGAGAATCTTTACCATTGCCCGTAACCGACAAAAACTCTTTGGATACAATGCCTGTAATTCTTCCCTTATTTTCATTTGGATAGCGCACGTAAAATATGCCCACTTCATTTGGGTAACCAATAAACTCTTGAACCAAAAAATCCTCTGAATTTCTTCGTATATAGGATTGCAGTCCATTAGTGTCCTTTATTTTTTCTACGCCGAATGCCTTCATCCCAATATCTGGCTTAACAATCAATGGAAAACGTAGGTTTTCGATTAAAATGGTCTCCAAAATTTTAGGTATTGGAGTATTCCGTTTTATCAGGATGGTTTTGGGAATATATTCAGATGGAATCAGGTCATAAATTTCTTTTTTGGATTCCATGGCCATGCCCCCATTCTTAATGGAAGGATTGGCGGCATTAAAAAAGAAAAAAGAACGTGCTTTGATCGCATAGTACAACCACACGGGAAAAATGGGATAATAGATAGCTTCTAGCGCCCAATATTCCCAATGCATCAATTTATAGAACCGCAGTTTCCAATTATTCATTAACAATATTATACATATAGTTTAATACAACTAGTCGTGGTTTTCTCAGCATCGTTTATCAAATCAATATGGGACAAACCCAATTCTTCTTCACTGAACACCGCTTGTGTAATGCTAACGGTTTTTAGACCATCACTGCGATCAATTACAAAACCATGCTCAAAATCGTTGTCATGGCCCATATGAAAGTCAACGATACTATTTTCATTGATCCACTTTTTTTCATTAAGGAATTTGTTGAATAAATGTTCACGTTGCTCAGTGGCCTTTTCGTCGTAAAGCGTGACAGAGGACCAGATATAATTTCTATTTATGTCTAACGTTTTCTGATGTTTTGACTTTCCATCCCATCGCAATTCCAAAAGCCGGGTTCCGTCAAATAGAATCAGTGTAAAGGGTTCAATTCGTGTTAGTTCCATTTCGAAAAAATGAGTGTCAGGCTGTTTGTTACCGATAACCTCTAGCAACACAAGGCCTCTACTCATTCTATATTTTCCGAAGGGTGTATGTTTTTGAAATGCACCGTTTAACAAAACTACCGCCACACCATCTTCTCTTGTGGCAAACCAAGTACCCCCTGCTTTTGAATCTTTCGGATAAATTATCTTATAATTGTTTATGATTTCTTCATTGGGCCGAAAGGCAATAGGTCTCGATGTGTGTTCATCACGATTTGAAGTAATGATACAACCGGTATCAGTCGATATGTAGCTTACTGTGCACATTCGCTTCTATATTGCATGGTTGATGGCGCCACCCCAAATGACTCCGGCAATTGAATATCAGTAAATTCGTTGATGGCCACTTTTATCAAAGCCTGATGGTGAATAGTATGTTCCAAATTGTAAAGCACTTCTCGGAAGTAATTCGATGTTATTTTTTCCTCTGTACCATTTAATTCAAGATATATCAGAAGTTTTCTTTTAGGTTGCTCAAGAGCATTTTGTATCCGTTGAAGCCTGTCAACAGCAAAATGTACGTCTTGCTCAATGCGTTTGTCCCTTTTTCGATTGTCGTAGCAAACTACTGCCGGTGTGTATCCCTCTAACAGACACTGATATAATTCTATGATATGCCTTGAATGTTGGCCTATTGTTGCACCGCTAAGGTTTAAACATGGTCTTGTATAACAATCTCCAGGAAGTTGTAGAAGTACTTCCTTGAATTGTTCTATTGTTTGGATTGAAGACTTGAACATCTTTAATGAATGATTAGTTTTAAGTGATTTTTATAGAGTAGAAATAATAAATAAAATGAAAATCCCAGATAAAGACACCCCAATATAAATGCAATTACATAGCTGTATTCATGATAGTTTTGGAATATATACTTGCCAGCGAAAACGAATATCATAAGTCCTCCGATCGAGCCAATACCGATTCCAGTAATGTATGAAGTATACATGCCTGGTTTACGGTCGAGCCTATTCTTTGCTATCAGAACACTGTTCCATGTTGTCCAGAATGGAATATGCATAGGATTTAGGAAACTCAATAAGAGTCCTAATAAAATTGAGGACTTTAACATTGGGAATAAATTACTCCCGGCCTGAATAGCCTGATCATCTTTCAAAGAAGTAAAACTTGAAACTGACAAATACATGAGTAATGCAATTGCGATTGGTAAAAGATAGAAGAACACCCTATTTCCTAAATCAATTTTCTTTGAATAGGCCAATGTTATTCTAACCACAACCAACTCAACAAAGACAACGGCAAGGGCATACAACATAGCTTCACTTACGTTTTGGAACCCTGCGATTTGAAATGCAGTCATATTTAAGGTACCTAAGGGAAGGGATCCTAAAAAACTAATCAATAATCCGATCAGGAATATTTTTACCAGTCTGTTCATGCCGTTGTATATATAGTTAAAATAGATTCTGGATCTATTCTTTTTGGTATACGGCTTTTACGGTTACCGCTACTTCTTTTGCCACGTTGGTTGATGGCTTTCCTTTGGTAAACGTAACGCCATAATCAGCTAAGACCACGTTCATTTTAGAATCCAGGGTTACTTTGTCACCTTCTACCTTAACGGTAGCTTTTTCATTTAGGGGTTTTGTTTCCTCCTTTATGTTAAGGTCTCCAGCCACAATAACTTCATAAGTACCATCTTTGTCAAAATCAACAGCATCAAGATTGGTAATCTTTCCTGTGAACTTTGCTTTGGGGAACTTCTTTGTATTTAAAAAGTCCTTGCTGTTAAAATGTTTTTGCATCAAGGCTTTTTCAAATTCAAAGCTTTGCATGGGCACGGAATAAACAACATCCCCTGTTGTTGGGTCAAGTGTACTTACCACCTTGTAGTTGTTGGCCGTAATATCCTCCAAGGCAGTATGTGAAAAGAAGCTAATGTGAGCATCTTTACTGACCAATTTGCCGGCATAAGGTTTAAAAGCTGTTAATGTAAATACAGTTATTGCGATAACTACTACTGATAATTTGTTCATCTTTTTAATATTTAATTGTTAGTACTTGTTTTATAATTTTTAGTGAATTCTATTCATTGACTACATCGCATTTTTCCATTATGACATCTTCGTACATATCAAGGTCTGCATCAAAGCCAGCACCCGAACGTATAACACCTTTAATGGTTACCGTCTGACCGATTTCTAAATCTTTTGTACTACGATTGGTCGCTTCTGTAAATGTGCAGCTCACTCCTGCTTTTTCTGAGGTGTCTTTAAGTAGAATCACTTTTTGGTTGTTCTGATCTTTACCTATGGAAAAAATCTTCCCAGTTACCGCTAAGATTTTGGAATCCCCTTCTTCCTCTAGGTATTTTTCATTAGCAATTGTGGCATCTGCCAGGTACTCGTTTACAATTTCCGAGGAAGAGAAACTGTAATCTGTTTTGGCTTCTTGGATGTTACGATGTGGCATATTAAATAAGTAATATGCCACACCTGAAACACCAACCAGTAATAAAACCAAAACACTAACCATAATTTTAATCTTCTTTTTTTTCATGATTGGTTATAATATTTGATCAAATAGACGCTCAACAAGTTTATCCTGACAGCAAGCCCAAAAATTTAGTCGACTAAATCCTGATTCCGCTTATGAACAAGTAGGGCTTAGGAGATGTTTTTCTGCCAGACTTTGCGATTGTAGCCATATAAGTAGTAGAACGAGAGAGAGAAGGAGTTTAAATAGGTGCGGATTATATCTCCAGTAGCATAAATATGATTAGGTAGTATTTGGGTATTGTTATGTCAAAGAGTTCCATTTCAGGATATAACTAAGCTTTTTTGTTATCGGTCGATGAAATAACAATACGGTCATGAAGTATTGTTTTTGGAGGTGGTCAAGAATTAATCCATGAAAGGATTGAATCTATTAAGCGACTTTATGGTCAAGTTTTTTTATTGAACCCAATTGTAGTACATTAACATATGAAAGCAAAAATTGAAGATTGGTTCCACAAATATTCTGATGACCTTTATGGCTGGGCCTATCATAAAACATCTTCAAAGGAAGTTGCAGAAGATCTGGTTCAAGAAACATTTTTGTCCGCGGTAAAAGGCTTAAAGAATTTCCAAAATAAAAGCAATCCGAAAACTTGGTTATTTGCCATTCTGAACAATAAAATTATTGACTATTATCGTAAAAAGGCCAAGGGCGCTGTAGTAAATGATGAACGATTGGAACATAAATATACCGATACTACGGACTCTTTTTTTGATTCAAACCAAAATTGGAAAACTACAGGGCAAGAAGTCTATTGGGAGGAGGAAGTTCATCTATTGGACAATAAGGAATTTAAAAAGGTGATGGATCATTGTGTCAACGTACTGCCTGAAAACTGGCGCCTTGCCGTGATGTCCAAATATATATTAGGGCAGGCCGCCAATGAGATTTGTCAGGAATTAAAGGTGACGCAGTCTAATTATTGGCAAATCATACATAGAGCAAAAGTGATGCTTAAAAAATGTATTGATAACAAGTGGACTAGTTCAAACTAATTTGAAAATGTATGATATTTAGAAGAGTTTTAAGCGCTTTAACCTTTTCATGTAAAAGGATTACGGAAATTACCGAAAAGGAGCAGGTTAACACATTATCTTCAATCGATAAATTTAGGTATGAGCTACATTTATTCATGTGTAAGTTATGCAGGTCTTATGTGAAGCAATCCCAGATAATTGAAAAAGCACTTGGGAATATGTTTGGCACCTCCGATAATGACTCAAAAAGGTTGGACGATTCTGCAAGAAAAAATATATTGGAACAGCTTAAAAAGGAAAATTGAATCTCCGGTATTTTCAATTGATTACCCCTCAATAAAAGTAAATTAGATATGTGATAGAGGCTATACCCTTTTTTGTCTCATTCTCTTACCGTGAATTATATTCTTGTTAAAAACTATCAAATTAAAAGACCCCGTACAGAGCAAGGTTCTTTTAACTTAATGTCAGGTTTCCATCCTATAGACGTCAGTTCATTGAAGACTTTTCAATAGTATATAAATACAGTCAAAATAAACGAAAATTAAGACGATGGGTCCACAAAAAGCATATAACCGACATTTTTGTATTCCAATGAACAATTATCCAAAAATTGTTGTCATTGGGGCCGGTTTTGCCGGGATAAATTTTATTAAAAAACTTGAGAATAAACCTGTTCAAATCATATTAATCGACGAAAATAATTTTCATCAATTTCAACCCTTGTTATATCAAGTTGCCATTAGTGGGTTGGAGCCTGATTCTGTAGTTTCACCGATAAGAAAATTATTTAAATCATGTGTTAATATGATTTACAGAATGGCAAAAGTAGAACACATAGATACAGAAAATAATTGTGTTCAAACTAATATTGGCTTCGTAAATTATGATTATTTGGTTATTGCAACAGGTAGTTCTACCAATTTCTATGGTTCTAAGAGTATAGAAAAAAATAGTATCGGACTAAAAAATATAAATGATGCCATAAATATCAGAAGTTGGATGTTACAAAATTTAGAACTGGCAGTTGAAGGATGTAACAACGAAGAAAAAGAGTCCTTAACCAAATTTGTTATTGTAGGAGGAGGTCCTGCGGGAGTTGAAATGGCAGGAGCCTTGGCAGAATTTAAGAAATATTTGTTACGAAACGATTATCCCGAGATAGAAAGCGATACCATGCAAATTCATTTAATTCAAGCGGGAGATAGAATATTACCGATGATGTCAAGTAAGTCTTCAAAGCATGCCTTAAAAGTTTTGAAAAACTTGGATGTGCAGATCATGTTAAATAGTAGAGTAATGGATTATGATGGAGAAATCATAACGATCAAGATGGAAGATAAAGATATTGAAATTCATACCAATACAGTAATATGGACAGCAGGTGTTAAAGGTAATATTCTCAAAGGGATAGATAAAAAAACTATTGTGGGCAATAGGATAAAGGTAAATGAATTCAATCAAGTCGATAATCTGGATAATGTTTTCGCTATAGGTGATATTGCCGCAATGCTTAGTGATGAAAATCCTAAAGGGCATCCTATGGTTGCCCAAGTAGCGATTCAGCAGAGCCAAAACCTTGCTAACAATATTATTTCCAAGGTAAAGCACGGAAACTTTAAAAGCCCATTTAAATATAAGAACAAAGGTTCAATGGCCACAATAGGTAAAAAAGATGCGGTTGCGGATTTAAAGATCGGTTTTTTAGATGGAAAAATAGGATGGCTCTTGTGGTCGTTCATTCATCTGATCTCAATTACCGGATTTAAAAATAAATTCAAGATAGGGTTCAGTTGGATGCTAAAATATTTTTCTTATGAGAAGGCAAATCAACTTATTATTAGAAAATATACTCGAGATTAAATAGATTTTATAATAGTTTGGCTAAATATGTGAATCTGTTTGTGAAATAAATATAACCGCTTTTTTATGAAGTAAAATTAGTGCTAACAATAGTAACCGTTGCACAAGCCTATAATATCATGAAGGACGGACCTATACAAGCCTCTTGAAGGAGCTTTTCCGTGGCCGGATCAGTATGGGAAAGTCA
>NZ_FNAO01000019.1 GCF_900101815.1 Pricia antarctica
TTCTCGAATTCCGTTTGTTCTTCTTTTCTCATGGTTCTGTCTGAATAAAATTAATGATTAAAATTTATTTCAGACAGAGTTCAGTTTACACTCTCTGGAGATTTAATTAATCTTCTACCAACAAATTTAATTTCACAGTGATATTGTCACGTGTGGCCTTGCTATACGGGCAAATTTCATGGGCGGCGTTCACCAGTTTCTCTCCCATTTCCGTATCTACCGTGGGCAGCAGGCAATCTAGGGTGGCACCAATGAAAAATCCGTCATCGTCTTTATTGAAACTTATCACGGCGGTTACTTTAAAATCACCGAGATCATCTACCTTATGGTCTTTGGCAACCACTTGAATGGCTCCGGCAAAGCAGGTGGCGTATGCCGCGGCAAAAAGTTGCTCGGGATTGGTTGACTTCCCATCCGTCTTGCCTTCGGCATCCGGCATCTTTATGGGTAAATCGAGGGCACCATCCTTACTTTTTACGTGTCCGGCCCTACCGCCTGTATTTGTTACTTTAGTCTTGAAAATAGTTTTCATGTCTATCTATTTTTTAGTGTATTGAATTCTTTTCGAAGATACCTTGGTACCCTTGAAAAAGCTAATATGAGCTATTAAACTTATGTGAAAAGGAAAATATCCATCGAAAAACCAAAGTATTCCGTATTTTGTGATTTCGAACTGGAACCAGAGTAGATACCGAAGCTTGGGCAATCAAAAACATACGGACGCAGGGCAGATTTCAAAACTCCAAAGGGAAAGGCAGCGCATGCCCTCCGTGGATGTTTTAGTGGAAGGTATAATCAAGGGAGATTCATCAACCTTGGGCAGGGCAATCACCTTGGTCGAAAGCAACCGGAAAGACCATCTCGAAAAAGCCAATGCGATAGTCCAAAAATGCCTGTCCCAAAAAAGGGATGCCATCCGCATTGGCATCACTGGCGTACCCGGCGTAGGTAAAAGTACCTTTATCGAAGCTTTGGGGGCACAACTGAACGCTCAGGGAAACCGCGTGGCCGTATTGGCCGTGGACCCTACCAGTACACAAAGTAAGGGCAGTATTCTTGGGGATAAAACCCGTATGGATGAACTGGTCAAGAACCCGAAAGCCTTTATACGCCCCTCGCCATCGGGGGAAACCTTGGGCGGAGTTGCCCGCAAGACTCGGGAGACTATCATTTTATGTGAAGCTGCGGGCTACAATATAGTGCTCATCGAGACAGTGGGTGTGGGACAGAGCGAAACGGCGGTACACGGCATGGTCGATTTTTTTCTTTTATTGAAACTTTCCGGTGCGGGCGACGAACTGCAAGGCATTAAGCGGGGCATCGTCGAAATGGCGGACGCCCTGGTGGTCAACAAAGCCGATGGCGACAATATCAAAAAAGCTGCGGCGGCAGCCGGAGCTTTTAAAAGGGCCCTACACCTATATCCCCCTAAAGAAAACGGCTGGATACCCAAAGTTTTGACCTGTTCGGCAACCGAAAATTCGGGTATCGATGCTATTTGGGAGATGATTCAAGGCTACATCGAACAAAATAAAAAATCCGGATATTTTCTAGAAAAACGCAAACGACAAAACAGAAACTGGCTGTATGAATCGATCGAAGAACGTTTAAAATCGGAATTCTTTCAAAACGGGAACATCGCCCCGGAAATCGAGAAATTCGTAACCGAAGTGATGGCCGAAACTATCTCTCCATTCCAGGCCGCGGCAGAATTGATAGGTATGTTTAAAAACAAAAGCTAAATTTGTCCGTAAATCGATATTCAAAACATGCATCCCGTAACCTCGTCACTACTTTCCCTCGTTATACCGCTTTATAATGAAGCCGATAATGTAGGGCTCCTAACGCAAAAAATTCACGAGGCACTAGCCGGTTACGAATATCAGATTATTTATATCGATGATTTTTCTACGGATGCCACGCAAAAGGTCATTACCGATATGAAGGATGACAAAGTGCACCTCATCGTCCTCAAAAAGAATTACGGACAGAGCCTAGCCCTGGCCGCAGGCATCGATTACGCCAAAGGGGAGTATATCATCACCATGGACGGTGACCTGCAAAACGACCCCAGCGATATTCCGCAGATGTTGGAATATGCCGTAAACCAAGATTTTGACCTGGTGACCGGAATTCGCCAAAAACGGCAAGATTCCCTCATAAAAAAAATACCCTCTAAAATCGCCAATTTTCTGGTGCGTCGGGTGACCCAGCTCGATATCAAGGATAATGGATGTGCCCTAAAAATTTTTAAAAGGGAAGTCGCCAAAGACCTAAACCTATACGGCGAAATGCACCGTTTCATTACCCTGCTCGCCCATCTGGAAGGTGCCCAGATAAAACAGGTGCCGGTAAAACACCACGCTCGGCATTCCGGGGTTTCTAAATATGGGCTCGAACGTGTGTTCAAGGTCGTAGCCGACATGATGCTCTTATTGTTTATCCGCAAATATTTTCAACGGCCTATACACCTGTTCGGTATTTTCGGATTTTTTCTGATCATCATCGGTGTGTTTATAAATATCTACCTGCTCATCGTGAAATTTGGTTTTGGTCAGGATATCGGTACACGGCCCTTGCTGATTTTTGGACTGATGTTTATTATGGCGGGCATTCAGTTATTTACAATCGGTATCGTTATGGAACTGCTGATTCGTACGTATTACGAATCGCAGCAAAAAAGGCCGTACCGTATCAGAAAAATATCCGTCGGTGGCAAAGTGGCGTAAAAAAGGGATAGCCCTACTCAAAATCGTCATCAGTCTGCTCTTGGTCTATTTTGTGTTTACCAAGGTCGATTTTCAGGAAGTCTGGGATATCCTTCAAAAATCCCGGTCGGGCTACATCGTTTTGGCACTGCTGTTCTTCATCGCTTCAAAAATCTTTTCGGCCTTTCGGCTCAACCTGTATTTTCATCAGCTGGGGGTTTTTCTCACCCAAAAAAGCAACTTGAAATTGTATTTGCTAGGTATGTTCTACAACCTTTTTCTACCGGGTGGAATCGGTGGGGATGCCTACAAAGGCTATCTTATCCGAAAAAAGTTCGAGGTCCGTACCAAGCGGGTTGTTGCGGTATTATTGCTCGATAGGTTGAGCGGCATGTTACTGCTGTTCGTTTATGCCTGCCTATTGACCATGGGCCTAAAAGATATGTTGTTGATGGAATATCGTTTTCTATTTGGATTTGCCATCGTCTTCAGTATGTTGTTGTTTTGGGTAATTAACAAACGCTTCTTTGATTATGTGTTTCCTGTTTTTTGGAGATCGGTAGGGTATTCCGCGCTAGTCCAAGGCCTACAACTGGCCAGTTTGTACTGTATTCTAAATGCCCTATCCATAGAAAACGATATTCTTGCCTACCTTTTTGTTTTCTTGATTTCCTCAATCGTTTCCGTGGTACCCTTGACCATCGGAGGTATTGGGAGTCGCGAGGTGACTTTTTACTACGGTGCCCTTTGGTTGGGACTGAATCAGGATACTTCTATCGGTATCAGTATGATGTTTTTCGGTATCACCGCTTTTGTTTCACTTTTAGGGGTTTATTTTCATTTTAGGAAACTGGGGTTGGAAGTGGGAAGTGACAACGCCAGCAGTATTAGCGGTAACAGTAGACCTTAAATTCAATATTTAATCGCTACTTTCTAGCAGTTTAAGCCCACCCAGCCATACCTTACATTATAAAGGGAATAGGTCAAACCACCAACGATGGGCAGTTGATATGGAGGATTCGACAGTAGCGAACCCTGCATTTGCATCTGATTTTGAACCGGGACTTCAATACATATGAATCAAATGCATAGTGTCTAAAGTTCTTTTGCGAGTGGATGGATCTAGAAACTTCTTGCTCAGGCGTGTAATCCTGAAATGTGGTTTGGTGTATTGTCGGTCCCAATCAAAACCTTGGTCGTGTAGTTTTTGAAGCTCTGTATCGTTCACATAGAGCCAAAGGTTATGCTTTTTCCTCAGATTTTGGAGCGATAGGATTCCCACCGGTCTTTGGTTATAGAAGTCAAGCGACCACGTATGAAAATCCCCTAATTTATAGATAGTATCCACGGGAATCTGTTCTTCGGCAACCACTTCGGCCATGCGGGAACCGGCTTGATACATCAATAGATTCGGATAGAAATGTAGGTTGAGAACGGCATTTAACAACAGTGAACTGTATACCGAGAGGGTAAGGATACGCAAATAATAGGCTTCTCGCTTCAAACAAAAGTAAGTGATGACCAATAATAGAATGATCAGTAAAATGGAGGCGTAAATATGCTTGAAGGGAAACACAAAAAAACAAATCAATAGGGTAGCGACAAAAACAATACTCAGAATAAAATACTGTACGCCCAATAAAATTTGTACCGGTTTTGTACGGGTCGTCCTATACAGGTCATGGATATAGGATGCGGTCAGTACCGAGAACAGGGGAATGATAATATTCAGGTAATGCGGCAGCTTAAACTGTGAAAAACTGGCAATCAGAAAAAACAAGGTTATCGTACCCAAGGTCAAAAACTCATACTTTGGTTTGTAGGCGAATTTCACTTTGAACAACGCTTTTATCCTAGTTGCATAGGCGACAATCCCCAAGATCGTCCAAGGAACGAATACCCAGAGAAAAGTGTGGAAGAAAAAGAAATAGTCACTGCTATTGGCGCCCATACCCTCGCCGCTAAGGCGTTCGAAACTTTGTTCCCAAAAAATAAAAAAGAGGCCACTACGGTCTCCCCTACCCCGAATGATTTTTTCAGGATGCATATCAAACTGCAGGTAATACGCATAAAGCATAGGGGTAATGGCCAAGGCGAAGACAAATAAGGCCACAAGTACCTTCCAGTTCACTAAAGCCCTCCATTTACGGGTGTAGGCCAGATGGCAAAGCACCGCAATACCGATCACGAGCAAGGCAATCTGCCCTTTGGTGGAAAAAGCGAGCCCAGCGCCCAACGCCCCTAAAATTAGGGCCAAAAGGGATCTTTTTTCGATGTAGACCGTTAATTGCCAAATAGCGAAAATGGTAAAGCCGGTAAGCACGGCATCGGTGCGGACATCGATTGCGGATAACATAATGGTCTGCGCCGTCATAAAGACCAAGGCGGCCACTTTTCCGGTATCAATAGTATAGAGCAATCTGCCCAAGCCGAAGCAGCTGTAGGCACCGAGCAACGTCACTAAAATTCCAGGGATGCGGTAGGCCCAATCATGGAGTCCGAATATAGTGTAGGAAAGCGCCGCTAGCCAGTAATGCATGTGGGGCTTGTCCAAATACTCTTCCGAACCTTTGAAGAGGTTGATAAAATCGTTTTCCTGATACATGCGCATGGCCATGACGGCAAACTGCGCGGAATCGTTCTCCATCAAAGTAACAAACGAACCGGCGACATACACCAATACGATCAAAACCAACAAAAACCAGTACCTGAGGTTGGGTATCATTTAGGGAACTTAGCAACGGCAAAGATAAAGAACTTTACGAACAAGCTGCTTAAAATCACCCCGATTACGGCCCCGGAAAGGACATCCAAAGGAAAATGGACACCGATATAAATCCTACTATAAGCTACCAAAAACGCCCAGACCATCAGGAAAATTCCCAAGTAGCGAAATTTGGGCCTTAACACTAAGGTAAAGAAAAACGCAACCGCAAAATGGTTGGCCGCATGAGCGGAAAAGTAACCGAATTTGCCGCCGCAATACCCTTTTACCAATCGCATGGCATCGCTGACTTCGGGATCGTAACATGGCCGTAGGCGCGCAACGCCGTATTTGAAAAGGTTGGCCAACTGGTCGGTCGCGACAATCATCAGCACCACCGTTACGACGGCCAACCCCGTTTTTTTCAATCCTAAATAGCTGTAAGAAAGTAGTAAAAGCAATACATAAACGGAAATATTGATCCAACCGGTTTTATCGCTCATCAGGAGCCAAAACGCATCCCAGTTTTCATTTCCCGAAGTATTGAGAAAGAGGAAGAGTTCTTTATCGTAATGTATCAGGTTATCAAGCATCGTCTTACAGATAAAACTAACCGCTATAGTTTAGCAACTGGTGTTGATTTTTTGTAGTTCTGTTTTTAAAAAACACTAGTCCTCGTAGCGGGAAACTTCCCGATCATAGAACGTGTTCGCCTGTTCAATAAGGCTTTCGGCTTCCGTTTCCAGCTCTTCTTCATCTTCTTTAGAAAAATCTTCGAGCCATTCGACCTCATCGTTCTCGAGGTTAATGATAAATCTTGGATATTCGGTATGGACGACGAATATGGCCGTTGGATAGTCGGTGTTATCACCTAAAATAAATTTTGGGAATTCCATTATATAGTTTTTATTTTGAAGTATCTTACCTATCCGAAAACTATGCGCTGAGCTTGCCTATTTTAAGCGGATATGCGAAGGATATTTTAAAGTATTATTTTCAAGTTTTCAGCCAGATTATAGTATACTTATCCACAAATACATTAAACCCCGACGCCTTCTATCCAATCAGTTTATTCGTGAGATAATTAAAGCGAATATACAACAGAATCGCCGAAGCGGAGAGACCCGCTAACAGTCCGAACCAGATACCGGTACTTTCTAGATCGGTTTTGAGCCCCAGATAATACATCACCGGGAAACCGATGCCCCAATAGGCGATAAAGGTAATCAACGTAGGAATCTTGACATCCTGCAGTCCGCGTAAAGCGCCCAAGACGACCACTTGAATACCGTCGGAAATCTGGAAGAACGCGGCCACCAATAACAACTCCCCCGCCAGCGTGATTACTTCGGTATTGTCGGCCATGTTCGATACATCGTCTACATCGAGATAAAGGGATGGAAACCAATGGCGACCAAGTAAAAATAAGGCCGCAAATACGATTTCGAGTAAAAAAGTCAACAGAAAAATGGATTTCGCTATACGCTGCAATTCCTTGAAATTCCGCAATCCCTTTTGGATGCCTACGCGGATCATGGCCGCTACCCCGAGGCCCATACCGAACATAAAGGTCATACTGCTCAGATTTAGGGCAATTTGGTTGGCGGCCTGTGCGTTTTTTCCTAAAACACCGCTTAGCCAGATCGCCGAGGTAAAGATGGCGACCTCAAAGAACATCTGCAACGCCGACGGAAAGCCCAAGCTGATAATTTTGTCCATCACCCGTCGTTCTATCTTCCGAAAATTGAATCCCGTTACGTAAAAGCGGAATTTTTCCCTACGTTTAAGCAAGTACCAAAGATAGGCGACCATTATAAATCGGGAAGCCAAGGTACCAATGGCCGCGCCCACGATGCCCATTTCAGGGAAACCCAATGAACCGAAAATCAGCAGATAGTTCAATACTATATTGACCACGTTGGCCAAAATAGTGGCATACATGGGATATTTGGTCTGTGAGAGCCCTTCCGAAAATTGCTTGAAGGCCTGAAAAATAATCAACGGCACCAACGAAAACGCCACCAAATCGAGATAGGGAATCGCCAGTTCCACCACTTCGGGCGGTTGTTCCATCAAATACATCAAGGGCTTGGCCAACAAGATAACGCCAAAAAGAGCCAGGCCCAGAACGGTACATAGCACCAGTCCGTGTTTTAGGGCGCTTTTTCCGTCCGCTTGGTTACCGGCACCATCAGCCTCGGCCACTAGAGGCGTGATCGCGGTGGAAAATCCGATACCCAGCGACATGGCGATAAAAACAAAACTGTTGCCTAAAGAAACAGCAGCCAGCTCAGCCGTACCCAATTGCCCGACCATGATATTATCGGCCAGCTGCACAAAGGTATGGCCCAACATGCCCATGATTACTGGCACGGCAAGCTTGATATTGTAGCGGAATTCTTTTGTGTATGCTCTCAAAGGGAAGTTCGTTTTGTGTTGGGAGTTTGCGGGTTGAAGCGATTTAAGCTTTAAAGTTCCATAAACCGTTCAAAAACTGCAAACCCCTTCTGCTATCGTTCACTGCGATTATCGGCCTTTTTCGCTTCTTCCCAAAAAACATCCATTTCGGCCAGCGTCATGTCCTTTAGCGGTTTGCCGAGCTTCTTAGCTTTTTGCTCCAGATATTGAAAGCGGCCGATGAATTTTTTGTTGGTGCGTTCGAGCGCGTTTTCCGGATCGATATCCAAAAAACGGGCGTAGTTGACCAAGGAAAACATGACGTCGCCGAACTCCGCCTCCATTTTTTCGGCATTGCCGAATTCGATTTCTTCCTTAAATTCTTGGAGTTCTTCCTGCACTTTTTCCCAAACCTGTTCGGGTTTTTCCCAATCGAAGCCGACGCCGGCAACCTTATCCTGAATGCGGTTGGCCTTTACCAGGGCGGGTAGGCCTTTCGGTACGCCCTCAAGTACGGACTTTTTTCCTTCTTTGAGCTTGATATTTTCCCAATTCCGTTTTACGTCCGCTTCGTCGTTTACTTCGACATCACCATAGATATGCGGATGCCTATTGATCAGCTTTTCACAAATATCATTACAGACATCCGCCATATCAAAATCATTGGTTTCAGAACCGATCTTGGCATAAAAAACGATATGCAGGAGTACGTCGCCCAACTCCTTTTTTATTTCCTCCAGATCATCCTCTAAAATAGCATCCCCCAATTCGTAGGTTTCCTCTATGGTGAGATGGCGCAAGCTTTGCATGGTCTGCTTTTTGTCCCACGGACATTGGGCGCGAAGCTGGTCCATGATGGTCAGCAAACGGTCGAAAGCCTGTAGTTGTGTTTGTCTGGAATTCATCCTCCTAAAATTTTTGCAAAGATACTTATCTATTCGGGGGTAGGCCAGACCCCACACGACATAATCAGAAATTTAAACTTGATTGATCCGTAACTACCACATCTCCATACCCTGCATTCCTCTCGCCTTACTCGTGGGATACAAAAGGGGAGGGATTACGTTTTCCCCAGTGAAAACCATGAAATAGCTGAACGGGAGGCATCTTATGCATCGGTCAGGCCGTTATTTCAGGGTAATCCGATCTTATAATTTCCCATGCAACAGCCGATGGACGAACTGGAGCTTTTTTTCGGTTTTTTGGGGAATGACGAACGGATAGATATCCTTCTGTCCCATGCTTCTGTTGAGGCTGTTCAGAGCGAAGGTCAGCGGCACAATGGCCTTCATTATTTTGGCGAAATGCGCTTCTTCGTAGGGGTCGAAATCGGCCTGCATTTTTAAGGGGGAATTATCACGGAATGCCTCACCAGTAGTAATCCCGAAATAAAAAGCAGTCTCGAGCATGTCCACCAAGTGCAGGTAATGTGCCCAGGTTTCGGCCCAATCTTCCCAAGGGTGCGAGGCTGCGTATTTACTGATATAGCTTTGCCGCCACTGTTTTGGAGGTCCGTTTTGATAGTGTTTTTTCAGGGCCTCACCATAATCCGCCCGCTCATCACCAAAATGTTTTCGGAATTTTTTTAGGATTTCCGGACGGTCGCGAATCAGCCATTCCCAATAATAATGTCCCACTTCGTGCCGAAAGTGCCCGATCAGGGTGCGGTACTGCTCGGCCATCTGCTTGCGCATATACTCGCGATGCACGTTATCAGCTTCCGCTACATTTATGGTAATCAATCCATTGAGATGACCGGTGCGGATGGGCCGCGCATTGCCGGATGCAGTTGCGTCCGACAGAAAATCGAAGGCCAATCCCTTTTCCGGTGCCTCGTCCTTATCGATGACCGGAAGTCCGAATCGCAGCAGGGCATAGACCAAACGGTGTTTAGCGCGCTCGAGTTTCCGCCATTCCCGTAAATTTTTCTGCTTTTGAAGATTGGGGATGGTGCGGTTTAGGGCACAGGCCGTACAGAATTCCGATGCATCATCCGTATTGATTATCCAATTGCAGACCTTGTGTCCGAAATTTTTGCAATATCGGTATTGCGAGCCATCATCCTGCAACAAAGTATAGATCGTATGCGAGTTTACATCCGTATCGTTATCCGTCTTAACCAACGTTGCCAAAGTACACGTTTTCTCACAATATCCAAGATTACCTCCACAGACCTCACATTTCGTATTCTCAAAATAGAGCGGGTTTTCGCACTGCTGGCATTGGAATATTTTCATCGGCTAAAAGTAAGCATTGCTTACCTAATATAGGTTGTCAATAGTTTCGATTATCACATCCCTGTGAGTTCGCTAAATTTCAGTATCTTCATCCGTTCAACATTTTATTTTATGAAAACACGTAGAACTTTTTTAAGACAATCGGGCGCTCTGGCAATCGGAACTATGTTACTACCCACTTTTAGCTTCGCCGTAAATAAAGACCAGAAATTTGGGGTACAACTCTATTCCTTTCGGGATGCTATGGCCAAGGATGCGATGGGCACCCTGAAAAAAATTGCCGACATCGGCTTTAAAGAAATCGAATCTGCCCGGAGCGACAAGGGCCTTTATTATGGCCTTGCACCCAAAGAAATAAAAAAGGCGTGTAAAGATTTGGGAATGCAACTGACCAGCGGCCACGTCGCCCTAGACGACGATTTTCAGCACACGATGGAGCAGGCGGTTGCATCAGGACAAGAATACGTAATCTGTTCGTCGCTACCCAGTAAAGGCCAAACGGTCGACAACTATAAAAAGGTGGCCGAACAGTTCAACACCGCCGGGGAAGCCTGTAAAAAATTGGGGCTCAAATTCGGCTACCACAACCACGAATATGAATTCGAATCGGATAACGGAACGGTATTGTACGATGTTTTAATGGACAATACCGATGAGAATCTGGTACACATGGAATTAGATTTGGGATGGGTCGTCGTAGCCGGAAAAGATCCTTTGGACTATTTTGAACAGTATCCCGGTCGCTTCCCCCTTTGGCATCTGAAGGATATGGACATGGATAAAAAGGAAAGCACGGAATTTGGAAAAGGTGGCTTGGACCTCGACGGCATAATGGCACATCAAAAGGAATCCGGCGTAAAACATATCTATATCGAACAGGAAGAGTATGCGAGCACGCCTTTTGAAAGTATGAAAGAGAATATGGCGTTCTTAAAAAATAGGTAAGATGCGACTTAGGGTCTGTTCAGAAATAACTGCCCATACATTGCGGGTATTATTTTTGAAAGACCTTTAAGGTTTGATTCCACCAAAAAATTCCTATGAAGTTAAAAGGATTTATATATTCCATGGTATGTACAGGCCTGATCTGCGCCTGTAATACCGTTGTGCCTTACGACATCTTGATCAAGAACGGACGGATTTTAGATGGTTCGGGCAAACCCTCCTACCTGGGGGATATCGCCATCTACGCCGATACCATCGCCGCTATCGGCACGCTCGAAAAAGCGACCGGCACTCTGGAAATCGATGCTAAGGGACTAGCGGTTGCCCCCGGTTTCATCAATATGCTGAGCTGGGCCAACGAATCCTTGATCGAAGACGGGCGGTCACAGGGCGATATCAGACAGGGTGTTACTTTGGAAGTACTGGGTGAGGGAAGCTCCATGGGGCCTTTGACCGCAGCCATGAAAAAGGAGATGAAGGAAGATCAGGAAGACATTACGTATGCGATTTCTTGGACCACGCTGGGTGAATATCTGGAATTTTTGGAAGATAAAGGGGTTTCAACCAATATTGCCTCATTTCTGGGTAATGGCACTTTACGGGAGCATACCATCGGCTATGAAAACAGACCGCCTACGGACACCGAAATGGAAACCATGAAAACCTTGACGAGGCAGGCCATGGAGGAAGGTGCGGTTGGTCTTTCCACCTCTTTGATATACGTACCCAGCGGCCATGCCAATACCGATGAAATTATCGAACTGGCCAAGGTGGTCTCCGAATACGATGGTATGTATATTTCCCATATTCGCGATGAGGAAGGCGGATTGCTCGACGCCGTACAGGAACTGATCAGCATATCCGAAAAAGCGGCACTTCCTGCGGAAATCTATCATTTTAAAGCCTCCGGAAATGCCAATTGGCAATTATTGGACAGCGCCATTCAGATGGTGGACAATGCCCGGGACAGGGGATTGCCGATCACGACGGATATGTATATGTACAACGCTAGTTCAACGGGACTTAACGTGGTGCTGCCGGCCTGGGCCAAGGAAGGTGGACATGATGCCACGATGAAGCTTATTGAGCAGCCCGCACAACGCCGCAGGATGATGGCCGAAATCGATTTTCATGTCCCGCCCGACAAAATATTATTGGTCGGTTTTCGTCAAAAAGCCATGCGGAATCTTATCGGAAAGACTCTCGCCGAAGTGGCTGCCGAAAGAAAAAAATCGCCCAACGAGACCCTCGTCGATCTTATTTATGAAGATGACAGCAGAATTCAAGTGGTCTATTTTTCAATGTCGGAAGATAACATCAAAAAGAAATTAAAACTGCCCTATATGAGTATTTGCTCCGATGCCGGATCCTATACCAATGAGGGTGTTTTCTTGGAACAGAGCACACACCCTAGGGCCTATGGCTCCTTTGCCCGGCTTTTGGGCCACTACGTTCGCGAAGAAAAAGTAATTCCGCTGGAAGAAGCCATTTTTAAACTCACGACCTTGCCTGCTACCAACCTAAAGCTAAAGAAACGCGGGGCCCTAAAAAAGGGATTTTATGCCGATGTAGTAATTTTCGATCCGGAAAAGATAAAGGATAACGCTACTTTCGAGAAACCGCATCAATACGCAACGGGGATGCTACGGGTGTTCGTAAACGGAACACAGGTGTTAAAAAATGGTGAGCATACGGGTGCGTTTCCGGGTAGGTTCGTTAGGGGGCCTGGGTGGAAACCCACTAAGCCTTAGCGATTATTTGTAACGTACATAAAAGCCGCCCGACATAGGTGCGAAACTCACTTTTCAATCATACATACCTCTTATGAAAAAACATTTCAAGGCTATCACCCTGCCAATCATCTCCGTTATCATTTGCCTTACTTCCTGCAAGGCACAAAAAGCACAGACCCCAAAAATTATCGCCGACGGTGCCGAGCTCACTTTGGTCGCCGATGATTACGAATTTACTGAAGGACCTGCCGTCGACAGCAACGGCGATGTCTATTTTACCGACCAGCCCAACGACCGTATCTTAAAATGGACCGCGGCCGACAATTCCGTTGCCGATTACATGAAACCCGCGGGGCGGTCAAACGGACTCTATTTTGATCAGGAGGGGAACCTGCTTTCCGCCGCCGATGAAAAAAACCAATTATGGCGCATCGATTCTGGTAAAAATGTGACCGTACTCATCGACGATTTCAAGGGAAAAAAACTCAATGGACCGAATGACCTATGGGTCGATGGCAAGGGGGGCATTTACTTTACCGACCCTTATTACCAACGCAGCTGGTGGACTCATAACGAGCCGCCACAAGATGCCCGTCGTGTTTATTATTTGGCATCTGGCAGCGATACTCCGCAAATCGTGGCCGACGATAATTTCGATCAACCTAATGGTATCATCGGATCTCCCGATAGCAAAACCTTGTATGTGTCGGACAATGGTACCAAAAAAACCTATGTGTATAGCGTTGAGGAAAATGGATCTCTGTCAAACAAAAAATTATTTGCCGATATGGGCTCCGACGGTATGACTTTAGACAATCTGGGCAACGTATACCTGACCGGAGACGGTGTCACCGTTTTCGACAAAAACGGAAAAAAAATACAACACATCCCCGTACCTGAAAAATGGACGGCCAACATCACCTTTGCGGGGCCCGAACAGAAAACACTTTTTATAACGGCCATGGATTCGGTATATACGCTGGAGATGGCCGTGCATGGTGTGCGTTAATCTTAAAAACCGTTTAAGAAACGAATTACCTTAACCAAATACTGGCATCGGGGCGTCCAGCAAATGGGGATTCAATTCAGTTTGCAACAAACAAAACTCAACTTGAAGCTTCCATGCATTATCATGAACAACAATATAAGGCCGCGGTTAAGGTTGAAGCTCTTTTTGCGCCTCATCACAGAATACCGTCTGACACCCTCTCAACTAATACCTTCAATGCTAAAATTAAAAGATGAAAGCCTCTATACGTAGAACATATGGCTCCCCAGATCACATTAAAATTGAAAATATCGAAAAACCTGTCCCAACAGACAGTGAGGTATTAATACGAGTTTATGCTACTACGGTAAATAGGACAGATTGTGCCAACCTTACAGCAAAACCATTTGTAATAATGCGACTTGTCTTAGGACTCTTCAAACCAAAAAAAGTTATACTGGGTACAGATTTTGCCGGCGAAGTGGTGGGAATAGGGAAAAATGTTACGTCTTTTAGTGTAAATGATAGGGTATTCGGTTTTAATGACACCGGTTCAGAATCACAGGCTGAATATATAACATCAGAAGAAGAAGCTCTATTTCCTATTCCTGAAAAAATAGACTATAAACAAGCCGCTGCAAGCTTAGAAGGGGCAAACTATGCCTATACTTTCGTTCACAAAGTTAATATTCAATCTGGACACCGAATTCTGATTAACGGGGCAACTGGGGCAATTGGTTCTGCTCTCTTACAATTTGTTAAACAATACGACGTACAAATAACTGCTACTTGCGATACAAATAACATCAAATTGATAACATCTTTAGGTGCTGACAAAATTTATGATTACACCAAGGAAGATTTTACAAACGATAAAGAAAAATATGATTTTATATTCGATGCTGTAGGTAAAAGTACATTTGGAAAATGTAAATCACTATTAAAAGAAAAAGGGGTTTATATATCCTCAGATTTAGGGCCTTACTCCCAAAATATATTTTACGCTTTATTAAGTTCAATTTCAAGTACTAAAAAAGTAATTTTTCCGATACCCTATAGTAAGCATAAAACGATACCTTTTATTTGTGATCTTTTGAAAAAAGAAATGTTTAAACCCGTAATAGACAGGGAGTATTGCTTAGATAATATTTCAGAAGCGTACGAATATGTATTAACTGGAATGAAAACTGGAAATGTCATAATTAACGTTTGATAATAAACAGCAAAAGGCATATAAGGTCTATAGGTAATTTTTGAACGTAAGGTAAAAATCTATCTAATGGACTTTTTAACTCCAACTCTTTTAATAGCAAAGTAGAAACGTAAATGTATGTGCACCCTCTAATATCATCAAAAGATTTCCGAAAGTTTTGGTGGTCTTGTTTTTAAGTCAAAGGAATAATCCAGGCGGTTCGGCCAACAAAGCCTTGACTTTTACCCAGAACAGAATACTGCTCAAACTCTCCGGTTTCGAAAAATCGGCGAGTAACTTCAAGTTACGTCTAAATTGCTCTAGTTCGCTGTGATTGACATTATTTTCATCGATCGGAAAATACGCCATGCCCCACTCTGAAAACGTTCTTTTTTCAACAGCGTTCTCGGCGATGATCCGCACCTGTCGATGCCGACTATCTTTTTGAATTTTTTGATAGCATTCTTGTAGGGTTTGCTGATTGCCTTCCAAAATTTGAATGAACCTGCGATTGTAATATACCAAACATCCGGTAATACCTCTTTCTACATTCCTCGCCCTTGAGGTTTCCAGAATTGCGTGTACATCCGCAGCTAGCAAGCCTTTTTTGGCAACCGATTCATAAGTGAGCTCATAAATCATTTATTTCCCCATTTAAAAATGAGGACAAAGAAAACAAAGCCCAAATAAAAAGGACAGGTCTGAATAACAAAATAGCCACTAAATTTGACCGAATTGCGGATTTTTTCCGATAATGCTCTTATTCCCTTGGTAGTACTAGGAGAAAAGAGACACACTTGGGGCTTTAATTAGAAGAGTTCATTTACTATTTTGAAGCGGGAAGCGTTTTTCACCATCTACTATTTATTCCAACGCTGAAGGCGGTCGAGGTATAAATACCTTTCGACAAATTTTCTGTTTATCGATTTTTTTGGATGGTAGTCTTGAGACTTTAGCTTGTGGAAACCTGAGCAAATATAACTCGCTTACTTTTTTTAAAGTATGAAAATTCGCCTACTTATGGTAAATTTATGCAAGAAAATCAGTCAATTATTGATCAAATGTGATGCGGTATTGAGAATGGGAGGAGAATCCAAAGGCGCCGACCAAGATGTGGTTATAGCTACAGAATTAGGTTTAAAGGTATATTACAACTTAAAAGAAATTCCAAATGCCGAATAACAAGACCCGCAATGTTAAGACCGAAGTACTTTCCGACAATTGGTACACGCTTAGAAAGGTCACCTTCGACTACCTTAAAAAAGATGGTACTTGGGAAATGCAAAGCAGGGAAGCGTATGACCGAGGAAATGGGGCCACTATTCTTTTGTACAACAAAGAAAAGAGAACGGTAATCCTGACGAGACAATTCCGTATGCCCACTTATCTGAATGGCAACGCCACCGGAATGCTGATCGAAGCTTGCGCGGGCCTGTTGGACGACGATAATGCCGAAGATTGCATCATACGGGAAACGGAGGAGGAAACCGGATACCAAATTTCGTCCGTCAAAAAGATTTTCGAAGCCTATATGTCTCCTGGTTCAGTTACGGAAATCGTCCACTTTTTCATCGCGGAATATTCGCAATCAATGAAAATCGGCGAAGGTGGAGGAGCGGATGACGAACAAGAAGAAATCGAGGTTCTGGAACTGAAAATCGACAAAGCGATCCGAATGGTGGAAAACGGTGAAATCAAGGATGCGAAAACTATTATGCTACTTCAGTATGTTCAGGTAAAGGAGATATTTTAGGTATCCCCGGGTGTGTAAATTAAACTCTGTCCGGTTCATTTTTTCTCCATTCCAAAATTGGTCAGATCTTTTATCTGACCGGTTTTGGAATGCGACCTAGCGT
>NZ_FNAO01000031.1 GCF_900101815.1 Pricia antarctica
TTTCTCGAATTCCGTTTGTTCTTCTTTTCTCATGGTTCTGTCTGAATAAAATTAATGATTAAATTTATTTCAGACAGAGTTCAGTTTACACTCTCGGGCTATGCTCAGTGCGGGGCTGCACGAAACTACTTTTCCGCCACGCAATAGCAAAAATCTTTTTGTTTTGGTTTTAATTTGTCCCGCGTAAAAGCAAAATCCAAAAGATTTTGCGGTGCTCGTCGACACGCCCAGACCTTTGATCTAGGCACTTACGCCCGCATTGAGTATAGGCTTTGTTACCAACTTTTTTTCCCGCTAAAATGCTCAAATTCAGCTACTACAAATTTTTTAATCCGCCCGAGTAAGAAGTCCATATTCTTTCTTTGGTTTATTTGGTTTTCGCTGACGATAGGTTTTTCGTTATTTAAAAATCTCTTTAGTCCTTTCCAGTCGACGCTTGCTAAGTTGTTTATTTATTAAAGAGCCGTTTTTTTCCTGATAAGTTTCGGAAATCATGCCGGAATTACCCTTGATACTGATAGTTATGCTATTTGTATCAGCAATCCAATCTCCAGATTTTCGGTCATCCGTAATTCCAGTTTTACTTTTACCATAGTTAATCCATAACCATTCAGCTTTACCATCTGTATTTAAAATATATACTTCGACTTGTTCTTTCGAGGAAGTTCCTGAAACCTCTATCTTATAAGTCCCAGCGTATTTTTTCCTCAATTTATTACTTTCTATTTTTGCTATAGAATCCTTCAGGATGCTTTTTTTTAAAATAACCTTCTCGATACTATCGATTTTCTTAATATATTCTTGTGCTTTGTCATAATCTAAATTATCTGATTTAATTGTTAAAAACTGGTTTCTTGCTAGGGAATAATTTTCTTTGTCAAGAGATTTTTTCCCTAAAATTAGATACTCGGGATTTTTCTCGGAACAGCTCGCATATATAACGAAGACTATTATTAAAAAAATAGAGTTTCTTCTTTTCATTTAATCGAATATTGGTTGGTTTTTAAAATAGTTGGTAACGCCATAGCTATGTGCAGTGCGGGGTCGAACGCACCTGCCTTTCCGCCATGCGATAGCGAAAATCTTTTTGTTTTGGTTTTATCTTGTCCCGCGTAAAAGCAAAATCCAAAAGATTTTGCGGTGCCCGAAAAAACGCCCAGGCCCTTCGGATAGGCACTTACGCCCGCATTGCCCATAGGTTTTGTTGTGCTTAGTATTATTCCGCACAGATTGTACCTTTCTGCGAAATCTTTTGTCCGTCATTTGTTGTCATTGTAGCATTGTAAAACATACATTTTCCTTCTATTTTTCGCTTTGAAACAACAATTCCATTATTCTCGTTGATCCACTTTTCAGTCTCGTCCAATTTCGTCATAGACGAATCATATGTTAGGCGATACGTACAATTATCTATCCACTCAATAATTTCATGTTTTGGAATTCCATTACCAATTCCGTTTGTCCACTCAGTCTGACTTTTTTCTTTTCGAATAATTACTGTTTTATTCACGGCCTTGACCTATATGAAATGGTAAGCGAGTACATCGAATTTTATAATACCAAAAGAAGACACACGGAAATAGGAAAAGTGCCACCAGATCAAGTTTATGCCGTTAAGAAGATAGCATCATAATAAACTAAGTAATACCTTTTAACTGTCCTACAGATTGGGAGTATTGTATAGAATCCAGTTCAATTTTAAAGTCCCTTATACTATCGTTTGTTACAACGGACATTTTTTTTAACTCTTCGGTTGTGGGAATATAAAATGTTCCAATTTGGAAATCAGAACAAATCAACTCTTGAGACTTACAACTTATGGCTAAAAATGAAGCGATAAGTAATGTTAAATATTGTTTTTTCATATTAAGCACAACGCCCAAGCTATGAGCAGTTCGGGAGCGGACAGGCACCGACCTTCCGGCCGCGCACCTAGCAAAAGCTTATTGTTTTGGTATACTTTTTTCTTCTCCAAAGCAAAATCCAAAAGATTTTGCGGAGCCGCTCGGCAGGCCCGGACCTTAGGTAAAGCACCTGTGCCCGCATTGCCCATAGGTTCTGTTGGCAAAAGTATTTTTTTAGGGAACTGCCTGCGAACTGATCAGGTGGTTATTTCGGAGTGATGGTGCCTAGTTTAGCCCCCTAATAGTTCGGAGTGATATTTCAGATTTCAAAATATACCTTTGAGATATGAAATACAAGAAATGGAGCTTAAAAGAAAAGCT
>NZ_FNAO01000017.1 GCF_900101815.1 Pricia antarctica
GCCAACAGTTGTCGCCGGAAATATCTTTATCATGGAAGCACCCATTGACCATGCCCTGTAAATTTCCGATGGGGTAAAGGCCCCCGGGAAAATAGGAATTTTTTTGTCCACACAGTTCAGGATAACTTTTTCATTAATAATGGGTGTTACGATAAACCGGGCCCCGGCATCAAGGGCCTTGTTCAGGTCGTCCTCGCTACAAACGGTTCCCGCACCTATATTCATGCTAGTGGAATAATTATCAACGGCATACTTAATCATCTCTCCTGCCCGTGCGGTATTCATCGTTATCTCTATGTTCGTCAGGCCGGCATCATGGAATTGCGGCAGAATATTCTTCAGATCATCAAAAGCCAAATTTCTTACTATTCCGATAATCGGGACTTTTGAAAACAGTTCCCAAAAAAATGGATTTTCTCTCATAAGCTTAGCCCCTTTGATTTTAACGATTCATTTTGGAATATTTTGATCTGGCCGGAAATAGCGGCCTTATCGACCAATTCATCGGAAATCAAAATAGTCCTTTTTAACAGGTCGAGCTCCTCAAAGGCCAATTTGTAAAATTCAAATAATTTACTGCCACTGCACAAAATCAATTGACATCCCAGTTTTTGGCGAAGATGGTTTAGTTCCGCTCCGATTAACAGCCCACTTAAAAAAAGGAAGTTTTGTTCCTTATTTAACTTACTGAAAAGCTGGTTCGTTCTGACAGTAAATAAACTGTTCAGCACATTAGCGGATTTTGATTTGTCAACACCTGATTTAAACACATCCAATTCATTTTGGGCGTATTTATTCAAACCTTTGGTCTCGACCGATTGTTTTAAAATACTGTGATCGGCCATTAGGCCGAAAATCTCACCGGTCATAAAGGTCTGGAAGTCGATCAGCCGGTTATCACTCAGTACAATATGTTTGGAATGCGTTCCCGGGAATATCAGAATAGATTCTTTCAATAGGTTCTTCGACAAATGAGGTGAGGACGCCAACCCGATCAGCTGTGTCTCCTCGCCCCGCATTACATCGGTGTCGCTTCGGACACCCGAGATGAGCAGGATATGATGGGGGAAATCCTCCTGTGGATCAAGATGCACGATACTTGCATCGCTTCCGTCCACGGGAAAGGGCAATGTAGCATATGGGAGCTCCTTAAGGCCTATAGAGGACGAGGCCATCCCGGAAATCACTATTGGAACATCATCCAGTTCAATGGATGACTTTTGGGATAATACATCTACTTGCTTTCTTAACCGTTGCCGGAAAAACCGATCCCGGGAATTGCTGCTCGTCCCTTCCTCGTTTTTCCAGGCATTGAAGGTATCGGAGATACCATCGGTGGAACGCACTTCACCGATAACCTGTTGATCATCAATGTTTACCAACTGTAACCGGAAAGAGGATGTTCCCCAATCACAGCACAATAAATATTCTTTCATCCTATCGAGTTTTATCATTATTGCCCTACCTGCCCGCTCCAGGGAAGAGACCGGGCGAGTATGGCCAACAACAGTGGTACAAATTCATTCCCCTGTCCTTACCTTGATTACTATCTTCTTTACCGGCGCATCGTCATCGACCTTGATCCCCGGACGATGGGCATCCTGCGGAAAGAAAATAAAGAACTGTTCCGGGTCCCCGATATAATATTTTCCTTCCCCTGTATAAAAGGCTATGTCCTTAGGGCCGTCATAGGGCTCGGTAAGCTTAAGTGATGTAAAAGGTTCGATGCCCATCCATTCCTTCCCCTTGATGACGTATTGGATATCGCTATAATGCCGATGCGATTCCCACTTTCCCTGTTCGAATGTTTTCCCGGGGCCTTCGGTTATGATAACGTACACATTTTTACCGTCTATTTGGAAAGTACCGGGCCCGATATCTTCAAGATCGGTTGTCCTCAGGTACTCAAAGGCTTTGTCCCATCCCGTTTTGTTGTCGCGGTATTGTCTTGCGAATTCCTTTTGGTCTATGGACCGATGGGGCTTTAGCTTCAGGCCATTTAGCCAATTATGGCTATTGTACCATTGTGCGGTTTCCTTCGTGATGTTACCGTTTTCTTTCTGGGCCATACTATTAAGGCTTAAAAGGAAAAAGGAGATGAAAATTACCATCGTTGATTTCAATTGACATTTCTTTTCCATGTTGTAAAAAATTTAAGTTGAACATTTGATAGGATCAATAAAACGTGCTACCAGTTATGGATGGAACCATCGGGGGGCTTTCAAGCCTGGATGCGGAAATTTCGTCTTTTCGGTTATCTCCATTATAAAATCGGCTTTCTTCGCGTCGAATTTTACTCCAAGTCCCGGACTTGGTTCAAGGTATAGTTTGCCCTCCCTAAAGCCTACAAAATCTTAGTTGAAATACTTAGGCCGTTCGGGTTCTCCCCCGGCCTCCTCATGGCGATTTTTTCCATTAAATCTTCTGTCTCCGACAGTTTTTCTTTTGCAAATGGCTTGTCGAACAACATGTTCTCCCTAATAAATTTGCACAATGATTCGCTCATTATATTTATGTTTGATTCATTGTGACTGCATGAACAAACATCTAGTTATCGTAATTTTAAATTATAGGACTCTCCTTTCATTTGACTATTATTCTTTATTTCCAAAACAGAAATTTGTCGGAAACATTTGAAGACCTCGGCCGATGATCGATTTCCGACGGGATTAGAGAATCGGTGAAAAAAGGTAAAACTATCACCACGTTCGCTTGCTCAATATTTTATCCACTTGTTCCTTGGTCATCTTGCCAGGTTCGGGATGTTCTTTGAGCCATATCACAAAATTATCCCTGACCTTGTCCGTCCACTGGCTGTCTATCTCGCCCGTGGTATGTTGTTTGGAACTTACCATTTGGAAACCAAAGACGTCCGAACTCCGCCGTACCGACCACCTGCTCGGCCAGATGTGCGGGAATGAACAGGATCCCTTCCATCTTCGCGAGTACAAGGTCGCCAGGTAGTACCATCACACGTCCGATACGTATAGGGGTATTTAAGCCCATGAGTACCTCCTCTTCGAGAAAGGATGGATGGAAATCGCGCACAAATGCATTGAATCCCTTTATCTTGCCAATACTTTCCAGATTACGTGCACTTCCGTTGAAAACAACACCATTGCCAAATCTGCTATATATAGAAGTCGCCAGTATGGCGCCCATCAGGGTACCTGCATCGATTTTTCCGAAACTATCCTCCACGTAGACATCGCCCGGTAACAAAACCTCTATGGGCCATGCATTTGTGTTGCCTTTTCGGCCCTGATGATTTATGCCCCTCTCCTTAATCTTTTTTCCACGTCCGGGCGGCTGGGCATGAAAAGCGCCGTAAGGGCACAACCTACAATGGGCACATCATCATGCACTAATTTCCAACCGCCCTCGAATTGGTTCGTATAGCCTTCGCTTTCCAGAACCGTCCATGCATCGTCGATGCCAATCTTAATTTCGCGTTCCAGTAATTCATCGGATATTTTGGGGCGGCCGTCATCGAACCTTTCTCCATGCCACTCAGAGGTCAAAAAAACCAATTCCTCCTTGGAAATTATTTGGGCGGATATAAAATTCACATCTAGTGATAATACTATGCAAAATATTGAAAGTTGTATGTAACGCTTCATATTCCTGATTATAATTAATTGACATTCGCCCAAACGGTACTATGTTTTATCAATTTTTTTGAAATGTATATAGACAACAGGCCAAGTAATATTTGCATTTGAATCAGCATCTTTTAGGACAGGGGGTCGATCTACTGTTTATCCCATTCCGATGTTCTGGCAAAAATCGACCGGTCCGACGGATGGAGAATTGTTTTGATATGCTCCATGTCCAGTTCAATTCCCAATCCCGGCGAATCGGGAACGTGTGCAGAGCCTTGGGTTATCAGCGGCTGTCCGTCGATCGTCTTAACAATTTTTGTCCACTCCGGTATCTCGTCACCTTCCGGATGGAATTCCAGAACGGCACAGTTCTGGGTGGCGGCCGCACAATGGACGTTGGCCATGAACGAGACCGGCGTACCCGCATAGTGGAGGGCCTGGCCGATACCATGGTCCTCGGCGTAATCCCCTATCTTCTTGGTCTCAAGGATACCGCCGGCCGTGGCCATGTCCGGATGGACGATATCCACCGCATGCAGGTCGCATAGGTTCTGGAACGTTTCCCTGCCATAGATGTCCTCTCCCGAGGCGACTGGGGTTCCTATCGCCCCCGAGACCGCTTTGAGCTGATCTGGCCTTCTCCAGTTTACGGGTTCCTCCATCCACGCCAACCTCGCCGGTTCGAGCGCATTTCCCAACCGGATCATGTTGCCCACGGAGCTGTCCCCGAAATGGTCCGCACTGATCGGAATTTCGGGGCCCACTGCCCTGCGCACCGTGTGCAGATATTCGGCGATTCCGTCTATGCCCTTTTGTGAGAGCCTGCGGGACCCCTCTCTGTAATAGCCGCCGGGGATTCCTTCGGCAACTCTGTAGCAACGGGTCATCTTCAACCATGTATAGCCCTCGTTGTCGACACGCTGTTTTACCTTTTTTACTATAAGGTCAAAATCCATATCGGCATGTGTATCCGCATAAAGACGGACTTTATCGCGGTATTTCCCGCCCAATAGTTGCCACACCGGTGCGCCATAAGCTTTCCCGGCCAAATCCCACAAGGCCATTTCGACCCCGCTGACACCTCCTCCAAGGCGGCCGTGTGTACCATGTGGTTTGAGATTTTTGAAAATCATTTCCACATTGCACGGATTTTGGCCCAGCAAGAGCTTTTTCAGAAGTAGCGCATATTTCTTGTCCCCGCCATCGCGCACCTCCCCTAGACCATGGATATCCTGGTTCGTATCTATGCGTAGGATCGGGCAGGGCCTTCCCAGATGTTCCACTATGACATAGCGCAGATCGGTAATTTTCAGGTTTGAGGGGCCGGAAGACCGATCGACATTGGAAGTGGTGGCGGCCACTATGTCCTCTATCGGGGAGAACATCATCCCACTTAGCGTAATGCCACCGAGCACGGAATTTTTTATGAAACTTCGTCTATCTTTCATAGTATTGATTATGGTTTATTCTTTTTTCGATTGGGGTTTGGACGGATCGTCGGAGCGGATGGCCAAAATAATGGAATGTTCCTCGCCTTCCTTGTTCAGGCTATAGAAACCCAGTTCGGTTCCCGCGGCCCAGTAAAAGGCATCCCCTTCCTGACAGGGATGTCGATCGTCGTTGCCGTGCTTATCCAGACCGGCGATCATATACCCGCTGCCCTTTAATACAAAGTACACTTCTTCCTGGGTCTTATGATGATGGGGGTTGTTCGTTCCGCGCGGTGCGAAGTCCATGATGAACAGGCTTTTCACCAGCGACGCGGCCGCCAATCTATCCCTGTCGCTGGTCGTATCGCCCATGAGCAGTTTGTATTGCGTGGACGGGCCATGGCTGCCCAGGACCTGAAGTTCGACGTCGTCTGAATTGGCGATCTGTAGCTCCTCTTTCGGACTGTAGTCTTTTTTGTCCCCCAATCTGTAACCCATCAAGAACACTTTTATCGGCTTATCGCTCAAATTCGTTATACCATGTCCGACCCCTGCCGGGACATACATAAAATCGTTGGTCTTGAGCGGAATTTTTTTTTCATCATATAGCAAAGAGCCCTTCCCTTCCGTAACATAGAGCACATATTCCTCGTCGGGGCGTTTTATTACAGTACTCCTGCCCCCGGGGTCTAAGGTCAGCTCCCCGATCCGAGTGATGCCGTTGAGATGTGCCCCATCTTTATCCCCCTCCCCGAAAATAGGTTTGTACCTCGCCGTGGCGGTGTTCGAGACAAGGTCCGCGGTATCGCTATACCCTAGGTTCGGTACATAGCGCGACAGATAAAATTGCCGGTCAGGGGCATACTTGTCCGATTGCCGGTTCGACTCGGAGGGGGCCGCGGCAATCAGTGCACCTGTGGGGGCAAGCACCATCCCCCCCAGGGAAATACCGCCGAATAAGGAATTTTTAATAAACTTTCTACGGTTTTTTATATTCATAGGATTTATATCTTTGGTCAAATGGATAATTCTTTGGGGATTCCCAACAATGCGCGTTCCTTCAAAAGGGATAATCGAACAATTATATTACTTTTCGGTCTTAGCATAGGAAGATGTCAGTTGAAATAAAATTCCGGGGTCGTCGTACATTTTTTTCTGTTCATCTAGTTCCTTTTTCATCTTTTCTACTATTAGAAGGTATTCGCCGTCTTGAATCAGATTGTTCACCTCAAAGGGGTCATCCTTTAAATTGTAGAGCTCGTCCATATCGGGAATTTCGGTCCAACTTATATACTTCCAAGTATCGGTACGGACCGCTTTCCAGGCCGGAATACCTCCCTCCCCTTTCCCCCTTGTCTTTAATCCATAATACTCCGGATAAAATTCAAAAAGGAGTGCCTTTCGAGGCTTGTTAAGATTGCCACCTGCAAAAACGGGAAGGAAGGATCTTCCCTGAACGTTCTTGGGAACGGGAACACCCGCAAGGGATAGGATAGTTGGTGCCACATCGATGTTCAGAATGGATACTTCGGAAGTAGAGCCTGCCTTTACAAGGGGCGGGTATCTCACAAAAAAAGGCACCCTAATGGATTCTTCATAGGGAGCCCGTTTTTCGGTAAAGCCGTGCTCACCAAAGAAAAATCCGTTGTCCCCCGTAAAAATGATCATCGTTTTATCAAGAAGATTTTCCTCCTCCAAGGTTTTCAATATCCGGCCGACCCCATCATCGATATCTACCAACATGCGGGAAATGTTCCTGATATCCTCATCTGTCGGAGGCGTCATTTCCACGTCTTGCAATGCAGGTTGTCTTACGATAGGGGCGTTTGCGCTTTTGGCCCTGACAATTGGAACATCCTTGTACAGATTTCTGTTCCTTTCCGCCGCAAGAAGATTTTCGGTACCATAGCTCGTATGTACCGACCTTGGCATCAATAAAACACTAAAGGGCCCATTTTTATTTTGTTTGATGAACCTCACGGCCTCATCGCTGGATATATCCGTAGCATGGCCCTTGAATTCTGTCTGGACGCCGTCCACGTTTACGGTGGGATCCATTTTATAGGCGCGGTTAGGGCCTGTACAGAACCACCGGTCGAACCCGGGATGGGGGGTTATATCCGCGTTTTTTCCAGTTTCCCATTTTCCTATAAAACATGTCTTATAACCTGCTGCCTGTAAGAGCATAGGATATGTTGTCAATGTCTGGTTATATCCATAAGGGACCGTGTTTTTGTACGAACCGTTGGTATGTGCGTACTGCCCAGTCAAAATACTTCCCCTGCTCGGACCGCAAATGGGGGTCACCACGAACGAATTCTCCATAACCATCCCTTCCCTTGCGATACGGTCGATGTTCGGTGTCTTGACAAAGGGATGTCCCGTAATTCCAAGCCCGTCCCATCGCAGTTCGTCTACGTCGATGACAATTACATTTGGCCGCTGCACAGTCTGTGCGGGCAATCTTTGACAAAAAAATGAGAGCAAAAGAAATAGTGTCGAATAATACTTCATGATAGTCTAATTTTAAAGTGTTTTAAGTTTACAAACCAATGTCATAAATTTCGGCACCTCTTTACCGGCCGCAGCAATCAGAATGCTTCAAGTCGTTCGTTACCAAGGGTGCAATTGCCAGAAATTTCACAGGTTTCTACCTAATAAAAACCTTCATGGTATCCAAGTTTTCAAATTGCCCGAACAAAGGGTCATATAGTTTGACAAAATCTTTGGGTACGTGTTCATCTAATGCTTTGAGTATTTCACTATATTCGGCCATCGCGGCCAAGTTCTTGAATTCCTTGGGATCCTTTGTAATATCATAAAGTTCCCTGTCCCCATTTTGATACCGGATATAACGCCATCTATCAAGGCGCACGGCAAAATTTCCCGGCCCGTGCCCCATAAGCGCCGGCTTTTCCCAAACTGTTTTGGGGTTATTGAGCAATGGCACTAAACTATTGCCATCCAAATCTTGGTCGATCTCCAGTCTACAAAGATCGACCAGTGTAGGATAGATATCCTGTAACGAAACCGGGGAGCTAACCGACTTTCCGTTCGATGGTGAGTTCGGCATCCGGATAATAAATGGGGTTCTTGTGCCCCTTTCCCAAAGGGTAAATTTCCTCCAATGCTCTTTTTCCCCCAAATGCCAGCCATGGTCTCCCCATAGCACGATTATAGTATTATCTGCATAGGGACTGGCATCCAAAGCATCCAAGACCTTCCCGAGCATCTTGTCCGCATAAGTCGATGCCGCCAAATAGGCGCGGACGTGCCTTTTCCAGAACATAGGCCGCTTTGTGATGTATTGATGATCGCTTTCGAATTCCTTCGTAAAAAAACCGAACATGGATTGTGCGAATATCTTACCGGCATGGGGAATATCGTCCAAATCGTTCTTGGGGACTTCGGGAAGTTGAATATCGTTAACATCCAGCCGGTCGAAAAAGGATTGGGGCGCGACCCACGGCATATGTGGTTTCACGAACCCTACCGCTAAAAAGAAAGGTTTATCATGTTCTTTGTTTAGTTCATTGACGGCCCAATCGGAAAACTGGACATCGAGCATTTGGTTTACGCTATCTGGGGCAACGGGCCCAAAGGTCAAAAATCCATCATTGCTTATAAAAGACTGTGGGTTTTTCAAGTCTGGCTTTTGTTGTCTGCGGGGACTGAAATAGGTTTCAAAATCCGCCTCGATTTCGGGGTCGGGCTCACGCGTGGAAAAATGGCTGATTTTTCCAGTTCCTGCCGTATAATAACCGTTTTCCCTAAAGGCCGTGGGCAAACTTTTTCGTGAACGGAACATATCAGGTATGCCGTTTACCCTGGCATAGGTCCGCATATTTCTGGGAGAATAAAAGATACTGTTGCCATAGGCACCTGTTTTATATGGATGCAGGCCGAACAAAATCGCTGTTCTGGACGGCCCACACGATGGGGCGGAAGGGTACGCATGGGTAAAGGCGACCCCGGATTTTGCAAAGCGGTCCAGATTGGGCGTAAGTGCCTGGGGGTGCCCCTTTAGGTAACCCGTCCAGTCGTTTAAATCGTCAATGGCAATGAACAGCACATTGGGTTTTTCCGTGTTGGCTACTTTATCGACATTGGTTTGCTTCTGGGATGCTACTAATGTAGAATTCAAGAATAGCAGAATAGAAAGAAGCATTATGTAGTAATAGTTCATAATTACAATTTGGGAATTTGTTCTTTTGAGTAAGATATTCCGTTGGTAAAGAGTACAAAACAGGCTATCCGAAAGTTTTTTTTGGAAGCTATTTAAAAGGGAGACCACCTCACAAATTTCTGCATCTGATGACCGACCCCATTGGTAAATTCATAGTTATGTAGGTATACAGAGGCCCCTTTGGCTGAAGAGGGCAAATCAGGGCTTCCCGCCCTGTTGATCTGTAGTTCCATATACCTACGCCATTTCCAAACATTGATACGGCCGTTGTTGCCTTCGATCAATGTTTGTAACTGAACATCTTCTTGACTATTGAGGTCATTTTGAGTAAAACGCTCCGTAATTATATGATATCTGAGAAATTTTTGCAATGTTTCGATGGGTATGTCCTCAAGCGAAACCGCAGCCTGATCATCCAAAAATTCCTGCATGGCCTCGTTTCTCAGCATGAGTATGGTTTTGTCATCGCCTCCATCGGTATAGAGGTTTTCTAGCCCGGCAATCTGTATAGCATCTACCATAAGCCCGAAATCGGACTGTTGTTGGTTCATGAATTCCCATATAGTGGTTTCAAAGGCGGGGCTAGGCTCATATATTCTAGCGTCTTCATCAAAGTCATATTCCTTTTGAAGATCTAAGTCACAACCTGTAAGTAGTATCAATACCAAAGACAACTTGGTTATGGATATAAATTTTTTTGTATATTTCATATTTATCGATTTTAAAAAATCCTGTTATTTGTAAGCCTCGTTCTGCTCTATATTAGGATTACGATTTAATACATTTTGGGAGATGGGCCATAGTATCTCATTTTCGTTATCCAGACCATTGGAATTCCCTTTTATATCGGTCACTTGGCTCATAACTTCTACGGCCACACCATTACGGACCAAATCCCAGAAACGTTGTCCTTCGCCCACGAGCTCGAATTGCCTTTCGTCCAATATTAAATCCCGCATCTCAATCTGGTTTCCGGAATCTACATCGGTACCGTCGACGAGAATTGGCAAAGTGCGTGCCGTTCGAATTTCATTTAATATGCCTAAAGCAGCAGAACCGTTGCCCAGATAATTTTGGGCTTCTGCTTTTAGCAACAACAGCTCGCTCAGCCTAAACATCGGAACATCCACGTCGTTTACGGCAGAAGCATCCTGTTGATCGCGCCGATCTGTGAAGACGCCTAAATATTTGGTCAATGTTCTAAGGAAGGGAAACTCGTCCGGGTTGGTTATCTCGATATCGAAGGCGGCAGTCTCTGGAATCCGGTAATCGCCCGGTATAGAAGATTCCCATTTTGTCTCCAAAGTTTCGGCGGGCACTAGGTTCGGAGTGCCGCTAGAAAATGCGCCGACACCTCCGTTGTTACCATCTTCGGCAAAATTCCATTTTAGCCAAAATATGATTTCGCTACTGCTCTCGTTGCCCTGAAAAATGTTTATCCATCCTTCGGGTGTTGTTTCCAGTGCATACCCTAAAGTTTCCAGCTCGTTAATGGCGTCCAATGTAATTTGGTAATTCCGATGCTGTCCAGGCCAAGCATAAACATGAGCCTTTAATGCCAATAGACTTCCACGGGATATAAAATTCATGTTGGCGTCGGTCTGAATCAAACTTTCCGCCCTTACCAAGTCGGGCAGGATTATATCATTGTAAATTTCCATTTTTGGTGATCTCGGCTTATTGATATCCCCGCTCGCCTCTTTTATAGATTCCGTAATCTTCGGAACATCGCCCCAAACCCGGACGGCATAAAAATAAAGCATGGCCCTCATTGTCAAAGCTTGGGCCAATAAGCCATCCTGACTGGCAAAGGCCGAAATTTCTGGGATTTTTTCTATGGCGATATTGGCGTTGGCGATGGCAGCGTAGAGGGTGGTCCAATCCGAACCATCTGTGCCAATTGTCAGATTATTACTTATTACCGCTTCGGCAGAGGCGTCGGGCCTATCGTTAAGTATAAAGTTGTCGCCCCTGAGTTCTCCCCAGTTCCAAAAATTGGTTTCCAGGGCTTTTTGCATGGCATCGTAGATGGCCGCCACGCCAAGTTCGGCATCAGAGCGGGTCTGCCAAAAGCCCGATAAACTAATCTGGCTTTTTGAAGGGGTATCCAAGAAATCATCGCACGAAACGATTGAAATCAAGAAGATGATTATTAAAATAAATCTATTTAGTTTCATCGGTAACGATTTAAAAGTTAATATTTATTCCAAGCAGAAATTCACGGCCTCTTGGATACCTACCGTTATCTACGCCCGAGTTAAGGGCACTGACATTATCTCCCGTAACTTCAGGGTCCGGCCCTATATAGTTCGTCCATACAAGCGCGTTGTTGACCGAGCCGAAAACGGTAAAACGTTGCATGCCCAAGATCTCTATCCATTGGTCAGGTAGGTCATAGGTCAGTTTTATGTTCCTTAGCTTTATAAAATCGGCTTCTTCCACCCAATAAGAGGTCGGTGCCGTCGTGCCCAAAAGGTTCTGATTTCTTCTGGCACCCGGGAATATGGCCGTTTCGTCGCCAGGCCCTTCATATGTATTGTTTATTATATAAGGTACTGGCGTCCATGAATTCAGGGTAAAGTTCGACATGGTCTGATAGAAGTTGTTGAATACCTCGACATCGAACTGATAGTCGAACAAAAAGGAAAATCTCAAGTTCTTATAAGTAAACTGATTTCTCCAACCTCCATAATATTTTGGATACGGATTGCCCAGTAATTTACGGTCATCACCGTCAATGGTGAAATTACCGTCGCGGTCTATGTACTGATAATCTCCCCCACCGCTAACGGTTCCACCAACGGTCAATTGGTCTACCTGACCGTTGTAGGTAGCACCGTCCAAGGTGTAATTGGTGAATGTGCCATCCCCCGAAAAGTTCGGGGTAAGTTGCGTGCCCTCCGGTGTAAAGGCATTGGACTCGTCATAGGCAAAAATGCCCTCTATCCCATAGCCAAAAAAACTTCCTAAAGGACTTCCGGTTTCCGTAATGTGGTTGTCCGATATAATAGGAACGCCCCCGGCAAGTTCGTTAACGTTATTGTTGTTGATGGCAATATTAAAATCGGTCTGCCAACTGAAATCGTTCAGGACTATCGGCGTTGCATTCAGTGTCAGTTCGAGCCCATTGTTGCTGACTTCACCAACGTTCACACGTGTCTGTAAAAAGCCGGTCTGGGCAGGTAGTGGTAAGTTTGCCAGTAGTTTGCTCGTCGTCTTTTCATAATAATCGAAAGTAAAATTCAAACGGTTGGAAAATAGGGCAAGGTCCAGTCCAAAATTGGTCTGGTTGGTTTCCTCCCATTGAATGGCAGGGTTGCCCAGTTGATTGGAAAGCCCGATACCGTTAAGGCCATTATAGAAATTCGAGGTGGATAGCAAGAAATCGAAATCCCTATTGTTGATTCTCTCGTTTCCGGTGATGGCGGAACTGAACCGTAACTTCGCATCCTTTATGAAGGTCAGATTTTCCATGAATTTCTCGTTGCTGAACCGCCAACCCAGTGCTATCGAAGGGAAAAGTCCCCATTTGTTTTCAGGTCCAAAACGCGACGAACCATCGCGTCTGTAAGTGGTGGCAACCAAGTACTTGTCATCATAGGCATAGGTCGCCCTGCCGAAAAACGACATTAGGGAATGATCGTTCTGATCTTCCGTATAGGTATTGTTAAGGTCTATAGCTTCCAGACCGCCAAGATTGTTCAGGGTCGGTATTAAATTATTGGCCAATAAGCCCCTGATACGTTCTTCCGGACGGGCCCATTTCTGCGCGCTAAAGCCGAGCAGACCGGTTATTACATGTTTCCCCATTGTGGTATCATAATTCAGGAAACTCTCATGTATCCAGTTATAATCCAAGGAGGAAAAGAACTCGGCCTGAATATCGGCACTTTGACTGCTGACGAATTCGGGTTGAAACCAGGTGTTCCGCGTGTAGTTATAATCGACACCGTTGTTGGTGCGGAACTTCAGACCTTCAAGGATATCGAATTCCAAATATGTGAAAAAGTTTCCTCGGAGGTTTCTAAAACGCACATCGGATCGTGAAAGTTCGTCCAGAATATTGGCCCTGCCCCTAAAACTGTTGGCACTGGCAATGTAAGAACCGTCCGGGTCGATGTAAGGACTGTAGGCGGCCTTGATGATTGCAGAGCTGATAACTTCCGTTTCATTGGCCTGGTCGATATTCTTGGTTTCCTCGTACGATAGGCCCAGACGGACTCCCATACGGATATTGTCCGTAAAGTCGTGGTCTACGTTCAGCCTGGTGTTGAGCCTCGTGAAATTGCTATTGATGGTCAGCCCGTCTTGGTCGATCAGTCCGGTATTCCAATAAAATTTCGTTTTCTCCCCACCGGACGACAGACTCACGTTTACCTGGTCCTTTGCGGCAGTTTGGAAGAAAAGATCCTGGAAATCATTGTTTAACTGGTACATTTGGTTCAAGGTATCGACCAGACCGTTACCCTCCGTACCTCTTAATAGGTCGTACAATTGTCTTTCCCTGGCGTTCGCTACGGGAACTTTCCTAAGTTTGCTAAAGCTCTTTATATAGTTTACATTAATCGAAGTCTTGCCCGCCCTACCGGATTTAGTGGTCACGATGACCACACCGTTCGCGGAACGGGAGCCATAGATCGCGGCGGAAGCACCGTCTTTCAACACCTCCAAGGATTGGATGTCGTTCGGGTTGATGTTATCGATATTGTCCACAGGTTGTCCGTCTACCACGTACAATGGGTCGGTACCCCATTGATGGTGGAAGTACCACGGATTCTTATGGATGCCCCCGAACCGGGAGCCCCGGAACCCGTATTGATCTGCACGCCTGCCAGCTGGCCCTGTACAGCCTCGAAAACGTTTGCCGGTGTGCGTTGTGCTATTTCTTCCGTGCTTACCGAGGATATGGACCCCGTAACATCTCTCTTGCGTTGGGTTCCATAGCCTACCACTACCACCTCGTCTAGATTGGCGGCACCTTCCTGTAAACTGATCAAAAGATTTGTCTGTCCGTTTATGGCTACTTCCTTGGTTGCAAATCCGACATATGAAATCTCCAATGTCGCGTCTAAATCGGTTACATCGATTGAAAAATTACCGTCGAAATCGGTGGTTACCCCGTTCGTAGTACCTTTTTCGACGATGCTCGCACCTGGCAAGGGTTGTCCACTGGAATCGGTGACACTACCGCTAACTGAGTGCTGTAAAAAGGATTTAGGGGTGGTGTTCATCGTGTCAAGGTTTATAACTGCCTTCTTTCTTTTGACAAGGTATACTCTATTATCCGTCAGGTTATATGTGGTTCTTGTATTTTGGAACACTAGGTCCAGTACAGTTGTAATCGACTCTTTCTTGACCCTAACGGAAACGGTTCGTTCTAAATCTACATCATCGAGCCTATAGACAAACTCGAATTCCGTACTACCTTCAATTTCATCTATCAAACGACCAACGGTAACACCGTTTAGATTTAGGGTTATCTTGTTACGCTGCCCGAACGTTTCATTTGCCTGCATTGAAAAGAGGGTTGCCAGAAGCAGCAGGGTACTGAATTTCATTTTCAAACTGAATTTGAACAACGGATAAAGGTTTCTTATGAGCCTAGGAAGTTTTTTCATATTTTTATAGTTTTAGTCGCGGTTATTGGTTTGATCGCCTTTACCGATCGAGAAATGTTCGTTGCACTTTCCGATTTTTTATAGGTCAGGTCAGGCCGTTCATTAATTGATATTACTTGGTTCTATTTCATGGGCTTTTTGGTTGTTAATTCTGAAGAGGGGGTTAATAGATCACTATACCCGTATCCGTAAAATTATATTCGACCCCATAGTTGGCGCTTAGTTCTTCAAGTACTTTTTCAATAGGTTCGTCCCCAAAATTGGCATTGAATTCCTCGTCCTTGATCTCTATATTATTGTTTACAATAACAATATTGTAGTGTCGCTCCATTTTTTTCAAAATATTGTTAAAGGTTATATTTCGAAAAACCAGGTTACCGTTTATCCAAGAGGTATAGATATCCGTAATGACCTCCGAAGTACTTATATTATTGTTGTTCTTGTCCAGACTACCTTTAAAACCGGGTTTTAGAAAAGTGTATATATGTGTATCATTTCCTTTCGATTCCGTATAAAGACTTACCGAACCTTCCACGAGAACAACTTCGGTAGCCTCATCTTCCGTATAGGCGGAAACATTGAAGCGTGTTCCCCAGACCTCAATATGCAGTTGGTTGGCATTTACGATGAAAGGGTGGGCGGTATCCTTGGCAACCTCCAAATAGGCCTCACCCGTAATGTGGACTTCCCGGTTCAGGCCCGGTAGGAAGTGAACAGGATATTTGATGGAAGAACCTGCATTGAGATGTGCCACGGTACCATCCGATAATTGAAGTTCAAACGTTCTGCCATAGGGCACGGCCAAAGTATTGAATACTAGCTCTTTTGCGGACTTGCTATCGGAATATTTTAAACTTGATCCTTCTTGGTGTCCAACAATTTTACCTTGCGTATCCAGAACCTTGACATTTCCTTTCTCATCAATGGTTTTTATTGTACCATCTTCAAGTTCTAGCGTAATGGCGTTTTCAGGTTTGTTGGTTGTAATAACACTGGCGGTATCGTCCAAATAAATATAACTTGCCGCTATAAAACCGATGATGACGGCCGCGGCCGCATACCTGCCCCAACTTTTAAGGTCTGTAAATTTCCTTTTTACAGTTCCCATATTAACAGTGGACCATATAGATTCCCCTATTTCCTTTTTGTGGATATCACTGTTGAAAGAAGGTTCCGGGTTCAGCCTAAGTAGTTCTTCTTTGAATTGCTCCAACAACTCCATTTCCGAATCGGAAATGGAGTTGTTAAGATATTTATCCAATAGTTTTTTGAATTCCTGCTCTTGCATAGTACGGTCCTGTACCTATATGAACCATAACTGGCCTCGAACTCACACAAAATTTTGAACTTTAACATTTGGGAATGTGCTGGACCGGGAAAGATTCCAGAACCGGACTAGTGCAGGATACTATAAATAAGGAGAAAAAGGTTTGTTGCGGAAGATCGGGCAAGTATCAGATTTTGCCGAATAGATTTCAGGGCCAACGAAATCTGATTTTCAACTGACCTCTTGGATACACCCAATTTTAAGGCGATTTCGTCATTGGACGTATCATCGAACCTGCTCAATCTAAAAATTTCTTGACATCTTGAAGGCATCGCTTGAAGGGTGGTTTCAATGACCAATTGGGTGTCCTCCAGATCGTACCGGCTCTCGATATCCGCAGCTACACTGAACTGTAAGGGATTTATCGCCTGTGTATGTGTTGAAGTAAAATTGTTGTCCCGCAAATACTTGAAACATCCGTAGTGGACAGACTTGAACATATAACCTTCGAAGTTTTGAATATCCAGACTATTTCGTCCCTGCCATATATTCAGCCAAATATCCTGTACGATATCCTTTGCGACGTCTTCATCCAAAACAACCGATTTGGCCGCTATGAACATTTGCTGCCAGTAAAGGTCGAAAAGCTTTTGGAATGCTTTTCGGTTACTATTTTTGACTTTTGCAAAAACTAGGTTATATGTTTTCAGTTCTATATCGGACATTTTATGATTATGAATGATATCAACTCTTGAATTCACTAAATATATAAAAATTTTCGTTTAAAATAAATAATTGAAAATTATATGACCCTTCTGGAGTATGAAGCCCATCCGAGCGAAAACGTGCGCTGAGGATTAAAATGTATTAAAAATAGGATGGAATTTCTATAATTCGGTTATGGTATATGTTGTAAGTCGTCATTCTATGCTTTAATGGCCGTCGGTAAATACTGCGATTCCAATGGATCAATTTAGTACGACTTACGCTCTCCTCGGTATGGAGTGCATTTAAACCCCCGCGGCTGTTGCACAACTCCGATAAACATCAATTTTTGCTTTCACCGATGCGCGGAAATCCGTAAATTGAAGGTATGCAAGGAAGAAAGAACTATACC
>NZ_FNAO01000014.1 GCF_900101815.1 Pricia antarctica
AAAGAATATCGCTAAATTTGAGCTTAGACCGGAAGATGTCGGGTTTGGTAACATGATGAATATCAGTACTTAAAACTTGACGTTAGTTGGAAGCTGAATAAAAAAATGAAAAGACTATATATAGGGACTGTTGGAATTTTACTTATTGCTGGTTGTGCAGGACTTGAGAAAAAAGAAATCAAGTTGGAAGAGGTAGGACTTGATGACTGTATGGGAAAAAGCATAATCTTAACTATACCAACTGGATTAAAAAAAACTGACCGAAATTATTAGGAAGAAGGATTTATCATATCCTATTCTTTTACCGATTCGAGCAGCATATCTGTTCTTTGTGGTGGAAATGCCGAGTTGAATCTATCTCAAATTTCTGACGAAAATAAAATGTCGCGGAAAGAAAGAATTCTAGGTAGAACTATGATATATGAAAATGTTTCAAAAGAACGGAAAATGGAATTTGATAAAGCTTTTGATAAGATGATGGAATAAAGCCAGTGCCTAACAACCTATTCTACAGCTCATCGAAAAAAACTTCGATAACAACGCTTACCCAAATTTTCTAAACTATTGCATCCTATGAAAGCAAAAGGTATAATCTTACTCGGAATGTTGACAGTCGTTTTCTTCGGCTGCAAAAAAGAAGACAACAGATTTTCATTAAATGGCAAAATAGCTGGAAATTACAAGGGCTACATTTTTCTAAAGTACAATGATGTGCTCGATAGTTCCTTAGTAATGGACAACTCGTTTACATTTAAAGGAAAAGTAGCGTTCCCCACGGTGGGGGTTTTATACCCGGGACGACCGTCCTCGACCGATATGATGACCTTGGGGACATTAATGTTGGAAAATAGTCCGATCGATATATATGCAAAATATTCATTTAAGAACTCAAATATGGGTATGACGAAATTTTTGGATATAGATAGCATTTATGGTTCTGAAAGCCAAAATTTGAGAGACCGTTTCGAAGATAAAATGAGTGAAACGGTCCATAATGAAAAAGTCGATAGTATAAAAGGGGGTTCGCTATACAATAACCTTCACGAATTCATATCCGACAACCCCAGATCCGTAATGAGCGGGGAATATCTTGCAGGCTTAGGCAGTTATTTCAATTATCTTGACGACGATCAATTTGAGAGGCTTTTAAAGCTGATGGATACCAGTTATCAAGATAAGGGAGACCTGAACAAAATTAGGAGTCTCATCAAGCAAAGTAAGCTCTTCAAAGATGGAAATATACCACCTGACCTCATATTGCCGAACCAAGAAGGTAATATGGTGGACAGGCTATCCTTCAAGGGAAATGTCGTATTACTGGAATTCTGGGCCTCTTGGTGTGCCCCCTGTAGGCAGACCAATCCGGAACTGTTGAATGTATACGATTCATTTAGAACCGAAGGATTTGAAATATTCGGGGTTTCGATCGACAGGAACAAACAAGAATGGCAAATGGCGATAAAAGAGGATGATTTGGGCTGGCCACAGGTTATAGATTCATTACGGAGTACTGAAAAAACATATAATCTCAATTCGATACCCTTCAATCTGCTTCTGGATCGTGAAGGAAGAATAATGGCCCAAAACGTTAAGCCCGGTGAATTAAGTAAAATACTGGTCCGAGTACTATAAAACATGTGTAAAACTACTGCAATGGGGGCGTTATTAATTAAAAGTTGGAAATTGTACACTTGAACTATTAAATAGTCTACGCTAATAAACAAAATGGTGGTTTATACTACCACGAACTCATCTTTTGGATAGTTCCATAATTGGAACGTTTTAAGGGGCTACATCTTAATCTTCCTTGGCTTACTTCATCCTGCGTTAATCTGGACTTTAAAATTTATGGGTATATTTATCACTAGGTGACAGCTACCCTTCCATTGGCATTTTTGTTACAATTTCCCATCTTTAGCGTACGTTTTCGCACCAATGGACTTGATATCCTTAGTATGACCATAAAATGTTTATTTTTTTGTTCGGCGTTGCTTATTTCTTTCTCGGGCTGTATTTCCCAGAGTAGCAACGAAGTCAACAATCTCGATTTTGAAAGAAAAGGACCCGACAGCACAATGCCCAACAAATGGTATAAAATTGGAAATGATACTGTTTCCATGGATTCGATGCAGGTAAGCTCCGGCAAATATTCTACTTTGATCAAATCAAATTCTGAAGGAGAGTCTTTCGGTTCGATACTTAATATCATTGGTGCTTCTCCCAAGGGTCAAGAAGTTCGATTGGAGGGGTATATGAAACTTGAGAATGTAGAAAACGGTAATGCAGATCTATTCTTATCGATAAGCAGACATGGCTCGACCTTGGCTTACAGCGATCTGAAGAAGGAGAATGTTCATGGTACTAAAGATTGGACCAAATATAGTGTCAGTGCTAAATTACCGAAGAGAACAAGTCAGATCCACGTAGGCGGTGGGCTATCGGGTACTGGGAGCGTATGGTTCGATAATTTCAATATCTACATTGACGGGAAAAACATTTCAACTATTAAAGAGGAAAAACCGATACAAGCATCATTTGAAACTAACGATAAATTCAAAAATAGTTCAGGCATTGAATTGAAGAACCCGGACCAATCGGAAATAACCAGGCTATATAAAATCTGTAAAGTTTGGGGTCTCTTGAAATATAATCATCCGGATGTAGCAAAGGGAAAGTTCGATTGGGATTACGAACTTTTCAAGATATTACCTATAATCGATGCAGAAAATTTTGAGGGGAAATTACTTGATTGGATCAATTCTATCGGAAATCCTGGTCCTGAGACAACTCGGGACGATTATGATTATGGCGAGGTCAAACTACGATCCAATTTGGACTGGATCTCCAACAAAAGCCTTTTTACTGAAAAAATCACCCAAAAACTTGATCAGATTAAAAATAGCGCTATCGACGGCCAACATTTTTATGTCGGTTTTGATCCTTATGTAGGTAATCCAATTTTCACAAATGAATCCTCATATTCCGTTTTTGATTGGAACGATAGCGGTATCAAACTTTTGGCTCTATTCCGGTACTGGAATATTATAAACTATTTCTTTCCATATAGAAACCTGATCGATGAAAACTGGGATTCGGTCCTGAAAAGGTTTATTCCGAAAATTTTGAATACAGACGACGAACAGTCATATAAAATAACTTTGATCGAGCTGTTCTCCAAAGTAGGTGATAGTCATATCAGCAATTCCATAAATGAGCAGGGTTTCAATGATTTTTTAGGAAGTAAAATTTTGCCCATTGAAATAGAATTCGTCGAGAATAAGGCATTGATAGCCGATTTGTTGGGGATCGATAAAGATTCCAGTAAAATCAGGGAAGGTGACGTGGTTACAAGTGTCGATAATGTAGAAATCATGAAACTGGTTGAACAGAGAAAAAAGTATTATCCGTCATCGAACATATCGGTTCAATTGGCGGATATGTCAAAGGATATATTACGGACCGATGCCGATAAACTGCTTCTGACATATGAGAACAAAACCGGTTCCCATTCGGAGTATTTGAAGACCATCGATGTAAGCGAGATTGCATTTGAAAATCATATTATCCCCTCAAGCATGGAATTTGGAGGCGATATCGGATACATTAATGCCGCACAATTACGAAAAGGGGAAATACACAATTTAATGAAATCCTTTACTGAAAAAAAGGGCATCATAGTAGACCTAAGGGGTTACCCATCCGATGCTATTACTTATCCTTTAAGTGATTACTTGATGCCCGAACCAACACCGTTCGCAAGGACAACCTCTGGTAATATCAAGCCATTGGGGGAATTTACCTTTGGCAAAGAAATTTTGAGCGTTGGCAAAACTAATGTTAACTATTATAAGGGAAAAGTAGCGGTGCTGGTCGATCACAACACTATAAGTAATTCGGAGTTTACGGCGATGGCCCTGAGAGTAGCACCTAATGCTAAGGTAATAGGTAGTCAGACCGCGGGAGCGGACGGTAACGTTTCTGCATTGGTTCTGCCTGGAAACGTAAGAACAAGATTTTCTGGAATCGGGGTTTACTATCCGGATGGAGGAGAAACACAAAGAAAAGGAATAATACCCGATATTATGGTTAATCCTTCAATTCTAGGTACAATTGAAGGCAAGGATGAAATTTTAGATGAAGCACTGATATTCATAAGGCAACCAAATTAGATGCAAATCATGTTGATAAAGTATAATTAAACGATAGTCAAAATACCGTTAGATAAATGGTGAAGAATAACGGAAATAACATCGAGTACTTTGGATATCATGATGTAACGGAATTTGAACTTGCAGTTTAAAAAAACCCTAAGAAAGATAAGAGTGCAGTAAAACGAACGTTTGTTAGGACTGCTTTTAGCTCTAAAAGTTCTAATAAACCTATTCTCCATTAATAAAACTGGTAGCACTTAATCCCACCTTAATCTAGACTATCTAAACCGATTAATCAACGCCTAAAGATGTCGCTTGAAATCACGTATCTGGCTTAAAATACGAACAACGAAGATGCCCTTTCCGGTCGGTTCGTAGAAAATTGTGTGTGCCTTGTAGTTGTATCTTTTTAGTGGAGGCGCAAATTCTGAAGCACTGCGACCAAGGTCGGGATTATCCGCAAGGGTCTGTAGAAATTGGTATAACTCGGTAACATAAATATGCGTCTGTGATTCGCCCCAAGTCTCCAAAGTATAATCCACAATATCGTCGATATCGCCATTGGCTTTCGACGATAAATGATAGCTAGACATTCCCGTTGCTTTTAGTTCTGTTCTTTTTCCGGATTTTAGCAGCTTCAAGAATTTCGTCAACGGACCTGATTTTAGAGCTCATACCGCTATCATAGCCTTCTTGTATAGCCGCCTTGGTGATTAGAAACTCCCTGTTACGCTCCTCATCCAAACGAATTAGATGTCGCATATATTCGCTATCGTTCGCGAAACCGCCATTTTCAATTTGAAGCTTTATCCATTCTTCTTGAGCGGTAGTAATAGTCAATGATTTTCTGATTGTTGCCATAATCGTAAAATTAATTACATACAATATACGCAATATAACATATTATTGGCGCATAAAGTACTAAGCTTTTGTAAAACTGCTAATTTTGGCTTTTTAACAAGGGAGTAATTAATCCCACCTTTATTCAGACTTCCGGAAACCGACATTCGTTTAGGTTTGAGGGCAGTTTATCTAGACATTGCCGCTAAAAGAAAAACTAAAGCTTTCAGCTACGGCCGAGTGCCGTTTATCTATACTTCAACATTCAAAGAGAACCTGTAGCTCCGGTCTATAGGCAAGGAAGGCTAGAATATGCTTTGAAAACAATCCCAAGTTAGTATGTACACTGTTTAAATCACTTCAATAATTAATCTGTAGGATTTTTGATGGTAAGTATTTCTTTCTCGTAGTCTGTGTTACCAATCGATTCTTTTGGGGTAAATGACCTGTCAATAAAATCGGGATAAGATTCTGATTTTAGATTTAACGACGTACTTTGATATTGTAAGTTGTCCAAACTTAATCTTGGATATTGGGCAATAATTTCAGAAGGAAATTCCTTTAACTTGGTTATTGAATTAAATTCTGTAAAAATTGTCCATGCTGTTTGATCTTGACTTTGCTCTTCGATGTTTTCTGAGGTTATCCATTGGGATGAACTATATACATAATTAATATCAGCACTAAATTGAAAATCAAGAACTGATTCACCCTGAAAATTGAAATCAGGTTTTTCAGGTATGGCTAATTCGAAAGTGGGTCTTCCGTTTTTAAGGTATTGATAGCTATATGAGTCTTCTAGCATATCGATTGAAAAGAATATTTTATGTTTGTCAAAAATATCTAAGTATCCTATCTTCAATTGACCAAAAGGGAGCTGATCTTCGGATGAAATAAAGTTTTGGTGGTACGCGAAACCATCATTTCCTACATAGGCAACGTCTTCTGACAGCCCATTAATTAAGTATAGGTAATCAATTTCTTGATTAGGAAGACTGATGGTAAGATAGTTTTCGAAAAACGAAAAGTCATTGTAATCTAGTATTAAATTTTGTCCATCTTGAGTATTTTCAAAAATTTTATATTTAACATTGTTGAGTCCGTCAACAATGGTGAGGATATATCGATTTTGTTGATAAATATGGATTTCTGGTAATGAGAGTGAGTTGCTACCTCTTTGAAGATAATAAGACCGAACGGGGCTGATTGATTCCAAACTTGATAAGGTGTAATCAATATAATTCGGTACATTCTCAACAAAAAGTGAGAAACTGCCTGGTACTGTTGGGTTTACTTCTCTAGGGGTGCTAGGGAAATATTCAAGATTCCAAAAACTTTCTTTTGCAATATTAGGATAAGTGGTCAAAAAAAATCGGGAAATATTTAAACTTGGTAGATATGCACGTCTAAAGGTAGTTATTGTAAACTGATTGGGTATTTCGTTTTCCAAGGCCTTAAATTCAGTCGTACTGCCGTTTGCCAGTTGCCTATAATCTAAAAGATTTCCATTTTTATCATTGATAATTATCCATTCTTCAATGTTTTCAGGAATATATTCATCAGCGACCATTATCGAAAAATAGATGTCATTATTAGATATCTCAGGCTTCTCCGGCGGAGCTTCTTCTTTTTTACAGTTTAACAGCGCGAGCATAGTGATCGAGAGAAAGATTAGTTTGTTTGGTTTCATTATTCTAGGATTTTCGGCTCTATTTTACAGTATGTATTTGCCCCGAAATAAGAGTACTACCCTATAACGTTTTCTTTGGAATAATATTTTTATTAGCTCCAGTTATTAAAATATTCTATGAGATCATCTTGGGTTCGTCTTGATTATTATTCCTCTTTTAAACAGTTCGGTTTTAGGGGAAGCTTACAGTATGGTTTATTAAATCCTACTATTATTTAAACTTAGAAATCAAATTCAAATAGAATTTTATGGTTGACGATTCCAAAAATCATGGAAAGAAAGACCGTCATAAGACCCCAAGCACTGAAAAACGTAAGGCAACCCTTCGACCTGAAGAAGGAAATGCAATTTTTTGCGCTCGGTCTTTCCGAACCACTTCGGTCCTGCTAATATGTAAATCGGCAAAATTTAAGTATAACCTTTCTCCCCCCCTTCCACCGAAAACTTGGATATTTTTATACCGTTACCATTTAGTCAAACTTTTTACTTACGAGAAAAATTTGCTACTAATTACGTAATTCATTAATTAAACAATTATTTAGTTAACGAACTACATAACTACTTTAATGATAAGTCTCAACATCATCAGAACCTTATGCTTTATAATTTCTAAAAATCAACGTACAGCCAAAACTCGGATATATATTCTATTTAGAAAGGCGGCTTTAGGATATATTTATAGACAAACCTTACGACAGGCGAATGCCTTATTTTGGATATGGTCGGTTGAATGTATTCAATACATCTAGAATCTGAAAAATACTTATTACACAAATAGGATTTTCATAATTGGTCCATAACCATAAAAACATAGACCCTTAACTAAGGTATGCCATTGAGTAAGATTATAGGATGAATCTTTGTTTGCCGGACATCGAATCCCTCCGGCCCGCTCCTGCGGAAATCGGGCAACCTTCCACTCCAATCCTCCCCGGACGGACACGCTTCGCCGGTCCGTCCGTGAAGTCTTTCCATTGCAGTTTTGCCCGATCTCCTCGGCCGCGCAAAAGCACAAGCGGTAAAAAAACCGCTTGATCTTTCCTCTCCCTACCCACAAAAATTTGGACAATTCCCAAATCCCCTATTTTTTTCGACACCATATTAGACTAGATAAATCGTTCTTCTGTACCCATATGGTCGAATATGATTCCATATGATTTAATGACTTAAAATATTGATAATAAGATTATTATAATCAGATTTGATGTACTATATTTATCCACGTAGGTGGATAGCGAGGTGTATTCTAAGTAACTTAGAATCGTCTACTTCTTGCGAAGTGTTTTGCCCTAAAAAGCAACAAAAATGAAAGAGCGGAAAAGAGGCCGAAAACAATTGGGAGATAGAAAGCGATACCATAACGTCATGCTTAGATTCAACGATACGGAATATGAAAAATTAGGTCATATATGTAAATCATATCATCTCGATATAACAAAAAGGGGAACGATAAGTCCGCTGTTAAGAAGATTGGTTCTTAACCAAGAAGCGGAAGAAAAGGATAGGCTCCCCGATACCTCGAAACTTGCCTATCATTTCAACAAAATCGGAAACAATATCAATCAACTGGTCAAACTTGCCCACCATAAAAGTCTTAGAAGCCCTAACAGCGACCTGCAATATGAGATACGAAAAACGAACGAATTGCTATATGCTCTTTTTGAAATCATAAACGAAAAATAGGAATGATAGCAAAGCTGATTTATGGGGAGAGCTGTCAAGGAACTTTGAGGTACGTTCTTGGAAAAGAGGGCATGCAAATATTAGGTTACGGAAACGCCTTTTCCCAAAGTATATCGCCAAAGTTTTTTGAAAACGTACTGTATTTTCAAGGACAGCGCAATGCTACCAAGAACCGCTATGCGCACATCAGCCTGAACCTTCCCCACGGGGAAAACCTTAATGATAAGACCTTTCTTAAAATCTCAACAGAATACATGGAAAATATGGGATATGGAGCGCAGCCCTATATCGTCGTAAGGCACAATGATACCGAGCATGAACACGTCCATATCGTAACGACCAACGTAACGAATGATGGGAAAGTACTCCCGATTTTCAACAGCCATAGAAGGAGCATGGCGACACGGCAACACCTCGAAAAGAAATACGGTCTGACACCTGCACCATCAGCGAAACAAAAAGAACAACTCCCAGTTCACAGGTTGCCCGAGTTACAATTTGGTATGAATGCAGAAAAAGGGACGCGATATTACGTGCAGAATGTGCTAAACAGTATTAACCAAAAATACAAAGTACGCAGTTTCGAGGAACTGTCAAGACTGGTCGAGCCATATCACATTGAGGTAAAGACCACCAAAAACGAATCGGGAAGGGTAGGGGTCAAATACGGTTTGAACAACCAAAAAGGATATCGGACAAATTTCATCAACGGATCCGAGGTACACCGCAATCTAAGCGGACCGAAACTGCAAAAGGTATTCGATATTCATTCTAAATCGAAACTCCTTCCGATGCACCGGAAACGACTCTTGAAGCAGATAAAAACTACCTATGACCTTTTTCAAACCATCCATCCGAATGATCTGGAAGAAGTAGTCAAAGAATATCAGGACATCGACATCAATCTGGACAAAAAGGGAGAGGTTATCGAAGGATTTACCATCTATGACAGATCTGGCTATGTTTTTAGGGCAAGGGAACTGAGCAAAAATATCCGAATGCAAAACCGCAAGGATATTTTCGGTAACGGCAACCAACCTACACATATCGATACCGAAAGCAAACAGTTCAAACTGGAAATCCAAAAAACGTTAAAAGAGGCATTGACAACATCCTACCTGAAATCCTCGAAACAAGAGGGACTGCTATCGGAACATATCATGACCAGAAACTTTCGCGATATCGTTCCGAGCTTGATGGCCTCAAAAAGTCATAATTTCTTGGAACGTTACGTCCCAAGAAATCAAAGGACGGAATTCAGGAAAGCGATAGAAAATACCTTTCCCATGGTCAGGGAGAGATTGTACGAACTTGAGACCAAAAAAGAAAAGGAAACCTTGGAAAGCAAATTCAAGCTTATCGGCAAAGTATTGAAAAAAGAGGTTTTCAATGTCGGCACTAAACAGGGGAGTGTTCGTCTTTTGTTCCAATCCTTGGGGGTAAAGTATATTGACAACCAATTGTCCTTTGCCAAATCGAACAGGCATACCGTTCCCGTTCCCCTAAACAATTTGCCTTTTCCGAAGGAAATGGAAAAATATGTATCCATGGGATTTGTCCGCCAAAACCATCTGATGCTCGAAATGTTGGCGGAACGGTCTTCCGAAAACAGCCCCAAGCTGACGGCATCGGCTATTTTCCTGCCAATGATTTTCCCGAATCTATATGAAAAGATGAATCCCGATTACAAAAAGCAATACGAAAGTGTCGCTTTGGGTTTGTACGTAAAGAACGCGGAACGCAGGCACTCCAGCTTTGAAAAATCGGCAAAGGACTATATTACCTTGTTCAATGCCAAGGGATTCTATTTTATAAGGGGGGAGGAAGGGTTCAAGGTCAAATCGATTTATACCGATAATGGTTCAAGTTCTAACCTACCAAAAAGAACAAGTCTATACCTGAATTCGATTCCCGATGTAACTACGGTTTTACGGGAACAAAACCCCATCATCGAAAATTTGATTCGAGAGGGCAGAAACGACCTGCAAAACCTATGGGTAGGGCACCTGATGGAAGGAGGGCTATACAATAAGGCAGCCTTTTTGTTAACCGTAAAAAATATGCGACCGAACCTGCATTTGGAAATAATACAACAACACATGGACAATGGGCTTCGTGAGAGTGTGCAGCTAGCGATCAAAAGACAATCTAATTTTGAACAAAGGCGATTGCTAAGAAAAGGCGTCTATGCAATTAGTTCTTTATTGGAGAAAAGAGATAGAAAGACCGCAGAAGTCTACAACGGTTTCAAGGACGAGCTTACGGATTTCACAAAATTCAAAAAGAAAGGTATGGGGCTTGGATGGTAGATTCGGACAGTTTTCGGGAATTGGATTTGCGCCCTGACGGGCGCTTTTTTGTGGATAGGGAGAAAAAAGAAAAAAAGTCTCAAAATTTTGAAACTCTAGATTAAGAAAATTAGACGCTATAATTATGCTTCCTGTTCACTTTATTGAGCTGTTCACGAAAACGTGAACATCAATAAAAACTGAACAGGGTATTATTCTTTGAACTATAATAACTATTTTACCGATGTTCCATCCAATGTTTAGTTATTCATTAGACATTCATGTATCGATCAGAAACCAATTACGTTATCAAGAGCGTCGTCTAAATCTTTATTGATAAAGTTTTGTTGATAGTCGATGGTCGTTTTGATATCAGAATGGTTGTAAAGCTTCTGTAGGACTTGTAGCGGAATTCTATCTCCTGATATATTCCCAAAGGAATGACGGGAAACGTGCATTGTGATTTTCTTCGTTATTTCTGCTCTTTCGGCAATTTGCGTTAGATACCTATTCAATCTTTTGTTGGCCGTCTTACTAACCCTTAAAATATCTTTGGGGTTATTGGCAGCTTCTCTTAATTCAGGAAAGATATAATCTGTCTGTGAATTTTTTGTAGGGAGGTATTCATCCAATATTTTTTGAAGCTTACCATGTATTTTAAGCGAAAGGTTTTTTTGATTCTTATTCATGGTATAATATATCCGTTCTCCCTGCACGTTTGACCACTTCATTTGAACTACATCGGAAACCCGCATTCCGGCTAGATAGAAACTAAATAGAAACACGTTTCGTGTATGGTGTTGTTTTGGGTTGTCGGAAAGGTCTAGGTCTTCAATAATTTTGATTTCCTCCGAAGTAAGACCGATTTTAATAGATTTTGGAATTCTTATTTTAATCTTTCCGTCGTGGTTACCAAAAGGATAATTGTCTTTGGAGACAAGGCCCTGCTGTGAGGCTCTGTTGTGCAACGTACGTATGAAAATCAATGTGTTCACGATGCTCCTTTCGCCAACGGAATCTTTCGTGCTTCTTAAATAGGAGATGAAGCCCCGCAAAAAAAGAGGGGTTATTTCCTGAAAGGTCAATGTTTTTGCCCTTGGATATCCTTTTATCCTATTTAATAAGGGCTGCTCACAATTAATACGGGAATACTTTTTGTTTTTTTCAAGCTCGTCAAAATAGGCTTCGGCAAATGCGTAAAACGAATTACTTTCATATTTACCTGAAATGGTCTTTTTGATCTCGGCAATTTGTTTTTTTGAATTGACTTCGGACTCTAAATCTAATAACGTTCTATTTATTTCTATAACTTTAGACGATATAAAATTGTTTAAACGAGCTGAGTTCGGGTGACTTTTTTTTACCTTGCTGGTAACATCATCCCAATACTTTGGTTTAATTTTCTGACCAATATGGATATAAGTTGATTTCCTATTTTTAGTAATACGAATAGCAATAGTACATTCTCCTGCCTTATTCTCCTTTTTCCAAAGTAGTGCTTTAATCGTTGCCATTTGTTCTTTTTTTTAAAGATACAAAAATTGGTAAAACAATGTTAAAACATTTGATGGTTTTTTATGGCTTTAAATGGTTTTATTTGATTTTTAAAATTTTATAAGTAACTGACAATAAAGTATTTTAGTATTTTTAGGTACAAATCGGACAAAACTTAGGATCTAGTGCCGCAAGGTGTGAGAGTTCGAGTCTCTCCGCCTGTACAAAGGGAAAGCCGACTTTTAGGAGTCGGCTTTTTTAGTTCTGGGTAACACATGGGTAACACAAATTGATTATTTTTCAGTGGATTTTTAATGATTCTAGTTGATATCATTTGAGGTTAAAATGAATTGGGACTTTGCTTTTCCTGAGTAAGTAAATAGGTTGTCCCCAAATACTTACCATAACTTACTTGCGCATGGATCCTGTTTCGATTTTATAGTGTTCCGGTAGATAAGCGTAAAGTAAAATCGAAATAGGGCGCACACTACTTTTAATTTGGAACGCTATCTTTTTCTTTGATCCATTTGTGATACGATCGGTAGTGTTCTGGGTTTTGGTCAAAATATCCCTTAAGATTTGAAATTACCTGCTGTTTTCCTTCGGCAAATGCCCGTTCCCGAATATCGGGTGTTCGGGACACCCTAAAGGCCAGATAGGCGATGATTAGCAATGAAATGAACCAGATCGAATAATGCAGCCATACCTGTGCTTTGGGAACCGATCTAGCCTTTAATATGTGATTCTGTATGTCATAAATTGATTCTTGAACCACTTTACCCTTGTCCTTCTGCATATTTAAATGTTCAAGGAGCATTCTCTCGATTTCTGCAGTATCCGGTCTTATTTTGATGTTTTCGACATTCTGGGCTAACCTTTCCAATCTATTGATGGACTTATTGAACCCGTCCAACTCATCGCTCAGTAGTTCCATTACTTCATCAAGTTTTTTATATCCCATAGCTTTCTGTTTTAATACCCGATTCCCGTATCGATAGCCCTTTTGATTATTTTTTTGATAATGTTCTTGGCGATGCTTATGGCCAGATTGCCGCTCATTTCCACGGTTTTCCCTAATAGCTGGACCGACTTGCCTGCCTGTACTGGATTTCCTATACCCCTGTTCCGAGAAAGCAGCGCCATAATCCTCCCTCCCGACATGGAACGGTGCACCTCGCTTGCCTTGAAATTGTGTCCTTGGTATTGGAACCGGAAGCCCTGCAACTTGTTCGCTTTGTTGATGCTCGGAATAACCTCCACGTTCTTTGTTTTCATAATCTTTATGTAATCATCGAGCGTTTTTGGCCTTTCTTTTTCCATTACCTTTTGGTGAATGTTCTTTATTTCCAGACGTATTTTTATGGAATCCAGTTCCTTTTCCATTTGTACCTCCCTGACCGTGGTCAGCCCCATTTCCTTGGCCACGTTCTCGGCCGCCAATTGGCTCCGCTTTCCGATAAAGCTGTCATTATAGGCCTTGCCATCAAATCCTATCCGGTTGACGTATAGATGCACGTGGGTATGTGCCTTGTCCCTGTGGACAAAGGCGACGGCCTGATGTTCCTTTAACCGCATTTCCTTGATGAACTTTTGGGTCAGTTCCCCTAGCTGTTCCTTGGTCAGGGTCCTGCCATCTTCCCGGGTCGGGCTGAGTATAAAGCTCAGGGTATTCTTATGGCATCTTGTATTCTGTTCCTGTATCAGCTTGAACTCCTCGGTTATCTGTTGGGCGTTCTCCCCTGCCAGGTGTTGGCTAAAGACAGTTTCCGCATCTTTCTCCAGGTCCAGACCGTAATCGATGTTCGTTCCCGTGTTCCCTATTGCCTTTCCCTTGCCTATCATTTTTTTATGCTCTTGAAATTATAGAGATGCTGTCGTATTTCGTCAGCCAATTTCTCGACCTCGCTGGCAAGTTTCGGATTATGTCTGTCGAACATATTCCGGATACTGGTAAAGTTGTTTTTATACTTGACCAACATTTTATAATGGATAAGTTGTTCCACGGTCAAACGTTCTGTGACGGGATTTCCAAAGGCCGAACTACGGCAGTATTCGGAAAGGGAAATACCGGCCCGTTCCGCCCTTTTCATGAGCAATTTTTTCTCGTAGATGGAACACCTGAATTTGATGTAGGTCCTTTTCATTTCTTTTCTTCTTTGCGACCGCCGGGAGTAAAGCAAGTTTGTTTTTGTGGCAACAAAAACACATCTTGCGCCCCCTGCCCAAATCCCTTTTTAGAACTATGTGCCAGCCATTCGTTCATATCCTTGTATCCTGAATAAAGTGCCGATCTGTCTTTACAGTTTTTGGAATGTTCTATCAATTTTTGGGTGGTTCGGTTTCCATTTGTATCGTTGTCCAGATAGAGTCCAACGCTGATATAGCCATCTATTAGGTTCATCGCCTTTTGAACGAATGCCGTGGAGTTCAAAACCAAGAAATCATATTTCGATTCTAAATTTTCATTGCTATCCAAAATCGATAACAGGTCGAACATCCCTTCGGTAACAACGAGTTTGGTATTGCCGTTTTTTATATGGGTGATGTCCTTCGGCGAACTGGAATTCTTCATGTATTTGTTGCGTAGTTCCCATCCCCCCGAACCGTTTTTCAGTCCGATGGCGAAATAGCCTTTGTCCTTGAACCGATAATGGACTTCCCTGATATATTTTAGGGCAGTTGTCAGTTCAATGTTCCTTGATTTCAGATACCCTTTTAACGCAGGGTGGGTCAATGGTCCTACTTCGGTGATGGTTATTTTATTCTTGTTCCTTTCTTCCTTCCCATCCTCTTTCTCAAAAACCGGTTGCTGCTGAAAAGAAAAAGAGGTCTGGTCCTGTGCTATCAGTTGTAAAGCCTCGCTTACCGGACATAGGTTGATCAGGCATATTAGGTCGATTACGTTCCCGCCCTTTCCCGCCCCGTGGTCGTACCATCTATTTAGCCTCTTGGCCACCTTGAAAGAGGCTTGGGCCTCGGGCCGGAACGGACTGAGGTACCAAGCTTCTTTCTCCGTTGATTTGGTAGGAAAGTGCCCGAGTTTTGCCAGCGCCCTTTCGATGGGAAAAGCTCGGGCTCTTTCGCACGATAGCCCCTTTGTTCTTTTTCTTTTCATCAGCCGAATAGTTTTAATCATTTTTTTGATATTTTGATGAAAACCATTGGAAGACCCTTATTTTATTAGGTTTCTACCGCATCGTTCCTTTCATCGGTTTCATCGTTTTCATTTTTTTACTTCTTTTCCTCTCATCGTTTTATTTTTTGATGAACAAATGATGATATAACGATGACCTCTTTGGCATCGATAGAGAAAGGGAACGGCTCAATCGGTCATCGTTTCGTCAAAATTTTCGAGCAGAAAGGACTTTTCCACGGTAAAATAGCGTCCCTTGGAATCCAATAGCTGCATGGAGCCGTCCTGCCAGATCACCAGTTTTCTATAGCTCAGCGAATTGTCCCTGTTGTCCAGTTTCCACTCTTTTTTCAGCAACCTTCTGAGCTGTGTCATATCCGTCCTTATCCGCGTCCTGTTGAGCAGCTGCAATGCGTCCCAGGGGCAAAGGTGTATCTTCTCTATATCGAAATGTTCCATGCCGCCCAGAAGGATGGTGGCGAGTTCCTTTTCCGTACGGTTCCGGTTGCTGCAGACCAGTTTTATGAGTGCCGCGGTCCTTATCTGTCCGGGGGTGAACCACATCCTGGTCCTGTGCTCCGAGGAGATCTTACGGTCCCTGAGGAAATAGAGGAACGCCGGTATTTCCGTCTTCAGCATGGTCAGGAAATTGGTATGTTCCTTTTCTATGGTCGGGACCTTCAGTACCCAGAAGCGGGTCTCGTTGCCGTCGATCTTGATGAAATTATGCTCGTTGTTGCTGCAAAGGATGAACTTGCCGAAGAACTCGACCTCCCTTTTGTCCCTGCCCTTGGCCTCCAGTTTGTTGATGTTGGTCGTACTCAGGTATTTGATCCGCTCGGTCAGCTCTTCCCTGTTGAACAGTACCTCCTCGATACAGATCAACAACCTGTTCGCCCAGTCCGCATTGAACTGGCTGGCGAAGCCGTCGTTGGTCAGATAGGTCATGTTGTTCTCGAATATGGCCCTTAGCCATTTGAGGTAGGTAGTCTTACCGGTGTTCCTTTCCCTTGATACGAGGCACAGGATGGGCAGTACCTGCACCGGTCTGGTGTAGAGCAGTTGCAGATAGTCCAGCCCAAGCTCGTAATGATCGCCGAAAATATGCCGGACCATGGTGAGCGAGGTATCGATCTTTCCTTGCCTCGGTTCTGCGGTCAACGGGGAATAGGTGTTATAGAACCCTTTGTACACCTGCCTGTAATCGATATGGCTCGGGATACAGGTAAAGCCGTCGTACTTCGGCACCTTGGCCAAGTAGTCCTTGCCATGGTCGCGGCGGATGGTCTCGATGTTCCAGTGGACCAGGATCTCGTTGAAATGTCCCGCTATGGTGGGTGCTTGCACCAGTTTATAATAGGCGGTGCCCACACGTAAATAGGGTATCTTTTTCATAAAAATATTTTTTGTACCAAGGGCATTCCCTTGATTTAGGGTTAAACGAACGGTAAATGTGTTTGTGGGTACTTTACTGCCTTGTGTTTGGCATAGAATAGGCTACTTATTCGGCCTCGGTTTCCCGGATGCATTTCTGTGCGTTCCGGAGCAGCCAACGGACGATCTTCTTCTTTTCGAAGAATATCAGTTTACCATTGGGTTTTGAGTGCGGGATATTCCCCGATGAAGTCAGTTTGTACAGATAGCTTCGGGAAATTCCCGTGTAGTAAAAGGTTTCCTCGAAGGTCGGTACCTCCTTATTGGCTATTACCAGTTTTTCAAGCCGATCAAGTCGTGCAAGGATTAAAAAATTGTCCATTTGTTTCTTTTTTAGGATTACGAAATGAACAAAAGCGCTTTTGTTTTCCTTCAATAAATTGTTGGGATGAAAGTATCGAAAAGGACAGAGGAAAGCTAAATAATCAAATTATAGTTATTCACAATTAATTGATAAACAAATAGTTATATTAATTCGATTCAAATCGAACCAAAATTAATTCGGCCAATAAAATTTGGTTTTTAAACACATCAAATGGCACTAACGGATATTTTTTATAAATTGGAGGATTTCGGGTTATCAACAGTCGTTAGAAGGATGTATGTGAAAATAAACGAATTAAAAAGGCAAATGGCATATTTGGATTACTCCAAATATGCCATTTGTTCAGGCAACTCCATCAATTATAATCCAAGGAATCTAGAATTTTGAAGAACTATCGTAGCCTTCCCCCTTTTTTAGGGAAGGCTACCTTGTCATCTGAAAATAATTTAAAATACAGCCTACTTGAGTCGATTTCTTGCACATAGACCACTTCTGCAACAGCCACGTTCGTTTTACGGAACTACCCAAAAAATATGATCTATGGAAAATAACCGCCCCTAGTATCAAATATTCCTCGGTCCAAACAGCGATAAGATTTTACCAAGAAATTTTAGTACTTCTAAATTCACGATTACATATGGCGCTTAAAATCTTGCTTCTGTCCCAAAATGCGGACAATAAAGATGCCCTTTTTGGTCGGTTCGTAGAAAATCGTATGCGCTTTGTAATTATATCTTTTTAGGGATAAACCATATTCCGCGGCACTACGCCCAAGTTCCGGTTTGTCCGCTAAAGATTGCAAGCATAGCAGCAATTGTGTAACATAATCGTGTGTTTGGTTTTCTCCCCAAACTTCCAAGGTATAATCCGTTATATCATCTAGATCGTTGTCGGCCTTGAGAGAAAGAATGTAGCTATTCATTCTATTTTCTTTTTGCTTTGGCCGTTCGACGTTTTATGGCCGCATCCATAATCTCATCGACCGTTCTGACCCTGGGACTGACACCGCTATCATAACCTTCTTGGATAGCTGCTTTTGTAATCAAAAATTCCTTATTACGTTCCTCGTCCAGCCGTATTAAATGCCGCATATATTCGCTGTCGTTTGTGAAGCCTCCGGTTTTGATCTGCAGTTTGATCCATTGCTCCTGGGCTTCGGTAATGGTCAGTGATTTTCGAATTGTAGCCATAATTTCTGATCTTTATACATACAATATACGTAATTCAACATATTAAGGACGTATATACGAAAGAAATTATGACCGTAGGCTAACTTTAGAAATCCCTAGCCTCTTAAAACGTTCGTTTTATGAAACTACGATTAAGAATTAAAAACTATCCTTTATTTAAACGCTGGTTTCAAAATCTTATCATTTTTGGGGAAGCCTACACTACTTATTCAAGTAATTGAAGAATTCCTACAATGGCCTGGGTCAAGTAGAAGTCCTTTCTTCAATATAACTATTAAGTTCCTCGGTATAGTATAGCATATCCCCGACCAACCAAGGGGTGGCCTTCTACCGCAACGGCATTGGTAACAATCTCATTGATAAAGTTTTATAGGTCTTTGACCGCCTCAAGGATTTGCGCGGGAAGTTTATTCACATCCGTTGGCTTGGTGAGATAGCTTGATGCTCCTAGTTTGAGAAATTCATTTATACTTTCTCGTGAAAAAGTAGTGGAATACATGATGACCGGAATACTTTTAAGTTTTGCATCCCTTTTTAATTCTTTCAAACATTTGCGTCCATCCATGCGGGGCATGTTTACATCAAGGAAAATAAAATTTGGCAACTCTTCCGCTTTTCCTAATTGGTTGAGTGCATCCGCGCCGTCATATGCTTCAATGCATTCAGCCGAATTCAGTATTTCCGTTATTACTTCCTTGAAAAAGAACCTGTCGTCATCATCATCGTCTATGATCATAAATATTTTCTTTTCCATAGTCTGTGGCAGGGTTATTTACTGTGGTTGTTTAAATGGAAGTATTACATGAAAAGAGGCCCCTCTATTTTCTTTGGCGTCTGCAAAAATTATCCCTTGGTGATTTTCAATAATTTTTTTTGTGAGTGCTAGGCCAATGCCTGTGCCGATATAAGTTTCTTTACCGTGGAGACGCTGGAAGATGGTGAATATTTTTTCTGAATAGTGTTGTTCAAAACCGATACCGTTGTCTTTGAAAATAATTTCAAAATAAGCTATTGACGGATTCAAGGCGGGGTATTTTTTAATTTCCTTTTCTGAAAGTGTGCGCGACGTAATGGTGATAACTGGCGGCACTTCTTCCCTAGAAAATTTAAGTGCGTTGCTGAAGAGGTTATAAAAAAGCTGGTTCATCTGTAAAGAAACTGCATCAATGGTCGGGAGTTCATCGAATTTTATTTGGGCCTTCTTTTCGTGAACCAGTAATTCAAAATCGTTTAAAATATTTTTTAGTGTTTCATTCAAATCGGTTTGTCCAACTGATTTTTCGTGCTCAAGCAGGCGCGAATAATTCAGCAGGTCTTGAATAAGTATCTTCATGCGGCCGGATGCGCCTTCAATCTTATTAAGATACGTTTTTACCTCTGTGCTCAACTCCTCTTTATATTTGTCCTGTAACCGCATGGAAAAGGTTAGGATTTTCCGCAATGGTTCTTGTAGATCGTGGCTGGCAACATGGGCAAACTGGTCTAATTGCGTGTTGGTCTTCTTTAGTTCATCGTTTGATTTTTTGAGTGCAGCGGTTCGCTCCTTGACCTTAATTTCCAGTGCTTCGGTAAAACTTTTATGTTCTGTAATATCGATGCTGATACCGGACAGCGTATGCGCTTTGCCCAAATCATCATAATGATACTGACCTGTTGATCTCATCCACAACACAGTTTCATCATTTGGGCGTTTGATTCGGTAATCAACTTCATATATATCATGTTTAAGCTTTGATTCCTCTATTTTTTGCAAAGCCAAATCTTTATCCTCTGGCACAATCACCTTATGCCAGTCTTCGTACGTCAGGTCTTCTCGATGCGCATCATATCCCCATAAATTTTTATGAATGTTTGACCACTCTAATTTCGATGAATCGATAACTAAAGACCAAACGCCAACATTGGCGGAGTCCGTTGCCAATTTTAAATGCGTTGCCAATTTTTTTTGTTCGTTCTCGCTTTCTTCAATTTGTTTACGAGCTGTTACCTGTTCAGTTACATCATACGCAAAAATCAAAATACCTTCCGTTTTACCGTTTTCATCTGTAAATGCCTGATAGGTGAGATTTGAATAAAACTCCTCTTGTTTTCCATTGCCTTTATCCATCGTAACGGGCATTTCTTTTGCAGTATAGGTTTCGCCGGTGTTATATACAGTATCAAGCAATTCCATAAAGTTCTGCCCTGCTATTTCGGGTAGTGCTTCAAGTGGCGTTTTGCCTATAAGAATACGGTTACCAATAAACTCAACGAAGACCGGGTTGGCAAATTCAAATTCATGTTCAGGGCCTTTTAGAATGGCGAGCATGGCAGGCGCTTGCGTAAAGAAATCGTGCAACAGCTTGCGCTCCTTTTCTGAACGCTTTTTATTTTCATCAATAATTTTTTGTGCTGCTACCTGTTCGGTTTTATCTTCAATGGCCAAAAGGATCAACTGCTCATCTGTCCGTTCGTTTTTAATCTGCTGCGCATTCATCAGCAGGGTACGCTCACCGATCATTGGCAGTTTGAGAACGATTTCAAAGTCATCAATACGATTTTTTTGAGAAAGCACTTTTATAAGTAACGAGCGCAGTTTAAAATCATCAAACTGATGGTGTTGAATTTCATAAAACCATTTCTGCTCTGTGTCCTTTTCATCTACATTAAATGTTTTGTAAAAGGCATCATTGGCGGTTTTAACAAGTAGGTTTTTATCAAGAACAATAAGCGGATGGCGGATGGTGCTGACGATACTATCGGAATATAGACGGGCTGCATGGAGTTGGTCCTGCTTGTCGATCAACTCCTGATTTACGATAATCAATTCTTCGTTGGTCGATTGCAGTTCTTCTCTTGATGTTTCCAGTTCTTCGTTCAAACTTTGCATCTCCTCATTACTGCTCTGCAATTCTTCGTTGGCGCTTTGCAGTTCCTCATTGTAGGCTTCCATATCTTCGGTGATGGAGCGCATGTCTTCGCGGGTCTGCGAAAGTTCTTTTACCAGGTGCACGTTTTGTTTTTGGGCCGCACTTGCTTTTGTTGATGACGATTTTTTGTCTTCCGCAACAACAGGCATTATTTTTTCCTCAAATTGGATTAAATAGTGAATATCAACCGTGTTCGTGAGCGCCGTAATCGTTATCGTGACCAACGACTGTTTACCGTTTTGAATAACGGGAATATTTTCCTTGATGATGGGTTCTTCGCTCGTTTTTGCTTTGTGAATAGCATTGCGCAACTCAAACGCCAGACCGTTGCGCGCCATTTTAATTAGATTGTGGGTGGGCTTGCCCTGCGGTGACCGAAGAAAAGGTGTGATGTCGCCATGGATGTGAACGATATCCATTTGCTCGTTCACTACCACACTTGCAGGCGAAGTGGCAATCATAATGACCTCGGCGCTTTTTCTGAAATCGGTTTGCGTTGCTACTTTTTTAGTATCCGTTTTCCCTGTCTGTCCGGCAGGCAGGTCTTTTGTGACCAAAGAAACTTCCCTGCGTTCCGTGGCAACATGCATGAACCGGCCCGGTACAGGCTTGCGTGAATACATCTTATCCTGCTTCACAAGTGGTGAGAACAGATCTGAAGACGCACCAATGGTTTCTGATTTTCCCAGCAGGAGAACCCCTTTATCTTTCAGCGCGTAATGAAAGGTGGTAAAGGCCTTCTTTTGCAAAAAAGCGTCCATGTAAATAAGTACATTGCGACAACTTATCAGGTCCATTTTTGCAAATGGTGGGTCCTTTAAAAAATTGTGTGGAGCGAACACGCACATTTGACGAATGCGTTTGTTCACTTCATAGGCACCATTGTTTTTTGTAAAATATTTTTTGAGAAGTCTATCAGAAAGTTTTTCTACCTCGACTTTGGTATATATTGCCGTGCGTGCTTTCCTGATCGCCTTTTCGGAAATATCACTTGCAAAGATCTGGATTTTTGTACCCGCCAAATTGTCGCCTAAAAATTCGGAAATGCAAATGGCAAGAGAAAATGCCTCTTGGCCTGTAGAGCATCCTGCACTCCAAACCCGAATGGATTCCCCTGAAGATTTATTTTTGAACAGGTCGGGAAAAACGATATCACTTAATTTTTGAAATATTTTTGGGTCGCGATAAAAAGAGGTGACCGGGATGAGCACATCCTGAAACAGCGCATCCTGTTCATCTTCATTGGCGCGCAAAAAGGTTAAATATTCAGAAAGGTTACTCTTGTTGACAATCGCTATTCGCCGTGCAATGCGCCTGTGAAAAGTGGTCTTCTTATAGAACGTGAAATCTACCCCACTTCGTTGGTGAAGCAAGAGAAGGATTTTTTTAAAAATTTCTTTGTCGTCGTCTTCTGGAACTTGTTCATCGTCCTTAAAAACATTATTTGCTTTGTATGAGCTATTGATCTGCAATAGCTGCGCCGGAATATCTTCGGGCGCTAAAACAAAATCGACTACGCCTGCATTCACCGCACTTTGTGGCATACTAATGTACGCCGCCGATTTTAAATCTTGTGCAATCCCGATACCGCCATGTTCCTTTATGGCTTTTAAACCAAGTGTCCCATCGCTGCCCGTTCCTGAAAGTACAATACCCACGGCACATTCTTTGTGTACATCGGCAAGGGACGTAAAAAATATATCTATGGAGAGATTGAGTTTGTTCTTGTCCCGGGGAGCCAACTGAAGCACGCCATCGGTCGATGTTAAAATTTTATTTGCAGGTATGATATAGATATGGTCTGGTGCGAGATGGATGTCTTCTGTAATTTCATGCACTGGAATTTTTGTGACCCGTTGTAAAATCTCCGGTAAATAACTTTCGTGTGTTGGGTCCAGATGCTGCACCAATACATAGGCCATTCCCGAGCTTTCGGGTATGGCTTTGAGCAGTAGCTTGAATGCATCAAGTCCCCCGGCACTTGCGCCGATGCCTACGATGGGAAAGTTCTGCTCGGTGGCGGGGGGGGGGTCTTCTTCTTTTTTGGTGCGGCCTTGGCCATTGATACGAGTAATTAGGATCGGGAATTTATATTTTTTTTACTTTTCCCCGAAATTAGGGATAAAACCTTTTAAAGTGTGCGATAAGATGACAATAAAGCCTCTTTTCCGTAAGGCTCCCGTGAAAAATTGATTCGAACATTGTGTTTCGATCGGTCTATTACGGAACATTTATTCATTACATACCAATTATAGCTGATAGATTATATAAGTGTTTTATCCGCATATGGTGGCTCAACTTAACTTTCATTTAATTGGAGATGGAAAAATAACTGTCCCATAATCGGCCATTTTACGGAACAAGTTCGAGAATTGTATCAACAAAATGACTCCAGTTCCATTTGTCGTTCTTTTTAGTAGTTCCGGTAATTCACCTTTTACGGAACTAAAATTCGCAATAGACAACAGTATTTCTCTGAAGCTAATTCTTAGCAGTACTCTGCTTTGATTTAGTTCATCACTTAGCATAAAGAGACTATGCTAATGAAAGAAAAAGATGATCTAGCTAATTTTAACGTTTGGAGTATTTCTTTACTATTTAGAAAAGTTGATTATTGCATCCAAGGCCTCATCAGCATTTTTGTGAATAAAATTTCCTTGATAACCAATGGTTGTACTAAGATGGGTATGTCTATATAATTTCTGCAGCATTTGTGGTGAAACCTTGTCTCCGGCAATATTTCCAAAACTATGTCGAGCAATATGATTGGTAATCTTCTTGTTTATTTCGGCTTGGTTCGCAATTTTGGCTAAGTTGTCATTCAGTCTTTTAATTGATGTTTTGATTCGTGTGTAAATTGCTTTGGAATCTTGGACTGGAATTGTTTTGAGCTCCGGAAAGATATAATCGGAACTAGTTCGTTTGTCTTCTATGTAGTAGGCAAGAATGTCATTAACAGCGGTTGGAAGCCTTAAAGAATCGGCCTTATCGTTCTTGCTCATTTTATAATAGAGCCTATCACCAACAATGTAGCTCCATCTCATTCTCAAAACATCCGAAATTCTAATCCCCGCCAGATAAAACGAGAAAAGAAAGACATTTCTGGTATGCCAAATCGCGGATCCTTGTTTTAAATCGAGATTTTCGATGTTTCGAATCTCACTTTCATTAAGACCTATTTTAATGGTTTGAGGGTATTTAATTTTTATTTTATCCCTTCCAAAGGGATAAAATTTTTGGTCGACTATCTTTTTGCTAATGGCGCTATTGTACAGCAATCGTATCATAACAAACACATTCATTACCGACCGTTCGGAAAGACCAACAGTATTCCGCAGATAAATTTTCATTTTTTTCAGTAAATCCTCGTCGATTTCTTCAAATGTCAGGTTTCGGTTTTTGGCGAATTCCTTTAACCTGTTGATTTTACTTTTATCTGAAATCGCTCTATTGTGATTCTTGGCTTTGGTTAGGTCTTCAATATGCTCATCTGCAAGTTCAAAAAAAGAAAGCTTTTTAGTGTTTTTACGGATGGAGTCGATTACTTGCTTCGCCGTGTAATCATGTTTTGAGGCTTCCAGTTCAAAAATCACATCCTCGATTTCGTCGTATTTCTTTCTTATAAGCCGATTCAACTGCTTATGTCTCGAATGGGATGATTTTACCTTTTCTCCGGGAGCATCCCAAAATTTTGGCTCTACTTTTTGGCCTAAATGGTAATAGCTGCGTTTTCGATTAACGGTAAGTCTAATGGCCAAGCGATAATCCTTAGTTCCTTTTTTATTAATTTTTGGGTGTAAAACTGTTTTTAGAGTTGCCATATCCCAGGGTGTTTTTTGTAAAGATAAACAATCGGGGTAACACATGGGTAACACTTTTTTCGATATCAAATGGATTTAAATGAACCTATCAAATATTTCAATATCTTGAAAAACAGTTATTTGTGTTAATTTGTGTTATTTTGATATCTAACAAATTGAACTTAGGATCTAGTGCCGCAAGGTGTGAGAGTTCGAGTCTCTCCGCCTGTACAAAGGGAAAGCCGACTTTTAGGAGTCGGCTTTTTTTTAGTTTTGGGTAACATCAAGGCTATGGCCAGTAGGCCAGGTGATAAACACCTTCCTTTCCGTTTAAGGCCTTAGCCAAAGCTTTCGTATTTCGTAACTATCTTTCATTTCCAGTTGCCAAATCGAAAGATTTGGCGGTGCTAGCAAACACGCCCATTCGAATGAATTCAGTACTTATCGCACCACTTGATATAGCTGTAGCCTTACCCGTTTTGACCTCCTCGTTGTAGGTATTTTTATTTCGCTAAATTAAATTCAAAATACCAAAGTCTGTGATTCAGTTTTTGGCTTGTTTAATGAACTGAGCATCAATTACCAATTTCACTTTGTCTGAAACTACAACACTTCCTGCCTCTGTAACTGCACTCCAAGTTAAGTTAAAATCCTTTCTGTTGATTTCTCCGCTTATTTCAAAACCTGCTTTCGTTTGTCCATAAGGGTCGACAGCTATACCATTTAAATCAACATTCAATTCTACTTTTTTAGTAACATCCTTTATAGTTAAATTTCCAATTAATTTTTGTCCGTCAAAAGATTCAGAAACAAATTTCATTTCTGGAAATTTTTCTGAATTGAAAAAATCATCAGATTTAAGGTGTGTGTCTCTATCTTTGTTTTTTGTGTTTATAGAATCTATTTTTGCATTAAATACAACAGAAGCATTATGGAAACTTTCATCATTTGTATTAATTGTTGCGTCAAAATTTTCAAAATGACCCGTTACTGTTGAAATCATCATATGTTTAACTTTGAATGCAATTTCTGAATGCGTATTGTCTATTTTCCAATTCATTTTATTGTGTTTTAGGATTAAAATTTATTTAAAACAAAATAACTTAGAAAAAGAAATCTGTGCATTGATGTATGATAAGAAATTACTTTTGATTTTTTTTTCTAGTCAATTCTTTACTAGGTCTACTAAGGTGTGTTGGCAACTGGCTTTTCTTTCCAGATGTTTCTTTTTCCAATATTTCTATATATCTAAATTCAAATTTTCGAGCCGAAACAAAGCCAAATCTTTAATAACAGGTAAAGTCTTTAAGCCTATTGGTGTTAATCGATATTCAACTCTCGGTGGAACTTCTGGATATGATTCCTTTGAAACCAATTTATTTTCTACTAAATGCTTGAATTTTTGAATTAATACTTTTTCACTTATTCCTGGAATGCATCTTTTTAATTCTGCATATCTGATGACCAAGAAGCAGAAGATTCCTTTTGGGGAAACTAAATAGGTTATTTTTCTGATGGTAAATAGTGATTAATTCTCAAATTAAAGTGAACAAGCAATAGCGGTTTAGGTATATACTTAAACCGCTATCGTATTGATGTAATATTTTCTATGTGTTTTTTCTTTAAGCCGCAATATAATCTTTGGTATTTTTAATATCCACATAATATAAATTCAATCCTGCTAAAAATGCAGTTTGAACATCTTTGGCTTTTACCTGATTTCCATTAACTTCAAGGGCTCTTGTAGCACAAGCGTCATCAATCACGGTACATTTAAAACCAAAATCTTTCGCAGCCCTTACTGTAGCATCAATACACATTTGAGTCATCATTCCTGTAAATACCAAGTCCGTAATGTTTTTTGACTTCAAATAGTTTAAAAGATCGGTACCTACAAATGAATTTGGAGTGTACTTCTTGATTAGTTTTTCGCCGTTCTTTGGTTTTACTTCCCTGGCACAGCACTATCAGTAGAACACGGCAATTGTTTCCCGAATCCGTTTTTGAGGAAGTTTTTGCCAAGTTACTGTTCATGTGCGTTGAAAAAGGTATGGTCAGTGGCCATACGTAGGCCATTGATAGTGCCCCTGTAAAGGCGAACGCGAGTATGGACACTTTAGAGCTTAAGGTACCGGAAGAGGATCTGGACGAACACCTGAAAAAGATACGGGCGATTAGCGCTATGGACAAAGAAGGGCCCCACCGCAAGAGCAAGGGGGACAGGTCCGACAAAGGACAGCGGAGCGTCACGGCGGGCAAGAAAGAACTCAATGCCATCGAAAGCCGTAACAAGAAGTGGCCGAAGGACCAGGACCAGCGCCCCGGTGCCGGTAACAAGGGAAGCAAGTATACCATTAACAAGACCCATTACAGCCCCACGGACCCGGATGCGCGGATCAGCGTAAAGCCCGGTAAGGCTAGAAAGCTCAATTACCTGAGCCAATTGAGCGTGGACATGGCACATCATGTGATAACGGACATCAGGGCCTACCATGCCGATGGAAAAGATAACCAACAGCTTCCCGATATCGTACAACATTTAAAACGACGATTATGGAAGAGATGCCTTCTGTGGGAGAACTGTGTGGCGGACACGGGCTATAGTAGTGGCGAGAACTATGCCTTCCAGGAGGGGACGCCTTAAAAGCTTCATACCGCCCCACCGCACCTATAAGGGCGGCCCCGACGGCTTCGGGTATATCAGGGAACACGACCATTATCTATGCCCCCGGGGCAAGGTGATACCCTTCAGGAAAGTGTTCCTGGACAGCCGTACCAAGACCAAAAAGAAAGCGTACCGCGCATCGAGCAAGATCTGCAAGGACTGTCCGCTCAGGGCGGGCTGTTTGGGAAAGGTGAACGAGAAACAGTTCTCGGTGACCTTTTATCGTGAGGAATACGAACGCAACATCCAAAGGGTGGAAAGTCCACAGGGCGGTACATGAAGGGCGAACGGCAGAGTACCGTGGAACCGGTCTTCGGCACCCTGACACAGTTCATGGGCCTAAGGAAGATCAATACGATCGGGATCGCACAGGCGAACAAGTTAATGCACCTCTCGGCCATCGCCTACAACCTGAAGAAGTATCTGAAATTCGAACAAAAGCGTTCGAAAAGTGTGGCGGGGACGCGCGCTTTGAAGGTATTGGCCAAAAATATCCTGGACCGTTTGTTCGGCTGTCGCGTAAAGCACCGAAAAATGCCGCTGCACTGCTGACCTGACAGGAAAAAAGCCCCTTACACGAGCTTATATTAAATCCGTATTTTGAAATCATAGGCTTGTGCAACGGTTACTTTTGTTGTGCTTCGTTATTTTTCGGTCAGGCTGCTCAGGAATTCCTTTGCGGTCATAACTGGAAGTAGGGATTGCTTAAAGTCCTTTCCGTTTCTTGTTATTATGATTTCACATTCTGACTCCGTAGCACCAAAATATTGCAGCGCATCTTCGAAATCCTTTATTGACGAATTCAGGGCTTTTTCTATCGTCCGCTCTTCAATGGAGCATATTTCGCTCAAAATCTTGAATTTCCTTAACTTTTCCCTTGCGATTTTTGAGCTCTCATATTTGGAAAGAAAATAATTGACGGCGGCAAAAGAAATAGGGGAGACTACCATTGTCAGTTTTCCCTTTTCCGCCAAGGTTGCAATTTTGGCGATCGGCTCGTAAAAAGGTTCTCTTTCACCCAAAAGGTCCAACATTACGTTGGTATCGATAAAGATCCTTTTGGTCATTTGTGTTTCTCCATTAGATAATCGGAATAGTCCTTTTTGTAATTCAGGTCAGTAGGGATTTTTGTTCCGGTAGCAATGCTTTTAACAAAAGGAGAGATTTCAAGTTGGTTTCCATTCTTCTCGGAAGTTAGAGATTGAAGATAGGATTCTACAATGCGGGACAAGCTCATTTTCTTATCGGAAGCGTATACTTTTGCTCTCTCAATAATTTTTTGATTTAGTTTTAATGTCAATTTTGTGTCCATCTCAAATAGGATTTATACGTACGAATATAACAAATTAATCCGTACAATATTGTGTGGATGGTCTTTTTTTATCGGATTGTCCTAGTGTTTTACAACGTCAAGGCTATGCTCAGTGCGGGGCTGCACGAAACTACTTTTCCCCCACGCGATAGTTAAAATCTTTTTGTTTTGGTTTTATCTTGTTCCGTGTAAAAGCAAAATCCCAAGGATTTTGCGGTGTTCGCGACATGCCCAGACCTTTGGTTTAGGCACTTACGCCCGCATTGAGGATAGCCACGATTATCTGCTGTCTTATGTTGTCCGTTGCATTTTTTTGGGATTTTGTCTGGTGTGAAATACGTCTACGATCTCGACCTGAACTTGCTCCCAATTAATTCAGTAGATGATTTTGAAAGACTGGTGTACTAAATATGGAAACTCGTGACTTCTGCCTTTTAAAAATTCCTCGAGTTGACCTATTTCGGGCTGTTTTTTAAGTCTAAGTGTTGCTTTGGCTGTCTTTTTCGTCTCGTTTTTGGCAATCTTGGAACCTGCGTGGTCAAAGTAAAATATGTAAATCCTATTGAGTTCCGATTTTGCGAAGTCTGTCCAGAGAATTTTCAGATCCATTTCTCAATTTTGGATAGGAGTTGGTTAACTTCGGTCAATCTCCCATTTTTGGAATCCTCCATGGACTTGTCAATCCGTTCGTTGAGTTCCTTTACGGTCATAGGCTCCAATCCGTCCCCGTCCCATTTTTTCTCTATTTTTAGGAGTTTTTCAAGAACAGGCGGACAAGGTCATGCACCTATCGGCCATCACTTACAACCTGAAAAAATACTTGAAATTCGAGTGGAAACGCTCAAAAAGCGGCGCAATGGCACTCGCCTTCGTTGTATCGGTGAGAAACGTCCTTAAGAACCTGCTCGGAGCTTTTACAAAGCGGCGAAAAATTGCATTGTATAGATAAACAACAAAGAAAAACGCCCTTTAAAAGGTCCCAAATAAGTTCTGTTTACAGCAATTATAGGCTTGTGCAACGGTTACCATTGTTGTGTGCTGCCTTTTTTATTCATTCGGTTCAATATGAATTAGTACGTGTCCTAAATTAGGTATTTCTTTTCGCAAATAATCTTTTAACTTATGTGCAATATCGTGACCCGATTTTACTGTTATTTCACTATTGACAATTACGTGCAAATCAACGTGAAAATTCATTCCGGACTTTCGTATAAAACATTTCTCTGTGTCTAACACACCTTTAACTTCTGTTGATTTTTCTCTAATTTCAAGTATTATGTCGTCATAAAGTTGTTCGTCCATTACTTCTCCTAATGCTGGTCGTAATATTAAATAACTATTATATAAGATAAACGCTGAAGCAAATAATGCTGCCCAATCATCAGCAGTTTCATAACCCTTTCCGAATATTATTGCTATTGAAATTCCGATAAATGCCATTACTGAAGTTATTGCATCACTTCTATGATGCCAAGCATCTGCTTTTAGTGAAGAACTATTCGTTTGTTTACTTTTTTTAATTACAATTTGAAATGAAATTTCTTTCCAAACTATTATTAGACCCAATACAATCAAAGTCCAAGATTTCGGTATTTTATGAGGTGTTTGGATGTTTTGAATACTTTCGTATGCAATTATTGTAGCAGAAACAACAAGAAAAGCAGCAACTGCAAATGTAATTAATGGTTCAATTTTTCCGTGTCCATAAGGATGATTCTCGTCCGCTGGTCGTTTTGCATATTTGAAGCCCAATAAAACTAAAAATGAAGCAAAAATATCTGTTGTCGATTCAATCGCATCTGCAATTAAAGCGTAAGAATTCCCAAAAAAACCTGCAAGTCCTTTTATCAAGGCTAAAGCAGTATTTCCAATTATGCTGAAATAAGTTGTTCGTATTGCAGTTTGTTCGTTATTCATTCGTTTTTTTAGGTTGCACACAACGGTCTTGTGTATGAAACGTAGCGTATAAATAAACGCTAACTTTTCGGATTTAGCACGAGCCGAATTTTTTATTTTTATTTTTAATTTTCTTTTCTAAATATAACCAAAATAAAAAATTTGGCGTACTTTTTAAATAAGCAAAAACCTCTCGGAAAGCCCATAATAGCTATGTTTTGTACACGTTATGCCTGTTGCACAAGTTATGAAAAAAAAGTGGTCGTGATCATTGCCGATCGAGTGAATGATCGTAACTTTAGGTATGCAGGGAAAAAAGGACTACCAAGAGAAACTGTTCACCAGTTTCCAGTTGAGCGAACGGATACCGGAGAACAATTTTTACAGGCGCTTGAAAGAAGTGCTCGACCTTCGGTCCCTCTATCCGCTTACCAAGGGATATTATGGCGATAGCGGCCAGAAGAGCATCGACCCTGTGGTGTTCCTCAAACTATGTCTGGTCGGCTATCTGGAGAACCTTATCAGCGACCGTCAGCTGATCGACCACTGTTCCCTGCGTTTGGACATCCTTTATTTCGTAGGCTACGACATCGACGAGGAGCTGCCATGGCACAGTACGATAAGCCGGACGCGCCAACTTTTTTCCGAATCGGTCTTCGAGGAAGTGTTCACAAAGGTCCTGGCCATGTGCGTGGAGAAGGGAATGGTCAGCGGCCATACCCAGGCCATAGATTCCGCCCCGGTAAAGGCAAACGCCAGTATGGACACCCTGGAACTGAAAGTGCCCGAAGAAGACCTTGATGAACATTTAAGAAAGGTGCGTGCGATAGGCAGCATGGATAGGGAAACGCCGCACCGCGAGAGCAAGGGGGACACGTCGGACAAGAGGCAGCGCGGTATCACCACCAGCAAGAAGGAACTGGATGCGATAAAGGGGCGCAACAAAAAATGGGCGAGGGATCAGGACCAGCGCCCCGGTGCGGGGAACAAAGGAAGCAAGTATACCAGTAACAAGACCCATTACAGCCCTGTCCACCCCGACGCACGGATAAGCGTCAAGCCCGGCAAGGCGAGGAAACTGAACTACCTTAGCCAGCTGAGCGTCGATACGGCGCACCATGTGATCACCGATATCAAGGCCTACCATGCCGATGGCAAGGATAACCAACAGTTACAGGATATAGTGCGAAGACTGCAAAGGAGATTATGGCAACAGGGCCTGGTGTTCGAGAACTGCGTGGCCGACACGGGCTACAGCAGCGGCGAGAACTATGCCTTTCTTGAGGATAGTGGTATTAAAAGTTTCATACCGCCGCACGGCACCTACAAGGGCGGTCCCGATAATTTCATCTATAACGAAAATGAGGACCATTATCTGTGTCCGCAGGGCAAGGTGATCCCTTTCAAAAAAGTGTTCCTTGACAGCCGAACCAAGACCAGGAAGAAAGCGTACCGTGCATCGGGCAAGATCTGCAAGGGCTGCCCGCTTCGGACAACATGTTTGGGCAAGGTGAACGAGAAACAGTTCTCGGTCACCTACTATCGGGCGGAGTACGAACGGAACATCGAACGTGTGAACAGCAGGGAAGGCCGGTACATGAAGGGCAAACGGCAAAGTACGGTGGAACCCGTGTTCGGAACGCTGACCCAGTTCATGGGGCCGAGGAAGGTAAACACGATCGGGATAGGACAGGCGAACAAGGTGATGCACCTCTCGGCCATCGCCTACAACATGAAAAAGTACCTGAAATTCGAACAAAAACGAGCAAAAAGCGGTGCAATGGCACTCGCCTTCGTTGTATCGGTGAGAAATGTCCTTAAGAACCTGCTCGGAGCTTTTACAACGCGGCGAAAAATTGCATTGTATAGATGAGCAACAAAGGAAAACGCCCTTTAAAAGGTCCCAAATAAGATCTGTTCACATCAATTATAGGCTTGTGCAACGGTTACCATTGTTACAGTACGTATTTTTCTACGCTATCTCAATTACAATCATTTTCTCGATAATCCACTTGCCGTTTACTTTTTTAATAAAAATCCGAAATCCCGTCCCACAGAGTTTTCCGCAAGCAAATCCGCTGTGCAGGATTCCATATGATTTGGTCGTATCGAAAAGGATTCTTGAAAGACCGGTTGTTCCCGATAAATGGAAATCATATTCTTCGCTCCATATTTCACTGCCCGCTGGTAATTCTGACAGATATTTGAATTTCAGTTTAGGTTCTGCCTTAAGTCTGTTCAGTTTTATTTTATAATTTTTTGATTGATTCGAGGTGTCCAGAATTAAATTTTTGTCCGAAAAGTACTTTAGTAATTCTTCCCGTTCTTCTTTTTCCAACAATCTGGTACTATCCTCAACGGCTATCACCAATCTCACGGAATCAGCCTTAAATTCCGCAAGTTTCATTTGCCATTCGGCCATGGTCTTTTCCGCCATGATCCTATCATATCCGATCAAGTTTTCATTGGCATCGTAGATTGGTTTCGGAGGTGATGGTGGCCCGAGCCTAGTATCATAATGTAGTTCGTCCATCAAAGCGGGGAATATTTCATAGGCAACCGATTGTTCAAATTCCAAATCCGTCTGCTTTTTTTCGCAGCTCGAAAAAAGCAGAAAGATTGAAATTATTACAAAGACTTGTTTAATTGTCATATGTGCTGTAAAGGTTGGCGGTATGGTTAATTGCCGATTCCGAAGCACTTTCCTATCAAGTTACACCAACTTTTGTTACGGGCTGTACTGCTCGAATACTTACTGAACCGGCAATTAACTATACCGCATGTTGAAAAACGTTTTAAATATGATTTGTACGACTTAAAATCTATCAAAATTTTCAGTTAGCCCAAATAAACACTAGAAACATTGGTTTTAAATGAAGTGTTAATGCAAGCATAGATCACTGAATTATTTAGTATTGATTGATTGGTTTGATATATATTTTGTAACATTTAAAAAGGTATCTACCCAATAATCTTGTTCATTTTCTTTGAGATAGATTAATAATTCCTCTAATGCTTCATTGGATACGTTCAGGTAACCACCTCCAACACTATGAAACATAAATGTGGCAATAGTCCCTTTTTCTCTTGCCTCTTTGACATAATCAATTAGTTCTTTGCCAGTATTACTGTCTACACACCAACTTGGCATAAAAAAAATATCAATATTCTCCATAGTGTTTGGTATAGGGCCATCACTTCTTCCCGCCGAAAATAGTAGCCCAACTACATCTACATAGCTTGTATCGCCCTGTACTTTAAAGTCTGAGCAGGGATATCCAAAAGTTCTATCCGTTTTTCCATCAATAGCTTTGAAAAGAGTGTTGGCAGTATATAATTCCGTTCGTATTTGTTCCAAACTATATCGGGTTATGTCATATTCTGGTCTAACCCAATCAAATCGGCTGGCATCACATGGATGAAATAACGAATGATTGCCAAGTTCATGTCCGTTTTCAGCAATCTCTTTCCATCCAGAAGTGCGATTCTGTAAAGATTCTGCATATCCATGACAGTAAAAGGTTGCTTTCATATTAAATGAGTCAAGTAATGGTATTGCATTATCCAGATGAGAATCCTGAGCATCATCAAATGTTAAACAGACAGCGGCTTTTTTATTTTCTGGCCATTTGAAGTTCTTATTTATGTCCTGAGAATATGAAAATGCGGCAGTTAACATTATAGGGAATACATAAACGAATAAATTTTTCATATTTTTTTAGATAATATTATAATTAAATTTTTAACACTAAATGTTTTACAACGTCTCGTATAAAGAAAGTAGGGCAGATGGCATGCGATGGCCTTTCCACCTAGCCTAAGGCAAAACTTTTGCATTTTGTTTCACCTTATTTTTTTTAAAGCCAAATCAAAAGTTTTGGCGGTGCTCGCAGACACGCACGAACCTTTGGATTTTGCACTTACCGCCCTATTTGCTATAGCCAATGTGCCTGTTGCACAAGTTAGTCAAAAAAAGGCGTTTTCGATCTTGCCGATCGGGAAAGGGACCGTACCTTTAGGTATGCAGGGAAAAAAGCAGTACCAGGAAAAGCTCTTCATCGAATTCCGGTTGAGCGAGCGAGTGCCGGAACATAATTTCTACCGTCGGTTGAGGGATGCCGTCGACCTTCGGTCCCTATATCCGCTTACCAAGGGATATTACGAGGAAAGCGGCCAGAAGAGCATCGACCCTGTGGTGTTCCTCAAACTATGTCTGGTCGGCCATCTGGAGAATATAATAAGCGACCGCAAACTGATCGACCATTGTTCGATGCGCCTGACATTCTTTTTTTCATAGGTTACGATATCGACGAGGAGCTTCCCTGGCACAGTACCATAAGCCGGACGCGGCAACTGTTCCCCGAATCCGTTTTCGAGGAAGTGTTCACGAAGGTCCTAGGCCTGTGCGTGGGGAAGGGAATGGTCAGCGGCCATACGCAGGCCATAGATTCCGCCCCGGTAAAGGCAAACGCCAGTATGGACACCTTGGAGCTGAAGGCACCGGAAGAACATCTGGACGAACATCTGCGAAAGGTACGTGCGCTCAGTTCGATGGACAAAGAGGAACCCCACCGCAGGAGCAAGGGGGACAGGTCCGACAAGGGCCAGCGCGGCGTTACCGCCAGCAAGAAAGATCTCAACGCTATCGAAAGCAGGAACAAAAAATGGGCGAAGGACCAGGACCAACGTCCCGGTGCCGGCAACAAGGGGTCGAAGTACACGTGCAACAAGACCCATTACAGTCCGACCGATCCCGATGCGCGGATAAGCGTCAAGCCCGGCAAGGCGAGGAAACTGAACTAACTTAGCCAGCTGAGCGTCGATACGGCGCACCATGTGGTCACCGATATCAAGGCCTACCATGCCGATGGCAAGGTTAACCAACAGTTACAGGATATAGTGCGAAGACTGCAAAGGAGATTATGGCAACAGTGCCTGGTGTTCGAGAACTGCGTTGCCGACACGGGCTACAGCAGCGGCGAGAACTATGCCTTTCTTGAGGATAGTGGTATTAAAAGTTTCATACCGCCGCACGGCACCTACAAGGGCGGTCCCGATAATTTCATCTATAACGAAAATGAGGACCATTATCTGTGTCCGCAGGGCAAGGTGATCCCTTTCAAAAAAGTGTTCCTTGACAGCCGAACCAAGACCAGGAAGAAAGCGTACCGTGCATCGGGCAAGATCTGCAAGGGCTGCCCGCTTCGGACAACGTGTTTGGGCAAGGTGAACGAGAAACAGTTCTCGGTCACCTACTATCGGGCGGGGTACGAACGGAACATCGAACGTGTGAACAGCAGGGAGGGCCGGTACATGAAGGGCAAACGGCAAAGTACGGTGGAACCCGTGTTCGGAACGCTGACCCAGTTCATGGGGCCGAGGAAGATAAACACGATCGGGATAGGACAGGCGAACAAGGTGATGCACCTCTCGGCCATCGCCTATAACCTGAAAAAGTATCTGAAATTCGAACAAAAACGGGTAAAAAGCGGGGCAGTGATACTTGCCTCGGGGACATTTGTAAAAAGTGTACTCCAGAACTTGTTTTCGGCCAATAGGCCAAGGCGAAAAATAGCCTTCCGATTATGATATCAAAAGAAAAAAGCTCCGAAGGAAGGCCTATATGAATTCGGTTTTTCTCGAATCAGTGGCTTGTGCAACGGTTACTTTTGTTGTAGCGAGTGCTTTCCGCAAACCTATGCCGTCTGCAATAGATTTATACCCGAAAGTTCCTGTCCGATCTGGTGAATTCCACTCAGTATTTTCTCGGTCTGTTTGGCCGAAGGTTTTTTATGTCCCTGTACGTATTGGGACAATAGCGTAGCGTTCATTCCGATTTTCTCCGCAAGAAATTTGGCATTGATCACTTTATAAAATTTGAAGAACTGTTTGAAGTCGATTTCAAACCTGATGTCCTTGTGGTCCAGCTTTATCGCCTCTTCCTCGAAATAAAATTCCGTCGCCTCGTAAGTGTTGTTGATCAGTTCCGGAATGGATTGTCCGGTCGTAAAGATTGGATAGTCCTGCGAGAATGCCGAAAATCCGGTATCGGTTTTCTCGACTGTCATTGTTATTTTCTTTTTCTTGGCCATAGCTCTATTTTTTAATTCCTGCGTCCTTGAGGATTTTCCTTTCCAGTCCCTAACCCATTTCCTGGCTACCGTGGTTGGGAAAGATGATAATCCCATTTTTTTTCTCGTGCCTCATTTTTACATGGGAGCCTTTCTGCGAGACCGCGTACCAACCGTCTTTCGTCAAGATTCGATACAGTTTGGAACACTTCATAGGTCTACTTTCATTTCAAAATAAAAGGTAAACTATAATTTACTTTTTTACAAATAGAAGTTTAATGCTGGAAAGGATTTCCAGCATTCGCTATAACGCCCAAGCTATGAGCAGTTCGGGAGCGGACAAGCACAGACCTTTCCGCCACGCCCATTGCAAAAGCTTATTGTTTTGGTTTACTTTTTTCTTCTCCAACCCAAAATCCGTAAGATTTTGCGGACTACATAAAAATACGCGGACCATGCCCAGTACTGCTCATAGGCTCTGTTGTAACACGTACTTTTTTACACGTCGATAGAGATAGTGACTTTTCCGCCCAGTCCCTTTTCGACGATTTCATACAATGTTTTCAACGTTAGATTGCTCCCGTTGTTTTCGACCCTTGAGATGTAGGTCCGTTTTTTGTCCACTAGCTGTCCGAGCTGTTCTTGGGTCAAGTTTTTTTCTTCCCGTGCATTTCGTAAGAGCAGACCGATTTTAAAGGACTCAAAGTCCCTTTCCAGTCCGTCCCTGCGTTCCGTTCCTTTTTTACCGTAAACGGTGTCCTTGATGTCTTTCCAGCTTTTAGTGTCCATATTATTTCTTTTTGTCTTCATAGTATGAATTCATTAGTCCGACCGCCTTGTCGATTTCTTTTTTCGGCGTCTTTTGCGTTTTCTTGGTAAATCCGTTCAATAGGACTACTAGCTTACCTTTGTCGAAAAAGCAGAACACACGCCAAATATTCGAGCCCAATTTGATTCGCGCCTCGTAAAGCCCTTTGGTTCCAACAAGTGCTTTTAGATAGGTCGAAGGAAATCTCTCGTAAGTTTCTATCATTTCGATGACCTTGAATATCTTGTCCTGGACCTTCTTAGGTTGTTTGAGCAAGAACTCCTCGAAATAGTTCTTATATTGGATTACCTCCCTAACTTTCCCATTCCTCGAAGGTAACTTAAAAGTTACTATATTCAAAACCATAACGATGAATGTAGGTGAAATGTTGTATTTGAGTAGCATTCGCTACAACGCCCAAGCTATAAGTAGTGCGGAGCGGACAAGTACCGAACTTCCGTCCTCGCAACTAGCAAAAGCTTTTTGTTTTGATTCATCTTTTGTTTTTCAGGGCAAAATCCAAAAGATTTTGCGGACTTCGTAAATATACCCGGACCTTCGGACTAGGCCCAGGCCTCGCATTACTTATAGGAGGTTTTGTTGGCAACTGGCTTATTCTCCTTGTCTTATTTTAAAGGGATCTTGTCTTGTATCGAAAACGTGTGCGATGTCGATCCAATTTTTCGGTTCGTTAATCCAGTAGATGATTTTGTAGCTCTTGAAGACCAAGTATCTGAATTTTTGAGGTCTGTCCAATAAAAGTTTCTCCCTTTCTCCGATATCTGGTTGTTTTTCTAAACCGATGGTATGGTCAATAATCCCGTCCACCAATTTCCTGGCGACGTTTACACTTCCCGATTTGTGATTGTAGTATTCAAATATGTCGTCGAGTTTGCCTTTTGCGAACTCTGTTCAAAAAACGGTCAGTTCCATTTTTTGATTTCTTCTTTCAATTCCTTTGCGGTAATCACTCTGTCATTTGCAGAATCCTCCAGCGATTGGTCGATGTCGGCATTAAACTGCTCCATGGACATTGGTTTGAGATTTTTCTCGTAAAGTTCCGCTTTTCGCTTTTTGAGCATTTTGTCCAGTCCATTTATTATGTCCTCGTTCTGGATATGAAGAATTTCCTGTATCAACGATAATTTTCTGGTCTGTAAGTCCATTTGCGATACATTTTAACCAAAGTTACGAATTTCGTTCAGATTCTTGATTTTTGGTTGTTTTTGTTCGTTAAGGCTATGGCAAGTAGGGCGGTCGGCGCGCAACGGCCCTTCCGCCTTGAAATTAGCGAAATCTTTTTGTTTCGGTTTTATCTTGTCCTGCGAAAGAGCGAAATCCAAAAGATTTCGCGGTGTTCGTCGATACGCACCGACCTTTGGTTTAAGTACTTACGCCCGCATTGCCCATAGGTTTTGTTGTCATTAGTACTTTCCGCTATGCTATCGTAATATTTAGATTTTTACCTAAACCTAATTCAATCAGTTTGTGATAGGTAGAAACTTGAATATCACTCAGCCCACGTTCAATACGTGATATGTAGCTTTTTTTTGTCCCGGTTCTTTCGGCAAGTTCTTCTTGTGTCAAATTCGCCTCTTTTCGGGCCTCCTTTAACATTGCTCCCAAACGAAAAGCAAGTGAATTCGCGTCGTATCTGTCACGTTTGTCAGTTCCCTTGTTCCCATACTTTTTAACGAGTATATCTTCAAAATCAGTTACATTTTCCATATCGGCCGTTTTTATTTTTTAAATATTCCTTTTTCAATTTTTCGGCAAGTTTTATTTCTTTCCTAGGTATCTTTTGAGTTTTCTTGACGAAACAGTTGGCAAGCATTACTAAGTTCCCGTCATCAAAGAAGCATAAAATCCGTATACTTTTAAAAGTTGTGATCACACGGACTTCATAAATACCATCGGTATTTTCGAGTGCTTTGAAGAACTTTTTGGGAACACGTTGTTCAAAACGGACCAGGTCCAATACGTATTCGATTTTATTCTGGACCTTTTCCTCCTGCGATTCGTAAAAGTCGGTGAAGTGACTTTTGTATGATTTTATTTTTCTTATCACCCACCAAAGTTAACTAATTGGTGTACAATTTTAAATAAAAGTTGTAAAGATTCGTCTTAATATGGATTTTCCAGTATTAATGACAGCGGCTCGGCTATGCTCAGTGCGGGGCTGCACGAAACTGCTTTTCCCCCACGCAATAGCCAAAATCTTTTTGTTTTGGCTTTGTCTTGTCCCGCGTAAAGGCAAAATCCAAAAGATTTTGCGGTGTTCGTCGACACGCCCGGACCTTTGGCTTAGGCACTTACGCCCGCATTGATCATAGCCATTGTGCCTGTTGCACAAGTTATGAAAAAAAGCGGTCGTGATCATTGCCGATCCGGGAATCGATCGTAACTTTAGGTATGCAAGGAAAAAAGGGCTA
>NZ_FNAO01000013.1 GCF_900101815.1 Pricia antarctica
CATCGTTGTACTTTATATATATTCGCGCACACCCACTGAAAAGCCCTCCCGGCCCCGTCTCTCTCTATTAAATCTTACGCCCGGCCCCCATCGCGGTTTCGCGACCGGGGACGGGCTTCCTTGTTATATGGTTCCTTCCAACGGGCTTTCGCCCGAAGGTCGTTGTTTATCTCCACAGTATGTCAATGAACTTGTCAAAATTCCGCCCCTCCAAACTTATAGGTCGCCCTATTGTCTCTCAAAGCGGGTGCAAATATAAGAGGGTTTTTTAGTTTGCACAACCCCATCCGTAAAAAATTTTAAAAAAAACGGGGTTAAAGAATTTTAAGATATACAGAATTGCGTTTAAACCTTAAGTTCACAGGGGTTTACAGAAATTCAGGTCATCAAAAATATTATGAAAAAAAGTTCCAAACCAGGCCAAAACGAATTACAAAATCACGATACGGGTAATTCGGAGCGGAGTAATACTCCTTGGTTTGGTTAAAACCGGAGTTGAAATGTTCTGCTTTTAGATATATCCTGGTTTGCTGGATCTTGGCGTTGATGAAAAAATCCAACATCGGATAACCTCCCAACTTTTCCTCGTTCTGGATATAGAACTCCCCTAAAAGCGGATTGTAGGCATCCATGGTGTAGGCGGTGAAGTACTTAAATGTTACGCCGGTCTGCAGGTACATCGCTTTTTTAAAAACATCCGAAGAAAAATATAAGGTATTACGCGTCACCAATTGCGGCAGGTTGAGTACATCATTGGCCTGTGAGACATTTTGGTACATGACCGTATTATTGAGTGCAAAGCCCCCCAGTCGAAATTCTTTTTTATACGTAACCTTGGTATGGGTAAGCACATCGCCTTCTTGGTACGGTCTAACTATTGAATTCTCTACACCTTCCGCTACGCGATTTTCAGGATCAGCGCCAAAATAACTGTAATTATCGACCGTAGTGTAGTCTACCGTCAGATCTCCCCATATATCGGAATCCAGATTGAACTGCAGGCCATATACCTGTTCCTTTTCAAAAACGCCTAGATTCGACCAATTGTAATTGACATAATCACTTTGGTACAACAAATAATTAAAGTTCGGCATACGGGCAGATGCATGGGCCGATGCACTTACCCTGTGCCGATCGTTAAGTTGATATCCTGCGGACGCATTGAAGAGATTACCCCCTAATTCGCCCGAGAGATTATATTTGAATTCACCCTCAAGGGCAAAGCCCCGGATCCTTTTTTCATAGTTCGCCCCAACAGCAATCTCCTCTCCTTTCAAACGACTTGGAATGCGACTTCCGTCTTCGGTTATCAGTATGCTATTGAAGAAATAATTATAGTTGTACACCGATATATTGCCCCTTAACCTGCCCAATGTCTCATTATAGAATTCGGCGTCGACTTCGTTGTACATCGCCTTCAATTGCGCCTTATCGTCAATGGCCGGCACAAGCCTGTCACCAAAATAGTCGCTCTGTTGGGTCTGGCCGAACGTGTAATATTTGGTCTCATAGTTGAACACATGTCCAAACCCCAACGATGTTCTTTCTACGCGGCTCGAATCCTTTTCCTTTTTGAACACTTTATAAAAATGGTCGAAATAATACCGCTTACCCAGTATCTTATTATCGGCATCGTTAAACCGAATATCTATTTTTTTCCTATCGTTAAAGCTGGGGTCCCCCGATTCGAATTGCTCCTCTTTGTTGGTAAGTCCACCGTTTGCCTGGGTTTCAATATCCTGAGCGGCGATGTGCGCCCGTATGCGATATCTTCCGTTTTTGGTGACGTAATTCGTGGTCGTGCGAAAATTACCGGATTCCGCCTGGTCGGATAGATATTTACCCAAGGAACGAAAGCCCTTGTAGGCCAACGAGAAATTCAATCTTTGGGAGGTGTTGAAGGTCAGCATGGCGTCCAATAGCTGTCCCTCTTCAAAAGTGGTCTTGAAAAAAAGATCTGTCATTGGGGTGGCTACGTTATAATAGTCGATATCCCGAACCTCCAAATAATTATAGTTCAAGGCGGCCGCCCCCAAAGCCGGATAAAGCTGTACTGACCTTAGATCGACGCCCAATTTATTGTAGGGCTGTCCGACGTTGGCAAAAGGCATCAGTTCAAAATCATCCCTTCGCAAATAATTGTATTTGTATTCTTTTTGGATGGTCAGGGTGGTATCCAAATAGATGGTGTCTGTTTTATAGGATATAATCTTGTAGTCCTTTATGGTAATTGGTTGTGATTTCGATGCAGGATCACGGGTATCGAGCCTTCTCTTTTTTTTCTGTACCAAGGATGTATCGACCGATTGTCGAGCGGGGATGGAATCTTCTTGCGCGAAAGTGGTAGGGCCTAGGAACAGGAAAAAGATGGGGAGGAAATAGTGGCATAAATATCCGGTAGGGATGCATGCAAAGGGAGTAGTTCGTAAATTCCAACTTTTAAATTCCAAATTTCAAATATTCAATGGGGTAGGATGCTACACTATTTGAATGGCTATCAACGTGAACATTGATACATACTTCGTGGACAAAGTTAAATTTTTTAGTTGGTAATTAAATGTGAAAGTTTTTGTCGGGCAATTTTGTATTTTCCCTTTCTCAAAAAACCACGCTCATTTTAAAATCATATTATCATATTTTGGAGCCCGAAGCTGGCACCGATGAGGCCGGTAGGGGCTGCCTCGCGGGACCGGTGACCGCGGCCGCCGTTATCCTTCCCAAAAGCTTTACCCACGAACTTCTCAACGATTCCAAACTGCTCTCTCACAAAAGCAGGGATTTTCTTAAACCGCTTATCGAATCGGACTGTACCGCTTTTGGAATTGCCCATGTACATCCTCAAAAAATCGACGACATCAATATCCTTAATGCAGCTCTCCTTGCCATGCACAAGGCAATTGATCGATTGATGATTGTACCAGAATTCATCATCGTAGACGGCAATCGTTTTAAAAGCTATAAAGAAATTCCACATGAGTGCATCGTAAGAGGAGATAGCCAGTACATGAGTATAGCAGCCGCGTCGGTGCTGGCAAAGACCTATCGTGATGCCTATATGGAAAAGCTTCATGAAGAATACCCCATGTACAACTGGAAAAAGAACAAAGGATATCCTACGAAAGAACACCGCGAGGCCATCCGAAGATACGGACTCACCCCACACCACCGACGGAGTTTTCGGCAGTTGCCAGAGCAATCTACTCTAGATTTTTAATGAAATTCCATACACCAAAATCAAATTCAAAAAAATTAAAATTTGTCTTTGATTTTATTTCTTACAGTAAACCAATACTTATTTTCTACCACTGGTACTGCATTGACTACCATTCATACAATTTTCACTACCGAATACAGCATTTTTTATTCCAAACTTAGTTAACCATACTATTTTGCATCCTTTAAAGATAGCTTTCCAAATTTGGGTGTTTGAAAAATTCTAGTATCTTTAAAATTAACAAAATAGTAAAAAATGAATAACCTAAACCGATTTCTTACAATTGCCACAACTGTTTTCTGTCTATTTGCTTTTGCGCCTTGCGCCCAGGGTCAATTTCTTAAAAAACTGGGTAAAGTAGCCGAAAGGGCGGCCGAACGCACCGTTGAACGCAGGGTCGATAAAGAGGCCACTGAAAAAACGGATCAGGGTCTGGACGACATTCTGGAACCTGGGTCCAAGGAAAACGACAAATCGGAGGAAAAGGGCAAAACGGGGAACCCCGTTCCAAATGAGGATGGACGAGGCACCCCCCCCAACGATGTGCCGGAAAATGGAACAGGAAAGAGCTCGACAAATACTTCCGGATCTTCTGAATCCGATAGTCCAAAATCCTTATCTATATATAGCAAATTCGATTTTGTACCCGGAGACGACCTGATTTTCTTCGATGATTTTTCAAATGATTTTGTAGGCGATTTCCCTTCACAATGGGATACTAATGGCAACGGCGAAGTTGTAAGCGTGGGAGATTCTTCGGGGAAGTGGTTCGAAATGAAATCGAGTAGTTCCTATTATCCCAATGTGGCAGACCTTCCGGTGGATTATACGATCGAGTTCGACCTTCTCACACAAGGTATCGACAAGCCGGGCACAGGTTCCGCAAAATTATTCATCAACCTGACGAGCGATAATGTATACGGTAAGTCTCACACAGATAAGAACGCAATACGAGTCTCACTTCCACTCTACAAACTTTCCCCCCGAGATATCGAAGTTTGGAACCAGATCAATGGTGAAAATACCATTAGCAACAATATAACGTCGGATTTGGTCAAGGTAATGCGTCAGCAGCCCCATATTTCGATGGCCGTAAACGGGCAGCGGTTCCGACTTTGGATCAACGAGACCAAATATTTGGACCTCCCCAGCTTGGTGCCGGCCGATATGCTGGACCACCTCCGCTTTGATGTCGTGGGCCTTAGGGACCAGCAAGACCGGGTCTTCATCAAAAATCTAAAAGTGGCCGGTGGTGGAGTCGATCTTCGCAGAAAATTAATGGCCGAGGGGAAAGTATCTACCAATGCTATTCTCTTCGATAGCGGCTCCGCCACATTACAACCGTCTTCGATGGGCGTAATCCGCCAGATATACCAAGTGTTGCAGCAAGAAACCGCCATGAAACTAAAAATTGTAGGGCATACCGATGCCGATGGCGACCCCACCAATAACGTTGATCTTTCCAAAAAACGCGCTGAGGCCGTGAAAAATACCTTGATTTCAGTATATCAGATTTCTGGGGACAGGTTGCAAACTGATGGCAAGGGCGAGAGCGAGCCGATCGGTGATAATGCGAATGCCAATGGAAAGGCACAGAATCGTCGCGTAGAATTTATCAAACTTTAAATAAATAGAAATTAAACCTTAAACTATAGAACACCATGAAACAGATTTTTTTATGTATTGCAGCCTTTATGTTAATGACCGGCTTAGGCTTTGCTCAAAATCAGTGTAGCAAATTTTATCCCATGGAAGAGGGCACTACCTTTCAATACACGAGCTCCGATAAAAAGGGAAAACCGGAAGGAACAATCGATTATACCATTTCCGAAGTGTCGGATAACGGACCGGCAACAGTGGCAACATTTGACCTCAAGTACACCGATAAAAAGGGTAAGGAAATCTTTGAGTCGAACTACAAGATTTCCTGCGAAAATGGCACGGTGAGTATCGATTACAAATCGCTATTCCCGACCCAGATGATGCAGCAATATTCGGATATGGATATTGATATGGATATAACCGGAACCGATATCGAACTGCCGAACGATCTCAGTGTTGGCCAAGAACTGTCGGATGCCAATGTTTCGATAGCCATGAGCATGAGCGGTATAAAAATGAATTCTACCGTTGACCAGACCGACCGTAAAGTAGAAAAGAAAGAAAGCGTAACAACGCCGGCCGGCACCTATGACTGCTATCTTATTACGGAGACCACAACCTCGAAGGTCATGGGCGCCTCTTTCGAATTGCAGTCCAAACTCTGGTTGGCGGAAGGTGTAGGCATGGTAAAGCAGGAAAGTTATAAAAAGAACGGGGATCTGATGAGCCGGTCAGAGTTGACGAAGTTCAGTAAATAAGAGGGATGTATAAGTGTGGAAATGGTATAGAACTTCGGTTTAGGCCGAAGTTCTTTGTTTTTCAATATCAGCCCCAAAAAGTATTTCAAAATGCCTCAATAATTTCTGTTTCACCCCTTCCATATCCACTTCCCTTTTCCCGAGCTCGACATTCATTGAAGTCACCGCCTTGTCCTTGATTCCACAGGGTACCATCAGATCAAAATACCCCAAATCGGTATTTACGTTCAGTGCGAACCCGTGCATGGTCACCCACCGACTGGCGCGGACTCCCATGGCACATATTTTGCGGGCAAAGGGCGTGCCAACATCTAACCAAACCCCGGTTTCGCCTTCGGAACGTTCCGCTTTCAGTCCGTATTCGGCCAAGGTTAAGATGACCATTTCTTCTAAAAGCCGCAGGTATTTATGGATGTCGGTAAAAAAATTGTCCAAATCCAGAATCGGATAGCCCACGATTTGCCCAGGGCCGTGGTAGGTGATATCGCCGCCCCGGTTAATTTTGTAAAATTTGGCATCCTTTTCTTCCAACTTTTTTTTGTCGACCAGCAGATTATTGATATCGCCACTTTTGCCCAAGGTAAAAACATGGGGGTGTTCTACGAAAAGGAAATGGTTGGGGGTTTGTTCATTGGTTTCCTGACGTCGATTCTTGATTTTCAGATGGACGGTTTTTTGGAAAAGCAATTCCTGAAAGTCCCAAGTTTCTTTGTAGTCTTTTAGTCCCAAATCCTGTAAATGCACCTTTTTGTTCATCGTGGCAAAGGTACGATGTTTCATGTTGAATTCTAATCACCCTGCGGCCTGGAATGGGATCCTTTCACTTCTAAATAGCGTTGGGCAAAGCCGCTAGTTCGGATTGTTCAAAATAACAAGTGCCGCAATAACCCCTGGAACCCATCCGCAGAAAGTAAGCAAAAGTACGATAAGAAATGAACCGCAGCCCTTACCAAGTACGGCCAAGGGCGGAAAAAAAATGGCGAGCAATACGCGTATAAAACTCATGGTGATTTGATTTTTTAGATTGATGAAATGCCCTTTGATGCGAGGGGGTTACTTATATGACGAAAAAATAGCGTGATTGTTACAAAAACAAATACTCGATTTTTGATACCCCATGAAAAAGGGTTTCCCTTCTTAGTGTATGAATTAGAATTTCTAGGACGACCCTATTTTAAGATTCTCAGCTACTTAATTTCATTGCCCAAAATAATCTGCTGTGTTACGTTCGCAAATCTGAACCTCACGCATCCGACATCATTCGTCATCGGTCAATTTTCAAATCATCACATCCCCAAATCTTCAAATTGATACCTTATATTTGCAGGCTTAATATAGAATACACATGCAGCTCTCGGAACAAGAAACTATCAGAAGGGAAAAATTGACCAAACTCCGCGAAATGGGTATCGACCCCTACCCCGCCGCCCTATATCCCGTAAATACCACTTCCAAAAGTATCAAAGCGGATTATGAGGATGGAAAAAAAGTGATCATCGCGGGTCGATTGATGTCCCGCCGCATTCAAGGGAAAGCTTCATTTGCCGAGTTGCAGGATAGTGATGGCCGGATTCAGATTTATTTCAATCGGGACGAAATCTGCCCTGGGGAGGATAAGTCGCAATACAACGACGTCTATAAAAAGTTGTTGGATATCGGAGATATCATTGGTATCGAAGGGGAACTTTTTACGACACAGGTAGGGGAAAAGACGGTTATGGTCAAAAGCTTTAGGATGCTGAGCAAGGCGTTGCGACCCCTTCCGTTGCCAAAAAAGGATGCCGAAGGCCATGTTTTTGACGAGTTCAATGATCCGGAGCAACGCTACCGCCAACGCTATGTCGATTTGGTCGTCAACCCGAAAGTGAAGGAAACTTTTATCAAGCGGACCAAGATTACGAATACTATTCGTCAATTTTATAACGATATGGGGTATTTGGAAGTCGAGACGCCCATTCTACAGCCGATTCCCGGTGGGGCGGCCGCCCGTCCGTTTTTGACGCATCATAATGCACTTAATATTCCGCTGTACCTGCGTATCGCTAACGAGCTTTACCTAAAACGTTTGATCGTAGGCGGCTTCGACGGGGTCTATGAATTTTCTAAAGATTTCCGAAACGAGGGCATGGATCGCACCCACAATCCCGAATTCACGGTGATGGAGCTCTATGTCGCCTATAAGGATTACCATTGGATGATGGATACCACCGAAAAACTCTTGGAAAAAGTCGCCCTAGAGGCCAACGGAAGTTCCAAGATTACCGTTGGCAAAAACGAAATCGAATTCAAGGCACCCTATCCGAGAGTGCCGATCTTAGAGGCCATTAAAATCCATACGGGATTCGATGTTGCCGGTATGGAAGAAGATGAACTCCGCGAAACCGCCAAAAAACTGCATATCGAAGTTGATGAGACTATGGGCGTAGGCAAACTCATTGACGAAATTTTCGGTGAGAAATGCGAGCATAATTACATTCAGCCGACATTTATTACGGACTATCCGAAAGAGATGAGTCCATTGACCAAGCAACACCGTGATAACCCGGCCTTGACCGAGCGCTTCGAACTCTTCGCCAACGGTAAAGAAATCGCCAATGCCTACTCCGAGCTCAACGATCCCATCGACCAGCGCGAACGCTTTGAAGATCAGCTGAAACTCTCCGAAAAAGGCGACGACGAGGCTATGTTCATTGATCAGGATTTTTTACGTGCCCTTGAATATGGTATGCCCCCCACCTCGGGCATCGGTATAGGAATCGACCGCTTGGTCATGCTGTTGACCAATAATTCTTCGATTCAGGAAGTGCTTTTCTTCCCACAAATGAGACCGGAGAAGAAGGCCCTAGAACTTACCGATGAAGAGAAAGCCATTGTCGCGCTTCTCAAACCATCGGGCAGCATGGAACTGAACGAACTCAAAGCCCAAGCCGGACTTAGCGGCAAAAAATGGGATAAGTCTATCAAGGGACTTACGAAGCAGGGGGTGGTTAAGGTTATTGTTGATGGGGATAGTAAGATTGTGGAAATGAAAAGTTGACGGCAAACAGGTCCTTATTACTTTCTATTCCCCGTTTCCTTCAATGAAAACCCGTTTGATAGGAAAGCATTCCGCACGATAGTGTCAAATCATCCATGTTTTAGGGAGAATTATCTATATGTGGTTTAAAGATAACTTCTTATCTTTAAACGAATTACATTGGTGACCTTCTTTGCCCATACTTTATCCTGAAAATGAAGCAGAAAATAGATAAGAGTTTGAGACTAATATTGATGGCCTTTTTGATGGTATTCTTAGGATGTCTACAGTCCTGCGGCGAAACCGACCGTGTCGATTTTAGCACCCAGATAAAGCCCATTCTTAACAATAAATGTATTACTTGTCACGGTGGGGTCAAAAAAAATGGTGGCTTTAGCTTACTGTTCGAGAAAGATGCCCTTGCCGAGAACGAATCCGGAAAACCGGCAATTATTCCCGGGAATGCTTCTGGAAGCGAGCTGATCAGCCGCATCCACGAGACGGATCCGGAGCTCCGCATGCCCTATGAAAAGCCGCCACTTTCTGAGGAAGAAATCGATTTATTGACCCGCTGGATAGATCAAGGGGCGGAATGGGGCCAACACTGGGCGTATTCGCTTCCGGAAAAAGTGGAGATACCCGCGATATCGCAAGAAGCGGGATTTACAGCGGACGGTACCTCCAACTTTGTCCAAAACGAAATCGATAACTTTGTCTTCGCCCGGCTTGAAAGCGAGGCCTTACATCCCAATCCGCCTGCAGAAAAGAACATCATTGCCCGAAGATTGGCCCTGGACCTTACGGGATTACCGCCCGATCAAAAACTTTTTACTGCATTTACCGACGGCGATCTAACCTACGAAACCATGGTCGACACTTTATTGGCCAGAAAGGATTATGGTGAAAAATGGGCCAGCTGGTGGCTCGATCTGGCACGGTATGCCGATACCAAAGGCTATGAAAAAGATATGGGGCGGAATATGTGGCGGTATCGCGACTGGGTTATTTCGGCATTTAACGAGAATATGCCTTACGACCGGTTTACCACGGAACAATTAGCGGGCGACCTCTTGCCCGACCCAACGACGGACCAATTGATTGCGACGGCCTTTCATAGAAATACCATGAACAACGACGAGGGCGGAACCGAAGACGAGGAGTTTCGAGTGGCCAGCGTCATCGACCGGGTGAACACCACTTTCTCGGTGTGGCAAAGCACGACTATGGAATGTGTACAGTGCCACAGCCATCCCTACGACCCCTTTACCCATGAAGAATACTTTAAGGCCATGGCCTTTTTCAATAATTCAAGGGACGAGGATACGCCGGACGAAAGTCCGAATATCCGTTTTTACGATGAAGAGCAACAACAAGATGTTGACCGGGTGAACGCCTGGGTCAAAAAATACGGTTCAGCCGAAGTCGCAGCCCTTTATGACGATTTTTTGACCTTTAACGAGCCCAAGTATCTCGCCCATAATGCAGTGGATTTTACCAACGGCGAACTTGCGGATACCAAATATCTCGCCCTTTGGGACGATGGTTCATGTACCTTGAAGAACGTGAATACAAGCGGGGCAGGTTTTATGTACATGAACTACCGATCGGATATCGATGGCACCCAGGTGACCATTCGGAAAAATAATTCGGAAGGTGAAATTTTGACACGTTTTATTACCAATAAGACCGAAGGCAATACGATTCGAAAAATACCCTTTAAAGGCACTGACACAAATATCGATCTCTATTTTGAGACGAACAACGATAACATCAAAAAACAGGTCTCTACCAGTTATATTACATGGTTCGCTTTTCTGAAGGATATTCCAGGGAAATCGCGACCTGGGTATCAAGGCATCACCGAAACTTTTTTAAAACTTTTGAACGAGCATACTCCCGTATTGCCCATCATGGTGGAAAATCACAGCTATATGGCCCGCGCCACCCAAGTTTTTGACAGGGGAAATTGGTTGATGAAAACGGATTCCGTCGAACCCGGCGTGCCGAAAACCTTGAACGACTGGGAATCCGGTTGGGAGGGAAACCGATTGGGTCTTTCCAAGTGGATCGTCAGCAAAAAGAATCCGCTTACCGCCCGCACTTTTGTAAATCGCGTTTGGCACCAGCTTTTTGGGCGGGGTATCGTGGCCTCAATAGAAGATATGGGTACCCAATCCGACCCTCCCAGTCACCCTGAACTTTTGGATTGGCTATCGCTGCGTTTTATGAACGAACACGATTGGGACATGAAGGCCCTGATAAAGGACATCGTAATGTCCGGTACCTATCGCCAGAGTTCCAAGAACAGTCCCGAACTCTACCAAATAGATCCTAACAACGAATTGTTTGCCCGCGGCCCGCGCAGACGGTTGTCGGCCGAACAGATTCGCGATCAGGCTTTGGCCGTTTCCGGATTATTGAGCGATAAAATGTATGGTCCCGGTGTAATGCCGCCCCAGCCCGATGGGGTTTGGCAATCGGTCTATAGCAACGAGTCGTGGGTAGAGAGCGAGGGTGAGGACAGATACCGTAGGGCGGTGTACACTTACCTGAAACGCACTAGTCCCTATCCCTCGTTTGTCACCTTCGATGCGGGCAGTCGTGAGGTCTGTACCATTCGCCGTACCGTGACCAATACGCCTTTGCAGGCCTTGGTGACCCTAAACGACCCGGTCTATCTCGAAGCCTCCTACAACTTGGCAAAATTCATGTACGGACCAGACGTTGAAAAAGGGATTTCTAAAGGCTATGAAAAGGCGACCTATTCCAAAATAACGCCAGAAAAATTAGAGGCCTTAAAAGAATTGTACGAAGAATCCTTATTGGAATTCGATAACGGGGAATCCCTTGGCAGCAACTTTTTTACACTTGCGGAGCAACCCACTCCGCAGCAAGCGGCACTTACCGTAGTGGCGAACGCGATTATGAATTTGGATGAGTTTTTGAGCAAGGCATAAAAATTAAGAACAGTGAAAGACAAGATACAACGTTTAATTCAGGAAAGGATCATCCGTGAGACAGAGGCCAAGACCCGACGCCATTTCATCAAACAATGCGCGACGGGTATGGGCGGTCTGGCGCTGGGTTCCATTTTTGCGGGATGTAATGATTTTTTGAAGGATGAAAAATCTTTTAAGCAATCCGGATTTTCAGATCGCGACCTGAACCCGTTGGCGACCTTGGCGCCTCCGTTCGGACCTAAGGTGAAAAATGTCATCTATTTGCATATGGCGGGAGCACCCTCGCAACTTGAAATGTTCGATTATAAGCCCGAACTCCAAAAATTGAACAATCAAGAATGTCCGCAATCGCTGATCGAGGGTAAAAAATTCGCCTTTATCCGTGGCACACCTAAATTATTGGGGCCACAGGCCAATTTCAAGCAAGAGGGCGAATCGGGGAATTGGGTATCCGACAACCTACCGCATTTTAAAACGGTAATTGACGAGGTGGCCTTTTTAAAAGCGGTGCACACCGATCAGTTCAACCATGGTCCGGCACAGTTGTTCATGCATACCGGTAGTCCGCGTTTGGGTCGGCCCAGCATAGGTGCGTGGGTCACATATGGATTGGGCTCCGAAAACCAGAACTTACCCGGGTTTGTGGTGCTTACCTCCGGTGGAAAAGCACCTAGTGCAGGCAAAAGCGTTTGGGGCAGCGGATTTTTACCCTCCGTATACCAAGGCGTGCAATGCCGCTCAAAAGGCGATCCCGTACTCTACATCGATGACCCGGACGGTATCTCAAGAAACCTAAAAAAAAGCACTATAGATGCTATCAATAAAATAAACAAGGAGGAATACGCCAGATACGCCGATCCCGAAATCCTGGCCCGTATCAACCAATATGAAATGGCCTATCGTATGCAGATCGCGGTTCCCGATGTGATGAACATCAACGACGAGCCCGAGAACATCAAACAGATGTACGGGGTCGAACCGGGCAAGGAATCTTTTGCCAATAACTGTCTTTTGGCTAGAAAGCTGGTCGAGGACGGCGTCCGTTTCGTGCAATTGTTCGATTGGGGCTGGGACAGCCACGGCACCGGACGTGATACTGCAGTGGACATAGGCCTCCGCAATAAATGCCGTGAAATCGACCGGCCGATGACCGCCCTATTGCTCGACTTGAAGCAGCGTGGCCTTTTGGATGAGACCCTGGTCGTTTGGGGCGGCGAATTCGGCCGAACGCCCATGCAGGAAAATCGCGAAGGTAAGGAAATGGGCTTCAAGGGCCGCGACCACCACGGCGATGCCTTTACCATGTGGATGGCCGGCGGGGGCATTAATAAAGGCGCGGTACACGGCCAGACCGATGAAATCGGTTTCTCGGGAGTTGAAGGGCGTGTTTCCGTACATGACGTTCATGCCACCATTTTGCATCTATTAGGATTCGACCACGAGCAGTTTACCTTCAATTTTCAAGGCAGGCCGTTCCGGTTGACGGATGTCGAGGGAGAGGTTATTCGGGAGATTTTGGCGTAGCGGTAGTACTAGTAGCCCCTAACTTTACTTTCAGGGTCAAAAGAAAAAACTTAGCTTAGACGACGTTAATCGCCACCCATGAACCTAAGCAAAAAACTCGGCCTATTTCTGGGGCCTCTCCTCTTCGTTATCCTTATCAACCTCCCTTTCGAAATGGTTTCGGAAAAGGGCGATGCCGTAATCGCCGTCGCCGTGTGGATGGTCATATGGTGGATTACCGAAGCAGTCTCCATTTCCGTCACGGCGCTATTACCCCTCTTACTATTTCCGATATTGAACATCATGGAAATCGGAGCCGTGGGCGCCAACTACGGGAGCCCTATTATCTTTCTGTTCTTCGGGGGCTTTGTTCTCGCACTTGCCCTCGAGAAGGTAAACCTACACAAACGCATTGCCCTGAATATCATAAAAATCACGGGTACGACCCCCAATAAAGTCGTTCTAGGTTTTATGATCGCCACGGCCGCACTTAGCATGTGGATCAGCAATACGGCGACCGCCGTGGTCATGCTGCCTATCGCCATGTCGGTAATCGGCCTGCTCGTAAACGATGAGGATGGCTTCACCAAGGGCGATAAAAACTTTGCCCTCAGCGTGATGTTGGGAATAGCGTTCGCCGCCAATGCAGGCGGAATTGCTACCGTTATCGGCACGCCGCCCAACTCGATATTGATCGGTCTGTTGGAGAACGAATACAATATGGAAATTTCATTTGTAAAGTGGATGGTCATCGGAGTACCGTTTTCCACCATACTGATCGGGATTATTTATCTAGTGCTCGTAAAATGGATGTACCCCTGCAACAACTTAAAATTTACGGCATCCAAGGATGTCATAAAAAATGAATTGGAAAAACTAGGGCCCATGTCCGGAAAGGAAAAACAGGTACTCGTCATTTTCGGTATCACGGTTATCCTTTGGATTTTCAGAACGGTCATCAACGAAATATTTCCGGACCTAAAACTAAACGATACGATCATCAGCATGATGGCAGCCGTCGCTATGTTCGCCATTCCCTATAATCTAAAGAAAGGGGATTTTATCATCCACTGGAAGGACACGCAAAAACTTGCCTGGGGCATCCTGATCCTTTTCGGGGGCGGACTTGCATTGGCCGAAGGCATGTCGGTCAGCGGTATCGTCGATATGGTTTCCGGGGCGATTGCGGATAGCGAGGTCAGCGTATTGTTTACCGCCATACTGCTGATTACCATGATGTTATTTTTGACCGAACTCATGAGCAATGTGGCCTTGACCGCCCTGCTTATACCCGTCGTCGCCGGCATCGCCATCGGGCTCGGAATTCCTATCCTTTATTTATTGATCCCGGTCACCATGGCCAGTAGTTGCGCCTTTATGCTGCCCATGGCCACTCCGCCAAATGCCATTGTTTTTGCCAGCGGCTATATCAAGGTCCACCAAATGGCGCGGACGGGCATAGTCTTGAACCTGATTTCCGTTGTTTTGTTAGTCCTGATGTTCAAATTTATAGTGCCTTTGTTGTTTTAAACACTCTTTAATCGCCTTAAAATTATCCATTAGCCGCCAATACAATAAATTCAGCATCATCGCTGGATAATCCAAAAGCAACAAAACCCCCATTCTAAATGGAGGCTTTATTCCGTTAATTCAAAGACTAGTTCCTACACCTCGGTAGGGCAAGCTTCCTATTTCATATTTGCTTTATAGGCATCAAAGCCTTCTGGAAGATACGCTTGGGTATCAAAATCCAATTCAAAAGCATCGTTTTGATCGATGTAATTGAAAGCGGCAACATCCGTTGGATACGCGTAAGCGTCAAAGTTGGCAGGTAAATGCCTTTTAGTTTTTACATCATCCGCTACCTCATCTTCTATAAAGATAACGGCGTCAAGATTGACATATATTTCATAGGGATCAAAACCTTCCGGCAAATAATCGGCCGTATCGAAACCCAGCTCGAAATCCGAATCATCCTCTATATAGGTAATGGAATTGATAAGCCTATCATCCCTTTCCGTAGTCAGATTACTTGCAAAAACTCCGTTGGCAACTAAAATCCCTGTTGCGATAGTAAGTATAAAACTCTTTTTGTTCATTATGTAAATACCTTTTGGTTTGAGATAGTATAACGCCCAATTGTCTAAATATTGTTACCTATATTTTGTGGGATGTTTCCTAATAATCGCCAAATCATCAAATTGATAATTTACTGCATAAAAAATTGACAAGTTGATATTTTAACATTTATAGCGTTGCACTCTAGGCATTTTAACCGGCCAATTTTTATTGGGCGAAAGCTAAACTTTATATTGTGATTTTCTTTGGACGGATATCCTACACAACCGTTTAACGTCAAACTATGCTTTTTGACTTTCCTTACCCTTATCAGTAGTTGCCAAAAGAGAAAGAGATTAATAGGAAGTACTATAAGGATATCTCGCAAAACCTGCCAAAACATCGACGAACGGCATAAAAAGGATGCTAAAAAGACCAAACATCAATTTATAGCACTTTGACCACACCGTAAACCCAGTTCACAACAAAAGATTTTCAGAGGTTGGATGATGTACTACTTTAGTACCAGAATTAAAAAACATAAGCCATGTCCCAAAGAGTAAAAAGCTCCCTGTACTTAGCCGCATTTGCGATCGCATCTTTAATTTATTACAACGAGACCAGCATCGACCCAACTCCCCAAACGGTCGATATGGCGAACGCCGATATCGAACAAATTTCGAGCATCGACTTGGCAGAGTAAAAAAATACCGGTTTCTATTCGATTCCGGACGAACCAGACCTACTTATTGAACGAAAGCACGGACCTACTCCGTGCTTTTTTTATGGGTTTAAACCTAATGACCCCTGACCAAACGGCCACCCTAAGGACCAAAAAAATGACCTTGGCCCTAGACCTGACCGAGGTCCAGCAAAAGCAAATTCAAACCCTGAATTTGGAAAACGCCAAGACCCGGGAATCCTCAATGGAAAAGCGTAAATCGATTAAAGAAAATGGGGAATCAAAAAAGCCCACTCCGGAGGAGCGCTACGCGATGAAAAACGAGCGATTGGATCGAATGATTGCCCAAAAGGCTGAAATGAAGGACATACTTTCGACAGAGCAGTATGGAAAATGGGAGAAGATGGTACAACGAAGAGGGAAGCACCGAAATGGGATGAAAGACGGGGGGAATATGGCGCAGTGGAAAGGGAAGCACCGAAAAGGGATGAACGAAATACATGGCATCCGCTAGGATCCCAACAAAACCAAATCGTCCTTAGTGTTCAAAGGATTTTCGAAACGTCTTTCCCGTAAATACCCTCCACAATTTCGTACAAATCTGGAATTACGGTTCGAGCCAAGCCCGAATTACTGTTCAAAAGCACACATATTCCTAAATCCGCTTCGGGGTAGACCGCGATTTCGTTCCTGAAATGGTTCACACTTCCCCCATGGTGCCACATCGTTTTTTCTGCATCCGTATCCGCTTCGGAAAATTTGTGGATACGCCATCCGAAGCCATAATACGAACGTAGGTGTCCGGGCCAACGTTGGTAATATTTGTTGTGCTCGTTCAGCGCGATAAACGGCTTGAAAGCTTCTCCCAAGGCGGCCTTGTCCATTATTTCGGGATTGTGCCCCAGCAAAAACCGCATCCATTTGGCCATATCGCCCGCACTGGCATTGATGCCTCCGGCCGCAATGGCGTTGTGATAGCTATCCGTTAATTTTGTGCTTCTCCATCCCCCTCGCGTTCGCACATGGGGCAGGGCAATATCGGGACTATGGGAGAGCGTTTCGTAATCCGTTGTAGTGGAACACATTTCCAAGGGATTAAAAAATCGATGCTGTAAGGCTTCCGAGATATTCTCACCGGTCACTTTCCGCATCATTTCACCGCATAAAGAAAACATGGCATTTTGATAACTGTAGAGTGCGCCCGGTTCGCTAATTGGTTTAACATCCTTAAAGTGTGCGGCAATTTCCCTTAACGGTACGCCGGCATCGACAAGATTGGTAAAACTGTGGTATGGGGTACCCGAGGTGTGGGAAAGAATATGGGCTAAAGTGATTTTATCGGTGTTCTCTTTGTCGCCTAACTGAAAGCCTGGAATAAAATCTTTGACTTTATCGCTCCAATGCAATTTGCCCTCATCTTCAAGTTCCGCTGCCAAAACGCCGGCGAAGCCTTTGGACAAAGATCCCAGCCTAAAAATGGTCGCTCCATCGACTTTATCCTTTCCGCCGCTTTTTCTTTTCCCAAAACCCTCTGAAAGCACTATGGAATCCCCCCTTACAATGCTTACCCCGGCTCCTACAATATCCCCGGATGCCACCGCTGTATTAAAATAGGCTGTCAAAGCTGATTTCAAAGCCTGCCTGTTTTTGTTGTACAACAGTATTTCTTGGGGATCTGCCACGATCTCCACAGTTTTTGTGGCCTCGATCAAAGCCTTGGGTTCAGGCTTGGCTTTGGATGTATTGCCGCAAAAGATGACCAGCATAAAAAACAGAGGAATGGCGATAAGGGCAACTATTAAAATTTTAAAGGGCCGCATGGATAGTATTTTACTCGGTGTTCAAAGTTGAGGGTTGAAAATAGGATTAATTATTCGTATAACAAACTCAACGTATAATTATCTTTAATATTTTATTACTTCCTTATAATTCAACATTTTGTAACCGAACTCATTTAGAGGTATTGTTTGGAACGGGGAATATCGGCTTTTGAAGTCAGATGAAGTCATTTTTTAACGGCATAGCAGGGCTAGGTTTTCAAAAATGAGGAAATTGGAACTCAAAATGTGATATTCGTAGGTAAAAGAAAAAGACTATATGAGTTCGTCTTAAAATAGCAAGGAAAATTAGTCTAAAACTCGAGAGCATCCAAGGCCGCTATGGTCTCGTCTAAATCGTCATAGCTCAGCGCATCGTTCAAGAAATAGCTCTCGAATGCACTGGGCGGTAAGTAAATTCCTTTGTCCAACATCCCATGGAAATATTTTATGAAAGTATCGTTATTGCCTTTTACGGACGTTTCAAAATCGATTACGGGTGTATCGGTAAAATGCACCGAAATCATGCTGCCGAAACGATTGATCTGATAAGGGACGCTTTTATTCTTCAATACGGAATCAAAGCCCTTATGCAGGTATTCCGTCTTTTTCGCCAGATTTTCGAACACCTCGGGGCGTTCGTTCAGCTCGGTCAGCATGGCAAGTCCCGCCGCCATCGCTAAGGGATTTCCACTTAGAGTTCCCGCTTGGTACACGGGGCCTTCCGGCGCCAGATGTGCCATGATTTCGGAGCTTGCCGCAAAGGCACCGACGGGCAATCCGCCGCCTATGACCTTGCCGAAACAAACAATATCGGCATCGATACCCAATGCTTCCTGTGCGCCGCCCTTGCCCAATCGGAATCCCGTCATGACCTCATCGAACAGCAATACTATATTCTCCTGCGTACAAATCTCGCGCAGGCCCTTTATAAATTCATCCGTAGGCACGATACAACCCATATTACCGGCGACCGGTTCTATGATAATGGTAGCGATCTCACCCTCGTTGGCGGCGACCAGTTGGCGGACGCTTTCCAAATCATTGTATTTCGCCAGCAAGGTATCCTTCGCCGTACCTTGGGTCACACCGGGACTGTTGGGACTTCCAAAAGTAACCGCCCCACTCCCCGCTTGTATCAGAAATGAATCGGAGTGGCCGTGGTAGCAGCCGGCAAACTTAATAATCTTATCCTTGCCAGTAAATCCCCGCGCCAAACGTACCGCGCTCATACAGGCCTCGGTACCGCTGTTTACAAAACGGATTTTATCGATATTCGGTACCATCGAAACCGCCAATTTTGCGATTTCGGTCTCGATTTCCGTAGGCATGCCGAACGAAGTGCCGTCTTTGGCCTTGTCGATTACCGCGTCGATTACCGGTGCGTAGGCATGGCCCAAAATCAGCGGACCCCACGAAGCGATATAATCGATCAAACGGTTGTCATCCTCATCATAAAGATAGGCCCCTTTGGCCCTTTTTACAAAAATCGGATCCCCCCCGACCGCTTTAAAGGCGCGGACGGGAGAATTGACACCTCCGGGAATATATTTTTGGGCCTCGGCGAAGAGGGCGCTGCTTCTTTTGTAGAACATAATTTTTGAGTTTAAAAATGAAGTTTTTCCGCTTCTATTAGTACCGCCTTGTATGTTTTTGTTGACGGGTCGTCGATTCAGACGGCAATTACTTATTAAAACTTTCAGTCTTCACGGTAAGTTCTTGCCCGACGGCCAGGTTATTGTCGTACAGGTAATTCCAACGTTTTAGATCGTTGACGGAAACGGCGTACCGCTTCGAAAGGGAATACAGGGTATCGCCCTCTTGAACGATATAGCTGGCATATTGTGGCCTTGCAATGGCGACCTGTGTTTTTTCGCCCTTGCCATATCCGGCATCGGCTACGGCCATATCGTATTTATGCAGGTTGTGCCTCTCGATAAGGGCAATCAACTTCTGTGGATAGTGCCTGTCCGTGGCATAACCGGCCTTTCGTAGTCCCTTGGCCCATTCCTTATAATCGTCGTTCGGCAGGTCGAAGAGAAAAGCGTAGCGTGAGCGGCCGGTCAAGAAGATACTATGGTCGCGATAGGAATACATCGGGTGGTTGTACTTACGGAAACATTCTCCCTTTTCGTCATCGTCGTGATGGTCGTAGTCGCCCTGCCAGCCGGTATGACATTTGATACCAAAATGGTTGTTGGTCTTCCGAGCCAACTCTCCATTTCCGATGCCACTTTCCAACAATCCTTGCGCTAATGTAATACTGGCGGGTATGCCGTAGGCCTTCATTTCCATCTGTGCAATTTCAGAAAAGGTCGCTATGTATTCTTCGGGCGAACCTATATCGAAGCTAAGAAATTCCCCGGTATCCTCGGGCATTACGTACAGGCCGTCATCCACTTTTTCAATTTCATGGGCGACCGTAATTTCCTTGGGTTTTTCAGGACGGGGAGCCGTAACGGAGGTCACGGTCTTTTTGGATTTGCATCCCCCAAAAAAAATTCCTGCAACGAGTAGAAATACAATTTTTCGAATCATACGCTGAATGTGGGTAGATTTTTCTTTTTCAATAGGATGTTCATTCCCGCTATACCTTGCAGCCCTCCCGTGTGAATGGCCAAAATTTTGGTCTTCGGAAGAAAATAATCCTGTTGGACAAGGTCTAGAATTCCAAATACCATTTTCCCGGTGTATACCGGATCAAGGGGAATCTGGGTCTTTCGTTTAAAATCGTTTACGAAATCGATCAGTTCCGCGGTTACCTTGGCATAGCCCCCGAAATGATACTTGGTAATCAACTCCCAATGCTCTTTCGTGACAAAATTACGAATATCTTCGCTTAAAAAATCGCCTTTCAGGGCAGGAAAACCCAAAACGCGCTGATTTTCAAGCGATGAATTTATAATACCGGCCAATGTGCCGCCCGTTCCAACGGCACAGCAGATGACGTCGAAATCGGTATCCGCGGGCGTTAAGATTTCTTCGCATCCCTTCACTGCCAGGGCATTCGTACCGCCTTCGGGCAAGAAATAACAGGCACCAAATTCACATTGTAATTTTTTTAAATAGGATGGATTTTCCTTATCGCCATAGTCATCCCTAGAAATAAATTTTAACCGCATCCCGTGTTCGGATGCCAATAACAAGGTCGGATTCGCTTTCCATTTATCGGATAGTTCATCCCCCCGGATAATCCCGATAGTCTTAAAACCATTTAAATTTCCGGCATAGGCCGTAGCCACGATATGGTTTGAATAGGCACCCCCAAACGTTAGGAGGGTATCGAAACCTAATTTTTTGGCTTGGAAAAGATTGTACTTTAGCTTCCTGAATTTATTTCCTGATAGTAGCGGATGGAGGAGGTCTTCCCTTTTTATAAAGAGGGATACTTGTTTCTCGTTAAGTAGGGGCAGAATTATTTCTTGGTTTACCGTATTTTCTTCCATAACCGGTCTTGGTTACACAAAGATAGGATTCTTCGATTATTTTTTGAAGTTCGTAATAAGGCAATTGGCGTCGTCCCCTTCATTTCAATCCCATTAGCACAGAGAAAGTTTGCTGACCGGGACATAGTGGCATGCATGAATCAAGACCGGGCAGAGATCATCTCGGAATGGACAAGGCTTTCCCTCAAAAATAGCTCAAAAACCCAAAAGCCTTCCTATCATCCGGATAATCAAGATTCTTTTCGTTGGCATAGGCTTCCCGTTCAAAACTGATGTTTTGATAGGCTTTGTAACTATCCAAATAAAGCAAAGTCCGTAAAAGCCATTCGGAAATATAGAGGACGTAAAAGAAAACGATCAACAATTCTTGCTGCTGCTTCAAATGTATTTTTTCGTGGTTGATCAGCACAATATCGTCTTTCAGGTCATCATTTTTCAAGATGATAAAGGGCCATAGGGAGAGGCCGACGTAATTTTTGTAGAAAAAATGTTTGAATATCACTATCATAGTCCAGCTTTTAAACGAACACCTCTAAAGTTAATTGTTGCAGGGGCCGTATAATCGATAACCTGAATAGGTTGCCAACAATTGTACCGAATCGTTAGAACACGGGAAAAGCCTATAAAATGTATGTTTTATTATTACTTTTGGGCGTTTATCAACATATAGTAGTAACTTTAGGTATTGGAAATTTATCTAGATAGACTAGAAATAGCGGTTAACCCGACCCATGAAGAAGATAATTCCCATTGAAGATGGTGATTTTTACCTATCGGAAGAAGGTTACAAGGTTTTTACCTCAACCTTTCATTTGAAACGTGGCTATTGTTGTGAAAGTAGCTGTAGGCATTGCCCGTACGACTATGATCCCAGAACGAACCGACGATAGCAGCCCTGTCGTTCGGCATGATTTTTGAGCTATACCTATTGGATATAAAACGGTTTGAACTCCAAATAAAAATAACTATGAAAACACTAAAAATACTAGTAGCACCCATGCTGATGGTTCTCTTTTTAAGTTCATGCGCTTCGGTGCAGGTACTTTCGGATTACGATAAAGAGGCTAATTTCAACGCGTACAAAACCTACGCCTTTTACAAAACGGGCATAGATAAGGTACAGATTTCGGATCTTGATAAAAAACGGATTCTTAGGGCAATCGAGGCGGAAATGTCCAAAAGGGGCTTTACAAAATCGGAAAATCCTGATTTATTGGTCAGTATTTTTACCAAAGAAAAGGAACAGGTCGACATCTATAATAACTATTGGGGCGGCTTCGGATACGGATGGGGCTGGAACCCCTACTATTGGGGCCCTGGCTATGGAGGTGGTGCCTATGCGAACACTCGCACCGAAGGCTCGCTTTATATCGATTTGATCGATGCCGGTAGCAAAGAGCTGGTCTGGCAGGGCAAAGGTGTTGGCAATTTGGGCAACATCAATAATATCGAAAAGAAAGAGGCGCGCATACGTGAGTTCGTCTCGCAGATTTTGATGCAGTATCCACCGAATCAGGTGGCGGTGAAGTAGGGATTGCACTTTTTATTGGAAGGATATCACATTGACCGAATGAATTGACCCGCTATTTTTTAATGGCGGGTTTTTTTGTAGTTGCCACTAACAAAAGTTGTCATATCGAACATTGCAAAATATCTAGCGGAATTTTTCGGAAAGTAGATTGGGCAGCTACCTGCCAAAAACTTTCTACAGGGAAGTAGCCCATCATAATACCAGGAACAGTCCACAAGATTCTTCCTTCTTCAGAATGACAATTCGGCTATGTTTCGCTTCCTAGGGTCATCTTCGTTTTTTGTAACTTTACATGAATTCTAAATCACCATGCCCTATAAAAGCAACCCCGTTCTCGACAAGCTGCCGAAACATCTGCAGCAGTACATCAAGCCCCAGAATTATGAGGGGTATTCGGCCATTGACCAGGCCGTATGGCGGTATGTGATGCGGAAAAATGTGGATTATCTAAGTAAGGTCGCCCACGCATCCTATTCGACCGGACTGAAAAAAACGGGTATTTCAATTGACCATATTCCGAATATGTATGGCATGAACCGTATTCTCAAGGAAATCGGGTGGGCCGCCGTTGCGGTAGACGGCTTTATTCCCCCTTCCGCCTTTATGGAATTTCAGGCCTACAACGTGCTGGTCATCGCTTCCGACATTCGCCAAATCGATCATATCGAATATACCCCCGCCCCAGATATCATTCATGAAGGCGCCGGCCACGCCCCGATTATCGCCAACCCGGAATATGCCGAATACCTGCGCCGGTTCGGGGAGATCGGCTGCAAAGCCATTTCCAACGCTAAAGATTTTGAGCTATACGAAGCGGTGCGGCATCTATCTATCATCAAAGAGGCCGCGGGTACACCACAAGAAGAAATCGATACCGCGCAAAAGCACATCGAACAAGTGCAACAGAACATGGGCGAACCCAGCGAAATCGCCCTGATCCGCAACCTGCATTGGTGGACAGTCGAATACGGACTCATAGGCACGCCCGAACATCCGAAAATCTATGGTGCAGGCTTGCTTTCCTCAATAGGCGAAAGTGCCTGGTGCATGAAGGAAAAGGTTAAAAAAGTGCCCTATTCCATCGAAGCGGCCTATGCCTCCTTCGATATTACCCAGCCGCAGCCCCAACTTTTTGTAACACCCGATTTTGCTTTTCTGAATCAAGTACTTGAAGATTTTGCAGATACCATGGCACTGCGCATTGGTGGATTATCGGGACTTCAAAAACTGATTGCCTCCAAGGAACTCGGCAGCATCGAGCTAAGTACGGGCCTACAGATATCCGGTAGTTTCGATGGAATCATCGCGCACGAGGGCCGACCTATCTATTTTCAGACCAAAGGACCCACTGCACTTTCCTATCGTGAAAAAGAACTGGTCGGCCATAGTACCGACAAACATGCCACCGGTTTCGGATCGCCTATCGGAAAGCTCAAGGGCATCAACTTGGCGATCGAAAATATGGCACCCCGCGATTTGAAAGCCTATAACATATATGAGGGACAAACGGTTACTTTGGAATTCGAAGGCGACATAACCGTCTCCGGTGAAATCATAACGGGAACCCGGAACCTCAACGGAGCCATTATCTTGGTGACCTTCAAAAACTGCAAGGTGGCCCATAAGAACAAAACGCTCTATGAATCGAAAGACGGTACTTACAGCATGGCCGTTGGCGAAAAAATAGTTTCCGCCTTTAACGGCCCCGCCGATGTCAACAGCTTTGATCGTATCACGCACGAGATTTCGTCGATGACCATCAAAACCGACACCTCGGAGCAGCAGTCCCAACTAGAAAAATATTATGAACAAATACGTCATTTTCGGGAAGGCAAAAACACGACCATTTCACGGCACAAGGTTTTCGACGCGCTAAAAAAGGACTATCCGAACGACTGGCTGTTGTCTGTCGAACTATACGAGCTGGCCGTAACCAATGGGGACAGTGACTTTGCCGGAGAAATCGTCATGCATTTGGAAAATATCAAACGCCATCATCCCAAAGTCGGACATTTGATCGATGATGGGATGGCGTTGGTTGCGGGGAGTTTTGTGGTTTAGAGGTTTAGAGGTTTAGAGGTTTAGAGGTTTAGAGGTTTAGAGGTTTAGAGGTTTAGAGGTTTAGAGAAAAAATATTTAATTCTTCACACAAATTTTGACATGAAAACATTTTTAGTTTATCTTCTTATTTCATATCCTTTAAGCATGGCCATGGCACAATTCGAACCCAACTATGATGAGCGCCAAGTCCCCGAATTCAAGATTCCCGATCCTTTGACCACTTTTGATGGGAAGAAAATAACTGCCACTTCGGAATGGGAAAATACGCGCCGACCCGAGTTATATCAATTCTTCGAAGAACAGGTCTATGGCAAAGTCCCCGGAAAACTAGATAGCTTGTCCTTTAACATGGTCGAGACTTCCGATGATGCTTTGAACGGCAAGGCCCAACGCAAACAGGTCGAGGTCAGCTTATTCAAAAACGGGAAGTCCCTCGACTTCAATATCCTCCTCTATCTGCCAAAATCACGGAAACCTGCCCCTATTTTTCTTGGATATAATTTCTACGGAAACCATAGCATAACCGATGATCCAAACGTAATCGTATCCAAAGCTTGGGCAATGGATAGTGAGGAATTCGGCATTAGCGGGCATACCCTTACCGAGGCATCAAGGGGCGTTCGCGTTCATCGCTGGGCGCTAGAAAAGATTATCGACGGCGGTTTCGGACTGGCCACCATCTATTATGGCGAGGTCGATCCCGACAAAAACGATTTTTCGGACGGATTGCATAGCTTGTTCTATATGGAGAGCCAAGAAATTCCTAAAAAAGACGAATGGGGTAGCATTGCCGCATGGGCTTTCGGCATGAGTCGCGCCCTAGACTATTTGGAAACGGACCCTGACATCGATGCATCCCATGTAGTTTCTTTCGGTCATTCCCGCTTGGGGAAGGCCGCGTTATGGGCGGGTGCCAGTGATACTCGTTTTGCCGGGGTAATCAGTAACGATTCCGGATGCGGTGGGGCGGCCCTATCCAAACGCCAAGTTGGGGAGACGGTTGGCCGTATCAACACCAGTTTTCCGCATTGGTTCTGCGACAATTTTACCGAATATAACGAAAACGAAGAAGCGCTTCCTGTAGATCAGCATGAATTACTGGCCTTGATTGCGCCAAGACCCCTTTACGTCGCCAGTGCCGAAGACGATCAATGGGCGGATCCCAGAGGGGAATTTCTATCGGCCCATTATGCCACATCCGTTTATGATCTATATGGTACAAAGGGAATCTCCGATACTAAAATGCCAGAGGTCAATTCCCCCGTGCAAAATACGTTGGCCTATCACATTCGTACCGGCAAACATGATGTTACCGAGTATGATTGGGAGCAATATATTGACTGGGCGAAAAGGTTTGTTGCGGTGAAACCTTGATGAAATTCTGAAATAGGTTAAAACTTCGGCAATCGCTTTGAGAATAGTCGGAACGTACGGCGCATCGCTAATCCATCAAGAAAAAATCCTGCAGATCATTCAAATCCCCTAAACCCTGTTCCACGGTTTTACCATCATACTCCAGCGTCCACCCCATTGAATTGGTCAGGATATAGAATTTCTGCAGTTCGCTGAGCAAACGGTTTTCGGCGTTTTTTTTTAGGGAAGATTGGTTGACCTTCTTCATCAATGAAACATTTACATTTTTCTTGATTTTGTTGTAATCGGAAGCATCGAACATATTCAAGTAATCGGAAGTCACATCGTAATACTCGAAATCGGGACTGATTTTGATTTCGGGTTCGGGAATACTTTTTATCCGTAAGGTTTTGGCTTTTTCATCGACCTCAAAATCGATTTTTGACAGGTCATAGGCCACGGTCACATCGGCATTTACGACGACCAATGCCTTTTTCTTCGCCGAGACTAAAGGGCCGAAAACCGATTTGGAATCCTTATAATTATAGACTTCGGCAAAATGGCCCTCCGTTACGATCAGTTTGGATACGTTATCTATCTGCTGTTGGATCAGCATGGAGTTTTCCTGAAGGATGGATTTTTTTTCCTTGTCATCGGAACACGAACGGATAACGAACACCGCCGCCAAAGTAATGAGTACGCCTATCAGGATTTTTTTCATGACATCAAGTTACGATAGAAATTGGGATTGGGACAACTCCATAAACGGATACACCTTCCGAACCGCGGTGATTTTGGTTTCCAATCCTTCCCGAAATTTCCGATGTTGCTCCGAACCGGGGTTGAAAGGTCGATGTTGCAATCCCTTTTGAATTGCATCGACCTTCTCCATCGTCGAATGCGCTTCTTCCGAGATCCAGACCAGTTTGAATTTTTCCCAGATATAATCGATGGCGAGTTGGTTGGGGTGCATCATGTCGCGCTCGTAAAAACGGTAGTCGCGGAGTTCGTCCATCATCAGCTCATAGGAAGGAAAATACCCGTCGGCTTCGCCCGGAGTGCCATTTGTACTACGAATTTTATGCACTGCGGAAATCAAATGTGCTTTGCTCCGCTGGTTTTCGATAAAACCATCTTTTAAATGACGTACAGGGGACACGGTGAAAATAAATTGGAGTTCGTTATTGATGGATCGGGCGTGTTTTAGCGTTCTTTCCAAACTGTTAGTGATTTCATCTATGGAAAGTAATTCCTTCGAAAACTCCCCTTGGGGCACTTTATGGCAATTGGCAACGAAATTTCCGGATGCCGAGTGGCGGTATGCCCAAGCCGTACCCAATGTAATGATGATATGGGATGCAGTTTGAAGTTGTGAAAGTGTGGCTTCTAGACCATCGTTCAGCTTCTTTAGCAAGTTTTCTTTGGAGGGGTCGCTCAATGACGAATGCGCGTCAAAGCAATGCCAGCGTTCATTGAGGAGGAAAATATCCGATTCGGAATAGGATTTATTTTGGAGGGCCCTTGCCAGCAATTTTTCTATCGCCAACGGTTGAAAAAGGATGCCGAAGGGGTTTTGGAGGTGTCGGAACTTGAAATAATCGAGCTTTTTGCCCATGTTTTCGACGAAGCAGGAGCCTAATAGGAGTAATTGGCTGCCGTAACCGATTTGGTTTTCGGCTTTTTCTAGCGGGATTTGGGTTTGGAGCTTCATGTTTAATTTTGTTAAAGACCCACAAGGTTGCCCAACGAGGACAGCACCTTGCAGATTTCATCTTCCGTTACACCACATACCCCCTCGCCTTTTCCAAAGCTGCATCGATCCCCGCTGGATTTTTACCTCCGGCGGTTGCAAAAAACGGCTGCCCACCGCCACCGCCCTGAATGTATTTTCCGAGTTCGCGGACTATGGTTCCAGCGTTTAGATCTTTTTCCGCGACCAATTTTTTGGAGATATAACAGGATAGCAAAGCCTTTCCGTTCTGCTCGGTTCCGAACAGTAAAAAGAGATCATTACGATTGTTGCCCATTTCGAAACACAGGTCCTTGATGCCCCCAGCATCCAAATCGACTTTTTGGGCTAGAAACTGCATGCCGTTGATGTCTTCGAGTTCGTTTTGCAGCGCTGCTTTTAGGTTTTTGGCCTTGTCCTTCAAATGGCTTTCGACCTCTTTTTTCAGTTTGACATTCTCTTCCTGCATCGATTCCAAGGCTTTGATCAGGTCTTGGGGATTATTCAACTTGCTTTTGATTTCGGATAGCTTGCGGTCGTTTTCCTCATAAAAATCCTTCACCGCATCCGAGGTTATCGCTTCGATGCGACGAATGCCTGCTGCTACGGCCCCTTCGGAGCGAATCTTAAAATGCCAGATATCGGCGGTATTCTTGACATGGGTACCCCCGCAGAGCTCGATGGATTTCCCGAAACGGACGGTCCGTACCGCATCACCATATTTTTCGCCGAAAAGCGCCATGGCCCCTTGCTCCAAGGCTTTTTCCATCGGTACGCTTCTATTTTCCTCGGAAGGCAATTGTCCCGTGATACGGGCATTTACGAATTGTTCGACGGACCTTAGTTCGCCATCGGTCATTTTAGCAAAGTGTGAAAAATCGAAACGCAGGTATTTGGAATGTACCGCCGAGCCTTTCTGCTCGACATGGGTACCCAAAACTTCTCGCAGGGCCTGGTGCAACAAATGCGTCGCGGTGTGGTTGGCCTCCGTGCGCCGACGCTGGGCCGCATCTACTACGGCTTTAAAAGTTTCGTTCAGGTGCTTGGGCAGGTCCTTCGTAAAATGGACGATTTCATTGTTTTCCCTTTTGGTGTCGACAATGTAAATGACGTCACCGTTAGGCACTTCTAAATAGCCTTTATCCCCCACCTGTCCGCCGCCTTCGGGATAGAATGGGGTCAAATTGAAAACGAGTTGATACTGCTCGCCGTCTTTTTTCGATGTTATTTTTCGGTATTTGACCAATTTGACATCGGCTTCCAAAAAATCATAGCCGACAAATTCCTGTTCCGAATCTTCCAACAGCATAGTCCAGTCTTCCTTGGTGGTTTTTGAGGCGGATTTCGAACGGTCTTTCTGTTCTTGCATGGCCGTTTGAAAACCTTTTTCATCCAAAGAATATCCCTTTTCCTGTAAAATGAGGGAGGTAAGATCCACGGGGAACCCATAAGTATCGTAAAGTTCGAAAGCTTTTCTGCCATCGACCTGTTTTCCTTGTGAACCTGCGACCACCTGATCCAGCAAGGTCAGGCCCTGTTCTAAGGTATTCAAAAAGGAATGCTCTTCTTCCTTAATGACATTCTCTATCAATTGCCGCTGCTCCTTAAGTTCGGGGAAGGCATCGCCCATGGTATCGGTCAGCACATTGACCAATCGGAACATAAACGGGCCCTTCGTATCTAAAAAAGTAAAGCCGTACCGCACTGCACGGCGCAGAATCCTACGGATGACATAGCCGGCACCGGTATTGCTGGGCAACTGCCCGTCTGCAATCGAAAAAGAAACTGCGCGAATATGGTCGGAAATGACGCGAATGGCAATGTCCGTTTCGTCCTGTTTTCCGTATTTGGAATTCGTTACCTGTTCAATTTCGCGAATAATGGGCGTAAACACATCGGTGTCATAATTTGATTTCTTTCCTTGTAAAACCATACAAAGGCGCTCAAAGCCCATACCGGTATCGACGTGTTTTGCAGGAAGGTTTTCAAGTCTTCCGTCCGCTTTCCGGTTGTATTGCATAAAAACCAGGTTCCAGATTTCGACCACCTGCGGATGGTCATTATTAACTAACGAAGCCCCGGAAACCTTGGCTTTTTCAGCATCCGAACGGATATCCACATGTATTTCGGAACAGGGGCCACAGGGACCTTGATCGCCCATTTCCCAAAAATTATCCTTTTTATTGCCCAAAAGGATGCGGTCTTCGGGTACGATGGCCTTCCAAAGGTCGAAGGCCTCCTTATCCATATCTAGGCCATCTTCAGTGCTTCCCTCGAAAACGGAAACGTAGAGGCTTTCTTTATCAATTCCGAACTCCTCGGTCAGCAATTCCCATGCCCATTGGATGGCGTCCTTTTTAAAGTAATCGCCGAAACTCCAGTTGCCTAACATTTCGAACATAGTATGGTGGTAGGTATCCTTGCCGACTTCCTCTAAGTCGTTGTGTTTACCGCTGACCCTCAGACACTTCTGGGTATCGGTGACTCGCGTATTTTTCGTCACGCCAATCCCTAGAAAAAAGGCCTTAAACTGGTTCATTCCCGCATTGGTGAACAGCAGCGTCGGATCGTCTTTGATGACCATGGGTGCCGAGGCTACTATTTTGTGGCCTTTTTCCTTGAAAAAATTTAGGAATTTATCTCTAATTTCTTTTGAGTTCATTGAAATATATAAGGTTATGCAAATAGTTCCGTTTTAAAGGAAACAATTTTTATATTTGTAAGACTGCATGTAACACCGCAAAAATAGGCTATACTCATACCATTTAAAAATTCGGGAGTTTTGGGACTATTATTTTTTTCTTTGCTAAGGCAAAATTTTCAGGCATAGCCGGAGGTACCGTTTACAATTTTAACGCCGATAAAGGAAAAAAGGAAAATACAAAAACCAGAATTTCCGCATGACAGGAGAATACTAAAAATTATGTCCAAAGTAAAGTACTATTACGATCCCGATACACTTTCGTACCGAAAAATAGAGCCGAAAAAATCGCGGCGTTACCGTAATATCGCATTCTTTATTCTGGGGTCTTTTTTCTTTGGCCTACTCGCACTTATCCTTTTAATGAACACGAACCTTATCAATACGCCGCAAGAACTTTCTTTGCAGCGCGAGGTAAACAATTATGAACTACAGTTCGAACTTTTGAACCGTAAAATGGGACAGATCGAAGAGGTCCTGAACAATATCGAAGACCGTGACAACAACATTTATCGTTTATATTTTGAAGCGAATCCTATTCCCGAAGAACAGCGACGGGCCGGTTTTGGCGGTGTGAACCGCTACAAATCCCTCGAAGGCTTCAACAATTCGGAAATGGTGATTGCCACTACAAAACGGCTTGATATCATCAAAAAACAGATGGCCATTCAGTCCAAATCCCTTGACGAAATCACCGATCTGGCCGCTGAAAAGGAAAAACTGTTAATGGCCATACCCGCCATTCAGCCCGTGCGCAACGAAGACTTGAAACACATGGCATCAGGTTACGGCTGGCGCACCGATCCATTCACTAAAGCGCGTAAGATGCACCGGGGTATGGATTTCTCGGCCAAGAAGGGCACCCCGATCTATGCGACGGGAGACGGGAAAGTGAAGCGGGCAGATAATAATTCTTCCGGTTACGGCAAGCACATCCGTATCGATCATGGGTATGGGTACATGACCCTTTATGGTCACATGAGCGAATACAATGTAAAAAGGGGGCAAAAGGTTAGGCGCGGTGATTTGATCGGTTTTGTAGGTAGCACCGGTCGGTCTGAGGGACCGCACGTGCATTACGAGGTCTGGAAAGACGAGGAACGTATCAACCCCATCAACTTTTATTACGGCAGCTTGACCGCCAAAGAATTCGAAAATATGCTGAAACATGCCCAACAAGAGAACCAATCCTTAGACTGAGAGATTATTTTGACATATGCCGATTATTTTTTATGGCCCTTTTTGCGCCATTCTTCGTTAAAATTTTGTACCATAGCTAATGATATGCTAAAAAAGTTTGCCTAAAATAACATCAAAAATGAGCTATAAAAAATCTAATCACATACGTCAAAACAGTCTCTAATGCAAATAGAACTTCCCGACAAACGCTATTACGGTATCGGCGAGGTCGCAAAGGCCTTCGATGTCAACACTTCGCTCATTCGCTTTTGGGAAAAGGAATTCGATGCCCTAAAACCTAAGAAAAATGCGAAAGGGAACCGAAAGTTCACTCCGCAGGATATCGACAATCTGAAACTTATTTTTCATTTGGTAAAGGAACGTGGTTTTACGTTGGATGGGGCCAAGATACACCTGAAAGAAAACCGGCAGAAAACCTTGAACAACTTTGAAATTATCGATAAGCTCGAACGGGTCAAAGCGGAGCTGGTCAAGATGAAGGAACAGCTTTGAGGAAGTACGAGATACGAAATTAGAAGTGAGAAATGAGAAATGAGAAATTTAAACATTAAAAATGCATCTTACTCAGAGGAAAGTGTAACAACTTGGGGATAAAATCTACTAATGAATTAATTCAATTATAAAAACGGATCCTATGCGTGGTGTCTCTGAATCAACCCCCTTGAAAACAGACCCAATGCATGGCGTTCATTAACCAACATCCCGTACGTCAATTAAATATTGCGGCGTACAGATTAAAACAAAAACATGAAAAAAGGATTAATTGCATTGATTATTATTGGCGTTATCGCCTTCGGCCTTTACCGATGGGGCGTTGGGTTTAACAACAAGGCGGTCGAACTCGAGGCCGATGCCAAAACGGCCTGGTCGAATGTAGAAAGCTCCTATCAGCGCAGAAATGACCTGATCGGTAATCTGGTCAAGACCGTACAGGGCGCTGCCGATTTCGAGAGAGGAACCCTGACCGATGTCATCGAGGCGCGGGCCAAGGCTACTTCGACAACGATTGACGCGGGCAACTTGACGCCACAGAATATGGAGGCGTTTCAACAAGCCCAAAGCGGACTTACAGGTGCCCTAAGCAAATTGATGGTCGTCGTGGAACGCTACCCAGAACTGAAAGCGAACCAAAACTTTTTGGAATTACAATCGCAATTGGAAGGCACAGAAAATCGCATAAACGTAGCCCGTGATCGTTTTAATGAAAAAGTGAATCTTTACGACGTGCACACCAGCAAATTTCCCGGAAAACTCTTGGCGGGTATGTTCGGTTTCGAGGAAATGGCGAGGTATAGTGCCGATCCCGGCTCTCAAAATGCACCGGATGTAGATTTCGACTTTCAATGATTCCTAAATAAAATCTATGTCCAGAGTTGAGGATTTTTTGTCGAAGGAAGAAGAACAGGATATCGTACAGGCCATTCTTGAGGCCGAAAAGAACACTTCAGGGGAAATCCGTGTACATATCGAGGCACATACAAAACTGGATCATATCGACCGTGCCAAGGAAGTTTTTAAAATGCTCAAGATGGGCAATACCAAAGAAGAGAATGGCGTGCTTATCTATGTAGCGGTAAATGATAGAAAATTCTCCATTTACGGCGACCGCGGCATCGATAAGGTAGTATCCGATGATTTTTGGGATTCTACCCGCGATGCCATTCAGGCGCAATTCAAGAAAAACGACTTCAAACAGGGCATCATTGACGGTATATTAAAAGCCGGAAAAGAACTACGGACCCATTTCCCATGGCAACAGGGCGATATAAACGAACTGAGCGATGAGGTATCGAAAGGCTAGCTTTCTAGCATTATTTCTTTGTATTTGTGGATGTGTTTTCGGGCAGTTCCAAATTCCCGAAAAGCCCAAAGAAGAGACCAGTGTCTACGATTATATCGATTTGCTCCAAGACGGACAGAAGAATGCCCTAGAACAAAAGTTGATTCGTTATTCGGACAGTACTTCTACCCAAATAGTTGTTGCCATCATTAGCTCTACCGAAGGTGAAGATATCAATTACCTTGGAGCGCAATGGGGCCAAAAATGGGGTCTTGGCCAAGCGGACAAAGACAATGGTGTACTAGTGCTATTGGCTAGAAACGACCGACGAATCGCTATCAATACCGGCTATGGCACGGAAGGTAATTTGACCGATGCGATGTCTAAACGGATTATCGAGAACATTATCGTACCGCAATTCAAACAAGACAACTACTACGGCGGTTTGAACGACGGTGCCGATGCCATATTTCAGGTATTGACCGGTGAATTCAAAGAAGAACGGACGTTCAGTGATGGCGGCGGTAGCTTTCCGTTTAGATCTATCCTGCCTATTATCATTTTTTTTATTATCCTTATCATATTCTCTCGAAAAAACCGCAGGGGCGGCGGTAAGAATGGTGGAAAACGCTCGGGTGGTTTCAATATATGGGACATGATTATTCTCAGCAATATGGGCCGCAGTAGTGGTTCGGGCGGCTTTGGCGGCGGCGGGGGAAGTTTCGGTGGCGGCGGAGGCGGATTCGGCGGTGGTTTTGGCGGTGGCGGCTTTGGTGGTGGAGGGGCTTCTGGGGGATGGTAATTCAATTTCTACGAAACCGGCTACCTCGATCCTTCTTCCCGCCGAACTGATCGAACTTATAGGTAAAGCTTCCCATAAAATAACGTTGTAGTACGGTGCCCTGAAAATCCTGTATAAAATCTTCGCCGGTCGTTCTTCGCACGTTGGTATTTTGGTTTAACAGGTCGTAGGCCAATACTTTTACGATAGCCTTTTTATTAAAAATTTCAAGCCCTAGGCTCATATTCCAGAACAGGGCATCCTTTCTGAAACCTGGGCCGACGTTGCCGTTGTAGGTATATCGGATATCGTTGCCCCAGACCAGGTTTTCGGGCCAGTACGTAGTCAATCTTAGGTTGAGGTTTTGGGAGGTGTACTTTACATCCTCGATAGTATCAAGATTGTACTTGGTGCTGTTGAAGGAAATTCCGTAACCCGGTTCAAATTCCACCAATTCCCTGAAACTAAGGGTTGTGGAAAAAGAGGGTGATACATCGAAACTTTTGGCTTTCAGTTCCGTGCCGTTGGTAAAACTCACCTGTTGGCCAAAGTTAAGACCTGGCCGTAAGTTGAACGTGGCCGAAAATGTGCTGTCCTTTTTTATTTCTCTGGAATACCCAAAACCGGCGTAGCCGTTATAGTTACCGTCTACATTAGTATATCGTGTCGTTCTTAAAAGGTTTTCGTCAGTGGTCGATACGGCGGAGACCCGGTTCTTTTGAAAATCGATATTGGAATACACATAGATACCCGTTCGTTCTTTCCAATCATAATCGTCGTAGTTGAAATTGATACCGTGCTCTACGGCGGGCGAAAGATCAGGATTACCAATGACGATATTGAGGGGGTCGTTTACGTTAGGAACAGGCTGCAATTGGTTTATGGAAGGCAAATCCAACCGTTTATTATAGCGGATATAAAATCGTTTATTTTTACCTAAGCTATAGCGGAGCCGGCCCCTAAAAAGCAAATTTTCATAAGATCGGGAAAATGAAGTGTTCTGTAGGAAGTCGCGGTTGTTGAGATTTGTGAAAGCATAGGAAGCATCGAAACGTATACTCAACTTTTCCCCTCTTCGACGAATACCCATTGAAGGGGTGTGCTGTTCACTCTTAAAATTAAAATCGGAGCTTAACTCCTCGTTAAAGAGAGTGTACCCGTTGCTAGTTTGGTCAAAATCCATCACATCCTTGGTGTTGTCCCTATCGTCATTGTTGTAGGTATACCCCAAATCCAGAAACCACTTGTTTACTAGTGGCTGTCTGTATTCCATTTCCATTTCATAAGAATTTCTTTTGTTGTTTACTTCCGACCGCTGGTCTAAAAGCTGCTCTTCGGGAGTATCCCCAAAAATTTCCCGGAGGGAATTTAGGAGGGATGTGCTGTTGTTTTCTGTATTATTATTTGAAAACGACAAGCTCACAAACTTGCCGATGGTGTCGAGTTTTTTAATGATGTTGAAGCGATTGGAAAAATTCCGCTGGAAACCATCCTCGGCCCTCGTTCGATTGTTACGGTTGATCAGTTCCCCGTCATCGTTCGTCGTAGCGGATGTGTTGAAGCGCTTGGAATCTGTTCGGTTGACGCTCATTGAGGGCTCGACGGAAATTCTAAGGGTGCTATCGATATCGAACTCCAAATTGGCCGCGCCACGATTCGAATTGGTCGAACCCACAAAATTACTTTCATTTTCCGAAAAAAACCTTCGGTCGGGCAAAAGGTTCTCCCGACTGGTCTTTTGGTCGTTAAAGGAATCGCTATAGCCGAAAAAGTAATTGGCATCGATTTCAGATGCTCCCTTTTTCGCGTTGGCATAGCTGCCGCCGATATTCGAAGAGGTCGTGATACCGTTACCGAAATTATTTATCAGGCCTGACTCTCTCGCCCCATTGTAGCCGCCACGGGTATTGCCCACCATATCGTAGATCTCGTCAAATGAAAATCCGGAATTATTGATATTATTGGCACTTGCAATAAAGCTGATCCGTTCCGTGTCGTTAAAATAATTCAGTAGGCCGTTCGTTTGGTAGCGATCATCGGTGCCGTATCCGGCGGCAATTCTGCCAATATAGCCCTTGTTCTTATCCTTTTTTATGGTCAGGTTAATGGTCTTGTTTTCCCCGTCGCCTTCTTCCCCCGTAAACTCTTGGGTCTTTGTTTTGGTATCGGTGATCTGTATTTTATCGATGACCTCTTTCGGAAGGCTTTTGGTGGCTACTTTGGGATCAGTGCTAAAAAACACCTGTCCGTTGACCAACACTTTGTTGACTTCCTTACCGTTTACTGTAATTTTGCCATCGTTGTCCACTTGCACCCCGGGCAGTTTTTTCAGCACCTCCTCGACCGTGGCATCGGGCCGGGTCTTGAAAGAATCTGCATTGAACTCCATGGTGTCCTTTTTTATGACAATCGGCACCCGCTCCCCAACTAAACTGACGCCCTTTAGTTCCTGTGCCTGTTCTTCCATTGGGATATTCCCAAGCTTTACCAGGGCCTTCAAGGAGATTCTCATGGACAGGGTTTTGTATCCGTTAAAGGAAAAGAAAAGATTCAGTTCATTGAGGTCCGAGCGGTCTTCGAGTTCAAAAAAGCCGTCTTCATCGGAAATCGAATACACGACCAGGGAACTATCCCGAGGAGATTCGGCATAAATTGTCGTAGATTCTAAAGGTTGTTTGGAAAGGGCGTCGACCACGTTGCCCGTAATTTTAAAGTCTTGTGCGCTGGAATCGGAAAAAATGAAAATACAGAGTAAGAAACTTGGTAGAACTTTGTTCATGCAACAATTTTGGCACCCTAAAAATACAATAACAACTAAAGAGTTAGTTGGTTGTTAACAAAGGTTTAGGACTGCTCGATGCTTATCAAAAATTACTTCTTCCGCATAAAAATCGTAACCGGCACTCCCGTAAAATCAAAGTTCTCGCGTAGTTTGTTCTCCAAGAACCGCTTGTACGGATCCCTTACATATTGCGGCAGGTTGCAGAAGAACGCAAATTGCGGATAAGGCGTTGGCAATTGGGTGATGTACTTTATTTTTACATATTTGTCTTTGTAGGCAGGTGGCGGGGTATGCTCTATAATCGGCAGCAAGACATCGTTGAGTTTTCGGGTCTTGATTTTTTTTGATCGATTTTCGTAAACGGCGACGGCTGTCTCAATGGCTTTGTGGATGCGCTGTTTGGTCAAAGCGGAAATAAAGATAATGGGTACGTCGACAAAGGGTTCGATACTCTTTTTGATTTCCTGAATATACCCTTTCATGGTATTGGTCTCCTTATCCTCGACCAAATCCCATTTATTGACCAAGATTACGACCCCTTTATTGTTTCGCTGTGCCAACCAAAAGATATTGGCTACTTGGCCATCAAAACCTCGTTTTGCATCAAATAATATCAGGCAGACATCACTGTGCTCAATGGCCCTTACGGAACGCATAACGGAGTAAAATTCCAAATTTTCCTTTACCTTGGCCTTTCTGCGGATACCGGCCGTATCAACGAGATTGAAATCGAAGCCGAACCGATTGTATTTCGTATCCATACTATCCCGTGTAGTGCCGGCGATGTCCGTTACGATATAGCGTTCCTTACCGAGCAGCGCGTTTATAAAAGAGGATTTTCCCGCATTTGGTCTTCCGACCACGGCGAATCGGGGCAATTCGCTCCCATCCTGTTCCATTTGGGGAAGTACTTCGACAAGCGCATCCAATAATTCGCCCGTACCGCTGCCGTTGATGCTCGAAAGGGTGTAATATTCCCCTAATCCCAAGGCATAGAATTCCACGGCATCTTGGGCACGCTTGGCATTATCGACCTTATTGATGGCCAAAAAAACGGGCTTATCTACTCGGCGCAATAGTTTGGCGACATCTTCGTCCATACCGGTTACGCCGGTCTCGACATCCACCATAAAAATGATGGCATCGGCCTCATCGATGGCCAGCTCGACCTGTATATCGATTTGCTGTTCGAAGATATCGTCACTACCCACGACATAGCCTCCGGTATCGATCAGGGAGAATTCGCGACCGTTCCAGTCACTTTTTCCGTAGTGGCGATCCCGCGTAACACCGCTAATGGCATCGACAATGGCCTCACGGCGTTGGATCAATCGGTTAAAAAAGGTGGATTTGCCCACGTTCGGCCTTCCTACAATGGCAACGATAGCGCTCATGTTGTTTGTTTTTTTGGAGGTGCAAAAGTAGGCTTTATTAGTGTATACTCCGGCAAGCTTGACTACCTAATATTGAGAAGTTTAGAAGTTTCATTACCCTCTGACCTGCCTTATGAAACAACACAGATGAATGAAAAAAGCATTTATTTGAGGAAAACTTTTGTTGATAGGTGCTGACGGATGGTATAAGATACATAATCATCCATTGTATCCGAACCGCTTCAACTGCCGCGCATCGCTCCGCCAATTCTTGTTGACTTTAACGTAAAGTTCGATATGCACCTGTTTGCCAAAGAATTTTTCCAGATCTTTTCGAGCCTCTACCCCTACTCTTTTCAAGGCGCTGCCCTTATGACCGATTATAATGCCCTTTTGGGAGTCGCGCTCGACCATGATGACCGAACGCATCCGGATGATATCTTCATCCTCAAAAAATTCCTCGGTCTCGATTTCTACTGCGTATGGAATTTCCTTTTTATAATGGATCAGGATCTTCTCGCGGATGGTCTCGTTGACAAAAAACCGCTCCGGTCTGTCGGTCAACTGATCCTTCGGATAATAGGCGGGACTTTCAGGAAGCAATTCGATAATCCGTTCGAAAACATTCTTAATATTGAAATTGGTCAGTGCGGAAATGGGATGCAGCTCGACCGTCGGAAGAAGTTCTTGCCAGTATTGCGCCTGCTCCTCCAAAAGTTCCTGATCGGCGGTATCAACTTTATTGAGCAGAAGTAGCACGGGAACGGTACTGTTCTTTATCCTTTCGAAAAATCGCTCGTCCTTTAAGGCTTTCTCCCCGATTTCGACCATGTAAAGTAAAACATCGGCATCCTCAAAAGCGGACTTCACAAAATCCATCATACTCGATTGTAGCTCGTAGGCCGGTTTGATGATACCCGGGGTATCCGAAAGAATCATCTGAAAATCATCCCCATTAACAATCCCCAAAATCCGATGCCTTGTGGTCTGCGCCTTTGAGGTGATAATGGACAGTTTTTCGCCCACAAAGGCGTTCATCAAAGTGGATTTGCCCACATTGGGATTTCCGATAATATTTACGAAGCCGGCTTTATGTACGCCCATGTTTCAGTTTTAAAAAGTAGTCTTTCGCCGCCGCATTCACTTTGGGTGCCAACAAAAGTACGGCGATCATATTGGGAATTACCATCAGCGCGTATGAAAGATCAATCAGGTTCTTTACCAGTTCCAACGAAGCAACGGCCGCAAAAACAATCATGATTACAAAATACCAGTTGTAGAACTTCCCGATTTTCGGAGTGGTTAGAAAAGACAGGCATTTTACCCCATAATAGGAATAGGTGAATAAAGTGGACAACGCAAAGGCGGTCACAATAATCATCAACAAATCGTCACCCCAGCCAAAAAGAGTCGTCTCAAAAGCCGATAAGGTCATTACAATTCCGCTGGAATCTTCAAGATACGCACCGCTCAAAATAATGACGATAGCCGTAAAACTACAGACCAAAATGGTATCAATAAAAGGGCCCAACATCGCCACCAAACCCTCTTTAATGGGATTATCGGTCTTGGATTGCCCATGGTACATCGGTGCACTACCCAGACCTGCCTCGTTCGAGAACATAGCCCTACGGATACCAATAATTACCAAGCCCCAGAAACCGCCTGTCACCAAGGTCTTGAAATTCCAGGCCTCGGTAATTATCATTTTTAAGGACGGCAATATCTGCGATGAATTCAACACCATAACGATAACCACCGCAACCAAATATACCCCGACCATAAAAGGTACCAGGGCCGAGGCGACTTTGGCAATTTTGTTCAATCCCCCAAAAATTACGAAAGAGGTGATAATGGCCAGAACGATGCCGACGGTCCATTTCCAATTCATTTCGCTCATTTCGAATAAGGTGCGCGAGGGTTCGACCACGCTCATAAAAGTTTCCGTAAACTGGTTTGCGGTAAAGACGCCCAAGAATCCGAAAAGTCCGCATACCGCGAAAAAAATGGCCAGAGGTTTCGCTTTTGGCCCCAACCCTTTGGTGATGTAGAACATCGGTCCGCCCTGAAGTTTACCATCTTTATCCGTAGTTCGGAACATTATGGCCAGACTACAGGAATAAAACTTGATGCACATACCGATAAGGGCCGTGACCCAGATCCAGAACACAACCCCCGGCCCCCCGTCGTGGATGGCAATGGCCACCCCGGAAATATTGCCAAGACCCACCGTGGCCGCCACTGCCGCAGAAAGCGCCTGAAAAGAGCTTACGTCGCCCTCAGCGTTTTTGTCGTCGTATTTCCCCGCCGTAATTGCAATGGCATGGCCAAAAAAGCGGTAAGGCAAAAATTTGGAGTACACTACAAGAAAAATTCCGCCACCAATAAGCAGCAAAAACATGGGCCATTCTGTGTAAGGTAATAGGGATGCAATGAAATCGTTTATAGTCTGCATAAAATCAAAACGCCGAAGGTATGGAATTTAGGGATTTTTGACGGCCTAGCTTTTAAATAATCTTTGTGAACAAATTTGATTAACTTAAAAAACCGTCGTATATTTGTCGCCCGTTAGCGCAAATAGCGTTTTCGATTTTCTCGTCGGAGGTTATGTTCCGAAGTTGTAAAGACAGGTGAGAAGACACCCATCGCGGGGTAGAGCAGTAGGTAGCTCGTCGGGCTCATAACCCGAAGGTCGCTGGTTCGAGTCCAGTCCCCGCTACTAGCAAACAAAAGGCCTCCGAGAAATCGGGGGCCTTTTTTTATTGCAACTGTACAACATATGTACAACATTTTGAACCTTTAGAAAACCTATGAAACTTAGACCAAGGACCAAAATGCTTTAAAAGCGTTATTGCGATAAAATATTCGAGAAAAAATGTCTCCTTTTTAATTTTCTTACTAAAACATACCCAAATCAATTTACTGTTTCATCGAAGAATCTTGCCAAAACCAGTTTCCTTGAAGTAACGGAGTTTAACTTCAATCCCGTCGATTTTTTTGGTAGATTCAGACAGGTGTTGAAATTTTTTACCCTGCCCTCGTAAGAATTCACTGTTTCTTCCTTTCCCCTATCCACAAAAAAGCGCTCGATAGGGCGCTAGATTCTAAGTCGAAACTCGAATTTAATTTTTGGAGATCTTAGTCCCGTAGAAGGTTACTTACGAAATTATTAAATAGAACTGACAGGGCTATTCTAAAGCCAATTTTTAGAAGTCCCATGAAAAAGACCCTTTCGAGGGGCACTTGAGATAATTTCTTGTGTACTGCGCGATAATTTTGCGACACATTTATTAGAGTGTGGAGCCAATCTGCGTAAAATCCAAGTATTTCTAGGTCACAGATTTATTAAAACAACGGAAAATTATGCTCACTTGGCGAAAGATTCTTTTGACAACATCAACATCCATTAGATTAGCGGTGTAGACAAAATAGAAATATGCGTACTAGCTTACAATACCATCGTTGGCTTTAATGCTGAAGGACATTGCAAAATACCCAATTTTCGGTTTGAAAAAAATTACTTTTGAATGGGACTTGAAATTCTTATCTTATTAATTCTTGGCATTGGTGGATGGATTTTTAAGCAATGGAAATTTGATATCAAAAGGAAGCGTCGTCGAGATTATTATAGAAACGTTTATTTAAAATCAGACGATTGGAAACGAAAAAGATATGTAGTTCTCAAGCGAGATAATTGGAAATGTGTTTATTGTGGAAAGCGAGCAACCCAAATTCACCATAAGAGATATGCTAAAAAGAATATTGGAAAGGAACCAATAAAATGGTTAGTTTCTATTTGTAAGCCTTGTCACGGAAAAAAACATTAAAATAAAAAAGCAGAAAACGGAAATTATTGCCCAAAATGTTCAATCAAACTGCCCTAATTGGGTGTGTAAATTAAACTCTGTCCGGTTCATTTTTTCTCCATTCCAAAATTGGTCAGATCTTTTATCTGACCGGTTTTGGAATGCGACCTAGCGT
>NZ_FNAO01000012.1 GCF_900101815.1 Pricia antarctica
TTTCTCGAATTCCGTTTGTTCTTCTTTTCTCATGGTTCTGTCTGAATAAAATTAATGATTAAATTTATTTCAGACAGAGTTCAGTTTACACTCTCTAGGATTTATTTGTTGGAGAACTTTATGTGATTTCTAATTACAATACCTTTTTATAGATTCTTTTTATAGCTTGTCATAATTATAAAATTTGCGCAAAGCTTTATACACCAAAAAAGTATGTATTTCTTGACGATTAATTCCTTTTTTATAGGTTGCAATTCACAAAATCAATTAGGTAATATTGTCAAGACCGCAAACCTCAAAACATGAATAAAATTCGCAGCGTGCAACATTTCATTTTGATATAGTGTTCTCGTATAGTCGGTTACATCAACATCATCCATATGTTAGAAAATTATTAAAACGGCAACTATAATTAAGTTCCTACACTGGTTAGTAACCTCGCTTTTATGGGGTGCATGCTTTCGACCTCTAGCATGTTCTTAAGGTCAAGAGTCTTACGTGCTGACCCTGATAATCTTCAAATATTATACCTGAATCACCTCAACTATCTTCTTTGAGGTTCTATGCGCCCATCTCAATGAATTAGATGTCTCTTAATTAATGGCGTAGGGTCTGAATTAGGATTCAACCAATTTACCCTACTAGGATGGGTTGTTAAAATTACGGTCAAACCCTGCGTGTTCTTATAGATATTAGTTTGCCATTTCCTTTTATTGTTTTCCGTAAAAGTGTCAATCAAATCTGAGGCGTTTAACTTAGAACGAACAAAGCCCCCTACTCTCTTACCAAAACAAATTATGTTTTTTACTTCCAAGGCATCTATCACCTTTTCATGGAACGGCCAACACAAACCCGCTAAATCGTTGAAATCTTCTGCAATATCTCTTTCCAATCTAGAACGCTGAAATATCATATTACTGGCAGGGGTCAGTTGCGGTTCTAACCCTAAAGAATTGAGAAGATGCACGACCCTTCTTTGATGAGGAGATTCTCCTGCATTCTTACTGGTCCAAACCTCATCAGCATACTCGGACCAAAACTCTTTACCTCCAATTTTTACCGTATGCGATTTTATTGTTTGATCAAGGTTGTCTTCCAACTTACCGCCTGGGTTAATCCCTAATAAGTAAACTGGCTTTTTCCCTTCAAATGCCTTCGAACCTGAATAAAATACGGCGCCGTTTACATCCCATAATTTTTGAGGTATTGCTGCAAGAAGTTCTTTATTCATAGTACTTACTTTATCCCATACCCTCTATAAAAGTTTCAATGAACCCCTTTATTTTAGCCAGTACACGCTCTGATGAGGTTGCACGTTCCCGTAGGCTTGGTCGTTCCTTCATTACGGCTATGACTTCATCTCTTAAAGGTTCCTTTTGGGTAAATAAGTAATTACTGATGGTATCTATCAAACGCTTGTTGTCCAAGTTTTCTTCTTGGCTGAGGTTTTTGATCGCCTTCTTTTTTTCGTTGGTCCAGAAACTATCGAATTCATCCGCGACTAAATCCGAATCCCTGATCAGCGGTAAGTTTTCCTCAATGAATCGCTCTATAAGCTCTTTTTTACTTCTAAGCTGTGCCTCCGAGGATAGCATGTCTGAAATTGCTTTGCGTTGCTGTTCCTGTTCCTTCGGTTGTGACTCGTATAGCTTTGCCAAAAGGGTGAGGATATAGGCTACATTGACCTCATCCCTGCGTATCAGTTCCAATTCAAAATCAATGTCATCTAATATGGACACTTTTTCTTTTTGAGTCTCCGATCGTATGGTGTCATAAAGGTCTAGGTACTTGCTTTTATAATTTTCAAATGTTTGCTCGTCCATCCCCAGATCTTCATGACTGAACTCGGTAAAGGTGTTTAGGACGTTCTTGACCCGCATCAGTTGCCTGAACGCTTTTACGAACTCCAACTCCTCTTCCTCAGAAATCAGGTCGTTAACGCTATCGAAAGTAGGTGCTATCTCCAAAACCTTTTCCACCGCTTCATTGAAATCTTCGATATAATCCTCGTAGGGCTGAATAATTATTTCTTCTATGGCATCCTTGTTCGAAAACAAGGTAATCGCCTCATCGGTAGCCTCCTTTAGGTTTCTAAAGGCTACAACATTGCCCTGAGACTTCACCTCGTCCAAAATCCTGTTCGTACGGGAGTATGCTTGAATTAGGCCATGATGCTTTAGGTTCTTATCTACGTAAATGGTATTTAGCAATTTACTATCAAAACCAGTCAAGAACATGTTCACCACCAAGAGCACATCTACTTGCTTGTTTTTAACCCGTTTACCAATATCCTTGTAATACCCGTAAAATTCGTTGGTGGAATAGTTGGTCCGAAACATGGCATTGTAATTATCAATGAAATCGTCCAGCTTTTCCCTTGTGTGTTTGGTGTCATATTGCAGAACTGGCTCACCTACCCTAAAATCTTCATAATCCTCATCTGGTATGAAGCCCGTGGCATCCTCATCCAATTGGTTGGCTTGGTAAGAAAATATTGTCGCCACCCTTAGATCATGCAAGCCTTCTTCCTTTTTTCTTTGTAAAATCTCGTAATATTTGATGAGTGTCTTTACGTTCTGCACACAGAAAATGGCGGTAAACTTTTTGCTGTGGGTTTTTCTATTATGGTTCTTTATAATGAAGTCAGCATTGTTTTCAAGACGTTCTGGGGCTTCCATTACCTCAGCGGTATTGATATCCTCCACATTTAGGTCAACCACATCCTCTTTGAGCTTTACGGTGCTCATGTACTCAATGGAGAACTTTAAGACGTTCCTATCCCTAATGGCATCCGTAATCACGTATTTATGCAAACATTCTTCAAATAGGTCTTTGGTGGTGCGTTTACCCAAGGCGTTCTTCACCGAATTATCTGCAAATATGGGTGTGCCCGTAAACCCGAACATCTGGCTATTTTCAAAAAATGCTTTTATTCTGTTGTGGGTCTCCCCGAACTGGCTACGGTGGCACTCATCAAAAATGAAGACAACCTTTTTTTCTTTCAAACCCTCCATCTTATTAAGATGTTTGGGGTTCACAATGGCCGTATTCAGTTTCTGGATGGTGGTTACTATAAGCTTGGTATCGTTACTTAATTGCTTTACCAAAGCTGAGGTATTATTGGTAGCATCTATACTACCCTCGCTAAAGCTGTTGAACTCCCTGATGGTCTGATAATCCAAATCTTTACGGTCAACTACAAATACAACCTTATGTACCCCATTAAGATTTGTAAGAATTTGGGCTGTTTTAAAGGATGTAAGCGTTTTGCCCGATCCCGTGGTGTGCCAGATGTACCCAAACTTGGAACTGGTCTTTACACGCTCTACAATTGTCTCGGTCGCATAATACTGGTAAGGTCTCAACACCATGAGAATGTTGGCCGTATTCAGCACTACATATTTGGTAATCATTTTGGATAGATGGCAAGGTTCCAAAAATGTATTCGAGAAATCCCTCAACTGGGTAATAATCATATTGTCCTCTGATGCCCAAAAGAAAGTCTGTTTAAAGGACCTTGCTTTTACAGGATTGTTCGCGAAGTACTTAGTGTTTACCCCGTTACTGATTACGAAAAGCTGTATATACTGAAACAAACCTCTACCAGAGCCAAAGGAATGCCGTTCGTAACGATTTATCTGATTGAAGGCCTCCTTCATTTCCAGACCCCGTTTCTTTAGCTCTATCTGGACTAATGGCAAGCCGTTGATCAAGATAGTTACGTCATAGCGGTTTTTATAAGACCCCTCCATGTTTATTTGGTGGGTAACTTGGTATTGGTTCTTGCACCAATGCACCTGATCAATTAGCTCTATATAACCTGTATCGCCATTATCTTTGGCATAGGTGATTCTATCCCGTAATGTTTTGGCCTTTTCATAGATATTGCCTTTAGAGAGGACATTCAGAATTTGTTTAAACTCGCTTTCTGAATATGTGGCTTTATTGTGCTTTTCGAGTTTGTTTTTTAGATTTTTGATAAGGGCCGCCTCATCCTTAATGACCACTTTTTTATACCCAAGTTCCTTTAATTGGTTGACTAGATTTTCTTCTAAGATATACTCTGGTTGTGTGGTCATTATCTAAATTTTCGGAAAGCTTGAACAATTTGGAAAAGCCCATAGCTGACAAAAATACGTTGGGCAAAATTGAAAATTTGAAAAAAACCAGATGGTGCCAAGCTCGTTTCAATAAAATCAGATTTATGCGTTGGATCTAGGGATATAAAATAGTACTTAACCACTTCTTCAAAAACCTGCCAATCAAAATCACAGTTTGTACACAAAATCACATATTCCTCTGTGAGTGTAAGCATAATATAAAAAATAATAGAACTACCTAAAAAGGTGAAAACAATACCTCTCAAAAATGATGTGCCATAAATATTCGACAATCCATTTAACCCCAAAATGAATCTATTAACCAAAAACTTAAAGGCTCCTTTACTCTTATAAAATTCTTTCAAGGTTTTCTTTTCAAATTTTCGAACCTCCAAACCCTGAACTATATCGTTATTTTCCTTATATAGCTTACCAAGAATTTTAAAGGTCTCAATTTTATTTCGGAAAGGAATGTGGCCCTCCCTGCGTACCGCACATTGATATACATCCGCATTTTCATTCTTATAGAAATCTTTAATAACAGAAATTTTACTGTCTCCGTTTTTTTCATCAGGATAAAGAAGGCTATGGAATTTTTTTGCCAAAGCGTTATCCTCTTTATTTTTCAATTCCTCCTCCAACGTTTTGAATCCTTTCCATTTTTCAAATTCAATATCATTGGCCGTAATTTTTCCTTGGATATATGCCAGTGATAAATCTAGTCCCTTTTTAAATTTAGAACCACGGAGCGTCAGGACATTTTCTATTAGCGTATAGGTGAGAAGAGCATTTCCTTGGAAAATAATATCAGAGAGAATAGCCGTTTTATGAAACTTTGTATTTAAAAAAATTACATTCTCCGCAAACGTGCAATTCCAGAAACTGACATATTCCTTAAATGAGGTATTGTAAAAGTTGGTCTTGCCAAAAAAATGACATTTCTGGAATGAAGCTTTTTCATTAAATTCGGTATTTTCTAAGGAAAATTCTTTTGTAAATTTTGTATCATCCCTATCTGAAATTGTACCCTCATTTGAAACAGGGCCAAATTCTACCTTTTTATTAAATTCTACATTTTTTACCTGAACTTTTTCCTTAAAAAGGCAATTCTCAAATTTTATTTCATTCGAAATGGATAATTTAGTCTCTGAATCTCCTTCAAGAATAAATTCTTCCTCAAATTCACAATGTGTGAAATGTATATCTCGCTTTAGTAGCTTTAAATTTAATTTGCCTATTATAGTCCTATTTTTAAATGACAGTAATGTTCTATCAGGAGAAGTAATAGCAACGTCCAAATCATGAACTGTAAGCGTTTTTTTTTTCATACTAAATAAACATTTGCTGCAACAGCCCTTTTTTAAACTGTTGGGTGTGTTCTAATTGGGAATTGACCAAACCTATTTTTTTATCAATTGCATTTAAAAAATTAGCGATTCTGGTTTGTTCTTCCCCAGAAACAGGCAAACCAATTTTAGCTCCGTTTAAGAAATCGGTATTATTAATATTCATTGTGTTTTTGGCCCCTTTTTGAACCAAAGGATTCAGATAATTATAAGTATTAACCCATGATAAAAAATAATTGTGAAGCATAAATCCGATATTTTTATTAATAGGTTTGAGTACCACATATAATGGAGAAGTAACACCTGTTCTGCCTGTTAGATTTTGCTTGATAATACCATAAGGGAAGTCCTTAGTAGGACTTTTTGTATATATGACATCAACGGGATTTACTATTTTATAATGGGAAATACTTTTGGCAGAATAAGACCGACCTAAATGTTTTAACTGATTTATTACCCCTTTTTTCTTAGCAACAGAAAAGACTTCATCTAGTGAATCATTACTATTTTTAGTCTTATGTTCATACAATACGTTGGCTAACTTACTCTCCTCCCAATCTGAGTAATCGCCGCCATCGGACCGTTTAAACCGTAACTTTTGAGAAAACAATTGTTGCATCACCCCTTTCTTAAATTGCTCTAAAAGGGTTTTCTTTTGTTGTAATTGCCTTATTTTTTTATCTACCGATGAAAGAAAGGAGGCTATTTTTTTCTGCTCCGAAAGTGTTGGGTAATCTATGAGGTAATCCCCAATCAAACTCGCGCTAAGGTTTCTTTGTCCACCACTATTGCTTAAGTTTCTAATCTTTTTATAATGGTGTGATAGAACTTGAAATAAAAAAAATTCGTTTATTTCATTTCCGGTAATAATGGCTGCACAAGCCTGATTGGTTGAAGCCTCTATATTTAGTATAGCAACTTGACCTCTAGTTTTTCCTTGGCCATACATTGCCATCAAAATCGTCCCAATCTGAAAAATTTTTGCCGAAGAATTATTTAATCCCTGAGATGTAATAAATTCATCTGCGGAGTTAATATTGTTAAAATGCACAAGAGATGTCGTTATCCATGGAATATTGCCATTCCAGTATTCTGGTTTACTCCTATTCGGAGTTCCTCCAGAGGTTATTTTAGATACATTCTTCAACTTCTTTTTCACCCATTGCTCGCAAAAATCGTCAAACCTTAATATAGGTACACGTTTAAATTTCTTCATCCTAAAACGGTGATGGAATGTTCAGTTGCTTACAAAAATCGATAATGGTAGTATCGGTTTCCGCAATGTCCTTTTCTAAATCCCTCAAGGCGCTGGAAACCTCATCCAAATTTACAGGTTCCTCTTCTTCAAAGGTATCCACATAACGGGGTATATTTAAGTTATAATCGTTTTCTTTAACTTCATCTAACTTTGCTACATAACTGTATTTATCCAAGGTCGTACGCTCCCTATATGTTTGTATAATAGTATCTACATGTTCGTCGGTCAATAGGTTTTTATTGCCGTCCTTATCAAAACTTTGGGAGGCATCAATGAATAAAATATCATCATCATTGACCCTGCATTTACTTAGCACCAAAATACAGGTGGGTATGCTAGTACCATAAAAGATGTTGGCAGGTAGGCCAATAACGGTATCTAAGTAGTTGAGGTCTTTTATAATATACTTTCTTATAGTCTCTTCCGCTGCACCCCTAAATAATACCCCATGTGGCAATACACAGGCCATGGTGCCATTTTCCGCTAATTGGTATAGCATATGCTGTAAAAAAGCGAAGTCTGCCTTACTGGTAGGTGCTAAACGCCCGTACTGGCTAAAACGTTCATCGTTCTCATTCAATGGGTTATTCTTGCCCCTCCATTTAGCTGAAAAAGGTGGGTTGGCCACTACAGCTTCAAATTTCTGGTCTAAATGCTGAGGTTGCTCTAAGGTATCTTCCTGCTTTATATCAAAATTACGGTAATGAACATCATGCAAAATCATGTTCATCCTCGCCAAGTTGTAAGTGGTACGGTTCAACTCTTGACCGAAAAACTCGTCAACCTCAACCTCTCTGGCTACCCGCAATAACAAGGAACCACTGCCACATGTGGGATCGTATACGCTTTTTAGCCTTTTCTTACCTGTGGTTACAATCTTTGCCAGTATTTTGGACACCTGCTGTGGGGTATAGAACTCCCCTGCCTTCTTACCTGCACCACTGGCAAATTGGGATATAAGATACTCATAAGCATCACCCAAAACGTCTGAATCGGCATCCTCTAATGCGAAATCAATTTTATCTAGATGTAGTAGTACCTTAGAAATTAAACTGTTTCTTGCCTCTGTGCTTCTGCCTAGTTTGGTACTGTTGAGGTCTAGGTCTTCGAACAGTTTATTGAAGTCATCCTCACTTTCTGTACCCATTGTACTCTGCTCTATACTGTTAAGGATGCCCTCTAAATCGGCCAGTATAAAGTTACTTTCGGTCTCGGTGTTTGCGTTACCCTTTTTGGCTATAAAATTAAATAGTTCATCTGGCCTTAAAAAGTATCCAAGTTTCAGTAGGGATTCTTCACGTATGGCTTGTAAGTCCTCCATATTAGTAACCTTATGGTAGTCCTTTACCTTCTCTGTTTCTAAAAGTTGGTTAGCGTATAGGTATTGCTTCTCGGAAAGGTATTTGTAGAAGATAAATCCTAATATGTAATCACGGAATTCGTCGGCATCCATTTTGCCTCTTAATTCATTGGCAATGTTCCACAATTGAGCTTCAAGTAGTTTTTTTTGTTCTTCTGACATGTTCGATGGTTAGTAGGAAAATATATCGGTGGTTTCAAATATAGGGTTATTCAAGAAAGATATTTACTAAAACCCTATGCTTGGTATTGGGAATTTAGAGAAAGGCGGCACTAAATAATGGTAGGCAAAACAATCTCAACCGCAAAATTGTATAAGACAATCTACTGCTTATCAAGACCATAGGGTTAAAATGGAACTAAATTATATCCTTCGTATTTAAATAGTAAGTCTTGACGCAAAGCGGTGAAAAAAAAGTCCAAAATTTAAAGTTGCCGGTTTGAATCGATACCCCCGAGGGGTTGGATAAATCGATTTCCTTTTGAGGGGGTGGGGTCTCAAACGTAGGTATGGAAACGATAACAAGTGCATATAGCATTTTTTAAAACCTTTCTATTTTAAATTTCTGAGTTGTCTTGCTATCTCCGTGGCTAATTGCACCACACCCATATTATTTGACTGTTTTTTCCTCGCCCATTGGAGGGTCATACGCTCCCTACTTGTTTCCCTGACACGTTCTATGTCGGTTGCGGTATTACCTTCCTTAAAACGGCTGGAAATGCCTCCGATGATGAGGTTCTGCATAATGACCTTGTCATAGTTCGCTAAGGCAGCCTTACGCATAAGTTTTTGAAGCTTGCGGCTCTGAATACCTTTTCTAGGATTAAGACCAAACCTGACCTTATACTCCTGAGCATTTAGGCCATGCCTTTTGTTTACGTGCAATAATAGCTTATCGTAGGCTACGGCGCAGATTGCGCATATTGGTTGCCCTTTTTTATTGAATTGGTGTTCTAAATAGGTCATAATGAAACGGTGGGTTAAGATTTGGGGTCAGTAAATTGATTTTCTAAAGATTAGGTGAATTTAATGAATCGGTGGTTTTTGAAGCTAACAATTACAAAAAAAGCTTATAGATACTGCCATTTAAGCTACTTCAATTAATGCTTTTGGGTGACTAATTTGGGATATCGTTGACATGAAACTTACAATATTTTTTCTAAATCCCCCGATAAATCATTACTTTCCAATCTGATTATATTAACTATTTGGAGAACGGATGCACAGTAACGGAAAAATAATGCCCTTACAAATTAAAGTTACTTCAAAGTGATTTAAAATCTATTAGATTATATATCGATTCAAAATAACCATATACGTACCGGTACGCATTTCAACAAGTTGTAAATAATACAAAAACAATGAACGCATTAACAGCATTATTACAAACTGATTTTGGTAATCCAGATGGATTATACGATTCTAATTTGGAAAATTACTTTTTAGACCAAGGATATTGGAACGAAATAGTTGAAGAAAAAACCTTTTTCATAATTGGAAGAAAAGGTACGGGTAAATCAGCTATTTATAATTGGATTTATAATAGACAATTTGAAAAAGCAATTCTAATCAGCAATTTATCATTTAGAAGTTTTCCATTTGAAAAATTACTGCGATTGTCTGACGACGATTTTACAAGACCAAATCAATATCAAAGTATTTGGAAATACATTATTTTAAGTGAGTTTGCTAAACAAATCGTGCTCGACCAACAGTATGAACCTAATACAGAAGTTTATAAAGAATTGGTTGAATTTGTAAATGAACGATTCGGCAAAAATTTGAAAGATTTACATTCTAAAATCACAACCCACACAAAAAAGACGGAATTTGGATTACAATATAAAGGCATCGGACCTAAAAGTTCAAGTGAATCCACATTAAAAATTGACGATGGATTAGATAATATCTCTGAAATAAATATAAGATTAGAGTTTTTAGTATTGGAAAATATTGAAATTAGCAAAAGACCATATCTAATTCAATTCGACCAACTTGATGACAATTACACTTTGTATATTGATAACAAAAAATACTTTGAATCCTTGATAAGTTTATTCAAAGTAATTTATGCTTTAAACTCAACTATATCGCCTATTTCACCACAAACAAAAGTTTTAGGCTACTTGCGTTCAGATATTTTTTATCATTTCAGTAGTCACGACCCAGATAGTGCAAAATTTGATTATCACACTTATCATATAAATTGGGCAATAACAAATCGGACAGATTGGAACAATCCGCCGTTATTACAATTAATTAATGCCCGCATACAAAATAGCGTCGAAGAATTAGATGGAGACAAATCATTTTTCTACATATTTAATAGAAATTTTATTAAGCTTACGGAAAATGGTAAACCGATTGAGCCATTTAGATATATAATTCATCGAACCTTTCATAGGCCAAGGGATTTGGTCCAATTTTGTATTAAGGTTCAAGAGCAAGCCAAAGCCTCTAAAAAATTAGATTATGAGACCTTTAACGCAGCTGAAAAAGAATATTCTTCATGGTTAATTGATGAACTTAAAAATGAGATTGCACCAGTAATACCAAACACGAACACATTATTTACACTTTTACGAACAATTGGAACAAAACCTTTCGCTGCTTCAGCGTTTAAGACTAAATTCTTTCAAAGTGGAAATAGAAACTTAAATAAAAGTCCAGAGGCATTATTAAGATATTTATACGAATTAGGTATTATTCAAAATGTAAATTTTACAAAATCTAGGATGGAACTATATTCCATAATTAGAAATGAAAAATCCAACTATGAGCCAAGAATGAAAGCTGAATTACATTCGGGATTAATTAAGGGATTGCACACATATCGCGAATAAAACTACTCGCAACAGTGATAACGTTGCACAAACCCCTAATCCGTACAAAAATCTATCAATTTAAGCCTCATTAAGGGGCTTTTTTCTTATCAGCTCAGAAGTTAGAAAGCCAATTTTAGATGCTCTGCAGAAGCAGGGAACAATCGAAGTACACTTTTAAGTACTGTTGCCAATACAAGCCGCCTCGTCCCGCTTTTTGAATTTTTTTCAAGGAATCTCAGGTACTCTATCAGCTTGTAGGCAATGGCCGAGAGGTGAATGACCTTATTCTCCTGTAAAATAATGAAAACCGTAATTAATTTTCGTGACCGTACAAAAACCGTACGAAATTGAAAATAAAAAAACCCCATTCATTTGATATACAAATGATTGAGGTTTTATTCTGCGGTCTGGACGGGACTCGAACCCGCGACCCCCTGCGTGACAGGCAGGTATTCTAACCAACTGAACTACCAGACCGTGGCGTTTAGCGATTGCAAATATACATCGGTTATTGAATTGCGCAAACAATTTTTTGCAAAATAATCCGAAGCCTTATAGAAAGTTCTGCCGCTCGGTCATAAAGGTGTTCAATACCGTTGAAAAATCGCCCCCGATATCAACACCAACATACTTGATACGGTATTGGGCACATTTCAACTTCAGGTCTTCAAAGTAATGGGTTACACGGGTTTCGTAAGCCTCTTTGATGGCATCTGAGTATAAATCGATATGCTCCCCGGTCTCTACATCCAAAAAACGTTTCGGGGTGTTTTCAAAATCGAAGCGTACTTCTGTCTCTTTATCCAACAGATGGAACAATACCACCTCGTGCTTATTATGTTTCAAATGCCTGAGCGCCTCGAACAAGGTTGAATCGTCTGTTTCGGTCTGGAACATATCGGTAAACAAAAAGATAAGGCTACGGCGCTTGATTTTTTCGGCGATGAGATGCAGATAGGTGTAGGTTTCTGTCTGCTGCGCCGGTTTGGTATCCAAAGCTATCTCGCTGAGCTTGGCCAGTAGCATCTGGTGATGACGTTCGCTACCCTTTTCAGGAGAAAAATAGTCATACGCATCCGAATACACGCTCAGGCCGACAGCATCCCTTTGTCGCTTCAAGACATTCATCAGGGCGGCGATCGCCAATACCCCAAATCCGATTTTGTTGAGGTTGTCGATGCCCAAATTTTTTACTTCGGGATAGTACATGGAAGCCGAGCTGTCCAATATCATATGGCACCGCAGGTTGGTTTCCTCTTCGTATCGTTTAGTGTAGAGCTTATCGGTCTTGGCAAAAAGCTTCCAGTCAATGTGCTTGGTGCTTTCGCCGTTGTTGTAGGTTTTATGTTCGGCGAACTCGGCGGAAAAGCCATGAAACGGACTTTTATGGATACCACTGATAAAGCCCTCGACCACCTGATTGGCCAAAAGCTCCAAGTTCTGGAAAAGGGAAGCTTTATTTAACTCGGATTGCAGGTTCATACCGCTAAGATAGGGGTTTTTGGGATGGGAGAAGAGTGCTTGGTTGATACCCTACCTTAATTTCGACCTTAGTAGATTCAAATGATTAAAAGTTCAATCTGCTTTCGGAAATTCAATGTTCAAGGTATAAATACTTTCAACCTTAGACAGCTATGAGGTAACGATTAAACCTCAAATCTAATCTGGCGGACTTACCATACCTTGACCTACCCAATCAAAAAATCCCGCCAAGGCAGGATTTTTAAGTCTCGATTCCCTTTCAGGAGTCAGAATGTCTACAACACCGCATCAATCGCATCGGTATACGCTTTCTTGGGAGAAACCCCTACTTGCCTATTCACGATTTCACCGTCTTTAAATACAAGTACAGTGGGTATATTCCGAACCCCGTATTTAGCTGCGAATTCTTGGTTGGCGTCTACGTCCACTTTACCAACAACGGCTTTGCCCTCGTATTCGGTACTCACCTCATCGATAATCGGGCCTACCATTCTACAGGGACCGCACCATGCCGCCCAAAAATCTACTATTACCGGTTTATCGCTTTTAAGGACTACTTCGTCAAAAGTGGCGTCCGTTATTTCTAATGCCATAATTTCTACTTTTAATGATTATGCAAACTTAGTCAAATATTCCCTGTTTTCCTTACTCCATACGTATTGCTTTTGACTATAACGGTATTAGGGTATCCAATCAATTCAGGGTATAATGCACTTCATTTTCCTTCAAACTTATCAAAAGTTCGCTCGAAATCTGTACTTTCTGCTTTCGGCTTGAAAGCCTGACCTTTATCTGCTGATCCATCTCATAAACAACAAAATTCAGCGGATGGCTGCCTTTGTGCATCACCAAAGTATCCTTTAACCGATGGATGCCTTCTTCTTTCAGTTCATCGATATTCAGTTTGATGGTCAGTTTTTTGGCGTAGGTTTCCATTACTTCTTGCAACAGCATAAAACTGTTGTATTGTAGTCGCGGTTCTCCTTTTTGGCCGGTGTCCCGGTTGGTCCAACCTTCCTTTACAAAAACCTTTATGTAGGCGAATGAGTTGATCATCAAAAAATGGCGGAACTTGAGATATTCCTCCCCGAAAATCCGGAATTCATAGGATTCGGAATAATCTTCCATGGTAAACAAAGCCCATCCCTTACCGTTTTTGGAGACACGATGCTGTACATCGGTAATCACACCGGCAAGCGCCAGTTCGCGGTTCACGTAATTTTCCAAGGTATTCACAGAGGACACCTCAGCGTTGCAGAACGCATCGATCTCAGTTCTAAAATCGTCCAGCGGATGACCGGAAATATAGATGCCGACCACTTCTTTTTCACGTCGCAGCTTTTCCATCGTGCCCCATTCCTCACAGGGCGGTACGGTGGGCTCGGCAATCTGCACTTCGCTGGAATCCCCGAAAAGGCTTACTTGGGCGGAGTTCTCGTTCTCCTGGAATTTTGCACCGTATTTGACCACTTTTTCCAAGAAGGTCACCCCATCGCCTTCGTCTTTAAAATACTGGGCGCGATGGGCCGCTCCGAAGGAATCGAAACCGCCGGCGACCGCTAGACTTTCAAAGGCCTTTTTGTTGGCGGAGCGCAGATCAATACGTTTGGCCATGTCGAAAACGGACTTGTAATGCCCATCTTCCTTACGGTTGGCAACAATGGTTTCCACTGCGGAACGGCCTACCCCTTTGATGGCTCCCATCCCGAAGCGTACGGCCCCAGCTTTGTTGACCGCGAACTTATAGTAGGATTCGTTGACGTCGGGGCCGAGCACTTGAAGGCCCATCCGCTTACATTCTTCCATAAAAAACGTCACCTGTTTGATGTCGTTCATATTGTTCGACAGCACCGCCGCCATATATTCGGCGGGGTAATGGGCTTTCAGATACGCGGTCTGATAGGCGATGTAGGCATAACAGGTAGAGTGGCTTTTATTAAAGGCATAGGCGGCGAAAGCTTCCCAGTCTTTCCATATTTTTTCTAAAGTTTCCTTTGGATGTCCCTTAGCTGCTCCACCCTCCAAAAATTGCGGTTTCATTTTTTGCAGTACCGCAAATATCTTTTTTCCCATCGCTTTCCGAAGGACGTCCGCGTCACCCTTCGAAAATCCGGCCAGTTTTTGGGACAATAGCATCACCTGCTCCTGATACACTGTAATACCATAGGTTTCCTTTAGATACTCTTCCATATCCGGAAGGTCATAGGCTATCTCTTCGTCCCCATGTTTTCTTCGGATAAAACTCGGAATATACTCCATGGGCCCCGGACGGTAAAGCGCGTTCATGGCAATCAAATCATCGAAAACGGATGGCTTCAGATCCTTCATGTGCTTCTGCATGCCGGGGGATTCATACTGGAATATGCCTACCGTATCGCCCCGCTGAAACAGTTCATACGTCTTCTCATCGTCCAACGGAAAATCGTCCGGCACCAAATCGATACCGTGCTTGGCTTTTACAATCTTTACGGTATCCTTTATTAAGGTTAAGGTTTTCAATCCGAGGAAATCCATCTTTAACAGTCCCGCACTTTCGACAACGGAATTGTCGAATTGGGTAACGTAGAGGTCGGAATCCTTAGCGGTGGCTACCGGAACGAAATTGGTAATATCGTCGGGAGTGATGATGACCCCACAGGCGTGGATACCCGTATTTCGAACCGAACCTTCGAGTATTCGGGCCATATTGACGGTCTGGCCTTCGAGATCATCGGTCTCGGCAATGTTCAATAATTGATTGACTTTCACTAGATCATCAGGACGGAACTTCTTTTTCAGGTCGGCATCCGAAAATCCGAAAATCTTGCTCAGTTTAGACATGGTCGGGATCAGCTTTGAAATCCGGTCGGCATCGCCCAAAGGCAAATCAAGCACCCGCGCCGTATCACGGATGGAAGATTTTGCGGCCATGGTACCGTAAGTAATGATCTGCGCCACTTGGTTTGCACCGTATTTCTTGATGACGTAATCCATCACACGCCCCCTGCCCTCATCATCGAAATCAATATCGATATCGGGCATGGACACCCGATCGGGATTCAAGAACCGCTCGAAAAGCAAATCGTACTTTAAGGGGTCGATATTGGTAATCCTAAGGCAGTACGCCACTACCGAACCGGCAGCGGAACCTCGTCCAGGTCCTACGGAAACATCCATATTTCGGGCCTCGCGAATAAAATCTTCCGTAATCAAGAAATAGCCGGGATAGCCGGAGTTTTTGATGGTATCCAGCTCGAAATCGATACGCTCGCCAATTTCTGGGGTGATTTGGGCATAACGCTTTTTGGCCCCTTCATAAGTGAGGTGCCTTAAATAGGCATTTTCCCCACGATTTCCACCATCCGCTTGGTCTTCCGCCACCTTAAAATCCGAGGGGATATCGAACTTGGGCAATAGCACGTCGCGAGCCAATTCAAAAGGTTCGATTTTATTCACGACCTCCTGTACGTTTAAAATGGCCTCGGGGACATCTTTAAAAAGCGCCTTCATCGCGTCGCCGGACTTGAAATAATACTCTTGGTTGGGCAATCCGTATCGATACCCACGGCCTCGGCCAATGGGCGTCGCCTGTTTTTCACCATCCTTCACGCAGAGTAGAATGTCATGCGCCTCCGCATCTTCTTGGGCGCAATAATAGGTGTTGTTGGTCGCTACGAGTTTAACATCGTGCTTTTTTGCAAACTGCAAAAGCACTTGGTTTACACGGTCCTCATCTTCTTGACCGTGGCGCATCATCTCGATATAGAGGTCGTCGCCGAACTGCTGCTTCCACCAAAGCAAAGCTTCCTCAGCCTGGATTTCGCCGACGTTCAAAACTTTTCCGGGTACTTCGCCGTAGAGGTTTCCGGTCAGTACGATGATATCCTCCTTGTATTGCTCAATGACTTTTCTATCAATACGCGGCACGTAGTAAAATCCGTTCGTGTAGGCGATTGACGACATCTTACATAGGTTGTGGTACCCCTTTTTATTCTTGGCCAGCAATACGATCTGATAGCCGTAATCCTTTACATTTTTATTGGTATGATCTTCGCAGACGAAGAATTCACAACCGATTATAGGCGTGATTTCTTGTTCCGTAGCGGGCTCCCCATTTTCCTCCGCCGTTTGATTTCTTTCGCGCACACCCTTATTATGGCCGCCGACTTCCTTGACGAAATGGAAAGCGCCCATCATGTTCGCATGATCGGTCAAGGCGACCGCCGGCATGTGATTATCTGCAGCGGATTTGACCAGATCCTTAATATTGATGGTGGATTGCAAGACCGAAAACTGACTGTGATTGTGCAGATGCGTAAATTGAGCGTCCTCAAGAGTCTTGATGTTTTCCTTGATTTCTTCCTTGGATATTTCCTCCGTTTCGTGGATACCCAGTTTATCGGCTAGTATTTGCGATGCTTTTTTAAGGTTGATATGCTTAAGGCCGATGAGTTGGATTTCCTGTGGATTGGCCTCTGAGAAATTCTGGAAATAATCCGGTTGCACATCCAGTTTTTCTATCGGATAGAATTTTCTGCGCACCAATTCTAGGAAGCAGCGTGTCGTGGCCTCAACGTCGGCCGTAGCATTATGCGCCTCTGCAAAAGGGGCTGCAAAAAGATGTTCATGAAGCTCGGTCAAGGTCGGAAGCTTGAACTTGCCCCCTCGCCCACCGGGAATCTGGCAGAGCTTCGCTGTTTCTTCGGTACAGGTATCCAAAACCGGTAGTTCCTGCAGTGGATTTTCGACCGCAAACCGATGGAATTCCGCTCCCATGATATTAAGGTCGAAACCGACGTTCTGGCCGACAATAAATTTCGTTTTGGCTATGGCGGTATTGAACTTTTCCAAAACCTCGGCCAGGGGACGCCCTTGCTCCTCCGCCAAAGCTGTGGAAATACCGTGTATTTGCTCGGCATCGTAGGGAATATTGAATCCGTCGGGCCGAATCAGATAATCCTGATGCTCGACCAGATTGCCCATCGCATCGTGCAACTGCCAAGCGATCTGCACGCAGCGCGGCCAGTTGTCGGTGTCAGTGATGGGAGCGTTCCAGCGTTTTGGAAGGCCTGTGGTTTCGGTGTCGAAGATTAGGTACATGTGGGATTTTTAAAGTATTGGGGAGCGATTTAAATTATTCCGTAAAATTAGGCAATCGGATAGGGTTTTGAAAAATGATTTTTTAGGAGTTATTAACGTTTACCGTTTTATTTAAGACAAGGAATATTGGCGATAATTCTTTATCTTCAAATCCAGAAAAAACCAATTCATATGAACGCCAAAAGCTTACCCTTAAAACCATCAAGTCACCTCTACCTTCTATTTCTTTTTCTAGGGATATGTGTGTCCTCCGCGCAAAACAATCAAAAACGCCCGCCCAACTTCGTCATCATCTTCGCCGATGATCTTGGCTATGGGGATTTGGGCGTGTTCGGCCACCCCACCATCAAAACCCCGAACCTAGACCGGATGGCCCACGAAGGCCAAAAATGGACGAACTTTTATGTGGGGGCAAGTGTCTGTACCCCGAGCAGGGCGGCCTTACTCACCGGAAGGCTTCCAGTTCGCAGCGGTATGGCCAGCAATAAACAACGCGTACTTTTCCCCGATTCGAAAAACGGACTCCCCGCCGAAGAGATCACCTTGGCGGAACAATTGAAACAAGTGGGCTATAGCACCGCCTGTATCGGAAAATGGCATCTAGGACACAAGAAACAATACCTGCCCACCAACAACGGATTCGATTACTATTTTGGTATCCCGTACTCCAATGATATGGATAAAACCGGGGGGCAAGATTACAAAGAGGCGGCCAACCAAGGAGCTTCCGCCATCAGAATGGAGGATTACAACGTACCCTTGATGCGGAACACCGAAATTATCGAACGCCCCGCCGACCAAAACACGATTACCAAACGCTATTCCGAAGAGGCCATTTCCTATATCAAAAAGAATAAGGACACACCTTTTCTGGTGTATTTGGCGCACAACTTGCCGCATATTCCCCTCTTCGCCTCCAAAGGTTTTTTGGGAAAGAGCGAACGTGGATTGTATGGCGATGTAGTTGCCGAAATCGATGACGGCGTCGGTAAGATATTAGCTGCCTTAAAAGAAGAAGGCCTTACCGAAAACACAATTGTAATCTTTACTTCTGACAACGGGCCTTGGCTTCCCTTCAAGACCCACGGCGGCAGTGCAGGACTTTTACGAGCGGGAAAAGGCACCACTTGGGAAGGTGGTATGCGAGAGCCGACCATCTTCTGGTCTCCCGGAAAAATAAAACCTGCAGTGATTACGGACCTTGGTTCGACGATGGACCTTTTTACCACTTTCAGTAAGTTGGGCGGTGCGAAAATCCCAGATGACCGTGTTATCGATGGAGTAGACCTGAGTGCTACTTTGTTCGAGCAACAGGAAAGTCCCAGAAAAAATATGTTCTACTACCGGGGTACCGACCTTTATGCCGTACGGCTTGGAGATTACAAGGCGCATTTTATCACCGAAGGTGCCTATGGACAGTTCGAGGAACGGCAGGAACATGCAACGCCCATCCTATATAACGTAAATGAAGATCCTTCGGAACAGTTCGATATTGCCAAAGAGCATCCGGAAGCTATCGAGCGGATCAATGCCCTTGTGACGGAGCATCAGGCTAAATTAGTGAAGGGGAAAGATATGCTGGCAGAGCGGGAGTGAACAGTGGCAGTTTATAGTCCTATCCCTTCATTTCCATCCCTTAAAATTTTCCCATCATGATTTTCGCCAATAATTTAATTCGGAGTATTGCCCATTTCAAGAAATGGAGTATATTTGCACCCGCTTTACAAGAAAAAGCGTTCAGATTCCCGCCTGAGTTTATGCTCAGTCTTCGACTTTTCTCAAGAAAAACTAAGGTCGTAGTACGGAAATGAGAAATAAAAAGAATTAATAATTAGGGTCGGGCACCCTGCAAAATTAATGTGATATGCCAGTAAAGATTAGACTTCAGAGACACGGTAAAAAAGGTAAACCCTTTTATTGGATCGTTGCCGCCGATAGCCGTGCCAAAAGGGACGGTAAATATTTGGAAAAATTGGGTACCTATAATCCCAATACCAACCCCGCCACCATCGATTTAAATTTTGATAATTCCGTTCAATGGCTACAGAACGGAGCGCAGCCTACCGATACTGCACGAAATATTCTTTCGTACAGAGGTGTTATGATGAAACATCACCTTTTAGGCGGTCTTCGCAAAGGCGCCCTTACCGAAGAGCAAGTGGAAGAAAAATTCAATGCTTGGTTGGAAGATAAAGATTCCAAAATTTCCGATAAGGTAAGCGGATTGGATAAGGAAAAGGAAAAAGCAAAGGCAGACGCCCTAAAAGCGGAAAAAGAGATTAACGAAAAACGTATGGCCGCCGCCACTGAAGCCGAGCTTCCGGAAACTCCCGAAGGTGGAGATGCTTCCGAAGAAGTCGAAGCTGTAACTGAAACCGCACCGGAACCTAAAGCTGAAGTCGAGCAAAGCGAGGAAAAAGCACCCGAAGCCGAGGCGAAAGAAGAAAAACCTGCGGAAAAGACCGAGGACGATACCCCCAAGGTTATAAAAGAGGACGCTAAAGAAACCGAAAAGGCCGATAAGCCAGAGGCTAAAAAGGAGAACGCCAAAGAAACAGAAGAGGTCGTTAAAACCCCAGAAGCCGCACAAACAGATAGGGACAATGCTGAAGATAATTTCGCGGCACCGGTAGTCGAGAAGGAAGAAATCAAAAAAGACGATTCCAAAACAGAAGCACCAAGCGTTCAAGAAGTGGTTACCGACGAGGACTTCTCCAAGAAAGATGCCGACAAGCCTACTCCTGCAGAGGCTAAAAAAGCGGACGACAAAAAAGAAGAGGACAAGAAATAAAGTAGAAAACGATGCGCAAGGAAGATTGCTTCTACCTCGGTAAAATCGTTTCAAAATATAGTTACAAGGGCGAGGTACTCGTTAAAATAGAAACCGACGAACCCGAAATCTACGAAAATATGGAATCAGTGCTTATCGCCATGAAGGGCGGTAACCTGGTTCCATTTTTTATTGACCGCTGCCGGTTGCACAAATCGCTATTGCTCCGTATCGATTTCGAGGAAGTGAAAGACGAGCCTGCCGCAGACCGGATTATGAACCACCAACTCTTTCTTCCCCTATCGATGTTGCCCAAATTGGAGGGCGACAAGTTTTACTTCCATGAAATTACCGGATTTACCGTAGAAGATGCCGTACACGGAAACATCGGAACCATAACCGGCGTCAATGATACGACTTCACAAGCCATTTTCGAGGTAGAAAAAGAAGGCAAGCAACTGCTGATTCCCATTACCGATGAGATTTTTATAGGTCTGGACCGGGAAAAAAAAATCGTAAAGGTTTCTACGCCAAGTGGGCTAGTGGAACTCTATATGGGATAAAGATTCCGAAAATAACATTACGCCAAGGCCTTTTTACAGTATTCCAAACATTTTCTTACTTCTTGTACCGCATCCGAACCTTCGGGTATTTCGTACTCCAACTCCACCGTTGCCGGAAATTTGTAGTTATTGTCCCGTATCATCTGCAGCGCCCCTGTTATGGGAGTGTCTCCCGTTCCCCAAGGTAGGTTTCCCTTGTCGTGCGCCGGGGTTTGCCGATCTTTGAGGTGCATACTTTTAATGCGGTCGTGATTGGTCTTGATAATCGCCAACGGGTCGGAATTTCCGGCGGCGACGTAATGTCCGAGATCTAGGTTCAGCATGTTGAATTTGGATTGCTCTAAAGCGGTGTCCCACAAAGTCGGGGTTTGTTGTTCATGTCCGTGATAGGCGACGTAGATACCATGCTTTTTGGCCATTTCCCCTAATCTTTTGGTCTGGACATTGTCCCCCGGATGTTCCACGGTCACATGGCTGGCCCCCAATGCCTTTCCGGTGCGCATGCCCCAGTCGATATCGGCATCGCTATTCTCTTTTCCAAAAGTATCCCTAGGTTTAAAGGCGTAGATATTCACCCCGGCATCCTTGTACATTTTCTGGAATTGAACGAACTTGTCCATACCCACATTTTTACGCCATTCGGAGACCTGCTTGCCGTAATCCGCTCTTTGCGCCTGCATATCGGCGAATTCCTTTTCTTCGGCACCGGTAAGCCCATTAGCTCTTTTCTTCGACATCAACTTATAAAGGCCAGACATGTCAACAGGGTTTTCCATTCTCCCCGCAAAGGTCTCGGCCGGATCTCCGATCAGTTCGATGGCGCTGATGCCGCTATCCAACACATACTTCAAGGTAGCCTCCGCACTTTGATCGGGCATACTTCGGTATGAATAGGTAATTACCCCTATCTGTACGCCGTTGATCAACGAATTTGGTTTTTTCAATGATCTTAAAATGGCCGGTGCGCCAAAAACGGAAGATCCCATTAAAGTAGTGCCTGCCATTAAAGCCGCCGAGGTACCGACAAATTTTCGTCTTGTGAATTTTTTGTCTTTCATAGTGATTGTTCTTGGTTCACAGCATCATTGTGACGTGTTAATTTAAGAATTTTTACGGATGAACGTCAATTAATTTTTATTTTATCGACGGCCGTTGCCCTCTCCTTTTCCTATTTTTGATTTTTGCAGCGCATCCTATCCATTAAACGCATGCTTTAGAACATATATCCACTTTGCGCTTTAAACCAAAAAAACCATGTTTAGGTACCTACTTTTTTTATTGCTACCCATCCTCTTTTTCTCCTGTAAACCGAAAACTGAGGACAAAACGACGGAAATAGAACGGCCGCCGAACATTGTCCTTATTTTTACCGACGATCAAGGTTATCGCGATGTCGGCGTATTCGGGGCGGACGATATTGAGACCCCGAACCTCGATCAAATGGCGGTCGATGGGATCAAACTGACCAGCTATTATTCGGCACAGGCGGTGTGTTCGGCTTCCCGAGCCGGTATTTTGACGGGTTGCTATCCGAATCGTATTGGTATCCACAACGCTATGATGCCCAACAGTAATATAGGTTTGAATCTTTCTGAAACTACTTTGGCCGAAATGCTAAGCGCCAATGGTTATCGTACGGCCATCTACGGCAAATGGCACTTGGGCGACGACCCGAAATTTATGCCGAACAACCAAGGTTTCGACGAATATTTCGGCATCCCCTACTCCAACGATATGTGGCCTTTGCATCCGCAGCAGGGACCTGTTTTCAACTTCGGACCATTGCCGCTCTACGAGAACGAAACCGTAATCGATACTTTGACCGATCAGACCCAACTGACCACCCAGATTACGGAACACAGTGTGGATTTTATCCATAGAAATAAAGATAGCCCTTTCTTTCTCTATGTGCCGCACCCACAACCCCATGTGCCTTTATTTGTTTCGGATAAATTCAAGGGAAAATCCAATCGAGGGCTTTATGGGGATGTTATCATGGAAATCGATTGGTCCGTCGGACAAATTTTGAAGGCTCTAAAGGAGGATGGCCTAGCCGATAATACCTTGGTCATTTTCACTTCCGACAACGGCCCGTGGCTGGCCTATGGAAACCACGCCGGAAGCGCCCTGCCCTATCGGGAAGGCAAGGGTACGGCCTGGGAAGGTGGGCAGCGCGAACCTTTTCTCGCCCGCTGGCCCGGGAAACTGCCCGCCGGAAAGGTTATCGACGTACCTATAATGGCTATAGACATCCTTCCGACGATAGCGGAAATTACGGATTCAAAGCTTCCCGAAAAAACCATTGATGGCATGAACGTTTGGAAGGTGTTGACCGGGGAGGCCGAAGAGAGCCCGCAAGAAGCCTACTTCTATTACTACCGCGTCAACGAACTTCACGGGGTACGTTACGGCAAATGGAAGCTTTATTTTCCGCATACCTATCGAACAATGAACGGACAAGAACCGGGAAAAGACGGCTTGCCCGGGGAGTATCGGATGGTGGACCTAGAGGAAATCGAACTGTATAATCTTGAAAAGGATGAAAGCGAGACCAACAACGTGGCGGACGAAAATCCGGAAGTTGTTGAAAAAATCAAGGAACTCGCCGATGACATGCGTGCGCGATTGGGCGATTCTTTAAGGGATATGGAAGGTTCGGAAACCCGTGAACCGGGTCAGGTCAAATAAAGTTTAAAGAGTATATACGAGGTTTTTCAAAAAAGGTTTGGTTTTAATGGGAAAAAAATTGAAAATTCCTTTTGTATTGAAAATAACGGCGTAAGTGAAGTAATAAACACTATATTTATATATATAATTTATATATCATGAAAAAGGTTAGAAAATTGATCGATGTGGATACGGCCGTTTTGAAAATTCTTGACAAAGAGGCCAAAAAGCAAAAGCGCTCCTTGAAAAGTCTTATGGAGTATACCATAGAAGAGACCGCACGAAAACTGGAATCGCCCTCAGCAGCATATAAAACGATGATGGACGATATGCTAAATAAATTGGATGAAGGCCGGTTAGAGTTCAGTTCCATCGACGATATTAAGTCCAAATATGGGCTATGAAGTCGATATTTCTAGGGAAGCCCAAATCGAACTTGATGTTGCGGAATGTTTTTTTCGCGCCCAAAATCTTCATCCATCTTTTTTGGATGACTTTTTCAGACAGATAGCATTTTTAAAGACCAATCCAGAAGCGTTTCAAATAAAATATCGGGACATACGGATTATTTGTTTCGAACAGTTCAACTATTCGATTCATTATATTATCGTCAAGCATCAGGTTTTAATTCTTCGTATCCTCGGTCAACGTCAAGATTTTTAATTTTGGATAAACCTTTCCAATTCAAACAATTCACCATAATCCAAGACCGCTGCGCCATGAAAGTAGGTACGGACGGTGTTTTGTTGGGCGCATTGGCGTCTTTAGATATAAATCCAGATTCCATTTTAGACATTGGTGCGGGAACGGGAGTGATTGCCCTGATGCTCGCCCAACGAAGCGCCGCGCAAACCATCGATGCTTTGGAAATCGACGAAGCGGCCTACGAACAATGCGTCGAAAACTTTGAGGCCTCGCCTTGGGGCGACCGGTTGTTCTGCTACCACGCCGGGCTGGACGAATTTGTGGCCGAATGGGAAGACACCTATGATTTGATCGTTTGCAATCCGCCTTTTTATTCTGAAGATGTTTCAAGCGGGAACCTTTCCCGTGATACCGCTAGGCAAAATGCCGCACTTCCCTTTGAAGAACTTTTAAATGGAGTTTCCCTATTACTTTCCGAAGATGGCGTATTTGCTACGATCATCCCTTTTAAAGAAGAGGGAGAATTTTTGGTTCTAGCAGATAACTATGGATTATATCCTCAAAAAATCACTCGGATCAAAGGAAATCCAACATCCCATATAAAAAGAAGTGTACTGCAATTAGGGTCTACCCAAACCAAGGTCGACATCGATGAGCTTACCATTGAGCTCACACGCCACGAATACACCCAAGAATACCGAACATTGACCCAAGACTTTTACCTGAAAATGTAACATACCTCAATAGTATAGTCATATTTCCTTATTGAAGTCATTTAGATTTATTGTTTGGAACCGAAATATTCGGCTTTTTTGCCCTAATGAAGTCATTTTTCAGTTGCATGGTCTAAGCTACGGAACTTAAAAAAGACCAAATTAGGGTAAAAAATGTGAATATCGTAGGTAAAATAAAAAGTCTAAACTACTTCATTATCTTTGGTAGAAAATATGCCTATGAAACCTGACTTGTTCGAAGCCCCCGATTATTATAATTTGGATGACCTTTTGTCCCAGGAACACAAACTGGTTCGCGACGCCGCACGCCAATGGGTCAAACGCGACGTATCGCCCATTATCGAAGAATACGCTCAAAAAGCGGAATTCCCCAAACAAATTTTAAGCGGATTGGCGGAAATCGGAGCGTTCGGCCCCTACATTCCCGAGGAATATGGCGGAGCTGGGCTCGACCAGATCAGCTATGGCCTTATCATGCAGGAAATAGAGCGCGGCGACAGCGGGGTGAGGTCTACCGCTTCGGTGCAGTCGTCATTGGTCATGTATCCTATATACACGTACGGCAACGAAGAACAACGTAAAAAATACCTTCCTAAATTGGCGACCGGCGAACTGATGGGCTGCTTCGGATTGACCGAACCCAATCACGGTTCCAATCCCGGAGGTATGGAAACGAAATTTAAGGATCAGGGAGACCACTACCTCTTGAACGGTGCCAAATTGTGGATATCAAATTCCCCGTTTGCCGATATCGCCGTCGTCTGGGCAAAAAATGAAGAAGGCCGCATTCATGGCTTGATCGTGGAGCGCGGTATGGAAGGTTTTTCCACTCCGGAAACCCACAACAAATGGTCGTTGCGAGCTTCCGCTACCGGAGAATTGATTTTTGACAACGTTAAAGTCCCAAAAGAAAACCTGCTACCGAACAAAAGTGGACTTGGAGCGCCCCTTGGCTGTTTGGATTCCGCCCGCTACGGCATTTCTTGGGGCGCCATCGGCGCTGCAATGGATTGTTATGATACAGCACTCCGTTACGCCAAAGAGCGCGAACAGTTCGGAAAGCCTATCGCAGCCTTCCAGCTGCAACAAAAGAAATTGGCGGAGATGATCACCGAAATCACCAAGGCACAATTGTTGGCCTTCCGGTTAGGACAGTTAAAAAATGAAGGCAAGGCGACTACGGCCCAGATCTCGATGGCCAAGCGCAACAATGTCGATATGGCGATAAAGGTCGCCCGCGAAGCGAGACAGATTTTAGGCGGAATGGGTATTACCGGTGAATACAGTATCATGCGCCATATGATGAACCTTGAAAGCGTGATTACTTATGAAGGCACACACGATATTCATTTGTTGATTACGGGAGCGGATATTACAGGGCACGCCGCTTTTCAGTAGGAGGGGCTACAACGCAGGACTATTTATCTAAATTTAGCGCGTTGACATTTCTTCCAATCTGATATCCTTGTTCAAGTCCCAAATTAATGGATTCCTCAAAATGGATGCCCCCGTATAACCTTGATAAGGCGGCTTCTTCCGCCAAGGCGTAAAAACTGTCGAAGTTTCGGGGGGTTCCGTCCATATCCGTACGGTTTTCGTGGGTATGGTCCGTAAATTGATAATTATCCCCAAAGAAATCGGTCATAATTTCGGCCAAAGCACCCGATTGAACGGAATGGCCCGAGGTATATTCGGGAAAGGGAGGCGTGTTTAGAACGGGCATCCAGCTAGGGTCGATATACTTGTTTATATAGGTTATCGGTCGAATATAATTGGTTTGGTACTTTACCTTCCAGCACGATATAAACGCATCAGAGATTCCGATGCCCAATTTGGCGAAGGCCTCGGCGGCAATGTCCAAATTTGTATTGTTCTCCTTGATCAATTGGTTGAGTATGGAAATGGAATGTCCCGGCGGGGTAGCTGTGGTCACCGGATCATCGGACCAAAATTGGGCAATTTTAAGCTGTTCGGGTGTAAGAGCGTTCACCACGTCATACACTTCCAAAGCCCGTTGATAGCAGACGGAATTTTCCTCTACAGAAAACGGCGGCGGGGGCGGAGGAAGTGCATCCCCTTCAAAGTTTGCTTTCAAAAAAGGCCTGTTTGAGCCCCAATACGGCTGTAACGCGGATTGAAAACCGGGGGCCGTCGGAACCCAGTATTGCTCCCCGGACGGGGGGGCATACTCCTTCGGAAAATTAGTGAACTGGGCATCCTTCCCTCCATCGGTTTCCGACCAGGCCAGTATTTTATCGGCCACATCTTGGCCCAATTTCACCGAAATCTCATGCACTTCCGCTCCGTTTTCCTTTAAAAATTCGGTGTTGAATTTTTCTTCCAAAGCTGCAATGGCCGTCAAACGGTTTTCGGTAGTATTGGCGTAAAAGTATCCGGTCATCTTGGCAAGTACCGCATTGGCCACGGTAGGCCAATGGTAAATTTTATCGGTTTCTAATTGGGTCTCCAGATTTAGATCGGTCAGCTTTCCCGAAAGGGAAACTTTATCGGGCATTCCCGGTACCACTGCCTCATAAAGGGCTACGCTGGTATACCCAAAAGCCCGGGCGGCGACCGGCGGTGTGTAGCCAACTGTTTCAATGGTTAGGGTCTTGATAAGATCATACCACTCGGTTACAACCTGTGCATCGAAGTCACTAGTATTCTTTTGATCTACCACATTAATCACATCATCATTGTCTTTTGTACAGGAACCGATAAAGACCAGTAAACCGAAAAGCACTAGGTATCTTAAAATATTTCGTTGCATATCATTTTTTTTAAGCGTGTAAAATTAAAGTATTTTCTATTCGGCGAAAACCTAAAAAAAATAATTATGCCCCACTTAAACCCAAAATCCGATCCCTTAATCGATCTGTTCTGTTTTTGTAGTGGTATGCCTACATTCAGAGAGATTGCATCGCTATTTTTACACTGATGATGGCTCCCCACAGAATTCCTTTATTTGACCACAACATCCGGGGACTTCACATCATTTAATTGTCTAACTTGGTACAAGGGCGTAAGTTTACCGTAGTTATTATTTCAGGAGTTAATTTTTTCATTTTCATATAGTGTTCTCGATAAAAGAGTCCGGTCTTCACTGATCGGACTCTTTTTGGTTAAATAAGATTTTATTTGTCCTTCACATTACCTAGCAAAGTTGATATTTGGAATTTTTACCAAAAAGATTTTACCCAATCATGCTACTTTAAATACCATCCGTATTTCTGAGACCGTTCCTTCCAACTTTTATTTTACTTCTATTAAAGCCAACCAGCCAAACCCCGAAAATCGTAGTTATTTTCGTATTTTTAAGGATGTTAATCCCATATAAATATCGCTATGATTACCGAAAAACAGATCGAGACCTATAAAAAGGATGGTTATCTACTTCTGAAAAACCTTTTTGACACGGAAGAAATCGGCCTCCTAAAAAAAGCGGCACTGGCCGACCGCGAGCTGGACAAGCGCTCTTACGGTCGGGATGATGGTGAAGGGGGAACGGTACGCCTCTCCATTTGGAACCATCCGGGAAATAATATCTATGGTACTTTCGCTCGAAGCGAACGCATAGTCAACATAGCCGAAACTTTGCTGGAAGGAGAGGTCTACCATTACCACTCCAAGATGATTTTAAAAGACGCCAAGGTAGGGGGCGCCTGGACTTGGCATCAGGATTACGGTTATTGGTACAATTTCGGATTGCTGCAACCTTTGCTGACCAGCGTGACCATTGCCGTCGACAAGGCCACCAAAGAAAACGGATGTTTGCAGGTACTCAAAGGCTCTCATAAAATGGGGCGGGTCGACCATGCATTGAAAGGCGATCAGGCCGGTGCCGATATGGAACGGGTCGAGGAGGCTAAAAAGCAGTTTCCACTGGTTTACTGCGAAATGGAACCCGGCGATACCCTATTCTTCGATTGCAATATTTTACACCGTTCGGATCAAAACCGTTCGGACCATTCGCGATGGTCGTTGATCTGCTGCTATAATGCTGCCCGCAACGATCCCTATAAAGAAGGGCAACATGCCAGCTATACACCATTGGAAAAAGTGGGTGCTGATGCCATAAAAAAATCTCCGGGCGGTGGATTTGATACAGATCCTGAATCCAACTGGGTGAGCCCCGATACGGATGAGACCATTGAAAAGATGAAATCTTAACGTTGTTTTAGAACTTTTAATTCCTGTCGAATAAATTTTAGGGGTTCGAGATAGTTCACTGCTTCATTTTTTGAACGATTTCGCCGGTAGTCTTATGTTTTAAGATGAGTTTCTTATCGCCGTTCGGCAGCATTTCTTCCTTGATCAGATAATGGTCGTCGTCGTACGAGGTGAACTCCTTTTCATAACTATCCGCAGAATCGCCTCGCCAGGCCTCCAAAACCACTGATTCCCATTTTTTGGTTTCTGCGGATTTGTAGGCGGCATCCAAAATGGCGTTTACAATATAGCCATCGTAAAAAGTTTCTAGCGGGTCTCGGTTTTGCTCAATGGCATCGAACATATCGGTAAACATGTGCGGATAACCCAACTCATGTGCCTCGTCGCCCACCGGAAACAACCAGCCCTTGTTGACCTCCGCCTTTTCCGCTACATAGCCATCGCCCTTGCCAGTGGTGAACATTTCGAACCCTGTTCGCAAAAAACTGTTGACCCAAATAGTGCCTTCGGTACCCATAACCTCATCACGCAGGTCCATACCCCCACGAAATGCCCAGCTTACCTCGAACTGGCCGATGGCACCGTTGGCATATTTGACCAGCCCAATGGCATGGTCTTCCGCTTCTATGGGATGTACCTGAGTATCGGCCCAGCACATGACCTCCAAGGGTTTTATATGCTTGCCGATAAAGTTCCGGCTGATTTCCACGCAGTGGCAGCCCAAATCGATGATCGCCCCGCCACCGGATTTTTCCTTATCCCAAAACCAATCGCTATGCGGTCCCGGATGCGTCTCGCGGGACTTCGCCCAAAGCACCTTGCCGATACTGCCTTGCCGAATACTTTCCATGGATTTCAAGAATTTAGGGGTGTAGCAGAGATCTTCAAGATACCCACCGAAAATTCCCGCTTCCTCTACCATTTCCAACATTCGCTTGGCCTCTGCAGCGGTTCGGCCCAAGGGTTTGGTACAGATCACGTGTTTTTTCGCTTTTGCACAGGCCCGTACCGCTGGTTCGTGAAGATGGTTGGGTAAGGAAATCAGAACTACATCTACCTTCTCATGGTTTATTGCGGCTTCCATGGAATCGGTATGATGGGCCAAATCGTAATCGTCCGCCAAACGCTTGGCATTAGCTGCGGTTCTGGAATATACCGTGATGATCCGGTCCGTTCTACGTTGGGCGTGGAGTGTTTCGGCGTAGAATCGGGCGATAAATCCGGAGCCGAGAAGGGCAATGTTCATGGGGAAATGTTTTAAGATTCAATTACAAAAATTGTGACATCGAGTACTTCGGCTGCGCTCAGCATAAACTACAGTCGAGATGCCAAACTCAAATATAACTTCAAGTTCAAGTTCAAGTTCAAAATACAAATTAATGTTTCATTCTAGGCGCAAAAAACCTCGTCTTTAGGCGAAGACCTTAGTTTGATTTGCTATTCGCCTTGTGCTATCGCCATTCGCAAAAAATCCGCAAGGCGATTTGCGTATGGCGTTGGATCCAACGGTTGAACTTTAGCCGACATTCAGTCGGAACCAAAACCCATCGGTCTTTACCCGATGGTAGTATAATTGGGCTATTCCAAATTTAAGAAAATTGATCTGCGTTTTTACATTCATCCCATACTTTCATTCCGATACTGAATCCGCCGAAGCGGATTTCTTTGCTTCAAACACCTTCGTACTCGTCTTCATATCGGCATACCGCGGATCTTGCACATAGTCCTCTTTTCGCATTTTGATGACCTCGATGCTCAGAAAACCGAACTCGCTGACTACTTTGCCGTAAAAACGATAAATGCCCTTGCCGCGGAATCGGTATTTTGCGGCTATGGGTGGAAAAAGCACGGTGTCGAACACCTGACCCTGTTGGTCGAGCAATGTGGCGAACTGCATTGGGCTTCCCTTATGGGTCTTGGTGTTTTTTACCGTGATGAGATAGCCGTAGATATCGATATGCCGTTCTAGATACCGTTCCAGATCTTTGCTTCCGGTCGTGTTCTTTGGAGGGTCGATCAATAGTTCGAAGGGACTGCACAAGGCGAACCCCAAAAGCTCGAGCTGGGTAAAGGCCATTTCGAGATCGGTGGTATGTAACGAGGGAATCTCAAAATCTTGATGGTCGGGCCGAAAGAGTTTGGGATGATCAATCTTTTGGGTCTTTCCCAAAAACAAATGGGCCTTCCACAAGAGTTCGTGTTTGTTCGTACCCGTGAACCGAAAGGCATCGATGCGGATAAGGATGCTTACCTGTTCTATGGATAAGGTTACCCGATCTAGAAAATCCTCCAAGGAATTAAAGATTCCGTTGATGATCCGTTCTTTTAGGATGCGTTCCGAGACCCGGTCTTCTAGTTCGCGCAAGTAGCCAAAGCCGAGGTACAGGTTATTTCCGAGGATGCGGTTGCCGTTGTTGCTCGTATTGACACAGGGCGGATGGATTTTTGCTCCCAGCATCCGGGCCTCGTGTACATAGAATTCCGGACGGTAGAATCCGCCGCCGTTATTGAGTACCGCGACCATATATTCCAATGGATAATAGGCACGGAGGAACAAGGTCTGGTAACTTTCAACGGCATAGGAAGCGGAATGCCCCTTGGCAAAGGCGTATCCGGCGAAGCTGGCGACCTGGTTCCAGATCTCGAAGATGAGGGTGTCGTCATACCCTTTTTTACGGCAGTTGTCAATAAATTTTTCTTCTACGCGCTGGAATTCTTCCCGCGAACGGAACTTGCCGCTCATGCCCCGGCGCAGCACGTCGGCCTCGCCAAGATCTAAGTCCGCGAAATGGTGGGCGACCTTGATGACGTCTTCCTGGTAGACCATAACGCCGTAGGTCTCGGGCATAATATTTAACATCACGGGATGTGCCTTTTCCTCGGCCCTGCCCTTGTTCCGATGTCGCAAAATATACTCCCGCATCATCCCACTTTTCGCGACCCCTGGGCGGATAATCGAACTAGCGGCGACCAGGCCCAAATAGGTGTCGACTTCCAGTTTCTTGAGCAGCATACGCATGGCGGGAGACTCCACATAAAAACAGCCCATACACTGCGCCGTTTTGACCAAGTTATTAATGACCGAGTCTTTTTTGAAGGCCTTGATATCGTGGATGTCGAATTTGGCGAACTCCTCAGGACGGTCGTGTTCCAGAATATCCAAGGTCTCCTTGATTTTCGATAGACCCCGTTGTCCGAGAATGTCGAATTTATACAGCCCGACATCTTCTGCGATGACCATATCGTATTGGGTCGTGGGGAAACCCTTGGGTGGCATATTGGTCGCCGAAAACCAATGCAGAGGTTTTTCGGTAATCAGAATGCCCCCGGCATGGATGCTCAAATAGTTCGGCATCCCCTGTAGCAATTTGGTGTACTTAACCACCAAGATAGAAACCTTGTCAAGCCGGGAGGCTTGAAAATCACCGTCACAAAGCATATCAATTTCCTCTTTGGGCAAGCCGAAGACCTTACCTAATTCCCGTACCATACCCCGCCATTTAAAAGTAACGTAGGTTCCCAAAAGAGCCACATTTTTAAAACGATCGAAAATATATTGGGTCATTATGGGTCGGTCCCGATGTGAAAAATCGATATCGAAATCCGGCGGGTTGGCACGGTAGAGGTTGATGAACCGTTCGAAATAGAGATCGAGTTCCATGGGATCCACATCGGTAATCCGTAAAAGATAGGCCACGATACTATTGGCGCCGCTACCCCGGCCTACGTAGAAAAATTTTTGCTTTCGGGCATAGGAGACAATATCCCAATTGATCAGAAAATAAGAGACAAAGCCCATTTTTATAATAAGTTCCAGTTCTTTTTTCAAACGTGCGATTACAGCATCCCCACCTTCGGGATAGCGATAAGGCAGCCCTTCTTGGCAAAGCTTTTTCAGCATAGCTTCATCTTCTTCACCGTTCGTATTATAAAATTGAAGGTTCTGCGGTTTTCGCCCCGTGGAAAAATCAAAATGGATGGAACAGGAATTCAGCAGCCGTTCTGTGTTCTCCAATATAAACGGGTGCTCCGAAAAAGCGGCCGCCAAGTTTTCTATGGGAAACATTTTTTCGTCTTCTGAAGCCTGCTCCATCGTGGAGAGTTTACTGAGTAGGGTATTATTATCGATGGCGCGTAGCAATCGATGAGCGTTGAAATCACGTTTATTGCGAAAGGTGACCGGCTGTTGTACGACCAATTTATCCTTGAATTTAAGTAATCCAGAAAACGGAAGCCGCCTCAAATCGTTGATGGATATGCCAATGAACTCATAGTCGGCAAATGATTTTCGCTGTTCCTGTATTACTTTTTCAAAAGGATAAACGACATAGGCATTCTGGAATTCGGGCGCGCTTTTTAAAAACGACTTTCCTTGGTGCAAGTGTTCTGAAAGATAGTCGTTCAGTTCTAAATATCCTTCGTTGTTTTGGGCAATCCCCACAAAACAGGGGTCGACCCCGTTCCTGAAATCGATGCCCAGAACGGGAGTGATATCGTATTCCGTCGACTTCCGGACAAAATTGAGTCCCGCCGAGGTATTGTTGATATCGGTGAGCGCCAATCGGGTCACCTGGTTTTCTTTGGCCAATTGCAAGAGTTCGACCTCGGAAAATGTTCCGTAGCGCATGCTGTAGTATGTGTGACAGTTTAAAAACAAAATTCCAAATTCCAAATTCCAAAACTCAAATAATAAATAATTTGAACATTGAAATCATTTATGATTTGAGTTTTAAGGTCGGTTTTTATTGATTATTGAAGACAAAATACTTCTCAATTCTCCTGCTTCTTCGATAAGTTCTTCCGATTCATGCTTAACCTCATCATTCAAATCTCTTAATAGCTTTAGCCAATATTGGGCTTCTTTAGCTTCCTTTCTCGAAATTTTAATTCTCATGAGAAAATCTCTATCCCCAAGTTTTTCATTGGCTTCAATATAATTTGCACCTACTGACCCTGAAGCTTTTATTAGTTGTTTCATATCTTCTATGTTGCTCAAAGTTTTGGGCAAAGTCTTTACAAAAAGGCGACACTCCCGCGCAAATAAATAAGTTCTATCTTCTAAATTATAAATCTTTTCTTTCATCTTTTTTTGGAATTTGGAATTTGAGATTTGGAATTTGCTACTGCCTCCGATGTGCCAGCACCACTGGCGGCAGCCCATTGAACGGATTCTGCATCCGACCGATGGTCTTTGCCCCAAGGCCCGATGCCCGCAAGACGCTTTTATCCCCATAGCGCTTTCTGATGGTATCCATGGCATGGTATAGGTTGAGGGTTTCTTCGGTATCGTCGAACAGGTTGATCTGGTAATTGCCGCTGACCAAATGGCTGAACCGGATACCGACCAAGCGTACCAATAATCGTCTATTATAAAGTGTCTTGAACATATCCAGAATCTTAGGGATCAAGATGTGGTCGGCACTGGTATAGGGAATCCGTAATTGTTTGGAATAGGTGTTGAAATCGGAATATCGGATCTTGACCGAGACACAAGCGGTCAGTTTTTCGCCCCGTCGCAACTGATAGGCCAGATTTTCGGTCATGGCGATGAGAATTCCCCTTAGTTTTACCACATCGATGGTATCCCTATCGAAAGTACGCTCCGTTGAAATGGATTTTCGTTCGCAAAATGGTATTACGGGCGTATTGTCGATGCCGTTCGAACGTTTCCAGATTACCTTTCCGTTGGCACCCAATACACGTTGCATCACGTCAACGGGCATCTCTTGCACGTTCTTTACTTGCCGTAGTCCCAGATTACGCAGGGTCTGATAGGTCTTGTCGCCTACCATAGGTATTTTTTTGATGGACAGGGGAGCCAAAAAAAGCTTTTCAAACCCCTGATCTATCTTTAGATGGTTATTGGGCTTCGCTTCGTTTGTGGCCACTTTAGAAACTACTTTATTTACGGATAGACCAAAAGAAATCGGAAGACCCGTCTCCTTCACAATCCGTTGCCGCATTTCGGCAGCATACTTGTAAGCCCCGAAAAAACGATCCATACCGGTAAGATCGGCGTAAAATTCATCGATACTCGATTTCTCGAATAGCGGCACTTGTTCCTTAATAATCTCTGTGACGACATCGGAATGTTTGCTGTACGTACCCGCATTACCGCGAATGACAACGGCCTCGGGACAAAGTTCGCGTGCCATTTTCATGGGCATACCCGAGTGTACCCCGAACCCGCGGGTCTCATAACTACAGGCCGCCACCACGCCACGGTCGCCCGTGCCGCCCACCAACAAAGGCCGGTTCTGCAGTTCGCGATTGATCAGCCGTTCTACGGAAACGTAGAAGGTATCCAAATCGATGTGAAGTATTGTTTTATCCATGGCATCCTAGTATTGTGCACAACAGACTTGGCACTACACTTAAAAATAAGGATGGCTAAGATATGGAAAATATCCAATAATATGGAATATTTCCTATTTATAATTTTAGACAAAAAGAAAGGTCCCGCATTCGCTGCGGGACCTATCGTCACAAACTATTTTTAAAGGCTTATACCAGCGCTCAGGGTCGAGACCTACCGTCGTACCCTAATGCAGAAGCTGAAGGTCCCAAATGCAGCTTCGCTGATTGAAGTTACAGTGGAGTGGAAGTTGATTTGAGCACACCCTTACAATTCTATCTTTCCCCCGGTTTTCACCGCCTTATAAATCGCATCGATAATCTTCATGTCCTTCACACCTTCTTCGCCGTTTACCGGTACGATGGGCTGCTTGCCCTCAAAGATCAACTCGGCCATGCCATCCATCTGTAAAGTTTGATGCGTGACGTGGGGCTGGGTCAACGGGCCCTTGTGGGTGCGGCCTTCTATCGGGCCATAGCCGGTGGAGGGCTGCATTTCGACCCACCCCCCGTCGCCGGTCATATAAAAACGGTCGAGATTGTTCATATTGTAAGTCGATAGGCAGTTGGCCACTGCCCCGCTAGGGAAGCCCATTTGAAACTGTATGGTCTCGTCGACACCTTCCTTGAATTTCTCAGGATTTGTTTTGGTTTCCTGTGCCGTTACCCAAATCGGTTCTTCCCCTAGCATATACCGCGCACCGTTGATGGAATAGATACCGATATCCATCATGGCCCCGCCGCCAGCCAGTTTTTTATCCAATCGCCATTGATTAGGATCACCAATGGTAAAACCCGATTGACCCTGAAAGAATTTTGGTTGTCCGAACTCCCCGTCTTTCCGCATTTGGATGACGGCGACGGTTTTGGGTTCGAAGTGCATGCGGTAACCGATCAACAGTTTTACGTTGGCCGCCTTACAGGCATCGACCATGGCCTGGCCTTCCGCTGCGTTAATGCCCATGGGTTTTTCGCTGATAACGTGTTTGCCTGCCTTGGCTACCCGAATGGACTGGTCTTTGTGGAGTCCGTTTGGGGTGATGACGTACACGGCATCGATATCGGGATTGTCCTTTATTGCATCGAAGTTTTCATAGTTGTAGCAGTTTTTCTCCGGGATGTCATATTTCTTGCTCCACTCCTCAATTTTGGATGGCGTACCGCTTATTAGTCCTACCAATTTCGCTCTTTGGCAATCTTCCATAGCTTTCGCCACTCGAGTGGCATAACTGCCCAGACCCATGATTGCGACTTTTAGGATGGGACCTTCGTAGGGTTTCTCCGCGGCCCCAAAAAGACTTGTGGGGTTGTATAAAAGGGGAATGCCAACGGCTGAAACGGTGATTTTTTCTAAAAAATTTCTTCTTGATGCCATAATGTATCTGATTTTGTCTAAAAATACATTTTTTAAACGAATCACATAAAATCTATTTCAAGTATCCACTGGTTTTGGATCCATAATTCGAAGAATTTTATACAGAGCGTAGTCGAAATACTCGATATAGGGATTTAATGGTTACTTCGTAACTGTTTAAGGTTTAAGGTAGAAACTCTAAGAATGCCACTTTGAACCACACCTTGCGGGCAAGCAGGCTTGAACGCTCTAACCGTACTTTTAAACCTCTGCCTCTAGCGGAGTCGAAGGCTTGAATTTTCGGTTGCCCGCTACGACCCTTAAAAAGGAAGTTTCTTCAAATCGACATTCCCCCCTGAAATAATAATCCCTACTTTTTTTCCAGTGAATCGATTTTTATCGGACAGAACTGCAGCCAAGGCCACGGCACTTGAGGGTTCGACAACGATTTTCATACGTTCCCAGATCAGCCGCATGGCAGTAACGATTTCGGCTTCCGTAACCCTTATGATGCTATCCACATATCGCTGCATTATCGGAAAACTTGTATCGCCGAGCTGCGTTTTGAGTCCGTCTGCGATAGTGTTGGCTGTTTCGTTGGATTCGATTTTGCCGCTTTTTAGGGAACGAAATGCGTCATCCACTTCAAAGGGTTCCCCGCCAATGACCTTGCAAGCGTTTCCAAAATAATGGGCGGCCAAGCCTGTTCCGGCAATAAGGCCTCCACCACCTACGGGAACGATTATAAAATTGAGGTCCGGTTGTTCTTCCAACAATTCCATGGCCGCAGTGCCTTGCCCTATAATTACGTTTAAATCGTTCGAGGGATGAATAAAGGTCGCCCCGGTTTCCTGTTCGATTGTTTTGGCGGCGGCTTCCCTTGCGGCAAGCGTGGGCTCGCATTCGATGATCTTTCCACCGTATTCCGCTACGGCATCCTTTTTTACCTGTGGGGCGGTCGAAGGCATTACGATAAAGGCATCGCAGCCGCTATTTTTTGCGGCAAGGGAAAGGGCCTGGGCGAAATTTCCCGAGGAATGGGTAACCACTCCCTTATCCCTTTGTACATCAGTCAATTGCAAAACAGCATGGGTAGCCCCTCTCATCTTATAGGCACCGCCTTTTTGGAAGTTCTCGCATTTGAAATGGATATCCGCTTTAGACATCCTATTTATGGATTTAGAGGTAAAAATCGGAGTTCTATGGATGTAGGGCAGAATTTGTGTATGACATCGGAGCAGTACTTCTTTTTGCATGGTAAGGCCTATTAATTCCTATTAAAACTACAAATAAATGGAGCAGACTTTGTGCCGCTCGTAAAATTCAGGATAAAAAGTAGGTGGAAAATTAAAAAAAACAGTCTTCCCACCCAACATTTGAAAGAAATCTGCGTTGTCATCCTACAGATAATCAGAACTATGGCAACCGGGCAATACCAATTCGCTAACCTAAATCGATTCAATCTTGTTTTCTCAACAATTTGTATCCTTTTCTGTCATGCTCTATGCGATGCGGCGGTGAAACAATCTTTTCAGTCTTCCATTACCGGAGATTCATCCGAAGAAACATCCGAAATACAGCAATCAACCCCACCGAAATCGACCATTGAAATATCCGATCCCGCTCAGGGTACGGTATGGACCGTTTCTGAGACGGCGAAAATACAATGGGAAACGGAGAACATCGATACGAGCAAATCGATACGATTTTTCTTGGCGAAGGATGATATGGTGGTGCAAGAATTGGGTAGCTTCAAAAATAACTCCCTTGCCGAGGGGATCGCCTTGGCCAACAATGTGGGATCGGGAGACCAATATCAAGTCGTAGGCATCGAACTGTTTCCCGACAATAAATTTCAAGTGGCCAAGTATGCGACATCTTACTTCAGCATTCGCAACCCGATAGCCGATGCCCGTAAAAAAGCAGCTCTCGCTAAGCGTAATAGTCCTAAAGAGGATATATCGAGAAACGAATTCGAAGGCCGTAAGATATCCTATGTCAAGGAACTGAGCTTCACCAACGAAAATATCAGCGTAAGTCTTTGGGACCATGGCCGCCAAGACGGCGATATCGTATCGATCTACCTGAACGGCAAGACCGTCGTTTCCAAGCACCTTCTCACCTACAGAAGGAAAAAAGTCAGTTTCAAGTTGGATCCTGACAAAACGAACGAACTTTTTCTGTATGCCCATAATTTGGGTACCGCTCCCCCGAATACCGTATCGATAGAACTTACGGATGGCAGTACTTCGGAAAAAATTATCTTGAATTCGGATTTGAAAAGTTGTGAGGCGGTGCAGATTAAGGTGAAATGAAAATAGGTTAAAAAGTGCAGGTTCTATAAAGTTCGAATCGTATTAAGTAAGCGAGATTGGATTTTAAAAATTTAAATTCGCACGTCGTTGCTTCCCACATACCTGATCCCGAATCCCAAGTCCCAAGTCCCAAGTCCCAAGTCCCAAGTCCCAAATCCCAAATCCCAAATCCCAAATCCCAAATCATAGCATGTTTAAAAATTATAAAGAAAGCGGAATAGCTTAAACTTTATAATGCCCGAATTGAATTTGGGGTGGGAGGCTCAGATCTATATCTTCGTTGTACCAGGCGTGTTTGGGCCGGCGCATAAAAATTTAAATTTTATTTTCGATTGGCCCGTACCCAATGAGACAGTTTCTCTATTGTTCATTGCTACTATTTGTTTTATCTTGGTCAAGTGGTGAGGCAAAGGTGACCATTGAAGATATCCATCTTGACAAACTCGAATACATAAGCCTTATAAAAAGGAGTGGCAACTACCCTTTAATCCAAATATACCTTATGAAATATCGCCCAACCACTATCCTGTTTTCCTCAATGCTTTTAGTTTTCCTATCCATCGGGTGCCGTTTCGATAAGAAAATGGAGTCGGCCGAAAACCAAATGCGGGATGCTACAAGTATTGACCGCGAGTATAGTCCAGAAGCGATTATATTGGGTTTTTTTCCACCTGACGGCACTCGAAACCCTACGGCTTTAAGTCAGATCAACACCGTCAAAGGTCCAATTGATATTTCAGAATTAGGAGTATCGTTGACCCACGAGCATATAATGTCAAATTATGGAAAGGAAATAAATAAGACTTCGAACTATGATAGTGTTCAATTGTTCAATCAAGTAATCCCTTATTTAAAAAATTTAAAATCGCTAGGTGTTAATTCCATTTTTGATTGCACAACAGAATATTTTGGTAGAAGAGTTGATTTATTGAAAAGGATATCGGAAGCTACAGATATACAGATTATTACAAATACCGGGTTTTACGGTGCAGCGGATGACCGATATATTCCTGAATTTGCCTATGGAGCCAGTGCTAAAGCCATCTCGGACCTATGGATCGACGAATTTAAAAACGGAATTCAAGGAACGGATATAAAGCCTGGTTTTATCAAATTGGCATTTGATGATGGTAAGCCACCCTCTGATATTGATAAAAAACTTTTTGAAGCCGGAATTTTGACCCATTTGAATACGGGTCTTACGTTGGCAGTACATACCGGAAGCAATAGGGAAGCACTTGAGTCACAGATGCAGCTTCTAAAGGATAACGATATTCATCCTAGCGCTTGGATCTGGACCCACGCCAATAAATTTAAGGATGATATCGTTTTACTTGATCTGGCAGCTAAAGGAGCTTGGATATCACTTGACGGTGTCAATCAATCCAACATAAGCGAATATATTAGAAGACTCAACCTCTTTAAACAAAAGAAATTACTACATAAAATACTATTGTCACATGATGGAAATGGTTTTCCAAGCGGTGACCCTATAAGAGGTTTTGAAGTGATTTTTAAAGGCCTAATTCCCGAAATGTTGACCAATGGATTTACGGAGGATGATATCCATCAAATTCTAGTGAGAAACCCGAAAGAGGCTTTTCAAATGCGGATAAGAAAAAATGATGATTAAGATAGAATGCAGGTGTAACCCCTAAAATTCTAATTGAGGAGGAGAAAAAAAGGAGCTCTGGGCAATTTGCAGCTTTCCGCCTTCCCTAAAGAATGGTTTTATACCTTAGGAGATAAAATATTTGAAATGAAAAAGTTAGTTGAACATTTTTTGATTCTTCTGCTCGCTATCTTCCCATCGGTTGCACTGGCACAGATCATAACCGTAACCGGACCTATCGAACCCGAGGAAATGGGTTTGGCCCTTATCCACGAACACATTATGGTAGATTGGATAGGAGCGGATAGCACAGGGCAACACCGTTGGGACAGGAACGAAATCGTAGAGCGTGCGCTGCCCTATCTGAAGGAAATCAAGGAATATGGTGTCACTACTTTTTTGGATTGTACCCCGGCCTATCTCGGCCGCGACCCCTATGTTCTGAAAAAACTGGCGGACCGGACCGGTATCCATATACTTACCAATACGGGCTATTACGGATCGGGGAACAACAAATACATTCCCGAAGGTCTAATGAACACCTCTGCCAAAGAAATGGCATTCCATTGGATAAGGGAGTTCGAACACGGGATCGATGGTTCCGGTATCAGACCGGGTTTCATAAAAATATCCGTTGAAAATGAGGAAATTCTTTCCGAAATACACAGGAACCTGATAGAGGCCGCGGGGCTTACGCATTTGAAAACCGGTATGGCCATCGTTTCACATACGGGAGGTGATTCGCCCGCAATGGCACAAATCAGGGTACTAAAGGAAATGGGGGTATCCCCTAGTGCATTTGTTTGGACACATGCGCAGAACGGAACCATGAACGGTTACCTTCAAGCGGCCAGCCAGGGAGCCTGGATCTCATTGGACAACATTGATGGCGGAACTTCAAACGATACTGAAGGTACAGGAAACATCGACTGGTTCGTAAAAACGCTTTTGGAGCTCAAGGATAGGGGAATTTTGGACCATATCCTGATTTCACACGACGCGGGATGGTACAATGTGGGAGAAAAGAACGGCGGATACTACAAAGGATACACGGATCTTTTTACGCAGCTGATTCCACGACTCAAACAAAACGGATTTACCCAAAAAGACATCGATTTGGTGCTGATGGAAAATCCGAAAAGGGCATATGCCATTCATATCAGAAAAGAGTAATCTATTCGAACAGGACTATTTGAAATTAACACAGCATAAGGAGGTGCAAGTACAAATAACCGATACTGTGCACCGCTCATGAATTATCCATTCTCTCTTTAGGTCCGCCGGTATGGAGTTATTTGCGCAGCCTTGGGGACGCAAGTATATCCTATATAAAACAAATCTCTACAGCAGGAATGAAAAAGTGTTCACAAATTTGGTGGTTTTGAGACGCACTCGCCTAGCCTAATAGGGTAGCAAATTTAGATCTGTTTGGATAAGCGTTAAGAAATACCTACCCGATAATCTGCTTCTCCGAAATAAAGGGCTGATGATAATGCCGTTGTCCCGTAGCTTTATACAAAGCATTGGCCAATGCCCCCATAATCGGTGGGAAAGGCGGTTCGCCCAGTCCCGTTGGGTCGATGTTGTTCTGTACGAAATGGGTCTCGATTTCCTTAGGGGCTTCGCTGTGGCGGATCAACCGATACCGGTCGAAATTGTTCTGTTCGGGCACGCCGTCCTTAAAGCTCATGGCACTGTACATGGCATGGCCAATGCCATCGACGGCACCGCCTTCGGCCAGGTTGGTCGCCGCATCGGGGTTGATAACGATTCCGCAATCAATTGCCGCAGTTACTTTTTGAACGATGGGATGTTCGTTTTCCAATACCATGTCCAAGACCTGGGCCACGTAGCTGTTGTGGCAGAAATAGGCGGAAACACCGCGGTGTACACCGGATTGCTCTTGACCCCATTTCGCCTTTTCCTTGACAAGTTCCAGCACGCCTGCATAGCGGTCGGCTTCATAGTCGTTGTTTTCGCCCACGGGATTTTCCTGTGCTCTTTTTAGAAGTTCCAACCGGAATTCTATAGGGTCTTTACCCGCTTCCTCGGCGACCTCATCCAGAAAGGATTGTTCGGCCCCGGCGATAAAATTCGACCGTGGCGCTCGAAACGCCCCGACCGTGATGTTGGAATCAATGCTCCAGTCCTCTGCCAAGTAATGATCTACGGCCCCAGCGGGAAAACGGTTTGCCGCAAGGGGGCTTTCAGGTATCCCGCCCGCCCTCACGTGAAAGGCGATCAGGTTGTTGTTTTCGTCCAAGGCCGCCCGGTAGTAAGCTTCATAGGAGGGCCGATAAATGCCCATGGTCATATCGTCCTCACGGGTGTAGACCAATTTTACGGGTGCTTTTACTCTTTGAGAAATAACACCTGCTTCCGTTAAAAAATGGCCGTAGAGCCGGCGACCAAACCCACCGCCCATACGGCTCATCTGTATGTCCACTTTTTCTACGGGAAGTCCCAATCGCTCGGAAACACTTTTTTCCATGATCTCGGGAGTCTGTATCGGGCCTTTCAAAACGGCCATGTCATCGGTGACATCGGCGAAAAAGTTCATGGGTTCCATACAGTTGTGGGCCAAAAACGGACAGGAATAGCTACGTTCGATGATCTTGGCCGCCTTTTTGAACATGGCTTCCGGATCGCCATCCTTTCGGACTACATTTTGTTTCACCTTGGATTTATCGGCCATGGCGGTTTTGTGGATTCGGGTACTTTCCAGTCCCGCAGGAAAACGCACTTTCATTTCCCTTCCAAAAATCTGCATTTTTTCATCGGCATCGGGCGATTCTTCCCATTCGACCTTAACGGCTTTTTTGGCGTTCATGGTTTCCCAAGTGGTATTGCCTACGACCACGATCAAATCGGTAAACGCACTATTGTCAAAAGCACTTTTGGTGTAATCGTCTTTAAAGGTCTTGATGGTAAACACATCCTTGATACCCGGCATTTTCTTGGCCTCGGCACCGTCGAAGGATTTCAGTTTTAATCCGAAGGCCGGTGGATGCACCGTCATGGCGATGAGCATCCCCTCTTTTTGGATATCGAGTCCGAATAATGGCTTTCCGGTCACAATTTTTTGGCCGTCCACGTTTTTCCGGGAAGTACCGATGATTTTAAAGTCCTTTACATCCTTCAGGGCCACTTCTTCCGGAACTTCGAGTTCGGAAGCGGCGGAGGCTACCTCGCCAAACCCCATAGTTCTATCGGATGTTTTGTGGTACAGCTTCCCGGCATCGGTAGTGATTTCGTCGGCAGGCACCTGCCACACCTCAGCGGCAGCGGCAACCAGCATGTGCCTTGCGGTGGCCCCGGCCATCCGAAGGCCTGCCCAACTGGCACGAATGGACTGGCTGCCCCCGGCCAATTGACGGGTAAAGATATCGGTGTTCAACGGCGCCTGCTCGACCAGAACATCCTTCCAATCCACATCGAGTTCCTCGGCCACGATCATCGGCATGGAGGTTTTTACGTTCTGGCCGATTTCGGGATTGGGAGACATGATAGTTACCACCCCGTTATCGCCTATTTTCAGGTAACCGTTGATCTCGAACCATTCCTTTGGCATTTCTATTCCCGCCGCCACGGCCTCGGCCTGTTTGGGCTTACAGGAATTCAAGAAACTAAAGCCCAGCAGAAGGCCACCGCCTGCCAACCCGGAATTTTTGATGAAGGCGCGTCGGCCGATATGTGTTTTTACAAGTGTCATAATCTTATTTTTTTTGTTGATACCCAAGAATTTAATCGTTTTCGCAAGTGGAGAAGACTACTGTCGACTTAGTCTTTATTACGCGCAGTCAGAATGTTCGGGCACCATTTTGTTAGGCATTTTCGGATGCGGAGGCCGCCGCCGTCTTTATGGCTCTCTTTATTCTGGTGTACGTACCGCAACGGCAGATATTACCGTTCATGGCGGTTTCGATCTCGGTATCGGTGGGATTGGGATTTGTTTTTAAAAAGGCACTTGCGTTCATAATCTGACCCGCCTGACAGTAGCCGCATTGATAGACATCCTCTTTCAACCATGCCTCTTGTACCGGATGGTCCCCATTTTCGGATAAGCCTTCGATGGTGGTAACTCGCTGCTCGCCAACTGCCGAAACGGGCAATTGGCAAGAACGTACCGCATTGTCGCCTAAGTGGACGGTACAAGCCCCACATTGGGCGATTCCGCAGCCGTACTTTGTGCCGACCAATTTCAGGTGGTCGCGCAGCACCCAGAGCATGGGGGTCGATGGGTCGACGTCCAATTCCTGGGTTTTTCCATTAACATTGAGTGTGAAATTTGCCATGATTTTGAAATTTGTCTTGAAAATACTACTTTTTCTTTGAAATGAACGGAAAAGGCTGATTATTTTCGGGCTCCCGCCACCAGATGGAATATTCACGCTGTAAGGCAGTAACCGGCTACGGCGTGTGCCCTTCGGATGGATGCAACACCCGCGTCCAAAAGTCCGAAGTGCTTTACCTTCGCTTCATTGATTAAGTCCTTGACCGTACCGGCCATTATATGCTCGATGATTATTTCAAATCGGACAGACCACAGACCTGGGGCAGGCCCTCGGTGGGATTTTTTACCGAACAATTTCATTTGTCCCCCAAATATTTTGGCTATTTAATCAAGAAGGATAGAGGTAAATCCGCCTTGGAATACATTTAAACTAAATTGATTGAAGAGGCCAAGATACGAATGTTCGACCTCAACAAATCAGTTAGCGAAATTGCCTTTGAACTCCGTTTCAAACATCCACAGCACTTTAGCCGGTTGTTTAAACAACGGGCCGGGCATTCGCCCAATGAATATCGGATGTTGAATTGAGGGGGCTAAAGAAATCATTCCTCCGATTTTTTTCAAAGAAAGACAAAATACAATACCTCGAGGCAGAGCTATCCAAGCATTTAACGGAAGCATTAAATGTTGTACCTGAGAAATAAAAAAGGCCTGAACATTTCTGTCAAAGCCTTTCGTACTCGAGGTGGGAATCGAACCCACACGTCCTAAAACACTGGATTTTGAATTCAGAGTAGTTTGATGCTATTTATACTTAAATGACTTATTTTAAGACTTTTACATTTATTCTAAAAACAAAAAAGACCATATAAAACCATAAAAAACCACCATTTGTTGTACCTATGTTGTACCTAGAATTATTATCTTTGAGATAAATAATAAGGCATGGGGTCAAGTATAAAGGTAACTCTTCGCAAAAAAGCAAACAAACAAGGTCATTTCCCCTTGGCGGTTCGTATTACCAAAAACAGAAAAACGACCTATCTTTATACGGGACATTACATTGATGTTAAATATTGGGATGAGGGCAATCGCGAGGTTCGAAAATCGCATCCCAACTCTAAGCGCCTAAATAATCTTCTTATAAAAAAGTTGGCGGAAGCGAATCAAACCTTAATTGATTTACAGACTCATAAAAGTGATATCTCGTCAAAACAGATAAAAAAAGAAATTTCAACTCCGCTTACAAAAACTAGCTTTAAAGAAATCGCGGATAATTATTTAGATAATTTAGAAAAAACAAATAAACTACAGCGGTTATCATCCGATAAAGCGCGGGTCGGTCATTTCGTAAAATTCGTTGACAATGATGACCTGAGTTTTCGCGAAATTGACGAAGCTCTACTGCGTCGTTTTTCGCTTTACTTGAAAACTACACGAAAAGTATCTCAACGCTCGGTCATTAACAACCTAATTGTAATTAGAACCCTTTATAATCAAGCTATACGCCTAGGTATTGTTGACCGAAAATTGTATCCCTTTGGAGCGGATAAGATACGTATCAAATTCCCTGAAACCGAAAAAATCGGGCTGACCAAAGAAGAAATTCTAACTATCGAGGCATTAAGTGACTTATCCGAACAACAATCTCACGCGAGAAATGTCTGGCTCTTTAGTTTTTATTTTGCGGGTATGCGTGTAGGTGACGTTCTTATGATAAAGTGGAGCGATATTTATGACGGTCGTTTACATTACCGAATGGGAAAGAATGAAAAACTATTATCGTTTAAATTACCGGGAAAAATAATTTCTCTTTTACAACTTTATGAAGAAGACAAGCAATCCAGTGAAGATTTTATTTTTCCTGAAATGAAAAAAGCCAACTTAAAAATTCCAAAAGATATTTTCAACAAAGTTAAATCGGCCAACAGAAAATTTAATAAATATCTTGTGCAAATAGCAGAAAAAGCAGCTATTAATAAGAAGCTCACCATGCATATAGCCCGTCATAGCTTTGGTAATATTTCAGGTGATAAAATTCCTATTCAAATGCTACAGAAGCTTTATAGACATTCTACAGTCACCACTACCATACTTTATCAAGCCAATTTTATGCATAAAGAAACTGATGATGCTCTAGAGAAGGTCATTAATTTTTAAAAACACAATCCAAATTACATAGAAATACCCTGCCCCCTATTTTCTCCCCTATCATTTCGAAGTTCTTGGTAAGCATCCTTCATACGCATCTTAACCTCGCTCCAACTTGTCCCGTTAAGGATAATCACATGGTTGTCCCTATTATTCATATTATGGGCATCCTCGAAGTATAATAGCGACCGTTCGGCCATAGCCGTGTTGTCCATTTGGTATTTTTCCTGATAGGCACCTAGCATTGCCTTTAGGGTACAATACTTGAGAAGTTCATGTATATCATAGAAATCTTTTTGCGTTCCTCGACCAACGATAGCGTTAATTTTCATGGCGGCAACATCCAGAATACTTGCCAATCTTGCACCTTCGTAAATTTCTACGGGATTGAGCAGCCGATACGGGGCATTGACGAAATCGGTTTTGATATTGTCTATGGCCCCGAAAACACCTGCATCGGTAGCTGAGATACTTGTAAAGCGCGAACCAAATTGACTTTTTAGTTTGGAATTGACTACGTTGGAATAGAATATATCAAAATCCCGCTCGCTAAAAAGGTCCAAATCTACCGAATGGCGGTGTTCAAAACGCAGGGCAAGGTTGGTTCCCCCTGCCAAATAATGTTCTGAAAGGTAATCGGATTGCATGAGTTCCAAAAGCAGTTTCCGTTGCCCTTCTTCGACCGCCTTCAAAGTGAAATGGTTTTATAAAAGTTGAGGGTTTTTTTAGATACGCCCTTAGTACTTTCAAGCGAAGCTATGATTTCTTGCTGGGAATATGCAGTTTCGATATACTGAATTTCAGCATCCGTACCACGTTCTAAGACTCTTACAATGATGAAATCCCTGTCCTTCGACGAATCCAATAAGTTTAAATCCACATCCCAAAAAGTTGTTGGATTTAAATGATTTTCATGAAGTTTTTTCTTGCTCAAAATTTCTGTATTTCAAATACTAAATTACGGATTATTTAAAGCTTTGGCAATTTTATCGTTTTGTTTGAAAGCCGGTTTCCGCTTTTTCTTTCCTCTCCCTAACCACAAAAAAGCGCCCATTAGGGCGCAAAATTCCCCGTCCAAAAGCACCTATTTGAATTTTACCACGGAAGCCCCATACCCTTATCTTTCCTCTTGAATTTTGTAAAATCCGTAAACTCGTCCTTGAACCCATTGTACATCTCTTCGGTTTTTCTGTCGCTATTCCCCAATAAGGAGCTGATGGCATAAACTCCTTTTCTAAGGAAACGGTTTTGTTGGAAACTGGATTGCCTTTGAGATACTTGAACAAGGCACTGCCGAAGCCCGTTATCCATATGGTGGTGTACAATTTCTCGATGTAGGTTCGGTTGTATATTTTCAGCTGTTAGCATAAAGGTGGCCTTGTCGTAAATCCCCCTTTCCAGTAAATGTCCTGCCCATAGGTTTTCGAGGTTGTCCCTAGCCTCTTCAACGAGGTTGTTGATGACAGGTTGTTGTTCCTTTAATGTTGCGGTCAAATCGGGCATGGAACTTAAATACTGGCTCGTTCTTTTTGGTAACGGGCAACTTGTCCTGTTATCCGTATAAATGGATTTGACCTCGAACCCCTTCTCCCCTTTTACAAAATAGAACCCCTTAGCATTGAAAAGGGCGATATAGTCCTTTGCCGATTTCTCGAAAGGCGCGTGCAACCGTTCGGCATTCTTTACATACGAACTCAAAGCGACACTCTCATACTGCTTTTTGTAAATAGGATTCATTTTTTCATAGAGCTTCGGGAATATCATGGGCAGAAAAAAGGCCGATGCCGTCAACTTGGGGCTATTTTCGGAAGACTGTTCCGATAAAATTTGGAGCACCAGATGGTTTTGGCGTACAAAACCCGTGGATACATATTTTTCCATTTCCTTCGGAAAAGGCAAGTGTCCCAATTTTACGAGTATGGCATGTTTGTTAGATTCGGAAAAGGACAATTGGTTGTCATTATACTTTACCCCCAAGGATTGGAACAAAAGACGAACACTTCCTTGCTCCGTACCGACATTAAAAATACGCTTTTCCAATATATTGACGATGAGCTTGAACTTGTTCTCCAAGATTTCCTTTTCTTTTTTGGTTTCCAGTTCGTACAATCTTTCCCTGACCATGGGAAAGGCATTTTCTACCGATTTCCTGAATTCCGTCCTTTGATTTTTTGGGATGTAGCGTTCCAAGAAATTATGCTTTTCTGAGGCCAACAAACTCGGTACGATATCGCCAAAATTCCTGGTCATGATATGTTCCGAGAGCAGTCCTTCCTGTTTCGGGGATTTCAGGTAGGATGTTGTTAATGCCCCTTTTATCGTTTTTTGGATTTCTAATTGGAACTGTTTGCTTTCGGTATCGATTTTCGTGGGTTCGTTGCCCTTCCCGAAAATATCCTTGCGGTTTTGCATTCGGATATTTTTGCTCAGTTCCCTTGCCCTAAAAACATAGCCAGATCTGTCATAGATGGTAAATCCTTCGATAACCTCTCTCTTTTTGTCCAGCTTGATGTCGATGTCCTGATATTCTTTGACTACTTCTTCCAGATCATTCGGATGGATGGTTTGAAAAAGGTCATAGGTAGTTTTTATCTGCTTCAAGAGTCGTTTCCGGTGCATCGGCAACAGCTTCGATCTGGAATTTGTATCGAATACCTTTTGCAGTTTCGGGCCGCTCAATCCTCGGTGTACGGTCGAGCCGTTGATGAACCTTGTCCGGTAGCCTTTTTGGTTGTTCAGGCCGTAGGCGACCCCAATTCGACCCATTTCGTTCGTGGTGGTTCTTAATTCGATACGATAGGGCTTGACCAGTCTTGCGAATTCCTCGAAACTGCGCACTTTGTACTTTTGGTTGATACCGTTCAGTACGTCCTGCATATAATATTTCGTTCCTTTTTCTGCGTCCATTCCGAACTGTAGCTCGGGCAATCGGTATATCGGGAGTTGCCTTCTCTGTTTTGTCGATGGTGCCGGCGATAGGCCGTATTTTTTTTCTAGGTGCCGTCGTGTCGCCATGCTCCTTTTATGGCTGTTGTAGATTCCTAGTACTTTTCCATCTTCTTTTACAATAGTGGTTACGATATGAACGTGCTCGTGTTCTGTATCCGTGTGCCTTACTACTACATAGGGCTGTTCGCCATATCCCATTTTATCCATGTATTCTCGGGAAATTTTAAGAAAAGTATCGTCGTCAAGGTGTTCCCCGTGTGGAAGGTTTAGGCTAATATGGGCATAGCGGTTCTTGGTTGCGTTGCGCTGGCCCTGAAAATGGAGTACATTCCCGAAGAACTTTGGCGATATGCTTTGGGAAAACGTGTTACCGTAACCGAGTACTTGCATACCTTCTTTTCCGAAGACATAGTTCAATGTCCCCTTACAGGTTTCGCCATAAATGATCTTTCCTATCATCCTGTTCGTTCTTCCATCGTAATTTCCATGAGTGCGTGCAGAAATCCGTTCGCTTTTTGTATTTCGTTTTGTAAACTACTGTTCGGGCTTCTCAGGTTCTTGTGGTGGACGAGCTTGACCAATTGGTTGATATTGTTGCCTATCTTGTTGATGTGGTAGGCAAGGTTCGAGGTGTCGGGGAGCATATCCTTTTCTTCAGATTCGCTATGCAATACCAATCTTCTCAGGAGCGGACTTACAGTGCCCCTTTTCGAAATATCCAGATGATACGATTCGCAGATTTTTCTCAATTTACCATATTCCGTATCGTTGAACCGCAGCATAACGTTATGGTACCGCTTCTTGTTTCCCAATCGTTTTCGGCCTCTTTTCCTTTGTTCCATTTTCGTTGCTTTTCAGGGCAAAACACTTCGCAAGAAGTAGACAATTCTAAGTTACTTAGAATGCACCTTGCTATCCGTTCCACGGATAAATATATGTAATCAAATCTGATTATAACTAACTTATAATCAATATTTTAAATCATAAAAACATATCGATACATATGCGGCCATATGGGTACAATTCGTAAAATTATGAGGACTTATTTGGTTTGGAATATAACCGGGAAATATGGAAACGTTCCAGACCTTTGTGGGTAGGGAGAGGAAAGGTCAAGCGGTTTTTTAACCGCTTGTGCTTTTGCGCGGCCGAGGAGGTCGGGCAAAACTGCAATGGAAAGACTTCACGGACGGACCGGCGAAGCGTGTCCGTCCGGGGAGGATTGGAGTGGAAGGTTGCCCGATTTCCGCAGGAGCGGGCCGGAGGGAATCGATGTACGGCAAACAAAGATTCATGCTATAATCTTACTCAATGGCATACCTTAGTTAAGGGTCTATGTTTTTATGATAATGGACCAATTATGAAAAGCCTATTTGTGTAATAAGTATTTTTCAGATTCTAGATATATTGAATACATTCAACCGACCATATCCAAAATAAGGCATTCGCCTGTCGTAAGGTTTGTCTATCAATATATCCTAAACCCGCCTTTCTAAATAGATGATATATCCGAGTTTTGGCTGTACGTTGATTTTTAGAAATTATAAAGCATAAGGTTCCGATGATGTTGAGCCCTATCATTAAAGTAGTTATGTAGTTCATTAACTAAATAATTGTTTAATTAATGAATTACGTAATTAGTAGCAAATTTTTCTCGTAAGTAAAAAGTTTGACTAAATGGTAACAGTATAAAAATATCCAAGTTTTCAGTGGAAGGGGGGGGGGAGAACGGTTATACTTAAATTTTGCCGATTTACATATTAGCAGGACCGAAGTGGTTCGGAAAGACCGAGCGCAAAAAATTGCATTTCCTTCTTCAGGTCGAAGGGTTGCCTTACGTTTTTCAGTGCTTGGGGTCTTATGACGGTCTATCTTTCCATGATCTTTGGAATCGTCAACCATAAAATTCTATTTGAATTTGATTTCAAAGTTTAAATAATCGTGGGATTTAATAAACCATACAGAAGTAATGCCTAGTGCCGAAAAAGGTTCGTTTTACGGGACTGTGTGTTATAGAATCAAAACATGAAGAAAACCACCATAATAATTTAATCAAATTTATGTTGACCGATCAATAAGTTCGTTGCCCACGATATTTTAAAATTCCGATTAAACCTCCTTATTCATATTAAAAATTAAATCATAATCATAAATCATTCTTAGACATAACCACCAGACGTAAATTCCGTAGTGTTCGATTTGAATTGGCAACAACAAACCGTGACAGAGTTCATTTCTGAAATTTACACTATTGTTATCTACAAGAAAATCTTTCAGCTCATAGAATATATTATGGTTATTTACTTGAATTAATTTATCTAGTAACCCGCCCAACATATTATCATGTTGGATTTCATCATAAATTTTTGCTGTTAGTATTCCTCGGTTTTGTAAAATGTGTTTAAAACTATTTTCAATCTGAGGTATTAAAATGTGGGAAGATGTGACAAAATCGTTCGCAAAACCGGCACTCAAGCCCTCTGTGAACAAATACATTCGATTTGACGGAATAAATTTACTTTTACATTTTTTGAATAGATAATAGCTGATTACGTCTTTATCCACAAAACTGTCGCAGTCCATGATCCATTTACACTTTCTAAGAAAGTTGATCATACACTCTCTTATTATATTCCTCGATTGGATTAGCTCATATTCATCTTTGGTGGTTGTTCCAACAGTTTTACCTCTTGAATCTATTTTTTTGAATTCACTGAATAATTGAGACATAAATGAGTTGTCGGCTGGACTATTTTGTTTTATGTACTTAGAGGTATCTAAGGGAAAGGATAAGAGTGCCTGGTACCCACTCGCAAAATCTACAATATTTAGCTCTTCAATACATTTATCACCGAATTCATTTATAATTTCTTCAGATGAGTAGCCAATATCATCAAAAGATTGGCCAACAGAAGAAAGCATTTTAATATTTTCTTTTTGTTCCGTTAGAACCTTCAATTCTAATCTTCTTCGCAGCTTATCGTCACATTTTAGGCCTTTAAGTTCAATTAGTGCCTTCTGATATGTGTTTAGAATTGAAGGGTAGAAAGTATTAGGTTTTTTATTGCCCAACTGCCAATCGCCATCTTTTTCCAAGGTTTCGGCAGTCATTATTTTTGATTCAACTTTTGATATCGACTTTATGAGTCGTAATGCTTCAATTAAAAATAGTACAGCTGAAAAATCATTATTCCTTTCGTGTGACTGGATTTGCTGCCTTAAGAAAACATTAAAGTCCTCAAAGGATCTATTAGGATTTAAGGAAGCGAGGTCCGCAATCAGCTTTTTTTGTAAGAAGGGTTTTTCTAATTTCAGGACAACCTGTTTTCCCAATTTGTAAATTTCCCCAATATCCTTTGAAAACAGATCTTTTGCTTGCTTTACCAGCCCAAGCGCATGAATCAAGAACTCTTCATTTTGGTTTACTATAAATAAATCGATATATAACAAAACGGCTTTCCGCAAGTGAATTTTCTTCCCATCTCGAATTCTATATGAAAGATATTCACTCCATCGAGCGATTATTTCTTTATTTGGATACTGGTGCATATCTTGAGCATCATCCAATAAAGCGTCCAGTTCAACACTCTGTAAATCATTCAGAGAACAACTGCATAATTTAAAAGTCATCCGGATTTCATCCGAATCTGGGTGTTTCAACTTTAGTCTATAAAGGATATTTCTTAGTTCGGTCCCGGAACAGGTGTCATCGATATGTTGTAAATGTTTATCCATTTTTAATTTTTGGATTAGGGCTCAAAGGTGTACTATAGTTGATGAAAATTTGAATAAATCGATAAACCCTCGAAGTTGTTGTTTTTATGAACTTATACCAAAAATAGAACAAAATGCCCCCTTCGATTATGCCATTTTAATATCGAATGGATTTGATCCCAGAAAAAGTTCGTTTTACGGGGCTATTAAAATTTCAAGTACATCCACTTTTTTAAAGTCCAATCAGATCAGTCATGTAAAAAGCCCATAGAAAACATAGGGTTCTACGTGACTCATAAAACTGACAAGACTCTACCTTCGTATATGGTATTGTTAAACTATGTACTAAATCCTAATTAAATCAAGGTCTTGAAAATCGAAACTAAAATCGATAAAACGAGAAATACCTTTCATTTTGATACTCCGACCTTTACCATTTTCATCCAATGAGAATATTGCGAAGGCGTCGGCTTTCATGTCTTGATATTCCCATTTGATGGCGAAAGTATGGTCTTGGTACAATGACATTTTACCATTTAGCCTTGGCGACTTATACGATTTAAACCATAAATCCCCTTCTTTTTCGAATACTTCAACTTTTCCGAACCAGTCATCCTCGTAAATACCAACATAATTATCTTTTTCGACTTTTGTTTTCTTATTTGCAGCGACTTCAGCCCAAACTTTTTCGGAATCAGGGTCGCCCATTATTTGTCCTTGCCGTTGCATTCCCTTTGCCATATCGAGCCAGTCGGTGCCAGTTTCCAATTTTAGATATTCATCCAATAATTCAAAGCCCATCAGACCGTTCAAAGAACCGGCTCCTTCGGAATTGTTCAAAACGACTATTCCAAGTTCCAGTTCTGGGATCAAAATTACTTCCGAAGACATTCCCGCTATCAATCCCGAATGTTCAACTTTGAGAAATCCATTAAAATCCGATAGGAACCAGCCCAATCCATATCCGGAAAAATGGGTTTTAAACGGAGACCTAGGGTCCTGTTGTTGATTCATCCGTGTGTGCATCCGCCACATTTCTTGTTGTTGCTGTTCCGAAAATAAAGCTTTGTCCAAATCAGCGCCATATTTGCCTTCGTTCAATTGGACCAACATCCACTTGCACATATCGTTTGCACTGGCCCATATACCGCCAGCGGCACCGTTCATTTTTAATTCCATCTTGTCGTCCGACTCTGCCTTTGAGCCTTGTATCGCCGTTAAGGATTTACCATCAAAAGAATGTGCAACGGCAATTTTCTCATTTTTAAATGCATCGTTGTAATTGGAATACGAGTTATCCATCTGCAACGGTTTTAGAATTACTTCATCAACAAAGGTTTCCCATGTTTTTCCATTCACCCTTGCCGTAAGTTCCCCAGCAACGAGGTATAATAAGTTGTCATAATCAAATTTTGTTCTAAAAGCGGTAGTCGGCTCAAAGTATTGAAATGAGGTAAGGACATCATCGATCGTAAAATCCGAACCGTCCGGAAAGATCATAAGGTCGCCGGCACCAAGCCCCAGACCACTTCGATGGGTCAAGAGGTCTTGAATATTGAAGTTGTCCGTAACATAATCGTTGTACATCCTGAATTCGGGAATATACTTTATGACCCTGTCCTCCCATTTGATTTTCCCTTGATCTACTAGAATTGCCAATGCCGCTGATGTAAAGGCCTTGGAATTTGAGGCGATCCCGAAAGGGGTATTGGCGGTTACCGCTTCTTTTGAATCTATCGAGGTCACACCATATCCTTTGACATGTACGATTTTACCGTCTTTAACGACCCCGATTGCAAAACCCACGGTATTATCAAGTGTGCTGATCGCTGTGTTGACCATACTATCGATTTGTTTTGCGTTCATTTGGGCATTGACTTTGACCGAACTCATTACTACCATCAACAGGCCCAATACTGTAATTTTCAAGTAGTCCATATTATTCTTGATTTTTTCGATACTTTTCATGATTAATTGTTTTTTTGATAATTACTGGATTTAAGACCATCCATTGCTATCGGCACCAATAGAAATAAAAGATCACCTATAATCGATTTCCAATATTCCGGTGCATTGCTTTTGTCGATAGGATACTTCAATACTCGGAAAGGTTACAAAAAGAATGATTTTATTATTCTTTTGATTTTTGTAACCTTTTCCGAAACATCGGTATCTCATCATCGATACTATTAATCTTAAAAAATACATTATGGGTTCAGAATTTGTGATTATCGGCTTTTTGGCCGCCGCGGCATTTACTATTTACTACTTGATAAAAAGTAGGCACGCCGAACAAATGGCGAAAATTGAGCATGGCATTGCCTGCGATGACGAATCTAATTTTAAGTCAAACCTGATATTAAATCTGGGTATTGTGCTTTCTGCACTGGGAGCCGCAGTTTTCGTGTCGTATATGGTCGGCCATTTTACCAAGATGCCAGATTACATTAGCATGCCCGGCTTTCTTCTTCTCTTTGCAGGTCTGGGTTTTTTGGTTTCCAACCGTATAAATAAAAATAGAGACAGTTGAACTCCCCCTCGGACCAACGACATATTCATAGGGTTCTCAGTGGGGAGAAAGATGCGTTTCGATATTTCGTGAGAAATTATCAGGAAATGGGCTATTCAGTAGCCATATCCATTGTCAAGAATGATATGGACGCCAAGGATGCGGTTCAGAATGCCTTTATTCGGGCATTCAGATCGTTGCGTTCCTTTCGGCAAGATTCCCAGTTCTCCACGTGGTTCTATAAAATTGTGGTCAACGAGTCGCTGAAACAAATTAAAAGGGGCAAATCGAATAACGAGACTGTTAGCTTTAAAGATGACACTAAAGACTATGGCCCTATTTTTAACGAGGCGATGAATAAGCTGGAGGTCGAGGACAGGAACATTAGAATCGACAACGCCCTTAACCTTATGAAGCCGAAAGAGGCATTGGTATTGAAGCTACATTATCTCGGTGAGCAGCGGATAGAAGAAATAGAAAAAACAACGGGATTTACAAAAAGTAACATTAAAGTTTTACTGTTCAGGGCGAGAAAAAGTTTTTCCGCCCTTTTCGTTCAATATAAAAATTAAGGGATGGACACAACGGACAAGAATATAAAAAAGGCATTTTCGACCTACACCAAAAGTTTTGATGTCGATTTGGAGGAATCCATAATGGACAGGATCAGTGTGCAAAAAAACTACGGTGCCGAGCTTTTCCGATCAAGGAAAAGAGTAAAAGTAGGAACGGTTTTTAGCGCTTTATTCCTAATCGGTTACTTTTTGCTTACTTATTTTGACACCTTGCCCCGCATAAACGGCCAAATGAAGGTAATCGATGTTTACTTACCTGCAATATTTGCAAGTATGTTGATCATGGTTATGTATTTTTTGCTGAATTACATTTTCACTTCTTCAAAAAATGAAATGGACAATCTGGTTCTTCCTGAACAATAAACGTCATCAACTGCTATAGTCCTTTGAACAATTGACAAATGGGTATAAGTTATGATTTTCGGATATGCAAGGGTATCAACATCGGAACAAAAATTAGGTGCTCAAATCGACCTGTTGAAGAATGCAGGTTGCGAAAAGATCTACACGGATATTGCAAGCGGGGCAAGGAGCGATAGAAAGGGTCTGAACGAGCTGATCCGATACATGCGTAAAGGGGATACGGTCATTGCCTATAAAAATGACAGGATGTTCCGCTCCCTTAAAAATATGATAGATCTAATAGACAAGTTCAATGAGGCAGGGGTCTATTTTAAAAGTTTAAGTGAACCCGAATTTGATACAGCTTCCGCCAATGGAAAATTCCTATTGCAAATATTTGCGGCCGTAGCCGAATTTGAAAGAAATCTAATAAGCGAAAGAACAAAAGTTGGCCTTAACAATGCCCGTAAAAGAAATAAACTTTTAGGTAGGCCAACTGGCTCAAAAAAAGTAACCATTGAAAAATATCATTTTGCAAAATATCTGTACGATAGCAAAAACTTACCTATTAAAACGGCTTGTAAGCAGGCAAAGATTTCTAAATCATCGTTCTATCGAATAGAAAAGGTCCTATGAAATGTTCGTTTTATGGCACTCAATAAAAAAAGTAAACTCATCTTTTAGTTTTAGTTGAAGTTTTATAAACTAGTTGTACCTCTACTTTTCTGTTAGGTTAAGAAGTTCATCCATCTGTGTTTTCTGTCCTTCTAAAACGTTACGAAGCTGTCCCTCGCTCCAATTTTCGGGATTCGTTTACATAGGCCAAACAATTGGCAAACTATGGAGAAGGAACTGAAAGCGTTGGCACAGGTCTCAGGAGCCTCGGGAAAGAGGAAATTGCCTTCTATATAAAGGGGTTCAAAAGGTGCGCCAGCGATGCCCTCACTGATAAGGTTATGTGAATTTCTGGCACTTGACCCTGCCCATTTCCCTGAATTGCGCGTCCTTCCAAAAACAAAGAAATTTTTCACTGAACATGGTGGTAATCGGCCCACACAGAGCATGTGTTTGAGCCAGCTTTCGGACAAATTCTTTAAAAACATTATCTATTGAGCAGAATATTTCTGTAACTTACTTTGAACGTAAGCAGTGAGTTTATTTTAAATGTTTGTTTTGAGCACTATATAAGTGTACTGAGCTTTTTGCTATTTCTAAGATATTTCCCATTTTTTTATATCGAACCCATTCATACTTAAACAAATTGGACTTGGAACTTATTCAATGATTAAAACAATAATATCATGCCAGCGGAACTGATTGTCGCAGTGATTATTTTAGGAGCGGTCATACTTTTCAGTCTTGAGATATTTTCTATTGATATCACGGCCTTGATCATTATGTGTGCGTTGATGGTGACTGGTGTCCTAACAGTGGAAGAGGCCGTTTCCGGATTCAGCAACCCTGCCACGTTGACCGTTTTGGCGATGTTGATCATCAGTGCCGGCATTCAAAATACCGGACTTATTAATTATCTGGGCCAGCAGAGTGTTGGAACCGGTATCAAGAATGAAATCGTTGTGATGGCCATGACTATGTTTTTGGCGGGTACCTTGTCTGCATTTCTGAACAACACGGCCGTAGTTGCGATCTTCCTTCCAATGACCCTGAAGATTGCCCATCACAAAAATATCAATGCCAATAAACTGCTTATGGCACTGTCCTTTGGAGCTATGCTTGGCGGCTCGTGTACGGTGATCGGATCGTCTACCAACTTGCTGGTAAGCGCAATTTCCGAAGAGCATGGTTTGGGCGCGATAAAAATGTTTGAACTCGCACCGGTAGGTGGGATATTATTCATCGTTATGACTATTTTTCTGGTGATCGGCATAAGAAAAACTATTCCAGAGCGGAAATCGGAAAAAGGGGATCTTACCGGCATTTATCGACTCGATAACTATCTCGCCGAAATGATAATACCGGAAAATTCTCCTTTTGTTGGAAAAAATATCGAGCAGACCCGGCTTTTGCAGGACCATGACCTGGAAATATTGCGAATCATTCGCAGGGAGAACATAATATACCTGCCCGAAAATATTGAATTGCTGGAAGCCGGTGACTCACTGATCGTTAAGGCAAAAGCAAGAAAAATAATTGCAATGGGCAAAATTCCCGGCATTGAGATTAGGACCGACCTAGCAATAAACGATGAAAAATTAATCACCGAAGACGTTGTTTTGGTGGAGGTGATTATCGGGCCTAATTCCCTATTGATTAAAAAAAAGATAAACGATATTGATTTCCGAAAAAAATATAAAGCAATTCCTTTAGCTGTTCGTGGGAAACGAGGGGTAGCCGTTGAACAACTTGACCAAATTGCCCTTTCGGAAGGATTTGCCCTGTTGTTGGAAATTGAAAAAGATGCAATTTCAGAACTCCATGCCGGGGATGATTTTATCGTGCTTCACGAGCTGCCGCAAATTAAGTTGGAAAAACGAAAGGCTATCATAGCTACTACCATAGTTATTACTGTAATTCTTGCTGCGAGCCTTAACCTTACCTCAATTTTAGTAAGCGCTTGGTTGGGTTGCGTAGCGATGTTTATTACTCGGGTCATCAGGATTCAATATGCTTACAGTAAAGTCAGTTGGAAAATATTTTTCTTACTGGCAGGGCTTATTCCTTTGGGTACGGCACTTGAAAAATCCGGCACCGGTGATCTTGTAGCCACTTTTATCACGGAACACTTGGCCACGTACGGCCCAGCGGCAATCCTTTCCTCCTTGTTCCTCGTTACCACCTTACTGTCCGGGTTTGTTACCAATAATGCTGTGGCAGTACTCTTGGCTCCGATAGCTATTACTATTTCACATCAATTGCAAATAGACGCCAAACCATTCTTACTGGCCGTCATCTTTGGGGCTAATACTAGCTTCCTGACCCCCATAGGTTATCAAACCAACACTTTGATCTATGGGGCCGGCCAATATAAATTCGTTGACTTTTTGAGAACGGGCGGGTTAATGACCTTATTGGTCTGGATATTGATAACGGTGTTGCTCCCACTTTTTTACTTTTAAATTTCAAGACCATTTTATTTAACCATATACTAGAATGGCCTTATAGAAAAAATGGGGCAAAATTCCCATTAGAACCAATGGCGCGGTAGCTGTCAACAGCGGCCGTTAAAATCGAAAGATTTTAAGGATGACACTTTAAACGATTTTGAAAGTATATTATAATGTGGCATTAATTACAACGAGCCTTTGATATGATTGGTCCCCAAAAACGTTCGTGGCCGTTGCAGAAGTGCTCTGTGCGTAAGATATTGACCCGAGTAGGCTGTTTTTACGGAGCCTTCAGGGGGACCGGTCTTGATTGGATATACT
>NZ_FNAO01000039.1 GCF_900101815.1 Pricia antarctica
AAAGAATATCGCTAAATTTGAGCTTAGACCGGAAGATGTCGGGTTTGGTAACATGATGAATATCAGTACTTAAAACTTGACGTTAGTTGGAAGCTTAAAATTAACTCGACCTCCAAGAAAATGTCGTAATTGCCTCTTTGGATTGTCGTAGTTGAACCTTTTGAAATACGCTAAAACAAATTATTTTTGATCGACAACTTAAATTATAAAGTATGACATTAACAAACAAACTTACATTCAAGCATCAAACTGAAAAATATTATTTCTTGCTTTATACAATTTTGATGGGCCAATTTTGTGATAACTGTGAGAATTGGCGACAAATAAAAGAAACAATCTAAAAATAAAAATATGGCACTTATCAATCCTTACATTAACTTCAACGGAAATGCAGAAGAAGCATTCAATTTTTACAAATCGATATTTGGCGGAGAGTTTGCAACGATCATGCGTTTCAAGGATATGTCAAGTCCTGAAAATCCGGTAGCAGAAAATGAAGCGAATAAAATAATGCACATTGCTTTGCCTATTGGTAAAAATATTTTAATGGCGAATGACGTTCCCGAAAGAATGGGACGGGTAAATGAAAATGAAAACAGGTCTAAAATATCCATTAGTGCGGAAAGTCGTGAAGAGGCCGACAGGTTATTCAACGGACTTTCAACAGGAGGGAATATTGAAATGCCCATTGGCGACAGTCCTTGGGGTTCCTATTTTGGAATGTTTAGAGACAAATACGGAATCGAATGGATGGTGGATTTTGACCCAAAGCATAACGGACAACCGTAACCGAATAATAAAAACGAACGCCTTTCCAAAGTTACCGACAAGCTAAAACAATCGCGACAATGAACCAAATATTTGACACTTACCGACCAGAAGGTTTTGGAACTGTAAACGGATATTTATTCGTGGAAAACCCAATAGAGTTGATTGATTTTCTTAAAAACGCATTCTATGCAAAGGAAATCAACCGTTCCATTAATTCAAAGAATGGCGACATTGCAAACGTAATTTTAAAAATCGGTAATTCCTGTTTTATGATAAGCCAAGCAAGAGGCCAATTTTTAAATATGCGTACGGCATTTTATCTATATGTCGATAATGTTGACCAAATGCATAAAAGAGCGGTCGAAAACGGAGCTAAAGTTGAATTTGAACCAGCTGATATGGATTACGAAGACCGACAATCAGGAATAATCGACCCAAGCGGAAATTATTGGTGGATTTCAAAACGACTTGTAGATAAGGGCTATGATAAATAGTGGATTCAATCCAAGCAAATCGGAAAAACCAGTTGCCAATTTAGGAAGAACTGAGCTAGATATGAAGTAAATACTAGCCTTCATTACCCATAGATGAGAATTTTCAATAATTCCGTAAAAGGAACGTGGCTGTTGCAGAACTCCAATAAACATCATTTTTTGCTTTTACCAATGAGCGGAAATCCGTAAATTGAAGGTATGCAAGGCAAAAAGA
>NZ_FNAO01000011.1 GCF_900101815.1 Pricia antarctica
CATCGTTGTACTTTATATATATTCGCGCACACCCACTGAAAAGCCCTCCCGGCCCCGTCTCTCTCTATTAAATCTTACGCCCGGCCCCCATCGCGCTTTCGCGACCGGGGACGGGCCTCCTTGTTATATGGTTCCTTCCAACGGGCTTTCGCCCGATGGTCGTTGTTTATCTCCACAGTATGTCAATGAACTTGTCAAAAAATCCGCCCCTTAAATCTTCTAGGTCGCCCTATTGTCTCTCAAAGCGGGTGCAAATATAAGAGGGTTTTTCGAATAAAAAATACAAACAAAGATTTTTTTTGAAGTTTTTTTCGAGGCATCCTCCTAGCCCCTATTTATTAGGACTTTACGTCCTATTTTTATTTTAAACGGCCTTGAATATAATACTATTTATCCTATTGTGCAAGCAAGTGTATCCTTTTTTCATCTTCATCCTTATCCAAATACTAATCCTTCCCTAGCAAAACACAGAACAAACATGTCCATCCTAATATAAAATGTTGTGCGCATCCGCTCGGATTGCTATCTTTGGCATCTTAAAAAAATGGTATGATCGCTATCACCTTACCGGACGGTACTGTAAAAGAATTTGCCAAGGGAAGCACTCCCATGGACGTCGCCAATAGCATCAGTGCAGGCCTGGCGCGGAACGTTATTTCGGCCAAATTCAATGATACCGTAGTGGAAAGTGTAACTCCCCTGAACGAAAACGGCAACCTGATACTCTACACTTGGAACGATAAGGAGGGGAAAAAAGCGTTCTGGCATTCTACTTCCCACATTGTTGCCCAGGCTTTGGAAGAACGCTATCCGGGAATTAAACTGACCATCGGTCCTGCGATCGATAACGGATTTTATTATGATGTGGATTTTGGCGAACATACGTTTTCCGAAAAGGATTTTCCCGAAATAGAAAAAAGGGCCTTGGAAATTGCGCGCGGCAAACATGACTTTAAACTGCATGCCGTCTCAAAAGCGGACGCCCTATCCTTATATAAGGAACAAGGGAATGAATTTAAGGTAGAGCTTATCGAAAATTTGGAGGACGGTACGATTACCTTCTGCGACCACGATACGTTTACCGATCTCTGCCGCGGGGGCCATATACCGAATACCGGTATCGTCAAGGCCATTAAAATATTGAACGTAGCGGGCGCCTATTGGAGAGGTGATGAGAACAAGCCGCAGTTGACACGGGTGTACGGCATATCCTTCCCCAAGCAAAAAGAGCTGACCGAATATCTCGAAATGCTCGAGGAAGCCAAAAAACGAGATCACCGAAAATTGGGCAAGGAGCTTGAACTGTTCACTTTTTCACAAAAGGTGGGGCAAGGGCTTCCGCTATGGCTGCCCAAAGGGGCGGCGTTGCGAGAGCGTTTGGAGCATTTTCTTAAAAAAGCACAGAAAAAAGCGGGCTACGAAATGGTCGTCACCCCGCATATCGGCTCTAAAGAACTATATGTCACCTCGGGTCATTACGAGAAATATGGTGCGGACAGTTTTCAGCCCATACGCACCCCGAAAGAGAACGAGGAGTTTTTGCTCAAACCGATGAACTGTCCGCATCACTGCGAAATCTATAACGCCCGACCGTTCAGCTATAGGGAACTGCCCAAGCGCTATGCGGAATTCGGCACGGTATATCGATACGAACAGAGCGGAGAACTTCACGGGCTTACCCGGGTGCGCGGCTTTACCCAAGACGATGCCCATATTTTCTGTACCCCCGAACAGCTGGATCAGGAATTCAAGAATGTTATCGACCTATCTCTATATGTATTGGGAAGTTTGGGCTTCGATAATTTTACGGCGCAGGTTTCCATACGGGACCTTGACACGCCCGAAAAATATATCGGTTCTGTGGATAATTGGGAAAAAGCGGAAAACGCGATCATCAATGCGGCTACCGAAAAAGGACTCGATTTCGTCATCGAAAAAGGGGAAGCCGCTTTCTATGGCCCGAAACTGGATTTTATGGTCAAGGATGCCCTGGGAAGACAATGGCAGTTGGGCACCATTCAGGTAGATTACAACTTACCGGAACGTTTCGACCTTACCTATAAAGGTAGTGATAACGAGCTACACCGGCCGGTCATGATCCATCGCGCGCCCTTCGGAAGTATGGAACGTTTTATCGCCCTGCTATTGGAACATACGGGCGGAAATTTCCCATTATGGCTGATTCCCGAACAGGCTATCGTACTGCCCGTGAGCGAGAAACATGAAATATATGCCGAAAAAGTTTTGAGTTCTTTGGAAAATAACGAAATTCGCGCCCAAATCGATGCTAGAAGCGAAACCGTAGGTAAAAAAATACGGGAAGCTGAAATGAACAAAATTCCGTTCATGCTTATTGTAGGCGAAAATGAAGAGGAAGCGAATACGATTTCCGTACGCCGGCACGGAGGCGAAGATTTGGGATCGATTTCCATAAAAAAGTTTACCGACTTGGTTGCTACTGAAATAAATAGTACCTTAAAGTCGTTCGTTAATTAAAATAGTTTAACTAAAAATAGAAGTCATAGCAATACGTAAAAGATTTAGGCCCCAACCTAGAAGGGAAAACAAGAACCCGCATAAAATCAATAGAAAAATATTGGCGCCAGAGGTACGATTAGTAGGCGACAATGTCGAACCTGCAGTGATACCCATACGCGAAGCACTTGATAAGTCCGTCGAAATGGGTCTCGACCTAGTGGAAATATCACCGGATGCCAAACCGCCCGTAGTCAAAATCATGGACTACAAGAAGTTTCTTTATGAACAAAAGAAACGGGAAAAGGCAATGAAGGCCAAAGCATCGAAGGTAACGGTTAAAGAAATACGATTCGGTCCGAATACCGATGATCACGATTATGAGTTTAAAAAGAAGCATGCGGAAGGGTTTTTAAAAGACGGTGCCAAATTAAAGGCTTACGTTTTCTTTAAAGGACGTTCGATTGTTTACAAGGATAAAGGGGAAATTTTGCTGCTAAAACTTGCCCAAGAATTGGAAGACGTCGGTAAAGTAGAGCAATTACCTAGATTGGAAGGCAAAAGAATGACCATGTTCATTGCGCCCAAGAACAAGAAATAGGGAGGGATATTTAATCATTCATTATCGGTTGCGAAAAACGGTTAGGGTCTGTTTAAATAGAACCAGCTGAAATTAGCGCGATATTTTGAATCTATCCTTAGCCCTCGGCTCAAGCCCTGTTGTGGGGCTTGATGATTGTAAAAGGGATGCTGTAAATGCTAACGGAGTATCATACTATTCTTTACATGGAATTATGGCTCCAGAGAGATTGAGTTTAATAAGTGAGATTAATATAAATAGGAAAAATGCCGAAACAGAAAACAAAATCCAGTGCCAAGAAGCGTTTTAAGCTGACCGGTTCAGGAAAAATCAAAAGAAAGCACGCTTTTAAGAGTCACATTCTTACGAAGAAGTCTAAAAAGCGAAAGCTCAAATTGACACACAGTACGTTGGTCCACAAAGCGGACGAGCCGAATATCAAAGATCAATTGTGCCTGAGATAATTTATTCGGGGACATTGTAAAAGGTAATTTATTAACCATGGAGTTGGGCTAAAAAAGAGTTATGGGTTATGATTCATAGTTAAGGATTCTAACAAAAGTTAACCGCCTACTACAAAAACAAGTAAACAGTATGCCAAGATCAGTAAATGCAGTGGCTTCACGCGCTAGAAGAAAAAAAGTGATGAAGCAGGCCAAAGGGTATTTCGGACGACGTAAAAACGTTTGGACGGTTGCCAAAAATGCGGTAGAAAAAGCAATGTTATATGCTTACCGTGACAGAAGAAATAAAAAACGGACGTTCCGCGCCTTGTGGATTACCCGTATCAACGCAGGGGCACGCCAGCACGGCATGTCGTACTCCCAATTTATGGGAGGCATGAAAGCCGGCGGTATTGAATTGAACCGAAAGGTTTTAGCCGATTTGGCGATGAACCATCCGGAGGCTTTTAAAGCTCTTGTCGATAAAGTAAAATAACTAAATGGTTACCCTGAGCGCAGGCGAAGGGTCATTTTAAAAATCCGATCGGTAAATTTACCGATCGGATTTTTTTATTTCCCGAACGCAGTCAAGACCAACTTTCGCCCCGAAGCGTTGTTGCGATGCTCACAGAGGTAAATACCTTGCCATGTACCCAAATTCAACCTTCCATTAGTAATCGGTATCTGAACCGAAGAGCCCAGTAAGGAAGCTTTGATATGTGCCGGCATATCATCGGGGCCTTCATAATTGTGCACATAATAAGATGCATTCTCCGGTACCATCATGTTAATATGACTCTCAAAATCCGTACGGACTGTAGGGTCGGCATTTTCGTTAATGGTCACACTTGCGGAAGTATGCTTTATGAATATCTGTAGCATACCCGTTTCTATCTGCTTGATTTCTGAAAAAGATTTCGTAATGACCTGCGTAATCAAATGGAAGCCACGTTCATGTGCGGGCAAGCGTACTTCTTTTTGATAAAATTTCATTAGATATCTGTTTAACGTGACCTAATTTGGTATTACACTTCTTAGCTATCGAATATCGAATATCGAATAAAAATAAAACTTTTACCATCCACACCCTAAGGGCATCTCCAAAAACTCTATTTTGGATGCTGACTTGTCCATTTTTCCCGCTACTTCGTTGCCAAAATACTCATTTAGCTCTGCTAAACTCCGCTTTTGGCGCCTCATATCTGAAAAAAAATTCTGCGTCATCATTCCAAAAAGAATTATTAGAGATGCCCTAATTTCATTTTGAAGGGATACCTTTGCCCGTTCAAATCAATACAATGGATCTATCTCGAATAAAAATGGTCGTCACGGATATGGACGGCACCTTGCTCAACTCCGATCATGAGGTCAGCGACCGCTTTCTAGAAATTTTTCGAAAGCTCAAAGAGCGCGATATTCTTTTCGTAGCGGCCAGCGGACGGCAGTATCAAAGCATAGTCGATAAGCTACCCAGCATTAAAAACGATATTACCGTCATCGCCGAAAACGGGGGCGTTGCGATGCAGAACGGAACTGAACTCGTATCAACCCCATTTCCTCATAAAGCCAAGAACAAGGTGTTGGATATTTTGGGGGATATAGAAAATATACATCCCGTGCTTTGCGGAAAGGATGGTGCCTTTATTTTGGACAATTCACCAGAATTCGAAGAAAAACTACAGGAATATTATTCCAAATATACCGTTTTGAAAGACCTGAAAGCATTTGAAGGCGAAATCATAAAAATCGCAATCTACCATTTTGAAAGCTCGGAAAAATATATCTATCCGGCAGTCAAACATTTGGAAAACGATTTGCAGGTTAAAATCTCCGGCCAAAACTGGGTCGATATTTCGAGTCCGAATGCGAACAAGGGGTATGCTCTTCAAAAAGTCCAAGAACTACACGGTATTACCCCGGAAGAAACTATAGTATTTGGAGATTACAACAACGATCTGGAAATGTTGGCCTTGGCGGATTTCAGCTTTGCCATGGAAAACGCACATCCGAACGTAAAAAAGGCGGCTAAGTATAGTACTGCAAGTAATGACAATTTCGGGGTGGAACGGGTGCTGGAACAGCTGTTGTCCTAAAATTCAACTCACCGATGTATAAGGTTCTAGGTTTGATCGCTGCTCTCAGTTCTTCAAAGTTAAACATGCACTAAAAATACCTTGAACCTGAATCTCCGCAGACAGATTTGCAGCCTTAGGTTTTCACCCTTTTTAGCGAAGTGTTTAGCGGTCGCAAATACACTCCGAACCGCACATACAATTACTCATTGCACTAGGTTTTCTGCTTCTTCTTGCGTGCCGCCGGAAACAAGACATTGTTTAGTATCAGCCGATAACCCGGGGAATTCGGGTGCAGTTCCAGTTCCGTTTTTGGGTCTCCTACGCGATGTTGGTAATCTTCGGGGTCGTGACCGCCATAGAACGTGAAAAATCCCTTTCCCTTGATACCGTGAATATAGCGGGCCTCACCATTGATTTTATTTTCGCCCAATACCAACACCGTCGGTTTCACCTCATCTCTCGAAAAAGCGGTAGTCTGCCCCATAAAACCTTTGACCAAGGCGGTGTGGTTTTGACAGAGCATAGTGGGCACGGCATCCCACTTGGCGGAAAAATCCATTAGCGAAAAATAATCCTGTTCTTTTTGGACATTCCCGCGTTTGGTGGTCATATCGATGGACGAAAATTCGTACTTGAGCGGACTCCGCTCCAAGGTAAAATCGGTGAACGCAAAGGTATTGGTGAAGTCCAGCTTCGCTTGATAGTTGGCATCGGAAGGGTCTCCATCGAACATAGGCTCACAGATATCCACCCCTTCCGAGGCCAGTGCGATATCGAAGCTATCCGTTGCAGAGCACATGGCAAACATAAAACCACCACCGATGACGTACTTTCTGATTTTTTGGGCTACCGCGCTTTTTTCGTCGGATACTTTATTAAATCCAAGTTTTGACGCCAAAGCCTCTGCTTCTTCTTTTTGTTCAATGTACCACGGCGCGGCGCGATAAGCACCGTAAAACTTGCCGTACTGACCGGTAAAATCTTCGTGGTGCAGATGCAACCAATCATAAAGTGCGAGTTTATCGCCTAAAACTTCCTCATCATATACCGTATTATAAGGAATCTCGGCATACGTAAGTACCATAGTCACGGCATCGTCCCAAGGTGCGTTTCCCTTAGGGGAATAGACGGCAATTTTAGGTGCTTTTTCAAGAATGACCGCATCTTGGTTTTGAGAGGGGCTGCTAATTTTGTCGAGAATGGATTGCGTCTGTCCGTCGGACAGTATTTCGAACGACACCCCCCTGATTTGGCATTCCTTTCGTATCGCCTCGCCATCGGGCAAGAGAAAAGAGCCGCCACGATAGTTTAACAGCCATTGCACTTTCTGTTGTTTGCTCAACACCCAATAGGTGATTCCATAGGCCTTTAAGTGATTCTTTTGACCCTCGGCATCCATGGGAATAAGAATCGAACTTGCTATAGCGGGAAAAGAAAAAAGAAGAAAGAGAAAGGAGAAAAAAAGATTGCGCATTAGCCGAAATTTACGAGTGTACTCTCAAAGATAACGTAAATCGTCGCTGCGGATTGTTCCGTGGCGTTAAAGGTTTCTAAAGGGGAATGGCTACAAAGGTATGATTAAGCTTAAAAAAGATTGCAAGATGACGAATCTTGAATGTACAAATTTCAAAAATCAAATCTCGAACGCTCACGTCATACTATTGAACTAAACTCATAAACCCCTAAACTCATAAACCTTTTTCTCAAAACGGCACATCACTATCCTCATCCGGCCTTACTCCATCGTTTAAAGAACTACCAAAAGCTTGGTCGGCACTTGGAAGGTTCTTGGTGATAAACGGATTTTCTTCGTTAGCGTTCATTTTGGACTGAAATTCGAACGGGGAATCAAAATCGTCAAGATTATCGAATTTACCGAGCTGGCCGATGAATTTTAGGCGGATGTTATCCAAACCGCCATTACGGTGTTTGGCGACAATAAATTCCGCTTGGCCTTGGGTCGGGGAACGTTCTTCGTCGTCCCACTCGTCGATTTTGTAGTATTCGGGGCGGTAGATGAACGATACGATATCGGCATCCTGTTCAATGGCGCCCGATTCCCGTAAATCGGAAAGCAAGGGCCGTTTACTTCCCCCACGTGTCTCCACGGCACGAGACAGTTGCGACAGGGCGATGACCGGCACGTTCAATTCTTTTGCCAAGGCTTTCAGGTTTCTTGAGATCGTGGAGATTTCCTGTTCGCGATTCCCCCCTTTTTGACTTCCTCCGGCGGTCATCAGTTGCAAGTAGTCGATAATGATCAATTTGATATCATGCTGCGATGCCAGACGTCTCGCTTTGGCACGCAGATCGAATATCGACAGCGATGGGGTGTCGTCAATGAACAAAGGGGCCTTTTCGAGGGACTTGACCTTAACGTTCAATTGCTCCCATTCATGCTTCTCTAATTTTCCGGTTCGGAGTTTCTCCGAGGATAAACCGGTTTCGGAAGAAATCAGACGGGTTATCAACTGTACCGACGACATTTCACAGGAAAAGAACGCCACGGGAATGTTATTATTGACGGCCATATTCCGGGCCATGGAAAGCGTCAATGCCGTTTTACCCATACCCGGCCTTGCGGCTACTATAATCAAATCACTGGGCTGCCATCCGGAGGTCAATTTATCTACCTTATCAAAACCTGAGGGTACGCCACTGAGTCCTTCTTTATTAGCGATTTCCTCAATGCGTTTTTTGGCCTGGATTACCAAATTCTGGGCGGTTTCTGCGGATCGCTTTAGGTTGCCTTGGGTAACATCGTAGAGTTTGGCCTCCGCATTATCCAACAAATCGAATACATCGGTACCGTCATCGTAGGCTTCCTCAATAATTTCGTTGGATATTTTGATAAGGCTGCGCTGAATATATTTCTGTAGGATAATCCGTGCATGAAACTCGATATGTGCCGAAGAAGCGACCTTTTGGGTGAGTTTTATGAGGTAGAAATCCCCTCCAATAGCCTCCAGTTTCCCATCCTTCTTTAGTTGGGAAGAAACTGTTAATAAATCCACCGGTTCGGAGGTTTCGAACAATTTAAAGATAGCCTCGTAGATGTAGCGATGTGCATCCTTATAAAACGCATCAGGATGTAGGATATCTATTACTTCGTCCACCCCCTTTTTATCAATCATCATGGCACCCAGAACAACCTCCTCTAAATCAACAGATTGCGGCGGAATTTTCCCACGCTCCAAGCTAATGATGGTGGACTTGTCTATCTTGCGGCCGATAACGGGATTGATTTTTTCCATGGCTACGAAATTATGCAATTAACCTTGAGTTAACATAAACGAAACGGACTGCGATATTCACAGTGGCATGTTGATAAGTTACGATTTTGTGTTGATAACAAAAAAAATCCGAAGAAAGCGTTCTCCGGATTTTCATCAGCTTGATAAAACCGTGGGTCAACCGTTAAAAACACCCATATTGGCATATTTATCCATCCGTTGATTTACCAATTCTTTTGGGGATAACTTTTGAAGTTCCTCATAATTGGCCGCGATTTTACTTTTTACGATCTCAAATGTTTTTTCGCGATTGGTATGTGCCCCGCCTGCAGGTTCACGTACGATTTCGTCGATCAACTTCAATTTTTTCATGTCCGTCGCCGTCAGCTTAAGGGCCTCTGCAGCCTGTTCTTTATACTCCCAGCTACGCCACAAGATCGAGGAGCATGATTCGGGAGATATCACGGAGTACCACGTATTTTCCAACATTAAGACCTTGTCGCCCACTCCTATTCCCAAGGCACCCCCGGAAGCGCCTTCGCCTATAATAATCACGATTATAGGAACTTTCAAACGGGTCATTTCCAGAATATTTCGGGCTATAGCTTCGCCCTGACCTCTTTCCTCTGCCTCGATCCCCGGATAAGCGCCAGGCGTATCGATCAAACAAACTACGGGAATACCGAATTTCTCGGCGGATCTCATGGCCCGCAAGGCTTTTCTATAGCCTTCGGGGTTGGCCATCCCAAAATTGCGGTATTGTCGGGTCTTGGTATTGTATCCTTTTTGTTGGCCGATAAACATATAGCTTTGGTCTCCGATCTTACCGAGACCGGTGATCATCGCTTTGTCATCCTTAACATTTCGATCGCCATGAAGCTCTAGAAACGCCTCTCCGCATATCGCATTGATATAATCCAACGTATAGGGTCTGTTCGGATGTCGCGATAATTGAACGCGTTGCCAGGCCGTAAGGTTCTTATAGATTTCCTTTCGGGTATCCGCGAGTTTTTTTTCAATCTGCTTGCAGGTCTCGGTTACGTCGACATCGCTCTCTTCTCCGATGACCATGCATTTGTCAAGCTGTTCTTCGAGCTCCTTAATCGGGAGTTCAAAATCGAGATATTCCATATTTTAATAGGTTTAGTTTGATGTACGCGTCTTGATAGCGCAAATATAAAATTTTCTGAACGTTTGTTTCGGATTTAAAGAATTTAACCGTGTGACGGTCAAAGATTGCGCATTGCAGGTTAAAATAGTTTAAGGTCTAATCCGCCATTTTCTATTGCGTTGCTACCTTTTCGCCTTTTGCAACAGCACAAAAGCCAAAATGCCAAAGAGTAGGTTCGGGATAATTACCGCCAATAACGGTGAAAAGCCCGCTTGTTCGGCCAGCGTACCAAAGACCTTGTCAAAAAATATAAAGATAAACGCCACGACGATTCCAAACGCCAGGTTTACCCCCATGCCGCCCCTCCGTTTTACCGAGGCTACGGCGACTGCGATGATGGTCAGGATAAAAGCCGATATCGGGAGGGCCCATCTTTTATATTTTACGAGTACGTAGGTATTGATGTTAGAAGCTCCCTTTTGTCGCTGATCGGCAATAAACCTGTTCAATTGAAAAATATTCTTGGTCTCCGCAACGTACGACACCGGGGTCAGATCCCCGATATCAAATGTGAACAAGGTATCTAACCGGCGTTTGGTATCGACCAGGGCGGTATCGTTTACCAACCTTCTTTTTTCGTACGAGGTGAGGCGGTAAATCGTATCCTTTTCGATCCAACGGATATTGGCCGCGGAAATCTTGAAATCGAGTTCATTATCGGCATTAAAACGCTCATACGTAAAATTGTACCCGATCTGTCTGGCGGGGTCGAAGCTGCTCACATAAATAAAATCCGTTTTATTGAGCTGGGTAAATACATTATTGGTCACCCGATCTTGATTTCCCTTTTTGAGGTATTTAAACTTGAATTCGTTGAAACCTTTGCTCGCCGTGGGCACAATGAACATCCCCATAATAAACATCATCAGGGCTATAATGGATGCCCCGATAAGATAGGGCCGTAAAAATCGGTTATAGGAAACCCCAGAACTCAAAATAGCGACAATCTCAGTATTACTGGCGAGCTTAGAGGTGAAGAAGATGATGGATAGGAACAAAAAAATGGGAAATAACAGGCTTCCTATATATATGGTAAAGTTGCCGAAATAGACCAAAATTTCATCCAAAGGTGCTTCATTGGCCTGCATTTTTCCGATCTGCTCCGCCAAATGGGCCATGATACCGATGGGAATGAACAAAAGAATCATCACCCCAAAAGTGATCAGGTAGCGTTTTAATATGTATTTATCGATGATACTAAGCACTAGAGTCGTTTATCCATTTGTTTGACCATGACGGCCTTCCACTGTAAAAAATCTCCCGCTAAAATATGCTTTCTGGCCTCACGTACCAACCAAAGATAAAAACCGAGGTTGTGTATGGTGGCAATCTGTTTACCCAAATATTCGTTGGCTGCGAACAAATGTCGCAAATAAGCCTTTGAATATTCGGTATCCACAAAGGTAAGGCCCATTTCATCGACCGGGGAAAAATCGTCTTCCCATTTTTTGTTCTTGATATTTATGGTGCCGTGCGCCGTGAACAACATGCCGTTTCTGGCGTTTCGTGTCGGCATCACGCAATCGAACATATCGACCCCCAAGGCTATATTTTCTAAAATATTGATCGGTGTACCCACCCCCATAAGATACCGGGGTTTGTCTTCGGGAAGAATGTCGCAGACCACCTCGGCCATCGCATACATCTCTTCCGCAGGCTCCCCGACGGATAATCCTCCGATGGCATTGCCCTCCGCCCCCACCCCTGCAATATATTCAGCGGACTGTTTCCGAAGGTCTGTATAGGTCGAGCCTTGTACAATTGGGAAAAAAGTTTGCGAATATCCATATTCAAAAGGCGTTTTCTCTAAATGTGTGATACACCGCTCCAACCAACGGTGTGTCATGTGCATCGAACGTTGGGCGTACTTATAATCACAGGGGTACGGCGTACATTCGTCGAAGGCCATGATGATATCGGCCCCGATGGTACGCTGAATTTCCATGACCCGTTCGGGCGTGAACATATGGGTAGAACCGTCGATATGTGATTTAAACTTGACGCCTTCCTCCTTGATTTTTCGGTTGTTGGATAGGGAATACACCTGATATCCGCCGCTGTCCGTAAGTATGTTGCGGTCCCATCCCATAAATTTATGGAGTCCGCCTGCTTGTTTCAGGATATCCGTTTTCGGGCGGAGAAATAAATGGTAGGTATTCCCGAGGATGATATCGGGGTTAATATCTTCTTTCAGCTCCCGCTGATGCACGCTCTTTACGGAAGCCACAGTGCCCACCGGCATAAAAATCGGGGTTTCTATAGTGCCGTGATCGGTGACCATGCTACCGGCGCGTGCCTTGCTATGAACGTCTGTGTGGTGTAGGGTAAACTTCAAACTTCGAATTATGGGGGCAAAGGTAATCAACTGGAAAACATTACTAACCTAACGAAAAAATAAAGTTGTGCGGATGGGTCGCGGTCCAAGGTGATAAACGTTCTTCTAAATTTTTAAAGATTCTTTTTCCACTTTCCACTTTTCACTTTCCACTTTTCATTTTTCACTTTACCCTTCATTAAAAGGATTAAAAATAATCTCGACACCACTTGTATTCCCAAAAGATTGCGATTACATTTGGGAAATTCTTAAATCAAGGCATTACAATGGCAGAACTGGATAAATTACAAAATATCGTTACACAGACCCGACGGGATATACTAAGGATGGTGCATGATGTGAATTCGGGGCATCCCGGTGGTTCGTTGGGCTGTACGGAGTTTTTTATAGCCCTGTACTACGAAATTATGAATCTCAAGGATGATTTTGATATGGATGGGAAGGAGGAGGATATTTTCTTTTTATCCAATGGACATATTTCCCCGGTCTGGTACAGCGTGCTGGCACGGAAAGGATACTTTCCAGTAAAGGAGCTGGAGACCTTCAGAAAATTGAATTCCCGTTTGCAGGGCCATCCGACCACCCACGAAGGGCTTCCCGGTATTCGAGTATCCTCCGGATCTTTAGGCCAGGGCATGTCCGTCGCCATCGGTGCCGCCCTTGCCAAAAAATTGAACGGAGACGAGCATTTGGTATATAGCCTGCACGGGGATGGGGAATTACAGGAAGGCCAGAATTGGGAAGCCATCATGTACGCCGCAGGTAACAAGGTCGATAATATCATCTCGACCGTAGACCGCAACGGACAGCAAATCGATGGCCCCACCGAAGATGTTCTTCCGCTAGGCAATTTGAAACAAAAGTTCGAGGCCTTCGGATGGGATGTGCTCGAAGTACAGGACGGCAACAATTTAGAAGCTGTCATTAAAGGATTGAACGAGGCCAAAAGTAGAACCGGCAAAGGAAAACCTGTTGCCATTATCCTGGATACGGTAATGGGCCACGGCGTCGATTTCATGATGCACACGCACGCATGGCACGGTAAAGCGCCCAATGATGAGCAACTCGAGGATGCGCTTTCTCAAAATGCGGAGACGCTGGGGGATTATTAGGAATTACCACCCAAATGCTTTAATGAACTATTGACAAAAACATACAGATTTCCGCCGGAGTTTAAGCTGAGTGCAGCCGAAGTAAGGAAATGACAAATACGAGTAATCATGAAATATACAGACCAAGGGAAAAAAGATACAAGAAGCGGATACGGAGCAGCCATGACCGAATTGGGAAGAAGCCACCCCAATGTGGTGGCCCTTTGCGCGGATTTGGTAGGATCGCTTAAAATCGAGGATTTTATCGAGGAGAATCCCAAACGCTTTTTTCAGACCGGTATTGCGGAAGCCAATATGATGGGCATCGCAGCGGGACTTACCATCGGGGGCAAAATACCCTTTGCCAGTACTTTCGCCAATTTTGCTACGGGCAGGGTCTATGATCAGATTCGACAATCTATCGCCTACTCGAACAAAAATGTGAAGATTTGTGCATCGCATGCCGGTCTGACGCTAGGGGAAGATGGGGCGACACACCAAATACTCGAAGATATCGGAATGATGAAAATGCTACCCGGCATGACAGTCATCAATCCCTGTGACTATAATCAGACCAAAGCGGCCACCCTCGCCATTGCCGACTATGAAGGTCCCGTTTACCTACGTTTCGGACGGCCTAAAGTGGCCAACTTCACCCCTGTCGACCAGAAATTTGAAATTGGGAAGGCCGTGTTGCTTCAGGAAGGCACCGATGTTACTATTATCGCCACTGGCCACTTGGTCTGGCCTGCATTAATAGCTGCCGATAATCTGAAAAAGCAAGGTATTTCCGCGGAGGTTTTGAACCTTCACACCATCAAGCCCCTTGATGAAGCGGCTGTGTTAAAGTCCGTTAAAAAAACAGGTTGCGTAGTGACCGCTGAAGAGCATAACTTTTTGGGCGGACTCGGCGAAAGTATCGCCAGAACCCTTGCGGTTCAGCATCCTACGCCCCAAGAATTTGTGGCGACCCAAGATACTTTTGGCGAAAGCGGTACTGCAGATGAGCTGATGGACAAATACGGATTGAACAATAAAGCCATCGAAGACGCCGTTGTTAGGGTTAAGAACAGAAAATGATCATGGTATCGTTTTTGATATCTTGATACTAACAAAAACGAGAACTATATGAAAAATTCACTGCTAGTGGCAGCGTTTGCTATGTTCAGCATCGCTGCCTTTTCACAATCGGATTCAGGTTTCGGAATCAAAGCCGGACTCAACTACAACCAAAATGGCGACCTTACCATTGAATCGGTAGGCAATGCTGCCGAGGACATCATCAAAGGTTCGGAGGGTAAAGTCGGCTATCATGTCGGTGTTTTTGGCAAACTGGCATTTTCCAGATTTTACCTTCGCCCAGAACTTGTTTACACCAAGACACAAAGTGCCTATAACTTCGAGGGCGGCACGAAGTACGATATTTCAAGACTTGATCTTCCCGTGCTGCTCGGTGTCCGAATTATTGGACCCCTACATGTGTTCGCTGGCCCGGCATTTCAGTATATGCTGAGCAACGATTTAGAAAATTTCAATATCAACGATGCCGAAAAGGACTTTACCGTAGGTTTGCACATCGGCGCAGGTATCGATTTGGGCAGATTAGGACTTGATGTTCGTTACGAAAGAGGCCTTTCGGAGAACGAAGCTCAATTTGTTGGCGAGAATGTGACCGATATTTCTGGTCGGGTGGATTCTCGGCCGTCGCAGGTTATTTTTGCGGTGTCCCTCAAACTATAGCGTGCTGATCATTGTCTTACAAGCGCCTATAGCATTGAAGGAACTGATAAAAAATAGCCCCGACAGCGAACTGTTGGGGCTATTTTATTTACTTTGGATTCAATTTGCAACTATTTGGTATCCGGATCGAGATAGTCAGGGATACCGTCTTTGTCCTCATCCGGTAGGGGCATTATGAGATTGCCTGCTTCATCAAAGGTAACTTCTTCTCGTGTCGGTGTACCATCATTATCATCATCCGTATCTTCATGGTTATAAATCGGTCTATTTCCCGATTGAGTAAGGGTAAAATCCCCATCGCTGTTGTCATTATTAACATTTCCATCCCCATTAACATCCTCTAAAATAGAGGGCACACCATCATTATCAAAATCGGTATTTTCCACATAAAGGCCTAGTTCCAATTTAAACAGCAAAGGATCATATGGCGCTATACTACCTCTTGGTGAGTTGTAATAGCCCAGACCAGAAGGGAAAAGAATCATTCCGATTCCCGTATTTTCTATAGAAGTTGTTCCGTCGTCGTTAACAATAATTTTACCACCGGCATTCAATTTTGAAATTCCGATGGAAAAACCACGTAAAAAGTTCGGTAAATATCTCCAATTGAAAGACTCGGAAGAATCGAACAAGGTACCGTTCAATTTTACTCCCTCATACTTAAAGAAGGTAGAATCAGCAACCGTAGGACTTCCACCTTGTCCTTTTCTAGCTATTAAATAGTAATATTTAAGAGGCACATCACCACCTTCAGATAATCCTAAATCGCTTGAAGACACTGTGATAGTTTCCGAGGTCATATCTTCCGCTAATGAAGATTTGTCTGCATTATTCCCAGCTATGGTATCGATTTTTATTTTGAAATCGAAATTTTCTGGGATACTATCGAATTCCTCATAGTTATAAAAATGGGTCTCTAAATATTCCTGAATTTTTGCTTCGTCTTCCACCGCTACTTCCGCAAGTGGTCTTGGCGGCGTTGGCGGTGGGGCACCTTCATCATCCTTTTTACAGGAAACTATAAGAAACCCCAATACTAAAAAAGAAACTATTCGGCTCATGGTCATGCATTCGTTTTTAAAGGCGGCAAGATACAATTTTCCCTTACTTTTGTCCGTGAGCTTAACAAAGAATTTTAGTTATATCATGCGTATCGACAAATACCTTTGGCACATCCGTTATTTCAAGACCCGAAGCATTGCCTCCACGGCCTGTAAAAAGGGACAGGTGAAAATCAACGATCAGGTCGCCAAACCATCGCGGGAAGTCTTTAATTTGGATAAAATCATTGTCCGTAAAAACCAGATCGACCTACAGCTCACCGTACTCGATATTCCCGCAAACCGTGTTGGGGCCAAACTGGTCGATATGTACCGAAAAGATACTACACCCAAGGAAGCCTACGAGCATGGCGAGCTCCTAAAAAAAGCCAAGGAACACTACAGAAAACAGGGCACGGGACGGCCAACGAAAAAGGATAGAAGGGATATTGAGGGCTATTTGGATGGGGAGCTTCCCTCTAATACCCCATGAGAGGGCTAACGGAATTAGCCGTGAGAACAGCGTCAGGCTCAAACATCCTTCCGAGATTTATGATGTATTAGGCCATCTCATCGAGAACATTCCGACAAGCTCCGCAGTAGCAAATCACCTTACATCCACTTTATCCGTTTCAAGCCTGCCATTTCGTACCAAATCATAAAAAAATGAGCCTAAATTAGTGTAAATAGCATCTAGCCAATTATCTTTGAGAAGCAAATATCGCATCCATGGACAACAAAATATTATCTCACCAACAAATACAGCATACCATACGCCGCATTGCCTACCAAATCTATGAGGCCAATGTCGAGGAAAAAGAGATCATCATTGCGGGCATCGATGGTGGGGGCTTACAATTTGCCAAAAAACTACAGACCGTACTACTAAAAATTACGGGAGCTGAAATAACGCTTTGTAAAATGGTCATGGACAAGGCCAACCCCTTAAAAAGCGGTGTTGAAACTTCGATACCCGAAGCAGAATACCGTAATAAATCCGTAGTCTTGGTAGACGATGTACTGAACTCGGGCACTACACTGATTTACGGAGTGCACCACTTTCTAAAAACACCCTTAAAACAGTTGAAAACAGCGGTGTTAGTGAACCGCAACCATAAAAAATATCCTGTAAAAGCAGATTATAAAGGCATTTCGTTATCTACCTCGTTGCAAGAACATGTGCATGTGGAGTTCAAGGCCAAAAACGACATGGTGTATTTGGACTAAAATTCTAAGCACCAAATTCCAATTCCTTAATGGGAACGAGCTGCGCTTGAAATCTGAGAAATGAGCTATTTGGTAAGGGGCACTTTGGCTACGCTTAGAACTCTTTTAGAGGTATTGTCTGGAACCGATAATATCCGCTTTTGAGGTGAGATGAAGTCATTCTTTAACAGCATAGTAGAGCTACGGTTTTAAAAAATGAGGAGGAAATAGGGTTTCAAAATGTGATAGTCGGAGGTAAAAGAAAAGTCGAAATGAGTTCTTAGAGTCAATGACGGGTGACGATCGAAAGTTCATTTTCATTTTAAAAAATTTTACCCAGCTTACCCACAATTTCATTTACCACAATCTCGGGTTCTTTACTTCCGCAATCAATTACCTCATGGGCTTGATTGTAAAATCGACTACGTTCGAAAAGGTGTTTGCCAATAAATTCGGGAAGTTCGTCATCGGGAATATGACTAATCAAAGGTCTCTGGGCTTTTTGTTCGGATAATCTTTGTGCCAATTCTGCAATGGGAACTTTGAGATAGAATACGGTTTTAGAGCTGTTTAAAATAACTTCTAAATTCTTGCCGTAGCATGGCGTTCCCCCTCCTACCGATAACACAAAATTATTTTGCTGCTGCAGCACCTCTTTGAGGTGAATGTGTTCTTGTTTCCTGAAATACAATTCTCCCTTGCTCACGAAAATATTCGCAATGGACATTTTTTCCTTTTTTTCAATAAAATCGTCAAGATCCAAAAACTGTAGTTTTAACCGTTCAGCAACTTGCTTTCCCACAGTGGTTTTCCCACTTCCCATATACCCCAACAATATTATTTTCACCTTCTTTATTTTTGTAAAAATGACGCATTTTAGCCTCATTTCAAAGAAAACCGAAATTTCTCTTCAAATCGACTTGCAAAATTAATTATTGATCTTATATTTGCAGCCGCTAAAGGGAAGCATTTTAATTAATTTCGAAAGTATTTTTTTAGCTTTTTAGCAGATATTGACCTGGTAGCTCAGTTGGTAGAGCATCTCCCTTTTAAGGAGAGGGTCCCGGGTTCGAGCCCCGGCCAGGTCACTTTAAGACCTCCATTAGTATTCAAAAAGCCTGTAAATCGTTGATTTACAGGCTTTTTTATTTTCCTTGTATTCATTTGATATCAAATAGGACTATCTGTCGCGGTGCCCTATTCGGTGCCCTATTATGGAATTCGTTAAAAGGGCACCAGATCAATGTTAAAAAAATCGCTGTCAATTTTTTACATCGGATTAAGACTCAAATTGAAACAGGAAAAACAACGTCAAAATGGAAAATGTTTCCTTCTGCGTTTTATGCTATGTCAAAAGAGGAAAACTTGACAAACTTGACAAACTTGGAGAATTTAGCAAAAAACATGATTTAGATCTTGCAGTGCGGACATATGATCGATGAACGGTAAAAAGCCAGGGCGTCTCGATACATTGGTTCCTAAACATCCTATGAATCTATCTCATAAATATTCTACTGATATAAAATCTAGAAAATGATGTGAAAATTCACGAAGTACGTTTGGACGACCGTTTTCGATTTACCTTTTTCATCCATAAAAAAGGCCCAGCATTTTCTGCGGGCCATTTTTTCGACTAAAAAATATGAGATGCCTCTTATTTTTTGGAAGGACTTTTTTTAGGAGCGGTTTTGCCGGGACCTTTCTTATCGGACCCAGAACCGCTTTTTTTGTTTTTGTCCTCTTTCTGATTTTTCTTTTTATCAGGTGTTGCCATAATTACATTTTTTAAGATTAATATTAAGTAAAGTTAGCATATGGGAAAGCTATACTCTGACCTCAAAGAGAATTAATTTAATCCAATCATACCATACACTTGCGCGCATCCATCATTTCATGATCGTTAATATCATATTCATCTCAAAAGCCCTGATAATTGTAAATCAAATTCCGTTCACACTTGAACATGGCCCCATAAGACGCAGAATCCGGCAGTTCAACCAATATCTGGCCATTTCACACACCATTGAATTACATTTGAAGAACCATAACATAAGTAGGTTAAGTTCATGGTAATGATTTGGGGAAAAGACAGGGGCGACCCTGTCTTTTTATTTTATGCCTTTTAAATTATTTCAAAGAATTTATATTTTAAATAAGCGCATTGCAAGAATCGGAAAAGGCGTGGGCCATCATGAGCCTCATCCTTTCAAGGAACAGTTTTAGTATAACATGTGCCCTATTGGTTTTTCAAAACAACGGTACAATAAAGCTTTCTTCACTAGGTGTTTTTCCAACGCGCCATTTCCCGCCCCATACCAAATTGGTAGTGCCCTTTTCAGTGGCCGTTCGAACGTCCCCAGCCATGGGTGCTGATTAATTCCGGAATTTTTATGCTTTCACTGTACGGCGCGCTTACAAGCTTACCTTCTGCTTTAGGGGTGATTTCTTTCGTAGTGTTGTTGATAAGTGCCGCTGTTGGTATGTTTTATTATTTGAAGTATATAAGGTAGAAATTCCTACTGTAAACGTTCAAATAATCGATAACTGAAGGAGCCAAAGTTTACATAATCGGTTTATTTTTCCTATCCCTTGCACTAATCCCCACCATAAATCGGATGTATCCTTAACCTTCGGTCCGGGAGCGGAACCTAAAAATTTTCTTCACTGCGACTATAACCGAAAAATTCAGGATAGGTAGAGTGCTCAATAATGTTCATGCCCAGCTAGCCAAAGGTATTCCTGGCAGTATTGGGGCGGTGGAAAGAAAATCTACCAAGAGACACCAAAATGTTATCTGATGAAATGAACGTAGGCCTATCTGTGTACACAGCCTCCAAACATAATTGCGGTTGCTCGGAACCTGAACGGAAACCGCAAAATGCTGGATTATGGGGAACGTACCGAGCCATTTTGAAATAGCCATGAAAATCGGAGTGAACAGATTATATAGCGGGACTATGTAAATCCTCTATTTATTTTGCGGTTAATCGTTGGCACAACAATTTTCCGCAATAAATGGCATTATAGTACACATAAGAAACAATCATTGCATTTATGAAAAAGATCGAGATAAAGGGCCCATATGAAACCTTGGAAAGGATTTCAATATTTCTTGAAAACAACTACATCAAACACAATGTAATCGGTGATGTAGGTAGCGACCAGGCACCGGAAGAAATCCAAGAAAGTATCGATTGGCCGTTCTTATAGGCCTGAGCAATGGCATGGCGCCCTGATTTTCGTATGGCTGGCCAAAGAAGTGTAAACACAGTTCAAATAAATGGCTCCTGAACTTCAATCGGGACAAAAGAAAATCTATCAGTTTTGCTTAGATTTCTTGTCTTTCCTTAATATTATCATTCAAGAATTCTTTCCAATCTGCATTATTCTCAGTATTTGCTCTGTCTTTAAATTCTGTAGAGTTATCAAAAATTTCCGAACCTGACTTACGCGGAATCTCATCGTCGATATCATAGAAAATTTGAAGGTGGTATTCGTAATTATTGAAGTCTCTTTTTTTTGGATAAAAACAATTGCGTGTTTGCGGGCGAGGACTTTCCGAAGGAAAATCTGAAGCTAGCAAACTAGCAACTAACATTGGTTCAACTGTTCGCGGGCAAGTCCTTTTCGACAAGACTAACAATGGATTTAATAAATTTCATGCCATCGTACGATTCAATCAATATGAGAATTTTTTGCGTTAATCATCCTTTCTCGTTTTCAATACCTTGTAATATGAAAAATAAGAATTCAAATTCGACTGCGAGCCGAGGAGGCATGTACACAAATATACCGGTGCTCGTTTTGTTAATATTAAATATTCTATTAATAACCGCCTGTAAATCAGACAACAAAAGTTCGGAAGATTCGGCCGAATTAACAAATTTACAAAAAACTGAAAGCATGCCCAGCGAAGAATTTACGGATACTACAATACGGAGTACCTATACCCAAAAGATAAAAAATGTACCAAACGCGACCTCAAATGGAGCTACGGGAGGAAATGCAAATATGAACTATCTAATTACGCATGATTCATCCGAAGATTGGGTTGACCTTACCCAACTTTACGCCGACTTGGAGATGACTTCCCGACAGATAGATGATTATCAAAATGCAATGCATATGTATCAAAAAAACCTCGGTGGTGCCAGTCCTAACGAATTACGTTCCATCGGTGATGAGAGGAAAAAACAACTAAAATCTATTCTGTCGGACAAACAATATAAGAAATTTAAGTCCATTAGGTCAAGTAATTAGATTTATGAATCTGAACCTAACCTACATTCAAAAAAAATCATCATAATGGCAAGTCCGCAAGGCACTTGCGCGAGGTACCTGAATCTATATATTTTTTTGATTATTGAAAACCTTTCACTTTTAAACCTTCCCCTAAAATTATAGGTAATTTGGGGTTAATCAAACCCAAAGAAATAAAAAGGCCGGACTGCATAAATAGGTTAGCGCATCTCTCGTCATCAGGTTGCAATGGCGACATAGTCAGGAAGAATAGTAACGGTTATTTCTTCTATATCGTCATAGAATTCCCCATCTATCTGAAAGGAAACCGGCTTTTCAGTGGTGACCCGAACCTCGGTGGATTGTATGACCTCAACAAAATCGGAAGTCATGTCGATATTGCCGTTCAGTGTTTTCAGTACCTCGAAAAAATTGAGCTCTTTAAAAATCAATACTTCAAATTTTCCATCGTCAATCTTTCCGTTTGGATTAACCAGTGCTCCCGTACCGAATTTTTTGCTGTTGGCAAAGGCCACCATTACCGCATCGACTTCACGCTTTACGCCATTTGCCGCTATGCTAAACCGATAGGGAGACTCGGTCTTCCAAAGTGTTGGAATACTGTTCACCAAATACCCAAAATGGCCCCGCACCGCGCTATCAGAATAATTTTTAATAAGTTCCGCATTGATGCCCATGTCGCATATATGTAGACCGATCGATTCTCGTATACGTAAGGCGTCTATACTCTTAATCTGATCGCCCATGGCCACCGTAAGTGCTTTTTCATGGTTTTGGGGAAGTTCTAGATCGGTTGCCAGACCATTGGCGGATCCAGCGGGAATAATACCGATAGTCACATTTTGATCGTGACAGACCTGGGCGGCTAATTTAATAGTGCCGTCACCCCCAACCACCAAAATGCGATCTGGTCGAAAAGCTTTTACTTTTTTACGCAGTTTGTCGATGTCTTCCTTTCCTGTAGTTGTGTACATTGAGTATTCGGTTTCCTTTCCTAAAGAATCCGTAATCATATCAATGATCGGTGTCTTATCGGTATCGCCCGAAACCGGGTTTATTACCAATAGAACTTTATTTAACTTCGCATTCATTTTATGAATTGTTTAAGTATCTATTATTTTTAAAACGCTCTTTATCCAAGGTGCACATGAAACGGAGATTAACAGTTTATCGCGGATATGCCAATGAACAGGAAATCGTTGTTTTTGGACATGTCTTTAAAAAAAATACTCCCGATAGCTACAATTTGGAGGGGAAACGTCTACATCATGCCCATTCCGTTTTGCGGATGTTCACTATCAAGACTTTGGGCGACATACCTATAAGCTTCCGATTCGAGGACATCACCGCAACAACAAAAACTTTGGCGAACGGGTACTTTCGTATCGCCCTACCCTACCCGAAAAAAATAAAGAGCGGATGGCATACGTTTACGATTACCGCAAATTTGAATGGTGAACCCGTGGAGGAAACAGGTGAGTTCAACAAACCCTTCCCTGGTGGTTACGCTTTAATTTCAGATATCGATGACACCTTTCTTATTTCCCATTCCGATAATTTCTTTAAAAAAATATATGTGTTGCTGACCCGCAATGTATACAAACGTAAAATTTTCGAGGGCGTCGTTAGACACTATCAAATGCTCAGTGTCGCAGGACGAACAGCGGAAAATGGAATCAACGCCTTTTTCTACGTATCGAGCAGCGAATGGAATCTCTATAATTTTATCGTGCATTTTACAAAATTGAACGATATGCCGAAAGCTGTTCTAAAATTAAAGGACTTAAAGTCCGGCCTCGGCGATTTTCTGTTTACCGGGGGGGGCAACCATAATCATAAGTTCCGTAAAATAAAACATCTTCTCGAATTTTATCCCGAATTGACGTTCATTCTCTTGGGAGACGATAGCCAAAAAGATCCCTTTATCTATGAACAAATTATTAAAATGTTTCCGACTAACGTAAAAGCGGTCTACATACGCAGTACTGGCCGCAACCAAAAAACGACTGTAATAGAGGCTTTAGACAACATACAATCTTTAAAAGTTGAAACTTGTTATTTTAAGAATAGCGCCACAGCTATATTGCACTCCCAAAACATTGGCCTCATTTCTTAATAGAATGACATCGTATACTTCTCCATTACCATCGCTAAAAATGACTCAGAACAACACGATATATGCTTAAAAATTTTTAATATGAAATATAACGACACGGTTATTCGACCTTTATCTTTTCTATTGCCGTGCCAGCACAGCCTTTCTACCGCACTACCAAAAAAACTATTAGTGGCTTGGATATCAAGGCATAATCTCTAGGGAGATTTTAGGCGGTCTTGTTTCCTATTTCTTTTTTAAGGCTGCGAACGGGGCGGAATCTGAAGAAGTGAAAAGAACCGCAGAGGCTTTTTCGTTCTTACAAGAATGTCCCGCCCCTTGGCTCGCAGGCTTAATTGCTTTCGGGCTGATTCGTTATTGTGTTTATATGTTCATCATGGCGAAATATCGAAGGCTCATAATGCCTGTTCTTTATGATAATGAAATTTTTGAACAAATAAACACCTCGTTTGCACTAAATCATTTCGAATTCAATTTCATTATCGATTTGACGTTTACGAACTCCCGAACACCAAAACCGCCATGTTCCCGTCCGTATCCTGAGTTCTTTACGCCACCAAAGGGCATATTGGGCTGTGCCAGTCCGAAAGAGTTGATGAACACCATGCCGGTATCGAAATGTTGCTTCGCCAACTGGATGGCCCTGTTTTCATCCTTTGAAAAAATACCTCCTCCAAGACCGAAACGACTGGCATTTGCTATGCTCATGGCATCTTCATCATCCTTGGCACGAATCAACGATGCAACGGGACCGAAAAGTTCATCATCGTAAGCCGGTTGACCACTGGTTACGTCTGCAAGAATGGTCGATGGATAATAATAACCTTCCCTGTCGGGTACTTCCCCCCCGGTTAAAATCTTTGCTCCTTTTTCGACGCTATCTTTGACTTGGTCAGCCAGTTTATCCCGTAAATCCTTACGCGCCATAGGTCCCAAATCGGTTGCATCATCAGTGGGGTCACCCATTTCAATGTTGCTCATACGTTCTACGAAGGCTTTTTTAAACTCGTCATAAATAGAATCGACCACGATAAAACGTTTGGCGGCAACGCAGGTCTCGCCGTTATTATAAATACGTCCATTCGCGCAGGTAGCTGCCGCCATGGGAATATCTGCATCGGACAATACCAAGTAGGCATCATTGCTACCGAGTTCCATAACGGTTTTTTTCAGAACCGAACCTGCCTTTTCAGCCACATGTCTTCCCGCCGCCTCGCTTCCGGTAAGGGTAACCCCACGAACGAGTTCATTTTCAATAATCGTATCGGATTGATCGTGGTCAATAATTAGTACAGTGAACAGATTTTTCGGAAGACCGGCACTTTCATAAATCTCTTGGAGCATCAATGCGGAACCAGTAACGTTTTCGGCATGTTTTAGGAGGACACCATTACCTGCCATTAGATTGGCTATGGAATATCGAACCACCTGATAGGCTGGAAAGTTCCACGGTTGTATCCCATATATTACCCCGATAGGCGAGTAGGTAATGATGCCTTTTCCACCCTCGGGTAGTTCACGCTCTTCATCGGCCAATTGTTCTGCCGCATTCGCGGCGGAATACTTGCATATACCTGTACATAAATCGATTTCTTGTTCGCCATGTTTTAAAAGCTTCCCCATTTCTTGGGTCATTAGCTCAGCGAATTCACTTTTTCGTTCTTGTAACGCCTTTCCGATAGCTTCAATAATTTTACCACGCTCGTCGACGGAATACTGTCGCCATTCCTTATAAGCTTCGTGGCATTTTTCTACGGCCTTCCCCGCTTCCTTATCCGTCATGTGCGTATAACTCTTTAGATTTTTCTCGTTTGCAGGATTAACTGTGCTGAATCCATTTTTATTCATTGTTTCCATAGCATTGTTTTTAAAATTTTTTGGTATTGAAGGTATCGCAGGCACAACTGTGACCTACCATTTTAATCCAGTCCCTTACTTTCGAAAATTTGAGGCAGAAAGTATCCGCTGCCGTCTACGGCTTATATAGGTCTTTACTTATAAAATTGGATAGATTTACAAAGACTTTGGGAATGTAGGATTTAAACTATCCGAAGTTTACTTCAATACATTTGGATTTTGCTTCAAAACGTCTTGAAAAGCTAATTGATTGCTAAGTACGAAAGTTATAGCGTCCTCTTTCTAAAACGGTAAAGAATCGTTCTACTGAATACCATCATCCACAAACAGATTGCTGGCGCCGTTATATATAAATAGCGCTTGGACATTCGCATAATTGTCGTTGTTTTCTTTAAATCGGAGCTACAGTCGCCCGAAGGAATAAATCACTATGAAACGAATCGTCCATTACTCCTTACTATTGAATCCCGTCTCTTTTCCAAGGCAACTTCTGTACGGCAAAAGCCCCCCGAAGACGTTGTCAATTCCAAAATATGTGACAGATTAATCGACCTTTCAAATTTAAAGTCAAGAATTATCTTGAATTAGTCAAGCCCTTACCTTTTGAACTGAGATATTTAACTATACTTTAAATTCTTTTCAAAACTAAACTCTTATGGATGTAAAAAACAAAGTTATCATTATCACTGGTGCTTCAAGTGGAATCGGCGAAGCAACAGCCATGAAATTGGCCGAAAAGGGTGCCAAAGTAGTATTGACAGCTCGTAGGGAGAGTAAGTTAAAAGAACTTGAGAGAAAAATCACCTCAAAGGGCGGAAAGGCACTGGTTGTCTCGGGCGATGTAACCAAAAAATCGGACTATGAAAATCTGATAAAAAAAACCTTGAATGAGTTCGGCACCATCGATGCCCTGATAAATAACGCAGGGCTAATGCCGCTATCCTATATAAAAAAGTTAAAGACCGATGAGTGGGAAAAAATGATTGACGTGAATATCAAAGGTGTTCTGAACGGAGTCGCAGCCGTTCTACCCACTATGATTGAAAATAAGAAAGGCCATATCATAAATATTTCTTCGAGTGCAGCCCATGGCTATTTTCCTGGAGGTGCGGTATATTGCGCAACGAAAGTCGCCGTAAAGATGTTCTCAGAGGGCTTGCGAAAAGAACTTGCCCCGAAGTACGGAATCAATGTCACCTCCATTGAACCTGGTGCGGTTACCACGTCGTTGATGGAAACTATAACCGACGAAGATATTAAAAAGGAAATGAAGGAGATGCAAAAAATGACTTTTCTCGAGCCCGAGGATATCGCCAACGCTATTTACTATGCCTTGGAACAACCTGAGCGTGCCAATGTAAATGATGTTTATATTATGCCTACGGAACAAAAAGGGTAACGTATTAGGTGTTTTTGATCGTTAGAATTATTAAAAAATGCAAACGATTCAATTCTTCCATAGGAATACCGTAAAAATAAAGTTTGATACCTATCGATTTTGTCTAAAAGCGGAATGGTCCCAATACCATTTATTTTGAATTCTGGTACGAAGGAACTTTTATGAAACGCTATCAAGAACTGTATATTCGGTTAAATTGATGGGGATAAAGGAAGACAGGATCAAATGAGTCCAGTAGTCGATAGGTCTTTTTGGAGTTTTATGGATGTAGCCAAGCCACCAATAATTTCGCCAACGTTGATATGCAGAACTTGACCCGTCATGTAACTACTGTCGCGACAGGCGAGAAAAACATATGCGGGCCCTACCTCCAACGATTGTCCGGGGCGACCCATTGGCACCTTTTTTCCAAAATCCTTAAGCTTTTCCCTGTCAAACACGATTGATAATTAGCGATAGGGCGCATTCTTGATTAACCGCTCCCTTATATCCTGAGTAGTTGGTTTTCGTTTAAGGGTTATCGGAGTATCCTTGTTCCCTTGCCATTGGATGTAGCCCATATCCGAAAAATCCTGAAGGCAGTCCACCATTGGCCAGTACCCCCATTTTGCAAAGAAAAGGTTTGAATTTTTGATGATAGGTTCCAAGTGATTCAACGGCGGAACATAGATAGGATGTTGTTGATGGTATACCTCGGCATCCGTTAAGTAAAAGGGAATCCCCGCTTTTTTCACTTCCAAGGCGAAATCGGTATCCTCCGCGCCATAACCCTCGAACCTATCATCGAATCCCCCGATGCGCTCGAACAGTTCGCGCGATAGGGAAAAACAGAGGCTCCAAAAAAGTTCGTAACATTCTTCTTTCACAATTCCGTTCACCTCAGGCCTGGACGGATGGAAGATACTATTCTCCCGTAATTCCTTCACGCAAAACCCCATGGGATTATTATGTAATATGTATCGTGGAGACCCCATGGCCAAAGCGTTCCTTGAAGCGCTAGCGGCCACAATTTTCTGGCAGAAATTATCGGAAGGTATGCAATCGACATCCAAGAAGACCAGATGCTCCGTGCTGCTATGTTCCGCACCCAGGTTCCGTGCTGCCGCCAACGGCATAAATTCCCAAAACCTTTCGAAATTGACGATTTTGAGGGGGAATTCAAAATTGTTTTCAAGATGTAAACCTTGGCCCATTTCGATGACAATAACCTCTGTTGGCAAAACGCTCTGTCGATTTAAACCTTTTAACGTGTTTTTGAGGTTGCCTTCCCTCTCATAATGTGTGATGATGACACTGTACGGATTCATATCGCGGATAGTTCGATTTTTGTATTCTTATTTTTATAGCTATTTCCGAGTGCTTGATGGGCTAAATTTCGGGAATGTTCGTACGCTAATTTGTCCGCCCGATACCCGAAAAATTCCAATTTTGCCTTGAAAGCCTCAAGCTCGTGAAGGCTAATACGTGGCAGATCTTTCTGCTGGATATTTGACAGGGCCCTTACTGCGGTATTTAGGCATCCATATTTGGAAAAATCTATGGCCCAACCGAGCCTATCGAGATTCCTTGCTATATATTCCTGCTCTTCGAAATGTCTTTTTTCCGGGGACGCTACAAACCGCTTTCCAAGCGAGAGTAGCTCCGAAGTTGTATTTAAGCCACATGCGGCAATGATGAGATCGGCATGATTTATAAATGCTCTGGTATCGTCTACGACACCGATATACTCAATTCCGGAGCGCCTATCGCTCCCCCCGCGTCCCGGTCCGATAACATAAATATCATAGCGTTTGGGAAGGTTTCCAAAGTCAAAAGCACGAGTACCACCGAATCCGTTCAAGTGCAGGAGAATAGGTTTAAGGCCTATTCTAAATTCGACAGGCCTTTTGTTTACACCCTTATCGAACATAAATTTGGACAAGAACCCGAAATAAACAGTTTTGTTGGTTATCCATGATGGGGTATCCACAGACTCCATTTCCTTGGGAAAATAGGCCAATAGGAAACTTGCGCCTTCAAAGGCGTTCAAGTGCGGGATATCATTCCTATCTCCCTGCAGTCTGACGTAGGCATATGGAATCGAACTGACACGGGCCAACATCGCCATCTCGACACTTACATCGATTATCAGCAGTGAAATGTTTCTTTTCAATACGTTATCGAGAATGGTTTTGTTCCTTCTGGTGATTTTTCCAATATTTACAGGGGCATAATGTAAGGCCCGAGGTTCGGGGAAGCAGCTACGCTGATATTCGTTACCGTCTGGGTCTTCGTTTTCAAGCATCACAACGTCCGTTCCCCTATCGAAGGCGTGGTTCCTATCGGTAAATACCGTTAGCGATTTCCCGAATATCTTTGAAAAAAGGTTGGCATAGTTGCAGTGTCCGGAACCCTGGCTATGTGCATAATAGCCTATCATGGTACCCTATATGTTATATATTCCTTTTGTTCTAAAAGACGGTTGTAAATATTCAAATAGCCCTCCACCATAAGCTCATGAGAGCAGAAGTTCTCGGCCCTTTTCCTACAATCCGAACGATTTAATTTAGGTATCGTGTGTATAGCCGATGCCATTGCTTCACTATCGTGCTTAGGCACTATAATACCGCAGGCATCGGTCAATATTTCGCGTGTTGCTCCGCCTTCAAAGGCAACTACCGGGGTTCCGCAGGCGAGGGATTCCGCCAAAGTCAGTCCGTAGGGTTCCTCCCAAGTACTTGTGAATAATAGGGCCGATGCGTTCGCTAACCATGGTCCCAACTTCTTCTGTTCTATATGTCCGATATACGTTACCCCTGCTTCTTCCAATAGCGGTGCCACCCGGGTATTGAAATAGTCTCTGTTGCTCACAGGGCCTGCCAATATAATTGGAATTCGAGCTCGTAGTGCGGCTTTGATTGCCAAGTCCGTACCTTTTTCCGGACATATCCTTCCATACCACAGCACATAGTCACACGAGGGTTCACGGACCGGTTCCCAATGGGACAGGTCGATCCCATTGTAAACGACCGTCGCCGACGGAATCATTTTGTTCCATGTATTTGCTAAACTTTTGCTTACCATGGTGAAGGTCTGACGCTCGTTTCCCTTCACTCCGTTAGCCCCAAGCTGCAGATAGGGAAAGGTGGGTGTGTGAATAGATGTGACCATAGGAATACCGAGGGAATTGCCCATTAGTATCGGCATATAGTGCAATGAATGATTGTGCACCAAATCATAATCACCCTCTGCAATTTGCTGCATTACATGAGTATAGGCCAATAGTTCGCGAACGGCGACAGCATCCTGTCCCATTGCTGACATTTCCGAAAAAAACGCGCTTGGATATAATTTATCCGTAGGGATAGCCTTTATATGGAAACTTTCATGCGAATCTCTGTGGCCAAATAAATGAACCTTGTGTCCACGCTCCATAAGGGAACGGCATAAAAGGAAAGTGATCATCTCGAGCCCCCCTTCGAAAGGTTCCCGAATGGGATGAAGGCAATGGGCAATAATGGCTATTTTCATTAATGTAATTTTAAGTTCAATGCAATTTGTGAATTTGTGCCGGCACGGCATAGATAGTCGAAACGTGTGGCCATGACATGGAGCGTGGCGAACGTAAATGCATTAACGGCGATTATGATAGAGTCAAAACCCAAGGCACAGAAGAAAAGCGACAGATGCAGAAACGGATAGAGCAGGTTCACTTTATAATCAGAACGGACTTTATTCTTGTTCGTTCTAATAAAAGGTCGATTCTTTCCCCACATCGCAGGCCACCAATCGAAGGCCCCGATATCAAGGCTGGAAAAGTGAATGAGAAACGTACGGAAGGCCCCGGCACCTCGACGACCCTGATCCAACTGTAGCTGTACGATCTTGGAAAGTATAAAAATCCAATAAGCGATATATGCACCTCCGGACAGGTGAACAAAGGTTGCCTGATTTAACCATGGAGTGAGCATCAGGCAACATAGTAGTATCAGAATGGGCATACCCAACATATTTATCCATGCGGTCAATTGGGAAACTCCTGAAACCCATTTCTCGAAATTGTGCCAAGGGCGCATCGAATAGTTCATAAGTGTCTGTACGTTTCCGAATATCCACCGCTTACGCTGCTTTATGAAGTCTTCTTGCTCAATGGGCGCTATGCCTTTGCCTATAATACGGGGTACATATTTGATATCATAGCCGGCAACCTGTAGGCGCGCGCCTAGTTCGGCATCTTCGGTAATGGAATTTGTAGGCCATCCGCCTACCTTGTCAAGTGCGGTAATCTTTATGAGGCTCAAAGTGCCGGTCGCCAGGGCACCGTGGCAGGTATCCGCTTTAAAACAATAAAAATCAAAAAAATGATCAAACTCCGCTATGAGCGGAACATGACGTTTGCTATCACATTGGTAGGCCTGGGGAAATTGAACCAATGCCGTGTTCGGGCGATCAAAATTGGACACCGCAAGTTCAAGTGCATTGGGAGTTAGCCGATAGTCCGCATCGATAACGAACACAAATTCAGCATTTCTATGGGTGACCTTTCTTGCGAAATTAAGCGCCCCTGACTTAAAAAACGGCCATTTTTCTAGATGAAAAAACCGGACATTAGGTAGTGTACTGCAAAAATCTTCGACGGGTACCCAACTATCCCTTTCCGTTGTATTGTTATCTACTACGATAATCTCAATTTGGGCATACTCTTGTTTTAAAATTTCCTTGAGGGTCGATATTACCATGTACGGTGGTTCGTTACATATGGCCAAATGTACGGAGACCATCGGTCGAGTTTCGTTCACCAGAACGTCCGAAGGTTTATGGAATCCGAGCCAAAGCTTGAACTTCATAGCTTCCAAAAGGCATATACAGCATATCAATCCTATTAAAAATATAGAAATAATATATGGAGCTTTCAGTATACCTATGCAGAGCAATAGTATCAAAGCAATATATCCCCAAGACGTATAAAAAAAGTTTAGAATTGATTTCATTACATTCGTGTCTAACGGTAATATTAGCTCTAATAAAGCGGTGTAAATGTCACTATTGATGCAATTTACGTTACGATAGCGAACGGGTCATATTTAATCTTGATTGCGCTAGGGAAAGGTGCCAATTAAATGTCATATTGTATAAGCAGTAAATCATACCCATGAAAAATTTCATTGTAAGTTCGCTTCCCCTAAAAGAGGTAATCTCGGACCTTGCCCGCGAACTCGAAACGGATTATTTGGAGAGTTGCGGCATATTTTACGTGCGGATCCCTGATGAGTACGGTCAAGGTATCATAGTCGGGACGGATTTCAAAGATGGTCTAGGTCTCATCCGTTATGAATGTAGGTTTAAAGAGGATGTTACCATCGAATACACTGTCGATAAGGTGCACCCGGTCAAGTTTCTTTTTTCGATGGAAGGGGAACTACAGCACCAATTCACCGAAGAATCGGAATGGCACAGCATTCCAAAATATAAAAATGCCATCGTTGCCAGTTCTGCACACTATGGTCATTGCATCCGATTTAAAGCCTGCGAACTGACCATTTATAATAGTCTGGAATTGAACAGGAAAGATTTCCAATCAAAAATAAATTGTAAACCATTTAGTATTGTACCCTCTTGGCGGGATATGCTCAATGATATTACCGCAAAAAAAACTTTTTATCACGATGGTTTCTATTCTCTGGAACTATCCCGAATTATTGATGAATGGGATAAATACCCTGAGGGAGATTGGCTTAAATCATTACATCTCGAAGGTTTGGCGTATAGGATTTTGGTTCTTCAAATCACCCAGTTTCAAGACGACCTGAAGTCTGAAGGCAAGAAAACCCTGCTACGTAAATCAGAACTAAATCAAATGCTCAAGGCAATACACATGATAGAGGAACGGTTGGAAAATCTTCCGACAATAAGTGAAATTGCATCGGAGGTCGGACTTAACGATAATAAACTTCAACAGGGTTTTAAGGAACTGTTCGGCAAGACCGTCAATCTATATATCAGGGAAAAACGTTTGGAAAGTGCAAGAACGTTATTGATCAATACGGATCAAACACTTTCGACCATTGCATCTACTATCGGTTACCAAAGCCCTAGCTATCTTTCCAAAATGTTCCGTGAAGAATACGGTGTCAAACCCTCGGAGTTTAGACGACATCGCGAACGTAGGAGGACTGAATTCGGTTCGCTGTAAAATCTAAATTCTTGGAATCTATAATGAAAACTATCCCTGATCAGAACCAAGTAAATTACTTTGATGTTGGCAATTGTGCTCAACTTGATACTATCGCCGATATTTTGGGAAAAGGGATTCCCCCTAGGCAAGTTAACCCTAAGATTGTAATCACCATACCTGCCCATAACGAAGAGGAATTAATCGGAAAATGCATTGAATCTATCGCCGGTCAGCGAACCGTCTATGCCCGTGGAATCGATTGGAACGATTTCGAAATTTTAATTCTTTGCCATAATTGTACCGATGCTACCTATGAAACCAGTATAGGAATGTTGTCGCGTTTCCCAGACCTAAAACTTTCGGTTCTTGAAACAAAAAGCCCGGAAGTCAACAATGTGGGCGCAGTCCGCCGGGTGCTGATGCGCATCGCCAGTGCCAGAATTGCAAACGGGGAGGGATATATCGCCATGACAGATGCCGATTCCGTTGCCCACCCCTATTGGCTTGCCAACATCTTCGGCTACATCGGAAGCGAATATGGTCTTATATGTGGACAAATCGATATTGATACGGCAGGTATTCCCAGTAACGCTTTAAGAGTATTGGCGCTGAAAAAGCACTATGACACTCTTTGGATTTCCTTAAAAAATACGATAGTTCCCGATCAGTCGAACCCGTTACCGCGGCACGCAAATAACTCGGGGCCCAATATGGCAGTCAGGGCGGATGTCTATGAGAATATCGGGGGCATTGATCCCCTCGGTTTTTGTGAAGACATTGCATTTTACGATAAGATAGTCTATGCGGGATACAAGGTTAGACATTGCCCAATGACCCTAATGACGACCTCGGGACGTACCGTGCCCCGTGCCCCCTGGGGTTTTGGAGCGGAGCTCAGTACATGGGACGGGAACAAAGATTCGGGATTACAGGTCGAAGGTCTTGAGGCATTATTAGAAAGGCTGCGCATATTTAAATTGATGCGTGAATATTCGCTCTCCAATGAACAGCAAGACCTTTGGGCGGCCGCTCGACGAAGCGGAATAGAAAAAGAGCGTTTGGTTGACTGTATCCTTAAATTTCGGAACGACTCTGCCCTTATGCTTAGATTGGAAAAAGATTTGGACAGTTTGGAGAGCTGGCGAGAACGTTATCCTAAAATTGAAATACAACGCGCCTGTCAAGAACTCGAAAACTATCTTTCCCTTTCATCGGAAACCTTTTGATATACTTGTAGTACATAGTTTTCTTTACGTTCTAACACGATTTCGCTGAAATGCCCTTTCCTTTTTGCAAAGGCCGCAAAACTCTTATGCACTTCATCACCGCTCAGTGGATAATCGGGCACAAAGCGTGTCCAATGGACCAGCAAAAGTCTGCCGTTGGGTAAAAGCGCGTCCGAAATTTTGAGGAACAATTGTTCAAGATGTTCCCTAGTTAGATAATATCCGATTTCACAGCAGGTCACGAGATTGAATTTACCTTGGGGAAATTCCTTTACTATATCCATAGTTTTAAAAATAATGTTCGCTTTTCCCGAACAGTTTTTTTTCGCCTCATTAATGGCAACCTCGCTGATATCAACAGCGGTCAACTGGTTACAGATTTCGGATAGCAATCCGGTCTGTACGCCAACCGAGCATCCAAGCTCAAGTCCGGAATCGAAGTTGTGGTGACCCAATATCTTTATAGATCTTTTGTATTTACCGAGCTCGTATTCGCTATTCTTAAAATTCCAGGGATCCACCTGTCGGGAATACAGTTTTTCGAAATATAAACTGTCCAACGTCTGTACCGCTTGTTTTGTGACAAAAAAGTATTCGGTATCGGTTTTGAAAGGTTCCAAAAGTTCATCGGTCAGTTCGAACCCGTTGGGATCATCGAAAATTATTTTACCAAGTTGGGACCTGTGCCTTTGTACCGCATGCCATTTTTTTTGAAAAACAGGTTTAATTTGTAATCTATAGGGGATGGCTTCGCCTTCTATCGGCCAATCGTTCTCAGTTCCGTTCTTCCAAAGCCAGATGGGATATTCGAACTTTGTCACATTAGCTTGAAGTTTTTCGATGGCCAGTTCGCCAATGGTGTTCACCACGCGATGATCCGGGTGTGGGTCTCGACGCCATGGAAGCGCGATTGACGAGAAATTACCTACCCCGAAAATTTCCATAACCTCTCGGACCAATGCATCGACCTCCTTTTCCTGAAGTTGACCCAATTTGGAATCGGGGGCCCTTAAGAATCGCAATGCTGAAATAGGTACTCCCAATTCCGAACACGCCCTTATCGCTTCGGCTTCCCTTATTTTAGAAAGCGTTGTCGAAGGATACGTGACTGATGTATGCGATGCCGAACCGCTGGTCACGAAAATAATGGACACTGAACTACCTGCCTCCTTTAATAAGGCGATCAGACCACCACAGCCTAAACTTTCATCATCAGGGTGGGGAGCCAAAACAAGTAGATTTCCTAAATCCGCCGCCAAACGCTCCCTGTTCAAAAAAGGGGCATTCAAAATCCAGGTGTTATTTATCATCGATTTTGTCTTAAGAATAATCAGTAATAAAGGAAGTGCCTATTGCGCTGATGGTTCTATCGGGCCCGGGCTGTTTGAGATAGACACTAAGATCCCTATGAATTCGCTCTAAGGGATGGGGTTCCATCATTCCCTGAAGACCGACGGCCATTTCGCAGATTTTCAGGACTTCCTCGCAAATATCCCTTGCGACGGTCCGGAACATATTGGCAAGATGCATGGTCCCGGAGGGATCCACATAACGACTATCCAAAGCTTCCCCGGCCCGCTTTAACCAAACCATACCCGTTTCACGCAGCACCGCCAACCTTCCCAACCTCGATACCTGTTCCGGGGCACCAGTTCTATTCAAATTCTTGAGATGGGTCGCGGTAGCTCTGATCGCCGCCTCGGCACCCCCTAGTTGTACGGCGGCAAATCTCACCGCACCACTGGTGAAATCCGGTTCGCTAACATAATCATAGACGCCACCTAGTAATTGATCCTCTTGAAATACCGTGCCTGTGAAATCAAAACGGCAACTCACGGATGATCTCATGCCCATGGGTTTCCAATAGGTCATATCTTCCATAAGTTCGTACTGATCCATATGGAGTAGTATCATACGGGTGCCCTGTGGTCCTGCTGCGGTAACAATTGGCCTATGTATGTTGGAAGCCCCCGAACAAAATACCTTGGCTCCCTTCAAAATACCCCCATCTCCGGACGTTTGATATTCCAATGGTTCCGATGGAAACTCCGAGTTCCAGATTCCGAAAAGTTTACCGGACATGGCTTGTTGAAAATAGTCCATCTTTTGATTTTGACCCCCGTATCTGTCGATGAGTAAAAGCGCATTTAGGTGCCCCTCATAAATCCTTCCAAGAGAAAGATCATACGCTCCAATTTGCTTAAGGGCTTTGAGAATTCCGAAATTACCGTGGTCATGGCCAAGGCCTTTTCCTCCGTATTCCGTTGGTACGTTTAAGCTCATCAGTCCAATAGATTGCAATAGCTCAATGCCCAAATAAGGAAAATCATCGTTATTCTCGATATATTTTTTGGGAATGAATGACATCCTTTCCTTGACGATATGAACGGGTATTTCAAACATTTTTTTAAAATTTTATGGGATACAGACGCTTAAGATTGGAAGTTTTAAATAGTAAAAAGTTAATGTAAGGTTGCAAAATTAGATTCAATCAAGGAATTGATTTGTCTTGATACCAACGGATTGTAATACAAATGAAATCTATGGTGTGGATTATAGTGATCTTTATAGGAAGGAAGGATGTTTTTAAAATTTAAGAACCTTTCCACGGATTATTAATTGAAAGGTCTGAATTTAGCCGAAACTTGTCCATTCTAGCCATCCATCTTTGAGCTAAACGAAATAGTGACTGTCTTCGACCCAGGCCGTTCAAGATGGAAATAGTAGTTATACTCCAAACCCAATGGTGGATTCTCTATACATCGATTTGAAATCATCAAAATATCTTCAGTACTGTAGGGCAGGTATAAGCGTTTTTCAAATTTTAACCCTTTGGTATTTGGCGACAGCTATTGGTAGATATACCTAAAAAAATAGAACATTCCATCGGTTAGCTAAAAAATAGGAATTGACAAAAAAATTTTGTTCGAAGTCTGTTTGACAAATTATCGCAATAGGGATAAAAGTTCGAGCAGTTGAGTTGCATACAACAAAGATATCTCTCTACTTTTAAAATTCGAATTCAAATGGTGTTGTAATCGTTACGTCATTATAATGACGTAACGAAATTGAAACGGCTATACTATCAACAAAACTTCAACAGTACAGCATTTATGCAAAATGCTTTAAAACAATATGAAATGAAATCAAAATTATTTGGAATCGCAGCTGCCTTGGTAAAAGGTAGAAAATATACGTTAGCTCTGGTAGGAGCGCAGTTAGTCTACCTTGCATACAAATATATGCAAGAGCGAAAAGTAAAAAGCCTAAGGGGAAAATAACCTTTAAAATGAAAATATCCCATTTGGGAAAGAGCTTTCTGCCTAATTAATTGGGCTACTTTTATATGCAATAGAAATAATCCCAGGGGTATGATTCAGGTAACTTTGCACGGAAGTAGTATAACCTTTTATACGACCCGCATCCGAACGAGCTAATTGTACCATTGAAAATAATTTACGGTGACTTAAAACCCAGTCTTGAGTTAAAATTCCGCTGAAATTAATTCCCCAATAATGAACAAATATGAAGAAGACTATGGAAAGCAAAATCACCTTCGAAAACCGAGTTAAGAAAACAAAAACGGGTATAAGGTCCCTGCCTGACACTAATGTCAATGGTCAGATTGACAAATTGATGTCCGATAAAAGGCATAATCCTAATTTGACGGAAATTATCTGCCTTACTTCATATCCGCCAAGAGAGTGCGGTATCGCCACCTATTCAAAGGATTTGGAAAAGGCCATTATGGATACCTTTGGCGATTCTTTTACGTTTAAGGTTTATCCCTTGGAATCGGGGACTTCGAACCATACGTACCCCAAAAATATCGAGCCTCCCTTGAATACCGATTCCGCCCTCGATTTTCTGAAAGCGGCCTATGCCATCAATGCAAACCCCAAGGTAGGTTTGGTTTTGGTTCAACATGAATTCGGGCTTTTTAAGGGAAACGAACATTCATTCTACGAATTTTTGGATTATCTGGACAAACCTGTGGTAGTTACTTTTCATACGGTACTACCAGATCCGACGCCCGTAATGAAAAACAAGGTATTTACGATTGCCTCGCGATCCGCAGGAATTATTGTCATGACGCGCACCTCAGCCGATATTTTGGAAAAGCAATATGGCATTTCTCCCGATAAGATAAGCGTCATCGCCCATGGTACGCATTTAATTGAATATGAGGACAAACATATCCTTAAAACAAAGTATGATTTAGAGGGCAAAACGGTACTATCCACTTTTGGGTTGTTGGGCCCAGGCAAAAACCTAGAGACTTCATTGTCGGCATTGCCCGGAATAATCGAACGATACCCAGAAGTTATTTTTCTAATTATCGGAAAGACCCACCCCACGATAGTAAAAGAAAATGGGGAGGTCTATCGTGAATTCCTAAAGCAAAAAATCGATGAATTGGGCCTTGGTGATCACGTACGATTTGTGAATCAGTTCGTGCCTACGGATAGTTTGCTCGAATATTTACAACTGACCGATATCTATCTCTTTACTTCAAATGATCCAAATCAGGCGGTCAGTGGAACTTTTGCCTATGCCCTGAGCTGTGGTTGTCCCATAGTTTCAACACCCATACCCCATGCCTTGGAAGTTCTGCAGAACCACGCAGGAGTTTTATTCGATTTTGAGGATTCCCTTCAACTGCAACAATCGGTATTGGAACTGTTGGACGATGAAAAAATCAGGTTCAAAATGAGTCTTAACGGCATGCACACTTCTTCGGGCTCGGCTTGGCAAAATGCAGCGATCGCGCATGTCAAGGTTTTTCAGCAGGCGTTAGATGTGCCGATAAACTTAAGCTACAAAAGACCGCCCATCGATTTGAAGCATCTTAAAAAAATGACCGATGAAGTGGGTATTGTTCAATTCTCGCAACTCAATAGTCCCGATATCGAAAGCGGCTATACCTTAGATGACAATGCCAGGGCCCTGATCGTTATGTGCCAGCATTTCGCTCTGACGGGTAAAAGTTCAGACCTTAAGTATATAACGACCTATTTGAATTTTGTTGAACGTTGTTTTCGTAGTGATGGCACTTTTTTAAATTACGTGGATAAGGAGCGCCAGTTTACCGATCAAAATAACACGGTAAATCTTGATGATGCTTGCGGCAGGGCCATTTGGTCTTTGGGATATCTGCTTTCAATTTCACGGCTTTTGCCAGAGAGTTATCAGCATGTTACCGGAAAGGCACGATTTCTATTCGAAAATGCTTTAGAAACCTTTGAAAATGTGCAGTCACCACGTGCCATTGCGTTTACCATTAAAGGACTCTATTTTTACAATAAGTATGAGAATCGGGAATGTAAGAATACGAATGTAGAAGACCTGGCGGATCGATTGATACGTTTCTATGATAGCGAATCGAACAAAGATTGGCATTGGTTCGAGGGGTATCTCACCTATGGCAACAGTGTACTGCCGCAGGCAATGCTCATGGCTTACGTAATGACCTTGAACCCAAGATATAAAAAAGTGGCGAAGGATTCTTTCGATTTCCTGTTGTCCAAAATTTTTAAGGATGGATCGATCCGAATAATTTCAAATCAAGATTGGCATACGCTCGGTACCGAGAACGATTTCAAATTCAAGGGAGGGGAGCAGCCCATTGATGTTACCTATACTATATTGGCCCTTAACCTTTTCCATACTATCTTTCCTTTAGAGGGGTACGGGCTGCTGATGAAAAATGCCTTTGATTGGTTTTTAGGAAGAAACCCGCTCGGCCAAATGGTCTATAACCCATGTACGGGCGGATGCTATGATGGGTTGGAACTGCATAACGTCAATCTAAATCAAGGCGCGGAATCTACCATCAGCTACCTCTTGGCCCGAATATGCCTATCCAACTTTAAGGATTGATGCGGATCGCCATTTTATCGTCCATTGCTTGGCGAACGCCACCTAGAAGGTATGGGCCATGGGAACTGGTAGCATCGACAATCGCCGAAAGTTTGGTGGCTAAAGGGTTTGACGTTACTCTGTTCGCGACCGGCGATTCGAGGACTTCGGGAAAACTGGACGCGATATGTCCAAAACCCTATGAAGAAGATAGAAATATGGACCCCAAGGTTTGGGAGAGCCTTCATATCAGTAACTTGATGGAAAAGGCCAATACTTTTGACATTATTCATAATCATTTTGATTTCCTACCCTTGACCTATTCTCGGCTTATCGATACGCCAATGGTGACCACTATACACGGTTTTTCTTCCGAAAAGATCATTCCCGTTTACAAAAAATACAATCCATCAGCGACCTATATTTCTATTTCGGATGCCGATCGACATCCCGATTTAAACTATTATCGCACTATCTATCACGGTATCGATTCCGAAATGTTTGAGTTCAATGAGCGTAAGGCGGATTATCTACTTTCCTACGGACGGATACATCCCGATAAAGGTACACTCGAAGCCATTCAAATTGCCAATGCAGCCGGATATCCCATCAAAATCGCAGGACTCATCCAGGACCAAGGGTATTTCGATACCCAAATTGCGCCTCTTTTAAATGATGGGGATGTTACGTATCTGGGAAATTTGGACCAATCACATGGCAATGAACTCTTGGGCAGGGCAAAAGCATTACTGCATCCTATTTCATTCGACGAACCCTTCGGATTAAGTGTTGCCGAAGCTATGATGTGCGGAACTCCTGTGATTGCTTTCAACAGAGGAAGTATGGCCGAACTAATCGCTCACGGAAAGTCCGGCTTTTTGGTCAGAAACGTACCCGAGGCGGTGGAAGCTTTAAAGGTGGTAAAAGACTTGGACCCATTTTTTTGTAGGGCGTATGCCAAGGAAAAATTCAGTATCCATAAGATGCTTTCAGAATATATACAGGTTTTCGAGGATATTGCCAGGTAGAAGAACGATAAACAAATGAAATTTAAAAGCCTACCAAACCCAATTGGATCCCTCAACTTTTCAGGGCATTCATCAGCTCTTCCATTTCAACAGTGGCGTAGGAGGATGAATAGTCCGAAACTGCATACGGCAACACCAAACTGCCGTTGTTGATCATCGACCCACAGGAATAGACCACATTGGGCACATAGCCCTCCCGTTCCTCCTCAAGAGGTGTGAGTAAAGGTCTTGCTAATCTTCCGATTTCTTTCGTCGGATCGTCCAGGTCAAAAAGGGATGCCCCGATACAGTATCGGCGCATGGGTCCCACACCGTGGGTTATCACCAGCCAGCCTTCTTCCGTATATAAAGGTGCGCCACAATTACCGATCTGGGTAAACTCCCATGGATATTTTGGCTCCTGGATTTTGATTGGGTCGTTCCAAAGCGTATTTCGATCGGAATACATCAAATAATTATTGACGCCATCGACCCTTGCCAAAACGGCATATTTACCGTTGATCTTCTTCGGGAACAGTGCAAAGTTCTTGTTCTGTGCCGCTTTTCCGTGCATGGGCATGATACGGAAGGTGGTAAAGTCATCCGTCGATAACAGCTTTGGCAATATGGTACGTCCATCATATGCGGTATAGGTCGCATATATTTTGATCGAGCCATCGTCTTCGGTAAAGCGAACGAAACGCGCATCTTCGATACCTCTGCTTTCAGATGGGGAAATCGGGAATATTACCCGTTCAGAGATATCGGAATCACGACTAAATTCAATATCGTAATACGAATCGACCAACCATGTAATTTCTTCCAATGCAAGGCGCTGGTCTATACTTATACCATTGGCCAGCACCTTGTTTACCGCCACGGTCAGTTGGTGATACTCGAAATGGTCGGGCAAATCTTCCATGATCGATGAGGAATATTGCTTTGATATGTTCATCTCCTGAAGCTTTCGGACAAATCGACCCTTATCGTAGGATTTTTTTTGAACGATATTGGCCATATCGATATGGTTTCTGACCCGGTTTGGATGAAAATTGTTACTGGCATCCAATATCCCCCGACGGAACACAATAGATGAGAGATGGCCCTCACCTGTTGCCCGGAAGGATATAATGACACGCTTTTCGCCTTTCGCCAGAAAAGATTGGTCGAAATCCTCTATAATCGAAGGATTGAACATGGCAGCCGATTCTATGGAATATTCCATGGTGGCATAAGAGCCGATCAGCAGTTTTTCTTCTTGCGAAAATCTGCTTTCATCTATTCCCAAATACGCTATAGGCCCTCTGTGTTCCTCAAAATGGCGTAGGAAAATTTGGGAAATATTACGATGACGGCCCGCAAATTCCCTTAGTGTATGTTCCAGTTCCCTGTTGACCGCCTGAGGGTCCAAAGCTCTGACACGCTTGATCAATTCATGGGTACGTTTTTCACCATTGTTGAAAAATCGAGCCACTACACGACTTGAATCGGGATAAAAATTGACGTTTTTTCTTTGTACTGAAATATGCATAAACAAGGGTTTGGAATCTCGATGTGAGCGTTTACGGTTTGATACGATTTTAGGACCTGTCAAAAATAGGAATAATTAAAATTCGGAATTGATCTGTGGCAAAATTATTATCGGCAAAATGGAATCGGTCAATTCGGAATTCGAAAGAAGATTTGAGGATAGTCTGGCATGAATACATCTAAATTTACCTTTTGGTCCTTTAAAATAGCATTTGAACTATTCATTGTATTCAATGTGCTAAATGGCCTCAATATATTGTACTAATTTTGAAAGATATGTAAAATAGTACTATGGGATTTTGGAACAATCCGAAGAAGCAAAACACTCTATTTTGGACAATTATAGCCATTGTGGCCCTGATTATATATTGGATTGCCCCATGACCGTTCTAACAGGAATTCGTATTTATAAAGTTAGTATTGGTAATTGTTGCGCACTTTGACAATCCTGAATTTTACGGGCATGTTTTAACAATTGTTCCTACCCCTGCTGCAAATACCGGTATTGGATAATCTCATTGTCGATTCCATCTTTTTTCACCATTGCTGCTGGGATAGTCCTTTCGCCAGCCGAAATCGCAAGAGGTATCTTGACCATGGCCTTCTAGCGAAACGAACTTGCCGGAGAAAGGCAATTACATTTTGGGCTATTCCGATGACAATAACTTAAATACAAAATTATGAACGAGGATTTAGGAAAAGAGAGGATGAAGGCGAGCGAGAGCGCCCCTATGCCTACCAAACAAAAGAACGACGGCAAGGTACGTAACCAGACTACCGAGGTTCCAAAGAACAGGTTCCCGTGGACAACGATTATCGTAGTAATTGCGTTCGTTGTTCTTATTGCCATAGTGGTAGGTGTCCTTCAACTGGGAAGCTCGTAGTCATGGGCTTTCGTAATCTAAAATACGAATGGAAAAATTGTTTGATATAACTTGGAACTCGGTCGGCCTGATAGCGTTCAGCGCCCTAGGCATCTATTTATCCGTAATCATTATGACGCGGATATGTGGCAAGCGAAGCTTTTCCAAGATGTCAAGTTTCGATTTTGCCATGACCGTGGCAGTGGGTTCGATTATTGCGACGACCGTGCTTTCGCAATCGGTCAGCATGTTGCAGGGCATAACCGGTCTGGTCGTGGTATATCTACTGCAAATCGGGGCCGCCCTGGTTCGTAGGAATAAAAAAATACGTCAACTCATGGACAATTCCCCGTTGTTGCTTATGGACGGGGCGACCATTCTAGAGGATAACCTTCGAAAGGCGAGGGTCACCCGTGGCGATCTTCGCTCTAAACTAAGGGAAGCGAACGTCACGCGATTGTCTCAGGTAAGAGCGGTCGTTTTCGAGACCACAGGGGATATTTCCGTCCTCCATGAGAAAGATGACGGAGAATTGGACCTTTGGTTGTTGAAGGATGTCGAAAGGGATTAAGACGGATTGGTTCCCATCGCATTGTGTTCCAAAAAAGCCTTGTCCCGCATCGGTATGTAGATGTTGAAATCCGCCCCCCGGCCAGGTTCCCCGTGGGCCGTAACGAAGCCTCCGTGGTTTTCGGCGATCTTTTTCACGATAGCGAGGCCTACACCGGTGCCCCTGTAATTGTCCCGGCCGTGCAAACGCTGGAAAACTTCGAATATCTTTTCCGAAAATCCGTTCTCAAAACCGATTCCGTTGTCGGACACCCTGATATGAACGTATTCTATTTCCGGTACCGCCCTGCTATCAGCAATTTCTGACGAACGGACAGGACTTGCAGAAATTTCTATGACCGGTGCCGTATCCTTGTCGACGTATTTAAGGGAATTGGATATTAGGTTGTAAAGCAGCTGCCTGAACTGGAAGAGCACGACCACGATATCGCATGAACTTTCTAGGTTTACAATGGCGTTCTTAAAAGCAATTTCGTCGGTGAGGTCGTCCTTTACCTCGTTTACAATGGTACGAAGTTCGGTAGTCTCGAAATTTCGCTCCTCCATGTCCAGTCGGGAGTAGGCCAAAAGGTCGTTGATGAGTACCTGCATCCGCTTTGCGGCCGACTGCATCCTGTCAAACTTTTCCTTCCCCTTTTGGGATAGCCGATTATATTCGCTGGCAAGCAGAATGGAACAAAAGGTCTGTATCTTCCTCAGCGGCTCCTGAAGGTCGTGGCTCGAGATATAGGCGAACGACTGCAGTTCCTTATTGGATTTTTCCAGCTCGTTATTGGAGTCGGCCAGTTCCTTGGTGCGCATACCCACCTCTTTCCTCAGCTGTTCCGAGAAGGTCTTCTGCCGGTGCACGTTCATCCCCGTACCGATAAAACCGGTGAGCGTCCCATCCTCGAACCTTGGTACCCCTTTTACAGTGAACCATTCGTAGAGACCCGTTTCCGCGCTGCGGACCCGGTAGTCGACCGAAAAGCCACTTCGCTTTTCGGCCGCTTTCGAAAACGCCTCGGTAACGATTTTAAGGTCTTCTGGGTGCACTATATGCTGCCAGACCTGGCCCGTAAAATCCGAAATGTTTTCTAAGCCGATATAATCGAGAAGGTCACGGTTGGCATATTCGACGTTGATCTCTGCGTCGGTCATCCAAATCCACATCGGTGACTGGTCTGCCAGCCCGCGAAAGCGCTGTTCGCTTTCGGTCAGCCGCTCGTTGGCCAGAACGGCATCTGTGGTCTCGGTACATACGGTCAGCACCCCGGCGGGATTGCCGGAACCATCCCTTACGGGACTATAACAGAACGTCCAATACACATCCTCTATTCGCCCGTTCCTGAAAATCGGAAGCAATAGGTCCTCGTTCCATATCGGAATGCCCTTCTCCATGACCTGTTTGAGCATGGGGCCTATGTCGTCCCATATCTCCGGCCATGACTCTCGCCCCCCTTTTCCCAGAATGGAAGGGTGCTTTCCATTATTTCCAAGGCTTGGCCGGTACGCATCGTTATAGAAACAATAATGGCCATCGCCCCAAAAAAGAAACATTGGGAACAGGGAGTTCAACATGATATCGAGAGTGGCGCGAAGGCTTTGGGGCCAATTTTGGGGCGGGCCCAAAGGGGTGGCCGACCAGTTTTTTTCACGATGTAGTGTAGCCATTTCACCGCTGCCGTCGAGAAAATAAAGGTTATCATTGTCTAACATGGGATATCAGGAATAGATTACGAAATCTTGCTTTGCGACAGGGCCCTTCCCGTCGCGCATTAGGGACTCGATACCCATAAGTATGACCTGTTTCAATTTGTCGTAGCTACCGGGCTTACGGATGTAATGATCTGCACCCTCCTCATGAAGACGGTCCGCGGTCAAAGGGTCAAATGAGGTGGAATAAACAACGATTCTTATATCTTTCAGTCCATGGTCTGCGCGAATCCGTTCGAGGCATTCCCGGCCGGACATAAGGGGCATGTTCAGGTCGAGGAAAATAATATCGGGGCGGACCCTGCCATCCGCAAGCCTTTGCAAGGCCTCCAGCCCGGTACCCACATGTTCGAAACTCGCGCCAATGTCAAGGTCTTCCAGGGCCTCCTCGAAGAACATTCGGTCGTCGGCATCGTCGTCAACCAAAAGGATGTGTACAATATCAGGTCTCATGGGTAAATCAAGTTTACAAATTTAAAATATTTTGTTAAAAGAGATTGTATTTTTTAACATTGATAAGACCGGTATAAGGAGAAAATCCATATCGATAATGATGATATTGATTTCAATCGGGTCATTTTGTACAAAACCCATGGTTTAAATTTACATTTCATAAGGGTTCAGGGAAATAATCAGTGATTATTAATCGTGATATCGTCAATTGTATTAAAGAACGTTTGGATAGAATTAAAAATTCTAGTGGTTAAGAGACTATATTTGACGGATCTTTTAAACAACCTCTGATTTCTCTTAACCTGCAGTTTGCATTTCTATATTAATTCTTTAATGATACGTTGACCATGGAATTTACCGATTATACGAAGCGCGCAATTCTGGGTGGAATTCTGGCTTTGGGAGTTATTGGCCTCGGTACTTTCATGCTGGGGCATTTGAGCGGATATGAGGCTAAGGAGCTCATAAAAGTCAGCATAGGGGGCCTTAATACGCTGTGTAATACTATTGTTCTGGCTTCCGCTACGATATTGGCCCTTATGCTTACCCTTTTGGGCGTCAGTTCGGGTACTTCTTCCCGGCTCAAGGAGGACCATTACAACAATATTATGCGGATAGCGAAAGTGGATACGGTAATATTCGTTGTGGCTCTTTTGTCGTTCCTTTTGTTCAACCTGCCGGTTACCGAGAGCGAGAACATCCCTGCAAACTGGTTCAATGTGATCTACTACATTACCTTGGGTGTCAGTACTGTACTGAGTTCCGCCCTGATAACCGTTGTTCTAATGCTATATAGCACAATAGTCAATATCATCAAAATTGTCGGACTTGGGATGAAAGACCATCCTTTGGTAAGCACTGATGAGGAAAGTAGAGATAAGAAATAAAGAACCCAGTAAATTGGAAAAAATGATGAAAGACGATAAAATTGACATATCCGGAAAGTATCTATTGAAGGCGGTTCTGTTACTTTCTGGGATATGGGTAATCCTTTTCTATGGTTCTGCGCTCGTACTCCCTTTACTTGTGGCCGCTATAATTGCAACGCTTTTGAACAGGCCGACCGAAAAATTGAAAAAATGGGGCTTTCCCGATTGGTTGGCAATGACCGTTTCCCTCATTTTAACGGGCATCGTCCTATTGTTGTTGTTTTGGCTGGTTTCGTCCCAGATTGGCAATATGGCCGATGAATGGTCCACCATCAAGGAGAAGGCCACTGAAAAATACGGTTTCTTCAGTGAATGGGCTAAACGGACCATTCAAATCGATCCGGCCCGGTTCGTCGATAACAACATTGATCTAACGGACAGGTTGAAAAGCATTTCGAAAATTTTCATTGCGTCGTTCACCGACCTGTTGACCCAATCGTTCATCATCCTGATCTACACTATACTATTTTTGATGCAGAAGCGGATGTTCATGCGGTTCTTCAAAAAATTGGTCAAAAATGACAACGCCGGATCCAAAATCTTATCGGGTTCATCACGCATCATCGGTAATTATATGTTCGGTAAAGGCATCATAATGGTCTTCCTATTTATCGTCTATTATTTGGGGTTCACCTTTGGTCAAGTGCCCTTTGCCCTTTTCCTGGCGTTGTTCGCCGCGCTGTTTTCGATCATCCCATATGTCGGGAACCTCATAGGCGGCGGGGTCGCCATAATCCTGGCCTATCTGTATTCAGGGGGAACCCCCGCGCTTATCGTAATTGCCGTTATCTGTGTGGCACAGCTACTCGAAAACTATATCCTCACGCCATGGATTATTGGAGACAAGGTTGACCTGAATCCATTTATCACGATATTCGGGGTAATTCTGCTTTCCGTTCTCTGGGGGATGGTCGGCGCCATAATCGCTTTGCCTGTTCTTGGCGTGCTGAAGGTCTTGTTTCAGCATACCGACGGCATGGAGCCATACACCTACCTTTTAAAAAAGCATGAAAAGTAACCCATTTTCATTTTGAGCCAAAAAGGATATGCCCATTAAGAAGAAGTACTATTGGTCATCGCGGTCATATGGGTAATTTATAAGGTCGTCACGGGGTTCAAACTTCGGTATTCATCTTCGCAAATATCATATGGGCCGTTTATATATACCCGTTCGATATTTTTTGGAGCTACATAATGGTAGTTCTTCTCTTCCAAGCCTCGTTTATCAGACTATTCAAATTTTTACCTATTTCAAAACGCACCGAAACAGGTAATAAAGTATAAGAGGGGAAGATGAAAGACGAAATTTCGATATTGCCGAGCTACGTTCCGATGCATAATAGGGAATATAAAAATTGTTCGACCTAGCCATTACAAGGGATCCGGACTTCCTCCTCTCCTATAATGCAAATTACCCATTGTTGAGATAGCCATCTGATGATGTATTCCGCAGCGAAGATTTCATGTTGATAGAAATTGCGAGGAGAAAGACACATAGGCTCCGACCCTAGAAACAAAATCGGTATAAATCCAGTATTGACTCTACAATAAAATCGGTGCTGACCCATTCGATAATTTTTCAATAGTAGCGCTAACGGTAGATTTACGACCTGTAATGGTTATCGGTCGGTACAAATGCCGATAATTGTTTAAATTAGACAAACAATACTCGATGAGATTCATTCTAGTATAACCTATAGAAATACTATTGGAAGGCAGAACATCGGACAGGTTAACCTTTAAAATAAAAGCATGAGATCAATTTGGAACGGCTCAATTAGTTTCGGTCTGGTATCCATACCTATAAAACTGTTTTCAGGATCCGAGGATCGCGCCTTGGACCTTGATATGTTAGACAGCCATGATGGGGAACGTATCCGCTATAAAAGGGTCAACGAAAAAACAGGCGCGGAGGTCGAATGGAAGGATATCGTGAAGGGTTATAAGAAAGACGACAAATATATCATCTTGGAAAAAGAGGATTTCGAGAACGCCAACATGAAAAAAAGCAAGACTATCGATATCGAGCAGTTCATCGAAGAAAGCGAGGTGGCCGATGTGCTGTTCAAAAAACCCTATTTCGTAAAGCCACAAAAGGGAGGGGAAAAATCGTATTCCCTATTGCGCGACACACTAAAAAAGACCAAAAAACTGGGAGTAGCCACTTTCGTAATGCGCCAAAAGGAACATCTTTCCTTAATGGGAGTTTATAAGGATGCCCTGGTATTACACGTTATCCGTTTCGAAGACGAAATCAGGGATACCACGGAGTTAGAGCTTCCCAAAGAAAAACCCGCAAAGAAGGAACTTGAAATGGCAATCTCACTTGTAGAACAATATACTGAAAAGTTCAACTTCGGCAAATTCAAGGACGTATATAACAAACAATTGTTGAAGATAATCGAATCTAAGGGATCCGGTAAAAAGGCCAAGTCCGAAAAATTCGAATCCAAGGCGACCCCTGCCAAGGATCTGATGGCGCAGTTAAAGGCCAGTCTTGAAAAACGGAAAAAAACGGCATCCTAAGAAGTGGTCCACAAGGAATACAACGACAAAAGGGACTTTTCGAAGACGCCCGAACCCCAAGGGTCCGATGCTTCCGCGACGGGCTCCCATCGTTTCGTGATTCAACGGCACCGGGCCAGAAAACTACATTATGACCTGCGGCTGGAAATCGATGGTACATTGAAAAGCTGGGCGGTACCCAAAGGACCGTCCATGAACCCCAATGATAAACGATTGTCTGTCCGGACCGAGGACCATCCCCTAAAATATCTTCATTTTCACGGTACGATCCCTAAAGGCAACTACGGGGCGGGCGAAATGGGCATATGGGATTCGGGCAACTTCGATATCGATACGACGGAAAACGATCTTGGCGCCCTACAACAGTTCCAAAAAGGAAATCTGAAACTTCTAATGCACGGCCAAAAAATAAAAGGACGTTTCGCATTGGTCAGAACGGGGGAGCACGGCGGAAAGGAAAGTTGGCTTCTTATCAAAAAGAAGGACGCATTTTCCACCGATCTGTTCTATGATGCCGAGGCTTTGGTCGAACCTTCCCAACAACCTTCTAAAAAGTATTCAAAGGAAATCGCTCCCGGACAAATAGTACAGCCCATGTTGGCCGGATCGGCCAAGGAAATCTTCAATGATCCCGAATGGATATATGAACTCAAGTGGGACGGCTACAGGGTGCTGGCACACATTTCAAACAAAGGAGTGCTGCTACAATCTAGAAATGGCATACGTTTGAACGGCAAGTTTCCCGAACTGGCCAGAGATCTAGAAAATCTGGAGCATGACACCATTCTCGACGGTGAGGTCACCGTGCTGGACGAAAATGGGGTATCTCGATTCGGCGAGCTACAAAATTGGCCAGATACTAAGGGCACTTTACGGTTTTATGTGTTCGACATGCTCTACCTGAACGGTCATGGTATGTTAGACCTGTCGCTTTTGGACCGAAAAAGCCTAATTCCCGATGTAATCGAAGGGCTCCATCTGACGCAGTATTGCGATCATATCGTGGGCATGGGCTCCGCGCTTTTCGATAAAGCCATCGGGGAAGGCATGGAAGGGGTCATGGCAAAAACTGCCGATTCCAATTATGTTCCGGGAGCCCGCACCGAAAAATGGCTGAAAATCAAGTCCGTTGAAAGCGAAGATGCCCTTATCTGCGGCTATACCGATTCGACGACCGGCGGGGCGGCCTTCGGTTCCCTGATCTTGGGAAAGTCGGACGGCGAAAAACTCAAGTATATCGGTAATTGCGGATCGGGATTCAGCGAAGCCTACCGGACCGAACTTTTGGAAACCTTTGGGCGTTACCGAACAAAAGAAAACCCGTTCGGTAAAAAATTGGCCCTGAAGGGAAGAAAACCGAATTGGATGGCGCCTGTATTGGAGTGCGAGGTAAACTATTCGGAACGCACCAAGAACGGTCTGCTCCGCAACCCTGTATTCAAAAGGTTGTTCAATGCACCGGAAATTTCCAAGGCAACTACCGGAACGCGCATCTTAAAATCAGAAACCGGATCGGGTTCAAGGGAAATTATCAAAATCGATGGGCTAGACGTTTCCATTAGCAATCTGGAAAAAATGTATTGGCCAACGTCGGGATATACAAAATATGACCTGATTGATTATTACCTGCAGGTTTCCGATACCATGGTACCCTATCTTAGGAATAGGCCCCAGAGCCTTCATCGGCATCCCAATGGAATTCTGGAGGAAAGTTTTTTCCAAAAGGACAATGAAAATGTTCCCGAATGGATGCAGACCGTTACCATCCATTCAAAGTCCTCTGAACGGGATATCGATTATCTGCTCTGTCAGAATACGGCCTCTTTGATCTACATGGCGAATCTGGGTTGTATCGAAATTCATCCTTGGAATTCAAGTACCACCGATTTGGACCGACCGGATTACGGGATAATCGATTTGGATCCTCCCCAAGGAATGGATTTTAAAAATGTGGTCAAAGTTGCCCTGACCGTACACCAAGTTCTGAAGGAAGCCGATATTGAAGGCTATTGCAAAACTTCCGGGGCTAAGGGCCTGCATGTATATTTACCGATGGGAGGCAATTACAGGTATGAAGAGGTCCGGAATTTCATAAAGCTCATCTGTTATTTTGTTCAGCAGCGGATCCCCGATATTACCACGATGGAACGCCGGATAAAGAACCGGGAAGGGAAGATTTACCTGGACTTTCTTCAGAACCGGAAAGGGCAAACGGTCGCAGCTCCTTATTCAGTGCGTCCCGTGGAAGGCGCACAAGTTTCCGCCCCCTTACACTGGGGCGAAGTGGAGTACGGGCTCGGGGCCTCCCATTTTACGATAAAAAATATGGCGCAACGTCTGGCCAAAGAAGGTGATCTGTTCGCTCCGGTGCTTGAAGCAGGCATAGATATGGGAACGGCCCTGGAAAGTCTCGAAAATATGGAAGATTAAGAAATATTGAAGACTGAGATCAAGAAGTTTAGATGTTGTTTTGATAAGTTAATAAGGGATTTAATTTTTAAATGGTTCAAGTAGCGCCTGTGTGAACCCAAGCCAATTTAAGTTGCCTATTCCCAGCTTACTACCAATAGCTACTGCCTTGTTCCGTATGGTATCCATTACTGGAACCGTTGAAGTGTTTTCTATCTCATTTCTACCATGGACCTCAGCATAGATACAGGTTCCGACGCGTCTTACGATAAATGTACTGCTCGCTTCCCCATTGTAGAAATGGGCCACGGTACCATCGGTACATTTGGGTGCCGGACACGGCCTGACGGACAAAAGTAGGAAAGGAGCGCCCTGTTCCGCCTCCCCGGTTTGAATCGCTACTATTTTGGTCCAATCGTAACCTCCACCACTAGGGTTGCCTATACCGGGAACTTCTATTCTAATCAGGTTTCCCTTTTTGACAACACTGGTCGGCTGTTGGGTCTTGCCATCGAACAAAGCAAATTCCGCCTTTATTTTATCGGAGAATGTGTGCCATTCATTTACAGATGTTAATCGCTCCTGAAGTTTTTTATAACAATCGATGGCTATATCAACGTTATCCGTACAGTGCATACTGACCGTATCGTGGCAGCCTCCTTGTATTTGATTTGGTATATTTGGATGCAACATCTTGTTTTATATGGAGGTGGGATTAAAACCGAATGCATACCGATATGGCATACCTAAGTTTTCAAATTATTAGATATGGCTTTGGTTCGGTGACTCACAAAAGTAATTTTGTTTTGAAAACAATAGCACTAAAAACTATCGATTAATAAACCAACAGCTAATCAGTTTAATGACCACAGCAAATTCTTAACCGTTCACTATAAAAGCATGTATTATCCCTGGTAACCAGGCCAGTGCTGTCAATAATATGCTGATAAGGAACGCCGATCCAAATCCGTGGTTCAAAAATACCGCCAAGGGCGGCAAAAGAATGTTTAAAATAACTGTTGTTAAGGACATTTTCGTGGTTTAAGTTTTAATATTAGTTTATGACTTCGGAAAAATCGAGTACAGGTGTTTCCATCCAAAAATAAAATTATCTATTCATTTGTTTGATTATTTTGCGACTTGCCCCGTCCTTATCGATTAATACGGCATAATTGGGTAAACCGAAAATGCCTTAAAAATGCGGCACCTTCTCCCAAAGGAAATAAAGGAAAATTACTATACCGGACGTAACGAGTATATTGGTTACTTTATAGTTATTGGTCTCAAAACTAAATTTCAAATGGAAAATTCGCTGCAGGCCGCCGCACACGTTCTACATACTTCCGCACAATCCTTACAATGTTGATGCTCGTGTTTTGAACATTCATCGGCACAGGTTTGGCAAATTTTTCTACAATAATCCACCAGCCCCTGAACGTCATCATAAGAGGTCGCCAGTACTTGCGCTAACGTGCTGCATACTTCGGCACATACGCGATCCATCCGTATACAATTCTTCATCATCGCCACGTTTTCTTCGTCCAGACATGCATCCGCGCAATAATTACAGTGATTAATACAATTACCTAAGGCATGAATTAATTTTTCATTTCTCATGATTTGAGTTTTTTGGTGATAGGTGTCGTACGCAAGATCTACTAATTCAAAATCTTTAACCTATTAAAATTAACGTGTTTACCGTTCACCAAATAGCTCAAATACGATTTAAAGTGTTACAAAAGGATTTTGGCTGTTTTCACTCTTGTGCGGCCTCATATATTGCGTCGAGCAGACTTCCCTCTTCCTTGGTATCATTCCCCAATTCCCAGAACATAATGCCGCCCAAGCCTTTTGCCTTGACGTATTCGGTTTTTTGCGCTACTGACACCGTATCGTCATAGGAGACCATTAAGCTATCCACTGAATTGTACATAAATGGTGCTTTGGCGCTATCATCCCAATAGCGCTGAAAATCAGGGTCCGGTTCATAAGATTTTCGAATCTGGTGATAGGGGATCCACCCAATATGGATGCCTCCGCTTTTCTGGTACAGTCCGTGGTTTTCCGGCGGCACACCTTTCCAGACCCTGCCGTAGAAGGCGCCTCCAATCACTATCTGTTTCGGATCGACACCTTCTTTGATCAGAAAATCCACAATTTTTTGTGACGAGCGCGGATGGGGATCGGAATTGGCACCCGTCTGATACAAGCTGTCTAGATAATCATGGAACGGGGTACCTGTGATATTTTGACTACGGACGTCCCTTAACGGCGTATGATGTCCCGTATATTCGGATACCCCGGATACCTGGTCATAAGTCATTACGTTGGTGTAATCGGCATATTTCATTACCTCGCCCATTTCGATGTGATCATAGTACCGCTTCCAGCCTGCCGAGGCGAAGGTAAGTACCTTGGGTGTCTTAAAGGTGTCCAGCATCCCGCGAAGGCCCTTCATAAGGGCAGTGAAATTTTGAGTGTCTCCTTCACGCGCCATGGTACCGGCACCAGATATTCCCGGATACTCCCAGTCCATGTCCATACCGTCTAGCTGATACCTCTTTATAAATTCCGAGGCACTATTAATAAATTTTGTGCGGCTCTCTTCGGTCAGCGCCATGTCCGAAAATCCATCAGCGCCCCACCCGCCACAAGCGATCATTACTTTTAAATCCGGATTGCGTTTCTTTTGCCTGACAAGGGCCTCCAGCTTTGGCCCCGCTACCTCCGGCTTTCTCAATCTCATTTCCCCGTCTATCACATTAGTGAAAGAGAAGATGATATGGGTAAGCTTTTCGACAGGAATCTCTTCCGGCTCAAAATTACGTTCTGGTACATAATAAGCCATAATTAACGGTTCGGGCAAGGTTTCAGCATCCAGAGATTCTTGAGTCTGCTGCTTTGATAAGGGTGAACAAACCAGAATAAAAATCAGGATAATAAACGGTGATAGAATTACGTTTTTCCGGTCCATTTAATTTTTTTTGTCTTGAAAGATTATTTCATTAAGATAGCCAATCATACAATTATTTCATTAAGATAGCGAAATAAAAACCTGTATCCCAATCATCGATTGGGTGAAGTATTGGAGAAATAATTAAAATACATTTTTTGATACCACAAACCGCACTATATTTGCACCCTTAAATATAAATACATGCGCACGTGGCGGAATTGGTAGACGCGCCAGCTTGAGGGGCTGGTGGCCATTAGGTTGTGGAAGTTCGAGTCTTCTCGTGCGCACACAAAAAAGCCCTGACAAGATTGTCGGGGCTTTTTCTTTGAACCGAATATTCATCGGTCAGTTGCGGGGGATTTGAAGTGATTTTTCAACGCATTTCAATCGGAAATGATAAACTTGGCCTTTTCGGTATCGGATTCTAAAATATATAAGCCCGGTGCCAGACCGGAAACATCGATTCTTTCCGATTCGCCAGCATCGTTTATTTGCTTAACCAACACTCCATAAACACTCGTTATCCGCAAATTACTGCTTGTTTTTTGGAAAACGTTCATTTGGGATCCTTCAACAGGATTGGGTGCAATTCGCAACGATAGGTTTTCATCGTTCAAAAGGTTTGCAGAGTCATTATTTATCCGGGCAACCAAACCGACGGACGTACTGCCTACATTGAATTGGAGCGTTTTAGTCTCTTTATGGCCATCTTCATCGGTTACCTCCACTTTTACGGCATACGTTCCGCGTTCTACATTGGTAATCACATACGGCGTAAAATAAGCGGGATCTGTATCTACTAGATTGCCGTTTACATAAATCTGATACTTTATAATGCTGCTACTGTTTGCAGCGGCAGAAACATTTACCGATACGTTGGTACCTTCTAGAAAGGAGGAACCGTCTTCGGGTGATACGGAAAAGCGTATCGGAGTCTCATTTACAGAGGGCACCTCTACCGTTGGTTTCTCATTACCACCTACTTGCACGATACTAGTTTTAACGGTCTTTGCCCCGCTGGCTTCCGTGGCTTCAGCCCTTACCGTGTAAGTTCCTTTTTGGGCATGGGTTATACGATATGCGGTAAAATTGGAAGGATCGGTATCCACCAAATTTTCGTTAACGAAAATCTGATATTTTACGATATCGCTACCGCTGGCGGTGGGGGCCAGGTCTACAGTTATGGTTTCCCCAACATCAAAATTAGCATTATCGGCAGGCGAAATAAAATTAAACGTAGAGGTTTTGATATCTGGATTTTGTTCAGGCTTTTCCTCCTCGGGATTTTGTTCAGGCTTTACTTCCTCCTCTTTATCGTCGGTTTTGATGCCTACAACACTAATAGCAACCGATTTAGTCGCTTTGACGCCCGCTTCGTTTGTAGCTTCGACGCGAATGTCATAGGTTCCCTCTTGAATATTTTCAATGGTATGGGAGGTGAAATTATCACCGTCGGTATCTACCAGATTATCGTTCAAGAAAATTTGGTGCTTTACGACATTTCCCTTTTCGGTGGTGGATACGTCGATATCAACACGATCGCCCACAGCAAAAGTTTGGTTATCTTTTGGGGATGTGATTGAAACGACGACGGGAGTACTGTTTTCGGTATTCGTCTCCTCCTCCTCTACGGTAATGCGTAGGGTCTTAGTGGTTGTCGCCCCGTCGTTATCCTTTGCCACGAGTTTTAGAACATAGTTTCCTTTTTTTAGATTGGCCAAATTTTCGTCTTGGCCGCTCCACTGGTATGGGGCCTGGTAATCTTTGCCGACCGGAGTATCGTTTATAAAAAGGGCAACTTCGGAAATGGAACCATCGGAATCATTGGCAACGCCTTCCACCGCAATATTGGCCCCCGCCTTAAAGGTCTGGCCGTTCGAAGGAGAGTTAAAACTAAGCTCTGGCGCTTTGTTTATTTCAGGTTTAGCCTTGCTCTGACACGGGTTTTCCAGTAATTTTTTGGCATCGTTATGATCCGGAGTTTTGTTGCCTCCGTTGAAAGGCCCACCGGTAATCAAGAAATAGGCCATGCCTGCGTCAGAGGGATCAAAACGGGAGCTCCACGGATTACGGCTATAAATCCAACGATTATATTCCTTATCACTGTTCCGCATCCATTCCCAATTGCTTTTGGCCGAGTTAAAGCCTCCGTTTTGGTCGTTAAGTTTGTTGGAACTACTGCATCCACCGTTATCACAATTTTCGACGAAGAACACCCCTTTTCCCTGATATTTATTTTTAAGGTCGCTATAGTTGTGGGCATCGCTACAATGTGTATGATTCTCGTTCCACCGTGAATGGGAGATGACTACCACATGGTCAAACCCCTTGTTGGCCCGCTCGAAGCCGCGCCAAACAGTTTCCATAGGCCCTCCCGCAAGAATCCAAAGCGGATTCGACGCTGTTGATTTCTCTATTTCAGCAGCCATTTTAGCGCTCGATGTCGAACCTTGACGTTCATAATCGTAAAAAATAGTGGAACTGTATCCGAAATTAGAAATAGCACCCGAAGCAGTCGCCCTCATATTTGCGCTATCATCGCCGGCACCGGCACCGGTTCCGTCGGATTCATTCACGCCAGTATCGCAAACATGGTTGTTGTACTCAATCTGTACCACCTTGTCTTGAAGACCGGCCGCCCAGAAAAGTCCGGCAGAATAGGCCATGGCTACAATATCATCGTCGTCGTGTACGTTTCCGTCAAAACTCATGACGACCCTGCCACCAGGAAAGTTTACTTCTGCAATTGGGGTGCATTCGGATTGTCCGATAGCATAATAAGTTGTTAAAACAAATAGGATAAGTAATTGTAATTTTGTTCTCATATGGGGGATTTTAAAAATTTAAAAAAATAATAATGAAAGCTAAGATTCACGAATCTTTGAATTTAATGTAATTCACCTTATAAATCTGCCTTAATTACGTGCAAAAGTATCTCGTTCGATGTCAGAATACAATTTTTAATGTTAAAAAAACAGGCAGTTCATCGATTATTTTGACACCTTACGGATTTAGCATATACTTATCCTACAACTAACGTAAGATTTATAAATTTAGTGCCCCACTTTTCGTTAATAAATTTAACATCATCTTCTTGTGATGTGCCTGGACGCTAAAATCGGCCAAGGGCAGGTAAAAATGGAACTGCAGTATACTGCAAATATGGAAATTAGTTAATTCTAATCACCTTCAAAAGGGCCTGGACGTCTACGCTTACATTCAAATTCCAAACCAATCAAATAACTGGGATTATTCAAAAAATTAGTGTATAGTTGTTCTTCTGCTCCTATTTTATCGTAAATTTGTTTAACGTTTGAACTTTATTAATGAACAATCATAAAAAATCTTTTAGCATCCGAGATTTGGAGAACCTTTCGGGTATCAAGGCACATACTATCCGAATATGGGAAAAGAGGTATAATTTATTATCCCCCGAAAGAACGCGTACCAACATCCGCTCATACAGTGTTAATAGTTTACAGAAGTTGTTGAATATCACCCTGCTTTACAACGGTGGGTTTAAAATTTCGAAAATCGCCGAAATTCCCGAAAAGAATATTCCCGTAATGGTGCGCGAAATAATTACCGATAATAATTCCAAAAACCATTCGATCAGCGCTTTTAAGCTTGCCATGATTAATTTTGATCAGGCTCTTTTCACAAAAACCTATAATGGTTTATTGACAGGTCGTTCGTTCCGGGAAATATTTCGTGATATTTTCATTCCCCTGCTCAAAGAACTGGGTATGCTATGGCAGACGGATACCATCAGTGCCGCGCACGAACACTTCATCGGTTGCTTGATCAAGCAAAAGATTTCGGCGAATACCGAAAAACTGCAACACATTGAACCGGTGAACAAAGACAAGATATTCGTTGCTTTTCTACCCGAGAACGAAATACATGATATCTGGCTGCTATACCTGAATTATGAAATCGTTTTAAGGGGATATAAATCCATATACCTTGGGCAGACGGTACCCATGGCGAATTTGGCCGATATTATGAAATACTTTGACAATCTCTATTTTGTTTCCTATCTCACCGTGGTGCCTACAAAAGATAAAATTGATGGGTATATCCAAGATTTCACCACTATGACCAAGGGGTACACGAACCCTCACCTTTGGCTCTTAGGGCGTCAGACCCAGTACATAGTCGACAAAAAACTACCTGATTTCGTGAAAATATTTCCTTCTCTCGATCGGCTTATCGAAAGACTTTAACTGCTTCAAATTAGAACTTGAACATTATATGCAAAAAATAATTTCCATCATCGGTTCCGGATTTTCATCATTGGCTGCCGCTTGCTATCTTTCGAAAGCGGGTCATACGGTGACGATCTATGAAAAAAACGCTACCGTCGGTGGAAGGGCAAGGCAATTTAAAAGAGATGGTTTCACTTTCGATATGGGACCCAGTTGGTATTGGATGCCCGATATTTTCGATAGTTTTTTTGAGGATTTCGGAAAAAAAACTTCGGATTACTATCAACTGGACAAGCTCGATCCCGCCTACAAAATCTTCTTTTCTAACGATACCATAACTATTGGTGACTCCATGGAAAAGATATGCGCTGAATTCGAGCGTATCGAACCGGGCAGTGCAGTTCATCTAAAAAAGTTTATTGCCGAGGCCCAAGAGAATTACGACATTGCCATCAATAAGGTGGTCTTGCGCCCAGGTCTCTCCCCGTTTGAACTCGTCACGCCCGAGACGGCGATGCGGGTAGATCGGTTCTTCAAGACCATCAGTGGTGAGGTACGAAAGAAATTCAAAAATCCTAAACTGGTGTCCACCCTGGAGTTTCCGGTGCTTTTTTTGGGCGCCAAACCGAGTAAAACGCCTTCTTTTTACAGTTTCATGAACTTCGCCGATTTCGGACTCGGCACTTGGCATCCTCAAGGGGGCATGTACGAGATCATTAAAGCGATGAAAGCCCTGGCGGTTAGCTTGGGAGCTACCATACACACCGACAGCCCCGTGGAAAAAATCCTCGTGGAAAACAAAAAAGCCATAGGTATTTCGGTCAAGGGAAAACACATAACTTCCGATATCGTACTAAGTGGTGCCGATTACCACCACTCGGAGACGCTTATCGACCAAGAGCATCGGCAATATTCGAAAGCCTATTGGGCAAGCCGAACCTTTGCGCCATCAGCACTCCTATTTTATATAGGATTTGATAAAAAGCTGAAAAATATAGAACATCACAACCTGTTTTTTGATACGGATTTTGAAAAGCATGCCCAAGAAATTTATGATGTGCCCCAATGGCCTACCAATCCCCTTTTCTACGCCAACTTTCCATCCGTGACCGATAGCAAGATGGCGCCGGGTAATTGCGAAACGGCATTTTTTCTCGTCCCGATTGCTCCCGGCCTATCGGACACCCCAGAACTCAGGGCAAACTATTTCGATATCATAATGGATAGATTTGAGGATATAACTGTGCAGGATGTGAGAAATAACATTATATTTAAGGAGTCCTTCTGCGTGAACGACTTTATAGAGCAATACAACTCGTATAACGGAAACGCATACGGGATGGCCAATACCCTATCGCAAACTGCCTTTTTAAGACCTAAACTGAAAAGCGGTAAGGTGAAAAACTTATTTTTTACTGGGCAGTTGACCGTTCCGGGACCTGGGGTACCCCCGGCTTTAATCTCGGGAAAATTAGTAGCCGATCTGATTCTTAAAAAATTTAAAACGAACCCTTAGCTATGAAAGCCACATTCGATCAAGTTTCATACCAGTGCAGCAAAATCGTAACCCAATCGTACAGCACTTCGTTTGCCCTCGCCACGAGAATGCTCGCCCCTGCGATTCGCTCGGATATTTATAATATCTATGGATTCGTTCGCTTTGCCGATGAAATAGTAGACACTTTTCACGACTATGACAAAGAAATATTGTTTGAAAGGTTCGAGACCAGTCTGAAGGAAGCATTGGAAGACAAAATCAGTTTGAATCCCATTTTGAATGCTTTTCAACACACCTACCATAAATATGATATTTCCTATGATCTAGTAGCCGCCTTCTTAAAAAGCATGCGAATGGATTTGAACAAAACCATTTATTGTACCGAAAAGGAGTTCCGGGAGTATATCTACGGCTCGGCCGATGTAGTGGGACTCATGTGTCTAAAGGTGTTTGTTAAAGGGGATGCTAAAAAATACCACACGCTTAAGCAAAGTGCGATGGCTTTGGGCTCCGCTTTTCAAAAAGTGAATTTTCTAAGAGATCTCAAAGCCGATTTCGAAGACCTGAACCGTAGTTATTTCCCGAATACCGATCTTAAAAAACTGGACGAAATATCGAAAACTAGAATAGTAAACGAAATCAAGGCCGATTTTGAACTGGGCTATTCGGGTATCGTAAAACTACCCAACGATGCCAAATTCGGGGTATACACAGCATATAAGTATTATCATAAGTTGCTTAGAAAATTGCAGAACACCCCTCCCCTAGAGATTAAAAACGCTCGTATACGCGTTCCCGATTATCAAAAATTTGGCGTCCTAGCCAGGTCTTATGTCAAATTTAAATTGAGATTGGTCTGATAAAATGTTTATAGTTTATTGGTTTAGGAGTTTAGGAGTTTAGGAAAAATGGACATTGGTCCTGGATTGAAGAGTTCGGAATTCAATACTGCCTTCGGCAGCTTTAAAGTTGAAGGATGAAGGTGAAGTTTGAAGAGTAAGGCTTGAGGAAGGTAAAGAGTGAAGAGTGAAGAGTGAAGAGTGAAATTAATTTTATTACATTAGAATTTGATAATCGATAATTTAGTACAACAATGAAAATAGCAGTTTGGATACTGATTTTTTTAGGAACATTTTTGTTCATGGAGTTTATGGCGTGGTTCACGCATAAGTACATCATGCATGGATTTTTATGGAGCTTGCACAAAGACCATCATAAAAAAGATCATGATTCGTGGTTCGAGCGGAACGACGCCTTTTTTATTTTCTATGCAGTGGTCAGTATGGTACTTTTTTATTTAGGTGCCCAGACCGATTTTTGGTACGGCTGGCCATTAGGTTTTGGCATTCTCGCTTACGGTATCGCCTACTTTTTTGTACACGACATTTTTATACACCAGCGTTTTAAGCTTCTCCGAAATGCTAATAATTGGTATGCGAAAGGTGTGCGAAGGGGTCATAAGATGCACCACAAACATTTGGGGAAAAATGACGGGGAATGCTTCGGTATGCTTATAGTACCCTTTAAGTATTTTAAAAAGTAATCGGTTATTCCGCTAACAAGCTATTCAATAGGCCACGTACCTCAGAACCATTCCAATTGGCAGCTCCGGTTTCTGCTCGGGCAATTTTTCCGGATTTACCTATGATGTAGGTAGTAGGCATTGATTTGGATGCGATTTCCTCAGGGATATCTCCTTTATCGGTAAAATATATCGGGAACGTGTACCCCTTTTTTTGCAGGAAAGTATTCACTTTTGCGGTCTCTTCTTGCGTAACCAAAAAGAAACCGACCTTTTCGCCATAATCAGTATACAACTTTTGAATATCCGGCATTTCCTTTAAACAAGGGCCGCACCAAGTCGCCCAAAAGTTTAGGAAAATCACCTTGCCCTTCGCTTCTGTAAAATCGTATGCATTTCCCTCGGTATCGGCCAATTGCCATACATATGAATCTTCGGAAATCTGCCGATCGGTTTTAAGGGCCACTGCATTTTTAGACCACAACCTACCTGCGTACCCCCTCACTTTTGGGCCTAACGGCGTAAAAAAGTAAACTCCAAGCCCGACTAGAAATACAATCGAAAATTTAACTACTAACGAACGTTTCATAGGTTTGCGTATTTTTAAAACTAAAAAATCGAACCGAAATCCGCTCTCTGTATTCAGCTCCTTCTTTTATCTCTTCTCAGTATTATATGAGGTCATTTAGACTTTTTCTTTTACCTATGAATATCACATTTTGAGATTCTATCTCCACATTTTTGAAAACCGTAGCCCTGCAATGCTGTTGAGAAATGACTTCATCTGACCTCAAAAGCCGATATTCTCGATTCCAAACAACGATGTCATGTCTATTTCACAACCAGACTATCCAAAAGTTGGGTGACTTCTTTGTTATACCAATCCGTCATTTCTTTGGATTTCACTACGATACTTCCTGTTTTATCGATGAGGTAAGTTCCTGCGGGATCGGGAATTTCAAGTGGCGACGGCTCGTCCATACTACGAAAGGTAATCGGAAACGAATAGTCCGTTTTTCCCATAAACTCCTCCACGGGAAATTGCGCTTCGTTGGTAACCATATAAAAGTCTACCTTGCCCGAATAGTCATCATATAGCTTTTGAATATCCCTTAATTCCGCTGTACTGGGCGTATGCCATGTGGCCCAAAAATCGACGAAGGCTACTTTTCCTTTTGACCTTTCAAAATTAAAATTGTTTCCTTCGGCATCCCGTAACCGCCAATCGTAACTGGACAGCTGTTCTTGATTTTCAAAAGAAATAATATCCGGCGTGGAAGCGAACAATCGCATCAGACCACTTTTTGCGAAATCGCCCAAAGGGGTCATGAAAAAAGAGAGTATAAAGAGGATCAGAAGCAGTGTATAAACCGTTTTTCTTTTCACGAGAGAACATTCAGATAAGCAAGAACCATTGCGCCCAAAATAGACAATATTGCAGCAAGCCTATTTACTAAAAACAATCTATCGAACTCTTACAAAAGTTCAATAGATTGCTTTGCTGTGCTGGCTATGACGTTAACTAATTTAACGTTTTGACTTAAGGGTTTGTTTAAAAATAACCCGTATATATGCTGGTACATTTGCTCGCCAACTGAGTTGAAAATACGCGCTGTTACGTTGCTAAGGCCGCGTTTTCATCCTTATTGACAAACAACATAATTGCCTATCAATTGTACCCGCTGTTTTTGACCAGACCCTAAGCCGCGTTCTCCCTTTTGATGACATTAAGTGCCGAGCCTTCGTTGAACCAACCAATCTGAGCTGCGTTGTACGTATGGTTCGCTTTTATAGAATCCTTACTTCCATCGCCATGCACTACTTCAATAGTCAATTGTTTATCTGGTGCGAAGTCCGCAATATCTACAAAGTTAAAGGTATCATCCTCTTGTATAAGATCATAATCCTTTTCGTTGGCGAAGGTCAGGCCCAACATGCCCTGTTTCTTCAAATTCGTCTCATGGATACGGGCGAAGGATTTCACCAATACGGCGGCAACACCCAAGAAACGGGGCTGCATAGCCGCATGTTCACGCGACGACCCCTCACCGTAGTTATGATCACCGACAACAATGGTCTTGATGCCCTTTGCCTTATACGTTCTTTGCACATCGGGTACCCCGCCGTATTCGCCGGTCAATTGGCTCTTGACAAAATTGGTCTTTTTATTGTACGCATTGACCGCGCCGATAAGGGTATTATTGGCAATATTATCCAAATGGCCACGAAAACGTAACCAAGGTCCGGCCATTGAAATATGGTCTGTAGTACATTTACCAAACGCCTTGATCAACAGCTTCACGCCTTGTAGCTCATCTGGGGTAATTGGCTCGAACGGCTCTAACAACTGAAGTCGTTCAGAATCTTTGGCCACTTTGACATCGACACTCGAACCGTCTTCACGGGGTGCCAGATATCCGGCATCCTCGACTTCGAAGCCCTTTACGGGCAATTCGATACCCATTGGCTCGTCCAACATTACCTCTTCTCCATCTTCGTTGATTAGCGTATCGTTCATAGGATCAAAATCCAGTTTTCCGGAAATCGCTATCGCCGCGACCATTTCGGGCGAACCTACAAAAGCGTGGGTATTGGGATTACCATCGGCCCTTTTGGAGAAATTCCGGTTAAAGGAGTGTACAATGGTATTTTTTTCGTCACCTTTCATATCACTCCTATCCCATTGTCCGATGCACGGACCACAGGCATTGGTAAAAACGGTCGCACCCAGATCTTCAAAAATCTGGAGCAGGCCATCGCGCTCTGCGGTGAACCGGATTTGCTCAGAACCGGGATTGATACCGAAATCCGATTTCGGTTTTATATTTTTTGTAATGGCCTGTTTGGCTATAGAGGCCGCACGGGTCAAATCTTCATACGAGGAATTGGTACATGACCCTATGAGCCCCCAATCGACATTAATCGGCCAATTGTTTTCTCTAGCTTTAACCCCTAATTCACCCACGGGAGTCGCTAAATCGGGTGTAAAAGGCCCGTTTAAATGGGGTCTTAACTCATCCAGGTTAATTTCGATCAGCTCGTCGAAGTAGTTGTCCGGATTATCATATACTTCAGGGTCGGCGGTAAGATATTCGCGTACTTTGTTGGCTTCATCGGCAATATCGCTTCTATCGGTAGCCCGCAGGTAACGCTCCATAGAATCGTCATAACCAAAGGTGGAGGTCGTTGCGCCTACCTCGGCCCCCATGTTACAAATGGTTCCTTTTCCCGTACAGGATAGATTCTTGGCACCCTCGCCAAAATATTCTATTATGGCTCCGGTACCTCCCTTAACGGTGAGGATTCCGGCTACCTTTAAAATAACATCCTTGGCGGAGGTCCATCCGGAGATATTTCCTGTCAATTTCACACCGATAAGTTTGGGGAATTTCAATTCCCAGGCCATTCCGGCCATCACATCAACGGCATCGGCACCACCCACACCGATAGCTACCATCCCCAATCCACCGGCATTTACGGTATGTGAGTCCGTACCGATCATCATCCCTCCGGGAAACGCATAATTTTCCAAAACTACTTGGTGGATGATACCTGCTCCAGGTTTCCAAAATCCGATGCCGTATTTGTTGGAAACGGATTCCAAGAAATCGAAAACTTCGGCACTGGTACTATTGGCGGATTTCAAATCCGCAGCCGCACCGCTTTTTGCCTGAATCAGGTGATCGCAGTGTACCGTAGTCGGTACGGCTACTTGAGGCTTGCCGGCCTGCATAAATTGCAGCAGCGCCATTTGCGCCGTAGCATCTTGGCAGGCGATACGGTCGGGAGCGAAATCGACATAATCCTTGGCCCGGGTAAAGGCCTTGGTGGGATTACCGTCCCACAAATGGGAGTATAATATTTTCTCCGAAAGGGTCAAGGGTTTGCCGGTTACTTCACGTGCCTTGTCCACACGTTCGGCCATCTTGGCGTACACCCCTTTGATCATATCTATGTCGAATGCCATTCTATGTTTTGTTTTAAGTTATCAGTCTCACAAATTTACTAAAAAAGGACTAGGATTTTATGGATTTCAAGGGATATTTAGGATTTGGCACTGCGTTGAAGAAAGGACTTAATTAGTAAAGGTTCCTTTTTTGTAAGCATTGCTTTCAATGACTTATTATTATCTTGTCTTGACGACGGAGGAGGCATCTTACGAGCGCTTTCAGGGTAAGGGGTGAATTGATTGCCTGCCGGATGCCTTAAGAACGATTCGCCCGTCTTAGCTTAGGCAAGAGCCAGCAAGATGATTCGCTGCGTTCCGCATGACGGCGTAGTGATTTACAACAACTTCACAACAATATCATCCTCCGAAATACCTTCGGCCTCGGCCTTATAGTTTTTGATGATACGATGGCGTAAGATACCCATGGCAACGGCCTGTACATCTTCGATATCGGGGGAGAACTTTCCATGGATGGCCGCATGTGCCTTTGCACCCAAAATCAAATTCTGGGAGGCTCGGGGACCAGCGCCCCAATCTATAAACTGTTTCACAAAATCAGTTGCGGACTCTAAATTCGGTCGGGTGCTATTGACCAATTTTACGGCATACTCCACCACATTGTCCGGTACGGGGATACGACGGACCAGATGCTGCACCTCTAAAATTTCCTGGGCGTTAAAAAGGGCGTTGACGGATACATTAACGTCCGAAGTTGTGCGCTTCACCACTTGCATCTCTTCGGCTATCGAAGGATATTTCAGTTCTATCGCGAACATGAAACGGTCGAGCTGGGCTTCCGGCAATGGGTAGGTACCCTCCTGCTCTATCGGGTTCTGTGTTGCCAAAACAAAATAAGGGAGTTCCAGTTTGTGCCGCTGCCCGGCAATAGTGACCGATCGCTCTTGCATGGCTTCGAGCAGGGCCGCCTGCGTTTTGGGCGGGGTACGGTTGATCTCGTCGGCCAAGATGATATTGGCGAAAATCGGCCCTTTGATGAACTTGAAATTCCGGTTTTGGTCTAAAACCTCGCTGCCCAAGATATCACTGGGCATCAGATCCGGTGTAAATTGAATGCGTTTAAAGTCAAGGCCCAAGGTCTGGGCGATGGTGTTGACCATTAGCGTCTTTGCCAAACCCGGCACACCGATAAGCAGGGAGTGCCCCCCCGTGTAAATGCTCAAAAGAATTTGATCGATGACCAGGGTCTGCCCGATGATCACCTTGGCGATTTCTGCTTTAAGGGCGTTGTGCTTTTCTACTAGTTTGTTGATTGCGGCTACGTCTGACATGCACTATTCCTTTACCCAATTGTTGGCGAAATCACAACTTCTATTGCTCTCGCTTACGCTGACATAGGTATCCGAAATATGTTTGTCCATCCATTTTTTAATGGCCTTATATTGTTTTTCCGTCTTGGCCAATTCTTGGATCTTGGTATAGTCCTTAGAAAAATCGGCCGTATGCTCGTCATAGCGATTCGTGACTTTGAGCAATTTATATTTCGGACCACCACCTCTTGCATCTTCTTCGATAAGCGGATAGGAAATCTCGTCATCCTTCAGGTTACGGACTTGATTGTAAAGGGTCGGATCCATCTTGGTCAGTTCAAAACGGGAATCGTAGTTAATGGGATTCCGTAAAAGTCCCCCATCGAACTTGGTCTCTTTTTCATCGGAAAAATTAAGGGCGGCTTCGGCAAAGGTATACTTCCCGTCTATAATCTGCTGTCGGATGGTATCGAGTTCATTTTTCACTTCGTTCAAGGCCGTTTGAGAAATTTCAGGCTGCATGAGAATATGGCGTATATCCCGTTCCTGTCCCCTTATTTTTTCCATATAAATGATATGGTATCCGAATTGGGTTTTGAACGGTTCGGAAATTTCGCCCTGCTTAAGACTGAAGGTGACATCCTTGAATTCCCTGACATAACCGGACTCTTTGGTAACACTTGGTATGTATCCGCCATCGGATTTAGATCCGGGGTCTTCAGAATACAAAATCGCCTTAACGCTAAAACTGGCATCATTATCAAGCACATCGGCCCTTATCTTGTTCAATTTGTCAATGACCTTCTGTTCTTCTTCTTCCGTCGGTTTGGGTGCCTTTACAATTTGGGCTATTTCCATTTCCGCTCCGAAAACCGGGAGTTCGTCTTCGGGAATATTGTTGTAGAACTGTCGTACCTCTTCGGGCGTAATTTCAATCTTCTCAACAATACTCGTTTGCATTTTTTCGGAAAGCATCCGCAATTTGTTGATTTTGTTGATATCCTCGCGGAGGCTTGCCTCATCTTCCTTTCGATAAAACTTCAACAGTTTTTCCATGGAACCGGTCTGCTGTACGAACGACTGAATCTGCCGCTCTGTGGTCGCGGATACCTCATCGTCGGAAACCAAAAGACTGTCCTGTACGGCCTGATGGGCATAAAGACGGTCTTCCATAAGCTTTCCTAAAAGTCCGCATCGGGTAACGTCCTCTGTGGAAACGCCTTGACTTTTCAGATCGATAAGGGTCTTTTCGATATCGGAATCCAATATCACATAATCCCCTACAACAGCGGCGATACCATCCAATTTTATCTTCTTGAAATTTTTTGTAGTATCCCTTTTAACATCAAGACTAGCCTCTAAACCAGGTTCGTCAGGTTCGATTTGTGTGTCGGGCAACTCGCCGGTCTGCTGGGCGAAGGTTAGGCTACACACGCACAACATCCCAAAAAATGACCCCATCCTAATCCTATTCATCTTCATTGTTTTTACTATTTGTATCCATTTCATATACTTCAAATTCTTTCTTTTTGATGGCCTCGTCTATGACTTCGGTTTCCAGTTTACGTAGAAAGTCCAGTTTCCTTCGACTTAAAAGCACCCGTTCAATAGTAGGTTCGATAAAGGAAAGAGGCGCAATATCGTCCACAGGCCTCACATCGAGGATCTTGGCCAAATATACCCCGTTCTCATCCTCCAAATTTAAAAATTGTGATTTCTTTAGTTGTTTCTCCACGTTTTCCAATGTCAAGGGCGGAATTTCATCAATGATCCGGGAGGCCGTAACCCAAATGGAATCGTTGAAACTCGTCTTTCGGAACTGAACACTGATAGAGTCGAGAACCGCGCGATCTTTTTCCCCAAAATTCTTGAGTCGTTCGGCTACTTCCACCTTGTTCAAAAAATCTTTGGGCAGGGCCACGAACCGCAGTTTTACCAACATTTCCTTTAAACGGAAATTCTCTTTTTCCTTTTCATAAAAACTTTCGAGCTCCGCCCTGCTCACGGTCGAATCGTTCACCTGCCGCACCAAGGCCTCTTTATATGCGCGGGTGTACAAATCGGTACGATAATCAGATACCAAGGCATCGTATTCCGCCAATTTATCTTCGGTCAGGTTGATTTTTGCTTTATCGAGAAGCAGTTGTTTTGAAGCCCAATTGTTAATGTAGCTGGTCACAAAAGAAGTACTATCCTCTTTCGATAGGTTTTTACCCATAAGCGCTTTTACATCGGCTTCATACAGGTAGGTTTCGCCGACCCTCGCCAACGCCTTGGGCTGCTTTTTTCTCCAAATGGAGTCACAAGCTCCCAAAAGTACAATCACAAAAAGACTGCACATTGCGTATGAAAGGGAAGGCATAACTGATTTCATTGCGCAAAAATAACAAAAGCCTAACGCTGCGCAAGGATACCTTATTATTACTTAACAGAATTTTGGGGGAGCGCGGTATTATTCGTTAATTTCGTTCGCGTTTTGTAATTGGAGATTTTAGAGGGTGGATTTTCGATGAACGGATGATGCGACAGATGGCCCAAGGCATACGGATGCCGCATGCCAGTAAGCCACTATTCAGACTAAAATTCACCTGTCCGACGCGCGGGCTTTTAAACTTTTTACATGGGGAAAAAAATAAAACTGATATGGGATTTTCGAGGTCCCGCAGCCGCTACCACTGCCGAACATCACGAAAAACATCTTAAGGAATATGTCGCCATCGAAGGAACGGCTTTAAATATCACAGGTCATCACAATGTCAACGACATGCTCAGTTTTGCCTTTATGGTCGTCGAGGAAAAGGAGATGATTCCGATTCGGGATGCCCTAAAACCGCATCGCGGGGAAATATATGAGACCTAGGTGCAGCATGAACTACTTCGAGGCAGAGCTATCGACCTCGGGGAAATTCTATTGATTGAAGGTTGCGGTCCAGATAATTTAATATTCACATCTGTCTTCGTGAGGTTTACGGCATACGACCATTTTCAAAGTATAAACTGTTAATCGGAACTGCAACCGCATCTTAAAGTTATTTCTATAAATTGAATGTATTACGATGAAAATCCGCTTTCTGTTCCTCGCCGTTTTGTTCGCGGCCCTTTTCTCGTGTTCGGTTCAAAAACCAATGGGCAACAATCCATTGGAAAATGTACTGACTTCCCAAAATCCGAACATAAAGCGGGTGATGGATAGCGTCGCGCAGTACGAGGTGCAAATCCGATACACCCAAATCGATCGAAAAAAGGATAGTGTCATTTTTACGGACTACGATTTTCAGGTCAATACGGAAAACTATTTTTATCCGGCCAGTTCGGTGAAATTCCCCACAGCGGTACTTGCCCTCGAAAAATTGAACCGTACCGATGAACTTGACAAGGACACTCGTTTTTACATCGAAGGGGATTCGGTAGAAACCACTTTTGCCCAGGCAATTTCAGAAATCTTTGCCGTCAGCGATAACGACGCGAACAACCGGCTGGTAGAATTCTTGGGGCAAGACGCCATAAATTCCGGACTGGAAGAAAACGGAGTCAAGCCTGTACGAATCGCACATCGATTGGGGCAACACTCCGATGCCTTGGCCACCAAACCCCTGATTATCTATCAAAACGACAGTACGACCACGATGTTGGAGGGAACGTTCAACACGGCTCCAAAACCCCTAAAATTAAAGGGGATCGAAAAAGGCTCGGGATTTTATGAAGGGGACTCCCTTATTGCCGAACCTTTCGATTTCAGCCTAAAAAATTATTATCCCATCCAAGCGCAGCACGGATTGTTGAAAAGGGTCATTTTTCCACAAAATTTTACTTCCGAAGAACGCTTTGATTTGAGCGCAGGGCAACGGGAATTCCTTTTGACCGCCATGCATACAGTTCCAAGAAAAAAAGGTTATGACCCCGAAACGTACTACGATGGCTATTGCAAATTTTTTATGTTCGGGGATACCAAGAACGACATCCCATCGCACATCAAAATTTACAATAAAGTAGGATTCGCATACGGCACTTTGACCGATTGCGCCTATATCACCGACAGAGAAAATGGGGTGGAATTCATGGTCACCGCCACAATTTTGGTGAATAAAAACGGTATCTTCAATGATGATATCTACGAGTACGATGAAGTCGGAATTCCCTTTTTGGCGGAGTTAGGGCGGCAGTTATACGATTATGGGATGCATCGGAAGGATTGATGAACCACTGATATTTAGACACATCTATAATTCCCTTAACTTTGTACTTTCAAAAAACATAGTAAGTGCCAGACCCCAAACAAACCCGTATCAACAAATACCTCAGCGAAGTCGGTTATTGCTCGCGCCGAGCGGCCGACAAACTGATTGAACAGGGTAGGGTGACCATTAATGGCCAAGTGCCGGAAATGGGCACCAAGATTAGCGATGGGGACACCGTGAGGGTCGATGGTAAGCTAATTACCGAATCACAAGAAAAACCGGTGTATTTGGCCTTTAATAAACCCATTGGCATCGTTTGCACTACCGATACCCGAGTGGAACAGGACAACATCATTGATTTCATCAACTACCCCAAACGGATTTTCCCCATTGGGCGGCTGGATAAACCCAGCGAGGGTCTTATCTTTTTGACCGATGACGGCGACATCGTCAACAAGATTTTACGTTCCCGAAACGGCCATGACAAAGAATATCTTGTTATGGTCGATAGACCGATTACGGAAGAATTTCTGGAAAAAATGCGCAATGGCGTTCCTATTTTAGACACCCTTACCAAGAAGTGTGAGGTGACGCAGATTGGCAACCGCGAATTTAAAATCATCCTTACACAAGGCCTTAACCGACAGATCCGCCGCATGTGCGAGCATCTCGACTATCGGGTAAAGCATCTGAAACGGATTCGTATCATGAACGTTAAATTGGATGTTCCCGTTGGCAAATGGCGGGACTTGACAGAAGCAGAACTCCTTGAGATCAACCGTTTGACCGCTAATTCCGATAAAATTCACAAGAAATAACAATAGGTTATGTTCGTTTGACCGGTGAAAAAGTTCATGCAGAAATGGCGTAGAAGACACTTTTGACCTAAACTATCGGTAACAAATCCATCGCAATTTTTAGTAGTACCTGGCTACGTTTAAACATCCAAAAATACCATGCGTTAATTATCATATTTTAACGCTCTATCCCGTTTAAAATCATTAACTTAGAGAATCCAAAATAAGTTGGACCTCTAAGTATCTGCTATGAAACAGAAAAAAAATCAAAACCCAATAAAATCCTGGTTCGCGGCCTGCATAATGATGTCGTTGATCTGGGTATCCGGAACGCAATCCGCATTCGCCTTTTTTCAAGATGTTCAACAAGAACGCCAAGATCAGAGCTTTAAACAATATAAAGGCGAGGTAACGGGTGCAGATTCCAACAAGTCCCTCGTCTTTGCTACGATAGCCATAGAGGGCACAAACGTGAGCACCATTACGAACGCGGACGGGGAGTTTTCGCTTAAAGTGCCCAATGATATGTTCAACGACGCAATGAATTCCAACGTATTGGTATCTTTCTTGGGATATCGTACCAAGTCGATACCCTTGGTCCAATTCGACGAAAATGGCAACAACAAAATTGAACTGAGCGTTTCGATTACCGAACTTCCGGAAGTGAACGTTGAGGTACCCAAAGATGCGGAAGCCCTAGTTCGGGAAACTTTAAAGCAAAAAGGCGTAAATTATTTTGACGATCCAACTTTGATGACCGCATTCTATCGAGAAACAATCAAAAAAAGACGTCGGAACGTCTCCCTCTCCGAGGCTGTAGTGAATATCTATAAAACGCCGTACAATTCGTCGAAAAAGGATGGGGTAAAATTGTACAAGGCCCGAAAGAGTACGGATTACAGTAAATTGGATACCCTTGCCCTAAAATTACAGGGCGGGCCCTTCAACGCTCTATTTGTCGATGTCATGAAGTATCCGGAGTATATTTTCACGGACGAAACCCTAGAAAATTATAACTTCAGTTTTGACCGCTCGACAAGGGTCAACGACCGTTTGATCTATGTAGTCGATTTTAAGCAACTGGAATCGATTACGGATCCGCTGTACCAAGGTAAACTCTATATCGATGCCGAAAATAAAATCCTTACCAGTGCTATTTTTTCGCTCAATATTACGGACAAAGATTTGGCCTCACGGATGTTCGTACGCAAAAAACCCGCCAACGCCAGGGTGTGGCCCACCGAAGTGGCCTACCGTGTCGATTACCGAGAAAAAAATGGCAAATGGTACTACGGATATAGTAATGTATTAATGGAATTCAAGATCAATTGGGACAAGCGGCTTTTCAATTCCGTTTACAGTATGACCTGTGAAATGGCGGTAACGGATTGGGAAAAAAATATGGCCACCGATTACCCAAAGTCTAAGGATAGAATCAAATCATCTATCATCTTGGCCGACGAGGCCATCGGTTTTGCCGATCCCGATTTTTGGGGGGAGTACAATATTATAGAACCGGACAAATCCATTGAATCGGCCATTGAGAAAATCCAGCGCCAATTACAAAAAACGCGGGATAATGGGGGTACTTCAGCTAGGTGAAATGATTCCTAAGCGAAGTGAAGTGAAAAACTATTTTCAGAAATTAAAATCGGCCTTAAACGGCCGATTTTTTTATGATTGATTATGTGATTTAGTGTCGAACATCTTGAAACCATCCATACAAATACGTTAGGTCAACAGAAATAGTTAATTCGCCACCTCGCTAATAAATTTCAAGCGATAAAGTCGCAGCTCATCGTCTTCATAATCGCCATCGAATTCTTCCATGGCTTCGTCGATATCGTCGGTTTCGGCCTCTAGGAAATAATCGTGGATTTCTTCTTGTTGTTCCTCATCCAAGACCTCATTGATCCAATAATTGAGATTCAATTTGGTACCACTATATACGATTTGCTCCATTTCTTGTATGAGTTCCGGTATTTTGAGTCCCTTTGAAGACGCTATATCCGTCAGTGGAAGTTTCCGGTCCACATTTTGAATAATGTACAGCTTTAAACCGGAATTCGCACCTGTACTTTTGACCACTAGGTCATCGGGACGAATAATATCGTATTCCTCAACATAGTTGGCAATGAATTCGATAAAGGGTTTTCCATATTTTTTGGCCTTCCCTTCCCCTACCCCATGAATATTGGTCAATTCTTCGCGAGTGATGGGATATTTCATCGCCATATCGTCTAAAGAAGGATCTTGAAAGATCACGAACGGAGGTACGCCCAATTTTTTCGCCTGGGCTTTGCGAAGATCTTTCAGCTGTTTCAACAATTTTTCATCGGTGACACCCGCCTTTATGCTACTTACAATGTCATTGACCTTTTCCTCGCTATAGGTATGGTCCTGCGTCATCATGAAAGACTCAGGAGTATTTAAATAGGACGCCCCCTTTTCAGTTACATGCAAAATTCCATATTGTTCGATTTCCTTTTTGAGGAGGCCGGCCACCAACACTTGACGTATCAAAGCCATCCAATAACTCTTGTCCTTATCGGCGCCGATACCGAAAACGGACTTCTCATCCGCTTTATGCGATGAGACCAGGGCATTGACCTTTCCGGTGAGCGTTTTGACAATTTCTTTGGACTTGAACTTTTCGCTGGTCTCTTTGACCGTTCGTATAAGTTTTACGACGTCGTCTTTGGCTTCTTGCTTTTCTTTGGGATTCTGGATGTTATCATCCATATCGGCTCCCTCGCCATTTACCTCATCGAATTCCTCACCGAAGTAATGCAGCATAAATTTTCTACGGCTCATCGAGGTTTCGGCATAGGCCACTACTTCCTGTAATAGGGCACTACCGATTTCCTGTTCCGCCACCGGTTTGTTGGATATGAACTTTTCCAACTTTTCGATATCCTTGTAGGCATAAAATGCCAGACAATGTCCTTCGCCACCATCCCTTCCGGCACGACCCGTCTCCTGATAATAGCTTTCGATACTTTTCGGGATGTCGTTATGGATAACGAAACGCACGTCGGGCTTGTCGATACCCATTCCGAAAGCGATGGTTGCAATGACCACATCGACATCCTCCATCAAGAACATATCCTGATATTTAGATCGTGTCTTGGCATCAAAACCGGCGTGATAGGGTACTGCACTCACCCCGTTTACCTGTAAAATCTGGGCCAGCTGCTCCACACGCTTTCTACTGAGACAGTAAATGATGCCAGATTTTCCCGCATTCTTTTTAACGAACCGAATGATATCGGAATCGACATCGGCGGTCTTGGGCCGAACCTCATAATAGAGATTGGGCCGATTAAATGATGCTTTGAATGTTTTTGCCTCGGGTATTCCTAAATTCTTTAGAATATCTTCCTGCACCTTGGGCGTAGCCGTTGCGGTAAGCGCGATAATGGCCATGGTCGGGTTCAACCGATCGACTATCGACCTAAGATTCCGGTATTCGGGCCTAAAGTCATGGCCCCATTCTGAAATACAATGGGCTTCGTCGACGGCGATAAAAGACAGTTTTACCGATTTCAAAAAATCGACGTAATCTTCTTTGGTCAAGGATTCGGGAGCCACGTAGAGCAGTTTGGTAATACCGTCGCTAATGTCCTGTTTTACCTGTTTTACCTCACTTTTGGTAAGGGAGGAGTTCAGTACATGGGCGATACCATGATGGGAGGAAATTCCCCTAATGGCATCGACCTGATTTTTCATAAGGGCAATCAATGGCGATACAACGATTGCCGTACCTTCTTGAATCAGGGCCGGAAGTTGATAGCACAAAGATTTACCACCGCCCGTGGGCATAATGGCAAAGGTATTGTTGCCCTGGACGATGTTTGTAATTACATCTTCTTGAAGGCCCTTAAAATCGGAAAAACCAAAATATTTTTTAAGGGAGGCGTGTAAATCCGTTTTGTGCAACGGCATATTGTTATTTGTCATTGTTATTACTAAAAGTCAAGGGATTAAGTTACGTATTTTTGATTGGTCGACCTACGACTTGTTCATAATTTATTTTCTTTCAAAAGGGGTACTTTGCTGTCCTGTGAAATTGATTATGTAATTTTGTACGGATACATAAATCGTTTCGACAACTTTTTAAAGATAAAACAAACTTTTAAAATCCATTTTATTTTTTGGATAGTTTTAGCAAACTATTGGATTCTTAGTACGTAAATATCTAGAACAAAAACACCTAATATTGATCGTGATTTGACCGATACCCAAAGTATTCTTGCCATAGCCAAGAGAACCATAGAGACCGAGAGTGCCGCCATCAGCCATCTGTCGACGCTGGTCAACGAAAAATTCGCCGATGCGGTAAACTGTATTATCTCGTCAAATGGAAGGGTAATCGTTTCCGGAATCGGTAAAAGTGCTATTATAGCCGCAAAAATCGCCGCGACCTTAAACTCTACGGGAACCCCCGCTATATTCATGCATGCGGGCGATGCCATTCACGGCGACCTCGGCACCATTCAAGAAAACGATGTCGTAATCTGTATCTCCAGAAGCGGTAGTACGCCGGAAATTAAGATGCTGGTACCCTTGATAAAACGGGGTAAAAATAAACTCATAGGAATGACCGGCAATCCCGATTCGTTCTTGGGGCAACAAGCGGATTTTGTACTTAATACTTTCGTAGAAAAGGAAGCCTGTCCCAACAATCTAGCCCCTACAACCAGTACCACTGCGCAATTGGTCATGGGCGATGCCCTTGCTATCTGTCTCTTGGAAATCAAGGGGTTCAGCAGTACCGATTTTGCCAAATACCATCCCGGTGGTGCCTTGGGTAAGCGCCTGTATCTTAGAGTCTCCGATATTGTCGCCACTAACCAGAAACCTGAAGTGGATATCAATACTCCGGTCAAACAGGTAATCGTAGAGATTTCCGAGAAAATGCTGGGGGTTACCGCAGTAATCCAGAATGAGGAGATTGTGGGCATCGTAACCGACGGAGACATTCGAAGAATGCTCAACAAATATGATAATATTAGCGGTCTTATTGCTAAGGATATTATGACCTCGAACCCAAAGACCATACCGGTTGAAGTGCTTGCCATCGAGGCTTTGGAACTGATGCAGAACAAGGGCATCTCACAATTATTGGGCGTGGACGGTAAAAAATATAGCGGTGTTGTACATTTGCACAATCTAATCAATGAAGGTATCCTTTAACTAAGCGCCATGGCAAAAACCAATACCAAATCTCCCGACGAAATGTCGTTCCTAGACCATTTGGAGGAGCTGCGCTGGCATCTGATCCGTTCGGTCCTAGCGGTCGTCATTCTGGCCACAGTCGCTTTTGTATTCAGTAGGTTTATTTTCGATGTCATTATTTTCGGGCCATCGCGAATGGATTTCCCCACCTACCAATTCTTTTGCGATATTGCTACCTCCTTGGGTTTTACTTCCGATTTTTGTAAGGACGAGCTACCCTTTACTATACAGAGCCGTACTATGGGCGGACAGTTCTCCGCCGATATCTGGACCTCCATTTATGTCGGATTCATTATAGGATTTCCTTATGTACTTTATGAGCTTTGGAAATTTATCAGTCCCGGACTTCATCCCAAAGAGAGGCAGCATTCCCGAGGATTTATTTTCGTTGCCTCGATGTTGTTCTTTATGGGAGTACTTTTCGGCTACTACATCGTTGCACCACTTTCCATTAACTTTTTAGGCACCTATCAAGTCAGCGAGATTGTACTCAACGAATTCGACTTAAGTTCATATATAAGTACGGTAAGGGCAGCCGTCATTGCCTGTGGCGTTCTTTTTGAGCTACCTATCATCATTTACTTTCTGACCAAGGTCGGTATCGTAACCCCGGAAATTCTCAAAAAATACCGAAAAATTGCAATGGTCGTCGTATTGATTCTCTCGGCGGTCATCACGCCCCCAGATGTCGCCAGCCAGATTATCGTGGCCGTACCTGTACTCATGCTGTATCAAGTAAGTATCACTATTTCGAGAATGGTATTGAAACGGGAAGCTAAAAAAGAACGTCGGGCAAAGGCCAAGTCGGTGGTAAAGAAGTAGTCCGTAGCAGTTGCGGTAAATGATTTCTTTTCTAATTTCATAAACCAATAAACCTAGAAAGAATTTTAACCTTGAATTTTGAACAGCTCCGCGGAGCGATTGCACTTTGAATTTTTTGAACTTGCCCCGAAATTTCGGGGGGATTGAACTTGAACTTTGCCAAATGAAACTAAGAGCCGAGAATATCATGAAATCCTACCGAGGGCGTAAAGTCGTCAAGGGTATTTCCTTGGAAGTCAATCAAGGGGAGATCATCGGACTTTTAGGCCCCAATGGCGCGGGAAAGACGACCTCTTTCTATATGATTGTCGGCCTGATAAAACCTAACGGTGGAAATATTTACTTGGATGGGACGGATATCACTAAATTCCCCATGTACAAAAGGGCACAGAATGGTATCGGTTATCTGGCCCAAGAAGCTTCTATTTTTCGAAAACTGAGTGTAGAAAAGAATATTTTGAGCGTACTGCAATTGACCGATCTCAGCAAAAAGGAGCAATTGATGAAGATGGATGGGCTGATCGAGGAGTTTGGTCTCGGCCACATCCGTAAAAACCGGGGCGACCTACTTTCCGGGGGCGAGCGGCGACGGACGGAAATCGCCCGCGCCCTGGCCACAGATCCAAAATTTATTCTGTTAGACGAACCTTTCGCAGGTGTCGACCCAGTTGCGGTCGAGGATATTCAACGGATTGTTGCCCAATTAAAAAATAAGAACATCGGTATTCTCATCACTGACCACAACGTACAGGAAACCTTGGCCATTACCGAAAGATCATATCTCATGTTCGAGGGCGGCATCCTAAAATCAGGCCTGCCCGAAGATCTGGCGGCCGATGAAATGGTACGGAAAGTGTACTTGGGAAAAAATTTCGAGCTGCGGAAGAAGAAGTTAGATTTTTAAGGGGGGCCTTATGTCTTTCCCCTTTTCAAACTTTCCCCTTCTCAAACTTTTCCATTCTCCTCAACTTTTCAACTATCCCCAAAATTCGCCAGCACCGAACTCAAAACATAAAACACAATAATTATCGGAACCGCCAGAAACTGCAACGTGACCAATAATACTAGGCTGATGATAATGAATATGTAACGCATGGCATTATCCTTAAAGCCCCAATTCTTGAACTTTAGGGCGAAAAGCTCGATTTTAGCATTTAATAGGTAGGTGCTCAATAGGGTTAGACCTATTAAAAACCATTGGTTCAAGATGATTCCGTTTAAGACGTCGTTTTTCTGATACAATAGAATAAGGGGTAGCGATAGAATCAACAGCGCATTCGCTGGCGTTGGCAGGCCGATAAAAGAAGCCGTCTGGTTCTCGTCGATATTGAACTTGGCCAAGCGATAAGCGGAGGCCAGGGTGATAAGAAAACCAAGTAATGGCAACGGATGAAATATCATGGAAAGTCCGTATTCGGAGCTGTGATAGCCGAACATATCGCCAGCGTTCCACCCACCTGTCAGAGACATTCCGAGCAACTGGAACATCACGATACCCGGCACCAATCCACTTGTAATCACGTCCGCCAACGAATCGAGTTGCAGGCCCAGTTCGCTTTTCACGTTCAAGGCCCGCGCGGCGAGGCCATCAAAAAAATCGAAGAATATCCCCAAAAATACAAAAATAGCAGCCAGTTCCAGTCGATTCAGCACGGCGAATACAGTCGCGATGCAGCCGCAGAAAACGTTGAGCAGGGTAATCAGGTTGGGAATGTGTCTTTTCATCGGAATGTAGTATCGGTGAAAGGTTAATTATCGTAAAAATAATACAATTTCCCCTGAATCATGCCAGCCCATAATTTATTCGGATATTTGCTCCGTATAATTTTTCTAGGATTACCATGCAATTGAAAAATATCTTTTTTATACTATTTCTTAGTCTTTCGATGGTCGGTCGGGCGCAGAAAATCGAACTGTCGCCACTTTCCGAAATCAGTGTACTTACTGCGGGTTCGGGCAGTGAGCTGTATTCTTCCTTTGGCCATAGCGCCATTCGGGTACAGGATCCGACCTTGGGCATCGACTCCGTATATAATTATGGGGCGTTCGATTTTACCACGCCTAATTTTTACACCAATTTTGCGCGGGGCAAACTAAACTACACCCTAGACCGGCAACGTTTCCCCTATTTTTTGTTGGGATACGACTATGAAAAACGTTGGGTAAAGGAACAAACGCTCCATCTTACATTAGATGAGCGAAAAGCACTTTTCCAATTTCTAGAAACGAACTATCTACCGCAGAATCGAGATTATAAATATGACTTCTTCTACAACAATTGCGCAACCAAAATTTGGGATGTGCTCAAGAAAGTTTACGGGGACCGGCTCGTGTTCGATGAAAATTATCTGAGCGAAAGCTACACCCACAGAGAGCTCATCCATCAAAATGTACCGTCCAACTCTTGGTCCGGTTTTGGCATCGATCTGGCACTCGGCTCCGTAATCGACGATATCGCAACGCCTAAAGAGCACATGTTCTTGCCGGAGTTTATTATGAAACAATTGGGCAAGGCACAACTGGGAACAAAATCCTTGGCGGCCGAACCGGAGGAAATTCTGAGCTTTGAACCCGTGGACAATCGACCGCCGTTTTTCCTTTCCCCCGTTTTTTGGTTGTCGCTATTTCTCGTCAGCATCTTGATATGGACCTATCTTGATTTTAAGTCCAATACCCGACGCCGCTGGCTCGACTTTATTCTTTTCTTTACTACCGGCATTGTTGGCGTGGTCATCATATTCCTTTGGTTTTTTACCGACCATACCGCCACCGCGGGCAACTTCAATATCTTATGGGCTTTTCCGCTCAACTTGATCGTTGCCTTCATCGCCGCACAAAAAAGGGGACCGAACTGGGTCGCCAAATACGCCCTTTTTTTATTGGCCCTACTTGGCCTTACCCCTGTGTTGTGGGTGTTCGGCGTACAGGTGTTCTCGCCGCTGTTGATTCTGGTATGGTTGGCCTTGGGCGCCCGATACTTCTTTCTTTTTTGGTCGTACCAAACGCCAAAAATCGCATAGCGAAAGCACTATGCACTAATAGACATAGGTTTTAAATAATGAGTAAAATCACAGTACAAAAAATTCTAAGTAACTGCTCTAAATTCTCAAGTTCTAACTATAATTGAAACCAATACATGAATCTTCTTTCCGTAGAAAATATTACCAAATCCTTCGGGGAGCTCGTGCTCTTCAAAGACCTTTCCTTTGGCATCAACAAAGACCAAAAAATCGCCTTGATCGCCAAAAACGGAACGGGCAAAACATCCATTCTTCGTATTATGTCGGGTGCCGATACACCGGATAGCGGACAGGTCAACTACCGAAAGGGCATCCGTATGTCTTTTTTGGAACAGGAACCCGACCTTGATCCGAAGCTGACGGTCGAAGAAACGATATTTGCTTCTGATAACGAGATTCTTAAAGTAATCCATGCGTATGAAAAGGCTTTGGAGAATCCCGAGGATGCAGATGCCTACCAATCCGCTTTCGAAGGAATGGAGCGCTTTAACGCCTGGGATTTTGAGACACTCTACAAACAAATCCTTTTTAAGCTAAAACTGGAAGACTTAAACGCCAAGGTAGAAAAGCTTTCCGGGGGGCAAAAAAAACGCCTAGCCCTGGCGAACGCCCTTATCAATAAGCCAGATCTATTGGTGCTCGACGAGCCGACCAACCATTTAGATCTGGAGATGATCGAGTGGCTGGAGGACTATTTCGCCAAGGAAAACATGACCTTGTTCATGGTCACCCACGACCGTTTTTTTCTGGAACGGGTGTGCACGGAAATCATAGAGCTCGACCACGGACAACTGTACCCGTACAAGGGTAATTATAGCTATTATTTAGAAAAAAAGGAAGCGCGGATCGAACAGGAATCCGCAGAACAGCACAAATCGGAGCAACTCTTCAAAAAAGAACTGACCTGGATGCGCAAACAGCCCAAGGCGCGAACCACGAAGTCAAAATCGCGTATTGAGGATTTTCAGGAGATAAAGGCCAAGGCCAGCCAACGCCGCAAAGAGCACGAGGTGCAGTTGGAAATCAACATGGAACGGGTGGGCAGCAAGATTCTCGAATTGCATAAAATCTCAAAATCATACCCCGATAAACCGATTCTCGACCAATTCGAATACACGTTTACCAAGGGTGAGCGGATCGGCGTCATCGGCAAGAACGGGACGGGTAAGTCCACCTTTCTGAACATTCTTACCGGCACGGACCAACCCGATGCCGGCAAGGTAGTGGTTGGGGAAACCACCAAATTCGGCTATTACACCCAAACGGGTATCGAAATAAAGGCGGGCCAAAAAGTAATCGATGTCATCCGCGATTTCGGGGATTTCATTCCACTAAAGAAGGGCCGCCAAATTTCGGCCCAGCAATTGCTCGAACGTTTTCTGTTCGACCGCAAGAAACAGTATGATTTTGTGGACAAACTAAGCGGCGGAGAGCGCAAACGACTGTATTTATGCACGGTACTCATCCAAAATCCGAATTTCCTGATTTTAGATGAACCTACCAACGACCTCGACATCGTAACGCTGAACGTCTTGGAAAGTTTTCTGTTGGATTTCCCCGGATGTCTTATTGTAGTCTCCCACGACCGCTATTTTATGGACAAGATCGTGGATCACCTCTTCGTTTTTCGAGGGGATGCCGTAGTAGAGGATTTCCCCGGCAACTATTCCGATTATCGGGTCTATGAAGACAGCAAGGTGATTGAAGAACGCAAAGAAAAATCCAACGCTAAAGCCACTTCAGAGGATAAAATTACCCAAATACCTAAGAATTCCAAAGCTAACCTGACCTATCTGGAACAAAAAGAGCATAAAAATTTGGAGAAGGACATCCAAAAGCTGGAAAAAAAGAAAACGGAAGCCCAGCAAAAGTTCGCCGACCCCGGACTATCGGGTGAGGACATCGATAAGCTGTCCATCGAACTCCAAGAAGTTTTGGATGCCATCGAAGCCAAAACGGAGCGTTGGTTCGAGCTGTCGGCCATGTTGGAATAAAGGCCACACGACGACGCCCCGGCGTATTGCCGCCACAGCATACCTCTCTCAAAAAGGTCCGTCAGGCGTACAGAAAAATGGAGGAAACCCAATACGAAAATTGATAGCGCCGTGCAAAACTTCCTAAACTACCTAAAATTCCTACTGACCGCTACCAATCAGCACGGCGTTCACTCTCCTTTCGTTTATAATTATGTTACGAAATGCCTGTATTCCAAATCCAAGTATGGCAAAGTCAGATCACTGAACATCCTATTAAAAAGTATCGCCTATTTTAAGGCGGAACGAGTATGGCTTCCGCCTCAAAAAGACGGTATCCAAAAAGAGATACGGCGCATATTCCCCTCGTTGCAGTTTGAAAACGGGCCGTATGACGTTCTGTTTGCAAATCCATCCGAAGCCGAAAAACTAATCCGTGGGACATACGAAGAAAATAAAATCCACAATACTACCTTATTACTTATTGATGGCATTCATGCGAACCACACGAACCTTTCTTTTTGGAAAAAAATCACGAACCATCAAAAAGTAACGGTGAGCGTAGATATGTTCCATTGCGGGGCAGTATTCTTCCGAAAGGAACAAGCCAAGGAACATTTCAAAATACGGATTTGAAGTCGTAACTTTATCTTTCAGAATTTTGTCATGGGCAAGTATACAATTTACGCGGTTTTGGGGATACTTTTTGTGGTATACCTATTTGTTACGTTTTCCAACCGAAGAAGTTCGAACCGCCGCAAAGACCATAAGTTTATGGAAGGCTATAAGCGCCGGGACGAGGAGAAGAAATAGGTAGTTGCTGTAATTTGTTTTTTCAAAACCTATAAACTCATAAACTTCTTTCACTAAACCCATCAACTTCTAAACTCCTAAATTTCCTTTCATGAAAATTTACACAAAGACCGGGGACGATGGAACTACGGGACTGATCGGTGGCACCCGAGTAAAAAAACACCATATCAGGATAGAAAGTTACGGTACGATCGACGAACTGAACTCATGGCTCGGCCTAATCCGTGACCAAGAAATTGACGCCTCTATAAAAGATGTACTGACCAAAATTCAGAAAAAACTCTTCATCATAGGTGCCATCTTAGCGACAGATCCCGAAAAAGCGTTATTAAAAAACGGAAAAAAACGTCTGAATATCGCCGAGGTTACGAAGGCCGACATCCGTTTTTTAGAAAATGAAATAGACAAAATGGACGCATCGTTACCCCAAATGACCCATTTTATATTGCCCGGAGGTCATACCACCGTGTCATACTGTCATATTGCGCGAACGGTCTGCCGCAGGGCCGAACGCATGTGTACCTTACTTCAAGACAATGCCCCGTTCCATACAACAGTATTACAATATATCAATCGACTTTCGGATTTCCTTTTTGTACTGGCACGAAAATTGTCGCTAGAACTGCAGGCTGTAGAGATACAATGGATACCGGAGCGCAACGATACCGAATAAAAGTGGAAATCGTTTTGGTTTTCTCCAATAAATTCTTTATTTATCCGTTATCGCAGTATTATACTAACAAATTTTAGCAGAAAGTGTCAATTTTACTTGCCCATGTGCTTTTTAAAATTACTTTTGCAAAAAATTAAAATCACACCACTAGCATGTATTGGACATTAGAATTAGCGTCGTATCTAAGCGATGCACCCTGGCCGGCAACAAAAGACGAATTGATCGATTATTCCATTCGTACCGGAGCGCCATTGGAGGTTGTAGAAAACCTACAATCCATGGAAGAGGAAGGCGGAGAGATATACGAATCCATCGAAGAAATCTGGCCCGATTACCCTACCGAAGAAGATTACCTCTGGAACGAGGACGAATATTGAAACCATCATTCCGTTAATTCAAATAAAAAAGCCGCTTGTGTGGCTTTTTTTTATGGACTCGTTTGAACTTTTTATTTAAAACTGGTATTATCGGATTTTGTGACCAAATAAAGTCATTTTATACCCGTATAACAGGGCTTCGGTGGCAAAAAATGAGGAAATAGAAGGGCAGAATTTGATATTCGGAGGTAAAAGAAAAGGTTTAAACGAGTTCTTTATGTAATTTTGGCAGCAATTCAATTGTTTTTTCACGAATTCCATTGTTGGAATACCTTTTGTTGATATAGCACAACCATAGTCAAAAACGGATACTTCGCCGCTTACCTTAACATTCCAAACAAAGCGGTTTAATATTAATCATCATAAAATGAGTCTTTTAAATTCGGTCATCAAGATATTTGTAGGGGATAAATCAAAAAAAGATGTACAGGCGCTACAGCCTTTAGTCGAGCAAATAAAATCTTTTGAACAACAATTGGAGTCTATCAGCAACGACGAACTGCGAGATAAGACGAATACCTTCAGGCTAAAGATAGCGGAGGATATCAGTGAGATCACACAACAGATCCAGGCCTTGGAGGAGGAGGTAAAAGCATCCGACGATATCGATAAAAACGAGGATATCTACGCGGAAATTGACAAGCTCCAGGAAGAAGCCTATAAATTCACGGAAGAAACCTTGAACGAAATTTTACCGGTCGCCTTTGCCGTGGTGAAGGAAACTGCAAAACGCTTCGTTAACAACGAGACCTTAACCGTAACCGCCTCGGAATATGATCGGGAACTTTCCGGCACAAAAGACTATGTTACCCTGGATGGTGAATCGGCCATCTGGAAAAATTCTTGGGATGCCGCCGGTAAAGAGGTCACTTGGGATATGGTACATTACGATGTACAGCTGATCGGGGGAATAGCGATGCACCAAGGCAAAATTGCCGAAATGCAGACGGGTGAAGGTAAAACATTGGTCGCTACCCTTCCCCTCTACCTCAACGCCCTCGCTGGCAAAGGAACCCATTTGGTAACCGTAAACGATTATCTGGCCAAAAGGGACAGTGCCTGGATGGCGCCGATTTTTCAATTCCACGGCCTTTCGGTAGATTGTATCGACCACCACCGGCCAAATTCCGCCGGAAGAAGGGCCGCCTATAATGCCGACATCACCTATGGTACGAATAACGAATTCGGTTTTGATTATCTGCGCGATAACATGGCGCACAAGCCTCAAGATATCGTGCAACGTCCACATCACTACGCCATCGTCGATGAGGTCGATTCTGTTTTGGTAGATGATGCACGTACCCCTCTTATTATTTCAGGACCGGTACCCGAAGGCGATCGCCATGAATTCAACGAACTGAAACCAAAAGTAAACGACATTGTCAATAAACAGCGCCAACATTTGACCCACGTTTTGGCCGAAGCAAAAAAACTGATTGCAGAGGGCGACACCAAAGAAGGTGGTTTTCAATTGTTAAGAGTACATCGTGGTTTGCCCAAGAATAAACCCTTGATTAAATTCTTGAGTGAAGAAGGGGTTAAACAGCTCTTACAGAAGACCGAGAATTACTACATGCAGGACAATAATCGCGAAATGCCAAAAGTCGACGAAGACCTGCTTTTCGTAATCGATGAAAAGAACAACCAGATTGAGCTTACCGATAAGGGCGTCGATTATATTTCGGGGGAACAAAACCGTGATTTCTTTGTCATGCCGGATATCGGTGGTGAAATCGCCAAAATCGAAAGCCAGAATCTCGGAATCGAAAAAGAGGCCGAGCTAAAGGAAGAACTTTTCAAGGATTTCGGCATCAAGAGTGAACGTATACACACTATGAGCCAATTGTTGAAGGCCTATACCCTTTTTGAAAAGGATGTGGAATATGTGGTGATGGAAAATAAGGTCATGATTGTAGACGAACAGACCGGCCGTATAATGGACGGTCGCCGCTATTCCGATGGCCTGCATCAAGCCATCGAGGCCAAAGAGAACGTAAAGATCGAAGCCTTGACCCAGACGTTCGCCACGGTCACTTTACAGAACTATTTTAGAATGTACAAAAAGCTGTCCGGTATGACCGGTACGGCTGTCACCGAAGCAGGGGAACTTTGGGAAATCTATAAGTTGGATGTCATGGAAATCCCGACCAACCGCCCTATTGCCCGTGATGACAGAAACGATTTGATCTATAAGACCAAACGCGAAAAATATAATGCAATCATTGATCAGGTGACGGAGCTTTCACAAGCTGGGAGACCGGTGTTGATCGGTACGACTTCTGTTGAAATCTCGGAGCTTTTATCACGTATGCTGAACATTCGAAAAGTGGATCACAACGTGCTCAACGCCAAACTCCATAAAAGGGAAGCCGATGTTGTCGCAGAAGCCGGTAAAACGGGGGTAGTAACTATTGCTACCAACATGGCCGGTCGGGGTACGGATATCAAACTTTCCAAGGATGTGAAAAAAGCAGGCGGACTCGCCATTGTAGGTACCGAACGCCACGATTCCCGTCGTGTGGACAGGCAGTTGCGAGGGCGTTCAGGTCGTCAAGGTGATCCCGGAAGTTCTCAGTTCTACGTATCTCTCGAAGACAACCTCATGCGCCTTTTCGGCTCGGAAAGGGTCGCTAAAATGATGGACAGGATGGGCCTTGAAGAAGGTGAGGTCATTCAACACGGTATGATGACCAAATCTATAGAACGTGCCCAGAAAAAAGTAGAGGAAAACAACTTCGGCGTGCGTAAACGTTTATTGGAATATGATGATGTAATGAACGCCCAGCGTGAGGTCGTCTACAAAAGAAGGCGTCATGCCCTGCAAGGCGAACGTCTTAAGGTCGATATCGCCAATATGATCTATGATACCTGTGAGGCCATTACCGAAACCAACAAGGCCGCTAACGACTACAAGAATTTCGAGTTCGAACTTATCAAGTATTTTTCGATTACCTCCCCAATCGAAGAAGCGGAATTTACAAGAATGGGCGCTCGCGAAATCGCGACCAAAATATATGCTGAAATCTACCAACACTATCAGGAAAAAATGCAGCGCAACGCTGCTACCGCTTTTCCGGTTATCAAGAAAGTGTACGAAGACAACGCCAACAAATTCGAAAGAATCGTTGTACCGTTTACAGATGGCGTAAAGACGCTTAATGTCGTCACCGACTTGCAGAATGCTTATGAAAGTGCCGGAAAGGTATTGGTTACCGATTTCGAAAAGAACATCTCACTGGCCATCATCGACGAATCTTGGAAGACCCATCTACGCAAGATGGACGAGCTCAAGCAATCGGTTCAGCTAGCGGTACACGAACAAAAAGATCCCTTATTGATTTATAAATTCGAGGCCTTTGAACTTTTTAAGGTTATGATCGACAAGGTAAATAAAGAGGTCGTTTCCTTTCTTTTCAAAGGAGAACTGCCCAGTGGCAACCCCAATGCCATTCAGGAGGAACGAAACCTACGCCGTCCTAAGGAGGAATTACAGACCAGTAAGGCAGAAATTCCCAATAGCGATGAGCTTGCCGCCCAAAACCGTGCAGCCGGGCAAACACAGGGCCAACGGCCGCAGGTTACGGAAACTATCGTTCGCGAGCGGCCAAAAATAGGACGTAACGAAAGAGTAACCATTAAGAATGTATTGTCGGGCGAGAACAAGACCGTAAAATACAAACAGGCCGAGCCCTTAATCGACAAGGGGGAGTGGGTTTTGACCGAGGATTAAGAAATAGATATTGAAAAACTTAACGGCAATCTCTCAAAAGATTGCCGTTTTTTCTGTTAAATACCAAAAGTATTGAACTACCTAAAATCAAAAAGATATAATTTCCTTCTTATAAATCCCCAATATCCTGCACTTTCTGACATACATATAAGATATTTCTGAATAAAGTTCCAGTTATTATCTGGATTGACGTAACTTAACAAAGTGTGAAGGGTTTTTCGTTAGCTCTTTTAGGCGCTTTCGCACGGTTCTATCCAAAACGAAGCGATGCCATGAACAAAATTCAATATAAAACGGACGATCAGACGCGACTAATGTTCCGGTTTGTATACGTTTCAACGACCTTGACCGCAATATTGGGTGTATTTTGCTTGTATCCCCTAAAAATTTACGGGGTAGTGCCCTTTGCGTTTTTTGTTTATAGTGTCTTGAATCTCTTCAATATTTCCTGGTTTAAAAAGCGGGGGAATTTGAAAGCTACCGCAATACGTTCCGGCGTTATTTCCTTACTGGTTACCATAGCCATTATACTCTATAGTGGTGGTATCGCCAGTCCGTTTATCTTTATTCTGGGCGTAATAGTTCTAGGGGGCTATGCGGGCGCCCGTATTTTCGGCACCATTTATTTGAATGCGGTAATTTTAATCATAGTGCTGATTTATGCTGTTGGCGAAGCCCAGTTTTCCTTTATTATAAATGATGTTCCAACGGAATCGAAACCGCATTTCAGTCTAATATCCCTTCTATTTGCCGTATACCTGGTAGGTGGTGTTTTTGGAAAGACGCTTCTAAGGGCGCACGAAGCCTTGAACCGGTCAAAAGCGGAAATAGAAATACGGATTATGGAGAAGGAACTGCTTTTGCGGGAAGTACACCATCGAGTAAAGAACAATTTACAGACCGTTTCGAGCCTACTAAGCCTTCAGGCAAAAAATTCCGCCAACGATAAAATCAAGGAATTGATACACAGTAGCCAGAACAGGGTCATTTCGATGGCCATGATCCATGAGATGCTTTATATACGGAACAATCTTTCAAAAATCGAGTTTCGGCCCTACGTACAGGAACTGACCGATTATCTTATGAATTCCACTGATTGCAAGAACAAAAACATTCGCATAAAGCTACACATACCCGAAGTAGCGCTGTGTATTGACACCGCAATTCCCTTGGGACTTGTCATCAATGAAGCAGTGACAAATTCCCTCAAATATGGATTTATAGACAATGGAACCGGCCAGATTGACATCAGCCTAAAAAAAGAGGATGCAAAAAACGCATACGTTTTAGGCATTAAGGATGATGGCATCGGTTTTTCGGAAGAATTGAATTTTAAGAATACCAAATCATTAGGGCTTAAACTGATCCATAACCTGGCCAGGCAACTTAGGGGATCGGTAAAACGCAACTCTTTTGCAAAGGGCACCGAATACCAAATCGCCTTTCTAGATGTCGATAGGCATCTGGTGCATGGCAACTAAAGCGCGCCACGAATTTCAGCAAGACCTTGTATGGGTAATGTAAAATTCAATATCTTTAACGCTATGCAAAAAAACTTACAACTGGAAGAACGCCTTAGAGATAAGACCCGTTTGGTCATAAAGGTCAATTATTTCAGTTCGATATTTGCGTTGATTTTTTGCTGTATCTGTTTGTTCTTATTGGATATAACCCGCGTTATTCCCTACGTATTCCTGATTTTCGGTGTCCTTAACTTGATCAATACCATTCTTTTTAATTACCACCGCAGTCTGACCTTGACCTATAATATCGTGTCGATAATGACTTTGACCGGGGCAAGTATTATTACGCTATATAGTGGGGGTATCAACAGTCCGTTTATTTTCGTGCTTGCCCTGATAGTTGTAGCTGGCTATGTGACCACCAAGGCATATGGAACTCTTTATTTGAACCTCAACCTGCTGATTATCGTCCTGATCTATTCGCAGAGCATCGTCGATTTTAGTTTCGTCTCTAATGTGATTCCCGAAAAATCACGGAATATATTTGCCCTGATCAGCGTTCTTTTTTCCGTCTATCTCTTGGGAGGTGTATTCGGCAAGAACCTTTTGCACGCCCATCACAATCTCTACAAGACTAAAAACGATCTCGAGGAAAAAATCAATGAAAAGGAAACCTTGATCAAAGAGGTACACCACAGGGTCAAAAACAACCTACAGACCATATCAAGCTTATTAAGACTGCAATCGCGCAGCATTGCGGACAAAGAGGTCAAAAGTCTTCTAAAAAGTAGCCAGAACCGGATTATTTCAATGGCCATGATCCATGAAATACTTTATATGCGTGAAGATCTTTCAAGAATCGAGTACAAATCATATGTACAAGAACTGGGGGAATATCTGATACGTTCGGTTAAGGGTACTAGCAGCAATATTACCTTAGATATAGACATTCCTGAGGTAAAGCTCAATATCGACACTGCCATTCCCTTGGGCCTTTTAATAAACGAAACCGTGACCAATGCTTTAAAGTATGGTATTATTGACGAAAACAAAGGTGAAATATGTATCAAATTACGTAAGGGCGATGACAATGAATTTCTATTGAATATCGGGGACGACGGTATCGGATTCGCGGAAAATATTACGTATAAAAATTCTAAATCGCTTGGTTTGAAATTGATCCACAACCTGGTACGCCAGTTGCAGGGCTCCATAATCCGTGATTTTTCCAAAAATGGGACACACTATATCGTCAAGTTCAAGGAGGTAGGAAATAAAATGCCTTCTGTCGCGTAAGATACTCGACCTTATACCCATTTAGCCGTGCTGTGTTTTGTATCGAATGTCAAAGCCTTCTTGACCCTCGCATTTTGAAATTTGTACAAACGGGCTAAACCGTTTTCGGTGCCAACCTTAGTTTGCGAAGCACTGCTAATACTGTCAGTGCCACTACCCAGAACAATACCCATTTCAATACTATTAATTTTACCATCAGTTTCCGTATTTGCCAGAGCCAGGGCTCCGAAGATTAGAACAAAAAATAAGGTCGAAATAGCTTTCATGTGTAAGTTTTAGGTTACATAAATATAATGTGAAAAAGATATTCGGCCCGATGTTGTCCGTTGAAAACCAGTGTTTTTCGGTATAATGAAGAATCAACGGTAAACGGTAAAAAATGTTGGATGAGCGTACTGGGACGTCGAAACCGATTAACGATGGGATGTGTTTTTAAACGTTGATTTTTCTCAAAAAAATACCATGCAATGGGTGCATGGCGGTTAAAGTATGGTGTAAAGCCCATTTCGTTTAGCAGAATGCTTACGACATCTTGGCACGGTTCGCCTTGGTATAAAAAGTAAGTTCTTTTTTTACCCTGGTATTAGAACGCTTATACAAACGGGCGATCTCTGTGGCAGATTGAAAAGGTATTGCTTTAAAAGAGGATTCGGTAACGATAGTCATTTCGACCCCATCGACTTTTACGTCATCAGTTGCATTTTGGGCTTGTGCGTTAACTCCGATAAAAAGAACAAAAATTAAAGTAGCGATAGTTTTCATGACTTGCGTTTTTATATAAGTAGAACGCAGTATACCCTATTTTACAGAGTTGTAAATCGTTGAAAAACACGTCATTTTCGGTAATCGGCACCACTCCGGTCAAAGGGTCAAAACCTGCCGTTAAACGGATTTAGGTTCGAAAACACTTTATCGGAACAGGGTGTATTTTAACCGATTCTGTTCTTGAAAATAAAAGGTAAAGCATGAATTTTTGAAAGTTTTATCGACACTTGTGACCCCTATTTAATTTTTTTCTACTTTTGATGCTATGGATTTAAAGAAAATTTTCGGTACCGTTTTAACGGTATTGGGCATCGGCGGCCTCGTATACACAGCAATACTTTTCGCCAATGACTCGGGCACTACGAAAATGCTGTTCGTATATGGTATTCTAGGAGCTATATTCTTCTTTTCGGGGGTCGGCCTGGTAAAAAAGGGGTAGAGCGGGGTTAGTTAACAGCCTCTTAAACGCCTTCCTTTCGCAAAACTTCCAAAGGCGGACTTTTCAGAACACTGCGACTGTTCAGCAATCCAATGGCAAGAACTAGGGCCGTGATTCCAGGCAAAACGATTAGAAACGGCACCCATGAGGGTACAAAGGCGGTCTCGAAGACAAAGAGCGCCAGCAATTGGCTACCGATTAACGACAGTAGAATGCCGATACTGCTCCCCAAAACACCGAGATACCCATATTCCAAAGCGGTAATTTTTAAGATCTGTTTGCTTTTGGCCCCTAAGGTCCGAAGCAGAACACTTTCTCTGATGCGCTGATACTTGCTGGTACGTACGGAACCAATGAGCACGATGATACCGGTGAGGATGCTAAAGAAGGCCATGAAATTGATGACCCATGAAATTTTTCCGAGAATAGCGTCCACGACTGTCAATAGCTGTCTAAGATCTAGTATGGAGATGGTCGGGAATTCTTTTACCAGCTCCCGCTGTAAGGAAGCTGACGTGCTTTCGTTCGGCGTATTGGTGGTCAAGACCCGAAATTGAGGAGCGCTTTCCAGAACACCGGTCGGAAATACCACCGAAAAGTTCAATTGCATCCGCCCCCAATCCACCGCACGGATACTGGCTACTTCGGTTTCCATCAACATGCCCTGTACATTGAAAACGAGCTTATCCCCTACCCCGACCTCGGCATCACGGGCTACATTATCGGAAAGGGAAACGGGTACGACATTTTCCTCTTTAGATTTGGCGGGCCAACTTCCGGCCTCCAAGGTTTCGGAAGCGATCAACGAATCGCGATACGTGACTCGAAACTCATGGTTCAGTATCCACCCGTTAATAGTCGAAGCAGTATCCAAACGGATTTCATTTACTGAACGGTCCTTTATTTTCTGCATTCTCATGGTTACGATGGGGATGTTGTTCAGTAGTGGCAATCCCTTTTCCGTAATCCGGCTTGCAGCGGCATACTGTTGTTCGGGCTGTACATCCAATAAAATCAGGTTGGGTGCCTTTTCATTGGCTTCCAACGAAGTTTTCGCCAAAAGGATATCCTTGGAAAAATATAAGGTACTGATCAAAAACGTACCCACACCGATGGCCAGAATCAAAACCATGGTCTGATTATTGGGCCTAAAAAGATTTAAAAGGCTTTGCCGCGCCGTAAAGCCCCAAGACGCCGGAAAGTATTTTTTTATCGCTTTCATAAAGAGATTCGCAACCCCGCCCAACAGGGCGAAAACTATCAAAATACCCGCTGCGAAAGACAGGGCGTACTTCCAGTTGCCCAACAACCAAAAAGAGAAGAGAAAAATAAATACCATGATGGCCGACAGCACCAAAATATTGGCTTTACGAGATTTTTGGCTTCCATTTTCCTGAATGCGCAATACCTGGAGCGGCGACACATACCACGTGCTTAAGAGCGGCGATAGGGCAAACAATACCGACATGAACAACCCGAGTAGCAGCCCCATAAGAATTGGCGCCACGGACAGGGAAATTTGGACATCGAAAGGTAAAAAGCCTTGTAGCAGCAAAGGAAACGATTGTTGTATGAGCAATCCCACCAAGGTTCCGACCAGTCCACCGATAAGACCCATTCCCGCAATCTGTATGAGGTAGATCAAAAATGTTTGCTTACGACTGGCCCCGATACATTTGAGTACGGCGACGGACTGCAATTTTTCTTTAATATAGATATGTACCGAACTGGCGATACCCACACAACCCAATAATAAGGCAATAAAAGCGACCAAATTCAGAAACTTACCGAAGTTTTCATAACGGCGGCCCAAACGCTGGCCGGTAGAAGTATGCGTGTCGAGATCGGCATTTTCAGCATCGAGCAATGGATCAACCTTGTCCTCCAAAGCCTCGAGATTCTGATCGAGCTTAGCCACAAAATAAAAGTCGTAGCCGACCCGGCTACCAATTTGTACCAATCCACTTGCTTCAATAAAACGATAGGGAATCAACACCGGTGGTGCAACGGAGGCTGAAACCCCCGTACTTCCCGGTGCGGAAATCAAAGTACCTGCAATAGGCAAAGAAATATTTCCTATGGAAATGGAATCGCCGGGTTTTAAATCGAACTGCAACATTAAGGTCGCATCGACCAGTGCCTTGCCCGATTGTTGATATTCCGTGGCCGCGGAGACGGGGTCGGTTTCCAGTTCTCCATAAAAAGGAAACTTGCCGTCAATACCCTTAACATTTACCAATTTGGTATTTCCGCTTTTCGGGAAAACGGCCATGGATGGAAAACCGACACTCTTGGCATCGGCCCCGCCCAGCGAATCAATGATCTGTTGCACCCTTTCATTAGGAGGCTGATTACTGTCGATGATAAAATCCGCTCCCATCAAGGCTTTGGACTGGAGTTTTATATTTTCCTTTAAATTTTCGCTGAAGGATTGGATGGAAACCACTGCGGCGATACCCAGAATAATGGAAGCCATGAACAGTACCAAGCGTTTGCCACTGGCCTTACCGTCGCGCCACGCCATTTTAAGTAGCCAGTTCAAGTTCGTTTTGGTCGAATTGCCCTTATCGTCTTTCACAAGTGTACGGTGCTTTCGTTGGCAATAATCTTTCCACCTCTTAATCGCAGGATGCGTTGGTTTCTTTGGGCCAATTCCAGATCGTGCGAAACGATGACCAGTGTGGTATTGGCTTCTTGGTTCAGCTCGAATAGCAGCTGCACGACTCTTTCACCGGTTTCCTCATCAAGGTTCCCGGTAGGTTCATCGGCAAATAATATGGAAGGATTGCTTGAAAATGCCCTGGCCAAAGCAACTCGCTGCTGTTCACCGCCGGAAAGCTGGGAGGGATAATGGTGGGAACGATCCGCCAAACCGACCTTGTCCAACAAATCCATGCCAGATTTACCCGGGTTTTTAATCCCCTGCAATTCTAAGGGTACGATTACATTTTCTAAGGCCGTTAAGGTGGGCAACAGCTGAAAGTTTTGAAAAATAAACCCGACTTCCCGATTGCGCAACGCGGCACGTTCGTCTTCGTTCAGGGTCGACAAGTCGATACCGCAAAGGGCCACCGAACCGGAATCCGCTCGGTCGAGACCGGCACAAAGTCCCAATAAAGTGGTCTTACCACTGCCCGAAGGCCCCACAATAGCAAACGTTTCCCCTTCTTCGATATCGAAGGTGATATCGTCTAAGACCGTTAACTCTTTTGTGCCACTTGTATAGTGCTTCGCCAAATGGCTTACGTTTAATATCTTTGCCATGAAATTGCTTAATTTTCTTGTGTACCCGCCAGTTTATTGTCGGACAGAATCGGAAAAATAGGCAAATGATTCCGATTTTCAGACCCTATGGCTATGCAGAACCTCTTAAAGTTTCGTTATATTTTACTGGTGGCATTCCTCGTGTCATGTGGGGATGCCCCGAAAAAGGAAGCCGATCCAGCGCCGGCCAAAACCGAAGACGCCATCACTAAGGCCGCTGAAATATCCGACGAAAAGATCATCCTTTTTTTTGGCAATAGCCTCACCGCGGGCTACGGTCTCGATACGGAAGAAGCTTTTCCTGCATTGATTCAAAACCGGTTGGATTCGTTGGCCCTGAATTATACCGCCATCAATTCGGGACTGAGTGGGGAAACCACCTCGGCCGGACTCAACCGGCTCGACTGGGTACTCAATCAAAAAGTAGCCGTTTTTGTATTGGAACTGGGGGCCAACGACGGACTTCGCGGTATTCCCATAAAGGAAACCCGTGCAAATCTTCAAGCTATAATCGATTTGGTACGCAAAAAAAATGCCGATACGCAGATTGTTTTGGCGGGCATGCAGATTCCTCCGAACATGGGCCAGACGTACGCTAGCGAATTTCAGGAGATTTTTCCGGACTTGGCAGAAAAGAACGATATAAAACTGATTCCCTTTTTATTGGAAGGTGTCGCGGGCCATCCCGACCTAAACCAAGACGACGGAATTCATCCTACACCAGAAGGACAACTCATCGTAAGGGATAATGTCTGGGATGTTTTAAAGGATATTGTTCAGAAAGAAACAGTGTTGAACTAAATGAACAGTACAATCTGCGCATTTCGCAAGAGGCATTTCGCTTAACGCACTTTGTAACACCTTTTACACCCACTTCATGTATTTCTTTTTTGGGGTAAAGGAAAGTTCCCTGCGGATGATATTCTCTTTCATCTTATACAGGATAGCCGTTTTGTTTTCAATAACGGGCGAAGGCTCGGAACCCTGCAATGGAGGTAGCGTCTTTTCAAGCGGTATCGTATCGATTTCAATGATTTGAGGACGCTGGACTTTGGCGATTGCATTTAAACTGAAGAAAAGTATGGTTACCAAAGTCAAGATTAATCGCATAGTCCATTATTTTAAAACAGTTACCCTATACTAACGGCACCTATGAATTTTTAATAGGTATTTTTCGTTAAAGGGTATGAAATTTCGGTAAAACGTAATAAATCGGATGAAATACAGTCGATGAGGTAGGGTAAAGGACAGACTCAGCTGTTAGTAATACAGTTTGCAATGTGTTAACTTACCTGTGTTAATAGATTAAAGGAAAAGCAAACAAATCAAAAATAATTGGGAAAAGATCCGTTTTATACTTGCTTCCGTATGTAACTTGCACTTTATTCGGAATAAAATTTTTCTTACAAAATATATTTGATTGCCCTATCGAAAACATCGGTATTTCATCGATAAAATGAAAATTAAATAGGCGAGCAACAAGGATTTCAATAATTTTGCTCCTTTAATAGTATTGTGAATTACCCTTTAGTAGTACAGTGATTTAATAACTTAAATGTAATAATCTATGAAACTCAAATTGTTTAAAAGGTACTTTCTGTTCGCGATTATGGCCGCCTCTTTTGCGGTGATACCAGTTGCCTGTAGTAGCGACGATCCCGGTACCGAACCCCCCGTAGTTGTTGACCCTATCGCCGATCCGACGAATGCCAACTCGACCATCGCAGCCAGTTCGCCAGTGGTCGCCGACGGGATGGCGACATCAACGGTGACCGTTAAGATTGCGGATACCGATGGAAAACCCTTTACTAAAAGTGCCGGCACGGTAGTTTTAAATTCGACCGGTTCTGCAACCTTATCCGCGGTAACCGATAATAACGATGGTAGTTATTCCGCCACGGCAACCAACACCGTCGCCGAAACAGTGACCATTTCCGGTACGTTGAAGGCTGTGGCCATTACTAAAACGGCCGAAATTGTCTTTGCGGCCGCTGCTGTCGTTGCTGGAGATCCCGATCCGACCAACGCCAATACAACTATCGATGCCACCGCAACGGCCTTGGTGGACGATGTTTCGACTTCAACGGTGACCGTACAATTGGCGGATGCCGATGGTATATTATTGGCCGTCAGCGGGGGTACGGTGACATTGACCTCCACGGGCTCTGCAACCGTATCTGCAGTAACCGACAATAACGACGGCACGTATACGGCTACCGTAACAAATGGAGTAGAAGAAAATATTACTATTTCGGGTACGCTTAACGATGTCGCTATTACCGATACGGTCGATATTACGTTCAATCCCGACGATTCGAATCCCGCCCAGGATGTAGGTCAATCGACTGTGCCCTTAGGACCTTCACTATTGCGGATCAACAGTGGTGGCCCTGAAGTTACTTTAGATGGCAATGTCTTCATGGCAGATCAGTATTTTGATGCCGCCAATACCGTAGCATATACTAATCCCCAAGTTACCGAAATAGCCGGCACCGATGACGATGCGCTTTATCTTACGGAAAGAATAACTTCTGATAACGCAGCAGGCGGTATTAAAGGCCCATTTTCTTATACTATTCCTATTAGCAATGGTACCTATTCCGTAAAACTCTATTTTGCGGAAATCTACTGGGGCAGTCCAAATCCCCAAGGTTTTGACGGTGATATAGGTAAACGAATCTTTAATGCAACAATAGAAGGAACTCAAGTTTTTACCGGATATGATCTTGTTAAAGACGTAGATCCTGCCACGGCCAGTGCAAGAATGTACGATATTGAAGTTACCGATGGCGAATTGAATATTTCGTTCGAAGCCACGGTCAACAAACCAAAAATATCGGGCATCGAAATACTTGGAACCGGTACGATAGAAGGAATGTAATATCTAATCAATCGATAATCGGTCCTTAAAGCGATCGATGGATTATAATTTACAATTGATTTAAAAGGACTGTCCGGAAAACTTCGGACAGTCTTTTTTTTTATGAACTTTTTGAGTAAGTTATCGTAAATAAAAGGACTAACAAAAAAAAGCTACAAATGAAAATATTTACTAAAACAGTACTTGCCCTTTCCCTTATATTAACCACTTCGTGTCAGTCCAATGTCAAAAGTAAGGCCGATACCCCAAAAAATGAAATGGCTCAGGTCGTCAAACCCACAGCCCAAGAATTAGACAAATACGAGACCGCTTATTTTGCGAGCGGCTGTTTTTGGTGCGTGGAAGCCATTTTCGAAAGTGTGAAAGGGATCAAGGAGGTTGTATCGGGCTACGCCGGGGGTACTCAAGAAAACCCCACCTACGAGCAGGTTGGTGCCGGGCAGACCGATCACGCGGAAGCAGTCAAAATTTATTACGACCCAAAGGTAATCTCGTTTACCGCCTTGGTACAGGTTTTTTTCGGTTCCCACGACCCTACCACCTTAAATCGACAGGGGCCTGATAGAGGGCGGCAGTATCGGTCTATTGCTTTTTATAAAAATGAGAAGCAAAAGGAAATCATAGAGGGTTACATCAAAGCTTTAAAAGACCAAAATGTGTATCAAGGGGAGCCGATTACTACCGAGGTGACGGCATTTACGAAGTTTTATGAGGCGGAAAAGTATCATCAGGACTATGAACGGAAGCATCCTAATAACTCGTATATCACTAATGTTTCGATTCCCAGATTGAACCGGTTCAAGGCCAATTTTTCGGAATATTTGAAAGCGGATGTTCATTAGCATCGATTTGCCCTGTCGGCGGAGCAGGGTGCAACGCTAATTGAAATTGAGAAGCAGGGTTTGGAACTGACAGAAAGCGAATCGAAGGTTCGAGATGAAAAAGTTCAAATCCGTAGTATTGAAAAAACCTGCCAATGGCAGGTTTTTAGATTTATATAACTTGGAGATTGGGTGTGTAAATTAAACTCTGTCCGGTTCATTTTTTCTCCATTCCAAAATTGGTCAGATCTTTTATCTGACCGGTTTTGGAATGCGACCTAGCGT
>NZ_FNAO01000001.1 GCF_900101815.1 Pricia antarctica
ATAGTTCTTTTTGCCTTGCATACCTTGAATTTACGGATTTCCGCGCATTGGTGAAAGCAAAAATTGATGTTTATCGGAGTTGTGCAACAGCCACGTTCGTTTTATGGGACACTGGATATTAATCCTAGATTGTTAAATTGGTGTTGTTCATATTCCTGTGTATAGATGTCCGGTCAATACTCCTATGTTATGGTTTTAGGTTAAAAATCAACCTTTCGGAGGTACCCTTCGGTCAAATATTATTGCAGTTTTCCCTAATTCTAATAAATAAAATGAAAAGGGGAACTACAATCTTGGTATTGGTAATGGCACTCGTTTTAGGAAGCATGTCATGTATGGCCAAGACGATAGGATGATGGACGGGGCGTCCACGATGTACTCACAAGGAAAAACCACCACCGATATTGCACCGAAGGTGTCCTAGGTGTTAAGAAGGCACCTTGGTAACGGTCTCTATGTTTGACAGCAGAGGGCCGCCCGAATATTGGATCAGCAAAATAGCACAACAAGATAATACATCCCAAATCAGAACAGGGTAATGGCTGGACAGGAACCCTATTGCCCAAAGGGAAGGGTTTTGAAAAAAAGTACCGAGAGGCAATAGAAATTAGGCTTTGGATAGCAAAAAGCATCCTGACGGAGTCAAAAAATGCAGCAATCGTAAAGGCATCCACGCAGGTGCCACTTAAAACCACCAGCCTGCCATACCAATCCCCATAGGAAACAACGTTGTCAAAGACCCGGTGTAGTTCAATCGAGTAGACGGGTCCGCCCCTAGTTAGGAACGGACTGCGCCTCTCACAGCCGTACATACGGGTCTCGTATACGGCGGTTCGTCATTTCAGAACTTTACACGGAAGTAATACGCTAGCAAACTTTCATAACCTCTTTTTCTTAGGCATTTTTTGGTAATAGTAGTCCCGAGAATAGGGCTTTGGGCTACTGCCCATCCTCCCATTCTTGTCCTACTCCAAGCAAAGGCCTGTCCCTGTTTTATTCCTAATCTAATGAGGTTCTTGCGTTTGCGCTCTGGTTTCTTCCAGTCATGCCATATACAGTAGCGAAGTCGGTTTCGTAGCCATTCATCCATCTTTTTAAGTTTGGTCTGTATATTTCCTAAACGAAAATTATTCAACCACCCTTTATAGATGAGTTTTAAGCGTCGTAGTCGTTCCGCTAATGATAATGGCAGCGTTTTCTTGGTAGCGAACTTGAGCTTGCGTTTAAGTGCTTGCCAAGCTGTTTTACTTACTGTTAACTGGTACTTGCCTTTTCCGCCTTTCTTATACATTGGCGTAAACCTATAACCCAAAAGTGTAAATGTAGAAGGTCTTCGGATACCGCTCTTGGCTCGGTTTATAGGCAAATCTAGCTTCTCTTTTAGAAAAAAATAAACCTCGTTCCCTATCTCTCGTGCTGCCGCTTTTGATTTGGTATAAATACTAAAATCATCGGCGTAACATATAAACTTGAACCCTCTCGCTTTTAGGTATTTGTCCAATTGGTCCAACACTATGTTCGACAGCAATGGACTTAATGGGCTGCCCTGTGGTAATCCTTTTCTACGCTTACACAGTCGTCCATTTTCTACAATGGGCGCTCGTAACCATTTGCGGATCAGCCACAAGGTGGTCGGGCATTTTACCTTGTTATAAATAAGTTGTAATAGTTTGTAATGCTGTACTTCATCAAAGAAACTCTTTAGGTCTATATCTACTATGTCATGGTAGCCATCATTGATGTACCCTTGACTTTTTAATAATGCCTGTTGCAGGTTCTTCTTAGGGCGAAAACCATAACTCTCATCCTCAAAATCTAATTCAAAGTGAATCGCTAATTCTTGACTTACCGCCTGTTGAAGCCATCTGTCTACTACTGTAGGCACGCCCAGTAATCTGGTCTTGCCATTTGGCTTGGGTATCTCTACCCCTTTGATAGCTTGTGGTCGGTAGCTTTTTGAAATAATCTGATGAACCACTTCTGAGCGGTGGGCAGTTATAAATGCCTTTAGCTCTTTTGTAGCCATCCCGTCTATTCCTGCCGAACCTTTATTGCGAACTACCTTTTTACAGGCATCACTCAGGTTTCTAGCGGCTACTACTTTTGCTATCATTCGTACTGTTCTTGTCCTTCTAAGTATAGGCTATCAGGTAAACTGATTCCTATACAAATCCAGACGTGATTTAACGTTTAGTCCTTCCTTACTTGTGAGACCTCTAGGCTAATGCCCTAGCTCATTTCCCGTAAGTACTATGACCTCTGCTGACTTCTCCATATAGTTACACGTAACTTTGGAGACCTCCCCAGGTAAGTACATCTTCTTTCCTCTAATTACTGCCTGATCTACTATTTTGGTAGTCTCCAATTGCTTGGAGTCTTGGGCGTTACAATGATGTGTTTGCTTACCCTACCGCATAGCCTCGTGTCAGATTCCTGTTCGTCAGTACCAGAGTTTGTAGGCTCGCTTCCTTCAGTCCTATCCTCACGGATAACAACCTTGCGACTTACTAATGGTTCAAGGCACTACCCCTGCCCATAAGGGACTCGCACCCTCTAGATTAATTTGATTATATTAATATAACCAAAAAGGTGCCCATGCTGGGCACACACACCTCATTCATGCTCGGTCGTACCGACCGCACGAATGCTCAGTTATTGCCAATAGTATCCTTTTAGGATAATCACGAGGCGAAAACCTATCTTTAAATAATCAGATTTTTGTCGGTACAGTACTTTCTTCAGGTTTCCTTTTGTGGTCTTAGGAGATGATTCCAAAAGATGAATTTCCGCTGCTCATTCTAGCAGATTCGGATATGATTTGGAATTTTTCTGTTCCTGCCGTTAAATCATTCCCAACAACAGGATTAGGTAATTTTAAATTTTTAGTAGTTAAGATCTATAGACATTTGCAGAACTCCCCCATCATATGAAAATTCAGCGTCAGAAAAAGAAGGAGCACTCAATGTGACCTCAGCACCACTGGAAAAACCATAACCTTCCTTCGGAATCCCAAAAATATTAGTGTCAAGTTCACCGTTGAAGTTTTCATCATGGATCACGGCAATGGCATATTTTCCCTGTAGAACATCTGAAAACTCAAAACTCGCATCTGTTCCACTTATTTGTGTTATCATGACCTTAGATGCGAATTTCAGGAATTTGCCCGGGAAACCTTCGTCGGATTCAAAAATCGCACAGGCGATAACCCCAGTATTGTTACTTATATTCTGAATTTTTACATTAACGGAGGGGCATTCTGTCTGAGCAAACCCATTTGACGGCAGCCATACTAAACTAAGAGCCAGCCAAAAAAGCAGCCGTGAAAATTTTCGGAAAATCCGGGGCATTTCAGAATGCCCGGTATTTTGGGGAAAAAACTTAAAAAGCAGATTATTCATTATTTTACTGTGTTTTTTGTAGACACGCTAATTTAATCATTTTGGCGGTAAAATAAAAGACGTACTAAAGTTCAAATAAAGCATGTTCAATCTGAAGTGATTAAAATTTTTTTGGATCGAAAGAAAAGGTTACGGATATTTGTGTCGAAAAACGCAAATAACTAAAGAACAACTCTTTATGTACAGTGTACTCGACAAAGATATGATAGAAATGGAAATAGTGCCATTAATTCCAAGGGACAAAGAGGTTTTGTGCCTACGGTCCGGTGGCCGAGATCATCAATGCAATCCTGTACAAGCTCAAAACCGGTGTGCAATGGAACCAGTTGCCGGTAAAAGCACCGTTTTCAGGAGTGGTGGCCCTTAGCTGATAATCGGTCTATTACCATTACAGAAAATGGTGTCTTTGTTGTGAATGGAAGGGTTGTTGGGTCAAATTCCTGAAAAGGCATAGTGGCGATCTGGACCTTTCAAGCGTAGACCTTGACGGTAGCCATATACCGGCGATAAGGGGCGGGGCCAATTTCGAATATCAGGGTAGTAAAAAACGCAGAGCGACCAATGCCCTCTACCTGACCGATAGGCAGCGGACTCCCTTGGCCATGTCAGAACCCGTGGCGGACAGGGTGGAAACCCCAAAGCTCGGCGCGGCCTATTTTCTTATCAAGGCCAACTCGTTCCCGAAGATGCGCAAAGGGATCGCCGAGGCCATCGACACCGTTTTTTCGGGCTGAAATCGTGGCCGTTGGTATTTGTGCCGCGCCGATCGTTGCCATTTAGCTTTCCTTTACGGTCTCCCCTACGGGAACAACCTTCGGCCGTCCGCGGCCTATCCCGGGTTCCCTTGAACGGCCATTTTTGCCGTCCCCAGGCTCCTTAGCATCTTGATATGTTCCATGATGGCCGAAAGGAAGGTCCTATTGGTATGGTAGGGTATCCCGAACTCCTTTGCGGTCCTTTTGACTATGGGCGAGATCTTGCGGTAATGTACATGGCAGATATTGGGGAACAGATGGTGCTCCACCTGATAGTTCAGACCCCCGATAAGCCAGGAAAACAACCTGCTGTCGGGGGAAAAATTGCTCGTGGTCGCCAACTGGTGCGCGGCCCAGTCGTTATCTATGGTCCCGTTTTTATCGGCAAGGGGATATTCCATCCCGGGCATGATATGGGCTATCTGGAAAACGCTGCTTATCAGCAGGCCGGTGACCAGGTGCATGGCGATGAAACCCGAAACGACGATCCAGGGGGCCATGGGCAGAACGATGATCGGTAAAATGAGCGAATACAGGTAATAGAGGGATTTCCATGCGATCAGTTTCATCAGCGTATTCCTGAACTCTCCTTTTTTACCGAGAAAGCCCATTTTTTTATACCGGTAGAGCCTTACGAAATCCTTGGCCGTGACCCAGGCTATGGTCGACATACTATAGAAGAACCATACATAGAGGTACTGGAACCTATGGATCCTATATTTTTTGGCATGGGGCGAGAACCTCAGGAAAAAGGGCATATTGATATCGTCATCGGCCTCCTGTACATTGGGATAGGTGTGGTGCAGTACATTGTGCTGGATCCTCCAGACGGCCGCGTTCGCCCCTATGAGGTTCATCGTATAGCCCAAATACCTGTTCACTGTCCTGTTCCTGGAATAGGAGCCGTGTATGGCATCGTGCATGATGCCCATTCCTATCCCGGCCATCCCCAGGCCGCTTATGATATAGAGCATGAACACGGGCCAGATCTGTGCGATAAGCCCTGTGTTCAAAATTATAAGGGGGGCCAGAAAAAGAAAGAGCATCAGGACGGTCTTCCAGCGCATGCTATTATTGGCATGCCGGTCGGTACCGCTGTCCTTGAAATGCCGTTTTATCCTTTTTCTCAACGTCCTTGAGAAGTCGGACGGTCCTTTGTTCGAAAATGTGGGTTTGCCCATAATATAAGTTTCCGGATTTCTAACGGTTTCCATCTACGGCCTTTGCGGCCCTACCGGAACTTTCCCGTTCTAAGAAACCCCGCAATTTTAAAATGCCGCTTCTTTTTCGTGTCTTTACGGTGCCCAACGGAATATTCAATCGGTCGGAAATTTCCCTTTGGGAATATCCCTTTAAATAGAACAGAATAATGACAACAATGGTATTGTAAGTATAATTCAATGCCTCTACCAAATTAAATGTGATCGATTGTTCAAATTCACCCTTCCCCATGATTTATTACTCTTATTAATTGATGCCATGCTGTGTCCTTGGTTCTTTCCGTCCTATATCGCTTTATTTTTTGAATTCTGCTTTGCAATTTTAGCTTCTTTTTTTTCCTTCCGGGTTTTTAAGGGTGCTGTTTTATCTGATTTTGCCTTTCCATCCTTTTCTCTCAACATACTCTTTTATTTTTAAATTATCCATTTTTGAACATTGTCAAAGGTTCAATTAAAAGCCTGTTTTATGGTAGGGGATCCACGCTATATTTTCTCAAATACCAATCTATAATGATCCATTATTTCTTTTTCAAAGCATATTTTGTTCGGACTAATCCTAAAAACGGCTACCTGATGTCTAAATTCCTTATCCACAACGTATTTGGGAATTAATGACACATAAAGCCAGTACTTTTTCAGATTAAACTTCCTGAATCGCTTTCGCCATTGGCGTATCGTCTCAATATAATCGAGTCTTCCGCTACTTTTGGAAATTAGTTTAAAGGTTGGTTGAGCATTTCTAATGACCATTTCTGGACCGTAAGGAAGCCAGGAACCTGGAAACTCTTTAACCATTAGTGCCATAACATGTGCGGCTGAACCTTTTTTGGCGTTGACATCCAAATCTTTATACTCGATCATATTCTTGCTAAAAGTCATGGTCTGCATATAAAATCTTCCGCCACTGGGTAACAAATTGCCTACGGTTTGAAAAAAATCCCGATATACCTTTTCCTGCTTTCCTTCTTTCCATTCTTCAACGGAACAGAAATGTTCCAGTCCGCCAATGCAGCTAATGGCATCAAACGTTCCAAAATCTTCCGGTACTACATAGCGACAATCTTTCACAATGACGTTCATCCCATTTTTTTGACAAGCTTCAGCTTGCCCCTCCGACAAGGTCAGGCCCATACAGATTGCACCCCTTTCTTGAGAAGCGTATTTAATAAAAGGTCCCCAACCACAGGCCATATCCAACACTTTACTTCCATTTTTAATATGAAGACTGTCCGCTATAAATCTATGTTTTTCTTTTTGGGCTTCCTCCAGCGAAAGGGAAAAATTACCGTCATATCTGGCTCCGCTGTAATCCCCTGTTTCCCCCATACTTAATCTGAATATATGGTCTATGGTGGTATATGTAAAATCTAAATCCTTTTTATCGGCCATTGTTTTAATTTTAAGTTTGACTGCCCATTTTCTTCTAAACCCCTTTTGAGGTGTTTTTTCCTGGGTAAGATGCTGTTTTGAAATATATCGACTATTTTTTCCTGCCCGTCCGACAGCTGGATACGCTTCTTTTCCCTAGATGGTAGTTTATAGTAAAATACCAAGTTTTACATGGAGACCAATGACGTATTCTACGTATAATTTCCATTGGAAATGCGAAGTGGTTGTAAATAAGTGTTGAATATCCCTCTCTCCCCTTTCGGCATTACATGGGTATGTGGTTTTTGGAAAGGTTTTTAATACAATCGAATTCCTATAAAGATAGTCAATATACAGCTTCCTTCAACCTCTATTTAATCTCTATTGGGTTTAATTCCCCTAGGCTTGCCTAGTATTTTAGAGAAAAGTTTGAAAACGGATGGTTTTCATCAATGAAAAAGACATGTTCCTCTGAATGCCTCGGGGGCTTGCCCCGAGGATTATTTACTATTCTTGACAGTAGGTAAAATACTTGTTTTTAGTACTTTAACATACTATTTGGAAGCACTATATAAATCAAACCTACCTTTAGGCTATCTACATTCCCGGCAATAGTGTATCGTCCGGAAGTTGTTCTTCCAACTCCTTCAATGTTTCCTCTTTTTGATCATTAAAACTGACCATCCATTTTATCCCAAATTTATCGGTAAAACTTCCGTAGTAGTCGCCCCAAAACTGTTCCTCCAAGTGCATCTCGATATCGCCGTCTTTTGAAAGCTCCCCGAACAGACGATCCGCCTCTTTTTTACTGGTAGGGCTGAGCATGATATGTATATTGTTTCCAGGCTCGAGGCCTTGGCCTGAGGACTCGATAACGTCCGAGGCCATTAAAATAGTGTCTTTCGCGATGGGCAGCGAAATGTGCATGGTACGGTCTTGATCTTCCCTGGAGAGATTCCCGCTATCGGGGCCGTCCTTCATTTTCATGTGTGACACAAATTCCCCGCCGAAAACCGACTTGTAAAAATGGAACGCTTCTTCGGCCTGGCCGTCGAAGTTTAAATACGGATGTACTTTCATGATCTTTAAATTTTAGGCCTGACCGTTTTGTGCAGTCGGGTATTAGACGTTACAATTTAGCTTATTTTTCCGAAAGCCCCTTTACCTTTTGTAATGCTTTGGGAAAGGCCTTTTGAAAATCGTCTAGATACTCCTCGGCCACATCAATTTTAACGGTCAGTTCCGTTTTGCCTTCCGTTTTTCCAGCGTATAGTTTTCCATCGCTCCCGCCCATCGTTCTACCTTCTCGCTTGTAGTATCTTCTACACCATGTTCAATAAAGCCCAAAGGTTTAAAGGACATAAAATTATAGGGGTCGCTGGTCTTTATTCTTGTCAATTACAAAAGACGATGCGAAAATAAAAGAGTAGATGCGAATTCTACAAGAGTATATGCGAAAAGCAGCGCAAAGAACAGTTATTAAGCTATTGACTTAGGCACTTCACCAATAACCCTGAACGCCATACTGAATGGTTGGGCTAAAGCCCATGAAGTTGTGCCCTATATTGAACACGGGCTGAAGACCCGTGGCAATTGAAAATTAACAGAAAACAATTGCCACGGCTTTTAAGCCGTGGGGATAATTGAAAGAATATAGACCGGGCTTTAGCCCAAACGGGCAGCGGTTCGGTTGCAATGCTCTATGTATTAGAACAAAAACACATGTAAAATAAGTGCTCAGACGTTATTGACTAGGTGCCTAAGTCAATTAAGCTATGTACCTTTTCATTGAAGGCGGAACACCGCCCAACTGATTGAGATGGTCCCAAAAAACGTTCCTTTTTTGGCACTGTCGAGACTTTGTCAAAAAAAGAGGTTTTCGTAACCTGCAATATCATGTCTAGTGTATTCAACGCTGTTTTGTTTTAGCGGTCAAAATATCATTATGATTATCTTTACCGGATGGCACGTAATACATTCGATAAATCGGAATATGGTGATTGGATAAAATCCATTAAGGATAAAATCCGCTCCGCAAAGAACAAGGCGGCACTTTCGGTCAATCAACAACTCATACAACTGTATTGGGAACTGGGTAAGGATATCACCTTCAAGATGAAGGATTCAAATTGGGGAAGCAAGGTAATCGAACAGATTTCCATTGACCTTAATAACGAGTTTCCGGATATGAAAGGCTTTTCAAAAAGGAATCTATACGCCGTAAGGCAATGGTATCTATTTTATTCACAACGATTTGAATTTGTGCCGCAGTCCGTGGCACAATTGCCATGGGGCCACAACAGATTGATCATAACCAAGATAAAAGACGTTGAGAAGGCCCTGTTCTATTCTATCGAAACGGTTAAAAACGGCTGGCCGCGGGATATCCTGGAAGTACAGATCGACGATAATCTGATAGAAAGGGTCGGCGGCACCTCCAATAACTTTGAGAGTACCTTACCGGTTCCCTATTCCAAAATGGCGGGACAGACACTGAAAGACCCCTATAATTTTGATTTTCTTGGCCTTGAAAACGAAGCCAAGGAAAGAGAGATAGAGAACGAGATTTCACGGAACATCACCGATTTTCTATTGGAACTGGGGAAAGGATTTGCTTTTGTCGGTAGACAGTATCCCTTGGAGGTCGGTCAAAACGAATACTTCTTGGACCTGCTCTTCTATCACCTTGATCTCAGATCTTATGTTGTGTTGGAGCTCAAGTCCGGTAAGTTCAAACCGGAATATGCCGGAAAGCTCAACTTTTATCTATCTGCCGTGGATAGCATCCTTAAAAAGGAATCGGATAATCCGACTATTGGCATCCTGCTCTGTAAGAAGAAGGATAAGATCGAGGCCGAATATGCGTTAAGGGATATCAACAAGCCAATGGGAATCAGTGAATACAAGCTGACGGAGGCCATCCCGGAAAATATTAAAACAAAGCTTCCTACGATAGAGGAGCTGGAAGAGGATTTGAAAATGAGAATAAAAAACAAGGATAATTGGAAATGACATTAACGATTTCTCACGCCCAGTCCCATAAATGTTTCGTTTTACGGAACTGACGGATTATGGTTATTGCTCCCTTCGATCTTCGATTTCAAGCTATTTATGTGGCAATAATTGGATTTTTAACAATTCCCGAAAGTATGAAAATTGAAAACCAAAACTCATAGGTATTGAGTGATTGCCGTTGAGAGCATCCTAGAGCCCCCAAAAATATTAGCAACGTTAAATAGTCGATTAGAGATGTTTTTCGGGAAGCATTTTGGAATGTAGAATCCGGACAATAAAAATATCACTTTTGCGCTTTCGGTAATAAATAACATGGCTTTCATACCTAAAAAACAAGTACTGTTGCTCTGTACGGGTATGCAGAAATCCTCGCCCTATATCAGGACGGCCTGCAAGCGACTGCATCCTTTCCTTGAGCCCCGCCAAATATTCCAAGGTCTGGGTCTCCCCAAAGTCTGCCATACTGCGCTTGGTAATTTTCTGGATATCCTCAGTGCTTTTTTTTGAACGGGTATAATTATTCACTGCGCAGCCTCCGTTTTTTGCTCCGCAATGGCTCCCCGCACGACGTCGTCAAAATTCTCGGTACATTCGCCACTTTCCTCACCTTCCTCTAAGGCCTTCATCAAGGTCCCGTATTTTGCCTCTTCGTCTTCCAACAAACGCAAGGCGGCCCGCACCGCTTCGCTAGCGGAACCGTATCGTCCGGCTTTGGTAAGGCGCGCTAAAAATCCTTTGAAATGGTTACCTACATTGATACTGGTCGTGGTGCTCATGTTGCTGAATTTTATTAGTAACACTATAAAATTACTATATTTTGGTAATTTATGCAAATAGAAAATTACAGACATGTAAAAAAATGTTTAAACTAAACCCCATATCATGACTTGTGCTCTTGTTAGAAGCTGAAATATTGATCTGGGTTATTTATGATACAATAGTATCTAAAGGTTCAGATATAGCTGGGATTAGCTCCATTAAAACGTTCCTTTTAGGGGATTGAAACAAATAAGTCAGAAATCTAAAATAATAGCTCAAATCGGGATATTCTTTCAGGGAATGGCCGGTTGGGAAGGGTAGAGACCCCGTGGATAAGCCGTTACTTTCAGAACATTTATCCATGGAGAAATATCAAGGATTATCTATTTTTATTTTGGTTATCAAATTTGTAAAAATCAATGAATCTGATGGTCTAGGAGCAGAAATTGTTTCAATTTTATCATTATATCCAATGATTATGTACCTTGGAATCATAAATGTGCCGGGTCTGTTATCTGTCAAGAAACTGATAATTGAGGATTTGTCGGTATTCAAAAGTCTATATTGATACTCATTTTTTAGAAATTCTCGTAACTCTTTTGATTTATTCAACCATTTTTCTTGATGGCTATCAACAGAGATAAAAACCCATTCAATATTTTCGTTATTTGCCAAATGTTTTCTAAAAGTCTTTGTTTTTGTTATTTCAGAAATACATGGCGAACACCAACTGGCCCAAAGGTCCAAAACCTTGATTTTGTTTTTGGCCTTTTTCAAAACATTATCTAGTGTAACTGTATCACCACTTAGCCCTATCAATCGTTCGGCCATGACTTTTTCAGGAAATTTAAGACCAAAAGCATCCAATTTCTCATCTATTCTGTCGAGTGCTTCCCGATAAGAAGGGTTTAGACCCTTGTCTTTATATTCATGTATTAGATTTTTAATTTCTTCCCTATCGATTTTTCCCTGTCCAAAACCTTTTTCATAATAATCGTGTATAAGACTTGTTATCGCGTAGTTTTCCAAGGACCCGTTCAAATGATTTTGTATATACTCCTTCTCTGTTTTAAAATTCACAGTAGAATAGTTTAATCGTCCGTAATTGACATAGTAGGATCTTATAAACGCAACCAAAGATCTCTTAAAATAATCCTCGTTCAAAAGCTCGGGCCTTTTAAAATCATTAATTGTAATATGGTCCATATAATCACCCACATCAAAAAAGCCATCTCTTTCCACATCGTAATCCTTGGCAATGGTTTGGAAGAAACCTTCTTGACTATTTACGTTAAACCCAAATTCCGTCGTAACGGACCTAGGGGCCACTAAATTATACAAATACTCAAACTTAAGTTCTGCGCCCACAATCCTCTTGAAATCATTCGAAACCTGGTTCTTTACTATATAATCCTCAAAGAATTGATGTCGCCTTTTATAAATGGATAGACATCGCTTTTTATAATCCTTAATATCACCTTTATATTTATTTTTTGCCCATTCGGTGTTTGTCGAATCCAGCTCAGCAAAAAAATTGTACTGAGAAGCATTTCTCCCATTAAAACCAATTCCCCTTTTATCAATTAACATTGCAATCGAGTCTCCAGGGCTTGCAAAAATTCGAGTACTATAATTTGTGGAATCTCCAAAAGAAAAAACTTCAATTATTTGGGCCTGATTAATCGATTCGAGGGTAAATATTGTGGTGTCATTAATCTTTTCCTTAAATAGGTTATCATGATTGGCTCCTCGGAAATAAGAGTAGTTGATAAAATTCATATAATCAAAGGCTTTCGCATCATCAGCAAATCCTTTTATTACTACGTTTTTGGAAGAATTCGTTTTATCCTTAAGGACAGACGTTATTTTTCGGGTATTGTTTTCGTTATTTTGCTTACAAGTTATGAATGACAAAAGGACCAGGGTTAGCAGAAATATTATTTTGTTTTTTAGAAATCTCACGGATGATAAAGTTTTAGTGAAATATTTAGGAGTATGGATTATCTTCTGTTTTTAATGTAGGCCTCATCAGCGTTAATAATAAATTTAATACTTAAAAGTCCCCGGTGCTTCGCAGTGGAAGCCTAGTATAAAGTTTGAAAACGGATGGTTTCCATAAATTTCAAGACTTTTTCTTTTCATACCTCGATGGTTCTGCGGGTAAATTCGTTAGACTCTTGATTTTTCTAATAAATCAAGGTTCTGGCACAAGTACCCACGTCACACTTTCATGACGTATGAAAATCATCAACTCATTAATTATTAATCTATTATTTCAATAACATAAATTTAAGACTTTTTCGTAAATAGACCTAGTCCTATAAAACGGCCGATTTACCTTTTTGGGTTAAAAGATTAGCGAAGTCCCAAGAAAGGTTGGTTTTATGAAACATTGAAAAAAAGAATGGAAGGCCACAATCTCCGAATGGTCAAATGTCTTTCTGATAATCACCATATTCATCAGAGCATGTAGAAAATACAATAGATCATCCCAAGATTGAAACCGGAATGGCATAAAATTGCTCCCAGTATTGACCCGGAATAGAACTTGGAGGCAAAGAAAAAAATGCTGGCCATGAACATTCCCAGTACCCAAATGATTGTTGGCAATAGCAGAAAGTTCCAGCCACCTCCTACAAAAACTAACCCAAAGTGAGAAATGTGGGTAAGTGCGAACGCAAGGCTGTCCACAAGAGAAGCTTTCCTGTCCCCGATTGATTTCGCAAAACTTGAATGTACGATTCCCCTGAAGAACAGTTCTTCCCCAATGGGGCTAAAAACCATTCCCGTGACAGCCATTATTAGGAACATAGCCACCTTATCTTCTTTACCGATATCAGGTGGGATGTTATAGGACCTGCCTATATAGTTGTACCAATTATTAAAGGTATCTCCATAAATATAATCTCCTAAATAGAAAAGTAACAAGCTAATTATCAGACCTATGAAAAAACCGATTAGCAACCATCGGTAATTCTTTGGTTTTGTTATTCCAATTTCTTTTAAGCCCTTTCTTGTCAAGAATATAAATGGAGCCAGTGCCGAAACCACCATTACCAAACCTATATATCCATAATTCTTGGTGGCATTCGCATCTAGGACCAATGCAAATCGAGGAAGACAAACCACCAGAATCAAAAAAAGTCCGAATTTCCAATTAAAATTAAAGACCTTTTTCCATACCGGTCTCAAAATATTCTCCATACTTGGTTTGATCTTAATCTGGGAAATTAACAAAAAAGATAGTCCCAAAAAAGCGTTCGATTAACGGAACTAATCAAAATATGAGATTATCATGTCTCGCCTAGTTGTGGTGGTGGGGGGGCAGTCCAAATCATCTTCATTGGATATTTTGAATTTAAAAATTAGCTGTGGATAAGTGAATTAGTTTGAGGGATACGGTTTTGCGAGCAGATTTTTTACACTAGTCTAATGAAAAAGCTCATAAGATTTACAAAATTATGGCCAACAGTTGGAAAAATAAGATTTCCAGAAAACTTTCGTAAAATTCCTAAGCTTAAGGATGTAATTAATGTTATATAAGCTATCGTTATATAATCAATTTTGATTTCCATCGTTTCAGTCAAAGCTACTCCGTGAACCATTGCAAAAGTGAATGTAACTATTATAAAACCCCAACCGAACATCATTCCTTTGATTTTTTTGGACGGAGCAAATGCCTTGCTCAAAATCCATAATAGAATGCCACGATATACTATTTCTTCTGAAAACCCAGGCATTGTAGCTTGAAAGCCAAATTGTTCCAAATTGAATTCGCCTCCTTTTGGAAATATTATCATTTTAAAAATGAAATCGAATAGAAGAAATCCGAGAAATATCCAAATTCCAAGTTTTAAAGTTCTTTTATTGAATTTTGTTGTAAATCCAATATCCTCTCTAATTTGTTTTGAATGATATAAAACGAAAATCAGGGCTAAAACCAAAGCTAAAAACGCGCCGCTCCAGTTCCAGTTCAAATGGAGAAAATCTAATTTAAGATATTGACTACCAAATATTCTTAAATAAGAATCAAGCAAAAAATAGCCGGCAAAAAGTATGAGATATTTAGGATTTGTTTTTTTTGAGAAGATTTGTGCTACAATTAATAAAGGTAGAATAATTCCGAGATGTAATAATGGTGTCCATAAAGGCATAAAATTCACTTGTTTCTAGTTATAAAACTAGGACGATTTAATATCGACTTTGTTACAATGCTTGCTTTTTTTAAGTGCCAACGCGTTTAGTGTATGTTCGGTGGCACCTATCCGGAAACTTGTTTACGGCTCAAAAAGTGAGTAGTCCATTAAAACGTTCGGTTCACGGGACAACTAAAAAATTCAATAGCTTTCTTCGACAATTCTCTGGGCCTCGGTTTGAGCATCTGAATGAGTTAGAAACTCCTTTTTGAAAAAATAAAAAATTGCTATACTATATTTGTGTAGTTCAAGGAAAATGAAATTACCCATGGAATGGAAAAAATGAAAATCTTTGTTTGTAGTTTTAATAAGCAACAATGAATTCAATTTATTTGACTTTTTCATTACTGTTATTCGTTTAGCCGACTTCCTGATTTCGGAAATGACTTTATAGGGACTATAGTCAATTTCTTGCCTCAAAACAGATAACGGAAAGTCTGATAAATAAGGAATAAACCCACTATCTTTTGAAGATAGGAAGCGCCTTTTTGCATTGAGAACTTGAAATTTGTAATCTATGATTTCCAGCCATCTAATAATATTCATTAAATACTCATCGTCCGGGTAACTTTGATTCAGATCCAATCCGGATATTAGAGTTTTTATATAAGCTTCCACAGAGCCAAGAATGTTGTTGTTACAATTTGCGCAGGTCGGGATTGTTGTTTTATTGTAGGTCTGAGAAAGGCCATTTATATTCGTGGTGAACTTCTTTTTTGTGCTAGCGTCAATAAGCCATTTTGGGACAACATGTTCCTTTGTCAAATTTTGGTCTGTTCCACAAAACATACACAAAACTTGGTTATCAATCTTTGACGTGGGGTTTCTTGAAATATAAACGGAGTTAATATGGTCAGTTACTACTTTCGAGTTCTTTCTGGTTATCTTCCGAAGCACTTTAAAATTACTTTCAATGCCCATATCATTTCGAGAAAACTTATCCATATCCCTGTTTAATTTTGTCCTAAGCAATCAAATATAATTATACTGGAGTACAGTTTTATATAATGGCCGGTTGAAGAACGGAATTTGGAATGGCTGAGAAAACGGAGAACGTGCCAAAAAACGTTCGTTTTAAAGGAATATTGAAAATTGTTTTTCAGCAAGTATGAAAATAATTAGAAGGACCTCTTTTTGCCTAATTTTTTGCATCATGCCAATTTACATCTAATTCGAATACCAAACATTCATACTTTCCAAATTACCACGTATTACCGTATTGTTCAATAGGGCTCCTCCAAATGAAAATCCATGTTTGGCAAAGGCAATGTTCAAACCATAGGAAGTGGCCCTTACTTAGGGATAAATGGTTTTCTAGTAGCTCTGATCCATATTTTTCTTGATTTCCTGTACAAGATAATAGGATAGGTTTTGCTCTTTATAATCAAGGTTTATAGAAAAATCAACGATTTCTACGTTGGATTCTTTATTATGTATTTGGCCTAAGAAGAAAGTTTATCCTTAAAATCGTTTATTACCCCACCCTTCAGCAACAATCCTATTTGCCTATCGCTAAGGCTATGTTTAGTGAAAATCTCCTCGGTATTGTTCTTATTTTTGACCTTAACCTTAATGAGACCTTTATTAATTATGTCTTCCCTTAGGTCTTTGAACTCGATCAAAGCCCCTTGTTCGATATCGTCATAATTCTGGGGGTTATCGAATTCCAAGGGAAGAATACCGAAATTTATTAGATTCTGCCATGCGATCCGTGCATAATCTTTGGCAATGACCGCCACTTGACCTAAATATTTTGGTGCGATTGCAGCATGTTCCCTACTACTGCCCTGTGCGTAGTTTTCCCCGGCCACAACGATATGACCACCGTATTTTTCTTTGGCAAGCATGGCTCGGTCATAAAACTTTTCATCGATTACGGAGTAGGAGTATTTACTTATTTCAGGAATATTACTCCGAAACGGAAGCACCTCCGCACCTGCTTTCAATATTTCATCCGTAGAGACATTGTCCCCCATTTTTAATAGTACGGGAACTTCGTATGCCGATTTTAGTGCGTTCATCTCTGGAAGGGATTTAATATTAGGTCCCTTTTTAAGCTTTATTTCGAGGTTGTCCTTGGTCGGCGGCACCAACATATCCAGATTGATGATTACCTCATCCGGGAACTCATATTGCGGATATTTCATTCCGAACAACTTTTCAAGATCTCTAGGATCCGTAATTTTTCCTGTTAAAGCGGAGGCGGCAGCAGTTTCTGGACTACATAGATAGACTTGGTCGTCCTTTGTCCCAGAACGGTCCGGAAAATTACGGGGCATTGTCCGTAGACTTATAGTGCCACTTGCCGGGGCTTGTCCCATACCAATACAGCCCATACATCCGGACTGGTGATAGCGCGCCCCTGCCTTTATCAGATTGGCAAAAGTTCCGTTCCCGATCATGTTCTGGATGATCTGTCGGGAAGTGGGATTGATATCGAAGGAAACTTCTTGGTTTACGCTTCTATCCTTTACAATAGCACCTGCCATCCAAAAATCCCTAAGTCCCGGATTGGCGGAAGAACCGATGACCACCTGACTGATTTTTCTATTCTCTACATCGCGAACGGGAACAACATTGCCGGGGCTTGTGGGCAATGCAATTAGAGGAACCAGTTCGTCCAGAAGAATTTCATGCTCCAGGTCATAGGAACAACCTTCATCCGCTAAAATTTCGTTCCAATCGTCTTCCCTTCCTTGGGATTTTAGAAAGCGACGGGTTTCCCCATCACTTGGAAATACCGTTGTAGTAGCACCGAGTTCGGCACCCATGTTCGCTATGACATGCCGATCCATGGCACTCAAATGCTTTAATCCGCTCCCATAATACTCTATTATGCTGCCTACTCCCCCTTTGACACCGAAACGACGTAACATTTCAAGTATGACATCCTTGGCGCTTACCCAATCGGGTAGTTTACCCATCAGTTTCACGCCCATGATCTTTGGCATTTTAACAAAATAGGGTTGCCCGGCTATGGCAGCGGCCACATCCAAACCACCTGTGCCAATGGCAAGCATTCCCAGAGACCCCGCGGCACAACTATGACTATCGGAACCTACTAAGGACTTGCCTGGGATTCCAAAACGCTCCATATGAACGGGATGACTTACCCCGTTACCGGGCTTGCTGTACCATAACCCGAATTTTTGAGCAGCCGAATATAAAAAAAGATGGTCGTCCGCATTTTTAAAATCGGTCTGTAATAAATTATGGTCTACATATTGCACGGCCACTTCGGTCTTTGCCCTATCGAGACCCATTGCTTCCAGCTCCAACTGCACCAAAGTTCCTGTAGCATCTTGCAACAACGCCTGATCTATCTTTAGACCAATTTCCGTTCCTGGATCCATTGTCCCGGTTATCAAGTGGGATTGTATCAATTTCTGCGCAACGTTCAATGAGTTCATGTTTTTGATTTTTTTAGAGAATACGTTTAACTAAAGTGCTCGATAGGCTTGAAAAGAGAAAGTATCGAAGAATTGGAGATTCTGCTAAATTTTAACTGCACTCTATAAGATATGCATTTTAGATTAGTATGAAAAATACGAAGGAAAGAAGTTCTGCTAAACGTATCAGGTTCTGCTTCTTGAGAGCCTTTTAACATAGGTTTAACCTGCTTTGACGGAGAGTTCGCACCCAATGTTGTATATTATAAGTTATTGTAAATCAATAAAATAGAAAAATGAGCGATAAAAGAAAATTTAAGAGGAAAGTAAGACAATCAAACCCTACTAATCCATCCGGGGGCAGCGATATCAAGAATAAGACATTTGATATTGACAAAAAAACTATAGACGAAAACCAAAGTAAAAAATAGCGTCGAAAAGAACATTGGAACCGCACAATTATAATGTAGATGTCAATTGGGAAAGAAGATAAAGATTGAAAAAGAGTAATTAAACCAAGAAAATGCAACAATGAAAATTCAATTTAATACCGATAAAACGATAAGTGGTAATGAAAAAGATCAGCATTATTTTACCTCCTTGATAGAAGAAGGGCTGAAAAATTTTGAATCTTATATTACAAGAATAGAAGTTCATCTATCAGATGAAAATGGAAAAAAGGAAGGACTTAACGATATGCGATGTTTGCTGGAAACCAGAATTGAAGGCAGACAACCTTTAGCAGTTTCATGTCAGGCCAATACCGTTGAATTTGCTGTTTCAGGTGCCATTGATAAACTCACAGCTTCTTTAGAAACAATTCTTGGAAAGATACAAGATCATCAAAAAACCACTTAATGAAAATGAAAAAACTAGGAATCTGGATGGATCATGAAAACGCAAATTTAATTGATTTAAATTCCAAGAAACACAGTCGTTCCATAACCTCAGAATTTACTTTCAATACAAAAGAAGACGCATTGAATAGAAGTGAAAGTCTTATGCATAATAAAAGGCAGCAAATGCATGAAGCCTATTACAAAGAAATTGCAGATGTCATTTTGAAATATGATAATGTGCTTTTATTTGGTCCGACAAATGCAAAAACAGAACTACATAATTACTTGAATAAGGATTTACACTTTAAGGATATAAATATTGGTGTCGAATCAGCTGATAAGATGACGGATAACGAAAAAGATGCTTTTGTGGAAAATCATTTTAAAAAGTAATCTTCTACGATTTCTCTTGAATTACTAAATTTTTTTTCGTGTTTGATTTAGGAAGTTGGCTTTTATAGCTAAACCTATATAAAGATTACTATCAGAACACATCGCATACAAAAGGATTAATCTAAAAACAGAATACTAGTGGACAAATTACCAAAGATTGCTTTACCCGCAATATTCATATTGATTGTACTTGTAATTTTAATTTCTAAATCAGCTATCACCATAGGTTCTGGAGATGCTGGTGTTTTATACAAAACCTTTGGCGGAGGTGTGGTTACAGATGAGCCGCCGATGGGAGAAGGCTTTCATATCGTCGCACCATGGAACAAGGTTTTCGTTTACGAAGTGAGACAACAAGAGGTTTTTGAAAAGATGCAAGTACTTTCTTCGAACGGATTGGAAATTAAATTGGATGCCTCTGCTTGGTTTGAACCTAAACGTGAATTCTTGGGTAAATTACACCAAGAGAAGGGAACTGAATATATCCAGCGCGTATTGCTGCCTACCATACGTTCCGCAGCAAGAAGTGTTGTTGGCCGGTACACGCCTGAGCAACTATATTCAAGTAAGCGAGACGCTATTCAAGCTGAGATATACGAAGAAACCAAGAAAATTGTTGATGGTCAGTACATTCAGTTGAACGAAGTATTGGTGCGTGATGTAACATTACCTGCTACGATTAAAGAAGCAATTGAACGTAAATTAAAGCAAGAGCAAGAATCATTGGAGTATAAGTTTCGATTGGTTACCGCTCAGAAAGAAGCTGAAAAAGTAACTATTGAAGCCCAAGGTAAGGCAGATGCAAATAGAATATTGAGTGCATCGCTAAATGATAAAATTTTACAGGACAAAGGAATAGACGCAACCTTAGAGCTTGCAAAGTCACCAAACTCAAAGGTGGTTATCGTTGGAAGTGGAGATTCCGGTCTTCCATTGATTTTAGGAAATAACTAAACTATATCAGGTTGAACGAGGTCAAAGCCATTTCGTCACAATTGGGACACCATGTTTAATGCCATGCTTATTAATTTTTCCATAGTTTAAAAAGCATTTTAATCCCTTAAGAATATAGTATCAACTCCAATAAATTAGAAAAAACAGCATTAAATTCATTACGACTACCAGTGCCATAAAACGGCCGTTTTACGGGACACTTTTACCAAAGCGGAAAATCTTTTGCAGGAGTGTCCTATTTCTGGTCCTTTTTAGTAGTTTCGTTAAATAACGTTTTACGGGACAATTATGGTACTAGGATATGCACGGGTCTCCACAAAGGACCAATCGTTGGATTCACAGAAGAACCTCCTTAAAAAGGCGGGCTGTGAAAAAATATATTCCGACGTCGCCAGTGGAACTAAAGAGGACAGAAAAGGGCTTAAGCGGATGCTCGAACATCTTAGGGATGGCGATACCGTTATTACATATAAGAACGATAGGATGTTCAGGTCATTAAGGAACATGATCGATCTAATAGATGTTTTCAATGATAAGGGAATTCATTTTAAGAGCCTGAGCGAACCGGAGTTCGACACCACTTCGGCCAACGGCAAGTTCCTTCTCCAGATATTTGCCTCCGTGGCCGAATTTGAACGGAACCTTATTTCCGAAAGAACAAAAATGGGTCTGGTCAACGCGAGGAAGAGAAAAAAATTATTGGGAAGGCCGAAGGGGGTGTCAAATGCGATAAAGGATAAATATGAGTACGCAAAACATCTTTATGATAACAGGGATATCCCGATAAGGGAGGCCTGTTCAAGGGCTAAAATCAGCAAAACTTCGTTTTACAGGGTGGAAAATGAAATATCCCAAAAAAAACTCTAAAATAAAAAGGATGGGGAAACCAAGAGCTTTTATGGAACAGCGGTGAATTATGAAATTAGCCTTAAGGAACATTCTTTAAATGATAAATTATATCACGGAAGTTCTTTTGAAGCGGTGATAAAAGAATTAATCAACACCAGATGCGCGACAAAGCTTCTTATTTCTATTAGTATTTTTTAGTAAAGACTGGGGAAATCAATAAAAATGATTCTCAAAAAAGCACGCTGAAAACACGCTGACAAAGAAAAAAGGCAGCTACATTTGAATGTAACTACCTGATTTTAAATCTCCTCCTCTTGGGCTCGAACCAAGAACCTTCTGATTAACAGTTGGTTGTGCTGTGTTAAAAATTATTTATCACTAAAAGCATTCATCCAGTAACATATCTAAAGTGAAGTAGATGAACTCATTTGTTGTACCTATGTTGTACCTGAAAATAAAAAAAGGCTTTAACATTTCTGTCAAAGCCTTTCGTACTCGAGGCGGGAATCGAACCCGCACGTCCTAAAACACTGGATTTTGAATCCAGCGCGTCTACCAATTCCGCCACTCGAGCATACTAGTTTTACAAAAGACGTTGTAAAACAGGACTGCAAAACTATAAAATATTTTGATTGCTGCCCTAAAATTCTGAACATTTATCCTTCTCCTACCCGAATTAATTTCTAAATTTGCACCTCCCTTAAAAAAACCTATGTAAATATAGGTGAAGTCGAGGGTATCAATAAACGCGTTGACAATTTTATCCATGCCGTACCAAGTTCCCGAGCCTAAAATTTTTGCCTGTACACAAAGTACCGTATTGGCAGAAAAAATCGCTAAATCGTACGGTGCCGATTTGGGCAACGTCCATTTTTCAAGATATAGTGATGGGGAGTTTCAGCCTTCTTTCGAAGAATCGGTACGGGGCGCACGGATCTTTATTATAGGTTCGACAAATCCAAGCTCGGAAAATCTCATGGAAATGCTGTTAATGCTCGATGCGGCAAAAAGAGCCTCGGCCCGTCACATAACGGCCGTAATGCCCTATTTCGGTTGGGCGAGACAAGATCGTAAAGACAAGCCACGGGTGCCGATTGCGGCTAAGTTAGTCGCAAAAATGCTGGAGGCGGCGGGGGCGACCCGAATCATTACGATGGACTTGCACGCCGACCAAATTCAGGGTTTCTTTGAAAAACCGGTAGACCATCTGTTTGCATCGACCCTATTTTTGCCGTATTTGAAAAAACTGAATTTAGACAATCTGACCATCGCCTCCCCCGACATGGGCGGATCGAAAAGGGCCTATGCCTATTCAAAAGCGCTGGAATGCGACGTCGTTATTTGCTATAAGCAACGCGCCAAGGCCAACGTGATTTCCCATATGGAACTGATCGGCGATGTGCAGGGAAAAAACGTAGTTTTAGTGGATGATATGGTCGATACGGCCGGAACCCTCACCAAAGCGGCCGATCTCATGAGAGAGCGAGGCGCATTGAGCGTAAGGGCCATTACGACACACGGACTTTTATCGGGCAACGCTTACAAAAAAATAGAGGAGTCAAAACTGTTGGAGTTGATTATCACCGATTCCATTCCAATTACTAAGGATAGCGAAAAAATAAAGGTTTTATCCTGTGCGGAGCTTTTCGCGGATGTCATGCATAGGGTCCATCATAATACTTCGATATCGTCGAAGTTTTTAATGTGATCTCCACCGGCAACGCTCTCAAATTTAAGGGTAGCCAACGGGAAGCATAAAACATATAGCTTTGCAGTAAGTGTAAGAGTAAGAGTAAGAGTAAGAAAAATAATTAATATTAATTAATAATTCTATCTATTTAAAATGAAGTCAATTAAAGTAAAAGGATCAGAAAGAGAAAGCGTGGGCAAGAAGGCAACGAAGGCCCTACGTAATGCTGGAAAGGTTCCTTGCGTTATATACGGAGGGGATAAACCGATACACTTTTCAGCGGACGAACTAGCGTTCAGGGATTTAGTGTACACCCCCGCCGCACATACCGTAAGCGTGGACTTCGGCGGAAAAATGGGCGTCGTCAGGGCCATTATGCAAGACATCCAGTTCCATCCGGTAACGGACAATATTTTGCATATCGACTTTTACGAGCTTTTCGATGATAAGCCAGTGACCATGAACATTCCCGTTCGTCTTCAGGGCAACGCGCCCGGCGTCAGAAACGGTGGTCGTCTGTTGTTCCGAAAAAGAAAGTTGTCAATCAAGGCCGTACCCGAGAAACTTCCCGATTTCTTTGATATCGATATTTCGAAATTGAAAATCGGAGATAATATTACCGTGGAAAGTTTGTTGAACGACGAATTTGAAATCCTACATCCCGAAACGACGGTTGTTGTGCAGGTGAAAACCATGCGTGCGGCCATAGTCGTCGAAGAAGATGAGGAAGGCTTGGAAGGCGTTGAAGGAGAAGAAGGTGTTGAAGGAGAAGAAGGTGCTGAAGGCGCAGCTGAAGGGGGCGAAGCTTCCGAAGGTGGCGACGAAAGTAAAGAATAGTTTTTCTTTGGAATGCCAAAAAAAAAGCATCCCGGCCTCGTGTCTGGATGCTTTTGTATTTTTATGGCCATTGATAGCCTGAAGAAAACCTACCATGTTACACTTTTTTAAATCCCTTTTCAACACTGACAAATCCCTCTTAGAAGAAACAAATGCCATGAAGAAATTTTTGATTGTAGGATTAGGAAATATTGGGGACAAATACACCGAAACACGTCACAACATCGGTTTCAAAACGCTGGATGCCCTTGCCGCGAAAGAGGATTTCACCTTCGCAACCGTAAAACTAGGCGACGTGGGAACTTACAAAATCAAGGGACGCAGCATACTCTGCCTAAAACCCTCGACTTTTATGAACCTCAGCGGAAAGGCGGTGAACTATTGGATGGAACAGGAAAAAATTCCTCTTGAGAATGTATTGGTCATCACCGACGACATCAATTTACCTTTCGGAACGATTCGTTTAAAGACCAAAGGTAGCGATGGCGGCCACAATGGGCTCAAAGATATTCAGAACGTGCTACAGACCACGAACTATAATCGATTTCGGTTTGGGGTGGGCGCTGATTTCGGACAAGGAAGACAAATTGATTATGTGTTGGGCGAATGGAACGATGCCGAGAAAAAAGAGTTACCCGAACGTTTTGAAAGGGCTTCTGCACTCATAAAATCCTTCGTCCTTGCGGGGGTCAAGGTTACGATGAACGAATTCAATGGCACTTAAGAGCCTGTTTAAAACCTACTTCATCGTTTGATTACTTTGGTTGTTCCCCTAGTGTTTTCACCTTCGAACTTGACGATATAGACACCCCGCGACAATCCGGTAAAGTCGAGATTGACCTGATTTCCGTTGGGGACGTACTCATCTTCTTTCACCAATTGGCCATCCACCGAAAAAATGGCAATGCTCAAACGTTCTTCGATCCCTCCTAAAAATAGTTGGGTAATGCCGCTTACCGGATTTGGAAACGCGGTCGGGCCGGTGGAAATGAAAAATTGGTCTTCATAGACTCCTTGGCAGATCTGGCCGGTGAAAACTTTAACAGTATTACTTCCAGTAGAGAGGTCCAATGTGATTTCGAACTTTTCCGTGCGCAGCGTTTTTCCGTTCAATATTACGGTATAGGCATCGGCACCTTCCATAGAAAGCATCACTTGGTTGCCGCTTTGGGCAATTTGCGAAGTAACGACCAAGGGTTCCGGTTCCACTACTGTTGCCTCGATGCAAAATGCCTCGTATTCAATTTCGGCTTCTGAACCGTTTATGCATACGGTATAGCTGCCGACAGAAAGGTTCGGGGCTGTAAACGTATCCGTAAAGGTATCGGTAATCGCAGTTCCGTTTCCGGTTATAGTTATCCTGTAATCAACCTCAGTAAGCAAAACGGCCTCTACCGTTATTTTGCCATCGTCGCTGCTGGGGCAGGACAAACTTTCTACGGATATCGAAAAGTTATCGCTGGGAAATCGGTAAACTGGGCATCCTGAAGCATCCACTTCGGCTCCTTCGGGGGTACCGAGGCACTGGTCGTCGCCATCGTCAAAAACACCGTCTTGGTCGGCATCCGGCCGAAAATCGCCCTCGATACAGACATCCAATGAAAAAGCGTTCAGAGAACCACCGTCCCCATTGGCAATATCTTGAATTTCCAAAATCCACTCCCCCAGAATGGATTCTCCCTTAAATGAATCCAAGTTACCCGAAGGCTTTACCGTGCCGGAGATACCCACAGCGGAAGCGGCACCACATATAAAATCGTTCGCATCATCGTCAAAAGTGGCGTTAATATTTTTAAAATCCCCGCAGGCATTGGCTACCAAGGTAACCGTAGTTTGCGATGGCGAAGTCAGGGTTATTATCACATCTTCCAAATAATTATGGTCGATGTTTAGGTTGACATTGAGATCCGAAATTTGTCGGTCTTCAAAGAAGGATATCGTTGAGACTACGCTGGGCTCACCCACCGATGAAATCACCTCTGGAAGACCGAAAGCTGCTTTCGTATCACAGCTAACCGGGATGGTAGTAAATGAAAAAGGAGAGCTAAAGCTTCCCTCACCACACTCGTTGAATGGTTTTATCCTCCAGAAATAGGTGACGTCGTTACCCAGATCTCTACCCATATAGCGGTTGGAGAATAGGACCGCAGTTTCGACAACATCTTCAAAGTTTTCATCCGTAGCAATCTGTATTTCGTAGGAGGTATAGGATGGATTTTCCTGCCATTCCAAGGCCACCCGCGCCGAGGTGTTTACGGATCCGTCGGTAGGGGATTCCAGAATCGCGTCGGGAAAATCGGCTTCGAACACGGTCAGGCGAAGACCGATCTGTCGGGTGATACTTGCGGAGGTAGCGGTCAGCAACAGGTCATAATTTCCTTTGGGAACGTTCCCTGTGTTATCGAAGAAGATGCTTACCGGCGTATCCCCCATAGTTACGGTATCCGCGGAAAACGAAACCTCAAGACCAGCGGGCGCATTGGCAATGCTAAAACGTACTTCCTCATCAAAATCGAGATAGGATTCATACACAAAGGGAATGGTCAAATCTTCGGATTGGCATATTTCGTAGTTCAAATCGGAAATATTCAGTACAATTTCGGAAGCCACGATCGAAAAATCGGATGCATTGACCGCGAGAAAGACATTATCGGCCGCCTTGACCATGACGCGGGCTTGGGATGTAGGCAACCCAGGAACTAGTATCTCATGTGTGCCATCGTTCGCAACGCCTTCGGCCAGGGCTACTGGAAAAGTGAGTCCGCCATCCGTGGACAACAAAATATCAACGGTTTGTGCATTTACCGGAGCGATATCGGTATCGGCAACGTCCCATATAATTTCTTGCACCTCCCCCGCAGCATAGATTTCATTGGCGGCTTGTGATATGACCAAAAAAGGCCCTGCCCTGTTCGTAACCGATACCGTGGTCAATTGGGAAACTACCTGCCCGCCACCCGGAGCATTGTCCCGCACCGTAAACGCAAAATTCATGTCCCGCTCAACCTCGGAAACGGTCTCCCACGCCGAGTTCAGTGCAGGATCGGTCTGGGTGAGCGAACCTGCGACCACCCGCGAAAGCATCGGAAAATAGCGGATCGGTTCGGCAATGGGCGGTCTGGACCTGAAATTCGCCCCGTTCGGATTCGTAGGTCCGAACGTAGCTTTTTTAACAATCCCATTATCAATCTGCTCCCAAGTATAGGTCAGGATATCATCCGGATCGGGATCTGTAGCGTTACCGCTTAAAACAAATGCGGTAGATTTAGGTATTACGTTCGTAGCAAGCGCATTTACGACAGGAGGATTATCCGCTATCGGAACCACCTCGCCACAAGTTTTGCCTGTCAAATTTTCGATAATCTGCTCGATACTGACATAGTGGAAATAATCGTCCCCGTTCGGTGTGACATTCTCGTTAACGATAATGCCCGCATAGCCCATAATCGTCGTGCCGCTTCCGGGCTCTACCTGTACGGTCGTGCCCTCCGATTCATAAGACCAACTATGGTTCGCGCCCAACTGATGCCCCAATTCATGCGCCACAAAATCCAGATCGAAAATATCCCCTTTGGGATTTTGGCTTGAAGAATAGGCACTGCCCTTTTGGTTATCGACACATATAGCGCCGATAAACCCGGCATTACCTCCGTTGCCGCCCTTGTGCAATACATGCCCGATATCATAATTAGCTTCTCCGACTTCATCGGTCAAGGCTTTTTGTCCCTGGTTACCCAATGCAGCCAATGTACCGCTGAAAGGATCGGTATCCGGATCCGTAAAAATTGCGGCATCAGTAGTACCGACAAGCTCAAGCGTTACCGCCAAGTCGGTCTCGAAAACTTCATTGACCCGTGTAATCGTGGCATTTATTGCGGCTAGCGCATCGGCCACTGTTCCCCCGTGAAAAGCGGTATACTCGGCCGATGTGGTTATGGCCAATCGATATTTTCGAAGCACTTGCCCATCGACCGGTTTGGCCGTCTGACTTCTAGATGTTTTGGCTATCCTATCCTTCGTGCTACAGATAAACTCGGTATTGGTAATGTTTTCCGAATCTCTTGAGTACATCACATAGGTCTCACCGGATACTTTTTGAACAAAACTGGTAGCGCGACCATCGGCATGCACGATCATCGCCTGTACCTCTTTTGGGGAGATACTAAACCTGACCCTATCCTTTGAATCATCCATACTATGACCGATGTAGGATTTTATCTGCGGATATTTTTGCGAGAGTTCAGGGGAGAAAACTGGGGATTCGACCACGCTATAAGCCGAAAAATCTCCCGCTCTATTCGGAAAATACACAATCTTGGAACCTTTGCCGGTAACCGAACCCAAAGACGCCTTGAAACGATTTTCCTGAAAGGAGAACACCTCGCCTTTTTGGACATCGAAGCGATCGGCTATTTTTTTGGTAACGGCATTTCTTGCGGACTGACGTTCCCAATATTGAGCCTGCGCCGAGGCGTAAAAGGAAAGAAATACCATGGTAATTGAGAAAAGTAAGCGTAATTTTGCGTGCATTCGGGAGGAGTTAACCAATCCCAAATATAAGCCTTTTATTACTTTTACTACGTGGTAACAGTCCAAAGCATCTCCAATTACGATCAAAGTCATCCCACGGCCATTACCATCGGCACATTTGACGGGGTGCATGTCGGACACCGTAAAATACTGGAACGCCTGATGAAAACCTCGGCTACCGGAGCGCTTAAATCCACCGTTCTTACCTTTTTTCCGCACCCCAGAATGGTGCTACAAAAAGATGTGGATATTAAATTGCTGAGCACGATAGGTGAAAAGACCAAAATCTTAAAGGCCATGGGACTCGATCAGCTCATCATCCATCCCTTTACCAAAGAGTTTTCACGGCTTTCCGCGACCGAATTCGTTCGCGACATTCTAGTCAACAAGCTAAAAACCAAGAAAATTATCATCGGTTATGACCATCGTTTCGGTAGAAATCGCAACGCGAATATTACGGACCTAAAGACTTTCGGAAGTGCTTTGGATTTTGAGGTGGAGGAAATTTCGGCGCAGGAAATCGATGAGGTATCCGTCAGTTCGACCAAAATCCGGAAAGCCTTGAATGAAGGGGATATTCCTACTGCGAACGCTTATCTGGGCTACCATTATATGCTCACCGGAAGCGTTAAAAAAGGGAAGGGCCTAGGCCGACAAATCGATTTTCCAACAGCCAATCTGAACATTCCGGAAAGTTATAAATTAGTGCCCAAAAATGGGGTATATGCTGTGCAAAGCGAACTGTTCGGCAAAACGGTGCATGGTATGATGAATATTGGCTTCAACCCCACCGTTTCCGGAAAAAAGCAGGTTAGTATCGAAATTCATTATTTTGATTTCAATCAAGATTTATATGGACAGGAGATACAGGTAGACATTTTGCACCGCATCCGCGACGAGCATAAATTCGAATCCGTAGAGGCCCTTAAAAGTCAACTTCGCAAGGATAGGGAAACATCGCTTTCCTTAATTTCAAAGTAAGATGCCTAATCGTTTTCTTTTCTCGAAAATCGATAATTCACCACTCATCATTTTTCGGATTTTTTTCGGTATGCTGGTGGCCTTGGAGTGCTATGGCGCGATTCTGACTGGATGGATCAAAAGAACCTTGATCGAGCCGAAGTTTACCTTTAGTTTTATTGGTTTTGAATGGCTGCAACCCTTGCCCGGCTATGGGATGTATTTCTATTATTTTATCATGGGCACCTTGGGCATCTTGATCGCACTGGGTTACAAGTATCGCTTCACTATCATTTCTTTTACCCTGATGTGGTCAGGCGTTTACCTAATGCAGAAAACATCCTACAATAACCACTATTATCTGTTGGTACTCGTTTCAGGATTAATGTGTTTCTTTCCCGCCCATAGAAGCCATTCTTTAGATGTGCGGCAAAATCCGGCACTTAAAGCGGATGCCATGTACGCCTGGGTAAAATGGGCGATAATTTTTCAGCTTCTGATCGTTTACGTGTATGCCGCAATCGCCAAAGTATATGGGGACTGGCTCGATTTCGGCATCATCCACATTTTGATGCTCGGCAAGGCGCATTATCATGTTGTGGGTGACCTCTTACAACAACCTTGGATACACAAAATCATCGGCACCGTCGGAATTCTTTTCGATTTGCTCATCATACCGGCCCTGCTTTGGAAAAAGACCCGCAGGATCGCTTTTTTCATATCCATCTTTTTCCATCTGTTCAACTCCTTTGCCTTTCAGATCGGAATTTTCCCCTACCTCTCCTTGGCGTTCACGGTTTTCTTTTTTGAGCCGGAGACCATTCGCAAAATATTTTTCAAAGGAAAGACACCCTATGTGTTGAACAAGGTTGAAGCCCCATCCTACAAACCGGCACTCTATAGCCTTGGCGGTCTTTATTTTCTGTTGCAACTGGCGCTTCCTCTACGCCACCACGTCATCAAAGACGATGTACTGTGGACGGAAGAAGGCCACCGGCTCAGTTGGCGGATGATGCTGCGAAGCCGAAGCGGCACTATACAGTTTAAAGTGACAGAAAAAGAAAGCGGCAAGTCGGAAATCATCGATTTCAACGACCATCTTTCTAAAAAACAAAAGCGGCGCATCGCCGCCTATCCGGATTTTATTTGGCAGTTCGCCCAGTATCTAAAAAAAGAGTATGCGGAAAAGGGCATCCCGATCTCCGTGCATGCCGCCAATTCAAAGGTAAGCATTAATGGCAGGCCCTGGCGCGCCTTTATCGACCCCGAAGTCGATTTGGCGAACGCGAAATGGGATTATTTTTGGCATAACGAATGGATATTGCCGAGCTCCGGGGAAAAATAGTTTACCGATAATCCTATCTTTGCAAGAAATTTAAAACAAATGACCCGAAAACTCTTTACCCTTACCTGTGTGCTATTGTTGGCAATGGTCGGATGTAAGCATGAAAAAAAACAAAACGCCGAAGTCGTTACGACAAGCGCCGAAATCGATAGCACTACGGTGCAAGTGCCCGCATCATGGATTGAAAACCGGGTAGCCAAAGCCAAGGAGAAATTAGAGACCAGCGATGCCGGTAAAATCGTTTGGGAGGCCATGGAAGCCTCTGGTGGACTGTCAAAATGGTTCGCTAATGGTCCTATATCATTTCATTTTGACTACGAGCCATTAGATGGCGGCGAACCCCGAAACACCAAACAAGTTGTGGATACCTGGCGGAACCGGGCAAGGCACTTTTCCACGGTCGATTCGACCCAACAGTTCGGCTGGGACGGTGAGGCAGCATGGGTAAAGGCCAAAGATAGCAGTGTTTTCAACTACAACACCCGTTTCTGGTCGCTAACGCCCTATTTCTTTACAGGGCAGCCCTTCGTACTCGAAGGAAAAGGTACCCAATTGGAGCTTTTGGACCAAGTGACGTTTAAAGACAACTTATATAATGCAGTAAAAATCACTTACGATTCCGGTACCGGCGACGCCCCCGATGATTATTATGTACTGTATTTCAATACTCGGTCTAGAAAACTTGAGGTCATTCGCTACATCGTTTCTTACCCCGGTTATTTTGAAAAAGGAAAGCACCTACCCGAAAAGTTCATGGAACTCTTGGGCGAACAGACCGTAGAGGGTATCACGTTTCCCGAAAATTATAAGACCTATTGGCTGAACGAAGAAAATGCTCCGGGAGAACATATTACGGACATACAACTCTCTGAAATCCAGTTTCTACCGGAATTGGAGTCTACCTATTTTGATATTCCAAAAGACGCTCAGGTTTTGAAGGGGTTATAGGAATATCGCCACAACAAAACTCGCGTTGCACGAAATGTATGCCTAACCTAGGCTAAAAATGAATATCACGGATTACTTTCCCTCATAATCCAACAAGACGCCCTCTGAAATCCACTTGGCGAGGGCCTCTCGGTTTTCGGGCACCAGAATACGGTTTTGATCCTTTTTATTACGGATGTTTCCCACTTCGATAAACGTCATGGCCGGATGCGTCTTTTTGACCATGTACAACGAGGTTCGATCTGCAAACGTACCGGAATACACACGGTTGGGCTGGTATTTCTTATAGTTTTTTTGGAAGGTATTATGAATGCTCTCCGCTAGTTTTTTACCGTTTTTGCTCTTTTCATGATGGTAGAAAAAAACGTCGATATTCTGCCCAACGCTACGGCTGTCGACATGGGTAACGATCAAGCGTTGGTACATGCCCCGATGTCTTTCGTATAGCCCATTGACAATATCCACCCTTTGTTTCAAGCGTTTTACCTGGTTCAGGGGGATGGCCTTTTTCAAATAGGCCACCTCGTCGTGGTCGATCTCGAGGATACGCTCGTCGCGGATACCGTCGTTTTCATCACGGATAATGACATATACCATGGCCCCGTGGGAAATCAGCTCCCTTGCCAAACGCAAAGTGATATCGTATGCATATTCGTCTTCGGCGATGGTCTTGCCGCCATATTTGGCCATGGCACCTGGATCGGGGCCGCCGTGGCCCGAAACCAAATAATAGACGGTACCTGCTAAGCGTTTACTTTTTATTATTACCGTAGAATGTTTTTTCCCCAAAATAGGAATTTCCCTACTTTCGATTTTTTTGAATTCGGATGTTTTTCTTTGGATGGAGTCTACGACCGTAACGGTATCGAGGTCTGCCGGGGGAATACGATAAGTGCGCCCCGCATATAAGTGGACGCTATCACGGAGATTGTCCACATTCATGGCGATAAAATTATCATAGTTCGCATAGGGGTCCACTCCTTGTTTCCGTAAAAGGGATAGGATGCCATCCCCTTTTTCGGCGACCACGGTCTGAAGCGCATCTTGGGCAAAGCAAGATAGCGACATCCCAAAAAATAATACCAAGGTGCCAAGCTTCCGGATTCGAGAAAGGGAACAAAGATTCATTCGAAAAGTAAATTTCAATCCAAAAATCAAAAACAATGCCCAAAACGGGACGGTTTCCGTACAAAATTAAAGAACCCTTCCGTAATTTTGCATGCACTGCGTAAATTTAGTTAACGAGGTAGTCAACAATTTCATCCCGTTGCATCAAAAGCAAAGCCGATATGAAGCGTTCCATTTCCATTTTATACCTGACTGTACTTGTAGGTTTGTCTTCCTGTAACACCGAGAAGAAAAAAGATACCATTTCATCCCATAAAAAAGAAGAAACTTTAAAAAATGGAGATGCACAATCCGAAACAAAGCTAATGGATAAAGCCGACAGCTTGGTCCTCAAAACTATCGCGGCGCACGGAGGGGAACTTTACGATACCGCAAATTACAAATTTCGGTTCAGGGACAAAAATTACAGCTTTCACAATAAACCGGGAGGCTACACCTATACGGTAACGGGCCAAAAAGAGGGTAAAGAAATCCGCGATGTGCTAGAAAACGGAACCTTGACCCGCACTGTAGACGGAACGGAGAACGAACTTTCGCCCAAAGATGTCGTGAAATATACCGAGGCCCTGAATTCCGTAATCTATTTCGCCACATTGCCCTACAAACTGAACGACGCTGCGGTAAAAAAATCCTACGAGGGGCAAACCACTATCAAAAATCAGGATTATGAGGCGCTCTCGGTAACCTTTGCCAAAGAGGGTGGCGGCAACGACCACGATGATAAATTCATGTACTGGATAAATAGGGATACGAACACGATTGATTATTTGGCCTACAGCTATGAGACCAATGAGGGTGGCGTGCGGTTTCGAAGTGCCTATAATCCAAGAACAATAGGCGGTATACGTTTTCAGGACTATATCAATTATGAGGCACCCATCGGCACTCCCCTAAGCGAACTGCCCGAACTTTATGAAGCCGGGAAACTGAAGAAATTTTCTAAAATCGAGACTGAAGATGTGACCGTTATTGAAGATTGACAGCAGGGCAGGGTCTTAGATTTCGAAAATTTCTGTTTCGACGTTTTAAAGTTGTTGTTGAAAATTACAAGCCTTCAATGAGATACGATGCGTATATTGAGATCTACTGTTGGCAAATTCAAAGTTCAGAATAAAAGTGCTACAAATTGTACTGGCCCATAATTCCAGAAGCTTCGAATTTCCTGGAGGTCCTGATTCTTAATCAGGCAATTATATTCAAATTGTTATCGACCTAAAAGGGTATAGCTATACTACTTGCAAGTTCCTAATTATAACTCATCATGGTACTTTTCCATCTCATACCTCAGTGATTTTTTTACGGCCGCCCATTCCTGTTCGGTTATCGAAAAAACAACGGAATCTCGGCAACTTCCGTCGGCATTCAATCTGTGATTTCTTAAAACGCCATCTTGTTTGGCCCCGAGTCTAGCAATCGCCGTTCTTGAACGCGAATTATGCCAATCCGTCATAAATTGAACCGCGATGCAGTTTAGGTTTTCGAACGCATATTTAAGCAAAAGGTATTTGCATTCTGTGTTGACCCCGGTCCGTTGGTGTTTTTTCGCATACCAGGTAGATCCAATTTCCAAACGTCTATGTTCGGACTGCATGTTTAAATATCTGGTCGAACCGATGATATCGCCCTTGTTTTTGTCCAATACCACAAATGGAAATTCCGAGCCGTTTTGCTTTTGGTTTAATGCGTGTTCGATGTACTTATCAATATTGCTCGATGAGGGTACCGATGTAAACCAAAGTTCCCATAATTTTCCATCAGCGGCGGCTTTTAAGAGTCCCGCTTTATGCGATTTTTGCAGCGGAACCAGTTTTACTTTTTGTCCCTCTAATTCTATTGTTTTTAGCCAATTTTTCATTTTAAGCGTATCGGGTTGGTTTTGGTCCTCTGATTTCGAAAAAAGTGTCGTCGATTTTCCGAACAAGCATAAATCTTGCAGTCATAGTCATTAGTATTTTTTCCTTAATCGTTGCAACACGTAGATCAGCATATAGTTCAAGCGGAAAAAGGGTTAATACGCTTTATAAAACTTCCGTAAAACCCCTTCTGCCGGCTTATTCTGGGGCGTAAAGCGATTGTCTTTTGCGCCGCCGGATTTTTTGTGTTCGATAAACCATTTCCAGACATAGCCGCCGGCGAACCAGTCCTCGGGCCAGAATTCTTCGAGTATCGCTTGTGTGGCGTTCGCTTGGGCTGTCAGGTTCACGGGTTCTTCGTGGCGGTCGACTAGCCAAGGTTTCCAAGCGGTCTGGTCCGTGCTTCGATATCCGAATTCGGTAAAGAGTACGGGCTTTGAACAGGTGCCGCTCAGTGATTTGATGTTTTCTTTTTGCTTTTGCCATCCGGCTTTCAATTGTGCCACGGAGGGTGTTTTTTCTTCGGATAACGGGAAATAGGCATCGATGCCAATATAATCCAGATCTTGCCAAAAGGGAACGCGGGGGTATTCATCCCAATTGGCGGCGTAGGTCAGTTTTCCGTTATAGACCTTCCGTATTTTTGCGATGAGCCTTTGCCAATATTCAGGACGCATGAGTACGAACTGCTCCAGTTCGGTACCGATACAGAACAGCTCCGAACCGGTCTCCTGCGCCATTTCCGCATAGGTTATGATGAACTTATCGTAGGAATTCTCTAATATTTGCCAATCCACTTCAGAAGCCATTTTCAGGGTGCCGGTGAACTCGCCCTTCCAGATCCATATCTGGGGCTTGACCATTGTTTTGATGCCGTTCTTATGCAAAAGTTCGATGTATTGCATGGCGCCTTGCTTGGTCTCGCCGAACCATTGCCGATCCGTATTAAAGATGATTTCGGGGGAATTGATATCCTTTATAAAACCGAAAGGCATGAGCGCCGCATGATTGGCATGTAGTTCGATTACCTCAACAACATGCTCTTGGGCGATTTTCTCTCGGGAGGCTACAAAGCTTACGCCTTTGACCTTTTCCGTCACCTGACCATAACAGGAAAGCTGTATAGCACAAATAATAATCAGTACCCATCTACGCATACAATGCTTTTAACGTCTAAAATAGAGGTTTTAAGCGAACTATAGGATTCCCGCTCCAATATATAATCTGCACCAATGCGGATAGGATGTGGTCCAAAACGATTTTGCAATCTACATCAAGTTCTTCTTGAAAAAATCGATAGTCCGTTGCCAAGCCAGTTCGGCGGCTTCCCGGTCATAACGCGGCGTGGTATCATTATGGAAGCCATGATTTACGTTGGGATACGTATAGGCCGTATATTCGATATCGTATTTCTTCAAAGCTTCTTCGTAGGCGGGCCATCCGACGTTTACGCGTTCATCCAATCCGGCGTACTGTAATAAAAGTGGGGCGTTGATTTTGTCGATATCTTCTGTGGGCTGTCCGCCGTAAAAGGGAACGGCGGCGGCCAAATCGGAAATCCGTACTGCCATCATGTTAGAGATCCATCCTCCGAAACAGAAGCCGACCACGCCTATTTTTCCGGTACAATCCGGGACCTTTTTAAGGTATTCGTAACCTGCGATAAAATCTTCAAGCATTTCGTCGCGATCCCGCTTACTTTGCAATTCACGCCCATCATCATCATTGCCCGGATAGCCGCCAAGTGGGGTCAGCGCGTCCGGAGCCAAAGAGACGAACCCGGCCAAGGCAGCCCGACGCGCTACATCCTCGATATGCGGATTGAGACCGCGGTTTTCATGAACTACCACGATGCCCGGAAGTTTCCCCTTGGCATCTGCGGGTTTGGAAAGAAGGGCCTTTATTTCCCCGCCTCCTTTTGGGGATTTGTAGGTAATGTATTCCGTGATCAAACGGGGGTCTTCTTGTTTGATCTGGATTTTTTTGACGTAATCGGGTGAAATAAAACTTAACAAGGATCCCACGGTAATGCCTCCAACTGCATACGTGGATAGCTTATCGAGAAACAGCCTTCTATTGACCCTGTTATGCGCATAATCGTCGTAAAGATCGAACACTTCCTGTTTGATATCTTCTTTTTGGAGTTTTTTCATTTTCTTGTTCTTTTGATTTGTGATATAAAGGCGTTTGCCAACCTAAATTTACGAATCCTAAGATAGGGTTTTAGTTTTCGGTACCGCAGTAAAAAAATCAACTTCTCAAAAATTATAGGATATTCAACGCAATCGAAATAGGACCATATTAGGGTTACAATCAATAGACCCTATCTTGGTTAGCGTTCTTAGGAAGGGTTGTCATGGTAGTTGCTTAAATAGGAAGGATACCGTACTATTTCATCTCGTTCAAAGTCCAGTCATACTCATAATAGGACACTTTTGCACCATCGGGAAGTTTTTCGGCCCGGCATGTGTTGATAAAATCCACAATGCGTTGACCGTCTTTGGTAAAATCGGTCGCGTACCACTCGAAAATCTGGGAGAACTTTATATTATTTTTCGCAACCCTGATGAACTTGGGGTCGTTCAGGGCCTTTTTGGTCTGTTTTTCCAACTGCCGGTTTAAAGTCGCGGGCATATAGGCCTCGTCAATGATCGGCGGACAGCTCAACGCTCCGCAGACCAGCACAAAATGGAAACGGGGCTCATCGGGGAAATTGCCGCGTAGTAATTCGTTCTCGATAGCGTTCAAGGTAATTTGGGTACCGCCGATGTTTCTTTTTTCTTTATCGAAAAATCCGTCGATATCCATGGGTGAGTTAATGGGATAATTGTCCACGATGCCCTTAATGACCATCAGATTGTATCCGTTGATCCAAAAAGCCTGATATTCATCGACTTTATCCTTCGAAACGGATAGCTTTCCGGCCATTTCGACCAATGCATCCAATGCGTCGGGGTGGTCATGGATACCCTTATAATCGACCAATCCATCCTTTACATTTTTCTTTAAAAAAGCATCTGCCTTTGAAAAGAACTCCGAAGTTTTTTGGGCATAAGTCGTCGATATTATGCAAAAAAAGAGAATACCAAAGAACAGCAATGATTTCTTCATACCAGTAAATTTTAAACCTAGCATTCTATATAGGTCGTACTATATGTCATACCCTACAAAGGAAGTCAAAATTTAAATCCGTTCTAAATTGATGCCATACATTAAGTTCTTACCTTTAAAAGCGACAGAAGTCACTATCACCAGAAATAGTATGGAACATATAGTCATTATCGGTAACGGTATCGCAGGGGTTACTGCGGCGCGGCACATCCGAAAACTTTCAGACAAAAAAATCACCCTAATATCGGCAGAGACCGATCATTTCTTTTCCCGTACCGCCCTGATGTACGTCTATATGGGCCATCTGCGATGGACGGATATCGAACCCTATGAACATTGGTTCTGGGAGAAAAATCGGTTGGAACTAAAAAAAGCCTACGTCGATCGGATCGATACCGATGCCAAAGCCCTTTATTTTTCAGAAGGGGATGCCCTAAACTACGACAAACTGATCATCGCCACGGGATCCGTGACCAACACCTTTGGCTGGGAAGGACTCGAACTCGATGGCGTTCAGGGCCTAGTTTCCAAACAAGATCTCGATGCACTCGAAAAAAATGCCCCGAACAAGGAAATCTGCCCCAGTGCCGTAATCGTTGGCGGAGGATTGATCGGCGTCGAAATGGCGGAGATGTTACGCACCCGAGGCATTGCCGTCAGTATGCTGGTTCGTGAAGATGCTTTTTGGACCAACGTACTGCCCAACGGGGAAGCCGAAATGATTTCCCGCCACATCAAATCACACGGCGTAGACCTTCGACACAATACCAATCTCGATAAAATTTTGGGCGATGAAAACGGACAGGTACGCGCTATATTGGCAAAGGAAACCGGAGAAGAAATATCCTGTAAAGTCGTTGGCGTTACCACAGGCGTGAAACCGAATATCACCTTTTTAAAGGACAGCGGTATTGAAACCGATAAGGGCGTACTGGTCAATCGCAAGTTGGAGACCAATATTAAGGATATTTATGCCATCGGCGATTGTGCCCAACAACGCGAGCCCATTGGCAACCGGCCTCCGGTGGAAGCGGTTTGGTATACGGGCAGAATGATGGGCGAGGCCTTGGCGCAAACAATATGTGGTAATGCGTTTGAGTACAACCCCGGCCACTGGTTCAACAGTGCGAAGTTTTTCGATATCGAATACCAGACCTATGGATGGGTGTTTTCCGAGCAACGGAGAAAGGAATACGAGCAACATTTCCATTGGAAACATGAAGACGATACCAAATGCATCACGATTGCCTATCATAAAGACAACCAAAAGTTTTTGGGCATCAATACGTTCGGCATCCGCTTGCGACATGAGATAATGGACCGTTGGCTGACCGAAGAGCGCGAGGTATACTATGTTATGGAGTATCTGAGGGATGCCAATTTCGATCCCGAATTTTACGATACCTATGAAGCCGAAATCGTGAGCAAATTCAATTCGGAAATGGATACGAACATCAAGCCTAAAAAGAAAAACTGGAAACGGATATTTAGTTACTAAGAAAACAAAACATGAACGCTACGAACAATAACATGTCCCTCACCGGCGAACCACCAAAGGCACTGAACACCCAACAAAAGATGGCCACCTTTATCGGGCTTGCAGGTTTGGCCATACTGTTTTTAGCAATGTTCAACCTCGATTTCCCAAACAAGGCTATCTGGTTGACAGTTTCCCTGGTTTCCATAGCGGTAGGCACCATCTGGTTCGCAAAAGCGGCCTATTTAAACAAGCATGAGGGCATCAAGAACGATGGCGTTTATTTTAAATCAATATCATCGAAAGGATTATGGGCTTGGGTATTGGGTATTGCCATGACGCTTTTCTACGTTGTGCTCTACTGGTTTCCTGCATATCTCGGCCTAGTCAAAGAAGGTGATAATCAGGGAGTCATCGCCTTGTTCGACCCCTTAAGCAAACAGCTCAGCGGTAACCCGGCCAGCCAATGGTTTCTTTACGGCACCTTGTATACCCTTGCCATTTTGGCTTTCGGTATCAAATTTATTTGGAAATACCGGCATAACCGCTACGAGATACTGCGTACGATATCGGTCATGTTCTTTCAGTTAAGCTTTGCCTTTATCATCCCCGAAATATTGGTCCGCTTGAACCAGCCCTACTACGACCTGAAAAATATCTGGCCCCTAAACTACGACCTGTTCGCCGGCTATAAAATCAACGAATTTTTAGGCGCGGGGAACATTGGGCTTATCATGCTAATTTTCGGAGTACTATCCATATTCGTCATCACCCCTATACTCACCTACAAATTCGGAAAACGCTGGTACTGTAGCTGGGTCTGCGGTTGCGGCGGGCTTGCGGAAACGGCTGGCGACCCTTTTCGCCATCTGAGCGACAAACGTCAGTCCGCCTGGAAGGTGGAGCGTTGGGTGATACACAGCGTCGTGGTCTTCGTTACCGTCATGACCACTGCGGTCGTGTTTTCCTATTTAAGGGGCAATGAATCGGAATCCATTTCAAAATGGAGCAATCTCGACGATAAAATGGTGGTCATTAGCGAACCGGAAGGGAAACCAATCGGCGAACGCATCTTGGCGGCACAGGAAGCCGGGGCGAAAAGTGTCATCTTTCTTCTCAAGGATGCTTCCGAGAAACCACCGGTCATCGAAAAGACGGAAGGTATCACTATCAAATATGGGGTGGTTTCGCAAGCGGATAACCAACCGGTGCTGAAGCGCATAGAAGAGGGCCAAGATGCCGCCCTTACAGCGACCGACGGAACCTCCTTCATAGTGCAAAAGGGCGCTGACGTCAAGCAATATGACAACTCACTGATTTCCAAAGAGTTTTTTGTCTGGGGGGTAATCATCGTGCTGACCCTCATATTTTCGTGGGTGATGCTCTTTAAGCGCCAAGAACTGGCCAAAGATGCGAAATATGGGGCCATCGGCTACTTCGCCGTAGTCATAAGTATTCTGCTTTTCACCTACTACAGCAGTCCCGGTAAACTATTTTTCTTCGACGCCTACCAACTGAACAAGGCCTATGGTTTTGTGATTGGATCCATTTTCAGCGGGGTAATCGGTGTTGGCTTCTACCCAATTTTCGGTAACCGGGTCTGGTGCCGTTTCGGCTGCCCCATGGCCGCTATATTGGGGTTTCAACAGCGGATGCTATCTAAATTCCGTATCACCGTTAATGGCGGACAGTGCATCTCCTGCGGTAATTGCTCGACCTATTGCGAGATGGGCATTGATGTACGGGCCTACGCCCAGAAAGGAGAGAATATCGTACGCTCTAGCTGTGTAGGCTGCGGTATCTGTTCGGCGGTCTGTCCAAGAGGCGTTTTGAAACTGGAAAACGGACCGCTAGAAGGGCGTATTGACGGCAACGAGATTTTGTTGGGCAACGATGTGGATTTAATGACCCTGGTCAACAGGAAATAAAATCGGTTAGGAGTTGACATTTAGGTAAGCAACCCTCCTTTTATTCGACCAACCATAAAAGCATCCTAATAATGTTCCCTAAACTATTTTTAATGGTGGCGCTCTTCCTTTTCCTCGGAAATCAATCCGAAGAAACCGGCGTGTACCAACGGGACTATTATCCAACGGGTAAACTAAAGTCCGAAGGGTGGTCGAACAACGGGGTCAAAACGGCCTATTGGAAATAGTACCATCCCACCGGGAAATTATCCGAAGAAGGGCATTATCAAAACAATCGGCGCGCCGACTATTGGAAGTTCTATACCGTTACCGGCAAACTACTGCAAGAAGGCCATTATAAGAACGGGAAGAAGACCTATTGGTGGCTATTTTTCGACGCCCAAGGAAAAATAGACCAAAAATGTCAATTGAAAAATGGCACGAAAAACGGCTACTGCCTGAAATACAAAAACGGAAAATTGGCTTCCGCAGAAAAATACATAAATGGTAAAAAGAGTAAGGAATGGTACAGTTTCAGTAGTTTTGCAAAAGAAAATAACCTATCAGACCTGAGGTAAATGACCGCAGCATTCGCCACTAAACCAGATATCAGAGTCATTATTCCTGCATTTAATGAAGCCGATTCCATTGCCGAGGTAGTTAAGGAACTACCTGCCTCCGTTTCCGAAATAATAGTTGTTAACAATAATTCTTCTGACAGGACCTCAGAGAACGCCCTATCCGCGGGAGCCACTGTATTGACGGAAGAAAGAAAAGGCTACGGCTATGCCTGTTTAAAGGGAATGGAGTATGTAGCCCAGCAATCCAAAACACCCGATATTATCGTATTTATCGATGGAGACTATTCCGATTATCCGGAAGAACTCGACAAGGTGGTGGCCCCTATATTGAACGAAGGCAAAGATTTTGTAATCGGCGCTCGGGTGAAACGACTAAGGGAGGAAGGCAGCATGACGCCCCAGCAGATTTTCGGTAATTGGTTAGCCACTGCGTTGATGAAATTGTTTTTCGGGGCAACGTTTACCGACCTCGGTCCTTTTAGGGCGATACGATATGACAAATTGTTAACGCTCGACATGGAGGATAAAACCTATGGCTGGACCGTGGAAATGCAGTTAAAGGCGATAAGGAAAAAACTGGCATATACCGAAGTCCCAGTGCGTTACAAAAAAAGAATAGGGGTCTCGAAAGTGTCGGGTACCGTAAAAGGTAGTATCTTTGCAGGCGTAAAAATATTAGGTTGGATTTTCAAATACAGTATCGGATAAAATGGGATTGATTATTTCATATATTATACTTGCCATTTACAGCATAGCCTTGCTGTTGATATTCTTTTATAGTTTGGCACAATTGAACCTCTTGGTCAACTACTTAAGCTATAAACGCCAAGATCAGACCGCACCGAAATTCAATCTTCTAGACGCTAAGGAAATTCCTTATGTAACCATTCAACTTCCCGTTTACAACGAAGAATATGTAATGGAACGCCTACTTGAAAATATCGCTAAAATCGAATATCCAAAAAGTAAGCTCGAAATACAGGTCTTGGACGACTCTACTGATGATTCGGTTGTAGATACTGCAAAATGGGTAAAAGACTTACAGGAGACCGGACTCGACATCCAGCATATACGCCGCGAAAATCGCCAAGGCTTTAAAGCAGGCGCCTTAAAGGAAGGCTTAGAAACGGCCAAAGGGGAGTTCGTCGCCATTTTCGACGCCGATTTCTTGCCCGCCAGCGATTGGTTGAAAAAAACGGTTATCTATTTCAAAGATCCGGAAATCGGTGTGGTGCAGACCCGATGGGGGCATATCAATAGAGACTATTCCACTTTGACCCGTATTCAAGCGTTCGCCCTTGATGCCCATTTCACTTTGGAGCAAGTAGGCCGAAATGCCAAGGGCCATTTTATCAACTTTAACGGTACCGCAGGTATTTGGCGCAAGAATTGTATTCTCGATGCCGGCAACTGGGAGGGTGACACGCTGACCGAAGATCTGGACCTTAGCTACCGCGCTCAATTAAAAAATTGGAAGTTCAAATATTTGGAGGATGTCGAAACGCCTGCCGAGCTTCCCGTGGTCATCAGTGCAGCACGTTCACAGCAGTTTCGTTGGAATAAGGGCGGAGCAGAGAACTTCCGAAAATCCGTTTGGAGTGTTGTGTCGGCCAAGAACATATCGTTCAAAACCAAGTTTCATGGCGTGATGCATTTATTGAACAGTTCGATGTTTTTGTGTGTATTTCTCGTGTCCTTGTTGAGTATCCCAGCCATGTATATCAAGGCGATTTACCCGCAGTTCGACATTGTGTTTTCGTTGCTTAGTTTTTTTGTGCTGAGTACCATTATACTGTTCGTCTGCTACTGGTTTACCTATAAAAGCATACAGGGCAGCAGTTTTGATAATTTTGTGGATTATATCAAGATTTTCTTTACCTTTTTCTCCGTCGCCTTGGGTTTCTCCCTGCACAACTCCATCGCCGTGCTCGAAGGCCACTGGGGCAAGCGGAGCGAATTTGTTCGTACGCCCAAGTTCAACCTCGACAATTTGACCAATAGCTGGAAAGGCAATAAATACCTCGCCAAAAAACTGTCGCCGAACATGATTTTAGAGGCTTTGTTGATGGTATATTTTCTCTTTGGAATGTACAGCGCCATTCCGCTCAATGATTTCGGACTCTTTCCGTTTCACTTAATGCTTTTTATGGGTTTTGGATTCGTGTTTACCAAGTCATTGACGTCGCGGGCTTGAAAATGATTTGCAATGTCTTACCTCTCATCCCAGAGCATTGCATCGAAAAGAAGTAACCTAAGAGGAAACCTAACATTACTCCGTGATCAACTCATTTCTCAATAATCCGGAGGCGTATTGCTGTTTTTGAAGTTACTTGGAAAAAGGTTGGTAAAGCAAAAGTTATGGGCTTTGGGTATAAAAATCCCCCGAATCAACAAAATGATATCAAGGAAGCTTCCGAACAAATAGAGCAGGGATTGACAACGGCATGTGAAACCTTCATCCTGAAACACCGATAATGGGCTGAAATCGATTCCAAGAAAATCTATATCCTGACGATTTTTGCACCAAAGCAACATCCAGATACACGGGATACAGATTTAAAATGAATTTAAATTCCTTCAAAACCCCTAAATTCGTCCGACAGAAAGACCGGACCAAATGCCCAACAAGCTCACCACATACCTAAAGTTGCACAAAGTCCCCATTGCATTGGCGCTATTGACCCTGATTTTTTACTATACTTTCGCCTACAATCTGGTGCGTATCGATTTCATTAAACTGATTGCCCTGTTTGCTGCGCTGTTCTTTCTTTGCCTTCGGATTATCCAGTTCGAAAAGTGGAACCTGAAATTTTTATTGGTCATTGGCATCCTTTTCCGGTTGGTGTTTCTAATGGCCGAACCCAATCTTTCACAGGATTTTTATCGGTTTATTTGGGATGGCCATTTGGTCGCCAACTTCATCAATCCGTATTTAGAGGTGCCCGACATTCTTATCCAACAAAAAGATTTGATCATTCCCAACGCCCAGGAACTTTACAACGGAATGGGCGAGCTGAGCGCGAAACATTTTAGCAACTACCCGCCCTTCAATCAACTGATTTTCGGCTTGGCCGCTCTGCTAGGCGGAAAAAGCATCATGGCTTCGGTACTGGTTATGCGTACCGTAATTATTTTGGGAGATATCGGCATTGTTTACTTCGGAAGAAAGCTTCTGAAACACCTCAACCGCCCTCAACACCTTATTTTCTGGTATTTCCTAAACCCTCTGGTCATCACAGAACTTACGGGAAACCTTCATTTTGAAGGGGTTATGCTTTTCTTTTTCGTTTGGGCGCTATACCTGTTATCGCAGAAAAAATGGATGCTGGCCGCTGTACCGTACGCCCTATCCATCGCTATTAAATTGGTGCCGCTACTGTTCCTGCCGCTTTTCCTGAAATATCTTGGACTTAAAGAGAGTTTCATTTTCTATCTGTTGGTCGGCGCAATCTGCATTTTGTGTTTCCTTCCGTTTTATTCCCCGGATTTCTTGGCCAATTATTCCCAGACTATAGGACTCTGGTTCTCCAATTTTGAGTTCAATGCAGGACTGTATAACGGCGTTAAACAAATCGCCATCGCCTTCGACGGCAAGCCTTGGGAGCTGATAAAAACCTACGGGAAGATTGTTCCGATACTGACCATATTAGCGGTTTTGGGTGTTACTTTTTTTCGCAAAAACCAAAATCTGGCCGTACTGTTAACGTCCATGCTGTGGGTCTTGACGCTGTACTATTTGCTTTCGGCCACGGTGCATCCGTGGTATATCATTTTCTTGGTCTTGCTCGGCGTTTTCACGCAATACCGTTTCGCGGTACTTTGGTCGTTGGTGGTAGTGCTCAGTTATTTTGCCTATTCCAATCCGGCCTTTACCGAAAACCTTTGGTTGCTTGCCCTTGAATATTTTGTTGTATTCGGATTCTTAGCCTATGAAATCTTCAATCCAAAGCGGCAAAAACCGATTTTTCATAAAAATTAGGCTTCAATTGTTGTAGTTTGGACGTATTCTTGTACATTTGAAATTCAATGAAAGAACAAAATCACATAGCAAGCATGAACAGCATCCCTGCTCCCGTTCGTTCTTTTTCTCCACGCCGTCGCCCGTAAGGGTGCGTATACTTCTATGGAAATAGGTGAGTCCATTTCCGCTCAACTCCGAAAACATTATTTATTTACCATTAAATTGTCATAGCAATGAAAATCGTAATTGCTAACGAAACCCATTTTAAATACGCCCAGATCATTTGCGACACCATTGCCGAGTCGGCCAAGGTACGCGGTACCGGCATCGCCAAGCGCACCCCCGAATACATCCAAAAAAGATTACAGAACGGGAACGCGATAATCGCCTTGGACGGCGACACATTCGCCGGTTTCTGTTATATCGAAGTTTGGGGACATGAGAAATTTGTCGCCAATTCAGGCTTGATCGTACACCCCGATTACCGAAACCAAGGCTTGGCCAAAAGAATAAAAAAGCGGGTTTTCGAACTTTCCCGTGAAAAATTTCCCAATGCTAAAATTTTTGGGATTACCACCGGTCTGGCCGTCATGAAGATGAACTACGAACTGGGTTATAAACCGGTCACCTTTTCGGAACTCACTGACGATCCCGAATTTTGGAAAGGCTGCCAAACCTGCAAGAATTTCGACATACTTACCCGAACTGAACGGAAAATGTGCCTTTGTACAGGCATGCTGTACGACCCGAACGCAAAATCGAAAATAGAGGAAAGGAAAAAACCGAACAGTAAATCTTTTGAAAGATTGAAAAGTATCAAGGAGAGTTTGTTTTTGAAGAAAAAGTCGAAATAAAACACGAGATACCAATTTTAAAAAATAAAACATGAAATTAGTTCTAGCATACAGCGGCGGTCTCGACACCTCGTACTGCGCCAAATACTTATCGAAGGAAAAAGGATTCGAAGTCCATGCCGTAAGCGTAAACACCGGTGGATTTTCAAAGGAAGAAATCGCCGACATCCAAGAAAAAGCACTGCAATTGGGAGCCACTTCCTATACTTCCATCGATGCGGTACACTACTTTTACGACAAAGTCGTCAAATACCTCATCTTCGGCAATGTGTTGAAAAACAACACCTACCCCTTATCGGTAAGTGCGGAACGGATCGTACAGGCTATCGAAATCGTAAACTATGCCAAAAGGGTAGGTGCACAATACATCGCCCACGGCAGCACGGGCGCAGGCAACGACCAGGTAAGGTTCGATATGATTTTCCAAATTATTGCCCCCGAAATCGAAATCATAACCCCTATAAGGGACAATACCTTATCGAGGGAAGCCGAAATCGAATACCTAAAGCAGAACGGTGTCGATTACGCTTGGGAAAAAGCCAAATATTCCGTCAACCGCGGACTTTGGGGTACCTCGGTGGGGGGCGAAGAAACCTTGACCTCGCAGAAGCCGCTGCCCGATTCTGCGTATCCAAGTCAGTTGCAGGAAAAAGAACCCTCTGAAATAAAGCTGACTTTTGACAAAGGGGAACTGGTCGGTATCGATGGTGAACAAGCTACTCCAGTAGAGAATATTATCAAGCTTGAGAGGCTCGCATCAAAGTATGCCATCGGCCGCGATATTCATGTAGGTGATACCATTATCGGCATTAAAGGGCGGGTGGGCTTCGAAGCACCGGCGTCGCTAATTATTATCAAAGCACATCATTTATTGGAAAAGCATACCCTTAGCAAATGGCAGCAGTTCCAAAAAGAACAGTTGGGCAATTTTTATGGGATGTTGCTTCATGAGGGCAACTATCTCGACGAGGTCATGCGGAATATCGAAGTTTTTTTGACCGATACCCAAAGAAACGTCTCTGGCGATGTGTATGTATCGCTCCACCCCTACCGATTCGAACTCAACGGAATATCATCGGAACATGATTTGATGAACGCCTCCTTCGGAAGCTATGGTGAAATCAATAAAGGCTGGTCGGCCGATGACGCCAAGGGCTTTATCAAAATTTTGTCGAATTCCGGGAAGATATACAACCATGTGAACAAGAATTGATAGTCGTTGTCAGGTCGAGCGCAGGCGAGACCCACATGGGCAAGATTGCATTCGAAGGGCGGTAAGAACAAAAAAGGCATTTTTTTATGATCAAAGCAGGAATAATAGGCGGTTCAGGATACACGGGTGGAGAATTGATCCGAATTCTCCTGCACCATTCCGAAGCGGAAATCGATTTTGTGTTCAGCACGACCCGGGCCGGGAAGACATTGGTTACGGCGCATCCTGATTTATTAGGGTCGACTGAAATGGAGTTTACAGGAAGTATAAATCCCGATGTAGATGTGGTGTTTCTCTGTTTGGGACATGGTAATTCCTCAAAATTCTTGAAGGAGAACCACTTTTCCAATACCACTAAGATTATCGATCTCAGCAACGATTTCCGGTTACAGGAGGATGCTGTTTTCGAGGGAATGAAATTTGTTTACGGCCTTCCCGAACTTAAAAGATCGGATATCCAAAAAGCGGATTATATCGCCAATCCCGGCTGTTTTGCAACTACCATTCAATTAGGATTGCTGCCCCTGGCCAAAGCGGGACTTCTAACTAACGACGTTCATATCAACGCCGTCACCGGAAGCACCGGTGCAGGCGTAAGTCCGTCGGCGACCTCGCATTTTAGCTGGCGGAACAATAATGTGAGCTGGTACAAGCCTTTTACACATCAACATTTGGGGGAAATCAACGAAAGCTTAAAATCCCTACAATCCGATTCAGGGGAACTGTTTCTCTTGCCCAACCGCGGGAATTTTACAAGGGGGATTTTGGCCACCGCCTATACCAAGTTTGAAGGAAGTGAAGAAGAAGCCATCCGATTGTACAAAGATTTCTACAGCGATGCGGTTTTCACACATATTTCCGAAGAACCCATCTACCTAAAACAAGTGGTGAATACAAACAACTGTCATATCCATTTGCATAAACATGAAGATATCCTATTAATTACATCCGTGACCGATAACCTATTGAAAGGGGCTTCGGGGCAGGCGGTGCAGAATATGAACCTAATGTTCGGATTTGAAGAAAGTGAAGGATTGCAATTGAAGGCCGGCGTTTTTTAACTAAATAACTGAAACCATGAAAATAGCCATTATCGGGGCCGGAAACCTCGGCTTGTCCATAGCCAAGGGCATTTTGAATTCCAACGGCGCGACGACCATGTATTTGACCAAGCGGAACCTATCGGAAATTCAGGATTTTGAGAAGTACGGCAATGTAACGGTAACTTCCGACAATCGCGAAGCGGTCCAAAATTCCGATATCTTGATCTTGGCGGTGCAGCCCAGTCAGTTAGAGTCCGTTTTAGAGGATACTAAAGATCTGCTAACCGAAAAGCACGTGGTCATCTCCACGATAACCGGGTTCAGTATTGCAAAGATGGAGTCGATAATCGGAACAGAACACAATATTATCCGTAGTATGCCCAACACGGCAATTTCGGTAGGGCAATCGATGACCTGTATCTGTAGTAACGAAAAGGGCAAGAAAAAAATAGAACTGGCAAAGGCCATTTTCAACAGGATGGGCCATTCGATGGAAATTCCCGAGCCACAAATGCAGGCCGCAACGGTCATCTGCGCCAGCGGTATCGCCTTTTGGATGCGCCTGATCCGCGCCACCACCCAAGGCGCCATTCAGTTAGGATTCGATGCCAAGGAAGCGCAAGAACTGGCCATGCATACCTGCAACGGTGCGGCAAGCCTACTGATTGCCTCCGGCAGCCATCCCGAAGCGGAAATCGATAAGGTGACCACCCCGAAAGGATGCACGATACAAGGCCTTAACGAAATGGAACATCAAGGGCTAAGTTCGTCGCTGATTCAGGGAATTGTGGCATCTTACGAAAAAATTAGTCGCATTCAAGAAGGGCAGTTGTGATAATTGCTATGCAAATTACGCTTATCGCTAAATAAAAAATACGAATTGCGCGTGGCGAAGAGCGCCGGGCGCAAAGCCAAGATACTATGAAATTATTCGATGTTTACCCATTATACGATGTAACCCCGGTTTCCGCCAAAGGTATCGTCGTAACCGACGACAAAGGCCAAGAATATCTCGATTTCTATGGCGGGCATGCCGTGATTTCCATCGGACATTCGCATCCGCATTACATAAAGCGTTTGAAAGATCAGCTCGACAAAATTGGATTTTACAGCAATTCCGTGAAAAACCCGCTACAAGAAGAGTTGGCCGACAAATTAGGTCGATTATCAAGCTGCGAGGATTACAATTTATTTCTCTGCAATTCTGGGGCAGAAGCCAATGAGAATGCTTTAAAAATGGCCTCCTTTCATACAGGGAAATCCCGCGTTATTGCCTTTAACAACAGTTTTCACGGCCGCACATCGGCGGCGGTCGCGGCGACGGACAATCCGAAGATAAACGCGCCCATCAACAAGCAGCAAAAAGTGACATTTTTGCCTTTTAATGATAGTGACGCACTTGAGAGGGAAATCAAAAAAGAGGACGTGTGCGCGGTTATTCTGGAAGCCGTGCAAGGCGTAGGCGGACTGGACCAACCTTCCACAGCATTTTATCAGCTCATCGAGAAATTGTGTAAAAAGCACGAAGTCATTTTGATTGCCGACGAAGTACAGTCCGGTTTCGGTCGAACAGGCAAATTTTTCGGATTCCAACATCATGGGATTACCCCCGATATTATTTCAATTGCCAAAGGCATGGGCAACGGCTTTCCCGTCGGTGGCATTTTGATTCACGAAGATATCAAGGCATCCTATGGATTATTGGGCACCACCTTCGGAGGTAACCATTTGGCCTGTGCCGCGACCATGGCCGTTTTAGAAGTATTGGAAAAGGAACGCCTAATCGCAAACGCCAAGCATTTGGAAGGCTACTTTAGAGGATTGGCCGCCGAAATCCCACAGATAAAAAAAGTAAAGGGCAGGGGATTGATGATTGGACTGGAGTTCGATTTCGAAGTGGCCGACCTAAGAAAACGACTGATTCACAATCAATATCTTTTTACTGGGGGTGCCAAAGACAAGTACGTTCTTCGAGTGCTTCCGGCATTGAATATTACGGAGAGGGATTTGGATAGCTTTTTTGAGGGATTAAAAGCTGAATTAAACGGAACACCATAATCATCAGGCCATTATACAACCAGAGGTTAGGCAGTATTGAGATGAGTGAAAAATTAACCTAGTTAAACAGATTCCCGACTAAGCCTGGGCCCAGCGCAGTGGAAGTGAGGGAATGACAAAAGAGTAATCATTGAAACGTCGCATACTTATAAAAATTGGCTCCAACACCCTGACCAAGGAAACCGATCAGATTTCCAGAGGAAAAATCGAGGATATCGGTCGACAGATTGCCCTGCTGAAAGTCGATTATGAGTTTATCGTCGTCAGTTCGGGCGCGATTGCCGCGGCCAAACAGTTCGTGAAATTAGAACATAATGGAGAGGAAATCAATGTAAAACAAGCCTTGGCCGCTATCGGGCAGCCGCATTTGATGCGTATGTTCCAAGAGAGTTTTCGAGAACTGGGCCTGTTTGCCGCACAATGCCTGTTGTCGTATTCCGATTTCGAGAATCCAAAGTCAAAAGCCAACATTAAGAATACCATAGATGTTCTGGTATCGAACAATTTTATTCCTATCATCAACGAAAACGATACGGTAGCGGCAGACGAAATCCAGTTCGGCGATAATGACAAGCTGGCCGCCTTGACCGCATCCCTTTTGCATGCCGACCTATTGATTATCGCCACAAATACCGATGGCATTTACACCAAAGTTTCCTTAAAGGATACCCATCCTAAAACAATACCTTCCATTACGGACATCGATGCATTGGCCAAAGAAGTCGGTGACGAAAAGTCCTCGCACGGTACCGGGGGCATGCAATCAAAGATCGAGGCCGCCACGATAGCGCAGAAAGCGGGAATCGAAACTTGGATCGTAAACGGACTGAAAGACAATTTCATGGTCGATGCCCTGAACGGGAACAGCGAACACACCAAAATAACTGTATAAAATTAGCCATAATACTGTTGATACCAACCGAGATGAATACTGGTGAATTACATCTGACCGCTGAAAAGGAAATGAACTTATATAGAGGTATTGTTTAGAACCGTTAATGTCGGTTTTTGAGGTCAGATGAAGTCATTTTTTAATATCATTGCAGGGCTATGGTTTCAAAAATGAGGGAATAGGGCCTCAAATTGTGATATTCGGAGGTAAAAGAAAAAGTCTAAGTGAGTTCAATAAAAAGAAACAGATGAAAAACTATTTGTCTATAAAAGATATCGACAATCTGCCCGGTTGGGTCGAGGAAGCCAAGAAACTAAAACAAAATCCCGTTACCCATAAAAACTTGGGAGCAGGAAAGACGCTCTGTCTTCTTTTTTTTAACAACAGTCTCCGTACACGCCTCAGTACCCAAAAAGCGGCCCTAAACTTGGGCATGGAAGTCATGGTGATGAACTTCGGCAACGAGGGATGGATATTGGAATACGGTGACGGAACCGTCATGGACCAAGGCAATTCGGAACATGTCAAGGAAGCGGCCCAAGTCGTTTCGCAGTATTGTGATATCGTCGCCATCCGTGCTTTTGCGGGATTAAAGGACAAGGCAAAAGACGAGGCGGAAGAGGTTTTGAACGGCTTCGCAACATACGCCTCCGTACCGGTCGTAAATATGGAAAGTTCGGTCGGACATCCGTTACAGGCACTTGCCGATGCGATTACGTTGTCTGAACAGCATCCCACAAAACGTCCTAAAATCGTACTTTCGTGGGCCCCGCATCCCAAAGCCTTACCGCATGCAGTGGCGAATTCGTTTGTAGAGATGATGCGCTTGCAAGATGCAGAATTCGTGATTACCCACCCAAAGGGATATGAATTGAATCCGTCTATAACCGAAGGATTGACCATTGAATACGACCAAAAAAAGGCATGTGAAAATGCCGATTTCATATATGTGAAAAATTGGAGCAGCTATTCAGATTACGGGAAAGTGCTGCATCAAAATCCGGATTGGATGATGACCCAGGAGAAATTGGGAGGTGCAAAATTCATGCACTGCCTGCCTGTGCGAAGGAATGTTATTGTGGCAGATGCCGTTCTGGATGGGGCAAAATCATTGGTTATTGAACAGGCGAACAACCGGACGTTTTCAGCACAGGTTGTTCTAAAGAAATTGTTGGAGCAAACCTAACCCCCTGAATTCCCTCTGTGACACTGAGATGGAGCTGTTGAACAGCGATATGCGGAGAAGGCACGGAGATATACCGAGAAAATAAAGAGAGATTCCCAACGCTGTTTATCCTGAGTGGAGTCAAAGGACAGGAACAACAAAAAAGATGAAATTAAAAGATAAAGTCTGCATTATCACCGGTGCCACCAGCGGTATGGGAAAAGCAATTGCCGAATCTTTTTCAAACGAAGGGGCTAAATTGATACTTTCAGGTCGCAATGCCGAAAGGGGAAATGCCCTTTCCGAACGATTGCCGCTTTCCATTTTTGTGGCAGGTGATGTTAGCGAACCCGCTTACAACGAAAATCTGGTGAAAGCGGCCCTAGAAAATTTCGGCCAATTGGATATGCTATCCCTGAATGCGGGAATGCTCGGCTTGGGCAATGTGGTAAACCTCCCTGAAACGCTATGGCATATGACCTTGAACGTCAATCTTAGCTCGATTTTTTACCTTTGTAAACATGCTATTCCACATATGCAAAAAAGCAATAGCGGGGTAATAGTAATCAACACTTCCATTGCGGCGTTCAAGAGCTTTCCGAACCATCCGGCCTATTGTGCCTCCAAGGCGGCGGCCGTGGCGCTGATGAAACAGATGGCGGTCGAATATGCACCGAACATCCGAATCAATGCTATTTGTCCGGGTCCGGTGGACACTCCTTTTTTATGGGATTCAGCAAAAGCTTTTGAACATGAGGATACCGCCGTGGAAGATGCCAAAAATACGACATTGATGAAGCGATTGGGTACGCCCGATGATATAGCCAAACTGACTTTGTTCTTAGCGTCCGCAGATGCCTCTTGGATTACGGGAACGGCAATGACGATTGATGGGGGTATTTTAAATGCATGACATGAAACCAAGCCTTTCCATACTAAAAATCGGCGGAAACGTCATCGAGAACAAGGCAGAGTTATCCCAATTCCTGACCTTATTTTCCAAATTGGAAGGCTTTAAGATCTTGGTACACGGCGGTGGGAAACTCGCTACTGAAATTGGGAAAAAAATGGGCATCGAATCCAAAATGGTCGGTGGCCGGCGCATCACGGACGAACAGAGCCTGGAAGTCATAACCATGGTCTACGCAGGCCTGACCAATAAAAGAGTAGTTGCCGAATTACAGGCAAGAAATTGTAACGCCATCGGTCTGAGCGGTGCGGACGGCAATACGATTCAAGCCCATAAACGCCCAGTAAAAGATATCGACTACGGTTTCGCAGGCGATGTCGATGGGGTCAACGAAGGGCTGCTCTCCCATCTTTTGACCTTGGGGCTCACGCCCGTCTTTTGCGCTATGACCCACGATGGTAAAGGGCAACTGTTGAATACCAACGCAGACACCATTGCTTCTGAAGTGGCTATTGGGCTTGGCGAACGCTATGAAACCACGCTGTACTACTGCTTTGAAAAAAATGGGGTCTTAAAGGATGTTTCCGATGACCGCTCGGTAATTCAACATATCGATACCGCAACTTATAATGAATTGCTCGAACAGGGAATTATAGCAGACGGAATGCTTCCGAAAATGGCCAACTGTTTTCATGCATTGAACAATGGCGTAACCAAGGTTTGTATTGGAAACATGGCGATGTTGACCCAAAATGAAAAGCTGTACACGACGATAACCCTATGAAGATGGATAAAAAACAACTGACGGAAAAGGCTTTGGATTTACTGAAACAGCTGATTTCAATACCATCATTTTCCTCCGAAGAAGATAACACCGCCGATGCTATTGAAGCATGGTTCAAGGCATTTGACATCCCTTTTAAGCGGGAAATCAATAATGTATTTGCGGTAAATAAACACTTCGATGACAGCAAACCGACTTTATTACTGAACTCCCACCACGACACGGTCGAGCCGAATTCCGCCTATACCAAAGACCCGTTCCATCCACATATCGAGGACGGCAAATTATACGGTCTAGGCAGTAACGATGCCGGTGGTGCCTTGGTATCCTTGATCGCGACTTTCACCCATTTTTATTCCAAAGATAACCTGAGCCATAACCTTTTAATGGTCGCCTCGATGGAAGAAGAAAGTTCAGGGGATAATAGCTTACGCGGACTTCTACCCCAGCTGCCAAAAATCGATGTAGCAATCGTAGGGGAACCGACCTTGATGCAATTGGCCATTGCCGAAAAAGGCTTGGTGGTTTTTGACGCCCAGGTAAAGGGTACGCCTTCGCATGCGGCACATCCGAATGAAGACAACCCCATTTATAAAAGTATCGAAGTACTTGAATGGTTTAAAAACTATAAATTTAAAAAAGTCTCCGAGGCTTTGGGCGAAGTCAAATTGACGGTCACCCAAATTAATGCGGGCGTGCAGCACAATGCTGTCCCTGCCCAAGTCAATCTGGTCATCGACGTTCGCGTTAATGACAAATATACCAATGCCGAAATAGCGGAAATCTTAAAAAAGGAAGCGCCATGCGTACTGAAGGAACGTTCGTTGCGGTTAAATTCCTCGGCCATAGCCAAAGATCATCCCCTGGTACGATCGGGCATCGCCGTGGGCAGGGAAACCTATGGCTCCCCCACCCTATCCGACCAAGCTGCCCTGACGTGCCAAAGTCTTAAACTGGGCCCTGGAGATAGCACACGATCCCATTCCGCGGACGAGTTTATTTACGTTCAGGAAGTTGAGGAGGGAATTGATTTGTATATTCGGATCTTAGAGGGATTTTTAATGAAAAAGACATGAGATTTTAGTTATTATATGTGAGATAAAACGTGATTTCCACAATCACACATTCCGATTTTACATTTCAAACGCAATACTAGGAGAATTCAAAGATATACTAGCCATTTCCCCGCCGGAGTTTATGCAGAGCGTAGCCGAGGTACGGGGAAGACAAAAAAATTAATTCATGAAACTCTGGGACAAAGGCTATAGCACCGATAAAAAAATAGACCATTTCACCGTGGGCAACGACCGCGAACTCGACCTGCACTTGGCAAAATACGACGTAATCGCCTCGAAGGCACATGCCAAAATGCTGGGTAAGATCGGTTTGCTAACGGATGATGAAACAAAATCTTTGGTAGATGAACTGAACCATATTGCCACTTCAATTGATAATGGGAATTTCGTAATAGAAGACTCGTTTGAGGATATGCATTCCAAAATTGAATTCCTACTAACGGAAAAACTGGGCGATACGGGAAAGAAAATCCATACCGCCCGTTCCCGAAACGATCAGGTCTTGGTCGCGATGCATTTATACCTAAAGGATGAATTGATAGAAATCAAAACCCAGACCGAAATACTCTTCGACTTGCTATTGAAACTGGCGGAAGAACATAAGGATGTACTGCTCCCCGGATATACCCACCTGCAAATAGCAATGCCCTCATCTTTCGGGTTATGGTTCTCGGCCTATGCGGAAAGCCTGATCGACGACCTCTATTTTATCGAAGCGGCGTATAAGGTGGCGGACCAAAATCCGTTGGGAAGTGCTGCAGGTTATGGAAGTTCCTTTCCCATTGATCGGAGTTTTACCACAGCGGAAATGGGTTTTGCCGCGATGAAATACAACGTAGTCGCTGCCCAAATGGGCCGTGGAAAAGTCGAAAAAGCTACGGCCTTCGGTATGTCAAGTATCGCTTCCACGCTATCGAAAATGGCGATGGATGTCTGCCTCTACATGAGCCAGAACTTTGATTTTATTTCCTTTCCCGATGAGCTGACCACCGGCAGCAGCATCATGCCGCACAAGAAAAATCCAGATGTATTTGAGCTGGTCCGTGGGAAGTGCAACAAACTACAGAGCATCCCCAACCAATTGACTTTGGTCATCAACAACCTGCCCAGCGGCTATCATCGCGACCTGCAATTGGTGAAGGAAATCATCGTTCCCGCCATTCAGGATATGAAGGCCTGTATGGAAATTTTGACGTTTAGCCTAAAGGAAATCCGTGTCCATAAAAACATCGTCAACCATCCGAAATACGATTATATGTTCAGTGTCGACACCCTGAACGAACTGGTACAAAATGGGATGCCCTTTCGGGATGCCTATAAGAAAATGGGGCACGAAATTCAGAAAGGAACCTTTACGCCCAAACGCGATATCGAGCATACGCACGAAGGAAGTTTAGGAAATTTGTGTCTGGAGCAGATTCGGGAAAAAATGAAAAAAATCTAAATAACATGATAAAAAAACACGATCTCATTCTGGCGCTTTCATTACTTTTATTTTCTCCTATAAACGCCCAAGACACCTACCAAAGAAACGCATCCGCCGATGTTCAAAGCTACGTCTTCAACCTCACCCTTAACGACTCTACCAACCAAATCGAAGGCGAAGCCGAAATTACTGTAGCGTTTAAAAACAATCCCGAAGCCTTTACGTTGGACCTCATCGCCAAATCTCAAACCTTCGGCATGGAAATCACCGATATTCTTGAGGGCGAAAACCCAGCAAACTACTCCTTCAAGAACGACAAAATCACAATAACCCCCTCATCCGATTCGACCCGATCAAGAACTTTTAAAATAGCTTACAACGGCATCCCCGAAAGGGGACTGGTCATCGACACCACCAAATTCGGCCAACGTTCTTTCTTCGGCGATAACTGGCCCAACCTGGCACGACACTGGCTGCCTTCGGTTGACCACCCCTATGACAAGGCCAGTATCGAATTCCGTATCACCGCACCCGAACATTACGATGTGGTCGCTACGGGCGAAAAAATCGAGGAAAGCTATTTGGATGATGGGCAGAAGCTGACCATTTATAGAGAACCCGCTCCCGTGGCAATGAAAGTTGTAACCATCGGGGTAACTCAATTTGCCAGCAGGTTGATCGACAAGGTCCACGATATTCCCGTAACCGCTTGGGTCTACCCCGAAAATCGGTTGGACGGATTTTCAGATTACAGCGTTGCCTCCAAGGTGCTGAACTATTATATCGATAATATTGGTCCGTATTCCTACGCGAAACTCGCCAATATGCAGGCCAAGACCCAATGGGGCGGACTCGAAAATGCGGGTACGATATCCTACTTTGAAAATTCCGTCACCGGAAAAAACGAGGTCGAAGGCCTTATAGCCCATGAAATTGCACACCAATGGTTCGGTAATTCCGCCACAGAAAACGATTGGAACCATGTTTGGCTTAGTGAAGGTTTTGCCACCTACTTCGCCATTCTCTACCAAGAAAGCGTCTATGGCGAGGAAAAGCGAAAGGAAGAGCTGGCCCTCGACCGGAAACAGATTTTCGAGTATTACAGAAAAAATCCTTCCCCGATCATTGACCTTAGCATTACAGATCCCCTTAAAGTTTTGAGCGTAAACACCTATCAAAAGGCCGGCTGGGTCTTAAACATGCTACGCCATAAACTGGGCGACGGCGTTTTTTGGGTAGGTATCCGTACCTACTACAAGCGGTTTCAAAATGCCAATGCCATGACGACCGATTTCAGAAAGGTGATGGAAGAAGTATCCGGCACGGATTTGAAAGTTTTTTTTGAGCAATGGATGCACACCAAAGGATATCCCGAAATCAAATGGGATTGGAACTATAGCGATGGTAAATTGGCGATTACCATCGCGCAGCTGCAAAAGCATCATATCTTTCAATTCCCCTTGGAAGTCGGCGTCATTACCGATGGTCAGATGGAAATCAAAACGCTGCAAATCGATGAAAAATCGAAGACTTTTGAGATTCCTATCAGTGACAAACCCGATGCCCTCGTTCTCGATCCCGAGTCATGGTCATTGTTCGAGGATAAGAAATAAAGCCATTGCTATCGCACCCAGCGTTGTGTCAAGCCTGTTTTAGCCGACCCGAAAGACTTAACCTAACATTATTTGGGTTGTTATCGCCAGAAATAATAAAAATTCGAAATACCACCACCAACATCCTTATAAAACAGAATACAAGCTTTTTCAGATGGGTCTTAAATCGACCAACTGCACAGAATAACCGTTGACCTACATTAAATCTCATTTCACAACATAAATTTTTTCTAGGGATACTTCCCCGCTATTTTTAAGAATCATTTGGATTACCTACACATCCACAGTCCAAAAATAGTCCCAAATCATGAAGAGAATAGTCCTACCTATTCTATCGCTCTTGGCGGTAGCATGCAGTTCAGAAATCGATGAAGTTACCTTTGAAGAAGTCAACGAAAAAGTAACCGCAGAAGCGTATACCGATAAAACTGCCGAAGAAAACAGTTCAGCAAAAGACGCAAACAGCGCCGCTTTTTTCAAACAACGCTCCTTTACCGTAGCCGAACACTCCGAAGCAGGCAGTAGTATCGGTTTTTTGCCAGCTACCGATGCCAACGGACACCCAATGACCTATACCCTGGAATCGGGTACCGATATCGATATCGATGACCTTACTGGCGAACTAAAGGTTGGTGCGACCCTAAAACTCGATTTCGAACGTACGAAAAATATGGAGTTTTCAGTTTCCGCATTTGATGGAAAGACCAGTATCGAAAAAAAGATTTCCCTAGCGATTCAAGATGTAGATGAAATGGCCCTCTTGACAGCCGACCAAAAAGAACTGATTTCCTATTTTCAATACTTAACGCTTTGGAAAGGGCCGCACGTAAGCGAGATCGATAAGAACAGAAAATGGACAACCCTGATGATCCTGCATCTCGATGGCACGATTACAGACGCGTACAGTGCGACCGTAGAACGTGTCATCGCTCAATACAATGCCCTATTTACAGAAAGTGATTTTAGAATTACATTGACCGAAGATGCCGATAGTGCCAATGCAAGTTTATTTTTTGGAACTAAGGAAGCGGTTGCAGACGTCTGGCCAGACATGTACGCTGTTATCAAAAACGGTAACTATGACGGATATACGAAGACACCCTCGAAAAATTCCGCAATCACCTCTACCCGTATATGGATTTCAAACCCCATCGGAGTACTTATCAAACACGAAATAGGTCATGCCCTCGGCTTCGGCCATTCAGATCATTGTGAAGGCAAAAAGAGTATAATGTGCTCTACGGTCAGTTCAGCCAGCACTATTTTGCCCATTGAGGCAAATATAATTCGATACCAGTACCATCGAGACTTGCCCTCCGGCCTGTCGGAAAAGGAAATCGAAGAAGTTTTGGCAAATATTATTCTAAACGAACGATAAGTTCTTCTTTGGTTTGAAGGGGCACCTGTCTTCTTTAATTGATCATCCCCAAATTTACTATTTCCTGATCGGTCAGATATCGCCAATGGCCACGCGGTAAATCTTTCTTGGTCAAGCCGGCGTAGACAACCCGGTCGAGTTTCACTATTTCATACTCTAAAGTCTGGAAAATACGGGTTACGATCTTACTGCGTGAGCTGTAAATTTCCATACCTATTTGGGTCTTGGGGGCATTGTCGACAAAACTGACGTCGTGCACCTTTACGACTTTTTGGTCGACCAAAAGACCATCTTGAATCTTTTTCAGGTCGGCACTTCGTAACGGCTTGTTCAATTCGATATGGAATATTTTTCGCAATCCATTTTTAGGGCTGTTCAGACGTTTGGTCAGTTCACCGTCGTTGGTGAACAGTAGAAGTCCGGTTGTGTTTTTATCCATTTTACCGACGGGCTTTAACTCGACTTGGGTAGCTTTTGAGATAAGGCCAATTGCAGTTCGGTTACCGTGCTCGTTACGCGCGGCCGTGGTAAAATCTTTGGGCTTATTGAGTAATACGTATTCTTTTTTTGCGGGATTCAACAACCGTCCGTCAAACCGTACCTCATCGGTACGTTTCACTTTATGGCCCATTTGGGTGACCGGCTTTCCGTTGACCGTAACACTACCTGCCGTTATCAGCACATCGGCCTCCCTACGCGAACAGACCCCGGAATTCGATAGATATTTGTTCAATCGGATCAGGTCGGGATTACTAGATGACTGCCCGTTGCCATTGCCTTTTATCGGGGCGTTCCCACGGGAATAGCTCTTTTTTCTGAACGTACCGCCCTCTCGACCAGATGCTTTTTGACCCCCCTCCTTTTTCGACCTGTTCGACGATTTATTTCCCTTATTGGACTCCGATCGGCTCATGATTTCTGTTTTTGCAAAGGTAGGGAAGGGAATCCGTTTAAAGACCCAATCCACAGTAGAATTGATTATCACAAGATACGGTTCAATACCAAATCTACATTGATCAATAAAATACTAAAAACGCCCACCACAATAATCAACTTCAGAATATTGTGCAACCAGACATAATGCCTTTTTGTACCTGATTTCAGCAACAGCACAAGAAAGAGTAATAAAAGCAATACACATCCCATAAAATAATAATGCATATAACCAACATCGAACTTGATAATTAGCAACAGCGAGGGAATCAAGGTGAGCAGAATCAAACAGGATATCAATAATTTCGAGACTTTGGCACCGTATAAAATGGGTATAGTGTCATAGTTTTGGGCCAAATCACCGGTCATATTCTCGAGGTCTTTGATCATTTCGCGAGCCAGAATAAGCAAGAATAGGAAAATGGCATGTACGAATATCACGGTATCGAAGTTCTTGTAATAGACGAAGACCGCAAAAAAGGGGGAAATGGCCAAGGTTGCGGAGACAAAATTGCCCAAAAAGGGTATTCTTTTCAGTTTGTGCGAATACAACCAAATTCCAAAAATATAGGCCGAGAAGAACACGACCGCGCGAAAAGAAACGTAACTGGCGGCGAGAACGGACAAAAAATTAAGCACAAAATACGTCGACAGTTTGAAGCGTTGACTGACCAAACGATCTAACATGCTCTTACGGGGCCTGTTGATCAGATCTTTTTCCGCATCATAAAAATTATTGATAATGTATCCACTGGCGATAATTAGCGCAGAGGCAACCACGATCATAAAAAGGTTCAGGTCGAAAACTACCTGTCGCAGTGGCAGATCAGGGGCAAGAATATAAATTGAGGCCAAATACTGGGCCAAGGCAATAATGAGAATGTTGTATCCGCGTACCACCGAAAATAGGCTCAACAACTTTAAGAGTATGAGTCTATTTTTTCTGCTCAGCATGTAGGAGAGAGTTTCTAAAAGTTATAGACCACCTCTAAATTGTAATCTTTTAAGGCCTTTTTGGCCTTATCGATGTCTTGGGTAAAGCCTAAAATATAGCCTCCACCACCGGAACCGCAGAGTTTTAGGTAGTAATCGTTGGTCTCGATACCTTTTTGCCAAAGTTTGTGGAACTTGGTGGGAATCATCGGCTTGAAATTATCCAGTACTACGTGCGAGAGCTGTTTTAGGTTTCCAAAAAGCGATTTTACGTTGCCGTTTACAAAATCTTCAACACAGGCGTCGGTATGTTTGATGAACTGGTCTTTCAGCATATTGCGGAAACCTTCGTGTTTCATTTTTTCCATAAACAGTTGTACCATCGGTGCGGTTTCTCCGGTCGACCCACTATCCAAGAGGAATACGGCCCCTTTTCCGTCCAAATTTTGGGAAGGGATACTCGTCGATTCGATATCTTCCTTCGAATTGATAAGGATGGGAAGGCTCAAATAACTGTTCAAGGGATCCAATCCGGAGGATTTTCCATGGAAGAAAGACTCCATTTTCCCGAAAATCCGTTTTAAACGCAGTAATTTTTCACGGGTCAGGTTTTCGAGGATAGTTATTTTATCGTTAGCGTATTTATCATAGATCGCAGCGACAAGAGCGCCACTGCTGCCCACACCATAACCTTGCGGAATGGAACTGTCGAAATACATGCCAGATTCGATATCGCCTTTCAGGGACTCGAAATCAAAAGAGACCAAGTTGGGACTGTTCTTATGAACCATTTCAAGATAGCCCACAAATTCGCGAAGGCCTTGATTGGATTTTCTGGCCTTTTCAGAAAGATTGTCGTCGGTCTTTAAAGCACCCTTAAAAAAATTATAGGGAATGGAGAGTCCCTTGGAATCTTTTATGATGCCATACTCCCCGAAAAGGAGAATTTTTGAATAGAACAACGGTCCTTTCATATACAAGTTGGATAATTACGGTGCAAAGATACGAATTTTCGGACTGTAAAACATCCAGACGTCCTTATTTGAGATATATATCCGTTTTCAGGTACCAGTGATTTTGGACAGATTTTTCGATCCTAATCCCGTTCGATCACAAATATGCTTTTCGTCTTTACAGAAGTGAAGCAGCTCATTTTTGATAAATTCGTAAACAGTTTCCTTTTCTTGCTCAGGGTATAACACATGAACGTTGGCTCCGGCATCCAAAGTGAAACATACTTTTGCTTTTGAGGTTTCCCGAAAAGACCATATCCTATTGATAATCTCTAGCGTATTGGGCTTCATCAGTATAAAGTACGGATGACTCGTCATCATCATCGCGTGCAAGGTCAATGCCTCACTTTCTACGATTTTTATGAATTTGTCCAGGTTTCCATCGGCCAAAATAGAGCGAAAATCGGATAGATGGCTATGCCCCTGCCCAAAACGTTGTTCGGCAAAGGGGTGGCCGTGCATTAAATCATGGCCTACGCTACTACTTATTTGCTTTTGACCTTCGTCTACCAATAAAATGGTATCCTGAAAATTCCTGAAAATTTCGTGGATTTTATAAGGATATTCGATACCGTAGAAATCGGAACTTCCCTCGATTGTGGAATGGTTTCCCCATTGTACTAGTGGTCCCTCTATACTGCGGCAGGCACTACCGGAACCCAACCGGGCAAGAAAGGATGCTTTTTTATTGAAAAACTTGGTGTCCATTTCGGATACCAATTCCCTTTCCATCGACATGAGACATAGCGCAAGGGCACTCATTCCCGAAGCCGAGGAAGCAATGCCACTGCTATGGGGAAAGGAATTGGAGGTCTCGATCTTAAAATGATATACCCTCAAAAAGGGAAGGTACGAATCGATACGATTGAAGAAAGTTTCAATTTTTGGTCTGAAATCACTCTTTAACTTCCCCTCAAACAAAAGGTCGAACGAAAATCCTGTTGTCCTTTTGTCCAATTTATGATATGAAATCGTGGTATCGGTGGCGCAAACATCCAACGTAAAACTTAGGGAAGGATTGGCCGGCACCTGATTTTTTTTCTTGCCCCAATATTTGACCAATGCAATATTGCTCGGGGATTTCCATCTAACTTTGCCCGTATTTTTTAAGGACCCATATTCTGATGTAAGAAAATCTTTCTCCGTCATTGCGATAAGAATTTTTGCAAATATAGTTTTTACGTACAACGGGAGTAGCGCCAAAGAAATAAATTACTATTTTAGGGGAAACCTACCGGATCACTTGAAAAAAAAGGGAACCTATATCTTTTACGCCGTCGGTATTTGCCTACTCACGGGATTTCTAGCGGGCTTTGCCACAGAAAGCTCGGTCAATGACTGGTACACTACCCTGAACAAACCCGATTTTACCCCACCGGGATGGCTTTTCGCCCCAGTATGGATTGTGCTTTATGTGTTAATGGGCATTGCCGCAGGCCTTGTTTGGGCGAGGGGCTTTTATCATCGTTGGGTCAAGAAAGCTTTGTACCTTTTTTGGTTTCAGTTACTGTTCAATGGCGCCTGGAGCATCGTTTTTTTCGGTCTCAAAGAACCCTTTTGGGCTCTTCTAATCATCGTTACCCTGTTGATATTGATCGGAATGACCATCCGCTGGTTCAAAGTGGTCAACAAATGGGCTGCGCTACTATTGGTGCCGTATCTGCTCTGGGTCTTCTTTGCGACGGCGCTCAATTATAAGATTTGGGAGATGAACTAATGCGGGGTACTCTATTTTCAAATCGTTAAATTGACACCTCTTTATATAGAAACGTACAGCCGAAACCGCTACCGCCTACTTCCCCGCCATTTCCCACAATCTCGCCATCGTTCGATAATTGCGTGTGGTAGCCTTGACCTTTAGTTTTCTTTCGACAAGATTGTTGTTGAACTTTGCCTTGCCATAGCCGTTTTCACATAATAGATAAACGCAATCATCTTCGATTGCAAATTTTTCTGTCTTGTAGATTTCTTTTTGAAGTGCAATCCTCTTCTCTTTGTCGGGAGTGTTTTTAAGCAAAATGAAATAGACTTGATTCTTTTCCAAGGCTTCCGCGTCTTTGAACGGATTTTTCCGAAATATCTTTTCGAAATCCGCTTTGGATTTCACTAACACCGGTACATCGAATCCAAAAGTGCGCTGAATGTGCCTTCTAATTTCATCCTCTAAAGCATGGGTATCATTTTTATGCGAACTGAAAACCGCATTGCCACTTTGAATATAAGTGGAAGTATCCTTAAAATCCATTTTCTCCAACATACTGCGTAAATCGGCCATGGGCAGTTTCTTTTGGCCGCTAACGTTTATCCCTCGGAGCAGTGCAATAAAGGTGTTCATCCCATTTACTATTAATGCCCTTAAATATACTGACAAAAGTACCGATTGTCAATTGTACAGTCCACAAAATAATACGGGAGCGTTTCCCGATCCAAAATGATTGATGGCAGGGATTAAATTTGTAATTTCCTTTGCTGTCTAGCCCATAAACGGAAACTATTACTATTTTTGACAACGAAGTATCCGCTTAAAAAGCGTCAAGACTAATCAAGGAAATACATGATCGAAGGCAGAGCTTAGAATTTCCTTTTATATACATTTAAATATATCATATGCGCTATATTCTTTGCTTACTGACCGTTATTAGTCTTACCTCTTGTAAATCACAGAAAAACATGCCTGAGTTCGCCAAAAACGTAGTAGTGGCCCACCGAGGTGCCTGGAAGGCCCAGGGACTTCCCGAAAATTCCATAGCCTCGTTAAAACACGCCATTGCCTTGCAATGTGCCGGGTCCGAATTCGATGTGCAAATGACCTCCGATGATATTCTGGTCGTCAACCATGATGAGGCTTATGAGGGGATGGACATTGCCGAAACCTCCTATGCCAATCTAGCCGTTCATAAACTTTCCAACGGCGAAACCTTGCCCACCTTGCGCGAATACATCCTAGCGGGCATGGATAAAAACACCTCCACGCGATTGGTCTGTGAGATAAAACCCGCCAAAACCAAGGAGCGGGGACAAAAGATAGCCGAAAAAACGTTGCTGTTGGTCAAAGAACTGGACGCCGAGGATATGACGGTCTATATCAGTTTCGACTACGAAATCCTACAGAAAATCGAGGAATTGAACCCCAATGCCCATACGCAATATCTGGAAGCCAATAAATCGCCCGAACAAATAAAGACCGACGGCATCGATGGCGCCGATTATCATTTTAAAGCATTCAAAAAACATCCGGAATGGATTGAAAGTGCCAAAAAAATTGGCATTACCCTAAATGCTTGGACCGTGAACGACCCTGATGATATGGATTGGCTGCTCGAGGAAGGTTTCGATTTTATTACCACCAATGAACCGGAACTTGTATTGGAAAAATTAAAGACTCGATAGGGATGCGATGCCCTGCGCCGCAATATACCCGCCCGTCCACGCATTCTGAAAATTGAATCCGCCCGTGATAGCGTCTACATCGATTACCTCTCCTGCAAAATAAAGACCTGGCAAAACTTTGCTTTCGAAGGTCTTGAAATCAATTTCCTTGAGGTTCACCCCCCCTGCGGTTACAAACTCTTCCTTGAAGGTACTTTTGCCATCGACCAGAAATTCAGATTGGGTAAGTTGATGTGCCAAACTTTCTAAATGGGCCTTCGTCACTTCCGCCCATTTCTCGGTCTCGCCAATACCGGAGGCCCTGACGAGGTTCGTCCATAAACGTCTCGGAACATCTACAGCCTTGGTGCGCAAAACGGTTTTTTTGGCCTCGATTTCCTTGATTTGCATAAGCAGACCGATAAGGCCCTCAACATTATATTCGGGCAACCAATTGATCCGTATTCGAAACCGGTATTTCATTTCGTTCAACAGTTTGGCTCCCCAAGCGGACAGCTTCAGAATGGCAGGGCCGCTCATGCCCCAATGCGTAATAAGCAAGGGGCCTTCGGATGTCATTAGGGATTGTTCCGTTTCTCGGCTTCGGAGCTTTATAGTAATTTTAGGAGTGCCCAACCGCTGTTCGAGTACATTGACGGCTGCATGGGTACTTACGCCCTGTATTCCCTTTATGCGCTTGTCCTTAATATTAAAGGTGAACAACGAGGGCACGGCAGGCTCAAGGGTATGGCCCAGTTTTTTCAGTAGTTTCCATATTTTGGGATTGCTGCCGGTGGCGACCACTATTTTCTTGGCATGGTAGGTGTGTTTTATGGATTCTACCTCCCATAGCATTGATTTTGTTTCGTTGGATGTAGGAATCCCTTGCGGTGCATTCGCAATAGAATTGCCGATCTCAGTTGAAACGCCGTGCAAGTTGACCTCCCTACGCCGAATGTCGATTACCGCACTATGCCGCAAAACCCGAATGCCCAGCCGATCGGCCTCGTTCAAAAAACAATCGATAATGGTCTGTGAGGAATCGGAGACAGGAAACATCCGCCCATCCGCTTCGATTTTGAGGGAAATGCCCCTTTTCTCGAAAAAGGCCAGGGTATCGCCACTGCAATAGGTGTGAAAAGGTCCCAATAATTCTTTTTCGCCCCTAGGATAATTTTTGACTAGTTCACCAGGGTCGAATTCGGCATGAGTAACGTTACATCGCCCGCCCCCCGAAACCTTGACTTTTCCCAAGACTTCCTTACCACGCTCCAGAATGGCGATTTTCAGGTCAGGTCGAGCTTCGGCGATGTGGATTGCAGAGTAAAAACCTGCCGCACCACCACCGATAATTAGTACATCGAACATTACTGGACCTTTAAAATAAACGATTCCAACGGATTAATATCAATGCGAACTTCCCCCATGCCATTCTTTACTTCCAAGGTATGTTCACTTCCATATAACACATCCTTGATTTGATGGTTTCCTTCGGATAGTCCCCATTTTTGAACGATATCTTCGGGAAGCTTCAATTCGAATCCGAAGCGGTCGTTGGCATCGAAATTGGAGATAATGATCAATTTTTCGTTATCGGACCATCGCACATAGGATAACACATGATAATTGTACCACAAGGTGTTGTCCCGATTATAAAAATGGATATCTTGATATGTACCCATCAAGGCATCACTATGAATCGTGAAATTAAGTAAACGTTTGTAGAAGTCCCGCAATTGAGACTCCGCCTCGGACAATTGCCCGCCATCGAATTTCTTATCGTTGACCCAACGCTGATGATGCGGCACGCCGATATAATCGAAGATGGATGTTCGGCTGGGGCTACCAAAACCGGCGTTTTCGGCCCCGGGTTCGCCGACTTCCTGTCCGAAATAAATCATAACGGGGGCCGTGGTCATGGTAGCGGAAACGACCATGGCCGGTTTTCCAATTTCTGCATTGCCGACAAATTCAGGACTGGCAATACGCTGTTCGTCATGGTTCTCCAAAAAATGCAGCAGATGGTGCTCTATATCCTCTGTCCCTTTTTTTACCACGGGGATGTGATCCGTCCACCCATCGCCTTGCATGATGTTTTTCACGGAATCATACATTTCGACCTTGTCGTAGAGATAGTCCATTTTTCCCTTTTGGATATAGTTGCGATATTCATCCGGGTTATAGACCTCGGCCAATAAAAAGGCCTTCGGGTTTTTTGTTTTAATATAGGAGTTCATATAGCTCCAGAATTCCACAGGAACCATTTCAGCCATGTCATACCGGAAACCATCCACCCCCATATCAAGCCAATAAAGGGCAATATCCTTAAATTTCACCCACGAATCGGGTACATCCTTATCCTTCCAAAACTCATTATGCGCCGCATAATCCTTCGACCCAAAGCCCTCGGGAAGCGTATCGAAGTTGTAAGAACCATCAGGCCGCACGCCATAATTGATCTTGACGGTTTCGTACCAGTCGTTAAAATTGGGCTTTGCCAGCCTAGAACCGTTGCCCGTCCATTTTGCAGGATTTTCGTCGAATTTTCCATCCGCCATCGGATGGTCTTCTCCACCAAGGGGCAAATAACCGTCCCGCCAATCCGGCACTTGAAAGGCTTCACCGGGGATGTAGTAAAAATTATTATCCTTTGCATATTCCACCGAAGTATCATCGGAAGCACCGAAAGGTTCATGGCCCTCGGGCGTGGACTTGCCTTCGTAGTTCCGTGCCACATGGTTCGGTACGATATCGATGAGCAATTTGAGGCCCGCTTTGTGGGTTCGGTCGATAAGGGCCTTGAATTCCTCTAACCCGTTTTCAGGATTCTCCGCCAAATCGGGATCCACGTTGTAATAATCCTTCACCGCATACGGCGACCCTGCCCTACCCTTCACCACATCGGGGTCGTCGTTAGAGATGTTGTATTCGGTATAATCATGAATCACGGCATGATGCGGCACCCCAGTGTACCATATATAGGTAACCCCTAGGTCTTTGATTTCCTGCAAGGCTTTTTCCGAAAAATCGGAAAACTTGCCCACCCCGTTCTCCTCGATAGTGCCCCAAGGTTTGTTGGTGGTATTCGTATTCCCGAAAAGTCTGGTAAAAACTTGGTAGACGACCTCTTTCTTCATTTCCTTTTTGTTATCTTCAATGACCTTTTCCTCGGTATTTTTTTGTTTACAGCACAATACAAGTAACAGAATGCCGAATAGTAGTATTTTATTTAATATCTCCATGCTATTACTGTCCTTCCGATACAAAATGAGCATCTTCTCGCTTAAACCGCGACAACCGTATCCGGATGCAATACCACTCTTTCCCCATTGACCCGAATGGACATCTCATTTTTGCCATCCAAAGAAAATTCAGTTTTTTCTTTTGTAACGGTCACTTTTACGATGCGGTTCCTGAAATTAATTTTAAAGGAATATGAGCTCCACTGCTCGGGAATCCTAGGCCTAAACGATAATTTGTCGTCCACGATACGCATCCCGCCAAAACCTTCGACAATGCTCATCCAAGTACCTGCCATAGAGGTAATGTGTAGGCCTTCTTCTACTTCTTTGTTGTAATCGTCGAGATCCAGCCGGGACGTTCGCAAATAAAATTCATAAGCCTGTTGCATCTTGTCCAATTTGGCGGCTTGAATACTATGTACGCAGGGCGATAAGGAAGATTCGTGTACGGTAAAGGGTTCATAAAAATCAAAATGTTTTTCCAGTTGTTTCGTGGTAAAATGGTCCTCGAAAAAATAGAATCCCTGTAAGACATCGGCCTGTTTGATATAAGGGGAACGCAGAATCCTATCCCAGCTCCATTTTTGGTTGATGGGCCGCTGCGCTTTGGGCAGGTTTTTGACGGTAATCAGTTCTTTATCCAAAAATCCATCCTGCTGCAAAAACACCTGATGTTCTTCGGAATAGGGAAAATACATATTGTCGGCCACCTTTTGCCACTTCGCGGTCTCTTCATCGGTCAAACGGGTCTTGCCGATTACGCGTTTGTAATCCTCCCCAAAACCATCCTTAACCTTGGTGAGCTGTTGTAAGGCATACGCGATGCACCACTTTCCGATATAATTGGTATACCAGTTATTGTTCACATTGTTCTCGTACTCGTTAGGCCCGGTAACGCCCAAGATGACGTATTTGCCCTTAAGTTCGGAAAAATTGGCCCTTTGGTGCCAGAATCGGGCAATGCCGATAAGTACCTCGAGTCCCATTTCGGGAATGTAGGAGTAGTCGCCGGTGTACCGAAAATAGTTGAAAATGGCAAATGCTATCGCTCCGTTGCGGTGGATTTCCTCAAAGGTAATTTCCCATTCATTATGGCTTTCCTCGCCGTTCATGGTCACCATGGGGTACAAGGCCGCACCTTTGGTGAACCCCAGTTTTTGCGCATTTTCAATGGCCTTTTCCAAATGATTATAGCGATATTTTAATAGGCTTCGGGCCACTTTTTGGTTCTTGGTCGCCATATAAAAAGGAATGCAATAGGCCTCGGTATCCCAATAGGTACTGCCCCCGTATTTTTCGCCGGTAAAGCCCTTGGGGCCAATGTTTAAACGGGAATCCTTGCCCAGATAGGTCTGGTTCAATTGGAAGATATTAAAACGGATGCCCTGCTGCGCCTTGATATCGCCTTCGATGGTAATATCGGCCGTATCCCAAATTTTTGCCCAGGCCTGCTTTTGTTGTTCCAAAAGGGATTCAAAACCTAAATCGACGGCCCTTTTCAGGGATTTTTTCGCTGCATCTACCAATTCGGATGCCTTATGGTTTCGGGAAACCGTGTATCCCCCAAACTTTTGTAAGGTCAAGGTTTCACCGTTTTTAACGGTCTGCACAAATTCATGGCCGATCCGTAGTTTATTTTTTACTTCGGATGGATTTTTGTTCAAGTGCTGCCCATCTAAAAACAGATGCGATTCCATAAAGGTACAGACCTGAAAGTTCGTCTTTAATGTTTGGGATTCGATAAAGGCCCGATTTTCCTTGGATGTTAGCTCTGTCGTTTCCCAAAATGTATCGTCCCAATTCGTATCTTCATTCGTGATTCCGCTGTCCAAATACGGATGGAATTTTACTTCAACATCGGCGTCCCTAGGAATAATTTCATAGCGTATCGCCCCGACCTCATCAATATGAAGGCTCAAAAACCGGATGATATTCACTTGTATCATCACCTCGTTCGGTAAAGTGGCCGTAAAAGAACGGCGGTACCATCCCTCTTTCATGTTCAGCTCTCGTCGAAAATCGGTCACCTTTTTGCAGGTGTTCAGATCCAGAGGTTCCCCGTTTATAAATACATCGATTCCAATCCAGTTGGGCGCGTTCAACACCTTGGCAAAATACTCGGGATACCCGTTTTTCCACCAGCCGACACGGGTTTTATCGGGATAGTACACGCCTGCGATATAACTTCCCTGAAAGGTATCCCCTGAATAGCTTTCCTCGAAATTGGCACGCTGGCCCATGTGGCCGTTGCCCTGACTAAAAATACTTTCCGAGGATTTTACACGGTCTTTGTCGAAGCCCTCTTCGATGATGGACCAAGGGTCAGGTTTTAGGTAGTCATGCATATGGGGATGTTCTTAAGTTCTTTGTTTACGTTTTTGTTGTAAAATTGCCTGATGGCCGATGATAAATTAGCGAAAAAAAATAAACTGCTAAAGTTGGGAACTGTTTACCGAGCCTTCGTCAACCGCTCTAAAAATTCAGTACTAATCTCAGTAAAATCCTTAAAAACAAAATCGGCTTCGGAAAGGGTTTTGGCATCGCCGATACCGATACTGGTCATTCCCGCCTTGTTGGCCGCTTGTATTCCCGCCACGGCATCCTCGAAGACAACGCAGTTTTCAGGTTTGGTATCCACTTTATGGGCAGCGATCAGAAATACTTCCGGATCCGGTTTGGCCTTGGCGACGTCCGTACCGTCGACTATGGCATCAAAATACGGCAATAGTTTTACTTTTTCAAGTATCGGTTTCGCATTTTTACTTGCGGAACCTAGGGCGAGGAAAGCTTTTTTATCCTTTAGATAATTTAAAACCTTCAGTACGTCGGGAAGTATTTCTGAGGTATCCATATCCTCAATATAAGACAGATAATCCTCGTTCTTTTCTCTCATCCATCGGTCAAAATCTTCCTGAGTGGCCTCAATACCCCCGATATCCAATAAAATGGCTAAACAACGCTTGCGGCTTACGCCTTTGAAAAGCTCGTTCTGCTCTTTTGTAAATTCGAAGCCGAGTTCGTTGGCCAGTTTTTTCCAAGCGAGGTAATGGTATTTGGCAGTATCCACGATGACGCCATCTAGGTCGAAAATGAAAGCAGTTTTACTCATGAAGTTGGATTAATTTCAGGCAATATACAAATGTAATACCGTATCGTTATAATAAATAGCTTAGGGCAAATGTCAACCGCTACCTTTCTTAGTTCACCGTCGACCCCCTTTCGATGATAGTTCCCTCAACAATTACTGTTCGGAAAGGTTTTTCTTCGTCGATCTCAATACGTTCGATTAGCATTTCGGCAGCAATTTCGCCCATACGTTCGCCATGCTGCGCTACGGTCGTAAGGGTCGGGTTTGAATATTTGGAGAGAATACCGTCGGTAAAACCGATAAAGGCAATGTCATCGGGAATCTTCCTCCCCATTTTTTGAACAACGGCCATACATTGTACGGCAAAAATTTCATTGACACACAACACCGCATCTATCTTGGAAGCGCTAAAAAACTTCCGGATTTCATTGTCATTGACATCCCTATAGGGCAACGTAAGCCTCAGCTCTGGTCTGACGGAAATCTGCTCTTCCAATAGCGCTTCTTCGTAACCCTCGGCCCTTTTTTCGCTGACATTAAAATAGCTTTCTGTGGTCACCAAGGCAATGTTCTTTCTCCCATTGGCGAGAAACTTTTTTACCGCCTGATAAGCAATTTCCCTATCGTTCAGGATGACCTTGTCGCAGGAGACCTGGTCGTCTACCCGATCGAAAAGCACTAACGGAATGCCTTGTTCGGTAATTTCAAGAAGATGGTGGAAATCCATTTTGCGCTGGGTTCCGGCAGATAATGACATAACGAACCCGTCGATACTGCCATTCGCCAACAACTCGGTATTGATTACCTCTTTATCGAAAGATTCATCGGAAACGCAGACGATTACATTGTATCCCTTTTGGTTCGCCAACTTTTCGATACCCCTAAATACCGTGGTAAAAAAATAGTGGACAATATCCGGAATAACGACCCCGATATTTTTGGTGCGTTTATTTTTTAGGCTAAGGGCAATGTTATTGGGCCTATAATTATACAATTTGGCGAAGGCCTGCACCTTTTCTTTGGTGTCGCGACCAATTTCCTCACTATTTTTAAGTGCCTTTGAAACTGTAGAAATGGATACTTCGAGTTCTCGGGCGATATCTTTTAATGTAATTTTCCGTTTCAAACTGCGTCTAAATTTTAAAGAATTGAAAGGTAATCCTTAAAATAGGCAAAAGTAAAAATTCTTAGTTTTTTAACAATCCACCCAATAGCAACCTAAATCAGAGACGTAATCCAATCCTGATTGAATTCTAAAGAAATGTATTATCTTTGAAGAAAATTAACAATTCCATATTTAATTCATCTTTAATTGTAAAGTCCCCAATTATACCCATGCTTGTCTATTGGGATGTTCTTTTTAGGAAAGTTATCAACACGAAACCGTTTGCGTAACACTTGTATAGTAATATGTTAAGCGTTTAAGGATTTTTTTGCATATGTTTAACCTTTGATTTTTAAATTAACTCAACTCAAAAACAATTTTTATGAAGATTACATGGATTAGGACCCTGATGATGTTTGGGGCTTTTTTGTGCCTTGCATTCGTTCAGGCCCAAGAGGTATCGGGAACAGTTTCCGACGCCACCGGCCCTTTACCGGGAGCTAGCGTCGTAGTAAAAGGAACAACTACAGGTGCACAGACCGATTTTGACGGAAATTATACATTAAGCGAAGTGCCTGATGATGGCACATTGGTCTTTAGCTACATCGGCTATGCCAATCAAGAGATTGCCGTAAATGGGCAAACAACTATTAATGTTACCCTTGAAGAAGATGCCCAGGCATTGGACGAGGTGGTGATTATAGGATATGGGACCACTACGGTAAAGGATGCTACCGGGGCCGTCTCCTCAGTTAAATCGGAAGATTTCAACAAAGGTATAATAAGCTCCCCAGAACAACTTATACAAGGTAAAACGGCAGGTGTACAAATATCACAGTCCAGTGGTGAGCCAGGTGCCGGTATTTCATTGAGAATTCGGGGTACTGCATCGGTTAGGGGAAATAACAGTCCTTTATTTGTTGTCGATGGTGTTCCTGTATCGAACGAAAGCGTTTCTGCTTCGGGCGCCGATATTGGCGTTGGATCAAGTGGTTCTAAAAACCCGCTGAACTTTTTAAACCCTAACGATATCGAAAGCATGAGTATTTTGAAAGATGCATCTGCTACCGCCATTTATGGTTCTAGGGGAGCCAACGGAGTTGTGGTCATCACCACAAAATCTGGAAAAGGTGGGGGAACAGAAGGCCAATGGGGCTTTACCAGCAATCTAAATATTTCCCAGGCTGCCAATGAATATGATTTGTTGAGTACCCAGGAGTTTGTAGAAAGAGGTGGTGCCGACCTTGGTGGTTCGACCAACTGGCAAGATTATGTTTTTAGAACGACAGCGTCGACCGATAATAACCTATCCTATTCCCAGAACTACGGAAGCGGCAATGTTAGGGCCACTTTCGGCTATTCTAAACAATTCGGTATCATTGAAAATACCGATTTGGAGCGTATCACAGGAAGGATTAATGTAGGCCAACGGTTTTTCGACGACAAATTAAAGGTTAATTTTCAGGGGACCGTTTCGAGAATCAATGACAAAAAGCCTTTTATAAGCAGAACCGCAGGAAGCACAGGTGATTTATTGGCGGCCAGCTATTATTCCAATCCTACGCTTAATGCTAATCCCTTGGCAAATACAGACCCGGACTTGAATCCTGCCAATCTATTGGCCTACTATGATGACAATACCCAAACAGATAGATTTCTTGGCAATCTATCGCTCGAATATTCCATTACGGATAATTTATCGGCCAAGGTAAATTTAGGTCTTGATACTTCTACATCTTCACGTGGTCAAGTGGCCGGCCCTGCATTACTTGGTTTGGGGAATGGTGTACAGGATAACGGACGGGGGTCGGTTCGTAATTTAGATACTGAAAACATGTTGTTAGAACTCACCGTAAACTATACCAAAGAATTTGAAAATTCTAATTTGGACGCATTGGTGGGCTTTTCCTATCAAGATTTCAATAGGCAGGGAGAAAATCTCTTGGGACAGGGATATGGCACCAGCGATCTGAATGCCATTGCAAAAATTACCCAAGAAGCATTCGATGATACAGAAAATCTTGCCAACAACTATCAAGGCTATGGTATCGGTACTTTTCAGGATAATGCCGATGCAGGAAATCAACTTAGAGTTTTGAGCCTGACGCCGGGTGTAAGCGATACGACACTGCCCTTACCCAACATTCCAATTGATGCTTTCGCGGCAGACACCTTTGATTTTACCGATGAACTGCAATCCTTTTTCGGAAGGATCAATTACACACTTTTTAATAAATATTTATTTACCGCTACGGTAAGGGCCGATGGTTCTTCAAAATTTGGCGGCAACAATAAATATGGCTATTTCCCATCTGCCGCTTTTGCATGGAAACTTAATGAGGAAAATTTTATAAACGAGGAAAAGGTTTCGACGTTGAAACTACGATTGAGCTGGGGTATCACCGGTAATCAAGATGGTCTAGGGTACGGAAATTATCTGAATAGAACTAGATGGAACGGTTTAGGCGTTTTAAACAATTCGCAACTAACCACTCCTGCCACTTCCGAAGTAGCATTCGCAAATCCCGATCTGAAATGGGAATCGACCGCGCAATATGGTCTTGGATTCGATTTTGGTTTTAATAATGATCGTTTTAACGGAAATATCGATGTATACCGTAAAGAGACGACCGACATACTCCTAAATCTACCCGCAGTGCAACCGGCTACTACGCCCTTCGTTTTTCAAAATGTAGATGGTACACTCATAAATCAGGGTATTGAATTGGGTCTTAATTACGATATCGCAACTTCCGAAGACTTTTATTGGAACGCCAGCTTTAATATTTCATACAACGAAAACGAACTTACCAATTATAATGGACCTACCATTCAGGCCGGTAATTTATATGGCCAAGGTCTTACTGGAACTACTTCTCAAGTATTGACGGACGGCAAGCCAATTTATACGTATAATTTACGGTCCGTCGATGACAACTTTAACGTAGCAACGGATCCCGAGGTACTCGATAAATCAGCACTCCCCAAGATTATATCAGGGCTATCGACCAGTGCAAGCTATAAAAACTGGGATGCCTCGCTATTCTTTTCCGGTCAATTTGATTTCTATGTGTACAACAATACTGCCAACGCTTTATTTGCCTCGCCGCAAATCGGAAGTAGAAATAATTTAAAAAGCGTTGTTGATGAAGGTGTCGTTCTATCCGCGACAAACCCAAGCACCTTTTTCTTGGAGAAAGGAGATTTCGTAAGACTGCAGACTGCATCGATTTCTTATAATGTACCTTTGAGCGGGGACGGACTGTTCAAAACTATGCGCTTAAGTGCTATCGGGCAGAACTTATTTTTAATCACTGATTACAGTGGGTTAGATCCAGAGGTCAGTACCTCTGACATACCGGCAAACGGTTTACCTTCTGCTGGAATTGATTATCTTTCATATCCGAGACCAAGAACTTACAGTATTGGATTTAACGTTACATTTTAAAGTACAAAAAAAATAATTATGAAAAATATATTGAATTACGTGTGCGTAACGCTTGCTATAAGCCTTGCACTTTCATGTACCGATTTGGAAATAGAACCTACCGATTCGCTGATTACCACGGGTTTTGCCGGTGTCGCTGATGTTGAGTCGGAAGTTGCCAACCTTCAAAATATTATTGCAAACGGTAATTTGGCAACTCAAGATGGCCTTTTTGCTTTGAACGAAGTTTCTTCCGACGAATATTTTGTACCTACCCGGGGAACCGATTGGGGGGATAACGGAAGGTGGTTAGCTATTCACAGACAGACCTGGAACGCAGAACTGCAAGATATTGTCCTATCTTGGCAAGAACTTAATAGTGTTACCATAAACGCTACCCGTGTGATAAACCCTCGAAGCTCCAATACCTCCGACGGAAATATCACGGAGCTTAAAGCCGAAGCCCGTTTTTACAGGGCGTGGGCGATGAGTTGGATATTGGATATGTGGAGACAGGTACCTTATAGGGACGTCAATTTACCCAACAGTGCTATTCCTGAAGTATTGACGGGGCAAGTGGCCATCGATAGTATTGTAGCCGACCTGAACATAGCGATTCAAGACCTACCCGATGTCACTGCAGGCGATGGAATAGCTCTTAAGTCGTCTCCTTCAAAAGCGACTGCCAGACATCTATTGGCAAAGGTACATTTGAACAAGCACGTCTATCTGGGAACAGAGCCCGAGACTGCAGATATGCAAATAGTTATCGATGCGGTAGATGAAATTGCAGCAAGTGGATATACCTTGGCAGCACCAGGAGACTTCTTTGATATTTTTAGGCCCAGTAATGATGTAGAGACTATTTGGTGGTCTCCATCGAGTACCGAGTGGAGAACTTGGCTTACCCTTCACTATAACCTAAATTCACCGGATAATACGGGTGGTGGCTGGAACGGCTTTGTCACCTTATCTGAATTCTATCAATCCTTCGAGGGAGATCCCGACACAAACTATCAAGGTGATGGACAAGAAGAGCGCAGAGGATGGGTGCCGGATGCCGTAACTGCCAATGCCGATAATTTGGGTATCGGCTATGGATTCTTAATCGGGCAGCAATACGAACAGGATGGAACCCCCTTAAATGCCAGAGCTAATGTCGGTTCTGTTCCCTTGGTCTTCACCAAAGAAGCTGAAAAGGCAGAATACACGGCTCCGGCGGATAACGCCGTGTTAGAAACCGCAGGGACAAGAATGTTAAAATATCACCCCAATGAAGAAGGAGGCCATGCCAGAAGACATATTGTGCGATATCGATTCGCCGACGATTATTTAATGAAAGCAGAAGCCATGTTTAGAATGGGCACCGATATCACCCCTATGATAAACGAATTAAGAACTATTAGGGGAGCCACGCCTTTGCCCGCTGTAGGTGAAACCGAACTATTGGCGGAACGAGGCCGGGAAATGTATCAAGAAGTTGCAAGAAGACAAGATCTGATACGCTTCGGTCAGTATCTAAGACCTTGGCATTTAAAAGACGCTGGAGATGAGCATTTAGAGATTTTCCCCATACCATTGGCCGATGTTCTGGCCAATCCAAACTTAGTACAGAACCCGGGCTACTAAAAAAGCCTTTTAAATTTTTTAAGTGTTTAGAAAGTCCTGACAATAAAAAGTCAGGACTTTTTTATATACTGCAGTTTGCCATATTAAAACAAAAGCAATATCTTGGCTTTCCATTTTTAAACGTACCTTACAAAATGTATTCCATCGGTTATGACATCGGCAGTTCTTCCATTAAAGCGGCATTGGTGGAGACCGCCACAGGAAAAACTGTGGCCGTTGTCAGCGAGCCCAAAGTCGAAATGGAGATGACGGCCCTAAAAAATGGTTGGGCCGAACAGCATCCCGATACGTGGTGGACCCATGTTTGCCATGCTACACAATCCCTTGTAAAAGACAACCGTATTGAAGCCGCCGACATCACAGGTATCGGCATTTCGTACCAGATGCATGGGCTGGTCGTTGTAGACGAAACCGGGAAACCTTTACGGAATTCCATTATCTGGTGCGATAGCCGAGCCGTTGAAATAGGCCAAAAAGCCTTTGACGACCTGGGTAACGACAAATGCGCGGAACATCTTTTGAATTCCCCTGCCAACTTCACGGCATCCAAATTAAAATGGGTCAAAGAAAACGAGCCTGATGTTTATTCAAAAATTTACAAGTTTATGCTCCCCGGCGATTATATCGCGTACAAACTGAGCGGTAAAATCAATACTACGATCTCAGGGCTTTCAGAAGGTATTTTCTGGGATTTCAAAACAAATTCCATAGCGGATTGGTTATTGAATCACTATGGTATCAACGGGCATCTGATCGCCGATATTGTAGATACCTTTTCCGTACAGTCAAAAGTATCGGATAAAGGGGCAACAGAATCCGGATTGGCGGAAGGAACGCCCATTTATTACAGGGCGGGCGACCAACCTAACAATGCGCTTTCGCTGAACGTGTTCAATCCCGGGGAGGTGGCCGCAACAGGAGGTACATCGGGTGTAATCTATGCCATTACCGACAGTCTTTCGGTAAAGGAAAGTTCGCGGGTCAACAATTTTGCCCATGTAAATTATACCGTTGAAAATCCCAGAATCGGTAAGATGGCCTGCATCAATGGTGCGGGCATCATGTATCGATGGTTGATGAACAACCTTGAAGTATCCGATTATAAAGAAATGAACGATCTGGCCAGTTCGGTGCCCATCGGTTCCGACGGGGTTACGATACATCCTTTCGGCAATGGTGCGGAACGTGTTTTGAACAATAGGAGTTTAGGAACCCGTATGGCCAACATCAATCTCAACAATCACAATAAAGCCCATCTTTGTAGGGCCGCTTTAGAAGGTATTGCCTTCGCTTTCGTTTATGGGATGGAAATCCTGAAATCCGACGGTATCGCATCCAAAGTCATGCGCGCAGGAAACGACAACCTTTTCCGTTCCGAGATATTTTCAAATACTATATCGACCCTAATCGGACAGGAAATCGAAATTTATAATACGACAGGGGCGATAGGCGCTGCCCGGGCATGTGAGCTTTATATGGGGGATTTTGATACTTTCGGCAAACGAATCGTGGACAATGATTTCGTGATGGGGTTCAAGCCCTCCGAGGAGAAAACAGAATACGTAAAGGCGTATCAGAAATGGAAAGATGAATTGGGGGAGATGCTACAATCAGACTAAAACGGTTTTACGAACTCGCGGTAAGGTGCGTGTGGTAAACTTTTTAAGTTTTTAGCTAAGATTAACCGTTGCGTTATTTTTAGCCTTTTGTCAAAACTCGCAATAGTTCACCCAATTGGAATATTAAATAGATTGCTTCGCTTTTTCGCGGAAGCGAAAACGCTCGCAATTACGAACATACAATAATCAATAACTAAAATACAATGGCAACACTAGGAGACAAAGAATATTTCAAGGGAATAGGTGAAATCAAATACGAAGGCAAGGATTCCGACAATCCGCTGGCCTTTAAATGGTACGATCCAGACCAGAAGATTGCAGGTAAAACGATGAGGGACCATTTCAAATTTGCCATCGCTTACTGGCATACTTTCTGCGGACAAGGTGCCGATCCGTTCGGACCCGGAACCCAGAATTTTCCATGGGACGAGCCCTCCGATGCGGTCGAGGCCGCCAAAGCAAAAGCGGATGCCGCTTTTGAGTTCATTACCAAGATGGGCTTCGATTATTTCTGTTTCCACGATTATGATCTGATTCAAGAAGGTTCGAGCTTCGCAGAATCCGAAAAGCGGCTGGCTACAATCGTCGACTATATCAAGGGCAAGAAAAAAGAATCCGGTGTAAAGCTGTTATGGGGTACGGCCAACTGTTTTTCCAATCCAAGGTATATGAACGGGGCTTCCACCAATCCCGATTTTAAGGTGTTGGCCAGGGCCGGCGGACAAATAAAATTGGCCATGGACGCCACCATGGAACTCGATGGTGAAAACTATGTATTCTGGGGAGGCCGGGAAGGCTACATGTCCCTTTTAAATACGGACATGAAACGCGAAGTCGACCATATGGGCCGTTTCTTGGGCATGGCGCGGGACTACGCTCGTAGCCAAGGTTTTAAAGGCACTTTCTTTATCGAGCCCAAGCCCATGGAGCCGATGAAGCACCAGTACGATTTCGACTGCGCCACCGTTGTAGGGTTTCTGAACCAATACGGTCTGCAAGACGACTTTAAAATAAACATCGAGGTCAACCACGCAACCTTGGCCAGCCATACCATGCAGCACGAGTTGGAAGTAGCCGCCGCCCACGGTATGCTGGGCAGTGTTGATGCCAACCGTGGCGACTATCAAAATGGATGGGATACGGACCAGTTTCCCAACAACGTCATGGAAGTCACCGAAGCCATGCTGGTATTCCTTAAAGCTGGTGGACTGCAAGGTGGCGGCGTAAATTTCGACGCCAAGCTACGAAGAAATTCCACGGACATGGACGATGTTTTCCACGCACATATCGGCGGGGCGGACACCTTTGCGAGGGCCTTAATAACCGCAGATAAAATTATCTCATCTTCAAGCTATGACGAACTCCGCAAAAAACGATACAGCTCTTTCGACTCCGGAAAAGGCAAGGATTTCGAAAACGGAAAACTCGATTTCAAGGCCCTTTATGATATTGCCAAGGAGAATGGAGAGCTTGAATTACAAAGTGGTAAACAAGAACTTTTCGAGAATATTGTGAATCAGTACATCTAATTCAAATATAACATCCCAAAAACTTGTTAGAAGGGTATGTCGCAGCTTGATAGCGAAGCGATACATCCTACTAACCGGGTTGTTTTGAGCCCAAAATCCTCAAAACGACTTGAATCTCTATAAGGTTACCCTAACTTGCAGGTATACCCTAAATACCACTAATATTTTAAAGATCTGCCCTTTGGATATAATATAACAATCTGTTGAAATTAACAGGTATTGGGTAGGATGGGTGTATCGTAAAGGCTAATTTTGCTTAAATCATTAAGTCCAAGATGGTATGGGCAATAGTACAATCAGCCTATATTATAGGGGCAATAAGAAAATGAAATTGATTTTTAGGAAAAAAATCGTACTGCTTTTTGGGGTTTTGGCCGGGCTACTTTCCTGCACCTCCGATACGAAAGAAACCCCTAATAACGTAGAGCAAAAAGAGACGTTGTTCACTATGCTTCCCGCAACGGAAACGGGGATAGATTTTACAAACAAGGTCATAAACGAGAAAGACTTCAATATTTTCATATACCGTAACTTCTATAACGGTGGTGGCGTAGCGATCGGAGATATCAATAATGATGGCCTAGCGGATATTTATCTCTCCGCCAATATGGGAGGCAATAAACTGTATCTCAACAAAGGGAGCTTAAAATTTGAGGATATTTCCGAAAAAGCCGGCGTCACTGGTAACAAACCTTGGTCGACAGGCGTAGTGATGGCCGACGTCAACGGTGACGGTTTGCTGGACATTTACGTCAGCAATGCCGGCAATATGGAAGGCAATAATCACGACAACGATCTCTATATCAATAACGGTGACCTGACATTTACGGAAAAAGCGACAGAATACAATCTGGCAAAATCCGGATTTTCGACCCAAGCCTCCTTTTTTGATTATGATAAAGACGGTGACCTCGATGCTTACATCCTGAACAATAGCAATGTACCCGTGAACAGCTTGGGATATGCCGAGCAACGTAATGTTCGCGCGCAGGATTGGGAAGGTGTACCCGATATTTTTAAGGGCGTAGGCGATATGCTATTGCGAAACGATAATGGAAAATTTGTCGACGTCAGTGAAAACGCCGGTATTTATGGTAGCCTTATCGGTTTCGGCCTTGGCGTGATGGTAAGCGATATCAATGGAGATCTCTGGCCCGATATTTATGTATCCAACGACTTTTACGAACGTGACTATCTATACATCAACCAAAAGGATGGCACCTTTAAAGAGGAAATCGAAGATTGGACGCGCCACCTCTCCCTCTCCGCCATGGGTGTGGATATGGCAGATATCAACAACGATGGCAATGCTGATATATTTATCACCGATATGCTTCCCGAAGGCGATCAACGGACCAAATCAGTAATGGAGTTCGAAGGCTACAATGTATTTAAGCTTAAGCAGAGCAAGGATTTTTACCAGCAGTACATCCAAAACACACTACAGCTAAACAATGGCAATGGTTCCTTTTCCGAAGTTGCCTATCATAGTGGGATCGCCAAAACCGATTGGAGCTGGGCGGGACTTCTTTTCGACATGGATAATGACGGTCTCCGTGATATTTATATAACCAATGGTATCAACCACGACCTCACCGATCTCGATTTCGTTGATTTCTTTGCCAACGAAATCATGCAAAAGATGGAAGCGACAGGAAAAAAAGAATCTATAGATTCCATCATTAAGAAAATGCCGGTCAGACCCCAACCCAATTACGCTTACAAAAACAATGGGGATATCACTTTTGACAATACTTCTAAGAAGTGGGGCCTAGACATACCCAGCTTTTCCAATGGTGCGGCATACGGAGACCTCGACAACGACGGCGATCTCGATTTAGTGGTCAATAATGTCAACATGCCCGCTTTTGTATATGAGAACAGAACCAACGAACTGACCGACAACCAGTATATCAAATTGAAGTTTGAGGGCAGCGGTAAAAATACGTTCGCCATCGGGGCGAGCATCAAATTGTATTATACCGACAATGTGGTTTTTCAAGAATTAATCCCTTCGCGCGGATTTCAGTCCTCTATGGACTATGTAATGACCATCGGTCTGGGGAAGATCAATAAAATCGATTCCCTGCGCGTTATCTGGCCCGATGATTTTACCCAAAAACTGACCGGCATTAATGCGAATCAATTGCTGACCCTTAAACATTCGGATGCCACTGAAAAATTCATTATTCCGCAAAAGAAGGAACGCAAAACCTTTTTAAAGGAAATCAACGAAGAAGATCTGATTGCCCATAAAGAGAATAATTATCGGGACTTCGACCACGAGGGCCTGATCTCGAAAATGATTTCACAGGAAGGTCCCGCCTTGGCCGTCGGCGACGTTAACGGAGACGGCAATGAAGACATTTTTATAGGCGGTGCGGTCGATGAAACGGGCGTAGTTTACATCAACAAGGGGAATGGGAAATTGGAGGCCCGCCCCTTGAAACTCGATGAGGCGTTCGAAGATACCGCAGCGGCTTTCTTTGATGCCGATGGCGATGGTGATACCGATTTGATGGTCGGCAGTGGTGGTAACCAAATTGGCGATTATAAAACCTATCGTGCCCGCCTATATCGTAACGATGGCCATGGAAATTTCTCAAAAGTAAAGCAAGACCTACCTTCGACCTTCGCCAATATTTCTGTCATTGCACCGCATGATTTCGATGGGGATGGTGATATTGATGTGCTGATCGGATCACGGAGCGTGGTAGGTACTTATGGCGTAGACCCCGAACATCTTTTCTTAGAGAATCAGGGAGACGGCAGCTTCACCGACGCCACCGAACGTTTTGCCTATGACCTAAAGGATGCCGGAATGATGACCGATGCCATCTGGGCCGATGCCGATGGCGATGGTAAAAAGGATTTGATTACCGTTTCCGAATGGGGCCGACCGAATATCTATAAAAATTCAGGTAGACGCATGGGTAGAATTTCCACATCCCTTGACAGCCTGTATGGCTGGTGGAACACTGTTGAGGCCGCCGATCTGGACCGTGACGGTGACCTTGATTTCATCTTGGGCAACCAGGGAAGCAATGTGTCCTACAAAGCCTCCGTAGATCACCCTATGAAATTATGGATCAACGATTACGATAATAATGGCACCTTGGAGCAGATAGTAACCCAAAATTTTGAGGGAAAGGATTATCCTATCCATCAAAAAAGAGAGCTGACCGCACAGGTTGTATCCCTAAAAAAACAAAGTGTTAAAGCTTCGGAATACGCCAAAAAAACGATCAATGCCCTTTTTCCGGAATCCGTTTTCAATAATACCATTGTAAAGCAGGCCAACACCATGGAGTCCGTTATAGCCATCAATGAAGGCGGCGGAAGGTTCACCATTAAAAAATTGCCCGCTCGGGTACAATTATCATGTGTATGCGGAATCAGCTGCGCCGATATCGACCAAGACGGAAATCTGGATCTCATCATGGGCGGTAACAATTTTGAGTTTAAGCCTCAATACTCTCGCCTTGACGCCAGTTACGGCCATGTGCTTTTGGGAGATGGCAAACTGAATTTTGCGTGGCAAAATTATGAGGATAGCGGATTTTTTATCCGGGATGAAATCAAGCATATACAACAGTTCAAGGATAAAGATGGTAAAACCTTTTTGATTACGGCAATCAATAATGCAAAGCCCAGGGTGTATGCATTGCCCCAAGAAGCTCCCAACCCTTAAAATTGCATATGTAAAGGCAAATGGATAAATTTTTAAATTTCATACTTATCGTTCTTTTTCTGACTTCTTGTTCAGACGAAGGTTCGCTATTTAAAAATCCTACCCCTCTAAAAACGGGTATCACCTTTGAAAATACCCTTACCGAGACCAACGACTTGAACATTCTTGACTACCTCTATTTCTACAACGGCGGCGGCGTGGCGATCGGCGATATAAACAATGATAGCCTGCCCGATATTTTCTTTTCGGGCAATCAAGTAAAAAACAAACTATACCTCAACAAGGGAAATCTAAAATTCAAGGAGGTCACCGAGAAAGCAGGCGTTGCCGGTAAAAGTACCTGGAACACCGGCGCGGTCATGGGCGATGTCAACGGAGATGGTCTTTTAGACATATACGTCTGTGCAGTAGTGGGCATCAACGGCTTTAACGGATATAATGAGCTTTTCATTAATAACGGGGATACCACATTCACGGAAAGTGCCGCCAAATACGGACTTGATTTTGACTCCTATAGCTCCAACGCCGCTTTTTTGGACTACGATCGCGACGGTGATCTCGATATGTACTTGCTAAACCACGCCGTACATACCCAAGAATCTTTCGGCAAGGCTGATCTACGCTTACAACGCAACTACCAGACGGGTGATAAACTGTTACGCAACGATGGCGGAAAGTTTACCGATATCAGCGAGGAAGCGGGCATTTTTGGCGGTATCAATGGCTATGGTCTGGGTTTGGCCATCTCCGACTTCAACCAAGATGGCTGGCCCGACATCTACGTGGGTAATGATTTTCATGAAGATGATTATTTTTATCTGAATAATGCCGACGGCACTTTTACCGAAAGTGGCGAACAGTTTTTCGGTCATACTTCGCGTTTCTCCATGGGAAACGATGTGGCCGATATCAATCACGACGGTTGGCCCGACTTAATTTCGTTGGACATGTTGGCCCAGGACGAAACCGTATTAAAATCGTCTCAGGGCGACGAAAACATTCAGACCCAAAGCTTACGTACGGAAAAGTTTGGATATCGGTACCAGTTCACACGAAACATGCTCAACGTCGGTCAACCGAACGCCCCTTTTATGGAAACGGCCTTGCTGAGCGGGATTGCGGCAACCGATTGGAGCTGGAGCGCCCTTTTTGGAGATTATAATCAAGATGGGGAACAAGACATTTTCATTTCCAATGGCATTCCCAAACGACCCAATGATTTGGACTACATCAATTTTGTAAGCAGCGACCAAATTCGGGGCAAAATGAACAATACAAAATTGATGGACCAACAGGCCTTGGACAAAATGCCCTCGGGAAAAATCCACAACTATATTTTTAAGGGTACACAAAATCTATCTTTTAAGGACGAATCTGGCGAATGGATAGTAAAAGACACCTTGATCTCTGCGGCTACTGCCATGGCAGACCTTGACAATGACGGGGATCTTGACTTGGTAACCAACAACCTTAACAGTACCGCTTCATTGTATATCAACCAAACGAACGAAACGGCTAACTACCTAAAATTAAGATTTCGTTTTCCGGGTAAGAATGTATTCGGTTTAGGAACCAAGGTCTTTTCATACTTGAATGGAAAATTACAGTACAAAGAATTATACCAGGTCCGAGGCTTTCAGGCGTCGTCAGAACCTATTGTCCATTTTGGTTATGGAAAAGCGACCACCGTGGATTCCCTAAAAATAGTCTGGCCTGATGGAAATTATCAAGTTTTAAGGGATGTTGCAACCAATCAAACCATGACCTTGTCCCCTAGAAACACCATGCCGTTCGACTACGGCTCATTACTGCCAAAGCCCCAACCTCTTTTTAAAAGAATGGTGGGCAACCTAGGTATCGATTTTAAGCATGAAGAGGATAACTACACCGATTTCAACCGGCAGAAATTGATTCCCTATCAACTTTCCGATCGCGGTCCGGCCACGGCTCTAGGTGATTTAAACCACGATGGCAAGACGGATATCTTCTTTGGAGGCTCGAAATTTTATCCTGCAAAAATCTATGTCCAGAACGACTCGACGTTTACACAACAGGATATCCCATCTATTGCCAAGGATTCCATCAAAGAGGATGTTAGCGCCACCATTGCAGATTTTACCGGGGATGGCAAAAACGACTTGATGGTAGGTTCGGGAGGAGGTGATTTTTATAATAAAATGCCACCCCTGTTGGATTCTTATTACATACAAGGGGACAGCACTTTTGTAGAGGGGCAACTTCCCGAACATTTCGAAAATGCTTCCATAATGGCACCGAACGACTTTGACGGTGACGGTGACATTGATGTTTTCGTGGGCAATCAAGCGGTTACGAATGATTTTGGAAAACTGCCGAACTCCTTTCTCCTGAAAAATACAGGTGGCCGTTTTGGTGTCATTGAGAATGCAGATCTGCAAAACGTGGGTATGGTCACGGATGCCATTTGGAGTGATTTCGATGGTGACGGCCGAGATGATCTAATTGTTGTGGGCGAATGGATGGCACCGGTATTTTTCAGGAACCTAGATGGAAAATTGGTTAGAACCGAAGTCATCGGCAGCGACCTGAACGGCCTATGGCAATGTGTGGCTCCCTTTGATATCGATGGCGACGGCGATATCGATTACCTGTTGGGTAACTGGGGAACGAATTCCAAATTTACGGCTTCCCAAAAATCACCGCTCAAAATGTACTACGGGGATTTTGATGAAAACGGACAGACCGAAACGATTACGACCGTCAAGAAAGAGGGGAAATATTATCCGCTGGAAAATTTAGACGGATTGGCATCCCAAATGGTTTTCTTAAAAAAGAAATTTAACACCTATGCCTCCTTTGCGGGAAAATCGATAGATGAAATTTTCGATAAAAAAACCATTGAACAAGCAAAAATACTGGAAGCATACGAGTTACGGTCGGGCTTTTTGAGGAACGATAATGGTAATTTTACCTTTGTTCCCTTTCAGAATGAGCTGCAAGTCTCACCCTTGATGGCATTCGTTTCCTATGATTTTGATGGTGATGGAAAAGAAGAGATATTGGTCGCAGGTAACTATTTCGGTGTAAAGCCATATCAAGGCCGTTTCGATTCATTCCCCGGTGCCTTGATCAAAGCGGAAAATAATGTGATTTTAGGATCCGGAATCGGACTAAACTTCAGTCATAAATCGGTACGTCACCTAAATATCCTAGACTACAAAGACCATAACTATTTGTTGGTGACCATCAATAACGACAGCGCTCAGGTGTATAAATTGAATCCCAAGCAAAATACAAATGATACATGGGGAAGAAAATAGGCTTGTTTTTCGGGGTTGTTGTTTTAAGTTTCTTACTCTGGTACTTTTTCTTAAAACCGCACGACTATGTGGTAAGATTCGAGGTGAAAGCATTACCGGGCACTATCAACCAAACCTTAAAATTTTGGGGAAATCAGCTTGAAGACAATGAATTTTTAGAGCAAAATGATCTTCTTAATATCGAAAATCGTATTAAATTCAATGATTCAACGTATACCTATCATTGGAAAATCGAATCGCAGAATGATTCCATATCGAAAGTGAAAGTCTACGTTACCGATGACGAACACAGTTTGGCCAACCGTTTGGCCATACCCTTTTCGGAAACCGATTTTGAAAAACGGACAAAAAGGACCGTTGAAGAATTTACAAAGGCGCTAAAAGATCATCTGCTCAGTTTTAGGGTTACCGTTACCGGCAAGGACGAGATTTCTTCTAAATACTGCGCCTGCTTCTCCTTGAAAGGCACCCAAAGAGAAAAAGCACGTGGCATGATGGAGTATTATTCATTATTGAGCAATATCATGGCGCAAAAAAAGGTCGTGCTTGACGGTACACCCTTACTTAAGGTGACAAAATGGAATATGCAAAAAGACAGCATATCCTATGATTTCTGCTTCCCCGTCATTAAATCGGATAGCCTTCCCAAAACAGAAGGTCTGTCGTATATTCAAATTGAAAAGCAAACTGCCATACGCGCCGTATACCATGGTAACTATATTACCTCCGACAGAGCTTGGTACGCTTTGGTCGACTACGCTAAAAAAAACAATATCGCCATTGACCAAAAACCTTTAGAAATTTTTCATACCAATCCCAACATGGGCGGGGACGAGCTACAATGGGAAGCCGAGGTTTTTATGCCTGTTCAGGAGTGAAGCTTCAAGTTCCGAAATAGAATTATTTACCTAATTTTGTTTCCCAAGACCTAACATTACTTGGATGCTGCGTAAATTTCTCTATATATTCCTCTTACTTCTTATTACCGCTTGCGGCGCTAAAAAGAAAACCACGGCTAACAAAACGCGAACCGTTTCGGTGGCGTCGACAAAAGAGAATAGGCCAAAAGCCCACTCAGCACCACCAAGTAGAACATCCACTACAAAACGTACTAAGGCCGATTACATCATAGATACTGCCCTGGAATTCTCGGGAGTACGGTACAAATACGGTGGTACGACCAAAAAGGGAATGGACTGTTCAGGACTTCTATATGTGGCCTTTGCCGAAAACAACGTAAAATTGCCAAGAGCATCCTACCACATGGCGGAAGAGGGTAGACGCATTGACCTTCGCGATGTTACCAAAGGCGATCTACTCTTCTTCAGAACGACCAAAGGCGCCAAACGAATCAACCATGTAGGCATGGTGGTCACTGTCGAAAGGGGGGAAATCAAGTTCATACATTCTTCAAGTTCGCGGGGTGTCATCGTCTCGTCGCTTCGCGAGGGCTATTGGAACAGTACTTTCGTAAGGGCGAAGCGGGTTTTATAAATTACATGTCCGTTTTAAGTCCGTTCGCGGTAGGATAGTTCTAAGCCTATATCAAAATCAAACTCGATCTTAAGGCGAAAGATTCTCAATTCAGAATTAAAACTGTGGTGCAGATTTCTTACAACCTGTACCGTCGTGGATGGGTTCGTGCCTTTCAACGAATATTTTCAAATCTTCAATTCAACACATTTTCAAATCAGTACATTGATGCTTTTCATCATCGCCTCATCGATACCCGACCATGAACCTGCTGCGATTCGTTCCCATAAAACTGACATTGCTATTAGTTTTGGGGATTCTTTTGGGCAGGCACTTGCGACCGGATATCATTTTACCCGTTACTTTTACGGTCCTCCTTTTAATGCTGCTCGGATTTCTTTTTTATCGGGATAAGCGAGTAACCTCATTTAATACACATGGAAAAAACTCTGTCATATTTGGAATTTTAGTTGTCTTTACAACTATTTCCATAGGAATCTTGGCCGTGTCATTGACCTATCCAAAAAACCAGCCGGAACACTATGCCCACAAAGACGTTACGGGAAACCACCTGTGGAAAATCAAAATTCATGAAGTTCTTAAATCCTCTGCTTTTTCAGATCGCTATGTAGCCAAGGTGTTGGCGCTGGAAAACGAAAAAGCGTCGGGTAGACTACTGTTAAGTTTTCCTTCGGATGTTTCGATCGAAAAACTCACTGTAGATGACGAGCTGATGGTTTATACCGAGCTATTAGCAATTAATGCACCATTGAATCCGCATCAGTTCGACTACAAGAACTACTTGGAAGGTTTAGGCATCATGAATCAGATGCGGTTACAGGGGAACGATTTTATCACGATCCAAAATCCAGAAAGCACAATTTACGGGGTAGCCGCCAAATTCCGAAATCAAATTATCGCCAACCTGAAAAAAGCCAATTTCGGAAAAGAAGAATTAGGCATTATACAGGCCCTATTACTCGGTCAGCGCAACGAGATATCGACGGAAACGTATGACAACTACAAAAATGCCGGCGCGGTACACATTCTTGCTGTTTCCGGATTGCACATTGGTATCCTCCTACTCTTACTGCAGTTTTTGCTCAGGCCTATGGAAAGATTGCCCAAAGGAAAAACTTTGAAATTGATTTTGATCGTTGTCATGCTCTGGGGTTTTGCAGTCTTGGCCGGCCTCTCCGCATCCGTGGTTCGGGCGGTCACCATGTTCTCGTTCGTGGCCTATGCCCTCTACCTCAACCGGCCGAGCAGCACCTTTAACATTTTGGCACTCTCAATGTTCTTTATCCTCTTGATTATAAATCCGATCCTGCTATTTCAAGTGGGTTTTCAAATGAGTTATGCGGCCGTGTTCGCCATCGTTTGGATGTATCCGTTACTTCAACGCCTTTATAATCCGAAGAACAAGGTTGTACGCTACTTTTGGCAATTGCTTTCGGTAAGTATAGCGGCACAGGCGGGAGTCTTACCTATAAGTCTGTTTTACTTCCACCAGTTTCCGGGCCTTTTCTTTATCTCCAACCTTTTAATCGTTCCCGCATTGGGAGTGATTTTGGGTACGGGCATCCTAGTTATTTCCCTGGCACTTCTCAAAAGCTTGCCCGATATTCTGGTTACGGCCTACGATGCTTTGATTCGCTGGATGAACGCTATCATCGGCTGGATCGCCCAACAGGAGTCGTTTATATTTGTAAATATTTCCTTTGATGCCGTACAGCTGGTCTTGGCGTATACCATCCTAACATGTGCCGTTTTTTTCTTTTCAAAACCTACCTTTAAAAAGTCTATCGCCTTGTCAATGGCCATTATGGGATTCCAATTATGGCTTTTCAACACCTCCTATCAGACGCGGCAAAATGAAACCTTGTTCGTAGCCCATCAAACGAGAAACTCCGTCTTGATGCACCAAAAAGGAAACCATATATCGGCCCTGGCACAAGATGAAAAAAGCCTTGAACGCTTGACTACGGATTATCAAATTGCCGAACGGATGGCGTCCGTAGCATATCGACCGCTAAAAAATGGGTATCGATGGCGCGATAAAAACCTGTTGATCATCGATAGTTTGGGAGTCTATCCAAAGAAAACAACTGAATCGGATTATGTGCTATTGACCGGTTCGCCCAAACTTAACTTGGAAAGGTTGATTGATTCCATTCGACCACAAATGATTATTGCCGATGGCAGCAATTACCGAAGTTATATTGAACGGTGGAGGAAAACCTGTAATGAAAGAAAGTTAAAATTTCATTTTACGGGAAAAGAGGGGGCGTTTTATTTTGAATAAAATCAAGCTCCTTTGGCCGGTTCATGCCCCTCGATCTTAAAATCTGCCTGAATCTCATCAGACACTTTACCCTCACCATCTTCGGCGCCATGGGTCAATCGTTTTAATGGTTTAAGACATACAATGACCAAAACGCCGATGAGCGACCATATCACAAGAATACCGGTAAATATTTCGAACTCTCCCCAATCTTGCGAAACCTCCCCAATGAGTCCCGCTACTTTATTCCCCAGTCCCGTAGCGGCCCAGTAGAGTCCCATAATAATAGATGCATATTTCAGTGGTGCCAATTTGGTTATAAAAGATAAAGAGGGTGGCGAAGCGCAAAGTTCGCCTATAGTATGGAACAGGTATGCCAAAATCAACCAGTACATGGCAGAAGAACCATCACTTTCATATTGCATGGAGGCGGCACTCATAAATCCAAAGCCCAGGGCCATAATAATCATTCCTACCGCAATCTTGAAGAGTGAAGAGGATTCCTTTCCCTTTTTGCGCCATTTCAACCAAAACGCACCAACCACAGTGGCCAGGGTGATGATAAAAAACGAGTTGACCGACTGAAAGACCGAAGCGGGCACGACGAACAACCCGAAAAAGTCTCTATCGGTCTTTTGTTTGGCATACAAGTTCATCAGGCCGCCTGCCTGTTCAAAGGCCGCCCAAAAAAGGATAATGAGCAAAAAAGATATCAGCAAAACCTTTATCCGGTCCTTTTCCACCGAGCTCAAAGGTCGATTCAGCATTTCCCTGTTCTTTTCATCTTTCCGGTCGATTAAGTTCCCCACATGTACCAGATATTTTTGGCCCCACATATAAACGACTTGCCCTAAAATCATTCCTATGGCAGCAAGCCCGAAACCGTAATGCCAATTGATTTGTTCCCCGACATAACCACATATAATCGGTGCCAAAAAGCCACCAATATTAATACCCATATAATAAATATAGAAGCCGAGGTCGCGACGTTCATCTTTAGGTTTGTACAAACCGCCCACCATCGACGATATATTGGGTTTTAGGCCACCGACGCCAAAGATGATAAAAAGACAGCCCACATAAAAGGTAGTCTCCGAATCCAGGGCCAGTATAGCATGGCCTATACAGAGAAGTATACCCCCTACCATAACTGTTTTCTTTTGGCCCAAAAACCGGTCAGCTACCCATCCTCCGGGAATCGACGACACGTAGACCAGCATCGTATACCATCCATAAAGGGCAAGTGCCTCTTCGTTCGACCATCCAAAACCTCCGTTCTGTTTGCTTGTTTCCGCTACCAAGAAAAGGGTGAAAAGCGCTCGCATCCCGTAATAGGAAAAACGTTCCCACATTTCGGTAAAAAACAATACGTACAATCCTGCTGGATGCCCATAAAGCTCTCTTTGATGTGCGGGCTTATTCGATGTTGCCATATATTTCTATGTTTGATTAAAGATTCTCCGTAATAAATCGGGTCATTTTGTTGAACAGGTGTACGCGTGTCATACCGCCATAAATACCATGGTTCTTATCGGGATAAATGGCCATATCGAACGCCTTATTGGCCTGCACCAAAGCTTCGATCATTCGCATGGAGTTCTGCACATGTACGTTGTCATCGCCCGAGCCGTGTATGAGCAGATACTTCCCCTTTAGCAATTCAGGATAATTGAGAGGTGAATTATCGTCATAACCGCTAGGATTCTCTTCGGGGGTCTGCATAAAACGCTCGGTGTAGATGCTGTCGTAAAATCGCCATGAGGTGACCGGGGCGACAGCTATCGCCGTTTCAAAGACCTCGTTGCCCTTTAAAATACAGTTGGTCGACATGAACCCACCATAGCTCCAGCCCCAAATCCCCGTGCGGTTTTCGTCGATATAGGACAGTTCGCTCAACTTTATTGCCGCGGCTATCTGGTCTTCGACCTCATATTTGCCCAGCTCTTTATACGTAATTTTTTTAAAACCGCTTCCCTTAAAACCGGTACCCCGCCCATCTATGCAGGCCACCACATAACCTTTGGAGGCCAAAACCTCGTGCCAATAATCTCTATCGTTAAGCCATTGATTCGAAACGCTCTGGGAACCGGGACCGCTATACTGGTACATCAACAACGGGTATTTTTTGGATTCATCAAAATCCGAAGGCTTGATCATGTACATATTCAAGTCATTGCCGTTGATGTCGATGGTAGAGAATTCCTTGGGTTGGAATTGATAGTCCTTTAATTTCGTAAGTAGTGCCTTGTTGTTCTTGATCTCTTTGATCTGTTTGCCGTTCAAGGCCTTGTGCAAGGTATATACCGGAGGCGTTGTAGCACTGGAAAACGTATTGATAAAGTAGGTGAAATCGGCACTGAAATCCGCGGAATTGGTGCCTGCTTCGGCAGCAAGCGCCTTTTTATCTTGACCGTCGCTTTCGATACTGTAGACGCCACGATTAATAGACCCGTTTTCAGTGGACTGATAGTAGACCTTATCCTCATTCTGATCATAGCCAAAATAGCGCGTCACCTCCCAAGGACCTTTCGTGATTTGGTTCATCAGTTTTCCGTCTTGATCATAAAGATAAATATGGTTATAACCGTCTTTTTCGCTGGTCCAGATAAAGCTGTCGTCGGCCAAAAATGTCAGGTCGTCCGTGACATCGACATAGGCCTCGTCCTTTTCTTCGTGCAAAAGCGAGACCGAGTTATCCTCCGCATTTACCGCATGTAGTTTTAAATCGTTCTGGTGACGGTTCAACGTCTGTACACTCAGTCGATCGGCATCGTTCATCCATTGTATCCGAGGGATGTAATACGGATTTCCTAAGTCCACTTTGGATATTTTTTTCGATGCCACATCAAAAAGATGCAAGGTGACCACTGAATTATTCTCCCCCGCTTTTGGATATTTGAAAATTTCTTGGGATGGATACAGATCCTCACCAAATATATCCATAGAAAATTCGGGCACCTTAGTTTCGTCAAAACGGAGGAAAGCGATTTTTGTTCCATCGGAATTCCATCCGAAAGCGCGCACGAAGGCAAACTCCTCTTCATAGACCCAATCCGTCACCCCATTGATAATTTGGTTTTTTACGCCATCGGTGGTCATCTGTTCGGTTTCCTTGGATGCGATATCGAAAAGATACAGATTGTTCTCGGAGACATAGGCTACTTTTTTCCCGTCCGGGGATAGTGCAGGCTCACGTATTTTACTTTGGGAAATCCGGGTCAATCCCCTTGTGCTGACATCATACACATAAAAAATACCTAAGGTAGACCTCCTAAAAATAGACTCCACCTCCGTCGCCAAAAGAATTTTAGATGCATTGTCGTTGAATTCGTAGGACGAAAAATAGTCGATTTCGGGTAAATCCTTCGAACTGACCACGGTTCCGACCTTTTTTAAGGTCGCATAATCATATTTGTCGATGGTCGTGGTCATGGCCGACCTATCGAAATTTAAGACCGTATATTGCATTCCGTTTTCTAGGGAACGTAGGGCATCAAGACCTTCTGTACGAAAGCCGCCGCTATAGATTTCCTCTACGGTTATCTCTTTTTTTTGGGCATTGGAAATGGTCAAAAGACCGATAAAAAAAAACAGGAGTAGAGACGATTTTTTCATAGGAAGTTAAAAATAGATTAAATCGTTCAAGTTTAACCCTATTTTATTGAATAAATAAACTTTCTCGATAATAAGTTGGATGTTTTATGATGACCCGCTTCTTTCCTTTATCCTTATATTTATCCCTCGAAACCGATTGCTATGACCAAGCCCATCGAGGGATTCTCAAAATTGACCAAGGAAGAAAAACTGGATTGGATCACCACCAATTATACCGAAAATTCCGAAGACGCCAAGAAGATCTTGAAACGCTATTGGAATCCGGATAAGACGCTACAGCAATTGCACGACGAGTTTATCGAGAACACCCTCACCAATTATTATCTGCCGTTTGGTATCGCCCCTAATTTTTTAATTAACGACACATTGTACGCTATCCCCATGGCCATCGAAGAAAGTTCGGTAGTGGCCGCCGCCAGCAAGGCTGCCAAGTTTTGGTTGACCCGCGGTGGCTTTAAGACTAGGGTGCTGGGCACTCAAAAAATCGGACAGGTACACTTCATCTTTCAAGGTAATCCTCAAAAATTAAGCGCTTTTTTTGAGGAAATTAAGCCAAAATTATACTCCGAAGCCGTTCCTATAACTAAAAATATGGAAAAGCGTGGCGGCGGAATCACCGAAATTGAATTACGGAACAAGACAAAGGCCCTTGAAAACTACTATCAGCTCCATTGCACCTTCGAGACCTTAGATGCCATGGGCGCCAATTTCATCAATTCCTGTTTAGAGCAGTTTGCCAACACGCTTAAGACCGGGGCTCAAAATTTCGCGTCCTTTACCAAGGAAGAAAAAAATATCGAGGTGGTCATGGCTATCCTCTCCAACTATGTACCGAATTGTTTGGTGCGTGCCGAGGTCAGTTGTCCTGTGAATCAATTAAATGTCGGCGGGCAGCTTTCTTCCGCAGATTTTGCCCAAAAAATGGTCAGGGCCGTTGAAATTGCCAAAGTGGAACCCCATCGGGCCGTGACCCATAATAAGGGAATTATGAACGGTATCGATGCCGTAATTCTTGCCACTGGCAATGATTTTAGGGCCGTCGAGGCGGGTGTTCACGCCTATGCCGCAAAAGATGGGCGGTATAGCAGCCTTACCCACGCCGAGGTAAAAGATAATACATTTCGATTTTGGATCGACGTGCCGCTGGCCCTGGGCACCGTAGGCGGACTGACAAGCCTGCATCCACTCGTAAAACTGGCCTTGGAAATTCTGGGAAAACCCTCGGCCGAAGAACTGATGCAAATTGTGGCCGTAGCGGGACTGGCACAGAACTTCGCGGCCTTACGCTCCCTAGTGACCACCGGAATTCAGGAAGGTCATATGAAAATGCACCTGTTGAACATTCTCAACCAATTAGGGGCCACAGAAGCGGAAAAGACCAGGTTGACCGAGTATTTCAAGAAAAATGCCGCAACACATAGTGCGGTAGTGGCCGCTTTTGAACAGCTAAGAAAGTCGTAAATGACAAAATCCTTCTACAGCAACGGAAAACTATTGCTTACGGGCGAATATGCCGTGTTGGACGGTGCTTTGAGCTTGGCCGTGCCAACAAAATACGGACAATCCCTATCAGTAGAAACAGCCGATTCACATGAATTACTATGGACCAGTATGAACGAAAACGGCAGGGTTTGGTTCGAGAGTACCTTTGACATATCATCGCTCGAACACGACCCCTCACGGCAAAAGTCCCAAGAAGGCAACGCTATAGGGGAGAAATTATCCAAAATTTTACGGGAAGCCCGAAAATTAAATCCCAATTTTCTTTCGGATAATAAAGGATATACCGTTCGAACGGACCTAAATTTCCCTCGGAATTGGGGCCTTGGCTCCTCCTCCACGCTAATTAACAATATCGCACAATGGGCCAAAATCGATGCCTACCAGTTGCTATGGAACTCCTTTTCAGGGAGCGGATACGATATCGCCTGTGCGCAAAACAATTATCCTATTTTGTATTCTTTAAAAGATGGAAAACCAGCGGTCAACAAAGTCGATTTCAATCCTCCGTTTCGCGATAGGCTGTATTTCATCCATCTGAATAAAAAACAGAATAGCAGGGACGGTATTTCAGCGTACAGAAAAAAAGATTTTGACAAGGCCAAATTCGTACGGCAACTATCCAATATTACCCGAAAAACCCTTACCTGTAATACGCTTTCTGAATTTGAATCGCTGATGACAAAGCATGAAGCTTTACTTTCCCGTACACTTCATATGCCCACGGTCAAAGAATCGCTGTTCCCCGATTTTAGGGGAACCCTTAAAAGTTTGGGTGCCTGGGGCGGGGATTTTATTTTGGCAACGGGAGACTATGAGGTTCTCCCCTACTTTCAGAAAAAAGGCTACAAAACCATTGTAGCTTATGCAGCAATGGTTTTATAGCCTAGTTGTTCAATTGTCAAATCTATTTACTTACAAAAGTGCTGAACCTTTAAAAACGAAATTAATAAAACGCCGCCCGATTATCCTCAATTTCAGAGGCATCCTTTAACGCGTTGTAGACCGCGGTGCTCACTTGGGCCTCGCGCGTCGCTTTCACCGAACGGGCATACGTGCTGTAGTTGTCCAGTTTCGGGGCCGGAATCTTCTTCGTAACCGTAATTTTAAAAATACCGGTGTTGCCCTCGATCAATTCAGAAGTATCGCCCTGTTTCATGGCGAATGCAGCACCCACAACGGCAGGTTCAGATCCAGAACCGGGAATGGTCGGCGATTTGACGTTCAAGGCCGAAGCCGTTGAGGTACTCACATTGTTGTCTTTCGCGATATCCTCAATAGATTTCCCCTTGTTCGCGGAAATAATCTGGGCCGCCTTGCGTTCTTTCCTGATTTTTGGGAGAACCGTTGCCGATGCGTCTTCGACCGACATCAGGCCCTCGTCATAAGTCTTGGTCAATTGGGCTACCGCATAGCCGCTATTGAGGTCGAAACGTTTTATGTCCCCGATTTTAGTATCATCATTAAAAGCCCATTTCACGATGCTACGCTGAGATGATAGTCCCGGTAGGTTTTCATCGGTGGCCTTGATCTTGTTTACCGGTCTCACGGTGTATTTGTTCTCCTTGGCCAAATCTGAAAATGCCTTGTCCGATGAAATGGATGACATTTCAAATTGTGTGGCATCGGTAAACAATTTGTTAATAGTACCTTCGGATGCTTCGATTTCTCGAGCCAAATTGGCTATCTGAATGATATCACGCTTATCGTCTACCTTGATAATGTGGAAACCGAAACTGGTCTCCACCATGCCGATGGTTCCTACTGGATTTTGGAAGGCAAAATCGTTGAACTCGGGCACCATTCTTCCTTGTTGAAAGTAGCCAAGGTCTCCCCCGTTGGGTGCAGAAGGACCGTCAGAATTATCTCTTGCCAGCTCTACGAACTTGGCATCCTTTTTTCGGGCTTCCTTTAAAAGCCGCTTTGCTTCGGTTTCCGCTTCTTCCTTAGTCCGCGTTACCTCCGGATTCGCTCTTTCCGCGCCTTTATATCCAATTAGAATATGACTGGCCTTAACAGAACCATTGGGCTTTCTATCCATCATTTTAGAGATTTTAAAGTAATCTCCGTCGCGATAGGGTCCGAATATTTCACCGACCTGTAAGGCCATCAACGTATCGGCAAATTTAGTCGGCAACTGGTTTTTCTCTTTGTACAGCGTATCCAATTTGATATCGGAGTTCCGATCTAAGAATGCGGCCATATCGGTGGTATTTCGAAAACCGCTTAACGTATCGTTCGTATCGGTTCGGTCGTTGTACTCGACCCTATCCTCCATCACCTCGGCGAGTGCGGCCTTTACGGCATTCTCGTCTTCGGTAGATGGTTTTTCCTCAAAATATACGAACTGGATATCACGGGCGGCCTCTTGTTTAAAATCTTCCTTATGAGCGTCAACGTAACTCTGAATCTCGCTTTTCGAGACGGTAATCGAACTATCGGCAATCGAGGTGAAAGGAATTCGTACATATTTGATGTCGCTCTTCTCATTGGCCAAACGATAATCGAACTCCCCTTCTTTCAAAGTAGCACCGACACCAGCTTTGACCAAATTGAAATAGGCCTGCTGTTTTGCACTCTGGATGATAGAGGCTTCATTCTGCAACCAAAAATTATACTGCGAGGGTTCGTTGACCTTGATTTCCGCAATAAATGACCGGAATTTATTCGGGTCAAACACCCCATTTTCGTTTTGAAATTGTGGATTTTGGGCATATCCAGGAATCGTACCGATATAGTTCATGATCTGGTCCTGCTCTATATTCAACCCTAACTGTGCAAGTTGCTGCTCCATAATAGTATTGCGGACCTCTTGGTCCCACACCTGATTCACCGTTTGCATGGTAGAGGCGTTCGGCCCTGAATTTCTTGAAGCAATATCCACCTTTTCACGGAAGCCGTCGATGGACACCTCTTCCCCGTTTATTTCGGCGATGTTGGATCCTGCTTTGCCGCCACCCAGATTACTACTGGTAAAGACTCCGGAAATCACAAAAGCGAACAACGCCAGACCTATAATCAGTATCAGGATTGTAGTTTGTTTTCTTATACTCTCTAAAATAGCCATTTATGGTTTTTTTAAAATCAGTTTGCAAAATTAGGGTTTTCTTTTCAATTAATAAAGGCTTTTTGCCATACGCATTTCGCTGAACATAAAAATATTTGTTGGCCCACAACCTAAGGCGCAAAGCGATTAGCGCATCACTCCTTCTCAACAATCTGCAGCGTTACCAGATCAATTTTCGTACTGGAAACTTCGAGGATAGTGAATTGAAATCTATCAATACGAATTTTGGAATCCTGTTCGGGTATCTCGCCTCTTTCGTTTACGATAAGGCCGCCCAAAGTCTCATATTCATCGCTTTCGGGAAGTTCGAACTTATAGATTTCGTTCAGATAATCGACTTCAAGCCGCGCTGAAAAGGTATAGGTACCAGCATCGATCTGTTCTTCGATGAGATCGGTAGTATCGTGTTCGTCCTCGATTTCCCCGAAAAGTTCCTCGACGATATCTTCTACGGTCATCAGGCCCGAAGTGCCACCATATTCGTCTAATACCACGGCGATACTCTTTCGTTTCTTGGTCAGGATGTTCAGAATATCTTGAATCAGCATCGTTTCCGGCACGAACTCGACCGGAAGCAAAATGCTTTTAATGGTCTTCGGTTTTTTGAACAGTTCGTAAGAATGTACGTAACCGATAACGTTGTCGATGGTATCTTTATAAATCAAAATTTTCGAGAGCCCCGTTTCGGTGAACAGTTTGGCCAGATTTTTCGGGGTTTCATGGATTTCGACCGCGCTGATCTCAGTTCTTGGCACCATGACCTCCCGAGCCTTCACGGCCGAGAACTCCAAAGCTTTTTGAAAGATCTGAATTTCGGAATCCATCTCATCCTCCTCTTCCACGGTTTCCATCTGTTCGGTGATGTAATCGCCCAGTTCTATTTTGCTGAAGGACAGTTGCACCTCGTCGCCATCTGTCTTAAAAAGAGTTTTCAGAATAAAATCGGATATCCAAATAATAAAATCCGAGATTACCGAAAACACCAAATAGAAAAGGTAAGCGGGGATGGCCAGTAATTTCAATAATTTGTTCGCATAAATTTGAAAGAGCACCTTGGGCAAAAATTCAGCAGTTAACAGGATGATAAGTGTTGAAATAATCGTCTGGACCAAAAGACTGAAATCGGTCAGCATCAGATTCAGGAAGCTATTGGATACGGGCAGCATACTCTGAAACCAAAGCATCAACAGGTCGCCCATAAAAAAGCCATAAATGACCAATGCTATGTTATTGCCAATTAACATAGTGGCAATAAACTTCGAGGGTTTTTTGGTCAAGCGCGTAAGCACCTTGGCCAAAAAGCCTTCCTGTTTCTTCTCGATTTCGATATGAATCTTATTGGCCGAAATGAAAGCGATCTCCATCCCGGAGAAAAAAGCCGAAAAAAGTAATGAAAGAACAATTATTAGCAGGCTTGCTTCCAAAATCAACGTTCGTTATCGCGCTTTCGCTGTTCGAATTTCTTTCGGTAGTTTCTGCGGAAGAAAAACATGCCGATGGACACTATCGCAAAAAAAACGAACAAATAGGCACTTTGTCGGTCAAGATTCCAATCAGTGTAGATTCTGTACAGGGAAAAAATGAACACCCCCAGGTACAAATACTCCGTATACCTTAATATTTTAATCATTCCGGTTCTTCTGTTATACTCATTAAACCATTGGTCAAGTGGGCACTAAAAAAATAGGGATCCTTTTTAAAATCCATGCCCGTTCCGAACATGACAGAACCATCTTCGGGGTTCGTATATTTGAACTTTTCTTGAGTAAATACCCAGTCGTTGTCTTGGTCCCAATACACCTGTGTTGTTTCCATTATCTTACCATCATGGGTCTCCATGACCACATTGCCCCGCAAATCTATCACATTCGTAGCAGAATAAATAATACCATAATCGGCCTTGATGATACTTTTTTGGCCTTCGTCATTGAAAAAATCTACAACTAGACCTTCAGGAAAGGTCTGATAGGGAAACTCCAAGTTGGTGTAATCCTTTCGTAAAGGACTTCTTAATATCGCTATGACCTTCGTAGAACTCGAATCTTCACTACTTAATTCGGTTTTGGCCTCGGTATAGGTAAAGGTAAGATCTTCGGCGATACCCGTAGGATAGACCACAGGCACCTTTTCTTCACCGGACCTTTTGTACGTATCGGAACATGAATAAAAAAGTATTGCCATGACACAGGCCATGGCAATACTTTCATAAGAATATTTTCTAATAGATGACATTTTATAAATTCGGTACCGTAACGCTACCGCCTACCCAGCAATCAAAAGTAATTTTCTTACCGGCCATACCAGAATTGAAGATATCGGTCTTCGACGGTGCTTTCGCGGAGTAACTGGCAGCAGCCTGATTGGCGTGTGAACTTAGGGCAGGATCAACACGACCTGCCTGACGGGCCATATCTGCCGCCTTCCAGTACAGCGAACGTTTCTCGAAAGGGGTACTACCACAATCATTGGCACTGCTCGCATACAAAGTGGCAATCAACAAATAAGCCTTACCGTTTGCTGCATCGGCCTTAATAGCCTGTTGCGCATAATTTCGGGATTGGGACTTACTGCTTTTACGTAAGATGGTAGCAATTTTATATAGAATATTCGATTTCTTATAGGAATCGGTTTCCAGACCTACGGCTTTGTTAAAGTCGGACAAAGCACCCTGGTTATCACCCGCCTTTTGTTTTAACAATCCGCCGTACATGTACGCTTGAGCAGATGGTTCCAAGGCCAATTGGGCCTCAAACAGCTTTCGGAATAAGGGATCGTCGGTACATTCTTTACTGAACATTCTACCTACGGCCCGCTTTACCCACTTGACATCTCCTTTTTTCTCTTCAAAACCCTTTTGATATAAAGGAATAAGATTATCACAATCGGCCAGAGCACCCAATTTTGAATCGACACTACCGGCGATCTTACCGTAAGATTCGGAATTGGTAGTGGCTATCTTCAACGATCTTTTCTCCTTTGAGGTTATTGTGCCCGTAGAATCTTTAGGCAGCAACTGTGTAATTACATCGGTAAGTTTCTTGTTTTCGTCCTCGATTTTCTCGGTCACGTCATCGTAGACATCAAAAACCTCTTGAAGTTCTTTATTTCCTCCTTTATGCAAATCGACCAAGCTGGAAAAATACAGATAAAGCGCTCTTGGGTTCTTAAAATTTTTGGGATCTTCATCGAATGCCTTTTTCAGCATATCATAGATTTCAGCATCGGAACCCATTTTATTTTCGTACATCAGCAGCGCTTTGTCTATGGCTACAACGGAAGGGGTATATTTATCCGGGAAATACTTGGCGCTGTTATCGTGCAATGCCAATAAATCCTTAATATATCCATCCTTTTCGGCACCGGATGATTTTTCGATCTTGTCTTTCAAAATCCGCTCCCCATAAATAAAGTTGGCCTTATTGATATCGGGGCAAGTTTCATACACCATTTTCCACGGCGTATAGGCCGCTTCGTAGTTTTTAACTTTGGCATGCTCAACATAGATGGAAAGGTTGGTCATACACTCTTGGTTTTGGGCTTGGGCATTGCCAAGACCCATGGCGCCTAGAAAAAGTATCGCAATGACGTAAATCTTAGTTTTCATTTTTTCTATTTTTTTTCGTGTTTTAAAGTTTGCCCCGATAGCGACCGAGAGTTAAATGTTTCGAGGGGGTTAATGTACTAATTTTTTGCCAAGAGAACTACAAGAGTGCCCTAGGAAATTTAAAATTTGACCGATTAAAGGTAATTTTTATCCTCATATCGATCACTATCGTGCCAGTTTTTAAATCATACCGTTCAAATCAGAAACCACTTTAATTGATCTTCCGCTTTTGGAACCATTGATCGTTCAGCGACAAGCCAATGTTTACCTTAAAATAGCTTTCTTCAATAAGGCCAGCGGCGGAGGTTCCCCTTCTTCCCAACTCAAAACCTAGGTTTAGATTGGAAAGACCATTGCCGAGTGGTAGACCTAGTCCAAAAGTTATGCCAAGATTTTTAATGTCCTTGTTGTTGACCACCATTCCGGTCTTATCATAACGGAGACCCGCACGATAGGTTATCCTTTTAAAATAGCTTTCAAAGGAGTTTCTATCGGGCGTATAAAACCCGCCTAAAGCAATCATACTGGCATCGCCATATACCAAATTATCGATTTCCAAAAATTCGTTCGAAAGGTCGCCCAGTTTTTGGAAGCTGTATTCGACGCCTAAGAACCATTTCATATCCTCCCCATAGCCAACACCCAAAGTCGTGGTAGTCGGTATCTTCACCTCGGTATTCTTAAGCCCCTGTGCCGCAAGATTTACATCAATGAGCTCGATGTCTTGCGATGTGGCCAAAGAAAAAGAACCAATCTGTTTTGTATTGCGGGCGGACAGATTGGCCTGGGTATTGATCCGTACGGAGGTAAACAGGGTATGATTAGTATCGACAGCAGGGGTATAGTTTAACGCGTAGTTCAGGTCGTAGCCCGTAATTCTTGACGACCTTTTATCCTTTGCGCCGAATTGCACATTCTCGGTGCTCTGCACCCTTTCACTATCGATGGTACCGAAGTTGTAGTTGACGGTCACCCCGAGACTCAAATCTTTTAAGAATTCATATCCTAAAGAAGCATAGACCTTGTTGATACCGCCTTCCCCAGAATATTCGTTCAAAATTCTTGAGCCCTCGGCACCCCTTAAATCCTCAAAATTATAGCCAACAGATGAGTAAGGCTTTATCCCAAAACCTAGGCCTAAACCTTTTTTAAGGCTCACCCCCAAAGCCAAGTAATCTAAATTGGTAACGGCACTGCTCTGCTCTTCGGAAAAACTTTTAAAACGCAACATTTTGTGCGAAACGCCTGCCGTATAGGTGGTAATACCAAAATTATCCCTAACCTGAACCCCTAATTTGCTGTAAGCGGCCGGGTTGTTCATGTTAATGTGGATGCTATCGGCGTACACACCAATACCGCCCATCATCTGATTTTCTACCGTAGTGGATTCCCTAATATCTCCGAGACCAAAATAGGAGTATGGGGAAATCGAACCGTCTTGGGCGTACATGCCCGTTAAGGTGAGACACGCGATGACAAAACCTATTTTTTTGATCATTTAAACACTTTGGTTGTTAATCTGACGGCCAAGCTTACTGGCTTGAGGTCGGCAGGCTGATTTCCCGATTTCCTTTTTAACTGGAATTAACCTCCAGTTTTCGGAGGCTTTTATGCATTTAATGCCTATTGTATTCCAACAGATAGTTTAATCCTTCCAGAAGAAATTTGGAATCCGCAAATATGGTATTTTTTAGCCGCTTTGACAAAAATTGGGCATCGCCGCCTGTTAAAATAACTGTTAAATCTGAAAAGCGTGATCGGTATTGGTCGATGACGCCGTCGATTTCAAGACAAATGCCGTTTACGACCCCGCTATGGATACCGGTGGCTGTGGAATTTCCTATAAAATCGATAAAAGCTGTCGGCTCGAGCAAGGGAAGTTTTGCGGTATGTTCATGCAATGCCCTGTAGCGCATTTGTAGGCCCGGGGAAATTGCACCGCCCAGATATTCACCGTAATCGTTCACCATATCGAAGGTAATACATGTGCCGGCGTCGATTACCAACGAATTGCCCTTCGGATTATTATAAAACGCAGATGCGGCCAAAGCGATCCGATCCAAACCTAAGGTCTGGGGCGTAGCATACGAATTTTTGAAAGGCAGCTTTGACAGATGGCTCAACTCGTGTACCTCGCAAAATACAGCCAGTACAGCGATAACCTTGCGATCCAGGTTTCCTACCGACGAAACGATACTTCGCTCTATGCCGGGGTAGTGGTCGCAGACTTCCTTTACTTGTCTTGCCACATGTTCGGTCTTGACGTTCTGATGGAATACAATACCTCCTCCCTCAAAAACGGCCAGCTTTATCGAGTGATTTCCGGCATCTATAATTAAGTTCATGTCGCAAAGATCAAAAAACGAATAAAAACAAACGCCTTTTTTTTACAATTTGTTTGTATATCGCAAAATTGAAATTATATTTGCAGCCCCTTAAAGGGATGGTGCCTTAGCTCAGTTGGTAGAGCAATGGACTGAAAATCCATGTGTCCCTGGTTCGATTCCTGGAGGCACCACAAAAAATCCTTACCCCGCGTAAGGATTTTTTTGTTTTTACCAGTATCTTGCATAAAACTATAGCTTTGACGTCCGTAGATACTTCAACCCCGATTCCCGAGCTGCAAGCCTACCTTCGAGAGAAGGAATGGCTGAATCCCGATGAAAAAATTATCTCTATAGCGAAACCCGGCGAGGGTAATATGAACGTCGTAATCCGTGTGGTAACCGACCAACGCTCTTTTATCCTAAAACAATCGCGGCCTTACGTGCAGAAATATCAAGAGGTCGAAGCGCCCGTGGAACGTATTGCGGTTGAAAAGAACTTTTATCAAGCGGTGCGTGACAACGCGGTGAATGCCCATATTCCAACTATCTTAGGATATGATTCCGCCGAAAACCTATTACTTCTAGAGGATTTGGGGCACTGTGAGGATATGGTTTCCATCTACCGGCAAAGGGCCATACCTGCGAAGGAATTGGACAGGCTGATTTTTATACTCGGACTCATCCATAGAAAAAACGTGAAAGACGACTTTCCGGATAACCTCGAAATGCGACGGCTGAACCACCAACATATTTTTGTGCTGCCTTTTCTTGAGGACAATGGTCTTGACCTTGACGATGTACAACCCGGACTGCAAGAACTTTCAATTCCCTTTAAAACGGATGCAGTATTGAAATCGGTGGTCGACCGCATCGGAAAAAAATACCTATCCCCCGGAAAAACCCTGCTACATGGCGATTACTATCCCGGAAGTTGGATGACGGAGGGCGATAATCTCTATGTCATCGACCCTGAATTTGCGTTCCCCGGATTTGCGGAGTTCGATCTGGGCGTGATGGCGGCACACCTTATTATGGCCACCGGAAAAAAAAGGTTTTTGAACCAGATTCACGATCGCTATCAAGGCGAGGCGGACAAAAAGCTGATGGGGCAGGTAGCGGGCATCGAAATCATCCGTCGTTTGATCGGGTTGGCGCAATTGCCCCTGGAACGAGACATCAACGAGAAGCGAAAGCTGTTAAAAAAGGCGCGTAGGCTGATAATGGGATGACAGATATAAAATGGATTTTTAATACTAAAATCATCCACCTAGCTACATATACTACTTTGAAACATACCTTTTATTTTATTTTTGCCCTGTTGGCACTTGTTTCTTGCAAGGAAAACGTTTTCGACGTAAACATCCCTTCCCCGAAAAAATCGACCTATATGGGCGACGATTTAAAACTATCGAAAGAGGCATATTACGATAAAGTGCTGGGCGCTTTGGTCGGTTCCGCTATCGGTGATGCCATGGGCGCCTCGACCGAAATGTGGCGCCGCAAAGACATTCAGCTTAAATACAGCTACATCACCGGTTTTACGCCCGCGGTGCGCGAACAGTCCCCCGAAGGCACATGGGGCCATAATCTTACTGCGGGCGCCACCACCGACGATACCCGCTGGAAATTCGCCATGGTGAAGTACCTCTCCAAGTACCAAAACGATTTGAACCCCCAGCACTTTGCCGATTTTATAACGGATTATTATACAGCTCTGGCGCGGAGCCTCTCGGATAATGGCGACATCCCCAAAACCGATTTTCTGGATACCCAAATCGAAAAGATCGACTGGATCAAGGAGTGGGCCCGTGTGGCCATGGCCTACCGCGACAATCCAGCAGCATATCAAAGGTCTTTGAACCGATTTTATGGGGGCGAGATGTCCTGCGCCGGCCAACTGTACACACCCATGTTCGGATTGGTGAGCGCGACCCCCGAAGACGCTTACAGCATCGCCTACGACCATTCCATTTTTGATATAGGCTATGCCAAGGATATTTCAGGCTTGGTCTCGGCCATGACCCAAGTGGCAATGCGTACCCAAAACATGGACTCCATAATCGACGCGGCCACGTTTATCGATCCCGAAGGGTACCAAGACAGCCGTTTGGTGGGGCGCATCGCCTATTCCGTTGCCGATGCCTCGGTCAAGAATGTTTTGGAGGTAAAGGATTTAGTCTTGACGGATTCTTTGAGCGCGACAGATTCTTTGATTTTTAAAATGCCCAAAGGATTTACGGGCAATCAAAAGGATTGGATACATCAGGAAATGGTGTATCAATATTTGGAAAAGGATGAAAAGGCCATCGCCTTCCATTCCGGGGAAATTTGGCAGATTTTGGTAACGGCCCTACAATTCGGTGAGGGCGATTTTGAAAAGACGATGCAATTTGTCGTCAACTACGGGAGGGACAATGACACCGTCGGCGCTGTCGCGGGAATAATCTTAGGGGCCAAAGACGGATATTCGAACCTTCCCGTAGCCTTACGCACCGAAGCACTTCGGGTCAACAAAGAAAACATGGGTATTGATCTGGAGGCATTGGCGCACGAAATGACGGAACGGAATGCCGCTAATTTTACCGAATAATTCCTTCGTTCGCGTTATTGTGTATTTCAAACAAAGTTCGCTAAGTGAAATAACCCAACTTCAGCCCATAGAATCAATACCATGATTCGCTGTGATGTTTGATAATAGCAATCTGGTCGATCACCACACTCCTTTTACGGTGCCAATCCCAAACTTTTTAAACTCCAACGCCTTAGCATCCGAAGTGTTCACAATCTTCAAGGCATTGTAGTCTTCGTTAGGGAAAACCTGCGCCGTCATTACATACTGGCCTTTATTGAGAAAGATTTCTACAGATGACCTATCCACCAAAATCCGTACTTCGTATTGGCCATCGGGCAAAACGGGGATTGGCATTTGCTGGATGGTTTTACCAAAATCTTCCTGAAAATCCGTTTTTCCCGAACGGGACCTGTCCAACGTAAATTCATTATCATCGGCCTTCATGGTCAAAACCAATTCTTCATCCGCTCCATTGCCGAATTTCAACTGAAAATCTCTGGATGAAGTCGTAAAACGAACTTCGGACTGCATCAGACTATCAACGGAAATTGACTGCTCTTCCCCAATGGCGATGTTCAGATCTTTCGTAGACCCTTCCGAAATAAGGCCATCCACTTTTTCTATCGGATAGTTGAAAAGCGCATATCCCTCGCCCACGCGCTCCAAAGCTAATTTTCTTGGGAGGGTCATGGCACTGCGCCACGTCGATGTCGGGGTTTCGTTGGCATATTGCCAGTTGCTCATCCATCCTAAAAAAAGGGTTTCATCATCTGGCGTATTGCTGAAGGTGACCCCTGCATAATTATCGGTGCCCCAATCGATCCAACGGTCTTCGGTCTGGTCGGTGGTAAAGGTTTTCCCGTCAAAATCTCCTATAAAATACTGTGTGCCGCTTCCCCCGTTCGGTGCACCGGGATTGATACTGATGAATAACACCCACTTTTCTTCCTCGATACCCCCGATTTTAAACGGTATCAGATCGGGACATTCCCAGACCCCGCCGTGGGCGCCCTTATCCTTACCGAATTCGCCGAGTAATCCCCAGTCCCTTAGATTCTTGGAACCGTAGAACTGGGCATGATCGCCAGCTACGAGACTCATTATCCATTTTTGGTCGGGTTCGTACCAGAAGACCTTGGGATCTCTGAAATCGGTCAAATTTTCATTGTCGATTACCGGATTATCCTTGTATTTTGTCCACGAATCGCCGTTATCAAGGCTGTAAGCGATTCCTTGGGTCTCGAAACCAGTGGAGTCGCTGGCTTGCTTTTTCGCATTGTGATAGGTAAAAATGGCTACCAAGGGCGGATTGCCATCCGTACCGAAACCGGACGAATTCTGTTTATCGAGCACTGCGCTTCCCGAAAAAATGAATCCATGGTCATCAGGATAGAGCGCAATCGGCTTATGTTCCCAATGCAATAAATCGTTACTCGTTGCATGCCCCCAGTGCATAGGTCCCCAAACTGTGCTCTTTGGATGGTATTGATAGAAGAGATGGTACACTCCCTTGTTGTAGACCATACCATTGGGATCGTTCATCCACATGGTTTCTGGGGAAAAATGGAACTGCGGCCGGTAAGGTTCGGTATAATAGGCTCTATTGGTTTTTTGGGACATAGATTCTCGGGTATTTTTGTCGTCTTTACAGGATGCCAAAAATAGTACAACGAAAAGAAACGGCATCCAATTATTAGTAGTGACCATAGTATTTTTTTGTCCCTAAATCTATCCTATTGTATCACATGTAATGCGTAAACGCCAAAACGGATACCCATGAATTTCAAACACCTCCCGAAAATAGTATCTTTACGCGGACTATTTTAAAAACTATGCGATTTTTTATCATTACAGTTCTTTATTTCACTTGTTGTCCCCCGGTTTTTGCGCAGACCAAAATGGACAAAACCCTAAAAAAATTCAACAAAGAGAGCGTGCCCTATATTAAGGTAGATGCCCTGAACGGTATGAACCATGTAGTATTGCTTGATGCCAGGGAAAAAGAGGAATATGAGGTAAGCCATTTAAAAAATGCCATTTGGGTCGGCGCCAAAACCTTTGATCTGGATTCCGTTGTCCCGAAAATTGAAGATAAAAACACTGAAATCATAGTCTACTGCTCCATCGGTGTCCGTTCCGAGAACATCGGCGAAAAATTGATGGATGCCGGCTACCCCAACGTGAAAAACCTGTACGGAGGTATCTTCGAATGGAAGAATGAAGGGCATGCCGTCTATAATCCGGAAGGCAACGAGACCGAAAAGGTACATGCGTTTAACAAGCATTGGGGGAAGTTGCTGAAGAAGGGGGAAAAGGTGTACGGCGCGGCAGACGGAGGCCCTTAGGGACCCCCGTTTGGCAAAACTTAAGACAAGGGCATACAACTTTCTAACCCTATTCCCATCACATATCAAAATAAAACCATACGGGCGTAAAATTTTGCGCCGTTACTATAAAAATTCATCATGGGTATTATTAACCAAAAAGAGAACAAATACGATAAAAAGACCATCCATTTTACGCTGGCCTCCTCGAAAGATCTTTTGCTCATTTTTACGCGCAATCCCGAATTGGGGAAGTGCAAGACACGTTTGGCGGAGACCGTGGGCGACGAAACGGCATTGGATATATATAAATTTTTGCTGCGGCATACGGTGTCCATCACCGAAAATCTGAACGCGGCCAAACAGGTGTGGTATTCCGAAGAAATCTGGGAAGATGACATTTGGGACGATGCGTTTTACGACAAAAAACTTCAAAAGGGGCCGGATCTGGGTGTTCGTATGGCCAATGCCTTTCAAGAGGGATTTGCATCGGGCTATGAGAAGATTATAATAATTGGAAGCGACATGTTCGATCTTAAGCAAAATGACCTCGAAAATGCGTTCGCCCAACTCGATGAAAATGATTTTGTGGTAGGTCCAGCGCAAGATGGCGGGTATTATCTGTTGGGAATGAAAACCTTCAAGTCCGAACTTTTTCAAAACAAACCATGGGGTTCGAAAACAGTCTTGGAAGATACCCTTGGGAATCTCAAAGACGACAAAATTGCTATTTTAGAAGAACGCAATGACGTCGATGTTTATGAGGATATAAAGGATGATAACGCCTTTCAACACTTTTTAAAGCATATAGGGAAATGACACAAAGACAACTAGACGAGTCTACAGCCTATCTCCAGAATAAGGGATTTGATTCGCCGGAAATCGGTATTGTTTTAGGCACAGGCCTAGGGAAACTGGCCGATGCCATTGAAGATCCGGTCGTAGCCCATTACAATCATATTCCGTTTTTTCCGTTGGCCACGGTAGAATTCCATTCCGGCAAATTGATCTACGGCACTTTGCAGGGTAAAAAAACCGTAGTGATGCAAGGGCGTTTTCATTTATACGAAGGATATGATTTCTTGGATGTCACCTACCCCGTTCGCGTCATGTACCAATTGGGAATCAAAAAACTTTTTATCAGTAATGCCTCCGGCGCCATCAATCTCCAATTTGGTTTGGGCGACCTGATGCTTATCGAAGACCATATCAATTTACAGGGCGGTTCGCCGCTGGCCTTTAAAAATGTAGCTAAGTTCGGCACCCGGTTTACCGACATGGCCGAGCCCTATGACATGGACATGCGCAAAAAGCTCGTCGAAATCGCGAAAAAAGAGAACATAACCCTACAAAAAGGCGTTTATGCTTCCGTGGTAGGCCCACAATTGGAGACCAAGGCCGAATACCGCATGCTTAAAATATTGGGTGCCGATGCAGTCGGAATGAGTACCGTACCCGAGGTCATCGTCGCCAACCATTTGAACCTTCCCGTGGTGGCCGTATCGGTATTGACCGACATGTGCGATCCCGATAATCCAGAACCGGTTAATATTCAGTCCATTCTTTCAGTTGCGGAGAAGGCGGAACCTAAGATGGTGAAATTGTTTCGGGCATTGATCGGGGCATTGTAGGGGCTAAGCTCGGCACATCCCAGATTTCAGTTTCGGAATTTGGAATTTTGAATTTTGCCCGATAAAATTTGAATGGGGGTACCATCCTATTTACAAGTTGCTATCAAATGGCTCTGTGCGTTCACACAATTGCAAGGGCATCCCCCAAGGATCCCGCAACATAATGAGATGGCTGCCGTCCTCTTTTTTGACTTCCTCTATAAAGGTGGCTCCTTCGGCCATAAGCCTATCCTTATCTTCCTCCGCGTTTTTGGAAACAAAGGCCAGATGAAAGCTTAGAAAATGCTGAAGGGTAAAATCAGTTATGGCCTCGTCCGGTCTGTGATAGAGTTCCAACATCACTCTTCCTGAAGCATCGGCCAAAAAGGTCATAAAAGGAGGCTCTTTTTGAGCCTTTACCACTTTCAATCCCACAAATTCGGAGTACCAATCCACCACGGCATCTACATGGGTTACGTTCAGCGCAAAATGTTCGAAAATCATGGTGTTCATCAGTTTTAAAATATACCAAGTAAAAGTATCGGTTTTTACACAAGTTCATCAAATGATTCCCTTAAATTTGTCGGAAATATTAGGGATACATGTTACAATTACAAGCCATACGCGAGAACAAAGACCGCTTTATCGCTGCACTGAAAAAGCGGAATATCGACGCGGCACCGATGATAGAAGAGGTTATCCTGTTGGATGAAAAACGCCGTACGACACAGACCCAGCTGGACCATATTTTGGCGGAAAGCAACAAAATATCCAAAAACATAGGCGCACTTTACAAAAACGGAAAGTATCAGGAAGCCGAAATCATAAAGCAAAAAACAGGAAGCCTCAAAGAAGATTCCAAAAAACTTGGGGACGAACTCAGCACCGCGACCGAAGCGTTACAGAAAGTACTGTACCAAATTCCCAACGTACCCCATGACACCGTACCAGCGGGCACTTCCGAAGAAGATAACGAAGAGGTTTACGAAGAGGGCGCTATTCCCGTTTTACAGACCGATGCCCTGCCCCATTGGGAACTGGCCAAAAAATACGATATCATCGACCTTGAACTGGGCGTAAAGATTGCGGGTGCCGGTTTTCCTGTTTACAAAGGAAAAGGCGCCAAATTGCAGCGTGCCTTGATCAACTATTTCTTGGACAAAAATACCGCAGAAGGCTATACCGAGGTACAAGTACCGCACCTGGTCAACGAAGCTTCCGGCTATGGCACGGGACAATTACCGGACAAAGAGGGCCAAATGTACCATCTGCCGGAAGATAACTTGTATCTAATCCCTACCGGGGAAGTGCCCGTGACCAATATGTTCCGGGACCAAATTTTGGAGACCAGTGATTTTCCCTTAAAATATACCGCCTACACCCCCTGTTTTAGAAGGGAAGCCGGCAGCTATGGCGCTCACGTGAGGGGTCTGAACCGCCTGCACCAGTTTGACAAAGTAGAAATTGTTCGGGTAGAGCATCCCGACGGGTCCTATGCCGCTTTAGACCAAATGGTCGAACATGTCAAAATCATTCTTCGCGAACTCGAACTCCCCTATCGCATTTTGCGCCTATGTGGTGGTGACCTTGGCTTTACGGCCGCACTAACCTACGATTTCGAGGTGTTCAGCACGGCACAAGACCGTTGGCTCGAAATCAGTTCCGTCTCCAATTTCGAGACCTATCAGGCCAATCGCCTAAAACTGCGCTTTAAGGATGAAAACGGAAAAAGCCAATACGCACATACCCTGAACGGGAGTGCCCTGGCCCTACCTCGCGTCGTGGCAGGTATTTTAGAGAACTATCAAACTGCCGAGGGTATTCGTATTCCCAAGGTTCTGGTGCCGTATTGTGGGTTTGATATCATCGATTGACCTCGAATTTTATTGACCAGCCATCCAGATATTAATCCTTAACTTTGATAGAAAGATCTAATTTCAAAATGCAGTCTCTAAAAAATCGCGCTTAAACGTATCCAATGAAAGTAATGTTCTTTTTTTGTTTAATTCTTTCCGCAGGAAGCGCTGCAGCCCAAGAAGATTTTCTCGCCCAGCAATACTTCAACGATGGCGATTATGAAAAGGCCGTGGTTTTTTACGAAAAACTGGTCGAAAAAAATCCAAGGAGAACAGACTATGCCGAAGGCCTTATCGCCACCTACCAGCAGCTGGAACGCTATGCGGATGCCGAAAAATTTCTATCGGAAAAAATCGAGGAGAGCAACGCCTATCCTACCTTGCTCATCGAACTGGGCTACAATTATACCTTGCAAAAAATGCCCAAGAAGGCCGACATATACTATGAAAAGGCCATTGCAAAAATCAATGAGAATCCCAACTTTGGGTACGGCGTAGGCTTTCGGTTCCAAAAGTATGTTTTATTGAATTGGGCATTGAAGGCCTACACCAAAGCCATGGAACTCAACCCGCAGTTGGATTATAATTACCAAATGGCCCGCATCTACGGCGAACAGGGCGATATCGAAAAAATGTATGTTTCGTACCTGAAACTTGTCAGCGAGGGCAAGACCTCAATGTCGAACGTGCTGCGACAAATCGACGATTTCGTAACGGCCGACCCCGAGAACGAGAACAACGTACTTTTCAAACAGGTAGTACTGAAAAACGCACAGCAAAGTCCTAATTTGCTTTGGAACGAGCTGCTGAGCTGGCTCTTTGTTCAACAAAAACAATACGACAGCGCCTTCCGCCAAGAAAAGGCGCTCTACAAACGTATGGATGCTCCCTCGATGCAACGTCTCGAAGGCTTGGGCGGTTTGGCCTTGGAAGATACCGAAATCGAAACTGCCAAAGAAATATTCGAATATATTGCGGACAACAGCGGTGAAGAAATAACCAAACTCAACGCTCAACTGCAATTGATCGATATACAGTTATGGGATGCCGATGAAAAAGATCTTGACGATATTCAAAAGCAGTTCGATGAATTGATGGCCATCCACGGTTATAAAAACCAGACGTTACAATTACAGGTCGCCTACGCCAATTTTCTCACTTTTGAAAAGGATACGCCCGAACCCGCCATCGACATCCTTAAGAAAAGCCTGGACCTGCCGCTCAACGATAGGGCGGACGCTTTCGTAACCTTGGCTTTGGGCGATATCTTGGTCTGTGATAAAAAATTCAATCAAGCGCTGATCTATTTTTCCCAGATTCAAAAAAGATTGAAAAACGATATTTTGGGCCAGAACGCCCGGTTCAAAGTAGCGCAGACCAGTTTTTATAAAGGAGATTTTGATTGGGCGCTGACACAGTTGAAAGTCCTGAGAAGTTCGACCTCGCAACTGATTGCCAACGACGCCATGCAGTTGAGCCTTTTGATTTCCGACAATTCGTTGGAAGATTCCACCCAAACCGCCCTGAAAAAATATGCCCGTGCCGACCTTTTGGCCTACCAAAATAAGAAAAAAGAAGCCATAGCCGAATTGGATGTCATCTTAAAAGATCATAAGGGCGAAAAAATAGAGGACGAAGCCTTACTAAAACAGGCCGAACTCTTGGAAAGTGTAAAGGATTATGAGGCCGCCGAGTTCAATTATCGTAAGATAACCGAATTCTATGCCAACGGAATCCTGGCCGATGACGCTCATTTTGCACTGGGCGAGCTATACAGAAACATTCTCGACGAACCCGAAAAAGCCCAGGCCGAATACGAGAAAATCATCTATAACTATCAAGATAGTTATTATTTTCCGCAGGCACGGAAGAATTTTAGGATGTTGCGAGGGGATGCTGTGAATTAAAGTCAAGCGCAAGTTCGAGAATATTCCAAAAGGATGCACTATTCAAAAGTTATTTTTTTCTAAACTCGTCAACTAATAAATTTCTAAACTTTACTTTTAGGTGGGGCTAAGGCGCCAGGTCGAGCCCGTTGATTGCGCCCAAGACAGGCGCACTAGAGACCAAACCGACGGGAGTTCTCGACTTTAGTTTATGCTGATCTAGTCGAAGTGCTAAAACAGGCAATATAAAAAATATGCTGATTTACAACGTAACAACAAACATCGAAGCCTCCGTTCATGTCGAATGGCTGCAATGGATGCAGGAAACCCATATTCCCGATGTGCTGGCGACAGGCAAGTTTTTGAACGCTAAAATGAGTAAAGTCCTGGTGGATGAAGATCTGGGAGGCCTAACCTATTCGGTACAATTTACGACCGTGGACAGAGAGGCATTGCGAAAATATTATTCCGAGGATGCTACCCGATTGAGGGACAATGCCTTAAAACGCTTCCCGAACAAATTTGTATCCTTTAGGACGGAACTAGAAGTAATCAGCGAACACTAATAATTAAAAATAGAGTAGAAGTCCAATGGAAAAAATCGAATTTCTGTTCACCTATGGTACCCTCCAAGATGAACGCCTGCACCATGCCCTTTTCCATAAAAAGATGGAAGGTACTTCCGATACACTGCGATGCTATCGCATATCGGAAGCCAAAGTAAACGGAGTCTATGACATGGCGGAGCATACCGGAAACGAGGAAGATACCGTCGAAGGCATCGTATATAAAATTGCCGAAGAGCATTTGAAAGGAGCGGATGAATACGAGGGCGACCTTTACGAGAGGATAAGCGTCACCTTGGTTTCCGGCAAAAAAGCTTGGGTCTATATCACCATTTGAAAACTTTGACATGTCCAAAAAGAAAAATTATGGGAAGAAATCTAAAAAATATCCTTCGGATAAAAGTCCCGTAAAGGCCAAAAAATATCTCGGCCAACATTTTCTGAAGGACGAAGGTATCGCGCGGCAAATCGCGGAAACCCTTTCTTTGGATGGCTATAAAAATGTCATCGAAATCGGTCCCGGTACGGGTGTACTCACCAAATACCTGCTGTTGCACAATATCGACCTGGTCGCCATGGACCTCGATCCGGATTCCATCGTTTACCTGAACCATAGTTTTCCGTTGGAAAATCCGAAAGTTTTGCAAAGGTCGGGTTCCTTTCAGGTGGTCGAAGCAGATTTTCTTCATTACGATTTGACCCAACTTTTCGGCAAAGAGCCCTTTGCCATCACGGGCAACTTTCCTTATAATATCTCTACCCAGATTGTCTTTAAAATGCTGGAAATAAAGGAGCAGGTTCCCGAATTTTCGGGCATGTTTCAAAAAGAAGTGGCGCAGCGCATCTGTGAAAAGGAAGGCAGCAAGGCCTACGGCATATTATCCGTTCTCGTACAGGCCTTTTACGATGCCGAATACTTGTTCACGGTACATCCGGAGGTGTTCGCCCCGCCTCCAAAAGTGCAATCCGGCGTGCTACGGCTCGTCCGAAAACCGGATTTTACGTTAGATTGTGATGAAAAACTGTTCTTCCGGGTGGTAAAAGCGGCCTTTAACCACCGGCGGAAGACCATCCGCAATAGCCTGAAATCTTTTGATCTTTCGGATGCGCTCCGGGAAGATAGTATTTTCGACTTGCGACCGGAGCAATTAAGTGTTGATGATTTTATTCAATTGACCACAAAAATAGAGGCGGAAATAAAGCTTTAAATCTCAGCCTCATTCCAATAATATAAACCCATAATCTCATAAACTCATAAACCTTTATTTACCTTTGCGCACTTTGTGTGAAACCCTCCAACGATGACCCCGTTCAAATTAACAGAAGAACTCGTAACCGAGATCGAACAGCTGATCGAAAACCAAAGGGATACCGACCTGGTAGCCCTAATGGAAGACATGCACTATGCCGATGTTGCCGAGATTATTGATGAACTAGACGAGGACGAGGCTACCTATATCATCAAACTGCTCGAAAGCGATAAGACTTCCGAGGTGCTTACCGAACTTGATGACGATGTTAGGGAAGCGATCCTGGGCAATCTTTCCGCCAAAGAAATTGCAGAAGAACTAGGCGAACTAGATACCGATGACGCGGCCGATATCGTAGGGGAACTACCTAACGACATCATTCAAGAGGTCATTTCGGAAATCATGGATCGGGAACATGCCAGAGATATCGTCGACCTATTGCGTTATGACGAATACACTGCAGGCGGTCTCATGGCCAAAGAACTCGTTAAGGTAAAGGAAGATTGGAACGTGCTGACCTGCGTAAAGGAAATGCGCGCACAGGCCGAGAACGTCACCCGCGTGCACTCCATCTACGTAGTGGATGCCGATGATAAGTTAATGGGCCGTCTATCGCTTAAAGATTTGCTGACCACTTCCACGACTACCCATATTAAGGATATCTATATTCCGAAAGTAGATCGTGTCGGTGTCAACGAAAAACCCGAAGAGGTGGCCAAGATCATGAGCAAATACGATTTGGAGGCTATTCCTGTAGTCGATGAAATCGGAAGGTTGGTCGGTAGAATAACCATCGATGACATTGTAGACGTTATCAAGGAAGAAGCCGACAAGGATTATCAAATGGCGGCCGGTATCTCCCAAGACGTCGAGGCCCACGATAGCATTTGGAAACTTACAAGGGCCCGTTTGCCCTGGCTGATTATCGGTATGTTCGGCGGTATCGGGGCGGCCAGTATTATCAATAGTTTTCAAGCCGTAATGTCCGAGTTTCCCATTCTACTGATTTTTGTGCCTCTGATCCAAGCAACGGCCGGAAATGTCGGGGTACAATCTTCGGCCATTATGGTACAGGGCTTGGCGAACGATACGGTCAAAGGCGAAATAATTAATCGCCTTTTAAAGGAATTCGCCCTCGGCCTAATCAATGGTGCGGTCATTGCCGTCATCGTACTGCTCATCAGCCATTTTGCCTTTCAAACTTCCTACTTGATATCGGCGACCCTTTGTATCGCTTTGGTCACGGTCATCATCATTGCGGCACTGATCGGCACGTTCATACCCGTTTTTTTGGATGCCAGGGGCATAGATCCCGCGGTTGCTACCGGGCCCTTCATCACCACGGGCAACGATATTTTCGGCATTCTGATCTACTTTTCGATAGCTAAAGTAGTGCTTGGGATTTAAGAATTTTACCCTATTCCCGATTTTAGTATCTTAGGCGAAACAAACCACCCTATGCCCCTCGCCATTGTCATTGCCGGAATCATTCTCCTTTTCATTCTGATCGCCCGTTTCAAACTCAATGCCTTTATTGCCTTTATTATCGTATCCCTTTTGGTAGGGGTCGCCGAGGGGATGGATTTTCTGACCGCTATCAAATCCATACAGAACGGAATAGGCAACACCTTGGGCTATCTGATTTTAATCTTGGGCTTGGGTGCCATGCTGGGCAAATTGGTCGCCGATAGCGGGGCCGCCCAACGGATTACCATGCAATTGGTAGAAAAATTCGGGAAAACCAACATTCAATGGGCCGTGGTCTTGACCGGTTTTATTGTGGGCATCCCCATGTTCTACACGGTTGGGTTCGTGATATTGGTGCCGCTGGTCTTTACCGTTGCCGCCGCAACGGGACTTAATTTGATTTATGTCGGGCTTCCTATGCTGGCCTCGTTGTCCGTGACCCACGGCTATCTACCGCCGCACCCCGCACCTACCGGAATCGCCATCATGTTCGACGCCAATATCGGGAAAACTTTGCTGTACGGCATTATCGTTGCCATTCCCGCTATTATCGTTGCAGGGCCTCTTTTTTCTCGGACTATTAAAAACGTTGAGGCCACTCCGCTAAAGGAGTTTATGAACCCGAAAGTACTTACAGATGCCGAGATGCCGAGCACCCTGAATAGCATCCTCACGGCTTTATTGCCCGTTGTTTTAATAGGATTGGGGTCGATCGTGGCGCTGGTTCTTCCCGAAGAAAATATCCTCCGAAAAATAACCGATGTTCTCGGAGACCCGGTTATCGCCATGCTGATTTCCGTACTGGTCGCCATTTACACGCTAGGCCTTGGCCGAGGTAAAAAAATGGACGAAGTGATGCGTTCCGTAGGTAGTGCCGTATCGGGCATTACCATGGTTTTACTTATCATCGCAGGTGCGGGCGCCCTAAAAGAAGTTCTCATCGATAGCGGTGTAAGCGAATACATTGGGGATATGCTCAAGGGCTCCACTATTTCTCCCTTGATTCTGGCCTGGCTTATCGCGACCGTTATCCGGGTCTGTGTCGGATCGGCTACCGTTGCGGGACTTACGGCTGCTGGTATCGCCCTTCCATTGATCGCAAATACGGGTGTTAGCCCTGAATTAATGGTATTGGCCATCGGATCCGGAAGCCTGATGCTATCCCACGTCAATGATGGGGGTTTTTGGCTCTATAAGGAATACTTTAACCTCTCGATAAAGGACACGCTCCGCACCTGGACGGTCATGGAAACGACCGTGGGCGTTATGGGTCTCATCGGGGTGCTGGTCTTGGAACAGTTTGTGGGGTAGGATGCAATATATTTTCATACCTCAGCAATTTGACAAAAAAATCGTTATTTTGTAACTAAACTTGCTAAAGAACGCTTTATGAAACCCATATCCCAAAGAATCGAAGAACTCGGCCTGATTTTGCCGCCCGCACCTCCCCCGGCGGGACTTTACAAACCGGTACTTGTCGTAGACCATTTTTTATATGTCTCGGGGCAAGGACCGATGCTGCCCGATGGAACCTTGATGAAGGGCAGGGTCGGTGATAGCCTCACGCTTGAGGAGGGAAAAGCCGGTGCCCGCCAGGTCGCCCTCACCATGCTTTCGACCATACAGACCCATTTCGGTAGTATCGACCAAATCAAGCGCTTGGTAAAAACCTTGGGTATGGTCAATTGTACTCCCGATTTTCCTGACCATCCTTTGGTCATCAACGGTTTTAGCGAAGTGATGGCAGAAATTTTCGGCTCGGAGAACGGGGTCGGGGTACGCAGTGCCGTGGGCATGATGCTTCCCGGAGGAATCTCCGTAGAAATCGAGGCGATGTTCGAATTACATCGCTAGCCCATGGGCAACGAATGTTGGCACAAAATTCCAAATTTCAAGTACTAAATTCCATCTAGTTATAAAGGTAAATCTGAAATGGTATGGAAAACAAGAACTGGTACGAATTGACCGATACCAAAGATGTGATTTCCCCGTCGTTATTGGTTTATCCCGATAGAATACTGCACAACATCCGAACCATGCTTGAAATGGCAGGGGGAGCGGAACAGCTACGTCCGCATATAAAGACCCACAAAACAGCGGAAATTGTCGAGATGCAGTTGGGTCAGGGCATTCAAAAGTTCAAATGTGCCACTATCGCGGAGGCCGAATTGCTGGCGATGTGCAATGCCCCTGATATTCTTTTGGCCATGCAGCCGGTCGGGGCTAATTTGAAACGGTTTTTTGGTTTGGTGGATACGTATCCGGAATCTAAATTTTCAGCGCTTGTCGATAATTTGGATACGCTGAAGGCCTTGTCCGAAATGGCCAGAGTGCAAGGGGCGAGGGTTTCCCTTTGGATGGATATCAACTGTGGGATGAATCGAACCGGGATTTTTCCTGACAAAAACGCCATCGACCTATACCGTAAAATGGACGCTGACCCAAACGTCGAGGCGAAAGGATTACATGCCTATGACGGCCACATTCGAAACACGGATGTCGCGGAACGGAAAAAAGCCTGCGATGTGGCGTTTGCACCCGTTGTCACCTTAAAAAATAATTTAGAATCCGAAGGAATCAAAGTCAAGGGAATTATTGCCGGAGGCTCTCCCACCTTTCCTTTTCACGCCCAGCGCGATGGGGTCGAGGCCAGTCCGGGCACCACCTTGCTTTGGGATGCCGGCTACGGCGACCTGTTTCCCGAAATGGATTTCTTGCCCGCAGCGGTACTCCTGACCCGAATTATCAGTAAACCCGCAAAAAACATACTCTGTTTGGATCTGGGACATAAATACCTCGCCCCTGAAATGCCCTTTCCGAGAGTGCGTTTTTTGAACCTGGAGAAATCCATCCAAAAAGGCCAAAGCGAGGAGCATTTCGTGCTGGAATGCGAAAATGCAGAGCAATACGCTATAGGCGACGTTTGCTATGCGCTTCCGGTGCACATTTGCCCGACAGTTGCCAAATATGATAGTTTGCAAGTAGTTTCTGAAGGAATGGTCATCGACGAATGGCAAGTTGTGGCCAGAAATCAGCGTATTACGCTTTGAAAATAGTAAAGGGCGCATTGAACCCATCTTGAGTTATTCTTTTGGTGTAGTTCCATACAACCACTCCAAATGGCTTCATGTAGGTAAAATGGTCTGTCCGAAATTATTTGTGTATTTTTCGACAGTATTCCAATTCATACCCTTCGATGAACCGACGACACTTTTTAAACCGCTCTGCCCTCGCCCTATTGGCAACGCCGCTTATTGGATGTTCGGACGATAACAAATTCCGGTTTAAACAGGGGCAGATTATCGGATGTTTTGGCGACAGTATTACCGCGGTGGAAAATGGGTATGTGGCCCTACTACAGTCCAAAATCGATAGTGCACATCCCACTATGGACTTAAAGTTTATGAACTATGGCCTAAGTAGTGAAACCGTAACCGGACTTACTGAAAAAGATCATCCCGGCCCAAGACCGTACCTATTCGAGCGCTTGGATGGTATTCTTGACAAAACGCCCATCGACGTTGCCTTTTTCTGCTATGGTATCAATGGCGGTATTTACGGAAAACCCTCCGAGAAATTGTTCAAAAGTTTTAAAATAGGGGTGTATACTTTTTTGGAAAAGATGCGACAGCGGAAAATTCCTGCTGTACTGTTGACGCCTCCGCCGCTGGCGTTGAAAGCAGCACCGGTCGAAACTTCCAGGGATACAGACTTCGGCTATAAAAATCCATATCCCAAATATGAGGAAGAGGTTTTACAGGAATTCGAGCGGATCATACTCCAGATGGAACATCCTTATGCAAAGCTCGAAATAGATATACACACGCCCCTTCTCGAAAATCAAGCGACGTGTTACGACACCGACCCCATTCACCCCAACCAAAAAGGACACGAACTGATTGCGGATACGATTTTCCGGAATTTAGCGTTTTAACAAGTACTTAAGTCCGCATGGCAGGGTATTTGTTATCTTTAATGCCGGTCTTTTATCGCCTCAAAAATGCCAAAAAGTTATCTTTTCATCGTACATGTTTTTTTAATGCTAGCCGCAGTCAGCTATGGTCAGACCGATTTACCTACCCAAAAACCTTTAGAAATCGGTGTTGCCAATAAAATTGATGAAACAGCGAAACCAGATAAGGGCACAGCGCTGAAAATACCTTCCGTCATCGATAATAATCCCGAGGTCAAATTGGATATGAACAAGAGAAATCCGGTAAAGATGTTACCGGATCGTGAACTCGTTCAAGCGGGCACAGGAATGAAAATCGATCCGAAAGCAGGCCCAAGGGAACCCAAAGAAGGATCTAGGGAACACTTTTCGGATATGTATCTCGGCGATGTAAAAAGCGGCGGTAAATTTGTGGGCATCGTATGTCGAGACCATGAATATGTCGACGGAGACCGGGTCAGGATATGGCTCAATGGTAACGTAGTAGATCCGAACACCTTGCTGACGGCATCCTTTAAAGGGATAAACGTCGATTTGGAGGAAGGCTTTAACCGCTTTGAATTCGAGGCCCTGAATGTCGGGTCTTCCCCTCCCAATACTGCACAAGTCGATGTTTACGATGATAAAGGTGAACTGATCTATTCGAACAAGTGGTTATTGTCTACGGGGTCAAAAGCTACATTGATTATTACTAAGGAAGAGTGAACAGTATTCTGTGACACCTCAATTTCCGCGCTCCCCAGGCCGGTATTTTTCCTCCGCGCGCTTCAGCACATCCTCTTGATAAAAAGCAACCACTTTCCAGTCCGCATTGGCGTAGCGTTCGATCTGGTCGTCGAAATGCGGGGAAGCCGGGTCTCCACTCTGCCCGCCTGCCAAGATGCTTTTCGCCTTGATTCTTTCGCCAAACTCGACCACGGCGGCAAAACTGTTGCCACGGGTGCCGTAAATCTTTTGGGTGTCGTTGTCGTAGCTGACGCCATAAGCGGCCAAAGCGCCCCACCGGCCGGAGGCCAAACCGATCGGTCTGCTAGGTTTGCTATCGTCAAAAGCCTGTCGGATGTCTCCGTTCAATCGCTGATAGCGGTTGACTTTGCCCCATGGGATGTTCCATGTGCCGAAATCGGCCGTCAATCGGTCGAAAACTTGTTCGAAAGTCCGTACGCCTTCCTTGGAATGTTGGCCCAGCCAAACAAAGGATTCCATATCGCTTAGGCCATCAGGTCGTTCGGCTTCCCGACCCATTGCGGTGCCGTAATAGTGGGCCAAGGTCATGGCTACAGATTCCTTACCCGTTTTATAATCCCATTTCTTCAAAACTTCCATAGCATCCCGAAGTTTAGGGTTTTTATCGTCATGACTATTGTAGGACTCCACCAAACCGGGAATCAAGGCCTCGAACGCCGGCAAATACGGGTCGTGTGCCAATTGGATCAGGCTATCCACCGTATAGCCGCGTCTGCCCCGCAAAAGTTCAATGGCATGAACTCCCCGAAAATTCTCTTGATCGATGGACATATACCTCGGATAATTTTCCTTATTTGGACTAAATTCCAAAGCCGCGGTGTAGGGGGTAGAATTGCAATTTTGTATCCATCCATTTTCAGGGTTCAGTAATAGGATGTTTTCATCGACCGTATGCAGCCCCTGCCAATCCGTTTTGGGATTACTGCCATCGACCGGTTTCGAGTAGTCGAAAACCGTATCCCGTTTCGGAATGAAATTCCCATGAAAATAGGCGATATTTCCCTCGGCATCTCCATATACCGTGTTGTTGCTGGAATTCGTTCGCATATCCATCATCTTTCGGAATCCTTTATAGCCCTCCTGTTTTGAGCGGATAAACGATTGTTCCAAAGCTTTGGGCGGTGCCCACATCATGGCGGTAGCCGTCCATTGGCCGTCTTCGAGATGGGTTATCGGACCATGATGGGTGTGGTATGCGGGGAAGGTTTTTTCTTTTAGGCTATCCCCATCAGTATATCTTAAAGTGATTTTGGATGTTTCTACTTGGCGAAGTTCTTCACCATATCGATACATCAACTTTCCATCGATATTTAGTATCTTTTCCTTGAACTCGTCGATAATATCCGTGTACGTGCTGGTATGCATCCATCCCGTTTTTTCATTAAAACCTTGATAGATGAAAAACTGGCCCCACGTAACCGCACCATAAGCATTCAGTCCTTCCTCGGAAACGGCATGCACTTCCCCGCGAAAATAAAAGGAGGTATGCGGATTGATCAACAGCATGGCGTTACCGGACTGTGTTAATTTCCCGGAAATTGCGATTCCATTTGAGCCTTGGGGTTCAAATTCCTGTTTTTGCCTCCCATCTTTATCCTTCTTCAATTTGACTTTCTTCGTCTCGGCCCTCCTCGAGTCCACCTTCTTCGCCTGAAATTCCCTATTACCGGGAATTTCCATCCCACTTTCATAAAAAGCCTTGATTTTTTCCGTAGAAACTCTTTCTATATCGCCACCTATCGAACCTTCGCTAAAGTACATCGGCATCCAAGGTTCGAAATGGGTCAATAATTTGGGTTGTACTTCAGGATGGGTGTGCAAATAATAGTTGATTCCATCGGCAAAGGCATCACAAAGCTTTTTTAACCAAGCGGGACTTTTCCCATAATTGGCCTTCGCTTCCTCCTCCGTCATAAAGAGTTTCGCCCTTAAATCACTGTAAAGAGCTTCTTTGCCTTCGACCTCAGACAAACGTCCGGTTGCCCAGATATAATTTTGTTCCACGCGGTTAAAATCATCTTCGCATTGGGCATAGAGCAATCCGAAAACAGCATCGGCATCGGTTTTTCCATAGATATGTGGAATCCCAAAATCATCGCGGATGATGTTTATATTTTCGGCTTGGGTCTTCCAGCGGAGGAGTTCGCTCTGGGATTGAGCCGTCACAGTGATGGAAAATAATATAGTGCCGATTATAAAAAATGGCTTATACAACATGGGAGACGATTTGTATTGTGAATGTAACAACTTTTGGTGAAACTTTGGTCCATTCGCGGAGTATCGGCCTTCCAAAAAGGTCCGAATTTCATTGTAGTAGGCACTATACATTGACGAATTATCAAATAACAGCGACAAATCGTGATTCGTACTATTGCAATAATGCGTCTCTTGCTCCTCGAGTTATTACTTTTGGCTAGTCCAATTAAATTTTTTCCTTTTTTATAAAATTTGGAATCTGTTTTTTAAAATTTTTGGCCTGATGGACTTGCCATGAGGAATTTGCATAGATTCCCGAGCATTTGTCCAATCTCTTTCCATTGCGTGTACCCTTATTTCAAGTACCTTGCGAGTTCTTTTAAAAAACTGATATGCCCGAACAAAAAGTGAGTATCCTTACCGCCTTTAAAACCATTATTTGGCCAAGGCGGAAATTGGTCTTTATCGGCCTTTTATTAATAGTAATCAGCAAAGCGGCCAGTTTTGTAACGCCGATTGCCTCAAAATATCTCATCGACGATGTTATCGCCAAAAAAGATGTTCAGATGCTTAAGATTCTGGTAGCAGGGGTCATCATTGCCATTTTGGTTCAGTCGGTCACTTCGTTTTTGTTGACCAAGATTTTGAGCGTTCAGGCACAATACATGATTTCGGAACTGCGTGCCGATGTACAGAAGAAAGTGCTCTCCCTGCCCATCCGTTTTTTCGACAATACGAAATCCGGCAATCTGGTGTCGCGGATCATGAACGATGTCGAAGGGGTCCGTAACCTTATCGGTACGGGACTGGTGCAGTTGGTCGGGGGCACCGTAACCGCGATTGTTTCCCTTATTTTACTATTGCGGATCAGTCCCACCATGACGCTCTTTACTTTTATTCCACTGGCGATTTTCTCTTTTATCGCACTGAAGGCGTTCAAGATTATCCGTCCTATTTTTCGCAAACGCGGAAAAATAAATGCGGAGGTCACCGGACGTTTGACCGAAACTCTGGGAGGCATCCGTGTCATCAAAGGTTTTAATGCCGAAGCACAGGAGAATCGGATTTTTGAGGATGGTGTCGAAGAATTGTTCCAGAATGTCAAAAAAAGTTTGACCACAACGGCCTTTATGACCAGTTCGGCCACTTTTCTTATCGGGATCGCAACCACTGGCGTAATGGGTTTGGGCGGATATAAAATTATTCAAGGAACGTTGACGATCGGCGACCTTTTGATGTTCACGGTGTTATTAGGCCTAATGGTCGCCCCTATCGTACAGATGAGCAACATCGGCAGTCAGTTGACCGAGGCACTGGCTGGACTCGACCGTACCGAGGAACTTATGAACATGGCCCCGGAAGCCGATGAGGCCAACCGCACCTTGGTACTCGATAACGTGAAGGGCGATATGGCATTTCATGACGTTTCGTTTGCCTATGAAGAGGATAAGGAAGTACTGCACAATATTAGTTTCGAGGCCAATTCAGGTTCGGTGGTAGCCCTTGTGGGAAGTTCCGGTTCGGGAAAAACGACTATAGCCGGATTGGCCGCAACCTTTTTGAATCCCGATTCAGGGAAGGTGACCATTGACGGCAAAGATCTATCGAAGGTTGACCTCAACAGTTTTCGGCAACATCTGGGTGTTGTTCTACAGGATGATTTTCTCTTCGAAGGTACCATTCGGCAGAATATTCTGTTCCCACGGCCGCACGCATCCGAAGAACGATTGCAGCAGGCGGTAAAGGCAGCCTATGTCAACGAATTTACCGACCGCTTCGATGACGGCTTGGACACCTTGATCGGCGAACGCGGTATCAAACTGTCCGGGGGGCAGCGTCAACGGATTGCCATTGCGAGGGCGGTCTTGGCCAATCCGAAAATCCTTATTCTGGACGAAGCTACTTCCAATCTGGATACCGAAAGTGAGGCACTGGTCCAAAAAAGCTTGGCCGAATTGACCAAAGGGCGGACCACCTTTGTTATCGCCCACCGGTTGAGTACCATTCGTAAGGCGGACCAGATTTTGGTTATCGAAAACGGACGCATTGCGGAGCGGGGCACACATGATGAACTGATTGCTTCCGAGGGACGATATTATAACCTATTTACCTATCAGGCAAGAATCTGAATTGGAACACGCAATTGCCAGGAGCGATTTTGTGACGAAGTAATCTGTATAAACTTCTCGCAGGGTTAAACAGATTGCTTCGCTGTGCTCGCAATTTTCAAAAAAAAAAAGGAACCGTGCTAACACGGTTCCTTTCTCACAATTGGTTTGGAAATATCCCCAAATCAATTTACTCTTCTTACTGCTCAACAGCGTTTCCTTCTTCGTCAACGATAAGGGCACCTGAAGTTCCATCTTCCAAAGAAACCTCTACTTTGTAATGACCAGCTTCGTTCTTGGCTGCACCGTTAACGGTAGCACCAGGATAGTTAGTTTCAATCATTGTAGTAATAGCTTCTGGCACTTCTTCAACTGCGATTTCGCTGAAATCGTCTTGGGCAACAGCTTCAGTGGCAGCTTCCTGTCCTTCTGCAGCACCTTCGGTTGCTTCATCTTGTACTTCTGTAGCAGCATCAGTTGCTTGATCTTGTACTTCTGTAGCTGCATCTTGCGCTTCAGTAGCCTGCTCTTCTTGAGCAAAAGCAGTTAAACTTCCTAATGCAAATACGGCTGTAATAAATAACTTTTTCATGATGTTCTGAATTTAATGTTTAATAGTTAAATACTTGTTCTATTTGCTAAACCATATTGAAAATATGATACCAAAATGAATTTAAAACATAATTTATTGACTATCAGTTATTTAAGTATGTCAGGGAATTCTAGCAGTGTGTAAATCCGTGAAAACATTCACCAATTGGGTAAATTTTTCACAGTTTTTAGCTTTCTGGGGCCAACTCTACCTCCAAACCGTCCAAGTCTTCGGTCAAGTGAATTTGACAACCCAATCGGCTATTTTCGGCTACATTAAAGGCTTCTGCCAACATGGCCTCTTCATCATCCGATTTTTCGGGAAGTTCGTGGTCGGATTTTACATAGCACTGGCAGGAGGCGCACATGGCCATTCCGCCACATATACCGATAGTGCCTTCGGGAGCCAGTTCGTAAGAGCGAACTACTTCCATCAGGTTCATGTTCATGTCAGTCGGAGCATCTATCTCGTGGACGACGCCTTCGCGGTCGGTGATTCTAATTTTAATGTCAGTCATTAATCAATAAAGGTTAATTCAGAAATTAGGTCCCTAATAAGGTAATCCCTTGTAAAACTTTAATCTATCGCTTTAACTACGGCTTTTGGTGCCTCCTTTTTGCTGCCATCAAAACCGATCACTCCTCCTACCGTCGTATACTTCATTACATATTTTTTATCGGGATGGATACGTTGGTAGGCGCTCTGGCACATCAGCGTCGCTTCGTGGAAGCCACAAAGGATCAATTTTAGTTTACCGGGATAGGTGTTGACGTCCCCGATAGCGTAAATTCCCGGTACGTTGGTCTGATAGTCGAAAGTGTTTACCTTAATGGCATTCTTTTCGATTTCGAGCTCCCAATCGGCAATAGGGCCCAACTTGGGCGATAATCCGAATAAAGGGATGAAATGGTCTACTTGTATCCTCATATCCTCTACCGCAGTGGTATTCTTTCGGACGGTTACCGCTTCCAGCTTTTTATCACCCTCAAGAGCCGTGACCTCGCCGGGGGTAATCAATCTTATCTTCCCCTGATTTTTAAGGGATTGTACTTTTTCCACGGAATCCAACGCACCCCGGAATTCCTTTCTGCGATGTACAAGGGTTACTTCGGAAGCTACGTCCGAAAGAAAGATACTCCAATCCAAAGCGGAATCGCCGCCCCCGGCAATCAACACCTTGGTATCGCGATAGACCTCGGGGTCTTTGATGATATAGGCTATGCCGTTATCCTCGTACTTTTTCAAGTTCTCCAGTAAGGGCTTTCTGGGTTCAAAACTTCCCAATCCGCCGGCTATAGCGACAACGGGGGCTTGGTGCTTCGTTCCTTTGTTCGTAGTCACTATAAAGGAACCGTTTTCTTGCTTTTCAATGGTCTGCGCCCTTTCGCCCAAGGTAAAACCGGGGGAGAAGGATTTGATCTGTTCCATGAGATTATCGACCAAATCACCCGCTAGGACTTCGGGAAAACCGGGAATATCGTAAATGGGTTTTTTGGGATAGATTTCCGAGCACTGTCCGCCCGCTTGGGGCAAGGCATCAATCAAATGGCATTTTAACTGTAACAGGCCTGCTTCAAAAACGGCAAAAAGCCCGGTGGGGCCCGCACCGATAATCAATATATCAGTAGTAATCATTCAAAAATCATCTTTAAAAATCCCACGCTCATCATCATCTGCATTTAGAAGAGTAAGCTCCCAGCAGTCATTACGCTACCGGTTGGCCTACATTAACGACCTCTTCGATCTGGGGCGCATATTTCTTTATGGTCATTTCCACGCCGCTCTTCAAGGTCATTTGGTTGACGGTACATCCGATGCAATTTCCTTCCAACCTTACCTTTACAGAGTTCTCGTTATCGATGGATATCAATGAAATATCGCCCCCGTCACTTTGCAAAAAGGGACGGATTTCATCCAAAGCCTTTTCTACGTTCATTGTTAGTTCTTCCGAAGTCATTATTTCTTTCCTTTGACAGCGGAACAGCCCGCCATTGTTGTTATTTTGATCGCTTCCGTCGGGGGAAGGCTTTTGTTTCTTCGTACCAGTTCCTGTACGGTATTCTTGGTCAGTTGCTCGAAGGCCTCTTCAACAGGAGTAGCCGTTTGCAAAGCGGCCGGTCTTCCAATATCACCGGCTTCCCTTATACTCTGTACCAATGGAATCTCTCCCAGAAAAGGAACTCCGAGGTCTTCAGCCAGATGCTTTGCCCCCTCCTTTCCAAAGATATAGTATTTGTTTTCAGGAAGTTCCTCAGGTGTAAAATACGCCATATTCTCGACAATACCCAATACAGGTACGTTAATGGATTCTTGCTGGAACATCGCGACACCCTTACGGGCATCGGCAAGCGCCACCTCTTGTGGTGTACTTACGATTACGGCTCCGGTTACCGGCAGGGCCTGCATAATACTTAAGTGGATGTCGCCCGTTCCCGGGGGAAGGTCCAACAACATAAAATCAAGCTCGCCCCAATGGGCGTCAAAAATCATTTGATTGAGCGCCTTTGATGCCATCGGCCCACGCCAAATGACCGCTTGGTTGGGTTGCGTGAAAAATCCGATGGAAAGCAACTTGACGCCGTGACTTTCCACAGGCAACATTTTCGATTTACCATCGACATTGACTGCCTTCGGTTTTTCTTGGGTCACATCGAACATGGTCGGCATAGAGGGGCCATAGATATCTGCATCCAGAAGTCCGACCTTAAAGCCCATCTTCGCCAAGGTCACCGCCAAATTGGCCGTAACGGTAGATTTACCGACACCGCCCTTACCGGATGCCACGGCGATTATACTTTGAATACCGGGAATCGGTTTGCCCTTAATCTCGTTCGCCTTCGGTTTCGCAGCGGGAGCATCGACCTTGATATTGATTTTTATCTTAGCTTTCTCGTATACTTCCCTATGGATTATTTTTAGGATTTCGACCTCGGTCTTCTTCCGGGCTTGTAAGCTGGGGTTACCGATGGTAATATCGACCTCGACCTCATCCCCAAAAATCTGTATGTTCTTGACCGCCCCGCTTTCGACCATATTCTGGCCCTCGCCGGGTACGGTAATGTTTTCCAAAGCCTTTAAAACTGCCTGTTTTTCAATCTTCATTCTCCGATTTCTTTCCGTTTTAATGTAAAATCATTCTAAACAACAAAGATACGGCGTAGGATTGAGACGGTAAAGGGATGGGGATTAAATGTGGCTATACCTTCCTCCCATCCAGCAAATTTAGGGTGCGCTTGCCATATGCGGCGTTTTTCTCGTTATGCGTCGCCTGAATGATTGTTACCCCGTCATCATTTAATTCCTTAAACAATTCCATAATCTCATTGCTTTGTTTGGAGTTCAGGTTGCCCGTGGGTTCATCGGCCAAAATCAATTTGGGTTTGGAAATCAAGGCGCGGGCGACACCGACCAATTGTTGTTGACCGCCACTAAGTTGGGTCGGAAAAAGGTCTTTTTTGCCGACGATACCGAAGCGATCGAGCATGTCGGCGACCATGGCCTTGCGCTCGGAACCTTTCAGTTTTTTGTACAATAAGGGCATTTCAAGGTTTTCGTAGACCGTTAGCTCATCAATAAGGTGGTAGGCCTGAAAAACAAACCCGATGTACTGTTTGTAAAGATTGGCGCGGTGTTTTTCTTTGAGCTGGTGTACGGGTTCATCCAAGAAATTGTATTCTCCCTCATCAAAATCGTCGAGCATACCGATGACGTTCAGCAAAGTCGATTTCCCCGATCCCGAAGGGCCCATTATGGAGATAAATTCTCCCTCTTCGACTTCAAGGTTGATGTCTTTTAATAGGAAGACCCGTTGCCCGCCCTGTTGTACCCATTTGAAAATCCCGTTTAGTTGTAGTAGCATTTTTTAAATTATTGAGGTTACTGAGTTAATTGGATATCGTGTTACGTTATTTTTAAAAAATGGAAGGCACCTTGCAAGTTTGGGTTCGGAATTCCACAGTAAACCTACAACAATCGCTTATGCCGCGCCAATAGCATACAAATCAGTGATATTTGGAAGTCTGCGCATCACTCATCCCGCAGCGCATCCACAGGGTTGTTCGTCGCCGCTAGAAAACTCTGCCAGCTCACTGTTATTAATGCGATGACCAATGCCGTTAACCCCGCCAAGGCGAATATCCACCAGCTCAAAGTGGTTTTATAGGCAAAGCCTTCAAGCCATTTGCCCATGGCGTACCATGAAATGGGTACAGCTATAACAAAGGCCAGGCCGACCCATTTGACAAAATCTTGGTTCAATAGTTTTAGGATTTGGGTAATCGAGGCACCATTGACCTTTCGGATTCCTATTTCCTTCCTCCTTTGGATGCAGGTGTAGGAAGTCAGACCGAAAAGGCCCATGGAGGCGATCAGGATGGCAAGGATGGTGAAAATCTGGAAGGCCGAAGCGAACTTTTTATCCTCTTTATATTGGGCCTCGAAATTTTGATCTAAAAAGGTGTACTTATATGTGCTTTCCGGAAAGACTTGATGCCATGTTTTGTTCAATTGCTCCAGCGCATCGGTCATACCTGCCATGGTGGCCGACCGTTTTTCCAGTTTGACCAGAATATTTCTTAGGGGTTTGTTATGCATTATGATTAAGGGCTCAATGGGGGACTTCAATCCGAAGTGATGGTAATCCTTGACGACGCCAACTACGGTCCACTCATCATCAAAAAATTTGACGGTCTTACCAATCAAAACTTCAAGGTCGGTGACTTCCATAAAGCGGGCCATTTTTTCGTTGATAACGATTTTTTTGCTAAATCCACTGGCCGTTTGTGGAAAAGTTCCTCCTGCCGCGAATTCCATTCCCATGACATCAAAATAGTTGGGCTCTGCGACATAATTGTACCACACCCGTTTATCATCGGTTTTTCCGTTGGAAAAGGTCATACCAATATTTGAATTCAAGTTTGAGAAATCATCGCCCGGATAGGTCGAGCTTAAGGCGACATCGGCTACGTAAGGGCTTTTTTTAAGTTCGCCGACCAAAGTGCTATAATCACTTCTCAATACAGAATCCCACTCCCTGTTCAAAACTTGTCCATTAAGGGAGACCAAATTATCAAGCTCGGCACCGATGGGCCGGTTTTGGAGAAAACGGATTTGCTTATTCGCCATAAAGGCCCCGGTCAACAAAGTTATCGTTGCTAAAAACTGTCCGATAATCAAGCCCCTTCTCAAATTAAGCCCTTTGGTAGAGGCCTGTAACTTTCCCTTCAGCACAGTTACCGGTTTGTACTTGCTCAGAACAAAAGCCGGATAGAAAGCCGACAAGATGGCTCCTATTAACATAAACCCGAAATACGGTAGAAGCCTCTTTATTTGTGTGCCATTAAGTTCAAGCTCCAACCCGACGAACCGATTAAACGCCGGAAGCAAGACGAATGCTGCCCCAATGGCCAAGACTATTGCAATACCGTTCAAGAGACCCGATTCTATAAGGGACTGCAGAATCAATTGTGGTCTTCTTGCCCCTACGACCTTTCGCACTCCGATTTCCTTGGCCCGTTCCATCGATTTGCTGGTGGAGAGGTTTACGTAATTCATCCAAGAAAGCAGAATGGTGATAAACGCGATAATCGCCAAAAGCCGAACACTATTCACGTTGCCGTTGGCTTCGGCCTCATAGGGCTTATTTGAATTGAGATGGATATCCTCTATCGGCTCTAAATGATGCCTTTCATTTTTTAGGCCTTCCGGCTCGAACGCCATTATCTTCTTGTTTAACGCAGTGACATCGGCATTTTGATCCAATTTTAAATAGGTAAAATATTCATTTTGGTTCCATGTATATTTCCAATCGCGCTCGAATACGGGCCAAGTATAAAAGGTCTTGAACGAAACGAGAAAGTCGTTATTGATATGGCTGTTCGGTACATCTCCGTTCAACACCCCGGTAACCTTAAAGTTGGTATTTCCCCCTTCGGCTATTTTCACGATTTCTCCAATAGGATCTGCGGAACCGAAAATCTTTTCTGCCAATGCAGCCGAGAGTACAATGGAATAGGGTTCGTTCAAGGCGGTACGTATGTCGCCTTTTTGCAGATTGCGGTCGAATATCCCAAAGTAACTGGGATCCGCCAATGCCCCGGTGTTTTCGTCAAAAACGGTATTGTCATGCACCAACACCAAACCTTTCACGCGACGGAGCCGAACGAAATCTTCAATTTCCGGAAATTTTTCTAGTAAGGTGGGACCGGTTACAATATAAGCATTGGCATCACCAGGCACCCACTCGACACCTTCCACATAATCCATAAACACACGGTGTACATTTTCCGATCCTTCAAAGGTGTCAAAGCTACGTTCATGGTTTACGTAGAGCATAATCAGGATAAAGGATGCTACGCCAATGGCCAATCCGAAAATGTTGATAAAGGAGTACAGCTTATTCTTGAGCAGATAGCGTATTGCGATTTTTAGGAATACGGTGTACATGGTTTTTCTTTTAACTGGATGTTCTTGGTTTGATCAACTTGTAAGGTTTGCTACCTTAGGCTAAACCTTTAGGGTTGAGCTCGCAAACCTCACTATACTCACAAAGATTGCTCGTTCCTATACTTATACCTCGCAGCTCAGCGACGTCAGCGACAGCTTGAGGGCGATTCATCACTCATCCCGCAGCACATCGACCGGCTTCTTTCTTGCGGCCTTGAAACTCTGCCAGCTTACCGTCAACAGTGCGATGGCCATGGCGATGAATCCCGCCAAGGCGAAAATCCGCCAACTTACTGTTGTTTTATGGGCAAAGCCTTCCAGCCATTTTTGCATCGCATACCATGCAATCGGTACGGCAATCAAAAAAGCGAATACTACCCACTTTAAAAAATCTTTATTGAGCATCGCCAATATCTGGAATACCTTGGCGCCGTTTACCTTTCGGATACCGATTTCCTTTGTCCTTCTGGCCGTGGTATAGGCCGAAAGGGCAAAAAGACCCATGCACGACAGGATGACCGCCAAAATGGAGAACCAACCGATTACCGTGTTTATCTTTATGTACTCCTTGTACTGTTCGTTAAGCTTGTCGTCGGCGAAGAAGTAGGAAAGGGTCGAGCCGGGAAGCACTTTATCCCACCTTTCCTTCATCAAATCGACTACTTTCAAACTCGATCCTTTTTTTGCCTTGACCGATAAATAGTTCCAGTCCGTAAAACTTTCCTGTTTCGAATAGAAGTGGGCCAAGGGCTGCATCTCGTGCTGTACGCCCTGATAGCTGATGTCATCGATTACGCCGATAATCTTGTAGGGCTCCCCTGATTCGGAACCTTCATGGAGTACTTTTCCGATGGGATTGGGAATTCCCAATTCGGCAATGGCCTTTTTGTTCAGTACGACCGTGTTTTTATGCGACAGGCCATTCTTTTCAAAACCTGAACCGCTCAACAGAGCGATACCGAAAGTTTTAAAGTAATTGTTGCCAACATATGCCTTTCTCAGATATAGGGTTTCGGTATTGTTTTTTCCTTCGGGATAAAAAACATTGTAGTTTTCATTGTAGGTGCCGGGAATATTTCCCGAAAAACTTACCGATTCCACATACGGGCTGGCCTCCAATTCTTCGGATATACGCTTAAAGTTTTGGGAGGTGGTTTTCGGATTTTCATATTGCCAACTATCCAATTGGGCGATAATTACGTTTTCGTCGTCGAACTTGGGGTCTTTGTGCAACATATAATCGATTTGTTTCCGCACCAAAAAAGTTCCTGATATCAGCACGATGGCGATGACGAACTGTACCACGATCAAGGAATAGCGGGAAGCCGATTTTTTGGTATCCCCTGAAAACACATTCCCCCGTAGGCTTTGGGTCAATTTTCCCCTTGCCCAAAACAGGGCGGGAATACTTCCGGACAAAAGCCCGACAATACCCCAAATCAATGCAAGTACGCCCAACCAAATTGTATTTTCAAAAGGGTCGAAGCTCAAATCGGCCTCGAATAGTTGATTAAAGGCCGGAAGCAGCACGATCAAAAGAACCATACCAAGGATTAGGGCGATAAAACTGACCAGTAGCGATTCCGTCATGATCTGTTGGAAAAGCGTACGGGAGGTAGCACCATGGACTTTTTTGATACCGATTTCCTTAATCCGTGCCATGGAACCGGTTATGGTCAGATTGATAAAGTTAACGATAGCGATACCGATGATGCCCAAGGCGATAATGGCCAGAATTACTATCAGCGTTTGGTTCGATTCTACAACGGAATGATACTCTTTGGACGGCAATAGGTTCAGGTCGGTCTTATTTTCGCCAACGGGAAGAAAATTCTCGGTGACGATGTTCTGTAGTTTGGTTTTAATGTCTTCGGGCTTTGTTCCATCCTGTAAAACGACATAAGTTTCCGAAAATGTATTGTACCAATCATGAACATCCATTATCCATGAAGAAATTTCTTCCCCGGTTTCGTACGATGCAACAATATCAAATGTAACTGAAGAATTGGCCGGAATATCGACTACTCCTTTTACGGTAAGAAATACATCGTCAAATTTTATTCGCAGTTGTTTTTCCAGAGCAGATTCGCTTCCGAAATATTTCTCGGCAAATTTTTTGCTTATAACGACCCCATATTTTTCCCCGATAGCATTTTTCGACGAACCTTCGATAAACGGATAGGTAAAAACGGAGAAAAATCCGTCATCGACATATTTAATGTTCTCAAGGAAGGCAATGTCGTTATAGCTGATTCGGAATTCCTCCCAATCAAAAATGCGTGTCCCATCAACGACTTCAGGAATTTCTTGAAGCATTTGGGGCAACAATTGCCCTTTGGTCTGTACGCTTTCCCCTTCACGTACCCTATAAATGTTCTCCAGATTTTTATTAAAATGGTCGTACGTAAGGTCATTGTAAACGTAGAGTGCCAACACCAAAAACGAGGCGATTCCCACCCCGAGACCTATCGTATTAATCAAAAAGGTGGTTTTGTTCTTGATAATGCTTCTTAGAAAGAGTTTCAGATTGTGTTTGAACATGGTTTCTAATTTTTTATTCGTTGTTCTTTCGTTGACTAACTTGCAGGATTTAGGTTCGGGATTCTGCCTGCGAAGTCCTCTCCCCAGCCCCTCCATTCCTCTCTGTCGCGCCTCACTTGTCGGATGCATGAGGGAAGGGAGCTACCTGTCGCAGGTATTTAAAACTGCATTTTTTCGATGTTCTCCTTTTCAAGGAGGTTTCGAGTTCTCCCCCACAAGTGGGAGTTAGAGTGAGAACTCTTCACTCCGTTCGCAGACTCTTCACCGGATTCCGATTCGCCGCTGCAATCGTTCGTATACTAATAATCACAAGTGCAATCAACAACATGGCAACCCCGCTCAAAACAAACACCCACCAGCTCAGTTCCGTTTTATAGGCAAAATCCTGTAGCCAATTGTTCATACCCCACCAGGCGATCGGTGCGGCAATTACAAAGGCGATGCCGACGAGGATCAAAAATTCCTTACAGAGCAATAGGTTCAGTTGTGCCAAGGTGGCACCCAATATTTTCCGTATACCGATTTCTTTGGTGCGGCGTTCGGTGGTGTGGATGACCAACCCTAGAAGGCCCAGGCAGCTGATTGCGATTGCTAGACCGGTTGCCCATGTCAGCAGTACTGAGGTTTTTCGCTCTTGTTCGTAGAATTGTTTTATGGTATCGTCCATGAATTGGACTTTAAAGTCATCTTCGGGATAGATGGATTTCCAAGCGTCTTCGATTTTTCCTATAGCGTTTGGCCAGTTTTTAGTGTCATCGGTCCGAAACGAGAAGTGTACCGTTCCGTTCTGATTTCCCCCAACAAAAGCCAAGGGGTCTATTTTTGACCTTAAGGAACGCTGGTTGAAATCTTCCATGACACCGACAATAGGGATATTTTTGTCATCTGCTTTCACAGTCTGCCCGATAATATCCTGCGGATTCTCAAAACCCAAAAGTTTCATGCCGGTTTCGTTGACCACATATTCACGAATAGAATCATTCAGGGGTTTACGGCCCGCCAAAAGTTTTATGCCATAAAGATTAAGATAGTTCTTGTCGCCATTGAGCAATTGTAATTGTATATTGATTTGCTTGCCCTCGGCAAAATACGTCAATGATCTGCCAGCATAGTTGTTCGAGGCGGGAGGCCCACCCGCTAGGCTGACTTCTTGTATTTCAGGTAGAGCCTCTATCATCTTGGCAAACCTTTGTCTCTTTACTTCGGAATGAATATGGTAAGGTGTGCCAATATAAGCGACGGATTTCGTTTTTATACCCATGTCCTTCGTCATCATATAATTAATCTGCCTGCCAACTAGTAGTGTTGCAATAATAAAAATCTGGGCGATCACGAACTGAAAGATGGTTAGATACTTCCGTAGCGAACCTTTATCGTTACCGGGTAAAATTTGGTTCTTCAATACTAATACCGGCTTGAATTGGGAAAGTACTAGTGCGGGATAAAATCCGGAGAAGATTGTAATCAGAATAACCAATACGATAGTACAGAATATGAGTATTGGATTTCTAAAAAGCGCTAAACCAATATCCGGGGGCATAAATTCTGAAAATAACCTGAACAGGCCTGATGCAAAGAATATAGACACAATGGCCGCCGTCGAGGTCAAAAACAAAGTCTCGCCCAAAAATTGATAGACCAACTGACTTTTTGAACTACCCAAGGTCTTGCGGATGCCGATTTCCTTAGCACGTTTGGTCGCTTGGGCAGTATTCAAATTGATAAAATTAATACATCCCAAAATCAGTAAAAATAGGGCTATCAACGATAAACCTAGTAAAACAGTGTCATCCGCCCTATGTCTTGTACTATCGAAAACGGCATAATCATCGTTCATATGAAGTTCTGCCAATGGTTGCAGACCGTAGGTTGTAATATATCCTCTAGCTACGACTTTTTTGTTCTCGTGTTCCTTGGCTAAACCGATAAGGTACCCTTTCAGACTTTCTAGGTTAGCTTTTTCCTTGGCCTTTATAAATACTTGCGTAGAAGAACTCATACCCTCCCAACTTTCATTGTAAACACCGTAGTTCATATCAGTGTTTTTAGCGGTCTTGCGTGAAACGAATTCCTGAAAAGTAAAATCGCTGCGTTCTTTAAAATTAGCAACGATACCCGTAATCTTTACGATTATGGAGTCGTTATAAGTTACCGTCTTTCCCAAAACTTCCTGAGCAGAAGTATTCGGGAAATAAGTCGCGGCCCTCTTTTCCGTAATGACCACCTCATTGGGACCGTCGAGAATGTTTTTTGCGGATCCAGCTAGCCAATCGTATTCAAAGACTTCAAAGTAACCAGTTTCAGCGAATATAATATCCTCGGGATTTTTAAAATCCTTTCCTGTAGCATCAATCCTAATGGTGTTGAAATGAGTGATGAAAAAAGTGCTGACGTTCTCAATACCGGACACCTCGGCTTTTAATGCATTACCCAAAGGTACCGGCACGCCCCGAAAGTGACCTTCTTGATCCGGCCCTTTGGTATCAGTCACAACCCGATAAATCCGCTCCCCATCCTTATGGAATTTATCGAAAGTAAAATCATAATAAATCATAGCCCCTATCACAAAAGCGGAACTTAGGCCTATCGAGAGACCAATAATATTGATTAGGAAAAACACCTTGTTCTTCCAGATGTTTCGGAAGGCGATTTTTATATAATTTCTAAACATGGTTCTCTTTTTTCTTTTATGGACACATGGCTTTCGAGGACATTTCGACCTCTTTGGGAACTGCCTTCATCCAGAGAATACCACTAGTGAATGGGATTCACAGGGTAATTATGAAGTCGATTTTCATGCCACATTCACAAATAACTAAAGACCAATTACTTAAGTATAAAAACAAAATTAAAATACTATCTAAGTGTCAAATATTTAGACAGACACTGTATAATATATGGACATCTTCTAGGCACATGGATGCCGCTCAAAGCCAACGCAACTCGCCAGGATTCCACTTTTAAAACCCTCCTAACCTTATTTCCGTAAGTCTGGTCATGAAACAATTCCTCTTTTCGCTACTTTTTCTTCCGAGCGTCATGCTTGGGCAAAAAATAGATCATTTGGCATCGTTTCGCGACCTCAACACCGATTCCTATTTTCGATCCAATTATGACAACGACTTTTTTGCCGCTGCCGACAAGGATTATACGCAAGGCTATAACTTTGAACTGGTAGCTCCCGTTCTCAAAAAAAATCCGCTCAACGTTTTGCTTTTGGCCCCAAAAGAAAGTGTTTCCAAATATGGGCTTTCCATTGAACATATTGGTTTTACGCCACAACAATATCAACTCCCGGACATTCAATTCGAAGACCGGCCGTTTGCCGCAGCAATCGTACTTAAGAGTTTTCTTGTGGCGACGGATAATGTTCAAAAATCTAGAATAACATCTTCGTTGAGCATCGGCCTGATCGGTCCCGGCGCCTTTGGTAAGGAAATGCAGACGGGCATCCATAAGCTCACCGGCAACAAGATTCCTTTGGGCTGGCGGCATCAGATTAAAAACGATGTGGTGCTCAACTATCGTTTGGGCTATGAAAAAAGGCTATGGTCCTATAACGATCTATTTTCGTTACAAGCCCATGCGAACGCGCAGTTGGGCACCTTGTTCACACATGTATCCGCTGGGGCAAACAGCACTGTTGGACTTATCGACTCCCCATTTACCGGAGACAAAAAAGGTTTTCGACTCTATTTATATGCACAGCCTACGTTAAAATTCGTAGGCTATGATGCGACCTTGCAAGGTGGTCTTTTTAATAGGGACAGCCCTTATACCATTTCCGCAGCTGCCGTGGAACGGTTTACGGCCCAATTCGATTTTGGCGTAGTACTTAAAACACGCACCCTGTACTTCGAATATACCCGCTCTTTAATCACACGGGAATTTGAAACCGGACAAGCCTCGGCTTGGGGAGGCGTGAACATCGGGGTTACGTTTTAACGATCGGGCGTTCTTCTTAGCAGGCTATTATTGAGAAGAATGCTTTCCATAGAAAATGGATAAGGTTAATGCATTTACATTTTTCTTTGGAACAGATCAATCTTCTATAGTAACCTATTTTTCTCATCTTCGGCACCGCCCTTTTTATCCGCAGACTTCAATTTGATGATTCCGAATTTGTAGGAAACTCTTAATCGGGTAACAATACTGTCAAAATCCAAATCAATATCATAACTGTCAAAGATGCTGAAGATGGTTCTTTTGCCCCAGCACCTAGCAGGTTCGCAAACGTCTTACTCCGACCGTAGACTCTTTACCGGGTTCACAACTGCCGCTTTTATACTTTGATAGCTAACGGTCAACACTGCTACCCCTAAGGCCAATAAAGCCGCAACGGCAAAAATGCCCCATCCTATTTCCATCCGATATGAAAAATCTTCGAGCCATTTGTTCATAACGTACCAGCCTACGGGTAGAGCGATGGCTATCGCGATGACGACCAGTTTAAGAAAATCCGTGGTAAGCCGGTAGGTTATTTGGCCGACACTAGCTCCCAGAACTTTGCGAACGCCGATTTCCTTGGTTCGTTTTTGGGCGTTAAAGGCGGCGAGACCTAACAATCCCAAGCAGGCTATTACGATGGATAGGATGGTAAAAAGGATAAAAATACTTCCCAATCGTTGTTCGGCTTCGTAGGTGCTGGTGAAAGAATCATCCATGAAGGAATAATTGAAGGGTTGGCCGGCTGCGATTTCGTTCCAAATAGCTTCGATATCTGCGATGGTGTTTTTAAAATCCCCCGCTTTTAGTTTTACTGCCAAGGTTCCTGTTGAAGGTCGCATAAAAAGGCCCAAGGCGCCTATATTCTTCCGTAAAGTTTGGTAGTGAAAATTTTTAACGACTCCTATCACGGTATAGAATACCTTTTCCTCGAGATCGGTATCCTCTGTAATCCGCATCCCCAAGGCTTCATTGGGGGTAACGCCCATAACCGGAAGGGTCGCCTCGTTGATGATGACCGCCGTGGAATCGGCGATAAACCGTGGGTCAAAATTTCGTCCGGCAATAAGTTGCATGTCAAGGGTAGATAGATAATCGGCATCAACATCCCATTCCTGCATCTGAATGGCGTTCTCCTGATTCATGGCACTTTCCTCAAAGAAAGAACTGTCTGATCGGAAAGAGGGCGTAGGAAGAAAACCGCTCATTGTAGCATTTTCGACTCCGCTTAATTTGAGCACCTCATCCTTAAAGGCCTTTGTCTGATTGCCCGCTGCATAGGTATCGTTGATAAGAAGAATTTGATTTTTGGTATACCCAAGGTCTTTGCCCTGAATAAATTGCAGCTGTTGAAAAACGACCAGAGTGGCCACGATCAAAAAGACCGAAATTGCGAATTGGAAGACCACCAACGTATTTCGGATGCTTCCCCCACCAACTTTGGTCTGCCCGCCTCCTTTAAGGGTTTTCACGGGCATAAAGCGGGACATAAAAAATGCGGGGTAACTTCCGGAGAAAAGTCCCAATAAAACAGTTGCGGATATTAAAATTATCCAGAAAAAGGGATTTGCGAAGGGGATGGTAACGGACTTACCGGAAAGTTCATTGAAAAAAGGCAAAGCCAAAACAGCGATGACAACCGCCATAAGCAATGAAAGGAAAGAAACTAGGCCGGATTCCGTCAAGAATTGGCGTAGCAAATCGGCTTTATTGGACCCCAAAGTCTTACGAATGCCGACCTCCTTGGCCCTTTTGAGGGAATGCGCGGTAGAAAGGTTCATAAAGTTCACGCTGGCCAAAACGATCAAGAAAATCCCGATAAACAACAAAATATATACGTTTTGAATGCTGCTGTTGGCACTAAGCTCTACATTGCGGTTCGAATACAGATGTATGTCGGTCAACGGCATGGTGTGATAGCGAATATAGTCTCCTGAAGCCGCGAACGTTTCCGCTGTCATCCCCGGAAAATACTTCTGTGCCCAGGGTAGCATATATTTTTCGAGCATCCCCTGTAAATTCATATTAAAGTCTTCAATATTCGCACTGGGTATCAGTTTGACGAATGTGAAATAGTTCATACCACCCCAGTTTTCTTCCCGTGAGGCGACATTACCGGCCATGGCCATAAAAACCGTATGATCCCTTAAAAAGGAATTTTCGGGAAGGTCGTTCATAACCCCAGTTACGGTGTAGGTATCGGTATTGTTCAGCAATAAGCTTTGGCCCAGCGCATTCTGAGTGCCGAAATATCTTTCCGCGGCTGCTTTCGTAAGCACCAAGGTGTTGGGTTCGGTCAGGGCGGTGTTGACATCGCCAACGAGAAGATGTATATCGAACACGTCAAAAAAGGTGGAATCGGCAAAGGTTACCTGCATTTCCTTGGTATTGTTCTCCGTGCCGGATTTTCGGATCAGCATACTCCCCAGTTTCCGAAACCTAACGGTGTTTGCCACTTCTGAATAATCCCTTCGCAATGTCCCGGCCATGGGCGCGCCGGCTTCAGCGGCCATCGTTTCCGCTCCGCCAAACTTGATATCGGTATCTATTCGGTATATTCGGTCGGCATCGGAGAACATTTTATCGAAGCTCAGTTCGTCGTAGATGTATAGCGCTATTAACAACCCGCCCGCCATTCCGACAGCTAATCCGAAGGTATTGAGAAAGGTCAGAAAGGGTTGCTTCTTTAGGCTTCTCCAGGCTATTTTTAGATGGTTTTTGAACATAATTACATTCTTTTATCTTCTTTCCCGAACCTCGGCTATGCTCGGCATAAACTTCGGGGGGATTTTGTTAAACTTAATTTCTAAATTCCTTCGATTTTCAAGGCATTATTTCGCAGGCGGAACCTTTTAGGTTTGCTGCTAAATTGCGCATCAGAACTAAAGGGATTACTCGTGCCCTTCTCATACCTTGCAGGTCACTCCTGAGCCTCGACGATACCCTGCATATCGGGATTTTCTCACTCTGACCGCAAACTCTTAAGAGGCTGAATCAACGCCGCCCCCACCGATTGATAGCTTATGGTCAGAATGGCAATGCCCAAGGCAATACCGCCCGCGGCCAAGAATATTTCCCAGCCTATGTCGATGCGATATGCGAAATCTTCTAACCATCGGTTCATTGCGTACCAGCCTATGGGGACAGCTATGGCGATGGAAATCAGGATCAATTTCATGAAATCTAAAGTCAACAACTGATAAATGCTCTTGAACGGGGCGCCAAGCACCAAACGGATGCTTATTTCCTTTTTACGCTGTTCGACCATAAAGGCGGACAGGGCAAAGAGGCCCAAGCAGGCAACGAAGATGGCGAACAGGGCAAAGCTGTTGAAGATGCTGCCCATTCGCTGTACATCGGCATGCATTTGGGTAAACTCTCGGTCCAAAAAACTATAGTTGATGGTTTGGTTCGGCACGTTTTTGTTCCAAACTGATGTAATAGCCTCCAGAGCCTGGTCAATATTTCCTTTTTCTAGTTTTACGGATACCGCTCCGATATCTTTACCTATGACCAAGGAAAGGGATGAAATATCCTCCTTCAAGGATTTAAAATGAAAATCCTTGACAACCCCGACTACGGTCAAAATTTGGCCATTGTTGTCCAATTCTTTTCCTACCGGGTCGGTCAATCCGAGCTCTTGCGCCATTTTGGAATTGATGATGATGGAATTGATCGAATCGGAAGCAAATTCCTTGGAGAAATCGCGACCTTCTTTCAACTGTATGCCTAAGGTTTTGATATAATCGTAATCGACCCTCCAGATTTGGGCGGGAATACCCCTGCCCTCGTTGCCTTCATCAGCTCTTCTAAAGGTATTGCCGTTTCTACTGCCCCCGTCGATCGGCAAATAATTTGTAGCGGTAACTTCTTTTACCTGAGGTAATTGTAAGAGTTGTTCTTTGAAAGTGTCGCTACGATTTCCCAAAACTCCCGTACCTTCGAGAACTACGACATGCTCTTTATCGTACCCTAACTCCTTTTTGAGGATAAAGTCCATTTGACGGTAAATAATCAAGGTGCCAATAATCAATATCACGGAAGTGGTAAATTGAAAAATGACGAGGCCACTCCGAAGTTTTCCGCTTTTGCTGCCCACGCTAAGTTTGCCTTTCAAAACATTAACAGGCCTAAATGCCGATAAATAAAACGCGGGATACAATCCTGCAACAACGCCGACCATTACCGAAGAAATAAAGAGTATAGGCAAAAACCACCAAGCGGCCCAAGGCATGGCGATGGACTTCGCTGCAATGGCATTGAACGAAGGCAGTAACGCCCAAGCCAATACAATGCCCAATACAAAAGAGATACTACTGAAAACGACCGATTCGGTCAAAAACTGGGCGACGAGATTTCGTTTAAAAGCACCCACGGTCTTTCGCAGACCAACTTCCTTGGCCCGGTTGGCCGACTTTGCCGTGGAAAGGTTGATAAAATTGATAACGGCCAAGAGCAAGACAAATCCGGCAATGGCTGCAAACAACCAAACGAACCGGATGTCGCCGTGTTGTAGTCCGTCTGCCATTTTGATATCGGACCGCAAATGGATATCGGTTACCGGCTGCAACTTGTATTCAAATGTTTTTAGCACCTCTATAAAATCCGGGGCGCGACCACGGTCCAGTTGCGCGGGAATCAAATACTTTTCTACGATGGATTTCATTTTTTGTTCCAATTCCAAAACATTGGCGTTCGGGTCGACCAAAACGTAGGTAAAGTAGTTCTGGTTCGTCCAACTCCCATTGGGATCCTCTATCGGGAGCATAAAATCGAAGTCGAGATGCGAGTTCTTGGGCACATCCTTCATCACCCCCGTTACCTTAAACGGTTTTGAGGCGTCATTATCCAAGATAATGGTCTGCCCCAATGCATTTCCGTTCTGAAAGAATTTTTCCGCCTTCGATTTAGAAATGACAATGCTTTGCGGATTGGTCAGCGCCGATTTCGGATTACCCTGTTCCAGATTGATTTCCAGAATATCGAAGGCCTCTTGGTCGGCAAGAATAAACCCATTCTCAAAAGTGTTCTGCGATTTTCCGGACAAGCGCATTCCCCGCTTACCGGCACCGAAAATCTCTATGGTATTTACCTTGCCCGCCTTAATTATTTCCGGGAAGTCGGTTTGGAGGGCGTCGGCAAAAGGCAATTGAAAATGCGTGCTTTTGAAAAGCTCGCCCTGGAAAGTCCCCTGCATCACCACCCTGTAGATTTGATCTTTATTGGCGTAATGTTTATCGTAGCTGATTTCATTACGAATAAACAGGGCTATCAAAAGACAAGCGGCGATACCCACGGCAAAGCCCCCAATTTTGATGGCGGTAAAGAGTTTATCCTTTCTGATGCTTCGCCATGCGATTTTTAGATGGTTTTTGTACATGATTTCTAGGGATTTCTTATTCTATTAGGAATATTTCACGATTCACGGCAAAACAATGAGTCAGTAGCAAGTCGATTTCCATGCCAAACAATTAAACTTCTAAAATTCAGACAGTTATATTATACTCAAAATATTTTACAGTTTAAAGTGTAAAATATTTGGACAGCGCTTGTAAAAGATTTTGACATACTATCTTGCCTAATTTCGCTAATAAACTCTAAATCACTGTATTTTACGAACTGTTGCCTCCCCTATAATTATACCTTTGTTGACCTTGGGATTTCCTTCATAAGTCACCGTGGCTTCTCCATAGGCGGTAACTTTTAGGTCGTCATTCACTTTCAGGCGATAACTACCTTCTCCGTAAGCAATTATCTTGGCAGACTTACTGTCAACACCCAAGGTGTTGATTTTGGTTTCTCCATAAGCCGTAATCTTATGTCGCCCGATGGTACCTTCCTTGATCTCGAGATAACTTGCGCCATATATGGTAGTCTTTAGACGACCTATATCCACGCTATTGAGATATACTTGAGATGCCCCATAAATTGTCAAGTTGAATTTATCTCCTTCCAAAGTGCTTTTGCAGACTATGTTTTCTTCGCCTCGTAAAGAGAGTTCTTCAACCTGTTTATAGGTCACGGTCGCCTTTACCACCGTTCCGTTATATATGGATTTCCTTTGTTCGTAACCGTTTTGGTTGGGCTTCTCGCTTTTGGTCACATCCCGGGCACCATCTAGATAGATGCGAAGGGTTTTACCGTTGACCTCGATGTTGATTTTATCTTCCGGTTCGGTACTACTTTCTAGGGACACACTTTCTGAATCGCCTTGTTGAAAAACCACCTGTATATGTGGACTTACGATTACTTTATCAAAGGTATCGACATCTACGGTCTTTGCTTGGGCTAAACCGGTTTGTATGGCCAGTAGGACGAATAGGATTGTGGGAATGGTTTTAATTTTTGTTGTTGTTTTCATGGTTCTCTTTTTTGTTTTTCAACTTCTTTTTTTTCACTCCGCTCGCAAACTTTTCACTGGATTCGCATTCGCCGCTTTCAACGCCTGAAAACTTACGGTCAACAGCGCAATACCGACCGCGGCCAGACCGGCAAGGGCAAATACCCATAAATTGATTTCAATATGATAGGAGAAACTTTCAAGCCAGCGGTGCATCGCCCACCAGGCGAAGGGTATGGCAATCAGAATGGCCACCAGTACCAGCCGCATAAAATCTTGTGACAACAACCTTACGATTCCGGTTACGCTTGACCCCAAAACCTTTCGCACACCGATTTCCTTGCGACGCTGCTCAGCCGTGTAGGCGGAAAGGCCGAACAGGCCCAAACAAGAAATGATGATGGCGAGCAAAGCAAATATTAGGGAAAGGTTGCCGACGAGTTTTTCGCTTTGGAACCTGGCATTAAAGGCATCGTCAACAAATTCATATTCAAAGGGAAAGGCGGGGTTGTAGGCATTCATTACCTCTTCCATAGCGGTAAGCGTCTTGGCCATTGCCACGCCGGGCTTGGTCCGCACGTACATAAAACGGGCAAAATCGGGATTGTTAAAATACATTACGGGATCGCTGGTTCCATACATGTCTCCGTATAAATAATCCTTTACAACACCAATCACCGTGTAGGGTCTGTTTCGCGTGACCGTTTTACCTACGGCACTTCCTTTACCCATCAATTGGGCAAATGATTCCGAGATGAGAATATTGGTGCTGTCCCGGGCCATATCATCGCTAAAGCCTCTGCCTTCCAGAATTTCCATCCCTGCGGTTTTGAGAAATTCGGAACTTACATATCTAAAGGATATAAGTACATCCTCGGTCTTGGCACCTCCTTGCCATTGGAGTCCTGAACCATTATTTCCGCCGGATAGGATTTCGGAATTGTTCAAGGCCACATTTTCAACCGTGCCCGAAGCAATCATATCCGCTTTTATAGGATTGAAATTTTTGACCATATCCCCGTTAACGTCCATTTTAATAAGATTCTCCTTATCATAGCCCAGATTGCGGCTTTTGACGTGTTGAACTTGCTGATAGACAATAACAGTACTGATGATAAAGACTATGGATACCGTAAACTGTGCGACGACCAGCCCTTTTCGTATCACCGTGGCACTACTATCTTTGGATTTCGCACCTTTTACGGCATCCACAGGTTTGAACGAAGACAGGTAAAAGGCAGGATACCAGCCTGCGAGCAGTCCGCAGATCAAGGTAATGCCAAAAAGGGATGTAAAATGCACGGGGTCAAAAAACCGGAGCATCAACTGTTTTTCGATAAAGATGTTGAACTGCGGCAGTAAGATCAATAGTAGCAGGACACTTACCACCGCTGCCAAGGCCGCCGTGATCAAAGCTTCCGCAAGAAACTGTGAAATCAATCTTCCTTTTCCGGAACCGAGGACTTTTCGCACGCCGACTTCTTTGGCTCTTTTTTCGCTTCTTGCCGTGGAAAGGTTCATAAAATTGATACAGGCAATCAATAGGATTATGATAGCTATAAGCGTAAATAATCGAACATAAGTGATTTGCCCGCCCACTATTTTCCCGTTCTCGAATTTAGACCATAGATGCCAGTCTTTTATGGAATGTAGAAATGCATAGGTATCGGATTGCTCGATTTTTGAGGGAATCATTTTCCGTATTTTAGCATCCACAGAGGCAACATCAGCTTCCGGCGAAAGTTCCACGAACGTATCCGCAAAATTGCTATCGTACGCTTTCATCCATTCGACACCCTTCGAGTAGCGTTCAAAGGGCACCAGCCATTCAAAGGTAAAGGTCACGGTTTCGGGAAGGTCGTCAACTACGCCCGTAACAGTATAATTGTCCTCATTATTTACTCGGATAACCTGGTTCAGAACTTGAACGTTCTTACCAAAGAGGTCGGCGGCAGTTTGTTGGGTCAGTATGATAGCATCCGGTCTATTGAATGCCGTTTCTGCATTTCCTTCCTTAAAGTTGAGACTGAAAATCTCTAAAAAATCGGTATCGGCATATCTTCCCCTTCTATTTATGGCATTCTCTTTTTCCGTAAAAAGGAAATTCTCGCTCGAGGTTCTCGCCGATCTGATAATTTCGGGGATTTCGTTTTTTAGATCGGCTGCCAAAGGGCCGGGAGTGGAGTAAAACGTTCGCCATTCCCCTTCGTAATTTTGATTGGTGGGCAAATAGTAGACCGTCTCCTGTTTGGGAAAGACGCTATCAAAATTCATTTCGTCTTCTACCCACAATAATATCAAGCTGGCGCAAGTTATACCGATGGCCAGTCCGAAAATATTGAGGGCGCTGTAACCTTTGTTCTTCCAAAGGCTTCGCCAAGCGATTTTTAAATTGTTTTTGAACATATTTGATGATTTCGATTGATGCTATTATTTCATTCCGTGCGTAAACTTTTCACAGGGTTCGCCAATGAAGCCTTCACCGCATGAAAGCTAACGGTCAATAGGGCAATCAACAGAGCTGAACCTCCGGCCAACGCAAACATCCACCATTGGATTTCTATGCGATAAGCGAAATCTTCCAACCAGTAATGCATGCCGAACCAAGCGATCGGGATTGCGATCAAAAAGGCAATGCCGACCAGCTTTAAAAAATCTTTTGATAATAGATTAACGACCCCGCCAACCGTCGAGCCCAGCACTTTGCGGATACCGATTTCCCGCTTACGCTGTAAGGTGCTGTAAGCGGCAAGGCCTAATAATCCTAAACAACTGATCAAAATAGCCAAAGCGGCAAAATTTAGAAAGAGATTTCCGAAGCGCTCTTCGGTACGGTACTGCCTATCGAAAAATTCATCCAAAAAGTAATAATCGAAAGGTTGATCGGGCAGTATGGTCTGCCATGTATCTTGAATCGATGCAACGGTTTGCGTACTATTTTCAGGGCTTATCTTGACCGCCATAAGATTGGTGTTGTTCGGTTCAATACGAACTGTCATCGGCTTGATATTCTGCTGCAGAGACTTAAAATGAAAATTCCTTACCACACCGATAATCTGGCCCTGACGGCCCCACTGGTCGAATTTGGCCCCTAAGGCATCCTCGGGAGAACTGTAGCCCAAAAGCTGTACGGTCTTTTCGTTCAAGACCATTGCTTCGGTGGAATCTGTGACAAAATCCCTTGAAAAACCTCTTCCGGCTACCATCTTCAAGCCCAACTGATTCATATAATCGTAATCAACAAAATAGGCGTCGAGATTGGCGACCTGCATGTCTCCGTTCTTGTTCTCGATTTCGGAATAGGCTCCGCTATTCTCGCCCCCGGGAACTGCAGAACCCAGACTAGTAGATACGACGCCCGGCAAATTATCAAGGGCAAGCTTTAGGGAAGTTTGGGATGGTGAGACGTTAGTCTGCAAAATCAGCGTCTGCTCCTTGTTGAAACCCAATTCTTGGCTGCGCATGAATTGCATCTGGTCATAGATTACGATCGTACCAATGATGAGCGCGATCGAAATGGTAAACTGCGCGATGACCAATCCCTTTCGCAGCAGCGTACCCTGAGTACCTGTCGAAAAACTTCCTTTTAGTACACGTACCGGTCTGAAGGAAGATAGAACGAAAGCAGGATACATTCCGGCCAAGGCTCCGATTCCTAAAGAAATCAGCAGCAATATTCCTATATATCCGGGATTGGAAAAAATACCGTCGCTCACCGTCTTACCTGCCAAATCATTGAAAAGAGGTAAGAAAAGTGCCGTGAGAATCGTGGCCATTACAAAGGCGACGAGACAAATAATCACCGACTCGCCGATAAATTGGAAGCCCAGTTGTCTTCTTTCCGCTCCGATTACTTTGCGGATACCCACTTCCTTGGCCCGCTCAACGGAACGCGCCGTGGTCAGGTTAATGAAGTTGATACAGGCAATCAATAGGATAAATACTGCGACAATCGAAAAAATATAGACATTCGACATGCTTCCGTCACCGTTTCCGCCTCTTTCAGAATGCAGATAAACATCCTTGAACGGCTCAAGGTACAGCGTGACGAACATTTGCGATTCCCTCTGGTTGTCCCCGGTATTACGTTCAATGAACTCTGGGAATTTGGACTCTAAAACTTGGTAATCGGTGTTCGGATTAACGAGTATATAGGCAGAAGGGTTATAACCACCCCATTGCTCATCGCTTTCCGGACTCAAACTTTGGGTAAAAGTCGCCATCGACAACACCATATCTCCCTGAATATGGGAATTTTCAGGAATATCTTCCATTACGCCTGTAACCCGTACGGGAAAAGCGTTGTCACTAACGAGCAGGGTTTTTCCGATGGGGTTCTGCGTACCAAAGTATTTGGTTGCCGAGGTTTCCGATAGCACCATGGTATACGGCTCTACAAGCACATTGGCGGCATTACCCTGTACCAGTTTAAAGTCAAAAATTTCAAAAAACGCCGAATCGGCCGCGATAGTCCTAGCTTCCTTGTACTTAATATCATCCTTACGCACCACCCCTTCCAAATTCATAATTCGCACTGCCGCTTCAATTTCCCCAAACTGACTTTCAAGGTTCTTCGCTACCGCCCATGCCGGTTTATCGGCCTCGATAGTTTCCGAAGGCGTCTTAATGTCCGCCACTACCCTATAAATGTTATCGCCCTTGCTGTGAAAACCGTCATAGCTCAGCTCGAATACCACATAAAGCAATATCAGGAAACCAGCGGCCATACCGATGGCGAGGCCCATAATGTTCAGAAAAGAGAAGCCCCTGTGCCTCCAAAGGTTCCGTAGTGCTATTTTTAAATAGTTTCTAAACATGGTTGACGTTTTTAATTTGATAATGAATGGAGTTCTGCATGAATCGATGAAGAACTTGCTTCCCATTTTAAACCTATCAGGTTTCCGTTTGTCGCCGAAACTTCGACTACTTTGGATGGCTATCGTTGATTACTCGATAGGCCTGACAGGTCTGCCCTTGAGGCTGAACTAAATTCAGTATGAATTGATGAATAAACCCCCTGTTAAACCCGTGCCTCCATAGCCCGATTATGGCTCTCGGTAACAATCTGCCCATCGAACAGATTGACCACCCGGTGGGCAAAATGCGAATCATGGTCGGAATGCGTAACCATTACGATAGTGGTGCCCTCTTGGTTCAATTCGGTGAGCAGGTTCATGACTTCGAGTCCGTTTTTGGAGTCTAGGTTACCTGTGGGCTCATCCGCAAGGATCAGTTTGGGGTTCGTAACGACGGCCCTTGCAATGGCCACACGTTGTTGCTGTCCACCCGATAGTTGATGCGGAAAATGCCTTTCGCGATGTGCGATTTTCATTCGCTCCAACACTTTCATGACCTTTTCGCGGCGGCTGGTCTTGTTTTCTTTGAGGTAAATCAAAGGCAGCTCGACGTTTTCGAAAACGGTCAACTCGTCGATCAGGTTAAAGCTCTGAAAAACGAAACCCAAATTGCCTTTCCGAAGCTGGGTGCGCTGGCTTTCTTTGAGTCCGGCTACTTCATTTCCGGCGAAGTTGTAACTACCCTCGGTGGGGTTGTCGAGCATGCCGATGATGTTCAGCAACGTGGATTTACCGCAACCGGAGGGGCCCATAATCCCGACGAATTCACCGTCCTCAACTTTGAGGTTGACCTTGTTTAGGGCTAGGGTTTCGACCTCTTCTGTACGGAAGCTCTTTTTTAGGTTTTGGATGTGTATCATAGTTTTAATTGTTTAATTCCGTTGATTATTTGTCATTTTCTTAATTTCGGCAGAAAGGTTGTTATTCAGTCGTCATTGCAAGCGAAGCGAAGCAATCTGTTGACTTTTTCTATACATCTTATAAAATATCTGTTGCTTTGACTTCCCGTTCTAGACCTAAAAGGATCGCTCGTGCCTCACTCATACCTTGCAGGTCAACCAGCCGCGGTCATACCTTTAAGTTCTCTATCGAAAGGCATCTCGACCGTGCTTGATATGACATCCTTATGGTTTACTTCAAAACTATTTTCTCCGCCTCCCCGAACGAATCATAATTACTCGTAATCACCTTCTCCCCGGCCTGCAAGCCTTCCAAAACTTCGTAATATCGGGAATTCTGCTTTCCTATTCGGATGTTTCGCTTTAGGGCTTCCTCGCCATCAGGGCCGACGACGAATATCCATTGACCGCCAGTGCTTTGAAAGAAGCTGCCTTTAGGGAGTAATAGGGCATCGCTCGATTCGCCCAATTGCAATTTAATGTTGTAGCTCTGTCCGGTGCGGATGGTCACAGGCCTGTTATCCGTAAAGACGAGATCGACCTTGAACTTGCCGTTGCGCACTTCAGGATATACCTTTCGCAAGCGCAGTGGATACTCTTCCCCGTTACGATCTAGAACAGCGGTCAGGTCACGGACAACCCTGTCGATATAATGTTCATCGATGGTCGCCTCGATTTTGTAATCGGTAAGTACATTGATCTGGCCGATACGTTCGCCCTGTGCGATGCTCTGACCAATCTCGGCATCCAAGAAGCCAAGCTGGCCGTCGGCCGGAGCACGAACGTTCAAGTGGTCTAAACGTTGGTAGACCATACCGAGAGTTTTTTGCATACGGTTCAAGTCGGTTTCCAAGACCGGCAGGGAAGTTTCCCTCAGTTCGTCATCGTTGTCTGTCTGCACTTTTACGATTTCATATTGTTTTTGCGATAGCTCATAATTTTCTTTAGACAGTTGATACGCTTCCTTAGAAATCAGTTCATCTTTATATAAGGCTTGATTTTGTTCAAAATTCCGTTTCAACTTTTGTAATTCCGTACTGGCAGTTGCCAATGCTTTCCGACCTTCCACTTGACGGGAATCAAAGGTCAGTTTAGTGGAACGCAGGTCGTTTTGCTTTAAGGCCAGGCTACTCTCGCTCTGCAGAATCTGTTCATATAAGCTGATATTCTCCAATTTTAGGATGATATCCCCCTTTTTGACCATGGCACCTTCTTCAATGAGCTTTTCCTCGACTCGCCCGCCCTCATAGGCATCCATATAAATGGTAGCGATCGGAGCCACATTGCCGTTGATGGTGATGTAATCGTCGAACTTGCCCTGGGTGACCTCCGCCACCGAAAGTTTGTCCTTTTCCGTGCGGAAAGTCGATACCGAACTGGCAAATATCAGTTGATACCCCGCAAAAAGTATGAGTAGGCCCAAGGCAATGTAGCCGTAGTGTTTTGGGCGGAGTCCTTTTTTCTTTTCTAGTTTTATATCCATTTTTTAAATTTCTTTACTTATTTTTTTTAATTCCTGACGCATTACGAGCGCAGCGAAGTAATCTGTTGAACATTCTGCGAAACTCAACCATCCCAGCGAAACAATCCTTTCAACATTCTGCAAAGCTTCAACAATTTGCCGTGCTTCGCCCGCCAAATCACTCTATGTCAAAAACCGGTAGCCCCCGATAAAAGTCCAATGTACTTTTATTAATCTCCGAACTTAAGCGTACCTGCAAGTTCTCATTTTGGGCACTGGCAAAAAGGTTTTTAGCCTGAAAAAGTTCCAAGGCGTTGATCAGTCCTTTTTCGTATCGTTTTTGGGCGATGGTAAAGGCCAGTTCTTGGGCTTCCATCTTTTGGGTACTTTGTTCGTACTCTACGACCAGTGAATTATAGTCCTGCACCAAAGTCTGAACTGTTTGATAAAGCTGCTGCTTTTGTATATCCAAATTATTCTGGGCCCTTAATCGCGCGATTTTCTGCTGTTTTATTTTTGAACGTCCCGACCACCCGTTGCTGATGGGAACATTTAAGCTTAGGCCTACAAACCGGAACGTATTATCACGAAACTGATCGCTAAAAGGTACCGTCTCGCCCAAACTATCCCTAGTAGTTTCATAAAAACCGGTTCCGTAGCCTCCGAAAAGGGATATGGAAGGGAAAAGCTCGCCCCTGGCCGCCGCCACTTGCTTTTGCGCGGCATCCGCCCGAAGTTCTTGCGCCTTGACGATAGGCATAAAATTTTTGGCTTCAGTGAAAATCGAATCCGACTGTACTTCGGAAATATTGGTATCGTCCTTCACTTCGGCCATTTCGGGCTGTATGGTTATGGATTTGGCATCCTCAAGGTTCATTTCTTGAATTAGTTTTAATTGTGCGGCGACCAGTTGATTTTTGCTTTGGGTCAGGTTCAATTTATCGGTTAGTAACAAGGATTCGGCCTCATAAAGGTCGGCCCCAGCCTTCAGGCCCAGTTCTATCTGTCGCTTCACCAAGTCGTAGTTCGATTGAGAAACTGCCAATTGTTCTTTGGATATGGCTACCAATCCCTCAAAAAATTCGATGTTATAAAAGGCCTGCATCACCCGAAACGCAAGTAAATATTTTTCTTGTAGCGTCTCTTCCTGGGTGGCCTTGTACAAAAATTTCGTCGCCTTGATCGTATTCAGCTTTTGAAAGCCGCGAAACAAATCAACGTTGGCATTCAAGTTGTAATTATTGGAGAAAAAATCGGTAGTAATAATGCTGTTGTCATTGGGGTCGATCGAACGCCCGAAACGAATGTTATATTCGGAATAGGCATTGACGCTTGGCAATAGGTCCCTGACGGACTGCCGATACGATTCCCGATCAGATTGGGTCGTATATTTGAAATCGTTCAACTGAAGATTGTGTTCCAAGGCATAGGCCACGCATTCGTCCAAGGTCCATTTTTCTTGGGCCTGGACCCGCATCGATAGTGCGATTATAAAAAGTATTGCTATTTTAAAAGTTGGATTCATAGTTTATAGGTATGCCAAAAAAGAAGCGATTCGCGTGCCAAAAATACAAATCATTGATTTTAAGTATTTTACGTTTAGTTTTATATATGGGATGGCATTGAAGTGTAAAATAAATGTACACTTGTTGTCAAATATGTTGACAGATTTGGATGTGGAACGATTTTGATATTGTAGTTTTAGAACGTCATTGCGAGCGTAGCGCAGCAATCTGCTGAGCCTAAAACGCTGGAGGCTCAACATATGGCCACGTCGCTAAAGCGCTCCTCGCAATGACGGCTGTTAATAAACTTTAATTGATGCTGGATGCAAAATTATTAGTAATCGACGACAACAAAAGTGTGTTGAGCGCTTTGGAGATTCTCTTGCAGTTCGAATACCAGACGGTCAAGACGATTTCAAATCCGAATCAGATATCCTCTTTTCCCGATTTGGATACCTACGATATCGTGATGCTGGACATGAATTTTTCCGCGGGGGTGAACACCGGAAATGAAGGGATTTTTTGGCTTCGGGAAATCCGTAAAAAAGCGCCCCAAATCTCGGTGATTATGATGACCGCCTACGGTGCCATAGACTTGGCCGTAAAAGCCCTGAAAGAAGGTGCAGCGGATTTTGTGCTTAAACCTTGGAACAACGACAAACTGCTGGCCACAGTGAAATCGGCCTACGAACTACGCAAATCACAAAAGGAAGTTTCCCTGCTCAAAGCCCAAGAGAGCAATCTTAAACAGGTCATCAACCAGAGCAACAACCACATCATCGGGAGTTCGGAAGCACTAAAAGAGGTTTTAAAACTCACCGCCAAGGTGGCGAAAACGGAGGTCAATGTGCTGGTAACGGGCGAAAACGGCACTGGAAAAGAGCTTATCGCCCGTGAACTCCATAAACTATCCGGGCGAAGCAACGAGGTGTTTATTTCCGTGGATATGGGTTCCATCTCCGAAAATCTGTTCGAAAGCGAACTTTTCGGCCACACCAAAGGTTCGTTTACGGACGCAAAGGAAGACCGCGCCGGTAAATTTGAAGCGGCGAACGGAGGTACCTTGTTCTTGGATGAAATCGGGAACCTTTCTCTTCAAGCCCAAGCCAAATTGTTATCGGCCATACAGAACAAAACCATCGTTCGCGTTGGATCGAACAAACCGATTCCCGTAAACATCCGTTTGGTTTGCGCCACCAACGAAAATCTGGATAAAATGGTGAAGGACGGACTTTTTAGGGAAGATTTGCTCTACCGCATCAACACCATCCGCATTGAAGTGCCTCCGCTTCGTGAACGAGAAGACGATATTCTGGTGTTGGCGGATTTCTACCTTAAAAAATTCGCCGCAAAATATGCCAAACCAGGCTTACGCATCAACCAACCGGCACAAGAAAGACTGATGGCCTATGCCTGGCCTGGAAACATCCGCGAACTTTTGCATACCTTGGAGCGAGCCGTAATACTATCCGAAGGTAACCTACTACAGCCAGAGGATTTTCTTTTAAATGCAAAATCGACAACTTCCGCAACAAACGGTCCGGAAACCTTGGAAGAAATGGAACTGTTGATGATAACTAAAGCCTTGGATCAAAATGAGGGGAATTATAGTGCGGCAGCCGAGCAACTGGGGATTTCGAGGCAGACACTTTATAATAAGCTTAAAAAGAAAAAGTAAGCCCTTGGAGATGAATTGGACTATCTTAGGCTGTTTGCGAGAAGGATAAATGAATCTTTGGTAAGCATGATGAGATAAAACAAAAAGAAGAATAAAGTCATAAGCCATAAATCCAGATGAAATTCAAATATATCTATTTAGCAATATCAGTTTTAGGAATTTGTTATACGTGGTATTACAATATTCAATGGTTTCAAACAGTAGAAAATCCCACATTTACAAATTTTTTGAATGATGCACAGGCTAATTTTGCGGGCAAATCTCTTGGAGCGGATCTATCAGTGGTCGTAATAACTTTCTTTGTATTTATGATTTCAGAAAGCCTAAGACTTAAAATCAAATTTTGGTGGCTTTTAATTCCCCTGACGTTTCTAATTGCAATTGCATTTACGTTTCCGTTGTTTTTATATATGCGGGAAAACCGATTGGAAAAGATACAGAACGAAGCTGCTAATACTATAGTTTAAACCGAATAATGGTAAGCAGACACATTTATTGGCAACTCATATTCCGGATACTCCTTATCTCCGCTGCTGCCATGGGATCTGGCTTCCTCTTTTTTGACGAGCAATATGTTTTATCCGTGCTTGTATTTGGTTTTTTAGTGCTACAAACCGTTTTTCTGATTCGTTATGTCAACCAGACCAACCGGAAAATCGCGTACTTCTTCGATGCCATCAAAAACGAGGATTTTACCCTGCGGTTTCCTGAAAAACTAAGCGTAAAATCCTTGGAAGAACTGAACCACAGCCTGAACATGTTGAATGCGATGATTCAGGACATCCACCTTAAAAAGCAGGCGCAAGAGCAGTATTATCAAGAAATCTTGAAACAGGCCGATATCGGTATCCTAACCATCAATCCGAAGGGACATATTCTTTACGCCAACCCCACGGTCGAGAAACTGTTGAATTACCGACCACTAAACCACATCAAACAACTGAACCAAGTCGACGAAAAACTGTACGGGTTGTTTGAAAACCTAGAACCCTTTGAAAGCAAAACTTTTCAGTTGACCAACGAACGGGAGAAGATACAATTGGCGTTGAAATCCACCTCCATCAACCTGGAAAAAGAATCGTTGTTACTGGTGGTCGTTCAGGATATCCGAAGGGAACTCGACGAAAAAGAAACAGATTCGTATGTAAAATTGATCCGTGTACTGACCCATGAAATCATGAATACAATTACCCCGATCACTTCGATTTCGGAATCCATTTTAAAATATTTCAAGAAGGATGGGCAGTTGTTGACCCCCGATGAATTTGCCGAACACCATATGAAAAGCACAATCAAAGGCTTGGAAGTCATCAAGGGGCAAGGTAACGATCTGATGGGATTTGTACAGTCATACCGTACGTTTCTTAGTGTACCGGAGCCGGAAAAGGCGCTCATTGCTGCCCAAAACCTGCTCGAAAAAATTAAGCTTTTGATGGGCGGGGATAGCGATTGGGAACAAATCGACATTGAAGTCATTGTCGACCCCGGGGATCTGGAGCTTTTTATCGACGAAAAACAGATTACACAGGTACTTTTAAACCTCGGGAAAAACGCCCAGCAGTCCTTAAGACATCAAGAAAATAGTGCTGCTCCGGATAAAGCATCCTCGGACGAATCAGAAAAAAAGGGGCAAATCAAGTTTTTGGCAGGTATCGACCCTAAGGGGAAGAAAATCGTAAAGGTCTGGGACAACGGTCCTGGAATTCCCCAAGAACATCTAGATGAAATTTTCGTGCCTTTCTTCACTACCAAAAATACCGGAACGGGTATCGGCCTTAGCCTTTCGAAACAAATCATGCGATTGCACGGGGGGAGTATTGAAGCCGCCTCAAAAGAGAATACGGTTTTTACGTTGACCTTTGATTGAGCGTTTGACCTCGCTGGACAACCAACAAAGGAGAACCACAGAAATCTAGACACCAAGCTCCCTAAACGGATCCCAAAAATAGTTATCGAAATCCACGATTTGGTTATCGACCACTTTGATACCCTCGTTTTCCAAAAGCTGCTGCATCAGGTTGGTTCCATCAAAATGATGCTTTCCGGTAAGCAATCCTATTTTATTCACAACGCGATGTGCCGGTACTTCAGGCATACTCCCAGCCCCGTTCATGGCCCATCCGACCATTCTGGCACTACGGGCGGCACCGAGATATTTGGCAATGGCACCATACGAGGTAACCCTACCCTCGGGAATCTGCCGGGCCACTTCGTAGACTTTTTGGAAGAAATTTTTGTTATCGGGATTCATGTAAAAAATTCAATAAATTATCCGAATCAATGTAATCACTAACAAAACCACCATCAATCCACTTAAAATATAATTGGAGTTCTTTGAAAAACGATTGGTCTTATGTTCTAGTTTGTTAAAATAAATGGTATACATGTACAGCACCGAAAAAGTGCCCAGACCGGCGGCCAAAATAAAAATGGCGATATCCCAGACCTTAAACTGTATCCACCCAGAGGCGTTCCACATAATATTGAGACCGCTGTAATAGGGAATGGTCAATAGGTTGACAGCCGCTAAGCCTATACCCTTTAAAAAACTGTTCTTCTTACTGATTTTCACCAACTCGGGATTGGAAACTTTATTCCGTTTAGCGGCCCAAAAAAAATACACGGCGAAAAAAGCAAAAACGACCGTGGCGACTTTCAACAGCACGGCGATCACATGAGGGTTATTATCCAAAAATCTGGAAATATAGACCGCAATGGTCGCCTGCAACATAATCATGGTAGACACCCCGATGCTAAAAATGATACCGTTCGTTTTCCCTTTCTCTACACTTACCTTTGCTGCGTTCATATTAAGCAGCCCAGGTGGCACCGTGGCCATAAACGCTGCCGAGAACGTGGCGAAGAAAAGGATGAAAAGATGGTGCATTTCGTAGTCGTGCGTTATATTCTAAATATGAAATCTAAAATTAGGTTTAAGTCAAAAAAAAAACTGGGCCGCTAGTATAAAAAGCTATATTTTAAACTGAATATACGTAATCGGCTTTCCTTTATCAAGGTACTGCTTTTCGTAAAAAGTCTGTAGCCCAATAACTTCTTTCGGACTTCCCTCATTTTTGTAGATGTCGTGATTGGCGTAAACGATTTCCAATCCCAGACCGTGCAATAATCCTAGCGTATAGCCATGCATGAATTCACTATCCGTTTTTAAATGCATCAAACCCTTTGGACGCAGAATCTTCTTATACTTCCCTAAAAAATCTCGATTCGTCATGCGGTGTTTGGTACGCTTGTATTTAATCTGGGGGTCGGGAAAGGTGATCCATATTTCGGATACCTCGTTTTCGGCGAAAAGTGCGTCTATCATTTCGATTTGGGTACGAAGAAAGGCTACGTTTTCAAGCTTTTCTTCTAAAGCAGTCTTGGCGCCGCGCCACAAACGGGCCCCTTTTATGTCTATGCCGATGAAGTTTTTATCGGGATGGAGTTGGGCGAGGCCTACGGTATACTCGCCCTTACCACAGCCGAGTTCGAGCACTATGGGGTGGTCGTTGCCAAAATGGGACGCCCAGTTTCCTTTGTAGGAAAATCCGCTCTTGACCGCATCCCTATCGGGTTGGATAACGTTTTTAAACTGTTCGTTTTCCTTGAACCTTTTGAGCTTGTTTTTGCTTCCCATTACTTTATATTACGATTTCTATCTTGAAATTTACAGAGCGGAAAATTTTAGCCATACTCCATAAAATAGGCTTGACACACGCCAATCGCTAAGCGCATAAATATTGGGCATATAGCACAGGTCGATCAGCGAAGTGCTAACAACCAGTAAAATTAATGAAAACTTACGTGAAGAAATAACTATGGGTTCACCTTGACCTTACTCTTCTCCAAAGTAAACGAAAACTCGGACCCTACCTCTATTTCACTCTCGACATAAATCTTTTCTTCGTGGGCCTCGATGATGTGTTTTACGATGGCAAGCCCTAGACCTGACCCTCCTTCTTTACGGCTTCCGCTTTGGTCGACCCTGTAGAAACGTTCGAAAAGACGGGGTATATAACGTTTCGGAATGCCTTCGCCGTTGTCGGTGATCCTGACAATCACCTTGTTTTTGATCAGGTTTTCGACACTAACTTCCGTTGTACCGTCGCGCCGACCATATTTCAAGGAGTTGACCAGCAAGTTCGTAATGACGCGCTGTATCTTCTCCTTATCGGCATACACGTGGATCGGCCGGGAATAGTCCATATCAAAAGTGAGTACGATGTTCTTTTTTTCCGCTTTCATTTCCAACAGGTCGAAGACACTTTGGATCAACTCTACGATGTCGAAATTTTCTTTTTCCAAATGGAGTTCGCCGACTTCCAGCTTTGTGATCAGGTCAAGGTCCTTTATTATATATATGAGCCTATCCACCCCTTTACTGGCGCGTTGCAGGTATTTTTTGCGCACATTCTTATCGTTCATCGCACCATCCAACAAGGTTTCGATATAGCCTTGAACGGTAAATAGTGGGGTCTTGAGTTCGTGCGAGACATTCCCCAAAAAATCCTTCCTATATTCTTCGCGCACCTTTAGGGTATCGATTTCAACCTTCTTGTCTTTGGCGAACTTTTCGAGTTCTTCGGTCAGCGTGCGCATATCGGTCGTAATCGGGTCGGAAGTTAAGGTCGAAGATTCCAAAAGGGCAAAATCGTCATAGATCTGTTTTATCTTCCGGTAAATAAATTTTTCTATGCGTACCTGAAGAATGAAAAAGGATATTAAAAAAAGTAGTACTGTGGATAGCACAACGATCAAAAGATCGAAAGTGTCGAAAAAGAAGAGTAGCGTGCCCAAGACCAAGGCGAAAACCGACGCTATAAAAAGGGAGGACCGCAGGGCGAACCGATAGGATCGTTTTAGCTTGATGGCCATTACAACACGAACTTATATCCTACCCCTTTGACCGTCTTGAAATGGGCTGACCCGATTTTTTCGCGCAGCTTGCGAATATGAACGTCTATGGTGCGACCACCTACGACCACTTCACTGCCCCAAACGCGATCTAAAATGGTTTCGCGTTTGAACACCTTATTGGGCTTAGAGGTCAAAAGGGCCAATAGTTCGAATTCCTTTCTCGGCAAGATGAGCTCTTTGCCACGGTTTACGATTTTATATTCCTCTCGATTGATGACAATATCGCCGACCTTGGTAATATCGTCTTGCGTTCCGTCATCTTCCTTGAGCCTTCTAAGCAGGGCCTTTACTTTACTTACCAGAACCTTTGGCCTGATCGGTTTGTTAATGTAGTCATCTGCCCCTGCGTCAAGACCGGCCACTTGGGAATAGTCTTCGCCCCGCGCCGTCAGAAAAGTGATGATGGTATTTTCGAGTCCCTTGATCTTGCGTATTTTCTCGCAGGCCTCCATACCATCCATTTCCGGCATCATTACATCGAGAATGATCAAGTGCGGCTCCTTTTTTTTGGCCATGGCGACCCCTTCTATCCCATTTTTTGCCGTGAAGACCTGATAGCCTTCCGAGGTTAGGTTATAACCCACGATCTCAAGAATGTCGGGTTCGTCATCTACTAAAAGTATCTTGATGTCTTTCTTTTTCATGGGATGTTGCTATAGGTTAACCCGTCGAAGATAAAGATAATACCGCTATCGAAGACCGACTTAACATTGATTTAATGTCGTAACGTTTAGCTAACGGTATTGCAATATAGGTTTAATGTGGGGGTAACGTGGGTTTTACGGCGGTACTCTTTATTTGCAGTGTTCAATAACAGCGTTAAACTCAAACGATAATTATGAAATTAAAAACGAAAACAATGAAAAAATTAGTGTTTGCAATTATGGTTTTAATGGCAGTTGTAATTTCATCCTGTAAGAAAGACGACCCGGTTGTAATCGAACCATTGGCCACTTGTGCCGATGGAGTAATGAACCAAGGCGAGACCGCTATCGATTGTGGCGGGCCAAACTGTCAACCTTGTACCCCGCCCCCGACTACGGGTGCAACTTGCGACGATGGCATTAAGAACGGAGATGAAACCGATGTAGATTTCGGGGGTTCTTGCAGCGAAACTATTACCGTTTCCGGCGAAATTACCGGCGATACCACTTGGATGGCCAAAAACATTTACCTTTTGGCAGGTAAGGTAGTTGTGGGCAAGGGAGTGACACTCACCATTGAACCAGGTACTATTATAAAGGGGAAACCAGGTTCGGGTTCCCTGGCCTCTGCCCTTATCGTACAAAGGGATTCCAAGATTATGGCCGAAGGAACCGCCGAAAAACCCATCGTATTTACTGCCGAATCCGATAACATCGGCGTTGGCCAGACCATGGGCACGAACCTTGACCAAAACAACAGGGGTCTTTGGGGTGGTGTTATTGTATTGGGAAGGGCTTCGGCTTCGCTAAAGGGCGATGTTACCGAAATACAGATAGAGGGTATTCCCGCTACGGATACCTTTGGACTATATGGTCCTGGCGAAGCGCTGAACGACGCTGACGATTCGGGTACATTAAAATATGTTTCCATTCGCCACGGCGGGGCCTTGATCGGGGAAGGGAACGAAATTAACGGACTAACCTTGGGCGCCGTAGGTTCGGGTACAACTATCGATAACATAGAAGTAGTTGCGAACGTTGACGACGGCATCGAGTTTTTTGGTGGTACCGTAAACGCTACTAACCTTTTTATCTGGGCACAGGCCGACGACGGGCTTGATATCGACCAAGCATATTCTGGTACCATTGACAACGGAGTGGTCGTAGATGGCGACGAGTCAGATAATGGTCTTGAGATTGATGGTCCGGAAGGATCTCTCACCGGTTCGTTCACGGTAAAGAACATAACACTTTTTGGTAATGCGATCGCCCCCGGTGGAAAATACGCCGATTACAGAAGTAATGCCATGGGCACTACCGAAAATGTTTATGCTATTGGTTTCCCTGCCGATAAAAAAGCACAATTGAGCAGCAATCAGGTAGCGCAAAACTTAATGGACGGGTTATTGGTGTTCACAGATTGGCAAATCGTTGGCTTTGATGGTTCCATTTTTGCGGAAGCCCCTTCAGTGCCAGATGGCGAAAGTCCCATTATAGTAAATCCAGATCTGTTAACAAGGGCCAATACATGGACCAAAATGGTAACGGAAGGCAGCCAAACAGTAGGTGCGGACCTATCGGTTTTCGCTTGGACCTACGCGAATACCAAGGCCGGACTCGGACTTTAACCTAGGCAAAGTATTAAATATAAATATATTGCCATTGCCCGCCAGACTTCTTTGGCGGGCATTTGGTTTATTAAGACGCAATACCCTTAAATATGAAGATCAAATTAATACTATCAGTTTTTATTTTTTCATTCGTTCATTTGGCTTTTGCCCAAAAAGGAGAGCTAACGGGTAAATTAATAGATTCCGATTTTCAAGATCCGATTGCCTTTGCCAATGTTTTGGTCAAAGGCACGACAACAGGTACCACTTCAGATTTTGATGGTAAATATTCCCTAAATCTGGATGCAGGCACTTACACCCTATCATATTCCTATTTGGGCTACAAAACTGTAGAGATTACCGAAGTTCTGGTCAAGGACGGGGCAGTAACAACGGTAGATGTTACGATGGAACCATTGGCAGAAAATTTGGACGAAGTCGTGGTTACCGTGAGCGTTAAAAAGAATACGGAAACCGCCGTACTTGGAATCCAGAAGAAAGCCGTAAACCTTTTGGACGGGCTATCGGCGGAGGCGTTCAAAAAATCGGGGTCAAGCGATGTGGCCAGTGCCATTAAAAGTGTTCCTGGCGTATCGGTGCAAGGCGGCAAATATGTATATGTAAGGGGCTTGGGCGACCGTTACACCAAGTCTATTCTCAACGGGGTCGATATTCCGGGTTTGGACCCTGATAGAAATACCATTCAGTTGGACATATTTCCCACCAATATCATCGATAATGTGCTGGTGCTAAAATCGGCATCGGCCGACCTGCCAGCAGACTTTACGGGCGGCATGGTAAATATTGTTACCAAAGACTATCCTACCCAAAAGGAATACAGCCTTTCTGTAAGTGGTACATATAATCCCGACATGCATTTTAATGATAACTATCTGGACTATAAAGGAAGCGGTACCGATTTTTTGGCATTTGACGATGGAACGCGCGATGTGCCGATCAACAAAAATCAAGATGTACCCAATACCTTTGATTTCGACCCTAGGCTTACTACCATTACTAAACGGTTCAACCCGGAGCTCTCGGCCATTCGTGATAAAAGCTTGATGGATTATAGTTTTGGCTTTACCGCCGGTAACCAATATAACGTAGGAGAGGGCGAAAATAGATTGGGCTTTTTAGGATCTTTTTCCTATAAGAACAGCACCGATTTTTATCAAAGCGCAGAAAATAACTTTTATAGGCGCGATTCCGACAAATCGGTTTACGAACTGGCGGTTGACAGAACACAGAAAGGTGATCTTGGCAGTAACAATGTTCTGTTAAGCGGGCTTTTGGGCACCTCTTTTAAAACGGCAAAATCGAAGTACAAACTGAACCTCCTACATCTACAGAATGGGCAGTCCTCGGCTGGACTTTTTGATCAAATTCTAAATTTTGCCGATTTTATCGAATATAAGAAAGATAACCTTGAATACACCCAAAGGTCTATTTCCAATGCACTGCTGAACGCCATACATACCAATGACGATGCCTCGTGGACTACGGAATGGTCATTATCGCCAACCTTATCAAAAATACAGGACAAAGATATTCGGACCACTGCCTTCAGAACAGACAACGGCGTATATTCCATACAACAAAACAATCAGCCCAAACGGATTTGGAGGGACTTGGAAGAAGTAGATGCCGTTGGCAAACTGGATTTTACCAGAAAATACCAATTGGCAAAAAAGGATGCCAAATTACAGTTCGGAGCCTATGGCTCCTATAAAAAACGTGATTTCAGTATTTTTAACTTTGAGATTCAAAGCAATAAGAATACAACGGTATATGAAGGGATTGCCGATAACATTCTAAATGAGGAAAATTTATGGACGGTTGCCAACAATTCCGGCTCATTTATCGATCCCGATGTTTCAATAGCGGAACCTGCAAACACCTATGGGGCTACTCAACAGAACTTGGCGGCTTATGCGAGCAACGAATTCAAAATAGGAAACAAGTTAAGGACTATATTAGGTCTACGTATGGAGAAATTCACCTCCAAATATACCGGTGAAGACAATAAAGACATCGACGACCCTCAAAAAGTGATTTTTGACAATCAGACCCTAATCGATAAGTTCGACTTTTTTCCGACCGCCAACCTTATCTATGAAATGACCGATGAAATTAATTTGAGGGGCTCTTATTCGAGGACCACGGCAAGACCTTCTTTTAAAGAAGCTTCCATCGCTAAAATTTTCGACCCCTTATCAAGTTTTACTTTTATAGGGAACATTGATTTGGAGCCGACCTATGTCAATAACTTCGATTTTAGGATCGAATGGTTCGGCAAAAGTTCCGAGATGATTGCATTGAGCAGTTTTTACAAAAAATTTCAAGATCCCATAGAACTAACCTATTTTGAAGCCTCTTCGGACAATTTTACCCCACGAAATCTAGGCGATGCGAACGTAGTTGGATTGGAGTTCGAACTGCGCAAAAACCTTAGGTTTTTGGCGACCGCCCTGAAAAATCTGAGTATCAACATAAACACTTCGATTATAAAGTCAACACAGGTTTATAGCGAGAGCGAGCTCAATTTAAGGCAGTTGGGACTGCGCAATGGGGAAACTTTGGGAAATGATAGGGAACTTCAAGGTCAGTCGCCATTCCTAATAAATGCCGGCCTCAATTATCAAGGGCAAGAAAACAGACTTCAAATGGGACTTTTTTATAACGTACAGGGCAAAACCCTTCAGGTGGTGGGCAACGGTTTTGTTCCTGACGTATACACAATGCCCTATAATAACCTAAATTTTAATTTGACAAAATCGTTCGGTGAAAATCAGAACCAGAATATAATTTTAAAAGTCGGTAATATTTTGAAAGATGATGTAGAGAGTCAGTACGAATCTTTTAGAGCGCAGAAACAGATTTTTTCCATAAGAAGCCCGGGAACCGATTTTTCATTAGGGTATAGCATCAAATTTTAGTTAAAATTATTGTTATTGCTACTACCGATTAACTTTCGAAAGGTTATAGCCATTCCCTATCTTAATCTACACATAACCTTAACTTTACGTTTCGGTAGTTTCTTTGCAGTGAAAACGGAATGATTTAGATGAAAAAGCTTTTGTTGATTGCCTTTCTTGCCAATACTGCCTTTATTGCTGCCCAAAATGGGGGCGCAATTTTGGGTAAGATTACCGATTTGGGGCAAAATGGGGAGCCAATGTTGATGGCCAATGTTGCGGTAAAAAACACCAATATTGCCAGACACACGAATTTTAACGGTAATTTTGAGATTACAGGTATTGATTCTGGCTCTTATGTGCTTATGCTAAGTTTTGCGGGATATGATACCGTCGAAATCCCCGTAATTGTGTCTACCAACCATACGATAAAAATTGAGCAAGGCCTTTCGCCAAAGAGTATAAGCTTGGATGCGGAGTTGCTGAGCGAGATCAGAACCAAAAATGGCGAGGAACTAAATGCGAATGCGGAAAAATAGTTTAATTTATGAGTTGAAAGGTATTTCATAAACTTGCAAAAAAACTTCCGCCCTAGGGCGGAAGTTTTTTAATATTTGATAGCAATCAATTTTTGATGACAATTCCCGAACTGTTCTTGGTATTTGCCACACTGGCAATATCATTATTGTCGAACACGACTTCCCGCAATGTTTTATCATTGTCCCAAAACAGCCATTTTCCTGTTTTTAGTCCGTTCTCATAAGATCCTACCGATGTTTTTTGTCCCGTTTCGTTAAAACTGGTCCAATTACCCTCCAATTTGCCCGCCAAATTGAAGGTTCCCATTTGGCTTACCTGCCCATTCTCATAGAAATAGGTCGCCTCTATCAAATTGGTTACCTTGTTTAACTTTAAATTCTTTTCCTTTTGGGAATATCCAAAGGTAGTAGTCAGAACTAGGGCTAGAAGTACGGTAATAATTTTCATAATCAACACTTTATGTTTAAAGATACTGCAATTTACATTAAAAACATCTTTGATTTACATTAAATTTACATTGAGAATGTTTTGAACCGTATTCTGCTATTCCGGAGTTAAACTTAAAACCATGAAATAATACGTTGCCACATACGTGAATTTGGCATTTAAAACATATTTCAACCGAATTTCCATACCATTTACACAAACGTCGTAACGTACTGCAATCAAAATTATTATATTTGTGGTATGTTTTTTGAATAAAACAGCTTATGAAGCACCTCTACCTTGTTATTGCTTTATTATGTATCTGCTATAGCTATGGGCAAAACGCCCCGGCCAATGGCGATATCGACGGGTTTAAGCTTTACCCGAATCCCGTTACGGACGGTAGGGTCTTTATAAGCACTACCGAGAATTCCCCAAAACAAATTTCTATTTACGATGTGTTGGGCACCCAAGTGCTCGAAACCAGTATTTCCGGTAACGAACTGTTGATTTCCGAACTCGATGCTGGTGTTTATGTGCTGCGGGTATTCCAGAACAATAAAATGGCTACCAGAAAGCTTATCGTAAAATAGTTTTAGCTACGTTTGACTGCCAACAATCGTTCAATAATAGTTTTCAAATTTTAGGCCGTTCTACTGTTTATCTCCGATTTCCACATCCGATAATGTGCAGATAACTCCGTTGAAGATACCCCCGAATTCTTTTCACCTACAATTTATCGGGTTTCACAACATTTTCACAGTGTGCGTAAAACCTTTCGTTATTTTTACGTACTGAACTCGCAATGAGTCCCTTGATTCCCAAATCAACACCTATGAAAATACTCTACTTTGCACTTTTCATGTTCCTCACGGTTGCGCTTTCCGCTCAAACATCCCTTGATTTTCAAAACGGGACTACCAAAGAAATTTCGGAGGTCAAACTCTATCCGAACCCCGCATTCGAAGGGGTAGTCCATCTTCTCACTAAAGCCAATGCCGATAAACGCATTACTGTTTACGATGTTTTCGGCGAAGTGGTACTAACCGATAAAATTACAGGGAAAACTCTGGATATTTCGCGTCTCGTACCCGGCGTATACGTACTACAGCTCGATGAAGGCCAGAACACGGTGACACGAAAATTGGTAGTGAAATAGTTTGAAAATTGTCGCTTTTTTTTGGTTATCGGCTCCATTGACTTCTAATTTTTAAATAATGACCTGATTTTTAGGCATAAAAAAAAGCACCCTTCACTGAAAGGTGCTTTTATAGGTTACTGAAAATCGTTCCTACATTATCTCGACCACTTCCAGTTCAAAAGTCAAATCTTTACCGGCCAATGGATGATTGCCATCGACAACGATACTATCTTCCTTGACATCCTTTACTACTAGATTGATATCCTGACCATTCTGGGTTTTAGATACTAATCCCATGCCAACCTCGGGCTTGATATCCTCGGGCAACTGACTTTTGGGCACTTCTTGTACCAACTCTTCGCGAGTATCTCCATAAGCATCCTCCTTAGATATGTTTATCGTTTTCTTTTCCTTGACCTTCATATCGATAAGTCCCTTTTCGAAACCCGGGATCAATTCGCCTTGGCCTATCGTAACTTTGATGGGTTCGCCACGCTCAATAGAACTGTCGAATACCTGACCGTCTTCCAACTTTCCAGTGTAATGTACTTTTACGGTGTCGTCTTTTTTTACTTGACTCATACTTTGCTTTTTGTCGAAGCCCTAATGGCCTCATTTTACAGTAAGGCTTGCTTCATCCGCAAACCAGTTACGCAATGTAAAAGGTCTACGGGGCATAGCCAAATGACAGGGTAGTTTAAGCCCTAATTTAATAAAGATTAACATCCATCAAGTCTAAAGGTTAAAAGGATTAACAGAATTGACCGAGGTTTCAAGGGCAGTTGGTTTTTTTCGATAACGGATATCGTTACTTTTACGTTGTTTTTAGAGGATATGCAAACCGATAGTATTTTTGACATCAGCACGACGACGGATTTCGAAAAAATGGCCCTGGCAATTTTTAGGATGCAATATGCCGAAAATCCTATTTATCGTGAATTTTGTGGGTATTTGGATGCAACCACTGCCAATGTTCTTCAACTGACCGACATCCCTTTTTTACCCATCGGCTTTTTTAAAACCATGGAAATTATATCCGAAGAAAAGAAAAGTGAAATTATTTTCACTAGTAGCGGTACCACGGGAAGTATAACCAGCAAGCATCTGGTAAGTGATATTGGGGTGTATGAAAAGAGCTTTCAAAAAGCTTTTGCCCATTTTTACGGAAATATCGAGGAGTACTGCGTGTTGGCCCTGCTCCCCTCATATCTTGAGCGGGAAGGCTCTTCGCTGATTTACATGGTCGACCATCTGATCCGTAAAAGCGGACATAAAAAAAGCGGATTTTATCTGGATGACCTGGAAGGATTAGAAAACCAGCTGACGCAACTCGAGGCAGCGGGCACAAAAACACTCTTGATCGGTGTATCTTTCGCTTTATTGGATATGGTAGAAAAGCATCCGATAAAACTGCAAAATACCGTCATCATGGAAACCGGCGGAATGAAAGGCCGAAGAAAGGAGTTGATTCGGGAAGAACTGCACCAAATCTTAAAATCCGGGTTCGGGGTTTCCTACATCCACTCGGAATACGGTATGACCGAGTTGTTATCCCAGGCCTACTCCAAAGGAAACGGAAACTTCGAAACCCCACCTTGGATGAAAATTATGGTCCGAGATACCGAAGACCCTATGAGCTATCAGCCCGTGGGAAAGACTGGCGGAATGAATATTATCGACTTAGCCAACATCAATTCCTGTGCCTTTGTAGCCACACAAGATTTGGGAAAACTGCATAAGGACGGTACTTTTGAGATACTCGGCCGTTTCGATAATTCAGATGTAAGAGGGTGCAATTTGATGGTGCTATAAATCATCCCAGCCTTTAAAAGCAACAATTCCTGGAAAAAAGCTTCGTACCTTTGCTTCCTCCAAAAAAAGAGTACCGAATGAAGCCCATCAACTTAAAGGAAAAGCACGCTGCCTTCAACAAACGATGGCATCCACACCAGATTGCCGTCGTAGACGATATGCAAGTACTTCTGGCCAAAATTCAGGGGGAGTTCGTATGGCACGCCCACGAAAATGAAGACGAACTTTTTCAGGTATTGAAGGGTACCCTGTACATGCAGTTCCGTGACCGCACCGAAATAGTTAACGAGGGCGAGATTATTGTCGTACCCAAAGGGGTCGAACATTGTCCGTCGACCAAAAACGGCGAAGAAGTCCAGCTTTTGTTATTTGAAAAATTGACTACGGCGCATACCGGCAATTTGGCCCATGAGCTGACACAAACCCAATACCCGAAGATCTAGTATTCATGAAAATATTACACGTAGACCGAAACCATCCGTTAATCATCGAACAATTTGCCGAACTCGGCTTTCAGAACGATGTCGATTACACTTCTTCGAAGCAGGAGATAGAAGAAAAGATCAGTGCATACGATGGCCTGATTATCCGAAGCCGATTTAGTATCGATAGCGAGTTTTTGAATAAAGCGGATAATCTAAAATTTATAGGACGCTTGGGAGCAGGTCTCGAAAATATCGACGTCAGACATGCCGAAGCGAACGGCATCTTCTTGGCCGCGGCCCCAGAAGGTAATCGAAATGCGGTGGGCGAACATGCGGTGGGTATGTTGTTAACGCTTTTTAACAAGCTCAACAAGGCCGATCGGGAAGTACGTTCCGGAAAGTGGGACCGCGAGGGCAATCGTGGGGTAGAACTGGAAGGGAAAACCGTAGGCATCATCGGCTACGGAAACATGGGCAAGGCGTTTGCCAAAAAATTGCGAGGCTTTGATGTCGACCAAGTTATCTGTTACGATATCAAAGGGGGCGTCGGAGACGAAAATGCACGACAGGTGGGAATTATGGAACTTCAGAACCGCACCGATGTTTTGAGTCTTCATATTCCGCAGACGGATAGTACAATTGATATGATAAATTCGGAATTCATTAGTAAGTTCCAAAATCCGTTATGGCTCTTGAATACGGCTCGCGGTAAATGTGTCGTGACCGAGGATTTGGTTGCTGCCCTAAAATCGGGCAAGATTTTAGGCGCAGGATTAGATGTGTTGGAATATGAAAAATCATCTTTCGAAAATATGTTCGCCGACCGCAAGCTCCCGGAAGCTTTTGAATATCTGATCAAAGCGGAAAATGTCATTCTCTCCCCGCATGTGGCCGGTTGGACCTTAGAAAGCCTTGAAAAGCTGGCGCAGACCATTGTTGATAAAATTAAGGCGGAGTTCTGTTGACATTTATTAAGTTTTCCATCTACATACTTCGTTCTCAATTGTACATTCAAAAATAAATTCTCAATCGGCATCGTTCAGATAACTTAATATTTGCTACATTTAGTGGTACAACCTAAAAACTGTTTACATGTCAGACGAGGATAAAAAATTCGGTGAAGGCTCGGAAGGGTCTTTCGACAAAGACCACAAGAAATCAAGCGAGTTTGGCGAAAAAGCCCAATCGGAATTCGAAAAGGCCAAAGAATCTACGAAGCAATTCAGCGAGGACACCAAAAAGGTCGCCAACGGATTCGGGGAAGGCGCCAAAAAAACGGCGAATGAATTTAGTGAGGGGGCCAAAGAGGCGTTTGCAGGGGGAAGTAAGGAGAATAAAAAGATACTGGCTGGTATTTTAGCCATTGTACTCGGGTCGCTAGGCATCCATAAATTTATCTTGGGATATCAAAAAGAAGGTATCATCTTATTGGTCGCCACGGTTATCGGTTATGTATTAATGTGTGTTGGAATTGGTTTTTTCTTTGTTATGGCAACTGGTTTGGTCGGTCTTATCGAAGGCATCATTTATCTAACCAAAACGGACGAAGAATTCTATAACACCTATCAAGTAGGGAAAAAGCCTTGGTTTTAATGCACTCAAGAAAAAGCCAAGATACTTCAATTCTTGGTTTTTTTGAATAATGGGTTCGGCGCGGACCTTTAGGGTAATAGATTACTTTTGGGGAAGTGAACTCATCGCGAAGTCTTAAAATGTTATAATTACCTTGACTCTGATATTATTGCTTATCACCATTTTGCTGCCCCTCTACAAACTTCCTTTCCAATTCAGCCTGAAACTCCTCCATCACGGGCTTAACTGTGCTTTCGGGAAGATCTGCAATTTTTATATACATGAGCCCGTCGACGGCATTGTTAAAAAGTGGATCGACATTAAATGCGACCACTTTTGCGTTCTGCTTGATGTATTTTTTAATTAACACAGGTAACCGCAGATTGCCCGGTTCGACCTCGTCTATCATACGATCGAACTTGTTCAGATCGGCCTGGGTCTCATCGAAAACGAATTCCTTGTCCGCATCCTTCAATTTTACCTTGAACTCCTTTTTCGGGCGTACATACTGAGCGACATAAGGATCCCAATAATGGCTTTTCATAAACTCGATCATTAGTGATTTCGAGAAATTCGAGAATTGGTTGCTGATACTTACCCCCCCGATAAGATATTTATGCTCCGGATGCCGCAGCGTAGTATGCACAATTCCTTTCCATAACAAAAACAGGGGCATGGGTTTCAGCTGGTATTCCTTCATAATATAGGCCCTTCCCATTTCGATAGATTGCCGCATCATACCAAAAAGCTCGGGCTCAAAACGAAAAAGATCTTGCAGGTAAAAACCATCGATTCCGTATTTGGTAAAAATCTCGGAACCCAGTCCCATACGATACGCACCGGCAATGACCTTGGCCTCGTTGTCCCACAGAAACATATGGTGATAATAGGCATCGAACTTGTCGATATCGATGGAATTATTGGTACCCTCACCGATTTCCCGAAAAGTAATTTCGCGTTGCCGTCCAATTTCTTGCAGCGCGAAAGGTATTTCGCTGGCAGGGGCCAAAAACACTTCATAATTTTTACTCTGTACCATACGTCGGTCTTTCTCGACCAATTTCGTAATTTCCCCCTCTATCAATTCCGTACGGATTGCCTTGGCTATTTTACGGGGCTGTTTGGGAAGTTTTAAGGTTGTGGGCAGATGATTGATCATTCGCTCCTTTTCATAGGCATTGGCAAGAATATAGGTCTTTCGCCGCAGTAGTTCGCCTAACTCTTCGATTCCCGGTTGCTCATTTTGAGTATCTACGGAGATAGGCTGTCCGATACGGACCTTTATGGGTCGGAATTTTTGGGAATAGACCTCGGATGGTAATTTTGCCGTTCGGAAGGTATCGTTTATTTTGGCAAGTCGATAAAACAATTGGCTGTTTCTAGCGTGAAAATAAATCGGCACTACAGGTACTTCAGCTTTACGTATTAACTTGATGGCGGCCTCTTCCCAAGCTTTGTCTACGATTATTTTGCCTTCTTTACGGGTAGATACCTCACCCGCGGGGAAAATACCGAAAGGATGTCCCTCCCTCAAATGAAGCATCGCATTCTTAAAGCCTGCCAAACTGCTTTTGGCGTCTTTTCGATTTTCGAAAGGATTTACGGGAAAAATATACGGTTTCATCGGTTCGAAACGCTGTAACAGAAAATTGGTCATTACCTTGTAATCGGAACGATGGCGTAACATTATTTTCATGAGTACAATACCGTCGATACCACCAAGAGGATGGTTGCTGACGGTGATATACGGCCCTTCTTTAGGTAGTCTTTTAAGGTCTTCAGCTGGAATCTCGTAATCGATTTCGTAATGTTCAAGAGTGGCGTCAATAAAGGCCGGGCCGTCAAGATGGCGGACCGTATCGTACCAGTTATTAAGATTCGATAATTTAGTGGCCTTTAATAAGATCCAGGCAAAGAAAGTACCCAATACACCGAACTTATCGAGGTTGGTGACCTTGGCCACTTCTTTTGCGGTCACTAAACCCATAGTTATTTACCCATTAGATGATTGCGAAGATAGCAAAATCACCACAGGCGAAACCCGTTTTAACATTTTGCCGTGGAAGCGGATGATTATTTGACGACCAATTGCAAGGTCTCTTTTCCGCGTTGTTCCAAAAGAATCTCATGTCCATTTTGCAGGGAGGTAATGGCCTTCTCGTCAAAATGACGGATGGTGTACAACGAGACCCCTTCTTCGCACACCACGTTGAAATGGCTTTTCAATAGCTGTAATAGTTCTTGCAACCTACCGAAACGGTTATCAACACAGACCGAAAAACTGATGGCGGAATTCTGGATCAGGTCGACCTTCATCTTGTGCTCGTGAAACAGTTTAAAAAGGGCACTGATACTATCTTCGACGATAAAAGAAAAATCCAAGGAGGATAGTTTCATCAATACCTGGTTCTTTTTCACAATGAAACACGGCACCTTGGGCTCTATTCCGACACCCTTGCCTACAGTTGTTCCAGCGTCTTTCGGATGGATGAATGATTTCACGTGCAACGGTATCTCCTTTTGCTGTAACGGCTGAAGGGTCTTTGGATGGATTACCGAGGCGCCGTAAAAGGCCAATTCAATGGCCTCGCGATACGATATATTATTCAGAAGTTGCGTTTCCTTAAAATATCTGGGATCGGCGTTCAATACGCCCGGCACATCCTTCCAAATGGTGACGGAATCGGCATTCAGGCAGTAGGCCAGAATAGCGGCGGTATAATCAGATCCTTCGCGGCCAAGCGTAGTGGTAAAATTGTTCTCGTCACTACCCAAGAAGCCCTGGGTGATATTGAGTTTCTTGGTATCGATTCCTTGGGACACCCTTTCTTGTGTTTTATCCCAATTTACGGACACATCGCGATAACTGTCATCCGTTTTTATAAAGTCGCGAACGTCTAGCCAATTATTGGTGATACCGATCTCGGTCAGATAGGCACTTATAATGGTGGTGGCCACCAACTCGCCATAGCCAACAACCTGATCGTACACAAAATTGTATTTAGGGGATTTGTTCCATGCCAAAAAACCCTGCACCTCATCGAAAAGACCTTTGACCCTTACATATATAGGATGGCCCGGATTTCCGAAAAGATCGGTCAGTATCGCATGGTGGTAATCGATTGTTTCCTGGAATACGGCCGGCAATTTCGCCTTATCCTCAAAATAGGTGTTTACAACGGCCTCCATAGCATTGGTGGTCTTGCCCATGGCCGAAACGACCAATAGCGTGTTTTCATGACCTGTGTGGCGCAAAACTTCTACTACGTTTTTTATGCCTTCCGCATCTTTGACCGATGCGCCCCCAAACTTGAAAATCCTCATAAAAAATCGTTTTTTTTTGTTCGACATCGCGAGCGAAGCGATGCAATTTGTTGAGCCTACTAGAAAGTTGGACAGATTGCTTTGCTGCGCTCTAAATTTGCTGCTTTTTTCAATCTTTCCGATTGGTGTTTTCCAAAAAATTCTTTATCCCCGCCTCATCCAACTGCACTACATCCCAATCACGCATAACGTTTGCGCCCTTGCTCTCGTAGAATTTAATGGCCGAATCGTTCCAGTCCAAGACTTCCCAACAGATGCGTTTTACTGCCAATTGATGGCCATATTTGACCACTTCTGCCAACAAGGCGCTACCGAGTCCGCTGCCGCGCATCCTCTTGGTAACGATAAGATCTTCGAGATGTATAACCGGGCCTTTCCAAGTAGAATATCGCTCATAGATCAAGGCCATACCCACAATTTCACCATCAGATTCGCCGATGAAGCAGTGAAATAATTTTCTAGCACCGAAACCATCCCTAATCAAATCATCGACAGTCACCTCAACCGCGTCTCCCTCTTTTTCATAGGTGGCCAATTCATGTACCAATCGTAAAACTTCGGGCATATCCCCTTCCTGTGAAGGTCGTATTGTAAATATCATAATTGTTACAAATAAAACACAAAGTTATAAATTTAAAAAATGAAAGCGGTGTAAAAGCTGAAAAGAGTAACAAAATAGCCGATATTTGTGTAAAGGCGAACATCAAAACGTATCGAATTCAGCCTTAACCAACGCTGCTTATGAAAAGGAAAAAAAATGTCACTCTAGGTGAATTCATTATCGAAAACCAAAGTTCATTTGCCTATTCCACTGGTGAACTATCTAAATTGATCAATGCCATCCGACTGGCCGCAAAAGTCGTAAATCATGAGGTCAACAAAGCGGGGCTGGTCGATATCATCGGTGATGTCGGAGAAACCAATATTCAGGGCGAAGAGCAGCAAAAACTTGATGTATTCGCGAATGACAAGTTCATTCAATCACTTAAGAACCGTGAAATTGTCTGTGGCATCGCATCCGAAGAATCCGAAGAATTTATTAGCATTAACAGCAACGACGAACGCAACCAAAATAAGTATGTGGTCTTGATCGATCCTCTTGATGGCTCTTCGAACATTGATGTCAACGTATCGGTAGGTACCATTTTTTCGGTGTATAGAAGGATAACCCCAGTGGGTACGCCCGTAACCCTGGAGGATTTTCTACAGCCCGGGAAAAATCAAGTCGCCGCAGGATATATCGTTTACGGCACCTCGACCATGTTAGTGTATACAACGGGCGCCGGTGTTAACGGATTTACATTGAACCCGGCCATAGGTACCTTTTACCTTTCGCATCCCGACATGCAATTTCCGGAAACGGGCACCATTTATTCGGTAAACGAGGGTCATTATATCCATTTTCACCAAGGCGTGAAAGACTATATCAAATACTGCCAAAAGGAAGAGGAAGACAGGCCCTACACCGCACGGTACATAGGTTCGCTGGTTTCGGATTTCCACAGGAACATGATTAAAGGGGGTATCTATATGTATCCTAAGAGTAGCGTTACCGAAGAGGGGAAACTACGCTTATTGTACGAATGCAATCCGATGGCCTTCTTAGCGGAACAGGCAAACGGACTGGCTATCGGTGGGCGTAGCCGTATTTTGGATGTCGTGCCCACCGAACTTCACCAACGCATTCCCTTTTTCGTCGGTAGTAGGAAAATGGTGGAGAAACTACAGGAGTTTTTGGATAAATACCATTGAGGTTAAAATTCCAAAAAAAATTAGGGATAATGCGGTATAGTATATGGCATAGCGCCCCTATTTTACCGATTACTGTTTAATGTAAACTGCACCTGATGACCGTCTCAAGTCACCGCTCACTTTTTAAGTAGATACAGATAATCATCGAAGTCGATCCGGCCGCTAAAAATAACGACCGACCGCTGAATGATATCATCGGCCTTATCGCTAGAAAAGCCCAGCCCGATGGCATATTTCTTCAACAGTACCATTTCTTCAATATCGATCTCATGGTCCGAAAAAATAATCCGGAACAGGTCGAACAGGCGTTCCAACCGCCTTTCGGCAGAATTGGGCGGATCGATGGGATATTTATTCTCCGTACGCATGACCTCTTCATATTCCGAATCGGTAATATCCAACTTGTTGGCAAAACTATCCAACATCTTTTTTTCCCTGTCACTTACTTCGCCATCGACCGACGCCAATGTAGCGATAGCCGCAAAATGGGCCAAATTTCTTCTATGCTCACCACTCGTATACAAATCCGAAAAACCCATATTTTAAATTTTTAAGAGAACAAATATAATTTTTTTAGAGGTCATATTTTGTCTTCACCGCAACTTTGTTTTCCAGTCAAATTCGTATTTTCACAAAGCTATGAAAAAACCACTTCTCGAATTTACTGGCAAGGGTATATATTGCAGTGCCGCCGATGTGTATTTAGACCCTTGGAAACCTGTAGATAAGGCTATTATCTCACACGGCCACGCCGATCACAGTCGATGGGGTCATAAGCACTACATCACCCATCATAGGAATGTGCCGATAATTTCACACCGTTTGGGAGATATCAATGTCACCGGAAAAGAATGGGACGAAACCTTCGCCATAAATAATGTGAAATTTTCTCTGCATCCGGCGGGGCATATCATCGCCTCTTCACAGATCAGGGTAGAACATAAAGGCGAAGTCTGGGTATTTACCGGGGATTATAAAACGGAGAATGACGGTATCTCAACTCCCTATGAGGTCGTGAAATGTCACACTTTCATTACCGAATGTACCTTCGGATTGCCCGCCTTCAAATGGACCCCACAAAAAGAAGTTTTCAAGGATATCAACCAATGGTGGGCCGAGAATCAGGCCGAAAATAAAACGTCTGTACTCTTTGGATATTCCTTGGGAAAAGCCCAACGGCTACTGAAATATTTGGATACGGATATTGGAAAAATTTACACGCACGGTGCCATTGAGAATATGACCGAGGTACTTCGGCCACTGGTCGACTTCCCTAAAACCACGCTCATTACCAAGGACACCAAGAAAGAGGAACTTTTGGGCAACGTTGTTCTTGCTCCGCCCAGTGCGCACGGTAGCCCGTGGATACGAAAAATGGTGCCCTATGTCACAGCGTCCGCAAGCGGATGGATGACGTTTCGCGGAGCCCGCCGCCGCCGCGCGATCGACAAAGGTTTCGTTTTGAGCGATCATTGCGATTGGGACGGACTGCTGGAAAGCATCAAAGCGACGGGCGCCGAAAAGATTATCTGCACCCATGGGTATTCGGATATTTTTTCGAGGTATTTGCGGGAACAGGGACATGATGCTCGAACGGAAGAGACCCAGTACGGGGAAGAAGAAGATGCAGGGTCTAAGAAAGATGAATTCGCTCCGGTGTTTTCTGAAGGCGAAGCAAAGTAATCGTCCTTGAGGGGTCGCACAATGAACATAATAAATAGCAGAAGCGGGTTCGACACATTGTCTGGCTTAAAAACGGACAGTCCGCGGTTTTTTTGACAAAGAATAAGGTCTAAAAATGATTAAACAGCGGGAGCGGGTTCGACAGATGGCCGCGCTATACTTGCAATGACCATGAGATGAAACATTTTGCACAACTTATAAAAGCGCTAGATAGCACCAATAAAACCAATATTAAGGTCCAGGCGCTGACGGATTATTTCAAAATTGCCGGTGATACCGATAAGGTGTGGACTATCGCCATTCTTTCGCACCGGCGCCCGCCAAGGCCCGTGAACACGACCCTGTTGCGCGAGTGGGCTTCTGAATTTTCTAATATTCCCCTGTGGCTTTTTGAAGAGAGCTATCACATTGTGGGCGATCTTGCCGAAACGATTGCACTGGTCATTCCTGCCGACCCGGCATCTACAGAAAAGAGTCTTACCCAGTTCTTGGAGGAAATGATCGCCCTCAAAAAAAAACCGGATGACGAGAAAAAAGCCTATCTCTACGAAAACTGGAAAGTGCTCGATTACTACGAACGTTTCGTTTTCACCAAGCTGATTACAGGCAGTTTCCGTATCGGGGTCAGCCAAAAGCTGATGACGCGCGCTTTGGCAAAGGCCACCGAAATCGATGAGGATATTTTGGCCTATAAACTGATGGGCAATTGGAACCCCGATACAATTTCCTTTCAGGATCTGATTTTGGAGGAAAACGAGAGCGATTATCTTTCCAAACCCTATCCTTTTTATTTGGCCTATGCCATCGAAGGCGAAGTAGATGATTTAGGGGATGTCAACGATTGGTCCGCAGAGCATAAATGGGACGGTATCCGCTCGCAGGTCATCCTTAGAAACGATGAAATCTTTGTCTGGAGCCGTGGGGAGGAGCTCGTAACTGACAAATATCCTGAATTTGATGCATTTATCGGTATTATCCCCAATGGCACGGTCATCGACGGCGAAATATTGCCTTATCCAAAAGGTGAAATCGGAACATTTAACGACCTGCAGAAACGAATCGGCAGAAAAACGGTCTCTAAAAATTTATTGGCAAAAGTTCCCGTGATTCTGAAAGCCTACGATTTGCTGGAATGGGAAGGGGAAGATATTCGGGAGATGGCATTTATCGAACGCAGGGAATTACTGCAAAAACTATTTTACTCGGTCACCGAGCCTTCCTCATCTGCTAGCAGGCGGAGCTCTACTAATGTCGAATCGGGTCCTACGATTACGTCTGAACCAAATCCAAGGCAGTCGGCCGGTCGGTCAGCTAGTGACCTTGTATCGAGCCGACAGGCCAGGAACGCAGACATAGTCGAGAATCTTAGTCCGAGCGCAGCCGAGATACCCCTTCACCTCTCCGAAACCGTACATTTTACCTCGTGGGAAGAAGCTGTCAAAGAGCGTGAACGCTCACGGGAAGTCCACAGCGAGGGCCTAATGCTAAAGCGCAAGGACTCTCCCTATCTCGTCGGACGTAAAAAAGGCGACTGGTGGAAATGGAAGGTCGAACCCCTGACCATCGACGCCGTGCTCACCTATGCCATGCGCGGACATGGAAGGCGCAGCAACCTGTTCACAGATTACACCTTCGCCCTTTGGGATGAAAAGGAAGACGGCGAAAAGGAATTGGTCACCTTCGCCAAGGCGTACTCCGGACTTACCGATGCCGAATTCCGAAAAGTGGACAATTGGATCAAGAAGAATACCTTGGAACGTTTTGGGCCGGTACGGTCGGTGACCCCTCATCATGTGTTCGAAATCGCCTTTGAAGGCATTGCGCTATCGAAACGGCATAAAAGTGGCGTGGCCACAAGGTTTCCAAGAATACTGAGATGGCGTCAGGATAAAAAAATCGAGGAGGCCAATACGCTTTCGGATCTTAAGGATTTGATTGTTTGAAAGTGGTGACAAAGGGAAAATAGGTAATGGCCAAATGATGCAATGGTTCCTTTCTCTAGCAAGGGAAGTAGCCAAAATTATTTATGAACAGAGACGAACTTTACAAAATAGCCGAAGCTTGGTTCCAGCAGCAAGACTGGAAACCTTTCAAGTTCCAAAAAGACACTTGGAAGGCCTTTTTGCAGGGTAAGCATGGGCTGCTGAATGCGCCCACTGGCAGCGGTAAGACCTATGCGCTGTGGTTTCCGATTGTGTTGAACTACATAAAGAACAATCCCGGGTACAAAACCAATTATCAAAAAGGACTGAAGGCAGTCTGGATTACGCCACTACGCGCCTTGTCCCAAGAAATCCGACAATCCGCTGAAAGGGTCACGGCCGATCTGGGCACCCAGATGACCGTGGGTATCCGAACGGGGGACACATCGACAAAAGAAAGGACGCGAATGAAAAAACAGATGCCCGACCTGTTGATTACCACGCCCGAAAGTCTACAATTATTGCTGGCATCAAAAGGCTACGATAAAGTTTTCAAGCACTGCTCCGCCATTGTGGTCGACGAATGGCACGAGCTTTTGGGCACCAAGCGCGGGGTGCAGATGGAATTGGCATTATCCCGGATAAAAACGGTTTCCAAAGACCTTCGTATTTGGGGAATTTCCGCCACTATCGGCAATCTAGAACAGGCTCGGGAAGTGCTTTTAGGGCCCGACACCCTAGCCTTTGAAAATTCAGTATTGATCAAGGCAAACCTCAAGAAAAAAATTACGGTCCGGAGTATTATTCCCGAAAAAATGGAAACCTTCCCGTGGCGGGGGCATTTGGGATTGCATTTACTGGAATATGTAGTCCCGATAATCAATACTAGCAAAACGACCCTGCTGTTTACGAACACTCGCAGCCAATGCGAGATATGGTTTCAGAAAATCTTGGAAAAACATCCGGAATACGCCGGCGATATCGCCATGCACCACGGTAGTATCAATAAAGAGACCCGCAATTGGGTGGAACAGGCCATTAGAAACGAAAGTCTCAAAGCAGTGGTCTGTACCTCTAGTCTGGATTTAGGCGTCGATTTTGCCCCCGTGGAAACCGTCGTGCAAATCGGCGGTCCGAAGGGGGTGGCCCGATTTTTACAACGCGCAGGGCGAAGCGGGCATCAACCGGGCAAGGAAAGTGTTATCCATTTTCTACCTACCCATGCCATGGAACTTATCGAGGCATCCGCCTTGCAAAAAGCGGTCACGCACAACACGGTAGAAGATAGACTACCGTATCTCAACAGTTTCGACGTACTGCTACAATACCTGACCACGCTCGCCGTTTCAGACGGGTTTTATCCCAAAGACATCTTACCGGAAATCAGACAGACCTTCTGCTATCAGGCCATTTCAGAAAATCAATGGCAATGGTTGCTCAACTTCTTGGTCATGGGTAGCCAAAGCCTGCAGACCTATGATGAATACAAAAAAATAGAGGTCGAAGACGACGGCAGATTCAAGGTCAACAACCGTGGTATCGCCATGCGGCATAGGTTTCAGATAGGAACCATCGTAGGAAATGCCCACCTTTCAGTCAAATATCAAAGTGGTGGGTATATCGGCTCCATCGAAGAGTTTTTCATTTCAAAATTGAACCGGGGCGATGTGTTCACCTTTGCGGGAAGAAATCTGGAATTCATCCGTATCAAAGACATGCAGGTACATGTAAAGAATTCCAAAAAGAAGACACGTAGAGTGCCGAGTTGGGCCGGTGGCCGCATGACGCTTTCCGCCCAGATGTCGGAACTCTTACGGAACGAATTATACACGGCCAATCAGGCTACAGCAGGGCAATCCAAAGAAATCAAGTCCCTGAACGATTTGTTCAAAAGGCAGCGACGAGAAAGTATTGTGCCCAATACGGACGAATTTCTGATAGAAACTTTTAAGACCCGCGACGGCCACCATCATATCTTTTATCCGTTCGAAGGCCGTTTTGTACATGAGGCTATGGGCAGTTTGCTGGGCTATCGCATCAGTCTGCTTTCACCGATCACCTTTTCATTGGCCTTTAACGATTATGGTTTCGAATTGCTTTCCGACCAAATAATCGATATCCAACAGGTCATCGACAACAATCTATTCTCTACCGACTACATGTCAGATGACCTGTACAAAAGTCTAAACGCAACCGAAATGGCCCGCAGAAAGTTCCGTGACATTGCGGTCATCAGCGGCATGGTCTTTACCGGCTACCCCAATAAAGGGATTAAAATGAAGCACCTACAAAGCAACTCGCAACTACTATTCGATGTTTTTCGGGATTATGAACCTGACAACCTACTCTATCAACAGGCGTTTCGCGAAACTTTTGAACATCAACTCGAAGAGGGTCGTTTACGATTGGCACTCGAACGTATCGCCACGCAGGAAATCGTTTGGAAACCCTGTGAAAAACCGACGCCCTTTTCCTTTCCGTTGATTACAGACCGTATGAGCCGTGAAAAACTTTCGAGCGAAAAACTGGAAGATCGGATCAAAAAGATGGCGGCGATTTTGATGCGAAAATGAAGTTCCTACCCGATAACATGGTCCCAATAAAAAACGTCTGGTTTTTGTGATTTCATTTCCCCCTTACTCCCGAAACTTCTGGATTACAATTTTGAACCGCTGCTAAAGCAATGCATAAAAATTTTGCTTTGGCAAGGCAATAAAAAGTTTCCCAAAATTTCCGAATTTCTAAATGGTATGAGTATAGTACCTTTGACATCCATGAATACCCAATCCATAGAGATAAAAAACAAGAAGTTCATCATGCATCCTTCGGGCGTGCTGTTTTGGGATGAAAAATCAATACTTCTTATCAGTGACGTTCACTTGGGCAAGGTTTCCCATTTCCGGAAGTTCGGAGCTGCCGTTCCCCAAAAAGCGATTTATAAAAATTTTGATCTACTGGGTGAAGCCATTGCCTTCTTCAAACCGGAATACCTGATTTTTATGGGTGACCTATTTCATTCTTCCCTAAATAAGGAATGGCAGTTGTTCGAAAAGTGGACTGTCACGGTCGATTCCAACATCATTTTAGTGGTCGGAAACCATGATATAATTTCTCCTCTTAACTATGAAGATCTGGGAATTCAGGTAGTGTCCGAAATTCAATTGGATGGATTTTTGTTGACCCACCACCCCGAAGAAAGAGATGGTTTTTTCAATTTTTGCGGTCATGTGCATCCCTCTATTAGAATGGTTGGGTTGGGTAGACAATCCGCACGCCTCCGCTGTTTTTTTAAAACGGAAAACCAGCTCTTACTTCCGGCCTTCGGAGAATTTACCGGGTCGCACGCTCTCAAGCCGGTGGAAGGTTGTGAAGTTTTTGCACTTTTAGGCGACATGGTACTTCCTGTGCCTTTTAAAGAGAAAGAACCTAGGGGGCCGCTTTTGTAAATAGTTCAATTTTGATGCGAATGGTATCCTCTTAAATTTTTATAATCCTTAATTTTACAGAAAAGCAAATATGAAAAAGAGATTTGCCCTTTTGAACCTTCTTTCGGTGGTTTTGGTCATTGCGGTCAACTATGTCTCACAGGCCATCCGCATCAACGAAACTACGATTGGCGAGGTTAGCAACAAATACTTTAACCTTTTCACTCCGGCAGCATACGCCTTCGCTATTTGGGGACTCATATTTCTGGTATTGTTGGCCTACGGTATATTTCAGGTACGCCGAGCCTACTTCAGCGACAAACAAAGCGATTTTATCGAACAGACCGGCTACTGGTTTTTGGTCGCCAACCTATTGAACTGCGCATGGGTATTCGCTTTCGCCTATGAATATACAGGACTTTCCGTTTTGATCATGCTGGGAATTCTAGGTTCGTTGATCAAGATTATCTTGAACACCAATATGGAACGATGGGACGCCCCAATCGGAATCATTGCATTCGTTTGGTGGCCGATTTGCCTATACAGCGGGTGGATTGCTGTAGCGACAATCGCCAATATTTCGGCCTATCTATCCAAATTGGGATGGGACGGCGGTTTTCTTTCGGAGTCCGCTTGGACGATAGTTATGATTCTAATTGCGACAGCTTTGAACCTCGTCATGATTAAAACACGTAATATGCGCGAGTTTGCAGCAGTCGGGGTTTGGGCGCTGTTCGCGATTTACATTCGTCATAAAGGTGATATGGAAACCATTGCCTATACGGCCTTGGCCGGAAGTATCGTACTCTTACTTGCAATAGCTATTCATGGCTATCAAAATCGTAAAACCAACCCCGCTTTTAAGCTTATGGAAAGACTTCGGGATAATTAGCGATTGTGCCGGGTAGCATCTCGTTCAAGCTTTGAACATGCGTAATGACAGGCTAGATTAACAACTTTAGGCAACCTTGAATTTAACCCCTCCATTGAGATTGCGCACTGGCACCTAAACTTAAACCATGCTTTTCACATCGTTGGCCCAAGACGGATAAGTGAAAATGGTTCGTTTGATGTCTCCCGCAGTCATTTTATTGTTGATTGCCATAGTGAACAGATTAATGGTTTCCGCTGCTTCCGGGCCTATGATATGGGCGCCGACAATCTCTTCGGTACGCTCGTTCAATAGAATTTTATAGGCATAAACCGGGGCATTAATCCGTTTGGCGTTGAACCAATCGGGTACGGAACCTTGTTTTACGACGACATTTTTATAGCGGTCTCTGGCTTCTTCCTCAGAGTACCCGACACTTGCAAGATTCGGCAGCGTAAATACTACGGAGGGAATGACTGGTGTATCCAATTTCTTTTTATTCCCTTTGACAATATTTTCGCCGACCACATAACCTTGGCGCCCTGATAAGGGGGTCAAGGGAACATCATGGTCGCTCACATCGCCACAGGCATACACATTCGGGTTAGATTTACTCTGTAGATAGGCATCCGTCTCTATTCCCTTTTCGTCGAATGCCACGTTACCGCTTTCCAAATCCAGATCGGAAATCGAAGGAATCCTTCCCGCGGTATTGAACATCATATGCGCTTTTACGGATTCTGTCTTGCTTCCCTTTTTATAGGATATTTTATATTTCTTTTTGGTCTTTTTAATGGATTTGACATCCGCCTTAAAAATAAATTCGATACCCAGCCTTTTTGAGTAATCCGTAAGTTCCTTGACCAGCTCCGCATCGAAAGGTCCCAACGGCCGATCTTCAAAGTCGACAATCGTCACTTTAGAACCGCTACGGGCGGCCATATGGGCGAATTCCATCCCTATATATCCAGCACCTATAAATATGATGCTTTTCGGCAACTTTTTGAGGTTCAGAAAATCGTCGCTCTCTTTTAACAGTTTAGCCCCATCAAACGGCAATTTTCTTGGTTCGTAACCGGTCGCTATAACAATTTTATCGGCATGAACCGTCTTGCCTTCTACGGACAAGGTATTTTCCTCCAAAAATTTAGGGGATTGATGGTACAGTTTTATCCCCAATTTTCCCAAATTCTCTTCTGTTTTTTTGGGAACCGCACTGGTAAATTTCCTTTTGAACTTTTGTAGCTTTTTCCATTTAATCTTGGGCATCTTTTTGAGGCCCTTGCCTTGCAAGTTTTTGGTCATCTCCCAAGCCTCCGTTGCGCCCAGCAATACTTTTTTGGGATCACAGCCGCGATTGGCGCAGGTACCCCCATATTCCCGACGATCGGCGATGGCGACCTTGAGTCCCGCTGCCACACAGGCTTTCGCCACGGTCTGACCCGCGATTCCGCTGCCGATTACGAAAACATCTAAATTCTTGCCTACGGTATTCTCTTTCTTTGCCATGGTGTATTATTTGAAACGTCTTTCTTGTTACATCGCCATCCCATATTATGCGCTGCCGTTGTTAACGGATTTCCAATGACACAAGATGAGAAAATTTTTAGGATAATGGGTAATCCAAATTGGATAAAAATGGATGCAATGCATCAATAACATTTCGCCAGCTATTAGTATCTTTGCACTTTCAAAAAAATAAGGTTGACCTATTCTTCGATCACCCAATTGTTCGCACAGTCTCCGCAAAGCCGGAAACTGCGGGAGGCTATTGCCACATCTGTACCGCTGAGCGGTTCCACTAAGCCAAGTCTAAGTGCAGTCGAAGCCCCTGTTAAAATAAGCATTACCGGCCTTGTAGGTTCATCGCTGTCATTCGTTATTTCGGATGCGTTTCAGCACTCGGATTCGCCCTTCCTTCTAATTTTCAATGACAAGGAAGAAGCCGCCTACTATCTCAACGACCTGGAGCAGTTGATCGGCGAAAAGGATGTGCTGTTCTATCCCGGAAGCTATCGCAGGCCCTACCAGATCGAGGAGACCGACAATGCCAACGTGCTGCTGCGCGCCGAGGTGCTGAACCGCATCAATTCCCGAAAAAAACCGGCGGTAATCGTTACTTATCCCGATGCGCTTTTCGAAAAGGTAGTCACGCGAAAGGAACTGGACAAAAACACCCTGAAAATAAAATTGGACGATTCCCTCTCCCTGGATTTTCTGAACGAGGTGCTTTTCGAATACCAGTTCAAACGGGTCGATTTTGTGACCGAACCGGGGGAGTTTTCCGTCCGCGGGGGTATTGTAGACGTATTTTCATTTTCTAATGACGCGCCCTATCGTATCGAGTTTTTCGGGGATGAAGTGGAAAGTATCCGCACCTTTGACGTCGAGACCCAACTTTCTACGGAAAAGATCAAAAAAATTACCGTTATTCCCAATGTGGCGGATAAACTAATCCAAGAAAAAAGGGAAAGTTTCTTACAGTACATATCCTCTGAAACTATAGTTTTCGCCAAGAATTCCGACTTTATTTTTAATCGTTTGGATGATTTCTACACAAAGGCCATAGAAGCTTTCAGAAAACTATCCGAAGACATCAAACACGCAGAACCCGAGGAACTGTTTATGAATTCCGAGGGTTTTAGGATGCAATTGGAAGGGTTTGGGTTCATCACTATAGGGAACTCGGCTAGCCAAGATATTTCGAAGGAGCCTGTACGGAGTACATCAAAAGTGCCCGAAGCAACCAACAAGGTCACATCGAGCGCAGTCGAGATGCAACCAACGACTATACCTTTCAACACCAAACCCCAACCTTCCTTCAATAAAAAATTCGACCTGCTAATCGAAAACCTCAACGGACACAAAGACCAGGGCTACACCAATTATATCTTTTGCGCCAGTGAAACACAGGCCAAACGCTTTCAGGCCATTTTTGAGGATGCGAACCAGCATGTACACTACCAGACCATCGTTTTTCCATTATACCAAGGCTTTATAGACGATGATTTGAAAATTGTCTGTTATACGGATCACCAGATTTTCGAGCGGTATCATAGGTTCCACCTGAAAAACGGATACGCCAAAAAGCAGGCCATCACGCTCAAGGAACTCAACAAACTCGAGATCGGCGATTACGTGACCCATATCGACCACGGTATCGGGAAGTTCGGGGGACTGCAAAAAATCGATGTAGAGGGCAAAAAGCAGGAAGCTATAAAGCTCATGTACGGCGAGCGCGATATTCTCTATGTAAGCATCCATTCCCTGCATAAAATCTCAAAGTTCAACGGCAAGGACGGGGCACAGCCGAAAATCTACAAACTAGGTTCCGCCGCTTGGAAAAAACTAAAGCAAAAAACCAAGACCCGTGTCAAGAAAATAGCTTTCGACCTTATCAAGGTATATGCGAAACGTCGTTTGGACAAAGGATTTCAATACGGTCCCGATAGTTATTTACAAGACGAGCTGGAGGCTTCGTTCATCTATGAAGATACGCCCGACCAGGGCAAGGCCACCGAAGACGTAAAACGGGATATGGAAAGTGAACGCCCGATGGACCGTCTCATCTGTGGCGACGTCGGCTTCGGAAAAACGGAGGTTGCCATCCGCGCCGCGTTCAAGGCGATAGATAATGGCAAACAGGTCGCGGTATTGGTACCGACAACTATCTTGGCCTTTCAACACGACCGGACCTTCAAGGAACGCTTGTCCGATATGCCGGTAACCGTAGATTACCTTAACCGTTTCCGCACCACCAAAGAGCGTCGGGAAACCTTAGAAAATCTAGCTGCCGGAAAAGTCGATATCATCATCGGTACCCATCAGCTGGTCAACAAAAAAGTAAAGTTCAAAGATCTTGGACTCCTCATTGTGGACGAGGAACAAAAGTTCGGCGTTTCAGTAAAAGACAAACTAAAAGCCATCAAGGAAAATGTTGACGTGCTGACCCTGACGGCCACGCCCATTCCGAGAACCTTACAGTTCAGTTTGATGGCGGCTAGGGATCTGTCCGTCATCAATACCCCCCCCCCGAACCGGTATCCCATCGAGAGCCGGGTCATTGGATTCTCCGAAGAAACTATCCGCGATGCCATCAGCTATGAGATCCAGCGCGGCGGGCAGGTGTTCTTTATCCACAACCGCATCGAGAACATCAAGGAAGTTGCCGGAATGATCCAGCGCCTAGTACCCGATGCCAAAGTCGGTATCGGCCACGGACAGATGGAAGGCAAAAAGCTCGAAAGCCTTATGCTCAGCTTTATGAACGGGCAATTTGACGTGCTTGTTTCTACCACCATCGTTGAAAGCGGACTCGACGTCACCAATGCCAACACTATTTTTATCAACAACGCCAACAATTTCGGACTCAGCGACCTGCACCAAATGCGCGGCCGTGTAGGGCGTAGCAATAAAAAGGCTTTTTGCTATTTTATCACTCCCCCGTACGACGTAATGACCGCCGATGCCCGAAAGCGTATCGAGGCCCTAGAACAGTTCACCGAACTTGGTAGCGGATTCAATATAGCCATGAAAGATCTCGAAATCCGCGGTGCGGGTGATCTGCTCGGTGGCGAACAGAGCGGGTTTATCAACGAGATCGGGTTCGAGACCTACCAAAAAATACTGTCCGAAGCCATCGACGAACTCAAGGAAAACGAATTCAAGGAACTCTACGACGAAGTCGAGGGACACCACGAAAAAATCTTTGTAAAGGAAACCCAAATCGATTCCGATTTCGAACTCCTCTTTCCCGACGATTATATCAACAACATCACCGAACGCCTAAATCTCTACACGGAACTCAACCAGGTCAAGGATGAGGAAGGGCTACAAAAATACGAGGCAGAACTTATCGACCGTTTCGGCGAATTACCCTCTCAGGCCGAAGACCTGTTGAACTCCGTCCGTATCAAATGGATCGCCAACGGTATCGGCCTCGAAAAAATCGTAATGAAAAAAGGCAAGATGATCGGATATTTTATCGCCGACCAGCAATCCGGCTTTTATCAGACAGCTACGTTTACCAAATTGCTACAGTTCGTACAGTCGCATGCGCAACTTTGTAAAATCAAGGAAAAGCAGACCCGGAATGGGCTACGGTTGTTATTGGTTTTTGAAGGGGTTACGAGTATGGAAAGAGCATTAAAAGCACTCGCCCCATTCGAAACACATACCCCGGTAGATGCATCAACGTCATAATAGAAATACCGGAACAGAGGCTGCCAACAGTACATCCATTTTCAATCGTCACTTTCCACTTTATAAACACCCTCTGCAAAATCATTACCTGAAGCAAAACAGATATCAACACAAGCATCAACTAGTGCCAACCGCTTAGGGTTCACTTATCAAAGTAGCTTCCTCCTTCAAATCAATAGCATGGTATAACGCTGCAAAAGCTGAATGGATCCACATAATCGAGACTATTATCCCAATAATAAAACAAATTAATCCAAGGATAAATATAGGGATGGCCAGCAAGGCCATACCTAAAATACGCCAACCGTGGCCTCGGGTCATGGCCCAACTTTTTTCTATAGCGGCGATAGGCTCCATGTTTTTATCCATCACCAAATACGAAACAAAGACGAGCCTACAGGCAAAAATGACTCCCGGAACAATAAAAAAGATAAAGCCGATGATAATTATTGCAGTGGTTATCAAGTGGGCAAGTACGATATTGAGATAGTTCTTTTTAAAACCGACTACCAGTGCGCCGAACTCCAATTCCTCATTGCGAATGCCCCGAAGTATAAGAAGGTCGCCGCCGTATTTGATGATGGGCAAAAAAAGAATACCATAGGCCATGGCCAACATTTGAAGGAAGTAGGTGACAGGGCTATTTTCCCATTCCATATCACTGATCTTTGAAAAAGGGGATTCCGCAATGCTAACAATCAATATGATGGCCAAGAAGTATAAAAAGTACTTCTTCATTTGTTGCCAACCGTACGCATAACTTCCCGAAGCGGTGGCGATAGGAATTTTTTCTCCAGTATGGTTTTCCATGAGTGTGCTTTATTTTTGATAAATGTAGGCTAGCCCTTTTTATTTTACATCCAACTTTAGTAGTGATTTATAAATTCACTACCAAGGTATTGGGTTGTATTATACCCGTTTACCTACTTTTAGCCTATAAATCACCGAACCTTGCTGAGCCTTACTTTTATAGTCGTATTTGTATTGTGTTTTGCCATTGCCATCATATGTATCTTGATTGGCCATGAGCTGGTCAATACGTACAAATCGGCTTTCTGCCGTTCGTATTTTTACTATCTCATTGCTTTTTTTGTTTTTTCCCTCTACGCAGTTTGGGGCCAAATCGGAATGCAGGCGCTACTGGTAGCAATTCATACAACGAACGATGTCGAAATTCTTGTCACTCACTTTATTCCGGTTTTGGGCATGCCTTTTTTTGGTATTGCCATGATTATGTTTCTAAAAATGGTATTTGACTTGGTCGAGGCGCCCTTAAAAAGTAGTGCCCTTTCTTTCCACCTGATTATATTCTTGATTATCGCAACTGTGCTCGGAGGACTATATTTGGGAAATAAAGAAACCCTGCTATTGGGTAAAACTATTTCATTTTACTTTATCCTTTTGATTTGGGGCATTGAATTTCTATATCTCTTATTTTTTACGGGTATCATTGTAAGGCACCAGAACAAAGTGCCCCCCGAAAAACGGAAAAAGGTCCTGCAATTCACCCTTTTACTAGTTACGGGACTTCTACTGCGTGGGGTCTCCCTCGCTTTCTATGAGGCAGTATCCTGGATGCTAGCTCCATTGATCTTACTCTATTTTATTTCGCACTTGATGGCGTTATGGTACATAAGACAGCAGTCCGATCGTCTGTTTGCACCAATCGGTGCCGAGCAACCAAATACGGATAAAAAAGAACACTTGTATCAAAAATACCGGATTACCCCCCGCGAGCAGGAGGTCATTGAGCAGCTTTGCCTGGGTAAAACCAACCAACAGATTGCCGATACCTTATTCATCAGTTTACAGACCGTAAAAGACCACACCCATCGGATTTACAATAAGGTCGGTATCAATAGTCGAATGAAATTGTTGCAGATGGTCAATGATTAGTCCTAGTTTTCTGGATGATGCACTCTGCGGTTTGCATTTATTGGTGGTTTTTGAAAGGGAGTACGAAACTGAGTAGGCTATAGATGTATGACAATTTGATAAGAAAGTTGTACAAATTTATGATTTCAAAAATCGTTAACCTTCACAACTGTGAATGCAAAGAATCTGCCGTGGCATTAAAGCCTCGATTACGTAACACCTCCAATACGCAGTCATTGGCAAATATCTCTTTTGTTGATTTTGCGAAAGGCCTGTTTTAAGAACTATTTTCAAAGATACCGATAGTCTAAGAAATCGTACTTTTAAGCAGTGAACCCAAAAATCAGTGCTATTATGGACAAAAAATTGATGTTATTCTTTTGCGCTACGTTGTTTATACCTTGGGCCTGCGCCCAACAAACTACAGGCCCCAGCCCAAAAGAAAAACCCCTCTACACCCTGATCGACCAATACGCCCAGGCACGAGAAACCAAAGACACGGTACTGCTTAAACAAATTCTTACCGATAATATCGACCAATTGGTATCGACCGGCGAATGGCGCAGGGGTTTTGAAACGGCGAAGCAAGGGATGCTACGAAGTTCTAGTGCTAACCCGGGGAGCCGGACCTTGACTGTAGACCAGATTCGTTTTTTGAGCCAAAAAACGGCAGTGGTCGATACCCGATATGAGATTGAGAATGCCGACGGCTCCCTTCGGAAAATGTGGAGTACCTTTATCGTAGTCTACGAAGGCAAGCGTTGGAAAATCAGCGCGATCCGCAATATGTTGCCTGCCGGAGGATCGTAGCAGTTCATTAATATTCGTTGATTTACTCATTAGTATATATTCGAAAAACAAAAAATATCAATCCCCCTTATCCCCATCTATTATGAAATCGAACAACAAGCATCGCAGACAATTTTTAAAACAAAGTGGCCTGGGCCTTTTGGGCCTGACCCTGTTACCCTCGGCATACGGAAAGGTCGCGCCCAGTGACCGTCTACGGGTGGCACACATCGGTGTAGGCGGTATGGGCAATAACCATATGAAATGGTTCGCCGGCCTACCTGAGGTCGATATAGTCGCGCTTTGCGATGTCGATGAACAGCACCTGGCCACAAGTCTAAAAACGATGAACGCCTTACAGCCCGGCAAAAAGGTGGACGGGTATGGTGATTTCCGACATATTCTAGATCGAAAAGATGTGGATGCCATTACCTGCGCTACGCCGGATCACTGGCATGCCCAGATTGGTAGCCTCGCTTTTCAAGCTGGAAAGGATGTGTATGGGGAAAAACCCTTGTCCTATGATGTAAAGGAAGGCCGGATGATGCTCAAAAACATGGAAAAGAACAATCGCATTTTTCAATTGGGCACACAGATTCATGCGACCGATAACTATCACCGGGTCGTCGAAATCATTAGGGCCGGTGCTATCGGCAAGGTCCATACCGTGCGTTTATGGAAAAATGGTCAGCCTCCCAATTTAGGCAATCCGAAAAGTGTGGCCGTACCAAAGGGCCTCAACTGGGATATGTGGCTGGGGCCTGCACCCTACGTGGATTATATACCCGAGCGGTGTCATTTTACCTATCGGTATTTCTTGGATTACTCCGGAGGTATCTTTGCCGATTTTTGGTGCCATATCGCCGATGTGGCTTTCTGGGCGCTACAGCCAAAGGGCTTAAAAAGTATTGCCGCCCAAGGCGAGGAAGCCGAAGGTATTGCCGACACTCCACAATGGATCAATGTCGATTATGAATTTGAGGATTTAAACCTGCATTGGACTACCGAGCCCCCAAAAGTGCCCGGTGCCGCGGAACGCAATATTGGTGCCTATTTCGAGGGAGACAAGGGTACACTTATCTGCGATTACGAAACGCGTGAAATCACTATCAATGGCGAAACGGTCACCGATATTCCCGAAGTACCGAAAACCATAATCCGCTCGCCCGGACACCAACAGAATTTTGTGGATGCCATAAAGTCGAGAACCTCCCCAGAATCGAATCTCGCCAATGCCCGGGAATTGACCCTTCCCATGCATTTGGGACTCATCTCATACCGCTTGAAAAGAAAGCTTCAATGGAATTCGGATAAAGAAAAATTTATTGGTGATTCAGAGGCTAATAGTCTGTTATCCCGAAAGCCAAGGAAAGAATGGCGGTTGGCAAAATAAAACGTATCTCATAGGTATTAACTACCATTCAGCATCCATTTAAAATCAATGCCAATTTCCATTCGAAGGGCATCTAAAACTATCCGAACAAATGAAAACTAATCATTACAGCACCTTCCTCGCAGCCCTCCTCTTCACGGTCTACCTCACCGCCCAGCCCAGCAAACAACTGGTCGAGGTCATCGTAAGCCCCAATCATACGGACTGGACGTACGAAGTCGGCGAACAGGCCGAATTCTCGATCAATGTATTGCGAAACCATGTGCCGATCGAAGGTGTGAAAATCAACTATAAAATCGAGACTGACCCCGGCTATCGCGAAGTCAAGATTTGGGACGAGGGCACGCTATCCCTAAACAATAAGACAAAAATCAAAGCTGCAAAATTTAAGGAACCGGGGTTTCTGCGCTGCACCGCCACCGTAACGGTAGATGGCAAGGAATATTCTTCCTACGCTACTACGGGGTTTGCACCTTACAAGATAGAACCGACCACGACCCTGCCATCCGATTTCGAGGCGTTTTGGGACAAAGGCAAGGAAGAACTGGCCGAAGTGCCCATGAACCCCGTATTGACTTTGCTGCCCGAACGCTGTACCGATAAGGTCGATGTGTACCATGTGAAACTGGACAATGTTCAGGGCAAGATCTATGGTATTTTATGTATCCCGAAAAAGAAGGGAAAGTATCCAGCCATCCTACATGTGCCCGGGGCGGGCATTCGGCCGTATTACGGGGAGGTCGATGAAGCGGCCGAGGGTTTTGTTACATTTACCATCGGTATTCATGGTATTCCCGTTACTTTGGACAAGAGCGTTTACGATGATCTTCAAGCCGGCGCGTTAAACAATTATCAAGTCTTTAACCTTGACGATAAAGATAACATGTACTACCGCCGTGTCTATTTGGGATGTGTGCGAGCGGTGGATTTTCTGGACAGTCTCGATAGTTTTAACGGCAATAATATGGCCGTAACCGGAGGAAGCCAAGGCGGGGCGCTTTCCATCGTCACCGCAAGCCTCGATGACCGTATCGATTATTTGGCCGCCTTTTATCCGGCCCTTTCCGATATGACGGGATTCTTGCATGGCCGCGCCGGCGGATGGCCCCAGATCTTTGTGGATGAATTTACCAATAAAACCGAAAAAATAGAGGTATCAAAATACTACGATGTGGTCAATTTTGCACGCTCGGTAACCGCCGAAGGCTGGTACAGCTGGGGCTATAACGACAATGTGTGTCCGCCTGCCTCGACCTTTTCAGCCTACAATGTCATCGACGCAAAAAAAGAACTTCATGTTTTTCAGGAAACCCAACATTGGACCTTCCCAGAACAGCAAGAATTAAAAAACCAATGGTTGTTTGGGAAACTAAAGCAGTGAACCAGTACTGGGTTAAGCCAAAATCACAGCATAAATCAATGCGTCTTTTGTGGCATTTATGCTTTAACCCAGTACTGGTTTACACCTTTTCTTTTGCCGAGTTCAGTAGTTTTGCCAAATGAAAAAAGCAATCTATGCCGTAGCTCTGTGTGCCCTGATAGCCGGTACGAACGGCCTACTCATAAAATATATGTCCACCTTGAGTACGGGCGCCATCGCTTTTTTTCGGACCATGGTACCCATCCTATTTTTGGCGCCCGTTCTGTTCAGCAAGTCCAACCCCCTGTTTACCGGCAACTACAAAAAGATGCTGCTCGCCTCGACCATAAACGTAGTACGTATCTATCTGTACCTAGTCGCCTTTATTTTTACATCCATCGGCAATGCGGTCGTGCTATTCTATTCATGGCCCATTTTCGTGTTTATTTTCGAAACGGTCTACTTTAAGAAACCGCTTAAAAGGAGTCACGTAGCGCTATTGTTCTTGGCATTTACCGGTTTGGTTGTCACGTATTCCAACAAAACCTTCAGTTTTGGAAATGAGGATATCTTGGGTATGGTGGCCGCGGTTTTATCAGCAATCACCTATGCGGTGACCGTACTAATCTTTAAGTCCGAATCGCAGCATTACAATAAGGAGCAGATCATCATCTATCAAAATCTGGTAGGTGCGTTTTTTTTTATCCCCTTTCTGTTCTTTATTCCCGATGCATCTTTAGAGCAATTGGGGGTAGGTGTATTTTACGGATTTTTGATCGGTATCGTGGTCTTTAAGCTCTTCTTCTATGGCCTGAAATATTTAGAAGCTTCCATCGCTTCGTCCTTAATGTACCTTGAGGTGGTAAGCGCCATCGTGTTGGGATATTTTATCTTGGATGAAAAAGTGACGTTGAACACCTTGATCGGCGGGGTATTGATAATCGTCAGCAGTTATTTTATTACTAAGAGGAACGCAAAAAAGGGGTAACTTGCACAGAACCAGTCTTGAATTCTTAACATCATATGTAAAACTTATTACCCATGAATCCCAAATCCCTTACCATTCCATTTGACGAAATGCAAGAGGTTTTATATCGCCTCTTCCGGAAGCATTCCTTTATGGAGGAAAAAGCGAAACTGCTCGCCAAAACCCATTCAGAAACTACTTTAGATGGGGTCAACTCCCACGGCATCAATCGCGTACCTCTTTTTATCGAATATGTGGAAAATGGAGTGATCAAAGTGAATGCCGAAGCGGAAAAAATGGAAGCCTTTGGAAGCATTGAACGCTGGGACGGCAACTCGGGGCCGGGAATCATCAATGCCATCAAATGTACCGACCGGGCGGTCGCCTTGGCAAAAGAACATGGCATGGGATTGGTTGCCCTGCGCAACAACAACCATTGGATGCGAGGCGGCACCTACGGATGGCGAGCGGCCGATGAAGGATGTATATCCATCCTCTTTACCAACACCCAACCGAATATGCCCCCTTGGGGCGGGAAGGACAGCCGGTTGGGGAATAATCCTTTTATTGTTGGAATTCCCAGAGCAGCAGGCCATGTGGTTTTGGATATGGCGATTTCACAGTTCGCGTTCGGCACTATCAACAACTACAAATTGAAAGGCGAAAAACTGCCCTATTCCGGCGGTTGGGACAACCAGGGTGAGCTATCCAAAGATCCGGAAAAGATTCTCGGAAACCAACGCGGCCTGCCCATCGGCTACTGGAAAGGTTCGGCACTTTCTATGGTTTTGGATATGCTGGCAACCCTGTTATCCGCAGGAAAATCCACCTATAAAATCGGCCAAGACGACTATGAGACGGGTGTATCCCAGGTTTTCTTATGCGTATATCCCGAAATATTCGGCGATAACGGCCTACAGGAAAAATTGCTCAACGAAATTATCGATTATACGCACGATGTGGAACCCTTGGAAAAAGGTGGGCGTACGTATTATCCCGGCGAGCGCACGTTGCAGACCCGCAAGAAAAATTTGGCGGAAGGCATCCCTGTTAGTGCAGAAGTTTGGGAAAAGGTGTTGCAGCTGTCAAAATAAACTTTCGGGGGAGAAACTCCAAATCCCAAATTTCAAATCCAAAAAAAACCTGGGTCGCGCCCTGGTGTATCAAGCCCGAAAAACTGAACAAAAAAGAGAAGGGATATCCGCAATGAAAAAGTAAGATAGCCTGCGCATCCATCCCATATCAAACCGCCCTTTTCCGTCGGTTCACCAACCAGACGCCGAGTAAGATGATTAGTCCACCCAGCAATTGATAGCCGTTCATGGTCTCCCCATCCCAAACGGCCCAGAGCAAGGCAACCAAGGGAATCAGATAGGTTACCGAAGCCGCAAAAACGGGACTTGAAAGATAAATGAGCTTATTAAAAATAATGTTCGCTATCGAAGTGCCAATAATTGCAAGAACCAAAAGATACCACAAGGCGGTGTGCATCGCTTCGTTATTTTGGTATTCTGCAAAAAATCCGGAGAGGGATACCAGCAGTAGCGCCGGAATAAAAGCAACGGCAAAACTGCCCGTGGTAACGGCAAGCGGACTTAAATGCGCCAAATGCTTTTTGATAATATTGATATTAAATGCATAACACAAGGCCGAGATCAATATAAAAATGGCATAGGCGTAATTACGGTCCGGCTTGAACTCCATGCCCGATACGATCAAAGCAAGTGTTCCCAATAAACCGATAACGACCCCTAAGATCTGCCGCTTCGTCACTAGGGCCCCAAAGGCCACAATGCCGACCACGGTGGTCAATAAAGGCACTACCGAATTAAAGATGGACGTCACCCCGCTATCGATTTCCGTTTGCGCCAAAGCGAACAAAAAGGGAGGGAAAAATGAGCTTAGAAGTCCCGCTGCTATAATCCATTTCCAATCTTTGGGGTTGATGGTTTTCAGGCTGCGGTATCCAAACAAAAATAAGACCAGCGAAGCAAAGACGATGCGCAGACCGCCCAATTGCAAAGGCGTTAGACCTAGGAGCGCTTTTTTTATAAGGATAAAGGACGAGCCCCAGACCAAGGACAGCAAAATCAAGTAGACCCACTTTTTCGAATAGTCGTTCAAGTCTTGGATAGTTTTAGACGATACAAAAATGATGATTTTTTCGTTTCAGACCTAAAGGAAGTAAAACCTGTCGTAAATTTGGGCTATCCTATGGGATCAAGAAATATAATGAAATCCAAAGGCAAGTTGCGACCTTTGTGGACAACCAAAAAAGTTGAAAAATGAAGAAATTAATGCTACTGATGACTATTGCCTTGATCACATTCAGCACCTCCTGCAAGGAGAAAAAAGAATCCATTCAAATGAAAGAGGTCATGGCCGTGCACGACGAGATCATGCCGAAAATGGGCCAATTTGGAAAATTGGTAGGACAACTCAAAGGGATGGAAAACGATAGCACCGAAATGGGAATGCAATACAAAAAAGCCCGAATAGATCTTCAGGATGCCCATAAAGCTATGATGGATTGGATGCAAAACTTTGGAAATCGCTTTACTCTCGATGAAATAATGAAAGGAGCGGAACTCTCGGAGCAGAAACTGCAATGGCTCGATGAAGAGGAAGAAAAAGTGAAGGCTTTAAAGGAACAAATCAATTCGAGTATCGAAAATGCCCAGAATCTATTAGGGAAAGAGGACTGATTTGCCGGAAGCTGTCGACCTGCGACTGCCTATCAATCCTTCCACCTCAAAGTCTCCATAATCCCCCGAATATCGTTTTGCAGATAGGCAGCGGCGGGATAGATGGAATCGTAGTTCGGCTTTGTGAGGAAATACAGCGAGCCAGTCAAGAAATGTTCGGTACTGTCGGTCACATAGAACTGTGCTTGGGAAGCGGCATTGCCACTGACTTCGTAGAACATACCATACACGTTGTGCGCTTCACTGACAAAAGGCTGCTCGAGGATGCCATCGGCCTTTACCGAATGCTCGTAACTTAGTTTTTGGGCATCGGAAAGTAGTTTTTCAATATTGTTATCGATCTTTCTGTAGTTGATGAAAATCTCACCTTTCATTTCAGGATATTTCAAGGTTAGTGCCGTGCTGTTCTTGATTTTTACCTTGGCCAATTTGTTGTATTCGAACCGAAAATGGTCGGTCACCAACTCGGTAAGCTCTGGCTTCGAATATTCCAGACGGAGCTTGGCGTTCGGTTTGGGCAGCACCTCTTCTTTACATGCGACAAATAACACACCCAATACCCCTATTGCAATGTAAGATCTAAACTTCATGTGGCAAGGTCACTTTGATCTGTTTCAGTCGCTTTTTGTCAAGGCCCTCTACGACGAACCGATACTCGTTGAAAGCAATAATATCGCCCTTTTTTGGAAAACTACCTGCTATTTCAAGAACGAAACCGGCTATGGTCTCCGATTCGCCCTTTTGTTGTTCGAATTCCGTTTCATCTTCGATTTTGACGACCCGATAGAAATCCTTAAGTGTGGTCTTTCCTTCGAAAACGAAATTGAAATCGTCCAATTTGGAGAAAATCAGGTCTTCATCGTCGAACTCGTCGCTGATATCGCCCACGATTTCCTCAATAATATCCTCGAGGGTGACGATGCCCGAAGTTCCCCCGTACTCGTCGACGACAATCGCCAAATGGTTTTTCTTTTCTTGGAATTCCAACAAAAGATCATCGAGTTTTTTATTCTCGGGCACAAAATACGGTTCACGGATCAAATCCATCCAGTTCAGGGTTTTCCTATCTATATAGGGCAACAGATCTTTAACGTAAAGTACCCCCAGAACATTGTCCATATGCTCGGAAAAAACAGGAATACGGGAGTAGCCATTTTTTTTGATTTCTTCCAGAACTTCCAGAAATTTCATGGCCTCGCTCAGCGCAAAAATATCGATACGCGGTCGCATGACCTGCTTGGTATCGGTATTGCCGAAGGAAACGATGCCTTGTAAAATTTTTTGCTCGTCTTTGGTGGTATCCCCTTCAGAGGTCATTTCCAGAGCCTGTGAAAGATGGTCAACGCTCAGGCTCGATTTTTGTTTGCCCAGCTTGTTGTGCAGAAAAAGGGTACCCGAACGCATGGGAAGGCTCAGGGGCGAGAACAGAAAATCCAATACTCTCAGGGGATAGGCCATAAAATGGGCAAATGCCTCGCGGTTTCTGTTGGCATAGACCTTGGGCAATATTTCGCCGAACATCAAAATAAGGAAGGTGGCCACGACAACTTCCAATAAAAACCGAACCCATTCCAATTCTATATGCGCAAAAGCGGTCTCGCCGATGATACTAAAAAGTAGCACTACCCCAATGTTGATGGCGTTGTTGGCGACCAAAATGGTGGCCAACAATTTTTTGGGCCTTTCCAACAGCTTAACGATAATGGTTCCGCGGGTCGTCTTGCGCTCTTCGATGTCTTTTACGTCGGATTGCGAAAGTCCAAAAAAAGCAACTTCTGCTCCGGAAATCAGAGCGGAACAGATCAATAGCAAGACAAGAAATATGATTTTAAACGCAAAAGCACCGACGGATGCTACGACGTTGGGAAGTGAAATAATGGGGTCAGGGTCCAATTGGTAGGGTTTATTTTTTAGAAGGGTAGATCATCCTCTTCGGATGGACTCAGAGCCGATTTTTTGTGGGAATCGGCGGTTTTTGTAGTATCCGAATTGGTCGAATCCACATTTTGGTTTTGGGGCTGCTCGCTCTGTTGATCGCTAGCGTTGCTTTGTCCTTTTGGGGTCAGAAAAGTAAAATCTTGGGCCTGCACTTCGGTAGAATAGCGGGTGTTGCCGGTGTCATCTTGCCACTGGCGCGTTCGCAGTCGTCCCTCAACATAGATTTTATCGCCTTTGCCCAAGTATTTTTCACAGATTTCGGCCGATTTGTTGCGAACGATGATATTGTGCCATTCGGTCGTTGTAGTGCGTTCGCCTGTCTTCTTATTGGTATAGGTCTCACTCGTCGCTATGGGAAACCGCCCGATACAATCGCCGTTCTCGAAATAGTGCATTTTCACCTCATCCCCAAGATTACCTATCAACATCACCTTGTTCAATGTACCGCTCATTGCTTTTTCTTATAAATTAATCCTCAAAAGTACGAATTTTTGGATGTTTACGAGCATGTTCAAAACCCTGGTTCCCGAAAACCACTATTTTGATTCCGAAGCTTTGAAATCGAGCTACTGATGATCAGTTTCCGGTTTTTTTAAAAGTACCTGTAAGAACTCGGCAATCAATACGGGTACAGGATACTTTTCAACTTCGGATAAGCGGATGCTATTTTGCAGCACCTCATCCGTTTTGACTATCCAAAATACGGTGTACAGGTGCTGATGAGACAGTTTATGGATGATGGGTCGTTCATTATATCTTATTATTTCCCGTACTTTTTTGGCATCCACAAAATCATCCAATTTCTTGATTACCGCATCCTCATCAATTGCCTGCTTGGATTCCAGTAACGGAAATTCCCAAAGATGCTGCCAAATGCCCTTTCCTGTCCGCTGTTTCAATAGGGTTTTTCCATCGGCATCCCTAAAAGACAAATAATTGAAATGGCGACGCCTTACTTTGGTCTTATTGATTTTAATGGGCAGCTCTTGAACCTTGCCCTTTTGCAAGGCAACACAGCTATCGTTCAACGGGCAGTACATGCAATTGGGGTTTTTCGGGGTACACTGAACGGCACCGAACTCCATGATCCCTTGATTGTAATTCCGAATACTATCGGGATCCATGACCTCACGAGCCAGATCTTTGAAATATTTGACGCCTTCCGTACTATTAATAGGTAATTCTACACCAAAATATCGGGCAAGTACCCGATATACATTACCATCGACTACAGGTTCAGGAAGGTCGAAACAAATGGAGGCTATGGCACTTGCGGTGTAGTCCCCCACTCCCTTCAATTTTAGGAGTCCTTCGAAGGTCTCTGGGAAAGTGCCATCATAAGTCCCAACCACCGTTTTTGCAGCAGCATGCAGATTTCTGGCCCGGGAATAATAGCCAAGGCCCTGCCAAAGTTTCAGCACGCGTTCTTCGGATGCGTTCGCCAAGTCGTATACCGTCGGAAAAGCGGCTATAAACTTCAGGTAGTAGGGTGTGCCCTGCACCACCCGCGTCTGCTGAAGAATAATCTCCGAAAGCCATATATAATAGGGGTTCCGGGTTCCCCGCCAAGGCAAGTTTCGTTTGTTCGAAGCATACCACACTAAAATTATTTGGGCAAAGGTCATCTGCAAAAAAGCTAAGGTGCAAAAATAACGGATTATCCCAGGAACCATCCCATCATTACAATCTTAAAAAAATTGGCGAAAGATGAATCGTTTAAAATTAGTCCGTTAGCGGGAAGTATGTAATTAAATTTATATATTTGCATCCCAAAAAAACAGCATCCACATTGGATTCTAACTACTTAAAATTTAACACGAAAGATGACGAAAGCAGAAATTGTATCGAATATCTCGGATAAACTGGGAATCGAAAAAGGCGATGTACAGGCAACCATCGAAACCTTTATGGAGGAAGTGAAAAATTCCTTGGAAGGTGGCGACAATGTCTACCTTAGAGGTTTTGGCAGTTTTATTGTTAAAACCAGGGCCGAAAAGACCGGAAGGAACATTAGCAAGAACACGACTATAAAGATTCCGGCGCACAATATACCGGCGTTCAAGCCCGCTAAGGTTTTTGTTGAAGGCGTCAAAAGTAACGTGCAGGTAAAATAAATAACCCAAAAAATAAATATATATGCCGAGTGGTAAAAAAAGAAAAAGACATAAGGTAGCTACCCACAAGCGTAAAAAGCGCAGAAGAGCTAACCGCCACAAGAAAAAGTAATTTTTGTAAGTGCCGTAATGGATGTAGGAACTGAAAATCTTCAGTACTTACCACCAATACGGCCTTTATTATTTTATACGTTCATTGACATAGAAATCCAAAAAAGTGGATTCCGACGGATTTTATTAAATCCGTTTCAAGTATTGTTTAATCAATTTGTCCACTTCCAGTCCGGTCATCATCGGAATTATTGTGAAGGGGCAAGTACAAATATATTCAGGTGAATAGAGAATTAATCGTAAGATCTAGTTCCGATGCCGTTGATTTTGCCCTTTTAAAGGATGGAAAGCTCACTGAATTGCATAAAGAGGAAGACAACAACGATTTTTCCGTTGGCGATATACTTCTGGCCAAGGTACGCAAACCGGTAACCGGTCTCAATGCAGCCTTTGTCAACGTGGGTTATGAAAAGGATGCCTTTTTGCATTATCATGACCTTGGGCCACAACTGGCCACTATGCTTAAATTTATAAAGCAGGTAAGTACCGGGAAATTGAAGGATTATACCCTTACCAATTTTCCTACAGAAAAAGACATTGACAAAAATGGTGTCATTACCGATGTCATCAAGGCAAACCAGTCTTTACTCGTGCAAATTGTCAAAGAGCCCATTTCCACCAAAGGCCCAAGAATCAGTTCCGAACTTTCCATTGCGGGGCGTTATCTGGTCATGGTGCCTTTTTCCGATCGTGTATCCGTTTCTCAAAAGATAGCGAGCAATCAAGAAAAAGACAGGCTAAAAAGACTGGTAAAAAGCATAAAACCAAAAGGGTTTGGTGTTATTATCAGAACCGTCGCAGAAGGCAAAAAAGTAGCGGAACTTGACAAAGATCTAGAAAACTTGTTGGCCAAATGGTCGACAATGTGTGAAAAATTACAAAAAGCGCATACCCCCTCGAAAGTATTGGTCGAGCTCAACAGGGCTTCTTCGATACTCAGGGACGTCTTTAATGATTCCTTTACCGGTATTCATGTAGATGACGAAACGCTTTACGACCAGATTCAGGATTATGTACAGGAAATCGACCCCGGAAAAGAGTCGATTGTAAAGCTGTATCAATCGCCGGTTCCTATTTTTGAAAAGTATGGGATAGAACGGCAGATCAAGACTTCTTTTGGCCGTACCGCCAGCATGAGCAAAGGTGCGTACTTGATTATCGAACATACCGAGGCATTGCACGTTGTAGACGTGAACAGCGGTAACCGTTCGAGCAGGGGCAAGGGCCAAGAAGATACCGCTCTGGAAGTGAACCTTTTGGCAGCTTCCGAAATCGCCAGGCAATTACGCCTTCGCGACATGGGTGGCATCATTGTGGTAGACTTTATCGATATGGTAAAGGCACCGCACAGAAGAAAGCTCTTCGACCATCTTCGCAACGAGATGAAAGACGATCGTGCCAAGCACAAAATTCTGCCGCCCAGTAAATTCGGGCTGATACAGATAACACGGCAACGCGTTCGTCCCGAAATGAACATCAAGACGACCGAAGAGAACCCCAACGGGAGCGGAAAAGAAGTTGAAGCCCCTATCGTTTTGGTAGATAAAATCAATTTCGATCTCGAAAAGTTGTTGAAAGGGCCTAAAAAGGATGAGAAGATTACTTTGAACATCCACCCTTTTATCGCGGCATACATTACGAAAGGCTTTCCATCCATGCGGTCCAAATGGTTTTTGGAGCATAAAAAATGGGTGAAAATACAGCCACGCGATGCCTTTACGTATCTCGAATATCGATTTACGGATAAAGACGGTAAGACCATTTATTGAATTGGTAATTACCAATTATTAAAGCGATTCTTCGGCAACGAAGGGTCGCTTTTTTTGTTTAAATTACAGCATGATGAAAGCCTACTCCTTAAAGGAAGCGACAAAAAAACTCGAAGGCTATTGCGCGTACCAAGAGCGCTGCCATAAGGAAGTGGTGAATAAATTACGGGAGATGCGTATGATTCCCGAAGCCATAGACCAAATTGTCGTTCACCTTATCGAAAACGACTACTTGAACGAGGAGCGTTTTGCCAAAAGCTTCGCCCGGGGAAAATTCACTATTAAAAAATGGGGTCGCAAACGGATTCGGTTGGAATTGAAGCAGCGAAGCATTTCAAGGTTCAATATCAAGACGGCGTTGCAAGAAATTAACCAAACTGCTTATCTTGATACCTTCGACGCCCTTGCCGACAAAAGATTGTCTCAAATTACCGAAAAGAACCGGCTAAAAAGAAGAAAAAAACTAGCCGATTATCTACTGTATCGCGGATGGGAAAGTGAGTTGGTGTACGCGAAAATCAAGGAACTTGTCCCGTGAAACGTATTGCGCTTTGGGCCGTAGCCCATTACCCAGTAAAAAAAATCGAGTCTCTGTATGCCAGTGCCTCCCAATCCTTCCAAAACCGGGGTCAGACTGAGCACCCAGCAACTTAAGAAACTACAAAAAGTTGAACGAAGCCCCAAGATTTATGGTAAACTGATTATGCAGTTCTTCCGCCGGGCTCAAATCACCAGTATCATACTTTGCAATAGGAAAGCCCAGTTCCGTAAATACACCGAACCCATCTGAAAAGAAATACCGAGCTCCAGTATGAAAACCAAAATTCTTTAGCCCCAGATCAAGTCCCGGATACAGATCAAATCGGTCGCTGATACCCATTACCGGACCAAGGTGGGCGCTGAACCTTGCTTTGGCATCGAAGCGTTCGCGCGCGCCATTATCAAGGCCGCTACCGATTCCCAGGGAATATGAAGAAGTTGCCCCTATCGATATATTCTCGCCCAACCCGTAATCGTAGGAGGCGGTGATGCCTGTACCGTTATTTTGCAAATTTGCGCCTACCTGAAATTTTTGATCCCCTTTGCCCGAGTATCCTTGTGCCCATGCCGAAATAGTGCCGGCCAATAAAAATAAAATTGCTATGAAACTTTTCACATGTATGAATTTAGAGTATGAATTGAAAGTACAAATTTACGAAACGATATCAGATTATAGAAATCGGTATTCTAAGCCAACATCGCATTCGTCCGCTCCACCGCCTTCGCATTTTTATGCTCTATCCACTTTTGGCCTTGTATTTTACGCATGGCGATATCGAAACTTCGCATTATTATGATATTGTACAAGCCCTTTGCGAAATTGAAAGGGCTTTTAGGCCAAGAACGTAAACTCATCGAAAATCCGGGGGTGACATATTTCATATAATGCCAATAGCCTTCGGGCATGTAGAGCACGTCGCCATGGTTCAATTCCGTTTTAAATCCATGGGCCGATTTCAAAGCGGGCCATTTTTCGAAATCGGGATTTTCGAAATCGATGCTTTCATGGGTTATCAATGAATGTGGCACCTTGTACAGGTATTTTGTCTCGGATTGTGGAAACAGAATACATTCCTTTTTTCCCTCAAAATGGAAATGGAAAATATTGGACATATCGATATCGTAGTGCATAAAAGTGAAGGAATCCCGTCCTCCAAAAAACAGCATGGGCAGTTTTTTCTTTAATTTGAGACCGAAATCAGGAAAGCTGAAATCCTTTTGCAGTTGCGGTACTTCCTTTAAGATGTTCCAAAGGAAGATACGATACTTGGTAGGTTCCGATTTCAAGAGATTTACATAATCGGACATCTTCATCTGGGCATGCGGCTCGTTAAACCCATCTTCGTGGTTTACAGGCCGATTATCATATAAAGGAACGGTCTTATCTCCGGCAACCTCTTTTATGTAGTCTAAACTCCATTTTTGAGTAGCTGGCCAGTCATCGACTGCATGTTCGATGACCACCGGCTTTTGCGGTTTGAAATATCTCTCCAAAAAATCTTCCTTGGTAATGGACTTCACCCTCGGAATAGCTTCTAAATTCAAGGCTTGATGATTAAAAACATTTAAATCGAAAGCGGCAAATTTAATTATCCCTGAAGGATAAACTTCTTAAATCTATTCTAAATTCATTATCGGTAGCTAAACGATTGCGACAAAGTAGGTCAGAAAATCGTTTCTGATAGCGAAGCGATAAGGCTGGCTAAATAGAAAATTTTCCGTAAAAAGGCAGAATATTTGCTACCTCTATAAATCAGTGGTGCTAACAGATGGTTTGGGTTTCGCTTTGGCCGTTTCGTTGCGTTCTATGGAATGCCCTGGTCGGCTCCATTTTGGTTTTTCGCCCAATGGCTGTAGCTGCGACTCGGAAGCCTCTAAAGTCTTGGGTTGCGAGACTTTCGTGAAGGGTTTCTGCGGGGTCAGTCCCAACAACTTGAACATGGCCATGTCCTCGCCTACATCGGGATTGGGAGTGGTCAATAGCTTATCGCCCGCAAAAATAGAATTCGCCCCTGCAAAGAAGCACATGGCCTGCCCTTCGCGGCTCATTTCGGTACGCCCAGCCGACAGTCGTACTTGGGTTTCGGGCATCACGATACGGGTCGTGGCGACCATACGGATCATTTCCCAGATACTGATGGGTTCCATCTCCGCCATAGGAGTACCTTCCACTGCGACCAGGGCATTGATCGGTACGGATTCAGGCTGTGGGTTCAAGCTTGATAGCGCGACCAGCATTCCTGCGCGGTCTTCCAAAGCTTCGCCCATTCCGATTATCCCACCGCTACAAACGGTAACATTGCTCTTGCGTACGTTGTCGATAGTATCCAAACGATCTTGAAAGGCTCGGGTAGAAATTACATCCTTATAATAATCCTCGGATGTATCCAAGTTATGATTGTAGGCGTAAAGTCCGGCTTCTGCCAGACGCTTCGCTTGGTTTTCGGTGATCATCCCAAGGGTACAGCAGACCTCCATATCCAATTTATTGATGGTACGCACCATTTCAAGTACTTGGTCGAATTCCGGGCCATCCTTGACGTTACGCCAAGCAGCACCCATACAGACGCGTGAACTTCCCGAAGCTTTTGCCCGTAAAGCTTGTGCCTTAACATGTGGAACGGTCATCAAATCGTTACCCTTGATATCGGTATGGTATCGGGCCGCTTGCGGACAATAGCCACAATCTTCAGGGCAACCGCCCGTTTTAATCGATAGCAGCGTAGATACCTGCACCGTATTGGGGTCGTGGTGTTTTCTGTGGATGGTGGCCGCGTCGTAAAGCAGTTCCATCAATGGGGTATTGTAGATATCGAGGATTTCGGACTTGGTCCAGTCGTGTTTCGTCTTGGTCATGTGCGTGGATTCATTCGAAATCAAAAATAGGCTTTAAAATAGAAAAGAGACAATAGAAAATAAAAAAAAGACCTACTACAGGATAAGTGCCGCAGGTCATTTGTACAATGGGTTGCTATAAAAACTAGGTATTTATCCGATAGCAAACCTAAAACGGCGTTGGACAATAGTGTATGAATTAGGACAATGGGTCTGTCAAAAAATATCCTACACTTTTCTAGACAGACCCCAATAATATGCTTACCGCGTTACCCCCAAACCCGACCGCATTCACAATTATTTTTTGAATGCTTTTAGGCTTCGGAAAGTATTCAGCGCAAGGAACTTCGATAAACTGTTGGTGCTGCAACATTAAAAGGGCCATTTCAAGGCTCAACATCCCCGAAGTGCCAAAAGTGTGCCCTATTTTCCACTTATTGGTGGTCAAAAATGGAAGTTTGTTACAAAAAACTTTTACGATGGCCCTGTATTCGGACAAATCGCCTTTTATCGTGCCCGGGGCGTGCATTACGATTATATCGACCTCTTCGGGTTTCGTTTTTCCCAAGGCCATGCGCATGGAGCGTTGAAAGCATTCGGCATCGGTGGAGATGGAGGTATTGTGCCGTAAAGGCTCGGTAGCGTAGCCGATACCTTCGATTACGGCCAAGGTATTTTCATGTATCCCTTTTTCGAGGCAGGCAACCGAGGCGCCTTCGCCCAAGATCATGGTATTTTGTTTTTTCGTGAGATTTAGGGCTTGGCAGGGGTAATTTTGGCCAAACCCATCCATCGAAGTCTGGGATATTTCGGCTCCGCTGGGCAAAGGCCGCTCGGGTGCTTGGTTTTGGCCCCTTTCTGTTTCGCTTGATATAGATTGATTGGCAACGCTATCGCAGGTAGCATAGATTTTCAGTGCCTTCATTTGGGCGATGGTAAAAGGGGTCAATGGGGCTTCACTTCCCCCGACCAGAAACTGGTCCGCCATACCACTTTTGATCCAGGCCACCCCGTTCAACAGGGCATGAAGGGCGGTGGAACAGGTAATGGAATGGGATATTTCTGGGCCCTTGGTCTGCAAATCGTGGGCTACCCAAGATGAAATATTGCCTAAGGTCGTGGTCGGGGAGGAAAGTGTCGATGCCCGTTTGTCTTTCAGAAATTCTTCATGGTACTTTTCAAAAAGTGTGGTCGCGCCTCTTGATGAACCAATATTGATTCCGAAACGGATGTCATCCCGAGCGCCTCGACCGCTCTCGGCACGAGCTCCTTCAAGAGACCATCCTGCTTGCTCTACTGCCTTTCGTGAGGCGTATAGGGCGAATAGGACCGAATCGTCAAGATTTCTGTATTTCGCATCCCCGTTTTTTAGTTGGTCGATTTCCTTTTTTGCGAATTCTTGCAAAGGGGCTATCCATTCGTCGGTCCCGCTGAAATTTCTTTTGGTGAAACAAGGGGTGTTTTTTTGATAGTTGGCCCAAATCTCATCCTTGGAAATACCAAGCGGGGAAATGGAGGCTATTGCGGTTATGGAAATTGGTGTTTTCAATAGAATTTTTCAAGTTTGAAAGCGGATCGTTGAACCGCATAGGGCTCATAAACATACAAAATTCACAAGTTTAAATGGATTGCTGCGCTAAATCTTCAACATCATTAAGCGCAAGCCTTGCGCTACAACTTTAATATCATATGTAAGCCTTAAAGCGCATCCAAGGCACTTTTTATGGTATCATAGATTTTTTGTAATTGCCCGTCGGAAATTACATAAGGTGTCAGAATATAAATCGTATTACCGAGCGGGCGTAAAAATACCCCGTTTTCCATAAAATGACCCATGAGCTTATCCCGAAGATTACCGTAACGTTCCATTTTCACATTCAGATTCAAGGCGTAGATAGTTCCGCATTGTCGGGTATTTTCTATTTTAGGATGATTTTTGATTTCTTCATTAAACCGCTGGTGGGAAACTATAATCCGCTGGATATTATTCTGTATTTCTTCGGATAGCAATAGTTCCAATCCTGCCAAAGCCGCTGTGCACGCCAATGGATTGGCGGTGTACGTATGCCCGTGAAAAAGGCCTTTGGCCATATCATCACTGTAAAAAGCGTCATAAACATCTTGGGTGCAACTGGTAATGGCCATGGGCATTAGACCTGCGGTCAGGGCTTTTGACAGGCAAATGATATCCGGTTTAGTTGTCAAATGGTCCGAGGCAAAATGTTTACCGGTCTTTCCGAAACCGGTCATAACCTCATCGGCAACACAGAGTACCTCATGCCGTTTCAATAGCCTTAAAATTTGGTCAAGCCCCTCCGCATCGTGCATTTTCATGGCTGCGGCGCCCTGTACCAAAGGTTCGTAGATGAATCCGGCTATGTTGTTCTGTTGAAGTCGGGAACTCAATTGTTTCAAAATATCCGTGATATTTTCCTTAGTCGGCACGGGTATACGTTCTACGGCTATAAAAAAATCCTCGAAGGGACCATTGTATACGGATAGACTCGAAACGGACATCGCCCCAAAGGTATCGCCATGAAACCCATCTTCAAAAGCGAGCATGATTTGGCGTTTTTCACCTTTGTTAAAATGATATTGCAACGCCATTTTTATCCCGATTTCCACAGCCGTGGAGCCGTTGTCGGAAAAGAACAGTTTTTCTTGGTTTGCAGGAAGTATCTTTATGAGTTCTTCGGATAGCCTAACGGCCGGTTCGTGGGTAAATCCGCTAAAGACCACTTGGTCCAAACGTTGCATCTGTTGATGGACTTTTTCCAGAATGTAGTCGTTACAATGTCCGTACATGCAGGTATACCAAGAGGCGATTCCGTCGATGTATTCCTTTCCGTGTTCATCGTATAGTACGGCACCTTTCGCCTTGGCGATGGCCAGCATTTGGGGATGCAATTTGTGCTGTGTAAGCGGATGCCAAAGGTGTTTTTTGTCGCGCTCCGATAAGGATTCCGTAGTCATTAGTTGTGTGGAATGCCTATTTGGTTTTCTCAAGTGCATATACAAAGATGGGGAAATAAAATTCCAAATCCCAATCACCAAATCACAAGTACCAAACTTAAAATCCCAAAAATTATCGGGAAGATGGACTGTTGGGGGAATTGCATTGGAAGGAATTCAATCAAAGCGATTGTAACATCGGTGCGAAGCGATCTGCGTATTTTTTAATCACGGTTTTGTCAAAAGTCGCTTCTTCGTCTATACGGCCTATAAGCGAAACACCGGTTTTATGCAGTATAATGTCCTCGGTATGCGGATTGGGATTCCCGCTAAAAATCAAGGAAACATCATAACCTTTGCTCGTCAGCCAGTTCACGGTCAACAGCGTGTGGTTGATACTGCCCAAGTAATGTCTTGAGACCACGATCACTTGATACGTTGGCATAATAATGTCCAACACCGTATCTGTCTCGTTCAGGGGCACCAAAAGACCCCCAGAACCTTCAATGACTAAATAATTATCGGTTTGAGGTTCGTGAATTTCAAGGCGATCAATGGTTATACCATCGATTTCGGCGGCCGCATGCGGACTCATAGGAGATTTCAGCTCGTAACTGCTTTTATGGAAAACGGTTTTTTTGTTCGATATCAATTCCTTCACCCTGTCCGTATCCGTATGGTCGAGATTTCCCGCCTGTACGGGTTTCCAATAATCGGCTTCCAAGGCTTCGGTGATAATGGCCGAGGCGATGGTTTTTCCGACGTCCGTCGATATTCCTGTTACAAAAATTTGCTTCATTGTATATTGAACTTGTTTTTACAATTTTCACATCGGTACTCGTACTTCGTATAGAAGGGCAAGACGCCAAACAAAAATCCGAATAAGAAGGACGCCAACGATTTAAAATCCTTGACATTCGTGAAATAATCGACTTTGATACTCTTGCACTCCGGACAGTAGATTTCTTGGCCTTCGTCATCGACCGAGTACTGCCTTATAGATTCTAGAATTCGAATCGCCTTTAAAGCGTCCTCGGTGTGAACTCTCAACTTAACGCCGCCAATGGCATTACTTACCAAGGGGTCGGTATCGATAGTAATATTATCGGAAAGAAATACGGAAATCCCGTCCGCTTCAAGACGTCCCTTTACGATTTGTGCCTCAGAGGAATATTGAAATCGCGCTACGGTAGCAAAAATTGCGTTATTGTTGTTATGTTGTAGTTTTCGTACGGTCAAAATACGGGAGTATCAGGCTTCTTTGGTAAAAATAGCCAATAATTGTAAAACTTCGCTTATTTCTTTTTCGGTATTAAAGGTATGCAGGCAAATACGCAGCCGTTCTTGGCCTTTGGGTACCGTCGGCGAAAGAATGGGTCGCACGTCAAATCCTTTTTCCCGAATTTTTTCGGCGATTTTTTTCACCCTTTCGTTTCCCGGAATTATACAACAATGGATGGCGGAGGTACTGGGGATGAAAATTGGTTTCAGTACGCCTGCCGGCGAGGTAAGGTCGCCCCCTTTGACATTGCCTATACTGGGCGCGTTCGAAGTACTCAGGGCAGGTGTTTCCAGCTCAAAATTGAAATGTTTTATCTTTTCGGAAAGGTCACGGACAATGCGATGCCTTGGCGTTCCGTCAGCTGCATTGTCGGACATCAATAGGTATTCATAGGATGCAGTAATGGTTGCCACGGAATGTGGGGGAAGTCCCGTTGTATAAATTAAGCTGCGGGCAAAATTGACCAAATAGTTCTTTAGGATGATACTTCCTAAGATAGCTGCACCGTGGCATCCCATCGCTTTTCCGAAGGTAACGATACGCGCGAAAATGGTATGCTGTAATCCCAATTCCTGTACTAGACCTTCTCCGCATTTTCCAAATACTCCTATGGCATGGGCTTCGTCCACTACCAAATGATACTTGTTTTCTTGACAGAATTCGGCAAAAGCCTTTAGGTCGGGAGAATCACCATCCATGGAGAAGACGGATTCGGTGACAACGTATACCTCGGCTGTGTTAGGTAAAGGCACTTCGGCTTCGCCTGCCTTGCCCGGAATCAAGCGCGATGGCCGCAGTTCCGTTTTAGGCAACTTCCTTTCCGCTTGGCCCCGCTTCTCTTTGGTTCCGAATAGGCTTCGACGGCGCTCAGCCTGCTCTCTTTTTTTTAAATCCCCTAAATCGTTATGCTTGAACTTATAGCTTTTGGCATTTCCCATTTTGATGCCGTCGCGGATACTAGCGTGAATGTATTCGTCATAAAAAACAATATCACCACGCTGGGGTACGGCCCCGAAAAAGCCGATGTTGGCGTCGTAGCCCGAATTGAATACCAAAGCGGACTCCGTTTGGTGGAATTCCGCCAATTTTTCTTCCAGTTCGGTATATAAAGGATGATTTCCCGAAAGCAATCGCGAACCTGTTGACCCGTTCTGTACGATATGCTTCTCGGATAGTATTTGCGATGCCCGCTCAAAGATTTCCCCGTTTCTGGAAAGACCCAGGTAATCGTTAGAGGAAAAATCGACAAGAGTATTGCGTTCCGGCAAACTGCGTAGCGTTTTGTCACCCGTTCTTGCCAGCAGTTTTTCTTTTAATTTTTTCGGGAATTCCACCATACCACAAATGTAGCATATCCCTATTTTATATATTGAAGTCGTTTAGACTTTTCCTTTTACCTGCGATATTCACATTTTTCACCCTAATTTCGTCTTTTTTAAGTTCCGTAGCTTAGGCTATGCAACTGAAAAATGACATCATTAGGGCAAAAAAGCCGAATATCTCGGTTCCAAACAAAAAGTCTAAATGACTTCAGTATATTCGTTGAAACAAACCATCTTCAATGACACGTTTTACCTTGCTTTTCCTGTGTATTGTTTCTGGACATTCCCTGTTGGCGCAAACCAACCGTTATGAAATCTCCTTTGAAAACGCCGTGCACCACGAGGCGATAATCAATGGAAAATTTACGGATTTAAAATCCGATACTGTCGCTTTCAGGATGAGCCGCAGCTCACCAGGACGCTATGCCCTGCATGAATTTGCTAAAAATGTCTATAATTTTAAGGCCACCGATAGCCAGGGAAAGGACTTGCAAATCTCCCGCCCGAATCCCTATCAATGGGATATTACCGGTCACGACGGCACGGTGAATATCAGCTACACCCTGTTCGCCAACCGCGGTGGGGGCACCTATTCGCAGGTCGACGAGACCCATGCGCACTTGAATATTCCGGCCACCTTTATGTATCCACCTGAGCTTAGCGAACGTAAAATTGAAGTGGATTTTAAGATCCGTGAAGACCTGAACTGGAAAATCGCTACGCAGATGCCCCTTGTCTCCGGTACCACCTACTCCGCGCCCAATTTTCAGTATTTTATGGACAGTCCCGTTGAAATCAGCGATTATCAAATGCGGGAATTCGATGTAACCTCAAATGGGAAAAGTCAAAAAGTGCAATTTGTACTACACCATAACGGTACCGAAGAAGAACTGGATACTTATTTCGAAAAGGTCAAGAAAGTCGTGCTGGCCGAAAAGGAGGTATATGGCGAAATGCCGGATTACGATTATGGAAAATACACTTTTTTGGCCTGCTACGTCCCCAATGCCTCCGGGGATGGTATGGAACATCGAAATTCCACCGTTTTAACGGATGTCGAAGGTTTGGCCGAAGGTGGCATGAAAAATAATATCGGCACGGTTTCCCATGAATTTTTCCATAGCTGGAACGTTGAGCGCATCCGCCCGAAATCTTTAGAACCCTTTAATTTTTCGGAAGCCAATATGAGCGGTGCCCTTTGGTTCGCCGAAGGCTTTACGAGCTATTATACCAACTTTATTCTTTGCCGCGCGGGACTCATCACTCCCCAGGAATATATCGAAGGGATTTCAGGCACATTCAACTACGTCTGGAATTCCCCTGCGCTACAGTTCTTCAATCCCATCGAAATGAGCTATCAAGCACCTTTTGTCGATGCGGCGACCTCGGTAGATCCCGTAAATCGCGAGAATACCTTTATTTCCTACTATTCTTACGGAAGTGTGCTGGGTCTGGCACTAGATCTGTCTTTGAGGCAGAACGATCTGAATTTGGACGGTTTTATGAAACAGGTCTGGCAGACGTATGGAAAAAATGAAAAACCCTATGTTTTGGAAGACTTACATAATTCCCTGAACGATTATGCAGGAACGTCTTTTGGAGATACTTTTTTCAACAAATATATCTACAAAAGTGGAATGCCCGATTATAAATCCCTGTTGGAATCGGTCGGCGTAATGCTTCAGCAAAATCCGGAAAGCCCTTATATCGGTATATCGGCACAACTTGACGGCGATGGTAACGGGGTGATTCGAACGAACCCTAAAATCGGTAGTCCTGCCTATGAAGCGGCGCTCGACATGGGTGATGTAATCACGTCGATCAACGGCAACGATTTCCCTACTGGGCAGCAATTTAATGCCTTTATCAAGCAATTTAAGGTGGGAGATATGCTGAAAATCGGTTTTGAACGCTACGGCAAAGCGAAAACTACTTCGGTAACCCTAAAATCAGACCCGGAATATAGCCTCCATCTTATGGAGACCCTTGGGGGAAAACCTTCGAAAAAGCAATTGAAAAATAGGGAGGAGTGGCTTAAAACTGAGTAAGCGGTAAGGATGTGGGGTTTAAAAAAGAATTTGGGTCTCTTGAACAGATCACTTCACTGCGCTCGTAATTATCCACTATTAGGTAAAGTTGTATGATAATTTATGGCAGAGTAACCTCCGAAGAAGAGTTGAATCAGATACTTGCCTTACAGCAAAAGAATTTGCCCTGGGTCGTTTCATCCGAAGAAAAGAAAATAGAGGGTATTGTTACCGTTTGCCACACGCTCGACATCTTGAGGGCGATGAACGAGCTCTGCCCGCATATCATTGCAAAATCCGACGGTATCGTAATTGGCTACGCCTTGTGTATGCATCCAAAATTTGCGGATGCAATTGAAGTGCTTCGCCCCATGTTCGATGAAATAAATGTGGTACATCCCAAGATTAAAAACTACATCGTGATGGGTCAAATCTGTATCGCAAAAGCGTTTCGCGGTCAAGGGGTCTTTCGCAAATTGTACCAAACCATGCTGGAGAACATTCAACCTGAATTTGGACTAATTATTACCGAGGTCGATGCCGAAAATAGGCGTTCGCTGCAAGCGCATTATTCGGTCGGGTTTGAGGAATTTAAAACATATCGGTCGGGAGACCAAAATTGGAAATTGATTGGGTTGAGTTGAAAAAATTGGTGTCAATAAAATTTCAAAGAGCCATCTGAGAAAACAGATGGCTCTTTGAATTTCAATTCGTTTTTGAGGATTAAAAAGTTGGTTCTAAGGCGCTTAATCCGCCAGGATAATAATCTTATTATCCTTCATCTCAACCGTACCGCTAGTAATATGCAGAACCGTTTTTCCATTGACATCATTAGAAAATTTGGAGGCATGGGCTTTGGAAATGGAAGTAGTACCGTCGAACTTGACATCACCTTCCTGCAATAGGGAAACGATGGCCGCGTGGTCTTTCAACATCTGGAACTCGCCTTCGACTCCGGGTACGGTTACCGAGGTGACTTCTCCGGCAAACAATGTTGCCTCTGGGGATACGATTTCTAAATGCATTCTTTCGATTAGTTAGTAGTATGTTTTAGGAAACTGAAACTTTCTGCAAAGAAAAGATTCCAAATTCTAAATTCCACCGCCAAAACCCTGTATTGGCATTTGGTGCTTGTCATTAGGGATTTTCCCAGCTCCGCTCGATTAAGCCTCTGCGAGCATCTTCTCTCCGGCTTCCATCGCTTCTTCAATAGTACCTTTCAAGTTAAAAGCTGATTCCGGCAAGTGATCGAGTTCGCCGTCCATAATCATATTGAAGCCTTTGATGGTTTCCTTGATATCGACCAATACTCCGGGGATACCGGTGAACTGCTCGGCCACATGGAAAGGCTGGGAAAGGAAACGCTGTACCCGTCGGGCACGGCCTACGGCCAGTTTATCTTCTTCCGATAATTCTTCCATACCGAGGATGGCAATGATATCCTGTAATTCTTTATAACGCTGCAACAACTCTTTTACACGCTGGGCGCAGTTGTAATGATCTTTGCCTAAGATATCGGCGGTAAGGATCCGTGAGGTAGAATCCAATGGATCCACTGCAGGATAGATTCCTAATTCCGCAATCTTACGGGATAGTACCGTAGTAGCATCCAAGTGGGCAAAGGTAGTTGCCGGCGCGGGATCCGTAAGGTCATCCGCAGGTACGTATACCGCTTGTACCGAAGTAATGGAACCTCTTTTTGTGGAGGTAATCCGTTCTTGCATGGCCCCCATTTCGGTGGCCAAGGTGGGCTGATACCCTACCGCTGAGGGCATACGGCCCAAAAGTGCGGATACTTCCGAACCTGCTTGGGTAAAACGGAAAATATTATCTACGAAGAAAAGTACATCCTTTCCTTGCCCCTCGCCTGCGCCGTCACGGAAGTACTCCGCAATAGTCAGACCGGATAGGGCCACACGCGCACGTGCTCCGGGAGGTTCGTTCATCTGTCCAAAAACGAAGGTCGCCTTCGAATCTTTCATCACTTCTTTATCTACTTTCGAAAGGTCCCAACCCCCTTCTTCCATCGAATGCATAAAAGCGTCGCCGTATTTGATGATGCCGGATTCCAGCATTTCGCGCAAAAGATCATTTCCTTCGCGAGTTCTTTCTCCCACCCCGGCAAACACTGAAAGTCCACCGTGCCCTTTGGCAATATTGTTGATCAATTCCTGAATTAGTACGGTCTTGCCGACTCCTGCTCCACCGAACAGACCAATTTTACCTCCTTTGGCATAAGGTTCGATAAGGTCGATAACCTTGATTCCCGTAAAAAGGACTTCGGTAGAAGTAGTAAGGTCTTCAAATTTAGGTGCTTCCCTGTGAATGGGCAAGCCATCTTTACCGGCTTTTGGTAAATTCCCAAGGCCATCAATAGCATCCCCGATTACGTTGAAGAGGCGTCCGTAAACATCTTCGCCTATAGGCATTTGTATGGGTGCTCCTGTCGAAAGTACTTCGGTTCCCCTGCTCAATCCATCGGAAGAATCCATTGAAATCGTTCTGACCGTATTTTCACCGGTATGGGACTGTACCTCCAAGACCAGTTTGGAACCGTTTTTATTGGTAATTTCCAAGGAATCATAGATTTTTGGAAGTTCATCGCCCGATTGGAATTCCACGTCGACGACCGGCCCGATGATTTGGGAAACTTTACCTGTAACTTTTGACATTGCGCTTGTGTTTATATGACAGGTCTATCCCGATGGGAATCCCATCCTGTTTTTCAGGGGGCAAAGATAGGGTATTAGGCTTAATTTGAAAACTACTTTTTGCTGTTTTTTGGGATGTCGATTTACGGCAAAAAAAGAGCGGCCGAATTGGCCGCCCCTAGGTTTCATTTTTTGTACAAAATCATGGATTAATTGCCCAAGAGAGGTAATACAATGACCCTATATTTCCGGTACCAACGGCTGAAAAATACTCGTGGCCCGTTAGGTTCGAACCGCCCAATTTGAATACGGACTTGATACTGGGCACCGAATAGTTGATCTGTGCATCTAACACGCCGTATGCAGGTATGTCGCCATCGGCAAACGTAGCCTGCCATAAATAGGTATCGCTCCATCGGTAATTGATATTGAAACCGAAATTCTTGAACAGGTCCGTATTTCCGAAGGAAGCCTTGAACTTATGTTTGGGCGTGTTGAAACTCGTTCTAAAATCAGGGAACGCCGCTTGATTGAAATCCAGTTCGCTAAAGGTATAACTGCCTCCTATATCAAAGTTGCCCAATATTTTGGCATCGATACCGATGGTCGCCCCGTAAGAGTTGATATCCGCAAGGGAATTGGTATAGGTTTGAAACGCTTGAAAATCTCCGTTTTTCAGTGCTAAAAGCGATAAGCCTCCATCTCCCGCCTCACCGTATAGAGGAACAACTACGGTAGTATTGGATATAAAATTTTTGTATGCATTGTAATACCCACTTAAATCAATAGCTACTTTTCCAAGTTGAGCCCGATACCCAACCTCATACGCCGTTATTTCTTCGGGCTTAACGAATGGGGTGTTTACAGTCGTCGGATTTTTAGCCTCTACGGAACTCTGCGAATAGGCGTTTTCGTAAGCGTCCCTACCTGTAAGAATAACTGATGACTGACCTGTCAACACCCTCCCCTTAGTACTCAATAGAATTGGTGACGAAGTATATCGGTCAGGATTGTTAGGAGCGGAACCCACCAGAATAGCTCGCCCTGCATTCAGACCAATGAATAGGTCTTGGGTCGTAGGGTTTCTAAAACCCTGTTGTATCGATCCACGAATGTTGTGGTTTTTCTTTTCCCCCAGAGTATAGACCAAGGAACCCCTGGGCGAAAGGAAGCCGTCGAAAAATTCGTTCTTATCGTATCGCACCGACCCCGTAAACTTCAAACGTTCCTCAAAAAATTTCTTCTGCAATTGGGCATAGGCCCCATATTCCCCGTAAACAATGGGCTTATCAACATCGGTAAAGATGGTGCCAGTGGAGTTTAAAACATATTCCCTGAAGGAACCCCCGACCTGAATTTCGGCAAAATCTTGCGTCAGATGGCTGAAATTATAATTGGCATCAACATGGCGTACTTTAGTATTATCGATAAACTTGGCACCGGTGGTCAGGTTTCCGTCCGTAATGACGTTTGTAAGGGCATTTTCAAAAGCCGGCGTACCGGGAATTAACCTTCCCGAATCGGCCGCCTGTCTTGCAGCGGCATGTGCAGTGGCATCATCCAATTGTATTCCAGTTGGGTTTGCCGGTGTCACTACCCCCAGCTTGGCACCGATAAACGTTCGAGCATAATCGCCGAACCAAGAAGGCTCACTTGCATCATCGGGATTGGGTGCATCCCTTTTCCAGCGACGGTTTACGTTTATGGCGGCAAAACGAGTGTCGTAGGAGTTTCCGGAGTTTTCGGCCGTCAGATATCCCCGTAAAAAGAAATTATCGTTTCGGATTTCGAGTTTATGCTGCTGCATGATAAAATCTTGTATGGAATATCGGTTGGCACCTTGGTAAATCGTATTACCCCGACCGACCCTGGCCTGATAGACGATTTCAAAATCATCGGCAAAAGGCCTAAAATGCAATGCGCCGTCGAACTTGACGCTTTCCGCGCCATAATCCAACAAATCCGCTTCGTCATAACCCGTCCTTGAAACTAATGCGGATCCAATTGTTCCCGACGGTAGCGCCTGTGTTGTACCATCTGGCAAATCAGGCACCGCAAGATCATCAAAATCAAGTGTCGTTGAAACCTCATCCCCGTAAATATTGAGTCCATCGTAAGCAGGATCGATTCGAGTGCGCCCTGGATTCAGCAAATCAATATCGTTGTTCGCATGCCAGTCTTCTCCCCTCAATATGGAAAAATTGACCTTGGCGGCAAACTTGTCGCTGAAGGCATGTGCCGCACGGATACCAAAATCGTAATATCCGTTCGTCCCCGCTGCATCTTGGGAAGTGGCCCCGCCCTTAAGATAGGTGCTGATCCCTTGATAGTTCCAAGGATCTTTACTGGTCATAAAGAGGATACCGTTAAATGCGCCCGCCCCATAAAGTGCGGAAGAGGCCCCAGGAAGTATCTCGACGCTCTTGACCTCGAGTTCTGACATACCTACCAAGTTCCCTAACACAAAATTAAGGCCCGGGGCGGAATTATCCATTCCGTCTACCAATTGCATGAATCGATTATTCGCAAAAGTGGCAAAACCACGGGTATTTATGGATTGAAAAGTAAGACTGTTGGTATTGACATCAACCCCTTTCAAATTCTGAAGTCCACTATAAAAAGACTCCGAAGAAGTAGTCTTGATCTCCTTCAGTCCGAACCGCTCTACGGAAACGGGAGATTCGAAAATACGTTCCGGAGTTCGTGAGGCGGAGATGACGACCTCGTCTAAAAAGGTCTGGGTTTCGTTCAAAACAATGGTCAAGGTGACGCCGGTTTCCGTGACTTCCTCCTTTCCCTCGGTATAACCTATACTTGTAATATTCAGCTGAAAAGGGGGGACTTCGGAAGTTTCTAAAATAAAATTTCCATCAAAATCGGTCGTAGTCCCGATGGCTTTCCCATCGATTACAATATTGGCCCCGGGTACGGGCTGTTCGTTCTGATCGACTACTTTACCGTTTACGGTAGTCTGCGAAAAACCGAAGCTCGCCATCAACAATAGGGGGAAAAATAGTATTGCTTTCATGTTAAGTTTAAGTTAAATTGATTTGTATCGGCAAGTTAACATTTTTTTTAAACCGAAAATCATAAAATGAAAAAAATTATGCATGCATAGTATTTTTTTCGTAAATATCATCGCTGAGATTGCTATATTCCCAAAATAAAAGACCATCGATCGTGCGATGGTCTCTATCAATTTTTTCTATTTGAGGATGCTCGCTACTCCACCGTAACCGACTTGGCCAAGTTTCTAGGCTGATCCACATTACAACCGCGCATTACGGCGATATGGTAAGACAGCAACTGCAAAGGTATTGTAGTCAGTAGCGGTGTTAGGCTTTCAAAGGTTTCCGGCACTTCGACCACATGATCGGCCAGTTCGGTAACCTGTTCGTCGCCTTCGGTAACAATGGCAATGATCTTCCCCTTTCGGGATTTTATTTCCTGAATATTGCTTACTACTTTTTCGTAGTGCCCCAACTTGGTGGCGATTACAAAAACGGGCATTTGTTCGTCGATCAAGGCTATCGGACCGTGCTTCATTTCGGCCGCTGGATAGCCTTCTGCATGTATATAGCTGATTTCCTTTAATTTAAGCGCACCTTCTAAGGCGACAGGAAAATTATAACCCCTACCTAGATACAAGGCATTGGTAGAATCTTTGTACACTTCGGAAATAATTTCGACCAACGGGTTCGATTCCAAGGCCTTTTCGACCTTGGCAGGAATGGTTTCCATTTCCACCAAGTATTCACGGAAGCGAGCTTCTGAAAAAACGCCCTTTTCTTTGGCCAGTTTCAGGGCAATCAAGGTCAAGACCGTAATTTGCGTGGTAAATGCTTTGGTAGAAGCGACTCCGATTTCCGGACCGGCATGGGTGTAAGCCCCCGCATCGGTCTCACGGGCAATCGAAGAACCAACCACGTTACAGACACCGAATACAAAAGCTCCATTTTCCTTGGCTAGTTTGATAGCGGCCAAGGTATCGGCCGTTTCGCCGGACTGAGAAATCGCTATCAACACGTCTTTATCGGTAATTACGGGATTTCGATATCGAAACTCCGAGGCATATTCTACCTCAACGGGAATTCGTGCCAGATCTTCAAAAATATATTCGGCCACCAGCCCGGCGTGCCAAGAGGTGCCACAGGCTACAATAATAATACGGTTGGCATTCATGAACTTGTCAAGATGCTCATCTACCCCGGCCATTTTTATAAGACCTTGTTCCGTACGCAACCTGCCGCGGTACGTATCGAGAATAGCGCGAGGCTGCTCATAGATTTCCTTGAGCATAAAGTGGTCGTAACCGCCCTTTTCGATTTCCTCTATGTTCATTTTTAGTTCTAGGATGTTCGGATAGGTAATCGCGTCATCTTTGATTTTCCTCAATTTGATCTCTTTTCCGAGACGGATTACCGCCATCTCCTCATCGGCTAAATAAATCGCATTGTTGGTAAATTCAATAAACGGGGAAGCATCGGAAGCAATGAAGAACTCGTTTTCCCCGACGCCAATAGCCAATGGGCTACCCAATTTGGCCACAACGATCTCATCCGGTTTTTGTTTGTCAAAAACCGCAATGGCATACGCACCGACCACTTCGTTCAAGGCCAGCTGTACCGCTTTCCCGAGCTTGACATCTTCTTTTTTCTTGACTTCTTCTATGAGGTTGACCAACACCTCGGTATCTGTATCGGAGTGAAATGTATAGCCTCTTATAATCAACTCTTTTTTGATGGATTCGTAATTCTCTATGATTCCGTTGTGGATGATAACCAGGTCGCCGGAATTTGAGTAATGGGGATGTGAATTTACATCGTTGGGCACCCCATGGGTCGCCCAACGCGTGTGACCGATACCCAAACTGCCCTTTGTAGAAATTTGCTCCTCCGATTTCTTTTTCAAGTCTTCGACCTTTCCCTTGGTTTTGGAAAGATTAATAGCATTACCGTCGTAAAGTGCGATACCGGCACTGTCATACCCTCTGTATTCTAGACGCTGAAGTCCTTTGATAATAATCGGATAGGCATCTCTATGCCCTATATACCCAACAATTCCACACATAATATTAGTTCTTTAGTTATGGGGGAAGCTCTGTTTCACGACAAATTTAAGCGAAATGAGTAAAAAATATCCCTGTTCTAGAAATTAAACGAAGAAATGTGGGAACTCGTATGTAGCAGTCCGGGAAATTAAGATTTAATGATTAAACAAGGTTTTGTCCCGCATTGATTTATAGAATTTGGAATTTGACCCTTTTTGAATTTCAATTCGACTCGGTATAAAAGATTTCAAGCTGCAGTTTTTTACCTGCGTTGGCTGTGGAAACGTTACTACCGAAAAGCACAGTACCTAACGGACTCAGCGTGGCTGCCACCGGTAGTTCCGTTTCGGTATCGTTGTCGAGCATGGCATTGGCACTATTGAAAAGCCCTATGTTCGGCGTAATCGTCAGTCCCAATGTGGCATTATCCGCATTACGCACGACCAAATCGTTCATATAATCGGTAATCTTTACCGTATATTTCAGCTCGGACCCGCTGCTCTCTCCCTGTAAGAGTCCGCCATAAAATGGATAGCTACTTAAATGGGATTGACCCTGCGCGGCCGGTGCGTCATTTCGGCCGATAAGGGGTGCATTGGTCTCCGTATTGTACAGATACAGTCTCGGTGGCTCGACTACGCCCGGTTTCTTGTCTACATAAAAGACCAAATTGGCCTCATTGATGATCCAGTTGTTGGCCTTAATCTGCTCGATGGCCTGCCTTCCATTGGCATCATCGAAAAGCTTGATTTCCGCAAAACTACCGGCACCGCCTTTGAGGTAAATACGCTCCGCATTTTCTTCGGAAGCAATTCCGTCGGCAACCTCAGGCGGATAGGCATCGTTGATAAAACTGTTCACCGCATTGCCCGCTATCGAACCTACCTGCGTAGAGGGGTTGGTCTGTTGCGTTACAAATTTGAGCTCTAACTCTTTGTTCTTGACCGCTTCACTGGCCGTATAACTATAGGATATGGTGATTTTGGCATCCCTCAAATTGAAAAGCATCATCAGCTCTTCTCCCGCCGAGGGTTCCAGCGAGAAGTGTATGCCCCGTAAAAAATTAGCGAAGTTGGCCTGGGTCAACAACTCGGAACTGCCCTCCCTATCCAAAATGTTCTTTTGAAAGAATTCTTTGCTTAACGCCACACGTATACCGGGAGCCAATCTCGTGAACTGCTCCGCCTCGTTGATGTTCTCGGTAGCGGCATCGTCCTTCTTGGGCAACAAAATCTCTTTTTCACTTATGGTAATCGTTTCGGAATCCAATGAAATTTTATCAGTCAAAAAGCCCGAAAAATCTTGATCGGAATAATATTCCTGCGCCTCTTGAAAATTGGTGTTCGGATCCAAATCCCTTAAAAAGTAAGTGGAGCGTTGCAGGTTTAATTGAAACGGCATATCGCGATTTCCATAAATACTATCTACGTCGATGGTGCGTGCAAATTGATCCTTAACAAAACCATCCGCTTCATTGCTATCCCTTACGAGAGGGTCGGTTCCCCTACTTTTTTCCTGGTTATCGGTAAATCCATCACCATCGGTATCGCTATTAGGGTCTAACGGATCCTTGTCCAACGCATCTATCACACCATCATTATCGGCATCGCCGGACGGACTGGTCAAAAAGGGAATATAGAGATACACCGAATCGACGGTCTCGTTTTCGGGAGTACTCTCCGCTTCCGGTCTGGCATCTCCAAAAAGCGGGTTTTCGGTCGGCAATTGAACTTGTGAGGTAATCGTTGCCTCGGTCTTTCCGTATATGGGATGATTATACGTCCCCAATTGATACACGGGAAGCTGATTGGCACGTACTGCCCGTATCTTTTTATTAACGGCAAAGACGTCGAAAACGGCCTTATCGGTATTGAAAGGTTTGTTACCGATAACACCGGCACCAATGGTAGTCAGGTCTTTTTCACAGGCTGCCAATACGGTAACGAGCGCAATTACCGCCAGTGCGGTAAATTTAGGTCGATTCAAAAAAATCATTCAGGCTATTTTAAAACTTCAGTGTTATAGAAATTGGCATAGGCATCCTCGAATTCTTGCAAGGATACGTAAGGCAACACAGGTTTTTGAAGGTTGGAGATGTGGTCTTGTAAATCTTCTGGAATTCCTTCCGCCGCTAAAATAACCGCATCTGAATTATCGACCGCAATCTTTAACAAATTATTATAGGTAGGGGTATCAAGCGAGGCGATACTTTCTTTAGGGATGCCATCAAAAGCAATCTTATCGATCATAGCGGAATCCAGCTCGCCCTCGAAGGACTTCCCGTAAACGGAAATGACAATCTTACTGGTTTCGAACAAAGGCTCGTCAGCATAGAATTTTTTCAGGTATAAAGGCAACAAGGAAGCCATCCAGCCGTGCACGTGTATGATATCGGGCGACCAGTTCAATTTCTTGACGGTCTCGACCACTCCTTTTGCAAAGAAAATGGCGCGTTCATCGTTATCGGGATATAGGTTTCCCTCCTTATCCGTAAAGGTGCCTTTTCGTTTAAAATATTCATCGTTATCGATAAAATATACCTGAATACGCTCTTTGGGGATGGAAGCTACTTTGATAATCAACGGCATATCCATATCATTGACTACCAAATTCATTCCCGAGAGGCGAATTACCTCGTGCAATTGGTGCCTGCGTTCATTGATATTGCCGTATCTGGGCATAAAAATCCGTATCTGGCCCCCATTACTGTTGACCATTCTAGGAGTTTCGTAAGACATCAGGGAAACTTCGTTCTCCGGAAGATAAGGTACTAGTTCCGACGATACGAACAATATCTTTTTACCATTCATGTAATTTCATTTTTAAGAGGATAGAATACAAATTGGCTGCAAAATTACAAAATTTATAGAGATTAGCCGTATTTATAGTAAGTTTGCTCGCTTTAAAAATCCCCTATGCCGGTCATAACCACCAAGAAAGAACTCGACCAACGTCTCTCTTCATTGCCGAAAAGCAGAAGCCTGGGGCTTGTGCCTACCATGGGCGCCCTCCATGAAGGGCATGCGGCCCTGGTCAAAAAGGCCATTTCGGAGAACCGCTGTGTCGTGGTCAGTATTTTTGTGAATCCTACCCAGTTCGACAATAAAGAAGATCTTGAGCACTACCCGGACACGCTCGAAAAGGATATTTTTTTATTGGAGGGTATTTCCGGGGATATCCTAATTTTTGCGCCTACCGCCAACGAAATCTATGACCATCGGATACTATCAAAAACCTATGATTTCGAGGGATTGGACAAAGTCATGGAAGGAGCTTTCAGAAACAATCATTTCAATGGGGTAGGCACTATCGTAGAAACCCTATTGCTGTTGGTTAAGCCGGACAGGGCCTATTTCGGGGAAAAGGATTTTCAACAATTACAGATAATTAGGAAGCTGGTCGACAAAAATGACATCCCTGTAGCTATAATAGGATGCCCGATCGTCAGGGAAGCCAGTGGATTGGCCATGAGCTCGCGTAACGAAAGATTGTCGGAAACCCTGCGCCAAGACGCATCCTTCATCTACGAGACCCTACGGACTGCCAAAGCGAAATTTGGCATGAAAAGTGCTAAATACGTGAGGGATTGGGCGGAAAAACAATTTGAAAACCATCCTGATCTGCAGTTGGAATATTTCGAGATAACGGATCTCGATACCCTAACCCCCATCCAAACAAAAAAAACGGATGTAAAATATCGGGCCTTTGTGGCCGTTTTTTGTGGGGCAGTTCGTTTGATCGACAACATAGCACTGAACTAAAGCGCTGTTCGCTTCACGCAATACGCTTAGCGCAATTTATAGTAAAAAAGCGTAAAGCGATAGGCGTAAAGCGCGCAGCAAAAATTTTCAATTTTTAGTTACCTTTGACCCATGCAAATAGAAGTCGTTAAATCGAAGATACATCGTGTAAAGTGCACTGGTGCCGACCTGAACTATATCGGCAGCATCACTATCGACGAAGACCTAATGGATGCCGCGAACATCATCCGTGGCGAGAAGGTACAGGTCGTGAACAACAACAATGGCGAAAGGCTCGAGACCTATGCCATTCCCGGTCCTCGGGCCAGCGGTGAGATTACGTTGAACGGGGCGGCCGCCAGAAAAGTGGCGACCGGTGATATACTCATACTCATTACTTACGCAAGAATGGACATCGAGGAAGCGAAAGTTTTCAATCCATCATTGGTGTTTCCGAACGAAGCGAACAATTTGCTGAACTAACGCCGACACTATTCGCGAATTGCTATACGCTTTATTGTTAGCGTAACGCGTTTGGCGCATGGCACATCAAACTACCAACCTTGGGCGACAACCTTAAAAAAACTTTAAAAACCATATTACCGATAGCCTTGGGCGTTTTCTTGGTGTGGTATTGGTACAATTCTACCGCCGAAGAAGAAAGAAAACAGATTTTTTACTATATAAAGGACGCCGATCTTTTCTGGGTCGGGCTTTCGATGGTATTGGGCATTCTTGGCCATATTTCCCGCGCCATCCGTTGGAATTACCTTCTGCAACCCTTGGGTTACGCACCGAAATTAAGTAACAACGTATTTATCATCCTCATGGCCTACCTGACGAATCTGGGTATTCCGCGAACCGGGGAAATCTTGAGGGCTACGGCACTGACCACCTACGGGAATGTCCCGTTTGAAAAGGGTATCGGAACTATCATCACCGAACGCGTCATCGATGTAATCATGTTATTTTCGATTATTTTGGCTACCCTATTATGGCAGACCGATATAATTTTGGGCTTTCTTGAAAAGGTGGGCATCCCATTTAATAAAATCCTGATCCTGATGGGTACGGGCATTCTGATGTTGGCCGCTTTTTTCCTATTTATCAAAAAATCCTCGCATAATTTCGCGTCTAAAATCAAAAAATTCGTCAAAGGCCTTATGGACGGGCTACTAAGTATCTTCAAAATGAAGAACAAATGGGCTTTTCTATTCCACACCCTATTCATCTGGGCCTGCTATATCGGAATGCTCTGGGTCATCAAGTTCACCGTACCGGAGACTATCGACCTGTCGCTGGGCCAACTCATGGTAGCCTTTGTGGCCGGCGCATTGGCCATGATGTTCACCAATGGCGGCATCGGTCTTTATCCTATCGCCGTAAGTCAGGCCTTGACCATTTTCGGCATCAGCAAAATATCCGGCGACGCCTTCGGCTGGATCATGTGGATATCGCAGACCTTGATGATCGTCGTTTTTGGGGCAATATCTTTCCTCGTTCTACCGTTATTGAACAGGAACCGTTAGAATAAATTCCAAGCACCAAATTCCAAATTCCAAAAATGTCTTGGTCAATTTGTGAAGGGGCTTCCAGCCTATCTGTCAAAAAACCTTAACCAAGGAAGCAAGTATGGAGGTCCTCAATCTTGGAGCTTATCAGTAGCGGAGCCTACACCCAAATCTTAGACCATGCTACGAAACTTTAGCCTTTTCGCAATTTTGCTATGCGCCGACCTGAGCGCCCAAGTAACCCAAGAAATTTTTGAATCTTTTAAATTGCAGGAACGCCGCGACGTTCGCTATTACGTTCCCGAAGATTACGATGCAGCACAAAAATATCCCGTTATCGTCGTACTCGATGGCGATTACCTCTTCGACCAAACGGTAGCCAATGCCAAGTTCTATCACAACTTTCACGGTATGCCCGCAAGTATTGTCGTAGGAGTTGACCAAAGTAAAAACGGCCTGCGCTATGACGATTGTGCCTTCGAGTCCGATACTGGCCTGCCCGCCGAAAAAGGAAAACTATTCTTCGAGTTCGTGGGTTCTGAGCTCATTCCCTATATCGATACCAAATATAGCACAGCGTCTTTCAAGACCATTGTCGGCTATGACATCACGGCGAATTTCCAGAACTATTGGCTATTCAAGGAAAAATCGTTGTTCAACGCCTATATCAATATTTCCCCTTCCTTGGCGCCGCAGATGGAAGCCCGCGTACCGGCCCGCTTGATGTCGTTTGACCAACCCATGTTTTACCAGCTTATCGTAGAGAGTTTAAAGGATGACGATACCGCCCGGATACTTCAAATGAGCAACGCCATAAAGGCCATCTCCAAAGAAAACTTACATTTCGGGTTTACCCAGTATGACGGAGCCGACGACATTTCCATCGCCACCTATGGCATCGGAAAGGCATTCGATAATATCTTCAGAATGTTCAAACCCATCAGTCCGAAAGAATATAAAGAAAAAATCTTGACCTTGGATGGCCCTGTTTTTCAATATCTCGCGGATAAATATCAAGAGATCGAAGACCTTTTCGGCATCGAAAAGCCTGTTGAACTTAACGATATCATGGCCATATACGCCGCTTCCCGCAAAAAAGAGGATGTAGAATCGCTAAAGCCACTATCGGATATGTGTAAAAAACAATTCCCCGGGACGATGCTCGGTTTCTACTTTGAAGGCGAATACTATGAGCAGATCGGAGAGCCCAAAAAAGCGTTCAAAACCTTCGAGAAGGCCTTTAACATGGAAGAAATCGACTTTTTGACCAAGGAAATGGCGTTGGAGAAAATTGATGCGTTGAAAGCGGATTTTGGGTATTAAAAACTGAATTCCTTCCGAAAGATCTGTACCATGCACCAAACTGTAAGCAGACAGGTTCTAAAATTCATGATTCCGTCTGCCGGAAGGGCAGGCTTTTTGGCGTATCCTTCGACACGCTCCGTAACCGTAAGCTCATCGCCAGATTATTCGGGCAGATAGATCCGCCTTACGGAACGCTGATCGAAACTTGATAGTTCGTCCTATTTTTGGTTCTAATCGACGGTCGCGGTCGCGACTCCGACCATACTGTCCGCCGTACCATAAAATAAATACCACTTTCCATCAAAGTAGACTAGACCTTCCACAAATGTTGTCCCGTCTTTATATTGGCCGGATTTCTCAAAAGGCAGTTCCGGTTTTAAAAAGGGAGTCTCGCTACGATCGATTAATTTCCAAGGTTCCGTAGCCGAAAACAATGCCTGTCCGCTAGTATAAACCCGGTTGCCCAGATCCTTGACCCCAATATTGGAAGAATTACCGGCATTGTACAACACGACAATACCATCATCCGTCAGCACAGGCGGTGGTCCGGCCTCGACCAACCAGGAATCGAAGTATCCGGGACGGGGATTTAAGACCGGGGCGAGATTACCCGCATAATCTTCAACAGGCACCCAATTGATCAGCTCCGTTGAAGATGCCAGCCAAATATGGGGCACCCCATAATACATATAATAGTTGCCATTGATCTTTGCCGCGACCAGTTTTCCATCTTTAAGTTCGGTGACTATGGCCCCCGATTTGGTTTCCCTTTCGTTGTACTTTCCGTCTTTATAATCTTCGAATACCGGGCCGTGTTTGGTCCATTTTTTTAAATCGGGCGAGGTCGCAAGCGCCAACCGGGGTATTTTACCGTTCCATTGTGTGTAGGTTAGGATATACGTTCCATCATCGCTCTCGACGATACGTGGATCCTCGGTACCGCCGATCCACTCGTATTTTTTTTGATCATCATTATCCGGATAGAAAATAGGCGCTTCTTCGGTTTGGTAATTGACGCCGTCTTTGGAAATGGCCAACCCGATGCGGGAGGTATGCCCCCCTATCGAATCGACGTTACGGTCTTGCTCCGCCCTGTATAGCACATGAATTTTCTTGCCCTTAACGACGGCCGCGGGGTTAAACGTGGCCTTGGATTGCCATGCTACATCGGCACCGCTCATTGGGTCTTTAAAAACAATGGCAGGATTGCTCTGAATGATGGGTTTTGCATTTTCGGGACGCTCGAAAGGCCCTAACATCCAAGCTTTGTCGACAAGCAAGGCCTTGTCCCCCTTTGTATCGGCGACAGTTGGTTTGACTCCACAAGCGGTCAATACAAGCAGAAACAGCAAAATAGCAAGCCTTTTTTTTAATATGTCCATAATTTTCCTGTTCTTGGCAAGCATCCCCTTAACCCAATCTAACCGCACAAAACTAAACTAAATTTTGCAGATTTATCCTTTCGAGAGTTTGTGTAAAAAGCACCTCAAAAGAACCGAATCTTGGACCAAATCATGAAGTCAACCCCGAATTCCGAAGGCATTTGCACCCTGAGGCTTGTTTGGATGAGTTTTTTGCAAGACTAGGCAGCATCACTACTAATTTTTATCTTTACAGCCTGACAAAACGAGAATGCCCAAAACAAAAACAACCTTTTTCTGCCAGAACTGTGGAACGCAATACGCCAAATGGGTCGGACAATGTTCCGCTTGCAAGGAATGGAACACGGTGGTGGAAGAAGTAGTCCAAAAACCGGAAAAGTCGAGTTGGAAGACCATTGCCAGTCCGAAAAAACGAATGTCCAGACCGCTTCGGGTACACGAAATAAGTTCGGACAAGGAGATTCGCCTGAACACTTTCGATCTGGAATTCAATCGGGTATTGGGCGGTGGTTTGGTGCCTGGCGCATTAGTATTGTTAGGCGGCGAACCGGGCGTGGGGAAAAGCACCTTGATATTACAGATCGCTTTAAAACTTCCGTACAGAACCCTCTATGTATCCGGGGAGGAGAGCCAAAAACAAATCAAGATGCGAGCAGATCGCATCCATCCGAACAGTGAAACCTGTTATATTCTTACGGAAACGAAAACGCAGAACATTTTTCAACAGGTCGAGGCCACCGAACCTGATATTGTGGTCATCGACTCCATTCAGACCTTGCATTCCGATTACCTAGAGTCGGCGGCGGGCAGTATTTCGCAAATCAGGGAATGTACCGCCGAACTGATCAAGTTTGCCAAAGAAACGAATACGCCGGTCATTCTGATCGGTCATATTACAAAGGACGGCTCTATTGCCGGACCAAAAATTTTAGAGCATATGGTCGACACGGTGCTCCAATTCGAAGGCGACCGGAATTATGTGTATCGCATTCTGAGATCCCTAAAAAACCGCTTTGGCTCGACCGCGGAACTGGGCATCTACGAAATGCAAGGGGGAGGACTGCGACAGGTGAACAATCCGTCGGAGATATTGATTTCCAAAAATGATGAGGGACTCAGCGGCACGGCCATCGCCTCGACCGTCGAAGGTATGCGGCCGCTGATGATCGAGATCCAGGCCTTGGTCAGTACTGCGGTCTATGGTACGCCACAACGTTCGACTACGGGCTATAACGCCAAACGGTTGAACATGCTTTTGGCGGTGCTTGAAAAACGAGCGGGTTTTAAATTGGGCGCCAAAGATGTTTTCCTGAATATTACCGGAGGCATCTCGGTCGACGACCCCGCCATCGATTTGGCGGTCATCGCGGCCATCCTCTCAAGCAATGAAGACATCCCTATAGAAAAAAGTGTATGCTTTGCCGCGGAAGTCGGATTGGCAGGAGAAATACGCCCCGTGCAGCGCGTGGACCAGCGTATTTCGGAAGCGGAAAAGCTAGGGTTCACTACGATATACGTTTCCAAGAACAATAAAATTGGATTGAAAAATCCGAAAATAGCCATAAAACTGGTATCCAGAATCGAGGATGTGGTTAGTGGGCTGTTCGGGTAAACAATGTCTCCTATATTTCCTACCGCTTATCCCTCATAATCCTAGCAAAAACCATGATAATAACGATTACCGCTATAATCAACACCAACTGACCAAATCCCACGTTTAGAAAATACATAGTCTAGAATTATGGCGCCGGATTCGGTATCGCATTGTGAATCGCTTCGATACCCTCCAACATCTCATCGCTCAAATTAATGTCGATACTGGCGATATTATGTTTTAGCTGCTCCATCGAAGTAGCACCGATGATATTACCGGTAACGAAAGGCCTTGTATTTACGAACGCCAAAGCCATGTGCGTTAATGACAGGCCATGGTCTCTCGCAAGTTTATGATATTTTTCAGTGGCTTTTACAGCGGTTTCGCCGCTATACCGGGAATATTGGGGAAAAAGTACGATTCGCGATGTCGCCGGTCGCATACCGCCCAAAAACTTACCGGTCAAGGTGCCAAAGCCCAAGGGCGAATAGGCCAAGAGCCCTACTTTTTCGCGGATAGCGATTTCCGAAAGCCCGACCTCGAACAAACGGTTCAACAGATTGTACGGGTTTTGAATGGTTATGGTACGCGGCAAACTCGCATGCACCTTGCTTTCCATTAAAAACCGCATGGTACCCCAGGGCGTTTCGTTCGAAATGCCGACCTGCCTGACCTTGCCTTCACGGATGAGATCGCGCAGGGTCTGCAAAACCTCGTGAATGTTATCGGTCCAATGGTCGGTAACATCGTGCCGGTATCCTCTTTTTCCAAAGTAATTGGTACTGCGTTCGGGCCAGTGGAGCTGGTAGAGATCAATATAATCGGTCTGTAGGCGCTCGAGACTTCCATCCACGGCATTTCTGATCGATTCGGGTGTGAACCCTGAATTACGGATGAACTTGGTACCTTCACTTTTCCCCACGATTTTTGAGGCGAGAACAATGTTGTCGCGGTTCCCGTTTTTGTTGAACCAAGTGCCGATAATCTTTTCAGTAACCGATAGTCGGTCTGGATGTGCGGGAATGGGATACATTTCGGCCGTATCAAAAAAGTTGACGCCTTGGTCAACAGCATAGTCCATCTGCTCGTGGCCTTCTTTTTCGGTATTCTGGTTGCCCCAGGTCATGGTACCGAGACATATCTTACTGACTTGGATATCGGTGTGGGGCAGCGTGTTGTAAATCATGGGGTTTGCTAATTCATTGCTATTTGAAGCGCCCAAATTTACAAATTTATATGGGCCGCTCCTCCTACACATGTAAGAAATATCCACAATATCAGGAGTTCTTACTCTTCCCTCCGACGAGTGACCTTCCGCAACCGACCAGGGAGGCACGACTGAGAGATTGCATATCGAGAGAAAGGTATGGTTAAGGTGCTAGGCTATTTCCACCAAAATAGGGCAATGATCACTATGTTTGGCATTGGATAAGATTACCGACCGCGTTAACCGGTCTTTCAACGGCTCGGCGATCATACCATAATCCAGACGCCAGCCTTTGTTATTGTTACGGGCATTGGCACGATAGCTCCACCACGTATAATGGTCCGGTTCCGTATTGAATTGACGGAAACTGTCGATAAAGCCGCTCTCGATAAAATTACCGATCCATTTGCGCTCGACGGGAAGAAAGCCCGATACGTTTTTCAGCCTTACGGGGTCGTGGATATCGATTGCTTCATGGCAAATATTATAATCGCCCAATACTAGTAAGTTAGGATGGGTTTTCCGTAAATCATCTACGTAGGTCTGAAAATCGGCCATATAGGTCAGTTTATGCTCCAGGCGGGCTAAATTGGTGCCAGATGGCAGGTACAGGCTCATTACGGATAGATCGCCAAAATCGGCACGCAGGTTCCGTCCCTCGAAATCCATATAACCGATGCCCGTTCCCGTTTCTACATGATCCGGTTTTGTTTTAGATAGGATGGCCACCCCGCTATAGCCTTTCTTTTGGGCGCTGAACCAATAATTGTGGGAATAGCCCGCATCTTCAAAAAGGGTAAGATCTAACTGATCTTCCATGGCCTTGATTTCCTGAAGGCAAACGACATCGGGGTCGACAGCGAGCAACCAATCCAGAAAACCTTTTTTAAGCGCTGCCCGGATGCCGTTTACGTTGTAGGATACTATTTTCATATTTCCTTGGAGTTTAGTTGCGAAAATAAACATTGTGGAGTAAGAAGCGGTTTAAGTTCATTATTTTTGGATTTCCAAAATTTGAACATAATGCGCAATTTTACTTTTCTGATTTGCTTTTTTTCCGTTTATCTGGCATTGGGCCAAAATCCTATAGTAAACGATAGTATTACCCAACTTGACGAAGTTATTCTCTTGGATGCCCTAAAAATAAAAAACGCAACAGGTATCGTTCCTTCGGATGTCATTGCGGCCAAAATATTCCAGAATTATAGTCCCGTTGAACTTACCTCGGCCATGAACCAGATTCCCGGCGTCTACGTATTGTCGGGCGCCCTGAACACGAACAGGATAACCGTTCGCGGCATCGGGGCCAGAACTGCCTACGGAACGGACAAGCTGCGCCTATATTACAATGATATTCCGGTAACGGATGGTTCCGGTTTTTCTACCATTGAGGCTTTCGACCTTGAAAACCTCAGTCAGATGGAGGTCATCAAAGGGCCGAAGGGAACGGCTTTTGGAGCCAATCTGGGAGGAGCTATTATCCTGAATCCCAAGGAAGCCCTCGGAAAATCTACCAATCTGTCGAACAACTTTACCGTAGGTTCTTTTGGATTGCTAAAAAACAATCTTTCGTTTAACCATAATGATGGGAAGCTCCGATTGGGATTGCAGTATGGCCATTTGGAAACGGATGGGTATCGCGATAACAGCCAATTTGAAAGGGATGGTCTACTGCTGAACACCTCCTACCAAATCAATGAAAAGAATCAAGTAGCATTGCTGGTCAACCATCTCGATTACACGGCCAATATCGCCAGTTCGATAGGGGCAACCGCATTTGCAGAGAATCCGAAACAAGCGGCCGCGAATTGGGGGGGGGTCCAGGGTTTTGAGACCAATAATTACACGTTAGCCGGCATCAACTATGCGCATACTTTCAATGAGCACCTTAAAAACAGCACCAGTATCTTTTACTCCTACCTCGATCATTTCGAACGCCGGCCCGCACCCTTAGGTTTTTTGAATGAAATGACTAACGGTTATGGATTCCGAACACGCTTTACCGGAAATTTCGGCTTTTTAAATAGGACCGCGGAATATAACTTGGGCGCAGAACTCTATAAAGATGAATACGATTGGTCGCTCTTTCGAACACTTGAACAACCGATCAACGGAAGTATACAGGGCGACCGCTTTGCCGACAACAAGGAGTTCCGAACGCAATTCAATACTTTCGGAACACTACTATTGCCCTTAACGGATGCGTTTTCCGCACAATTCGGACTGGCCGTCAACAAAACCAAATACGATTTCCGAGATCGTTTCAATACGGGAACGGACAACACCACTGCCCATCGTGATTTCGACGGCATCGCGCTTCCCAGTCTTGATCTTGAATACCGGTTTTCGGAGGCCGCCCGTCTGTTTGCCAACGTGAGTCGCGGTTTCTCTAACCCCACGGTCGAGCAGACCTTGACGCCTGATGGGGTCATCAACCCCGATATCGCCCAAGAAACAGGCACTAACTACGAATTGGGCACCGAATTGTACGTCAATGACCGCAAGTTTCACCTCAACATGAGCGTTTATCAAATGGACATTCGCAACCTGTTGGTCGCCGAACGGGTGGCCGAAGACCAGTTTATCGGCAAAAACGCCGGCAAAACCCGCCATCGTGGCATCGAAATCGCCATGGAGTATATTTGGACCATCAGCCCAAGGCTGCAAATAGCGCCTTTTCTCAGCTATACCCTCAATGACCACCAATTCGTCGAGTTTATCGATCAAGGTGAAGATTTTTCGGGAAACCCATTGACCGGTGTTCCCAAACAGATGCGTACCGCGGGTATTCAGTCCCAATTTCTTGATGGTTTCTACTGGAATATCGCCCACCGGCATGTCTCCGAAATACCTTTAACAGACGCCAACAGCTTACAAAGCGAAGCCTTTGTCGTTTTCACGACCCGAATGGGCTATCGCAAACCGCTATCGGAAAAATTCACTGTTGGAATTGATTTTGGCATCAACAATATCTTCGATGAAAAATATGCGGAGTCGGTGCTGATCAACGCCGGCAGTTTCGGCGGCGAACCCCGGTACTATTATCCGGGCAATCCACGGAATTTTTATGGGAGTTTGCGGCTGGGATGGCGGTTATGAAACGTCCATCCGCTTCAACCACCCCTTCATATCAACGGCCTCATGAATAATCCCTTTTAAAGATTCAATTGCTACGCGTTGCTGCTCCATTGAATCACGATGCCGTATCGTTACGGTCTTGTCTTCCAAAGTTTGATGGTCGACCGTAATGCAAAATGGCGTTCCAGCGGCATCCTGTCTTCGATAGCGGCGGCCCACGGCATCTTTTTCATCGTATTCGACGTTAAAATCCCATTTTAGGTCTTCGATGATTTCCTGGGCGATTTCAGGAAGGCCGTCCTTTTTTACCAAGGGGAACACGGCGGCTTTTGTCGGTGCCAAGACTGACGGCAGTTTCAGGACCGTTCTCGTACTACCGTTCGCGAGTTCCTCCTCTTGTAACGAATTCGAAAATACGGCCAGAAACATCCTATCGAGTCCGATGGAGGTTTCCACCACGTAGGGCACATAGCTTTCGCGGGTTTCGTAATCGAAATATTGCAATTTTTTACCCGAGTGTTTTTCATGGCTGGCCAAGTCAAAATCGGTTCGGGAGTGTATGCCTTCCAATTCTTTGAATCCAAAGGGAAAACGGAATTCGATATCGGAAGCCGCATCGGCATAGTGTGCCAATTTTTCATGGTCGTGAAAACGGTAATTCTCTGCGCCCAAACCTAATGACAGATGCCATTTCATTCGATTTTTCTTCCAGTTTTCGTACCATTCCTGTTGCGTACCGGGCTTGATAAAATATTGCATTTCCATCTGCTCGAATTCCCGCATACGGAAGATAAACTGACGGGCAACGATTTCGTTTCGGAAGGCTTTTCCCGTTTGTGCGATGCCGAAAGGAATCTTCATCCGTCCCGTTTTCTGTACGTTCAAAAAGTTGACGAAAATACCTTGGGCCGTTTCAGGACGCAGGTATAAGTCCATCGCACTTTCGGCGGTGGCACCCAGTTTCGTGCCGAACATAAGGTTGAACTGTTTCACCTCCGTCCAGTTTTTAGAACCGGACATAGGGCAAGCGATATCAAGTTCTTCAATCAGTTTCTTGACATCGGCAAGATCTTCGGCCGCCAAAGATTTTCCCAACCTTTTCAATATGGTAGTAGCCTGCTCTTGGTAATCGACCACGCGCTGGTTGGTGGCAAGAAATTGTGCTTCATCGAACTTATCGCCAAAGCGTTTGGCGGCCTTGGCGACTTCCTTTTCTATTTTAGCCTCGATTTTGGCGACATGGTCTTCGACCAGCACATCGGCACGATAGCGTTTTTTGGAGTCTTTGTTGTCTATCAATGGATCATTGAAGGCATCAACGTGTCCGGAGGCCTTCCACGTGGTGGGATGCATAAAAATGGCCGCATCGATACCCACGATATTTTCATTCAGCTGTACCATGGCTTTCCACCAGTACTCCCGAATGTTCTTTTTAAGTTCGGCGCCGTTCTGCGCGTAATCGTATACTGCACTCAATCCATCATATATTTCACTGGACTGAAAGACGTACCCGTATTCCTTCGCATGGGAAATTACCCGTTTAAAATCATCATCTTGTTTTGCCATGTGGCAAAAATAGAATTTTAGATACGGTCTTGGAAACTTATTTTGAACTTGATCGAAATTGGTTGGGCACTATCCGCCTTGTGCCATCAAATTTTAAACAATTCGCCAAAAAAAAAGAGAAGATTGCTTATGCGAGGCACTAGAAAATTCAAATTTAGTGCCGAAAGGGTGTTCACGGACAGAAAATACCCTCAGACCAATTAAAATTTAGGTTAGAAAACTTACTTCAATTCAAATTCGGTAGTAGAAAGTAGTTTTTGGTCTTCAAAGACATTAAGCCTATAATTACCATCTTCCAAAGAACCTTGGGGAATGGTTATAAAATCGCAGACAGTGGTTTCCTCCCCTGAAAAAAGAAGCTCTACCCGTTTACTATAGATATTGCCGTTTACGGTAATCGTATTGGCATTGTCTTCGATAACCCGCATATTCGGACTCAAAAACTGAAAATACAGTGCCTTTGGGGAATTTATCTCGGTATCATCGGCTATAAGGGTTACACAGCCCCGAAGCTTTTCGATGATCGAGGCTTTATTGGTCTTGATCGGCTTACCAGAGCGCATTCGAAACCCGCTGCCTTCCGCATTACGCAGTTCCAAATACGTTTTTACTTTAAGTTCTTTGTTGAGCTCCTTTACTTTTTTGCGCTGTAAGGCCTCCGCTTCGGCCAAGGAATTACGTTTGCTTCTGAGTTCCTCTATCTGTTTTTGGTTCTCTTCATTTTTATCGGCAAGCAACATATTGTTATATCTCAAAAAATTATTCTTGAGTTTGAGACTGTCGTTCTTCGCCTCGAGCCGGCGGAGTTCGGTCTTGAAATCCCGCAACTTCTCCACGGTAAAATTCAATCGCCCGATGGAATCCAACAATTGTTGGACACGATATTTCGAGCTTTCAAGTTCGATTTCGTTCACCTCGTTGAGCGCGGAAAGCCGATCGACGTCGGTTTTCATCAAGGTAAGGTCTCTTACCAGCAATCCCTTTTCCTGTTCCAAGTAGTCCATTTGACTTCTCGATTGTGCATAGCTATAGTAAAAAGCGATGAGAATACCGATGATAACGGCAATTAAGGCCGTAAGAACGATCTTATGATTGAATTTCTTATCTTGACCGTCCATTTAGGGGAGTATAGGCTTTAAGTAGGTGGTTAAAAGGCGAGTTATTATGCTGATTCATAATCTAACAAAGATACTAAATGATATCAATTCGGTCTTAATGCCCCGGGTCTGTTTTGGATGTACTGCGCACTTGATCCGAGGAGAGGAACTCATCTGTACCCTTTGCCGAAACGATATGCCGCTCACCGAATACAACTTTAACGATGAAAACCCCGTCGACCGTATATTTTATGGCCGAATTAACATAAAAAAGGCTAGTTCTTTTCTGTTTTTCTCGGAAAATGGCAACGTACAGCGATTGATCCATAATTTAAAGTATAAAAATCAAGAGTGCGTAAGCCGATTTTTAGGAGATTGGTACGGACAGCTTTTAAAAGGGACCGGGGAATTAGCAAAAACCATAGATATGGTTGTTCCGGTACCTTTGCACCCTAAAAAATTACGGCGCAGGGGCTATAATCAGGTGGCCGGATTTGCCCAAAAATTGGCCCATCATCTCGGAGCGGAATATGTAGATAACATCCTCATTAAGACAGCGAACACCAAGACCCAGACCAAAAAAGGAAGAATTGGTAGATGGCAAGACGATACCGCCCTCTATACCTTATCGAATGCCGATTATTTAAAAAACAAGAATATTCTTTTGGTCGACGACGTGATTACGACGGGCGCCACTATGGAAATCTGTGCCCAAACCCTGCAACAAGCGACGGGAACAACGATTTATTTGACAAGTATGGCGGTTGTTCCGAAGTTGTGGAACTGACCGGAAGGAAAATTCCAAAAGGGTACGGAAGAAGGAATACTTGAATTCTCGAGATTTGGTCATAGCTTCAATCATTAGAATAGGTTCTAGGTTCTAAAAGCGAAGTGGTGTATAATCCTTTTGTCGGCAAGAATGTTAAAAAACCCTTTATCGTTTCGACCTACTACCAAAATAATCGTTTCTTTGCCACCAATGAGCTCGTCTTGAGTTCAATATTCCAGATAGATGATCCGTCGTTTCGTCGCATTTCTTTTTCTATTCCTTTTGGCGGCCGCCCTTTGGCAATGCGCGCGGCGGGGAAGCCCTAGCGGAGGCCCGAAAGACATAACACCGCCTCAACTCATAAAGACCGAGCCCGATAGCATGTCCATTAATTTTAAGGCCAAACGGATACGGCTTTATTTCGATGAATTCATCAAGTTGCAGGATATACAGAATCAACTTATCGTTTCCCCACCCTTGAAATACCAGCCCGAAATCAAACCTCAAGGAGGTGCGAGCAAATATCTCGAACTCAAATTCAAGGACACTTTACGCGAAAAAACGACGTATACCATCAATTTTGGCCAAAGCGTGCAGGATAACAATGAGGGTAACCCCAGCAGTTTTTTGACTTATGTCTTCTCGACCGGCGATTATATCGATTCACTCAAAGTGTCCGGGGTCGTAAAGGATGCCTTTAAAAGGAAGCCCGATGAGTTTATAAGCGTAATGCTCTACGAGATCGATACCGCCTATACCGATTCGACCATTTTTAAGCGGCCACCTAACTATATCACGAATACGCTGGATAGTACAGTGATTTTTAGGTTGAAAAATCTGAAGGAAGGCCAATACAAACTTTTCGCCCTAAAAGACGAGGCCAAAAACAATATGTTCGACCAGAACGTCGACAAAATAGCGTATATGGAAGACACCTTGACGCTACCCAACGACTCCACCTATCTCCTGACCCTTTTTAAGGAGGTGCCCAACTATAATATGGCTGTACCCAGTTTAGCGGCCAAAAACCGTATTCAATTCGGTTACTTCGGCGATGCATCCGATATTGAGGATATAGAGATTACCCCGCTCACTCCCCTACCGGATACCGTTAGCGCTAAAATATTGAAACAACGAGATAAAGACACCCTTAATTACTGGTTTACGCCCTTTGAAATGGATTCCATCGTGTTTACCGTTACCAACGAAAGGGCCAAGGTCATCGATACCTTCACCGTCAAAAGTCGAAAAGTGGGTCTCGATTCCTTACAATTGACTGCCAATCAAAACGGTTCGCTCAATTTTAATGACCCATTTTATATCCAGGCCAACACGCCGCTTACGGCGCTTGACACAACCAAAATAAGTATGATGGACCAAGATTCCCTAGCGGTTTCCTTTACAACGGCACTAGATACTTTAATAAACAAGGTAGATATCAATTTCAAGGTGGAACCCAACCAAAACTATCAACTCGACCTTTTACCGGGGGCGATTACCGATTTCTTTGGCGAGACCAACGACACTCTAGTCTATAACCTATCGACCCAAAGCTATGCCGATTTGGGTAATTTGAAGTTCAACATCGAAGCCGATAGTTCGGCATATCCCTTAATTATAGAACTGATCGACGAACAGGGCAAATTGATACGTGAAATCTTCGCTCCCGAAGCAAAACCTCTTGAATTTAACAACATAGAACCTGCCAAATATTTCATTCGTGTGACTTTCGATAAAAATGCCAATCAAAAATGGGATACCGGCGATTATCTTAAAAAACTACAGCCCGAAAAGGTGAGCTACTATCCCGACACCGTCGAGGTGCGAGCGAATTGGGAATTGGAACAAACTTTTAGGATACCGGATTAGAGCCAGTAGGCAGTAAAAAAAAATCTAACCTCATAAATCTACAAACCTACCCGTCCGCAGGCGGCGGAGTTATAATCCTTTTTTAAACTCAAAGCTATCCCTATCATTCAAAAATTTTAATTTCTCCCTAGTAGATATAACATGCTCTTTAGAGAAGGTGGCGTAAACAATCTCTTCCTTTTCAGAAAAAGCCACTCGTTCGCCCAAGGTATCGTAGACCGCAGAATGGCCAATGTATTCATGTTTCATCTCGTCGGCACCTACCCGGTTGACACCGACGCAGTACGCCATATTTTCGATGGCCCTTGCTTTTAACAAAGTATCCCAAGCTACAATCCTAGGCTTGGGCCAGTTGGCGACATAAATCAGTACATCATAGTCTTCGATATTTCTTGACCATACGGGAAAGCGTAAATCGTAACAGACCATAGGGCAGAGCTTAAAGCCTTTATAATCCACAAGTAACTTTTCGGTGCCTGCCTTATACACTTTATCTTCTCCAGCCAACGTAAAGGTGTGGCGTTTGTCGTATTGGGCGGTCTTTCCGTCGGGTTCTATAAAAAAAAGACGGTTGGTAAAGCTACCATTTTCAAAAAAGGGAAGGCTTCCGACTAGGGCAGCTTTTGTTTCCAAGGCTTTTTGCAACATCCAATCCACGGTTTTTGGGCCTTCTTCTTTGGCAACATGTTCTGGGTGCATTGTAAAGCCTGTGTTGAACATTTCGGGAAGTACGATAAGGTCGGTATCCGAAGAAATATTCTGTAAAACCTTGGAGAAATGAACTCTGTTCGCTTCTGGATTTTCCCAAATTAGCTGGGATTGTATGAGGGCCGTTTTTAAGGTTTTTGTCATATTGCTTTTAAAATGAAAGAAGGCTCAATTGGTGTTTTCCAACAACTGGATCAATTCAAGATCTCCCTGAATTCTCGCATGGTCCAAGGCCGTATTGCCACGATTGTCCTTAATCGCTGCATTCGCACCTTCTTCTAACAATAGTTTGGCGATTTCGGAGCGGTTGAAGTTTACCGAATAAATTAGGCAGGTTGCACCCATAGCGTTCTGGACGTTGATATCCGCTCCTTTTTGTATCAACTTTTCGGCACTATCGGCATAGCCTTTAAAGCAGACACCCATTAATGCAGTATTGCCCGAAGCATCCTTGGCATCGATTTTAGCCCCGTGCTGCAATAACAAGTCGGTGATTTCGGGTTCGTCGTAGTAGGTCGCCATGATCAGCGGTGTCGAACCACGTTGATCTTTACTATCGAGCAATAAAGGGTTCTTGGCCAACATGGCCTTCACTTCCTTAAAGTTGCCGTTTCGTATTTCATCGAAAAAGACCTCGTTCATGGTATACGTGTTTGGAGTTTGCGTTTTATCGGATGTCCGAAATTATAAAAAAACGGCTTGGGTCAGACGTTTTAAATGAGATTTTTGATGCTATCAAAATTAAGGTGCGACACCGGTCTAAAATTTTATATCTTCATCGTTAATCATGTAGACCATTTTTATGTCCGAGAACACTAAAGAACAGCAAAGACTTGACGAACACTATTCTAAAAAGAAAGATTGGCTCAAATGGGGACCTTACCTCAGCGAACGCCAATGGGGAACCGTGCGGGAAGATTATAGTCCGAACGGCGATGCCTGGGCCTATTTTCCTCACGATCAGTCCCGTAGCCGTACTTACCGTTGGGGCGAGGACGGCTTGGCGGGAATTTCGGACCGCTATTGTAACCTCTGTTTCTCGGTCGCCCTTTGGAACGGGAAAGATCCCATTTTAAAGGAACGGTTGTTTGGCCTTACCGGCCCCCAAGGTAACCATGGCGAAGATGTAAAAGAGCTGTATTACTATCTTGAAAATACACCTTCCCACAGCTATATGAAACAGTTGTACAAATATCCCCAGAACGAATTTCCGTATGAACAACTGTTGGAGAATAACCAAAAACGCAGCAAAGAGGATACGGAATACGAACTTTTGGATACCGGCATTTTCGATAACAACGCGTATTTTGATGTCTACACTGAATATGCCAAAGCCGATGGGGAAGACATCCTCATAAAAATATCAATAAGCAACCGCGCTCCGAATGCCGCTCCCGTTGCCTTGCTTCCCACCCTTTGGATACGTAACTTTTGGAGCTTTACCGGTATGCCCGAGAAACCAGTAATCAAAAAGCAAGGCGAAAAAGAATCGCCCCATGTTTCGGTGGATCACGCTTATGTCGGCAAATACAACCTGTATTTCGATACCCCGAACAGGTTGCTTTTTACGCAGAACGAGACCAATATGGAACGGGTCTTCGATGGCACCAACGACCATCCCTTTAAAAAAGATCTTTTTAACGAGGCCGTTGTTAACGGAGATTATTCCCTTGCGGAAAAAAACACCGAAGGTACCAAGTTCGCGCCCCTATACGAACTGAATATCGAAGCGGGCGAAACCAAGACCATCCGATTACGGCTTACCCCGGAAACTTTGGGTTCCCCCTTTGATCAAAGTTTCGATTCCGTTTTTTCGGAAAGGATGAAGGAATCCCGCTCGTTTTTAGAGTCGCTAACGGAAAACTCCTCCGAAGAACAACGTGAAATCCAAAAACAGGCCTTTGCCGGATTGCTGTGGACGAAGCAGTACTACAATTACGATGTGGAGCAATGGTTAAAGGGCGATCCGAATACTTCACCGCCGCAGGAACGCCTTCACGGCAGGAACAGCAACTGGACAACCCTACGCAACCACGACATACTCTCCATGCCCGATGCTTGGGAATACCCTTGGTTCGCGGCGTGGGACAGTGCCTTTCACTGCGTTACCTTCTCTATGGTGGACCATCAGTTCGCTAAAAAACAACTGTTGCTGTTCACAAAGGAGTGGTACATGGCCGCCAACGGGCAGATACCCGCCTATGAATGGAATTTCAGTGATGTCAACCCGCCTGTACAGGCCTGGGCAGCCCTACAGATCTATCAGATGGAACAGCGCAAAACGGGCAAGGGCGATATCAAATTCCTGAAGCGTATGTTCAACAAGCTGGCCCTGAACTTTACCTGGTGGGTCAATCGTGAGGACAGCCTCAACAACAACGTCTTCGAAGGCGGCTTTTTGGGCCTCGATAACATCGGGGTATTTGATCGTAGCAACGGTATACCCGGTGGCGGTATTCTAGAACAGGTAGACGGCACTTCGTGGATGGCGCTCTACTGCCTCAATATGCTGGAAATAGCCTTGGAAATCTCTATGGACGACGATACTTTCGAAGATATGTGCCTAAAATATTTCGGGCATTTTGTCTTTATCGCCGAGGCCCTGAACAAAATTAGTGAGGACTCGTCGAGTTCATGGGACGAGCAAGAAGGATTCTTTTATGACAAGTTGATCCTTCCCAATGGGCAATCGCAGCTCATCAAGGTACGCTCCATTTCAGGCCTATTGTCGATGACCGGCGTCCTCAACATCAGAAAGGAACATTTGAGCAAACTGCCGCGCTTTAAGTCGAGTATGGAATGGTATCGAAGGTATCGTATGGACACCCAAAAATATCAGGTCATGGAAGAATATGCTACCGACAAGGATGTGCTTTTGTCACTGGTGCCCCTCGAACGCATGAAAATATTGCTTCAAAGCCTCTTGAACGAAACTGAATTTTTGGGCGACCACGGCATCCGATCCCTATCAAAGGCGCATGAAAATCCGTATAACATCGAAATCGACGGTATCTCCTATTGTATCGAATACGAACCTGCCGAATCGACGACCGATATGTTCGGGGGCAACTCTAACTGGCGCGGCCCGATATGGTTTCCAATGAACTATCTGTTCATTAGCACCCTCAAGGAATACCATAACTATTTCGGGGATGAGGTAAAATTCTCGTACCCGTCTGGCAGTGACAATCAATTGAACCTAAAGGAAATCGCTTTCGAGATCAGCAAACGGCTTATCGGTATTTTTAAGGTGGATGAAAATGGACACCGCCCCGTCAACGCACTATACAGAGAGCAATATACCGACGAACATTTTAAGGAACTTATCTTGTTCTACGAGTATTTCGACGGCAACAACGGCCGCGGCGTCGGGGCGTCACACCAGACCGGATGGACAGCGCTAGTGGCGAATCTGATCGAGGAGATCAATCGGTAATCCGGTACGTTACTACCAATTAACCAAATTATCTCTATATGAAAAAATCGCAATCAATTGTTTGGTCGGGCATTATATTTTTGTTGGTCGTTCTCCAAGTGAATCATGCTATAGGCCAAGAATCTGGATCTAATCGCGTGCTTATGGCAATTTTTGCGCATCCAGACGATGAAATGACCGTGGCGCCGATACTCTCGAAATATGCCAAGGTTGGTGTAAAGGTGTATCTCGTCATCTGCACCGATGGCAGATATGGTACCAATGACTTCACGGATCACGAGGCCGGCGAAGGTTTGGTAGCCATTCGCAACGAAGAGATGAGGTGTGCAGCAGAAAAGCTTGGTGTAGAACTGATTCATTTAAAGTATCATGATCAACTCAAAGCAAGCGAAGGTTATGATGGCCATGTGCCCCATGCTAGAAAATTAATCATTGATCTTGAAGACATCATATCCGAAAAAAAACCCGACGTCATTATCACATGGGGACCGGATGGCGGCAGCACCCATATGGATCATCGATTGGTGGGCGCTTCTGTGACCCAAGTGTTTATCAGTAAAATTTGGGACAAAGCCAAAAAACTGTATTATGTAGGTACACCGTCCAATTTAATCGAAGAAATAGAACAAAAGAAACTGGCCGGAATCGATTCCACCTATTTGAAGACCCGAATTGAATATTCCGAAGAAGATGCCAAAAAAGCCATGGAATCACTTGAATGCCATGTCAGTCAGGTTTCGCCCGCAATAGTAACGTGGAGGGAAGAATTGAGCAAAAAACAGAAGAATACTATATATTTCAGAGAATTTGTCGGGCCTACCGAATTTAAAACTGAGCTTTTTGATTGAGGAGTTTCGTTTGGTTCCGAAGTGGTAGATTTGAAATCGTACAAATCGATACCAAATACACAGAAAAGACGACCAAGTATGAATTCAGGATGATTTCCTTAAACGAATTGGACTACATTGCGACATCCCTGCAGGGAACCTAATTCTCTGCAACCTCAAATTTCCCCCGACAGTATTCCAAACATTGGTTATATGTCGTTCGCATTAGAAAAACTCGTAAATAAGGCCCACGCCGATAAGTCCTTCAAAACTTTGGGCGAAATGTCGCTAGATAGTCTTAATGGCGTATCCGAAAAAGATGCCGACCTTTTGAAGGAGGCCTTCGGTATAGCGGCCATTTCAGATATGGGATCGAACCCGTTCTTTCTTGCCGCACAAAGTATCTATCGCGCCAGTTTGGAAAATGAATACGATCCAGGTCCCCCGCCCTTCTGGGGCCAAAAATTTTCCAGCCTTTCCGACGATTATTTTTTAAACCATCCCTCCGACCGGTTTCGAACGGCATTTGGAGGCGTTCTATATCGGGGAAGATTGGACGATACCGCCAGAGTATTGGTCATAGGCCAAGACCCCTCAACTGACGAGGCCATTGCCAGAAGGGCATTCGTGGGATCGGCGGGACAACGGCTACAGAAGTTTCTCAACAAAGTGGGCATTACCCGTTCCTATACCATCATGAATACCTTTGCCTATAGTATCAAAGGCCAGTTCGACTCCGAAATGAGAGGTATTTCGCTTGAAGCGCCCCTAAAGAACTTTAGGGATGGCCTTATGGACACCATCCTCGAAAGAAATCCCATTCAAGCCGTCTTAAGCTTCGGGGCCGGTGCGAGACATGCCGTGGAGCACTGGGATAATGACAATAATATCAAGGTTTTCCATCTTGTCCATCCAACCGCACCCGAAAGCACGACGCATCCCAACTGGAACGACCAACTTGCCGAAATCGCGGATTTTATTGAACCGGATGACGCCACTATGGGCGACCTCACCCCATATTCCGGTAGATGGAACAAGGCGGTGCATATGACCGATATCCCAAGATACGATTTGCCCTATGGCACCCCCTCCTGGCATGGTACGAATGGTACCAATAGTCGTAGAGATCCTGCCGATAGGATCAAAAACATCATCTGGGAATCCGTATAAATTTCAAATACATTATGCCCAACAATACCATACACGCCAATTTCGGACTGAAATATGCCTTGGAGGGCAGAATCGTTACCATGGACCAGGCGGCCACTGTGATCAACAGGGGCCGCATTTTCGTGGAAAACGGGGTTATCACCGCCATACGCCCCAAAAGCGAAGGCTATGCCGACGGGTTCACAAAATCGGATGTCATCAAATCGGGCGGTACCCTGTATCCGGGAATGATAGAACTGCATAATCACCTCCCTTATAACATATTACCGTACTGGGTCGCGGACAAACAATACCGCAATCGTGCGCAATGGGCCGGTATCAAAGGATATCGAATAAATGTCACCGGGCCCATGCAAACGCTAGGGAAATCGCCCGGTTTCCCGGAGGCGATCGTACGTTATGTGGAGTGCAAATCGATGATTGGCGGCGTAACCACCTCACAGGGACTGACCTTGGCCAATTCCACCTTAACTAAAAAAGTGTTCCACGGACTGATTCGAAATGTCGAGGAAACCAATGAAGATGTGCTGCCGGAAGCCCTTACCAGAATTGCGGACGTGGAGCAAGGAGGCGCCCAGGCGTTTTTAACCTCTTTATCGGATACCAAGACCAGACTACTGCACCTGTCGGAAGGCGTCGACGAAAAAGCGAGATCGTATTTTACCAATTTACAGATCAACGATACGGAGTGGGCAATCACCGACAAACTCAATGGCATCCACTGCACGGGCCTACAACCGGAAGATTACAAGGTACTCGGTGACCGACAAGGTTCCATGACTTGGTCGCCCATGAGCAATCTAGTGCTCTATGGCGGCACTTCGGATGTCAAGGCGGCAAAGGAGAACAAGGTGTTGATCGCGCTGGGCTCCGATTGGTCCCCAAGCGGTAGCAAAAACCTGCTCGAAGAACTAAAAGTAGCTTATCTCGTAAGCAAAAACCATGAAGCCGGACCTATATTTACTGATGAAGAACTGGTACAGATGGTAACCAGTAATCCCGCCAAGATCTTGGGCTGGGAAAATGTCCTAGGCTCATTGCAAGTGGGCATGAAGGCCGATATGCTCATCGTCAGGGGCTATCAGGGCAATCCCTATAAAAAATTGATAAACGCGACCGAGAAGCATCTTTTAGGCGTCTTTATAAACGGTGTTCCGAGATGCGTCCAAAAGCGAATCCTGAACAGGTTCGACTTCGACACCCCCGATATCGAAAAGTTCAAGATTGAAAACGTCACCCGATATATCTACTTGAAGGAATCCGACCCCGAAAATATTTTGGACGGTATCTCCCTAAAAGCCTCCCAGAACAAAATTGCGTCGGGATTGCAAAATCTTAATCATTTGGCGAATCAATTGGAAAATGCCAATGGCAATCCTTTATTGTCAGCACACGACAATCCCTTACAAACCAAATGGATACTGGTACCGGACATGCATGTCGACGCCGATGGCAACGTACTGGAGGAAAGTCATTTGGAATGGGGTGCGGGAATTCCTTTCAGCGAACTGGCCGAACCTTTACCGCTTGATAAATTGACCGTAATCGAAGACGACGAGCATTTCCGAAGAATGTCGTACCATCCCCTACCCGCTTACGTTCGCAAAGGCCTTCCCGGGTTCTACGGTAGGCCGTCGCTTTCGCTGTCCAACAGCGAATACACATTGGAAGGCCTAAAAACGATTCCGTTAGAAGAACCCCTTGCTTTGGTGACCTTCCTTAAATCATCGAGCCATCTTTCCTATAGCGAAAAACTGTGTATTTTGCAGCAAGCAAAAATTGTTCTCGGCGAAGTATACGTGCACCAGATACTGAAACAAACGATGTACGCCGTAAATCCGCTACATCGCATCGATTTGATGATCAGAAACATGAACTACGCGACAAGAATAGATCCCGATGCCGTGGCGGATGACGACACCTTCCATAACGAACTGTTGGACATTTTCAGTTCCCTTCGCGATCTGCATACCAAATACATATTGCCGCGCCCGTTTCGGAACCGGTTCGCATTTCTGCCCTTCCTGATCGAGGAATACTATCCTACACAGGAGGATACGGAGCCCAAATACATCATCACCACCTATTTTGAAAATATCTTGGCCAACAAAACGGCCTATAAAAAGGGTGTGGAAGTTTTGTACTGGAACAACATTCCCATTAAAAAGGCCATTGCGCTCAATTCAAAAAATCAGTCGGGCAGCAACAACGAGGCTCAAATGGCCCGAGGGCTCGACACCCTTACGATCCGTTCGCTGGGCACTACAAGGCCGCCCGATAGCCACAGGGTGCGATTGGATTGCTATGATCCGAGCACCGGAAAACCTCTGGAAATGGATTTTGAGTGGCTAGTATCACACCATCCTCCGCATTTTGAACTAGACAAACAAGATACGAACGCTACGCGAATGTCCTATGGTTTTGACTACGACACTTTATCGGTCAACGGTTTAAAGGCCACACTTTATGGCGGCGTATCTCGAAAGGGAAAGCCGCCCAAGAAAAGCCTTTGGATCAGACCGACGCATTATCCCGACCTAATGAAAGGAACGGTGAAAAATACGGATAGCGAACAGGCTTTTGCCTACATCCGTATCTATAGTTTTGCCGCATCGAACGCCGAAAACTTTGTAGCCGATTTCAGGGAAATACTACAGCAACTGCAAAAGGAACATCTCAGCGGGCTTATTTTAGATATCCGCGGCAACGGCGGCGGACTCATAACGGCAAGCGAGCTGTTGCTGGCCCATTTGACCGGGAACCAAATAGCACTACAAAGGGCGCAGTTCATCAATTCGGCACTTACACTGAGGCTCTGCGAAAAATATACCAAGGGCAACGCTGTTATCGACCTCTCCGATTGGACTCGTTCTATTGACCTATCACGGGTTACTGGAGACCGTTATTCGCGTAGCTATCCGATCACAAGAATCGAGAACATTCACAACCTTCAAAGTATATTTGCAAAACCAAAGGTACTCATTACCGATGCCCTCTGCTACAGTGCCTCAGATATGTTCGCGGCAGGTTTTCAAGATCACGCGCTAGGCAAAATCATCGGTACCCATGCCAATACGGGAGCGGGAGGCGCCAATGTGTGGAGCCATGAAATTTTAAGGAATTTATTCGATGAAGCGAAAACCGATACCAATCCGCTAAAACCCATGCCCAAAGGTGCCGATTTGACCGTTGCGGTGCGACGGATATTACGCAAAAGCGACGAGCCGATCGAAGATTTAGGTATTGTTCCAGACGTACTACACAAAATATCTAAAAACGACCTGCTGTTCGGAAATATTGACTTGATTCGTAGGGCTATGGCGATTCTTCTTCCGGAAACGCAGGTTGACTTAGGTAAGAGTAGGAAGGTATTAGTCGATTAAAGATCCAGGAAAAAGAGCAGTGAGCAGTGAGTATTTAGCCGTGAGTATTGAGTATTGAAAAATTCTTTATCACAATACTTTAAAAGTCAATAATTAATTATCCTCCACAAAATCAAGATAAATGTTCGAGGCCATCTGCTCCGATATCCGTATTTCACGGGTATCGATCTGTATGCCAAGCGAGCCGTCGAATTCTTCTTTGTCCAATATTCGAATCGAGTTGCCTATGCCTATCCGGTTTTTCTCTAAAAATTTGAGAAATGCGGGGGAGGAATCCTTGACCGCTGTGCAGATTCCAGATGCTCCCACGGGCAAATCGCTTAATAGTTTTTTTATCGCATTTTTAAACCTACCCTCTTTCGAAGGTATAGGTTCACCGGAAGGTGCTAGTTGCGGAAAACCTAAATGACCCTCCAATTTATCGATGAGTTCCAGGCTTTTTATATGTTTCAAGTGTTCCGCGATTCTGGGTGCCGCATCCAAAGAAAAATTCAGTTTCTGCACCAAAAAAACTTCCCATAAGTGCTGTTTTCGGATGATGGATAGCGCAAAGGACCGGCCCTTTTCCGTAAGCCTGACCCCCTTGTACATTCTATGGTCGACCCAATCTTTTTTAGCCAACTTTTTGACCATATCGGTCACCGAAGCGGGTTTGGTAGCCATCCGTTCGGCTATGGCGTTTGTGGACACTGTGCGGTTATCCCCCTTGTCCAAATAATAAATGGCCTTTAAATAATCTTCTTCCGCAGGTGTCACGTCGCAAAGTTTTACTTTTGTAAAAGTATTGGTTTTTAAGCAATCCTATTTTGAAATCTACTCTGTACCGATCTGAACTCCATGACACATTACGACTATATTATTATCGGTGCAGGTGCTTCGGGCCTGATGTTGGCCGATGCCCTTGGAAAGGATACTTTTTTTTCCGATACATCCATTTTGTTGTTAGACAAGGCCGCCAAAAGCGATAACGATCGTACCTGGTGTTTTTGGGAAAAAGGCGCGGGCCAATTTGATGCCATCGTTTCGAACAATTGGCATCACATCTATTTCGGCGGACAGGAGGTTTCAAAAAAGTTCGATATCCATCCGTATTCCTATAAAATGATCCGGGGTATTGATTTTTATGAGGAATATCTAATGCGGCTGAATAGCTATCCGAACATCACTTTCCATCAAGAAAGCGTTACACAGGTTGAAGATTACGGAAATCGGGTGCTTGTTACTTCGGATAAAACCCAATATAGTGCCCTGAAGGTATTCAACAGCATCTTCGACTATAAAATGGCCACAAATCAGGAAAAATATCCCGTTTTACAGCAGCATTTTTTAGGATGGACCTTAAAAACGAAATCTCCCGTTTTCAATGCCGACCAAGCCACGTATATGGATTTTTCTATCCCACAGAAAGGCAACACCCGTTTTATGTACGTACTGCCGTTCTCAGAAACGGAAGCATTGGTGGAGTACACGCTGTTCTCCAAAAATCTGCTTCCTAAAAAGGAATATGAAAAAGCCATCAGCGATTATTTAAAAAACGACCTCAACTGCGCTGAATTTGAGATTGTGGATACCGAAAAGGGCAGCATCCCCATGACCTGTTACGATTTCCGCGAGCATCATACCAAGAACATCCGCTACATCGGCACTGCTGGCGGATGGGCTAAGCCCAGCACCGGCTATACCTTCAAGAGCAGCTCGAAAAAAGTGCCCCAGCTTGTGGAATATCTCAAAACCGGCAAACCTTTAAATCAATTGAGTTTCAAAAACAAATTTTGGTTTTATGATTTATTGTTTCTGGATGTGCTTGCCAAAGACAATGGCAAAGGCCACCATATTTTCGAAACCCTGTTCAAGAATCGTAATCCACAATTGATATTCAAGTTTTTGGATGAGGAGACTTCGTTCGGAGAGGATGTAAACTATATTTTGGGATGCCCGAAACTACCTTTTGTCAAGGCCTTGCTAGGGCGGATTTATTAGGGAATCAAATAAGAACTGAACCGCTTTATCGACACGGAAAACACAAGGCTAAAAAATTCTACAAAATCGACAAAGCCCACTACGGAGCACCGAAAGGTCAATCGTATGATTGCCGAGGGCGAGGAAGACATCAATCCCGGGAGATTGGGTAGTAGGGAGAAAGCAAAAGAATTGATAAAAATTTCGAGCCCATGACGATGCAAGAAAAACAGACGAATTCTAACAATCAATCAAAATAAAATCCTCAAAAGCGAATTTAAACAGCAATAAGGTAAAAGCCTAAGCCTCGAAAGGCTCAATGGAAACATAAGACTTTCCACCTACTTTCTTTTCAAATTTCACGAGTCCGTCTACACGCGCATGCAACGTATGATCTTTTCCTAAATATACATTTTGGCCGGGATTGTGCTTTGTGCCCCGTTGTCTTACGATGATGTTGCCGGCGGTAGCGGCCTGCCCACCAAAAATCTTAACACCTAAGCGTTTCGATTCCGATTCCCTACCGTTTTTAGAGCTACCTACTCCTTTTTTATGAGCCATGGCTTGAAAAATTATTTGTTAATTATTGATTATTCTCGAAGTTCCGATAGTATCGATTACTTTTTCTTAAGCAATTCTCTGGCCTGCTTCACCCATTCTTCGGATTCTATTTTTTCGCGGGTAATACCATCCAGTGCAGAAAGTTCATCCCTATCGGCAGCCTTCAGTTTACTGATCTGTTCGTAAGTATAAACGCCCACTTCGTTCAATCTTTCCTCGTAGGCCGGTCCGATGCCGTTGATTTCCTTCAAGTCATCCGCATCTGCCTTTGTGGAAGTACCGATACTGTGAAGCAGCTTGTCCACATCTATCTCAATATGTGAATCTTCTGCCCTATGCTCTGCGCGTGAAATCAAATTCTCGCTGACCTCGTCCTTATCGGGTTTCGCCTTGGTCTCGCTTTTTGTTGAAGCTTCCTTTTGTGGGGTAGCTTTTTCAGCTTTTGCTTTAGGGGCGGCCGCGTTTTCTGCAGGTGCCGATTTTTCCTTGGCGTCTTTCTTAGCTACGGGTTTGGCTTCTTCCTTCTTCTCCGCTTTTTTAGCACCTTTGGTAACGATACTCTCGATTACGATTTCGGTCAACGATTGACGGTGTCCGTTTTTCTTTTGGTATCCTTTACGTCTTTTCTTCTTAAAGACGATAACCTTGTCACCTTTTAGGTGTCGAATGACTTTGGCCTCAACCGAGGCTCCGTCTATAGCCGGGGCGCCAATAGTGATGTCCGTTCCGTCGCCCAAAAGAAGTACGTTACCAAAAGTTACCTTTTTGCCTTCTTCGGTCTGTAAACGGTGCACATACACTTTTTGGTCTTTCGCAACTTTAAATTGCTGCCCTGCCATCTCTACGATTGCATACATAATGTGTGTATTTGTTTGATTTACCACCTATTTTTTCAATAAGCGGATGCAAATATAGTGCTAATTCACTAATGCACAAACGGTATTTCTAATTTTAAGCAGTTTTTTTCTTGGAACTTCGAGGTGTTTTGAAGAGTTGCATAAAAGAAAGGGTTAGGACTAACGTGGTGGCAAAACCCATAATGGCCACTGTGAAGAAAACGATGGCTTCGAAATCCTTAAAACTTTTGAACCAGGTATCGGCAAGCTGACGTAAAAATTCCGGATTGATTTCTGTGGAGTATACAGCAAAAAAAAGAGTAAATAGTATGGTGGCGATAAACCCGGTGACAATTCCCGCAGTGAAGCCCTTGCCATAATTAAAAGCATGCTTTTCGCTCAATCTAAAATACTTGATGGCCTCATAGATACCGAAGCCCGTAATGACTCCGTTGAAAAGGCTGAAAAAGACATTCGTATGCAGGTCGAAAAGCGCCAGAACCAAAAAATACGCGATCAACGAACCGCTTGTAGCTACTCCGAACCGAATGGGCAATGCAAACTCTTTCATAGTTGTTCAATTTTTCAAGTAAGATATTCAAATTAATCAAAATTAAGAAACAATTGCATAAAATTCTTGTTAAACCCATCCCGAATATCTTGACCAGCCAACCCAATTGTCTGGTCAGAGGCCTTAGCAAATAGGGTGCCGATCCTAGAGTTGTCAAGGCAAACTTTGTATTGGCCCATGTAATATTTTTAGGATTTTAATAATTAGCATTGACCAAAGACCAATGTCTACCCGAGGGCAAGGCGGAAGTGGTAGATTTTCTGCATCATGCTATGTGAAGCGATTGTTTTGAGCCGCCTAGCAGGCCCATTTATGAAAGCGTTAAATATAAAGGCATTAATTGGGATAATTTCCTAAATTGGACCATCTAAAACACCTGGAATGAAAATCAAAGCGCTTTGCCTTTCCGTAGGCTTTATTCTTTTTCTTACAATCGCCTGTAAAGAAGCCAAACCCGAACCTAAATCTGAAGTAATCCCGAAAATGTTGGTAACCGACAATGTCAAGTCCGCTTTAGACTCCACATTGCAGGCGTTCGTTGATTCTGGGAATATTGCCGGAGTTTCCGCCCTTATCTTCGAAAAAGACAAAGAAGTCTATTTCAATGCCTTCGGGTATGCCGACCGTGAAGCAAAAAAGCCGATGGATAGAAATACTATCGTACAGATGTATTCCATGACCAAACCGATTACGGGTACGGCTTTGATGAGCTTATACGAGAAAGGAAAGTTCGACCTAGACGACCCGGTATCAAAATACGCTCCTGAATTTGCCCAAATCAAAGTTTATGGGGGAGAAGACGCCTCGGGAAAACCGATTCTCGAAGAGCCGAAACGCCCCATGACAATTCGCGACCTTACCCGCCATACGGCCGGTTTTGGAATTACGGGCGAATCTGGACTTGGAAAACTGGTAGAAGATGCCGATGCCCTGAATCGCGAAAATACCTTGGGGCAGATGGCCGAAAAAATAAGCAAGGTTCCTTTGGCATTTAGCCCCGGGGAACAATGGCTGTACGGCCCTTCCGTTGATGTACAGGCCTTTTTGGTAGAAAGGATTTCGGGGCAGCCTTATGGGGAATATGTGCGTGAACATGTACTAGACCCCTTGAACATGAACGAGACCGGCTATTTCATTCCCGAGAAAAATCGCGACCGCTTCGCTGCACTGTACCGGAGAACAGGCGAAGGCATCTTGGAAAGGGACACCGTCACCTACAGCAACTATACTGAAAAATGGCCGATGACCCGAGGCGGATCGGGTCTCTCCTCGACCCTCGACGATTACATGCGCTTTGCCCGTATGTTGGTCAACGAAGGAACATTGGATTCCGTGACCGTGCTAAAACCGGAAACCGTAAAATTGATGGCCACCAACCAATTGGCCGACAGTGTTACAGAACGTCATTTTTTACCGAGCAAAGGACAGGTCGGTTTTGGTATCGACTTTGCAGTTCGGGTCGCGCCCCCGGTCGATGACGACGAAAACAAAGGTGTGGTAGGCGAGTTTTTCTGGGATGGGGCGGCCAGCACCCTGTTTTGGGTAGATCCGGTGAACGACTTGACCGCGGTGTTGTTCGTGCAATTGTTTCCCTATGACCAGATCGGGCTACACAAAGCATTTCGGGACGCTATTTATGGGCCGTATTCCAAAGATAAATGAGTATCTTTACTTTTGAATTAATCCTCAAGATAGAATGCTGAAAATCAAACTTCCCCTTTGTATACTGCTGTTGCTTTTGTTTGCGACTTCCCATGCCCAAAATGCCGATTCACTGCTGTTGAAGCAAAACTACGACCTGAAGGAATATCGCATCCCCATGCGCGACGGGGCCGAACTCTTTACGGTTGTCTATACGCCCAAGAATACCTCAAAAAAGTATCCCATTCTGATGAACCGCACCTGCTACAATGCCTCCAACAACACCGATTACCAGTACAGCGGATATCCTTCCAAATATTTGGTGGAAGACGGTTATATTTTGGTCTTTCAGGATGTTCGGGGCCGCTATATGTCCGACGGCACCTTCGATAATATGCGGCCGAACATCCCCGGAAACAATCCGAAGAACAAAAAGGATATCGATGAAAGTTCGGATACCTACGATACGATAGAATGGATGGTCAAGAACATCAAGGGAAACAACGGCAAGGTAGGTATGTACGGCATATCGTATCCCGGACATTATACGGCCGCAGGTATGATCGATGCGCATCCAGCCCTCAAGGCATCTTCGCCACAGGCCCCGATTGCGGACTTTTTCTTTGACGATTTCCATCACCAGGGCGCCTATTTGGAAAGCTATACCGCGGCCTTCGCCGTCTTCGGCTATCAAAAGGACAGTTTGACCCGCGAACCTTGGTATACCGATAAGTTGATGCGGTTTTATGAGAATCCCGCCCCCGATGCTTATGATTTCTTCCTCCGGATGGGCCCGCTTAAGAACATCACCGAAAAATTTCATAACGATAATTTCTTTTGGAAGCAGATTACCGAACACCCAAACTATGACGAATTCTGGCAGAAAAGAAACATCCTGCCCCACTTGAAAAATATAACCCCGGCCGTAATGACCGTAGGCGGATGGTTCGATGCCGAAGACCTCTACGGCCCGTTGAACATTTACAAGACCGTGGAAGCTACCAGTCCAAAAGCTACCAATACCATCGTAATGGGCCCGTTTGATCATGGGGGCTGGGCACGGGAAAAAGGAAAGACCGTGCACAACAACATTTATTTCGGAGATAGCATCGCTACGTTTTTCCAAAAGGAAATAGAGCGGAAATTCTTTGCCAAACACTTAAAGGACGAGGTCTCAGATCCTTTGCCCGAGGCCTACATGTTTGATACGGGTTCGAAGGAATGGAAAAAATTCGACCAATGGCCACCCGAAAACATCGAAGCGGTAAGTTTGGGCTTTGGCAAAAACGGCAAACTCAGCATTGATGGCCCCATAGACGAAACGGCGGAATTCGAATACACCAGCGATCCTAAAAAGCCCGTACCCTATACCTCACAGATCGAAGGCTTGACTTTTACGCCCCGCAGATACATGTCCGACGATCAGCGCCAAGCGTCCCGTCGGCCCGATGTGCTCACTTTTGAAACCGAACCGCTAGCCGCCGATAGAATGCTTGCCGGCGAGATTTTGGCCAAACTGAAGGTAGCTATCAGTACTACCGATGCCGATTTTATCGTAAAGCTGATTGATGTGTATCCGCCCGACCATGAAAATTACGAGCATAATCCCGATAATATTGTCATGGGCGATTACCAACAGCTGGTCCGTGCCGAAGTTTTCCGGGGGAGGTTCCGAAACAGTTTTGAAAAACCAGAGCCCTTTGTTCCCGGTAAGGCCGAAGACATAAACTTCCGTTTACAGGATATTCTGCATACCTTCAAAAAAGGACACCGCATCATGGTGCAGATCCACAGCACCTGGTTCCCGTATATCGACCGCAATCCACAAAAATATGTGGACAATATCTACGAGGCCAATGAAGAGGATTTTATAAAGTCCGAAATTACCGTGTTCGGGTCTTCGACCGTCGAAGTCGGGGGTACTCAGGATTGCTGTCAACCTGCTCCGTTTCAGATGAAAGAAAAAGAAACGATCAAGGATTAAAAAACTGAATTTACATCCTCTTATAATAGTCGATCTATCCCAAAAAAAAACCGATACTTTCTACAAGTGGATTACCTACGCAAAGGCTTCAGACTCATTTTAGAATTGAACGATAAAAAGCTAACGGCCAAAACGCTTTTCGATGCCGACCACGACGGGGAAATGGAAATATATGCACTTACCGCCCCAAAATACGAGCCAAAGGACCGTAATACCACAACGGATTCGTTTGCAATAGTATAAGATGAACCCTTAAACGACAAAATACAACTGAGTTAGAGCCTTTATGACGGTTTCTTTGAGCAGCATAGCCATAGCTACGGTGAGAAGAAAAGACAAAATATAGCACGTAAAATTTGAAAATTGTAGCTAAAAGAATACTTCGAGACCAGTTCAATAAAAACAAGTATGACATTTTCATTGGATAAAAGCGGTATTAAAAGTAATTTTGATACCGCTTTTAAATATCCCTTTACATGAAAAAGTTAGTAATTCTAGTCCTATTATTATCCGGCACCATCGGTACTGCACAGCACAGCATCTCCGGCACCTTTACGCCCGCCAAAGATTATAAGTGGCTGATTGCCTACCATCTCAAGTCGGGCAACCAAGCCTATACCGTCGATACCGCGATTAAAAACGGAGCGTTTACACTTAATTTCCCTGCAGAGGCAGAACCTGGTACCTATCGACTGGTCTATGCCGTACCCCAAGAAAAATTTTATTTTGACGTACTCTACAACGGAAAAGAAGATGTGCAAATAAACTTCGATTCCAAAACAGGAGTTTCGTTTACTTCATCGAAAGAAAACCGGATTTTCGATGCCTATTTCAAGGAAATCAATGCCGCAAAACAGGCGTTCATCGACTTTTACCAAGCGGGAAAAACCGATAAGGATGCTTTTGCAAAGCTCATCGATAGAATGGAAACAGCTCAAAACGCCTACGAAGATGAATCGGAAGGCCTCTTGGCACACCATTTTATAGCCGCCAACCGGTCTTACATTCCCTCCGAATATGAAACCAGTGAAACCTACTGGCAGCATAAAAAAGACCGCTATTTTGAACATCTTGATCTGAATGACCCAGTTTTACAGAGCTCGGCATTCTTGACGGACAAATTGAGCAACTATGTCTTTACCGCCGTATCGACAGAAAAAAGATCCAAGGCGGAGACCCAAAAAATCCTTCAGAAAAACATCGACAAAATAGCCTCCGAATTAAAGGGCACGGATGCCGCTTATCGCTTCCATATATACCATACCTTCTACACCAAAGCGACGGCAAACGGGTTTTACGCTACGGCCGACCATATTCTCGACACCTACCTAAAACCCTTAGCTGAAGAAACCGGTAACCAAAAAACCGTCGATGACATAGAAGTCCAAAACCGTTTACAAATAGGCGCCATACCCCCCGAAATCACCTGGAAGGACGGAAATACGACCAAAACCTTGAGCGAAATGGACGGAGCGGATTGCTACATCCTTATTTTTTGGAGTAGCACCTGCTCGCATTGCCTGCACGAGATACCTCCGTTGCATGAGAAGCTAAAACAATATCCCGATATAAAAGTTATCGCCGTTGGCCTCGAAGACGGCAAGGAGAATTGGGAGAAAGAATCGGCCAAACTTCCCGATTTCGAGCATGTACTGGCCCTTGATCATTGGGACAGCGAATACGCCAAAGTATACGACATCCACAAAACCCCTACCTTTTTTATTTTGGATGCGAACAAAAGGATCATTGCAAAACCGGAGAGTGATATTGAGGTCGTGAAGTTCTTGGAAGGAAATACATAGTGGTTAGTAGCCACGGTTGGGAGGTCTTTGGCAGCAAAGGACGTGGCTTACTTCGCAGAGAATCACAGAGAAAACTTAGGGATTTATAGAGAGAAATAAACACGTATTGCACTAGAGCGTTTGCCGGACGTCCCTTTTCACAAAATTGTTTTTGAGAACTTTTGAAAAGTAACTTTAGAGAAATATCACTTGATTTTCAAATTACTACATTTTCAAATTGAGAAATTGTCACAGTGTCTTCAAATCCTTAATCGTCTTGAACGCCACATCGACTTGGTCGTCGTCTACGAGAATGGTAAACTCATTGGTAGTCGAAATCACCTCATAAAGCACGATACCTTCCCAAGCCAATCGCTGAAAAATAAAATAGTAAATACCCGGTACAGAAACGTTTTCCGCGGGTAATTTCACGGTAATCGAAGAAAGGTTTTCTGCCTTTTGGGTACACCGCTCCTTTTCGAAAAGCGACTCGACCGTGGCATCAAGACTATTACTGACCACGATATTCAATTCGTTCACCCCACGGGAAGAGGTATAGAACACCTCCTTGTTCTTGTTGACTTCATCCAACAGTTGAGCTTGGTTATCCAACACGGTTTCGGACACCAAAAAAGTAAAATCCGTTAAGGAAGATCGGACGGTAATTTCACCTATATTCTTTAATATCTTGATAATCTTGTGGGTGGCCCGGAACTCCAAATCGTCTGATAATCTTTTTAAGGCCATTACGATGGCCCCATTGCGGACTTCCTTCCCAAGTTCGTGCTCGATTTCAGGATTTATGATGCGTGACAGCGAAGTCAAGTTGATAATACCCTGGGCCAAAGCACTTTGCAAAAAAGGTTTCTTTTTAATGTATTGTTCGACAATAGAGGAAATGGTTTTCATTGAAAATCAGGTTGATTGACAAAAATAACAGATTGTTACAAATAAAACAACTTGTAGCGTTGAGAACCCCTCAAAAATGATAAAAAGCACTCTCCAAATGCTCAATTTCAAAGACGGACCTATTCTTCAAAATGGTAATGATATCGAAGCGCACCTCAACATCGCTAAGCTTTCGGGAGGTTACATAGTGGTTGGCGCCCTTGAGCAATAGCAGTATCTTTTTTTGGGTAATGGTAGCAGCAATGGGAATGATATGGTCGGTACTGCGCGCCCGCACCTCGACGATGGCAAGAATATCCCCTTTTTGGGCTATGATATCGATTTCGGACTTTAGATGGCGGTAGTTTTTATATTTGATGGTATATCCCTTTCCAATTAGAAAGTTGGTAGCTATCTCCTCCCCCTCCTTTCCGAATTCGTTGTGTTTTCCCATATTGCCCCCTGATTGTTCACGGCATTGTACCATCCACCGAAAAAATAGCCTTTCTTACCGAATAAATTGGCAGATGCCGATCAATTTTTTATGTCATACATCGAAAATACTCCAATGACCACACTATTGCGGAACCTTTGTTCGTTAGGAACTCGACCCTATCAGTTTCCCAAACACGGATAGGGCGTAAAGCCTACTTAGAACTATGGAATACTTCGTGAATTGCAATACGGCCTCTTTGGCGCCGTACACAACGCCCTTAGATCGACCCAAGGCCGCACATCTTTATCGAAGACTCGGGTTCAGTGCCTCCGCCCAGACCCTTGACTTAGCAGTCGGCATGAATGCAGGTACGCTGGTGGACTCCCTTTTCAACCAGGCTTTGAACCAAGCGCCCCTTGCCCCCCCTGCTTGGGCAAACTGGAATAGTAGCAATTACCCAGAAGATGACGATCTGCGCAACGAGATGCAAAGGGAGCAACGGGCAGAATTTAGCCTATCGTATGCCAAGGGATTGCTAAACAACAATCTCTATGACCGAATGAGCTTCTTTTGGAGCAACCATTTCGTTACGGAACTTGATATCTACGAATGCAACCCCTTTCTCTATCGCTATATCAATTGTTTACAGCGCAACGCCCTAGGTAATTTCAAGACATTTGTCAGCGAAATCGGCCTGACCGACGCGATGTTGTATTATTTGGATGGGGCATACAACAACCGCAATAACCCGAACGAAAATTACGGCCGTGAACTTTACGAACTTTTTACTTTAGGCGAAGGGAACGGCTATACCGAACAGGATATCATCGAGACTGCAAAAGCGTTGACAGGATACGTCGAACGTGGCGAATTAGGCTGCGAACCGGTTGCCTTTAGTGCCGATCGACATGATGAGGGTTCCAAGACCATACTTGGCCAAACAGGTAATTGGGGCTATGATGACGTTATCGATATTCTCTTCGAACAACGAGCGGATGAAATTGCGGAGTTCATCTGCAGAAAACTCTACGAATTCTTCGTGCATCCAGATTCAAAGGACGCTGCTGGCAATGCCCAAGCCATCATATCCGGTATGGCAACCACCTTTGTAGCTACTAATTTCAAGATTGCCCCCGTACTATCCGAACTTTTTAAAAGCCAACACTTCTTTGATGATGAAGCTATTGGAGTAATCATTAAAAGTCCTTTCGATTTTTATTTTAATTTTTTAAAGGAAAGCGGTTTTGCCCATGACGACACCACCGTGGCCAGCTTGGTCAACTACGCCGGATTATTGAGCCAGAGGTTGTTCGACCCTTTTGATGTAGCGGGATGGCAGCGCAACCGGCAATGGATCAACACCAACTTTATGATCGGGCGATGGCTGACGATACAAACTATTTTACAGGATTTCTTTGATGCCGACGACGAGCAGTTTCGCTCCTTCGGACTATCCATTTGCAGTAATTGTGGACTCACCAGTAACAACCCTGATCTCATCGCCCGACAAATTATCGATTTTATACTTCCGAAAGGATTGCTTAACGCCCCCGAATATGAAAAGGCCTTCGCCATTTTCAGGGGCGATATTCCACCCCAATATTTTGAAGGCGGAAGCTCTCCAGTTTGGACGTTGGCCACCGCCATGGAAGGTCCGACCCAAATATTCAATCTGATGCAATACCTCGCCAGACAACCTGAATTTCAACTAAAATAACCAACGACCATGTGCGATACCCACAATAGTAGCACCCATAAAACTAGCAGCCCTCACAAAGGCCTCGAACACGAAGCCCATGACCTGGAACACAAAACCTGGAACCGACGCTCCTTTTTGCAGGCCTTGGGCATTGCGGGTTCGGGTTCGATGATGCTGGGCAGCAGTTTTCTGACCGCTTCGGCACCATCGCCTTTGACCGCGGCCATTGCGGATTCCGAAACCGATAAAATATTGATACTGATTCGCCTGTCGGGTGGTAACGATGGTTTGAGCACCGTCATCCCCATCGAACAATATGATGCGTATGCCAATGCGCGCCCCAATATTTACATTCCCGAGAGTAAAGTGTTGAAACTGACCGATAAATTCGGGGTACCTTCTTATATGAAAGCCTTGGAGCCGATGTGGGGCGACGGCCAGTTCAAGGCGGTACACGGTGTCGGCTATGAAGGGCAAAGCCTTTCCCATTTTACAGGTTCCGATGTTTTTGCCAACACCGATCTGACCTCAACGGGATTCAGCGGATTGAACACGGGATGGATGGGTAGGCATTTCGAACAATGCTATCCCGATTATTTAATCAATCCCCCCGCATCTCCGGCAGCCATACAGATCGGTCAGTTCGGAAGTCTAGTATTCGAAGGCGAGGAAACCAACTACGCCTTTGTAAGCTCCAACGTCGAACAGCTCAAAGAGATTGCAGAATCAGGTGTTGTATACGGACTTGAAGAAAACTTGTTCGGGGATTGTATGTACGGTGACCAGCTAAAATTTTTGAGGGGCGTTGCCAATACGACCTACGAATATTCGGGAGTCATCCACGAGGCATGGTCGCGCGGCCAAAACCAGGTCGAGTACCAAAAAAACGGATTTGCCCGTCAGTTGGCCCTTTTGGCCCGCTTGATCAAAGGCAATCTGGGCACCAAAGTCTATATGATATCCATGGGAGGCTTCGACACACATGGCAACCAGCCATTGGCCCACGAGCGCTTGATGAGTAACCTCTCTATCGCCATCGATAACTTTTACGAAGATTTGGGCTACACCCAGCAAGACGGGAAAGTATTGAGCATGACCTTTTCAGAGTTTGGAAGACGTATTTTCGAGAACGGCTCGAAAGGAACGGATCATGGAAAGGCCGCCCCAACCCTATTTTTCGGAAAAGGTTTGGAAGGCAGCGCCTTTGTGGGAGAACATCCGACATTGGACAACCCCGATGGTCGCGGTAATCTGGAATATACTATGGATTTCAGGGACCTCTATGCCACCGTTCTAGCGGAATGGCTCTGTGTGCCTATTCCCTTAGTAGAACAGCATTTATTAGATCATCCGTACGCTCCTGTAAATTTGGGATTCAATTGTAGTGGTACCGATTTTCCGGATATCGCCTACAGCGATGACGCCCCTACCTTTCCCGATCAGCCCAATGCAGAAGCCGAGCAGCCTGTGATACCGAATACCGAGCAGTTGAACAGCATGGTGCATAAACCCTTTTATCCCACCGCGCAAACCCCGCACATCTATTTGGAAATGCCGGTTACCGCACATGTCGATATTGAACTGTTCAATATTCTGGGCCAGCGGGTAGGCACGGTCAAAAACGCTATAATGAGCGAAGGCCCCAACGAAATTAACATAATGGAAAGCATGCCAGGGCATCTAGCACCGGGCAAGTACATTTACCGCATTCAAGTGCAGCAGCATAAAAGCAGCAAATCGGTGATGGTTTCATAGGCCGAATACAAAACGATTGGCAAAGATGTTAGAGCGCTATGGGTAAGTCGATCCTGATGGGATAGGTGAACAAGGATCGGTAATGATGGCCTGACCCGTAAAAAATAGTATTTTTACGGCCTAATTTCAATTTTGATGGCCGAGAACCAAGAATATCCCCAACGGTATACCCTTACTGCAGCATTGCCCTACACCAATGGCCCCATTCATATTGGGCATTTGGCAGGGGTCTACGTCCCCGCCGATATTTATGCCCGTTATCTACGCTTGACCGGCAAAGACGTACTTTTTGTTTGTGGTAGCGACGAACATGGGGTCGCGATTTCGATGAAAGCCAAAAAGGAGGGCGTTTCTCCCAAGCAAATTATCGACAAATATCACAGCATCATTAAAAAGTCCTTTGCCGATTTTGGGATTACCTTCGACAATTATTCCCGAACCTCGGCAGAAATTCATCACAAGACCGCATCCGATTTTTTTAAAAAGCTATATGAACAGGATGATTTTATAGAAGAAACGACCGCCCAACTCTATGACGAAGAGGCCCAGCAGTTTTTGGCCGACCGCTTCGTCACGGGCATCTGCCCCAAATGCGGCCATGAGGAAGCCTATGGCGACCAATGTGAAAACTGCGGGTCTTCACTTAATGCAACCGACCTCATCAATCCGAAATCGACGATAACCGGAAGCGTGCCGACCACGAAGGAGACCAAACACTGGTTCCTGCCCTTGGATAGATACGAAGGTTTTTTACGGAAATACATTCTAGAAGGTCATAAAAACGATTGGAAACCCAATGTCTACGGCCAATGCAAAAGCTGGATCGATGGCGGACTCGAGCCTCGCGCCGTGACCCGAGACCTCGATTGGGGCATTCCCGTACCTGTAGAAGGTGCCGAGGGCAAGGTACTTTACGTCTGGTTCGATGCTCCGATCGGATATATTTCCTCTACCAAGGAATGGGCCGATCGCGAAGGCAGGGATTGGGAGCCGTATTGGAAAGATGAAGGTACCAAGCTCGTTCATTTTATAGGAAAGGATAACATTGTTTTCCACTGTATCATCTTCCCATCGATCTTAAAGGCCCATGGCGATTTTATCCTTGCGGATAACGTGCCCGCCAACGAGTTCCTGAATCTTGAAGGCAACAAACTCTCAACTTCTAAGAACTGGGCAGTATGGTTACACGAGTATTTGGAAGAATTCCCCGATATGCAGGATGTGCTGCGCTATACCCTTACCGCAAACGCCCCAGAAACCAAGGACAACGATTTTACTTGGAAGGATTTTCAGGCCCGAAACAATAACGAGCTAGTCGCCATATTCGGGAATTTTATCAATCGCGTAGCCGTTCTGACCCATAAATATTACGATGGCGTAGTGCCGGAACCTTCCGATTTCACCAAAGTCGACCAAGAAACTTTGGAAACCCTTCGAAACTATCCCGAAACCATTTCCAGTTCCATCGACCGCTACCGCTTTCGAGAAGCCAGTCAAGAATTGATGAACCTCGCCCGCTTGGGCAATAAATACCTCGCCGATGAAGAGCCGTGGAAAGTGGTCAAAGAAGATGAAGGGCGCGTCAAGACTATCATGTTCGTTGCGCTTCAGATTGCTGCGGGATTGGCCGTTTTGAGCGAGCCATTTTTACCGTTTACTTCTAGAAAATTGAAAAAAATCTTAAAGGTCAGGTCGAGCACCTCGGCGGCGCTCGGCACTGGCTCAGTCGAGACCTCGATAAACACAGGCGAAGTGGAGATACAATGGAAACATGTAGGCATAAATGAAATCTTGTTGCCCCCCAGCCACCAACTCAACAATGCCGAACTCCTTTTTCGAAAAGTCGAGGATGAAGAAATTCAAAAGCAGCTTGAAAAATTAGAGTCCACAAAAAAATCCAACCAAAACGCATCCGAGGAAATCAACAATCCTATGCCACAGAAAGACACCATCACCTTTGACGATTTCACCAAACTCGATATGCGGGTCGGCACCATCGTCGAAGCCGAAAAAATGGCCAAGACCAAGAAATTAATGGTTTTGAAAGTCGATACAGGACTCGATACCCGTACCATCGTTTCGGGAATTGCAGAGAGTTATTCTGCAGAAGAAATTATGGGTAAAAAGGTAACTGTTTTGGTTAATCTCGCTCCACGTGCCTTGCGTGGTGTGGAGAGTGAAGGCATGATTTTAATGACCGAGAATACAGAGGGGAAACTGGTTTTTCTGAACCCTGATGAAGATGGGGTCGGGAATGGTTTGGCGATAAGCTAACTTTGAAAGATCGCACAAAAAAAGGCCCCAAAGAATTGCCAACAAAATAAATACCGGCAATCCGCCCTTTCACTTCCCGAAAACAAAACCTTTGGCTGTTGTGCTGGGCTCCGATGTCTGACATGCAAACTCGATACATTATATTTGCATTTCGCAAATCCTGAAACTTCCCCTTGCCCTCCCTACCATGGAAAATGGAGCGTACCAGCGAGGTAAAGAAGTGTTAGAAAAAATACCTTATGAACCTACAATCCTACCTATTAAAAAACACGCGGCTCCCGCAAAAAAGTATTCAAAACACGGTCGAACTCCTTGATCAAGATTGTACCGTACCTTTCATTTCCCGCTACCGAAAAGAGAAAACAGGCCATCTCGATGAAGTCCAAATTGGAAATATTGTAAAGTTCAAAGCTGAATTCGAAGCCTTGGAAAAACGAAAATCGACCGTCATAAAGGCTATCGGGGAACAAGATGCCCTTACGGATGAGCTCCGCCAAAAAATTAAAAGCTCCGAAAATCTGACGAACCTTGAAGACCTCTACCTGCCCTTCAAGAAAAAACGCAAGACCAAAGCGGAAACGGCCCGAAAAAACGGATTGGAACCTTTGGCAAAAATTATCATGGTCCAGAACCATACTAACATCGGTTCCGTAGCTTCCCAATATGTGAACAAACAGGTACAAAACGAAGAAGAAGCCTTGGAAGGTGCGCGACATATCATTTCCGAATGGCTCAACGAGCGGATTTCGGTAAGGAACCACATCCGCAATCAGCTAGAACGTTCGGGGATGCTGACCACCAAGGTCATCTCCTCAAAAAAGGAAGAGGACAAGGCACAAAAATACCGGGATTACTTTGATTGGAGCGAGGCCTTAAAACGTTGTCCGTCGCATCGCCTATTGGCGATACTCCGGGCGGAGAACGAAGGTTTTATTCGGGTCAAGATTGAAATCGACGACGAATACATCCTATCCAAAATAGCGGGCCGAATCATAACATCGAATACTTCTTGTACGCCGTATGTGCGTTTGGCGTTAGAGGATGCCTACAAGCGGTTGCTCTTTCCATCCTTATCCAACGAAATACTGAAAGCAGCCAAAGAAAAGGCGGATGACGGGGCTATCGAAGTGTTTTCCAAAAACCTGCAGCAACTGCTTTTAGGGGCTCCGTTAGGCGAAAAACGCATTTTGGCCATTGATCCTGGCTTTAGAACCGGCTGCAAGGTCGTTTGCTTGAGTGCCCAAGGCGCCTTGGAACATAATGAGACCATTTATCCGCATGCGCCCCAGAACAAAAGTACGGAGGCCATCAAAAAGATCAGCTCGCTCTGTGATGCCTATAAGATCGAGGCCATTGCCATCGGTAACGGAACGGCTTCCAGGGAAACCGAGCGGTTGGTCAAGCGGGTCCATTTTAAGAATCCCGTCGAGGTATTTGTCGTGAGCGAGGCCGGGGCTTCGATATACTCCGCCTCTAAAATCGCGCGGGACGAATTCCCGAATTACGACGTTACCGTTCGAGGTGCTGTTTCAATCGGACGACGCTTGGCCGACCCCTTGGCGGAATTGGTGAAAATAGATGCCAAATCTATCGGAGTGGGCCAATATCAGCACGATGTAGACCAAAGCAAATTACAAACTTCATTGGATAGCGCGGTCGAAAGCTGTGTCAACTCCGTCGGTGTCAATATCAACACGGCCAGCGTTTCGTTGTTAAGCTATGTGTCGGGTATCGGCACGAAATTGGCGGATAATATTGTAACCTATAGGACCGAGAATGGCGCTTTTGCGGATAGGTCAAGTATCAAGAACGTACCCCGTTTGGGAGAAAAAGCCTTTGAACAAGGCGCTGGTTTTCTTAGGATAAAAAACGGGAAGCATCCTTTAGACGATTCCGCCGTACATCCGGAGAGTTATAGCATCGTCACTCAAATGGCCAGGGACATCGGAATAACGATATCCGATTTAATAGGAAATAAAAATGAGCTGCAACAAATAGATTTGGATACATACCGTACGGAAACCGTGGGCATCCCGACCCTTAACGACATTGTCGAAGAACTAGAAAAACCCGGACTCGATCGCCGCCAAAAAGCTAAAGTGTTCGCCTTTGACCAAAATATTCGGAGCATTTCCGATGTGCGGGATGGGCAAGTGCTTCCGGGTATCGTGAACAACATTACCAATTTTGGATGCTTCGTAGATATTGGTATCAAGGAAAGTGGTTTGATCCATGTTTCCAATCTATCGGATAGTTTTGTCAAAGACGTCAACGAGCATGTACATCTACATCAACAAATTATGGTGAAAGTGATATCCGTCGATATTCCAAGAAAACGGATTCAATTGGCCTTACAGAAGAAGTAGCTCTGTAGGCCACTCGAAAGGGAATGAAATTCAAAAGATTCCCGTCCTCCCTGGAGAATCACAATGAAATGGTCTTATATGCTTAAAATCGCCTTCCATCCCATTTACAAACATCCTTTGCCCGAAGGCCATCGCTTTCCGATGCTGAAATATGACCTGTTGCCAAAACAGTTAATGCACGAGGGCACGTGTTCGACCGACAATTTTTTCGAGCCCGAGATTCCCAATGACAAGTACATTTTAGCGGTTCATGATCCGGAGTATTTCTACGATTTGCTGAACATCAATATTCCACCCAAGGAAGCCCGGAAAATCGGATTCCCGTTGACCGAAGATTTAGTGCAACGCGAACGTATCATAGCCGATGGCACGATGAAAGGATGTGAATTCGCTTTGGAACATGGGGTTGCCATGAACATCGCCGGCGGCACCCACCATGCCTACACCGATCGTGGGGAGGCATTTTGCATGTTGAACGACCAGGCCATTGGGGCACGCTATCTTCAAGCTAAGAATTTGGCAAAAAAAATAGTAATCGTAGATCTTGATGTGCACCAGGGCAACGGTACGGCGCAAATCTTTCAAAACGATGCATCCGTATTTACCTTTTCGATGCACGGGGCGGGCAACTATCCCTTTAAAAAAGAAAAGTCGGACCTTGATATTTCCTTGGAAAAGGGTACAGGGGACGCAACGTACTTAGCCCTTCTCAAGAAAACCCTTCCTGAATTGATATCCGCTGAAAAACCCGATTTCATCTTTTATCTCTGTGGGGTAGACGTGCTTGCATCCGATAAATTAGGAACACTGGCCTTGACCGCCGAGGGATGCCGTGAGAGGGACGAATTTGTGCTCGAAACCTGCTATAAACTCGAGATTCCGGTGCAATGCAGTATGGGCGGCGGCTATTCCCCCGATATCAAAACTATCGTTGATGCCCATGCCAATACCTTTCGGGCTGCCAAAGACATCTATTTTTAAACGGATTTAAATAATATGCAATTGTTCTTCACTAGATTACAATACTTTCTTTGCCTTTGGATCTTAAAATCCCGTAATTTTATTCAAAAGTAAAATCATGAAAAAAACGATTCCAGTCCTCTTTCTGGCCCTCCTAACGCTAACCCTACATGCCCAATCAAAATCTACCCAAACCTCTCCCCCGCTTTCCGAAGGCTCTCCGGAGAATGTGGGTATGTCGCCCGAACGCCTCTCTAAAATCGATGCCATGCTCAAGAAAGCCATAGCCGAAGATCAGGTGCCAGGTGCGGTAGCGCTCATAGCCCGCAACGGAAAAATTATATTCTATAACGCTTATGGCATGGCAGACAACATGGTAAAAAAGGAGATGAAAAAGGATGCCATCTTTAGAATAGCTTCCCAGACCAAAGCTATTACCTCGACTGCGGTTATGATGCTTTGGGAGGAAGGAAAGTTTCAATTGGACGACCCCATTTCAAAGTACATTCCCGAATTTGGAAAGGCGCAAATTCTCGACACTTTCAACGAAGCCGATTCCACTTACACCGCAAACCCGGCAAAGGACCAAATTACCATCCGAGATCTGATTACCCATACTTCCGGATTGGGATACGGGGTCATCGATGGCGACCAACGGTTTCAGAAAATCTATGCTAAAGCAGGTATTACCGATCTGTTTACGACCGAGGACATAACTATTGCGGAAAGCGTCAAGAAACTGGCGAAATTGCCCCTGCACCACAATCCTGGAGATGCGTTTGTCTACAGTGAAGGCTTAGATGTACTCGGCCATTTCGTCGAAGTGATCTCTGGCCTACCATTCGACCAGTTCTTACGGACCCGCATTTTTCAACCGCTCGGCATGAACGATACTTGGTTTTACCTTCCAAAGGAAAAACAGGATAGATTGGTAGCGGTTCAGGAAATTGAAGATGGGAAATGGAAGACATACCCTGAAACTTTTTACGATACCGACTATCCCATCAAGGGGGCCAAACGCTTTTTCTCCGGGGGTGCGGGACTTTCAAGTACAGCGAAAGATTATGCGACCTTTTTGCAGATGTACCTCAACAACGGTGAACTGAACGGAAAACGAATCCTCAGCAGAACGACCGTACAGAGCATTATGGGCAACCAAACCGGGGACCTTTTCGGTGGCGGCCTGGAATATTACGGACTCGCTTTCGGGGTAGTCAACCAAAACGGACAGGATTCTGGCGGAAAGGGAAGTATGGGCACTTTCGATTGGGGCGGTTATTTCAACACCCAATACTTTGCCGATCCGAAAGAGCAGGTAATCGGTGTCTTGATGAAACAGACCCAAGGCGATGTTTCGGATGAAACGGGGTGGAAGTTTAGACAAATGGTTTTTTCGGCTATTGACGATTAGGTTTTGTTAACCTAATCTACTTCAGTTTCATTAAATTTAAAAAATACATAATCCTAAAAAAAACTAACATGAAAAACTTGGCAACACTGACCCTGCTATTGCTTGTAGCGACCACAGCTTTCGGGCAAAAATTAATTGAGGAAGAAGGCGATATAAAACGTTTAAAAGACATAAAAGTATATAAGATGGAATTCGATTATACGGATGTACAGATTCCGAAATTCGATAATGAAGAGGCTTTTTTGAAAGATAAAATGGATAAACGCGAAGAAAAGGAGGCCGGAGATGGCGAGCGGTTCAAAAAATCGTGGTTCGATGATCGCCCCGAAAGATATCATCCGAAATTCATCGAATCCTTTAACAAACGATTTGACGACTCCGCTGTACAAGTTCAAGAAGAGGAAGCCGATTATACCATGAAAATACATACCACAAAACTGTATCCCGGATACAATGTGGGAATCGTGCGACATAATGCCGAAATCGATGCTACCATTACCGTTTTTAAAACGGCCGATGAATCCAACGTTTTGTTTTCAGGCAGTTATAAAGATGTGCAGGGTAGTGGCGCCATGGGCTATGATTACGATTCAGGATATCGTATTTCTGAATGTTATGCAAAGTTGGCCAAAACCTTTGCCAAAGACTTGGAAAAGAAAGCATTGTAACCAACCTTTCATTGTTAGGAATCTTAACTATTCCTAGTAAATTGAATGTTTATGGCGATGCGGTAATCTGTTCGACTCTTGTAAGTGGGTTCAGCGGATTGCCGCGTCCTCTTTTGCCCCATTAAATTCAACCGACTTCAAGCTTCCTAGCAGTGACAAGCTTCAAAGCCCCCGTTCCAGCTCCGCGACCCGCGCCACGGTCTTCACCAAACGGTGATGGTTCTTTACAAACGGATTCGTCCGGTCCCAAACATAGCCGGCCAGCACTGCACAGATCTGCGCCTTGATGACCGGGTTTTCGTTACTGTCGAAAAAGATGGTCTGCAGATTTCCCGAGTACCATTCTTTTACATAGGTGGAAAAAACCTTCACACCCTCTTTCATATGTGTGGCATAATCGTTTTCCCAATCGACCGTTTCGCCGTTCAATTGCCGGGCTATTAATTTAGCGGCCACTAAAGAAGACTCGGTGGCAAAGGTCACGCCGGACGAAAACACGGGATCTAAAAACTCGGCGCTGTTTCCGGTCAGTACATAACCGTCTCCATAGAGCTGCTTTACGGATTTGGCGATGTTCTTGATCATTTTCGGCTCAAATTCGTAGTCGATGCCTTCGAAACGATCGAAATAATAATCGGACAACTTCATCATTTCATGAAGTTTTTGGGTATTGTCGCCCTCGAAGGATTCGAGATATTCGGTGGGGCCAACATAACCGATACTGGTATATCCGTTGGAAAATGGAATGACCCAAAGCCAGGTTTCGCGACTTACGATATCGAAGGTAATTAGTGTGCCCTCGCGACCTTCCGGACGTTTTCCATCTTTGACATGGGTAAAAATAGAAGAGTGTTTGGGAATTTCGGAAGGCGCATCCAAATCTAACAAACGTGGTAGTACCCTGCCGTGACCGCTGGAATCGACAATGTATTTGGCAGATACGGTAGATAGCTGTCCCTCGGCATCCATAATAGTAGTGGTGGAATCACTTCCGTTGAACTCCACGGCAACGACTTCCTGTTCAAAAGCTACATCTACGCCCCATCCCGTTAAAGTATCCGTCAAGGTCTTGTCAAAATCCGCCCGCGGTACTTGCCACGTCCAATCCCATCCTGCCGTATACTTCTTACTGAAGTCGAAATTACAGATTTTATCTCCGCGCATAAATCGGGCGCCTCCCTTGACCTCGAAATTTTGTGCCTTGAGGGCCTCTAAAAGTCCGACTTCCTCAAAATGTTCCATGCAGCGGGGTAAAAGACTTTCCCCAATCACAAACCTTGGGAACTTACTCTTTTCCACGACCTTGACCTGAAGTCCGTGTTTGTGAAGATAGGCTGCGGATACGGCTCCCGAAGGCCCTGCCCCGATAATCAATACATCTACTTGTTGGTTTTTCATACTACTTACTTTTCGGAGAAAATTCAGGTATCTGGTTGAAATTCAAAGTAAAAATACAATAATCATGGCCTAATTGTTATAAATTTACATATCAAAATCGCTACTTTTGCCCTCCGTTCTCAACACGACAGGAATTCAACCAACTGCAGATGCCGACCATTAAGGGAAAATTAGGAATACAGGATTTTTACGATACCATTTTTGAGGGACAGTCGATTACCATTGACCCGAAAACTATAAAGACCGTGCAAGAAAGTTTCGATTTTCTGAAGGATTTCTCAAAAAACAAGGTCATTTATGGCGTAAACACGGGCTTTGGACCCATGGCGCAGTACAAGATCAAGGATTCCGAGACAATCCAACTGCAGTACAACCTTATTCGAAGCCATGCTTCCGGTATGGGAAACCCGATTCCACCGAAATACGTAAAGGCCGCCATGTTGGCGCGTTTGAATACCCTTAGTTTAGGTAATTCGGGCGTACATACCTCGGTCATCGAGACCATGACGGCCTTGATCAATAAAGACATTACCCCTTTGATCTACGAGCACGGCGGGGTAGGCGCAAGCGGTGATCTCGTACAATTGGCCCATCTCGCCCTTGTACTGATCGGCGAAGGCGAAGTTTTTTATAAAGGAGAGCGAAGGCCTACTCTGGAGGTGTTTAAGGAGGAAGGCATCCAACCCATAGCCGTTAAATTACGCGAAGGCCTAGGCCTTATCAACGGCACTTCGGTCATGACGGGAATAGGTATGGTAAACACCATTTACACCCGGCGTTTGCTGGAATGGATGATTGCCTGCTCATCGGCCATCAACGAAATCATGCAGGCTTATGACGACCACCTTTCCGAAAACCTGAACCAGACCAAAAAGCATAAAGGCCAGCGTGAAATCGCAAGATCGATGCGCAGCCATTTACATGATAGTACCCTGACCCGTAAGCGCGAACACCATCTGTATACCGATAACAACGGGGTTTCGGTCTTCGAGGAAAAAGTGCAGGAATATTATTCCATTCGCTGTGTGCCCCAAATACTCGGGCCGATACTCGACACCCTAAACGAGGTCGAACGTGTGCTGATCGATGAGGTCAATTCTGCGAACGATAACCCTATCGTCGATGTAGAACGAAAGAACGTCTACCACGGCGGCAATTTTCATGGGGACTATGTATCCCTCGAAATGGACAAGCTAAAAATCGTCGTGACCAAAATGAGCATGCTGGCCGAAAGGCAATTGAACTATCTTTTAAATCATAAATTGAACGATATTCTTCCCCCTTTCGTAAATTTGGGTACCTTGGGATTAAATTTTGGAATGCAGGGCGTACAGTTCACGGCCACCTCGACGACCGCGGAAAACCAGATGCTCAGCAATCCGATGTACGTGCACAGCATCCCCAACAATAACGACAACCAAGACATTGTGAGCATGGGCACCAATGCCGCCCTAATCACTAAAAAGGTCATTGAAAACGCCTACGAGGTTATCGCGATAGAGATGATTACCGTGGTACAGGCCATAGAATATCTGGAGGTACAGGATAAGGTTTCCTCGAAAACCAAAAGCATGTACGACGCCGTTCGTAAAATCGTTCCGCCGTTCAAAGAAGACGAAATTATGTATCCGTATGTCAACCAGGTGAAGGATTTTATCACTAACCATAAGAATGTTTAAAAAAAGAATACGGAAAATAGACATTTCTATATGCTTTAAAAACTTAAAATCAATCCAAATGAAAACAACGTACACTTTACTTTTCACGCTACTTCTGACTTCTTCTACCCTCTTCGCCCAAGAATTGGCCTTGGTTCGGGCAGGTGGCAATTTTGGCTATATCGACAAAGCCGGGAAATATGTGATCGAACCTAAATTCAACGATGCCAAATCGTTTTCCGATGGCCTTGCCGCGGCCGAGCAGGATAAAATGTGGGGCTTTATAGACGCTTCCGGAAAATGGGCCATCGAACCCCAATACGATAAGGTCAAGTATTTTAATTCGGGATATGCCTTGGTTTTAAAGGATGACCAATGGCAATACATTGACAAAAAGGGGCAAGTACTTGAAATTCCCACTACCACCGATAAATTATATGATTTTGAGGAAGGGGTCGCCTTTTTTAGGAACGGCGATAAAATAGGCCTTTTGGGAACGGACGGGAAACTCGTTTTGGAACCTACCTATGATGCCATCAAGGATGTCAAAAATGGTCACGCAAAAGTTGAAAAAGGAGAATTATGGGGCATGATCGACATGAATGGAAAAGAAATTATTCCCACAGAATATGAAGATATCGACAACGCGTGGTCTCCAAATGGCGTTTATGGAAAAAAAGGCGGTGTGTACGGTATCATCCATGACGGTAGTTTCAATGCCATTGACGGCGCAACAAATGTTTGGACATTTCATGGGGACTCCAAATTGACCTATGCCGAACGGGACAAAAAGATAGGATTTGTAGATAGCAGCGGAAAATGGGTCATCGAACCCCAATTTGATAAAGCGAGAGCATTTTCGGATGGGTTGGCCCCTGTCGCGAACGGTAAGACTTGGGGTTTTATCAACGAGAAAGGTGAAATGGTCATCGAACCGCAATTCCGCGATGCGGAAGTATTTTCGGACGGGATGGCCCCCGTAAAGGACAAGGACTGGGGCTTTATTGACACCTCCGGAAAGTTGGTCATCCCCATGGATTACGATATTACGGCCGGATTCGCATTTTTGGCCGGAAAAAACGAGAAGGGCTTTATAAACGGTATTGCCCGCGTAAAGACCAAAAAAGGATGGGGGTTTCTGGACAAGAACGGGAAATTGCTCGGGGATACTTGGTTTGAGAACGTAGAACCTTTTGAAACGGTAAAGTAGAAAGAAGTTTTTTGGGTATTTTACGGTTTCCCAAGATTTTATATTTTCAGTATATGCAGGACAAAAAAGCGGTAAAGCAAAAATTCGCGTTGGTAACGGGCGGATCGCGCGGTATTGGAAGAGCAATCTGCATTCAGTTGGCGAAGGATTCCGAATACAACATCCTCATTAATTATTATAGCAACAAGACAGCCGCGAAAGAAACCCTGAAATCGGTCGAAGAGGCCGGAGGTCATGGCGAACTTATGCCCTTTAATGTGACAGACGCGGAAAACGTAAAATCCACTTTGGATACATGGCATGAAGCCAACCCCAATGCCATTATCGAGGTCATCGTAAACAACGCGGGCATCACCCAAGACGGAATGTTCATGTGGATGAAAGCGGAAGATTGGTCCAAAGTCATCGATACAAGCCTCAACGGGTTTTTCAATGTCACGAATCATCTGATTCAAAAACTGTTGGTGAACAAATACGGCCGGATCATCAACATGGTTTCCGTATCCGGATTAAAAGGTACGCCCGGTCAAACCAACTATTCCGCTGCCAAGGGCGCCGTAATCGGTGCGACCAAAGCCTTGGCGCAGGAAGTGGCCAAAAGAAATGTTACGGTCAACGCCGTGGCCCCAGGTTTCATTTCCACGGATATGACCCAGGATCTGGACGAAAAGGAACTGAAGAAAATGATTCCCGCCAATCGGTTCGGTACTGCCGAAGAAGTGGCCCATTTAGTTTCTTTTTTAGCTTCTGAAAAGTCCGGATATATCACGGGTGACATTATCAACATCAACGGAGGCATTTATTCTTAGCAGATAGACGAAAAGTTCCCGCCCAAAAGGGAAAAGGCTTCTATAGATATAAGATACTAAAAAACACTCCTTTCCTGAACACGGACAATTTTCAAGCTAAAACTTCGTTAGAATTTCTAATTTTAGTACATTAGAAAATCAAGTATAACCACCCCAAAAGAATGAGGCGAGTAGTAATCACAGGTATGGGCATCTATTCCTGCATCGGGAAAAATCTCGATGAGGTCAAAACATCGCTATACGAGGGCCGCTCTGGCATCGTTTATGATTCCGTACGCGATGCTTTTGGTTTTCGATCTCCTATTACGGGCATGGTCGACACCCCGGAACTCAAATCGCTATTGTCCAGAAGACAGCGTATAAGTATGGGCGAAGAGGCCCAATACGCCTATATGGCTACTATCGAGGCCTTAAAAAATGCCCAGATCGACCAAGATTTCTTAGAAAACAATGAAGTCGGGATTCTTTACGGTAACGACAGCACCGCCAAATCTACTGTAGAATCGGTCGATACGATGCGCGAAAAGAAGGATACCACTTTAGTGGGATCAGGCGCGATTTTTAAGGCGATGAATTCTACGGTAACCATGAACCTTTCCACGATTTTCAAGCTTCGTGGCATTAATCTAACCGTAAGTGCTGCGTGTGCAAGCGGTTCACATTCGATTGGGCTCGCCTATCATTTGATTAAAAGTGGATTACAAGATTGCATAATTGCAGGCGGAGCTCAAGAAATAAACCCCATGGCGATGGGTACTTTTGATGGATTGGGCGTTTTTGCGACGAATACGGAATATCCAAAAAAAGCATCCAGACCTTTCGACAGAGATCGAAACGGATTGGTGCCCAGCGGTGGCGGTGCGAGTTTGATCATCGAAAGTTACGAATCGGCCATGGGACGTGGCGCGCCTATTTTGGGAGAGATTGTCGGATATGGCTTTTCATCGAACGGCGACCACATATCGACACCCAATGTCGAAGGGCCGACCAGGGCCATGAAACGCGCATTGGATGATGCCAATCTAGCGGCTTCCAACATCGCCTACGTAAATGCGCATGCCACTTCGACCCCGGTCGGTGACGCCAACGAGGCAAAGGCCATACATGCCGTTTTTGGAACTAACAGTCCCTATGTTAGCTCTACAAAATCGATGACAGGTCACGAATGTTGGATGGCGGGCGCAAGTGAGGTCATTTATTCGGTGCTCATGATGCAAAACGATTTTATTGCCCCTAATATCAACTTGGAAAATCCAGACGAGGACTCCGAAAAACTTAACCTTGTTAAGAAAACCCTAAATAAAAAATTTGATGTATTTTTGTCCAATTCCTTCGGCTTCGGCGGAACGAATTCAGCCTTAATAGTCAAAAAATGCTAGTGTTGTGTTAGATCTGTCGTGGCCGTTAAGCCTCTAGTATTTTTTGCCGGGTAGAGGCAAAAAAATTAGTACATAGCCGTAGTTACGGAATCATTTTTTAACGCAGAACTGGTGAAAAAGAACAAAGCTTGGGCCAGCTAAGACAGGTTCAACAAAATACGGATGAAAATATGGTGATGACCAAGGAAAATATAGTTGAAAAGGTAGATGAATTCCTCATCGATGATTTCGAGGTAGCCGAAGAAGCATTAGTGCCCGACGCCAATCTAAAGGATGCCCTTGATCTTGACAGTCTTGATTTTGTAGACCTTGTGGTTGCGGTCGAGAGCAATTTTGGAGTCAAGTTGACCGGTGAGGATTTTGTGAACATCCATACCCTCCAGAATTTTTATGACCTTATCGAAAGAAAGCTGGCTTGACCCTTTCTTACAAAACCCAAGATATGGCCACTGAATGGGAAGGAAAATCAAGAGGCACCCTTTTGGGGTATCAAATCTATATTTTCTTTCTTCGGAATTTTGGTATCTCCACGGCTTACTTTTTGCTACGTATCGTTATCGTGTACTATACCCTGTTTTCGCCGAAAAGCAATCGGGATACCTATACCTATTTTCGAAAGAGGCACGGCTTTTCAAGAGGAAAAAGTATGTTGAGCATTTACAAGAGCTATTATACGTTCGGACAGACCATTACCGATAAAGTTGCCATCGCAACGGGGCTACGCGATAAATTCACTTATACGCACAACGGTATCGAACACATCGACGATTTGCTTCAAAAGAACCGAGGGGGCATTTTGATCAGTGGCCATGTCGGTAATTTTGAGATTTCGCACTATTTTTTGGAAGACCGATACCATATTGCCAATATCAGCATGGTGACCACCCACGCCGAGCATCAAGATATCAAAGAGTATATGGAGCGTATTTCGGCGAAATCACATTTAAAGTTCATTGTAGTTAAAGACGACCTGTCACATATCTTTGAAATTCACAAAGCAATAGATGACGGTGGATTGGTGGTCTTTACCGGCGACCGTTATATGCCCGGTTCCAAAACCCTAACGGAGGATTTTTTGGGCAAAAAAGCCCATTTTCCGATGGGTCCCTATCTTTTGGCCGCACGATTGAACCTGCCGGTATTGTTCGTGTATTTCATGAAAGGCCTGAATCGCCATTACGATCTTTACGCCCAAACCGCAGAATTTAAGGCGCGGGATGCCCAAGGACTATTGAAGGAATATACCGAAAGTATGGAACGTATCTTGAAAAAGTATCCGTTACAATGGTTTAATTATTTCGATTTTTGGGGAGATCGGGAAGGTGAAAGTTAAAGTTTGAGGGCTGTTCTTAGTTGTTGATTCAGGGAAATTGCTCCTAGAATCGAAATTTTTACAGGAAATATTTATTTGTAAAATAAAACCCGATTTCAAAGCATCCCGAAACCAATATCAGGAAATTGAAATAAATGAAAGAGGTTCTCATCATACATTACTCCCAGACGGGGCAGTTGACCACTATCTTAGAAAATATGGCCAACACGCTTACAGGTGACCATATCACTATTTCCCATTACCAAATCGTTCCTAAGTCCAAGTATGGTTTCCCTTGGAAACCGACGCGATTTTACGATGTTTTCCCGGAAACCTTTTTGCAGATTCCTTCGGATTTCCATCCTCCGACACCAGAAATACTAGAAAAGAAGTATGATCTTGTGATTTTGGGGTATCAAGTATGGTATTTAACACCGTCCATTCCTATAAATTCCTTTTTACAATCGGGTTTTGCCAAGAAACTCCTTAAAGATACTCCCGTAGTATCGGTAGTCGCCTGCCGGAACATGTGGATTCAGGCACAGGAAAAAATAAAATGCTTGTTGGCTTCCATCGATGCCAACCTGGTCGGACATATTGCCCTCGTGGACCGTCACATCAACCATATCAGCGTGATTACCATCGAACATTGGATGATGTCAGGCCGTAAAGACCGCTATTTGGGCATTTTCCCAAAACCGGGCATTTCGGATAGCGACATTGAAAATGCTTCAAAATTCGGACATCCAATAAAGAACGCATTATTGGCGGAGGATTTTACGGAACTTCAAGAAAACCTTTTGCAATTGGATGCCGTACGCATAGACCCACTTTTGGTACGCACCGACGAAAGGGGCAACGTACTGTTTTCGAAATGGGCGAATCTTATCATTAAAAAAGGGGCACCGGGCGACCCTAAACGTCTAAAATGGCTCCGTTTGTTCAACTTTTACCTGAAATTCGCCATCTGGTTCATAGCACCTATAGTTTTTGTGGTATTTTTGCTCACTTATTTCCCCATGACCCAAAAGCGGAACAGGGAGCGGAAATACTACGCTTCCGTAGCTTTAAAGCATACATAATGAAGGACGTTTATATCACACGAATCGCTAAATTTTTGCCTAACAAACCTGTTGACAATGAGCAGATGGAAGAAAAACTGGGCGTTATCAACGGAAAAGCTTCCAAAGCCAGACGTCTCGTGCTCCGTAACAATAAAATCAAGACCCGATATTACGCGATTGACGAAAATGGCAATGTGACCCATAACAATGCCCAATTGACCGCCGCTGCCATTGAGGCGCTTTGCGATGATAAATTCACTACGAAAGATATTGAGTTGTTGTCTTGTGGCACTTCGAGTCCCGATCAGATATTGCCCTCGCACGCCAGCATGGTACACGGCTTTTTGAAGAATCGGAACATGGAGATCAACTCGCCTTCCGGTGCCTGTTGCTCGGGCATGAACGCCTTGAAATACGGATATCTTTCCATCAAGGCCGGTCAGACCGAAAATGCCGCCTGTGCCGGTAGCGAACGCACCTCTTCGTGGATGAGAGCGGATGTCTTCGAGAATGAAGTCGCCCATCTGAAAGAAGTGGAAGAAAATCCGATTTTGGCCTTCAACAAAGAATTTTTACGTTGGATGCTCTCCGACGGTGCGGGTGCCGTACTTTTGGAAGACGCCCCAAACGGGCCAAATCCACTAAAAATAGAATGGATTAACGGCTATTCGTATGCCCATGAAATGGAGACTTGCATGTACGCCGGGGCCGAAAAGGAAGATAATGGCCATCTGACGCCGTGGAGCGAAATACCCGCAGAACAATGGGGCAAAAAATCCCTTTTTGCGATGAAACAGGATACCCGTCTTTTGGGCAATAATATTTTACAAAAGGGAGTTGACAGCTTAAAACAAGTGTACAAAAAACATAATATCGGTCCGGATGATGTTGATTATTACCTACCACATATATCATCCTATTATTTTAAACAAGGTTTGTACGATGAAATGGCAGCACAGGGGGTAGAGATGCCTTGGGAAAAATGGTTCTTGAACCTTGAACACATTGGTAATATTGGTGCCGCATCGATTTATGTGATGTTGGAAGAGCTGGTCGCTTCCGGCAAACTCAAAAAGGGCGATAAAATTCTCTTCCAAGTGCCCGAAAGTGCGCGATTCTCTTACATGTATGCTTACCTTACCGTGTGCTGATGAGCGGTTCGAAACCCTATATCGCCGTAGGAGAACTGCTTCAAAGCCTCATTCCCCAAAAAAGTCCTTTTGTCATGGTCGATACCTTGGCAGAATACTCTGAAAAAGGGATTGTATCGCATTTTTTGGTGGAAGCCGATAATATATTGGTCACAGAGAACCACTTTTCCGCATCGGGTCTAATTGAAAACATGGCCCAGACCATTGCGCTGCATACGGGCTACAAATTTTATCTGTTAAAACGACCTTCCCCGACGGGCTATATCGGCGCCATAAAAAAAGCAGAGATATTCCAACTGCCCAAAGTGTCCGACACCTTAGTGACCACTGTTGAAGTTGTACATGACATTATGGGGGTGACCTTGGTGCAGGCCAAAGTCGAGTGTAATGGCGCTCTGATAGCATCAAGTGAAATGAAAACGGCGTTGGCACAATGAAATGAAAAAAGCTAGGTACGACATCAACATCAAGAACTTCCTACCGCATCGCGAACCCATGTTGATGGCCACCGTCACCCCCTATCTCGACGCAGATTCCGTAATCACCCATTTCGAGATAAAGGAAGATTGTATCTTTTTGGATTCCGCTGGACGCCTGTCCGAAAGCGGACTCATAGAAAACGCCGCCCAAGCCAGTACAGCGATTGTCGGCCAAAGTTATTTTGACGATGACGATTTCGAAGGCGCCGGAAATTCCATTGTCGGCTACATCAGTGCCATAAAAAAAGCCGAAATACATGAACTGCCTAAGATCAACGAACTTTTGGTGACCAAGGCCCATTTGGTTTCCAGATACGATACGGGCAGCATGACTATGTGTACCGTTACCTCCTCCACTTTTAGAAATGACGATTTAATCGTAGATTGTACCTTCAATTTTCTGATTCACGAAGTGGAATGAAAAAAAAGGAAGTCCCACAAGACAAGAGCAATCTTGAAAAGGCCAACATCAAGGATATGGTTTACGCCGTCGATGAGAATGGGGAGTATACCACGGCGCTCAGCACCGGATGGGAACCTAAATCCATAGCGCTCGATAATGCAATTAAAGATATTGAAGAACGTACCGCAGCTGCAAAAGCCCGTTTTTTCAATAACGAATCAAGCTCCATCGAATATTATATGGAACTGCATAAAATGGATATTCCTATTTTGGCCAGTTATGTGGGTTTATGGCAATGGCGCGTGAAAAGGCACCTCAAGCCATCCGTTTTTCGTAAACTCAGCACAAAGACCCTTCAAAAATATGCCGATGTTTTTGAAATTTCAATCGACCAGTTAAAAAATATCGACTGAAAAAAGACTAAAGATAAGAATACAACCTCTCTGGACAGGAAAGCACGTAGGCACGCAGGCACGTAGGCTGCGTAAGCACGTAGGCTGCGTAAGCAAAAAAATCATAAATTCAATAAAATCCAATTCCTTGAAAATAGATTTCTCCCATAAACAGGCGGCTCACTGCGAAAATGGCGTGGTATCGAACCTCATGCGGCATAACGGTTTCGATGTCAGTGAACCCATGGTATTTGGCATCGGATCGGGACTGCTGTTCAGCTATCTTCCCTTTATTAAGGTAAACTATGCCCCGGTGTTCACCTACCGCGTTCTGCCCGGCCTGGTCTTCAACCGCTTTGCCAAGAGGGTGGGCGTCAAGGTAAAAAGAGAGAAATTCAGGAATCCTAAAAATGCCAAGGCTAGACTGGACGAAAATTTGAAAAATAACAACCCGGTCGGCCTCCAAGTCGGAGTGTACAACCTTATTTATTTTCCAGACGAGTACCGCTTTCATTTCAATGCCCATAACATGGTGGTCTATGGAAAAAAAGAGGATCGGTATTTGATCAGTGATCCGGTCATGGAGCGCGTGACCTCCTTGACCGAAAAGCAATTGGAAAAAGTCCGTTTTGCCAAAGGAGCGTTCGCACCAAAGGGGCATATGTACTATCCCACCGCCTTTCCCGAAAAATTGGAGCTCGAAAGCGCTATCGTTAAAGGTATCAGACAAACCTGTCGCGACATGACCGCACCCGTTCCGATCGTTGGGGTAAAGGCCATGCGATGGGTCGCTAAGAACATCCGGAAATGGCCTAAAAAAATAGGTCAAAAAAAAACCAATCACTATTTGGGCCAAATAGTTCGTATGCAAGAAGAGATTGGAACGGGCGGCGGTGGCTTTCGCTATATCTACGCGGCGTTTCTGCAGGAAGCCGCAGTCGTGATCAACAACGAAAAACTCAAGGAATTCTCCAAAGAAATGACCGAGATTGGGGATCTATGGCGTGATTTTGCGTTGGATGCCTCTCGTATCTACAAAAACCGTAGCGGCGAAAGTGATGGCTATAATAAAATTGCCGATCAATTGGTAATCATTGCAAATCGGGAAGAAAATTTTTTTAAGCGGTTGAAAAAGGTGGTTTAAAGGGATTAAAATCCTCAAAACTGTAAATTTGTTGAATGGAATCACCATTTTTAAATGAAATTCGGCAATTACCCTCACCGAATTCATCTTTTGCAAGTAGTTATGCCTTTATGATCCAAATCAATAAACTCGCCAAAAAATATAAGTATGCCGAAGGCTATTCGGTCAATCCGTTAGACCTCACTATCGAAGAAGGTGCGGTTTTTGGATTGTTAGGTCCCAATGGAGCCGGTAAAACTACCCTGATTTCTATGTTAAGTTCGCTGCTTAAACCCACGTCAGGTTCGTTCACTATCGACGGACTTAATTATCGGGAACATAAAAACGAACTGAAACAACTCATCGGTATCGTACCCCAAGAATATGCCTTGTACCCTTCGCTGACCGCCTATGAAAACCTGAGCTATTTCGGAAGCATGTACGGATTACAAGGCAACTCATTGAAAAATAAAATTCTTGATCATATAGAAATTTTAGGGCTTTCGAAATTCGCCCATACAAAAATCGTCAACTTTTCGGGAGGCATGAAACGCCGCATCAACCTAATCGCCAGTATTTTACACCGGCCAAAAGTTTTATTCCTTGACGAGCCCACAGTTGGGGTCGATGTACAGTCCAAAAATGTCATCATGGAATATTTAAGGCAGCTTAACGCCGAGGGTACCACCATTCTCTACACCTCCCATCACCTGAATGAAGCGGAACAGTTCTGCACCCGTGTCGCCATTATCGACCAAGGAAGTATTGTCTGTAAAGGCACCCCAAAAACCTTGATAGCACAACAAGAAGGAACAAAGAACCTAGAAGACGTATTTTTGGCACACACCGGCAAAGCCCTACGCGACCATGCATAAACTTTGGGCCTCGACATACAAAGAATTTTTGCTGCTGGTGCGGGATTTTGGAGGCTTGGCCATCCTTTTCTTGATGCCCCTGCTATTGGTCATTACCATAACCCTTGTCCAAAACGATACCTTCAAGACCTTGAGGGAAACAAAAATTACCATTCTTTTAGTAGACAACGACCATGGAAAAGTGTCTAAAAACATCCAGGAAAACCTTAAAAATTCGCCTCTTTTCGAAGTGCAAATGCAAGCTTCAGAAGCGTCGGTAAAAGAATTGGTACAGACCGGAACGTATCAACTGGGCATTGTCATACCTGAAAACCTATCCAAAGACTTAAACCTTAAAGTAGCCGAAAATGTAGAAGGTATCCTAGAAAAATTCGGCGCGGAAGAGGAGCGTATTCCCTTGGTGAAATCAAAATTAGAGCCCAAGGAAATCAAGCTCTATTTTGATCCTGCCACACAATTCGCCTTCCGGAATTCCATAAAAAGTGGCATTGATCAGATGGTATCCAAAATCGAGACCCAGACCATCTACAAGGCTTTTCAGGAAGAACTGACCGACAACCCTTCTGAAGATATCTTCGATACGGAACCCTTTTTGCTTTTTAAGGAAATAGTACCCTCCGATGGTGAAAAGGCAATTATTCCCAATTCCACCCAACACAACATCCCTGCTTGGACGCTCTTTGCCATTTTCTTTATCATCTTGCCCCTTTCAATTAACATGGTCAAAGAAAAAAATCAAGGGACTTTCGTTCGCTTGCGCACCCATCCCGTTTCTTATGCGACTTTTCTAGGTGGGAAAACGCTAGTCTTTTTAGCAGTGGCACTGGTTCAGTTTGCCTTGATGCTGTTGGTCGGTATTTATCTTTTTCCGTTGATCGGCCTTCCAAAACTCGATGTTTCGGGTAAACTGCACCTACTCTTTTTCGTAGCCTTTTTTGTCGGATTGGCCGCGGTAGGACTCGGGCTATTATTGGGCACTATCGCAAAGACACAAGAACAATCCGCGCCGTTTGGCGCTACCTTTGTGGTCATTCTGGCCGCTCTGGGCGGGGTTTGGGTTCCCGTTTTCGCCATGCCAAAATTTATGCAGGTACTCTCGAAAATTTCCCCTATGAACTGGGGCCTCAACGCTTTTTATGACGTTTTCTTGCGGAATGTCGGAATAACGGAGCTGCTGCCCGAAATCGCATTGTTGTTTTTATTTTTTGTGGTTACGGTAGTGCTTTCCGTAATATATAATGAGCGGAAGAATGCGGTTTGAATTTCCAAGGAAGTCTTATTTTTGAACAATGAAAAATGAAATCAGCCACACCAGCGAAATTCGGATACGATTTGCGGAGTGCGACCCTTTGGGTATTGTCTGGCACGGCAACTATATCCAGTTTTTTGAGGATGGCCGCGAAGCTTTCGGCCGTCATCACCACATTTCGTACCTCGACCAAAAGGCAAATAATTTCTCGACACCTATCGTTTCCTCGAAATGTGAACATAAACTACCCCTCCGCTATGGGGATGTCGCTACCATAAAGACGACCTATATCGATTCTCCCGCGGCCAAGATGATTTTTAAATATGAAATATTGAATCCCGATCGGCAAGTGGTATGTACCGGTGAGACCGTTCAGGTCTTTGTGGAATTAGGAGGGGAACTTTCGTTGGTCATGCCCGATTTCTTTAGGCAATGGAAAATAAAAATGGATTTGTTGGATGAATAGCACCTATCTATCACAAAACAATATTATTTCTTCGCTCGGTTTTGACAGCCTCAGTGTTGTTAGTCATATTTCTGATGAAGTTGGTGGGCTACGACTGATAGACGAGCCCAAAATTTTGGACCGTCCTTTTTATTCCTCCATAATTTCCGAGGAAGTCTTGAACGACGCGTTTGACCGGTTGCCTTCGAAATCACCCAAAACCCGATTGGAAAAAATGCTCATAGTATCGCTCAATACGATTCTAAAAGCATCGGAACTAGCACTGAATGATCGGGTCGGACTCCTGATTTCTACGACCAAGGGCAATATCGATGTGCTTGAAAAGGATACTAAATTTCCAAAAGAGCGAGCCTATTTAAGCGCTTTGGGGGCGGAACTACAAAATTATTTCGGCTTCACCACCCAGCCCATCGTAGTATCGAATGCCTGTGTTTCAGGAATTTTAGCGATAGTAACCGCACAAAGATTGATCGATGAAGGTAGATTCGACCATGTTTTCGTCGTGGCAGGCGACCTGGTCACAAAATTCATTATTTCGGGATTTAATTCCTTTCAGGCCTTGAGCGATGTGCCTTGCCGCCCGTATTGCAAGTCCCGCTCCGGCATCAATATCGGGGAGGTTGGGGTGAGCGTTCTGGTCACCAAGGATGAAAACCTGTTGGTCGACGAATCCGTCGAAATTTTAGGAGGGGCGTCGTGCAACGACGCCAACCATATTTCCGGACCCTCCCGTACGGGGGAGGGGTTATTTCGCAGTGTTACTTCAGCTCTAAAGGAAGCCAATCTATCGCCAGGGGAAATCGACTACATTTCAGCCCACGGCACGGCAACGATGTACAACGATGAAATGGAAGCCATTGCCTTTAATCGTGCCGGTTTGGGCGATACCCCTTTGAACAGTCTCAAAGGCTATTTCGGTCACACTCTAGGGGCATCGGGCCTGCTGGAGACTATTATAGGCATGCACTCCTTAAATCAAAACACGTTGTTTGCCTCTAAAGGATTTCAAGAATTGGGAGTTTCACAGCCCTTGAATATCATCGAAAAAACAACATCCAAAAATATCGATACTTTTTTAAAAACGGCTTCGGGTTTTGGGGGTTGTAATACTACGGCGATTTTTAGGAAAGTTTAGTTTAATTATCCCAATCAACCTACAATCCGTAAATTTGTCCCCCAAAAAGAATTGAATCCAAGCATGCCCAAAAAAAAGATAAAAGCCATCGAAGCCTTGGAGGAGGCACAAAAAATTGCCTTTGCCCCTTTTGTGTTCCAAACCACGGTGTCTTTGCGCAAGTTGGGTGTTTTGGATTATCTGTTCGAGAAAGGAAATGACGGCGGAGTACTGCTTGAGAACCTTTCCCAAGCACTTTCCATTAGCGAATACGGTCTAAGTGTGTTGCTTGAAATAGCGGAAAGCTCGGATATCGTCGAGAAAAATGACAAAGGAGGTTATGAGCTGACCAAAACCGGGTATTTTCTCAACTACAACAAGATGACGGAAGCCAATTTGAATTTTACACAGGATGTCTGTTATCAGGGACTCTTTCACTTGCACGAAGCCATTCAAAAAGGCGAACCCAGCGGACTGAAGGAGCTGGGGCCATGGTCAACGGTGTACGAAGGCCTGTCACAATTGCCGACGCATATTCAAAAATCATGGTTCGAGTTCGACCATTTTTATTCCGATGAAATTTTCGGCGAAGCCTTACCGCTCGTATTTCGGCACAAACCCAAAACCCTTTTCGATATTGGGGGAAATACGGGTAAATTCGCGGTACTCTGCAGCAAATACGACCCCGATGTTCAGGTTACCATATTCGATTTGCCGGGCCAATTGAAAAAAGCACTGGCCAATGCGGAGGAAAACGGATTTAAAAGTAGGATATCGGGACAGGAAATCGATTGGCTTTCCGAAAATCCGGAAATTCCTGAAGGGGCCGATACCATATGGATGAGCCAATTTTTGGATTGTTTTTCCAAGGAGGAAATCCTGAAAATATTAAAAACCTGTGTACAATCGATGGACGATTCTACCCAGCTGATTATCATCGAAACCTTTACTGATCGCCAGAAATTCGCCAATGCCCGCTTTACTTTGGAAGCGACATCTTTATATTTTACCGCCCTGGCCAATGGTAATAGCAAAATGTACAAGGCAACTGAGTTCATCGACCTCGTGGAACTAGCAGGCCTGACGCTAGAGGAAGACGTACAGGTAGGCGAATTTCATACCATGTTCGTTTGTAAAAAAACATAAGAGGTTCTGCAGCTTTCCGCCAGTCCCGTTTTGGACTGGGGCCAATGGGCTGCCAATCGCCAATCGCTGACCGACCATCGTCAAACTTTTAAAGTGCATTAGATTACCAACTTATACCTGGTTTTGAACAAAACTTCCCACATATCAACCTATTGCCATATTACGGAAAATGCCGTTTCACTGGATGGGAACCTCCTTTTCAAAAATACTTCCGGCGACTTTGCCATGTTCATGAAATCTGCCTACAAACATTTCGAAATCGATTATCCAAAATTTTTTAAGATGGATCGATTGAGCAAATTGGCGGTTTTGGCAGCGGAAGTGCTGTTAGGGCATCCGAATACATCCAAAGAAAACCGGAATATGGCCGTTGTGCTTTCCAATAAGGCCTCAAGTTTGGATACCGACCGAAAATATCAGGAATCTATCTCCGATGCACACAATTTTTATCCGAGTCCCGCCGTTTTCGTCTATACCTTGCCCAATATATGTATCGGCGAAATTAGCATCCGGCATAATCTGCGTTCCGAAAATAGTTTTTTTATCTTTGACACGTTTAATCCGGGGTTTTTAAAGGATTATTCCGAAAGTTTGTTGCATTCGGATAAAGCGGACGAGGTACTCTGCGGGTGGGTCGATGTAGATGAAGACAGCTACGAAGCGTTTCTATACCTCGTATCGTCGACCGGAAACCACTTGCACAACGAACAACAATTAACCAAATTATACCGTACCCCATGAGCGAATTAAAACAAGAGTTGAAGGAAAAAATAATAGAGCAACTGAACCTTGAAGACGTTGCCATCGAAGAAATCAAAGACACCGACCCGCTCTTCGGTGAAGGCCTGGGTCTAGATTCTATCGACGCATTGGAACTGATCGTAATGCTCGATAAAGATTACGGCATCAAATTGGCAGACCCTAAACAGGGCAAATCGATTTTCGAATCGATTGAGACCATGGCGGGCTATATCAAGGAGCACCGCAGTCGATAGTATTTTTATGACAAAAGGCGTCGCAATAACTGGTATGGGTATCATTTCTGCCATTGGTAACAATGTTGCGGAAAATTATGCGTCGCTTATTGCCGGCAAAAGGGGGATTTCAAGGATTTCACAGATCGAGACTATCCATAAGGATGAGATTATGGTGGGAGAAATCACAGGTACCAACGCCGTTTTGGAAAAGCAGCTTGGATTTACCGAAAACGAGGTTTCCCGCACGGTTTTAATAGGATGTATCGCCGCTGACGAGGCTATCTCAAATGCGGGAATCCTCGATATCAACAACGCCAGAACCGGATTGATTTCCGGCACCACCGTTGGCGGAATGGACAAATCAGAACAATACTTCTACGATTATTTCGACCGGCCAGAGGTCAGACAGCACATTACCGGACTTCACGCCGGTGATTCCACAAAAAAAATTGCGACCCATTTAGGGCTCGAAGAAAGCTTTGTGACCACTATTAGCACCGCCTGTTCCTCATCGGCCAACGCCATCATGTTGGGCGCGCGGATGATTAAATCCGGAAAGCTGGACCGCGCCATTGTCGGTGGCACCGATTGCCTTTCCAAATTTACCATCAACGGCTTTAAGACCCTGTTGATTTTGTCCGACACATACAGTGCCCCTTTCGATGAAGAACGCAAAGGTCTCAATTTAGGGGAAGCCGCCGCCTATCTTGTCTTGGAATCAGACGCGCTCGTGCAAAAAGAGAACAAAAAAGTTCTGGGCTATGTTACCGGCTATGGCAACGCAAACGATGCCTACCACCAAACGGCCTCCTCCGAGCACGGTGATGGGGCGTTACTGGCCATGGAAAAAGCCCTGAAAACGGCTGGAATGCAAGCCTCCGATATCGATTATGTCAACGCACATGGTACGGCAACACCCAATAACGACTTATCCGAAGGTCGGGCACTGATCCGATTATTCGGCGAAAAAGTGCCGGAATTCAGTTCTACCAAAGCCTTTACGGGCCATACTTTAGCAGCTGCGGGTGGGGTCGAAGCGGTATATTCGGTGCTGGCATTGCAAAACGATACGATCTTTCCCAATCTGAACTATACCACTCCCATGAAAGAATTCGCCCTCGACCCAATTACGGAGGTCACTAAAAAACCGCTGCGCAATGTGCTGTCGAATTCCTTTGGTTTTGGGGGGAATTGTTCGACATTGATATTTTCTAAGGATAAATCATAAACTTAAAAATGCCCGTCTACATAAACAGCATAGGATCCGTTTCCGCCCAAAAGACGTTCGACAACTCCCTTTTTTTGGAGGAAATCGTACGCTATAACGATACCGTGCTGGAAATTATCGCTCCAAACTACAAGGATTATATCCCGCCGGCTGCGGCGCGAAGAATGGCTAAGGGTATCAAAATGAGTACCGTCAGCGCCAAGACCGCCATGATCGAAGCCGGTATGGAAGAAGACGAAATCGATGCTATCATCGTAGGTACCGGATTGGGCTGTATCGGTGATTCTGAAAAGTTTGTCAGCGATATTCTTGATAACGACGAGCAGTTTTTGACGCCTACGCGGTTTATTCAATCATCCCACAATACGGTGGCGGGACAGATTGCCTTGGGCATGGGCTGTAAGGGCCATAATTTCACCTATGTACATTCCGCCATTTCGTTCGAATCTGCGGTGATGGATGCCAAGATGCAGTTGGAAAATGAGGAAGCCAAAAATATTCTGGTCGGCGGGGTCGATGAACTGGTCGACCATCATGTCAACACCCATCGACTGATCGGACATATAAAACAAGAACCTGTAGAGACGATGTCCGTCTTGACGTCCGGTACCAAAGGCGCAGTTTTCTCGGAGGGGGCACATTTTTTTACGCTTTCGAATGAAAAACGTTCTTCCTGCTACTCCGAACTTTTGGCGGTCGAGACATTCAATACCTTGGCGGAAGATCAAGTTGCCGCAAAAACGAAATCCTTTTTATCCGAAAATGGGATGGGACCGGATGCCATAGATGTTATAATTCTCGGCTATAATGGTGATGTGGAATTTGACGGCTACTACGATACACTCGCTACCGCCTTATTCAAAGACACAGCGCAAGTGTACTATAAACACCTCTCCGGTGAATTCGATACGGCTTCGGGTTTCGGATTTTGGCTGGGGAACAAACTATTGAAACAGCAGCGCATACCTGATGCGGTTCGGCTGAATTCCGTACCAGCAAATTCGGCACAAAACGCACTGATCTACAACCAATATAGGGGTGAAAATCATAGTCTTACCTTGCTCCGAAAATGTTGACGCGCAGGGTAGTCAATCCCATCGCCCTACTGTTACTTCTGACCTTGACGACACTGGCTTTCTTTTATACCATACCTTGGTGGACGTATACCCTAGTGGTTCTCTCTTGGCTCTTGATTACCCTATGCGGTTCGTTTTTCGTTGGATGGGACTATCATCTAAAGTCCCTGCACAAGAACAAAAAGAGCAGCGGCAATTGGTTGTCCATAACCTTTGACGATGGGCCGAATCTTGAATTTACGCCGAGGGTCTTGAAACTACTAAAAAAACAGGATGCCAAAGCGACATTTTTCTGCATCGGGAAACACGTTGAAAACCATCCGGAAATCCTAATGCAAATTCTTGCCGATGGGCATACCGTTGGAAATCATACCTATTCCCATTCCAACTCTTTCGGTTTTTTTGGATTTGAAAAAGTAAAGGCCGAACTGCAACGGACGAAATCCTTAGTGAATACTTTTACAGGGTTGAAAATGAATCTGTACCGGCCGGCCTTTGGCGTGACCAATCCACAAATCGAAAAAGCGGTTATAGACCTTGGTTTACAATCCATCGGATGGAGTGTTCGTTCATTGGATACTACACCAAGATCCACAAACAGCGTCTTGGACCGAATCACCTCAAAGGTTTCGAAAGGCGATATCATCCTATTACACGATACCAGCGAAAAAACGATAGCGGTTTTGGAACGGTTATTGGTATTTATGCAAGAAAAAAATCTAGAGTCCGTTCCGGTGGAACGGCTGTTGGAAATCGAAGCTTATGAATGACTGGAAAACGAGTTTTATTTTTGCAAACCTTTGCCCTTACGTCAAAGACCTCTGCGCTATTTTTTCCGACTCCTTCGCTTTGTTGGGAGCCAGCAGTAAACTCATGGGGGAAAAACGTAACATTGCCGTTTTACGAAACAGTTTCGTCATCGCAATCATCTTTCTATTTTCCGCGACCCTTTCCGCTCAAACCAAAATGTCAACAACCGAGGCCAACGCCTTAAAGACTTCTGTAAAGCGACAGGCCGATGCCACAACCACGATCACCAGTGATTTCACGCAGTACAAACACCTCGATTTTCTATCCGACGATATTGAATCGAAGGGTAAACTGGCCTTCAAAGTACCTGATTTGGTCAAATGGGAGTATGTTGAACCCTTTTCCTATTCCATAATCTTTAAAGACAATACCTTGTACATCAATGACGACGGCAACAAAAGCAATATGGACGTTGGCGGAAACAAAATCTTTACCCAACTCAACCAATTAATAACGGCAAGCATTCGCGGCGATCTGTTCGATGACGACCAATTTGATATTTCCTATTTCAAAAAAGACCGCAACAGTCTGGTATCTTTCACCCCCAAGGATGCCCAATTCGCTGAGTTTATCAAAACATTCCAAATGATTTTCAACCCAGCGGGGGAAGTAATCCAAGTAAAAATGATCGAACCTTCCGACGATTACACCCAAATCGTCTTTAGCAGCCGAAAAACCAACCAACCCTTATCCGATGCGGATTTTTCTCAGTAGCCTTTTCGCCTTGGTATTTTTAGGATGTGCCTCCTATCCCAGGAAAAATGGATTTGAATCCGTAAAAACCATTCAAGAAGAAACCTTGAATCCCTATTTTTCGGATGTTTCAAAAGATTATATCTACAGGGCAAAAATTGAGGCTTTCGATAAAACCTTCGGTGGCCTTTTTATCGTCAAAAAATTAGGGCCGGCCCAACACCGTATCGTATTCACGACCGAAATGGGTAATACGATTTTCGATTTCACTTTTCAAGGGGATGACTTTAAGGTGAACCGCATTTTGAAGGAAATGGACCGTAAAATACTCCTCAACATCCTAAAAAGAGATTTAAAAGCACTTATTGCCGAACATTCTCCGGTACTGCAAACTTTTAATGATAATGGGGATATCGTTTACGCAACCAAAATCCTTTCCAAAAAACATTATTTTTACCGTACAGAGGGATTACTGAAAAAGATTGTTAGGGTGGGTAACGGAAAGGAAAAGGTAAACTTTATATTTTCCGGAATAGAAGAAGATTTGGCAGGTAAAATCGAAATTTTACACAACATATTCCCCCTGACCCTAACTTTAAAACGAATTTAGCCGTAACACCAACATCATGTTGATAAAAGAATTATATAGCATACAATCCTTTACTGAAACCGATGGAATGGTGCAAGCCTCGGTAAAACTGAACAGAAGTCACGAGGTATTCAAAGGCCATTTTCCCGGGAACCCCATAATGCCAGGGGTCTGCACCATTCAAATCGTCAAGGAACTTACGGAAAAAGCCTTGGATAAGAAATTGTTTTTATCCGTTGTCTCCAATGTAAAGTTTATTTCCATTATCAATCCTGAAAAGAACGAAACGATACAGGTCGTGCTGAATATTTCGGAGGAAGAGGACGCGGTCAAAGTAAAAAATACCGTTTCTTATGAGCATACCTTGGCGTTAAAACTGAACGCAACCTTTAAAGTACTATCTTAATCCATGAAACTGAAATTGCTATTGTTTTTCGTAGGATGGATGACAGCCGGATACGTTTCCCCAGATTTAGAGACCGTGCGGCAAGACTATCGCAAAGCCTCTGAAAATGCGGAGGCCACCAAGAAACTGTTCGAAGGCTTAACGGAAATCGGAAAAAACGATAACGTGGTCTTAGTCGCCTACAAGGGCGCCGTAACCACGATGATGGCAGAATATGCTGAAGGTATCAAGAACAAAAAATCTTTTTTTAAGGAAGGTAGGGATTTGTTGGAATATGCCATCAAAACGGAGCCCGAAAATGTAGAGATCCGCTGTATCCGACTGAGCGTTCAGGAAAATGTCCCAAAAATTACCGGATATCATAAAAATAAGGAAGCGGACAAAGCGTTTATCCTTGCCAATTATGCCTCCATGGAAGAGGCCGGAGCCAAGGAATTCGTAAAAAGGTATACCTCGGCATCGGACAGTTTTACCGAGGCGGAAAGGCAACGTTTCTAGCGTTTGAATTCTTATCTTTGCGGCAAAGAGCCACCCATTGCCAACCCCTGCACCGCACATACAACATACCATGCAACGGCTTAAATGCTGTGTGCTCATCCCTACGTTTAATAATATTGGAACTTTATCAAGAGTGCTGGATGGTGTTTTGGCAATGACACAAAACGTCGTTGTCATTAATGACGGGGCGACCGATGGCACAGCGGAAATCTTGCACGCGTATTCCGAAATACATCAAGTACATCTTCCTAAAAACAAAGGAAAAGGCAACGCCTTAAAGAAAGGATTTCAAGAGGCGCTAAAACTGGGCTATGATTTTGCCGTAACCATAGATTCCGACGGGCAACATTTTCCCGAGGATATTCCCGTTTTTCTCAAAGCTTTACAACAAGAAGAAACCAAAAATGTGCTTTACATCGGGTCTCGCAATATGAAGCAACACGATGTTCCCGGATCCAGTAGTTTCGGCAACCGATTCTCAAATTTCTGGTTCTGGTTCGAAACCGGCACATGGCTTACCGATACCCAATGCGGCTACCGGTTGTATCCGCTCAAGGAAATCAAAAAATTAAACCTCTACACGCCAAAATTCGAGTTTGAGATCGAAATCATTGTCAAGGCTGCCTGGAGCGGCACTTTGGTCAAAAATATTCCCGTAAAAATCTCGTATGATGACGTGGAAAGAGTTTCCCATTTTCGAAAAGGACCCGATTTTGCCCGTATTAGCGTACTGAACACTGTGTTCGTTTTCATAACGCTTTTCTACATCAAACCCCGGGACTTCTTTCGAAAAATCCAGAAAAAAGGAATTCGAAACTTTTTGACCGAAGATATTTTGGGAAGCAAGGATTCTCCTAGAAAAAAAGCTCTTTCCATTGCTTTGGGGTTTTTTATCGGGCTGAGTCCGTTTTGGGGGCTACATACGTTATTGGTGCTCGGGCTGGCTTTTTTGTTCAAGTTGAACAAGGCGATAGCTTTTGCGTTTTCGAATATCAGCCTTCCGCCATTCATTCCTTTTGTACTGTATTTGAGTGTTCAGACGGGTGTTTGGATAACAGGGGAAGAGAATTTCTTTAACCTGGATACCATTATGGACAATCTTTTGGCAGTAAAGGGGTTGAAAACCTATCTTATAGGAAGTTTTGCTTTGGCAACAGTAGTTTCGATACTAACCGGAATTATAGGCTATTTCGCCCTGACCCAAATCGCCAAACGAAAAATAGCCGTGGAAAATGGGTAATTTCTTTTTATGGGCCTACGAGACCATCGCCAAAAAACGATGGGCGGTACTTTTGTGCCTATTGGGGTTTGTCGGCGTACTTCTGGGAATTGCGAGACAGATTGAATTTGATGATGATATATCCTCCCTAATTCCCGCCAACGAAGAAACGCAGCGTACACTGCAAGTTCTGAAATCCATTGCGTTCACGGATAAAATCGTAGTCAATATTCGAAAAGGGGAAAAGGGCACAGTGGATGATCTCACCCATTATGCCTCCGATTTTTTGGATAGCCTAGAAGCAAGCCAAAGCGAATTCATTAAAAATATTCAGGGAAGGGTCGCTTCCGAAGATGTATCCGAGACCCTTGATCTGGTCTACGAAAACCTTCCGCTTTTCTTGGAGGCTTCCGATTATGTGGCCATCCAAAATAAACTATCCCAAGACAGCATTGCAAAGATTACCGCCGAGAACTACCGTACCTTGGTATCCCCGACCGGTATCGTTGCAAAAAAAAGTATCGTACGAGATCCGTTGGGACTATCGTTTATAGCCCTTAAAAAATTACGCCAACTTGGTATTGGGGAAGGTTTCAAACTCAAAAACGGATTTCTTCTCAATGATCGGGAAGAAAACATTCTACTTTTTATCACTCCTACATTCGGTTCCGGCGAAACCAATAAAAACCTGCCCTTTTCAGAAGCGCTCTATTCCCTACAGGATGTTTTGAACGCCGCATATGGAAAAAAGGCCAGCAGTGAATATTTCGGGGCGGCCCTGAGTGCTGTTTCCAACGCTAAGCAAATCGAACGCGACATAAAATTTACCGTGGGCATTGCACTGACCTTACTCATTGTTTTGCTCATCTTGTTCTATCGTAAACTGATCCTGCCGTTGATCCTCTTTTGCCCTACTCTTTTTGGGGGTTTGTTGGCCATCGCTATCCTATGCCTGATCCGTGATAAAATTTCGGCCCTTTCTCTAGGTATCGGTGCCGTATTATTGGGCGTAACTTTGGATTACGGGTTGCACATTTTGACCCACATACGCAATGGAGAGGATATGAAAAGCCTCTTTAAGGAAGTTGCGCCATCGGTAATGATCAGTAGCCTTACGACGGCCAGCGCTTTTCTCTGTTTGCTGTTTTTGGATTCGCAGGCCTTACAGGATCTGGGCCTGTTTGCGGCCATCAGTGTACTGGGTGCATCCGTCTTTGCACTACTTTTTATTCCCCAAGTGTACCAAGGCAAAAAAGCGCTGACGGCCCAGAAAACGATACTGGATCGATGGGCCAATTTTGAATGGCATAAAAGCAAATGGGCTATCTCTGTATTGGCCATTCTTTTTGTCACCAGTATGTTTACCTATAACAAAGTCATCTTTGATCAAGATATTGCCAAGCTCAACTATGAGACCCAAGCCTTATTGGATGCCCGTGAACGCCTTGAAAAGCTGACGGATATCGGCTCGAAATCCCTTTACCTCTCCACCTACGGAGAGAACCTTCAGGAAGTTTTACAACGTAACGATAGTCTTTTCCTGCAACTAGAATATCTGAAAGAACACGGCAAGGTCATTAGTTTCGGATCTGTCGGCACCTTGGTAAAATCAAATCGTACGCAGCAGAAAAAAATCGAGGCTTGGCGACGGTTTTGGGATACGGCGAAAATCGAATCCCTTAAAAACAATTTAACAAAGAGCGGGTCCGAATTGGGTTTTAAACCATCCACCTTTTCCCGGTTCTACTCCCTTTTAAATACCGATTTCGAACCTTTATTGCTTGCCGATCTGGCAGCAATCAAATCGTTTTCGGTCGACGATTATGTAGTCAACGATACAAACGGCACCACCATCACGTCTTTGGTAAAAGTCGATGATAGCAACACATCCGATGTTCGCGAACAGTTTGAAGATGTTCCCAATACCCTGCTTATCGATCGGCAAAACGTTAACGAGACTTTTTTGGGCCATCTCAAAAACGACTTTAACCGGCTGCTGGGCTACTCGCTTATCGTGGTGCTCTTGATTTTGTTCCTCTTTTACCGAAGCTTTACGTTGACGCTGGTTACCAGCATTCCTATTTTCGTTACCTGGTTTCTGACCGTGGGTATCATGGGAGTCTTCCATATCGAATTTAACATCTTCAATATCATCATCTGCAGTTTTATATTTGGACTGGGCGTCGATTACAGCATTTTTATGACCAACGGCCTTTTAACAGAATATCGCGCGGGCGAGAAGACCCTCGTAACCCACAAAACATCGATTATACTCTCCGTGATCACTACCATTGCCGGTATAGGGGTCTTGGTGTTTGCCAAGCATCCGGTGCTGTATACTGTTTCTGTGGTCTCGCTTATCGGTATCGGGTGTGCCCTGTTCGTCGCGTTTACCCTACAACCCCTATTGTTCCGGCTTTTTTTAGGGGATACCCACAAAAGACCCATTCAGCTAAGGGTTTTGATACAATCCCTTTTATCGTTCGCGTATTTTGATTTGGGCGGATTGCTGCTTTCCGTGTATTCATGGATTGTCCTAAAATTAAATCCTAGGGCAAGGGCAAAAAAACAGTTGGGGCTGCACAAGGTGACCTCGAAGTTTATGAAATCGGTGTTGTACACGAATCCTTTTGTAGCCAAAAAAGTAATCAATAACCACAACGAAACTTTTAAAAAGCCAGCGATGCTCATCGCCAACCACACCTCCTTTTTAGATATTTTGGCCATGGGAATGCTGCACCCGAAATGCATCTATCTGGTCAAAGACCATGTTTATAATTCCAAAACGGTAGGCTATGCCGCCAGATTGCATGGGGCCTACCCCGTTTCGGGGGGCATTGAGGGGGGCGAGGCCTTCCTAGCGCAAAAATTGGAACAAGGCTTTTCCATCATTGCGTTTCCGGAAGGTACCCGTTCGGCGACGAACAAGATAGGGCGGTTCCACAAAGGCGCCTTTTATCTGGCGGAACAGCTAAATTTGGATATTTTGCCTATTTTGATACATGGCAGCTCCGAAGTCTCGCCCAAAGGGAGTTTTATCATCCGAAACGGTAGTATAACCGTCGAGATTTTACCAAGAATTTCACCGACTGATCCCCAGTTCGCAACAACCTACTCAAAACGGCCTAAAGAAATCGGCCAGTATTTTAGGTCGGAATTCCGCAGGCTGCGCGGCCAAATCGAAGACAAGACCTATTGGCACCAATTGATTTTGGACAACTATCGATTTAAAGGGGATACTCTTTACAAAGTGATTAAAAAGGACTTAAGGAATAATGCGGAAACCTATAAAAAGATTTTAGAAAATGTAGGCGTCACAGATATTATCGTCCATTTATCCAAAGATTTCGGACAATTAGATCTGCTTTTGGCCTTGGATTCCGTCGACCGGAAAGTCATCAGCTATCTCGAAAATCAGGAAGCTAGAGCAGTGTTGAAGAATAATTATTTGACCTATAATTATAGCAAAATTAAGGTAGTGGATTCGGTGGAAGAGGCTTTGGGAAATACATCAAATGTTCTTATCCTCAATGTGGAGGGGTTTGATGTGAAATCCATTTCAAAGAAAGATTGGGATGAAATCACTATCTTGATTTTGTTGAAAGAAGTTAGAATGTTAGTTAAAGATGCCAAAACATTGGGATTTGAGATTGAAAAGGAAGGCAATCAGTACGTGGTTTTGGTTAAAGCCGCAGGCAAAAAAACAATACCTTAAAAACGGCTTTAGCCAAAAATAGGCATCCCAACTGCTTGACCTTTATGCCTTCGGCCGAAAATCAAACCTTTATCGTTTGCTGCAAGCCCTTTTAATCATTGAGGCCTAGTCAATGAGCTTTTCGAAGTTCAGCACTCGTTTTTTGCATTTCGATTTTAGGTAAACCATCATCGACAAATAAGATGAACGATGTTACCGGCAAAAGCGACGTAACGTACAAATCTTGCCTGCCGTTGACCATCAAGCTGAATTGTCAAAATTATCCTTATTTTGTCAAAGTTTCGAAAACCATGAAAAAACAGTACGACATCGTAATTATAGGCAGCGGAATGGGGGGTCTGGTCGCGGCCAATATTCTGGCGCGCGAGGGGAAGTCCGTGTGTGTGCTCGAAAAGAACAATCAGTTCGGGGGCAACCTGCAGACATTTGTGCGTGAAAGGACCATTTTCGATACTGGGGTTCATTATCTGGGTGGACTTTCGGAAGGCCAAAATCTCTACCGTTACTTCGATTATCTTGATATTTTAGAAGGATTGCATTTTAAAAAGCTCGACGAAGATGGTTTTGACAAGATTACTTTTGATGACGATGATACAGAATATCCCCATGCACAGGGATATGAGAATTTTGCATCCCGCTTAACGTTAAAATTTCCGGAAGATGCTGATGCAATTCAGGCCTATTGCAACAAATTACAGGAAGTCTGCCAAAAATTCCCGCTTTACAACCTTGAAGCCGGCAAGCCCTACCATCAAGATTCTGATCTGTTCGCCCTTGGAGCAAAATCGTATATCGATGCATTGACTGAAAACAAACGTTTACGTGCGGTACTGGCCGGTTCCAACCTCTTGTACGCGGGCGACCCTGATAAAACGCCCTTTTATGTACATGCGCTTTCGGTCAACTCGTTTATAGAAAGCTCCTACCGCTGCGCCGATGGAGGAAGTCAAATCACCAAATTGCTTATCCGTAGGTTAAAGGAAAACGGAGGAAATGCTTTAAAGCACCAAGAAGTCATTAGTATCAATGTAGCCGATAAAAAAGTAGTTTCCGTAACGACCCAAACGGGACAGAAAATCAAAGGCGACCTTTTCATCTCGAATATCGATCCGAAAAATACCCTGAACCTTACCGAAGGCGTACCGTTCAGAAAATCGTTTACCCAACGCATCGAAGAAATGGAAAGCACCATTTCCGCCTTTAGCATTCATATTGTACTAAAACCGAAGTCGTTTAATTACCTGAACCACAATTACTACCACTCCAAAGACCTCGACGCCGTTTGGAACGGCCACAAATACACCCAAGAGAATTGGCCCTTGGGATACATGGTTTCCATGGGCGTCCGTAAAAATCAAGACCAATGGGGCGAACAGTTGACCGCCATAGCCTATATGCGTTTTGAGGAGGTAACCCCGTGGGCGAGAACATTCAATACGGTCGCCAACAAAAATGATCGGGGCGAGACCTATGCGGAGTTCAAAAAGAAAAAGACGGAGGTTTTTTTGAACGAATTGGAGAAGAAATTCCCGAATATCCGGGATTGCATCCAATCCATCCACACGTCGACGCCCTTGTCGTATCGTGATTATATCGGTTGCCACCGGGGTTCAATGTATGGCTATGTAAAAGATGTAGAGAATCCGTTAAAATCCTTCATCGCGCCCCGGACAAAATTAGAAAATCTGTATTTTACCGGACAAAGCCTTAATATGCACGGTATTCTAGGGGTAACCATCAGTGGGGTAGTCACATGCTCGGAAATTTTGGGTGCAGACTATCTGTTGGACAAAATAGTGGCAGGTAGTGAAAAAGTAAGCGGTAAGCGGTAAGCGGTAAGCGGTAAGCGGTAAGCGGTAAGCGGTAAGCGGTAAGCGGTAAGCGGTAAGCGGTAAGCGGTAAGCGGTAAGCAAAAATGAATAACTGAACCTTTTAAAATCTCGTAAATTCATAAAATTATAAACTTTTTTCGATACTTGAACTATGGGACAATTCACAACCACCCCCGTTGACCGGGTAGAAAATATATCAAAAGCAGATTTTGTAAAAAACTATTACAGACCGCAAAAACCTGTTCTGATTACCGGGCTGACCAAAAAATGGCCTGCCTACACGAAGTGGAAGCTCGATTACATTCAAGAACGTGCAGGCGACCAGATCGTACCGCTCTACGACAACGAACCCGCCAAGGACAAAGAAAGTGTGTACGCCCCTAAGAGGGAGATGAAACTCTACGATTACATCGAAATATTAAAAACCCGGCCGACCGACTTGCGAATTTTCTTCTATGAAATCTTAAAGAAAATGCCGGAACTCCTGAACGATTTTGACTACCCCGACATCGGTCTAAAATTCTTTAAAAGACTGCCCGCCCTATTCTTTGGTGGGGGCAGATCAAAAGTCTTTATGCATTACGATATTGACTTGCCCGATAGCATGCATTTCCACTTTGACGGTGACAAGGTTGTCAATCTGTTCTCGCCCGAACAGACGAAATTTTTATATCGGATACCCTTTTCGATTCACAATCTCGAAGATATCGATATGGATAATCCCGATTTTAAAAAATATCCGGCCCTGCAATACGCCCAGTGCGTTCGTGCCGAGATGCAACACGGCGATGCGCTCTATATGCCGAGCGGCTACTGGCACAGCATCCGTTACCTGAACGGTGGCTTTTCGATGACCCTTCGCGCATTACCACGGCATCCCGTACGATTTGCGAATATGCTATACAATGTGGTCATCATGCGAAACTTTGATAACTTTACCCGAAAATACTGGGGCCAAAAATGGTTGGATTATAAGGATGGCCTGGCGGTCAAAAAGACGGAGCGGAATTTAAAAACTAAAGAACATCTGACTTGAAAAGAACCTGCCTTCCGTGGAGACAGGTTTAGGAATTATACATCTATGAGTTTATCCAATCGGTTTTGCCTTGTACAACTAATACCTTTCCCTTCCTTCATCGGGACTAGGCTAGGCTGGTGCACAATCCTTCAAAAAATTCAATTATTTGGAGTACTGCTTTTGATCCTAAGCTCTTGCGGTGTCAAAAAATCCTTGCACGATATACCGAACGTAAGCCAATACGAATCCGAAATCCCTGAGCGAACAAAACGTAACGACTCCACTTTCACATTGGGCAATGATTTTCTGACCAAGAACCGACAGGGTCAATGGGAGTTATATGTCAGCGGTAATCCGTACGAGCTCGGATTAAAAACAGGGAGCCTAACCCAAGAACTCTTTAACCAACAGGAAAAGATTTTTGTCAAGAAAATTGATGAACTTGTTCCGTCTAAAGGCAAACAAAAACTACTCCGAAAGTTTTTGGCCTGGTTCAACCGTAAAATGTATCGCAACATCGACGAGCAATACAAAGCAGAAATCTATGGAATGTCGCAGTATGCCTCAAAAGATTTCGACTATATCGCTAAACCCTATCAAAGGGTCATGTACTTTCACGGGGCACATGACATAGGCCATGCCCTGCAAGACCTAGCCTTGGTCGGCTGTTCCAGTTTCGCCGCATGGGGCGACCATACCGAGGACGGCAAAATGATTATCGGCCGCAACTTCGATTTCTATGTGGGGGATGAATTCGCCAAGAATAAGATTATCACATTTGTCGAACCCGATCAAGGACATAAGTTTATGTCAGTCGCTTGGGGTGGATTTATCGGGGTACTATCGGGAATGAACGACCAGGGCCTGACCGTCACAATCAATGCGGGGAAATCAAAATTTCCGTTGGTCGCCAAAACTCCCATATCACTGGTTACCCGAGAAATCTTACAATACGCGTCGACAATTGAAGAGGCAATAGCCATTGCCAAAAAACGGGAAGTCTTTGTCTCGGAATCCATTTTCGTTGGAAGTGCCAAAGATAAGCGAGCGGCCAGTATCGAGGTATCACCGCATAATTTTGGCGTTTACGAAGTCGAAAGCTCGAACCAATTGATTTGTTCCAACCATTTTCAGAGTGCGGCCTACGTCAACGACAAAAAAAATCAAAAACACATACTCGAAAGTCATTCGCAGTACCGGTACGAGCGGATGGAAGAGCTGCTGGACGAAAAGCCTAAAATAACTCCCAAAATTGCCGTTGACATCCTTCGTGATAAAAAAGGCCTTGATGAAAAGCACATCGGTTACGGTAACGAAAAGGCACTGAACCAATTGTTGGCGCACCACGGCATTGTTTTCCAACCTGAAGACTTGAAAGTGTGGGTATCCAGCAACCCGTATCAATTGGGGGAGTTCGTGGCCTACGACCTTAAAGAAATTTTCGGTAAAAAGGATGGTGATGGTAGGGTAAAATCGATGTCCGAAGACGAATTGAACATTCCTAAAGACCCTTTTGTTAATACTTTGGCCTATCAACACTATATGGATTATCGGAAGCTCCGAAAACAAATTGTAGATGAGATTTCTTCGGATGGACATGTGGGACAAAATCTGCTGCAAAAATTTATCCTCTTAAACCCGGATTTTTGGGAAGCATACTACCTAGTCGGGAAGTACAACTATGAAAAAGGTTATGACCGCTTGGCCCTGAACGCTTTTTTGGAAGCCGAGGCCAAAGAAATCACCACCGTTCCGGACCGGAAAGAAATAGAGCATTATATTCGCAAGTTAAAACGGTGAAAGAAATTAGTAGATATGGATTGTTTCACATGGTTCCAGAGATAGAAAAAGCATCCTTACCAGAAATCAAGACCTTCCAAGAAGAAAAACTGCGGGAGCTTTTGGAATATCTGAATACGAATTCACCGTATTATCAGCGGTTGTTCCGTAAGCATAAAATAAGTTCCAATGCGGTCTCAACTTTAGAAGATCTGAGTCGTATTCCTACTACTTCAAAGGAAGATCTTCAAAAGTATAACGATGACTTTTTGTGCGTTCCGAAAAAAAAAATCGTTGATTTTGTAACCACATCGGGTACACTTGGCGAACCTGTGACCATTGGTTTGACTGATGCCGATCTTGACCGATTGGCCTATAATGAGGCGATTTCGTTTGCCTGCGCCGGGGTGACCGACGAAGACGTTTTACAATTGACCACAACTATCGACCGCCGTTTTATGGCGGGGCTTGCCTATTTTCTCGGCGCCAGAAAGCTGGGGGCAGGAATCATACGCGTCGGGGCAGGCATCCCTGAATTACATTGGGATACCATTCAAAAATTCAGGCCTTCCTATTTAATTGTGGTACCCTCTTTCCTATTAAAATTAATAGAGTACGCCGAACAACATGATATCGATGTGAACGCTTCACAAATAAAAGGAGCGATTTGCATCGGCGAATCGCTGCGCGACCAAGATTTCTCGCTCAACGTCTTGGCCAATAAGATAAAATCGGCTTGGAACATTAAACTATATTCCACCTACGCCTCCACCGAAATGAGCACAGCGTTCACCGAGTGTTCGGAGCAGCAAGGTGGTCACCATCACCCGGAACTGATTATCACGGAAATTTTGGACGATGAAGAGAAACCCGTTCCCGATGGCACCGAAGGCGAGCTGGTCATCACGACTTTGGGGGTTGAGGCCATGCCCCTATTACGGTTTAAGACCGGCGACATGGTTGTAGCCCATACCGCGCCCTGCGATTGCGGAAGGAACACCTTGAGACTGGGCCCCGTTGTAGGCCGTAAAAAACAAATGATCAAATATAAAGGCACCACACTCTATCCGCCCGCCATGCACAATGCATTAAACGGTTTTCCCGAGGTGGACAATTTTGTTATCGAAATCTACCATAATAGCATCGGCACGGATGAAATTCGAATCAAAATCGCTACAAAAACGCCTTCCGAAGAACTTTTGCAAACGATAAAAGATCACTTCCGTTCGAGGCTACGGGTAACACCAGGTATCGAATTTGTTCCAAAGGAAGAAGTGCAAAAACTGCGGATGTCAAAATTAGGGAGAAAGCCTATTAGCGTCATTGATAAGAGAGGCTGAAGCACGAAAGTATTTCCGAAGAGACTAGAAAATTTCTCCGAGTTGTCAAAAATTTATGGCGACATTACCATCTCATTAAGACGCCTTCCCAGTAACCAGATCCCTTCGCCGCATTAAAATTCAGTATTTAATTTTGAGAAATCCACGAGCGTGGCGTAAAGACAACTATTTCAACAAATAAAGCCCCATCTTAATCTTCCAATACGGTATCTTTTCCTCAAAATAGTCAAAGTAGGGGCTCAATCCTTCTGGATCTTTTAGTTTTGATTTCGCGTGTTTGATATTTTCTATTTCTTGGTCGGATATGAATTGATACAAATCGATGGACTTTCCTTCATCGGCCATCTTTAACAAATGACCATAAACGGTATTCTCTGCGATTCCCCTATTCCTAGCAATTTCTTTGACAGAAACGCCTTCATTGAACAAATTCAAGGAAAGTTCATGCGTAGTCACCTCTTTGGATTCCAAAGTTTTTTTATGCCTATTAATTTCCTTAAGAAAAGCGGTGGCATATTTTTCAAGTTTAGCTTCCCCTACTCCCGATATTTCCAAAAAATCAGCCTCGTCGTACGGCATTTTTTCTTCCATATCCCTTAAACTGGCATCGCTGAAGACTACATAGGCGGGTACATTAGCCTCCTGAGCGATCTGCTGTCTGAGCAAGCGCAGTTTTTCGAAAAGTCCAGATGGTTTTGCCGCAGTCTTGCCTTCTTTTTTAGTCTTCAATTTTTCCTTTTCCAAGACGGCCAAGCGGACCTGTTTTCCTTCGAAAAGCACTTGCTTCGCAGAAGAAGTAAGGGCTATTCTAGAACCTTCCCTGAAATTGATTTCCAATATGCCTTGATTCAATAATTGAATGACATATTGCTGTAAATCGAGCCAGGAGACTTCTTTAACCGCTCCGTAAGTTTTTACATTTTGATAGCCGTTATCAAAGACCTGGGCGTTCTGGGCACCCCGCAATACGTCGACGACCATACCCATGGCCTCGTTTTCTTTGAGTCGTGCCACCGCCGAACAGATTTTTTGGGTCAGCAACGTACCGTCGAAGTATTTGGGCGGGCGTTTACAAATATCGCAATTGCCACAATTCTCATAGATTGGCTCGCCAAAATAATTGAGCAAGGCGATGCGGCGACAGCTTAAGGCCTCCGCAAACTGCTGCATACGTTCGAGCTTGGCATATTCCACCTCTGCGTTATCGCTATCGGCAATAAATCTGCGCAACAGGGTGACATCGCCATAACTGTAGAACAACAGCGCATGTGCTGGCAGACCGTCACGGCCGCTACGGCCGATTTCTTGATAATAGCCCTCGACATTTTTCGGAAGGTTATAATGGATTACGAAACGAACGTTGCTTTTATCGATACCCATTCCGAAAGCGATGGTGGCCACGATTATCGGTATTCGATCGGTAATAAAATCCTCTTGCACGGAAGACCGTTCTTCCGAAGTCATACCGGCATGATACGCTTTGGCCTGAAAACCGGAATCACACAAGCGTTCGGCGATCTTTTCGGTATTCTTTCGACTTAGGCAATAGATGATTCCGCTTTCTCCGGGGCGTTGCGCTAAAAAATCGACAATTTTTTTTATCCGGTTTTGAGCGGGGCGTACTTCTAGAAAAAGATTCGGACGGTCGAAAGATGCCAAATGCCGATCCGCATCCGGGATGCTCAATTGATCCACAATATCATCTTGGGTAGTCTTGTCCGCCGTAGCGGTGAGCGCCATAATCGGAACGTTCGGAAAACGTTCTTTCAAAGTTCCCAATTGTGTATATGCAGGTCGAAAATCGTGTCCCCAGGAGGATATACAATGGGCTTCGTCGATCGCGAACAAGCTGATGTGAATATCCTTGAAAACCGAATCAAACTGGTAGAGACTTTCGGGGGCGACATAGAAAAGTTTTAATTCGCCCTGTCTAAGCGATCGCAGTATTTCTTGCTGTACCTCATAGGGCTGGGAACTGTTATAATAAGCTGCGGCTACTCCATTGGCACGTAGCGCATCTACTTGATCTTTCATCAATGCAATCAAAGGCGAAACGACCACGGCCGTGCCCTCGTTCGCCAGAGCAGGGAGTTGAAAACAAAGCGATTTTCCGCCGCCCGTAGGCATAATGGCCATCACATTTTTTTTTGATAGGATATCGCCCATCACCTCCAACTGGTTCGGACGGAAAGAATCGTAACCGAAATGGGTTTTTAATAAGGGCAGGAGTTCTTGTTGTATCGTAGAAGTCATAATCGTAAAAATAAGGATTGTTTTAAAATATTGGAGGACGCAAATTGCGTCCTCCAATTTTCTAATTCCACATAGGGTCAATAAACAGGGTCTACTTCCCCAACATCAAAAGCTCATTACATTTAATTTCGGTGAAGTATTTCTTTTCGCCCTCTTTGGTTTCATAAGTGCGATGGATCAATTTGCCTTCTATGGCCACCTGCTTGCCCTTGGTGAGATAACTCTCCACAATTTCAGCTGTCTTGCCCCAAGCGACAATATTATGCCATTGGGTGTCCTCTACCTTTTCACCATTGGCGTTCTTATAGTAATCGCTCGTTGCAAGTGAAAATTTTGCGAGCTTGCTCCCGCTTTCCAAGGTTACGATTTCTGGGTCTTGGCCCAAATTACCGATCAACTGTACTCTGTTCTTAATTGCGTTCATAATACCTAATTTTAAAGGTTAAACAGTTAATGCAATCAAACGTCTTTCGTTCGACAGGGCAAACATAGAACGCACTCCAAATTTTATTCGGTTGAGAAATAATTACTTTCGTTTGTAAACGTTTGAAAATGGTTTTGTAATTGTAGGTCAGATGTTTAAATAGTCTAGCGTTTTTTGATAATGTGATGAATCAATGTAAAATCTGTAAACCAAAAGATTATTTATCCCTATCTTCGTTGCCATTGCTGCCAAAAGAAACTATGAGACATGTAACGATCATTTTGTTCTTTATTTTATTTAGCTGTAACAGCGAAACAAAACCCTTATTCATCTTCACACAATCTCAAAAACCATGAAAAAAAGACTTGTTTATTTCTGTTTCGCACTCTTCGTTTGTACCTCTTTTCTATTCGCACAAACCACAGATGACGTGGTTGCGGCCATCCAAAAAGAAGCCAATGAAAATTCACAATTGGAACAGCTCGCCTATGAACTTATGGATGTTATCGGACCGCGTTTAGTAGGTACCCCTCAAATGGAAAATGCCCACAAATGGGCCGTCGAGACCTATAAAAAGTGGGGCATAGAAGCCAAAAACGAAGAATGGGGCAAATGGCGCGGCTGGCAAAGGGGCATTACCCATATCGATATGCTCGAACCGCGATTGGTTACCTTAGATGGAATGCAACTGGCCTGGAGCCCTAGTACAGGCAAAAAAGGGGTCACGGCAAATCCAATTGCATTACTGACAGTTTCCGATTCCCTAGCATTTGATAAATGGTTGCCTTCGGTAAAAGGAAAATTCGTGATGGTTTCGATGGAACAGCCAACGGGAAGACCTGATGAAAATTGGGAAGAATACGCCACGGAGACTTCCTTCGAGAAAATGAAAAACGAGCGTCAAGAAAAAGAGGATGCCTGGCAGCAAAATTTTAAAAACATGGGGTATACTTCCAGAAATATTAACGAAGCGCTGGAAAAAGCAGGCGCGGTCGGTATTATCCAATCCCGCTGGTCGGAAGGGTTCGGGGCGAACAAAATTTTTAGCGCCAATACCGATAAAATTCCTGTAGTCGATCTATCCCTCGAGGATTATGGAATGCTTTATCGTATGGTAGAACATGGCGTTACGCCCACGATCAAATTGGTCGCCGAATCAAAGGAATTGGGCGAAGTACCGACTTTCAATACGATAGCTACTATTCCGGGAAAAGAGCTTCCCAATGAATATATCATCCTCTCGGCCCATTTTGATTCTTGGGACGGGGCCACCGGAGCCACCGACAATGGCACGGGTACGATTACCATGTTGGAGGCGGCACGGATTCTTAAAAAAGTATATCCAAATCCAAAACGCACGATTATAATCGGGCATTGGGGCAGCGAAGAACAGGGACTCAACGGATCTCGAGCCTTTGTCGAAGACCATCCTGAAATCGTGAACAATGTACAGGCGCTCTTTAACCAAGACAATGGCACCGGAAGGGTTGTCAGTATCACCGGCCAAGGTTTTTTGAACGCCTACGACTATATCGGACGATGGCTTCAAGCCGTTCCTGACGATATTACGCAACATATCGAAACCTCTTTTCCGGGTTCTCCCGCCCGAGGTGGTTCGGATTATGCTTCTTTCGTAGCCGCAGGAGCTCCTGCTTTTTCACTGAGTTCCCTAAGTTGGGATTATGGGAACTATACGTGGCATACGAATTTGGATACCTACGACAAGATTGTCTTTGACGACGTGCGCAACAATGCCATTCTGACTGCGATTCTGGCTTACAAGGCCAGTGAAGACCCTGAAAAAACATCCCGGGAAAAAGCGGTTCTTGGAAATGATTCGAAAACAGGCGAGATTCGTATTTGGCCCCAGGTGAAGTCGCCCGAACGCGCAGGCATGATTGAGGAATAAAATCAATCTGGACACAGCTATTGCCAGCCTGCCACGGTAGGCCTCTCTGGCAATTCAGAAAAGTAAAATCAATTTTGGCTTGGTGAGTACTAACAAATTCATCTGATAGTACTAATCTGAATGCTCAACGTTCAAATCCAACGGCTTACCGATCAAAAATCCATTTGTAAACGGATAATTGTTATCTTAATCCACGCTAAGAATTCCAACCGATGAAATCAATCGTTATATTTCTCTTTTTTGTTGGACTGAATTCCCATGCCCAAAACACCGTATCTCTTCCCGAAAACGTCAGCGCTACAAAAACAGATATTTCTGAAAACAAGTGGATGGAAGGCCACTGGAAGGGCTTGGAAGAAAAGGCGAGGTACAAAGTTTTAAATTAGTCAAGTCGGACGAAAATCGAATCTATTTCGATGGATTTACTTTTGACAAAATAAACGACAACGAAATCAACATTTATGCCTTGATCGAGAACGAGGGTGGAAGCACGGAGGAAGTAAAATTCAATTATATCCGTTACAAAAAATAGTGAGTTTTGAAAAAAAAATGCGAGGAATGCGGTACCGAGATTATAGGCCGGGTAGACAAGAAATTCTGCTCCGACTACTGCCGCAATGCCTTTCACAACAAGGTCAACAAAGACAGCAAAAATCTAATTCGTAACATCAACAACCGCCTTCGTAAAAATTACCGAATTTTAGATGGCTTCCCTTTACGCGACGGCAAGACCCGAACGACCCGCACCCGGTTAGTGGATAAAGGCTTCGATTTCGAATTTATCACCAATCTCTACACCACCAAAAAGGGAACTATCTATTATTTTGTCTATGATTTAGGCTATTTACCGTTGGATAATGATTATTATATGATCGTAAAGAGGGAGTAAGAAGCCTTGTCTTTCCCTAGTTGCTTGCCCTCGGCGAAAACGCTTCAGTACTAAAAACACCGAAAGTTTCTCAATACACTTGGAACCTTTCTAGGATTTAAATTTTTGACAATCCCTCTCTGTATAGATGTGGGAAGAGACCACAAAAACCCTCCCGTTTTCGGTTGAGATGACTTTATGCCATAGAGCAATAGTCCTTTTCCTCGGATGGAAGTTAGTCGGGGCTTGTCGCCCCTACCAATTCTGCCCGCTCAATCTTAAAGCCGCCACCACAATATCTTTCCGACTGATTTGACCAACTATGAGCCCGTCTTGCATTACCGGAAGTCGTCTTCTATTGTGCTTGTCGAAAACGTTCGCGGCATCGAATATGCTCATATCGTGCGGAATGGTCTCCACCTCTTTGGTCATAAACTTCTCCACACTTTTATCCAATATGGGTTGGTTAAAATAACGGCTTTCCGAAATTGTTTTCATACAATCGGCCTCGGAAATAATCCCTACCAAAAAACCGTTATCGTCCAAAACCGGGCCACCGGATATGTTGTGTTTTGTGAAAAGTTCCATTACGGCCAGAATGGATTGGTCCGGTGTAAAGGTGACCAGTTTTCGGGTCATATAATCGGTTACCAATATCGGAGCCTTATATTCCTTCTTCGTCGTTGTCTTGGCCCTAGGCCCCATAAAACTCTTGATTCCCATATCGATTTGGTTTTTGTGTTAATCACTAAAGATAGATAAATTTTCGTTATGTTTTATAATAATTTAACCTCTTGACTATAAATTTGACACATTTCCTTTAGGTACTATGCTAAATTCTTTGTGCAATAAGGGCCTCGTCACATGCATTACCGACTTGAATTAAGGATGGGTATACCGGCATGTACGCGCTGTTTTCGAAATTTTATACCTTTATCCTTCACCACCGCACATGAAAAAATTAGCTTCCGTCCTATCCCTACTGCTTGTTCTGCTGGCCATTTACTGGAGTTTTCGGGCGTCAATGCCAGTTTACAAAAGCGACGCTGCTCTCTCGGACACCTTGTTTTCAACGGATAGAGCCCTTACACATGTAAAAGCGCTTTCCCAAAAGCCGCACGGGGTGGGTTTTCCGGCACATGAAAAGGTCCGGAAATACCTAATTGACGAATTGAAGAAAATGGGGTTGAAAACTTCGACCCAAGAAGGGTACTCCCTCGGAAAAGGCACCAACCTTAGCAAGGCAAAAAACATTTTGGCCCGAATCGAAGGTACCGGTAACGGCAAAGCCTTGTTATTGCTTTCGCATTACGATAGCAGTCCGCATTCTTCCCTCGGCGCTAGCGATGCGGGTAGCGGGGTCGCTACTATATTGGAGAGTGTGCGGGCATTTCTTTCCACAGGCAAACAACCAAAAAACGACATCATCATCCTAATTTCAGATGCGGAAGAACTAGGGCTGAACGGCGCACAGCTATTTGTCGACAAACATCCGTGGGCCAAGGATGTCGGTCTGGTCTTGAATTTTGAAGCCCGGGGCAGCGGTGGCCCGAGCTATGCCTTTATCGAAACAAATCGCGGCAACCAAAACCTATTGCTGGAATTTATTGAAGCGCATCCCGAATATCCGATGGCGAACTCGCTGTACTACAGTATCTATAAAATGCTGCCCAATGATACCGATCTGACCGTTTTTCGTGAAAATAGGGATATCGATGGCTTTAATTTTGCCTTTATCGACGATCACTACGACTATCATACCGCCCAGGATGCTTACGAACGGCTCGACAAAAACACCTTGGCCCACCAAGGAAGCTATCTGATGCCTTTACTCCACCACTTTGTGAATGCCGATTTGAACCACCTAAAAAGTCTGAACGATTTTGTGTATTTCAACATGCCGTTTTTTGGTATGGTTTCCTACCCATTTGAATGGATATGGCCGATGTTCGGGCTGGCCGTCATCTCGTTTATAGTCCTTATTATATATGGGTTCCGGCGACAAACTTTGAAGGTCCGCGGTATTTTGGGCGGGTTTCTTCCGCTTCTGATCACCTTGGCCATCAATGGAATCGTGGGGTTTTACACATGGCCGATGCTTAAATCGATGTACCCAGGGTACCAAGACATACTGCATGGCTTTACTTATAATGGCCACACCTATATTGCCGCTTTCGTACTGTTCGCAGTATCGGTCTGCTTCGGAACCTACTACAATTTCCGAAGAATAGCCGTCGCCGATCTATTGGTAGCACCCCTGTTACTTTGGATTGTATTGTGTGGACTATTGGCCGTTTACTTAGAAGGCGCAAGCTTTTTCATAGTACCCGTATTCGGCCTATTGGCCGCGTGGTACGTCGCCATGGACCAAAAACGACCGAGCCTGTTTTTGATGGTTTTTTTGGCACTTCCCGCTATATGGCTCTACAGCCCTTTGATTGTTGGGTTTACCGTCGGGCTCGGCCTAAAAATGCTAGTAGCCTCTACCCTATTGACCACCTTGACCTTTTTTCTATTGCTTCCCGTTTTCGGATTTTATAGGAACAAAAAATCCCTCGCCTATATCGGTTTGGTTCTTTTCTTTGGATATTTTGTTTCCGCCCATTTTAATTCCGGTTTCGATGCCGATACCGCCAAACCCAGTAGTCTTGTCTATATTATAAATGAGGATGCCAATTCAGCGCAATGGGCGACCTACGACCAAGTCTTGATTGATTGGAACAACGCATTTTTGGGAAAGGAAAAGCAGTCGGCGGAAACAGGAAGTCTTCCTATCTTGAGTAGCAAATATAATTTAGGATTCAGTTACGTGGCCGATGCCGAAATGAAGGGAATCAAAGGCCCATCCCTAGAAAAAAAAAGGGATACGATTATCGGAGAGGAGCGTCTGCTTGAAATACGGATAGTTCCGCAGCGAAACGTCAATCGCCTCGAGATATTTACGAACAATTCGCCTATTATTTCGGCCTCGGTAAACGGCCTACCGCTCTCTTCCTATGATCTGCCGAACAAAAACACCCATAGATTGGTTACCCATTACATCAGCGACAATGATGCTACGGAGCTGCGATTGACCATTCCCAAAACAGAAAGACTGGTCCTTACCTTTAATGAAGCGTCCAACGACCTTTTACAGCATCCGTTTTTTGAGGTTCCTCAGCGGCCGGCGAACAGTATCCCGATGCCGTTTGTGCTGAACGATGCGATTATAACGGTCAAAACCTTGGTATTTGACATCGGGGAAGAGTAAGATTTAGCGTTGGGTGCCCGGTAAAAATACAAACTGATCGAAAAACGAAATGATATTCTAAAATACAAACAGGGCAATATATGACGAACACAATAGCCATTATGGGCTGCGGATGGCTGGGGCTGCCTTTGGCCAAGGTTTTGATAGCGGATGGATGCCAAATTCACGGCAGTACGACATCCAAAGAAAAAATGGGAAAGTTGGCAGCTGCAAGTATCCATCCTTTTTTGATCTTGCTTTCAGAGGAGGGTATCGAAGGGGATATCGAAGGCTTTCTATCCAATGTGGATGCACTGGTCATCAACGTTCCGCCCAAACTGAGGGGCGGCCATAAAGAAAACTACGTCAAAAAGATGCAACTGCTATATGAGGCAATAAAGGCATCGACAGTAAAAAAAGTCATTTTCGTGAGCAGCACCTCAGTGTATGGGGATATCGATGGCGAGGTGACGGAAGAGACTACACCCGAACCTGTAACGGAATCGGGCAAACAGCTTGTTGTTTCCGAGGATATCTTCCGGAACGACTCTTCGCTCATGGCTACCATAATCCGATTTGGCGGATTGATAGGTCCGGACAGACATCCTGTAAGGATGCTTTCCGGAAGAAAAAATCTATCCAACGGGAACGCCCCGGTCAATCTTATCCAATTGGACGATTGTATCACGATCATCACCGAAATTCTGCAAAAGAATTGGTGGGGCGAAACCTTTAACGGGGTCTATCCGTACCATCCGACGAAACAGGAATACTACACTTCAAAAGCCATCGGAAAAGGATTACAAGCTCCTGATTATAATGCCACTAGCTTAAAAAAAGGTAAGATTGTGTCTTCTTACACACTTACAAATGTTAAGAATTTCGAGTTTACTACACCGTTGTAGTAAACGTACACCACACCTTTTCGCCTTTTTACAACAAAGTCCGCCGATTGTTGTTAACGAAGCCTGTATTTCATCGATTTAGACCTAAATTTGGTTATTAGTTTAAAACTCTTTGCCATGGAAAATTCAAGTTTACGGAGGCGGGTTTTGATGGAAATCGAAAACTTGGTCGCCAGTAGTTGTCCGAAGCAAAAAGTTCCCCAGAAATTTGAAAACTTACATGTAGCGATCTTGAAAAATCACTATAATGCGACGGATGTCATTTTCGATTATCACAGAAAAAGGGTAGTATTGGATATCGTAATGGACGATAGGGATTATGATCCGAAAACAATCAACCTCTATATCCCTACCTTGCATGCCAATCTATGGTTCCGGAACCTCTATGATTTTTTACAGACCTGTATCGACAGGGATTCGAAAAGCGTGGCGTTTTATGCCGGACTTTTACAATCATACCAAAACAACGGGATGCATCTCGTTGTCTGACAAGTAACAACCAAACCTACCTATGAAAAAGGATGTCTTCGGGCATCCTTTTTCTATGGTTATCCAAGTAGATTTGGTATAATACCGGTATGTGCTTTTAATCATTGTTCTTGCCCCTGCTCTCTTACTAGAAACAATATACAGCGCCAATCGAAGGTGGTTTGCTATCCTCTCATAAATTCATCTTTCAGTCTTTGAACTCTTTAACAGATTAACAGCGATAATTATATTAATTTTGCGCACCGAAAATAGAAATAGACATCCTATTAAAATCGAACACATGAAAAAATTAGCAACGCTATTACTTTTTAGTATTTTCTTCACCGCGACCGCCCAGACCACTAACGATCTGCAAAAACACTTTGAGGCCTTTTATCAAGAGATGCGTCAACAAGGCGATGTCGATGGAGTGGTCAATGCGTTGACTCATTTGAACGTACTGTCGCCATCAAAGCAACGCAAAGATACCCTTGCCTATGTTTATGCCAATAATAACCAACACTTACAGGCCCTGAACACCATCGGTATCGAGTTGGACTCCTCAGACTCCGATATGGCGGTGCAGGTCAAGGCGATTTCTCTAAAGGCCTTGAACCAGCCCAAGCGCGCCCTCGAGCAGTTTCAGGAGCTTTTTGATCGACAGCCGAACGTGTATCTGGCCTATGAACTTGCCGACCTTAAGATACAGACTGGCGACAATGCAGGGGCGGTCACCAACATCGAATATGGCATCACCAATGCCAAAGACGATATGAAATACGCGTTTTACGAACGACAGCAGCCCTACGAAGTACCTCTAAAAGCGGCCTTTTTACACCTAAAGGCCTTAACGCAATATAATAAGGACAAAGATAATGTTGATGCCGCCATTGCACTCATCGACGAGGCCCTGGCCATCGACCCGAATTTTAACTTGGCCAGTCTGAGCAAGCAAGCCTTGGTGGCCCGCAAAAATCCGCCTCCCGCTACCCCAGCTCCCGATTCCGTGAAAACTAAGACGAAGGTCGAAGAGCCCACCGTTCCTGGAAAAAAAGCGAAGAAAGACAAAAATAAGAAGGATGGGGATTGAGTAAATGAGTAATAAAAGGCTCATGGCCTTTATAACTGCCCGCTCCGTTTCACTCCTCCAATATCAGATCGGTATCCAAGGTATTGTTCACCACAACGTTGAACTGGTTGCGAAAGGCGTTGTAGGCCTTTATCATTTCGACTACGGATTCTTGGGGGTCAATGCGGTAGTAGATATCGCCCTTGACCTTTAAAATATAGGTCTTGAACACTTTTTGACGGCTTTTTACCTGCGGTTTATCAAACACTTCGGGGTATTTAGACGCTTCTAACGCGTTCTGTTTTTCAATCAAATCCTCGATCGTAAGACTAAGATCATCGCGATTCGCTACATTGTAAAGCGCATCAAAACTGGTTTCAAAAACAGTGAATTCGGGCCAATCTTTTAAGATGTCTCGCGCTTTTGAATCAACCTCCAATTTATCAGGCCATTTTTCGGTGGATAGTTCGTAAGTGGAAGTATCGCTAGAGACCAGGTCCGCTTTCTTATCCTTACACGATGTAAAACCGAAACAAATTAGTATTAAAAGGATGAATCTTACCATAAATCAAAGATATGAATTTTAGGAAACGGTATCTTTGCGCCCCTGAACTTATCTTGGGTTCAAGTTTCATTTAAAGAGATTCCATGCAAAAATCCATTTTAATAGTGGGTGCCTGCGGCCAGATAGGTACCGAACTGACCTACGCACTAAGAGACAAATACGGGAACGAAAACGTCATCGCCAGCGACATACGCGAAGGCAACGATGATCTGATGGGGTCCGGACCTTTTGAGATACTCGACGCGACCGATTACGATGCCTTGGAAGAGGTGGTCGCCTACTACGAAATCGACGAAGTTTATCTGATGGCGGCGATGTTAAGTGCAACGGCGGAGAAATTTCCCATGCGGGCCTGGAACCTTAATATGAATTCCCTATTCAACGTTCTGAATCTGGGCAAGGAGAAGAAAATCGAGAAAATATTCTGGCCATCGAGCATCGCCGTTTTTGGAATGAATACGCCGAAGTCCGATACGCCTCAAAGCACGATTATGGAACCTAGCACGGTATACGGTATCAGCAAACAATCGGGCGAACGCTGGTGCGATTATTACCATCATAAATTCGGTGTAGATGTGCGTAGCGTACGTTATCCGGGACTCATCAGTTGGAAGACCAAGCCTGGAGGCGGTACCACTGATTACGCCGTGGAAATTTATCATAAGGCCTTGGCCGAGGCAAAATATACTTGCTTCCTAAAAGCAGATACCGCCTTGCCCATGATGTTTATGGACGATGCGATCCGCGCCACTTTGCAAATTATGGATACCGATTACGAAAAAGTAAAGATTCGATCCTCGTACAACCTGTCTGCAATGAGTTTTACGCCCTCTGAAATAGCAGAAATTATCAAAAAACATATTCCGGATTTTGAAATTTCTTACGACCCTGATTTTCGGCAAGCCATCGCCAATTCTTGGCCGAGTAGTATTGATGACTCTAGCGCGCAGTTGGATTGGGGCTGGAAAGCGGAATTTGATTTGGAAAAAACTACTGAAGAAATGTTGGGGAATTTAAAGAAATAGGATTTATGGGATTTGCCGCGTCATTTTCACTTAGAGAATTGGGAATACTTTTGCAAAACTTCCTCCTGTGTAAGCTTACCAAGAAGGCATTGCTCAACAGGATTGATCAGATAACGCTTGTTCAAAGCTTCCCGTCCTAAAAGCATTCTGTAGTTCATGGTATCTCTACTGGCGAGGGTCAGTTTAATTAGATACGTATCCTCACCTAAAGTTAGTGCCGTTCGAATCATCAAACGCTCTTCGGAGGCTCCCATACTGCTCTTGATCATTTTACTGCGGAGCAACTTGGCCTCACATTTGATCAAGATACTCGAATCATCCTGGATGGGATCAACTTCGAACCGCACCCAATCAACGCCATCTTTACTGAAAATTTCGATATTGGACGCATGAATAGACGAGGTCTTCGCCCCTGAATCGACCCTTGCCTTGATGGCGGGTATACCCAATTTTTTAAATACACACCATTCGTCACTTCCGATAATCTTTAAATTCTCCAAGCCCTTATCAATTTTCGAATTACCCTTATTTTTCGTCTTTATTCTCTTTTTCCTACAGGCAGGTGTTTTCAAACATCACTTCCTCCGCAACTCATAAATATCCGTCCGTCTATCTTTCAAATTGCGTACGGCGCCGAATTGGTTCAGCTCACGCAACAGGTCGATATCGACATCGGCTATGAGGATCATTTCGGCATTAGGCGTCGCTTCAGCCTTCACACCATTGGTGGGGAAGGAAAAATCACAAGGTGTGAACACCATCGATTGGGCGAATTGTATGTCCATATTATGCACTTTGGGCAGGTTACCTACACTACCGGCTACGGCTACATAACATTCATTTTCGATGGCCCGGGCCTGGGCGCAGTGATGAACCCTTGAAAATCCGTTTTGGGTATCGGTCAGAAAAGGTACGAAGAGAATGTCCATTCCGTCATCGGCCAAGAGTCTGCTCAACTCCGGAAACTCTACATCGTAGCAAATAAGAACGCCAATCTTTCCACAATCCGTATCGAACGTTTTCAAACCTTTACCGCCCTGCATGCCCCAGATTTTCGCTTCGTCGGGGGTAACATGTAATTTTTCGTAGCGTTCTACCGAGCCATCCCTTTTACAGATATGACCGACATTGTAAAGACTTTCGCCCTTCATCTCGGGCATACTCCCGGTGATGATATTAATGTTATAGGATACCGAAAACTCGGAAAATTTCTGAACGATGGCCTCGGTATGTTTCGCAAGTTCACGAATAGCCTCCGCTTCGGGCATGTGATTGTTTTCAGCCATCAAAGGTGCGTTGAAAAATTCGGGGAACAAGGCGAAATCGGACCGGTATCCGGAAACGGAATCAATAAAGAACTCCGCCTGCTGCAAAAGGTCATCCAAATTCTTGTAGGACCGCATCTGCCATTGAATCAATCCCAAACGCACCACCTTTTTCTTGGCGGCCACTTTTTTCGATGGTTTTTGGTAATAGATATTGTCCCATTCCATCAAGACCGCAAAATCGTTGGAGGCTTCGTCGCCTGCTAGATAGTTCTTTAAAATTTTTGCGGGATGAAAATCGTTGTTGATTTGAAAACTAAGTACGGGGTCATGAATTTCTTTCCGCCTTACCTTTTCGATGTACTTTTTGGGTGTTAAGGTATCGGCATATTCATGATAATTCGGAATTCTACCGCCGAATGCGATACTCTTCAAATTCAACTTCTCGCAAAGTTCCTTTCGGTAATCGTAGAGCCTTCTTCCCAACCGCAATCCACGGTATTCCGGCTTAATAAATATATCGATTCCGTAAAGTACGTCACCGTCTTCGGTATGTGTACTGAATGTTTCTTGGCCGGTAATCTCTTGATAGGTATGATTGTCTTCGAAGCGGTCGTAGTCGACGATAATAGAAAGGGAGCAGCCTGCCAATTGCCCGTTTACCTTAATGACCGCTTGACCTTCGGGAAACATTTTGATCAGTGATTTGATTTGTTTTTCTTCCCAGTAGTTGTCAGGTATATTTTTATAAATCTCTTTCATGGCCGTTTTCAGTTCCTGATAATCCTTCAGGTCTAAAAACTTCAGTTCAACATTTTCTATATCCTTTGCAATCATATGGTGTATTTGGTGTTTGAACTATCAGTCCTCATCATCCTCTTCTTCTTCCATGGCCTCTGGATCTGGCTCCAGGATCGCATCCGGATCGTCGTCTTCAAAATCCTCGTAGTCGTCTTCATCGTAGTTTTCCATGGTGTATTCGAGCTTGGCGCTGATTTTTACCAGGTATTTGGTATCCTCGGTAAGCACCTCAACGGCCTCGACGCGTTCGCCTTGGGAATTCTTAAAAGTGATGATATTTCTATCGTCATAACCATCGGGATACCTTTCGACCAAAAGTTTTAGCACTTCTGGCGTCAGTTTTTTGAAGTCGACGATTACACGTTTTAAATTTGTATTGTTCTGTTTACTCATAAGTCTAAAAGATAGGCAAAAATTAAGGGCGCAACAATAGTGGCGTCGCTTTCTATTATAAATTTAGGGGTGTTGATGTCCAGTTTCCCCCACGTGATCTTTTCATTGGGCACAGCACCGGAATAGGAACCGTAACTGGTTGTCGAATCGCTGATTTGGCAGAAATAGTTCCAAAAGGGCGTATCGGTACGTTCCAAATCTTGATAGAGCATGGGTACGACGCAGATGGGAAAATCACCGGCAATGCCTCCACCGATCTGAAAAAATCCTATTCCGTTGTGAGAATTATTGGTGTACCAATCGGCCAAAAATGTCATGTATTCGATTCCAGATTTCATGGTGCTGGCCTTAAGTTCGCCCTTGACCACGTAGGAGGCAAAAATATTGCCCATGGTACTGTCTTCCCAACCGGGACAGATAATAGGCAAGTTTTTTTCGGCCGCGGCGTACATCCAAGAATCCTTGAGGTCAATTTCGTAATGTTCTTCAAGAACTCCCGAAAGCAACAATTTATACATGTACTCATGCGGCAGGTAGCGTTCCCCATTTGCCTCGGCATCCTTCCAAATCTTGACAATATGCTCTTGAATTCTTCGGAAGGCTTCTTCTTCAGGAATGCAAGTATCCGTTACACGGTTCAATCCTTTTTCCAACAAATCCCACTCATCCTGGGGGGTCAGGTCGCGATAGTTCGGAACGCGCTTGTAATGGGAATGCGCCACAAGGTTCATAATATCCTCCTCTAAATTAGCTCCCGTACAAGAAATGATATGTACTTTATCTTGCCGTATGATTTCCGCAAAAATCTTGCCCAGTTCGGCAGTGGACATCGCCCCCGCCAAGGAAACCAACATTTTTCCGCCTTTTTCAAGCTGCGCTTCATAGCCCTTGGCGGCATCGACCAGCGCGGCAGCATTGAAATGCAGATAATACTTTTCAATAAATTTTGATATTTCTCCTTTAGTCTTCGTCATCATCAAATTTTGAAGGGGTGTTGCCCGAACGTTGATCGACATCATAGGTGTTGTCATATTCCACGTCCGCAGCTTCGCCCATAAATTTATAGCTTAACATCTTGTAATACAATTTTGCCGCCAAGAAATCGGAGGATTTGTCGTTCGGATTCGGACAAAGTTCGACAATATCGAAACCGACCACATTTTTCTCTTCAAAGACCTGTTTTAAGAACTCCAAGGTCTCGTACCAGAATAGTCCTCCTGGCTCGGGAGTTCCCGTCGACGGCATGATGGAAGGGTCCAACGCATCGAGGTCAAAAGTGATGAGTACGTTATCGGTCATTGCCTCGATTACCTTATCCATCCAAAATTCATCATTGACCGTGTCATGGGCGAAGAAGGTCTTTTCTTCGTCCATAAAGGTTTTTTCGATAATATCCATGGAGCGGATACCGACCTGAACCAGATTGGTAGTCTGACTGGCCTCATGTACGGCACAGGCGTGATTGTATTTGGAGCCCTCGTACGATTTCCGTAAATCGGCATGGGCATCGATCTGAAGCACGGTCAGGTTATCGAAACACTCGTTAAAAGCGCGGATAGTTCCGATGGAAATGGAATGTTCCCCACCAAAAAGGGTAACGAACTTGTTGCGCTTGATATGTTCCTTCACCGTTTTATGCACCGCATTGACCACGGCTTCCGGAGATTGGTTTTCGGTAATGGCGTCGGCCAAATGGATACCCTGTTCGTAGACCTCGGTATCGGTCTCAATATCATATAGCTCCATATTTTCAGAGGCGTCCAAAAAAGCCTGTGGCCCCTTATCGGCCCCTTTGCCCCAAGTGCTGGTGCCATCGTAAGGCACGGGTATCAAGACTACCTTTGCCGTTTCCAGTTGTGCGAATTCGTCGGGTATGCCCGCGTAATTCTTTGATGTGCTCATTGTAATAAAGTTATAATGGTTATTTCTTTTCTTTTTTACCCGGTTATTTAAATCATTTCTCTATACCTGCCTTCTCCTTTTTATCCTTTACTATTTCTTTTTTCCGATTTTCATCTCCTTCGGCACCATACCCTAATATTCCTAAAAGGTCCTCGGCTTTCTGTTCCGGACTAAAAAGTTCATAGGTGAGGTTACCTTTTTTATCCTTGTCGATCAAAATATGCTTAGGTTGGGGAATCAGGCAATGCTGCAACCCGCCATATCCGCCGATGGTCTCTTGATAGGCACCCGTATTGAAAAATCCTATATATAAAGGCTTGTCCCTTTTATATTTTGGCAAATATATGGCGTTCATATTCTGTTCACTGTTGTAATAATCGTCGCTGTCGCAGGTGAGTCCGCCCAACAGCACCCGCTCGTACTCATCATTCCACCGGTTGATGGGCAGCATGATAAAACGTTTGTTGATGGCCCAGGTGTCGGGCAAGGTGGTGATAAACGACGAATCGATCATGTTCCATTTTTCCCGGTCGTTCTGTTGTTTTTGATAAAGGATTTCGTAGATGGCGCCACCACTTTCCCCGACCGTAAAACTTCCGAATTCGGTGAAGATATGAGGTACCGGCACCTCGGCTTCCGCACAGGCAATATTGATCTGGTTGATGATCTCATCGATCATATATTGGTAATCGTATTCAAAGTGCAACGAATTTTTTATGGGAAATCCACCGCCGATGTTCAGACTATCCAAAGTTGGACATATCTTTTTCAACCGCACGTATACTTTAAGGCATTTTACAAGCTCGTTCCAATAATAGGCATTGTCACGAATTCCCGTATTGATAAAGAAATGCAACATTTTCAGCTCTACCTTATCATTGTCCTTGATTTGATTTTCGTAGAACGGCACGATATTTTTATACCCGATGCCCAAACGCGAGGTATAGAACTCGAATTTCGGCTCCTCTTCGGATGCAATGCGTATTCCTACTTGAAAATCACCTTCGATAGCCTCCGACAATAGCTCTATTTCTTCATAGTTATCGATGATGGGGATGCAATTCTTATGCCCCTCGTTCATCAACCTGGCAATATTCTCGACATATTGGTCCCGCTTAAAACCGTTGCAGATGACATACGTGTCATCTTTGATTTTTCCATCCTTTTTCAGCTTTTCCACAATATTGATATCAAAAGCCGAAGACGTTTCTATATGGATGTCGTTCTTTAAAGCCTCATTCAAAACATGCTTAAAATGGGAGCTCTTGGTACAATAACAGTACTGATACCTGCCCTTGTACGCATGTTTTTCGATAGCTTGGGCGAACCAGTTCTTGGCGCGGCCAATATTATCGGATATCTTTGGCAGATACGTGAACTTTAAGGGACTACCATATTTTTCCACGAGTTCATTTAAGGGGATGTCGTGAAAACGAAGGTATTCGTCGTCAAGGGTAAATTCCTCTTGCGGAAAATAATAGGTCTGATCAATAAGATCAATATATTTGGTGTTCATGCGCTATTTGGATCGTGTGAGATTCTTTATGGAAGGAAAATATAAATATGATTCTTAAAAATGCATAGTACGATTGCTAAAAAAACTGCTTCAATGCGTATGGAATACTAGTTATATGAGTCATTATCGCGCCTCGAATCAAGGTCAGCCCGTTCGGCATAACAAATGAAAACAAAAAATCGCACAAAACAAGGGTTTCGGTAAAATTTACCAAGAATTGACAAGTTTGGGTTTCAATCGGTATTTCATTTATTTCTATATTTAAGGATAAAATCACAACGCATGAAGACCATAAAACACATCCGCATTTTGACTATCGGTTTTTTCTTTGGATGTACCGTCGCAATGAACGCCCAGATCCAGCCCGGCGTCTATATTTCGGATACGGACAACACACGCCACGAACTGAAAATCGATGATGACTACATGGTATATACCGAATATCGGCAATCCCCACCGAAATTCATTAGGACACTCGGAGGATTCTCCCATGTCGAAGAAGCTACGGGAAAACGCTTGGTGGTCGTGCTTGAATTCAATTCGAACTATGAAAAAGATTCGTTGCGCACGCTGAGCATTCCCATGGAAATCAATGGCAAAAACTTGGTGCTGGATTGGAATTTAAAAATGACATTCAAACCTTTGGGGAAAAAGGAGCAAGATTTAGACGGTGCATGGCTTTTCGCCACACGGGGACCGGATGAAGGCCAAGAACGGCGCGGCGAAGAGAACCCCAGAAAGACCTTAAAATATCTTCATGATGGCCGTTTTCAATGGATTGCCTACAACACCGACACCTTCGAGTTCTTCGGTACGGGCGGTGGTTCGTTTTCTTCGGAGGATGGAAAGTACATAGAAAACATCGATTTCTTTTCAAGGGACGATTCCCGCGTGGGGGCGACTTTGGACTTCGGTTACGAAATCAAGGATGACGATTGGCACCATACCGGCAAAAATAGTAAGGGGGAGCCGTTGTATGAGATTTGGGCGCAGCGGGAGTATTAGGCCCCAAAAATTTCGAGGGTGACCGTTGGCCGTCTTGTATGAAATGTCAAATTGTAATACTAAAACCCTCAAATAAAGCGCTCAATCAAAATATGCTCACCGACTTTCGGCCATGACCTTTTGAATTTGGCTGTCATCCATCTTCTTATCCCCTTTATCAGCTTCCATATCCATAATCAAATTCGCGATTAGCGCAGTCCATCCGGTTTGGTGGGAGGCTCCGAGGCCTTTACCGGTATCGCCGTCGAAAAACTCGTAGAAGAAATGCTCGTTCTTGAAATTTGCATCTTTTGAAAACACCTGGTTCGGACCATCGGTATGATAATGGAATTTGCCCGATTTATCCTTCTCAAAAAGTTTTATTAGCCGTTTGGTCAGGGCATTGGCAATCTCACGAAGATTCAGTTTGACGCCCGATCCCGTGGGAAATTCATAAACATATTCCGGCCCGTAGTACGTGTAATACTTGCGGAGGGACTGTACGATCATATAATTCAAGGGCATCCAAATAGGGCCGCGCCAGTTCGAATTACCGCCGAACATGTTCGAACGGCTTTCGCCGGGTTCGTACTGTATCTGATGGTGACCATGGTGTCGGAACACAAAAGGATGCTTTTCATGATATTTCGAAAGGGAGCGAATGCCGTAATCGGATAAAAACTCGTCTTCATCTAACAGTCTCTTCAGTAGATGCTCTAATCGAAAGCCACGCATTATTGAAAACAGATGGTCTCCATTGGCGTTTTTTTCTTCGATTCGGGAAATTAGGGATGCGAGATCAGGTCTTGTCCTGATAATTTCTGCCGCCCTGACCTTAAAATCCTTTAATTCTGCAAACAAGTTACTGGGAATAATTTCAATCGCGAAAAGGGGTATGACCCCCACCAACGATCGTACCTTCAGCCTATCGGTCATACCGTTCGACATTTCGACCACATCATAATAAAAGCTATCGGTATCGTCCCAAAGCGATATATCCTCTTTGCCGATATGATGCATAGCCGAGGCAATATTTAAAAAGTGTCTGAAAAATTTGGATGCGGCCTCTTCGTAGTTTTTATTCGTTTTGGCCAGTTCTAATGACATCCGCAGCATGTTAAGGGTGAACATGGCCATCCAACTGGTTGCGTCGGCCTGTTGCATGCGAGCAATGCCCGAGGGCATGTGGTTGCGGTCGAACACCCCTATGTTATCGAGCCCCAAGAATCCTCCGTCAAATAGATTGGTACCGTGTTTATCCTTTTGGTTCACCCACCAAGTAAAGTTGATCATCAGTTTTTGGAAGGCCCTTTCCAAATAATCGGTATCACCTTTCCCGGTGCGCCCCTTATCCTTTTCATAGACATTCCAAACGGCCCACGAATGTACGGGGGGATTCACATCACTAAAATTCCACTCATAAGCGGGAATTTGTCCGTTCGGATGCATATAATTCTCCCGAAGTACCAACAACAGCTGCTCTTTGGCAAAATACGGATCGATTTCAACGAACGATGCCATGTGAAAGGCCAAATCCCAAGCAGCGTACCAAGGGTATTCCCATTTATCGGGCATGGAGATAATGTGTCGGTTCGTCAGGTGGTGCCAGCTTGCGTTTCGAGAATCTACCCGATAGGGCTTCGCTTCCCCAGAGCCTCCGAAAAGCCATTTATAAACATCGTAATAATAGAATTGCTTCGTCCACAATAGACCGGAGAAGGCTTTTCTTGCAATCTCTTGATGCGCCTCCGGTAAGTCTTTTTGTATAATGTCATCATAAAAATCTTCACATTCCCGGATTCGTTGTTCAAATATACTGTCAAAATTAGCAAAAGGATCTTTCAATTTCTTTTTGCGCAAGCGCACACGTACCGTCTTTTTTTCACCGGCCTGTAGATTGAAAGTATGCCAAATTGCCATCTTTGAGCCTTTCTTATCCGGATTTACAGTTGCTTTTCCGTTTATGACATGATCGTTGATACCATCCTTAACATAATCTACCTCGTTAGGAACGCCATAAATATGTTGGTTGTTGGTCTCGTTTTCACAAAAAAGCTGTTCGCCCTTCTCATGATAGAAATAATATCTTCCGTTGCGTACACTGCGTGAACGCACACAGTCTTCAGACAAGGATTTCATACCCGGTCGCTCGAAACGTTCGTTGTGTTTCCAAAAATTTCGGAACCATAGGTGTGGCAGCACATGTATCTTCGCTTTTCGAGACCCCCTGTTTACTACGGTCACTTTCATGAGAATATCGCCTACGTCAGCTTTGGCATACTCTATAAAGCAGTCGAAATAGGCATTGTTCTTGAACACACCAGTATCGAGTAACTCATACTCCGGTTCGTCTCGGCTTCTTTTGTTTTTCTTAACCAAGTCGGCGTACGGAAATTTCTTGTGCGGATACTTGTACAGATACTTGCAGTAGGAATGAGTCGGGGTAGATACCTGATGGAAGTAGAGTTCTTTGACGTCTTCCCCATGGTTGCCTTGGTCGTTGGTAAGGCCAAACAGGCGCTCCTTTAGAATTCTGTCCTTACCGTTCCAAAAGGCAGGGGCCAGGCAAAGTATCTCCCGCGAGTCGCAAAAACCGCCAATACCCTCTTCCCCCCATCGGTAGGTATTGCTACGCGCTTTTTCATGGTCTACAAAATTCCACGCATGCCCGTGTACGCTGTAATCCTCACGAACAGTACCCCATTGTCTTTCGGCGAGATACGGCCCCCATCTTTTCCAATTTTTATAATTATCGGGAAAGGCCAATCTTTCGGCCTCGGCATTTTTGTTGTTCATATAATGGTCGGTACGGTTTTTTGATTTGGTAGCCTCGGCAAGAATCGAACTTGCATCTAAAGTTTAGGAAACTTCTATTCTATCCATTGAACTACGAGGCCGTATATTAGGGACGGCAAAAATAAAGTTTTTTTCGGGAGCCATGAAAATCCGCCACAACTTATTTAATTCCAGTTAGCAAGTTATCGAAAACTGGGATATCTTGAAATGCTGAAAGCCAACCAAAAGCCTAAAGACCCTTTTCTTTGTTGATATCGTAATCGCATAAGTCGTCGGCGTGCTGGCACTAGATTTGTACCTTTCTGATAAATCATCGAAAAACCTTGAATCATACGGTTTAGTAGGGAACTAACTACCTGATATTAAGTGGCACTCAGCAATGCCTGGGGCATGTTCGATATTTCATGTACGATGCGGTCGGTGAGAATCCTTTTTGTTTATGGCTTAAAAAGTGCTCGGCTACCTTGGCTATGGTCCGTGTGAAACCAGGTTTTGGTCATCGTTTACCTCGCCATTTCGATTCGCCGCTCCAACCTAATGACCGGTGGGGAATCGATTATCTTTTGTTTCGGCGATGGCAAGGGCGCCAAACAGTTCAGATTATTCAGGTGACACACTGGCTGGGATACATGCTAAGGTCTTCGAGCGTTTATTCCATCGGCGGTAACCAAAAAACTCCTCCTCAACATAGCACGAAACTATCTTTTATCAATTTTTGCTATTTTAGGGAGGCGTATCAATAAGATTACACCACAAACGATAGTAAACGACCACAAGAGAAAATCCATAAAATGTTCAAAATAGATGAAAGGCGCATAATTGTGATAATTGTAAACCGGAAGATCGGTAAGAAGTACCGTGATTTTGAAGACTGCCATAATCATCGCCGCATATATAAAATACTTGACCTTGTCAGCGTATGAGTTCCGATATTTTTGGTATAGCAAAGTGAGTACCGGTGAAACCAAAAAAATACCATAGCACAATACGTTCAGGGCAAAACTTAGATTGAGGACCAATAGGTTCGTTAGGTGAAAAATACTGGCCACGGTCAGATAGAACAGCCAGTACTTTCGTCCCTTCAACAAGAAGAAAAAACCGGAAACTTCGAAGAGCGCGGCCAAATAATCGAGCGGCTCGAACAGATAACCGGGTACTTTTAAAACATAGGGCGCTAAAAGATACTGGTTTTCACTATTGAAAAAACAATAGTAGACCCAATCTAAAAAACCACTGGTGTTCGAATCAAAATCGATCCAGCTAAGGCATTTCGCCAGTCCGGCATTAAAATAACCGAAAGCGATGATGATGCCCATAACGATAAGCGAAATTGTTTGTGTTCTGGCGGGTAATGCCTGATCCTTTCGCAATGCAAATTGTGTTCCCGAATTGGTAAAGCCCAAAACAGGATAGGTGAACAAAAATAAATTGGTGTAGTGATCGACCTTTCCAAAACTAAACGAATAGGAATAGAGCATACTGCTTAAAAGGAAAAGTAGCAAAAGACAGCTTCGCGTATAAATTCCTAACGTAATAAGGAGCAAGAGAATGATGACGACCACATCAAAGAAAACATACACGGAGCCCGGTAGAAAGTCGTCGGTGAGGTAGGCAAAACTCAGAAACTGTGGATCGAAAAAACCAGGGGGCACCTCGTTCAACCAAGACCAGGAAGGTAAAAAATAGGATAATAAGAGTGCCCCAAAAAAAATACGGAACAAGGCCAGCTGCCGAGTGCTGACACGGGTGGACAACTCCACACGATCGAAAAAACGTTTTAAGGCTAAATCAATAGAGGTCAAGAATCGTATCATTCATTAGTGTTGTTTCCTCGTAATAGGTCCCATTCCTTGGGATGACAATTAGGTCTTTTTTCAATATCAATACCGAGTCGGTGCAACCTTGCTCCAGTAATCGTTGCCTTATCCAAATTTTTGTAGCTTGTATGTCCGTTTCCGATATTTTCGATTTTAGCTTTACGGGTATGCCCAGTCTGGTAGTTCTAAAGGAATGTCCGTTGAAATCACGTAACCCAAAACGGTCTTCATACAAATAATCGAAATACCCCACGCGTATATTTTGGAGAAATCGGGACTTTTCCAACTTTTTAAGCTGCCCATCCATCGTGTATCCATAGATTTCATTGGATGGTAATCGGACTTCATCGCCCAAAGCAGTTTTATTGGAACCAAAAGGAAGAATGATTGAGGGGAAGGGTTCCAAGCGATAGTCGATCAGCCTTAACGTATAGGGTATGCCCAAGATTACGATCAGAAAAATAAGAAGACGAATATGTTGGAATTTGGATAACACTAAAACTTATATTTTTTGCATGCCCATTCTTGGGAATTAGCAAGTGTGGGATCGCCTAGAACCGATGGATCAAGGCCACATTCTTGCTGTTTCCCTGCAATATTCAGATTAAAATTGGCCACTATTTACATATAACTTGGATGAATATGTTGAAATTACGAAATTTAGTGGTGTGCAAAACGAACGGAGCCTTATTAACCTTAACTGAAAAAACATAGTGAAGCTCACATTTGAAATAGCTAAAAAGACGTGAACATAAAAAGTAAGTCCCTTGCAAAAACAAATCGATTTTCAAGGTAGCTGAAAAGAAAAGTCGTTTTAAAAGAATATTCCTATCGTCCGTTAACATAACAAAATCATATCTTGTAAGCAGAAAAAAATCAATACCATGAACGATAAGTTAAATCAGTCCGCCGGTGGAGCAACAACGTCTTCTGAAAAGGGAGACCTTTCTGCCGGCGAGGCAAGTTCCAGAAGAAACTTTGTAAAAAAAAGCGCCTTGGCTTTTATGGCCGGTAGTATTTTACCACAATTCAGCGCAAAGAGCTACGCGAATATTTTAGGGTCAAACGAGATGATCAACGTTTCCGTGATGGGCGTAAACAGCCGTGGCAAAGCCCTGGCACAGAATTTTGCGGCGCAGAACAACTCCAATGTAATACACATTTGCGATGTAGATAGTAGGGCAATTACGAACTGCCTGACTGCGCTAAAGGAACGCCAAACAGTGGAAGCCAAGGCCTATACTGATTTCCGGAAATCTTTAGAAAGTAAGGATGTCGATGTACTGGTCGTTGCAGCCCCCGATCATTGGCACGCGCCGGCATCGCTAATCGCCCTGGAAGCCGGTAAGCATGTCTATGTCGAAAAACCTTGTAGCCATAACCCGAGCGAGGGCGAAATTTTGGTCAAGGCAGCCGCAAAATATGGTAAAATAGTACAAATGGGCAATCAGCGGCGTTCGTGGCCTAACGTTATGGAAAGCATTCAAGCGGTAAAGGATGGGGCTATCGGTCGTGTGTATTTTGGCAAGGGATGGTACACTAATAATCGTCCCTCGATAGGCATCGGTAAAGAGACGGCGGTTCCCGAATGGCTCAATTGGGACCTGTGGCAAGGGCCGGCTCCCCGAAAAAAGTTCAAGGACAATATTGTGCATTACAATTGGCACTGGTTTTGGCATTGGGGAACCGGGGAAGCCCTGAATAATGGCACCCATATGGTAGATCTCTTGCGCTGGGGAATGGAAGTCGACTACCCCACCCAAGTAAGTTCGAACGGCGGCAGGTACCGCTATCAAGATGATTGGGAAACCCCCGATACGCAAATCATCAACCTCAATTTCGATGATAGCAAAACTATGTCCTGGGAAGGCAGAAGTTGCAATGGCAAACCCATCGAGGGAAGTTCCGTAGGAGTAGTTTTTTATGGGGAAAATGGAAGCCTGCTCATTCCCGCCGGAAATAGCTATACCCAGTTCGACCTCGACGGAAAAATCGTCAAAGAGGTAGAGAACACCGAAGTGATCGATGCGCGCAACAAGAGCAATCCCGCAGAAAAATTGGATGCCTTACACATCCAGAACATGTTCGACGCCATAAAAAATGGAGGAAGTTTACATTCCAATGTGGATTCCGGACATAAAAGCACCCTTTTGGTACAACTGGGAAATATTTCTCAAAGAGTCGGGCGGTCTTTAGAAATCAATCCAAAAAATGGACATATTAGTAAAGACAAGGATGCGCAAAAATTATGGAGCCGGAATTATGAGAAGGGCTGGGAGATGAAACTTTAACCAAACTAGTAAACCCATGAATTCCAGAAGAAAATTTATAGAAAAACTCGGAAAAGGTACAGCTTTCTCCACTTTGGCAATGGCGACGCCCCTGGACGCTACTTCGCAATGGTTCGCCAAAAAAGACAACGAAATGAAACCCTTTACAATCGGTATCATCGGTGCAGAAAACTCGCATACTGCCGGTTTTGGCCAGCTTTTTAATGTGGAAAAGGCATTTCCTAACATGCAGGTGAAATATGTCTGGGGAGAGACCCAATCCTTTGCCGAAAAAGCGATGCAAGAGGGAAAAATACCAAACCGGGTCGATGATCCGAAAGATATGCTCGGTAAAATCGACGGACTCATCGTAGACCATCGGCACGGCAAGTTTCATCTTGAGCCCGCTATACCGTTTATCGAAGCCGGGGTGCCGACCTTTATCGACAAGCCATTTTGCTACCGTGCGAAAGAGGGCAAGTCCTTTTTGGAATTGGCCAAAAAGCATGGTACTCCCGTGACCTCCTTCAGTTCGGTTGCGAATAGCTATGAGACCTTTGATATCATGGAACAACTAAAAAATTGGGGCCCTATCAACCAAGTGGTGCGCTATGGCCCAGTCAGTCTGGGTTCTGAATACGGCGGCGTTTTCTTTTATGGCCCTCATATTATTCAGCCCCTGCTCTATATGTTCGGTGATACCGTTGAAAAAGTAAGAATCCAAAAAAATGGGGAAAACAGTAGTGCCAGTCTTATTTTCGAAAACGGCATGATGGCGAGCTTGGTCTTTACCACCAAAAAATATGGATGGCAAACCTTTGTGGAAACTGAGGAGGGTGTTGTCGAACTCAAATCGAAGTTGGAAGAAAAGACACCGGGCAAAAATTATGTCGATATGGTACACATGTTCAAAACGGGCGAAACTTCAAGGAGCAATGAAAGTATAATCCATTGCGTTGCCGTGCTCGAGGCCCTTGAGAAATCGACTGCCACTGAGCAATGGGAAAAAGTGGCGAAATACGACGAAATCTAAAAAATGATCATGAAATCATCTAGCACATACCTATCTGTTGTTCTTATTTTTACCCTCTCCATACCATCCAATGCACAAACGATAGAAGGTCTATTATATTCCGATGGAAATCCGGTTTCGCTTTCTTTGGATAAGGGAAGAATTACGAAAGTGTCTCCCTTGAAAATGGGTAGTAATGTTACCAAAACCCATATCGCCCCAGGATTGATCGACATACAGATCAACGGCTATGTCGGGGTGGATTTTTCCGGCCCCGATCTTACCGTGGAAGGGGTGAAAAAAGCAACCAAGGCATTGTGGAAGGCCGGGGTAACCTCCTATTATCCCACGGTCATCACCAGTGATATCGAGCGTATCAAGACCAATTTCGCCATCCTTGCCAAGGCGAAGGAAGACCCCGAAATCGGCCCGTCCATTCCGGGGTTCCATTTAGAGGGTCCTTATATTTCGCCTATCGCAGGCTTCCGTGGCGCCCATTTGGAAAAATACATCAAGGTCCCCGATTGGGCCGAATTTCAGGAATTCCAGAAAGCTGCCAACGGCGGTATCAAACTGATAACCCTTGCGCCCGAACTGGAAGGTGCCATCCCGTTTATCCGTAAACTTGTCGAAAGCGGCGTTACCGTATCCCTGGGCCACCACAACGGTTCGGCCGAAGACATTGCCCTTGCCGTAGAGGCCGGCGCCAAATTGTCCACCCATTTGGGTAACGGCTGCGCCAATGAGATCAATAGGCATAACAATCCGCTTTGGCCGCAGCTGTCGAACGATGCGCTGAGCATATCAATTATTGCAGATGGGTTTCACTTGACCCGTGAGGAGGTACGCACCTTTTACAAGACAAAAGGTGTCGAAAAGACTATTCTGGTGTCGGACGCCCTTGATCTTGCGGGACTCCCCCCTGGGGAATACACCCGTGGCGAGCGTACCTTGTTGCTGACCCCGAACGTGGTAAAACTTCCTAAGGAAAACGTATTGGCCGGGGCTGCATCCCCTATCAGCAAGTGCGTTGGCCAGATTATGGAATTCACGGAATGCTCCTTGAAGGATGCCATACAGATGGCCAGCACCAACCCGGCCGAGTTTTTTGTCTTAAAAGAACTGGGCGCGATCGAAATAGGCAAACGTGCAGACCTTATCCTCTTTACTATGGAAAATAATGAAATGGTTATTGAACAAACCTATGTGAACGGAGAATTGGTTTACACCATTAAATAATCCTTTAATTTTATCCTATAGCTAATAATTGGAAAAGTTGATTTTTATAAAATAACATAAGACAAAAATAGAGGCTGTCCAACTAGTGACCATATCATAGGCGAACGTCAAATGAATAACCAACCACTCACAAAAAAAATACTCCTAGCCCTTAGTGCCGTAGGCCCCGGACTTTTCCTTATCGGTTACAACATCGGTACGGGCAGCGTGACCACTATGGCCAAAACAGGGGCCGAACATGGTATGGGCCTGTTCTGGGCACTTATACTTTCGTGTATTTTCACCTACATCTTAATGGTGGCCTATGGTAAAGTTACCTTGGTGACCGGCAAGACCGCGCTCTTCAATATCAGATCGGAATTCAAATATGGTTGGGTGCTGTCCCTTTATATCATCATTGCGCTAATAATCGGAGAACTGCTGGCGCTCATAGGTGTGATGGGCATCGTCGCCGACCTAATCCAGGAAGGTATCCGGCTTGCGTTCGACGGTGAAATCGTCAACACCTTTTGGATCATCCTGTTCTTTGTGGTCAATCTTTTTTTCCTTCTTTGGTACGGACGTTACCGGACCTTTGAAAAAATACTGACCGTTCTGGTAGTCTTGATGGGGCTTTCATTTCTGGTCGTTTTCTTTATGGTAAAGCCCAGCTTCTCGTCTTTAGTGGAAGGTATCGTACCCAGTATCCCCGATACGCCCGGGGCATTCGGACTTATCGCCGCCATAGCGGGCACGACCTGCTCGGCCGCCGTATTTATTATGCGAAGCACCGTGGTCGCCGAAAAAGGATGGGGCATAAAGAATTTAAGGGAAGAGAAAAAGGATGCCGCGGTATCCGCAACTATGATGTTGCTATTGAGCGGGGCCATCATGGCCGTTGCCGCTGGGACTTTATATGTTTCTGGGCAGACCCTTGAAAATACCGTGGAGATGATCGGCCTTTTCGAGCCCATCGGCGGAAAGGTGGCGGCCTATATTTTGATTATCGGTATTGCCGGCGCGGGACTGTCGACGATATTCCCCATAGTGCTGATAGCCCCCTGGCTGATAGCCGATTATCAGGGTACCCCGAGAAACATCCACTCCACTTCATCGCGCATCCTTATTTTCATAGCCCTTTTGTTTACTTTCGGAACGGTATTTTTAGAGGAACGTCCGCCTGCCCTTATGGTTTTTTCCCAGGCTTTTCAGGCCTGTATCCTGCCGGCGGTAGCCATTCCCATCTTTATACTGATCAACAAGAAAACACTCATGAACCAATACACCGCTAAAATGAGATGGAATATAGGGATTGTAGCCGTTATCCTCTTTTCGTTGCTGACGAGCTGGTTCGCCATTGCCGATTTCTTTTGAAGGGGTAGAAGTGGCGCTGGTCCGTGGTCAATGGTCAGTGGTCAGTGGTCAGTGGTCAGTGCTCAGTGGTCAATAAACATCTGAAGTTTAGGGAGTTTCCATTCCCATTACTGGTATAAGACATGAATCCAAAGAACAATAACAGAAAAGCTCAGTTACACTATTACCCTAAAAAATGACAAAAATCCTAAAAGTAGATAATCTAGACGTCGCCATTTACGAAACAACCGTCGACATGGGCAAGGCAGCGGCCGATTTTGTGCAACGAAAGCTGTCCGAGGCCATCGCCGAAAAAGGAAGTGCTAATTTGATTTTGGCCACCGGTGCGTCGCAATTTAAATTCCTCGAGGCCCTCAAGGAAAGAGAAATCGATTGGCAAAAAATTACGGTCTTCCATTTGGACGAGTACAAGGATATTTCCGATACGCATCCCGCCAGTTTCAGAAAGTATCTGAAAGATAGGATACTCGACGCGGTAAATCCCAAAAAAATCCATTTTTTGAACGGGGATGCCGAGGATATCGAAGCCGAAATGGACCACTATGCGGAGGCACTGAAAAACCATCCGATAGACATCGCTTGTATCGGTATCGGCGAAAATGGACATATCGCCTTTAACGATCCACCGGTAGCGGATTTCAATGACCCCAAATTAGTTAAATTGGTCACCTTGGACGAGGCCTGTAGAAACCAACAATTGGGGGAAGGATGGTTTCCGACATTTGACGATGTGCCCGAACAGGCTCTTACGCTTACCATCACGTCTATCTTAAACTGTAAGGCAATTAGTTGCGTGGTACCCGATGAACGAAAAGCGGAAGCCGTCTACAACACCTTATACCATGATATCAATACCGATTGCCCCGCCACTATTTTAAGAAATCACAAGCAGACCAAGTTGTTTTTGGATAGTGCTTCGGCATCGAAAATTGATAACTGAGGCGTAAGACGCCAAAAATAAGTGATGAATGTAGGACATTGAAATAAAAATCATATCTTTGTTATGTTATACATAATACAAATATGAAAAATCTGATTGCCGCTACCTACGCTCCCATGCACCAAGATGGTTCCCTTAATTTAGAAATCATCAAGCCTTACGGACAATTTTTACAATCTAATGGAGTCGAAGGTGCCTTTGTGAACGGCTCGACGGGTGATTTCGTGTCGCTAAGTACAATTGAGCGCAAACAACTGATTGAGGCTTGGGCGAAAAACAGGCTAGATACTTTCTTTGTCACAAATCATGTAGGGCATACCAATATCAGGGAAGCCCAAGAACTGGCGGCACACTCGGAAAACTTGGCGGATGCCATCTGCGCCCTTCCCCCTTTTTACTTCAAGCCAAGAACACTGGATAGTCTTTTACTCTATTGTTCCGAGATAGCGAGGAGTGCCCCCAGTCTACCATTTTATTACTATCATATTCCCATACTGACCGGTGCGGACTTTCCGATGATCGATTTTTTAAAGAGGGCTGTCGACCAGATTCCCAATTTTGCAGGGATCAAATATTCTCAGTACAATCCCAAGGATTTTTCCCAGTGCCTGCATTTTGATCAAGGTTCGAAGAACATTCTTTTTGGCGTCGATGAAAAAATGCTGTCCAGCTTGCCACTGGGCACTACTGGATGGGTTGGCAGTACCTATAACCATTTGGCCCCGCTCTATTACGAAATCATCTCCTCTTTTATTAAAGGTGATATACAAAAAGCGGAATCGCTTCAGGAAAAAGCGGTCTTTTTCGTAGAAACTTTGGACAAGATCAGCGGCTTCAACGGGGCTGGAAAAAGCTTTATGCGACTCTTCGGGTTAAATTTGGGGCCATCCCGTTTTCCTCATAAAACCATGACTGACCAACAGCTGAAGACCGCTATACAAGCTTTGGACCAACATCGGGTGCTCCCCTTTTTAAACACATCATTTTCCGAAAAGTACCTTTCTATTTAACCGTTATCAGTAGGTTCCAAATCAATTCGAAATGAAACGCTTTACCAACTAAATAGCCCAAAGTGTTAAAAATCATTATTTTTATTTTATTATGTATAACATAATACAATATTTTAGTATCTTGCGCCAATCTAAACTAATGTTAACTCAATTTCCTTAGTATGAAATACCCTAAAAAACAGACTGATACAAGGACGAAAGTACTCAAGAAGCGTTCTTGCCATTTCTCACGGCCAAAATCACTTTACGTTCTGGCCGCATTCTTGTTGCTCTTCTGTACAAGCGCCTTTGCACAACAAATTGAGATTACGGGCAGCGTTTCGGATTCTGAAGGCGTGCCATTGCCCGGAGCAAGCATCGTTGTCAAAGGGACCACAAACGGCGCACAAACAGACTTCGATGGGAATTACTTGATCGAAGCCAATACCGACGATATCCTAATGTTTAGTTATATTGGATATGCACCACAGGAAATTCCCATTGACAACCAATCCAGCATCAATGTGGTACTTCAAGAAGATTTTGCGACATTGGACGAGGTGGTCGTAACGGGATATGGAAAACAATCAAGGGCCAAACTAACTACCTCGGTCGCCAAGTTGGATACCCGGATTCTGGAAACCTCAAGCAGATCAAATGCTGCAACCGCATTACAGGGTACCATTGCCGGTCTTCGGGTCACCAATACTACAGGACAACCCGGGTCGACCCCAAACATTGTACTGCGCGGAGGCACCAATTTTGACGGCTCAGGTTCCCCGTTGATTTTAATCGATGGAATTCCCGGAAGTTTTTATGCCCTGAATTCAGATGACATAGAATCCATTGAGGTATTAAAGGATGCTGCTGCAACGGCAATTTACGGAGCTCGATCCGCCAATGGAGTGGTCTTGGTTACCACCAAATCAGGGAAGATAGGTCGATCGAATATTAGTTATAAGCAAAAATATAGTGTCAATCGCAAAAGGGAAACACCGGATTACTTAGGTGCTTCCGATTTTATTAGATACAACCGTCAGGCTGTTCAGTATTATAGACAGGCAACAAATAATGATACGGGTTTTGCTGCTTTTTTAGATGGGCCTTTAGCTTTTGGCACCGGTGGTAATACTACCGATTCGCCCTTTACCACACAGTTCCTTTCCGATGATAACCGGTATTTGTTGAACCAACCGGGCTGGAATACGGTAGAAGACCCTCTAAATCCTGGTCAACAAATTTTATTTCTCGAAAATAAGGTAAGCGACAATATCTACCAACCTAGTCAAACCATAGACCATTATCTCTCTTTTGATGGGGGGAACGAAAAAGGCACGTATTATTTGGGATTAGGTTATTTAGATAACGACGGCCTTATATTAGGTTCTGGTTTCAAGCGATATTCTGGGAAGTTTTCCGCATCCTATAATATATCCGATAAGTTAAAAGTATCTTCGAATATCCTGTATTCCCATTCTAACTTGAGCACAAGTCCCTTGGGAGGCGACGACACGGTATTTAGACGATTCTCCGGACAGGCCCCTACATCCAGAACCTACAACAACAACCCTGACGGTACGCTTTCCGATGATTTGAATCCAGGTACGAACAGTGGGTTCGGAAATCCTTTGTACTATATTGATAAGTTTATCAGAAAAAATTTGGAGCAACGCCTGTCCGCTTCCATTATATTAGATTATGATATTACGAAAGACCTGGCCTTTTCATTTACCGGGAGCCATTTTACGATCAATAACCATAACGAAGCTTTCAACAAGGCATTTCTAGATGGCGGTACATTAATAACCAACAGAAATGCTTCCGCCAGTCTTGACAGAACCTTACGAAATCAATTAACGGCTACCTTAAATTATACCAAATCAATAAAGGACCATACCTTCAGTCTTCTTCTGGGAGCGGAATATTATAAAAATAACTTTTTTGGATTGAATGCGGCTACGAAAGACTCCCCAACTGATCTTATTTTCACACTAAATGCAGGTAGTGAGGCAAACGGTGTTCCTTCCAGCTTTGAATCCGAAAACATCATACTGTCTACATTTGGTCGCTTGAACTATGATTTCGCGGATAAATATTTGGCGAGTTTTACCTATCGCTATGACGGTTCATCGCAATTGGCAAATAATAAATACGGTTTCTTCCCCGGGGTTTCCTTGGGATGGAATGTACACAAGGAAGATTTTTTTATGGATTCATCCTTGGGTAAAGTCATTTCAAACTTTAAGCCAAGGTTGAGCTACGGGGTCAATGGCAACCTTTCATCTTTGGTTCCTGCCGGACAGGCTGATCGTGTAGCGAACTATGTAGTGTTCGGTTCCTATGGTTCCCAAGGTATCTATGATGGTCAAACGGGTTACGCCAATACAGGACTCCCTACTTTGGACCTGCAATGGGAACGTTCCACAACGTTTAACGTGGGATTGGATGTATCGTTCTTCGATAATAGATTGACCCTTATCGGTGATTACTTCATACGGGATGTAAAGGATAAGATTTCCGATCTTACGTTGCCCTTTTGGACAGGGTTTGGATCCATCCGAACCAACAACGGCACCTTGCGCAATAAAGGTTTTGAGCTTCAGCTGACCGCCGATGCCATTAGAACCGATGTGGTGCAATGGCAATTAGGGGGAACATTGTCCCACAGCAAGAATTTTGTCGTAAAATTACCCGAAAACGATAACGAGCTTAACCGTCAAGGCGGGGTGCAGATCAATGACCCCAATACCGGCGAACAGATATGGGTCGGTGGTCTTCAAGAGGGTCAGCGTGTAGGCCAAGATTTGGTAACGGCCTATATACAGGATTATGTTTATGCCGATCAAGCGGCCGTTGATGCAGATGCGACCCGACAGGATGAACTATTGCCGAATCCCACGCAACGCTATCCGGGGGATGTTGCTTGGGTAGATACAGATGGGGATAATGTCATAAATAGTTTTGATAGGCGTGTCATTGGTCGTACAACTCCTGATTTCATCGGTGGCTTCACCTCCAATTTAAAATACAAGAATTTTGGACTGTTCGTCAAGACCGATTTTGCTACGGGACATATTATCTATAATCACATTCGCGGAAAAGGTTTTGGGCAGACCCAAGGGAATTTGAACCAAGACGCCATCGTGTTACAATCATGGACGCCTGAACATCGGAATACCGATGTTCCTAGATTCGTCTTTGTTGACGCCCAAAGGAATATTTTTAGGGGTAATGAAAGTACGATCAGCAGCCGTTTCTGGGAAAAAGGTGATTATTTGGCGTTACGTGAGGTAACCTTGAGTTATGATATACCCACGAAGGCTTTTAATGACAAGATAAAGAGGCTGAGCTTATACTTGACCGGCTCTAATTTATATTATTTCAAAGGATATAGCGGAGATACTCCCGAACAAGGGGGGTTTCAAGCAGGTCAGTTTCCCGTTCCCAGAACATATACTTTAGGACTCAATCTAACTTTTTAAAAATCTTCAACATGAAATATCTATATATAATTATCGTTCTAGTAGCCTTTAGTTCGTGTGAAAAAGAGCTGGAACTCGAAGCCCCAAGTGAACTGACCGTTGCCGGTTTTTGGGAATCCGAAAATGGTGCACGTGCCGCACATACAGGTCTCTATGGCTCCTTTAGGGGCACAAATAATACCCAATGGCTATTAGGTGAGATACGAAGCGATATGTATGGTGGCCAGACTTTCGAGTCGCCGGCCAATGTGGAGCTTATTGAATCGAATATAACCGTATCCACCGCACCCTTTGGAGGTTGGGCGGGTCTGTATAACGAGATTCATAAGTTGAACGATTTTCTGCTTAATGTGCCGAACATCGAATTCAATAATGAGGCGGATAAAAATCACATGCTGGGCCAAGCCTATGGAATTCGGGCATTTCATTATTATACCTTGCTAAAAACATGGGGTGCGGTACCCATTAGTACGGAACCTTTGGCCACTACAGACCCTCAAGGTCTGAGCAAGCCAAGAGCCCCCCAATCCGAGGTTATGGCATTGATAAAGGCCGACATACAGGCCTCTTTGGATGCTTTTGGTTCAGACGGGTCTTATTGGCAAGACAAGCGCGTCTATTGGTCAAAGGCAGCTACCTTAGGTCTTAAGGGAGATGTCTATATTTGGTCTGGCACTTTGCTGGCCGGTGGCGATGCCGATTACACCGAGGCCAAGAACGCGTTACAGGAGGTTGCTTCCTTAGATGTAGAATTGGCGCCAAATTTTGCCGATCTATGGTCGGTCGACAATGAAAATAATAAAGAATTTATCTTCGCCTTTCAGTACGAACAGGACCAAGCAACTAATTTCTACAGTTTACTGACAGGGCGAACAACGGAAATACAGCCCCAATTTGATAGCGAGGGCAATTCGATGTCAGATTTTATAGTCAATGGCGCAAATAGATATGGGCCTTCCGAAAAAACGCTGGTTCTTACCGACGATAATTTAGATGCAAGAAAAGATGCGACTTTCATTCGCTTATTCACGGATGACAATGGAGGAACCGGCTATCCGACCTTTAATGCCGGTACCTATTTTGGATCGGTTATCAATAAATTTGGGGGAACTGTGGATGGCAGTATCCGAATTTCCGATAATGATGTGCCTATTTACCGATATGCCGATGTGTTGCTGTTATTGGCCGAGGCCAAAAATTTACTGGGTGAAGATCCCTCTGGGGAAATTAACCAGATCAGGGAAAGAGCCTATGCCGAAAACTATGAGGCTGCTACCAACGGCTATGTAAATGGCACAAAAGTGCAAAATACGGAAGCCATTCTGGAAGAAAGGTACAAGGAATTCGTAGCGGAAGGGAAAAGATGGTGGGATTTGAGAAGAGCGGGTGACAGCTATGTCATTGACAACGTAAGTTTTTTGAATCCAGGGGATGAATTTAAATTAGTATTGCCCATCACATTAGACATGATCGGTAGAAACCCCTTGCTGGAGCAGACACCGGGATATAATTGATATCATTTGTTGAGTTAGTTGAGTAGCAAAAAGGTCTTGGCTGAATTAGCCGAGGCCTTTTTTATTTGTTCCCGTCCCTTTTGAAAGTGTGGTCAAAGTGCGGTTCTAGATGTCGGCGCATGGCATTTCTAAACGTTTCAGGTGTACCTACTTTTAAATTTTCGAATAACATGCGATGGCTAACGAACTGGCCATCCGAAAAATGATACCCGTCTAGATCGGTATTCTTTGTATCGTTTAAATAGACATAGTTAAAGACGGGAAGTAAAAGATTTTGGAACTTTTGTAAGGTAATGTTGTGCGACATTTGGTACAGTTTTCCGTGAAAGGCCACCTCTTTGTCCAGCGTAAAACGAATTTTACCGGTACCTGTTGCCTCCTCGGCCTCGACGATTTCTTCCAGCTCGTCCATATCTTTTTGGGTCTTGTGCTCAAACAGAAAATCGGCCATGCCCATCTCTAAAATCAGCCTAAATTCGAACAGTTGTTTCAAAGTATCCTCGCCCAAAAGGGTCGGATCCATCATGCGCGCAAAGTTATTGATGATGTCGGGCCGTTTCAAGGTCATGCCCCTGTGTTTTTTGGAATCTATAAGACCCAAGGTGCGTAAACGGAGTAAGGCCTCGCGCACCACCGTCCTGCTTACGCCCAACGACTCGGCGAACTCCAATTCCTTGGGGATGGCATCGCCGGGCTTGAGTTCGTTCTCCTTAAAAAAGGATAACAGGCGGACTTCCACTTTGTCAACAAGGGATCCGGTATCTACGGGCTTTAGATTTTTTAACTTTTTCATCGTGGTTTTGATAGGATGTGAATACCGATTTCCATAGGCAATGATTTTAAATTCCAAAAAAATATGCGCACAAAAATAGGTATAGTTATTTTCTCTTCCCCATAAAATTGGATGACCGACATTAATTACCTTAGGTCCTACGAAGTTAAGCAAATAATGCTTAATTTTGTATTATGTTATACATAACAAATGAATTACGCTGAGGATTACAAAAACGCACTATTTAACGATGTACTTCCATTTTGGGAGCGAAATTCACTAGATACCCAAAACGGCGGCTATTTCACCTGCCTTGATCGAACGGGAAAAGTGTACGATACCGACAAATTCGTTTGGCTTCAAGGCCGGCAGGTGTGGTTGTTCTCCATGCTCTACAATAAAATAGAACAACGGGACTCGTGGTTGGAAATTGCAAAGTCGGGAGCGGAGTTCCTAAAAAAATACGGTATGGATTCCGATGGCAACTTCTATTTCTCACTGACCCGCGAAGGGAAGCCCTTGGTACAGCCGTACAATATTTTTTCCGATTGCTTTGCGGCGATGGCTTTCGCGCAATATGCCAAGGCTTCCGGCAACGAGGAATTCAACACCTTGGCCAAACGCACCTATCTCAATATTCTGGTTCGAAAGGATAATCCGAAAGGAACTTATGAAAAGAGCACCGGCGAACGATCGTTAAAGAACTTCGCCCTTCCTATGATTTTGTCGAACCTAGTCTTGGAACTGGAAGACATCCTTAAACCGGAAGAGGTACAGCAGACAATAGATTTTAGTGTCAACGAAGTCATGGAAGTCTTCCTTCAAAAAGATTCCGGATTGATTTACGAGAACGTGCTTTCCGACGGTTCGCTGAACGATAGCTTTGATGGCCGCCTAATCAATCCCGGCCACGGTATCGAGGCCATGTGGTTTATGATCGATATCGGCATACGGCAAAACGACCAGGACCTCATCCAAAGGGCAACAGATACCATTATACGGATTTTGGAATATGGATGGGACAACGAATTCGGTGGCATCCTCTATTTCAAGGATGCCCAAGGCCATCCGCCCCAACAATTGGAGCATGACCAAAAACTATGGTGGGTGCATTTGGAAGCCTTGGTCGCTTTATCCAAAGCATATGAACACCATCCAACGAAAAAAATAAAGGACTGGTACGAAAAAGTTCACGAGTACTCGTGGTCGCATTTTCCCGACCCCGACAACGGGGAGTGGTTCGGCTATTTGAACCGGCAGGGGCAACCCTCATCAACCCTGAAAGGTGGGAAATGGAAAGGGTGCTTTCATGTACCGCGGGCGTTGTACCAGTGCTGGAAAACCTTTGAACGGATTGAAACCGCTAAAAATTCTATTGTACCATCCAAATAAGACTGGAAAACAACAGCTTTATAAAAACTCAAATACATCAACTTGATATCTATACGATTATGAAATTATCTCCATTTTTCCTCCTAATTCTTCTGGTTTTTTCCACCAACGCACAAGACCAAGCCTATCAAATGGCCGAAGGTCTTGATCATTACGAAGATCTTTTCAATGCGTCGAACAACGATTCGATATCCTGTTTTCGGATTCCTGCACTGGTGACCGCGCCCAACGGCGATGTTCTTGCGGCCATCGACGAACGGATTCCATCATGTAACGACTTGCGGGGAAGCGACGACATCAACATTGTGCTGCGTAGAAGCACCGATAATGGCAAAACGTGGTCGCCTATCGAAACTGTGGTCGATTTCCCGTTGGGCGAATCGGCCTCGGACCCATCGATGATCGTTGACGAAATGACCAACGAAATATTCCTGTTCTACAATTTTATGAATCTGGATACGGAAAAAGATATTTACTATCTGCACGTCGTAAAGAGCGACGACAACGGTAAAACCTGGAGCAGGCCCCAGGACATAACTGATCAGATCGCAAAACCCAAATGGCGCAAAGATTTCAAATTTATTACTTCCGGTCGTGGCATCCAGACCCGCGGCGGTAAACTTTTGCACTGTATGGTCAACCTGAACAGTGGCATGCATATCTTTGGAAGCGATGATCACGGCAAGAGCTGGTTCTTTATCGACACCCCTATCATGCCCGCCGATGAATCAAAAATAGTCGAACTGGAAGACGGAAGATGGATGGTCAATGCCAGGGCCAACGATAAACAACGCATTAGATATGTACATATTTCCTCGGATGAAGGCAAAACATGGACCACGGAACCGGAACCTCAACTCAAAGACCCTGGATGCAACGCAAGTATCATCCGCTATACCTCGATTAAGGACGGCTATAAAAAGAGCCGAATGTTATTCGCTAACGCTAACTCGGTCGATGAACGCACCAATTTGACGGTTCGCGTGAGCTACGACGAAGGAAAGACTTGGTCAAATGGCAAGACTATCTACAGGGGTAGTGCCGCCTATTCGTCGCTTACCATTTTAGACAATGGGAATATAGGTGTGTTCTTTGAGAAGGACGATTACACCCAGAATATGTTTGCCAGCTTTTCCTTGAACTGGCTGACCGATGGCAAGGACAAATACCGTAAACCCAAGAAAGGGAAATAACGTTCACCAGCACCGTGCACTTGATTCAAAACGACTATGAATAGCCAAGCATTCCGTATGAGCAAGATTAACCGATTTGTACTCACGGCACTTGTACTTTTGTTCCCTCTGATATCGAATGGCCAGGAGATTCAACAGGTCGGGATAGCCCAGTTACCCGACCTTCCCGCAATGGCGAACGATTCCGTTTCCTTCGGCTATGCCGGTATGATGGGCGGCACACACAACGGGGCCATTCTGGCGGTCGGCGGCGCCAATTTTCCTACCGGTTTGCCTTGGAAAGGCGGCAAAAAAGTCTATAGCGATGCGATTTATGTGCTAGGTGATGCTCAAGATGCTCATTGGATCGAATCCGATCAGACCCTTCCTTCTCCCCTAGCCTATGGAGCTTCAGTATCCACTTCCGAAGGGATTCTGATCATCGGCGGCGAAAATGGAACTACAACAAGCCATGATGTTCTTTTATTAAAGTATAATACTGCTTCAAATAGTGTCGATATTACCGATTATCCTCCCTTACCCGAACCCTTGGCCTATACTGCTGCCGTAGTAGAAGAAGACTATGTGTATATCGTTGGCGGCAAAAATGCCAACAAAAGCGTCAATTCTTTTTATAGAATGCGGTTGGATGGGTCTAAAAAATGGGAAAAACTGGCCGATTTCCCCGGTGCTCCGCGCGCGCTGCATACTGTGGCGGTTCAGGAAACCAAGGATTCCAGAAAACTCTTTGTCATTGGTGGGCGTAATCAAACAGTCGGCAAGAAATCGGAAACCTTGACCAATTATCTTTCCTATGACCTTAGGGATGGTCTTTGGAAGGATGAAGGTGACATCTCGATAGATGGAAGATCGAGAGTCTTGATGGGCGCTTCCGTCGAAAGTATGGGCTCGATGAGCATCATGGTCTATGGCGGTTCCGACGAGTTGCTTTTTAATCGATTGGAGGACTTTGCCTTGCGTCTCGAAGAACTCGCTTCGCCGCTCGAAGACCGCGATCCGCAGTCCGACACCGAAAAAAGGGATTCCTTGATTACCCAACTGACCGAAAAACGGGATTCCCTCCTAAATTCCCATCCCGGTTTTTCTAAAGAAATATTGGGCTACAATAGCATTACCAAAAAGTGGTATGTGTACGAAACCCTGACAGATAATATCCCCGTTACCGCATTATCCTTTAAAAAAGACGACGATTTTGTAATCATTTCCGGCGAGGTTTCCCCGGGTATCCGAACGCCTGAAGTACGGGAATATGCTATTGCCGACGAGACCAAGCCTTTCGGCGTCGTTAATTATACGGTTTTGGCGCTATACTTAATGATTTCGCTTTTGATCGGGGTTTATTTTGCCCGGAAACAAAAGTCCACCGAAGATTATTTTGTAGGCGGCGGTCGTATTCCTTGGTGGGCATCGGGACTCAGTGTTTTCGGCACTTTATTAAGCGCGATTACTTTTATGGCCATCCCCGCCAAGGCCTTTATAACGGATTGGTCTTTCTTTTTTCTCAACATCACGGCGATTTTGATTACGCCTGTTATCGCCTTTATCTTTATTCCCTTTTTCAATAAACTCAAGATTCGAACGGCGTACGAATATTTAGAAGACCGTTTCAACTACGCAGCACGTGCCTTCGGCAGCCTGTCGTTTATTCTGTTCCAGCTGGGGCGAATCGGTATTGTGCTGTTGTTGCCCTCGCTCGCCATTTCCATAGTGACGGGCATCCCCGTGGAGACCAGTATTATGATCATGGGCCTACTCTGTATCTTCTATACCACTTTTGGGGGCATCGAAGCCGTAATCTGGACGGATGTATTACAAGTAATCGTTCTCTTGGGCGGTAGTATTCTAGCGGTCGTTTGGATCATGGTCCATACGGAAACTTCGTTCGGCGAAATGATTAGCTATGCTTCCGAACGCGATAAATTCAATATCGCCAACATGGAGTTTGATTTTACCGAATCCACTTTTTGGGTAGTATTCATCGGTGGTCTCGCCTCGGCCATGGTGACGCAGGGCACCGACCAAACCATCGTACAACGGTATTTGACCAGTAACAATGTAAGAGATTCCCAAAAGACCCTCTATACGAACGCCGTCCTGACCTTACCGGCCACCATTATCTTTTTCGGTATCGGCACCCTGTTGTTTATTTTTTATACGGAAATGCCCAATGCCCTATCCCCGGCCATTTCGAACAACGACTCTATTTTCCCATGGTACATCGTCCATGAATTGCCCATCGGGGTTTCGGGTCTTTTGGTAGCCGGCATATTTTCCGCGGCCATGTCGAGTATCAGCAGCAGCCTGAATTCAGTATCCACGGCCTATTGTAACGATTTCCATCAACATTTCAGACCGAAAACAAAGGACAAAAAATTATTGAAGATTGCCAGGGTAGCAACTATTCTCACTGGGATAGCCGGAATTTTATTAGCCCTTTGGATGGCCAATTCGAACATCAAATCCCTTTGGGACCAATTTTATCGATATTTGGGCCTTTTTACGGGAGGCCTGGGAGGCATGTTTCTTTTAGGGATGCTCACCAAACAGGCCAATTCAACAGGCACATTAATCGGATTGGTTGCCAGTGCCATTCTAATCTGGTACATCAGCGTTTTTACAGAAATCAACTTTCTGATGTATGCATTCTTCGGGGTGGTGTCCTGTTTTAGTTTTGGGTATATTTTTAGTTTGATTTTTAAGGGGAAAACGTAAAATTCTGTCTGATTAATGCAAATCAATCTCTACTGATCAAAAACTGCCTGTCTTGGTTGGCAGGTAGGCAGATGGCAGATCGGAAAGCAATTTCATCTGAATATCGCGAAAGAAAAGAAATCTCCTAAGTCTTATAGCTAATTTTGACATTTTTAAACAAAAGTCCAAATAAAACTAGAACTACTCCGGCGAATGCAGCTGGATAGAGCCAAATCGTCTGCCAATCATGAACGCCGTCGGAAAGCAGATAGGCATCCGTAATCTTACCGGCCGCCCAAAAACCTATTAACATGCCTATCCCGTAGGTCGCCAAGGTTATCAGCCCTTGAGCCGAGCTTTTATACGCATTTCCGGCCTTGCTATCGGTATAAATCTGTCCGCTGACAAAGAAAAAATCGTAGCAGATCCCATGGAGGGCAATCCCTAACAACAATAAAACGACAAGATCGCCCGTATCGCCATAGGCAAATAGCAGGTATCGAACTCCCCAAGCCAACATAGCCACCAACATCGTCATCTTGAAACCGAACCGTTTAAAAAAATACGGCAGCAAAAGCATAAAGAGGATTTCCGAAATTTGCCCAATGGTCATTTTACCCGCGGGATTGGCCACCCCGATTTCCCCCAAAAATTGTCCGGCATGTTGATAATAGAATGCTAAGGGAATGCATATCAGCACCGAGGCCAAAAAGAAAATCAAAAAATTACGGTCTTTTAAAAGGGAAAGTGCATCCAATCCCAAAATATCGGAAAGCGTCACTTTTTTTGAGATATCGGCCCTTGGTGGGGTTTTGGGTAGCGTAAAACTAAAGACCCCCAAAACGGCAGAAGAGATGGCAGCCATCAAAAAGGTGTTCCTAAGAATGCCTTCGGAGATGCCCGTTTCAGAATCCCAATTTAAATAACTGATCAGCAGGCCGGCCACAATCCATCCCAAAGTTCCGAAAACGCGAACGAACGCGAACTCTTTTCCCGGATCCTTCATTTGGTTGAACGAAACCGAGTTGACCAAGGCCAACGTACTCATGTACATAATCATATAGGCCAATAAATAGGGGAAAAATAAGGTGAAATCGGTGGTTTGATAGAGCAAATACATCAATATAGCACCTAAAAGATGAAGCACACCCAAAATACGTTCCGCATTAAAATATCTATCTGCTATCAGCCCGATTACGAACGGCGCCAAAATTGCGCCGTAGGATTGTGTGGAGTAGGCCATCGCGATCTCTCCCCCATTGGATCCCAAGGTATTCGGAAGATAGATACCCATGGTCACATACCAACTCCCCCAGACAAAAAATTCAAGGAACATCATTACAGAAAGCTGTGATCGTATCGTGCCGTTCATAAAATGGTTTTACGGAGATGGCTTAAAAAGCTCGACCTAAAGGACATTGAACCATCGATAAAGCTTCATCTTTTATAATGGATATAGTCCGAGGCCAACGGCTCTAGTCCGTTCACCCTGAAATCCATTGCAATCTGGCCGCGGTGGTGCGCGGAATGGTTGATGATGTGAAAAAGCATATCCTGCAAGGTATTGGTAAACAATCGACCTTCGGTATTTTCGTAGTCGATACGTTTTTCGAAATCTTCGGTGCTCGAAGTAATCTCAAACGAATTCCGCTGATTTTCGTAATGGATATCGCCCAAAGCCTGTATATTGTGCAACTGCCAAACCTTGAATTCCGGTTTTCGCTCGCGTATCCTCGCATTCCATATATGGTGGGCATTGAGAATGTGACTAAATAAAAGTAGGCTCTTATCGGGCACCGTATCGATAGTGCCCAAAGTCTCGATCAATTGTTTATTGCAGTGGAAATTATAGTCGAAAATGGAATTGAAAAATGCTTTCACGTATGGCTATGTCTTAGTATAATAGAACCCTATCAGGTCATTTCTTTGGCTGCTTTGAGCATCAGTTCCTTAGTGGCTATGATACCGGCCTCTTCACTAAGTTCGCTGCCTTCGTATTCCACACCGATAAAACTGGTATAGCCTTGATCTTTGACCATCTGTAACATTTTTACATAATCGATTTCCGTCTCGTTGCCGTCGGCGTCGAAATCATGGGTCTTGGCACTGACCGCCTTGGCGTAGGGCATCATTTCTTTCACCCCTTTGTACTTATCGTATTCGTCGGCGCAGCCAGTATCCGAGCGAGTGATACAGAAATTTCCGAAATCGGGCAGGGTGCCGCAATTGTCCATATCGACAGTGGCCATCACATCGGCGAGCATGGCACCGTTCGATGAGAGTCCCCCGTGGTTTTCTACAAGAATCTCGATATTTTTTCCTTTGGCATAGGTGGACAACTTGGTCAATCCATCAACGGAATTGGCTTTCCATTCTGCTGGGTCGTCGCTTCCCCTTAGGTTTACCCGTATGGCATGGCATCCCATTGCTTGCGCGGCATCGACCCATTTATGGTGTCTTTCTACGGACTCATTTCTTTCTTTTTCATCGTTTACCGCCAAACTTCCCTGGCCGTCAATCATGATTAAAACATTCTGTAACCCGTGTTTTTTGGCTTCTGCATTCGATTTTTCAATGAAATTGGCCATCGCCTTCTCAGAATATTCGTCATTGTCCAAATCGGCGGGATATAGTTGGCTTACATATTCCAATCCTGAAAATCCCCAATTTTTAGCCTTTTCGGCAAAGGTATAGGGGTCGACGCCATCATCCTTGATCATTTTATGAATGCTCCATTGCGCCAGCGAAAGTTTGAAAAACGGATCTACTGCTTTAACGGTCAGATTGGCATCCTCAGTAGTTTCATCTTCCTTTTTCTTGGTTTCTTTACAGGCGTACATACCTAAAAGTGAGAACGCAATACCTGCTTGGGAGCTATTTCTGATAAAATTTCTTCGTTTCATTATTGTTTGGATGTATTGGTGAATAATTATAAAAATATAAGTTCAAAACTTCAACGAAAATACTATTGTCACAAGAAGTAAAGCGACTAAATGTAGATAATTAATTTTATATTTTTTACTTTTAGGGACTAAACAATTCATTTCCATGGGTAAATTCTATTACAATCAAGAGCAAGATTCCTACGACGCCATCGTTGTAGGTACAGGTATAAGCGGTGGATGGGCAGCTAAAGAACTTTGCGAGAAAGGCCTAAAAACATTGGTACTGGAAAGGGGCCGAATGGTCAAGCACATCGAAGATTACGAGACGGCGAATATGGACGATTGGGATTTTCCGTTGCGCGGCGACCTTCCGCTGGAAGAACAAAAAAAACAACTGAAGCAAGCCCGTACCGGTTACACCACCAAGGCACCCAGTGCTATGTGGTTTGTAAACGACCTTGAGCACCCCTACAATGAAATCAAACGTTTCGATTGGATGCGCGGCTACCACGTTGGAGGGCGATCTTTGCAATGGGGGCGGCATAGCTACCGTTGGAGCGATATCGACTTTACCGCTAATCAAAAGGACGGAATATCGATCGATTGGCCAGTACGTTATAAGGATATCGCCCCTTGGTACGACAAAGTGGAATCGTACATAGGAGTAACGGGAGAGAACTTAGGATTGCCCCAGTTGCCCGACGGCCAGTTCGAACCCATGATGGAACTGAACTGCGTTGAGCAAGAATTCAGGGAAAAGACTGCCGAGAATTACGACGGCAGGGTGGTTACCGCAGGCCGGGTCGCCCATATCAACAGCGATAAGGCCTATGATGGGCGTAGTCGTTGCCAATATCGCAACCGCTGTATCAGGGGCTGCCCTTTCGGCGCCTACTTCAGCAGTAATTCGTCTACCTTGCCCGCCGCCGAGAAAACGGGCAACATGACCCTTCGGCCAGATTCGATCGTACACGAAGTGATTTACGATCCCGATACCAAACGGGCGACCGGGGTAAAAGTCATCGATCGCGTTACCAAAGAAACCCATGAATTTAAGGCCAAGGTCATATTTCTTTGTGCCTCGGCCATTGCTTCTACCTCTATCTTGATGCAGTCTAAATCCGATACTTTTCCTGATGGTATGGGTAATGCATCGGATCAATTGGGCCGTAATATCATGGACCATCATCTAGGTGTCGGCGCATCCGGCAAATACGATGGTTTTGAGGATAAATATTATAAGGGAAGAAAGCCCAATGGCATCTACCTGCCCCGTTTCAGGAATTTGGGTGGCGACACGAACCGAACCGACTACAAAAGAGGCTTCGGCTATCAAGGCGGTGCTTCACGAGGTGATTGGGAAGATTCGGTAGCCGAACTATCTTACGGCAAAGACTTGAAAGACGCCATCCTAAAACCCGGAGGCTGGAGATTCGGTATGACAGGCTTTGGGGAAACTTTGCCCTACGAAGAAAACCGGATGACCATGGATTACGAGAAATTGGATGGTTGGGGATTGCCCACGGTTACCTTCGACGCAGAATTCAAGGAGAACGAATGGGCCATGCGGAAAGACATGAAGGAATCCGCCGTTGACATGCTCGAAAAAGCAGGGTTTCGTGATGTAGAGCCTTACGACAATCCAGGTGCGCTTGGTCTTGGCATTCACGAAATGGGTACCGCCCGTATGGGAAGAGACCGACGAACTTCTGTGCTGAACGCCCACAACCAGCTTCACGACGTACCCAACGTGTATGTTACCGACGGTTCGTTTATGACATCTGCCAACTGTGTCAACCCATCGCTGACCTATATGGCATTTACCGCACGGGCCGCAGAACATGCAGCCAACGAACTTAAAAAAGGAAATATATAATGGAAAGAAGAAAAGCACTCAGAAATATGGGATTGGCCTTGGGATACACCGTAGCCACCCCTACCTTGTTAAGCATCATGCAGAGTTGCCAAAACGAAACGGTACTCGAATGGACGCCCGATTTCTTTACTCCGGACCAAGGGTCTGTCCTGACCAAGTTGGTGGACATAATCATACCAAAAACCGATACCCCGTCGGCATCGGAAACCCAAGTACACTTATTTATCGACCGTTTTACCGATCAGGTCATGGAACCTCAACAGCAAGATTTCGTAAAAATGTCCCTAGGCCGCTTTATGGAAAAAGCTTTAAAGGATTCAAATAAGGAAAAAGCAGGCGAACTGACGGCAGAGGAACTTGAACCGGTTTTGGCTGCCGCACTAAAAGCAACGCCAGAAAACCAAACGAAAAACTTCGAGGCCATACAGCAATACCAAGAAGCGATTTCTGAAGGCCAGGAAGCTCTATTAGATGATACCATCTCCCGGTTCGCATTTGCCAACAACTTAAGGGGACTGACCATTATGGGCTATAAAACTTCTGAATTTGTCGGGGAAGAAGTGCTGGCATATCTTCCCGTACCCGGGGAATATATCCCTTGTGGTGACCTGCAAGAGCTGACAGGGGGCAAAGCTTGGTCGATTTAGAAAAAACAAAAACCAATGAAAAGAAGAAATTTTATACAAAAAACCGCACTAACGGGCGGAGCGATTTCCATGGGCGGAGCTTTAACGTATGCAAAAAACAGCAATAGCACCCTCCTAGCACCCCATAAATTCAACCTCAAGTATGCTCCACATATGGGTATGTTCGAGAATCTAGCGGGCAAAGATCCCATCGATCAGCTCAATTTCATGGCCGATCAAGGTTTTACCGCTTTTGAGGACAATGGCATGATGGGCAGGGATGTTGCATTACAGACCAAAATGGGTGAAACCTTAGCCAAACGCGGTATGACCATGGGCGTGTTCGTCGTCCAAAAAGGTGGAAATATGGCCAATACCTTGGCTGCCGGTAAACAGGAATACATCGATATCTTTTTGGACGGTTGTAAGAAGGCAGTGGAGACCGCCAAGCGATGTAATGCCAAATGGATGACCGTTGTGCCCGGCGGATTTGAGCGCAACCTGCCTATAGGCATCCAAAATGCCAATGTCATCGAGGCCCTGCGAAAGGGTGCGGAAATTTTAGAGCCCCACGGACTGGTGATGGTACTCGAACCGCTCTCCGATTCGCCCGATCTCTACTTGCGGAACTCGGAACAGACCTATTTAATCTGCAAAGGAGTAAATAGCCCTTCCTGTAAAATATTGTACGATATCTATCACATGCAGAAAAATGAAGGGAATCTGATTCACAACATGGAGCTTACGTGGAACGAAATTGCCTACATCCAGCTTGGCGATAACCCCGGGCGTAATGAACCTACTACGGGTGAAATCAACTACAAGAATGTTTTTAAATGGATTCATGAAAAAGGCTATACAGGTGTTTTGGGTATGGAACACGGTAACTCCAAAGAAGGCAAGGCAGGTGAGCAAGCGGTTATCGATGCTTACAAGCAGGAAGATGCTTTTATGTAAATCCCGATAATTACAGAGATCAGATACAATACATCCACCCTACACTTGAGGGCAATTTGAGCCTGGCATCAACACTTCATATATTTTCTTTGGCCGCATGTAATCTAATTGCAAGCTATATAGCGTATATACTGTATTGTTACATCTTTGGCAATGGATAAATACGTTATTATATTGTTGATCTATATCGTGGCCTATATTACATCGGTCGTGACCAGGCCTTATATCGAGAAATAAAACTCTCATTTCTTTCACGAATTGATATAAAAAAAGCCCCACTTTCGAGGGGTATTTTTTATATAGCAGGTTTGCTGCGAACGGTGCCGGCCACTTCTAAATTTGTATTTGTGTTTTGGGTGCCTATACCTAAAGCGCCATTGTCCGCAACAGTCAATCTCGGAAAAGTACTCGTAACTAGGTGAACCTTGCTGCACCTATTTTTAGCTTTTTAAAAACAGCTGTTAAAAGACTGTTTCTGTCTTACATGAAGAATTTTTGTTACAACTGGAAAATCAGCTCAAGGCATGTAATCAGACTTAGCCCCGCAATGGCAAAAAGGACGATGTAAACGAAAATGGCTTTCATAAATCTATTGTTTGGGGCAGAATTGTTAGGGAATATGAAAAAAAACTTTACTAACAGGAAATGTCATCCTGCCATCGTATTTGAACACAAGATAGGGCACGGCACGCTTCTATGAGGCAAAGATGTATGGATTGCATGTAGTGGCGTATAATTGGTAGGCTATCGAAATTCGAAAGCAATTAGGGCTTCCTTGTTGATAAAACTGCAAATAATAGGGAAGACCAATAAAAAAAGGTTGTATACGAAGGATTTTTTCATGGTTCCTTTTTTTAGGTAAATGGTTCTCGAGTCGATTATAGACCCTTGAACCAAATCTCGTATTTGTTCCCCAAAATCGGTGCGGGCTTTTCCTTTTCGTTGATGGCGTTCATCAAGGCCATGATCCACATATAGAGTAGTACGAAAATACCAACCATATTGATAATCCATCCCAAAATGGGAATGATGCCGATGACACCTAGGGCCAGTCCCGTTACACAAAGTCCGATGGACTGTCGGATGTGGTAGTTGGCAAAATCGAGTTTTTTATCGTTATTCATAACAAAAGCGATGACCAGACCTATAATAGTGATATAAGATATAATCGCGATTTTTTTGGCTTCTTCGTTTACGGCGACCGCTTCTTTGGTGCCCAATTTTGTTTCTGTTGTTTCCATTTTTATTCGATTTGTGATTTAATCCGTTAGTACTGTTTTTTAAGGAAGGTAAATAGGGTAGACATGTTAGTGACGTTGCTATTCACCTGCTTCGCTTTTTTACTCTTTACAACCAATAAGCAGAAATAGGGTTAGTAGGGTGCCGCCATAAAAGAGTTTTTCGTTTTATTTAGTATGGATTTTAAGGTTTTAGTCGCAACCCTCGCTATCGACTTCGGCCTTGGCCTCGTTTATAGACTGTTTGATTTCGGCCCTACTGGTTGTAGGTACACACTTGTAAATGGATTCCAAGGCATCGAGATAGCCCTTGGCCGCCTTTTTATACTCGTTGCAATTGGCCTGGTTTGGCTCTTCATTATATATCGTAGCAGCGTTCGACCATGCCTGTAGTTCGTCGGTATATTGCTCCGCCCAATTTCCGTCGAAACAGTTTCCATTTGGGTTCAAAGGATTGTCTTTACTACATCCGCTGGTCAGTGCGATCATCGCTGCGCCGCAGCCGATTAGATAAAGTCTTGTTTTCATTGGTTTTAAAGATTTCATGATTTTTGGTTTTTATAAAAGTTAGTTCCATTTTCTGAAAATGGTAAACATGGTTTTTTTATCCTATTCGATATCTTTTGTCTGTGTGGTACGCGACGACTGTGTAAATATTAACATTCAGGGCTAACACCTCAAGTACATTTGTACAGATGGTGCAGTTTAATGTATACATCGTAATTAGGGTCGGATTTGCGCTATCGTCAGAAGATTAATAGGGGTGTGAGGTTAAGGCTATCACCACCATACCCATCGCTACGATCAGTATAAAGAAGAAAACCCACGTAGCAGCGTCCATTTTTTTTAATAGTGCCATTGTTGTTTGGTTTTAATGTTAGTTGTTTGTCTTTTTCTGTAACAAAAATGTCCCTTAGGTTTTTAATATCAGCTCACCTTTTTTGCTCGATACGACCTCGGCTTTGATCTTCCCCAAATCAAAACGGTCGCCGGGCAATAGCTTATCCGCAGGGAAAAAATAGCTTTCGGGGAAAATCTGCTTTTCGGTATACATGATTATAATCGTGTTTTCCTTGGGTTCGATATAATTATCGTTTACCTCGTAACTGCCCTTGAGCAGACCTACATAGAACTTGCAGCCCTTATTTCTTTCAAAAAGATGTGCATTGTCCATTTTTTGCATCTTTGTGAACAATAGTATATGTGACACAACTTCGGAATCGACCACAAGTACCACCTTGGCCTCTTTAGTACTCAAAGTTTGTCCAGGGCATACACCAGATATAAAGAGGATAAAAATCGGTATGAGTATTTTGGTTTTCACCAGCGTTTTGTTTTGACATCCATAGATGCACCTTTCAAAACTAAGCAAACATGTGTGTCGGGTTTGCTACATATGTAACAAAGCATGGAACATATGTAACAGGGGCTCTTTTAAGTAGTCTGAAGAAACTCCGAAGGTGTTTTTTTATAGGTTTCCTTAAAACATTTGATAAAATAGGAAGGGGTATTGAAACCGACCTCGTAAGCCACTTCGCTTACGGAGGCATCGGAGGTCTTTAAAATATGCAAGGCCTGTTTTAAACGTTGTGATCGGATGAACGCGGTAGTGGATAATCCCGTAAACGCCAGTAATTTTCGATGTAGTTGCATACGGCTCATACCGACTTCCTTACAAAAGGACTCGGCGTTGAATTCGGAATCGGAAAGATGTTCGTCCAGCACTTTTTGTACCCGGACAAAGAAAATTTTGTCGGTAGGCGTAACCGCAATGTCCTTGGCCTGTAACACCATTTCTTGGCTATAACGGTCGCGTAGGGCCCTTCGTGTTTTGATCAGGTTCTCTACCCGTGTCTCGAGAACGGGCAGCCTAAAGGGTTTGGTAACAAAATCATCGGCCCCGGACCGTAACCCCCTTAATTCTTGCTCCTCTCCGGCATCCGCGGTAAGCAATAGAATGGGAATATGGCTGGTACGCTCGTCTGACTTTAAGGTGTGACAGAGCTCGATACCGTCGCATACCGGCATCCTTACGTCGGAAACTATCAGGTCCGGTACCGTTTCCAAGGCTTTTTTGATACCCATTTTTCCATTTTCTGCCTCGAATAGCCTATACCTATTTTTCCAAGCGGTTTTTAGGAACTCGCGTACCTCTTTATGGTCTTCCACTACCAAAATGATAGGAAGTTCTTCAATCTTTACGTTTTCTTTGGAATTTTGGAAAGGAAGGTAAGTGGTATCGGAAAAATCTTGCGGAATCTTAGCCTCTATTTCAGCGGATGTTTTTACTGAACCCCTATTTTTGATTTCCTTAAAATCGATGGGAAGCTCAACCAGAAAAAGGATGGTTTCGTCCGTTCCCATCCGGACGCTTATTTGGCCTTGGTAAAGCTTCACCAGCTCTCTGACCAACGAAAGTCCCACCCCGGCACCTTCGGCAAATTCGTCTTTTTGGTAAAAACGGGCGAACCATTTTTCGGTATCGATATCGGAAGATTCCGTTAGCGTATTCATCACTTTGATCTGCAACTTCCCCACTTGTTCTATAGCCTCGAACCGGCATATTCCTCCATCGGGACCATATTTAAAAGCATTGGAGAGCAGGTTAGTAACGATCTTTTCCAAGGCATCTTCATCGTAATATGCACTTTCAAGAGGATCGATATGGATGTCGTATTCCATATTATTTTGGGATGCACGGTATTCGAAGGAAGTGGCCAGCATGCCCAGAAAAAGGCCAAGGTTTCCCTCTCTCATTTTCAGTTTCAATTTTCCCCTTTCGAGCTTGGCCAAATGCAATAGTTGGTCTACCAGCGTAATCAAACGATTGGTGTTACGTTTGATCATCGAAAAATTTGAAAAATCGGTATCCGAGAGTCCGCTCTCGCCCAATTTGGCGTCTATCGGCCCCGAAATCAGGGTCAGAGGCGTTCTGAACTCATGGGATATGTCGGTATACAGTTTCGATTTCAGGTCGTTCAGTTTCTTCAATCTCCGTGCCTCCTCTTCTTTCAACTGCAGGTCGAGCTGCATACGCCAACGCCATTTGAAGTAGCCGTATACCCCTAATAGGGTTGCCAAGATCAAAAGAACATATATAAATTTGGCATAGAGAGTGGCATACCAAGGCGGCGCAATGGCAAATGTATAATTAACGAAATCATCGTTCCAGATACCATCGTAATTGCTCGATTTGACCTGAAATCGGTAATCCCCGGGTGGCAACTGAGTGTAGCGGGCAAAATTAGTATTGCCCGCCTCTACCCAGGCCTCATCATAATTGACCAATCGGTATTGGTACCGGTTTTTTTCGGGAAGCGAGTACTGTAAACTCGAAAAACTAAACGATACCGTATTTTGATCATGCCGCAATTCATGGCCATCCGTCAAGGGGAAGGCCTCATCGAAAATGCTTAAACCGGTGATGGTCGTTTTGGGCAACAGGGTATTCTGCTTTATTTCACTGGGCTTGAACCAATAGAAACCCTCCAATCCGCCAAAATAGAGGTTGCCGTTTTCATCTTTATAAGATGCCCCTGTATTGAACTCGGTGGCGAGACCGGCGTAGTTCGTATAGTTGGTAATTTCGGGGACAGCCTCAAAAGTATCGCCCGGCACGAATTTGGTGATGCCCTTGTTGGAGCTCAACCAAAGATTAGCGTTTTCATCAGGTAAAATGGAATAAATCACGTTGTTGGCCAAGCCCTGTTCGACGGTGTACGTCCGGAATCTTTCGTTCTTTGTATCGAATGCGTTGAGGCCGCCGCCATTGGTGCCGATCCAAAGCCTTCCTTTTGGGTCATAGTAAAGAGATTTGATTTTATCGCTTGACAGGGAATTGCCATCCCCATTTTGCCGATAGGTCGTAAAAGTCGCTTTCCCGATATCGAAATGGGCTATTCCGTCGGTTTCTGTGCCTATCCACAGATTTCCCTTTTCATCAGAAACCATGGCACGGATATTATTGCTGGGAAGGCTATTTTTTTGTTCTTTACGATATACCCAATTTTTAATTTCCCCCTTTTCCTTATCGAAATGGATAAGGCCCTGCTCGCGGGTACCCAGCCAAATACGGTCGGCATCATCCCTATAGATACACCAAATGGTATTGGCTGACAATGGGGTTTCCGAATCGGGGGAAAAATGTTCAAATTTTCCATCGGCGTCCCTAATATCGAGGCCGCCACCCTGAGTTCCTATCCAAAGGTCATCATCCTCATCGACGAAAAGACTCATAACCCGATCCGAAGAAATGCTAGTGCGATTTTCCGGTTCGGCGTTGAAGGTCTGCCAACTGTTGGTCGTCGGTTCATATCGGGTGAGGCCCTTGCCCGAAGTACCGATCCAGACCGCGCTCTTTTTATCGACTGCGATTGAACGTACCACATCGATATTGATGTTTTCGGGCGTCTCATAATTGGTTAGGGAATTGAATTTTTCGAGGTATTCGTCGTAGTAACTTGCCCCCGCCCCATCGGTACCGAACCACATTGTACCTGAATAGTCCTCATAGATGCAAAGGATATCGTTATAGTGGAGTGCCTTGGGATTGTGTTTTTCTGCGCCGAAATGGGCAATGGTCATCTCGTCGAAATCTATCAAATAAAGCCCCCTGCCATAGGTAGCGATCCATAACCTGCCTTTCGAGTCGATATGTAGGTCTAGGATGTTCAGGTTCACGGGAAGCGGGTCCGTAAAACGCAGTTCGGAGATACGGTGAAAACCGTCGCCATTTTTTTCCTTGAAATAGAGCCCGTCTCCAAAAGTGCTGATCCACTCACGGTCTTCGGTGTCGAACACAATATCGCTAACATTGGCTTCGACCCGTTCACCATAGTTTGCTCTTGGCTTTATGCTTGTTGTTTTTTTGGATTTGGGGACATATTCCAAAAGCTGGCGGTCGGTCGCCAATACTACCGTGCCGGCACTGTTTTGGGCAATATTGTAGATTGTTCCCGCTACTTTCGAAGAGGTCAGTACTTGCTCGGGTTCGATGGTATTTGGTCTTAAAACGTAAAGTCCTTCTGAATAGGTGCCGATATATACGTTCAGGTCACTCCCTTGGTAGATGACGCTGGCATCATCGATTTCGGGCAAAGGTTCAAACGTTTGATTTTTAGGGTTGAATTTCCGAGGAATTTTATCGTAGGGTATGATCCACAGCCCTCCTTGCCTATCATTGTACACCTTTCCGAGGTTGCTATAATCTGGCTTGGTTATATCCAGAAAGGTGTAGGGGAAAACACTGAACTTTCTGCCGTCGTATTTGTTCAGGCCATCTTGGGTAGCTATCCACAGGTAGCCGATACTATCCTGCGTTATTGAAATGGCACTGTTCTGCGAAAGGCCTTCCTTTACTGCTAATTGCCTGAAGGTAATCTGCGATTGGGGGAAAAAGGGCTGAACCCCGCCCAAAACTACCACCAAAAAAATAAGGTTGACCTTGTTCGCTATACATTTTGCAGATTCCATGTTTTGGAAGGTGGTTTGGAGGTCTTTAAAGATAGGAAAATTAAGGATCAAGTAACCTTGAGTAAAGAAACATAAAAATCAAAAAAGCCGGAACGACTTTCGCTCCGGCCAAATCCAATTTTTAATTTTTATGATACCGCCATTCCGTACGGTCCTTCCGACATATCGAAAATCGATAGTACCACGAGAAGGTTGCTGATTCAGGTAGTTCCCCCGAAACCTATAATCGAGCAAATCACCAAGTTCCAAATAATTGGTTAGGTGGCCCAAAACTGGTTTCATCAGAAGGAAAATAATACCATGTTCCAATTAACAACATGATGCTTAGAGCCGTACCTTGTGGAATGGCAGTTTCATAAAACTGTAAGATTGTTCCCCATAGATGAGTGTTATATTCTAGGATATGAATCCGAAAAAAATATAATTTTAAAGTGTACTTTTTATCTTCATAGCAGCAATTTCGGGACAATAAAAATACATAAATAATTCACAATGAATACAATACATTGATAAAAAAATTACATTATCCTTAACATTTGTATCTTTTTTAATCCCTATCTAGTATTTTAAGCGTCATTTGACACTGTCATGGCTCGTTGTACCCAACATCGTATTTTCTGTTAGGTCTTTCCCAATACCTAGTTCATGTTCAAACTCCCGGTTTTTTTTCACATCCGTAAAAACGGCCAAGAGCAAGACCATTACCAAAAAGGCGAACATCAGTATGCATTTTCTCATGACTTGTTTCATTTGTTGAACTGCATTGGAGTTGGCCACAAACTCTCCGTGGAAAACCAAGGCTCCGAATGATTTGAGACTAAAGTAATTCGATGCCCACTATAGCCAAGACAATTATGTATGGATGGTATTGTTTTGTGTATGAGTGGAAAATTGGGCAGGCTTGGATTTAATACTGATCGAGATGCTCAGGATATAGAAAGTTGTTGTACGGAAAACGGGTAACATGAATTTCCCGTACCTCGTCGTATACCCTTTTTCTAAATTCGTCGAGATTCTCTTTGTTCAGGGCGGAAATGAAGATTGCCCTATCGCCTACCCTCTGCATCCACGTACGTTTCCATTCCTCGATGGAGAAGTGCCGTTCGGTTCTCTCGGTGACGAGATCATCCTCTTCTATCGTCTCATGTTTGTAGAGGTCTATTTTATTGAAGACCATGATGATATTCTTATCGGCACTGTCTATTTCGCCCAAAATTTTATTTACCGAATCTATGTGTTCCTCGAATTGGGGGTGCGAGATATCAACCACGTGCAGCAATAAGTCGGCCTCCCGAACCTCATCTAAAGTACTTTTAAAACTTTCGACCAATTGTGTGGGCAGCTTACGTATAAAACCAACGGTATCACTTAACAGAAAAGGTAGATTACCAATAACTACTTTGCGTACCGTGGTATCCAAGGTAGCGAAAAGTTTGTTTTCAGCAAATACTTCGCTTTTGCTGATGACATTCATCAAAGTGGATTTTCCCACATTGGTATATCCTACCAAGGCCACACGTACCAGGGAACCTCGATTACCACGCTGGGTCTCCATCTGCCGGTCTATCTTGCTCAGTTTCTTTTTCAACAATGAAATCCGGTCGCGGACGATACGCCTATCGGTCTCGATCTCTGTCTCTCCAGGGCCGCGCATACCGATACCGCCGCGTTGGCGTTCCAAGTGCGTCCAAAGACCGGTCAATCTAGGCAACAGGTATTCGTACTGCGCAAGCTCGACTTGGGTTCGGGCGTAACTGGTCTGTGCGCGCTGGGCGAAAATATCAAGGATTAGGCTGGTACGATCCAAAATTTTACACTTGAGCTGCTTTTCGATATTGCGCTGTTGTGCAGGGGTAAGTTCATCATCGAAGATTACCGAGCCGATGTCGTTTTCCTTTACGAACTTTTCAACTTCGTTCATTTTTCCGCTGCCGATAAAGGTTTTGGGATCGGGCGGATCCATCCGCTGAACGAAGCGCTCCATGACTTCTCCCCCGGCCGTAAAGGTCAAGAATTCAAGCTCATCGAGATATTCGGTGACCTTTTCCTCGTTCTGTTCGCGATTCATGATCCCGATCAAAACGGCCTTTTCGTGTTCTATGGTCTGTTTTTCCAACATAGTAAGTGGCAAAATGCGAATTTAAATAATACCGGCCAAGCTATTTTAGTGAATTTAGTGGCTCAATCGAACATATAATGGCGCATTTAACGACGGACCCCATTCAGAAATCGAAAAAGCTTGATTAAAATGGGAGCATTTACATAATCCCCTCACTACTTATTTGACCGAGAGAAGCTCAATATCAAAAATCAATACCGAGCCACCGGGTATGCCATTATAGTTAAAACTTCCATATCCCAGATGGGCCGGTATCAGCAGCACACCCTTACCCCCTTCCTGAAAATAGGGAATACCTTCCGTCCACCCTTTGATCACTTGTTGCAGATTAATGGTTATGCCCTGGGCCGTACTTTCATCAAATGACTGGCCGTTCAGATAATAGCCTTTATAAACGACTGTAACGTCCGAGGTGGCTGTAGGTTGGGGCCCATCGCCAGGTTCGGTAATGGTGTAATACAGACCGGTATCGCTTCTTGTGGCATCTAATTTATTTTCTTGAATATACCCTTTTATATCCGCTTCGTTCTGCATGGTGTAGTCCACTGGTTCCGGGGGTTGCGAATCGGTTGAATTGATATCGTCTCCACAGGAAACCAGAACGAACAAAAGACAAAAAGGTAAAAGAAATTTCATTGCGGTATATTTTTGACCGCAAATATAGAAAAGAACGACATAGGATTGTTCAATAACAGTATTTCATCGAAATGTGCACCATCCCTTCAATTTCTGGACCTCCTTAAGCGTTATTCCCTAAACAATCAATTCCCTATATACTATGCGCATACCCATTTCAACCTTCCGGACTTCACTATTTTTACTTCCGTTTCTTTGTATTTCGATGACCTTGATGACCGCTTGCAGTGAAGATGCCTTGGACAAAGAATTGGAAGATTCCCTAGACACTGATAAGATGACGCCCCCTGAGGATTATATGGCCGACAACCCTTCAAATACCAATGAAAAAGACGAAAACGGCAAAGACGGATTAGCATCGTGTCAGAATGTCTCCGACTATATTTTTCAAGAAATTGATGGATTGATCAAAATAGAATTCGAGAATGCCGAATTTTCGGATAATTGGAAGCTAAAGACCGATGGAACCAATTTTTCGGGCAAGGGGTATATGGTTTGGGAAGGCGCTCAACAGCTTGGACAGCCCGGGAACGAAAAAACAGCCTTTACATTGCAAATAGAGCACCCTGGCACCTATCAATTTCTTTGGAAATCTGCAGTAAAAACAGGGGACAGCGGATCTGACCATAACGACACTTGGTTGCGGTTCGGCGATGCCGATGATTTTTATGCGCAGAAAGGAAATAGTGTGGTCTATCCGATGGATACGGGGAAAAGTTCGAATCCCGACGGTGCCTCAAAAGACGGTTGGTTTAAGATATATCGCAGTGGTAACGATTTGGACTTTAAATGGCAGGCGAAAACTTTTGATAACAACGCCCATGATATCTTTGTGGTTTTCGAAAATAAGGGCCTATATACCATGGAAATTTCGGCGCGGTCATCAGGCCACGCCATAGATAAATTCGTGCTTTTTAAGGATATACCACAGGAGGATGCCATCGCCGATACGACCGACCTCAGTGAAGTTCGTTGTCAGTGAACCTATTTGGCAAAAATGGCATAAACCGACCGCTTAGTCTGTAGACACATTCAAGAATAAAAAGGGATGCCTCCGGATTTCTATATAATATAATAGGAGAATTTATCGGTGAATCGCTGGTTTGCGAAATTAATTGCGTAGGAAACAGAACCCAGAAACCGGTCAGTCGGTAACAATCAGAACAATCGCTGTTTTTTTAGTAGCGGCCCTGATTTTCCTTACCCGATTTTCCTTTGGGATTTAGGGGAATCGGCCCGTCGTCTTCCTCGAGCACGCCGGACCGTTGTGCCCGTTCCTGCCAGTTTTTTCTGGCCAGTTCCTGAAGATCGGCAACACTGTCGCTTTCATCCATTATTTCAAGTCCGAGAAGGGTTTCGATGACATCCTCCATCGTCACCAGACCGCTTACCGAGCCATATTCATCTACTACCAGGGCCACATGTTCCCGTTTTTTGACCAAGGTGTCGAACAATTTTGGAATAGGGGTGTTGCGTTCGGTAATTAGAATATCGCGCTTTATTTCGGAAAGCGGAATATCACCCTTATTATTGATCATTTCTTCAAGAATAGTATCTTTTAGCACAAATCCATCAATATGATCGAGCTTATCGCCGTGCACTGGAATACGGGAAAAGCGCATTTTGGGGTTATCCTTATAAAAATCGGCTATGGTCTTTTTTTCAGAAGCTATCTTCATCACGGCCCTGGGTGTCATGACATCCTTTACCAGAACCCTGTCAAAACGGAGCAGGTTCTTGATTATGGTGGATTCGGATTTCTGGAATACGCCTTCCTCTTGGGCAACTTCGGTCATGACCGTAAAATCTTCGCGGCTCAATACACTGCCCTCATGAGCCTTGCCGCCTACTAATTTTGTAAATAACTGCAATACCCATAAAAGTCCAGTGTATTTGAGCGCCAAGACCATGAATTTCAAAGTTTTGGATGTAAAATTCGCTAAGTTACGCCAGTAGGTGGCTCCGATGGTCTTCGGTATAATCTCGGAGGCGACCAAAATCAGTAGGGTCATTAATGTGGAAACAATACCCACCATCAAATCTTCGGTAAAAGTCACCCCGAAAACCGTTTGTTCCGAGCTGCCGTACAATTCGGCATATGCGACCTTGGCCTGAACGCCCACTAAAATGGCACCTACGGTGTGCGCTATGGTGTTCAATGTCAAAATGGCAATGAGGGGTTGATCAACATCCTTTTTGAGCTCTTCGAAAGTTAGGGCATACGACTTTCCTTCTCTTTTCTTAACGCTAATAAAGGTGGGAGTGATGCTTAACAGTACCGCCTCGAGTATGGAACAGAGAAAGGAAAAAAAGATGGAAATGAATGCGTAGAATAAGAGTAGTCCCATGAACTGGTTTTGTTGCCCAAGATACCAATTTAATCGCTACGGGCTTACCTCAAATCGCTCGTTGCCGTGCGGTTTTGCATTCTATCTTGAGCCAAATCATATATTAAAGCGGTAATTGAAGTTTTGTGTAACTTAAATATAAATTTTGGCAAGTACTGAATAATCCGCTTTTCACATGGCACAGGGCTATCAATGCTTAGCGCGACCCGCTTGATAAAAAACCTGCTGTACTGCCGAGCGGATGTTCAAATCGTAAATATTTTGATGGTCGCGTGACGGATATACCCGATTGGAAAGAAAAATATATACCAATTGGTTTTCCGGATCCGCCCAAACGAAGGTCCCTGTAAAACCACTATGGCCAAAGCTCTGTGCGCTCACTTCCGGAGCGGGATAGGCATCCTTTAATTGCAGCGTGTCATTGCCCAATAAGGGTTTGTCGAAGCCCAGCCCCCGCCGATTTTCGTTTTCGGGATATTGCACGCTGCTAAATTCCTTGACCGTATTTTCCGAAAAATAGCGTTTGCCATCGTAAATACCGTATTGCATGTACATTTGCATCAGTTTGGCCAAATCGGCGGCGGTGGCGAAAAGTCCCGCATTACCGGAAACACCGCCCAACAATGAGGCGTTTTCATCATGTACCCAGCCTTGGGTCAGTGTATGTCGGAATATGGTGTCCTGTTCCGTAGGAACGATCGCGTTGGTAAAGGTTTTGGTACTAGGCCCAAACCCCATGGTCGGGACACCTAATGGCAAATAAAAATTCTTCTCCAAATAGTATTCATAGGAATCGCCGGTCAACTGTTCGATAAGTTCGGGAAAGATGAGAAAGGTGAGTCCGGAATATTTGTATTTCTTTTCTTCGGATACCTTCGATCGGTCGATCATTCGGTACATTTTCCGGTTGAACCGGTCTTTTATGTAAAGCCCATCATAGGCCTGATGCCGGAACCGGTTGTTCGGTTCTGTTTTGACAAAACGATGTTTTAGGGTGCCGTTCTTTTTGATGACCTCGTTTAGAAAGATGATATAGGGCTCAAGACCGGATTGATGTGCCAAGATTTCGCGTAGGGTGATATCCTTTTTGTCTTTTACTTTTTGCCAGCGTTGCCAATATGTGCTAAAAGGCTTGTCAAGGTCTAACTTACCTTCATCGACCAATTTCATTATCGCCGGCAAGGCCCCTGCGACTTTTGTGACCGATGCCAAGTCAAAGAGGTCGTCTTTTGCGGTGGGTTGGATACTGTCATAAGTGTGGTAGCCGTAGGCTTCCTCGAAAATAATTTCACCCTGTTTGGCAACGAGCACGACAGCTCCGGGAAAGGCTTCCTTTCTTATACCGATCGTTAATATGGAATCGACTTTGGTGTGCAGGTAGGTGTAATCGAGGCCTGCCGATGATGGGTCGGCACGTACAAGGGCATCTTTGGGAATTATATCTAATTTTACCGAAGCACCTCCCTGTGAAAAGACGGAATTAATAAATAATCCGACGAGTATGTAAATAGTTGTTTTCATGGTTGTAATCCTAATGGTCAGCGCACCGTTTTATTTTGTCATATTAAGGGCCGCGAAACATCTTGCGGGGTTTTTAATTAATAAAGTTGGCCTATTACGTGCTACAAACATTGGAGCAAACGTCTGCCCAACCTACTGGTTGAAAATCTCCTCCAGATTCTTCAGTGTGCCATCAGAATGACCAATTGATGGCTATCCCATCAATTTGACCGCATCCTTCGCAAAATAGCTCGCAATAATATTGGCCCCTGCCCTTTTGATACTAATCAATTGTTCCATCATGACCGCATCGTGATCGAGCCATCCTTTTTCAGCGGCGGCCTTCAGCATGGCATACTCTCCACTAACCTGATATACGGCTACCGGCACCTCTACGGCATCTCGGATTTCGCGGACGATATCCAAATAACACAGTCCGGGTTTTATCATTACGATATCTGCACCTTCGTCAATGTCCATTTGGGTTTCCTTAAGAGCTTCTCTACGGTTGGCGGAATCCATCTGATAGGATTTTTTATCCTTAGGCACATTTTTTAAATCTACGGGCGCGGAATCAAGGGCATCGCGAAACGGGCCATAAAAGGCACTGGCGTATTTCGCACTGTAGGCCATGATACCGGTATCGTTGTGGCCTTCGTCTTCCAAAGCTTCGCGAATTGTAAGGATACGGCCATCCATCATGTCACTAGGAGCAACGAAATCAGCGCCAGCGTTGGCATGACTGACACTCATTTCCGCCAATATTTCAGCGCTTTCATCGTTTAGTATCCTACCGTTTTCAACTATTCCATCATGCCCGTATGACGAATAGGGATCCAAGGCAACATCGGTCATGACCAGCATATCGGGACAAGCGTTCTTGACCGTCTTGATGGCTAGTTGCATCAACCCGTTCGCGTTCAGTGCTTCCGAACCCTTGTTATCCTTCAAGTCGTCTGGTACTTTAACGAAAAGTAGTACGGCACAGAGACCCATGTTCCACAATTCCTTGACCTCTTTTTCAAGATTGTCCAAGCTCAATCGGTAATAATCGGGCATGGAGGGGATTTCTTCGTGGACACCTTTGCCCTCTACTACGAAAAGCGGTACCAGAAAATCGCTTGGGGTCAGTATTGTTTCACGCACCAAATGACGAACGGCGTCTGAAGTTCTCAATCTTCTGTTTCTTCTAAGGGGATACATATATTTCGTTTTGTAGATTCATAGTTACTCAACTTCAACAGATATGGATTTATCTGGATTTTCCATTTCTTTCCGACACGCTATGAGGTCTTCCAAAGCCCGTCCATGGCCGTATGTGGCCCATAACCCAACATCTTTTTTGATTTTCAGAGGATTTTCATCAGTGTCGATATATTTTCTGATGGATGCCACGGCCTCATCGTCAAAGGTGTCGATTTTCAAAATAGAACCTGATCCGGGTATGGTGTAGGCATCCTCATAATCGTAACAGACCACTAGGACTTTATCGCCGGTGCCGAGTCCGGATTTATAAAAGCAATCCGTGGCGAAGAACCTTTGATTTTTATAAGTGTTTTCACCAAGTTCCTTGATTTTAAAGACTTCTTCAATTGCTATAATCCCATTTTGCGGAGTGTACAAGGGCCCCGCTTCGTTGTTAGGCGCTTCCAATTCTTTTATAGTGCCCGAAAAAACGAGCGAAAGTTCTTGACCGCAGTTGCCAATAAAAGGGCCTGATTCAGGCCACCAGTAGGTGTAACCAACTTCTAAGGTGTCGAGCATAAACTCGATTTCGATGTCGCTTTTTGATTTTTTGACCAGGTCGCAGGAAGCAATGGAAAAAACAATAAAAATGATGCCGACTATACCTGCCGGATTTCTGATTGCCCATTGCGATCCACACGTTCTTAGCTCTCGAACCCGCTGTGCCGGCCCTACCGGAATTTTTTCTGCCGAGTTCGTGACTTCGGTCGCCTTCTTTAGACCTGTTAGGTATATATCATACTTTACACCCATTCCCTTGGAGTTTTAAGTACATCAAGTAATCGCTCTTCCTCACTTCCCGCTGTCGCCCGATGATCATACCGCCATTGTACAAAAGGGGGAAGGCTCATCAAAATACTCTCGATACGGCCATTGGTTTTTAGACCGAACAGGGTGCCTTTATCATGAACAAGGTTAAACTCCACATATCTACCACGCCTTATTTCCTGCCAGTCTCGCTGATCCGCAGTAAAATTGATGTTCTTACGTTTTAAAACAATTGGTATATAGCTGTTCAGAAAACTGTTTCCCACTTCCGTAACGAAATTATACCAATCGGTAATTGCCATTTCATCGGTCGCTTTGCAATAGTCGAAGAAGAGTCCCCCGATTCCCCGGGATTCGTTTCGGTGTTCGTTCCAAAAATAATCATCACATTTTTTTTTGTACAAGGTATAAAAATCGGGGTGATGTAGATCACAGGCGGTCTTGCAAACGGAATGAAAATGCACGGCATCTTCTTCGAAAAGATAATAGGGCGTCAAATCTTGCCCCCCGCCGAACCATTGATCCACAAGATTCCCATGCTTATCATACATCTCAAAATACCGCCAGTTGGCATGCACCGTAGGCACCATGGGGCTTTTTGGATGCAGCACCAAACTCAGTCCACAAGCAAAGAAATCAGCGTCTTCAACTCCGAAATAGGCCTGCATGCTCTTCGGAAGCTCTCCATGTACCGCCGAGATATTGACGCCGCCTTTTTCGAAGATTTTCCCATTCTCGATAATCCTTGAGCGTCCGCCGCCGCCTTCCGGGCGTTCCCAAATATCTTCCCTGAAGTTGGCCTCACCGTCGACTTCTTCGAGTTTTGCGGTTATCGTATTTTGAAGGGTTTTTATATAGTTGTGGAATCTTTCTTTCATTTTACGGTATTGCTTTCTTAGTATAAAGCACAAAGCATGAAGTACCAAAAATTATCGTCCTAGCTATGCAATCGGCATTTTAATTCATACAACTCCATATCCAAGGGCTCTTCTCCTGGCGGGGTATGCTCTTTCCTTAAAGTTCTTTTCCAAAGATAACCACATTTTTCGGCGACTTTAATACTTCCTACATTACTTTCATTTGCTATGATCTGTAGCACCTTCAAACCTAGAATATCGAAAGCATACGTCGATAATGTCATGACGGCTTCGGTCATCCAACCCTTTCCCTCATATTGGTATCCGATGCAATAGGCCAATTCGGCTTGTCTGGCTTTCCAGTCGATCTCTTTGATATAGACCAGTCCGATGACCTTATGGTCTTCCTTCTCTTTTAAGACAAAAAGGAATTCTTCTTTGTGGTTGTATTGCCTTACTTTTTCTTCTACAAAGATATGTGATAGCCCTGGATTCAGATTTTGTTCCAAGGTCTTTGGAAAATAACGCTTCAACCTATCGGAATTGGCGACCATCAAATCACAGATACGCCATGCATATTTTTCATGGATGGGCTCGATAGTGTACTTCGTGAAGGTCAAGATCATTCTGTTAAACTAAGGAGGTCTTGATATTTCGTGTTGATTTCTTGATAGTAAGCAAAAGAACGGAAATTTATGCTTTACACTTCGTACTCCTTTACAGCATCCACAAAAGCTTTTGCGTTTTCCACCGGAATATTCGGCAGTATACCATGCCCTAAGTTCGCCACATACCTATCCTTTCCGAATTCGTTGATCATTTGGGTCACCATTTTTTTAATATCCGCCGGGGGCGAAAGCAATCTTGCGGGATCAAAATTACCCTGTAATGTAATATTTCCGCCGGACAGATATCGTGCGTTTTTAGCTGAGCAGGTCCAATCTACCCCAAGGGCGGCCGCTCCGGATTTTGCCATGTCGCCCAGCGCGAACCAACAGCCTTTTCCGAATACGATTACGGGCGCCTCATCCTTTAGGGCATCGATGATCTGTTGGATATATTGCCACGAAAATTCTTGATAGTCGGTCGGGGATAGCATACCGCCCCACGAATCGAAGACTTGGACCGCATTTACACCTGCCTTTACCTTTGCTTTTAAATAGGCAATGGTGGTGTCGGTTATTTTTTGCAGCAACTCATGGGCCGCCAAGGGTTGTGTAAAGCAGAATTCCTTGGCCTTATCGAAGGTCTTGCTGCCCTGCCCTTGCACGCAGTAGCATAGAATCGTCCAAGGTGATCCGGCGAAACCGATCAGCGGCACCTCATCGTTCAGCTTTTCTTTGGTCGCCTTGATTGCTTGCATTACGTAATCCAATTCCACGTTGACATCGGGCACGATTACATTATCCACGTCCTTTTGAGTTCGAATTGGTTGGGGTAGATACGGGCCGAAATTGGGTTTCATTTGCACTTCGATATCCATTGCCTGCGGAATCACGAGTATATCGCAAAACAGGATTGCCGCGTCCATACCGTATCTGCGGATGGGCTGAACGGTAATTTCCGAGGCCAGTTCAGGGGTTCGGCACCTGGTAAAGAAATCGTATTTTTTCTTGATTTCCATAAACTCAGGAAGATAACGGCCGGCCTGGCGCATCATCCAAACAGGCGGGCGTTCTACGGTTTCGCCCTTTAGGGCTCTTAGGAATAGGTCGTTTTTTATCATCGTTTTATATTGTTCATTATTGAGGAGCCCTTTTTGCTTCAGGAAATCCGGACGTCGTAGTAATCTGTTAAAGTCGGGTGGGAACTTCACACAGATTCCTTCTTCGTACTTTAAATTAGCGCAATCCCATTTGGGCGTTCGTTCCAATATTAAAAGGAGTCTCGACCGAGTTTCTAGGGTAGACTAAATTGGCGAAACACTTCGACTGGCTACGTGCACCGCGTAGGTCTGTCCACTCACGTTCAATTTCCGTCATCTGCTCCATTCTTCTGCAAAAAGGATTTGATATCCTCATCCTTTCCAAAAACAAACAAAATATCGCCCCGCCTAAGTACTGTTTCGGGTGTTGGCATACCAATCACCTCTTTTTTATCATACTTGCGCCTAAAAATATTCCGACCTTCCTCTTCTCGCATTATGGTCACGATATTAAGGTTGTGATTTTCCCTGAAATGGCATTCATCAATAGTTTTACCGACCATCTTTGCCGGTAAGGCCAACTCGGAAATAAGGTATTCATTATCGATCTCAAAATTGTCAAGACTGCCACTGAGGTTGATGGTCTTGGTGAAACGTTCGGCAAATTCCCTTTCCGGGTGTATAATCTGATCGACACCCATGGCCTTCAAGATTGTATCTTCAAGGGAGGTGGAAGCCCTCGAAATGATTCTTGCGTCCGTCAGCTTTTTCACGATGGCCGTGCTCATTATGGCCACCCCGTTTTTCTCGCCTATGGCCACCACTACAATATCGGTGTTCTTCAGGGGTAAAGCTTGATAAGCGTTCTCGTTTTTAGCGTCGAATGCCACGGCATGGGCCACCTTATCCTTTATCAGCTCTATTTTTTCTGGGTCGATATCCGTAGCGATCACCTCGTTACCGGTTTCGCTAAGGTTTATGGCCAAAGACATTCCGAAATTTCCCAAGCCTATTACTATTATCTTCACAATTTTAATTTAAGAATTATGTTTTGTATTTACTACTATTGGAACCCAGCATATCGAAAGGTCTGTCCTCTAATATCTCATGTAACTCATCTAACATCTATCAGTTGATCATAATGTTCTCTTCAGGATATTGGTATGCGGATTGGTTCATACTTCGCAACAGTCCGATCATAAGATTCAGCAATCCTATCCTTCCTAAAAACATTATAAAAATGATTACGTATTTACTATGTTCCGAAAGGGATGCGGTAATACCCATCGAAAGCCCAACAGTGCTATAGGCAGAAAAGACCTCGAAGGCAATCTGAATCAATGAAAACTCGGGATTAAAAATAAGCAATAACAGAATGCCCGTTCCTATGATAACCAAAGAGATTGAAATTATCGCAAATGCCCTTTTTACGGCATCGGATGCAACCCTTCGTGTACCGATCTCGATGTAGGGACTATCACGGGCAACGGTAATAATATTAAGTGTCGCCAGGGCGAAGGTAGTTGTTTTGATACCCCCACCGGTCGAAGCCGGGGAAGCCCCTACCCACATTAAAAATATCATAAAAAGGATACCGGGGATGGTAAAATCGGCCATATCGACGGTATTGAAACCGGCCGTACGTGAGGTAACGGATGCGAACAGGGCCGTGGTCAGCTTTCCGAAATTTGTGGTATGTTCCTGTAATACGGTGGGTTGCTCGGAAAACAAAAAGAAAACAGTACCTGCCACAATGAGTATGGCGGTCGTCACAAGCGTGATTTTGGTATTCAAGAGGACGACCCTTGCAATAAATTTTTTTCTCCTGCCTTTAAAAATATTCGCAATAAAATGACGCAGATACTGCATTACGTTGTAGGCAATATGATACCCCAGGCCGCCGAAGACAATCAAAACCATCACCGTCCATTGCATAAAATAATTGAACCGGAGCCCGACATCGTACAATCCGTCGGACGCCAATGAAAACCCAGCATTACAGTATGCTGAAATAGCATGAAATATGGCGAAAAATCCTCTTTCCTCGACTGCCTCCGGTGAAAGCGATACATAGATAAGCAAGGCACCGAAAGCCTCCACAATTAAAGAAAACACTACAATCTGCATCACCCGGGACATTACCCCGCCCAATTGATCGTGGCCCAAGATATTCTGCATGTAAAGACTTTCGCGATACGAGGCGCCCGTTTTGAAAAAATAGGCAAAAAACGAAGTAAACGTTAACATGCCCAGACCACCCAATTGAAACAGCACCATGATTACAGTTTGCCCGAACGGCGTAAAGTCGAAAGCCGTGTCGACTACGATCAATCCCGTGACCGCCGTAGCACTGGTGGCCGTAAAAAACGCGTCGACAAAAGAGATTCCGTTTACGGTAGCCGCGGGCAGCATCAGTAAAAAAGTGCCAACAATTGCAATCAAGCCAAAACTACCCACAAAAAGAATGGCGGGATTAAAATAGAGGGCATATATTCTTCGTAATAGAAAGGAGAGCCTCGTAAGAAAGTAGAATAATAATCCGTATTCTAGTATGTAGCGGGCGTTGAACATATCTTGCGCCAAGGTCTGTTCAGAATTTAAAAGCGCAAAAACCATTTCGAACACGACCAAAAAAGAGAGATAGATCAGATTGATCTTGGGTATCGTTCCGTTTTGCCCGCGTTTTTTAAAAATACGGTATTTGTAGACATTGAAGGCAATTAAGGCGAATACGAGGCAAGGCAGGGCAATGATTTTATATTCCCTAACTTCCTGAAAATTCTTGAATCCGAAATCGAAAACCAAGAAAACGATCAGAATAAGATCAAGAAACAATAAGGCGATATTGGAAAGTGTGAGTCTATTCCACATATAACGGTTACTTATACGCTTCGTTTACCAATTCGATGACACTCTCTATTGTGGGCATCTTGGCCACCCGAACATCTTTGAAATGTTTCCGCGCTTCCGCTGCGGTAGTATCCCCAATACAGTAAGCGATTTTATCCGGGGCATTTTTGATAAGATAGCTTTCGACGGTAGATGGACTGTAGAACATGACACCCTCAACACGGTCATCGACCCTTCTAGGTGCATGTTTCGTTTGGTATGCCTCGATTTCGTTGACCTTGATATTATTTTCCGACAAAATCGTAGGTATCGTATCCAGCCGTAGATTACTACAAAAATAAGTGACCTCGAGGCCTTCCATATATTCCACCAGATGCTCGGCCAGTTTTTCTGCATATTTTTCCTGATGCTTGACCGGGCCGATGTGCCGTTCGATGAGACGTTTGGTCTTTCGGCCGACGCAGTAGATATTTTCAAATTTAAGGTCGCTCGCGTCTACGTTTTTCAACAGAGCCTCGACCGCATTTTGACTCGTAAGGATGACGTTGCGCTTTTCTTTCTTAAGCTCATAGGCAGAAATTCGATTGGGACTCACCTTTATAAAATCCTCCGATTTCACCCGAACGGCATCGGTAAAAAGCGCCAATTGTTCATGGGTCAGGTCTTTTGTGGAAAACAGGTTCGTCTCTAAAGTGGCACCTTGAATCTCGTTCATTAAGAGCTTCCCGCCACGGCTCAAAATACTGTTCGCGCAATCGCGACCCAAAAATTCGTGCCGACCCAATGGAGCACTGAATTCCGATTCCAGCTTTTTCTTGCCGTCTACCGTTAACAAGACTCCCTTTAAGGTGACTTCGTTCTCTTTGTTGATATAGGCCAGGGCTCCGATAGGCGCCGTACAGCCTCCTTCAAGAATACGGAGGAACTCCCGTTCTTGCCGCGTACAGATTTCGGTAGGTTCGTGATTAAGCTGGGCACAGGCTTCACGGACGAATTCGTCATTTTCCATGGCTACGACCATAATGGCTCCTTGTGCGGGGGCGGGCACCATCCAAGTAAGTCCCACGGTATTATCCGGCTCGAGACCGATACGTTCCAGTCCAGCAGCGGCAAAAATGGCGGCGTTCCAGTCGTTAGTTTGCAATTTTTCGTAGCGTGTGTTCACGTTTCCCCGTAGATCGACCACCGTATGGGTCGGATAACGGTTCAACCACTGCGCTTTTCTGCGTAGGCTTCCCGTTGCGATAACAGCTTCCCGTTCGGCCAGGAACTCCTCGTTCCTTTTAAAAGCAAGGATATCGAGAAAATTGCCGCGTTCGAGTACTGCGGCCTGAACGATACCTTTGGGAAGTTGTGTAGGTACATCCTTCATACTATGCACCGCAACATCGATTTCACCGCGCAGCATGGCAACATCCAAAGTTTTGGTAAAAATACCGGTGATGCCCATCTCGTGTAGGGGCTTATCGAGTACCAGGTCTCCAGTAGATTTGACGGGGACAAGCACGGCGCGATGGCCGAAACCTTCCAATCTATCCTTAACGGTGGTCGCCTGCCACAGCGCCAATTCGCTGTCGCGGGTACCTATGCGAATGATTTTGCTCATGGGGTATCCAGTTCGAGTTGAAAGACACTGCGAATTAGCTCAAGGCTCATATCGGAATCAACATCATCGCCTTTCAGATGATTGGCGAACTGTTTGGTGATTTTTTGGATGATGCGGTTCGAGATGACATCGGCCTGTTGTTCGTTGAAGTCGGCCAGTTTTTTTGATTGATAGTCCATCTCCTCGTCCTTCATCGTTTTCAATTTCTTTTTGAGGGCCTTGATCACGGGTGCAAATTTGCGAGTCTCCAGCCATTGACTAAAATCGTGCCGTACCTCGGCAATGATCTCTTCTGCATGGGGCACGTACTCTTTTCTCCGTTCCAGCGTCTTATCGGTCATTTGGGAAAGATGGTCTAGGTGAATCACCGTTACGTTCTCCAATTCGGATACATTGTCGGATACGTTTTTGGGGATGGACAGGTCCAAAATCAACAAAGGTTTGTTGGTGTAGATCAATTCTTTGGATACCGTCGGCGATTGGGCACTGGTAGCCACGATCAGCACATCGGTATTACGGATTTCAGTTTGCAGGTCGCCATAATCCTTGACCGTCAATTGGAACTTTCCGGCGATTCTTTCAGCCTTTTCCTTGGTGCGGTTGACAAGCGTTATATGATCGTTCTTGGTGTGCTTTATAAGATTTTCACAGGTATTACGTCCAATTTTTCCTGTTCCGAAGAGTAGAATGTTCTTTTCGGAAACATTGGGAACGTTTTCCAAAATATAGCGGACGGAAGCAAAGGCGACGGAAGTAGCGCCCGATGATATTTCCGTTTCGTTTTTTATACGCTTACTGGCCTGGATAACCGAATTGCAGAGCCGCTCGATAAACGGATTGGCAATACCGAATTTTTTTGAACGGTTAAAGCTTTGTTTCAGTTGGCTTATAATCTCGAAATCCCCGAGAATCTGGCTGTCAAGCCCAGTACCTACCTTAAATAAATGACCAATGGCATCGTTGTTCTTATAGACATAGGCAACTTCCTGAAACTCCTCTACAGAGCCTGTGGTGTTATCACAAAGAAGTTTTATGAGTTGAAAGGGATGCTGGGCGAACCCGTACAGCTCGGTACGGTTACAGGTAGAGGTCGCCAAAAGCCCGTCGATGCCCTGTGCCTTCGCCTGCATCAGCAGTTTTTCGGCGGCCGCTTTTCCGAGGCTGAACTTACCGCGGGTCTCGGCATCCGCTTTTTGGTAGCTGAGCCCTATACTGTAAAATGAGTTATGTCGCGAAATATGGTAGTCTTTCATCAACTGGAATGGACGTTAAAACGCTAGAGGAGTATACCATCTTACGTTTTCGGTATGCTAGAAGAATAGATTTCGGTGTATCGGGCTATTGAGCCGTTTGAGCCGTTTGAGCCGTTTGAGCCGTTTGAGCCGTTTGAGCTTCAAGGTATTCCCCAAAAACAACATGCAAAAAATTCTTTCCACAAACAACAGCAAAAATACAGGCTGTTTGCTTTAAAAAATAACGCTAGCGGTACAATTAGTATCGATACCCGTTTTTTAGTCGGATTTACATGTAAATTCCCCTAAAATCGGTATTTTTGTAGGAAACACAACGCTTAACAGGGACTCTATTTAGAATCCTTCTAAATAAAAAAGCACAATCTACAATAGACTATGCAAGAGAAAAATGTCGCTCAAGGTTCGTTTCAGGAAGTTTTTATCGAAGATGGTTTTTTCGTGCTAAAAATCCAGAACGATACTACTGAAATTCAGCGCATAGCCCGTGAAATCGACAGTAGCTTTATACAGTTCCACTTTTGTTTGAAGGGCAGTGCCAAGTTTGTTTTCAACCAAGGAAATTATGCCTTAGAGGTATCCGAAGAAAACTCCCTTTTGTTGTACAATCCACAAATAGATCTTCCGCTCAACCTCGAGCTGTATCCCAATTCCTGGCTGGTCTCCGTGGTCATGACCATCCGAAAATTCCATTCGCTTTTCTCCAGGGAGGCGGATTACATTCCGTTTCTAAGCTCCGAAAACAGGGATAAAAAATACTATTCGCAAGAAGGGGTCAGCCCAGCTATTGCCGTGGTGCTCAGTCAAATTATGAACTACAATCTACATCCCTCCATAAAGAAATTATATATAAAAGGGAAAGCCTACGAACTTATTTCCCTCTATTTTAATAAGGGGGAAGGTACCGATGTGGAACAATGTCCGTTTTTGGTCGATGAGGATAATGTACGGCGCATCCGCAAGGCCAAGGAAATTATGATCGCCCGTATGGCCGAGCCGCCTACATTGTCAGAACTATCCGAAGAAATCGGGCTATCCCTTAAAAAACTGAAAGAAGGTTTTAAACAGATCTATGGCGATTCGGTCTTCAGTTTTCTTTTCGACTATAAAATGGAATACGCCCGAAAGATGCTCGAGACCGGCCGGCACAACGTCAATGAGGTCGGTTTAAAGGTGGGCTATAGCACGGCGAGCCACTTTATTTCGGCTTTTAAAAAGAAATATGGGACTACCCCGAAAAAATATTTGATGGCCATGGCCGGTTCGTAGGTACTTTGAACTAGTAGACAGCTGAGAAGCCGAAAGATACTTCTCTAGTGGCTGAGGGTATTTAAAGACAATGCTCCAGGTTTAAACTAGGGTTTATAATTGCGATTCCAGTTGATAATTTAAGTTTATAGTTGTCATTTTTTCTGCCGAACGAGTTCAAAACCTTTACATAGAGGAGTTTCAAGAATGATAGCTGTTTTAAATTAGAGCCAAGAAAATTTATAAAAGCCTGACTTTCATCGGCTTTTTTTAGGTGGTGTTTTGTATTATTATTCGGGGACGTAGGGGCTAGGAGCTTGGTCGCGCCACCATAATGCCCGTATTACTTTTAATTTTTTTCAAGTAATCTACCAAAGGAAGTTCGGAAACCTCAACTTCCATAGAACCAGTCGAAGCGTGCAACAAATGGATGCGCCCATCTTTCTCACGGGTCGCAATACCGGTATGGGTGATATCAAGACCGGCAATTGAAGTAGTAAGTGCGATAATATCGCCTGTTTGAATCAGATGTTCGTTCACTTTGATTTGATTCTGCGGAACAATACAAATAGGCTGGTCGTTCAAATTATTTTCGGAGGCTTGAATCATTTTAAAATTTTCGTCATCGCTTAAAAACGGATACAGATTACGATGGGTACTCATAAAATCGATGTTCTTTGTGATTTCCGTTCCTCCAATTTCAGCTGTGATGTCTTTTAACAAACCTTTCTTTTGGTTGTTGGCGATCCATTCTGAGAAATAATGCAGACGTGAGGCATACCCTGCGAGTTGGCCGTCTTTGTAACGGATGTTTTCCAAGGTTTCGGTAAAGTTATCGAAGCCCGCTTTGCCTTTTTCGAGCATAAGACTAAAGGCCAATATGTTTTCGACATACGTGGTACAGTCTAGGCCTTGAAGGTTGATGACCAAAGTTTCGGTGTCTCCTATTTCCAAAGTTTTGGCGACATAGGGCGTTCCCATGAATGTTTTTCCTATTGCCACGATGGTCTTGCCAAAATCGTTTTCGAGCAGACCGTCGATTTCCATGATCTTGTTCTCGACCGCTTTTTTGTCGGCGGGGGAGCAGGTAATCTGTTGGGCGTTGACTGTTGCAAAAAGGAAGGTACAAACAAATAAACACCAATTTCTTTGATTGATCATAATAAAGGAAAATAGACACACTTGACAAATATACCCCATCAAATTAGAACTAGTGCAAAAATTGATTTTTCAATCCATTATTCATTAAAAACCGTTATGGTTTGATTCGAGAGATATTCAGATTCTTCTAAATACAAGCTAAAAGCGCTTCATTTATATTTCAACAAATCAAGATTTGGTGTAGGATATTTTTAATAATTTCTTTAGAAAGGCAGCCATACCCATTTTGAAGTAAGCGATACAAATAATAAGTTAAGTTTCATGATTTTGGAGCGTTACGGAGATTATTTGGAAAGTATTGTTGCATACAACGATTACTCGAACAAGCTAAATGTAAAATTAAGCGGACGGGGAAGAACCAAACAACCTTTTGCTTTCTAGGTAGTGTTTATTCGATAAAGCGAAAATCAAAACCCATAATGACCATATCCCCCACCATACCCATTCGGCCGATACACATCGGCACGCTGCCGGTCTTTCAGCAAAAACGCCTCGGTCACAAATCCGACGACGTCTTCATCGGTGTCGGTATCCTCGATTCGCATGCCGCCGTTGTCATAGAAAGATTTGGTCTGTAAGCCTTTATCATTCTCAAAAACTAAAAGATGCAAGTTGAAGTTCTTATCGTAGTCTTCGTTGTTGCGTTTTTTAAAATAATAGCCGGTCAATGGCTTATCTTTATATGTCAGGTTTTTTTTGCCAAGAAAAGCAATAGAGTCTCTGTTCGCCGAATAGTTGCCACTTGGAAATAGAAGGGCTTCCGCCAAATCTTTTTGTGTTTTAAATAGTTCCGGAAACAATTCCAGTTTTCCGGCTTTTTTGAGTTTGTCGAACAGCAGCTGTCGCGAATTTATATCGGCTGCCATTGCCATTAGCTTCTTTTGAGGAATAGCTCTGTTGTTTTTCGCCAAAAGGGCAAAATACGTAGTGCGGATATCCGAATCTTCGATAAGGGCCACCTTTTCAAAGAAGTGTTGTATTCTTCTTTCACCGTTGAACGGGTACAACAGCGTCACATAATCTTCAAGCACACCCTTATTTTGTTTTTGGGTTCCGGGACTATAAAAATCCTGCGCTTTCGGAACCACGTCCCTACTCAACTGACGCTTCAACTGAATTTTCGCATCGTTTAATATTTGGGATGTATATTTTTTATAGACTTTCGGTTTTAGTACACCTTCCGCCACCAATTTGGTCAATAAAGAGAAAATGGGAGCTTTGTACTCGCTTATCGTACTGTATTGCAGTAATTCCGGGAAAAGTTTTTTAGCCAACGTGAGGTTTTCCCGGTAGGGGGCGAAAATGTAACTGATATGAAAAGTATTGGAAAGCAAAGGCAAATCGGTGGCCATCAATTCGAGCAATAGTGCTGCCGAAGCTTCGTCGGATTCTTGTGAAATCGACTGTAATACCATCGCCTGTGCGGTCGAATTGTTATAGGATTCCGCATAGAAATCTCTGTAAAATGACGAGGCATCCACATCTTTTAACTGTCCCAATTGCAAGATAAGGTAGGACTGTATCTGACGCATATTCGGACTAAACTCATGCTCGGAGATATAGTATTGCAGCGAATCAACGTGTTTTTTATTAAATTTCAGATACCTATAGCCATCAAGTACTATACTGTCGTTTTTGCGCAGGGCCGCAAAGAAATCCGGGACTTTATCCTCAAGTATACCCCGTCCGATAACGGTATCTTTTGGTTTGAAATTCTCGAAGAATTCGGTTACAAAACGGCTCGGTCTTTCGATGGTGTCCACAACCGCTTTAAGTTCATAGAGCAGCCCATCCTTAATAATGTTCTTGACTAAAATACCTCGCGTACTTGCCGTATCGGTAAGGGTCAACTGCATTTCTTGATAGCCTTCCGGCGAAGTCAGCGTTCGCTCGTTGATGATGTTGAACTGCTTATAGGCATACATCTTCTTTCGCAAGGCCCAGGCGGAATCGAGCGAACTAAACATCAAAAAATCATGGGTCTTGTTCAATTCTACGGTGATAGCTTCATCATTTTTGTTGCGGTAGACCGTTTTTTTATAGAAAGGGTCGTAGGCCTTCGCTTTGGGCGCACCACTGTAATAGCCATTACTGCTTTCCACAAATTTTGGCGGTTTGACTATGCTTTTGGTGCTAAAATAGAGCGCGGTATCAACAATCGTTTCAAAGGGAACCTTGTATTTCGTCGGTTTTAGCTGAAAGGATTCAAAAAATTCTTCCGCTTCTTTACCATATTCCGTCAAGATGCCCAAAAGATAATATTCGCCCGCCCGGAAGGTAGTCATCAAATGTAATCGTTTGCCGGAATCCGTATCGAAAATTGCGGATGAGATCAAACGTTTTCCGTTGCCATCCCGATAACGGGGTTTCAACTCCAGATCTTGATAAAATCGTTTTTGTATCTGTTTCAGTTCGAAGGTATCGGCCTCGATAAAACCGAAATCGTTCAAAACGGACTTTCGAAGAAAATAATAGGATTCATTATTTTGATCATACCCCTCGATTGAGCGGTCGCCAATACGGCTTTTATTGGTAAAATTGTACAAAGCAGGCATTTCTACCTCGAAATCTTCAAAATCGGAAAAAAGTTGTACCGGTCCTTTTGCTAGTTTTCTAAACTGCAAACTGCTAAAAACGGCATCTGAATGGGCCGTTACGTAATCGCCCTCGCCGCCCATTTTAATGATAAGTATCTCAAGAGGTGTCCTAAAAATTTGATAGCGTTGTCGGTCGCCATTTTTGAGTTGATTTTTGATGTCCAATCCCTTAAAGCCATCTTTTTCTATTTTCGACTTCTCTAAAATCTTTCCAGGGATATTTTCGAACAACAACTTATCGATATCATCCAAAGTATAGACCGCATCCTGCTTTAAGAACGAATATGTGGGGACACGGTTTATGACGACAAAGCTACCATTGGCCAAGTCAGGGGAAACATAGGTGGTCTTGCCCTGATCGGATACCGGATAGAGTTTGTTGGGAAGATGTATCGTAAAAAATCCGTCTTCGGGACCATAGGATGCATTCTCGTTTTCACGCTTCTTTTCTTCGAACTTTAGCTTCAGAACCTTCCCGTTCGCCGATGATTTAGAGACTAAAGGAGCCACGGTATATCCTTTTTTTCGCAAGAGGTCGATAACCCCTTTTTCTCCGGGGAGATGGGCCGCTCCGATTCCGGCAAACACCTTGCCCTTATGCATTACGGAATCTAAGCGCTCCGTCATGTTGGCATTGCGGATGTGCAACATATTCTTCATATAATGGCCGGTATACATGGCGCGATCGATAGAATCGAGCAAGGCGATATTTCGCTCGCGGTAGGCATCCTGCAACAAAAACATAGGGTCGGATTGCTGCATTTTTTTTTGCAGCCATTCATCGGGCCTTTGTTTCATGGCGTTCATACTGGCGCGGCCGACCAAAGCGGCCGACTCCTCCATGTCTTCAAGTGCAATGATGGGCTTGTCAAACTTTTTGCCTGCCTGGTAGATAAACATATCGAGATAGGTCTCCTCCTCAAAATTTTGGGAGAATTCGTCGGTACGGTATAGGATATTGTTGACGATACGGTCTTCATAGGCGAGGTAGGCGCCTAAAAACTCTTTTTTCGGGTTTTCTACCTTGAAGCTATTGGCATAAAATCCTTTGGCAACATATCCGCCGCCATATCCGAAGACGTTGCCGCCCATGGCATCGTTGTTATCGAGCCAGAGACCGGGGTCGGATTCCAAAGCTATCATCTCACTTTTATCCAAGGCCTCGTAGAAAACATCGTCAAGCCGAAAGGCTATTTTTTTGCTGACGTGCATGGTGCCGTATAGATAAGAGGATTTCTCAAGCCCGTTACCCGATATTTCCCAGAGCAGACTGTTCTTTTCTTGGGAATATCCCGAAAGGGTAAAAAAACAGCATGAAATGATAAGTAAGGGGCGCATAAACTTCTTTTTCCGCTTTACGCATTTTGCCTTAAAAAGGGCGATTTACGGTAAGCGTATGGCTACGTAGTAATGATACACAAATGTAAGGAAGTACGCGTCAAGACCTATCCCCAAAAATTTTTAATCATTTAGCAAGTCTAGGATATAACGGCTATTGTTCCGACGTATTTTCCGAGAGATCACTTTTTTCTATTTGAAGTCGGGTACGGGGCAGACTTTCGGGATAATTTTCCTGTAGAAAGCAAATCAATTTTTCGCGTACCAGAACCCTAAGGTCAAAGACCGCAGAAGAATCTTTGGCACTCATCAACGCCCGAATTTCAATACTTTCGAGTTTTGAATCAGTTACCTGCACGACGTTCACCTCACCGTCCCAAAGATCGGTACCGTTTAAAATCCTTGTAAATTCTTCCCGTATGGCATCAAAAGGCACATTATAATCGGTGTAGAGAAAAACGGTTCCCAAAATATCGGATGAAGTTTTTGTCCAGTTTTGAAAAGGTTTTTCGATAAAATAAGTTGTGGGTACAATAAGCCTTCTTTTATCCCATATTTTGATGACAACATAAGTCAGCATGATTTTTTCGATACGGCCCCACTCCCCTTCGACAATGACAACATCATCCAATTTTATGGGCTGTGCCAGGGCAATCTGTATTCCGGCCAATATCGTACCTATCATTTTTTGGGCCGAAAACCCAATGATAATGCCCGCGACCCCGGCAGAAGCAAAGATGCTCACCCCGATCTCACGGATACTTTCAAAACTCATGAGCGCAATTCCCATGGCAATTATTATGATGATAAACACAAAGATGCGTTCCAATATATTGAATTGGGTTGCCACTTTTCGGGCCTTTAAGTTATGGGAAGCTTCTACATCATATTTTTCGATGATATGATGCTTCACGATTTTAACGATACTCAACAACAGCCAAGTAAAGGCAAAGATAAATATCAGGGCACTTGTTTTCCGGAACCAATACGTATAGTCTTCCAGACCGAGAACCTGCCGAAGTGCCTGCAAACGAATTAAGATGGACAGAAATATGATAAAAATAGGTTTACTTACCCGCTTTACAGCCGCTATAGGCATCAGATATTTCGGGTTTTTGCCCAGACGTCTCAAGAAGGCCAACACCATTAAATAGGTGACAAGAAGACCTATCAAGGTACCGATTACCAAAAGTATTGACTGATTGTTTATACTAAAAATTTCGTTGAGCATTAAGACCCGGATTTTAAGGATTCGTACGTTTTCGGACTAGTATAGCAATGTTGTGGTGGTGAATTTTTAAAGTATATGAAAAAGTAATGGTTTTTTAAACAAAAAGGCGAAAATTGATGAAATCTATTATACTATCAAAAAACAATTAGGCCGATATCTCGACGAGATGGTTTTCAAGGCTTATTTTTGCAATTGGAAATTCTTCTTTCCGAAGTCTATCTTTTCCAAAGTAGATTATCATCTAAAAAGGACTCCCGCCTGCCTTTAAACAAAGGTCAGGCGATATGCGAAAATTACTAAAAAGAAGCTAGAATGAGATTTCTGCCTAAGTTTATGCCGAGCGTAGCCGAGGAGCAGAATGACAAAAATGGAAGTTATCTATGAAAGGCGTATTACTCGTAAATCTCGGTTCCCCCGAAAGTCCCACCGCAAAAGATGTCAAACCCTATCTCGATGAATTTTTGATGGATGAAAGGGTAATCGATGTCAACAAAGTACTTCGCAATATTCTGGTAAGGGGTATTATTTTACAGACCCGACCCAAGAAATCGGCCAAGGCCTATGCCAAAATTTGGTGGGATGAAGGCTCACCTCTTATCGTTCTCTCGGAGCGTTTTTCCGAGAAATTGAAAACCCATACCGATATGCCCGTAGCCCTTGGTATGCGCTACGGTACGATGACCATAAAGACTGCGTTGCAGGAATTGAATGACAAAGGCGTGGACGAGGTGTTGTTGGTACCGCTGTATCCACATTATGCTATGTCATCCTATGAAACCGTGGTGGTAAAAACTATGGATGTACAAAAGGAATTTTTTCCGCAAATACATTTGACCACGCTACCTCCCTTTTATCACAATTCCGAATACATTAAGGCCCTGTCCCAAAGTATCACCGATGGATTGAAGGATTTTGAGTACGACCACATCCTGTTTTCCTATCACGGCATTCCCGAACGGCACATCCGAAAATCGGACCCTACCCGTTATCATTGCAAAATTGACGGCAGTTGTTGCCATATCAATTCCGTAGCACACCATACCTGCTATCGCCACCAGGTCTATGAGACGACCGAGCTGGTAAAAGCGGAACTCGGTTTGGATGAAACTAAGGTCAGCTCGTCGTTTCAATCGCGCTTGGCCGGCGATCCTTGGTTGAAACCTTATACCGATTATGAATTCGAGCGGTTGGCGAAAGAAGGCAAAAAGCGACTAGCGGTAATCACGCCCGCCTTTGTGTCGGATTGTTTGGAGACCTTGGAGGAAATTGCCATGGAAGGTAAAGAGCAGTTTACTGAAGCCGGGGGCGAAAGTTATAAGCATATACCTTGTATGAACGATAGCGACACCTGGGTTCAAGTGATGGCCGATTGGGTGAACGCGTGGGAAGAAACCGGGGCGTTGCCCTCGAATTGACCTGCAAAGTGATGGACTGACGTATGGCAAACGTATCTGCAGAACAACTTGGCTCAGAGCCTATCGGCAAATTGTTGATCCGACAATCGGTACCGGCATCGATCGGTATTTTGGTGATGTCGCTCAATGTTTTGGTCGATTCAATTTTTGTGGGCAATTGGATCGGTTCCATCGCGATTGCAGCCATAAATGTGGTGCTTCCCGTATCCTTTTTTATCGGTGCACTGGGCATGTCCATCGGTATCGGGGGGTCTAGCATCATATCCCGTGCCCTCGGTGCCAACAATACGGAAAAAGCTCTAAAGACCTTCGGAAACCAAATTACCCTGACCCTATTGGTGACGGTGATCATGGTCGCTCTGGGATTGTTCTACGTCGATACGCTGATTCCCGCTTTCGGGGGAAAGGGCGCCATTTTCGATCCAGCAAAGGTATATTATAGGATTGTGCTGTACGGCGTTCCTTTTTTGGCACTCTGTATGATGGGCAACACGGTCATCCGTGCCGAAGGGAAGCCTAAATTCGCGATGATCGCCATGATCATTCCCTCGGTCGGAAATTTGTTGATGGACTATGTTTTTATCTATATCTTCGATTGGGGTATGGCAGGGGCAGCTTGGGCGACTACTATCGGCTATTTTTTGTGCTTTGCCTACATACTATACTTCTTTCTATCCAAAAATTCCGAACTAAAAATAAGTCTATCCCATTTTGGATTGGACACACCTATTCTAAAGGAAATCGGTTCCCTTGGTTTTGTTACCCTCGCCCGCCAAGCCGTCGTCAGCATCACTTATCTGTTGATGAACAATATACTTTACGGTTTGGGCGGGGAGGCTATGGTCGCGGTCTATGCCATTATCGGTCGGATGTTGATGTTCGCCCTCTTTCCCGTTTTCGGGGTGACCCAAGGATTTTTACCGATCGCCGGGTTTAACTACGGGGCTGAAAAATACCAGAGGGTACGGGAAACCATTAATACCGCTATAAAGTACGCCGCTATTTTGGCAAGCGTCGTTTTCGTCGGCCTGTTTATTTTCCCTGCCGAAATCGCGGGATTATTTTTAGGAAGCGGTCCCGATATGTCGGCCGAAGACCTGGCCACAAACGCCTATGTTTTGGAACATACCCCGCTTGCCATGCGGCTTGTATTCGCCGCGACCCCTATAATTGCACTACAACTTATCGGGGCTGCCTATTTTCAGGCTATCGGGAAGGCCATTCCCGCTCTTCTTTTAACCTTGACCCGGCAGGGTTTCTTTTTTATTCCCCTGATACTGATCCTGCCCCATTATTTTGATGAACTGGGGGTTTGGATATCGTTTCCGATTGCCGATGTCTTGGCTACTCTAGTTACGGGATATTATTTGCGGCGGGAGGTGAAGCGGACGTTGATAAACAGTGAGGGATAAATTTTCACTCCGCTGGGGCCGCATGCAGCAGCTCCATCCCCGTAGAAGACCTGGGCTTGAACCCCGGCCAATCTTGAGCATTCGAATTTTCGGGGATATCTAGATATTTGGAGGTGTCCTTACCCTTTAACTGGGCATCGATAAAAGCGGTCACGAAATGCTGGTTGACGTTGTTGATCTTGCGCTGGTCCCAAGTGGCATCGGCGTAGCGGTAGTATTCGTCGATATGGAGTCCGGGGGCCAAAGCTTCCTTTGGAGGCGGATTCGGGGCTATATTATGCCTGGCATCGGTATATGTCAAAAGATAGCGATCGGCATTAATGGCGCCTTCATAAATGGCTTTGATTCCCTTTTCATAGCCCGAGATATCGTCTTGGCTTCCGGCGACGAAAAAAGTGGGTTTTTTTAATCCCTTTAAACCTTCGGCATCCCAGACGCCGCGCTCCATTCCCCACGGGGCAAAAGCGACTACGGCCTTGATTCTAGGGTCGGATCGGTTCTGATACTCCGCATTGCTGGCGGCCAGCACTTGGATTGCAGTGCTTCCGTCGGCCATTCCTTTAAAAAATTGCACCATGCCATCGCTATATCCCGCACCGGCAACGTTCAACACCCCATAACCGCCCATGGAATAGCCGACGATGGCAGTGTTATCGGCATTGACTTTTCCGGATAAATTATCTTTGCTATCCGATTTTCCCAGCCGTTCCATTTCATTGATTACAAAGCGGATGTCCTTGGCCCGATTGAGCAAGGTACTTTGAAAGGCATTGGCATCCTTGAAGGTGGAATCGGTGTGACCTATGGCGACCACAACGTATCCTTTCGAGGCCAGGTTTTCGGTCAAATAGGTCATCAAATATCGGGAACCCACGTATCCATGGGAAACCACGATTAAAGGAAAAGCTTTTTCCGAAGCTTTGGGGGCGGCATCTCTAACGGCTCTTCCGTTGAATGTAAACGGAATCAATGGGCGGAGAGAATCACCACGGGTACCCATGACCTCATTATAGGTCACCAAGGCCTCTGTACCCGAGGATATCTCTGCGGGATACCATACTTCAACGGTCAAGGGGCGGTCGTACATGACCTCTTTACCTGCTTTCGAGTTCAAAATATCCACTTGATCGGGATGGAGCAAATCTAGGGTCCGAACTCCGACCGTGTAAGACCCCCTTTCCGAAAGTTCTGGGGCATCGGGTAGCATATCACCGTACAGAAATTCCTGGGTCTGGGCCTGAAGCAAGACGCTTGCCCCTAAGGTCAGAACGATACAACAGACAATACATTTAATGGAAAAAAGGGATTTACTTTTCATAAGTCATCAATTTATTCGGAGAACCTTTTTATAAGATTCAGTGGTATTGGACGGATAAGGTAACAATTAAATTTTATGTTTAAACTATCTCCCTAAAACCAATAGCCCAAACTAAAAAAGAAATTGCTGTTCTTGCCTTCGGGAGACCATGCATAGTGCACCTGCATCGGTCCTAAAAAAGATTCCCATCCGTAGCCGACACCATACCCCGAATAACTCGGAAGGGCAAACCAATCGCCTGTTCTGAAAAGATCATCATCGACATTGGCGAAATTGGCCGTGAACATGAGGTGATTTTTAGGTATGAATTCATAATCAAGCCTTCCGTATGCCTTTACGAAGCTGTTGCCCGGCAGACTTATAAAATCATAACCGAAAAAAGGAATGAAATTATTGATCAGATCCGTGCCGTATCCGCCGAGTAAAAAATCAAACGAGGTAACATCGGAGGTGCCCAGTTTAAACCCGCCTTCAGTTTCCATAGTTAGGGAAAGATTTTTTAAAATGGGAATAGCTCCGCCCATACGAGCCTTCGCAATTGAAAATTCCTTAAAATTATCGTTGAAATCAGAAGAAAATACGTAAAAATGAAAGTCACCGGCGAAAAGAAGTCCCCTCGAAGGAAAATAGGCATTATCGTACGTATCGAGCGTTAACTCGCCGAAGGTGCTGAAAAAATTACTGTTTTCGAACAAGGTCTTCCCATCCGAGGTTTGCTGGGCGAGCGGAGCCTCTTCATCACCGCGCTGTGCCAAGGTTCTTGTACTATACTTTAACAATTTATGCTCGATTCCGGTCCTGAACGCAAATTCTTCGCGCAGTACGGTCTCAACGTAAATCTGGTTGGTCAGGTCGGAAACATCTAGGTTTATAGTGTTGACATTGACCCCCGGCGGTACTTCAAAATTACTGCGGATAAGATCAAAATCGATTTCCTTTCCAAAATCGTTGAACCTGGAGTTCAAGCCGAAGCTCCAATAGGAACCCTTATCCACATAATACTGAAAATTATAGCGCACATTATCGCCGATGATAAAGTCGAAGGAGGCCACATCGTCGCGGGTCAAGATCTGTTTTTGGGTCACATTGAGAATGGCGGCCGTTTTGTAAAGATCATCGTAATGGGCGCCCAGACGGACAAAAGTCTTGACGGGGTTTTCAGAAAGATCTAAAATAAGGTCTTCCCCGGCCCCGTCGTCTTGCAGTTTATAGTGTATGGTCTGAAAGTTTCTGGTCGCTGCCAAATTGCCGATTCCCTGTTCCAGCCGAGAAAAGGTAGTCTCTTTGTGCTTGCCCAAACGCAATTTTCCCTTTACGTAGCCCCTGGGGTAATCGGCGCTGCCCGTCACGGTCAGCTTATCGATTATCAACTTCTCCTGAGGTTCGATTTTGGCCCTCTTTCTTTCGCTATCATTCTGTTTTATCGCAAGCCTTCTAAGATCACCATAGCTTTTTTTAGCTGCTTCGGTACCACTTTCTATTATCCGGTCGTAGAGATTGAAATCGATGACCGAAAAATTAGCGACCTCGGGCTTGATGTAGATATCGGTCAGTTTCGATTTTTCTTCCATATCGAGAACGGTGCGGTAATTGTTGATCTGCAGAAGAATCTCGGTGGCCGAAATTAGGCCATCCCTATCTCGGAGTCCGTGCTGAACATCGACGCCAATGATTACATCCGCGCCCATTTCCTTGACTTTTTGTATAGGATAATTGTTGACCACCCCCCCATCGACCAGTAAGCGATTACCGATCTTAACAGGTTCGAAAAGCGAAGGCAAGGCCCCACTTGCCATAACGGCCTGTGGTAGATAGCCTTCTTTAAGAACGACCTCGTCGCCCGTCTCAACATCGGTCGCCAAGCACAGAAAGGGAATCGGCAACTTATCGAACTCTTTTATGTTCTTTACAGGGTAGAGTAATTTTACCAATTCGTTGTACACGTTCTGCCCTCCCGAAAAAGCGGGAGGCACCGAAATTTTGAACTTATTGAAAGGCAAGGTAATCGCATACCTTTCCGAATCTTCCTTTTCATAGAATGTTTTGGCACTTCGTGGAAGATTATCCTCTATTAGGTTGGTGAAATCGGTGGTGCGGAAGATTGAATCAAGCTCCGTAGCGGTATATCCTGCAGCGTACAACGCTCCGACAATCGCGCCCATGCTCGTGCCACCAATGTAGTCGATTCTGATTCCAGCCTTCTCAATAATCTTGAGCGCCCCGATGTGGGCTAGACCTTTTGCCCCGCCACCGCTTAGCACCAGGCCTATTTTAAGGTCTTTTTTATCGGCGTCTTGTGCCGATACAAAAAGGCCTAAGCCTAGAAATGCAAAAAAAAATAGAAGCTTTTTCAAGATACCAAATTTAGGCAGACTAATCGATTTATTACCGCCAGAACAGATAAAAAACCTACCTCTTCGTTATAAAGGTGTGTTCAAAAATTACCAGTACATTTCTACTGGTAATTTTTGAGCAGACCTTGAGCAGGAAACAGGTAGAAACCCCAATTTTTATTTAACTTAGGACTTTGTCATTCAAAACACTTGCGTTCTTGTCTGACGCCTCATATCCTATGTTTCTAAGGATGAAACGTTCCGTAGATTTTCTTGGCTTTGACCATACCTACGATTTCCGCCAGCTTTTCTAGGGATGCCTCTTTAACGCGCTTGACCGATTTGAAAGTTTTCAACAGATTTTGTGCGGTTTTTTCGCCGACCCCGTCAATACTTTCCAATTCAGAATTAATGGCGGCCTTACTGCGTTTGTTCCGGTGGAAGGTAATGCCGAAACGGTGCGCCTCGTTGCGCAGTTGCTGGATAATTTTTAGGGATTCCGATTTCTTGTCTAGATACAGAGGGATGGGATCTTCCGGAAAATAGATTTCCTCGAGACGTTTTGCGATACCTATGATAGCGATCTTTCCTCTGAGATCCAGAATATCCAAACTTTTCAACGCAGATGACAACTGCCCTTTTCCTCCATCTATAACAATCAACTGTGGTAATGATTCCTCCTCGGCCAATAAACGCTTGTACCTTCGATAGACGACCTCTTCCATAGATGCAAAATCGTCAGGGCCGTCAACGGTTTTGATATTGTAATGTCGATATTCCTTTTTTGAGGGCTTTCCGTTTCTGAATACCACGCAGGCGGCTACAGGATTGCTACCTTGAATATTGCTATTGTCAAAACACTCGATATGCCTTGGCTCGGCTGAAAGGCGTAGATCTTTCTGCATCTGTACCATAATTCGGTTCGTATGCCGGTCGGGGTCGATAATCTTGATCTGCTTGAAACGCTCTTGTCTAAAAAACTTGGCATTGCGTTCGGAAAGATCGACAATCTTTTTTTTGTCCCCCAGTTTGGGCACGGTTACTTTCAAGTGGGGTTCGGCAGTAACTTCAAAAGGCAGATAAAGTTCGGTAGACCGGGAGTCGAAGCGCTGCCGTATCTCTACAATAGCCAATTGCAAAAGATCGACGTCGCTTTCATCGAGTTTCTTTTTGATTTCCAAGGTATGGGAGCGGATGATCGAACCATGTGACAACTGTAAAAAATTAACATACGCATGCGATTCGTCGGAAATGATCGAAAAGACGTCTACATTGTTGATTTTAGGATTGACGATGGTCGATTTCACCTGATAATTTTCCAAGACCTCGATTTTCTCTTTGATAAGCTGGGCCTCTTCGAACTGCATATCGACGGCCAAGGATTTCATTCGATGTTTGAAATAGTGTAACGAGGACTTAAAATTTCCTTTGATAATTTCCCGTATGTCTTCTATCTGGGCATGATAGTCCTCCGCATTTTGCAGACCCTCACAAGGTCCCTTGCAATTGCCTAGGTGATATTCAAGACACACCTTATACTTACCCGAATCTATTTTTTCTTGGGAAAGATCATAGTTACATGTCCGCAGCGGGTAAACGCTTTTCACCAAGTCTAAAAGCGTACGTACCGTTTTCATACTGGTGTAGGGGCCATAGTATTCCGAACCATCCTTTATGAGCTTTCGGGTCGGAAAAATCCTAGGGAAGCGCTCATTTTTGATACATATCCACGGATACGATTTATCATCTTTGAGCAAAACATTGTAACGGGGTCTGTACTTTTTGATTAAGTTGTTCTCTAGCAGTAGCGCGTCAGATTCGGTGGGCACCACTATATGACGGATACCGCGAATTTTTTTGACCATTACCCGGGTCTTACCATATTCATGGGTCTTGGTAAAATAGGAGGCGACCCGTTTCTTAAGGTTCTTTGCCTTGCCTACATACAATATCTTTTCGTCGGCATCATAAAATTGATACACCCCCGGACTATCGGGCAAGGTACTCAACTGAATTTCTATGGACACCTGGGACATTCGGATTGCGAATTAAATAATAAAAAGCAACGGGTGCTACAAAGTTAGAGACAAATCATCAACTAAATCAATCAAAAATACTGTAAGAATAAAATGTAAGTCTTTCCTTAACAATTCTAATCTTGAAAATTATGACCATCAATATTCGAGTTCACCAAGGCTTTTAACACTAAAATGTTAATATTTAACTAAAAAATGCATTTCATCGGTAAAAACTTCCCCTTGACAGTTTAGATAACGATTTTTTTATCTAAGTTTAACGTATCAAAATCAATTACCCCCATGGACAAATATATCATAACCTTAGTTTTATACTTACTTTTGATGATTTCATTCAAGGTGTATTATTATGTAAACGCCAAAGAATAGGTTTCATCGACCCTTCCCGATACCGTTTTTGATTCGAATCATGCTTAAACAGGATTTACGGTCGGAATATAGAAATCGAAGGAAATCAATTTCTGAAAGTTCCCTTTTAGCTTCAAGCTTGGCTATTGCCAATGCTTCGCTCATACTCCCTATATGGGGTTTCAGTTACTATCATATTTTTCTGCCTATTTCCTACCAAAAAGAAATTGATACCCATTTCATCCTTACCATCCTTCAAGGCAAGGATAAAAATGTTGTACTTCCCAAAGTGACCGGCGACGATTCGCTGAAACACTATTTACTTACCGACGCTACCAAATTCCGAACCAACAGGTGGAAGATTCCCGAGCCCATTGACGGCATCGAAATCCCAATCGATAAAATTGATGTGGTATTCATTCCTCTTTTAGCCTTCGATAAAAAAGGAAACCGTGTAGGATATGGCAAGGGATTTTACGATACTTTTCTAAAGGAATGTCGTAAGGATGTAAAAAAAATAGGCCTGTCCCTATTTCAAGCGGAAGATACCATTGAGGATATCAATGCATACGATATCCCACTTGACTATTGCATCACGCCAAAGAAAATCTATTCTTTTTCTGTTCTGGCTACATAGTCGTCCCAGCTATCGGAATAGGCATCCGCCTCTTTTTTTCCAAACGCACTTTTATTAAAGACGATTAAAATACCTACGCCTGTACTGATGGCCATATCGGCAATGTTGAAGACAGGTTCGAAAAATCGGAAATCCGACCCCCCAAAATAGGGCACCCATTCGGGCCATGTGGAGTCTATAATAGGAAAATAGAGCATGTCGACCACCTTACCATGGAAAATATCGCCGTAGGGTTCCGCTGAAAATGCCGTGGCCACCTGTTGGTAACTATCGTTAAAAATCATTCCGTAAAAAACGGAATCGATAATATTGCCCAGCGCTCCCGCAAAAATTAAAGAAACGGCCCAAATTAAAGTTTTCGACGATTTCTTTCGAACCGTATCGTAAAGCCAATAACCAATGCCCGCTACGGCAAACAATCGGAATACGGTCAGTATTAGTTTTCCCGTCGATTCCGAAACCGGTAAAAAATCACTGAGTTTCGCGCCCCAAGCTGCCCCGGAATTTTCGATGAACAGTATTTTAAACCAATTGAAAACATCTACCGATTCTCCCAATACGAAATGGGTCTTTATGTAGTATTTGCTTCCTTGGTCTATCAGCAATAGTACCGCTATGATTAGCACCGATTTCTTTAAACTCATAGTTCCGGATAGAAATTAAGGGCAAAAATAGGAATATTGCGGCATATTATTCGATTTTATCAAGAAGGATGTCGCCAGTTACCGAACTGACATCATAAAACGTATCACCGGATGGAATTTGATTTCGCCCTACCCTGCCATACTTACTCGTGGCCTTGATTTTCGCGTTTCTGGCCAATACTGAAATAGTTCCGCTTTGGGTGGCGACTACTGCGGTCCCGGAAATACTTTTTAGATGGCAGCTACCGTCGCTAAGGGTGATTTTTAGCTTTTCATAGCTGCCTTTGGCCGTTACATGGCATCCTGTTCCGAAAATCGTTACTCTTTTCTGTTCTGGCAGTAACAACTTCAACGCAATGGAAATTACTTTGTGGGCACTGAGTTTGTCGTTCGGTTTTTTGAAATTCGGCTGAAATTCGGTGTCTATAAAAAGGGTATTACCCGATGTCTTGACATTTACCAATAAGTCGTTACAATACTCACCATCGATGGCCGCTTCGACTAGTACCTCATTACCCGGCGCCGTATCGACGAACAGTTCGAAACTGTTCGTGACATTTAAGATTATCGCCTCAATTTTTGGATTTATGAAAGATTTTTTTACAATTTTTTGGGCGTAGAGGGTATGCGCTAGTAAGAAAAAGAAGAAGCAGATCCATTTCATTACCAACCCTTACTGCTGCATATTCTTGGCCTCTATGCTAAGGGTCGCATGCGGCACCAGTTTGAGACGCTCTTTGGCAATAAGTTTACCGGTTACGCGGCAAATACCATAGGTCTTGTTTTCGATACGCAGCAAGGCGTTCTTCAAATCACGTATAAATTTTTCTTGACGAATGGCTAGTTGCGTATTCGCTTCTTTGCTCATGGTCTCCGACCCCTCCTCGAAGGCCTTGAAAGTAGGCGAAGTATCGTCCGTACCATTATTGCCATCATTCATATATGAACTTTTCAGCAGCTCTAGATGACTCTTGGCCTTTGTTATTTTATCTTCGATCAGCTCCCTGAATTCGGCCAAATCTCTGTCCGAATATCTAACTTTTAAATCTTCTGCCATAACCTAATGTTTTACAATAAATAATTTGGTTTTTACTTCATCAAAGGCCACTTCGATACCTTTTTCTAATTTTTCCTCAAAACGCAGATCAGCGGTCAAGGTCTCGGTTTTGATGTATTCGAGATTGCTTTCTACCGCTTTTTCGACAAAGCCATCTTTCAGAATTTTCACTACTATTTTGTCTGTCACTTCGTACCCCGAATCCTTTCTAATATTCTGGATCCGGTTCACCAATTCTCTTGCGATTCCCTCTTTTCTGAGTTCATCGTCGATAGAAACATCAAGTGCTACGGTAAGCGAGCCCTGATTGGCCACCAACCAACCCTCGATATCCTGTGAAGCTATCTCTACATCTTGTAACTCTAATATAACGCTTTTATTTTCAATGTCGAGGGATATTTTTCCCTCTCGTTCTATTTTTTGGATATCTTCTTGCTGTAACTTACTGACCGCGTGGGCTATTTTTTTCATGTCCTTGCCAAACTTTGGCCCTAAGACTTTGAAATTCGGTTTGATCTGTTTGACCAAGATTCCGGAGGCATCGTCCAAGAGCTGTATCTCTTTGACATTGACTTCGGATTTTATAAGATCGGCCACCGCTTCGATTTCCTGTTTTTGGATTGAGCTCAACGCGGGAATCATTATTTTCTGTAGCGGTTGGCGCACTTTGATCTTTTCCTTCTGGCGGATGGACAGGACCAAGGAGGATATCGTCTGCGCCATTTCCATTTTACTTTCCAGCTCCTTGTTTACGATAGAAGCATCGTAAATCGGAAAATCAGCCAAATGCACGCTTTCAAATGCATCCTTTTTCGTAGTGGCGGTCAAATCTTTGTACAATCGGTCCATAAAAAAGGGAGCCACAGGTGCCGAAAGTCTGGCCACCGTTTCCAAACAGGTGTGAAGGGTTTGGTAGGCCGATATTTTATCCTTTTGATATTCCCCCTTCCAAAAACGTCTTCTGCAAAGGCGCACATACCAGTTACTTAGATTTTCCTGCACATAATCGGATATGGCCCGCGTAGCTTTTGTCGGTTCATAATCGGCGTAGGCCTCATCGACGATTTTTATTAGGGAATGTAATTCGGACAGCACCCACCGGTCAATTTCGGGACGCTCGTTAAGCGGGATGTCATCCTCTGAATAATCGAAAGCGTCGATGTTCGCATACAATGCGAAGAAGGAATAGGTGTTGTACAAGGTGCCAAAAAACTTGCGCTTTACCTCGGCGATACCCTCGATATCGAATTTGAGATTATCCCATGGGTTGGCGTTCGAGATCATGTACCAGCGGGTGGCATCGGCGCCGTGTTCGTTCATGGTTTCGAACGGATCTGCGGCGTTACCCAAGCGTTTACTCATCTTTTTGCCCTCCTTATCGAGCACCAGTCCGTTGGAAACTACATTTTTATACGCTACGGAATCGAAGACCATGGTAGCGATGGCGTGCAGGGTATAAAACCAGCCCCGGGTCTGGTCGACCCCCTCGGCGATAAAATCGGCGGGGAACGGAATGGTTTGTCCGGGGGTAAGGGCTTTAGGGGCATCGAGCTGACCTTTGGGTGTTTCCTTGGGGCCCCTTTCAAAAGGATAATGCCACTGCGCGTACGGCATGGACCCGCTGTCGAACCAAACGTCGATCAGGTCGGCCTCGCGCTTCATAGCCTTCCCGGATGGGGAAACCAAGGTAATGTCATCGACGATGTTCTTGTGCAGGTCGATAGTGTCGTAGTTTTCTTCGGATAGGTCGCCCACAACAAAATCCGCAAAAATATCTTTTTTAAGTACTCCGGATTCGACCGCTTTCGCCATCTCGGACTTCAGTTCGGCCACGGACCCGATGATGATTTCTTCCTGTCCGTCTTCGGTACGCCAAATCGGTAGCGGGATGCCCCAATAGCGAGATCGAGAAAGGTTCCAATCATTGGCGTTGGCCAACCAATTGCCGAAACGGCCCTCGCCTGTTGATTTGGGCTTCCAATTGATGGTGTTGTTCAATTCGACCATACGGTCTTTGACCTCGGTGACCTTGATAAACCACGAATCCAGTGGATAATACAGGATCGGTTTATCGGTACGCCAGCAGTTCGGGTAGCTGTGTACGTATTTTTCGACCTTGAAGGCCTTGTTCTCTTCTTTTAACTTGATAGCAATTTCGACATCGACCGATTTTTCTGGCTCCTGACCCAAATCATAATATTCGTTTTTGACATATTTGCCAGCCAGTTCACCCATTTCCGGGCGAAACTTGCCCTGAAGGTCGACCAAGGGAACTGGATTTTCGTTCTCGTCCAACACCAGCAACGGCGGTACTTCGGGTACGGCCTGTTTGGCGACTAAGGCATCATCGGCACCAAAGGTCGGCGCGGTATGTACGATGCCCGTACCATCTTCGGTAGTCACAAAATCCCCTGCAATGACACGAAAGGCGTTTTCAGCGTTTTGGTAGGGCAAGGCATATTTTAGGAGTTGTTCATATTGTATACCGACCAAATCTTTTCCTTTAAACTCTTTGACGACATAGAATGGAATCGTCTTATCTCCAGACGTGTACTCTAACAATTCCGGCTTTGATTCGACCAGTAGGAATTTTCCCGAAAACTGTTCGTTTACCAAACGTTTGGCCAGAATAACGTTGATAGGCTTAAACGTGTACTGGTTATAGGTCTCCACCAAAACGTAATCGATTTTCGGCCCAACAGTCAAGGCCGTATTCGAGGGCAGCGTCCAAGGGGTGGTCGTCCAGGCCAAAAAATAGATATCGCCTTCCTCCTTTAAAAAATCAGGGAGTGATGATTCGACCGCCTTGAACTGCGCTACGGCAGTGGTATCGGTAACATCTTGATAGGTGCCGGGCTGATTAAGCTCATGCGAGCTAAGGCCCGTGCCCGCTTTGGGCGAATAAGGCTGAATGGTATATCCTTTATAAATTAGTCCCTTATCGTATATCTGCTTCAACAACCACCAGACCGACTCCATATACTTCGGCTTGTAGGTAATGTACGGATCCTCCATATCGACCCAATACCCTACCTGTTCGGTCATTCGATTCCATACGTCAGTGTAGCGCATGACCGCTTTTTTGCAGGCGGCATTGTAATCCTCCACGGATATTTTGGTGCCGATATCCTCTTTTGTGATACCTAATTCTTTTTCGACGCCGAGTTCAATGGGCAACCCGTGTGTATCCCAACCGGCCTTTCGTTTGACCTGAAAGCCCTTCATGGTCTTATATCTGGGGAAAATATCCTTAATAGTACGTGCCATAACGTGATGGATACCTGGCATACCGTTCGCGGACGGAGGCCCCTCGTAGAAAACATAACTAGGCTGGCCTTCCCTTGTGGAAACGCTTTTCTCGAAAATTCCGTGTTGCTTCCAATAACCGAGAACCTCCTCGGCTACTTTAGGCAGATCTAAACCTTTATATTCGGCGAATTTCATATCCCCTATTATCTTCAATAATTACTATTCGTGCCACTCGGAAATTAGGATTTTTGTCTTGGCAAAGAAAAAAATAAATTTGTCAAAACTCCCGATTTCCGAGTGGCAAGAATAAAGGCTGCAAAATTAGGGATTTTGATCGGATTTTGCGGATATCCCATCCTTGAAATTGAGACAACAGTGTCACACGCTATAAAATAGAATCCAAAATTCAAATCAATCCGTATATCTTTGCGAAAACAACTAAAAACTAAAATCATGAAAAAAGTATTTCTAAGTTCCCTTTTGATGCTTGCGTTGAGCGTATCTTTCGTTTCTTGTAGGGACGCCGAAAATAAATCGAACGACGCCATGGAAGAGTCTGAAGACGCCATGGACGATGCCGGTGATAAATTGAAGGAAGTAGGGGATGACATTCAAGACGGCGCCGAAGAAGCGGCCGATGATGTCGAGGATGCCCTAGACGATGCCGGTGATGCTATCGAGGATGCCGTTGACGATAACTAAATTGCTATTAATTTATTAGGAAGAAGCCCTGACTGAGAAGTCGGGGTTTTTTTGTGGGTTATCCGAATACCTCGTTCAGTACCGCGAGGGATTTGGGCTTTCGGAACCCCTGTAAATGCAGTTCAAAATACAGCACCAACGATTGCAAAAGCTCCTGTCGGTTCGTTTTGTTCATTTTTATAGTAGGTAAGGTATCAAAATGTACGCCCAAGAAGCTTTTGAAATAACCCAGATTGTCTCCGGTAAGTACCGGATGAAGCGACGGGGTATCTGTAAACTCCCCTTCCAAAAGGTCAAAACAAGCCGCTTGTACGTTAGAGGTGTCGGGATAAAAGCCTAAATATTTGGTGAACTGTATCAAAAAATGGCAATGAAAATTAGCGATTTCATCATGGATGTCCAACCACTGAAAAGAGGCTTCCAAAAATTCGAAAAGCGCGGGATTGACCTCCTCTTCATGGATACTATGGCCCAACATCTCTGCTAGGAAGAGGGTCATGGCGTTTTTGGCGATATTGCTATGTACCGATTGGTACGGATAGTTGATCTTCGCTTCGCGGATACTTTCCAAAGTGCCTTTGTTCTTGTGATTCGCTACAATCTCCAATTGGGTGAGCGGTTGAAAGTAAGCGGCCTTTAGCTTTCCCTTTTTGGCGGATAATACGCCTTTCAGCATATAGGATTTCAGTCCATCGGAAGCCGTAAACGCCTTTACGATTAGACTGGTATCGCCGTATTTTAAAGAGGTCAAGACGATGGCTTTGGTGGTTACCTGCATAGGACGGTCGAATTAAATCACCCCCTGCGCCAGCATCGCATCCGCCACTTTCACAAAACCTGCAATATTGGCTCCTTTCACGTAATTGCAGTAGCCATCTTCTTCCATACCGTATTTGACACAGGAGTCGTGAATGTTTTCCATAATACCACGGAGCCTGTCGTCCACTTTTTCGCGTATCCAGCTATAGCGTAGAGAGTTTTGAGTCATCTCCAAGCCAGACGCGGAAACGCCACCGGCGTTGGAAGCTTTTCCAGGGGCGTATAATATTTTAGCTTTTCTAAATGCTTGCATCGCCCCAGGAGTCGAAGGCATATTGGCGCCTTCCGAAACACAGATACAACCGTTTTTCAACAAGTTTTTGGCATCCCTTTCATCCAACTCATTCTCTGTGGCGCAGGGCATGGCAATATCGCATTTGATATGCCATGGTCTTTTCCCCTTATAATATTTCCCTGATGGATACTTTTTGGTATATTCCGAAATTCGGCCCCGCTCTTCGTTTTTTAGATTCATAATGAAGTCTAGTTTCTTCTCGTCAATCCCATCAGAATCATGAATGCATCCTCCCGAATCGGAAAGGGCTATAACTTTGCCCCCCAAATCGATGATTTTTTCAGCGGCAAATTGCGCCACGTTTCCGGAACCCGAAACAACTACTGTTTTACCCTTCACCTCATCGTTCTTGGTCTTCAGCATACTCTGCGCAAAATATACCGTTCCGTATCCTGTAGATTCCGGCCGAATTTTTGATCCGCCCCATGAAAGGCCTTTTCCCGTAAGTACCCCGGTAAATTCGTTCTTAATCTTTTTATAGGTACCAAACATGAAGCCGATTTCGCGGGCGCCAACCCCTATATCTCCGGCTGGAATATCGGTAAACGGTCCGATATGACGGCAAAGTTCAGTCATGAAAGATTGGCAAAAACGCATGATCTCATTATCGGATTTTCCTTTGGGATCAAAATCGGAACCTCCTTTCCCACCACCCATCGGCAATGTGGTCAAACTATTTTTAAAGACCTGCTCAAACGCCAAGAATTTTAGAATACTTGCATTTACCGTCGGGTGAAATCGCAAACCTCCTTTGTAAGGTCCGATAGCGGAATTCATCTGTACGCGATAGCCGCGGTTAACGTGTATCTTACCCGTATCATCGTACCACACCACCCGAAAGGAAATCAGGCGTTCAGGCTCAACCATTCGCTCCAAAATCTTTTGGTCTTTGTAGATTTTATGTTTGGCGATATAGGGAATAACAGATTCCGCCACTTCCTGCACGGCTTGCATAAATTCTGGTTGGTGACTGTTTCTTTTTTTGACCTCGGCCATGAAGCTATTGATACTTGCATCCATAAAGTTACTTTGATTTTAGTGAACTCGATTTGAGCTATGGTTTAAGCTTGGCATACCTTAACTGCGAAATATATAGAACTCAATTAAATTTGCCAAGCAAAATAACGGATTTACAAAATGATTTCGACATACTATGCCCCAAAATTTTCCCATCGCAGGAACTAACCGATGGCCTGTTCCAGATCGGCAACCAGATCTCCTGCATCTTCAATACCAACGCTCAATCGTATCAAAGCATCAACGACCCCGCTTTTCTCACGTTCTTCCTTGGGGATGCTCGCATGCGTCATGCTCGCCGGATGGCCCGCCAAGCTTTCGACCCCGCCCAGAGATTCGGCCAACGTAAAGACCTTTAGTTTTTCCACGATCTTAATGGCATCCGCTTCGGTACGGCTTTTAGGGATAAACGAAACCATACCCCCAAAATCCTTCATCTGTCGCTTGGCGATTTCGTGGTTCGGATGGCTTTCAAAGCCGGGCCAAAACACCTTATCAATTTTAGAATGTTTGTCCAAATATTCGGCGACCGCCCGTCCGTTCTCGCAATGGCGTTGCATCCGAACGTGTAGCGTTTTGATGCCCCGTAACGTTAAAAAGCTGTCCATCGGACCACAGACCGCGCCGCTGGCGTTTTGTATAAAGTAAAGTGCATCCGCCAGCGCTTTATCCTTAACCACTAAGGCCCCGACCACCACATCGCTATGGCCACCGAGATATTTGGTGGCGGAATGCATGACGATGTCCGCGCCCATATCTAACGGCGTTTGCAGATAGGGGGTGGCAAAAGTATTATCTACCGCCAAGAGGATATCGTGTTTTTTGGCCAATTCCGCGACCGCTCTAATGTCGATAACGTTCATCATCGGGTTGGTCGGCGTCTCGACCCAAAGCAGCTTTGTATTTTGGTTGATGTAAGATTGAATAACTTCGGCATCCTGCATCCCTATAAAATGAAAGGTAATTCCGTATTTTTCGAATATCTGTTTAAAGATACGGTAGCTACCCCCGTACAAATCGTTCGTTGACACCACCTCATCCCCCGGATTCAAAAGCTTGATCACCGCATCAATAGCGGCAAGACCACTGCCGAACGCTAGTCCATAAGTACCATTCTCAATACTTGCCAACGAATTTTCAAGGGCCGTGCGCGTCGGGTTGGCACTACGGGAGTATTCATAGCCCTTATGCCCGCCAGGCGTGGTCTGCGCATAGGTCGAGGTCTGGTATATCGGAGGCATCACAGCACCGTAGGCCTTATCGGGACTTTGCCCACCATGAATCGCTTTCGTATTGAATTTTAACTTTTTTTCTTCCATTTTTTACAATTATTCCTACAAATGTATCGTTATCTTTGATAGCATACAAAGGTGTGCGCGTACTGATTGCGCTATAAACCAACCCAATACCCAAATTCATGAAGGCCCCATTGCCCTGTTTCCTGATTTTTTTAGTGCTGATCGGCTGCCAAAAAAAAGAGAATAACCTGACCTTTGAACCTCTTAAATTAGGCGATACCCTATGTGAAGACTGCCCCCATATCTCTATTACGATACCTCGGGCCATTGAACACACCAGAACGGCTAACACTATTAATACGGCCTTACAGGAAGAAATTATTTCCTTGCTTCTATTTGATGATGACCTAAAAATCGCCAATCTTGATGACGCCCTTATGTCATTTAAAAATGGCTATTCCGAACTAAAGGACCTATATCCGGAAGAAACCACGCCCTGGGAAACCAAAATTGACGGAAACGTCGTTTATGAGGATGAAAAGATACTTACCTTAGAGCTGAATTCCTACGTGTTTACAGGAGGCGCCCATGGTTACAGTGCCAAACGTATCTTAAACTTCGACAAAAAAAGAGGCGTAGAACTCGAAAATTGGCAGCTTTTTCGAAACCGTAAGGATTTTCAACAATTTGCCGAGGCAAAATTCCGTGAGCAGGAAGCCATTCCCGCGGAAGCCTCCATCAATTATACCGGACTTATGTTCGAAAAGGACAGTTTTTACCTGCCGGAGAATATCGGTTTTACCAAGGAAGGTGTGAAGTTACTTTACAACCCCTACGAAGTTGCTTCCTATGCCGATGGGCCCATTGTTCTCACCCTGCCGTTCAAAGAAGTGAAACGGTATTTGGCGAAGGAGACGAAGTTGTGATTCACTAGGTCTTGGCGGCCGCAAAATCCCTTTAAAAAATTTCGAGATATATCTTTCCTGCGCATTTTGGCAATACGCATATCGCTGTGCGCCAGAATCTTCAAAGCACTCCTATCTATTTATTAACCGCTTTCTGCAACCCAAGTATAGTTCCCAAATGCAGGTCTTCATGAAATACGTTGAAAGTCATCGCATCCTCAACGCTGTTCAAGGTCACATTTACACTGGTGGTATACGTGTTGAAATCCTTGAAAAGTCCGGACTCATAATCTTGCTTCGCCCATTCGGCGGTAGAGATTAAAAAATCGCCGATTTCCTTGATTTCCGCATCGGTCGCCGAGCCGTCGGGCACCGTTCCCTTTTTAAACTTTTCTATGAACTGCTCGGGTATGCGCATTTTCAATCCGCTGAACTTGTAAACCAGTATCTGTTGGGTCGCGACTACATGGGCTATATTCCACCAAATATTGTTACGGAACCCGGTGGGGATTTCCAGTAATTGCTCTCTAGACGTGTTGTCGAGAATTTTATAGAGCAGTTTGCGGTTCTGTAGCGTGGTATCGAAAATTTTTTCCAAAGCGTATCATTTTTAATGTGGATTCCAAAAATAGTACAATTGAATAGAAATTGGTTTCTTTGTAGGACGCAAAATTCCAGTTCAACAGATTCCTGCCGAAGTTTATCCTGAGCGAAGTCGAAGGGCAAGAATGACAAAAGTTTTTTATGAAAGTTTACCATCTCAGCACCTGCGACACCTGCCAACGCATCATCAAAGAACTGCAACCTTTAGACGACGCCGATTTGCAGGACATCAAAACGGAAGCCATCACCGAAAAACAAATTGATCAAATGCAGGCTCTGGCCGGAAGTTACGAAGCTCTGTTTAGCAAACGCGCCCGCCTCTACCGCCAAAGGGGACTGCATGAAAAACAACTTTCGGAAACCGATTATAAAAACTTGATTTTAGAGCAGTACACCTTTCTCAAACGCCCCGTAATAGTGGGCGACGGCCAAATTTTTATCGGAAACAGCAAAAAAACGGTCGCTGCGGCCAGGGAAGCCATTCACGATTGAGCAAAAGAACCCTTGCCATACTTGCTGCCATTGGGGCCACTACCATATACGGACTTAACCATACGATTGCCAAGGGGGCAATGCCCGAATACGTGCAGCCTTTCGGATTTATTATGTTTCGGGTTATCGGTGCGGCGCTATTATTTTGGATGCTATCGCCATTTGGACCGAAGGAAAAAATAGATCGCAAAGATTATGGCAGAATGCTACTTTGTGCATTTTTGGGCATGGGTATTAATATGTTGGCCTTTTTTAAGGGGCTTTCACTATCCACGCCGATTAACAGTTCTGTACTCGTTACAACCACCCCGATAATCGTGCTGATACTTTCCGCCATTTTTATCAAGGAAAAAATTGGGGCAAAAAAGATTTTTGGCATCGCTATCGGACTCACAGGCGCGGTCGCCCTTATCTTCTTTGGACCTTCGTTGCGGGAAGATGCCCCTAATATTCCCTTGGGCAATTTCTTAGTATTGATGAACTCGGTATTCTATGGTTCGTACTTGATCGGGGCGAAAACCTTGATTGTCAAATACCACCCGTTCACATTTATGAAATGGTTGTTCACCTTGGGTATTTTTATCTGCCTGCCCTTTGGCTATCGGGATTTTGTTCAGGTCGATTTTGTCAACCTGCCCTTTGAGGCCGTTTGGCGTATCGGTTTCGTTATCTTGGGTACCACGTTTTGCACTTATCTTTTCAACATTTTTGCACTCACCCAGTTAAAGGCATCCACGGTAAGTGCCTTTGTATATATCCAGCCCTTAATCGGAATTCTTTTTGCGGTTGCCATGGGAAAGGACAGTCTATCCATTTTGAAAATATCGGCCGCATGTTTGGTGCTTCTTGGGGTGTATTTGGCGAGTAGCAAGTCTTCTAGCCCCAAAGCGAAAAACGCTCGTCCAAGCCATAAGAATTGAGAAGTCCTCTTTTGAGTCTTATGCCAAATCTTTCGGAACTTTGGCGAACTTGCGCGTATCCTCTTTGGTCAACACCCGAAAACCCTCCGCTTTTTCGACGCCGCTGAAAGCGCTCAACAAATCATTGGTCAAGCCGGTGAGCTTTCGCGTCTTTAAATCCATCCAAGAGCCCATCATTTCACAATGGGCAAAATTATTCCCCTTGTAGTCATAAAAATTATGTAGGAACTCGAAAAATTGGGCATCTTCGCTCATTCCCGTGATTTCCATGGATACCCTTATCGGTTTGCCGGGAAATACTTCCTTAAAATAATAGATATGTTCGTAGAATACCACCGGACCGATTTGGTTTGCGGCCAGTGTTTTTTGGTTAAAGCCGATTTCCATCAAAAAGGCCATTCGGGTATGGCTCATAAAATTAAGATATGCGGAATTGGCCAAATGGCGATTGGCATCGATATCACTCCAGCGGATTTCAAAGTCTTTTAAGTACATTTTTCTCAACATTTATTATGCGTGCATAAGATTCGCAAAAGTAGGATAGTTTCGGGAATTGACTAAGCGGGATTCAAGAAATTTTTACGGACCTCCCCATTTTCTTGAGGAACGTGCTTCATTTTTGCACGGATGTTCTTTTTCTTTGGATGGATTTTTTTTGAGGATACCTATTTCGCTACACTTCCTTTCGCAAGGCACCCCTCTTTAGCCATTTGAAATTCTACTTTATGACGTTATTAGGATGCAAATAGCATCCGTATAGATGCACTCCAGTTTTACCGTTATATTTGTATCTCGTACAAAAAATTTCATATGTTGTCAAAACCCGCCTTCATCAAAGACCTATCCCTACCCGTTATAGCTGCACCCATGTTTCTGATTTCCGGACCGAAACTCGTTATCGAATGCTGTAAAAACGGTATTGTCGGCACATTTCCCGCCCTTAACCAGCGCACCAGCGAAGGGTTTGAGGAATGGCTGATCGAAATCAAGTCCGAACTCGCAAAATTCGAAAAGGAAACCGGTAAAAAAGCGGCCCCGTTTGGTGTCAATCTTATCGTACACCAAACCAATCCCCGGGTTGAGGCCGATCTTAAACTTTGCGTAAAACACAAGGTGCCGATTGTCATTACCTCATTGGGCGCGGTCAGCCAAGTCGTAGATGCCATACATAGTTATGGCGGTCTGGTCTTTCACGACATCATCAAAAAACGCCATGCCGAAAAAGCACAGGAGGCCGGAGTAGACGGATTGATCTTGGTAGCTGCTGGTGCAGGCGGACATGCCGGCACCATCAACCCAATGACCTTGGTAGCTGAAATCAAGAAATTCTTTAAAAAGACTCTCATCCTTGCCGGATGTATCAGTAGCGGGCGCGACATTGCCTCAGCCCTTCAAATGGGTGCTGACATCGCCTACATGGGCACCCGATTTATCAACACGGAGGAAAGCAAGGCCACTGATGAGTATCGCCAAATGATTATCGATGCCGGCGCGAACGATGTGGTCTATACCGCTTCGATTTCCGGGGTACACGCCAACTTTTTAGGGGCCAGCCTAACGGCCGCCGGCATCACCGAGGAAGATTTAAAAAAGGACACCAAAATCGACTTTGGAAAAGAGCTCGATACCGAAGCAAAGGCTTGGAAGACCATTTGGTCGGCCGGGCAGGGATCGGCCATGATCGATGATTCGCTGCCGGTCTCGGAATTGGTAGGACACTTGAAATCGGAGTTTAAAGAAGCTATTGAAGAGCAGGCTAAGCTATTAGAGGATTATCCGAAGTAAATAAACTACCTCGACACAAGCATCCGAGGTATAAAATCTCAAAAAAACCAACTCCCTTTTCCGATGCCGCTACTTTCATCCGATTATAGACCGCCCCTTCATTTCAGGAGCGGACACCTATCCACCATCTATTCCGGATTGTTCAGAAAGGTCGACGGACTCGACCAAGAACGCGAGCGTATCGAGCTTTCCGACGGTGATTTTATGGATGTGGATTGGAGCTTCGCCAAAAAACCATCTAAAAAAGTCGCCATTCTGTTGCACGGTCTCGAAGGCAACGCCCAGCGTCCCTACATCACCGGAAGTGCCAAGGCTTTTAATGAGGCGGGCGTAGATGCCTGCGCCGTCAATTTTCGGGGCTGTAGTGGAGAGACCAATCGGCTGTACCGTTCGTACCACTCAGGGGCTACAGAAGATTTGGATGCCGTGGTGCAGCACATCCTACATACTAAAGATTATGGAGAAATCTATATCAAAGGCGTCAGTCTCGGTGGAAATATGGCCCTGAAATATGTTGGGGAACCGCGAAATATTCCCAAAGAACTGAAGGCCGTCATAGCTGTATCCGCGCCGTGCAAACTCTATAGCTCGCTAAAAGAACTGCTGAAACCCAAAAACTACCCCTACGCGATCCGGTTCCGTAAACATCTTGTTGATAAACTGCGGTTAAAACTGCCCCTTTTTCCCGACCGTATTTCAAGATCGGAGATTAAAGCAATCAAGAACCTTAAAGACTTCGACGACATCTACACGGCTCCAGCTCACGGTTTCAAAGATGCGATTGATTATTACGAACAATGCAGTTGCCGACAGTTTTTATTGGAGATTCAAGTGCCATCACTCATCATCAATGCTGAAAACGATTCCTTTCTAGGGCCGGAATGCTATCCTTACCAAGAAGCGGAGAAAAACCCAAATATACATTTGGAAACCCCGAAATATGGTGGCCATGTTGGATTCATCGACTCTGAAAATCGCTATTATTCTGAAAAAAGAGCAATAAAATTTCTGGAAGAGGTCATTTAATTTTCACTATTCCTTATATTAGTACCAGAAAATTAAGCTCTTGCCACTTACAACCATCAAAGCGGCACAAATAGACACACAAATGAAAAAAATACTCGTAGTATTTGCCTTAGGTGGATTAATCATCGGCTGTGGCGAATCGAAAAAGGAAGAAAAGAAAGAAGGTTTTGAGATGAACCGCGCCAAAACAGCCGACAAAGCGACCGAAGCCCAAGCGGAAAGCGTACCCGTTGATATGGACAATGAAGGTGTCGGTCCGTTCAAAAATATATCTTTTGACAGCGACATCGATCAAGAGCTGGCCTCTGCAGGTGAAGCCAAGTTCAACACCATCTGTACCGCCTGCCATATGGCCGAAAAGCGTATGATCGGTCCCGCCTTAAAAGGCGTTTACGAACGAAGAAACCCAGCCTGGGTGATGAACATGATAATAGGCCCTGACAAAATGCTCAAGGAAGATCCTATTGCAAAGGCATTGCTCAAAGAGCATAACAATGCCATTATGCTTAACCAGAATCTATCAGAAGACGAAACCAGGCAAGTGGCAGAGTATTTGCGGACACTGTAGACTTTGCGAAGAAGTTATTTGAAAGTGCTTTTATCCGGTGGCATACAGGGGATAAAAGCACTTTTTGTGTTTATTCTTTGGAAGTTAACTGTACTTTGCAATAAAAGCAGAATTTGAGAAACAACACAAAAACCGATTCGTATGGGGTCAAATAAGATTCAAGGAGCACTTTGGGGAAAGAAACCTGAAGATTGGGCATTAATACAAGAAGCTACAGGTAACTCAGGTTATGAACACGTATTCGAATTTCTAAAATCGACTTCTGCCGATACAATTTTAGATGTGGGTTGCGGTTCTGGCTTCTTTAGTAATCTTGCTCACTTGAAAGGGTTAAATGTAACAGGATTAGATGCAAGTGCCCCTTTAATTGAACAAGCGAAAAAGAGAAATCCATCAATAAATTTGCATGTTGGGGAAATGGAAGAACTACCTTTTGAGGACCACTCTTTTGATATAGTTTGTGCCTTTAATTCAATCCAATATGCAGAATCCGTTAAAAATGCAGTATTTGAAAGTAAACGAGTTTTGAAGAGGAATGGAAAATTAGTTATTATGATCTGGGGGAACAAGGAAGATTGCGAAACTGGTACTTTCTTAAAGGTAGTAGGTAGCTTACTTCCACCTCCAACGCCCGGAGCAGGAGGTCCCTTTGCTCTTTCAGATAATCGATTATTGGAAACAATTTTAGAGAATAGTGGATTAAAAATTATCGATAATACGGATGTTGTCGCCATTTGGGAGTATCCGGATTCTGATACCGCTTTGAGAGGGTTATTGTCAGCTGGCCCTGCTGCCAAAGCAATTGAGAATAGTGGATTTGAAAAAGTGTATAGAGAATCGTTTAAAGCCATCAAACCCTACATTCAGAAAAATGGACGTGTCATTTATAGAAATAAGTTTAGAGTTGTCATTTCTGAAAAATCATAGAAAACATTACTTCCCATACAGCAAATAATAAGAAACAACTGTCAGTAGGTTCCATTCTTACCATAAAAGTTAAATGTAACTTAAGCGAATTAGTTGCCGAATTAAAGCCTAAACCATATAAAGGATTTAAATATCGGGAAGGAGCTTTTACCCCTATTCGACTCTTCACTGAATATGTTCGCCAGAAAAAAATACTTGAGATTTTAAAAACACCTTTGGCATCGAGAACCATATACGGTCTGAGTAAATTCAAAAATTCGTCAGCCCAGTTTTACCTACCAACTAAAAATAGGATGGTCTGATTTTAAAATAGGTAGCATACTATTCGAAAAAGAAGGTTTGAATAAAATGGTAAGCTGACCAATGTCATATTCTGCTCTGGCTTAAATACTTATTTTTGTAATTTTCGATTCTAAACTTCGCCATGCGGAAAGCAGCAAAGCTTGTACTTTATATTCTATTGCCCTTGTTTTTGGCCAAATGCGCCGACGTTGGGAAAGAACAAAAAAAGACAGCGAAGAAAACTCGGTTCATACCCCGTATTACCGCCTTGCCCCAAACGGTAAAATCCCCCAAAGACAATCCTGCATCCCCTGAAAAAGAAATTTTAGGGAAACTGCTTTTTTACGATCCCATTCTTTCGGGTAACAAAGATGTGGCATGTGCCACTTGCCATCACCCCAATAACGGCTATGCGGAGTTTTTGGATATTAGCATTGGTCCCAATTCGCGCGGTTTGGGCAGCAAACGAAAATTCAATAGCCCAAATGACATTCCTTTTGTAAAACGCAATGCGCAAACGATAATCAATACCGCCTTTAACGGCATCGATTCTTACAATCGGTACAAGCCCGAACAGGCCAGCATGTTCTGGGACGACCGGGCAAAAAGTCTGGAAAAGCAGGCTTTGGAGCCCATAATTGCGTTTGCGGAAATGCGGGGGCACGGTAGTACCGAATCCGACATCCTGGAAACGGTCATCATGCGATTACAGGAAATACCCGAATACCAAAAATTGTTCGAACGGGCATTTGGCGGAACAGATGCGGTTACGGTAGATAATTTGGGAAAGGCCATTGCCGCTTTTGAACGAACAATAGTCACTAACAACTCCCGGTTCGACCAATACATGCGGGGTGATGAAGATGCCATTTTGATTTCGGAAAAAGAGGGTTTTAAACTTTTTAAATCGGTAGGCTGTGCCAATTGCCACAACGGGCCGATGTTCTCCGATTACAAAAAGCATGTTTTAGGAGCTCCCGAAAACAATAAGTTGCCCATTCCCGATGCGGGGGTTCAAGATACCTTTGCTTTTCGCACCCCTTCATTGCGCAATCTGCGATTTACCGCCCCGTACATGCATAACGGAAGCCTTCAAAACTTAAGGCGGGTTCTGGAGTTCTACGAGGATATATCCAACGGAAAAGTCCGCAATCCGAACGTACCCAAAGAGCGGTTCGACCCCTTTGTCCGCGAGCTTCAACTAAGTGTAAAGGAAATGTCACAAATCATTTCCTTTTTAAATACGTTGAATGACGACAGTTTTGACAAGGTAATTCCGGAAACCGTGCCCAGCGGTCTTTCAGTAGGGGGAGATATTCAGTAAAGCTGGTTCTTAAAAAATAGTATAATCAAGTAAGCTCACGGTTTAGTAATTGAACTCAATTAGACTTTTTCTTTTACCTACGAATAGCACATTCTGAGGCCCTATTTCGTTATTTTAAAAACCGTAGTCCTGCTATACCGTAAAAAATGACTTCATTTGACCTTAAAAGCCGATATTCCCCGTTCCAAACCATACCTCTAAAGGAGTTCATCATCCAAATGATACGCCTATGACCGAAAAAGAAAAAATGCTCAAAGGAGATTTCTACGATTCAAGAGATCCCGAATTGTTACGGATGTACCACAATGCCCGAAAATTGCTAAAAGAATACAACCATCTCGATTCGGAACTCACACAAGAACGCAATCGGATTCTAACCGAACTATTCCATCATAAAGGCCCAGGCTTATGGATAGAAATCCCGTTTTTCTGCGATTACGGAAAAAACATATCCATCGGAGAAAATACCTTCATCAATACGAACTGCATATTTTTGGACAACAATACAATAACCATTGGAAAAAATGGACTAATTGCCCCCTATGTTCAAATATATACCGCAAATCATCCTTTAAAAGCATCCGAACGAATCATCGAAACGGGAGACGGTTCCCGTTATCGAACGTTTGCCAAGCCGGTCAGTATTGGAGACAATGTTTGGATTGGAGGGAATTCAGTAATTTTTCCCGGAGTTACCATTGGGAATAATGTTACCATTGGCGCGGGAAGTGTGGTCACGAAATGTATTCCGGATAATGTCTTGGCGTTTGGAAATCCTTGTGAAATAAAAAAAGAACTTTGAAAAATAAATCACAATAATAGCAGTAAGCACTGCTGGCGTCTAATGCGGAAATAGAGGTCTGCGTATGGATTAACCAATATTCGATAATACGCGTCATTTAGCGATTTCTCAGCTAGCCAACGTTCCAGACCCTTTGACTTATATTTCTATTTTGCAAATACTTCAACTTCAAAACTAGAGTCCTCTGAAATATCAATTGATGATTTAAAAAAGCTTTCTGCCTAAATTACCGCAAAAAAAACGCTCACCATTGTGTATAACCGCTAAAGCCCCCAAATCTCATAAGGGTTTTTCAAATCATCATTCCCCTTCTTTTTCACTTTATCGACCATTACCTTGTAAGTAGGGTCTTCCAGTACATTCACGTCAATAATTTCCTCTGCGTTTTCGAGAAGTCGGATGCAATCCTTGCTTAAATGACGTAGGTGGACTTTCTTCCCTACCTTGGCATAACGTTGGGTAATCTTGTTCAAGGCCTCGATGCCGGACATGTCGGCGATTCGGCTTTCCTTGAAATCGATAATGACCTCGTCGGGATCGTTCTGTACATCGAACTTTTCTCCGAAAAGGGTGGTCGATCCGAAGAACAACGGACCGTAGATTTCATAATGTTTGATACCATTTTCGTCGATACGTTTTCTCGCCCGGATCCGCTTGGCGTTTTCCCATGAATAGGCTAACGCGGATATGATTACACCCAATAGAACGGCAATTGCCAAGTTGTGGGTAATCGCTGTAATGAGGGTCACGAGAACCATGACCACCACATCGGAGTTGGGCATTTTCCGAAAAGTCTTAAAACTCGCCCATTCAAAGGTGCCTATGGCGACCATAAACATCAGGCCGACCAAGGCCGCCATAGGCAAACGTTCGATCAAGCTGGAGCCGAACATAATAAATACCAGCAACATGATAGCTGCAGTAATGCCAGACAAGCGGGCCCTAGCCCCTGCGGAAACATTGATCAAACTCTGCCCGATCATGGCGCAGCCGCCCATACCGGAAAGAAATCCGGAAAAGATATTCGCTGTGCCCTGGGCAACACACTCTTTATTGCCGCTACCTCGGGTCTCTGTGATTTCATCAATGATGTTTAGGGTCAAGAGACTTTCGATCAAACCTACCCCCGCCACGATGGCCGCATAAGGTAAAATAATCATTAAGGATGCAAAGGTCAGCGGGATCTGCGGAATGGTTAGCGGTGGAAATCCGCCTTTGATGGATTCGCCTTCGCCCATGATGCCCGCTACCGTCAAAGTATCGACTCCAAAACCGATGACAATGGCCGAAACCACAACGATGGCCACCAAGGAAGACGGCACGGCCTTGGTCAGTTTCGGCAGGCCCCAAATGATTAACATGGTCAACAAAGCCAGCCCCAGCATGGTTAAAAACGGAGCCGTAGGCAATAGAGTATCGGTGCCTTTTTGATAGAAATTGGGGAACTGGGCCATGAAAATAATGATGGCCAATCCGTTTACAAAACCAAACATCACAGGCTGCGGCACCAAACGGATGAATTTCCCCAAACGGAGCAATCCCACCGCAATCTGTAGCACGCCAGCTACGATTACGGTGGCGAAGACATAGTTCAATATGGTTTCGGGCTCGATACCGGGAAAGTTGCGTTTTAGCTCTAAAATTAATCCGATAAAGACGACCGCTACCGCTCCCGTGGCCCCGGAAATCATGCCGGGACGTCCACCAAAAATTGAGGTAATCAAGCAGAGTACGAAGGCAGCATAAAGACCGGTCAGGGGCGAAAAACCGGGAATTAGGGCAAAGGCGATAGCCTCTGGCACCAAAGCCAAGGCTACGGTAAGTCCCGATAGGATTTCCGTTTTATAATCGACTTTTTGCTGAAAGTTAAAGAGGTTGAGGTACTTTTTCACTGGGCTGGTTTTTTGAGCGTGCAAAAATACGGCTTATTATTTTACCACTTCCGTGACCCCAACAACTTCTCCCCTAGCGCCGTCAGTTGGGCGGTTCCGTATTTCTCCTGCTCCCAATTTCTGGGGTCGCCCGGAAAAGCATACCCCTCGGGCGCTATACGTTCCTTCCAAGAATTGATGCGCCATTGCCGCATCTCTTCGTTATCCTCTTCGGCTGGCATCATGGAAATATATTGGGCGATACGCACTTTATCTTTCGACTTGTTCGGGCGGATACCATGGGGTTCTGTACTGTTGAAAATAAGCAGATCTCCTGCTTGCATTTTTACCTTTACGATTTTATCCTCCAAATCAGAGATATCTGGCTGAAACCGGTCGCGGTCTTCGGGTTGGGTCAGCTTCCAGGTGTCGTAGTTGCGGTAGAGCCATGGAATACATTGAAAGCCGCCCATATTTTCATCAGTCTGGTCGGCGAGGGCCAAAACGCCCTGTACATTCTGCGGACGGGTCTCGGGGTCATAATCCCAATGTATGAAACCCTTCTTATCGGTTCCCGGCGGTAAGGGAAAATTGAGGTTTGCCCTGTCGATGGTCACCCACAGCTTTTCAGTGCCCCAGACGTCGACAAAGGCATCATACACGCGGGGCATTTGTCGGTTGTTCCAAAGTTGCTGATGGTTGTAGACCTCGACCATACCCGTACCGGTCAATTCTTTCATCTTCATTTCAGCCCTGGGCGGCGCATACCAAGTCTTTGGGTCATCTGGGTCTTTTTCATCGAACTCCCAGATAAAATTGGCCGTTGCTAGTGCCTGTTCTTTGGGAACGGCGTTTTTTATAACAATATATCCGTTGTACTTCCAAAATTTCCAGTCTGACTCGCTCAAGACACGCAAAGGCTTCCCATTACTTCGGTCGTTCAGTTTTTGCTTGCTGCTTGTTGCGGTAGATGGATTTCCGGGGATTTCCTCATGGGCTTTGTTAGCCATCTCCGCTTTATACTTCGAATCCATAGTGGTACATTTTTGATGCATTTAAATTACGGAAATTTGCCGAATTTATATCCAATAGACCCCCACACTTTGAAATCATTTAGACTTTTTGTTTCGAACCGAGATATTCGACTTCTTTGCCTTTAGCACTAGAAAAATAGCCTTCAGGGGCAAAATGTATCGAATAGATCGGTTATTTTACGATAAACTAAATATAAGTATCCATGAAAGTAAAATCATTCTATTTTATATTCATTTCACTACCATTCCTTTTAACCTCATGCGCGCAAAGATTAGTCGGTACGTGGACGGTCCAAAAATATGAGAACGTGAGCCCCGGTGAAAAGGGAGTTTCCGTTCAAAATGTCGGCTCGATTTCCTTTGATAAAAATGGTACCGGCCAAAAGGAAATGAACTACACGGTGCTCGGCGTTGAAAAGGATGACAGCACTCCTTTCGAATGGTCAGCGACCGAAAGTTATATTACCATCAAAAGTGAGGATTCGGATATCTCAAAAACATGGATTTATCTTGAAAACAAGAACAAAAGCCAAAAATGGAAGTCCACCGACGGTAAAAATCAGGTGCAGACCTTGGAGCTGGTAAAGCAATAAAAAGAAAAACTCTTCCCGAGACTTCGGCCCTAAATTCCAAATTCAAGGAAGCGTAAATCTTTTCTAAGAGTCATCCTATAAAATTAGAAAAAATATGGAAATCTTTACTTCGTTGAAACCGTGGACCATTGTTCAGATGTGCGTTGCGGCCATCTCTATCTACCTATATGTCATGTTGATTACGCGAACTGCAGGAAAACGGACTTTTGCCAAGATGACGAGTTTCGATTTTGCAGTGACTATCGCCATGGGTTCGATTTTGGCAGATGCGGTGAACAAGCCGACATCGAATTTGATGCCCGCCTTTGTCTCCTTGGCACTATTGGCTTTTTTACAGGTAGTATTCGCCAAAATACTATCGTCTTCGGACAGGGTGGAAAAATTACTCACCAATACACCCATCCTTTTAATGAAGGATGGAAAAATCTTTGAGAAGAACCTTAAAAAAGCGCTGGTCAGCCGGGCGGATTTGATGGGGAAATTACGAGAAGCCAACGTGCTGCAGCTTTCTCAGGTGAGAGCAGTCGTTTTTGAGACTACAGGAGATATTTCGGTGCTGCATACCACGGATACTACAGAGTTGGATGAAATTATAATGGAAGATGTTGGGGATTAAATCCCATAATCCAAACACCCAATTTCAAAAAACTAAGGAAAACCTTTAAATCTATGGATAAAGGCCGATGTGAATCTCTGTCGATACCGATAGGTATGTGAAATAGCTTCTACTCATCAGCGTAAAACCACAAAACAAAACCACCCTGGCTTTTTCAAACCAGGGCGGTCTCTAAATAAATAACCAACCAAAAACATTTTAAGTGCGATTTTGAACCGCAGAAATAGTATCCAATAGTTCTTCTAATACTAACGCCGACAATTTCAAAATCTTGCCTTATAGGACCCAAGTACACGTTAAAATTTTAAGTATTTCATCGAATTTGGACTTGAGGTTCCAAAAAACCGCTTTGCCCTTAATTTTAAGTAATTTTGTAGTGAATCGTGAAATAGACCTGGCAGGTCTTGATTGTCCGCAGGGTTTTTACCGCGGAAGATAAAGACCTGTCAGGTCTGGCGGACTTAAACGTAACATGAAAAATCCAAAAAGATTCGCCGTTATCGGTGGCGGAAGCTGGGCAACGGCCCTGGTTAAAATGCTTTGTGTCAACCAAGACAAGGTAGGCTGGTACATGCGGAATTCTGATGCGGTGGGTTTCATCAAAATCCAAAAGCACAATCCGAACTATTTGACCTCGGTTACCTTCGATACCGACAAACTCGATTTGACCGATGATATCAATGTTGCCGTTGGTAAGGCGGATATTTTAATCTTTGCCGTTCCTTCAGCCTTTTTGGGCGGTGAACTCGAAAAACTGACGGTTGACATAAAGGATAAAATCATTTTTTCGGCCATAAAAGGAATAGTTCCCGAATCTGGAATGATTGTCGGAAAGCATTTTCATACGAAATATGGCATCCCCTTCGAAAATATCGGGGTAATTACCGGACCCTGCCATGCGGAAGAGGTTGCCTTGGAGCGACTTTCTTATCTCACCATCGCCTGCGCGGACGCCGAAAAAGCTGAATATTTGGCCGAAAACCTCAGCAGCGACTACATCAGGACCAAAGTTACTGAAGATATAATAGGCGCTGAATACGCGGCTATGCTCAAGAACATTTACGCCATCGCAGCGGGCATCGCCCATGGTCTAGGGTATGGCGATAATTTTCAAGCCGTTCTAATGAGCAACGCTATTCGCGAAATGAAGCGGTTTACCAAACGAATTCATAAAATTGACCGAAATATCAACAATTCCGCGTATTTGGGGGATCTATTGGTTACCGGATATTCCACTTTTAGCCGTAACAGAATGTTCGGCAATATGATTGGTAAAGGCTATACCGTAAAAAGTGCCCAGATGGAAATGAGTATGGTAGCAGAAGGCTACTATGCAGCCAAAAGTGCCTTTGAAATTAAGTCGAAATTCGAGAAAAAAGCGAGAACACCAATTATCGATGCAGTTTACGCTGTTTTGTACGAGGGAAAGAACGCGAGAAGGATTTTTTTGGATTTGACGGAAAAGTTGGATTGAATCGCAAAGTGTTACCGACCTGCAAGGTATAAGTGAGACACGAGCAATTCATGTACGTCAGACTAATTGCGCTCCAAAGAAAAATTCGAATGTTCTTGCAATTCAGCCTGCAGTGTTTCACGCCACTCTATAATCTGGGTATCCTCGACTTTGTATATCGCTTTGAATTCTTCCAAAATAGGTTCCATCAAATTACGGACGCTGTCAATATCAAAATATAACCTACCGGTTCTGCGGATAAAGAAATCCATCGGATTTTGAACCATTTCGTAGTCGATACAGAAACGCAGTTCGGCTTTCGCCATACGTACATACTGATCGGTATCTTTTAAACTTCTATAGGTTTTTAGAATCGTGTCGGTCTGTTTGCCGTAACGCGTAACCAAGGCCCAGGCATCATGTTCGGTGAAACCCTCCGGTTTGATGCCGTCGTATACGTCCGAAATATATTTTGTGACCTGTTTGAATTTTTTAAAACCGTCATTGCCACTTAAGGGGATATCTTCCGTATAGCATTCTTTGAGTTGCCTATTATCGTCCTCTTCCATTTTCTTTGCGATACGGTCCACTACCCTTTCGGCCATTTTGCGGTAGCCTGTCAATTTTCCTCCGGCAATGCTTATGAGTCCGGTGTCGGATGTGAAAATTTCATCCTTTCTTGACAGTTCGGAGGCGGATTTGCCTTCTTCATGAATTAGGGGGCGAAGACCGGCCCAAGAGGATATGATGTCCTCCATTTCCAAATTAATTTTGGGAAACATGTTGTTGACCGCCGATATTAAGTAGATGGCGTCAGCTAAATCGGTACGTACCTCATTCTTGTCCTTACTAAAATTAGTATCGGTAGTACCAATGTAGGTAACTTTTCCTCGCGGGATAGCGAACATCATTCGACCATCGGGCACATCAAAATATACCGACTGTTTTATCGGTAGTTTTTCCTTGGGAAACACCAAATGCACCCCTTTGGTCAAATGCAATTGCTTCCCTTTTTTCGAATTGTTGACGCTGCGTAAATCGTCGACCCAGGGCCCGGCTGCACTGATGACATATTTAGATTTTATAGCGAACGTTTTATTTGACAAGACATCCTTCACATTGACACCCGCGACTTTTTCATCATTATAGATAAAATCATCCACAGCGGCATAGTTAAGCGCTTGTGCCCCGAATTGAAGGCTGGTCTTAATATTTTCTATAGTCAGTCGGGCATCGTCGGTCCGGTATTCGGCATAATAGCCTGCACCCTTCAATATCTTTTTGGGCAGTAAGGGCTCCAATTTTAGGGCCTCTTTTTTGTCCAACATTTTCCGCTTATCCTCACCTTCGACCTGAGCTAAGATATCGTAAACCTTTAAACCAATCGAAGTCAACCATTTACCATACGAGCCATGCTCGATTAACGGCAACAACATTTTCTCGGGAAGTACCAAATGCGGCGCCAATTTATGCACAATGGCCCGTTCCGAACCTACTTCCTTTACCAACCAAAAGTCAAACTGTTTCAAGTATCGTAATCCCCCATGAATCAGTTTGGTGGATTTACTGCTTGTGCCCGAAGCAAAATCGCCTTTTTCGACCAAAGCCACTTTCAATCCGCGGGAAGCGGCGTCCAAAGCGATACCCCCGCCCGTGATTCCGCCACCGATCACCACAAGGTCATATTCGGTTTTGGTAAGGGTTTCAATGGTTTTTTTTCTATCTAGGTTTGAAAATTTTATATTTTTTACCATTGTTTACTGTTTGATTTTATATTACTTCTATTAGAAACGAGTTGCACAAATTGACAAGACGTTATTGGGTTTTTATACTTCCAGAGTCAGTTCCAATATACCCTATAATCCCATCAGACCCTCTCGACAATAATCCTATCATTAATATAAACAAGTAATCGATTTTGAACTTGATAACCCATGGCTTCCAAGGCATCGGAATACGTGTATAACTGTTCTTTGTACCTTGGGTCGGGCCCGCCAGTTTTATAATCGATAAGGTGGGCGTAATTTCCCTGAAAGACAATCTTATCAGGCCTTAATATCCGACCCTTTTCGGTAATAATGTCCTTTTCGTTTTTGATGATCTTACCCGGTTGAAAATATACGGCTAATTCTGGATGACTCAGCACCTGTAGGATACTTTTCTTGATGCTTTTGATGTCATTACTGGCCATATCGCCGTTTCTCATAAGAAAATCAAAAGCGGCATCAACGTCCTTTTCGGTTTCCACTAGACCCAGTAGATGATGTATCAAATTCCCTTTTGAAATAGCTTCTTGCCGATCTGTATCCCAAAGCATTCCCGATTTGGTCAAAATGCGGAAACCCGGCCTGTTTTTATAGGTGTATCGATAGGTAATATTTTCGTGAGACGTAACGGTAGAGGCGCTGGTATTTTCCTCCAGAGTGCCAAAACTATAGCTGCGCTCGTCATCCTTCCATAGCCCTTTCTTTTTCAGATAGTCAATAAAAAGTCCGGAATAAAGGTCTGTTTTATGTTCACCGTCTTTAGTGAGGTCCTTTTCGCTGATCACGTACAAAGCCTTTTCGGCGCGGGTCAGTGCCACATAAAGTACGTTGAACGCATCGAGTTCCATTTTATGCTCTTCCTCATAATACAGTTCGGCCGCCACCTCGCCATAATTTTCCACCTCTTTTTTTTCATTGACCAGCACCTCCTCGAAGCCATTAAAAGCATCCGCATCCAAGGGTAGCCATAGTTTTTTATCCATCCGTTTATACATATTCTCATTGGCGAAGGGAAAAATAACGATAGGAAACTCAAGTCCTTTGGCCTTATGAATGGTCATAATACGCACTGCGTCGATATTATCCGGGGCGGAAATGCACAGCCTGTCCTTTTTCTTTTCCCAATGGGATAAAAAGGTTTGAATACCTGTACCTTTCTTTTGCTCGACTTCCAATACTACATCCATAAAATAAGTAAGGTAGGCATCCGATTTTGGGGCAAGGTCGAACTGTTTTATGGCCAGCTCCATCCCATCGTAGACCGAAATTTGTTGGAGAACGTGCAAATCAAAACCGTAATCGGCCTTTAAGAGCTTTGCTATCTGGCGTAGGTTATCAAAAATAAAGGAATGCCGGTCTTTCTTTTCAGCCGATAAAAAGGATAGTATTCCATACGCTACTTCCAGATTTTTCACGTCTTCGCTATAGGCCAGCACGTGGGCTAAAAAACGTACTTTATCGCTACTGTTTAGCAAAAGACTTTCTGAGGAAATGGTAGGAATCTCCCGATGCGCCAAGAAATCGGCCAGTACAACCCCTTCCTTTTTGCCCCTCACCAAAATACAAACGGAGTCATAGCTATAGTTTTTTTCGATTACCGACCGGATGGTTTTTAGGACTTCTTCGCAATAGAGGCCGTTCTTATCCTCTTCTTGATCTTTTTCGATAAAGCTCAGCTGAACCTTTCCTCCTTTTTTGGGATTGTAGCCTTGCCGGTTGCCCTCGACGAATAGGGTATTATACAATTCATTATTCAGAAACGGACTCGTAGCGGTGAAAAAATCATTATTAAATTTGATGACCTCTTCATGACTTCGGTAATTGATGGGGAGAAACTCGGTTTTAGGAGTCGCTACAAACGGATTCTCAACGCCGTTCGCCAAATTCAAAAATTGCTCTGCCCTACCGCCACGCCAGCGATAAATGGCCTGTTTCGCATCGCCGACGAGAAACAAGGAGCCACGTCGGCCCTGCATGTCCTCACTTTCGAGGGCATTCGCTATCAACGGTACCAGATTATTCCATTGCAGGGTAGAGGTGTCCTGAAATTCGTCAACAAAATAATGTCGGTATTTCTCCCCGAGACGTTCATATATAAAAGGGGCAGGTTGGTTTTTTATTTCTTTGGATATCAACGTGTTGAATTCCGAAATCGATAGTTGATCGTTCTCGGATTGCAGGGTTTTCACTTCGTGCTGGATGGCATTGAGCACCGTCAGCGGTACGATGTTGTTATAGGCATTCTTCAGAAAGGCCAATTCGTAATACCCCGTTTGTAATGCATTAAAAACAATCGTGAATTCCGAATGTAGTCTATCCAGCGTTGCCTTCACCTTTTCAGGTGCGGATTTGTTGTACAGCGTCACGGTTTCGAAATTTTGCTTCCATGCGGCGCTGAAATCCATATTCAAATCTCCATCTGCAATTTTTATCAGGAACTTTGGAAAATAGCTTCCGGTAAAATCCGACGTTTCCAATCCTTCTTCTTCTATTACGCGCAATGTCTGTGAAGCGGTATCGACCAATCTTTCCTTTAGTGCCTTTGCCCTTTTGCGCAGTATTCCCTTTAATCCCAAAAAATCGTCAATTCCCTTATCCTTTAGCTTTTCGAGATGCTGTGTATGGGTTTCGTTGAACAGCAGTTTTCCGATATTGAAAAGGTCGAGGCCAATATCCCAACTTTTATCGTCATCTATTTTTTCCAAAGCAAAATCCAAGAGTACTTTGGTCAGTTTTTTGTTTGTACCCGCCTTATAGACCAGTCTTGCCACAGCCTCGTCCAATAAAAGATCCGTATCGAGAACCACTTCGAAGTTTTGAGGAAGCTTCAAGTCCTTGGCAAAAGTGCGTATAAGACGATGCGTGAACCGGTCGATGGTCGAGATATCAAAAAAAGCATAGTTGTGCAAAATTTCCTTCAGGGTAGATTTCGATCGTTGGCGAAGTGCTCGAGCATCAATCTGTAGCTCTTTCATGAGATCGTGGAAAAGGGGAGGCGCATTCTTCGGGTCATCGATATTACCAAATTGGTACAGACTGTCGAGAATACGGTGTTTCATCTCGTTTACCGCTTTGTTGGTGAAGGTAATAGCCAGTATTTTCTTAAAACGTCCGGCAGAAGACAGGGCGATTTTAAGATAGGCCTTGGTCAGGGTGTGGGTCTTGCCCGAACCGGCGGAAGCATTGTATATTTTGAAAGGGGCGTCTTGCAAGTGCTTTTTTACGCAAAATACGGATTCTATTACTGTTCTTAACAAATAATTAGGGGGTTTTACCTGTTAAAAAATGTACATTAGCTATATAGCAGCATGCGTGTTGCAAAGAATAAACTTATTAATCTAAAAAACACTATAAAATGGCTTTTGATCTACCAAAATTACCGTATGCATTCGATGCATTGGAACCGAATATAGATGCTCGTACCATGGAAATACACCACGACAAACACCATGCGGGCTATACAAATAAATTGAATGCCGCCATAGAAGGAACCGAAATGGAAGATAAGAAAATAGAGGATATTTTGCAGCATCTCGACATGTCAAAAACCGCGGTGAGAAATAACGGGGGCGGATTTTATAACCATTCCCTATTCTGGAAAATGTTGTCTCCCGACGGTGGTGGAAAACCCTCCGGTGAGGTTGCCAAAGCAATTGATGCGGCTTTTGGTTCTTTCGACAGTTTCAAAGAGAAGTTTAGTGACGCCGCAGGTTCACGCTTCGGATCGGGCTGGGCTTGGTTGTGCGTACACAAGGGCGGAAAATTAGAAATCTGCTCCACTCCGAATCAGGATAGTCCACTGATGCCCGATACCGGTTGTGGAGGTCATCCCATTTTAGGACTTGATGTATGGGAACATGCGTATTACCTGCACTATCAGAATAAAAGACCTGAATATATCAATGCGTTTTTCAATGTAATTAATTGGGACGAGGTAGCAAAGCGATATGCCGACGGCAAGTAAGACTTAAAGGAGTCCCTTAAATTAAAAAGCCCGGAACCAACTTTGGTTCCGGGCTTTTTAATTCTTATTTTTAATAGAAAAGGGCGGAGAAGTCTCCACCCTTTTCGTCCCAAATCTTACCATAAACTTAACCTACTTATGCTATGGCAATTCAAAAATACTAGGATTGTTGCGAATAAAAAAAGTTTTTATTAAAAATAATGGTTTTTTTTATTCGAAACTGGGGTTAATCTCGGTTCAAACTGGGGTTAACCTTATCTTTAAATGGGGTTGGTACCAATAAAAAGGCGGAACAATTTGCTCCGCCTTTTCCCCAAATCTTACCATGAACTTAACCTACTTATGCTATGGTCCTTCAAAAATACAGCAAGGTTGACCTTTTAAAAAAGGTTTTAGATGAATGACCGTTTCCTAGGACGAAATGCAAGATTCAATAGTAAGGTGGTTGAGTGTGCTGAAACCATTAGGAGGCTTTTTAAAGACTAAGCAGGCTTTTTGGCATATAGACTCATTTGAATGGTGATATGGGGCCTAAAAAAGAGACTAAGCCATTCCTCAGTATGACAAAAAAGTCTATAAATAAAAAGGCGGAACAATTTGCTCCGCCTTTTCCCCAAATCTTACCATGAACTTAACCTACTTATGCTATGGTGAGACAAATGTATTGCAAAAGCGCACCTATAGAAATTTTATTTGTTGAAAGGGACTAATATGGGATGAATCGCGTACATCAAATTTTGATGGGGATTTGAAAATAAAAAAGGTGGAGAAGTCTCCACCTTTTTTGCCCCAAATCTTACCATGAACTTAACCTACTTATGCTATGGTAAGCTCAAATTTACCTTGAGAAAGCCGTTAAAACGCTGAAAAAACGATATAGAACTTAAATTATCGATGAAATGCATATTTACCTGTATTTCATCGATGGGAACCCATTCATTCGAACATCGAAGCAATTCAATACGCCCGTTCGTTCTTGCCTTCATAAAAATTGATAAAGGCCCTGTTGACAACACGATTTCCTCCCGGAGTCGGATAGTTTCCGGTAAAATACCAGTCCCCCAAATTCTTCGGACAGGCCTGATGTAAATGTTCTATGGTCTGATAAATAATCTGTACCTCGGCCTTCATATCATCGGGACTCAATAATTCCCCTATTTTCTGGGAAATTTCCTGGGCGGTAAATGGTGCATAGAAGTCTTTGACATGGTTTATGACCTCAACATCCCTTGAATCGGCCTGTGCCATACATTTATCGTAAATATCGTCTACCATGTTCATGGTTAAACGTTCTTGGTGCAGCGCCAATGCCGCTTTAAAGGCAATAAAATCTTCTAACTTGGCCATATCGATACCGTAGCAGTCGGGATAACGGATTTGCGGAGCGGAAGAGACTACGACTATTTTTTTCGGCGATAGCCGGTCCAAAATACGGAGGATACTCTTTTTCAGGGTTGTACCCCTAACAATGCTGTCGTCTATAATTACAAGGTTATCCCCTTTTTCAACAGAGCCATATGAAATGTCGTAAACATGGGCCACCAAGTCGTCCCTACTACTGTCTTGCGTAATGAAGGTACGTAGTTTAGCATCCTTTATGGCCACTTTTTCAATACGCGGACGTACTTCCAGAATTTCGTGGAGCTGCTCGCTCGTGATTTTTGTTCCGATGGAAAGAATCTGTTCTTCCTTTCTCTTGTTGAGGTAGTTCTGCGCCTCCTTTACCATACCGAAAAAAGAGGTTTCCGCTGTATTCGGAATATAGGAGAACACGGTGTTTTTTATATCATTTTCTATGGACGACAATATCTGGGGGAAAAGTAGTTTGCCCAGCATTTTTCGTTCCTGATAAATTTCCTTATCGCTACCTCGTGAAAAATAGATCCGTTCAAAAGAACAGGCCTTTCTTTCTACTGGGGTCAAGATTTTTTTTAGGGATGTTTTACCATTCTTTTCTACAATGATGGCATGTCCCGGATCCAATTCCTTGACTTCTTCGTAGGGCACATTGAACACGGTCTGTATCGCCGGTCGTTCGGATGCGATGGCGACCACTTCGTCATCTTGGTAATAGTAGACCGGACGTATACCTGCAGGATCTCGCAATACAAAAGCATCGCCATGGCCCAGAAGTCCGGCCATAGCATAGCCTCCGTCAAAGTTTTTGGCCGCCCTTCTCAAAATTTTGTGCACTTTGAGCCTTTCTGCAATAAGCGGGGAGGCTTCCTGTTTGGTATACCCTTCTTTTTTTATCTGTTTATAGAGCTTGGCAACAGCATCATCCAAAAAATGACCTATTTTTTCCATCACGGTGACCGTATCTGCCATTTCCTTGGGATGTTGCCCTAATTGGATCAGGTTATCGAACAACTCGTTCACATTGGTCATGTTGAAGTTTCCGGCAATGATAAGGTTCCGGTGCATCCAGTTGTTTTGGCGTAGGAACGGATGTACGTTTTCGATACTATTTTTTCCAAAAGTACCATAGCGCACGTGCCCTAATAACACTTCCCCGATATATGGGATATGCTTTTTTTGCATGGCGACGTCGTCAACATATTCCGGATGCTCCTTTAGTGTAGTATTGATGCGGTCGTTGATCTGGTCGAAAATATCCTGAATGGGCTGTTGTGCCACGGAACGTACCCGGCTCATATAACGCTCACCGGCCTCCATATCCAATTTGATGCTAGCAAAACCCGCACCGTCCTGACCCCGGTTATGCTGCTTTTCCATCATCAGGTACATTTTGTTTACCCCATAAAAGGCTGTACCGTACTTTTTCTTATAGTATTCCAAGGGTTTCAATAACCGAATCAAAGAAATACCACATTCATGTTTGATAGCGTCACTCATTTTGCGTTGCGGGTTAAAAAAGGTTACGGGCTATAAAGTCATTTATTGGTTGCAATCTATATGCCAACTTGCATTAAAAAAGCCCCAAATGTTGGGGCAGATTTTATACCTATTTTAATTCTATGTCGAATTGGGTCAAGGTCTTGAACTGGTGTAAGCGTTGGTTGACTTCTTCCCTTTTCAGGTCTTGCATCCGTCTTGTACCAAAACGTTCCACACAGAACGAGGCCAGGTTGGAGCCGTGAATGACAGCATTTTTCAGATTGGCGAACGAAATAGTATCGGTAGCTGCCAAATAGCCCGAAAATCCACCGGCAAAAGTATCACCGGCGCCTGTTGGGTCAAACACTTCTTCTAAAGGCAAAGCAGGGGCAAAGAACACCTTTTCGTTATGGAACAATAAAGCCCCATGTTCTCCCTTTTTAATAACCACATACTTGGGTCCCATTTTTTGTATTTCCTCTGCGGCCTTGACCAGTGAATATTCATCGGTAAGTTGCCGGGCCTCTGCATCGTTTATCGTGATTACATCAATATGCTTTATGACCTGCTCTAGTTCTTCGAGGGCATTATCCATCCAAAAATTCATGGTATCAAGTACGATGAGCTTGGGGGTAGCTTTCATTTGTTCGATGACACTCATTTGAGTATTCGGGTGAAGATTGCCCAACATGACGATATCGGCATCCTTAAAATTATCGGGGACAACGGGGTTGAAATCCGCTAAGGTATTCAGCTCAGTGGCCAAGGTATCCCTAGAATTTAAATCGTTGTGGTATTTACCTTTCCAATAAAAAGTTTTACCACCCTTGACAATTTCTACTCCCGACAGGTCGATATTTTTGTTTCTGAGAAGATCTAAATATTCTTCGGGCAGGTCGTCGCCAACAATGGAGACAATGGCCGAGTCGACTTCGAACTGTGAAGCGGCCAGCCCGATAAAAGTAGCGGCACCGCCAAGTATTTTATCCGTTTTACCGAAAGGAGTCTCTATTTCGTCAAAGGCAACAGTGCCTACGATCAGAAGTTTGCCCATGTAGTATTGTGTTGAATTGGAAATGTGTACGTATCTAATTGCCACTATTTCCGAACTTGTGCAAAGGTAAGGTTTTGGAGTACCAACAAAAATAAAATCCGCGGTCTATTTTTAATGGAAACGCCCCGGCCTTTGCATCCGGTTTTCCGGGTACAAAGTCGGGACGTATTCTTAAATGGAGAAAATCAAGCCTCTACTACCTGAGTATATTTATCTTTAACATGGGCCTCTATCCACTTCAGGCAATCCGAAAAGGTGTTAAAGATATGTTCTTCGGGAATCAAATCAGGAATAACATCGACCCGTTCCATCATATACCGCGGTTGTTTGAGCACATCGACCAACAGCACGTTGATTTCGGATTTTTTCAGGTCGATAAGCACGTCTTCCAATGTGTATAGTCCCGATTGATCCATGTATGGCATACGGTCCATTCGAATGATGACCGTCGACGCGGTTCTCGGAATCTGGTCGGCAAGCTGTTGGAAATCACTGGTAGACCCGAAAAATAATGGTCCTTTTAGATGTTTAATAAAGACTTCCTCTTTTAGGCTTTGTGGGAAACCCGCTTCGTCGGCCCAGCCCTGTTCTTTTTCAAGCGTTTTCACATCGGAGTGCTGTGCGGTAATGTCACCCATCTTTTTCATGAACATCAATGACGCGATTACCAGACCTACCCCTACCGCATAGACTAGATTCCACACAGAGGACAGTACCAATACGACCAACATAATCACTACCTCGGAACTAAATTTTATGGGACCCAGGCTCATGTCTTTGGGCAGACTGGGTATGGCTTTTAATCCCTTATAATCCATTACCCCAATACCTACGGTAACCAAAATACCCGCAAGCACGGCAGCGGGAATTTGCGATGCCACCGGTCCCAAGGCCAATAAAATGACCAATAGTAGCACTCCGGCAATCATACCCGACAACTTGCTCTTACCGCCCGCATTGATGTTCACCACTGTTCTAATCGTTGCCCCGGCACCGGGTATTCCCCCGAAAACTGCGGCAATACTGTTGCCGATACCCTGCCCGACAAGCTCTTTATTGGGTTGGTGCTTTGTCTTGGTCATGTTATCGGCCACTACCGAGGTCAATAGTGAATCGATGGCCCCTAAAAGTGCCAAGGTCAACGCAGTAAACACGTAGGGCGTAACCGCTCCCAGCTCGAATTCCGTAAATATCCCCAGATTGGGTATCGGAAATCCGCTAGGTATTTGCTCGATGGGGCGGTAATTCAATCCAAAACCGTAGGCGACCCCAGAAACTACCACTAAGGCCACTAGTGCGCTAGGTATCGTCGTAGTGATCCGTTTAAAACCATAAATGATGATAATCGTGGATAACGCCAACATCAACTCCAGCCAATTAATATTGCCTAATGCCCTAGGCATTACTTTTAAAGAACCAATAACCCCTGAAGCTTCTTTCTTGGCGAGGGTTCTGGCTTCCTTTTGCATATCTTCTTCGGTGATATTCCCAGCCCTTTCGATAGTCTGCTCGAAATCTTCGAGCACCAAGATTCCTTCTCCGGCCTCATCCTTTAGAATATTGTCGAGAATAATCTCTTCGGCCATGGGCTTATACTGGCTCACGAGTTCGGCATCTTCTTTCGGATAATAACCCAACGAAGGCAATATCTGGGTCACCAAGATAATAACCCCAATAGCAGTCATAAAGCCGGATACTACAGGGTAGGGAATATACCGGATGTATTTGCCGATACCGATCAGACCAAGTCCAATCTGCATAAGGCCGGCCAACAGAAAAACAATAAGTATGGCAGGCAATGCCTTTTCCAGACTTCCATCATTGGCTGCGACGATTCCGGCTATAACGACCATGCTTACTGCCGTCATCGGCGCGGTTGGCCCGGAAATCTGAGTGTTGGTGCCTCCAAAAAGGGCAGCAAAAAAGCTGATAAAAATAGCTCCGTAAAGTCCGGCGCTGGGGCCCATGCCTGAACTAACGCCGAAAGCAAGGGCCAAGGGGAGAGCGACGATACCAGCGGTAATTCCGCCAAAAAGGTCACCCTTAAGGTTTGCGAATAAATTTTTCATGTGTTGACTATTTCAAATTTTATATGGACTTTTAAACTAGTGCTGTGGTAAAGCTAAAATCGTTTTGAAATCAATCTAAATGATAGATTTCCATGATATTACCGAGGATGCCCTCGAAATCGATATTTAGATCAATCAGTTTTCCAGTATGCACGTCAAATACCCAACCGTATACTTTTAGGCCTCGATCGCGATAAGCTTTTTGTACGGCCGCAGTCTTGATAAGGTTTACACATTGCTCTTGCACATTGAGTTCTACCAAACGATCATACTTCTTATCTTCGTCTTCGATGTCGTTCAACTCATTTCTGTGGATGCGATACACATCGCGAATGTTGCGCAGCCAAGGATTAAGGATACCTAAATCTGCGGATTGCATCGCCGCCTTTACCCCCCCGCAGGCATAGTGCCCGCAGACCACGACATGGTTCACCTTTAATTGGTTCACCGCATAGTTTATAACCGACATCACGTTCAGGTCGATGCTGATGACCATATTCGCGATATTTCGGTGAACGAACACCTCGCCAGGGCCCATGCCCATCAATTCTTCGGCGGTCACCCTACTGTCGGAACACCCGATATACAGCAGTTCGGGATTTTGGCCCTTGCCCAACTCATCGAAGAATTCGCCATCTTCGGATAGTTTAGCTTTGATCCATTTTTCGTTGTTCTTGAAAACATTATCGAGATTCATATACTATTTATTTAGATGAATAAGAGTAGACCATAGGCAATATCGGATAATTACCCTGATAAGGCTATCGATCTTTAAAATTAGTGAAGTTGTGAGAAAAAGCGAAGCGATTCTGAGAGAGGTACCCTCGAAGGATCAAAACGGAATACATTGTTGCCTTACGTATATCTTGACACGAGTTGTTTTCGATTCCCGACGCCTATACGTTAAAGTACCACTGCTATCAAATGATACGTTCCGGTGGCGGAAGTACGATTTCCGCCCTATGGTCGGAGTTTCTTAGAAGATAAGGATTGTAAAGAATAGATTCTTGCCATTGGGATAACAAGGAAAAATCGGATAGTCCGTTATTGACGACTTTTTTTTCGTCGAAACTTTTTTTTCCCTGTTCTTGGTGTTCCTCTTCATTAATATTACTGACCACAACAGGTTTATCGACGTCGATCAAAGTAATCACGCTTGGGGCAGCTATGGCAAAAAGCCAAAGACCGAGAAGAATAAAAAGCATGCGTGGTTTCGACATAGAATAATTCGGGTTTGCGTAAAAATAATGGAATCCGCTCCAAAGCACGTTAAGAAAATATTAAAAATCTTTCAAGACCTTGATGTCCTCGGAAGAAATCCATCCCGTAGTACCGTCAGCTATTCGTATTTTTTTCCAACCGTTAAGTGCGTCGAGTATGATTACTTTGGTACCCGCGTGAAGGGCAAATGCCTCTTGGCTTTTTTTGTTGGGCTCTGATTTAACACTTGATTCCTGTGCGAAAACTATAGCAGGCCGATCGGCGTTGAAAGCATTGTATTCCAAGTAGGCGAAAACCAAGGATAGAATTGCGATAAAAAGGGAAACTATGCTCAAGACGAATGCCGAACGTTTTCGCGACGCATATCGGAAATAGTAAAACGCGATGTAGAGCAGTACAAAAAGAACGACAAAAACAACGGCAACATAGGCCCATTGATCAAAAGAGAGATAACCGAGAAGGCTATTGTAGATTTTTGCGAACCCGGTTTCCGGCATGGTTTCGATGGCATCGAGGGTCATATTACGCGCATAGGAAAGATTGTTCTTAATCTCGGAATCGTTAGGCTTCAATAAAAGGGCCTTTTCGTAATAGTAGATGCTGGGCGCAATCTGGTTCAATTTATAATACGCATTACCCAAATTATAGTAAAGCTCGGGGGAGTGCTTACCTTCTTCAAGGATTTCAAGATAACTGTCGACGGCTGCCTGGTACTCCCCACCATTGTATGACTCAGTCGCGCGATCGAATAGAGCCTTGTTTTGTGCGAAGGCCGCAATGCCGATTAGTAAGGTGACTATGAATAGAATTTTTTTCATTATTGTTTTTTGGATGTTTTATCTCATCCTGATTCCTACAACTGTTTGTCCAACTGCGAGATTACCTCGCTAGCGCTGTCATAATCTTGCTGCATTTGCACTTGCGAGAACGGACTGTATCGCGCCATTTCACAATTTTTGAGCAAGGCGATAAAGCCGTCCTTGGTCGATTCGTCAACCTTTTTTTCGTCCAATAGAGATGCGATCTTTTCTTTGTTAAACTCCGAAGTCTCTATTTTGAGCTTGGCCTTTAAATAGTTGTGCAAGCCTTTTTCAAGAGCGATGTAAAACGGTTCTTTGTTGCCGAGTTCTTTACGGGCCTTCGAAAGATATTTCTTAGCTAGTTTATTGGCCCTTCGAATACGGTTACCGACAACATCGCCGGCAATCGCTTCCCGTTTTTTTCCAAAAATGATGGCAAAGGGTATCAGCAACAGGGGCAACAGCAACCACAAATAAAACTGGGTAGACCCGAAAAAATAGTTTGTACCGATAGCGGTCAGATGGGGCTTCAATTTTATAAAATTGAACTGGTTGCCGGTGACTACGGACTGCTTTCCGTTGGAATGTGATGCAGCCGATATATCGTTGGCACTCGTGGGACCTTCCTTAACATTGATAACAACTTCATCGGAAGTAAGCGTTTTGTAGTTTTCCGAAGTGGGGTCAAAATACGTGAATGAGATAGATGGCACAGGATACTTGCCTCTAAAGGAAGGCACAATCGTGTAATTGTTACTTACCGTTCCCTGGGTGCCCGAGAGCGTGGTTCTGACGTTTTCCTCAAATTCGGGCTCGTATACCTCTAACGAGCTGGGCAAAATGGGTTTGGGAAGTTGAAAAAGTTTTAGATTGCCCTTACCACTCACCTGCACCTTGGCCTGTAGCGATTCGGAAGCGTTAAGAAGGGTCTTGCTGGTGGTTACCGAGAAATCGAATTTACCAACGGCACCACTAAAATTGACCGGCTTGCCTTTTTCGGGCAATTCTTTTACGTCAATGGTACGGTTGCCTGCTGACACCGTTTTGACGGCCGGTGAGTAGATGCGCCCCCCGAAAAAATCGCGTTGGTTGGTCGGCACATCTACAGTGACTTCGAGGGAAAGGGGTTCGATTTCCAGTTTTCCCGATTTTTGTGGATAGAGCACTACCCTCTTTAAGATGACGTAGCGATAGGGCTTGCCATCATAGGTGCCGTTTTTTACGTCAGGTCTGGAGACGGGAATATCTTGGCTCCAAAAGTTATTGTACTTCGGATTGTCGAGAGGTTGATAGTTGGAGATACTTATTGACGGGCTGATATACATTTTGTAGACCACACTCACAGCTTCGTTAAGATAGGGATCGGTCTTGGAGACCTCGGCTACGAGATGCAGACTTTCGTCGGCCACATCATCGGCCGTCATTTGATCGCTCGGCTTGTCAACTGCCGGAGTGACCTCAATTTCCTTAGGGGTCGATTTATAGGTCTTACCGGCGATTTCTATGGTCGCCTGTTTGATGGTAAACTTGCCCTGTGATCGTGGAGCCAAGGTATAGGAATAGATTTTGGAATAGCTGCGCACCCCATTGACCCAAGATCTACTTATAGATTGCGAAGGCCCCATAAGCACGCGAAAACCGGTAAAATCAGGAGGATTGAAGTTATCCCCATCCTTGTTCATGGCGAAGTCGACCCGCAGCCTTTCGTTCATTCCCAGCTTGTCTTTGCTGAGCCTCATATCGAAGGTAACGGCATCATTGTCCTGCGCTTTTAGCACAATGGCTAAAAACAACAACGGAACCAGGGTGATATACCTCTTAAATAGTATCATGCTTTCGTTTACCGTTTACGGCAATTATAATCATAGTTGTACTACAAATCCCTATTACCAATCCTTTTCATTTTTGACTTTTGCGCCTTTGACTTTCTGGGCATCTATTTTTTCCTGAACTTTTTTCTCCTCGTTCTGCATGGCATCTAGAAGGTTCTGTACCTGTTGCTTGCTCAGCTGGTCGGGACGGCGCTGCTGGGGCTGATCCTGTTCCTGTTGGTCTCCTTGTTCAGGTTTTTTTTCCTGCTCTTTCTTTTCGTCGCCCTCGCCCTCTTTGTTTTCGTCTTTCTTTTCCTCGTTTTCGTCGCCCTTGTCCCCTTTATCCCCTTCGTCTTTTTTATCCTGTTCTTTGTTCTCGTCTTTGTTATCGCCCTCTTTTTTGTCCTCGTTTTTGTCTTTTTTGTCCTGATCGTCCTTTTTATCTTGGTTTTGGTCGTTCTTTTGCTGGTCTTTTTCGAGCATTTCTTTGGCGAGTGCCAAGTTGTAGCGGGTTTCTTCGTCTGTAGGGTCGTTGCGCAATGCTTCCTTATATGCCTCGACAGCCTTTTGATACTCTTTTCGCTTCATGAATACGTTGCCCATATTATGATAGGCGTCGTGCTTCTCTTCCTTATCGGTAGCAAGTTCCCCAGCCTCCTTAAAGCGTCCAAAGGCCTCACTATAGGTTTTATTATTATAGTACGCATTTCCTAAATTGTAAGGTGCAGCGGCGTTTTCACTGCTTTTGGCAATGGCGCGGCGATAATCCATCTCGGCGTCTACGAATTTATCTTCAGAAAGCTGTTTGTTGCCTTCCCACGTCAGGTCTTTGGATTGTACGAGGGCTTTTTGCTTCGCCTTTTCATCATCTTGGGCGAAAGCTAGGCATCCTATTAAAATAAAAAGATATGTTAGTTTTAGATTCATAATTTTCTTTTAAAGGCCAAAGTTCTTGTTTTAACCTTCTCCATGTTTCGTTCAAGGTTTAATTCTACTTGTGGCAAATTCAAGGTCTACGTCTATTCAATTTTAAACTGTGAACAGCTGCGCGGCGGCGATTGAGCCATAAACTATTCGTGCACCACTTTAATTAAACATACTGCTAACCTCAACCGCAGCTGCCGACATCCTTATTCTAAATCCTTTTCATTGAACAGGTTTAACTTTCGCAACCACTTCGTCTTTTTTTCGAGCGTAAAAACATCCAAAAACAAAAATAAGAGTCCTAAACCCAAAAACCATTGGAACTGATCTTTGAACTCGGCGAACTGTTTGGCCTCGAATTCCTTCTTATCCATCTGCAATAATTGTTCCTTTATGAATTCTACGGCTTCCGCGGTATTATCTCCGTTGATATATTCCCCGTTACCCTCATCGGCAATATCCTTGAGAAAAGTTTCATCTAACTTGGTGATAACAGTTTCCCCTTTATTGTCCTTTTTCAGTGTTTCGACTATCCCGTTTCTTTTAATAGGAATGGGTGCTCCCTTGGTCTTGCCAACACCAATCGTAAATATACGTATGCCCTCGTCGGTCGCTTTTTCAACGGCTTCGAGGGTCGATTCCCCGGAATGGTCCTCGCCATCGGAAATGATGAAAAGTACCCGATTGGTCTGGTCTTGGTCATCGTAATAAGTCGTCGCCAACTCAATCGCCTGGTCGATCGCCGTGCCCTGGGAAGTGAGCATATCGGTATTCATGCTCTGCAAAAACATCTTGGCCGCGCCATAGTCGGTCGTAATCGGCAATTGCGGAAATGCTTGGCCCGCATAGGCTATGATTCCAATACGATCGCTAGCCAATTGATTGATAATTTCGGAGACCAGTCGTTTGGACTTCTCCAACCGGTTGGGCGCAATATCTTCCGCCAACATACTTTTGGATACATCCATAGCAAAAACGATATCGACCCCTTCGCGCTTTACCGTCTCCAGTTTCGTCCCGATTTTCGGATTGACCAGTCCCAAGGTCAAAAAGGCGAGTCCCAGCACTAAAAAGAGCAGTTTTAGTCCCGATTTGAATTTGGATCGATCAGGCGTGAGCCGTTTCAATAACGTCTCATCGGCAAAATTGTTCCGCGTGCGTTTTCTCCAGAGTTGCAGCAGGAAGAACAAGACGACAAGTACCGGAATAATGCCTAGCAGATAAAAATATATTTTTTCGTCGAGTTGAATCATTGTTTAAATTTCAAGCGCAAGTTCAAATTCAAATAAAACTCCGAAACACTGTGTTCCGCAGCACCCATTCCAACAGCAGCAATCCTCCTGCCAAAAGCACCCAAGAACGGAATTTTTCTTCGTACCTAAAGTATTTGAACTCTTCTATATCCGTTTTTTCGAGTTTGTTGATTTCCTCGTAGATCGCTTCCAACTTATCGTTGTCCGTGGCCCTAAAATATTTTCCGCCGGTCACTTTGGCGATATCTTTCAATAAAGGTTCGTCAATCTCTACTTTGCTCATGCCATAGCGGAACGAACCATCGGCGTTATAAGCGATAGGGGTTAGGGCATTGCCGTTCGACCCAAGGCCAATGGTATACGTTTTGATACCGTATTCGATAGCAAGGTCAGCCGCGGTCTGCGGCTCTATAAAACCGGAATTGTTGACCCCGTCGGTCAGTAATATGATAATCTTGCTCACTGCTTTGCTCTCCTTCAAACGATTGACGGCGGTAGCCAGCCCCATACCAATGGCCGTACCATCGTTAAGCTCTCCATACGTAATTTCGCGAAGCGCACTGAGCACAATGGCCTTATCGCTCGTAATCGGCGTTTTCGTGTAGGCTTCCCCGGCATAGGCCACAAGACCGATGCGGTCGTTCGGGCGTTCTTTGATAAAATCTCCCGCCACTTCTTTCAAGGCCGCAAGACGGTTGGGTTTCAGATCACGCGCCAGCATACTTGATGACACATCGATGGCCATAACGATATCGATACCTTTTGTGGTCGTGGTCCGTGTGGAAATATCCTCCGTCTGGGGGCGTGCCATGGCCGTTATGATTGCCGCGAGCGCTAAAAGTCGAAGTACAAACAGGAAGGGTTTCAACCGGGGAAGAAAACCAGACCCTGAAAAACCTTTGATAGTGGGCATTTTCAGCGAGGCCACCTGTTCCCTGCGTTTGTAGAAATACCACAGCACGGCCAAAGGAAGCAACAATAGCAACCAAAAGAATTCAGGATTTGCAAATGTTATATTCGTAAGCATTTATACTTCCGTTTTTACTTCTACCGTGTTCAGTATGCGTTCTACGATCTGTTCGGCATAGGTGTCTCCATCCCTCCAGGTCAGCATCACTTGTTGCTGAAAACCTTTTCCGCCAAATAGCAGCAAACTGTATTTTCCCTGTACGGGTTCTTTGGAATCGGTTACGGCGAACTTTGCGCTTCCATAGACCTTGACCCCTTTTACGCCGGTCACCGTTGTAAATTCCTCATCTTTCGTGATAATATTCTTGGCACCCCTGCTTTCCATATTTTTGACGAAGGCATCGATCGATTTCTCATAATCCGGTTCCGTATCTTGTGAAAGCAAGGTGGAGACCGCGCTGATCGAGAACAGGCCGTCTGCACTTTCATACCGAAATACCTGTAATTCATTTATGTTCGCCTTTTGCTCCGGGGGTATTTCCCTTTTCTGCCTTTTCAAAACTTTAGGCGTTTCCAAGCTTATTGGTGGATAGCCATAGGTACTTGCAATCCATTCACCTTCGAGCAAGGTCTTGGTCGGATGGCCGAATACGGAATCCTTTACCGGGGCGAAGCCGTATTGGTTCACAGCAATACCGGTCGCAATTAGCAGGAAGCCGATGACAGCAGCCGCCGCAATTATGATTTTTCGGCGCTGCTGCTTGTGCGCCTGTTCCTCTTTATATTCTTCTTGCTCCATTAGCTCTTCGAGGGTTGGTTCGGGCAGGGCATCGTGGGTCTTGGTAACGATTTCCTCTATAGCGTTTCGGTCGTTCTGTGCAATGGATGATTCCGGTCGCGACTTTGCGAACTTGACCAAATCGGCTGTTTGCAAGATACGTTTGAACTGTTTCAAGGTGTCGTCCTCAAGCTTCAGTTCCCCGGCATCCCTGAGCATTTCCAATTTTCCGATCAGCTCGTCGGTCGTACTTTCCATTGCCGACACGTGTACATCTTCTTCGAGATACAAACGCACAATGTCGGTAAGCTCTGAATAATATTGTTTGTATTCGTCTTGGATAAGATATTTGGAATTCTCCAGTCTTTTCAGTTCCAGTAACGCCCGATCATAGGCAGGCAATAAGGCTACTTTTTCTTCTTCGGATAAAGGCTTTTTCCGGAAGACGAACCAATAGAGAAGTCCGCCGATAACCGCTAATCCCAAAAGGATGCCCAAAACCCACATCCAAAGTTCGGAACGGCTCTTCTGGACCTCCATCAACGGCTTGATATCGTACATTTTCTGGGCAAGGGTATCTACCGCCACATTCGCCACATTAACCATGGCCGAATCGGTAAAAAAGCCCTTACCGTTGATTTCGATACGTTGCGTGGGGAGTTTATAGGCCCCGGAATCGAACTGGGTGAGCGCGTAGATTTTCTGCAAGGTCATCCGGTCGTTCTTGCGGGTAGTATCCGTCGCAAAAGCTTCCACGGTTTCCAAGGGGGAAAACGTCTGTCCTTCGGGAAAAATCACCTGTGCCGTGGAGTCGGCCTCAACGGTGACTGTAAACTTGACCTGTTCCCCAATCTTGATATCTGTGGTATCGACCTTTGAGGTCACTGATGGGTTTTTTTGGGAAAAACCAATACATATAAAGAAAAGAAGGAACAAAAGCAACAGATACCTCTGGCTATTGCTCGTATCGGTGCACCGGCATCGCAAGCATTGTGATGCTACCTTCGTACCTCGTATGTCGTACTTCGAACCTTGCATTATCCTCTTCGCTTAAAATACCCCAACAATTTCTTTACATAGCTTTCGTCGACCCTACAACTCAATGTGCCACAGCCGGATTTCGTAAAGGTTTCAGTAAAATAATCGACCCGCTGGCGGTAATAATTGCCATAGGCATTACGGACGCTTTTCGATTGGGTGTTCACTAATTGCACCCTACCCGTCTCGGCATCCTGCATCTGTACCATGCCGAGATTCGGAATAGATTCTTCTCGTTCATCGTAAATCCGGATTCCCGTAACGTCGTGCTTATTCCCCGAAATTTTCAAGGCCGTTTCATAATCGTCTGCGATAAAATCGGACAGCACAAAAACAATAGCTCTTTTCTTCATCACGCTGCTCATAAATTTCAAGGCTTCCGCTAAATCGGTACGGTTGCTTTTCGGCTTGAATTCCAACAACTCCCGGATAATCCGCAGTACATGACTTTTTCCTTTTTTCGGAGGAATATATAATTCCACGGCATCGGAAAACAGCATCAAGCCCGCCTTATCATTATTTTGTAGCGCCGAAAACGCCAAAGTGGCCGATATTTCAATGATAATATCCTTTTTGAACTGGTTGGTAGTTCCGAACAGTTCCGAGCCGCTGACGTCGATCATCAACATCATCGTCAGTTCGCGTTCCTCCTCAAAAACCTTTATATAAGGCTCGTTGTAGCGGGCGGTAACGTTCCAATCGATACTGCGCACATCGTCGCCGAATTGATATTGCCGCACCTCGCTAAAGGTCATACCGCGACCCTTAAAAGTGGAATGGTATTCCCCACCAAAAATGTGATCGGAAAGACGGCGTGTCTTGATTTCGATCTTACGTACTTTCTTAAGTAGTTCTTTGGTATCCATAGGTAGGGGCAGTGTTGAGTGGGCAATCGGTAGTAGGCTCGCTCAACACTCAAAAAAAGCACTGTTAACCGGCTACTGTTTACGGCCTACTTTTTCACGGTACTTCAATCTCGTTGACAATCTTGTTGATGATTTCTTCGGAAGTAATGTTCTCGGCCTCTGCCTCATACGTAATGCCGATTCTGTGTCGTAATACATCATGCACAACTGCGCGTACATCTTCTGGCACTACATAGCCCCGGCGTTTGATAAAGGCGTAACACTTAGCGGCGGCGCCTAGATTAATACTCCCCCTTGGGGATGCCCCAAAACTGATAAGGGGTTTCAGATTTTCAAGATTGTATTTTTCGGGATATCGGGTAGCGAAGACCAAATCGAGAATGTATTTCTCGATTTTTTCATCCATGTAAACCTCTCGGACCGCTTTTTGGGCACTTAATATCTGGTTTATGCTTACAACTGGGTTTACCTTGTCATAGGCACCTAACAGATTTTGGCGCATGATCAACTGCTCTTCTTTCATCTTCGGGTAATCTATGACAGTCTTGAGCATAAAACGGTCGACCTGTGCTTCCGGCAGTGGATAGGTTCCCTCTTGTTCGATAGGGTTTTGGGTGGCCATGACCAAGAAAGGTTTGTCTAGAATGAAAGTTTCGTCACCGATGGTCACCTGCTTTTCCTGCATGGCCTCCAAAAGGGCGGATTGTACTTTGGCAGGGGCACGGTTGATTTCATCGGCCAACACGAAATTGGCGAAAATGGGTCCTTTTTTAATGGAGAAGTCGCTCAGTTTCATATTGTAGATCAAGGTACCCACAACATCGGCGGGCAATAAATCCGGAGTAAACTGAATTCGGCTGAAACTACCCTTTACGGCTTTGGCCAAGGTATTTATGGCCAAGGTTTTTGCCAGTCCGGGAACCCCCTCGAGCAAAATATGGCCCTGACCGAGAAGACCGATCAACAGGCGTTCAATCATGTGTTTTTGGCCGACGATGACCTTGTTCATTTCGGTAATCAACAGATCGATAAAGGCACTTTCCCGTTCGATTTTTTCGTTCACCGCGCTGATATCGACAGCTGTATTTTCTTCCATAGAATTTTAAGGTATTTTTGGAGTAGGTTTGTTACCCTTTTAAATAGGCATGCAAATTGAAAATTTATTACTTGTCTCGCTGTTAACGATTGGTTAAATAATTTGCCAAGCCCCGATTTTTATGAAGAGTTTAAGGGATTTGTAAGACTTCTTTTCGACATTCACAGAACAAAACACGGAACTACCAAAATAAGTAACTTTGGCTTAGATAAAAATTAAACTATGGAACAAGAACAGAACAAAAATTCAGCAAAGAATCGAATTGCCCTTATTACAGGCGCAACTAGTGGTATAGGAAAGGCGACCGCCATACTTTTCGCAATAGAAGGCATCCACTTGGTTCTCTGTGGAAGACGTCAAGATCGGTTGGATGCGCTACAAAAAGAATTGGCCAAACAAACCAAGGTAACTTCCTTGACTTTTGACGTTCGGGATAAAGATGCCGTGTTCGAAGCCATTGATTCGCTTCCTTCGGAGTTTACGAACATCGACATCCTTATAAACAATGCAGGCAACGCCCATGGTCTTGACCCTATCGAAGAAGGCAACACCGACGATTGGGATGCCATGCTCGATATCAACGTCAAAGGATTGTTGTATGTTTCAAAGGCAGTTATCCCAGGAATGATCGAAAGGAAGTCCGGCCATATCATCAACATTGGGTCTACGGCTGGCAAGGAAGTCTACCCAAAAGGCAATGTCTATTGCGCCAGCAAACATGCCGTGGACGCCCTGACTACAGGTATGCGAATGGACCTCAACCCGTATAAGATAAAAGTAGGGGCGGTGAACCCCGGCGCGGTCGAAACCGAATTTAGCAACGTTCGCTTCAAGGGTGACAGCGAAAAGGCGGATGCCGTATATAATGGTTTTCAGCCTTTGGTGGCCGAGGATATCGCCGAAGCCTTGTATTTTGTGGTGACCCGTCCGCCGCATGTGAATATTGCCGACCTGACCATTACGCCCACGGCGCAGGCCTCGGCGACTGTTTGGAATAAAGATTAAGCCCGAATTCGTTTAAAATGATCAACAAACGCCTTCTTGTCAAAAACCTGCTCGCCCATAACGACGAGAACAGCTTTTATGACAAAAAACGTTTTATCGACATCGGACAGAAAGAAGGAAAGGCTAAATTCCTAAAACATGTCTGTGCCTTGGCGAACAGCAATCCAAAGAATCATTCATTCATCGTGGTCGGTGTCGAGGACGAGGACAATAAAATCGTGGGCGTCGACTTTTTCGATGATAGCAAAATCCAGAATCTGGTCAATGCCTATTTGGATAATCCGCCGCTGATATCGTATGAGAACATTCCCTTTCCGCATTTACCTGAAGGGAAAGTGGTCGGCTTGGTCACCATAAAATCAAATGGTAAAGTGTGCGCCCTACGTAAGAATATTTGGAAATATTATGGTGGCATGGTATTTTTTCGTGAAGGTAGCATCAGTATGCCGAAAGCATACGACATTGAATTAAAGAACATTAATTCCGAGGCCGTTGCCACTATTGAACAGCACGCCAAAAACAATATTGAACTTACCCTTAACGGCGTAATCGACTTCCTCAACCACCGCCATCCGGATCTTGAGAGTGATTATAAGGTGTTTAAAGAGCAATTTGTGGTCTGCTGGGCCGGAAACCGCAAAAAAGTGAAGGACAAAACCTATTTTTCAAGGGTCGATATCGAACTGATCAACGAACAGGTAAAATTATTTTATTCCACTTTAGATGAGATTACTATTGACTACGATGAGCATTCATTTACCACGAAAGAGTATGTTCAATTAGGACTTGGCAAAAAACAGAACTACCATCCTTTGGAGGAAGTTGTCATCAATTTTGAAGATAATGGTACCTATCAGATACAGAGCAAACTTCTTTTTGAGCCTCCAAACTATGATAAAAAAAGCCTGCATCATATTTTTAATGCCAACAACGCGCTGCTCCAAAAATTACAAAAGAATATCGCCTTGACCCCTTCTGAAAAAAAGGATTTGGAACATCTGCCCGACACCTATTTAATCTGCTATTTGAACAGTTTCGACGAAGCGAAGAACCGGATGGATGCTGCACGGCCCTTTTTGAAAAAGTATGACGAAAAAGTATACCGGTCGCTTAAAGAGGCGTTACGAATTTTGAGAAAGGTGCAGTATAGTTAATGTAAATGAATTCAATTGCATAGCGCAGATAAATCAAGAAAAAAATAAGAGTTTGATGAAGACCTATTCTTTCGGAAGGAAAATCACGGGTTTTTTGTTTATTTTTATGCTGTATTGTTAAATAAACAATAGAAGTCATTCAGAGATATTGTTTGGAACCGAGAATATCGGCTTTTTAGGTCTGATGAAGTCATTTTTTAAGACCATAATAGGGCTATGGTTTTAAAAAAAAGAGATCTGGCCTTACATGTGATATTGGTTGGGAAAAGAAAAAGTCTAAATGAGTTCATAGTATAAACTTTGTTAACTAAAATTATGGGACATAAACCTCTAAAAAACATCGTGTTGACTTTAATTACTGTAATCGGGCCTCTTTCCAATATCATGGGTCAGGTATCTACAGCCGAAGCGTTTAACCTTCTGATCGGCACTTATACCGAGCCCGGAAAGAGCGATGGTATCTATGTTTATAAATTCGATGGTAAAACAGGGGAATTTAGCTACCGTGCCGAAGCCACAGGTGTTAAAAATCCGTCTTTCCTGACGGCTTCCAAAGATGGCAAACAGGTGTATTCCGTTAGTGAGGTTGGTGAGGGGAAAGGATCGGTCAGTGCATTTTCCTTTGATCCCACCTCGGGAAAACTTGATTTTTTAAATAGTGCAAGTTCGGGCGGTGACGGACCGTGTTATGTTTCGGTGGACGATAAAAACAAGCTTGTTTTCGTGGGCAATTATAGTGGAGGAAGTTTGTCCGCCGTTCCAGTCAAGGCCGATGGTTCATTGGGGTCTGACATTCAATCCATTCAGCACAAAGGAAACAGTATCCTCAAAAATCAAACGAAACCGCACGTTCATTCCACAGTTTTATCCCCCGATAACAAATATCTCTACGTGCCCGATCTTGGAACGGACAAGGTGAATATTTATAATGTAGACCTTACTAAATCCTCCCCGCTGACAACGGCGGATCCCCCTTTCGTAAGCGTTGAGGCCGGCAACGGACCACGGCATTTCACCTTTCATCCCAACGGGAAATTTGCTTACTTGATCCAGGAGATGACGGGAAATGTGACCGTTTTCGAGTATCATGACGGAAAATTACGGGCCAAACAATCGGTCACGTTGGCGCCCCAAGGTTATAATGGGCCAATAGATGCCGCCGACATACATATTTCGCCCGATGGCAAATTTCTTTACGGATCGCTACGGGGCAATATCGATGAGGTGGTTATTTATGCCATAAACAAGAACGGAAAATTGACCTATGCAGGCCGTCAATCCACCTTGGGCAAGAACCCCCGTAATTTCGCCATAGACCCCACGGGAAACTTTCTGCTGGTCGCAAACGGAGGCAGTGACGAAATCGTTGTGTTCAAACGGAATCGCGAAACAGGACTGCTGATGCCTGCCGGAAAGACCATAAAGGTCGGCGCACCGGTATGCCTGAAATTTGTGCCGATAAAATGACAGGTGCTGAATTCAGATCGATGGTCAAGGTGACCAGGTGGCATATCCTATTGTAAATTATTAAAACACGTAGTAATGAAACGCAGGGAAATCATTAAGTGGGCCGCGGTAACACCGGCGGTAGGCGCAATCATTGGGAGTCTTGTCCCATTCCAGTCCGTATTCGCCGCCCCGGACGTAAAATTGGGACCGAAGCGAAATCTGATCAAGGAACTTGGCCTGCGCACCTTTATCAATGCCGCGGGAACCTACACCACGATGACCGCTTCATTAATGAACGAAGAAGTAATGGAAGCCATTGACGATTCTTCCCGGGAGTTTATTATGTTGAACGAGGTGCAGGACAAGGTCGGGGAAAAAATAGCCCAAATGGTACATTCGGAAGCGGCCATGGTTACCGCAGGCGCCTTTTCGGCCCTGACCTTGGGCATGGCAGGAATACTTACCGGCACAGACCAAGAAAAGATAAAACAACTCCCCCATCGTTTGGATGAGGCCGGGATCAAGTCTGAGGTAATCATTCAAAAAGCACACTTCGATGGTTATGAACATGCGCTGTCAAATACGGGAATTTCATTGGTTCCCGTAGAAACAGCCAATGATGTCGACAGAGCCGTAAACCAAAAGTCGGCATCGATGCACTTTTTGAACTGCAATACCCTGGAAGGGAAAATAAAGCATGAAGAATGGCTTCAGTTGGCGAAAAAGCACAATCTACCGGCCACTATAGACATCGCCGCCGATGTTCCCCCGGTCTCCAATCTTTGGAAGTTCAACGATATGGGCTTTAGTTTTGTTGCCCTTTCGGGCGGGAAGGCGATATGTGGTCCTCAAAGTGCCGGCGTATTGATGGGTAAAAAAAATATTGTTGCGGCCGCCAGGCTCAATGATTCCCCAAATGGGCGTACCATTGGCCGCGGAATGAAGGTCAACAAAGAAGAAATGTTGGGTATGTACGCCGCGTTGGATAGTTACCTAAAAAGGGACCATGATAAGGAGTGGAAAATGTGGGAAGATCGTGTTGCGGCAATCAAAGGTGCCGTTACGAAAGTTAAAGGCGTAGAGGTCACTGTTACCGTTCCGCCCATCGCCAATCACTCCCCGAAAATGAATATTAAGTGGGACAGGGAACAAACAAAAATTGTTCGCAGCGAACTAGGGGATAGATTGCGCCAAGGAAACCCCTCGATCGAGGTAATTGCTTGGGGCGATGATGAAAACAGCATCGATCTTACGGTATTTATGTTGAAGCCGGGACAAGAAAAAATCGTAGGGAAACGTATTTTCAAGGAACTTTCGAAAGCATCTTCATAATTTAAAAGTTCGAATATTAAGTCGATTATCTTTAACCGGAATGTATAATAATACGATTTCAAAATAATGATCAGTAGTTTTATACTCTTTTTCAATGCTTCTTACGCCACAATAATGTCGGGTAAAATTTGGTCCTTATTTATATTTCCCTTTCTAGTTTGTATAAGCTTTTGTCGGTGTTCCCCAGAATTGCCTGCCGGCGACCCGGATAATGGCGGACTCTTTTTACCGGAAGGCTTTGATGCCTTGGTCGTGGTCGATAGCCTAGAGGGACGCGCCAGGCACTTGGCCGTAAACCACAACGGCGATATCTATGTAAAGTTGCGGTTTCCCGATTCCATAGGGGGCAACGCTGCCCTACGCGATACCGACAACGACGGCAAGGCCGATATTATAGAGACCTTCGGCGATTACCTCGACAAAAGCAGCTACGGAACGGCAATGCGAATTCACAACGGCTATTTATACTACAGTTCCGTAACCCGCATCCTCCGTCAGAAATTGACCGGAAAATTGGTGCCGGACTCCGAAATGGAGCTGATAGTGACCGACACACAGCCCCCAAGGCAACATGATACCAAACCTATAGCGTTCGATAAAAAGGGAAATTTGTATACCCCGTTCGGAGCACCTTCCGACGCCTGTCAAGAAGACGACAGGGTGTTCATGTCCCCCGGCATCGACCCCTGCCCTATCCTTGAACACCGTGCCGGCATATGGAAGTTCGATGCCAATAAAAAAGGACAGTTCCAAAGGGACGGGGAAAAATTCGCTACGGGCCTGAGAAGTGTCGTTGCTTTGGAATGGAACGACCAAGATGATAACCTGTTTACCCTTGCCCATGGCAGGGACCATATATATAATACCTGGCCGGAAATATATACGGTATGGGAAGGTTCCGTATTACCTTCCGAAGTTTTTCTAAAGCTCAAGAAAGGTTCCGATGCGGGCTGGCCGTACCATTATTACAATCAGATAAAAGAAGATTATTTTCTGAGTCCGGAATACGGCGGGGACGGAAAGAAACAGGGCGAAAACGTAGATTCATTGGTAAAGCCATTGATCGGGTTTCCAGGGCATTTTGCCCCCAATGATCTTTTGTTTTATACGGGAGACCAATTTCCAGAGCATTATAAAAACGGCGCTTTTATGGCGTTTCACGGTTCTACAAGTAGTGCCCCCTATCCGCAGACAGGATATTTTATCGCCTTCGTGCCAATGGCTAAGGGAATGCCTTCCGGACCTTGGGAGGTTTTTGCAGACGGTTTTGCAGGGGTAGATACCATAATCAATACCAGCGATGCCAAATATCGTCCGATGGGCCTTGCGATGGGGCCGGATGGCTCGATATATATATCCGATACGGAAAAAGGTAAAATATGGAGGGTCATGTTCAAAGGGGATAAGGGAAAATTCGGCAAGGCGCAATTGGCGAAAATGGAAGACCGAAAAAAACAAGCATCGAATATAAAAACTCCCGATGAGGTAAAGGATATCGTGGCTACGGAAGAGGATGGCTTTTTTCCAAAAACGGGAAATATGGCGGAAGGTGCAAAATTGTACAACATCCATTGCGCACTCTGCCATCAAAAAAACGGCCGGGGCAACGACCGCTTTCCACCTTTGAACTATTCCGATTGGGTCAATGGCGACAAGGAAAGGTTGACCGACGTGGTACTGAACGGACTCGAAGGCGAGATTAGGGTGCATGGCAGGTCGTACAACAATGTAATGCCCAAGCAAGACCATCTTAAGAACGAGGATATTGCACTCATTCTAACGTACATCAGACAGAACTTTGGCAATCGTTCAAACGGTATAGTTCCCGAAGAGGTGGCCAAAGTCAGGAAAGCGACCACCAAATCCCCATGATTGTAAATTATTGAACCTGAACGAATAAAGAGCAACAGATGAAAACCGAAAGAAGATCGGCCATCAAGAAGATATTGGCCTCGACCACTGCGTTGGTCGGTCTTGGCCCTATGGCCATGGCGAAAAATAAAGAAGCGGAAACCACCCCGGTCGCTATCCCAAAAAAACACGATTATTTTGAGGAACTGGGCATTACCCGTGTTATTAACGCCGGGGCCACCATGACGTTTCTATCGGGTTCATTAATGATGCCCGAGACCATGGAGGCCATCAATGCAACGGCACACGATTTTGCCGATATGTACGAACTACAGGACAAGGTCGGGGCCAAATTGGCCGAAATGCTGCACTGTGAAGCGGCCATGGTCACCTCTGGGGCGGCAGCCGCATTGGTACTGGGTACGGCGGGCATCATTACGGGTACCGATGCAGATAAGAGAAAGCAATTACCAAACTTTCCTGGACCACGCCCCGAGGTCATCATGCAAAAAAGCCATCGCTACGTTTTCGATCAGGCCATTACCACGACCGGTGCCAAGATCATAGAGGTGGAGGGCCCGGAGGAAATGGAAATGGCCATCAACAAGAATACGGTAATGGCGCTTTTCTTTAATGCAGCTGTATCATGGTTTGGCACAGAGGATACCATAGACCATGAAGCGTTTGTTGGCATTTGTAAGCGGAATAATATTCCTTCCTTCATCGATGCCGCAGCGGATGTTCCCCCAGTGGAAAACCTCTTTAAATACCAAAAAATGGGCTTTGACCTAGTTACCTTTTCCGGTGGCAAGATGATCCGCGGTCCCCAGAGTACGGGACTGCTTTTCGGGAGAAAAGATCTTATAGAGGCCGCCAAACTGAACAATAGCCCTCACGAGGCCCCTTTAGGCCGCCCGATGAAAGTGAACAAGGAGGAAATGTTCGGTATGTACGCCGCGCTCAAATCCTATCTGGAACGCGACCATAAGAAAGAGTGGCAAGATTGGCTTGCCCGTGCCGAGAACATCAGATCGGAAATTATGGGCATTCAAAGTGTAAAGGGAAAGATCCATGTACCTGACGGACCGGCAAATGTGGTACCCAGCCTGCACGTGACCTGGGATTCAAAACAGGTCAGGACAACCCCCAAGCAAGTCCATGAGGCCCTCAAAAGTGGAACGCCCAGTATTTTTTGCGCCCTTGGGGAAAAAGACGGTGAGGCACTTTTGAGCGTCGGCGTGGTATTGCTGAGACCGGAGCAGGTCGCCATCGTAGCCGATCGGCTTAAGGCCGTTTTACGGAAGGCGGTCTGATAAAGACATGCGCCCTTTTTTTAGGGATGGTTTGCTATTTAACCTATTTATATAACCAGAAACAACCTAAATATGATACATTTTCATCTAATACTCTTTCTGACCCTAACGCTATTTTCAAACAAAGTAGCTGCCCAAGAATTCGACATCGTTATCAAGGGCGGCCATGTCATCGATGCCAAGAATAACATCGATACTGCAATGGACGTGGCTATCAAGGACGGCAAGATTGCCGGGGTGGCAAAGAACATCGACGGAAAAAAAGGGGTACAAGTGGTCGATGCCAAAGGGCTTTACGTCACTCCTGGCCTTATCGATATCCATGGGCATGTTTTTGCCGGTACCGAGCCTCGCCACGCCTACAGCAATGGTTTTAGTGCCCTTGCCCCCGACGGTTTTACCTTTCGGGTAGGGGTAACTACGATAGTGGACTGTGGCGGTTCAGGTTGGAAATCGTTTCCGACCTTCAAGGAAAACGTCATCGACAGGTCGAAGACCCGGGTGCTCGCCTTTTTGAACATTGTAGGGGAAGGAATGCGCGGCGGCACTTATGAGCAGGATACCCATGATATGGATTCAAAATTAAGCGCTAGTGTAGCCAGCCAATATCCACAAGATATTGTCGGTTTCAAGGTGGCCCATTACAATGGCCCTGAATGGATCCCGGTAGACCGGGCCGTAGCCGCAGGAAATAGGTCCGATCTTCCGGTCATCATCGATTTTGGCGGCAGCAATCCCCCGTTGTCCATCGAAGCGCTTTTTATGAAACACCTTCGGCCAGGGGATATCTATACGCATGCTTTTGGGCAGCTAGATAGTAGGGAAGCGATTGTGGACTTAAAAACGAAAGAAGTAAAACCATTCGTAATCGAGGCCCAAAAAAAGGGCATTATTTTCGATGTGGGATATGGGGGCATCAGCTTTGCCTACTCCCAGGCCATTCCCGCGGTGAAAGAAGGTTTTTATCCCAACACTATCAGCACAGATCTGCATACGGGCAGCATGAACAATGCCATGAAGGACATGCTCAACGTTATGTCCAAATTTATGTTGATGGGTATGGATCTCAAAGAGGTGATTGCGGCCAGCACATGGCATCCCGCAAAAGCCATTAAAAGAGAAAATCTAGGGAATCTTTCGGTAGGTGCGCCCGCCGATGTAACCCTGCTTGCGGTAAGGGAGGGCAACTTCGGTTTTTTCGATTACACCGGTTATAAAATGGAGGGGGATAAAAAACTGGAGTGCGAACTCACCATACGCGACGGAAAGATCGTGTACGACCTGAACGGCATTGCAGCACCCATCGTAGTCAGGTAATCGCCATAAAATCCAAGGACCTTAAAAAGCCAACATTCGATATATGCTTCCATTGATAAACTAAAATCCAAAAATAAATTGGTCATCATGGCTAAAAGGCAGGAGTTACTTACATTTATAGCTTATAGAACGAAATTTTATAATTGAATCAGAAATAGGTAATCAAAAAAAACACTAAAAATGGAAAACAAGACAACTAGAAGGGCTTCTTTTAAAAAAATGGGAATGGGCTTGGCAGCTATTTTCGGTATTAGTAGCGTAAATGCCATGGGGAAAGAACCGGTTAAAGCAACAAAAGAAGTGGTCGGGGATATAACGTACGATCAGGAGATACCTTTATTTTCTGGAGGTGTCAAACACGGCAATACCTTATACATTGCCGGAAAGGGAGCTCATGTAGAACCCTATGAAATTAAGGCGCATACCGAAATCGTACTGCAAGAACTTCAAAAAGAGCTTGAAAAACACGGCAGCTCCATGGAAAAAGTACTAAAAGTCAATGTATATCTTGCCGATTTGGGCGACTATAAGGGAATGAACGAGGTATTCAGGGGCCGTTTTGGCAAAAACCCTCCCGTTAGGACTACGGTAGCCACCTATGGAGGGGTACCTGGAGATTCTTTGGTGGAAATGGATTGTATAGCCTCGTTGGACTAATACGTAAAATGGTATTAATCCGATATATTCCATCATAATGAAGCACACGCTTAATTATATAGTATTGTCCGCCATTTGTTTTTTTCTGACCGATGGACTTTGCTCACAAACGATTCCCAAGGAAGAACTTATATTTCTTACTTCCGAATGGAAGGGGGAACGCTTCGATGACGGTCGTCCCAAATTGCCCGACGAAATTTTGGAAAGGGCAAAGAAAATCGGAATCGACGATGCATGGACCGTGTTGGAAAACCAAGGCTATACCAACCAGTTCGAAGGCAATTGGAAAATGTTGCACGACGATGTACCCGTTGTAGGAAGAGCTCTTACGGCACTCTTCATGCCCAGTCGCCCCGATGTGGAGAAAAGCATCAAGGAAAGGGGCATTAGTTCCCAAGGGAGAAAAGGCAACACCAACTCTTGGCCCATAGAAGAGCTTACCCAGGGCGATGTATACGTGGCCGACAGTTTCGGCAAAATCGACGCGGGTACCCTTATGGGCGCCACCTTGGCGACCTCAATTTTTAGTAAATCAGGTAACGGTGTGGTTTTTAACGGCAGTGCAAGAGATCTTGAGAGCATCAGTCAAATCGAGGGGTTCAATGCTTTCGTACGTGATTTTCATCCTTCATTTCTCGAAGGGGAGGTGCTGATGGGGCTGAATACCCCTATCCGTATCGGAGGGGCAATGGTATTACCAGGTGATCTGGTGCTGGCCAAAAGGGAGGGAGTCCTGTTTATTCCCGCGCATCTGGCAGAGCAGGTAGTCGGTACGGCGGAGTTCGTTGCCCTCAAAGATGTTTTCGGTTTCGAAATGGTCAAATCTAATCAATATACCACGGGCGAAATAGATAGCCAGTGGGCCGAAAAAATCAAGAAAGATTTTGTCAAATGGCTCGAAAAGCATCCTGAACTTGGCAAAATGACCAGTGAACAAGTGGATAACATTTTGAGCAAGCGGACGTGGTAATATCCCGAAGATCAGGCGTATACACTGTAAAGTTCTTGCAAAAGCTTTTTTTAAAAAGACCAGCGTTCAATATATCTTTCCAACCCAGACCAAACAAGAAATACCATGAAAAAAGTCAACCTATATTCCCTGAGCCTAGGACTCGCAGCCTTACTTTTACTCGTTATCATTGGCATGATCTTTACGGGAAATATTGCTAGTGCCGGGCCATTTATCTTGGTGTTTTTTGCCGTATTGGCCGTCGGTTTTAGCGGATACAGATCCCTGAACGGCCTGGTATTTACCACTATGATCTTTGCCGGGGTATCGGCAGCCTTGTACTACCCCCAACTTTTCACTTATATCGGGGATTTTAAATTGACCATTCTGATCATTCCGCTAATCCAGATTATCATGTTCGGTATGGGCACCCAAATGGGGCTAAAAGATTTCGCCGCGGTCTTCAAGACCCCTAGGGGCGTTGTGATCGGTGTTGCCGCACAGCTGCTGATCATGCCCCTGGTCGGTTTTGCGTTGGCCAAGATGAGCAATTTTCCGCCCGAGATAGCGGCCGGCATCGTATTGATCGGATGTTCGCCCAGCGGGGTCGCCTCGAACGTCATGGCCTATCTGGCCAATGCGAATTTGGCACTCTCCATTACCATAACCTCCATTGCCACGTTATTGGCACCCTTCCTGACCCCCCTGTTGATGAAGTTGTTGGCCGGGGAATTCGTGGAAATCGATGTGCTCGATATGATGTGGAGCATTACAAAGATGATCATTATTCCCATCGGGGCGGGATTGTTGTTCAACCGGCTCTTTAAGACCAAATGGCTCGACAAGGCCATGCCTTTAGTGTCCATGTTGGCCATTGGCATTATTATTACCATTATCACGGCCGCGGGCAGGGACAGTCTTCTGGAGATCGGGGGGATTTTGATGCTATTGGTCCTCGTACACAATGTATTCGGCTATACCCTTGGGTATTGGTTCGCCCGTCTTTTCAAGATGCCCGAACAGGATGCACGCACCATCGCCATCGAGGTGGGTATGCAGAACGGCGGACTTGCCTCGGGCATTGCTAATTCCTTAGGGAAGATCGCCACCATGGGCCTAGCACCGGCGGTTTTCGGACCGTTAATGAACGTTACGGGGTCGATTCTGGCTTCCTACTGGCATAAAAGGCCGCCTCTTTCCACGGCAAAAGCTAAGACGGCCGATACTTTATAGGAAACAATTTCCCGCCCACTAGTCATCTCCTCCAAAAAATTATAAAAGTAAATCGGCTATATCCAAATTCAAGCAGCCGGGGATTAACATTTAAATTCTGCTTTAAATAATACAAATATAAATTTTATTAAAAATTATTTTATCAGAATATTTTGTATAATTTTAACTATATTCAAAGTAAGGTTAGAGTAGCATCTCTATTCAAAGATTCGCGTGGTAAAAATTAAAAAACCAATTAATAACTAATTCGTAAATTATGAAGCAACACTACGAGAATGCAAGGTCACCTTGGTGTCTCCTAAAAATCGATTTGAAACTGAAATTGACCGTCTTTTCCCTAATCTTTTCACTGTTTCAGGCGCAGGCCAATTCATACGCCAATAAGACCGTATTACGCATACCTCTCAAAAACGCTAGTTTTGAGAAGAAGATACCCAACGTGATATCCATTCCTTTTGACAAGAACACTAGGTTACAGCAACAGATTTCGGGAACCGTTTCCGATGCCACCGGGGTTCCTTTGGCGGGCGCTAACATCTTAGAAAAAGGCACTACCAATGGTACCCAGACCGATTTTGACGGTAATTTTACCCTCGAAGTGGGCGACGACGCCATTTTGGTCATTTCCTATATCGGTTTTACCACTAAAGAAGTGAGCGTTGACGGCCAATCGAATATCTCGGTAAGTTTGGACGAAAATGCCGCAGGTCTGGATGAAGTGGTCGTGGTCGGATATGGAACGCAAAGTAGGGCAAAGGTCACCGGGGCAATTAGTACGGTTCCCACCGATCAAATTGCGCAAAGGCCCGTAACCAACACTGCAAATGCCTTGCAGGGCCAAGTTCCTGGTCTAACCGTCTTTAATTCGGGAGGAGCACCGGGAGTTGAAGACGTTAAAATACGCATTCGAGGGGTTGGTACCCTTAACAATTCCAACCCTTTAGTTTTGGTAGATGGTATTGAGCAGTCTCTTGGCACCGTTGAACCTCAGAATATAGAATCAATTTCAGTGTTAAAAGATGCCGCTTCCGCCGCTATTTACGGATCGAGAGCTGCAAACGGAGTTATTCTTGTGACTACAAAACGTGGAGCTTCAACTGGGGTAAAGTTATCCTACAATGCTTTATTTGGTGTTCAGCACCCTAGTTTCTTTCCGGAAAAAGCGGATGATGAGTCATGGATGAGGCTGGAAAATACGGCTCAGGTAAATGCGGGTGGCACTCCCACCTATTCCGAGGAATATATTTCAAATGTACTTGCCGGCACCAAGCCCTTAGAATTCCCATTTGCCAATTGGGAAGAAGGGATTTTCAGAAATGGGGCTCTAATGAACCAACACAGTTTTTCAATATCGGCAGGTAGTGAAATCGGAAAAATATTTACGTCTGTAAATTACAACGATACAGACGGTGTCATTAAAAACTTTAATAATAAAAGAACTACCGTGCTTGTCAATGCAGACTTGTATGCCAACGATAAACTTACTTTTAAGGTAGGGCTTATGTACCGGAACGGGAATTTTAGCGGACCAGGACATGCCATAAATTCTTCAGGAATAGCGGGACAACAGATTGTTCAGGCCCTTCTTCATATGAATAGAAATGTCGTGATGGAATACCCTGATGGAACCTACGATTTAATTTCAGGACAGTGGAATGCCGATGCGATGGCGACCGAGGGAGAAACGAATAGGATTTCAAATGATGTTGTGGCACAGGGAGGAATTGATTATTCAATCAGTGATGCACTGACGCTTAGAGGCAATGTTACCTATAAATCGAATAATCAAGGTACCGATACCTTTATGAATAGTTTGGCAGGTATGAAAAATTACGTTACCGGTGAGCCCGTAACCGTATCGGGGTGGTTTGCGACAAATAAGTTGACCGAGGCAACCTTTACTGAAAAGGAATTAAGCCAAAGATTATATCTGGATTATGAGAAGGATTTTGGTTCCCACGACCTTGGTGGGCTCTTGGGATACGAAGAAATCCATTACAATAACAAAATCGTTTCGGCTTCTCGGGAAGGTTTTTTTAACAATGACCTAAGAGATTTAGACGCAGGAGGAGTCGATAATCAACAGATAAGTGGACATCGGGAAGAATGGCGGCTTCGCTCCGTGTTTGGAAGGCTTAATTATTCCTTTGATGACAGATATTTGCTTCAAGCCAATTTAAGAATTGATGGTTCCTCCCGGTTTGGGGACGGTAATAGATATGGTTATTTTCCTTCGGTCTCTGCCGGGTGGAATATAACCAATGAGTCGTTCATGGAAAACGTTTCTGATGGTGCAGTGCTCAGTAACCTTAAATTAAGGGCATCTTGGGGGCAGTTGGGGAATCAGGATATCGGACTCAATAAGTTTAGAAGCACATACAACCTGAACCAAAACTATCAATTTGCTGGGAACCCCGTTTCCGGGTCAGCTATAACCCAGGCTGGAAATCCAAATATTACCTGGGAAACGGCAACAATAACCAATATTGGACTAGATGCTTCTTTTTTGAATGACCGATTATCATTTGTAGCTGAGTACTTTTGGAAGTATACCGATGATATCTTATTAGAATTACCCATTTCAAGCACCATTGGCGTAGACGCACCTGTTCAAAATGCGGCAGCAGTTTCAAATAATGGGTATGAACTTAGTCTAAGTTATAACAGTGTTTATAAACCCGATAACGGCTTCAATTACTCCATAGGTGTTAACTTTTCCGATGTAATCAACAAGATTGAAGATTTGAAGGGTGCAGGGCCTTACTTCAACGATGGTTTTACGGTTTGGCAAGAGGGGTATTCTATTAACACACTTAGAGGATTGGATTCACCGGGTCTGTACCGTACCCAAGCCGATTTAGATCAATACCCGGTACGTTTAAGTTCCAGTGCAACAATTGGCGATATCATTTACAAAGACGTGAACGGCGACGGGGTCATATCACAATCCCTTGCTCCCGGAGGAGATCAGATTATCATTGGCAATGAGGATCCTAGATATGAATTTGGTATAAGGGCCAGTGCTTCCTTTAAAGGTTTTGACCTATCCATGTTTTGGCAGGGTGTGGGAAAACAATATCATACTCTAGATGGTGCATTGGTGGAAGGACCTGCTTATCAGAACTTCATACCCAGTGAAATGACCGCAAACGCTTATGACCCGGTTCAAAATCCTGATGGAACATGGCCTAGGGCAATAGCTGGTGGTAATTGGAATATTGTAAAATCGAATTTCTGGTTAGTCGACACTAAATATATCAGGTTAAAAAACTTTCAAGTGGGCTATACTATAGATCAGAAAGTGTTTTCTAACTTTAGAATTTATGTTTCCGGAGAAAACATGGTGACATTTACCCCCCAGAATCTTTTTGATCCTGAAACCCCAAGAGGTAGAAGTCAGTTCTTTCCACAAACAAAGACTATGAGTTTAGGTTTAAACATCGAATTTTAAAAAAACATTATGAAAAGATATACATATATAAAAGGTTTATTCTTCTTCGTTGTTACTGTCTCGTTAACGGGATGTAGTGATAGTCTGGATATAGCCCCAACGGGCGCGGTTTCTGACGACACCTATTGGAATACCGTAAGGGATGCAGAGTTAGCGGTTAATGCCGTATATGCCGAAATGGATGGTACACAAATGGTAATTGCGTTGGATGGCGTTACCGATATCGGATATCACAAGTATTCTAATGTTCCTACTTTTAATGATGTCCGTTTTGGTGAAATCGATCCCTCCAACGCTACGATTACCGGCATTTGGAACCGGTACTATATCGGTATCAGAAGGGCAAACGATGTTGTTGCAAATATTGATAAAATAGTAGATAGTGATCAAGCTAAAATTGCAAGAATAACTGCGGAAGCCAGATTTCTCAGGGCGTATTACTATGCGCAACTTTCTAGTTTATGGTGCAATGTACCTTTAATAACAGAACTTGTTGATATAAATGATAATCGTCCTACAAATTCCAAAGAAGAGATAGTCGCCTTTGTGATGAATGAACTGAATGATATTATTAATTCCAATGCTTTGCCAGTAAGCTATTCAGGAGATGACATAGGCAGGGTCACTCAGGGAGCCGCCTTAACCTTAAAAGCGAGAGTGGCGATCCGAAATAACGATTTTCAGGTGGCCCGCGATGCTTCCAAGGCTGTGATGGATTTGGGTGTTTACAGCCTCTACCCTAATTATCCAGAGTTGTTCCAAGTCGCAGGTCAAAATTCCAGTGAGGTAATTTTTGACAGACAATTCGCAGTCGGTGGTGATACGTATAATGCATTTGGTTATTCTGCAGCTTCCTTGGGAGGTAGTTCGGGAGTAGAGCCCATGAACGGTCTTTTTGAAAAGTATGAGTACACCGGCCCTGTGAATCCAAACAATCCATTTGAAAATAAAGACCCAAGATGGAATTATGTTACTTATTATACCGGGCAGCCGGCAGGAAATGATATCTATAACTCTTGGCCAGATAGTCCTACCGCGGATAAGATCAGTAGTACTGAATTTGCCACGACAAATGGTTACAATTTAAAGAAGTGGGTGGACTTTGAGTCTTTTTCTGCTAATTCAAATCTTGGTGACATAAATATGATTTTGATGCGCTATGCTGATGTTTTGCTGATGTATGCAGAATCTAAAATAGAGTTGAACGAGATCGATCAATCGGTTTATGATGCCATAAATGCCATAAGACAAAGACCAACCGTTGATATGCCTGCAATTACCGAAGGAAAGTCGCAGGCGGAACTAAGGCAAATCGTCAGGGATGAAAGAGCCAGGGAATTGGCCTTCGAAGGCCTGCGGTTGTTTGATATCAATCGTTGGAAAATAGGTGAAGTAAAGGCCGGGGCGGTCAAAGGAATGTATTACATTGACGATTCTGGTCAATGGACTCTTATAGATAAGGGAAGGGTCGCTACTTTCAATGAAAATAGAGACTATTGCTGGCCTGTTCCCCAAGAAGAAATGGATATTAATGATATAATTACCCAGAATCCGGGGTATGTAAAATAAAAAATTATGGCGAAGAAAGATATTGTAATTGGAGAAGGAACAGACCGCAGAACCTTTATAAAAACCACCGGCGCCGCAACGATCTACAGTGCCGCCACTTTGAACATGGGCTTTGCGAACCCTCTGTTTTCAGGAAGTAAAGAAACTTTGAAAGTAGGTTTAGTTGGCTGCGGCGGCAGAGGTACCGGAGCTGCATCACAAGCGATTTCCGCAGATCCCGATACGGTCTTGTACGCCATGGCAGACATCTTTGAAGACCGGCTTAACAGTTCTTTGGAGATACTTAAAAAAACGCACGCAGAAAAGGTGCAAGTGGACAAAGAACGGCAGTTCATCGGTTTCGACGCTTTCCAAAAACTAATCGATTCAGGTGTTGATGTGGTATTGTTAGCCTGCCCGCCCGGGTTTAGGCCTGATCATCTTACCGCGGCCATCGATGCGGGCAAACACGTATTCTATGAAAAACCGGTAGCAGTCGATGCCCCTGGGGTCCGTAAAGTGCTGGCTGCTGCAAAAAAGGCAAAGGAAAAAAACCTATCGATGGTATCGGGATTTTGTTTTCGGTACGATTTGCCCAAACAGGCGCTGTATGGAAAAGTGTTGGCCGGGGACATTGGGGAGATTAAAGCGGTTTCGACTACCCGAAACGGTGGCGAGCTTTGGTACAAAGAAAGACAGCCCGATTGGAACGATATGGAATACCATATGCGTAATTGGTATTACTACAACTGGCTTTCTGGAGATTTTTTAGTGGAGATGTTCGTGCATAGCCTCGATATGATTACTTGGGCCATGGGCGATAAAATGCCGAAAACGGCAACCGGAACCGGAGGCCGACAGTGGAGAACGGATGAAAAATACGGTAATATTTACGATCATTTCGCACTGGAGTATGAATACGATAACGGGGTCAAAGGCTACGCCTTTACCCGGCAGCAAAACGGGGGCTCCTCCAAAAACTCCGTCGAAATAATGGGCACCGATGGCAATGCCTTATACGAAGGCACAAGACATGAGATTACAGGCAAAAACCCATGGCGGTACCAGGGGGAGGAGAACGATATGTACCAGTCGGAACACGATGCACTGTTTAAATCTATCCGGCAGGGTAATGGAATCAATGATGGTGAAATGGCAGCCAATAGCACATTAATGGGAGTTATGAGTAGAACGGCTGCCTACACCGGACAGACAGTTACATGGGAAGAGGTCATGAATTCAACAAATGTATTGGGGCCCGATAGCTATAGTTGGGATTTAGAATATCAGGGGCCAAAAATAGCGGTTCCAGGGGTTACAAGGTAATAAGTTGTTACGTTAAACCATAATTGCCGCTAAATCCAATGTGTCTGCGTTAATTGTGGCTTAACATAACTTATGGCATTTTCCAACTATTGAATTTGAAAAATGAAAAAATCATTAAAAACTATCAGTACCCATCTGTCCATTTTCTTCATTGTAGCGGCCTATAGCCTTTGCAACGCCCAACACGAAGCTTTTGAGTTCGAGTTCGGCACATCAACTACGTTAGAAAACTCATTATCTGGCAATACAGACAACGACTCTACGCTCAAATGGATCAATGTCAACACGGTTAAAAAAGGATGGACCGTCAACGACGATGGAGTCTTAGTTAATTTGGGACTTCCTATAGGTGTTGTACGTTCGGAAAAACAATATGAAAATTTCATTCTGCACGTAGAGTGGATGCATATGGAGGCGGGCGGAAACTCGGGGGTTTTCGCATGGAGCGGCGCCAATCCCCCGGCGGACTCCCCTTTGCCTGACGGTGTGGAAATCCAGATGCTCGAACTCGATTGGGTGAACATCAACGCCAAGAATGGTGTGCAGCAACCTATAGCCTATGTTCATGGCGAGGTCTGGGGTGTTGGCGGTGTTGTGACCGATCCAGATAATCCCAGGGGGGAGCGAAGTAAATCCATCGAAAACCGCGCCAAGGGAAAAGGAGTATGGAATACCTACGACGTAGTGGCCGTAGATGGCGTCATCAAACTATCGGTCAATGGGAAATTTGTAAACGGTATTTCGAAATCGACACAAAAGAAAGGATATTTCTGCCTTGAATCCGAGGGAGCGGAAATCCATTTTAGGAATTTTAAGATTATTGAACTGCCTCCGGGTGTAACTTCCGAAGAGCAAACGGCGCCTAAGTTATAAAAGTTCGCACAGGCATCAATGCAGCAAAACAGGTAAAAGGCCATGAAAACATTATGGATTGTCATCATAATATCCCTTTCTTTCTTGTTTATGGATGAGGAGGAGTTTTATACCTTAGAAGATTTTGGCAAGGTAGAAAAAATTGATGTGCATACCCATATTTGGACCGACCGCAAGACCTTTGTAGATCAAGCCAAAAAAGATAATTTCCGTATGCTCAATATTGTAGTAGACCTTTCTAAAGGGCAGGAATACGTTGAAAAACAATTTGATTATTGCGCCGTTCAGAAAAAGGCGCATCCCGATGAATTTGAGATCGCTGCCTCATTTTCGATAGCCGATTGGGACGACCCCGATTTTACTAAAAACACGATTGTCTATCTCGACAAGTGTTTCGCAGATGGGGCGATTGCGGTAAAGGTTTGGAAGAACATCGGGATGGTCTTTAGGGATAAGAACAACGAACTTGTTATGGTCGATAATCCCAAGCTTGACCCAATTTTCGACCATCTCGCAAAACGGAAAATACCCTTGTTGGGGCATTTGGGCGAACCGCAAAACTGTTGGCTTCCCTTGGATGAAATGACAGTAAACAATGACCGGGAGTATTTTAAGGAACATCCCGAATACCACATGTATAAACATCCCGAACTACCGTCGTATCAAGAACAGATCGCTGCCCGCGACCGGATGCTAGAAAAACACCCTGATCTTGTCTTTATGGGCGCGCATATGGGCAGTCTCGAATGGAGCGTGGACGAGCTGGCAAAGCGTTTGGACAAGTTTCCCAATATGAGCGTGGACCTCGCCGCTAGACTGGGACAAGTATTTTATCAGACCATTCAGGACCGCAGAAAGGTGCGCGATTTTTTTATTAAATACCAAGACCGCATCCTATATGCCACAGACAAGGCCGATGATGGCGATGAAAATCCTGTTGCCCTTCAAAAAGATATCCACGACAGATGGTTACAGGATTGGCGTTTTTTTGTGACCGATGATACGATGCGTAGTGAACGGGTAAACGGAGAGTTCGCGGGGCTAAAGCTCCCAAAAGAGGCCGTAGACAAAATCTTCTCGCAAAACGCTAAAAAGTGGCTCGGAATGTTTGCCGATTAAAAAATAGCGTCATGCCCCGGCAAGGCCGGTATGGCACCAAATTTCTTAGTGGTTAAAGCTCCTGCCTTGTTAGCCTTCTCTACCATTTCAACAAATCGTTCGTTATCGTCCAAAATTAAGTGGGGGTCGTTTAGTAGGGAAATCTGATAGAGCAAACATCCAATAAAAGCATCTCCGGCACCGGTGGTATCAATAGGATCTACCTTAATAGTTGCGACCATTTGTTTGAGGCTTGGGGTGCTGATCAATGTACCTTTTTCCCCAAGGGTTATGGTTATGATTTGCGTACCGATTTCGTGGAGAATGGCGCAGGCTTTTTCCAACTCCTTTTCCCCGGATAACAATTGGGCTTCCTCCAAACTGAACTTGCACAAATGTGCCTTTTCAATAAAATGCATACATTTTTTGACGAAGATTTTTTCCTCCCCCTTCCAGAGATCACCCCGAAAGTTGGGGTCAAAGCTGATAAAAGCCTTTTGGGTCAGGGCATCGAACAGGTAACGGCAATAAGCCTCTTCAAGCCCACCTCCCAATAATGCGGTCGCCGCACCAAAATGCACCATATTTTCTTCGAAACCCTTCTTAATCGCGGAATCGTATTTGAGTTTTTTATCGGCTCCACGACTGAAGACGAAATCTCGCTCGCCATCCGCGGCAATGGAGACATAAGCTAATGTGGTAAAGGTCTTCGAACGTTGCGCCAAAGAGGTGTCCACCTTGTTTTGTTCCAACACATCCAACAAAAAAGTTCCGAAAGGATCAAGGCCAACGCAGCCTATAAATTTACTATCACCGCCCAGTTTGGCAATGGCACAAGCGACATTTGCGGGAGCACCACCCGGTTTCTTTGTAAATACCTCCGCTTTTGATAGGTCACTGCCCTGATTTTCGGCAACGAAATCGATGAGTAATTCGCCGATACAGTAGATAGTCTTCATTTCTAGAATTTTTCAATCGCTTAAAAGTAAGCACAAATCTGTGATGATACCCTATTTTTGTATGTTTTGCTAGAAAATGGGAATTATAGTAGAGTGCCTGTTCGATATTCCAAGCCTAAGTTTGGAATAATTCAAGTTTCTCTGCAATGACAATAAAATATAGCCTGTACCTCCAATAATCCTGTAATCCTGTTTATTTTTGCGCTATGAATACAAAAAGGACTCTTGTTATCGGGGACATCCATTCGGGACTAAAGGCGTTAAAACAGGTTTTGGAAAGGGCGGAGGTTTCTTCGGACGATCTGTTGATTTTTTTGGGGGATTATGTTGACGGATGGTCAGAAGCCGTCGAAACCGTCGATTATTTGATAGGCCTGCGAAAAACGCACAACTGTATTTACATCCGCGGAAACCACGACGAACTTTGCTTGGAATGGCTCCGGGGCGGAAAGGATAATCCACTTTGGTTGCAGCATGGCGGGGTTGCCACCTTGGCTTCCTATAGCAAGGCGGATCCAAAAACCAAGGAAGAACACATCCTCTTTTACGAAAATCTGCAAAACACGCATCTCGATGCGGAAAATAGGCTCTTTTTACATGCCGGTTTTACAAACTTGAAAGGCATAGATTATGAGTATTTTCCGGAAAACTTCTATTGGGACCGTACGCTTTGGGAACTGGCGCAATCTTTAAACCCCGACTTACAGCAAGGAAACTCTTTTTATCCTAAAAGATTATCCCATTATAGAGCGATATTTATCGGCCATACGCCTCTTTCAAAAACAGGTGTTGTCGAACCGAAACAAATCGCCAACGTTTGGAACATCGACACCGGGGCAGCATTCAAAGGGGCGTTGTCATTACTAGATGTAGACACCAAAGAGGTATGGCAGAGCGATCCGGTGCATACGCTATATCCGAACGAACGCGGAAGGAATTAAAATCGTCTTAAAATTGACTCCATTATTGTTTAAATTCCTTATATTATTGACGAACTTTGTAAAAAAAGATTCAGAAAAAAACTAAGACCATGGCTGAAAAGAACATACGATTAGAAGTGATGCAGGCCATAGAGCCGCAGGTGGAGGGATTCATGGATTCTTTTCTAATCCCCATCGAAGATATTTGGCAACCTTCGGATTTTTTGCCCGATTCTGAAAATGACAATTTTTTGGAGTCTGTTCGCGAACTGCGGGGAGAATCGAAAGAATTGGGTTATGATTTTTGGGTGACCATGGTCGCCGATACCATTACCGAAGAAGCCCTACCAACCTACGAATCTTGGTTGATGGATGTCGAAGGTATCGATCAGCATGGCGATAATAAGACCAACGGTTGGGCGAAATGGGTACGTGCTTGGACTGGTGAAGAAAACCGGCACGGCGACGTGCTCAACAAATATCTCTACCTCTCTGGAAGGGTAAATATGCGGGAAATCGAGATTACCACGCAACATTTGATAGCCGACGGATTCGATATCGGCACCGATCGAGACCCCTATAAAAATTTTGTCTATACCACATTTCAGGAACTGGCCACCAACATTTCCCATAAACGCGTAGGGCAGATGGCCAAGAAGAAAGGAAATGCGCTTTTAGGAAAGATGTGTACCATCATCGCAGGCGACGAAATGCGGCACCATTTGGCCTATCGGGAATTCGTAAAGACCATTTTAGGCGAAGACCCATCGGGCATGGTACTTGCCTTTGCCGATATGATGAAAAAGAAAATCGTAATGCCCGCCCATTTTTTAAGGGAATCGGGCGGAACCATTGGAACGGCCTTCGAAAATTTCTCGAACTGTGCCCAACGTCTCGGGGTCTATACGGCTCAAGATTATGTGGATATCCTAAGAAAACTCAACAGCTATTGGGAAATCGACAAGGTAAGAAGCCTTAATGACGAAGCCGAAAAAGCCCGCGATTACCTCGTAAGACTCCCTGAAAGGTTAGAACGTATCTCGGAGCGCATGAAATTCCCCGAAGATCAATATCGATTTAAGTGGGTAGAGGCCAATGGAATGGTTTAAAGTTTCCCATGACGATGCTCATCTTGCCACCTGAACAGTTCTTTCCACTTGCCTTCATAGCACATTTTGGCCTGCATGGGCCATGAGGCTGATTCATGTACTTTGTAGCGATCCCCGCCGCTGTTCACGATGTCTTGGCAGCTGGCGACCGAGGTTTCCGATAGCGCTTTCCAGGTTGTGATGCCGGCACCATGAAACATTTCTGCGATTTTCGGGCCGATTCCTTCTACAACCTTTAAATCATCCTGAATAATTGTTTTCCCAAAAGCAGTTTTTGCCGCGGCCGCATCGAAGGCGGTTAACATAGCTTTTGTTGTCGGAGCAGCCGCTAAAGAGGAAGATACATTGCCGCTGCCGCTAGGTTTAGCGATTAATTTTTTATTGCATACATCCAGATCGGATTGTAATTTGGAATTCTTATCGTGCAAAGCCTGTAATTCTGCCGAATTATCGATGGCGTCGACATTTCCTTTGCCCATCGAATACCCTATAATTCCACAGATGACTCCTACTACTATGGGAATCAACCAGTACCAAACGTTTATATTTTCGTAATCCATAGTATTCGTATTTAAAGATTATAGTTTTGATTGAAATTTCAATTCTTCGCCCTGCCCTCTTCAGTATCGTTACTAGCCCAACCATGACAATGCCGCAAAAACTACAACGGGTTATTTAAAAACAAGTGTCGTGCACGATGGCAATGATGATACCCTACAAATAATTGCTTTTCCCTTTTAACGATTATCTGGTGTTACCTAATACAATGTATTAAAAAATCGTAAGCAATGTTAAAATTACTCTATTAAATCCTAACAATCAATGTGGTAAAGCAAACAATAAATTAACTAAAGGAAGCCAGATATACACTTTTCGGTGCCATTGGTAAAAAAGGGTTTGCTCGATGAACAACTATTGTAGAGATTGCGGAAGAGTTGATAACCTAATTGGATAGAACCGAATATCATCCCTCCCGACAAAGTTCCGGCATTGGGTTGATTTTTAATAAAGTTTGGTTTGGGAGCCCGCTGACGGTTTGAGCCAGTGTTGACGCAAGTTCGGCATGAAGGAGCTAAGCGGTCAGCGGATTCTTTATCGGGAAAAGGCCTGTTGTATTTACAGTTAAAAAGGTCAATGTGATTTGTTATCCATTTTTGATTTCACGACACTACTATTTGAGCATCCGATGTAAGACCGTTCTCCAACTATACGTCAAAAATAACCATCCATACAAAAGGATTGGACTATCGAGAATAATCATATTACATTTAGACAGAATTTAGAACCTATGAAAACCGAAATCATCAAAATAGCAACTTTCACCTGTATGGTCATCGTTCTTGGAACACAGGCCCTACTAAGAGGAAGTTGGAGAATCCGACAAACGGAACCTGTAAAAGGGACCCTAGAGAAAATAACATAAGAAGGCATTTTATCCTTCCTTTTGTAAAATAGTTGTTTGAGTTAGTTAGTTTAGTGTTCAATACCCGCTGTATTTTTTGCTTGCCCATTCGGGGGAAGAGCAAGTAGAAGGAAAACAGCGGGTTTTTTTCATTCTACAAATCAAATTTTATCCCCTGCGCTCCTGCAACCGACGAGCGACCGGAGGAGCGAGAGGATTGCATCCTTAAAAACTAAATTGTATGCCTTGTGCCCCTGCAACCGACGAGCGACCAGAGGAGCGAGAGGATTGCACCTTTACAGTTTGAATGTTATTCCTTGGGCTAGAGGGAGTTTATCAGTGTAATTTATCGTATTCGTCTGCCGCCGCATATACACCTTCCAAGCATCCGAACCACTTTCACGGCCGCCACCGGTTTCTTTTTCACCTCCAAAAGCCCCGCCGATCTCAGCACCCGACGTTCCGATATTGACGTTGGCGATACCGCAATCGCTTCCTCCTACGGACAGAAAATGTTCGGCTTCACGAAGGTTGTTCGTCATTATTGCGGAGGACAACCCTTGAACCACCCCATTCTGAATACCGATAGCATTCTCGACATCTCCTGAATATTTCAAAAGATAAAGTACGGGAGCAAAGGTTTCGTGCTGCACAATTTCAAAACCGGGCTTGGCCTCGGCGATGGCGGGTTGCACGTAGCAGCCACTTTCATAGCCTTCACCTTCAAGAACTCCGCCCTCAACGATGACTTTCCCACCCTCTTCGACGACTTTTTGCAATGCTTTATTATACATGTCGACAGCATCGGTATCGATTAAGGGACCGACATGGTTGTTCTCGTCCAAAGGGTTCCCAATGCGCAATTGATTGTAAGCGTCGACCACGGCATTCTTTACTTTGTCATAGATGGAATCGTGAATGATCAATCTTCTTGTCGAGGTACACCTTTGGCCCGCAGTACCTACCGCTCCGAATACCGCACCGATGACAGTCATTTTGATGTCGGCGTCGGGGGTTACGATTATGGCGTTGTTGCCGCCGAGTTCCAATAGGGACTTTCCCAACCTTGCGGCAACGACCTGAGCCACTATTTTTCCCATTCGTATAGAACCAGTTGCGGAAACCAGGGGGATTCGGGAATCCGTGGTCATCATCTCCCCTACTTTATAATCCCCATTGATCAAACAGGAGATACCCTCCGGAAGTCCGTTCGTCTTAAAAACCTCAGCTGCGATATTTTGACAGGCTACTCCGCACAAAGGCGTCTTTTCTGAAGGCTTCCAAACGCAAACATCGCCACAGACCCACGCCAAAGCGGTATTCCAGGCCCAAACGGCCACGGGAAAATTAAAGGCGGAAATTATGCCGACTACCCCAAGCGGATGATACTGTTCATACATACGGTGCCCGGGCCGCTCGGAATGCATGGTAAGTCCGTGTAGCTGCCTTGAAAGACCGACCGCAAAATCGCAGATATCGATCATTTCCTGAACCTCGCCCAAGCCTTCCTGATAACTTTTTCCCATTTCATAGGAAACCAACTTTCCTAAAGGTTCCTTTAGTTCGCGGAGTTTGTTGCCAAATTGACGAACGATTTCGCCACGCTGCGGTGCGGGCATGGTCCGCCAGGTTGTAAAGGCCGCAGTGGCAGTGGCCATTACTTTGTAGTAATCTTCCTCAGTCGTCGTTTTTACTTTAGCAATCAAGGCGCCGTCTACGGGCGAATGCGATACTAAGATTTCTCCAGAACCAAAATTCTTAGACCCCGTTGAGGTTCCATTATTTAACGCTTCTATTCCTAATGCTTTTAAGGCGGTATCAATACCAAATTGCGTTGCTATTTTTGACATTTTATAACTTTTTGAGTATGTAATGTGATAATTTGATGCGAAGATAAACCTTATAAATCAGAAAACGCCCAAATCAAAACTCAGGCCAAGAATCCGTGTAAAGCCATTGATTGACGGTCATAGGCGTTATACCTACTTATCACGGATCCTGTTCTACACTATGTTCCTAAAAACAAGATTGAACTGGGTACCTTTTCCGTTCGATGCATAAGTGAGTTTTGCAGAAATCTGCCTGCATAAGGCCCGTATGATTTCAAAACCGATACCCTCGGCATTTTCGATATCAAAATCGTCGGGGAGCCCTTGTCCATTGTCGAGCATTGTCAAAGAGACCTCTTGGTTGTTCGAACGTTCGACGTTTACAAGTAGTTCATTGTATTTAGTAGCATCGGGGTACGCATGCTTTACCGCGTTCGTCGCCAGTTCTGAAATGATAAGTGCAAGCGGTACGGCCCGATCTAGGTCTATGGATATATCGGGACAATCGATTTTATAACTGAAGGATGACGAAATTTTCTTAGTATGTTCCATCAGGTCATTTAGATATTCGGAGAGGTTGACAGCCTTCGAATCTTTATCCTGATAAATTTTTTGATGGGTCAGCGCAATGGCCATTATGCGGGCCTGGCTATCTTCAAGGGCAGTAATGGCCTCCTGGCTGTTCAGCTTGCGCTTTTGCATGTTCATCAAGCTCGATGTAATCTGCAGGTTGTTCTTGACCCTGTGGTGTATTTCGCGCAGCAGGTTTTCCTTCAACGCGTTGGAAGCTTCCAGTTCTGCGGTTCGCAATCGTACCCTTGCTTCTAACCGGTCGTTGTATCCGTCTCTTTTTTTGATGGTATAGGTTAATAATAGCGTAGATATCAGCCCCAGTACAAGAACTACATACGATTCGAACGCATGGGGGAAGGATAGATACTTCGGTTTTGGTATAAAATGGATATCCCAAAGACGATCGGCCGCCTTTATACGCTTATTGATGGAATTATTGAAAAAATCTTCGGTTTTCCCCTTGTCGAAACTTGAATATAATAATTCACTCTCGGAGGTTTCGTCGTGGATACAGATGCTGAGAACCTTCAGTTCGGAGTCAAGGGTGTTGCCGATGAGAGCATCCATGCGATATACGGCTGCCACGACCCCCTTTGTTCTGTTCTTGATAGTATCGGATACCGATTTTACCGCCATCACACCTGGTATACCATCATTGTTCAGCACAAGAGCCATTGGCCCGCTCAGTGAGATGGCTTGAGTTTCGATGGCCCTATCTATAGCCCTCCTTCTCGTATCATCGGAATAAAGATCATAGCCGACCGCTTTTTGTAAGGATTTTAAGGGGTTCAAAACTTGAATGGGATAATGTATTCCCTTTGTCGTTGAAACCACCAAACTGTCGGTAGCGTTGGCCTTGGTAATGATGGTCAACCTTTCAAAATCTTTTTCGAGGGAATCTTCGACCTTTGGCGCCCATTCCAGAGCCCCGATTCCGTTCAATTCCTTTAGAAAGGGATTAGTAAAACGTTCAAAGAGCTGCTGAGAAACTTCCGATGTATTCTCGTAAAAAAAAGCCATCGACTCAATGACCAGGTTTATTTTGTTCAGCTCCTCACCTAGCTTAAGTTCCGCCTTGGCCACAGCATTGTCGACCGTGGCCTTGTTTCTGTCTTGATAGGTTTTGTTAATGGAATAGAAAATGAAGACCGAGATAGCGGTTCCTAAAATTGAGACTGCCGCATATTTAACTATTTGGGACTTCGTCATAAGTACCGCAAGTTAGGGAATTGCAACGAAACGCTCATCAACGGGCATCACCGTGCCACAATTATCACAAGTTCGCAATTGCTTCGAGCCGTAGAAATGTTTAAAGTGCCCTAAAAAGTCCTTTTCAATGTCGTTCAGCGTAAAATAGACTTCGTAGAGTTTATGGTTACAATTATCACAAAACCAGAGGAGTCCGTCGTCGACATTCATATCGGCACGTTTTCGTTCGATCACCAGACCTATACTGCCCTCATGGCGAACAGGCGAATGCGGTACTTTTGCGGGATGCAGATACATATCGCCGGGACCGAGTTCAAAGGTCCTTTTGCGCCCGTCTTCTTGAATGTGGACTATAATCGTGCCCTCCAATTGAAAGAAAAGCTCTTCGGTTTCGTTGTAGTGATAGTCTTTTCGGGCATTCGGGCCGGCCACGACCATTACGATATAATCTCCGGCATCTTTATACAGGTTTCTATTGCCAACGGGCGGTTTTAATGTGTCGCGGTTTTCGGAGATCCATTTTGTGAGATTGAATGGGGGGGCTATCGGCATGGGGGGAAAGTTTGTTACTTAATACAGTTAGGTGTTTATCAGATGCATGGAAAAACACCAAATCATAAACAGTTTTTTCAAATGTATAAAAATATACTCGTCCCATTTAGTAATTCGGGAATTTTGAGAAATTTATTTTTTCCTTTTCCAAGGCAAAATTTTCAAGCATAGTTGTAGCTATGGTTGCTAAATTTAACGACGGAGAAGGTAAAAAGATAGACACAAAAACTCGAATTACCAAATGGCAGGAGTATGTCCCCTACCGATAAAAAATCTGGGTAAAGTAAAGTTTGCCATCCGCGTCTTTCTTAACACTGACGGCGGTATAGGTGAAATCGTCTTCCATGGTGCGTTTGTGCTTGGTGCTGGCTAGCCAACCTTGAAAAGCTTGCGTAGCGGTCGAATAGTCTTTCGCAACGTTCTCTGCCACGAATACCGCATCTGTTTCAGCAGAAATATCGGTGGCCCTGGCCGTGAAATTGTCGTGATTGATGGCGCCCTTGGCAATCATATAGTCGGTATGGGCATTGGCGTGCCGATAGGCGGCCGAGTTGAACTGAAGTCCGTTCTTTCCCAACGAAATCCGATGGTCATTGACGGTGTTCAGTAATTCCTGTTCTACTTCAGTTACGTTTTCGCTCTCGGCGATATTCAATGCTGCTTCAGATTCTTTAGTACAAGAGGCCAAAGTACATGTAAATACGGCGAATGCGACTAGGTGCATCCTCATTTTCATACAAAGTTCTATTTTGTAAGTAGGCGTGTTCCGAAAAGTAGGTGCGTAGAATGGGGATTCTCGTGTTCTTGATGTCGATGCGGGGAAACATCCACAAGGCTAATATTGAAAAAATTCTGCGGACTCTCATTTTATATTGTTTCTTTTCGATGAAATACTTATTTCTTGGATTTAGTGATAACCCGATTCAAATATTAATCCCGTTTCATCTTCGTTCTTATTTGATATCGGGGTTTGCTTGAGGTTCAACTTCAATCGAAATCGTGTCCGTTTGTATTTTAAACTCCATTGTTTTTGTAAACGAATTCGCTCAATCAGATTTCTACATGAATACCAGACATCTATGGTTCGTCCGATAGAAACCGTGCGATGGCCCTTGAAACGTATATCCTATTAAAAGATAAGACCAAGGCGCAGGATATGGCCAAGTCTATCGCCAAACGTCTATCCGAAAAATAGTGGATGAGTACCCAAAGTACGGCCTTCACCCTATTGGCGATGGCTAATTTCGCCGAAATGGTCGGTGGAAAGGGTATCAACGCTAGTATAACGGTCAACGGTACATCAGAAAGCCTGAGCACGTCCAAGACTCTAGCGAACCGAGAGCTGGCTACCAAGACCTTTAGGATTTTGTTGCATGCGTCTTACCTGGGACGGTACTATCTGCCTGGAATTCAAGTCGAGGCCATGTACGACAATGATTACATGGTACGGACGCAAGGGCAGTGGGTTGAGGTCGTTCAGGAATAAAGGCAAGTTCCGCTGTGAGGTATGCCTGTCGACGGATAGGCTTGTAACTGATGCCTTATCCAATCCCCATTTATTTCCCTACTTTTGAGGGTTATGGAAAAAATGGTTCAAATCCCCGACAATTTTATAAACGAAAATACAGATTTTCGAGAGCTGATAGCGGCCCTGAAAACGGGTTTTGCATCCGAGGAAATCTTGGTGCCTATGCGACACCACCACGATTTTCCGAATCCGAAAGTGGGGGCAGATTCCACCCTTTTACTGATGCCGGCTTGGCATTCGGGCAAAATGGCAGGTGTTAAGATCGCTACGGTAAGTCCAAAAAACGGACAGTTTGGTTTGCCCTCGATCCAAGCGGTCTATGTTTTGATGGATGCCTTAAAGGGTACGATGAAAGCCATACTTCAGGCAAAGAGCCTAACCGCTAAACGAACGGCCGCCGCCTCTGCACTGGCTTCTTCATTTCTGTCCCGTGAGGACTCGTCATCTTTGTTGATGATCGGCACGGGCGCACTCTCCACGAATTTAATCCGTGCGCATGCCAGTGTCCGGCCCATCAAAAACGTTTATGTCTGGGGGCGGAATTTCGAGAAAGCCCAAGCGGTCTGCGATAGCTTAAAAAGGGAAGCCTTCAAATGTCAAGCCGTGAAAACCATTTCAGAAAAAATCGGCGAAGTCGATATCATATCCGCTGCGACGCTCTCCAAAACGCCCTTAGTTTTAGGAAAATATCTGAAAGCAGGCCAACATGTCGATTTGGTCGGCGCCTATCGAAAAGATATGCGCGAGGCCGATGATGCTACTGTATCAAAGGCATCCGTTTATATCGATACTTTTCAAGGCGGACTCAAAGAAAGTGGTGATATCGCGATTCCCTTAAAAAGTGGTGTTTTAAAGGAGGAAAACATAAAAGGAGATCTCTTCGGCCTGTGTACCGATACCGTAAAGGGAAGAAGCCATCCCGAAGAAATCACGTACTTTAAATCCGTCGGGCATGCGCTCGAAGATTTGATGGCCGCATCCTATTATTATGAACTATTTATCAATGGATAAGGTTTTCCAACACATAAAGCAGATGACGGATTTCAATCCGCCTAAAAACTGGATACAGATCAAGACCATCGATATGCATACCGGCGGCGAACCTTTACGGGTGATTGTTGAAGGTTTTCCAGAACTGCAGGGAAATTCCGTTTTAGAGTACCGCAGGTACTGTAAGGCTAATTTCGACCACCTACGCACCGCTCTTATGTTCGAACCCCGCGGCCATGCGGATATGTACGGCTGTATTTTGACGCCCCCCAACGATAACGACGGCGATTTCGGAGTCATTTTTCTGCACAATGAAGGCTATAGTACCATGTGCGGCCATGCCATCATCGCCCTTTCGACCTTGGCCGTTGAAATGGGATGGATAGACGTTCAGGAGGGCGAAAATTTCTTAAAAATCGACACCCCTTGCGGACGGATAACCTCTTTTGCGAATGTACACGAAGGCAAAGTAACTGGCGTACGCTTTCACGGTGTACCCAGTTTCGTGGTCGGTCTCGATAGAACGCTAGAGGTCGAAAATTTAGGAAAAGTGACCTATGACCTAGCCTATGGAGGTGCGTTTTACGCCTATGTCGATATGGTAAAGAATCATTTCAATTTTGATTTGACTCCCAATTCGTACCGCACCTTGATTTCCGCTGGAATGGACATCAAACGTGCCGTAATGCAACAGGATAGGGAAATCATCCATCCTTTTGAAGATGATCTCAGTTTTCTCTATGGGACCATTTTCATCGGTGATTCCGCCCATCCCAATATCGATAGTAGAAACGTCTGCATTTTCGCAGAGGGAGAAGTAGACCGCTGCCCGACGGGTTCTGGCGTTTCGGGAAGGATGGCCATCCACAGGGCAAGAAAAGAAATCGAAATCGGTGAGACTTTAGCCATTGAGAGCATCACAGGTTCGGTATTCAAGGGTTCGGTGGTATCCGAGGCGGATTATGGGCCTTTTCGGTCAGTCATTCCTCAAGTGGAGGGTTCCGCTTATATTACAGGGGTGCACACCTTTCTTATCGACCCCAAAGACCCAACTAAAGATGGGTTTATTCTATGAAAAGTTAATGGCCCGTTTAGAAAGTAGAAAAAACTTGGTTTTCATGGGTGCATTATTACATATTGGAAAGTTAAATGGCACATACTAAGTAAGCAAAAACTAACGGGTCAGTAAGACTTTAAAATATGTGAGAAATAGTTCCTTTAGATCCGAATACGTTCTTTCTCAACGACTGGCTCCTTTAAAACATAATCGAATATCAAGGCCCCGATTTCCTTGATAGGCCCATACAGCACGGACTGCTCCATATTTTCGTCTTTGACCAAACCAGCGGAGGTGTTGACGCGGTCGAAGAACACCAACAGCGCCCCGAGTATGACCGCTACTTTGACCACTCCGAAGATACCACCGGCCAATCGGTTCAGCCACCCGAGCATGGCGAAATTAGCGATTTTGGTCAGTAGGTTGGCCAAAATATGCACGACCAGTACAATTAGGATAAATGTGATGACAAAAGCGGTCAGGTTGATGTACCGCTCTTCCCAATCCATACTTTGGGACAGATAATCCCCCGCATAATAGGAAAAATGGATAGCACCGAAGATACCTGCAATCAAGGCAAAAATCGAAGCGAGTTCGATGATAAGTCCGTTTTTAAGGCCTCTCCATAGTCCCCATACTAGCAATAATCCTAAAATGATATCCAAGAAGCTCATCGGTGATGTGTTTGAACAAAAGTAGCATTTTGATTTGTACCTTTGATGCTTTTCTAAGGCACCGGAAATTGCAACGCGTAAAGAAAGGGTAATACCATGGCAAGAGACGAACAACTAAAAAGATACTGGGAAGAATTGGTGGAAAAACTTTCCGCGCAATTCGCCGATGGCGACCCTTTGGAACTTGATGCGATTATCTATTTAGTCGGTGTTCAAGAACTCGGCCAACACCATAGAACATTCAAAAAAGATCAAAAGCTCGATTTGATGCATATCGCCATCTGCCGACTGTTGGAGCCTTACGGATACTACGAATTCGAGTTTTTTGATGAAGAGGGATGGCCACATTATACGACCAAGGAAGAATTGCCGGCCTTAAAGGCGGGCGAACAATCGGTGCTGATGAAAGAGGCAATCGTGGGATATTTTTTGGAAAGGGAGTATATCGTTTGACGTGATTCCGAGCTCCAGTGCCGAAGGCCAACGGAGCGAAGGAATCTTTTTGTTTTCGACTACGTAGCCCTTAGTAAAAAGCCCTTTGATCAATCATACGAACCACTTGCAACAGAATGCTCGGAATGACACCATACTACGTTGTAATCTTTACTTCCACTCGTACCGATGGTGACAACGGTTACGCGAAAATGGCCGATGAAATGGAAAAACTGGCCAAACAACAACAGGGTTACTTGGGCATCGAAAGCGCAAGGGACGAAGTAGGCATCACGGTCAGCTATTGGGAAAGTTTAGAAGCCATTGCCTCCCATGAGATTTATCTATCCCAAGAACGGAAGCCGTATCGGCCTGACCAATAACTTCGAGGGCAAGACCAATGAAATGGTAATCAAACTGGCCCACACCCAACCCGAAATCGGAGTCTTTTGGTATCTCAATGAGAAGTTTCTTCGCCAGACCCAGAATTTTCATGAAATCGGGACCATCCCATCCCAAGGGAAACACAGCATCACCGCCATCGACGCACTGGGCAACGAAGTTTCGGTTACGATTACCATCGAGTAGTGCCCGTGCTTTGAATTCGGAAGTTTAAGCCTTATATTTAACGGTCAAGCAAGAAAAGAAAGCCAGACGAAGAAATGGAAAACCAATGAAATCGTCAAAATCAATAGAATTCGTTAAAGTTAGGGGAGAAATAAAATCCGGACATGGTGTTGCTTCAGGAAAAGGCGGGGATAATAGATATCCAGAAGGAACCCTAAACCAACAATGCAGACATTTTTTAGCACGAGGTCTGGATTTAAGCAACTATTTCATGGGCACTATCAATTTGGATATTTCACCTCATGCCTATGAAATAAGGGAACCAAAATATTTTTTTAAGAACATTGCCTGGTCTGCTCATATTCCGCCGGAGAATTTTTATTTTTTTGACGTTTTACTTTACCACAAGGCCCTCACCTATGAAGGATTGATTTATATGCCCGACCCGGAAACCAAAGAAGATCATGTTCAACTACCAAATATACTTGAACTCATCCTTCCAAAGATAAAGGGTTTGGAATATGGTCTTAGCGTGGATATAGTGATAAATAAAAATCAACTTAAAATAATCAACAATTAAACCACGGAAATAGAGACCAAACATAGGGCAGGGGCAAGATCCATCCACATAGAACGGATGAAAACCCGAATTTTAGTCTTAGTTTTAAGCGTTTCCAATATAAATTAAAAAAACAGTGATAACATGAACTACATCATCTCCCTAGACCAAGGTACCACCAGCTCCCGCGCCCTTTTGGTCGACGAAAAAGGTAAAATTAAGGGCATGGTTCAAAAGGAGTTCAAGCAGATATTTCCGAAATCGGGATGGGTAGAACATGACCCCAAAGAAATTCTGGAAACCCAAATGGGCGTACTCGATGAACTGCTTAAAAAGGAAAAGGTTAACGCCTCCGACATTAAGGCCATCGGCATTACCAACCAACGGGAAACTACCGTGGTCTGGGATAAAAATAATGGAGAACCTGTTTATAACGCTATCGTCTGGCAGGATAAGCGTACCGCCGACATCTGCGAGCACCTAAAGAAAAGCGGATTGACCGAGCATGTGCGAAATACTACGGGGCTGGTCATCGATTCCTATTTTGCGGGTACCAAAGTCAAATGGATCTTGGATAATGTGGATGGCGCACGGAAAAAAGCGGAAAACGGCGACCTGCTGATGGGCACTATCGATACCTGGCTCGTATGGAACATGACCGAAAAGAAGCATCATGTTACGGATTACACCAATGCCAGCCGAACGATGATTTATGATATCGTGAATTTGAAATGGGACGATGAAATGTTGAAGGCACTTGGCATCCCAAAATTAATGCTTCCGGAAGTGAAACCTTCAGCCTATAATTTTGGGGATTATGATTTAGATGGCACGAAAATTCCCATCGCCGGAATAGCCGGAGATCAGCAGGCCGCGCTCTTCGGACAAGCCTGTTTTAAGAAGGGGACGGCCAAAAACACCTATGGAACCGGCTGTTTTATGCTGATGAACACCGGTACAACCCCACAATTTTCCAAAAATGGACTCTTGACGACCATCGCTTACGGGCTTGACGGAAAGGTACATTACGCCCTTGAGGGCAGTATTTTTATCGCCGGGGCAGCCGTACAATGGCTACGCGATGGCCTGGGACTGATCAAGGATGCCAAGGAAACCGAAGCTTTGGCAGATTCGGTGGAAGGGGAAAATCCCGTTTATGTCGTACCGGCCTTTGCCGGCCTAGGCGCGCCGTATTGGGACATGTATGCCCGTGGCGCCGTGTTCGGCCTGACCCGGGATACTGGAAAAGCGCATCTCGCAAAGGCCACTTTGGAAGCTTTGGCCTATCAGACCAAGGATATCCTAAAAGCCATGGAAGACGATTCGGGTATCCAATTAAAAAACCTACGCGTCGACGGGGGAGCCTGCGCCAACAATCACCTCATGCAATTTCAGGCCGATATTCTCGATTCGGAAGTCCACAGACCGGAAGTTATCGAATCTACCGCCATGGGTGCGGCCTTTTTGGCGGGTATCCAAGTGGGGTTATGGAAACAGGAAGATGTCGACCAAAACCGGCCTATGGACCGCATCTTCAAACCGACTTTTGACCGGGTGAAACGGAAGCGCCTATACAAGAAATGGCAGAAAGCCGTGGAGCGTGCCAAAGATTGGGAAGATCATTGATATCGTATTAAATGATATCCTTACAGGTATAGCATCAAAAATGAAATCTAAAATGACCCGCTTTTTAAGTGGGTTTTACTATTTTCACACTATGTACGGAAAAATAAAAAAACATCTACAAAACGAGCTGGACCAGATCAAAGAAGACGGTCTCTATAAAACGGAACGCATCATCACCTCTCCCCAAGATGCGGTCATCAAAATTTCAACCGGAGAAGAAGTCATCAATTTTTGTGCAAACAATTATTTGGGACTATCATCGCATCCCGAAGTCATTCAAGCGGCCAAGGATACGATGGACACCCATGGTTTCGGTATGTCTTCGGTACGCTTTATCTGTGGCACGCAGGATATCCATAAGGAACTGGAAAAAAAGATAGCCGATTTTTATGGCACCGAAGACACCATATTATACGCCGCCGCATTCGATGCCAATGGCGGGGTATTCGAGCCCCTACTCAGCAAGGAGGATGCGATTATCTCGGATTCGCTGAACCATGCCTCTATTATAGACGGGGTTCGCCTGTGTAAGGCTATGCGCTATCGCTATGCAAACAGCGATATGGCCGACCTCGAAAAACAATTGAAACAAGCCAATGATGACAACGCCCGGTTCAAAGTAATTGTCACGGACGGCGTTTTCTCTATGGATGGCCTCATAGCACCATTGGACAAAATTTGCGACTTGGCCGAGAAATACGATGCCATGGTCTTAATCGACGACTGCCATGCCACCGGCTTCATCGGTGAGACTGGGCGGGGTACTTTGGAGGAAAAAGGGGTAATGGACCGTATAGATATCATTACCGGCACCCTAGGAAAGGCAATGGGCGGCGCAATGGGCGGCTATACCACGGGGAAAAGGGAAATTATCGAAATACTGCGCCAACGTTCGCGCCCGTATCTTTTTTCGAATTCTTTAGCGCCTGCCATAGTCGGGGCATCTATTAAGGTATTCGAACTATTGGAAAAGGATACCTCGTTGCGCGATACCCTTAAAAAAAATACAACCTACTTTAGAAAAGGCCTAAAAGAGGCCGGTTTCGATATTATCGACGGCGAATCGGCCATTGTACCCGTGATGCTCTATGATGCCAAGCTTGCGCAAGAAATGGCAAACCGACTGTTGGAAAAGGGAATCTATGTCATTGGTTTCTTCTATCCGGTAGTACCGAAAGACAAAGCTCGAATACGCGTACAATTGTCCGCAGCGCATGAGATGGTTCATTTAAATAAGGCCATTGAAGCCTTTATCGAGGTCGGAAAAGCATTAAAAATCGTTTAAATGCATTCTTTTTTCCATAAAAGACGTTAAAAAAATTAAAGATTGATTTTGTTAATAATGTTTAACAAGTTACATTTGCACCTAATAAACACTTAAACTTAAAAATTTGAACATGAAACATCTTAGCAAATTATTGGTTGTCACCCTACTATTAGTAGGTGCTGTCAGCATGCAAGCGCAAGACGAGAACAACCCTTGGCAGGTTAGTTTTGGGGTCAATGCCATTGACGTTTATCCGACGAGCGATGACAATTTTCCTACACAGACCAGCTCTTTTGGTAACGAGTTGTTCAACGCTAGCGACCATTGGAACATTCTTCCTTCCATTTCTTACATTGGCGTATCTCGTTCCGTTGGCGACAATTTGTCCGTTGGTGTTAGAGGTTCGTTGAACAAAATCGACAAATTGGGCGATGTAGGCGTTGACGATCTTTCGCATTATGCTTTAGATGGAACTATAAAATATGCTTTCGCACCTAATTTCGTATTAGACCCCTTCATTGAAATCGGAGGTGGTTATACTTGGGTAGATGAAATTGGAGCAGGTACCGTTAACGGTGGCTTAGGTTTCAACCTATGGTTTACCGAAAATATTGGTCTTACCGTTCAGACTTCCTACAAACATGCCTTTGAAGATTACGGGCGTAAGCACTGGCAACATATGGCCGGTATCGCCGTTAAATTTGGCGGAACCGATACCGATGGTGACGGCATCTACGATAAAGACGATGCTTGTCCAGAGGTTGCTGGTCTAGAAGAGTTCAACGGTTGCCCTGATTCTGATGGTGACGGTATCGAAGACAGCAAGGATGAATGTCCTAACGAAGCTGGCTCAAAAGAAATGAACGGTTGTCCTGATGCCGATGGTGATGGAGTTGCCGATAAAGATGACAAGTGTCCTAACGAAGCTGGTTTGGCTAATTTAGCTGGATGTCCTGATGCTGACGGTGACGGAGTTGCCGATGGTGACGATGAGTGCCCCAACGAAGCAGGTCCTGCTGAAAACAAAGGATGCCCATGGCCTGATACTGATGGCGACGGTGTATTGGATAAAGATGATAAATGCGTTGACGTAGCCGGTACTGTTGCTAATGACGGTTGCCCAGAGGTTACCGAAGAAGTTCAGAAGCAATTGAACGAATATGCACGAACTATCAACTTTGACACTGGTAAATCTTCCATCAAAGCAGAATCTACTTCTGTAATGGTCGATATCATCCAGATCTTGAACGAGTATCCTAACGCTAAGTTTACCGTTGAAGGTCACACCGATAGCGTAGGTAGCGACCAATTGAACAAAACCCTTTCCGAATCTAGAGCACTTTCAGTGAAAGAATTCTTGGTCGATAAAGGTATTCAAGAGTTCAGATTGTCGGCCATTGGTTTTGGTGAAGAGAAGCCTATCGCCACTAACAACACTAGGGCTGGTAGAGCTGAAAACAGAAGGGTTGAAATCAACTTGGTAAAATAAGTAAGTTTCACTCAACATATAAATGAAAAAGCCCTGGCAAAATTGTCAGGGCTTTTTTTATGGGTATACGCGTACAACTTAGAAAATCAGGTTTTCATATCCTTTTCTATTGCTAAGAGAGCGTTGAAACTCCTATTTTTGAATTTCGTACGCTGCAAGCACTATTCACGTCCAAGCAATAATCAGGTATTTGTATCATGAAAAGTTTTCTAGAGGAAGTAGTCGAAGAAATTGGACACGAATACGGTTCGTTCGAAGATCTTATTTTTGTACTGCCCAGTAAACGAGCCGGAACGTTTTTGAAAAATGCTCTGGCCAAAAGTTCGGATAAAACCTTTTTCGCTCCTGATATTTTAAGTATTGAACGATTTATCGAAAAGATTTCAGGACTGGCTTACGCCACCCAAACGCAACAACTTTTTTTCCTTTACGAAATATACCTAAAAAGCAAACCTGCCGAACAGGATAACTTCTATACCTTTTCGAAGTGGGGACAGACTTTGTTACAAGACATCAATGAAATAGACCGTTATTTAATAGACGCCGAAAAACTGTTTGCCAGCCTTTCCGCCATTCAAGAACTAGATCACTGGTCATTGCGCGCCGAAAAGACGACAATGATGGAAGACTACCTCCAATTTTGGAACAATCTGGAATCGCTTTACCACAACTTCAACGGAGCATTATTGGAAAAGGGTCTGGGTCATCAAGGACTGGTCTACCGAACAGCCTGCCAAAAACTCGAAGGATTTCTAGCGGAACACTCGGAGAAGACCTTTATTTTTTTGGGTTTTAACGCCCTTAATACGGCAGAGAGCGAAATCATCCAGCATATACTTCACAATTGCTCCTCCGAAATCTACTGGGATATTGACAGTTACTTTTTACAGGACAACGTTCATGACGCCGGATATTTCATTCGTCAGCACCTGAAAACATGGCCCTATTTAACAAAAAACGGACTGAAGGGTAAAAGCGAAAATTATAGCACCAAAAAATATATAAAGATTGTCGGGGTACCCAAAAACGTCTCGCAAGCCAAATATACGGGACAATTATTACATGACCTCCATCTGGAGGATTCTGAAAGATTACGAAAAACGGCGGTGGTACTCGGCGATGAAACGCTTTTGAATCCCCTCCTGAATTCCGTTCCGCCAGAAATCGAGCGAGTCAATATCACTATGGGCTACCCCTTGGTCAAAACCTCTTTGGCCGCCTTTTTCGATAAGTTCATTGCGCTCTATCTACAACGAAATACCCAAGGATGGTTTTATCGTGATTTGCTTGAGTTTTTGGCGCAACCAAGCGTGAACTCATTGCTAAACGTAGGTAAAACAAATATAGTTGGTACTATCGAAGAGGCTATAAAAACAAAGAACTGGACCTATATAAACGTTTCTGAACTAGTAGGTATATCTCGGCAGCATACTGATTCGATAGAACTACTGTTCTTCGAAAATACGCCAACCCCTAAAGAATTCACTACCATCGTACTGAAAATTATCGCAGAACTTAAAACTAGGCCCCAAAGCGCAGAAAACCCTTTGGCGTTAGAGTACTTATACCGATTTTACGAACTTTTCAATCAGCTTGATGAGCTCATCAAAGCCTACGATTTTATCAAAGACCTAAAATCGTTGCAAAGCCTATATCGGGAACTTTTATCCTCAGAAACCCTTGATTTCCAAGGTGAACCTTTAGAAGGACTACAGATTATGGGAATGCTCGAAAGCCGTAATCTCGATTTCGAGACGGTTATCATAACTTCAGTGAACGAGGGCATTCTACCCTCGGGAAAATCGAACAACTCATTTATACCGTTCGATTTGAAAATCTATTCCAATCTGCCTACTTACAAGGAGAAAGATGCCGTCTACACCTATCACTTCTACCGGTTATTGCAACGCGCCAAGCACGTGTACATCCTTTATAGCACAGAACCGGATGACGGACTGGGAGGTGGCGAACGCAGTAGATTGATCAACCAGCTGCTGACCGATGAAAACAAGCTTTCCGATATCGTCGAGACCTATGCTTCGCCCACGATTTTCCCTACACTAAGAACATTGGAACACATCGCAAAGGATACGGGCTTGATGGACCTTATAAAAAGTCATGCGGCCCAGGGGTTTTCGCCGACTTCCTTAAGCAATTACATACGGAATCCAATCGATTTTTATCGCCGTAACCTCCTGGGTATCGACAATGTTATGGAGGTTGAAGAAACGGTTGCCGCCAACACCTTTGGCACTATTGTACACGATACTCTTGAAGATCTTTACCGGCCATTCATCGGGGAATATTTGACCGAAAATGTCTTGCAAACGGCAAAAGGTAACATCAAAGGCCTAGTGAAACATCATTTTTTGAAAAGCTATGGCGATGGGGATATTTCAAGAGGGAAAAACCTTATCGCTTTCCATGTGGCAATGCGCTATATAGAAAATTTTATCGCCCTAGAAATCGAGGATGTTAAGCAACATCGCATCAAACTCATTGGGCTAGAAAAAAAATTACAGGTCGAACTGGATGTTCCGGAACTTAATTTCCCTATCCATATCAAGGGAAAACTGGACCGTATAGATGAAATGGACGGCACATTGCGGATTATTGACTACAAAACAGGACGGGTTACGTCAACACAGGTAGAAATTGTGGACTGGGATGAAATCACTTCGAATTACGACTATAGCAAAGCTTTTCAATTGCTTTGTTATGCTTTTATGTACCAAAAGGAAGCCCCCGGTTCAACGGTAGAAGCTGGTATAATTAGCTTTAAAAATCTAAATGCCGGCCTTATGCGATTTGCGACCAAGCCTAAAAAAGGAAGCCGCGCCAAAGACAGTGCCATCACTCAACAAACCTTAAGCCACTTCGCACACAAGCTTCATAACCTAATTTTGGAAATCTGTAATCGGGATATTCCATTTATAGAGAAAGAGGTATAGGAAAGTTATGCGTTTTAACAATATGCTTTTCGGAGCGAACCACGTTAAACGCCTTGCAATTTCCTATACCCTTTTAGTCAAATAGACATTGACGGATCCAGCATTGATATAACCTTCAGAAGTCTGGACCCTTTCCTCCTTTTAAAACCCCTATTTCTTGTCAGGTCTGCTTGGCCGCACCTCGATTTTACTAGGCAATGTTCTAGGGTGCATTTTTAGAAGATCAACTACCAATTCACCGATATCCTCGGGCTGAATTTTCCAATCATCCGAAGCATCGGGTTCGTTGCCCGCAAAGTGGGTCGCTACAGATCCGGGCATGATGGTAGAAACCTTGATATCATGTTTTCTCAAATCGAGCATCGCCGCTTGCGTAAAGCCTACTACCCCGAATTTAGTGGCATTGTATCCTGCTCCGGTTGCGAAAAAATTACAACCTGCTAAACTGGCTAAGGTCATGTAATACCCTTTCGACTTTTTCAAGGCTTCGACAGAGGCCTTCAAGGTATGAAAAACTCCATTCAGGTTGGTGTCGATCATCTCGTGCCAGTCTTTATCCGACATTTCATCTATGGGAGCAAAATTCCCCACTCCTGCATTGGCCAAGACCACGTCTATCTGTCCCCATTTATCCAAAATCCGCTGAACGGCCCTTTTCTCGTCGTCGTGTTTGGTGACGTCAGATTCGATCGCGAGCACTTGGCTGTCGTCGCCCAGATACTCGGCGGCTTTTTCAACCGATTTCAAAGTGCGCCCGCTAATAGCGACTTTCATGCCCGCTTCGATGAGTTTTTGGGCTACCCCATGTCCGATTCCTTTTGATCCCCCGGTAATATAAGCTACTTTATCCTTCAAATTTTTCATCTGTACATTTTTAAGTTTAAAAAGCGAAGATATTACATAACGGCCAACATTATTGTTGGTATCGACATTTGTCTTGGCTCATATCGAACTCATGTTGAAATATTATTTGTAACTGCTCCAGACGAGTCCATGATATCTTTACTCCTTTTTCTTGTTTATACGGGAATAGAAAACTATTTTTAAGATTCATACCTGTTACACATCCTAATTTAAATCCCGAATCATTACATCGACAAATCCATCCTGTCTTTCAATCCCTTAGTCATAGAATGAAGAACGAAAATCCATTCCTAAAAAACAATTTTTTACTGGAAAGCAAATATGCCGAGACCCTGTATCATGACTTTGCGGCCAAAATGCCCATAATCGATTACCACAATCACCTGCCTCCCAAAGCTTTGGCTGATGATGTGGTCTTTGATAACATTACCCAGGCCTGGATTGACGGCGACCACTACAAATGGCGAGCCATGAGAAATCTGGGCATCAACGAAAAATTCATCACAGGAAACGCATCCGACGCCGAAAAATTCGGGAAATGGGCCTACACCGTGCCTTTAACAATGCGAAATCCTTTGTATCATTGGACGCATATGGAGCTTTCGCGTTACTTTGACTGTACCGAGCTACTCTCGGAGAAAAATGCATCATCCGTATACACATCGGTTTCGGATAGGCTCAATACCCCCGAATTCAGTTGCCGTAACCTGATGTCAAAAATGAACGTAGAAGTGCTATGTACGACAGAAGATCCGACAGATACCCTAGAACATCACCAAAAATTGGCCAAAAGTGATTTTGGCACCCAGGTCAGCACCGCATTCAGACCGGACAAGGCCATTCTTATTAACAGTAATAGCTATAATACGTACATAAATACTTTAGGGGATGTTTCGGGCACTTCTATCGATACCTATGATGCTTTGTGCGATGCCCTTAAAAAACGTATTTCATTCTTTCACGATAACGGTTGCCGGCTCTGCGATCATGGTCTGAACCAGCTGTATGCCGATGATTTTACCGAGGCAGAGGTCAAATCCATATTCAAAAAACGCCGGGAAGGGAATACGCTGTCGCAAGAGGAGGGAAACAAATTCCAAAGTGCCTTGCTACTTTTTCTATCGGAAACCTATCACGATTTCGGTTGGGTACAGCAGTTCCACTTGGGCGCTTTACGCAACAATAACGGCCGTATGCTCGAAAAATTAGGTCCGGATACTGGATGGGATTCCATCGGCGATTACCAACAGGCCGAAAGTTTATCGAAGTTTTTGGACAATTTGGACGGCAAGGACAAACTGACCAAGACCATTCTCTATAATGTCAACCCTACTTTTAATGCGGTCATGGCTACTATGATCGGTAATTTCAACGATGGTAGTGTAAAAGGCAAAGTACAGTGGGGCTCGAGCTGGTGGTTCTTAGACCAAAAAGATGGAATGACCGATCAGATGAACACGCTTTCGAATATGGGGCTTATAAGTTGCTTCATAGGAATGCTGACCGATTCGAGAAGTTTTCTATCCTTCCCGCGACATGAATATTTTCGCCGTATTTTGTGCAATCTTTTCGGGAATGATATCAAAAATGGGGAACTGCCCAACGATATAAACTGGATCGGCAAAATAGTGCAGGATATTTGTTATACTAACGCTAAGGAATACTTTGATTTTTAATGAAATCGTATCTAAAATATATCGTTTGTCTTGTATTAGTATCGGGGTCATACTCCTGCAATGAATTAGCTGGAACGCGAACCATACGTTTGGGGCATGGTCTCGATACCAGCCACTCGGTACATAAGGCCATGGTAAAGATGGGAGAGAACCTTAACGAGCTCTCCGGCGGAAAAATGGTCTTGAAAATCTATCCCAGCCAACAATTGGGTACCGAACGGCAGTGTCTTGAGCTGTTACAGATCGGAAGTTTGGATATGACCAAAGTTTCGGTGGGTACACTAGAAAACTTCGCGCCCAAAATGAAAGTGTTGGGCCTTCCTTTTTTGTTTCGGGACAGACAACATTCCTTCGACGTTCTTGACGGCCCCATCGGGCAAAGCTTATTGAACGAAGGCGAACAATATTGGCTCAAAGGCCTTGGTTATTACGATGCCGGTAGCCGTAGTTTTTACACCAAAGACCGGCCCATAAATACTCCTGAGGATTTGAAAGGCTTGAAAATTAGAGTGATGGAAAGCGTTACCGCCGTGAACATGGTCAAAGATCTCGGCGGATCACCAACACCTATTTCCTGGGGCGAACTCTACACGGCCTTGCAACAGGGTGTCGTAGACGGTGCGGAGAACAATCCGCCTAGTTTTTACCTTTCCAGACATTACGAAGTTTGTAAATTTTACACTTTGGATGAGCATACGGTCCTGCCCGACGTATTGCTGGCCGGCACCCACTTCTGGAACAGGCTTTCCGAAGAAGAGCAAGGCTGGTTAAAACAAGCCGTTGATAATTCCATCGGATATCAAAGAAAATTATGGTTAGAATCTGAAGAAGAGGCCCTAGCGGAAGTCCAGAAAGCCGGTGTTGAAATCATTAGGCCCGATAAGAGTCTATTTTCTGAAGAAGTAAATGAAATCTACGACAAGTATAAGGACGATACCGAAATGTATCAATTGATACAGGATATACGGGCGACCAAGTAACCAATCTATATTACAAATGCAACTACGAAAAACAATCGATAATGTACTGGCAAATGCTTTGGTCGTGATTATGGCCGTCATGGTGCTGAACGTATTATGGCAGGTAGCCAGCCGATTTCTTTTGGGCTCCCCAAGTTCGTTTACCGACGAGCTGGCCAGATATCTTTTGATTTGGATTGGTATCTTAGGTGCGGCCTACGTTTCAGGGCAAAACTTGCATGTGGCCATCGATGTACTGCCGAAGCGTTTCAGTGAAAGAACGCAAAAAAGGTTACGGCTCGTTGTTACTTGGCTGATCATCTTATTCAGCCTATGCGCCTTTGTCATTGGTGGCGCTAGGCTCGTATATATAGTGTATGTGCTCGACCAACATTCCCCCGCGCTTCAAGTTCCGTTAGCCTTGGTATATTTGGTCATTCCCATTAGCGGACTTCTGATTATCTACTACAAAATTTCCGATATCCTTAATAAATAAGCCCAATGGAATATTTACCTGTATTGGTTCTAGTCATCAGTTTTATCGTCTTATTGGCTATCGGAACGCCTGTAGCATGGAGTATCGCCATCTCATCGGTATTGACCATGTTGGTCAGTATTCCTTTTTTACCGGCATTTACAACGGTATCCCAACGTATAGGAACCGGTCTTGATAGTTTTGCGCTGTTGGCCATACCCCTTTTTATACTCTCAGGGGAGTTGATGAACAAAGGTGGTATTGCCCACCGGCTGATCGCCTTTGCCAAGACCTTGGTAGGTGCGCTCCCTGGTGGTCTTGCGTTGATCAATATTATATCCGCTATGTTAATGGGTGCCATTGCCGGCTCGGCAATGGCCGCTGCATCGGCCATGGGAAGTATTATAGGTCCGGAAATGGAAAAGGAAGGCTATTCCAGGGAATTCGGTGCGGCAGTAAATATTACGGCAGCCACAACGGGGCTGGTAATTCCCCCCAGTAATGTACTGATCGTCTATTCGCTGGCCAGTGGTGGTGCTTCTATTGCCGCGCTGTTCCTGGCCGGCTATATACCAGGGATACTTACGGGACTTTTCCTAATGATTGTAGCCTCCTTATGGGCCAGGAAAAAAGGGTTTAAACTGGGAAAGCGAAGTTCGTTCAGGGAAATATTCAAGACCTTTATTGACGCATTACCTAGTCTTTTCATGTTGGTTGTGGTCATCGGCGGTATCGTAGCCGGTATTTTTACCGCTACTGAAGCTTCGGCCATCGCCGTGCTCTACAGCCTGATACTCGGATTTATTTACAAAGAAATTACCATTCCTAAACTCCCAAAACTTTTATTGGATTCATCGGCCACCACCGCTATCGTAATGCTTCTTATCGGCACCTCGATAAGCATGTCTTGGGCACTCTCTTACGAAAATATTCCGCAGGATATCAGCGCGGGCCTTCTGAATCTAAGCGATAATAAAATCGTAATCCTGCTTATCATAAACGTCTTGTTGCTCTTTGTGGGTATTTTTATGGATATGACCCCAGCCGTGCTCATCTTTACCCCTATTTTTCTACCGGTAGTTACCAAACTTGGAATCGATCCGGTACATTTCGGAATCATCATGGTACTTAACCTCTGTATCGGTCTCTGTACGCCACCCGTAGGCTCAGTGCTATTCGTAGGGGTCGGTATAGCCAAAACTACGATCGAGAAGGTCGTAAAACCCCTGTTGCCACTTTTCGTGGCCATGATTATAGCATTGATGCTAGTCACTTATATTCCGGCGTTGAGTTTGTGGTTGCCGAGTTTGTTTGATTTGTAGAAGAGCGCTGAAAATTATTTTAAAAAGGCGCTTTAACCCAGAACCAGAAGATACAGGAAAGTGTTAGTCCGTGGAAATATCACAATAGTTAAGGTCAATTATAAAATTATCGGCTGATAGGATATGAAAGCTACCTACAAACCGGATTCCGTATCGGATTGGATTTTAAGGGATTTTTTTAGAACCGCAAGCCAGCGACAGAACGCAAATAGCGCATAAAATTATTTTGATGTAAGGGGGATCATATCGTGCTAAGGTCTCTTTTTAATACGTTCATACGTACCGTCGTCAAAAATGACCTGATAATCCGATTCGAATAATTTGCTGGGGACATAATAGTCGGTCGTAATAATCTGGGCACCGGATTCCTTTGCCTTCTCAAATTTGGAATAGTTATTTGCACGCGCCTCCTTGGTGTCAGCGTCGGCACGGGTTCGTACCATGTATCCCAAGGCGACCAACTCTTTTATTTTATCGAAGTCGGCAATGGGGTCGTTAACAATACGAAAGGCCGCTTCAGGGTTTCCTTCGGCTTTGTTTACGAAAAGAACGGCCCCTTTGAGTGACGGAAACCGCTGGAGATAAAGGTCAAGCTTCGCATCCCCTTCGTCCAAAACGAACAGGAATTTTCCATTTACATCCTTTAGCTTTGGCCATCCATCCTTAAGTACGGCTTCTTCTAAAGTAGTACTGCTGCCACGAACCAAATCGGGAGTTATCAGTTTTTCTTCGGAAAAGATGCTCCGAATTTCGGCATCGATGGTTTGAAGGGCTTCGGCATCGAAAATTAAGGGCTTTAGGGTATTTGGAATTTCTCCATCCTTGGCATTTATGGTTACGATAATAGGTGTGTGCCCCGGATTTTTATCGGACCACTTTTTAAGTTCGGTCAGCGCATCCTTAAAAAGGAGTTGGTTGCTTCTAAAATCGATTTCTTGAACATGGAAGACCTTCAAACCGGGAACTTTCAACTTATTGGCCTGATCAAAAGGCAAAGGTATATTACCCGAAGCTTTAACAATGTCAAGACCAGCAGGATTAGAATAGTAACTTCCTTTGGGATCATTGAAAACGTCGAGCTCCAAATTCCGTAGACCCAATTCTAACTGTTCCGTAAACGGAGGATGTTCGTATTGTAAAGATCGACCCGTCGCAGAATCGAGTTGAAAGAGATAGTCTAAAATCGGTCGTTCGATGGCCACCTTGTAACTATTGTGGCTTCCGATTATCTGGATGTCATTTATCTTAATATCCTCTAAACTATTTTTATATGCTGAATTATTGAAGAACTGTATGAACGCAATCAGTGAAAATATAGTGTATAACGTTTTCATAAGCTTAGGTTCAATTGTACTTTGACTCTTTCCTTTTATATTGTTTAACTATGTGTTGAAAAAACACGGCAAGAACAAAACTTTCTTACTGTATTTTTTAAATTCTATATTGATTTAATATCCTGGGTTTTGCACTAAAAATCCTTTTTCGCTAGAAGCTCCATCGATTGCTTGTTGCGGAATCGGGAACAATCTTTTGTTGACATCGCTATCGGTCTTCCCCGTCCAAGAATCTTCATATTTGCCAAACCGTATTTGATAGTTTCTTCTAAAACCTTCCCAGTACAGCTCAAATCCGGTTTCACGGAACAAAATATCCATGTCAATAGAAGTCAATGCATCCGGAATCTGTGCTGGGCGGGCAGTTCTAGAAGCTCTCAACGTATTGACATCGGTCAATGCCCCGGCATTATCGCCATTTCTCAATTTGGCTTCGGCACGCATCAAATAAATCTCTCCCAAACGAATTAAAACTAAATCAACACTACTATTACTACAACAATTAGGAGCGGTATGGCTGAATTGGTATTTTGAGAATCGGTAACCCGTGTTATGTAAACTACCCTCATCAGTGAAGTCAACTTTGAGTGTATGGTCAACATAGCCCAGGTTTGCACCGCTAGTTCTTCTATTGATTACGGGGTATATTCGTACCGTTCCATCGTCACAAGTCAAAATATTACCTCCATCATCTTTTCTAGGGCCCCATATAATACCACGTAGTATTCCCCTGTTAATTTCAAACTCCTCGGCCTTAATACAATAGTAGTGGTCCGTATCGTTTGCTGGGGTTACCCCCGTAAGATCTTTAAGTTCATCGGGTATGATCGTATTTTGTTGAAAGAAACGGGCATCGGCATCTGCCGGATCTACATTGCCGTAGGCATCTACCCAAGTCTGATAAAAATCTGCGGTAACAGCTACCGCATCCGTTCCACGGGTGCTTGGGAATTCCGGCCTTGGGATTTGGTCGCCTGATATTGGCCAATATGCCCATCTACTGTGCTCAGTTTGAAGTACGCCTCTTTGATCAAGCGCAAATATAAGTTCAGGATTACTATGGTTATCATCATTGAATAATTCAAAATATTCGGCAGATAAGGAATAAGGCCCGGCAATAATATCGTTAGTATATTGTATAACCTTATCCATATCGGCTGTCTTAAAGTCGGGCGAACCATAGGGATCTCGATAAACGGCGGCATTCAAGTATAAACGTGCCAACAAAGCACTCACTGCATCTTTTGTAAACCTGCCTGGCCCCTTCTCGTTATTAATAACATTAGCGACTGACAGAAGTTCACCTTCAATATAATCGATTGCTTCTTGTCCTCTTAAAATTTCAGATAATTTGTCCGAACTTTCCTTTTTGAAAACTAGACCCCAATTATCAAGTGCCAACATATTTAGGTAGGCCTTCATGGCTATCATCTCGTAAATTGCATCTTGGGCTTTTGCATCACCCTGTTCAGCTTCCGGACTTAATCTTTCCACAGCTAATACCGCTCTAGATAGACATAGGGATATATTTGTCCAAGAATCCCCTATCAGGCTATTACCCGGTGTCATAAGATGCTGGTGAACCGCTATGAACTTACCCCCATCAAACCAATCCGTACCCCCGCGATAGGGAAGGATGCCTTCATCGGAGGCAACTTCTTGAAGACCAAAATTAACGGTATGAAGCCATACATTGCGTAGACGACCATATACTGGCGCTAAGGAACCACTTACAATCTCTGCTTGACCGGTTCCGGTCTGCGACTCGTCAAGAATTTCCTCATCTAAATTGGTACAACCAAAAAGTGCGAGTAAACATACCACTATCGGTAGTGTTGTGTTAAATCTTTTATTTTTCATTTTATTTCGTTTTACTGTGTTATTAGGAAAGGAATCGATTTTCCCTTTTAGAATGTTATATTGAGCCCAACTAAAAAAGTTCTTGCCTTTGGATAGGTAAAACGGTCGATACCAAAGGTCTGAATTTCCCCTGAAGTTGACCCCGTATTGACTTCAGGATCGAATCCTGAATAATCCGTGATTACAAATAGGTTTTGTCCTGTTAATGAAATACGGATATTTTGGAACGCATCCCCAAGACCGATTTTATCAGAACTTAAGTTATATCCTAAAGTAGCATTGTTCAATCTCAAGAAAGAGCCATTTTCCAAGTAACGTGTAGATACGGTGTTGGAATTGTTAAACGACTCATTGGGAAACTGAACTGCAAAATTCGTTGTATTGTTTGACCTGGCCAACTGTGCCTTATTGAATAGTGTCATCGTCGTATGATTGTAAATCTCGTTTCCTGTTACGCCATTAAAGTTCAAACCCAAGTCAAAGGCCTTATACTTAAAGTTCAAATTAAACGCGTAAATAAAATTAGGAATCGCACTGCCCACGACGCTACGGTCATTGTCCAATACTTCCCCATCTCCATTGATGTCCTTGAACACGTTCAAGCCATCAGCACCAATGCCATCAAAATTAAGCATGTAGAATGCACCAATCGGCTCATTATTTATATAGCCGTTGATGGTCGCCCCCGTCTGGCCGGAACCTTGCGCCGCCCCAGTGGTCAAGACCGAATAGGGTGAATCTTTCACCTCGTTTTGAATATAGGTTATGTTGCCCCCAATATTATAGGAAAAGTCGCGCTGTGCCTCGCTGTTATACTCCAACGCAAACTCAACACCACTGTTATATATCTTCATATCTTCAATATTATTCCAAAATGTAGCGGTAGGCTCAACAGGATCGGCCGGAACAACTTCCAACAATATATTTGAAGACTGCTTGTTGAAATAATCCAAAGTACCGGTCAACCGATAATTAAAGAGCGCAAAATCGATTCCTATATCTATTTGTGTAGATACCTCCCATTGCAGGTCGGGGTTTGCCAAACGTGTAAATACAATTCCGTACGGATAACCATCAATTGAGGTGGCATCGGTGTCTATAGGGTAGGTATTGAGACTGCCGGCGCCCTCTATTAATCTATCTTCCGAAAAACTGGCTTTTGTAATCTTGGCAGGAATCTCTTGGTTGCCCGTTTGGCCCCAGCTGGCGCGCAACTTTAGGTTATTGAATACTGAGTTAGCCATAAAATTTTCATTGCTAATGTTCCAGCCCAATGCAACAGAAGGGAAATACCCATATTTGTTGTTCTCTCCAAACTTTGAGGATCCATCGGCTCGAAGTGTAGCAGTAAACAGATATTTGTCGGCATAAGTGTAATTCAGTCTACCGAAGAATGATTGAAGCTCATTCTTAACGGCCGACGCACTTACTGAAGTAGGATATACATCAGAACTTGTCTGGTCTTGGAACCTGGGTTCAATATCATTATTAGCAAAACCCCTATAAGAAAATATTCTTATCTCCTCCAAAAACTTTTGGTAAGAATGTCCCGCCAATAGAATTAGGTTATGAACATCTTTATTCCAAGTATAAGTAAGTGTATTCTCGACCAGTTGATTAGTATTTGTACTGATCGCACTTTCCAATGACCCATCTGAAATATCGGACTCATTTACAACCGACGGGAAAGGTTTGTACTGTTGGTCTCTATTTGTAGCGGAGTAATCAACACCGAGGTTAATCTTATAAATAAGGCCGTCTATTATCTCTATTGATGGGGAAATACTCGCTAAAATACGGTTGTTGATGGCCGTGTCGCTATATAAATCATACCTTTTTATAGGATTTAATGCGTTTGTGTTCAATAAGGTAGGTTCACCGTTTGTATATGCCGGAACGGTAGGGTTCAAGCTAAGCATATCACTTATGGTCGATGTGATGAGCGGGCGTAAATTTTCGGTGTGGGAAGCCGTAAGGTTATAATCTACGTTTAGCCTACCGTTGAATGCCTTTTGGTTCATGTTCAATTTTCCCGAATAACGCTTTAGATTGCTATTTTTCAAGATTCCTTCTTGATCCTGAACGCCAACCGATGAGAAATAGGAAAAATTTTCGCTCTTGGCCCCACTCATGGAAAAATTAAGGTTTTTAGTTACTCCCGTTCGGCTCAATTCATTTTGCCAATCCGTATTTCCTCCAAAGTCTTCCAAAGTTCCGCCCACGGCAACCACTTGTTGACGAAAATCCTCGGCACCGAATACGTCTATTTGACTAGCAATGGAAGATAAAGCTGTGGATACCGAAAAGTTCATTTCGGTTTTTCCCGATTTTCCTTTTTTAGTGGTAATTACAACAACCCCATTAGATGCCCTGGAACCATATACTGCCGTAGCACTGGCATCCTTTAACACATCGATACTTGCAATATCGCTGGGGTTTAAAAAGTTAAGAGGACTTGTGGCAACACCTGTAGCCGAATTGTCGAGCAAAAAGCCATCGACAACGTAAAGTGGCTGTGTTCCAGAACGCAAACTACCGATACCCCTAATAATCACATTTTGTGACGCACCTGGCTCGCCACTGTTGGAGGCAATGTTGACACCGGCCATTTTACCCTGCAAAAGTTCACCTGGGTTCGTAACCACGCCCTGGTTAAAATCATCACTTTTAACAGAAGCTATGGCACCGGTAATGTCAGACCTCTTTTGGGTACCGTAACCAACCACGACAACATCATCCAATTGCGTAGCATCCTCCTCCAATTGAACTGTCAAGGTCGTTTGCCCCGCAACGGAGGTTTCCGTTGAGGTATATCCAAGATAGGAAACGTCCAAAACCGCATCATTGGCTACATTTATAGAGAAATTACCGTCAAAGTCTGTGGTAGTGCCATTAGTGGTTCCCTTTTCAAGTACCGTCGCCCCAGGTAAGGGCACATTCTCAGCATCGGTGACGGTACCGGAAACCGTTGTCTGTGCCAAAGCTGTAGAGGCAAAAACAAGGCAGGCGAGAAATAGTACTATCTTTACGTTTTTCATATAGGATGGTATATTTAATATTTAATTCACTTTGAAATTAGCAAATATTTACATATCATTAACATTTTTTGTGATTTATTATCCATCTTTCTCGATGCGTATTTTCTGCTGATTCATTTTTAGAAAAGTCCAAAAGTAATGTAGTATACGTTCAAATTGTGTTACCAAAACATTAGGTTTGCTTTAACAAATCACGAAGCTGCAGTTAGGGAAGATGATGTGCTATAATACTATACCAAATCGCTAACTTTTCCTTGGTGACTTTCTAAACGGGGGTAAATAAATCGTGTCCAAGACTAATACGTACTCAAACACGTATTGCTTTGGATTATTCCTGAACTTTCAAGACCTTTAAAATTTTATGAAAGACTTCACTGTTTTCATAAACTCCTTGAAATTGGTTGGATTGAGGGCCATACGCAAAAATGGGAACCATCAGGGCCGTATGGTCATGTGTAGTGAAATCGCCCTCGATTTCGTTTCTTTCAAGATTTCCCTGAGGGAGTGTCAAACCGCCCGTTTCGTGGTCGGCAGTGATAATGACCAAGGTATTCGAATTTTGATCGGCAAATTTCAGGGCTTCGGTAATCGCCTTATCGAAACCTATGCCTTCCGAAATGATTCCCCCAATATCATTTTCATGGCCGTAAGAATCGATTTTGGCACCCTCGACCATCAAAAAGAAGGGTTTGTGTGTATTTTCGAAAAATCGAAGAGCGTTGTCGGTAGCCTTGGCCAGTTCATTGTTGCCGCCGGATGCTATCTTACCGGGCATCAAAAATCCTATTTTATCCTTTTTACTTTTTCCGACCTCATCCACGGCAGATAGCATTGAAAAATCACCAGTCGAATTCTCATGCCGGTTGTTGGGGTTTTCCGTGGATATAAATAAAGTCAGCGGACTTTTGGCGAAATCGTCCATAATTCCTTCCGACATCGAACGGTCTTGCCGATGGGCGTAAAATGACGACGGGGTAGCGCCGGATATTTCATCCGTAGTGATAATCCCAGAAACAAACCCCTTTTTGGCAAGCAGTTCGGTGATATTCTCTAGGGGGTTTCCTTGGCTGTCGTTACCGATAGCCCGATTGGGGACTTTCTTACCGGTGGCAAGCGCCGTACCCGCTCCTGCCGAGTCTGTCGTAAAATCATCGGCGGACTGTGTTTTCAAAAGACCCATATTTTTGAGCTGTGTGAGGGAAAGGGCCCCCTTATTGGCCATTGCCGTCGCAGAAATTTGTGCGAGGCCGTTTCCATCACCGATCATCAAAATAATATTTTCAACGGCCTGATTTGTGCCATCGGTGGCAAAAGTCGGGTGATATACCTCCGAGAATTTCGTATTTTGATAATACCTATCTGGCAATGTGTTTATATACTGTGTGCATTCAAAAGGCATATCCGTATTGACAAAATCCACTCCCAAATCGGAAAAAGCTTTCCAAGCGGTCTTTGAATCGGGTGTGGCCCAAAAGCGGAATGGTTTTCCTAACGCATGGGCCTTTTCTATAGTGGCCAGCACTTTTTCGAGGTCTTGCGCGGTCAACCTTCCCTTACCGTTCCATTCGGAGAAATTCCTAAAGCTCAAACTGATCAGTGCGATTTTTTCAAGGATGGCTGAATCTTCTACGACATCCAAACTTTGGTAGTCGAAGAAAATATAATCAGGATAGTTTAGGTATTCCGTGGGTTTTGGGCGGTTGCCGGAAATGGCTACGGTTATGCCATCATCCCCGCGAATTGATGGATACCTATCCAAAACCTGGATAATGGCATCAAGGGTGGCATAGGGTTCCGATTTGACATCGATAAGTAATTGTAATTTTTTTGGGCGGTTCAGTCCAAGGGCAAGTGCTTCTTGCAGCGGTTCGAAATAAAGCCGTTCCAAACTGCGCTTGACATCGATTTCTTCTTCGGCATGGGCCACAAATAAGGAATCACCGACCAGAAATACGTCGGCCTCTATGGAACTAGCCCCTGCGGCATAGGCTTTCCAGAAAGGCACATTCTGCAGATAATCATTGTGGGAATGAATACGGGGCAGCACTCCATCTTGAGCAATTAGGCCGTTGGCAATTAATACTAGAAAAAGAAATAATTTTCCCATACTTACTTCTTTTGGTGCAGCAATGTATGAAATGAAGTCGTTAAAAAAGTTTTAAGCGTACGAAATTATTAGGTTAACCAGTCGAAAGTTTCCAGAATAAAAAAAGGCACAAACAAAAAATCCCGAAAAAAGGGCGAACCAAACTATACTGTTGTGGGGCAAACGACAGTAAAGAAAGCGGCTGCTTATTTAATTTTCGGGAATACTTTTGAAATTCCGATACTTCTAAAGTATGGATTTCGGTGCCATAGCATAGTTTACCTAGAAATCTGTTCAGGGTAAATCCTGAAATTTATTCAGGATCTAATTTGTTAGGCCGCCTGTTGCGTGGCTGCGGCCCTATGTCTTTTCTGGAAAATATTTTCCAAAGTTTTATTGATGTCCTGTAATTCGGGGGTCAGGGTCGACAGGTTACCGCTGACATCCGTAGTCACTTGTCTGCCACAATGAATACATTGGTACTCTTTGATGTGAAGGGTAACTTTTTTTGACACCGAGTAGTGGTGGCCGAACAAATTGCAGAATATTTTTTTCATGGTAGTAGGATTTAAATGCATCTTAGGCTTTGGGAAACCATTGGTGCGAAGTTCAAGTTTGAATATAAAGGTGTTTTAATGGGACACTTTATATTACTAACGACACCATAGCTTTATTTATTTGATAGTCTTCCCAAATCAGCCCATTTTTTCGATGAACCGCATTTTTTTCGATGAAAAGCAGGTTTTCGGAGGTAAAATTCAGGGTTTGTAGTGCGCCGATTTTCTACTATCTTTCGCATCCAATCATACGGCTAACGTCCAATTAGGAGCAGAACAAGTACTAACTAAATGTCTAAGACCAAAGAGATCCTTGTAACGGCCTTCGCTCTCTTCTCGCTTTTTTTCGGAGCTGGAAATTTAATCCTTCCACCCTTGCTGGGGTTTCGCTCCGGTGAACTTTGGTGGTTGGTCACCTTGGGATTTTGTGTATCTGCCGTATTAATTCCTATTTTAGGTATTCTAGCGCATGCGAAATTGCAGGGTACCTTATTTAACTTCGGCAAAAAGGTGTCCCCCACGTTTAGTTTAGTCTACTCTTTTCTCATATACGGCATTTCAATCAGCCTACCGTCTCCTAGAACGGCATCTGTGACCCATGAAATGGCGGTCCAGCCTTTTTTCGATTCGCCAGCGATAATAACTAGTATCGTGTACTTTCTTTTGGTATTCCTATTTGTGATCAACCGCTCTAAAATTCTGGATATTCTTGGGAAGCTCTTGACTCCCGGTATTTTTCTGATCCTGTTACTGATTATTGGCACAGCGGTATTCTCAAATGAATTTATTTTCGGGGATACGGTTTTTGAAAGTCCCTTTTCGGATGGTATTTTAGAGGGATACCAGACTTTTGATGCCATCGGGGCCATTGTCGTAGGAGGAGTAATTATTATTTCTATCAATTTAAAGAAAAAGCAGGCTACCTATGAGGAGAAGAAAGCATTGATCCGCAAGGCCGGATGGTTGGCAGGCTTAGGCCTCTTGCTTATTTATGCCGGTCTCATCTTGACCGGGGCTTTGCTGCACGGCAAGTTTGATCCCGATATCACCCGTACGGCCCTATTAAAAGGCATTAGTGCCGAAACCCTGGGCAACACTGGAAACCTTCTTCTTAGCATCTTGGTCAGTTTGGCCTGTTTTACTACGGCGGTAGGCATAGTAACAGGAACGTCAGACTTTGTTAAGGAGCGCTTCAAAGGCTCGCAACAGGCATATGTAATTACCGCCATTATCGGATGCCTACTTGGTATCGCCATGGGCCAGTTCGATGTCGGATATATTATTGTCGTCGCCCTGCCTGCGCTTATGTTTATCTATCCGATTACTATTGTTCTGATTTTGCTCAACGTTCTGCCGGAGCTTTTTGCTTCGGCTAGAGTGTTCAAGGCCGTAGTGATAACGACTATTGTTTTTAGTATTCCTGATTTTTTAGGAAGTGTAGGGCTGGAAGATTCCATGGTAGGATTATATAATTACATTCCTTTGGGTCGTTTTAGTATGGGATGGGTGTTGCCGGCAGTAGGTATTTTCGTCTTTATAAATGTATTTGAGCAAAAACTTTCGGCGAGTTGAAGCGAAGGTAAAACTTAGCAACACTACGGCAAGTATTTTCAACGCAGACGGCGAGCAAAAGAACCAGTAGAAATGTACGGGTTGTTTATGAACAGACCCTAAGCATTCATCAACTCCTCGATCTCCCCTACCTCGATTGGAATATCCCCCATCAAATTAAATGGCTCCCCCTTGTGCTGAATCACCACATCGTCCTCCAACCGAACTCCCATTTTTTCTTGGGGAATATAGATGCCCGGCTCAACGGTAAAGACCATATTCGCTTTCATCGGAGTCTTTAGTGCGCCATAATCATGGGTGTTGAGGCCGATATGGTGGCTGGTGCCGTGCATAAAGTACTTTTTGTAGGCAGGTTGGGCTTCGGTTTCGTTTTGAGTATCGGCCTTGTCCAACAAGCCTAACCTTAAAAGTTCGGAGGTCATCAGTTTGCCCACTTCTTTGTGGTATTCCGCCCAGACCGTTCCGGGGATGAGCATTTTGGTAGCCTCGCTCTTTACGCGGAGTACCGCTTCGTAGACTTCCTTTTGGCGTTTGGTGAACTTTCCGTTTGCCGGGATGGTACGGGTTAGATCACTTGAATAATTAGCATACTCCGCAGCGGTATCCATCAAAATCATATCGCCATCTTGGCATTGTTTATTGTTTTCCAAATAATGTAGTACGTTGGCGTTGTTTCCCGAAGCGATGATGGGCGGATAAGCGAAGCCTTTTGATCGGTTGCGTACGAACTGATGCAATAGTTCGGCTTCGATTTCGTATTCCCAGACGCCGGGCTTTACGAACTCCAACACCTTTCGGAAGCCTTTTTCGGTGATATTACAGGCGGTTTGCATCAACTCGATTTCTTCTGGTTCCTTTATTCCGCGGATTTCCTGTAAAATCGGATTACTCTTGGCGACTTGATGGGCCGGGAATTTCCGTTTGCAATCTTCAATAAAGCGCGCTTCTCGAGTTTGGGTTTCTACGGCTTGGCGATAATGTTCGTTAGTGTTAAGGTAAATGGTTTCTGATTCCGTCATCAGGTCAAAAAAAACGGCGTCGAATTCTTTCAACCAATAAATGGTTTCGATGCCCGATACCTCCGTGGCCCTTTTTTTCGTTAGTTTCTCGCCTTCCCAAATAGCGATGTGGTCGTTCGTTTCACGTACGAACAAGATTTCCTGATGTTTTTTATCTATCGCATCGGGAAAAAGCAATACAACGGTTTCTTCTTGATCGGCACCACTGAGATAGAAAATATCGCGGTGCTGTTCGAAAGGCAGAACGCTATCGGCACTTATGGGATAAATATCGTTGGAATTAAAGACCGCAATGCTTTTTGGCTTCATACGGGCCATAAACTTTTTACGGTTCTTTTTAAAAAGGGAGTTGGGAATCTGATCATATTTCATAAAATGGGCTTGATTTAATCAAAAATAAGAATTTATGACATCCTCTTGAACAGAAAGACCCCAAAGGTTTTAAAAAACCTTTGGGGTCTCGGAACTGAAGTTGGTTAATTGATTGTAAATTAACAAAAAATTAAGCTATTTTCCAATTCAAATGAAACCTCATTTCAAAATTAAAACTTCTTTCCTCGCTTCTACCTGCCATAAAAAAATCCCAATCGTACGATTGGGATTCCAGATTTGGTACTCGTGAGTTACTTAAGCGTGTTGTTTTTCATGCTTACCTTCCTTGATTTCCTCAATCAATTTGGCGTTGAAGGCCGGTAAATCATTTGGATTTCTGCTGGTCACGAAACCTTGATCTACTACTACTTCTTGGTCAACCCAATTCGCCCCGGCGTTGATTACATCATCCTTTATGGACTTATAACTTGTCATTTTACGTCCTTTTACAACACCAGCACTGATAAGTGTCCATGGTGCGTGACAAATTGCGGCTACAGGCTTTTCTTGCTTAAAGAAATCACGTACAAATACAAGTACGTGCTCATTTATTCTAAGCAAATCGGGATTCATGACCCCACCTGGTAACATTAACGCATTGTACTCGTCAGCTTTAACCTCATCGATCGTTCTATCCACTTTATACGAATTAGACCAATTTCCATCAGACCATCCTTTAATTTCTCCGGATTTTAAGCTCACTATATCTACTCGAAAACCCTCTTTTTCCATGGCTTCCTTTGGAGACTTTAATTCGCTTTCCTCAAATCCGTTTGTTGCTAATATGGCTATCCTCTTCATAAATCTATCTATTTAAGTTGTTACTATTTAATTTCATTCTCAATATAAGAGCTTAAATCTACATTTCGTGTTAAGACCCTATTAAACCTCAGGTTTCGAGGGTTAAAGGTTTCCCAAGTGTGCGGAATCCCGTTGCCTTTTAACGCGTTCGAACGGATTCTAGGTGCACAATTACCTTTTGAAGACAAGTGTTGAGTTCTTTTTTAATTTCTGTTTCCCAAAATCGGAAGATGGTGTACCCCAAACGCTGCAATTCGGCGTTTACTTCCCGGTCACGTTGCATATTACGCTCTATCTTGGCAATCCAGAATTCACGATTGGTCTTGACCTTAGGTTTTCGTTCCGACCAATTATAGCCGTGCCAGTATTCCCCATCGATAAAAATAGCGGTCTTGTATTTTTTTAAGAGGATGTCCGGTTTACCGATCAGTTCTTTGTAATCGATGCGATAGCGATAGCCGGCCGCGTACAAGGCTTTTCGAAAGGCAAGTTCGGGCTTGGTGTTCTTCCCCCGAATTTTGCTCATAATTTTCGAGCGCTTCGGCGTCGTATAGAAACCGGATTCTTCGTTGAAGCGTGGGACTTTGATACGATTTTCGGCGTAGTTTTTAGACATCTCCTAAAATTAAGGATACCCTTGAAAAGAAGCTGTTAAGTAAATGCAAAGAAAAATCCCAGGCTCCATAGATTGGAACTTGGGATTTATTTAATGGGTAATTTGATGGAGAGGCAGGCTCAGTATACCAAATTTGCGTTGGTCTTAGCCTTTCAATTTCGCCGACAAATATTCCCGGTTCATTCTGGCAATGTTTTCCAATGAAATTCCTTTGGGACATTCTACTTCACAGGCACCGGTGTTGGTACAGTTACCGAAGCCCTCAAGATCCATTTGGCGTACCATGCTCTGTACGCGTTCGGTCGCCTCGACGCGGCCTTGTGGGAGCAAGGCAAATTGAGACACCTTGGCGGAGGTAAACAACATGGCGCTCGCGTTTTTACAAGCGGCAACACAGGCACCGCACCCAATACAGGTAGCGGCGTAAAAAGAATCGTCAGCCTTTTCTTTTTCAATGGGCGTAGCGTTCGCATCTACCGTATTTCCTGAAGTGTTTACGGAAATATAACCCCCTACTTGCTGTATTCTATCGAAAGCACTGCGATCGATTACCAAATCTTTGATTACGGGAAAGGCTGTTGCCCGAAAAGGTTCGATTACAATCGTATCGCCATCGTTGAACTTTCGCATGTGTAATTGGCAAGTGGTTACTAACCGATCGGGGCCGTGGGGTTCGCCGTTGATCTGAAGCGAACAAGAACCACAAATGCCCTCACGACAGTCGTGATCGAATTGTACAGGCTCCTCTCCTTTGTTAATGAGTTCTTCATTCAATACATCCAACATTTCTAAAAATGACATATCACCCTCGATACCATTGATGGGGTAGTCTTTCATTTCTCCTTTGGATCTAGCATCCTTTTGACGCCAAATTTTCAAGTTTAACTTCATAGCTTTTTATTTATAGGAACGCGTCTTCAATTCAATATTCTCATACTTCAAATCCTCTTTATGCAAGACCGCATCTTTCGGATCCCCTTTATATTCCCATGCCGACACAAATTTAAAATTCTCGTCATCACGTACGGCCTCGCCTTCCTCTGTTTGATATTCTTCACGGAAATGGCCTCCACAAGATTCGTTTCGGGTCAGGGCATCCTTAGCGAATAGCTCGCCCAATTCGAGGAAATCGGCCACTCTTCCCGCTTTTTCCAATTCTGCGTTCATGGCATCGCTGGAGCCAGGTATCTTTACGTTGTCCCAAAAATCTTTCCGAAGCTCGGCAATCTCATCAATGGCTTCCTGAAGCTCTTCTGCATTTCGGCTCATACCGCACTTATTCCACATTATCTTACCCAATATCTTGTGGTAATGATCGACAGAGTGCTGTCCGCTGCCCGACATCAATTTTTCGATGCGTTCCCTGACCTCTTTTTCGGCATGGTCGAATTCAGGGGAGTCGGTAGGTATTTCACCGGTTCGGATATCGTCGGACAGATAATCACCTATGGTATACGGAAGCACAAAATAGCCGTCGGCCAAACCTTGCATCAATGCGGAAGCACCTAAACGGTTGGCCCCGTGGTCGCTAAAATTGGCCTCTCCGATACAGTAACAACCATCGATAGTGGTCTGCAGGTTGTAATCGACCCATAGGCCTCCCATAGTGTAGTGTACCGCAGGATAAATCATCATTGGGGTCTCATAGGGATTCTCATCAACTATTTTTTCGTACATCTGAAAAAGGTTGCCATATTTGGACTCGATGACCTCCTTACCTAACTTGATGATTTCTTTTTCATCGGCATCTTTCATGCCATGGGTCAAAGCTTCCTCTTTTCCGTAGCGCTGAATAGCGGAAGCAAAATCCAAATAAACGGCCTCTCCTGTTTTGTTGACTCCGAAACCGGCATCACAGCGCTCTTTAGCCGCCCTTGAAGCGACATCCCTTGGCACTAAATTACCGAATGCAGGGTAACGCCGTTCCAAATAATAATCGCGATCTTCTTCTTTTAATTGGGTAGGTTTTAATTTTCCTGAGCGGATATCCTCGGCATCCTCCTTGCGCGCTGGCACCCAGATACGGCCGTCGTTACGTAACGATTCGGACATCAACGTTAATTTGGACTGATGATCTCCCGAAACGGGAATACAGGTCGGATGAATCTGCGTAAAGCAGGGGTTGGCAAAATAGGCGCCTCTTCGGTGGGCACGCCAAGCGGCCATCACGTTGCTCCCCATGGCATTCGTCGATAGAAAAAATACGTTCCCATAGCCTCCGCTAGCCAAGACCACCGCATGGGCGGAATGACGTTCGATTTCTCCGGTGACCAGATCACGGGCAATGATTCCCCGCGCTTTGCCATCTACCAAAACCAGATCCATCATTTCGTGACGGTTGAAAGGCTTGATCTTGCCCCGGTTGATCTGCCGGTTCATTGCGGCATAGCATCCCAATAACAACTGCTGCCCCGTTTGTCCTTTGGCATAAAATGTACGGGATACCAGAACGCCCCCGAAGGAGCGGTTATCCAATAATCCGCCATATTCCCGGGCAAAGGGTACGCCCTGTGCGACACATTGGTCTATAATATTTGATGATTCCTCGGCCAAACGATACACGTTCCCCTCACGAGAGCGGTAGTCACCCCCTTTTACCGTATCATAAAACAGACGATAGGCACTGTCGCCATCGCCCTGATAGTTTTTGGCGGCATTGATGCCTCCCTGCGCGGCAATGGAGTGTGCACGCCTTGGGGAGTCTTGATAACAAAATGTCTTAACGTTATAGCCCAGCTCGGCTAAGGTCGCCGCGGCTGAACCCCCTGCAAGACCGGTACCAACCACAATGATATCAATATTACGTTTGTTCGCCGGGTTGACGAGGTCGATTTCGTTTTTATGCTTGGTCCACTTATCGGCCAGCGGCCCAGATGGAACTTTAGAATCCAATTTGCCCATAATCTACTGTGTTATTGGGTTAAAATGATGATAGAGCGCGATAAAGATGAATCCCGCGGGAATCGCTATCGCATATATTTTGGTAAAGGTCTGAATGGCAGGGGTGTATTTGTTGTTTACACCCATACTTTGAAAAGAGGATGCAAAGCCGTGCCATAGGTGCAGGGCCAAAAGCACAAACGCAATCACATATAGCACGGTTCGCCATACCGGTTCGAACTTATGAACGGTTTCCTCCAAATACCGGGTCGGATCTTCTGGGTTTGCAGTAATATACTTGTAATCCATTTCGTGGACCCAAAAATCGTAAAAATGCAATCCAAGGAAAGCCAAGACGACGAGGCCGGTAATGATCATGTTCCGCGACATCCAAGAGGCATTGGCCCCTCCACTATATTTTTTATACTTTATTGCCCTGGCCCTGTTGTTCTGAATTTCCAGCACGATTCCCATTACAAAGTGCACAATGACCCCTGCAATCAAAATAGGTTGCAGAATAAACTGCACTAGCCCGTTGTACCCCATAAAATGCGACCATTCGTTAAAGGTGTCTGGGGCAAGCACTGAGGTGACGTTAATGGTGAAATGCTGTGCCAAAAAGAAAACAAGAAAAAGTCCGGACAAGGCCATGACAACTTTTCGGGCTATTGAAGATTTTATCAATCCGCTCATTATAGTAGCTTGGAGTTAATTATTTGTGGTAACGTTAAAATTTTGAATGTCTGCAAAATTAGGGCATAGGCAATTGTTTAACAAACTTTACTGGCGTTTCCTCGCTTTATTTGGATGGATTCTAAGGAACGCTCAAAAGCTGTTTAATGGATAAATCGATATTGTAGCTTTGTAGCGTTTTTCATTCAACAAAAAAGGCTCCCATTGGTAAGGAAGCCTTACGGTTACATTGAAAAGAACTTAAACCCTATTCTGGGATATTGAAGTGCTTCACTAACTCTTCATAAGCCATTTTGGTATAATTCAGAGCGTGCGCTACGTTACTGATAACCGGGCCAGTTGTCTCCGATTTTCCTCCCGGAATAATGATATAGCGATAATCTTCAAAAAACGGATTGCCGACCTCTGAGTTCTGTGCGGCTTAAAGGGTTGCCGCGGTAATACACAGCACTTTTTCTTTTTCTTAAGTTATGCTGGTCACCACAAGTAATGAAAGGCAGAGGAAAATAATCGAACCCAAATATGGTCAGGTTTCTGCCGAAAACCATAACCGTACCTTTATCGATAATGTCTTTCGTCAAGTCCAGGGCATCGATATCAAAACCGGCACCCGGAGTGGTAATCTATAGATGGCAAACACCGATAGAAAAAAGCTATGGAATAGCTTCTTCAAGAAAATTATAGCAATCCCTACCGCACCGACTTCAACCAAGCGTCCTTCTGCGTGCGCTTGATTTTATGAAGCGCTTGTAATGCCATTTGGGCATCGGTAAAGCTGTCGTAGGAGACCATGTGAAGACCGAAGGGGTTTGTGCCAATATAAGAAGGATGGAAACCGAGCGCTTTCAGTTGCACAATTTTTTTATCGGCATTGGTCTTGTACCGGAACGCGCCGGCAATGATATGGTGAATTTTTTCCCCTGTTTTTTTAACAGCCGTTTTCTTGGTGGTCTTTAAGGTAATCGTAGGCAGTTCTAACGGGTCGGTATCAAAAAAAGTGGCTTCCTGAATGCGTTTGGAGACCTGTTGATGGGCCTCTTCACGGACCAATTGCTGATTATTTTGATTCGTTTTGTAGAATTGGAACCCTGCAAATCCTGTGGTCAATGCCAAAAGTACTGCAGCGGCATATTTCAGATAAGGCCGGGCCGCGACGGTTTCCCGTTTTTCTGGTGTAAAGGCGATTGGTGTTTTTTCTTCCAAGGCGGCCACCTCTTGTTTAAAGATTTCCCTGGCTACCGGTGCGGCTACGAAAGATGACATTCCGTAAGAAGCGGTCAAATAATTGGTCTTCTCCGAGGGTTGAAATTGAATTTTACCTTCAGTCCCGGACCAAATCTCACCGATGTTGGCCAATTGCAGTCGTTCCCCTTTTTTTAGTCTTAATTTCCAGTCGACCACCTCTTCTTCGACTTGTTTCAGCATAGCCTCAAAAGTGGTCATTTGGACCTCGGCGGCATAGGAAATCAATAATCCGTCATTGGAAATCAGCTGTTGGTTGAAAGATACCGTTTTCGTCGGAGGATATAAAGTATGGGTGCCCTCATGGATGACGGCAGACCTCGACTGGGTTAAAAATGCCCCAAATCCGGGTACTACAACGCAGTTATAACGGTAAAGTAATTCTGATATATAATGCTCCAATGCCATACATGACAAATATTAGAAAATATAAAGGGGGATGCCAGCAGTTCAGTTACTTTTTATTAACATTATATTTGGGACGTATTGTGAATAACTTTGATGATTTTCTAAATGGACGAAAATGACCTCATAGCGGTCTTGCGACTGCAGAACATTCCGAATATTGGCGATGTATCGGCCAAAAAACTGATCGATTATTGCGGAAGTCCCTCAGCCGTCTTCGCCGATACCCGGCAACACTTGCTAAAGATCGATGGTATTGGGTCTTATACTTTACGCGGTCTCTATGATGCGCAGCACCGCAAAACTGCCGAAGCGGAATATGCCTACATCCAAAAAAATCAAATCGAGTATACGTATTTTAAGGATGAGGAACATCCCAAATACCTGAAGCACTGTATCGATAGTCCGACCCTGCTTTTCAAGCGTGGAAATATCGATTTGACGGGAAGAAAAATTATCAGCGTGGTCGGCACCCGCAATATTACGAGCTACGGAACTGCTTTCTGCGAGAAATTTATCGAGGATATCGCACCCCTGAACCCGATAATCGTCAGCGGATTCGCTTATGGGGTAGATATTACCGCGCAAAAAGCAGCAATAAAACACGGCCTCCAGACCATAGGATGCTTGGCGCATGGCCTCAACCAGATGTATCCGAAGATACATGCGAAATATATTAGGGATGTGGAGGAAAACGGCGGATTTTACACTGAATTCTGGAGCAAGAGCCAGCCCGAACGGGAACATTTTCTAAAGCGAAACCGAATCATTGCGGGAATGAGTGAAGCAACGGTCGTAGTAGAATCCGCCGAAAAAGGGGGCAGTTTGGTCACGGCCGATATTGCCAACAGCTACAACCGCGACGTGTTTGCCGTACCGGGACGTACAAAAGACAGATATAGTGTCGGATGCAACAACCTTATCAAACAACAAAAGGCCCATATGATGACCTCAGCAGCCGATCTTATCTATTTATTGAATTGGGATATCCCAGAAAAAAAGGCCCAAAGTGTTCAAAAGCAGCTTTTCGTAGATCTGGACGCTACCGAACAATCGATTTATGATTATCTTTTAAAGGATGGCAAGCAATTAATGGATAGCATTGCGCTGGATTGCCAATTACCGATTTACAAGGTTTCTTCCACACTTTTGAACATGGAGATGAAAGGGGTAGTTCGGCCATTGCCGGGAAAATTGTTCGAGGCTATTTAGTGCGGGGCGATTTAATCGTAAGCTTAGTCCCGGGAGGAGTTGAAACAAGCGCTAGCCTGCCCGTTCGGCTGAGTCGGATAAAGTTTAAGGAGCTCGAAAAATTTTGTTCTTAATTGGCGTTGCAAATTTTGAATAGCCGCTTATATTCCTTACGATTCATATATAAGGGCAAATATCCAAGTATGGTAAACTCTTTGATGCCGACTGACCGGTCTGTAAATTTTCCCTTTACCGATGAGATGTTATCTTTTAGGTATCCTATCGATAAAATACGGCCTCAAATCCTCATCAAGCACCAACTTCCATCTCTGTTGGGAGAACAAAACCGACTACCCAGTCTTTTTTATCCTATGAAACATCCCACCTAAAAAAACAATAACTGGTAACTTAGCAATCAATTTTCCTTGATATCAAATGTATATTGACCCCTGCCCGGCCTTCCATCGTTTGTCATCCCCTCCACTTTTGCCCTAAATTTTCCAGCACTATCGCCCGTGTAGAAACGCATCGTCGATTCTTCTTTGCTTTGATCTCGATATGAGGTCCCCAATGTAAAACGGTACAATAATGATGTAGTTCAATAGTCTTTGCCTGTCTATAGGTATACCTTATAGTAGGTGCAGAGCTGCTGGCCCACGCAATTAATTTTCCGATGGCATTTTGAAAAACCGGATTTTCTTGAGTTTTGTTCTGACTGCGTTCTTTATGCAAACGCAGCATGCTCTGCTTTTAAAAAAGGCTTCGAAATTCCAACTGCCTGGCAAGGATAATAGTAGAAAAGCCACTTTCGTTTTCGATTCTTCAGAAAAAGAGGTAAGTAATCCGAATCACTTTGCGAACTTTACGCTATTGATCTGTTCGTAGCTTGGCGGCCATTGCGGTTTCGTCATATAAAGCAAATCCGCCACGTGATTTAGGGGTAGGGAAACACCCAATATCGAAATAAAATAGAATACATGTTCCTAGAGGTACAAAGCATCGTCAAAAGTTTCGGCCAAGAGCAAGTGGTCAAGGATTTGACGTTTGCTTTGGATGCCAAAAAAACACTGAGTATCTTAGGAAAATCGGGGTGTGGAAAGACGACCATGCTCAAGACTATTGGCGGATTAGTCGCTCCTGATTCGGGATGTATCCTGCTCAAGGGAGAAGACATTACCCATAAAAAACCTGAAAAGAGAAATATTGTATATCTGTATCAGGAAGATTTACTGTTCCCCCACCTGAACGCCTTTGAAAACATTGCATTTGGACTTCGCCTCAAGAAAATATCGGACAGTACAATTAAAGAGCAGGTGCGACATATGTTAAACAGCCTAGAACTCGAGGACCAGTCCCAAAAAATGCCGAACCAGCTTTCGGGCGGGCAACGGCAGCGGGTGTCCTTCGGAAGGGCCATTATAACAAACCCGTCCCTTTTACTGTTGGACGAACCTTTTGGAAGTCTCGATGCCGGCACCCGCCAGCGGATGCAAGGCTTGTTCAAGAAGCTCGCCGAGGAATTCCATATCACCTCCCTATTCGTAACGCACGATTTAAAGGAAGCTGTACTCATGGGCGATGAGATTGGTTTTATGCAGACCGGAAATCTGAAGGTCTACACCGATACGAATGATTTTATCTCTGACCCTGAGACCGGGGTTCGGGATGAAATCGAGTTTTGGGGCGGTTTACAGAGGGAGCGCGGTTAATAGTGCACTTCATTGCGAGCGCAGCGCAATGACTGCCGGCTATAAACAACTAATTATGATGAAGAAAAGGAAAATCTGGATCGATACCGATCTATCCGTCGGCATGACACGCCACAAACGCGAAGGCTACTGCGATGTCGATGACGGATTCGCGGTATTGCAGTTAATGAAGGCCGAAAACATTGAAATATGCGGCATTAGCGCAGTCTTCGGAAATACTGTCATCGAAAATGCCTATTCGCTAAGTCACTATATGAGCCGGGAGTTTGCCAAAAACAAGATTCCCGTATTCAAAGGTGCTGGTGAAGCCATCGATTTAAATAATGTGCAGACCAATAATGCGGTCGAGGCGCTTGCAAAGACCTTGAAAAGTCATCCGATGACCATCATGGCCATCGGCCCTGCCACGAATATTGGATTGTTGCTACTTAAATATCCGGAGTTAAAAGACCAGATAAACGAGGTCGTGCTGGTTGCCGGAAGAAGAAAGCCTACCGATTACTTCAAAATCGGCAACATGGGCAATCACGCCCAAGACCTCAACTTTGACCTTGACACTGATGCTTTCCGGGTGATGTTCGAACTTGGCGTTTCGGTAACCCTTTGTCCCTTTGAAATCTCGAATAAGGTGTGGGTAAAACAAGCGGATTTGGATCAACTGGCATCAAGTGGTGACCAAGGCAATATCTGGCTGGCGGAGGCCTCTCAAGCTTGGTTGCAACAATGGTTGGCCCAAGGCGCCAAGGGCTTCAATCCTTTCGATGTGCTGGCAAGCCATTACATTATATCGCCTGAAGACATTGTTTCCGAATCGCTTAACGCCCGACTTGAAATCCATCCCGATGATACGATAAAGGACAACGATCAAAAGATTTTCAAACAGTATCTGTTATGTGATAAAGGACAGGGGTTTACGGTCAAGTATTGTTATGATGTGGTAGCCGATTACCACGACAGACTTCTTAGAAGTTTTTTGGATTAAAGATTCTGAAAAGAAGTATTTGAGTACTTTTGATAGCGATAACTTACCCTCAAAAGCCCTATCCAACTTTAACACCATGAACGACTTAAAATCAAAATCCATCGGTCTCGTACTTTCCGGGGGAGGCGTTCGCGGTATGGCGCATATCGGATTGATACAAGCCATGAAAGAGCACGGTATATCGGCCAAAATGGTGAGCGGCAGTAGTATTGGGGCCTTGGTCGGTGCCCTTTACGCCAACGGCAATTCGGTGCAGGATATGCTATCCCTTTTTAAGGAAACTCCCTTATTCCGCTATAATTTTCTTACAATTCTAAAACCGGGCTTTATCGATACCGACCGGTATTTTAAAGTATTTAAGGAATATTTTCCGGAGAATGCCTTTGATGCCCTTGAGCGCAAGCTTTATGTGGTGGCCACAAATCTGCAAAAAGGCGAACAGCGTTATTTTTCGGAAGGAGAGCTGATACGGCCGTTATTGGCTTCCGCCGCCCTTCCCCCTGTTTTCAGTCCTGTAGAACTTGAGGGTGAACTATTCGCAGACGGGGGTATAATGAACAATTTTCCGCTGGAACCTGTCATGGGAAATGTAGATTATATAATAGGAAGTAATGTTTCAAAAGTGAGCGAACTCTATAAAAACGCCCTAAAAAACTCGTGGCAGATTACCGGTAGGGTAACCAGTTTAATGATATACGCTGTCAACCGCCAAAAATTGGAGTCTTGCGATCTGCTATTGGAATTTCAGGCTTTGGAAAAAATTGGGGTTTTAGACCGTAAGGGTATCGAAAAGGCCTATTTGGTCGGGTACGAATATGCCAGTCGGGTGTTGGATGATGTATTGGAATAAACTACCCTAAAAAGTGTAGCATTTTATTCTTTTATGTGTTTATGCCCTGTTTTATGTATTACTACTGCCAACTTTTTTAAACATCATCATAATCCACTTTCAAGACCGGCGTCAATGGATGCGCCTGGCATGTAAGTATGAATCCTTCCGCAATTTCGCCATCGGTCAAAATCTGGTTTTTGGCCATTTCGGCCTTACCCTCGGTGACACGGGCAATACAGGTGCTGCAAACGCCGCCTTGGCACGAGTATGGAGCATCGATGTTCTGTTTTAGCACGGCATCGAGTACACGTTCCTTTTTCTCCATGGTCAGCTCGAAAACCTCGTCATCGACCGTGACCGTAAGCTGGGTCTTGCCGTCGGGCCTGTCGGGCAGCTCGTCCAAAATTTCGGTGCTGGTAAAGAGTTCGAAATGGATTTTATCCTTGGGGATATCGTTTTCTTGTAAGGTATCGGAAACCAGATCGATCATGGCTTCAGGCCCGCAGAGATAATAGGCATCGAAATCCGTATTCTTATGCTTGTTCTTTAAGGCGTAGTTGACCATGGAGGTATCGATACGGCCGAAACGGGAATCGTCTTCCTGGGTCTGACTGGTCACGAAATACACAAAGAACCGGTCGGAATGGTCCAGTTCCAACTTCACCAAATCAGTGTAGAACATGGTATCCTTGAATGATTTATTGCCATAGACCAAGACAAATTTACTCTTCGGATGGCTATCCAGTACCGCTTTGGCTATGCTCATAATCGGGGTAATACCGCTGCCGGCGGCAAAAGCGGCCATTGTTTTCGGCTGACCGGTAGCTTGAAAAGTAAAACGGCCTTCGGGCGGCATGACCTCCAAGGTATCGCCAACGGACAATTGGTTATGGGCAAAATCTGAAAACCCACCTTTATCGACTTTTTTGACGCCAATGGTAAAGCAATCCTTTCTTGGGGAAGAGCATATGGAATAAGCCCTGCGCAATTCCTTTCCTTTGATTAAAGTTTTGATGGTGATGTACTGTCCCGGGATAAAGTCAAAAGTCTGAATCAATTCCTTGGGAATACTGAACGTAATCGCCACTGCATCCGGCGTCAGCGGTTTGATGTGTTTTACGGTTAAGGGATGGAAATCTGCCATGGTTTATCAAGTAAAAATTTAAAAGGTACATACTGCCAAATGCAACGATGGCTGCCTACCTCTTTTAAGAGGATTGCAAAAATACGGATTGGGAAATCGAATTAAAACGGAAAAAGCAAAAAAACATACCTCGAATTCTTATGCATAAGAAAATTATGTATATATTTGAATGTCCATGGCAAACTCAAAACTATACAAAGGAAGTCTGAACACCATCATCCTAAAATTGTTGGAAGAGCAGGGAAAGATGTACGGCTACGAGATGGCCCAAAAGGTCAAAGAACTGACCAAGGGCGAACTTAACATCACCGAGGGCGCCCTGTATCCCGCCTTGCACAAATTGGAAGCCGAAGGTTTGCTCGATGTCGAGGTCGCCAAAGTTGACAATCGCCTTCGCAAATATTACAAACTCACCGAACAAGGAGAAAAAGAAACCATAAACCGCCTTGCCGAACTCGAAGAATTTATACGCAGCATGCAACGTTTAGTCAACCCGGATTGGAGTATCAATTAAATCTTTGGAAGATGAACCTCACCCAAGACCAAATAAAAGACCCCTCACGATTTCACTCGAATGCAATACCTCGAGCACTTCGACCTAAAGACCGAACCCATAGGCCATTTAGCCAATGAACTCCTCTCCGAGATTTATCCGGAATATAAAATGGTGTAACAAATTTTGTAGATGGACTACTAACCTTAAGATCAACCTCCGAACCCTATGCTCAAACACTTCCTAAACCTCCAAAGGAAATCATTTTTTAGGGCCGCCTCCTTCAAGACCAACTTGATTTTCAAGTTCTTTATGGGCTTTATGGCGTTGTATTTTATGGTTGTCTTTCTTTCGATGGGCGTCGGGGCGTTTTATCTTCTCGAAAATTCCGGGTTGGGCGACCCACTTAAAATTGTAAACCAATTTTTGATTTATTACTTGGCGATCGATCTAGCTTTTCGGTATGCCGTTCAGAAAATGCCCATCACCAATATAAAGCCTTTGCTGTACCTGCCGTTTAAAAAAGCACAGGTGGTGCGCTACTCCTTGGGCAAAACGGTAGTGTCCTTTTTTAATCTGGCCCATGCTTTTTTCTTCGTACCGTTTTCGATTGTGCTCTTGATCGAAGGATATTCTCCGTTAGGGGTCATAGGTTGGCATTTGGGCATCATGGCGCTTTTCTACTGCAACAATTTTTTGAATGTCCTTTTGAATAATAAAGATAGCATCCTCATTCCTTTGGCCGTGGTCTTTGCCATTTTAGGAATTTCGCAGTACTACGACTATTTTGACATTACCCAGTACACCGCTTTCTTTTTTGATGCCCTCTATGATGTACCGTGGATGGCCATACTACCATGGGCACTTCTTGTAGGACTTTATACCGCGGCATTTAACTATTTTAAAAAACACATGTACTTAGATGCCGGTCTCGCACAAAAACATGCCGTGGCCAAGACCGAGGATTTCACTTGGCTGGACCGTTTTGGAAATCTGGGGCTCTTCCTAAAAAACGATATCAAGCTTATCAAACGTAACAAACGTTCGAAGACTACGGTGTTGACCAGTGTTTTCTTTCTATTTTATGGACTGTTATTTTTTACCGGAGCTATTGAAACCTATGAGGGTCCGGTCTGGAAAATTTTTGCCGGGATTTTTATTTCCGGTGGATTCCTGTTCACTTTCGGACAGTTCGTGCCGAGTTGGGACAGCTCGTACTATCCTCTGATGATGAGCCAGAACATCAGGTATAAAGACTATTTGAACTCCAAATGGTACCTGATTATAATTGCCACCCTGATCAGTACGGTACTCGCATCGCCTTATTTGTATTTCGGCTGGGGCGCATATGTAGCGGTTTTGGTAGGGGCGGTTTATAACATGGGCGTTAACTCATATCTGGTGCTATGGGGCGGAGCCTATATTAAAACGCCCATCGACCTGACGTCCAATAAAAAAGCTTTTGGCGACAAACAGTCTTTTAACCTAAAGACCATGTTGCTGACGATACCAAAATTACTCTTGCCTTTGTTGATTTATGGCCTAGGGCATTATCTGCTCAATCCGACAGCGGGTTACATTTTTGTAGCCTTGACCGGTGTTGCAGGTTTCGCTTTTAAGAATATCGTATTCAAACAAATAGAGAAAGTCTATAAGAAGGAGAAGTACAAGACGCTTTTGGCGTATAAGCAAACCTCCTGAGATTGAAAGTTAAAGAGAAAAACGTATGATAACAACGCAGAACCTCACCAAAACATACAATTCCCAAACTGTTTTAAATATCAAAAACCTAGAAATTCCCAAAGGCCAAAGTTTTGGCCTTGTAGGTAACAACGGCGCTGGAAAGACCACTTTCTTTAGTCTGTTGCTCGATCTCATCCAGCCTACCACGGGCCATATTATCAATAATGAGGTTCAAGTGGACCAAAGCGAGGCGTGGAAACCTTTTACCTCGGCCTTTATTGACGAGACTTTTTTGATCGGATACCTAACCCCCGAAGAATACTTCTACTTTATCGGGGAATTGCGCGGACAAAACAAGGCAGATGTAAACGCCTTGCTCGCGAATTTTCAGGATTTCTTCCATGGCGAAATCCTAGGGCAGAAGAAATACCTTCGCGACCTCTCCAAAGGCAATCAAAAAAAGGCAGGTATCGTCGCCTCCTTTATCGGCAACCCCGAAGTGATAATTTTGGACGAGCCTTTTGCCAATCTCGATCCCACCACCCAAATCCGCCTCAAAGACATCATAAGGGATTTGGCATCGAAGCAGGGTGTTACCGTTTTGGTGTCGAGCCATGACCTAATTCATGTGACCGAGGTCTGCGAGCGCATCGTAGTGCTGAACAAGGGCGAAATAGTTAAAGATATCGTGACTTCGGCCGAGACACTGAAGGAATTGGAGCTGTTTTTTAGTGGAAATGAGGGGACGGAAAGCGCCTTTTCGGAAAGAAATACTTCTCTTTGAGCGATTCTTAAAACTGACCGGGTAGTCGGTTTTAGTCTCTCGTTATCCTGATTAAAATTAAATTTACTTCGATTTATGGTCAAAAAGCACCCACAAATCACCAAAAACACGAAGGTATAATTGGCGAACGGCTAATTTACAAACTAGGTGGTCACTTTTCTCGACGAACCACATAATAATCCAACTGTTTTTCAGTTAAGATTACATAGGTACCTTTGCAATCTTGAAACATCCATACAAATACATCCTTTTTATTCTTTTGGTGAGCCTCGTTTTTAACGCCTGCTCTACCAAAAAGGATAAATTCGTGAACCGCAACTGGCACGCGCTGAACACCAAGTACAACACTTTGTACAATGGCAACATCGCCTTTGAGGAAGGCCGCGAGGAACTCAACACGAATTATAAGGACGATTACTGGGAAATATTGCCCGTAGAACGTCTAGAGGTTACCGAAGATATCAAACTCGATTCCGAAGACAACAATCCCAATTTTATCATTGCGGAAGAAAAGGCGAGCAAGGCCATACAGAAACATAGTATGGATATCAAGGATGAGGAGCGCAATCCGCAGACCGATGAGGCTTTCCTGTTATTGGGCAAGGCGCGCTACTTCGACCAACGGTATATTCCCGCTTTAGAGGCCTTCAACTATATCATCAACAAATATGATTACAGCGACAAACTGGGCGAGGCGCATATCTGGCGTGAGAAGGTCAACATCCGTCTAGAGAACGAAGACCTTGCGATCAAGAACCTCAAACGTGTTTTCAAATATGAAAACCTTGACGATCAGGAGTATGCCGACGCAAGAGCTATGCTGGCACAGGCGTATATAAATCTAGATTCTTTGAGCAAGGCTGTGCAGCAGTTGAAAATCGCATCCTATCATACCAAAAAAAATCCTGAAAAAGGACGGTATTATTTTATTATCGGGCAGCTCTATAACCGATTGGAGCAGAAAGACAGCGCCAATTATGCGTTCGACAAGATTGTTGAACTGAACCGCAAATCTCCACGGGTATACATGATCAATGCGGAAATCGAAAAGATAAGGAATACCGAAGTTACCCCGGAAAACAAGTTGGAAATGCTAGAATTCCTTACTAAAATGGAAGAAAATCGCGAAAATCGGCCGTTTTTGGACAAAATCTACCGTCAAGTCGCGGAATACCATCTCGAACAGGAAAACGATAGTATGGCCTTGGTATACTTTAACAAGTCGCTGCGCGCTACGGAAATCGAACCGAAATTGAACGCGCTGAATTATGAAAACCTGGCCGTGTACAACTTCGACCAGAACGAATACAAGCTGTCAGGAGCCTATTACGATAGCGTATTGACCAATCTTGAGGATAATACCAAGAAATTCCGTTCGACCAAGAAAAAGCTGGATAATTTGGAGGATGTCATCAAATATGAGGATATCGCCCAAAATGCCGATAGCATTATTACACTATACAAGCTTCCGGTTGACGACCAGATTGCCTATTTCGAAAAATATGTGGCCCAACTGCAAGCTGAAAAGGCCGCCGCCGCTAAAAAGGAAGATGAACGTATTACCGCCGGTTTCGCCCAGTTCGCCGAAAGCAAAGGCGGAAAGGAAAATAAGGGGAAGTTCTACTTCTACAACCTGACCAGCCTAGGCTACGGCAAGAACGATTTCGTTCAAAAATGGGGAAAACGGCAACTCGAAGACGACTGGCGCTGGAGCAAAAAAAACAGATTATTGCCTTCCGAAGCGACGGGTGAACTAGTCGCTGCCAACGACAGCCTAAACGACGAACCGACCGAGGAGGAAAGGTTGACAGTCGATTTTTATATGGATAGAATCCCAAAAGAAGAATCTTTTATCGACAGCCTGAAGACCGAACGCAATTTTGCCAATTATCAATTAGGACTCATCTACAAAGAAAAGTTCAAGGAAAATGGCTTGGCCGCTGGAAAGTTGGAAGATGTGCTGGCATCCGATCCCGAAGAACGATTGATTCTTCCATCCAAGTACAACCTGTATAAAATATATGAGGAAGAAGGCAGTCCGCTGATGGCGCAGATGAAAGCGAACATTCTACAGAACCATGCCAATTCTCGGTATGCTGAGATATTATTGAATCCAAGAGCGGTTCTGGAAGATGATGCCGATAGCCCCGATGCCCGCTATGCCGCGTTGTACCGGTTGTACCAAAAGCAAGAATTTTTACAAACGATTACCGGTGCTGAAGAAAATATTGAGAAATATACCGGGGACCCGATCGTACCAAAATTCGAAATGTTGAAAGCAAACGCCATCGGAAGGTTGAACGGCTTCGTACCCTTCAAGGAGCAATTGGATTATGTGGCATTGACCTATCCCAACAATCCCGAAGGTAAAAAAGCGGAACAAATGGTGGCCGAGCAATTGCCAAAATTGGCTATAAAAGATTTCTCTTCGGAAACAGGTTCTTCAGGCACGGGCAATTGGAAAGTCGTTTTTCCGTTTAGAAGAAGTAATAACGAAATAGCGCTAAGGGTACAGCACGACTTGGAAGAAGCCATAAAAGATTTAAAGTACAAGAACATGGTCTCCAAAGATATTTACACGCTGGAAGATCAATTTGTGGTCGTTCACGGCTTCCCATCGAAGGACTACGCCTTAGGCTTCGCCGAACTTATAAATTTTAACAAGGATTATCTTATAAAGGAAGAGAATTTTGTAATTTTATCTTCCAACTATAAAATAATCCAAGTACATAAAAACTTACAGGAATATAAGGAGCAAATATTGAATTAAATCATTTCGATATACTAAACCACCCAATTATTTCGTTGAACTAATCTAAACTATCGATAAAGGTGTTTAGGAGTTCACTAACCCCAAAACCATAACAAATGTTTTCTGACAACAAAAAACCAAGAACCATGAACGAAATAGGCGGACAACCCAACAGAATTGAAAAGAATACCAAGATCACGGGTAATATTGAATCCGAGGCGGATTTCCGCATCGACGGAAAACTGGACGGTAACGTAAAGACTTCCGGCAAGGTCGTTATCGGTAAAGATGGCTATATTCACGGAAAAGTGGAATGTGTAAACGCCGATATCGAAGGTAGCTTCAACGGTGAGCTTTTAGTTTCCGATTTGTTATCTTTGAAATCCTCGGCGGTTATCGAAGGTACCGTCGAGGTCTCCAAACTTGCCGTTGAGCCGGGGGCGACCTTTAACGCCACCTGTTCGATGAAGGGCAAGAGCGGATCGTTAAACCGGAACACGAGCGATTCGAGTTCAAGTTCATCGGCGACCAACGATTTTAAATCATCATTGACAAACACCAGCCCGAGTAGAAGCAATGAAACCGCAAAAGCCTCCTAAAGAGAAAAATAGTACGGTCAAGAATGTAGCCCTACTTTCGGGCATTGCCTTCGAAATGGGCGCCATCATCTACTTGGCAGCCCAGGGCGGTATTTGGCTCGACGAAAAGTATCAAAACGAAAAACGGATCTATACGGCGATTGCCACACTCATTGGTGTGGCAATTTCACTATGGGTGGTGTTGCGGCAAATTAAGAATGTGAAGTATTGACTGGGGTAATGAACTGCCCTGATGCATACAATATATCAAATTCTAAAAATAAATTCCAAATTCCAAAGAAGGAAAACTATGCAAGTGGCGGGAATTATGACCCTAGTTAAACGTCGCCTACGTCTTGAAAATTAGTATTTTTGGCTCCGGATCATTCAAAATCAAGAGCCATACCAATGCCCAAACTGAATCCCATCACTCTCTTTCTCCTTATTTTAGTCACCCTGCTAGGGGCGAGCTTCTTCTTCCACACCATCATCCTACAAAACTATAGCCTCCCAAAATATGGTGACAAGATTGTACTATCCTATATCATAAACTTCCTAGTAGCTTCTATCATTTATATGGGTCTTTATAGGTTCAGAAATAAATTAAAGACCCAGATCGGATTCGTTTTTATGGGCGGTAGTTTTTTGAAATTCATCCTGTTCTTTATCCTTTTTTATCCATCCTATAAAACGGACGGGGAAATGGATAGCTCGGAATTTGCCGCATTTTTTGTGCCCTACGCCATTTGCTTGGTCGTAGAGACGCTTTTTACCGCCAAAATGCTTCAGAAAATGGAATAAATCAACACCTGGAAATCACTAGAAAATAAACCATTGTAATGCTTTTTTATTTTTGAAAGAATACCGTACATTTGCACGGATTTTCAGAGAACCCTTTTTGGGCCTAGAGACCGATATTTTCGAGTGATATGCAAAACTTCTTCGTAAAATTACTTTTTGTTACCACATTGTTTATAGGCAATGGTGCTTTCGCTCAAGACCATGAAAGTGAGCCGACCGATAAGAAGACCGAGGTCAAGGCATATATTCAACATCACCTCAAAGACTCTCACGACTTTAACCTGTTTTCCAGTACCGACGAAAGTGGTGAAGTGCAACACTACGGTTTTCCATTACCGGTTATTTTATGGGATGGCGGACTAAAAGTCTTTTCTTCTTCGAAATTTCATCATGGTGAAACCTTGGCCGAGGTTGATGGCAATACCTATAAATTATACCATAGCAAAATCTATAGGACCGATGAGGAAGGAACCATTAACTATGATGAAGAGCAACATCCCGCCAATCCTAAACCTCTAGATTTTTCGATTACCAAAAGTGTAGTAATGATTTTCATTACCGGTCTTTTGATGTTGTGGTTATTTTCCAGTCTTGCAAAATCATACGCAAAGAATGGGCTTATAGCCAAGGGTGCCGGTCGCTTTTTTGAACCTATAGTACTCTACATACGTGATGATATAGCACGATCTAACATTGGCGAAACGAAGTACAAAAAATATATGCCGTATTTATTGACCATATTCTTCTTTATATTTTTCTTGAATATTTTTGGTCTGACCCCACTCGGAGTAAACGTGACGGGCAATATTGCCGTAACGGTAGCTTTGGCATTGATCACTTTTTTACTAACGAATTTTACGGGGACCAAAGACTACTGGAAGCATTTGTTCGACCCGTTGGGAAACACAATGCCATGGTATGCCAAGATACCTTTATATATTATTTTGGTCCCAATTGAGTTGTTGGGCCTGATCATTAAGCCTTTTTCACTGTTGATTCGTTTGTACGCGAATATGCAGGCCGGTCATATCGTTTTGATGAGTTTGATCGGGCTAATGTTTATTTTTAAGAGTTGGTTAGGCAGTTCATTATCTTTCGGTTTGGCTTTCGCCATTTCTTTGATAGAGATTTTGGTTGCACTTTTGCAAGCCTATATATTTACGATGCTTTCGGCACTGTACTTTGGTTTTGCGAGCGAAACCCACGATCACGCAGATGGACACGAAGGAGAGATACAGCATTTATAATTTAGGTACATTATTATTCCGGTGAAGGCCGGGATTTGTTGCATTGAATTTTTAATTTTTAAACTAGATAGATTATGGAAATTCCAGTAATGGTAGGTGCAGGTTTGGTTGTTATCGGTGTTGGTATCGGTATCGGTAAAATCGGGGGTTCAGCGATGGACGCAATTGCCCGTCAGCCTGAAGCTTACGGTAAGATTCAAACAGCGATGCTGATTGCAGCAGCGCTTATTGAAGGTATTGGGTTTGCTGCCCTTTTCGCAGTATAATCAGAAATTGGACATTGGCCACAACGGTTGGTTGTGGCCGATGTTTTTAAAAATTAAGGATTCATAAGGTTTTTATATTATGGAAAAGCTAATAAATGAGTTTTCAGTAGGTTTGTTCTTCTGGCAGACCGTTCTGTTCATAATTTTACTTTTATTATTGCGCAAATTTGCTTGGAAGCCTATTCTCGACGCAGTGAATGATCGTGAAGCTGGGATAAAAAATGCTTTAGTTGCCGCTGAGGAAGCCAAAAAGGAAATGCAAAACGTAACGGCGGACAGCGAAAAGCTTTTGAAGGAAGCCCGCACCGAACGGGAGGCCATGCTCAAGGAAGCCCGCGAGATCAAGGACAAAATGATTGCCGATTCCAAAGAACAGGCCAAGATCGAAGGCGACAAAATGATCAAGCATGCCCAGTCCGCCATCGAAAGTGAAAAGAAAGCGGCCGTGGCCGACATCAAAAACCAAGTGGCCGAACTTTCTATCGCGATTGCAGAGAAAGTTTTAAAGGAAGAATTATCCAACAAAAAAGAACAGTTAAAACTCGTCGAGAACTTGCTCGGCGACGTCAAGCTGAATTAAATTAGTATGAACGATTCAAGAGCAGCCTTACGTTACGCAAAAGCAGTCTTGGACCTAGCGGTCGATAACAAGGCGACCGCCGCGGTCGAAAAAAACATGCGCAGCGTTGCGGCGACCATTGCCGGCAGTAGTGAGTTACGGTCGGTGTTGGCTAGTCCAGTAATAAATGGCGAATCCAAAAAAGGGGCCTTGAACGTTATTTTTAAGGAGGGCGGCGAGATTACCAAAGGCCTTATTAACACCTTGACCGAAAACAAGCGTATCGGTCTTTTGAACGAGGTGGCCTTGAAATACATCATCCTCAACGAAGACCTAAAAGGTGAGGGCGTTGCCTATGTCACTACGGCCGTACCCCTGACTCCCGAACTGGAGAAAAAGGTCTTGCAACAGCTAGCCAAAATTACGGACGATAAGGTAACCATCGAAAACAAAATCGATGAAAATATTATCGGAGGATTTATACTGCGCGTCGGCGATTTACAGTACGATGCCAGCGTATCAAACAAATTGAGCAACATTAAAAGAGAGTTCACAAATAGTTTATAAGACACTTGTTGAATATTAGGAAAAGGGTAATGCCCATCGTCTAATAGCTTACGTCTAACATCTAAACGTCTAGAAAAAATGGCAGGAGTAAAAGCCGCCGAAGTATCGGCAATCTTAAAAAAACAATTATCCGGATTCGATTCATCGGCCACATTGGACGAGGTAGGAACGGTATTGCAGGTAGGTGACGGTATTGCCCGTGTCTACGGACTATCTAACGTTCAATACGGCGAATTGGTAGAGTTCGAAGGCGGACTCGAAGGCATCGTTCTGAACTTAGAGGAAGACAATGTGGGTGTGGTACTTTTAGGCCCATCCAGATACATTAAAGAAGGTGATACGGTAAAACGTACCCAGCGTATCGCCTCCATCAAAGTGGGCGAAGGTATTGTAGGCCGTGTCGTTGATACTTTGGGAACTCCCATAGACGGGAAAGGACCTATTGCAGGGGAAACTTACGAAATGCCCTTGGAGCGCAAGGCACCGGGCGTAATTTTCCGCGAGCCGGTAACGGAACCTTTGCAAACCGGTATAAAAGCGATCGATGCCATGATTCCCGTGGGGCGTGGACAAAGGGAGTTGGTTATCGGCGACCGTCAAACAGGTAAGACTACCGTTTGTATCGATACCATCCTGAACCAAAAAGAATTTTACGACGCCGGCGAACCGGTATACTGTATCTATGTAGCCATCGGCCAAAAAGCATCTACGGTCGCCGCTATCGCGCAGAACTTAGAAGATAAAGGCGCTTTAGCCTATACAACCATTGTGGCCGCAAACGCATCCGATCCTGCGCCGATGCAGGTGTATGCTCCCTTTGCGGGGGCATCCATAGGAGAATATTTCAGGGATACGGGCCGACCTGCCTTGATTATTTATGATGATTTATCGAAACAGGCGGTTGCCTACCGTGAGGTATCCTTGCTTTTGCGACGTCCACCAGGGCGTGAAGCTTATCCCGGCGACGTTTTCTACCTTCACTCCCGTTTGTTGGAGCGTTCGTCAAAAGTCATCAACGATGATAAGATTGCACAGAACATGAACGATTTGCCCGACGTGTTAAAACCGATGGTCAAAGGCGGTGGTTCGCTAACGGCCCTGCCGATCATCGAGACACAGGCAGGTGACGTATCCGCATATATCCCTACCAACGTAATTTCAATTACAGACGGACAGATATTCTTGGAGCAAGATCTCTTCAACCAAGGGGTGCGCCCCGCGATTAACGTAGGTATCTCGGTATCTCGTGTGGGAGGTAATGCCCAGATCAAATCCATGAAAAAAGTGGCGGGTACGCTGAAATTGGACCAAGCTGCCTTCCGAGAGTTGGAAGCTTTTGCCAAGTTCGGATCCGATTTGGATGCCGCAACCCTCAACGTCATCGAAAAAGGACGTCGTAACGTTGAAATCCTAAAACAGGCCGAAAACGATCCATTTACGGTAGAAGACCAAATCGCCATCATCTACGCCGGTTCGAAAAACCTATTGCGTGATGTACCCGTTAATAAAGTAAAAGAATTCGAAAGGGATTATCTGGAATTCTTAAACGCCAAGCATCGTGATACTTTGGATACGTTGAAAGCTGGGAAACTGACGGATGAGGTTATTGACACACTGACGACAGTTGCTAAGGATTTATCCGGGAAGTATAGAAATTAGTAGTGAGTACAAAGTATTAAGTATTAAGTAATTTGTTAAGAGGTTTAAACTCATCTATACTAACTACTTACTACTCCATACTAAATACTAAGAAAAATGGCCAATTTAAAGGAAATACGAAACAGAATCTCATCGGTATCTTCGACCATGCAGATTACGAGTGCCATGAAAATGGTATCCGCGGCAAAGTTGAAGAAAGCACAGGATGCCATAACGGCCATGCGACCGTATGCAGATAAACTAACGGAACTGTTGCAAAGTCTAAGCGCCAGCTTGGATGATGATTCCGGAAGCAAGTATTCCGATAACCGGAAGGTCAATAAGGTGTTGATTGTTGCTATTACCTCGAACAGAGGTCTTGCAGGTGCTTTCAATTCCAACATTTTAAAACAATGCACGCTGTTATTAAACGAGGTCTATGCGGGCAAGCAGGTCGACTTTATGGCTATCGGGAAGAAGGCGAACGATTTTTTAAAAAAGAAATCCACCGTAATTTCAAATCACAGCAGCCTGTATGAAGACCTGACCTTTGACAATGCATCTACCATCGCCGAAGAGCTGATGGCCCAATTTACGTCGGGAAATTACGACCGTATCGACATTGTATACAACAAGTTCAAGAACGCTGCCACACAAATTGTGATGACAGAGCAATTCCTGCCCATCGCACCTGCGGAAGGCGCAGAAAACCTCAGTACCGATTACATATTTGAGCCTTCGAAAATCGAAATCGTAGAGCAGTTGATTCCGAAATCGCTCAAGACCCAGTTGTACAAATCTATACGGGATTCCTTCGCCAGTGAGCACGGGGCCCGTATGACGGCTATGCACAAAGCTACCGATAACGCCACTGAACTTCGTGACGACTTGAAGTTGAAATACAACAAAGCACGTCAGGCATCGATTACTAATGAGATTTTAGAGATTGTTGGTGGGGCAGAGGCTTTGAACAACTAATCCACTATATCCACTTTATTAGGTTGCTGGGTATGGCAGAAGTTTTCTCCGCAGGCCATAGCATAAAAAATGTAAGACGAGACATAAACCCCACCAACCAGTGGGGTTTTTTATTTTTATTTACTAAATCCATGTTAGGTTTTTATCCATTTTTTAAACGACTTTTGCATCGTTTATGACCTCCAAAAAATCCGCCTTACTCTTTATCTTTATCACTATTCTGGTCGATGTCATCGGTATAGGTATCATCCTTCCCATAATTCCTGATTTGATAATGGAACTGACCGGAGAAGGCATAGATACAGCGGTTATTTATGGCATGTGGTTGACTACCGCCTTTGCGGGTATGCAGTTTTTGTTTTCGCCGGTTTTAGGGGAAATCTCCGATCAGTATGGTAGACGGCCGATTCTGTTGATTGCGCTACTCGGCTTGAGCATCGATTATTTGATACATGCTTGGGCGCCTAGCATCGCATGGCTGTTTTTAGGACGTTTTCTAGCGGGTATTACGGGAGCCAGTTTTACCGTGGCTTCGGCTTACATTGCCGATGTCAGTACGAAGGAAAACAAGGCCAAAAACTTCGGATTGATCGGTGCGGCCTTCGGATTGGGTTTTATCATTGGCCCCGGTATCGGAGGGTTTTTTGGTGAAATCGATATCCGTCTGCCTTTTTATATCGCTGCGGGCCTGACTTTTGCCAATTTTCTCTTCGGATGGTTCTTCGTTCCGGAATCTTTGGTGCCCGAAAATAGAAGACCGCTCGATATCAAAAAAATGGTTCCCGGGGTTTCCTTGGTGAGCCTTCGAAACTATAAGGGGGTGTTGCTACTTATTCTTGCCTTTTTCCTAGCCAATTTAGCGGGACAGGCTTTGCCCTCTACCTGGTCGTATTACGGCATAGAACGTTATAACTGGAGTCCAAAGGAAATCGGGGTTTCATTAATGGTCGTCGGACTTTTGGTCGCCATCGTTCAAGGTTTTTTAGTCGGGGTTGTAGTCAAGAAATTCGGGAAACGAAATGCAATCACCTTCGGTTTCCTATTTTGGACTATCGGCATGTTCCTCTTTTCGCTGGCTACAGAACCATGGATGTTGTATGCCTTTTTAGTTCCCTATGCGCTCGGTGGCATTGCCGGACCGACGGTGCAAGGCGTTATTTCAAATCAGGTATCCGAAAAAGAACAGGGCAACTTACAGGGGGCCATTACCAGCTTATTGAGCATCACCGCTATTTTAGGCCAATTGGTATTTTCTCCGGTTTTCTATTTCTTTATCCGTCCGGAAGGTGATATTTACTATCCAGGCGCACCCTATACTTTGGCAGCGTTGTTTTTATTGACCGCTTTTGTTTTTGCACTTCTGGCAATGAGAAGCATGAACCTTCAAGATGAGGAGTGAGATAGTCCGCTCGGACTGATTGAAATACAGGCCATAATCAGCTAAGTGCAGAATAATAAAGTCAGGTACGAGAGAATAGATGGCATCCAGCAGAAGCTACTGGTTATCTATCCGACCGAATCGGCCAAAACTAAGCAATAGCCCTGAATTTGTAGATGAGGGATTCAAACTTTGCCACATCCCCATAAAGAGGTACTTTTGGGACTTAATCCGCACTGGTATTGAACCCGCTCAAAAAACTCTTCCAACAAACCGCAATCTATGGTCTGGCAACTGTACTACCCCGGATGCTCTCCTTTCTTTTGGTACCTATCTATACCGAGGTCATGGCGCCCGAAAAATATGGTGTTGTTACCATTATCTTTTCGTGGTTTGCCATCTTTAATGTTTTTTTGGCCTATGGAATGGAAACCGCTTTTTTTCGATTTTACAACAAAGCGGAGAATAAGGAATCTGTAGTATCCACTACCTTAATTTCATTGTTGGGAAGCACTTTATTTTTTTTGGTAGTGGGTCTGCTATTTCAAGGTTGGTGGTCCGCTATTTTAGATATCGAACGCGTTTATGTTAAATATCTTTTTCTGATTTTGTCTTTGGATGCGCTGGCTATCATACCGTTCGCATGGCTTCGGGCCAATGAGAAACCCATGAGATATGCGCTTATAAAAACGACAAATGTCGCCATCTACCTCGGGCTAACGATTTTTTTTCTATTGGTCTTGCCAAATCTTGGGAAAGGAAACTCCGATGGATGGGTGCAAAATCTATACATTCCGGATTTTGAAATTTCCTATATTCTTATTTCCAACCTTGTTGCGAGTGGCATAACGCTCTTAATCATGTTTCCTCTGTACCTTAAAAATAAGTATGTTTTCGACCAAGATCTATTCAAGCGTATGATGAACTACGCCTGGCCAGTGCTCATTGCAGGGATTGCCTTTACCATAAACGAAGTTTTCGATAAAATACTGCTTGACAAATTACTTCCGGTCGAAATGGCCGAAAGCGAAGTTGGCAAATATGCCGCCTGTTACAAATTGGGTATGTTCATGACCCTTTTCGGCACCGCCTTTCGCTTGGGTATCGAACCTTTTTTCTTTAGCCATGCCGGAACAAAAAACCCACAGCGAGCCTATGCACAGATTACAGATTATTTCGTGGTAATCGGTAGCATCATTCTTTTGGCGGCAGTGGTTTTCGCTGATGTTTTAAAGGTGCTTTTCATTCGAAACGAATCCTACTGGGAGGCCATGGCCGTAGTGCCACTGATACTTTTAGCTAGTTTCTTTCTAGGCATCTACCACAACTTATCCGTGTGGTACAAAGTCACCGACAAAACCCGCTATGGAGCCGTAATATCAATTATTGGAGCTATTATAACAATCAGTATAAACTATTTATTTATTCCCTCTATGGGATATATGGCCTCTGCAATCGCTACGCTTTTCGCCTATGGCTCTATGATGGTGCTGTCGTATTATTTTGGAAAATCGCGCTATCCCATTCCCTATAATTTCAGGAAAATGCTGTTTTATTTGGGGATTTCCACTTTGTTCTCCGTCCTATCCTTTTATGTTTTCGATAGGAATCTGTATATCGGAAGTATATTACTTTTACTATTCCTAGGTTTGGTATATAAGTTGGAGAACGATATATTGAGGAAGGTTTTTTCGAAACGTTGAAATTAAAAGGTCGGATGCACGAAGCTTGGGGCTCGGTGTAAAACGAAGTAGTATTTACCAAAAACCTTGCATCTAGCATCCAACACCTAGCCAATAATCCATAAATTATAGCAATGAATATCAAAATCATCAATAAATCAACCCATAAACTCCCCCACTACGAAACCGATGCCTCTGCAGGTATGGATCTCCGGGCCTATCTTGCGGAAGCCGTGACCTTAGCACCTTTAGGGCGGGCCATCATCAAAACGGGACTTTTCATCGAGCTTCCCGTAGGCATCGAGGCGCAGGTAAGACCCCGGAGCGGTCTGGCGGCCAAAAAAGGGATAACCGTACTGAACGCCCCTGGCACGATTGATGCAGATTATCGGGGAGAGGTAGGCGTAATACTGGTAAACCTATCCAACGAATCGTATACGATTGAAAATGGTGAACGCATCGCCCAACTCGTTATTGCACATCACGAAAGGGCGGAATGGGAAGAGGTCGGCGAGCTTTCGGAAACGGATAGGGGCGCTGGTGGTTTTGGGAGTACGGGAATTCATTAAGATTTTTCTGCTGATATGCCTCTGTACCGCAGTCCAAGGCATCGGGTACAGTAAAATTGAAGTTCACAACATGTATAAAGCACTTTTCACACTAATAGGCTTACTGGGATTTCTACTAATCCCAATCCAAAGCCGTGCCCAAGAAAACCCGGATCCCGACCCCGACCCTGACGTCGAAAACAGCGCAGAAGTCTTTCTAGAGGCCTATTCCGATGATTTTCAGGAAAATTTTTTCGAAGCACTCAAGCAAAAAGGTATCGAGAACTACGACAAAGCTATCAACTCTTTTTTAAAATGCAAACAGCTTGATGCCACGAATCCGGTAATCGACCACGAGCTGGCTAAGGTCTATTATGAAACCAAACAATATCCGCTGGCCGAGGAATATGCGCTGACTGCCGTGAAAGCGGAACCTGAAAACCTGTGGTATGTCGATACCTTAATAGCGATTCTGCAGAAACAGGGAAAATCCACCGAAACTATGACGGCGGAGCTTCCATTCGACCAACCCGAGTTCAGCGAGAACGCAGCTTCCGTTTATTTCGAGAAAGGAAATTATGAAATTGCGTTACGTATTATTAACAAGGCAATACAAAGCAAATTTGCTGCCACCCTTACTGCAAAAATCAACGATTCCATTGAAAAACGCGAGGCGCGCCCGACAAGCACTACCCTCGCCCTTGAAAAACCAAATATAGCGTCAAATCCCGTGGAAGATTATAAATTCCGAATGGAAGGTTTAATACAAGCTGATAGTCTTCCCCTCTTGCAACAGCTCTCCGAAGAGGCTTTGGAAAGCTATCCATCACAACCTTATTTCTATTTCGCCCAAGGCTACGCGCTGAACAAAACGGGCAAACATCAAGAGGCCGTTGAAACTCTCGAAGCCGCACTCGATTATTTGATCGACGACACATCCCTAGAGAACAAAATTTTTCAGCAATTGGCAGATGCCTACACCGCCCTCAACAATGCTGTAAAGGCAAATACGTATCTTCGTAAGATAAAACCTGGATTTTAAAGTCCGATACATACATGATGCATATAATTTTCAGATCATTCCCCAGATATATCGCCATTATTGCGTTTGCGATGCTGGCGTTTTCCTGTAAATCAAAAAAGGTGGTTACCGATGGCACACTCGATGAAAATCTATCCGCCAAAGCCATTATACGCACACATTACGATAATGCCCTTGATTTTAAGACGCTGAGTGGCAAAATGCGTATCGATTATTCCGATGGCGAAGATTCGCAAGGTGTAGCGGTAAGCCTGCGTATGGAAAAGGATAAAGCCATTTGGATCAGTGCGCCCTTCGGTGTGGTAAAAGCCTACATCACCCCTGGCAGGGTAACCTTCTACAACAAACTGCAAAAAGAATATTTTAATGGAGATTTTGCCTACCTCAGCAAATTCGTGGGGATAGAACTTGATTTCGAACAGGTGCAGAACCTATTGTTGGGGGAAGCGTTACTCGATTTGAAAGCTGCCAAATACGACGCCTCCATCACTGGCGTCAACTACCAATTGAAGCCCAAAAAGGCTTTGGAGCTGTTCAAGGTGCTCTTTGAGATCGAGCCCAAAAATTATAGGATGGCCTCGCAACAATTGTCCCAACCCCTAAAAAAAAGATTGCTACAGATTAATTATACCGATTATCAAAAAATAAATAAATGGGTGCTCCCGCAGAAGATAGCAGTCGCCGCCATAGAGAAAGACAAACGGAGTATAATCGACATAGAATACCGAAACATCGAGTTCGACCGGCCGCTCAGTTTTCCGTATGAAATACCGAATGGTTTTGACGAAATCAAATTGAAGGATGATGCGTTGTAGAGCGAATGTTATCGTCTTTTTATATGTATTTTTTTCTTTTGGATGCCACGCCGTCTTCTCCCAGGTCGATGAGCAGGAAGTTTTGGAGGCGAAGCGCGAACAGCTACAAAAGGAAATCGAACAAATTAACTTGCTATTGTTCGATCAAAAGGAAAAACGCGGCAACGTACTGGAACAAATGGAGGCACTTAATCAAAAGATTGACGTACGCCAGCGACTGATCGATGTGACCAACGAGCAATCGAACCTACTGGACCGAAAAATCAATACCAACGTCAACGCCATATCAGAACTAAGGGCGGCATTAGCCAAACTCAAGGAAGATTACGCGCTAATGATACAAAAGGGCTATCAGAGCAAGATTCAGCAGAGCAAACTGATGTTCCTACTATCTTCCGAAAACTTTTTTCAGGCCTTTAAACGACTGCAATACATTAAGCAATACACGGACTTCCGAAGGCAGCAGGGCGAGGAAATCGTAATCAAGACCGACACCCTGACCAAATTGAACATTGACCTTAGCGAACAGCGAAAACAGAAGGAACGCTTGATAGCGGAAAACCGAAGCGCGAAACGGGAGATGGAGCAAGAAAGAAATTCCCAACAATCGTTATTGGGCTCTATCCGTAAAGACGAAACCAAATATGCATCGGCCATTCGCGACAAGCAACGCGAGACCAAGGAAATCGATCAGCAGATCGAAAAACTGATTAAAGAGGCCATCGCCGCCGAGAATGCGGCCTCCGGGAAAGACAATTCCGATCCCAGTAAATTCTTGTTGACTCCAGAAGCCGCCATCGTAGCCAATAGCTTTACCGCCAACAAAGGCCGATTGATCTGGCCGGTAGAAAAGGGATTCAAGAGCCAAGGTTATGGGGTTTACGCCGATGCCATTTATCCCGGAATCAAGCATGAGAGTAACGGTGTAGTCATCACCACGGATGCCGGTGCCAAGGCCAGGGCCATTTTTAGGGGCGAGGTTATCGCGATCCTGTCCATTCCTGGGGGTAATAAAGCCGTGCAACTTAAGCACGGAAACTTTATAAGCACCTACTACAACCTGAGTACTATTTACGTTAAAAAGGGAGACCGCGTCGATGCCAAAACCATATTGGGAGATATTTATACCAATCGGTCTAATGGCCAGACCCGTCTGAAATTCTACCTGCACCAGAATACCTCAAAGCTGAACCCGGAGGAGTGGGTGTATCAGTTGTGAAAAGGAGTTAGGTAAACAATGCCTTCAGCTCCGTAGCTTCATCGGGCTTCATTTTGCCGGCGAGTACCAAGCTTAATTGCTTTCTGCGTAGGGCACCATCATAGCGTTCCTTTTCCAGTCCGGTTTCAGGCGCCAACGGCGGCACTTCGGTAGGCCTTCCCATTTCGTCGACGGCCACAAAAGTATAAATGGCTTCGTTGGCCTTTGAGCGTTCGCCGCTAAATCGGTCTTCCATCCAAACATCGATATACACCTCCATGGAAGTCCGGAACGCTCGGGACACTGCTGCGTCAACGGTCACTACACTCCCCACGGGCACCGATTGGTTAAAGGCCACATGGTTTACCGATGCGGTTACCGTAATGCGGCGGCTATGGCGGCGAGCTGCAATACTGGCGGCACGGTCCATACGGGCCAAAAGTTCGCCGCCGAAAAGATTGTTCAAGGGGTTGGTCTCACTAGGAAGCACCATATCAGTCATTATAGTGCGGGATTCGCTGGGATGTTTGGGCTGCATACTTTATATTTTCGCCAAAGATACGGCCTTCCGAAAAAAGTGGATGGGTTATTCCATATCCTTCAACTGAATGGAAAGCGCTTTGGTAGAAAGTTGTACTTCGATGAGCGAAAGAATCAGGGACACCATCAGCGCAAAAAGGCTGATACCAAAGATGAGATTGGCTCAAAACCGCAATTCCACATAGATCAATGACATCGTTATCACTGCCAGCAAAAAGCTGAAAATTGCCGTGGCCTGCATGTTCTTAATTAGGGTCAGGCGTTTGCTAAGTTGTTTCACTTGAAGACCGATCGATTTTGATTCCGTTTCCTGATATTTTTGGTGCAATTGTCGGATCAGGGCCGCAATCGCCAAATATCTAGCATTATACGCCAACATGGTCAACGAAATAGCCGGAAAAAGAAGGGCCGGTATACTTAGGGATAATTCCATAATATTTCATTTAGAAAACCTAAACCGACCTTGGACCAAAGGATACAAAATGTAAGACAAGAATTCGAAATATAGACTAGTGCGGTTGCTCTTGGTAATTTGAAACCATACGACTTAACGCCTGTTTGGGGCCAGGTCTTAAATCGAATAGGGTAATCAAGCAAGGTCAATGACAAACAATCACTTCTTCTCAAATTTGCGAGAACTTGAACGGTCCGCCGTCGGAAAATCATCGGGAATATCTTGGGTCACTTTTCCCGTTGCCGCCCATTCCGCTCCCCTAAGCATCGCAGTCAAGAAGCCAACGCCCATGACGGAATAGTCCGCATGGCCCATGATGTTGTGGAAAATCCGGCCCTTGCCGTAAGTTAAGGTCATTAATGCCGGTTCGTGATAGCCCGTTCCTTTATTATCCGGTTCGGAGTAGGCTGTGGCGAGGATTTCCATGTTTTCGGCGGGACCGCGCAGGCTGTTGTAAAGTTCGTCTTTGGTGTGCATCCAGGTTGACGGCATACCCTTTGTTATTGGATGTTGTGCGTTTCTGACCTGAATCCGGTATTCACTTTGTGGGCCGTGTGCACCGGCATTTCCGGGAGAAGCGTCGCGAATCAACTCTCCGGCGTCGTTGTAATACACATGTGGGCCATCCTTTTCGGTACGGTCTCCCCATCCGCCCAGACCGATCATCTGATTGTAAGCCTCCCATTTCGGAAAGCAGTTATCGGCGGCGTGAAACACCACTAGTCCACCCCCCTTTTTCATGTATTTTTCAAGTTTCTTTTGGGTCTTTTCAGGCCACGGGGCAGCATTCCATCCAAAGTTATTGATAACCACATCGTATTTGGAGAAATCGGGACTAAAATCGGGATCTGGTTTCGGTTCTGCCAAAGCTTGGGTCTTGGGCATGCCTTCAATGGCGAATTCCTCCAAAAATTCATCACCCTTCCAAGTATATTTAGAACGGACCACATCCACAGAAAACATCCCCGTTGCTTCCATCTCATGTTTTAGAATATAGGTCAACTTAGGCCATTGGTCGTGGTTATTCTGGCCATCTAGGATAAGCGCCTTTATTTTGACCGTGCTTTTTGGGGATTGTGAAAAAGTGGATCCGTAGCCTATCAGGGAAATCAATATCAATGGGATAAATTTGAACTTCTGCATAAATTCTATTTTTAGAGTAGCTAAATATAAGGGATTGTTTGGGAATTTGTTGCACCCGGCTAACCTTTAATTTTGTAGTTTTAGAAATCTAGTAAGCGCCATTCGCTTTGTGCTCTAAGCAAAAGTATGGATGGCTATCGGCTCAAAGCAATCATCTAATTGTCCCATACATCAAATCCCTAAAAAAACCTTTTCTATGTCCCTATCCCTAAAAAATAGTCCTTCAAAGCTTCCGAACGTCAAAACCACTATTTTCACGACCGTCGGCAATTTGGCCCGGAAACACCATGCCATTGATCTGTCACAAGGCTTTCCGAATTTTGATGCGGATAAAACACTGATGGATTTGGTTGCCAACGCCATGTATGAAGGCCATAACCAGTACGCCCCCATGCAAGGCTATTACGGACTTCGGGAAATTATTGCGCAAAAAATCGAAAAAATCCACAGAAAAAAGTATCATCCGGAAAAGGAAATCACTGTAACGGTCGGGGCAACTCAGGCCATATATACCGCCATCACGGCTTTCGTGCATCCGGGCGATGAGGTCATCGTATTAAAACCTGCCTATGATTGTTATGAACCGGCCATAAAAATCAATGGCGGAATTCCCGTTCCATTACAGTTGAATGCCAACGGATATCAAGTGGATTGGGAGGCCTTTAAAGCTAAGATTACTAGCAAGACACGAATGGTCGTCATCAACACGCCCCACAACCCCAGCGGACGAATTTTTTCAAAAGACGATATGCTGCAATTACAAGAGATTCTCAGGCCTACGAATATCATCCTGATCAGCGACGAGGTATACGAACATATCGTTTTCGATGGGAAGGAACACCAAAGTGCATCCCGCTTCGACGACCTCTCCTCCCGAAGTTTTGTCTGCGCCTCATTCGGAAAAACCTTTCATGTGACCGGATGGAAGGTAGGTTATTGTGCAGCACCTGCAGCGCTGATGCACGAATTCCGCCAAGTACATCAGTTCGCCGTGTTCTGTGTCGACCATCCCGTACAGCGAGCTTTGGCCGAATATCTTAAGGATGAAGAACGTTATTTAGGTCTGAACGCTTTCTACCAGCAAAAACGGGATTTTTTTTTAGAAGGATTGAGAGATTCCAAATTTAGGTTCACCCCGTCTCAAGGCACCTATTTTCAATTGTTGGACTATACGCCGATTACCCAAGAAGCGGATGAAGATCTCGCCGAACGCTTGATTCTTAACCATAAGTTGGCGAGTATCCCCATATCTTCCTTCAACGTTGATAATCGCGATGATAAGGTGTTGCGCTTCTGTTTCGCAAAAAAACGGGAGACGTTAGAGCAGGCGACAGCAATTTTGAGGGCTATTTCGTGAACCTTCTATAAGAGACCGGCCATCATAAGCTGATTGGGTGCAAACTCTCATAAAAATTTACCAATGGTCTAGAATCTTTGTGGAAAATTGTATTGGTCTCCAAAAAATATGAAGTTATTCAATGTCTACTAGTAGTTTTTGCAGAACCGTAAGTGCATTCTCTAAAAACGGTAATAAAAATATTTAGTATCTTGGGGGAAAACAACCATCTTATGTTTTGTTTGGTCTACAGATCGATTCAAAATCCTGCAATAGGACAGACTGAAATACTAAGTTTATTAGAACAGGCAAAAAAATTCAATCGTGCAAATGACATTACTGGGTGTCTATTGTCTTACAATAACGAATTCGTTCAGTATATCGAAGGTAGCAAACGGGATATCGAAACGCTATTCGAGAACATCAAACAGGATTGGAGACATAGCGAGGTCGATGTACTTATAAGCGGACATATCAATCATAGGGAATTCGAAACCTGGACCATGGCCTATGAAAATTTTAAGGGGCCAAATTCTCGTTTGGAATATCTCAAACTTCTGGTAAGTTCCTATTTTGAAAACAGCGATGCCTATACCTATTTAAACCCTGCCACAAAGAAATTTTGGGTCGTGGTCAAAACTTTATTGGCCACACAAGCAGTGGAGAAATTCAAATGAAGGATTTCGAAAAGCCTGAGGCAATTAGCGTATAGGGCACAAAAAAAGCGGCCTTTGGGGAAAGCCGCATTTTTTTGGGGAATCAATAGTAAGTAGGTTAAAGCATAAATAACTTTTTGGTCAACATGACGATTCCACTGATGAAATCGTTCTTGTACACTTGAATCTCTTCTTGTGGATGGTTCATTTGGACTTCCATAGCTTTATAGGTTTAGTTCAAGGTCCGATTTGGGGTTGGACTTTCAATTAATTACACTGTAAATGTACGATCGAACCGGGATAAAATAAAACTATTGTTGTGAAGGGCTACTAAACTGTTGTGAAAAATAGGAAGTGCTGATTTCATCGATGAAAAACCGCCATTTTCAAACCTCCATCTCGGGAACTTTGCCTTCGAAAACCAACTTGCCCTCCGTGACTTTTTGAATCTCTTCTACCGAAACACCGGGGGCTCTTTCTTTGAGCAGAAAACCTCGCTCCGTAACTTCAATAACTGCGAGATTCGTGACTATTTTCGTAACGCAGCCAACACCTGTAAGGGGTAGGGCACATCTCTTCAGGAGTTTCGATTCGCCCGCACGATTAGTATGCATCATGGCTACGATAATAGTTGACGCGGATGCCACAAGATCCATGGCACCGCCCATTCCTTTGACCATTTTTCCGGGGATTTTCCAGTTGGCGATATCGCCATTTTCGGATACTTCCATGGCGCCTAGGATAGTCAGGTCGACATGGCGCCCCCGTATCATGGCAAAACTGGTAGCGGAATCAAAGAACGATGCCCCCGGCAGTGCAGTAATGGTCTGTTTCCCAGCATTTATGAGGTCGGCATCTTCCTCGCCTTCGAAAGGAAAAGGTCCCATGCCCAATATCCCGTTTTCGCTTTGGAATTCCACATCGATATCGTCGCGGACGAAATTGGCGACCAAAGTAGGTATGCCGATGCCGAGATTAACGTAGTAGCCGTCTTTTACTTCTTTTGCGATTCTTTTTGCAATTCCGTTCTTATCCAACATCCCTTTCGATTTAATTCTAACGTTCTTTTATGCTTTGCCCTGTATTGCGGCCGCTGCCAGTTCGGCTTGGCCGTTACACTATTTTCTTTCACGAACCGTTCTCTGCTCGATCCGTTTCTCATAATCCCTCCCCTGAAAAATACGCTGCACGAAAATTCCCGGAATATGAATTTGATTCGGATCCAGTTCCCCGGCAGGCACCAACTCTTCGACCTCCGCTACCGTGATATTTGCGGACCCACACATACAGGGATTAAAATTCCGTGCCGTCCCTTTAAAAATAAGATTTCCGGCCTCGTCGCCTTTCCAAGCCTTTACGAACGAGAAATCGGCCTTGAAAGCTTCTTCCAAAACATACATCTTGCCGTTAAATTCACGAGTCTCTTTGCCCTCGGCAACCTCGGTGCCATAACCGGCAGGGGTGTAGAACGCAGGGAATCCGCCTTGGGCGGCCTGACATTTCTGGGCCAATGTGCCTTGGGGAGTCAGCTCGACTTCCATTTCACCGCTGAGCATCTGCCGCTCGAATTCCTTGTTTTCGCCCACGTAGGATGCAATCATTTTCTTTATCTGATGTTTTTGTAGCAGCTGGCCCAACCCGAAATCATCGACCCCGGCGTTGTTCGAGATACAGGTAATATCCTTAATATTCAAACGCACCAGTTCGGCAATGGCATTCTCGGGAATACCGCACAGGCCAAAACCACCGAGCATAAAGGTCATTCCGTCCTTCACTCCTTCCAGAGCCTTTTGAACGCTGTCTACTGTCTTTTTGATCATAATCGTTTAAATTGATGGGTTCCGAGTTATACTATCATCTAAATTTACGCATTTTAAATAAAAAAAGCCTTTTGCTTATTTGATAAAGCAAAGGGCTTATAGTAACCATCGTTTAAACGGACCTATGATGAGTTCATTGGGGCCGATCAGAAATCCAAATCGTCGAGATCCTCTTCTACATCGGTATCCTTGGGTTCTTCATCGACCTGTTTGTCACAATCGAGATTGATGGTCATATCTTCCGGCTTCGTAAATTCTTTATCGGAAATACCCAAATCCTTATTTTTATAGTTTGCCTTCATATATAGGCCCCAAATAGGCAAGGCCATTGCCGCACCCTGTCCGTATAGCGTCCTATCAAAATGGATCGGCTTGTCTTCCCCGCCTACCCATACACCTGTAACTAAATTCGGCACTATGCCCATAAACCAGCCGTCACTTTGGTTTTGGGTGGTACCGGTTTTTCCGGCGATTGGGTTGGTGAATTCGTAGGGATATCCGGTTACAATCTCTTTATATACGGTTACGTCCTTTTGGGATGAATGCCTTAGTCGGGCACCCGAACCGCTTTCGGTTACGCCCTCCATTAAATTCAACATGGTATAGGCCACCTCTTTGCTCAATACATCGTTGGTTTCCGGCACGTACTCGTAAAGCACCGTACCGTTCTTGTCTTCGATACGGGTCACCATGACCGGCTTCACATAAACTCCTTGGTTGGCGAAGGCACCATAGGCGCCCACCATCTCATAGACGTTAAAAGTGGGCGTACCCAGGGCTATGGAGGGTACTTCGGGAATCGGTCGGGTCAAACCCAAGTTTCTAACCATTGAAACCACCGATCCCGGACCTACCCTATCAATCAGTTGCGCAGTTACGGTATTGACCGAGTTGGCCAAAGCATCTTTTAGGGTATATTCTCTCCCTGAATAGCGTCCATCAGAATTCTTGGGGCACCATGGTTCGGGATTACCATGTTTGCCGGCCTCAATACAGTACTGGGTATCCGGAAATTTATCGCAGGGCGACAAACGTAGCTGGTCAATCGCAGCGGCATATACGAAAGGTTTGAACGTAGAGCCTACCTGCATCGATCCTTGTATCACGTTGTCATATTGAAAGTGACGGTAATCGATACCACCCACCCAAGCTTTTACATGGCCGGTCTGGGGTTCCATGGACATCATGGCAGCCCGTAAAAAAGTTTTATAATAGCGAATGGAATCCATCGGGGTCATGATGGTGTCTTTTTCCTTGGCGTCGCTGGTCCAATCAAAGACCCTCATTTCCGTTTTTTCGGTGAAAGATTCGCGGATTTCCTTTTCCGATTTTCCTGCGGCCTTCATTACACGCCACCGGGGGGAAGTTTTCATGGCCCTTTCCATGATGCGATCTATTTCAGGTTTTTCCATATCCAAAAAGGGGGCGGTCGGGTTCCGGTCGGGCGTATTCTGATGGAAAAATTCCGCTTGTAGATTCGTCATGTGTTTTTGAACGGCCGCTTCCGCATTGGCTTGCATACGGGAATCTATGGTCGTGTAGATTTTCAATCCATCTAGAAAAAGATTCCAGCGATTCCGTTGGCCCTCCAAGGCCGGTTTAGGGTTTTTAGCAATCCATCGGTTCATAAAGCCCTGCAAGTACATCCTGAAATAGGTGGCCAGACCTTCTTTATGTGATTCCGGATTAAAGCGGATGGCCATTTTTAAGGCCTGCAAAGAATCTTTTTCCTGCTCGGTGATATAATCGTACTTTGCCATTTGCGCCAACACCGTGTTTCTACGATTGACGACCAGTTCTTTTCTTCGGATGGGATTGTAATAGGATGAGTTTTTGAGCATCCCAATCAAGACCGCCGATTCTTCGGTCTTCAGCTCTTGAGGTTCCTTTCCAAAATAAATTTTCGCCGCCGAACGGATGCCGTCCGCATTGTAGAGAAAATCGTATTGGTTGAGGTACATGGCTATGATTTCCTCTTTAGTGTACTGTCTCTCCAAACGTGTGGCAAGTACCCATTCCATTGCCTTTTGCTGTAGGGTCTCGAATTTATTCTTCGAACGCACTCCTACAAAAAGTTGACGTGCCAATTGCTGTGTTATCGTACTTGCACCGCCCTTGGTGCCCAAATAGGCTACCGCCCGCAAAACGCCGAAAGCATCGATGCCCGAATGCTCGTAAAATCGGGCATCCTCGGTAGCGATCAGGGCATTGACCAAATTGTCGGGAAGACTATCGAAAGGGATGGGCGTACGGTTATCGTCGAGATAGAATTTTCCCAAGGTCTTTCCATCCGAGGAAATAATTTCGGTCGCCAGATTGGTCTGCGGATTCTCAAGGTATTCGTATTGTGGCATCGCCCCGAATACTCCCCAAGAAGCTAATAAAAATAGCAGTACTACCGATAGGATACCCGCGGAAAACAGTATCCAGAACCACTTAATAAATATAAAAAAACCTGTGATCTTTTTCTTTTTAGCAGCCTTTGCCATACGGAAGAATTACTGATTACTGATTACTGATTACTGATTACTAAAAATGTAAACTCCAATGTAAAAGTAGCACCACCTACTCCGAACTTTTATCGATCTCAAAGCCGACATCCGTTATACCTTCTAAATTGGCGACACCATTTACGCTACCGTTCTTGCGCATAGCTTGCGATATCCGTATTGTATATACGCCCGAAGTGGGGAAAACGATGTTCTCTTTGTACCAAAGCTTATTCTCCTTGATACTTCCAAAGCCCTTTCCCAACCATGTGCCATCGGGCAATGCCATTTCATACTGAAGGGTATCTTTAACGGTCTCCCCGGTGGGGAATTCCAATTCTGCGATTAGAAATAGATTACTATAGGGAAAAGTGGCATCATTACGTATGTTAATGAACATATTATGCCTTTGAACCGTATCTATTTCGGAAAAGTTAAATTCGATCGTATTGTCTTTGTTCCATGCGCCACCATTAGTGGCACGAAATTCGGATTTTACCAGTTCCGTATTACAGGAAAACAATACTGCAGAAATAGTCAAAATTAATAGGGCGCTACGCATTTTTGGGCCGTCTTCTTTTGTTGTTGTTCGATTTACCTTTGGTATTTTTTTCCTTATTGGTGCTCCGTCCTTGATTTCCCGATTGATTTTTGCCTTTGTTTCTTTTTCGGTTCCGGTTTTTAGATTTTTTGGGGCGGTCGAAACGGGTTAGGCTATCTTGGCCGACCACATTCTCGAACACCTTTTCTTCTTTAACGGAATTATCGACGGTATATTCCTCTAGACTTGCAACTTTTTCCTTCTTTTTGTTCTTTTCCAAAATTTCCCTTACTTGCTCTTTGGTCAGTTCGTGCCAATTTGAGGCATCCTCTTTGTATGAGAACCATAGTATCCCCTTAAAAATGTCCGTTTTTTGGCAGAATGCGAGTCCTTTTTCGGTGTAGAGTCTGGTGTCCGTGGATGGAAAATCCTTTAAAGCCTCCAAATACGTATCCAGTTCGTAATTCAGGCAGCATTTAAGCTTTCCGCATTGCCCTGCCAATTTCTGGGGATTTAATGACAATTGCTGGTACCGCGCCGCCGAAGTGGATACCGACCTAAAATCGGTCAACCAAGTGGAGCAGCACAGTTCCCGTCCACAAGATCCGATACCCCCCAAACGCTGGGCCTCTTGCCTATAGCCGATCTGCCGCATCTCGATACGGATGCCAAAAGCCTTGGCCATATCTTTGATCAGCTGCCTAAAATCTACGCGCTCTTCAGCCGTATAGTAAAAAGTGGCTTTCGAACCGTCGCCTTGAAACTCCACGTCGGAAATTTTCATCTGTAAGTCGAGGATGATAGCGATTTCCCGGGCCCGTTTTTTGATCTCTTCTTCGCGATCACGGCATTTTTGCCACTTGTCGATATCGCCCTGTGACGCTTTACGGTACACTTTGGGCACCTCATCGCTCTTAAAATCGACTTTTTTGCGCTTCATCTGCACCTTGACCAGTTCGCCCACTAGGGTGACCATTCCCACATCATGACCGGATTGCGCCTCGGTGGCCACAATATCACCAATGGAAAGGGAAAGGTTTTCGGTATTTCTGAAAAATTCTTTTCTACTATTCTTAAAACGGACTTCAACACAGTCGAACGGCTTGGTACCGTTGGGGAGCGACATGTTCGAAAGCCAATCAAAAACCGTTAATTTATTACAACCATCGGTACCACAAGTTCCGTTGTTCTTGCAGCCCTTGGGTTGTCCGTCCTTACCGGTCGAACAACTGCTACAGCTCATATGTTATATCTTGGTCGTGAAAATACCGTTCGGTCTTTCACGATTAGGTTCGTAAATTACTCTAATGTAAAGGTAATGAATTTTTGATGGGATTTGTAAAAGGTTAGGCCCATGTCTTGTCCTGGATGCAATATGTCGTAATACCTTGAGCCATGGGACTACAACTAGATCAGCTTGAATCTGCCAAGAACGGGACTTTAAATCTTGAAAAAACCAACGAATTCGAGACGATGTACACTCCGTTTCTAAGGGGAAGCTTCGAATGGTAACACCGGTGAACGAACGGGAATTCCGGTGTTTTTACCTTTTAAATTTCAGCACATCGGACCTTCCTTTCTTAAAAATCTTGTTACTGGCCGCCTTGCCCTTCCGCAGTTTTTTCTGTTCCTCGTAGGGCAAGTTATGGACGTCTTTGCAAGCCTCCGAACAACAACTATCCATTTGTTCACCGCAAGCCTCGCATTGAATGAACAAAAGATGACAAGCCTCATTGGCACAGTTGACATGGGTATCGCAGGGTTTTCCGCATTGGTGGCAGTGGGCGATAACATCATCGGTAATCCGTTCGCCGCGACGGTGGTCGAAAACGAAATTTTTTCCTAGGAACTTATTTTCCAGCTTCCTGTTTTCTACTTGCCGGGCGTAGTCGATGATACCGCCCTCCAACTGATACACCTGTTTAAAGCCCTTGTGTTTGTAATAGGCGCTGGCCTTTTCGCAGCGGATACCCCCGGTACAGTACATGACCAGTTTTTTATCCGCTTTATGATCCGCCAAATCCCTTTCGATACTATCCAAAGAATCCCGAAAAGTATCTACATCTGGGGTGAGGGCATTCTTGAAATGCCCGATTTCGCTCTCGTAGTGGTTGCGCATATCGACCAAGACCGTATTGGGATCCTCGATAAGGGCATTGAAAACTTCGGCATTCACATGGATGCCTTTGTCCGTGACATCAAAAGTGGCATCGTTGAGTCCGTCAGCTACGATTTTATGGCGCACTTTCACCTTCAATTTCAAAAAGGAAAGATTGTCTTGCTCGATGGCGATGTTCAGGCGCACATTTTCCAGAAAAGATATGCTATCCAAATGATTTTTAAAAGCCTCGAAATTTTCAGCAGGTACAGATAGTTGGGCGTTGATGCCCTCATGGGCGACATAGATACGTCCGAGCACGTCAAGTGCATTCCACTGGATAAAAAGATGGTCACGAAATAATTCGGGATTGCCGATATGTGCGTACTGGTAGAAAGAGATGGTCAGGCGTTCCTGCCCCGCTTCTTCGATAAGCGTTGCCCTTTCTTTCGCACTTAAGGTATTGTACAGTTGCATGCTATACGAATATTTTAAGTTCAAAAATTAATGAGGATGCAAAGATAGGGATTATTGGGATTAGATCTGGATAGGATATAGATTCGAGGCAGAGAGGATGTGCAGTACGACCGGACTATCCCCACTTTGAACGAAATGCCGGATAGAATTTCCATCCCAAAGGGGAATAAATGCAAAAGAAATAGTAAATTAGCAACCCTCGAAAAAGTACCCTTATCGCATTTAAAATCCCAATTATTAATGTCCAAATCCAAAGAGATGAGTTCCGAAAAAGAAGCAAAATTAAAAGCCCTGAAACTGACCCTTGACAAGCTCGATAAGACCTACGGCAAAGGCGCGGTGATGAAAATGGGCGATAGTGTAGTAGAAGATGTAGAGGCTATTCCCTCAGGTTCTCTCGGGCTTGATATTGCACTTGGGGTCGGCGGTTATCCCCGTGGTCGTGTCATTGAGATATACGGTCCGGAATCTTCCGGTAAAACGACCTTGACCTTGCATGCCATGGCCGAGGCCCAAAAAGCGGGTGGTATCGCAGCTTTTATCGATGCGGAACATGCTTTTGACCGTTTTTATGCCCAGAACTTGGGTGTTGATATCGACAACCTTATTATTTCACAGCCCGACAACGGGGAGCAAGCCTTGGAAATCGCCGATAATCTGATCCGTTCCGGGGCTATCGATATCGTGGTCATCGATTCTGTGGCAGCCCTTACCCCGAAAGCCGAAATTGAAGGTGAAATGGGCGATTCGAAAATGGGCTTGCATGCGCGTTTGATGTCCCAAGCTTTGCGTAAGCTCACCGGGTCGATCAGTAAAACCAAATGTACCGTCATATTTATCAACCAATTGCGGGAAAAAATCGGGGTGATGTTCGGTAATCCCGAAACAACAACCGGTGGTAATGCACTGAAATTCTACTGCTCCGTACGTTTGGATATCCGTCGTTCTACACAAATTAAAGATACCGATGGTAACGTAAAAGGAAATAAGACACGCGTAAAAGTAGTTAAGAACAAAGTGGCACCCCCTTTCAGGACGACAGAATTCGATATCATGTACGGCCAGGGCATCTCAAAGGTCGGTGAGATCATCGATCTCGGTGTCGAATACGAAATTGTCAAAAAGAGCGGCTCTTGGTTTAGCTACGGCGATACCAAACTTGGCCAAGGTAGGGATGCCGTTAAAGCACTTTTGTTGGACAACCCCGAGCTCATGGATGAACTGGACGGGAAGATTCGGGATGCCATCGGGGCATTGAAGGACTGATTTCAATAGCAGTTGGCAGTCGCAGTAAGCAGTTTAGGTTCATTGCTACTTCGTCTCCGTTCAAAAGTTCAAGATTAAAAACGATACCCTTTAGAGAACCTAAACTTGGTTATCGGTCGTTTGCAACAAATAGCCGGAAACGTACGTTTTAAAAAAACTTAGTTTCTATGCCAAATTCAAAATAAGGCACAACGCTACTGTAAAGCGTTGTGCTTTTTTGCGTTAAGCGGCCTGCGAAAAGCCTTGAGCGAAAATAGTCCACTTTCCAACGCAACCTTTTCTAATTGCTTTCATCTAGTAGAAAAAGAAGTAATAGTATGAAACGATTATATGTATTGTTATGTGCCGGTATAGTGGCCGTAATATCCGTGTCTTGCAGCCTTGATGACGACCAGACGAATTTTAAGTATGCCACGTTAAAAACGGTGAGCGCTAATTTGCCCGATACCTTTGAGTTAGGTAAGGTCTATAAAATTGATGTGAAAATGCTGCGACCAAATGAATGCACGTATTCTGAAACCTTCGATGTGAGTCGCGATTTTACCGATTCTACGAATATAAGGACCGTTGCGGCCATCGGAATCGTTCTCGATCAGGCGGATTGCGCTGTAGTAAACGATTCAATTCAAGATTCTTTCCAATTCGAGGTCATTTATTCGAACCCGTACGTATTTAAATTTTACACCGGTGACGATGAAAATGGCGAGGCCGAATTCTTGGAAATCGAAGTACCCGTAAAACACAATTAGTAGCCCGCAGAACGGTCATACTTCCTATACTATTTCAAAAGTAAATTGGTATTATATTTGGAGTGGTATAACCGTATTTAATCTAACCAAGAAGTTTGAGTCTCGAAGAACTCATTGATAGTTGCAAGCAGGGTAACAGGAAGGCGCAAGAACAATTGTACAGGGAATACTCCCCTAGCTTGTTCGGCACCTGCCTCAAGTATTCGCGCAATAAAACGGAAGCCGAAGACAACCTGCACGACAGTTTCATCACCATTTTTGATAAAATAGGACAATATACCGCCAAGGGTTCTTTTGAAGGATGGGCCAAGCGTATTGCCGTAAACACGGTGATGCAGAAATACCGCAAAGAGGAGCATTTAAAGGTGGTCAACGATAATTTAGAGGATGACCGCGAAGTCGAGGTAGATTCGGACTATGCCCATATCGGACTGGATACGCTTCTGGGCTATATTCAAGAATTGCCCAACAAATATCGATTGACCTTTTGTATGTATGTCTTAGATGGATATTCCCATAAGGAAATCGGAGCGCTTTTGGGCACCTCGCCAGGCACCTCGAAATCGAACTTGGCGCGGGCCCGATTGATACTAAAGGAAAAGATCGAAACCAAACGTAATATCGCTATCATCGGTATACTTCTATTTATCATTTTAGAAAGTTGTTTTTAGACAGGCAAATGCAATACCTAAGCCCTAAAAATGGATAAGAAAAAATTAGACGAACTCTTTCGGGAGAAGTTCAAGACCTTTCGGGAAGTCCCCGATAAAAAGGTCTGGACGGCTATCGAAAATTCGCTGGACAAAAAGCGAAAAAAGAGGGCAATTCCGTTGTGGTGGCAATTGGGCGGGGTAGCTGCGGTCTTGGCAATAGCGCTTTTTACTTTCTATTCGTTAACTGATTCGGAGGATGAAACCCCTGCAATTAGCAATACCGAAAAGAAGAATGTCAAAGACATCGAACAGGATGATCTCGATGCCGGTTTGAAGAAGGATGAAAAGGATGCTTTGCAAATTCCGGAAACCACAGAAGATGCCGTAGTAAATAGTTCTGGGGATACCGACTTGGAAAACACCGAAAAGTATCCTGCTGCCGAGGTCGATGGGGTTTCGGGCTCACAGAAATCCTACAGCGTCTATAAAAGCAAGGAACAAAAGGATGCTTTTCAGATTTCGGAAATCGACAAAGATGCTGTAGCCGATAGCAGGAAAGAAGATGAAGATACCGATAAGTATTCTAATCCGAAGACCGGTGCAGATTCTTTTCAGGATACGCTGCCGGATACTGATGTTTCGATTACGGATGCTACATTCCCTAAAGATAATAGCACGAAGGATTCCGTCACCAATTCTCCTGAAAAAACCGAGTTAACGACGAAGGAACTGGTTACTACTAGAAAGAATGACGATAGAGATTATGCATCGGAGGATAAAAAGAATATCGTTAAAATGGATAAACCCCATGTTATAGGCGATGAAAATAGGGATGCTGTCGCCATAGCTGAAGCAAATACATCGAAGAAAACGGATACTTCAAAAAAGGAGTCCATGAAAAACCCCCAAGATGGGACAGTGGTGAATCAAGAAAATCCAAAAACAATCTCTGAAAACCAAGAACGGGCCATCGCCCAAAATGATCAAATCGAAAAAGAAGGTACTAATACTAACGAAAATAAAAAATCCATTTTCAAAGCTCTCGAAGAGCAGGTCGGAGAAGAAAAGATAGCCCAAGAACCCAGCAGTCGTTGGTCGGTCGGACCAAATGTTGCCCCAGTTTACTTTAACGCTATGGGCGAAGGATCACCCATTGACCCGGGTTTTTCGCCAAATGCAAAGTCAGGTAGTACCAATTTAAGCTATGGAGTATCAATTGCTTACGACGTAACTAAAAAATTAAGAGTCCGTTCGGGCATACACAAAGCGGAATATGGGTATAATACTAATAATGTAGGGTTTTCACCGACATTGGCGGCATCCACAAGCGGCAGGTTGCAAAATATTGACTTCGCCAGTGGTTCGGTAAATTTTGCTGAAAGCAGTCCCAATTCAAATTTGGATTCCTCCAACGACTTGGCTCCGGAGTTCAGTTCCTTGAATGCCGCCCGTGATGGCACTATAGCCCAAAGTTTCGGTTATCTCGAAGTGCCTTTGGAACTCGATTACGCCTTAATCGACCGTAGGTTCGGCGTGAATTTGGTGGGCGGTATCAGCTCTTTGTTTTTAATCGATAATTCCATCATCCTGAATTCCGGTGAACTTACGACCGAAATCGGCGAGGCCCGTAATTTGAACGACCTTAACTTTAGCACCAATATTGGGTTTGGCGTCAATTACAGGTTTACCCCAAAGGTTCAGCTGAATATCGAGCCCGTTTTTAAATACCAATTGAACACTTTTTCAAATGTTTCGGGTGATTTTCGGCCGTTTTCGATTGGGGTGTACAGCGGGCTGAATTTTAAGTTTTAAAATTTTCTTTAGTCCCACAACCTAAGTTTTTTCGCCTATCTACCGGTGGATTTTCAATAAAATTGGAGAATTTAACGTGTTTCCAGTTCCGTTAGAATTACATGCCTAACCTCCTCCCTAAGACTCCCCTTATCCTCTTCCCCTAAAAGTCCCGTTTCAAAAAAGCGATGCACTTTTGCTCGAATTATCCCTGGTCCTCCACTAAAAAACGAGAAGGGAAACCGCCTTTTATTATCGAAGAAGGTCATCGGCACTACCGGAATTGTATGGGCAATGGCCATCTTAAAAGCGCCATCCTTAAATGTGTCCAATACAACAGTTTCGTCATCGGGCACACCTCCTTCGGGAAAAATACAGATACTGAGGCCTTGGTTCAAACGTTTTTGCGCCCGGCGATAGACTCCAGTTCTGCTTTTGGTATCCTCGCGGTCTACCAAGATACATACCCGTTTGTAGAAGAATCCGAAAAGGGGAATCTTTACCAATTCCTTTTTACCCACAAAAACAAAAGGATTTTTATTAACGTACAGCATCAACATAATATCGAGCATGCTAGTATGATTTGCCACCAACATATAACTTTTTTGGCTTTGCATTCGCTGCTCCCATTCGACTTTTGGCGGACATCCCATCCCATATAGAATTGGGGTCGCCCATAAATTCCGTGCCATCCAAAAAAATTGCGGATACCATTTTTCGGAAAGCGTGGCCAACACTAAAAAAGGAAAAAAAACTATAATGGGCAGGGTCACCAAAATATAGAACCAAATACGGTATAGGGTGTACCCTATTTTTTTAAGAAACACAGGCATTGATTACATGTAATGATTTCATTGGGTATTGCCGATTTCTCTATCTTTGGCCTCCCATGTGATAAAACCGGCTTTATAAGCGGAACGGTTAGAGATCCAGATTCGTGCAAATTAGTGTAATTCGTTTCGACCTTGGACTTGAATCGCGCTAAATTGTACTAAAATTTGGAAGTAAATTATCTACCGGTAATATTAAGAGGCATTTAGCAGAAATTATTTTTCATTTCCCGAGGGAATTCTCGAGAAATGAAACTCATGAAGAATCAACGAAAAAAATGGCAAGAATCTTAACAGGCATACAAAGCACGGGCACCCCGCATTTGGGCAACATTTTAGGGGCAATCATGCCGGCAATTGAGATGGCTCAAAATCCCGAAAACGAATCCTTTCTTTTTATTGCGGACATGCATTCGTTGACCCAAGTAAAAAATCCCGAACAATTACGACAGAATACCTATGCTATTGCAGCCACTTGGCTCGCTTTCGGCCTAAATATCGACAAAACTGTTTTCTATCGCCAGAGCGATGTGCCTCAAGTCACCGAACTGACCTGGTATTTGAGCTGTTTTTTTCCGTATCAGCGCCTTACCCTTGCCCATTCCTTTAAAGACAAGGCAGACCGATTGGGGGATGTCAATGCGGGACTCTTCAGCTATCCCATGCTTATGGCAGCCGATATTCTTTTATACGACGCCAATATTGTACCTGTTGGGAAAGATCAATTGCAGCATATCGAGATGACCCGCGATGTGGCTTCCCGTTTCCATGCCCAGATGGGAGAGGTTTTCGTAATTCCCGAAGGCAAGGTACAGGAGCAGACCATGTACGTACCCGGTACCGACGGTGAAAAGATGAGCAAAAGTAGGGGCAACCTCATCAACCTTTTTCAAACGGACAAACAGCTGCGTAAACAAATCATGGGCATTCAAACCGATAGTACGCCCATGGAAGACCCGAAAGATCCGGCCACCGATACTATTTTTGCACTATATAAACTATTGGGTTCCGTTGAACAGGTCGAAGAAATGAGCGCCAACTACCTCGCCGGAAATTACGGATATGGACATGCCAAACAGGCGTTGTTCGAACTCGTTCTACAAAAATTTGATGATGCCCGTGAGAAGTATGACTACTATATCAACCATCTAGATGAAGTGGAACAAGCCCTTGCCGTGGGTGCCGCAAAGGCGAAAAAAGTGGCGGATAAGGTGTTGGAAAGGGTCAGGAACAAGTTGGGCTACTAAGTATGAAAACATACCACCCAGTTTGTTTTTCAACGGATGTTTGACGGAATAAAATCACTACTAAAACAATAAAGGTCGGATTTCATCGATAAAGCATCCTTTTTTCCTCATGTCATCGATAAACGGAAATGGTACTGACCGATGGGTCGGTATGAGGGGTGTCTAGACCAACTTCTTAAACACGTACCGCTTGTTCAAATACAACAAAACAACCGGCGGAAAAATCAAGAGGCAACAGCTTAAGGCACCGTAATAATAATTCGCTTCCTTGATAAACAAGAACACTTTGATGGTCAGCGTCTGTACTTTGCCAATGCCGATAATCGAGGTCAGGCCGTATTCGAACCAGGATATCAGGAAGGTCTGGAAAAAGCAGATTAAAATTAGTCCTTTCGCCAAAGGAAATAGCACTTTTATAAAGGTCTGCCATCGGTTTCCGCCCAAGGTGGCGACCAAGTCTTCGTAGCTTTTTATCTTTTTATTCCAAAAACTGCTGAAAAATAAGAGGGCATAGGGAAAGGCGATGATGAACTGGGCGACGATGACACCCGTGATATTTCCGAACAGGCCCATTTTAAGGAAGAAAAAACTGAGACAGGCCGCAAAAACGACGGGAGCCAATATATAGGGGAAATAGGCCAGCAAGGTCAAGGTGTTTTTCTTTGGATGGTAGAATACCGCACGGCTGATCAGAAATCCAGAGGTCGTGGAAACGATCGCTACGGATAAGGATATTAGTAAGGAGGATACAAAACTTTCGAGAAGCCCTGCCTCCGAACCTAAGATGGTCGCCCAGTTTTTCAGCCCGAAATAGGAGGGTAGCAGGTCGGGAAACCGCCATTCGGAAGACAAGGATAGCAAGACAAGGTATACGAACGGAAACAGGATCAACAGCACCGCCACGCTTAGCGCAAATGGTTTCCAACTAAGCATTCGTTTCGACTCCCTTTTTCCTGATTCCACATATTTTGATAACGGTGACTTCACTTCCAACTTTTTAAATATCTCGTGCCTTAGAATCTTTGAAGTATCGCCAGAACCTCAAACTCTTGAAAATCAATTCCAATTTATTTTAGCCCTCCTTAATGTTCATACATACGACCTTTTCTGGGAAAGAAAAGCACTATTGCTGCCGCCGAAACTATCAAGGTATACATCACCGCGACCACATAGCCTTCTGATATTTTATCGAGATCGTACTGTTTTATTTCCCGGATGATCAACACGGATAGCATTTGCGGGGATTCCCGACCTAATATAAGGGGGACTTCATAAGCCCCTAGTAAAAAAATAAAATACAGCACAATCAGCACCCGTGTTTTTTTGATCAAAATGGGCAAGGATATGCGCTGGGTGACCTGTTTGGCGTTCGCGCCCAGCGATTGCGCCAAGATGGATAGTTCTTCGATACGTTCGTTTTTGTAAACGTTCAAAAAGAGCAGTACAAAAAAGGGCATGATCATCGTGATAAAAGAAAGTAGGATACCGAAAGCCAAGGCGTCGTTAACAAGGTCAGGAAACTGTGAGGCTTCGGTTATCCACCCCAATTGATAGCTTAGGCGCGCAAAAAATCCACCTTTTGAGAAAAGTTGAAAGGTAAAGAACCCGGTGACGATACCCGGAACCGCCAAAGGCAGGTAAATGATGAAGGACAGGAATTTTTGCTCCAAACGTTTTCGGAATTTTAGAGTCACCCATAAGGCTCCCCCTACCGAGACGGCCACAGCGACCAAGGCAATCAAAAAACTGTATAAAAAAGACGTGAAAAATTCACCGGAAGCTAATACCGATGTCCAAAATTCAGTGGTAAAGCCCTTGTTGGCTACCCCAATGACCCCAAAACTATACAGCAGTGCATAGATAAACGCGGCCACAAATGGCACTACGCCAATGGCAATGAAAAGGATAATTCCGAAATTTAGCCTTTTATTTTTCAATGACTTGGGTTCTAAAATCCTCATAAAGACGAATCATATATTCGGGGGCCGGTTCGGCGATAGCGTTCTTTTCCAGCTGTTTCATTTCAGGGCCATATTGGCGTTTCGCGACCGTTTTGAACTTTTCTTTCCAATCCGAAGGCAGGCTTTCAATGTCTAAGACGGTATTTGAGTTCATTCCATTTACATCCGCTTTTTTCAGTTGGGCTTCTGGGGAAAGCAAAAAATCGATTACCTGCATAGCTCCCGCCTTTTGGGGAGCGTTGTACAGTATCCCAAGATAATTTGAATTCTTAATCGTACCGTTTTCCCAGGCATACCCGCGGGTGGATTTAGGATAAAGACCGTTCAATACTTTTTCTTCGATACCCCCTTCACTAAAACCGTAGACCAACAAAAGTTCGCCGTTGGCATAGAGCTGTCCCATTTTGGATTGTTCTTTGGGAAAGGTACGGCCTTCCTTCCAAAAGTATTTTTTGTGACTATTGATATAGTCCCATAGTTTTTTAGAAAGCGAGTTATACTTTTCTTCGTCGAACGGGCCATCGAGACTGTTGGGACTTCCGCCGATTTCTGCCATAAAACTTTTGAGAAGTGTCATGCCCGTGAAATCATTGGATATGGTAAAGGTGCCCGGATACCGCTCGAGATATTCGGTCAATTGCGGCAGGTTTTTCGGAGGATTTTCAACCTTGACAGAATCGTATACGATAGCAAATTGATTGATACTCCACGGGGCTTCCATGCCCTTTACAGCTTGTTGGAAATCCGTATTTATAAACGGGTCGTTCATATTGACAAGTTTCGCATTCGGCAGTTGCTTTACAAACGGACCCCATAAGCCATCGACCTTGCGGAGTTGGAAAAAGGTCTCGCCATTTATCCAGACCATGTCGACTTGCCCACTTAGAATGTCCGCCTGTTTTTCGCCCATCACCAATTGAACGATTTCGGGACCTTGGCCGCCGCTGATCTTCAGATTGATATGGTATTTTTCTTTGACGGATGGTACTACGTAATTGTTAATGTAGTCGTTGATTGTGGGGCTGCCTTGCCACATCATGAAATTGACGGTGGTGCCGTTCGCCTTCTTAGTTATTTCTTGCCACGGGGCTGTTTTTAGCGCTTGGTCGTCGTTTATTGCCTTTTCGGAGCAGGACAGGATGACAAGAATAAACAAAATTGGAAACAGTGTTTTTTGGAGGATGGACATATTTCTTAATTTAATTCAAATTAGTTTGTTGGCGTGCTGATGCTTACCCTTATAGTAGGCTTGACAGATTGCCGCGTCTTAACTTACCGGTCGGCAAGTTGCAACTCGCAATTACTGCTTGCCACGACAGTCCTATCGGCAAACGCTCCTCACAATAACTGTTTACTGCAACCGCATCTGTCAACTATTCCTTCTCCCACCATCCTTTGCTGTTGATATCATCTCCACCAATACGCTCGACCGCTTCGGCGTAGTTGGCACTATTGGTCGCCTGCTCGGATTCTGGATAAAAATACCGAACGGGATATCGATTGTCATTAAGATTATCAGGGCCGGGTTTTAGGTTGGGAATTCCGGTTCTCCTTACATTGAACCAAGCCTCATGTCCGTTGGAAATTAGGCTTAGCCATTTTTGCATCAATATTTTATTGAGGTTGTCGGTGCCATTGAGAGCGATAGCGGTCCTTGTAAAATAATCGGATGGCAATTCGACGCCGTAGTATGCGAAACTTGCAGCGATTCCATTTTGGTAGAAGGTTTCGACATCTCCAATGATATAGCCCCTTTCCGCTGCTTCCGCCAAGGCGAACTGTACTTCGGAATATTGCATAATCTGGGCATCCACACCATCGGGAACTTCCCTGAAAATAGTACCGAAGGGGGAAATATCATCCAAATTAATACCGGCAGCCGATATGGTTTCCCGGTCTTGTCCGTTTAACAGACCTTTATAGGCAGGATTGCCTGCCTGTACGCTAACTTCTGTAGGCTTATACAACACGGTCACTCGTGGATCGTTCCAAAGGGTTAAAACGGAATCGACGGTTCGCGTCATACGATGCTCCAAATACAGGCCCAAGGAAGAATTGACCAAGGGATATTGATTGGGTGCGGCACTTAAGTAGGGTACTACAGCGTTCTGGTCGTTGCTTTCCATCAGTTTTCCAGAATTGGCCAAGGCCTGCAGTTCGGAAAAATCGGTCAGCCTTTTGCTGATACGTAGCAAGTAGCGCAGGCGCAACGAATTGGCAAAGCGTACCCATTTATCGAGATTTCCTGCAAACATGACATCGCCCTGAATGGACGAATTGGAATTTTCCAAGGTAGCAGCCGATTGCTCCAAGCTGGCAAGAATACCGGTTTCAGGGTCGGTATAAATACTTTCTTGGGTATCGTATTTCGGGGTGAACTGTCCGTCAAGTGCTTTTAGGGCATCGGTAAAGGGCACATCGCCCCAAAGATCGGTAAGCTGCGAGAACATATAGCTCTGCATAATATCGCCCACGGCGGCATAAGCTTCGTTGGATCCTTCGGATTTTTTCATAGATTCGATATCGGTCAACAACCGGAAAATGGTGTTCCAATACTCGCTATTCGTGCCCATTTCATAGCGGTCGATACGTTCGAACTCCACACTGGCAGCAAACTGGGCTAGGTAATTGGCCAACCGAAATCCCTGATAAAAGGCGTTTTGATCCGCCTCGACCGATATGACGTTGGCCAACAAAAACTGGGGTCCCACATTTTGGGGGGAGTTTGGATTTTCGTTAATGCTTTCGAAATTATCGGTACAGCTGGCCGTAAACAGGGCGATGCTGAAAAGGGTTAAAATATATTTTGTTTTCATATTATTCCTTTAACTATTTTTTTAATTGAAAAGTGGTTTGAGGGTTTAATTTTTATTGGTCAGCCCCTTCCCCCTTCGATATTTTTGCTTTCTATTGCTGCGCTTGTCGGAGACATGCAAAAAAAGAGGAGAATTTTCTATCCCTCTTTTTAGTAGCCTATGGAATACTATTAGTTGTAAATTTTTTTCATTTGAATTCAACTCAAAATACTATTACTTCCGATCAAAACTCAGTTTTCAAACTAAACCCAAAGCTTCTTGTAGACGGATACGAAAAATCATCAACCCCGTAAATAACGCTTCTTTCTTGAACAGCGTTGAGCTCGGGATCGAAATGGGGGTTTTCGGTGAACAACAATAAATTACTGCCTACTACTCCCAGTTTTATCTTTTCGAACCCTATGGAGTTGGTCAGCTTGTCTGGAAGGTTATAGTACAAAGCCACTTGCCGAAGTTTTACGTACGATGCGCTATACAAAGCGCTGGCCTCGTTGCCGCGATCATAAAAATTGTTGTAGAACGAACTGGCCGGCACCGACGTTGCATTTGGAGCGTATTGTGGATTTTCAACCGTACCCACGTTGACGATTCCATCCCCGATGACGCCATCCTCACGGCCTACCAAGGTTTCCTTTAAAACCCCGGAAGTACTTCCTAGGGCCTTGATCCTAGAGACTATGGTACCGCCTTTACGCCAATCCCATAAAATCGTCAGATCAAGGCCCTTATAAGAAAATTTATTATTGAATCCCACGGTAAAATCGGGATTATAATTGCCCAATAATCTAAGATTCGGGTCTTGGGTGGGCAGACCGTTCGCACCGTACAGTATCTGGCCGTCGACCTCTACAAAGCCCGTACCGTACATATCGCCTACTCGCCCGTCTTTACGGGCGATATACAACACTTGATTGCCCCCGGCACCGGAAAAAATATTGGCCGAACCCGTCACGAACTGATCGACACCTTCGGGCAATTCGGTCACAATGCTACGATACATCGAGTAATTCAGGGAAGATTCCCATTTAAAATCAGTAAGACGCACAACGGCTCCGTTCAAGGATGCCTCGAAACCCCTTGTACGCACTTCGCCGCCGTTGACGTTAAAATTCGCAAAGCCACTGGTCTGGGAAATGGGCCGGGAGATGATCTGGTCAATACTGGTATTTTGATATCCTGCCAGATCCAACTGTATCCTTCCGTTTAAAAACCAAGCTTCGACTCCCGCCTCGAGTGCGTTCAACCGTTCGGGTTTTAGGTTGGCGTTCTTTAGTGCCGTTTCGTTGGTCACACGGGCAGCGGCACCGTAGTTTTGGTTGAACAGAAAGCTCTGCGCATTTTGATACGGGTCGGTATCGTTTCCTACACTAGCCGCGCTTAATCGCAAATTTAAATAGGATATCACATCAGGGAACTCAAACATATTGCTTACTACATAGCTCAGACCAGCGGAATAATATCCGAAGAAATTGCTGTCACTGGGCAACGTGCTGCTCCAATCGTTCCGGTAGGTAAGGTCAAGGTAGAGGGAATTTTTGTACCCCAGATTACCCGTGCCGTAAACGCTGTTGATGCGCTTATCGAACACTTGGCTGTTTCCTTTTAACGGGGTACGTGAATTGGCCAAGGTATAGACCCCGGGAACGGAAAGCTGCGAGGCTTCGTCAAATTTGTATCGGATGCCCTGATCCAAAATATTGCTTCCTGCTGAAATTGTATATTTCCAATCATCGGCTATCGTATCGGAATAGGACAACAGCAGGTCGGCATTTACTTCCCTGAACCGTACAACATCCTCTCTATAGCTACCCAAGGGGTTGTTATTGGTACTTACCGCCCTTCTGAATTCGCGGTTATCATCATACGTATCCATACCGACGCGTACACCAAGGCTCAGTTTATCCGTAAATTTATAGGTACCGGAAACATTCCCCAAAATTCGGTTTTTGTTAAAACTGTTGGTGTTCTCAAAGACGGTCAAGTAGGGATTCGTCAACCAGAGGTAGTTGATATCATAATGCTGTATCCCTGATTGTCCGGCTTGCCAGTAGTCTTTCAGGGCCGAAATATCGGTCTGCCTACCCGTCCAGTTGAAACCGTAAAGCGGATTTTCATAACCATACCCCAAGTTGGGCCGGTTGCCGCTTCTACTATTAATGTAGTTCACAAAAGCCTTGACCTTGAGATGTTCGCCCACGTTTTGATCCAAGCTTATCGCCAGACCGTCCCGTTTCAGGTCTGTGTTCGGTACGATACCATCGTTTCGAAGGCCGCTATAGGAAATACGACTGCTGCCGTTATCACCAGATGAAGTAATAGCAATATTGTTTTGGTTGGTAATCCCGGGCTCAAAAAAGTTGCGCACGTTATCGGGCCGTGATATCCATGGGGTAGGGGTAATCGCAGAAAAAGAGCCGTTCGGTAAGGTTCTTGCGATTACGTCGCCGCCCCTAACCACATTGCCGTCAATATCGGTAGACGGACTATCGAACTGGGCGATCAGCTGCCCTTGGTCCAACCGCGGGCCATAACTACTGATACCCCCATCGTTGGTTCCTGCACCGATACCGTTCTGAAAGGCATATTGGCCGTTCGACCCAAGTCCATACTCGTTCTGGTAGTCGGGCAGGGTCAACAGAGTTTCAATGGTCAGGGAACTGCTGATGCTTACGCCCAATCCCTTGTGTCGACGCCCCCGTTTGGTAGTAATGACCACGACGCCGTTCGCAGCGCGGGCACCATAAAGCGCAGCTGATCCCGCACCCTTTAAAATGGAAATGGAAGCAATGTCATCGGGACTTATCTCCGATCCGCCGTTGCCGTAATCCACTTCCTGCAAGGCTCCGTCGTTGACCAAATCGCTGGTAATCTGTTCATTGCTGATGGGCACGCCATCGACCACAAAGAGCGGCTGGTTACTTCCGCTCAAGGAATTTTCACCCCGGATAATAATCCGCGAAGAAGAGCCGACCCCGGAAGAGCCGTTGGTAATCTGCACCCCGGCCACTTGCCCCGCCAAGCTGTTTACCAAGTTGGTCATTGGCACCTCAGTTAACTGTTCGGGCGTTACGGTAGTAACCGCGGATACCAAAGACTGCCTTTCGCGTTCGATGCCCAAGGCAGTGACCACGATTTCCTCTAACTGCTCCGAAGACGTTTCAAGCGTAATGGTACTGGACAAGTTTCCCCCTTCTACGGAAATCTCCAAAGGTTTAAAGCCGATCGACGTAATGCTTATCGTAAAATCGGTGGCTTCGGTGGTGATGGTGAAAAGCCCTTCGACATCAGCGGTCGTGTAATTATTCGTGCCCAATTCCCTTACCGCAGCAAAAGGTATGGGCCTGTTTTCGGTATCTACCACCGTGGCGGTGTAGGTGTTTGTCTGGCAAAATGCCATAGCCGCACAGAGCTGCAATAGCCCTATCAGTGCTGTGTTCATGTAGTGGAATAAAATTATCTTGAATTGTTTTTCGGATGGATGTTCCGCAGGTTTACGGCATCTTTAAATAACCATCACGAGTGCAAGGCTACGCAGCCTTTCGAACACTTTCGGTATAGGTTTGGGTGTTTGGGGGACCACGAAGAGTCAAGAAAGAGGGATGCACATCGATAAAAGTGATAGCTACCCGATGGCCGCAACTAACTTTTGAACGAAATAAATGTATGAGGATAAAATCTACCAAAAAACGGTCCGAAGTACGCTGGACAAATTGTAAAAGGGATGCTGTATCATCGATATCGGAAAAGAAATCTAATGAAAAGCTGCCGCCTTGCTGCCAATAGACACTTTTTGCAAGGGCATCGCAAAGGGAATCTTGGAGCCAAGGAAGGTTTAAAAACTCATCGGTATTAAAAAGGGAACCGTTCAGCCCGAGCAAGTAAACCCCGCCATCGGTCGATGGGCCGACCACCAAATCGTTTTGTTGCATTTCGGCGATAGCCTTACGTAGGGTCTCCGCATTAAGCTCGGGGGCATCGTTGCCGATGGAAACCACTTTAGAATAGCCTTTGTCAAAAAGGTCCTGAAAGGCGTTGGCGTAGCGCTCGCCGAAAGTATGGCCCCGTTGTTTGCCCTCGTCGATAAAATAAACGTCCGCCCCGCTGGCGGAGGCAAGTTTTTTGGTGCGGCCGATCAGGATGTCGAAAAATTCGCCCGCGCCCTGCTTTTTGCCCCCACCGAACAGCCTTTTTCTCTCGGCTTCCCGTCTAGCGGAAAGCGAAAAAATAAGTACGGCGGTATCCCTGTTTTTTTGGTCCATGAATTCGATTGGTCGTCAAACCTGAAGAAAACTTATTTTCTGATGCAAATTAGTGAAGAAGAAGATAATCTTACCTTGGATTTTGAAATTTAGTTGCTTTTTCTTACAAAACAATTAGGTTGGTTCTCCCAGAAAAATCTCTTAGAACTCAAGATACGTTTCCTTTGCCTGCGACAGCTATTATTGTTAGGTTCTGGGATGCCATAGTTACTTTAGTTCTAGTGGATCAACTTTAGGCTTTGCGCAATCTCACTTCCGTTCAAGTTTAATGTCGTTTTCGTCCCCAAGCAATTCCACGGTCTTATAATCCGAAGAAAATTGATAATTAAGCACTACGTTCGACCTCTTTGTAGTCAGGATAAGTTCTTCTGGGTTAAAAGAACCTTCGAGATAATCGGTTTGGGTCTTTGTACCATCAAAGGACGCATCAACTTTTATCCCATAGATATTGTCTTTGATATGCGTGATGTGATACATGATTTTTTGATTGTCGCTGTCACCAACGGATTCGTAGCTGCCTACGATTGTATCCTCGGACGATGCATTTTTACAACTTACCGACAGCAGTATCAAGCCTATTGTGATTACTGGCATTAGGGTTTTTAAGATTTTCTTCATGGTTCAGCTATTTGTTCGAATGAGGCAGATCGTCATAGGTTTGAGGAATAGTGGATAGGTAGCGATTTTCTGGACGCATTGCAGAGGTACTTTTACAGTTATGCTATCAAATTTACAACTTTTATATAGCAACTATGGTTGTTTTTTATCATCATGCGACCTGCTTAGCAGCGGATAGCAATGAACGAAAGAGAAATAAGCTATAGCTAGCAAGAATAATGGATGCTAGCGAGGATTTTTTTTCTATAAATTCCGTGAATTCGTTTGAAGATAACCGTTTTACGCTAAGAAAGTACGAGGTCTTGTCTCCCTAAATGGGACGGAATGGTTTAAATTTAGTATATTTAATCATACAACCTTAAATATCAATCTATTATGACAACACTAATCAAACCTCCCAAAAGCTTTTGGGTCATTGCCGTCTTAGCATTACTGTGGAACCTCATAGGGGTGTCCCAATTTTTCATGGCCACATTTATGCTTGACTCCATGGTAGCAAATTTACCCGAAGTTCAGGCCGATATGTATAGGTCAATACCCCTGTGGTACACTATTAGTTTTGCTATTACTGTATTTTCGGGACTTTTAGGAGGCATTACCATGTTGCTCCGTAAAAAAATAACGATAGCTCTTTTTGGCATTTCGCTATTGGCCGTACTGGTGGCCCAGGGCTACTGGATTTTAGGAACGGACGTCATGGAAGTTATGGGTACATCTACCGTTATCATGCCGCTGATTGTAATCGTGATTTCAATTTTCCTATATTTCTACAACAAGGGAGCCGCTAAAAACGGATGGTTCAAATAGGGTAAATAGGCGTTCCAATGGTTTGCCGCGAAAGTTTTTCTATTTTAAACCCACCCTTCTACCAACTATCCAGTTTGTGCCGGCCTGATTTAAGGCGATAGTCCATCCATTTTATGTCACATAGCGAATAAATCTGCCACACATCCATCCATTTTAAATAAAAAGGATTCCCTAAGGTTTTATTGACAAGACCCATCGGTCGGTTTAACTTTTTAAACATCAATATTATGGAAAAGAGCCTCAAACGCATGGCCACCATGCAACGAATGCAAGTCACCGGATTGGAACTGTTCTACAAAAACGGGTATTACAACACAAGCGTAGATGATATCTTAAAGGAACTATCGCTTTCAAAAGGAGCGTTTTACTATCATTTCGATTCCAAGGAGGATTTTTTCATCCAGATTATCGAAAACCTTCTGGCCCGTAAAATGTATAGCATGTTGATCGAACCTATCGAAGGCCATGAGAATACACTGGACCTCATCATGAACTGTTTTGAGGACGCCCTTGAAACCGCAGTTCACAACGAACGCGATTTCGGTTTTGTGCTCAGCAATTTTATCAACGAGTTCAACGGCCGCAACGAAAATATCATGAAACATTTGAACGACATCCTCAAAATTTGGGAGGTCAATCTCGTTACCGCCATACAGCGTGGAAAATTTAATGGCCATATCGACAGACACGTCGATAGCGAGGGCGTTGCCGTATTTCTTATGAGTGCCTATATCGGTGTTCGGACCTTAATGGTCGAGACGTCCCCGAGTGCAAGAAAATACCGTTTTATGTCGCAGTTGCGGAATTATTTTAAGGCTATGGAACCTAAGACCACAATGATATAAAATTGTTTTTATACGTCGTAGTCCATCTTTCCGGTTTCCTATTTTTTCAGGACGCTTCACGATGTCTGCTTGCCGACAAGCTGCCCTGTAGACATACATCGGTCTATATCGATTTTGCCCCCCTAGAGACATCAAGGGGAGCCCGTGAGATTCTGCACCTAAGATTAGGTTTAAAAAAACAGGTGGATAGCTAACCGTCAGCGCGACAGATTCAGTATAACCATGGAACAGTTGGTATGTTATTATCGGTTCAAAACGGCCTCAACCTTCTCAAACACATCCCCCGGTAAAATCGTTTGCATCGCCGTTTCATATCCCTTTGGCATTTTGTTGCCATAGACCGAAGTTGGGATCAGCGGAAATTTTTCTCGATTTGCCAAAAGGGCATTATCGGCATCTTGACCAAAAGGATAAAAGCCCGCAAACGGATGGGTAATGCCCCAGAGCGTAATCACCGGAATACCGTACATGGCCGCCAAATGACCGTTGCCACTATCCATGGACAGCATACCATCAAGGTTAGAGATCAAGGCAAGTTCTTCGGGAAAAGAAAGTTTTCCGGAGACGTTGATACAGGATGTAAAATGGGTCGCTAACGCCTCGAGCTTTTTCTCTTCTTCCTTACCTCCGCCAAAAAGAAAAATAGCATACTTTTCGGTATCGTCGAGCTTCCGGATGACTTCCTCCATCAAACGTAAAGGGTACATTTTTCCCTCGAAAGCGGCGAACGGAGCGATTCCCAACCATTTTTTGGTGTTCGAACCAATAAGTTCCACTGTATTTTCGGACAGTTCTTCTTTGGACAAGGGGACTGCCTTAGACAGATCTACCGGAAAACCCAATGCACTAAAAACATCCACATAGCGCTGATGGGTGGTCTTCAGGGGTGTAAAAATCTTATTTTTTGAGGCGGTCAATCCCTTTTTATCCGCCCGTCCCTTATCAATTTGAAAAAATGGGATTCCCCCAAAACGGAAATAGCGTTTTAAAACTTTGCTTCGAAGTACATTGTGCAGGTCCGCTACGGCATCTATGTGGCGTGCGCGAAGATCTTGGTAAAGCGTATAGAGTCCGAATACCCCTTTATGCCTTCCTTTTACATCCGCTTCGAATACTTCTACATTCTTGAATTGAGCGAACATCGGAGCGAAGAAATTTTTGGTGAGTACCGTTATTTTTAGATTTGGATAGTCGTGGGTCAGCGCGGAAAGCACCGGTATTGTCATGGCCACGTCGCCCATGGCAGAGAGGCGGATGATAAGAAGTCTACGTCCCTTAACGTCCACATGGGGAGCCACTTTTGAAATTTCTTCGCCCTGTTTCATGTATTTGAGGAAAGGTAGTTTTTGTTTATCCCATAAAATACCTTATTTTTTCCTGCATTTTACCCTTTAAGGGATTAGGGAGCCTTTCGTAATACGGGATTCAACTCCTCGTCATTGTACATCTTCATCTGTTTATAAACTTTCATGTATTTGCTTCCGGATTCGATATCCGCCAAAAGTTGATCGATGGCCGTGGAAAGGTCCTTACGTTGCTCGAGCAGCACATTGAGTTTGTCACTACATTTGTTTATGTGTTCGGCGGACGCATCGGTTCGCTCGGCCTCTTCTTGCATGTGGTAGATCTTTAGGGCCAAAATGGAGAGACGGTCGATGGCCCAGGCCGGACTTTCGGTGTTGATGGTGGCATCCTCCTTAACATCTACAGCACTATACTTTTCAAGGAAATAGCTGTCAATAAATTCCACCAGGTCCGTCCTGTCCTGATTGCTGGCATCTATCTTTCTCTTAAGGTTCAAAGCCGCTTTGGGTTCGATATCGGGGTCGCGGATGATATCCTCATAATGCCACTGCACCGTATCTATCCAATTCTTCCGATAGAGCAAACGGGCGATATCGTCTTTAGCGTAAGGGTTTGCAAAAGGCTGATACACATCGTTCTTGACGTGGTACTTATCTATACTTTCCTGAAAAATTTTATAGGCGAAGGCACTGAAATCCATACGTATTCTTTTAAACAAAGTTATAGATTATTATCGAAGTTCGTGCCTTCAAGGGTTTAAGGTTCAATCGCTATACTTCCCAACAGCACCAGGAAAGGAACAACAATTGCGGCGATGAGCACAATTTCTTTGATATGTGCCCTTCGTATCGACTCGATGTATTTGGTCATAAAAACTACGGCCGGAAAAAAGGCAATCATCACAGGGTATACATTATCCGAAAGTTTGAGCAGGTTCACCACTAGCCCAATAACGAACGAAAATGCGATCAGGCGCATGGTAACTACCCTTCCAAATCCGGACTTACCCAATTTCAAAAATGCCAAAAGGCCCGTTAAAAACGTTACAGAAGCGAACAAAATAAGTTTTGTGCTGTGACCCCAATACGAGAAATAGCCAACGTCGAAGGAAAAATGCAACTGATAGTGTTCGACCAAAAATTCCTCATGACCTGCCAAAATCAAAATACATTTCGTAACCATGTACACCGCAAACAGACCTGCAAAAGGCACAAGCCAATTACGTATATTTTTTGGCGCGTAAAAATAGATAGCGGCAAAGACCAGTATAAGGAACAGTATGGCCCAATCGTAGAACAAACTGGAGACCAAGACCCATATCGTGGCATCGAAAATCTTAAACTTGGTTTCTCTTGAAGAACGCATGCTGATCAACCTTCTTGTGGCCAACAAAAGAAAAAAACTACATAAAATGGCATTCGAATCGAGCAGTGTTTCCGGAAAGACTACGGTCAACAGTACATAAAAAAGTATAGAAAACGAATTCGAACCCGTGACCTTGTTCCGTTTTACGATAAAATTGACCAAGAAAATACTGAAAAGCAAAGCCCCTAGAACCAACATGTTCTGCAACAACTGCGGGGACGCGTAAATTCTTCCGAACAGGAAAAAATGGACCCCCCAATAAAAAATGAACAGAAACGTTAAAACAATTATGTAGTTGATTGGCTTTGTTTTGCCAAAAATGATGGAAATCATCCCGACTTTTTATATTTTTGCTTTGTAAATATAGCTAAGATGACTTCATTTTTTAAAGGAATAGAGGATTTGTTCGTAAACCATCTTTTTTGGCCGTTAGACCAATTGCGGTATATGGACAGTTGGTGGGGGGCCAATTTTTTCAACTGGATCTTGTTTCTAATCGGTTCCGCGGCTTTTATCTACTGGATGCTTCAATTGAAAAAGTTTGATGAGAGCGGAGAAGAGAATACGAAATCGGTGCCAACAACATGGAATTACGAATAAGCCGAGACCTCTATAGGCCATAATTGAAGGTCAAAGGTCGAACCCGATATCATTTCGGTAGTTCATTCCCTCGAAACCAATTTGGTGAATGTTTTGATAAGATATATTTAGTGCTTCCTTGAAATTTTTCCCATAGGATGTGATTGCCATTACCCTTCCACCGTTTGTGACCGTTTTGCCATCTTTGTTCGTTGTACCCGCATGGAAAACCAGCGAATCATCGATTTTTTCAAAACCTGTGATTGTTTTTCCTTTTTCATACCCTCCGGGATAGCCTCCTGAAACCAACATGACCGTTGCCGCCGTGCGCTCGTCGATTTCCAGATCAACGGCATCTAAACTCTGATCGGCAACGGCTTCGAAGAGGGATACCATATCATTTTTGATCCGCGGAACGACCACCTCGGTTTCCGGATCGCCCATACGCACGTTATACTCGATGACCTTGGGGTCGACGCCAACCTTGATCAATCCGATAAAAATAAAGCCCTTGTAAGGTAATTCATCCTTTTTAAGGCCCTCTACGGTCGGTTTGACGATGCGCTGGTGGACTTTATCCATAAACGCGGTATCCGCGAAGGGAACGGGGGAAATTGCGCCCATTCCGCCGGTATTGAGTCCGCTGTCTCCTTCTCCGATGCGTTTGTAATCTTTTGCGGTGGGAAGCACCTTGTAGCCCTTTCCATCCGTCAGTACAAAAACGCTCAACTCGATACCCGATAAAAACTCCTCAATGACGACTGTAGTACTGGCAGCACCGAATTTCGCATCGACCAACATGGATTCTAGTTCATTTTTGGCCTCTAGCAAATCGTTCAAGATAACCACCCCTTTACCGGCGGCCAGACCATCCGCTTTCAAAACATAAGGGGGGTCGAGGGATTCTAAAAAAGCAAAACCTTTCTGCAAGGTATCGGCCTTGAAACTTTCATAGGCCGCCGTGGGGATATTGTGGCGCATCATGAATTTCTTGGCAAATTCCTTGCTGCCTTCCAGCTCCGCTGCGGCTTTTTGGGGGCCGATTACCGGAATATGAGCCAAATCGTCATCATTGAGAAAAAAATCATGGATGCCATTGACCAAAGGATCTTCAGGGCCGACGATTACCATATGAATACTTTCTTCTAAAACTGATTTTTTTATGGCATCGAAATCATTTACCCCGATTGGTATGTTCTTGGCGATTTCGGCAGTACCTGCGTTGCCCGGGGCAACGAAAAGATTAGTTAATTTCGGGCTTTGCTTAAGTTTCCAGGCCAAAGTGTGCTCGCGGCCGCCGGAGCCTAGGATGAGGATGTTCATGGATGTCGGTGTTGAAGTGGTTTTGGTCAAAAATAAGGTTTGAAATGGACTTTATTCGAGAAATATCCAATTTTGGATTAGGACAGTTTGGTCAGCTTAGAGAGATTCCGGCTAAGTTGATGTTGAAAACAGTTTAAGTCCGGTTCTATTGTGCCATATCGATTAACGTGTTTCGAATCGTATACGATACTGCAGTCGTTTCTCATGAATTCACTAAATAAATCTCATCGAATTACAAATACCCAATTTATACAGTTTCGGAATCGGATTCCGAAACTGTGTAAACTAATTTTTCCTAAACCTCGTCGATTGATGAGTCTTCGCTCTTTTTGCTTTCCATCTTCCTTTTCTTAGAACTTTTTTCCTCCACCTTTGATTTAAACCGTTTGACCTTTCGTTTTAGTAAGATTTTCTGCTTTAAGGTTGTGAAATTATAGTTGTATTTAAAGAAAATATATCCCAAAAAGATAACCACGGACACCAACATGATTACCATACCCAAATTTTTGGCCGTACTGCCTAAAACAATAAACAGGGTTACAAAGAGTAGATTAAAGCAGCCTATGATAAAACTCGCCTGTTTGTGCGTAAGGCCCCAATAATCGATTAAAACGTGGTGTGTATGGTTTCGATCAGGTGAAAACGGACCTTTTTTGTTGGCGATACGGATGGCAAAGACTCTGGCCGTATCAAAAAGCGGAACGATAAGTATACTTATGGCTATCAACGGCGCGTTTTCTAATAAAAATGGGAGGTCGGTATAAGCAACAGGGCGCAATGCCAAAAATTTTAGTGTAAGCACACTAATAATAAAACCTACAATTAATGAACCCGTATCTCCCATAAAAATCTTTTTATCCGAGGAGAGATTAAACCCCAAAAAAGACATAAGACTGGCGTTTAAAGCTATAGCCAATAAAGCGAAAAAATATTCTTCAGTCAAATAAAATATGGTGGTATAGATTACTAAAATAACAATACCTACAATAGAGGCCAAACCATCGATACCGTCAATAAGATTGTAAGAATTAATGATTGTGATCATCATGAAACCACCAATAATTAAATACAGGTAATAAGGTATTTCATTGATGTTCAAAAAACCATTCAGAGAGTGGATTGTAAAGCTAGGGTTGGCCAGTATGAAGGAGATAGCGAAGACTTGGGATATAAGTTTTGCGCCTGGGGATATGACTACGAGGTCGTCTTTAAGACCCACTATGAAGAGTATTGTTAGGCCGGGTATAATGTACATAGCTTCATCGAAAGCGTCTCTGCCATTTATGAAAAATAGAGCAAAAATTAAGGTATAGAAAAAGGATACTCCCCCTAGGGTAGGCGTCCTCAAAGTATGGGAACTTCTATTATTCGGACTATCCATTAATCTTTTGTACTCGACAACGCTGATTATCTTTGGTATCGTCAAATACGTAAGAAGAAAAGCCCCAATAAAAAGCGATATGGCAGTTTCTAGAAAAAACAAAACGAATGTTTAGGCTCTAAAAGTAGCAAAAGTTGAATCAACAATGAGAATTTCGATTGAAATAGTGCAAAATGGGCTAGGCGAAAAACACTCCAAATCATGCGCTCCATAAATTTTCATAAGATTCGCTAATGAATTTCCAAGTATATCTTTTTTTAGCGGTCTGTTTCATTTTCAAAGCCACGGTGTCCAAATTTTTGGCATATGCTAGGTCATTTTTTAACAATTTCAATAAATCTTCACCAGTCTTGAAGTAAAGTGCCTCGTTATTTGTTGTATAACGGTTGTAATCAACATCAAATGCAACTATAGGAAGACCCAGATACATCGCCTCGACCAAGGAAGGATTGGTGCCCCCCGCACTATGGCCATGAACATATAGAAAACAGTTAGCCCTTAACTCGTTCAGTTTGTTTGGATCATATATTGGGTCCAAAAGATATAAATTTTCTTTATTCACATATATTTCCCGTAATTCTTTCCCGTATTCACTGTTATTCCAATTGCCTACCACTACCAAATTAACCGTTGTTTTGCCGAAGGCCTCTAAAATAATATGGATATTGTTTTCTGGTTCAATCCGGCATACCTTAAACGCGAAGTTCTTAGGCAAACACAATTCTTCCAAGGTTGATTTGCTTAACTCTTTATAAAATACATGATCTGCACCATAGGCAATAAGAGTACTCGGTTTTGCGTATTCGTGAAATACATGATTTTCAATTCCCTCATTATCCACAACGGTTACGTTGCTAAACCTCACCGCAATCTTCTCTTGCATTTTTAAATATTTTTTGGCGATGTCGCCCCATTTATCGCGCTTCCATTCCAGTCCGTCGATATTGGTAATTATCTTCTTATTCGTGAACCATTTTATTACAGGAATCATAAAGGCCCCGCTTACACCCAAAATCAAAAGGACATCCGCAAAGAACATCGCATGAACAATTGATATAACATCATAAATTATGCTTGATTTACCGTTTGCGTGGAAAGGAAGATATCTTAGTCTGGCGCCCAAGTAAGTTTCCTGACGCTCGCCCCTGTAATTTGGTGAACTACAATAAATCGTAAAATCGTATTTACCTCCAAGTTGGTCGACCAAGTTTTCGGCCAAAGTCTCGAACCCGCCATATTTAGCTGGTATACCCACAGTTCCGATAATCGCTATTTTCAAAGTGTTGGATTTTTCAAAAATTATTTGTCAATTTGGAAAGCAGGTCAACCGATTAAAATAGTTTTATCCATCAAAAAGATGAGCAGCTCCGTTTTAATTTTCTACTTTCGTTTTCAAACACGAAGCACGTGTCACTGGACAAAGTTAAGAATATAGCACTCTTTTTCGTAGTGGCAAGCATCCCATTAGCCAGGCTCTACAACATCAATTCTTACGCCGTCGCACTATTTTCTGCCCTATACCTATGTTCGCCGAGAAAGAGATTTATTCCCCCGTTAAACACCTCAACGATTCTTTTTTTTCTCTACTATGCCATTTTGGGGATTAATCTGTTCGTCGTCGAACAACCTAAAATAGATTCGACGCTGATTAAATATCTCCCCCTGTTATTATTACCGTTTTCGGTTTCGTTTATTAAGTTTAAAAAGTGGGTGCTTCATGTCTTTCTATATACCGTTCTTTTCTCTTGCCTTGTTTGTATCGTTACCACCTATATTCGAAGCAAAGGTTATATTTTCTATTATCACGACCCTACCGAAATACTCGACTTGCAGCTAAACTATTTGGCTATCTTCGTCTGTTTTGCCCTAGCTATAGTCTATTACGAATTGCTAACGGCAAATGTAACCAAATTGCAACACTATTTTTTTATCCCCTTTCTCTTTTTCAGCCTTGCGATTTTCTACAACCGCACGAGTATTATTGTGGCTTTTATACTGACCGTTTTTTTTATGATTGCCTATTTAAAAAAGAAAAGCAATCTAAAATTTTTAATAGGATTTATCGCTTTCTTCATCCTCTCGGCGTTTTGGATGGCGAACCGGCCTATTGTTCAAAGCAAGTTCAAGGAATTAGCCCATATCGATTTCCATGCCCCAAATGATTACAATAACGGTGTATATAGCCGGATACTGTCTTGGGAGTGTAGTTGGCAACAAATAAAAAACGCAGGTTTTTTTGGCGGTGGAACCAATAACACATCGCATATTTTGACAGAGTGCTACAAGAAAAGAATAGGTGAAGAAGCTATTCAGGTCGTCGAAGGTTACAATGCCCACAACCAGTTTTTACAGACCACACTAGATTTAGGGTATTCGGGATTGGTCGTCCTTTTGTTAATATATGGCCTTTTGCTTTATATTGGTATTAAGAAAAAAGATACGTTACTTTTGTTCTTTTTTATCATAATGTTCCTTTTTGGAATCACGGAATCTTTTATGATACGGCAATGGGGCGTTGTTTTTTTTGTGTTCTTTGCCCCTTACCTATTGGGCAGATGGGATAATCGAAAAAACCGAATTGAATTATAATGAATTGAAATCAAGGGTTCAAAAAAATAAAGTGCCTTATGTTATTGTTACCGTGTCATTCGGTTATTTGAAATACAAGCCGGTTTTAGATAACCGGCAACTTGACCACCTTTAAATCGTATATGGTATTTAGTTCGACCGTTTTTATCTTCTTGTTTCTTCCCCTTGTCCTTGGTATCTATTTTTTGCTTCAGAACAAGCTTAGAAACCTCTTTCTGCTGATTGCAAGTCTCTTTTTTTATGCTTGGGGCGAAGGTCTGCTGGTGTTGCTAATGATGGGCTCTATTGGGATGAACTATATTATGGGCATTGCCATTTCCGAAAGTTTGGACAAAAACCGGCCTTTGACTTCCAAAATGTTTTTAGCATTGGGCGTAGGTCTTAACCTTTTGGTATTAACCTACTACAAGTACATCCATTTTCTAGTCGAAAACTTGGCAATGGTCGGAATACATATCGATATCGACATCTCTAACGTGACCTTGCCTATCGGTATCTCGTTCTTCACTTTTCAAAGTATTTCTTATTTGGTTGATGTTTATCGGAGTACAGTAAAAGGCCAAAGGAGTATTGTTAACTTGGGTATGTACATTGCACTTTTTCCACAACTTATTGCGGGCCCGATTGTGAGGTATGTCGACATCTCGAAAGAAATCCAACGGAGAACCGTAACTCCTGCACTCTTCAAGACAGGTATTACACGTTTCTTGACCGGCTTCGCAAAAAAGATAATTATCGCTAACAATGTTGGCTTGGTCGCCGATAAGGTTTTCGGTGCACCGGTTGGTGATCTATCTACGTCTTTAACCTGGATTGGGGTGCTTTGCTATACCTTACAGATTTATTATGATTTCTCAGGGTATTCGGATATGGCAATCGGTCTTGGAAAAATGTTCGGGTTTAACTTTAAGGAGAATTTTGACCATCCATACATTTCTAAATCTGTACAGGAATTTTGGCGAAGGTGGCATATTTCCCTTTCCACTTGGTTTAGGGATTATCTCTATATTCCTTTGGGCGGCAATCGAAAAGGCAAATATAGGACCTATGTCAACTTATTGATTGTGTTCTTTTTGACCGGTCTTTGGCACGGAGCGAGCTGGAATTTTATTGTTTGGGGTATGTTCCATGGATTTTTTCTCATTGTTGAACGGATGGATTTTTTCAAGTTACCCTCGAAATTCACTTTTTTAAAAAGATTTTATCTACTGCTCGTTGTAATGGTCGGTTGGGTAATCTTTCGTGCCGAAAATTTAGGCTATGCATTGGAATATATTGGAACCATGTTCGCTTTCACGGGAGGCACCTATGCATATCCGTATTTGTTCCTCAATACCTACACTTTAACGGTCATTGCATTGGGAATACTCTTCTCGGCCCCACTGAGGGCACTGATTGTAAAACGTGCTGCCATGATAATCCCCAATCCAAATTCTGCCATTGCCTTAGAGCACATTTTGTATGTGTCCCTTTTTATACTGTCTCTGTTAGAACTGGCTCAGACCACCTACAATCCGTTTATCTATTTTAGATTCTGATATGGTAAAAAAATATGCAACCGCGCTATTAATCGCATTTCTGGTGTTCGTTACGACATGCCTTTTAATGGGTATTACCGGAGCGAAACCTACTGAAATAACAGTCTCTTTAAGCGCAACGGTTTTGAAGGACGATGTTTTTCAAGTTTTCTATTCGAACCAAGGAGAGGGTGCCTTTACGGAGAAGCAAAGCGCAATTACTGAGATAAAAGGAGGCGGCGAACCGCAGACAATCGAATTTGTTATTCCGTTGGATACTTCCCTAACCCAATTGCGTATCGATATTGGCAACAACAGAAATCAAATGCCCATAAATTTTTCGACCGTCCGGTTAAGAACCCATGAAAGTTCCTATGCCTTCGATATTTCGAAATCGTTCTTAAAAAATGTATGCATCACCGAAAAGGATGGGAAATTCATTACTCGAACGGTCTTGAATAGTTACGACCCCTTTTTTATCTCGAATTTTGATCTATCTCCAATATTGGAGAAATTGGCCAAAAAGCAACCATTAGTGGCTAATAAAGTGGCTTATTTCTTGGCATTGATTTTTGCAGTAGCTGCCTTTATTTCATTTTCCTTAAAAAAAATAAGATTAGCAAACCTCAGGCCCAATGGCTATATTTTTGCCTTCGTATTAATCATTGCGGCACCGCCCATAGTGAAGCTGTTCGGTTTAGAACAGAAAACTGAAAGCATGGAGAAAAGGGAATTGGCAAAGCAACCCGAATGGGCATTCAAGGAAAGTTTTCCCAGGGAGTATGAGGCCTATTACAACGACAACTTCGGCCTGCGTCCCACTATCATCAATTGGGCGAGCGACCTGAAAATAGGGCTCTTCAGGGATTCGCCACAACCCGAATTGGTACAGTTCGGCAAGAATGGATTTTTGTTTTTTAACGAGCATAACGAATTGGATGGGGGCATCTACTCAAGCTATTCCCATACGAATTTGGCTTCGAGGAAACAGCTTGAGAATGCCTTTCGAAAACAGTTCGATCTAAAACAAGACCTAACTAAGCTTGGTATTCGCTATGCCGTAGGTTTTTGGCCGAACAAACACAGTATTTACAACAGTTCGCTCCCTTTTACGATGAAAATACAAGTTCAAGGTGAAACTTCCTTGGCAGACCAGGCCGTACGGTTTTTCGAAGAAAAAGGCATGCCTCTTTTTGATGTTCGCCACAATCTGTTGAAAAACAAAAACGAAAAACAGTTGTATTTCAAGTTCGATTCCCATTGGAATGCAAACGGGGCCTACCTAGCTTATCGCAATTTCTGCGAGCAGACTTTTAATGAGTTGGGCCTAACTCCGTTTCCGGTGGAAGATTTTGACATATCATATTCCAAAATAAGAAATGGTGATCTTACCAATCTCTTGGGAATTGACAGTATTTCGGGTTATTACGACAAAAAGCCGAATTATAAATTCAAAAATAGTAATAGTACCTATCACTTCGTCAATCCCGGGGGCATCTATCAAAACACATTTGTTACCGAAAACAACAATTGCGGTAACGACAAAGTGGCGTTGGTCTTTAGGGACTCGTACGGGGCCGCTCTTGTCCAATTTTTATCGTTGCACTATTCAAGGGTAGTTTACGTTGCTAAAAGTCCTGTTGATATGTATTGGGTAAATCAAGTTAATCCCGATGTGGTAATCTTAGGGGTGGTCGAAAGACGTTTGCCTTATATTTTGGACACCGTGGGCAAATCTGTGGATTCTCTCCCATAACATACCTTAAAGATTCGCAAACTTTATAAAAATTAGGTTTTAAATCATTTTATAGCCCTCTAATGTTTTTTTTGCCGTCTCTTCCCAAACATATTCGGTCTGAATCTTTTCTTTCAGCCTGAAATTAAAAGGCGCATCGAAAGCTTTGTCGATAGCACTTCGGATTGAAGCCACATCATCTGGTTCGCAATAAAACGCATAATCCTCAAAATAATCACGGGTATCGCCTTTTTCGGTAATAACGATGTTTGTTTCCATAACACCAGCTTCCAGTGAAGAAAGGCCTGGGGTTTCCATCCAACTTATCAGCGCATGTACTTTAGCCAATTTATAAAAAATCGGTAATTTTTCGTGGGGTATCGCACCCATGAAGAACACGTTTTCTCCTGCGATAGCATGACAGGCATCTGTGAAGGTCTTGTCATTTTTCGTTTCGTTCCCTATAAGCACAAGCGGATATTGGTTACCTACGGCCTTAATCAGGTTCAAGGTTGATTTTCTTCCCTCTATTCGAGCAACGGAAAGAATACAATCTTTAAATTTTGAAATCTCTGTGTCTATGTTTTCTAGGTCGACCTTTTCAGGATTGAAGACATGGGTATCGACAGCATTCGGCACGACGACAAATTTGTAATTTTTCAATTGATATTCACGGGCTACTCTTTTCATCTCGGATAACGAATTGGGCAGAAAGACATCCACTTGCTCCGTCACTTTTTTAGCAAGCCGATAATATCCTCGAAAAAGCATATAATACACGCCTTTATTCATTCTTCCGTCTTTCAAGTGCCTCAAAAAGGTCTTGATGTAATTGATAGTGTAAGGTGAAAGTACATTGGCTACCTTTTGTGCAAATCCACCCCTTGCTTTCCGTTCGAACTCAGTATAAAGACCATAAATAGTCGAAAGCGCCACTTTTTTATCATGTTTTTTTGCGTGTTTGATTTGCATGTAAAGCTCTTGGGGATCCATTAGATTGAAGAGGTGAACTAGATCGTAGCCCGCCAGGTCAGGTTCCAGCTCGATACTAATATCGACCTCGACTCCTAATTTTTCCAAATACTGCTTGGTTTTTTCGATTTGGGTAGTATCTCCGCCCGGGGCAGAGTAAAGATTACTTCTGGATTGAAATAGGACTTTCATAATCAGATTTTCAATTTTGCTATAAAAATAAAAGCGGCACAAAGTATCAATTGCGGAACAAGAAAGAAGAGACCAGGTGCCACGATCCCTCCAACCGCCAAACGTGAGAAATTCAAACTAAATAAAACCAAAATGACAAACCAGCTCAATTTACCACTTCGAATAATGATTTCATAAAACAATCCCGCCAATGTACCCAAAAATAGGGCGTGCAGCACTATACCGAACCAGCCGAAATTCATGTAGGCCTCACCTGGCGAAGTGATGGTCATGCCTTCCCCTTCAAATTCCAATTGGTATTTGTCTTTAAGAATGACCCCGGTAAACCCTTTCTCGTGCAGACCGGCGGCCATTCCCAAATCGCTTAGCACGGTCTGCCCATAATAAAAATCGTCGGTCTTATCGGTGTTGTAAACAATATCCTCTAGATTACTTACATTGACCGCAGTAGTCCATGCCGTAGAGCCGATCGCACGATACGAAAGTTCTCCGGTGTGACGATAATAGCCTAACAGAGATAGGAAAACAATAAAGAAAATCCCCGTCAAAATATAGCGAAAGGAAATACCTTGTTCCTCCAAATATTTCTGGGTAAAAATAAGATAGGCCAAAAAGCAGCTTACTACCAAGTATGCTGCAGGGCCTCGAAAACCAATACCCATCACGAAAAACACCCCCACCAAAAGATAGAGAATCGAAATTAACTTGATTTTGTTAAGAACAAATTTTTCAATCGCAAACCGATAGACCAAGCTTACGCTAATTAAGGCATTACCGATGAGAATATATTTTCCCAGACCTGCTTTGGCACCCACCCGTGCACTTTCGAGGTCATCTAAAAAAATGGGGATTGTTCCCATTTTGAAAAAATATATAAAGAGGTATAAGGCGACCCCCGATAGAAAAAACAAATAAAACGCCCTTTTCCAATATTTAATATCCATACGAACATGGGTAACCATATCCTTCAAATTGGGAAACGTTTTAACCAACAGATAAATAGGGGCCAAATGTGCTGCCAAAATGAAAACGATAAGATAGGTCGCAAGTAAGCCCCGAGTTTTGAGAGTGGTATCGAAAAAAGGGAAATAACGCTCAAGCGCAAAAGGATAGAACATCAGAAAAAAAACAAAGGCGACCAAAAAGAAAATGGCCGGGTGGAGCACGTTAAAAAGTCTGATTTTTCTCAAAGAATCGGTCTCTTGTTTTCTTTGCCCAGATTTTGGTTTCCACCAGTTTTGGCCTCTTTCAGACCTTTAATCAAGGTAGAACTCATTATATTATGCGCTATTCGACAATGGTTGACTATCGTCGCCTTTTCAATTTCGGGATTCATCGCTTCCGAAGGTGCTATAAAGGCAAGGTCATTGACGATGTAGGGCCAGGGTAGACCCTTTACCTTGTTGTACCTAACCTCTATATAAAGAGACCTTATACCAAAATCACTCCATAAGATTTCATTGTTCAAATAAAATCCGGCAAAATATAAGTTGTTTACTCCTAGATCTTGCAGCAGTTTGAGATAATCGGGTTGGGACAGCTCAGTGCCACGATAGTAGAATTTATTTTCGACAACTGTGCCGTAGTTCGCGTTTAACCCAATCAATTCCTTTTCGAACTGCTTAATCATTTGATTTTCTGAACCGCTCATAAAGAGCGTTACGAAGTTATTGCCCTCATGTATGTTGTCTTTGGTGTTGGCGAATAAATCACGAATGGTATTCAACGGGGCCATGGCATAAAATGGCGACTCGTCAAATTTCACAATACCAACATTGTTCTTTTTAAGCAGTTCGATAGCCACATCTTTCATCTCCTTTGTATAAGATAGAACTCCTTCGTCAATCAAAAATAAATCGAGATCTTTGTTTCGTGAACGTACCGAATATATGCCGTTTTCTTTATCCAAAACACAATAAAAAGTATCAAAGCCTACATAAAATAAGTTTTTAATATTATTTTCCAAAAGGTAGACATCCATCCGGTCATCATTTAGTAAATGGATGCTACTGTCCAATTGTAATAAATTCTCATTGGGTGCTTCTAGGGACGGAGCATAAATAATTTTAGCACCCATTGCGTCAAACTTCTTAATTAAGGGATTTAAATTCTTAATCACTAGGGAGTCCAAAAACTCATTTTGCCAAACGTCGATAAGTACTAAGGCGCTTTTTTCGGCATCTACAACTGTCGAGTGGCTTTTGTCCAAATAAATGTTGTGATTGCCATCGTATTGTGATAGTGTATATTCAAAAGGCAAGGGGTGAGCGATTATCTCTCCGGCCTTATTATAAAAGCTGTCATCCAAATCATCGGCACATCCCGCAGTCAATGACATCACGGCCATTGTCAAAAGAAGGGATGGAGTTCCAAAGAATTTCAGGGTCATGATTTAGACGTTCGTTCGAAACGGCAAAGTTCAATTACTAATGGCCGCAAAATATTGTAGTAATTAGCAATGGCAAAGATACTATTTTTATGACGGTCAAGAATCAATAGGGTTGCAAGAAACTATTTTGCGTAATAATTACCAAGTTTTAGGTTTTCAATTGCCTAATGAAACTTTCTATTCTTATGGAACTGTCCGAAGAATTAAACTTTTCGGAATCATAATCATTCTTCAAGTCCTCGGATGCCAATACCAAATTAATCAGCTCTGTTGAATTATGCGCTACGTTGGCGCCCAAATCCTCAAACGAAAAATAGAGTCCCCCGTTCTCCGAAATATAGGATTCTTTATCGAATATAAAGGCAATTATAGGTTTTCCGGTAATCATGTAATCAAAAAGTATCGAAGAATAATCGGTTATGAGCACATCGGCAACAGCCAACAGTTCTTGGGTGTCTTCAGCCGAAACGTTCCAAACGTTTGATAAAGATTCGAAGAACACGTCATCAAATACACCTTTGTCCAAAGGATGGGGTTTGAAAAGAATTAACTTCTTTCCGAATTGGTTTATCATTTTATCTAGATTTACCAAGGCGCGTTTTATCTTTGAAGTCGCCGACTCGTTGTTTCGAAATGTCGGGGTATATAAAAAGGTGATACATTGTTCCAATGGGTCGGGAATTGTTAATCGCGCGCCTAAGTTTCTTTTGAGTTCCACGCTGCTTTCTATTTCCCTTATGAATTCAGTTCTGGGCTGCCCAAGTGGCAAAATTTTGGAACGTGACAAATGCATTGCCCCTTCGAAAATAAAAATGGTTTGGGGAGATGCCGAAACGAAATAGTCCCAACGCTCGTAGGGAAGTTTTCTTCCCGAGGCAATCAAATGCTCTATCCATATCCTTTCTTTCCGTGAATCGAATCCTATTTGCTTTATTGGGGTGCCGTGCCATAGGTTAATAACAATTCCCCTGATAGGAATGACCGGAAAGATATCCTTTACGTTATGCGATATAATGAAAAACGGGGCGCGAACGATTGCCCAAAATGCACTTAGACTCCATCGATAGAGACATCTATATCCCTTCTTCCTCAATTGTTTTACCTCTTTGCCGTTGGAGGAAATCCAAATAGGCTCAAAAGCGGGATTCTTTTGAAAATGAATAAATAAAAATTTTGGATTATCGGAAAAACGTCCGAATCCTGACCCAAAAAGCATCAAGCCATTTTTTGGCGGTACAATGGCACAGAGAAAGCCAAAAACTACTTTCTCTATAAACAGAGATGCAATACGCTTCATTGGGTGAATTGTTGGGTTATATTATGGCTTTTTATCCATCTACTTCATATGTCATGAGCCCTCATTTTCTCCATTTAGCTCAAGAATTAATTTTTTAGCCCCGAACAAACGGATAACAAGGACTATGGTCTGTGTAAACAACAACAAGTATACTATCCGGTTTACTGTAAGATATTTGTATAAGACTCCCAATAAAACTACATGTAATACAGATGCAAAAACTACGCTATAATTTGCATATTTTTCCTTGCCCAAAGCACCTAAAAAAGGATATCCTATCATTACCGCAGGCACGAAAAGAAGTGCAAGAACGCAAAAAATACGCAAGAGATTGGCGCTATCGGAAAAGTCTGGACCGAAAATCAGCAGAACTATCCAATTGCTTAAAAAAAAGACCCCTATGGCAACTATAGTGTTCAATGAAATAACTGTGACCAATATTTTTTTAAAGAGCTTCAAATTCCTTTTTTTTGCCATATACGGGTAAAGAGCGTCTCCCAAGGGTGCATAAACTACCGTCATTGCCATGAATATTTTTTCAGCTGCGCCAAAAATACCGGCAAAGTAATTGCCGAGGGCAAGGCCTGCAATAAACGTATTACTTGATGTGTAGAGCGCAGCTGCAGATCGTGATAGAAAGTATTGCGTACTATTGCCCAAAAGCCGTTTGATTTCCTGGACATCGGGCCTGGTAAATTTCACTTCAAAATATCTAAAAGCATAATACATCGAAAACAGCCCGCCTACAATAAAGCCGATAGAGTATAGCAATGGGACTTTGAAATAATCGCTTTCAGACTTGATAACGATAAAAATAAGAGCGGTAAAAAGGCCTTTTGCAATGACATTAACCCTTGTCATATACTTCATATTCTCCATCCCCTGAAAAAACCAGACCGGATTCAACACTTGTCCTATAACAATACCGAAACCTAAAAAATAAGCAACTTTATGCGTTTTTAAGTCTTCTATAGAGTACACCGATATCGCCAAAACAGCTACGGCCAAGAGTACTAAGACCAATTTAATATAATAGATATTACTGAAAATACGATCGATTTTTTCTTTGTCTTCTCGAAAAATGGAAACGTCCTTTGTTGCGGAAAGGTTAAAACCGTAATCACAAAGCACGAACAGATATTGCATTACGGCATAGACCATGAGTACGACCCCGTATTTTTCGGCGCCCAATACCCTGCCAAGATAGGGAAGGGTCAAAAACGGAAGCACCAAATTGACACCTTGCAATGAAAATAACGATACGAAATTCTTAAACAGTTGGTTCTTTCGAAACCTGCGATATGTATGCCTTATGTGAAACAAATGTGATATTCAAGATTCATAGTCGGCTTTTCATAAATGCAACTATCCGACTACAGGCCTTGCCATCACCATAGGGGTTATGGCGCTGGCTCATATCTTCGTAAGCTTTTTTATCGTTTAATAGGCGACTTGTTTCGCCGATAATTTTATCCGGATCGGTTCCGGTCAGGATAACCGTGCCGGCCTTAATGGCTTCGGTGCGCTCCGTCATATCTCGCATTACCAATACGGGCTTGCCCAGACTAGGGGCTTCTTCCTGCACCCCGCCACTATCGGTAATAATAATATAGCATCTATGCATCAACCATACAAAACTTGGATAGGACAAGGGTGCGATAAGTTTGATGTTATCGATTCTGTCTAACAATTCATATACCGGCTTTTGTACGTGGGGGTTCAGGTGTACCGGATAAATAATCTGAACCTCATCATGCCGCTTTGCAACTTCCGCCAAGGCCTTACAAATATTTACAAAGCCCTGTCCATGATTTTCACGACGGTGTCCGGTGACCAGAATCAATTTTTTGTTCGGGTTCCAGACCTGTTTTACTGCTTCTATTTCGGCATGTAAATAATCCGACTTGGTCACTTTATCGACACTGAGCTGCAGGGCATCGATAACCGTATTTCCTGTAATCTCTATGCTTTCATCAGCAACGTTTTCATTTAAAAGGTTCTGCCGTGCGGTAGCGGTAGGTGCAAAATGATAATCAGCGACTCTACCGGTAATCGATCGGTTCATTTCTTCTGGGAATGGAGATTTTTTATCAAAGGTTCGTAAACCTGCCTCCACATGACAAACCTGGGCCCCGGAATAAAAAGCGGCAATCGAAGTGGCCATGGTAGTTGTAGTATCACCATGTACGTAAACAAAATCAGGCTTAAAATCCTCAAGAATAGGTTTTAAACCTGTAATTATGTCGGCTGTCAATGAGAATAAATTTTGGTCGGGCTTCATAAGGTCCAAATCGTAGTCGGGCACGATATCGAAAAAATCAACTACTTGATCTAACATCTCCCTATGTTGGGCAGTAAGACAAACCTTGGTCTCAAATACATTTTCATTTTTTTGAAACTCCTTGACCAATGGAGCCATTTTTATGGCCTCGGGCCTTGTACCGAAAACTATTAGGTTTTTTGTTTTTTTCCTCATCCTAAAGAATACATATTAAAATTGGGGAGTCGACTTGAATACAGATTTTTAACTTCTAAGGTTTTTCAGGGTTTCGTTAATCATAGTTGAGGAAGTGCCTTTTGTATAGGGAAAATATATAATTTTGACGCCCACTTCCTCAAATTGCTCGTCTAATGCTTGCCATTTTTCCGATTCGAACCAGTCGTCTCCTACAAACATTACGTCAAACTTGATCCGCTGCCACATTTTAAATTTGTCCATGTCATTTTGTGGCACTACGGAATCTACATGCTTAATGTTTCTTACGATTTCCATTCTTTCTTGATGCGGAATGACTGCCTTTTTATTCTTGTATGCCACCAATTCATCACTAGTTACCCCTACGATAAGCTTATCGCACAGTCCCTTGGCATTCTTCAGAAGATTCAAATGACCAATATGGAAAAGATCATAGACCCCGGAAGTATAACCTACAACTATTTTTTCATCACCTCTTTTGTACATATCCTATCCTTATCTTTTGAATTAGTATTGGCTCCCTATTCAACTTATATCGTTTTTACCATCGCCACTCGGTAGTAAAATACTGCTTTTTAAAAAGTTCGATGTTTACGAACATCCATAATATTTGGCCTGCCCTTGATTCGGTTTTGCTTTTCGATATCAATTCGGGGAGGACTCCATCTTTAAGCCATGAGCAATTTACCAATAATTTGTTCGCCAACTCCTCTAAATTTTCGAACCATTCAGTAAGTGGTACGGGAAAGCCAACTTTCTTGCGGGTTATAATCTCTTCCGGAAGATACTTATAAGAAACCTCTCGCAACAAATATTTGGGAACATCTAACACCTCGCTATAGACTTCCGCCGTTTGATTTTTCGCCATTTGTTTCGATTTATCATCCAGCCATTTGAGTTTTAGACCATATGGAATTTTTTTATAGGCAAACTCAATCAAATTATGGTCTAAAAAAGGTACTCTCGCCTCCACCGAAGTTTGCATCGTAGTCATATCAACCCTTTGTAATAGCCCTTTTACATGGTATTGATGGAAAAAACGAAAAATATTTTCTTCATTATCGTGTTCCACAAACTGTTGTTGAATCATAGTGTCGAACTCTTTTCTATAATCTGTAGGAGTGTTGATCAATTCATCGCGCATGGCACGTGGGACATATTCGTAGTTCGCGATAAAATGGTCGTAAAAACTTTCGCCCGTTGGATGATTGACAAAATCGAAAGGCAATCTGAATATTCTCCCATAGCCCCCCATTAGCTCATCGGCACCTTCTCCGGAAAGCACAACGGTAATTTTTTCCTTTAACTTTGAGGACATGATGGCCAAAGGTATTTCGTTGGGCACTCCTAACGGCGAATCTTTCGCGGCAATAAGTCGTTCCCAGTTTGCGAGATAATCCTCTTTTTTCATTAAAATCTCATGGTGGGCCGTATCGTATTTTTCTGCTACTGTTCTGGCATATTTGAATTCGTTCATTTCTTCAAAGCCAATGGTATACGTGTTAACCTCACCTTTCTTTTTTAACGCGGTTATTGCCGTAATCAAACTAGAATCAACCCCTCCACTCAAATAAGTGCCCAGAGGTACGTCAGCAATCAATCGATATTCGATGGCCTTTTTAAGCTCAGCCTCAAATTCGATTTTGATTTGCTGCTCGTCGAATTCGGTCGAAACATTGAAGGCATTTGGCAATTCCCAATAGCTTTTTTCGGTAAAAGTCAAATCATTGGTATATCTATGAAAAGTACCTGGTTGAAGTTGCCAAATACCCTCAAAAAAAGTGTAGGGCGCTCGAATATAGCGATTCGCTAAATATTCGTCGACTGCCAAGGTATTGAATTTTGCCTCGACCAGACCGCTGTTCAGTATCGCCTTGATTTCAGAGGCAAATACTAAATTCACCCCGTCATTGTAATAGTAAAGAGGCTTTATTCCCAGTCGGTCGCGGATCAAAAAAAGTACTTCGGTTTCTACATTATAAAGCGCCATTGAAAACATACCGTTAGCGCGTTCTAAAAACCAGTCCACCCCATAATTCTGAACGGCTGCAAGAATTACCTCGGTATCGGAATCTGTTATAAAATCGTAGGTTATTTCTTTTTTAATCTCGTTAAAATTGTAAATCTCTCCATTGAAGACAACTTGCCAATGCCCGTCGGAGGAAGTCATGGGTTGATTTGCCACGTTCCGTAAATCGATTATACTTAGCCTTCGATGCCCTAAAGCCACTTTGTTTTGAGAAATATAAAACGCTCCCGAATCAGGCCCTCGATGAACTATTGATTCGGTCATTTTCACGATCCGTGCCTGTAAATCGTCGATTGTCTTTTTTGAGTATATTCCAGCTATTCCACACATATATACGTTAGCTATTATTTTGCAAACACGTTTTAAGGCTATCCCTCCAATAAGGAATTTCGATGCCCAAATTGGTTTTTATTTTTGTTTTGTCGAATACGCTAAAGAAAGGTCTCTTAGCTGGTGTCGGATAGTCATAGCTCATTATTGGCAACACCTTACATTCCAAACCAGATAGTTCAACTATGGCCTTGGTAAAATCGTACCAACTTGCTACACCTTCGTTACTATAGTGATAGCAGCCATATTTGTCGGTGTTGTTTCTAATAATTCCCAAAATAACATTTGCCAAATCGATGCCATAGGTTGGTGTTCCAATTTGGTCGCAAACCACACTCAAGCTTTCCCTTTCCCCTGCCAGGTTAAGCATTGTTTTCAAAAAATTATGTCCATATCCCGAATACAACCAAGAAGTCCTTAGAATGAAATATTCTTCCAAAAGATCCGTGATAGCCTTCTCTCCGCACAATTTTGTCTTCCCATAGACCCCAAGTGGATTCGTCGTTATATTTTCATCATAAGGTATCGATTGAAAGCCATCAAAAACGAAATCCGTAGAAATCTGAATCAATTTTATTTGATGGCTTTTACAAGCTTTTGCCAGATTAAGAACACCATCAACATTAATTTTTTTTGCCATTTCCGGTTCGGATTCAGCTTTATCCACGGCCGTATAGGCTGCGCAGTTAACACAAAATTGGAAAAATCCCGTTGCCAAAAAACGCTCGACTTCGATTTCTTTCGTTATGTCCAACTCGTCATAATCGACATAAACGAATTGGTAGGCTTCCGTATCGGCAGCAACTTCCCGAATACACGATGCCAGCTGCCCGTGGCCTCCTGTTACCAGTATTTTAGTCATAATCGAGCGTTTTCCAATGTAGGCAACAGCTTATCTTTTTTAGAGAGAAAAAGGTCTTTCCCAGGTAATTTCCAATCAATACCCAAGGTATTGTCGTTGTAGATTATTCCACCTTCCGAAGAAGCATTATAATTGTTGTCACATTTGTAAAAAAAATGTGCCGTATCCGACAGCACTACAAAACCATGTGCAAAACCTCTCGGGACAAAAAGTTGCTTTTTGTTTTCGTAGCTAAGTTCCAAGGCGATGTGTTCCCCGAAAGTGGATGAATCTTTCCGAAGATCTACAACAACATCAAGTACTACACCTTGAAGAACCATGACCAATTTAGCCTGCGCGTGTTCACCGATTTGATAATGCAAGGCTCTTACCACTCCCTTTTTGGAAAACGATTGATTATCTTGTACGAATGTAACCGGTCTACTTAAGATCGAGTCGAACTTTTTTTGGTTGAAGGACTCCATAAAGTAACCACGATCGTCTTCGAAAAGGGCCGGTTCGATTACGAAACAACCCTTAAGTCTAGTTTCGGTTACCTTCATGCATGTTTTTTTAAGATTCCCAATAAATTTTTACTGTAACCACTTTTCTTCAAGGGTTCGGCCAAATTCTTAAATTGTATTTCGTCGATGTATCCCATTTCATAAGCCGTGGCCTCTATCGCACCTATTTTTAGCCCTTGCCGTTCTTCAATAACCTCGACAAACTGCGAGGCTTGCATAAGGGACTGAAAAGTGCCAGTATCCAGCCAAGCGGTTCCTCTGTCCAAGATACTTACGTTCAATTTATCTCGCTGCAAATAGACTTTGTTTACATCTGTTATTTCAAGTTCCCCCCGATGGCTAGGCTTGATGCTTTTGGCGATTTCTATAACTTCGTTGTCGTAAAAATAGATTCCCGGTACGGCATAATTGGACTTTGGAACTGACGGTTTTTCTTCGATGCTAATCGCTTTTCCCTGATTGTCAAACTCAACTACCCCGTAACGTTCAGGATCGTGCACCCGATAGGCATAGATGATGCCCCCGTCGGGGTTGTTGTTCGACTGCAGCAGCTTAGCAAGGCCTGATCCATAAAAAATATTATCTCCTAGAATTAAAGCCACCTTATCATTACCGATAAAATCGGCTCCAATAATGAATGCTTCAGCAAGTCCATTAGGGGCGTTTTGAACCGCATAGGAAAATTGGCATCCATACTTCTCTCCGTCGCCCAGCAATTCTTTGAACAAAGATTGATCTTTTGGAGTAGAAATTATTAAAATTTCGCGGATACCTGAATTCATTAGCGTCGATAGTGGATAATAAATCATCGGTTTGTCGTAGATCGGCATCAATTGCTTGCTCACCGATAAAGTCAATGGGTGTAAACGCGTCCCAGAGCCGCCCGCTAGTATTATTCCTTTCATCTCTTAGTGGTTTGTGCTTTACAATTCCGCTTACACTCAGTAGCCATCAGTTTTTGATTTGGAACCGGTTAACCGTACATCTTCTCATAATATGCCTGATACTCTCCCGAAGTCACATTTTTCAACCAATTTTCATTATTCAAATACCAGTCTATGGTAAGCTCCAATCCTTGTTCAAAAGTAACCGATGGCTTCCATCCCAATTCTTTGTTGATTTTATGGGCATCAATCGCATATCGCAAATCATGGCCTGGACGATCTTTCACATAAGTGATTAATTTTTCGGAACTACCTTCAGACCTATTCAACTTTTGATCCATCAATCGACATAGCAGTATGACTAAATCGATGTTCTGCCATTCATTAAAACCGCCGATATTATAGGTCTCATGATTTTCGCCCTGATGGAAGACCAAATCTATTGCAGTAGCGTGATCTTTAACAAACAACCAATCGCGAGTGTATTTTCCATCACCATAAACCGGTAAGGCTTTCTGTTTAATAATATTATGAATAAAAAGGGGAATCAATTTTTCGGGAAACTGATTGGGACCATAATTGTTGGAACAATTCGTAATCACATACGGGAGCCCATAGGTTTCGCCATAAGCCCTAACAAAGTGGTCGGAACCAGCCTTGGAAGCAGAATATGGGGAGTTGGGGTCGTAAGCTGTGGTCTCTAAAAACAAACCTTTCGTCCCTAGAGAACCATAGACCTCGTCGGTGCTTACATGATAGAAACGTTTCTTATGGCTATCATCTTTCCAAACATCCCTTGCAGCGTTCAGCAAATTTACGGTTCCAATAATATTGGTATGTACAAAAGCCAACGGATCGGTGATGGAACGATCCACATGCGATTCTGCAGCAAGATGTATTATCCCATCAAAACAGTACCGTTCGAAAATAGTCCGTATAAATTTGGCATCTACTATATTCCCCTTAATAAAGGAATAGTTGGAGGCGGCTTCGACATCCTTCAGGTTTTCGAGATTACCCGCATAGGTTAGCTCATCCAAATTGAAAATATGGTGCTCGGGATATTTATTTACAAATTCACGTACAACGTGTGATCCTATAAACCCTGCCCCGCCTGTGATTAAAATTTTCATTTGATAGAATCTGTTTAAACCTAAGGTTTTTAGGTAATAGTAACCTATAAAATTCTAAATACCCGGTACGATAATGTCAGAGACTCAAAGCCTTTTTATTCAAATACTTTAATAGCGTCCAGAGGAAAAATAACCCTAAAAAAACCATTGGTAAAAGAATCAGGCTTTTGTTCAAAAATTGGTTTTTGACTTCTTGGGTCTTTCCGAAGCTAACAATTTTAACGGCTTCTTTTTGCTGAACGAGTTCAATCTGCTTGTCACCTATCTGCTTGATCAAGCCATTTTTCAATGCAAATAGACTGGGGATGTCCAGCGGCTCTTCTGCGTTCAACAAAAGCGTGCCTTCTTGACTTCCCATACCGGAATATGAATTTCCCAATTTTTGGGTATAGTTATTTATGAGCCCGTCAATCTGGGCTATGAGTTCTTTGTTTCGATCAATTCTATCCTCGGCATTCTTTTCATGTATGGTACGCATCTCAACAAAATAGGGATTGGCATTGATATAATCCAAAATCTTACCAACCACTTGTTGTCCATTAAACGGATTTTTATGTAAAAACTTTATTCTATGGGTCAGAACCGTTATGTCTAAAATTTCAGACTTGATAACCTCTGAAACAAATTCTTGGTCCTTGAAATTCTGAAGGATTTCAAGATAGTCGTTATCGTCTTTTATATTGTCTTTATCCTCCTTTTTTTTCTCAATGGGTTCGATACTAATGTCAAATCCTCTTAAATCGGAAATATCAACCCCTATATTATTCAAAAACTGAGTGTCTTTGGCAACAATATTGGCTTGTATCTCGTCAACGACATCGTAGAGATAATCCTTACTTTCAAAATTGGGTTTTACGATTACTTCCGTTTTCAATTGTTTGTCGACGGTACTGTTCAGTAAAAATCCAATGGCCAAACCCAACAAAATCAATCCTAATAACCAGAATATTTGTTTTTTGAGGTACAAAAATAGAAGAAGAAAACCTTCAAATAGACTCTCAAAACCTCTTCCGACCATATTTAGTAGCCTTCCCAAATCTATCTCATCAGACTCTGGTTGGGTATTCACAGGTTTATTATCTGCCATTTTTGGTTGCTATGAGTTAAAAATCTGCGTTAATATCTTGTCGGTAATTAAATAGGTCGGCTTAACACCAGTCGTCCCCAGACCACCTGAAGCCAGGGTGCTTCCAGTGACCAAAGGGTTATCCGAAGCATAATAGGCATACCTCACTTTGACGTCCTCCCGTATGCTCTTACGTATCCTTGAGGCCGATTGTACGGCCTTTTGGTAATGTACACCTTCCATTTCAAGGCCGATGACATTCCAGGTGCTCTGCTGGAAAAACTTCAATATATCCTTATTCTGCAAAGAGGTGCCCAAGACGGTGACCATGGTGCCCTCGAAAACTTTCAATCCGTGTCCCTTAAAATCTTCGGCGCAAAGTTCATTTTTAAAGGGATAATTATCTGCCGTTCCTTCGAAAATATGGGCCGATGGTATCATTAGATCACCTTTGCCGCCATCGAGAATGCCTGCTTTTCCCATGATGGATATGGAGGCCACATTTAATAGCACCTCCTTTTTCTTTCCTTCCTTATACGGTTTCAAAAGCTCGTCGATAGTCTCATACGCCTGCTCGCCAAAAGCGTAATCCATTACAAATATAACAGGTTTTTCGGCATCGGTGATTTCTTTTGACAGTTCGTAGCAACAAACCTCTTTCTCCATCTTGGCCGTATCGAACAACTGCACGTCGATATTGGTGCCCGAAAAGTCGTTGATGGCCACCATTCCGTTCTTTTTGGCCACCTTGATTACCTTCTCGCGTAGTTCCAGATTCAAAGAAGAGCTCAGGGATTCGTAGATTTTCAGGGATTCGTTATCGGGAAACTCCTTTTTTAGGGCATTTTTGGCGAACAATGAATTCATGACACTGTGCATATTGGCACTGATGATATGTATCGGGCGTTTTAGGAGTCCGTTTTTGCGTAAGGTTTCTTTGATGGTATCTGCCCAGCGTTCGCCGTGTATGTGGTGACCAAGACGTTCGCGCAGCAGTGCACTGAACGTTATAGTCCTTTTTTCGCCGGTGACCTCTTCTTCTACGGCCAGCTTGCCGAGCCAGTAAATGATTTCCAGAAAGCGTTCGGGGCGTTCTTTGGTCGAGAATCGTTCATGCACCGCCATAATTTCCACGAACGGTCGGCCCAGGATGTTGGCGGTATGGATTACGGCGACCTCCCTATCTGCTTGGGAAAGCTCCTCCTTTTTTACGAAAGCCTCCAGTTTCTTCCAATCGCGGATAGTCTTATCGGTATCTCCAATCAATACCTTTTTGCTAATTTTTTCGGATTCTATAAATAGGAAGGTCAGGTGGGTGAGAATATCATAAATATCCGAACGGCCTCGGGTTATCTCGACATTCATCTGCTCTTCGTCGATACGGTAGCAGTTACGGCGACGTTTTGGTGGAATAATGGGCTTAAAATGGGACCGCCCATAGCCTTCATCGGAGGTCAGGTTGATAAACCGGCACTGTTCTATGCCTTCGGGCAGACGTTCGAGCACGTAGATCAAACCATTAAGCTCGGCCTTATCCTCCCCGAGGGAGCCATAGATTTCGGGGCGCAGCTGCAGCAATGCATCCTTCAACGATTCGCCGGATACCCCGGTCGGCTTGTAAAATCCACGGTTGAACAGGTGCCGCATGGTGATATAGAGCCGCTCGATGGCGTTGGTCGATTCTTGAGCGCGGGTGGTTGTGATGGTCTTGCCCATAAATGGATTTAAGAGACTGTATTGAAATCTGTCGATTGCTTTTTTATGCTCTTTTTTGCATCCTTCATCGTTAAAATTTTATACCGTAGCTACGGCTATGCAAGAAAATTTTGCCTAAAAGGCTACAAAAATGACCTATAAAAATTCCAATCACAGACATCAAAACAGTCTCAGGCAAAATTACGGTTTTTTTGCAACCTTGTGCCTTGAATACCTACGAAGTAGCCATGAAACCTTGAATAGGGACATGCACCCTGCGATTTTATTGAGGTCTCGACGGCGCTTGATCTGACATGGCTGCTCGACCTGAATCATTGCACTTTCGAACCTTAAACCTTTCCCCTGAGTGCGGTTGAATGGTCAATCTTTGAACTTTGACAGGCCGTCAGCAACAGAACGATCATTCGCTAACCGCTGCACCTTGTTCTGCCCGCCCAATTTTCCTTTGGATTTCATGTAGGCATTGAAGCCGCCCGGCTTTATGGAGGTCACTTTTAACCTCTGTAAAATCTTGCCATCAATGAGGTCAAAATAATAGCTGTTCTGTTTTTGAAGGACGGTATCAAGAATTTCGATAAATTTTTCCCGGTCGGAGGGTTCTTTTTCGAATTCTACGAACCATTCGTGATAGGGGAGCTCGTCGGCATCGGTATTTATTTTCGGGGCGACCGTAAATTCGTTGATACGGGCATCGGTACCGGCGAGGGCTTGCTGCATGGCTTCTTCGACTTCCTTGGCAATAACATGTTCCCCAAAGCCGGAGATAAAATGTTTGATACGACCCGAAACAATTATTTTATAGGGTTTTATAGAAATAAACTGAACGGTATCCCCGAGATTGTACGCCCAGAGTCCGGCATCCGTAGAAATAATCATTACATAGTTGATGTCGAGCTGCACGTCTTTGATGGTTACTCGTGAGGGATTGCCATCGAAGAAGTCTTCGGCTTTGACAAACTCGTAGAAAATTCCTGCATCCAAAAGCAGTAGCATCCCTTTTTCGGTTTGGGAATCTTGATAGGCGAAAAAGCCCTCGCTGGCCGGAAAGAGTTCGATACTATCCACCTTTCGTCCGATCAGATTTTCGAATTTGGCGCGGTAGGGCTCATAGTTGACGCCTCCGTAGATAAACAGCTTAAAATTTTTGAACAACTCACCGATTTTTTTATCGGTCTTCGCCTGCAGGCGCTCAAAATACATCTGTACCCATGAGGGAATCCCTGCAATAATAGCCATGTCTTCGTTAACTGTTTCTTCGACAATGGCGTTTACCTTGGTTTCCCAATCTTCAATGCAATTCGTTTTCCAGCTCGGCAAGCGGTTTTTTTGCAGATAATTGGGCACATAATGGGCGGATATTCCTGAAAGGCGCCCTAATTTAATTCCATTTTTCTCCTGTAAAATCGGACTCCCCTGTAAAAAGATCATTTTTCCGTCTACAAAGTCCGCATTTCCCGTTTCGTGGATGTAATTGAGAATGGCATTTCGGGATGCGTTCACCTGGTGCTTGATAGATGTATCGGTAATGGGGATATATTTGGCTCCCGATGTAGTGCCCGATGTTTTGGCGAAATAGACAGGCTTGCCCGGCCAAAGAATATCCGGCTGCCCGGCCACGACCTGCTCCACGTAAGGTTTGAGTTCCTCGTAATCCCGTATCGGAACGCTCGCCATAAACCCCTCGTGCGATTTGATTTCGCTGAACCCATGGTCTTTTCCGAATCTTGTGTTCGCGGCCTTCTGTAGTAATTCCTTAAAAACCCGTTCTTGTGTTTCGATGGGGGTATCGACCCACTTTGCCGTTTTGCGGGCCATATAGCTGGCAAATATTTTGGCGGCGAAGGATTTTAGAGACATGGAAAAAATGTATTTAAAAATCAATATAGTCCAACGGGTTCACGGTATTACCTTCGCTCCAAAGTTCGAAATGTAGATGAGGGCCGGTGGTAAGTTCTCCCGTATTACCTACGGATGCGATCACTTCGCCAGATCTTACGATATCGCCCTGTTCCTTGCTCAGGGAACCGTTGTGCTTGTAAACGCTTAATAGGCCCTCTTTATGTTCGATAATGATGACGTAACCTGTCGCTGCGGTCCATTCCGAAAAAATGACGGTGCCGTTGGCTACGGCCTTGATCGGCGTATTGAGCGGGGCGGTAATATCAACGGCAAAATGCTTTTTTCCGGCATCATAGGTGTTGGAAACCACTCCGCTTATGGGCGGAAAAAGTACCAGGTCGGAACTTGTGGATTTTCTTTCGAAAAGGTTGTATTTATCTTCCAATGCCACTTCGGCCCTCAACATAGAATCTTCTTTGATCGGGGTGAGGTCGATACTTGAAGGATCTAACTCGAACTGCTCACGAATGGAGTCAAGGTTGGTTTCATTATTTTCGATATCGCCGCTCAATACCATGCGAATATTTTCTAAATACCGATTGGTATTACCCAGTGAGACCACTAAAGAGTCCGTTTTGTAAGTAAGATCGGTCGCTTGCTTTTTAAGCTTTGTCGACGAATATCCGGGGATGTATTCGCGCAGCGGAGTAAAGGCAATCAATAGAGTAGTAAGTCCAATCAAGCCGATGATACAGAGCGTGCCTGTCACAAATACATTGAGACGACTTAGTTTAAAGGATATCTTTTCTTCAAAAGTACTTTCGTTGAGTATGACCAACCGGTACTTATGCAAAAGCTTCCTTTTGATTTCCTTTCTTTTCTTGACTTCTTTGGCCATTGAACTCGTTTAGACTATTTCTTTTACCTGCGAATTTCACATTTTGCACTCTAATTTTGTCTTTTTCTCCCACCGTAGCTACAGCTATGCTGCTCAAAAAAGTCTTCATTAGAGCACAAAAGCCGAAATTCTCGGTTCCAAACAAAAAGTCTAAACGAGTTCATAGACAAATATACTCATGCCGCGTACAAATTGGAGGGTTTTTGTAAAAATTTGATGGTCTTGCCTTATTGCGGAAACATTGAACTGGCAAGATTGCTAGATCATAATGAACCCATGCGCTTTTTCTTCGTAAGTACTTGAACACGGATTGAAGGTATTAAACCACTTTAATAATTAACTTCCGTAGTATTATAACCAAGTAAATTACTTTTTTACTACATTTGTTATCCATAAAATTTAAAATTATGACAGCATTACATATTTTTCTTGCAATAGGGCCTTGGCAAATAGCCGTTGTCGTCGTGATAATCCTTTTATTGTTCGGCGGAAAAAAGATTCCAGAATTGATGCGCGGCCTGGGAAGTGGCATCAAAGAGTTTAAGGATGCCTCGAAGGAAGATGAACCTGTAAACGACAAACTGGAAGACAAAAAAGACTAAATAGTCTACATATCATATCAAAAAAGCCCTTGGTGTTACGCACCCAGGGCTTTTTTAATCGCCAATAATTTATGCTACGGAAATCAGTACATGTGTTCATAGTTTAATTCACCTTCTTGATTTAGCTTGACTATCCCTATACGTTCCAAGCCCTAACCTTCCGATTAAGGTAATCTCCCTGTTCGATTCACCACAGTTTATCCTCCTTTCACAACAATTGTTATTCCAAAAGCAGTGATTAGCCGATTTTTACGTTATCCTATTTGATAAGTAGGATGCCCAATCCGATTGATTGAACCTAATTCAATCTTGGGTACTGATTATCCGTAACGCTAAAAATTTTCTGCTTTTCCGACATCCCAAATCATGAAAAAACTACTGCCGCTTCTAATTTTACTGTTGGGTTCCAGCCTCTTTGCCCAAGACCTTAACGACCTCGGAATCGATGAATCACGGACCACGGCGAGCAATGACACCAACAATCCCACTTTATATGCCGACCCGGTGGTTTCCATCAACAAGACCTTCGAAGAAGCCGCCGATAGCCAGAATATACCCTATAGAACCTTTAGCGGATTAGAAAGCGTAGAGAACGGATACTATATCATATCGGGAGTTTTCGGCAAAAGAAAAAACCTAAATAAGATGGTGAAAAGATTAAAGCGAAAAGGTTTTGCGGAGTCCGGCTACATCACCAATCCCGAAAACGGACTCAACTATGTATATTTGACCTACTATCCGTTCGGTCTTGAGGCCGTCGATGCCTGTGTTTCAAAATTGGAAGACACCTACACCGACACCATTTGGATTCTTGAAATTGAGAACAGTATGACCATCGGCGGATCATCGTTGGCTATGTTGGAGGTGAGCGAAACCGGATCGATTACCACGGCTGAAATTGACGAAGAGGAGGCCGAAACCAGCAACAGTGCCGAACAATTGATTTCCTTAGACAGCCATGCGCCAAGTATTAGCATCGCTGCCAACAAAAGCAAAACTATCCAAAAGGCCGATGCCTATTTCAACAAGATGTGGTACGCCGAAGCGGCCGAACTTTACGAGCAAGCCCTGTCGAAAGGCGAAAAATACTATACCCGCGATAACATACAGAAAGCCGCTGACGCCCACTATTATAATACCGATATGGAAAAGGCCTATCAGTGGTACAACATTCTTTATGAAAACTACGGGAAGGAAATGGCGGAGGAGAATATGTTCAGATACGCCCACTCCTTAAAGGGTGCCGGAAAATACGGTCGCGCCAAACGCCTGATGCGGCTGTATAACCGGAAAACGGAAAACGGAAAAGACGAAGGCCTGAATAACGCTAAAATCGCGGCCAACGAGATTGTATTGGACGAAATTTTAGACTCGGAAGATGATTACGAACTTAAAAACATGGCCATCAACACCCAATATTCCGATTTCTCGCCCATGTTCTTCGATTCGAGCCAGATTGTCTTTTCCTCCGCTAGAGATTCATCCCTTTTTAAGACCCGAAAGTACAAATGGAACGATCAGCCTTATTTGGATCTTTATGTGGCCGAAATCAACAAAGCATCGCAAGACCTCCAAAATGCAATCAAATTTTCCAAAAAAATAAACACTAAATATCACGAGGCATCCGTGGCTTTTTCACCCGATAATCGGACAATGTATTTTACCCGCAACAATTACGGTAAAAGGCTGAAACGCGATAAAGAGGGGGTGAACCACCTAAAAATATACAAATCGAACAAAATCGGCTCGGAGTGGGCGGAAGCCGTAGAGGTTTCGTTCAATAGCAACGACTATTCCACAGGCCACCCTGCCCTGAGCCCCGATGGCAAACAGCTCTATTTTGTATCCGATATGCCGGGCAGTATCGGCAAGACCGATATTTTCGTTGTCGATGTCTTTGATGACGGCAGCTTTTCTACGCCTCGTAACCTAGGGCCTGGTATTAATACCGAGAAAAGGGAGATGTTTCCCTTCTTTAACGGTACCAAGCTCTATTTTTCTTCGGATGGTCATACGGGCCTCGGAGGCCTTGATGTTTTCGAAACGCCATACGATGCGGAGGAGGGCTTTGGCGCCGTCGCCAACCTGGGCAAACCTATCAATAGCAATAAAGATGATTTTTCATATATCGTAGACGAGGAAAACTACAAAGGGTTTTTTGCTTCCAACCGCGCCGGTGGTAAAGGGGATGATGATATCTATTCGTTTAAAAGACCGGCCATCGAAGAAATCCCGGCTAACCACAACGCCATCACAGGCGTAATCACCGAGCTGGTTGCCGGAGACCTAATGCCCAAGGTACTAGTACAACTTCTGGACGAGAACGGCATCAAACTTAAGGAGATGATGACCGAAGATGACGGCAGCTTTGTATTCGAGGATCTTGAAGGTAACACCAAATACACCTTAAAAAGCGTAAAGGGCCAGTTCTTCGACGATGAACGTCCCGTAGCTACGGTAGACAACCAACGTGTCAACGTAGACATTTCCATGAAACACCTTAAAGATATGATCGCCGTAGAGGAAGGTGTCAAAAAGCTGAAGACCGAAATGATCTATTTCGAGTTCGACAAATCAAATGTTAGATCGGATGCAGCCAAAGAATTGGACAAACTGGTCAGTGTGATGAAAGAATACCCCGGTATGGCGATAAAAATCGAATCACATACCGATTCACGTGGCAGCAGGGCGTACAACGAATACCTATCGGACATGCGCGCCAAATCGACCCGTGACTATATCCTATCCCAAGGTATTGACGCGAGCCGTATCGAAAGCGCCATTGGCTATGGCGAGAGCCGATTGCTCAATGAGTGTGACGGTACAGTACGCTGTTCAGAAGCGACCCACCTGCTCAACAGACGTTCAGAGTTTATTATTGTAAGAGAGTAAGAATTTCAAGGTTCCACGACCTATTTACACCTTAACCTAGCCGCTGCCTTATCTAAGGTGGCGGTTTTTTTATGTTTCCACTTAAGACGTGTTCCAGTGCCCCGTGCTATAAAAATGCCCTACACCGTCAATTTAAGGACTTTATCGAGACCTAAAAATTAGTGATGCAGATGACCGATAATGGGTAGGTTTCATCTAATTTATTCTTCAAAACATAGAAAATGGCGTCACCTTTGTCCCAGATAAAAAATCCCAAATATGAAGAAATTATTACTCGTTAAGGAAATTTATGTAGAAGCATTCAGAGACTGGACCTATAGGGTGCTGAAAAAGTATTTTAAGATGTTCTCATGGCTTTGGCTCGCCCTCTTCGTGATAACGCTTTACGCTTTCGCCTATAGGCTCTCTACAGGATTCGCCTTCTGACACAATATATAGAACTCGTTAAAACGAGTTCATCTTTATGAAAAACAAAAGCCCATCGTAGCAATGGGCTTTTTTATTGCACTTATTTCTCGAAGCCTATTTACTTTGTGGGGGTGTCAATTTCAAGGTTTTTAATATGGCCTCCAATTCAAAGATATCGTTCCTTTTTTCGGTGGCGGGTGCGAAGACGAAACCTTCCAAAACCAACTTTCGGTTGTGCGCCTTATCGTTGAGAATATAGGTCAGAAAAGGCCCTGCCATGGGGTAGTTCTTAATATCCCAAATGCCCCGAACCTCCACGCCTTTGATTCCAGCGATTTCTACGGGGAAAACTGCTGGAGCGTACGCAGGCTCCGTTCTCATATAGGTTATTTTACCGGTGATATCGGGCCCGGGAATATATTTTTCGCCGATGGAATCGCGCATGGCAATGATATCCTGAACCAAGGTTGAATCGTTATTAAAACTGTTTGCCGGCATTTCGTAAACAATGATATTTGCCGTTCCTTTTTGTATTTCGCGGTCGATCCAGACGAAGTTATCTTCCTGTTTTCCAACTTTATAGATAGAGGGGACTTTCAACGTAATACCGAACTTCTCTTGCAGTACCCCTTCTTTGTTCAAGGACCGGTTAAACCGTTTTTGCTGTTCCTCTATTTCCATATCTTTAAAGGCCGCAATAATCTCGTCTGATTCCTTCGTTATATTGTCAATGATTTCATCTTTGTCGGATCCTTTGATTACACCCACCTTTTGAGGTGTTGCGTACATATCACTTTTGACGTGGCCCACATTTACCGTATCTTCCATAACATACAGTATCGAACGAGTACTGCGAATAGATCCCGTGAAGAATTTAGGGGCGATTTGGTCGATACTGAACAGGGGTTCATCCATAGGCATTCCCAAAACGGGAGCCGCAAAATGCTTTCGGATTGAATCGCCGACCTTGCCTTTCCAAAGTTCGTTGTCGATGACTACGACCATTGAATTAATGGCCCCGATCGAAGTGGGCAGATACTTTTGGTTTTTGCCTTCGTTGCAGGAGGTTAGGCTCAAGGCGAGAAGTAAAGCTAGTATTCCAAATTGTTTCATGGTCTAAGGTATTGCGTTAACCAGCTATTGGTTAACTAGTGGTAGGGCAACCGCAATTTTGGGAATACCCAAAATACGATAATCCGACAAACTTGTAACGAAATAGCCTTAATTTAGGATGGACAGGCGCACAATTTCAATTTTGTGCCCGGTTTTAGGTTACTACCGCTAATACCGTTCCATTGTCGTAAATTCTCGACGGAAATTCCCGGATATTTTTTTGATATGGTCCATAGTGAATCACCGCTCTTGACCGTATGTACTTTCGCCCCTGCTGGAATCGAAGTGTTTGCAGCGGCTGTTGCCCCGTTCGTTACCGCCGTTTCCCCGGGTATCCGCCTTGGATAAATGGTAAGCCGTTGTCCTATTCTGAGATTGTTGCCACGAAGATCGTTCCACTGTTTGAGTTGGCTCACACCGACTCCGTAGCGTTCCGCAATTCGACCGAGATAGTCGCCACTGCGCACCTTGTAGCGTATTCTGTTCTGCTCCGCTTCTTTAACAAGTTGAGGCAGCGGACTCTCATTGCTCTCCAGTTCCTTTTTTACATGCGCATAAATCGCTTCTTCGTTGGTAACGAAAATACCCATGGCATATTTCGGCAATCGAAGTGTATGCATTTTGCCATCGACGAACGGGATCACATCCAGTTTGTAGGATGGGTTGAGCACCCTCAATTCTTCCTTGCCCACCCCTAAAAGTTCGGAGACCTGATCGAAGGTAATCAGGCTTTTTACATGTACGGTGTCGGTCTCGAAATAGGCGCGTTCTACTTTATCCCCTTTCAGACCGTGTTCGTCGGCGTACTCAAAAAGGTACATCGTCGCCAAAAATGCAGGCACGTAACCGGCCGTTTCACGGGGAAGGTAACGGCGAATGTTCCAATAATTTTTATAGCCCCCCGACCTTCGTATGGCCTTGTTGACATTACCTGGGCCGGAATTATACGCGGCCAAGACCAAATCCCAATCCTCATAAATATCGTAGAGTTGGGATAGAAACTTACAGGCGGCTTCCGTAGACCTAATCGGATCGCTACGATTATCAACGTAACTCGATACGTCGAGATCGAACTGTTTTCCCGTACCGTACATAAACTGCCATAAACCAGTCGCACCGACCCGCGAACGTGCCCTTGGATTCAAGGCGGACTCTACAATGGCCAAGTATTTCATTTCCAAAGGAATGTCGTAATTGTCAAGTTGCTGTTCAAAAAGCGGAAAGTAGAATTGGCTGACCGTCAACATTTTTTCCATCAGTTCCCTCTTTCTAAAGAGGAAGGATTTGATTACGTTTTCCAAGGATGGATTATAGGAAATGTTGAAAGGCGTCTTTTGGTTCAAGCGTTCCAATCGGGCTTTTAAAGTATCGGTAGGCAATGACGTTGGATAGGTCTTATCATAATCAAGATGGGAAATCTCACTAAACATTTCATCGGAAAGGGATGCGCTTTCGTAAAGCACCTCCATCCAAAGACTGTCGTACTTTGCTGCTTCCGGAAGATCATACAAGGCATATTTACGACCGGCCCCGTCCTGAATCAATTTCAGAACATTGTCGTTAAGCGTCGTATCCGATGCCATTTGTTCCATCTGCTCGACGCCGTTCATATCCATGGACAACGTATCGACCGGAGACTCCTTATCCTCCGACAAGGTTGTATCCTTATGGGATATTATCAGGGAATCTTTTTCAAATACGCCTTGGGCGTCTTTTTGTTGCGCCATCAAGGGGACGGCAAAAACCAAACACCAAACCAACGAAAAATACCTACTGCTATTTAGTATCATATCTATTTGCGAATTGAGGGAACTTAAGGCTAAACCACACCATGACAATCTAGTGTTAGGTTAAGGGTCTGCCTAGAACTACGGGCTTGAATCCTAAAGTCCGTTTACCGATAACGCACTTATTCGCCGATTATTGCAGCGATTCCCGGCAGCGTTTTTCCCTCTAGGCTTTCTAGCATGGCGCCGCCTCCCGTAGAAACGTAACTTACCTTATTCTCGAATCCGAATTGCTTGACCGCTGCAACAGAATCTCCGCCGCCGACCAAGGAAAACGCACCATTTTGAGTAGCTTCGTCGATAGCTTTTCCGACCGCAATGGTGCCTTTGGCAAAGCTTTCCATTTCGAAGACTCCAACAGGACCATTCCACAAAATGGTCTTGGCTTTTAGGATAACCTCCTTGAAATTATCCAAAGTTTTGGGACCGGCATCTAGGCCTTGCCATCCGTCCGGAATTTTATCTACATCGACCACCTTGGTGTTTGCGTCATTGGCAAAGTCATCGGCGGCCAACACATCTACCGGAAGATGTACTTCCACTCCCTTTTCCTTGGCCTGCTTTAAAATATCCATGGCCAGATCCATCTTGTCGTCTTCACAGATAGAGTCACCTATCTGACCGCCTTTCGCCTTGACAAAAGTATAGGTCATTCCTCCACCAATAATAAGATGGTCGACCTTGTCCAATATATTCTCGATGATGGTAATCTTCGAGGAAACCTTAGCTCCGCCTAAAATTGCCAAAATAGGTTTCTCTCCCGTTTCCATCACTTTGTCGATGGCCTCGATTTCCTTGGCCATTAAATAGCCGAAACATTTATTATCCGGAAAAAACTGGGCCACGGCCGTCGTGGAGGCATGTGCACGATGGGCAGTTCCAAAGGCGTCGTTTACGTAGATATCGCCCAATTTTGAAAGCTGCTCGGCAAAAGTTGCATCGCCCGCTTCCTCCTCGGCGTGAAAACGAAGGTTCTCTAACAATAGCACCTCTCCCGGCTGCAAAGCGGCGACCGCATTTTCGACACTTTTACCAACACAGTCATCGACGAATTTAATTTTTACACCGATGATCTGGGAAACCGTATCTACAATATGTTCTAACGAGAGGTCAGGATTCGATTGGCCTTTAGGTCTGCCCAAATGACTCATTAAAACGGCACTGCCACCGTCTTCCAGAATTTTGATTAGGGTAGGTTTAGCGGCCTCGATACGGTTGGTATCCGTAACTGTAAAACTGCCGTTTAAGGGCACATTGAAATCTACTCGGACCAGTGCTTTTTTATCCTTAAAATTAAAATCGTCTATCGTTTTCATGCTTTTCTTGGTTTTATGGGATTAGCAAATGTAAGGAAAAATCGCCTTTCGTCTTACGCGATACGCCAATCGCAAAAAAAAGAAGCGTATAGCGTATAGCGATAGGCGAACCGCGCAAAAACCTTATCTTTACGGTATGTTGTTCAAAGACATTCTAGGCTTATCCCATATCAAGAAACATTTGGCCACCAGCGCCGATGCTGGGCGTATTCCGCATGCGCAATTGTTCGTCGGGCCAGAAGGTTCGGGCACCTTACCGATGGCCCTGGCCTACGCGCAATATATTATCTGTGCCAATTTGGATGAAGAAAATACGGGCAAAAATCAGGCGTGCAACCTCAAATTCAATACCCTCTCCCACCCTGATATGCATTTTGCCTATCCGGTGTCGAATTCCGATAAAATAAAAAGTCATGCGGTAAGCGACCACTATATCGCACAATGGCGCGCTTTTGTGAAAGAACAGCCTTACGGAAACCTGTTCGATTGGTACCGCCTTATTGGTATCGAAAAAAAACAGGGTCAAATTGGTGTGGACGAAGCCCAGGAAGTGGTCAAAAAACTGGCACTCAAATCCTACGAAGGCGGTTATAAGGTGATGCTGATCTGGATGGCCGAAAAAATGAACCTGTCTGCTTCGAACAAGCTTCTGAAACTTATCGAAGAGCCCCCTAACAATACCGTTTTTATCTTGATTGTGGAAGACGAGGAACAGGTAATCCAGACCATCCGCTCTCGCTGCCAGGTCTTACATTTTCCCCCTTTGGCGGAAGCGGCCATGGCGAACGCCCTTGTTGAAAAAGGATTGGTACGGGAAGAAGCCCTCCGAATCGCCCATGAGGCCGATGGCAACTTCAATAAGGCCTTGGACCTCATGAACAAAGATTCCGAAGACCTCGTTTTCGAAAAGTGGTTCGTGCAATGGGTGCGCAGCGCTTTTAAGGCCAAGGGAAACAAAGCGGCTATTCATGAACTCATACTTTGGGGCGAAGAGGTCGCCAAGACCGGTAGGGAGACCCAAAAGAATTTTTTACAGTATTGCCTTACGGTGATGCGTCAAGCCCTACTAATAAACTTCAACACCAACGAACTGGCCTTTATGCGTATTCACGTAGACGGCTTTCAACTGGATAAATTCGCGCCCTTCGTTCACGAGAACAACATTACGGAAATCGTCGATGAGCTAGAAAAAGCCATCTATCACATCGAGCGAAACGGCAATTCTAAAATCATCTTGACGGATCTGTCAATCAAACTTACCCGGCTTTTACACCGGCCCGCACAACCCATACTAGCTTAGCTATTAAAAATCAGCAAGAAATCTGTCTTACTCAAACCCAATTTATGGAAAACCTAGCAAGCCACGCCACCGAAAACTTAATCCTGATTTTTTTGATTATCGTCTTTCTCCAAAGCAGTATAGATAAGGTCTTCGATTGGAAAGGCAACCTATCGTTTCTGAAAGATCATTTTGCCGACACCCCATTGGTTGATTTAACACCATTTTTATTGGGCACGGTACTGTTGTCGGAAATGGTGGCCGGTCTATTATGTTCTGCCGGATTGTTTCAGCTCGCAGTATTCAATGAAACCGATATCGCATTTTATGGGGCAATTATGGCCTGTATATCCCTTTTGATGTTGCTTTTCGGGCAACGTCTGGCCAAGGACTATGAAGGGGCCAAGACCATTGCGGTGTACTTTATACCGGCCGTCTTTCTTGTCTTTTTGTTGCAGTAACGAATAGGCCCCAAAGGTTTTAGAAATCTTTGGGGCCTATTCGAATCATGCTTGCTGCGCTTGGCGCAAAGCCTGCGACTTTTACTTTTTATACTTGTCGTTCAAAAGCTTCACCACCTCATCGGTAAGATCGTTGGTTTCCTCACCGTAGAGCACGCTGCCACCATCTCCCCCGCCAAGAATATAGGTATACCCGTTCGCCTTGCCGTAAGCTTGGACCTCTTTTTTCACCTTGCCCACAATACTGTCCATTTCGGTCTGGCCAGCGGCCTGCAGCTGCTGGTCCTCTTGTTGCAACTGTTGACCGATCATTTGGCCCCGCTGTTGCATTTGGCCATATTGCTCCTGGGCTTTTTTCTGCGACATCTTTTCCGCCTCTGCTTGAAAGGCCTGTGCTTCTACTTGAAAGGCCTGTGAGATACTATCCCTCTTTTTGTTCAGGGCATCCGCTTTAACTTTGAAGTCCGCCTCAACATCGATTTTCTCCTGATATTCATTCATCAGTTTTACGTTATCGACATATCCGATCTTCGCTTGCTGGCAAGAAGCCAATCCGAAGACCGCAAAAACCAAAAATATTTTACCTATACTACTTCCTTTTGTTTCCATTTTGATTTCTTCTATTTAAAATAATACTCTTTTATGCCAATTTTGGCTGCGCAAAAATAGAAAAGCTTTTTGAAAGGATATAGGGGAATGTCAAGAGAAATCCCTTTACTCCATATTTAGCTTTTTTCTGCAGTTAAGATCCATTTAAGGCCGATAAGTTCATTCTATCGTAAATTCTTTAGTAATCAATGAAAGCTATTGGAACCGGCCTATTAAAAAGCCCTGATTTGAAGTTTCGGCAAATAAATGACCCCACGGTTTGCCGGCGCAAAAGGCTTTCTTAAAAGTCCTAATTTTAGGTTTTGATGGCCGAACATGGTTTTTGGATACCTTAAGGGTTATCAAACACCATCTTCGGCCAGGAAAATCAAGAATAAGTACTGAACCCGAATTAAACATCTTCTACTAGGTTACCCTTTTGAAGAATATAAATAATTGAAGAATGCTCTTTGGTCCACCAGCCGTTAATGTTGGAAAGCAACCCCAAGAAAAAAGCTTTTATAAAATTTTGTTTGCCTGTTTTATATTTTTCGGAAAGCAATGAAACATAGAAGGCATCAAAAATCATAGGTTTGGTTTGTACAACTTTCATTCCGTGTTTGGCGAATACCTTTTCAATGGAAGTTCTTGAAAAATGCCACAGGTGACGAGGTACGTCATAAGCGGCCCAAAACTCCTGATAATGTCTTGCATCATACGATTTAAAGTTCGGGACGGCGATAAGCATCGTGCCATCATCCTTCAATCGCCTCACGAGTTGTAAAATCTGATTCTCTAAATCCGGTAAATGTTCAAGTACATGCCACAACGTAATAATTTGGAACTGCTTTTTGGGCAGTGCGTCCATATCGCGAAGCAGCTCCATTCGCTTTTCCCGTGACCGCATTCGGGCATCACGATTGGGCTCCACCCCTGCTACGGACCAACCCTTTTTTTTGGCAGCCAACAGAAATTCACCAGTACCGGCACCAAAATCCAAAAGTGATTTATTATGGTTCGCATAGCTGCTGATGAGTCGTGTTTTCATCCAAAGACTAAAAGTTTTAACCCCTTGATAGATTTTATCCGAAAATGTAGTATGGGCATCGGTGTGTGAGATGTAAGCTTCGCTCTGGTAATACGCTTCCAGATTTTCCGGTTGAGGCCGGGTTACCAGCATTTGTAAATCTTCGTCGAGCAGCAATTCAAAGGCTTCACCGGTAACCGAGAAATCCTTAGTTCTTAAAAACAGTTTCATTATAGTTATGGGTAATCAGGTATTCTTGCTTCAAAGTTCGAAGATACTTTAAAACCGCTTCCCTTGAAAGCGCATTGAATTGTAAACAGTCTTTTTCCAAATCGCTGTATACCTCTATGGCAATATACCAATGTCCCTTTCTATTGCCGTACGAATCTTCGAATAGCGGACCTATGCCGGCATCATCAAGCATGGCGTCGGCAAACATAACTCCTAGATTGACTACTTTGGTTGGAATCTCAACCTCATAAAAAGAGAAAAAGTATTGAGTGTTGTTAAGTATAAACGGAACATCATCATAGACATTTTCATCATTCAACTGAAACTTGGTGTCGACATAGTTATAAAAATGGTCGCTCTCTTTAGGGTCTTCAAAAACGAACATTTCTCTCTTGGGAAGGCTTTTTTTAAACTTCTTTCCACGGGTTACTTTATAATCGTCGATGTTAGGAGCGATGCGGATGGGAATGCAAGATTGCGCAGTAATAAGGATGATAAATAGGATGAGGGTTTTTTTCATTTTTGCCCAAAATATAGTACTTGAAAATACAATATGAAAAATTGCACCAAAGGCAAGGCAGCCCTTCTGCCCTTCGCGGGGTCCGAACTGTATAATCTCAAAATCACCAGTAAACGGGATGGTTAACAAATTGCTAATTGGGGGCTAAATTCGAAAAAGAAAATTGAACTCTAAATAGGATTCCCCCCTAGGATTCCTTGTCTACATTCCCAAAAAATTCAGGTTCCACGTGGAACATGAATGTATTATCGCCCTAAATACACTAACAAAACACTAATGTCCGAAGGGTTAACGCCGCTTACCCTTGCCGCTTGTGCAATAGTAACGGGTTGAATTGCCGAGAGCTTTTCCCGAGCTTCAAATGAGAGGGACTTCAGTTTGAAGTAATCAAAATTTTCTGGAATCTTTACATTTTCTAGCCGCTGCAATTTATCGGCATTGTTCTTTTCTTTTTGGATGTATCCCGAATACTTCACTTGAATTTCCGTTTGCTCCAAAACCTCCCTATTGAGGTCGTTATCTTCTACAAACCCGGAAACCGGTTCTAGTTCGAGCATGTGTTCCATCTTCACCTTCGGACGGGAAAAGACCTTGAACATCTTGTCGGATTGTTTTACCAAGGCAGAATCCAAGCGTTCTAAAATTGGATTAATGGCTTCTGGAAGAACACTGGTATCTTTAAAAAAGTTCACGAACGCGTCGGATTTTCGCTCCTTTTCTTCCATTCGCTTTAAACGTTCTTTGCTGGCCAACCCGATATCAAAACTTTTGGGAGTCAACCTTAAATCCGCATTATCCTGTCGCAAAAGCGTGCGATATTCGGCCCTGGAAGTAAACATCCGATACGGTTCTTCTGTACCCTTGGTAATCAGGTCGTCGATTAAAACGCCGATGTAGGCCTCATCCCTTTGCAAGATAAAAGCGTCTTTTTCGTTCAACCTAAGGTGGGCATTGATACCGGCCATCAGTCCTTGCGAAGCAGCCTCCTCGTAACCTGTTGTGCCATTGATCTGTCCCGCGAAGTAAAGGTTTTCGACTAGTTTGGTCTCAAGGGTGTGCTTGAGCTGTGTAGGTGGAAAATAGTCATATTCGATAGCATACCCCGGTCTAAAAAACTTAACGCTCTCAAAACCCTTTACGGATTTCAGGGCCTTGAATTGAACATCTTCCGGCAAGGATGTGGAAAAGCCATTGACATAAACCTCAACGGTATTCCAGCCCTCCGGCTCTACAAAAAGCTGGTGGCTATCTTTATCCGCAAAACGGTCGATCTTGTCTTCGATAGATGGACAATAGCGCGGACCAATACTTTTAATCCGTCCGTTGAACATAGGCGAGCGGTCAAAGCCCTCACGAAGCAAATCGTGCACTTTAGCGCTGGTGTGACTCATGTGACAATCTCGTTGCCGTTGCAGAACAGGCGTGTCCAAATAAGAAAATTTCTCCGGTCGCTCATCGCCGGGTTGTGGAATCATTGCGGAATAATCAAGTGAGCGGCCATCAACCCGCGGTGGAGTCCCGGTTTTCATTCGGCCACTTTCGAATCCGAAATCCCGGAGCTGTTCGGTAATTCCCGTGGCTGCTCTTTCCCCTGCCCTTCCGCCGCCGAATTGCTTTTCGCCGATATGGATCAGGCCGTTTAGGAAGGTGCCGTTTGTTAGCACAACCGCTTTGCCTCTTATTTCAAGCCCTAAAGAAGTCCGAACGCCGATTACTCGATTATTCTCGACCAAAAGTCCGCTGACCATTTCTTGATAGAAATCGCAGTTCGGAGTATTCTCCAAAGCAAGCCGCCATTCTTCGGCAAACCGCATTCGATCGCTCTGCGCACGTGGACTCCACATTGCCGGCCCTTTCGATTTGTTCAACATCTTGAATTGGATGGCGGACTTATCGGTAACGATTCCGCTATAGCCGCCGAGGGCATCAATCTCTCGAACAATCTGCCCCTTGGCGATACCGCCCATAGCCGGATTGCAAGACATTTGACCGATGGTTTGCAAATTCATGGTAACCAACAAGGTTTTGGAACCCATGTTAGCGGCAGCGGCGGCAGCTTCGGCTCCCGCATGACCCCCTCCTACTACTATAACATCGTATTGTTCTGGGAACATTGAAATTAAATTTAATGTTGTTTGAAAGCTATTTTAAGTAACCTTGAAATACAAATTCCGCTGGTCGGCTGGCCACCAATGTGAACTCGTAGGCTAATAATTCGGTAATCGCATCTTCAGCCGATTTCATTTATAATCGTTCGGCAACCTAATTTTGAAACGACGGCTTGGCTATTACTCGGAATTCCACGCAACACATCGAATGCTTCGAGGAACGAGAAACGTGTCGAGATGCCTTGCAACGAATTGCCACACTCCTTATTGTTCCACGTGGAACAATTTTATTTTCTCATCTTCTTTGCCCCGCATTTCAGCTTTTCCAGTTTCCGTTTTATCCGTGTACCCGAACAAATGAAGCAGACCATGCGCCATGACTCGAAGCAGCTCTTCTTCAAAGTGGATTTCAAATTGTATGGCGTTCTCCTTTACCCTGTCCACAGAAATAAAAATGTCGCCGCCGATTTGCTTTCCTACCGAATAATCAAACGTGATGATATCCGTAAACGTATCATGGAACAGGTATTTTTTATTCATGTCTAAAAGGTAGTTGTCCGAACAAAAAATATAATCGAGCTGTTTAATGGTTCCGCCTTCCGAACCCACTACCCTACTTATCCAATCGGCAAACTTGGTTTCGTCATCCAATAAAAAATCCGATTCGTAATGGAACTCAATCATCGCTCTTAAAATAGTCTTTCACCCTGTTCTGAAAATTGGGACGTAAAGGTAAGGCCTGCCGATTTAAAATTTCGATTTCGTTGCGATAATTCTCTAGGACCTGCGGTTTGGTGATTATGGGATTTTTAAAATCCTTGGTATTCGTGTTGCTTTCACGCTCGGACTTCTGGCCTTGTTTCAAAGCGGCATTTTCAAGTTTCAATAGTTCGTATTGGATGGTATTTATTTTGGAAATGCTCCGTTGGGTAACCCCATTCTCGAGCAGATCATTCTCAAAATCTTCCATTTGTTTGAGAAGCTTTTGCCCCAGCTTTTGATCGCCGGCGTTGATCATATCCTGCAACTGCTGTTCCAGTTGTTGACGGATAATTTGTTGTTCCTTGTAGATTTCATAAATTTCTTGTAGTTCAGCTTCACTGGGTTGCCCTTGGCCTTGTCCGCCATGTCCGCCGTTTTCACCTTTGGAACGCTTACCCTCTTTTCCTTCGCCCTTCTCGCCTCCTTGGCCTTTTTGACCTTCACCCGCTTTGTTGCCTTGACCCGATTGGGACTTCCCCTCGCCTTCACCCTGCTTCTGGCCATCTCCTTTCTGGCCTTCACCTTGCTGACCCTCACCCTGGCCTTTTTGCGGCTTGCCCTGCCCTTGTTGGCCCATGCCTTCCATCTTCTCTTTGAGCTCCCCCTGGCCTTTGATGATATCCGGCAATTGAAAATCTTGGCCTTGTCCCTGCCCTTTGCCGGCCTGCATACTTTGCTGCATGTTATCCAACATATTGGCCAAGAAATCGGCCAAGCTGTTAGAAGCGTTCATGACATACTTTTGATACGATATACCTTGATAAATTTGGCTCTCGGCCAAGCTCTCGAGGGACTTATCCATATTGTAATAGACTTCGGTAATCTGCTCGTTGACAAATTCGGAGAGTTCCGCTCGGCGAAGGGACAATGCAAAGAGACTATCGTCAACGTGCCCGAACAGGTCACGTAACTCCTGTTGCTCGCGAACAGAACCTGAAAATTGGGCGTTATCGACATCCACCTCCTCAAGGCTATCGTATAGCTTTTCTTGCTTGAAAGAAAACGTTACTAAATTATCGAGAATCTGCCTTAGCATTTCGGCATCTTCGGTAATACTCGACCCGCCCCCATCGCCGGAAGCCGATTCCCCGAGATCCTCGCTCATCTCTTTCATCTTCTGCGCAGCGGATTTTTGTTTTTTGCTTGCCCCTTCCGCCGCCTTTTCCTTTTGTTCCGATTGTGAAGATTGCTCTGCGCCTTGATACTTATTGATCTGCTCCAACGCATCTTGCTGGTCTTGCTTCACAGCTTCTTTTTTGTTATCATCGATTATCAATGCGACAGGTTTTTTAAGCTTGTCGTTGTCCTTTTTTAGCTCCTCAAGTTCCTTGGCGAGTTGGTCGAAGCTTTCGTTCAGTTTCTGCTGCTCGGTCTCGGAAAAATCCTGCCCGACTTTCATTTTGGAGAGCAACTCTTGGCGCTTCGCCTCCTCAGCCAAATCTTTAGCCAATTGTGATGCTTTTTCGGTCACATAATATCGTTTGGTCAATTCCAATAATTGTTCTAGGTTCCGTTCGCTGTTCTGTTGTTTTTTGCCGAGCTCCTCCAAACGCTTGGTCAATTCTTCTTTGTCGATTTTGTCGGCTATCTTATTGAGTTCTTCCAGTAGCTTTTCGTTCTTTTTGGCTTCCAGTTCCTGACGCTCCAAACGCTCTTTCAACAACTGGTTCATTTGATCGTCTTTCTTCCCCTTTTCTAAATTTTCTTTGAGCTGTTTGCTAAACTTCTGCATCAGATTTTCTTGCTGGAGCTGCTTCTGTAAAAAATCCTTAACCTGTGTCTGCTCGTTGAAATTTAATTGCTTTTTTTCTTTTTGTTCGCGACTGATATCCTTTAACGTTTCCTTTTGCTCCTTGTACCTGTCCAAAGATTTATCCATGTTATTTATGAGGGATTGCTGGGACTCGAGTTCTTGGTTGCGCAACTGATTATCATCGAGCAATGCCATTGAGAACACTTGGCTCTTGGCTGTTTTTCCCTTATGGATGGCATCATTATCAGTGGCCGTAAAGTAGAAGCTGTAGTTTTTTCCGGATACCAATTCTAATCCCGAAGGAAAGGTATAATAGAACTGATCCAAATTGGCATTGGGCGCATTTAAGGGTATTACCTGAGGGCTTTCAGGAGTATCATCGGGATAGCAAACCAATTGTATACTCTTCAGTTTATAATCATCGGAGGCCTCCCCTGCGTAGTAGGATACGTTCGGGTTCAGGGAGTCCAATACTTGTTTCACCTTTATAATCGGATAGGCATCCTTAATGACCGTAAAGCGATATCCCAGTTTTTCGTAATCCTGAACATTTTTGTTAGATGTGGATAATTCATACGGATAATCAGCATAGATGTTTTTAGAGAGTTCGAACAGGTTCCCCTTCCTGGCAAAAGATAAAGCCGTGTCTTTTTCGATGAGTCGGATATTTTCTGCATTGTGTCCCTCGATTTCCCAGGATATTCTGGTGCCTTCTGGAAATATAGCATTACCGGTACTACGCAGCACTTCGGAAGAACGATTGGTATAGTTCGGATAATCCAAAATGATCCGGAAGTCTTGAATGGAGGGCGTGGTGAGTGCATTCAAGGTGTAGGATCTAGAAAAAACCCCATTGGCCTTAAAAGAGAAGGCCGTGCGCTTCAATGGAGGGGTGAAGGTATACTGATACCGTCCGTTTTGCTTTTGCAACAAGGAATTGGCGCCTTCAATATCGATATAGACTTCTTCAGGCTGTACCGCTCCCACAGTCACGACTTCTATCGTATATGGCTTGGTATCCAAAACATTCAGATTCTCCGACAACAAACGGAATTGAAATGGAGCGGGCGGCTCATAGGCCAGATCATAGTTGACCACACGGTCAGCGGAACCGAAAAAAGAAGCCCAATTTCCGGAAAGCCAAATCAGACCAAAAAGTAGGACAGGTAAAATAAGGTATTTGGTATATTTTACATTGTCACGGAAATCTACCGCTTTGGCAAAAGGGATGGGGTCCATGTTTTCGCTGCGCTGTTCCATACTGGCCAATAGCAATTCCGACTGCTCTTTATCCTCCGCAAGATCTAACAAGTTATAGAGCTTGTCCCCCACATCCGAAAAATGGGTGCCAATCAATAGCGATGCTTGCTTGTTACTGATACCCTGTTTGAGCTTGAACAGATAGAAAAGTGGCGTCAGAATATATCGGAACAGCAGAAAACACTCCACCCCAATAAAAAGCATCAAAAGCAACAAACGCCCCGTGGAATTGAGCCATAAGAAGTATTCGACCCCCAGAACGGCGAAGAAAAAAATCACCCCGAGCACCACAAAAAGCAGCGCGCCCTTAATAAGCATTTTCGTATAATACTTTCGGGTAAACCGGTTGAGCTTTTCCAAGATGTCGTTGTAACTGGCCATAGGCCCCAAAGATACGTAAAATTGCCCCTCAGCACCACAAGGGCAACTATCATAGGATTTGGCACAAGAAATTCACGCTTTGTGGTCTAAGGGGTTACCTGCATTTGTTATCTTTGAACTATGAATGAAAAAATTAGAGTCCGTTTTGCCCCCAGCCCAACCGGGCCGTTACATATCGGCGGTGTTCGCACTGCGTTGTTCAATTATCTATTCGCCAAAAAACATGGGGGCGTGTTCATTCTACGTATCGAGGATACCGACCGAAACCGATATGTCGAAGGTGCCGAACAATACATTATCGATGCATTGAATTGGTGTGGTATTCCTTATGACGAAGGTCCGGGAAACGATGGCGACTACGGCCCCTATCGCCAGAGCGAGCGGAAACACCTTTACAAAAAATACGCGCAAGAACTTATCGACAAGGGCAAGGCCTATTACGCTTTCGATACCGCCGAAAAGCTTGATCAGCACCGTAAGAACCATGAAGCCAAGGGAAAGACTTTTATATACAACTGGCACAATCGATTAAAGTTGGATAATTCCCTGTCGTTATTACCCGAGGAAGTCCAAAAGCGCTTGGATGCGGGAGAAGATTATGTCATTCGTTTTTTAACGCCCCCTGACGAAACCCTGTACCTAAAGGATACTATCCGCGGCGCTATCGAAATCGACACCAATACCTTAGACGATAAGGTGCTCTTCAAAAGCGACGGAATGCCCACGTATCATTTGGCCAATATCGTGGACGACCATTTGATGGAAATTAGCCATGTCATCCGTGGTGAGGAATGGCTGCCCTCTTTGGCCCTACACCAGCAGTTGTACCATGCTTTTGGATGGGATGCACCCGAATTTGCCCACTTGCCCTTAATTCTAAAACCCACCGGCAACGGAAAATTGAGCAAAAGGGATGGGGAAAAAGGCGGGTTTCCTATATTTCCATTGCAGTGGAATGCATCCGTTGGCTATCGTGAAGCAGGATATTTTTCGGAGGCCGTCATGAACTTCTTGGCGCTTTTAGGCTGGAACCCCGGTACGGAGCAGGAAATCTTCAGTCTGAACGAACTCGTTAAAGCTTTTAGCTTAGACCGCGTCAATAAGTCCGGGGCACGTTTCGATCCGGACAAGACCGTTTGGTACAATCATCAGTATTTACAGCGCAAGACCAATAAAGAGTTAACATTTTTATTTATGCCCTTCCTAAAGGAGCATATTAATTTGGGGCTTGACTGCGCTCGACCTGACCATGTTCAACGGGTAGTCACCCTAATTAAAGAGCGTGCCAGCTTCGTTTCCGATTTTTGGGAACTTTCCGAATACTTTTTTGTCGCTCCAGCTTCTTACAACGAAAAAGCGGTCAAAAAACAATGGAAAGTAGGTACTCCCGATGTACTTGACCGATTGGCATTGTTCTTGAAAACGCTGGATGATTTTTCATCCGAAAATTTGGAAAACCTAACCAAACAATGGATTACGGAACAGGAACTTTCCTTCGGAAAAGTGATGCCGCCGTTGCGCCTAGTGATTGTAGGTGATATGAAAGGTCCGCATTTGTTCGATATAATGGGACTGATTGGGAAAGAGGAAAGTATTGGGCGGATTCAAAGTGCCATTGCATCGATTGAGTAGGTTTTTGGAATTTGGTGTTTGGGATTTGGAATTTGCACACCCCAAGGCGTGCCCCTGTAACAAACTTCCCAAAAACCATACAAATATGCTAAACTCTCACTATCTTCATTAAATCAACTAAAAACTAAACATAATGGGCAATTTTCTTCTTATCCCCGTAATCTTCATTGCGGTAGTTATCCTTTTTTCATCCTTCTTTATTGTCAAGCAACAGACAGCGGTGACCGTTGAGCGGTTTGGTAAATTCCACAGTATACGCGGCTCTGGTTTACACATGAAAATTCCCATCGTAGACCGTATAGCGGGGCGTTTGAGCCTTAAGATACAACAACTTGATGTTATCGTTGAGACCAAGACCTTGGATGATGTATTTGTCAAGCTCAAAATCTCCGTTCAGTACGTCGTACTTAAAGATAAGGCGTATGAGGCGTTCTACAAGCTGGAATATCCGCATGAACAAATAACCTCATATGTATTCGACGTCGTGCGCGCAGAAGTCCCTAAAATGAAGCTTGATGATGTGTTCGTAAAGAAAGACGATATCGCTATAGCCGTTAAGACCGAATTACAGGAGGCTATGTTCGACTATGGTTTTGATATTATAAAGACTTTGGTAACTGATATTGATCCCGATCAACAGGTCAAGAATGCCATGAACCGTATCAATGCTTCGGAGCGCGAAAAGATCGCCGCTCAGTTCGAAGGGGATGCCGCACGTATTCTTATCGTAGAAAAGGCAAAGGCCGAGGCGGAAAGCAAGCGTCTTCAAGGGCAAGGTATCGCCGATCAGCGTCGAGAAATAGCACGTGGTCTTGAGGAATCCGTAGAAGTTTTGAATAAAGTCGGTATCAATTCCCAGGAAGCTTCGGCGCTAATTGTGGTTACCCAACATTATGACACCTTGCAGTCTATCGGCGAGGCGACAAATACCAACCTCATTTTGTTGCCCAATTCCCCGCAGGCAGGCAGTGATATGCTCAACAATATGGTAGCTTCCTTTACGGCCAGTAATATGATTGGGGAAGAGATGAAAAAGAATAATCCCCCGAATATAGGAAGTAAGAAAAAGTAAGGAAAGTAGTGTATTTAGGAAGATACCCCTAACCTGAAGATAACGCCCCTAAGTCCTAGGTTCAAATTTGGTGGTCCATGGTCCGTGAAAATGCAATAATCCCGATAAACTCACGTTTATCGGGATTATTACTATTCGGCAATTTTATTTGCTGAATTTATTAAAAACTTTTTTGGCGAAAAGTGATATTAAAAAACTTTTGACCAATCCTCCAAAACCTCCGAGAAGATGGGCAGGTTGTAAGCTCTGCTTTGTGAGACTAAAATTCATCTTCAAATTCTCCATATCGATTTCTCGTTGAAGCTTTAGAATTTTAAGATCATTGTCAATTTCCTTGAATGATGTATATTTTTTAGGAATCATATCTCGTCAAAATAGAATTCTGAAAACTTTTTAAGTAGCGGTTTACGTAATGAGTGTCTGAAAATATATATGAGCAAACACACCACTAAATAGAACCCGCCAACTATCAAGAAACCATATGAGGTTTTTCCCAACTCGGTTCCTATATAAAAAGCGGCACTGATTGACAAGAACAATAATGCCATCATCAATGTTATGCCCACCGAGGCGATTTTTACAAAAACCATCAGCCCTTTCATAAGAACTTTAAAGCCCTTAAGCTTGTAAAATTCCCTGCTAGATTCTATATAAGAACGCGCTGTAGCTTCCGCCTCGGAAAGGTTTTCTTTTACTTCTTCAAATGCCATACATTATTTCTGGAGTTGGGCATTTTTCTTTCTCAAATCTTCCAATTTCTTTTCTAGACCCAGAATGATATCATCGGCCTTGTAGCTCATGTTCGAGACAGTCTTGTCCAATTTGGCTTCAAAATCCAGCTTTTTAGCTTCCGCCGTTTTGGTCAATTCTTCCGTGGCATGTGATATGCGGCTCACGATGTCATCACTGGTCTTTTTGGCCTGTTTGCTGATTTTCTTTCTGGTGTTATCTCCCTTATCTGGTGCATACAAAATTCCAACGCCAGCGCCAATTGCGGCTCCGGTCAATAAGGCTAACATTATACTTCCACTATCTTTTGACATATTTTTAAATTTTTAAATTAAAAGTTACTATTTGGTTCATTAAAGTTGCTAAAAGTTCTACCCTAATCACTAAGACGTAAGATAAAACATAAAGCGTTAGAAATGGCAATATACTTGAAATAATTAGGCCGGGTTGCCCCTATCACAGCAAAAATTGACACAACCAAAGATTTAGGGAGAAAAAGCCCTTAAGAGGCGCTTTTCTAATCAAAAAGGCCTAATGTCAAGGTGCACACTATGAGTTTTGCGATACCACGGCAAATCCTCTTAAATCGAACACTTTGGCATAGCTAAAATCTATCGGATTATATTTTTCGATATCTACTATTTATTTGTCCTGAATCTTTGCCCAAGTATCCCGTAAGCCCACCGTACGATTGAACACCAATTTTTCTTGGGAAGAATCGGGATCGACACAAAAATAACCCAGTCGCTGAAACTGGACGCGATCGCCAATTTTCGTTTTTCTAAGACTAGGCTCCAAATACGCGGTAATGACCTCCAACGCATCCGGATTGATGAAATCCATATAATCTTTATCTTTATGAGTATCCGGACTTTCATCCGAAAATAACCGGTCATATAATCTTACCTCCGCTTCTATCGCGTGCTTCACGGAAACCCAGTGCAGGGTCCCCTTTACCTTTCGCATGCTTTCTTCGGTGCCGCTGCCGCTTTTGCTTTTGGGATCATAAGAACACTGTATTTCAACAATATTGCCCTCGCTATCCTTAGAGCAGCTCTCAGCCTTAATGATGTAAGCGGATTTCAAACGGACTTCGCCACCTAGCTTAAGGCGGAAAAATTTGCGGTTGGCCTCCTCCTTAAAATCAGCTCTTTCGATATAGATTTCTTTGGAAAAAGGAATTTGCCGTGTGCCCGCTGATTCATCCTCGGGATTGTTCTCGGTTTCCAGCCATTCTTCTTCTCCCTCCGGATAATTGGTAATCACAACTTTGACAGGATCAAGAACCGCCATAACCCTAGGGGCTATTTTGTTCAAATGTTCCCGGGCGTGAAATTCCAAAAGGGATACATCGATAAGGTTTTCTCGTTTGGCGATTCCGATTGTATCCGCAAAATTACGGATGGCTTCCGGGGTATAGCCCCTACGCCGTAATCCGGATATCGTGGGCATTCTCGGATCGTCCCATCCGTATACCACTTTTTGTTCGACCAACTGTAATAATTTGCGTTTGCTGACCACGGTATGGCTCAGGTTTCTTCGGGCGAATTCACGTTGTTTGGGACGTATTTTTTCAGAATCTACCACTTGGTCTAAAAACCAATCATAAAGCTCCCTGTGCATCGCAAACTCTAAAGTACAAAGGGAGTGGGAGATTTGCTCGATGTAATCGCTCTCCCCATGTGTCCAGTCGTACATGGGATAAATACACCAATCGGTATTAGTGCGGTGATGGGGCTTATGTAACACTCGGTACATTATCGGGTCCCGCATCAACATATTCTGTGAGGCCATGTCGATTTTAGCTCGTAGCACATGGGCACCTTCCTCAAATTTTCCATCTTTCATTCCCTCGAACAATTCGAGATTTTTTTCAACGGAACGGTTTCTATGCGGACTATTACTTCCCGGCTCATAAGGAGTGCCCTTTTGAGCCGCCATCTCTTCGGAAGATTGACTATCCACATACGCTTTTCCCTCTTTTACCAACTTAATCGCCCACTCATAGAGCTGTTGGAAGTTATCCGAGGCATACCGTTCGGTATCCCAAGTATATCCGAGCCATTCAACATCCCTTTTTATAGCGTCTACATAGGCTTGCTCTTCTTTTATGGGATTGGTATCGTCAAATCGGAGGTTGACCGGCGCATTATATCGCAAACCCAATCCGAAATTGAGACAAATCGAACTGGCGTGGCCAATGTGTAGATAACCATTGGGCTCGGGCGGAAAACGAAAACGCAGATCGCTAACGGAATACCCGTTTTCTAGGTCTTCTTCAACGATATGTTCGATAAAATTCAATGATTCGCCCGTTTCACTCATAACCTAGTTTTTTAAAGCTCCAAAGGTACATAAAATGGGATAATCTCCCCTCTTTCCCTATCCCATTCATACAAATAATCCCGTTTCACAACAGTTTTATCCCATGCCACAACATTAAATTTTCCACGCGTACTATATAGCCCATATTTGTTGATGTATTGCAATATCTCTGGATCCCAAATCCAAAAAAAACAGTAGTAACCCAAAAACTACGCCTACTTATGAAAACAAAACTACTTAGTTCCGTACCTCAATTTTTCATGGCCTTTTTGCTGCTCGCAGCCGCCCAGGTTTCCGCGCAAAGTTTGACGATTCTAGCCCCTAAACCCGCCGATAATAACAACTTATGTTCAGAACCGCCGTGTAAAAACGCTTGGGATAAGGTTTGTGCCGGTGCCAATGGAAATTTTAATCAATATTTCGCCAACGTCGTCTATGCTGGCACCCCCAACAGCGACAACGAATGGATATTGGAACTCTCGGATGCTTCCGGAAGTTTTAGCAACCCCGTTGAATTGGCCCGGGAATCGGACAACACTACCGTAAAGACTAGGGGATTCGAATTTGCCATACCCACAAATACAAGGGGTGCGGCCTATGAACTTCGCGTAAGAAGTACTAGCCCTGCGTCTATTGGACAACCCACCTCCGCGTCCTATAGCTTCTATTATATGGATTTCACCTCTGCCCTTGCCATTAGTAAAGACGGTAATGGTGTCATCGGGGATGTTTGCAGTAGTACCAACAGCGTGCGTTTGGAAGTACACAACCTACCTTCTCCGGAAACCTATCAATATGAATGGTACCGTAGCGGTTCATTACTTCCCACCAAAACCCATTTTATTGAGGCGACCCAAGATGGATATTATACGGTACGCATTAATTATGGCCAATGTTCCGGTAGCGGAACCACCGACTCCAATGCGACCCAGGTTACCCTAAACGCATCCGGACAGGGCATCGCTATCAGCGCCCCTTCAAAAACAGGACTGTGTTCTGGCGAATCGGAAAGCCTTAGTATCGACACGACCGATTCTGCTTGGTCCTATCAATGGTATAAGAACGATACGGCCATACCAGGAGCTGTTGCTACTACATATACGGTTAACGGAGCAAACATGAATTTCGATGGGGACTATCAAATCGAAATCTCAGGTACGGGAATTTGTACCGAACGTACGCCTGCGGTTACCATAACCAATGCGGGCGTATTCAACGTAACAAGAAACAATTCGGCTAACCTAGTGGTTCTCCCGTCTGACAGCGAGACTTTATCTATTACAACAGACGCCAATTCACCGACGTATCAATGGTATAGAAATAGTACGGCCATCCCTTCTTCCAACAGCAACTCGCTAACGGTTTCCCAAGCGGGCACCTATTATGCCAAAGTTACCTCAAGCGGTTCCTGTAGTTCAACCATAACTTCGGAAACCACAGAGGTGGTAAGTCCAAGTGCTTTCCGATTTGAAATCGATTATGCGACCGCTTACGAATCCTGCAAAAGTTCTAGTATAGTGCTGGAAGTGGATAAAATTTATGCGGAACTATCCGACAGCAGTGAAATTGATGTAACCGCCGATGTGGCCACCAACTTTACCTATCAATGGAAAAAGGATGGCACCGATTTATCCGGAGAAAACGCACAAAGTATCAGTCTGACCTCGAACAACGAAAACGGAAACTATACGATAAAAGGCGTTTCAGGAAGCTTTAACGCTACCTCGAACGCACTTCCCGTGCAACTTGGTAGCAGTAAGTCAACTACGATTACAAGCACAAGTACTGTATATTGTAATGCTTCGGATACCATTACCTTAAATACGGATACCGATTTGGCAGGAGAAACCTACACCTGGGAAAGGGATGGGGTTTCCGTCAATTCTACGGACAGTGCTTTAACGGTAACAAAACCGGGCACCTATCGCTTGGTGATTCAGAAGGGGATTTGCCCGTTGACTTCCAATGAAATCACCATCACTCCGTTAGACCCAGACCTGATTACCCTGAATATCGAAGGCGATGTCGTCTTTCCGGAAGGAAGTTCAAAGACGATTACTGCCAGCGGCGGATCCGCCTACCGATGGTTCGATGCCGGCAATGCGGAAATCGCTACCGGTGCGTCCGTCACATTTACCGAGGAAGGAAGCTATCTGTTGATCGCCAATCTCGACAACTGTGAGGTCAGCAAACCAATCAAGGTCACGTATCTCGACCAGTTCAACATCCCGAACGTAATTACGCCTAACGGTGACGGATCGAACGATCAGTGGGTTGTTCCGAATTCCTATTCCGGTAAATCCGATGTCCGAATCATCATTTACAATGCCAAGGGTGCCGAGGTATTGAACACTGCCAACTATCAGAACAACTGGCCCGAGTCTTCAACGTCTTTCTCCAAACAAAACATGGTTTTCTATTATGTGATCAAGAATGCCACCACGACCTTGAAACAAGGTACCATAACCGTTATCAGATAACCGACCATGAAATTTGTAAAGCACATAGCATTGGCACTTTTCGCTGCCTTAGCCCTTACGAATGTTCAGGCGCAGGAAGACGACCCTATTTTACTGTACAGTCCCGCCTCACAAAACCTGCTGAAATTCAACAGGTTTTTGATCAACCCGACTTTTTCTACTGTCCAGGAAGATAAGTCGTATGTCAATCTATTACACAGAAACCAATCGGTACAATTTCAGGATAACGACCAGACCTATTTCTTAAGCTATAGCGGTAGAGTAGGGGATAGAAGCGGATTAGGTCTAAGTGCCTATACCCAGAAACTAGGCCCGATTTCCAACATTGGGGTTCTGGCCAATTATGCCTATGGAATCAAATTAAGCGACAAGAGCAATTTTACCTTTGGGGGGAACTTAGCGTATTACAGTACCGGATTAGATCGGAACAGTGTAGATGTTATCGATTCCAATGACTTTCGCTTGAACGGTACTGAAGACAGTAACGTCCTATCCTTTCAGCCTGGCTTCAACATTTCGTTCGGACAGTTCGATTTCGGCGTATTTGCCGAAAACCTGTTCGATTACAACTTAAAGACCAGTAAGTCTTTGACCGCATTTGGCGACAAGACCTATTCAACCCATCTACAGTATACGTATCCCTTTCAAAATGGGGACGGCATTATGGAAGGTAGCCGCCTAATGCCTATAGCGCGGGTACGTATGAATGGCCAGAACCGAAGCGTTTCAACCGATGAAGCGCCTCAAGACCTTTCTTATGGCGGCGGAATCATACTCGATTTACCCAAACTGGGCTGGTTGCAGGGCGGTTATGATAGTTTTTACGGGGCATCCGCAGGGGCAGGATTCAACATCAACAGAAGGCTTTCCCTCGGATATACCATGGAAAAGGATTTTTCTACCGATTTCAACAACCTGGGGATTACCCATGAAATATCGTTTGCTTACTCCTTTACTCCGAACCTTACCGAAGACCGGGTGATGTTGGAAGATGATTATGAGGATACGCTTGTAGAAAATGATGAAGGTGCCAAGAAAAACGATTTTGCCGCTAATGAGGAAATTGCCGAACTAAAAAGGAAACTTGCAGAGAACGATGCCATCATCCAAGAACTGATGTTCCGCCAGGATTCTTTAGAAAACGGTCGCCAGCAAGACTTGGAAAACCGCTTTAATAGAGTTATGAGCATGGTGCGCAACGAGACCAACGGTAAACGGCCGGACCTAGAAAAACAAGCAAAAAAACTTTTCTTGGGAAATGCAGAAACACCATCAATTACTGTAAGCAATTCAGGTAACGACGGAAATATAATGCCTGGTACGGTCTCTTCTACTAAGCCGAGCCCCCGTGATTTAAACACGGGTAGTAAAGATGCAGTAGCCCAAAATTCAGATAATCGAACACGGCCTACCGTTGTTCAAGACAAGACCCGTAACCCTGTGGAAGCGGATGAGTTTACCGAAACCGCCAAGCACAGCAACGTTAAACAAAGAAAATTTAGAAGTCTTGACGGTGTGCAAGATGGCTACTATGTTATAGCGAACGTCTACAAAGGCGGCAAATACATGGAAAAGTTCATCAACGATATGAACAACCAAGGCTTTACTCCCGATTATGTTGACAACCCCGAAAACGGACTTAAATACGTGTACCTAAAACGCTTCGATACTTGGCAAGAAGCCCTAGATGCCCATAAATCAGGCATGAACGGCAAATATACCGGTGAACTTTGGGTTATGAACGTCGACAATCGCTATTCTAACGAGGCTTACGCCAGTAATGTGGATAAGCTCAAGGAGAAATCCGCAAAATACGGTACCGATGTCCTACAGCAAAACGTGATCGTAAAAGATCAGGTCGCCAACAAGGAACTTTCCGCAAAGACCTACCAAATCGAAGGCATCGGTTCGGGGTATTACATTATTGCCAATGTGTTCGCCAACCCGAAAAACGCCAATCGTTTCGTCAAACTATTGAACTCCCACGGGCTTAGTGCCGGATACTTTATCAACCCCGAAAACAACTGGAGGTACGTATACCTGAAAAAACACGCCTCTTGGAACAGTGCCCTACTAGCATACTACACCAACCTAAACGACTCGTATACCGACAAAATGTGGATAATGCGAGTTAGACCAAACCTAGTGACCTAAAATGAGCCTGACTAGACCGACCAAAAAACAATGCCTTTTATTTTTTGCCCTTTTCATCGGTAGCCTTTACGCTTCCTATGCGCAAGAGGTCGCCCCTTTTGCGCCACGATTAGATGGCGGTAATATCGAAATACGGGGGGATATCATTTTTGTGGGGAACAATATTCTCAACCGGGCCACACAATCCGATCCGGGGCAGGCCAACACCCCTTACAACGGCAACAACAATAACAATTCGCTGTGGATGGAGTATATCGACATCGATGGAGATCCTTCAACCTTTAGCTCCAGTAGTGCCGAACTGAACATAGCAGACCCCGCCTGTTCGCAGGTGCGCTATGCCGGGCTATACTGGGCCGCCACTTACCCCAATGAGCGAAGTACGAATGGTGGTGCGTCGTTTAGCGGTACGCCCAGAATAGAGGACTGGTTCAACATCAAATTTCAGGTGCCAGGAGGTTCTTATGTAGATTTGACCGCCGACACGACGGCAGACCCTGCGGGTCAGGAAGACGACATTATCTATGATGGTTACAACTATTCCAACATCAATAATTCATTTAAAGACTCGCCCTATATATGCTATAAGAACGTAACCGATTTGGTTCGCGGCAATACCAACCCGAACGGCGAATATACCGTCGCCAACGTTCGTGCGACAAAAGGGAAAAGAAACGGATCGAGTTCGGCGGGTTGGGTAATGGTCATTATTTACGAGAACCCTAACGAATCGGGTAAGTTTATCTCGACTTTTGATGGATATGCGGGGATGTCCGGCGCCGTTGGAAACGTAGATGTTGCCGTCAACGGCTTTAGAACCCTTCCGACTCCATTTCCGGTACGCGCAAGAATCGGTGTAGGAGCATTAGAGGGTGACCGTGGCATTAAAAACGACCGATTTAGAATCAAGGCGAACTCCGCCAGTGGTGGGTTTACACAGTTATCAAATGGCCCGAACCCCGGAGACAACTTTTTTAATTCCACGATTACTACAAATGGTAATCAAGTTCCCACAAGAACCCCTTATGGAACTAATACACTAGGTACGGACCTAGACTTGTTCAACCTTAATAATCCGAGCAACTCCGTTTTGCCTAACGGGGAAAGTGGGGCAACAATCCGCTTTACTTCAAATGGCGACGGTTATGGTGCGTTTTTAACGACATTTGCCGTAGAGATTATCGAGCCCAACATTATTCTCGAAAAAAGGGTGGAGGATATAGCCGGAAACGACATCACCGATGGGGGTGTCAATCTCGGACAAACCCTTGATTATGTGCTCTCGTTCCGAAACCTCGGCAACGACGATGCGGAGAACTACAGCATTCGGGACGTATTGCCGACGAACACCACCTTTGTCAGCTTCGATGTCTCCGGGGCCCCGGGGGTAACCGCCAGTTACGATGTCTCTACCAATGAGATAGACTTTACTGTGCCAGACAATCGAGTGGAGATCGGCGATCCGGCTTATACCATTCGACTTCGGGTGAAGGTCGCCTCGAACTGTTTCGATTTTGTCGATGCCTGTTCTGACCAAATCCAGAATCTGGCCTATTCGACCTATAGGGGCGAAATCAATAGTGCCACTATTACCGACGATCCCAGTGTGTCGGATTTTGATAACTGCGGCTTTGTAACGCCTGGTGCCACCAACTTTTTGCTGGATGACCTTTCGGACTGTACTTTTACAAGAACCGTTGAACTATGCGGTGCCAATACCATTCTGTTCGCGGGTGAGGACTTTGACTCCTACGTTTGGGTCAGGGACGATAACAACAACGGCCAAATAGATGGTTCGGATACGATAATGAACGATGGCGACCCTGACAATGACCCAAGCACGCTATTGGTCGATGATATCGGCACCTATATTGTCGATAAAATAATTCCAGACCCCTGCAAAGGTTTTAAGGAAATTATTATCGTAGAACGTTTCGGCAACACCCAGACCAACCCGATTATCGACTATTTCAACAAATTAAACGGCGATACCGATTCGACCAATGATATTCAAGGCGAAATCGTAACCTGTAGTGTCGATGGCGACCTGATGCCAAAAATATTCCTCTGCGGCACCAATGATTCCCAACTTATGCAAGTCAACATTACCGATGCACAAAGTTTGGTTTGGGAACGGCTTGATGAAAGCTCTATTGGCGTAAATGGTTGTACCGCCTCAGCCAATGATTGTGCCAATAAAAACCTGAGTTGTGGTTGGAATCAAGTAGATACCGGAAACAATTATACGGCCGATACCGCCGGAAAATACCGATTGGTAATTAACTATACCGGCGGATGTTTTAGTCGGTTCTATTTCGATGTTTTCCAGAATAGTCTAGACATTCTATACAACAATAGGGATATTATCTGTGACCGCGACGGCCGCATTCAAATTACCAATTTAGGCAGCAATTACGGGTATCAACTCGTAGACCATGCCAATAACACTATTTTAGTTCCTTTTAGCGCAGGACATGGTCCTTCATTTGATTTCGGTACAGGCGAAAATGGATCGTATCGGGTGGAAGTTGTTCAATTAGATGATGCAGGAGCCCAGATTCCCGGCGCCTGTATTTTCAGTACAGAGCCCATTGGTGTACGCGATCGCGATTTTCAAGTCGACATTACCACCACGCCAGCAAACTGTAATGCTCAAGGTAGCATTAAAATCGATGTGCTGAACGTTAGGGCCGACTATACCTATCGGCTGTTACGTTCGGACGGGACTTTGATCGATGATGAAACGGCACAACCGAACAATACCTATACATTTACGGTAAATCCCGGCAACTACACTATTGAGACCAGCACCGCCGATGGTTGTACGGATTCGCAGAATATTACGGTCGACCGTATTCCTAATCCCACATTATCCGGGGTCACAATGGCAAATATTGCTTGTTCCGCCGGCACCATCGAATTGACTCGAACCGGTGGACAAGGAAACCCAGATTTTCTATATGCTATTTGGAGCATGGATGGAACAGATCTTTATCCGAATATTCCCTCCATACCGGCCGATGCTTATCAAGTAAGTTCGACATTCAACTTCGGATGGCGCGATGACAATGGTGATGGCGACGATGAATATATCTCTGGGGAGGACGGCACCTATGAATTTGTCATCATCGATGCCAACAACTGTTTTGCGTTTTCGAATCCGGTCACTATAAATGACAACGGTCCTACGATCATTGATACCATTACCGAAACCCAACCGTCATGTAGCGGAGATAATGACGGGGCGTTAACGATTAATGTATCTGGTGGTGTTGCTCCTTATGAATACAGTATCGACAATGGGGCAACCTATCAAACTACGCCAAATTTTGTCAATTTAAGAGCCGACACTTACGCTATTAGGGTTACGGATGCTTCCGGTTGTGATGTATCACAGACCTATAACCTGATAGAGCCTTTCCCTATGAGTGCATCCGCCGGGGTGTCGCGTGATGCTACCTGTGACCCAATGGGTGCCGAAGTACGGGTCACCAACGTGGTTGGCGGCAACGGTTCTTACCAATACAGTTTTGACGGTGGGGCAACTTACGGAGCATCTACGATTGCCGTGCTCCCTCCTGGGGATTATACGGTAATCGTAAGTGACGGTTCCTGTGAATTCCCGATGGCTGTTACCGTTGAAGATGTTCCTGACGAACCGACCGTTACCCTTACGCCCGAAGTAAGTTATCTTTGCAACGGTAGGGCCGTTGTTACGGCAACTCCGGACATAGCGACCTATAATTATACGTATTACTTGGATGGCGTTTTAAATTCACCCGATCCCACAAGCAATGTTTTTCCGAACGTCCCTCCAGGAACGTATATCGTAAGTACCAACTATAGCTCACAGACGCCCCCGACACCCAGTTTGTTGCTACAAGAAGATTTTGGGTATGGTACTACTATCCCGAATCCGAATACTTCTGGCTATTTTTATGAGAACCAACAGGATAATGTAACCCCAAGTGGTGCCCCAATAGACAACGGAGCTTTTATCAATGACTACGAATATGCCGTAACCAGTAACATTGAAAGACCTTTTGGTGCGTGGTGGAACCCTGAAGACCATACGTCGGGTGATAGATTGACCCAAGGGCGCTATCTCGTAATTAACATAGGTGCACCAACCCCTGGGCAGGTCATCTATCAAAAGCCTATCAACGATATTATTCATAATCAACCGATTAGTGTCTCGCTATGGTTGACCAATTTAATCCGTTCAGGAAACCGAGTAGCACCAGATTTGACTATCGAGTTACGACATCCTACTACAAATGCGTTAGTTACCTCATCAAACACGGGTGCCGTTCCTGAAAATGTTAATTGGAACGAATATGTGCTATCCCTAAATCCCGGTGCGAATTCGAGCTTAAATCTTGTAATTGTTACTAACGAAAGTGAAGTTAGCGGTAATGACGTAGCTATCGACGATATTACCGTTTACCAAACGCCCGAGGTCTGCGAACTATCGGTAGAAACCCCTGTAACCGTTGAAGCCGCAAAGGTCTTTACAGCCAATATCACAGCTTCTTCGAGTGTTAGCTGTAACGGCTTAAACGATGCCTCTATCACCTTCGAGGTCGAAAATTTTGAGGCCACGAGCGGTTTCGATTATTCCTTGGACGGAGGCACGACTTGGATCAACTCGATCAGCTCTCCCGTAACTACAACTGCCCCTTTAGGAGCCGGAACGCAACGCATCGACATCCGAAAGGCTAACGAAACTACCTGTACCACTTTTGTGGAACAGACAATTACACAGCCCAATGCTCTTATAGCAGGGGGAAGCGTTACCACACCCTATACCTGTGCCAATGGAGGCGCGACGATTACCGCCAGCGTGAGCGGCGGAACGCCAACCTATCAATATCAGTTGGAAGATACCGTTGGCACTCCGATCGGAAGCTTTGATTTCGCCACCAATGGTAATAATACTGTCTTTGCAGGATTAGCTCCCGGCGACTACTTCGTTCGGGTACGGGACAACAATACGTGTGAGAATGCCGCGGCCGTAACGGTCAACGATACGGCTCCGGTCGTCTTTGACGTAGATCCGACCTCTTGTTATACGGGGGGCAATTCCGCAAGCATACAAGTCAATGTTACCGACGGAAATGGCTGGTATCTGTTCAGGATCAATGGTGGACCATGGATCACCCCTTCGCCTGCCAACGCCACAACGCACACCTTTAACAATCTGGCCAACGGAAACTATGATATCGAGGTCAAGGACGCATTGGGATGTCCAAACCCCCTTCCGGCGCCAACATCGGTGAGCATCGATCCCCAATTAACGGTATCGGCTTCCGCACCGAATATAACTGCTTGTGCCACGGATACCGATATTTCGATTTCCACTGCCGGTGGCGATACGAACTATGCTTATGCGGTAATCCCTAACGGGAATACTGTCGCCGATAGCGATTTCAGCACCGCTAACCCGTTTACCGTATCGGCAGCAGGAGATTATGATGTGTATGTGCGAGATAATAACGGCAACCCCGGTTATTGTTCGGCGATGCATACAATTACGGTAGCAAAAGATGCGCCTATTGACATCACCGCAACTCCGACCGCAGTAACTTGCTTCGGCGCTTCGAACGGGGCGATTTCCATTGCGGTCAATTCCGGCGGAAACGGCCCGTTTATGTATAGTATCGACAACGGCGCTACCTATGTATCCGGAAATAGCTTCCAGAATTTAGCGGCAGGCACCTATCCTATCCGTGTGCGCGATGCAAATCTGTGCGAATCCGTGCCTGAGGATGCCATAGTTACGGAGCCCGCACAATTGGTGGCCGAGGCCGTTCTAACGCAAAATTACACCTGTCTTGTCGACGGGGAAATTACAGTAGGAAGCGTTACCTCGACATCGGGCGGTTCCGGCGATTATCAGTATAGCATCAACGGCAGTACATGGACGGCATCTACCACAGTCGGCCATACTTTTGCCAACTTGACCGATGGTACGTACAGCGTCCGCGTTCGCGATGCCAATGCGACCAATTGTGGCATGAATCTGCCCAATATCGTTATCGACCCCTTACCGACCGAACCTACATTGACCCGTGCAGTGAGTTACAATTGCGATGGCAGTGGAAATATCACCATAACACCTTTCGATGCCTCCTTTACCTATAGCTTAGATGGTACGGCCGGTGTTTCTGGTGCCGGTGCCAATATCTTCAACAACGTCACCTTAGGGATCCATACTGTTACCGTCAACTATGGAAGAGCGTGTACTACGGACATTAACGCAATCGTAGCTGATGGAAATGCATTCGAGGCCTCAATTACAGCCTCTGAGAACCTGGATTGTAACGGGGACGCCTCCGGTACGATTACCATCGATGCCGATAATTTTGGTGCGGGAGGTTACGAATATAGCTTGAACGGTGCTGCTTTTGTCGGGCCGTTTACTACGGCAGAACAGCTTACCGGACTTTCGGCAGCTGCGCATACCATCGATGTACGCGATGTTGATAATGCCATTGCCGGTATGCCCGGTTGCACCGTACCCTTAAGCCGAACATTGACAGAGCCTGCGGCAATGGCGGCTTCAGCCAGTATTACCGAACAATTGACCTGTACCAACGGTGGTGCCACTATAACCGCTAGCGCAACAGGTGGAACTCCCACCTATATATATCAGTTGGAAGATACCGGTGGAACAGCCATAGCTTCCTACGATTTCGCGACTAACGGAAACAACACGGCCTTCTCAGGTCTTGCCGCAGGAGACTATATCGTACGCGTCAGGGATACCAACGGCTGCGAAGATGAAATCGATACTGCCCTAACGGTCGACCCGACGCAGGCCATAACCTTTGATGTGACTCCCGTTGCCTGTTACTCCGGTGCCAACGATGGAACCATTGTAGTCAACGTTACCGATGGAAACGGCGGCTATCAATTTAGGATCGATGGAGGTCCATGGATAACACCTTCCCTGGCTTCCGCAACTACCTACACCTTCGAAAACTTGGCGGACGGAACCTATGGCATAGAAGTAAGGGATTCCTTCGGATGCCCCTCCCCTTTGCCTGCACCTCAAACGGCAACTGTTGCTCCACAACTGGTTACGTCCGTAGATGTCCTGGCTATCAGTGCCTGTAACGATGGCTCGATCACCGTAAACGCAACCGGTGGAAACGGCATCTTGGTATATGCAATAGTTCCGGCAAATACAAGCCCGTCCGGACTATATACTACCACGAGTAGCTTGGTCATTGACAATGCAGCGGCTACCTCGAATCCCGCAGGTTACGACGTATATGTGCTTGACGACAATGGTTCGGGTACCTGTGCATTTGTACAGGAAGATATTCTCTTGACCCCCGTTGCCTCTTTAACGGTAAGCGGTACGCCAACAGACCCTGAATGTTACGACGGTCTTGGAGCTATCGATGCTACCGTAGGGGGCGGAACCGGGCCTTTTACTTATGATCTTGTAGATCTATCCCCGGCAGATGGCATCGATTACGGTACATCCAATGCTAACGTTTCAACCACATCCTTAGCGTTCAATGGAATTGGTGTCGGTGATTATGAAATTACCATTACAGATGTCAATAGCTGTACGGTAACCTCATCTACAATTACAATTAACAACGCCGTCGAAATTACGGCCAACATTTCACCGCTACTGCCAACAACCTGTACTAGTACGACTGAAAGTGATTATGGGTTCGAGTTTTTAACAGTAACCGCTCCCACAGGAACTGTTGAATACAGTAACGACGGAGGAACTACTTGGCAGGCTTCGAACGAACTACGGGGTACTGTGTCAAACCCGACATTTTCGGGTACGTCGGTATATCCTTCTATTCGGGTCACTTTGGCAAGTGGCACTGTCTGTCAAAAAGATTTTCCGCGATATCTTATTCCATATCCTTTGGATAACTTGGATATTAGTATCAGCGCCATTGTTGTTAACTGTAACGACCTACAAGTTAGGGTTCAGGGTACCGCTGGGGTCGCTCCTTATGAGTATTCCTATGCTGAAGACCCTGCCAATTTTAACCCTGGAACAGCGACATGGCAACCGGGCGGAACTATAGATTCAGGCGGAAATACGGTTACTGCAGGTGATGGACTTTACAATTGGACCGGTCTGACCCCTGGAAGAACCTATGTGTTCTACGTAAGGGATAATTCAGGATGTGTACGTCAAAGTCTTATCAATGTTAATGACTTGATTGCCGAGCCGATAGAAATAACGGTAGATGTTACGCCCAGCTGTTTCAATGCAGCACCTGGAGTAGGAAACGGGGAAATTACGTTTACACTTAATCCTAGTGCTTCAAGCACCCATATTCGATGGGAAGTTTTCGAATTAGGAAATGCCACGCCCATTCAAGTTAGTGGCGGAGGAGCTTCCGCAGTGAATATTCCTTACAACAATACAATCACGGCGACAGGTCTTGCCGAGGGCGAGTACTATGTGCAAGTTGTTCAGTCAGACGGCACCACGGACACCTGTACAGGTGGTAGTGAAAATGCCTTAGTCGATCAACTAAATGCAATAACCGCAACACCTGTAGTGACCCGGAATATCTCCTGTAACCTGCCCGGATTGATTTCCATAAACGGAATCAATGGTGGCGGCGGCCCCGCTTATACCTTTGATGTAACCGGACCGGCTGGATTTACAGCTTTAACCGGATTAAACAGTAATCCTGTACAAATTCCGATCAATTCACCTGTTGGCAATTACACCGTTACTATAAACGATCAATATGGTTGTCCGGTCGCTTTGGCCCCGGTCGCTTTGACCTTGTCGCCGAATCCGACTATTACATCCGTTACACAAGACAACTGTAACGCGCCTATAGCCCTTACCGTGGTCGGTGCCTCGGCAGCGGGAAATATCCGTTATGCCATCGTACCAGCAGGCGACCCCGTACCTACCACATACTTAGATAATAATGGTGTCTTTAATAGTGTTGCCCCAGGCTCTTATGATGTATACATTATAGACGGCAATGGTTGCACCAATTCACAAGCTGCGTTTGTTGTGCATCCTGTTTTATCAGCCAAAACGGAACTTACCAAGGTGTTGGATTGTACCGCCTCACCGGAGGCGACCATCAGTATCGAAGCCTTGACCGGATCTGGAAGTTATGAATATTCCATAACCAACACCGCCGGGGCGCCCGCTGTTGTGCGCACCGCTTTTGGCGGAAGCGCCTTTGATTACTTCGCGCCATCCGCCGGTGATTACACAATCACTATTTATGATACCAATACTCCCGATAATACAGGCTGTAACAGGGCGTTTGTAGTAACCGTTCCTGCAAGAATAGAGCCCGTAGTAGCCAATATAACAGCAACGGATATAACTTGTATAGGTGATACGGATGGAACGATTACCATTTCCGCAGTTGACAATGGCGTAGGCCCATATTCCTTTGAAATCACCTCTTTAGATGGTGCCGCGACTAGCATCAACCCGACAAATTCAACGAATACGACTGCAACATTTGCGGGCTTGGCGCCTACTATCGCCGCAGGTTATATAGTGACCGTAACCGCCGATGCCGGCACGAACAACTGTTCTACGGATAGCGCCGCGATTACCATCGCAGAGCCCTCGACCATTGTAGTGACCTTAGATCCAATCGTAGAATTTGCGTGTGCCACTGGAAATAACGATAATGATGCAAGTATTTCGGTTGCAGGAGTTGCTGGCGGATCAAATACTTTTGTTCGCTACGAATTTATCAACGACCAAGGTACAGCCGCTACTGGCGACGACGTGGTCGTTCAGAACGGTACAAATACCGTTTACACGGAAACAGATACAGATGGTGGCACTTACATTGTAAATGTTTATGATAACAAAGGATGCGTAGGCAGTACAACGGCCACCATTTTGCCCTTCGTAGAAATCAGCGATCCAACCGTTACCGTCGATAGCGATGTTACCTGTAACCCCGGCGACGATGCCCAAGTTTCTATTGGGATTACCTTGAATCCTGTTACTGGAACACCGAATATAGAATATGCGGTTGCAGGTACCGATAATGCGTATAATGCACCTAATCAGGCTTCAAATATATTTACTGCACTAGGTATCGGCAACTATGAAGTTACCGTAACCAACACGGATACCGGATGTTTTGTCCAAACCACTTTCGAGCTCGAAAATCCGAATAATTTTGAGATTATCACGACCACGGTAGATGTCGAATGTCATGGAACTGATGGGTCGGTAAGCTTTACAATCAATGATCCAGTAAACCCGTATTCCAATGGATTTACTTGGCAGATTTATGATTCGCAGGGAACTGCCGCTGTCGGAGACGATGTGCCCATCGTCGGAGCCAACGGGATTTGGGCCACTTTCGGCCCGACTACGCCGTTTGCCATCGGCGCAGGGGAGTACCGTGTGGAAGTTGCCCAAGATTCAAATCCATTATGTGTGGCGTCGGAATTCTTTACCATAGCCGGGCCAAGCGACCCGATTACAGCGGATAGAGACGTCAACCCTATCACTTGCATAGGCAACGACGGTGTCATCGAAATCATTGACGTACTCGGCGGATGGGGCGGTTACGAATACTATGTTGGAACTACTGCGCCCGCTTCTGCATCTGTATTCGTTACCAATCCTAGATTTGATACGCTTTCCGCTGGAACGTATCAAGCCTGGGTCATTGACCAAAATGGATGTCAGACAGAAGTTCAGAGCAATATAATTCTCGACGATCCGACACCGATAACCGCAGACCTACAGATCAACCAAGCCAATTGCACCAATTTTGAGGGCGAAATAGAAGTTAATAATGTCTTGGGCGGCCAAGGCAGCAATTATACGTATCAATTAATCAAAGATGGTATGGCCATACGCGCGCCACAAAACACGAGAGTATTCTCTGGATTGGATGCAGGCATCTATGAAGTACAAATCACGGATCAGTGGACGTGTATGTTTACCACGTCGCCGGCAGAAATTTTATTCGAACCCATCTCGCCTTTGGCAACTGTGGTTAAGACCATAGATTGTTCGACCACAGATTCGGGAGGGCAGATTACCATAACACAGACAGGTGGTTCGGGCAACTTCGATTATATTGCGAATTATCCTGATGGGTTTACCTCGGCCTTCAATTCAACTGGCGTATTTACTGGCCTAAATCAAGTGGGTGATTATGTGTTTACGATTACCGACCAAGATGCGGCGCAAGCCTGTCCGACTTACATCTCGCAAAGGCTCGAAACAGCCGTACAACCCGTTATGTCGATAGATACGTTTATGGACGTCACCTGTAATGGTGCCGATGACGGAACCATCTCCGTTAGCGTTCCCGACAATGGGGTAGGACCCTATACTTTTGAGATTACCTCCGGGCCCGGCAGTTCTACTGCCTTCCCGATAGCAGCAACCTCATCGACTGCCACAACAGCGACATTCAACGGTTTGGAAGGAACCGCATCGGGCATTACCTATACCATCCGTGCGACGGGCATAAACGCTTGTACGGACAATATTAGCCAACAAATCGTCCAGCCAGATGCTATTGCGAACGTAAACGCGACCGTAACAGAATTTCTCTGTGCCGCGGGCAACAATTCGAACCACGCTGTCATCGCCGTTGACCCTACGGCTATCACCGGCGGTTCGGGTAGTTATGTGCGCTATGAGTTCATCAACACGACGACCACGACAACAGTTCAGAACGGAGCCAGCGCATCCTATACGGAAACCGATGTCGCAGGCGGGGCCTATACCATAAACGTCTACGACGATAAAGGCTGCGTGGGAACTACCACCACTACGATTCTCCCTTTTGTAGAGATCAGCCTTCCAACCGTCACCACTACTCAAAATGTAGCTTGTTCACCATTGAACAATGCTGAAATTGAAGTGGGAATTACCGTTACGCCAGCGACTGCGACCCCTAATTTAGTATATACTTTGACAGGTATCGGTTCGACGGTATATCCTACCCAAACTATTAGCTCTATGAACAACCCGGAGACATTCGCGGGTCTAGAGTTCGGCACCTATAGTGTTTCTATTACCAATACGGATACCGGTTGTGTTATCAACACCGTTCATAAAATCAATAACCCCGATACCATTAAAGCAATCGCTACCAAACTTACTGATGAAGAGTGTTTGAACAACGGTATAGATGATGGCAGTTTTAGCTTAGAGATAAATGATTATTCAGGGGATTATAGCTATCAAGTATATGATAGGGATGATAATGCTGTGGTCGGTTTTAGCGGCACTGGTAATACCTCTACCGTGCTCCCTCCGGTTACCGGTCTTCCCGGCGGTGTTTACTACGTGCGCGTAACCGCGACCAATGCGCCTAGGTGTGATGATAATTCCAATTACTTTACCATCAATGCCCCAAGTGCAACGATAACCGCGACCGTCCGTGAAGAAGCTAATGTAACCTGTTCGAACGACCAAGGTAAAATCTTTATAGACCCAACGGGCGGAAAAGGACCTTATACTATCCATCTGGAAAACACGGATACAAGCCAAGTGTACAACGAAACCAACGTATCCGCCTTTATTTTCGAAGGCCTGGCCGCAGGAGATTTCAATGTCACCATCACGGATGCCTTTGGATGTGTGTTTTCGGATACTTACGAATTAATTCGACCTGACGATATCGTGCCCACTATAGCTCAGACTCCCTTGACCTGTTTCGATGGCAATACGGCAAGTATCGCGACTAGCATTGGACCTAGAACCAATCCGACCGCACCTGTTTATGAATATCAGCTGTTGAGTTATGGGGATAATCCCACTAATACACCGCAACAGTCCGCATTTCAACCGTCGGCTAGTTTTACAGGCTTATCCGCTGGATTTTATCGTGTGTTTGTAAAAGATAATGTAAGCTGTTCAGATGAAAGCAATATCATAGAGATAGTCAATCCCACGGAAGTAGAAGCGGCGTTGATCAGAACAAGCCCATTGACCTGTGCTACGGGCGTCGAATTAGAGCTGAGCGCCACTGGCGGCAGCGGCATCTACGAATACAGTACCGACAAAGCCACATGGAACCCCATGACCGGCAACAGCGCAAACCTACCCTTAAGCGGTATGTTGAGCGCCGGAGTCTATCAATATTATGTCAGGGATGCCGCAAATAGCTGTGCCGCAGTACTATCGAATTCCATCGAAGAGGATATCATCGAGAATGTGACCTTGATTGTCGATAAATCTGCAGCGGTAATCAACTGTAATGGTGACAATACCGCTATCATTTACGCAAGCGCAACAGGTGGGCTTGGAAACTATGAGTATTCGTTGTATACCAATGCTTCGTTAAGCGCTGCTTCCCGGGTAGCCGGACCGCAAGCCGACGGAGAGTTTAGTGGATTGGCCATGGGCAGCTATTATGTGAACGTGACCAGTGGAAATGCAATTACCAGGGATTGTACAGCTCCCGCTGAAGAGGTAATAATTACCGAGCCGGATTCCGTATCCGTTGTAAAACCTGACGATTTCACCAATGTATCCTGCAACGGCGCCAGCGATGGTACGATAACCGTTGAACTCACTGGGGGTGTAGGCCCATATCAATATGCCATTTCACCCAATCTGAACAAATTCGAAAACGAAAACACGTTCGAGGACTTGGCTGCCGGCGCTTATAGGGTTATCGCTACAGATCGTAACGGTTGTTTTGTATATCTGGATTATACCATAATTGAGCCTGACGTACTGGAGGTAACCCCTACCGTCTTGGCGGAAGTCTGCGAAGGTGAAGAAAACGGCTCTATAGAACTATCGATTATCGGAGGTACCTCGCCGTACAGTACCCGTTTGAACAGCGAAACCAACTTTGTTCAGGGCAGGACCGTCGTTAGTGATTTAGCATCCGGTAGCTATATCGTCTTTGTGAGGGACGCCATGGGCTGTGAGGAATTTGTGTCCGTAACCATCGATCCGGGCGTAAACCTGAACGCCAGCGTAGAACCGGTGTATGGGTGCGAGGATAACATCCCCAGCAATTATATCAATATTGTATTGAATGATGCCAGCATTTCTCAAGAGGTGTTATATGCCCTTGATTCGGAAGACCTGAACGATATGCAATTGAATCCGTTTTTTAGGGATATTGCCCCGGGAACGCATTATATCGCAATCTCCCATGCCAACGGATGTATCGTGACCCATAGCTTTGAAATCGAAGACTATGAGCCCTTGACCATCAGTGTCGAACAAAGTAACATCAATGAGCTCACCGCGACAGTAAATGGCGGCAAGGAAGAGTATACCATTTATTTTGGGGATAAAAATAACGGATCGGACAATACGTTCATAATAAACCGTACTGACACCTATGTGGTAACCGTGTTAGATGAAAATGGCTGTGAAGCTTCTGCCAATATCTTTATAGAGTTCATCGATATCGATATTCCGAACTTCTTCAGTCCCAATGGAGATGCGGAGAATCAGTATTGGAAACCACAAAACGATGAAGGCTTCCCGCAGATACTAACGATCATATTCGATCGTTATGGTAGGGAAGTGTACCGTATCGGCCAGGGAGATCGCGGATGGGACGGTTTTTACCAACAGAACGAACTGCCCACAGGCGATTACTGGTACATCATAAAACTCAACGGCGAGAACGATGATCGGGAGTTCGTCGGACACTTTACCCTATATCGATAAATTCTTAACCTACTTTACCATGCGCAAATTCATACTGACCCTGCTTTGCTTATGTGGCCTTTTTGCCGCTAGGGGCCAAGAGCTTAACTCGCCCCAATTGTCCCAATATCTGGCGGATAACCCATTTGTACTGTCCCCCGTATATGCGGGTATCGGCGACCATGTCAAAATACGCCTGAACGGACTTACCCAATGGGTGGGTATCAAAGATGCGCCCCAGACCCAGTCTTTGGCGGCCGACATGCGCCTTGGCGAAAAATCGGGCCTCGGTCTTTTTTTGTACAACGATAAAAACGGGTATACCAAACAACAGGGAGCCAGAATATCTTTTGCACACCATTTGACCTTAGACCGCTACGATGATGAGTTTTTGTCGTTCGGAATATCCTATAACTTTAACCAGTTCAGAATCGATATCGACCAGTTTATCAATGCCAACCTTGATCCGGGAGTCATCAACAACCGGCAGACCACCAATCACAACTTTGATGTGGGGGCCATGTACCGCTACGGAAAATTCTACTTCAGCGCGAACGCCTCGAACCTATTGGGCAAAGATCCCAGTAATTTCACTTTTAACGCTGACGAGCCCAATGAGCTAAGAAATTACTATGCCTATACGGGATATCGGTATCGAAAGAACAAGAATTCCGATGTAGAGATCGAGCCTTCACTATTGTTCAAAATGTTTGAAAGCGACGGTCGCTCGGAAACGGATCTGAACCTAAAATTCCGATTCTACGATTTTGAGGATTATTACTATACCGGCGTCAACTACCGTTTCTTGAACGATCAAATTGGGGACCCTTTGTACATTGCTCCCTTTGCGGGACTTAAAAAGAGCAATTTCTATTTTGGATATTCCTACCAAATCATTCTCAATGAGATTATTACGTATAGTACCGGAACCCATGTTGTGACCATTGGCGTAGACTTATTTCAAGGGCTTAGTAATTGTCGGTGTACCTATTGAGATAAAAATCAGCATCAGACGCGTGCTATTTTCTAGTGTATTCGTTTAACTTTGCGGAAACCTTTACAGTGGGAAAAGTAAGAATCGACAATATTCGGGTGTACGCCCATCACGGATGCCTAAAGGAAGAAACCGCTATCGGCAGTGAATATCGCGTGGATGTTTCGGTGGATGCCGACCTTTCAAAAGCCTCGCTTTCGGATGCCTTATCCGATACTGTGGATTATGTACACATCAACCATATCGTGAAGCAAGAGATGGAAATTCCTTCAAAACTTTTGGAAAAAGTAGGTCAACGTATTATCACCCGAATTTTTGACGAAATCGATATTGTGAATAAAGCCAAGATCTGGGTCTCAAAAATAAATCCGCCTATTGGTGGTGACGTAGAAAAGGTAACCATTGTCATAAAGGAAAAAAGGGTGTATTAGATTTTCCAATGTACGAGAAAGAATTACCTTTGCAAAATAAATCTGGCATCGTGGCCGAGTGGCTAGGCGCAGCTCTGCAAAAGCTTGTACAGCGGTTCGAATCCGCTCGATGCCTCTAAAAATCCTGACTATGGTAGTCAGGATTTTTTTTTGCCCGGCAATGCTCCCGCTAGTTTGGTACTAATGGGCGGATGAGTGGGATTTACCAAGTGAGCGCCCATTTTATGATAGATTCAGGGGTGTATTCCCAAATCGATATTCTCAATACCTTTTTCGATGTCAAATTGGTCTTTGGGCAAAAATCCCTTCACTATCAATACGATGCCACATATGATCAAAATGAGACCGAGTATTTTTTTTACCCAAAATATGCGTCTAAAGGTGAGTTTTTGTTTGAGCTGTTTGGCCAAGAGAATTTTTAGGATATCCGTTGCGAAATAGGCTCCTATCATGGACGAAAAAAATAACAGTATACGTTCGGGATCATTGTCAAGGCTGGGACCGACCACGATGATAATGCCCAACCAGAACACCAAAACCCCAATATTGATGAAATTGAGCAGAAAACCCTTGACCGTAAGGTTCAAATAATTGCTTTTGGTGGATTTAAACTTGGATATCGCCTTTTTGGAAGGCTTTTTAAAGAAGATGGTTATGCCGTAAACCAAGAGAATTACGCCACCAAAAACGAAAAGTCCCGGTTGGTTGCTGAGATTTTCCAAGAGTTGAAAACTGCTGAAATAGGCAATTAGCAGAAAAAGTATATCGGCTAAAATTACACCCACATCAAAAGCCAAGGCAGCCCTAAAGCCTCTTGTCGCACTGGTCTCCAATAGCACAAAAAAAACAGGCCCAATCATAAAGCTTAATAAAAAGCCCAAAGGTATCGCTGCCTGTACGTCTTGCCACATATCAGTTATTAGTGTTATGTTATGCCTGCTTAACGGCAGGATAGGGTTAAAAGTTAACAGTTAAAACCGAAACAACAATCCCTATTAACTAATAACGATTAACTATTAACATTTTGAGTGGTATGATTAACTTTTATCAACACCTGATGTAACTTAATTTAAACAAATCACATCCGTGTTATCGTACCGCCAAACACTGTTTTTTCATCCATTTTTACAGGGTTCCCGTATACCAGAACTTCGCCACCCGCCTTGACGGTAGCCTTTACATAATCGGAAGCATAAATTTCTGCGCGTGAGCCCGCGTTTACGTTGATTGTAGAAAATTTGGTTTTCAGCGCCTTACCTTCATAAACACCCCCCGTGTTTATGGCTACATCTTGTAAATCAGAGGTTCCTGTAGTAATAATTATACCTCCGGTCACCGTTTTTATCAACAATTGCTCTACTTCCGCGGTGAGAACAATCTCGCCGCCTTCCTGTGCCTTCAATTCCAATACGTCTTGTGAAATGGTTTGTTTAGAGCTGATGCGAGCATCTTCGTTAACATCGATTACGACCAATTTTTCGGTGTAATACACATCGACGAACGTACGGTAACCGCTAAAAATTTTATCAAGCTGCATCCGGATTTTGAGTATACCGTCGTTGTTGACGATAGCCACTTTTTCGATATTCTCGCCCGTAACGACAGCTTTGTTGACGTCTGACTTTATCAGATTTATGGATAGGCCATCAAAAGCTTTGACCTCCGTAAACGGGCTGAGCTCTTGGGTAACGTCTTGAGCTGAAATAACACCTTGCCCCAGCAGTACTATCATAAAAAACATGAACTGTTTCATGATGTCAAATTTAGGTCGGTTGTATAGAACCATTCCTGAAGAGAGACAATTCATTGTATCTGTTCTCTACAGAAAAAGTTGTCGGTCTATATATAAACAAAATCCGTTCCGAAAAATTGTCTTGTTTCGATATAGGCACTCCCTTTACGTTGAAATACCCGGAACGCCATCATGGATTTTGTTTTACTCTATCCTAAGCTTCATGTTTACCAATTAAGGAAAAATCGAGATGTCGTTTTAACAGGTCGGTATCTTTTACCATCACCACGACCTCATCACCCAACTGATAGGATGTCTTCGTACGTTCTCCTACAATAGCGTACTCTTTTTCATCAAAGATATAATAATCACCCTTAATATCACTGATGCGTACCATACCCTCGCATTTGTTCTCTATAATTTCAACGTAGATGCCCCAGTCGGTAACACCACTGATTACGCCAACAAATTCTTGATCTTGATGATCTTGCATGAACTTGATCTGCATATATTTGATGGAATCACGTTCGGCACTTGAGGCCAGATATTCCATATCGGAGGAATGCTTGCACTTTTTTTCATAGACCTCTGCATTGGCCGATTTTCCACCATCTAAATAATGCTGAAGCAAACGGTGGACCATCACATCGGGGTACCGGCGAATGGGAGAGGTAAAATGCGTATAGTAATCGAAGGATAGTCCATAATGCCCGATATTATCGGTGGTATAGATAGCCTTGCTCATACTGCGGATGGTCAGGGTATCGACCAGATTTTGCTCCTTTTTACCCTTTACGTCGCTTAGAAGCTGATTTAGTGAACTGCTGATGGATTTTTTGTCCTTAAAATCCAACTTATGCCCAAAACGGGATATGATACCGTTCAAAGCCATCAGTTTATCAGGATCGGGATCGTCATGAATTCGATAGATAAACGTTTTCTTTGGCTTTTGCTTTCCAATAAACTCCGCCACTTTTCGGTTGGCCAAGAGCATAAACTCCTCTATCAATTTATTGGCATCCTTCGATTCCTTAAAATAAACGCCTTGGGGTTCGCTATCGGCGTTCAATATAAACTTGACTTCTAACTTATCGAACGATAAGGCACCGTCTTGCATACGTCTGCTGCGCATAATCTTGGCCAAGCGGTCCATTTCCAGCGTAGCCTTTACGACGACATCGGCAACCGCATAGGCCGCATCACGAATAGAAATGTCTTCGGGAATATCTCCTTTTTCGGTCTCTATAATATGCTGTGCCTCTTCATAGGCAAAACGTTCATCGGAATTGATAACGGTTCTGCCAAACCATTGGTTCTTGATTCCGGCGTTGTCCTTATCCATCTCAAAAATGGCGGAAAAGGTATATTTTTCTTCATTTGGACGTAAGGAACAGGCGTTGTTTGACAATACCTCTGGAAGCATAGGTACCACGCGATCGACCAAATACACCGAGGTAGCGCGCTCGTACGCCTCATCCTCTAAAATAGTATCGGGTAAAACATAATGGGAGACATCGGCTATATGGATACCTATCTCATAATTTCCATTTTCTAAGACCTCAAAGGACAATGCGTCGTCAAAATCCTTGGCATCCTTAGGGTCGATGGTAAAAGTTAAGGTGTCGCGCATGTCTCTACGCTTGGCAATTTCTTCGGCTTTGATGGAAGTATCTATGGTATCCGCGAAACGCTCGACTTCGGTCGGGAAATCATAGGGCAGTCCATATTCCGCTAGAATGGCATGAATTTCAGTGTTGTGTTCCCCAGGCTTACCGAGTACTTCGGTTACTTTCCCAATAGGTGAATCGCCATTATCGGCCCAGCTTTCAAGGGTTACGACCACTTTATCGCCATTGTTGGCATCCATCGTACTTCCCTTTGGTACAAAAAAATCGGTATACATTCTAAAATCCGTAGGACGAACGAAGGCAAAAGTCTTCTGTAGGTCGAGGATTCCGACAAACTCTGTCTTTTTCCGTTCTAGAATTTTTGTGACCTCTCCCTCGAGCTTTTTACCCTTTCTAGGTTTAAATATGTTCACCTCGACCATATCGCCGTGAAAGGCCTTGTTGACGCGGTTCTTCGGGATGAACACATCATCGTCCATACCTTCGATAACTATATATGCATCGCCTCTACCGGTAAGGTCGACTTTTCCCGTATGAGTACTTCCGCCAAGTTTATTTTTAGATGTAGCGCTGCCAACAACTTTATATTTGCCTTGGTCTTCTTCTTCAATCCTATTTTCGGCTTTCAACTGCCCCAGGCGTTTGATCAATTGATTGCGGTCTTGCGTATCGGTCAGGTCAAGCTTGGCAGCTATCTGTTTATAATCGAATGTTTTCTGGGGTTCTTTTTCAAGCGTAGTGAAGATGCCTTTCGTAATCTCGTTCTTTCTATGGTTTCTGGCTTTCTTTTTCTTCTTCGTCATTAATAATAATTATGTATTTGGGCGGAAAATTACGAATTATACACGTAGTATCCGTAGTTTCGGCCGTTAAGTTGTTGGTTTGAACGGTATAGACCTTTCGAACCTGCGCTCCTTTACTGCAGATTTTCTTTAGGGTTATCAACATTTATTACATATTCTATTTTCTTTTTTAAAATTTTAAATAAAAAATGGTGGTTATGATAGGGTGTTGATAGCGGTATAAAAATTGAAAGTAAAACTTGCTTTGAACAGAAACGTAAACTTGTTGACAACGTATACCGGTTGTCGATGCTTCTGAATCAAAAGATTATACCGGTTATGAAAATTGGTTGATAACCGATGTTAACATCCAATTTTTGATAAGTGAATTGAAATTGAATGTTGATTAGTGAGGATATTTGTTTGACAGACCGCTATCAAGTTCGAACAACTATTTTCTGCGTTTCGGATTCAATTTTGTAAGCGGGAATCGGAATGGGAAATCCTAATTTAGTATCCCATTTCTTTTGATAGGTTATCAACACCTATAGACTAAGTTATACCCTACAAATGAACATCCGTATATGGGAAAATAGAAATATTTCTTGTGAACGTGCGATACAGTGTTGTAAAGCGCTACTATTCGTATATTAATAAGGATGTGGCTATCTTCGTATTTTCTTTGTTAGCATATCTATGGAGTATTTTTAAATTGTAAGCCTTTTATGTCCCATTCCCATTCCCATTCCCATACTCATTCTCACAGTCATTCCCATCCCGATCTAAAAGGAAGGAACCTGATTGTTTCCATCTTACTAAATATTCTGATAACGGTTGCACAGGTAATAGGAGGCTTGATTTCGGGCAGTCTTTCGCTTTTGTCGGACGCCCTTCACAATTTCAGTGATGTAATGTCACTTATCGTAAGCTATATAGCCAATCTTCTTACGAAAAAAGAAGCATCTGACCGGAAGACATTTGGATACAAGAGAGCCGAAATTATTGCAGCTTTCGTCAATGCCGCTACCTTGATTGTTGTAGCCGTCATATTGATTAAAGAGGCAGTCGAACGCTTCCTTAATCCACAGGAAGTAGCTTCGGATTTGGTTATTTGGCTCTCTCTATTGGGTATTGTGGCCAATGGATTCAGTGTTTTGCTTTTAAAGAAGGATGCCGGCAGCAATATGAACATGAAATCTGCCTATTTGCATTTACTGACAGATATGTTGGCTTCTGTCGCCGTCTTGATAGGCGGCCTATTGATGAAATTCTATCAGGTATACTGGATAGATGCGGCACTTACTTTGGCCATTGCACTTTATTTGATTTACATGGGTTACGACCTTTTAAAAGATTCGACCCGAGTCTTAATGCTTTTTACGCCCAATACGATACACGTTGAACAAATTGTCGAGGCTATCCAGAAATTATCGTCCATCAAGAACGTGCACCATATACATATATGGCAATTAAACGAAGATGAAGTACACCTTGAGGCGCACGTCGATTTTAATGAGGATATCCGATTATCGGAGTTTGATAACATCTTGGGCAAAATAGAGAAGGTGGTATACCATGAATTCGGAATCAATCACGTTAATATTCAACCTGAATTCAATAAACCGGATAGTAAGCTAGTAATCGTTCAGGATTAAGGTCGCCACACAATGTCTTTCATACCCACTGTAATGAAAGGCATTGTGTACCGACTACAACAATAGATGTATCACGTCCCCACCATTAGAGATGCATCTTTACCATGGTTAGCAAGCGTGCGGACCTTGGGCCTAGAAACCTATTTTATGATAGAGATTGAAGTCAAGACGTTTAAAAAATTGACCAACAAAGAGCTTTACGAACTGTTGCGTTTAAGAAGCGAGGTATTCGTTGTAGAACAGGATTGTGTATATGAAGATCTCGATGGCAAGGATCAAAAGGCATTACACGTTATTGGAACGAAAGAAGGTGAGATTGTCGCCTATGCCCGTATTTTCAAGTCTGGTGATTATACGGATGAAGCGAGTATCGGTAGAGTAGTAGTAAAGAAAAATCAGCGTAAATTCGGATATGGCAAAATTATCATGAAAAATGCAATACACGCGGTTCATGACCACTTTAACGAAAATGTCATTCGTGTGTCGGCGCAGATGTATCTGGAGCGCTTCTATCACGATTTAGGCTTTAACCAAGTCGGTGATGGCTATTTGGAAGATGGTATCCCGCACATAGGGATGGTTCGAAAATAGTAGGAAAGCGATTTTTCTCTTAAAAGTTCCTATATCTTGATAGGCTCCTTGTTGCTGAGGTTAATATCCTCTAACATGGTATCCGTAAATTTATAGTGTCCTCTTGTAGTGATAATTCGAAACCGATTGGAATTCATTCGGCTCAAAGTATCCAAAAACAGCCACTTGGTCTTTAGCAACCTGGGCTTACTGGATTTCAAGCTTATTTCAAAATAATATTTTCTACCATTTTTAAGTGCTACGATATCAGGTGTAATCTTTGCATCGTGCCCTTTACGGATATACGATTTAGGGGTTTCATACCCTTCCATATCCGCTTTTATATCTTCAAAGCCAGTGGCTTCCAGGTGGTGAATAGACTTTTCTAAAAATGCCTGATTTTCTGACTTTTCTACATTTACCATAGCTCACAAGATACAGCAAAAAATAATAATTACAAACTATACGGTCATATTAACTTGAATTTAGGAATTTCGTTTCACATATCAACTTTCAAGATGGGGGGTTATTCACAGATTGTATATGAGCAAAATTTACTCCTACAAAAACTTTTTTATTAATAGAATACGTGGGGATTAGACGCTGTAGTAGGTAATTGGAGGTATAGCACCTCCTAATTTTATCTATAATACCTATTAAATTCAAGTATGTTCGGACGAACGGTTGCTAATGACAAATAGGAGCGAGGTATATGAGGATAGCAGACCGATTGGTCTGTAAAAAGAAATGCGCATACGTGTTTAGAAACGGATTTTATGGATTAATGCAACACCCAATTTTTCTACTACGCCTACAACCAAGGCGTTTCCCATGAAAAAGGCGCGTTTAGTGTCGCTGATGCCTTCAAGTTCGGTATGGGTATCGGGGAACATGTTCAAACGTTCCAGTTCGACCGGGGTCAATCGTCGCAATCCTTTTCCAGTTTGTACTACATGTTTGAAGCGTGATGGGGTCCTACCACCTTCGCCGGTAATTATAGTACGGGAAGCATTGTGTAGCGCATCCGGAAAAATCATTCCCCCTTCGGTATAGTGGTATTCGAATCCATTTTTGGCGGTTCGTGTTTCCTTTTTGGCCCCTTTCAGATATTCCCATTTTGGATAATCTTCCGAAGGGATAAAAAAAGTGTCATCCACTTCCCCATGTTGAAGGATGTCACCTAAAACCGTCCGTGTTCCGTCATAGTTGGGCGTTGTTTTTATGGTAAAGACCTTTCCTTTTATAAAGAAACCGGTATTTTCAAAGGGGGATAATTTTTCTCCTATATTAAATTTTTCGGAAATTTCTACAAGGGATGCGGTCAGGGCGAATGACGGTCTTTCGATTTCTTGGAAAGTAAACAAATCCTTTTTTTTGGAAGGATTTTGCACTGGAAACGCCTCTGCCATTGTTCCGGAAAGTTGCATCCAGTCCGATTTAGAAGCTCTTTTCAAGCGTTTGTAAACAGGTGTTGATTTGTGATAGGCCACTATGAAAATCCGCCGCCTACGTTGTGGCATCCCATAATCCGCCGCATTGATAACGCGCCATTCCACCGCATATCCCAGATCATCCAAACTTTTTAGAATGATGGCAAAATCCCTTCCCCGCTGTGTCGAGGGAGATTTGAGCAAGCGGTCAACGTTTTCCAGCATCAAATATTTCGGTGGATTTTCCTTTTCGGATACTATCCTATGGATGCTCCACCAAAGCACTCCCTTTTTACCGATCAATCCTTTGGAATTCTTTAGCGTAGTGGCCACGGAATAATCTTGACAGGGAAAACCACCGACCAGCACATCGGCATCGGGAATTTCGCTTGTCTCTACATCGGCGATATCGGCATTGCTATGGTTATCGCTTCCGAAACGGGCCTCATACACCTCCGAGGCATGTTGTCTTTTTGAACTAGGTTCCCATTGATTGCTCCAAACAACCTCAAAATTTTCATTGCTTTCCAGTCCCAGTCGAAAACCGCCGACACCTGCAAAAAGTTCGATGACCTTTAATTTTTCCATTGTTTCAAATTTACATAATTTACCTTGGCGAAATAATCGGGTGTTGTGTCAAAGCGGCAAAAGACACACTGGATTATGCGATAATTTTGGCTTAATTTAGCGCTACTATGAACAAGACCTATTTGAAAGCCGTTATCACCATTCTTTTGGCCGTACTGTTAACAGCCTGTGGAAAGATGGATGACAGGCGAAAGCTGTTGGCACAGGTTCAAATTGTACAATCTGAATATGCACCCGATAAACGCACAGCCTTGTTCGATGTTTCCGTGGTCGATGCCGCCGAAACCTTTGTACTGATGGGCGAAACCAATTTGCCAGAAGCGGTCGAGGCACTGAAAGCCAAGCTAAAATCGGAAAACATCAATTTTAAAGATGAAATCGAAAGAGTACCCTCAAAAAACTTGAACGGAAAAACAGCGGCACTGATTAACATCTCGGTCGCAAACTTAAGGAGCCAACCCAAACATTCCGCGGAGCTGGCCACCCAGGCGACTTTGGGCACCCCGGTGAAAGTTCTTAAAGAACAGGAGGGTTGGTATTATATTCAGACCCCCGACAAATACTTGGCCTGGGTCGATGACGGGGGCATCGAACGTATGGATGACCGTGCCATGGCGAATTGGAAAACTACAGACAAGATAATATATACGAAAACCTATGGCCATTCATACGAGGGCCCGGCTAGGGATCAACCCGTATCCGATCTAGTGGCCGGGAATATTCTGGAAATTATAAAGTATGTGGATGAATTTTTTATTGTGCGCTATCCCGATGGCAGGCAGGCCTATGTCTCAAAGGAAGAGGCGGAACCCTACAAAGCATGGCTCGAAAAATTGACGCCCAATACTGATAGTCTCGTGGCCACATCGAAGACCTTGATGGGCGTACCCTACTTATGGGGCGGCACCTCGACGAAGGGAATGGATTGCAGCGGCTTTACCAAAACCGTATACTTTCTGAACGGCATGGTCATCCCCAGGGATGCCTCGCAGCAAGTACATACCGGAAAGGCCATCGATTCCGTTGCCAATTTCGAAAAGCTACAAAAAGGCGATTTGCTTTTCTTTGGAAAAAAAGCTACCGATTCCACTTCGGAAAAAGTGGTGCACGTAGGGATTTGGATAGGCAACAATGAGTTTATCCACGCATCCGATAAGGTGCGCATCAGCAGCATGGACAAGAATGCCAAAAAATACGATGAATTCAATCGCAACCGCTATCTACGGACCAAACGAATTTTAAAGGAAAAGGATGAGGGGTTGATCAGTTTGTTGGATACGCCGTTGTTCAAAGATTAACCGTTTTCCCCGTCCGAAACGACTCATCCGCTGCCAAAACGATGCGCAGGCTGTTGACCGCGTCTCGCATGTGGTCGCTTAAATCAACGTTATCAGTTATCGCCCTCAGAAAATATTCCTGTTCCAACTTACAAAGTGCATCATGGTCGGGTTCGTCGGAGGTGTTGATAATTTCATCGGGCTTGGCAAAATTTCCTTCGCTGTCCAGTGCCGCATGATGCAGTTTTAAGCCTCCCGTTTTCGTATGGTCTTCCACATTATCGGAATCCCCTTTGGTATCGTCGGAGATGGAAACGCTTCCTTTTGGGCCAATAACGTCCTTAATAAAAAATGCGGTCTCGCTCATCATCGGACCCCAGCCCGCTTCGTACCAGCCCACGGAACCGTCTTCAAACCGTACCTGTAACTGCCCATAATTGTACATTTTTGCATCGATTTCATCCGATAGCCTTGCCCCAATGGCACTGACACTCACCGGAACGGATTGGGTCATCAGGCACATGATATCCACATAATGCACACCACAATCCACAATCGGCGACATGCTGTTCATCAACTGTTTATGCGTGTACCACATATCTCCCGAGGCTTGTTGGTTAAGGTTCATACGCATCACTAAAGGCTTGCCGAGGGTTTTTGCCACTTCGACAAATTTTGCCCAGGCCGGATGCACGCGAAGAATGTACCCAACCACCATTTTTTTATCTTTTTTAAGTGCCAAATCGACCAGGTCTTGGGCTGTTTCGACGGTCAACGCCAAAGGTTTTTCTACAAAAACATGGGCGTTGGCGTTCAGTGCCGCACGAATATATTCCGCATGTGTATCGGGGTAGGTATTGATGGAGACCGCATGGGGTTTTGTTGCGGCCAAAGCATCTTCATAACTGGCGAAAGTCGGGTAGCCGCCCAATGCTGCGGATAGTTTCTCACGGCTTTTGGGCGTTCGACTGACGAGGCCTACGATTTCGAATTCGTCCATCTGATGATAGGCCCGCGCGTGGGAAGCACCCATGTTGCCACAGCCTACTACTAGTATTTTTTGTTTTTCCATGGTGATACAAGTTAAATGTTATTTTGTTATAGGTTATAGACGTTAATATGCCCGTGCGGCCTGACAGTTTCAATCTAGAAACGAAACTTGTCTTTTACCATTGTCATCCCGCTACCCCTAGCGTTAAGCTCGTGAAGTGATGCAACGTTAATCAAGCAAGTTACAATCTTTAGCTGTTGCCGCGCAACTTTTTCACTCCAAGGCAAACGCCAAAATCTTGTTTCCCTTCTCCGTTCCCAACTTCTCCCCGCCACAGGCAATGGCAATATATTGCTTTCCGTTCACTTCGTACATAGCGGGAGTGGCGAACGCGGCTGCTGGCAATTTGTATTCCCAGAGCAGTTCTCCGGTATGTTTATCGAAAACCCGGAAATAACCATCCCGGGTCGCGGCGATAAATAGGAGTCCGTTTTCAGTGACTACGGCCCCACCGTAATTCTCCGTTCCCGTCCCGATGCCTTTTTGTCCTAATTCGGGGGTATTCCCAAAGGGGACCGACCAAATATACTCTCCAGAATTTAAATTGATTGCGTGGAGCGTACCCCAAGGAGGGTCAATTGCTGGAAGGCCTTTGCTATCTAAGAATTTATTATAACCCAAATGTTTATAGGGCAATTGGAAAGCTTCCTTTTTCGTTGAATTCTCGGCAACGTTGTGCTTGACTTCCTGATTGAACAGAAAACGAAGTAGGGCACTCTTTTCCTCAATTTTTAATTGCGGAAAACCGGTCATCATACCCTTTCCGTGCGTAATGATATCCAGTATCTCGTCCGTTCCTTTTCTAAGCTCTATATCGATCAGTGCGGGAAACCCGCTTGCCGCTAATCCTCTGCGGTCCGGTTGATGGCAGGTTACACAGTATTTTTGATACGTAGCCTCGCCCAAGGGCAGGTCGCTAAGCTCGGTATCGTTTACATCCATCTGCAGGATCCAGGGCATTTCGTTGGCATTGACATAAATAATACCGTCTTCGGGATCAGCTGAGGTGCCTCCCCATTCCGCGGCCCCATCGTATCCGGGAAATAGGATTATAGGCTCTAGGCCCGGAGGGGCATACTGCCGCTTTTCTACAGTTTTTAAAATTTGCCGCAACGAATCTGGATTTTTCGAAAACGGACTTACATGGTTCTTGGTCAATTCGGTAGATTGGCGGGCAAAAGGTTTTGGTTTTACGGGAATCGGCTGTGTAGGCCATGCTTTTTCTCCTTCCAAAGTCGATGCGGGAACGGATACTTCGTCAATATCAAAAAGCGGTTCGCCACTCTTTCGATTAAATACATAGACATACCCTTGTTTGGTTACTTGGGCCACAGCGGGAATCTTTTCCCCCGCTCTTTCGACCATCAAAAGATTGGGTGGTGCGGGCGGGTCACGATCCCAAATATCATGATGGGTGAACTGAAAATGCCACAGGCGTTTTCCTGTATTGGCATCCAAAGCAATCAGGCAATTGGAATATAGGTTACTACCGGTTCTGATTCCCCCGTAAAAATCCGGTGCAGCGGAGCCAGTCGGGACATATATAATTCCCGTTTCGTCGTCCACGGCCATACCTGCCCAATTGTTGGCCGCACCGACGATATCACTTGTATAGGCCTCTTTATCTTCCCAAGTATCATAGCCTGCCTCACCGGGATGAGGTATGGTATGAAACACCCATGCTACGGCACCGGTCTCTACATTAAAGGCCATGATATTTCCGGGGGCCGCTCCCTCACCTTCCGAAAGTCGTAAAGGCATTACGATAAGATCTTTATAAATCGCGCCTGGCGTATTGGAAATTACGAACTTCTCTTTGGCACTTTCTGGCATGCCCGACCGCATATCGATTTTTCCGTTGTTGCCAAAAGAGGATATCGGTTTTCCGGTCAGGGCATCCAATGCGAACAAATTCGGACCGCGAGTACAAAGAATACGTTTGTCATCGCCCTTTTCCCAATAGGAAACACCGCGACTGGTCGAATGCCAAACCTGAACGGAATCACCAAATTGCCAGATTTCTTCTCCTGTTTCGGCGTTCAGCGCAATTACCCGAAGAGCTGCGGTAACCCCATATAAGATACTGTCGACGACTATTGGGTTCATCTGCATCTGCCCGAAATCCGGAGCTTCGTACGACCAGGCAACTTTAAGGCCTGCCACGTTTTCGGGCGTAATCTGCGATAAGGTGGAGTAGTGGCTGCGGCCTGAATCCCCCAAATAGGATGACCATGTGGTGTATTCTCTTTTGGGAAGAGGGTCTTTTTCGGAAGTTGTACATCCGACGACTACCAAGACCGCCAATACAAATACGAAAATAGGTTTTTTGATATACATAAGCGAAACGAATGGATGTCCTAAAACTAGTCAAAAATACCTGTTCAAAAGATCTTTAACCGGACGATAATACGATTTCCCGAATAAATTCAAGTGTACGAGCAGAAAATACAACTGATAGATATCTTTCCGCTCTTCTTCACCACCGATTTGTGGAAAATGCTCGTTGTAAGCACCATAAAACGAAGTATCGAAACCCCCAAAAAGTCGGGTCATGGCGATATCGACTTCATGATGTCCGTAATAGGTTGCCGGATCGATTAGGTAGGGCTGGCCGTCTTGGGAAATAATATAGTTGCCGCTCCACAGATCACCATGCAAAAGGGAAGGTTTCACAACGGGAAAAAGGGTTTGGCAGGCTTTTAGAAGGGTTTTCTCGGAGGGAATTTCGTCGTCAAGAAGTCGTTTTTCGTCCGCAGCTAACCTTAATTGGGGCAGTAATCGCTCCGCCACATAAAATTTAGCCCAATCGGAATTCACTTTGTTCGACTGTGGAAGGCTTCCGATATAATTGTCAGCTTCCCATCCAAAAGTGTCGGTTGCAGAATTTTGATGAAGCTGTGCCAGTTGATGTCCGAAGTGTTCCATTTCTTGTGGTGATGCTCTTTTTGGTGCTATGTATTGCATGACCAGAAATCCACCTTTATCTAAAACTTCGCACAACACTACTTTTGGAACCGCAATCGTTTTCGTACTGGCAATTGCCTCCAAAGCCTTTTTTTCCGCTAAAAATAGGGTATCGGCTTGGTCGGCATGGTTCACTTTACAGAAGAAAAGCTCCGATTCGGTTTCCAGCAGGTATCCTTGAGAAGTATCACCGCCTGAAACCGATCGTACACCTTCAATGTTGACGCAAAGCAGATATTCGATGTGATCTTTGAGGTGATTATCCATAAACTAATTTCATTTTTAGTGTCTCAACCATTAGAGGCCCATAATTCTTTAGTTGGAGATATCCGTATTTGCCGCGCCCTTTACCTTTACATCTTCGCAAAAAGAGCGTTAAGCGAATTGTACTTCGCCCTTAGCGATACTTTAAAGGCTAGATTTTAATCTCACTGCCGCACCAAGGGCTCGAGAATTTTTTCATAAGCAGCGGCATACTGCGCCATCCCGAGATCGGTAGGATGCGTGCCATCGACAAAAGCGTCGTTCGAAAGTCCTATTTCCGCCTTGGTTAGCAGGTACATTTTTTCAAATCCATCTCTTTTTAAGGCGTCAAACGATTCGGTCATCCAAGAGTTCAAAGTTTCATAGACTTTCTTTCGGCTCGTATCGACAGGCCCATCGGAATATCCGGCATGCTGAACCAAAAGAATCGGGGTTTGGGGATGTTTTTTCCGAAGGGATAAAACGCTCTCCCGAATGCGTTTTTGAATTTCTTCCTTGGTCCGTTTCTCGTTCGGGGAAAGATTGGGTAGGCAATCGAGTACAAAGACCGAAGCGTCGATTTCGTTGATGAGGTCGATGACTTCCGGTTCCAATCTTCCGTTGCCGGAAAACCCTAAGTTTACGACCGGATAGTCCAGTTTTCGGGAAAGAATATTCGTCCACGCCATCCCGGGACGCGAGGCACAGGCACCCTGGGCAATCGAGGTACCATAGACGACTACGGGTTTTTCGGGCCTTGGCGGGAGAAACCGAAACGAACTTCCCCCCTTTACACCGACCTGAAGAGTTTTAATATTGTTGTAAAGCGGAAAAAGGAGCTGATGTTCGTGAATCCCTTTGGACAGCGCGTTGAGTTCAAATGTATACCTAATCGTATCGTTGAATACTCGTTCACCCCTCGCCCAAAGCCAATCCTTACCGTTTTTGACGTACAGATCGACACCGCTGACCCCAGTGGCCGGCATATGCTCCATGGCCAAACCTCCCCCTACCTCATACTGGACGATAATAGTATCAGCATCCGTCTCAAACCGAACGCCCAATCCGGCAGAATTGCTCGAAAGATTCCAGACGGCATCGCGCACTGAATTTTCGGCCTTGTCCGGCAGCCGATTAAACCCGATATTCTCCCAGCCCTGGCCTTCTAACCGCTGTACCGAATCCGACACGGTATGCCAGAGAGAATTATCCTGTTTTTGGGCGGAAGCCAGAGTTGCTATAACCAAAAACAGAACACATAAAATTTTGCCTTTATCAGTCATAATTTTAGAGACTTATTTTCTTACTGAATAGTTACTATTGAATGGGTTGTATCGGGTGTTTGAAGATATACAAAAAAATGGATTATGCATCGCCACTCTCGACCTAAGGAAATTTTCTTTACATTAGATGCTATAAAGTCTTTGGTTTATCTTGTTTTCGATTTAAACTTAAAACTTACAACCTAATAACGGGTAACCACCAACATCTTCTCTATGTCACAACTGGCCTCGAATGTCTCAAAACGCCTATTTTCTTTAGATGTATTCCGTGGATTGACCATGTTTCTTTTGATTGCAGAAGCCGCTGGTTTTCACCATAATTTTGGAGAACTTACCGAAGGCACCGCTTTTTCCGGTCTTGCCCTTCAATTGGAACACCACCCCTGGAACGGACTTCGATTTTGGGACCTGATACAGCCCTTCTTTATGTTTATCGTCGGGGTCGCCATGCCGTTTTCGCTGCGAAAGCGATTGGCCGTCGGAAGCCACGGAGAGGTTAACAAACACATTTTGAGAAGGTGTTTTTTGTTGTTCGCTTTCGGAGTTTTGTTGCACTGCGTATATAGCCATGCTTTGGTCTGGGAGCTTTGGAACGTGCTGGTGCAATTGGCCTTTACCATCTTGATTGCCTATGCTATCATGCAACTCCCCAATAAAATACAAATCGCTATATCGATTGGGTTGCTGCTACTGACAGAAATTCTGTACCGTGCCTACAACCCCGAAGCGCCCTATGCCCAAGGCCATGAAAGTTTCGGCGCCTACATTGATATGCTGATCATGGGCAAGGTGAATGACGGTTATTGGGTGTTTGTCAACTTTATCCCCACAGCGGCACACACCATTTGGGGTGTGGTCTGTGGCAGAATATTGTTATCCAATGTACCTGTAAAGGAAAAGTTGAAGCCGTTTCTTATCTGGGGCGGGGCTATCTTGATTTTGGGATTTGCAATGGACTGGTTACACATTACGCCCATCATCAAACGAATAGCGACCTCATCGTTTACTTTAGCCTCAGGCGGATTCGCGATTCTGACCCTGACCCTTTTTTATTGGGCGATAGATATTAAAGGCAACAACCCCAGCTGGCTACGGATTTTCTCCGTGGTAGGCACGAATTCCATTTTCATCTATCTTTTTGCGGAAACGGTAGGCGCGCAATGGTTCCGCGGCTTCGGGATGATTTGGACGGATGGCCTGCTCGGGCCGCTTGGGCTATCGGAACAGGTAATTGCGGTGGTGAACGCCTTGCTGGTGCTGTTTATCTTTTGGTATATCACCTACTTTTTAGATAGACATAAGGTGTATTTTAAGGTTTAAGATTAATCTAAAGGACAAAAGATTAAAAAGGGAGAACATGAACACTACTGTATTTTTATCGGTAAAACCATTGGGCATCGTACTCTTGCTCTTAGTATTCCAGCAATGTGGCGGCCAAAACAGGTCTGCGACCGATGACGGTTGGGTCCCCCTATTCAACGGCAAAAACCTGGATGGATGGACCACAAAAATCCACCATTATGAAACGGGGGACAATTATGGTGATACATTCCGAGTGGAGGACAATATGATTAAAGTGCGCTACGACAAGTACGAAGGTGATTTTAACGAACGGTACGGGCACTTGTATTTTGACACTCCCTATTCCAATTACCATCTTTCGATGGAATATCGTTTTGTGGGCGAACTGCATCCCGGAGCGCCCTCCTATACCTTAAAAAATAGTGGCGTAATGTTCCACTCCCAAGACCCCCGCACCATGCCAAAGGAGCAGAACTGGCCGATTTCCGTAGAAATGCAGTTTTTAGCGGGCATCACCGAGGGTGAAGAAAGGCCAACCGGTAATATGTGCTCTCCGGGCACCGAGATAGTCTACGAGGGGGAAATATATCCCGGCCATTGCCTCAACTCTACTTCCGAGACGCTATTCGGCGACCAATGGGTCAAGGCCGAATTGATTGTTCGAGGGGATTCTTTGGTAACCCATATCATCAATGGCAAAAAAGTACTCGAATATACCAAGCCCCAAATAGGCGGCGAAGTGGTAGAGGGCTTTGACCCGAAAATAAAGAAAGATGGGCAGTTATTGAAGGAGGGGTTTATTGCGCTGCAAAGCGAAGGGCAGCCTATAGATTTTAGGGATATTAAGATAAAAATCCTGCAATAATCTAGAGATTAAAAATCAAGAATAAAGATTTTTGGATGGACAGATCATACAAACAAGACTACGGCAAATCTTCCGGATATTTCCCCGCCGTAGTCCATCCACCATCAACGGGGATGGTCTGTCCGTTGATGTGGGAAGCTTCATCGGAAAGTAAAAAGAGGCAGGTATTGGCAATATCTTCTGGTTTGCCGACCCTACCGTTGGGGTTGAGTTTGCCCCAGACCCCTTCGTAATCGGGTTGCTCTTGTTTTGTACGTTCGGTCAGGGTCGCTCCCGGTGCGATAGCGTTTACGGTAATGCTGTATTGCCCCAGCTCATAGGCCAGATTTTGGGCGAGCATCAGCAAGGCAGCTTTGGTCATGCCATAGGCGGACAGCCGGTGGTAGGCACGAATACCTACTTGCGAGGATATCAGAACCATTCGCCCCCCTTGGCCTTGTTGTATCATTTGTTTGGCGGCACTTTGCGCCAGAAAAAAGGCACCTTGCAAATTAAGGCGCATTACTTTTTGAAAAGCTTCAGGAGTAAAGTCTAAAAATTCTCCGAAAAGGGACATGCCAGCGTTGGGTACGACGAAATCAACGCTCCCAAAGGTGGAACGGGCGAATTCAACCATGTTTTTTATGGTCGGCACATCTCCGGCATCACCCGAGAAAGCCAAACAGCGTCCCGTATTTTTTGCATCCAAAACTTTTGCGGCTTTTTCTGCCTGCGTTTTGTCGATATCGTTGAGTACGACATTTGCGCCGGCCATGGTCAGCAATTCGCAGATGGCATAACCGATGCCCTCACCCGCACCGGTCACGATTGCCGTTTTGTTTTTAATACCTGAATACTGCATCAGTCGTTCTTAAACGTAGCTGTTGATTTTCCCGACCGCATATCCATATGTGACCTTCGCCCAAATGAATCGGGAATCAAACAAAATTCTCTTTGTTGATTTATTTTAGGAGGACGGCCTACTAACAGAAGCGGTTATTTCAAAAGCCCAAAATATTTCCCTTCATCCGCCAGCAAACCGGTAGCCGCTAAAATAGTCTCGTCGTTCTTTAAATAATAGTCGTAAAGACCTTCCCGATAGAAGTAGCGTTTTACGATTTCGTCCTCTAACTTCTGTTGGATTTCTTTTTGGAAGTCCTCCAAAGCGGTAATCTTACTTTTTTCAATGTCCAACAACAAGGTCTTAAAATCGTTTTCGATGGCGTCGTTGAAAATGACTTCTTCACGGTCGGTCATGGCCTTTTTCAGTGCTTTTTCGGTCTCTGTCTCATATGAAAAATCGCTTTTGGAAACATAGGTTTTAAAGTCCTGATAATCGCCTTCCGAAAATTTAAAGCTATCAAGATTTTGCAACTTGTGGTGGTAATAATAGTTCGTGGCGTAATCAAAAATAACATGGTTGTTGAGCAAAGCTGTTGTCAACTCGTTCGCTTTGGCCGATGTAATTTCGAGGTCCGGTAACACGCCACCACCGTCCTGAACCTTTCGGCCATTGCGGGTGGTAAAGTCGTTGAACGTGGTTTTTTTTACGGCATTGCCGTCGTCGTCACGGTGCCAATAATCTAGGGATTGAATGCATCGGCCGGATGGTGTGTAGTACCGACTGATGGTCACTTTAAGATGGGTGCCGTAGGTCAATTTTAAAGGACGCTGCACTAGGCCCTTGCCATAACTTCGGGCGCCCATGATAACCGCACGGTCGAGGTCTTGAAGGCCGCCCGAAACGATTTCGCTGGCAGACGCGCTGCCGCCATTGACCAAAACTACTAAGGGAATTTCGGTGTCCACAGGGTTGTTTCTGGTTCGGTACTCGCTATTGAATTTTTTGACCTTCGATTTGGTGGTAACGATCAATTCGCCCTTGTTCACAAAAAGATTGGTCACGTTGATAGCTTCGGATAGCAAGCCGCCGGGATTGTCCCTAAGATCTAAAATAATCTTTTCGGCTCCTTTGCCCTTTAGATCGACCAATGCGTCTTTTGTTTGGCCCGAGGCCTTTGCATTGAATTTTGATAGTACAATATAGCCCGTTTTATCGCCGATCATTTGGTAAAAGGGTACGGCATCGACCTCTACCGCTCCTCGGGTAATTGTAGTTGTTTTGGTCTCCCCTTGTCGGCTATAGGTTACTTCGACTGAAGTATCGTTGGCCCCTTTTAACAACTCACTGGCGTTGTCCTTGAAATCAGGGACCTCGATATCGCCGATTTTCAGGATTTCATCGCCGGCTTTTAATCCCGCTTTGTCCGCTGGATAGTCTTTGTACGGTTCAACGATCAATAGCTTGTTCTCGTACGAGCGTACTAAAGCTCCTATACCGGAGTATTCGCCGGCATTGTTGATGCGATACGTTTCGACATCCTGTTCATTAAGAAACGTAGTATACGGATCTAAATCTTCGAGCATGTTCTTTATGGCGGTATCCATCAACTCGGCAGGGTTGGTCTCGTCGACGTAGTTCATGTTCAACTCTTTGAACAATGTGGTAAAGATTTCAATCTGTTTGGCAATCTCGAAAAAGTCGCTTTTGACGAAACTGCTGCCGGCTAGAAATAACGTAACCGCCAAGACAGGGATTAAGACACGTTTTTTGAGCAGTGTTTTCATGGCATGTATTTAAAGAATCAATCGTCAACTTTCTTCGAAAATCCCGCAAGTACCCCCTTCATCGCCTTTTCAATTTCGGGATATGTGGGCATCTCCTTCCCAAGGTATAAAAATAGAAACGCAAAATAGGCTTCGCTATTGTTAAAAACGAGGTGTTTGTTCAGGCGGTAGGCTTCTCGAAGCAGTCTTTTGATACGATTGCGCTTAACGGCACTTTTAAAGTTTTTTTTGGGTACGGCTACCCCCGCCTGAATCTTTACATCTATAGGGAGTTCGGTGTTCAGATAGATAAGTTTGATGGGATAATTGGACACCGATTTCCCTTGGGCAAAAAGCTGGTCTATTAGCTTCCTGCTTTTCAATTTTTCTTTTTTGGGATAGGTGGTGTCCATGGTACTAGGGGGTCTGAGCCTGCCACACATTATCCTCTTGCTTGACATCGGCCATAAGTTGTGAAGGGTCGATTACGACCGCCTTTATACTTTCTAAAGGTTTGTCAATTGTAAAATCGTAAGTAGGAAAAGCCCAGGGCCAGTCTTTTAATACCGTGCGGTTTATTTGTGGATAGGGATTACTCTTTTCGCCCTGCATCATCCTAAGTGGGGTGTAAAACGTTTCTTTTGTATCATCCTTATAAACGACCAGAATATCCAAAGGCATCGGCATTTGTCCGGTTCGCGTTAAGCTGATTTTAGTTTTACCGCTGTCCGCTACAACATTCTTAATGCCATAATCGATGGTGTTGGTCGTCTGCGTCCAATCTGTTAGATACCAATCGAGCTCGATACCGGAGACTTTTTCAGCTTCCCGTTTTATATCGTTGGGTACGGGATGCTTAAATTTGAAATCCCTATAATAATTCTGGATGGTTTTCATCAGCTTATCCTGTCCTATTACATAACCCAATTGGGAGAGGAAAATAGAACCCTTGCTATAGGCGGCAATTCCGTAGGCGTAGTTGACATTATAGCGGTCCGCATGCGTGGTCTGCGGTTGTTCAAGTCCTGAATTGACCAGACTATAATAGCCTTTATAACTGTCTTCAAATGGATTTTCCTTGCCTTCTTCCATGACCTTGTTCATCGCCAAGGTCGAAATAAAGGTGGTAAAGCCTTCGTCCATCCATTCATGTTTCGATTCGTTGGTGGCCAACACATGCTGAAACCAGGAGTGCGCCATTTCATGGGCGGTTACACCTACGAGACTCCCGAATTTTCTTTCTCCGGTTATCAGGGTCGACATGGCATATTCCATTCCACCGTCACCCCCTTGTATCACAGAATATTGGTCGTATGGATATTCCCCGATATTTTTATTGTAAAACTGCATCAGTTCGGCGGTCTTGGGCTGTAGGTTTTTCCAGTTTTCAAGGATTTCCTTATCGTTTTTGTACAGAAAATGCAACATCGGTCCGTTCTCGACTTGCAATGTGTCGTGCAGATAGTCTGGATCGGCGGCCCACATGAAGTCATGTACCATGGGCGCCTTAAAATGCCAAGTCAATGTTTTTCCTTTGGGTCGCTTAACCTTGGTACCCGGAGCTTCGTACCCGTGACCTATTTCCTGAGGATTTTGTAAATAACCACTTCCTCCGACCACATATTCCTTATCGATGGTAAGTTTTACATCGAAATCGCCCCAGACGCCGTGGAATTCGCGAGCGATATAAGGGTCGGCATGCCATCCTTCAAAATCATACTCCGCCAATTTCGGGTACCATTGGCTCATGGATAATGCCACACCTTCCTCACTGTTACGCCCCGAACGACGGATCTGAAGTGGGACCTGCCCGCGGAACCCCATTTCGAAAGTCGTTTTACCTCCGGGGGGAAGGGGCTTTGCCAAATGAACCGTAAGAACGGTACTTTCTTCGACAAAGTCTACTTTTTGTCCGTCTTGCAATAGGAATGAGGGATGCAAATAGCCCATTTCATCTTCGGATAGCGCAGAAATTCTGCTTTTTCCACCCTCCGTCATCATACGTTTATCAGGATCTTTGATGTTCTGCAACCGGATATCCATCTCGCTACCGGGCTGAAAGGCGTTGAAATAAAGATGGTAGAACACGCGCTTTAGGGTATCGGGCGAATTATTGGTGTAAATCAATTGTTGAGAACCGGTATACTGATAATTCGCTACGTTCATATTGACCTCCATGGTGTAATCAACATGTTGCTGCCAATAGGAGGTATTGCTTTGGGCGTATGAAAGGGCTGAAAATCCGACTAGGAAAGAAAATAATTTAAAAACTCTCATTTTTTATACTCAATGGTTTATAATTGTGGGTAATTACAAAATCCCCGTGCCCCGTACAAATTGCAAAGTGTATAGCACCAGGCGATATGCGTAAATCGGCATTACAATGAAATCTCTCCCGCGGCCACTTTGCTAGCCATTATCAATGCATTATAAGCATTCACAATGTTTCCTGAAACCGATATTTTATTGAATGTTGCCGTGTTAGAGGTGTCTCCTCCCAAAACCACTTTCGCCTGTGGTGCGAGACCTGATTCCATCAAGATATGCTTAACCTGGGGCGCCGTCAATTTTGGAAATTGCGAACGGATCAATGCCGCAACTCCTGCAACGGCCGGAGCCGCCATTGACGTACCTCCTTGAAACTCGTAGTCGTTACCCGGCATCGAGGAGTAAATGGCATCGCCAGGCGCGAAAACATCGACATTGACCTTTCCGTAATTAGAAAAAGAAGCTAACATTTCCGAACCGTAGTCGGAGTTTAATGCGCCAACGGTAATCACGTTGTCTGAAATTTCAGGACCATTGTCAATTTGATCATTGGGAAAGTTGGGATTGGCAGGGTCATCCAAATCGGCGCCCTCGTTACCTGCGGCATGTACAAAAAGCACGTCTTTATCTGCTGCATATTTAATGGCATCGTAGACCCATTCTGCATTTGGCGAAAAAGCCTTTCCAAAACTACCGTTGATAATCTTGGCACCGTTGTCTACGGCATAGCGAATGCCCAAGGCAATATCTTTATCGTACTCATCTCCGTTGGGAACGGCACGAATGCTCATGATTTCTACATTATTGGCAACGCCCTCGACTCCTTTTCCATTACCGCGTTTGGCGGCAATGATACCGGCGACATGGGTGCCATGGCTTTCATCATCAGAGGTACTTTGTGGATTTCCATTGCCATATCCCAAATCAGTGATGTCGTACGGATTGTCACCCACTACTTTTCTTCCTTCAAAGGCTACATTGTAGTTGTATTCGATCTGTTCGGTAAAATGCGCGACACCCTCTTCCAATTGCTCCAGAACGGTTTCAATACTGTCCTCATAGGTCAGCATTTGGGTCAATATGCTTATGTTCTGCTGCATGGCCGCATCTTCGGTCTTGATGCCTGCAAGGTCTTTTTGTGTATAGGATTCCTTACCGAGTTCTTTTTTCACCGCGGTATCGGCATTTTTTACGGCTTGCTGAATCTGTTCGTACCGCTGTTTTTGCTGTTGGGCATCGGCGTATTTTTTGTCGACTAGCGCCTTGGCCTTGGCCTGCGTGGCCGCATCGCCGAGTTTTAGCCTGACAATTCGGGCGGCTTCAAGTTGCTCATTGTATGAATCGCCCAAAAAATTATAACCGTGGATATCGTCGACGTAGCCGTTATGGTCATCATCTTTATTATTGCCGGGTTTTTCGTCCTTGTTCGTCCAAAGTACGTCTGCGAGGTCTTCGTGCTTGAGGTCAATACCGGAGTCGAGTACCGCGACGATGACCTTGTCTCCTTTTTTATTTTTGATGAGTTCATCATAAGCTTTGTCCACACTCATACCGGGTATGGTGTCGGTGACCAGGTCAAGATGCCCCCAGTGTTCTTTTTCCGCGTCGGTCAGGTCCGATATTTTGAGTGGGGTGCTGTCGATATTTTCGATGGGCGTCGAGACTAATGTGGTAGCGCCGCATCCCATTAGTAAAAAGGAAGCTGAAAGAATTACTAGGAATTGAGGGAATTTTTGTGTCATGTAAGGGATTTATGCTAAGGGTTATTTTTTTCTTTCCAAAGGGCAGGACTACCACACCGTTAACGTATTGGGACAACTGCAATTGGACTTGTCGAACGATTAGTTTTGCCGTTTTGAGGCCTCAAAGATAAGATTTAAGGGTCTTTTGAGGTATGAATTATATCTCTTTTATGATTTTTAAGAGGATGAAATGTATCCGTATGATTTTTTGCAGCAGGCAATTTACACATTTTATGTCAAATCATGGCGTAAAGCGTTACTGTGGAAGTATTGATTATCACTAATTCGGGTTTGTTATATAGGGCTCAATTATTTGGTATAACATTCTCAAACGCTCCCTCATAGTACCAATAAATGCTTGTGCTTCGCATTTTTCGTATACGATTTTGATCAGGTTTAGTAACTATGGTTGTCGTAAACTCGATAACTCAAGCGGGACATTATTTTTTTAAGATTTATAAAAGGATGCCATTCCGCGTAAAATGTAATGATTGGTATCTTTATTTCGATGGGAGTATTTTTGCTCAGTGAAACCCGGCAAAACGGCAATTTCATAGAGCCTTACAGAGAACCAGTGAGTCTCACAGAGGACACTCAACTGAAAATCTCGCTAAAACTAAAAACGGTATCAAGCCGTACCCCCTTCTCCGTATTTTTGACCGTACAGATTTCATTACGTGCGTCATGTTCCAAAAACAGATAATACCCATTTTCGGCCGCGGCGTTCAAAAATCGGGACTTTTCTTCTAAGGTCAACAGCGGTCGGGTATCAAATCCCATGACGTAAGGCAGGGGAATATGGCCCACCGTGGGGAGTAAATCCGCAACGAAGACCAGCTTTTTCCCTTGATAATCTATATAGGGCAACATCTGTTTAGCGGTATGTCCGTCTACAAATAATAGACCAAAGCCTAGTTCGGAGTTTTCGACAAAGCTTCCTTTACGAATATCGACGAATGCGGCACCCCTTTCGGGGGAATCGGTGTTCGAGGGTAGGGGACCCGGAACGGATAAAAATTTCAACTGCCCACTTTCCTGCATAGGTAGTAGGTTTTCTTTTAAAAAGGATGCCTTTTCGCGGGCATTCGGATGAATGGCCCATTCCCAATGGGCTTCGTTCGTCCAATAGACAGCGTTTTTGAAAGCGGCTTCGTATCCCGTGCGATTCTTGTTCCATTTAATGCATCCGCCACAATGGTCAAAATGCAAATGGGTCAGGAACACGTCGGTAATATCATCGCGATGAAAGCCATGTTTAGCTAACGATCCATCCAAAGAAAAATCGCCAAAACGGTAATAATAACCAAAGAACTTATCGGATTGCTTGTCGCCCATACCGGTGTCGATCAATATCAACCGGTCGCCGTCCTCGATCAAAAGGCAACGGGCCGACATATCGATCATATTGTTGATATCTGCAGGGTTCGTTTTTTGCCACAAGCTCTTTGGCACCACGCCGAACATGGCACCGCCGTCGAGCTTGAAATTACCGGTTTCTATGGGATAGAGGGTCATAATTGAAAAATAGGAGTCTGCAAATTAAGAAAACTATGATTAGATTCATTTACGGAACTGGCTTTTATTCGGTTTCAGGATGGAAACAAATCCTATTTTAGTTTCAAAGGATGAAGCATAAAAATTTTAGGTTTTATTCCCAGTACATACACTTCTGTTAAATTTTCACCAAGCTTTCACCAAAGAATATCCTGCCAAAAAATACACTATTTTAGCCTTGCCGAACCTTTCCGGATATAACATCCCTAAAACCCCATTCGTATGGACGATATTTCAGAAAGTTTTAGGTTGCCGTGGCAGAACCCGGTGCTGATCTTCTCCTTGATACTTTTTATCATTTTGATCGCTCCGACCGTGTTGAACCGGTTGAAGATACCCGGTATTATTGGGCTGATTATATCTGGGGCGATTATTGGTCCGCACGGATTCAATTTACTGGAAAAAGGACTTTTTACCGAGGTTTTCTCGACGGTCGGTCTTCTCTACATCATGTTTATAGCCGGACTAGAACTCGATATGAACGAGTTCAAGGCACATCGGAACCGCAGCATTACCTTCGGATTCTTCTCCTTTGCGATTCCCCTCGGCATCGGATTTCCCGTGTGCTATTTTCTGCTGGACTACGATTTTTATGCCAGTCTTTTAACGGCCAGCATGTTCGCCACACATACTTTGGTGACCTACCCTATCGTGAGTAGGCTGAGGGTGTCCAATAACCCCGCTGTCGCCGTCACGGTGGGGGGGACGATTCTTACCGATACAGCGGTTCTAGTACTATTGGCCGTTATCGTCGGGGCGCATAAGGGAAGTCTTTCACTGGAATTTTGGATACGCTTGATCCTATCCTTGGCCATTTTTATGGGGATTATGTTCTATATCGTGCCTAAAATCACGAAGTGGTTCTTCAAAAAAATGGCCAGTGAAAAATACGCGCATTTTATTTTTGTGCTTTCGATGGTTTTTCTTGCGGCCTTCTTGGCGCAACTAGCCGGTGTTGAGGCAATTATTGGAGCGTTTGTGGCCGGATTGGCCTTAAACCCGCTCATTCCAAATAGTTCGGTGCTGTTCAATCGCATCGAATTTATCGGCAATGCGCTTTTTATTCCCTTCTTCTTAATCAGTGTTGGGATGTTGGTGGATGTGAGTGTCCTCTTTAACGGGACGTGGGCCCTAATCGTTGCTGGAGCCCTGATTGTGGTAGCCATTTCCGGCAAATGGCTGGCTTCGTTCCTTACCCAAAAAGTATTCAACTATTCAAAATCGGAAAGGCAGTTGATTTTTGGTCTGAGCAATGCACATGCGGCGGCAACTCTGGCTATCATTTTGGTGGGATATCGCGAAGGTATTCTGGACATTAACATACTGAACGGGACCATTGTACTGATTTTGGTTACCTGCGTAGTTGCTTCTTTCGCGACCGAACGGGCTGCCAAAAAGGTGCTGATTTCAACAGGGCAGGCGGATGAAGTACGGAGTTCAGAAACCAATGCGGCTGAAAGGCTTCTTATACCTATCATTAATACGGCCAATATGGAAAGGGCGCTTGAATTTGCCGTTTTAATAAAAGAAAAAAGGTCAACTTTCCCTATTTCGATTTTGACCGTGGTACCCAATAATACGGAAGCCGAAAATAATATTGCTACTGCCCGCCGGACGTTGGAGGATTTTGTCTACGAAACGACCGCATTGGAATCTTCCGTAGAGGTGATTGCAACGATAGACCACAATGCGTCAAGCGGAATTGCCAGGGTCGCAAAAGAAATTATGTCGAACATCATTATTTTAGGATGGCCACGAAAGACAGGATTCATGGATAAAATCGTTGGCGGAAAGATGGACATTATTCTTGGCGGCACCGGAAAGACTATTTTTATATGTCATTTTGAACAGCCCTTACCCAATCACCAGCGCCTAGTTGTAGCCGTTCCCGCATTGGGGGAACTGGAAAGCGGTTTCAGTATTTGGTTGCTAAAAATGGCACAGCTATCTCAAGAATTGACAACACCCATTCACTATTATTGTAACGAAAACACGCAAAAGGGCATCCTCAAGTTTTTAAAATCACGCCGGATCAACAATAAATCGACTTTTCACGATTTGTCGCATTGGGAATCGTTCGTTGAAAATCCCCATAAAACCGGCCCACAGGATCTTTGCGTGATCGTGGCCGCTAGGGACGGATCTGTATCTTATACGCGGACTATGGAAAACCTGGCCGTTAAGATCGATACCGCCATTAAAGCAACGAGTAAAATAATCGTTTATCCTTGATATGCTGTGTGTTCCGATACTACCCCTAAAATTGCATGGCTCTTTCTATCTTTATTTTGATGTATTCCGCATGGAGTTCGCCGTAAGAACCGCTACTTTCAAATAAAAAGAGTATTTTTCAAAAAAATTGTAATCTATGGTAGAACTGGCCGGAATCGTCGTACTCGGAATCATTGCCCAATGGGTTGCGTGGCGTTTTAAGCTGCCAGCTATCTTGCCCTTGATATTGATCGGGCTTTTGGTAGGCCCTATCGCGACATTGTTAACCGAAAACGGTCAAAAATTGATAGAACCGATATGGAACGGTGAACAAGGCCTGTTCCCCGGCGAAAGCCTGTACTATTTCGTTTCCTTGGCCATCGGTATTATCCTTTTTGAAGGAGGGCTTACGCTGAGGCGCGGCGATATTGCCAACATTGGGCCGGTAATCACCAAGTTGATAACCGTGGGGAGTGCAGTCACCTTTTTTTTCGCGGGGATTGCCGCCCATTTTCTTTTTGATCTCAGCTGGCAGATATCCTTTCTTTTTTCGGCTTTGATCATTGTTACGGGTCCAACGGTTATTACGCCCATCCTCAGGAACATCCCCTTAAAAAAGGATGTGTCCGCTGTTCTAAGATGGGAAGGGATCTTAATCGACCCCCTTGGGGCGTTAGTGGCGGTCTTGGTGTTCGAATTTATTAGCGTGGGCGAGGGACACGCCTATACCAAGACTGCGTTCATAGATTTCGGAAAAATCTTACTGTTCGGTTTTGCCTTCGGTTTTACGTTCGCGCATGCACTGATGTTCGCCATCAAGAAAAAGTTTGTTCCCCATTACTTGCTCAACGTGGTTTCACTTTCGACGGTATTGTTGGTCTTTGTGGTTTCTGATGCCTTTGCGCACGAATCCGGGCTATTGGCGGTAGTGATCATGGGGATGGTCATGGGCAATTCTAACCTGCCCAATTTGAAGGAATTGCTCTATTTTAAGGAATCTCTAAGCGTCTTGCTTGTTTCCATATTATTTGTCCTTTTGGCGGCAAACATCAACCTTGCGGATCTGGAATTGCTCTATAATTGGAATACCGTTATTCTGTTCGCCATCATCGTATTCCTGATTAGGCCTTTGGGGGTATTTCTCAGCACTTGGGGATCTAAACTCAAATGGAACGAAAAGATCTTTATCAGTTGGGTAGGTCCCAGGGGTATCGTGGCCGCGGGTATCGCCTCGCTCTTCGGATCAAAACTCATTCAGGGCGGAGAACCCGGGGCGGAATATATTACCCCTTTGGTGTTTATGATCGTTCTGGGTACGGTACTGCTGAATGCCACAACGGCGCGGGTTTTTGCAAAAATGGTAGGCGTATTTTTGACGAAATCAGAGGGCATTCTAATTCTTGGGGCCTCAAAGGCATCGCGACTGATTGCGGATTACATCCATAGAAATAACCGGCATGTGGTCTTAATAGACAACAACCAGAACAACGTGGCGAAGGCTACAAAATTGGGATTGGAAGCGTTGACGGCGAATATCTATTCCGATACGTTGACCGATAACATCGAATTGAACGACATAGGCTATCTGATGGCCTTGACCGGCAACTCCGATATCAATGAATATGCCATAGAGAAATTTACCAAGCAATTTGGGGAAAACGGATCGTTTCGCCTTGTAAATGCGGAGGAGATGAACGACCCTGAAAACAATCCAAAAGAGGGTCTATTTTCCCACACCGACGACTTTATCAAAATGACCGAGACCGCCAGAAAATATCCTGCCGTACACGAAATCGAACTGAAGGATGAAGAACATTATGAAGGTTTGATCGAAATGATAAAGGCCGAAAATTACACGATACCTATCCTCTTAAAAACCCCTGAAGGCGATTTAAAGATCATTTCTTCGTACAGCACTGAATTCAATGACATCACCGAAGGCTCTAAATTGGTCTATTTGGGAAAAATTATTGACGTTGAAAAATCGTTGGATGATGAAGATGATGAAGTAGTCGAGAAAGACCTAGATGCTACAGAAGAACTTAATGAAAATTAGGATTGCATAAAAAGGGGCCTTCCGATAAATCAGGTCCTGATTTTCAAAGTTTCGTAAAATATCTCCCTGTAATCAAGGCACTTTATTTCTAGACAGCTCCTTAGTTTTTGAATATTAGCCCGAAAAGGGCAAAGCTTTACGGACACATATTGAAATATCGTTTTGTTCGATGACGTAATTGTCTCCAGATGCCAGTCGAAAGAAGTGGATCGATGATTCTCTTATAATCTTGTTCGCCAAGAGTTCCTTATCGACTTCGCCGCTCTCTTGTCGCCATATAAAAATGGAATGCTGTTCGATTTCAACCACGCGGTGTTTGGCCGTAAAATGTGCTATGTAGGTCATCATGGATTTGGGGGCTGAATTTTTATAATGAACTCTTATAAAAGGTATCCGATTAAAACAGCAATCGATGTAAAAAATTGTTTTGGGATGTGTTAATTCCGATAAAAGGGGAGTATCACCATGACAACCGACTTTTTTGTTTTTTGGTGCTTGCGTTTTTGATTTTATATACAGGAAGTTGCTTAGTACGGCCTGTATTTTCTAAAGCTGTCTTCCAATTTTGAAATGGAAGGGGTGTTTATTTTAATGCAAAAGGCATCCTATAAACAGGATGCCTTTTATCGTAATTGACATAATAAAGTGTCTTAAAGAGATATTATTTAGTTAATGCCATCATCCTCGTTCAAAGAGTTTATGAAGGCAACGGCGCTTTCTGGCAACAAGACTTTGTCGATAACATGAGCTACGCCATTTCTGGCCAATGCATCCGCAGAAGCTATATTCGCGTTGACATTATTGGTTGCATCCCCGATAACAAAAGTATCTGTTCCGACAACACTGATAATGCTTATATCACTCCCGGCAACAGTAGTTATATCCCCAGCGGCTAAATCGGCACTAGCCACTTTTCCTTCTATCACGTGGTAAAGCAAGATTTCTTTAAGAAGCGCCTTTTCTGCATCCGTATCAAAACTAGCTATGCTTGTGTAGTCAGCTCCCATTGCGTCCAATAACACTTGAAAAGCGGCATTGGTCGGAGCAAGAACAGTAGCTGGTTTGAAATAGGTGAAATTTTCAGGGGTGCTGCGTTGTGCGAAATCGTCATCTTCTTCATCCTCGCCCTGAACAAAGCTCTCATTTGTGATGTCAGCAAAAGTAGTGACAAGATCGGTAGCGGCCAATGCCTCTTCCAATGTACTTAAGCCGGGTTCTCTTGTTACTATAGACGCTAAATCTTCGGTTTGAAGCAATGCTAAAAAGTCAAGGACCGATTGTGGCAAAAGCACTTTGTCGATAATCTGGACAAAGCCATTTTTGGCTGCGATATCGGCAGTCACCGTACCTGCGTTTACAGCTGTGGCGTCTCCGAAAGCAAAACCGCCATTTTCAGCAATAACCTCAACAGAGTTTTCCTCTAAAGCCGTATCCGCTTGACCGGCCATCAATTCGCTAGAGGGTAACACATGATACTTCAAGATATCACCCAACAGAGCGATTTCGGTAGCGTTATCGAAATCATCCAAGCTGTTGTAATCATCACCCAGCGACTCTAAAAGGTCTGCAAAGGCAGCATTGTTCGGCGCTAATACTGTAGCTGAATCCAATCCCGTTACAGTACCTACTAAATCGGTCTTTTTTAAGGCGCTAACCAATATAGTCAAATCCTCGGTGCTGGTCGCCCATTCCAAGATAGTAGGCCGGACTTCAATACTCAAGGTTTCGATGACCCCTTGCGGTAAAAGAATCTTATCTATAAAATGAACGATACCATTAGGCGCAGAGGAATTACTAAAAGAAACTGCAGCGCCTGTTTCGGTCTGAGGTAAATCGGTGGCATCCAATATTTGAATATTACCGTCTTCGTCAATGCTTACCGTGAGTTCGTCACCCATTACCGTAGACAAAGCCTGGCCATCGGTAAGGCTGTCAGCGTCGGCTTCACCGGCCACTACATGGTAGGTCAGGATCGTTGATAGCAATGTAGGGTCGATATTGTCCAATAATGCTGTCGAATTTGCGTATCCGAGTTCCTTGGCCAATGCGGTAAAGGCCGAGTTTTTTGGCGCAAAAATCGTAAATGGACCAGCTCCTTGCAAGGTGGTAGGCAAGTCGCCAGAAGCTGCTTTAAGGGCGGCCCCTAAGGATGATAAGTTACCGTTTGCGGCGATGACATCGTTTACCGAATTTATTTCGCTTTCCGCCAAGTTAATGTTTCCTTCATCCTCATCACAGGAGTTTAGCGCAAACAAGGCGAATACCATGAGAAAAATGTGTAACGTTCTAAATTTTGTCATTATAAAATGAGTTTTTGGTTAATAATATTGTTCTACAACGGTTCAAGGTGCTTATTATTATATTTGGCAGTCAAAATCTTACAATCAACTGTCTTGAATATAAGAATATTCGGAGAGTTAATAAAATAAAATACTACATATTCCGGTTTATAGAATCTCTGATGATTTAATTGGCGTACACGCTTCATCCAAATTGGAAAAAGTATATGGGATTGGATTTCGTCTGCGGAATATGATTTTTCTTGCCAAAACCTATAGTCAAGACATGTTAGGCATAAGTTTGAATATGATATGAATTGCATAAAGGCAATACTTCAACGCTCAATTTGGAAGGGTATTTAGTTAAATACGTTTCTTATTACAATTCGCACAAAAAAAAGACATCCCAATTTTAGGATGTCTTTTATCTTGAATTTCCAGTTAGCCTTTCTAACCAAAGCGGCCTACGGACATTCGGTATAGAATATTTATTTGCCCACCTCTTTGTTCAATGATTTCATAAAGATAATGGGATTCTCGGGACGGGTCAGATTCAGGTATCGATCAAGTTCTTAAGGGGTTATAGCAACAAAAAAATTCTTTTTTCGTAAAACCTCAAGCTATCTCATTAGGCTTTTTAATCATTCAATTTCAATACCGCCATAAAAGCCTCCTGCGGAATCTCTACATTTCCGACTTGGCGCATCCGTTTCTTTCCTTTTTTCTGCTTCTCCAAGAGTTTTCGCTTTCGTGAAATATCGCCGCCATAACATTTTGCGGTAACGTCTTTTCGGAGGGCCTTTATCGTTTCACGGGATATGATTTTCGCGCCGATAGCGGCCTGAATAGGAATATCGAACTGTTGTCTAGGGATGAGTTCCTTTAACTTTTCACACATTTTCTTCCCGATGTTCTGCGCATTGTCGAAATGGATCAGGGCTGAAAGGGCATCGACCGGTTGGGCGTTCAACAGAATGTCTACCCGTACCAATTTTGATACGCGCATACCACTAGGCGCATAATCAAAAGACGCATAGCCTTTGGAAACCGTTTTTAGACGGTCGTAAAAATCGAATACGATTTCTGCCAAGGGCATATCGAAGGTCAGCTCGACCCGCTCCGTGGTGAGATAGGTCTGATTGGTAATAATGCCCCGCTTTTCGATACAGAGAGACATGACATTGCCGACAAAATCGGCCTTGGTAATAATGGTCGCTTTGATATAAGGTTCTTCGACACGGTCTATGCCCGATGGGTCGGGCAGATCACTGGGGTTGTTTACGATTAAGGGTTTTTCGGGATTTTTTCTGGTAAAGGCATGGTAACTAACGTTCGGTACCGTGGTAATTACGGTCATATCGAACTCCCGTTCCAAGCGCTCTTGAATGATTTCCATGTGTAGCATCCCCAGAAATCCACATCGGAATCCGAAGCCGAGGGCGGCGCTGCTCTCGGGCTGAAAGACTAAAGATGCGTCGTTCAGTTGCAGTTTTTCCATGGACGAACGAAGCTCTTCAAAATCTTCGGTGTCTACGGGGTAGATGCCGGCAAAAACCATAGGTTTGACATCCTCAAAACCTCCTATGGGATTTTTAGTGGGATTTGCGGCGTCAGTGATGGTATCGCCCACTTTTACCTCCCGGGCATCCTTGATGCCGGTAATCAGATAGCCGACATCGCCGGCTTTTATGCTTTGCTTTGGATGCTGGGTCAGCTTTAGGGTGCCGACCTCGTCCGCGAAATAATTTTTATTCGTGGCGACGAACTTTATTTTCTGTCCTTTTTTGATTTCGCCGTTGATGACCCTAAAATAAGTCTCCACCCCGCGAAACGGATTATAAACGGAATCGAACACCAAGGCTTGCAAGGGTTCATCAAGAATTCCTTTTGGAGCGGGAATTCGATCGATTATGGCGGTCAATATTTCTTGTATTCCTAAACCGGTCTTCGCACTGGCGGGAATTACATCCTCATGGGTACATCCCAATAAATCAACAATATCATCGGTAACTTCCTCGGGGTTGGCACTGGGCAGATCGACCTTGTTCAGTACCGGAATGATTTCCAGATCATTTTCCAAAGCTAAATAGAGGTTAGAAATGGTCTGCGCCTGAATACTCTGTGCGGCATCGACTACCAAAAGCGCTCCCTCGCAGGCGGCAATGGATCGGGAAACCTCGTAACTGAAATCGACATGGCCCGGAGTGTCGATGAGGTTCAAAACATAGGGTTCGCCATTGTGCATGTAATCCATCTGTATAGCATGGCTTTTAATAGTAATGCCGCGCTCGCGCTCGAGATCCATACTATCCAAAAGCTGCTCCTTTTTTTCACGGTCGGTCACGGAGCCCGTAAAATCGAGAAGGCGGTCGGCCAAGGTGCTTTTGCCATGGTCGATATGGGCGATAATACAAAAATTACGGATATTCTTCATAAAGGGGTCAACTGCTTTGATAGCCTGCAAAGATAGGTTATTTTAGAGTGTTGACATCGTCCTTTTTCTTTGCCTTATTTTTCTGGCTTACATCCCAGTCATACTATGCCGTAGAGGTCACGGGCAAAATTTTCTAAAAAACATACGACATGCGTAGGATTTTACTTAGAAAATAGTAGTTTTACAATGCCCTGGCTTAGAATCAATTGCCCCCATCGTGAAAAACCTATTTTACCCCTTTTTCCTCAGTTTGTACTCCATCGGTATGCTTTCAGCTCAGGAATATAGTATATCCGGATCGGTCAAAAATTTGGAGAACGAGGCAATCCCCTACGCTAATGTGCAGCTTTTGAACGTTGCCGATACCACTTTGGTGAACGGCACATCCTCTGAAAACAACGGCAATTTTGAAATCGAAGGAGTAGCGAAAGGCAGCTATCTTATCAAAGTTAGCTATATCGAAAACGAATCGGCGCTCAAAAAAATAGACGTAAATGGCGATGTCATTCTAGAACCGATACAGTTGAACGAAGAGGCACAAACTTTGGATGAAGTAGTGGTGACCTCCCAAAAGCCCAGATTGGAAAGAAAGGTCGACCGGCTCGTTTTCAATATCGAGAATACGGCAATGAGCGATAACGATATTTGGGACGTGCTTAAACGCACCCCCAATGTGATTATCGTAAACGATAAATTGACCGTAAAGGGCAGCAGTGCCGTGGGCATTTTAATCAACGGGCGGAAGGTAAACTTGCCCAAGGAGGATATCATCAATCTTTTATCGGGCACTTCGGCCAGTGATGTAGAGGCCATCGAGGTCATTACCAACCCACCGGCAAAATACAGCGCCGAAGACGGCATACTTATCAATATCCGAAAAAAAAAGAACTTGGTGGCGGGATATAACGGTGCTGTATACAATAGATATAAGCAAGGAATACTTCCGAAGCACAGCATAGGCACCGATCATTATTTCAAGGGAAAAAGAACGGGATTTTCGGTCAACTACAGCTTTAACCATGATAGAGAGGTCGTTACATATACCGACCTCACAAATTTCATAGAAAACAACTCCGTCGTTTCAACCTGGACGGCGGAACAAGACAACCTAAAACGTAGTAAAAAACATAACATTTCCGCTTTTTTCGACTATGATTTTGATTCAAAAAACAAATTGAGCCTTTCGACGATAACGATTTACCAGCCCGAAGAAACACTGTTTTATGATACAGAAACGGCGATTGTCGGCGATACGCTATCCGGTTTCAATACCATCAACGATTCGGACGTACGGCAACTGAACACCTCCTATTATTTGGATTATGTACATGAGCTCGGAAAGGAAGGAGCCGAAATTTCCTTTAATTCACATTATACCTATTACGATTACGAACGCGGACAGGACCTGAAAACGGTTTTTCTTGGTTTGGATGGAAACCCCGCCGGCCGAAACGACTTCTCCACGGATTCTGGACAGCGTATCGATCTTTACAGCGTACAGGGGGATTACCTAACCCCATTAGGCGAATCGGCCAACTTCGCGTCCGGTTTACGATATGCCGGGATTACCTCGGAAAGTAAAGTGGCCCAACAGGGCTTTGACAGCGATAGGCCGGGTGTCGACCCCATGGAGACAGGAAATTTCAGCTACGACGAATCGATTTTTGCCGCTTATGCCTCTTATAGTGCCAATTGGGATAAATGGAATTTCAAATCGGGACTGCGCGCCGAATATACCGAGACCAATGGCAAACTCGATGTTGGTACACAAAGCAGAAAAAATAATTACCTAAAGCTTTTCCCTTCATTTTCGTTGCAATTTACACCCAACGAAAAACACGATTTTAATCTTTATTATTACCGAAGGATAGAAAGACCTAGATACGACGACATCAATCCTTTTTTGGTTTTTCAGAGTAATTTCTCGACCGTAGAGGGCAATCCTGACCTTCAACCTGCGACGCGCCACTATCTGGCTGGCGGCTATACCTTTAAGAGCAGCTATACGGTCGAATTGTTCTATAAACACATAAATAACGGACTGGGCGATCTGATTTTTCAAGACAATGATCTTCGCTTGCTGAGATTTATCAGTTCCAATCTCAAAAGGAATACCAGCTATGGCATCGATTTATTAATAAATAAGGATGTTACCGATTTTTGGAACTGCTTTCTCGTGGCCAGTTTTTTCGATGAAACGGTAGCCTTCGATAACTTAGGGACTAACAGATTAGTAGAAAACCAAATGTTCACCTGGCTTGTAAGCACCAGCAACGCTTTTAGCTTTTTAAGGGATAAGTCTTTGACCGCCGACCTTACTTTTTTATACACGGGGCCTAAGCTTTCCCAAAATTTGAGATACGACGGCTTTGGTTCCTTGAGTCTCTTGTTCAGAAAAACACTATGGAATAAAAAAACAAGCATTTCTTTGGGTGTCGAGGATATATTCAATCAGGGCAACGAGTTCACTACCCGAAACTACCTTGACCAAAGCGGCACTTCGCTACGCAGGGCCGAGAACCGTTTGTTCGTTTTTGGCCTCCGTTACAAATTCGGCAATACAAAAATCAGGGACAATTACAAATCGAGGAATACCGATGAGGGCGATAGGCTCTAATTTTGTATTTTTGCACTCCTTAAAATTGAATAGGTTTGCCCAAAATAGCCGACATACAACTTCCCGATTTCCCACTTCTGCTCGCCCCGATGGAAGACGTCAGTGACCCGCCCTTCCGTGCTTTGTGCAAGGAACAAGGTGCCGATGTGGTGTATACGGAATTCATATCTTCAGAAGGTCTGATCCGCGACGCCGCCAAAAGCGTCATGAAATTGGATATCTACGAAAGGGAACGCCCGGTTGGTATCCAGATTTTTGGCGCCAATTTGGATTCGATGCTGCAATCCATCGAGATCGTTGAAAAATCCAATCCCGATATCATCGACATCAATTTTGGGTGTCCCGTTAAAAAGGTGGTCAGCAAAGGGGCCGGAGCAGGCATTTTAAAGGATATCGATTTGATGGTCTCCCTGACCAAGGCCATGGTCGAACGAACCCATCTTCCCATTACGGTGAAGACCCGTCTCGGATGGGACGATACCTCCATAAAAATCGTGGAGGTTGCCGAGCGTTTACAGGATGTTGGCTGCAAGGCTATTGCGATACACGGCCGTACGCGCGCCCAGATGTACAAGGGCAATGCCGACTGGAAGCCCATTGCCGAGGTTAAGAACAACCAACGTATGCATATTCCGGTATTCGGCAACGGTGATATCGACACTCCCGAGGCCGCCATGCGCATGCGTGACGAATACGGCCTGGACGGTGCCATGATCGGCCGTGCCAGCATCGGTTATCCTTGGTTTTTTAGGGAAGTCAAACACTTTTTCGAGACCGGTACCCACGCCGAGCCGCCCACTATGGAAGAACGGGTCGAAGCTGCCCGCCGCCACCTACAAATGGCCATAGCTTGGAAAGGCGAAAAACTTGGTGTTTTCGAGACCCGTCGCCATTACACGAATTACTTCAAGGGCATTCCCCATTTTAAGGAATACCGTATGAAGATGGTTACCAGTGACGAATCCGCCGACGTCTTTGCCGCGTTCGATGAGGTGATGGAGCGATTCGGGGATTTTGAGTTCGCCGAAACTTAGATTTCTGTCGCAACAACTTCCCTAAGCGGCAATTAATTTTTTCGTAATTCGACTACTGGCAATTTTAGAGGCAATTATCCCTAAAACCATAATGGTAGCGAGAACGATTGCCACGTTGATCAACTGATATTCCACAGGATAGGCCAACGAGGGCGTAATCTTTAACCAACCGAAGGCCAATTGTGACCAGATGAGCAGAGAGGCCAGGGCAACGCCAATGATGCCGCCGGTGGTCGTCACCAAAATCCCCTGGACAAAATAGATACGCCGTAATTTTTTGATGGTTACGCCCAGATTGAACAGTGTTTTGGAATTCTGTTGTTTGTCCAATATCATCATAATGATTGCGCCGACCACATTGAAGAGGGCGATGATAAGTACAAGTGTAAAAATAAGGTAGGTCGCCAAATTTTCGGTGTTCAGCATCCTATGTAGTGAACTGTTGAGTTCTTGTCGGTTTTTTAGGATGATGTTGTTTCCTAAAATTGCGGTAATTTGACTTTTTAGTGATGTAATATCTGCAGCACCATCCAACTTGAAATTAATGCCTGAAATTAAATTGCTGTCTTTATCCAACAGCTTTTGCACGGAAGATAAATCCGCAAAAACGTATTTTTTATCGAGATTCTCCTCTATTCCATAAATCCCGCTTAGCACGAGTGGTTTTGTTTTGATATCCTGAAAGGTGATGGAGCCTTTGCCCGGTTTTAGAGCCATGATGACTATCGGACTTCGGTATTGATTGACGGTAGTCCCCAAAATATTCGCAACCCCGATACCTGCGACCGCATCCTGTTGGTTGATACGCCAAGTACCGTAAAGAATAGTACTATCGACGCCGGTCACTTTGTTGTAGCTGGAATCCACTCCTCTAATGGAGGCTATGAAGCCTTTCTCTTTATGCTTTAAGTACATTCGTTCCTCCAATTCTTTGGCGTAGGAGGTTACACCATCAATCTGTTGTAGTTTTTGTTCTTGTTCGGGAGAGAGGGTAAAGAACTTTCCGGTTATAGGAACGGCTTTTAAATCTGGATCGAAAGTGCTGCTGAAGGACAGGCTAAAGGTTTTTAATCCCGCAAAGCCGGATAGTACTATAAAAAGGGCCGCCGAACCTATCACGATGACCAAAAAGGTAATGAAATTGATAACGTTCACCGCATTTTGGCTGCTCTTGGAGCGCACATAACGTTTGGCGATGTAGAACGGAAAATTCAAGACAGCATGGGTTTAAAAACAGAGGTTTAGATTTTTTTCCTTTTGGCCAATAAATCCCGATTTTCAATCGGATTTTCATCGCCCTTCAAAGACTTTTCTATGTTTTCTATATAATCCAACGAATCATCCAAAAAAAAGGATAGTTCTGGCACCCTTCGCAATTGGTGTCGGGTGCGCTGCGCCAATTCATGTTTGATCAAGGGTTGGTTCGAAGTAATACCCTCGATGATTTCTTGCGCGTTTTTGTTCGGAAAAATGCTGAGATAGACCTTGGCCAAAGAAAGATCAGTGGGTACGGACACTTTGGTTACGGAAATCAAAGTTCCCTTCAACCCCCCGTCAATAGCGGAACGTTGCAGAATATCCGCAATATCCTCTTGTATAACGCCTGCAATCTTTTTCTGTCGTTGTGTTTCCATAACGCAAAAATACGGAGAATTAAACGTATTTTAGTGGAAGAGACAAGTCCCCTTATTCGGGCCGTTACCGGCATTGTGAACTTTGTGCGAAAATTATTCGGTTTAAACGTGTACTGGTCTATAAGTCGAGAGTCTCAATAACCATGAGTCATGAAAATTTAATTCTTTCAAGATGGGTTGATAGACCGTCTGTTTTATGGGGGAAGTCTAGATGCAAGTACTCTTGGATTATCCGGCTCACCTTAACTAAGGCGTATACCTTTTAAAATTGAAAAAACTAGAACACATCGGCATAGCGGTACGGGATCTGGAAGCTTCCAATACCCTGTATAAAAAACTGCTGGGAACGGCATCCTATAAAACGGAAGAAGTAATATCCGAAGGGGTTAAAACGTCTTTTTTTAGGATGGGCGATAGTAAAATCGAGCTTTTGCAAGCCTTGGACAAAAATAGCCCAATAGCCCAATTTTTGGAGAAGCGGGGAGAGGGGGTGCACCATATCGCTTTTGCGGTCGACGATATTAAAGTCGAGGTGGAACGCTTAAAATCAGAAGGATTCACCGTTTTGAACGAAGAGCCGAAAAGGGGGGCGGATAATAAATTGGTCGTTTTTTTGCATCCCAAAAGTTCTGGCGGGGTGCTTGTAGAGCTATGTCAAGATATTCCGTAATATTGAGAATGGATCGCAAATAGTGGCTTTTCTAATAACCTGAAAATTACTTTGCCCGTTGACGGCAAATACTTAAATTTGCCTTCACTTTTGAAAAAAGCCGGTCCTATAGCTCAGTTGGTTAGAGCACCTGACTCATAATCAGGTGGTCCCTGGTTCGAGCCCAGGTGGGACCACAAGTAAAATCAGGGCTTCGAGGCTTTTTAGCTTCGAAGCTTTTTTCATTTGCACGCAATTTGCACGCAAAAACAGGCCTACCTTCCATCCATTAAAAGTTTATCCATATTGATTTTTTTGTAGTTAAATTTCAGCAAAGTGGAAGCAAACCTGTTCAAACAACAGCTGGTTCTTGATTAAATCCCATCGATTAAGGCACACACCAATATCCGAAAAATATGATTTCGTTACTATACCCCATATACTATCGATACCCTGAAATCGAAAATAGGGGATTGAACAAATGGCGGACATTGTCTCTCCAGTCATAATAAGAATAAACCTTATCCATGGGGTAGCCTACTGCACCCATTCCCTCAGCACATTGCCGCTCCATTCCGCTACTCTCCATTCAGGGCAAAGAGCTTCGTACCAAAATCTTGAACACTGGCCCGAATTTTAGGATTCCCTCCTGCTCATCCCACACTTATATAGAATCATAGGCGTTTGTCATATCCAAAGTACCGCATTCTTCCTCTAAAATCCGGACCAGAGTCCGCTTCACCTGAATTTCGTCATTTCGTTTTGTTCCGCTTCAAGAGGGTTGGATATTTCACCGTTCGGGGTTTTCGACCTGCTGCCCGAACCGCCACCGTTACCTTTTTTTGATGGCAAAAAAACAACATCCGTACTTGGACGGCGGCATAAACCGTTACACTACGCTTCCGCTGTGCTCCAGCTACGTTCCACTATTTATACGCCTTACCAAGCCCGGATATTGTATCACATAAAGCAACAAAAAAAGGTAACGCCACCGGCCCTATGGGAAGTAGATCAAAAACAGGAACCATGAAATCATATCGAATCCTCAAAAATGAAGCGGAACAAAAGTTAAAGAACAAAAAGAAGGAAAACGCTCCGGATATAATAAGTAAATCAGTTTTCAATGCCTGTGCGATGGTCGTACGGGTACCATATAAATCCTTAAATATTTTAATCATGAGTACACTCAGGAACAAAGTCCAATTAATTGGCAACGTGGGGAACGAACCCGAAACGACCGTATTGGAAAGCGGTAAAAAAGTAACCCGTTTTTCGTTGGCCACCAACGAAAATTACAGGAACGACAAAGGCGAAAAGGTGCAGACTACCGATTGGCACAATATCGTGGCATGGGGAAAGACCGCAGAGATTATCGAACAGTATGCTGGCAAGGGCAAACAGATCGCGGTCGAAGGCAAACTTACCTCACGCAATTACGAGACCAAGGAAGGCGAAAAACGCTATATCACGGAAGTCGTCGTTAACGAGCTTGTACTGTTGGGTTTCAAAGGCGATAGCGAAAAGGCTGCCTAACGTGAACTGAAACGGAGAGGGCAAGACCCGGCAAGGTCAAGCCCTCTTTTTTAACTTTTAAAAACAAAAAAATGGAAACACAGATAAGCCCATCGGAACTAAGGAACAACCTCGAAACCTTTACGGGTACGGAAACGTTCCACAGCATACCGCTCTTGAACACACGGTTTACGGACGGTATCAAATATTTAGCGGATGTAGCGAATTGCTTTTGGTTGGTAACGGACGTATCGGTCATCGCCAAAAGCCTGATGGACCGCAGCTATTTCGTTACCATCGACTTTAAAAAACTGTCGGAGGACCAGCAGGATGCCATCGGTTACGAGGCGATAATCGAATATGGCGACGGGAACGGGAACGTATTGGAGACGCACAAATACCATTCTACGGATTTTCCGCTGGACAAGTTGCGCCTATTTTTTACGGACGGTACCTTATTGCTACCGAGCGAACACTAAAAATCAAAGAGGGCGGTTCCTGTCGAAAGTAGCGCCCTCTTTTTCATCACTATCAACTCTTAAAATCAAAAGCAATGAAGAACAAAGTTAATGAAATCCGGATAAGTTATAAGGAGCGGGTAAAATCGCCCTTTTGGAAAAAAGTAAATACTTCAAAGGACGCAGCGGAACTGCTGTACGAACATTGGAACAAGGACAATATAACCGTACACGAAACCTTCAAAATCGTTCTGTTGAACAATGGTAACAAGGTAAAGGGAATCTATCAACTGTCCACAGGAGGAATAACAGGGGTTCTGGTCGATGTACGGATATTGTTCGCTGTCGTACTCAAAACCCTTTCCGTTGCCCTGATCGTTGCGCATTGCCACCCTAGCGGGACATTGCGGCCCAGTGAAGCGGACAAAAAGATTACGAACAAGATCAAAAAGGCCGCCCAACTTTTGGATATCACCCTATTGGACCATCTGATCATAGCCCCCAACGGAGACTATTACAGTTTTGCGGATAACGGGATACTTTAACTCTTTAAAGCTATGATACACCTAAAGTTTCAAGATCTGAGTTCGGAAAAGCAAGAGGAACTTTTAAAGGTTTCCAGGGAACATGTCACGAATATTTTTGGCGAATCCATCCGAAAATATGTTGACGAAACGGGCGAGGATTTCGAAGGCCTGATCGAGGAAGAAACGATCAAGAACCTGTACACCTACAAATTCATATTCGACATCTGAACACAATTTTATCCTGTTACAAGAAAAAGGCTGCCATTATGGTAGCCTTTTACATTTTACATTTTTCACAACGTTTTTTCGAAAACCATAAGAATCCCTCAAAATCCGGTTCCGAAAACTCTTAAAATATTCCGGCCATAACAAATCCGAAGTAACACCGACTACATTCACCGAAGCCATAAAATTTTCCCTGCGGGGAAAAAAGGAATAGCAAGAGGGCAACACGGCGGGCCGGTGTTGCGTGTTTGCGTTTCTTTTTAAACCGCTGTTAAACAGCGTTTTAAAGTCGAAAGGGGTCGGAGGATCGGATGTAATATCGGTCCGATTTTCGTCAAATGGCCCCGCAGCCCCCGGAAACAGGCCCGAATTTTCGTCAAATCAAAAAATGAACAGAACGTGTTGGATTCCTTTTGGACCTTGCGCATCAAAAAAGAAACGGCGGTACGTTTTCGGGCCTTCGCACGGACGTACTATAGCACCCAGTCCCTGGCCTTGGACGGTATGTTGGATTTTTTCAGGTACAACGAGATTTCCCCCCATGAAAAGCTGGGGCCCAGAATGACCCTGATAATGGAATTCCTGAAACACCTGAAGCAGTATCTGGGAAACAGGAACAATGCGACCATTGCCATCATAAAGAACATTGAAAAAGAAGGTGTCCTGCCCACCAAGGCCATGATGCAACTGCTCTTCGAGCAGGCCCCGCGCGAAGAGGAGCAGCCCGAGCTTATCGAGATCGCCCACGGGGAAGTCAAGTATCAAGGGAACTATTACGACTCCCTGGAGGCCATCGAGCTCCGAAAGGAAAAAAATATACTGAAACAGGAACTGGAAAACACCCGAAGGAAGTTCGACGAAATCCTTTTTTCCAAGATCAAGGAGACCAGGCCCAACTTCGGAAAGCCCAAACTGTACCTGGACATGACGCCCGAAGAATTCAGCAGTCTCAAAGAGACATTTAAAAGCGAATGACATGTACATCAGCATCACCCGTCAGCATATGGACACGACCTTTTCGCAAAGCTCCTCCGATTTTGTGGACTATCTGGAAAAGGAGAACGAGGGAAAACGACCGGAACTCCAAGAACACTTCTTTGACCAATACAATGATAAGATTGCGCCGGAGAAGGTGGTACGGGAAATCGACGGGAATACGGCAAAACTGAAAAAACGGGAACCCAAGTTCTACTCCCTGACCATCAATCCGAGCCAACGCGAACTCAGGGCCATCAACAACGACCCGGCATTGCTGCGGAAGTACGTACGCGAGATCATGAAGGACTACGCGGCCTCCTTCTATCGCGAAACGACTGTTGGGGTGGACAGCATCAAGTACTATGCTAAAATAGAGCACGAACGCACCTATAAGGGCTTTGACAGGGAGGTCAAGGAAAACCGGGTATATAAGGCCCAGATCGCAAAACTGGAAAACGATATCCGAAAAATGGAACGCGGCGAACTCAGGGCAAACGTGAAACAACTGGAGCGGCAGATCGAACGGCTCACGGCCCAGATACCCCACCGCATCGACGGCAGGGCCATCGAACAGGGGATGAAAAAACCGGGCCCACAGACCCACGTGCATATCGTAATGAGCCGCAAGGACACAACGAACCGATATAGCCTGTCCCCCGGCAGCAAGTATATGGAATCCGAATCCAAACTGAACGGCAAAACGGTAAAGAGGGGCTTTAAACGGGACGAGTTTTTCGGGAAGGCCGAAAAGACCTTTGACCGGCTCTTCGGATACAATAGGAACTATGTGGAGAGCTACACCGCCCGAAAGACCTTTATCAAAGATCCGCACAGATATTTTGCAAGGTTATTAAAACTGCCCGTCAACGAGCGTAGCGCGGCCTTTAAGCTATTGGGCAAGGCAGGGGTAAACATTCCCAATCTGAACATACCCAAGAGCAAGGTCGAGCTTGCGCTAAAAACGGTGAAACAGTTCAAAAAGGCCATGGATGTGGCCCGGAACGCAGGTTCCATAGGAATATGAGCATTCCTTCTACCGTTAACAGCCAAAAATAATTCACTTATGAAAGACATGATACTTCCTTTGTTATTTATCCATCTTTTCGGCAGTGTTGTTTTCTTTATCGGTTTTCGGTATACCCGTTTCGGGTTCGGGATCAATCTCCTACTTGTTCTTTCGGTTACGTGCCTGGCGTTTATGTTCCGGCCGACAGGCCTTTTCAATCTCCTATTTTTTGTATTGTTTCCCCTTCAGGGTATCAATACGGTATTCTATATGCTGGCCGGATACCGGAAGGAACGGGTACGGACCGAAAGGAAATACCATGTCAGGTTGAAGCTCCGCAGCGGCACACTGTCTCTGCATAATATCCGCAGGGGCATATCCATCATCGCCTCCGCAGGGAGCGGCAAGACCGAATCGGTGGTATACGGACTGTTGGAGCATCTGCAAAAGTTCGAATTCTGCGGGGTCATACACGACTACAAGCATTTCGAGATCACCGAAATGGCCTATCCCCTGTTCCAAAATGACGGCGTTCCCTTCCATATCATCTCCTTCGACGATATCCATAAAAAGGTCAATCCCATTGCGCCCAGATATATGGAGGACGAGGAAAGCGTGAACGAGATATCGCGGGTACTCTTGGAAAACCTTCTGGAACAGCGGGAGAGCATCGCCATGGGGTCCTCGAAGTTCTTCAACGATGCCGTGGAAGGCCTGTTGGGAGGGATGATCTGGAAACTGAGGACCGATTATCCCAAATATTGTACGCTGCCCCACCTGATCGCCATCTATCAATACCTGGGCAAAAGGGATTTGATCAAATGGCTGAGTTCGAACACCACCTCGAAGGCGATGGCCGATGCCTTTATTTCGGGAAAGGATTCCGAACGGCAGACCGCAGGGGTCCTGAGCACGTTGGCCAATGCCCTGAAAAAGATAAGTACGCAGCGGATCTTTATGGCCCTTTCCAGGGACGAGGTCCCGCTTGACATCAACAATCCGAAAAATCCGGCAGTCATCTCCATTGTCAACAACCCAAAGAACGAGACGGCCTATTCTCCCGTCATAGCCGTTATCATCCATACCATTACAAAGCAGATGAGCGTCCGGGAGCGGGAATCTTCGTTTATCCTTATGGAAGAAGCCCCCACCATTCGGCTGTTGAACATGCACCGGATCCCCGCGACCCTGAGAAGTTACGACATAGCAACCATCTATGTCCTGCAGGACAAAATACAGAACGACATGATGTACGGAGACAGGGCCAGCCGTGCCATACTGAGCAACCTTTCCTACCAGTTCTTCGGCAAGGCCAACGATCCCGATACCGCCAGATATTACGAGCGTTTTTTTGAAATCGTGAAGCGGCCGACGAAAAGTGTCAGCAAGGGGGAGAACACACTCAACTTCGATACCCGTATCACAAAGGGCGAACGCGAGGTAAGCAAGATCCGCTCCGATGTGTTCTTCCGTCTAAGGCAGGGGGAGTTCATCTCCTTTGCGGACGGCAGGGACCGAAAGATCCGTTTTCCGGTACCCGATATAAAAAGGGAACTCCCCGAACCGACCCATGCGTACAACGATGCCGAGATACGGGCCAATTTCGAGCGTATCCATTTCGAGGCCCGGGAACTGTTCCGTACCAACGCCAAAAATGTTTCCTAATTCGATATAAGACCCTTGCAATTTGTTGATAACTAACGGTTTTGGGCCAAATCCGGGTCTTGTTCGGTTTTGGGATTCCGTATCTTTAAAGGTCTTCCCTAAATCCAAAAGAAAAGTTATGTTTTTCAACAATGCCAAATGTGATGTCTACATCGGTACCGGGACAGGAAAGAAATTGATGGACGAGATCGAAAACGCCAAAAGATCGGTCAAGATCGTGTCCCCTTTTCTTTCCCCGTTCCTCGTCAAACGGCTGATCGCCCTCCATTCCAACGGAATCGGTGTGCAGCTGATCACCACGGACACCATCGAGGATTTTTAGGGAGATCGGGAACGCAACATACATGAGCTTATCCAACAGGAAGTCCATATCGACGGGCAGGCGAGGAGGGCCAGGAAGAAATATAAAATAATTGCCAAGGTGTTGAACGGGGTTACCATCGGTCTTTTCATCGGTTCAGTGATATTGAATTATTGGCTGAGGGACATAAGGCTTCTGGGGCTATTGATTCCATTGTTCTTTTTCTATTTAATTGCCCAATATTTCAGAAAGAAATCCGCATGTAAAAGAGTCTATACCTATACCTACGACCGGCTATTTCCATTCAAAGTGGTCCTGTCCAAAAACGGAAACGGGTTTGGAAATGCTTATCTGCACAGTAAGATCTATATCATCGATGACGAGATTGCCTATCTCGGGTCGCTGAACTTTACCGGTGGCGGCACCACGAACAACTACGAGACAAGGGTGCGGTTGGGCGATGCGCAGTCCGTTCAAAAAATCGTAGAGGAATTTGATTATTTGATGAACGAAGCAAAGATTGCGGAGGTCGATATTCAAGAATGGGGCAGTCTGTTGTATCGGGAGCCGATAAACTGACCGTTCATTATGTTGGCAAAACCAGATTCAATCTGGTTTTGCAGAAAATTATTTAAAAAAAACAGCGATTTATAGCATCGGAAGTTTCTTTTGATGGCCATAGCCTGTATCCAAATTCTCCACCTCTATGAAAGTTCAGATAAACGTGAGTTTATTTACATTTTGGTGAAAATGTCAAAATCTTTGAATTTAGATTCCACGCTTTGGAAAATTTAGCTAAATTCCAAATCAATTTCAGCAATGGACAAGCGCAAGAAATTAGACCCGGGCAGCGAAGAATGTATTTTCTTATTTAAAAAAGGCTATGAGTGCTACGAAAATGGACAACATGAACTTGCATTCGATTATTTTTCACAGGCGGAAAAAGTTGACCCTAAAGGTTATCCTGACGCTACATATTACAAGGGGTTTATTGAACAAGAACTGGGTCATCCTGAAGCTGCTCTAATATTATATACTAAGGCCGAAGATAACTCCCCCGACGGTCATCCGAATTCCTCTTTCAATAAAGGTGTCATTTACAGAAGTCTGGGTCAAACTGAAAACGCCCTAGTTTCTTATACTAAGGCTGAGGACGATTCACCAAACGGTGATCCGGAGGCCTCTAACAATAAAGGTTTTGCTTATGAAAGTCTTAACCAGCTTGAAGACGCTTTATTGTCGTATACAAAAGCCGAAAACGATTCACACCACGGTTATCCACACGCCTCACACTCAAAGGGACTTATTTACTATAAGATTGGCCAATTCGAAAATGCTATAGTATCATGGACCAAGGCCGAGCACGATTCAATTGATGGCCATCCAAGGGCCTCTTACAACAAGGGGGTTGTATACAATTCCCTGAATCAAACTGAAAACGCCTTGATTTCTTATACTAAGGCCGAGGACGATTCCCCCAACGGTTTCCCAAACGCCTCTTTCAATAAGGGTAGAATTTACAAAATTATTAACCAGCCTTTAGATGCTTTGTCGTCATATACAAAAGCCGAAAAGGATTCCTCCCACGGTTATCCGGAGGCATCTTATTCTAAGGGACTTATTTACCATGAGATTGACCAACTCGAAAACGCCTTATTGTCATATACTCAGGCCGAGAACGATTCCCCCGATTGTCATCCGGTTGCTTCTTATAATAAAGGTATAATCTATTTCCCTAAGAACTTGAGGCTTTCAGCTGAAAGTTTTCATAAGTCAATTCGGGATTCTGCCCAGCAGGTAAATCCCAAAAGCCATATGTGGCTTTCCAAATGTTTTCATGGTTTGGAAAAACACGGTCTGGCCAAGAAATTTGCCTATTTGGCATTGAAACAGGACAATCATGACTATGAAATCATAGATTACGTCCTTGTCCGATATGGGAATCAAAGGTCCAAGGGCATTTACACACTGAGACTGAAATACTTGTTAAGAGTATTAGAAAATCATTCATCGAAGGATTATGGCAATGAAGGAAAAATCGATGAGGAGATATTCAATAGATTCATCGAGAACATGGGCCAACTAGAAGACTCAATGGAGGTATTCCATATGGCGCTCTCGAAAAAAGAGGTCGCGCTCGCAGAGGATATCGATTACCAAGAACGCCTTAGACTCTCCTATTTGATATATTTCTTGAACGGTGAATACCACAGCTCCTTCCATTTACTGGAAACCGATTTATATGAACTATACGGTCACAGTGACATGGACCATTATATTTATTTCCTATCGGCCTACCTAATAGGGGAGCCTGTGGACGAGTTTAATTCCTATTTAAAACTGCCAAGAACGTCGAAGGGCATATTTAGTGAAAGTCTTTTGGAGTGGTCGGAAAAAGTACGGAAAGCCATTGAAAATAACTCTTATTTGGATAAATATCTATTGGACATTCAGCTACCCAATATTATTATCGGCACTAGTCTGCCATTACCGGAAGGCCACCACCCGTGGGTAAGGGCCGTCCTTGAATCAATCAGGGACCCTTCGGTTTCCTATGATATTCCCTTAGGTGAAAACGAACTCTTAGGCCTTCTACCGCAATTTTTTGAGGGTTTCTCTGAGCAGGAACTTTCGAAAGCCATTTTTCCGGAACACAAATGGCGTAACATCGTTACCTTGCTCGAAAATTCTAATTGCCCAGAGAATTATAGGGATCTCGTCATGGCTATACGGGAAGGGATTGGCGAGGGTATACCATATTTAAAGGTTCTTGTTAGACTGATTGAGCGTACTAGGTTAGAAAAAGATACTAGCATCAAAAAAAACTTAGTCATTTTACAGGCGGCCGTCCTATTATCAGAGCGTTTCGATAGCAAACGGGAAATGCCCATCGATAAAAAAATCGCAATTGATATCTTCCAAAATTTGGCCTTTGACGGTGTCCTTTATTTAATGAACATTACGACATTTGGACTAGGCGCGGCAATGTCTACGGTCCTAACCATATCAAACCATGTACGGGGAAATAATCGAAAAGAGCGTGTCAGGTCGATTTTCGAAGTCTTGCTGACTGAAATAGTATAATTCTAATTATTAGAATTGACAAGTTATATTTAAACGACCTTAGCCATGCCACCTTGTAAGTCGAAAATGGAGACTTTCATGAAAGAACCACTCTATTTTTTATCGACTTCCCCGGGAACCGCCGGTAAGAGAACGAAGTTTTCTCCATTCTCGAAAATTCGCATACTTGCCCTCCTTTGAGCTCCTCTAGAGAGTACATTTAAACGTCCCGGGGTCGTACCAGCGGTAGTTTCTTTTCTACCTTAACTGGGTGATTAATCTTTAACAGTCTCGGCTAAGAATAGTGCAGGATTAAATTAGCATACTATTTTCACGACAGCAAGAGTTGATAAAATAAAAAATGAGTATACGTATTATTTTTAGCCATTTGTTGGTATAGGTGGTTATCTTCTCCCAGTATTATAACGAACACTTTTTCCAATAGTGTCCTTGGGCGCAATCGTATAGTTATCAGACATATTTCCTGCAATTTTCTCAATCTCCGCAATCATCTTTTGGATGGTTTTATGTTCGGCTGAAAGCTTCTGGTTTTCTTTTTTTAAAACTTCGGAAACTCGTTTGTCAATTGTGTCTCTCATAATATAAATTTAAATAAAATTTCTTGAATGCATAAACGCATCAATATTGTTCTTTCGTATGTATTCTGTCACAAGGTCATTATAACCTCTAATGAGTTTTGTTCTCGTATTGTCGTTTGAGTAATCTTCAATAGTGAGTTTTAATTTAGTTTTAAGTGTTTCAATATTAATTGAACGACCATGTGAATGCCACTCACTATTTTCGCTTAGCAAGTGTGCAATTTCTTCTGCACGTTTCTCTTTTTCTGGAGTTGTTACGGGGTTCCCTTTGAGAGCAGGAGTGGTGTTGTGAATCGTCCAAGTAGCAAACTTGTATTTTACCAGCCATTTCTTCAGTAATGCTACAGTTAGTTCCTTTGCTTGTTCATACCTTCTAAGCATTGCTAAATCTTGTTTTTGAAGCATAACTAACTCGGCTTGAGTCATTGTTCCATTTGCAGATTTATCAATTAACTCATTGACCTTATCTAAATAACCTAAAGCCGGTATCCATTGTGTCCCACCATTTGGTGCTTGAACTTCTACTTGCGGGTCGATTGGCCCCAAAGATGAACTGTAATCCATAAAAATATTATTGCCAGACATACAAAAAATAGTCCCTGCGGAATATGCTGCATCAGGTACGATAAAATTAACTTCCGAATAGTGGTGGCGAACAATATTGACGAGTTGTTCAACCACTTCTACTGACCCACCTGGAGTATTGAGAATAATACACAATCTGTCATTTTCTACTTCATCTAATTTTAAATTTTCAATAATATCACGGAATGGTTTTACAAGTCCATTAGCTATAGGAGCATAATAAAAAATGACATCTGCTTCGAAATGTTTTTCAAGTACATCTAATCGCTCGTTTAGTATTGAATGTATTGTAGAGTCAAAAATTGGTTTCATATTACGAATTTAGTTTTTTCTGTATATATGCCGGTCATATCAGCATTAAATATATTGTTATCTTCCATACCATCCTGAATAAAGGAACCCATTGTTAGGTTTTGAACAGAAATCAGGAACCGAAAATACAGTAAATCCTAAAAAGTACATTTAAACCTCCATCGGTCATTACCAAAAGCCGTAGTTTTTTTTAGCGGCAAAGTCTAGATAAACGTGGGATTTATTTTTCATTAATTCTACCATAACCATAATATTTAATACCTTTAGATTATCCTCCGAAATAACGAATTAAAACCAGATGTAAACCTTAAAATAAATGGACCCGTTTAGCATGGCCTGGTTCTTCGGGGCTATATTTAGCGGCATTTTGGGAGGCAGGGCCGATACGCTGTTGTGCAATGCCACGAACAAGTTAGTCCGGCACATTTCTCAAAAATCGGGCGAACCGGCCAACAAACAGATCCAAAAGGGGGTACGTAAATCATATCTTCAGGCAACACTCCTTGCTGTGGACCACTTAGACGGTCAGCGAACCTATACCTTAAAAGGGCGACAAAAGGAAAACCTGAAGGCGATTAAGCATTACCTGAACAAAGAAATCGTCTCAACGGGCAAGGAGGACAGTTACTTACCAGTCTCCGAAATTGATGGGGAATACCGTCGGATGATATTTTCCAACGGTAGCACCTCAAAGGGCCGTAAAGCGGAATTGATAGGAAAGTTCAAGGAAGGCATCATTAGAGAGCTTGAAAATCAAGGTCTATTGTTGGAGCAAGCCTTGCAGGCCAGTCTCCGTAATGGCTGGAAGGTAGATGGCCGGGATATGGATCTCTATAAACTCACATGTGCTTTTTTCACACAAGAGCTCAATGACAACACCCAGCTTACTACCTTTCTCCAAACCGAATATTTAGATAGCATAGTTGCTGAAATTGGTGACCTGTCGGTAAGTATAAATGCTTATTTTGAACAATATACGCACATACTGCCCTACCTAAAAAAAATACTCCCCTCAATAGAGAATATCAAAGAAAACTTGTCAACGGTTCCAGAAAAGACTGCCAATCTTGTCATACAAGGTATCAAAGATCAAGTCATAACCAGTCGACAAGTGACTGTATCCGATGACTATCAAAAATTCCTCAAAGAGCTTGAAGATTTAGAAACTATCATTCAGTCTATAAATGTCGAGATTGATGGCCTAAGAAAGGCACTAACTCAAGTGGATAAAACTACAAAGGGCTTATTACGGCAAACCATAAAGAAGCTCAAAACCCAACTTTTACAAAAAAGTGCCGCGAAGGTAGATAAAGAGCAAGCTTTCAATGAATTCGTAAGTAATGTCATCAATCTCGCAAAACAGCTGAAGACATCAGAAGGCTTGGATTCCTCAAGACTGGAAAAGGCAAGAGCTCTTTTTGAAGAAGGTAAGTATAATGAACTCAACGAAGTACTAAGTGAACAGGAAATAGATAAAGATATTGCCCGGTATAAGGAAAATGGAAGAGTACTTGCCAATGAACTCACCATAAAAGCTCAAACCATAGTACTGACCAAGTCCGTAGGTTGGTACGAGGAAGCAGATAGGCTATATGCCAAGGCCATGGTTCTTATTGAAAATTATAATACCACCTATAACTATGCTTATTTTTTAGCAGAACATATGCAAATCAATAGGGCTGCCAGCATATATGTTAGAGCACTAATTTATATTTCGAATGACTCTGAAAAGGCGACTATCTTAAATAGTTTGGCTAATCAACCCACAAAACTATTTACCTGCCGTAGGAGCGACATTAAATAATTTGGCTAATTTACAAGGTGATTATTATGAGTTTGGGGAGGCGGAGAAATGCTATAAGGAAGCATTAGGGATAAGAAGAAAATTAGCCGAGGTCAATCCCCGAACTCATTTACCTGACGTAGGAATGACATTGAATAATTTAGCGGTTTTACAGAGTGATGCAAATGAACCTGGGGAAGCGGAAAAATCCTATAAGGAAGCATTAGAGATATATCGAAAATTAGCCGAGGTCAATCCCCAAACCTATTTACCTAGCGTAGGAATGACATTGAATAATTTGGCGGTTTTACAGAGTGATGAAAATGAACCTAGGGAAGCGGAAAAATCCTATAAGGAAGCATTAGAGATATATCGAAAATTAGCCGAGGTCAACCCACAAACTTATTTACCATTTATTGCAGGTATATTGAATAATTTGGCGGTTTTACAGAGTGATGAAAATGAACCTGGGAAAGCGGAAAAATCCTATAAGGAAGCATTAGAGATATATCGAAAATTAGCCGAGGTCAACCCACAAACTTATTTACCATTTATTGCAGGTATATTGAATAATTTGGCGGTTTTACAGAGTGATGAAAATGAACCTGGGAAAGCGGAAAAATCCTATAAGGAAGCATTAGAGATATATCGAAAATTAGCCGAGGTCAACCCACAAACTTATTTACCATTTATTGCAGGTATATTGAATAATTTGGCGGTTTTACAGAGTGATGAAAATGAACCTGGGGAAGCGGAAAAATCCTATAAGGAAGCATTAGAGATATATCGAAAATTAGCCGAGGTCAATCCAGAGGTATATTCCCTTGATTACGCTTTTACGGCAGATAATCTTGCCCTTTTATACAGGTACAACCTGATAAATAGACAAAAATCTATTCACTATGCTAATGAAGCAGTACGAGGTTTCGCCCCATTCATAGATACAGTGCCTTTTGCCGCAAAATGGCATAAAGTGGCTCAAGCGATAATGTAATATTGGAGAAAAATTGAATCATGAAAGCAACAAGTTCAAAAAAACGTGGGTTTAATTACAACAAGCTTCTGTTACAATCAGTCCCATAAAACGATGATTCTATGAAGATGAAAAAATCACTGGCAACCTTAAGTGAGTTAGTTCCAAAAGCTATTACCGGTAGATTAACTTAAAAAACATCAGCATCTTGGGTCGGGCCCATTCGAGATGGTAACTCTTTTTTAGTATGAAAAGTGTGATTGGTATCAATTAAAATATTGTCAATAGTTGAATATGATGCTTCTTAATTTTGAAGCATTGCACTTTGGCTCACATATTACCTAAACACAATTTCAATTCCGGGGTTGTTCTGCTTGATTTTATCAATTTCTGGAACGATTGTTTTATTAACAATTAACTTATCAAGATTTGTTAATCTGTATAATTCTATGCCATCTTGAGGAGTCAGGGCTCCATTATTTGCAATTTCCAAAGAATTAAGGGCGGTCAGATTTTGAATGCCCGCTAGACTGGTCAGGGAGGCATTATTGCTTATTGTCAAGGAAGTGATGGCGGTCAGATTTTCAATGCCCTCTAGACTGGTCAGGGCACCATTACCGTAAATATGCAGGGAATTAAGGGCGGTCAGATTTTCAATGCCTTCTAGACTGGTCAGGGCACCATTACCGTAAATTTCCAGAGAATTAAGGGCGATCAGATTTTCAACGCCCGCTAGACTGGTCAGGCCATCATTACTGTAAATTTCCAAGGAATTAAGAGCGGTCAAATTTTCAATGCCCTCTAGACTGATCAGGGCACCATTACCCCAAATTACCAATGAATTGAGGGCGGTCAGATTTTCAATGCCCGCTAGACTGGTCAAGGCTTCATTATTGTAGATTTCCAGAGAATTAAGGGCAGTCAGATTTTCAAGGCTCGATAAACTGGTTAAGGCACTAAGACGCGAAATAGTCAGGGAGTTGATGGCGGTTAGTTTTTCAATACTCGCTAGACTGGTAAGAGAATCATTATTGTAAATTATCAATGAATCAAGGGCGGTTAGTTTTTCAATACCCGCTAGACTGGTCAGAACATCAATATGCGAAATTCCCAGGGAATTTAGCGCGGTCAGTTTTTCAATGCCTTCTAAAGCGCTCAGTGAATCATTTTGGTAGATTTTCAAGGAATTAAGGGCGGTCAGATTTTCAATGCCCGCCAGAATGGTCAGGGAATTATTTTTGCTGATTGTCAGGGAGCTAAGGTCGGTCAGTTTTTCAACGCCCGCTAGACTGGTCAGGGAGTTATTATTGGCAATTGTTAGGGAATTAAGGCTGGTCAGTTTTTCAATGCCCTCTAGACTGGTCAAGGCTTCATTATCATAAATATCTAGGGAATTAAGGGCGGTCAGTTTTTCAATGCCCTCTAGACTGGTCAGGGCTTCATTATGGTAAATCATCAGGGAATTAAGGGCGGTCAGATTTTCAATGCCCGCTAGACTGGTCAGGGCTTCATTATTGCCAATTTTCAGGGAATTAAGGGCGGTCAGTTTTTCAATGCCTGCTAGACCGGTCAGGGCTTCATTATTATAAATTGTCAAGGAATCTAAGCTGGTTGGGTTTTTAATATTTTCAACAATGGATAGTTGTTGCATTGCCACACCGTTTCCATCTACGATTAAGCTTTTTAAATTTCCAAAGAATTTTAGGTTACCATTTAAGGCACTATAATTCGTTGAGTTTATTGTAAGAACACGTAGTGAATCCAATACACCGACTTCCTGTATTTTTCGACTAAGATTTGGATGGTTTTTTTCTATAATATCTAAAAAATCCCTCTCTTGAATCGCCGGTTGTACCCAAGCTAAGATTACTATAGTAATCAAAATAGCTGTCAGTATAACCATTCCAGAGCCCTCATATAAAGCTTTATTATTCTTTCTTTGTGAATTGAGTAAAAACGAATCAATCTCTTCACTTGCAAGATCTGGGTTGTTCATTTGCCACTGCTTAGCGCGTTTTACCTGTTTTCTGCTATACAGGTCTTCTTCTCCCTTTTTGTACGCCGTAATGTTTAGAGTTATGCGTTTTCCGGTTTCCAGTGCCTCCCTTCGCTCATCGATCCAACTTTTTAAGCGCCCCCACTTCCTGATTAACTCTTCATGTATGATGCCCACATTGATAGACTCGTCCTTTTCTTGAGAAATATTTAATAGTCGACTTTTCTCACTCACTAACGTCTCAAAAACAATTTTGACCACTTGTTGGGGATGCTGTTTCAATTTTGAGAAGAGCTCATCTTTGGATACTGTTCTTTTAATATCATTCAAGTTTTCATTGACTTCAACAAGATTTACAAAAATAGTTTTAAGAATTGCTTCCCGTTCTTTGTTCCTTCCATTATTGGTGATATCTTTTATAACATTTTCGGCATGTGTCTCAATTATTCCCGAAATACCCTTGCCTTCAGAGAGTTTGTTAAATTCGGTAGAGCTAATTCGCCTATCCGCTATGGTTTCCTTGTTCCAAATACGTTCCAAAGTAAATTGCAAAATAGGCAAAGACCCGTCCACTTCCTTGATCTGCTCTAACATTTGTTCGACCAATTCATTCTCAATGACCACGCCATTTTTTAAAGCGGGTTTTGTAATTATTTTGGTCATACTTTGTTTCCAATTGTCAGTGTGTACCTTATAATCTAAACTACTTATCGGGAATAAATATTGATGGGATTTTATAAAGTCGAAGTTGGTGAGTTGTGATAGAAAATCACTTCTAAAGGCGCAGATGACCAAAACCCTTGATTTAGTGTTTTGGTTGCCGGTAAGTGCATCTAAAAATTCAAAAAGATGTTTTCTTTCCTCCAGAGCTTCTGGAGAATGACACTGCGTTATAACTTCTTCAAACTGATCGAAAAATAGTATTAAATCTGAAGATTCTGAATTAAGATTCAGTACATCATCTACGGAAATACCTTGCAACTGCATTTGGTATTTAAGATTAGTAAACGGTTCACTAGTAGGAGTGACGATAATTTGCGATCGTTCCGAAAAGCCATATTCCTTTTTATGTTCTAGCCTGAACATGATACCGGCCTTAACAAAGGAACTTTTACCTGTGCCAGAATTACCTATTACAGAAACAAAAAAATTACCACCTGACATAACGATTTTTTTAATGCAGCTTTCTATTTCGGCATTACGGCCAAAAAAGTAATCGCCATCATCAACATCAAAGGAGGCAAGGCCCTTATATGGATTTTTAGTGTTAACCGGAGATTCAGAGGTAAACTGAATAAGAAACTCATAAAGCGCACTCCTTAAATCCTTGGCATCCATGAAGGTGTGGCTCGGCCGACCTTTAAACTTGGCTAATAATTCTTTATGTTTGTTTTTGTTATCAATTTCTGCTTCATCAAATTCTTCTAGGTGCAGACAAAAGATTTTTTTGTCATTTGATAGTGCAGTGTCTATTTCTATTTCTGTATACGTCCTTTGCTCATCAGGTGGAAAGGAGCCTATTTTATTTCCGAGTATGATAATATATATATCACTTTCAAGGACCGCTTCAACGCAATCTTCTATATAAGGGGTGTAAGTGCCATCATCGAACATACGTTCCATAATTTCGCACAATTCAAAATTGTTCTTCAGTTGGTTCTGAAAAAGATTTATTAGCTCTTTCCTGAAATCTTTTAGATCTCTAAAGGTCGACGATATGTAGACTTTCCATTTTGACATTTTACTCTTAATAAGTTCATATATCCGCTTGCTCAGGATAATTACAACACTGGCTATAAATTCAATAGTCAGAATATAACCACGCTTACCTACTTGCCCATTCAGTATATAGCATCGATGAAAAAGCGATAAGTCGAGTATTTTAAAATGGAACTAAAAACGGGGGGATATGAAACAAAACTTATCGCTAGACCTAAGTTATACATTGCCAATGACATACACAAACGAACTTGGAAGGTGCATTGTAATGCAGATTTCTTTTCTGGCAAGTCCTTCAACATGCTGCTCGAGCAATTGTTGAACTACCTTACTCAACATTTCCCCGTCACGAAGTAAGTGTTGCTTATGAGGTCGGTTACCTTGCGTACTTTGTTTTGAAGGCTACGGGTGGTATTCTTTGTTAGTGAAGATTGCGGATGTGTACTGTAAGGAACGGGAGCGCCACACCAAGACAGGCTAGATCGAATGGTCGAACAGCCGGAAATTTAGGGATAATCATGTTGAGGGTATATTTGTACTGTATGCTGAGCGAGAAGAACTCCACAGTCTTCTCTGACGAAGAGATTACCTCTTGAAAGACTTAAGAAGGGTAAAGAGCTTTATCCAATTATTATTAACCGTTAGGTGTCATTTTTGCTGTCCCTAAAACAGCCCTTTTACGAAACGAGATCTAAAAACGCTTAAAAGAAACGGTTCCAGTTCCATTTGTCGTTCATTTTAGTAGTTCCGGTAATTCACCTTTTACGGAACTAAAAAGGTATATTTAAACCCCCGTGGCCGTTGCAGAAGTGCTCTGTGCGTAAGATATTGACCCGAGCAGGCTGTTTTTACGGAGCCTTTTGGAGAACGGGTCTTGGCTGGATCTGC
>NZ_FNAO01000026.1:2500-5084 GCF_900101815.1 Pricia antarctica
GTCTATGGCCCCGCTTTCCAACGGGCTCTGGTTCATCACTGTCCGAATATCGCGGTCCTACAACCCCGTACATGCCGGAACATGTACGGTTTGGACTCTTCCGGTTTCGCTCGCCGCTACTACCGGAATCACTCTTGTTTTCTCATCCTCCGGCTACTTAGATGTTTCAGTTCACCGGGTTCGCCTCCATTGCTGGATGACATGCCTTCAGCATGCCGGGTTGCCCCATTCGGATACCCGCGGATCATATCGTATGTGCCGATCCCCGCGGTTTTTCGCAGCTTATCGCGTCCTTCGTCGCCTCTGGGAGCCTAGGCATTCCCCATACGCCCTTATCTAGCTTGTCGCCAGCCTTTGCCCCCGAGGCCCAAGGGCCACGGGGATTTGTATGCGTATTCTTGCTCTAGTACTCTTTACTTAAAATTCGTGTAATTCATGTTCAGTATGCACCTACACCCGAGGATGTAAATGCCCTGTCCCAATATGTCAATGAACCTTTTTCCCCCCAAGGGGGAACAGTGGAGAATATCGGAGTCGAACCGATGACCTCCTGCGTGCAAGGCAGGCGCTCTAGCCAGCTGAGCTAATCCCCCATGTACCGGTAGTCGGCAAACGGCGGTCAACAATCATTGAACGATCGTTGCCCAACTTCCAGAATTTCCTTTACTTTTTTTAATGAACGTCGTTGCTATCGTAGTCCCAGGCAGACTCGAACTGCCGACCTCTACATTATCAGTGTAGCGCTCTAACCAGCTGAGCTATGAGACTCCGTGGCCTTTCGGCCCGCCACTTCGGCGCGCCCGGGACGCCAAGGCCCCGTTATATTAATAAATACGGTGGAGATGTTCCTCTTGTGCGGAAAGCATATATAAGGACAGAAAAAATAGAGGGAAAAACGGGGCCTTCGAAGGGCATTCCCGTGGGCGCTGCGCCCTTCCCCGCGCCGAGGCGCGGGAAAAGCTCTAGAAAGGAGGTGTTCCAGCCGCACCTTCCGGTACGGCTACCTTGTTACGACTTAGCCCTAGTTACCGATCTTGCCCTAGGCCGCTCCTTGCGGTGACGGACTTCAGGCACTCCCGGCTTCCATGGCTTGACGGGCGGTGTGTACAAGGCCCGGGAACGTATTCACCGGATCATGGCTGATATCCGATTACTAGCGATTCCAGCTTCACGGGGTCGGGTTGCAGACCCCGATCCGAACTGTGACAGGTTTTGTGGATCCGCTCCGCGTTGCCGCGTGGCTTCCCGCTGTACCTGCCATTGTAGCACGTGTGTGGCCCAGGACGTAAGGGCCGTGATGATTTGACGTCGTCCCCACCTTCCTCGCGGTTTGCACCGGCAGTCCCGTTAGAGTCCCCATCATGACATGCTGGCAACTAACGGTAGGGGTTGCGCTCGTTATAGGACTTAACCTGACACCTCACGGCACGAGCTGACGACAACCATGCAGCACCTTGCAAAACGCCCGAAGGAAAAGGCATCTCTGCCCCTGTCGTAATGCATTTAAGCCCTGGTAAGGTTCCTCGCGTATCATCGAATTAAACCACATGCTCCACCGCTTGTGCGGGCCCCCGTCAATTCCTTTGAGTTTCATTCTTGCGAACGTACTCCCCAGGTGGGATACTTATCACTTTCGCTTGGCCGCCCAGGACTCAAGGCCCCGGACAGCTAGTATCCATCGTTTACGGCGTGGACTACCAGGGTATCTAATCCTGTTCGCTCCCCACGCTTTCGTCCATCAGCGTCAGTATATGGTTAGTGAGCTGCCTTCGCAATCGGTGTTCTATGTAATATCTATGCATTTCACCGCTACACTACATATTCCGCCCACTTCACCATAACTCAAGACCGACAGTATCAAGGGCATTTCTACGGTTGAGCCGCAGACTTTCACCCCTGACTTATCGGCCCGCCTACGGACCCTTTAAACCCAATAATTCCGGATAACGCTCGGACCCTCCGTATTACCGCGGCTGCTGGCACGGAGTTAGCCGGTCCTTATTCTTACGGTACCGTCAGGGGGGTACACGTACCCCCGGTTCTTCCCGTATAAAAGCGGTTTACGACCCGTAGGGCCTTCTTCCCGCACGCGGCATGGCTGGATCAGGCTCGCGCCCATTGTCCAATATTCCTCACTGCTGCCTCCCGTAGGAGTCTGGTCCGTGTCTCAGTACCAGTGTGGGGGATCCCCCTCTCAGGGCCCCTAAGCATCGAAGCCATGGTGGGCCGTTGCCCCACCATCAAGCTAATGCTACGCATGGCCATCCCTTACCGCCCGAAGGCTTTAACCGGTAGACAATGCTGTCAGCCGGTACCACGGGGCATTAATCCAAGTTTCCCTGGGCTATTCCCCTGTAAAGGGCAGGTTCCATACGCGTTGCTCACCCGTGCGCCACTCGTCATCTCCCAGCAAGCTGGGAATGTTACCGTTCGACTTGCATGTGTTAGGCCTGCCGCTAGCGTTCATCCTGAGCCAGGATCAAACTCTTCATCGTTGTACTTTATATATATTCGCGCACACCCACTGAAAAGCCCTCCCGGCCCCGTCTCTCTCTATTAAATCTTACGCCCGGCCCCCATCGCG
>NZ_FNAO01000002.1 GCF_900101815.1 Pricia antarctica
TGACTTTCCCATACTGATCCGGCCACGGAAAAGCTCCTTCAAGAGGCTTGTATAGGTCCGTCCTTCATGATATTATAGGCTTGTGCAACGGTTACCATTATTACCAATTTGGATTCAAATGTGGAATTTATAGAAGAAATATAAGGTTCAAATCCAAGTTCCCCGATAACCATTAACCTCAACCTAAATAGATATGGGACTATACATATAATAGGTAGCCGAATAGGTCTCGCTCACAGTGATTTGAGTAGTTTTTAATTTCAATTAGTCGGGGTAACGTCCTTCCCCACCTCCAGCACTTATATTTTCCCTCATTCCGCAGGCTACATTCACTCAAATATAAAAGCTTCCGGTTACGCGCAATACAGGTTGTGGTTATCCACCCTTATGTCGCTGATTAAACAAACGCAACCACAACCCGTATTTTATCCCTAGCCGATTTCCGTCATTGCTTTGTCAATTAATTTTTTGGAATTATCACGAACGCCTGAATCCTTGGCATATATATTCCAGTCAGCAATAGCACTTTTTACCTCATTGATAATAATTTTAGGGTTTTTTACTCCGAAGGTAGATGCCAATTCCAATAGATGTTGCTCCCCAGGTGATTTACTTTCACCCGCAACCATAGTGCTGTGTAGTCCATGAGATGAATTTGAAAAGGTAAGATCATAGGCCGGGGCCAACATCCATTCTCCAGCAGCGTTCATTAGGAAGGATATATTCTTGCTATGGTCGTCCCGATTATGGCTATAGACATTGAAAGCAGCTAACCGAAGTACTTTTGAATAGGCGGCCACATGGTTTTCAAGACGAAAAGCGCAGTCCATTACATTGCCATAGTCTAAATTGCTATACCGAAAATTGTCGTTCAAAAGTCCGCTTGCAGAATGTAAATGCAAGCGATCATTTTGTACTCTATCGAATCTTTTGGTCGCAAAATATGTTGCCCCGGATGGACCTTTGAATAATTTGCATTCGGACATTTTTATACCCGCAGCTAATGCCATTTTATAATACGCATATTCTATTTGAGCGATATCGGGCAGATCAGTTGACGACGGGAACTTTATTATCCAATGTTCGTAGCCTTTAGGGAGTGACGAATGCCCATGTATGAGATGATTGGTTTTAGTATTATAACCCACAAAAATTTTCGGTCTTGCGCCACCGGAAGAACCGCCAAGATTGAACAATTCTTCTATTACACTGGAAGGTGTGCCCGACAGTACTTTATTCATTTCCTGAGAAATTTCGTCCAACTCCATAAGGGTATCAGACTGAACTTTCGAGTTTAGGGACGGTTTATAGGTTAATGCGCCCATGCCACCGGAACCCACATAGGCCAAACGGTCCAAGGGTGTGATTTGATTTAGGGATATTCCCTTTGACAATAAGGTTCTATCCAATAGCAATCTACCCCAACCATCGGGCAACGAATCATTGAACACTCCGAAGAGCCCTTCAAAAATTAGGGTTTCAGGAGTTAAAATAGTATCGGAAAGTTTCAGTTTAAAAGGAGATAACTCTAACCCCTTTTTTATAAAAGTATCATCGTACTTGAAATAAATGGTACCATTGTCGGAGACCATTTGACCAACGGCAATAGGGGTGTCTGTAAAACGAAGGTAAACTTGCAGTTTTTCAATCGGTTCCATTAGCTTTTCTTTTTTGAATCAAATAATTTCTCAATATGTTTAAGGTCATTATCAGCCTCCAAAACTCTTTCAAAATCGGATAACCGACCTAGAACAAATACCAACTTTAAAAGTGATTCCAAGGAAACTTGCCCTTTGGTTTCGAAACGTTTTAAGCTGCCCAGGGATACTCCCGAACGTTCTGCTAGTTCATTTTGGGATAGTCCCTTCTGTTTCCGAAGTTTTTTATGTTTGCGCGCTAGTTCTAAACGGACATCCCCAGGAAGTTTGTCGATGCTATACTTATTCACAATATGGATTATATATTAGCTAAAAATACTATAATATACAATAAATAGCTAATTTATTATCTATTTATTATGTTTGTTATTTCATCATAATAATACTTCTACGGCCTCATCCAATACTTCAACGCCAAACTCGCGGACATACGCTTTTGTAGTCAGAACACTTTGATGCCCAAGCGTCTCTCCGATTACATCAATGCTAATACCTTTCTCGCGTAGGCACATAGCAAAACTATGTCTTGCAACATAGCTGGTCACATTTTTTGTTATACCCGCTTTCCGTGCTAATATTTTAAGTGCCTTATTGTATTGTGATAGAATCTTATGCTTTCGATTTTCAATCTGCATAGGAGTTAGAGAATCATGCAGTAAAATTGGAAAAACGTAGTTGGTATCCCTCCTGTTTTCATTGTAATAATTTAAGATCTCTCTTACCGGTGGTACGATCTTTAGGGAGAAATTGCCCTGGGTTTTCGCTCGTGCATAAGTGATTCGCGTTTGGGTTATATCTGACCACCTTAAGCGCATCATATCGGCAAAGTTCATGCCTCTGGCATAGAAGCTAAATAGAAAATAGTTCTTTGCATTAAGGAGTTGAACATCTCCTTCACAATCAACATTTTTGAAAGATTCAATTTCTGCCATTGTTAGTGCGTGCTTGATCCGTTTGCCACGAAGCTTTGATATTTTGTATTTATGGAAAGTGTAGAGGTTTTGCTTAATCAGATCGCGACGAATAGCCAAGTTGAATATGGTTCGTAAGCTTCTCATGCGAACAGCGATGCCTCCATTTGAACCACCCCGACTCCTGAGAAATACCTCGTACTTATCAAGAAAGGTTACATTGATTTCCCGCATGTGCAAAACGGATTTTTTATGAAATTTTCTAAGGGAACGAATGGTATCTCGATTGTTTCGGGCATAACCCGTCCTTCCTGATAGCACCAAATCTTTAACCACAGAATCCCAGAATTCGAATAAATCGATTTTGCTTCGTTTCGAGCCAAAGCGAAAACGGTTTTCAAATTCATTGAGAGTAAAATCAACATCGTCTATTTCAAATTCAGAAATAATATTTCGGGCTTTGATTTTGATAGTATCCAACAAACGATTGTTTTGCATCGCATTCGGGTGTCTGGTCTTGAAACAATGCTCTTTATCGTCCCACCGTTCTTTTTTGACTAAAAGCCCTGTAGCGATAATTTTTTTCTGTCGGTCTTTTAGCACTTGTAAAACGATGGAATGTTCGCTCTCGGCGTTTGCTTTTGTCTTCAGTTTTAGCTTAATACTTACCATGCTTTTTTATTAAGGGGTGAAACATAGGTGAAACAAATGCCACCTTTTTTGAAAACGCATGAAAACAAGTAAAAACAAAAACCCAGTAAATACAAGGGTTTCCAGAGATTGAAGAAAACTGAAAACAAATGAAAAGACAAATATTCGCGCTGTTAATCAGAGGGTCCTTGGTTCGAGCCCAAGAGGAGGAGCTAGCAATAGCAAGGCTTCAGGAGTTTTCACTCCTGAAGCCTTTTTTATTTGCACGCAATTTGCACGCAAAACTGTCCAAAACTAAATGGATTAAGAGCAGTTTGAAATAGATTGGGGCAGGTCATGGGGGCTAAACAACAAATATTGTAAACCTAAGTTATTACTAATTGGATGCTTTGCCTTTCATCCATATAGGACAGGTTTCCGATTTGTGATCACTACCAATGATGTCCTTATAGATTTCTGGTCGTCGAGCATTTCTATACCTCCAACCTCCAGAAAGTTTAATTTTTTTCTTTATTACCCGTGCAACGGTAATAGCATCATCGAATGATTTTATTTCAGCTAATACTTCTCCGTACGGGTCAATTATCATGGAATTACCGTTTTTTAAATGTTCACCATCGTAACCAATAGGGTTTGTAAAGGCATAATACACTCCATTATCGTATGCCCTCGCTGGCAGCCAACGCATTAACCATTGTCTTCCCTTAGGTCCGTCAAATTCCATTCGCAGGGAAACAGGGTCCTTTTCACGATTCTGCCAATACCTATCTTCCACATAGCCTCTATGTGGCATTGCCGATGGCGTGCAGCCTGTAACGTGTGGCGCAAAAATGACCTCCGCGCCTAATAGAGTGGTTGCCCTAACGTTTTCTATTACATTGTTGTCGTAACAAATCAAAATTCCGCATTTCCAACCTAAAAGTTCAAATACGCAATAAGTTTCGCCAGCAGACATATGAGTGCTAATGAATGGATGTATTTTTCTGTGTTTTGCCACTAATCCATCTCCATTTACACATATATAACAATTGAATAATTTCCCTTCTGTTTTTTCAACTAAACCCGCTAAAATGGGGAGCCCATATTTTCGGGAAATGGCAATCAATTCCTGCGTACTATTTCCATTAGGCACTTCTTCAGCCAAATCTGTTAATTGATCGAGACTTAAATCTTTAGTGAACGTGTAGGCAGTGATAGACATTTCATGAAAACTAATTACATCAGCCCCCTCGTACTTGGCTTTTTCCGTTAATTTTTTAATTATAGATAAGTTATATGTTTTATCTCCATCTTTCGGCTGAAATTGTGCAACTGCTATTTTCATGTCTAAATTTTATACCTGTTTATAGAATTCAAATTTTACGTTAAAATCCACTAGTTCTTTTAATTTCGACAATCTTACGTGCTTTTTGCTAAAATTAAAAAATTACGCCGTTCTATCCTTTAGTAAACTCCACGGAATTAATTTTGTAAATTTTTAAACATAATTAGTCAACTAACGAAGCAAACAATTTCTTTAGAGGCTTTGTAGCGAGAGTATTTACCATTGCACTAATGGTACTTTTGAATGCTATTTTTCCTAAATCATACGCAGCATGGTCGTCCCAATATCTTAATGCTTGGCAATTATCCATGCGGTACACAATTTTTCAAAGGTACATTGGATGAAATCAGAATTTATGATAACGTACTTACGGCCAAACAAATCGCTGAACAGTTTAGACTTGACACATCCACATCCAAACTTAAAACTCTATAAACTTATCATGGAAAGTTATGTGTCTTACCATACGTAAGTGAAACGCTTAAAGCACCTATGAGCAATGCCGGTGCACCATTGATTACTGCGGTAATCTCGATGATCATATTAGGTTTTGTTCCGGGAACGTTTAAGATTATAGGAATAATACTTGCTGTCTTGGCAGCCTTTTTCTTGGCATTTGACCCTGGTGATTCTGAAAAAGAAAAGGAGAAGAACAAATTAGGTTAAACCCAAAAAATAAGAGGTAGGTTTGAAAATACCCTTCAAATGTCAATATATACCAAACTAGGTACAGCTTGAATATGGTATAAGAATAGCTCATTACAATAAAAATGCACCTATTTAAATTAGAGGATTTAGCTTTCGGAATATATTTTTGCGTCAAGAAAAACTAACGACATTGTTCAACCCTTTATTATTTTTAATTGGACAGTTCATTTATTTGGCTTAAGGCTATTTTTTTAAATTCTACTTCAGACCCTTCTGCCTGTATAGCAATTTGACCTTCCTTTGCGGTAGCGTTGTATCCATAATTCACTAAATCCCCATTTACCCAAACCTTTATTTCATTTCCCAAGCACTCAACAATCATTTTATTCCATTCCCCTAACGGATTCTCGGAATTATCCGTGAGGTTAAGTATTCTGCGTTTTTTACCGTCAAGACTACCCCATTCTGACCTTGGTCCTCTTCGTTCTTCCATATTTTCTACCTCAATATCTTCGGCAATAACCCAAAAATCACCTGCATCCTCATGGTGCATTTGCACTTCTATTGATTTGGGAAACATTTTATACAGGACTCGTGGCTCAGATGCATGTACCAAAACTCCACAATTTCCAGGCTCACCAGTGAAACGGTATTCGACCTGCAATCTATAGTTCTTGTAAATAGCATCAGTAATCAAATGGCCCCTCGGAGTACCTAGACTAACCAAGTTTCCATTTCGTATTATAAATGGGTTTATAGTATTCGAAATTGTATCCATCTTCGGCACATCTACGTGCCAGCCACTTAAATCCTGTCCATTAAAAAGACTGATCTCTCTTTCCTTTTGGCAAGAAGTTATCAATGTAATACTGAGTAAGAACCCTAATACAAATCTCATAATATCCTTTTTGGTTAAATTAATGATTATATCTCCTCCTTAGATTTAAAATTAAACATCTGTTCTGAAACAATAGTAGTGAAATTTTTATCTCCTATTTCCACTAGTTGTTATGAACCTCTTGATATTTAGGTAATGGAGATTCACTTATTTAGATTTTGTCTCGCTTTTAACAAAATAATGGACATAGAAGATTTACTTTAATATAATCACTGAATTACCTTCTAATTAATAAATTGTATAAGAACTTTAATTTTTAAAATTTTCTTTCTAAAAATCAGAAAACCATATCTTTTAATTGAAAATGGTAGGCTATTATTTCTTATTTATTTGAACCAATGGAAGCAAAACTTGCACATCTTTTAACCGTAACATTCCTAAATTCTCATTCATACAATTTGCCGCACCACAGGCGACACCATATGCAGCAATTTGATTTAATGACAAATTATTAGATATAGCATAGGCAATTCCGGCCGTTAGGCAATCACCGCTGCCAACAGTGCTTTTCACATCTTCGACTTTAACATTTGCGTGAAGATATTGGTCCTTCAAATAAAGAAATAGACCTTCTTTTCCTTTAGTAATTGCAAGCATTGAAACATTATCTTTTAAGTATTTCCTGATTTCTATGCGATTCTCCACGCCAAAATTACTTATCGCTTCATGCTCATTAATATGTAGGCCATAAAATTTACCTTTTAAGGCATTTTTCAATTGTATCCCTGAGCAATCCGAAATAGCCTTTTTATTTTCTTTTTCACAAATTTGAAGCAACTGCGAATATGCATCCTCTGGGGCTCCTTCGGGCCATGAACCGGAGAGACAAACCCAAGTAGAATGGCGTAACGTTTTGCGAAATTGAATTTGGAATAAATTCCAATCTTGAGCCGACATTTTTGGACCGGGTTCTAGCAATTCAGTGTTGTTCAAATCATTATCCAATTCAGATCTAAATGTGTAGCACTTTTGGTTGTTACCATTAAGTTGCGGTCCTAAGATTTCCATTCCTGTTAGTTGATGAGCCTCTTTTATCCAATGCCCATTAGTACCAGCCCAATTCCCCAATAAAGAAACCTCAAGATTAACTCTTTTAAAGCCATTGCCACATGAATACCCTTTCCTCCAGGAAATTCCATCATACCTGAGATTCTGTTGGCTTGGCCTTTTTTGAAAACAGTGAGCCAGGCGTAAGTATCTATTGATGGATTCGGGCAGACTGCAAGAATCATAGTGGTATGTTTAAGTATTATAAAATCGAAAAAATATAATAATTTTTGAACCAAAACTTTCTCTAATCAAAATTATACGAAAGATATTTAAATATAAAATCTTTCGTTACCTTTTTATTTATATTTTTATAAAAAATCAACCCTGTTGTTGATCTTTTATTTGGACAGTTGATAAGAAATCGGAGGCAAGTAAAAATTGAAGAAACCACAGGTAAAGAGATGAAATGGCCTTTTTCTATTCTTTAGCAAGAATAAGGCTACTCCAACGCACAATACTTTATTGCGCATTTACCTATACTGTATGATTTAAAATTTAACTATGAAACATAAAATAAACCCCGGGGTTGCAACGGGTAATGAAGTACAGGAAATTTTTAGATATGCTAAAAAAAATGGATTTGGGTTGCCGACCGTAAATGCCATCGGGTCCAACACCCTCAATGCGATACTGGAAACGGCTGCCCGTTTAAATTTTCCAGTGATAATTCAATTTTCGAACGGTGGAGCTCAGTTCAATGCCGGTAAAGGATTGTCAAACAAAAACCAAAATGCTGCGATACTGGGAGCCGTTGCAGGTGCCAAACATGTAGACAAATTAGTAAAAGCCTATGGTCAATGGTAATCTTACATACCGATCATTACGCAAAAAAATTATTGCTTTGGATTGATGGACTTTTGGATGCTAGTGAGCAAAACTATAAGCTTAAGGGTAGACCGTTGTTCAGTTCACATATAATTGATCATTCAGAAGAGCCTTTAGAACAGAACGTTTCATTTTGTAAAGAATACCTAAAGAGAATGAGTAAAATGGGTATGACCCTTGAAATAGAATTGGGCATTACCGGAGGTGAAGTAGATGGGGGCGAAAATTCAGATGTCGACGATTCTAAGTTCTATACGCAGCCAGAAGAAGTGGTATACGCTTATGAAGAGCTTTCGAAAATAAGCCCGCAATTTACGTTAGCTACCGCTTTCGGAAACGTTAATGGTGTCTACAAACTAGGAAATGTAAAACTCACTCCTAAAATCCTTCAAAACACTCAAGACGTTGTAACAAAAAAATATGGTGTAGAATATAACCCTATTGATTTTGTATTCCATGGTGGTTCAGGCTCTAGTTTGCAAGAAATACGGGAGGCCAATGGTTACGGAACAATTAAAATGAATGTAGACACTGACTGACAATACGCTTTTTTAATGGGTACTAGGGATTATATTCAAGAAAATAAAAATTACCTATAGTCTCAACTAGGAAACCCTAATGGCCCCGATGAGCCAACTAAAAAGTTTTATGACCCGCGAGTTCGGCTTAGAGTAGGTGAAAAAACATTGAGCGAACGCCTAAAGAAAGCTTTTGAGGACTTAAACAACGTTAATGCGCTGTAATTAACCATTCCCTTAATAATGCTTTTAAAGTTGGGTTTATAAAAAATGTCGAACTCATGAGATTTCTTTTTCTTTTAATCTTGCTAATACTTTTCGCATTTGGAAATGCCCAAAACCTTCCTGGAATAAAACTGGAGATTAAAAAATTAGAGGGAGAAATTGTCTTGGACGGGGTCTTGGATGAACCAAGTTGGAAAGATGCGGATGTAGCAAAAGATTGGTATCAGAATTTTCCGGTGGACAGCCTACCCTCGCCTTTCCAAACGGAAGCACGCTTAACCTTCAATGACGAGTTTATATACGTTTCCTTTGTTTGTTTTGACGATGACACCCCAGATGTGGTCAGCACGTTACGTCGAGATTTCAACTATCCGCTTAATGATAATGTCTCTTTCATCTTTGGGCCATACAATGATCGTTTGAACGGCTATTTTTTTAATGTTACGGCCGCCGGGGCAAAAAGGGACGGAACGGTATCCAGCGGGGGAATTGGTGAAAACGCTTTCAATATCTATTGGGACAATAAGTGGTATTCTGAAGTGAAAAGGTACAAGGATCGATGGATTGTAGAAATGGCCATACCTTTTAAAAGCCTTAAGTATAAAAGTGACTTAAAGGAGTGGAACGTTACATTTGACAGACTTGATAAAAAAAGAAATATAAAGTCTGCTTGGGTACGCACTCCACGCCAATTCTACACGGGTACCTTTGCTTATGCGGGTCAGTTGGTGTGGGAAGACCCGATTCCTGAGGCCAAAACAAATATTTCTCTTATTCCTTACGTATCAGGTGGCTGGTTTGAAGACAGGGAGGTAAGTCCAATTGAATCCTCTACCCAACTACAGACCGGTTTCGATGCCAAGGTAGGCATAAACCCCTCAATGAATCTGGATATTACCGTGAACCCTGATTTCTCACAAATTGAAGTGGATGAGCAAATTCTTAATCTGTCCAGATTTGAATTTCAGTTCCCGGAACGAAGACAGTTCTTCTTAGAAAATGCAGACCTTTTTGCAAATGCAGGTTTTGAGTCGGCCAGACCATTTTTTTCAAGACGTATTGGCATTGTTCAGGACACTTCAGGTATTTCCCAAATAGTACCTATTCTGTATGGTGCCAGGCTTAGTGGAACCTTAAATGAAAAATGGCGTTTGGGAGCCATGAATATGCAAACGAAGGAAATGTTGGACTTGGGACTGCCGGCCCAGAACTATACCGTCGCCACTGTGCAAAGAATGTTCTGGGAACAGTCGAGTATTTCCATGACTTTTGTGAACAAACAAAGTTTGGGTGTACAAGAAAGTGATTCTCTAATCTACTTTCACCCAAGCATTTTCTTCAAAGCGAACGGAGAAAATATTCTAAGACCCAACACGTACAACAGGGTAATCGATGCCGATCTTGTACTCAGAAGCAAGGACAATAAATGGTATCATAGTTCATTTTTGGCAAAATCCTTCGATGCCATGAATACGGCAAAGACCCTATCGGGCTCCGCCTTTTTTCAATATGCAGACCGCAATCTAAATGCAAATGTGGGCACCTTCTTTGTTAATGAAAACTTTAATGCGGAAGTGGGTTTTGTCCCTGGAAGCACTGTTTATCCAGGACAAATTGGCTATTATTCCGAAGTAGGCTATAAAATATACCCAAATAGTAAAACTGTTCTTTCCACCGGTCCAAAGGCGGGAATAAACACCATATATCTGCCCGATGGAACCTTGGCAGACCGTGAATACACCCTTGGCTATACCTTGGATTTTAAAAATTCCGCAAACTTAATAATCGATTATAAAAATATCTTTCAACAACTGACACTTGATTTTAGCCCGGTTAATAATACCGAGAACAAATTCTTCAAAGGGGAAAAATTTCAATGGAATACCATTTCAGCCACCTATCAAAGTAATACGACCCGAAAATTCAATTTTTTATTGAACTCTACCTATGGTGGGTTTTACAATGGCACGAATCTGAATTTGGGAGGCGAGTTTAATATGCGCTTTCAGCCTTACGTGAATGTTACTATGCGCTTTGACTACAACAATCTTAAGTTACCGGACAATTACGGAGATGAAGAATTATTTCTTCTGGGTCCTAAACTAGACGTGAACTTTACTGACAAAATATTCTTCACCGGATTTTACCAATATAATAATTTGAGTGATAATATGAATTTGAACGCCAGATTGCAATGGCGCTACAAACCAGCGTCAGATTTCTTTATCGTTTATACAGAAAATTATTTCCCCGCAAATTTTACTAGCAAAAATCGTGCATTGATATTTAAACTTACCTATTGGTTGAACCTTTAGATTTTGTGCCCAATAAAAGTTTAAATAACCGATTCATAATTTCCCTTTTTAAACCTCAAAGCACTGGTTCATATGTGTCAATCTAATGGTTGTAAATTTTTTGTAACAATCATGTTATAAAAGAAAGAGATAAAATCATTTCATTAGAAACATCTATCATTTATCTTGGACCAAATTAAAAATGGATCATTTAAATCGAATGAAAGATTCTGAACAAACCTATGATGCCATAGTAATCGGTTCCGGTATATCTGGCGGATGGGCCGCAAAGGAGCTCTGCGAAAAAGGACTAAAGACCTTGGTGCTGGAGCGGGGCCGCGACGTGCAGCATATCAAGGACTACCCGACGGCCCACATGGATACATGGGATTTTAAATACAGGAAACGTATGACCCGGGAGTTCTATGAAAAGAACCCCCTGATCACCAAGGCGTCAGGGTTCGACGATAGCACCGACCATTTTTTCATCCGGGACGACGACCACCCCTACGTACAGGAAAAGCCCTTTGATTGGATCCGTGGCTATCAGGTCGGCGGAAAATCTTTGATCTGGGGCCGGGCATGCCAAAGATGGAGCGATGAAGAGTTCAAGGCGCCCCACAAGTTCGGATACGGTATAGAATGGCCCATCGGCTATGACGATGTGGCCCCTTGGTATTCACATGTGGAAAAGTTTGTTGGGATCTGCGGAAACAGAGACGGCCTCGAGTCCATGCCCGACGGCGAGTTCCTACCCCCATTCGATTTCAACTGTGTCGAGGAACATATGCGCGATACGATCGACGAGCACTATCCCGACCGGCATCTGGTGCATGGAAGATGGGCCCACTTGTCGGAACCAACCGAAATCCATAAGCAACAGAACCGTTCAAAATGCCAGGCACGCGTACTCTGTATGCGTGGCTGTCCTTTCGGGGCTTATTTCAGCAGCAATTCGTCGACTCTGCCCTGGGCCGCCAATACGGGCAACCTTACCATCCGTCCCTTTTCCGTGGTGCATTCAATACTTTACGACGAAAAGACCGGAAAGGCCTCCGGGGTCAAGGTAATAGATACCAACACGCACGAAGAGATTATATATAACGCACGGATCATTTTCCTGAATGCCTCGGCACTCAACTCCACCCTGGTCCTGCTGAATTCCAAGTCGGACCGTTTTCCCAACGGACTGGGGAACGATAGTGGTGTTCTGGGAAAATATATCTGTTTCCATAACTATCGGGGCCATTTGAATGGAAAAATGCCTGGATATCGCGATGTATACATGTACGGGAAGAACCCCGTAGAATCGATAATCGCGAACTACCGTAATTTCAAGGAGCAGGAAATGGACTATTTTGGAGGTTTTACCACGTTCTGCGGGGCATACCGGCCAAGGGCGGATGAACGGGAGAACAGTGACGAACAGATTGGGGCCGATTTCAAGAAAGCCATAAGCGAACCGGATGACTGGCATATCTATATGTACATTCAAGGGGAAACCATTCCAAAGGCTTCGAACCGCGTATACCTAAGTCCCGACAAAAAGGACAAATGGGGCATCCCCCTGTTGGTAACCGACGTAGCGTACGATGAAAACGACGAAAAGATGTTGGCTGACTTTCTGGAACAGAGTAGGGTCATGATGGAAAAATTCGGGTGTACCGACATTACAGCGGTGGATAACGGCCAGGCCCCGGGACTTGATATCCACGAGATGGGAGGTGCCCGAATGGGGAAAAGCCCCGAGGATTCGATTCTGAACGAATGGAACCAGTTGCACAACTGTAAGAACGTGTTCGTGACCGATGGTGCCTGTATGGCCAGTACCGGAAACCAGAGCCCATCCATCCTGTACATGGCGCTGACGGCACGTGCCGCCGCTTATGCGGTGGACCAATTCAAAAAAGGAATATTATAATGTACTATATATGGAGAAAAAGGTAGGAGTAGGCCTCATTGGATCACAATTTATATCCACCATACATTTTGAGTCTCTAACAACCGTGGCCGATGCGGAGGTCCTGGCGGTAATGTCCCCGACCCAGGCAAATGCCTCGGCATTTACCAAGGAACACGGTATACTCTATCAATTTACGGACCTCGATGCGCTTCTGGCCATGGAACGAATCGATAGGGTCGTCATTGGCACGCCCATTTCACTGACTGCGTGAAGAACGACAGGGAGCCGCTGGTAACAGGTGAGGACGGAAAGGCCGTGCTCGAGGTCATTTTCGCGGCCTATGAATTAGCGGGAACGGGAAGGAAAGTACAATTGCCCTTTACAACGGAAGTGGAAAAACCCTATAAAATTCGGAAAAAGACCTCAACAAATAGAACAGAATGAAGCGAAGAAAGGCAATGGGCCTAACGGCCACAATCTTGGGCGGAACGATTATCGGAACGGAACTTTTACTCTCGGGCTGTACCGACGGGGCGGAGCGTAGAACATCTTTTTCCGAATCCGATATCGTACTTTTGGACGAGCTCGGAGAAACGATATTGCCGGCAACCGAGGGTTCCCCGGGGGCGAAGGCGGCAAAAGTTGGTGCATTTATAAAGAACATTGTAAACGATTGCTACAGCAAAAAAGAAAGGGGAACCTTTCTAAAGGGGATGGGGGAATTTGAACAATCGGTGAAGGAAACCTACTCGAAAGGGTTCTTGGAACTCGACAGGGTTCAACGGCACGAGCTTGTGGTCAAACTGGACAAGGAGGCTGAAAGTATCAATGACGGAATAGACACTCAATTCTATCCGATTGTGAAAATACTGGTCATCGAGGGATATTTTACATCCGAGCCCGGTCTTACAGGGGCATTGCGCTATAATCCTACCCCTGGAAAGTATATAGGGTGCGTTCCTTATATCGAAGGAGAGGGCTACATAGGGGGATAATAAACTTTTAAAAGGGCATGGTATTCCATGAAAATACCATACTGTTCCCACTACGCTGAAATGTTCCAAAAAGCCGCAGGTTCCGTTCTCCCCGAACTTAGAGAAGTTCAGCAGAATTGGATTTGTACGGCCACCGGAAATTTGCCGATCGGGAACTATGATGCCCTGGTCCATGAATATAAAAAGACTCTAGGGAGTTTCGAGCAATTGGGCATCGTCAAGTTGGACGATTGGGGTGGAATCCCGATGGATTCGCCAAATTCCTGCGAGACCGTTATAAAAGAGACTATCCTGCTTCCAATGTCAATTCCGGATGAAAGATAAGTTTCATTGAAAAATGATAGCTTATATACAAGCTGGAATAATAATGAATTTATTCGGCCTTCAGAAATTATTTCCTAAGACAGAGTAGCAGGTCTTATGTAAAATTTGTGATGCCAGGATTTTATTGAATTCTCAAGTAAAAGTAACGGTACAGCCGTATGTTCGATCAATTGTCGGCTCCGATTAAAATTGGGAATCTAGATATTCAATAGAGTGAATACAGATTATATCGAGAGAAAGATTAATGGGATGTTTTCTTATCATCTTCCAGAGATAATTTACGTTATGCTCTAGATCAGCAAATAATAGTAAAGGAAGAGCTGCTGAAGACCTAGAAAAAATGTACCTTCTACTATCGGATAAATAGAATAAGTCAAATAATAGTTCGATGCGAATAATACTAATTTTTACGATTATAATAACCTATTTTATGTCCAACTCAAATAAAAATATAGATAGTCCGACTACGGAAAATAATAAGGTGAAATCTGACTCGACCAGAACAATGCTTTACAGCTTTCTTGAACAAGGCAAAGGTAAGTGGCGTGTGCAAGATGATGTCGTTATGGGAGGCCGCTCCGATAGCCAGTTAAAGATTACGGAAAATAATCATGCCCATTTTTATGGACGCGTCTCTTTGGAAAATGATGGCGGTTTTTGTTCGATCCACCAAACTATGGAAAAGAACCCTTACCGTATCCCTGATAAATCAAAGGCGTTTTTATTACGTTTGAAAGGAGATGGCAAAGATTACAACTTTCGCGTCAGGACAAAAAACGGACGTCACTCCTATGGTTTTACATTTTCTACAAAAGGTGACGGTTATTGGGAAAGCATCTCTATTCCTTTTAATATGATGGAAGCTTCGTACCATGGAGAACCGGTGGAAGTACCTAATTATGCTGGAGAAAATGTCATGGAAATGCAATTATTGATTGGTAACCAAAAAGAAGAAACTTTCGAAATTTTTATAGAATCTATAGAGATTATCTGATTTAGATATTTCTAAGAAAACTATGATCAAAAGTGACTTGGGACCTAATCGGCAGGAGACAGTTCCAAACCACTCCTTCACTTTATTTGTATCAAAATTCGGAAAAAGTCAGAAAGCAATACATTTATAAGACCCTAATTCAAAGTTTAAATAAAGGGTAATCTCGAAGGCCGGTGAACAGCACAACTTCAAAAAAGATAGTAGTATGGAAGTAATGACCTTAAATGACAACAATACCATGCCTAAGTTAGGTTTCGGCACCTATAAGTCCACCGAGCAAGAAGGGGTCGAAGCGGTGAAAACAGCATTGAAGGCGGGCTACCGACTGATCGACACTGCAGCCAAATATGAAAACGAAGAAGCCGTGGGCAAAGGTATCAGGGAAAGCGGTGTGGCCAGGGAGGAGATTTTTGTCACCACGAAATTATGGCGTGAAAAGCTGGGCTATGAAGAGACCAGGGCCGAACTTGATAGGTCATTGTCCAAATTGGGCCTTGACTATGTCGACCTCTATCTCATACACTGGCCCGCAAACAAAAAAAACTATTCGGATTGGCAAAAGACGAATGCGGATACTTGGCGGGCAATGGAGGAATTGCAGACCGAACGGAAAATCAAGTCCATAGGGGTGAGCAATTTTTGGCCGGAGCATCTGAACGCCCTTTTCCGAACGGCCAAGGTCGTACCTGCCGTCAATCAGATCGAGTACCATCCGGGCTATTGGCAAGCGGAACTGACCGAATTTTGTAAGGAGAGCGGGATTGCGGTCGAGTCCTGGTCACCGCTGGCCAGGGGAAAGGTCTTTGACAACAACGTTTTGAAAGAAATTTCAAAAAAACATAACAAATCCGTTGCGCAGGTGTGCCTGCGCTGGATCTTACAAAATGATGTCATCGTAATCCCGAAATCCTCGACGCCGGAAAGGATCAGGGACAATATCGATGTGTTCGATTTTGAACTGACACAGGAAGAAATTAAACGTATAGACGCCCTTCCGACCTTTGGTTTTAGTGGGGAACTGCCGAATATCTGGCCGGATAGGGTCTACTAGCATCCATCCCTGCATATCTTGGTGCAAAAAAGATGAAACCGTTCTTTGTACTTATCGCAGTTTTCATACTGGCGCTACGCATCATCAAATGGGGTGGCGGTGCAAGGGACCTTCCCATTTCGGCCCGGATCGCAATGTCGTCAACGCTGGTCTTTACGGCAGTCGGCCATTTTGTGTTCGCGGAAGGGATGGCCATGATTGCCCCCCTTATAATGAGAAATATTTACCATGACCATTGAATAAATATACAGTGCACGATAATTGCAACCATTGCACAAGTCCATTTTATCTACCTTTGAATTACTCATGTTTCACTCTCCACTTCTTAAAACATCTTTACTGAAAATAAATCAAATATTGAAACGTGGTTGCGTTTCTCAATGATAATTCAGAAGGAACTTTTAAAAAGAGGTTTGAACATTTTACTTCGTTGTAATATGTTCGGCAAAACCAATTTCTATCAATACTATTGCTTAATAAAATTCTTATAATGTTCATATCGCTCAAAAATTTGATCCACGTAATTATAAGGCTCAATGCCGTTTACATAACCATAGTTTACCAATGGATGATTGAAGCTTTGAGGATAGCTTAATGCCAACATCATTTCATTTACGTTGTCATCCCAAATATTTGCATTTAAATTATTCAATTTTGCCAGTTTTCGAGCGTCCATGATATGGTAATAGCCACTATTGTATGCGCCCATCGTAAATTTGATACGTTGCACCGTATCTGTAATTTCCTCAAAATTATCGTAGATACTTTTCAAATATTTGGAACCTGCATTAATATTGTCAATGGGTTCAGAGCTGTTGGCAACACCTAATTCTTTCGCGGTACGTGGCATCAATTGCATCAATCCTTGAGCACCTGTCCATGCATTGGCTTCCGTATCAAAACCAGACTCTTGATATACCAGGGAGGCTAATAACCGCCAATCCCAACCTATCTCCAAAGCATTTTCCTTTATGATTCCGTCATATTGGCTAATCTGATTGTTGGTAAGACTGTAGAACTCACTGTTCACGCGCCGATTAAAATATCTTTTGTTCTGAAAGTATTTATTGTAGATTACGTAATAATCGGCTGTCTTTTTCTGACTTTCAATCCATTCGTTGATTTTTTCCAATAATACTCCGGAATCTTTGTTGACCGCCCATGCGATACGTTGGGAAAAACTAACAGGAACGGATACATCTAAAATCGGATAATAGGAAGCATTAATGGTAGCAAGGTTTTTATCTGCTATGGTATAATCCCTTTCTTCTTCAGCTACCATCTTTATTATTTCAGCAGTAGATATTTTTCCCAAAATGGTATCTATTTTGATGGTTCCGCCAATTTCCCGGGAGAGATTCCCAAGTCTTTCAAAATAGGAAGAATTGAATCGTACCGATACGGTATCATCTATGAGTTGGATCGGGTCTCGTATTAATTTTTCCCGTATTTTATCTAAGGTCAATTGACGCCAATTATCAGGTTTTCTTTGTACCAATACCTGATTGGTCAGATAGAGGTAATCGGTAAAAGCCACTTTTTTTTTCCGTTCGGAAGTAATTGCCAACCCGTATGCCACGAGATCGACATTTCCTTTCTCCAATTCTGACAACAATGAATTTAGGTCTTCCGCTACGATAAGCTCGAGTTCGAGACCGAAGTGCGTTGCCAGTCGTTGCAAAAGCTCGTATTCATAGCCCATCGCCCTTCCTTTGTACAAAAAATAACTTGTACTGCTATACGCAATTAGCGCTTTTAATTTACCATCCTCTATTATATCCTCATAATCCCTTATCGTTGCAGTTGCATTATCATTATGATCATCGGTCTTAGCGGAATTAGAATTGCAGCTAATACATAATACTATACCAATGCCAAGCAGGAAAAGTTTGTTATACATATCTCGTCCATTTAGGTTAATAAGGGATTTTATTGAATTTCTTTTCGTTGAAATTAAATCAATCGGTCAAGGGAACTCACGGAGTTCCGCCATTAAAAAACTAAGCTCGATTTTTGTTACTAAGCCTGCTGTCGCTAATTAAAAGAGCTGATCGAATTTTCATAGTTCACTTCGGAAATGCCCTAGCCTTTAACCAAATGTTAGGACTATGTGCACCTATCTTATAGCTCGGTGCACTGGCTAAAAGATACTAAAAAAAGGGGATATCATTTTTCCGGATATTTTAAATGGTTTTGCTTAGGCAAAAAGTTCTTCATTATGGCTTTTAAAGACCGGATATAGCTTTTGGATTATCCAGAGTGGTCCAAAGGTGATTTCTTTAGCAGTTTCGGTAATTGACCTTTTCTTTTAGCACCTATGTTTTCTTTCATTCCACAAGCTACATTCACTCAAAAATAGGAGTTTCGGGTGGGGCTTGTCCCGAGTGGCGCCGAAGCCGCATATCATTCGTTAATTTGACCTTGTGACAATTATGAGTTTTTGTACTATAAATGGTATTGAAGTAGTACTTTTAACGCTTACCAACCTCTTAAAAGCATTTTATGAATATATTACGCGCTACCCGAAACTTATCGGTATTAATCGCCACTCTTGTATTTGCATCAGTTTTCTTACAATGTAAAAGCGAAACCAAAAAAGAGGTAAAAGTGGCTGTCAATGAAACCATTTTGACAGCTCCCGAAGGATTTTCCGTTAAAGAGATAGGAAAGGAATTGGGAGCTGTTCGGCATTTGACCGTTGCTGAGAATGGGGATATCTACGCAAATAGAGCGGTGCTAAAAGACGGCAAGAGTATTATTCTTCTCAGGGATAAAGACAAAGACGGCACCATAGATGAGCAGAGGGAATTTTCCAATGTTCCCGGGACGGGTATTCTTGCGAAGGACAATTACCTCTACGCCTCTTCTAATTCGGGGGTGTATCGCTATAAATTGAATGATAGTCACGAAATTATTGATTTTGATACGACAGAAAAAATAGTAGACGGACTTATCGATATGGGGCGCGACAATGCAAAGCCATTTGCTATCGATGGCAACAATAACCTCTATGTAACAATAGGCTCTTGGAACGATGCCTGTAGGGATGAACAAACGGAAAAAGGTATGATGCCCTGTACGATATTGGATTCCGCTGGGGGTATTTGGAAATTCAACGCCGATAAACTACATCAGACCTATGCCGACGGAACACGATACGCAACGGGTATTAAAAATGCTGTTGGAATCACATGGAATTCCAAAACGAATTCTTTATTTGCCACCGATCACGGCCGAGGCGGCTTGGGTGATTTTTATCCAGACCTCTTTACTAAAAAACAAAATAATGAACTGCCCTCTGAAACATTTTATGAATTAAAAGAGAATGATAACGGGGGGTGGCCCTATACCTATTTTGATCATATTAAAAATAAGCGAATTCTTGCGCCAGAATACGGTGGAGATGGTGAAAAAGCAAGTAGCGAAAAATTCGTTGATCCTATTATGGCTTTCCCCGCACATTTCGGTCCAAATGATGTGCTTTTCTATACGGGGGATATGTTCCCTGAAAGATATAAAAATGGGGCGTTCATCGCTTTTCACAATCAATCGTCGGAGCTTAAAAAGGGCTTTTTTGTAGCTTTTGTCCCTTTTGAAAATGGAAAGCCAAATGGGGATTGGGAAATTTTCTTGGACAATTTTTCTGGAATCGATTTGGCGACCCCAAAGGAAGGAGAGGGACTAAAACATCGACCCTGCGGTTTGGCACAGGGCCCCGATGGTGCGCTCTATGTCAGTGATGATTTTGGAGGAAGCATTTTTAAGATAACGTCTTAAATATCTTTATAATCAATTGGATAGCATCTTATGCCTACGATTTTCGATTTGCATGGGTGTAGGGCATCATGTAGTAAAATTGGAAAGACGTCATTGGTATCCCTCCTGTTTTCATGGTAATAGTTCAAGACTCACCTTGTGGTCGTTACAATTTTCAGCGAGAAGCTGCACTGGGTTTTAGCCTTGGCATAAATGATACGAGTCCGGTTGGAGGTCAATGAATCTAGTATATTACGACAGGCAGGAAACACTTTTCATCAATTGAATTCACGTTCTAAAATCCTTGAGCCAATTTTTGTGGTGACCTCACGGAAACAACTTCAAGAGAATCATTATTCTTGGCCACTACGATATTCCTGGTTCCGTTTATTTCAATAGTTTAATCAGAAAAAACAAGGGTACGGCCTCATCAATATAAAAGCAAAGCTCGTGCCACCTCACATTTTAGGATAGGAGTAATCATGTTGGTAACGAATCTGATCAAGTTCGCAGAATTGCACAACTTTTAATTCTGACTTATTGAATAAACCATATCTAATGGTAAGCGGCCAGTTGGGTATGAAGGCTAACAGCTACGAAATCTTTTTTGTTCACCTGTCGTAAACCATATTCATAGTATGATTCCAACTACGATTGAAGAATAGGTTTGCCGCTCGATAGGTGGGCGGATGTAAAGGTGCTGACCGTTATAATTAATTCGGAAGGTCAATTATTGTCTTCTTCCCCACGAAATCATAAAGTTCGATTTGTTTTTCTCCGTCATATAGTTTGAGAATGCGCGATGATTGTGATAAGTACGAAGAGCCGTAATAGCATTCCTGCCAACGTTCCGTGCCGTTAAAGTTGACAATCTTGACCTTCAAGGTGGCTGTTGGAACATCGAAAAGGGTGCACTCCTTTTCAGGATTAACCGTGCTATATAAACGTAACCGACCTGAATTTCTTCCGAAAAGAGCTATAAATTGGCCGTCGATTTGAAGCGATACGGCACCCCTGTTGTCACCATCAACAAATAAACCCGTATGCGAGTTGGAAAACGGTTCGAAGTCCCCTTTGCCATTTCCTCTTAAAAAGCAGCCCTTAAAGGCGTCATATCTACCGCTTCCTACTTCTGTGCCGAAATCGTTTCCTGTTAGCACAATATCCAAAAAACCATCGGAATCGAAGTCCTGCACCAAAATACCATAAACTGGAGCCAACTGGGCTTCCCGTGGAAGATTGATCAGTTCAAATTGGCCATTCCCATCATTGCGGAGATAACTAGTGGCGAAATTAAAGGCTTTGACCTGATAGGCACTGCTTTTTTCTTTTGGGGATAAAAGGTCGTCCAGCTTCGCCTGGGCATAACTGGCATAATCCGGGAATTTTTTCTTCATCGCTGGAATCTGCTTGATGAAATCGTCTCTGGAATGTATAGGGTGTTCGACGCCGTTGACGTAGGAGGTAAGAATAGGGTCTAAAACACCGTTGCGGTCGTAGTCTAGGCCATAGGCGGTTATTGGTTCTTTGGGCGAAGCTTTATATTTGGTGTTCAGGCCTAAGTTACCAAGAATATAATCGATGTCGCCATCTTTGTCAAAGTCACCACCATTAATACTGTTCCACCATCCAGAAGTGTAAGAAAGACCTGTTTTTCCCGATACATTTTCCAATTTCCCGTTGTCATTTTCAAAAAATTGAATGTCCATAAACTCCCCGATAGCGATAAGGTCGGTGTCTCCATCGTTGTCGAAATCCGTCCATAGGGCGTCCGTGACCATTCCAATTTTTCGTAATGCTGGGGCCAGTTGGCTGGTTACATCAGTAAATCGTCCGTTTTCGTTTTGCAGCAGATAGCTGTCAGGTGGTAATGGATATTTAAGGGGTACGAGTCTTCCACCAACAAAAAGATCCAGATCGCCATCCCTGTCGAAATCTGCTGCCCGCACACAAGAACCGCTTGACAACATAGTCGGAAGTGATTTTTCATCCAACGAAAAATTACCCTTGCCGTCGTTATTGTAGAGCCGATCTTGAAAGTATTCCGAACCTTCATAAAATTCATTACTGCCGCTTACAATGTACAGGTCTTGATCTCCATCGCTATCGTAGTCAAAAAAAAGGATGCCCGTATCTTCCTCATATTTTTCCTTTTCGTTTTTGACCAAGGGCTTCTGTTCGAACCGTTTATCCGGTTTGCTGTAAAAGAGCTGTCCGCTACGGTTATAACCGCCCCCTACGAAGAAATCTTCCCGACCGTCCCCATTGATGTCAGAAACGGCGATTCCTGGACCTTGGCGGGAATGTTTATGGGGAAGTAGAAATTGCCGGTTAAAATCGAGATAGTCTTCTTCATCGTGTTTGTAATTAATTTCATAGTTATCGGTGACTTCCTGAAATAGTAAGGAGGCTGGGGCAACCGAAGGTCGTTTCAAACTGTCGGTCGCAGTTTTCGTTTTGTTGATTACCAAAAGTTGATTAGCTTTCAGGTCACATAGAATGCTGTATTTTCCGTCCGGCCATTCCACGGAAAGACTGTCGATTGTGCGAATGTCGCCGAGTCCAAAATGTAGTTTGTAATCCACGGAAGATTGGTAACCCCTAGTAACGGATTGTTGGAGCATTTGTATACTATCACTGGTAAACAATCGAACTTCAGCCCCTAAGGCATTTAGGTTTAAGCTGTCTCCCACTAGACCGATATTGATGAAATTATGGTCGGGAAGCTTCTCGGAACGGTTTTCATAAATAAATGCGACCGAATTTATGGTATTGGCAACGATATCGAGATCACCATCGTTATCCAGATCGGCATAGGCCGTGCCGTTAGATAAGGACGGTTCGTTTAGACCCCATTTTTCGGAAACATCTTGGAAGCTCAAATCACCGTTATTTTTAAACATAAAATTGGAAAGAGCAATGGAGGGCATTTGCCGTGCTTTTCGTTTGAGCGCGGCATCAAGACTATCTTGGGTAACATTGCCCGATAAAGACCCCGTATAGTTAATAAAATCGAGATCGGTAATATCACGTAAATAACCATTGCTCATAAACAGATCTTTCAAACCATCATTGTCAAAGTCGGCAAAAAGGGGCGACCAGCTCCAGTCCGTTGCCTGAATACCTGCCAACTGCCCGATTTCGGAAAAAGATGTCGGATAATTACCTACTTGTCCGTTATTGAGTTGTAAAGTGTTCCGCATATATTGCGGCATATAACCTTGTTGCAACGTATATTGAAAAAGGTCGTAGTTCAACGGACCGGACATTTTTTTTTCGTGGAAGTTGTCACGGGGCAGCATGTCAGCAGTGACCATATCGATTAATCCGTCATTATTAAAATCGGCCATATCGTTACCCATACTAAAATGGCTGACATGGTCGAGATGGGTTTGGGACATTTGGTCAAAAGCGCCCTGTTGATTATTGATATAGAGGTAGTCGTTCGCAATGAAGTCATTGGTAACAAAAATATCCTCCCAACCGTCTTCGTTTACATCGGCAATACCTACACCCAGCCCCATGCCATCATACCGGATACCTGCTAGTAAGGATACATCGGTAAAGGTGATTTTGTAGGATTCGGTTTCCTCGTTCCGATATAATCGATCGTTTGCCGGTCCGCTTCCATCCTTGATCAAGGGAAGCACGTTGTTGGGGTCCCGAATGGCGTTGGTATGGTTCAGAAGATAGAGGTCGAGATCGCCGTCTTTATCATAATCGAAGAATGCGGCCTGGGTGGAATAGCTGGTATCGGCCAGACCGAAAGTTTCGGCCTTTTCCTCAAAAGTCTCATTGCCTTGATTAATAAAAAGTAAGTTTTTGCGCTGTCCGGGCTCATAGTTGCCCGAGCGGCAAACATAGATATCCAATAGACCGTCGTGGTTGATGTCGACCATGGTAACACCGGTAGACCATCCAGGAATATCGATTCCGGCCGATGCGGTAATGTCTTCAAATTTTAAACCTCCTTTGTTCAAGTACAGACGGTCATCGACCATATTTCCCGTAAAATATAAATCTGGCAAACTGTCATTATTGATATCCCCTATGGCCACCCCCCCTCCGTTATATACATAGAAAAAGTCGACCATATTAAAGGTTTCGTTTTCAACTATACGGTTATTGAACGTGATGTTGGAGCTATCGGAAGATATTTTACGGAAACGGATTTCGTAGTTTTGGGTATCACTATCACGAGATTTCTCCCCAATACAAGACGACAGAAGGACTAACGCAAAAATTAAGACAAATAATGTTGGTAAACGGTTCATACGTGTCATGTCAATTTCAACATTTTCGAAAGATACTTCTAATTGAGATTTTGTAGCGATTTCGAATAAAAAAACCTGCCAGAAGCGGCAGGTTTTTTAAAATTAATCTAATCTGGACAGATCTGGCAGGAAGGTCCAAAAGTAATTTAATACGCTGGATTTTGAGTAACGTTCGGATTGCCCAGTACTTCGTTCAACGGTATCGGTAATACATAATCTTTTGCCGAAAGCGTACGATCTACATCGTAGGTGTCTATGAATTCCTGAATGTATTCCCCAAGATAATCAGGCGAACCGCCGAAAGTACTTTTGCGCTTCAGTTCTGGATAGGTCTCACACTCCATGGCGAATTCAAGTACCCGCTCGTTCACGATAGCATCCCTTAAGGCATCTTGGCTCAAACCTGAGAGCGGTTCAAGACCTGCTCGTGCTCGTACCAGATTGATTCCAAAATAAGCGTCTCCCGTTCCACTTTCGTTAGCCGCTTCTGAATGGCCCAATAAAATATCGGCCAAACGAACATATACGATATTCTTCTCGGTATCGTTGGAATTGGAAATTCCCATCTCTGTATATTTTGCAGACCATCCATCGGAGAATATAAGTTCATCGGGATTGTTTGGATCGGCATCAGCGGAAACCATTCCACCAAAACGGCTTAGATTATAGGGTGCAGCATCGCTCCAGTGAACGATCGGCAATTCTCCTTTGGCAGTTTTTCCGGGTCGTGTACTTGGATATTCGGTGATAAAAGTACCTGCGATACGCTTATCTGCGGGATCGTACTTTTCACGAAAAGCTTTGGTAGCATTGATCCAGTGCCAACCAACACCTCCTAAATCGTTTGGCAAATCACCGGGAATATAATGTTGGTGGTAATTTTGGTTTTCTCCCGCATTGGCAGAAGATGAAACTTGGGCCTCGAATATACGTTCCCCTGAATTTTCGGTAGCAACGGCAAAATTGTCGGCAAAGTCATCAAAAAGTGCAAAACCGCCATCATTGACAATCGTTTCTGCAGTAGTTCGTGCCTCGTTCCATTTTTCATCCTGTAGATAAGCCTTGGTCAATAGGCCCAAAGCTGCCCAATGGGTCGCACGACCTATATTTTCTGAAGTATAAGATTCGGGCAAAAGGGCGGCAGCTGTATTAAGGTCCGCTTCAATCAAATCCAACGCAACACGTTTACCGTTTTCGTTTGAGGGTAAATCTTTATCACTCAAAGTTTTTTCGGTAGTAACCGGAATATCGTCGAAATAGCGAACCAGATTGTAATAATAAAAAGCCCTCAAAAACAGGGCTTCACCCTTAACACGGTCGATCAAGGCGGTGTTGGGCACTCCGTTTTCTTTGAGCTGGTCGGCTTTTTGAATAAGTGCATTGGCCCTATTTATATTCTCGTAAGATATTCTCCAATAGGTAGCAATGTAGTCATCGCCTGGGTTAACGTTACCGTTTTGAAAATCCAGTGGACCTTTTTCCCATCCTACTTGATAACCTACAAGGCACTCAAATACAAAACGATCATAAAAATGGTTGAACCAATCACGCCCATAACCGATGCCGTCATAAACGGCATTTACACCAAGTTCTAATTGCTCTGCAGTACTAAAGAAGTTTTCCTGTGTGGTAAAATCAGGATTCTCTTCCAAATCGGAACATCCTAAGGGTATAATCAAGGCTATCACCCAAATCAATCTTACAAACTTAAAATTTATTGTTTTCATAATGCATTTTTTTTGTTAATGTACTAAAATTCAAGATTAACTCCTAAAGTAATCGTCCGTGCCCTAGGATAGGCGTCATAATCATCACCTCTATTGAGGTTGTCTTGGCCCCTGTTGTTTACTTCGGGGTCAAAGCCTGAATAGTCTGTAATCGTCAAAAGATTTTGTGCGCTCACGTAAATTCTCGCCCTACTGAGGTATTTATCAATATCGGGAATGGTATATCCCAAGGATACATTCTGTAAACGGATAAAGGAACCATCTTCAATAAAATAGTCGGAATCACGATATGAGTTTGCAAAATCCCTATTGGCATCGATTAGAGGTCTTGAGGCGTCGGTATTTGTGGGCGTCCATGAATCCGATAGAATGGTACTTAACTGATTTATTTTCTGAACACCATCCCCTAATTCCGAGGCTTGTAGATTCCTTACATCAAAGTTTTGAGATCCGCGGAAAAAAACACCGACATCAAAATTCTTGAAATTTAGGGTAGTATTAATACCCCACGTAAAATCGGGATTGGGATCACCGATGATTACGTAATCGTCAGGTGTAATATCACCGTCGCCGTTTACGTCTCTGTATTGTGGATAGCCAGGTTTATCGCCTGACCGAGAAGCATTGTTGGCAATTTCTTCTTCCGATTGAAAGATACCGATATAATCATAACCCCGCCATACTCCGATTGGGTTACCTGCTTCTACCCAACTGCCATCGACGCCCAGGTGTCCGCTGGTTGAGCTTGAGAAAAAGGGTGTGCTTTCTCCCAAATCGGTCAATTTGTTGCGCAGAATAGAAATATTTCCAGAGATATTCCATTTAAAATCTTCATTATTCACTATGTAACCATTTAAACCAACTTCAAAACCTTTATTTTCCAAAGATCCAGAATTTTTAAGTAAAGACTGAAAACCAAGGCTACTGGGAAGCGTAACAAATAGTAGCAGGTCTTCAGTTTGGTTGGCAAAATAATCCAAGGTCAAGTTTAGTCGATCATTGAAAAGCCCCACATCGAGACCGATATTTTTCATCGTGGTTGACTCCCACTTCAAATCAGGGTTTCCGAGACGACCATCCGCAAGTCCGAGAACTAACCCGCCGTTGATAACGTAATTAAACTCATTTAGGTTGGCTAAGGAATTATAAACGGGAATTTCTGAGTTTCCAGTCAAGCCCCAACTTCCCCTCAATTTAAGACTATTAATGGTTTCTGAAAGTCCTGCGTTCTCGAAAAAACTTTCATTGGCAATATTCCAACCCAAAGCAACAGATGGAAAGTTGGCCCATTTGTTGTCTGCGCCGAATTTTGAAGACCCGTCTCTTCGGAAGGTCAAAGTTGCCAGGTATCTTCTGTCATAAGTATAGTTTACACGTCCTAAAAGCGATTCCAGCAGCCATTCCCTTCGATTTGAGGAGGGCGTAAGAATGTTCGGGCCACCCTGAAGCGTTGCCTGGTCTACGGAAGCGGCCGTAATCCCGCGTGTTGTAGATGCGGTGAATTTATTAACTTCCTTTTGGTAGGTATATCCAGCGACGGCACTGATTGAGTGCTTATCGTTGATTATGGTATTGTATGAGAAGATGTTTTCATTGAGAATGTTAGCTACGCTACGGTTGGCCAAGGTCAATTCACCGGTGTTGTCGCGGCCGATCCTGGTGTTCACTGATGGAAAGAAACTGGTTCGGTTCACGTTCCAAATATCGGCACCGATACTTGTTTTAAAATTTAGACCTTCCAGAAGATTAAAAGTGAACGCTGTGTTTCCTAAAACCCTATTGGTGATATCTTCATCGGTGGCATACTCCAGTTCCTGTAGGGGGTTGATATCGAAACGACCATCATAGGAAGCAAGCGCATAAGTGCCGTCAGCGTTACGAACTGGTCCTGTCGGATCCAGTCCCAAAGCGGTAATGATAATTCCGCCTGGTCCACCACGATCAGTAGGGGCGTTGTTCGAGACCGTTTGATTAAAAGCCAAACTGGTACTCACCGTAAGAAAATCATCGAAAGCACTATTGTCCAAGTTTATCCGAATTCCGTAGCGTTCGAAGTCTGTTTTCTTGATAATACCTTCGTTTTTATGATAGTTGCCCGTTAAAGCATATCGATTGTTCTCATTGCCACCGGAAAAGCTTAACTGATGGTTATGAATGGCTCCCACCCGGGTAACCTCATCGAGCCAGTTAGTGCCCTCGCCAAAGGCGGCGATTTCCGCTTGGTTGTAGATTGGTGCACCGCCCTGACTGGTTTCCAAAGTATTTAGATATGTAGCGAACTGACCACCGTTCAACACGTCAATACGATTGGCAATCGTCTGGGTAGAATAAGACCCTTCGTAGCTGACCTTTGCTTTTCCGACCTTACCTCGTTTCGTCGTAATCAGGACAACCCCGTTAGAACCCCGCGAACCGTAAATGGCCGTCGCGGAAGCATCTTTTAGAACTTCAATGGATTCAACATCATTGGGGTTAATAGAGGCCAATACATTGGTCGCCTGTCGGTTTCCTCCCGCACCGTAAGCGGAGTTGTCAGGGTAAATAGGAAAACCATCGATGACATATAAAGGTTCACTACCGCTATTGACCGAATTTGATCCCCGAATCCTTACGGAAACTCCACCACCTGGTGCCGCTGAAGTCTGAACGACCTGTACGCCCGGTGCCCGTGATTGTATGGCTTGATCAACCGAAGTAACCGGGAGTTCTTTTAAAGCATCTCCATCAATGGTAGAGACAGATCCCGTAAGGTCACTCTTTCTAACGGTACCATAGCCTACAATGACAACTTCATCGAGTGCCTCCGATTGGGGTTCCATGGAAACATCAATGTTGCTTCGGCCGTTGATCGAAACATCTTGGGAAGCAAAACCTATGGAAGAAAAGGTAAGCGTACTTATATCTGCTGGAACGCTAAGCTCATAATTGCCATCAAAGTCGGTAATCGCACCCGATGTGCCCGCGACCACGTTTACACCAGGCAAGGGTTCGTTCGATTCTGCATCGGAAACGGTTCCGGTAATTGTCTGTCCAACGACCACAAATGTGGTACATAAAAAGAAAAGAAAAAGCCACTTCGTTTGGAGAAGGTAGTTCATTTGAATTGAGTTTTGAATAGTTAAAGGGTTCTCGATAGATTAATGAAAAGAAAGCGATAGTAAAGCGTTATGTTTTCATTAACAATAGTAGTAACAATTCACGGTAAAAGAATGGATAATTCTATTAAATATATGGACTATTTTACTTTTATTTGAGATTAGGTAAATTTCTATACCTGACGTTTTCAATTTTGAATATATAAGCTTAACAAGATGATAATTAGGGCGCGCTCATGAAAAATCCAATTTAGTTGCATAGTGGAACCTTATTCAATTAATTTTCTAGTCTTAGAACCGCTGACTATTTTTATACGCCCTAGGCGACATCCCCATATTTTTCTTGAACAGCCGCGAAAAGTAAAGAGGATCCTGAAAGCCCATGCTAAAGCTAATTTCCTTTACGCTCATATCGGTATACTTAAGGTATTCACAGGCTTTTTGAGTTTTTTTCAGATTAAAAAAGTGGATAATCGCATATCCGGTACGTTTTTTAAAAAGACTGAACAAGTACGAGGTGGAGTAGTTGAACGCGTCGGCAATATCTTGGGAAGTAAAGGATTTGTCAAGATTATCGGTCAAATAGCCGATGATTGCGTCCACCAGATTATCGCGGGCGTGGGCATCTGTCGACCTGTGGATTTCGCCATATATAAAAGCCCCGATAAAATTTAGGGACAGAATGTTCACGTATTCCAGACTGGATTCAATATAATTGCTCTGAAAGATTTTATACATCTGATCAAAAAGCTCGATGCGTTCATTTTCAAAGGGAATAATGTCGTTCGGGCTGATGTTCATTTTATACCGGGCGAACAAATCTTTGGCCATGGTGCCTTCGAAATGCATCCAATAAATACTCCAAGGATTGTCTTTTGAAGCGCCATAACGATGGGTCTCCCCTTTGGGCATCATAAAGAATTGGTTGGTATGTATTTTTCGATATTGGCCGTTTAACTCCAACCATCCAACCCCCTCGGTACAATAGATAAAAACATATTCGTTGGCTCCGTTCTGGCGTTCCCGAAAATGATTTTCCGCTCTCGGGTAATATCCGATATCGGTCACGTAAAAACTTCTAGAAATTGGATTGCCGTCCGCCTTCTTTTTTACCGCTTTCGGTAGCACAATCATTCTTTGACCTACAAAACCCTCTTTAATAGTAAGATTATCCATACTTGAAAAGTATTGTCTATGTTATCGTTATGCTAAAATACGTAATATTGAAAAAGCGACGTTCTATCGTTTCAACTTTTTAAATAGTATTGTCTTCTGTTGCATAGTGTTGAACAGAATAATAAAATGATTACAGAGACATTAGCGGGAAATAATTTTTTTCGCAGAGTTTAATCCATGTAAACAGGTGTCTACATCTAATTATAGATGATTTTCCAAAATATTATGACTAAGCTTCAAGTGGATAAGGTCATGGTAAAACCCGCACTTAAAGCCAATATAACCTGACTATGAAACACCATTAACATATATAGTCCGTTTTCTATTTTCCCTCACCGTTTTCGGTCAGGAACAACCTAGTATTTTATGGATAACCATCGAAGACACCTCTCTCCAGTTTATAGGTTGCTATGGAAACGGGCTAGCACCCCGGTAATCGACCAACTGGCGAATGAAGGGGTCAGGTTTACCAACGCCTTTTCCAAGGGCACGGGATGTTCGCGCAGCCGAAGTCCGATCATTACTGGGGTGAGTACATCAAGAATGTCTGGGATTCGTTGTCCAAAGCCGATAGGATCGGGGAGAACGACTTCAAGATGCCCCCCTTCTATCATGTTTCCCCTGAAATGCGCAAGTATTTTGCACGGGTCTACAACTCCATCAAACTGACCGATAACAAGATCGGTGACTTGTTGTACAGGCTTGATAAGAATGGATTGCGGGACAACACCATTATACTCTTTTATTCCGATCAGGGCGAGGGCATTCCCAGGGGAAAGACCAATGGCATAAATTTCGGGCACCGGGTACCTTTTGTAATAGGGTTCCCCCAGAAATACAAAAACCTGTCGCCGTGGGGCACCTCCGGGACCGTTTCTGGGGAACTTGGCGATTTTGAAGACTTGGCGCCCACCATATTGAGTCTGGCCGGCGCTAAGATGCCAGATTATCTCAAGGGCCATCTTGAACTTTCCAGTGACCGTGCCCACAATTGACCCGATATGGTTCAGCGTATCAAGGACGGAAAATTCATCTACTCCAGCAACTTCATGCCCTTTGTACCCCAAATGAGGTATATCCGCTATTTTGAAATTGGGGATATTGTAAAACAGGTGCGTAGCGACCTATCGAACGGCAAATTCGACTCCATACAAAAAAGCATTTTCGAAGAGCGGACACCAGAGTTCCTGTTCAATATCGAAAACGATTTTTGGGAGACCCATAACCTTGTAGACAACCGCAAATATGAGAAGTTATCGGAAAAAATGCGGAAGGAGTTGGATGCCGATATCTTAAAATCCAGAGATGTGATGTTTTTCCCCGAATACGAAATAGGCCTGATTTCCAAATCGGTAACGCCCTATGAGTTCCGGTTGGATAAAAAGAGATATCCCTTAAAGGAAATCTATGGGGCAGCCTCCCTTTCCGGCAAAAGGGGCAATTGTTAAATAGCAGGCGCGTTTGCTCAAGAGTAAAAATAATATCGTCCGCTATTGGGCCATTTTTGGACTGCGGAGCCAAAAAAAGGAAATCTTGGAACCTTATAAAAAAGAGATATTCAACGCCAATTACGATTCCTATCCGCCAATTTCCGTTACCGCCTTGGCCATTTTCTATCAGTTCTTTACCAATCCAGAAGCGGAAAACAAGCTGAAGGAATTCTGTAAAAACAGTAATATGGATATTACCCTAATCGCAATTAATTACCTGCTATAAAGTAAAAACAAAGCCCCTTTTATCGAAACAATCAAGGCAGTACATGAAATGCCGGATAACAACTATAACGTAAAAGCGCCCTGTGTGGATTTTCTGGGGGTATTGGGTATCGTGGAAAATACGGTGAAGAAAGATAGTTAATAGTATTCCTTAAGCTTATTTTTCGTTTGAGGATTAAGATAGTTGTTTGAGTTAGTTTGGCCCTTTTCCTCGCAGCGTTCATAGGCTGCGAGGAAAAAGGGTTAACTTTAGGGAAATATGACTCATGGGTATTCATAAACAGCAAAATCTTTTTAGTATTCGGCCCCGTTTAATTTTGGGGATTTTCTGCATGCTATTCCAATTTTGCTTTTACCTGTAAAGTCCCAAAGAACCACAAACCGGTTAACCTGAAAATCAAAAAATGAAACCACGAAAGTTAGTTCTGTTAGTTTTGACACCGTGCCTTGCCCTCTTTAGCGCTTGCATGGACAACACGGTAACTCCGGAAAAGAAAAAACCAAACATCGTCTTTATTTTGGCTGATGATTTCGGCATGCATGACCTAAGTGTCACGGGTAGCACGTATTACGAGACGCCTAACATGGATAAAATTGCAAAAGAGGGAACGATGTTTACCCAAGGCTATGCCGCAAGTCGGGTCTGTAGTCCTTCACGAGCTAGTATCATGCTCGGGCAGTTTACCGCGCGCCATGGTATTACCGACTGGATCGGGGCGGCCTCTGGTACCGACTGGCGCAAACAGAACCACAACGACAAAGTGCTTCCCGCGGAATATGTGCATGACCTGCCCGCAAAGGATACCACCTTGGCAGAGGCGATGAAGACCAACGGCTACCACACGTTTTTTGCCGGGAAATGGCATTTGGGCGAAAAAGGCTCATGGCCCGAAGACCATGGTTTTGATGTGAATAAAGGCGGCTGGGACGTGGGTAGCCCGAAAGGAGGCTATTTCTCGCCTTGGGACAACCCGAATTTGGAAAACAGGGCAAAAGGGGAGAATCTTTCGATGCGTCTTGCCCAGGAAACTGCTGACTTTATTGAGAAAAACAAGGACAGCACTTTTTTTGCCTTCTTGTCCTTTTACGCCGTTCATGGCCCGATTCAGACTACGGAAGAAAAATGGCGGAAATATAGGGACAAGGCTGACAAAATGGGCATCAAAGATCATGGCTATGAAATGGAACGGGTGCTGCCGATCCGTACCGTACAGGACAATCCCATTTATGCGGGGCTTGTAGAGCAAATGGACGATGCCGTAGGGCTAGTACTCGATAAATTAAAAGAACTAGGGTTAGATGAAAATACTATTGTAGTCTTCACTTCTGATAATGGTGGGGTGGCCTCCGGGGATGCTTTTTCAACGACCAATCTTCCATTACGAGGCGGAAAAGGATATCAATGGGAAGGTGGCGTCAGGGAACCCTATTTTATAAAAGTACCGGGTTTGAAGAACGGTGCATCGATTGATTATCCCGTAACCGGGGCCGATTTTTATCCAACGCTCCTCGATTTGGCGGGGATTCCCTTAAAACCCGAACAGCACATGGACGGCATCAGCCTAAAACCGCTATTCGAAGGGCAGACTTTGGATGGCCGACCCTTATTTTGGCACTATCCCCATTATGGCAACCAAGGTGGCGAACCAGCGTCCATGATTCGGGAAGGAAAATGGAAACTAATTCATTATTATGAGGATGACCATCAAGAACTCTACGATCTGGAAGCCGACCCCGGCGAACAAACGGATGTGTTTTCCGATAATTCTGACGTATCCGAAAGGTTGGGCGATCTGCTGCAATCCTATCTCGAAAAGGTCGACGCCAATATGCCGAGCGCTGATCCGGAGTTCGATCCCGACTTGGCCAAAAAGCAACATCAGGAAAAAATAGACGTCCTGATGCCCAGACTTGAAGCGGAACGTATGAAATTTTTATCCGAAGATTTTGAGCCGAACGAGACTTGGTGGGATAGTAAGGTGACGAAGGATTGAGATAACGAGGAAATGAATTATTTTCCATTATGATTTAAATTATCTTAATGTCATTAAAGTGGGTCGCAACTGGTAATTGTTAGGGTCACTCTAGCTAAATGAAACCTAACCCAGTTGGTTTGGTGAAAATTTCTATCAATAGCAAGAAAAAAGTCATATTGTCCATATCTATCTGATTTTTCTCCATTTTATAGTATCCTTCTATTCAATATATTGCAAGAATATTTCTATAAGATTGTAATTATATGACACCACCGGTATCCCAAGAAAAATTCAAAGGCGATAAGGACATCATAATTATAACTGCATAGGTGGTCATTACCTTGACCGAAAAACGTAACTAAAAATTGTGCATTATTTCACCCAAACACCAAACACCAAACACCAAACACCAAACACCAAACACCAAACACCAAACACCAAACACCAAACCTTTTTTCCATGACCGATACAAAATTCAACTTCAAATACCTTCTTTTTATAGCCCTCGTCTCCGCTATGGGCGGCTTTCTATTTGGGTATGACTGGGTGGTCATCGGTGGGGCCAAGCCGTTCTATGAGCTCTTTTTTGGGATTACCGACCAAGCCACAGTACAGGGTTGGGCCGTGAGCAGTGCTTTGGTAGGCTGTATACTCGGTGCGGTACTGTCAGGGGCGCTGGCAGACCGTTTGGGCCGTAAAATTCCGTTGATTATGGCTGCAGCTTTGTTTACGTTATCGGCATTTGGAACAGGGTATGCGGATGATTTTACACCTTTCATCATTTATCGATTGATAGGTGGTTTGGGCATCGGTTTGGCATCGACCTTATCGCCTATGTACATTGCTGAAATCGCCCCTGCTAAATACCGGGGGCAGTTCGTCGCCATCAACCAATTGACCATCGTTATCGGTATTTTGGCCGCACAGATTGCGAACTACGTTATTGCGGAACCGATTGCGGAAGTAATGACTCCCCAAGAAATCGCAGCCTCATGGAACGGCCAAATGGGCTGGCGCTGGATGTTTTGGGCAGAATTGGTTCCTGCGGTTTTATTCTTCGTCCTGATGTTCGTCGTGCCGAAAAGTCCCCGGTTTTTGGCCAAGGTCGGTGATGAGGTAAATGCGGTGGGAGTACTCGAAAAAATTGGAGGCAGGGTTTATGCCGAGGCAGAGGTTAAAAACATGAAGGCAACACTTGAAAAGGACCAAGGCCGAAAAATATCCTTCTCCGAACTGAAGAGTATAAAGGTGCTTCCTATTTTGATCATCGGGATGGTACTTGCCGTTTTTCAACAGTGGTGCGGCATCAACATCATTTTCAATTATGCAGACGAAATCTTTACCGCTGCGGGATATTCCGTGGGCGATATGCTCTTCAACATTATCATCACCGGAAGTGTCAACCTGATTTTCACCTTTGTCGCCATGCGGACGGTGGATAGCTGGGGCCGTAGAAAATTGATGCTGTTCGGATCTATCGGACTTGCGGTAGTCTACGCCATTCTAGGCGGGGCCTATTATTTGGAATTCACCGGTTGGCCGGTACTTGTTCTGGTCATCACGGCCATCGCCATTTACGCCATGTCGCTCGCGCCCATCACGTGGGTAGTTCTTTCGGAAATATTCCCGAACCGCTTGCGAGGTCTCGCCATGTCCATCGCTACGCTGTCCCTCTGGATAGCTTCTTTCGTACTCACGTTCACGTTTCCCATTTTGAACGACGCCCTTGGGGCCTATGGCACCTTTTGGGTATATAGTGGGATATGTATTTTAGGATATCTGTTTATTAAAAGGAAGCTACCGGAAACCAAAGGAAAAAGTCTGGAAGAAATTGAAATGGAATTGACAAAAGAGTCATAACCGACTTTAGGCATGGTCGTTTGACGATGCTTTGTCCAGTATTAAAAGTTCTGAAATTGAACAGTTTATGAGTATAGGAGTTTATAAGTTTATACGATGGATGTCGAGCAAGAAAGTAGTCTTCCTGCTCTTGATATCGCTCATTCCAAAGCCGTGTCAGGCCCAGCACAAAGTCAATCAGGAAACCTATCTCGATATCATTAAAACCGAACTACAAAAAAAGTGGCCCGACAACCGCACTATCAATTTGGTGTTCCATGGCCATTCCGTACCCTCTGGATATTTCGATACGCCCAATGTACATACTGTTAAGGCCTATCCCTACCAAACATTGAAAAAAGTAAAGGATCTGTATCCTTATGCTGTGGTCAATAGCATCACCACGGCCATCGGCGGGGAGCAATCCGAACAAGGTGCGGAACGTTTCAAGGATGAGGTGTTGACCCACAGACCTGACGTACTATTTATCGATTATGCCCTGAACGACCGAAGTATCGGGCTGGAACGGGCCAAAACGGCTTGGGAGAAAATGATCCGGGAGGCAAAAAGATATGGTACCAAAATCATCCTAATGACCCCTACCCCGGATCTAAAGGAGGATATTCTATCTTCGGAAGCCGAACTGGAAAAACACAGCGAGCAAATCAGGCAGCTCGCCAAGAAATATGAAGTCGAATTAGTGGATAGTTATGCGCTGTTCAAGGAAATTGCTGAATCCGAAGATTTAAAAACTTACATGGCCCAAAACAATCATATCAACGAAAAAGGACATCAAGTAGTTGCGGAGGCGATTATGGAATTTTTTTAATGAAGTGAAGATTTCTTAACGGAAAAAAAGATATACCCTTTGCCTCTTGCATGCGATAAGGGAAGCACGACCGGGAGGAATGCAAAGGGTTAGGGAGGGGGCCCTTCCCATAACAACTATTAACTCAATGAAACCATGAAAATAAAATTAAATCCCATCCTACTATCAATCCCTCTCTTCCTCTTCCTTTCCTGCGGAAGCGAAAAGGCCAATACCATCGACCTCTCCGGTCAATGGTATTTCCAGATCGACTCATTAGATCAGGGCGTATCCGAAAAATGGTTTGAAAAAGACCTGTCCGACACTATATCGCTACCGGGTTCCATGGCCGAAAACGGAAAGGGAGACGACATTTCAGTCAACACGAAATGGACAGGCAGTATGTGGAACGACAGTGCCTGGTACAAGAGCAAGAAATATGAAAAGTACCGGCAACCGGGCAATATCAAGGTCTCGTTTTGGTTGAGTCCCGATAAGGTGTATACCGGTCCCGCTTGGTATCAAAAGCAAATCGATATTCCCGATGATTGGAACGGGAAAGCGGTCAGTCTACATTTGGAACGTGCTCATTGGGAGACCACATTATGGATCGATGGTGAAAAAGTGGGGATGAAAAATACGCTCGGAACGCCGCACGACTATGATTTGGCAGGATATCTCTCTCTCGGCGAACACACGGTCACATTGCGTATCGATAATCGGATAAAGAACATTGACCCCGGGGTCGATGCGCACAGTGTTTCCGACAACACCCAAACCAACTGGAACGGTATCGTCGGGGCTATCGAGCTAAAGGCGAGGCCGTTGGTGTACATCGAAAACGTACAGATCTACCCCGATGTAGCCCAAAAAAAAGTCATTGTCAAAGGAACTGTGCGGAATGCTGCTGGAAAGGCACAAATGACCCAGCTCACTTTGATGGCCAAAACCTCCGGTATCGGAGAAAATCTGGAAAGCAAGGTCAAGGAAATGAACATCGATTCCGTTGGAAAGTTCGAAGTGGAATATCCCATGGGCGAAAATCCGTTGCTCTGGGATGAGTTCGACCCCAATCTATACACCATGCAGCTGAGTTTGCAATCGCAAAAAGGCAAACATGAAAAAGAAGTTGTATTTGGCATGCGCGATTTTAAGGCCGACGGAAGGCAATTTTCGGTCAACGGCCGGCCTGTATTTCTTCGGGGCACCTTGGAATGCGCCATTTTTCCATTAACGGGCTATCCGCCGACCGATGTAGACGAATGGAAACGCATCCTTACAACCATCCAAAGCCACGGGCTGAACCATATGCGGTTCCACTCTTGGTGTCCGCCCCAAGCAGCCTTTCAAGCTGCCGACGAATTGGGTGTATACCTGCAAGTCGAGGCTTCAGCTTGGGCGAGCATCGGCGATGGAAAACCCATCGACAAGTTTATCTACAAGGAAGCCGAGGATATCATTGCCACCTACGGCAACCACCCGTCCTTTGTGATGATGGCCTACGGCAATGAACCCTCGGGCGACCGCCATAAGGAGTATCTCGCCAAATTTGTCGACCATATGAAGGCCTTCGATGACCGTAGGGTCTACACCAGTGGCGCGGGTTGGCCGTATTTAAACAACATGGATTATTACGATAACGCCGATCCGCGCATTCAGCACTGGGCCGAAGGCTTGAAAAGTATCATCAACGCCGAACCGCCCCAGACGGAGTTCGATTATTCCGAACTGATTCAAAAAACGCCCATGCCTTACGTAAGTCATGAAATGGGCCAATGGTGCGTGTACCCCAATTTCAAGGAAATGTCCAAATACACGGGCGTTACCATACCTAAGAATTTCGAGATTTTCAAGGAGACCTTGGAAGAAAATCACATGGGCCACTTGGCCGACAGCCTACTTTTGGCATCGGGGAAATTGCAGACGCTATGTTACAAGGCCGATATTGAGGCTGCCTTGCGCACTAAGGATATGGCGGGATTCCAATTGTTGGACCTACATGATTTTCCCGGACAGGGAACCGCCCTAATCGGTGTTCTGGATGCCTTTTGGGAGAAGAAGGGATATGTCGCCCCCGAGGCGTTCCGCGAATTCTGTAGCACGACCGTACCCCTGGCGCGAATGGAAAAGCGGATATTCTTAAATACGGGTACTTTCAAAGCTTCGGTAGAGGTCGCCCATTTCGGGAAAGTACCTTTGACCGATGTTGTCCCAAAATGGGAACTTTCCGATACGGATGGTGGAATTTTTGCCCAAGGCGAACTGTCCCAGACTACCATTCCCATCGGTAACGGCATCCAGTTGGGTGCTATTTCAGTGGATTTGAAAAAGGCCGAAAAAGCCCAAAAGCTCACCTTGACCGTGCACATCGGTGAAAATAAAAATAGTTGGGACGTGTGGGTGTATCCCTCTAAAAAAGCACCAATTGAAAAAGCCAAAGAAATGCGGGTCGTTCAAAAGTTGGATGCAGGGACCATTTCCTATCTAAAGAATGGTGGAAAGGTATTACTGAATATCACCAAGGGCGATATCGCTCCCGATGTGGGCGGGGATATCGGTGTGGGCTTCTCCAGTATCTTTTGGAACACCTCTTGGACCAACGGCCAAAAGCCGCATACCTTGGGTATACTTTGCGACCCCGAACATCCGGCCTTGGCCGATTTTCCTACGGAATACCATTCCAACTGGCAGTGGTGGGATGCCATGTCGCACTCCAATGCCATTATTTTAGATGATTTTATTCCCGATCTTAAGCCTGTGGTCCGTATCATCGACGATTGGTTCGACAACCATAGAACGGCCCTGATTTTCGAGGCCAAGGTCGGGAAGGGAAAACTCCTTTTTTCAGGGGTTGACCTTCACACCGATCTGGAAAACCGATTAGAGGCGCAGCAGTTGCTGTATAGTTTGAAAAGGTATATGGCGGGCGATCGATTTGATCCGAAAACGACCTTGGAAATAAATGATGTAAATAATTTGTTCAAATAAATAAATAATATGTCGAATAAAAAAAAGATAATATATGGCCAATGGCATGCAAGTGTGTGTTATAAGCCCTTACACATAATCAAACATTCATTTTTGACCGCTTTGCCATTATTATGCTGCTTCAGTATCGCATCTCTCTTCGGACAGATTCGAAACAATGTTAATGCACAAGAGTGGCTACTTGACACCGATGCCATGACCTATAAATTGGCGGTTGTCGATAACAAATTGTATTCCCAATACTACGGAAAAAAGCTCAACGACTCCCTGATTATACCCTGGGTAGAACGGCAGGAGGTCGCGGTCAGGGGCGGGGAGGTCGATAAGACCCCGGCCATTGAAGTGATTTTTGAGGACGGTACCCGTGATTTGGACCTGATTTTTTCGAAGGCGGAAATACGGGAGGATGACGGGGTACAGGTACTCCGTATCGATTTGAAGGATACCTATTACCCTCTCCTGGTTTCCTCTTATTACAAAGTGCTGCCGGAATACGACATTATCGAGAGGTGGACGGAACTAAAAAATATCGGCAAGAAAGATATCCGCATCGAAAAGGCCCTATCCGCTTCGCTTTGGTTGCCCGAAAACGACTATGAACTGACTCATTTTAGCGGGATATGGGGAACGGAATTCCAACCGAATACCACCTTGCTCACGCAGGGGAAGAAAATAGTGGGAAGCCGGAATTTTAAATCGTATGGATCTCCTTTGTTTTTAGTCAACAAACAAGGCAAGGCCACCGAGTTTGACGGTGAGGTATGGTACGGGCAAATCCATTATAGCGGAAACTGGTCCCTTATATTCGACAAACAGCCCCGGGGAGAGCAACAGATTTTGGGAGGTATCAACTTTTGGGATACGGAGTGGACCTTAAGACCGGATACAACGTTTAAGACGCCCGTTTTTTCGTTCGGCTATACCGATCGGGGAAAGGGAGCGGTTTCCCGAAATTACGGGGCTTATGTCCGCGACCGGATTCTACCGAAAAGCCACCGCCACAAAATACGGCCAATACTTTACAACAGTTGGTATGCCACCGAGTTCGATGTGAACGAAAAACAGCAGTTGGCCCTGGCGACGGTGGCCAAAAAGATAGGCGTGGAAACCTTTGTGATAGATGACGGGTGGTTCAAGGGAAGGGTCAACGACAAGGCCGGGCTGGGCGATTGGACCGTTGACCGCAACAAATTCCCGAACGGATTGAATCCCCTTATCAAAAAAATCAATGCCATGGGGATGGATTTCGGCATTTGGGTAGAGCCTGAAATGGTCAATCCCGATTCCGATCTCTATCGCGAACACCCCGATTGGGTCATGCATTTCGAAAATCGCACCCGAACAACGGGCCGCAATCAACTGATGCTCAATTTGGCACGGGAAGACGTCTACGAATATCTCTACGAGGCACTTCACAATCTGTTAAACGACCATAATATCACGTATTTAAAATGGGACATGAACAAAACGTTGACGGAACCGGGATGGCCGGAAGCGGATCTTTCCGTTCAACACGAAGTACGCATCCTCTACATAGAAAACCTGTACCGTTTGATCGATTCCCTGCGCCGGGATTTTCCCGAGCTATGGATCGAGACCTGCTCCAGCGGCGGGGGAAGGGCAGATCTCGAAATTTTCAAAAGAACCGATGTCGCATGGGCCAGCGATAACATAGATCCCGCCGATCGGGTGATGATTCAATATGCCTATCTCAACGCCTTTCCGGCCAATACCATGGTAAGCTGGACCGGCCATCAAGAGCGGCATGGAATCACCTACGACCTGGATTTTCATTTTGATGTTTCCATGAGCGGGGTGCTAGGGGTCGGTAACGATATTACGAAATGGACCCCGGCGGAAATCGATTTGGCTTCCAAAAAAATTACACTTTACAAAGCTATTCGAAATACGGTACAACAGGGCGATCTGTACAGGCTGGCATCCCCTTTTGAGTCCAACACTTCCGTTTTGCAATACGTAGGGAAAGATAGATCGGAAACTGTGCTGTTTTACTATGAATTGGAAGAACGGCTCAAAGGCAGCACTTCCTTTCCCCATAAAAATCAAATTGTAAGGCTAAAGGGCCTAAAAAAGGACGCCGTTTACACCTTGGAGGATACCGGCAAAAAATATTCGGGGAGCGATCTTATGGAACAGGGAATAGCGTTCCCGTTGAACAAGGGGTATAGTTCCGCTATCTTGAGATTCAAGGAAAAGTAAGGATAAATGCAGGATACCGATACCATAACAATAAGAAACCGGAACGGGCTGACGGCCAAATTTTTAAGTTTGGGCGCCCGGTGGACGGAAATGTACGTCCCGAATCGGAACGGTGTTTTTGAGGATATTTTATTGGGTTTCCCCGATAAAAAGGAATACTTGCGGGCGGCCGAAAAATATTATGGGGCCGTAGTGGGAAGATATTGCGGACGGATACCCAATGGTAGGTTCACGGATGGTGACACACGGATCGAACTTCCGTTGAACGATTCAGGAAAGCATCATTTGCACGGGGGAAAGGATGGTTTTCATTTAAAGGAATGGAAACCCATACCGGAAAGTACTTCGGAAAATACCGTTGGCTTTTCCCTTTTTTCCGAGGATGGGGAGGAGGGATATCCCGGAAATTTGGAGGTTAGGGTAATATATACCTTAACCAACGACGACCAGCTTATTTTTGAGGCCACGGCAAGTACCGACCAAAGAACCTTGGTCAACCTGACCAACCATGCCTTTTTTAACTTAACCGGAAGGGCCATAGACCTTGGTGGACATGAGTTATGGGTCAATGGAGATCTTTTGGCACGGGACCGTGAATTTTTGACCACGGGCGAAATTATAGCTCTCAAAAAGCCTTTTCAGGTGCCGTTGAAGGACAAAATTTCATCCGCGTTCCGACTAAAACATACTGAAGGGCATCCCGACCTTACTTTATCGGAACCCGGGTCGGGGCGTTCTATAAGGGTCTATACCGATCAAGTGGTAGTACAGTTGTACAACGGATTTTTTATGACCGGTTCCGACGTGGGAAAAAATGACGATGTACATTATGCCAATACAGGGTTGGCCATCGAGCCCCAGTATCTTGTCCATCGCAAACTTAATCTAGTATATCCCGGTGAAACATATAAACATAGAACGATTTATGAATTCGGGGTGGACAAGGAAAACGAAACATAAAAAAATAGTCTCAATATGAGCAAAGTAAAAGCCTGGAGAGAAAAGGTCACCATCCCGACTTACGAGATCGGAAAACCCGAAAAATATCCTGTTTTCCTTGAAAAACGGGTCTATCAGGGCAGTAGCGGATCCGTATATCCCCACCCGGTTATAGAACAGATCAGCGACGAGAAAACGGACAAGGAATGGGACGCGATCTACATCGAAAACGACTACATCAAGATTATGGTCTTGCCAGCTCTGGGCGGCCGTATCCAAATGGCATACGATAAAATCCGAGAAAGGCATTTTGTGTACTACAACCATGTCATCAAACCCGCATTGGTGGGCTTGACCGGGCCTTGGATTTCCGGGGGTATCGAGTTCAATTGGCCCCAGCACCACCGCCCAAGCACCTATGACCCGACGGACCACTACATCGAGGAAAACAAAGATGGCAGCATTACCGTTTGGGTCAGCGAAGTAGAACGCATGTTCCGCACCAAGGGAATGGCCGGTTTTACCTTACATCCCGATAAGGCGTATATAGAAATTAAGGGGCAGTTGTACAATCGAAGCCCTCATCCACAGACATTTTTATGGTGGGCTAACCCCGCCGTGGCCGTAAACGACCATTATCAGTCCGTTTTTCCGCCCGATGTCAACGCGGTGTTCGATCATGGCAAGCGCGATGTTTCCGAATTTCCGATCGCAAAGGGCGAATATTACAAGGTGGACTATTCCCCCGGCACCGATATTTCCAAATATAAAAACATACCCGTACCTACTTCCTATATGGCGATTACCTCGAAGTATGACTTTGTGGGCGGCTACGAAAATGATTCCAAAGGCGGGCTGTTGCACGTGGCCGACCACCATGTCTCCCCGGGCAAAAAGCAATGGACCTGGGGGAACGGCGATTTCGGCCATGCCTGGGACAGGAACCTGACGGATACCGACGGACCTTACATCGAACTGATGTGCGGGGTCTACACCGACAACCAGCCCGATTTTTCATGGATGCACCCCTACGAGGAAAAAAGTTTCAAGCAATATTTCATGCCCTATTACAATGTGGGCATGGTCAAAAATGCAACCAAGGAAGCCCTACTGAACCTCGAACTGGAAGATGGGCAAGCAACGGTCAAGGTATATGTTACTTCAAACTATCCCGGGTGTACGCTAGAACTTCTGAACGATGGGGATTTGGTTTTTGAGGAAAAGATGGATTTAAGTCCAAAGGATGGTTTTGAGAAAAGCGTATCCCTAGAAAACCCAGTTCACCAAAATCTTACGGCCACCCTAAAGAACGAAAACGGCAAAGTTCTAGTTTCTTGGACCCCGGAGGATTATTCCGACCAAGAAGTTCCCGAAGCGGCGAAAGCGGCAAAGGCACCGTCGGATATCAAAAGCACGGAACAACTTTATCTCCGCGGCCTACATTTGGAACAATATCGCCATGCCACCTACGACCCAACAATCTATTATTTGGAAGCTTTGTCACGCGAAGCCGGAGATGTGCGCAACAACAACGCGATGGGACTTTGGTACCTGAAAAAGGGACGCTTCGAAAAGGCCTTGCCCTATTTCGAGACCGCCATCGAGACGCTTACACGGCACAATCCGAATCCCTACAATGGCGAACCGTATTTCAACAAAGGCTTGACCTTGCGTTTGATGGAAAAACCGGACGAGGCCTATGCCGCATTTTTTAAAGGCTGCTGGAACGCCGCTTGGCAAGACGCCGGGTATTTCAACCTGGCCCAGATCGACTGTGCCAAGGGTAAACTCGATAAGGCTTTGGAGCTGGTCGATAAATCCCTGATTAAAAACTGGCACAACCATAAGGCCCGACACTTGAAAGTCATCCTATTGCGGAAAATGGGCCGTTTAGAAGAAACGAAACAATTGATAGACGATTCGTTGGCCATAGACCGCTTTAACTTCGGGGTGCTTTTCGAACGCTATTTATTAAGCGGGAATACCCAGGATTTGGATTATTTCAGAAAAATGCTACGGGATTATGTCCATAATTACATCGAATTTTCCTTGGATTATGCCCAGGCCGGATGTTATGACGACGCAATCGCCTTGATGGAAATCCATACCAAAGGAAAAACTGAAATGTATCCCATGGCCGCGTATTTCTTGGGATGGTACCATGAGCAAAAAGGGGATGCCTCCGAAGCTGAAAAACAGTACAAACTGGCCACTAAAATGCTCTCCGATTATTGCTTTCCCAGCCGTTTGGAGGAAGTTGTGGTGTTGGAAGTGGCTAGAAAATCCAATCCCGAAGATGCCATGGCACCCTATTATCTCGGTAATTTCTGGTATGCCGCCCAGCAGTATGAAAACGCTAGGGAATGCTGGGAGGCATCTGTGAAACTCAAGGGCGATAACGCCATTTGTCTGCGTAACCTCGCCTTGTTATATTATAACAAAAGCGATAAAAAAGCATTGGCCCAGAAAAAATTGGAACAGGCCTTCAAACTGGATTCCGACAATCAGCGCTTGTTGATGGAATTGGATCAGCTCTACAAAAAAACGAATGTCCCGGTTGCCGAACGTTTGCGGCTATTGGAGGATAATCCGGCGCTTACCGCCTCTCGCGACGATCTATATCTGGAGTGGATCGGCCTTACCAATTTTAAGGGCGAACATCAAAAAGCCTTGGAACTTCTCGAAAAAAGGCAATTTCACCCCTGGGAAGGCGGTGAGGGTAAAGTGCCCTTTCAACATAGTACCGTACACGTCGAATTGGCGAAGCAGGCTTTAAACACCGATAATTCGGTGAAAGCCATTGAGCATTTGGAAGCTGCGCAGGACTTTCCACACAACCTGGGCGAAGGAAAATTGTTCGGCGCACAGGAAAACGATATTCTCTATTGGTCCGGATGCGCTTACGATAAACAGGGTGATACGGCACAGGCCAATGAGAACTGGCAAAAAGCCTCCGAGGGCCTTAGCGATCCCAGTCCTGCTATGTTCTACAACGACCAGCAGCCCGACAAAATATTCTACCAAGGCTTGGCTTTACTCAAATTAGGAAAGAAACAGGAAGCCGAAAAGCGCTTTCACAACCTTATCGACTATGGAAAGAAACATATGAACGATGCGGTCAAACTTGATTATTTCGCCGTATCCCTACCTGACCTGTTGATCTGGGAAGAGGACCTGAACGCTCGGAATCAAGTAGATTGCCACTACCTAATCGGTTTAGGCGAACTAGGGCTCGAAAATACGGAAAAAGCGATTTCCGCTTTCAAAAAAGTGTTGGAAAAAGATTTGTACCATCTATCCGCCCATATCCATTTAAAAATGGCAGAAGCTTGGGAGGAAAATTATCAGGTTTCTGATAAATAATCAGATTATGAAACTCGCTCCACTTCCGCCAGTTTACTAATGGCGTCCTCAACAGTAAGCGGAGTTCGGAGGAACCAGAAACAACAAGAAAAAAAGTATGAACAAAATGAACGTTTATTTAGCATCCATTTTTATACTACTGATTTGGACATCATCGGCAGCCCAAACCACCAATCAAATCGATTTATCGGGTAGTTGGCAAGTAAAACTCGATTCCACCGATATAGGCACGACAGAAAACTGGTCAAAAACCGACTTAAACGGCGAAACCATCACCCTTCCCGGTACGCTCAACGACGCGGGTATTGGCAAACCGAATACCTTGAAACCCGCAGTGAACAACTACGTTCTCTCCAACCTGGCCCGAAAGCACCAATACGTCGGCAAGGCATGGTATCAAAAAGAGGTCGAGATTCCAGTAGGTTGGAAAAAGGAGTCCGTCAAGCTCGTTTTGGAACGAGTCATTTGGGAATCAACGGTGTTTGTGGACGGACAAAAGGTGTCATCTAAGGAAAGTCTGGTCGGCAGCCACGATTATGATCTGACCGAGGCATTATCCCCAGGAAAACATCTTCTAACCATTCGAATCGACAATGGCAACAAATATCCGCATATCAACATCAAGGGCGACCGCTATCCTGACCCCGTAAATCAAGATATGGCACACGCCTACACCAACCATACCCAGATTAAGTGGAATGGTATTATCGGGGATATTTTGCTGGAAGCGTCCGACTTAAATGCCCCTCAACACTTAAAGGTACATCCCGATTACGCCAACGATACGCTCAACCTCGGTTTCGAGCAACCGAAGCCAAGCAAAAAGGGACTCACTTTGGAAATTTTGGATGCTAATGGTGAGGTCTTACTATCCCAAGAAATCAAGAAACCCCTTGTGGAGGGTAGCTATGTAAATTTTTCCATACCCACTCCCAAAGAACTACAAGTCTGGGATGAGTTCCATCCTAGTATATACACCGTAAAAATCACAACAGGAAACGGTTCTTCTGCAACGGAATTCGGCCTTCGCAAACTGGGAAACAAAGACGGTATGCTCACCTTGAACGATCAACGCATCTTTTTAAGGGGAAACCTTGAATGCGTAATCTTCCCACTTACTGGTCATCCGCCGATGGAAAAGGGGGATTGGGCACAACTGATCGCACAGGCCAAGAATTACGGGCTGAACCATCTGCGTTTCCATTCGTGGTGTCCCCCCGCAGCCGCTTTTGAGGCTGCCGATGAAGCTGGATTTTACTTGCAGGCCGAACTCCCACATTGGAGCCTGCAAGTCGGCGAGGACAAGCCGACGACGGAGTTCCTAAGACAGGAAGCCGATAAGATGATTCGTGATTACGGCCATCATCCTTCCTTTATCTTTATGACGATGGGCAATGAGCTGCAGGGTGACATACAGCTGTTGAACGATATGGTCGCAAAACTGAAAAAGAAAGACGATAGTCGGTTGTACGCGACAACTTCCTTCTCCTTTCAAAAACCCACGGGAACACGCCCCGAACCCGAGGATGATTTTTTAATTGCCCAATGGACGGATAAGGGATGGATTCGCGGGCAGGGCGTTTTTAACGATAAGGCGCCCGCTTTTGACACTGATTATTCGGCGAATAGCGAACATATCAAGGTACCCTTGATTTCCCACGAGATCGGACAGTATTCGGTCTATCCCGATATGAACGAAATCCCGAAATACACGGGCGTTTTAGAACCCTTGAATTTTATAGCGATTAAGCAAGACCTTGAGAAAAAAGGGATGCTAGAATTGGCTCCCGACTTCACGCGAGCGTCCGGAAAACTCGCTGCCATGCTGTATAAAGAGGAAATAGAACGTGCCTTGAAGACCCCAAGTTTCGACGGCTTCCAGTTGTTGCAGCTTCAGGATTTCCCCGGACAGGGCACCGCTTTGGTAGGACTGCTCAACGCTTTTTGGGAATCGAAAGGCGCCATTTCCGCTGCGGAGTTCCGAAAGTTCAATAGTCCGCTTGTGCCGCTGCTCCGATTTGAAAAGGCGGTTTATGAGGATGGAGAAACTTTTTTGGGCACGATCGAGGTCGCTAATTTTTTTGAGGATAAAAGGGCACAGACCCTCGAATGGTCGATAACCGACGAAAAGGGAAATACACTTGCTGAAGATAGCATCGAAGGCGTAGACCTATCCATCGGAAATAATCTGGATCTGGGGAAAATCGATTTCCCCATCGCCATTAAAAAGGCGCAACAATGGAATGTGTCCGTCAAACTAAAAGGTACGGAATTCAAAAACGGTTGGCCGATTTGGGTCTATCCAAAAGCGGAAGTTCCGGAGATTAAAGTTTCGGACACTGAAGCCCCGGAGCCAAAAGCACCGGAGACTGAAGCCCCGGGCACCGGAACCTCAAATAAAGAGGTGTCGGGTCCTCAAGCTTCGGTGCCTAAGAATATCCTGATAACAAGGTCTTTTGACGAGGCCTTAACCGCACTGGAAAAAGGCGAAAAGGTATTGCTCAATCCAGATACGCTACAACTTAAGGGCATCAAAGGCAGGTTCGTACCCGTATTCTGGAGTCCCGTACATTTTCCCGACCAACCTGGCACCATGGGCCTGCTTATCGATACCAAACATAAAGCCTTGGCGGATTTCCCGACAAAGACCCATACGGAATGGCAGTGGTGGGACCTTTGCATCCGATCAAAATCCGTCATCATCGATTCCCTTCCTGTAAAACCGATCATTAGGGTCATCGACAATTTTGTCACCAACCATCAACTCGCAACGGTTTTCGAGGCTAAGGTCGGCCAGGGCTCGCTGTTGTTTTCTTCCATGGACCTGCAAACGGACTTGGATAAACGTCCCGCAGCAAGACAACTACGCAAAAGTTTGTTAGCTTACATGACGTCCGAAGCATTTAACCCAGAAACTGAACTGAGCACGAAAAATTTATTGGCACTAAAAACAAAATAAAAAATGAGAAGCCATTATTAGCTTATAATTGTAGCGACCTGTATTTTACTGAGCACCGTTGCTTTCGGACAGAAGACTTACGAAGCGTTTAAGCCTAAAGATATGGAAAGACACTAATGGCGCACCAATTACCGCGCAGGGAGGGGGCATGTTTGTTTTTGACGATAGCTACCCTTGGTTCGGCGAGCACAAATAGCGAGTTCGAAAGGTAATACGTCGCAAGTTGGCGTCGGGGTATATCCCTCGAAAGATCTCTATAATTGGAAAAATAACGGTGTGGCCCTTGCCGTAAAAGAAAATACTACCTCATTATTACGAAAGAAAAGCGTGATCGAGCGGCCGAAGGTTATTTATAATGACAAGATCGAGAAGTTCGTAATGTGGTTCCACCATGAGTTGAAAGGGCAGGGCTACAATGCAGCGATGACCGGCATGGCCGTGGCGGATAAGGTTACGATTCCATATAAATATCTCGACAGTTTTCGGATACATCCAAGAGTTTGGACACAAAATCTTTCAAAAGAGTAGCAGGAAAAGGCTGCCGCACTTTACAATAACAAAGATTCGGCCAAGGACTAAAAACGAAAAAACAGTGCCTAACTCTACCGTGATTTGAAGGGTGACAGATGTCCCGCGACATGTAACCTCCTCCCAATTAGACCGGCCAGTTTAAAGATAGGGTCTAATTCACTATTAAGATAGCATCAAGTAAAAATTCGGCTTAGACTCATCGTGTGGACAAGTAATGGACATATTTCAAAATAGTCTCTAAATGACCTACAAAGATCGTGTTTCTGAAAATTCAGCAGGGTACAAGCGTTATTAATTTCCGATTTTTTTGTAGTATTGAAGTAGACACCTATAACTACACGCTCATGAAAATAAAAACCTTCCTATTTTGCCTGCTAACCTTAGGTCTGAGCACTGCGATTACTGCACAACTAGAAAAGACGGCTTCCGTTGAGGGTATTACCGAATACCGGATGGACAATGGTCTGAAAGTATTGCTCTTTCCCGATAATTCGGCCCAGACCATAACCGTTAATATTACCTATTTGGTGGGCTCTCGCCATGAAGGTTACGGAGAGAAGGGCATGGCCCACCTTCTCGAACATATGGTGTTCAAGGGTACGCCCGGCCACCCCGATATTCCCAAAGAGTTGAGTTCGCATGGGGCAAGACCCAACGGCTCAACCTGGTATGATCGCACCAATTATTTCGAGACCTTCAATGCCACGGATGAAAATCTGGACTGGGCGTTGGACCTTGAAGCGGATCGGATGGTCAATTCCTATATCGCCAAAAAAGACCTGGAATCGGAATTCAGCGTCGTCAGAAACGAGTTCGAGATGGGAGAGAACAGCCCCGTGAACGTACTCATGGATCAAGTAATCGATGCGGCCTACCTGTGGCACAATTACGGAAGTTCTACCATCGGCAACCGATCCGACATTGAACGGGTGCCCATTGAAAACCTCCAGGATTTTTACAAAAAATTCTATCGCCCCGATAATGCCGTTTTGATGGTCACCGGAAAATTTGATGAGGATAAGACCCTTGCGCTCATCGAGAAAAAATTCGGGGATATTGCAAAACCCTCGATTCCATTAAGGGATTCACATACCGTTGAGCCCGCCCAAGATGGTGAAAAGATGGTCAATGTAAGCCGCGTAGGCGACATACAACTAGTTTCTGCACTTTATCACACTCCAGCCGGTTCCGCCGAAGAGTACGCGGCCGTATCGGTCCTGGAAAATATACTGACCGACGAGCCTTCCGGACGTTTGTATAAAGCCTTAGTGGATACTCAAAAAGCATCCTCCTTATGGTCTTTTTCGCCCTTCGTCAAAGAACCGGGCTTTATTTACATCAATGTAGAAGTGCCTTCCGATAAAAATGCCGAAGAGGTCGAGACCATCCTGAAAAAGACGCTTGACGACCTAAAATCCAATCCTATTACAAAAGAGGAAGTCGATCGGGCAAAGGCAAACCTGCTGAAACAGATAGACCAACAATTCCGGAATTCGGCCTATTTGGGTACCTATATGAGCGAATTTATCGGGGCCGGCGATTGGCGGTTGTCCTTTATCTACCGCGACCGGATCGAGAACGCAACTTTGGAAGCGGTGAACGCGGTGGCGAAAAAGTATTTCATCCCCACCAACAGGACTATCGGCCGGTTCAACCCTGTAAAAACTCCCGAACGTATCGAAATTGCACATACCGAAGGTCTTGATTCCCTCGTAGCCGGCTACAAAGGCAAGGTAGGTATGGGCACCGGTGAAGCCTTCGATGTGGCCTATGATAAAATCAAGGAACGCCTAGAAAAGGGAACGCTTGAAAACAAGGTCGAATACGGCATTATCGAAAAGGCCAATCGTGGGGAGAACGTTACTGTAAATTTCAGTATTCGCAATGGGAACGTAAAATCACTGAGCGGTAAGGGCATGGTTCCCTCCTTTACGGCCGCTATGCTCAATAAGGGTACGAAGACCAAAACAAGGCAACAGATCGAGGATGAGCTCAGCAAGTTGAAATCTTCCATTTCTATTTATGGGTATAATGGCAATGTGAATGTCTCGATCAGTTCCACTAAAGAAAATCTGATGCCTACCTTGCAGTTGATGGCCGATATGCTCAAAAATCCCGCTTTCGATGCCGCTGAACTTGAAAAATTGAAGACCGAGCGGCTGGCCGGTTTGGAAGCCAACAAAACGGAGCCGCAGTTCTTGGCATCGCGTAAAGTTTCACAGATCAATAATCCATATCCGAAAGAACATCCCTTATATACGATGACCATAGCGGAAGAGGAAGCGGCAATCAAGGCGCTCACTGTAGATCAGGTGAAAAACTTTTATGAAGAATTTTATGGTCTCGGAAAATCGATATTGGTGGGTATCGGAACCTTTGAAGCGGACAAGGTAAAAGCCCTTATTGAAGATGATTTCAAAGATTATATAAGCAAAAATAAGTACACACGTATTGCAAATACGTATAATCCCTCAAAAGACGTAAACGAAGATATACGTACCCCAGACAAGAAGAACGCCATGACCTTGGGCAACCTTAACGTAAAAATTAGCCAAACGCATGAAGATTACCCGGCCCTTGCCATTGCCTCCACGATTTTGGGCGGGGGTTTCCTGAATTCGCGTATTGCGGCAAGACTGCGTCAGAAAGATGGGGTCAGTTACGGTGCCGGATCAGGATTTCAAGCTGATAGCAGTGCAGAGGATGAAAATTCGACGATGTACCTTTACGCCATCTATGCCCCGGTAAATTATGACAAGGTGCAGCTTGGTTTTAAGGAAGAGCTGGACCGTTATATTAAGGACGGTATCACAGAGGATGAACTAAAAGATGCCGTTAATGGATGGATTCAGGAGGAAAACGTTTCCAGGGCGAAGGACAATGAACTGGCACGACTTCTCAACAACAATATTTTTTACGGCCGTAGCCTCGATTTTCAAAAGGCTTTAGAGGATAAGGTAAGCAAACTGACCGTTGGCGACGTCAACAAGGCGATTAAAAAGTATCTGCAGCCCTTTGAAAAATGGACGGTCGTGAATGCGGGGGATTTTGAAAAGTAGTTTTCAAAACGAATATCACAGCATTCGAAGTTGCCTATCCTTAAGAAAAGTAGGTAGGCATTCATTTTAGATACCGTGCCCGTGCGCTATCCCAAATCTGTATTTTTCCGATAAGCTCATGCTAAAAGCGTATATTTTACTAAATTAACGCTCTCGAAAAATCAAAGGTTTTATAAATTAAAAAAAATACAAATGCCGAAAAAAATCAGATTAGGAATATTGGGTGGTGGCGGAGATTCCCTTATCGGGATACTTCACCGTGTAGCCTCACAGATCAATGATAATTATGAAATTGTAGGAGCGGTTTTTAATCCCGATATTAAGGAAAGTATCGCCTTCGCCAAGGAAATCGATGTGCCGACCGACCGGATTTACAAGGATTTCGATACTTTGATCGAAGAGGAAATGAAGTTGCCCGCGAACAAACGTATTCAAGTATGTTCGATACTGACACCGAATTTTCTACACTTTCCCATGGCTTTAAAGCTGATTGAAAACGGATTTCATGTCATCTGCGAAAAACCGATGACCACCTCTTTGGAAGAGGCCAAGATTTTACAAAAGGCCCATGAAAAAGCGGGAACCGTCTTTGCTTTGACCCACACGTACACGGGCTACCCGATGGTACGCCAGATGCGGGAAATGATTAAAAAAGGAGCTTTGGGCAAAATACACAAAGTCGATGCCGTGTATTACCAAGGATGGATTAACGAAATTATTCACGATAAGAAAAAACGTTCTACCGTTTGGCGGTTAGACCCCAAAAAAGCGGGCATCAGTTCGTGTATGGGCGATATCGGAACGCATGCCTTTAATATGATCGAGTATACGACAGGACTAAAGATAAAATCGCTGTTGACGGATTTTAATTATCTATACAAAGACAATAAAATGGATGTCGACGGTACCGTACTTATCCGTATGGGCGACCATGTGAAGGGAGTGATTCGAAGTAGCCAAGTCGCCACAGGCGAGGAAAACGGACTGGGAATATCAATTTATGGTGAAAAGGCCGCCTTTAAATGGGAACAGGAGAACCCAAATTTTCTGTATATGCTGAGCGACTCCAAACCGACCCAAATCTATAAACCAGGACATGCCTATAACAGCAAACTTTCTTTGGAAGGTACGAAATTGCCACCGGGACATCCCGAGGGTATTTTCGATTCCATGGCGAACATCTATCTCGGTGTCGCCAAGGCCATTCGTGGCAAGAACTACAATGACGGCGAATTCCCGACTATGACCGACGGTGTTCGGGGCATGAACTTTGTCGAGGCTACGGTCGAATCAAATAAAGGTGGTAACGTCTGGGTCGAGCTTGAGAAGTAAGCAGTAATTGCGAGGAATACCGACGAAGTCGGGATGACGCGGCAATCTGTTGAATCAAAATCTGATTTTTCCAGCTATCTAAAATCAAAAAGTCCCCAACGGTTTAATAAACCTTTGGGGACTTTTTTGACCGTACTAATCATAATTTAATCGGCCGGATCATATAACTAAAAGACATATCTCCCGGCTTGATCTGATACTGTTCGTGTGGCATATATCCCCAGCTATTATCCCCGCCGACCCCCATTTGGCTATGATCGATATTGATGCTGATCAGATCTCTTTTCGGTACGTCATAGGTATGGCGTCGTTGTTTTTTCATTCCCTCGTCAAAATCGGAATTGTATTGGTGGTGGGCACTGAATCCGAAGGTTTCCGGGGCCGTAATTTCGATACCTTTTCCGCTGCTATTCGTAAACGATAGGGTGCGAACATCACTACGGTTACCATTGGCTTGCGGGCGTATATATTCAAAGTATAGATCCGCTACATTGGCGTCATAAGATCCGACGAGCGCCGCTGTTTTTCGATCTTGATAGTTTTCGAAGGGCCCTCTACCGTACCAGCTCACATTATCATATGAATTGTCAATGATAAAATTGTTGCCGAACCGGGGCAGAATGGGTTGGTCTTCGCTAATGCCGGTCAATTGAGTACTGACCATCAGTTCTCCCTTGTTGTTGACGGCATACGTGATGGATGCCTGTCCGTCCACCGAGGGAAGGTTAAAACTAGCCGTAATATTTAAATTGTCCTTGACTTTGAAAGGATTGTCCGTAAGCTTTAGGACATCCATTCCTCTTTCTTCGTTTTTTGAATTTAACTGCAGATTTACGAGTTCTTGGTCATCGGTCGCTTCCCTCCAAGCTTTTAGCTTTTCGGGCATATTGTATCCGAAATCGTTATCGGTCGGCGCCCGCCAAAAATTGACTTGCATTCCTTGTAAAATCAAGTTTCCGTTGCCGTAGTCGAGCGAAGTCAAAATGCCGGTGTTGCTATTGATGCCTATTTCAAAACCGTCTCCCGATACTTTGATGGTATCACCTTCTTTGGTAACGGATAAGCCCGATGTATCGTTCTCGAAAACCGGTGGGGTGAAATCCGTAAGCTGAAATTGGGCGTAGGCCACCACATGGTCTTTTGGTATCAAGGGAGCCTTTTCCTTTGTTGTGGCATATACATTCAAAAAATATTCGGCCTTGGCATCCGATAGTTCCGGTAGATCGATCTGTACGGTTTGGGAAGCATAGGGCGCGACGGAAACTTTTGGGATAGTTCCCGAGGCTTCCTCTTGGCCGTTTTTCATGAGTTTCCAGGAGAAAGTATATTCCGACAGATTGGTGAAATCGTAGTGGTTGGTCAACCTAACCGCTCCCGATTTCGGATGGTCGGAGGTAAACTTCACATACTGGTACACTTTCTTAACCTCGTGCAAGGCCGGATGCGCCGAACGGTCTGGGTTTACCAGTCCATTAAGACAAAAGTTATTGTCGTTCTGAAGGTCCGATGCTCCGAAATCGCCTCCAAATGCGTAGAATGGGGTTCCTGCATCATTTTTGGTCAAGAGACCTTGATCGACCCAATCCCAAATAAAGCCGCCTTGAAGTACGTCGTATTTTTCGATAACATCCCAATAATCCTGCAGGTTGCCGACACTGTTGCCCATGGCGTGGGCATATTCGCATTGAATGTATGGGCGCTTCGGGTCATTTTCGGCATAGGCCACCATCGATTCGATTTTATCGTACATCGGTGCCTGTATGTCGGTATTATCATAATGGGTGGCACCTTCATACTGAACCGGGCGGGTATTATCCTGTGCTTTTAGCCACTCATAGGTAGCCACAAAATTTTCACCGTTGCCCGCCTCATTGCCCAACGACCAGATGACGATCGAGGTAAAATTCTTGTCCCGCTCGTACATACGCTCGGTGCGGTCGAGGTGCATGGCCTTCCATTCAGGCCGATAGGCCGGGTGTATTTTCTTGGCGGCCTCGTTATTGTCCAGTCCCTGATTTGTGGTGCCCATACCGTGGGTCTCAATATTGGCTTCGTCGACGATATAAAATCCGTATTTGTCCGCCATCCGGTAGAAGAACGGATTTTTAGGATAATGGCTACAGCGAATGGCATTGAGGTTGTTCTGTTTCATGACCTCCATGTCTTTTAAGGTTATTGCTTCGTTGATGACATGTCCGGTTTTTTCGTCATGGTCGTGTAGATTGGTTCCTTTGATAAGTACGGGTTGACCGTTGACCAAAAACTGGTTGTTCTTGATTTCGATTTTCCGGAAACCTATCTTAGAACCGATGGCTTCGGTGATTTTCCCTTTATTATCCTTTATTAGGAATACTAATGAATACAGATGCGGCTTTTCGGCGTGCCACGACTTAACCTTTGGGATGGCTTTTTCAAAAGTTACCGCAGTGCCTTCGGATAAGAAATCCATTTTTTTAGTTTCGGTGTAAATTTCTTTCTCACCATCCAATAGACGGACCTCGACCGCGCCTTTATTTTTTTTGCCGCTGTTTGCAATGTCAAGGCTTAAGCTAAGTTTGCCGTCCGTGTAATCATTCTCCAAGGTGGCAATGGCACGATAATCTTTGATAGTGGCTTTGTTGGTCGCATAGAGATAAACGTTACGATCTATTCCGCTTAGCCGCCAAAAATCCTGATCTTCCATATAACTGGCATCCGACCAGCGCAAGACCTGAACTGCTAGGGAATTTGCGCCCGGTTTTAAGTACTTCGTGATGTTAAATTCCGCAGGTGTTTTACTGCCTTCGCTATACCCGACCTTTTGTCCGTTGACCCAAACGTACATCGCACCGCTGACCCCGCCAAAATGCAAAAAGATGTCTTTTCCGTCCCAAGTGGTAGGGGTTTCGAACGAACGCCGATAGCTTCCTACCGGGTTTGCATCGTGGGGAATAAAAGGCGGATTTTTCGGAAAGGGATATACCACATTGGTGTAAATGGGCGTACCATGACCTTGCAGCTCCCAGTTGGAGGGCACCTCGATTTTATCCCATCCCGAAGTGTCGAAATCTTCCTGAAAAAAACCGACCGGCCTTTGGGGCACGCTTGCTACGTAGTTAAAATCCCATTTCCCGTTTAAGGACCGGTAGAAAGGAGAATTCTCCCAACTTTCGTTTTCAAGGGCGTGTTGGGCATCCTCATATCTATAAAAGGATGCGGTTGGCGTTTCGCGATTGATCTCAAAGATTTCAGGATTTTCCCATTCGGGATTTTGCCATTTTGGGGCCTGGGCAAGGGTATCCAGAGAAAAAAGGGATGCTAGGATTGTGAGAATAGGAAGGAGGAATTTCATTTGCATAGTTTTCGATATATAATGGAAGAAAGTACTGTTTTTGATACGGCAACAAGGTAAAGAAGTTTGAGGAAGCGTGCTATCCTTGCCGCTGAAATACCATCTCGAACTCTTGACAGACCACAATCATGCTTTCCCGCGGTAGACGGCCAAAAGCTTCGAGTTCTTTAGTGTAGTAATCCCAGTGCACCTTTTTCCAAAACGCAAGGCTTTTATCGCCCTCGCCTTGGCGTTGGGCATAGGCCGAATCAATAGCAAAGAAGGGTTTTAAGGTAACCTTGGTGGTACGCACTATGCATTGGGCTTTACCCTCCCGGTCCGTAACGACAATAAAATCCCCTATTTTCGGTAAAGATTCTTTACGGTACTGTATGCCTAATAGGGAATGGGAAGTCGCCCTTTTGATACCTTGTTTTACCAGTTCGGCACATTCGTTGGCATCCTGTTCATTGTTGCAGAAGTACTCTACTTGAGGCGTTTCGACAAAGGCATGTTCTAAATGTTTGTCCAGATAATCGCCCCAAAGGGCGCGGGCAGAAGCGTTTTTCATAATTATTGATGCCTGTTGAAAGGTATGGTTATCCTATATTTATATAAGGATAGTGGTGCGAAATATACGAACGCGCCGGTTGTTTGACTGGGTTATCGGAATATGGGTTCTTAAACACGTTGAAAAGCAATTAATTCCATTTGAGTTTGAGGCTAGTGGCTTAAACTAATGGCTTAAAGCGGACGCTATCGTATCAGATGATCTGAAACGCTAGGGATACCATTAAGGGACTTTCAAGCAAACTTTCCCGCTTTGAACTGTTTCACCGCATGGTCCGCTGCCCTTGCGGTAAATGCCATATAGGTCAAGGATGGGTTTACACAGTTCGAAGAAGCCATAAAAGCCCCATCGGTAACGTACACATTGGGTACATTATGTACCTGGTTGTTCTTGTTTACCACAGATGTATTTGCGCTGTGGCCCATACGTGCACCTCCCATTTCATGGATGCCCAGTCCCGGCCCCGTCACTTCATCGTAAGGCTGTACATCCTTAAAACCTGCCGCTTTGAACATGGCCACTATTTCTTTGGTGATATCCTTGCGCATATTCATTTCGTTTTCCTTGAATTCTACGTCGAAATCCAATTGGGGTAAGCCCCATTTATCGGTGGCTGTGGCGCTTAGGGTAACGCGATTGTCGTCATATGGCAAAAATTCGCCAAAACCGGTAACGCCGATCTGCCATTTTCCGGGCTTCAATATTTCTTCCTTTAATTTTTTGCCGTAGCTTAATTCGGCGATACTTTCCGACCAATCTTGACGGCTGGCGGTGCCTTGGTAGCCGAAGCCGCGGAGATAGCCTTCGCGCTTGGTCTTTTCATCGAGATTGACAAAACGGGGAATGTAGAAACCATTGGCCCGTCGTCCCTTAAAATACTTATCGAGATAGCCGTCTACCTTTGCGGTGGCGCCCAATTTATAATGATGGTCCATAATACCGCGGCCGAGCGCGTCGGAATCGTTGCCCATGCCATTGGGGAAGCGTTCGCTTTTTGACTGTAACAAAATGCCGACAGAGGCCATTGACGAGGCGCAGAGAAAGATGACTTTTGCCTTGAATTCCATTTTTTCATTGGTCTCCGCGTCAATGACCTTTACGCCGGTGGCTTGTTTGGTAGCGTCATCATACATGATTTCATAGACGATGGAATTGGCGCGAAGAGTCATGTTTCCGGTGCGCTCCGCTGCCGGAAGGGTAGAGGAGTTGCTGCTAAAATAGCTGCCGAAGGGGCATCCGCGGCTACAGCGATTACGATACTGGCAAACACCACGACCCTCGAAAGTCGCTTTTGGGTCTGTGATGTGCGCCGTGCGGCCGATGGTTACAAGGCGGCCGTCATCGAATTTCTCGGTGACGGATTTTTTAAAATCCTCTTCGACACAGTTTAATTCCATCTGGGGCTGGAATTTTCCATCGGGCAATTGCTTAAGTCCCAAATTTTCACCGCTTACCCCGATATATTCTTCTACTTTATCGTACCACGGTGAAATATCGGCATAGCGAACGGGCCAGTCGATGCCGATACCTTCTTTTTTGTTCGCGCCGAAGTCGATATCGCTCCATCGATAGCTTTGACGGCCCCAAGTGAGGGATCTTCCGCCGACCTGATAACCGCGGATCCAGTCGAAACGTTTGGTTTCTACGTAGGGATGTTCGAGATCATTGACAAAAAAATGCTTGTTATCTTCCATTGGCGCCCAGCCTACCCTTTTTTGAACGTGGTATTTTTTCTCGTCCTCCTGAGAAAGTTCCCCTTTAAGGGGATAGTCCCAAGCGTCATCGTTCATCGTGGGATAGTCCTCAATATGCTTTACCATCCGGCCGCGTTCGAGCACCAAAGTCTTTAATCCGCCTTCACACAGTTCTTTGGCCGCCCAGCCCCCACTGATTCCGGTGCCGACCACAATGGCATCATAGTCTTCTTCCAAATTCATACACTGATTCTTATTTTATTTCTGATGGATTTCCTTATATTTATCGCATCCCTGATAAATTGTGATTTATGGGATTTACAGGAATTAAATATAAGGCTTATTCTTAAACCGACCACTATTTGAAATAAGTTCAGGAATAAAAAGGAAATTACAAACACATGAAGACAATTAAAGGACCCGCCGTTTTTTTAGCGCAATTCGTAGATGACAAAGCACCCTTCAATTCTTTGGATGGTATGTGCCAATGGGCAGCCGATCTAGGATATAAAGGCATTCAAATACCGACTTGGGAAAGTTTTCTTATCGATATCGACAAGGCTGCTGAAAGCCAGGATTATTGCGATGAGCTCAAAGGAAAAATCAACTCGTACGGACTGGAAATCACTGAGCTTTCTACCCATTTACAGGGGCAATTGGTCGCCGTACATCCCGCCTATGACCTGATGTTCGATAATTTTGCCCCCGATAAGGTTAAAAATAATCCTAAGGCCCGTACCGAATGGGCGGTAGATGTGGTCAAAAAAGCGGCGACGGCCAGTCGTCGATTGGGCTTGAATACATCTGCCACTTTTTCGGGAGCCTTACTTTGGCATACCTGGCACCCATGGCCGCAACGCCCACCGGGATTAGTCGAAATGGGTTTTGAGGAGCTGGCCAAACGCTGGATGCCGATTTTAAACCATTACGATAAGGAAGGCGTCGATGTTTGTTATGAGATACACCCCGGCGAAGACCTGCACGACGGCGATACCTTCGAACGCTTTTTGGAGGCTACCGGAAACCATAAACGAGTCAATATTCTGTACGACCCCAGCCATTTTGTATTGCAACAGTTAGATTATATAGAGTACATCGATCATTATCATGAGTTTATAAAATCCTTCCATGTAAAGGATTCGGAGTTCAACCCCACAGGAAAAAAGGGCGCTTTCGGAGGCTACAACAATTGGGGCGACCGAGCCGGAAGGTACCGTTCATTGGGCGACGGCCAAATCGACTTTAAGACCATTTTCTCAAAACTCACCCAATACGGCTGCGATGTCTGGGCGGTGATGGAGTGGGAATGCTGCATCAAAAGTCCCGAACAGGGTGCCCGAGAAGGAGCCGTTTTCATCCAAGACCATATTATAGAGGCGACCGAAAGGGCCTTTGATGATTTTGCAGGGGCCGATATCGATAAAGATCGGTTGAAAAGAATTTTAGGAATTGATAAATAGACCGTAAAGAAATGTGGATTGCATCTTACGATTGTAAACACGATTACATTTGCAAACGCATACGGCAGATCTATCAAGAATCTTTTAAATTAATAGTAAAACCTATCCGCCCAGTAGATGGGTTTATTTCAAAAACAACATTCCATGAAAAATCTGTTCCTTACCCTATTCATCGCAGCCACAATTTTCGGATGCAAGGACAAAACCGAAAAATCCCAGAAAGAAATGACCGCCGAACGCGTGGAAGAGGCCGAAGCGGAAAATCCCCCACAGGAATGGACGGCACTTTTCGACGGCACGTCATTCGATGGATGGAAAGAGTATCAAAATGACGAAGTTTCCGATAACTGGAAAATCGAGGATGGCGCCCTGGTTTTACATCCTCCCAAAAATCGTAAGGAAGGCGAAATTCACGATCTGGTTACCAAGAAAGAATTCACCAATTTTATACTTTCGCTGGACTGGAGAATCTCCGAAGGCGGAAATAGCGGTGTAATGTGGGGCGTACAGGAAGACGCGAAATATAAAAAACCTTATAATACCGGACCTGAAATTCAAGTGCTCGACAACGAAAAGCATCCTGATGCCAAAGTGGGCCCCTCACATCAGTCCGGTGCGCTTTACGATTTAAAGGGCCCCTCAAAAGATGTTACAAAGCCGGTCGGCGAATGGAACACAATGGTAATCACTGTTGACAACGATAATAAGAGGGGCAGCGTGGAACTTAATGGCGAAGAAGTCGTCGCTTTTCCTGTAGGCAACGAAATGTGGAACGTCATGGTCTCGAAATCCAAATTTGCCGATTGGGAAGGTTTCGGAAAGTTCATCCAAGGAAAAATCGCCCTCCAAGATCATGGTAATGGGGTATCGTACCGAAATATCAAGATTAAGGAACTTTAAAAAACCCCTATGATTCAATCCATGACCGGATTTGGGAAGCACATTATACAGCTTCCATCTAAAAAAATTACCGTAGAGCTTAAATCCCTAAACAGTAAAAGTCTAGATCTGAACGCGCGGATGCCCTCGGCCTATCGCGAAAAAGAACTTGAAATACGAAAGACTATCGCCGCTTCTTTGGCCCGTGGTAAGGTCGATTTCAGCTTGTATGTAGAATTTACAGGAAACGAGACTTCCGCCGAAGTAAATGAAGTGGCGGTCAAGAATTATATGAAACAACTGCGATCGATTGCCGATGGCGATGATCTGCGTTTGTTGGAAATGGCCCTTCGAATGCCCGATTCCCTAAAAACAGAACGCGAGGATATCGAAGACGACGAGTACGAGTCCATTCAGCTTGCCGTTAGGGAAGCGCTAAAGGAAATCAACACGTTCAGGTCCGAAGAGGGAAGAGTACTGGAAAAGGACTTTTTACTGCGCATTCAAAACCTGCAGATTTTATTGGGAAAAGTGGAGCAAATGGATCCGGATCGTCAATCGGATGTACGTAGCCGGCTAGAAAAAGCAGTATCCGATTTGCAAACCGATGTCGACCAGAACCGCTTTGAGCAAGAACTGGTCTATTATTTGGAAAAGTACGATATTACCGAGGAAAAGGTGCGGTTGGACAATCATTTGAACTATTTCGCCACAACGTTGAACTCAAAGGATTCCAACGGTAAAAAATTGGGATTCATCGCCCAAGAAATCGGCCGTGAAATCAATACCATAGGCTCAAAAGCAAATTATGCCCCTATGCAGCAATTGGTAGTACAAATGAAAGACGAGCTGGAGAAAATCAAGGAGCAAATGTTGAATGTGCTCTGAAAAAGTTGACAGCAACGGTACATGGTGAAAAAATTGTATAAGCCCACCTGCCGGACGGTTAGGTTTATTGGCTTATGCTACTATTAATTTTAGTATTTGGTTTCAAACCACAAACCAAATACACGAGTGCAGTACTATTTTTTGAATTTGAAACCTGCGCTTGAACTTGAACTTTAATAATGAAAGGCGGTAAACTCATTATATTCTCTGCACCCTCCGGGAGTGGCAAAACCACCATTGTACGCCATCTTTTGGAACAACCCGAACTGAATCTGGCCTTTTCAGTGTCGGCAACCTCACGACCTCGACGAATCAAGGAGATAAATGGCGAGCATTATTATTTTATGTCCATTTCAGAATTTAAGAATAACATCAAAACCGATAATTTTTTGGAGTGGGAAGAGGTATACCGCGATAATTTTTATGGTACCCTAAAGAGCGAGGTCGAAAGATTGTGGGGTGAGGGTAAAAATGTCATCTTCGATATCGACGTCGCAGGCGGACTTCGAATTAAAAGAAAATTCCCGAAAGAAACCTTGGCCGTATTCGTGAAGCCCCCAAGTGTTGACGAATTGAAAATACGCCTGAAAAAGCGCAGTACCGAAAGCGACGATAAAATTAACATGCGTATTGCCAAAGCCTCGGTAGAACTGGCTACGGCTCCCCAATTCGATAAGATTATCAAAAATTATGATTTGGATACGGCACTTCAAGAAGCCCATGACCTGGTGGCGGAATTTATAGCCGAAAAACCTGTGCCGGGTGATTAAAAACAGTGAGATTTCTGCAGAACCTTGGCAAGGGTCTAGATGTCCGTCCTCCCAACGACTCGGCTCTGGGCGGTCCTAGAAATGACAAATAGTTCCCAAACTTATGAAAAAAGTCGGCCTCTATTTTGGTACGTTCAATCCGATTCATATCGGTCACTTGGCCATTGCCAACCATATGGTGGAATTTTCTGACTTGGACGAGGTCTGGTTCGTTATTACGCCTTTAAGTCCCTTTAAAAAAAAACAATCGCTGCTTGACAACCATCACCGGTATCAGATGGTGTTCGAGGCCGTTCAGGACTATCCCAAACTAAAGCCCAGCAAAATCGAATTTAATCTGCCGCAGCCTAACTATACAGTAGACACGCTGGTGCATTTGAATGAAAAATACGGGGAAGAGTATCGTTTTAGCCTGATCATGGGCGAGGATAATCTTAAGAGCTTCCACAAATGGAAGAATTACGAGGTCATTTTAGAACATCATGATATTTACGTATATCCAAGAATTTACGAAGGACAGACCGGAGATGTATTTGATCGCCATCCGAAAATTCATCGGGTCGAAGCGCCCATAATGGAAATTTCATCCACCTTCATCCGAAAAAACCATAAACTAGGCAAAAACGTGCGGCCGCTGCTTCCTGAACCGGTTTGGAAGTATATGGATGAGATGCACTTTTATCGGTAACTGGTTTGGATTTATGAAATGGCAAGAATATTTTAGAATTCGGAATTTTATTCGTTCACATCGAAAAGTACGACCTCATACTCAAAGTTCTTGGTTTCGCCGTCCACGCCCACATTCTTTAATGAGACCACAAACCTACTATCCTCGATAAGGCTATTGGTATCTATTGAAGGCTTCCAGACGATGGTTTCATCCCCAAAGCCATCTTTTAGTTTTTCGGTTTCTAAATTGACATTTTCTCCCGTCGCGGTCTTCATGGATATCGTGGTCTGGGTAAAGTCGGCCTTTGCGATGGAAAAAGACCATCGCGGATAGGCCAATTGCTTAGGTAGATAGCCTTTTGGGGGCCAGGCAATAAATTCAGGAGTGTCGGCAGGGCGCTCACCGGGGTTGCCGATTACCCAAATGGCATTGTAGCTACTCGTATTTCCAACTCCTATTTCTTGAAGTCTGGACCATAATAAATACCTTCTGTGTCCCACTGGGTAGTTGTCTTTACCTTGATCTTGCATGTAGGAATCGATGGCACCGGCATTTCGGGTTGAGGTCAACACGGAATTTTGTGCCGCTTCTTTGCCGTCTTCCGAAAAACACTTCCACTCGTTCGGTGGATCATGTGAAAGGGTTCCGTTGGCGTGCATCATCAAGGCCGCATGTTGGGCTTTCTCGCTTTTCAACCTGTTTTCTGCAATAGCATTAGTAAGTCCTACGGCTTTTCTGAAATACAAAAGTCGCTGAAAGATTTTGTCCTTGGTATCCTGCGGCACGGTCCCGGGCTGGCAGTTGGGCTCGTTACCGGTCCATGACACCTCCGTGCCGGTGTCGCGAGAGGCATAGTAAAAGTCGGCGTATAACTGCTTGGCGATTGCCCTGTCGGCCTTGTCCGTTTCCTGTTTTCCTGTTACAGGGTTTTCCGTACCGGGGCCGTCCGTATGGGAATTATCTGGGTCTTTATTCGAATCTTTGCTACATGAGACGCTTAGAAGAACAACGGAGACTAGGATATAGGACAGTTGGGGAAGGCGCATAAGAATGATGATTTCGGATGTTCGTCCTATGCTAACGCTTAATTTTCGGGATAGGTATATTTTTTTCGATAAATAGTAGGGCTAAACAGCCAAGGTTGGCCGGTCATTTTCAAATCGATACTCGTGCAGGATACGGATCCATGGGGAAGAAACGACTAGGGAAAATAGGAAGCTAGCCATAAGAAAAAGGGTTTTCATTACCCCGTTGTAAATATACGACGCAAAGAAAAGAACGGTACGTTACACTAAGCTTATCTACAAATGTAAGACGAGTTCGATTTTACGGTTCACAAAACCTTTATTCCATAACCTTGGCCGGAATAATTGTGCCGTCATATTCCTGATAATAGGTTTCCAAGAGATTGATGATGACTTTCATTAGGTCTTTGGTTTCCAATAGCAATGAGAAATATAGCGTGGTGTTCTTGGGGCTTGACTCTTCGGTACGTGTTCTTTCTACCTGTTTTTCAATTTTTTGGGATACTAAATCGAACAGTTCTTGTTTTCTTTCCAGTACTTTACCAATTTGTTCAAAAGACCTTTCGTCGAAAGCTTTTTTGGTATTTGTAAAAATCTCATCGAGTTTCTGGTCGATTTCTTTCAGTTCCTTGATTTGGTTGTACTTTAATTTTTTATGGTTGTTGTGAACGTGCTTGTGGCTGACCTTTCCGATATACTCCAGAGATTGGACGATGTCGGTCAGCAGTCCTAAAATATTGATATAAAAATTACTTGCTCCAACGCTGGCCTCGTCCAGATTCTTGATGAAGTAGAAAATGTGGTCGCGCAGTTCGTCGATTTCTGCAGATAATTTTGCCCCCTGTTTTTTGTTCTTTTTTAGAAGACTAAGATCGTGCTTCGCCAAACCGTTGATGGAGTTGGTGTATATTTTTTTGCTTCTCTTGATGACGTTTGATATGTTATCGGCACTTTCTTCTATAACGCCCTGGATTGAACTGCTTTCTGCTTTTTGTAAGCTGTCCTCCGCCCTTATTTCTTTGGATTTTTTGTTATAGGAAATATAATTTCTGGCCAATATCAAGATGGCCGCAAACAATAATATGGCTATAGCTGCACCTTTGCCAAAACTGATAAGAGCCAGAATCACACCGGATGCGACAAAGGCGATAATGGCCGTTCCGAACCATCCACCAATAACATTCAATACTCCGGCGACGCGGTAAACGGCACTTTCAGCGCCCCAGGCCCTATCGGCAAGTGATGAGCCCATGGCCACCATGAAAGTCACGTAGGTGGTCGATAAGGGCAATTTGTACGAGGTCGCAATAGAGATTAATATACCCGCTACCATAAGGTTTACTGCGGCCCGCACCATGTCGAAAGCCGGTTTTTCGTAGGTTTTGTCCCTTGCAAGGGCGATTACCGGTTTATGGAAACGTAAGGCCAACTTTTGGTTTAGCGCTTTCGGCAATAGCATTTGGGTGGCTTCCGATATGCCGACGGACAGGCGGACGATGCTCCTGGATAAAAAATTCGGTTGAAAACGCTCTTTGGCCTCTCCTTCTCGGGCCAAATTAATTTCGGTATCGGATACGTACCGTGCTTTTTTCGACAGCCACAAGGTCGCTACCATAATCATTCCTGAAATAAACAGTAAGAACGTAGGAGTGGGTACTTTGGCGGCCAACACGTCCATTCCGAACTCGGTCGCCAGCTCACCTGACGCCTGCCAGGCCTCGTACGATTGCCATGCTGCAATGGGTACCCCGATAAAATTGACCAAGTCGTTGCCCGCAAAGGCCAAGGCAAGGGCAAAAGTCCCGACGCCTATAATCAGTTTATAAATATTAATTTTTGCTAGGGTCATCAGCGAATAGGAAATTAACGACCATAACGCAAAGTTCATGACAACGAGCCACCAGGCTTGGGTCTCCAAGAATTGTTTTATCGTCATGGTTCCGATCAGGTTAAAACTCCGGTCTGCAAAAGCGGTTCCGCCAATACCCTTGATCAAAATAAAATAGGTAATCGCAGAAAGGGCAAAACCCCCGAACAGCGCGCCGACCCATTTCGCCTTTTTTTCAAAATCATAGCTAAGGAGCAGTCTGGAAATCCATTGCACAAAGGCCCCGACAGAAAACGCTACCACAACGGACAGCAAGATGCCCATAATGATTTCGGTGGCTTTCGATGTATTGATATAGTTGACCACGTCGCCAAAGGAACCATTGTCGACCCCTATTTTTATCAAAGACATGGCCACAGATGCCCCCAAAAGTTCAAAAACTATGGAAACCGTTGTGGATGTAGGCATCCCCAGCGTGTTGAAAAAATCGAGCAATAGGATGTCGGTAATCATCACGGCCATAAAAATGAACATGATTTCGTTGAAATAGAATTCGCCAGGGTTAAAAATACCTTTCCGGGCGACCTCCATCATACCGCTCGAAAAAATGGCTCCCAGCGCGATACCTGCACTGGCGACGATCATGATGGTCCTAAAAGAAATAGCCTGTGATCCTACGGCGGAATTCAGAAAGTTGACCGCATCGTTGCTGACCCCGACGACCAGATCGGCAACGGCCAAAACGGCCAGTGCCACGATCATTATCAAGTATATATTATCCATAAGCTTCTTTAAAAAATCGACTTGCAAATATCCATGCTAACCCTAAATACAATGTTACCTAAAGGTTATATTTTTAGACGCCCTTAAAAATGTACATCGACCTGCAAGCGGTACATCAGTTCGTCGCGTCCTGCATTCTCCGAAAGATAGCTCAAATCGGTTTGGACTTTCAATTTATGGCCGACGATGTACTTTGAAAGTCCCAAGGTATACTGTTTTTGTGGATTTCTCCCTGTGATGTCTTTATTTAGCTTGATATTGGTAAACCTTCCCGAGACTTCCCAGTTGGTTTTGAACAAATATCCGGTTTGAAGGTTCAATCCGTCACCGACCTCAACGAGATCCCCGGTAAGGGTGCCATCAGCATTCTTGGCAATCGGATCGGTGGCGGTTCTGTGGGCATATTCACCCATAAGGGAAAATCCTCGGTATTTGAACATGGCATCCAAAAAAACGATATTGATATCGGTCTCGAAAAAACCAATATCGTTTACCATATATGACCCTTGGTTACTTCGGTTTTTGACGGCGTTTTGGTTGGTGTCGTAGGTCGCGGCCAACATCAATTTCGGTTTTTCCTCCCTATCCTGGTCACTTCCGGTGTATTCGCCGTTACTGGCGAACAAACCAAAAGGCAAGAGTTCGACCCGGGCCGTATACTGATGCCCGCCTAAATTACCGCTGACGACGTTGCGACCTTCCCCTTGGGAGAACGCCAATTTTTCACGGATTAAAAATTTTTCGGTGAGATTGAAATGATGCCGTAGCTGAAAGCCCACGTCCCGGTCGATGGTGAAACGGCTGTTCAATAAAGAACGGTCGACCTGTTGCAGGTTTCCCGAAGAGATGACCCGTTCAATATTTCCGGGTAATTTGGTCTGTCCGAACCAAAGCTCGAAGTTTTCGTGGAAATTCCACATGACGACAGCATCCAGAATGTAGCGTGGGGCATCCCCCGTAAAAGTAGAAGCTCCAGAAATATCGCGGTTCGACAGCCCGAGCTCTATCTTGTATTTCAGTTTGGGCGAATAGGCGAATCCATCGAATTTCAAACGGGCGCGCCTTACCAAAAAACTCTGTTCGGGATTTATAAGGCCTCCGTCCGCCCCTTCGTTCCAACTGGCGATGGATAACAACTGCATACGGGCGCCGATTTTCATGCTCCAAGTACTATCCTTTCCTACGAGATTAAAGATACCCTTTCCGAAACTAGGGGCGTCGGCCTCTTGGGCTTGGGTTACCAAGCTTGTCATGACTAAAAAGCTAAAAAATAAACGATTGGTTTTCATCAAAATAGGTCCAGTATGCTTAGGAAAAGACGCGGCCAAGGTTAAGTTAACGCTTAGATATTGTTAAATTAAGCGCAATATACAAACAAAAAAAATCGGCAAAATGAGCAAAGTCTACTAAATTGCGTTGCCATTCTGTAAAAACAGCAGTAAAAGGTATCTTGCACCATCCAAATAGCAGAAGTGATATGAACTGGTCAGCGCTACTATCTCTAAAACGTTACGGCGACACCAACAAACGCCTTCGAAAAGAACAGGATGATACCCGCTTAGGATTCGATGTGGATTATGACCGGATCATCTTTTCGGCCGCATTTCGAAGTTTGCAGGATAAAACGCAAGTAATTCCCCTCTCCAAGACAGATTTTGTACATACCCGATTGACCCACAGCCTGGAAGTTTCGGTGGTTGGCCGCAGTTTGGGAAGGATTGCGGGAAAAAGGATTCTTGAAAAACATCCACATTTACACGACACTTTGGGCTATCGCTTCAACGATTTCGGTGCCATAGTTGCAGCAGCGGCCTTGGCACACGATATCGGCAATCCTCCCTTCGGACATAGTGGGGAGAAGGCCATCGGGGAATACTTCGAGAATGGCAAGGGTAAAAAATATCGATCGGTTCTTTCCGAAATCGAGTATCAAGACCTGATTGATTTCGAGGGCAACGCCAATGGATTCCGATTATTGACGGAGTCAAGGGAAGGTGTAGAAGGGGGTTTACGATTGAGCTACGCCACATTGGGAGCTTTTATGAAATATCCAAAGGAATCACTTCCCAAGAGACCGACATCCCATATCGCGGATAAAAAATTTGGCTTTTTTCAATCCGGACAAAAAGCTTTCAAGGAAGTGGCGGAAGTGCTGGGTCTGCTTTCCAGGACTAATAGTGCGGAATTTTCATACGCACGGCACCCATTGACCTATCTTGTGGAGGCGGCCGACGACATCTGTTATACCATTATCGATTTTGAAGATGGCATTAACCTTGGACTTATATCTGAAGATTATGCCTTGGAATATCTAATTAAATTGGTTCAGAACACTATAAATACCAAAAAGTATAATTCCTTGGCCTATCAAGAAGATCGATTGAGCTACCTGCGTGCCTTAGCAATCAATACCCTAATCATAGATGTCGTTTCAATTTTTGATACAAACGAAGATAAAATACTGAACGGTACCTTCACAACTTCCCTTTTAGATCAAAGTCGTTATCAGGCCCAAGTAAAGGATATTATTGCCCTTAGCGTAGATAAAATATACCGCTCACCTGAAGTAATCGAGAAAGAGATTGCGGGCTACCGAATTATTTCGGATATCCTCGAGGTATATACCAATGCTCTCATCCGAAAGAAAGGTCATAAAGCCTCGAACTATGATATGCTGATGTTACAGACCTTACCGGAGCTCTATAGAGATACCGAGACAACGATTTATACTATACTTTTAAATGCCTGTTGTTACGTGGCCAGTCTTTCAGATCGTGCGGCAGTGCATATACACAATAAGATTATGGGGAAATCGCTTTAGAACGCATATGAAACCCCGACTCCCAACAACTGCTTGAACTGTACGCGTGTCTTACCCGGGTTCACGACCACACCCTGCGCGTTGACTTCTTCATTGAAAAGCACGTTGTCGTCGAAAACGATGTGGGTACCAATTGTGGTAATCATATATTTGTTGACCTTTAGGTCGATATTTAGCTCCCAATCGACGTCTATGTTGCCGAACCCGCGTAAATAGTCGGTGTAAAGACTCAGACGGTGGTTGAGCAGCACATTGTTGTATATTTCGGTTTCCCAGGTATTGGTGACAAGGATACCGAATTCAAGAAATACCTTTTCGCCTGGTACGATGACATTGCCATTTACATCGAGAATGGCTCTTTGTACGCCAAAAGCGCCCTTGTTCGCCAAATCCTCATCGAGTACATAGGTCGATTTTTGGGTAATCGGGGAGAGATAGAGGTTTAATTTTTGATCTTTGGTAATGTAGGAGATACCTGCCCCTAAAAACGAATAGCCCGGCGACATAAATCTGGAAATGGGCGTTTCTCGATCCGGATATTTGTACCCGTTCGAAAATTGCGTGTTAAAATTCGCCTTGGCGGAGTAGTACCAGTTGCTTATCGTATCCCTTTGAAAGCCGAAGGTCGAACTTAGGCGAATGGCGTCGTCCGTTTTGCGCAGTTTTTGTCCCTCTTGCAGGTTCAGACCATAGCGCAGGTCCATATAATTGTCCCACCGGGTATAACGGAATTTATAGTTGCGCTCGAAACGGGCATTACCCAATGCCGAGGCCGAATTGTTGCCGCCGGCGTTCCAGTTGACAAAGGCCACTTCGCTAAAATTAATACCTAATTTGTTGACGTTCGTCCAAAACGACGGTACGCGGAAACGGTTCGGTTCGTCTTCCAGCGCTTTGGTCTGCCGGAACGATATCACCGGGTTCATCAATTCGACACTACGGGGAACGAAATCCATTTTTTTCTGTACCCTACGGATGACCACGGTACTGACTATGGTAGTGTCGATGGAGACCGTATCTACCGCCCGCTGCTGTGGAAGTGAATCCCTGTCCTGGGCAGGGAGAACTGAGAAGCAAAAAATAAAAAGGAAGGCTAAAAATACCTTGATTACTATCCAGCGGCTTGTCATATGGATTTTGATATTTGGATTTGGCGAATACAATTAAACGTTGCAAATCAGTTCGATGTTATGAATCAAGCAGAATTTTTATCCTGGTTTTTAGGGATGCCGCATCGATTTTGGCCAAGCGGTGCAATTCTTGCACGGTACCGTGTTCTAAAAATAGGTCGTCGATGCCCATGATGACCAGTTTATTGGCATGTGCGGTTTCATTGGCAAACTCAAGGACCGCACTTCCAAAACCACCGGCTTTACAACCATCTTCAATGGAAAGCACATATTCGTAATTTTCGAAGATAGTATATAGGTTTTTTTTGTCCAAAGGTTTAACAAAACGCATATCATAATGGCCGATTTGATCGTTGCTGAATTCCTCGATAACCTCCGCTACCGTATTACCGATATGTCCTATGGATAGGATGGCGATTTTCGAACCCTTTCGGAGTTCCCTTGAACTTCCGATCTCAATTCTATCAAAAGGGGATTTCCAATGCACTTGAACCCCTTGGCCCCGGGGATACCGGATGGCAATAGGATGTGACAATCCCAATTGTGCGGTATACATGATATTGCGGAGCTCGGTCTCGTTCATCGGCGCAAAAATGACCAAGTTGGGAATACATCGCAAATAGGCCATGTCATAAACCCCGTGATGCGTAGCCCCGTCTTGGCCGACAATACCAGCGCGATCCAAACAGAAAATGACCGGCAGATTTTGCAGTGCTACGTCATGGATTACCTGGTCGTAGGCGCGCTGTAGAAAGGTGGAATAAATGGTGCAAAAAGGCATTAAGCCTTCGGCGGCCATCCCAGCAGCCAAGGTAACGGCGTGCTGTTCTGCAATGCCCACGTCGAACGCCCGGTCGGGCATCTTGGCCATCATGTATTTTAGAGAGCTTCCCGTGGGCATAGCCGGAGTGATTCCCGTTATTTTCTTGTTTTTTTCTGCGAGTTCCACGAGAGTATGGCCAAAGACATCCTGATATTTAGCAGGCTGGTCGGTATCGGTTTTTGCCTGCAGTTCGCCTGTAGATTTGTTAAATTTTCCCGGGGCGTGGTAGACTACCTGATCATCCTCAGCGCTTTGAAGTCCCTTTCCCTTGGTGGTGATCACATGCAAGAGCTTCGGGCCTTTGACCGATTTCAGACGCTCAAGTTCTTTAAGTAGAAGGGGGAGATCATGCCCATCTACAGGACCGGTATAGTTGAGGTTGAGGCACTCAAAAATATTCTCTTCCTTGGCCGTACCTTTTTTAACGTTGGTCAAGTATTTTTTCAGGGCCCCGACACTCGGGTCTATCCCGATGGCGTTATCGTTGAGTATGACCAAAACATTGGCTTTCGTAGAACCGAGATGATTGAGGGCCTCGAAGGCCATTCCACTGGCGATGGAAGCATCGCCGATGACCGCGATATGCTGCCTTTCTGTATCTCCCTTTATACCTGACGCGATGGCCATCCCCAAAATGGCCGAAATTGATGTCGAGCTGTGTCCCGTTCCGAAAGCGTCATATTCACTTTCGCTACGCTTGGGAAAACCGCTGATACCGCCCAATTGGCGGTTAGTGTCGAAAATCGATTTTCTACCGGTCAGTATTTTATGTCCATACGCTTGGTGACCCACATCCCAGATGAGTTTGTCGTTGGGGGTATCGAATATGTAATGGATGGCAATGGTGAGTTCTACCACGCCAAGACTGGCACCCAAATGGCCCTCTTTCGTGGACACGATATCGATGATGAAATCGCGGAGTTCTAAGGCGAGATCAGGTAGGTCGCCGGTTTTTAGCCGGCGAAGCGCTTTAGGAGAATCGATTTGTGCCAGTATCGTTTTATGCACGCCAAGGAAATTGAAGCCACAAAGCTAGCATTTTTCAAAGCTTCAAATCGATTTTTTGTCGATTCACAACATTGTTATGGTGTTATGTACTTATGGTCTATGGTCCACGTTCAACCTCTGCAGACTATTTTAACCATTTACGTGAGGTATTTACCAAACTATAACCTTCATGTATCAGCCTTTAAAAGCTAAACGTCTTTGTTTCAAGTGACGTCTTTTCTAACCTTTTCATTAGGTTACTTTGGCCTATTCGCGAAATCACACACGAGTTCTATAATTAATAGCCTAACCGTCGCTCCGCGCTTTGAATTGAAGTGGTTCAGCGTCTATTCCCCACTACGACTACGTCAATACGGCGACCTGGCCCATGGGGACTAGGGATGAGGCTGGGCCCTTTCACTCTAGGTTGTGGATTGATCATGACCAATATGATGTCTGACAAGAGCACGAATGCCGATGTGTATGTTGGTCCTAAGATTCCGTTGTATAAGAATATTGCCTTTTAAATGCCATGGATGGCACTCAAGAAATAGTTCATCGATAATTGGAATAGGGAGTCCGGGAATAGTACTAGGATAAAGAAGAATAATTTTTCGATGGACCCGCTACTTTAATGGCGGGTTTTTTGTGTCTCAAAACAATATTCCATACTATTGTCAATCAAAATAGCAGCATGATTCTCCCCTATGATGACACCTACTTCATGAAAAAAGCGCTGCAAGAGGCCGAAGCCGCTTTTGAAAAAGGCGAGGTTCCGATCGGCGCCGTCATTGTCGTACAAGACCGCATCATCGCCAGAGCCCATAACCTTACCGAACAGTTGAACGATGTAACCGCCCACGCCGAGATGCAGGCGATTACCGCGGCTGCAAACTATTTAGGAGGTAAATACCTTCAAAATTGTACGCTTTACGTAACGCTTGAACCCTGCCAGATGTGTGCCGGAGCCTTAAATTGGAGCCAGATTTCTAGAATAGTCTATGCGGCGGTTGATCCGCAAGGGGGTTGCGGGGTTATGGGCACTAAACTGCATCCGAAGACCGAGATTTTAGGTGGAATTTTAGAAAACGAGGCTAGTGCGCTTTTAAAGCGGTTTTTTATCGAAAGGCGGAATTTGAATTGAGGTCTTCCAACCTTTGATACAGCTAAATGACATTGAGGGCAGAAAAAAGTAGCTGCAAGTCATACTCGCATTAGCGAGCTGCTTGTAGGTCCGCCCGTGCGTTTCAGAGTTATTAGGGTCGACCCGCTCGAGCCTTGCAAATCAACACCGGTTCGGGCATATCTTGCATGTGGTGCGCTAGGGAACTATTTTTTCCCATCCTTTTGCTTCTCCCAATTCCGCATTTTATGAATGTTTTCCTCATTAAGCATATAATCCTTCATTTTTTTTCCTCGGGAATAGTGAATTAGGAAAAGCGGCATGGCGACCAAAAAAAGCCCCACCGTACCAAAACCGATGTATTTATGGGAAAGTGCCAGTTGCTCTTCCTGAATGGAAAAACCGTAGCCGATGGCACCGAGCGACGCCAAGACCAATACAATTATAAGATATTTCATAGCCTTCAAAATTAAAGAAAACCTGCTTCCCGGAAGACAGGAAAAATAAAAATCGATTAATGGGATTCGGATGCGTCCATTTTTTCTTACCGTGTAAAATCGATCAATTTTCTCCGATATACCGTCAATAGTTTCGATTTGGTGATAAAGCCCACATACCGTCCATTTTTTAATACCGGAAGGTTCCAAGCGCCGCTGGTCTGGAATTTCTCCATAATATCGGTCATCTTGTCTTTGGCAAGCTCAATAGTATCCGGCGGGGTATGCATCACGTCTTGCACCAATACTTCCTTATATAAGGATGGGTCGAACATGATGGAGCGAATATCGTCGAGCAGAACAATGCCCAAAAGACTGCCATCCTTTTCATCAATGACCGGAAAGATGTTTCTGCTCGATTTTACCACGGCATCGTGTACCATCTCTCCAAGGTTCATTTCGGGATGGATGGTAATAAAGTGGTTTTCGATGACCTTGTCTATATCCATCAAGGTCAGTACGGCATGATCTTTATCGTGGGTGATAAGATCCCCTTTTCTACCCAATTCCATATTATACACGGAATGCGGGTGGACGTATTTAGTAATGGAAAAGGAAATGGTCGAGGTAATCATCAGCGGAATAAAAAGATCATAGCCTCCAGTGACCTCCGCAATCAAAAATATCGCTGTCAATGGGGCGTGGAGTACGCCCGCCATCACTCCAGCCATGCCCACCAAGGTAAAATTACTCTCCGAAATCGGAGTTTTCAACAGGCCGATATTGTTGATAATCTTGGCGATACAGCTGCCCATAATACTTCCCATAAAAAGGGTAGGGGCGAAAATACCGCCCACACCGCCAGCCCCGAAGGTCAAGGCGCTAGCGACGATCTTGAACAGGACAAGGCCGACCAATAGGATGACCACGGACCAAACATTGGTAACATCCAAGTGAAAAATATTGTTTTCCAGTACTTTTTCGGGATGCCCCTCGATAAGGCTGTTCATCACCTCATACCCCTCGCCGTATAACGGGGGCACCAAATAGACCAGTATGCCGATACCAATACCGCCGAACATTAGGCGTTTGACGGGGGAATCCATCCTATCGAATATTTTTTGGATGCGGTCATATACTTCGGTAAAATAGATGGAGGTCAACCCGGCGAACACGCCCAGAATGGCATAGAAAGGCACATCCCCTAAAACGAAACGGTCTTCAATCGTGAAGGGAAGCAATACATCGTTCCCGAAGAAAAAATAGGAGGTAATTATCGCCGAAAGGGAGGCCAACAACAGCGGCAATAGGGAGGCGATGGTCAGGTCGAGGCTAAAGACCTCGATGGCAAAGATAATGGCCGCAATGGGCGCCTTGAATATCGACGACATAGCCCCCGCCGCCGCACAGCCGATCAATAGATTTCGGGTAGACTGGTTCATGTGGAACATCCGCGAAATGTTCGAGCTAATAGCCGCTCCCGTTGCCACTACGGGTCCTTCAAGCCCGACGGAACCCCCGAAACCGACCGTTAGCGGAGCCGTTAATATAGAGCCGAACATCTGGTACTTGCGCATGATGCCCTTATGTTTCGAGATGGCGAAAAGTGTAGAGGGGATCCCGTGGTTGACTTTGTGGCGGATGACATATTTAATAATAAGATAGACCAGTCCCAAACCGATAACGGGGAAAACGAAATAAAAGGCATTGTGGTAATATTTCACCAGGTTGCCTTCCAGTAAATGCTGGAAAAAGTGGGTCAGGTTTTTGAGGATTACTGCGCCCACTCCCGAGGTGAAGCCCACCAAAATGCTGAGCAGGTATAAGAAACGCGTCTGGGAAATATGCTTCGCCCGCCAGACCAGCAAACGTTTAAAAATCTTTTTTGTTCGAGTGGGCATAGTTGTTCATTATCAAAAATTGACAAAGGATTGCCGAAGGGAATTAAACGTCCAACTTCAATCCCAACTCCTTCAACTGCGCGTTATCGATGGGCGCCGGCGCATCGATCATCACATCACGGCCGTTGTTGTTTTTAGGAAAAGCGATAAAGTCGCGAATGGTTTCTTGGCCCCCCAAAATCGCTACCAGCCGGTCGAGACCGAATGCGATGCCACCGTGGGGCGGGGCGCCATATTGAAAAGCGTCCATTAGAAAGCCGAACTGGGCTTTGGCCTCTTCGGGGGTGAAGCCCAAATGTCGCAACATGGTGCTCTGCACCTCTTTGTCGTGTATTCGTATGGAGCCTCCGCCGATTTCGTTTCCGTTCAGCACGAGGTCGTAGGCATTTGCCCTGACGGCCCCCGGATTGGTTTCCAGCAATTCGAGTTGCCCTGGTTTTGGGGAGGTAAACGGGTGGTGCATGGCGTGATAATGTCCAGTTTCTTCATCAAGTTCCAAGAGCGGGAAATCGGTTACCCACAGCGGGGCGAACTCGTCCGGTTTTCGTAGCTGCAAACGCCTCGCCATCTCCATACGTAGCGCGCTGAGTTGGGTGCGCGTTTTGTGCGCGTCCCCTGAAAGTACGCATATCAAGTCCCCTTTTTGGGCCTCGGTAGCCGCTGCCCATTTGGCCAGATCTTCTTGATCATAGAATTTATCGACGGAAGATTTAAAGCTTCCATCTTTATTATATTTAACGTAGACCATGCCTTTGGCCCCAATTTGCGGCCGTTTTACCCATTCGACCAAGGCATCGATTTCCTTTCGGGAATAGTCGCCCGCCCCTGGTACCGCAATACCAACGACCAGTTCGGCAGAATTGAACACGGTAAAATTCTTATGCTGGGCGATGGGGTTCAGTTCACCGAATTCCATCCCGAAGCGGATGTCCGGTTTGTCGTTTCCATAAATACGCATGGCGTCATCATAGGAGATTCTAGGGAAAGCCGATATGTCGACCCCATTTATTTGCTTGAGCAGATGCTTGGTCAATCCTTCGAAGGCGTTGAGAATATCTTCCTGCTCCACAAAGGCCATTTCGCAGTCGATCTGGGTAAACTCGGGCTGGCGATCGGCCCGCAGGTCTTCGTCCCTAAAACATTTTACGATTTGGAAATACTTGTCCAGGCCACCGACCATCAGCAATTGCTTAAAAGTCTGTGGCGATTGCGGAAGCGCATAAAACTGCCCTTCGTTCATACGGCTGGGCACCACAAAATCACGGGCGCCTTCGGGTGTGGATTTAATTAAATAGGGGGTCTCCACCTCGATAAAACCTTGGTCGGAAAGATATTTACGGACTTCCATAGTCACTTTGCTACGGAAGATGAGGTTGTTTTTTACAGGATTTCTACGGATGTCGAGATACCGGTATTTCATCCGCAGGTCTTCGCCACCGTCCGTTTCGTTTTCGATGGTGAACGGCGGGGTTTTAGAAGGATTCAGTACCACAAGCTCTTCCACTAGAACCTCGATATTTCCGGTCGGGATATTCGGATTTTTAGATGCCCTTTCGATAACTTCTCCTTTTACCTGAACTACAAATTCGCGACCAAGTTCGCGGGCCAGCTTCAAAAGTTTAGATGCCGTTCTATCCTCATCAAGTACTAATTGAGTGATGCCATACCGATCACGAAGGTCGATCCATATGACAAAGCCTTTATCCCGTGTTTTTTGCACCCATCCCGAAAGGGTCACTTTTTCGTTGATATCCGATTCGCGTAGCTGTCCGCAACTATGGGTTCTATACATGTCCATCACTATTTTTTGAAAGAGCAAATGTAAGAAGTTAGGACGGTATTGGCGAAAAAATAAGAGCATCCTTTTGTTCGACACCCAACGTTTCAAGAATTCATAAAACGCTTAGATTTAACATTAATTTTACATTTGTCATAATTCTTGTGTAAATTGGCTCTTGAAATAACTAATTCAAAACGTATGAAAATGAGACAAACTTTATTCAAAAGGGTGTTTTTGGTACTTTTTTTCACGCTGCCCGGAGTGTTGATGGCACAGGGGACGATTACCGGAAACGTAACGGCTTCTGTCGATGGGCTGCCATTGCCGGCCGTAAACGTGGTGGTAAAAGGTACAACGGTGGGTACAACTACCGATTTTGATGGGAATTATGAGATTACCGTAAACGATTTTCCCGTAATCTTGGTTTTTTCATCATTGGGATATGCTGAAAAAGAAGTAGAAGTTACGTCTGCTACCGCTAAAGATGTTATCTTGGAGGAATCAGCAACAGGTCTTGATGAGGTGGTGGTTACGGGCCTGGCGACTTCGGTGAAAAGATCGAACTCGGCCAATGCCGTAGCTTCGGTTTCAGCCGAAGAACTAACCGGTAGAACCCCTCCCTCTACTTTAGATGGGGCACTTTACGGTAAATTTGCCGGTGCCATCGTCAACTCCAATTCCGGTGCTCCGGGCGGAGGAATTTCCGTAAAGTTGCGTGGCGCGACTTCCATAACGGGCAACACACAGCCCCTCTACATCATCGACGGAGTGTATATCGACAACTCCTCGATTCCGGCAGGGCTCAATGTGGTTTCCGAAGCAGCTGGACAGGGAAGCGATTCGAATCAAGATAACCCGTCGAACCGGATTGCTGACATCAATCCGGAAGATATCGCCAATATTGAGATTTTAAAAGGAGCCTCCGCAGCTGCTATATATGGGTCACGGGCTGCCGCAGGTGTGGTTATTATTACCACAAAAAAGGGGAAAGCTGGCGAGACCCAGTTCAAATTTTCACAATCCACTGGTTTTACACAGGCCATTAATCTTTATGGGTTGAGGAACTATACCGAAGATAAGGTGTTTGACTTCTTCTACTCTCCGAGCGATGATCCCGGAGAAGATCAATCCTCCCGTGATGCCGCCAATGCTCAGGTTGCGCTGTTTTCACAAGCAAGGAGCTCCGGCAACCTTGTCGATTACGAAAAAGAAATTTTCGGTGAAAAGGGACTGATAAGTATCACCAGTTTCAGCATGAGCGGCGGAGACGAGAAAACAAGATTTTTTTCGGGGATAACCCACAACAATGAAAATGGAATCGTTAAGGGCACAGGATACGAGAAAACTTCGTTACGCTTGAATTTAGAACATAGGGCTACCGATTTTTTAAAACTCTCGCTAAGTTCCAACTATATTTATTCCTCGTCCAACAGGGGTTTTTATAATAACGATAATACCGGTACGAGCATCGGTGTGGCTTTGGTCTCGACCTATCCATGGTATAATCTCTTCCCTAACGCAGATGGTATCTACACCGATTACGCTTTGGGTGCCTCCAATATTCTGCAGACCCGCGATTTGGTCACGAACAACGAAAAAATCAACCGGGCGATCATGGGGGGCACAGCAAACCTCGATATTTACAAAGCCGAAAAATCGAACTTAGAATTGATATTACGTGGAGGTCTCGATTTTTATCAACTACAGACACGGGCGATATTCCCTAAAGAGCTACAATTTCAAAAACCTTCTAACGGTGGCCGTAACGGGGTATCGGTGCAAGGTGAGACCATCAATAAAAACTATAATCTTTCCGCTTTTTTGGTGCATAACTATTTTACAGAAAACAATATCAATTTTAGAACCCAAGCGGGACTGACCAATGAGTTTTTCGAGCGAAATACAGATTTGATAACGGCCACAGGTTTAGTGGCGTCGGAAACCAATGTTGACCAAGCGGCAAATACCGGGGTAGACCAAACCCGCGTGCAACAAGAGGATGCCGGGTTTTTCGTACAGGAGGAAGTCAATTTTCAAGACAAGCTTATCGCTACCATTGGTCTGCGAGGGGATAAATCTTCGAACAATGGCGATGCCAATAAGCTCGCCTATTATCCCAAGGCTTCTTTGGCGGTAAGCCTGAACGAGTTCGGTTTTTGGAAGGAGGATTCGGCTTGGAACCAATTTAAGCTGCGCGTCGCTTATGGTGAGGCAGGCAATTTCCCGCAATCGGGTGCATTGTTTACTTCTTATAATTCCTTTTCCACGGATGGCATATTAGGAATCAGTTTACGGGGAATACGGGGAAATAGCAATCTGAAATCCGAAAGACAAAAAGAACTGGAATTCGGTACGGATCTTAGCTTCTTCGGCGGGCGTTTGGGACTCACGGCAACCTACTATACTAAAACGGTGGATGACCTGATCTTATTGGCTTCCTTAGAGCCTTCAACAGGATATACCCAACAATTTGTCAACGCGGGAAGCCTTCAAAATAAAGGGATAGAGTTATCCTTGAACGCCGTCCCTATCGCCACCGAAAATTTTCAGTGGGATTTAGGGGTCAATTTCTTTAAGAACACCTCGGAAATTACGGAACTGAACGTGCCTGCATATAATACGGGTGCTTTTGGGGCCGGGCTAGGAAGCTATAGACTCGAAGAAGGTAAGAGTGCTACCCAAATTGTAGGGTCATATCCCGATGGGCTCAGGGTGATAGGTGATGGGGAAGCCGATTTTCAGATAGGATACAATAATAACCTAAGCTACAAAAACCTGCAACTCACTTTTTTATGGCAATGGAAACAGGGGGGCGATAACATCAACTTGACCAACTTGCTATCAGATTTGAACGGAACCAGTGCTGATTATGATGATCTTACCTTGGATCCCGCGGGAGAAACGGTGAACGGAAAATTTAGGCCCAATGCGAATGCCGAAGTTTTTGTTCAGGATGCTTCCTATCTGCGATTGCGTGAAATCGGACTGTATTATACTTTGGATAGCAAAGTGCTTCCCAATGTTTTTGGTGATACGATAGAAAGTATAAAATTCGGACTTTCAGGTTCAAACCTGATCAATATATTCGACTACAACGGTTATGATCCCGAAGTGTCCAATTTTGGCGGTAGTACCATTTTTACCGGCGTAGACGTCACCCCGTACCCGTCTTCAAAAAAATATATGTTCAACGTTGCGATTAACTTTTAAAAAAAAGAACCATGAAAATATATCTTGATAAAATTTTAGGCTGTACCCTCATCATGCTGGGTCTTCTATCCTGTGAAGTAGAAGAGTTTTCCGATTTGAACGGTCCGGAAGTGGAGGCCTTTCAAGAAAAAATCACAAGAGGAGACCTGCCTGATCTTGTTGGGGGTGTCCTGTATAGTTCCAGAGTGAATTTAGGGGGTTATTTTGATGATGTTGGCGTAATCGGAAGGGAGTTTTATCGATTTTCTGCTTCCGACCCCCGGTTGACCGGTGACCTCTTAGGTGGGGGTACCAACATTTTGGACAATAATACATTTTATATCACCAATCCTTGGGCGGCACGCTATAGAACGGTGAAAAACGCCAACCTTATATTGGGTTTTTTCGAGGGGCAGGATGTGTCCGACCAGTTTTCAGATCAAGAATTAAATGCTACCAAAGGTTTTCTCAAAACATTCATTGCCCATGACCTTTTGTTAAATTTAAACCTGACCGATGAAAATGGAATTCGGCTAGATGTGGCCGATGAAGATAATCTGGGTCCGTTTGTCTCAAAAACGGAGGCTTTAAGTGGTATCCGCGCCATGTTGGAAGATGCAGCCGCGGACCTTGGGAATGGCGGGGACGCTTTCCCCTTTTTTCTGCCTTCCGGGTTCGATGGTTTTGACACCCCTTCGTCATTTTTAGGGGCTAACCAAGCTATTGCTGCCAGGGTGGCCATCTATCAGGCAGATGCTCCAGCCGCACTGTCCTTTTTGGAAAATTCATTTTTGGACTTGGACCCAACGAACTTGAACTCCGGGGTGTACTATAATTTTTCACAGGATCAGACGGATATTTTAAACCCGATGTTTTTCCCCGTTGAAGCCACGGCCGCTGGAGCCAGGATTATGCAAGCGAGCTTTTTATCGGATGCCGAGACCGGTGATAACAGATTGAGTAAGGTCGCCCAGCGTAGTGAACCTTTGACGCAAGACGGGTTGACCGGTGCCTATGCGGTTTTTAGATATGAAACCGATACGGATCCCATTCCTATGATACGCAATGAAGAATTGATTTTATTATATGCCGAAGCAAACATTACGGTCAACCCGGCAGAGGCTATTTCCGCGCTCAATGTGATACGCGAAAGTGCCGATTTACCGTCTTATACGGGGCCTTCGGATAGCGCTTCTTTAATTGATGAGATGTTGAAACAAAGAAGGTATTCACTCTATGCAGAAGGGCATCGTTGGATAGATATGAGAAGGTACGAAAGATTGGATGAACTTCCTATCGACAGGCCAGATGATGATGTTTGGCCCATGTTTCCGATTCCATTAAATGAAAATCAATAAGTGTAGATACACATAACCCCGATAATCGCTTATCGGGGTTGTTTATGACCTTTTCCGGATTCATTTATGCCGCAGTCTCCAATTCCTTAGATTTTTTCGCCGCTTTCTTCTCTTTTTTGCCGCCTTGCCGTCGCATCCAAATCTTCATCCGATAGGTAATGTTGAACAGCACGGGCACAATAATCAACGTCAAGAACGTCGCCACTAGCAATCCAAAGATGACCGTCCAAGCCAAAGGCCCCCAGAACACCACGTTGTCGCCCCCCATGTAAATCTTGGGGTCGAACTCGGAAAACAGCGAAAAGAAATCGATGTTAAGACCGATCGCCAAGGGAATCAATCCCAAAACGGTGGTAATTGCCGTAAGAATAACAGGACGAAGCCTGGCTTTTCCGCCGACGATTATGGCTTCTTTAGCCTCTTCTAACGTTAAAAGTTCGGACATATCTTCCATGCCCAGTTTTAGTTTTTGACGATCGATCAAAATCTGTATATAATCGAGTAATACCACCCCGTTGTTTACTACGATACCCGCTAGTGAAATAATGCCCATCATGGTCATCATGATGACAAAAGACCATCCTGTAATCATTAGGCCGCCAAAAACACCTATAAAGCTCAAAAAAATCGCGATCATAATGATTAACGGTTTTGAAATACCCCCAAATTGGAATATTAAAATGAGGCAGATAAGTCCCAATCCTGAGAAAAAAGCGCCGATCAAGAACATTTGCTGTTTGTTCTGCTCTTCCAATTGGCCGGTGTAGTCGATTTTGATATCGCTGGGAAGTCCCTTGAACTCTTCCATTTCTTTCTGTATTTCCGATACGATGGCCCCGGCATCGGTAAAGCCTGGCTTGAGGCCGGAATAGACAGTCACTACCCGTTTGCCGTCCCGGTGCTTGATGGCGCTGAAGCCCGAGGTGTTCTTCTCCTCGGCCACGGCGGAAATCGGAATTTCCTTGATTTGTCCGCTAGCTTGATCCCTGAAAATGATATTTTGGTTGAATAGGGCACTTTTATTGTAACGAAGGTCTTCGTTGAAACGGATATTGATATCGAAATCATCCCCATCCTCTTTATAAACCCCTGCTTTTTCCCCAAAGATCGATCTCCGAAGTTGGTTGCCGACTTGCCCAACGGCCACACCGAGTTCACCGGCTTTCTCACGATCTACGATTACCTGCATAGAGGGCTTACTTTTATTTACGTCGATTTTAATTTCTTCAATACCTGCAATATTCTTGGTGTTCACAAAATTGCGGATGTCCTCGGCCGTATTGATGAGTTCGTCGTAGTCCTTACCTTCCAGTTCTATGTTGATGGGATAACCCGCTGGTGGGCCGTTCGCATCCTTTTCTACTGAAATGGCCAGACCGGGATAAATACCGTCCAGGTCTTCTTGTACTTTGGCCCGGATGTTTTCGGTATTGATACCCTGTCGGTATTTGTACTCGCTGAAGTTTACGGTCATTTTGCCCCTATTCGGCATTTCCGCCGATGAACCGCCATCGGTCAAGGGGTTTCCGGCACCTTCGCCCACAACGGATACCGCAGAGGCCACCATAAAGTTTTCACCGTCCTGTTTATATTCCGGGTCGTCTAAAACAGCGTAGACCCGTTTTTCGATATCCTCTGTGATGTCGTTGGTCTTCTCTATGGATGTGCCTTCCGGATATTCGATATACACATAGATCTCGTTAGGCTTGTTATCGGGAAAAAACTCGATTTTGGTGCGTTGACTTTCGATGGACATTCCAAAGAGCCAAAAAACACCTATCAACAGGAAAAGGGTGATACTAAAATACCAATACACATTGCCCCCGCGCAGGGCATGCTTCAATCGGCGTTCGTACCAATTCTCGAAACGGGACATGGTCTTTTTCTGAAAACGTTCAGCAGCTCCCTTAATGGCATATTTGTAGACCCAGAACATGATGGCGGTCAGGATAATAACAGAACCCAGACCTCGGAAAGTGCCCCCGAAAATCAGGATTAAAAGACCGATTGATCCGAGGATTACGCTCATTCGGATCAGTTGTTTTACCGTGAGTTCTTTTTCGGAGGTGCTCATAAACTGGGAGACGAGCATGGAGTTCATAAAGATGGCCACCACAAGCGATGAGCCCAATACCACGGAAAGCGTGATGGGAAAGAATTTCATGAACTGCCCGAAAATACCCGGCCAAAGTCCGAGCGGAACGAAAGCCGCGACCGTGGTAGCCGTTGAAATGATGATGGGCAAAGCGATTTCGCCGATTCCCTTTTTGGCGGCCTCGACGCGCGGCATTCCCTCGTCCATAAGGCGATATACGTTTTCTACCACCACGATACCGTTATCGACCAACATGCCTAGCCCCATGATCATGCCGAAGAGGATCATCGTGTTCAACGTATAGCCTAACAAAGATAGAATCATGAACGACATGAACATAGACATGGGTATGGCGAAGCCCACGAAAAGGGCATTTCGAAACCCTAAAAAGAACATAAGCACCGTAACGACCAAAATGATTCCAAAAATGATATTATTCACCAGGTCATCCACTTGGTTCAGGGTTCGCGTCGAGGAGTCGTTGGCAATGGAAATATGCAAATCGGACGGAAAATAGTCCGTTTGCTCTTTTTTAATAATTTCCTTGATTTGATCGGCCGCGGATATGGCATTTCGACCTGCCCGCTTCTTCACGTCGAGCATGACCACGTTTTCGCCGAATTCACGGGCGTAGGTGGTCTTGTCTTCTTCCTTGAAAGAGACATCGGCAATATCTTTTAAATAGACCGCTCCGTCTTCCGCCTTGACCACGAAATTGTTCAGTTGCTGTGGATTTTCAATTTCTCCGAGAATACGAATGGTTCGACGCTGTCCGCTGGTTTTTAGGTTGCCGGCCGACATGGTCATGTTGCCGTTACCGATGGCGCTCAGCACATCTTGAAAACTGACCTTGGCGGCCATCATTTTATAGATATCCACCGCAACTTCGACCTCTTTTTCCTGTGCCCCGCGAATGTCGGCCTGCTTGATTTCGGGCAGGTCTTCTACTTTATCCTGCAGGTATTCCGCATATTCCTTTAATGCGTCTACGGGATAATCGCCCGTAAAATTGATGTTCATGATAGGTACCTCCTCCGAAAAGTTCAGATCGAAAACGTTGGGTTCAACCTTGGCGCCGTTAAAAAGGGGCCAATCTTCACTTGCTTTTTCGCTGTCGACTTCGTCCTTGACATCCTGTTTGGCTTTTTCTACGGTGATTTCCTCATCGAACTCCACGGTGATGATGGCATAGTCCTCTTGGGAGGTAGAAACGGTCTCTACAACGTTGCTCAAGTTTTTGAAGCGATCTTCCAAGGGGTCGGTAATCAGTTTTTCGATATCCTCGGCCGTGTTACCGGGGTAAGGTACACTGATATAGATCTTGGTTTCGACGATTTCGGGAAAATCCTCGCGTGGCATGGCATTATAGGCCGAGAAGCCCAACCAAAGAAAAATACCGATCATTACATAGATGACCGAGGGGTTGTCTATGGCCCAGGACGATAGACCGAATTCCTTATCGGCGTTCTTTTTTACTTTGCTCATTTTTAAAAAAGTTTATAAGCCTGCAAGCAGGCAGTTTATGAGTTTATGGGTTTATTTGGGAGAAATGTTTTCGTTAACGCTTAAGATAGAAGTGAACGTTTTCCGACTTTCTGCCAGAGGTTCAGTTTCAAGTGAAAAGATTTTCATGATATGGTATTTAGTTAGTTTTCTAGCGATTCATTATAAACTCATAAACCGTCTGCCTTTGGGCAGACTAATAAACTTAAAAATTCAACTCTTGATTTTTACCTTTTGCCCGTCCTTTACGGTTCTGGCTCCTTCTTTGATGACGTGGCTTCCGTTCTGGATGCCGGTCAAGACTTCTATTTGGCCACCTTGGGTCTTTCCTGTGGTAATGATGGCTCTTTTGGCCACGGCCTCATTGTCCGCATTCGGTTCATCCGCCAGATACACATATTGTTCGCCCTCCGCATTTTCGGAAATGATGCTCGATGGAATGAGAATGGCTTCTTCGCTGGTATAGTCGTTCAGGCTAACCTTGGCACTCAGGTTGGGTTTTATCTTTCCGTTCTTGTTCGGAACGGGAATCTCTGCACTAAAGGATCGGTTCGACGGTTTGATAAAATTACCGGTTTCCCGAATTTGGGTCGTTATGCTATCCCGCAATACCGGAAAATAGACCATGGCCTCCTTGCCTTTGGCCACATCGCCCAAATAGGCTTCGGGTACATCGACGGAGATATACATATCGGATAGATTGACGATACGAAAGACTTCTGAGCCGACACCTGGCGATACTACGGTACCCTGATCTTTGATAACATCGTCGATAATTCCCGAAAACGGTGCCCTGATGGTCGATTTCCCTAATTGGCTTGACGCTTGATCTACGGAATTCTTTGCCGCCTCAAAATTACTTTTTGCGGAGAGAAATTCGATTTCCGATCCGATTTTCTGATCCCACAGCCGTTTTCTACGCTCGTAGGTGGTCTTTGCCAGTTCGGCCTGCGTTTTCAATTGCGCCAGTTGGCTGCTCATGCCACCATCATCTATAGTGGCCAAGGTTTGGCCTTTTCTTACCCGATCGCCCTCTTTAACATATACCCGCTGTAGCGTTCCGGCCATTTCGGGATATACCAAAACGTTCTGCTTGGTCTTTACATCGCCTTGTAGCTCCAGAAAGTGATCGAACTTTTGAAATTCTGCGGTAATCGTATTCACCAAGGGCAGTTTTTCCTCCCCTGATTTCAAAGCAATGGCCGAATCCAGCTTTCGTATATTGGCCTCGATCTGTTTTTGTTGGTCTGAAACCTCCGATTTTTTAGTGCGGAGCGTTTCTAAATTTCCTGCTGCAATCAGATCATCGACCGATTGCTCTTTAGCGCCACATGCGGAGAGGGCGATGGTTGCGGTTATTAGGTATACTATTTTTTTCATGCTGAAAAAAGTTTATGGGTTTATTAGTTTATAAACTATGAATTAATTTGAGATTTGTACAAACCATCCAACATCGCCGTTATTTCGGTAATGTCTTTTCTGATTTGAAAATAGTTTTCGTCAGACAAAAATTCTAGGTCATTGCTTAGAATACTTTGGTTTAATAGTTCCATTGAAGAGCCAAAAGCAATTTCGGTAAATCTTGCCCTGTCTTTTGGGGAATGCCTTCCTGTGCTTTCAGCAATATTCGATGAAGTCGAAACCGAACAACGTCTCATTTGACTTATCAAACCAAATCTTTCATCGTCGGGAAAATGTTTGGTCATTTTATATATTAATACGGATAGTTGTCTAGCTTTTTGCCAAACAATCAATTTTTCAAAAGAGAATAATTTCACGATTTTAGTTTTAATCCTTTTAGTTACATGTTTTATAAACTCATAAACCATCTGCCGTTAGGCAGACCTATAAACTCATAAACTATTCTTCATTCAAAATAACCTCTAAACCGGTTTTCTTGTTAATGACCTCTACCATCGACTGCAAATAACCTTGCTGGGCGTCGTACAATTGGGTCTGGGCCTGTCGAAGGTCAAAGCTCGTGGCGAGGCCCTCGAAATATTTGATCTGGTTCTTTTTTTCTATCCGTTCGGCCAGCGTAAGGTTTTGCTTGGCCGTTTCATATTGCTCGATCGCCAGAATATATTCGCTTTTCGACTGATCCAGCTGCAAGCGTATCTGTTCTTCGGCTTCGGTAAGCTGCGTTTTCGCCTTTTCGAGGGCAATTTTGGCCCGTGAGGTAGTTGCGCTTCTACCCAAAGAACTAAAAATAGGGATGCTCAGGTCAAAACCCAATACCGATGAATCGAACCACTTTTGATCGCTATTGAAAAAGTTAAAGGTATCGGCGTAGGCTGAACTACCGTAATTAACAAATGCGTTCAAGGTCGGCAAGGCCCTGCTTTTGGCCTGTTTCCATTCGTAGAAACGTTGTTCGTTCAGATTCAGTGCCAGCTTGTAGTCGACATTGTTTTCTAAATTGAACTCGGTTTCCATGAGGCCGAGGTCAATCTGTTTTTGGGCAAGGGCATCGAGATCCTCTTCCAACTTAGTAGGCGCGTCGATAGCTATCCCCATGTTCAGGTTGAGCATTTGAAGCGTAATATCTTGTAAACGAATGGCATTTTTTAATTGGTTTTCTATGGATGATTTGGTAATTTGAAGTTGATCTACGCTTTCTTCGTCACCAAGGCCGTTTTCGTAAATCTTTTGGGTCTCGTAAAGATTTTTTTCAAGTGTTTCGAGGTTTTTTTCAAAGATGGATACACTTTCCCGAGCCAAAAGAACGTTTCCGTAGGCTTCGGTCACCGCCTTGCGGATGTCGAGCTGGGTCTTTTCCTTATTATTGGCACTATAGCTCAAAAAAGCCTTTGTGGCCTGTACGCCCACGATGTACGTGCCGTCGAACAGCTTTTGACGTAAGGTCGCCGTAGCGGTTGCTTGATGGGCCTGCCCAAAGACTATAGGAATGAAGGTGCCCGGTTCGCCTCCGCCAAATTCTGCGGGAATTAAGGATACCGGCTGCTTCAATTGATTCTGATAGCTGACATCGCCGGTAATCTGTGGCAAGCCCGTGGCGATGACTTCCCATTTTTGCTTTCGGGCGTCAATAAGGTCGCGATCCGCATTGATGGCACTGTAATTGTTTTCGAGCGCAAAGGCAATGGCCTCTTCCAAAGTGAAACTATAGGTTTGCAAGGTATCTTGCGAAAATGCTACGGTCAAAATGAACAAGGAGAAAAAAGTCAAAAAATAGGTTCGCATTTATTGGTAGTTTGAGTTGATAATGGTATTTAAAATTTTTCTTCCTTTCGGGGTGACGATGCCGCGAAGGTGATATTCCAGATATTCGGCCATTAGGGTGGCAACTGGAAATTTGTGCATGGGAAATAATTTTTGGTTCTTAATACTGGTGACCCCGGAAAAGTAAATACGCGAAATAAAATCGATTTGGATGTTCTCGCGATAGATGCCTTGATCAATTCCTCTTTGCAGGTTTTCTTCGATACATTCCTCCATTAATTCGAACTGTCCAGAATGCATCTTATCATATATTTTAGGATAGTATTTCTGTAATTGGTGCTGGGGCGATGATTTTTCATTTTTAAGATTTAACATCACGAATTTCTTGATTTCGTAAAGCTCCTCAATCGGATTTTTATGCAATTCCCGAATTTGCCCAATGCCCGTTGAAATCGTACAAACAAGTTTTGAAGTCGTCTCCTCAACCAATTTGGTCTTGTTTTTAAAGTATGAGTATATGGTCTTTTTTGAAATGCCCATTTCATGGGCTAAATCGTCCATAGTTACGCTTTTGAACCCGAGGTCCAAAAACAGTTCTGTTGCCTTATCTAAAATCTTTTCTTTCATAAATCGAGCGCAAAGATAAGTAAGGAAACTTTAAAAACTAAATAAGTTTCCAAAGTTTTACAATTTTTTAACATTGTATATGTATTGAGGATATCGTTTTTCATTGTGCGCTCTTGCCGCATCGGATTTATAGGCCGTTTCCCCTTCTTCTTCGCAAAAAGTATCGCATTTCATGTATCAGGAAATGGAAAACGAGAACGCTGTCTTACAAATAGGATGTATTTTTGAATAAAATTTCCAAACAGACGCTGAATGCATTCCATCGACTTCTACCGCACCGCTTTTATTTCCTATTTGGAAGAAAACACTCAGGCCAGGGAACCCCGTAACCTATACGAGCCCATAGCCTATATTTTGGGCCTTGGCGGTAAGCGCTTGAGGCCCGTACTCACATTGATGGCTACTGAGATTTTCGATGCGAATCATAAACAGGCCCTGAATGCGGCCCTTGCCATCGAAGTCTTCCACAATTTTTCATTGATTCATGACGATATTATGGATGCCGCACCCCTTCGAAGAGGCAAAACTACGGTACATGAAAAGTGGGATGTGAATACGGGAATTTTATCTGGGGATGCCATGTTGATCACCGCGTACCAACTCTTTGAAAATTATGAACCGAAAAAGTTCCGTAACCTGGCCCAATTGTTCAGCACTACGGCCCTACAGGTCTGTGAAGGCCAGCAATACGATATCGATTTTGAGAATCGAGACGATGTCATCTTACCCGAATACCTGAAGATGATAGAATACAAGACAGCGGTCTTGGTTGCGGCGGCCTTAAAAATGGGAGGTATCATTGCAGGTGCTTCCATTCAGGATCAGAACAAAATCTATGATTTCGGGCTGCATCTGGGCATCGCTTTTCAATTGCAGGACGATTATCTCGATGCCTTCGGTGACCCTAAAACCTTTGGAAAGCAAGTGGGGGGCGATATCATCGAGAATAAAAAGACCGTTTTATACCTGAACGTCTTAAAAAAGGGAACTACGATACAGCGAAAAGAGCTACTCGACATGTATTCCATACGGCCTAAAGACCCATCGGCAAAAATAGAGACCATCAAGGGGATATTTTTGGAAAGCGGCGCGGCGCAAAATACCCTAACGGCCATTGCCGAATATACCGAAAAAGCATTTGATGTTTTGGAGGAGCTACATATTGCTAACGATAAAAAGGAAGTGTTACGGAGTTTTGGAGCGCAGTTGATGAGGCGGGAGGTTTAACTAAAAATCAGTTTAAGCATCCTAGAGTTTTGACGCAAGCTTTACAATACTCCCCATATTTAAATAAAAGACTTTACTGTCATACAAAACATGAAAAAGCTGCTCATCCACAAAATCATCGGCCTTTTACCGCGCTGGATGCCTTGGTGTCAAATTCATCGACAGCACCACCATAGCCCGGTACCTCTCCATGTTCGACTGGGCAAAGTTCCGGACAACAGTGGTAGCAATGGTAAAAAAAATGCGCTTTTTTCTAGTCTCTAATACCTATAATACTCGGGCTTGAAAGGTCCCTTAACCTCTACACCTATATACTCCGCCTGATCGGGCTTCAATTCGGTCAGTTCCGCATCTAGACGTGATAAGTGCAATTCCGCTACTTTTTCGTCCAAATGCTTGGGCAACATGTAGACTTCGTTGTTGTATTTGTCGCTGTTCTTCCAAAGTTCCATTTGCGCCAAGGTCTGGTTCGTAAACGAGTTGCTCATTACAAAACTCGGGTGGCCGGTAGCACAGCCCAAATTGACCAAACGGCCTTCGGCGAGTACGATAATGTCTTTTCCGTCGATGGTGTACTTGTCTACCTGAGGTTTAATTTCATCTTTAGTATCGCCATAGTTTCCGTTCAACCAAGCCATATCGATCTCGTTGTCGAAGTGACCGATATTACAAACGATGACCTTGTCTTTCATCGCCTTGAAATGTTCTGGGCGGATGATATCCTTGTTTCCTGTAGTTGTAATCACGATATCAGCCTTACCGACAACGTTTTCCAATTTTTTCACTTCAAATCCGTCCATACAGGCCTGCAGGGCACAGATGGGATCGATTTCGGTAACGGTTATGATGGCACCGGCGCCTTTAAAGGAAGCTGCGGTACCTTTTCCGACATCGCCGTAGCCACAAACCACTACTTTTTTTCCGGCGAGCATGGTATCGGTCGCACGACGGATGGCATCAACGGCACTTTCGCGACATCCGTATTTATTATCGAACTTCGATTTGGTGACGGAATCGTTCACATTGATGGCCGGCATCGGTAAGGTTCCTTTTTTTACGCGTTCGTATAGACGGTGTACGCCCGTAGTGGTTTCTTCGGAAAGTCCTTTAATGGCTTCTGCCAGTTCGGGGTAATCATCCAAGACCATATTGGTAAGATCCCCACCGTCATCCAAAATCATATTTAAGGGTTCGCGTTCTTTCCCAAAGAACAAGGTCTGCTCGATACACCAGTTGAATTCCTTCTCGTTCATACCCTTCCAGGCATAAACAGGAATACCCGCTGCGGCAATGGCGGCAGCGGCGTGGTCTTGTGTAGAAAAGATGTTGCACGAGCTCCAGGTTACATCAGCACCAAGTGCGACCAAAGTTTCGATAAGTACGGCAGTTTGGATCGTCATGTGAAGGCATCCGGCAATTCGCGCGCCCTTCAAGGGTTGCTCGTTTCCATACTCTTCGCGAAGGGACATCAAGCCCGGCATTTCGGCCTCGGCCAATTCGATTTCCTTTCTCCCCCAGTCCGCCAAGGCGATATCCTTTACTTTATAAGGTACAAATGCAACAGTTTTGGTTTCCATCTTCTTTTTATTTTTTACTTTCGTTACTATCCATATAAAAGGACTGTTTTGAAACAATCCGGAAGTCGCCAAAGTTAAGAAAATCGCATATAATCTCATGCCTCTTTACAATACATTAACGGTAAACCCTTCGATCAAGGCCTATCTATGGCAGGTGACGGAATCCGAGGCCGAACTTTCAGAAGAAATTGCCTTGACACCGCATTGCCAAAACCGGATGGACGGGATGAAATCGGAATTGCACCGTAGGGCGTTTTTGAGCATCCGACATTTGATGGCCGAAGCCGGCTATGTCGATAAAGACCTCTATTATGACGAGGTTGGGAAACCACATTTAAAGGATGGGAATAAAATTTCCATTACCCACTCGAACCATTTCACAGGGATAATTGTCAGTTCGAAAGAGGAAGTCGGTATCGACATCGAGATGCAGCGGGAAAAGATTCTCCGTATTGCCCATAAATTTACGCCCATCGAAGAATACAGTACCATTGCGAATAGGGATGCCCTAATCCGAAAACTGACCATCGTTTGGGGCGCCAAGGAAGCCCTGTATAAAATTTACGCCGAACCCGGACTCAGTTTTATACACCATATTGATGTAAAGGATTTTTCTTTTGAGGATGACCGCACCACCGCAGGTATACTATATAAAGGAAAGGAGTCTTTCTACGAGATCGAATTTTTTGAGTTCGAAGGCTTTACTTGTGTCTATGCCGTTCAGAGTTCAGAATGATGAGTTTTTGCTAAATCCCAAACCCCCAAAAAATGAATATTTCCGTAGAACTGACCTTCTCTCCTTTACAAGACGATTTCGAAGAACATATCATAGGTTTTATCAAAAAGCTTCGCACCTCGGGTCTCACGGTTTTGGAAAACCCATTGAGTACCCAAGTCTATGGCGAGTACGATTCGGTGATGCAGGTACTGAACACAGAAATCAAAACGGCTTTTGAATTAATGGAAAAGGGCTTGCTCTATCTAAAAATCGTAAAATCGGACCGCAGCGCATATGAGCCCCATTTTTGATTGGATATTTGCGCAGTACGAAGGTATGCCTACCCATTTAGTGGTATTGGAAATCATTGCGGTGGTCTTCGGCTTTTTGAGCGTCTGGTATTCCAAACAGGAGAACATCCTAGTTTTTCCGACCGGTATTATCAGTACGGCCATCTTTGTATACATCCTTTTGGTATTCGGGCTGTTGGGCGACATGCTTATCAATGCCTATTATTTTGCTATGAGCATCTACGGCTGGTATGTGTGGACACGTAAGGTCGATGACACTCATTTTATCCCCATTACGGAAACTACATCCAAAGAAAACAAACAATCCCTAATCCTATTTATAAGCACTGTTGTCTTTGTCTGCGCAATATACCTATTTTTCGAAAAGTTCAATAGCTGGACGGCCTATGTCGATACCTTGACTACGGCCCTCTTTTTTGTAGGCATGTGGCTGATGGCCAAAAAGAAACTGGAGAATTGGGTGTATTGGATTATCGGCGATATTATATCCGTTCCCTTATATTGGTATAAAGGACTTATATTTACTTCGCTGCAATACTTTTTGTTCACTATTGTTGCCGTCTACGGATATATTGCATGGAAGAAAAGCTTAAACAAAAGTCCTCAAACATTATTAAGATAGTGCTTTTTGGTCCGGAATCCACAGGAAAGACCACCCTTTCGGAACAGCTCGCCCGCCACTATAACACGGTTTGGGTGCCCGAATATGCCAGGGAATACCTCCAGAAAAAATGGAACGACGAGCGCAAGACCTGTGAACCCCAAGATTTGTTGCCCATTGCCTTAGGTCAGATGCGGTTGGAAAACGAATTGACCGAAAAAGCAACGCGAATTCTCATCTGCGATACCGATTTGCTCGAAACCAAAGTATATTCCGAAGCCTATTACGTAGGCCATTGCGACCCCTTACTGGAAAAGTATGCGCTTCAAAATACGTATGACCTTTACCTATTGACGTACATTGACATGCCTTGGGAAGGTGACGATTTAAGGGATAAACCCAATGAACGGGAAAAGATGTTTGCCTATTTCAAGAAAACCTTGGAAAAACATGACCGAAATTTTGTTATATTGAGAGGCGATAAAAAAACAAGGTTGGCGACCGCGATTTTTGAAATCGATAAACTGATACCTAAATTATGACACTGACAAAAAACGATTTAGAACTACTATCCAAAAAAGGAATTTCCGAAAGAAAGGTAAACGAGCAGATCGAGACTTTTAAAGAAGGCATTCCCTTTGTACAACTTGAAAAGGCCGTTACGGTTGGCGAGGGCATCTTGAAATTTGATGCCGAAGAAGAAAAACGTTTGATAGAACGGTTCGACAAGGCCCAAAATACAATGGAATTGCTGAAGTTCGTCCCGGCATCGGGGGCTGCCTCGCGTATGTTCAAGGCATTGTTCAATTTTTTGGATGCCTACGATCCGTCCGAAGAAAGTTTGGACGATTATGTAGAACGGACCGGCGATACCGAAATACAAACGTTTTGCGAAGGACTAACCGATTTTCCCTTTTACAAAATGGTTCAAAATCGCATTTCCGGAAAGGCATCCTCCAAAGACGAGGAAGTATATCTGTTCGTAAAGGAAATGATGTCGGAGGATGCCCTGAACTACGGATTCTATCCAAAGGGACTTTTGCCTTTCCACAATTATGGCGACCATACCGCCACACCTTTTGAAGAACATTTAAAGGAGGCTTCAGTCTATGCCAAAACTGACGATACCGCAAAACTGCATTTCACCATTTCAGAACAGCACGGTGATATGTTCAACCAAGAATTTTCGAATTGTAAGGATAGGGTTTCTTCAGAGAGCCAGACTTCGTTCGACGTCAGCTATTCGTATCAAAAACCATCGACCGATACTATCGCGGTAGCTATGGACAACGAACCCTTTCGCACAGACGATGGCAGTATTTTGTTCAGGCCAGGGGGCCACGGAGCACTTATCGAGAACCTGAACGATCAAGATGCCGATATTGTCTTTATAAAAAATATTGACAACGTAACCGTACCGAGGTTTGCCGGGGATGTTGTAGATAGCAAAAAAGTATTGGCCGGTGTATTACTTAAAGTGCAAGCAAAGGCTTTTGAATATGCTAGACTATTGATGGACGGAAATTTGACGGCGGGGCAACTGGACGAAATTAAAAGTTTTTTGGAAAATGAACTCAACGGACGCCTCTCCAATAAATTTGCCAGTTTCAATATCGGACAGCAAATCGATATCTTGAAGGATAAAGTAAACAGGCCCATCCGTATTTGTGGTATGGTAAAGAATGAAGGCGAACCCGGAGGGGGGCCTTTTTGGATTAAAGACCAAAAGGGCAACGTATCGTTACAGATCATCGAATCGGCCCAAATAGATATGGATAATGCAGATCAGGCCGATATCCTTAAAAATGCAACACATTTTAATCCCGTTGATCTGGTCTGCGGTATTAAAAATTATAAAGGCGAAAAGTACGACCTGATGAATTTTGTAGATACAAAACAAGGTTTCATTACCGGAAAGACAAAAGACGGCAGGGAGCTAAAGGCCCTAGAGCTTCCCGGACTCTGGAACGGTGCGATGGCCTACTGGAATACCATTTTTGTAGAGGTGCCCTTGCAGACCTTTAGTCCCGTTAAAACCGTGAACGATCTCTTGAAACCTGCACATCAAGTCCAATAATTTGGGGCGTACTACATAAAAAGGCTGCTCAACCGAAAAAAGTGTGTAAATCTTACACACTTTTTTCGGTTTTTACACACTGATACACATGCCTCTATTAATTTGAATATTAATAAGTATTTGATTAACAGTATCTTAGTTCGATATCTAGTGTTAATTCACGATTGGCACTATTTTTCCTTTATACTAAGAGAATATCAAAACAACTGATACTCAAAACAAATAAATAGAATTTTTAATTTAAACACAAACAAGATGAAAAATTTAATGATTGCTGCAGTATTTGCTCTAGGAACAATGACTGCTTTCGCACAAGAAGAAAATGCTGTTGAAGAAACTGCAACTGAGGCTACCGAAGCTGTTGATCAAACTGCTACCGACGCTACAGAAGCCGTTGAAGAGAATGCTACTGAAGCTACTGAAGCTGTAGAAGAAACTGCTGATGCCGCACAAGATGGTTTCAACGAAGTCGCTACAGAAGAAATTCCTGAAGCTATTACTACTGCTTTAGAAGCAGCTCACCCAGGTGCTACTGTTGACAAAGCTTCTATGAACGGAGAGTCTCAGTATAAGTTGGAAGTAAATAAAGAAGATGGTGAATCTGCTGAATTGTACATGGATGCCGAAGGCAACATGATTGACATGTAATTCCAGAACCTATCTTTTCTCACCAAGTTAGATAACTTGGTATAAAAAGCCCCGATTGCCGAAAGGTAGTCAGGGCTTTTTTTCATGGTATCGAATCAACTTCGACAAAGTTGAGGTGGTTCTTGGTTGAGGTGGTTCTTGATCGGGTGCTCACTTTCTTGAGGATTATCTTGTTCTGAGAATGAGGGCTTGTTGGAATGAGGGTAATCTTATCCAATTCAAAAAACTTTTACTGGTCGGTGATAAGTCATACGATTTGAGTCATACGATTTGATAGGTCTATAGCAGCATCAAAATGGTAGCACTGGTCATTGGAGAAGCGTTCCTAGGATTTATCTCAGAAGTTATTTGAGACAAGTTCTTTATTTAGCGTATACATTTTACACGCTTTCCAGGGATAAGTATACAGTATTACACAGTATAAAATCCGACAGTACTTTTTAAGACACTGACTATCAGTACACTAAAATTTTATTTTTATTTGGTATCATTTTTTCAGTAGTAAATTCAGTTAAACAAATTAAAACTAGAACCATGAAAAATTTAATGATTGCCGCAGTATTATCCTTAGGAACAATGACTGCATTTGCACAAGAAGAAAATGCCGTTCAAGACGCTGGTACAGCCGTTGAAGAAACTGCGACTGAAGCTACTGAAGCCGTTGAAGAAACCGCAACTGAAGCTACTGAAGCCGTTGAAGAGTCCGCAAACGATGCTGCCGAAGCAACCGAAGCTGCACAAGGTGATTTTGCAGAAGTAAATGCCGAAGAATTACCAGAATCCGTAACATCAGCAGTTTCTAAAAATTATCCTACTGCCTCTATCGATAAGGCTTATGTTAACGATGCTAATCAATACAAATTGGAAGTTTCGTTAGAAGATGGGACAGCAGGAACTTTATATGCTGACGAAAATGGTAACTGGATAGAAATGTAAATAACTTAAGTTATTTGTTTTGTATCAAGTTGGTTTGGTCAGAAAGGGATCGTATTTATACGATCCCTTTCTTTTTTGGTCCATATAAGTTTTGCATACAGCAATACGAGAACTATTTATCTTGCTTTACTGGAAGAACTGTAACCCGTTAACTAGCAAACAGGATGGCTATCGAATAAACGGGCTTTTTAAGATAAATTTACATGAGAAACGGCTTTCTTGTGGTATTTTTACGTAGATAGTTATCGACCAAGAACGCAATATGCCAAACCTTTTGATTATTGAAGATGATGCCGCTTTCTGCCAAATGCTCCAAAAGTTTTTGACCAAACGCGGCTACGATGTGGAGACTAGTTTTACGGCTCCAGACGCCAAGGAAAAGTTCGAGGCAACTAATTTCGATCTTATTCTAACCGACTTACGACTGCCCGATTACGATGGTATACAGCTATTGGGCGATATCAAGAGCGTGAACCCCAAGACCCAAGTTATAGTGATGACCGGTTATGCCGAAGTAGGTTCGGCCGTTAACGCCATGAAAAAGGGCGCCTTCGATTACATTTCAAAACCGTTTACCCCCGATGAGATTGTCATGGTACTTGACAATGCACTAAAAGCCCAGATACCCAGGGACTCCGATTTGAGGGTGACAAATGCAAATCCCATTTCGGAGGAAAATCAGAACAATTTTCCTAAAAATAAGGTTTCGATTGAAAACGTATCCGATGCAAATGTCGTTAAAGGGATAAGCGATGCATCGGTGAAACTCTTGGAATATATAAATTTGGTCGCGCCGACCGATATGTCCGTCTTGATTACGGGCGATAGTGGCACTGGAAAAGAGGTTACCGCCAAGGCTATTCATGATGGTAGTAAACGAAAGGGCTTTAACTTCATTGCGGTCGACTGTGGCGCTATTCCCAAAGAATTGGCGACAAGCGAGTTTTTCGGGCATATCAAAGGAAGTTTTACAGGTGCCGTCGAAGATAAGATGGGCAACTTTGAGGCGGCCGATAAGGGCACCCTATTTTTGGATGAAGTGGGAAACCTATCCTATGAAAATCAGATACAATTGCTTCGTGCGCTGCAAGAACGCAAGATCAAAAGGGTGGGCAGTACCAAGGAAATTAGGGTAGATGTGCGGATCATCACCGCTACGAACGAAGACTTGACCGAGGCCGTAGAACAAGGTACTTTCCGCGAGGATCTATACCATCGGCTGAACGAATTTTCGATTCAAATACCTTCTTTGGAAGAACGGTTCGAAGATTTAATACTTTTCGCAGAGAACTTTTTGCGAAAGGCGAATACCGCGCTCGATAAAAATGTGGACGGTTTCTCGGCCGAAGTGTGGGAGGCATTTCAGCAATACCATTGGCCTGGAAATTTACGGGAACTGCAAAATGTTATTAAAAGGGCCGTGCTATTGACTACGGGAGATGAGGTGCACATAGAGGCTTTGCCAAAAGAGGTATTGCAATCAAAGGAAAAGGAATCGGTGGCCGACGGTTTTTCCAAATCCGAATTTGAAAAGGATCGGATAATTAAAGCCCTGAAAAAGACCAACTTCAACAAATCAAAAGCGGCCAAATTGCTGCAAGTAACAAGAAAGACCCTGTACAATAAGATAAACCACTATAAATTGGACCTTTAGTCGGGTGTAGTTCAATTGAACACGGAGCGCTCTTCCAATTCGGCAACAAGTGCCTTCACATTTGTTTCAAGCTGTTGTAACTTTTGCGAGAGCGTCTCACTATTCATATTTTCAGCATTCGCAAGCTCCATTTTTTCCAAAATGGAAACAGCATCCTTTACCTTCAATTGGCGAAACATAGGTAGCATCCTGTGGGCCACATGGTTAACTTGGTCGTAGTCGTTTGATGCAACGGTCTCATCCAAAAGTTGCATATTGGTTCGCGTGTCGTTTACAAAGGTGTGAAGCACGTCATGAATCGCATCTTCGTTATTTCCTAAAAAAGAGTGGATTATATCAAGGCTATACAATGTGGGAGTTTCTTGCAATTCCACGACAGCTTCTTCCTTTTTCGGTGCTTTAGCGGTAGCGACGCCCAATAATTTTAAGGTGGCGACCAGTTCACCTTTAGTGAAGGGTTTTTGTAGCACCTGGTTAAAGCCAATGCTGGTATAGGATTCAGGTCCCAAATCTTTTCGGCCGGTCATGGCGATAATGGGCTGGTCGGTGTAGTGTGCATACTTGCCGGAACGTAGGCGTTTTAGGACTTCGAAACCTGTTACTTGGGGCATTTGAATATCGGTGAGTACAATATCGTAGGCCAAGTGCGAATCTTCTTCAATAGAAAGAAAATTGGTAAAGGTGTGGGCTGTAATTCCCATACTCTCGGCCAGTTCGCGCAACATATGCAGCAGCGAGGTATCATCGTCGATGATAAGCATACGCAATTTTGGCGCCATATAGGGCATTTCTTTATCCGTTTTCTGTACCGCTTTGGTAATCTCTAGCGGTAGTTGAAAAATAAACGTACTGCCCTCTCCCAATTTGCTTTGTAGCGCTAAGGAACCCTGGAGCAATTCGGCCAGTTTTTTAGATATGGTGAGCCCTAGTCCATGGCCGCCGAATTTTTTTTCGGTACTGCTATCGGCCTGGGTGAATTCCTTGAAGATGAGATATTGTTTTTCTTTGGCAATACCGATACCGGTATCCGTAACCTCGATTTTGGCGTTCAGCCTCTTCCCTTTTCCGCTATCCGCCGTGGCCGTGATTTTAATGTGGCCTTCTTCGGTGAATTTAAAGGCGTTTCCTATGAGATTGGTCAATACCTGACGTATCCTGAAAGGATCGCCCAAAACAGTTTTTTCAAGGTCGGGGGAGATATCGAGTATTAATTTTAGTTTTTTGTTTGCGTGAAGTGCTTGAAGGTTCTCGGCGGTTTCCTGAATCAAATTGGCCGCTATGAAGGGTACTTTTTCGATGTTCAGCTTTCCCGCCTCCAGTTTTGAGAAGTCCAATAAATCATTCACCAGATTGCCTACATATTCGGAAGCTGATTTTACATTTTTGATGTATCCTTTCTGTTTTTTGGTCAGCTCGGTGCTCTCTAAAAGTTCTGAATACCCGCTGATGGTGTTCAACGGGGTACGCAAATCATGGCTGACGGTCGATATAAGCTGTTCCCTGCTTTTTAATAACGATTCCGAGAATTTTTTCTCCTTCTCCAACTTTACGCGATAGGTTTGAACCTTCCAATAATCCCGGGTAATCAAGAAAGAAAATATACCGACGATAATGAAACCGATCAAGGCGGCAAGCCCGGCAATACGGGTCGTGCTCTTGAGGGCGGCCTGTTTTTTCATGTTACTCTCGTAACTACTGGTCATAATCTCTTGTTCGAATGCCGAAATAATGTTCTGAAGCTGTCGGGAAAGCTCTCGGTCGTTACGGTTTACTTCCAGCTCTTTACGGGTCAACGAATATTTTGATTTCGAATCTTGGAGTTTGGCTTTTCGCAACATGGCCTTCGATGCACTCAGAATGGAATCGATATAGGCGGTATTGGCCGTACCATCGGCATTTATTGGCGCATTTTTGTTAATGAGCGCTGCATACTCCCGTTGTAATTTTTGCACCTTTGGCGATTCTTTGTGGAAATTCGGAAAGAGGTTTTCAGCAGAAAATTTACCATAGGACTCGTCGATTTTTTCAAATTCTTTTAAGGCTTTGTCCAACGAATTGTTCGAGACGCTTTTTAATTTCAGGCGCTTTAACTCATTGTTGTTCGCGACCTTTTGCCCCAAAAGTTGCTGTAAACTATCCAAAAGACCTTTTTGTTCGCTGCCTTGCATCAGCTGTTTCAACGTGTCGATTTCGAGCTGTATCGAATCGATCCGAAGGGCATAGGCGTCAAAATTAGTATTGGCATCGCCTTGCAGCGCCAGTTTGGAAAGGCTTTCGGCCTCGTAGAGATTGGTTACCAACGTGCTGGTGCGCAATAATTTTACATCATTACTGTCCGAGGTTTCTGTAGAGATGTAGGTTTTTATTTCCGTATATACAAAGTAGCCTACCGCGGTCGCCAAAAAGGCCAATATCAAATAGCTGGCTACAATTTTAAGGGTAAATTTATTTTTGGATTCGTTGGATGCACTTACCATATATTCAGCTAATGTAGACCTTGATAAAAATACGGATATAAAGCAGATAGGGTTTATAAGGAAGCGTTAATTGTTTTAAGGAATAGACCACGAGAATAATTTTGCATCTTTTAGTTGTGAATTCCAATAGGGCAACCCTATCTTTGCACTATCTCAAAGGGGTGCTAAATTCCGAACGCTTTCAGGCAGGTCCTGAATCACGTTCCCGATGAAGCTGAGATTATACCCAATGAACCTGGGCGGGTAATGCCGCCAAGGGATGGCATGTGTAGCATGCTGCTTGGAAATTCTACGTCCTTAGATGGGCAAAAAATCAGTTGTAACTTAGAATAATAGCCCCTTTTATTCGTAAATTCTTTTTTACGGATGAAGACTATATTCATTACTTTGGCCCTGCTAGGGCTGACCATGGGCATATCGGCCCAAAATCAACAAATCGATTCCTTAGAGGGAACAAAAGTAGTGCTCGACGAAGTATTCGTACAGGCATTACGGGTCACCAAAGCATCGCCGGTGACTTTCTCCAATGTGAAAAAGGAGGATATCGCGCCGCGTAATTTGGGGCAGGATATTCCGGTGCTCCTCAACTTTTTACCCGGGGTCGTAACCACTTCCGATGCCGGGGCCGGGGTCGGATATACCGGTATTCGGGTGCGGGGCAGCGATGCCACTAGAGTAAACGTGACCATAAACGGCATACCCTATAATGACTCTGAATCTCACGGTACTTTCTGGGTGAATATGCCCGATTTTGCTTCCTCTACCGAAAGCCTGCAGTTGCAGCGTGGTGTAGGCACTTCTACCAATGGGGCAGGCGCTTTCGGTGCTAGCCTGAACCTTTTGACAGATGCGGTTTCCGGAGAGGCATACGGACAGATTTCTTCTTCTATCGGGAGTTTCAAGACCCTTCGTAACAACATCAAGTTCAGTACGGGATTGCTGAACGACCATATGGAAGTCTCCGGAAGGTTATCTAGAATTTCTTCGGATGGATATATCGATAGGGCATCTTCCGATTTGGAATCCTACTTTTTGCAGGCGGCCTACAAGGATGACAATACACTTATAAAGGCCTTGATTTTTGGAGGGAAGGAAATCACGTATCAGTCTTGGAACGGTATAGACGCCGAAACCTTGAAAGTCGATCGCGCTTTCAATCCATCCGGTAAATACACGGATGAAGATGGAAACACCCGGTTCTATGATAATGAAATCGACAACTACAAACAAGACCACGCCCAGCTACTTTGGAATGAAAAAATTTCAGATCAATGGAGCACCAATATTGCCTTTCACTTTACTCACGGCAGAGGCTATTTCGAGCAGTATAAAGAGGATGAAGATTTTCAAGATTACGGACTTGAACCCTTAACTATTACAAATTTGGAGGTCAATACCACCGATCTGATCCGTCGTCGTTGGCTCGACAACGATTTTTATGGCGCCGTTTTCTCTGCCAACTATGCTAAAAACAAGCTTGATCTTATCATTGGGGGGGGGTATAACAACTATGAAGGGGACCATTTCGGAGAGATAATTTGGGCCCGTTTCGCCTCCAATAGTGAGATACGAGATCGGTATTATGATGACAGTTCCAAAAAGTCCGACTTTAATATGTACACCAAGGCCAATTATGATTTGACCGATAAACTGAGCCTATTTGGTGACCTGCAATACAGGACGGTCGGTTATAGTGCCAATGGTGAAGAGACCGGTCCCGTCGATGACACTTTTAATTTCTTTAATCCGAAAGCGGGGCTGGTCTATGATTTGAATGCGAACAACAATTTTTATTTCAGCTATGCCGTAGCCCATCGCGAACCCAATCGCGATGATTATAAAAATGGCACTCCGAAACCCGAAAAATTGAACGATTATGAACTGGGTTGGCGATACGTTTCCCAGAATTTTCAATTGAACTTAAATACCTATTACATGCACTATAAAGATCAATTGGTATTGACCGGTGATATTGACGATACGGGCGATTATTTACGGGCCAACGTCGACAAAAGTTATCGGGCGGGGCTCGAATTGGATGCCAATATCCGTATTTCAGAAAAATTCGCCGTTCGCCCCAATGTAGCGGTTAGCACCAACAAAATTGAAGATTTTATCCTTGTACGTAATGGGGCTACACAAAATTTGGGAGATACAAATATTGCTTTTTCACCCAATATCGTGGCGGGAAATGCAATTGCCTATACGCCTTTTAAAAACCTGGGATTATCTCTTTTGTCAAAATATGTCGGGGAACAATACTTGAGCAATACCGATACGGAAGCCTCCAAATTAGCGAGTTATTTCACGAACGATTTTAATGTGAGCTATGAAATCGTTCCCAGAAAAGTACTAAAATCCATTGTTCTATCCGCTTTGGTCAACAATATCTTCAATATACAATACGTATCGAACGGCTATACCTATTTGGATAATTTTTCCGATCCGAATAATTCGGTGGAGGTGCAGGGCTATTTTCCACAGGCGGGGACCAACTTTTTATTGGGAGCTACGTTGCGGTTTTGATTATTGTAAGCTATATTCCTGCCATTTAAACTATTCTGTTTTTAAATGGCAGGATACTATCTTGAAAGATTCACCTCCAAATAGCCATCCCGAATCGCTATTTTTGTTCATTTCCAATTTCTTATAATTAGAATATATGGGTTGGAATTTTTGCGAAAGATCAGCAAAACAGTAAACATGTGTAAATCTAGAATATGAGTAAGAAACCAAAAATCCGCTGGGGTATTATTGGCTGCGGTGACGTTACGGAAGTAAAAAGTGGTCCTCCCTATCAGAATACAGACGGTTTTGAGCTTGTAGCGGTCATGCGCCGAAATGCCGCCAAAGCCGAGGATTACGCCAGACGCCATGGCGTACCCAAGTTCTATTCCGATGCCGATGCCCTTATAAATGACGATGAGGTCGATGCCGTCTATATCGCTACTCCGCCGGATAGCCATGCCGAATATGCGTTAAAAGTAGCCGCAGCGGGAAAACCTTGCTGTATCGAAAAGCCCATGGCCCCCAGCTATGCCGAAAGTCTGGAAATACAGAAGGCCTTTAAAGACCAAAACCTGCCTCTTTTCGTTGCCTATTACCGGCGCACATTACCCCGTTTTCTAAGGGTCAAGGAATGGCTCGATACCAAAGTAATTGGAGAGGTACGGCATATCCGTTGGTTTTTGGCCAAACCGCCTAGTGAAATTGACCAGAGCGGGGAATACAACTGGCGTACCGACGCCAAGGTCGCGCCCGGGGGTTATTTTGATGATTTGGCCAGTCACGGCCTTGACCTGTTCGCTTATTATCTGGGGGATTTTCAAGAGGTATCTGGCGTAGCGAAAAACCAACAGGGATTGTATTCCGCTAAAGATTCGATCACTGCCGCGTGGTCTCACAATACTGGCGTGACGGGGAATGCCGCTTGGAATTTCGGCTGTGACGAACACATCGATCTTGTAGAGATTTTCGGCAGCGAAGGCAAGATCAGCTTTTCGCTGTTCGATGAGAATGAGATTTGTTTGAAGAACGCAAAGGGTGAACAAAAACTCTTTATAGAACATCCGAAGCATGTACAGCAGTTTCATGTCCAAAGTTTAAGGGATGATTTGTTGGGGAAGACCCCCCATCCATCGACAGCAAAAACAGCACTGCACACCAGCTGGGTAATGGATAAAATATTGGGCCTAATCGATTAGTTCTAATTGGATACTACAACCACATTCCCACTTTGGGTCGCCCGATATTCAAGCATATCGTAATAGCGATTCCCGTCGTCGGGCCGATTGATCAACTGGCCCGTAAACAGGCTATATTCATAGTTTTCGCAGGAACAGGTAGCGGTCAGGCCTTTCAGTAGCAGCGTTGAACAGTCATTGGGAGCATGGTTGGGGCAACTAGCCTCAAAAGCGCGATATTGACCGATGGTCGCTTGTATGACAAAAAAACCTCGGGTGCCAATACCCGGGTTATCGACGAAAACAGGATTGCCAAAGTTGGTCAACGGGCTGTACAGGGGCAAGTTCAGGTTCATAGGGAAGCGAAAACCAATTTCCTGCAAATACGGGTTACGCGTCCCCAGGTCATTATCGCAAGAGAACAGGGTTACCCATAAAATCAAGCCTATCAGACGAGCCATAGTTTCAATGCTGAGTTACAAAATTGAACAAATTTTATGTATATTTGCGTTAAATCCTCTCTAAAAAAGCTGAGTTTACTACGGCCTACATGGAGGATTTTCCTATTGTATTTCACTGATGTAAACCTTTGCAAAAGGTAGAAGGTTTATACCGGTGTATTATTTATTTAACGAGAATATCATGGGTAACGTATCCTATTATACCAAAGAAGGATTAAAAAAATTGAGGGATGAACTCAATAAGCTAAAGGATGTTGAACGTCCCAAAGCTTCGCAGGCCATCGGGGAAGCGCGTGACAAAGGTGATTTGTCCGAAAATGCGGAATATGACGCGGCCAAGGAAGCACAGGGGCTTTTGGAAATGAAAATTTCCAAAATGGAGGAAACCCTTTCCAACGCACGTCTTATCGATGAATCCCAACTCGACATCTCAAAGGTTCTGGTACTTTCGACAGTCAAGCTGAAGAACCAGAACAATGGTATGGAAATGAAGTATACCCTGGTGGCCGAAAGCGAAGCAGACCTCAAATCGGGCAAGATATCTGTAGGCTCCCCCATCGGAAAAGGACTTTTGGGCAAAAAAGTAGGGGACACCGCGGAAATTACCGTGCCGAACGGTACCTTGAAATTTGAAATTTTGGAGATAACAAGGCAGTAGCAACGGCAGTTGTCATTGAGCCGATTTTTAACCTGAAAATAAACTTAGAACCTTGTTCCAATACACTTTTTAATTGCTTCCATAAACCATAAACACTTTCCCATGTCAAGCATCTTCACGAAAATCATCAACGGGGAAATTCCCAGCTATAAAATAGCGGAAGACGACGACTTCTTTGCGTTTTTAGATATCAATCCGAATGCCAAGGGACATACGCTCTGCATCCCAAAAAAGGAAGTAGATAAGGTTATGGATTTAGATGAGGTAACGTTTATGGGGTTAATGGCCTTTTCAAGAAAAGTGGGCAAGGCCATTGAAGCGGCCATTGATTGCAAGCGGGTCGGCTTAACGGTTATTGGATTGGAAGTGCCCCATGTACACGTGCACTTAATTCCCTTGAACGAAATGGGCGATGCCACCTTTCAGCATAAGATATCGCTTACCGAAGAGGAATTTAAGACGATTGCGGAGAAAATTCGGTCTAAACTCTCCATGTGAATCAGAAATTATTATTTACTGGAACGGACAAAAGTATTTGAAAAGGAGTATAAACGCTAAGCCAATCGGCGGGCAGCGCAGCTAGAAATGTCCATTTAGAGAAGTTCCCCTCCTTTGATAAAAAGATATACCCCCGCAGCTACTACGACTATCAACAAAAGCATCAAAATCCAAAATAGCGTTGTGAACTGTAGGGAGGTTCTTTCCGGCACTACCATTTTCTGGTAATATTTAAAGGTGCGTTCAATGTCGTCAGTCCACTTTACGGGGTATATCGTTGAGCCACACGTGTTGCATACCAATTGGTGGGTTACTTCGTTGGTGGTTCTATGGGACAGCTTCCCGTAGCGGTGCTTTTGATAAAAAGACAACTTTAGGTCTTGGTTAAAACACTCCGGACAATTGTTCGTCAGGTTGGATTGCTTTATCGTTACCAGTTTTTCTTTTGCCATATCTATCTACTAAAATAAGGTAAAAATTTAGAATTCTTCCCAGACAACTTGGACAAGTCCATATTTCCTACATCCCGTCTTTAACTCTTTTACTTTTTTCACCCCTAAAACTACGAAGCATAAATCCGTAAGGATATCTGCATCACGGTACCCTCCTTACTCGACGATAGTACTTTTATTTTTCCATCATGATATTCCTCAATGATTCTTTTCACTAAGGATAGGCCCAATCCCCATCCGCGTTTTTTCGAAGTGAACCCAGGGTTAAAAATGGCATGAAAATCGCTTTTCGATATGCCGTGACCCGTATCGGAAACCTGTATACATACGTTTTTGCCGTTCGGGAGGATTTCAATGGCAATATCTCCCTTGCCCTTCATGGCATCGATGCCGTTTTTCACAAGATTTTCTATGGTCCAATGGTAGAGGGCGTGGTTTAATAACACCGGCATGTGTTCAACTTGTGAGTCGAACGAGAAATTGATCAATTTCGAACTTCGTAGTTTCAGATAATCATAGGCCTCCTTCGTTTCTTTCACAATATCGTGGGCATCGAGCTTGGGCAACGAGCCGATTTTCGAGAAGCGTTCGGTTATCGTTTGCAAGCGGTCGATATCCTTTTCGATTTCCTTAGTGACCTCGGGGTTGATGTTTTCCGCTTTTAAAAGCTCGTTCCAGCCTAAGAGCGACGACAGGGGTGTACCTATTTGATGGGCGGTTTCTTTGGCCATTCCCGCCCACAGCTTGTTCTGTTCCGAAGCTTTGCTGGTCTTGAAGAAAAAGAAAATGACCGTTCCAAAGAGAAAAATAATGAGCAAAAGGGCGATGGGATAAAATTTTAACTTGTTCAGTACTTCGGAGTTGCCATAATATAAGGTGGCCAAATGCTCGCCTTGCTGATCAATGGATATCGGAACGTTTACTTGACTGTATCTTTTGATGAGATTTGCTACGTCGAGGGAATCCAGTTCCTTTTCGGAATCCATGTTGTTGGTTTTTGTCGAACCGTCCTTATTGACCAAGATCATGGGGGTAGAGGTATTGTTCTGAAACACTTTGAGGTGCAAGTTGCCCAGATCGGCATCTTCTGAAGATTGTTGGAATTCGGATTGCGCGGTCGCCCAGATTTCCATTTTAAGACGCTCTTCTTCCTTGAATTTCTTGAAAAAACTATTCGTGTTCCAAAGAATAAGGCTTACGATAACAAAGGAAGCTATCAATAAAACAATATTGGAGGATTTGTTTTTAGGATTAAAATTCATCCGATCAGAGTATCTTTTGCGACCGATTTAGGGGGATGGCTTTACCGTGCTATGGGTTCTTGTCAAAGATAACGCAATTTGGACTAAAATGGTATGCAGGGCCATAGGCTACTGTTTATTTCTTGTGATAACTTGAGGATAAATTATTAGGAGGATTAACCCAATACTGCTACTTTTAATGCTTAAAATTTTAGTTAACATATAATTCATAGTCATGGAAGTAGAAGGAAAAATAAAAAAAATCGAAGAAACGAAGGAATATGGCAATAATGGTTTTAGAAAGCGGGAAGTAATTATCACTACCGAGGAGCAGTATCCGCAACCTATCGCCGTTGAGTTCGTTCAAGACAAGACCGATTTGCTCAATAACTACAGCGTCGGACAAAACGTAAAAATCAGTATCAATCTTCGCGGCCGGGAGTGGACCAACCCTCAGGGCGAGGTCAAATATTTCAACTCCATTCAAGGCTGGCGTATCGAAAACCTTGAGGGCGCACAGGAAAGCAACGCTGCGCCACCAGTACCACCGGCAGAAGCTTTTGCCCCAGCTGACAACCTGAACGAAGAAGATCACGACGATCTACCGTTTTAAGGAAAATGTCACCCTGAGTACTAAGGCTACGCTCAGCGTAAACTAAAGTTAAAGGTTTGTCAATCCGCGGGGCGGTAATCTGCTTTAGGATACCTATCCCGAATACTTCGACCACTCGGTTAAAACAGGCTTAACATAGCGCTAGGTTCGGCCGTTGGTTTGAAACCTTTCAGACTGTTAATCAAAACGACCCCTTAGGTTTTGAAAACCTGAGGGGTCGTTTTGTAATGCAGTGTTAGGATTCCGTAATTTTGGACAAAATCATTTCTTGAACACCAATGAAAGCATCAATACTTTGATTTTCCTGAATGCCCAATTGGAATTTCCGCCGGCAGAAAGCGCCAGTGCCGAAGGCCTTTTGGCAGTAGGCGGCGACCTATCACCCGAACGTCTCATTTTAGCGTACCGAAGCGGAATCTTCCCATGGTTCGATACCGATTCGCCGATATTGTGGTGGAGTCCCGATCCGAGAATGGTCTTATTTCCCCATAAAATAAAAATCTCAAAAAGTATGCGGAAGGTATTGAGAAGCGGCCGGTTCCGATTGACGCAGAACACCTGTTTCGAAAAGGTCATCGACCATTGTTCCCACATCAAAAGAACGGGTCAAAAGGGCACTTGGATTACCGCCGAGATGATCGAAGCCTATATCGAACTCCATAGCCAAGGCTTCGCTAAATCGTATGAGGTATGGGAAAACGACCAGCTAGTCGGCGGACTTTACGGTATTGACCTCGGTCACGTTTTCTGTGGTGAAAGCATGTTCAGTACGGTCAGCAATGCCTCAAAATTCGGTTTTATAAAACTGGCCCAAGAGCTGGAAGCCAACGCCTACTCGCTAATCGATTGCCAAGTCTATAATGAACACTTGGAAAGTTTGGGTGCCAAAGAAATACCGAGGAGCGAATTCCTCGAATTTTTAGAGGCTCAGCACCAATGAAGTCAGCAGTAAAAGTGCATTTTCAATGCTTTGGGTATAGTTTACTATCCGATATTGGGTGCCTACCTCTAGCTTGATCGTATGGTTTACCAGCCAACCGATATTCACGGTTAGGCGTTGATCGAATTGGGAGCTTTTACCGCTGGCCACGCTTAAAAGGCTTTCTGTCGAAACCACGAAATAAGGCTCGCCAACATCCAATTTTTCACCGCTTATCGGAAGGTCCATGGCCAGGCGATAGCGAAAACGATGGGTGGTCAACGACGGGCGTATACGCTGTTCCGCCCTGAGTCGCTCACCGAAGCGCAGGCTGCCGCGCTTATGGTTTATATCATATTGTTGGGTGAAGCGGAGTTCGTTTTCGGCTCCATCGAAAGCCTCCCGAAATTGGTATAGTAAGCCGAGGGCGATACTTTGGTTGTAGGCAATCTTTAGTTCTGAAAAATGCGAAATTTCTAATTGTCGGGCCCGAAGTTGCAATTTTTCATCATAAATAGTGCTGCGCTGCGTTATTTGGAAGATGTGTTTATAATTGGTCGCCACCTTATAGTTCATTGCGACGTTGGGCTCAAAATTTCCGGTAAAATTAGCCTGGCCCGAAAGGGTATGGCCCAAGAAAAGGGCAAAAACCAAAAGGAGGCCTTTAGTAAAGAATATGGTCATAATTCGGGGGAAGCGATTTTCGGAAGTTTTCAAAATTACCATCGGCATCAAAAAGAATTTCGTATCGGGCAAAGCCTCTTTCCTTTTTTCCGAAGACAATGATTTCATATTTTATATAGGGCAACATCAGGTTTTGAAACGCATGTTTTACAATGGTCTCCGTATCATTTTTCCCTATGGGATATCGTTTTTGAATTCTTCGGATGCGATATTTTAAGAAATCTTTTTCAAGATATTCCTTCATTTTCGAAAAAGTATCATCGGGAATATCGATTGCTCCTATTAAAAACTCAATATCTTCTAAAACTCCGTCTTCACTGAATTCCACGCTGTATTTCAAACGGTCCTTTTTGAACTTGGCCTCGTAGCTTGTCTTGGTACCGTCGGTCTCTCTATAAAATCGGATGCGCCGGGCACCTTCTAATTTTTCGTCAATGTAGCTCAGGGCCTTTTCAGGAAACTGCGATTTTTTGATGCGATGCTCCCGCTCGTCTTTGTTCTGTGCGTGTGCCCAACATCCGCCCAATACTAGCAATAATGCGAAAAATATAGTCTTGTTTGCCATTTTATGGAGAATAATTCAATTTTTGACCGATGACCCACGACCGACGGAATGATAGGCACTTTTTATCTTATCCTCCAAGGCTTATATCTGCCCGGCAGGTCTGAAATCTACAACCTTCAAACCTTGTCATACCGGAAGCATCCGATTTCATGGTCGTTCACCATCCCCGTGGCCTGCATGTTGGCATATATGACGGTGCTTCCGACAAATTTGAATCCCCTTTTCTTTAAATCTTTACTGAGGGCATCCGAAATTTCGGTGTTGGCAGGGGCATCCTTGTAGTTTTTGACGCTATTTTTGATAGGTTTTCCATCCACAAAGCCCCAAATATATTTGCTGAAACTTCCGAATTCCCTTTGAACCTCAATAAACGCTTGGGCGTTCGTAACGGTAGCGCTCACTTTTAATTTGTTCCTTACAATTCCCGCATCCTGTAGTAAAGAAGCGATTTTTAGTTCATCGTATTTCGCAATTTTCTCATAGTCGAAGTTGTCGAAAGCCCTCCTGAAATTTTCGCGTTTGCGGAGGATGGTTATCCAACTTAGTCCCGCTTGAAAAGTTTCCAAAATTAGAAACTCGAACAAGGTATCATCGTTTTTGACGGGCACGCCCCATTCTTGGTCGTGATAGGCTTCGTAAAGTTCATCGCCGGCACACCAGCCACATCTGATTTTTTCCATAATCGGGAATTGGAATTTAAAGATATGTAAGTTTTTTGGAAGCCATTCTACCAAGGTATCCGAACTTTGCAACAGACGCCGTCAAATTCGATTATTTTTGGGCTTTAAAAGCAAAACAATTAGAACCATAATGCATAGTATGGAGAAAACAACCGAAACACTTGTTCAAGAAGGACTATTAAAAGCCATATCGTACGGTGATTATCGCAAGAAAGTATCCCAATTGGCAGCGGATGGCAAATCGACCGGCCCCGAGCAGACTGAAGATTTAGCCAATTATACCCAGCTAAACGATAGGCGTATGAAACGGTTCGACAAAACCTTAAAGATAGATTCCGAATTTGTTTCTAAAATCGAATCGATATCCGAAAAGATAACCTTATTGGTGCTGACCGAAAGCTGGTGTGGTGATGCGGCCCCTACATTGCCCGTAATGAATAAAATTGCCGAAATCAATGGGAGTATTGATTTTAAGATACTTCTACGGGACGAGAATCCGGCGTTGATGAATCGATTTTTGACGAATGGTGCTATGTCCATTCCCAAACTGATTCTGCTCGATGACAACAATAGGGTATTTGGTGCCTGGGGTCCAATACCGCAACGCGCCGCCCAATTGGTGCGGGAGCATAAAGAAAAACATGGCGAACTTTTGCCGGAAATTAAAGAGGAAATCCAGCACTGGTACAATAAGGATAAAGGAAGCAGTACGCTTCAGGAGGTAGTGGCGCTTCTTCCGGTTCAATAAGGTAGACTTAGCGTGACTTTCCTTGAAAAATATAGGTGATGGTGCCTCTTTGCCTAGCTCTTTGATGCGAACTGAACTTTGCCTTCAAGGCATAGGCCACGGCATTCTCGACCAGACAGCCGTTGGAGGTATCCGAATTTCTTGAGTTAAAATCGGCATCAATTACGTTTCCGGAATTATCTACTTCAATGTTTACGACCACTTTACCGCCTTCGATACAGGTGTATATTGGCGGGGGTAAGCGGTAATTAGTGCGGTTGGCCAACGAATAAAATACTGAGGTACGGCGTTTGGCGAGATTGTTGGTAAATTCCTGCTTTTGGGCTTCTTTCTCGCCCAACAATTGTTCGGCCTGTTGCCGTTTCTTTTTTAGTTCCTTTACCCGTTCGGTATATTCGCCATCTGAAGGCTCGGTGGGGTCGTCGTTCTTGTCAGCGGCAGCTTCCCTTTCTTCCATCAGCTCTTCAAGGGTTTTGAAGGCTTCTGGATTCCCTTGACTGGGCTGCATAGCCTCGTTGTATGCCACATGACTTTTTACGGGGTCGATTTTCTGCTGCTCTTGCAGTTCTTCCTTTTGCTTCTCCAAATCTTTGATATCATCCTGCAATATCATCTCCACCACATACTCGTCTACCGCTTCTTCTTTGCCCAAATGGATATTGTACAAGCACAAAATCACTATGGCCATCGAAAAAAGGGTAATCAAGAACGATAACTGCTTCCGGTTGAGGTTCATCACCCTATAACCGAAATCGATCAGATATGTTTTAATTATTCGTTGAAGTGAGTGCAAAAGACTGTTTTTATGAATGTTTCTTAAATTTAGTGATAAAATACGATATCGTTATTTACACATATTACAGTACCTCCATTTTTGGCCTAACGCATATCGCATTGCGCCAAACGCTTATATCAGCTTCAGTCGGAGAAGCCCTTAGGGTCGATCTGAATGATTCGGACTAACTAGTTTCCGATCCGAGAAGGTCATCTGCAAAAGCAACGGGGTCAATAGCAATATCTACGATATAATCGCCTATTTTGGTTCTTCGCAATTTCGAAAGGTGCGCTCCGTTATCCAATAAACACCCCAAATCATGTGCCAAACTACGGATATAGGTTCCTTTACTGCAAACAATCCTGAAATGCACATTCGGCAACTGAACTTTAACGATTTCAAACACCGAAACCGTCACGGATCGTTTTTTTATTTCGACTTCCTTTCCCTCACGGGCGTATTCGTAAAGCCGTTTACCATCTTTCTTCAAAGCGGAAAAAATAGGGGGACGCTGTTCGATTTCCCCGGTCAGTTGGGAAGCCGCCTCACGAATCATTTCCTCTGAAATCGTAGTGATGGAAAAGGTTTTGTCAATTTCTGTTTCCAGGTCGTAGGAAGGGGTAGTGGCACCCAAGGTTATTGTTCCGGTGTACTCCTTTACTTGCCCTTGGAGTTCGTTTATTCTTTTGGTGAACTTTCCTGTGCATATAAGTAACAGTCCCGTTGCCAAGGGGTCTAAGGTACCCGCATGCCCGATCTTGATTTTTTTCAACTGGAATTTCTTACGGATGGCCCATTTGAGTTTATTGACCGCATGAAATGATGACCAACCCAAGGGTTTGTCAATTAGTAATAGTTGCCCGTTTAGGAAGTCTTCCGCTGATAGCTGAGTCAAAATACGATGTTATCTAAATCGACCATACTATCAATGTGACTATCGGAATTCATCTCATTGCGAGCGTACGAATCAAAAACACTGATTTCCCTTGGATTGAAGGGCAAAATTGTTTCGATTATTATTTTATTGATTTCTGCGTCCATGGCAGTAGTAAAGTTAAGCAAATTTGATGGATGTGTATTCGTCTATAAAAGAGGTGGAGATGATACAATGATCACACTACGGTCAGTGGCCTCACGAAATAATGGATCAAAAGCAGCGCGATACCAACGATTATCCGATAATAACCAAAAGCTTTAAAGCCGTTTTTGCTGAGGTAGTCGATAAAGGTCTTGATAGCTAAAAGGGCAACCAAAAAGCCGACCACATTACCGATGATCAAAAGGTTGATCTGCTCGCCGGTCAAGGTGAAGCCAGCGGTGTAATAGTCGTAACTTTTTTTTAGCGTAGCCCCCAACATGGTAGGTACGGCCAGAAAGAACGAGAATTCAGCTGCGGCGGTCCGCGATAGTTTTTGGGACATACCGCCAACGATACTCGCACCACTTCTAGAAACACCGGGAATCATGGCCAAACATTGAAAGACACCGATTTTAAAGGCCGTGGCGTAGGAAATATGCGTTTCCTCGGCGTCCCCGAACCAATCGTCGACTTTTAACAGAATAAAGCCACCAATAACCAAGGATATCGCTACCGTAATCGGATTTTCAAGCAACGAATCAATGACATCGCTGAGCAGTAGCCCAAGTACCACGGCCGGAATAAAGGCGACCAAGAGCTTGTAATAAAAATCCATAGTCTGAAAAAAGCGCTTGAAATACAGCACTACGACCGAAAGAATGGTTCCGAGTTGAATGACGATGGTAAACAACTTGGTAAAATCATCAGAGGCGATACCAAAAAAAGAGGAAGCGATGATCATATGCCCGGTAGAGGAAACGGGTAAATATTCGGTGATACCCTCGATAATTGCGAGTATAATGGCTTGTAAATAATCCAAAAGCTATGACTTCTTGTGGGGGTTCAATAAAATAGCGTAAACTTCGATGCCAAGGCCTATTAGTACAAGGGTTGGGGCCAACCGTATTCTTTGAAAGTTGTAAATCTTCTCATTGAACACATTGGGGTCATCAGTTCCGCCGCCGCTCATCAAAATAAAGCCCAAAGCGATAAAGGCAATACCGATAAACATGAACATATAGTTCTTTTTTTGGAAAATGAATTCCTGTTTCGGCTGTTGATCTGTTTTTGTAGTATGTCTCTTGGCCATGCTGTAAAAGTAGTTAAAAGTGATGGGTAAAAGTTTATGGGTTTATAGATTATTCGTTTACAGGTTAGTTTATCCTCCGTTACTCGCGACAGCCTTGCTTCGTAGTATCGGTCAATACTAAGCCTCTCCATCCCATAATCTAAAAACCTTATTTAATAGTATAGCGCATCGGTTCTTAAATTCAAAAAGCGTTGTGTGGCGAAATAGGTGCAGACCAGCGATATCAGTATTCCCAGCAAAAAAACACTTCCGAAAAGTAGGGCTAGCATTTCGATGTCTCCAAAAAGTTGTAGTTCGGGGAAGGTTTTGTCCAGATAAAACAAGGAGGCCGCAAGTGCTGCCATGGCGATGACCGCGCCCAACATGCCCAGCTTTACGTTCGTCCATATAAAAGGTTTCCGGATGAAGGTTTTCGTAGCCCCCACCATTTGCATAGTTTTGATAATGAATCTTTTGGAATAAATGGAAAGGCGGATCGAACTATTGATCAATAGAAAGGCGATAAACGTGAAGATACCACTGGCCACCAAGATCCAAAAGCTGATTTTCTTGACATTTTCGCTGAGGAGACCTACGAGCGGTTTGTCATAGCTGACTTCTTCCACAAAGGTTTTTTCCGATAGTCCGCCTGCAATTTTCTCGATTTCCTCTGGGGTTACGAAATCCGCACGCAGCTTTAGGTCGATGGAATTTTTTAAGGGATTATAGCCGAGAAAGTCCTGAAAATCCTCCCCAATTTCGGCGCTGTGCTGTTCAGCGGCCTGTTCTTTCGATACATAGGAAACTGATTTGGTATGTTCGGCCATCGCAAGGGTCTTCTGCAGCTGTTCGGCTTCCGATTCCTTAGCGTCGTCTTTCAGGAAGATGGATATCGTGATCTGTTCCTTAAAGTGATCGGCCATTTTCTTGGTATTGACGACCAACAATCCTAAAATCCCCAATAGAAATAATACCAGCGCGATACTTAACACTACGGAGAAGTAGGAGGATATCAGTTTTTGCTTTTGGTATTGTTCGAAGGATCTACTCATGTAATGTCTGCTCTACACCCGCAAATTTAGGAAAGTAAATCGAATAAACTTATTTTTGCCTTGAACAGATTAGAAAGGCAATAAACGGTCAGGGGTATTGTTTTAGTGATATTCTGGATTATTGAATAGAACGATGGCATTTAGACAGGGAACCTGACAAGTTTAAAGCGGAAAAACACAATATACATGCACTACGATTTCGGGAAGATAGAGAAAAAGTGGCAGAATATTTGGGCGAAGAGGGGCACTTTCAAGGCCGAAAATAATTCCGAAAGGAAAAAATTCTATGTTTTGGATATGTTCCCTTATCCGTCGGGAGCCGGACTTCACGTAGGCCATCCTTTAGGATATATTGCGAGTGATATCTACGCCCGCTACAAAAGGCACAAGGGTTATAATGTGTTGCATCCCATGGGATATGATTCCTTCGGATTGCCTGCAGAGCAGTACGCCATTCAGACCGGGCAGCATCCCGCCATCACTACCGAAGAAAATATCAAGACCTATCGCCGGCAATTGGATCAATTGGGATTTTCGTTCGATTGGAGCCGTGAGATCCGTACGTCAGATCCCAAGTATTACAAATGGACACAATGGGTGTTCATTCAACTTTTCAATTCGTGGTACAATTCGGATTCGGATAAGGCCGAACCCATCGAAGACTTGGTCTCCATTTTTGAAAGGGATGGAAATACCAATGTAAATGCGGTGTGCGATGACGATATCCCCAACTTTTCTGCGGATGAATGGAATGCCTCTTCATCCAATAAAAAACAGGAAACACTCCTTAAGTACCGCCTCACCTATCTCGCGGACGCCGATGTCAATTGGTGTCCGGCATTGGGAACCGTACTGGCCAACGACGAAATCGTCAACGGGGTTTCCGAACGTGGTGGCCATCCGGTCGTACGCAAAAAAATGAGGCAATGGATGATGCGTATCACCGCCTACACCCAGCGTCTTTTGGACGGTCTCGATAAAATCGATTGGCCGCAGCCCTTGAAAGATTCGCAGGCAAATTGGATAGGGAGAAGCGAAGGGGCAACCGTAAAGTTTAGGGTACGGAGTTCTGAAAACGGCGTTGTTTCCGACAACATTGATGACGACGAAATTACCAAAGATGCTGAAACTATCAAAGATGCTGAAACTGCAGCACATAACCCAGCACTTTTTATCGATGTCTTTACGACCAGGCCCGACACCATCTTCGGAGTTTCTTTTATGACTTTGGCCCCCGAGCACGAACTCGTGTCCAAAATCACCACTTCCGATCAAAAAGCAGCGGTCGAGGCCTACGTCGAGGCAACCGCCAAACGATCCGAACGAGATCGTATGGCGGATGTCAAGACGATTACGGGAGCCTTTACAGGTGCCTATGCCGAACATCCGTTTACGAAAGAACCCATTCCGATTTGGATCGGGGACTATGTCTTGGCCGGTTACGGCACCGGAGCGGTCATGTCCGTGCCCTGCGGGGATCAGCGGGATTACGATTTTGCGAAGCACTTCGGTATCAACATCCCTAATATTTTTGAGGGCATCGATATTTCCGAGGAAGCCTTTGCGGACAAGGAGAAGACCATTATCACAAATTCCGATTTTTTAAACGGATTGCCCTATAAAAAAGCAGTCAAAAAATCCATTGCCGAACTCGAAACCTTGGGACAAGGCGAAGGAAAGATTAACTACCGGCTGCGGGATGCCGTTTTTAGCCGTCAGCGGTACTGGGGTGAGCCTTTCCCGGTATATTATGTGGACGGTATGCCTCAGATGATTGCGGACGAACACCTGCCCATCATGCTTCCGGAAGTCGAAAAGTACCTCCCCACCGAAACCGGCGAGCCGCCCTTGGGCAACGCCACCGATTGGGCTTGGGACACGAATACGAATCAGGTGGTTTCGAATGAAAATGTCGCTCCGAGCGCTCGCCTGCAGGTGAGCGAGAGGGCCAACTCGAATTTCACGCCGAGTAGTTCTGCTGAGCGCAGTGGAAGTACCGATAAGGGCCAATCAAATAACAATTTCGCCCCGAGCGCAGTCGAGGAGCAATCGAACGACAATGGCGTCTACCCGTTAGAGCTAAACACTATGCCGGGCTGGGCAGGAAGTTCCCAGTATTTCAACCGCTACATGGACCCGCACAATGATGATGAAATCTTCTCGCAAGAAGCCATCGACTACTGGCAAGATGTGGATCTGTATATCGGAGGCAGCGAACACGCCACCGGCCATTTGCTGTACAGTCGTTTTTGGCAGAAGTTTATGTTCGATAGGGGGTTGGTGCCTGTTGATGAGTATGCCAAAAAGCTAATTAATCAGGGAATGATTACGGGGACTAGTGCTTTTGTGCATCGTTGGGATTATACGATTGGTGAGAATAAGAAAGCAGAGAAAAAAAATGTATTTATAAGTCAAAAGTTTGTAAAAAAAATGTTGTCTAAATCATTGTTTCTTGAGGATGTTCTTGAGAACTACGAGATATTAAGGAAATCGATATTTGATTTTCATGAAAAGGATAAAAACGAGATGGGATTTATTAAAGTCACCGATTCTCCAAGTTCCATTTCTAAAATACATTCGGATGTATCGTTGGTGAATTCTTCGGATGAATTAGATATCCAAGCCTTCATAAAGTGGCAACCAGATTCTGAAAATTCCATGTTCATTTTAGAGAATGGCGAAATCTATGATGTAAAAACCTCCCCTGAAGGAAGCTCAGGAGGAGCCTTTATAGTGAACCGCGAAGTAGAAAAAATGTCTAAATCCAAATACAACGTTGTCAATCCAGAAAATATCGTGAAAGAATACGGGGCCGACAGCCTGCGTATGTACGAAATGTTCCTCGGCCCGATGGAGCAATCCAAACCTTGGAACACGGCGGGGATTACAGGCGTTCACGGCTTCCTAAAAAAACTATGGAAGCTTTACCACTCCGGCCCTAACGGTGAGTTTACGGTAGCCGATTTAGAAAGGCCGGCTATTTCCCAGACAACGGGCACCGAAGCGTCGGGCGGGGGCGACTCTTTCGCCAAGACTTCCGACAATCAACCACAATCAAAAGACGAAGGTCTCAGGGAGGCTGACAAGCCGGCTCCCGAAAGCCTAAAAACCCTTCACAAAACCATAAAAAAGGTAGAAGACGATATCCAAAATTTTAGTTTCAACACTTCCGTCTCCACTTTTATGATCTGTGTGAACGAACTGACATCCCAAAAATGTACCAGCCGCGAAATTTTAGAGCCTTTGGCCATTTTGATGTCCCCCTACGCCCCACATATCGCCGAAGAGCTCTGGGAAAAACTGGGCCATACCGAATCGATTGCGACCGCATCCTTCCCGAAATTTGAGGAAAAATATATAGTGGAGAGCAGCAAGGAGTACCCCATATCCTTCAATGGCAAAACCCGCTTTACGATGGAGCTATCGTTGGATTTGGACAGGAAGCAAATCGAAGAAGTCGTAATGGCGCATAAAAAGACCCAGCAGCAATTAGACGGCCGTACGCCCAAAAAAGTAATTGTGGTGCCCGGAAAAATTGTAAATATCGTAGGGTAACTTCGTTTAAATACAGTCATGGACTATATAGAAATTCTAGGTCTTGTCGCGGCCACCCTGACAACGGCTGCCTTTTTGCCCCAAGTGTTTAAGACCTGGCAACAGAAATCGACCAAAGATATCTCCCTGACCATGTACCTTGTAATGTTTGTGGGGGTGGTGCTATGGTGTATGTATGGTATTCTAATAGAGAGTTTTCCTGTAACGTTGGCGAATGCCCTTACGGCTCTCTTGCTATTTACCATGCTGTTACTGAAATTAAAATACAAATAGGCCGGGGCTTTTTGAAACAGAAGGTAATTTTGTCATACTAAATGGAGACCTATTGATATGGCGAGGTTTTTGATATCTTAGAGAAAGGGAATTTCGCCGCCTCTATCTCGAATCATCGCTTTAAAGGACGGAAGTTTTTTGGATTTAAAATTATAAAAGCAAAACAAGAGAAATTATGATAGGATATTATATTCTGATCGGCGCCATCGCCTTGGTCAGCTGGCTGGTGAGCAGAAAGTTAAAAAGTAAGTTCAAGCATTATTCCACTGTTCATCTGCAAAACGGCATGAGCGGTGCCGAGATTGCCGAAAAAATGCTGTCGGACAATGGCATCCGCGACGTAAAAGTGGTTTCTACGGCCGGTAGGTTGACGGACCATTATAATCCGAAAACCAAAACGGTAAACTTGAGCGAAGGGGTTTACAGCCAACGCAATGCCGCCGCCGCTGCGGTCGCTGCCCACGAATGTGGCCACGCGGTTCAACATGCCCAGGCTTATGAATGGTTGACTTTGCGTTCTAAATTGGTGCCGGTGGTCAGTGTGACCTCAAGCATGTCAATGTGGGTGGTTTTCGGTGGACTTATGCTAGGGGCAGCAGCCGGAGTAGGTTTCGGATACTGGGTCGCCGTTGCGGGTCTGATTATGATGGGAATGGCCACTTTGTTCAGTTTTATTACGCTTCCGGTAGAGTACGACGCCAGCCATCGTGCCTTGGCATGGTTAAAATCAAAAAATGTAGTTACTCCACAAGAATATAAGGGTTCCGAAGATGCTCTGAAATGGGCTGCCCGCACCTATTTGGTAGCCGCAATCGGTTCTTTGGCCACTTTGGTCTATTGGGGGCTACAGGTTTTCGGGGGAAGGGATTAAGTGATGATTTGATTTGCAGAACGCATTCGGACTGACCTGCAAGGTGTTGCCGACCATAGAAGGCCTTCCTTCATATCGGCCAAAATAGTAATACCTCGTGGAAAGGCCTAACAGGCAAAGTTTTGCAGTTTAGGGTTTGTTCATAAATAAGACGTACGAATTATAGGCAGTTATTTTGTTTGTCAACAAGGCGAAAAACGCGGGCATAAAATTACGGCGAGTATTTTCAAAGCAGTTGGCGAGTAAAGAACCAGTAGAAATATATGGGTTATTTATGAACAGAGCCTTAGTCTGAATAGTATTAAAGACCCCAAAGGTTATCAATACCTTCGGGGTCTTTGCATTAAATGGTAATCTGCCGATCGATCTGCTGATCTAAAGAAATAAACGTTTCCGTACGTGAAACCCCTTCGATTTGTTGAATATCCTTGTTCAGCACGTGCATCAGGTGTTCATTATCCCTGCAGAGCACTTTGATTAAAATTGACCAGTTCCCGGTGGTATAATGGCATTCCAACACTTCGGGAATCTTTTCCAACTGCTTGACGGCGGCAGGGTTGCTCATGGCCTTGTCCAGATAAATGCCGATATAGGCCATGGTGGTGTAACCCATAACTTTGGGGTCGATGACGAACTTTGATCCGGCCAATAGTCCCGATGCTTCTAGTTTTCGTAATCTTTGATGAATGGCCGCTCCTGAGATACCAATATTTCTAGCAATTTCTAGAATGGGTTTCCGGGCATCGGCCATTAAGAACCTTAGTATTTTCTTGTCTATGCCGTCAATTTTTACCTTTTCGTTATTGGATTTCATGGTTCAGGTTTCGGTTTAATAGTAAAAGTAGAAAAATTACCTGAAAGTTGACAGTATTGAGGTTCCTTCCCCAAAGCACAGGAAGGAATAAAAAGGGATACTATCCTTTAAGAACCGGGTTTTAAAAAGGCTCTATGCTTTAACTCGCCACCGAATCCGGATTATAGCCCAAATAGGGCACCTCATATTCCCTAAAGAGAATGCCATAATTTTTAAGTTCGGAAAGTATGGGTTTATAAACTTCCCTTTTAATGGGAATCTGCACGCCGGGCGTTACGATTTTCTTGTTCAATATCGCCAAAGTAGCCATAGCCACGGGAAGGCCTACCGTTTTTGACATGGCTGTATGAACCCTGTCATCGCCAATGACCACCATATTGGCGTCTATTTGTTTTTTTTGTCCGTTCAGTTCATAGCCGAATTTGTGGTACATCACGATCATATCCTTTTCGTTGTCGGCCAGCGTCCAGCTATCTTCCAGGATTTTCTGCAAAACTTGTGCTGGAGTGGCATGTGATAGCGAAATGGTCTTTTGAGCATCAAAAAGGTTCAGTTCCAACAGCTTTTCCCACATAATATCATCTTGATCGATCTTTAGGTAGTAGCGCAATTTTAGCTCGACGGAATCGGTAGGTGAGTACGGGAGAAACAGGTTGACGAATTCGCGGTACGACATGCCCTTTGAATTTTCAATAGTGTAACTATCGTCGGTCATACCCAATTGTACGAACATGTTCCAAGCTTTTGAAAAGCCTACCCTTCGCATGGTTCCACGGTATAATGTCAAGACATCCTGTAGGCCGTAGGCTTCCCGATAGTTCAGCGAGTCGCGGTTCGCATAGCCTTCGAACCTTCCATAACCCTCAATATCGAAAAATTCGGTACGGCGGAAGAGTTTGTGATAGGGAATGTATTTGTAGGTGCCCTCCTGAATGAATTTGGCTGCCCCGCCTTGTCCCGCTACGACAACATTTCTGGGGTTCCAAGTAAATTTGTAGTTCCATAGGTTATTGTCGTTGTCGGGCGCCACCAATCCGCCTGTAAAGGATTCAAAAAGCAGCATTTTGCCGTCTTTTTCTCGGATACGGTCTATAATCTGCATGGCGCTCATATGGTCGATGCCGGGATCGAGCCCGATTTCGTTCATAAAGACGAGGCCTTTTTCTTTGGCTTTTTTATCTAAGGTCTTTAGCTCTTCACTGATATACGAAGCCGTAACCAGATGTTTTCCATACACGATACAGTCCTGTGCGACCTTAAAGTGCAGAGATGCGGGAAGCATAGAAACAACAATGTCACTCTGCTGAATTGCATTTTTTCTCTCTATATCCTTAAAAATATCCAAGGAGAGTATGGAGCAATTTGGATGGTTGCTAATAGCATCGGGAATAGCGTCGGGGTTGAGATCTCCGATGGTCAAATGCAGGTCTTCGATTGTGGACTTCTGCAAAAAATAATCCAAAAGGTACGAAGTAGATTTTCCTGCGCCGATAACGAGAATTTTACGTGGCATTTGATTTCGTAATTTTGCTGCTCTAACGAGTGGTGTGATACACGAAGGTATCGATTGTTATATTTATAAAAAAGAAGCGGAACTAAGTTATGAACAAAACAATATTTCTGGTAGGAATCCTTTTCGGGATCCTCGCCGTACTATTGGGTGCCTTTGGTGCCCACGGATTAGAAAATCTGGTCGATGCAGATGCGATTCAAACTTGGGAGACCGGGGTAACCTACCAAATGTACCACGCGCTGCTCCTGTTGGTTCTAGCCAACGTGAACGTCATACCCGAAAGCCATAAAAAATGGATATTCTACTGCATTCTAGCGGGGATCATCCTCTTTTCTTTTTCGATTTATTTCCTGGCCACCAATACGCTTACCTCCTTTGATTTTAAGACCATCGGTTTTGTCACTCCTATCGGCGGACTTTTTCTAATACTCGCGTGGGCGCTTCTAGGATTTAGGTATTGGAAGTGCTTTAAATAAATTATCCTTAAAAAAAGGCTATCAAAAATTTATTTATGATAATTTAGCGGATATAAAACGCTTCGTAAATGAATAATTCGAAAAAAAATTCGGAATCGGTTTCCTTGATTTCCTATGGGATAACACATTCAAATATCCATTATCAATTATCTCCATCACAATTGCATGCCATTACCTTGGAAAAGAAAATGGGGAAGGAAGCATCTTCGGGAGCCTTGGCCGTCAATACGGGCGAGTTCACTGGCCGCTCCCCCAAGGATCGTTTTATCGTAAAGGATGCCATTACGACCGATAACGTCTGGTGGGGTGATATCAACATCCCCTTTGAACCTTCAAACTTCGATGTCCTTCACGAAAAGGTCATCGCCTATCTGAACGACAAGGAGCTCTATGTACGCGATTGCTATGCGTGTGCCGACCATAATTACCGGATGGATATCAGGGTCATCAACGAATACCCGTGGTCGAACCTTTTCGCCTATAATATGTTCATTCGCCCCACGCATGAGGAGCTGAAACACTTCGATCCGGAATGGACGGTCATCAATGCACCGGGATTTAGGGCAAATCCTGAAGTAGACGGTACCAGACAACACAATTTTGCCATCTTAAATTTTACCCGGAAAATAGTGTTGATCGGTGGCACGGGCTATACGGGTGAAATAAAAAAGGGCATATTTTCGGCGTTGAACTTTATCCTGCCCTTCCAAAAAACCACATTGCCTATGCACTGTTCGGCCAATGTGGGCGCAACTGGGGAAACCGCGATATTTTTCGGACTTTCAGGCACCGGAAAAACAACCTTATCCACCGATCGATCCAGAAAATTGATCGGTGATGACGAGCACGGCTGGAACAACGAAAATGCCGTTTTTAATTTTGAGGGCGGTTGCTACGCCAAAGTCATAAATTTATCCTCAGAAAGCGAACCGGAAATATTCCATGCCATCAAAAAAGGGGCCTTGCTCGAAAATGTAGTTTTGGACGAAAACGGTACCGTCGATTATACAGATACGTCCATCACGCAGAACACGCGGGTGAGTTACCCGATCTATCATATTGAAAACGTACAACGGCCATCCCTAGGGAAAAACCCGAAGAACATCTTCTTTCTGACGGCTGACGCGTTTGGGGTGCTGCCCCCGATATCGAAGTTGACGCCCAGTCAAGCGGCGTATCATTTTATTTCTGGCTATACCGCCAAAGTAGCGGGAACGGAAGCGGGGGTCATAGCCCCTATCCCATCATTTTCGGCCTGTTTCGGGGCACCTTTTATGCCTTTGCATCCTGCGAAATATGCGGAAATGCTGAGCCAAAAAATGAAAAATGCGGAAGTGAACGTGTGGCTGGTGAATACAGGGTGGACGGGCGGCCCGTACGGCGTTGGTACAAGAATGAAACTTAAATACACCCGCGCCATGATCAATGCGGTACTGAACGGTGATTTGGGCCTTTACGATTACGACCACTATCACATTCATTCCGTTTTCGGTGTAGCCCAGCCCAGGGAATGCCCCGGAGTACCTACAAGTGTGCTAAGCCCCAGAACCACTTGGAACGATGATGAGGCCTATTACACCGCGGCCTTTAAGTTGACCAACGCGTTTCGGGAAAATTTTAAAAAGTTCGAGGCTTTTGCCAGTGAGGAGATACGGCGCGGTGGTCCGCAGCGGTATGCGTTCTAAAAATAATTTACCGCTTGTTCGCTTCGTTAATGTACTTCTGAAGAGCCATGGTCATTGATGGCGTTTCGGGAGTGGGCGCCTTGATATCGATACGTAATCCCGCATCGGTTGCTGCGTCTATCGTAGAATTTCCGAAAACGGCGATTCGAGTATCCTTCTGATCAAAATCGGGAAAGTTCTGTAAAAGGGATTCAATGCCCGACGGACTAAAAAATACAAGCACATCGTAATATACGTTGCGAAGGTCTGAAAGGTCACTGATTACGGTTTTATAAAAGGTCCCTTTTTTCCATTCGATATCCAATCCGTTTAAAATTTCTGGAATTTCATCCTGTAAAGCATCCGAAGAAGGTAACAAGAACTTTTCACCTTTGTATTTTTTAAATAGGGGCACCAATTCCTGGAAATTACGCTTTCCAACGTAAATCTTTCGTTTTCGGTAAACCACGTATTTTTGGAGATAATAGGCCACGGCTTCCGATTGGCAGAAATATTTCATACTGTCCGGTACCTTAAAGCGCATTTCTTCGGCAATCCTGAAAAAATGATCGACGGCGTTTCTGCTGGTCAGTATGATGGCGGTGTAATTGCGCAGATCCACCTTCTGTTGGCGAACGTCTTTGGCATCCACTCCCTCAACATGAATAAATGGCCTGAAATCGACTTTCACCTTTTCCTTGTCAATCAACTTGGAGTACGGCGAATTTTCAATCTTAGGTTCCGGTTGTGATACCAAAATTGTTCTAACTTTCATCTGAGAATGTTTGCTTGTTAGTTGCTGTTCCCGATACGTATGGTATCGGAATTGTTCAATTTTTTGAAATCTCCATTTTTCTAGGCGTGCGAAGATATTTTTACATCATATACTTTAGTTTTTGAGGTAACTGCCAATAATAATGAACGGTGAAATTTCAAGTGCGCAAAGGTACAAAATAAAATAGAAGAAGTAGTTGGTTATAAACTTTTGGTGATTCCTTAATAGGGTAATCCAGCCAATTACATTAATCAAGAGAATTAGGAATATTGCTACGAAAACTACAATTTGGGAATCTCGTGCCACATAGGCCAACAACAGATTTGCCAAAAACATGACAAGACCTGTGTAGTTGAGATACGAGAGTTTTTTGAAAATTAGCTCACTAATGGCCTTATTAGAGCCAAATATAAAGCCGTTGGCCAGTTGCAGCACCACCTTTATCAAAATGAAGCCTAAAATGCATCCTAGAATAATGGGATACATGAACGGATATCCATTTTCAGCGGTATCGAAGAAAATCTTTCCCGCAAAAAAAACAAAAAGTGAAAAGTTGATAAGCTGAAAGAAGGTGAAGAAGATATGGAACCAATTGATTAATTTTTCCTTTTTATTGTACATAAAAATGTACTTGTTGTTAAAGGGCAGAATGATAAAGTTCAAGAAACGGCTATAGAAAAAGCTTTTGGCAAGTACCAGAAGTAGGATACTCGACAGTAATATGATAGTAATCCAATCTGCGGTATCCGCTGTTCTAAGAATAGGTTCCATGAGTTAGTATAGAAGTTCGGTGTTTTTGCCATTGAGCCCGAAGGGTAGTCCGTTATCGGAAATGGATACCCTAAAATAGGCCGGTTCGACCATCTTAGGCTCCGGTAACTTAAACGTAAAATTGATCGTATCATTGGGTGGCAACGAAAGAATTTTGTCATCGACTGGTTTTGGATAAATCAATATGGCATTTTCGACCTTTTTGAAATCCGTCAGGTAGGCCACATTGAACCGTAATTTTTTAAGGGCGACCGGTCGATCATATGGGTTATATATCTTAAGAATCTGTTCCTTGTCCGTTTCCAAAGGCATGGGCCCATCGACTATGGTCTCCAGTTTCCGAAAAGATTCAAAGTCCTCAATGAATTCCCCATAAAAGGTACCCCCGTTACTTTTGGTAAACGAGATATCGGATTTTTTTGGATTTCCCGAAAAATAGAGCACTTTTTGATGCTGTAACTTTAATTCGGAATCATCGATGGAATATTGGTTACGGCGATAATAGGCATTGTTCAGCGAATAGGTGTCGTTTCCCGTATAAAAGGCGAACATGGGCGCATTGCGGTACGAATTTATAAAAATAAGGGGCGTATCGCCAACCTCCGCTTTTATCTGTTCCGCCACGGCCTTGTTGCCATGGGTCTCGTAGTAAATAGGGGAAAGTTCTTCATTGACCAATCCGACCCGGAGGTAGAGAATGATTGCGATGTTTACCAGTCCTATCCGGAAGACCCATTGATTGACCTTTTCGTTTTGCATCATATACCGAAAGGTGATTATGGCCAGGGGAATGGCGATAACAATAATCCACTGTGTCTGTACACGACGGTTAAAACTTGAAATAAAGAAGAAGATGAGCACCCCGTAAACAAGATAGAGCAGGGCTTTTGTGAAGGTGTCCGAGGAACGGGTCTTAAACAAGGAAAGATAGATCAAAGGAAAAGTGAGTCCGAAAATAGCCACTAGGTTCACAAAATAGCCCAAAGTATATTTTTGAAAGTCGTAGGCGGCGTTTGGCCGATCGAAAAGATGATAGCTTATCGTGACAAAATCGTGCTGATAGAGCCAAATAAAATGGGGTATATAGCAAAATAGGGCAACGAAAACGGAGAGCCATGCATATTTGTTCGCCAAGAGTTTTAAATTGGAGAGCAGTACGAACACGATGACTAATGCCGCATGGTACTTGCTATACATCAGACAGGCCATGGCAAGCCCCATGATAATGGCCCATCGTAACGACGAATCGAACAGAAAACGCTTGTAAGTGTAAAGAAATAGAGCGGTAAAGAAGAGTAGGGGGGTATCGGGCAAGGTAAAAAAGCCGTAGGCGTTCAGGAGGGCCATAGAGAACACGAGCACAAAAAAGGGAACGACATAATTGCGTTTTTTCGGATTGTCGATGCTTATCCAGATGACGACGAACGTACCTACGGAAAAAATACAGCTAACGAATCGAACCCCCAATTCCCCATCAAAAAGGAAGCTCCCCAACTTAATCATAAAGGCCACCATGGGCGGATGATCAAAATAACCCCAGGCCATGTTTTGAGCATAATACCAGTAATAGGCCTCATCAAAAATAAGGGGGGTGCAATACGATTGAAGCATATTGATCAGGAACACCGCGCCTAATAATAACAGGAAAATTCGGGGCAGTTTCGTTTTCATTTCAGGTCGGTGTGTGACAATCTATCTCTAACAACGCGCAAAATTACGAATTCTGATATTCATACTCCTGCCATTTAGGAATTCGGGTTTTAGTCTCTTTCTTTTTCACTTTGACGGCGTTAAAATGCAAAACCGTAGTATGGCTTTGCATAGCACGAGTATAAAAGTTTCACAATTCATAGCTTGCCGTTTTCTTAGCGGTAGTAAAACCTTATTTTTGTCAGAAGACTTTTTCTTAGTCTCCTAAAGCAATGCATTCGATGTCCGACAGCCTGGTCATTATTCCCACGTATAATGAGATCGAGAATATCGAGGCCATTATAGGGGCAGTTTTTGCGTTGAACAAGGATTTTCACGTACTTGTCGTTGACGACAACTCCCCTGACGGCACTTCGGCGAAGGTGCTGGAGATGCAAAAAGAGTATTCAGATACATTGTTCTTGGAAACCCGGATGGAAAAATCCGGCTTGGGCACGGCCTATATTCACGGTTTCAAATGGGCCATCGCCAAAAAATACGACTATATTTTCGAGATGGATGCTGATTTTTCACACAATCCCGAAGATTTGAAAAGATTATATCGAGCCTGTGTCAACGGTGCCGATGTCTCGGTCGGGTCACGGTATAAGAAAGGGGTCAATGTAGTGAACTGGCCGCTATACCGGGTACTTTTGTCTTACGGGGCTTCGTTCTACGTAAAGATAATTACGGGTATGCGCGTACACGACCCGACCGCTGGGTTTGTTTGTTATCAACGGTATGTGCTTGAGAACATCGATCTTGATTCCGTGCGTTTTGTGGGATATGCGTTTCAAATCGAAATGAAGTTCAGGGCGTATCTTAAAAATTATGATATCAAAGAGGTATCCATTATCTTCCGAGATCGGGTAAAAGGGAAATCCAAAATGAACGGCTCGATTGTTCGGGAGGCTATTTTTGGTGTATTTATGATGAAAATAAGGAGTCTGTTTAAAAGGGATGGATTTTGAGACGGTTTGAGATTCACTAAATTTTTATAGCAGGTGTTTATGGGAAAGATCGTTTTAAAGAATGCCAAGATTGTCAACGAGAACAACGTCTTCGATAGTGACGTACTGCTAGAGGATGATTTCATTATCAGAATAGATTCCGATATCTCGGATGCCAACGCCAAAGTCATCGATTTAGGGGGAAAGCATCTCTTGCCCGGGATTATCGACGATCAGGTGCACTTTCGGGAACCGGGACTTACGCATAAAGGCGATATCGCGTCCGAAAGTCGGGCGGCCGTTGCCGGAGGCATTACCAGCTATATGGAACAGCCCAATACCAATCCGCAAACGACCACCATACAGAAACTAGAGGAGAAATTCCAATTAGGCGCCAAGAGTTCGTTTGCCAATTACTCCTTTCCCTTTGGAGGCACCAACGATAATTTGGAGGAATTAAAGCGATTGGACAAAAATGCCTGTTCCGGGGTAAAATTGTTCTTGGGCTCTTCGACCGGCAATATGCTGGTTGATGATGAGGCGGTCATCGAACGGATTTTTCAAAATACCGAAATGGTGATATCGGCACACTGCGAAGATGAAAATACCATCAAGCGCAATCTGGCCAAATACAAGAAGGAATTCGGAGACGATATCCCTATAAAATATCATCCCAAGATACGGAGTGCCGAGGCCTGCTATCTATCCTCCTCAAAAGCGATCGAACTGGCGAAAAAGACCGGGGCGCGCTTGCATGTTTTCCATCTTTCCACAGGAAAAGAAACGGAGCTTTTCCGAAATGACATCCCTTTAAAGGATAAAAAAATTACCGCCGAGGTCTGCATCCATCACCTTTGGTTTTCCGATATTGATTACGAAACTAAAGGCGCTTTGATCAAGTGGAACCCCGCTGTAAAAACCGCGGAAGATCGCGACCAACTTTGGCAAGCCCTACTAGACGACCGATTGGATGTCATCGCCACCGATCATGCCCCGCATACGATCGAGGAAAAGGACAACGTCTACACCAAGGCACCCTCCGGAGGTCCATTAGTTCAACATGCCCTACCTGCGATTTTGGAAAAATATCACGAAGAAAAAATAACCCTAGAAAAAATTGTGGAGAAAATGTGCCATAACCCTTCCATCCTCTTCCAAGTCGAAAAACGCGGATATATAAGGGAAGGCTATTTTGCCGATTTGACGGCCGTTGATCTGAATTCCCCATGGCACGTAGCCAAAGAAAACATCGTCTATAAATGCGGATGGTCTCCATTTGAGGGCAATACCTTTCGGTCGAAAATTACCCATACCTTTGTCAACGGGCATTTAGCCTATGAAAATGGGAAATTTTCCACCGAACGGCATGCGAAACGGTTGACTTTTGATAGGTGAAAAAAGGGAAGATACCTGTCAAAATGCCACCCCAAAGTTTGATTACATGAAAAAGTTATATGCGTCCATTCTGATTATCTCCCTGCTTTCCTGCAACGATAACCTCCTGAAGAAGCCCGATAACCTTATCCCCGAGGATAAGATGGTCGAAGTGCTTACGGATCTCGCCATTGTCAATGCCGCCAAAATCACGAACGTAGCCCTATTACAGGAGCACGATATCGAACCTATGGCCTATATTTTCGAAAAACACGGAATCGATAGCCTTCAGTTTGTCGAGAGTGACCGCTATTACGCTTCTTTACCAATAGCGTATGAAAAAATCTATAAAAAGGTGGAATCGAAACTCGAAGAGCAGACCAAGGTTCTTGAAGAGGAAAAAAAGGTTACTGATAGCCTGCGAATAAGTGAACTTGAAAACAAGGATGGCAAAACCAATTTGGATAAAGTCAAAGATTCTCTTCCCTAAATTTCTCACAGCAGAATCGAATTTCATTCCTCAAGGAACGGAATTCAAAATCTAACTCAGCTTTGATTTTCCGGTTGTCAAAAATCTGTCGGTTTTTTAGGGATCGGATATGGCTTTTTGTGATGCTTCTACCGCTCTTGAGAAACAGATTCCTTAGGCTATCGAGCCATCGTCCGATTTCCAGTTGCCAAAATTTTAGTTCATTTGTTGGCGATTTTATCCCCAATTCCTGTGTTATTTCACCGAGTATCTTTTGATAGGTCCAATTTTCGGTGACCGCGATATAGCGTTCGTTTTTGACGGGCGATTGCATCAAGTCGATCATCATGGCTACCACGTCAAGCACCGAAATGAATCCTGTTCCACCTGGTGGATAATACCCATATGTTTTGAGGGCGGTCGTAAAAAGCGCTCCACTACCGCTGTCCCAAAATCCCGGGCCTACGATTACCCCGGGATTGACCATGACTACGGGCAGCCCTTCCTGAGATCCGCGCCAGACCTCCATTTCGGCGGCGTGTTTGGTGAGTCCGTATACATTGGCTTCTTGGGGCGTCCACGGAGTTTCTTCGTTCGTAGTACTGCCATCGATACTCCTGCCGATTGCCCCAATGGTGCTGGAATAACACAATTTTTTTACGTTGTTGGCGATACAGAGGTTTACGATGTTCGCCGTGCCCTCGGTATTTATTTTTTGCAGTTTTTTGAGGTCTTCGGGATTGAAAGAGATCAGGGCTGCGGCATGGTACACATGGGTGATATTTTTGAAAGCGATTTCGAGAGCTGGAATATCATTGATATCGGCTAGGACCCATGCTATAGCATCAAAAAGTTCTTTGGCATCCTTTCTATAGTAACCAAAGACTTTTTCTACCCTTTTAAGGTCGCTTCCCTTTCTGTGGATGGCCCTCACCGAATGACCCGCTTCCACTAATTTTAGCAAAAGATGAGCCCCTAACAAACCTGTACCGCCGGTTACCAATATCATGTTTCAAAGTTAGGGAATAGGAAAATAGTAAGTACGGGGTTAGAGGTAAGAAGTGCAAAATGAACGCGTTCAAACTTTTTGTCCGGAACCGAAAAACTCGGGTTTTGTGCCCTTATAATGCCATTTTTTGTAAGTATAGTAGAGCTTTGGTTGTTAAAAGTGACGAAATGAGGGTGCAAAATGTGTTTTTTTGTAGGCAAAAAAGCTTAAATGAATTCAATATCAAAGTCTATTCTCTCTAATCTCGTCTCTCTGTTCTTTTTTCGGATATTTGCACCCTAATTTAAGAACTTAAGCCAAATGCCTTCAAACTTTGTAGAAGAACTGACATGGAGGGGTATGCTGCACGACGTCATGCCCGGAACCGAAGAACATCTGTTGGAAGAAATGCGGTCGGCATATGTAGGTATCGACCCGACCGCAGATTCATTACATATCGGCCACTTGGTCGGTGTGATGATGCTACGCCATTTTCAATTGGCTGGGCATAAACCCTACGCCCTTATCGGTGGCGCTACGGGTATGATCGGCGATCCTTCCGGCAAGTCCGCGGAACGTAATCTTTTGGATGAACCCACACTACGCCACAATCAACAGGCGTTAAAGGAACAATTGTCGCGTTTTCTGGATTTTGACAGTACCACCGCCAAGGGTTCCGGCAATGCTGCCAACAACGCCGTTCTGGTCAATAATTACGATTGGATGAAGGACTTTTCGTTCTTGGATTTCATCCGAGACGTGGGCAAGCATATCACCGTCAACTATATGATGGCAAAGGATTCCGTCAAGAAGCGGCTTACCTCTGAAGCCAAAGAAGGGATGTCGTTCACCGAGTTCACCTATCAAATGGTGCAGGGCTATGATTTTCTACACCTGTACAGAAACCATAATTGTACCTTGCAAATGGGCGGTAGCGATCAATGGGGAAACATAACGACGGGTACTGAAATGATCCGCCGAATCGCTAACGGAAAAGGCTACGCCCTGACCTGCCCCTTGATCACCAAGGCCGACGGCACGAAGTTCGGAAAGACCGAAGGCGGCAATATCTGGTTGGATGCCGAACGGACATCCCCCTACCGATTTTATCAATACTGGCTGAATGTTTCCGATGCCGATGCTGAGAAATATATCAAGATATTTACGTTTCTCACCAAGGAAGAAATCGACAAATTGACCGACGAACACCAAGAAGTGCCCCACCTACGCATCCTGCAAAAAAGACTGGCCGAAGAAATCACGGTCATGGTGCATTCCCAAGATGATTTGAACAATGCCTTGAAAGCCAGTAACATCCTTTTTGGAAAATCCACATCTGCAGACCTCAAAAAACTGGATGAAAAGACGTTTCTCGATGTCTTTGACGGAGTGCCGCAGGCTGAAATATCGAGATCCGAACTTGAAAACGGACTTGATATGATCGGTGCCCTGGCCGATAAGACCGGTTTTTTAGCATCCAACAGCGAGGCACGAAGGGAGCTGAAACAGAATTCTATCTCGGTCAACAAAGAAAAAGTCACCGCGGATTACGTGATAACCAGCGCTGACCTGATCAATGATAAATTTGTGCTGCTGCAGCGGGGAAAGAAGAATTATTTTGTTTTAATAGTCCTTTAGTACGCAACCTTTTTCATTTTCCTCATCTAATAAGGAAAACGAATATATTATGAAAAGTCTGGTTGTTTTGTATATGATTTTTGGTGTTTTAGTTTCCTGTTCAAATGATGACGGTGAAACGAACGTAACTCTGGATGGTAAATGGGTGCTTATCGATGCTATATGTTTCGCATGTGGAGTCGGACCTGATTTCGATTACAGCGAACACACGCTAACTTTTGATTCGAAGGAAAATCGCGTAACCGCTGAAAATACTGATGACCTAACATTTTTTAGGAGTTCCGGATCTCATGATTTTTCCTTGAGCAAAAACCAGATTACCTTTGATGACAAGAGTTCCTATATCTTTGAAATAAAAGAATCTACCCTTAAATTGATATTTATTGATAATCCCGATTTAATTGATGACGAAACAGTATTGACCTATGCTAAAAACTGAAAACTGAAAAATGGATAACCTGAAAGAAGCGATTCGTGCAATGGTAGAAGTCGACAATTGTTAAGGTAATACGGCTGCCGACGGTTATGAGATAATTTTGGAATGGGATAACGAACAATGAAAAATTGAACAGATGATTTATCTATGGGTTTCTTAAACAGTGGTACAATAAAATTCTATGGGGAAATATATTTTTATAGGAGTAATAGCAGGGCTAATTATGTCTTGCGAGCGGACAGAATGTTGTGTCAATCCCAACCTTGAACTGCAGGGGCGGTTTACCCATGAGCTTCCAAATTGCGATAACGGTGATAACCCAGAAATCAATTGCATCGAGTGGTTGGAGTTTATAAATGAGAATGAAGTCGATATTTCATATGGTGGAATCGATGTAGTTCGCAGGTTTGATTACGTCATTAAGGATAGTAACGTCCTCTATTTGGAAGGGCCTCCCACATCAAGTTTTAAGGGGCGATTCAAAATAATGGACTTGAAAACGCTCGTACGGTTAGATGCCGAAGATATTTGGAAGAAAGCAGAGTAAGGGATTTCTTTTCCCTTATAGCTTCAAAATATATCAGGTTTAAAAGCGTTAGTGAACTACATCATAACTCCAAAACCTTCACTAATGCGTAATATTTTCCTGTTTTTAACCCTCCTTTTTACCATAAGCAGCTGTGACAAAGTCGATGAGCTTACCAAGTTCGATTTAGAATACAATAGCAAGGTTGTCGTTCCCGGGGCGACAGGTATCAATTTGCCTTTTAATATGTTAACGCCCGACATGGAGACGAACTCCGAGTCCCAGTTCGAGGTAAACGATACTAGAAAAGACCTGATTGAAGAAATTAGACTGACCAAACTGCAAATGGTCATAACCGCTCCAACCAATGCGGACTTCAGTTTCCTTAAAACCATCGAAGTCTTTATCTCGGCTGAAGGACTTGATGAAATCAAGATTGCCGAAAAGGATGTTGATGAAAATGCGGGAAGTACCTTGGATGTCGATGTTTTGGATATCGATTTGAAGGAATACATTAAAAAAGACGAATTCAATCTACGCTTGAACACGGTAACGGACGAAGTTATCAACGAAGATCATGAAATCGACGTAAACTCAACCTTTTTTGTTGATGCGAAAATATTCGGGATATAGTACTTGTGGTTAAGATGTCATTCATCACCTAACTCCGTAATCTTCTTTTCATATAATTTCTTGCTTTCTACGACAGCGACGTTCAACTCTTGCATGATACCGTCGACACGGCCCTCGATGCCTTTCATCTGGTCGTTGATATTATCGAATGAGTTTAGTGCAGCCGCTACTTCAAGAGCTTTGACGACCTCAACGGCATCGCCGTGTAATAGCCTTAATTTATCGATGGCCTTCGAGGTGTTGGCCAAAATGCCATTGTATTTAGAGCGAGCCTTTTCGATGGCATTTGATAAGGTTTTTTTGGCTGTCTTATCACTCAGGCTATTGGTCTGGGTCTCCATGGCCGTGAAAAGGTTGGCGGCTTTTTCTTTGAGATCTTTATATTCGTCGTTGAGGTTTTCGACACGCCTGTTTACTTTTTCCCAATCGCCGTAGACCTTGGCGAATTCTTTATCCTCGTTCTTGGTTTCCTCGAGCGCGCTTTTGAGGGCATTGAGAGATTCTAGACCTTTATTAACGTTTTTATTGGCGTTCTCTTTCTTGTTTTCGAATGCGCTGACCTGTGATTTGAACTTATCTTTTAGGCGAATGAGGTCTTCGGGACTCTTGTCCTTCCAACAGGAGATGAATAAAAGGGAGATTAAGGAGATGCAGAAAACTTTTTTCATTTGGAATCTTTTTTGAAGGCAAAAGTAATGAATTTTTGCGCTGAACGCGGAACGGCAGCGACATTAGAATAAAGCGTGTCGATTGCAATATATGCTGAGCGGCCGTCTTAACGAAAATAGCTGGCGGCCGAAATGTTCGGCGTAGCAAATGTGGAATTTGACACTTGAATGCGATTTATGTTGAGCGCCTGAAAGGAACGAATAGGCAGCCAAAGTGCTCGGCACGCCAAATGGTAGGATCTAAATTTCAATTTGCCTTCCGATAGTCTATCAATTTCTGCGGGCCTTCCAACAAAACGCGGACTACCCTCAGCGTGCCGTCTTCTGTGGTGGCAATTTGCCACTTGATCAACGAGATTTTTCCTTCTTCGATTTCTATACCGGTTATGCTTCGGGGATGCACGCAACTTCCATCGTTAAAAAAAGGAATATCGCCGGGTTCGGGAAAACGAGGACGGTGCGTATGGCCGGTGACCGTAATCTGTTCGTCGTTTTGTAGTATCCATTTCTTGATTCGTCTCTCTATTTTAATCAATTCCGTGTAGTTCTTGGCGGGGCTCGTAGGATCGTGTATGCCCCAAACTTGAAGAGGTTTCCAGAGTATCTGCACCAAAAAACGGCTCCAGCGCCAAAAGGTATAGTTCCACCAATCACCTTGATGGCCATGGGTCAGAAAGATCTCTTGTTGTGTTTGTTCGTGTTTTAGTACGACGGCCTCGTTGTAGGTAATCCCCTCGAAAAGCTCTTTAGATTCGCCGTCGATAGGTTCAAAATAACTGCTAAGATGTGCCTTTACATAGTCAGGATCTTTGTAAACCATATCATGGTTGCCCCAGATCATATGTAACCGCTTTTCGAGGTGGAATTTGCGAAGCAGCCCATAGACATTTTTGTGCGCCTCGAAGATGGATTCAAAATGGATGTTCTCCCAAAGCTCGTCGCCATCACCTATTTCGCAGTATTGAAATTCGTTTTTATAATAAAAGGTCAGGGCGTGGTGATAGATATTGCGGTTGTTGGCAAAATCGTCTGCAAAACTGTTGTCACCTCTGTGGCAGTCACTGAAAAGGATGAATTTCGAGTTATCGTCAAAGGATATCCTTTTGGCATTCTTAAAGGCACGTGATAATCGGGAGTTCGAAGACATTTTTTGAAAAAGGTTTTCAGGAGTGCTAAGGTACTGAAAGTTCAAACATCTGTCATACCTCCTACGGCGGTGCGTTTTTCTTTAAAGGTGCGGATTTTTTAACGGCAATGGGGGCGCTTTTTAATAGTGAAGACGGGTTGCGATTTTCATTTGAACTCGGGTTTGGGTTTTGATTTGACCTACACGTATCGCTCGTGCCTCGCTCAAACCTTGCCGGTCAATTTCATACTGCAATCGGATTAAACATCTCCAAGTTTACTACTTTAATTTATCGGGGTGGAGCTTGCGGCGCCTGATTTGTTACAGCGTATTTTTTTTGTTGTTGGCGGCTACGGAGCGGTCGGTCTCCATCTTTAAATTATCGACTACAAATTTCCCCAGTTTACGACCCTGAGTTAAGCCTACCTCTATGGCCATACGATAGTGAATGCCCCCGTACATTCTACTGATGGCCGCTTCCGCTGAAGCATCATTAAATGATTTGTAGCTGCGTACAGGCAGGCCAAAAGCGGTCTCGGTATCGTCATCAAAAGCAAAATTGTCGCCGAAAATGCTGGTAAGTGCAATAGCGGCCGCCCCGGAGACTACTGAATGTCCACTGGTATATTCGGGGAAGGGCGGGGTCTGCAGCACCGGCTTCCAATTATCGTCCCAGTGCTGGTTGATAAGGGTTTCGGGCCGGATCAGGTTACTGCGATATTTTTCCGCCCAACAGCTGATAAAGCCATCGGCGATGGCCATAGAAGTCTTCGTATAGGCGTATACCGTTCTATCGAAGTCGCTTTTGCTCTTTCTTGAGGCGATTTTGGTAATTCCGATCCAATGGCCGCCTGGGGTAATTTTTTTGGTGGCAAACATCAAATGGCCGCGGGTTACTGAAACGTAGGGGTTACAGTCCCAAAATTTGGCAATTTGTATGCCTTCGGATTCGTCTCCTTTTTCGGTAATTTCATTGCCTACATCATAAACTTCTTTCAGCTCTTTATAAAAATCGGAGCCTTCTTCCAGTGAAAATTCGGCCGGGGGCGCTGGTTTGAACTGCTGGGCGGAGTCGATCACAAAGGTTCGGATTTTGTCCCAATGAGGTTCCAGTCCATCCATATAGGCCGGTGGAGTCGGCTGCCAGCGTGCGGCATTATCAGCGTCTACCGTAAATTTCGGCATGGTACGAGTTTGCGGATAATTGTCTTTATTCATCCATTCGCCGATATGGTCCGCCACTTTGAGACCAAAGTCCCTAGAGTCTTTGAACATTTCCGGGTTTTTGGATTCCCAGTCCGCATACAAGCTGTCGCGATAGATTTCCATTGTTTCTTCGGAGAAAATCAAACGTTTGCTAAGTTCCATATGCGCCACAAGTGCCGCCATTTCGTAATTAAAGGGTTTAGAAAGGTCGGGCTTGGGAATGGCGGTCAAGCCATGTACTTGACCCACTAAAGATTGGTATTCGTCGTTGTTCTGGGCCACAATTTCATAAGCGGCAATATTGGGATAGGCGTATATTCGACTGGCCACCGGCGGCGAAAAAATATCGTGGATCATGATTTCAGTGACCTTATCGATAGAACCGTGCAATTCTTCTGGGGAAATCGTAATCGGCTCGGTTTTCTGTTCTTTGCTACAAGAGGCCAATGCAGCCGTAATGGCGATTAAAATAAATAACTTTTTCATCGGTACTCTATTTTTCTGTTTGCGCCGTCGTGCCTCTATTTTTGATCGGGATAATGATTTTAAGGGCTACTTAGCTATCAGTTGGCTAACGGATTTAGGTTGTGTATTGCGCCTGCTTATTAAGAAAATGCAGGGTGCAAGTTACAATTTATTTAGGCATTTTCAATAGATTCTCCGCTCGTTTTGGCGTGTTAACATACCATAAACAAAGAGCGATCAGTCATTTAGTGCGTAGACCTCGTTGCTGACATAGATTTGCAATAATTCACCCCAATTCATCAAATGCATAAATCTTGCGCAAATTTACCCCAAGCAAGGTATCCATCCTAATCCAATGGAAGGATAATTCGGGCGGTGTCGCCCAATTCAGCAAAATCATTTCGATTTTATACCAAAATCCATATGCAACCCCTATATTTATCCATCTTAATCACATCAAACCAATACGACCCATGATAGGCATACTTTCTTTCCTAGGCTTTACGATTCTTGTTGGCGTAATCGCCTATCTCGCGACCCGAACCACTGACGAAACCTCTTCCGATGGTTATTTTTTAGGCGGTAGAAGCCTGACTGCGGGCGTCATTGCGGGATCTTTGTTGTTGACAAACCTTTCGACCGAGCAGATCGTAGGTCTTAACGGAAGTGCCTATAAGGACGGATTGTCCGTCATGGCTTGGGAAACCCTTGCGGCCATTGCCATGGTGATCACGGCCATATTTTTATTGCCGAGATATCTGAAGGAAGGCCTTACGACGGTACCCCAATTTCTGGCCCGGCGTTTTGATGTGGCCACCAAAACCATTACTTCGGGCCTCTTCCTGACCGGATATGTGGTCGTGCTTTTGCCCGTCATTCTATATTCGGGGTCGGTCGCCATTAGTGGCATGTTCGATGTTCCCACCCTGTTGGGGGTGGGAGATTCCACGGCCTTGGTTATCTGTATATGGGGTATCGGGATTATCGGTTCAATTTATGCCGTTTTCGGAGGATTGAAGGCGGTCGCCGTTTCCGATAGTATCAATGCAGTGGGACTGATCATAGGGGGTATCATGATTCCCGTTTTCGGCCTGATGGCCATTGGGGACGGTAGCGTTCTCGAGGGGCTCAACACGTTGGTCTCGGCCAATCCCGAAAGATTTGATTCTACGGGAAATCCTGGGCAAGAAGTACCATTTTCTACGATTTTTACGGGAATCATGTTGATACAGCTCTTTTATTGGGGCACCAATCAACAGATCATACAAAGGGCATTGGGGGCCAAGAATCTGGCCGAAGGGCAAAAGGGACTCTTATTGGCCTCTTTTCTAAAGATTTTAGGGCCATTGATACTGGTACTTCCGGGAATGATCGCTTATTACTATTTTGAAGGTAGCTTGGCATCAAGTGACCTCGCTTATCCCGAATTGGTGCGGGCGGTCTTGCCAAAACCTTTGGTAGGCTTCTTCGCCGCGGTTTTGTTCGGTGCCATCTTGAGTTCGTTCAATAGTGTGCTCAACAGTTCGGTGACCCTGTTCGGTATTGATATCTATAAGCAACATATCAATACCGAAGCCCCGGAGCGAACCGTGGTCAAATACGGAAAGATATTCGGTGTTTGTCTGGCTTTGGCCGCCATGTTAATCGCGCCCCTGATCGCCAATGCCGGAAGCTTGTTCAATTATCTACAGGAAATAAACGGTATCTACAGTATTCCGATCTTTACCATAATTGTGATAGGCTATGCCACTAAACGAGTACCTGCCATTGCAGCTAAAATCGGTATCTTTTCAGGTTCGATTTTATATATCATAAGCCAATTTTTCATAGGTCCCAATCTAAAGGAAAGTGCTTTGGAGGCGGCTAAAGCATCTGGAATTACCGACCCCGGGCAGTTAAATCTTATCGAAGCCGAAGCGTATCCGCATTATATACACATCATGGCCATTTTATTCGTTTTGAACATGGTTCTAATGCTGATTATCGGGAAAATATGGCCCCGAAGCGAACCTTTTGAATTGGAGTATACCAAAAAGGTGGATATCAAGCCCTATCGGTACGTCAACCAAGTGGGAATTGCCGTATGCGTTATCGTAATCGGGATTTATATTTATTTTGCGAAATAGTGTCATATATCAAATCCGCAGTCTTTTCACTGGCACCTTTTCCTCCCAACTTTTTTTCAAGAATAGCATAAGCTTCCAACTGGTTTTTTCGGGTCGGACCATCTAGAATTTTAAAAAGGGCTATTTTAAGGTTTTCGGTAGTCAGCTCGTCCTGAATCAGTTCTTTGACCACCTCTTTCTCCATAATTAGGTTGACCAATGAAATATAGTCGAGTGTGATAATGCGTTTGGCGATTTGGTATGATATCCAGTTCGCCCTATAGCAGACGACCTGCGGTACTTTAAAGATTGCTGTCTCCAAGGTAGCGGTACCGCTGGTTACCAATGCGGCATACGAGACTTCCAATAGATCATACGTTTTGTTGTGCACGAAACTAACGTTCGGATCGGTGAGAAAAGGCTCATAAAATTCCCGATCAAGACTAGGTGCACCGGCAATCACGAATTCGTATTGCGTAAAATCGCCGATGATCGAGAGCATGATGTTGAGCATTTTATGCACTTCTTGTTTGCGGCTGCCCGGCAATAGGGCGATAATGGGTTTTTCGGGATTCAGATGATGCTCCTCACGGAATTTTTTGGAATCCATTCTTTTTCGATCGCCAATGGCATCGAGTAGCGGATGGCCCACAAAATTAACCGGAAAGTTATGTTTCTTTTCATAAAAATCCTTTTCAAAAGGAAGGATAACGTACATCGCATCGATATCCCTTTTTATATCGGCTATCCGGCCTTCACGCGAAGCCCAGATTTGGGGCGAGATGTAATAATTGGTGGTAAAGCCTTTTACTTTTGCCCATTTGGCGATGCGAAGGTTAAAGCCTGAAAAGTCGATGAAAATGATAACATCAGGATTGATTTCCTGTATATCCTGTTTACAGTAATTGATGTTTTTTGAAATCATTCGTAGGTTGAGCAGCACTTCAAAAAATCCCATAAAGGCCATTTCCTTATAATGCTTCGCCAAAGTACCGCCTGCTTTTTCCATCAGATCACCGCCCCAGCAACGGATATCGGCATCCGCATCCTTGGCCCTGATAGCTTTGATGAGATTCGAACCGTGGAGGTCGCCTGATGCTTCCCCGGATATGATGTAATACTTCATGTCAAATATAAATTCAGTACTCTAATTTATGGGTTGATAAGTCTAAAATAATTTATGTATCCTTTATTTAATTGTAAAAATAATCTAGAATTAGTAGTTTGTAAAAGGTTCGGAGTGATAGGTTGTCCTCAGAATATTTTATAGTAAACGATGATCAATGCGGTCAAAATAGTGGCGATCAATACTCCTTTTGCACGTTGATCTCTTCTGATTTTTAAAAACCCGAAAAAGGCGATGAGATTTAAAATGGCGCCAAGGGCGAGTAGGCTACCCAAATGCCCTTGCTGCACCGCTACTTCCATAGTTTCTACGATGCCAAGGTCGGAAAACAGTAAAATGTATAAAAGTGTGCCGACGATATTGGCAATGATCCCCACTACAAAGCCAGTTAGTAGTTCTTTTTTTATGTCCATATAAAATTTATAGCGTTAGGAGTTAGAAAAAATAAATGGCGACAAAATCAAAGGTTTTGCCATTACTTATAATTTATGTCGCAAAAATACGTTTTACAAAATATATGGATCATTGTGGGTTACACCTCCGTTTAACAAAAAATTAATGCCAGGGGATTAAGGTGGCATGGTTTTTTCAGTACCTTAGAGGATTGATACTATGAAAAAGGCAACAAGGAAAAAGTCTATTTCCTTGACCCGCTAGTTAAAAATAAAACAAAAATTGATGAAAAGGAACCTTGCCTACGCGCTTTTGGTAATGCTCATTTCGGTTGCTTCTTGCAGCTTTACCAACAAGTCTTTTGAAAATGACGATAAAGATAAATTATTATTGGACCTGATTACTTACGTACTCGAAAAGGGCCATTATGAACCCAAGAACATCGACGACGATTTTTCTGTCAGCGTTTTTGAAGATTTTATAGATGTAATCGACCCTACGAAACGCTATTTTTTAGAAGACGATATCAAGGAATTCGAGAAGTTCAAATTTCAGATAGATGACCAGATTAAAAGCACTGATATCTCCTTTTTCAATTTGGTTTACGACCGATTGCTTACGAGGATGGAAGATGCCAAAAGTATTTATAAGGAAGTCCTCGATACGCCTTTCGATTATAACGAAAAGGAAAGTATCGATATCGATTATGAAGAATTGCCGTTTGCGGCTTCCAGAAAGGATTTGAAAGAACGTTGGAGACAGCAGTTGAAATATGCCACTTTGGGTACCTACGATTCCAAAATCAGGAAGGTGAATAGAGAATCGGATTATAAGGAGAACGCTGATGGTGAGTTGACCGAAATAAAAGGAGAGAAGAAAGAAACGGCCATAGACGAAGCTACAGAAAAACCGATGACCCCCAAAGAAGCGGAAATTTCTTCCCGAGAATCCACAAAAAGAACATTGGACGAGTTTTTCGATTTCGTCAGCGATCTCGAGCGTAAAGATTGGTTCGTACAGTATATCAACACCATCGTTGACGAATTCGATCCCCATACTTACTACTTTGCCCCTGATGATAAAGAAAAGTTTGATGTAAGTATGTCGGGCAAGTTCGAGGGTATCGGAGCCCGTTTGCAGAAAAAACCGGAAGGTGCCAAGATAGTCGATATCATTTCCGGAGGTCCCGTATGGCGCGATGGACAGTTAGAGGTCGGAGACGAAATTATGAAGGTCGGCCAAGATGGTGAAGAGCCTATCAACATTGTCGGTATGCGTTTAGATGATGCCATAAAGCTGATCAAAGGCGCAAAAGGCACTACCGTAGATTTGACCGTTCGCAAAATCGATGGTTCTATGGAAGTGGTCTCGCTGACCCGTGATGTGGTAGAGTTGGAAGAATCATTTGCCAAATCGGCGAACATCATTAAAGAAAACCACAAATATGGGCTCATAAACTTGCCTAAATTCTACGTTGATTTCGATGATTACACTGAAAGGAACGCTGCCACCGATGTCGCAAAAGAAGTCGAGCGTTTGAAGGAAGCAGGTGCCGAAGGCTTGATTCTCGATTTGCGCGATAACGGCGGGGGATCTTTGAAGACCGTTGTCGAAATGGCCGGATTATTTATTAAGGATGGCCCTATCGTGCAGGTTCGTTCTTCCGGAAAAGGGAAAGACGTTTATGACGATAAAGATGAGCGCATTCAATGGGATGGCCCCTTGGTAATACTCGTCAACGAACTGTCTGCCTCCGCTTCCGAAATTCTGGCAGCGGCCATGCAAGACTACAAAAGGGGTATTGTCATTGGAAGCAAGCAAACTTTTGGAAAAGGCACGGTGCAGAATGTGATTCCTTTGGAAAATATCGTACGCAGCAACGACCATGGTGATTTGGGTGCCATAAAACTGACCACCCAGAAATTCTATCGTATCAACGGAGGTTCGACCCAATTAGAAGGGGTAAAGAGCGATGTTGTGGTTCCGGACAAGTATAGCTACATCGATTTGGGGGAACGCGATCAGTCGAATCCTTTGCAGTGGGATAAAATATCTCCGGCGAACTATAAATTATGGAACGGTTATATCGATTACGACCAGACCATAGCCAGCAGTAAAAAACGGATGGCCAACAGTTCCCAGATCAAACTGATCGAGGAAAATGCCAAATGGTTAAAATCAAAACAGGATGAAACGACCATCTCCTTGAATTATGACACCTATAAAGAGGATGAGGAAAAGGCCAAGAAGAAATCGGAATACTTCAAGACCATAACCGAATACGATTCCAAATTATCCTTTGAATCCCTGAAATACGAAGAAGCTTTGTTTACAAAGGATTCCGTACTTCGTGAAAAACGCGACCGCTGGCACAAGAACCTCGCAAAAGATGTGTATGTAGAGGAAGCCGTGAACGTGTTGCAAGATTTAAAGAGCAACAGTTTAGAGCATGGTAAGCTAGCGGTGAAAGGGTAAGACCTGAGGTTAAGTTGACACCATATAAAATCAAAAAACCCCGATACTGATGTGTCGGGGTTTTTTGATTGAGGATTAGATTTATCTGCGACAATTCAAATTTGTCTAGTTGTAAGGAAATTTTGGTTCACTAACCCATTCTTATTTAGAAATAGTACGATGGTTGTAGCCGAAATATGACCAAGCATCCGCCTAGAAATCCGAACTGGAAAAGCCCGGCAAGTGCTGCCATCTTAAGCTGGAGCCGATCGGGTCAAAATAGCCCTACTTTTACGTCATCCATCGCATTTGAAAATCGTTCCAACACCAACTTCAGTTTAGGTTGTATATAGTTCCGGCAAAACGGTTTCTGTGGATTGTTATAGTAGTAATTAGTGAATTGGCTATCGGATGGTCTGAATGTAGCGAATGGAAGCACCTGGGTAATCAATGGTCGTTCGAAATTGAGTTGCAATGTCTGTAAAATCTCCTGTGCTTTAGTCCGCTGTCGATCGGAGAAAGTATACACCGCAGAACGGTATTTTGGCCGCATAGAATGGTCGGAAGTACTCCCGTGCGTAAGCAAATGGATTTCGATAAGGTCTTTCATGGTGATTGCTGCAGCTTCAAAATGAACGATAACCGCCTCTGAATAAGTATCATTTTTGTCCGTGGAAGCTACAAAGCCTTGTTCGACCTCTTCCACACCGTGTAGGGATTGAAAAACAGCTTCGGTACACCAGTGGCAACCTCCGCCAAGACCTATTTTCTCGGTTCTACTCAAATTGCCGGTATTAGATACCCTTCCAAAAAGTCGATTACTTTTTGAACAGGCATTTCACAAGGCTTTAAATATCTTGAATTTTCCGTAACATAGTAATTCAGGCTAATAAAGTCCTTACCACCCAATTCCTCCGCAAATATTTTATGGCTTTTTCCACCGTTGAAATCGGTGCGGGTTACTCCGTACTTTTTGTTTTGATAAAGCACTTCGGAATACCCTCGAGGCAGGTTTCTGACTCTGCTAACGCAACTCTGCACTGCCAACCTCCTGCAATTTCAAAGATTCCGAATTCATGCAATAACGTAATCCACTAGGTGGTGGCCCATCTTGAAAGACATGGCCTAAATGGGCATCGCAGGTATTGCACAAGGCCTCAACGCGAATCATACCAAAGGTAGAATCCTTTATATATTTCACCGCATTTTCTTTGATAGGCTGATGGAAGCTGGGCCATCCGGTGCCTGATTCGAACTTGATGGTAGAATCGAATAGGGGCGTATCACAACAGATGCAATTGTATTTTCCAGCTTCGTGGGCTTCGCAGTAAGCACCTGAATGCGGCGCCTCTGTTCCCTTTTGTCGCGTAATCCGGAATTGTTCAGGAGTCAATATTTCCCGCCATTCGGCTTCCGTCTTTTCGACCTTTCGGTCAGGTTCGGGATTTCCTTTTGTGCTGAATCGTATAATATCTTTCCAAGTGAGCATAGTCTTTCAATTTTTTTGTAATCCTAAGATAACCCATTAGTCGTGAAAATCGGGTGAAACTCTCTTATAATTACGTGAAAGTTTATAGTCCGTTTAACAAAAGCATCTTAGTTGTAAGGCGCTCAAAGCCTGCCAATCGGAATTAGTTACATTGGATTTGACGAAAATAGTATCCCTCGATTCCGAACTCAACCCTACCTGATTAAACCAGTATGGATATCCCGATTTAATTAGGATACCATGTCATGTATAAATTCCGCATCTTTGATGTAACCTACATATAACCGATAAATCGACGAGGGATGCCCGTGAAACGAAAAACCATATATTCCATTTTATTGATCGCCTGCATCGTCGGTTTCTGGGTTTTTGAGAACTTTTATACACCCGATACCTACTCGGATCGTGAAAATACCGGTTTAAAAATAGATATCCCTCCCAATTTCATGCCCAGTTCCACAACTGGAGCCATTGTGGATCATAGTTATTATAGTTTGTCATACAATGAGCCTTTCGAACAAGCCGAATGGGTTGCCTATGTGCTCAAGAAGAGCCAGTTGACCCGGGACCAACGAAAGCGTCCATTTTTTATCGAAGATCCAAAAGTCAAAACCAAATCTGCAGATTGGCGGAATTATAAAGGTTCGGGCTATGATCGGGGACACCTTTGCCCCGCGGGCGACCGCCGATTTTCGGAGCAGGCATACAATGAGACTTTCTACACCAGCAATATCAGTCCTCAAGATCGAGATTTTAACGCCGGTGTCTGGAACCGGCTCGAACTACAGGTACGCGATTGGGCCAGATACTACAATGAACTTTTTATTGTGACCGGTGGCATTCTTGAACCGGGCCTGCGAGAAATAGGGCAAGAGGATGTAGATGTGCCCCGATATTACTACAAGATTATAGCAAAGGGAGCACCGAACGACCCCAAAATCATCGCATTTCTATTTTTGGGAAAGGAAAGTACTAAACCCCTACGCCAGTTTACGGTTTCCGTGGATGAAATCGAGAAACGGACGGGTATCGATTTCTTCGAAAACCTTCCGGATGAGGTGGAGGCGAAGTTAGAGAGCAAAGTCGACACAGACGAATGGAAGTTTTAAGAAACTCCCTAGGCGCAAAGCCTTTCTTGCCGGCAGTCAAATCCGAATTTTTCACTCCGAACCTGCAATATCAAATCTTTTTTTAACCTGACACTTACACACTCCTACAGCGGACAAGATTCGAACTTGATTTCAAATATCCATGTCCCGTCATCCATCCTTTATGGAATTGGGAATTTTATTTTCAAATTCCTTCCTTCAAGCGATTCGCATCCAACTTTATAAAAACAAAAAGGAGCATGGTGAAGAAGAGCATTCCCGATCCCCCGTAACTGAATAGGGGCAGGGGTATGCCAATGGTGGGCAAGATGCCGATGACCATGCCGATATTGATGAAATAATGTACAAAGAGAATCGAAATCACCCCGTAGCCGTACATTCTGCTGAAAGCGTTCTTTTGCCTTTCGGCCAGAAAGACCAATCGTAAAAGTAATAATGTAAATAGCAGCACGACCGTTACCGTGCCGATAAAGCCCCATTCTTCACCGACCGTGGTAAAAATATAATCGGAATGCTGTTCGGGCACGAAATTGCCTTTGGTACGCGTACCTTCCAAAAAACCCTTACCGAAAAAGCCGCCGGATTCGATGGCTTTTTCCGATTGGTACGAGTTGTACCCAATCGTTTTTTGGATCTGTTCCAATTTTTCGGGGTCTTTTTCCAAACGTAGCCACAGCGAGAAACGGTCGCGATGCCGCTGCTCGAAAACATTTTCAAACACAAAATTGACGGATAGCGAAAAGAGAATGGTAACGATCAGAGCAGTAGCCAAGGGAAATATCGGCACCTTGAATTTTTTCTTTTTCAGTAAAAGAAAAACGAGTATGATCAAGGTCAAGGCTATGGCAATCCAAATGGTACCGAACATCAAAGTGGTGACAAATATCAGAACAGCAAAAAGGGCTATGCCGAGATAATATACGGGAAGCCCTTCCCTAAAGATAACGAACGAGAGGGCAAAAAATACCAGGGCACTGCCCGGATCGGGTTGTGGAATGATTAGTATCGCGGGTATCAAAATAATAACAAAGGCGAAGAGCTGGTCTTTCGTCCGTTTGATATCGGTCTGTATATCGCTCAAATATTTCGCAAGGGCCAGAGCGGTGGCCACTTTGGCGAATTCGGCCGGCTGAAGGTTGAAAAAGCCGAGGTCGTACCATGATGTCGCCCCCGAAATAGTCTTTCCGAAAACGAAGAGGCCAAGCAATGAAAGCATCGATACAATGTAGAAAACACTGGAAAAGCGTTCGTAAAAGCTAGCTTCAAGGGCAAGCAGGATGATAACGGATGCAAAGCTTACAATGATAAAAAATAGTTGCTTGCCGTGCAGGGTGCCAAAGTCGAAAATCGATGCGCCGTTTTCGGTGAACGTACTTGAATAAATGTTAACCCAGCCGATAGTGACCAGTAGCAAGTAGAACAATACGCTTAGCCAATCGATGCGTTTAAGGACACTTTTACCGGACATATGAATTTATCGTATTAAGTCGTCCGTTAAATAGGCTTTTTCGGGCTTAAGGGCATCTTGGCTCCAATCGTATTCGTTGATCTTGAATTCCTTGCCGCTATAGGGCTTGGCGTATTCACGGTCCAGCGTACGTTCAAGCATCCTCTTTTCAAGGTCGGTACGGGTGATTTCGCCTTTGAGGTATTTTTCGATCATTAAAGAGGCGATATGGCCGGCATATCTCGATCCGTAGTATCCGTTCTGAATGTAAACGGCTATAGCGATTTTCGGGTTGTCTACCGGAGCAAAAGCTACGAATACCGAGTTATCGGTCAGCTGTGTCCTTACGCTGTCTATTTTAATATAGTTTTCAACGGTACCCGTTTTTCCGGCAATCTCGATACCCGGTATTTGAAGATACTTGGCGGTTCCTTTATGGTAAACATCGGCCATGCCCTGAATGACCGGTTCAAAATGTCGCTTGTCTATGGTCGTATGTTTGGCCTCAACAAAATCGGGAATGTCAATTTCTTTTCCATCGATTTTTTTGAGGATATGGGGTGTAAAGAAATAGCCCCGATTGGCAATGGCTGCAGTCATATTTGCCAATTGTAATGGCGTAACGTTGACTTCTCCCTGTCCGATGGCATTAGAGTATGTGGTGGTAGCCGACCATCGTTTGTCTCCCTCGCCGTACCATTTGTTGTAAAGTTCAGAACTCGGAACACTGCCGCGCCTTCCCGTGTAAAGATCAGATCCCAAATAGGACCCCAAACCGAAACTCCGTACGTGTTTTTCCCAAGCATCCATGGCTTCACTATTGGATGGAAATTGTTCAAAGATCTTTTTATAGGCACCCACGAAATAGGCATTGCACGATTCGTAGATTCCGCTATTCAGATTCCGTATACCACCTCCGCAATGACATCCTTTTTTACTCCTTCCTATAAAAAACCCATGACTACACGTAAATGTCGTAGCAGGTGTGATTGCACCTACTTGTAATGCAATCAATGCGTTGATCGCCTTGAAGGGTGAACCTGGACTTTTTTCGAAAGAAATGGACCGGTCGAACGTGGGCTTAGAAATGGTGTCGTAATGTAACTTACTATAGTTGGCGGATCTTTTTCTTCCCACCAATAGTGATGGGTCATACGTAGGACCCGATATCATGGATAAAATTTCACCTGATGAAGGTTCGATGGCAACGATGCCTCCCCATTTCCCGTGCATAAGCAGTTCACCATATTCTTGTAAGTCTTTGTCGATAGTGATATTAATTTCGTAACCCTGTTCGGGCAACGTATCCAGTATGCCGTTTTTATATTTCCCGATATCTCGGTTGTAGCGGTCTTTTTGAATGTATTGTACGCCTTTTCTTCCCCTTAAAACATCCTCATATTGCTTTTCGACACCGGTTCGGCCCGTAAGTTCTCCCTGTACATAGTAAGGGTTCTTAGCCAGGTCACGTTCGTTGACCTCACTGATATAACCAAGCACATTGGCGGCGCTGTTGGTATCATAATATCTGAGGGATCGTTTTTGAATGTAAAAGCCCTCATAATGACGCATTTTTTCTTGAAGTTGCGCATAATCCTGTTTAGAAAGCTGGGGTACAAAAACGGAAGGGAGCCTCGGCGAATATATCCTAGCTTTTCGCAGCTCTTTTTTAAACTTCTTTTTGGTTATCTTTAAAAGTCCACAAAACTCCAACGTATCGAGCTCCCTAACCTCCCGCGGAATGACCATCACATCGTACGCAGGATCGTTACCTACCAATAGCTTGTCGTTACGGTCATAGATATAGCCGCGTTCGGGATAGTCGTAGACACGTTTGATAGCAGGATCTTCCAACACCTGGTCCGGCGAAAAACTGAAAATCTGCAGGTACGAAAGCCTGCCGATAAACGTAATACCGATGATGACGATAATGGAGGATAGGAGTAGTTTTTTCAACTAAGGTTTTGTTTTAATGGGTGTGACGCTATTGGTCCGCCTTACTTTTTTAGGGATTCGGAAATTCAAACTTCCGGTTTCGTATTTTAGTCTAGCATTTTGGTTCTATCGGCCACTAACGCTTCGGGAGTCTAGACTCTCGGTCTTTTTCATTCTTTTCTCACACTAAAGAGAGATCCGAACAGCAAACATAACAGCAAAGTTACGGCACCGGTCGCCAATACTTTCTTCAAAATTAATAGGAAATTCGCCAAACTAAAAATTTCTAGCGTAAAGAAGACCAAATGATGTACTATAATCAATAACGTTAAAAACGTAATTTGTTGTATGCGAGTGGTATTACTTAATTTAAAACTCTGAAATTCGAAGTTGACTCCAAATACAAAACGCATAATAGCCGGTCGCATATAGGCAATGGTCAACGTCGAGGCGGCGTGGAGTGCCATCGAGTCGGAGAAGAAATCTATCGATATGCCCAACAAAAACGCAAGACCTATAAATGCTGCTCTATGTTCCTTGATAGGGTACCAGTAAAGAAAAAGAATGTAGACCATTGGGTTGATGAACCCAAAAAAGTTAAGACGATTGAATACCAGCACTTGAACCAACACGAGCAGTAGAAAACGGATCACGTTCAAAAAGTATGAATTACTAATCATCGGACGGGGTCTGGTTTTCCAAGGCTTCTATTTCTTCACGGTATTCGTTGTTCACGATATACACGTTCTTGATATTGGTCATATCGTTAAAAAGCGCCACATCGATACTATAAAAACTATTCGAGCTGTTCAGGTCGAACTTACGAATGGTGCCGATGGGTATGTTTTCGGGAAAAATACTGCTCATTCCCCCTGTAACAATGGTGTCGCCAACCGTAAGCTTCACCAAACGGGGAATATCGATGAGCTGTACCACGTCGTAACGTTTCATGTCCCAGACCAGTGAACCGAAGTGGTCGGTATTCTTGATTTTGGCGTTGATGTTCGATTTTTCGTTCAGAATACTTTGCACGGTAGCAAAGTGGTTCGAGGTGTTTTCTATGATGCCTAAAATACCTTTGCTGGTGATGACTCCCATATCGCCGTTTACACTATCCTCTTCGCCTTTATCGATAGTGATATAGTTTCGGGGCTCGGAAAAACTGTTTTTGATGACTCGGCCCGTCGTGATGGTATACGTACGCTGCGTTGAATCGATAACAATCGAATCGATTTCGCCCACATTAAAAAGAAGGTCACGTAATCGCCTGTTCTCGTCCATTAGTTTTTGGTTCTCGGCATCGAGTCCGAAATAGGTAGAAACATTGTTCGAGGTTTCGAGAATATTACCCGTCAGCCAGTTCGAAGAATTGAAAAAGCGGGATTGGTGGTATGAGTGCGATTGTATGGTAAAGCCAAGGGATACGATCATCAGAAAGATATAAAGAAGAAAGTTCTTATATCGAATGACAAAGTGGATGATTTGCTGCATGCCCCGTGCTAGTTAAGATTTTTGGTAACCTATCACCGGTCCTTTTACTTAATAAGGATGCTCTTGTACCGATCTAAGTTCTTTAAGGCGATTCCCGTACCACGAACGACCGCCCGCAAAGGATCTTCGGCAATATATACAGGAAGGTCCGTTTTTTGGGATAGCCTGCGATCTAATCCACGAAGCATCGATCCGCCACCGGCCATGTAGATTCCGGTATTATAGATGTCCGCGGCCAATTCTGGAGGTGTTTGGGAGAGGGTCTCCATAACGGCATCTTCGACACGTAGGATGGACTTGTCCAAAGCCTTCGCGATTTCGCGGTAGGATATCTGTACCTGTTTCGGTTTTCCGGTCAGAAGGTCACGCCCCTGTACGGATTTATCGTCGGGCGGTGTCTGAAGATCTTCCGTTGCCGCACCGATCTCAATCTTTATATTTTCCGCGGTAGCTTCGCCAACATAGAGGTTATGCTGGGTACGCATATAATAGATGATATCGTTGGTAAAGACATCGCCCGCGATTTTTACGGATTTGTCACAAACGATCCCGCCCAAGGCGATAACCGCGATTTCTGTCGTTCCACCACCAATGTCAACAATCATGTTTCCCTTGGGTTGCATGATGTCAAGGCCGATACCGATAGCGGCGGCCATAGGTTCGTGGATAAGGTAGACTTCCTTGCCGTTTACGCGTTCTGCGGATTCTTTTACGGCACGCATTTCCACCTCGGTGATGCCCGATGGAATGCAGATGACCATACGCAAAGCTGGTGGAAACCATTTTTGCTTCAGGGCAGGAATGTTCTTTATGAACATATTGATCATCTTTTCAGAGGCATCAAAGTCCGCGATAACACCGTCTTTCAACGGCCTGATGGTCTTGATGTTTTCGTGGGTCTTGCCCTGCATCAGGTTGGCCTCTTTGCCTACGGCGATGATTTTACCGGAAATGCGGTCACGGGCCACGATAGACGGACTGTCGACAACGACTTTGTCATTATGGATGATGAGTGTATTCGCCGTCCCTAGGTCGATGGCAATTTCCTCGGTCAAGAAATCAAAAAATCCCATTTTATATATTGGTTATGTTACTAGTTCGATAAGGGTCGATAACGCAAGACCAGTTATATGCGTTTCATCGACAAAAGTAACAAAATTAGCTAGTTGTAAAGAGTTAATGTTGTGAATTCGACGCTTATGATGGTCAAACGATAAAGTATTGAAGGCTAAGCTACTAAAAACAACGATTTCAGCCCCCGATTTAACGATTAAATTTTGTTTTCTTGATTAAATTGAATAGGGTGCAAAAGCATCGATACTAGCTATTCAATGTTTAAAATGGCGCGTGCCCGTCATGACCATAGCTATAGAATTGGCGTTGCAATAATCGATACTCAGTTGGTCTTTAATAGATCCCCCGGGCTGTATAACGCTGCTGATACCACTTTTTTCGGCGATTTCGACGCAATCCGGAAACGGAAAAAATGCATCGCTGGCCATGACCGCGCCTTCGAGATCAAATTTAAAAAATCGGGCTTTATGGATGGCCTGATTCAAGGCATCTACACGGCTGGTCTGCCCGGTACCGCTGGCGCATAGTTGTTTGTTCTTCGCGAGCACAATGGTATTCGATTTGGTATGCTTGCAAAGCTTCGACGCAAAAATAAGGTCTTCCAGTTCTTTTTTGGAAGGCCGTTTTTCCGTAGCATACTGAAAGTCGGATAGGCTGTCCGTTTTATGGTCTTTATCCTGAACCAAAACACCGTTCAGGCAAGTACGGACGATCCTGTCGGGTAAAACTACTTCCTTCTGAATAAGGATAATCCTATTTTTCTTTCCTTTTAAGGCTTCTAGCGCATCATCGGAATAGCTGGGTGCAATGACCACTTCACAGAAAAGCTGATGAATTTCTTCGGCGGTGGCTTTATCGATTTCGACATTGCTGATCAAAATGCCTCCGAAAGCGGAAACCGGGTCACCGGCCAGCGCGTCTACATAGGCCTGATGAATGGTTTCCCGCTGCGCCAATCCGCAGGCGTTGTTGTGTTTTAAAATGGCAAAGGTCGGCATATCGCCCTTGAATTCGTTCATCAGGTTGACGGCGGCATCGACGTCCAATAAGTTATTGTACGAAAGTTCCTTGCCGTGCAATTTGGTGAACATCGCCTCGAAATCGCCATAGAAAAATCCTCTTTGATGCGGATTTTCACCATAGCGCAAGACCTGTCCCTTGGTTTCGCTGATTTTTAAGGAGGCTATTACATGGTCTTTGTTGAAATAGTTGAAAATGGCCGAATCGTAATGCGAGGAGATATTAAACGCCTTGGCGGCGAAATTTTTACGGTTTTCAAGGGATGTGCTTCCGTTTTCTTGGGAAATAATTTCCAGAAATTCCCCATAATCTTCCATGGAAGACACACAGAGCACATCTTTATAGTTTTTGGCGGCCGCTCGAATTAGGGAAATCCCCCCGATATCGATTTTTTCAATAATATCCTGTTCGGAAGCTCCACTGGCAACCGTTTTCTCGAAGGGATAAAGATCCACGATAACAATATCCAACTGTGGAATGTCGAACTCTTCTAACTGGGCTACGTCACTTGCATTATCCTGTCGGTTCAAGATACCGCCGAACACTTTAGGATGCAAGGTTTTCACGCGTCCCCCTAATATGGAAGGGTAGCTGGTCACCTCCTCGACGGGAATTACTTCGATGCCAAGGTCCCTTATGAATTTTTCCGTTCCTCCAGTGGAATAGATGGTGATGCCCAGTTCCTTGAATTTTTTGACGATAGGTTCCAATCCATCCTTATGGAAAACGGAAATTAGAGCTGAAGTAGCTTTTTTGACACTCATTTTTATGTGGTTATAGTTGGGATAGGAATTGCTGTACCCCATATGATTTCTCGGACATGCAAAAGTACTTTTTTTACAAGGAAAACGGCAGTGAGGTTATCAACAATTAAAAGGAAGTTTTAAACCCATATTTTCGCAACCTCAAGGTTTACAAACTCCAAAAACCGCTCATCTTCCTCCGTAAACGGATCTGGGGTGTTGGAATCAATATCGATTTGCCCGATATTTTCACCGTTTATGAAGAGCGGCACGACAATTTCCGCTTTCACGCTAATGCTGCACGCGATATAATTGTCTTGCGCCTGCACGTCGGGCACTACGAAATTCTGGTTGCTAACGGCCACCTGTCCGCAAATCCCTTTTCCGAAGGGAATAATGGTGTGATCTGTAGGAGCGCCTGCATAAGGCCCGAGTTTGAGCTCCTCTTTATCGCCGTTCTTGAAGTAAAATCCTACCCAGTCGTAATGAGGTACCGAATTTTTTAAAAGCTCGCATACTTGCTGTAGTCGAATATCGGTCTTCAATTCTGAACGTTTGAGTAGTATGGGAATTTCTTTTCGTAGTCGGTCGAACATGTATCGCTAGTTTGTGCAAAGGTAAAGAAATCGGAAAAAATGCTTGTTTACTCCCCGAGGGTATAATTCTCAGAAGAATGCTGGGTAGTATTGACGATATTTCTAATGATTTCATCGAATTCAGTTGCCGATTGAAATATATGTTCTAGAAGTTGTTCCTTTTCCTTTTGATCAACTGAGGGAGAATCTTCCTTGAGCAGATCGATCAATCCCATTATACGTGCAAGCGGTGCGCGCACCACATGCGATTGCGTCCAGGCAATTTTTTTGAGCTTCTCGTTTTGCGCCTCCATGGCCTGCATATATTTATAGCGTTCGGTAATATCGGTTACCAGTACCACTTTCGCCTTTTTTCCTTTATACGACAAGATATTAGTTCGAATATCAACTATAATCTCCTCACCGTTTTTTTTTCTATGCACGTACTCACCATGTGTGTAATGCTTTTCTTTTTGTTGTGAAAGTTTGAGGTTCGCTTCTAATTTTATGATTTCAGTTTCGGGCCTTATTTTTCGTATGGTCATATTCAGAAACTCTTCATAAGAATGTCCATAGTGTTTAATGGCGGCTTTATTAACATCCAGAAACTTCAAAGTATCGATGTCATAGACCCACATAGGCTGTGGGCTAAGGTGAAAGAGATCGGAATAGCGTCGTTCCGATTCTTTAATGGCCTTTTCCGATGTTATACGTGTCGTAATATCTCGTGAATTGGCCACCAGTCCACTTATGGCGGGGTCGTCCGTCAGGTTGGTGATTATGGTTTCTATCCATCGCCAAGAACCATCGCCATGTTTAAATCTAAAGGGTTTGAGAGTGAGTTGTTTTTCATTTTCCAAGCGCAAAAGACTGGCATAGGCCGCTTCCTTGTCATCAGGATGAATAAATTCAAGGGCATTTTTACCTACAAACTCCTCCGGAGCGATACCTAAGACATTTACAGAAGTTGGGCTAACATATTGGTAGTTGGCCTCAAAATCGAGGATGGCTATCAAATCCGAGCCACTTTGAACCAAGCCTTTGAATCTCTTTTCACTTCGCTCGATCTCCATCCGGTTTTTACGAAGTTCAAAAAGATGAGTCACTTGATTGGCCAAGGATCTCAAGGCCTCCAGTTGCTTTTGTTCAAGCTTTCGTGGCTTCATATCTACAACACACAGTGTGCCCAAAGCATTACCTTCACTACTTACCAAGGGCATTCCGGCATAAAAAACAACATTCGGTTCACCCTTGACCAATGGATTATCTTTGAAACGCATATCATTTCTGGCATCTTCCACAATAAAAACGTCAAGAGGCGTTTTGAGGGCATGGGCACAAAATGACAACTCGATCGGCGTTTCGGTAATGGATATTCCATGGTGTGATTTAAAAAACTGTCGGGTATTGGTTACAAGCGTGACCAGAGAGATAGGAGTGTCACAGATGAAAGCCGCCAGATTGGTTAAATCATCATATTCTTTTTCGGGAAGGGTGTCCAAAAGCTTCATGGACTTCAGGTCTTGGAGTCTTTTCTTTTCGAAACCGTCTGTCATTATTGATTGTTTTGGAAAGTATTGAACTAAATATAAAAAATATAAATCAGAACCAAAAGTAGGCTATTTCTTACTATCTGCAGAAAAGAGTTCCGGGAAGAGTTGGTGAAATACCTTTATTTTGAGTCTTGGAAAGCCTGAAACCTCAAGTCCTCTTAAAAAAAAGGCCCAGCTGGGGGCCTTGCTAAGCGTCACTCAATTAAGATTAGGGGTATGCAACGATTTTCTTAAGGTCTTCAGCCTTTAGGGGCTTGGTAACGAAATCCCTTAAGAACCGGGGATGCAGTTCCGCCAAAAGCCTGTCATTTTCGCAAATGGATGAAGTCACCACGATGACATCGACGTTCAAACTAAAATCTTCGAGCTCCATGAATTCCAAAAATTCGAAGCCGCTCATCTTAGGCATATTGAGATCCAAGAACACCAATATGCTCTTCCCTGCGTGGCAAAGCTCGGAACGCAGTTCCGCCAAGGCCTTCCTAGGGTCGATAAAGGACCGTATCTCGTTGACTATGCCAATATTTCCTATGATCTTTTGGTGTACGAAGTTGACGATAGGATCATCGTCTACCATAAATACAGTATCGTAAATCGGGACTTTATCATCCATTTGTGTCACTTTTACGTAGGTTAACAACGCGCGCCTTCTCTACGGCAGATTTGATTTTTCGATTCCATCGACCGATTTAGTGATGTCCCTTAGTCTGTTAATCTGCAAGGGCTTGGTCACAAAATCCCTTACGAAACGGGGATATTCTTTCGCTAAACCCATATCGGATTCCGAAACGGAGGAGGTCACGATGATTACATCGATATTCTGGGAAAATGTACCTACCATCATGTGTTCTAAAAACTCGAAGCCGCTCATCTCTGGCATGTTGATATCCAGCAGAATTAATATTCGTAAATCTTCTCCGCCATGCGCTTGAATGTCTTCCAAGGCCTTTTCGGGGTTTGTGAATACCTTTGCCCGCTCTTCCAGGCCCAATTTCCTGAGTAGTATACGATGCAGGAAATTTACCACATCGAAATCGTCTACCAAATAAATCAAGTCGTACTTCATAAATCAATTTCATTAAATACCGTTTCACTTATAATTTAGTTATTTTTCAACTGAAGGATCCCAAAACCCATAAGGGCGGTTGGGAACTTTCTTGATGATTAACGTGAAAGCAGGTTGAAAAGTATAGTTTATGCGATTAGGGGTACTATTTGACATGTTAAAGCGATGTTATTAGGAACTCATTATCGCACCAGGGTGTTCGCTGAGAGGACTTTCTTTAATATGCCAAAAATCATTTTTCATTTGGCAAAGGTACTACTAAGAGTTTGCCGACACAATCGCACTGTCGATTTCGTTATCAAATATAGAATCGGATTTTGCTACTCGCCAACCGGATTTAAAAAGTAATTTTAACAACGTCCAGTGGTTTGTTCATGGGCTTGGAGTCCAAGGATGATTGTTGAAAATCTTTTAAATGGAGATGCCACAAAATCATTGAGTACGGCCAAAGGTGGGCCTAATTCCGAGAATCGGGAAATTTTTTTCCAAGCTCAAATAAAAGATAGTATTTTACAATCGCTTTAGCTAAGCAAAAAAAACCGCCCCGATACAAATATCGGGACGGTTTTTTAACAATTTATAATTTGCATGTAGAGGCTAATGACTACATCATTCCAGGCATTCCGCCGCCATGGGGCATTCCGCCGCCGCCGGCAGCTTCTTCCTTAATCTCGGTCAAGGCACATGCTGTGGTCAATATCATTCCGGCGACCGAAGCGGCATTTTCCAATGCGATACGGGTCACTTTGGTCGGGTCGATGATACCTGCTTTAAACATTTCGACGTATTTTTCAGATTTCGCATCGTATCCAAAATCATTTTTACCATCCAATACTTTTGCAGCAACTACAGAACCTTCACCACCTGCATTTTCTACGATAATACGCAACGGTGATTCGATGGCCCTCGCTACAATTTGTAGTCCGGTGGCTTCATCGGCGTTCTCGGTCTGAACTTTGGCAAGTACAGATTTGGCACGGATCAGGGCAACACCACCACCGGCAACAATGCCTTCTTCGACAGCTGCCCGAGTAGAATGCAATGCATCATCTACACGGTCTTTTTTCTCCTTCATTTCTACTTCGGATGCGGCACCAACATATAGTACGGCGACACCGCCAGCCAATTTGGCCAGACGCTCCTGAAGTTTCTCCTTATCATAATCGGAAGTAGTGGTTTCGATTTGTGATTTAATCTGGTTGACACGCGTCTTGATATCCTTCTGGACACCACCACCGTTTACCAGGGTAGTGTTGTCTTTATCGATAGATACCTTTTCACAGGTACCCAACATCTCCAAGGTGGTATTCTCTAAAGAGAAACCTCTCTCTTCGGAAATTACGGTGCCCCCAGTTAGGATGGCAAGATCCTCTAACATTGCTTTTCTTCGGTCACCGAAACCTGGAGCCTTAACGGCTGCGATTTTCAACGAACCCCTCAATTTATTCACGACTAAGGTAGCCAAGGCTTCCCCGTCTACATCTTCGGCAATGATTAACAAAGGCTTTCCAGATTGTGCCACGGGCTCCAATACGGGAAGCAAGTCTTTCATGGAAGAAATTTTCTTGTCGAATAGAAGGATATAAGGATTTTCCAACTCGGACACCATTTTTTCGGAATTGGTAACGAAGTACGGAGAAAGATACCCCCTGTCGAACTGCATACCCTCTACGATATCTACATAAGTATCCGTTCCTTTGGATTCCTCTACGGTGATAACACCTTCTTTACCTACTTTCCCAAATGCCTCGGCAATAAGTTCGCCGATAGTATCGTCATTGTTGGCCGAAATGGAAGCAACTTGTTTTATCTTATCGGAAGAATCGCCTACTTTTTTAGACTGTTTCCTCAAATTGGCAACGATGGCCTCGACCGCTTTGTCGATACCTCTTTTGAGGTCCATCGGGTTTGCACCCGCTGCAACGTTCTTCAAGCCTTCCTTAACAATGGATTGCGCAAGAACGGTAGCAGTAGTAGTACCGTCACCGGCAAGGTCGTTGGTTTTTGAGGCCACTTCCTTTACCATCTGCGCGCCCATGTTTTCCAATGGATCCGCCAATTCTATTTCTTTCGCTACCGTAACACCATCTTTGGTCACCTGTGGCGCACCAAAAGATTTGCTGATAATAACGTTTCTACCCTTGGGTCCAAGAGTCACTTTCACTGCATTTGCCAAAGCATCGACACCTCGTTTGAGGCCATCGCGCGCATCCAAATCAAATTTTATATCTTTTGCCATAATAAACTTCGTATTTATTTGTCTTCCCCAGACATCTTATGCGCTCAGCATAAGCCTCCTCGGGAAGCTGTTTAATTTTTCTTTAAGCGTTCTTTAAAAGGTTCTTGCCTTTCCGTATTGATATAGCGTATTAGTATATCTTGAAAACCCGTAAATTTTTTGAAGTGTGATTCACGGGATTCCCGCCTGAGCGGGAATGGCAAAAGAAGTACTAGATAATCGCCAAAACGTCACTTTCGCGCATCATGAGATAATCATTTCCTTCAAGCTTGAGTTCAGTACCTGCATATTTGCCGTAAAGCACTTTATCGCCAACTTTGACGGTAACCTTATCGTCTTTGGTGCCGGGGCCTACCGCCACGACTTTGCCTTGTTGAGGTTTTTCTTTTGCCGTATCGGGAATGTAGATTCCGGACGCTGTTTTGGTCTCGGCGGCCATTGGTTCGATAAGTACTCGGTCTGCCAATGGTTTGATGTTGACTTTTGCCATATTTCTAGTTTTAGTTTTAAAAAATGAAATTCTCCTTCTTACAAGTCAGAAATTATGCCATTACCTCAAACCTGACACTTTGTTAAAGCAAAAATGCCAGCTTGTCACTTTAGAGGCGGTTCGGAAATTTATCCACTGTTTTTTCAAGTCCCTTTTGCAGATTTCGTCGTTAAAATTTTGAACCATAGCTGTGCTGTCGTTAAAAATTTTTCAGAGAACGGTATCAAAAATGAACCATAAAAATGCCAATGATCATAATTCAGATCTTCTCTGAACTGTCATTTCCGTCAGTTATTTTTGATTTTTAAGCTTTAAAGACTATCCGTTGGATTGGATTCGTCCGTTGCAGGGGCCGAAGGTGTTGTGGGAAGAGATTCGGGCACTTCTTCAGGCAGGGTCGTTTCAATGTCGTCTCCATTAAGCAATTTGGATTCGCCTTCACCGAAGCTACCTTTTAAAGACACATTGGATGCCAAAATCAGGACCACCAGAAATGTGGCCAAAATCCATGTGCTCTTGTCCAGAAAGTCACCGGTCTTTTTGACTCCGCCTACGATTTGGCTACCACCGCCGCCAAAAGAAGACGACAACCCGCCACCTTTAGGATTTTGTACCATTATGACCAATATTAGTAGAAAGCAGACTAATAGGATAAGAATTAAAAATATGGTAAACGTACTCATGGGAAAAAGTTAAAGGTTGAAGGTCAAAGGTAAAGGCTTGGTCGCGGAATAGGGTAAAATGTACGACTATTGGCCTTCTACAGTAACCTAAAATTGTATCGATGAAACCGGCGAAGCTACACTTAAAGTATAAAACAATTACTGACTATTGTGAATTATCCTCTTTAAGTCGCTCGACCGCTTTAATTCGGTCTGCAAAGAAACCACTTTTTTCCGGATATTTCAAACTTAAAATTTTGAAGGCCTGAATCGCTTTTTTATATTTTTTTTGCTCTAGATACACCTTGGCCAATGTCTCTGTCATCAGCTCTTTGGTATCGAAATTAACGGAATCTCGGATGGCCGCTTTCGGCACGTCTTTTTGGGGTTTGATCTTTGGATTATCGGCAATGAATTTGTCGATAAGCTCGAATCTTTTTGATTTTATGGGGTTTTCCTCCATTGGAAAATGGATGTTCTCCATTTCTTTCTCATCTTCACTTCTTCCGTCTCTTTTGACCGTTTTGAAGGAGCTTAGCTGAAGCCATTCGCTGAAAGAATACTTTTCCTTTTTGGTAAAGGGCAGTGGTTCACCGAGTTCCAGGTCTCGGGAGGTATTATTTTCGGCTTCTTTAAGTGCTTTGTCTATTTTGGGGTCTTTGGATGTGAAAAGTCCCGGATCAAACAGGGCGTCCGCTTCGGCTTGGGTCAAGGGTAACGCAGTATCTTCCTCTGCTTCGGAATTATTGGCCACCGATTTTTGAGGAATTACGGCGTCAGATTGGATTTCGGTATCGACCAAGCTCGTAGTTTTTCCCGATAGGGTATCGGAAATACTATTCTGTAGGAAGTTTTTGGACGTAATAAAATCAAAAAGCACCTCGCGGTCGGCCGTGTAAGCGGCGGTAACCTTCAGGGCATTGTTGTATTTGAAACTGTTCAGGCTTTTCAGTCCCTTTAAATGAAGCGAACGTGCCGCTTGAAAATAGGGAAATTCTTCCAATACCTCTTCCAACTGGTTGGTCCGTAAAGGGGAGACCACCTTGTCAGGATGCTGTAAGAGATATGTGAAGTCTTTTACGTTCATTTCTTTTCGATTACCAATCTGCCAATGATTCATTGAAAATATCTTGGGTAATCCGCTCAAAAATAATTTCGAGGGCTTCGCTTTTTATGGCGGAAGGTTGGGTCGCTGCGGGGAAATCATAAAAGAACGAAAAACGCTGTTCAAAATCCGCATCCTCTTTTGTCTTGTTGTAAAAACGGACGTTCACCGCCATTGATAACCGGTTTTGGGCGGCCGTTTGTTGGGCGGTGGCGCTCATGGGTGAGATACGGTACTCCACAATCTCACCTTCATATAGTAAGTCTCCGTTTGAGGAAGTCAGGTCCAAGCTGGTCTGGTTCAATATCCTATCCTGTAAAGCTTGGGTAAAATCCCGTTCCAATCCCGGTTCAAAAACGGAACCCGGATTTTGGGTAGCGTAATTCTGGAACCTAGGCACAGCAAATGTCTTGGCCGTACCCACATCACCACCGGTAAAGTTGTAAACGCCGCAGCTGTTCTGGAACAGGGCCAATACGAATGAAAATAGAATTACTTTATACTTTTTCAATTTTTTAAGCTATTGTTTTTAAAATTCCAAATTCCAAAATTAACTGTATTTAATTTTATTAACGACCGCAGTTTCAATTGCCATTATGGATAGAAATCGATTCTTGATCGAACTTTCTAGTTTTCCGATGACACGGAAACCAAGTTTGGAGTAAAAATTCTCTGCATCCTCTTTCCAACCTTCGATTTGTTCTTTTTCGTAATTCCAGCACCATTTCGACCGAATTGATAATTCTGTCAAACTCTTAGCATCAGTTTCTATGGCTTTGGTAATTTTCAACGTCATTTATTGGAAACACTATACTATATAAGTCTGCCCATCGCAAACCACAAACCATCAAAGATCATATTGCTTAATTTTCCGATACAGCGTCCGCTCCGAAATGCCGAGTTCCCCGGCGGCGGCCTTTCGTTTGCCCCGGTTGCGCTCCAGCGATTTTTTGATGAGCTCTACTTCCTTTTCCTGTAAAGATAGGGTTTCTTCTTCCTGGATTTCTTCGGCGAAATGGTACTTATCTTCTTGAGGCGATTTTTGTGGCGGTCTATAGGAATCGTGCTCGGGCAACTGCAGAACTTCAAGCGGATCGCGGTCGTCGTCTTCCATAACATCTTCTCCGTTATCGCCGTAGATTTTTTGTATAAGGCCCTCATTCTCTTCCTGAACCTTGTCGCCGTCATTGTTCCTCATCAAGGCCAAGGTCAGTTTCTTCAGGTCGTTGAGGTCGCCTTTCATATCGAAAAGTACCTTGTAGAGTATCTCCCTTTCGTTGCTAAAATCGCCTTCCGATTTTTTTTGTCCGATCACTGCGGGCAGGTTCGAACCGCTAGAATCGGGCAAATATCCTTTCAAGGTATCCCAAGATACGATGCGGCTCTGTTCGAGTACCGATATCTGTTCGGCAATATTTCGAAGTTGGCGGATATTTCCCGGCCAACGGTATTTCAATAAGAGATGCACCGCATTATCCTCCAAGCGAATGGTGGGCATCTTGTATTTGGTGCCAAAATCGGAAGCGAATTTGCGAAAGAGCAAATGAATATCTTCCTGTCTATCCCGTAAGGGCGGAATATGAATTTCGACCGTACTCAATCGATAGTACAGATCTTCTCGGAACTTTTCTTTTTTAATGGCCTCGAACATATTGATATTGGTGGCCGCAACGATACGCACATCGGTCTTTTGCACTTGAGAGGATCCTACTTTCAGGAATTCTCCATTTTCCAAAACCCGCAAAAGGCGCACTTGGGTGGTCAAGGGCAGCTCGCCGACCTCGTCCAGAAAAATGGTACCGCCATCGGCCACTTCGAAATAGCCGTTACGGGTCTGGGTAGCCCCTGTAAAAGCCCCTTTTTCGTGACCGAAAAGCTCACTGTCGATGGTGCCTTCGGGAATCGCCCCGCAATTCACCGCGATGTACTTGGCATGCTTGCGGTGCGAAAGTGAATGTATAATTTTGGGAATAGCTTCCTTACCGACCCCGCTTTCCCCGGTCACCAATACAGAAATATCGGTAGGTGCCACCTGCGTTGCCTTTTCTATGGCACGGTTTAGCTTTGGATCGTTACCGATGATTTCAAAGCGCTGTTTTATGGATTGAACGTTTTCCATTTTGTGTCTTTCCCGCCCTTCGGCTGTGCTCAGCACAAGCCTTGTCGGGAATCTTCTTATTTATGTTGTACATCCCCGAAAAACGGGGAAGTATTGATTATTATTCGCTATTCGCTATTCGCTATTCGCTATTCGCTATTCGCTGCTCCCTACTGAACCCTCCCAACAGCCTCGCCTAATAAGGTGGCCGAAGTACAACTATCCATCCGTACCATTACGAAATCCCCTACCTTATAATCCTCTTTCGGAAACACGGCCACGGTATTCTGCGAATTGCGCCCCATCCAATGTTTATCCGATTTTTTTGACGGACCTTCGATCAGAACTTCCTGAGTTTTGCCTAAGTGCTGCGCTGTGCGTTCTTGGCAATGGTTGCGTTGTAGGGCTATGATTTCGGCCAATCGCCGTTTCTTGGTCTCCAAAGGTACGTCGTCTTCCAAATTACGCGCCGCCATGGTACCTGGGCGTTCGGAATAGGCGTACATAAATCCGTAATCGTACTTGACGTATTCCAATAAGGATAAGGTATCTTGATGGTCGGCCTCCGTTTCCGTTGGAAATCCGGAAATCATATCCTGTGAAATACCTACATCGGGAATAATCTTTCGGATGTTGTCGATCAGTTCAAAATATTCTTCGCGGGTATGCAGGCGGTTCATCGCTTTCAAGATACGGTTGCTACCGCTTTGCACGGGCAGATGCACGTAATTGCAGATGTTATCATATTTTGCCATGATGCGGATGACATCCAAGGTCATATCCTGTGGATTCGAGGTCGAAAACCGGATGCGCATTTTAGGCTGTGCCAAAGCAACATTCTCCAAAAGCTGCGCGAAATCGACGGCCATCGCTTTTTCCATATCCGAAGCTTTGCTATAATCTTTTTTCAATCCCCCGCCATACCAGAGATAACTGTCGACGTTTTGGCCAAGCAGGGTAATTTCCTTAAAGCCCTTATCCCAAAGATCGTTGACCTCTTCAACTATGGATTGTGGGTCACGGCTACGTTCTCGCCCCCGAGTAAAGGGAACTACGCAAAATGTACACATATTGTCGCAGCCGCGGGTGATGGAAACGAGAGCGGTTATTCCGTTTGAATTCAGGCGAACGGGCGCCACGTCGCCATAGGTTTCCTCTTTTGAAAGAATGACATTTACTGCATTTCGGCCTTCGTCAATTTCCTGGACGAGGTTGGGCAGGTCTTTGTAGGCATCGGGGCCAACCACCATATCCACAATTTTTTCTTCCTCTAAGAATTGATGTTTTAGGCGTTCGGCCATACAACCGAGAACGCCGACTTTCATCTGCGGGCGATATTTTTTGACAGCGTTGAATTTCTCGAGCCGTTTGCGAACGGTGAGTTCCGCCTTTTCGCGAATGGAGCAGGTGTTGATCAAAACCAGATCGGCCTCGTTGAGTTCTTGGGTGGTATCGAAACCTTCATTGGCCAAGATCGAAGCTACGATTTCACTGTCGGAAAAGTTCATCTGGCAGCCATAGCTTTCGATATAAAGCTTCCGGCCGTTTGATTTTAGCTTTTTCGGTGATAGGGTAGTGCCCTGAACCGATTCGTCAATAATTTTTTGCATATCCTTTTACCTACTCTAAATCCTATTAAAATTAAGGAAAGGGCAAATATACCACTAATTCCATTTTAGTGACAAAATGACAGTTATAAAATTAGTTTAAAATCTGACGCAACGTTTTAGTGTCCTGAGTATCTTATCCATAGAACTCCTAAGGAGTTTTACAGATAGATTTGATAAATTAACCACTTTAAATTCCAAAAAAATGAAAAAGACCCTTGTATTCGTGTTGTTTGTTGCCGCATTGGGCTTTATTTCCTGCGAAGAGGATAAGGACGATATTTTACCGGACTCTCGAGATTATTTGATAGCTACCCCCTTGACCACTGCATTGACAGCCTTTAAGGAAGAGGCCGTTTCCGTGACCGAGCCCGTAGCTATGCAGGAATCGGGAAAAATCTATGCCTATAAGAATTATGTGTTTGTCAATGACGTGAACAGGGGCTTTCATATTTTGGAAAATAGCGACCCGAGCGCCCCAAAAAATATCGGATTTATTAAGTTGGAAGGCAATTACGATATCTCCATCAAGGATGACCGGCTGTATGCCGATAGCTATGGGGATTTGGTCGTGCTGGATATTTCCGATATAGAAAACATTCCGCCTGCAAAAAGGATTAAAAATGCCATTTATCAGCCATATACCTGTACAGTGGGTTTCGATGTCGCATGGCCCCATGCCGATTTTTATGACTATGGCGATATGGATTTCACCAAGGAGGCCGTTATCGGATGGGAGGTAAAAACCGAACATTTGTCGAATTCCGAATTCGAAGACAGGTTCGGTTATAATCCGAATGCTGTTTATTACGAAGATAGCGCGGCGTTTAATAATTTAAGTAGTAGTGACGCCGCCGCACCGAGCGCTCCAGAAACGTCTACGACCGGTCAGGGCGGTTCATTGGCCCGATTTAGGATCGTGGGCGATTACCTGTACGCGGTGGAGTGGTCGAGTATCAATATTTTTGATATTTCGAATCTTGACAGTCCGAAAACCCTTCAAGAGGTCTATACTAACGGAGCGATCGAAACGATTTATAACCAAGGCGACATCCTTTTTCTCGGGGGTCAACAAGGTATGTATATCTATGATATTTCATCGCCGGAAACACCGATCTATATTTCAGAATTTATTCACGGCACCGCCTGTGATCCTGTAGTTGTCGATGGCGATTATGCCTACGTTACCCTAAAGGGCGATACTTGGTGCGGAAATACCGAAAGCGGATTGTATATCGTTAACCTAAAGGATTTGAAAAATCCCGTGCTACAGAAATTTTATCCGTTAAATGGTCCGAACGGATTGGGTTTCAAGGACGATAAATTGTTCATCTGCGACGGTTCGGACGGACTCAAGGTTTACGATAAAAGCAATGTAGACGATTTAAAACTCCTAAACCATTTCAAGGATATTGTTACCTACGATGTCATCCCTTTACAGAACTCGCTGCTTATGATCGGCGATAAGGTGCTGTATCAATACAAGTATTTCGATGACAATATCCGGTTGCTGAGTACTTTTGATCTCAAATAGAACCATTGAAACCTTGGTGAAAACGCCCTTTGATTCAGGGCGTTTTTTTATGCATATATATAAGGTATGACCCTAAATTAAAAAATTCATTTACTTTTGTGGCTCGAAAAAACCATATATGGCCAAGAATTTAGTGATAGTTGAGTCGCCCGCAAAGGCAAAGACGATAGAAAAGTTTTTAGGAAAGGATTTTAAGGTGGAGTCCAGTTTCGGGCACATCGCTGATCTACCCTCCAAGGAATTGGGGGTAGATGTGGAGAAAAATTTTGAGCCCAAGTACATCGTCGACAAAGATAAACAGGCACTCGTAAAAAAATTGAAGACCCTTGCCGATAAAGCGGATATTATCTGGTTGGCGAGTGATGAAGACCGGGAAGGGGAAGCCATTTCGTGGCATTTGGCCGAGGAATTGAAGCTGGATAAGAAAAAGACCCGGCGTATCGTTTTCAACTCGATTACGAAATCGGCCATTCAAAAAGCGATTGAAAATCCTAGGGAAATTAATTATAATTTGGTAAATGCCCAACAGGCACGCCGAGTTTTGGACCGTTTGGTGGGATACGAACTATCTCCGGTACTTTGGAAAAAGATTAAACCGGGCCTTTCCGCAGGTCGGGTGCAGTCCGTTGCCGTGCGCTTGATTGTTGAGCGCGAAAGGGATATTGAAGGCTTTGCGCCCGAAGCATCGTTTAAAATATCTGCAGAATTCAAAACTGAGGAAGGTAGTATTTTTACCGCTAAACTATATAAAACCTTTGCGACCCAATCAGCAGCTGAGAAGTTTCTAACCCAAAATATCGGCGCCGATTTTTCGGTTGGGAATTTGGATAAGAAACCTGCTAAGAAATCGCCTTCCGCACCGTTTACGACATCCACATTACAACAGGAAGCCTCAAGAAAACTTTATTTTTCGGTAGGGAGAACCATGCAGGTCGCCCAACGCCTCTACGAAGCGGGCTTGATCACGTACATGAGAACCGATAGCGTCAACCTTTCAGGCGAGGCCATTTCTGCCGCAAAAGACGCCATTATTGACAATTATGGTGAAAAATACAGTACGGTCCGAAATTTTAAGGGAAAATCAAAGGGTGCCCAAGAAGCCCACGAGGCCATTCGTCCCACGGAGATGACCAATTCATCGCCTTCTTTGGAGCGCGACCAATCAAAACTTTATGATCTGATATGGAAACGTACCATCGCCTCACAAATGAGCGATGCCCAATTGGAACGCACCAATGTAAAGATCAAGGCCAGTACCCATTCCGAGGAATTTACGGCCAATGGCGAGGTTATTAAATTCGACGGATTTCTCAAGGTATACCTTGAAAGTTCCGATGAAGAAGACACTCCTGAAGAACAAGACGGAATGCTGCCCGCCATGAAAGTCGGTGAAACCTTGCTGAACAATTATATTTCGGCGACCGAACGTTTTACAAGGCCACCCTACCGTTTTACGGAAGCATCCCTTGTAAAAAAATTGGAAGAGCTAGGTATCGGGCGACCTTCAACCTACGCACCGACCATATCGACCATTCAAAATAGGGGATATGTGGAGAAAGGTACGATCGAAGGTATCGAAAGAAAATACGTACAGTTATTATTGGAATCCGGATCTGTCAAAGCAAGGAAGCTGACCGAGACCGTGGGATCGGATAAGGGCAAAATGGTACCTACCGACATTGGTATGATCGTCACCGATTTTTTGGTGAGCCATTTCGGGAACATTTTGGATTACAATTTTACCGCTAGGGTAGAGGAAGAATTTGACGAAATTGCGGAGGGCGATGAAGATTGGCAAAAGGTGATGAAAAACTTTTATAAAGATTTTCATCCCACCGTGCTCGATGTAGAGGAAAACGCCGACCGCGCCAGCGGGGAGCGGGTCTTGGGCGAAGATCCCAAGTCGGGCAGGCAGGTCTCCGTTCGTTTGGGCCGGTTCGGGCCGATGGTACAGATGGGCACGGTCGACGATGAGGAAAAACCCAAGTTCGCAAGCCTGTTGCCAGACCAGTCCCTTGCTACAATAACCTACGATGAGGCTATGGAACTGTTCAAGCTTCCAAGAAAACTGGGGGTTTTTGAAGGCGAGGAGGTAGAGGCCAATGTGGGCCGATATGGCCCATATGTACGTTTCGGTAAAAAGTTCGTATCCCTTGGAAAAGATGAAAGTGCTTTCGAGGTCGATTTTGAAAGGGCTGTGGAGCTTATTAAGGAAAAGCAAAAGGCCGATGCCCCTATTTTTAGCTATGAGGATAAGGATGTAACGAAGGGAACGGGCCGTTTCGGGCCGTTTATCAAATGGGACGGCATGTTCATCAATGTCAACAAAAAGTATGATTTCGATAACCTATCGGAGGCCGACGTGATCGAACTGATCGAGGCCAAAAAACAAAAGGAAATCGATAAGGTCGTTCAAAATTGGGAAGAAGAAGGCATCCGCATCGAAAAAGCCCGATGGGGCCGACATAATATTATAAAAGGAAAGACCAAAGTAGAGCTTGCCAAATCGGTGGATGCGGCGGCCATGTCTTTGAAAGAGGCACAGGCCTTAATCGAGAAGAAGGCCCCGAAGAAAAAATCGGCAAAGAAAGCACCAAAGAAAAAGAAGACGGCGAAGAAGAAATAGGCGATTGCAATCACTGTAGCCCTTTCAAAAACATTCGCCTTTGCGAGGAGCGACTTCGAAGTTCGATTTAAGAGATGATTTCCCGCGACGCGGCAAACTGGTTAACCCACATGGGGTTAAAGACTTTTCGATGGCTGCAACAGATTGCCGCGTCGCCTTTGACATTGGAATATATTTAAAATTAGCAGTTGGCTCCTTCCAATGACGAGCAAAACCAGCATCTTGCACCGAATTCCTAGCACCTTGCCCCTAACTCTTTTCCTTTTTACCTCTTCCAACCCCAAACTATAAACTCCATAAAACAAACCCATAAACAACAACAATGGCATTTGATTTTCTTACTCCCGTCGAAGACAAAGTCCTCGCACACTGTGAACTGCTTCCGGCACAGGCCTTAGGCAAATACCTGAAAATTCATACAAAACGCGACGGACTCCCCAACCTTGAATCCATATCCATCGCCATCCTCGGCGTACGTGAATCCCGCAACGCCTTTGAGAAGAAACCTGAAAAACTGAATATTTCTGCCATCCGTATTCAACTTTACAAGTTATTTCGCGGCAACTGGAATTCCAACCTCGCCGATATGGGCAATATCGAAGAAGGCGAAACGGTGGAAGATACCTATTTTGTGGTCCGGAACGCGCTGGCCGAACTAGTGCGGAAAAATATCGTCCCCGTTATTATAGGTGCGACCCAAGATATTACCTACCCTGCCTATCGGGCGTTCGACGGTATCAAAGACCTGGTCAATCTGGTGGCCGTAGACAGTCGCTTCGATTTCGGGATGGACGATGAACTTATCTCCTCACATTCCTATATGAGCAAAATCATTACCGAAAAACCCAATAATCTTTTCAATTTTTCGAACATCGGCTACCAGAGCTATTTTAATGCCCAGGAAGAAATCGATTTAATGGAACGGCTATTTTTCGATGCCTATCGCCTAGGCGAGTTGGGTGCCGATATTTCATTGGCCGAACCGGTCTTGCGCAACGCCCACATGATCAGTATGGACGCCCGTGCCGTACGTGCCAGCGAAATCGGTCTATCCGACAGTTTCTCTCCAAATGGTTTTACCGGCCGCGAAATATGTGCGATTGCACGATATGCCGGTATCAGCGATAACGTAAGCATTTTTGGTATCTATGAGATGGAGAATACCGTTCAATCCGCCCAGTTGATGGCACAGATTATTTGGTATTTTGTCGAGGGTTTTAATTTTCGCATCACCGAATCACCCTACAACAGGGCCGATGACTTCACTAAATATAACGTTCCGACCGATATTGAGCAGTTGGTGTTCTACAAAAGCCATCTTACGGATCGGTGGTGGGTAGAGGTACCCTCCATCTTGGCGCCGCATACTAAAACAAATTCACCGGCGTTATTACCTTGCACCGAGAAAGACTATCTGGAGGCCTGCGACCAGAACATTCCCGAAAGGTGGTACAAAGCCTACAAGAAAGGCTTTAATTAAGGCGAAAAAAAATAAAGTATAATTGCCGCTGATACAATAATTTGACCAAATCGCAGTTTTAGAGTGTAGAATAAAAGTAATTTTTTTGCAGTCAATAATCAGAATCGAAATTTAACCTAAAGTATGAAAAAGCTATTGTTATCATCTATAGCGTTTGTTTTTTTACTCAGCAGTTGCGGGTCAAAGACAAAAGGAGAGCTAGTAGGGGCCGAAGGTAGAAAATGGTATCCCGAAAAGCCCTACGGTATGGAACTCATTCCTAGGGGGGCGTTTATCATGGGTAAATCCGAAGAGGATCAGGCTAAGCTCTTGAACGCACCTACTAAGACCGTTACGGTACGATCGTTCTATATGGATGATACCGAAATTACGAACAGTGAATACCGCCAGTTTGTAGAGTGGGTAAAGGATTCCATCACGAGAACAAAATTGGCTGTTTTAGCTGACGAATTACAAATAGGCCCGGAAGAAGGTGGAATCGGTGACTACGCATTTAAGGATGCCGATACCACTAAATTATCCGCCTATGATAAATATATGCTGGATAATTACGCCGGTATGAGTGATAATTTCTATGAAGGAAGGGCTTTGAATAAGGATCAAGACCTCATTTGGGACATCTCCGAATATCCAGATGAGTACTACACCGAGATTATGGACTCTATGTATATTTCCGAGGATGAATCCTACAACGGCCAACGTTCGATCGACGTCACCAAATTGAAGTACAAATACAGTTGGATGGATATCGATGCTGCCGCACGGGCCAAAACGGGAAGCAGAAAAGATTTTATCCGCCAGGAAGAATTGAATATCTATCCCGATACGACGGTTTGGATCCGCGACTTCGAATATTCGTACAACGAGCCGATGCACAACGATTACTTTTGGCACGATGCTTACAGTGAATATCCTGTTGTTGGTGTTTCTTGGGCACAGGCCAGGGCTTTCTGCAACTGGAGGACCAAGTTCAAGAACGATGATCAGAAAAGCCGTGGCAAGCAGTTTGTCAACCAGTTCAGGTTGCCTACCGAAGCGGAATGGGAATATGCGGCCAGAGGCGGTATCGAAAGCGGTACCTATCCATGGGGAGGTCCTTACGTGATAAGCGATACGGGATGTTTTATGGCCAACTTCAAACCACAGCGTGGTGATTATGCGGCCGATTCAGCGCTTTATACCGTAGAGGCGAAGTCTTACGAACCGAACGATTTCAACCTGTACAACATGGCCGGTAACGTTTCGGAGTGGACGAACTCCAGCTACGATCCTGCATCCTACGATTTCGTGTCTACCATGAACCCGAATGGCGGCGATGGCTCGAACGAACGAAAGGTAATCCGTGGCGGGTCTTGGAAAGATGTTGCCTACTTCTTGCAAGTTAGTACCCGTGATTACGAGTATGCGGATTCCGCACGTAGTTATATCGGTTTCCGTACCGTACAGGATTACATGGGGGAGGAAGATTCAACACAATAAAAAGCGCGTCCGTTAAAAAAAAGGATACACTACTATTTTTTAGTTATTACCTACAATACCTGAAAACCAGTAGCTGAAAATATTTTTAACGGTATTTTCAAAATAGATCGAGAATATTATTTTAGAAGAAGATTTTTAAAAGTTCAAATACACAAATACAAATACCCATCAACGAAAGTTGATTAAAGTCAAACGCAAACCAAATCTTTAGTATTAACATTAAATTTCAAATTAAATCTTAAATTATGGCACAGTCAAAATCAACAAAGAAGTTATTCAACATGGCCTACGGCCTTGGTGCATCGGTAGTAATCATTGGTGCATTGTTCAAAATCCTTCACTGGGAAATCGGTCCGCTTACAGGGGGTCTTTTACTCGCAGTAGGTCTTATTACGGAGGCACTTATTTTTGCTATCAGTGCATTTGAACCTGTCGACGATGAATTGGATTGGGCATTGGTCTATCCTGAATTGGCCGGTGGCAATTCCTTAGGGAAAACCAACGAAGCTGCAGAAATGAAGGAAGCCGAAGCTTCTTTGTCCGCCAAATTGGACAACCTTTTGAAAGAGGCCGGTGTCGATGCCAACTTGATGGAAAGTTTGGGTTCAAGCATCCGCAACTTCGAAGGTGCCGCCAAAGGTATCGCCCCGACAGTAGATGCTATGCAGTCTACGAAGAAATATTCCGATGAAATGGTTCAGGCCGCCAGTCAAATGGAATCATTGAACAGTCTTTATAAGGTACAGCTGGAGAGTGCTAGCAGGCAAGCTTCCATTAATGAGGAACAATTGCAAAATGCCAGCGCGCTTAAAGATCAAATGGAATCTTTAGCCACCAACCTATCTTCTTTGAACGGAGTATACGGTGGTATGTTGACCGCAATGAATAGAAACTAATTAGAGATTAGTTAACCCCAAATCAAAGTATTAACAAAATCTAATTAGAAAACATGGCAGGAGGAAAAGAAACACCACGTCAGAAGATGATCAACCTTATGTACTTGATCTTCATCGCGATGCTGGCACTCAACATGAGTAAGGAAGTTTTGGCCGCGTTCGGTATTATGAACGAAAAGCTAGAAGCTTCGAACGAAAAGATGGTCGACAGTAATGATAATTACTTGGCCAATCTCGACACCAAGGCAACCGAAGATCCCGCAAAGTATGCTGATCTTTATAAGAATGCCCAACGGATAAAGGAAATGTCCGCCGAATATTACACCTATTTAGCAGGTCTGAAAGCAGAACTGATGGAAGGTACCGAAGACCCAAAGGATTATGCGGTCATGGACAAGTCCGATCATTTGGACGAGAAATTCTTCCAAGGCGATAACCTTGCCGAAGGTGGAAAGGAATTTATGAAGCGTATCACCGACTATCGTAACAACGTATCCGCTATCGTTCCCGAAGGAATTAAAGAATCTGTAAAGACGCGATTCAAGACCGGTGACGAAAACGGAAAAGTCGTAAAGCGCGACGGTAGCAAGCAAGACTGGATCAACTACAACTATGAAGGCTTCCCACAGGTAGCGTCATTGGCCAAGTTGACCGCTTTGCAGGCCGATGTCAAAGCGACCGAAGAATCCGCTTTGAAAGCGATGTTGGAAGGTGAATTGAGCAGCCAGGTATCGTTGAAGAATTTTGCGACTTCGTTATTGGGTAGCAAGTCTGCTTACTACAGTGGCGAAAAGTATGATGGTAAGATCATCATCAGCAAAACGGATAACTCTTCCACACCGGTGAAAGCCGATTTGACCTTAGATGGTCGTAAGCTTTCCGAAGGGTCGGATTATCGTTTGGAGGCCGGTGGCGTCAAAATGCTGATCGGTGCAGGTTCGCCTGGTGATCATGAAGTGAAAGGTACGCTCTACTTTCAGCAAGATGGTAATGAGATCGAAGTTCCCGTTAGTAATAGCTTTGCCGTAATCAGCAAGCCGAATTCCGCTTTGATCGCAGCCGATAAGATGAACGTTGTTTATCGTGGTGTTGCCAACCCCATGTCGATTTCCATCCCTGGAATTCCTGACAATAAGGTAAGCGCATCTGCCCCTGGTCTGAAGAAAGTAAGTGCCAGTAAGTACATCATGAACCCACAAGGGGGTAGAACTGTAAAGATCACCGCTTCGGGTACATTACCTGATGGCCAACGCATCTCTACGCCAGCTGAATTCCGAATTAAGGATATTCCACGGCCCGCAGGTACGGTCAGCAAACAAGACGGTACCGTTAAACTGCCTAAAAGCAATTTGGAAATTGCTACTATCGGCGCGATGTTAGAGGATTTTGATTTCGACCTAAACCTAGCGGTTAGCGGCTTCAAATTCAAAGTGCCCGGCCAACCCACGGTCAGTGTCAACGGTGACAAGTTGAACGAGATGGCGAAAACGGCCTTGAAGAGAGCTAAAAGAGGCGACGTCGTCCAGATATTCGATGTAGAAGCTTACATTACCAATAACAAAACGTATAAATTGAAGAAAGTGTCTCCCGTAATTGTGGAGTTAACAAACTAATAACAGGTAAAAAACCGGGTGGACTTATACGTCGCCCGGTACTTTAAAATTGACAAACATGAATTGGAAAAATGTTTTATTAATCGGAGCCGTGACCTTGTTGCCCGCTTCCTTGATGGCTCAGGCGAACATCTTGAACGCCAAAACGCCCGAGGATATCGGTAAGAAGACAGAGGCCCAAAAGGCGATGGATCATGACGTTCCGCTTGAGTATGGCTATATCGATGAGCGCGACATCCTTTGGTCAAAGACCGTTTGGGAAACAATCGATTTGGACGAACGTGTCAATTTTCCTTTGTATTATCCTACCGATACCATTGATATCGGTGCCGATAGACGATCATTGTACGATGTGCTGCTGAAGAACATCCAAAACGGAAAGTTGAAGGATGTATATGCGGATTCTTATTTTAAAGACAAACGTAAATTCAGCGAGCTTAGCGCCACCCTGTCGATGAAGGATACAACTGACTACGGATATGAGCAGATTAATGCAGGCGAGGAGCTTTCTCCTGAGTATGTGATTACGCGTAATCTTTCCGCCGCAGATATCGAGGAGTATCACATCAAAGGAATGTGGTATTTCGATAAGCGTCAAGGCGAATTGAAGTATCGGTTGTTGGGTATAGCACCTGTCGCTCCCGACGTTAACTTTATCGACGATGACTCCATGGACCCGGCGGATGCCTTGGTCGAACTGTTCTGGGTCTGGTACCCCGACGCCCGTCAAATTTTGCACGATGCCAAGGTGTTTAACCAGCGCAACTCCGCGCAGCCCATATCTTTTGATATGTTGCTGAACTCAAGAAGGTTCAACGGTGTCATCTATCGTGAAGATAACGTGTACGGAGACCGAGAGGTCGATGATTATGTAACCGATAATGCCCTGTTCCAATTGTTGGAGGCCCAAAGAATAGAAGAGGTCATTCGCGATAGGGAACAAGATATGTGGGCGTATTAAACGCAATAGTGAATATTCCAATTCAATAAGTATTGAAACGCCCCTACAGCCATGTAGGGGCGTTTTGTGTTAGTCATTGCGAGCTCCGCTCGCCGAAGGCGTTCGGAGCGTGGCAATCAGATGAACATACTAGAAGGTTCAACCCTCTGCCGCGCCAAATTGCACTGCGTGCTTTTGGCTCGCAATGACTGCCGGTTTTATACCTTTGCGCTTATGCAAGACTATCTAGTAATAGGCCTGGGCCTCGCCGGTATCGCTTTCTGCGAACAACTTGAAAAACACGCTAAATCCTATACCGTTATCAGCGACACTTCGCAAACATCCTCCCTGGTGGCGGGCGGTCTTTATAACCCCGTCATCCTAAAACGCTTTAATTTGGCTTGGAAGGCTAAAGAGCAGTTAGATACGGCCATCCCATTTTACACCGCTCTCGAAAAAAAACTGGGTGTCCAATTGAACTACCCGCTTCCCGTTTATCGGCGTTTCGCTTCCATCGAAGAACAAAACCTCTGGTTCGAGGCTTCCGATAAAAAGGGCTTGTCCGAATTTTTATCCCCAAAAATCCATTTAAATAAAAATCCGAACATCGCTGCCCCTTTCGGGTACGGAGAAGTTTTGGGTACGGGCCGAATCGATACTCGCACCTTGGTTTCATCCTATACGGCATACCTTAGTCTAAAGGATCGTTTTACGAAGGAAACTTTTAAGCATTCCGAACTGCAAATCAAGGAAGAATATGTTCAATACAAATCCATCAAGGCCCGAAAGATCGTATTCGCCGAAGGCTTCGGAATGAAGCAAAATCCTTTTTTCAACTATTTACCGATGCAAGGCAGTAAGGGGGAATATTTATTTATCAAGGCTCCGGACCTTAAAGAGGATAAGGCCATTAAATCTTCAATTTTTTGCCTTCCCGAAGGTGATGACGTGTATAGAATTGGCGCAAATTACGCTCGAGAAGATACGACCAATGCACCTACGGATTCTGCAAAAAGCGAACTACTTAAAAAATGGGATAATTTTATTCGATGTAAGTACGAGCTGATCGATCATGTAGCGGGCATTCGACCTACGGTGAATGATAGAAAGCCTTTAGTCGGGCAGCATCCTGAGCATCGAAATCTTTATGTTTTGAACGGATTTGGGTCTCGGGGAGTGATGACCGCACCCTATGCCTCGGAACAGCTTTATAAAAATAGTTCAGCAAATTATGTTCAGGATGGGGAGTTGAACGTTGCCCGATTTACCGAGAAGTATTTCCAGAAGTGACTTCTCCCGCCCCAGCATCATACTTTACAAAAAAATTAATCCAAATATTACGCGACAGGCGGATGATAACCGGCATAAGCACTACTAAGGTAACGATGATGGCAATAAAGGAATTGATAAGTTCGGTACCTGCGAACAAAAAGGCGATAACAAACGCGGCTATGGCGAGTGCGACACCAAGTCCATAGCTTACGTACATTGCCCCATAAAAGAAGGAAGGCTCCATCTTGTACTTCAAGCCACAATGCGAACAGCGTTCATGCATTTTGAACAAGTAGCCCAAACGGTAGGGGTTATTGTTTAAATACATGCTTTCGTTATGGCATCGGGGACAACTACCCGTTAAAATGCTGTATAGTTTGCTTCCTTTTTTTAACATTCCGATTGTTTGTTGCAAAGGTAACTCTTTGTCCAGATTCGGACCTTGTTAGATTTGTAAAAAGGAAAAGTTCAAGTTCGAGTTCAATCGCAAGTTCAAATCTAAAAACTTACTTTTGCAGCCTTGTTATCATGAGTTTGTCTAAATGGGAATACTTTTTAAAACCCTATAAACTCCATGACGGATTAATCATAAACTTTTTGAACTTGCTCTTGAATATTAAATCATGCTGAACGTCCATAATCTTTCCGTCTCCTTTGGGGGCGAATATCTTTTTGAGGAAATTTCCTTTCGTTTGAACGGGGGCGACCGCGTTGGTCTTATCGGTAAGAACGGGGCCGGAAAATCGACCTTGTTGAAATTATTGACTAAAGATATGCCCTTGGATACCGGTACCATTGCCATGGAAAAAGGTATCAAGATCGGCTTTCTACGGCAGGATATCGATTTCGAACAGGGGCGTACCGTCTTGGAAGAGTCGTATCAGGCCTTTGAGGAAATCAAGGCTTTGGAAGCACAACTGGAGCATATCAACCACCAACTTGCCGAACGTACCGATTATGAAAGCGAGGGCTACAACCAATTGATGGTCGACTTGGGCGATATCACCCACCACTATGAGATTATCGGCGGCTACAACTATCAGGGCGAGACCGAAAAGATACTTTTGGGATTAGGTTTCAAACGGGAAGATTTCGACAAAAAGACCGATACCTTTTCGGGGGGATGGCGTATGCGTATCGAACTGGCCAAACTGTTATTACAGAGCAACGATGTGCTGCTGTTGGATGAACCTACCAACCACTTGGATATCGAATCCATATTATGGCTCGAACAGTTCTTGAACAATTATTCAGGGGCCGTGGTCATCGTATCGCACGATAAAATGTTTTTGGACAATGTGACGAACCGCACCATAGAAATATCCCTGGGACGGATTTATGACTACAACAAACCCTATTCGAAATTCCTAAAATTGCGGGGAGAGATCAAGGAACAACAGTTGAACGCCCAAAAGAACCAGGAAAAGGAGATTCAACAGGCCGAGCGGCTGATCGAAAAGTTCAGGGCGAAATCGACCAAAGCCTCTATGGCGCAATCTCTGATCAAGAAACTGGACAAAATGGAGCGTATCGAGGTCGATCAAGACGATAATGCGGTGATGAACCTGCGATTTCCGGTTTCGATTACGCCCGGTAAAGTGGTCGCCGAAATGGAACAGCTTTCCAAAAGTTATGGAGAGAAAGAGGTCTTGAAGAACATCAACCTGCTCTTGGAACGCGACAGCAAAACCGCATTCGTGGGGCAAAACGGACAGGGGAAATCCACTTTGGCCAAAATCATGGTCAACGAACTGGATCATACCGGAAAAATGAAACTGGGCCACAACGTACAAATCGGGTATTTCGCCCAGAACCAGGCGGAATATCTCGACGGCAATAAGACGATTCTCGATACGATGACCGATGCCGCCAACGAAAAGAACCGCAGCCGGGTCAGGGATATTTTGGGTAGCTTTCTCTTTAGTGGCGACGATGTCGATAAATATGTGAAGGTGCTGTCGGGCGGGGAGCGTAACCGGTTGGCCTTGGCCAAGATGTTGCTACAACCGTTCAACGTGCTGGTCATGGACGAACCCACGAACCATTTGGATATTCAGTCCAAAAACGTGCTCAAACAGGCCTTGCGGAATTTTGACGGTACACTGATCGTGGTTTCCCATGATAGGGATTTTCTTCAAGGCCTTACCGATAAGGTCTACGAATTCAGGGATAAGAGGATAAAAGAATATCTCGGGGATATCAATTACTATCTCGACCAGCGGAAAGCAGCTGATTTCAGGGCCATTGAAAAGAAACAGGAAGAAGTACGCAGTAAAACCGTAAAAAAGGATAGTCAGAACGACTATGAGGCCCAAAAGAAAGTAAAATCGCTCAAGAACAAGCTAAGTGGGGTCGAGAGCAAGGTTTCACAGCTAGAAAAGACGATCGCCGAAATCGATCACGATCTGTTAATGGACTATGATACCACCATTGCAAAACCCGACTTTTTCGACACCTACCAAAAAAAGAAAAAGGACTTGGAAAACCTTATGCAAAGGTGGGAAGAGCTCACGGAAAAGCTAGAAAAAATCGAAGCTTGACTTCCTGTTCATCCTACTTTACAGCACTTAATCGGGCTTTCACAACAAAGTAGTACACTTGGTCGATAAATTTTGGTTTTCATCCATTGTTATGGTTTATTTGTAGGATAATTCTTGTGTGTTCGACCCAAATCGAAATATCTACAATAATTGAACCTTATGAAAAACCTACTTTGTTACCTCACCTTACTCGTTTTTAGCTTACAATCCCTAAGTGCGGGTATTCCCAACAAAGAAATGACAGCCTTGGTCGAGTTGCACCACGCGACCCATGGTACGCATTGGACAACACCTTGGAATATGACTACCGACGTGTCCACTTGGCACGGCGTAAAGGTGGTTAACGGTCATGTAGTAGAGATCAATCTGTTCAGAAACAATCTTGAAGGTACTATTCCCAAGAGTATTTCTAATCTCAAGAATCTGATATCCTTAAACCTTGCGTTCAATTCCCTTACCGGTGAACTTCCGGTAACGATTGTAGAACTAAGCCGTTTGAAGGTGTTGAAGTTAGAAATGAACCGCATTAAGGGAGTGCTTCCCGAAGGCCTCGGTAATCTTACCAATTTGGAAGAGCTGAGCGCTTTCAATAATTTTCTGACCGGCAGTATTCCGGAGAGTATAGGGGAAATGAGCAAACTGAAAATTCTCAATCTTAGCAGTAACGCTTTTAAAGGTAGTATACCGAAATCGTTGGGAAGCCTTACCGAACTTGAAGTGCTGGGTCTTTTCGAGAACACCATCGAAGGCGTCATCCCTTCCGAAATAGGTAATCTGGGCAAGCTAAAGGAATTGGTACTGGCCAACAATCAAATCGGTGGCGAGGTGCCGTTGGAGGTCGCCCAATTATCCAATCTTCGGATTTTTCAGATACAGAACAACAAATTCGAATCGTTCAACAACCTGCGTTACGTGAATGAAGACCAATTTTTGGTGTTGGACTTTGACAAGGGCGATAGCAACAAAGGCTTTAAGGATATCGGTTTAAGTAGATCGCGAATGGCGGACACAAAATTTGAAGAGGGTGTACCGGACGACGATAATTGATTTCCTAATATATAATTTGGTTGATTCAAAGGGATGCAAAACGGCATCCTTTTTTTATGCGATTCTCCCAAGTCATTTTATTTAAGATAGATTTAACTAGAGTCGCTTAAACTTATGAATAGTTTTGGTCTCCATCGTTTGAATTCCAATTGTATCATCAAAGTATTTATTAAAATGAAACAGTTCAATATCGGGATCGTAGGAACGGGATCCATAGTGCATACCTATGCAAAATGTATCCAAGAATTGGAAAACGCCCGATTGGTAGCCCTATACACCAAATCTGAGGGTAGAAAAGAATCGGCCAAAAAAGAGTTCGGCGTTCCCGTCTTTAGTACTATGGATGAATTTCTACAAAACGATATCGATTTGGTATGCGTATGCAACGAAAGCGGTCGGCACGGCGAGGCTATCAAAGCGGCCGCTCGGGCAGGTAAACATGTATTGAGTGAAAAGCCATTGGAAACCACGCCTGAGAAAATCGATGAAATCATATCGATCTGTACCTCCCAAAATGTAAAGTTGGGGTGCACGCTACAAAACCGATGTAGCCCCGATTATGAGCTTGTTGTAGAAGCTGTAAATTCTGGAAAGCTAGGCAAACTGGTCATGGGTAACGCTCATATCAACTGGTATAGGTCTGAAAGTTATTATGCCGATAGTGATTGGAAGGGCACCATAGCGTTCGACGGCGGCGCGGCGTTTATCAATCAAGGCATCCATACGATTGATTTGCTGTTGTATCTCATGGGCCCGGTAGCATCGGTATTCGGTAAGGTGAAGACCCTGGTGCATGACATAGAGGGGGAAGATGTCGGTGCGGGTCTATTGAACTTCCAAAATGGCGCCATCGGAACCATTACCGCCGGTACGGCCTTATACCCAGGTTATCCGGAGCGTATCGAAATTTACGGTGAAAAAGGAAGTATCTTAATGGAAGGCGGGAGAATCATAGCCTGGAATGTCAAAGATACGCCAGTCCCAAAACTCGCTTCCGATGAAAACGGTGGAAGCGGCGCCGCCGACCCCACCGCCATCGGCCATCAAAACCATAAGAAAGTAATCGCAGACATGATAGCAGCGATACAGAACGACCGCCCTCCGATGGTTGATGGCGCGGAAGCCCGCAAAGCTGTAGCGGTCATAACCGCCATTTACGATTCTTCGCAAAGGGAAGCGTTGGTATTTTTGTAAACTTGAAAAATGTACGAACACTTCTTTCAATGCCCCTATTGCTGGGAAGAAATTTCAATGCTGATGGATCCTTCTATCAGAAAACAAACCTATGTTGAAGATTGTGAGGTCTGTTGCAATCCGATCGAGGTCACTCCTGAATTTGAGCATAACGAACTTATCGGTTTTCAGGCTACGGATATTGAGCAATAAGGATGGATAAGTCATTTTGGTAGCGTCGTAGAGCGATTTTTTGAAGCGAATTCGGTCATTTCAGTACCCAAAAAATCCCATTATTTTCAACGACGAAATCCTGACCTATCGAAATTATGTGTTATTTTTAGCGAAAATCACCCAATATGAATATTCGAATTACGAAACTTATCCTATTTAGCTGCTTTTTAGGAAGCTTGCTTATTTCTTGCAAAGCTAAAAAGACAGCCTCCGACGGAAAAACCGATACTAAAATGGTGGCGGAAGAAACGGTTTCGACGAATACAGGGGCCATCCCATCCGAAGAATATTCCCAAAAAATTCCCGAGACCGAAATGAGTTTCGACATGGTGCTATTGCCCGAAGGAAGCTTTACCATGGGGAGTCCTGAATCGGAGACCGACCGCAAACCGGATGAAGGTCCGCAAAAGAAAGTTTCCGTTGATGCTTTTTATATGGGCAAATACGAACTGACCTGGGATGTTTTCGAACTCTTTTTTAAACAGAACAAAGAAATCTTTGTCAAGTTGGATAATGACAAGGTTATGAAAATCGATGCGATAACACGGCCTAGCCCTCCCTACGAAGATCCATCTTACGGCATGGGCAAAGACGGATTTCCGGCAGTCAGTATGTCAGCCTATTCAGCACTCGTCTTCTGCAAATGGTTGAGCACGGTGACCGGAAAGTTCTATCGATTGCCCACCGAAGCGGAGTGGGAATACGCCGCCAAAGCCGGTACACAGACCGCTTACAGTTTCGGCGACAATGTCGAAGATCTCGATGCGTACGCCGTATTCTATAAAAATTCGAACAACGCGTATCAAAAAGTGGGGACGAAAAAACCGAATCCGTGGGGTCTATATGATATGCACGGCAATGTAGCGGAATGGACGTTGGACGAATATAAGGAAGATGCCTACGCAAACACAGAAAACGAAAACCCATGGGTGACGCCGACGGTCATCCATCCTAGGGTCATTCGGGGAGGGTCGTGGGACGATGATGCCGATAAATTGCGCTCAACGGCAAGAACGGCGTCCAGTCTGAAACAGCAAAAACGAGATCCCCAAATTCCGAAGAGTTTTTGGTGGTTCACGGATTCGAACTATGTCGGGTTTCGATTGGTAAGTCCGAAAGAACAGCCCACGCCGGAAGAACAGGCTAAGTTTTGGTCCACGGTTTTAGACGAGTAGGGTCTGAGAAATTCGGACTGAACCATTTTTTTAAGTAAAACATTCCTAAAATGAAAAACACACTTTTGACCCTTTTGTTGATGGGCTTGACCATATCAAGCTTTTCCCAAGAATCGTACACGCTTTCCGACGCCAGTACATTGACCATTGACGGCAGTTCTTCGTTGCACGACTGGACGGTCACCGCGAACACTATGGAAGGAACGGTAGCCGAAAATGGAGAAAGTATAACCGCTGTGGATTTTTCGGTGGCGGTTGCCGATATTTTGAGCGATAGGGCCGCTGCGATGGACAATAAAATGCACGACGCCCTGAAAAAGGAAGAACATCCGAAGGTGACATTTACCGTCAAGGACGTCAATGCGGCCATGGGCGAAAATCAGGAACTGAAAGGGAAGTTAACTATCGCAGGTGTTGAACAAGAGGTCAGCGTACCGACTTCGATCACACAGAAAGATGGGAAATTACAGATTACCGGAGAAAGTAAAATAGCCTTGAAAGATTACAATATAAAACCACCCACAGCGATGTTCGGTTCTATCGTTGTCGGCGATGATGTGACCGTCAAGTTCGATTTGGTTTTCACGAAGTCATAGACAAAACCTTTTAGTAGGCAATCGTTTGTTTTGTGTAGATTCGGGTAAAAATCGCTAACGAATTGCAAAAATAGTATTGGAGTTCTTTACCTAAAAATCCTTAACTTTAGCAGTCACTATTCAGTGAATTGCTATAAAAAGGATTGATGAAATACAAAATTGGCATAATCGTAGTGCTGTCCCTGCTGATCGGTCTGCTCTATACCTACAAAAAAGGGGTCTTCGATTCCGGGGACGACGAATACGCAAAGCTGAAACTGCCCGAGACGGTCAACTACAATTTCCATATCAAGCCCATACTTTCCGATAACTGCTATACCTGCCACGGGCCGGACGCCAACAAGCGCAAAGCCGGCCTGCGGCTCGACCTGGAGACGTCGGCCTTCGCGGAGCTTCCCGAAAGTCCCGGTAAATTTCCCATCGTACCCAAGAACCTCCGTGAAAGTACGCTCTACCAACATATCATATCGGAGGACGGCGACGCGCTGATGCCGCCGCCCGATTCCAAACTGGCGCTGAACCCCTACGAGAAGCGACTGATCAAGAAGTGGATCGAACAGGGAGCGCATTTCGAAAAGCACTGGGCCTTCCTCACACCGGTAAAGGCCGAGGTCCCCAAGTTCGAAACTTCCGATCCTAGTCATAAGGATTGGGGCGAGAACGAGATAGACGGCTTTATCCTTAAAAAATTGGGGGACAACGACCTACATCCCTCGGAAAGGGCATCCGACGCGACCCTGATCCGCAGGATAAGCCTCGACCTGACCGGATTGCCGCCAACGCCCGAACAGGGGAAGGCCCTTATGGACGACGGTTCGGAATCGAACATGGCCAAGATCATCGACGGGTTTTTGGCCTCCCCCGCCTACGGGGAACGCATGACCCAATCCTGGCTCGATGTGGCGCGCTATGCCGATTCCCACGGCTATCAGGACGACAGTTACCGTACCATGTGGCCCTGGCGCGATTGGGTGATCCATGCCTTCAACGAGAACCTGCCCTATGACAGGTTCCTGACCTGGCAATTGGCGGGCGACCTGTTGCCCGGTGCGACCAGGGAGCAGATCTTGGCCACCGGTTTCAACCGGAACCACCCGATCACACAGGAGGGCGGCGTGATACAGGAGGAATACCGTACCAATTACGTACTGGACCGCACCAACACCTTGGGGAAGGGCATTTTGGGCATTACCCTGGAATGTGCCCGCTGCCACGACCATAAATACGACGCCATCACGCAAAGGAACTATTTCGAGATGTTCGCGTTCTTCGACCAGGTCGACGAGAAGGGACTGCAGATGGATGCCGTTCAGGCAAAAAATAAGAAATTCTTCGCCGATCCGCCCTTTATGACCATTTCGGAAGAGGAAACCGAGGGCGTCCTGTCGTTCGTGAACCTTGAGAAGGGGGAAAAGATCAACGTGATGGTGATGAACGATTCCGCTCCGAGAACCACACGTATCCTGAACAGGGGCGAATACGACCAGCCTACCGATTCGGTACGCCCCGGTACCCCGCCCACGATTTTCGCCTTTTCCGACAAACTGCCGAAAAACCGATTGGGACTCGCGCAATGGCTGACCGATACCGAAAACCCCCTTACCGCTAGGGTCTACGTGAACCGGCTCTGGGCGATGCTGTTCGGCAGGGGCATCGTGGAGACCTCCGAGGATTTCGGGGTGCAGGGCAGCCTTCCGACCCATCCCGAACTGCTCGATTGGCTGGCGGTGGACTTTATGGAGCACGGTTGGGACATCAAGTACCTGCTCAAAAAGATTATGCTCTCGGCGACCTACCAGCAGCGGTCCCAGATGCGGCCCGAGCTGGAAAGGGCCGATCCGGAAAATAAGCTTTTGGCACGGTCACCCCGTTTTAGGATGAGCGGCGAGATGATCCGGGACTATATACTGACCACCAGCGGCCTGCTCAACACGGAGGTCGGCGGGCCCAGCGTAAAGCCCTACCAGCCCGCCGGACTATGGGAGGAGACCAACGCGGGTGCGGACCGTGGCATATTGACCCGATATGTGCCCGACAGCGGCGACGACCTCTACCGCCGATCGCTGTATACCTTCTGGAAACGTACGCTGCCTCCCCCGAACATGACCATTTTCGACGCGCCTACACGGGATTTCTCCGAGGTGCGACGCCAAAAGACGAACACCCCCCTGCAGGCCCTGGTGCTCCAGAACGACGTACAGGTATTGGAGGCCGCCCGGGTCCTGGCACAGGGCATGCTGGAAAAGGAACCCGACAGTCCCGATCTGGTAAGGGACGTATTCCGCCGCATCTTGATCCGTACGCCCGGGGAAAAGGAACTGTTGGCCCTGGACGCCTACTACCACGATGCCGTGGCCCTTTATAAAAAGGACGGCGCCGATGCCGAAAAACTGGTCGCGGTAGGGGAGTACGGACAGCGCGGCACCGACCCGGCAAAGACCGCCGCGCTCATGCTGACGGCGCAGATCATTTACAATTTGGACGAGACGATAACCAAGGAGTAATGTCAGAAAATAGCGAAGAACTGCCTGCCGCGCCTGTGCGCATAACCTTTACGAAAGCAGGATACGGGTCTTAAATTTGATCTGGATCGTAATTGTTGCTTTTCCTTGCCTTGAATACCAAGGATGAAAGAGGGTAGGCAATCAAAAAATAGCTGTATTCGGGGTAGTTGCCGACCTATTGGGATATCGTTATTAAGTAGGTATATTATCAGTAAAAAATGGCACTGTTATGGAAGAAGAAAACAAGAAAACATCCGACGAAAACCCCCTAAAGGTCAACCGCCGCCATTTCTTCTCGCAATTGAGCGTAGGGATCGGCTCGTTGGCCCTTGGCTCACTGTTGATCCCCGATCTGTTCAAGGGGGCGGGTGCCGTGGAAACGGCCGCCCGGCCTTTGGGCATTCCCCATTTTGCGCCCAAGGCCAAACGGATCATCTACCTGTTCCAGGCGGGCGCGCCCTCGCAGTTCGAGACCTTCGATTACAAGCCGACCCTTCGCAAGCGCATGGGCGAAGACCTGCCGGAATCGATCCGCAACGGGCAACGGCTGACGGGTATGACCGCCGGCCAGGACAAGTTCCCCCTGATGCCGCCGGCCGTTGATTTTAAACAATACGGTCAGAGCGGTACCTATATCAGCGATTACTTTCCGCATATCGCCAAGATCGCAGACGATATTACCGTCGTTCGCAGCATGCACACCGAGGCCATCAATCACGATCCCGCCATTACCTTTTTCCAGACCGGGAGCCAGCAGGGCGGCAGGCCCAGTATGGGTTCCTGGATGAGCTATGGGCTGGGCAGCGAGAACAAGAACCTGCCCTCTTTTGTCGTGCTGACCTCAAGGGGCAAGGGCAACAGCCAGGGCCTGTACTCCAAACTATGGTCCAGCGGGTTCCTGGACTCCAAGCACCAGGGCGTGCTGCTGCGTTCGGGCAAGGACCCGGTGCTGTACCTCAACGATCCCGACGGCCTTTCCCGCTCCGACAAACGGCATCTGCTCGACGAGGTCTCGGCGCTCAACAAGATGCACCATGTGGAGACCGGCGACGACGAGATCGAATCGCGTATCGCACAATATGAGATGGCCTACCGTATGCAGATGTCCGTTCCCGACGTGATGGACATTTCCAAGGAACCGGAATCGATCATCAAGCTCTATGGCGAGGACTGCCAGGTGCCCGGCACCTACGCGGCCAATGCCCTACAGGCGCGAAGGCTTGCCGAGAACGGGGTACGGTTCATACAGCTCTACCATCAGGGGTGGGACCAGCACGGCAACCTGCCCCACGAAATGGCTGGGCAGGCCAAGGACGTCGACCAGGCCTCCGCCGCCCTGGTCATGGACCTCAAACAGCGCGGTATGCTCGACGATACCCTGGTCGTCTGGGGCGGCGAGTTCGGCCGTACGAACTACTGCCAGGGCAATTTCGACCCCAAGAACTATGGCCGCGACCATCACCCCCGCGCCTTCAGCATCTGGATGGCCGGCGGCGGCATCAAGCCCGGTCTCAATTATGGCCAGACCGATGAGTTCGGCTATAACGTGGTCGAGAACCCTGTACATATCAACGATTTCCACGCCACCCTGATGTATGCCATGGGCCTTGACCACGAGCAGCTGACCTATAAATATCAGGGGCGGCGTTTCCGTCTTACCGATGTGGCGGGGAACGTTGTGAAAGACCTTTTGGCTTGAAAGAAGAAGTGAGTAAATAGTATGGAGTACAAAGTAGGGTATGGCTAGGGTAAAACAAGGCGATTTTGGCTCAATCGAATAGTTGAAAAATAGGTGGCGAACGATACTAACTGATAGAAAATGTACTACCTCGATGCAAGCATATGAGGTATCCCGCGAAGGGTCGGGGTCAAAAAAATCCCTCCCAATCCCGAAATTTCGGGACGTGACAAAAAAAGGAAAAACGATTCCAGCATCGGGGAATTATTCCCTATTAGATTACATACTTTGAGCTGACAAATGACATGAATACTGAATATCACATAACCTGTTCAATACGAACTACTCAATACTCAGTACTAACCAAATGACCGATACCCTTAAAAACCGCTGGGCCGACTACACCGTTCTGGGCCTGTCCGTTTTCCTGATGTTTTGCCTCCTCTTCGAGTCCTACATCGAACTTCCGAATATGGTATCCTGGTTGGGACGATGGCATCCGCTGGTACTCCATTTTCCCATCGTTTTGTTGTTGATCGCCATTTTTTTGGGACTGACGGGCAAAGCGGTACCCCGACCGTTGCTCGTCGTTGCGGTACTGTCCACCCTGATAACGGCCATTCTAGGATTTTTTCTGGGGATGGACGTCCCGATCAAGGGCGATCTACTGTTCTGGCACCAATGGCTGGGCGGCGGAACCGCCCTGATCGCCGCACTTTGGTACGGGCTGGATGCGATAGGTCTTGAAAAAACGGTGTACATTAGGGCATTACAGATTGTTTTGATAGGATTGATAGGTTTCACGGGCCACTACGGCGGGATGGTCACCCATGGCGAGGAATTTCTGGCGTTCCCGACGGAAGAACCGGAGCATAAAATCCCTGAAAATCCCATGGTCTATAAGGATGTCGTTTTCCGGATTCTGGACGATAAGTGCGTGTCCTGCCACAATCCCAACAAGCAAAAGGGCGAACTGGTAATGACGAGTTTTGACAGGCTGCTCCAGGGCGGTGAGAACGGACCTATCCTGGAAGCCGGAAAGCCGGGGGAAAGCGAGATGATCAAAAGGGTGCACCTGCCGATGGACGACGAGGACCATATGCCCCCGGAAGGTAAAGATCCCCTACAGGAAAACGAGATCGCCATCCTGGAACAATGGATCGCCCTCGGCGCCTCCGATACGGTGCGTCTGGACCAGCTGCCGCGATCGGAACCTTTGGTAGGGCTGATACAGGAACTGATGGTGCCCGAGGCTTCCGAAAGATGGGCCAAGATCCCCAAGGTGGCCGACAGTACGCTGCAGAACCTGGGGTCCGATTATTTGACCGTTTCTCGCGTCGCCAGCAATACGGAAGCGTTGAACGTCGTTATTTTTCCCCCGCCGGAATACCGCCCCAAGACGATTACCGATCTTAAGCGCATCGCCAACAATATCGTGGCCCTCGACCTGAGCAGGCTCCCCATAGGTATGGCCGAGATCGACGTGATTGCCACCTTTGCCAATCTGGAGAACCTGGAACTGGACAAGACCCCGGTCACCGATGCGGGGGTCGAAAAATTGGCATCCCTCGAAAAATTGGAACTACTAAAGATCTTCGATACCAAGATTACGGACAAAAGTATATCCACCTTCAAAAAATTGCCCAACCTGAAAAGTCTGTATCTTTATAAGACCGGAGTATCCGAAAACGCTGTGGCATCCCTCAAAAAAGAAAGACCGGACCTTCTGATCAACGACGGTATCGATAAAGAGATGCAAGCTTTTTTTGTGGCGACAGATTCGGTAATCAGTAACAGTAATCCATAATTCATTCAAATGAAATTCAACCTAAAACAAAAAACGGCGATAGTAACTGGAGGTGGTAGCGGTATCGGCCAGGCCATTTCAAAGACCTTGGCCGCGCAAGGTGCCCACGTACATATTTTGGAATTAAAAGCGGAATCGGCCCAGCAAACCGTCCAAGAAATTGAATCTGCTGGAGGTAAGGCCTACGTCCATGCCTGTGATGTATCATCGCATAATCAGGTCAAGCAGACGATACAAGAAATCGGCGTCAAAAATGCCATCGATATCTTGATCAACAACGCGGGTATTGCGCATATTGGGAATGCCGAAAATACCCAGCCGGCCGATATGGACAGAATTTACGGGGTTAATATCAAAGGGGTCTACAACTGCATTTATGCCGTACTTCCGATAATGAAAAAAAAGGGAGGGGTAATTTTGAACATGGCTTCTGTTGCAGCAACGGTCGGTATTAACGACCGTTTCGCCTATTCCATGTCAAAAGGGGCGGCCTTGAGTATGATGTACTCGGTGGCTAAGGATTATTTGGCCCATAACATTCGGTGCAACAGTATTTCACCGGCACGGATCCATACCCCGTTTGTAGATGGATATCTTCAGAAAAACTTTCCCGACAATCGCGAGGAAAAGCTAGAAGAGCTTTCAAAGACCCAACCCATAGGCAGAATGGGCAAGCCGCAAGAAGTTGCGGACTTGGCCCTGTATCTCTGTTCGGATGAAGCCTCGTTCATCACGGGGACCGATTTTCCAATTGACGGCGGGTTTATCCGCTTGAATGGGGATTAAGGGTACCGAAATTGTAACATCTTTGCGCTCTAACGGATCATGAAAGAAATTTTATTCCTATTTTAATGGCATAAAGTAATACTTCACCATAAATTTAATCAATATGAAATCTTCAAGAAGGTCTTTTATCAAAAAAACAGCGGTGGCCAGTTCGGGCATTATCGCTGCCCCAACCATCGTCTCGTCAAGCGTCTTCGGCGCCAACGACCGCATCAATGCCGCCGTACTGGGCATCCACGGGCGGGGTAAGAGCCATATCCAAAGCCTGATGGAACTCGACAACGTTCGTGTCGCCACCCTTTGCGACCCCGATATGAACCTGCTGACCGCGCAACAAAAGACCTTCAAGGAAAAATACGGATCCAACGTGAAGCTCGAACAAGACCTCCGCAGGGTCTACGACGACAAGGACATCGATGTGGTCACCATCGCCACGCCGAACCATTGGCACGCGCTCGCCATGATATGGGCCTGCCAGGCCGGCAAGGACGTTTACGTAGAGAAGCCCGGCTCGCACAATATCAGGGAAGGCCGCAAGATGATCGAGGCCGCGGAAAAGTACGACCGTATCGTGCAGCACGGGGTGCAGCTCCGGAGCTCCCCCGCCGTCAACGAGGCCATCGGGCTGCTTCGAGACGGGTATATCGGGCGGGTCTATATGGCACGCGGCCTGGTTTTCCGTTGGAGGGAGAGCATCGGCGATGCCGGCACCTCGCCCGTTCCAGAGGGCATCGACTACGACCTTTGGACAGGCCCCGCGGAAAAGCGGCCGTTCACCCGTAACCTGGTCCACTACAACTGGCACTGGAACTGGCCCTACGGCAACGGCGACGTAGGCAACCAGGGCATCCACGAAACGGACCTCTGTATGTGGGGGCTTGACGTGGGACTTCCCACAAAGATCACCTCCATGGGCGGCAAGTACCTTTGGGACGATGCCAAGGAGACCCCGGAAACCCTAACGTCGACTTACAATTACCCAGAGGAGAACAAAATCATCCAGTTCGAGGTGCGCCCTTGGTGCACCAATACCGAGGAGGGCGTCACGGTCGGCAATATTTTCTACGGCGAGAAAGGTATCTTGGTGGTCGACGGTTATGACAAGTACAAGACCTACATGGGGCAGGACCGTACCCCTGGACAATCCGGCGACGATGGCGGGGAGGCGGCTACGGGCATGGAACGCGGCGCGGGCGGTACCACCGGGCATTTCGCCAACTTCATAGAGGCGGTACGCAAGCACGACAAGAGCATCCTGAACGGGCCCGTCGAAACGGCCCACCTCGCCTCGGGTCTCGCCCATTTGGGGAACATCGCCTACAGGACCGGAAGGGTACTGGAATTCGACCCTAAGACGGAGAATTTCGTGAACGACCCAGAGGCCGACAAATATTTGACCCGCGACTACCGTGAAGGATTCGAAGTTCCAGAAAACGTTTAAAACTAAAAAAAAGATGAAATACCAATTGTTGTTTTTGATTGCTGCCTTCACCGGCGGCACGGCACTATTCGGTCAATCGGCCAAAAAACCTACCATTGATCTAAAGACGAACGAAGCAGAAAAAAAGGTAGATGTATTGGTCGATGGCGAACTTTTTACCTCCTATATTTACCCTGACAACGTCAAAAAACCGGTATTGTGGCCGGTGATGTCCCCCGGAGGTAACATGCTGACGCGCAGTTACCCTATGGTCAATAAGGCCGGTGACCGTACCGACCATCCCCACCATGTGGGAATCTGGTTGAATTATGGAGACGTAAACGGACTCGATTTTTGGAATAATTCCGAGGCGATTCCCGAGGAAGATAGGAACGGATACGGCACGATTTACCATCAATCCATCGAAAAGGCCAAAAGTGGCAAGGGCAAAGCCACCTTAATCACCAAATCGCTTTGGAAATCGCCCGATGACGAAGTCCTTCTTGAAGAGAAAACGGAATTCGATTTTAAAGCGATGGACGACATGCGTATCATCGATCGTACTACGACCTTGACGGCGATGGTCGATAAGGTGAAGTTTACCGATAACAAAGAGGGCATGTTTGCCATTCGCGTGGCCCGTGAACTCGAACTCCCCACAGACAAACCCACCGAACTGATGGACTCCCACGGGGTCGTGACCAAGGTCGCAAAAATGGATAATACCAATGTCAAGGGTAATTATCGCAGCTCGGAAGGCATCGAGGGCGGGGAAGTTTGGGGCACCCGGGCCAAATGGATGAAACTATCCAGTGAAATAAACGGAGAACCGGTATCGCTTGTGATTATCGATAATCCGGACAACGTGGGCTACCCTACCTATTGGCATGCTAGGGATTACGGCCTTTTTGCGGCCAACACCCTAGGTCAAAAAATATTTTCTGAAGGCAAGGAAGAACTGAACTTTAGTCTAAAAAAAGGGGAATCCGTCACCTTTAAGTACCGATTGGTAGTGGCTAGCGAAGACTTGTCGGATGAGCGGATCAACGAATTATCGAAAGCCTACGAAAAAATGTAAGGGTATTAACTTTCCGGTATCGGTCCTCAATATATCCCATCAGAATCCTAAGAGCTTGTTTAAAAATTGTTTCTGAAAACCTACAGAAACAATTTTTAAACAAGCTTTTAGGCATTGATAAGGGCATCAGTCGTCACTGGCAATTCCCGTATCCGTACCCCGGTCGTATTGAAAATGGCATTGATAACTGCGGCGGTAGCCGGGCCTTGGGCGACTTCTCCCGCGCCAACCGGCGGTTGGTCGGGCCTATCGATGACCTCTACCTCCGTTTCCGGCGTTTCTGGGAACCTAAGGATGGGATAGGAGTTCCAATCCAGGCTTGTAATGTGGCGGGCATCATAGCGCACCGCCTCTTTAAGCGCCCAACTGGCGGATTGTATCATGCCCCCCTCCGTTTGATTTTTAAGACCATCGGGATTGATGGTTTCCCCCGCATCTATTACCGCCCACATTTTTTTTAGCTGTACCGCCCCGTTTTTTCGGTCCACCTTGACATGGGCAGCAACGGCAAAATACGCAGTTTCGTTTTTATAATGGCAAAAGGCATAGCCCAGTCCTTCCCCCTCGGCAAGATCGATTCTCGATGTATTCTTCCTGAGTTTCTGTAAACAGTCTATGGAGCGGGGGTCCTTCAAATGCATCAAACGGAATTCGATGGGGTCGATGTCGGCCTTATGTGCGAGCTCGTCCATAAAACATTCCAGCGCAAAGAGGTTGGCATAGGCACCCAAGGCCCTTAACGAGGAGGTCCTTAACGGTCCCAAAAAAATATGCGATTGCACGTTGACCGCATCGATGGTATAATACGGGACCGAATTGCGCACCGCACCCCCTTTGTATCCGATGCCTGGTGCCCCATACCCTTCATCCAGAAAACGTGCCGGTAAGAGGCTTTCGGGAGTGCCGTCGGGCCGGTTGCTGTGCCCGTCTGACCAAACCTCGTACTGCCATCCGTTAATTTTGCCATTGGCATCCAGGCCCGCTTTCAGTTCTACGATCATGGCCGTGCCGTAGGGCTCCCAGCCATTCTCGTCATCGCGCATCCATTGCAGGCGGACATGTCGGCCCGGATATTCGACTGCCATCAGGGCGGCCTCGGTGGCAGCATCGTCCGCAGCATTATGGCCGTAACAGCCGGAACCGGGAACCCCGATGATGTGAATATCGTCTTCCGACATTTTAAACAGGGCGGCCAATGAATTCCGTAGGGGATAAATCCCTTGGCTGTGCGACCAGATCTTTAATTTTTCATCTTCAAAAATTGCGACGGCGCATGATGGCCCGTTGGGGGCGTGCATGATGTAGGGCTTGAAATACGAGGCGCTATGCCGTTTTTGGGATTGGTCAATGGCCGTTTGGGCATCTCCCTTATCCTCTTGGGTTTTGGTTTCCAGGGGAAGGGTTTTCAAATAGTCCTTTAACGGTGTATTTGCGGGCAAATAATCTTCGGATTTCCATTGTACGCTTTTTTTGGCCCGCTCCATGATTTGAATGGTCTGATATTCTTCCTCGGCCAGTATCCCTATGAAATTGCCCTTACGCACCAGTTTTAAAAATCCAGGTTGGGTGTCGAAATCCGATTCGTTCATGGAAACAAACTCCGACGTATAACTGGGCGGTCTTACGGTTCGGGCATGTACCATATCGGGAAAGCGAAGGTCCTGGACGAATATCGGATTACCTCGGACCATGTCCTCGATATCCTTTCGGGGAACGGGCTTTCCCACGAATCTACGGACGGTTTTTCCTTTGAATTCGGAGGGTGTGCCGACCTCTTGCTCTATCTGCCTGCCCGCCAGCAACTGGTGCAAACTGATTTTTTGCTTTGGGCCGATGACCTCCCCATCCTTTAATTGCAGTTGTGAAATCGGGATTCCCCATTTTTCCGAAGCCATTTTTAGAACGGTCTCCCGGGCGGAAGCTGCGGCATTGCGGATGGCCATTCCGCTGGATTGGATCGAATAGCTGCCGGCCGTGTAGCCCTCGTCTGGCGTTTTTCCAGTTTCCGCCATTTGCATTTCGATAAGGTCCAAACGTGTATCCAATTCCTCGGCGGCGATTTGTTTTAGAGCCGTGCGTAGGCCTTGGCCGAGTTCCACCTTGCCGCTCATGATCAGCACCTTGCCGTTCTCCAACAGGTGCAGCCACGCATTGATGTGGTTTTGGTCGGGACGTTTGCCTGAACCCCTCATTTTTGAGGGTGCTAAAAAAGAATGGGGTACAGGAGCCGCACCCATCAACGAAAAACCGATGCTTACATATCCGAGTTGTTGTAGAAAATTACGCCTTGTAGTTTCCATGTTCATTTTGTTTATACGGAATTAGACACGGGTCGCACCCAGTCCCTTTTTTTGGCAATTTGCAATTGGGTGCTTGAAATTTCGGATATGTATGCTTTACCTGGTACACCTCATTCAATGGACGCCTTTACCGCCCTGACCACCCTGGAATGGACGCCGCATCGGCAAATGTTCAAATTTAGTTTCTCCTTGATCTCATCATCGGTAGGTGAGGGGCTTTCATTTAATAAGGCCACCGAGGCGATGATGATCCCGTTTAGGCAATACCCGCACTGGGCGGCCTGCTCCTTGACAAAGGCTTCCTGTATCTTATGCAATCGACCGTTTTCATCCACTAGGCCTTCCAATGTGGTGATTTTGTATTTTGCCGCGGTACGCACTGGCAACTGACAGGAAGTAGTCGATTTACCATCCAACAAAACCATACAGGCACCACATTGCTGAAGGCCACAACCGAATTTGGGGCCATTGAGTTCCAATTGGTTTCGTAATACGTAAAGTAACGGGGTATCGGGGGCGGATTGTACGGTGTGCTCCTTGCCGTTTACGTTGAGTTGTATGTCGGTTTTCATGATACTATCCTGTCAAATTAAAATTAAGGCATAATCCAAGGCGTGTTTTACCGCATCCCTGCATAAAGCTACTTAAAAAATGCTAAGGATGGAAATCAGATGGTGTTCGTAAGATTAACGACCTTCACGTGCCGCCTTAAACTCGCTGTCGTCGTACCATTTGGGAAAATTGCTCTCATTGGCCAATTTTAGGCCTACCTCGTATAGCAATTGGACATCGAAACGGACACCGCTCAATTCCGTAGTGGCCGGATCGTATTCATCGGAGGGTTGGTGGTAGCGTTTTTCACGATATTCATCATTCTTTTTTAGGATGTATTCAGGGCCATGGTCAAAATCCTCATAGGAACCGGCGGCATAGAGCGCCGGGATACCGATCTTGGCAAAATTAAAATGGTCCGATCGGAAGAAATAGCCTTTTTCCGCTTCGGGATCCGGAATGATATAGCGCTCCTGCTTTTCGGCAGCTTCCTTGGCATATTCATCCATTTCGGACTGTCCGAAGCCAGTTATCGTTAGATCTTTCATAGGTCCCGGACTTTCAAAGGCATCCATATTGATGTCCGCCACCGTTTTTTCCGGGGGATAAATGGGATGTTCCGCATAATAGGCGGAACCTAGCAAACCCTGTTCCTCGGCAGTTACCGCCAGAAAGACAACGGAGCGTTTCGGTGGGGAGCCCTTTTTAAAGGCTTCGGCGATGGCGAGAAGGGCCGCTGTACCAGAAGCATTATCGACCGCCCCGTTATAAATGGAATCCCCGTTCACCGGACGCCCGATGCCGAGATGGTCCCAATGCGCCGAATAGATGACGTACTCGTCTTTTCGGTCAGTGCCCTCGATAAGGCCGACTACGTTTTTCGAGACATCTCTTTTAATCGTGTTGGTAATTTTTATGGAGGCGGTTACGCCCAAGGGAATCGGTTTGAAATCCTTGCTAAGGGCTAATTTGTTGAAATCCTTGTTTTCTATTGGGGAGGCCTCGAACACTTTGGTCGCCGCCGCTTTGCTCAGCCAGCCCTCTACGTCGGTTACCGGGGCTTCGCTCTCCAAATTAAGGTGGGCACCGCTCCAACTGCTCTGTACCACATTCCAACCATACGACGCCGGGGCGGTCTCATGGATAATAAGCACTCCCGCGGCCCCTTGTCGGGCGGCTTCGTCGTATTTGTAGGTCCACCGGCCATAATAGGTCATGGCGTTCCCTTTAAAAAGCGTAGAATCCTTAGTAGCAAAGCCGGGGTCGTTGACCAATACTACGGCCGTCTTGCCTTTCCAGTCTATTCCTTTATAATCGTCCCAACCGTATTCCGGAGCCACGATACCATAGCCCGCGAAAACCAATTCAGAATTTTCAAGGCTGACGACACTATCCGTTTTACGGGTAAGGGACACAAAATCGTCAAAATAGTTGAGGTCAAAATCCCCTTTGGATCCCGAAATCCTCATTTTTTCCGAAGGGGTTCCCGTAATTTCCACCAGCGGCACCTCTTGAAAATAACTGTCGCCATTACCGGGCGAAACGCCCAATTTTTCAAATTCGGACTTGAGATAGCTAACGGTTTTTTCCTCCCCTTTGGTAAACGGCATTCGCCCCATAAATGCATCGGATGCCAAAGTTTCGATATGTTTGGCGATAGTGGCCTGATCTATTTCTTCGGATTTGCTAGTGTCGGCGGTGTTGGGTTGGCATCCTACAAGTAGTAGTAGCAATGCGAATTTTAGATAGTTGCTCATACGGTTCTGTTTTTGATTTCTTTGGAAATAGAGCACTTTAGTCTCATGCTTTTTGTTGGGGGATGCTTTGACACGAATCTCACGAATTTATATCAAATATGGGTCATCTCATGTATAATAACCTCCACCACGGCCCCTTCGGTCGCCTTTCGATGTGCTGCAATGTGTGCGCTGGCATTATGGTTTTGCCATAGCTGACGACTCTCCCAATTTTCGTAAAAGAAAAACCGATCGGGGTTTTCGTTGTCTTGGTGTAGGTCATAGTTTAGGCAGCCTTCCTCTTTAAGGGTAGGAGGTATTAGGTTGAGAAGGGACTGCCGTACCAACTCCCTTTTTTCGGGCGTGGCAAGAATGCTTGCGGTGATGGTCAGTGGTTTGTTGCTCATGTGGGATGTGATTTTAATGTTTTTGATAAAGATAGCAAACCTTGAAGAGACGGGATTGAAATTTAGGTACGGGAACACGCCATCATTCCTCCGGCATCAGTACCATCGAATTCTTATGCCTCCTAAATAAGTCTTTTAATTACTTTGAAATATTTGAACGGGACGTATTTCATGGGTATATCAATCCAAGTAGGGGTTGATACCACCGCTCTTTGATTACTAAAGGCCAAAAAGCTTTGTTTGCCGTGGTAGCTTCCCATACCACTGTTCCCGACGCCGCCAAAAGGCAAATTATGGTTGGTAATATGCATTAGGGTATCGTTCACACATGCGCCGCCCGATGTGGTTTTTTCCAATACATGCTTTGCGTTCTTGTTTTTACCAAAGTAGTACAATGCCAAGGGCTTTGCATTTGTATTGATATAGGAAATAGTTTCATCGATATGATCGAACGTCATTACCGGTAAAATGGGACCGAATATTTCGTCTTGCATCACTAAAAAATCAGGATCGACATTGTCGATAAGGGTAGGTGCCATAAATCTTTCTTTGGCATCAATGACACCTCCTGTATGGATGTCCCCCTGCTTTAGTAAAGTTGCTAACCGCTCCATGGCCTGCCCATTGACAATGCGTGGGTAAAAACGACTTTCTTTTATATTGTCGCCATACATTGCTTTAATTTGTAGGGCTATTTTATTTAATAGCTCATCTTTAATTGATTTGTGGGCAAAAAGATAATCCGGTGCTATACAAGTTTGTCCCGCATTAATGAGTTTGCCCCATGCGATGCGCTTTGCTGCGATATCAATATGGGCATCCTCATCAACGATACACGGACTTTTTCCTCCCAACTCCAAAATCACCGGTGTTAAATTTTCTGCCGCCGCTCTCATGACCACTTTTCCTACCGTAGGACTTCCTGTAAAGAAAATAATATCGAAATCTTGCTTAAATAGGATGGTATTGGTTTCCTTTCCCCCTTGCACCAAACAGATATATTCGGATGCAAAATTCTCGGCAATTATATCTTCCATTACTTTCGCAGTGCGCGGTGTATCGGGCGATGGTTTCAGCACACAACAACAACCTGAGGATATGGCGCCAACCAACGGATTCATAACCAATTGAAAAGGATAGTTCCAGGGCGCCACGATCAAGGCTACCCCTAGGGGTTCATATCGTATTTTACTTGATGACGGTAACACATGCAAGGGGGTGGATACCCTTTTCGGTTTAGCCCATTTTTTTAAATGTTTTATGTGATAGTCAATTTCGCCGGTTACGATACTAATTTCTGTTAGATAGGCCTCTTCGGGTGATTTGTGCAAATCTTCCCATAAGGCATTTTCTATTTTCGTTTGATACTTGACAATAGCTTGTTTCAGCCTTTGAAGCTGTTGTATTCTAAAATGGATATCCTTGGTTTGATTCGTAGCGAAAAAAGCTTTTTGATGTTCCATATGTTGGACAACCAGATGTTCAGCTGTTTCTGTCATAACAATTTGATTTTAGGAAATACCTATTTTTTATGGCCCGTGAAATGTTCCATGGTTTTATAGATGCCCAATATATTGCCCGTAAAACGGTATAGCGTTTTTTTATTCATAAATCCATTTTACTGCTCTTTGGATGACTTTGTCATAAAATTTCCCATTTGAAGAATAAGAGTTTTTAATTATTTCGTCTGGCTCTATTTCTTTTCCAAAAATATTTCCCTGTCTGTCCGCATATATAGAACTTGTCAACAAAATCATTGAACCATCGCTTAGTGTGTAATTGGCATTGCCAGTGGATAAACCTCTAGTACTTTCTCCAAAACTTCTAGTGTTGTTCTTTTTATGAAAGGCCGCTACCACAACTTCACCTGAACTAGCTGTGCGCTTACCTGTTAATATAGCAATTGGATTTGAATTGTTTAATAGCTCATAATGCTGTCCACTTATCTTAGTAATTGTTGTAGAATCAATTCCAGATTCACCATAATTGTAAAACCAAGAAAATTTTTTTTGTTTGTTATCAATAAAATAACCGCAAATTCCATTGCCTAATAAAGGTCCCAATCCAGCTAACATTGGCCAGCAATTACCACCTGTGTTTTCTCTCAAATCTATTATCCAACCTTTAAGGTTTTTGTTGTCAATGGATTTTATTTGATTTTGCAAACTATCCGCATATTGTTGGATAGAAATTGAATCGCCACTGCCAAATCCTTTCATATGGATGTAACCAATGTCTTGATTTAGGAGCTTGCCATTAAATGTTATTATCTCATTTACATCAGCCGTTTTACTTGTAGATTGCCATTTTGCAACTTCTTCTTTTGACATAAAAAAACTATGATTATCACCTATATCTTTTAGAATTGAATTTACAATTGGATAACAGTTTTCAATTGAATCCATACTATTTATTTTTTCATAAGCCTTACTCTTTATATCATCAAAATCAACCGAATCCCGTTTAATTGAATTTTCCTCAACTATTGTAAAAACTTCATCCAGATAGTCTTTTGGTGTCACAGTTGTTTTTTGTGAATGGGAACAACTAATGATGACCATTAGGATGAAAAATGTATAAACGTGTTTCATGTTTTGAAGTCAAATGCGATATAACGTATTTTAATGTCAGCTATTGATTTGAAGTACTCTTTAAAAAACATGTTTTTATGTATTAGTCTGGTTGATAGCTTCTTAACTTGCGCATAACAATAGTATAAAATACATATGACCTATATCTCCAAATTATTCAGATACAAAACACCTACTTAAATTTTAGAATAAGAAAAAAAAGGCAAGACACTAAGAAATGAGGCACTGCAAGATAACCATAAATATCAAAGCAATTCCTACGACTTTCCGTAAGATATTTGGGAAATAAATGACAAAGAAAGGCATTATAAGAATTAGATAGATAATCAAGCACAACCTAAGCGTTTGCGACTATTCAATCTGTTAGAACTGATCTTTACAACACCGACGTCAAAACAAAATCCCGATACGCAACATTGTCTTAATCCACTGCAGGTAAATGGAGTCGGGACTGCGTATTCACTGATTTCAGCGTTGAGAAAACCATTGCTGGATATCATTTTTTTCTCTAACCTTCGTCAGGTTGTCATCGTATAAATTTCTATTTCTTTCAAAAAAATCCGACAGATAGAGAACAGGTCTTTTCAATATCTCCTTTTCGACCAGATATAAAGTTATCATGAGTCTTCCATCACGTCCATTACCGTCTAGAAATGGGTGAATTGTTTCAAATTGATAATGAATCTCGGAATAAGAATCGAACTCAGGTTTAAAGCGTAAAGCCCAATGAAAGAAGGTAGGCAACGAGAATACCCAATGGTAAAATGAAAATAGGAGCAATTCCAGCAAAGTAGATTCCACCTATCCTGAAATCTTTTTGATCTACTAACTTCGTGCTATATGCAATCGCATTTGGAGGTGTAGATACCGGCAAAAACAAAGCACAACTTGCACTTAGAGCAATAATTAGAGGTACTGAAACCTGAAATATTCCCGGGAGGCCCAAAGTGATTGGAATCAAAATGGCCGCCGCGGCGGTATTTGACATTACGTTGCTCATTCCCAACGTGAGATACCCAAATATAATGGCAAGCAACAAGAGCGGGAAATTAAAACTATTGAGCATGGTAATAAACTTGTCAGCCAATCCCACGTCTACAATAGCGAGGCCCAACGCGAGACCTCCGGCTACCAGCATTAGTGTATCCCAGGGAAGTCCACGTACCTGATCTGCCGAAATGATACTGGTGAGCGTAAGGACGACAATTGGTACAGCTGATGTAGCGGCCAAGGGAATTCCATGAAGCGACTCGGTGCTCCAGAGAAGAACTGTAAAAAACAAGGTCATAATAACGATCCACTTCTCCTTCACCGGCACCAAGTGTTCGGGCTCTTCATCTAAAAACGACAAATCGAGATCGACAACGTCAGCAATATTCTTGGAAGAGAGGTATTTCCAAAACGACCAAACCAAGAATAAGGCAAGTGGAACTCCAAATACCATCCAGGTGAGAAATGTAATTTTAACGCCAATGGTTTCCAAAGCACCCACAGCGATTGCATTGGGGGTGCTGCCGATGATGGTTCCAATACCACCCACAGATGCAGCGGCCGGTATTCCAGTGAGCAAGGAACGTGTAAGGGGATTTCCTTTGCTCAGCTTGGATACGAGAGGCATTATGCTCCCAATCATCATGGCCGCTGTAGCCGTATTTGACATAAACATGCTTGCCACGGCAGTCATCATCATCAAACCGTAGAGTAGTCTTTTTGGTTTCTTCCCAAACCGACGTACGGTAAAGCGAAATAGTGTTCGGTCAAGTTCGACTCGCTTCATGCCCTCGGCGAGGAAAAACCCACCCAGCAATAGCCAAATCACATCGCTGGTCCAGGCGCCCACATAACCGCTTATTGGCATGGGGGTTTCTAAAAAATAATCTGATCCAAGCGTAAAGACCAAATAGCCGATAATAAAAATTCCCACGGCAAAAGGTGGTATCGCTTCTGTAATCCAAAGACCTAAAGCGAGAATAGTCAAAAAAAGCACACTGTACATTGCCGGAGTGGCATCTTCAAACGGAATAAAATAGGTTACCAAAAAGGCGATTACCACATTTCCTAAAAAAGTGGAGGTATTAAATAGCCTGCCCAATGTCTGATCGCGGTAATATTTAAATGCAGACCTTCTGGAATCGCTGCTTCCCATTTATTGATTTTTTTTAACTTTTAATGGCTTAAAACTGGATGTCAAGTAGTTATAATTCAATTATTTCACATTCATAAAACCACAAAAAGTACTAAGAATTACAGACGAAACACGTACATCAAAATTATCTCATTTTTAAAGTATTGCCAACGGTAAATATATAAACCTGTTTTAATGTCTTATATTTTGTGTTAATAATAGTTTTTACTCCATATCATTAAAATGTATTTATTTTAAAGCTAATTCTCGCCTTTTTATGATTCCAAATCCGAACCTGGAATTGAGTTAGGCCAATCCTTTTTGTAATCCCTCTTGGTCTTTTCATAACCCTCCATTAGCTCTTTAGACTTGTTTTGACTGTAGACTTTTTTTGCCTTTCCAAAAAACTCATTTTCTTCGTCCTTCAAATGATGGTGCACCTTATCGTTCAATTTCTTCATAGTCGCTAACCAATGTGGAGAAACCATATCGGTTGCCTCCAACTCTTGAATGAGTTCGTCTATTTCATGGTGTTCTGCCATTCCATGGCGTGCATCTTCTTGCATGCTGTCTGTCTCTATTAAGGGAGAGTAGAAATATCGTTCCTCTGCTACTTCATGCACTTCCAATTCCTTTCGGAGCTTAGTCCAAAGTTCTTTACGCTCTGAAGAATTTCCTGAAGTTTTTGATATTTTATCACAAAGATCTCTTTGAATATCGTGGTCCTTCTTAATTGCTTCGTAAATGTTCATAATGTTTTTAAATTATTAATTGTTAACAATTGTAAAAAAAACATATGACCTATATCTCCAAATTATTCAGATATAAACCATATCCTTAAATTTTACCAAAAATGTTAGGATAACATAAAAAGGGCAAGACACTAAGAAATGAGGCACTGCAAGATAACCATAAATATCAAAGCTATTCCTACGACTTTCGGTAAGATATTTAGGAAATAAATGACAAAGAAAGGCATTATAAGAATTAAATAGATAATTAAGCACAACCTAAGCGATTGCGACTATTCAATCTGTTAGAACTGATCTTTACAACACCGACGTCAAAACAAAATCCCTATACGTAACATTGCCTTAATCCACTGCAGGTAAATGGGGTCGGGACTGCGTATTCACTGATTTCAGCGTTGAGAAAACTTGTTTACGGCAATTCGTATCAGCGGATCGCTTTGTGTTCCCCAAATATGTAGATGCCCTTCCTTGTCCACTTGCAGTCCTGCTGCAGCACCAAAATCAACTTCATTGGTACAGTTAAAAGTTTTGGTGCGGACTTTCTCCATTATGGGTTCAAAGTTTTCCAGACCACTCACAAGAATCAAATCTGCATGACCGACACTTTCTTCGTTGTAAAATCCAATGGCATAAATGGCCTTCTCATCTCTAATAAGATTGATCGATTGATAGCTTGCCCAGTCATCGGGAGCAGCAAAACTCGCTAGCATTTTCTGTTCATTTTGTTCGGGATCAATGCGGTAGAATTCCCAGTTCCGACTATCCCAATTGCTGACTACCATCAAATAACCCGTGTCAGTGGCTAATAAGCCTGTTGATCCAGCGGTTTGCCGCTTAGCTTCACCTTTCCTGTCCATAGTAAAATTTGGCTGAGCGGTATCCAGGTTGCCATTACGGTAATTATACAAGCAAACTTTTGAAGCGGTCTTGGTAAAATTATCTTCAATGCCTACTACGAAATAGGGTTCACTGACTTGAATGCCTCCCGCATGCCTATACGGTTCCTTCATTAGGGAAATTAGGGTATCCGTTTTTCGCGTTGCCAGGTCCACCTGCAAAACGTAGGCTTGTGCGAGCGAACTCCCCGAAATAAGAAGTTTTTCAGTCCCGTTTTTCTCAATTACCTGCATACCCTGCAAATGGCCCCCTTCACTGGGCACATGTATTTCATTGCTTATGAACATAACTTCCGGTTCGGAGCTCAGGGCTTCAAATACTTCAGGTACATTTTTAACTTGCTGGCCAAAGCCCAAAAGAGGATGCAAGCCTAGGATGGCAATTATAAAATATGCTATACATATATTACGTTGACCCATGACGAAAGTTAGTTTAAATATCTAGCAACAGGTGTCGTTATCATTTTTAAGTTTCTTATGGGCCGTCCCGACCACACGAACTTAGTTGTTTCGGTCGGTTTTAACTTCCTCAATTTCCTTTTTTATGCGCTTGTTGACATCAATTTTGGCACCGGTAAAAACAAATATCCTAGTTTTAAATTCCCTCGCATACGGGTTTGTAATCGAATCGGCAATAACGGCCGTATCAAAATAGGGGCTGGTTTTTTTAAACTCATCTTCTTTTTCGGAATAGTCTTTAATCCGTATGAGATTGGTATATTTTTGGTCAAGATCGAACCAATCCACATAATCCGCGTTGAAAGAAGTCGCTTTAATTCCCACTTTGGTATAATAGTTTATGGCGCCTGCTTGTCCGTAGTTATCACAGAGTACCAGCGTTTCGTTTGCATTTGGAAGGTCGGTATAGAGGGCATCCACTTTTAACGCAAGTTCTTTCCATCCCAACATATCCGCATAATCTTGGGGTATCAAATGGTCCTTGCCATCTTCCCATCTCAGCATTCCTAATTTCTTATACGTACTGGAATGCGCTACCATATATTCAGGACTTTTATTAGGAAATGTAAATTGATACATGGGGATAAAGAATACCATAGGAACGGCAATAGCTGCCCAACGCCAATATTTTTTGTTTTCTTCCTTTAGGAGGATCGAAAGATAAACAGAACCAAAGGTGAGGTAAATAGGATAAAGCCCAATGGCATAATAGTCCTTGGCCCTAAAATATAGAAACACAATCAGTGTAAAAAACAGCGTACCAAAAAAGAGCCTATATTTCTGAAAAGGCTTGTAGAACAATAGACCGTATAACCCCGAAATTAATACAAAAAGTGATCCAATAAAGAAAGATAATTGGGATTTTAAAAAACCCAAACGGTCCACATTCACCAATTGCGTTTCCGCCAGTTCGTTTAAATGATGGATAACCGGGAATCCGTTATTGTACTGCCATAGGATATTGGGCAAGACGAGTATAATTGCCAATAAAAGCGCCAGATATAGTTCCTTTCTGAGGAATACCTTTCGTTGTGGACTCAACAAAAGAGCCGGAAATAGTCCTAAAATTAAGAAGCCAATATTATATTTATTGAGAAACCCAAAAGCAAATACGATGGCAGCTGCATACAGCCATTTCGATCTTTCGGTATTAAAATATTTGATGAGGATAAAGTAAAAAGTGGTCCAACACAAAACATCTAGGGAGTTCGGCTGGTAAAGGGTGTTTAACCTTAAAAGTGCTGAAAACAGAACACAAGTCGCGCCTAAAATCAAGGCAAAACGATTGCCGTTCAGTGCTGCAATGGCTTTCCAAACCACTACAAGGGTCAGGGCCCCAAATAACGCTGGAAAGAATTTTACCCAAAAAACGGAATTGCCCAAAAGAGAAATGATACTTGAAATCCAAGAGGTAACCGGAGGAACGGATTGATAGCCCCAAGCCAAATGATGGGCTTGGTCAAGATGAAGGTATTCGTCGCGTTGCAGGTCGTATTCTGGGCTTATTAAAACGTATTGCAGTAGAAATTTTAAGGCTACGAAGCCAACTAAAATCCAGGTATTTTTCTTCGTTTTGGCATCGAGTTGCAAATTCATGTTGGTGGTATTGACTAAAATGTTTCCCAAAATTCGACAATTACAAAGATGTCGGGTCATTTTTGATGACCGGATTGTTGAATCTTACGGATGGGCCGTCGTCGCAGTGTAAACTTATTCAATTCAAATAATAATCTTCAATGGTTTAGGTTTTCCATTAGGTGGTGCTGGAGGCGCATGTTTTTAATTTATGGGTAGGGTCGTTTACTCGATTAGCTACTGTCTTTTTTGCCCTTCAAGTAGGTTTCGGGTGTTAGGATTGCCAGTTCACTGTTCTTAAAATCCTTTATGTTCCTCGTCAGAATAATCTCGATTTCCTTGTTTTCCACTGCCGAAAAATTTTGGAGCGCGTCTTCAAAGTCCTTAAAATTGGAATTCAAGGCTCTCACTACCACTTTCCTGTCCATTTTTACGATATCGATTATGTTCAGGAGCTGGTTCAATTTATCTATTACGATTTCATGTTTGGCGGTCTTTCGCAATAGGTAGTAGGTGTTCGCTATAATTACGGGTGTCGTAAAACCTTCGATTTTTATTGCTTCGCAGAGGTTCAATACCTGTGCCGCATGTTCGGCAAAAGGTTCCGTATCGAAGAAAAAGTCCAGCAGGACGTCCATATCAATCAATACTTTTTCCATTATAGGTATTTCTTCTCTAAACGGTCCTGCAGTTCTTTTTTATAATCGAAGTCTTTGGGCGGTTTGATCGAGCCTTTTAAGGATGCTATTGCCGGGCTCAGATTGTTCTGTTTCTCCGGTTTCTTGTCCGTTAGCATCTTCAAATAATTTTCAATAATATCGGATAGGCTGCGGTTTTTGTCCTTGGCGTATTCCTTCGCCCTTTCAATGATTTTTTGTTCTATCGTCAATGTAAGTTTTGTATTCATCGCTTTAATTTTCGACTAAAATACTAAAATACGTGTATGTTTAAATAAAAAGATACGTGCGCTATAAGAAAACATTGTTTTTGAGATTACAGTTATTCAGATATAGTGCACCTAAATACATTAGGAAAAAGGAGTAACACAATAAAAAATCAGGCACTGCAATGAAACAAAAAGTACCAAAGTTAATTCTATGACTTTTCGTAAGGCAATTAAAGCGAGCTTAAGAGGGTAAGCAATTCTAGAATGCCAATAAAAAAGTATAACCGAAATGTATGAGACTCTTAATTATTGGTAACAGGAATCCTACAATACTGGCGTCAACACAATATTCCGATAGGCCACAGTACCATGATCGCCCTGCAAATAAATAGGTCCGGGGGCCATCACATCGGAGCTTATCGCCCCACCGGTGGGGCCGGCCATAGGCTGGTTGTCAATGATTTTTTTGCCGTTAAATACTACCGTCAAGTGGCGGTCGTACAGCGTAATGTCCAACGTCTGCCATTCGCCGGCTGGTTTTTCGGCGGTAACACTGGGGGTAATCCGGCTGTAGAGGGCACCCATGTTGTGGGGGTCCAACTCTTTGCCGTAGGAATCCACTACCTGAATTTCGTATAGGCCGCGGAGATAGATGCCGCTGTTGCTGCCTTCGGGTACGTTCACCTCCAGTTTTAGATTAAAGTCCATGAATTCCTTTTCGGTACGCAGGTTTCCGTAGTGGAGGTGTTCGCCTTGCTCGGGCTGAACGGGGTTGTTGGTTAATTGTCCGTCAACCACCTTAAAGCCGTTTTTGTGTTCTGGGTCGATGAGTTTCCAACCGGTAAGATCTTTGCCGTTAAAAAGGGTTATGGGCTTTCCATATTTTATTTGCGACATATCAGGTTTTTCGGGCATCGGTGGCATACGCTTTCCGGTAAAGGTATCGGACGTTTCGCCGGGGCCTTCCCAAGAGGGGCCGGTCATGGTACCTTGTAATCGGTCTCCCGATTTTTTGATACGAAGGGTGTAGGTGCGAATATGTTTTCGTTCGTTGGCCGCCCCGTCCTTGAACATGTTTACTTCGTTGGTTCGGGTGACCACTAGGGTGTTTTCATCCGCTAAATACACGTCCGACACGGGCAATACGCTACCGCCGATCCATAACAGTTCGGCATCCAAAAAACCTTGATTGTCATGTACGTTCAGCCATCCTACCCCGCCGCCTTCGACATCTAGGGTCCAAGTGCCCAAGAACTCGTTTTCCGTGGTTAAAGATTTGAAAGTAGGGTTTGCCGATGCCATGGAGGAGCTAAAAAAAAGAACGGCGATAAAAAGGGAGGTATTTTTCATTTTGACAGGGATTTAATTGCCTGTAGTGGCGATTTAGTTTCAATTTAGCCAATTATTTCAATATCCCCATTATTTTCGAATGAAATTAATTCCTATTAAAGTACCGATTTGGATATCTCCATATCGGCATCCTTCCAAGCCTTGTCAAATTCGTCTTTAATGATCTTTGCTTCATCCTTTTTATTTTGGGCTACAAAGCTTTTATACAGGCCCATCAACGACCAGCCGTTTTGGCGAAGCGCCTTGACATCTTCTTGGTATACTTTTTTCGCTTTTGGGATTGATGGTAAATTCCATACCTTCATGGATCTTTCGCCCGATAGCAAACCCATTGCTTTTGTACGCAATTCGAAGAAGTAGAATTTTAAGTAATCCAAATAACTATTTACAACATGAAAACAAGTAATAGATTTTTAAAAACCATGGTCATTGGTTCGATTTGCTTCCTATTTTCGAATCTACTGATAGCGCAAAAACAGTTTAAGGTGCTTTTGATAACCGAGACGGCAGGTTGGCACCATGAATCTATCGACAATGGTATTGTGGCGATAAATGAACTGGCGGCCACCCACAACTTCGAGGTGGTGCGGCAACAAGATGCAATAAAAATCACGGAAGAAGGCCTCAAGGGGATGGATGCCGTAATCTTTCTGAGTACCACGGCCGATATTTTTGATGATGACGAACAAGCTGCCTTCGAAAATTACATCCGATCGGGAAAGGGATATGTGGGTATCCATGCCGCTTCCGACACGGAATACGACTGGGAATGGTATACCAAGCTCGTAGGGAGGATGTTCCATATCCATCCGGCACAGCAGACGGCAAAACTAAAAATCATCGATCATAATTTTCCCGGGCTGGAGCATTTTCCCGACACCCTTTTGTGGACGGATGAATGGTATGAATTCGGTCCCGATAAAATAGAGGGCCTGAACAACCTGGTTCTGGTAGATGAGAATTCCTATGATCCAAAAGTGACATGGAAAAATAGGGATGCCGATAAAGATGGAAATTTCACGATTGATCGGGTAGGTGAAGGAACCGGCACGCACCCTATCTCTTGGTATCATGAATTCGATGGGGGACGGTCGTTCTACACGGCTTTGGGCCATATCGAAAAGGTGTTCGAAAACCAATGGTTTTTAGACCATTTATATGGAGGAATTTATTATGCCGCTACTGGCAAAGGAATCGAAAAATAAGTTAAAGATGAAAAGACGAAAATTTATGTATGCCGCTATGGCCGCAGGAGCTCTACCAATGACCACCATGGCCACCCCTTCCGTTTTGGAAATGGAAGGAGAAAAGGAACTGTATGAAATCAGGACCTATGAGGTAAAGTTCGGTAGTAAGCAACAATTGCTCAAAGATTATTTGAATCAAGTGCTCGGTCCCTCCCTGAAAAGTCTGGGAGCGAACCACTTTATGATTTTGACTGAAATGGGAAATTCAGATCCGACCCAATTATATGTGATTATTGGATATCCGAATGGTGCAACTTTTTTAAAGGCCCAAAACCTGCAAAATGATGCTGCCTATAAAACCGCAGCCGCCGAATATAACGCACTGACCCCGGATCAAACCCTATACAACCGGTTTACCTCATCCCTTTTATTGGCTTTCGACGGCATGCCCAAAATGATGGACCCAATTGCCGGGGCTTCGCTGTTCGAATTAAGAACCTATGAGGGCTACAGCGAGGATGCGGTCCGACGCAAAATCAAAATGTTCAATGAGGGGGAAATCGATATATTTTTGGAAACAGGTCTCCACCCCGTATTTTTTGGGGAAATGATCATTGGTCCATACAGACCTTGTTTAACCTATATGATCAACTTTAAGGATATGGAGGAGCATGATGCCAACTGGAAGAAATTTAGTGCCAATCCCGACTGGAAGGCCATGAGCGGCATGGAAGAATATGCCAATACGGTTTCCAATATCAGAAAGGTATTTTTAAAACCTTTGTAATTCGGTAATTACAATATAAAGTCATTTGGTCATTTTGTTTGGAACCGAGCTATTCGGTTTTTTGCTCTAATGATTTTGTTTTTCAGCGGAATAGCCTAAGCTACGCAGCTTAAAAAAGACGAAATTCGGGTGAAGAATGTGAATATCGTAGGTAAAAGAGAACGTCAAAACGACTTCTGTTTCCATTTGTGGAAAAACCTTCGTTTTTAGGTGAGTATTTTAATTCAATGTGCTGTTGGTTAAATAAAAACTCAAGTATGGAAATTAAAAATCGGCGGAATTTTTTAAAAAAAGCGGCGTTGGCCCCACTTTGCCTTAGTTTTGGCACCAACTCATGGCCGATTATTCCTGATAGCACCAACGAGGTTGCACCCAATGCAACCTCAAAAATAAAACTGAGTCTGAACGCTTGGTCGTACAATGTTCCCCTTTATAAACATATAAACGGGGAATCGGGCGGTATGAGTCTTTTCGACCTCTTGGAGGAGTGCGCCAAACTCGATTTCGATGCCGTTGATCCCACCGGATATTTTTTTCCGGGATATCCGGAAGTGCCGAAAACCAAGTTCGTGAACGATTTCAAACGTAGGGCTTTCCAGTTGGGCCTTGATATCAGTGGCACTGGAATTCGAAATGATTTTGCAAATTCGAATAAAGAAGAGCGCCATGCAGACATTGAACTGGCGAAACGATGGATTGAGGCTGCGGCCGAAATGGGCGCGCCCGTCTTACGGGTTTTTGCAGGCCAACGGCCCGAAGGCTATAGTTGGGACGACACTGCCGTATGGATGGCCGATGCCCTTGGTGAATGTGCGGCCCATGGCGAGAAGTTCGGGGTATTGATTGGCGTGCAAAACCATGGCGGAATGCTCAAAAGTGCCGATGAGGTTTTGAAGGTTCTTGATATGGTATCATCGGATTGGTTGGGTGCCATTGTTGATACCGGTTATTTTTTGACGGATGACCCCTATTCGGATATCGCACGCGTCATCCCTAAGGCCGTGAATTGGCAAGTTAAATCATTGCTGAGTGACCGTAGGGGAGGGCCCATCGATTTGCAGAAGCTGGTAGCTATTATTAGGGCATCGCATTATAGGGGCTATTTACCTATCGAAGCCTTACCGATACTAGGTAAGGAAGAGGAATTCGATGCCTACACCCAAGTACCTGAATTACTGGGTAAACTCAGAAAGGCCTTGCGTTAAAATCATTAACCCGCATTGAAATTATTGAAAAAACAATCCGTTTAGGTAACTATCCGTGTAGCAGGCTTGCCCCTCATCAGTACGAAGGCTATTCGCTGCGGGATTTTCTTCAAAATTTAACGTGGTTCACGGATAATCGGCAGCAATCATTTCTTTGATACCCTCATCGTATGGGGTCGGTGCCATACCGAACCGCTTTTCAAATTTGCTGCTGTCAAACACATAGTCCCTATCATATTGGTAGAGCATTTCGGGCATTTCTTTCATGACGGGTACGAACAGCCCGATCAGCGGAATCATCCATTTTGGGACAACCTTCATTTTGGGTTTCGCTCCAAACGCCTTGGCGATATGTTCGACCCATTCCTTGCCCGTATAGGGGTCGGAAGCCGTGGGCAAATGCCAAACTTGGTTATAGGCATCTGAAGTGTTTCCCAGAAGAGCGGTCGCCTTACCGGCATCGGGCGTATAGGTAAAGGAATGTTTGCGGTCCGCGGCCCCCATCCAATTGGCCTTTTTACCCTTGGCGAGATTCTTTATCACCGTTTCGTTGAGCATACTGGTGTTGGCAATGTTCGGCCCGTAAAAATCTGCGGAACGGGCGATCAAGGCTGTGATGTTTCCCGCCTTTACTTCGTCCAAGAGCATAGTTGCGATAAGCGCCCGTACCTTCCCCTTTTCACTTGGGGGGTTTATCGGGGTTTCTTCGTCCATCCCATCCAAATACGCTCTATCGTACATATAGATGTTATCAAAAAATACCAGCTTGCAATTCTCTTCCTTACAGGCAGCGATGACCGTTTCCATAAACTTCGGCCAACTGCTCTGCCAGACTTTTAGATTATACGGAAACCCCACGGTAACATAGACCACGGAGGAACCCTGAACCGCTTTTTTTACGTCATCGGCCTGCAACAGGTCTGCCGATAACAAGGTATCGGTCTTGTTTACTTTTTTGGGATTCCGGCTTACCAGTCTTATGCCCGTCGTGTATTGTTTGAGCGCTTTCGCCAGTTCGATGCCAATGGCACCGCCGGCGCCTAAAATGGTCTGCATAGGGTGCTGTTTCTGTAAAGTTAGGGTTTTATGCGAGTGTAAGTTTCAACGTAATATGATTTTTTATTTGGTCAAGCCGATTAGTTGTTTAAAAAGAATAGTATTTTTAAAATTAATCCCGTCCCTAGAAAACAATACAGCGGCAAACCTTTACTAATCATCAAAATCCATAGTTAAAAATGAAATTTTATTTTAAGCACCTACTTGCATTAGCGACTGTTCTTATGGTGTCGTGTAACGACTCCAAAAAAAATGAGCATAACGATGCTGTTGCCAATGAAACTGCCGATAGCATCATGAAGCCCAACATCATTTATATTTTAGCCGATGATCTGGGGTATGGGGACCTAAGCGTTTATGGACAGAAAAAGTTCAAGACTCCCAATATCGATAGGCTGGCCGAGCAAGGTATGTTGTTCACACAGCATTATTCGGGCAGTACGGTCTGTGCCCCTTCAAGATCGGCCTTGATGACCGGCATGCATACGGGGCATACGGTGGTAAGGGGCAACAAAGAGATCAGGCCTGAAGGGCAGTACCCCATCCCCGACAGTACCTATACCTTGGCGGAAGTCCTAAAAAAAGCCGGGTATGTTACCGGGGCGTTTGGTAAATGGGGATTGGGATTTCCGGGTTCGGTAGGCGACCCCACCAATCAGGGATTCGATGTTTTCTATGGATATAATTGCCAACGTCTGGGCCATAACTACTATCCGTACCATTTATGGTCGAACAAAGATTCTATCGTACTCATGGGAAATGCAAACAAAAAGGATAGTGCCTATGCCCCTGAGCTCATCCACAAGGAAACCTTGAAGTTTATCGAGACCAATAAAGACAAACCGTTTTTCTTGTTCGTGCCTTCCATAATCCCGCATGCGGAGTTGGCCGCGCCAAATGCGTATATGGAAATGCATCGCGGCAAATATCCGCCTGAAAAGGCCTACCAAGGCATTGACGACGGTGCTGAATTCAATGTGGGTCCCTATCGGTCGCAAAAGGAAACCCACGCCGCCTTTGCCGCCATGATCAATGTGTTGGACGATCAGGTGGGCGATATTATGGCTAAAGTGGAAGGCTTGGGCCTTGCCGACCAAACGATAATCATATTTACCTCCGATAATGGCCCCCATACCGAGGGCGGCGCGGATCCGGAATATTTTGATAGTAACGGACCCTTAAAAGGTACAAAAAGAGACTTGTACGATGGGGGTATTCGAGTGCCTATGATCGCTAGTTGGCCGGGAAAAATAGCGCCGGGCTCGAAATCCGATTACGTTTCGGCTTTTTGGGATATTTTTCCGACATTTTCCGAAATTGTCGGTGTCGAACCCCCGAGTGATATCGATGGCGTATCGCTTTTGCCCACGCTTTTAGGGAAGAACGCCGATCAAAAGCAACACGAGTATTTGTATTGGGAATTCCATGAAAAAGGAGGTCGACAGGCGGTACGAAAAGGGAAATGGAAAGCGGTCAGATACAACGTTTTCAAAAACCCCGACGGTCCTTTGGAACTGTATGACCTGGAGAAAGACCAAGGCGAAGAAAACAATATTGCTTCGGAACATCCGGAGGTTGTAGCGGATATGGAGCGCATTTTGAAGACGGCTAGAACACCTTCCGAAATTTTTACTTTTGGCCAGGGTACGTATTTAGAAGGGAAATAAAATAAAAATAGCAGTGTCGTCTTTGTTGCCGCCCCATAAGAGTTAAAATAACGATATTCGCAAAAAATAAATATATGGATTGGATGTATGCACCTTGGCCTTGGTATGTGGCCGGCCCGTTAATCGCCCTGACCATGTTCATTTTGTTGTTTTTAGGGAAAAAGTTCGGTATGTCATCGAACCTGGAAACGATGTGTGCCATAGGTGGTGCTGGAAAGGTAGCAGCATATTTTAGGTTCGACTGGAAAAAGGACCGTTGGAACTTAATTGTCGTGGTGGGTGCCGTTATGGGAGGATTTTTGGCATCCCAATATATGTCCAACAACACGGTCGAAATCAATCCCCAGGTAGCCCGGCAGCTTTCTGAAGATTATGGCATCGATAGTGCGGGGGAAGCCTATTTGCCCCCTGAACTCTTTGCCGCCGAACAATTGGGCGACCCTTTCGTTCTTGCCGTTTTAATCCTCGGCGGATTTCTGGTAGGTTTTGGGGCACGCTATGCCGGTGGTTGTACTTCCGGCCATGCGATTTCGGGCCTGAGTAATCTGCAGTTGCCATCGCTGATCGCCGTAATCGGATTCTTTATTGGCGGGCTGGTCATGGTCCATTTGTTGTACCCTTTATTATTTGGATAGAAAAATGAAGTATATAAGTTATTTAATGGTAGGCGTTTTCTTTGGGATTGTCATGTACAAATCCGAAGCGGCCTCCTGGTTTCGGATTTACGAAATGTTCCAGTTCGGTGCTTTTCATATGTATGGTATTATCGGCTCGGCCTTGGTGTTGGGGATACTTGGTATTCAGGTCATCAAACGGAAGAATTTAAAAGCTTTCGGAAATCAAGAAATGCGGTTGAATCCAAAGGAAAAGGGCATTTCCCGCTACTTGATCGGCGGTATTATCTTCGGATTGGGCTGGGCGCTGGCAGGGGCGTGTCCCGGACCCATGTACGTGCTGATCGGTGCAGGATATTATTCGATTCTGGTGGTCATAGGGGGTGCGCTGTTAGGAACTTTTGCGTATGGGTTGTTGAAAGATAAGTTGCCGCATTAAGATCCATCCTCTTCATTATATTGGTCAAAATAAGAATCCTGATCTAACAGGGAACAGGTGCAGAATAAAAGGAAAGAGGAACCGGTAATTAAATTTTTCATTGGTTTTAGGTGGTTGGGCGAATCGGGTAAAACTTCCCAAAAAAGAACAAATCATTCCTTCTAAATAAAGATATTTTTTTATTTTAATGGGTTTGTGCACTAATATTGAGTTTACAAAGGATAAAGTGCTCCTGAAATGAATTTCAAGACCCTTTCCGTAATGAATGATGGAAAAATCTATCGAACCGATTAAAACCCTCAAAATGAACATGAAAAAGTTTTTGCTTACCCTGATTTTGCTTTTAGTTTCCCTACCGATTATTGCCCAATGGAAGCCCGCCGGAAAAAAAATAAAGACCGAATGGGCCGAAAAAATGGACCCTGAAAGCGTATTGCCGGAATATCCCCGCCCTATCATGGAGCGGGCGGACTGGAAAAACCTGAACGGATTGTGGGACTATGCCATACAGCCCCTTGGAAAGTCCCTTCCCTCAACCTTCGACGGTAAAATTTTGGTGCCATTCGCAGTGGAATCAAGCTTGTCGGGCGTGATGAAGGAGGTCGGTTCGGAGAATGAACTTTGGTATAGTACCGATTTCGAGGTGCCCGCCGATTGGGGCAAAAAGAACATCCTTATACATTTTGGTGCGGTAGATTGGCAAACGGAACTATGGATCAATGGGATAAAGGTAGGTTCACACGAGGGCGGCTATACCCCTTTTACCTTTAATATTACCCCGTTTCTGAGCGAAGGGGGGCAACAATTGATCGTAAAAGTATGGGACCCCACCGATGAAGGCCCCCAGCCCAGAGGTAAACAGGTCAAGAAACCCGAAGGCATCTGGTATACCCCTGTAACGGGCATCTGGCAGACCGTATGGTTAGAGCCGGTAGCCCAGAAAAGTATCGCAAGCCTAAAGGCCGTACCCGATATCGATAACGGTACCGTAATGATCGAAACGGAAATCGTAGGCGGTACTTATGGCGATATTGTCGAGGTTACGGTTTCCGATAACGGAACGACCTTGGCGACCGCCAAGTCCACCGTTGGCGAATCTTTGGTGCTGGGCATCGACAACGCCAAGCTTTGGTCGCCCGAAATGCCATTTCTTTATGATATGCAGGTAAAACTGATGGGTAGAAATCCGATGACCGGCGAACAGATGCTCCAAGACGAGGTAAAAAGCTATTTTGGGATGCGGAAAATTTCCATGAAAAAGGACGACCACGGTATCGTGCGGATGCAGCTCAATAACAAAGACTACTTTCAGTTCGGTCCGTTGGACCAAGGCTGGTGGCCCGACGGACTCTACACAGCCCCCACCGACGAGGCTCTGAAATACGATATCCAAAAGACCAAGGAACTCGGCTTTAATCTGATCCGTAAGCACGTAAAGGTGGAACCGGCCCGCTGGTACACCCATTGCGACCGATTGGGCATCTTGGTCTGGCAAGATATGCCCAGCGGCGATATGGGCCATGGTCCGCAATGGCAGAACCACAATTATTTTGAGGGGTCCGAACTTAAAAGAAGCGCCCGATCGGAAGCGATTTATAGAAAAGAATGGAAGGACATCATGGATTATTTGTTCTCCTATCCAAGCATTGTAACCTGGGTACCCTTCAACGAGGCCTGGGGCCAGTTCAAGACCGAAGAAATTACGGAATGGACCGATGCCTACGATCCCAGCCGATTGATCAATTCCGCCAGCGGCGGCAACTTTTACCGTACCGGAGATATCTTGGATCTGCACAACTATCCCGGACCCAAAATGTACCTCTACGATGCACAACGCGCCAACGTTCTGGGGGAATATGGCGGAATTGGCCTGGCCTTGGAAGATCACCTATGGCGCCCCGACGAGAACTGGGGCTACGTCAAGTTCAAAAACTCCAAGGAAACCACCGATCAATACGTAAAATACGCCGAGGAATTGAAAAAAATGGTCAAGTCCGGTTTCTCCGGCGCGATCTATACCCAGACCACCGATGTCGAGGGCGAGGTGAACGGCTTTATGACGTATGACCGGAAAGTAGATAAGATGGATTTTGCCAAGGTTAAAAAAGTGAACCAAGCGATTATCAATGAGCTTCAGAAATAATAGGACTTAAATTCCGATGAACATGAAAACAAAATTGACCTACCTTATTATCATTCTAGTATTGGGCTTTCAACAAAATCAGGCTCAAGAAAAACTGAAAGTTGCTGTGGTCGGTCTCAACCACGATCACGCCCACGGAATCATGAACGCCTTCCGGAACGACCGGATACAGTTGTTGGGCATAGCTGAAAACGATCCCGATCTGATTGCCCGCTATAAAAAGGACTACCAAGTGCCCGACAACCTCTTTTTCCCGGACACGAAGACCATGTTGAACCAAGTGACTCCCCAAGTGGTTATGGCCTACAACCCCATTAACGAACATGTGGACGTCGCCGAAATATGCCTGCCCATGAAGATACCCTTGATGGTCGAAAAGCCCTTGGCCACGACCGTAGCCGATGCCCAAAAGATGGCAAAACTCTCCAGGGACAACGACACCCATCTTTTGACGAACTTCGAGACCACTTGGTACGCCAGCAACCAAAAACTGAAAACCTTGGTCGGGGAATCCGATTTCGGAAAAATAACGAAGATGATCGCCAAAGATGGCCATGAGGGCCCCAAGGAAATTGGTTGCAGCAAGGAATTCCTCGCATGGCTCACCGACCCGGTAAAAAATGGCGGCGGTGCGGTCATGGATTTCGGCTGCTACGGTGCCAACTTGATGACCTGGCTGCAGAACGGCAAACGGCCCATTGCGGTCACTGCGGTCACAAAACACCTAAAACCGGACGTTTACCCGAAAGTCGATGACGATGCCACCATTATGGTGGAATATGACGATGCCATCGGAATCATCGAAGCCTCGTGGGACTGGTCGTACAGCATCAAAAGCCTTCAGGTCTATGGGTCCGAAAGTTCCTATCACGCCCCGAACGGAAAGACGCTGGTCAAGAACACGAATCCCGTAGAATCGGAAAGCATTAGCTTGAACGAGGAGTACTACCAAGACCATATTGCGTATCTAGAAGCGGTATTTGCCGGAAAAGTAAATCCCGAAAACGACTTGTCATCGTTATCCAACAACCTGATCGTTGTAGAGATTCTGGAGGCCGCCAAGAAATCCGCGGAAGCGGGCAAACGTATCGAGCTTTAACCCAATATACGGTATGAAACAAAAAATCATCCTGTGTCTTGCCTTTATAGCTATAAGCGGTAAGGTGATTGCGCAAAAACAAAAGGGGAACAACCCCATATTCGATGGCTGGTACGCCGATCCGGAAGGGGTTGTTTTCGATGATACCTATTGGATATTTCCCACCTTTTCTGACGACTACGACAAGCAGTTGCATTTCGATGCTTTTTCCTCCAAAGACCTGGTCAACTGGGAAAAGCACGAAAGCATATTGGATACCACTCAAATCAAGTGGTTGCGACAGGCCCTATGGGCTCCCGCCATCATCGAAAAGGACGATAAATATTATCTCTTTTTTGGCGCCAACGATATTCAACGGCCCGGCAGGGATTCCTACGATCCCGACAACGATATCAACCATTATGGAGGCATCGGCGTGGCAGTAGCCGATCATCCCGGGGGCCCTTACAAAGATTATCTAGGCGAACCTCTGATATCCGATTTTTACAACGATGCACAACCCATTGATCAGTTTGTCTTTATGGATACGGACGGCACCTATTATTTTTTCTATGGCGGCTGGGGCCATTGCAATATCGGGGTATTGACCGATGATTTTACGGGATTCGTTCCTTGGGAAAATGGTGAGAAATTCAAGGAAATCACCCCCGAAGAATACGTGGAAGGCCCGTTCATGTTCCTTAGAAACGGCATCTATTATTTTATGTGGTCGGAAGGCAGCTGGGGCGACGGCAGCTATAAAGTGGCCTACGCCATGGCCGACAAGGCCACAGGAACGTTCAAGCGCATCGGCACCATTTTAGAATCCAAGGCAGACGATATCGCTACTGGTGCCGGACACCATTCCGTCATTAAAAGGCCCGGAACGGACGAGTATATCATCGTGTACCACCGAAGGCCCATTCCCAATGAAGACCGTGATCATCGTGTTGTGGCCCTCGATAAAATGGAATTCAATTACGACGGTACCATAAAGCCCGTCAAGATGACTTTTGAAGGGGTTCAATTAAAATCCCCACCAAAGGAATAAGGCTATTTTTAGACCCAGGCTGCCATCGATGGCTAGCGGGAGTAGGGGATTGACGAACGATGAGCGACAATGGCAAAACGGCTCCGGAATCAAAATCGGCCGATTACGGTGCTATAATCAAGGTTGTACACCTGCTCATTATGCATTTTCAAGGCAACCGAATAAAATAGCTTATTTTTAGTATCATAAAAACCTATCTAAACACTATGCCATTCCCCAGAACTTTAATTTTTTGCCTTGTGGTTTCGCTAACCTTCTTTGGTGCCGATGCCCAAGAATCGGTCGACAGTACCGGCTTAAGTAAACGCCCCGTAATGGCCGCTACGGTGCTAGAGGATAGTCCCGTTATCGATGGCGACGTGCTGAACGATGCAATCTGGCAGGGGGTAGCCGCATTTGGAGATCTGACCCAGGCGCAGCCCAATTTTGGGAAACCGGCATCCGAAAAGACGGAAATCCGGGTGGGCTACACGAGCGAAACCTTCTACGTAGCTGTGGTCTGTTACGATTCGCGGCCCGATAAATTGGTCGTCTCCGATGCGCGTCGTGATGCCAATCTTGACAATACCGACGCATTCCTGTTTATTTTGGATACCTATAAGGATAGTCAGAACGGTTTTATTTTTGGGACGAACTCTATCGGCGTCGAATATGATGCCCAGGTCGACAACGAAGGCCAGGGCAACACCAACGTCAACCGTCAGCAGGTTGGTACCATAGGAGGTTTCAACCTCAACTGGGACGGTTCTTGGGAGGTACGGACGGAGGTAGGCGACTATGGTTGGAGCGCCGAATTTGCCATCCCCCTGCGTACGTTGCGCTTTCAACCGGGCAAGGATTGGGGCGTTAATTTTCGTAGAAATATCCGCAAGACCAATGAAGTTGTTTATTGGTCGCCCCTGCCGGTCAGTTTTAACATCAACCGGCTATCGTTGGCAGGTACCTTGACCGGACTCGACCTGCGCAGTCCCGGTAACCTAAAGGTCATCCCCTATGTACTCGGCCAAGTTTCCAGAGATTTTACGACCGCCGATTCGAAATCCGATTTCAGGTTCGAGGCCGGGGGCGATGTCAAGTACAGCATTACCCCGAGCCTGACTTTGGACCTAACCTACAACACCGATTTCGCACAAGTCGAGGTCGACGATCAGCAGGTAAACCTAGATCGGTTCAATCTCTTTTTTCCCGAAAAAAGACCGTTTTTCCTTGAAAATGCAGGACTTTTCAGCGTGGGCAACCCCGGGGAGGTCGACCTGTTTTTTAGCCGTCGTATCGGTATCGGCGAGGGCGGTACTGTCGTACCGATAATAGGAGGCGCCCGATTGTCAGGAAAGCTAAATCGTACCAACGTGGGGCTGCTGACCATGTTTACCGAAGAGGTCGCGGAAGCCGGTATTCAACAAAACAACTTTAGCGTTGGGCGGGTCAACCACGAATTTAAGGGGCGGTCGGCCCTGGGGGCGATGTGGGTTTCCAAAAAGGGACTCCAAACCGATGACGATTTTAACCGAACTATCGCTATCGACGGTAAATGGGGATTGGGCCGCAAGGCAAGGCTCTCGGGTTTCTATGCGCGATCGGCCGATGCCAAGGAATCCCTCGACGGACACGCTTTTCTTTTGCAGTCCGATTACAAATGGAACAACTGGGATATGAAAGCCGCCTATACCGAGGTAGGAGAGGGCTTTAACCCCGAAGTAGGCTTTTTGCTCCGGCCGGCCTTTAGAAAGCCCGAAGGTTTTTTGATGTACCATTTGCGGCCCAAAAAGGAGGATGCCAAAATTTTGGAATACCGTCCCCATGTCTCGTACCAAGGCTATTGGAATTTTGACGGTTTTCTGGAAACCGGGTTCCTACATATCGACAACCATTGGGAGTTCAAAAGCGGAACGGAAATGCACACGGGCGTAAACGTTACGACCGAAGGGGTGTTGGAACCCTTTGAGATTTCCAAAGGGGTCATCGTGTCCCCTGGCACCTATCGCCATGCCGAGGGTGCCTTCGTTTTTTTTACCAATCAGAGCAAACCGATTTCCGTGAATATAAGATCGGTTAACGGAGGCTCATTTGGGGGAACCCGCTCCATCAACAGCGGTACGTTGCGCCTAAGGGCCGGCGACAAGTTTAATGCCGCTTTTACCTATCTGTACAACTGGTTCGACCTACCGGGAGGCAGTTTTTCCGCCAATGTGTTCCGCAGCCAGATTTCCTATTCCTTCAAGCCTAATATGTACCTACAAGGACTGGTGCAGAACAATACGGTGGACCATCTTTGGGCGTTCAACTTCCGTTTTGGCTGGCTGCAGCGTGCCAATACCGGCCTGTTCGTAGTATATAACCATAATTTACAGGATGGCGGCCCGTTGAACAATAGCTTTATCATAAAATATACCCGGATGATCGATTTGCTGAAATAACGCATTCCCAGTTCTGACATCCCTTTAAAAAATGAACCGGAAAAAGAGGATAAAAAAAGGCGAAAATGGACAATTAAAGTATTTTGTGTGCAAAGGATAAAATATACGAAGGCCCGAACAGCAACAGTTGATCATCGACCTATTAAAAACGAATGCCCCCCCATGGTCTGTACCGAATATATGGCACGCACGAACGATAGCTGATTCTCGAATATTCTTCCTATCTTGAAAAAGGAAAATATCGGGGCCATCAATTGAGGCCTGCTCGCTGGCAAATCCAATACCAAATACGCTTGGAACACGCCTGTAAAAGATGGTGGCCAACCGGCAGAGCGGTTTCACGATGTCTTCCGAAAAAACGGAACCCCTTATCGACAAGATGAGGGGGACCTGATTAAAAAAATTAAATTCAGAACCCAATAAAGACAAAAATGAAAAAAAGTAAATGGTACGGAATGTTTGGCTTAACCTTGTTGATGGCATTCACAGCCTGCAAGGAAAACAAAAAAACGGAAGAGATGAACACAAAAGATGATTCTGCCATGGAAAAAACAATCGAGACCAGCCTAAAGGAGTCCGACTTCGCTACCGAAATCGATGGGAAGCCCGTAAAGCTTTATTGGTTGAAAAACGGGGACCTGCAAATGGCCATGACCAACTACGGCGCCCGGATCGTGGGACTTTGGGCACCCGATAAAAATGGCAAGATGACCGACGTTATCATCGGCCGTGGAAGTGCAAAGGCCTATGTTGACGGTCCCGAATCTTACTTTGGAGCGACTATCGGCCGAGTGGGCAACCGAATTGCGAAAGGCAAATTTAAGGTCGAGGGAAAAACGTATTCCATCAAACCCAACAACAACGCAAATGCCCTGCACGGCGGTGAAAATGGGTTTCAAGACAAGGTCTGGGAAGCCGATCGGCCCAATGACTATACCTTGGAGCTGCAGTATACCTCCCCCGATGGCGAAGAGGGCTTTCCCGGGGAACTGGACGCAAAAGTTACCTATTCCCTGGTCGACGACCATACCCTAAAAATAGAATATGGGGCTACCACCGATAAAACAACGGTGGTCAATTTGACGAACCACTCCTATTTCAATCTCAATGGGGAAGGTAGCGGTACGATCCTCAATCATGAATTGCAAATCTATGCCGACAAGTTTACTCCGGTTGACGAAGGCCTTATCCCCAGTGGGGAATTGAAGAGCGTCGAAGGAACGCCGTTCGATTTTACGAGTCCCCATACCATCGGAGAACGCATCGATATGGACGATGAGCAATTGAAATTCGGGGGCGGTTATGATCATAATTACGTATTGGGCGGCCAGAAGGAGAACGGTATGAACCATGCCGCCAAGGTTGTCGGGGACAAATCGGGAATCATAATGGACGTTTATACCGAAGAACCCGGCGTACAGTTCTATACCGGTAATTTTATGGATTCGAAGAACGCCCTGAAATCCGGTGCAAAAGATGATAATCGAACGGCTTTTTGTCTAGAGACGCAGCATTTTCCAGATGCTCCGAACCATCCTGATTTCTCGTCGATCGAACTCAAGCCCGGCGATACCTATAATACCGTCACGGAATACTCATTTTCAGTTAAATAAGGGATTTTCAAAGTCCACGGACCATGAGAAAGGGGAAGCGCTTATCCTATCCATGTTTACCCTCAATGGGATCCGGCTTTTCCCAAAAGGAAGCCTTCCGGTTTCGCAGGCTGAAGAAAAACAACGGAACATGAACGTGGTAATCGCCCCAGATTCATTCAAGGAATGCCTGTCGGCAAAAGAAGTGGCCTTAAACATGGCCTTGGGTGTTGCCGAAATTATGCCCGAAGCTGAAATCGTGCAAATTCCCATATCCGATGGAGGCGAAGGGATGTTGGAAGCCTTGGTGAACGGTTCACAGGGAAGGTTCGTTTCGGTCAAGGTCAAAGACCCCTTGTTGCGTGATATAGAAGCCCAATACGGAATTTTAGACGACCAAAAAACGGCGGTAATCGAATTGGCAAAGGCATCGGGGCTGGATCTTTTGGCCGAGAAGGAGAAAGATCCCTTGTCGACCTCAACCTTCGGTACGGGCCAATTGATCAAGGATGCCTTGGATAAGGGCTGTACGAAACTGATTATCGGAATCGGCGGCAGTGCGACGAACGATGCCGGAACCGGAATGATAAGTGCCTTGGGCGCTCGATTTTTGAACGCAAAAGGAGAAATTTTAAAGCAAGGTGGCGGTAGCTTGGGCGAACTGGAGCGAATCGATATATCGGATCTGGATAAGCGGTTGGCCGATTGTGAGGTTTTGGTGGCCTGCGATGTATCGAACCCTTTGACAGGTGAAACGGGGGCATCCTTTGTATATGGCGGCCAAAAAGGGGGCAGTCATGAAACTTTGCAATTGTTGGACAAGAATCTGACCCACTATGCCGCTATTTTAAAAAAAGATTTGAACATCGCTATAGACACAGTTCCGGGATCCGGTGCCGCAGGGGGTACAGGCGCTGCTTTGATGGCTTTTATGGGAGGAAAATTAACGGAGGGGATAGGTCTGGTATTAGATACCCTGAACATGGATGAATACCTTAAAAAAGCGGATGTAGTTATTACGGGGGAAGGAAAAATCGACCAACAGACCTTATATGGAAAAACCATTGCGGGAATCGCAAAAATGGCAAAAAGGCATAATGTGCCGGTAATTGTCATTACAGGAAAAATCGGTGATGCTATCGGGGGCATTTACGAAAACGGGGTGACCGCCGTGTTTTCTATTGTCGATCAGCCGATGGAGTTGGAGCACGCCATTACCGATGCCCCTAGGTTGATCCAAAATTGTACAAAGGCTGTTTTTCAAACCATCCAAAGATTTAAGAAATAAGAGGTTATGGCTTTGAAGGATGCTGAAAATAGGAAATCGGACAGTGTAGTGATGATCGGTAGCTTTGATACGAAAGCAGAAAATTTCGCCTACTGGGCTGGCATCCGGCGAAGAATTTCCTGCGGTCTGGATCGTAAAACATCCCAAGGCGAAAATTGTGGGGAATACTTTGGGGCATGATGAAAGAGCGCATAATCTAAAGGCGTATCAAACGATTTTAAAGAATAGCTTGGAGTGGGTCAAGGATTAATTACCTTAGATGCACCTTCGAGCGCGGCAAACCCTTACCACTTTTGAGACCGGCTCGTAACCCGTAATGTTGCCATCGAGATCAAAACGATCGTTGGGATAGAAAATGAGTTTAATGGACAGGAAATTAAAATTAGGCGGTTCTATTTTCGGGCACATTGTATTTTGCTTCTCTTTTTTATGGTTTACCGGTTGTACCTCCGATAAAAAGGAGCCTGAATTCCTATTCCGTACGGCCCTTTTGGTCAACGAAGACCATACTTGGTTCAAAGCCTTCGCCTATTTCGGCGAAATTTTGGAAGAGCGTTCCGACGGTCGGATAAAAGTAGAGATCTACCCATCGGAACAATTGGCGAAGGAGATCGAAGCTATCCGTTTGATACAGGCCGATGTTATCGATATGACCACCACGGGTTCGACCCTGACCAACTGGTTCGAGGTCGCCACCTTCTGCGAACTGCCTTTTTTGATGCAAGATTCGACGGACATGAACCGCTATATCAACGGCCCGATCGGAAAACTGATGGAAGAGGAAATGATCGAGAAATCAGGGTTGCGAGCCTTGGGACATTTTGAACGCGGCGCGCGACACTTGACTTCAAATCGACCTATCCGCCATCCCGATGATTTAAAAGGATTGATTATCCGCGTTCCCAACGTCCCCTCATTTGTTACGGCATGGAGCGCCTTGGGGGCCAAACCGACGCCAATGGCATTTTCAGAGGTCTTCACCTCGCTGCAGCAGGGCACCATCCAAGCACAGGAAAATCCGTTTGCGATGATCAACAATGCCGGTTTTGCGGAGGTCCAAAAATATGTAAACCTGACCGGTCACGTCATAAGCTGGGTCTATCCGGTAGTGGGCGAAAAACAATTTCAGCGCTTACCGTCCGACCTTCAGGAAATCTTTTTGCTGGCGGGAAAGGACATGCAAGACTATGAACACCGGCTTTTTTTGGAGAACGAGAAAAGTGTTCAGGAGGAATTAAAGACTAAGGGTATGAAATTCATAAAGGTGGACAAGAAAGCTTTTGAAGAAAAGTGTAGCAATGCAATCTACGAAAGCCTGTCCCCCGAAATGCAGAAGATATATAGACAACTCAAACAAGAAAAACAGGATGCTTCGTAAAACCATCGGGCGTATACTTAAAGTGGGTACCTTGTTAAGTACCTGGGGCTTGATAACGACCGTGCTCCTTCAGATTTTTTTCCGATTTTCGCCCTTACAGACCCCGTCATGGACCGAGGAGGCATCGCGCCTCTTTTTTATCTATGCCATGTCCTTCGCTGCGGGCCTGGCCATGAAGAGTGCTTATTTCGTACACTTGGACATGTTTTTCAATCGCCTTCCCCTTAAATGGCAGCGTTTTTTGAACAAGGGCATTCCGTTGATAAACTTTCTGCTTTTTGCCATCATGGCCCTATTTTCTATTAAGTTAGTCCTATTAGGTATCCCCGAAAAATCGCCGAGTATGGGTTTTAACATGGGCGTAGCTTTCTTTAGCATGTTCGTTATGTCGGCCTCTATCTGTTACTATCTATGGATAAAAATCAGGAAAACCTTTAAAAGCTCGAAACCATGATATGGATTTTGGTCATTGTCTTTGTGGTGTGCCTGGTGTTGCGCTTTCCCATAGCCTTTGCGATGGGACTGGCCTGTTTCAGTTACTTGTTGGCCAAGGGAATCCCCCTGATCGTCGTGCCCATGAAAATGTATTCGGGTATCGATGTGTTCGTCCTTTTGAGCGTTCCCGGATTCATCCTGGCCGGTAATTTGATGAACCAGGGCGGACTGACGGAAAAGATCATAAAATTCTGTAACCATCTGTTGGGCCATATCCGGGGCGGACTTTCTTTGGTGAATATCGGGGCCTCGATGCTTTTTGCCGGTATCTCGGGAACGGCGATTTCCGACACGGCCAGCATGGGGTCGATTCTGATTCCCGCCATGAAAAAGGAAGGCTACGATACCGCATTTTCTTGTGCGGTCACCGCGGCCTCTTCCACCGTCGGCCCTATTATTCCCCCAAGCGTACCCTTGATCATTGCGGCGACCTTGAGTGGCCTCTCGGTAGGAAAGTTGTTTTTGGCGGGAGCATTACCGGGATTGCTATTAGGCCTCGGCCTGTTGTTAACCGCCTATTTTATTTCCAGGCGAAAAAACTATCCGAAGCACGAACGCAGTAGTTTCGGTCAGGTGATGCGCAGTTTTGTCGATACCTTTTGGTCGCTTTTAATGACCTTTATAATTCTTTACGGTATCATCGGCGGAATTTTTACCCCAACGGAAGCCTCGATCATTGCCGTGGCCTACGCCCTTGTTATTGGGAAATTTGTTTACGGGCGACTGAATTTCAAAAACATCCAAGTCATTTTTCTGGATAGCATGAAGACCTCGGCATCACTAATGGTCTTGGTAGGTTTTGCCAATCTTTTCGGATTCGTTCTCATTACGGAGCAGATCCCACAAACGATTTCCAGCGAAATTCTGGGGTTTACCACCAACAAATATGTAGTGCTACTGTTGATCAATCTTTTATTGATCGTTGTGGGCACTTTTATGGAGACTATTGCCGCATTATTAATCCTGTTCCCGATTTTACTGAAGGTGGCCTTGGCGGTAGATGTCGATCCCATCCATTTTGCCATTATTGCGGTATTGAACCTGATTATCGGCCTGACAACACCACCGGTCGGGGTCTGTCTTTTTGTGGCATCCAGTATCGGAAAGATATCGATAGGGGCGGTCAGTAGGGCAGGGCTCCCATTTTTGTTAGTCAGTTTGACCGTATTGGTTTTGGTCACCCTGTTCCCCTGGTTTTCGTTGGTATTGCCCAATTTGTTTATGGATTGATTTTTAGTTTAATACATACGTTGCGTTTCCGACCACCTCGGAATTGTGAATAAAAGACTATCCATCTGTACGTCAAAACCCTGAATTTTCTAAGGGACTAGAAAATCCTAATTATTGAAAAACTACCTTTTCAGCGTAAAATGTCCAAGGTATTTTTTGTCCTGACCTGTCCCTTTTCACGTCATTCTTGAATTTCCACTAGCTCTGGATTTCCGGTTGTTTTTACCTCCAGTTTAAGACCAGCTCCCTCTTTTTTGGTAGAAAAAGAACAATCTACCTTGATTTTATGATTTCCATTACCTAGTTCCAAAAGATTCGAATCTAGAGGTATACTTTTTATTTTGTTCCAAGTTTTGTTATAAAGTACCATCTCATTTCCGCCGGTATATTTTAGATACTCATCCACTGAAACGGTCGTGTTCAATTCGATTTTCTTAAAATTGTCCAGCTCGATGGTGATGTCCGATGCGGAAACGTTTTTCGTTGTAATAATAAATTGTAAGGGTTGGGCGCCATATTCATTTGTAAATTGAAAAACCGAGCCAATAGGCTCCCCAGGTTGCCGTATCTTAAAATTATGCTCAAATCGACTTATGGCGTAAGGAACCAAATTCCAGCTGTTTTCGGTTAATTTTTCCAAAGAGAACTCATCCTCGATATTTTCCATTCGTTTCTTTTGGTCTTTGGTAAAGGCGCCTCCCATTCTTGCCCTTTCCCATTGTTTGATTTTTTCCAATATTTCGTCTCCAAAGCCATTTTTACCGACCAGATCCACCGAGGTAACCAAGGCGTAGCCGGCATCAAAGGCCGCGCTTCTGGCCAGCATCCATTCAATATCCTCCAAACTAGTATTGTCGCGCATGCTGAACCACCCTAGCATGCAAGGAATGAAATTCCTGCGAAAATAATCTTGGTTCAAAAGTCTTAAGGAGGTCTGACTTTCCCTAAAACCGGCATACCAGGGTTCGCCCCAATTCATACGGGTGAACATATGCCAGAAATAATGTCCAGGTCTACTGGCATCCATAATATAATCGTTCTTGATCTCGGGTTGCAATTTGTTGTACCAGGCATCCACAAAAAGGAGTTCACCATAGGCGCCCATTCCGGTCGAATAATTTCCTTCGAGCCCATCAAAGGAGATTTGTTTTAAACCGGTTTCGTTGAACAGATCTGCGATCCGATTCGCCATCTCAATACCCAGGCTCTCGTTGGTCAGGAAGGTCTGATACGCGTGATCGGCCAATTTTGAGATTGCGCCTCCTTTACGATGTGGACCGACCACTGTTCCGAACGCCCCTCGCTGACAATTATTCAACATCCAAGGGGCCGTTTCCGAAACACTTTCGTAACGAATGATTTCAGTATCGATGACTACCGCGTGGAGACTATTGTTCTCCATTTGGTTAAAATAGGTGGGATCTTGGATTTCGATATTTTTATCGCCCGCAGTAATGGTATTGACAAGAACACTAGATCCTACCTTGGCCAACCTATCATCGGGAACGGGTGTCACATAGGGGTCGTTTGTGGTAATAAAGTTCGATAAAGTGTGTACGCCTAGTTTGAGCCCTGCTTCCGTTGCTTTGTCGACACACTCTTTCATGCTTTCCCAGTTTTTAGGGAAAGACTTCTTTTGTAAATCGAAATGTCCCCAGTTTTCAAAAGGTCCTGAATGGTATAGATACTTTAAGCCCGCTTTTTTTGTCAGTACAATGGCATCATCGATTGACGACGTACCAAAATCCTGGATCAGATAGGCAGAAGTAGCGGTTGTCGACCGTTTGCTCCATTCACCGTTTAGGGTGGGGTGGGGCAGTCCCTCTCCCAATTCTATGGCTTCCAATGTGTTCAGCACCTCCTCGGGTCCGCAACCGAACAAGGCAATTTTTGAGCCCACTATACCTTCATCCTTAAAGGCAGGTGCACTATAATGCGTATGGTTCATGGAAGCAACATCGCGGTCGTTGTTGCGGTTTCTGGTGTAGGCCTGTAAAGAACTGCCATACTCTTTGGGTAAGGCCGTATGGCCTCTGTATAGGATATTCAATGAATCGGATACATCAACCAAACTCGTGGTGCCAAAAATATTGTAAGAGGGGGTCGAGTCGTCTTCATTGGTGGGATATCCGCCAATGGTTCTCTTGTTCAAGGCCTGTATTCCGATAGCGAAATCCGTATTACGAACTACCCCGACAGTTTCACCGATAGTTTCTTTGATCTTGGTTTCAAAGGGCCCCCATAACACCAATTCGATAGCCTCTTTTTTGGTAATCGCACTAAGTTCAAAAGTGGTATATTTTTCTTTTCTCACGACTTTTATCTCGGCGTCTACGCCATTCTTAGGATAATTTAATTCCAGAATTTTTCCCTCTTGTTTCAGTTCAAAGGATTTTGGGTATTCCAAATCTCCGTTTACCCGTATTGCCAAGATGGATTTGGGATCGCTATCCGTATATTGATAGTCTCTGTTATTGTCTGTATCGCTTAAGGATACCAAGGCTCCAATTTCGTTAAAAGCAATATTTAAAGTGCCCGCAGTAAGGGTTTTATCGGTTTTTTTTTGGCACCCTGTAAATGCTGCCAATAAAAAAAGTATCGTAACTTTTAAAGTTAGATTATTCATACGCTTTCGTTTTAATTAATTGGCGATGCCCTCAAGCTTCAAGATCGATCGGTTTTCAAGGTTATCGTTTCTCCCGGTGTGGTTTCGAACAATAGCAGATCCCCATCCTTCTGATATTTTTTGGAAGAGGAAAACGCATTCTTCTTAAAGGGATTCCTCAATTTTAACAATTCTCCTTTTTCCGAAACAATGCCCACATGTATTACACGACCTTTTTCCATTTTTGCGGAAACCAGAAAAGCACCTTCCGTACGTAGTTGATTGAAACTAACGTCTCCCCAATCTTTTGGAACGGCGGGAAAAAGGAGTACGGTACCCGTATGACTTTGGATAAGCATCTCCTGTAGGCCAGAGGCAAAGGCAAAATTACCTTCCAGCGTAAATGGGCGGTAGGTGAACTCGGAATACCCCTTGCCAGACTGGTCGCCGTTCACATGAAAACTGTTGGGAAGGCAAAAGCTGGTCGCAAATATTTTCAGGGCCTCGGCCGCACCTTCACCGTCCATCGCACGGGCCTTCATATTTCCTAGCCAACTGAACGAATAGCCGACCCACTGGGAAGAACCAAGACTGTCTAATCTGGCTAGCGTATTGTCAATTATTTTCCGATCTTCCTTACCGTTGGAATAATCCACCAATCCCAAAGGGTGGTACCCCAATTGATGCGAATGGTGACGGTGCGACTCGGTCACTGCTTCGTCAGGGGAAATCATCAATCCCATCTTTTCATCCACGGCCAGGTCTGGCCATTGCTCCAGTCTATTGGACCAGTGTCTTGCCTCTGCACTCTTTTCCAGTTCGGTGGCAAGCTCGGCCGCGGTGCCAAAAGTCCAACGGATCAGGGCGAGGTCAAAATTGGTTGTGTTCCCGAACCAAGCTTCCCTGCTATTGTCATGGAATTCAGGACTGGCACTTATGGGTAGTTTGTATCTGCCATTTTTATCCTTTCCCATGATGCTTTCAAGGTGTTTAGCCACATCGGAAATCCAGGGATATGCTTTCTCGACTAAAAAATCACGGTCCATACTGTATCGCCAGTGCAGATAAAAATGCTGTCCCAGCCATGCCCCTACCGTCGGCCCCATGGCATATTGGATCCACCCGCCCATGGGTTCGCCGGTCATGGTGGTGACCCCGGGCACGTTGAGGCCCTCATTTTTGTAATAGCTCTTAGTATATTTCTTAAAGGTTTCCCTGTTCTTCCATAGCCAGTTGAGGAACCCTATTTCAAGGTCGAGATGGTTACCGCTATAGGCTGGCCAATAGCTGAGCTGGGTATTCAGGTCATGGTGAAAATCACCCTTCCATGGCGGTAGTTTTCCATTGTCCGCCGTCCAAACGGATTGTAACGAAATGGGCGGTGCATCGGCACGGGCCGCCGAACCAAATTTGTACTGCTCCAAGTACCATTGTTTCTGCAGTATGGAATCGGGCACCTGTAAGCTGGATTTTTCCCAGAAAGCTTCCCACCAAGTGGAATGGGCAGTAAAAGCCGAGTTGAAATCAGAATTTTTTTCCTTATCCAATATTTCCTTGGTCGTGGCACTCTTGTCCCAATCCGGAAAGCTGGAACTTATGCTCCAGGCTCCCGCCATGCCATTGTCGGTGGAGGTATTGGAGACCTGTACCTGATATTTAAAACCGCCCCAACCTTCTTGTTCGTACAAACGGCCATTTTCATTTTGCACCACCTCGCCCATGGGATATTCCAACCTTCGTAGGTCCTGTCCGGTAACCGGATCGCCGCCGCCATCGTTCGCTTTATTGTAGGCAGGCGGAATCAATTGGTAGTTCAATGGCTCTTTCAGCCCTTCAAAACGAAACCTTCCCACGGGATTTTTCGCATCGACAAAGGTGAGCAACCGTACACCGTTCTTCCATTTTACCTCGCAAATGGCATTGTTGAGATAAAGGCGTACCGAAGCGACTTCCCCCAAGGAAGCGATATCGAACTCCAACGCCGCCCCGGGGATTTTTGAGGGGGCGGGTAGACGGTCATAGGGAATATCGTACCGCTCCTGTACCGTTTTGTATTCGTCCTTTTTCCATTGTTCATAGACCCAGTTGTAATCATACTCGTCCAGCTTCAGGTTTTCCATTGGGCGCAGGTCCCAAAGGTCGGCACGATCCAATGACATCCGCAGCTTGCCGTCTTTCTGCCAGATCAAGGCACCTACCATGCCGTTGCCTAAGGGTATCCCTTCGTCCCAGACCGTAGGCAGGGCATCGAAATGCAGATCGCTAGGGGATTTTTCAAGCAAGATGCCTTCGTTTTGGGTCTTACAGGCCACGATGAACAGTGCAACGGATAAGGTTAGTACTAGTTTCATTTTTGTAGGGATGAATCGATGTTTAGACATGGAATGCTCTTACCGCAGATAATCAAAAGATATCCAATCGGCATGCCCCATATTGCGCAATTTATCCTTAGGATTTTTAAAAACGAGGTAAAGCCTGCCTTTTTCAATGGTAGGTTTTACGGGAATTTCATAATACATCGTTTTCTCCTTCCCATTATAATTTAAACGCTGTTGGCCAATGAGCGGCCCGTCAGGTGCGCCTTGCCGTATTTCCAACGTACCTTCGAACTGGTAATCGCCGTTATAGAATGTGGCATATTTCAAATGTTGCAGCCCTTTTAGTTTCAGGTTATCGAACCTTAAAAAGGAATTGTGCACCATGGCGCCGACCACTCTCGAATAGTTGGTGCTCCAAGTGTTGATGCCAGCACCGATCTCGTTTGCATTTTCGGCCTCTATTTTTTGGCTGTTAAATATAAATTGTTCGTTGGCCGTAAGCTCGGAGTCGGGCTGTTCGGGATTGCCTTTGTCCCGATAGGAAGCCATTAAAATATAAGTTCCCTCGCTCTTTGAGTCCAAATGCTTATCGAAGGTCAAGGTACCTTCCAAGGGTAGCGATTTCACCGCTTCCATTTTTCCGGGTTTGAGAGACAGAATGTAATCCACTATCCGTGTGACCTCCTCGACCTTGAGTTGGGGATGCGCCGACATGGCGCCTTCACCCCAGACACCACTTCCACCTTTGATAATCTTCGAGACCAAATAGCCGGTATCGTCTTTCCCATATTTTTTTGCGATCTCTAGATAACTTGGGCCGTTAACCTTTTCGTTACTGGCATGGCACGCCTTGCAATCGGAGGCATCGATGGCTTTTTTCCCTTCGGGAATTATATTCCTTTGGTGCCCTAAGGTCGCCTTTATAATATCCCTTCCTTCGGGAATGTAGTCGAAGGTCACTTTTACATTCTTGGGGTCTATGGTGCCATTCGTTGTTGCGCCGTCCTGTTTATCGCTGACTATAATTTTATAATCGATTTTTTTCCTGTCCCAATAGATCGAGTCGTTTTTAGCTACTTGTATGTTCAGGGTGGGCGGGTCGTTGCCGACCATTATTTTCGTATTGGCAGTTGCTGTATTTCCTTCAGAATCGGTAACCTTTAGACGCACATCATAAACTCCGTCCTTTTCAAAAACAAATTCCGGGTTTATTTCGGAGGATTGCACTGTACCATCTGTAAAGAACCATTGGTACGTCAGCGTATCGTTGTCATAATCTAAGGACTGGTCGCCGGAGAATTTTACGGTCAATGGTGCGGCACCTACCGTTTTGTCGTTCGTTATATGGGCCAAAGGTTTTCTATTGCCTGGCAAATAGGAAATACTGCTCAGGCGGGCATCCAAGTTTTGGGAATTCCATTTTTGTCCATATTCCAATACATACAAATTCCCATCGGAACCAAAGACCATATCCATGGGATGCGAAAATTCGGTGTCGGGCATAAAGGCATCCGCTTTTATATAATCTTGGTTATCGTTCAACGTAATCACATAGATCCAATCACGCATCCACTCGTATAGGAACAGTTTTCCTTCAAAATACCCGGGAAAGGGATTTTTGGCGTTGGGATGGTCCGAAGCGTGAAAAACGGGCCCGGCCATGGGATTGATTCCCCCATCTCCCATCCAAGGAAACTCTTCGGAGCGATAGTAGGTCATAGGTATCATCGAAGGTTGCGCTGGCGGCAGGTTTTTCAGTCCGGTATTGTTCGGTGAATCGTTGATCAGGCTTTGTGGGTCGAATTTTGACCCTGAAGAATCGGCAGCAAAATCAAAATCGTTATAAGGTTCGTTGAAACCCCGCGTGTAGGGCCAGCCCCAGAATCCCGCTTTTCGTGCCTGATCGTACTCGCCCATGCCGCTCGGTCCGCGTTCGGGATTCGACTTGCCCGCGTCGGGACCGATATCTCCCCAGTACAAATAACCGGTCTCACTGTCTATGGAATGCCGGAAAGGGTTACGATTGCCCATTACATAAATTTCCGGTCGTGCATTGGGGATGCCGGCGGGGAAAAGATTGCCTGTGGGAATGGAGTAGGTGCCATCGGCCTCGGGCTTTATCCGCAAGATCTTGCCCCGTAGGTCGTTCGTGTTTGCCGCCGACCGCTGGGCATCATACGCTCTTCTGCCCTCACGCTCGTCAATCGGTGCAAAACCCGATGACTCGAAAGGATTCGTATTATCGCCTACGGTAATAAAAAGGTTGCCGTCGGGACCGAATTCCAAAGCCCCTCCGCTATGGCAGCAATGGCGTTCGGTAGGTATCGTCAATAGGATTTTCTCCGAATCGAGATTCAATTTTTTATCGACCAGATCGAAGCGTGAAATATGCTGTTTCGATTCCTCACCGGATGCGGAATAAAAGAGATAGATCCAATGGTTTTCTTTGTAGTCCGGGTCAACGGCAATACCCAAGAGTCCGTCTTCGTTGCCGTAGAAAAGGTCGAGTTGGGACAGGACTTCCGTTTTTTCCGTTTTGAAATCGTACAGTTTTACTGCACCCCGGCGTTCTATCAACAAGATGCCCTCTCCCGGTAGTTCGTCAAGTTCCATCGGTTCGTTCAGGTTGAAATCCAGCACCTTTTTTACGAACCGGTCTTCTGGGGGAACGCGATCTGTTTTTGCCAAAGTGTAATCCAATCTGCCATCGCCCATGGCATATTGAATTCCCCCCAGCAGATGCGCTATAAAATCCGGATTTTCAAAAGTCTCGTCGGTATGTCCCATTTCGGTGTAGAAAGACCGACCGCCATCATATTCATGGTACCAAGAAATCGGATGTTCCTTGCCGTTCGTTCCACCTTCATAGCTGTTCTCGTCGATTTTTATGAGCACATTGATATCCGGATTTATATTTTTAAAGTTGTACCATTCATCACTTTTGGTCCAAATCGAATCCAAACCTACCGAAGAAAGATGGTCGGTATTTACGACCTGAAGATTTGCTTCCTGTACCTTGGGATGGCCGTCAAACACCGCACCGACCAATTTGTTGTACCAAGGCCAATCGTACTCGGTGTCCGTTGCTGCATGAACACCCACAAAGCCTCCTCCAGCTTGGATGTAACGTTCGAAGTCGGCCTGTTGTACATCGTTCAAGATATCTTGCGTCGTATTCAGGAAAACGATGGCGGAATAGTTTTCCAAAGAATCCTCGACAAAATAGTTCGTATCTTCGGTAGCGGTTACCTTGAACTTGTTTTTCGCGCCCAGTTTTTCGAAGGCCGCGATGCCGGCTTCTATGGAGCCATGCCTAAAACCCTCGGTTTTGCTAAAGACTAATACTTCTTTTTCTTTTTTTTCGCATGAAAGTATAGAGCTGACTAAAACAAAAACAAGAATGTATTCTGCAAACCTAGCGAACGAAAAATATTGAAGAGGACTAGTTTTCATCGATTTTTTTTGGGATGTACGTATGCATTCATCGAGGGCTATGGCATTGATTAGGAGGTGCCAATTTTTCTTAGAAATTGAATGGTCGGTCGTCATCGACCGACCATTCAAGACAAAACTAAATCAAAACTGACTCAAAAACTAACTCAACTCTTATTGCTCTTTTTTTGTTGAGCGTCAAAGCCACTTCCTTAGCGATTTGGCCACCTACATAAACGATTTGCGGGTTATTAACGGTATCCCAAACGGAATCGCGAACCATAGTGGTCGCACCACTATAATTGCTATATCCCTGTATGTGATATTCTATCTAGGCTTTGTTAAGGGTTTCGTTATATGTATCCCTCAAATCCAATGGATCGTCCTGTGTTTTTTGAAGCTCCATAAGGTCATCGAAAAGTGATCGAACCCTTTCCTTGTATTGCGGATCGTCGGCCAGATCGGTCATTTCGTTGGGGTCGTTTCTCATGTCGAACAACAGCACCTTTTTTATTTTCGGATAGACCAAAAGCTTGAACCCCTCCTTTCTGATCATGCGTTGAAAATCGATATAGGCACCATATATAGCCGGGTAATGGCTCTCTTGCAGTTCTCCCTCGATTATATCCATAAAACTATGGAACTGCACGTAATCGGGTTTGTCAACATCTGCCAGCTCAAGGCTGGTCGCCATGATGTCCTGTAAATATACATCCTGGTCCAATCGTTTTCCTTTTGGGATGCCGGGCCCCACGACCATCAAGGGTATGCGGATGCTGTGATCGAACAGGCTCTGTTTGCCGATCAGTCCGTGGTGACCGACCGATAGACCATGGTCCGCGGCGAAAAAGATATAGGTGTTGTCCATTTTACCTGTTGCTTCCAAAGAATCCAATATCGTACCGATTTGCTCGTCCATATGGCTTAAAAGCGCATAATATTCCCGACGGTGTACCTTGACCGCATATTCGGTCCGGGGAAAAGGGGCTAAGGCTTCGTCCCTAAGACCCGGGGAATCGCCGATATCATCTTTCCATGGATATTCGGGTAAGAAGTTTTCCGGAACCTTGATACTATCCAACGGGTACATGTCCAAAAACCGTTGTGGCGCCTGTCTTGGGTCATGGGTGGCGTTAAAGGCCAGATACATGAAGAACGGGTTGTCCTTTTTCTTTGCGGTTTCGATAAATGCCAGGGCATCGTCTCGCACCACCTCGCTCCAGTGTTTTCCACCTTCCCAAAAGCCACCTTGTAAGGTGTCGGTAGGGGACCATTCGATATCGTCCGGACCTGTTGGCCTACCGTAGCCCAGAGGCATATAGTCGTTCCAATCCTTCATGTCTCCCGATGCTGACTTCCATTTCTTTTGCGCCGCATCCAGTTCATCCCTTCTATCACCGGGCATTCCTGGTCTTATATGCTCTGCCTGTGAAAAAACCTCTTCAGCCGGTGCCAGCACATGCCATTTGCCGGTCATGTAAGTATCGTAGCCATTTTTTTCTAGCAATCTGGGCCAGGTCTGATTTAATGCCGTGGAATCCCCCTTTGCCCATAATGCGGTTTTTTTCTGGGCATTCCAGATATAGGACCCCGAAATGATCATCGCCCTTGAAGCTACGCAGATGGCACCGTTCCAACCGCCCATATTATATGCGTGGGTAAAGGAAGTGCCCGTATTCACCAATCGATCTAAATTTGGGGTATGGACTTCGTCAAAACCCAAGGCCGTGATAGTTTCGTAGGTCTGATCGTCGGCGAACAGGAACACGATATTGGGGGGATTGTTTTTACTTTTTTCCTGAGGGCCTTCTTTACAGTCCGCAAATAAGAATATCAAAATCAGCAATATGGTACTGTTGATTCTCATGGCTGTGTGATTTTATCAGTCTCAAAAATAGTTTAAAGTTAGCACTTTAGCGTATATCGCTTTGGCTTCGGAAATCACCTACTTTTGTCTTATGGGGGAACAAAAAGCATTGGGCCTACCGTTTCTCGGCTCATCGTATAACTAGGATACCTATAGATATTGAGTGTTGAAGGGAAGTAGTAATGCGCTGTCGAATACTCACCCTGCCGATTTGTAAGGCCGGTGGCACAATGAGGGAATACCGATACTACCGAAATGCTTGAAATAATATGGCGATGCTCGACGACATTCCCTGGTGCAAGACCCCCTTTGAACGGCGATAAAGCGCGGTAACCTTATTTCTGGTTTTCGCTCTTTGTTCGGAAAGTAGAAACCTCCCCAATTGTTACGGGAGTCGCGGAATTGCCAAAACTGTTCCGGATATAAGAAGCTACATGGGCCAGTTCAGTATCGTCTAGTTGCTTAAAGGAAGGCATGGCATTGGAATAGGTTTCACCTCGGATCTCCAGGCCTACGTTTGACCCATTGACAAGAATACCCAACAACCTGTTTTTGTCGCCTAACACATAATCCGTGTCCTTCAATGGGGGGTTGAGCCTGGATACTCCAGTACCATTGACCTGATGGCAGGAAAGGCAATATTGGGCGTAGACCTTTTGCCCTTCGGCCATATATTCCGGAACGTCGGCACTTTCGACCGGTGACGGCACCTCGCTCTCTTGCTCTGAAGCAGGTTTCGTGTGGGTGTCATTTTCTTTTTTCTTCTCGCCACAGCCGTAGATCGATCCAATTAGGAAAATGAACAAGGGAGCGATTTGGGCCGTCCTAAAATTCCGTGCTAAGATCATTGTTCGGCCTCATCGGTATAAACGATTCTGAACAGCGTCCCGCCTTGGTCATCCGAAACATACAGCGATCCATCGGGGCCTTGGGCTAAACCGGTAGGTCGGTGCTGTGCTTCATCAGGGGACATTATGGAATCGGTTCCGGCGAACCCGTCCGCGAATATCTCGTAATCGCCACTCGGCCTGCCATTCTCGAAGGGTACGAAAGCGACGTTATAGCCTTCCTGTTCTTCGGGGGCCCGGTTCCAACTTCCGTGAAACGCGATGAACGCACCGTTCCTGTATTTTTCGGGAAACATGTCGCCCGTATAGAACAACAGGGCATTGGGCGCCAAATGGCCTGGAAAGGCTACTATAGGATCTTGGATATCCTCCGCACCCAATTTTTTGCCATCGCCGCCATATTCGGGCGCCATTATTTTTTTATTCTGGTTCTGGTCGTAATAGATATAGGGCCAACCCGCATCGCTCCCTTCTTCAAGGCGGTACATGGTTTCCGCCGGAAGATTCGCCGAAGTCTCGATATCATAAATATCGGGGAAGAGCGTATGTAACTGATCGCGTCCGTGCTGCATCACGAACAAATGATTGTCTCGCTCGTTCCAGTCGAGCCCAACCACATTCCGTAATCCAGTTGCAAATCGTTTTCCCTCTCCGTAGGACTGCTTTATCGCATCCGTTCTAAACTGCCAGATGCCCCCGGCGGAATCTAAAATCGGGCAGGGTTTCATGCCCATCGATCCGAGCGCACGGTCCTCTTTTTGACAGGAGTTGGAATAGGCACCGATATTGACGTAGATATTGCCGCTATTGTCCAGTGCAATCGATTTTGAATTATGCTGCCTTCGGTCTATCAGACCGGTAATCAGTGTATCCACCGAGGCGGGATCGACCACTTTTCCATCGGCATCGACCTTATACCGAAACACTTCGCTATTGGAGGAGGCGTACAAGCCGCTTTTGTCAAGGAGAATACCGGTACCGCCATAATCGCCAAAGCCTTGTTTTACCTCCGCGGTCCCATTGCCATCATCATCCTCCAAATACAGGATGCCTTTTCCATCAACGGCATTTTCCAGTTTGACATAGATACCGCCTTGGGCGGTAACCGCAATATGTCGCGGCTTGCCCAAAGAATCGGCGACCTTCAATGCCCCGAAGCCGTCGGGAAGGGTCAGGCCCGCATTATCGGGACTTAGATCCAGGGCGGTTTCTTGCGTAGCATCGTTTTTTTGCTCTCCTCCACATCCTACAAGAAATACCAGGCCTAGGGCCCAAAGCAAATAGGTGGCCGTTTTTATCGATTTTTTAGCATATTCTTTCATAAATCTTTGAATTTAACGGGTGATGTGATTCTTCTTCAGCAAATCATCGTTGTTTTTTGTTATTGTATGTAAAAAATTACATTCGAGTACTATGCAATCACTAAAATTTTTGCCCTAATTACGTAAGACTATTGAATTAAGACTATTGAATAAGGTAGGGAATTAAAGAAAGAGCAAATATAGTTACTTAGTGATTAAGGGTTAGCAATTTTAAGTTTCTATGATTATCGCCTAAAGAATTCAGCATAGCAAGGCGCCAAATAGTTGCGCCTGTGAAATTTCCTAGTCCATCCAGATTTACAAAGTTAAGTAAATTATCAAATTCAAGTTCCAATCCTTATATCTGAATGAAACGAAAAAACGAACTATCTTGAATTGATTGTTACATAGGGTAAACTTCAAACATAAATACGTGTCATCTACGTGGAAATAAAAAAGACCTTAAAGAAATAAATCTTTAAAGTCTTGACTTTCAAGTGATGGCACTAGGATTCGAACCTAGGACCGCCTGCTTAGAAGGCGAAAAATTCTAAGCTATCTAAAAACAGCAACGAATACAATCAATTGATAACGTGTAATTTAATAGAATTTGAATTCAATTGATACCGTTTGATACCAAAAAAAAGTGTGCGTAAAGTGTGCGTAATTTTAGCTACATTTATGTTATAAATATAGTTAAAAATGGCACGAGCAAGATTAATTTTAGACACAAGAAAAAAGTCAAAAAGTGTTAATGAGAGATTGTTTCCAATCGCAGTTAGAGTGTTTCATAAGAAGCCGAGAATGATTCGTCTTTCTTATAGTACTTCAAAAGTTGGATGGGATGCTAAAAATATGATGCTTAAAAAATCAGCTTTCGCAAACAAAGATGTTGATTGTGATAAAGTCAACTCTGCAATTTATGAAAAGCTACACTCTGCTAAGTCTATCATTAACAAACTTGGAGATACTTTGAGTTCTATATCGGCTGACACGTTAGTTGAGAACATCAAGAAGTCTTGGGACGATAAACTGGATTCAAAGGTCAAAAAAGACCTTTCCAACGAAATTACCCTTGCTGAATGGGGACAGGTTCTAATCGACCGGAAGTTGAAGTCGAATAAACCAGCAACAGCCAAATGGTATAAAGATTCAATAGCGGCTTTTACACAATTTAATGACGATAAATCGGTAAAGCTTCATCAGATTTCGGTTTCTTTTCTAAAGGATTTCGAAATGGAGCATGTGTCTAGAGGCAATTCTAAAAATGGAATAAGTTCATACGTCAGGGCTATCCGAGCAATTTATAATAGTGCTTTAAAAGAGGATAGATTTTTACCGATAAAAAATCCTTTTCTACACTATAAAATTCCATCTACGGCGAGAACAAAGAAAAAAGCATTGTCCAAGGAAAAGATTGTCGCTATCAGAAATTTGCGATATAATGAAAATACTAATCTTTGGCATACCAAAAACTATCTGCTAAGTATGTTTAATTGTAGGGGAATGAATCTAATTGACCTTGCTAAGTTAAAAGTTAAGAGTATTAATGGTAGCAGGATTTTTTATGGTCGTAGTAAGACTGGCGACCCTCTTTCAATTCGCATTACGGACGAATTGGCCGTTATTCTAGATTATTACATTGATGGTAAAGATGAGAATGATTTTATTTTCCCCATCGGTTATGACGGTTCAGTAGAAACTTTCACGAAATATAGGTCGGATAGAAGATTGGTCAATAAGCTGCTTAAACGTATTGCAGAAGATGCCGGAATTGACGAAAAAATCACATCTTACTATATTCGTCATTCTTGGGCTACCATCGCCAAGAATATGGGCATATCCACGGAAATAATTAGCGAGGGTTTAGGACACCATTCGTTGAAGACTACTGAAATCTATCTGAAAAGCTTCGATAATTCTGTGCTTGATGATGCAAATGAGTTGATTGTAGGTTAAATGTACGTCGCAACATTTTGGCTATCTTACTTTACCATTTTGCAACATAGTTGCAAACAATTCTTGTTATCTTTTGCAACGCGAAATTCATAGCAATCATCAGGCGAAATATTATGCCAAGTATGGAAATGCAACCAGCAGTTAATAATTTATTTATAAATCTAAAGATATATTTTGTTACAACCCGGTGATTTATGTTTTACTTGGCCCTTGGTGAAGGCCGCCCTTCCGTTGAGTCTAATGTGGGCTGTTCCTTTATCCGTTAGTAATTTCGATTCGCTTAAAACTAACTCCGTAACCGCTTACTTCCGAACAAAACAAACATAAACGTTCCATACTCCTCGCCCAGTCTCTTTCGTAGCACCCTGAAAGATTTGGTCAGATGCGCCTCTACGGTCTTGATCGAAACCTTCAAATACTCCGAAATCTCTACATTGGTAAGCCCCTCTTTTCTGCTAAGCAATAATACTTCCCGACATTTTGGCGGCAAGTCTTCGATTTCATGGTTAACCCTGACCATGGCTTTTTCCCAAGAGGTTTCGCTATGTGATTGCAGCACCTTGTCCAAGGCCTCGAAATATTTCTGTTCCAAGACCATGGTCGAGCGGTTTTTATTATACTGGTTGATAAACTCGTTGTAAACGGATTTGAACAAAAAATTCTGTAGAGAGGTAGCAATGTGCAGTTTTTTACGCTTTTCCCATATGCGTAAAAATACGTTTTGAAGGATATCTTGCGCAAAGGTATGGTCGTTCGTTAGTGTCAGCGCATAACCGAACATCCTGCGGTCGTATAGGTCAACCAGTTCAATGAACGCCTTTTCTTCCTCATTTTTCAACCGTTCTATCAATTTCGTCGTTGCACCTTTATCCATAAAGTAACTATCATTTGTACCATAAATATATAAGGAAATAGGAAAATGTGAAAAAAAAGTCAATAAAAAGTTAGGGTATTGTGAACTAGCTTTGTCTTAACTATAAAGACCAAGCCGATATATGATTGCTGCCGAAACGGAAAACCGAATTATAAAATACCTTTTTAACGAGGCATCCGCAGAAGATTTGGATGAATTGTCCAATTGGATTTCTGTCGAGGGCAACGAGCGGATTTTTGAGGAATTTGTCCGGTCGCATTACGAAACCACCACTGCTATGAACGAACCGGATACCGATAAAATTAAGGAAGTCCTGAAGCGGAGAATGAAGAAAGATAAAAACGTCTTCCGTCGTCGAAAAGTCCGTTCGCTGATGAAATATGCAGCTGTTGGGCTAGTGTTTTTGACGATGGGGTATTTTTTCAATGAAAACCGATCGAAAGGCGATACTTCGAGCAAACTCGTTCCCATAGAAGAAGCCATCACAATTACCTTGGACAACGGAACCATTGAAACTTTAGATCCCACGGCGAACCGAAAGGTCAAGGATGACCATGGAGGCATAATCGGGAACCAAGAAAAATCGCAACTTACCTATCAGGTACCGGGGGCTGCTTTTGATGGAGATACCATTCCCCAAAAATTAGTTTACAACACCTTAAAAGTACCCTACGGGAAACGCTTCGATGTAGTACTGTCCGATTGCTCCCATGTTTTTTTGAACTCAGGTACCTCTTTACGGTATCCAGTGCAATTTTTAAAGGGACTTGATAGAACCGTTTTTTTGACCGGGGAAGCTTATTTCGATGTGACGAAAGACAAAAAACATCCTTTTACGGTACATGCCGACGAACTAAGCATTAAAGTGTTGGGCACCAAGTTCAACGTATCCCATTATCCCGAAGACACAAATATCAATACCGTTTTGGTCGAGGGGTCCGTCGAACTCTATAAAAAGGCGGAGGACAAGGAAAGTGGGGATGGTACTCTACTAAAGCCAGGCTTTAAGGCCGAATGGCGAAAAGTGGGGTACGACATTACCATCGAAAATGTAGATACGCAAATTTATACGGCCTGGATTCAAGGCAAACTCGTTTTTCGTAATACCCCCTTCCGAAAGATTCGACAGGCATTGGAGCGAAGATACAACGTCACCATAAAGAACAGGAATAAAGACCTGGACGACCAGTCGTTCGATGCCACCTTCGATATCGAGACTATCGAAGAGGTGTTGGAGTCTTTCAATAAAAGCTATGCGATCAGGTACAAAATAGAGAATAATGAAGTGATTATTAGTAACCTAAACCGGAATCTATGAAATTAAACCATTAACCTAAAGACCTTTGCAATTACTACCTGTAATTTGAATACTGAAACCAATTTAAGAACGCTAGATTATGAAAAAACTCTTTTATATTGAGGACACTAAACCGTACAAACTAAAAGTAAGTCTGAAAATGAAACTCACGGTATTTCTCACGATAGTTTCCCTCTTCCAAATTCATGCGAATACCTATTCGCAGAGCAAAAGAATATCCTTGGATATGCCGAACGCTACGGTGGCCGAGATTATCCAAGAGATAGAATCCCATTCCGATTTCAAGTTTTTATTGAATAGGAAGGATGTCGATTTGAATAGGGAGATTTCCATAAATGTCGAGAAGCAAAAAATTACAACGGTTCTTGCGGAACTGTTCTCGGAAACAAATGTGGAATGGCAGGTTATGAAGAAGCAGATTATCTTAAAAAAGAAATCGGGCAAAGTGGATTCTTCCGAGAATTCGACAGGCGATACGAAGAACGAGGCCAACCTCCAGTTTCAAGTGTCGGGTACGGTAACCAATGTCGATGACAGACCGTTGCCCGGGGCCAGTATTCTGGAAAAAGGGACGACCAATGGCGTACAGACCGATTTTGACGGTAATTTTTCCATAACGCTATCCGACCAGAATGCAACGCTGGTAATTTCATATATTGGATTTGCCTCAAAAGAAGTGGCACTCGATGGGCGGAAAAGCCTTTCCATTACCCTTGCCGAAAGCGCCGAAGGCCTGGATGAAGTGGTGGTGGTAGCCTATGGAACATCTGATAAACGTAGTTTTACCGGGGCGGCGGAAACCGTGAATTCTGAAGCACTTACACGCGGTTCTACAGCTAGTTTTGAAACTGCACTTCAGGGAAAGGTTTCCGGAATTAATATTTCTACCTCGGGGCAGCCGGGAGGCAAGTCTAACGTTCAAATAAGGGGTATTGGTTCTATTAGTGGTAATACCCAGCCTTTATACGTATTGGATGGGGTAGTAATCAATACCAATTCAAACTTAAGAGCCGGCGACGATTTGGTGGGAAGTACTGGATATAACCCATTGTCAACTATCAACTCTGAAGATATTAAAAGCATTACCGTTTTAAAAGATGCTGCAGCATCATCCCTTTACGGTTCCAGAGCCGCTAATGGTGTTATTATAATTACTACTAAAGATGGAAAGAAGGGTGAAACAGAAATCACTCTGGGAGTTGAAACGGGTTGGAGCGACAACCTTACCGAGGAAAAACTTATCAATAATGAACAATTCAAAGGTCTTTGGATCGAAGGTCAAACAAACCAGTACATCCAAAATAATGAAAACGCTGAATTTACGAGAGTCTATGGTGATAATACGCTCTACAATACCTATGAAAATCAGGCAGTAAATGATTATGAAGGTATATACGGAACAACCAATGCCAATTCAGATTGGCTTGATGCCATTTATCAGAACGGTTTAGTTCAAAAATATAATCTATCAGCAAGGGGAGGGAGTGATAAGACTTCTTTTTATGTTTCTGGTGATTACCTCGATCAGGCAGGTACGATTATAGAAACTGGGCTGAAACGATACTCAGGCAGAGTGAATCTTGAAAACCAGGCCAAAGATTGGGTTAAATTGGGGATAAATCTTTCGTTGGCAAAGACTGAAAGAAATGCTGCTAACTTTGATGGTACTTACGCAGGAGGGCTAAATCCATTATATATGGCCCGTGTTCTTCCACCGGCAGCACCGATAAATGATTCGGAAGGCTTTGGAGGTTTTGCCAATCTTCCCAATGACATTGAAAAAAATGCCAACCCAATAGGGGTATTGAAAGTGGGTAAATATGAAAATACTGAATTTAGGGTAAGAGGAAATGCTTATACTGAATTCCAAATTTTGGACCCTCTAACTTTTAAGACCACTTTTGGTATTGATCAGCAAGCAATTGATGAGACATTGTATGACAACAAAGTGTTTGGTGCAGGTGGCGGAATTTGGAACGGTGTTCTCAACCGTGTGAAGAGCGAGGTTTTTCAGTATACCGTTACAAATTTATTAAACTACAATGACAACTTCGGAAATCATGGTATCGAAGTTTTATTAGGGCAGGAATCACAAGTTTCAAAAATGAACTCAATAAATGTGTATGGATATGATATCTTGGATAGTGAACTACTATCATCAAGTAGTATTGGTACCCTTTGGAGCCATACAGGATATGCAGAGAATTATTCACTTCTTTCTTATTTTTCTCAGGCTTCCTACAATTTTGGACAAAAATACTATTTATCCACAAGCTTAAGACAAGACGGTTCTTCAAGGTTTGGAAAAGATTCTCGCTGGGGAACATTTTGGTCTATTTCGGGAGCATGGGTAGCGTCCGAAGAAGATTTTTTGAATATTGACGGATTAGATTATATGAAATTTAGGGGGAGCTATGGAACCAATGGTAATTTACCACCTCAATATTATGCTGCTTTGGCGTTTTTTGCGACAGATGAAAAGGGGTACGGTGGAGAATCCGGTTTGTCTTATGGGCAAATTCAAAATCCTGATCTTTCCTGGGAATTAAGTAAAAACTTTAATGTTGGGGTAGATATCAATCTATTCAATAAATTAAATCTAACAGCCAATTATTTTAATAAAAAGACTGAAGACCTATTGCTAAATGTACCTGTTTCACTTACCACAGGATTTATGACCCAGTTGCAAAACTTCGGGGAAATGACCAATAAAGGTTGGGAGTTTGAAATTGGGTATGATCTTGTTTCGACCGAAGATTTTTACTGGAGGACTAGCGCTAACCTGACCGTTCTTGATAACAAGATTACCAAGCTAAAAAATGATATTATTCCTACATATAGTTCAAGATACGGTCAGGATCCTTTGATTATTAAAGAAGGGGAAAGTATTTATTCGTTTTACTTAAGGGATTACGCCGGTGTAGATCCGTCAAATGGGTATGCGCAATATTACGTTTTGAATAATGGAGAAAGAACTGGTGAGCTAACAACAGATGCTCAGGAAGCTGGATACGGAATTTTTGGGGATGCTTTACAGGATTTTCAGGGAGGTTTATTCAACCAACTAAATTATAAAGATTTTACAATTGATTTCCAATTTACTTTCGGTCTGGGAGGTAAGGTATATGATCGCACCGCATTTCAACGCGATGACGACGGATTTGCTCCGCAGTATACCAATACAGTTGCTCAACTTGATCCATGGAATCCGAATAATACAAATGCCACAGTACCGATCAGGATTAACGGTAACCCAACTTTTTCAAATGATGTTTCTACAAGACATTTATACAATTCGGATTACCTGAAATTGAAAAACGTCAAATTGAGCTATAATCTTCCGATTTTATCAAAAATTATTAAAGGCGGGTCGATCTACATACAGGGAAACAATCTATTTCTAGTGACCGAACTGGACGGTTATGATCCTGAATCCGTTGTCGATGGGGTGAATTTCTTCCAAGTACCAACATCGAGGACTATTCTGTTAGGGCTTCAATTACAATTTTAGAACTTAAAAAGCATTAAAATGAAAACATTTATAAAAAGCATTCTGATCTCAGGATTAATTGTTCTTCAGGGTTGCAGCAAGGATTTGCTCGAGCAAAGACCGGATCACGTTATCTCGGAGAACTTGGTACTTAATTCGGTAGAGAAACTTGATAAGTTATTGACCGGCACTTACAATGAAATATCCCGAAATACTTATCTAGGGAGAATTTTATACAAAAGGGCGGCTGTGAAGGGTACTGATTTTAGATTTGTAGAAACTACGTATAATCCAAGGGATTATGAATTGATTGCCTATAAGTATGAAGAAAGTAGCAATAATAATGGTAGCTGTGAGGACTTATGGATTCAATCCTTTAAAGCTATAAATAACTTGGACCTGATTATTAATAATATAGAAGCTGCTGAAGGTAACGCTGCAGAAAAGCAGAAGATTTTGGGAGAGGCTTTAGGTCTAAGAGGGATGATTTATTTTGATTTGGCTAGAACTTTCACTTATCCATGGTTAAAAGCTGGAGCAGCTTCACAGGGTTTACCTCTTAAACTTTCTTCCGAAGAAATTGTTACGGAGAGAAGTAGTCTAGGGGTAACTTATGATCAGATTATACTTGATATGCAAAGCTCTCTTGATATGTTAGAGGAAAACAGCTGGGACCAGGGAAGCACCCAGTATCTAACCAAAACCGGAGTTAAGGCCTTATTAGCTCGAGTATATCTTTATAAAGAAGATTGGGAGAATGCACTTAAGTATGCCAAAGAGGTAATTTCTGCCAGAGGGGTGGAGAATCTGATGGGCGTGGATTCTTACGGTTTTGAGGATTATAATTCTGAATCTCTTTTTGAATTAAGTATTACAACCCAGAATTCTCTTGGGAGTAACGGACTGGGAGCTCAGTTCGATTTCAAAAATGGAGGACAAGGAGATATAATAGCTACTCAAACTTTCGTAGAATTATTGGGTGCCTATGAAGGTGATCCTAGAGCCGCATTGCTTGAGGAGGATAAGGAAGGTACCAATGCTGCATTCATAAAATACGTTAACCGCAGTGATGGTGGTGGATTAAGTGCCCACAACATTCCCGTAATACGACTATCCGAAATGTATTTAATAGCCTCGGAAGCAGCTGCGAACGGTGCTGGTGGAGGTGACTCCGAGGCAACGAATTACCTGAATATCCTTATTGGAAAAAGAACTACAAATTTCTTGGCCAATCAGGCAATAGAAACCGGCGAGGCACTAAAAGAAAGAATTGCGGAAGAGAGAAGAAGGGAGCTTGCTTTAGAAGGGCACGGGGTCTACGACTATATTCGGAGGGGCAAAGATATTAATCGCCCAGTTGATGAACATGTGAATACTGGAGTAAATGTATCTAATTTGGATGTTCAGGCTACAGATAACAGGACTATTTGTCCAATCCCTGCCAGTGAAATACAAGCTTCAGGAATGGAACAAACGGAAGGTTACTAAAAACTAAAAACATAAATGGGAATTTGATCATTGAATTCAATGATCAAATTCCCTCTTTATTAAAGAAATATGGTAAAAAGAAAAACAGCCTTGAAAATAAGGCAGGCACATAGGTACCTTGGCCTATTCATAGGGGTACAATTTATTATGTGGACCGTAAGTGGTCTGTACTTCAGTTGGACGGATATAGATGAAATACACGGGGATCAATTTCGTAAAACCGGAACGGTTCAAGCTGATTTTTCTAATCTAGGAAGTCCTTCTGAATTTAATGCTAGTACGAAGATCCATTCTATGGAACTCAAAGATATTGCCGGTGAGCCTTATTATTGGATCAATCAAAGTACCCTGCAGCACGCAAAAACAGGTATTATTAAAAAAGATCTTTCCGAGGCTGAAGCAGTCGCTGTAGCCAATCAAAATATGATAGATGGTTTGGATGTTAGTGGGATTGAGAGAATAACTTCCACAGGAAATCATCATGAATACCGAAGTGGACCCCTGCCGGCATACGTGATTTCTTACAAAACTCCTGAAAATTTACGAGCATATGTGTCAGTTGCTGATGGGACATTCAGAACTTTAAGACATCGAGATTGGCGTTGGTTCGATTTTCTTTGGATGACCCATACAATGGATTACGAAGGAAGGGACGATTTCAACAACTTAATATTAAGAGCTTTTTCCCTTCTTGGTCTGATAACCGTTCTTAGTGGCTTCTTATTGTGGTATACTTCTTCTCCAACATTACGAAAATTAACGAAAAAGAAGAAAAAAGTAAGCAACTAAATTTTAATTAGGGAAAAGTAATTCAATGTCGTTCAGTTAAATATTTTCATAGCTTATTACAAGCCGCGATATATAATTTTGTAGGCCTATGCTTTTAAGTCGTCCATCAATTGATAGATCAAACTTGAGGCGAGACGGGACGTGGCGTTGTCGCGATCATAATGTGGATTGAGTTCCACAACATCCGCGCTGACTAACTTTTGGGATTGTGCTAAAAATGCGATGGTTTTCATGGCTACATCGGCCTGAAAGCCCATTGGGGAAGGCGCACTGACCCCGGGTGCAAAGGCAGAGCTGAAACCATCCAGATCTATACTTAGGTAGATCAGATCCACCCTAGCCATAAACTCTAATAGGCTTTTCTGAATCCTCGCCCAGTGGGCCAAAGTAAACTCCGTATTGCTCAAATGGGTCACCTTGAGCTTTTTCGCGGTTCGGAAAAGTTCGCAGTTGTTGCCCGCTTTTTGAATTCCAAGACAGCAATAATGGAAATCCGTTTCGTCTTGGGCAATTTCCCAAAATGGAGTTCCCGAAGTTCCCCGTGAGCTTACTTCTCGCAAATCAAAATGCGCATCCAAGTTGATAATCCCTATTGATTTTTCTGGAAAGGCCCTACGGATTCCCTTAAAATGGGCATAAGCCAAGTCGTGCCCGCCACCCAAGACTATGGAAAAATAGCCCTTTTTAATCAGCGCGCTTACGGCGGTCGTCGTTTCGCTCTGCTGGGTTTCCAAATCATCTCCTTTACAGACCAAGTCACCAAAGTCATTGATCTTAAAACTGGAATCCCAATGATTGCTCAGTCCGCCCATCACTTTTCGAATCGCATCCGGACCTTCCATGGCACCTGCACGACCCTGATTCCTTTTGATACCGGCATCGCAACAATAGCCCAAGAGTGCCACTTCATTTCCTTCCGCTTTGCGAAAATTCTTCAAAGAGGCCAGTTCCACTTTTTCGTGCAGGTACAATTGTGCTTGGGACACCCTTCCCAGCCACATCTCCTGATTCGGTGCTTGATAGTTTTTCATTAATCCAAAATATTTAATATATCGTCATCCACCAAGTGAGGGACGGTGACCTTTAAGTTTGGGGTGCGCCGCATTTCCCGTTCTATAGCAAACCGCGCCTCTTTGTTCCGTGCCCAGCTACGTCTTGCAATCCCGTTGTTAACATCAAAAAACAACATATTTTTGATTTTATCGTCCACTTTCTTCGAGCCATCAAGGAACATCCCAAAGCCACCGTTGATGACCTCGCCCCAGCCTACGCCGCCCCCATTGTGTATGGATACCCAGGTCGCACCCCTGAAGCTGTCGCCGATTACGTTGTGCATCGCCATATCTGCGGTAAAACGGCTTCCATCGTAGATATTACTGGTCTCTCGGTAGGGCGAGTCGGTACCGCCCACATCGTGGTGATCGCGTCCCAAGACGATCGGGGCTTTTATTTTTCCTGTTTTTATGGCATCATTGAAGGCCAAAGCGATTTTCTGGCGCCCCTCTGCATCGGCATAGAGGATACGGGCCTGGGAACCCACGACCAATTTATTTTTTTCCGCTTCGGCGATCCAGGTGATGTTGTCCTGAAGCTGTTGCTCGATTTCTGGTGGGGCTTCTTTTTTGATGGCCTCCAAAACTTCTTTCGCCATCGCATCGGTAGTTTTTAAATCTTTAGGATCCCCAGAAGTACAGACCCAGCGAAAGGGGCCGAAGCCATAATCAAAGCACAAAGGCCCCAAAATATCCTGCACATAGGAAGGATACCTGAAATCGGTCCCGTTGTCTGCCATAACCCCGGCTCTGGCGCGAGATGCTTCCAAAAGAAAGGCGTTTCCATAATCAAAAAAATAGGTGCCTTTTGAGGTATGTTTTTTTATGGCTGCTACGTGTCTTTTCAGCGAATTGCGGACGTGTTTTTTAAAGGCTTTTGGATCCTCCGTCATCAAGCTGTTCGCTTCCGCGAAATTCAGTCCTACGGGATAGTAGCCGCCCGCCCAGGGATTGTGTAGCGAAGTCTGGTCCGAACCCAACTGGATATGGATGTCTTCGGTGTCAAACCGCTCCCAGACTTCGACCACGTTGCCCATATAGGCAAGGGATACCACTTCGCCGTTCCGTTGTGCCTTTCGCGCGCGCGCGACCAAAGTGTCCATGTCATCGATTAGTTCATCTACCCAGCCCTGTTCGTAGCGTTTGCGTGCCGCATCGGGGTTGACCTCCGCGCAAATGGTAATGCAGCCGGCGATAGTTCCCGCTTTGGGTTGTGCGCCGCTCATACCGCCAAGGCCGGAGGTAAGAAAAATATGTCCCGCAGGTGTCTCCTCTGGTTTTAGTGTTTTTCTGAAAGCATTCATTACCGTAATGGTGGTACCATGCACGATACCCTGTGGACCAATATACATAAAAGAGCCGGCGGTCATCTGGCCATACTGGGTAACGCCAAGCGCATTAAAGCGTTCCCAGTCGTCCGGTCTGGAATAATTGGGAATCATCATCCCGTTTGTTACGACCATGCGCGGGGCATCAGGCGAGGACGGGAACAGCCCCATAGGATGACCGGAATAGATATGTAGGGTCTGCAGCTGGGTCATCTGGGCCAGATACTGCATGGTGACCAGGTACTGTGCCCAATTCTGGAAAACCGCCCCGTTGCCGCCATAGGTGATAAGTTCGTTCGGATGCTGCGCCACTTGAGGATTCAGGTTATTCTGTATCATGAGCATGATGCCCGCCGCCTGGACGCATTGTGCGGGATAGTCATCGATGGGCCTGGCGTATAGTTTATAATCCGGTTTAAAACGGTACATATAGATACGGCCATATTCCTGTAGTTCCCGATAAAATTCTGGCGCCAAGGTTTTGTGCCACGTCTCGGGAAAATAGCGCAGGGCGTTGCGTACCGCCAGTTTTTTCTCCTCGGGGGTCAAAATGTCCTTTCGCCGTGGAGCACGGTCGTCCTTGGCATCGTAGGCTTTTTTTGGAGGCAGCTCTGATGGAATGCCCTGTAAAATCTGTTCCTGAAAAATCATGAAGTTACTGTTTTAAAAACCTGTTTTCCATTTTTGAAAACCTGATCGGGCTTTAACTGCCCCTGGTGGTACAAAATATTGGCATAAGAATCTGTTTTGAACAATACCAGATCTGCCGGATTTCCTTTTTCCAAAGCTACCGAATGTCCCAAATTCAGGGCTTTTGCGGCCCGTATAGTGATACCGGCGAGAATCTCGGCGTTGCTCAGTTTTTCAAAAGTCCCCAGAATGGCCGCTTGTGCGAGCAGGTCGCCCATGGGCGCAGATCCTGGGTTCCAGTCACTGGCAATGGCGAGAATGGCACCTTGATCGAGCAGTCTTCGGGCGGGGGCAAAGGCACAGCCCAACCCCAAAGTCGCACCGGGAAGGACTGTAGCTACGGTATCGGATTGCGCAAGAAGTTTGATCTCCTCCGCTGTACTGGCCTCCAAATGATCTGCGCTCACGGCACCAAAATCAACGGCGGCACGGCTCCCGCCCGTCGTGAACTGGTCGGCGTGCACGGTAATATCAAAGCCCAGTTCCTTCGCCTTTTTAAAATAGGGCCGAATGTTCTCGGGTGTAAAAGAGCTTTGTTCAATAAAGGCATCCACGCGTTTTGCCAGATGTTCTTCCTGTATTTGGGGCATTAGTTCCTCGATGATCTCCTTAATATATCCTGTAGTATTTCCCTTGAATTCTTTTGGGACCGTGTGCGCCGCCAGACAAGTGGGAATCAACGTGGCCGCAGTTTTTTCCTGAGCCTGCTGGATCGCTCGGAGCATTTTGAGCTCTTCCGTTGGGCTCAAACCGTAGCCGCTCTTGACCTCGATGGTGGTGATACCGCGGGAAATCAATAGGTCCGCGCGCTTCACAATCCCAGCGACCAGATCGGCTTCGGTCGCCTTTCGCGTATGCGTGACAGTGTCCCAGATACCACCACCGGCCTTAGCGATATCGAGATAGCTTTTTCCGGCGTTTCGCATGGCGTAATCATGGGCTCGTGATCCTGCAAAGCAGATATGGGTATGGCTGTCCAAAAACCCCGGCAGTGCGCAATACTTCCCATTTATGACATACATTTCAGCACCCAATTTTTCTGCTTCGGGAAGAAGTTTTTCGTGTTTATCTATACGGTCAATTTTCCCGTTTTTAATCAGAATACCTTGGTCGGTAAGGCGTTTCAGGTCTGAATCCGCTAAAGCCCCGCGTTCCGGAAGTCCGGTCATAGGAAGTACTTCGTGAATGGGACCAATATAATTATAGATATCTTTCATATGTATAAAATTCAATTTAACAAACCATATTTATCTTTCTCTTAGATAGTCTGAAATTCTTTGTGAAAAACATCAATTTCCTCAAGGGATTTTTCGGTGATGCATTGATGGTAAACTCCAATCAATTCGTGATTTTGTAAGAGCTGATGAGCCTTTTCTATATCTTCCGAAAAGATACGGTCCGCTTTCGTAAAAGCGATTTTCTTCCGAATAACCGTGTGAACCCGTTCTAAAAACGCGCTTGATTTCAGTGTGTCCCTAAAATCAAAGGCCTGTGCCGCTGTGAGCATCTCGATGGCCAGAATGCGCTCCACGTTCTGAATGACCTGAAGTGCTTTCCTACCGCTGATGGAACCCATGCTTACATGGTCCTCCTGGCCCAGCGAAGTAGGAATGCTGTCCGCGCTCGCCGGGAAGCACAACCCTTTATTTTCGCTTGCCAAGGCGGCCGTAGTGTATTGCAGCATCATGTAACCTGAATTAATGCCCGTTTCGCTGAGCAGAAGCTTTGGCACGCCGGCGTATTTGCCCTCCATTGCCAGATAGACCCTCCGGTCCGAGATATTGCCAAGTTCGCTGGCCGCCAAAGTTGTATAATCTAGCGCCATGGCAAGGGGCTGACCATGAAAGTTTCCACCACTTATCGTAAGGTTTTCATCAATCAGAACGGGATTGTCGGTGACCGAATTTAGCTCGACTTCCAGCAATTCCTTCAAGTGTAGCCAGGCATTGCGTGAGGCACCGTGCACCTGTGGCATACAACGTAGCGAATACGGATCCTGTACCCGATCACAATCTTTGTGCGAACTTAGGACATTTGAGCCTTCGACAAAAGATTTGATACGGGCGGCAACATGCCGGTTTCCCTTAAAGGGACGCAACCGATGAAGCTCTGGATAAAACGGTTTTACCGAACCCCACAACGCCTCAAGCATCAAGGCGCCGATTATATCGGCATGATCGAGGCAGTTCTTTAAGCGGTCGATGACTTTTACGGCGTGGGCGGCAATAAACTGGGTACCATTGATCAGGGCCAGACCTTCTTTGGGCTTAAGGCTGACCGGTTGTAAACCAAATTGCTCCAAAACTTTTTGTGCTGCCTGACGCTTCCCTTTATGCACGACTTCACCCAGACCCAAAAGTGGAAGGAACAAATGTGCGAGCGGGGCAAGATCGCCACTCGCCCCCACGGACCCCTGCTCCGGAACGATGGGCGCGATTTGATTATCTATAAACCAGAGGACACGGTCAAACGTTGCTTCGGAGATACCCGAGAATCCCTGTGCGAGCGCATGTGCCTTTAAGACCAGCATGAGCAGGGCGAGCTCCTCCGTTATGGGATTTCCGACGCCGACACTGTGGCTCTTGATGATATTTTCCTGCAAGGCGAGGGTTTCTTCCTTAGAAATTCTAGTGGTACAGAGCGGCCCAAAACCGGTATTGATGCCATACACCGGTTCGTTTTTTGCTACAATGTCGGCCACGTGTTGGCTGCTTGCCCTCATGTGCTCCAAAGTTTCCGATGCGATTTCGGTCTTCAGTTCTCTGCGGGCGATCTGTAGTGCCTTGCCGGCGGTAAGATGGTCTTTGCCCAAATAAAATATGGAATCCTTAGCGTTCATTATCGGAAGTTTACATTTAGCAGTGTTAAATTAAGACTTACCTTTAATAATCGGAAATACCGATTTTATCAACACCTAATAACTATGGGTTATCAATTAGAATTACGTCATTTCTCCTATTTTTTGGCCGTGGCCGAGGAACTGCACTTTAGAAAAGCGGCAGAGAGGCTGTATATCTCACAGCCCGGCCTGAGCCGGCAAATCAAGCAGATGGAAGACATTCTGGGCGTCAAGCTGTTTATCAGGGATAAGCGCAAGGTAAGCTTGACGGCTGCGGGGACCTATTTAAAGAAGGAGGTGGATTATATCATAAACCATTTGGAGTTTACTCTAAAGCAGACCAAACTCGTACAAACTGGAAGTCTGGGCGAAGTACGTATCGGGTTCTTGGGTTCGGCGATGCAATCGATACTGCCGGATTTGTTGATTAAGGCCAATGTGCAACTGCCACAAATCCAGTTCAGCCTGAAGGAACTGGCCAACAGCGCTCAAGTGGAAGCTTTGGAAAAAGACCAATTGGATCTGGGCTTTGTGCGTTTGTCACGTGTGCCCGAAAACCTTCAGCTAAAACCGGTTTTTACAGATACCTTTTCGCTGGTACTGCCCAAAGAGCATGTTCTGAATCACATGAACTTCACGGGGATAGAGCAGGTCTCCACCGAACATTTTATCCTGTTTTCTTCAGATTACAGTTCGCAGTACTATGACAAAATCATGAGTATTTGTGAAGACAAGGGTTTTACGCCCGTAGTTACCCATAGATCCGTTCACGCGCTTACGATTTTCAAATTGGTTGAAAGTGGACTGGGTGTGGCCATCATCCCCACTTCGCTTCAAAAGGGTTTTAGGATGGGTGTAAAGTTCCTCGAAATCCCTAATATCTCGCAGCGGGCGGTTTTATACGCCTTATGGAAAAAGGACAACCGAAACCCAGCCCTCCCGCCTATCTTGGACCTTTTGTGAACATGGAATTTGGCAGCTAGAGTAAGAAATCGCCCTCAAAAAGCTCATTGCTTACCTGCTGACACCCTTTAAAATACACTTAATCGATATCCTTTACTTGAGCGTTGTAATGAAACTCAAAACTTAATTGCCCAATGTCGAAAACGCTCAAGTCAAATTCACGTCTCAACCACAAATAAAAGATTGTCTTATTCACAATTATTTCATTCTAATAGCTAATTTTTTTAGAATTAAAGATTTAGCCTACTATGAGTAACAACTATTAACATGTTACAATCTAAGGAACAATACTTAGCGCTTTTTGACAAAATCCTAATGATGGTCGGTAAGGCACAATATGTCCTGAGATAGTCGGAAGCATAAATTGATGCCCGTAATAGTATCCCTCTTTAAAGTGACATGACCAATTTAAAAGCATGTTGTCAAATGTTAATTTACTCAAGTTTCGCACCCTGAAAAGACTGGTGTTTTCAGGGTGCGAAACTTGAGTACTTAATTCACAAGGGCACCACTATAATTGGACATGATAGGCTCTAATATAGTGAGGTGCTTTCAATTTCTTTTATGCATCATGTTCCCAACATGATTGGTTTTCAGTGTTTTCTAAACGGTAATTTTTAAAAACCCTTAAGTGCGGTAAAAAGGTCAGGAAAAGGATGGTTGTACGCACTAGGTGATAAGCGCCCCAATTTGCCAGTTTGTCAATAACACTTGCTTTTTTTTTGAGGGTATTAATTGTAACCTCACTGCATTGCTCTATAACTTGGTCAAAATCATTTCGCATGATTTCCGCAAAACTTTGCGAATAGATTTCCACGTTTATTTCTATACTGCCGTAACAACTAAGGCTGTTGAGATTGAAGGACCCTATCGTCGACCATTCGTTGTCCACTACGGCAGCTTTTCCATGCACCACCGACTTGTTCCACTCATAAACCGTCATATTATGGCGTAGAAACGATGAATATAGATGTGCCGCCGCACGACGAACCATGGGGACATCACTTATGCCCGCAAGAATGATCGTTATCTTCACCTTTTTTTTACCGGCTTTTTTTAATGCTTTCGCCAATCTTCTGCCAGGCAAAAAATAGGAGCCAATTATAATTATTTCCTTTTCGGCGCGAAGTATGGCATTGGTGTAAGCATCACAAACTTCCGTTTTACCTTTCAGCCAGTCGTTTTGTATAATTCCAACAAATGCCTTACCTGCCGAATGCAGCACGGGTTTAATTTTTTTTGAACTCCTTTCTTTAAAGTAATAATCGCTGCAAAGTTTTTGAAGATCACTGGCTGCTGGGCAGTCTAACAGCACGGCATAATCAAGCCAAGGTTTCAAATTCAGGGTTCCACGATACTTATCGGCTATATTGATTCCGCCGATCAATGCTACTTTTTCATCGGCGACCACTATTTTATGATGCATCCGTCTGCCGATATAAAAATTGTTCAGGGAGAATAAAGGCGAAAAAAAACGGACAAAGATGCCGTGTTTTTTCAGATCTTGTATAAAACTATTGGGAAGTGCCTCACTGCCATAGGCATCTAAAAGAACATATACCTTGACATTCCGTTGTGCGGCTTTCTTTAAGCAGGCCGCAACGCTGTTCCCAGTCTCATCGTTCTCAAAAATGTAGGTCTGCAAATGGATTTCTTTTTCTGCCTTATTAATTATTTCCTTCAACCGCAAAAAATAGTCTTCTCCCGAATGGACCAACTCAATATATTTTGTACCGCCGGCACCATTCTGAACTATTCCTACCTGATGTTTTTTAATTATCGGTTTATGTTCCATCCTAAAATATTTAGCAGTTACATTCCTAGATTGTCGATTCTACACTTTTATAATTTTCTGGAATAATCAATAATGGAATTTTTAGATGCTTAAGCAGCTTTTTTTCAATGCTACTCGTTAATAGGTGTTCAAAGAAATAATGGGCATGGTGGCCAATAATAAGCAAGTCCGCCTCCCATTTTTCCATGATCTTATTGATCTCTTCAGCTGGCCGACCGAGGGTTTCAAAATCATGGATTTTCACTTCTGGGTGCTCACTTTTAATTTTATCAATGAGTTTAATAGCTTTATCCTTTTCCTGAGCTTGAACGTCTGCCGGGAAAATACCGGCGTCAATTTTGCCGGGAGAGTATCTAATTATATAAACTACTTCCAATTGAGCATCGAATTGTTCTGCGATTTGAATAGCATAATTGGCTGCATTCATGGCAGAAGGGCTTCCATCGATGGCTACCAGTATTTTTTTGATCATTTTCATAAATGTGCATTAGGTTTAACCGGAATCAATCAGCAAAAAATAGTAATACCTATATTGAATAGGATAAATAAATCTTGGTGAGCCTATTTATTTTGTTGCTTCAAAAAATACACTAACCCCATGGCGGCCAAAGCGGTTGCACCAGCAATTATGAAAGGATAGAAAAACCCTCCCACTATTAGCCAGGTACCCAATACGGGCCCTAGAATCTGGCCGATACTATTTGTGGAACTCTGTATGGAAATGTTTCTTCCGGTATCCTTTTTTGATAGTAACGAAACTTCCGAAAGCAGATTCGGTGTAACCATGGCACCACCGGCCGCAAATACTACGATCAACCCATAGATGGACCATTCATCTGTAAAAAAGGGAAAGGCAATGAGCGAGGTGCCGACAATGAACATTCCTAAACCTATTTGTTGCTTTGTGGCCAGTATCTTTTCGCCATACGTGGCAAATACTGGCTGTAAAATAGCCATTACCGACCCGCATAGCATAAAACCGATGCCTACCTGATTGCTATTGAACGACAGCGCGTCTTTCCCGTAAATTGAAAATACCGTTTCAAAAAGCGTTACCACAAACTGCAATACAAAGGATAACAGCAAAAGCACCATAAAATAGTGGCTAAATGACCAACTAAATTCTTTTTTTTTCGAAGCAAACCTATTTACTATCTCTGTGTTTTTCAACCATTTCATAACCACAAGCAAAACAACGAGGCCCAAAAAGGACACTAGAATAAAAGGAATCGAAAAACGATCCAAGTGAAGGATGCCCAAAGAGTACTTATAATGAAAATCGCTCTGTGACAGAAAAGCCCCCAGAACTGGACCGAAAATAACGCCTGAACTAACCGCTACGCCTGACCATGACATAATCTTGGTCCTACGTTTTTCGGAGGTGATGTCGCTTAGATAGGCATTGCTGACCGGAATTACGGACGAGGTGAATATTCCGCCAAGAATCCTAGCGATGTAAAGCATCGTCAAAGAGGTCGCTAGTCCTGTGAGTAATTGCATCACAATAAATCCTATCAATCCAACAATTATAATGGGCTTACGGCCGTATCTGTCCGATAGTCTGCCCCATAACACGACAAAAATCAGCTGGAACAATGGATAGATACTGGTCAACATCCCGATATGAAAATTGATCAGACCGGTGTCCAAATTATCGTTTATAGCAAGCCGTTCCGTGTAATAGGGCAGGGTAGGCAGCAGAATGCCATACCCCAACATCACTACGAACAAACTCAACAGGACCAAGAATATCCTATTGAGCTTCTCCTTTTTAGTCATTATTTTTTTCCTATTTTCCTTTTCAACAACTGGGCATTAATGGCTACGATAATGGTACTCAAACTCATGAATAAGGCACCAACTGCCGGACCCAGAACAAAGCCTGATGAGTACAATACACCTGCTGCCAATGGTATGGCTACTACGTTATAGCCCGTGGCCCATATCAAATTCTGAATCATCTTATTGTAAGTAGCTTTACCGAACAAAATCAAGTTTGCAATATCCTGTGGGTTGCTGTTTACCAATATGATATCTGCGGTCTCGGCAGCAACGTCAGTGCCGGAACCAACGGCAATTCCAACGTTCGCTTTTGCCAAAGCGGGTGCATCGTTTACACCATCTCCTGTCATTGCAACAAACTCCCCTTTATTTTGAAGCTCCTCTACGATTTCTACTTTTTGATGGGGCAGTACCTCGGCATAATAGCCGTCCAAACCTAGTTTGTCGCTTACGGCCTTAGCGGTTTTTTCATTGTCGCCTGTGGCCATCAATACTTTTATATTGTTCTTTTTGAATACTTTGATAGCTTCTGCGGATTCTGGCCTTATTTCATCAGCAAGAGCGATATATCCGGCCAGTTTTCCATCAATTAGAACAAAAACAACCGTTTCGGCAGCATCACTATAGGCATCTTCGGGAATGGTAATTTTTTCATCCCGTAAATATCCGGGACTAACAACTTTTATTTTTTTGCTTTCCACATTTGCTTCTACGCCCTTACCTGTAATAGCATTGAAATTTTCGGGTTTAGGGATGGCAACCTTACCTTCCTTTACCTTCTTGATTATGCCAACCGCGATAGGATGTTCTGAACTTTGCTCCAATGCACTTGCAAGCCGCAATATTTCATCTGAAGAATACTTTTCATCTACCGATTTAATACGGGTAACCCCAAAATCTCCTTTGGTCAAGGTTCCTGTCTTGTCAAAAAGCAAGGCCGAGATTTTACGTGATTCCTCAAAAGCCGTTCTATTACGAATCAACAAGCCATTTTGGGCGGATACTGCAGTAGAAATAGCAACTACAAGTGGAATAGCCAGGCCAAGTGCGTGTGGACAAGCGATGACCATTACGGTAACCATTCTTTCAAGGGCATATACAAAGGGAAAGCCCAAAATCAACCATACGGCCAAGGTGCCAAAACCAATGGCCAAGGCAATATAGGTAAGCCATTTGGCAGCCCTATCCGACAGGTTCTGCATTTTAGACTTGGTCTTTTGGGCCTCCTCGACCATGGTAATCACTTTATTGAGATAGCTGTCCTTACCTGTATGCTCTACTTTTACCTTTAGCGTACTATTACCGTTTACCGAACCACCGATAACTTTATCGTTCAATTCCTTTTTAACTGGTTTCGATTCTCCGGTCAGCATCGACTCGTTCAAATAACTGGAACCTTCTGTGATAATGCCATCAGCAGGTACTTTTTCTCCAGGTTTAATCAGAATGACGTCATCTTTTAAGAGGTCCTCCAGTTTAATATCTTCAACGGTATCGCCTTTTACGCGATGCGCTTCGGCCGGCATCATGCTCACCAATAGTTGTAATGCTTTTGAGGCACCGAGTACACTCTTCATTTCTATCCAATGGCCGACAAGCATAATCGCTATAAGCGTTGCCAGTTCCCAGAAAAAATCGACCCCGGGTAAACCAAAAACTGTTGCGGAACTATAAAAGTATGCCACGCTGATAGCCATGGCTATTAGGGTCATCATACCAGGGGCACCCTTTTTTACTTCAGACCAAAATCCCTTTAAGAAGGGCCAGCCGCCGTAGAAGTATACTATTGTTGACAGTGCGAATAGTATGTATGGATTGCCTGGTAAAAGAAAGTCATAGCCCAAAAATTCTTGAATCATCGGGGAAAAGAACAAAATGGGTATGGTAAGCACCAACGTAACCCAGAACCGCTTTCTAAAATCTGCGATCATCATTTTATGATGGTCATGCCCTGCCATTCCCATGGGCACATTGCCCCCATGGTCTGAATGGTCCATTTTCGAGTGATCCATTTTTGGATGATCTTCTTTATCGTGATTCATTTTTGAATGGTCCATCTTTGAATGGTCCATTTTTTTGTCTTTGTGATCTTCGTGATTTTCCATGTTGTTCTATTTAAGGGTTATCGTAATTTTTTTCTCATTTCTTCAGAAATATTCTCGGCATATACGCCGTAGGCATCCACCAACGTACCTTTGACTCCATTTTTGGAAGAGATAGCATAGAGTATGCTATTGTCATCGGTACTGCTCATGCCTTCAAAACGGTGTAGTTCATCCACTTTAAATTCTTCGGGATGCATTTCCAATTCTAATGAAGCACATTTTAAACATTCGGGCTCCAAATTAAAGTCGTAAGTATATCCCCTGAGTTGTAAGTCATTAATTGCTTCTGAAAGTGTGTCGTAGTTTTTCATCCTTTATTATTTATAGGTCATTGTAAAATAGCTGCCGTCTTCTTCGGTAAATTTCTGAAAGGACAATAAGCCCTTATCCGTCAATTTTTCATTTGCAACATAGTCCAGTTGTTTAATTCGTATTCCAATAGCATAGGCTTTAATATTGATTTTAGATTTAATTGTTTTTCCATTTCCATTGGATTCCAACACCCGGTCATAAATCTTTATTATGCTGTTCGAACCAAAAAAGTTTAACAAGCCCGAGTCAAAACTCATTTCCAATTCTATATTTTCCAAGTTTTCCAAATCATATAGCTCTTTAAAATTTTTAGAAGTGGTATTTATTTCAGTTTCCTTTGATTTTGGGTTGGAAAACGGAAATGCCATTACCATTATACTGGCTTCATCTGGTTTACAGCGATACGTGGTAGCATATTTATCCGTTGATTTTCTGTTTTCATCAAAGAGTTCTGTAACCACCTCAATCTCATAAAAGCCTTTCTTCTCCTTTATTTTTCCGACCTTAAAGGTCTGTACATTAAGCAAAGTTTCTTTTTTATCAAAATTCTCCCGAATGACCAATCTATCCGATAGTTGCCCGATAAGCATCTCGTTTTGGGCTTTCACATTAATAAAGCTCAATAACAATAAAATGGATATGTAACGTACTTCTTTCATATGTGATGCATCAATTCCTTAACCTCTTTGGCAATTATGTCGCTTAAATCAATTTTGTTGGAAAGGTGTGGAATAGTGTTACAGGTAATAACATCATCCGCACCGGCATCGTATAGGTCTTGATAGGCATTTCCGGAAAACACGGCATGGATACCGATACATATCGGGGGTTTCATTCCGGCTTTTTTCAAATGCTCCACGGTCTCGATCATAGTCCGAGCAGTCGAGATAATATCATCGACCAGTACCGGGGTGGCTTCTTTATATTTGTCCACATCGGGAACGGAGACTTCAACATCCCTGTCACCATGCCTTATTTTTTGTAGTACGATGAAAGGAGCTCCTGCATTTTTGGCCACTTCCGATACCCATTGCTCGCTTTCCGAATCGGGTCCGATAAGCACCGGATTGTGGACGTTCTCCTTAATCCATTTTGAAATATCGTTGGCCGCATGGATTACCTTGTTGGGAATTTGATATACTTTACCTAACGAGCTTATCCTGTGCAGGTGCGGATCGATGGTAGTAATGCTATCGGCAAAACCTGAAATAAGTTTTCCGAAATAGGCTGAAGTCACCCCTTCCCCATCCTTAAAGACTTTGTCCTGTCGCATATAGGCGAGATATGGAGCGACCAAGCACGTGCACATAGCCCCCAATGACTTGGCCGTATGACTCAAGAAGTAGAGCGGCAAAAGCTTTTCATCGGGTTCGTGCAAAGTACAGACCATGACTACACATTTTCCCTTTACATCTGAAACAATACGGGTATAGGATTCCCCGTCAGGAAATTTCCTTAATTGCGTTTTACCGATTTCGGCGTTCATTTTTTTTGCCAGTAATTCCGTGAGTTCTTGGTTTCCCGGAAGACTGAACAGAATAGTTTTCATAGTGTGTCCTTTTATTCGATGCTAATTATGTCATAATGATTTTCGTAATACTCCAATGCATAATTCAATTCGCCCTGTGATTCTGCATACAGCGTATAGAGTAACTGTCCCTTTTCAATTTCATCGTTCAAATGAACGTTTAATAAGATTCCGGCAGATTTGGATTGCGGTGCACCCGAAAGTTTGGCGAGTTTTGCAATCTTTCTATTATCAATACGTTTCAAAGCTCCTGACTTTTCTGCTTTAATTTCGACTGTATATGGGGCTAAAACAGGTTGTGAAAAACGCCCTTGAGCTTTGCAAATGGCAAGGAATTTTTCGTATGCATTGCCGGATTTCAATAATTGTCTTGCCGTGGTGCTTCCTTTTCCCGATTCGACTTTTTCTGATAGTTCCAGTATTTCCCCAGCCAAAAGCACTGCTCTTTCCTTAAGGTCATTGGGTGCATTTTCTTCATTTTTTAAGACGCTCAACACATCGATAGCTTCTAATGTAGGGCCTATGCCTTTGCCAACGGGTTGTGTTCCATCGGTAATTACCACTTTCACTTTTAGGCCAACGGCTTCACCGACCGTTTCCATATGTTCCTTTAATTGCCGTGCCATCTTTGGGGTGCGCACCTTGGCGGTTTCACCTACAGGAATGTCTATAACCACATGGGTCGAGCCTGCCGCCGCTTTTTTGGAAAGTACCGAGGCGATAAGTTGACCTTCGCTGTCTATATCCAGTGCCTTTTCCACTTTTATGAGGATATCGTCCGCCGGACTTAGCTGAGCGCTGCCGCCCCAAACAATACAGCCACCTTCCATTTCTACTACCTCCCTAATTTTTTCTGCCGAAAGGGTGACATCGGTCAATACTTCCATCGTATCCGCTGTTCCTGCAGGTGATGTAATTGCACGGGACGAGGTTTTGGGCATCGTTAACCCATAGGCGGCAACAATGGCAACCACGATTGGAGTGGTTCTATTGCCGGGAAGGCCGCCAATACAATGCTTGTCCACCACAATTTCCTTCTTCCAATCCAATTGTTTTCCGGATGCTATCATTGCCTTGGTCAGGTCGGAGATTTCATCAATGTCCATACGGTCACCTGCACATGCCGTAATGAAGGCGGAGAGATGGATGTTGGAATAATCACCTTCAACGATATCGGTAATGATTTCACTAAATGCTGAATAATCCAGTTTTTGATTGTAAATTTTGGCCCTTACATGGCTTAATGAATCTATGGGTTCCAAATGGGAAACATATAACGTTTCACCACCGGTCACCCTAAGCTTTTCTGCTGCTGTATCGGATAGTCCTATTTCGCCCTGAAGCAATACCTCCGAAGTGATCATATGTAAGCTGGCCACTGTTGAGGTCTTTAGATTGGATACCCGTATGCGGGTAAGGGCCTCAAAACCTTCGGAGATACACACGTGGCAATCCTCCCTCATATATACCACATACTCATTTTGTGTGTGGATGCCAAGATGCTTGTATTTTAGGATATTTGATTTTTCTAACATACCCCAATTATTTTTTAGGATTATTTTCTATTTCTTCAATCGTATAGAGCTGCGGGATTGAAGCATTCCATCCATACATATCTCTGATTCCTTTTTTAAGTGCTTCCGCGCTTTCTTTCTCGCCATGGACAATGAATATCCTTTCCGGTTTGTTTTTAATCTTACTTAACCAATCCATGAGTTCTCCGTGGTCGGCGTGTGCCGAGAGGCCTTCTATATCTGCAACCTGCATATTGAATGGGACCCATTTGCCATATACCTTTAATTCTTTATCGCCCTCCAACAATTTTCTGCCACGGGTTCCTTCCGCTTGATAGCCCACAAAAAGCAAGGTATTGTTTGGGTTTTGAGCCTGCGTTTCGAGATAATTCAATATTCTACCTCCGGTAAGCATTCCGCTCCCAGCGATAACTATTTTAGGCGTATCATCGCTTCTCAGTTCCATAGTTTCGCGATAGCTGCTCACAACGGTGAAATAGGAACACATCTCATCACATTCATCTTCTTCAAGTTTGTGCCAATCCCGTGTATGGTGAAACAATTCCAGTACATTGGCCCCCATGGGGTTATCCATAATCATTTGTACCTTGGGTATTTTATTCTCCTTGAGCAATCTCCAAAAAATAAGCATCATCAATTGAGCTCGCTCTACCGAAAAACTTGGAATGAATAGGCTACCACCTCTGTTCATGGTTTCATTGACCAATTTTTCAATCTCTGGAACCGCTTCTGACTCTTCGGGATGAAACCTTCCGCCATAGGTAGATTCTATAAAAAGTACATCGGCCTTTTTAGGTTTGAAGGGGGGATAGAGCAGTAAATCGTTTGTCCGACCGATGTCGCCGGAAAAGACAAAGCGCTTGCCAAGAACATCCAATTCGATGTAGGTTGCCCCAAGGATATGGCCATTGTACTGAAACCTTGCTTTAACACCTTTTACAATGGGCAACCATTGGGAAGGCGGTACTCCCTTAAAATAGGGTACGGTCTTTTCCACATCCTTTAGGTCGTAGAGCGGTTCTGCCGGACTGTGTTTGGAATAGCCCTCCTTATTTGCCCTTTGGGCTTCATGCTCCTGTATTTTAGCACTATCGTTTAGGATGATCCTGGCAATATCCAAGGTGGGATAAGTGCCATAAATAGGCCCCCTAAAGCCTTGTTTGACCAACCTTGGCAAGTATCCCGTATGGTCCATATGACCATGGGTGAGCAATACAGCATCAATTTCGGATACGTTGACCGGAGGATATTCCCAGTTTTTTAGGCGGAGTTCCTTTAGGCCTTGAAAGAGGCCGCAATCGATCAAAATTTTCCGCTCCCCAGTATCCAGTAGATATTTTGAGCCGGTCACGGTACCGGAAGCTCCTAAAAAATGTATGTTAATTGAATTTTCTTTCATCATTGTCTAGTTTACTGTTAATGCAGGGTGTACAATTTCAATGAATCCTTTAAAATATTCTTGCGCCTTGTTTTGGGAATCCCTGTTTCCTCCAACAATTACGGACGTTAAATGTCCCGTTCACAACATTCACTGCCCTTGATTATTGGTGGTAGTAAACCTGTTCATTGAATGAAATCAAGTTGTTCGAAGCCATTTATTTGCCCAATTTTAGAGCCCTCCACAGCAGGAAGGCGTGTCTCCTTTGTCTTGTTGCGAAGGACACAATGCCGCTACTTCCTTGTATAAACCGTGAAATTCCTCTTTGATGAGAAGTGCCATTTTTTTGGCGGATTTAGGACTGGTGCTCACCATCTCCAATACGTTCTCAAAAGCTTCCTCCAACAACTTCGGATCATCCTCCAATGCTTCGTAAAATGGCTCTAGGTCGATACTGTCCTGTTTCTTCAATTCTTTTGTTTTCATGGGTACTGTTTTAGAATTAGTGAATATTTATTTAATTTTTTTATTGGTGCTATTTAAATGTGTCGTGCATAGTTCTTCTGAATCCTCAAGTATTTTTTTATGTCGTTCTTTGCCGATTCCTATTTCTGTCAATAGACTTGGTTTTTCGATAAGCTCCTTACAGAGCACAATGCCCGTGTCCAATAATTTTGTTTTTTCGGCTTTGGTCAACGTTGTCAAGGCGGTCAACGGATGCAAACCTGACTTATCTATCCGCTCTTTAAGTCCGTTTCCCCTTGGGTAATCCCAACTTGTCAATAGCAGTCCCACACAATTTCCGTACTGGATAGCATCCGACGTAAAGCGGGTGTTGGTGTACACACCACCTTGATGGAATTTTGTTTCGTGCCCTTTTTGGTGTTCCCATTGCTTTTCTACATCCAAAAACCTTGACTGGATATACAATGGGATCTTCACATTGCAAAACTTTCCTTGGTCGCTATGATATTTACACTCGATCATGTAATGGGTGTTGTCTTTTTGTGCGATCACATCCACTTCGTGTTGCACGCAATTGCCTTGAACAATTACCCCCACTTTGGTTATAAAGCCTTCCTGTTGCATTATTTTGCCTACTACCTTTTCAAAAGGAAAACCGGTAGGCCCCAATTCCATCAGGGCTTTTTTGAGTTTGTATTTGGAAGCACTTACCCTCGATTTACTTTTTAACATCTTGAACGCCATTCGGTATATCTCCTTAGTGGTCATGCCCGCTACTACCTTGCGCTGTATTTTATCGGCAATTTCTTGAACAAGTTCCTCACTTGCCTGCGAGCGCCGCAAGGAGTTGATGAGTTTGTTGATATCGAAATCGGCCCATTCGCCCGAATATTTTTTTATTTGAACCTTCTTGGCCATCTTTTAGATTTTAATGGTCATTACGGGGAGGGACGAATGATTGGCGACCCCTTCGGCGATACTCTTTGAGAACAGGCTTAAAAACCCTGTGTTGCCGCGCGTGCACATGGCGATCAAATCGGCCTGCTGGTAGTTTAGAAACGAATTGATCCCGGTTTCGACGGAAGGCTCATTGTTCACGTACATCGAATAATTTTCGAGCTCTGGGAACCCTTTCAAAAATTTTTTGATAGGATTCAACCCTGCTTCGACACTGTTGTAATCGGTTCGAGTGTTGATCCTGAGTAGATGAATATGGGCATTACATTTTTCTGCAATGGAAACAACCTCTTTAAAGGCGCTACCTACATCCCCTAAAAAATCCGAAACAAAAACGATATTCTTAAATGGGAAGTTGACTGGATCTTCCTTGACAACGATTACAGGTACTTCCGATCTTCGTACAATTTTTTCAACGTTGCTGCCTACTAGCTCCCGTACGGTACCTTTTGTGCCACTGCTGCCCGTAATTATAAAATCATGGTGAAAATGGCCTGAATGCTCTAGAATACGGGATGTTTCAACCGTATACTGCACGAAAGTCTGGCATTCCAAATTTTCCTTTTCCGCCTTTTTTTCCAGTTCCCGCAATCTTGATTTTGCAGTGCCGATCTGCCTCAGGGTTTCGGGATATCTTTTTTCCTTAAGCTTGTCCAATTTCACCCAGTCCACAGGTGTTCTTATCAAGTGGAAGAAATGGATTTCGGAATCGTAAAGTTTGGCCATGGCAATACCGAGGTTGGCGGCTTTGTTGCAGTTTTCGGAAAAATCAGTGGGCACAAGAATATTTTTCATGATAACGTTGTTTTTATGTTACTGTATTTTTGTTTTCATTATTTTATTTCTAACTAACGGACATCTAAGAATGGGCACTCAGCCTTTCCATTCCCAATTTCTGATCTCGGGCATATCCACCCCGTTTTTTCGGATATAATAGTTGTGCTCGATCAACTTATCCTGCATTTCCTGTTTTAGATAGGCTACTTCATCCCCCAAATTTGGCAATCGGTCCAAGACATCCTGCACCAAGTGAAAACGGTCCATATCGTTCAGTACCGTCATATCGAAAGCCGTCGTTATGGTGCCTTCTTCCTTGTATCCACGCACATGTAGGTTGATGTGGTTGCTGCGATTATAGGTTAGTCTGTGAATCAACCATGGATATCCATGAAAGGCAAAAATGACTGGTTTGGTTTTCGTGAATAACATATCAAAATCAGCGTCGTTCAACCCATGTGGGTGTGCTTTCTCGGATTGTAACTTCATTAAATCGACAACATTGACGACCCTGATTTTTAGATTTGGCAATTTTTCACGTAATATGGATACTGCTGCCAAAGTCTCCAAAGTAGGTACATCCCCAGCACAGGCCATCACCACATCAGGTTCTGAGTCTTTATCATTACTTGCCCATGTCCAGATACCTATTCCTTTTGTGCAATGGATGACTGCTTCCTCCATTGAAAGCCATTGTGGAGCGGGATGCTTTCCGGCCACAACCACGTTCACATAATGTTCGCTCCGAAAACAATGATCCATTACTGATAAAAGACAATTGGCATCTGGTGGCAGATAAACTCGTATCACAGATGCTTTTTTATTCATTACCACATCAAAAAACCCAGGATCCTGATGTGTAAACCCATTATGGTCTTGCCGCCAGACATGCGATGCCAAAAGAATATTCAGGGAAGCAATCTTTCTTCGCCACGGAAGTTCTGCTGTAACTTTCAGCCATTTTGCGTGCTGGTTAAACATAGAATCAATTATATGGATGAAGGCTTCATAGCAATTGAACAATCCATGTCTTCCTGTTAAAAGATATCCTTCCAGCCAACCTTCGCATTGATGTTCACTGAGCATTTCTATTACCCGGCCATCTTTCTTCAAAAATTCATCTGTTTCAATGATTGGTGCTTCCCACTGGCGGTTAGTCACTTCAAACACTGCATTCAATTTGTTTGACAACGTTTCATCAGGGCCAAACAACCTGAAGTTTCTTTGCTCTTTATTCTCAAGCATCACATCTCTTATAAACTTGCCTAAAATTTTTGTGTCACCCGGTCCCGTTTCACCACGTTCCTTTTGTTCAAAACCATAATTACGAAAATCAGGTAGCCGCAGCTCCTTTAGCAGTAGGCCGCCGTTGGCGTGTGGATTGGCGCCCATTCTTTTATTTCCCTTTGGTGCTAAATCTTGTAATTCCTGTAAAAAATGGCCCTGCTCATTGAACAGCTCTTCCGGCTTATAGCTTTTTAGCCAGTCTTCCAATTGTTTTAAATGTTCAGGATTTGAGGTAGGACCTGTTATTGGAACTTGGTGGGAGCGAAAAGTTCCTTCCACTGGCAAACCATCAACGAATTTGGGCCCTGTCCATCCTTTGGGAGATTTCAAAATAATCATAGGCCAAATGGGACGTTCAGCAACAGTGTTTTCAACAGCGTTATTTTTTATCGCTTTGATTTCTTCGATCACTTTATCCATCAACTGCGCCATTATTTGGTGCATTTCCATTGGGTTATCGCCCTCAATTAAATAAGGCTTCCACCCATAACCTTTAAATAGCTGCTCCAATTCTTCACTACTGATGCGGGCAAGCACCGCTGGGTTGGCAATTTTGTAGCCATTCAAATGCAGAATAGGTAGTACCACACCATCTGTGACAGGATTTAAAAATTTATTGGAATGCCAAGCTGTGGCTAACGGCCCTGTCTCGGCCTCGCCATCGCCCACCACACAGGCCACAATTAAATCAGGATTATCAAAAACCGCCCCGAAAGCATGGCTAAGAGAATATCCTAACTCACCACCTTCGTGGATGGAACCAGGACATTCGGGCGAAACATGGCTGGGGATACCACCTGGAAAAGAGAATTGCTTAAATAATTTTTGTAAACCTTCTTCGTCCTGACTGATGTTCGGGTACACCTCACTGTAAGTTCCCTCTAGGTAAACATTACCCACGATTGCTGGACCACCATGACCGGGACCTGAAATGTATATCATATCAAGGTCGTGCTTTTTTATAATCCGGTTCAGATGGATATAAATAAAATTCTGCCCCGGCGTAGTGCCCCAATGACCCAATAGCATAGGTTTAATATGCTCCGGTTTTAGCGGTTGGCGCATAAGCGGATTGTCCCACAGATACATCTGGCCTACAGATAGATAGTTCGTTGCGCGCCAGTAGGCATTTATTTTTTGCAATACCTCAGGCGACAGGGTTTCAGCAGCTGTATTTATATTTTCTCTTTCCATAATATTTATATTTATAATTATTTCAAAAAATCATCAACCAGTTTTGCAATCATCAATTCCTCATTGGTTATAATTACATATACCTTTACTTTACTTTTGTTAGAGGAAATAACTATTTCATTATTCATATTGTTTATCTCGTCCAATTCTATTCCCAGAAATTCAAGACCGTCACATATTTTACTTCTCACTTCGGGAGAATGTTCCCCAATTCCACCTGAAAACACCAGTGTATCCAAGCCTTCGAGTGCCGCTGCAAATGAGCCGATCCATTTTTTTGTTTGATAGCAAAACAGCTCGATCGCCGCGGTGGCGCGGCTGTCAGTTTCTTCATAATCCATTAGTTCCCGCATGTCAGAGCTTGATTCTGAAATACCGAGCAAGCCAGATTCGTGATTAATAAGATCGCTGAACTTCTTTGGGGTAAAATTTTCATTATGCATTAAATACCAAGCAACCCCTGGATCCAAATCACCGGTGCGCGTGCCCATGGGCAATCCTGATGTTGGCGTAAAACCCATGCTGGTGTCGATACTTTTCCGATTTTTTATCGCTGCCAAACTTGCACCGCTGCCAAGGTGCGCCAGAATTATTTTGCCTTTTGCAGCTTCCATTCCAGCAATACGATCAAGTTCCTCCAGTAGATACGCATAAGAAAGCCCATGAAACCCGTATCGGCGTATTCCCATTTCATAATAGCGACGCGGAATGGATAATAACTTTGCGACCACCGGCATGGAATTATGAAATGAAGTATCGAAACAGGCTATTTGTTTTATACCGGGATGGCGTTTCTTAAACACCTCTATCAGTCTAATTTCTTCGGGCAAATGTTCAGGATCAAAGTCGCTGATTTTTTTTAATTTATTCAACAACTGATCTGTAATTAATTCTGGTTCGGTATGTTGCATCCCATGAACAATGCGATGCCCTATTGCTGAGACTGAAGTAAAATCTTGCTGCTTCTCCAGCCAGTCAACCAAATGGTTCGCTGCTTGTTGGTGGTTTTTAGCTTCAATATCATACCTGATTTTTTGTGGATTATGAGCGGTAGTAAAATTGAATTTAACCTTTTTGTCACCGATGTTTTCTATCGCTCCATAAAGCAACCTCTCAAGAGGTTCTTTTACCTTATATAAAGAAAATTTGATGCTGGAAGAGCCACCATTAATCGTAAGAATATATGACGTTTCAGGATTCATAGCTCATAATATTAAAAGTTTCGGATTCATTTTTCGTCTCCCATTTATCAATAACTAGTCTCGCCAGAAGGAAACAAACTGTTGATTCCGCACCTTGGTTAATATTAATATTTTCTTTTTCCAAACCGTCGTAACTTCCTCCGTTAACAGGATTGTACATTATTTGAGTGAGATGATTATTGCCAAGAAACCAACTGAATGCGATTTGCAACTGTTCTTTATATTTAATTTTTTGCGTTACCTGATAAAACAATTCAAGTGTGAACATAGTGTAGGCTACCTCTATAGGTTGTTCTCCAAAAAATGTGCGTTCATTTCGTTTGTGAAACCAGCCTTTATTAGGAATTACCTGAATTTTTCCTTTCATGAAATATTGAGACAGAAGAAAATCAAAAGTGACTTCTGCTATTTCTTTGTATTTTTTATTTCCTAAAATTAAGTACGCATTCATCATGGCTTCAGGCAGAACACTATTTGCGTAGGTAAGATAATCTTCATACCAGTTCCAGTCTTGATCAGATGTGACTTCATAGTAGCGCAATAATTTTTGTACCATTATCTCTGTTACTGCTTCAACGCTTTTTTTAGAAGTGGTATTGAAATAATAAAGTCCCTTTAAGGCGAAACTTATCGCTCTCGGCGAGGTAAGTGAAGCGATGTTTGGCAAGGCTTTTACAAAACAATTTTCAGCCGTTGCAATGATATTATTTGGTATTAAAAGTTTTTTAGACAAAACATATCCTAAACTCCAAAGTGCTCGACCATTTGCATCTTCAAGATTGACTTCATGATTTTTAGAGGTAATTTTACCATTAATATCTACATAATTTTGAAACCAACCATTGTCCTGCTGAACAAAATCCATAAAATTTATATACCTCGTTGCCAAGGTTAATGAATCTTCTTTATTAAATTTCTCATAGTACATAATGATTGCAATCAAGGCACGGGCATTATCATCTAAAGTATATCCTGAAGTGAGATCAGGTGTATCAAATTTAGAAAACTGAAGCATCCCAAAATTGGTAGTCAATTCTTCAAAATGCAAAGTGTTTATTACAGGTAATTGATAGATTAAGTCTTCATTTTTATTTGTGATCTTTCCGAAAATCCTTCCATATCCTATTGCTACATTTTCCCAACAGGTTGCGCGCATTTTTGAGAATGCATTTCTACCCATCTCTGTTCTTTTTTCGTTATTATCTAACAAGCAGATAATCGCATCTTGAAATTGTTTTGGATTGTTAAAATCATTCAGCAGAATACCATTTGAATCATTTATTAATTCTTTTGCATGCGGAAAAGGTGTAGAAATAACAGGACAACCCGTACTCATGGCGTAGGCTAATGTTCCGCTTACTGCCTGATTAGGATCCTTGGAAGAAAATAAATACAGGTCTGAAAGTTTTAGATATTCCAGCACTTCGTCAAGTTCCAGATATTTATTAACAAATTGAACGTTTGCTGTGAGATTCAGGCTGGTAATAATTTCCGTTAGTCTTTGTCGGTATTTTTCACCGTCGTTTTTGATAACTTCGGGATGCGTTTTGCCTAAAATGAGATAAATAACATTTGGATATTTTCCTATAATTTCTGGTAAAGCATAGAGGACGGTTTCAATATTCTTATTTGCGCTTATAAGCCCGAAAGTAGATAGTATGATGTTCTCCGTAAATCCATATTTAGTTTTTAATTTTTCCTTGTCTTTCCATAATACACTATGCGTTCCGTGTGGTATCACCTCTATTTTCTCTGTGATTATATTGTATTCATTTTTCAAGATTTTTTGGGAATTCTCTGTGAGGACAATTACTTTTTCGGACAGATCACAAAGAGCCGTTACAACACTTTTTAATTTGCTTTCCGGATTTGGAAGCACTGTATGAAAAACTAATACTATTGGTTTATTAACAGCCAGCATAAATGACAGAATGTTTTCGCCAAAGTCTCCACCGAAAAGACCAAATTCATGTTGAATGCAAATCATCCCCACATCATCACGTTCATTTATGGCATTAGCAACTCTTCTATATTCGGCTAATGTTGGTGCATGCAAAGTATCCGTTACTTTATCTCTTTTTACACATTTCTCCAGATCATTTTCCAAAGCGTAAATTTCTAAAGGCAATGTATGTCCGTAAATCTTGCGTATCGCATTAGAGAGATCCTGTGAGAATGTCGCAATGCCACATTCCCGTGGAGGAAAGGAAGAAATGAGTATCATCTTTAAATTCGTCTTCATAATTCCTATTTTCAAAATTGTGTCAGCGTTTTACTTCTCATGTTATTTAATAACAAATTGCCATCTAACTCTTCTAAATTTTATACTTTATTCTGTTGTAATTCAGAAATCAGCGATTTTAAACTAACTTTCGCTACAGCAATATACTTGTCTGCGGCGCCGTAATAAATGTAAAGATCATCATCAAACAAAGCGGTTCCTGTAGGAAATACAACGTGGTTTACTACACCATTTATTTCCCATTCCTCTGAAGGGGAAAATAGGGGATAGGGTAACCTCCCAACCACTTTTGTAGGGTCTTTGATATCTAATAGGGCGACAGCGGCGTGATAGGTTTTTCTGATGTTTGTTTCACAAACACCATGATAGATCACTAGCCAACCATCCTTTGTTTCAATGGGTGGGCTACCTGCCCCAAGATAATTTATTTCGAAATTATAATGGGGGTCTAAGATTATGTGGGATGAGAGTTCTTTTATATAGTTTCCCCAGAATTCCTTAGTAAGATCTTCCCAATTCTCGAATTGTACCATTTGAATACCAGGCCAGATTCGATGTAGCATCACAAATTTTCCATTAATCTTTCTGGGGAAGAACACAATATCCTTGTCTCGTAAGAACCTATGCTCTTCATCTATCAGTCCTATTTGGGCAAAAAGATTGTAATAGTAATAATATTTAGGGTTCAACTTTTCCTGATTACAGTGTTCTAGATGATACTTATATTCCTTATAGCTAATGGGAGGTGTTATAATTCCCTTTTTCTCAAAATGTTTTAGATCTTTAGAAATGGCCAGAGCACCCATAGCATTGATCCCGTCATAGGCTGTATATGTCAAGTAATAGAGGTCATCGATTTTAACGATTCTTGGGTCCTCCACCCCGTGTTTTTCATAGTCAAAATCACGGGTCATTAAAGGGTGCTTAAGCCTTTCTACAATTTCGGACGGACCATTTGATTTGGCATAGCCTATCGTTGAAAAATTGCCATCTTCCACGGCACGGTAAAAAATATGCACCTGTTCGCCCTCTTGGAATATTCCTGGATTTAACACACCATTATTTTCAAATCCCAATTTGCTGGGACTAAGTATGACCCCTAGTTTTTCTATGGATATTTTAGTATTAATCTGATTTGTATGCTCCATGTTGCTTCATTTATTTTGGTTCTATCTGGTTGTAGTTGTTCTTTCCCTTTTAGCTGTAAATATGTCAATGGTTTAATTTTTGATTCATAATTATCTCTTTCCGTATTTATAGATAAGTTAAGCCACTGTTATGCTCTTTTCCAGATATACTTGTTGCACCATGTGCAATAATCCAACTCCTTCGCCAAAGGGTTTTTGAAACGCCTTTCTGCCCATAATCAAACCGGAACCTCCCGCTCTTTTATTGATGACAGCGGTTGTCACAGCTTCGGTCAAATCTGACTCACCTTTGGAACCTCCGCCTGAATTAATCAAGCCTATTTTTCCCATATAGCAATTAGCAACTTGCAACCTGCATAGATCAATGGGATGGTCTGTAGTAAGGGTTTTGTACATTTCATCATCATATTTTCCAAACCCAATTTCTTTGAATCCGAAATTATTGGTCGGTAATTTTTGCTTGATGATATCTGCCTGAATGGTTACGCCCAAATGGTTGGCCTGTCCTGTTAAATCGGCAGCCGCGTGATAATCTTCTTTTTCAGTTTTAAAAGCTTCGTTTCGGGTATAGCACCATAAGATGGTCGCCATTCCTAAATTATGTGCTTCTTCAAATGCTTCTGCTATTTCTTTAAGCTGTCTGTTGCTTTCATTAGAACCAAAATAGATGGTGGCACCTACGGCAACTGCTCCCATATCCCAAGCCGATTTTACTTTACCGAATAAGGTTTGGTCATATTTAGTGGGATAGGTGAGGAGCTCATTATGGTTAAGCTTGACGATGAACGGAATTTTATGTGCATATTTCCGAGCGTTCAATCCCAATACGCCAAACGTAGATGCCACACCATTACAATCAGCTTCAATAGCAAGTTTTATAATGTTTTCCGGGTCAAAATAATCGGGATTTTTATAGAATGAAAATGCTGCGCTATGCTCAATGCCTTGGTCAACAGGAAGAATACTTAAATACCCTGTGCCTCTCAGATTTCCGTGATTATACAATTGGGCAAGACTTCGCAATGCCTGCGGATTTCTGTTGCTATTGCTAAATACCTTTTCAAAACTATTCTTACTAGGGGTTTGCAATTCATCTTTCGTTATTTTTTCACAAACGTGATTCAAATAGAAGGATGCTTTATCTCCTAAAATTTCTGATATACTTTTCTCTGTTTTCATTTTAATAAAGATTAATGTATTCCTAAACTTGCATTTGTTTTTGAAATTGACTTGGCTCCATTTGTTTCAATTCCAGTAAGTGCTCGAATGGCATCAATAGTTTCTGGAATAACAATGGCCTGATTATCGACCACGTAAGCATAAAACAATTCATCGCCTACTACTTTCAGCATATCTTCCCAAAGAGCAACTTCATACATATCGCCCCAAGGCCTTCCCATGTCCAAGAACATTTCCTTAATGGTATTGTTGGAAACCAAACCTTGGTCATATTGAATCAGTTTAATACGGCTGGAGGTTTTAAAGGCCTTTATAACTTCTTCCTTTGTGGTTTGTTTTTTCAATTTTACATTCCAGTAGTGCATATGGCTTAATGTTTCTGGCACTTTTACTGCGGAAGTGATGACATCCAAATCTGGATCGACACTTTGAGCATCAGGGCCTTGATGGCTCGGGATATCTCTTTCAGGAACCATTGTGTTCATAATACCACCTAAATGGCTTTCCCAAGGATCTGTTGCTCTTCTTAAAAGCGTACCTCTGGCATAATCCAATAATCCAGCTCTTTTTAGAGCGGTTAATGTTCTTAAAATAGAGGTGGTATTGCAGGAAACAACCCGTGTAGCATCTACATTTATAGCGGATTGATAATTGTTTTCGGCACTAAAGGAATGGCCTGTGGTTTCGTGTTTTTCGCCACCTTGAACAATAAATTTGATTCCTTTTTCTTTATAGATTTTTACATTTTGAGCCGCAATTTTTTTAGGCGTGCAGTCCACGACGAGGTCTGATTTGGTTAAAAGTTCCTGCATATTGCCTTTTACTGAAATACCTTCGGACTTCATTTTATCAGCTGCATCTTCGGTAGCTGCATAGATGTCATACTTCTTTCTTACGGCATTTTGAATGCGCCAATCGCTAATTATATCGCACACTCCCACAAGTTTCATATCGTCTTGTAGATTGATGGCGTCGGCTACTCTTTTTCCTATGACTCCGTAACCTATAACTGCTATGTTTTTCATTATTTTTATGTTATTGATTCAATACGTTTTCTCTGATGAGTTTTGATTTTAAGCTATCTATAACGGCCTCTATCAAGAAGAGGCCGAAGTTTCCAGAACTGATGGTTATCCACAGCATCCACCACCAGATTTTTTTTGTTCATTGGCCGCTTGGGTTCCTGCAATGCTATAATTGCCGGCTTTTGATAATGCCGTCTGCAATTGTGCCGTGCTTACACTGCTATCTGCTTGTATCACTGCTTTTGGTGGAGAAAGACTTACCGATACCGATTTCACCCCTTCTATTTGACTCAATGCTTTTTCAACGGTTTTTACACATCCGCCACAGGTCATTCCTTTAATTTCTACTTGTTGTTCCATAATTTTGATCTTTTTAATTGTTATTAATTTTTATATAAACTGTTTTTACTCCTTCTATCAATTATCTACTTTTTATTGTTGTTTTTCTATTCCATAATTTTGAGAATTAAATAGTTATTACATTTTTTCATTAACAGGTTTGTTGTCTTCCATTCCCATCGGCATATTGCCTTCATCGTCTGTATGCGAAATCATAAATAGTCGTTCCGAAATAATAATTAGAATAATCCCAATTGCCGCTACAATAAGTACCAAAGGATCGTTCAGGTATTTTAAATATAGAAAGGCAGTGAGCACCGCGATATCCATTACTATGGCTATTAAAGGAATGAGAGGTTGAAATTTCACTTCTTTTTTTAGGTGGCGGAAAAGCCCCCAGTGAATTGCAATGTCCATAATGAGATAAAATATAGCTCCTATGGAAGCAATCCTTGTTAAATCGAGTAGGGCAGTGAGTAAAATGGCAAGTGAAACCGTCAATATGAGGGCGGGATTTTTAAGGTTTCCCATTCTTTTTAAGGAAGGTACTTGCTTCATATTGCTCAACATCCCCAATAGGCGTGATGATGAAAAAACACTGGCAATAACACCAGATACTGTGGCAATTATTGCAATGCCAATGGTAAACCAAGAGCCCCATTCCCCAAAAATAGGTTTTGCGGCCGCCGCAAGGGCATAATCTTTTGCAGCAATGATTTCAGGAATGGTTAAGCCTCCCGCCACTGCCAAAGCCAGTGCTACATAAATGATCGTACAGATTAGAATAGAAATAATAATGGATCGTCCCAGGTTTTTATGTGGGTTTTTAATATCGCCGCCCTGATTTGTAATGGTTGTAAACCCTTTGTAGGCGAGGATTGCCAATGCCAATGCAGCTACAAAGCTTAATCCCTGTGGTAAGGCTTCGGTATTTTGAGAGATGTAATTTCCTGTAATATCTGCAAACCCGGAAGCTATAAGACCCGCAATGGCGAGCAGTGCAATACCCAGAACTTTTATAATTGCTGTAAAGGTGGCTGTTGCACCAATTACTTTATTACCTGAAATATTCACGATATAGGCCATTACCAAAAGTAGAATACCAAGAACCGATGCATAACTCGTGAAACTCTCTGGGAACAACCGAAGTGTATATGCGCCAAAAGTGCCTGCTACCAGACTTTCTGAAACCACCATAGAAACATACATCAATAAAGAAAAAACTCCTGTTGTTGTTCCTGGCCCGTAAGATTTATTTAAAAATTTGACAACCCCTCCAGAGGAAGGAAAAGCATTTGAAAACTTTACATAGGAATAAGAACTGAATCCTACCACAATGGCACCTGCAATAAAAGCAATGGGGAATAAATCGCCCACCAACTCTGCTATTTGTCCCATTAGCACAAATATACCAGCACCAATCATTACGCCTGTGCCAAGAGATATGGAACCTATTAGGGAGAGCTTGCTATTTTTACCTGTGGTGTCTTTCATTTTTAGACTATTTCTTCGTGTGAATAACTGATTTTGGCTTAAAATTTCTAATAATTACGCGGTTGCTCTTTTCATAACTGAAATAGCTTACCGCCCAATTAAAACCAACCATCAATCTATTTCTAAATCCGCTTATGGATAACAAGTGCACAATAGACCATAGCAACCAAGCGAAATAACCTGCAAACTTGAATTTGCCCAGATCAGCCACTGCCTTACGTTTTCCTACTGTCGCCAACGACCCCTTATCTTTATATTCAAAAGGTTTTACGGCCTCACCCTCCATGATTTTTAATAATGAACTACCCAAATATTTGCCTTGTTGAATAGCTGTCTGTGCTACTTGCGGATGTCCTTTTGGTGTTTGTTCTGTAATTATAGCCGCTATGTCGCCTATAGCAAAAATGTTTTCGTGACCCTCCACTTTTAAATTGGAATCGGTTTTTAAACGGTTGCCCTTAACCACGTGTTTTTCATCTATTCCTTTCGGGAACTGCCCTTTTACACCAGCTGTCCAGATTAGGTTTTTGGCTAAAATGGTCTTTCCACTTTTTGTGGTAACCTGTGAGCCGTCATAATCACTCACTGATTCATTGAATAGTACTTTTACATTTAAGTCCTTCAAATACTTTAAGGTTTTAGAAGATGCTTTATCAGACATTGTGCTCAACAATTCATCAATGGCTTCTATTAAATATATTTTCATTATCGAAGAAGGGTACTCCGGATAATCCTTCGGTAGAATGTATTTACAGAATTCTGCCAAGGCTCCGGCCATCTCTACACCAGCAGGACCGCCTCCCACAATAACAAAATTGGTCAGAGCATCCCTTTCATCATCATCACAGGTAATAGCAGCCTGTTCCAGATTTTGCAGCATCATATGGCGGATGTTGAGGGAATCACGAATATCTTTCATCCCCAAACTGTTTTCCTCAACGGAATCCATTCCAAAAAAATTGGTGGTCGTACCTGTTGCCAGTACTAGGTAATCGTAATGAACTTTTCCTTTGGAAGTTATTAGGGTATTTAAAGAAGGTTGAATTTCCTCGACTTCGACCAAACGAAACGCTACGTTTTTATATCCACTGATTTGTTTCCTGAATGGAAATACAATACTGTCAGGCTCCAAAGCACTCGTCGCGACTTGATAAAATAAGGGTTGAAACTGATGGAAGTTATTTTTATCGAACAAAACCACCTGAAGCTCCTTGTGCTTCAATTTTTCTACCAAGGCCAGTCCTGCAAATCCTCCACCAATGATAACCACACGCGGAAATTTTGAATCTGGAAGACAGATATCATCTGTTACCTTGCAAGCAGCTTCCATAGTATTTTCAGATGTGCGATTATTTTTAATATCCATAGTGTATTTACTAATTTTTCCAATTCGCACTCAAACGAAACATTTTCTATTCATCCTGTTTGCGCACTATCATGACCGAACAGTGGGCATGCATTGCCACGGACTGGGAAACGGAGCCAAGCAGAAATCGGGAGAATCCGCTATGGCCATGTGATCCCACCACGATCAGATTTGCCCCAAAGGCTTCCGCCTCATCTAGGATGGCATGTTTTGGAGAACCGACCTGAACTGTGGTAGTTAGTAACAGCAACGGATTCTTTTCCTTCAATAATTTAGCTGCTTCTTTTGCCTTGCCCATTGCCGCTTTTCTAGCTATGGCATCTGCTTGTTGAAGGTCCCTCGACCAACCGCCCATAGGTGTTCCTTCCGAAGTGATCAATAGCGAATTGTCGAAGACCGATATGATTCGCACTTCGGTTTGTGGCGAAAATGGCATCTTCGCAAGTTGGTTAACAGCCGCTTGGCTGTATTCCGAACCATCTATAGCTAATAGTATTTTCATTATTTATTTAGATTTATGATTAATTCAAGATCATCATATCGTTTTGGGTTTAATCAGTTTTCTCCATTATCAATGCTCGTAAAGTCCCGACCGGTAGATGCCGAAAGTGAACGCGAATAAGCAAACAGATGAAACATACGTATTGCAATTACTTCTTAATTTGTACGTTATAAAACGCCGCGATACAGGCACCTATAAGCCACCCCAAGATGAAAGTTTGGACGAATCCAAAAAGGGCTTCCAAAAGGGGAACATCCATTCTAATTATATTTGTGACATCGAGCCCGTGTAAGAGGCTGTTGAAGAAGGTTATTGTACCTTCTTGTCCGGCTGTTGCCATTACGATCATGCACCCTGCATAGACCAAGGCTCCTGTAAAACCAAGAGCAAAGCCGAATTTTTTTACGTTGATACGATTCATGATTTTTGTTTTATGTTAAACACACATTACCTATTTCGATTTTAGAATTTTTTTCGATTCCTCATATTCCTCTTTAGTGATCTCCCCTTTCGCAAATCTTTTTTTAAGAATTCCGAGTGGGTCTTCATTCTTTGATTTTTTATAAGGGATGTCATATGGAACAAAGAATATCCATATCAAGAGGATCAACCATATGATCCACCATACGAAGTGCATACCGCCGAAGTGTCCGTCAAAAAAATGCATAGTTTTTAGTTTTAAGGGTTAATAGTTGTTTGTGGTTGGACTATTTGTCCGATTTTAAGAGGCTCTTTGATTCCTCATATTCCTGTGCGGTAATCTCGCCTTTGGCAAACCGTCTTTTGAGCGTTACCAAGATATCGTCTTCCTCTTCTTCTGGATAAGGCCAGTTCGACGGGCCAAAGAAAATCCAGCCTAAAGCCACGAGCCAAATGCCCCACCAGATTAGGTGCATGCCCCAAAAAAATCCATCTCTAAAAAACATAGTGTTACGTTTAAGGTTATTATTATTTTAAATGATTTCCGTAATGGTATAGCCATCTAATTTGTTGAGTTGCCTTTGCAAATCTTCTCTCGAAAGTTCTTCTTTCATACTTATGATCGTGGCTCCCTTTGGATGAAGGAAAATCTCGGTTTTCTCAATATCAGGATGTGCTTCCAGGGTTTTCTTGACCCGTGCCACACAACCGCTACAGCTTATTCCGTTTATTTGATATCTGTGTTTCATTTGCTAGTAGTTTATCTTCAATGGTGCCTATGCCCCTTATGTTCTTCTTGTGTCCCTTCGGCAGGTACTTCCTTTCCGCGTTCAGGGTCGCTGTTTTCGCTCGGTCGACCATGTGCGCCGTGTGCATGTCCACCACGGCCGTGCCCGCCGTGGGGCATAATTAGGTGAAACACGAACATTAGGAATATAAAGGCAAAAAGCCAGCTATTTCCAGTAATACCTAGTGCGGGTGCGAAAAAAATCAACAATAGCGGAAGACCGCATCCGATGACCATCCAAATCCAATGACCTTTCATAATTTTTATTTTTAGCGTTAAATGTTATATTCTTTAATGATGGTCGCCATGGCTTTGGCTTTTACTCAATTCGAGTTCGCCTTGTTTTATAACTTTTAGCCCTTACTCATTCATCATTTTCTTGCATGACTCCATGCAATCTTCGCTCATTATGCCCTTTTCGTGCATCATCTGCATCATATTGCCCATCATCTTACCGTCCTTCATCATGGACTGCATCATGTTTTTCATCATCATGCTGTCTTTCATCATCATTTTCATACCACCGCCTTGCATCATATTGCCCATCATCTTTTGATCGCCCTGCATCATCTGCATGGCATGGTCGTTGCCGTGCATGTTGTCCATGAATTGGGTCATGTAGCTGTGATTACTGGCAATTGCATCAAAAAGTTCTGTTCTAGTTTCAGGACTTTCAAGCATGACATTTACATCTGTAATTTGATTACAACTACTTAAAACGGTAACTGCAATCAGTGAAAAAATTAGTGTTGCTGTTTTCATGATATTTAATTTTAATTATACTTAAGTACTTAAATATTGTTTCGTTTTATTTTATTCTTTTCACAATTTATATCGACTTTTTCCGTTGCCCGAATTCTTAATTTCTCAATGCTGAAATTATGTGTTCCCCCAAACTATCATCTGCATAATCTTCGTTCATATCTATATAATTTCGTCAAGGAAATTCCGTTCCCATAGCGGATTGTTCTTGTAATCGGTCATGCTCATCCCTTCCGTATTTTTAAATTGTCTCGACAAGTGGTTCACACTGCTATAGTCCAGCAAATAGGCGATATCGGAAAAGGTATGCTGTTGCATTTGTATCAGCTCTTTTGCCTTCTCAATTTTTAATTTTATAAAGTACTTTTCTATAGTGGTATTCCCATTTTTAGAGAAAATTTTACTCAGAATTTTGTAATCCCGATGCAAAAGAGTCGCCAAATGTTCGGATGTGTTTTGATTAATATTGATCGGTAGTTCCGAAATAAGTTCTATCAGAATGATCTTTATTCTTTCGACCAGCATTTCTTCCTCGCTCCTTACTATTTCAAATCCGTTGGCGTGAAGGATACTTGCTATTTTTTTATCAATATCCTTATCGGTATCAGTGTCAATATGAACCGTTAGTTTCCCCAGTTCGAGGGAAAGTACGATCACCTTGATCGCTTCAAGTTCTTGCTTGATGACTTTCAGGCAACGCCTGCAGACCATATTCTTGATCCAGTATTCTCTCTCGGAGTGCATACCTGATTTTTTTAATTGTTCTTATGTTAAAACCTATATCGGTTTGTTGATTTTTGGTGCATGACCAATGGGAATGCTGTCGCTGGAATATGAGTACGACGATAGGTAGCCAATACTATAGCATTGGCTAAATGGGAAGTGCGGATTATTGTTCTAACAATCCGCTATTGTAAGATCAAAGTAAAAAAGTCTCGTGAAGCACAAGAATGTCCTTCTCTAAAAAAGGGGGGTCGTAGACGGTAAAGGGAACTACTTTTAGTTCAAGTCCTTCAAATAGGTTTATGTAAGTGTAGAAAAATGTTTGTAAGAAGACAATGTTATCTGAAGTGTACTCAACTTGAGCTTTTTTGGCGTTGTCATCCGCATTTTTCACAATAGAAGAATTGCTACAGCAGTCTTGTTGCCCAAGTGAGCATTCTTTGGAAGATGTATCGCTTTTTTTATCTTTACAAGGCTTCGCTTTGCTTAAAACAGCTATATCGACCAACTTATTACAACAAAAATGCATATCCACAACAAAAGACGAAGTGGCAAAAACCACAACGAAGGCTAAAGTGACAGATACTATTTTGGTCAAAAAGCGTTTCATAGTCTTAAGGTAACTTAATTTTATTTAGGTACTTGCTTTTATATTATTATTTTAAAGAACTTAACTGGTCTCAAAAAATAGTTTAAGCTATGCACTTTAGTGCATCTCGCTTTAGCTTCTAAAAAAACCTACTTTTGTGTTATGCCAAAAGTAAGGGGCAATGGACATACGGTTTCGCGTCTCAGCGTTCACGTTGTGTGGAGCACCAAATATAGATATTCCGTTCTGAAAGGCGACATCCAGATCCGCTGCCGTACGCTTTTGATTCAGATTTGCGAGGCCGAGGACGTGGTGATTTTAAAGGGGGTTGTCTCCAAGGACCATGTCCATATGCATATGGAGTACCGTCCCTCGTTAAGTGTGAGCGGCCTTGTGAAAAAACTGAAGGGCCGAAGCTCGAGGAAGCTGCAACAGGAGTTCCCCGAACTGAAAAAGAGATACTGGGGCCGCCACTTTTGGGCGATCGGTTTCGGTTGTTGGAGCACGGGCAATATAACGGATGAAATGGTGAACGCATATTTGGAGCATCATAGAAAGCCCGGTGATGGGGCGAACTCGGACTTTATTATTGAGAAATGACAAACGGGCGACTTTGAGTCGAGAGCTTGAAACTATGGACTTCAAGTCCATAGTGGTTCATTTTTTTAAAATGAAAGAGTTAGCCCTATTTTTCAACTAGAGTTAGTCAAAGATAAACCAAGGCCTTGAACGGTAACATGATAATTGTCATGTCAGGGCCTAATTTATAATTTGAAGCTATCCTAATAAACTGGCTAAGTAAGCAAATTGCCGGTATCGTCCCATTCCGCCATTACGCCCCGTTTGCTTTGGTCCACACATTTGGCCAGCCATTCTTTCTCGTAGGCCACTCCGTGCTGTTTCAGTACATCCTCTGGCACACCGTCCCAAACATTGGGCGTATTGCCCTTGTAGCCCAGATCGGCTATGCCGACTTCAGAAGTGTAGTAACCTGTTAGCGTCAGATTTCGCATCACGGAGAAAAACTGTATTGCAAGGGGCCGTTCGGCCTCTGGAACATTTATATCAGGATAGGCAATGGCATCCAAGATCTGTTTTTGTTGCCTTTCTGCGGTCGATTTGAATTCCGTTCCGAATTCGGTATTGCACTTATGGTCCAACCACATAAGCCCGCCCCGGAGCGTCGTCTGCGTTTCCGGGATATCCTTGGCCATGAACTCGATAAAATCGGGTACCCCTGCATCCGTTGCGCTACCAAATGTTGCGGAGACGGGAAGGATGAGACCGCTCAAAACGGCAATGGTTTCCAATTCATGTCCGTTAAAAAATTGTTCCGCCTCCAGTTCCAGGATCAGCTCCTTCTCCTTGGGGGTCCTGCCATATTTATGATTATATTCAGGTAACGCTACGGTCTGTTCATCATTGGCCCCTGCTTCAGGTTTGCAGCCGTGGACCGCCAATCCTGCAGCGGCGCCGCCGAGCACAATGGATTTTATGCTTTTTCTCCTGTCCATTTTCCTAAATATTTTGCTGTTTCAATTGTTCGACAATATAATCCGATGTTCTCCAGGAGAGCGCCAAGATGGTCCATGTGGGGTTCTTGTCCGCTTGTGATACAAAGGGACCGGCATCAACGATGAATACGTTCTTTGTATCGTGAAGTTGCTGAAACTTATTCACGACCGAGGTTTTAGGGTCGTTGCCCATTCGGGTAGTGCCCACTTCATGAATGATCCATCCCGGCGGGGAGATACCGTAATTCTGTTCCTTGGTTGGTTTTGCCCCTAGGGCCTCGCCTCCCATATTGTGGACCAGTTCCTCAAAAGTATCCTGCATGTGCTTTACCTGTTTATGCTCATGATCGGACCATTTGTACTGGAACCGAAGCACCGGAATGCCGAACTCGTCCACTTTGGTAAGATCTATTTCGCAATAATTCTTCTTCATGGCTATAGATTCGCCCCGGCCTCCGAAGCCGAGTACGGAGCCATAGTATCTTTTTACATCGTCCTTAAGACCATAGCCATAGCCCCCTACCTTGGTGCCGAAGAATTTATTGAATTCGTTGGGATTAAACCCAAAGCCATAGTTGGGCATTCCCATTCCGCCCCATACCTCTATGTGGTAACCGCGTGGGAAACCTAATTTTTTATTGTCGCCCCACCAGGGGGAATACACGTGCATGCCCCCGACACCATCTTCATTATAGGATACTTTCCGGTTCATGAGGTCCGGTATAAAGGCCGCCCTGCTCGCACCCGTGGAATCGTGCAAATATTTCCCCACAATATCGCTGCTATTGCCTAATCCATTTGGGTGTTGGCTACTTTTTGAATTTAGGAGAATACGGGCCGAGCTACAGGCCGAGGCCGCTAAGACTACGACTTTCCCTTTCAGTTTATATTCTTTTCTATCTTCCTTGTTGATGTATGACACGCCCGTTGCCTTGCCCTCTTCGTCGGTGGTAACCTCCCTGACCATGGCATTTAGAAATAGATCGATCTGCCCCCCATTTTTTTGTGCCGGAATGATCAAACAGGTTTGCGCCGAGAAATCGGCATATACCATACAGGCCCGGGAACACTGCGCGCAATAGAAGCAGATGCCCCTATCCTGGTTTATCATTTTCGTAAGGATGGACAGCCTCGACGGATAAACGGGGATATTTGATTTTCGCGCGCCCTTTATGTAAAAAAGCTCGTGTAGCCTAGGTTTTGGAGGTGGCAGAAAAAAACCATCGGGATCGTTAGGCAATCCCTCATTGGTGCCAAAGACTCCGATCAATTTGTCGACCTTATCATAATAGGGCCTGACATCTTCATAACCTATGGGCCAATTGTCGCCTAATCCATCCTCGTTTTTACGTTTAAAATCCCTAGGTCCGAAGCGCAAGGCAATTCTGCCCCAATGATTGGTCCTACCACCCAACATGCGTGAGCGGAACCACCTAAAATTACTGCCGTCTTTATTTGTGTAGGGTTCGCCATCGATATCCCAGCCGCCATAGGCACTATCGAAATCCCCAAAGGGCCTGACAGTGCTTGCACCTCTTCTTGGCGATTCCCAGGGCCATTTTAATTGGGTCATCTGTTCGGGGTCTTTGGGGTCGAAATAGGGACCGGCCTCTACAACGGCGACCTTTAGGCCCGAATCGGCGAGTATTTTCGTGGCCATACCGCCGCCTGCACCGGAGCCGACTATGATTACGTCGTACATTGTTGAAGATTCCTTTATCTGCATCGCACCGATTTTGTTTTCGTTAGTTAAAAGTATTTGTTCTTAGTGGACTATATCTGCATAATTTTCTTTCTTATCTACATAATTTCGTCAAGTTGTTACATTTGAGAAAATAGCTGCATCAAAAAGGGAATATGGATTTGGTCCTAGGATGCAATTTGGGATAAAGCCACATTACGGACTAAAACAAAACATGACAATTGTCATGAGCCGTTTGAAGACGAAGACAGAGCTTTGCCCTCATAGTAATTCCACTGCTTCATTTCTAAAAATTTGTTAAACAAAAATTTTGCTTTATAAATTTTGTAGCTTTGCAAAACAATATGAAAAGTTTCTTTCATAAAATAATGTCTTTTTCCATGGCACTGATTGTGCTGTTCTCGACCTTTTCCTTTACGGTCGAGCAACATTATTGCGGGGATTTTTTAGTGGATTATTCTTTGTTCGGGAAAGCTGAATCTTGTGGTATGGATGTTCAAAAAGACATGCATCCCGAACGATCCGGCTTATCACAGAAAGATTGTTGTAGTGATGAGATGCTATCTATTGATGGGCAAGACAATTTAAAACTATCATTTGATAAACTGAGTTTTGCGCAACTGCAATTTGTAGCTTCTTTCGTATATTCATATCTCAATCTTTTTGAAGGATTACCTGAAAACATAGTCTCGTTTAGCGATTACCCCCCTCCACTTTTGGTCAAGGATATACAGGTCCTAGACCAGACCTTCCTTATTTGATTTTTAAGTAATAGAAATCTAAGGCCCAACTGATAGCAGTTCAGGGCTTGTCCTGTTTTGCTGTTTTCCAATCAGAACTTCTAATTACTTAATCATCAATACCATGCTGAATAAAAGCATCAAATTTCTTATAGAGAATAAATTGGTCGCGGTTTTGCTGCTAATCCTTTTTGTAGGCTGGGGAACCGTAAACGCTCCTTTTGAGTGGAGTACGGGCTCGTTGCCAAGAAACCCCGTTGCTGTTGATGCCATACCGGACATCGGTGAAAACCAGCAGATCGTTTTTACCAAATGGGACGGTCGCTCGCCACAGGATATTGAAGACCAGATAACTTATCCGCTTACTACCTCCCTTCTAGGAATCCCCGGTGTTAAGACCATCCGTAGTTCCTCAATGTTCGGTTTTTCCAGTATCTACATCATATTCGAAGAGGATATCGAATTCTATTGGAGCCGAAGCCGGATCCTTGAAAAATTGAATTCCCTCCCAAGCGGCTTGTTGCCCGATGGGGTCAACCCTGCATTGGGACCGGATGCTACGGGACTTGGACAAATATTCTGGTATACTTTGGAAGGCCGTGACCAAGATGGAAATGTCACGGGCGGATGGGATTTACACGAACTCAGAAGCATTCAGGATTTTTATGTGAAATATGCGCTGTCGTCGGCAAGTGGTGTTTCAGAGGTGGCATCCATAGGTGGATATGTGCTCGAATATCAGGTTGATGTAAATCCCGAACTGATGAAGCAATACGGTATCGGACTGCAAGAGGTGGTAAAGGCCGTAAAACAAAGCAATCGGGACATCGGGGCACAGACGTTGGAAATCAACCAAGCCGAATATCTGATTCGGGGTCTCGGTTACGTGAAATCAATCGAAGATCTCCAAGACGCAGTGATTACTTCCGAAGATTATACGTCCATCCGAATAAAGGATATCGGAAAAGTTTCTCACGGACCTGCCACTCGGCGTGGCATATTGGACAAGGAAGGCGCAGAAGTTGTTGGGGGTGTAGTGGTCGCACGGTATGGTGCCAACCCCATGGAGGTCATTAACAATGTAAAGGATCAAATTATTGATTTAAGTGCAGGACTCCCCTCCAAAGTACTTGAAGACGGCAGAACATCCCAGCTCACGGTTGTTCCATTTTACGACAGGACCGAACTTATTCAAGAAACGTTGGGCACTCTCAATGAAGCCCTGACATTGGAAATTTTGATTACCATTTTGGTCATCATCATTATGGTCTTCAATTTAAGGGCATCCATCCTAATTTCAGGATTGTTGCCCGTTGCGGTACTCATGGTATTTATCGCGATGAAACTTTTCAATGTGGATGCGAATATCGTAGCACTTTCTGGTATAGCCATCGCCATTGGAACCATGGTGGATGTCGGGGTCATACTCTCCGAAAACATCATACGGCATTTGGACGAAAATGAAGAGGACCTACCTATCAATACCGTAGTCTATAATGCCTCGGCAGAAGTATCGGGAGCCATATTAACCGCTGTAATGACCACGATCATCAGTTTTATTCCTGTATTTACAATGATAGGTGCAGAAGGAAAATTGTTCAGGCCGTTGGCTTTTACAAAAACGTTTGCGTTAACGGCATCCATCATTGTAGCCCTATTTTTGATACCTCCCTTTGCGGCTTTCCTCTTTAGAAAGAAACGGAGCAAGAGTATTGTAGGTTATGTCTTTAGTATACTTATGATAGTCCTTGGCCTTATAGCGGTAGTATATGGCTATTGGCTGGGGCTCGTGCTAATAGCCTTCGGAACGTTAAAGCCATTGAAAAATGCAGAACTTGCGGGGCGGCTTTTCAATGGATTTTCCCTCTCCGAAAAACAGGCAAGTCTTTTGAATATTATTATTTCAGCTACGGCAATCGTATTCCTGTTGGCCAGCTATTGGCGGCCACTGGGCCTTGACCGTAGCATTTTTATCAACCTGATTTTCGTTGCATTTATCTGTTTCGGACTTCTAGGCTTCTTTATCGTATTCAGGAATTACTATACGAGAATACTAAGATGGGCGCTACGAAACAAAATCCTATTCCTTTCCGTCCCGACGCTTATTGTCATCTTCGGTGTGTTAATTATGCAGAATACGGGCAAGGAATTTATGCCCTCGCTCAATGAAGGTTCGTTCCTATTGATGCCAACTTCATTACCACACGCAGGGGTGGAAGAAAATAAGCGGGTATTGCAACAGCTGGATATGGCGGTCGCCAGTATTCCAGAAATAGCAACAGTGGTGGGTAAAGCGGGCCGAACAGAATCCGCATTGGATCCAGCGCCCTTGTCCATGTACGAAAACATTATCCAATACAAGCCCGAATACATGTTGAACGAAGATAGGGAACGGCAGCGTTACAGGGTCAATGAAGACGGTCTTTTTAAACTTAACGACGGTACTTTTGTTACCAATCCGAATAGGGTCGTAGATGATGATCGAAACTATGATGAATCTGCAATTACATCCGCATTTTCCGTAAAACAAAAAGATTTGATACCCGATGACGACGGGGAATATTACCGGAACTGGAGACCGGAAATTGAATCTCCAGACGATATTTGGAACGATATCGTGAAGGTCACCAAACTCCCAGGGGTTACGTCGGCACCTAAATTACAGCCAATCGAGACCCGATTGGTCATGCTGCAAACGGGAATGCGTGCCCCCATGGGTATCAAGGTAAAGGGTCAGGATTTAAGGGAAATAGAAGCCTTCGGTCTTAAGCTCGAAGGTATTTTGAAACAGGCCGAGGGGGTCAAAGAGGAAGCCGTCTTCGCAGATCGAATTGTCGGAAAACCTTATTTGCTGATAGATATCGATAGGGAGCGACTGGCACTGTACGGTATTACTATCGAAGATGTGCAAAGCGTATTGCAAGTGGCCGTCGGGGGGATGATACTCACCCAAACGGTGGAAGGGCGCGAACGATATGGTATTCGGGTGCGATATCCAAGAGAGTTGCGCGAGAACCCAGCAGATTTGAAGAACATCTATGTGCCTGTTGCGAAGGGAAGCCCTGTTCCTTTGAGCGAGTTGGTTACAATTAGATATGAAAAAGGCCCGCAGGTCATCAAGAGTGAGGATACCTTTTTGGTCGGTTACGTGCTGTTCGATAAGTTGGACGGTTTTGCCGAGGTTGCAGTGGTCGAAAATGCCCAGGCCCTGATACAGGAAAAAATAGATAGCGGGGAACTGGTGGTTCCCAAGGGTATCAATTATTTGTTTACAGGTACTTATGAAAACCAATTACGTGCCGAAAAAACGTTATCGGTGGTCGTGCCGTTGGCATTGGCCATCATATTCCTGATTCTCTATTTCCAATTCCGTTCGGTAGGGACCTCGTTAATGGTTTTTACGGGGATAGCGGTGGCCTTCGCTGGCGGGTTTCTTATGATCTGGTTCTATGGGCAGGATTGGTTCTTGAACTTTAACTTTTTTGGGGAAAATCTACGTGACCTCTTCCAGATGCATACCATTAACCTGAGTGTTGCCGTATGGGTAGGTTTTATTGCGCTCTTTGGTATCGCTACGGATGATGGCGTAGTAATGGCCACCTATTTAACACAGACTTTTGATAGGAATAGACCGGAAACTAAAAACGAGATAAGGGCATCTGTGGTTATAGCAGGAGAAAAGCGTATTCGTCCGTGTTTGATGACAACCGCTACCACTATTCTGGCATTGCTTCCCGTATTGACATCCACCGGCCGAGGTAGCGATATTATGATACCCATGGCGATTCCCTCTTTTGGAGGAATGCTTATCGCGTTGATTACTTTATTTGTCGTGCCCGTTTTATACAGCTGGAAGGCCGAGTTTGAATTAAAAAGAATATCCAAATGAACAAATACCTATACCTATTGATTGGAACACTATCCATCGCTTCCGTGCACGGGCAAGAGTTGGAAAGTCTAATCCAACAGGCCGAACTCAACAATCCCGAGATTCAGGCTTTCGAATTGCGGTATAATATTGCCTCTGAAAAGGTGAACGAGGTCAACACCTTGCCCAATACAGAAGTGAGCGCGGGCTATTTTGTAAGCGAGCCCGAAACACGGACCGGAGCACAGAAAGCAAGATTCTCGGCAAAACAGATGATACCATGGTTCGGTACCATTACCGCCCGTGAAAATTATGCCAGTTCCTTGGCGGATGCCCAATATGAAGAGTTGGTCATCGCCAAAAGAAAATTGGTATTATCGGTCTCGCAGTCCTATTACCTCCTGTTTGCGATTGTGGCAAAACAAAAGGTATTGGACGAGAACATTGAGTTGCTGGATACTTATGAGCGTTTGGCCTTGACTTCCGTGGAAGTTGGCAGCGCATCCGCTGTTGATGTGCTTCGCCTACAGATTAGGCAGAACGAGCTGGAGCAACAGAAAGAAGTGCTAGAACAGGAGTATGTGGCAGAACAGACCTTGCTCAATAATCTTTTGAACCGGGACGGACAAACCCAAATTGTAGTTTACGACGGACTAACGGTACCGGAACAAGACCCAATTATGGATGAGGGAGGCCTTGACCTGCATCCCGAACTTATAAAGTATAACAAATTATATGAGTCGGTAGAACAGTCCCAGATATTGAACCAAAAAGAGGCCTTCCCGAACCTTGGTTTCGGATTGGATTATGTACCCGTTGCCGAAAGGTCCGACATGGCCTTCGATGATAACGGAAAGGATATTTTGATGCCCATGGTGTCGGTATCCATCCCGATATTCAACAACAAATACAAATCCATATCCGAACAGAACAAGCTGAAGCAAGGTGAAATAACCGCCCAAAAGCAGGAACGCAGAAACAAATTGGAAACCCTTTTGAGCGAGGCAAGCAATGCCCGAGTAGCTGCTAGAATACGTTTTAGAACACAGGCCAAAAATATACAGCAGGCCAATGATGCGGAGGAAATCCTGATTAAAAGTTACGAGACGGGAACCATTGATTTTAATGATGTCTTGGACATTCAGGAACTACAATTGAAGTTTCAGATAAACCGGATAGAGTCGATAAAAATGTATTACGTGCAATCGGCCATTATCAATTATCTAATGAGTTAAAATACAAATGGATAAAAGTAAGGTCTGCCCGTTGAATAGCATACTTATGGTAAGTAACAAAATATTAATAAATGAGAACCATGATTAGAAAAATTTTAATGTTGTTGTTGCTTCTTATATCCTACGAAGGTAGCTCACAATTGGTATCCAACGAAATCGAAGAAAATATGGACAATTGGCCTGAAAGGGTCTATGACCTCACCATTGATTACGAAACGCTTAACTATACAGGTAAAGACGTAAGGGCCATGACCATCAACGGTGGTATTCCAGGGCCCAACCTTGAGTTCACCGAGGGCGAGTTTGCCATTATCAACGTGACCAACAAAATGGATGTGGAAACATCGGTGCATTGGCACGGCATGATTCTTCCTAACTTTTATGATGGTGTACCTTATCTTTCCACTCCTCCGATACGGCCGGGAGAAACGCTCCAATACAAATTTGCCCTTAAACAATCGGGTACCTATTGGTACCATTCCCATACAGGATTACAGGAGCAAAGGGGAGTTTATGGGTCGATACAAATCAATCCTAAAGAGGAGACCTTTGAGTATGACCATGATTTGGTTTTAGTACTATCCGATTGGATGGACGAAAACCCAGCTTCCCAACTAAAGAATCTTAAAAGGGGCAACGAATGGTATTTAATCCGAAAAGGACAGATACAGAGCTGGGATAAAATAATCAAGAAAAATGCCGTTGGCGCCAAGCTAAAAATGATGTGGCAGCGTATGCCCGATATGGCCATATCCGACAATTATTTCGATACGTTTTTTATAAACGGTAAGGCAGGCCAAGAATATCCCAATTTTACACCTGGTGAGAAAGTGAGGGTCCGCTTTGTAAATGCTTCGGCAGCTTCCTATTTCTGGTTGACTTTTGGCGGTGGGGATCCTACCTTAATTTCGGCGGATGGTCAAGATGTGGTTCCTGTTACGAAAAACAAAACCCTTATCGGCGTAGCGGAAACATACGATTTTTTACTGACCATTCCCCAAAATGGAAAATTGGAAGTTCGAGCAATGGCCCAAGACGGCTCGGGGCATGCTTCCGCCTATTTGGGAACAGGCCCGGTAATGGCAGCACCGATGGTGCCAGAACCGGATTTGATTGAAAGCATGAAAAAAATGATGGCTATGGGCATGAAGATGGGCGCTCCGGCAGCCAAGTTCAATCCTTCTAAAAATGATTCCATCAAGTATATGAAAAAATATGCGATGAAAATGGATGAAATGAATCCGCCTGCCGAACAGGCAGAAATGGACGGCATGGCTATGGACAATGTGAAGATGGAAGAGGGGAAAATGGAAATGGATGGGATGAAAATGAAAAAAGATTCAACCCAGATGGATGATGGTAAAATGAAGATGGGATATATCATTCCAGAGGACAAAGTTATAGGTTCTACTATGAAAACCGGGGATAATCCAGAGTTCAATTACAATTACTTACGCTCGCCAGTACCTACAGAGTTTAACAGCGATAAGCCTATAAAGGAAATGCTTTTCAACTTAACGGGTAACATGAATCGATATGTCTGGTCAATCAATGGGGTACCACTGTCCGAAACTGATAAGATAAAAATCAAGCAAGGAGAAGTGGTGCGCATCACGCTCAATAACCTGACAATGATGCACCACCCCATGCACCTACACGGTCACTTTTTTAGGGTGTTGAACGAAAATGGGGAGTATTCCCCATTAAAGCATACGGTAAATGTAGCCCCCATGCAAAAAGTGGTCATCGAGTTTAATGCCAATGAGTATGGCGACTGGTTTTTCCACTGTCACGTTCTATATCATTTAAACAGCGGTATGGCCAGAGTGTTCAGTTATGACACGCCACGAGATGAACGCTTGAAAGGAAATGCATTGACCAATCTTACAAACGAAGCCGATCACATATTTACTTGGGGCGAGCTAACGGCTGCCAGTCATATGACCGAACTTTACGCTACCGCTACCAACATCAGAAACCAGTTTATTTTTCGTGGGGAATATGGATGGAACCAAAATTTGGAAGCCCAGTTTACGTATGAACGATGGCTTAATAGTTATTTCAGGATTTTTGGAGGAGTAAACGTCGAGAATGAAGGTGCGGACAGTCTTGACGAAATAAATACCAGGGCAATCGGTGGGGTTCGGTATTTATTACCGCTTTTAATAGACTCCGAATTGCGAATAGACGATAAGCTAAGGCCATTGGTCAGCTTTTCAACGGCAACAATGTTGTTTCCTAGGATAGGGATATACGGCCAATATGAATATCAAATCGATTTTGGATGGGTCGATAATTTACCCGAGGGAACGAGCTATAAAAGTGAAACCACATGGCAAGTAGGTCTTGAGTATGTTTTAGGAAGAAATTTTTCGATTATGGCGAGCTATGATAACCGATTTGATTGGGGTGGTGGCCTGTCAGTAAGATTTTAAAAGATGGACGGATACAAAAAAAATAGCCTGAGTTTGACCGGTGCCGTATCACTGGGTACCGGTGTTATGATCGGTGCGGGTATCTTTGCCCTTTTGGGACAGGTTGCCGAACTGTCCGGACAGTGGTTTCCCATTGCATTTTTGGCAGGGGCCATTATCTCGGGCTTTAGTGCCTACTCATACGTTAAGATGTCAAATGCATACCCTTCTGCAGGAGGGATCGCAACCTATCTGAAAAAGATTTATGGTAAAGGTGCACTTGCGGCATCCGGTGCTTTGCTAATGGCTTTTTCTATGGTCATCAATGAGAGCTTGGTTGCCCGTACCTTCGGTTCGTATACGTTACAATTGTTCGATGTTGGGGGCGATAGCGTATGGGTTCCTGTTTTAGGTGTCGTACTATTGATTACAGCTTTCTTGATCAATATTTCGGGAAACAACGTTATCGGCAAATCATCGTTGGTAATGGCCATTCTCAAAATCGGGGGTATCTCCATTTTTGCGATAGGCGGTCTGTGGGCGGCGGGATTCTCCTTTTCAGAAGTAGTCCCTTCCAGTAGTTTGTCCGAGTATCCGGTCTCCAGCTACTTAGGGGCTTCGGCATTGTCCATCCTGGCCTACAAAGGCTTTACGACCATAACCAATAGCGGGGGGGAAATTGTAAGCCCCAATAAGAATGTCGGTACCGCCATTATATTGGACCTTGTGGTTCTAGGCGCATTTTTATGGATAAAAATATCCAGTGATGTATTGGTGGTCGTTGTAGCGGTAGTACTTACGGTATTGGTATTTACAGGGGAAAAATGGTTCTTAAAAAGGAACGATGCAAACAACTAGGAATAGAAAAGGAAATTTTGATAAGACTTCGGTATGTCTGCACACTAGGGGTATGGATTAGAGGTCGGGACCGTGTTTTTTTGAGTTTTAATTTAAAAAAGTCAAGTAATGAAAGAAAAAAATAAATTCAATAGAAGAAGTTTCATTGAAACAGCAGGACTGGTCGCCGCTGGTTTTTATGCGATGCCATTATTTAGTTCCTGTAAATCGGATACGCCTTCCGCTCATCCCAATGTTGGAAACGCTGTCAATAACGATTTCGATGCCGACATCGATATACAGTTAAAGGCAGTACAGTCAAGTACTAAAATTCTATCCTCCAAAAATACGGATACCTATTCGTACAGGGGTTCTTTAGTAAAGGGAGATAAACAGACCTTGCAACAGTTAGAAGGAAGTGCTCTCGGCCCCATAATACGGGTAAAGAAAGGAGATAGGGTACGGATACGGTTTGAAAACGAGATTCCTGATAAATCCATAATTCACTGGCACGGGCTGCACGTATCCCACGAGAATGACGGGCATCCGGAACACGTAATAGAAGAAGGGGAAACTTATTTTTACGAATTTGAAGTTATGAACAGGGCGGGTACCTATTGGTTCCATCCACATCCCCACGGTCATACAGGAGAACAGGTTTACCGCGGGCTTGCAGGTTTGTTCATCGTTACGGATGAAGAGGAAAAAGGCTTGAACCTGCCTACAGGGGATTATGATGTTCCTGTTGTTATTCAGGACAGAACTTTCGATGAAAATAACCAATTGGTCTATTTGCCAAACGGAAAAATGGACCAAATGCTAGGCTTTTTGGGCAATCGAATACTAATCAATGGTAAAATCGATAACACCCTATCCCTAAATAAGGATGGGAAATATCGGTTACGACTGCTCAACGGTTCCAACTCCCGCGCCTATAAATTGGCTTGGGGTTCGGGAGAACCCATTACCGTTTTTGGTGTTGATGGTGGGCTTTTGGGAAGTCCCAAAATACTGCCCTATTTAATGTTGGGTCCCGCACAACGGGTTGACGTATGGTTGGATTTATCGAAGAAATCCCAAAACGAGGAGTTAAAGTTAATCCACCTGCCCATACCATTGGACAATATGATGAGCGGTGGCATGATGGGTGGAGGAATGATGGGTGGCGGAATGATGGGGAACCAAAGTGATAATTCGCTGCCTTACAACAGCCAATTTGATATTCTTAACATCAATGTGGGAGCATCGAGGAAGAATGATGCTAGTCTGCCAGATAGATTACCAACCTATAAAACCTTAAACCCAACAGATGTAGCGAACAGGACTTCCCCAAGAACGTTCAATTTCGGAATGGAGGAAATGATGGAATGGACGATAAACGGAAGAACCTACAATGGGATGGAAGTAGCGGACGAAGAAATCGTAAAACTTAACACCACGGAAGTCTGGCGAATAAACAATGGGGGAAATAGTACCACCGAGAGCCAAAATGATGGAGGCGGTATGATGGGAATGCGCGGAAATGGTGGTATGATGGGAAATGGTAGCGGTATGGGAAACATGATGCAAATGCCACACCCCGTGCACATTCATCAATTACAGTTCAATATCATAAACAGAAATACCGACAACGTTGACCGGAACCTATGGAACGCCGTTAAAGACGGAATCGTAGATGAAGGATGGCAGGATAGCGTGTACCTGTTGCCGGGAATGTATATGGACCTGGTAATGCGCTTCGAGGATTTTAAAGGGTTGTTCCTCTACCATTGCCATAATCTGGAACACGAGGATATGGGGATGATGAGGAACTTTAAAATCGAATAGCATTAATCAATTCCCAAAAAATAAAAAATCAGTTTGAAATGAATGTTTAATTATCTAAAAATGAAAATTATGAAAACAGCAGTAAAAATTTTAATGGCAATCGGATTAGTGGGAACAATGGTAGGTTGTAAATCAACCTTCAATGCCACCGAGAAATTGCAGGTCGAAGAGAATAGAAATGCCGTTTATAAAGAAATCATATCAAACCCGGTCCAGTTTACCAATTTCATCAGTGAGGCACAAAAAAACGAAGAGGCCAAAAAGATATTGATGAAGGCCCATATGGAGCAGATGGAATCCGGAAACATGAAAATGATGATGGAGAAAAACCCCGAAATGAAAGAAAAAATGGAATCCCATATGCAGAAAATGATGGGGGACAACCCTGAAATGATGCAAAAGATGCAAGCCAAAATGCTCGATAAAATGATGGAAAACGAAAAGGGCCGTAAAATGCTGATGGATGAAATCCATAGTAACAAAACGATGAAAAAGGAGATGAAAGCAAAGATGATGCAAATGATGGATGAAAACCCTGAAATGAAGGAAGAGATGATGCAGAAGATGATGGAAAAAAATCCTGAAATGATGCAAAAGATGAAAGGAAAAATGAAAAACGAGGGATAATAAATTCCTGCCCTAAAGGTTTGGATAACTACAAATGAAAACGATTAATTAATTAAAACTATACGATTATGATGATGTGGTGGTGGATACTGATACCGGTCGTGCTTGTATTGGTGATATTGCTGTACAATGGACGAAATAGGCAAAATACGGCGAAGAAGGAAAATCCTATGGACATACTCGACAACCGGTTCGCCAAGGGCGAAATATCCAAAGAAGAGTACGAAGAACAAAAACGAACGTTGAACACTAAAAATTAAAAAATTATGAACTATTATTTCAATAAAACAATCAAAGGCACTTTTGAAGAAGTAATCGATAAAGTTACAAAAGGATTGAAAGATGAAGGTTTTGGTATACTCACAGAAATTGATGTAACCGCAACCTTAAAGAAAAAACTGGATGTAAACTTTAAAAAGTATAGGATACTTGGAACTTGTAATCCTCCCTATGCACATAAAGCATTGCAAGCAGAAGATAAAATTGGAACGATGTTGCCCTGCAATGTCATAGTACAGGAAATTGAAGATGGAGTTATTGAGGTAGCCGCGGTAAACCCAATGGCATCAATGCAGGCTGTAGAAAATGAAAAATTGAACGATGTTGCCAATGAAATAACTTCAATGCTAGAAAGTGTAATTCAAAAATTATAAATCCTTTTAAAGAATAGATAAACAACAAATTATAATCATAAACTTAAATCAAGACAAAATGAAAAGGGTAAAATTAACAATAACAATTACGGTAATGGTTTTTGTAAGCCTAACAGCAATGTCTTGTAAAGATAGTAAAAAAGAGCAAAGCAATGCTCATGACAAACAGTTAACGGAATCTGATGAACTTTTACCAATCATGTATCGACTGATGGCAGACATGAAACAGATAAACGAAGGTGTTTTTATAGAGAATTATCCTATGATTGACAGTGCAGCTTACCGTATAACTCACCATCTGGAAATCAATCCAGGACAGATGCAAATTATCAAAAAGAACTTGGGAGAAGATATACAGGAGTTTGTACGAATTGATATGGTGGTACATGATCGTGCTGCAGCTATCAGTAAGGCCGCACAACAAAATAAAATGTCGGAAATATTGAGTCAATATAATATCCTCCAACAAAGCTGTGTTAATTGCCACAACCAGTTTCGGTCGCGACTTAGAAATAAGCTCCAATAAATTACGCATGACAAACCAATCAAGTAAATGCCGTTTCGCATTTGGAATTTAAGTGATTTTAGAGTTAGTCGTTATCTGGTCTATGGCGGACAGACTTTTTCGGTTTACTTGTTTAAACAATTAAAAAAACTTCCCCGGCATTTGAGCTAAAGTAAACCGTTATAGCCAATGGCATCGTTGCAGGCTGTAGAAAATGAAAAATTGAACGATGTTGCCAATGAAATAACTTCAATGCTAGAAAATGTAATCGAAAAATTATAAGGCTTTTTAAAAATGGATAAACAACAAATTATAATCATAAACTAGAATCAAAACAAATTAAATAAATAGTAATCTAAAATTAAATATTATGAAAACACTAGTAATTATTTTATCCGCAATTGGGCTTTTAAGCTTAAACAGTTGCAAACAAGATACAGGTGTAAAACACAATGATGCACAATAACGAAGGTTACTATTACTGGGGAATGCATATGGGCTGGTGGATTGCCATACCTCTAATTTCAATAGTATTAATGGTAATATTTTTTAATTCCAGAAAAAATAATAAATAGGTTTTGACATTGAAAAAGATATTCCATGGATATAATTGTCCCAAAAATTGTGTTATGGCTGAAAACTTGAAATTATGACGTAACAAAGGAAATTGATATACAAACACCCATTAAAGAAAATAGGCAGGATTAATTTTTATAAATGTATAATTCTTGAAAGCCAAAATGCACGATTCATCGAAATACTAGAGATATAAAATCTAAAACAGTTTTTAACACTAAAATCAATTAAAGAAAAATTATTATGGAGATTTTAATAGCAGCAACCAAAACCTGTCAACATAGACCCTCACTTGAGAAAGTGCTTCAGGGCGCTTGGCTACCCTATAAAGTAAATTATTTTGAGGATCATCCTGAAATATTTGAAAAATATCAATTGAAACACTCACCGTTATTGATTATCGATGAAAAAGTAGCCTCTGCCGGTATGCCCGAAATAGATATAATAAATGATCTAAAGGCAAAAATCAGGGATATATCAGAGATCAGAACTCCCAAAAGAGTTAAGAACCATATGATTCCCAAAAATATAGGAACAGAACCTGGCTTAGTGGAAGTTGATACAACATGGGGCAGTATTCAATCGATAAAGGCAGCACGACCCGTGCATACGGTTGGTGAATTAGAAGTATATCAGCACCACATGAAGGGTTTGCCAATTATCGATGCGCGAAAACCTGATACCGCTGATTGCGTAACTATTCCGGGCTCAAAAAATATTCCCTATGACGAATTGGTGGAAAGAATGGATGAATTGGACGAAAACGACCCAAGTATATTTTTTTGCAATGGTCCACAATGCCCACAATCATCAACAGCTATAAAGAACCTCTTGGATGCAGGTTATCCAGCTGATAGAATTCTATACTACAGGGGAGGAATGCATGACTGGATCACCTTAGGTCTTCCAATACAAAAATCGTGAAAGTAGTGACGACTATTTCCAATTGGGTTATGAATTTTAATAACTATCGGGAATAGGTTGAAAATGGTCCAACCAAAATTAATTTAAAATAAAACATTATGCATTTTTATGATGGACACTTTGGAGGCATGCATTTTATATGGATAGCTATTTTAAGTTGGATTTTCTTTGTCCCTTATGGCATTCTTTATCAAGAATCAAAAAAAGACAGTCCTAAAGATATTTTAGACAGACGATATGCAAAAGGGGAAATCGCTAAAGAAGAATATGAAGAAATAAAATGAGGCATTGATTCAAAAAATGAATAAACAACAATTTTATATAAACGAGTATTAATTTAAATTCAAATCAAAATGAAAACAATTGTAAAAACCTTAATGATTATTGGAGCAGTCGGCACATTGGTTAGCTGTAAATCAACATTTAATGCCACTGAAACAATGGAAATTCAAACCAATCGAAACGCTGTATATCAGGAAATAATTTCCAACCCAAGCCAACTCGAAGAATTTATTGACTTGGCGCAACAAGATGAAGGGGCAAAAAAGGTAATGATGCAACAGCATATGCAAAAGATGGAATCCGGAAACATGAAAATGATGATGGAGAAAAACCCCGAAATGAAAGAAAAAATGCAATCCCATATGCAGATGATGATGGAAAAAAATCCCGAAATGATGCAAAAGATGCAATCTAAAATGCTCGATAAAATGATGGAAAACGAAAAGGGCCGTAAAATGCTGATGGATGAAATCCATAGTAACAAAACGATGAAAAAGGAGATGAAAGCAAAGATGATGCAAATGATGGATGAAAACCCTGAAATGAAGGAAGAGATGATGCAGAAGATGATGGATAAAGATCCTGAAATGAGGAAGAAGATGAAAGGGAAAATGAAAAACGAGGGATAATAAATTCCTGCCCGAAAGGTTTGGATAACTACAAATGAAAACGATTAATTAATTAAAACTATACGATTATTATGATGATGTGGTGGTGGATACTGATACCGGTCGTGCTCGTATTGGGCGTATTTCTGTACAATGGACGAAATAGGCAAAATACCGTGAAGAGGAAAAATCCTATGGACATACTCGACAACCGGTTCGCCAAGGGCGAAATATCCAAAGAAGAATATGAAGAACAAAAACGAACGTTGAACACTAAAAATTAAAATGATGAAATACTATTTCAACAAAACCCTTCACGAAGATTTTGAAAAAGTCATCGACAAGGTAACGGAAGAACTGAAAAAGGAAGGCTTCGGCATATTGACCGAAATAGATGTCAAAGAGACATTGAAAAAGAAACTCGATGTGGACTTCAAAAAATATCGAATCCTCGGTGCCTGTAATCCGCCCTATGCCCATAAGGCATTGGAGGCAGAGGATAAGATAGGCACTATGCTGCCATGTAACGTAATCGTACAGGAAGTAGCAAAAGGGGTCGTAGAAGTTGCAGCGATAAATCCGATGGCATCCATGCAAGCGGTAAAAAATGAAAAATTGAACAAGGTGGCCCAAGAGATAACATCCAAACTTGAGCAGGTAGTTGAAAATCTTTAAAATTAAGATCATGGCGAAAAAAGGAAACAACGGGCAAAAGGCTTCACAACAGAATTATAGCGAAAGTATGAATACCCGCTATTGTGTTACAAGGAGGTACAACCTTACGTTCGGCGAAGCTGTTCAGAATGTAAGGGATCAACTTGAGAAGTCAGGCTTTGATATCGTATCGGAGCTTGATGTAAAAGAATATTTAAGTTCCAAAATGGAGGATATGCCCGAGCATATTATCCTTATGGTCTGTAATCGGGATACCGCATCGAACCTAATGGCCAACGATATTCAAATGAGCATCTTGTTCCCCTGTAACGTAACCGTCAAGGAGGTGGAGGACAGCACTGTAATCGAGGTGTCCATTGAAGATACCGACACTACATGGTCATCTTCCTTTAAAACCGATGTAGCCGATATTGCGAACAAAACGAAAGAAGCGTTAAAAAACATTCTTTCCAATATCGGACGAACAAATGTCAAACTATAATTATCAATAAATCAAAGTAAAGATGAAGAAAACAAAGATTACAATAGGAATTTTGACAATTGCATTCATGACTTTATCAGCGACCTCATGTAAGGATGTCAAAAAACAAATCAATGATACCGAAAGCCATCATACCGGGCAGATGGAGAAAGACGGCCAGATGGATGCCCAGTCGGGGATGGATGACGATACAACGATGCAAAACGGTCAAGAAATGGCAAAGACGGCACCTATTATTGATAACTATCTTGGGCTGAAGGAAGCTTTGGTCGCGGATAATCAAAGCAAGGCCGCATCCTATGGCGGGGATTTGGCAACGGTTTTGGAACAGTTTGAAACGGGTAATTTTGATGACGGGCAACAAAAAGAATTGAAGGAAATCATCGAAGTGGCCAAAGAACACGGCGAACATATTTCGGAAAGCGATATTGGTCACCAGCGGGAACATTTTGAGGCCATGGGCAAAGACATGGTGGATCTTATCGCCATTGCGGGAACGCCCAAAACCCTCTACCAACAATATTGCCCTATGTACAATAAGAACAAAGGGGGCATGTGGTTGAGCGATAGCAAGGAAATCAAAAACCCGCTTTTCGGCGGTAAAATGATGACCTGTGGTAGCGTGCAGAAGGAAATCAATTAAGTGAAGGCAGTAAGAATCGTAGCTATCATACTTCTAATAGGGTTTGTGGGGATTCAATTTTTCCCCACTACCCCTAATCAAAGTGAAAAGGTGCCAAATACGGACTTTATTTTAGTAAACAATGTACCGGAGAAAGTCGACCAGATTTTCAAGGCTTCCTGCTATGATTGTCATAGTAACAATACCGAATATCCTTGGTACAACAAGGTACAGCCAGTCGCCTGGTTTCTAGAAAACCATGTAGAACATGGCAAGGAAGAACTGAATTTTAATGAGTGGGACGAGTATTCGTCCAGAATGAAAAAAAGCAAGTTACGATCTATCAACAGTCAGATAGAAGATGAAGAAATGCCCCTGTGGTCTTACACGTTAGTTCATAGGGAAGCAAAACTATCCGAGGACGAAAAGAAAACCGTTCTCGATTGGGTCTCTAATTTTAAGGACAGTTTATAAACTAAAAATTGGACTAATGAAAAGTTTAAGAAATGGTGTAGCAATCCTGCTCATGTTAGGGGCAAACTATGAGTTACGCCCAACACAAAATAGAGTTGAACCATGACCACAGCAAGATGGAAATGAAACAGATCGCCTTGGAGTTTAGCGATGAGAACGTGGCAAGCGCATACGAACATTACGAGCATATTAAAAATGATTTGGTCGGGTCAAATCCTGGCGATGCCAAAAAGGGAGCGGGAATGTTGAACGAGGCACTCGAAAAAATCGAAGGTTCGAATACGGCATTATCTGCCTCACAAAAAATAGCCGATTCGGATAATTTAAAGGTCCAACGAAAGGCTTTTTCCGATTTGAGCAATGAAACGGAAACCTTGTTGAAAGGAACTATTACCTCGGGGAAAATCTATAAGGATTTCTGCCCCATGGCCCTAAACGGAGGAGCCTACTGGTTATCCGCCATTAAGGACATCCGAAACCCATATTATGGAGCTCAAATGCTCAGTTGTGGAAAGGTAACAGAAGTGATTCAATAGTTTTAAATCCTGTGAGAGGATGGGCTTTTTAGTTAGCACCCATTTCCCTTTTCAGGTCAATGAAAAAGTAAAATATACAGAAAATATGGAAGCTGGCAAAAGTACAGAACAATAAAAAATGGACGGACTGACTATTGAAATATTCATAGTACCGTCAATGGTCCTGGCAATAGTCACGGGCTTGTACTTCCTTTTTAAAAAAGGAAAAAAGAACCCCGTGGCCTATGATTTTTATGTAGCCAATATTGCCATTGCTGCTTTTGTTGTAAATCTTATTTGGGAAGTTGCCCAAGGTCCGCTTTATGAGGGCTTTGAATATGACGTAAAACACATTTCATTCTGCGCCCTTGCATCGGTCGCCGATATGCTCATGGTTTTGTTGCTTTTTTTTAGCTTGGGACTGTTATACAACAACATATTCTGGATTCGAAATCTAAATTTAAAAAGAACTTTGGTCTTGGTCGGTATTGGCACTTTAGGGGCGATATTGGCAGAAATGTGGCATACAAGTAGAGGCGATTGGATCTATGCGGAGATAATGCCATTACTTCCTTTGGTCGATGTGGGTATTACGCCAGTATTGCAATTTGCCCTACTACCATGGTTGGTGTTCTACTTTGCTAAAGACAGAATAGTAAACAAGTCCTAGGTGGTCATGGTTTAGTAGTTTTTATTAGTTGATTATTTAGTGTTTGCCAATTCCACCAAGGCAATATTTTTAAGAGTAAAGTCCTGTTATGGGAAGGGAGATTGGTTAGTTAATGGTTAATGTTAATCCCTTCCCTTGACAGGCATAAAAAAATGAAAGATGAAGGAATGTTGTAAAGACGGGCTGGAAAAGTCCGGAAAACCAAAATTTAAGAAATGGTTCAACTATGCGATTTATATCATCATAGGCGCCATAGTCATAGGTGCGCTTATTTTGCAAATTACCACTGACGCAGCATAAATACGATTGATTATGAGAACATCCCTATTATTTTTAGTGCTGCTGTTAAGCCTAAATTCGTTTAACGCGATTTCAGCTACCTCAATCGAAACCAATTCTGGACATTTGGCGAATACTTCAGGAAACCTCTACGCTATTGATGTATTCGAAAAGCCCCAAGAACATGCAGAAGGCCATTCAAGCGATCCCATAGACAAAGAAGAGGTCGGTTTGGATGAATTCGATAATTTACATCCGTTAGTAGTGCATTTTCCCATTGTACTATTACTGTTCGCTGCATTGCTTCAATGTATTCAGGTTTTTGTTCTAAAAAGGAATTTGGACTGGGTCATCCTATTCCTTATCGGCACAGGTTTCATTGGGGCCTACGTGGCGGGCACCTACGTGCATCCCCATACCCACGGACTTACGGATATTGCCCAAAAAGTACTGGATAACCATGATAAATATGCCGATTGGACTATATGGTCCAGTGCCTTGGCCGCAGTTTTGAAAGTTATTAGTATTTTTTGGATAAAATTGAAACGAGGGTTTGAAATTGCTGTTTTCCTGGTGATGGCCTTTTCAGCGTTATCCGTTGCGCAGGCAGGGCATTATGGTGCTCAGCTTGTTTATATTCAAGGCGTAGGCCCACAGAGCGAGTTTTTGGAAACCGAAGAAGCAGAGGAGGGCAGCCATTCCCATTAAGAAATTAAGAATGAAAAGAACCAATCCGCATCGTATGAAGAAATGTAAGGAAGTTAAGGTTAATAGTAATTTACACATGTTCAAAAACGTGATTTTTCTCTTATCGATTTTGTTTTTGCTACTGGGCGGTAATAACTCATTTGCGCAGGTGTATAGCACTGAAGATGGAAATGCCGCCTTCAAGGCTAGAATGCCGCTTAATTCCTATACAGGAGAGTCTGACCAATTGCGGGGAACCATTAATTTTAAAACTGGAAAAGTAGCTTTTAAGGTACCCGTAAAATCCATAAAGACGCGTAAGGATAAACGTGATGAACACATGCATGAGCTACTTAAAGCTGAGAAAAATCCCAATGTTATCTTTGAGGGAAAACTTATCGATGATTTTGATTTTAATAAAAAGACTGAACAGACGATCAAGTTAACGGGCAATTTTACCCTTGGGGGAACCACACGGCAACTAAGTATTGACATAAATCTAGAACCGGTTGCAAAAGGCCTACAATTGAATGCTTCATGGTCGCTGTTGATTACCGATTATAATTTAGAGCGCCCAAGCTTGGCATTTATTAAAGTAAATGACAAACACGATTTGAGCGTGGATGCGCTGCTTAAAGAAAGATAAAACTCGAAAGCATAAATATGACCCGTACCAAAGACATACAACATAGCCCTACTTTTTATTGGCAACTGTTTTCAAAGGCAGTGCCCGCTATTACCATAGTGGGTATCATCGCCGTAGTGAATATATGGTTTTTAGATAGTTTAATAACTCCCGCTTGGGGATGGTCGGTTATTTTTCTTACTCTGTTTAAAATGTTCTTTATACTCAGGTTGACCTTTATTCAGTTGAGTAAAATAATTGCTAAAAGCCATCTTTTGGCGCATGTACTTGCATTGTTCGGTCTTCTCATTGGCCTTATTGTTCTGTCGTTTGCAACGGATTATGCCGCAATGTACCTTACGGATGCCGATAGTTTTAAAACCAATTTGATGAATGGATCGGCTAGAGGTATCGTTTTTTTTGAATTTTTATATTTCAGTTTTATATCCTTTTCCTCGGTAGGTTTCGGGGATATCGTTCCTACGACATATGCTGCAAAGGGCATGGTAATGCTAGAGATAACCTTAAGTTTTATCGTTCTTTTCTTCGGAATTGCAAATGTCAATAGAATACACGTAAAAAATGAAAACAATAACAATGCATAGCACCAAAATTATGCATGTAAAAAGAATTAGAATAACCCTCTTGCCGTTGTTGGCAATACTGATTTTGGCATCCGTAAATGCACGAGAAAAAACTGTTGCATCCGAAAAGGAAATAGTTGTTTTAACGCTGAAAAAATACAAGGATGCCCTACAAAGCTTAACCACCGAAGGTACATTCGAATTATTCGCCGAAGATTGAAAAATCTTCAAAACGCATTCGTCCGCTTGGGACATTAAAAGTAATTAATAATTTTATAAATAGTAATAGTTAAATTATGAATGACTTTTTAAAACAATGGGGTGAAGCGGCCTATACCTCTACAGGTTTTTTCTGGATGGCGCTCTGGGCGTTTGTCCTGGGCTATATCATCAGCAGTATGATACAGATTTTTGTGACGGAGAAAAAGATGCAAAAGGCGATGGGCGATAACGAGGGCAAGAGTATGCTTTTAGGTGCGTTTTTCGGATTTATAAGCAGTTCGTGCAGTTTTTCGGCCTTGGCCGGTACAAAATCCATTTTCAAGAAAGGTGCCAGTTTCGTGTCATCTATCGCTTTTCTTTTGGCATCGACCAACTTGGTTATCGAGCTGGGAATCATCATTTCCATCTTCTTGGGATGGCAGTTCGTAGTGGGCGAGTATGTAGGCGGTATTCTGTTGATTCTGATTTGCTGGATATTGATACGGCTTATCAATCCCAAAAAGCTTATTGATAAAGCCCGCAAAAATCTAGAAAGCGAAGATGATGACGAAATGGATGATTCCAAGGATTGGAAAAAACAGATTCAAAAAGAGGACAGCTGGGCGAGGGTAGCGAAAAAATATAAAATGGAATGGCAGATGGTCTGGAAAGACGTTACCGTCGGCTTTACCATAGCCGGGATAGTGGCTGCATTCGTTCCGGATTCCTTTTTTCAGACGCTATTCATCAACAGCGGGCAGGGTAATACGGATTTTACTTTTCTTGAAATCATGGAACATATCATTGTTGGGCCGGTTGCCGCATTTTTGACTTTTATTGGCTCGATGGGGAACATCCCGTTAGCGGCCCTGTTATTCGGCAAGGGAGTAAGTTTTGCCGGGGTAATGGCTTTTATATTTAGTGACCTTGTGGTGTTTCCCGTTTTGCGTATCAACGCGAGGTATTATGGTTGGAAAATGTCTTTGTTCATTCTCTTCCTTTTGTTCACCGCATTGATCGGAACGGCACTGACATTGCATTACAGCTTTGATCTGCTCGGCATATTGCCCGACCCATCCCAAGTGAAAATTGAGGATAGCGAATTCTTCAAGATAGACTATACATTCTATTTGAACATAGCCTTCTTGGCCATTTCAGGATATTTGGTCTATTTAGGATTTTTCAAAAAGAAAGATGTAGAACACAGTATGAGCGAAATGGCACCCAAAAGCGAGTTACTCGAAAACATTTTAAAATACACCGCATTCATCTGTTATATCTGGTTGGCAGGTGGATTAATCGTTAAATTCTTTATTCAATAATTATGGAACATACCTATCACATACACGGAATGACCTGTAATGGTTGCCGGACCCATGTAGAAAAAACACTTTCTGAAGTGGAAGGGGTTTCCAATGCATCCGTTAATTTAGAAAAAGAAGAAGCTACAATTGATATGCAATCCCATATTTCCATCGAGAAATTTCAAGAAGCCCTGAAAAATGATGGAGGAACTTATAGCATCCATAAGAATGGGGAACATCATCATCCCCAGGAAAAAAAAGAGGAAAAAGTCAAAGGCAAGGGTACGGGTACATTCTATTGTCCGATGCATTGCGAAGGCGACAAAACCTACGATACCCTGGGCGATTGTCCGGTATGTGGAATGGATCTAGTAGAAGAGCAAAATTTATCCGGTACTCCAGTCGAACAATGGACGTGCCCTATGCATCCCGAAATTATCAAGGATGAACCGGGCGCCTGTCCCATTTGCGGGATGGACCTCGTACCGATGCAGCCAGATGTCTCTTCCGAGGAGAAAACCTATAAAAAATTACTTAAGAAATTTTGGATAGCTGTAGCTTTTACGCTGCCTATTTTCTTGATCGCAATGAGCGAGATGATTCCAAGCCATCCATTGTACGATATAATGGAACAAAAATGGTGGAACTGGATACAATTTGGGCTATCCATTCCTGTGGTTTTTTATGCGACCTGGATGTTCTTTGAACGCGCCTATCGCAGTATCAAAACTTGGAACCTCAATATGTTCACCCTCATAGGCATAGGTGCAGGTGTGGCGTGGCTCTTTAGTGTTTTTGGGATGTTGTTTCCTGACTTTTTCCCAGAACAGTTCAAAACGGATTTTGGGGCAGTCCACGTTTATTTTGAAGCCGCAACAGTGATACTTACGCTTGTTTTAATGGGTCAAGTACTGGAAGCGCGTGCACATAGTAAAACGAATTCTGCAGTTAAGGAACTATTAAAGCTAGCACCCAACAAAGCGGTGCGTGTGGTTGATGGAAATGAAGAAGAAGTTTCCATTGACCAGATTGAAAAAGGAGATATACTACGCGTTAAACCAGGCGATAAAATTCCTGTGGACGGTGCAATTACTGAAGGAAATACGACTGTAGACGAATCAATGATATCTGGAGAACCTATTCCTGTAGATAAAGTCCAGGATGATAAAGTAAGTAGCGGCACAATCAATGGCAATCAATCTTTCTTAATGAAAGCCGAAAAAGTAGGTAGCGATACGTTGCTTTCTCAAATCATACATATGGTAAACGATGCCAGTCGTAGTCGTGCGCCCATCCAAAAATTGGCGGACACGGTTTCTGGCTATTTTGTACCGGTCGTCGTTGCGATTTCCATCATCACGTTTGCCGTTTGGGCAATTTGGGGCCCAGAACCAGCCTATGTGTATGCATTGGTCAATGCCATTGCTGTACTGATTATCGCGTGTCCTTGTGCGCTGGGATTGGCAACTCCTATGTCCATAATGGTGGGCGTTGGTAAAGGTGCACAAAACGGAGTGCTCATTAAAAATGCCGAAGCCCTTGAAAAACTGGATAAGGTAGATACACTTATAGTAGATAAAACAGGAACTATTACTGAAGGTAAACCAACAGTAGAAAAAATAGGTGTCTTTGGAGATCGCTTTCGTGAAAGCGAAATATTGAAATTCATCGCTTCTCTAAACAGTTCTAGCGAACACCCACTTGCTGAAGCTACTGTAAAATATGGCAAGGAACAAAATACTGAAATTTCAAAAACCGAAAACTTTAGTGCCGTTACTGGTAAAGGTGTAGAAGGAACCGTTGACGGTAAAAAACTTGATCTGGGAAATGCTAAAATGATGAAATATGCAAAAGCTACTATTTCTTCTGAAATTAAGGCCGAAGCTCAATCCTTTCAGAAACAAGGCAAAACAGTTTCATATTTGTCAATTGATGGCGAAGTCTCAGGCTATGTTGTAATTGGAGACAAAATTAAAGCGACAAGTGCAAAAGCTATCAAGGAATTACAAGACAAAGGCATCGCTGTCATAATGTTGACGGGAGACAATCACGATACAGCGCAAGCGGTGGCCAGTGAACTCAATCTTGCCGATTTTAAAGCTGGAATGTTACCGGAAGACAAACTTAAAGAAGTAACAAAATTAAAGGAACAGGGAAAAGTGGTCGCAATGGCTGGTGATGGTATAAACGATGCGCCAGCACTTGCAAAAAGCGATGTGGGTATCGCAATGGGAACGGGAACCGATGTTGCTATTGAGAGTGCTATGATTACCCTTGTAAAAGGAGATTTACACGGTATTGTTAAAGCAAAAAACTTGAGTCACGCCGTAATGGGAAATATCAAGCAGAACCTGTTTTTTGCGCTGATATACAATACCCTTGGCGTTCCCATCGCGGCAGGTGTACTATTCCCCTTTTTCGGGATATTATTGTCGCCCATGATCGCGGCGCTGGCAATGAGTTTTAGCTCTGTTTCGGTAATTGCGAACGCCTTGAGACTACGGACAAAGTCAATAGATTTCTGATGGTGAAAAGAAAGACAGCTTGTAAAATTACAAAGGCCCATAGCGGTTTATGCATCTTTCTATGTATCCAATTGTCGAAGTGAACTATCAGGGCAAGAATAACTTTGGCCCCTTTCTGCTTGGAATATTTTCCTTGTTGGGGTTGATTACGGTACTAAACGGTTTTGTATAATGGTATACGAGCTAGCTAAGCATCATGAAAATAAAAAACTTACAATAATAACTAAAAATGAAAACCATGAATTCAGAAAAAAAAAACAGCAAAATGGACAATAACAACTACACGAAATTCGTATTGATGCTCGCGGCGTCCTTCATCGCAATGTACATTACGATGTATTTAAATTCCTATGAAATTGACCACGTCTATTTCAGTCTTACACGTTTCTATATGAGCTGTCTAGGTATTGCTGCAATGGCGATAATAATGTTCGTGGCAATGCGTAGTATGTATCAAAATAAGAAGAAAAACATTGGCATAGTTGTTGGCAGTATTGTTCTGTTTGTCAGCGCCTTGGGGTTAGTTCGAGCACAAGCACCTATCATTGGGGATGTGTTATGGATGAAAGCTATGATACCACACCACTCCATAGCAATTTTGACCAGTGAGCGGGCGGATATTCAAGACCCCGAAGTCAAAAAATTGGCAGAAGACATCATCAAAGCACAAGAAAGGGAAATCATGGAAATGAAGGCGATGATAAAGCGTTTACAAGAAAATTAATTTATGTTTTCGGAGATGGGCATTTCAAGAGATGTCCGGACAAGGAATTCGAGTTCATAAAAAGAAAATACAATCTCATCCCTAATTACCTAAGTAGTACGAATCTTAATTATTAGATCATGAAAAAAAATATCATTTACATCGGCATCTCCTTGATAGTAGGGCTATTGGCGGGCTATCTTATCTTTGGAAGTTCTTCCGCCGACGGAGCGGCAGAGAAAGACACATCGGACATGTCCGATAGTCATGACCATTCAGATGAAGCAGAAAATCAAATGTGGACCTGCTCCATGCACCCACAGATTATGCAGCCTGAACCAGGAGACTGCCCTATTTGTGGTATGGATTTGATCCCTGCCGAATCTGGGGCAGAGGGACTAAGTGCCAATGAAATTAAAATGACGGACAACGCCATGGCCTTGGCCAATATACATACCTCTACCGTTGGGTTGGGTGGTTCGGACGGGGGCTCACTTAAACTTTCAGGGAAGATTCGCGTGAACGAAGAGGCAAATGCCCTACAAGCCACTTATTTTGCAGGTCGTATCGAAAAACTAAATGTGAACTTTACCGGTGAGACCGTGGCCAAGGGCAACCTTCTTGCCACCATCTATTCCCCGGAACTGGTATCGGCACAACAGGAACTATTAACGGCCGCATCAATGAAAGCCTCCCAACCGGCCCTGTACAATGCTGTTCGTAATAAATTAAAATTATGGAAGCTGTCGGAGAGCCAGATCGACAAGATCGAAGAGGTCGGTAAAGTACAGGAGAATTTCCCTGTGTATGCAACGGTTTCGGGCACAGTAACCGATAAAATGGTGGAAGAGGGGGACTATGTTAAACAAGGGCAGCCTTTGTACAAAATCGCGAACTTAAAGTCCGTCTGGGCCGTTTTCGATGCCTATGAAAATCAGATATCTTCCCTGAAAGAGGGACAGGAAATCAAGGTCACGACCAATGCCTATCCCAATGAAGAATTTACCGCAAAAGTATCTTTTGTGGACCCACTTTTAAATTCTTCAACGAGAACGGTTATGGTACGGGCAGTACTCAACAATAAGAATGATCTATTGAAGCCGGGCATGTTCGTTGAAGGTACAATCGCCGGAGCCCAAACGCAAATGGAAGATGCCGTTGTTATTCCTGCAAGTGCCGTAATGTGGACGGGTGAACGTTCCGTCGTATATGTAAAAACCAATCCTGACGAACCCGTATTCGAAATGCGTGAAGTAACCCTTGGAAATTCCAATGGCGGAACATTTACAATTCTAAATGGGCTCGAAAGCGGCGACGAGATTGTGACCAACGGAACATTTACCGTTGATGCCGCGGCTCAGTTACAGGGCAAAAAATCGATGATGAATGCCGAAGGGGGCAAAACCATGACAGGACATGAAGGTCATTTGGGGATGCAGGAAGGAAGTAAAATGGAACCCTCCAATACTACGGACCACTCGGAGATGAAAAAGAGAATAGACGTTTCAAACAAGTTTCAAGGCCAGTTAAAGGAGGTATTCGAAGCCTATTTAAATGTCAAGAACGCTTTGGTAAACGATGACGGGGCGGTGGCACAAAAGGAAGCAGACCAAATGGAAGAGAGTCTGGGAAAAGTTGATATGAAATTACTAAAAGACAAGGAGGCCCATAATCATTGGATGACGATTCAAAAAGAACTCAAAGCTTCGTCCAATGCAATGGCAAGCACTTCGGATATCAAGGAGCAGAGAGGCCACTTTAAACATCTCTCTGCCCACATGATCAGTAGCGTTCAACTTTTTGGGGTCAATCAAAAGGTATACAATAACTATTGTCCAATGGCAGATAGCGATAAGGGAGCCAACTGGCTAAGTATCGAAAAAGAGATTCGTAACCCTTACTACGGTGAAGCTATGATGACCTGTGGAGAAATCAAAGCTACTTTGGAGTAAAGAATTTGGGGAAGGTGGATATCCGATTTAGGTCTTGTCTGCCAAAATCTTTAAAAGGACGTAGAAGATGAGCGAGAACAGAAGGAAAAGAAGAAAGGACAAGAGAAACAAACAAAAGCCCAATATAGATAGAAAAGAAAAAACCTATGGAATATTTTTTATAGTATTACTTTTCGTTTTGGCGGTATTCTTGGTCTTTTACTTTGCTTTCAAGGGTATCAGTATTCGCTGAAAACTATTTCCATAACGAGAAACCGGTAAAAATGATCAACACCATTTATATAAAAAACATGGTCTGCCCTAGATGCATTAGTGCGGTCTCTTCCATTCTTAGAAAACTTGATATTCCCTATGTTTCCGTTAGGTTGGGAGAAGTCGAATTGAACTCGGTACTTGGGTCAAAGAAAAAATTGGTTTTTTCCATTCTACTTGAAGAATCGGGGTTTTTTCTTATCAACGACCGTAAAAGTCAGCTTATCGAACAAATGAAAACTTTGGTGGTCAATAAAATCCACTATTCTTCGGACGAACAGGATGTTAAATGGGCGGATTATATAAGTTCAAAGCTACATCTCGACTACAAATATTTAAGCTCCCTTTTCTCATCGGTCGAAAGCATCACTTTTGAGCAATATATCATCATCCAAAAGATTGAGCGTATTAAAGAATTATTGGTATACGATGAACTAACTCTGAGTGAAATTGGCTTTAAGCTGAATTACAGTAGCGTTGCCTATTTGAGCAACCAGTTCAAGAAGATAACCGGCATGACCCCTACACAATTCAAGAGCTCGGTCAAAAAAAATCGCAAGTCATTGGACGAACTTTAGTTCGTTAGCTAAGGGCTTTCATATCAAGAACCTAGATTTTCCTTTCTGCTACCCATAAGTATCTTCAAATTCCAAATGGGTCAAATATTCAGGCTTTATAGGTCATGAAATTTCAAGTTAGACTTTATCTTGGTTGAACCTTTAAATAAAATTTCGCGGTTGGATTCCCCCGTTGTATTGAGAAACCCAAAACCTCCAAAATTTGTTTGTCAAGGTATGTATAACTACTATGGTCAAAAAATTATTTATACAAAATATGGTCTGCGATAGGTGCATAAAAGTACTTAGAACTGAATTTAGGACAGAGGGTATAGAGTTGCTTGAAATTGAGTTGGGGCAGATAAAGGTGTATATCGAAGATGTATCACAGTATGAATGTCTACTAAATATTTTGGAAAACGATGGTTTTTCAATAATTGATACCCCGGAGAAAAGATTGACGGAAAATGTGAAAATCGAGTTAATTCATATTTTGAACCGATTGCCGTTTGGGCTTGAAGAGAGGTTATCAAGGTATCTCTCAAGAAAGTTGCAACAGGAATATTCTAAAATAAGCAAAGTATTCTCCCTTACTGAAGAGATTACCATCGAAAAATATTTTATCAAGTTAAAAATTGAAAAGGTCAAAGAACTCATTCAACAACAGGAATACAATTTTACCGAAATAGGCCAAATGCTCGATTATAAGCATCTAAACCATTTGAGCAGACAATTTAAAAATGAAACAGGAATGAGTTTAACAGACTATAAGGCAAACCAAAAGAACTGTAGACATTCACTTGACAAAATTGTATAAGTATTAACCATAATTATGACACAACAACTACCTATCAAAACCTATATTCGATTAAATTTAATATTAACTAAAATTAAATATGTATGAAAAATTCAAAATTAATCCAAGCATTGAACAACTGTGTGGCCCATTGCAATTATTGCGCAGATGCCTGTCTCAGCGAAGACGACATTAAGATGATGGTAGACTGTATCAGAACGGATAGGGCTTGTGCTGAGATCTGTGGCGCAACTGCAACCTTGCTTGCGTCAAATTATGGGGATGTAAAAGGTATGGTAGAGCAGTGTCGTGACATTTGTAAAAAATGTGCGGATGTGTGCGACAAGCACGATCATCAGCATTGTAAAGAATGTGCGAAAGCCTGCAAAGAATGCGCGGATGCTTGCGAAACGTTTCTAGGGTAAATCCAATAAGCCCTTCCCATTGATATGGGGAGGGGTTTTTTTTTCAGTTTTATTATAGAAGACATTAGGTCTTTATGTCCAGCAAATGAGATTTTCCATGTTTAATTGATGATTTAACGGCCAATTGAAGACTTCAATAAAGTATTGTAACGCTATTTGCAAGAGATACATAAAACCAAGATTTTTATGAAGACATCATTTTTTATGGCATTGGCTATTTCTTGTCTTTTTTTGGCAACGGCCCGAGCACAGACCGTAGATTCGCTTCCACCGATATCCGCATCAAAATCCTTTTCCAATTATTCCAATGTCAAAGGTTGGCCCGAAGGTAGAACCCCTAAAGCTCCTCCCGGTTTTATCGTGACAAAATATGCCGAAGGTCTAAAGAATCCACGGTGGATGTATGTTACCCCCAATGGCGATGTGCTCGTTGCCCAAAGCAATTCAAACTACCCGCTATGGAAAAAAATAGGTGCATGGTTCATCGGCGCGTCAAAATCGAAAAGCTTTAAGAATAGTGCCGATCTGATAACTTTGCTTCGCGATACCGACATGGATGGGTTTCCTGACGAGCGAACTGTTTTTCTAGAAAAGGAACTGGATCAGCCCCTGGGAATGCTTGTGCTAGATGATTGGTTTTATGTGGCCAATACCAACGGATTGCTACGTTTTCCATATGAGCCCGGTCAGCTACAAATATCCGGTCGGGCTGAAAAAATCACTACGTTACCGGCTGGAAAGGCCAATCGGCATTGGACGCGAAATATAATTGCCAATGAAGAAGGCTCGAAAATATATATTGCTATCGGTAGCGGTTCTAACATTGGCGAGAAAGGATCGGAGGTGGAATTTATGAAAGCCAATATTCTGGAAGTTAATCCCGATGGCTCCGGAATGAAAGTGTTCGCATCGGGACTACGTAATCCAGTAGGTATGGATTGGAACCCCATAACTAGAGAATTATGGACGGCGGTCAATGAACGTGATGGACTAGGGAATAACCTAGTTCCCGATTATTTGACGAATGTGCAAGAAGATGGATTTTACGGATGGCCCTATGTATACTATGGTCAAAATAAAGACCCTAGAGTCGATTGGATCCCTTCGACCGAAATAGAGGAAACACTTTTGCCTGACGTAAATCTTGGACCCCATACCGCATCTTTGGGGCTGAAATTTTACACCGGCGATTCTTTTCCGGATAAATATCGAAACGGTGCTTTTGTCGTACAGCATGGTTCTTGGAACAGACAGGTTTTATCGGGTTATAAAGTGGTTTTCGTACCGTTTGAGAAGGGAAAACAAGCTGGAAAACCTGAAGACTTTCTTACCGGTTTTGTGGTTGACGGTAAAAAGGACGAGGTATTTGGCCGACCGGTCGGTGCCGCTGTACTTCCCGATGGTTCCATGTTGATTACCGATGATGTCACCAATACGATTTGGAGAATAAGCTGGGGCGGTACAGGCAATGAGTGAGCAGTGCTATGACAAGTTGTATACTTACTTCCTTGTCCATCTAGTTTTCTGCAAGGAACCAAAATTAATAACTAGAACTGTTCCTATTAAAGACTTTCCAGAGAATATTACAATTCTTTCGGCAAATTCCATAACTATTTTAAGGTAGCTATTCTGAACTTTGTACAAAGCGTTTCAGAAAAAATTATGGAAACCATAAACCTAATAGAGCAAGAGAAACTAGCCAAGAAATCCGGCAACAAAAAGACATTTCCCGTTACTGGAATGACATGTGCCGCATGTGCTTCAAGTGTGGAGTCTATATTGGTCCAGACAGAAGGCGTTTCAAAAGCGAGTGTAAATTTTGCAAATAGTTCGGTGCTCGTGGATTACGATGGATCAATTACGGATGAAAATCTGCAAAACGCGCTCAGGCAAGTTGGTTATGACATCATCATCGATGAAGAAAATCCAGGCGAGGTTCAGCAAGAACTTCAAAATAAGCACTACCAAGATATAAAGAAACGGACCATTTGGTCTGCCATTCTTACATTGCCCATTTTTGTATTGGGTATGTTCTACATGGATTGGGTTCCCGGTCGTTGGATTTCCCTGGCATTTACCGTCCCTATTCTTTTTTGGTTCGGGCGCAGTTTTTTTATCAATGCCTTCAAACAGGCAAGACATGGCAAGGCCAATATGGACACTTTGGTGGCACTGAGTACGGGAATAGCCTTCCTCTTTAGTGTTTTCAATACGTTTTTCCCAGAATTCTGGCTAAACCAAGGAATTGAGCCCCATGTATACTACGAAGCTGCTACCGTGATAATTACGTTTATTTCCTTGGGAAAAGTGTTGGAAGAAAAGGCAAAATCAAACACTTCTTCAGCGATTAAAAAATTGATGGGGCTGCAGCCCAAGACGCTTAAAGTCATCGAGAATGGGGAAGAAATTGAAATCCCGATTTCATCCGTACAGGTAGGCCAGACCATTTTGGTGCGTCCTGGGGAAAAGATTCCCGTTGACGGTAAAGTATCAAAGGGGAATTCGTTTGTGGACGAAAGTATGATTACGGGGGAGCCGATTCCCGTGGAAAAGGTTAGAGGCGAAAAAGTATATTCGGGAACCGTAAACCAAAAAGGAAGTTTTCAGTTCGTCGCTGAAAAAGTAGGAGGTGAAACCTTGCTTTCCCAAATCATAAAAATGGTTCAGGAAGCACAGGGAAGCAAAGCGCCCGTTCAGAAATTGGTCGACAAGATAGCTGGGATATTCGTACCCGTGGTAATGGGAATTTCTCTAATTACATTTATCGTTTGGATGTCGATGGGTGGTGAAAATGCATTTTCCCAAGCTTTATTGACTTCAGTTGCCGTATTGGTCATTGCCTGTCCTTGTGCCCTAGATTTGGCCACCCCTACCGCGATAATGGTCGGGATAGGCAAAGGTGCGGAAAACAACATTCTTATTAAGGATGCCGAGAGCCTTGAGCTTGGCCATAAGGTAAATGCGGTCATACTGGATAAAACTGGCACAATAACCGAAGGAAAACCTGTGGTAACGGACATCCTTTGGAGCGATGATACGATGCATAGGGACAAGTATAAAAGGATATTGCTTGCCATAGAAGCCCAATCCGAACATCCGTTGGCGGAGGCAGTCGTGTCCTATTTAAAATCGGGGAATACTACTTCGGGGGATGTTTTAAATTTTCAAAGTATCACCGGAAAAGGGGTGCAGGCGGAAATACGGAATGATTCAAAATATTATGTGGGAAACCGCAAGCTTCTGATAGATAATAATATCCGTATTGAGCCTTCCCTGAACCAGCAGGCCGAAAGTTTGGAGGATGAGGCGAAAACCGTGATATTTTTTGCAGATGGCAAGCAAGTACTGGCAATCATGGCGATTGCCGATAAAATTAAGGCAACTTCGAAGAATGCCATAGAAACATTACGTGAAAAGGATATAGAGGTATATATGTTGACCGGGGACAATGATAAAACAGCGGCCGCAGTAGCCAAGGAAGTTGGCATACAGCATTACAGATCCGAGGTACTTCCTTCCGACAAAGCGGAATTTATCGAAGAACTACAGTCCCAAGGTAAAATCGTGGCCATGGTAGGCGATGGCATCAACGACTCCCACGCTTTGGCGCAGGCCGATGTGAGCATTGCCATGGGGAAAGGTTCCGATATTGCGATGGATGTAGCAAAAATGACCTTGATAACGTCCAATCTGCAATCCATTCCAAAAGCATTGGAATTATCAAAGAGAACTGTATTGGGCATCCGTCAGAACCTGTTTTGGGCCTTTATCTACAACATTATCGGTATCCCTATTGCGGCCGGGGTTTTATATCCTATCAACGGATTTTTGCTGGATCCCATGATTGCCGGGGCGGCAATGGCCTTTAGCAGTGTATCGGTGGTGGCCAATAGCTTACGATTAAAACGAGTAGAACTTTAATATTAATCATAAATTCAAATACTATGAAAACTTTAAAATTTAAAACAAATATCAATTGTGGTGGGTGTGTATCGAAAGTAACTCCATTTCTTGACAGGCAAGAAGGGGTCAATGCCTGGAAAGTTGATACCAATAATGCTGACAAGATTCTAACTATAGAAAGCAACGGAGCCACAGAAGATGAGGTTAAAGCTACATTGCAGAAAATAGGGTTTAAGGCGGAAAGTGTAAATTCAAATTAAGGACTATTCCATTGAATTCCGTCAGTATATTCTATACCCTAATTTTTGGATTGATTCTCCTTCTAATAGCTTATTCAATTTCGAGAATAGGAAGAAAAAAGGAGGAGCCCTTTCCGAAGCATTGGCATTCTTTGTTAGAGAAAAATGTTCTCTTCTACCATAACCTTTCCAAAGGGAGACAGGTGGTTTTTCAACAGCGGATGATGCAGTTTTTAAGCGAGGTCTATATAGATGGAGTACAATTGGAATTGCAGGAACTTGATAAAATATTGATTGCTGCCAGTGCCATAATTCCCATTTTTGGCTTTGAGGAATGGCACTATACCAATTTAAGCGGAATTCTGTTATATTCGGATTATTTCAACGGAGACTTGGAATTTGACGGGAACGGAGAATCACGGAACATTGCGGGTTTAGTGGGAAATGGAAGATTTGAAAAACAAATGATTCTATCCCGAAAGGCGTTGTACCACGGCTTTGAGAATTCCAATGATAAAAGTAATACGGCCATCCACGAATTCGTACATCTTATAGATAAGATGGATGATTTTACGGATGGTATTCCTGAAAGGCTACTGAAACACGGATATACGATTCCATGGCTGAAACTGATCCATAAGGAAATGGAAGCGATAAATGATAATCATTCCGATATTCGAAAATATGGTGGTACTAATGAGGCAGAATTTTTTGCCGTGGCTTCAGAGTATTTTTTTGAGCGCCCTGATTTATTGGAGAAAAAACATCCTGAACTCTATAAAATGTTGGTGCAATGTTTTAAGCAGAAACCTGCTATTTAAATTAAGTATCCTATTGGATTACATAGATAATAGGGTATTCTAGAAGTTAAAACGCTTGGGAGCTTCAATTTGAAAACCTTAATTATCACTACGATTCGTTTGCAAATAGCGCTATGACTTCTATTTTTAGGCAGGATAGGCTATGAAATTATACCCATTGGCCCAAACTAAACTTTGGATCATCTTATTAGTACGTCCTGCCAAGTTCCCGGCAACAAGTACTATATCTAAGTAGTAATGAGAATTTAAAGACTATCTTTAATATCCATCGAAAAGGAACTACCCGAGGCACAGCCTTCGAAGTATCTAACGGAAGAAAGTTTTGACATTTTATGAAAACCATCCGTTTTCAAACTTTCCTCAAACACCTCCGATGCAGAGCATCGGGGAATTCTAATTTAATTTAAATGAACATCCACATAATTACCACCGGAGGCACTATTGAAGGTATAGATTATGAGGGGGAAGTAAATCGGACCCAAGAAGGCCAGGTTTCAATAATCGACTTTTTGGACACGGCAAATGTTTCATTTCAATATACCATAGAAGAGGCTTTTAAAAAAGACAGCCGCCTTGTATCAAACAGAGACAGAGAACTTTTAGTTGATAAGATAAGAGCTGTCGATTCGACTAAAATTTTAATTACCCACGGTACTTTCACTATGGAAGATACGGCCCAATATTTGGGCAAACTCAACTTAAACAGAACGATTGTTCTCGTAGGGTCTTTTGTTTCAGGTTCATCCCCTAATACCGATGCACCCTTCAATTTAGGTTACGCAATTAGCTCAGTACAATTTCTAAAGACCGATGTTTATGTTGCCATGAACGGAGAAGTCTTTCATTGGAGTAATGTTACGAAAAATTTGGAGACGAATAAATTCGAGCGTGGAAATGAATAGGATAGTAGCAATGAAAAGGATATATGTTTGGCACTTCGATACATTGGACAACGTTCTTCTATCTTTTGATAGATACTTTCCTGTTGGTAATAGCTTGTGTCCAATCTTCTAGAAATCGTTACACAAACCTAAACAGATATTTAGTACTGGCGGGATTATTCGTTTTATATAACCTGACGGGAGGTTTCTTGCCGTTTGACGGTTTCCCCGGACCATTCATTCTTCAATACGTCATTACATACGGAGTTGCCATTACCATGGGAATTTTTCTGTTCCATTATATTTATAGGGAATATGACATCCGTATTTTGAATGTCCATTTGACCATAGCGAACATCTCCATTTACGGTGCGCTATGTTTTTTCGGATTATTTCTTTTGCCCTATTATTTTACCGGGTCTCTCGATACGGCCAGGGTGTGCTTCACGGTTCCCGTATCGCTAATTTGTCTGTATTTTTTATGGGCGTTTTACGGAAGGATATCAAAACCAAAAAATCCGAATAAGTTCGTCTTACGCCGTAACAAGCTTTCCCTTCTGAGCGTAATTTGTATGATACTTTTGCCAATGTTGACCTTGATCGGGGACTACCAGTGGTTGACATTTACGATAGTCAATACCTCGTTTTATGCCATAACAGCAATAGAGATCGACAGGTATCTCTATTTTTTGGAGCACAAGAAAAAAATGAATGCGCTGTTAAACTATTACAAAGCTGAAAGAAATAAAGAAATAGCACCGAAATTCTTTACTAGGGGCTTGACCGGAAGGGAAATCGAAATGGCCATGTCAGTGTTGGACGGGAGGTCATACAAGGAAATCGGAGATGAATATTTTATTGCTGAAAAAACGGCATCCAAACATGCTTCGAACATTTTCAAAAAAATGAGGGTAAAAAATAGAACTGAATTTATGGAGCGTTTTGGCAAAAAAAAACTATAGACTCAAAATTCTCCCTTCCCTCTTAACTATTGATTATTAGACAGAAACAAGAATTACGTATTAAAATACGTTCTAGCCCGTAGTCATTTACGTACCAATTTCAAGGTTTCTCATAATTGTACTTCTTATCTTTAAGTACCAAACCCTTATGCAAAAATAGTATAATGAAGAACGAGGACATCATTGACCATTCCCTCAATATTGAACGGCATAAAGAATTGGATTTTTGCAGGCCACCTAGCTGACTTTCTTAAATTTTTCTTCCATAAGCAGTTCGTATCAAACTGGTTCAATGGAAGACTATGGAACTACAATCACTATCCGAAGAACTACTCGAGGAACTGAAAGAAATTAAGATTCAGAATCAGGAAATTATAGAACAGGCATTCCTTTCAATAGAGGTATGCCGTAATTTATTGAGTAGATACAAAAAGGAAATTTTAAGGGAGGGATTCGAATCGATTGAAGATGAAATTTTTTTCTTCAAAACGACAAAACAAATTCCCTTGGTACAACTGATTTATTTTTCGGAAATACATTCATTTGAAATCCAATTCCCCAAAGCGGACAGGGAAAGCCAAAGAAAGTCCATTAAGCGAAAAATCGACAAACTCAATCGTTTCTTTCTCTATAATCTGGATTTTGGCCGGTATGTGGATTCAGGTGCGACCCACTTCGACAAAGAATATTTTACAAGGGATTATCTGGCAACCTTCCATATTACTACTTCTAAATTCTATTTTCAAGATCCCGAATTCTGTACGCCGAGGGATATGTTACTGGGCAAATACCAGGCGTATAATTCCTTTGTTGTCTATTTGGACAGCAGACTATTCAAACTTGAAAACTCCCTGAACGGAAATTTGGTGCTCGATCCGTTGAATAAACTTCATTGGCCGTTCAGCAATTCTGACTATGTAGAACTTTTATATGCTTTATGCGCCAAAGGGCTAGGTAGGCAGGATAATCTAAGTATAATGAAGGTATCCAAAAGGCTTCAACAAGTTTTCGACTTTACACCAAAGGACATCTACAAAACCTTTCAAAGCCTCAAAGGACGGAAAAACAGTCGGACATTATTTCTTGACGAATTGGCTACGTCCCTACTTCTGGAAATGGACAAGAGCGAAGAATAATTCTCTAATTCTACCCTTCCGCCACCTTTTTAAATTATTAAAAAAGGACCGTACTACGGTCGACCTACGGTCCTTAAGTTTTACATCATATCTTCATTTAATTTGGTTCGATTTTGGGTGCATATCCAACTTTACCAATCTCCAAACCCTACAAAACACACCAAAATTCAAGATGTTAAATTTTGACCGTACTACGGTAGTACTGGGGAAGAAAACCCAATAATACACTTCAAATTTGTAGAACGAAAGTCAAATCCTGCAAAGGGCTATTAAATTAGTTGACAGCGATGCGATAGCCCTTTTTTTAAAACCGTTCTACTATGCCGACAAGCATCATTACAACAGACGACCTTCGGGATTTCAAATTGGAATTGCTCGATGACATCAACCAATTATTGGCCCAACACGCCACGGTAAAGCTCAAAAAATACTTGAAATCCTCGGAAGTGATGGATATGCTGCAAGTAAGCCCGGGCACCTTACAGAACCTACGGGTCAACGGTACCTTACCGTACACAAAGGTTGGTGGTATCCTCTACTACGATGCCGAGGAAATACAGTCCGTGATGACGGCCAATCGGGTACAAAACAAAATCCATTAGGGATGTATGAACTACATAAAACACCTAAATGCGGTCTTTCAGCAATTTTCGATGGATTCCCGATTGAACCCGACCCATATAAGCCTATATCTGGCCTTGTTCCAGTTCTGGAACATCCACCGCTTTCCCGAGGTTTTTTACATCAACAGGGAAGAAGTGATGGCGATGGCAAAAATAGGGTCAAAAGCGACATATCATCGATGCCTAAAAGGATTGGACAACTGGAAATATATCTATTATCTACCCTCCCATAATCCCTACAAAGGTAGCCAGATCAAGATGCTCAAATTCGGTACAAGTGGTGGTACAAGTACTGATACAAGTAGTGGGACAACTCCTGGTACAAGTAGTGAACAAGTAGTGGGACAAGCATTAGTACCTTATATAAACATTAATAAACAAATAGAAAACGATTATAAACATAAGCTACCCAAAAATGAAAATGAGGTTTTGGATTTTTTCAAAAAAAAGAAATGGCCGCCCATTGAAGCAAAAAAGTTCTTCAACCATTACACCTCGATTGGGTGGAAAATCGGGGGAAAGATTAAAATCGTCGATTGGCAGGCCTCGTCCGAAAACTGGATGCTAAAAGCTGCCGAAATAAAAAAACAACAAACGGAAAACGAACTGTCTCAAAAACGGGACAACCTAAAAACCAGTACAAACAAGGACTATGGACAACCCCTCTAAAATCATCGAAGGTGGTGTAGAATATTCTATCGGAAAATTGGATGGTAAAAACGTGCTCTACGACTTTGACAAAATTCTGATTTACTTGAATGCAAAGGGAAAATTGCTCTTTGGCAAACATTTCAAGCTTTACGACGGGGATACCGACACCATTCGCAAGCTATGCCACTATTTTATCAAGGATAAGGATAATTGTCAAAAGGACGACATAGACCCGGAAAAGGGAATATTACTTTCCGGTCCAGTGGGCTGTGGCAAGACCAGTTTGATGAAACTGCTAAAATATTTGGTTCCCCTACAACGACCGTACTTGATGGCACCTTGCCGGAATATAGTTTTTGGTTTCAACCATTTGGGCTATAAAATAATCGAGGATTATGGCGATAGTAGCCCTATCTGTTTCGATGACCTGGGCGTAGAGCCACTGGGTCGCCACTACGGCAAGGACTGCAACGTTATGGGCGAAGTACTGCTCTCACGCTATGAGCTGTACTTAATAACCAAAACAAAGATCAAGACCCACGTCACCACCAATCTCAATGCAGAGGAATTGGAAGAACGCTACGGCAACCGCGTCCGCAGTCGGATGCGGGAACTTTTCAATTTGATAGCCTTTGATAAGAATACTAACGATAAACGTAAATAGATATGAAAATTGCCACTTTCAACATCCAGAACCTGTTCCACCGGGACAGAAGCCTTATAGCAAAACCTTATGGAAAATGTGTTACCGACTGGGTCAATGAACTCGATGAATTGATGCTGGGAAACAACCGCGTGTCAAACAATACAGAACGAATACAAGAATTGGCGTTCCTCTTAGGCTTCGACAAAACATTTGACGTTCCCTATGCCGTAATGCGCAAACGGGCGGGATTCCTTTTCTTGAAAGGAATGGACTATTCCAAAGAACTGAAGTCCGGGGAACTTACCGATTGGAACGGATGGATAGCTTTGCAGACCATACCGTTGGATCCGATGGCCGTGAACAATAAAGCCAAGGTCGTTGCCGAAGTCAATCCGGATATTATACTCTTGCAGGAAATCGAGGACAGGGCTTCGTTGGAAGAATTCAATGCCCAACTGTTGCCCGAATCCGATGGCGAACCGTTTCAGGAAGTTGTAGTCTTTCAAGGCAGCGATAAGCGGGGTCAAGAAATGGGTATATTATTAAAAAATGGCTACAGAGTTAAATCAGTTAGAACTCGTTGTTTTGATTTGGGAGATAACCCCAATCCAAAAAAGGAATTCTTTCAATACGAAATCGATACGCCGTCCCTTCAAACCATTTGGCTGTTGGCCGCCCATTTACAGGAAGAAACCAAGGACAAGGAATTATCAGATGCATTACGCAAAAAGGAGGCTCAACAGATTGCTGATGTTTATAATGAACTTTGGGAAAAAGGAGAAAGAAATATCATAGTTACCGGAACATTGAACGCTGTATCATATTGCGATTCGCTTTCGCCATTATTCCGAGATACCAAAATGAAGGATGTCACCAGACACCGATCGTTCAAAGCGGATAACGACGAGGGCAGGGACGCTGCTTATTTCCGATTGGGCGCATACCGTTTAGGGGTCAATATCAGACAGAAAGATTATCTTTTGCTTTCGCCTAACCTTTTCTCGAAGGTAGCTAATAGCGGATTGAATCGTAAGGCGGTATGGCCAGATAAAAAACCTATGTGGTCGATTTATTCATCCATTCACGACAAGAAACAGGCCGCTAGTGAGCATCCTGCAATTTGGGCGAAAATTGATATTTAAAACCTAATTTTTAGTTCCGTAAAAGGTGAATTACCGGAACTACTAAAAAGAACGACAAATGGAACTGGCAACGGATTTCTTCTAGTGGTTCTTGAACTGTCCCGTAAAACGGCCGTGGCTGTTGCAGAAGTGGTTTGTGAGTAAGGTATCGTGAATCGAAAAAAGTTTCTTCACAAAAGGATGGTCTTAAAACTACTATCGGCCGTTTCGACCAAACCACTTCTTCAAGGTTTTAAAGAATTCCGAGATTAATATTCTCAGGATGACTTTTAGATTGACGAAAACTACTTCAAACAACTCTCTCATCTCTTTACTTTTCGATTTTTAAACCACTCAGAAGCGACAACGCAACCGCGAGAACATTTTTCATCCTCGGTCAGATGTTGCGCTTCATCCAGATTGGACAAAAAGCCCAATTCCACCAATACCGTAGGGCAGTAATCCACCGTTTCCCGTAGCACTTGAAAATTGGCAAACTTCACGCCCCTACTTTTGAGACCGATATTTTGTTTCATTCCTTTTTGAAGTAGGTATGCCATAAGGATGGATTCTTGCAAGTGTTCGCCATATCTCGGCACATAGATTTCCACACCTTTGGCATTTGGATTACCGGAATGATTAAAATGCAATGAAACGAACAGGTCGACATGTAAACTTCTTGTCCTTTTTGCCCTATCCCCCAATGAAATAAGAGTATCTGAATATCTTGTCAGATAAATTTCATAGGATTCGCCTAATAGGTTTTCATTGAGAACTATTATTTTTTTCGCAATTTTAAGCACCATATCCTTTTCCTGAATCCCGTTGATTCCGATTGCACCGGAATCGGTTCCACCGTGTCCAGGGTCGATTACGATAACAGTTTTGGCACCACCTTTCGATTGGCCAATACTGTCCAATGGCATCAGCCAAAAAACCAGACTTAAAAAGAGAAGAAATCGAACCATAATATTTGCTTTCTCTACACAATTTTCAAAGAATTCCTTCAATCCCTAAGAATCTTCCAAAGTTTAACAGGATTTCGAGTTAAAGTTTGGGGATTTTCCTCCCTCAGCTTCTTTTCATAATAGATTTCGCAAAGTTTATTCATCAACGCCCTCATCAGGCATCAAAAACGAACAGTTATGAAAAAATCAATTCCTATGTTGACAGGGCTGCTGCTTAACGCAGCACCCGCCTTTGCGCAGATCGGTGGTATCGAGGATTCGGTAAACGAGGTTTCCGACACCATCAGGACCATCTTTCCGATTATTCTCGGTGTCATCTTTCTAATCGGTTTCCTGTTCAACGCAGGGCATTTCTTTGGGGAAAATGCCGACCTCAAAAAAGGGATTACCCGTGTTCTCATCTTCGTACTTATTGCAGGGGCGGTCGTGGGCATCTTTACCTACCTAATCTCAATCGTAGTCTAATGAACCCTCATCGAGGGCTTTATTAACCAAGCTGTATGAAGAAATTCGAGGTCTATAAAAACATCAGAAAACGGGCGGTCATTTTCGGGCTGCCCATTTCGCTGTTCGCATTAATGATGATTTCCATTATTGCTTCGCTCTTGGTCATCATCTTTTCGTTCAGTTTCGGAATCATAATCGGGGTCTTGGTATTCAATTCAACCCTGTTTATCGCTTTGACGCGAATGGCGAACAATCCGCATCTTTTCCAGATGGCAAAAGTTTTCCCAAAAATCATCAGTAACAAAAGAAATTCCGGCTTCGACTATGAAGAAGATTGACCTATCGGCATATCGACCCATCACGGATATTCAGGACAATATCATATTTGCCAATAATGGCAATGTAGTGCTATGCTATGAAGGAATATTGCCCGAAATCTATTCCCTATCGGAAAAGGATTTTGAGGAAATACACGGGGCTTGGTTTCAGGCATTAAAATCTTTGCCTGTCGGCTGTGTGGTTCATAAACAGGATATCTATTTGAAAAAGTCCTATTCTTCGGAACAATTACCCAATGAAACTTTTCTGGCAAAGGCTACCCACGACCATTTCAAAGGGCGTGAGTATATGGAACACCGCTGCTTGCTGTTCTTTATCCTGACCAGAAACAAAGCGTTGAACAGCCCCAAATACGTCAATCCCTTTCGGAAGGTTTCAAAGGACATCGTACAGAAATTGGACGATAACTTAAACAGCTTTATAGGTTCGGTCAGTGATTCGGTGTCCTTTATCAACAACAGCAGAAAGATGGAATTTGTTCCGCTCAAAGCGCAAGAAATCCAAAGCTTGACCAGCAGCTATTTTAATGGATTCCATGAGGATTTCGACACCGATATTCTATTGGAAAAGTCACATGTCAATATCGGCGAGAACTATTTTGATGCGTTGGCCGTCAATAGTGAACTGTGCTTCGGCGAAAGCGTACAAAGCAGTAAGACCAATGAACGGTTTACTTCGGATGATTTTGTTTTCCATCAGGGCTTTATCGACGGAATCGGGCTGACCTTAAACGAAAACCACATCGTCAACCAAATTCTATATCTGGACGATAAACAGAAGTGGCGAAAGCTACTCGATAAGAAAATCGAGGAATTGAACAAGAGTTCCAATTTTGGTTCGCAAAATAAGGTGGTACTAGGAAAAATCCAACATATACTTGACCAGATCAATGCCGATGACAATGCCAGGATTATCCGTGGCCACTTGAATATTGTCTTCTGGGACAAGAACCCGGAGAATCTAAGTCGCCTTGGCTCCAAAATCAGGACGGAGTTTAAGGAACTTGATATCATCCCATACTATCCGAGGGGAGAGGAACGCAAAAATTATATCCTGAACAGCTATTGCTGCTTTTCATCGAACTTCTCGAATGCCGATTTGTACGTAACCGATCTGAAACACGCCCTGTGCCTGTTCATCAACAACACAAACTATAAATCCGATGCCACCGGAATCATCTTCAATGACCGTGAACACAACATTCCGGTTCTGAAAGATGTCTGGGACGAAAGGAAGAAACGTATCAAGGCACGGAACTTTGCCATCTTCGCCCCTACCGGCGAGGGTAAATCCTTTTTGGCCAATAACATCCTGCGCCAATATTTCGAAAGCGGTGTACGGCTTGTCATCATCGACCTGGGCGGTTCCTACACCAAATTTGCCAAACTCTATCCGGAAAAATATACCGTGCTCAGATATGAGAGCGGAAAAAACTTGGATATCAATCCCTTTTACATCAGTAACCAGGATGACCTGACACCGGAACGTTTGGAGGATTTGTCGGTTTTTCTATTTGAACTGATCGCTTCGGATTTAAAGGTTACCAAGGCACAATCGGTTTCAATCAAAAAGATACTCCGATACTATTATCAAAGTATCCCCGAAAACCACTCCTTGGATGGCTTTTACAAGTTCATAGAAAACAACAGGAATGACCTCTTGAAAAAATTGAAAATCCATTCGGACTATTTCAACATTACGAACTTCCTGCACATCATGTCGGAGTACGTAGGCAATGGACTTTACAGCTTCCTATTTGAAGTGAGCGAAGACCAGACCTATAAAATCGAGGACAAACGATTGATTGTTTTTGAACTGGACGAAGTAAAGGACAATAAGGAAATCCTGTCCGTAATGCTCAAATTGATTAAGTCGGCCATCCAAAGAACGATTTGGAAGAACCGCGAGGAAAAAGGCATCATCCTTTTCGACGAATTTGCCAAACAATTGAAATTTGAGAATGTACTGGAAAGTGTCGAGTTCTACTATCAAGCAATCAGAAAGCAGAACGGCGCGATAGGCATCATTCTTCAGTCCATCAATCAGCTTCCGAACAATCCGACATCCGCTAGCATATTGGAAAACACTCAGGTCATCTATAGCCTGAACAATGAAAAGGGATATGCCGAACTGGTCAAACGGCTCAACCTATCGAGCCACGATCTGAATCAATTAAAATCTATCAAGAACAATCTTTCGGGGCCACGGAAGTACACCGAAATATTCATTAAAATAGGGAAGGAAAGCAACATTTTTCGCCTTGAAGTTCCGAAAGAAGTTTATGCGGCCTATCTCACGGATGGATCGGAAAGCGAAGAAATAATGAAGCTCTACGAGCAACATCAGGATATGGAAAAAGCAATCACGGAATATTCATCTTAAATTAAAATACTATGAAAACAAAAATTATAATTGTCGCAATGGCACTCTTTTTCAGCTTGAACATCAAGGCCCAAGGTGTGCCGGTATATGACAACACTAATTTTATCAGCCTGATAAAACAGCTATTTGAATCGGGCAAGCAAACTGCAAACCTTATTAAAACGGTCAAGTTTCTAAAGACCCAAAAGGAGAATCTCGAAAAGGTGAATAATGTAGTCAAGCAGTTAAAAGCCGTGCAAGAAATAGGTCGAAACAACAAACGGCTCATTAATGTGGTGCAAAATGATTTAAGGGATATTCTTGATTCCCCATATATCAAACCGGACGAGGTTGCCCGTGTATCGGAGTCCTTTAATTCCATTGTAGAAAATTCATTGGAAACGATGGACTTCATAGACGAAATTCTGTCCAGCGACTATCTGAAAATGTCCGATGCAGACCGTGCCAGAGTGTTACAGGAAAAAGAAATGCAATCCAAAGAAATGGTCTCCAACATTACGATAAGAACCAAACGGTATCGGGATATTATATCCTTTAGGAAAATGCAGGATATGATCAATAATCGTGAGACAAATTACTAATAATGACTGGTACCATCATTTTGGGAATAGGCTTGGAATACATTGATACTGTATTCCAGACCATACAGAATAGCGACTTCTCGCAATACACCATTGCGGGAATGAAAACACTTGCCGTGCTGTTTTTCTTGGTCAATATTCTCAAAAAGTACAATGAGGGCATCGCGGATAAAGATGGGTATTCCTGGGGGTTGAGTCCTGGAGAACTGGCCAAGAACTTTGCCGTAGTGCTTTTGGTCATTTTTTCGACCCAAATATTAGGTTTTTTTGACGGCATTCTGGTAGCTATCGAAGGTCAATATCGTGGCATGGCACCCGCACTTTTACCACTTCAAATGCAAGACTTGCCTCTTGAAGAAGAAGTAGGTCTATTGGATGCTGCGAGTATGGCGATGACATTGCTCTATGAGGCCTTGGTCACGCCGCTCTACGGTTTCAAGATATTTGCTTTTGTTATAAGCGTATTCCTATGGATTCTTGACCTCTTTATCTATCCGCTGTTTCTTGCGGAGCGGTTTTTTCTTTTGGGCATAATGCAGGCGTTTTTCCCATTGGTCATAAGCTTGGCCGTATTTGAGAAGTTCCGTTCGCTTGCCTATAATTTTTTCAAATTGTACGCTGCGGTCTATATGCTCGTTCCAGCGTTCTTTCTGGTCAACGTATTTGTCAACGCCATTTATACGGAAATCAATACCAATTTCTGGACGAACCTTTTCGGAACCGAGTTCGGGCAGGGCTTTTTTGCACCCGTTGTACAGCTGGGGTCGGTAGGCTTTATCGTTTTCCTAAAATTCAAGCTGTACAGACGTGCCACTTCTTTTACCCTAAGACTTTTTAGCAATTAAATCCCATCGAATGAAAACACCTTACAAGAATATATACGCTGTCCTAAAGATGAATCGCTTTATCGTGCTTGCCGTAATAATATGTGCAACACTTTCAAGTTTTTTTTCGGTATGGATGGCATTTAGCATAAATAACAAAGCGATGAACAGCGCATTTGCAATAAACACCGATGGTTCTATAATTCCGCTCAAACTGATTGCCCAAAAGGAAAATTTCACGGTCGAGGCCTTGGCACATCTTGAACTGTTCCATACCTACTTCTACAATATCGATGCGAGCAATTATGAAAAGAATTTAGAAAAGGCGCTTTGGCTCGGCAATAGTTCTGTTGATAATCTATATCGTCAGAAAAAGGCAGATGGGGTTTACAACAGGTTGCTGCAATATTCCTTGGTGCAGAAAGTGTTGAGCACCGATTCCCAAATCGAGGAAAAGAATGGAAAGTATGCCTTCAGAACGGTTACGGTCTTTGAAATTAACCGTGGTTCAATAATCGATACTTACGAACTGGTATCCACAGGCAATCTAATTACCGTGGACCGAAACTTTCCCAACAATCCCCATGGGCTTTTGATAACGAATTATTTTGAGAACACCTTAAAAAAACTAAACGATGAAAGTTGAAAGTCCATGATGGGCATTTAAAAACTCACTCTTATGAAAATAGAAAAAAATAAAATAGTATTTGCCGCAGTGCTTGCCACCGTGCTCATATTCCTGATTGCCTATTCCGTAATGATAATGGGCGATGATGAAAGTGAAAATGATAACCTCGAACAGACTCTAATACCGGAACTTAACGAGGAACAGAAAGAATACGACTCTAAACTGGATGCAGTTAACGATTTAAATGAGGTGCGGGAAACCAATGCGCCGAGCATCTATGATGAAAAATTGATGGATTCCCTTGGCTTCTATGATCCCGATCTGGAAGAAAAGGAAAAAAAACGCATTGTGGATAGCATCTATGAAACCGGACGGATTAAATATTCGGATAAGACATATGACAATATAGGTGCAAAAAAAGTGTTTGCATCGGTTGTCGAAAAAGTCGATTCGGTGGAAATCAAGGCCGAGCAAATAATCAAAGCCAAGGAAATGGGTTTGGAACACCAGTTGTTCTTTGCCTCTGCGCCGCTTAAAAACGAGGCTTCGATTTCAGGAAATACCGATGCTGTCATTTATGCTGTGGTCGATGGCGACCAGATTGTCAAGGTCAATTCCCGTTTACGGATGCGGTTGACCGAAACTGCCATTATCAATGGGAAGTTGATTCCAAAAAATACGGACGTATTCGGCTTCATCAGTTTCCAGCCCAACCGTGCGCTTATCGAAATCGAGAACATTGAGCATCATCCCACAAGGTTAAAAGCTTTCGACCTTCAAGACGGTAGTGAAGGAATCTATGTTCAAAACAGCTTTCGGGCAGAGGCCACCAACGAAGTTCTGGACGATATTATTCAGGATATCAACATACCCAGCGTGCCTCAAGTGGGAAGTATAACTAAAGTCCTTCGCCGCAATAACCGGAACACTAAAGTTACCGTACTCAACAATTACAAACTTATTTTAAAGCCTAAATTATGAGCCCATAATGGGCATTTTAAAATTCACTCTTATGAAAAGATATATATTTATTTCTGCCTTTGTTCTGGTTTCAGCTTTCGCGAACGCGCAACAAATCCAAGTACTCGATACCATTTATGCCAACGACCAAAAGAACGTTGCGCTGTTCTTTCCCGAACCTATCCGGCAAGGGATAACGGGGTCAGATAATTTTATATTTACCTATAATCGGGAAAAGGAACAGTATTTCGGATTGTTGCAAGCCAAGCCCGGAAAGGAAAGTAATCTACTTGTAATCAACAGAAATGGTTCGATTTTTTCGTATATTGTAAGGTATAGGGAGCGGCTGAAAAATTTAAACTATTTTGTTCCGAAATCAAGTAGCATAGGTAACGAAAAGCCTATGGTTATTGATTCCACCGGAATAATCGAACCGGTAGAGCAGATTGGAAATAGAAAGTATTACTATCAAAAATTCAGCTCATACTTATTGGGCCGAAACCAAAGAATCGGTAGGATAAAGAAACGAAACGAAGGTATCGTTCTAAGTATTCAAAATATTGTTTTTGATAAAGATGAACTCTACTTCGTTATCCAGATTGAAAACAAATCCACTTTGGATTACGATTTGAAGTTCCTGAAATTCTCTGTCCAGACCAGACAGAAGGGAAAAAGGAAATCTCTGCAAACGCTGTATCAAGAACCGCTCTTCATCCATAACCGACCGACCAAAATAGCTGAAAACGAGACCGCAAGGTTAGTTTACGTGATGCCAAAATTCTCGATAAGCGATGACCGAAGGGTCATTTTGGAACTTAACGAGAGCAACGGTGAACGAAACGTAGAATTGAAGGTTTCGCATAAATATATCAATAATCCAAATTAAGAATGCTATGAAAAATTTAATCGTTTACTCACTCGTACTGCTGTTTTTTGCCTGTGCAGGCAATGTAGACTCAGCTCCTGCCGAAACCGCTAAAATCGTTGCCGAGAGCTTCTACAAAGGCGATGAAACAGCCCTAAAGCAACACACCACAGCGGAAGGCTATGCCAATTTCAAGAATCTAATGGCGATGTTCGCAAAAAGCGAAAATTCAGATTCCAATTTCAAGGTCATCGAAGAAACTATGGAAGGCGATGTAGCTTGGGTCAAATATTCAACTTCCTATGATAAGACACCGGGCGTTTTCAAACTGGTTAAGCAGGATGGCGACTGGAAGGTTACGGCAAGACGGCCCAAAGAGAAAGTGCCTTTTTAAAATTGCCTATTGTTAGGGAAGGCTACAAAAGTACTAGTAGAATTCAAATGTCGAATTTTAATTGGCTTAATGTTTATTTCAAATTAGTCAAACTTTTTGCGAATTCACTATTTTTAAATAGTTTTTGGTTAAGATCACAACTTATCCAGAATTCAACAGTTTTATTGTACGGTATATTAATCAAATATCGACCGCGCTTCATCATAAATTCTTTCAAAGTTAGCCTCTAGATCCGCCGTTGAATATTCCTTTACTTTCTCGGGAAGCTGTCTTTGAATCTTGGGTAATCTAAATTGCACTTTTTTGTCAGTACCATCAGCGTAGGTTATAAATTCCCCTTGCTTCAATCGAAAGAATACGTCCGCTCTAACTTTAGGAATTTCCCGTTCCCCGGTTGTGATGCGCGTATCAAAATTAAGATTATAGCCACGGTTCACGCTTGTAGTGTCCTTTTTCACAATTTCAAAAAAACGTTCGAAGTATTTAGCTGTGTCCGGGTCATTGACCTTTCCGAAGAATTGGTAGGAAAGATTGCTCAAAATTGCCTTGCTTGCCTTATCCCCATACATCATATCGTTCTGAATCTTGTCCTGCATCACATAAATAGTGGCGATGTTATAACTGCGCAGTGTTGCTGGAATACGGTGCATATTCAATAGTCGTAAAGTCGGTGCTTCTTCCATCATCAGGAAAGAAGGGATTGAATTGCGTACACTCATTTGCTTAGTAATCGTATGGATGATGGTAGCGATTACGGGCGAGTAGGAGGTATCGTATTTAGGATTGTTCACTACGGAAATCACGGCAGGATTATCCGCATTGTTGATGTTCAACGGCACTTCGTCCGCGGACAGGGCCATAAAAATCCGTTGGGTACTGATTCGCTTTAACGCATTGGCCAAGGTGCTTTTTACCCCTGCCGTCTGTCGCTCCGAATCCTTACCGCTGATAAAGGCATCTGCCATTGCCCTCGATGTTGTATTCGATTCCAAAAAGGCAATCAGGCTCTCTGTGTCCAGATGCTGATAAACAGCGATTAGGTGCGGCAGGGTACAGAATTGAGGATAGGAAGATTTCAATTTCCAAATCAACGCACCTATCAATCCTTCGGCGGCATCATTGAAAAATTTGGTCGTGCCGGTCGTGCCGGATTCCCGTTGTTCCAAAAGGTTCTCGATCAATACACGAGACACCTCGTTTACACTTTCCTCGTTTTTCAAATATTGTGGCGCGATGGGGTTTACCCGATGTATGATTTTGTCAAACGAAATAACTTTAAAGGGTATATCAGAATCCTTAAAAAGAGGGTATGCCATTTCAGTAATCTCAAAAGCTTTGTAGTCGTGAATGACCCCACAGAACTCATGTTTCTCGAAATGTCTTAGAAATCCATAAACGATACTTTCGGTTTTGCCACTTCCGGCGGATCCGATGACGGATGCGCCACGTTTAATGTTCTCGATTTTGAAATTACCCTTGCTGGTCTTGAAACTTACTTGGTATTTATCATCGGCATTGGCTGAGTTATTTGGTTTATGAAGAAAAACATACAGTACGGTATTGATTAGCAGTAGTGGGCAAATCATATAAAGTGAACCATGAACCAATTGCTCTGAATCATAAATCCAAACTAAGATTGCGATAATGAATAATAGATTTAGAACAAATGCATACTTTGTAACTCGGTAGAACAAGTAAAAGACTATACTGACCAGAGCTATAAAAGAAAGAATGTGATAAGGATTGTTAATTTCCATAGCCTTAGATTAAATACCTATGGAACTTGATTTGATGGCCACATCCACACCTTGTCTTAACCTTTTAAAAATCCGTAACGCCAATTGCGCCTGACTTGTCGGAATATTGGGTATTATGGGTATGCCCGTTTTGTGCATCAGTTTGAATGCAATTGCCTTTTCATTGGTAGGCAATTTCATAAGAGCGGCAAAATAGAGGTTCGGATTTTTCACGAAATCCTTTCGGGCTTTGTAGGTCTCGGCAAAATTGCGTTTGTATTCAAAGGTTTTATCGAACGTCTTTTCCGCTCGCTCAAAAAATTGGTCACGGTCAAAACCACGCCCCACCTTTTTACCGTGCATCTCGACTTCGGAAGATTTGTACTTACTTCCTGGGGAAAGGCTAACCGAATTCGAAGCGTCCTTTCGGCTCACAATAACATGAATGTGGCGTTGGTTGCCCGCTTTTTTCATTCCCTGCACAATCCGGATCCCGTTCTGTTGGTGGGGTGCTTCACGTTCAAGTTTACCTATTTTCAGTTTAAATCTTTCGATATTGCCGTTTGCTTCGCCGCGTTCTATTTTCCGGATGTCGTGTTTGAACTGAAGTATCTTGGTGGCGTAGGGTTGGTTTTCCCGTACCTGTCTGTCCGTCCCCTTAAACGTTCTTTGGTGTTCGATTTTAGCAAAGTATTTTATATCATCTACCGTGATTGCCCTACCGTTGATTTCCCGGTTAAAGCATTTCACATAATCCTTCATCAGCTCACGAGTATACCGTTTCAAATCTTCGCTACTGTTCTCTAATTTTCCCAGTTCATATTTTGACGGGCTGACGGTAATCGAATAAAATTTGGGTTCTTTCTTTTTGAGCTTTGCGGTGTTTCCATCGATTTCCCTGACCACTTCTTCAGCAGATATTTCATCACCATATTGGTTGAAAAAGTGTTCCATATTTTCTTGTTCCAGACCTTGGTTTTCCTTTTCCAAATACTGTACAAAATCTGCCGAACTTTGACCATAATTTTTGCCTAATTTTTGTGCTGTTATTGTGATATACATTTTTAAAATTTTTTATAAGTCAATTTGATTTCGTTCGCGATATTTCGGTTGCTTTTTCTCTACATTTTTCTTTTCCAAAATCAGAGGTTTCTTTTTCGGTTCGGCTTCTTTGAACAAGGTTTCCATCATCGCAACTGTGGGTTTTGTTTGGCTCTTTTCGATATCCTTTAAAATGGCAATAACACCGTTTATCCGTTTCTTGATCAGTTTTTCCAAGGTCTGCATGTGTGGCCCCATCGACTCGTTGGGCGAAATACCGTTGTCCTCGAAAAATTCGAGCATCAATAGCAAGGTCATCGATTGGGATTTTGATAGCTGACGGCAGTACCGTCTGAATTTCTTGACGACCGAAGTCTTTATACTGACACTCTCGAACCGTTCTTTTTCATATCCTCTATCCATTTTTTCGTGAAAAATTTGCTGGTTTTGTTGGGCTGCGACGGTTTTTCCGTGAAAAACATTGACAATTCCATTCTTTGCGAAGAACTGTAAACACCCAACTAACTAATTTTCAATGGTTTGAAAACGAAAAGGAATGCCCAACACCGCGCAGCGTGTTGTCCTCTTGCTATTCTTTTCGTCCCGCCCGGCGGGACAAAAATTTCTACCATTACTGAAAAAGTAATGGCGTTTTCTTCACCGAAAAAACGAACTGGATTTTTTAAGAAGTAATAAGTTCAAATACCGATTTATCTACAACAAAGTTTCAAGATTGTTGCAGATAGTTGAATTTTGAAACGGATAAAAAAAAGAACCCTTGAAATTTCAAGGGTTCGATAACAGCTAAAACCACCTTTCGAACATTTACCTAAATCCGGATTCTATTCTTTCTCAGGCTCCTTACTCAAATGTTTAGTAGAAATCCAAATTACGGAAACTTCATCTAGAACAATATTTTCATAGGGTCTTGGGTTCTCGTCGATATCCGAATATAAAAGCACTAAAGCATACTTTTCGAATGTTGTCAAGATTCTTCCGGAAGAATACAAATGCCAATCCCAAATATCCATTTCGCCATCCTCGTTAATTATCCTACCTGTGTAGCCCCCATCGTAATAGGAAACCAGATCTCCTTTTTTTAGTATGTTTTCCATAATTTCTAAAGTATACCGTTATCGCCAAAACTGTAGTAATCTCCGTTCGGCATGATTAAGAGATGATCAAGTACGATTATGTCGAACATTTCGGCCGCTTTCTTAATCCTTCGGGTAACTTTCAGATCACTTATACTAGCCTTCATAGTGCCCGATGGGTGGTTATGGGCCAATATTATAGCAACCGATAGGCTTTTAAGAATGACGGCGAACAGTATTCTCAAATCTACCGTAACGGCTGTTAGACCACCGGTCGACATTTGGTAAATTCCCTTTACCTTATTTCCATTATTGAACAGTATCACCTTAAAGGTTTCGTGCATTCCTATCGTGCTTTTATCCCATGTTCGATAAAGGAGTTCGGCTACTTTATTCGAGCTGTTGACTGGTTCCGAATCAAAAAACCCCAATTTTTCGCAATAGCTTATCTTAATTTCGTTAACTTCGTTTTTCATTGTTTTACTTTTAAAGGTTAATGATGAAAAAGAGGGCGAAACTTTCGACAGGTGCGCCCTCTTTCTTTTAAATTTACTCGGCAGCAGTATTGCCGTTCTTAGTTCCCAACAAAAGAATTTCGTTGGCTTCGATTTCGGTAACGTAGCGTTTTACGCCGTCCTTGTCCTCGTAGCTACGGGTTTTAAGTTTCCCCGTAACACCGACTTCCTTGCCCTTTACGACATAGTTTTCGATGATATCGGCAGTCTTTCCCCAAGCTACGACGGTATGCCACTCCGTACTTTGCTCTTTTTCGCCTTTTTTATTCTTGTAATACTCATTGGTGGCGAGTGAAAAACGGGCTACTTTTTTACCGCTTTCGAGATTAGTAATGGTTGGCTCTTGGCCAACGTTTCCGATCAACTGTACATGATTTCTGATAGTACTCATAATAAAATATTTAAGGATTAATTAATAGGCTGCCCGAACCCTTCGAACAGTTTACGTTTATGTTTTTTTTGAGTGATTTACATTTTATATCCAGAGCGTTTTCCCTTTTTTGTTTTTTTAACTTTAGTCCCGCTTCCTTTTTGATGTTTTCGTAAGATTTCATAAGATTCGTTTTAGATTTACTTCCCATAGAGCCGTCGCTGTTACCTTTTTTTGTTGCTTGATGCGATACAATATCCGGGCTTGGTAAGGCGTATAAAAAGTGGAGCGCAGCGCAACGGTTTATGCCGCCGTCCAAGAACGGATGTTGTTTTTTTGCTGTCAAAAAAGGGTATTTGTGGCGGTTCGGGAAGTCGGTCTAAATGGCATTTGTGAAGTACGGAACCATCGGAAGCGGGACTAAACGCAAAGATGCAATTCAGTTCAAGCGGACTCGGTTCACGGTTTTGGCTTGGGAATGTAGCGTTCCTTCCCGGCGCAGCGGGAAGGGGTAGCGTTATGGAAAGTCAAAATTGGGGATTGTGTCCAAGATTTTATAGTGAAGATCTTTGCCCGGAATGGAGCTTTTCGCGGAATGCAGGGGAATGTGCTGAATGGTGTTGCTCTTGCAGTATTTCCTCAACACTTGAGTATTGAAATTGTGATATTATTTTCTAGGCTGAAGAAAAATCCAGTTTCAGTAGGTACTGGATAAACCTTTATTGACGTTAAGCCATTGTATAGATTTCATCGAACAGCTTCTTGTCCAGACGCTCCTGTTGTGAAAAACTCTTTTTCAAAACATCGTGCAGTACCGCATTGAAGGCATTGTAGCCTAACCATAGATTAGGTTTCTCATTGAGCAACAAGGCTTCACAGTTCAATATTTTAAGTACCTCACGGGACTTCTTCGAAGGGTCACTGTTCTTATCGCTGCATTCGTAACGGAACAGTTTTGTTCTTTCTAGGATTTCTTTGACAAAAGCCTTTGTGTCAAGTATCTCAACATTTTTCATGGTAGCGAACTTTTGGACTATGGTATAGAAGTCGTTGTCCAAGAATTTATCGAACAAATTGTTCAATCTCGGCATTATCAGGTCGGTGTTGTTCTTGCTGTGCTTGATTGAAAATTCCACTTCCGTATTGGCGACGTGCAATCCATTGGAACAAATCTTTCTATAAAATCCAAAGTGTCCAGAAGTTTTCTCGCTTCCGTCATACGAATTCTTAAAGCGTAGCATCGGGAGAATCAGATCCTTATCATTCTTTACCGAGAACTGGTTTTCATCTTCGATGATGAAGTCGGTAATGAACGACCTATCATTTCTGTTAATCGTTCTTTTATGATAAGTTAGGTCTGCACCGGTCAGCATTTCTTCGGCCTTTTTGAAGAAAAGTTCATTCGGTACGTGGCCGTAGCTGTTCGATACTACGTTGACGATTTTGCCATTTGAAATTATGGCGTTTTCAAGCCCTCTTCTAGAATCCATCTGGGTTAGACTTCTCAAAGACTTCATTTCTGATGGAACGAAGATTTCATCCTGTTGTAAATTTGATAAATACATAACATTTGATTTTAGTTAAACAATATTTTGGCTTGTAGGTATAGTTTTACTTCTCGATATGCTACTCAAAGTCCAATAAAAGGTAGAATGCAGACGGTTAGAAAAGCAAATGGCTCCAAATAACGTTAAAATTTAGGATTAACAGTTAAAATTTGAAAATGTGTGCGTAAACTGTGCGTTTTCCAAATTATTCGAGGAAATACTCTTAATAATAAGAGCAAAATTTAATTAGAATTGTAGTGTGCGTGAGGTGTGCGTTGAAACAAAATAAAAAGGGGCAACCTCTCGGAACCCCCTTTTTTATTGTGATGGCACTAGGATTCGAACCTAGGACCGCCTGCTTAGAAGGCAGGTGCTCTATCCAGCTGAGCTATGCCACCGTTGTGTTTTTCATTATTTCAAATCGTCCGCTTAGAAGGCAGGTGCTCTATCCAGCTGAGCTATGCCACCTGATGGTATTTGTTGCTTTGCAGCTAACTCCGTTTTATGTTCATTTATCTGCGACCTGATAAATTCAGTTTTTGAATTTCAACAGGGTTGTCGATTCCAACCGACTGGTATTATAAAACGAAGCGCGAAGTTAAGAAAAATTTTAAACGTATTTGATTGGTTTTTTCTCTTTATAATCTACTGACCTAAGGAAGAACTACATTAATGGGTGGAACTACTTATCCATCTTTAATTCGATTATGACACTTTTTAGGCTAAAAAAGTACCGCTATTTTGTAAAAAAGAGGTGTTATCCCCCAATTATATATTCTAATTTCGTAAAAATATGTTAAATACACTTACTCATCTTTATAGTGTCGTGCATATATTCCTATAGAAATCGAAGAATTTTACCAAATAAAAAATTATCATAAACCATGAGTATGGGCATCTTTAAAACATCGGCTTTGGGACGGATATTTCCACTACTTTTTTTAGTACTTGTCAACTACAGCTGTGACAAGCAGGAGGATAATACCTTAACGGTAGAAAAAGGATCCCATATCGTTCTGGTCGGAAATAATTTGGGGTCGCGGATGATGAACTTTGGGCAGTTCGAAACGGAAATGCAGCTGCGCTACCCCAACGATTCGTTGTACATACGAAATATGTGTGATGGGGGAAACACGCCCGGTTTTAGGCCACATGCAGCGCGAAAATCGCCTTGGGCATTTCCCGGTGCGGAAAAATACGAACATGAGTCGGGAGAAGCCATCCATTTTGTTGAAGATGATGGCAATCACCAATCTGGGCCCGTAGGTCATTTTCCCTCACCGGATGAATGGATTACCAGTTTAAAAGCCGATATCATCATCGCATTTTTTGGATATTCCGAATCTTTTGAAGGTCCTGATGGCCTGGATAACTACAAGGAAGAATTGCGGGGCTTTATCAAACATACCCTTAGCCAAAAATATAATGGCTCAACGGTTCCCCAATTGGCACTGGTATCCCCAATTGCCTTCGAGGACCTTTCGGAAAAGATGGACCTTCCCGATGGAAAAAAGGAAAATGAAAACCTCGCCCTCTATACAGAGGCAATGAAAGAAGTTGCGGAAGAGGAAGGGGTACTTATTGTCGATGCTTTTGAACCTACCCAAGAATGGTTTAAAACCGAAAGTACCGATCTGACCCAAGATGGGTTCCAATTGACGGACCAAGGTTACCAAAAGTTTGCCAAGTTACTTGCCGATAGAATTTTTGGGGAAAAGGACAGCGAAGCTGAAGAGAACCGTCAATTGGTTCATAAAGCGGTAAACGAAAAGAACTGGTTCTGGCATAACGATTTTAAAATACCTAACGGGGTGCATGCCTACGGGAGGCGTTATGACCCTTTCGGACCGGATAACTATCCCTATGAGATCGAAAAAATACGTCAAATGACGGCGATTCGCGATACTGCCATTTGGGAAGCCCTGCAGGGCAAAAAGATGGATTTGGCCAAAAGTGATGCGCGGACCAAAAAACTTCCTGCCGTAGAAACCAATTATAAACCAAGTGAAAAAAACGGCACACCTGAATATTTATACGGACAGGATGCACTGAATCAGATCAAGGCCGCGCCCGGATATAAGGTAGAACTTTTTGCTTCCGAAGAAGAGTTTCCCGATCTTGCCAATCCGGTACAGGTTTCATTCGACAACAAAGGGCGCTTATGGGTTGCCGTAATGCCCAGTTATCCACATTACAGACCGGGCGATAGCAAGCCGAACGATAAACTTTTAATCCTTGAGGATACCAACGGGGACAACAAAGCGGACAAGCAGACCATTTTTGCGGACAGTCTCCATTTGACCATTGGCTTCGAATTTGCACCCGAAGGCGTATTTCTATCGCAGGGTACCAATCTCGTGCTCTTGAAGGATACCGATGGCGATGATAAGGCCGATGTCAAAGAAATTGTGTTGAGCGGTTTCGATGATCATGATACGCACCATGCGATAAGTGCCTTTACCGCAGACCCGTCCGGTGCCATTTATATGGGGGAAGGTACATTTCTGCATACCAACGTCGAAACTGCCTATGGTCCGGTTCGCGGCACCAACGGTGGTTTCTACCGCTACAGTCCCCAGCGCCATTATCTGGAACGCACGGCCCAGCTGGCTATTCCGAACCCTTGGGGTATTGCGTTCGATACATGGGGCCAACCCTTTTTCGAACATACCTCGGGACCTTCCGCTACCTGGATGATGCCCGGGACCATTTTACCGCGCTACGGCGTGAGCTCACCGATACCGGAGAACCTTATTGAGAAAAAACATCTGGTTCGCCCGACTTCCGGACTCGAATTCGTGTCGAGCCGGCATTTTCCCGATAAGGCCCAAGGCAATATGCTCATTGCAAATACCATCGGTTTTCTGGGCATCAAAGAACACTCAATGGTCGACGACCCTAAATCGGCGGGGTATCTTAGTAAACATCAAGAGGATTTGATTACTTCCAGCGACAAGAATTTTCGTCCCGTCGACATGGAGTTCGCTCCGGACGGTTCCTTATATTTTATTGATTGGAGCAACGTACTTATAGGCCACATGCAGCACAACGCCCGTGACCCGCTTCGCGATCATGTACATGGCAGGGTGTACCGCATTACCTATCCTTCGAGACCCTTGGTAGAACCGGCCAAAATAGTGGATGCCAGTATCGAGGAATTATTGGACAACTTGAAACTTCCCGAATACCGGACCAGATACCGAACAAAAAGGGAGTTACGGGCCAGGGATGCTTCCGAGGTGTTGTCAAAATTAAAGACTTGGGTTGCAGACCTTGATACGAACGACACAAAATATGAACATAACCTATTGGAAGCATTGTGGGTAACCTGGGGCTTGGATAAAGTCGATGAAGGCTTACTTAAACAAGTCTTGGGCGCCAAAGATTTTAGGGCCCGTGCGGCCGCTGTTGGTGTACTTCGCTATGCAGGCCATCAAATTCCCGATCAAGCTGATCTGCTTATGCAAGCCGCCAAGGATGACAATCCCCGCGTACGTCTAGAGGCGTTGGTCTCTGCCTCTTGGTTGGGTAAATATGTAGGCATACCCATCATAACCGAAGCAGGCAAAAAAGGCTTGGACGAATGGATGAAAAAGCCCTACGAATCGGCCATTGCGCACTTAAATGGCCACAGGGCCGGGGAAGCACCCAAAGAAATCATAGACACCGATCTTAAAGGAAGAGATCTTGAACTTTTGCTCGCCGGCGAAGAAGTATATGATCGCGATGGCTATTGTGCGACGTGCCACCAACCTGATGGGCAAGGTTTGGAAGCTTCAGGTTTCCCTCCGCTCGCGGGATCAAAATGGGTAACCGGTAGTGAAGATAGACTTATCAAGCTAGTGACCAACGGGGTGATGGGACCGATTGAAGTGAACGGAAAAACATATCCGGGCCAGGTACCCATGACCCCATTTGGCAAACTGTTGAACGACGAAGAAACCGCTGCGGTGCTTACCTATGTCAGAAATAGTTTTGGGAACAAGGCCTCGGCGATTTCCACTGAAAAAGTAAAGCAAGTTCAAGATCAAATCAAGGATAAAACGGGTTTCTATTCGCCAGAGGAGCTTCTTAAGGAGCATCCCCTTGAATAAATCCGAAAAAACGCAATAACCGGTAGATCGCTTTAGGCTCCAATCGGAAAATTCAAGCTTTTTTGACCGGAGATTGTTAGAAAATATTTTAATAAGCAGAGGAAATAAGCAGTACAGGATTACGAAATTCCTAAAAGCAATGACAAAAAAATATTACTATTTGAAATTTTAGAGGTGGATTTACAACAAGTACAAATTTACCTTTGGTTTAGATTTTAATTGAACACTATACTAACCCCAATCACAACGCTACATGAAAATTTCTGTTTTACTCAAAAAGCATTTTTGGAAATTGGCAATTTTAGTTTTCTATAACTCTTCTTATGGAAATGCCATTTACAGCAATGAAATCGCCACAGATTCAAACCCTGTTGAAAACAACGAAAACTACTTTCAAGATTTGCCCATAACGGGGACAATTCTTGACGGTAACAATCAGCCCTTGCCAGGGGCCAGTATTATAGAAAAAGGTACTTCTAATGGAACCCAGTCCGATTTCGATGGCAAATTTGAAATACAGGTGACGGACGAAAATGCCGTGCTCGTGGTCTCCTATGTCGGGTTTTCTACCCAAGAGATCCCGCTTGCAGGACAAACATCCATTACCATATCGTTACAGGAAGATGCTGCCAAGCTTGATGAAGTGGTCGTAATCGGTTACGGTACCCAAAAGAAAAGTGACCTTACCGGTGCAGTGGGATCGGTCAAGGCCGAAGAATTGGCCGAAAGACCCGCCGCCTCAATGAATCAAGCCATGGCCGGTAAGATTGCTGGGGTAAATGTAACCTCGGGATCGGGGCGACCAGGGGGTAGAACCGTGGTGCGAATTCGGGGGAATACTTCCGTAAGTATTGCCAATACGCCACTCTATGTGGTCGATGGGGTAATACTTAATGCGGTTAGCCTACCCAATGGCAGTACCCCCATCGATTATATGAATCCGAATGACATTGAATCCATTGAGGTGCTAAAAGACGCCTCTGCTACCGCTATTTATGGCGCACGAGGTGCAAACGGGGTTGTCATGGTCAGCACCAAAAGAGGCACTACAACAGGGGCTGGTCGGGTTAATTACGATGTAGATTTTAGCTTAGGCACCTTGCCCAAGAAACTCTCATTGTTGAATTCCGAGGAGTTTCTTAGAGTTGAAGAAATTGCCTACGCAAATGCGGAAAAATTTGATCCGGCGGGATGGGCGGGAGGTGCCTATACCGATCCTACCTTAAAAAGAACCGACCCACGTCTTTTCGATGCTGCAGGTAACCCCCTTTATGATACGGATTGGCAAGATGAGGCCATAAGGGCATCTTTCAGCCAAAACCACCAAATTTCATTTACAGGAGGGACCGAAAAAGGTAATTATGGCCTGTTTATGGGCTTCCGGGATGAAGAGGGCTTGATAGTCGAATCATGGTTAAAACGCTATTCAGGCAGGTTTACCTTGGATACGGATATCAATGATTGGTTAAAGGTTGGGGGTAGTTTGAGCTATAACGATCAAAACGAGAAACAGATAGACCAACTGGGCGGCGGGGGTATCACTACCATGCGTCAGGTATACGAAGCACTACCTATAATTCCGGTCCGCTATGATGACGGAACCTTTGGCTCTAACATTGATTACCCTGGTATGGAGGGTGGCGGCAGTCCTGTGGCCGTGGCCAATGACCGAAGATATTTTCTAAAGACCCAAACTGTTTTGGGTAATTTTTATAGCAATATCGCCCTTCATAAAAACTTGCAATTACGGACTACCATAGGAACCAATATCATCAATCAAAGAAATGATTATTACGGTGGGCGTGACCTTAGGTACATCGCCCAACCCGACGGAAATGCCTATGTTGACAATTCTCGTTTCAACTCATGGCAGTTCGAAAACTACTTGACGTACAACAAAGATTTTGATAGTGAAAATTCGTTAACGGCGCTCTTAGGTCTTTCTTGGCAGCATGTAGATGAATTTAGGTCAAGAGCCGAGACCAGAGGTTTTGCGGATGATTTTTATGGCTTTAACAACCTTGGTGCAGGATCAAACCCACAGACCCCAAGCTCAAGTAGAGTTGCCTATGGGCTCAATTCTTATTTTGGACGTTTAAATTATAGCTATAAAAATAAATATCTATTAACCTTAACGGGAAGGGCCGATGGATCTTCAAAATTCGGTCCCGAAAACCAATTTGCTTTCTTTCCATCGGCAGCGTTGGCATGGCGGGTCTCGGAAGAAGATTTTTTGTCGCAGAACGAAACCATCTCCAATTTAAAACTGAGAGCAAGTTACGGGGAGACCGGCAATTCTGAAATCCAGGCGTATAGAGCGCTTGCCGGATTACAAAGTGGTACGGTAATTTTTAGCGGTGACCGCGCCTCCTACACCATCCCCGGACGTATGGCAAATCCTGATTTAAGATGGGAAAAAACGGGACAAGTAGATGCAGGTCTTGAATTGGGTGTCCTGAACAATCGAATTGGCTTAGAAATCGACGTATACAGAAAATTGACCACCGATATGCTTCTCGATGCACCTGTTCCTGCTACCAGTGGCTTTACGAATGTGTATAGAAACGTGGGGAGCATGGAAAACAAGGGCATTGAAATTAACTTGAACACCATCAATGTGGACAACGAAGTTTTTGGTTGGAATTCCAATTTTAATATTTCCATTAATAAAAACGAAGTCGTCGCCCTCTCCGGGGGTTCCGATATCTTCTTGGGATCAACATTGATTCGCGTCGGCGAACCGGTTAGTACGTTCTTCGGATATATCGACGAAGGCACTTGGAATACGGATGAAGCAGCGCAAGCTGCCATTTACGACAGGTTGCCGGGGGATATTAAATATCGGGACCTTAATGATGATGGCGCCATAAATAGTGAAGATCGGGCCATCATCGGAAAAGGTATTGCCGATGGTTTCGGCACTTTTTCCAATACCTTTAGATATGGAAATCTTGAACTTTTGGTCGACTTACAGTTTCAGTATGGCAATAGTGTGATGTACCGTGACGAACACTCCGCCGAAGACCGACAAACGATCGCCAACAGTTTTAAGACCGTCTTAAATGCCTGGACACCGGACAATCAAAATACCAATGTGGCCCAAATTAGGCCGATTGCCGCCGGTTACGACACCAACAACGATTCAGGAAAATTGAAGGATGCCTCGTTTATAAGAGGTCGAAACCTGATGCTGTCCTACGTTTTCAAACCTGAGCTGGTACAACGCTTGCATCTGAATCGTCTCCGGTTGTACACCTCGGTACAAAACTTCTTTGTATCCACGAAATATCCGGGGTATGACCCTGAAAGTTCCAATGGCGGGGGAACATTTGATCAAGGATTTTCACTATATGACTATCCGAGGCCCCGCACTTTTGTATTGGGACTAAATGTTGGACTATAACAGTATAAAAAGATAAAAGAATGAAAACCTATAAAAATTTCATAAGAATAATAGCGATAACTACCGCCCTATCCTGTGCCACGGCCTGTAGTGATTTCTTGGACGAGAAGGATGCTTCCAACTTTACCAACGATACGTATTTCACGAAGGCCGAACATGCCGAAAGTGCCGTTAACGGCATCTATGAACCTTTGGTTCCGATTACCAATAGCGGCTTTGGGGGTGGTACTTGGTTAATGCTTGAATTTGCAACGGGTCTGGCCAACACCGCGTTAGGACAGGCTACGGACATTTATTTGATCAAGGATTTGATCAACAATTCGGACAATGGATATGGAGCGAGTTTCTGGAACGAATATTATACCGGTATCTCTAGAGCCAATTTAGCGATTGAAAAAATCCCTGAAATAAATATGGACGAGGCCGCGAAACAAAACTATTTGGCCGAAGCTAAATTTCTTAGGGCGTACTATTATTTTGGATTGGTACGTATGTTTGGGAGTATTCCCATTATCACCAGTTCGATCGATTTAAATTCAGAGCAACTATATCCTGAACAAGCTGCCCCTGAGGCCGTTTACGGTTTGATCATTAGCGATCTTACGGAAGCCGAAAATTCAGCGCTACCCTGGAGGAATGACGCGGGTAGAGTTTCAATGGGAGCGGTAAAAACATTATTGGCCGACGTTTATTTGACGTCTGCCGGTTTCCCACTTCAAAAAACGGAAAATTACCCGCTTGCTGCCGCGAAGGCGAAAGAAGTCATTGATTCCGGGGAGTTCCGGTTATTCGATACGTATGGTGAGTTGCATGATCCTGCGACAAAAAACACGGGGGAATACATTTTCATGACCCAATTTGCGGCCAATATCCAATCCGGAAACTGGCAACCGGCGATTCTTCCCTATAACCTGGGTATTTCTGTCTATTCTGCCCAGACCGGGGGTATTTTTTCGACGAACGAATTTGCCAACTCCTATGAGGTCGGTGACAAACGGGCCGAAGAAAAGCAATTCTATTTTTCGAGCTATTCGCTGGATGCCGATAGAAATGACAGTATCAATTTAGGGGCACCCTATATCTTTAAACTTTTTGATGTTCAAGCGAATGAAGAGAGTGCCCAATCAGACCTAAATTGGTCTTTATATCGGTATGCCGATGTTTTATTGATGTATGCGGAAGCCGTAAACGAAGCTGACGGAGCGCCGTCGGTAGCCGCCTACGATGCCGTCAATCAGGTAAGACAACGCGCGGAAGTTGCCGATCTAGCGGGCCTTTCGCAAGACGCATTCAGGGTAGCGGTAAGAGTTGAACAGGTTCATGAACTAAGTTTTGAAAATCAAACCTGGTACGATATGGCGCGATGGAGAAAAGCGTATAACCCGGCGACCAATATATTGGAAGATTTCGTAGGGCATACCTATACCTATCTGCCGAATAAGGCCCTGACGGAAAGAGAATTATTATTTCCGATACCCACCTCTGAAATGCAAAACAATCCCAATCTGACCCAGAATCCAGGGTACTAGGGACCAAAAAATGAAATTAAAGTTAGTTTGTTGAGTTAGTTTTGTTAGTTGAGGATAATCCCCAGTTTTTACTGGGGATTATTTTTTTTAGATTCTAGTCTAACCAGGAAAGTACCATACTTTATAGGCTACCTCGCCCCATTCATTATATCATTCCCCCCCAATCAATATCTCCAAAATCTGAATGGCTGCATCGGTAATTTTTGAACCGGGACCAAAAATGGCGGTAACCCCGTTATCGAAAAGAAATTGATAGTCTTGCTTTGGGATGACGCCCCCCACGATGACCATGATATCTTCCCTGCCATAATTTTTAAGATGTTCGATGACTTGAGGCACCAAAGTTTTGTGTCCCGCCGCCAATGAAGAAACGCCCAGAATATGCACATCGTTTTCGATGGCCTGTTTAGCGGCTTCGGCGGGGGTCTGGAAAAGCGGACCGATATCGACATCGAAGCCTAGGTCGGCGTAACCTGTAGCCACGACCTTGGCGCCCCGGTCATGGCCGTCCTGTCCCATTTTTGCGATGAGAATGCGAGGTCTGCGTCCGTCTTGTTTAGCGAAACGGTCGGAGAGTTCACGTGCTTTTTTAAAGCTTTCGTCGTTTTGGATCTCTTTGGAATACACGCCTGTTATGGATTGAATTTTGGCCTTATGCCTGCCGAATGCGGCTTCAAGCGCACTGCTTATTTCCCCCAAAGTCGCTCGGGCCTTGGCGGCTTCGACGGCTAAAGCTAATAAATTTTCTTCATCTCTCGCTGGTGCGGGTCCGGTTGATTCTACGGGCCTATCCGCTACAGTTTCGCTTTCGGGAGATCTAGTAGTATTTGCGTCTGAACGGGAATTGCCGGATTCTGCTTTTTGACCGTTTTTGGCGTCGGGATCTGAACCGTTTTGCTCTCGGGCAGCCTCCATTTTATGCTTCGCCAACTCGGTCAGTTTCCTCAAGGCGGTTTCAACGGCTTGGGTATCCCGCTGCTTTTTGATGGAGGTTAAACGTTCGATTTGCTGTCTTCGGACCTCGTTATTGTCCACTTCCAGAATTTGTAGCGGATCCTCGTCTTCTAGTTGATATTTGTTCACTCCGACAATCGTCTCCTTCCCGCTGTCTATTCGGGCCTGTTTTTTGGCCGCCGCTTCTTCAATACGCATTTTGGGGATGCCGGCTTCAATGGCCTTCGTCATTCCGCCCAGGTCCTCGACTTCTTCGATCAGCTCCCAAGCGCTATGGGCAAGATTATGGGTCAATTGTTCTACATAGTGACTTCCGGCCCAAGGGTCTACGGTTTTGGTGATTTTGGTTTCATCCCTTAAAAAAAGTTGGGTATTTCGGGCGATTCGGGCGGAAAAATCGGTGGGTAGGGCCATGGCCTCGTCCAAGGCATTGGTGTGCAGGCTTTGTGTACCTCCAAAAACAGCTGCTGCGGCTTCGATGGTCGTACGGGCCACATTGTTGAATGGGTCTTGTGCCGTTAGGCTCCATCCACTCGTCTGGGAATGGGTGCGAAGGGACATCGATTTTTTGTTTTTTGGATGGAAGGGTTTCACCAATTTGGCCCAGAGCATCCTTCCGGCACGCAGTTTGGCAATTTCCGTAAAATGGTTCATCCCTATACCCCAAAAAAAGGATAGTCGGGGCGCAAAAGTATCGATATCCAATCCCGCTTTTAATCCCGTTCGAATGTATTCCAATCCATCCGCCAGGGTATAGGCCAATTCCAATTCGGCCGTGGCGCCTGCTTCGTGCATGTGGTATCCCGAAATACTGATACTGTTGAACTTGGGCATATATTTGCTGCAATATTCAAAAATATCGGAAACGATCTGCATCGATGGGGCAGGAGGGTAGATGTAGGTGTTGCGCACCATAAATTCCTTTAGAATATCGTTTTGGATGGTCCCCATAAGTTTTTCCATGGGAACGCCCTGCTCTTGTGCGGCTACGATATAAAAGGCCATAATGGGCAGTACCGCCCCGTTCATGGTCATGGAAACGGACGTTTCATCCAAAGGAATACCCTCAAAAAGCAGTTTCATATCCTCGACGGTATCGATGGCCACCCCCGCCTTGCCTACGTCACCGGTAACCCGTTCGTGGTCGCTGTCGTACCCGCGATGGGTAGGAAGATCAAAGGCAATGGAGAGCCCTTTTTGCCCCCCTTTCAAGTTCCTACGGTAAAAGGCATTGCTTTCTTCGGCGGTCGAAAAACCCGCGTATTGCCGGATAGTCCACGGCCGTTGCACGTACATGGTGGCGTAGGGGCCTCGAAGATAGGGCGGCATGCCTGCACTAAAGTTGAGGTGTTCCAACTTCTGAATTTCGAGTCCTGAATCCTGAATTTCAGGTAATTTTATATGTTGTATTTTTTTTCTTTGCATTTTACTAGGTCAATGACTACTGCTTCCATCCTTCCCCCGTCAACCGCTCTTTCTCGACATTCTCCGCCAACCGTCTTTCAATAATCGGTTCAATTAAAGTTTTACAATGTTTTATTTTTACAAACGGATAAAGTTCCATGGTATCCTTCATTTTATCCGCAACGTTTAGATACGCATTAGTACCCACCAAAATTTCCTTTCCCGTATCAAAAAGATGTTGTTCTTTGGCTGCGCTCTCCTTTATTTTTCTTTGGATGGTATGGTCTTTCAGTTGTTTTAAAAAGCCGCCATTGGCTTCGATATCCTTAAAAAGCAACAAAGCATTATCTGCCAGTTGCTGCGTCAGGGATTCAATATAGTATGAACCGTCGGCTGGATTATCGATAGCGTCAAAAAAGCTCTCTTCCTTTAAGATAAGCAATTGGTTTCTAGCGATCCTTTCTGCAAATTCATTGTCTTTATGATACATCGAATCGTAGGGAAGGTTGCAAACGGTATCGGCCCCGCCCAAGATAGCTGACATACATTCGGTACTACTGCGCAGCAAGTTCACGTTGTAGGCATACAAGGTCTTATTGCGTTTGGATGGAATGGCAAGAATGTGACATTTCGTTGGCACCTGATATTCCGCAGCCAAGGCTTCCCATAATTTCCGCAACGCCCGGATCTTGGCGATTTCAAAAAAATAGGTGCCACCGATAGCTATTTTAAATGTGATTTCCCCTATGGATTTCGGATCGTAACGGTTCAGGTATTCGTTCGCATGTGCCAAGGCGTAGGCCAATTGTTGTACACTGTTCGCCCCAGAATTTTGATAAAGAGACGCGTCGATAGCCAAGGTGTCCGTTGTTCCGTTTTGTTTGGAAGCCGCCAAAATATCCTCGATCATATCAAAATCATGTTCCCTATCTAAAAACCAATTGCCCGTTCTTGCCAGCTTTCCGATACAATCGATATGAAGATGGATGTTGCCTGTCGCTTTGCCAGCTAAAGTAATGGCCTTTTTTACGTAATCGGTGGACAAAAACTGGAAGCTGAAATGAATCGGAACAGCATCCAAATCAATGCCTCGAAGTAAAGTTTCCAGATCTACCGATTCGGAAGGAACCGTAAAAATCAAACTTTCCGCGCCACGTTGCAGAGCATCGCGTGCTTTTTCATTGGCTTTTGCGGAATCGGCGACAAAGATATCTTGAGCTATGCGCCATGAAAGCTTGCCCGAAGGTCGCAGATTTATATTCTCCAAATCGTCGGCATGATAAAAAGGCTTGGTCTTGATGCCTTCCGGAGATTCCCATACCAAGCTTTCATTATAATCCTTTCCCTTTAGCTCATATTGTATTTGCTGTTTCCAAGCTTTAGCGGAGACTGGATCGAATTCGTCGAATAGGTTTTTTTCCATAGATTAAGAGATACTCCTTTTTATGAAAATTACGATTTTAAAAGGGAAACAGAAAAATTTATACCCGACACTGTTACCAACGAGTGGGTTGAGGATTCAAAGCAGGCCATGAACATCGCTTACTAGTGACAAATTTTCAAGCAATTCTTGCAATGAGAAATTAGATTATCTTTGTTATGTATATAAACAAAATTGTCATGGATATTAAGGCGGACCTTAAATGGATTCAAAAAGAGTTAAAAGGGGTCAAAGACCCTACGTTTATTGAAGCTATAAAAAATATGCTACAGTACCGAAAAAAAGTATACTCGGAAGAACGTATTAGTATTGAACAATATAATAAAGAACTTGACGAATCTATTGCAGATATCGAAGCAGGAAATTTTCATACTCATGAAGAAGTCAAAACAATGATACAGCAATGGGGAAAAGGATAATTTGGACTAATCATGCCATTGCAGCATTGAACGAATCTTTTTTAGATTTATTAGAACAAACCCAATCTATAGAAACTACGATAAAGGTCATCGAGGAAGTCCATGAATCTACCTCTATATTAGCAACTGACCCAGAGATTTATAAGGTGGACACACTTAGAAAAGGTAATAAAGGATATATTAGAGCTTACGAAAAACACTCGTTTAGAATATCCTATTTGATTGAAGATGAAGCCATTTATATAATCCGTGTACGGTACGCAAGGAAAGAACCTTTAGAATATTAATATCTCGGAAGTGCGAGTAGCTCTTAACCCTCAAATAAATAATTAGTGGTATTGTCTACAATACCACTGATAAATCTTACGCAAACCATCCTTTAATTCAACGGTATGCCGCCACCCCAGACCGTTTAATTTGGTGACATCGGTCAGTTTTTTTAGGGTGCCGTCGGGTTTGTCGGTGTTGAAGTAGAGGTCGCCTTTGAATCCTACGGTAGATTTTATTTCTTCCGCCAGCTCCTTGATGGAAATATCGACACCGGTACCGATATTGATATGGGTATTCCGTATTTCTTTGGATGATGGTTCGTAACAATCCTTGAAATCCCTATTCTCCATCAAAAATACACAGGCATCGGCCATGTCTTCGCTCCATAGAAACTCACGCATGGGTTGTCCGCTGCCCCATATCTCTATTTTTACCGTATCGTCTTGTGTTTGAATCCCATATTGGTCTAAGACCGCGACTATTTTTTCCTGATCCGCTTTTCCATCGATACCTTCCACGGGTAGACGGTTGAGGTCTTTGCGGATGGTCTCCCAATCATCGTTTTCCAAGGCTTTGCCCAAATGGATTTTGCGCAACAAGGCCGGAAGCACGTGCGATTTTTCAAGATCGAAATTATCATTGGGGCCGTAGAGGTTCGTCGGCATAACCGCGATAAAATTAGTACCGTATTGCAGATTATAGCTTTCACACATTTTGATACCCGCTATCTTGGCAATGGCATAGGGTTCGTTGGTATATTCAAGCGTATCGGTAAGCAGGTAGTCCTCTTTCATAGGTTGGGGACAGTTTTTGGGATAGATACAAGTGCTTCCCAAGAACATCAATTTTTTAACGCCATGGCGATAACTTTGATCGATAACGTTGTTCTGTATCATCAAGTTGGCGTGTATGAAGTCTGCGCGAAAGGTGTTATTGGCCATAATACCACCAACCTTGGCCGCTGCCAAGAAAACGTATTCCGGTTTTTCGGTTTCAAAGAAATCCGCCACCGCCTTGGTATCGGTAAGGTCTAGTTCGCTATGGGTGCGAGATATCGTATTGGTATAGCCTTTGTCCCGCAAATTGGTAAGCAGGGCACTGCCCACAAGGCCACGATGACCGGCTACGTATATTTTTGAATCCTTTTCCATAGGGTGCAGGCAGACCTATTCAAAATAATTTAAGATTTGATACCCGCCATCCTTCAGATGTTGGTCCCTTTTCATCAGGTCAAGATCACTTTCGACCATCTCTTTGACTAAGTCTTTTAATTCATATTCAGGGGTCCATCCCAATTTAGTATTTGCTTTGGTAGCATCACCGATCAGTTGATCGACTTCCGTGGGCCTAAAATATTTGGAATCTACGGCAAGTATTTCCTGTCCTTTTTCCAATTGGATTTCAGCATTGGTACAGGATTTTATATAGGCTTTTTCGTCCACACCGGTTCCTTTGAATTCCAATTCGATGCCCAGTTCGCCAAAGGCCATCTTTACGAATTCGCGAACAGATGTGGTCTTACCGGTCGCGATGACCCAATCTTCCGGTTCGTCGGCCTGTAGGATCATCCACATCATACGCACGTAATCTTTGGCATGGCCCCAATCCCTTTGGGCATCCAAATTCCCTAAATACATTTTATCCTGAAGACCGAGCGCTATTCGGCAGGCGGCTCTCGTAATTTTACGGGTAACGAAGGTTTCGCCACGTATGGGTGATTCATGGTTAAACAGAATGCCGTTGCAGGCGAACATACCATAGGCTTCCCGATAGTTTACCGTAATCCAATAGGCATATATCTTGGCCACGGCATAGGGGCTACGGGGGTAGAAGGGCGTAGTTTCCGATTGGGGCACTTCCTGTACCTTTCCATATAATTCCGAAGTTGATGCCTGATAGATCCGGGTCTTTTTTTCAAGTCCCAAAAGCCGGACCGCATCGAGTAGGCGAAGGGTTCCCAAACCATCTGCGTTTCCTGTGTATTCGGGCATCTCAAAAGATACCTGTACGTGGCTCATAGCGGCAAGATTGTAAATTTCGTCAGGTTGTATCTCTTGCACCAAACGGATGAGATTGGTACTATCGGTCATATCGCCGTGGTGCAGAATAAAATTTCGGTTTTCTACATGCGGATCTTGATAGAGATGATCTATACGGTCGGTATTAAAAAGCGAGGCACGCCTTTTAAGGCCATGGACCCGATAGCCTTTCTTTAACAAAAACTCGCTGAGGTACGCCCCGTCCTGACCTGTGACCCCTGTTATAAGTGCTACTTTCATGTCTTGAAAAATGAAATGTTATATGGTTTAATTAACGAAAGTAATCAAATGATTTGAGAGCAGGTTTGAACGAGGTCGGCTATGCTTTGTGAAGAGGGTATGCTAATAGGCCCTTACTTCTCCTTTAAAGGCATTCGGCAGGGAGTTTCTAGTTATATTTCCGGATATATCTGAAGTAAAATAAGGGCTTCAATATTGACTTTATATAAATTTTTGTTTGCACGAATATTGTACGCAATCTAACTGTGTTTCCTGTTATTTTGCTTCTATCTTCAAACGTAGATATGTAGAGCCCATCCGGGAATGATGTGAATTCATCGTTTGTTTGGACTTTTATCATCTCATTTTCTACTTTACTCCCTTTTATAGTTTGCTTTAAAAATTGTAATAAAAGGATGGAATTCTCTTGAATCATACCTATCAACGATAACTTCTGTATCTTAAAGATATTTTTAACAACCATTTGACATTTTCATTATATTTCTTATTCTGTATTCCATACGTAAAACTAACTTGAAATTAAGGTATAACAGTTTGAAGTAATTCCGTAATTCAAAGAATGCTTGATGTTGAATAAAGACTAGGATTGCATATCAAAATGGATTGACCTACTTCGAAAAACATTCATAGAATGTTTGAACAATCTTTTTTTTATACAAAAAGGATTATCATAGTTTCAAGAACTAGCTACTACCGTCACGGATAAAAGTCGAGAAAAATGGACTATTTTGCTCACGAAACGGCCATTATTGATGCCGATTGCCTGATTGGCAGTGGAACCAAAATATGGCATTTTACACATATAATGCCTAAATGCAAAATAGGCGATAATTGCAATATTGGTCAAAACGTGGTGGTTTCACCTGAAGTTGTATTGGGTAATAATTGTAAGGTTCAAAACAATGTTTCTATATATACGGGGGTCATTTGTGAAGACGATGTTTTCTTAGGTCCTTCTATGGTATTTACGAACGTTATCAATCCTAGAAGTGCCATAAATAGACGGGGCCAGTATGAAAAAACCCTTGTAAAACGTGGAGCATCTATTGGTGCTAATGCGACGATAATTTGTGGAAATGATATAGGGGAGTATGCATTTATTGGTGCCGGTGCCGTAATAACCAAAAGTGTACCGTCTTATGCTTTAATGGTAGGGAATCCTGCGCGTCAAATGGGTTGGATGAGTGAGTATGGACATCGATTGAATTTCGATGAAAATAACATGGCAATTTGTCCCGAGAATAAAGAAACATACGAACTTAAGAACAGGGTGGTAAAGAAAATAGAATGAAGAACTTTGGACTGGTGGGAGTAGCCGGATTCGTAGCTGCGCGCCATTTAAATGCTATAAAGGAAACGAACAATTCACTACTCGCTGCACTTGACAAATTTGACAGTGTCGGGATTATGGACAGCTATTTTCCGCAAGCCGATTTCTTTGTTGAGTTTGAACGTTTTGATAGGCATTTAGAAACACTTAAATATGAGCAGAATCTTGAATTGGATTATGTAAGTGTTTGTACCCCAAATTATCTTCATGATGCACATGTACGGTTTGCATTGCGTAGAGGTGCCGATGCTATTTGTGAAAAACCCTTGGTTTTGAATCCATGGAATATTGATAAACTGGCTCATATCGAGAAAGAATCGGGCAAGCGTATCTGGAATATTCTTCAGTCTAGATTGCATCCAAGTATACTTTCCTTAAGAGAAAAAGTAAGAAACAATCCGAAGAATACGAATTATGATGTTGATCTCACCTATATCACAAGCAGAGGTAGCTGGTATTTTTCCTCTTGGAAAGGAGATATCAGTAAATCGGGCGGGGTCGCCACCAATATTGGCGTTCATTTTTTTGATATGCTTACATGGATTTTCGGAGCGGTGAGGCAGAACACGGTTCATCTACATGAAGCGGACAAAGCCGCCGGCTTGCTCGAATTGGAGAACGCTAGAATCAGATGGTTTCTGTCCCTTGATTATGAGGACCTTCCTGATAAAATTAAAGGTATAGGGCAAAGGACTTACAGGTCTATTATCATCGAGGATGAGGAACTTGAATTTAGCGGTGGATTTACCGACCTACACACCAAGTCTTATGAGCAGATTTTAGATGGTAAAGGTTTTGGGATTGAAGACACCCGACAGTCTATAGAAATTGTTCATGATATAAGAGAGAAGAAAACGGTTGCCTTAACGGGCGATTACCATCCCATGATAAAAAATATCAATTAATTATCGGGGATACATTGGGTTTCACCACCTCCGTATATAATTTTATTCTGTGAAGATACTTACCATTATAGGAGCACGACCGCAATTTATCAAAGCTGCCGCCGTATCAAGAGTTATTCAATCCCAACAGCATCTCGATGAAATTTTGGTCCATACGGGGCAACATTTTGATGCGAATATGTCTGCAGTTTTTTTTGATGAGCTCAATATTCCGGAACCAAAATACAATCTGGATATTTCCGGTGGAAGCCACGGAGAGCAGACAGGGAAAATGTTGATTAAAATCGAAGAAGTACTTTTAAAGGAAAACCCTGACCTTGTACTGGTCTATGGGGACACGAATTCGACACTTGCTGCGGCTTTGGCTGCCGTAAAATTGCATATCCCTTTAGCCCATGTCGAAGCAGGATTGAGGTCCTTTAACAAAAAAATGCCCGAAGAGATAAATCGCATTTTAACGGATCATTCATCCGATATCTTGTTTACACCGACTGCGGCGGCCATAAAAAATCTACAAAATGAAGGTATCGACAATAGCAAGATTCTAAATGTAGGTGATGTTATGTTAGATGCTACCAACTATTATGGTACAAAAGCGGAAGAGCACTCATCGATCCTTACCGATTTAAAACTAACCCCGAAAGGGTATATTTTAGTAACCGTTCATAGGGCAGAGAACACCGATAGCTTAACCAGGCTCAAAAGTATCTTCGATAGCCTTGAAAAGCTAAGCTCGGATCACAATTTGGTTATACCGGTTCATCCGCGTACCATGAAAAGTTTAAAGGCGATTGATTTTTCTAGGGAAAGATCAAAAATCAAGTTCATTAGTCCGGTGGGTTATCTGGACATGATGATGCTTGAAAAATATTCCAAGACGATTATTACCGATTCTGGTGGGGTTCAAAAAGAGGCGTATTTTCACAAGGTACCGTGTGTTACCCTCAGGGATGAAACAGAATGGACCGAACTGGTAGTAAATGGATGGAATTTTTTGGCCAATTCAGATAATTTGTTTGAAAGTTTTAGCAAAGCTCAAAAAATTAAATTCTCGGATGTTGATAACATTTATGGCGACGGAGATGCTGCGTTTAAAATAGTGGACAAACTTCTACAGTATCCTACTAGTATATAACCCAGATAAGAATGACCTAGTACAGCGATGGTTTTTATGTTTTTTAAAATTAAAAGTTCCAAATTTATTCTGTTTTAATTGTTGCTACCCATAAATGCCCTATATCCTAAATATTCTGATACAGCTAACCTCCTCCCGTATTAGGTATCGGTCATAACTCGAAAATCTGGGCTATTTAATTTGTCCTACAAATCACGAGTATGGTAAAGCTTCCTTTGCCAAAAATGCAAGAATTACCTTTAACTCTTTGTGGCCCTTAACTTTACACAAACTAACTACTTTGCAGAAGATTGCATTTCAAGCGATTTTTTAGGTCTTTCGTCTATTAATTTATTTAATTTTTTGGTATAGCATTAACTTAATAGGTAAACTTGGAAGAATTAGAAAACTAACTGAATGAAAAATTAAAAGTTGTATCCAGATGTAAGAAAGGAACCAATGCTCAAATCTGATTAATTTTTTATCAATTTGATTTAGGCTGATTTAATTTTATAACATACAATTTTTAACTATCTAATATTCATTAAAAATATTAGAATTATCAGTCATACTTCCCGCAGTTTTTAAGACTCATTATTTAAAATTTGACAATTCCTTCTACAAGTGGAGTTATTGGTAACATTTTCTAATCTGAGAAATATATAATGGATTTATGCTTTTGTTATGGAGTTTTAACACCATAATTTTCAAAAAACCGAACAAACTAGTCCAACTATTGATGAATTCTAAAAACCGATTCATACTGATAAATTTGCTGGCATTTGAATTTATTTTACTAAACGTAGTATCCTTTTCATACTTCTTTTTCAAGTTACCCGAATTTCCGCTTAACGATTCAACCTTTCTTCTAAATATGGCAATGCTTGCAGTCATCTATAATCTAAGTTGGTTGTTTATTATTCTGTACATAAGGGAAAATGAGTTCTATTCTAATCCTGATTACGGTTATTTAAAGAGTATCGTTACTTCTTTATTTTTTTTTGTAGGTTTTACCATTTCCTTGATAATACTTCTAAAAATGACTTTTTTTAATCGCTCTACGTTTATTATTCCGATTTTCATATTCTCTTATCTCAATTTAATCAGTCAAAAGTATTTGTTGAAATATCTGAAAAAAAAAGGATCCCATCTTTTTTCTGATTCCTTGCTTATAGGTTCCGGGTACAATTCTTCAAGCCTAACAAGCTTTACCAATGCAATGACGCAGTATGGCTATAATATTATGGGGTACCTCGAAAATGGGAATAAAAAGCCAAATAATGAACTGGACTTGAGTATTTTTGGTGGCATTGAAGATTTGGCAGACACATTGAGCGAGAATTCAATCGATGAAATTTTTATTGCTATGTCCGATTTGGAACATGAAAAAATTATAGAGACCATACAAATTGCCGATAGCTTTGGGGTACGTGTACAATTGATCCCCGAAAACCCTTTGCTTATGTCAAAAAGTTACAAGACCGTTACAATTGGGCATCTAGCGGTTTTTAAACTACGCCAATCTCCATTAGATAGTTTTGGTACAACGATTTTGAAACGTATGTTCGATTTTTGCTTTGCGTTATGTGTTGTTATTCTATTTTCGCCGATATTCTTACTAATTGCCCTTTTGATATATCTAGGCTCAAAAGGACCTATTTTGTACGCCCCTTATAGAAAAGGTGAGGGCGGTAAAACATTTAAGTGTTACAAGTTTAGAACTATGTCGGGCTGTGAGGATACTTTGAACGGTACACAATCGACGGTTGTTAATGACCCAAGAATAACGCGTGTTGGTAAGTTCTTGAGAAAAAGTGATCTAGATGAGTTGCCGCAGTTTTTTAATGTTTTAAAGGGTGACATGAGTGTTATCGGTCCAAGACCGCATAGAATCAACTTACAAGACGATTTTAGAAAATGCGTAAATGACTATATGGTAAGGAGTTATGTAAAACCTGGAATTACGGGTTGGGCACAAGTAAATGGCTGGAGAGGCCCAACTACAACCAATGAGCAGAAAAATGAACGTGTAGCCCATGATTTATGGTATATTGCAAATTGGAGTTTTTGGTTAGATGTCAAAATAGTTTTCTTGACACTTTTTGGAAGCCATCATAAAAAGGCTTTTTGAAGAAATTATAGTAATGAATAGTATAAATTAGGTCAAGAAAAATGAGCAAAGCTATTAAGATCTCAAACAATCAAAAATTGTCGTATTCAAGCGATAGCAGTCGTATATATTTGAGTAGGAACAATTTTTTTTTTCTGTTATTACTTCTATTCTTATCGTCATGTTACAGCTCGAAGCAGCTCGATTACTTGCAGAGTGATAAGCAAGAATTTATGCTACCCCTTAACCCAACGGTATATACGGTTCAACCCAACGATGTGTTGAGCATCAAAGTACAGAGTAGAGATCCTGATCAATCCGCTTTTTTTAATACCACTACCGTAGAAAATAGAAATCTTCAGGCAAACCCTGCATCCTTATTTCTTACCGGATATACGGTCAAGAGTAATGGTATGATTGATCTAGCAATTATCGGGGAATTGAAAGTAAGTGATCTGACCGTAGAGGAAATTAGGAATCTGGTTCAGGTCGAAATAGACAAATATTTATTGAATGCTTCAGTTTCAGTAAAACTGATAAGTTTTAAAATTTCCGTATTGGGGGATGTTAAAAATCCGGGTACCAATTATATTTACAATACACAGGCTACCATATTTGAGGCGCTTAGTGCCGCTGGAGATTTAAATTTATCGGCCAAGCGTAAAAAAGTGAAGTTGATAAGACAGGTTGGCGATGAAGCCAAAGTTGTGAATTTAGACCTGACCAGTCCCTCAATTATTGAATCGCCGTACTATTTTTTGCATCCCAATGATGTTCTATATGTCGAAACGTCAAAGCCCAATATTTCCCAAAGCAATTTAGGCGTTTTCGCACTGATTTTGTCTGCCATATCAACCACTTTATTGGTATTGAATTTTACTTCGAAGTAGTTTTGCCTCAGAAAACATGCTAAGTAATTTTTGAATCTGTCTTTCTTTTTATGATCCATATGAAAATAGAACTCGAAAATGTTTAAAAACATACCGTACCGAAATGAATTCAGGGCAATAAAATCTTAATCCTACGGAGTAGCTATTATAGAAATGAAAACGACAAGAGATACACATATTACTAGTGGACAAGAGGTTAATTTGAAATTGTTTTTTCAAAAATTATTGAGGTATAAATGGATGTTCATTTTAAGTATTTGTTCTGCCGTAGCCATAGCGTTCATCTACATAAAATTGGCTACACCCATCTATGAAGCCTCTACATCGATTTTAATCGATTCTTCAGGGAGAAATCGAGTTCTGGGTGACAGCAAGTACGTAGAAGGCGGAGTAAGTTTAATTGAAATGGAGAAAAATCTGTATAATGAAATCGGCATCATCAAATCCTTTAGTATAGTGCGTCAAACGGTTGAGGAATTGGGTTTTGACGTCTCCTATTATGCCGGTAACTGGTTGAAGAAACGGGAGCACTATGGTTATTTTCCGTTTGAAGTCACTCTGACAAAAACCGAACCGCAGCTCTATGGTATCCCTTTTGAGGTAAGCATCCTTTCCCAAGATAAATATAAATTAACGGTTGAAGGAGATAAATTTTCGGTTGCAAATCCTGCTACTGGCACAACACGCGAGGTAAACAAAGATTTTAGTTTTTCGAAGGAATATAATTTTGGTGAACAAGTCAGCAATGACCATTTCACTTTTATTCTTAAGAGACCCGCATATAATATCAGCGTTCAAGATTTTGAAGGAGATAAACTAAGCTTTTATATAAATAGTTTAGATGCTATTGCAAACAACTATTTAAATAAGTTAGAGGTTAATAATATCGACCTTCAAGCAAGTATATTTAAAATTGTTTCTTCGGGACCCGTAGTTGAGAAGGAAATTGACTTTTTGCAAAAGCTAACTGAAAATTATGTTCAGAACGAACTTGCTTCCAGAAGCAAAATTGCATCAACTAAAGAATCGTTCATCCAAAACCAACTGAGGATAGCATCAGATTCCTTGACGAAGTTCGAATTAAAACTAGAAACATTCAAAAAGGATAAAAGCGCGATTAATTTAGGGGCAACCGCAACCAATGCCATGAGCCAAACATCAAATTTGTTATCGGAGAAGTCCAAAATTGAATTGGATATCAACTATTATAATTCACTGATAAAAGAAATTCAGGCTAATCGAAACAGTGAAGACTTTGTAATGGCTACAGCAGTCGGAATTGAAGATCCTTTGATAAATGAGAATATTCTAGAACTCAAAAGGCTTTATACGGAGAGATCAAGAAAGAAGTTTTTTGTTACTAGCAGCAACCAAGAGATGAGTATACTCAACAAACAGATTAACGAGTCTACGGAACTATTATTGAATAATTTGCGCAACGCCATTAAATCTTCGGAGTATGCATTGCAAAGAGCTAATTCTCGATTATCAAATTTCAGTGGAGTTATGAGTTCATTGCCGACGCGGGAAAATCAATTACTTAATATCCAACGGCAAAGCACCTTATATGAAAATATGTTCAATTATTTAAGTCAAGAATTGGCTAAAGCTGGAATTGCGAGGTCTGAGAGTACTTCCGATACAAGAGTGTTAGACGAGGCAAGAATGATGGGCAAAGAACCTATAGCTCCCCAAAAAATGTTGCTGATTGCACTTGCAATGACGTTCGGTATTTTAGTCCCCTTAGCTTGGATTGTTGTGTTTTCACCAAAGGATACTATTGAGAATGTTGAACAGATTATACAACATACTGAAATACCCGTCATTGCGAGTATTGTTCGTTACGATACACAAAAAAGAGCTCATTCCGATGTTGCGCTCTGGACATTTAAGGAATCGTTCCGTGACTTAATTACCAACTTGAAATTGATAAATTCGGTGGGTAAAGGGGTAATAGGAATTACATCGATTACACCAGGTGAAGGTAAATCGTACACTACGATAAATCTGGGGATAACGTTGGCAGAATCTGGAAAAAGAACGCTCATTATAGATGTAGATTTAAGAAAACCGAGTCTTGTAAAGGATTTTCGCAAAGTCGAAGGTAAAGGGCTTTCTAACTATTTACGCGGAGATATTAATTCAAGTAAAGATATCATTTATCCTCATGAGAAATTGGCAAACCTTAGTTTCATCCCTACTTCTGTAATGCAAGGTAATGTGCATGAATCACTTTCCGGGCCCAAATTAAAACTATTAATAGAAGAACTTAAGGACAACTATGACTATATCATACTAGATACCCCGGCAGCAGGGCTAGTTTCAGATTTTTTGCTATTAGGGGATTTTATAGACATTAACCTCTTTGTGATACGGCGCAAAATAGCCAAAATCCGGTTTTTGGACGATATCGAGAAACTAATTCCTCAGCGTAAACATAAAAAAAACTTTATTGTTTTCAATGATGCGCTAAAAAAGAATCACAAATATGGCTATGAGCAAAAATACGGTCACAATAGGGATTCCCAACTGGTCAATAAATCATTGTCGGTATAGGTCTACCTATGAAATATTAAACAAGAATTTGATGAGTAATCACTTTAGCATCACTCAACATTTGATATCCATTTAAAATGGACGATTACTCCAAACTTTTTAATTTTGAATTGGATATTGTTCAGTTTCAGCATTTCTATATCTATTTTGTAATTACTGCCATCATTGCATTTTATTTGACTGTTAAAAGTGCATCAAAATATAAGTTTGTATTATTTTTCATATCATTTTTTTTGCTTACTGGCAACCTAAACGATTTATTGACCATTAAAATACCTGGTTTTAGTCTTTTCGAAATACAGCCCGATAGATTTCTCTTTGTTTTGCTATCATTTTTTATAGTAGGAAAAACCTTATTTTCTAGATACAGGCCACAGTTTAGGTTCGAGAGAAGAGTACCTTGGTTCGAAGTAGCACTTTTTTCCTATGTCATTATGCTAACGGCTTCACAGCTTTTCAACATATCGGAAATTGGTGTTGGCTATGCATTAAAAACTATTCTCGATGCTCTGGGGTTTATGGTAATTATGATAGGGATATCTCTAATGGCTGATAGGCCTTCTTACGACCTAATTGGAAAGTCGATAATTATTGGTGCGATAGGGTCTAGCATGGTTAGTCTTGTCCAATTATCCGTAGACCCTTACTTTCTCCGTATTGGCGATAATAGACTAGCCGTGGGAACTCTTTTAAGAGCAAACGGAATCTTTTCCGCTGAATATTTTAATTCATACTACCTCATAATCGCAATAGTGTGGACCTTAATTATAGTTAAAAGCAATCAGTGGAAAATTTCTTTGATAACCCTATATTCTCTTGGGGTTTTATCCTCCTTTCAGAGAATGAGTTGGTTGATTTTGATTTTGATACTTTTAACCTATACTGTCTATATCAAAAAAGTGGATATCGGAAAGCTGCTCTTGGCCGGTTTGTCATTTGTTGTCATTTTATTATCGGTTTCCCTTTTTTATTATCAAGATATTATGAACAGTTCTTTGGTCAAGGAAAGATTGAGCGAGCCGATTAACAGTCGGGAGGGTTATTATACCATGGTTCTCGATAATATTGGTAAAAAACCCGTATTCGGATATGGAAATCTTGAGAATGAGGTATACTACGTAAATTTATTGCGGATTACCGGCGATAGGGATAGAGCCACGGCAACCACCGGAGATTTACATAGCGGTTATTTTGGAGCACTTTTTTTATATGGAATACCCGCGGCGGTTTTCTTTACCCTTTTTGTTGTTTTGTCAGTGCTGTACTATTCAAAATCTGTTAAAGAAGATATGTATTTCATACTGCCTTTTTTAGTCAGCATCCTTTACATGATAGGCAATCTGACGAATACATTTTTGTTTCTAAAATATATTTCGCTGCTATTTGCTATCCATATAGGTATTGGAAAGGGAATTAATAGAATAAAGGAACAAGCTTTTTAAAACTGACCAGATGATTTCAAGACTAAACCTCCTACACACACCATGAAGGCAATAGAGAGGATCAAAGCGATTTTATTCAAGGGAAATACCCGGTCCGTTCGTGTAAAAAAGAACGTACTACTGACCATACTAATAAAAGTAGCTGGAATGTTGATTGGGTTTATTTATATGCCCTTATCACTTGATTATCTCGGCCAAATCAAATTTGGAATCTTTCTAACAATGCTATCTATAATAGATTGGTTCTTGAATTTCGATATTGGCATTGGTCAAGGATTACGGAATAAGTTCGGGGAATCGGTAGTAAGAAAGGGTAACCGAGATGCCGTATACTACGTAAGCACGGCATACTTTGTCCTTGGGGCAATTATAGCGGCAGTTACCGTCACGCTGCTTATTTTGAATTTCTCATTGCCATGGGCGAGTTGGTTGAACATACCCCTGGATTTGCAGAGTGAGGTAAAGATACTTGGAGCAATCATCATTATCGCTTTTGGGATTCGGTTCATTGCTGGTAATATCTATGAAATTTTCTACGCCATGCAGAAAATGGCCTATGTGGAATTCTTTCAGTTCCTGTCAAAAGCAACCTTTCTGGTATTTATATTATTGATTCCTTTCATTGCAACCGAATCGTTACTTCTTTTTGGAGCTGCCAATTCTTTAACCTTCGCCTTGGTGCCCCTTATCGTGGGCCTTTATTATTTTAGTAGTAAGTTCAGTGCATACAGACCTTCGGTCAAATATGTGAAAATGAAGTATTTTAAAGATCTTTTTTCTTTGAGCTCGAAATTCTTCTTAATCAAAATTGCCATGCTCATTATCCACCAGACAAATAATATTCTAATCGCTCTATTTGTTTCCTTAGAGAGCGTGCCGCAATACGAGGCAGCCTATAAATATATGTCCATTTTTATGCTTCTGTTCGTAATTCTCAATAACCAACTCTGGCCATCGAATACCGAAGCGTATGCTAAAGGCGACCTCGTCTGGATGAAAAAAATGATGCGGGCCTTGCTCAAGATATGGTTTGCAACTCTGGTATTGGCAACGCTGATGGTGGTAATTTCTCCTTTTGTCTACGAACTATGGTTTCAAAAGACACCGTTATACATACCTATGGCGATTTCTATATCCGTCGCGGTTTCGATTTGTCTGACTACTTGGGTAAATATGTATAACATTGTGCTGAATGGTACGGGCAAGATTAAACTACAGATGTATACATGGCTTTTTGCTGCATTTATAAATATTCCGATATCACTGTTTCTAGTAGAAGTGATTGATCTAGGGGTCGTGGGCATCGTGCTTGGAACAGTTGCCAGTTTAATACCTTTAGCGATCGTAGCGCCGATTCAAGTAAATAAAATTCTGTCGAAAAAAGATATTGGTATATGGGCGAAGTAAATCTGGATTTTTGGAATTACCAAAGGGTAGAAACATTCAAAATTGAACATGTACAATCTTCTACAAAAAAATGACTTTTCAAAAAAGATATATCCAATTTGGAATACTATGTGATAGTACCCACCTGTATACTTGGCAAGAAACCGTCATAAAAAAATTGGTTGCCGAATGTGATGTTGAACTAAAATTAGTAGTGTTCGAAAAAGCGGGTCAGATAGACACTTATCCGATCTCTTTACAAAATTCGTATTCTAGAATAGGGTTTTTATGGAACCTTTTTTATCGCCATAAGGTCAAAAAGAAATCGAAAGCCTTGAAAAAAGTGGAAACCGGCAGGCTTTTCAAAGATATCCCCAAAATTCACTGTAATTTTATCACAGTTGATAGATTAACCCAGTTGGAAGCCGCAGATATTGAAAAAATAAAAGATGCGGGACTCGATTTTATGCTAAATTTCGCTTCGGTACAATTTTCGGGAACTATCTTGAATACAGCTGCATACGGTATATGGTCGTTCTGGTTTGGTGAGTTGGGGAAATATGATGGGCCCACGCCCTGTTTTTGGGAAATATACCATAAAGACCTTCTGTCAAGTGCCTATCTAATTCGCGTGACGGATGGATCAGATTTGACGAGCGTTCTAAGGGAAGGCCATTTAAAGACCGATATTCTCTATCACAAAAACCTTGATAACATCCATTTTGAAACTACGGGTTGGCCATTAAAACTATGTCATGATATCCGAACCGGTCAGGCTGGTAACTTTACAAATACTAGGAATATTAAATTGGGCAGACAGATTTCTTGTCCAAGTAACCTACAACTCTTAAATTTTTTCGGTATTCAACTGAGCCAAGGGCTCAAGAAGGCCTATAATTTGATTTTCTATACGGATTATTGGAATATTGGCATTGTGTTCTCACCCATCCAAGAATTTCTAGATACTGAAAAAAAACCGGTGGTGCAATGGTTTCCGAACTTGGTAAAGTCCCATTTTATGGCTGATCCTTTCGGAATTCTTTTCAAGGGAAAGCTATACGTTCTTTACGAAGATTTTCGTTTTGATCAAGGTCTCGGTAAGACCGCAAGCTTTTTGGTCGATAATGGCAAATTCATGGAGAACAAGATTGTAATAGCAGAAAAATTCCACATGTCATATCCATTTATCCTGGAATATGAAAATAATATTTATTGTATTCCTGAGACACATCAGGCAAATCAAGTACGTTTGTATAGGGCTACAGATTTTCCAAAAAAATGGAAACTTGAAAAAGTGCTTATTGAGAATTATGCGGGTATAGATAGTACACTTTTCGAATATAATGACACTTGGTTTCTATTTTCGTCCAATAAAAATTCCGGACATCGTTATAATCTCAATATTCATTATTCAAACAGTATTTTTGGACCTTGGCGAGAACATCCTAAGAATCCCGTGAAAACAGATATTCGATCGGCGAGACCTGCGGGCACTATGTTCATACACAATGGGGAAATTTTTAGACCATCAATGGATTATTCTGAAAAAATAGAGGGCAGAATAACCCTTAACAAAATATCAACTCTTACTATTGATGATTTTGAGGAAGAGTTTCACAACATTGTCCATCCTTTTAAGAATGCCTATTATTCCGATAAGGTACATACCTTAAGTCAGATTGGTTCCTATACATTGGTAGATGGTGCCAAAGAGTTGTTCATTTTAAGCAACTTCAACGTATTTCGATACAAAATATCGAGGATTCTGAAAAAGTTAAAAAATAATTAGATTCTTTTGCAACCTGGTTATTTTTCAGATACCAGCACAATAAATATTTGAGTTGTAAAGTAATATTGAAACTAAAGCCTTTCAGTGCTTTTTGAACTAAACGGTCGACAAAGAAATGTGTGGAATATGTGGAAAGTTTTATTTTGATCCAGGCAGATCGGTTCTTCAAGAAGATGTTCATAAAATGGCCAAACTGATTACCCATCGTGGGCCTGATGACAGTGGCTATTATATAAAGGGAAATATTGGTTTCGGCTTTCGAAGATTAAGTATTATCGACCTATACACCGGTCATCAACCCCTATCCAATGAAGATGGAACCGTATGGATAGTCCTTAACGGTGAAATCTACAACCATCTTGAACTCCGTGAACAGCTAATCACAAAAGGCCATAAGTTCTCTACAAAAACAGATACAGAGACCATTGTGCATCTTTTTGAGGAGTACGGAAGCAAATGCGTACAACATCTTCGGGGCATGTTTGCCTTTGCTATTTGGGACGAGAAGAACAAAAAACTATTTTGCGCTAGGGATCGTTTTGGCATTAAGCCATTTTTTTATCATAATAATGAGGAAGGTTTTGTTTTCGGTTCTGAAATAAAGTGTGTTTTAAGTCAGACGAAATCATCCTCTACACTTTCTATCCCCATGCTAGATCAGTATTTGACTTATGGTTATTCCTCTGAGGAAGGGACTATATATCAGAATATTAAAAAACTGAGACCCGGTCATACTTTGGAAATAGAACATGATGGAAAGGTTAAGGTTAATAGATATTGGGATATACACTATACCCCTGATTATAATAAGACAGAAGAGGAATGGTGCAAATTAATAGATGATAAATTATCCGAATCGGTAAAAGTACATTTGATGAGCGATGTTCCTTTGGGTGCTTTCTTGAGTGGTGGAGTAGACTCGAGTGCAATAGTTGCATTAATGTCTAAAAATTCGAATGCTCCTGTAAAAACATTTTCAATCGGTTTCAAAGAGGCAGAATTCAATGAATTAAAATATGCAAGGGAAGTAGCGAAGATGTATAATACAGAACATTATGAGCAAATTGTAGAGCCAGAATCGGTTGCTCTATTACCTGATTTAGTCGATATTTATGATGAACCTTTTTCTGATGCTTCAGCAATACCCACTTATTTCGTTTCAAAATTTGCTAGAGAAAATGTGACCGTAGTACTTTCTGGAGACGGAGGAGATGAGTTGTTTGCAGGTTACAACAGGTACCAGAGAATGATGAACATGCGCAACTTCAATATTTTACCAGAAGGCGTAAGCAAGAATTTTTGGGGCGGTTTGCATAAAATGATTCCGAACAGTGTAAAAGGAAAAGGGGCTACTTACTATCTTTCTAAACCTAAGGATAGTTTTCCGGCTTTCCATTCGATATGGCACCAGGCCGAACGCGAAAAACTTTTCAAGAAAGAACTTTGGGAAGATATAAAGCAATCTCCCGCTGAATTAAGCAGAATCGAAAGTTTTACCAACTCCGGGTCTACAGATTTTTTATTTAATATGCAGAAAATGGATATGCAACGCTACATGGTCGATGATGTACTTACTAAAGTTGATCGGGCTAGTATGCAAAATTCCTTAGAGGTCAGGGTGCCAATTTTAGATCATGAATTTGCCGAACTGACTGCTACCATTCCTTCCGAATTAAAATTGAAAGGAAATATCAAAAAGTACATTTTTAAGGAAGCCATGAAAAAACATCTGCCAGAATCTATCATCTCGCATAAAAAAATGGGATTCAGTTTGCCATTGAAAGCATGGTTTAAAGATGACCTTAAAGAATATGTCAATGACCGCTTAATAGGCACAAAGGGTCCTTTATACGATTATTTAGAACCAGCTTACGTAAACAAAATAGTTAATGAGCATAACAATGGAATGCGAGATTTTAACGACAAAATATGGTCTTTGCTTTTCTTGGACCAATGGCTTAACTCGCGAAAAGAATAGGAAAAAACGTTAAAATTATTAGTCTAATTCAAAGAAAAACAAAACCAAATCTAAAACAGAATTATTCTGAGCTCCTATGAATATGGAGGCACTTTAAAAGCGAATGGGTGCGTAGCCTTCCCAAAAGGGAATGGCTACAGGTGGACAAACATTGTTATTTTGCCCTAAACTATAATCGAATCAAAATTATTTGCAAAAGGTAAATCATTCATTAAATAAAAGATTTAGAGATAGTACAATTGAGATGCAGAATTTAATAGTGATTATCTGCGCTACCAAATAATATTCTAAGAATATCGCGGCATTGAATATCAAAAAAAACACCCGAAAATAAGTTTGTCAAGAGAAAACCAACATAACATCACAAATGTAGTATTTTTAGGAGAAAACGGTTTTCCTAAAGGGTTGGCAGCTATTCAGAGAATGACCTTAATGGCAAAAGCGCTCCTTGTTGAAGGATGCAAGACAACAGTAATATGTAGAAAGGGTGTCGGGGAACAGGATCACGTAGTGAGCCTTTGTACCAAAGGAAAATATGAAGGTATTGATTATTTGTACACCTCAAAAAATGTTTTCAAACCTAAGGGATTCCTCGATAGAAATATTCAGAAATTAAAAGGTTTATTTGATGAATATGGGTATTTGAAATACTTAAAAAAACAAGGGGAAATAGATGTTGCCATAGTTTCTAATATGAGCGCCATCCATATGTTACGGTATTGTTTTTATGCCCGATGGCTAAATTTTCCGGTTGTATTGAATTTTGTGGAAATGGCCTCTTCAATGCAGCACAGATCGTCTTTTTCCAAAAGGATAAACGACAGTTTGTTTGATAGATGGATTATTAAATTTTTTGATGCGGCATTACCGATAAGTAATCAACTGTTAGATCACTATAACAGGGTCGTACCCACAAAACCAAGTTTGAAACTTCCAATTTTATGCGACTTTGAAAAATTCAATATACAATCTAACAGGCAAGAATCTTACTTTTTGTACTGTGGGAGTATTGCTTATAAAGATGTAATCGATTTTGTGCTTCAAGCCTATAACAGTATTAATCAAAAAGAGAAAACCAAACTGTATATGATTATCAGTGGAGGCAGTAAAGACGAAAGTCAATTTTTGCAGAAACAGATGAACGAAGGTTTTGAAAACCAATCCGTTCGTTTGTTCTCAAATATACCCTACGAGGAACTGGTTGAATTGTATATCAATGCAATAGCTTTGCTTATTCCACTTAGACCAACATTACAGGATGCTTCAAGGTTTCCTCATAAAATCGGGGAATATCTTGCGTCAGGTAACCCCATGATTACGACCAATGTGGGTGAAATAAAAAATTATTTTGAAGATGGTGAAACAGCTTTGATAGCCAATACATATAAAACCGATGCCTTTGCAGAAAAAATGCAGTATATATTGCAACATCCAGAAGAGGCAAAAGTAATTGGATCAAACGGAAAGAAACTAGGCCTTAATGAATTTGATTATAGAACCCAAGGGGGTAGGCTAAAAACGTTTTTGGAAGAGGTTCTGATGATCAGTTGAATTGATTAATTAAAAAGATAATATGCAGAATAGCAAGGGTTTTCAACCTTGACATGGCCAAGAGCGTACCAAAGAAATTCTCAAACAAATGGCTGTCAAAATTCATCAATATGAGGGTTAATAACATCAATAAGCGATAAATGAATATTTGTATAACCATAAACTCTCTTGTAGATGGTGGTGCTGAAAAGCAAAGTTTGTTACTGGCGAAAGCTTTGCAGTCGCATTATGCCGTAGCTTTGATTATACTCAACCCAGAGCCAATTTATGCACCTCATCATAAGATTATCGAAGAAGAAAATATAAATCATGTATTCCTTTCCAAGAATCCGGTCAAAAAATACTTTGAATTTATAAGTTTCATCAAAAAGAATAAAATTGATGTCATTTTTTCTTTTCTGCCAGCAGATACTCTTTGGGCAGCCATTTGTGGCAAAATTACCGGCGTGCCCTATGTTTTCGGAGGAATAAGAAATAGTCATATTACTCGGCCGAAATTTGCGGCACTGAGATTTGCCAATAACTATCTCCTTAACTATACGATAGCCAACAATTTTGCGGCCTATGCTTCTTCAATTAAATTTGGATTTAGAAACAAAGTATTTGTCATTGCAAACGGAATAGAAATCAGACCTATTCTCCAAAGAGATAAAACAGATTCGAAAATAATTACCATCATAAGTGTGGGTAGATTAGTAAAACAAAAGAGATATGATACTGCGCTTAAGACCATTTTCGAATTGAAGAATTCTTTAGATAAAAATTTTCGTTTGCACTATCGAATTGTGGGTTCAGGTCCAGAGGAAGATGAAATTCTAGCAGATATTGAAAAGTTTAAGTTGCAAAATGAGGCTCAAATTATTAAGAATCCTCCAAATGTTTATGAGCTTTTAGAATCATCTGATATATATCTATGTACTTCTAGCTTTGAAGGGATTTCCAATTCGATAATGGAAGCCATGAATTGTGCTTTGCCTGTGGTCGCTACCGATGCCGGGGATAATTCAAGATTGGTCATCAACGAGAAAAACGGGTTTATTGCAAAAATTGAGGATTATAAGACCTTGGCCGCTCATTTAGGTAATCTAGTTAAATCGCTATCAATGCGAGAGCAAATGGGCTTGGAAGGTTATAATCATCTGATGCAAAATTTTGGGTACGAGGCTTTCCAAAAAAAATATTTGGGTCTTTTAGATAAGATAACTGAAATTCAAATAAAGGATGGTGAACTCCAAACTCAAACACAATATAGTAACAAGACAGATGCTTAGGCAGCCATTCGATTTAAACTAAATATCAGTCGATGAAAATACTATTGCTTATTGATAGCCTTGTTTCTGGAGGAATGGAGAGAAGAATGGTAGAGTTAGTAAAAGGCTTTCGAGAATATCCTCACATACAATTGCGCGTGGTCGTATTTTCCGATAAAATTCATTATAAAGAGATTTTCGATTTGGATGTTACCGTCACGATTTTAAAAAGAGTTCCTAAGCAGAATCCGATGATATTCTATAAACTTTACAAATTGTGCAAGCAGTGGCAGCCCGACTTAATCCATAGCTGGGGAACCATGTCAGCAATTATCGCTGTCCCTACTTCGGTATTTCTTGGTGTTAAACTTATTAATGGATTTGTTGTAAATGCATTGGATAACATGAAGTTTTTTGATGAAAATTTACTACGAGCAAGACTCACCTTTCCGTTTTCAAAGGTGGTCGTGGGAAATTCGATGGCAGGGCTCAAAGCCTACAATGTTTCTGAAAAAAAGGGGATATGTATTTATAATGGATTCAATAACGAACGAATAGCGGCGTTGGAAGACAAGTCTCTGATTAAGAAAAAGTTCAATATTCAAACTAAAAAAATAGTAGGAATGGTTGCTCGTTTTACTGATAGTAAAGATTATGAAACCTTTATAAAGGCAGGTTTGATAGTGCTGAATCAAGAAAAAAATATCACCTTAGTTGCTATAGGTCATGGAGAAAACTTAGCCAAATGTAAGGAGATGGTTCCATCTAATTTTGTTGACAATTTTGTATTTACAGGGGAGCAGAAAGATGTGGAATCTATTGTTAATACTTTTGATATAGGCGTCTTAGCTACAAATACTAAAATTCATGGCGAAGGTATATCTAACGCCATCCTTGAATATATGGCCTTGGGTAAACCTGTAATTGCGACTACTGGTGGCGGAACCAACGAAATAGTTGACCACGGTAAAACAGGGTTTTTAATTCCGGAGGAATCGCCTGAAGTTTTGGCGAATCGGTTGATTTATTTATTGAATAATACCGATGAGGCAATTCAAATGGGAATTGTAGGAAAACAACGTATAAAGGCAATGTTCAGCATAGAAAAAATGACAAGTGCATATTATGATTTATATCAAAGCCTAAAAGGCTAAATATAAGTCGTTCGCAATCAGATTATAACTTACCGTAATCGAATAAATCCTGTTTTGACGGAATAAACGCCTCAAAAAACCGCAAGCAACCGTATATTAGTCATCTATTACTACCTCTCCGATAATATAGCTAAGAAAGTAGGCTGGGCTAATTTTAGCAATGGAAAAAAAGAAAAATATAGCTTTTTTTGGAATAAAATATTTCCCTCCGGTCGGTGGTACAAGCCGTGTGGCCGAAAACCTAATTCGTCATTTGAAGAATAATTATAACATTACTTTATATTGTTATAAAAACGAGCTGGCTAAGAACCATATCAAAGGTGTTAAAACTATTGAATTTCCTAAATTAAGTTTGGGTAGTTTTGGCGTGTTCCTCTACTTTTTTATATGCTATTGTCACATACGGTTAAGAGGCAATTATGATATTATTCATGCCCATAAAATTGATAGTTTTTTTTTCCTAGAGGGATTGTCCAAAAAAGCGAAAGTCATTGCTACCGCGCATGGTGTGCCTTATAAAGATGGTGTTTGGGGTGGTGTAGCCAAATCATTCTTTAAGGCGAACGAAATGCGTTTTTTGAAATTCAAAGGAATAAAAACAGCTATCTCGGAGCCATTATGTGACTTCTATAAAGACAAATATAATGTTGACGTAAAGTACATTCCAAATGGAATAACGCTTATAGAACATAAGACCAAAACTGAAATAGTGCGTTTTTGGCCAGAAAATGTTCCTAGTGATAGTCCTTTTGTACTCTTTGCAGGTCGAAGAATAATGCGTATCAAGGGTCTTCATACGATGCTGAAGGCTTATAAAAAAATAGATTACAAAGGCCACATTTTCGTTGCGGGCGATTTGGATTTTAGTCCATCTTACATCAAAGAGGTAAAATCCCTTAGCAAAGGATTGAACATTCATTTTTTAGGTTATGTAAATTCTTTGCCTACTTTGCTCGAATTGGTAAATAAAAGCGAATACTTTGTTTTTCCTTCCGAAATAGAAGGTATGTCTATGATGTTGTTGGAAGTAGCCAGTACCGGAACACCCATTTTAGCCAGTGATATACCAGCAAACACCAAGATTTTTACAAAAAGTGATCTACTCTTTTTTAAAAATAGGAATGTTGATGACCTCGCCGAGAAACTGTTGTGGATTGAGAACAATAAATTAGCGTTCAAAATATTCGGCGAACGGGCAAGAACCAAAGTGGCCACAAAATATACTTGGGATAAAATAACTCATGAATACATTGCTCTTTATGAATCAGCTTAAAATATGAAATTCTCCATAATATAATCCTAAAGTTATTTACCACCTACCAGCAATATACTGGTCTTCGTTAGTTAAACAGAATTCCAACCGCTTCTGCATAAAATCGAACCTCATTGTCTATATTTGATAGATGATATAAACATATCGGCATTAACAATCAAAACGACCTCCGTCCCAGAAATTCTAGCGCTGTGCGTATTGTCTTGTAGAGGAAAATCGACGGCCGAGATTCTTATTGATGAATCTATAGATACTATACCGGACCAGATTTATGCAATTTCAGATTGTAATACCGATGGTGAAACGACCCATGCACCCGGCTTAATGGTATGGTGCTCCGATATTAACTTGCTTGAATGCCTATTTAGACGATGAAGGAGTGTCGAATTTAACGGGGTCGAATTATATATCGATTCGGAATGTTATGAGAAACAAGTATCCAATAGTGGAGAGCCCTAAATCTCAATTCAAACACGACAACTCCAGAAGCAAGGAACCTGGTACTCAGGGGAATTTGACATTCGGTCTGACTTACGAACCGCACCCTCGGTCGTTCGTCACGCCAAAGGTGAGGAAGAGTGGTTTGGCAGGAGCAATACGTTCAGCGAGGCCTATATAATTGACCGAAACAACTAGTGGCTTTTCTTTCAAGTGCATCCCGGAATTGAAAGCGAAGCACCTCAAACGGAACTAACCATAATAAATGATGGTCAGTTTAAGGGTTATGCTGCTGGTTTTAATTATGTATCCATTTCATCGAAAAATAACAACATTTAGTCGTTATAGGCGTTAGAATTAAAAATTAATTCGTCCTAAACTTTATTCTTTGAACGACTTACATGTGTCTTATAATAAAATTCTTATGCTTTTATTTGTAGCTTTAGCTGTATTTTATTCTTGCACTGCAGATGAAGACCTCCACCTTGACTCGTTAAATCAGAATAGCACAGAAAAACTAAATATAATCAATAAAGAATCTTCTGGAACTTCATCTTCCGATTCGCCACCTTCAAATCAAACAGATACCACCACGGTCTCCCACAAACCAAGTACTGATCCCATCGCGGTCGTTTCACCTTCAAGCGGGTTTTCTCCCCTTGAGGTAACTCTTACTGTTGGTAACTTGGTAGTAAGTAAAACATTTACAAAATATGAATGGAAATTCAAAGATGGCACTAAGGTATCGTCGGCCAAAGCCGTACATACTTTTAAAGAAGTCGGAGAACATAAAGTTGAATTAACAGCTACCGATGAAGAAGGTCAGGTCGTAACCGATTCTGTAACAGTCACTGTACTAGAACCCGAAAATGAGTTTCCCGTTGCGGTAGCTTCGGCTACTACACTTATAGGGGATGCACCTTTAAAGGTGGACTTTACAGGTGGCAATTCATCGGATGACACGGGAAATGTAGACTATTTTTGGGATTTCCAAGATGGCTCTTCATCGAACCAAGCCAACCCTTCACATACTTTTAACGACCCTGGTGTTTATAACATATGGCTCACAATTATAGATGAAGAGGGGCTAAAAGATAGGGTCTCACTTACAATAAGCGTCAATCAAGTAAATATAGGCAATATAGCTTGCGGCACAGGTGGTGGTATGGCTGGCGATACCGGTCAAAAAGTCTGGTGCTGGAATTCAGTTACCATACCTGACTACTCTAACACAAAGGGCGTAGGTTTTAGTAATGGAGAACTAAAGGTCGATTCGGAATGCTATGAAAAACAGGTAAGTATAGAAGGAAACCGATTAAAATTCCGCGTGAACCCTATAGGACCTAAGGTTGGCAGTTGGTGTTCGGAAGATTTTAACATGCGTGCCGAAATACGTACCGCACCATGGAACGTTCGCCACACAAAAGGAACCGAAGAATGGTTCGGTTGGACCTATACTTTTGGAAACGATTATAGTATTGACCGGAACAACCAATGGCTTTTTTTTCAGGTTCATAATGGGGTAGTTGGTCAATCTCCTCATGTCGAATTAATGGTGGTCAAGGACGGTCAGTTCAACGGGCATAGCGCCGGTGAGATTTTTGTGGTAAACAATGCTACGGGAGGATCGAAATATAACCCAACAGGTATTACCCCGAGAGCGGGGAATGCATTAGATGTAGTTGTACATACTATTTGGGGCGATGGGTCCAATGGCAAGTTTCAGGTTTGGATAAACGGGCAGAAAGTACATGACAAACAGGAGGCAACGGTCTATGCCTCCCATCCTTGGGCTGGAAACGCAAAATGGGGAATCTATAAATGGCCTTGGAGGAACGAATCGAGCGTTCGGGAATCCTTGGAGCAAGGACTCAAACCTTTGGAGACATACATGGGGACGTTACGTATTATAACGAGACAACCTGGAGAACCCGATTACGGGAAGGACTCCTATTCGGAGGTCGCGCCGGATTGAAGTAGATAATTAGCTGAATCAGATTAAAGATAAAGAACTCAAGGGTCGTTTCGCTAACATTTCCTATTTTCTAGACTATCTACCTTCTTTAAAGACAAATTTCGCATTTAGAAGATAGCAAATGAAAATGTAAATCACCGAAGATATTAGGTTTGCCAAATTTACTTCTATGCTCGCTATCTCCACACAAAACATTAGTAGAATAAGGCTTATAAAGTAGCAGAGGACTCCAACCGATAGAAATAAAAATAGCTGACGAAATAGCGGGTTTGTTAATTTAAATTTTGATATCTATTTTTATTCTTTAGATCCACAAATGCGATTGTGAAAAAAAATAGATTCAAGAATAGCAATATGGTAATGAAATTTCAATCTCTACAAGTCTGTAAAAAAAGACACAGACATTGATATAAAAATGTAATAGAACATTGTAATCGCAACAATTAATTCCCTGTTTTTTATCTAATATTTGGATGAGCTTACATTTTTTCAATAACTCTACTTTTGGAAATTATTTCATTTAATTTAGGTCAAAGAGTAAATAATTTTCCTTCGTCCAAAAAATTCGTTTTCGCAATGAGGTGCACAGATAGAAACGGTGAAAAGCCCATAAAAAGTACTTTTTTTGAGAAACCAACCTCACAGGGGGTGTAAGGCAAATTTCCGTTTTTTAGAAAAAACCTGTCCCGTATTTCCCCTAACCTCCTCCCGAGGGAGGGAAAATGAAGTCCCAATTAAATAGTAATACCGTTAATATATAAGTCGTTTCCCTCCCTGAAAACGAGGGTTAGGGAAGGGACAATTCTTGGGAGATGACTAATCCACGATCCGATTACGGAAATTTGTTGTACCCAATCACAAACCTCCGTCTGGAAGCTTTGTGGATATTCAAAATCCCTTCTTTACTTCACTTGCAAATTATAAAAAATGTCTCCAGAGGATTATCAGAAATGAACAATTTATCCTTCAAAAGAAACTGGCGCAATATTGAATGAGCCACCTCATTCTAAGTAGCGGAGATTTACACCATCAATGATTAAACTTTGACTACTTTAAAATATGGGAAATAGAGGCAAATCATCATACTACATGTTAGTAAATTTGAAATAAAACAGAAGTGTAGCTAATGTAAAAACATTCCTAAAAGCCTGAATCGTTAAAAAAAAAGGTATTTCATCGATCTTTATTGCATTTCGTCGTCTACCATTGAACTTGGACTTACATTCGCCAAAATTATTTTTTAACTACTTGGACACATCTATGTGGACAAACAACATCTAATTAAAATATTATGAATTTACGTTCCCCCAACTCGTTGCTGTATTTCCTATGCTTTATCGCCATCTCACTTCTGTTAAATATTTCTTGTAATAACGACATGGATATGGCCAGTGACGCGGTTCTAAACGAACAGGCAACTTATGCTACGGCTAAATCAAACCTCGAACTCAAAACTACTGTTTTTCCGGTTACCCAAGATGCATATCTTCAAAGTGGCAGAGGACATAACAAGTCAATCGTTCGGTTAGAGGAAAACAGTAGAAAAGGCTATCTAATGTTTGATTTGAGCAAAATTGACAACCTAAGTGGCAAGATTACCTCCGCTCGCTTAGAATTTATTATCGATAGTGACCCTGGATATGGAAGGATTGAAGTATTCGAAGGGGATTCGAATAATTGGAAAGAAAATAGCTTGTCAAACAATTCAGCACCCAATATCGAAAATCAATTAGGTTCGGTACAACAAGTATTTCCACTCTACAAAAAAGTTAGGATTGATTTGAATGCGGACAAATTGCTTCCTGAATTGAACACGCTCATTTTAAGACATAGCAATGGGAACGATTTGGCGTTCGCCTCCAAAGAAAATGCAAAACTAAGTGGAAGCCAACTGGTAGTAACCTACAGTGTGACTACAGGTTCAGGCTCATCAAACACGGGAACGAACAAGGCTCCTAATGCCGTAGCAACGGCAAGTACCCTTACCGGGAAAGCACCCTTACAGGTGGATTTCACCGGGAGCAATTCGTCGGACGATAAGGGGGTCGTAGGCCATTCCTGGGATTTCCAGGGCGGTTCCTCCTCCTCGGCGAACACGACCCATACATTCGACAACCCAGGTATCTATGATGTTACCCTAACGGTTACGGATGCTGAGGGCCTAATAGCTGTCTCGAAGGGCTTGAAAATCACCGTGAACGAAGCGATCGGGGGCAATACCCCCTGCAACACCGACGGCGGAAGGGCGGGGGAAACAGGATTAAAGTTATGGTGTGTCGATGGTATGGAAAATCCGCTTTCCGGTTCGTTCGCCAACGGAGACCTAAAAGTGGACAAAGATGGGTCGAACTCCACGATTCCGAAAGAAAACGGGCGGATAAAATTTAATGTGACCCCGGATGGGTCCGGGAACAAGAGGGCCGAGATCAGGACTGCCCCCTGGAACGTCAAACACACCTTGGGAACCGAGGAATGGTTCGGCTGGAGCTATACATTTGGCAACGATTATGTAATCGACCAAAATAGCCAATGGAAGTTCTTCCAGGTGCATAACGGGGTCGTTGGCGAATCTCCCCAGATTGGTCTGGAAATAATAAATAAAAACCAATTTGGCGGACATGGCGCCGGCGAAATCTATGTCACCAACTCCACTACATCCCAAAATTACAATGCAACGGGAATCACTCCAAGAGCGGGGCAAACACTGGACATAGTCGTTCATGCCATTTGGCACAATGCGGCCAATGGGCTTTTGCAGGTTTGGATAAACGGCACCAAGGTATATGACAAACAGGTATCGACCGTATTTGCCTCCCATCCTTGGGCCGGCAACGCGAAATGGGGCATCTACAAATGGCCTTGGTCAAGTCAGTCCAACGTTCAGAAGTCCGTCAATCAGGGAATAAGGGGCCTTACGACATACATGGGCAATTTAAAGATAATAACGAAAAGACCTGGAGACCCCGATTATGGTTCAAACTCTTACTCAAGGGTTGTGCCGGATTAAATTTGAAGATTAGCTGAATTGGGCTAAAGAACTATGGAAATCGGTTTCCAAAACTTGATTTGCATAGTCTATCCGTGAGCAGATCATTGAAGAAAAACAAACCTTTTTCTGAAAACAAAATTAAATACGGCGATACTAATGGTGACCACTGTTTTGGATATTACATACCAAATAGCCAAGTATTCGGTCATTAGAAACATAAGTAAGACGTTTAAAAGGAATCCGAAAAATGAAACGACGAAAAATGCTAAAATTTCTTTTTTTTGAGAGTATCTACCTCCTTTAAACACAAATTTCGCATTTAATAGATAGCAAATAAAAATGACAATCACTGAAGATATGGCGTTCGCCAAGTTTACATCTATGTTCGCCACTTCTACCAAGAACATTAATAGAATGATGCTTATAAAGTAGCAGACCACCCCAACCGATAGAAATAAAAATATTTGACGAAATAACGGATTTGTCAATTCATATTTTGACATCTTTTTTTGATTTTAAAGTGATTTCTACCGGTGTATTTTTGATTATGATTTTTTAGTCGCCTTTAGAATAGCGGAATTCAAATGAAATAGTTCATCGAAATATCGCTTTTTTTGCAGGGAGATAAATCCCAACCCCATAATTTGAATAGATATTATGAGGGTGACGCCGCCGACAACGAAAGAATATGGTCTTTCTTTATATACCATAGAGACGGCGAGTGAAAACGTGTTTCCAAGTCCTTCCGTCAATTCCGCTGCCATGGGATATTGCAAATAGGTATTAACAAAAATCCAGATGATGATATACAGTGAGATTAGGAAAATCGCAATTCCAAGCATCCAAAAAAATAAATAGGGTCGGAAAATAAAACTGTTGACCAAACCATTGAAAATACCCTTAATGATGCGTAAGCTCGAAGTCCTAATTTTCCCTAGTTTTCTTTGCTCCGACCAGTCAAGATGGGCGGGTATCTCTATTACCTTGGCCCTAAGGATATAAGCTTTAAAAATCAGCTCGGAGTTGATGTCAAAGGTGCTTGATTTTGTATTGAGAGATCGAATAAACCCCCCTTTGAAAACCCGAACCATTCCTGTAAATGTATAGATCTTAAGCCCAGAAGCTCTTCTCATCATATAGTTAACGGTCTTGCTCAATAAGAGCCGTAGTCGGGGAACTGCAGTATTTCTACCTCCCTCCATATAAGGCGAAGCGATAACCATATCGGCATCACATTCCTCCATTTTTGACAAAAGCCGACCGATATGCTCAGGAGCATAGCTAAGATCAATGTCGAGTACAATTACAAATTCCCCCAGTGTATTTTGAAACCCTGTGCGCAACGCTGTACCTAAATTTCGATTAGTTTTATGGTGGTATACGCGTAAGTTATTGTTGGTCTCGGCCAGAGACTCGGCAATATCGCCGGTTTGGTCCGTACTCCCATCATTAATCACCAAAATCTCCCAGATGTATAACCCATTTAGTGTTTCCAGATAATCGTATAACCTGCCAACGTTTTTCTTAATAATGGACTCTTCGTTATAAGCCGGTAGGATGATACTAACTAGTGGTTTCTCGTCTTCGTCATTATTATTAATATTTGCCATTTCAATACTTTGGTTTGATTATCTTGTTTTTATCAACGCTTTACTAAAGTTATTTTCAAAATATTGGTATAACCATAAGCCAGAAATAGTGCTAGTGCCGGAACCATCATTGTGAAATACCTTCCTTTTCCTCCTAAGAGAATCATTCCAAAGCCATAGATTATTGCAAATACTAGTATGGCCTTTAGTTCAAAGGGTATCTTTTTTATGGATAGTAAAGCTGGGTACAGAATCACAATGAAAAGGACTACAATAAACATATTTGGAATAATGTAGCCATAAGCATTCAGATTCTGTGATCTATAGGAAATGGGATAATTAAAAATGAATCGCCCCACATTTGCCAAGGTGTTCTTGCAATACTTCAATGGATATTCCTTCATGTTCTGAAATGCTTTGGCCTTAAAAGCACTGTCTCTTTCCATATTTGAAAGAGATTCTAATTGAAGGTAAAATTCACGATGATTTGTTCTTAAATTCGATAAATTTTGATAAACATCTTCGCTATGGTCGTTCTCGATTTCTTGACCAAGGATACTATTTGAAGAAAACCAATTGCCCGATTCATTCTCAAAAGGAGTTGATCGATGATATAGAATTTCACCGCCCCGCGTACCCAGATAAAATAATTTTCCGGTAACGGAATAGGCATAGGCAATATAAGGCAGTATGAAAACGAAGGCTCCTATAAGTACTAGTGATGCCCAAGTGGCACTTTTCCTGATTTTGGACAGAAATAAAATAAACAATAGTACAGCACTAAGAACAACAACATGAAAGAAAATTACTTTAGTAAGAACTAGAAAACCTAGAAAAAATGAGGCTAATATGCAGCTTTTCCATTTTTGTTTATTCCTTTGGAATAAGTAACAAAAATGAAATATAAAAACGCTCATTAGCATAAAAGAAAATGATTCTGAATAAAGGTATATCATCCATCTTAGGAAAGGCGGATAGAGTCCGATAATACAGGCGAAAATCAGCGCATATTTTTGTTTTGTGTAAAATTGAAGGGTTTTGTGAAAATAAAAAACTCCTATAAATATAAAAATTCCATTCAAAAGCTTTGGAACCAATAAAGGAATTTTTAAGGCTACAAACGGCAACAGAATTAGAGGATAACCAGGTCCGTTGGATAAGTCCGGATTATTCGGATCTGTATAAAACCCTTGAATCAGATTATTCGCATAACGTAAATATCTAAATTCATCTCCCTTAAGGGAACTATCGTATAGAACAATTAGCATCCAATAGAGAGCTAATAATGGCAATAAAATAAGGCTTCGATTTTTCATGTTGTTATCTTATACTTTATGGTCTGTATAAAGTTTTGTGAAACACAAACGAATTCGATTGAACTCATCGTCGCTTAATCGTTGTTTGTTCGCCGCTATGGAAAATTGTAGATGCGCGAGATTCGTAAAATCAATTTTATGATCAAGGGCTTTAAGGCTAACCTTTTGAATTAAATCCGCGGGATTTTCACAAAAATCTTCATAGGACACCCGAATATATTTTTTAGTATCGATTGTTTTCCTGCCTTCGGCTAGAATGCAATTAACTTGATATACTTGGTTACAAATGTCATCGATATAGGAAAGCGGATCTTTACTTTCTTTCGAATCTTCGCTCAATAAGCCCCATCCTATTTTGTCACTGCCTTGAACTGACCGCCGAGATAAAATGAGGGATTGTGCTACGAATATGGGTTCTCTATAAATTTCAATGAAAACAACATTCTCAAAGACCGAATCTAACATTGGAGCACAAAGTGAATTCCGGTTGTTCTTATTTAGAAAGGGTCTTTTTGACACTTGCATCCAAGTATTAAAGAAACTCTTCATTTCAGATTTCTTTTGCTCACTTATATCTTTTATAATATGATTTCTATCATCGCCCAACCATCTATTCCATATTGAAAAAGCATCGTTTGGGCCATCGAGACCAGCGACACTTCCATAGTAGCTTTCGTAATTTCTTTTTGAATTTGGTATAAACCTGTTGAACAACTTAAGCGCTGCTAGGGGCGACCGATGAAATAAAGCAATAAAATTATTCATATAGCTGACGGGTAGGTATTGGGCCAAGGTTTGATACAAAAGGGTAGTGCCGCTTCTCGAACCCCCTAGTATCAAAATAACAGGTTGGTCTGAATCAATCCTTGATTTTTTCAGTATTCTTTTTTCAAAGCCTTGAAGTAGAAAATCAACCGGGACTAAAATTTTCGACAACAATTCCCTGAACAATATAAAATAAGCCGTAGTATTTCTAGAAAGAAGCATGCGCTTAAACAGACCAAATGGGTCTTTGAAATTTGAATAGCTCATTATAATTAGGGTTTAATGATTTCGATTTATTTCCTGTTTATCCGATTATATTGAAATTCTCATTTATTTTTTATCATGGCTATTTCACGGCCAAACTCTTTATGTGCAACAGTCATAAGTTTTGTAAATATGGGGTTCTTTATTGGGCAAAGAGAAGGTTATAACCGAATGGCCTAATTGGCGCTAGCTAGGAAAAACTCCCGTTTATTATTACAGATTTTAATGAATTCTTATTCAATATAGCCGCTACGTGAGTGTTCATGTCAACCAAAGTATAATGCTTTGCCAATCTGTTCATCACCTTTTTGAAAATAAACACTTTTCGGTCACTACTTATATTCATGCCTGGAAAAAAGGCCAAACTTGAAATCTGGTCACCCCCTATTAGGTCTAATGGGTGGAGTAAAAAACTGGGTTGCGTTCTCGTCAGTTTACATAGCAAAATCGCAAAATTCAGGTATAGCATCATGAGATGGGTCGAAATAGTACTTATATACAAAAGATAGCTCAGGTGAAAGGGTATTCTAAAGAATGGCATGGTCGTCACTGGTAGCTCCAGTAATTTTTTGTCGTGTTTTAACTTCCAGAAATAAGGTTTCAGTTTTCTGAATCCGTCCGAGAACTTACCGAAAATTTCTTTCCGATCTTCCCTTTCTTTTTTCGACAGGTTGGAAGTATGGAAATAGTACAATCTGGCGAGGGGTCCAATGACCGTAGGCAGGGTCGAAGCGTCATAGGCATACCCCTTTTCTGCCAGCACTTCCAACAGGGTAGCGCTCCAACTAAAGCCAGGCCCCCGAAAGCCTATTGGTTCTTTACCGGTAACTTCTTTAATAATATCATGGGCTTTATCGATTTCTTGGCGCATTTCATCTTTAGTATAGAGATGAAGCCAAGTTTCATGCTTAAACGAATGGTTCGCAATATCGTGCCCGGCATCGGCAATGTTCTTTAGGTATTTGTGGTTTCGTTCGAATGCCGCATCTTGCCCTACAATGAAAAATGTAATTTTCAGTTTTAGCTCATCCAATACCTGTAATACGTGAGGAACGAAAATGTCAAGATAAGACGGGTATTCTTTCCATCCTTCTTCGCCATGTATTTTCATGTACGACCACTGGTTGTCCATGTCAAGAGAAAGGCTTAAAAATGGTTTGCTCATGATATAGTTTGGTATTAACTCCTATTTTTCAAGGTAGCTCTTTTTTGAAATCGACCATAAAATTTTCAACATGGCTCACTACTGAATTGTTATTCAGTGTATCGTTCAAGAACTGGGATGTGTTCAATACATGGAAATCGGGATGCTTTGTTTTTGTTTTAGGCACTATTTTAGAATAGTTCAAAACCTGTAAAGGCTGTACCTTAAAAGCTTTGTGTATTCTAGCGGATTTCATATCGTCTAGATTGAAATCTGAATAAAGATTTTGCACACCCTCCAAAAAGATAGTTCTCAGCTCGTCGTCCGATTTTGACCAAAATGAATGGTCGGAGGTAACATATTTTGGAAAATAGGTGATGTAGGTACCCGCTGTCTGATCTAAATCTACCAACGAACTCATACCGATAACACCGGTAAAAGGAACTTCTTCGTCTGCAATGTTTAAAACGTAATACGGGGTCAGGGGCTTTTGTGTTAGCAATACAAGACAAATAACCCCTAGATATTCTACCGCTTCTTGATTTTTGGAAATTTCAAATAGGTTAGGCGAAGCCACCTTTTCCAGTATATTTAAGGGAGCGGTAAATATTACCTTGTCAAAATGTTCTGTTTTATCATCGTATGCTATGGTTATACCTCCCGAAGGGTTCGGTGAAATATGCTTAATGGAGCAGTTCAAGACTACATCTGATCCATTTTTCTTTAGCAGTTTCACCAACTGGTCGAAAATCGTTTTATAGCCTCCCGAAACATAGCCCATATGCTCTTTTTGGGCGGCTGAACTACGCGCGTCGAACAGTCTTTTTATATAGGTCCAAATGAAAACAGCGGATACTCTTTCGTGATTTTCACCCAGTTTGGCCAGCAATAAGGGGGACCAAAACTTTTCATAGGTTTTTTTACCTCCGATACGAATCAACCAATCTTTAGCGGATATTTTTTCGAGTTTTTTCCAGTCTTTGATTCTAGACCCATAGAATAGGGTATACCCCAACATCATTTTATCGATTATTCCTAGAGCGGGAAACAATAAAAATTCTTTTGAGCTACTTATCGAATAGAACTTTTTGTGTACATAATAGCCCGTTAAAGACCTTCTCCAATTAAGTCTGTCTTCTAGGCCAAGTTCTTGAATCAAACCTATCAAATGATTGTCGGTCGGCAAAATCACATGGTAAAACCGGTCCCATGTAAAATCGCCATAGTCTTGGTAAGTAGCGAGACCACCCGGTTGGTTTTCTTGCTCAAAAACTTTTATTCTGACATTGCTTTTCGAAATTTTTTGCGCCAGTACGAGGCCCATAAAACCGCCCCCGACTATGCCTATATTCATGTTTTATCGACTTTTTCGAAAGAGACTTTCTTCTGCCATTCGAATGTTTTGCGCAACCCTTCCTCCAAAGATATTTTTGCCTTTACACCCAATATTCTTTGTGCTTTTGAGGTGTCGGGTACACGTTTCATAACATCTTGATACTTTCTGCCAACGGAGATTTCGTTATAAGGAATCAATTTTATCTCAGAATTTACAGGTTCACTGGATAATCCCTTCAAGATATTGGCCAGTTCAAGAATGGTAATTTCTTTATTTGCACCGATATTGAATATTTCGCCATTTGCTTCAGGTTTCATAGCGGCTGCATAGATACCTGCAACGGTATCGTCTACATAGGTAAAGGTTCTGGTCTGCAAGCCATCACCATGAATCGGAATTTCCTTGTTATTGAGGATACAATCAATAAAGACAGATTGTGGCCCTCCCCACCAAGAAAGGTGCTGATTAGGACCATACGAACCGAAGAACCTTAAAATAACCACAGGAAAATCAAAATCTTCCATATAAGCCAACGCCAAGTGCTCATCGAAGAGCTTGGAAACTGCATAGGCCCAACGTGGAACTTTTGAATCACCCATCACGCAATTACCATCTTCTACAAAAGGTAAATCAGGACTCATTCCATAAACATCAGATGTAGAGGCAAGTACGAACTTACATTTCGTCTTACGGGCAAATTCAAGCATATTTTCACTGCCCTTAGTATTGATTTTTAAGGTATCTACCGCATTGCCGTATCTAGGGATCTTATATGCTGCCAAATGTACGATTACATCAAAATCATGGTCGAGATTATCCATTGTGGCTTGGTCTAGAATGTCGCTGTGGATGAAAACAAAATGCGTATGATTTAGAGCGTCGTGAATATTTTCCAACCTACCCATAGATAGGTTGTCTATACCCACGACGTGGTGACCTTCTTGTAATAATTTACTAAGCAAGTTCGATCCTAAAAATCCGGCTACGCCGGTAATAAGAATTTTCTTATGTTTCACAATAGTTTGGTTTGGTGTGATTTATACTTAAAAATGGTATCCCTTGGTTACACAATTTAGACCATTAAAATAACATCCTAAAATCAATTACCAGTCTTTGAACGATCAAAAAGCGCATGATATCGAATTTAGGCCAGCATATCGTTGCAGAAGTCTTTGAGTTTTTGAAATTAACGAAATTAAGGTCAAATATCTCCTTCCAGTGGACACCAGTCAAAATACCTTTCGTACTTTCTCAAAGTAAAATCGCATGTGGTGTAATTCGTAAGAAAGAAAATAGATATACTATTTCGTCCAGAGAACATGACCACCGCATATATGGCGGTGTTCAGGTGATTACATCAGGAGACTGGCCCTACGCACTGTAGTCAAGGGCAACCGGACATTGGTCCGAAATTAAGCGTATGAACTTGCGTTTGGTAAGTTGCAAATGTTTCATGAAAAAATTATCTAACTCAAGTTTCCTATTTTTAGGCTCTCCTTACGGAATAATTGGATAGTAATGAACATGGAAAAAAAATATCAAACAGCTATTGAGGCGGCCATCGCGGGCGGAAAAGAAATTTTAAAAATCTATCACTTTGATGAAATCCAAGTGGAACGTAAAGGGGATAATTCCCCACTCACACAAGCCGATAAGGCCGCAAACTCAAAAATCATCCAATTTTTGGATAAAACGGATTATCCCATTATTAGTGAGTAGAACAAATAACTGGATTATTCGATCAGAAAAAACGAATTTTCACTGCTGTTTCATTAGTGACCCGACAACTCGAACCATCCCGATTTCAATCGATTAAGCCAAAGCTCGGAGTGATTTTCATGTTGTAACGAAATATACTTTTTCGATACAATAATCAGTAATAAAATCATTTTTCAAGTCAATCTAGAGATACGCGTTACGTTGATTTTTAGCACTTTTCTACTGAATTTCCCTACCGATTCAAAAGATACGCCCGCTTATACTCCAAAGGCGTCCTGCCCGTAATTTTTTTGAACTGCCGGTTAAAATTGGAAAGTGTCTGAAATCCGCTTTCGTAACAGGCCCGCGAAACGTTGGTCTTTTTGTCGATCAGGAGCTTACAGGCGTGTCCGATACGGATCTCGCTTACAAACTCGGAAAAGGTCTTGTTGGCATGTATTTTAAAATAACGGCTGAACGAGGTCGGGGTCATGTGGGCCAAGGTCGCTACTTCCGAAATACGTATTTTCTCGGTAAAACGCCGCATGACATGGGCATAGACGCGATTCATACGTTCAGTGTCGCCTTCCTTTTGGGTATTGGTATACCCGTCGCTTGCCAACAGTTCGGTCTCCTCACTTTGTGCCATACAGTTCAATATCTTCATCAGGTGCAGCACCCGATCAAAACCGTTCAGTTTCAATAACTTTACCAGCATTTTTTGAACGATTTGGGCCGTTTTTCCGGTAACGTCCATACCGCGGAGGCTTTTTTTGAAGAGGTGCCTCAGTTTAATGGCTTCCTCTTTTTGCAAAAGGTTTTCGCCAATGAAATTCTCCTGAAAGTAGACCACGATACCCTCCGCTTGGAAACTATTTTTTTGGGGCTCCCCTTGGATGTCACTCCGCCAAAGATGGGGCAGATCGGGTCCGGTAAAGGTGATTTCCCCTTTTTTAAAGGGATGTACATGATCGCCGATAAATCGCGTGCCGCTTCCTTTTAACACCATAAAAATCTGATATTCCGGATGAAAATGCCAGTTGGGATCGAAAACGGACTGTTTCAATGCCTTGATCACAAAAGCATGGGTATCGGGAATAGGGGATTTTTGTAAAGCGGTGTTCAAGGGACGGATGGGTTTAAACGAAATATATCCCTAAGTTACTTAAAAATTCTATTTAATGATATAATACAGTCAATATAAGATAGATGAAGGTATCTTTTTCAGCATATATTTTTCTAATATTGAGGTGTGCAATCGGCGTCTCGATTTCCACGCTAACTATATGGCCATGAAAACGTATCCAATAAACGGTATCTGCTTCCTAATGCTCCTGATTTTTTTCGGGGGATGCAGATCCGACCAAAAAAAGGAAACCGCCGCGGATGATGCGCCGCGAAAGATAGAGATGCTTTTCTTGGGCCATGCCAGCGAGCACCACAATTCAAGGGCGTACGAGCCTATTTTGGCCGCTGCTCTGGCAAAGGACGGTATCGACCTGACCTACACCGAGGATGTCGGCGACCTGAATACCGAAAATCTCGAAAAATACGACGGCGTAATCCTCTATGCCAATTACGAGGAGCGGCATCCCGCAGCGGAAAAGGCCTTGGAAGCGTTTGTAAAGGAAGGCCATGCCTTTATCCCCATCCACTGTGCCAGTTTCTGTTTTAAGGATTCGGAGGATTTTATCGATATGGTCGGCGGCCGGTTCAGCAGCCACGGTACGGGTACTTTTACCGCAGAAATTGTCGATAAGGAACATCCTATTACCAAAAACCTGAAAGAATTCTCCACTTGGGACGAGACCTATGTGCACGACAAGATCGCCGATGATATTACCATTTTGATGGAACGTAAGGAAGGCGACCGCCAAGAACCCTGGACGTGGGTGAAGGACTATGGCGACGGAAAGGTCTTCTATACGGCCTATGGCCACGACGAGCGCACCTGGAACCGGCCGGAATTCCAAAAATTGATAAAGGAAGGCATCCTATGGGCGGTTGACGACAATGCCAAGAAAAATTGGGAGGCTTTTTCCAAGGATATCCCAGAGCTGGCCTATGAGCAAAGGGACAACATCCCCAATTACGAAAAACGTGATCCCGCCCCGAAATATCAATTGCCACTTTCCCCGGAAGCTTCCGCAAAACTGATACAGGTACCGGTCGGGTTCGACCTCGAGCTCTTCGCCTCCGAACCCGACATCATCAACCCCATTTCCATGGACTGGGACGAACGCGGCCGGCTCTGGGTCATCGAAACGGTGGATTACCCCAATAGCGTGCGTGAAGAAAATGGGATAGGAGACGATAAAGTAAAGATCCTGGAGGATACCGATGGCGACGGCAAGGCCGACAAGGTTACCGTCTTTGCCGAGAACCTGAACATTCCCACCGGTTTTACGTTTTACGACGGGGGGATAGTGGTTTCTCAGGCCCCGCTGTTCCTGTTCTTAAAGGACACCGATGGCGATGACAGGGCCGATGTCAGGGAAACGATAATCGACGGATGGGGCACGTTCGACACCCATGCCGGCCCCTCGAACCTGCAGCGCGGTATCGACAACCAGATTTACGGAACGGTCGGCTATTCCGGTTTCGAAGGGAGTATCTTCGGAAAGGACATGAAGTTTTCGCAGGGTCTTTACCGCTTTGACCCGGGTTTCGGCACCTTCGAGTTCCTGACCAATACCAGCAACAATACCTGGGGGCTCGGCATTACCGAGACCAATGCCATTTTCGGATCCACCGCCAATAATACACATAGCGTTTTTCTCGGCATCCCGAACGTTGACCTGATCGGCGTAGAGGGCATTCCCGCCCAGGGAAGCCTAAAGATCGATGGCCATTACAATATGAACCCCATCACCGCGAACTACCGCCAGGTGGATGTTTTCGGGGGGTTTACCGCTGCCGCGGGACATCATTTTTATACGGCCCGGAACTATCCCAAGGAATATTGGAACAGGTACGCCTTTGTCTGCGAACCTACCGGTGGCCTGGTACACATCGCCAAGATCGAAAAGGACGGTGCCGGATATGTGGAAAAGGACGGGGGCAACCTCTTCGCCGGGGCCGATGAATGGGTCTCGCCGGTGGAGGCCAAGGTCGGTCCCGACGGTAACGTCTGGGTGGCCGACTGGTACAACTTTATCGTGCAGCACAACCCGACCCCGAACAAGGATCGCGGTGGCTTCGATGCCGAGAACGGCAACGGCAACGCCTATATCAATCCCCTGCGGGACAAATCACACGGGCGTATCTGGCGGGTCGTTCCCAAAACACAGGGCGATCACGAAGCGAAGATGCTGGATCACGACAAGCCCGAGGAACTGCTGGAGGCGCTTTCCGATGACAATATGTTCTGGCGTATGACGGCACAGCGCCTGCTGGTGGAACGTGGCAAGACCGATGTGCTACCCGATCTATACAAATTGGCCAACGATACGAAGGTCGATGGCATGGGGCTCAACCCCGCCGCCCTGCATGCGCTTTGGACCATCGAAGGGCTGGGCGCTTTGGAATCCGATCCGGAGGCGAAAAACGTGGTCGGCGGCGCAATCTACCATCCCTCGGGTGCGGTACGGAAAGCCGCGGTACAGATCCTTCCTAAAAACGGAACCACCGACGATGCCCTGCAAAGGGCGCAGGTATTGGAGGATAAAGACCCCGAAGTGCAACTGGCCGCCCTGTTGTATTTCGCGGAACGGCCAGCCTCGAACGAAATCGGGAAAAGGCTGTACGAGCTAAGTACGGAAAAGGATATCGTCAACGACCTTTGGCTCTCCAAAGCGGTCTATGCGGCCGCCAGCAAACAACGGAACGGGTTTATGGCCGCGTATAAAAAGGATGGACGTTTTGTCGGAGCGGGGAATAGGGCCTTGGACTCAACGGAAACCTCAAATCCGTTCGAAAATTCATCGATAGCCGAGGTTTTTTATAAGGCCTATAAGGATAAAGTCGGCCCATCGGATACCGCGGTTACCGATTCCGGGGAAAAAGCCAAGGTCGTCTTGATCAAGACCGTCAAGAACGAAATGAAGTACGACGTAACGGAATTCGTGGTCCAGGCCGGACAGTCCGTTGAGCTTGTTCTGGAGAATGTAGATTTTATGCAGCACAACCTGGTCATCGTCCAAAAAGGCGCCAAGGATAAAGTGGGCGCCGCTGCGGACAAACTCGCCGCCGATCCCAACGGCGCGGAACAGCAATATGTACCTAGAATGGGCGAGGTGCTCCACGCAACGGCCTTGATCGACCCCCAACAAAAGGCGACCCTAAGGTTTACTGCCCCCACCGAACCCGGGGAATATCCATTCATCTGTACCTTTCCCGGGCATTGGCGCATTATGCAGGGGGTGATGAAGGTGGTGGCAAATTAAATTATGGGTTATGAGTTGAGAATTATGAGTTGAAAAAAGTTTATGGGTTTATGAGTTTATGGGTATTCTGACTTGGGCACTTAAGCAATAATCGGCATTATCCATAAGCTAGGAGATTCTGTACAGGCTGGGTATGGGCTAAAGCCCATTTGAATTGTCTTCAGGGAACCACCGAATAATCCGAGGGCAATTAAAAACGGCAAGGCTTCAATTTTAACGGGCCTTTAGGCCCTGGTTCTTATGGCTTCTGCCAGCTTCAGGGCTTTAGCCCAATTCATAAACTAATAAACCCATAAACTAATAAACTTTTACAAATGTCAAATAATCTAACATTCGCCGTAAGCACCTGGCTCTGGCAATCGCCCTTTACCACGGAATCCATTTCGCTCTTCCCCAAGATCAAAAAAATGGGGTTCGACGCGGTCGAGATTCCCGTGGAAGATCCTTCGCTGATCGACGGGCCTGCGGTAAAAAAGGCTTTGGACGACAATGGCCTGAAAGGCTTGGTCTGCGGCGTGTTTGGTCCTACCAAGGATCTGACTTCGGATGACCCTGCCCTGCATGAAAATTGCTTCCGGTATGCGGAACAATGCTTTGCGCTCTGCACTACCTGGGATGCCGCATTTCTGGCCGGTCCCATGTACTCCATGGTGGGCAAGGCACGGATGGTATCCGAAGAACAACGGAAATTGGAGTGGGAGCGGGCCGTGACCAACCTGCGAAAGGTCTGTGGAACGGCGGAGAAGTACGGACTTTCCATTGCCCTGGAGCCGCTGAACCGCTTTGAATCGGATCTCGTCAATACGGCCGGGGACGTAATGCGCCTGATAGGCGATATCAACCATAAAAGTGCGGGCGTATTGTTGGACGGCTTCCATATGACCATCGAAGAGAAGAACATCCGCAAGGCGATCAATTCAGTTGGCGACAAGCTCATCCACGTACAGGTATCCGAAAACCACCGCGGCATCCCCGGAACGGGACTCACCCCCTGGAACGATTTTAAAAAAGGGCTAGAGGATGTCAATTATAACGGAGCGATATCCATAGAAAGCTTTACCCCCGAGATCAAGGAACTCGCCGGGGCCGTCTGTATCTGGAAACACATGGCCGATAGTCAAGATCAATTCGCATCCGAGGGGCTGAAGTTTTTGAAGAAAAATTTCAATTGACCATAAAATAGAACCTAAAGAAACGGATTCCCACGGAAGCCTGTGCTGAGTGCAGTCCTGATACGGGAACGACAAAAATTAGAATAGCATGAAACAAATCAACATAGCCATAGTCGGATTGGGCTTCGGCGCGGAATTCATCCCCATTTACCAAAAACATCCCAACGCCAATCTGGTCGCGATCAGCCAACGCAACGAGACGAAATTGAACGAGCTGGGCGATGCTTTTGGCATTGAAAAGCGTTACACCTCCTACGACGAACTCCTGAAAGACCCCGAAATCGATGCGGTACACATCAACACGCCCATCCCCAATCACGGGGAGCAATCGATCAAGGCCTTAAAGGCGGGAAAACATGTGGCCTGTACCGTGCCCATGGCGACCACCGTTGAAGAATGCGAGGAAATCGTGCGATTGACCGAGGAAACGGGACTCACCTATATGATGATGGAAACCGTGGTCTACGCCCGGGAATTTCTCTATATGAAAGAACTCTACGAAAACGGCGAGCTGGGCAAGATCCAGTTTTTAAAGGCCAGCCACCAACAGGATATGGACGGGTGGCCCAACTACTGGCCAGGTCTGCCGCCCATGCACTACGCCACGCACTGTGTCGGCCCCGTACTGGCACTGACCCGAGGGGAAGCGGAATACGTTTCCTGTTTCGGGTCCGGCACCATCCGTGAGGAACTGATCAAGGAATACAATTCCCCCTATGCCGTGGAGACCACCCATATCAAATTCCGCAACTCCGATCTGAGTGCGCAGGTGTACCGCTCGCTGTTCGATGTCGCAAGACAATATCGCGAAAGTTTTGAGGTCTACGGTTCCAAAAAATCGGTGGAATGGCCCTTGATCGAAGGAAAACCTTTGGTGGTGCACACCGCCAAAAAACCCGAACCTGAAATTCCCGAAGAAGTCGGGAGTCCCGATTTTGCCAAACTGTTGCCGAAGGAAATCCAACATTTTACTACCAAAGGCGTGTACGATGAAGACGAGCACCAGCATCTGTCCTTTACCCAAGGGGCCGGCCATGGCGGGTCGCATCCGCATTTGGTGCACGAATTTGTCGATACCCTGGTCAATGAACGCTCGCCCTATCCCAATGCGAGGCAGTCCGCCAACATTACTTGTGTTGGGATCTTGGCGCATGAATCTGCGTTGAAGGGCGGGGAGATTATCCGGTTGCCGGAGTTTACTTTTGGGATATAAGTTTTATAAGTTTTTTATTACATTTCTAAGGCAGTAAATGAGTTAAAAACTAAGAAAATATACCACATACACACAATTATAGACGACTTATACACTTCCATTTCCTTTCGCAGTACTATTTTGATATTTTTTGGTCGTAATTCAAATGGATATCGTATCCCCTAAGGAACAGATATCCTTTTCCGCTACAACCGTTTTTAAACATCCTTCCAAATAGTACGTGGCATGACTGAACAAACGTCTATATATATTGCCGGTTTTTGCCCTTTGCTGCTGCACGGACTTGAGTTCATGTTAAAACAGGAGCAGTTTAATTTTGAAAAAAAAATCGTATCCGATGCGCTTGCTATCATTGAGCCTTCTAAAAACAAATTTTTGTTATTGTTCCATTTGAGAAAAAACTTTGCCGGAAATAGAAAATCGGTAGAATGCTTCTTAAAACGATATCCATTATCGCGAATCATTGTACTTTCCGAGAACTGCAAGCAAACCCATATCAAGGCATTTTTTAAGTTGGGAATTCGGGGATATGTGTTGCCGACTATTGGAGATATGAGACTGAAACAAGCCATTTATGAGGTACTTTCAGGTAAATCGTTTTTAGATCCCTCGATTAGTAAAAAATGGATCGATATGACCTTTCACAATGCGAAACCTAATGCAAAACTTACCCGAAGGGAAGAAGAGGTACTCGATTTGATCATTGATGAATATACCACGAAGGAAATTGGGCAAAAACTTTTCATTAGTTCCTGTACCGCAGAAACCCACCGTATCAATATCATTCGAAAATTAGGGGTGCGCAATACCGCGGGTGTAGTTCGAGAGGCGATGCGCATGGGTCGATAAATGACTTTCCTTTTCAAAAATCATGGTTTTCCATGATATTCAGATTTACAGGTTTTCCGTGATGTATCTGATCGGTACCTATTCTACTTTTAGTATTCCGTAAAAGTTCCCGCACCCTTCATGTGATTATGAAGAATGATATTGATTGATTATCAAGGATCATGCCCGCAGTACGAGACACGATATCCGACATTCTAGCAGTCCTAAGATTCAATCTGGAAGAGGCCTTAAACGACCTTGCCCCCATGCCGGACAATACCGACGATGACCGGGTGGTTCTCGGCAATATAGCTTTTCACGAAAGTTCCGATACTTCTATTACCAATGCCATAGGCAATCGCATTGTTTTGACGTTGGTAAAGACCGAAGAAGAATATGCCATGAAAAACCGGCCCAATCATAGACGCAATCCGGTATCCGGAAATTTGGAGTATGCCAATCCCCCGGTTTTTCTTAACCTCTATGTATTAATCACTGCAAACGTCGGTGAGTATGAAGTTGCCTTATCCTTTCTATCGAGGGTCATCAGCTATTTTCAGCACCAAAATGTCTTCAATGAAAACAACACGGTAGCTCCCTCGGGTGGGTTCGTGCCGGAAATTTTTCATTTTAATGTCAGCATGGTATCTCCCGGGTTGGAGCAGCTCAATCATCTATGGGGCGTACTGGGCGGAAAGATTATGCCGAGCGTTTTTTACAAATTACAGTTACAACAAATCGAATACATTCCAGATGAACCGCAACCGGCAAGCCCGATAACGAAAATTACCTTAACGGAACAAATAAATTAGTATGGGGTTTCAAATTACATATAACAAGCTTTTCGAAGTAGCCTTTTGGCACCATGCCCAACTTCGTACGAGCAGTTATGACCCCGCGCTATTTGGATATGATACTGTGGGATACGACCCCCTTACAAGCCCCTTTATAATTCCGTTATCTACGGTCGTGCCCGATGAAGTAGGTCGACGTCTTTTAAACTTCGACCTGCGGAACCTTTTGCACATCCGACCGAATCCTGAAACGGCGGAGCTGTTAAAGCAACTGGGACTTGTTTTCAAGACAACCACCCTAGGTTTTTGGGTGGTATATAACGAACTAAGGGATCTGCCTGCTGATGACGCGCTCCGGTTTACCTTCGATGTTGCCCTTGTCGCCCCCGAGTTTATCGACCAGGTCGAGGTAAAGCCCGATTGGCCCAGAGGAAAGGTATTTCATTTGTCAAATGCCCAGCAGCCTCCCGAAAACCGCTATCTATTAAGCGACAATGCCGCGGTAGGGGAAGTATTGCATAGCAATCATTTTTTTGAAAGACGCGGGCGCATCGTACGGGTGCCGCAGCTTGCTCCCGGATCAGCAACCACTTTGGAAGTGTTTGACGCCTTGGCCGCTGCCGCCGCTCCGCCCATCTTTACGGTAGACTTCCCGGCCGTTAACCAACAAACTGAGTACGAACTGGATCTGCGCCCGTTACGGGAAGGACGATACCGGATTAATGGACCCAACATAAATGAAATCACCTTATATCTGGGGCTGGAAAACCGTCCCGGTATACTAGGGGTTATAGACCTCTTTCCGAATGCATGGGAAGGAACCATTTATGACATACGATTGGCCGAAGCAACGGTCTAAGGCCTGTAAATAAATGAATATAAATCTTAAAACCTAATTCTTATGCCCAGTAACTATTCAATACCAGGGGTTTATGTGGAAGAAATCACAAAATTCCCGCCTTCGGTCGCCGCGGTGGAAACGGCTATTCCTGCCTTTATAGGATATACCGAACGCCGACTCGCCACCGATGGCTCTGAACTTGACCCGAATTCACCGGTACGCATTTCGTCGCTGACCGAATTCGAGACCCGCTTCGGCTTTGCGCCGAGGTTGACCGTAACGGAAGTGCGATTAGATGCCTCTGACAACTTTCTTGGAGCCGACATTTCGACCTCACACTACCTCTACCACGCGTTACAGCTTTTTTATGCCAATGGAGGCGGCGATTGTTATATCGTTTCTGTAGGCACTATAGGTTTACCTGCATATGACACAGGTGATATCGAAGATGGTATCAATGCTCTTGAGGCGTTCGACGAGCCGACTATCATCTGCTTCCCAGATGCGGCGGCCTCCGATGGTACAGACCAATTGTATGATAGACAGGTTCAGGCTCTTATGCAATGTGCTGACTTGGGTGATCGGGTAACGCTATGCGACTTGTATGATTCGGATCCTACAGGAACTGATTTTCGGGATGGAATAGGGATTAACAACCTAAAGTATGGAATGGCCTATACGCCTTGGCTAAGAGCAACATTACCTAAAAATGTGACCTATGCTGAACTGGACGGTGACATTTTTTTACGTGCGGGTGCGGCCGCGGCGGTAGGTCTGGAAGATCTCACCACGGACACTGATATCGGCGCATTGATTACCGCTTACGATACAGCGATAGCCGCTCCTGAAACCGCAGAACAACTTGCTGATCGTGAATTAGAACTTATAAATACGTTCGGTCTTTATAAAGCAGTCGTCACAGGTCTCAATTCATTACCGCTAAATATCCCGCCCAGTGGAGCGGTGGCCGGTGTATACGCATCTGTCGACCGCACCAGGGGGGTTTGGAAAGCCCCGGCAAATGTGAGTCTTAATTTGGTGGCTGAACCTGCAGACACATTTACACAGTCCCAATTGTCAGCCCTCAATATCGATACAGCCGCTGGAAAATCAATCAACGCCATCCGCACTTTTACCGGTAAGGGTACTTTGGTTTGGGGCGCCCGTACCCTGGCAGGCAACGATAATGAATGGCGTTATATCAATGTACGCCGTTTTTTTAATATGGTAGAGGAATCGGTGAAAAAAGCCAGTGGCCAGTTTGTGTTCGAGCCGAATGATGCGAACACCTGGGTACGGGTTCAGGCGATGATCGAAAACTTCTTGAGCCTGCAATGGCGCGACGGTGCACTTCAAGGGGCTACCCAGGAACAGGCATTTCAAGTGGCAGTGGGTTTAGGGAAAACTATGAACGCCGACGATGTGCTTAACGGTCGTATGATCATACAGATCGCGATGGCCCCCGTACGTCCAGCAGAGTTTATTATCCTGCGCTTTGAGCAGAAAATGCCCGAAGCCTGATTTTTTAACATTCTAAAATTAGTTTAACAACATCACTATTATGGCAAATTATCCACTTACAAAATTCAGCTTCCTTGTAGAATGGGGCGATGCGCGTTTGGGTTTTACCGAAGTTACGGGCCTGGAACGCACTATTGAACCTATTGAATATCGCGAAGGGTCCAGTAAAACATTTTCGAAACTCAAGATGCCGGGAATGGAGACCTTAACGAATATTACGTTGAAACGCGGAACCTTTCAAGGAGACAACGGTTTTTACGATTGGTTCGATACCGTTCAGATGAATACGGTAGAACGACGCGATGTCATCATCAAGTTGCTCAATGAAAATCTTGAACCCACCATGGTCTGGCGTATGGTGAACTGCTTCGCCGTTAAATATCAGGCAACCGAACTCAAGGCCGATGGCAACGAAGTAGCCATCGAGACTCTGGAAATCGGTCATGAAGGATTCAAATTGGTGACTTAGTAATTTGAACCGATAATCAGCGATACCAATTATGGCCCACTACCCTCCCGTCGGATTTCACTTTCTCGTCCGCTTTGGTTTTAGCGGAAATGAAGACGATTCCCGTTTTCAAAGTGTTTCGGGCCTTAGTGTCGAGTACGATACCGAAACTATCATAGAAGGAGGTGAAAACCGGTTTGTACATGAACTTCCGGTTCGTACCAAGTACAGTACACTGGTATTGAAGCGGGGAATGTTAGTGGGGTCCGATGTGGTCAAATGGTGTTTGGATGCCTTTGAAAAACGCCAATTTGTACCGACCGACCTGCAGGTGCTGCTGCTAAACGAAAATTCCGAGCCTTTGAAGGTTTGGAAATTGGCACGGGCCTGGCCTAAAAAATGGAGCGTTTCCGATTTTAATGCCGAAGAAAACGCACTGGTAATCGAAACCTTGGAGCTGAGTTACCACTACTTTAAAATTGAATAGAATGCCAATAGAAATAAGGGAATTGATTGTAAAGGTAAAAGTAAACGAAAGGGAAAACAACAATGCCGCGACCACCGACCCCAATGCCCGTAAACAGGAACGCGATGCATCCGAGGATGCCATTATTGCCGAATGTGTGGAACAAACGCTCTTGGTACTCAATAAGAAAAAGGAACGCTAAATGGACTTTCTGGGAAAATTGGAAAAGATGAAAATCCTGGCTTTTAAGGATGTGGCCCACCAAAAGCCGGCCGTCCCTGCTTCTTGGCCGGTCTTGGTCAATCCGGAATCCTATGCTCTCGACTATAAGATCGAATATAATACCGATACGGCCCAGGGCAATGACGGTACCGCAGCTCGTTATACCCGACATGATCCCGAAGAGTTTTCGTGTGACCTATGGTTCGACAATACCGGAATACTGGACAATGCGCCCCGACCCGATATCTATGTCGAGATGGAGGATTTCCGAAGTTTTCTATTGGATATTGAAAGCGAGACCCATGAGCCCCGGCATTTTATGATCATCTGGGGCAAAATGCTCTTTAAAGGCCGTATTACGGGACTGCAGATTCAGTATAAACTCTTCAAATCGGACGGTACGCCCATTCGTGCCATGGCCACGGTAAGCTTTAAGGGCAGTTTTGACGATGTACTGCGATTGGCGAAGGCCAATTTGCTCTCCCCCGACCTGACCCATAAAAAAGTGGTCAAGGCAGGCGATACCTTGCCGAATTTATGTGACGAAATATATGAAAGCACGCGATACGCAACACAGATTGCCCGACTAAACGATCTGGATCAATTCCGGAAACTGGCCGTCGGTACCGAGCTCTATTTTCCACCTTTAAATAAAACCGAATAATCCTATGTCCGCACGATTGATACCCACACCGGTCGCCCCTAGTGTAAGCACTTTTACGATTCTTTCCGATGGGGAGGTCGTATCGGCGCAATACCAGGTCATGTCGGTTTTGGTGTATCGCTCGGTCAATCGCATTCCTTCTGCGACTTTGGTAATTAAAGATGGTGACGCCGCCGCCCAGATCTGGGAAGTAAGTGAAACGGATTACTTTATTCCGGGTAAGCCCATTGAAATTCGAGCTGGCTATCAAGGTACGGAGGATACAATTTATAAAGGCATTGTCGTAAGTCATAGCATTAAGGTCCGGGAACAACGTTCGGTATTGCGTATCGATTGTAGGGATGAAGCCTATAAAATGACCCTGCGTCCGCAAAGCCGTTTTTTTAGGGAGCAATCCGATAGCGATGTCATAGAAGATATGGTAAGTCGGGCAGGCTTGCAATCGGAGGTGGAGGCCACGACCTTTACCCACGGTGAATTGGTACAGTACAATTGTACCGATTGGGATTTCATTCTTACCCGTACCGATGCCATGGGCAAAATCTGCGTTGTAGAGGATGGTACGCTGAAAATCAACAAACCGGACCTCGAACAATCGGCCAGTCTTGATTTGGAGTATGGTGCGACCATCTTGAATTTTGATGCCGAGATCGATTCTCGAAATCAATTTGAAGCTATCGAATCGATGGCATGGAATCCTGCAGATCAGGAAATTCGGTCGGTAGAGGAAAGCAATTTTAATAGCCCTCAAGTAGGTAACCTCACGGCGGAGACCTTAGCGGCAACCCATGCCCAAAATCCGTTTCGTCAACAACATGGTGGCCCCTTATTGGAGGAAGAACTAAAAGACTGGTCCGTAGCCCGTCTACAGAAAAGTCGTTTGGCCCGTATACGGGGGCGGGCACAATTTCAAGGAATCGCCAGCATCTTGCCCGGACAGGTTATCAAATTGGCAGGCGTCGGAGAACGGTTTAACGGGGAGGTTTTCGTAGCTGCCGTTCGACATGAAATAGGGAACGGCAATTGGCTCACCGATGTGGAATTCGGTCTCGATGATGATTGGTTTACCGAGCGATTTTCAATAACACAGGCCCGGGCAGCCTCCCTTATCCCCGCAGCTACCGGACTCCAAATAGGAATCGTGACACAGCTCGCTGACGATCCGCTCGGAGAACATCGGGTCATGATTCGATTGCCCATATTGAGTACCGAAGACGAAGGGGTCTGGGCACGGATCGCCACGCTAGATGCCGGAGAGAACAGGGGCAGTTTTTTTCGTCCGGGAATCGGTGATGAGGTCGTGGTCCATTTTCTGAACAACGACCCGCGTTATCCCATAATCTTAGGGGCCTTGAACAGCAGCGCAAAACCGGCCCCTATCGACGCTACCGATGAAAATTTTGAAAAAGGATTCGTTACCGAGAGCGGCATGCAATTGCTCTTCAATGATGAATACAAGAATATCTTACTGGAAACCCCTGATGGGAATCGGGTCGCTATTTCCGGCGAAAATCAATCGATTACGATCGAAGACCAGAACAGCAATAAAATTGTAATGGACACCTCCGGCATCACCATAGAAAGTGCGAAGGATATTGTGTTAAAGGCAAATACCAAATTGGAAGCGTCGGCTCCCGAAGTAAAAATCGAAGGAAGTGCTACGGCGGAGTTTTCTGCAAGCGGCACCAATACCATTAAGGGAGGCTTGGTACAGATCAATTGAGGATACCAATACGTTCACCGGTAAATGTCATCTGATACATGCCATGTGAATAAAAGAAAGATAATGATATGCCAGCAGCGGCCAGAGTAGGGGATATGCATATTTGCCCCGCGGCAAATGGACCCGTACCCCATGTAGGAGGGCCAATTTTGCCCCCGGGCGCCGCTACCGTATTGATTGGTGGAATGCCTGCGGCACGGGCCGGTGACCAGGCAACCTGCACCGGACCACCGGATATCATTGTGGCAGGTTCTGGAACCGTGTTGATAGAAGGTATGCCCGCGGCCCGTATGGGCGATGCTACGGCACATGGGGGAACAATTGCCCTTGGCGCGCCCAATGTTATAATCGGTGGATGATAAAAAAAGAACGATGGAAGAAAAGAAGCTGAGCACGAATTTTTTAGGTACCGGTTGGAGTTTTCCACCCATGTTTCGACGGGAACTCCGTGGCGTAGTGATGACGTCGGCAGAGGAGGATATTGATCGGAGTCTAGAAATTTTGTTCTCTACCTCCCTCGGCGAACGTGTGATGCTTCCGGCCTACGGCAGTAATTTGGAGGAATTGCTTTTCGAACCGATGGATACGGGCCTACAAACACTCATTTTTGACCGCATCAATACCGCCGTCCTCTACTATGAGCCCCGTATCAAGGTTTTAGAACTGATTGTCAGCGATGAACGGATCATAGAGGGCATCTTACTCATCAAGATGGACTATCGGGTGCGTGCCACCAATTCGCGGTTCAATTTTGTGTATCCATTTTATCTTTTGGAAGGATCTGAAATCAATATTCCTAAATAAAAATTACAAATGGCAAGTCCATGTTCCGACATACGAAATGAATTTAGTTGGGATCATCCCGGAACGGCACAGTCTGAAAGGCAATCGCTCGCGTTGGACCCAAACTATGCGCTGCTTGATGAAAGAAGCTTTGCCGACTGGATCGTCTTTGTGCGCGACTACGCCCGTTTTGTGCACTACTTCAACAGCGATAATACGGCAGACGGAAATTGGGAGGATTTTTGGAGTGCCAATCCCGCCATTATCTTGGCGAACCTCGCCGCAGCTTCCATAGATAATTTCAGGGAAACCGCCAGACAATTGCTCATTGAGCTGGAAAAACTGGAATTTCAGGATAATACGGCCAGTGATAACGAGCATTTGCAACAACATTTTCAACGATTTTTCGATGTGTTCACCACCTTGCTTTGGCAATTGGATCGGCATATCGCAGGCTTGCCCGATACCCTTGCCATCAAAGATTCGCTACGGAGTAGAATCAATCAGCAGCTCTCGGCGCCTTTTCAAAAGTGGATAGCATGGCACAAGCATGCCGTAAATGGGCCTAATAGGTTGGTAGACGTTAATACCAGTACTTTAAGTGACCGGCTATTGAACTTTAAGGTGCTTGGCGCCGATATTTTGCCCACGGAAAATTTCTATACCACTCCGCCGACCCCCCTTCTGTTTAGTGAAGACTGGTTGCCGGAGGGGGAAACCGATTGGTCGACGTATATACAGAATATTGCGGAAGATGCTTCCATATTTGGCGCAGGTATAGCTATTCCAACGGATATCAATGCCGCGATCAAACACTTTTTCTTTACCGGCGTTTACGAACAGTTCATTCAGTCATTTGCGCTGATTATTTCAGAATCGGAGAAAGCCTTGGAAGCGCTTCTCTTTAACTGGAACCGGCATGAACCTCATTTTGCGCTGTTTCTGGCTTTTCTAAGACTACTGACCGAAGAGCAGGCCGCTTTGAATACCCTGACCGATCGGCACCTTCGTTTTTATTATGAACGTGTGCTCCGTATTTTCCCACTGGCCCCCAAACCACATCAGGCCTATTTGACGGCGACTTTGGCAAAGCATGTTTCAGCTTATTTGCTTCCAATGGGCACCCAATTCAAAGCAGGTAAGGACGAGACCGGTCAGGAAATCCGTTTTGAGCTTACCGAAGATTTTGTGGTCAACAAGGGCAAGGTGACCGAATTGAGAAGTTTGTTCAAGGCACCGAATACCTTGGCGCTCTATCAATTCGGCGATGTAGAGCGACCCATTTATAAAGGGGTTGATAAGGATAGGTATTTCGCTGCTGCTGTGAGTAACTCGGCAGATGGTATAGGTGAGAAGAAATTGGCTTCGCTAGACGGACGATGGCATCCCTTTGGCAATCGAAGTGTAGATACCAATACCGATCCGGATACCTGGAACATAGATTTGCCGCGAGCGGAAATAGGCTTTGCCATCGCTTCGCATTATCTTTTTTGCCGACAGGGAAAACGGATCATTTCCCTAAAATTTGAGGGAACCTCCTTGAATGCCTTGAACGGAGTCAAATTCAAGATTGCCCTAAGCACTGAAAAAGGATGGTTGGAAAAAGAGGTGATTGCCACGGCCAACGAATATCAGCTGAGCATACCGATAGATGCCGACGAAGACCCCATTCTCCCCATAGACCCTAAGGTCCATGAGGGCGATTTTGATACTTCCTTCCCCGTTTTAAAGGCCTATTTGATTCATGATGACAGCGTTGATTTTCCCTATCAAGCATTGAAAAACACCCTTTTGAGCCAAATTGAGCTAAAAGTAGTGGTGGAGGATAAGCGCGATATGAGCTGGAGCGGCAGTACAGGTCCTCTAGATGTGAGCAAGCCATTTCACCCTTTTGGTCCAGCGCCTGGCACAGGGGCGGTTTTCGTGATGGGAGACAAGGAAGTATTTCAGAAAAAGGCTACTATCAGCTTGCATTTTAACTGGAAACAGAAAATTGATAATACAAAATACTTTTCAGGTTTTTTAGATGATTCTCCGAAGACTAAATTTCAGGTTCTCGAAGATGGTACGTGGTCTCTTGAAAATGATTCCGTTGATAAAGAAATAGTACCCGCTACACAGAACAATGTTGATTTGGACAACAAAATAATTTTGGGAGCCCTTAATTTGATTGCGCCTGATTTTATTGAAAATCGGCCTTATAGTTCCAAGACCACCGCAGGTTACCTGCGCTTTAAGCTCGATGGGGATTGGGGGCATGCCATCTATGCCAAAGCTTTGGCCGAATATGCAAAAAACGCACCCGCGGACGACCCGCCCCCCCCTGCGCCACTTCCCTTATTCGACCCCCAACTATTGGAGGTAAGCCTTGATTATGACGCAACACAGCGCATCATACTCGATGACTCCAGTGCGACCGACGAGCCGGCCGCTACCTTTTATCATCTGCATCCGTTTGGTTTGGCCGCCCGTCATGGGGGTACCGATAAGGTGCGAATGTTCCCCGAATTAGTACCCCAAAGCAATACGATTACACCTGACGGTCCGCAGAACAACGTCGGGAATGATGGGGGCGAATGGCTGATCGGGATAGAAGATCTAGCTCCTCCGCAGGTGGTATCATTGCTTATTCAATTGGCCCCAGGCACTGCCGATCCCCTTCTGGAAAAGCCAAAAGATCACATCCAATGGTGGTATTTAAAAAATAATGATTGGGTGCCTTTTGAAGATAAAGAGGTCACCGATAGCACCCAGCAACTTTTGCAGTCGGGTCTAATTCGTTTCAGCATACCCGAAGAGGCCAATACCGAACACACCTTATTGCCAGCCGGTAAAACATGGATCAGGGCTACGGTAGAGACAGGGGTAGATGCCGTAAACCAGATCATCGGAGTGCATGCACAGGCATTTCCGGTTATCATGATCGATAATAGTAATGACCCGGCACTTGGTGCACTTCCCTTGCCTGCCGGAACCATTGCAAAATTAATCGATCCAGTAGCGGCCATCAAAAAAGTGGAACAGCCGTATGCCACTTTTGGGGGGAGTGCCAAAGAAGGAAGCATTGCATACTATAACCGAACAGGCGAGACACTTAGGCACAAGGCCAGGGCCATTACGCAATGGGACTTCGAACGCATAGTGTTACAGCAATTCCCCCATATCCATAAAATAAAATGCTTGAATCATTTAAGGTACGAGCCGGGAACTACTGATCCTATTTATCGGGAATTGGCACCGGGGCATGTCACCTTGATTTCGGTGGCTGATCTAAGACAGCTCAACGGGGTCGATCATTTGCGTCCCTATACAAGTTTGGCCGATTTGACGGCGATGCACGAGTACCTGTCCTGTCGAACGACCTGTTTTGCCGAAATACATGTACGCAATCCGCAATTCGAACCGGTGAAGGCCTCATTCAGGGTAAAGTTCCATTTAGGATACGATACAAGTTTCTATGAAAAACAATTGAACGAAGATATGGTTCGCCATTTATCCCCATGGGCCTTCGACAATGCCATCGGTATCGAGTTCAGTACCGAAATGTCGAAATCGGTACTGATCAATTTTATCGAAGAGCGGGTATATGTCGATTATCTGGAAGATTTTGTTCTGAGCCATACTACCGATGTGACCCAGCAAGATGTGGAGACCGTAAGGCCTACGAAGCAGGTTTCCATACTGGTTTCCGCAAGGGAACATGATATAACGCTCATTGATGCCGATGCTGAAAATGAATGGATTGAAGACTGCGGATGCGCCGAGGAGCCAATAACAGGACAAATTATGTGGGTACGCCAGCAATAGTATAGAACATGGAAGAGAGATCGATCACCATAGCAAAGAACGCAAAGCTACCCTTGGCAGAGGATTACGACCGCTTAAGGGCCAAAGGTTTTAGCGCCATCCAAGAACTTGGCAATGCCCAATGGACCGATTACAATGCCCACGATCCTGGGATTACTCTGCTCGAGGCACTGACCTATGCCCTGACCGAATTGGGATACCGAACCGGAATCGACATTGCCGATATCCTTACAGAACCTAGTGGCTATATCAGTTTTCGGCAGGTCCTCTTTACCGCACGCCGTATTTTAACCAATAATCCCTTGACCGTAAATGACTTTCGGAAGGCGATGATCGATTTGCCCAACGTGGCGAATGCCTGGTTTCTTTGCAAACGCTGTGCCTGTGAGACACGGTTTTATGCGGAGTGCGATGAAAATGCCTTGTTTCATGCCCCCCAATGGCGGCTTCAAAATGCCGATGGTGGAACATCCGTTTTCCATGAACATCCTGTTTTTGTCAGGGGCCTGTATGAAGTGCTTTTACATTTGGACCGCGATACCGAATTGGGGGACTTAAACACCCATAAACTTGTACATACCACTACGGTTTCTTCAGGGGTGGCCAATGAACGCCTTCCTTTGACCATCGAATTGCGCTTTTTCGATTGGAAAAGAGAGCAACCCGAACTGTACGGCCTTTTTACCGGGGATCACCCCGATTTCAATTTTACGAATATCCAAGTAGACCGTTTTTCAAGGGATCGTTCCGTCGACGAGATAGTTACGAACGACTCTTTCGCCCAAGGATGGAGAAATCCATTTTTTGTCGATTTTACGGTCGCTTTTGTGACGGTAAGTGGCGGTACGGAACACAGTTTTCAGCTACGGGCCGTTCCCATTCGTTTTTTCTCCTTGGTCGAGCAGGTTAAAAACAGTCCGAATATCGTTGCCGCTGTTTCCGATATGCTGCAGGAAGTATCTTTGGGTGGTGTCTGGGATCGATATCGCAGAAAATTGCAGGCCATTTCCGAAGCGGTGGCTTCGGCCCGTTTTGCGCTACATGATTTGCGAAACCTGGGTGAGGATTTTTGTAAATTCGATACGATTCAAATAGAAGATGTAGCTTTTTGCGCCGATGTTGAGGTAGCCATAGATGCGGATATCGAATATGTGTTGGCGCATATCTTTTACACCATTGAAAAACAGTTTAATCCGGTGGTTCCCTTTTACACGCTTCAGGAGTTGGCGGAAGAAGGTTACACTACCGAAGAAATCTTTCAAGGGCCTCCTTTGGAAAACGGTTTTATAAAGGATGAAGATCTGGTTACTTCTGAACTGAGAGCGGAAATACATATTTCCGATCTCTATAACGAACTGATGGATATTCCCGGTCTGAAGGCGGTCAAGCATGTGCTGTTTACCCGATATGACGATGTGGGCAACCCAATAATGCCCGCGCACCAATGGCATATTCCGATACGGGCCCTGCATGTTCCTAGACTTTATCAGCTGGCCTCCCGTGTTCTGTTCTATAAAAATAACCTGCCCTTTTTGGCACGAATGGATGAGGTACAAGCTATCCTTGCACAACTCCGCGGGCAAGACCTTCAGGGCAAAGTACCTTTGGCGGCCCGAGACTATCCCATCCCGGTAGGCCGCCACCGCAATCTGGCGGGCTATACCCCGGTGCAACATACCTTGCCGTTGACCTATGGAACGGGCCCCGCTGGCCTTGACCCACGTGAAACGGTTTTACGGCATGCACAGGCCCATCAATTAAAGGGATTCTTATTGCCTTTTGAACAGCTCTTGGCAGATATGAACCAGCAATTGGCGCATACCCCAGATCTGTTCTCGACCGACGAAAAAATCGATAAAACCTATTTCAACCACTTTTTTGACCCTTCGCTGTTGCCTCCCGAAATAACGGCCTTAAACGCCCTCGCAACTACCGAATTTACCGAAATCAATCTACGGCAGCTGTCGGAAAGTGCCGCTACCTACGAAGATCGTAGAAATCGTTTTCTCGACCATATGCTGGCCCGATTTGGGGAGCAATTTCGCGACTATGGGCTGATGCTGTATGCCAATGCCGACCGCATTCCCTTTTCCAATGAAAAATTGATTCGGGATAAAATCCGGTTTCTTCGATTCTACCCCAGGATCAGTGCCGATCGTGCGCGCTCCTTTAACTATCGCTATACCGATCGTTGGTGCGACCCCCGTAATCAAACGGGACTGTCAGAACGACTTGGGCGTCTGTTGGGAATAGAATCCTTAAAAGCATACTTCAATGTTGAAATTACCAGCCAATTTGATGTCTTTTCCGCACGTTTTGAGTTGGATAATAGTAACGAGGGCGCACCGGGAACGCTGCTTCAAGAAGTGGATGCCCTCACGGCAAGTACCGGTGAGGCGGTCGAAGAAGCCGTTTGGGAATGGATCGGCAACGTCATCGGTAACTGTACGAACGCGGGGCAATATGTAATTAATGGTAGCGAAACCATTCTACAGGACGAGAATGGAGATGATCTTGCCCTTCTAGCTGCCGGGGTAACCACGGATCAAGTAGTTGATTTTTGCCACGATATTTTGCGAAAAGAACGCCTTTTTACCATAGAACATATTCTTTTGCGCCCCGTCTTTCCAGGAAGTCCTTTTATGGAGGTGTGTTTGGATTCCGATTGCAATTTTTGCGGGGAAGAAGACCCCTATTCCTTTCGGCTAACCTACGTTTTACAGGGAAATTTAGAACCCTTTAGCTACGACATCGATCTTCGGAACTTTGCAGACCGCACCATCCGCAAAGAGACGCCCTCCCATCTGCTGCCCAAGATTTGCTGGGTGGGAAATCTCGGGTTCGAAAAGGATGTGTGCGCTCCCGTTTTCTCGGACTTGGTCGAATTGTTACAACAAGAACAGGGGATGGACGCACAGGCCGAAACAACCTGCGACTGTGCCCATAGCCTTTACGATGGTTTTGATGTGATTTTCCAAAATTATATGGAGGGACAGGAACTCGCCTATCGAGACAGGGCGGCGTGGGAGACGGGCCTACGGAATTTGTTCTTGCTCTTGGACCCCGGTGATTTTCCTTGCCTGATATCGGGGAATGGTTGGGATGTGCTACGGGACAGACTTTTGAATCATTTTACGGACTTGGCCGTTACGGGCTATCAGTTCGATAGGTTCGAACAGGCCTGGTGCCTTTGGTTGGAAGCCAACGATTCATTCGATTGGTTTGTTCTAAACCAACAATTGCAGCGGCAAACCGAACTTTGGTTGCAAGACGGCCTGACGATAACGCAGGGTGGAAACACCTGTGCATGTACCGAAGGTCTCACTGCTTATTTCGGAGATCGTTATCGGCAATGGATAGACCATCTCGTAGAAGCCGAAATCGACTTTGAGGATACCGCGGTAGTACAAGATCAATTGCAGACCCTAGTCTGGGAACCATTTCTTGAAGATTTAGGCAGCGCAAGGGAAAATGACCCGGAATTTTGTCAAGGAATCGATCTGATTGAAAACGATGAAAGATGGGAAGAACTCCGGCTGATTTGGTTCGGATTCTATACCGAATGGATCGAAGTCTCTTATCGCTTAAATATCCTATTACGCATTTTTACCCATTTAAAAAGTATATACCCGACTGCTACACTACACGATTGTGACGATGGTAGTGATGATAATCCCGTACGATTGGATAATACGATTCTTGGCAACCTTTAAAGTCCAAATTATGATACCTGAACAAATTTCCTATCCCAATTTTGAAGCAAATCAAGTGCTGTCAAGTGCGCACCTGAACGATTTATTTAAATATCTTGACGAGCAAGACCGCTTGACCCGTACCAATCTGATCGGTATCGGAATTGTCTGTGGTCTAGAGCCGTCGATAGCTGTCTCGGGAGACAGCATGCGCATTAGTAAGGGTTGCGGCGTTACCTCGGCCGGGTACATGGTCGTATGGGAAGATGCAGCGCCCTTGGAATGGGTTCGACCTTATGGGGTACCTGTCGAACTGCCGTATCGCGAATTTGAAAATCGGGCGACCGAACCACCTCAAGCTTTTCCCATGTGGGAACTGATCGCTGACCGAAACGATGATGCCACCGCAACTAGGTTATCTTCTGATTTTTTGACCGGAAATAACCAGCCTATAGGTAGCGATGATGAGAAAATACTGGTGTTGTTTTTGGAGTGTTTAGCGGAAAGTAACCGTAATTGTACGCCTAATTCGTGCAACGATAAAGGCACTACGGTCACCGCCAGCGTCAGGCCCCTGTTGATACGAAGAAGCGATATTGACTTGTTGCAAGCCCGTATTGAGGCTTTGGGACCCGAAGCCCAAGCCTATTTTACCATTGCCAATTCCACCAATGCACGGTATGGATTGCCTACCCTAAAACTTCCGCGGTACGATGTCTCCGCCACTATCCTAGGGAGCACTACCTCTGTCTTAACGGCTTTTCAAAGCACATTGAACGCAGCCTTGGTCAACTCCGTAACCACTGCCCTGAATGAAGCGTATACCGCCTTTCAACCCTTGTTGCCCGCTTTTCCGACGAATCCATTCCTGAATTTGGAGGGTTCATGGGCCTTTCTCCACGACGGAAGCATAGTAACCAACAATCTATATCTGTGGTATCAATACTATTACGATCATTTGGATACAGTTATTCAAGCTTACGACGAGTTCCGACTAAAGGGAATGGATGTGTTAGGGCTATGTTGCCCCGATAAACGATTGTTCCCAAGACATCTGATGTTGGGAAATGTCGGGGTAAATCCCGTAGATTACGCCTATCGGCATACTTTTGTCCCTTCCCCTATCCATTCCAGTCAAAATGGCGAGATGGAAGAACTCCGGTTGTTGTTCCGACGTCTGGTAGAACTGATTCTTGTTTTGGAACTGCCGCCCAATCTGAACCTGGTTCTCGGAGATGGTTCTAACCGTAGATTTGGTATGGACTTTCTAAGGGCTAACAATTTTAATAGACCCATTCGAATTACGCCGAGCCATTTAGGCAAACCACTGTCCCAAAAAGCGATACCCTACCACTATCGTCCCGTTCCACTCTATGAATATTGGAATTTTCATTTGAACAGACAGGGAAAGGCCAATGAAAATCTGGGCTTCCGCTCCCCAAGTTGGGATTTGGGAGTTCCGTTCGTAAGGTTTCCGCTTGCCTATGATTTAGAGCCATATAGCTTTCTTCGGATCGAGGGCCATATCGGTAGAAACTATCAAGACGTACTCGAAGATCTGATCCATCAAAAAGAGGTGAACAGGCTTCCTATTGATTTGGTAGCGGTAAAAACTGGGTATAACGAAGACAATATTCCGATGCCGGCCGAGGTCGAAGGCTGTCACTTTCAAGATTTGGAAGCGCTATATGCTGCCTTTCGGGAAGAGCTGCTTTGCCAAATCTGTGAACTTCTGAAACATCTGTACAACCTACCCTATCCGCCGGATAGCACACCCAGGACCAGGGTGCAACAGGCCCCGAGGTTGACCGCTTTGCGGCGTTGTGCGCCCGAGTTCCGATATTATACCGATACCTTGGGGGAATTTTACGAAAACCGTCTCAATTCGTTTGCGATATCACCCATTTTTAGCAACTTTTTCTTAGTGCCGGCCTATGTGAACTATGTTATTGGAATCATTCCAAGACTGAATAATCTATGGTTATCCCTCTCCGAAACTTTGAGTTCCTTTCGTTTTGATGATTTCCGGAATATTTACGGCCCGTTGCGCAGCTCGATCGAACCGGTCAATAGAAACCTGATTTTTATCACCAATGATGCGGACAAGGGTGAAAACAACGCCAACCTAGATCTTGAGGAACTTCAAGATCAACTGGACCATTTTCTTTATGCCTGCAAGCTGGAAACCTTTCAGCAGATCAAAAGTGAATATGAAAGACGGGTAGGAAATTTGAAGGAACGGTTGCTCTTATCGAATTTTGCACGCAAGCATGATGGATTACAGCATAAGGCAGGGGTGCCTTTGGGGGGTACGTTTGTCATGGTATACCATGGCGAAGATCAACAGGATGCTATGCCCAGGTTACCGGGTTTCTTTACCGTTAGGGGACAAGTTATTGATGAAAGTGGCCCCTTACCGGGCGTCAATATTGTAGTTGTGGGCACCTCAACGGGCACGATGACGGACTTTGACGGTAATTTTGTCCTGTTTAGGGTTAGTTTACCGGCCCGGCTTAGGATATCGTATATAGGATTTCCAGATCGACTAGTATGGGTTACCTCCAGCACATCTCCCTTACGGATCGACATGGGTTCCGACCAATCTGAAACAGGTTCGACAGGTCGTTTTAATGACATAGGTGTGGGTGTCGTTATCGCAGATTTCTACCTGCCTTATCTCTGCTGTTCCGATTGTGCCCCGATACAGTTTGTATTGCCCAAGGCACCGCCCACTTTCATCTGGGAACAGCAGGGTTGTACCGACGCTAAAGGAGGGGGGCTTGTGCTTATCACCGCAAACGGCGGAACCGCCCCTTATGAGTATAGTACGGACAGCGGTCAGAAATGGATAGCCCTTGGGGAAGATGCCATTTTCATGTTCGACGGGGCGCAGATACAAATACGCGATGCGGAGGGAACTGTATCGGTTCGCAGAACCGTACAGTTGACGCCACCCTTTGTGGTAAGCCAATTGGGCCCGGGGGAATGCAATCCGCAGGGCACTGAGTTTACCGTGGAATTTACCATCAGCGGTGGAAGGCCCCCCTATACACTGCTTACCGAAAATACGACTTCCACTGTTCAGGCCGGTCAAAATGGAACACTTACTTTACCCAGTAATCAAGGTGCCGAAGTGCGGGTTACAGACAGTAATGACCCCGCTTGTGAGCAACTGATTACGGTCGAGCCCGTAAACTGCCCTGAACCTTGCGGCCTTCCATGTAACGGGATTACCAGGGAACCAAGATATCCTTTTTGGATGCAACGCAATAGCAACGCAAACTTGGTATACCATGATGTGCAGCTGATCGTAACCAATTTTGAGTTATTCCTCGAGAATGGTGATACCCTTCCCTTAGATACCGGCCAATTGACGGAAATCTTAAATCCCGATAGGGATATTATCACCAATAATTTTTTGTTGTACTGGAACAGCGCTATATCCAAGGCCAACGATTTTATCCGTAAAGAATTAGGGGATAAGTTGGGTATTGACGAGACTCCGCTGAGGCTCACCTTGGTCCAAGATAGTTCACCGAATGTATCCACATTACGCATAGCGCATTTTGAATGTCATCGTTTTGAATTTAGCCTTGAAGTCCGGTTTACGACAGATAGCGGAAATTTTAAGCCTTCGTATACAAGGGTTTTCAGCTACAACCAGTTGGGAACGACCTTTACAGAGAATATAGAAAATATAGAAAAGCCACAATCCAATAAAGGCGTCCTGCCCGCATTCGATGTTATGCGAAGAGACCGCTGCAATCCTGACAGTAAAGAAATTCCTTTATGTAAGGAACCAAAAGAAACGACCCTAACTTTTGAAACTAATGGGGACCAGGTTTTTTTAGGCACGAAACCATCAGAAGACCTTCCCACACTTTGGATATTGGAACACGGCATTCCGGCCCTGTTCCTTGGCACTACCATGGAATCGGCGATAATGGGCAACACCACTTATGAAGCCAAGGTAATTGTCGTAGATCCCGATACTACCTGCGCGGCAATTGACGTTCGCGATGTGCGTATCGATATAATCATCTAATGATGCAAAGTCCACAACCCCATATCGTGTTAAGAACTACGGTCATTCTCGAAAAGGAAACGAGGGGCGGGCAGGGAAATCATCAAATACTTTTGGAGCGGTTGTCGGATTTGGCAAATGATTCGTTGCCCGCCCTCTTCAATGATAGCTTCAGTGCGGTAATACCCGACAATGAGATTTGGCGTATGGATCGGTTGACCTTGGAAGTTGACATAAATGACCTGTCGGAACTGGAGGAAACCATCAAGCTCCGATTACCTGGCTTGATAAAAGCGGCCGTTAGGAAAACTTCGTCCAAATCTGAAAACACCAAGCTGCGTTTACCAGCGGAAACCCTTGGCAATACGGATTTGATACTCCATTATCTGAAGACCGGAACCTTGTCATGGAACAGTCCGCATACCACTTCCATAATGGATGTTCACGAAGCATTTGACAAAAGCTTGGTGGCGAACCCAACCTTCGTGAGGCAACTGCAACACTTGTTTCTATCCAACGAAAAGGCGCTGGAACGCTTCCTCCTTTACTTTGAAACACCACAGCAGTGGCAACTTTATGAAGCGATTCGGAAGACCATTCCCGAAAAAAAAGGAGCTGATTATCCCGATGGGCTACAGCGATACGGGAAGATGCAAAAAAGAAGCCCGGCAACCGTGAAAGACTATTGGCGGCAACTATTAAAAAGCGTTTCGCATAAAGAAATATCGGGGATGCCCGATAATCCCGAAGCGTTCGATATCGGGGAAAAGTCCGAAGAAAGAGAGGAAGGGCAATCGGAAACTAAGGACCGGGCGATTTATTTGAATCATGCCGGTCTTATCTTTTTGCATCCGTTCATAGCGCGATTTTTAGAAAGTCTAGAACTCGTTCGGGAAAAGGCGATACTTCGGCCAGATAAAGCCGCCTGCGTTTTGCATAGTTTGGTTACTGGCACACCTCCCGAATCGGAATGGCAGTTGGTTTTATCCAAAGTACTCTTAGGGCTTTCCATGGATACCCCATTAAAGCTTGAGCCTGTTTCCAAGAACCAGCTAGAAAGCGGGACTGAAATGATACAGGCCGCCATCGGGCACTGGTCAGCACTTGGTAATGTATCGATAAAGGGTTTTAGGGAAAGTTTTTTACAACGGCCGGGAAGACTTACTCCCATTAAAGAAGGTTGGCTGCTGGAACTCGAAAAGGCACCTTACGATATGCTGATGGGTCAACTGCCATGGCAAATGAGCTACATCCAACTACCTTGGATGAAGACCTGTATACGGATGAATATTTAAGTATAGGGATGAAAACTACCGCGGATAAAACGACACATCATACCCATTTAGATGCCCATAGGCATGGAGATCAAGATGGGGCGGTAGCGACCATGTTCATTCCACCCACAGTACAGACGAAGCTTACCGTAAATACTCCGGGAGACCCTTTTGAACAGGAAGCGGATACCATGGCCAATCGCGTAATGGCTGGATCCGCCAACACTCAAATGGAGGAAGGCAAGCGTGTGCGTTTGCAGGAGGAAGAAGAGGAAGAAAAAATCCAGCGTTCGGAAGAAGAGGAGGAGGAAACCTTGCAACGTATGGAAGAGGAGGAGGAAACTGTTCAGCGTACGGAGGATGAAGAAGAGGAAAAGGTTCAGCGTAAAGAGGAGGAGGAAGTTCAGCGTAAAGAGGAAGAAAACGAGGTACAGCGCAAGGGGGAAGAAGACAAAGAAGGTGAGTTACAGCGTGTAGAGGAAGAACCGGTGCAGCGTTCTGAAAATTGGTCAACCCATCATGGGGGTACAACAGCACCTTCTATCGTGTCGGAAGTGGTATCCTCGTCGGGTCAAATCATGGACAAGGGTACCCAGGGCACCATGGAAAACAGTTTCGGCACCGATTTTTCCAGTGTCCGGATACACAATGACGATAAGGCCCAAACGTCGGCAAAGTCCATCTCGGCACAAGCGTATACCTATGGTTCCCATATTGTATTTGCCCGGGGAAAATACGAACCTCATACCTCCTCTGGAAAGCATTTACTCGCTCACGAACTTACGCATGTAATGCAGCAAGGAGCAGCTGTGAAAAGAAGGGTCGACCCGGATGCCAGTACTGTAAATGGCCACGCTGCTACCGTTGATATTGCCACTGCCGAGTCTCCTACCGCCCTAGTGCCCGTACCCGATTCTGAAGTGGCGCCTGCATCTTCTCCCGAAGCCGGTTTGGAGAACGTGCCGGCCGCCGAAGGTGGGCCCTTGCCGACCCAAATCGAATTGGAACCCATAATGCCACCTCCTCCCGAAAGCTTGAATCCGGAAGCTCAAAGCAGGTTGAATCGGGCACAGAACAATGCGGGTACCGCGGCCTCGAACAATGCGGAATTGCCGCCGGCCAGTGAACTTGCCGATGAGGCCCGGGGCGGGGTCACCGAACCAATTTCGGAAACAGAGGGTAGGGCAAGTGGGCAGTTGACCGCTGCATTGAACCAGCGAGTGGCGCCGAGCCCTGAAATCGAGGAACTATGTGATAACATCCGACGGGTCATCCGTGAGAAACGTCCACCCGATGAAGATTCGCTCTTACAGGCAGATCCGGAAGAGGCCGCAAATGAGGCGGGGAGCCAACTGAATGAAAACATTGATTCCGATGTGGATCGTGTAGATAGTGAATACGACGAATTGGATGAATCCCCTACCGGCGAAACCGAGCAAATAGGCGATACTGTTGAACTGCCCCCTGAAGAGGTAGGGGAACCGAATATCAATGCCCAAGGCGCTGCCCCGGATCCCCTTACCGAAGATGAGGTTTCTTTGGAAGCGGATGTAGCCGCTTCTGCTGAACAGATGCAGCAAGCCGGAATGATAACCCCTGTAACCGAAGTGATTCCAGATGGTCCGATAGCGGAAGCGCGGGCGGTTCACGGGGAGCTGGAGGAAACGGCTGCGGAAGATCCCGCTTTGGTACTCTTGGAACAAGAGGAAGCTTTGGGCAATGCCCGTACCGATATGGAAGCCCTTCAGCAAAGGGCATTACTGGCCTTGGAGAATGCTAGGGCAGGCAGTGTGCGTGATTCCGGTACCCAGCAAACAGACATGGTCGAAAGTGAAACCGATCAGCGCGATGCCTTGGGAATCAGGGCAGAGGAACTATTTACAGGCGCCCAGCAACAGGTGAACGATTTGTTGACCCCACTGACGGAGACGGCCATGAACATGTGGGAAACGGGTAAGACAAGAATCGCCACAGAGTTTGAACAACATTTGGCGCGGGTACAGCGGTGGGTAGACGACAGGCACTCAGGTTTTGGTGGCGGTATTACAGAGCTATGGGACGATCTTACCGGCTTGCCGGATTGGGTGACCGATAACTACAATGATGCCGAAGAAACCTTTGGCGATGCTATTTGTGCGCTTATCAGGGAGATTTCAATCTATGTGAATGGCATTGTAGTTACCTGTGAAGAAATTATCACTTTGGCCAATACTGCCATCAACTCGCTTTTCGATAATGCCCCGGAAGAATTAAGGGAATGGGCCGAAACCGAAAAACTGCGTTTTCAAGGTCGTTTAGACGGGTTACGGGAAGAAGTCACCAATACCCAACAGCACTTTAACCGTGATCTGGCCAATCGTGCTTCGCAGGCCGTTCAGGAAGTGCGGGAAAAAGTACATGCGCTAAGGGAGGCGGCAAAAGGCCTATTGGGTAAAATCGCTGATGCCATAATCGAATTTTTGGAAGATCCGATTCGGGCGATTATCAATGGCTTATTGCGATTGGTAGGTATAGAACCTGCTGCTTTTTGGGCGTTGATTGCCCGTATTGAACAGGTCATTTCCGATATTGCCAATGATCCGCTGGGTTTTGCATCGAACCTTCTTGCCGCCATTGGGGCCGGTTTTCAGAAATTCTTCGATAATTTCTTCAATCACTTGTTCGAGGGCTTTATCAGCTGGATTTTTTCCGGCCTGGGTGCTGTCGGGGTAGAAATACCTCCGGATTTCTCCCTAAAAAGTATCATCACCTTCTTTCTTCAATTGATGGGAATTACCTGGGAACGGATTCGAATGCTACTGGCAAGACATATAGGGGAAGAAAATGTTGCCTTGTTAGAACAGGCTTATGAAATTATAAGCGATCTGATCGAACTGGGACCTCAGGGCGTCTTTGAATTGATTAAGGAAAAGCTCGATCCAAGGCAAATCTTGGATCAGGTCATCGAAATGGCCGTTAACTTTGTCATTGAAACTTTAGTCACCCAAGCGACCATACGCATTGTGGCCCTTTTTAATCCCGTAGGTGCCATTGCTCAAGCCATTGAGGCCATTTACAAAGTCTTGAAATGGATATTCGAAAATGCGGCTCGGATTTTTACTTTGGTGGAAACTGTGGTCAATGGCATTGCAGACATCATTGCCGGCAACATTGCAGGAATGGCGACAGCGGTCGAAAGTGCGTTGAAACAATTACTGGTTCCCGTAATCGATTTTGTAGCCAGCTTTATGGGTCTTGGAGATCTGCCGGAGAAAGTGGCCGAAATGGTCAAGGGGTTACAAGATTGGGTAGAAGGTATCTTGGATACGGTCATCGGTTTTTTGGCAACCCAAGCACGGAATCTTTTGTCGGCCTTGGGAATTAGTGAAGATGCCGACCCAGAGGCGGAGGAGGAAGCGGCTGCGGAGTTGGAGGATACGGAGGTAGGGGAAGTAGTGCAGTTCAATGCACTGGGAGAACATCATCGTCTTTGGATCGACACGGATGGAAGTAGTCCTAAAGTAATGATGGCCAGTAATGTGACAGAGGTGGATACAGTATTAAAAGAATTGGATGTTAAGGCAGAGAATGGAACGGAAGAAGATGCACCAGAAAAAGTTGATGAAGCGCAAACTTCTTTACAAGCTGTTATAGATAATTCAACTGAAGCCCAAGAAGCGATTCAAAATGCACAAGATGAGCAACCTCAAGAAGGAGAAGTAGAAGCGGCCGAAAACGCAGATAATGAACTAGAAGCGCAGGAACATGTTTTGGCGAACAATCTGGCCGATGCGATACAAGCTACTGAGGAACCTCCGTTACCAGAGACCTGGGAAGTTACCCCCGACGGATTTCCAAATAGCACGGCCGACACTGTAGAAGTAAAAAAGGTTGTGGCGGGAAACCATCCTGATGGTAGCACCCCTGGAGCTGGCACTCTTGCCGATGCGTGGGAGGTCATCTCGAATTTTGGTTTAAATGCTGGAGCTACCTGGGTTAGGTTTCATATATTTAATCATAATATTGGCGGGGCGGGCCGTGATTCTAATTTAATCCCCACCCCAAGATATGTGAACAACAACTACCGAAGTTTTGAGACGCCTATGAAGAATTACCACGATACGGAGGTTCCAGTATGGTTCTTGGGGATGGCTACCTATTATTCCGATAATCCCCTTTTTGTGCAAGAGTTCAGTGCGGTCGGAGGTGGAATGAAATATGAAAATGGTGATTGGGTAGAAGATTCTGATAAGGAAATTTCCGAATTCAGGGATTCTCCTGGATTTCCTGAACCTTTGAAAATAGCAATCAATTCGATTTTAACCGATGATATGTTAATGTGGAATACTGTTAGCAATTTGACCCCATTATCAATAAATATTTTAACAACGCTCAAAGATAATATACCAGGAGGTGGGTACACTAGTAATGAACAACTACAAACTATCTTACAGCAAAACTTAAGCGATGGTTCGTATAAAACGCAAATCCTAACCGCGATGAGTCAATTTGAATCTTCGCAAATGTTTACATTTAACTAGAACAAATGGCAAATCATTTCATCGCAAATCTAAAAGAGGCAATTAAACAGGACCCTACCATTGAATTACTGCATTTTCAGACCTTTAAAGGGCTCGATATAGATGAAATCGATGATTTATGTAAATATAACGTTCGCAGATTAACAAAGGATTTAATTTCTTTTTATCAAGCTAGTAACGGTCTTCAGGTGTGTTGGATATCAAAAGAAAACAGCTCTTATGAACAACTGAAATTGGATTGGAAATATACTGAGGACTGGTGGAAATGGAAAAAAGAGTATTACTACTATGATGGAATAATACAAATTCTCCCTTTGTCGGAATTATTTGGCCAAGCGGCTAAATTTAAATGGTGGTTCGAAAATGAGGTTGATTTTTCAGTAGAATTTTTGGGTCGAAAGACCAATAGCTTGAGTGTAAAAAAACGATCTTTGCTATTCGATGTGTATGATATTTTCTATTCATCGGCTTTGTATTGGCCCACTAAGACTGCGCAACCAATAGTGTTATTTTTAGAAGACCATGAGGCCGATTTTTTTTCGTCCTCCCCAGTTACAAGTTCTGAATATTTTAGTATGCTTTTAGAAACAAAAGGGTCAATAGCTGCCCGAATAAGAAAATGACTAAAATGATAGGCGATGTGACTAATAAACAATTACCAGTGAATGTTTTTTCTCTGTTATTGGCACACCTTAAAACATTAATCGAAGCCAGACTTGAGATACTACTTGAAAAAAAAAATGATGTACAACCGCCTGACCTTTCCATACCCAAAGGGTATATACCTTTGGATTTATTTTTTGAAAATTACAATCCGGATTTTCAGGAAGTCACAACCCTTAGTCTTGCCCTTGCCCCCCATATCCAAACCGATTTCTTCGACAACATCCTAAAAGAACATTTCCCAGACGGAAATCAGTTTCCGGCTTTTGGGGGCGTACGGGGGAAAAACCATCGCGGTATTCTACCAACTGGGGAAACGGCCCAGTTTATTATTGCGGGCAATGACTTGGCCAAAAGAATTGCGGTGCAGAGCCTCTTCGGTCCCGAACATTGGTTTGCGACCGACAGCATTCTTAGGCTCGAAACCGTTCCGACGGGAGAACCGGTGATGAGCGGCCGGCTTATCCTAGACCCGGAATGGTTGGAGCGAATCATCACCGGCACCGTTTCCCTGCCCCGTTTTAGCCCCAGCTTTCCTGCGGAACAGCTACAGAACGCTTTGGAGTGGGAAGATTTGGTCTTGCCGCAGAGTACGCTGAAACAAGTACGGGAGCTTCTGACCTGGATCGAGCATCGTGAGGCAATACAGGGCCACGAGGCCTTGCAAAAGCATTTGAAACCGGGATATCGGGTATTGTTTCACGGTCCTCCGGGAACGGGAAAGACCCTTACTGCCAGCCTACTGGGGAAGGCAGCGCAACGCCCTGTTTTTCGGGTCGATCTTTCCATGGTCGTTTCAAAATATATCGGGGAGACCGAAAAAAACTTGGCCAACCTTTTTGACAAGGCCGCCAACAAAGATTGGATCCTCTTTTTTGATGAAGCGGACGCCCTTTTCGGAAAGCGTACGGAGATTCGGGACGCCCGTGACAAATTTGCCAATCAGGAATCCGCATTTCTATTACAAAAAGTAGAGTCTTTTCCCGGCTTGGTCATCTTGGCCTCCAATTTTAAAAATAATATGGACGAGGCCTTTGCGCGCCGGTTTCAGTCCATTGTATATTTTCCTTCTCCCGATGCCGAACACCGTTTACTGCTTTGGCAAAGTATCATCCCCAAACAGTTAAAACTGGACAAGGGAATCGACTTGAAGAAAATTGCGGACACCTATGGATTTAGTGGTTCCAATATCGTAAATATTGTACACTATTGTAGCCTCCAGGTACTGTCCGATGGTTCAAAAATGCTGGGTGCGGACTTGCTTACGGAAGGTATTCGTAGGGAATATCGTAAGGAAGAGCGATTGTCATAACAGCGAAAGCCACATCTCACCACATCATCACCCCAGTGTCCCCAGTGGAATACTGCGAATACATCCGTATGCGCAATACATATTTTCTGTCCGGGTAGAGCCGTGGCTCGATTCTGGAATTCAGGCTGGTACCGCTGTCGTCATCGCCGGCAAGATAGCGAAGTTCGCCGTCGACTTCCTCGAACAGTACCATTACGGTGTCCGATCGGCCGAAGGTCTGTAGGGTGTAGGTACGGGTGGCATCCGGTTTTACGTCATAGTTCTTTTGCGCCGCGGGTTCCAGGGAGAGCATTTTAAGGTTAAAAGGTTCCAAGGTTTCATATTGCGCGGGTTTTATTGGCGGATAGAAGCGTTTTACTTCCTCCATATCGATATTCGACAGGCCAAGCTCTGGGGTCAGGCCTCCCGCATATTCGGGGGGACTGATAATAAGTCCTGGGCCGAAGCCGTAGTGCATCACGGAATTGGGGTCCCAGTCCGATCCTTCAACCTCGGCCTGGGGTAATTTGCGGAGTACGTTGTGAAAGGTTGATTCGTGTGACCAGTTGTTCGGCGGGCCGCCGAAATAGTCGTATACCGCCTGCTCGTCCCAAACGATGCCGGAGTTCGGGTTCTGGTGCTCGTGCGGAAAACCGAGGGCATGGCCGATCTCGTGTACCGGGGTATCGACGCCTCGGGGATCCTGGGTAAGGTCCCATCCGAAATTCATGGTGCGCTCGAACTGCCCTGGAATGTCAATATTGTCACGGCCTACGTAAGACCATGAACTGCCGTCTCTTAGAAATCCGATACGGATCTCGGCTTCTGCAATCTCGTTTACTTGTTCGAAAGCGATTCCTATGCCCACGTCTTCCCATACTTTGAACGCTTCCTTTACCAAGTTGACATTGGAGGTAATGCCGACGAACGGACCCTCGTTAAAAATAAAATAGCGCAGTTTTGTACCGTTGACCCATTTCCGGTCGCTAAGGAGTATGAGCATCTCACGAAACGGGGATACATCGGGATCAAACTGTCTTTGGGGCACTTCGGGTAGGCTACAAAAATGCATAGTGCCGTTTTTTCCCTCCTGAAGTGCGGTTGCTTTTGTTTTTTTGGTCTGGGCGGTTTCCAATTTTTCCATGCGCTCGGCCAACTCCGTTACCTGTGCTGAAACTGTTTTTGCTTTTTTTGCCATGATCTTATTTTTACTGGACGATTTTTGCCTCTGAAGGGGAGTTAGGTTGTTTCCTATAAAAATAATAGAACTTACATAGTTTATAATTTGATTATGTGTGATTTGTAGGATTTATTGTATGTATGGTATTTTTTTGTTATTTATAAAATCTAGCATCATTTGTTGTTGAGAGACTACTTTTGGTGGTTGACCCTGCTATTTAGGTCGTTGACCCACTTCAATGTTAAATTAAAACAAACCTATCCTTAAAATCGAGTTTAAGGCTTAATTTTATGCGCCATAATTAACGATCCAACTAGAAATGAAAGTAAAGTACCTTGTGTATCTTATATTGCTTATCGGGATAGTCAGTCTTGTGGGCTATCGGATCTTAGCGAATAAAGAAGTGGGTACACCGGAAAATAGGCCAGGGGGAAGCAATGCCGTTACGGTATCCGGTATGGTACTCCGGCCGCAGGTGTTTAAGGACAATATTTCATTATCCGGCACACTAGAGGCCAATGAGCAGATCGATCTGCGGAGCGAGGTCTCCGGAGTGGTTGAAAGTATCAATTTCGAAGAGGGAAGCAAAGTGAAACAGGGCCAGGTACTTTTCCGGGTCAACGATATCGAACTCCAGGCCCAACTTTCAAAGGTGAGAACGGCGCAAAAACTGGCGGCTGAAAACGAAAGACGGGCCAAATTATTATTGGAGAAACAGGCTATTAGCCAAGAGGAATATGACATTGCGAGTGCCGATTTCCAATCCGCAGAGGCCGAATCGGAATTGATAGGCGCCCAACTTTCCAAAACAACGGTCCGCGCGCCTTTTTCCGGCACGATCGGTTTGCGTTCCATCTCAAAGGGCACCTACGTTACACCGCTTACGTTGATCGCCAAGTTGGTGAATACAACGCAGCTGAAGATCACGTTTTCTATTCCCGAAAAGTATGTTTCACAGGTCAAAGTAGGCACCCAGCTTACGTTTACGACTTCCGATTCCGATGAGGAACACAGTGCTACGATATATGCCATAGAGCCCCAAGTGGAGATAGCCACCCGAACCTTAAAAATGAGGGCCATTGCGGAAAACCAAGACGGGAAATTGTATCCCGGCACCTACGCCAACGTTATTCTTCCCCTAGAAACCGTTGATGATGCCTTGCTCGTGCCTACGGAAGCCTTAATACCGGTTCAAAATGGGAAAAAGATTTTTATTTCCGAAAACGGTAAAGCAAAAGAGATAGATGTAGAAATCGGTGCCCGAACGGGCAGCTCAGTAAGGGTGATTTCCGGTTTGCAAGCTGGCGATACCATCCTGACTTACGGGGTAATGGCCTTGAAAAATGATACGCCCGTCAAAATTAAGTTCGACAGATCCCAAAGCATGACCGCCGAAAAATGAACCTATCCACATTAAGTATAAAGCGTCCGGTGCTTACGATCGTCATGAACGTAGCCATAATTCTTTTTGGGATTATAGGGTATACCTATTTGGGCGTTCGTGAATTTCCCTCCATAGACCCCGCACAGGTATCCGTCCGCACGAATTATGCCGGCGCCAATGCCGATATTATCGAATCACAGATTACCGAGCCTTTGGAAAAGGCGATCAATTCGATAGATGGCATCCGTAATCTTAGTTCCTCGAGCGTTCAGGGTTCCAGTTCGATCAGCATTGAGTTCGATCTCGATAAAGATCTCGAGGTAGCGGCCAACGATGTGCGCGACAAGGTGTCTCGGGCCGTTCGAAGCCTTCCCGAAGATCTCGATGCCCCGCCTGTGGTTTCCAAATCGGATGCCGATGCACAACGCATCCTTTCCATGACCGTTCAGAGCGACGGCAAGAACATTCTCGAACTATCCGATTATGCCGAAAACGTGCTGGCGCAACGAATAGAGACCATCCCCGGTGTCAGTAGCGTGCAGATCTGGGGGCAGCGAAGGTATGCTATGCGTTTGTGGATCGACCCGCTGAAACTATCTTCTTACGGAGTGACCGTTGCCGATGTGCGCAGGGCTTTATTGGCGCAAAACGTCGAACTCCCCTCCGGAAAGCTAACGGGCGACAATACCGAACTTACGGTAAAGACCATAGGAAACCTGAATACCGAGGAAGGGTTCAACAATATTATCATTATGGCCCAAGGCGAAAAACTGGTGCGCCTCAGCGATATCGGTAAAGCCAGTTTGGAAGGCGAAAACATGGAAACGAAGATGAGCGATTCCGGTCAGCCCATGGTCGCCATTGCGGTAGTTCCTCAACCGGGGAGCAACTATCTCGAAATTGCGGATGCCTTTTATATCGAATACGAAAAGCTGAAAAAAGATCTTCCGGAAGGTTTTAAGCTCAACGTGGTCATCGATGATACGGTTTTTGTCAGAAAAGCGGTGACGGAAGTAGCCGAAACCCTATTGATATCCATCATACTGGTTATTTTGGTCATCTTCCTCTTTTTTAGGAACTGGTCTTTGGCACTTCGTCCGCTCATCGATATACCGGTTTCGTTGATCGCCACTTTTTTTGTCATGTGGATGTTCGGCTTTTCCATAAATGTACTGACCCTTTTGGCCATTGTTCTTGCCACGGGGCTTGTAGTCGATGACGGCATCGTGGTCACCGAGAATATTTATAAAAAAGTCGAGGAGGGCATGCATCCCATCGAGGCGGCGGTAAAAGGATCCAATGAGATATTCTTTGCCGTTATTTCCATTTCCGTTACGCTGGCCGCCGTATTCCTGCCCGTTATCTTTTTAGAAGGTTTCGTCGGCAGGCTGTTTCGGGAGTTCGGCGTTGTTTTGGGTGCAGCGGTGCTGGTTTCCGCCTTTGTATCCCTGACCTTGACGCCGATGTTGAACGCCTATTTGATTCGTCCCGGGAAACAAAAACAATCCAAATTTTATCATTTTACGGAGAAATATTTCTTGCGGATGAATCGATATTATGCGGATTCCCTAGCGCTATTTATGAAACGGAAATGGCTGAGTTTTCCTATTTTATTTGGATGTATCGGCCTTATTATCCTATTTTACAACCTGCTGCAGAAGGAAACGGCGCCATACGAAGATCGTAGTTTCGTATCATTGAATGTAAGTGCTCCGGAAGGATCTTCCTACGAGTATATGGATCGTTTGATGACGGATATTACGGAACTGATCAATGATTCAATCCCCGAAAAAAAGGTCAGCTTGATTCTTACCTCCCCAGGGTTCGGAAGCTCTTCGGTAAACAGCGGCCGTGCCTTTATAGCCCTTGATCAGCCAAACGAAAGGGAGCGTTCGCAGCATGAGATCGCTATGGATTTGGGTCGGTGGTCGAAAACCTATGTAGGCGGTAAATCGAACGTTTCGGAAAAACCGACGATTTCAGTGAACCGGCGCGGTGGTCCCCCTATTCAGTTTATTATTCAGGCCCTCAATTTTGAAAAGCTTCAAGAAAAGATTCCTGAATTTATGAGGGAAGCCGAAAACGATCCGACATTTTCTTTTGTCGATGTGAATCTAAAATTCGATAAACCGGAGATTTATGTTTCCATCGATCGGGAAAAAGCGGAAAGTCTGGGTGTATCTGTCCTAGATGTGGCGCAAACCCTACAGTTGTCTTTGAGCGGCCAGCGGTTCGGCTATTTTTTGATGAACGGAAAACAGTATCAGGTTATCGGCCAGTTCGCCAAAGAAGACAGAAACGCACCTTTGGATCTTACTTCCATTTTTGTTAAAAGCAAAGACGGACTCTTAATCCAGCTCGATAATTTGGTGCAAACATCCGAGCATAGTAGTCCCCCTCAATTATTTCACAACAACCGCTATATGTCCGCTACTGTATCGGCCAATCTGGCCCCCGGGAAAAGTATTGGCGATGGCATTGAGGCTATGGAAGCGATAAAAGAAAAGGTACTTGACGATACCTTTACCACGGATTTGGCCGGTGAATCCAGGGATTTCACGGAAAGTGGGTCAAATACCCTGTTCGCCTTCGGTCTCGCTTTGCTTTTGATCTTTTTAATATTGGCCGCGCAGTTCGAAAGTTTTATAGATCCCTTCATCATTATTTTAACGGTACCCATGGCCGTGGCAGGTGCTATGTTCTCGCTATGGCTTTTCGGGCAGACCTGGAATATCTTCAGTCAGATTGGTACGATTATGCTGATAGGCCTGGTAACCAAAAATGGGATATTGATCGTAGAGTTCGCCAATCAACTTCGCGAACAGGGCCTTTCTAAAAGGGAATCCGTACTAAAAGCCTCCGAATCTCGGCTGCGTCCGATTTTAATGACCAGTCTGACCATTGCCCTTGGGGCCTTACCGATCGCCCTTTCCTTGGGTGCCGCTTCGACCAGTCGTATTGGAATGGGCGTTGTCATTATCGGGGGAACGATGTTCTCATTGATACTTACCCTATTTGTTATTCCTGCGCTTTATATGTTGTGGTCCAGGGAAAAAGTGCAGCGACCTGAATTCAAAGCCCTTGAAGCCTATTGAAATGACCGACCGTATGTCCCTATTTTTTTGTACTGTTTTGCTGCTATTGTCCTGTTCTGTTTTTGGGCAAGATGTGCTTCCCGAAGGAATGAAGGAATCGGGTACCGTGGAAGAACAGGAAATGGATACCTTGGAAGAACGGGGAGTGGATACCGTGGAAGAACACGATTTGGTTACTATAAAAGAGAAGGAAGTGCTTACCGTAGAAAAAGCGGTAAAGATGGCCTTGGAAAATAATTACCAAATCAAGACGGCATCCAACGAATTGAAAATCGACTCCATTTCGGTAAGCCCGGGCAATGCAGGGATGTTTCCATCCTTAGCGGCACAAATTACCGACAACAATAGCATCCAAAACCTATCCCAAACCCGCTCCGACGGTACCAAGGTAGAGCGCAACAATGCCAAGAACAATAGCCTGAATTATGGCGTTGCCTTGGATTGGACCCTTTTTGACGGTCTTCGGATGTTCGCCAACCTAGAGCAACTCAAGCAGACCCAAAAATTGGGGGAGGCCGAACTAAAGCAGGTTATATTGACCAAAGTAGGCGAGGTCATGATTACCTATTATGACCTGGTACAGCAGCAACAGCAGCTTTCGGCTTTAGATAGTACCCTGCTTATATCCAAACAGCGGGTCGAACTGGCCCACAACCGGTTTACCATCGGAAAAGCTTCAAAGTTGGAAGTATTGAACGCCCAGGTAGACCTAAATACCGACCGCACCTTAATGCGGCGCCAACAAGAGCTGTATGTCAACACGAAGATACAGTTGAACGAACATTTGGCGCGCGACCTAAAACTGGATTTTAAGGTAATACCTGAAATTTTTGTGGACGAAAAACTAAAATTGCCCGAACTGGAAACCCAGATTGCCAATGAAAACCCCCAGCTACAGGCGCAATTAATCAATAAAAAAATCAGGGAACTCGAAGTCAAGCAAATAAAAGCGGGACGCTACCCTACCATTTTTGCGACGACGGGATATAACTTCGGCCGCTCGGAATCCGATCTCGGCTTTTCTACCAGTGCGAACTCCCGAGGCTTTAACTATGGCTTTGGAGCCACTTTGAACCTTTTTGACGGCTTTACCCAAAACCGGAACGAACAGATTGGCAAAATTGCCGTCAAAAATGCGGAAGTGGCCATCGCCGAGCAAAAACAGGAATTAATGTCATTGGTAGGCACGACCTATCAAACCTATTTGACGAATATCAGTCTTATCGTATTGGAAGGTAACAACGAAGCGATCGCCAAAGAAAATCTTGACATAACCGTAGAAAAATATAGGATCGGCACCATACCTACTATCGAGTTCCGAACTGCACAACTCAATTATATCAATGCCAAGGTGCGCCATAGCAATGCAAAATTCCAGGCCAAGCTTTCCGAGATCATTTTAAAGCAACTTTCCGGAAGATTGGATTTATAAGGTATGGGTTCCCCTATGGACCCAAACAAAGCGCATTTCATCGATAAAACCCTGTAAATACAAGATGAAGTGACCTAAAAAAGCGGCAAGCTGGTCGTATTCACAATTTCTTTCATCACGAAATAACTTTCCATTTGCCTAATGTTCTTGATGGTAGCCAATTTTTTAAAGTTGAATTCATGATAGTGGTCAATATCTTTGGTATACACCTTTAGCTGAAAATCGAAGGCGCCGGTAATATGTAAGCATTCAACAACCTCTGGAATCTTCTTGATTTCTTTCATGAAAATTAGGGCTCCTTCATCGGAATGCTTCTCAATACTTACCATCACCAACACCATGACATGTAATCCCAATTTTTTTCTGTTCAATAAAAATACCTTTTTCCGCAAAAGTGCCGCTGCATTTAATTTCTTGATGCGCTCATAAACGGGTGTCACGGTAAGATTGGTGGCCTCTGCAATCTCTTTGTTGCTAATATTCGCATTTTCTTGTAAGAGTGACAGTATTTTCAGGTCTTTCTTGTCAAGTTTCATTATACAGTAATTTTAGACTAATAATAATGTATTTTTAATTAAAAACAGCATAAAATTAAGGCTAGTTGTATAAATAGTAGAATTATTTTCTAAAAATGATTAACTTTAAGTATAAAAGATGTATTTATATTGAAATTACAGTAAATTCGTGCTATTGTCGTAATGATTTTCAATAATTCTCAATCAGCTTGTAATTTCCGTAATTCACCAACTAATAACGCTAAAAGTATGAGAACACTACTTAGACAGCGGGAATGTATTCCTTCCCAGCCAAAATTCGTTTTGAAATCAAGGCTTACTACATTTTTAGTAGTCGCTTCTTTACTCCCAATTCACGCTATCGAAGTTAATAGTGAAAAGGTCTATTATTTATGGGGTATAGAAAATGAATCTCTCGAGATTGTTTCAAACCAACAATTCGAGGTCATGGGTACGATATTAGATCAGGAAGGCCAACCTTTACCTGGCGCCAACGTTCTTGAAAAAGGCACTTCAAACGGGGTGCAGACCGATTTTGACGGCAATTTCACGCTGACGGTTACCGACCAGAATGCTACATTGGTAGTTTCCTACATCGGTTTTACAAAAAAGGAAATTGCTTTAAATGGACAGACGGATCTAAAGATAAATTTGGAAGAAAGTGCCACGGGATTGAGCGAGGTCGTGGTTACCGCCTTGGGCATCAAGCGTGAAAAAAAATCCTTGGGCTATGCCTCCCAAGAACTGGATAGCGAAGAAGTTACCTCTGCCCGGGAACCCAATTTATTGAATGGTATTTCAGGTAAGGTAGCCGGACTTCAGATAACGAACAGTCCGTCTGGTGTGGGAGGGTCCGCAAGGGTATCCATTCGTGGTGATGCCTCCCTGAATATTAACGGAAACTCGCCACTGTTCATTGTGGATGGTACGCCGATCAGTAACGAAATAGTTGGCTCTTCGGGTTCGGGTACCCAAGATGTTGACTACGGAAACGGGGCATCCGAAATAAATCCCCAGGATATTGAATCCATCAACGTATTGAAAGGTCCTGCAGCGGCTGCTCTTTATGGTTCGCGCGCTGCCAACGGTGCAATTATCATTACAACCAAAAAAGGCAGTAATAAAAATGGAAGGCTGGGTATCTCCATAAACTCTGGCGTAACGATAGAAAATGTTTTGTTGATGCCAGACTGGCAAAATGTTTACGGACAAGGGAACGGAGGTCAATTCGGTTTTGTCGATGGCAGTGGCGGCGGAACTTCCGATGGCGTGGATGAAAGTTGGGGTCCAAAATTGGACACGGGCCTGTTAATTCCGCAATTTGATTCGCCGCGTACCGATGGTACTCGAGGTGGCGATCTGGTGAGCGATGCGCCGATAACCGCTACCCCATGGGTTTCCCATCCTGACAATACGAAAGACTTTTTCAACACGGGATTTACGAAGACCAACAGCATCGCTATCTCAAAATCAGGGGACTTGGGAAATATCCGTTTTTCCTATCAAAATTTAGATCAAGAAGGTATCGTTCCGAATACAGACCTTAAAAGAAATACTTTCAGTGTAAGTACCGGCCTGAATCTTACCGATAAGGTGACCATCAATACCAATATCAATTACATTAAATCCGATAGTGGCAATAGGCCCTCTATTAGTTATGGTACCGAAAGCGTTATGTATCTGTTTATTTGGTACGGACGGCAATTGAATACGGATAGTCTAAGGGATTATTGGATGGCCGGGCAGGAAGACCTGCAACAGTTCAACTACAACTACAACTACCATGACAATCCCTTTTTCAACGTATTTGAAAATACTAATTCGCAGGACAAGGATAGGGTCTATGGAAATGTAAGTATGAACTATAAAATAAACGAAAATTGGAATCTGCTTCTTAGAACCGGAAGGGATTTCTATAGCGAACTTAGGGCTAAAAAACGGGCTTTCAGTACCCAGCGTTTTCCTTTGGGCTACTATAGGGAAGATGATGTGTTTTTCGAGGAAGCCAATACAGATTTCCTATTGTCCTATGACAAAACTTTCAACGAAAAATTCAACATCAATATTTCTGCGGGAGGAAACCAAATGCGACGAAACCAGGATTATAAGCAGACGGTAGCCCCGGAACTTATCAATCCGGGAATCTATTCCTTCAACAATACCCGTAGGCCGTTGGAAGTATCGGTCAACAATAACGAAAAACGAATCAACAGCATCTATGGTTTCGCACGTATGGCCTACGACGAGAAACTATATCTAGATATCACCGGAAGAAATGACTGGTCTAGCACCTTGCCGACGAACAACAATTCCTATTTTTACCCCTCGGCGACGCTGAGTGCTATTGCAAACGATATTTTCAATATGCCCGAATTTGTGTCCTTTGCCAAATTCAGGGCGGCCTATGCAGAAGTCGGGAATGATACGGATCCCTATCGACTGGCCAGTTTCTTTACCAATGAAACACCTTTTGGCGATAATCCCGTATTGACCGAATCACGGTTGATTCCCAATGCGGATCTAAAACCGGAAATCACGTCATCCTATGAGTTCGGATTGGATCTGCGATTGTTTCAAAGTCGGATTAATCTGGATGCGACCTATTACGACGGAAGGACCAAAAACCAAATCATCCCCATAAGCACTGATATTTCAAGCGGATACACTAGTAAACTCATCAATGCAGGTGAAGTACGTAATTATGGATTCGAGGCCATTCTCAACGTAGTCCCGATCCGTACCGATAATTTTACATGGAACAGCACGTTCAACTTTTCCAGAAATAGAAGTGAGGTTACCGACTTGGGAGGAGTGGACTATACCTTGACCGAACGAAACGATGTGTTCATCCAGGCTAGGGAAGGGGGCTCTATAAGTGCCATTTATGGGCGAGGGTTTCAAAGGGTCGAAGATCCGAACAGCGCATTTTTGGGCCAGTTGATCATAGACAGTAATGGCATTCCATTGCGCACCGACGATCTCGTCTATCAAGGAGATTATGCGCCTGATTACTCTCTTGGCATTCTAAACAGTTTTAAATATAAGGCGTTCGATCTCGGCTTTTTGTTCGACATCCGGCAAGGGGGTATTGTTTCTTCGTTCACGAAAATTATCGGGTCCACGTCCGGACAATTAAAGGAAACGCTTGAAGGACGGGAAACGGGGATAGTTGCGGAAGGGGTGCAAGAAACATCGCCAGGCGTATTTACGCCAAATACTGTGAATGTCGATGCCCGAACCTATAACAACCGCCTATATGAACGTGACAACATAGAGGCCGCAAAATATGATGCTTCCTTTACGAAACTACGGGAGGTTACTTTAGGATATTCGTTGCCCCAACGCTTTGTCGACAGACTGCCTATTGCTAAAGCTCGATTTTCCCTAACGGGAAGAAATTTATTGCTTTGGACCGATAATCCCCATTTTGACCCTGAAACCGCAGCTCTTGCGGGCGGCACTTTACAGCCGGGGATTGAGAACATGTCCTATCCCAGCACCAGATCATATACGTTTAATTTGCAAATTGATTTTTAATACCTAAAAGATGGAAAACATACAGAAAAAAACAGCGGTATTTTTCATGGCCATAGTGGGATTCACCTTTTTTGGTTGCACCGAAGACTTCGAAGAGATCAACCAAAATCCAAATTTCCCCGAAAGAGCATCGCCGGAACTTTTGCTGCCGGGCGTAATGCGTCAAATGGCCTATAATTGGGGGAATCAGGGCTGGGAAGAAGGCTTTACGGTAGTTCAGTACGGGGCCAGGCTTCAGTTCACTTCCGGAGATCGATACAACTGGTCGCCAACGAACAATCCTTATTTTGATGCCTATGATAGTATGCGGGATATTGAGAATATCCTTAGGGATACCAAGGAAAATCCCGATCAACAAAATTATTACGGCGTGGGATTAATTGTAAAGTCATGGATATATTCCTATTTGACCGATGCCTATGGCAATGTTCCCTATATAAATGCCTCTAAGGGAATCAGTGATGACAATATTACCCCCGAGTTCACGCCACAACAGGAAATTTACAGCGGTATACTCGGAGATTTAAAAAGTGCGAACGATATCTTGACCGGGGAGGATAATATTTCTGGGGATATTCTGTACGGTGGTGACGTGAATAAATGGCGCAAATTTGCCAATTCGCTTCGTTTGCGGCTTTTGATGCGCATAAGCGATGTGGACAATGCAACGGCAATGGCCGGCATGAACGAAATAGTAAACAACTTGGACACGTATCCTATCTTTGAGGGAAATCAGGATAACGCCGTTATACAGTGGAATTCGGACGATCCACAGCCCAAATTTGAAACACGTTCCGGAAGTTTTGACGAGGTTAGGTTGAGTTTGACCTTGGAAACCCGTTTAAAGGCTTTGAACGATAGGCGGCTAATTGTATATGCACAGCCTACATCGGCATCGGGACAAGGTATTTTTTCGGAGAATTTAGATGATTACGTAGGTATGCCCAACAGCTTGGACGATGCCGCTGCACTGGCCTATAGTCCGTCAGGTAATCCGGCGGAAGCGGGATCTAATTTTATTTCCCGTTTGGGAGTACTGTTGACCTGTCGGGCATGTGACGAAGAAAATGCATCCGCAACGGCTTCCCAGACCATAATTATGGATTTTGCGGAACTTCAATTTATTCTGGCGGAAGCGCGTGAACGGGAATTTATTTCCCTCGGCGATGCCGGAGAATATTATGATAACGGGATACGTGCATCGTTCGATTATTATACGGGTAGAATTATTGCCGGTGGATGGAACGAGATAGCGACCGATCTTCAAGGTTTTGACCTAGATTTATACATCGCTCAGGCCGATGTGATTTACGCAGGATCTACAACTGAAAAATTGGAAAAATTGGCTCTTCAAAAATGGATTGCCCTCTTTTATACGGGTTTTGAAGCATGGTCCGATTGGAGGCGAACGGGTATGCCCGAAATCGTACCGGGCAAGGACGCAGCCAATAATGGGAAGGTTCCCGTACGTTTCCTATATCCCAATGATGTAAAATCTACCAACAACGCCAATTATCAGGAAGCCGTAAACCAGATGGGCGGCGATGATCTGAATACCAGACTATGGTGGGATGTGGATTAAATCACCCATGAATATGAATACTAAATGTGTAGTGCTTATTGTAAGCTTCATTTTTCTGACCCCGGTTCAGGCCCAAGAGCAAAATCCGAGAATGGTGGTACAACCCTATCTTCAGAATGCTTCACCGAACGCTATAACCGTCATGTGGGAAACCTCATCGGGTCAAGAAAGTTTTGTTGAATGGGGTACCTCCAATACCCTGGGAAATAAAACAGAAGGTATTGCCTTTGACATCAATTTCTCGGAATCTCGGGTGCATGAAGTGACTATAGAAGGCCTGCAGCGGTTTACCTCCTATTATTATAGGGTAAAAACCGGTAATTTACGATCCGATATTTATCAGTTCAAAACGCCACCTTTTGCCAATGACGAAGCATCTTTTAATATGATTGCCATGAGCGACATGCAATTAGATTCGCAACATCCGGAAAAATTCGGGGAAGTTGTACAAGAGGGCATTTTGGCTTATTTAAAGAAGGAATTTGGGGGGAAGCTACCGGATAATCTTGCTTTAGTGATGATTCCCGGTGATCTGGTGGCCAAAGGTAGTAATTACGACCATTGGAACGGTCATTTTTTTACCCCTTCGCATCCGCTCTTTTCACAGGTACCCGTTTATCCCGTATTGGGCAATCATGAAGACAACAGCGAATTCTACTTTAAATACTTCAGCCTTCCCAAAAACGGTACCCCTGCCTATGCAGAGCACTGGTGGTACAAAGATTATGGCAATACACGTATTATAGGGCTCGATTCAAACGATGGTTACCGGGATCTGAAGCAACAATTGGAATGGTTGGAGGCTGTTTTGGCCAAAACTGAAAACGATTCCGATATCGATTTTGTTTTTGCGCAGTTACATCACCCCTATAAATCAGAACTTTGGATTCCGGGCGAGGAAGATTTCACTGGAAAACTGGTCAAGCTCTTGGAAGATTTCAGTACCAAGACCAATAAACCTAGTATTCATTTCTTTGGGCATACCCATGGATATTCAAGGGGTCAATCAAAAGACCATAAACATCTATGGGTTAACGTGGCCAGTGCTGGCGGTGCCATCGATAATTGGGGCGAATTCGAAGGTAGGGATTATGATGAATTTACCGTAACCCAAGACGAATACGGTTTTGTTATGGTCGAGGTGAGCGGAGATCCGAACAACCCGAAATTTACATTGAAACGGGTAAGTCGTGGCAATAATGCCCATCCGAAAAATAATCAAATTACCGATAGTATTACGGTTTGGAAGAAAAACAAAGCACCCGATATAGCGCAAACAATTTCGCCCATAAACAACCAAGAAATCAGTTACAACGACATTCTTTTAAAGGCCACACCTTTTAAAGGAAATATGGATGAGGCATTTCATGCCGCCTCCAATTGGCAAATTTCAACTTCTACGGATTTTACCAAACCCATTTATGACAGCTGGAAACAGTTTGAAAACTGGTATTATTTGGAAGATCGGCAGAAAAATGATGACCTTACGGATGAAAAGACAGAAAACCTAGAACCGAACAAAACCTATTTCTGGCGTGTACGCTATCGAGACCAATACCTGAATTGGGGTGATTGGTCGACTATTGCATCATTTAAAACTAGTACGCAAACAACTGAAAATTAAGGTAGACCAAGCAAGTATGGGGATTAAACTTAGGTTCATAGGCAGAAAAAATAATATATTGAACACGGTCACTTAACGCTGTTTACTAACCAAACAAGTGGACCAATACTTTAAAACAACCAACATGGCAAAAGGCGTGAAGTATAAGAAAATGGACAAATCGTATTTTGAGTCCAGGGAACTTAAACGTCATGCAGGGGTCTGGTCGCTATGGGCCTTGGGGGTAGGTGCCGTTATTTCGGGACATTTTTCGGGATGGAACCTGGGTCTGGCCTCCGGCGGCTGGGGAGGCATGTTCGTTGCCACGGTTCTGGTGGCGATTATGTACATTGGTCTTACCCAAAGTGTCGCCGAAATGTCGCCCGCTTTACCGCATACCGGCGGTGCCTATTCGTTCGCAAGATCGGCCATGGGCCCGTGGGGCGGTTTTTTCACGGGTCTGGTCGAGAACCTGGAATTTATTTTGACGCCGGCGGTCATTGTCTTTTTCCTGAGCAATTATATGGCGGGAATATTCGGGACCTCCCCTGAAATATTACCTTTTTGGTGGTTCGGGTTTTATGCCGTGTTTACCGGCCTAAATATAATTGGCGTTGAGATGTCTTTTCGCTTTACCGTGGCACTAACGCTATTGGCATTGGCTTGTTTGGTGGTGTATTGGGTATCATCCATATCAAGTGTAGATTTTACCAGGTATGCATTGGATATCAAGGCGGGGGCAAACGCAGAGGCCGAACATCTTGAAGGGGGTGGGGGAGCGTTATTTCCCTTCGGATGGGCCGGTGCCCTCAAGGCAATGCCTTTTGCGGTCTGGTTGTTTTTGGCCATCGAACAATTGCCATTGGCGGCCGAGGAGTCCGTAGACCCTAAAAAGGATATGCCCAAGGGATTGACGTATGGTATGATTACCTTGATTATATCGGCCTTTTTAATGCTGTGGCTAAATGCTGCGACCCCGCTGGGATCTTATGCGCTGTCACAATCGGGAGAACCTTTGTTAGACGGTTTTAAAGTGTTGTTCGGTGATGATATAGCCAAACTTCTGGCCCTAGTGGCTTCCATTGGCTTAATAGCTTCTTTTCATACTATAATTTTCGCATTCGGTAGGCAAATTTACTCCTTGTCAAGGGCGGGCTATTTCCCGGTATTTTTTTCGGTAACGCACAGTAAAAGAAAAACACCGTATTCCGCTCTCATTTTGGGTTCTGCCATAGGATTCGCCGTGTTGATGATAACCCGGTTTCTGGCAGGGAACGAAAGTGGCGTTTTTATAGGCGGGGCTTTGTTGAACATCGCTGTTTTTAGTGCCATGTTGTCCTATATTTTACAGTGTGGATCCTTTATTTTATTACGGAAGGGAAAGCCTGATATGGATAGGCCTTACGTGAGTCCGTTTGGGAATACAGGGGCATGGGTGACCATATGCCTTGCGGCCTTGATCATCTATTATCAACTACAGGATAAATCGTACCGAACCGCGGTATTCATCGCCATGGGGTATTTGGCGATTGGCCTTGTTTATTTTGCGTTGAGAGGCAGGCATCGGTTAATACTTTCCCCTGAGGAGGAATTTGCGCTGGAGCATGAAACAAAAATGAACGCTAAAAAGGAGAACTTGGGAAAATCCGATATTTTATAAGTCGATTTAGGTAATTTTAGGGAACAAGAGGACAAAAAGAAGGAAGGCAAAATGAATATCGAAACCGTAAAAAAATATATTGAAGAGCATCACATAAAAAATGTGAAATTGGCCGTTGTCGATATTGATGGCGTGCTAAGGGGCAAATATGTCAATAAAAACAAGTTTCTTTCCGCCTTGGATAAGGGTTTTGGGCTCTGCAATGTGGTTTTTGGATGGGATTCCAACGACGACTTGTATACGAAAGACTCCTTTACCGGTTGGAAGGATGGCTTCACCGATGCAATGGCAACCATCGATGCCTCCAGTATGAGGATGTTGCCCACCGAGGAGAACAAATCGGTCATTCTTTTAGCGGATTTTTCGGAGGGTAAGGCGGCCCAGGTTTGTCCGAGATCCATCCTAAAAAAAACCTTGGCCAGATTGGACGGTCTGGGGTATTCGGCCACGACGGCCTTTGAATTTGAGTTTTTTCTTTTTAACGAGACTCCAAAATCCGCAAGGGATAAAAATTTCCATAATCTGGAACCGATAACCCCGGGCAATTTTGGATACTCCGTGTTACGATGCTCTTCGCATGCCAGTTTTTATCATGAAATAATGAACCTGACCGAGGAAATGGGAATGCCCTTGGAAGGACTTCACACCGAAACCGGGGCGGGCGTTTACGAAGGGGCCATTGAACATTCCGATGCTTTGAGAGCGGCCGATAACGGCGTATTTTTCAAAACATTTATAAAGGTATGGGCACAACAAAATAATATGATGGCCGGGTTTATGGCTAAATGGTCGCCAAAGTATCCGGGACAATCCGGCCATATTCATATATCCCTCCAGAAAAAGGATGGGTCATCCGCTTTTTATGATACGAACAATCCCGATACAATGTCCGATGTGATGCGTTGGTTTATTGGTGGGCAGCAAAAGTTAATGCCCGAAGTTTTGGCAATGGTGGCGGCTACCTGTAATAGCTATACCCGGCTTATCCCAGGTTTTTGGGCGCCTACTGCAGCATCTTGGGGAGTGGACAACCGCACCTGTGCGATCCGGGCCATTCCGGGAAGCGCAAAGTCCCAACGGGTGGAATACCGGGTCTCCGCCGCCGATATTAATCCGCATTTAGCCTTGGCTGCGGCCATAGGCTCCGGCATTTGGGGTATCGAAAACAAAATAGAGCCTTTGGAGGGCGTTTCTGGCAGCGCTTATGAGGTCACCTTTCCCGATGAACTTCAATTGCCCAGAACGCTATCGCAGGCTGCCGAAAAATTTAAAAACTCCAAGGCAGCCCGTGATCTGTTCGGAGATGCGTTTGTCGATCATTACGCGTATACCCGGGAGTGGGAAGACCAACAACAACGTAAGGCCATAACCGATTGGCAACTGAACAGATATTTCGAGATCATATAATGAACTCATTTAGACTTCTTGTTTGGAACCGAGAATATCGGCTTTTGAGGTCAGATGAGGTCATTTTTAATAGCATAGCAGGGCTACGGTTTTCAAAAATGAGGAAAAAGGGCCTCAAAATGAGATATTCGTAGGTAAAAGAAAAAGTCTAATTGAGTTCAAAGAGTTCAAAATGAGGGAAACCATTTCACCAATAGACGGCTCGGTATACCGTTCTACCAAAGAGCACGGCCTAAAGGATATCGAAAACGCGGTAAGCTTAGCCCACAAGGCTTTTCCCGGTTGGGCTTCTTTGTCCATTAAAGAAAGGGTGGTATATGTAACCTCCTTTGTAGAAGCGATCGTAGCCAACAAAGCCGATATCGCAAAGGAAATTACATGGCAGATGGGAAGGCCTCTTGGTCAGTCTCCCGGAGAGATACAAGGCTTTGCGGACCGTGCCAACTACATGATCGGAATAGCCGAAACGGCTTTGGCAGCCTATGCGCCAGAAGATCAAAACCCAGGAAAACGCTCTGTTGAGCGGGTACCTCTTGGTATTGTTGGCGTATTTAGTCCTTGGAATTATCCTTTCTTAACATCCGTAAATGCTATTGTTCCTGCTTTAATGGCAGGAAATGTAGTGATTTTGAAACACTCCACCCAAACGCCGTTGGTTGCGGAACGTTATGCCCAAGCCGCGGTGAAGGCAGGACTGCCGAAAGGCGTATTTCAAATTTTACATTTGAATCATAAAAACACGGCCCAGCTGATTGCAGACCCTAAATTAGGGGGTGTATGTTTTACGGGATCGGTAAAGGGTGGAATAGCGGTACAACACGCACTTACCGACTCGTTTATTCCCTGCGGACTGGAATTGGGTGGAAAAGACCCCGCTTATGTAAGGGCTGATGCCCATTTAGAACACAGTATCGAAAATTTGGTCGATGGGTCGTTTTTTAACAGCGGGCAATCCTGTTGTGGCATTGAAAGAATATATGTTCACGAGAGCCTATACGGCAAATTCGTCGATGGCTTTGTAAGCATGGCCGAGAAATATCGATTAGGCAATCCCTTGGAAAACGAAACCAATCTAGGGCCGATGGTAAAAACGGAGGCTGCCGAGTTTGTAAGGGCGCAGATTGCTCAAGCCTTGAAAAAAGGGGCGAGGTCTTTGGTAGACGAAACCTTATTTAAAGCTTCCAAAAAAGGCACTCCCTATCTATCTCCCCATGTTTTGATAGATGTAGATCACGGCATGGAAGTAATGGTCGAAGAGAGTTTTGGTCCCGTGGTCGGAATTATGAAAGTAAAAAACGATGAAGACGCCATCCGATTGATGAACGATTCAAAATATGGCCTGACCGCGTCAGTGTGGACAGAAGATATGGACAAAGCAGAAAGCATAGGGCGTCGCATTGAAGCCGGCACGATATTCATGAACCGCTGTGATTATTTGGATCCCGCCCTGGCTTGGACGGGGTACAAGAATTCAGGCAGGGGCGTCACCCTTTCCAAGTTTGGGTACGATCATCTGACCAAGCTAAAATCCTTCCATTTCCGCGAAATACAGTGAGAAAATAAAATCAGCCCTTCCCAATTTATAAAGGTTTAAACAAAAAGTTGTCGATGAAGTTAATGAATACCAATTGGAATTACCCGACCAGCGTATGGTTCGGAGCCGGCAGAATAAACGATTTACCGCTGGCATGTCAAAAAACAGGAATTAAAAAACCCTTGTTGGTTACCGATAAGGGATTGGTGAAACTGGATATCGTAGAAAATACGAAACGCATATTAAAGGAAGCGGGCGTAGATTTTACCGTATTCAGCGATGTACAAGGTAATCCGACCGAAGCCAATGTGCTAAACGGGTTGGCCCATTACACTAAAAATGGACATGACGGGGTCATCGCCTTTGGAGGAGGTTCTGCCATCGATGCGGCCAAAGCAATTGCTTTTATGTCCGGCCAATCACTTTCGTTATGGGATTTTGAGGATGTGGGCGACAACTGGACACATGCAGACATAAACGGGATAGTACCTATAGTGGCTATTCCAACCACAGCGGGAACCGGATCCGAAGTGGGAAGGGCATCCGTAATTTTAGATGAAAAGTCCCAAAACAAAAAGATAATCTTCCACCCTAAAATGCTGCCTGAGGTGGTCATTCTAGATCCCGAACTAACCCTTGGGCTACCGGCACACATTACTGCTTGGACAGGAGTAGATGCCATGGTACATGCCATCGAGGCCTATATTGCCCCCGGATATCATCCTATGGCAGAAGGCATTGCCATAGAGGCCATTAGGATAATAGCGAAATATCTACCCGTAGCCTTTACACATGGGTCTGATATAGAGGCCAGAGGGCAAATGTTGGTTGCCGCTTCCATGGGAGCAACGGCTTTCCAAAAAGGTCTCGGGTCCGTGCATTCGATAGCCCATCAGTTGGGCGCCATCTACAATAAGGAGCATGGTTTGCTCAACGCCATTTTATTGCCGTATGCCCTAAAACAAAATAAACCGGCAATTGAAGAAAAAATGGCGTATTTAAGCAAGGTATTGGAACTTCCAACACACGGTACCGATGCTATTATAGCCTATATTTTAGCACTTCGAAATAAGTTGGATATACCCCACACCCTTAAAGAAATAGGGATTAACGACGATGAGGCCGAAAGAATTGGAAAGATGGCTTTTCTCGATCCTTCTACCCCTTCAAATGCCATGCCCTTGAGTGCCGATGATCTGGAAAAATTGTTTCGGGCAGCCTTACAGGGTGATTTAAACACTTTGTAGATGAAGCTTCTTATTGTTGAAGGTAACACAAAGGAGGTCCGGGAGGAAAGGGAGGCCTTTGGCATCAAGCCCTATCATCTTATTTTTAGGGAAATGCTTCATTTTTTAATGCCTACCTCACAAACGGAAGTGGTCTTTCCGGCGGATGGGTCCAAAAATTTACCGACTGCTATTCAGCTAACCAAATATGACGGAATATTATGGACCGGGAGTTCTTTAAGTGTAACGGAAATCATACCCTCGGTAACCGATCAACTTAATTTTGCCGAAACAATTTTTGGAAGTGGCACCCCATTGTACGGCAGTTGCTGGGGCCTACAGGTAGCCACAACCGTAGCAGGTGGCAAGGTGGCACGCGGCAACCAGGGCTTGGAGTTTGGAATCGCCAATGGGATCACGCTCACGGAACCCGCATTAAAAAGCCCATTCTTCCCAGAAAGAAAGTCGAATTATTCCGCACTCTGCATACATTTTGACGAAGTGGTCAAAATCCCTGAAAACGCTATAGTTTTAGCCGAGAATTCACATTCCGAAGTGCAGGCACTGGTATTCGATTATCACAAATCATCTTTTTTCGGGGTACAGTACCATCCTGAATTTAAAACCTCCGATATGGCCAAGATCACTTCCCTTTTATCGGGAAAGTTGATAGACAGTGGTCGTTTTACTTCGGTCGCCGAAGTTGAAGCATTCGTCGTGCGGTTGTCGGAGGAAATGAATTTACCTGAAGAAATAGTGGATTACAAACTCCACACGCTAGAAATTGGGGCTTGGCTAAAACATATTTCCCTTCAATAACATCAAATGGTAGGATAGGGCACCCTAAGCGCTTCAATCGGTCATCGATAGGTACTATCCGTTGGAAGAAGTAGCCATAAAACATCAGCATGTAGAAACAGCCAGCGGGCGCCTCTTTGAAATCAGTATTTCAAAAGTTCTATTTTTCTAAAATCGATGGGATGGCTGTTGGATTGTAATGAAATGTATCCCTCTTTCACGGATACATCCCCATTTTCTATTAATGTTTTGGCTATGTCATTCTCGGGATCGTAAACGGGATTTGAATACGTCAATATTTCCTCGCCGTTGACGTAATGGGTGATTTTGCCGTCCTTTACATCTATTTCCAAAGTGACCCACTGGTCCCCATGAAAAGTTCTTTTCACGGTAGGAGGGGTACAATAGGAAGTATTCTTCTCGCCATCGATCTCAATGAACATGCCATTGGCACAAATTTCGCCCACAGGTCGTTCATCCGTACCATTGCCGCCGTGAAGGTTATATTCCAAAGAAACAGGAAAGGCCTGGTCAAGTTTTAGAGATGCGGGAGGTTGGCCATGAAACTGGACACCACTGTCCCTAAAGCCCCATTCCGGAGCGCCGGGAGCAGTTTCCCCAACAAATCGGTATTCCACCTTTAAACGGTAGTTGGAAAGTATATCATTGAAATATAACGCGCCGAACCTATTGTCAAAATTGTCACCATACGCATCGTAACGTATACTCAATATACCGTTTTCGACCCTAAAAGTATTTCCGTAATTTTCCCCTAACGGATGTCCCACAATTTTCATATTCCAGCCGGATAGGTCAGTACCATTGAACAAGGATTTCCACTTGCCTGTTTCCTTTTTTTGTTCAATGGAAGCAGAATTTTCATTTTTAATATCCTTTTTCTTTTCCCCACATGAGATCGTGAATAGTATACAAAGGAATAAAGAAATTGCGAAACGTATCATAGCCGCTTGATATTTAGGGTTGGTCGCTAAATGTAGCGAAAAATAGTTAAGGATTATATTAGATTTCTAACCTCACAAAGCCGTTTATCTCTGTAAATGGTATTGATATGGATATTTGGGACGCTTTTTTTGGAACTCATAAAAAAGCCCCTGAGTTGTTTCAGGGGCTCTTTCATTGTAAGTAATAAATAATTGATTAGTTCATCTGGCCATTAAACAGGAATGTTCTCGGTTTTGTCCATGCGATCCCAATTGCGGTGCTTCGCAATGGCGGATATAAAATCGCTAGCGTTGCCGTTTATAAAGATGGCCTTGTCTTCCTTATACTCGGTAAAGGCACTTTTATCCAAAAGCTGTTCTCCCTCGTTATCCACGGCAATCGCCTTGCAATGTTTGAACGTTTCGTTTAGAAATTTGATGAATTTGGATTTCTTCATTAGGGCATCGATGGATTTCTTACCTCCAGGAATATAAACGGCATCGTAAAGCACACTTTCTGTGGTCATAATCGAGGCATCGACTTTATGTTCCATTTCCGAATCACAAGTAACCATACCGCCATGGGGAGCTATGATCTTGACCACGGCATTTTCCTTTTCCAAGGCTGCCTTCATTTGGTCAAAGTCCTTCATATGAAATCCATCGGCGACCAAAAAGGCGATTTTTCGTGTTGCGATGGTGTCGAATTTAGTGTTTGCCTGGCTTAAAGTAGGCGCTTTGTCCAAGTAAATTTTCTTTTTGCCGGGCTGATGGTCCGCTACATTGGCATCGGCACCTATCGCTTGATTAATGGGCCGTTCGATGTCCTCTGGAATTTTCATACCCAAATTTTCCGCGACCTCGTTGGCTAGGTCATCGTCTATTTGTGCGATAAGCCACAACATCCGCTCTTGAATGTGGGCGTGGTTGCATTTACCGAGTTCGAAGGAATAGGCATCCGCCACGTGCTTCTTTTCCCAATCGGCCAGACTTCGGTAAAATAGGGCGGGCTGTGAAAAATGGTCGCTGAAACTTTCGCTACGCGTTCTGATTTTGTTGGCATCGATACGCTCTTGATAGCTTTCAAAGCCGCCTTCCTCCACGGAAGAAAGATAGGGGCAGCCCCCACTTAGCGTATTCGGGAAATAAGCAGTCTGGCCTTTCGGAATTTCCATCTGCATGTGTCCGTCCCTTTGATTATTGTGGACGGGAGTGATGGGTCTGTTGATGGGAATTTGATGAAAATTGTGACTTCCCAACCTGGAAAGTTGGGTATCCCGATAAGAGAACAATCGGCCTTGAAGTAGCGGATCGTTTGAAAAATCAATTCCCGGTACAATACTTCCGGGAAGAAAGGCCACCTGCTCCGTTTCGGCAAAGAAATTTTCGGGATTCCGGTTAAGTACCATCCTACCGATCAGCTGAACGGGCACCATTTCTTCCGGAATTAGCTTGGTGGCGTCCAATAGGTCAAATTCGAACTTATGTTCATCCTCTTCGGGTACAATTTGCACCCCGAGTTCCCATTCGGGAAATTGACCGGAATCAATGGCATCCCATAAATCCCTACGATGAAAATCGGAATCCGCACCACTTATCTTAACCGCCTCGTCCCAAGTTACGGAATGAACGCCCAATTTAGGTTTCCAATGGAACTTTACAAAATGTGCCTTACCTTCTTTATTGATCAAACGAAAGGTATGGATGCCAAAACCTTCCATCATGCGCAAACTTCGGGGTATGGCTCTATCGCTCATTACCCAAATTTGGTTGTGCAAGGTTTCCGTGGTTAATGAAATGAAGTCGTAGAAGGTGTCGTGTGCCGATGCGGCTTGTGGAATTTCGTTATTGGGTTCCGGTTTGACCGAGTGGATCAAGTCGGGGAATTTCATGGCATCCTGAATAAAGAAAATGGGCATATTGTTTCCGACCAAATCCCATGTGCCTTCCTGGGTATAGAATTTAACCGCAAAACCACGTACGTCACGGGCGAGATCTGTCGAGCCTTTAGAACCGGCAACCGTAGAGAATCTTGCAAACACCGGGGTTTTTCTAGAAGTATCGGTAAATATGCCCGCTTTAGAATATTTTTCGATGCTTTCATAAAGTTCAAAATAACCGTGGGCGGCACTACCCCGGGCATGAACGATGCGTTCGGGAATGCGCTCGTGGTCGAAATTGTGAATCTTTTCCCTCAGCAAGAAATCCTCCAATAAAGTGGCTCCCCTTGCGCCTGCTTTTAAGGAGTTATTGGTATCGTTAACCTTTAGGCCCTGCCTTGTAGTCAGGGCTTTATCCTTACCATCTACTGAAAAATTCTCCAATTGTTTGCTTTTTTCGTCGCTAGAGTTCGACGATTTCGTTTTTTTAGCCATAATCTTAACTTTTAAAGATGTAATTTCTGATTGTCGAACCTATACATACTGCTAGGTCGAAATTTAAACGGAAGGTAGATAGGCCCATTAAAAGATGATAGCCCTATTAGAAGATTTGTTAATCCAAAATTTTAAATCGATTGATTTTCGATACGTATGTGCGTTCGCATGAACATAGTATCATTTAGCTCGAAGATTTGTTTTTCCCGGTTATAAAATTGTACACTAATAAAATAACGGCAACAACCAGCAATATATGGATTAGACCACCTAAGACCTTAAAAACTAAAAAGCCGAAAACCCAACCTATTAAAAGTATAACTACTAGAATCCAAAGAATATTTTTCATAACGTTTCAAGTGTAAGAATTGTGATGGGAGAACTGTGATAAAGAAAATGAACCTAAAGGATGCGGGCCATCTATTTTCGCATCGGGTGAATGTTTATATGGTAACTGTCTTTTTCAATGTAGTACTTGGACAATATCCTATGCTTTAAGTTTTTTTTGTTTTCTATTTTTTAAATATTTATAGCCCAGAAAAAGGAATTGGGCGCCAACAAGGGCTAACGTAATTTTTCGACTTTTTGTCAATGCGGCAGCAATGCCTAATAATTTTGATTTCATTCTACTATTATTTTTGAGTCAAAATGATTTTCAGGTCAAGAAAAGTGTAATTCGATGTAAATTTTGTTATCGAGTAAGCAATTTAAATGTTTTGTTGGCAAAATCCAGTAAAATAGCTAAATGAGTTAAACTTTAATGCTAATGAGTTGGTGGTAGATGCTGATTCCAACTTTCACGGTGGTGACGTTATAGAAACCTAATCTTGTTGGCGAAGTACTACTTTTGATTTGTAACCTTTACTGTTAATAGGATGGGTGAATGACGGAAATATTTGGATGTAGCAGCGCGTTGTGTTCTATTCGATATATTATTGATTCCATCACGTTTTTGCGGAATATTTTCCATAATTAATTTCTTGAGCACTTCTTGATAGAGTAGGTTTGTCGTCAATTTTAAATATATTCAATATGAAAAAGTCCATGAAAATTTTTGGGATGTTGCTAATTTTTATGACAATAGCCGCTTCCTGCGATAATGACAACGATCCTTCTGATGACAATCTGTTTGCAGGTCAATATCAAGGCTCGGTGAGCTATTCCGATCCAGAAAGTAGTACCGATATATCTACCGATGGGGGTCAGGTTACGGTGGTTAAAATAGGAAATTCCTATACTTTCAACTTTTCCAATGAAATACCGAGCCTCAAGGATATTACAATGGAAAAAAATCAGAACACTTTGATCAGTACTGACGGTGCAATTAGCATCGACGAAAGCACCCTTGTAATTGCTTTCACTCAAAACGACAAGGTTTGGGGAGCTGATTGTTCAAGGTAACAGTAAGCAACTACTTTTTTGATACTAAATAGCCGTTCTTAGCCGAACGGTTTTTTTGTGACAATTCGAGTCCATATGATTTGATGAACAATTGGCTTTAGTACATTTTGCTCCAACAAAATTTTTGAATAGTACATCCGATGAGGGAAACCATAATCATTCTTATAAGGAAAATAAAAGCCCTAGCAGCGCGGATATTCCATCGTGATAATCCGTATTTGCCCTATATCATCATTGTTGCGGTAGCTTTAGTGTTGGGGGTCGGGGGAATTAATATTTTCATCGAGCTAACCGAGGAATTAAAGGAGGGGGAACTGGTCGGTATCGATACCCAGATTACAGAATACATTATATCGTTTCGCACCCCTGACCGGACAGCACTTTTCTTATGGTTAACCCATGTGGGGGACCTCTACGGGTATCTTGTCATAGGTGGTATCTTCATATTTGTTTCGGCAGTGGTCTTTAAAAGTTGGAAATATATTGCTCAAATAACCATTGTTCTTGTATTGGCTACGTTTTCAAATATGATTTTAAAACGATTTATCGATCGGGCGCGACCTGATATCGAACATCTGGTTTCGGTAGAAACATTGAGCTACCCCAGTGGTCATGCGATGAGCGCAATGGCTTTTTATGGGTTTCTCATTTATCTGATTTATTCTTTCAAGTTGAACCATGCGTTGAAAGTTCTTGCTATTACCCTCTTAATTTTTCTTATTTTGGGTATAGGTGTCAGTCGAATTTACCTTGGCGTGCATTTTCCTTCAGATATCGCCGGTGGTTTTATAGCGGGGTTTATTTGGGTAGTTTTCTGTAGTGTCGCATTCAATTTGATTGAGGTTTTCAGACGAGATCCGAATACCTGATGTCAACTTGAATTATTGTGTTCCGATCTCCTTTATATAAATAGGGAATGGCATTCAGGTCTCATGGTGTGGTAGAGGAGGTGTGCATTTCCCTCTTGCCCAGTTCCGTAGAGATAGCAATAGGAGTAATTTAAAACGCTATAGAAGCAAGTGTAAGGGCGTATGATTATTAATTTCAAAGGCTTAACTAGTTCAAAGGATGGGTTGGGTTAGAAGCATCAATTACAAAATACACCTTTATATGGATGACAATATCAAGAAAATTGCCCGAACGGGATATGTTTCAAAAGGATTGGTATATGCAATAACAGGAGCACTGGCATTCGGGGCCGCCGTTGGACTGGGCGGGAGTTCAGAAGGAAAGCTCGGTGTTCTTAAATTTTTGCAAAAGCAGCCGTTCGGCAATGTGCTTTTGGGAATAGTGGGGCTCGGCTTATTGTGTTATGCGTTTTGGCGATTTTTTCAGAGTATTAAGGATCCTGAAAATATCGGTGACAACGCCAGAGGAATGGGGAAGCGAATCGGTTTCTTTTTCAGTGGCCTGGTATATCTTGGATTGGGTGGATATGCTATTTACCAAATATTCAAGCCTTCGGCAGGAAGCGGAGGCAGCAAGAGCGGAATGCTTCCGCCAGAATATTTGCCCTATATCTTTTATGCTATCGCAATTGGTTTAGCGACCAAGGCGATTTTTCAATTCGTTAAAGCATATAAAGGCGAATTTCTCACTAAATTTCATTTGGACGCGATGTCGAACATCAACACGCGCAAAACAATCAAATGGTTAGGATATGCGGGAATGGTAGCCCGGGGTATAGTAGTTGGTATTGTTGCCTACTTCTTTTTTAGGGCCGCCAGCTCCGCCGGTTCGGAAGAGATGAAGGGTACCGAAGAGGCCTTCTCGTTTCTCCGTCAAAGTTCTGGACCCTGGCTTATGGGCTTGGTAGCCTTAGGTCTGATTTGCTATGGTGCCTATATGTTTATTATGGCCGGATATCGGAAATTCAAGGATTAATGCGCTATCCAAGTAGACCGCGACCTTTAATTTTTGATTTCCTACGGAAAGGTTGGCTATAAGACCTCTTTAGGTGTAACGAATACAACAGAACCATCGTCGTAGTTGGCGTTTATCGATTCTCCTTTTTTCAACGCCACAATGTATCTGATTGCTCCATTTGGATATTTTATCCGTTTATTCCTTATCGACATTGCGATTGATCTGAATGAAAATTTGGATATCCTGTTTTATATTCCTTTTAATTTCCGCACGAACATTTTTCACCATGGTTTCCGCATCCGATAAATTGATGCCCTCAACAAGTTCTATTTCAATAACCGACAATATCTTATCCGGACCAAAATGCATGGTTTTGGGATATGCATAGTGCTTAATATTCTTGTTCCTATCGAGCACACTGCTAATGGCATTTATAATATCGGACTTTGCGCTTTCGCCCAATAACAGGCCTTTGGTCTCCCGCGCTAAAAAGACGGCGACGCACAATAGCAAAACCCCGATAAGAAGGGAGGCGACCCCATCGAGATAAGGACTTTGTAATTGCTGGGAAAGAAAAATACCCAACAGGGCTATCAACAGACCCGTAACGGCCGCAGAGTCTTCGATGATTACCGCAAAATTCGCCGGATCTTTACTTTTAATTATGTTAGTGACCAAACCACCCGATGGGTTGCTTTTTCTGAACTCCCGTGTCGCTACAATTAACGATGTACCTTCGAACAGAAGTGCCGCTCCTAGCACCGCATAATTCCAAACCGGGTTTTCAATGACTTCGGGATCCCCTAGGGAATGTATACCCTCATAAATAGCGAACCCTCCACCTAAAGAAAAAATCAGGATACTGACTACAAAACTCCAAAAATAGATTTCTTTCCCGTAACCGAAGGGGTGGTTTTTGTCAGCCACACGATTCGAACGCTTTATTCCAAACAATAGCAATAGGCCGTTGCCCGTGTCAATTACGGAATGGATGCCCTCGGCCAACATGGCCGAACTCCCAGTGAAAAAAACGGCAATAAATTTACTGATTGCTATGAGGATGTTGGCGACTATTGCCCCGTAGATAGAAATTTTTGATTTGCCGGCCATACTCTTCTTAGGTTTGAATTTCTTTCACAAATTTATACGATCTGCAGCACTTTTTTTCGAAACCAAATGTATCAACCTATTTTCAGCTTGGTTCTCACACATTATGGACATTGTATTTGCTCGTTGGGATACGCTATTTGGTTCTCGGATTTCGTTCTTAATCCCATTTAATATCAAAGGAATCGAGTTTGTTTTTTGTGGGTTAAATCTTATGTTTTAATTAAATTCCGCAGTTTGCAGATTATAATTTCAATGAAACCTAAAAATAAATCCAAATTTTATTACATTGTAAAACATAACCTTTAAATACTCATAATTATGAAAGACATCGTATGGATTATTATCGTAATCCTAGTTATCGGTTGGTTGGTCGGGTTTTTGGCCTTTCCAGATGTTGGGGGCATTATCCATGTCATTTTGGTGATTGCGGTCATCTTGCTTATCTATAAATTGGTGACCGGCCGAAATGTTTAATAAAGAGAAATATGACCCAATTAAATTCCCCTCGAAAGAGGGGAATTCAAAATTTAATGGAAAATCTCCCGATAATTAGTTGGCTTTTTTACAATGTGCCAAACCATGACCTATTTAGAGATTATTAGGGTAACCAGCCATATATTGTTTTGTATTCCTAGTCTAGCTTCGGCCACGAATTCGATTACTGGTGGATACGAGGCTTTGATTTTCCGAGAATACAAGTATCCATATTAACCAGCAATGTACTTAAGCCCAATAAAAGAATCACAAACTCATTGAATTGGTACGCAGAAGATATCCGGATATGGTATGGACGCTAGAATCCGATAAAAATCGAAAATGCCCATTCCAAGAAATCATCCTTATAATCACTAAGTTTTCTGAATCGTTAAATCCCCATCTGAAGACCTGAACATGAAATCGTACACCATTGCCAAGGGCATAATAAAGGCATTGTCCTTTTTTATAGGTATCGCCTTACTTTTGTTTATTTTATACAAAGTACGTATTTTGATCATATACGTTGTTGCCGCTATTATAATTGCACTTTTGGGGAGACCCCTGGTAATTTTTTTCAAACAAAAGCTGCACATCAAAAGAACAGTGGGAACAATTATCACCCTTATTCTTATTTTAGGTTTAATGGTCGGATTGGTAGGCATGTTCATCCCCATGTTAAAAGAACAGGGCAAAAATTTTGCGGTCTATAATTTTGATGGCATAGAGGCCGAACTGGATACCATTTATAATGAAGTATCCGAATACTTTGGCACCTCTAAGGAAACAGTCGAGAATCTTGTAAAGGAGAGCAATGTTAAGGAAAAAGCGGAGAATGGATTAAAAGCGGAGAAGGGATTAGGGGATGATACGGCACCGACTCTTTTGGATACCGTATTAGGCATATTGACCCAACTTAGTGTAGGCCTATTTTCGGTGTTTTTCATGGCTTTCTTTATGCTAAAGGAAACCAATTCGCTCCAGCTGTTTGTATTGGCTATGGTACCCCACGCACACCGCGACAGGACGATTCATTCCTTGAAAAAAATAGAAACGCTTCTGTCCAGATATTTCTTGGGCCTTCTAATTCAAATCTTGGTACTCTTCGTGATTTACGCCGGCACCTTATTTTATGTGGGTACGGAGCAGGCTTTGATCATCGCCTTTTTTTGTGCCCTGTTCAATATTGTTCCATACGCCGGCCCTTTGATCGGAGCCGTATTGATGGTGGTACTGACTATGACCAGCCATATCGAGATGGATTTTTCCCGAGAGATTCTTCCGCTTATAGGCTATGTTATGATAGGGGTTGTCATTGGTCAGTTGGTCGACAATTTGGTATCCCAGCCCTTTATTTATTCCAATAGTGTAAAATCGCATCCTCTTGAGATTTTCGTTATTATCATCGGTGCCGGGCTACTGTTCGGCATTGTAGGTATGTTGGTCGCAGTACCGGGTTATGCTGTTCTAAAGGTCATTTTTAAGGAATTTTTCTCGGAGAGCAGTTTTGTTAGGGTCTGGACAAAAGGGATGTAATGTTTTACGGTAATTTGATGTAAACACAGATTTAGGTACGATCAAACCATCCAACTTCTGTAGCCCTATTTGGAACCTTAAGTACATAGGTGAAGAAACTGAATGCCATGAAAATGATGGAGTTATAATGTATGGAGGATTTCAATTGGATATTTCAGTTTCTGGGTCGCTTTCACCCACTTTTGGTCCATTTTCCGATAGGGCTTCTGGTCGTCGCCTTATTCCTTGAGTTGTTGACCCTGGGCGGAAAACGGCCCGGGCTTCGGGAAGGGATTCATTGGATGGTATATCTCGGGGCGGGCTTTGCCGTTCTATCCGCGGTATTGGGTTGGTTGTTGCGCACCCAAGACGATTATAGCGGTGAACTGGTCGATAATCATCAATATGTGGGCGTTGCGACCGCCGTTTTCGCGTTTATTACCGCCATACTTCTGCAAAGGACACTTAATGGGAAATTACCGGATTCCCGCACCTATAGATCCGGACTCATTATAACGGTCCTTTTATTGGCCGTTGCCGGGCATCTGGGAGCTAGCCTTACCCATGGCGAAGACTACTTGAGCAGTGCCTTACCGTTTAACAATTCCGCGTATGACCATAGTAAGGGTATAGCTTTGCTGGCCGAACTAAAGAATACCGATTCTATATCCGACGCACAGCAAGACGAACTCAATTTAGAGGTCAGGGCTATTTTTGCCCATAACTGCTACCAATGCCATAGCGAGAACAAACAAAAGGGCGAACTCGTGCTAGAAAATAAAGAAGGGGTGTTCAAAGGTGGGGAATCAGGTGTGGTCATAGTGGCTGGAAAGCCAGCGGAAAGTGAACTATATAAACGCATTTCCCTTTCCCCGAACGATGATGATGTAATGCCCAAAAAGGGAAAGGTTTTGAAGGATACCGAGATTGCACTTGTTAAATTGTGGATCAAAAATGGGGCGCATTGGTCGGATCAGGCTTTAAAAGTATTTCCTGAAGCGGAATTGGCCCTCGTCAAACCGGAATTGCCCGAATCCGGTAACGAACTACATCCCGTCGACAGATTAATGGATGCCTATTTTAGAAACCATGGTCTCGATTGGCCGCAGGTCGTGGATGACCGGATTTTTATTAGACGCGCCTATTTGGATATTGTCGGACTGCTTCCAACACCGGAAAAAATAACCGAATTCCAAAAGGATACGAATCCCAACAAAAGGGAAGCACTCATCAATACTTTATTGGGCGATACCCATAACTACACCCAACATTGGCTGAGTTTTTGGAACGACCTTTTACGTAACGATTACAGTGGTACCGGGTTTATTACGGGCGGACGAAAACAGATAACCGATTGGCTTTATACTTCTTTGGAGGCAAACAAACCTTATGATGTTCTCGTTAAGGAACTGGTTAATCCGACCGATGTTTCCGAAGGCTTTATCAAGGGCATCGAGTGGCGGGGGGTCGTGAATGCCAGTCAACGTACCGAAATGCAGGCGGCCCAGAACATTGGGCAGTCTTTGTTGGGAGTCAACGTAAAATGTGCTTCATGCCACAACAGTTTTGTAAGTAACCTTACGTTGGAGCAATCCTATGACTTTGCTTCCATTTTTGCCGATTCGGTACTGGAACTGAACCGCTGCGACAAACCCTTGGGGAAAATGGCCAAAGTAAATTTTTTATATCCCGAATTGGGCGATGTTGAGGCAGCGAGTGTTAAAGAGCGTTTGTCAAAACTTTCCGAAGTCATGGTAAAACCCGAAAATGGACGGCTCTATCGTACCATCACCAATCGCTTTTGGCAAAGGTTGATGGGTAGGGGCATTATCGAACCGGTAGATGAAATGGACAATGAACCCTGGAACGGGGATTTGTTGGATTGGTTGGCAGCGGATTTTATCGATGCGGGCTACGACCTCAAACAGTTGATCAAACGTATCATGACCTCCAAGACCTATCAATTGCCCACTGCGCATTATGGGAAGCAGTCGGAAATGAAATCAAATTATGTATTCGAAGGCCCGATATTACGCCGATTGAGTGCGGAGCAGTTTTCCGATGCGGTCAGCCAAGTGATTTCCCCGGTCTATTCCGCGGTGGCCTATAATCCCAATGGCGAAGAGCTATCCGCTAAACGAATATGGCATCCTGAAATGAAATTTGACCGCAATGTACTTCCTGAGCCCGGAAAAAGGTATTTTAGAAAGACCTTTACACTTCCGAACCGAATCATTGAAAGTGCCCAAGTATTGATTTCGGTCGATCATTCCTATGTACTTTACGTCAATGGCGAAAACGTATCAAAGGGCTCCGATTGGAAAAAAGTGGATAAACCTGAGGTAAGCCAATTTTTGAAAACCGGAAGAAATACTATTGCCATCGAAGGAGAAAATGAAGGAAGTATGGCCAATCCGGCCGGTATATTGTTTTCCATGGAAATCCGGTATGACACCGGGGAGCGTATTCGGGTCGATTCCGATGAGAGCTGGAAAAGCCTTGCGGATGCACCTACCGGGCGTTGGACCTCGATCGAATTCAATGATACTTCTTGGCGCGAAGTTAGAAACTACGGTACTTCAAATTGGGGCGAACTCGTGGATTTTTCTTTCGAGGGTCAAAACGGTGAATTTGCCAGGGCAAGCTTGGTGCAACAACATCCGTTCATGAAGGCATTAGGGCGGCCTAGCCGGGAGAACGTGACCACCTCAAGAGACGATCAGGCTACGCTTCTACAGGCCCTGGAACTGACGAACGGTGAGTTTTTTAACCATGTTCTGGAGGAGGGCGCCGGCCTCTGGTTGGAACGCTATGGTGATGACAGTGAAGCAATTATAACGGAACTCTATCGAAAATCGCTGGGCAGGGAACCCACGGCGGATGAAAGGGGGATACTGCTTGCTGTATTGGGCGATGAACCAAAGCGGGAAGCGGTACAGGATATATTCTGGTCCACCTTGCTTTTACCGGAGTTTCAGTTTATAAACTAAGCATATGGATACTCAAAATACACGTAGGGATTTCATTAAAAAAATGACGGCAGCAAGTCTTGCCGCCTCGGCGACCAGCATTCCCATGGCGAGCTTTTTGAGCTCTTGTTCAACATCGGTCCCGAAAATACCTTCAACCGCCGATACCGTTATCTTGCTTTGGATGGCAGGCGGCATGGCGCATACCGAAACTTTCGACCCCAAGGCCTACGTACCGTACGAAAAAGGGGTAGAAAGTAAAAGGGTGCTAAGTACCTTCCCTAAAATACCGACCGCAGTTGATGGACTTGAATTTTCCAAAGGTCTCGAATCCATAGGAAGCGTTATGGACAAAGGTGCCATTATCCGTTCTTACAAATCGGCCGACCTGGGCCACATTTTACATACCCGCCATCAATACCATTGGCATACCTGCTATGAGCCTCCACAATCGGTTCAGGCGCCGCACATAGGGGCATGGATTGCCAAGGAACTGGGTCCGGCAAATCCTGTTATACCCCCGTTTATTGCCATGGGGCAACGGTTTACCGTCGGTGAGGCCGAAGAATTGAAGGCCTTCCACTCCGCGGGTTTTTTGGGTACTGAATACGGTCCGTTTTTGATACCCGATCCATCCGGTGGGCTTGAAAGTGTTCGTCCGCCCCAAGGCATGTCGATCAAACGTTTCGAGGCACGCTATAAACTGTATAAAGAATTGGCCCATACAAGTAAGCACATGGAAAGTGGGAGCGATTACCAAAGGAAATCCCTAATGCGTTCGATGGAACAGTCGTATCGTCTGTTGAATTCTCCCGAGGCCAAAGTATTCGATTTGAGCGAAGAGCCGAAAGAAGTTTACGATACCTATAATACGGGCCGTTTCGGGCTAGGATGCTTGTTGGCCAAAAGATTGGCCATGAACGGCGGAAGGTTTATAAGTGTTTCTACGGAATATGAACCCTTTTTAGGCTGGGATACTCATGAAAATGGCCATACCCGTGCCGAGAAAATGAAGGAGATGATCGATAGGCCCATTGCCCAATTGATTAAAGATTTGGACGAGAGCGGACATCTGGATAGAACCTTGATCGTATTGGCCAGCGAATTCAGCCGTGATGCCATAATGGAAGGCCGGCCTGGGGAACAGGTAAAAGATCAAGTAGACCAGCCTGATATCATCGAAGACGAGAAGTTCTATGGCATGCACCGGCATTTTACCGACGGCAGCTCTATCTTGCTTTGGGGCGGTGGAATCGAAAAAGGCCTCGTCTATGGTAAAACGGCCGATGAGAGGCCCTGTTCCTCCATTGAAAACCCCGTGGTGATCGATCAGGTGCACCAATCCATCTATCACGCGATGGGCATTCACCCTGAAACGCAGTACACCATTGAGGGTAGACCCTTTTATACCACCCCGGACGGGCATGGTAAACCTATTCTAGATCTATTCGGAAATCCACTTAAAAAGGACACAAAAAAAAGTAGCGGATTTACTTAAATCTTGGTAACCTATAAAGACTTGCCCAGCTGAAATGGGTGCCAACGGGTAATACCCCAATGTTGAGCACATTAGTTTAATAGGCAGGGTATTGATGCCTGCTTCTGGGGCGAGCTGGAGCTATGCGATAACTAGGTAAGGCAGTAATTAAATAAAAACGTATTCGGAAAACCTCGAAGGGATTAGATCGGGACCATACACGCTCTATTTTCCTCCTGCGGGAAGGTTCCCTTTCCAGAATTTTTGCATAGTTTCCCTTAAGTGGTAGGAGGTGTTCTCCCGTTCATTAATGGAATGGGATCGCATGGGGTATGACATCATGGAAAACAATTTGTTGTGTTTGATCAATCGATCTACCAGCATTTCAAAACTTTGATAGTGCACGTTATCGTCCGCGGTACCATGGATGATCATCAGATTACCCTCCAAATTTTGGGCAAAGTTGATGGGCGAACCGTCATGATATCCTTCGGCATTATCCTTTAACAAACCCATATACCTTTCTTGATAGGTCGCATCATATAATCGCTGATCGGACACGAAAGACACGGCCAATCCCGTTTTGTAGATTTCAGGGTATCGGAACATGCAGTTCAAGGTCATTTGTCCGCCTCCGCTCCATCCCCAGATACCGACCCTTTCGGAATCGAGAAAATCATAGGTTTTCAGGATTTCGGTTGCAGCTTTGGACTGATCTTCCGACGCAAGGATCCCGATCTGTCCGTAAATGGACTTCCGCCAATCATTGCCTCTTGGCGTTTTTGTTCCCCTGTTGTCAACGCTCATCACAACATAGCCTTGTTGTGCCATATATTCGTCCCATAGACTGCCCCCGCCCCAATTATCTTGAACGGTAGCGCCCGCAGGTTCTCCATAGACATAGAACAATAACGGATACTTTTTCGAAGTATCAAAATCCTTGGGCTTGATCATCCAGGCATCGAGCACGTCATCGCCGATATCGACCTTTACGAATTCCTTGGGGTTAAGGCCTAGGGCATCGTACTTTTTCTTTAATTCGCTGTTATCTTCCAATATCCTTATTTCTTTGTGTGAGGGAAGGCTTACAAGTGAATATACGGGGGGTGTAACCGTATTTTCAAAAGTTTGAATGGCCCATTTGGCATCCGAGGAAATCTGATACCTGTTCTGTCCCGAATTGCTCGGTGGGGTAATCCGCTCCGCCTTCCCTTTGCCATCGATACGGCTTCTGTACAGATAGCGCTGGGTAAAATTATCGGGGGATGCTATATAATAAACATATCCTCCCTTGGCATCGATATTATCGATGTTCACGACATCGAATTCCCCTTTGGTGATTGGCTCTACCGTTTGACCGTCCCTGGAGACCTTGAACAGGTGCAGCCAGCCATCGCGTTCGCTGGACCAAGTGAAAAACTTTTCATTGTCGAGCCATCGAATATCGTCATGGATATCTAAGAATGCCTTGTCCGTTTCGGTCAGGATGTTGTTTATGGCCATTGAATTAGTGTCGCCCACCCACACCTTATTGGTATTCTGGGGGCGGTTCAGTTGTTGGACCATGACCTCGTTGGAATTGGGAATAAAATCCATCCGGGCCAAATAATTGTTTCTAGGATCGCCGGGGATAGCGAACCACTTGGTATCGCCTCCTTTTGACGAGATGACCCCCACTTTGACGGCGGAAAGGGTAGTACCCACTTTCGGATACGGCATCGGTAAGGGTTTGGAGTATATCGAATCGATATTGTCGATCATATAAAAGGTGCCGACCCCTTGGGTATCGGACTGCCAGTACGCTATATTTTCGCCGTCGGGACTCCATCGAAAACCGTCCCGGCAACTTAATTCTTCCTCATAGACCCAATCAAATGTCCCGTTAATGATGTTGTCGCCGCCATCCGTCGTGATCGGAAGTACTTTTTGGTCCGCAAGGTCTTCCACATAAATATTGAGTTCGCTCACATAGCCCACTTTGGACGCATCCGGAGAAAATTTTGCGAACATTAAAGTGGCTTCGGGTAACGATTTTCCCAGTTGCTGCAACGTATCGGTTTTTAGGTCCAATACCCAATAGTCGCCACGGGTATTGTAGCGCCAGACCTTTTTTGTATTGGTAAACACGAGCAGTTTGGTATTGTCCGCCGACCACTGGTAATCCGAAATTTCCAAGGGGGTCTTTTCAGTATCGGGTATCAATTGGGATGCGGAGACGAGAACGGTCCGTTTGCCCGATTTTGCGTCGTAGCGTACAATGTCACTGCCATCGACCTGTGAGTTCGGTTCCAGGGTCGAGTAACTGGTATTGTCCTGCATCCACCGGACCGGGCCAAAGCCTTTTTGCCCGTAGGTGCCATTTTTATAGATATCCGCAAGGGTCAGACTTGCCGTTTCTTGGGCGGTACTGTAAAAGCTAACGAACATCGCGATGAACAGTACGGACAGAAATTCTTTTTTGATCATTTTTTTTTGGTTTATGGGGATGGATTCAGCTGCCCTGATTTCCCCGGACAACATTTGACAGCAAAATTACGGGCATGTCCTAATTTTTCCTTGCCAATTTTTATAAATAACTACACTTTATTATACGATTACATCCAATTCCGAAAAAAGGATGGCTTGAATTTAGTAATTTTAAGCGTATCCTGTACAAATAAACCTAAGCCATGAAATCATACCCGAGTATTTTCAATGATGTTATCGGCCCCGTAATGCGTGGGCCGTCAAGTTCCCATTGTGCAGCGGCCTTGCGAATAGGAAGGATATGCCAGGATATAATGGATGGCGATATTGAAGATGTGTATATAGAGTTTGATCCGAATGGCTCTTTGGCTACTACCCATTCCGGTCAAGGTTCCGACATGGGACTATTCGGCGGATTTCTAGGTTGGGATGCGGACGACGATAGGTTGAAGGATTATGAACAGCACGTTGAAGATGCCGGGATAACAATTAAGATAGACATCCACGACATCGGTGCAGAACATCCGAATACCTATAAAATCACCCTAAAAAACAAAAAGGAATCGCACCAGGTCATCGGAATTTCTACGGGTGGGGGCATGATAGAGATAATAGAAATCGACCATGCGCCAGTTTCGATGATGGGCGGTTTTTTTGTAACCCTGCTTTATATCGATTCCGAAACCGATGTATATGGGGCCATCGCAGAAATGGATTTAGGTCAAACTCAACTCCATAAAGGGGTGTCCAATTTTATATCGGTGCACTCCAATAAAAGCCAGCAAAAGAAACTATTGAAGGAGATTTCCCCGTTCGAGAAAATTCTATCCATAAAAACGATAGCTCCCATACTTCCCATCAAATCAAGAAAAGACCTTCAAGTGCCTTTTATCACGGCAGAAGAAATGTTGGAATTTAATAGCGAGAAAGATTTGAAGCTTTGGGAACTGGCCGTTCAATACGAAAGCATTAGGGGCGATATATCACAAGAAGAGGTCTTCGACCGAATGGGTAAAATTGTAGATATTATGGAAAATTCCATAAAATCGGGATTACAGGGCACCTATTACGATGACCGTATCCTCGGGGCGCAGTCCCTATCCTTTAAAAGGAATTTGGAGCAGAAGAAACTCGTTCCTGGCGATGTTTTGAATAATTCCGTGATGTACACCTCCGCAATGATGGAAGTCAAAAGTTCAATGGGCGTCATTGTAGCTGCCCCTACCGCCGGATCTTGTGGTGCGCTGCCGGGCACCTTGATCGGTACGGCACATACCTTAGGTTTGTCGAGGGATGTACTCATCAAAGCCATGCTGGCCGCAGGGCTTATCGGGGTTTTTATTACAGAACATGCCACCTTTTCCGCAGAGGTCGGGGGATGTATGGGCGAATGCGGTTCAGCCTCCGGGATGGCTGCGGCAGGGGTCGTTGTATTGAAGGAAGGTAACCTGGCCCAATCTTTGGCCGCGGCGTCCATGGCTTTGCAAAGTTCATTGGGATTGATTTGTGATACTATCGGGGATAGGGTCGAGGCACCTTGCTTGAACCGAAATGTAATGGCGACCTCTACCGCAATATCCTGTGCCAACATGGCTCTCTCGGATTATGATCAAGTTATTCCCCTAGACGAGGTCATAGAAACTATGAAGCGGGTGGGCGATGCCATTCCCCATACGCTGCGATGTACGGGCCTGGGGGGACTGGCCATAACAAAGACCGCCAAAAAAATCGAGGCCGGCCTGGCCCGGTTCAAGGAGGATCGAAAAACAGGGGCTTTTAAATACTGCTGAGGACAAAATGTAGCTGCCTAAATTTTTTATTTCCTCGCATTATTAATACCAAGCACATGCTGCTTTTTTTGCTGGGATACCGCTTAGGGGCGGTTTTGAACTGAGTGTAAGTAACCGCTATTCCAGAAATGGTTTATCTATCGAAGGGCTAGGCTGCGAAAACCATTCGGGCCCTTCGGAGGTCATGTGCACACAATCTTCAAGACGTACCCCGAACTCCCCTACAATAGAAATATTGGGTTCTATACTAAAGCACATCCCCGGTTCCAGCAGTCGTTCGTTTCCCTTTAATGCATTGCCCCATTCGTGGCCGTCCATTCCGATACCGTGACCGGTTCGATGAGGTAGTCCGGGCAATTTATAACCGGGGCCGAAACCGGCATCGGTAAGCACCTTTCGGGCGGCGGCATCTATATTGCCGAGCGGCTTGCCCAATTGGGCGGCCGCGAATCCCGCCGCTTGGGCTTTTTTCTCCAAATCCCAAATCTCTTGTTGGCGTTTCGTCGGTGCGGCACCGAAAACAATTGTACGGCTGATATCGGATTGATAGCCTTCTACGGCGCAACCGCAATCCACCAGTACCACATCTCCTTCTTTTAAGGTCTGGGGCTGGGTGCTGCCATGCGGAAAAGCCGAGGCTTCGGCAAAATTGGCTAGGGCGAACTCGTGGTAGGCACCCATGTCGGCATGGGCCTTGGCAACGGCATTGCTGAAAACCGAAGGGTTCGATCCAACTTCTAAACTGCTGAGGCCGATTTGAATCGCACGGATGGTAATCTCGGTAGCTTTTTGCATAAGGGCAATTTCGGAGGCGGATTTTATTATCCTACAGGGAATCGTAATCGAATCCCCACTTACCAATTCCAGATTTGGCCCGGCTTTTTCAATTCCGTTAAAGATAAAAAAGCGCGTGCGTTCCTCGATACCGACCTTGCCAGCGGAGACACCGGCATCCTTTAAAGCCAGAACAACTTGGGCATACGGGTTTTCATCTTCTTCCCAACTATATATTTTTGAACCTACCTTCATAATTTCCTTTACCCTTGGCTCTTCAAAAGCAGGACATACATAGCTGATTTCACCGTTGGCCGGAATAATCGTTACCATGGGGCGCTCGCTGGGCCACCACGATAGTCCCGTGAAATATTTTAGGGAAGTCCCCGCATCCAACAGCAAGGCACCGATTTTCTGGTCCTGCATCAACTGCTGGGCTTTACGGATCCTGCTTTGTATTTCATCCACGGAAATGGGCGCAATGCTTTCGACCATGGAGGTGACTCTTTGATCGGTCATTTTTTGGTCGCTTTTTTCTGGGGTGTTCGCGCAAGCGTTAAGTCCTGTGATAAAGGCTGCTCCCGCCCCGATTGTTGTAGTGTTGACGAATTTTCTTCGGTTCATTTTCTAACTATTTATTTTTGTTTTATTAATGGACAACAGCGTCAGGATAAACCCAACCAAAAGTATGGTCATGGTACCCAGAACTATGGTGAGATTGGTATGAAAGGCACTTTTATAGTCCGACCAGGCACCTTTGAAGAAAAGGGGCGATAGGCTCATCCATCCTATTACGAGTAAGCCACAAATGACCCCAATAGCGGCATAATTGCTTTTCACTTTTCGGGAAATAAATCCCAAAAGAAACAGGCCAAGTATTCCCCCGCTGAAAATAGAGGAAAGCGCCCACCAGGCATCCAAGGCACTTTCTACGCCGTTCAATGCCGTTCCTGCTACGATACCGATGCCTCCGATCAAGAACGAAGCCAGAAACAGCACCCGCATAGCCGCCTTTTGTGATGCATTGGTATTGATATATCTTTTATAATGGTCGGTAAGGATGACCGTTGCCGAGCTGTTGATACTGGTGGATATGGTACTCATTCCCGCAGCAAAAATAGAGGCTATCAGCAATCCGGTAATACCGGTCGGTAAAGCGGTCACTATAAAATAAGGGAAAATCTTATCCGCATTTTCCATTCCCTGCAATTCTGGTGAAAGCAGTTCGGGCATGGCCTGATAATAGGAATACAGTGCCGTACCGATAAAGAAAAACAACAGGGATACCGGAATGTACAACAGGCTACCGAACAAGGTCGACGAGACGGCCTCCTTATTGTTCTTGGCGCTAATGTACCGTTGGATATAACTTTGGTCGATACCAAAATTTTGAAGGTTGATAAACAGGCCGTAAACCAAAATGAGCCAAAAGGTAGATTCCACAAAGTTGAACTTAACACTCCCCAAACTGAATTTATCGGCCGCCGATGCAATTTCAAAAACTTGTGCAGGGCCTTCCGGCATCGAAAAAAGGATAATGCCCAGACTAGTCAATGCGCCGACAATAAGTACGATGCCCTGCACCGCATCCGTCCATACCACGGCCTCAATGCCCCCGAACATGGCATAGATGACCACGCTGATTCCCGTAACCACAACAATCAAGGGAATACTCCATCCGAACAAAGCATTCATGGGGAGTGCCAAGAGATAGAGAATGGAGCCAATTCGCGCCACTTGGGTCAACAGATAAAAAATGGAGGCATAGATTCTCGCCCAAAGTCCAAAACGTTGTTCCAGATAATAATAGGCAGAGTCGCTTTTTAGGCTTCGGTACAAGGGCACGAAAAACTTTACGGCAATCAAGGCCGCCAAGGGTATGGAAAGGCTGAATACAAAGCCGTTCCAGTTTGATAAATAGGCGTTACCGGGCAATGCCAAAAAGCTGATACTGCTGACAAAAGTGGCAAAAATCGACATCCCGATAGCCCATGAAGGCAAGCGCCCGCCACCAGTAACATAATCGTCAGTCGTTCTTTTTTTAAAGGAAAAGGATATGCCAAATAGGACGATGGCCAACATATAGACCAGAAAAACTATCAAATCGATAATGGGAAGATCCATTTACTTTAAATTTATTAGGAATATTTGATAATAACTTTCCTTGGTAGCTGTCACTTTTCGATTATAGGCCAAAATTTTACCATCGTTTGACCAATTGATATTACTTAATTCACCGCTTTTATAATCCCTTTCAGGGGAAATTTTCTTGGTATTCCCTGTTTTTATCGCTGTCAAATATACATCTTGATGATAACCATAGGCCAAATAGTTGCCTTTTGGATCGATACTGAAGGACGTTTCCAAGGAGAAATCATTTTCAGTCATTTGTCTTAGGGCACCACCGTTAGGGGAAATCGCGAATATTTGAACCATTCCGGTGTCATCCTTCATGGGAAAGAAAATTAGGGAGCCATCGGGCAGGCTACGAATCCATTGACGTGGTCCTTGTACGCCGGGAAACTTGCGGTCTTGGGTCCGCGTCAATCTCCGTTGGTGAACGCCTGCGGGCGGTTCCGGTCTTGTAGATTCGGTACCGGAAATATGGGGAATATCCTTGGCATCGATTAAAGGATCAGGCAGATCTGCTACAAAAACTTCTGTAATCGTTTGGGATGTACCATCCCTGACATCCCCTAAAAAAGCCAAAGCCTTATTTTGGACTTCCCCTTTGGCATTCAAATAGCCCTCCGTGCCGATCCATCCTTCTTCGTAGGCCTTGCTCATCTCATCGGAACCGGCCCGGGGAAATTCAGTCACTGTGGCAACAACCGTTGCAAACCGTTCTCCGTCAAAATTCTCGAAGGTATCGTCATCGGAAACTCGAACGGGTTTTGAAGGAACCATAACGCCTATCGTTCTCAGGTCCTTGATAGTGGCATCGGTCTTGGCCAATTCCGCCATTAGGCCATCGTTGTACGTAAAACTGATCCATTGGCCGTCGCCGCTAATGGAATAGGCGTGGGTGCCTCCCCGCAATGCGCCCGGTGTAAACGGAGGGGAAATATCCCTGGCATCTAATCTAACGGGTTTCGAAGTTTCAAAAGGGGCAACGGAAACTGCTGTTCTTCTCGTAAAAGTATACGGCCTGACCGAATCCGCATTCGCCAGGCCGTGGATAAAAACCACTTCATTTGTTTTCGGATTGAAGACGGCGGCCCCCACCCCAGGGCCAAACTCGTTTTTGTCGGTAGCGGTGTAGACGTTCCTTATCTCCCTGGTATTTACATTTACCATTCCGATACTGCCGTTCTTGATGATTTGCGTGTCGTCATTCCTATTGTCGAATACGATCCATCGGTTGTCGGAAGAAAACACTTGGGCCTGGTTCAAAAAATAGCCCCTATTTCCCTCCGTTAGTTGCTGTTCTTTTATGGTATCATACTTTTCCAAACCTTTCAGCTTTTGCTTCTTATCCATTTTGCAACCGCAACATAATACACCGGAAACGGAGCACATAAAAATAAATAATTTCGGGCTTGTTCGTATCATTGCATATCTAGACCGTTAATCTCAAATTCGTTATACCCTTTATGGACTTCTTCCTATAGTATATCTAAACTGGACATATCCCTTTGTTTTAATTCCATTTTCGGTAATTTACAGAAATTTCAGACTATCGATAAAAATATCGACTATTTGCTCACAAGATACCTAAACTTGTTCGCGAACAAGTTTGAACGAGTTTATTAAACCTCCTGAAAACTATTTCCATTCGGAATGTTCCAATATACTTTTATTATCGATTTTTCACGGTGAGATATAAAAGCGATTCGATGGCAATCAAATTATATTCACTAGATTTAAAAATCTTATTCAATTTGAAGGTGAACTTTTGGGAAATTACTTGAGACAAATGATATGAAAAGAAGAAATTTTATAGTCATGTCACCTGCCATTACAGTGGGCGTTATAAGTTTGCTGAACTGCAAACAAAAAAAAACCTCCTCTAAGACAGATATTGACATGGATAAAGTCGTTGCGGAGGCAAGAAAAAACTGGGCGGGCAATTATTCCTATAAGGCCAAAACACTGCGAACGCCCAATACCGTTGAAGAACTTCAAGACTTGATAAAAGAATCTGTGAAACAGAAAGCTTTGGGTTCCAAACACTGTTTCAATAATATAGCCGATAGTCCAACAGAGCAAATATCGACAAAGAACCTCAACCGATTGATCAGTATAGACGAAGATGCCAAGACCGTGACGATAGAATCGGGCATCCGCTATGGTGAACTGGCGCCCCAATTACAGGAAAAAGGCTATGCGCTGCACAATCTGGCATCCTTGCCGCATATCTCCGTTGCCGGCGCCTGTGCAACGGCCACCCACGGATCTGGGGTAACGAATGGCAACCTTCCCAGTGCGGTAACCACCATTGAACTGGTAACCGCGGATGGTCAAATTGTGGAGCTGAATCGGGAACAGCCCGATTTCTACGGGGCGGTTGTCGGTCTTGGGGCCTTGGGTATCATAGCACGGATGACCCTTGACATAGAAAAGACCTACAATGTTCGGCAAGACCTTTTTCAAAACCTTCCGGTCGCTGAGTTACAAGAGCATTTCGACGAAATTATGTCAAGCGGTTATAGCGTAAGCCTATTCACCGATTATCAAAACGATACCGTAAGCCAAGTATGGGTCAAGAGTAGAACGGATCGGAAACTAAAGGATTTTGGCTCCTTTTACGGGGCATCTGCCGCTACCAAAAAACTTCACCCCATAACTGCGATGCCCGCGGAAAATTGTACAGATCAAATGGGAGTCGAGGGGCCGTGGTATGAACGTCTTCCCCATTTTAAAATGGGCTTCACGCCCAGTAGCGGCAAAGAGTTGCAATCTGAATATTTTGTAGCGAAGGAAAACGCGGCGGAAGCCTATATGGCATTGGTGGGCATCAAGGATGTAATCTTTCCGCAGCTGATGATTTCCGAAGTACGCTCCATCGCGGCCGATGACTATTGGATGAGTCCCTGCTATAAAAGGGATTGTGTCACTTTTCATTTTACATGGAAACAAAATTGGCCACAGGTGCGAAAAATACTTGGCCGGATAGAAGAGACACTCTCCCCATTCGGAGTGCTTCCACATTGGGGCAAAATGTTCACTTTGGAACCCGCAACCTTATATTCCCGCCATAAAAAAATGGATGACTTTGTACTATTGGCAAAAAAATACGATCCCAAAGGAAAATTCAGGAATTCTTTCCTAGACCTGAACGTCTATCGGACCTAGCTTCCTGAAAAAAAACAGGATTTTACCTTGCAGTCCAGCCCCCATCTACGGTCAACATCGACCCGACCATATAACTTCCGGCGTCACTTGCCAAGAACAATGCCGCGCCCTGAATTTCGGGTAGTTCGCCCCAGCGCGCCAAAGCCGTGGCGCCCACAATAAAGTTTTTCGCTTCAGGCGTATTGGCGATGGGAATGTTCATCTCCGTCAAAAATGGACCGGGGCAGATAGCATTAACATTGATGTTGAACGGTGCCAGCTCCAATCCTAACGCTCTGGTCATTTGTACCACGGCCCCTTTGCTTGTGGCATAAGGGGTTCTGTTTGCAAGGCCGACTAAGCCCAAAGTACTGGCCATATTTATGATTCGGCCGTTACCCTGTTTTTTCATATGCGGTGTAACCGCTCTCGAAACATTCCAGGTGCCATCCACGTTCACTTTCATGACCTGCGAAAATTCATCGCTTGTCAGCTCGTCTATGGCACCCCGAATATTGATGCCCGCACTATTGATCAGAATATCGAGTCGTCCGAATTCATCGATTATGGCGTTGACCGTTTTTTCGACTTCCTTTAAATTGGTAACATTTGCAGCGTATGCCTTGGCCTTGATTCCGTAGTCTTTGTGCAATTGTTCAGCGGCTGCTTCACCCTCTTCTAGATTTCTGTTCAAAAGGGTGATATTTGCCCCGGCCGATGCGAGACCTGCCGCCATGGCGTATCCAAGCCCTTTGGAGCCGCCTGTAATAAGTGCACACCTGTCGGTTAGGTCGAATAATTTTATTCCGGGTAAGCGTGTTTCTGTCATACTAATGTCTTCAAAAATTCATAATTTTTATTTAAACCCATAATTCGCCTTGGCGTAGTTCAAACAGGTTCGATTGTTCTCCATTTCTATACGCAGTTGTTCATCGGTAGGTTTATCCGATAAGACTGGCAATGTTTTTTCTGATTTCTGATTTCTGATTTGGTTTAAATAGACGGCGAAATCGGGTGCGGATATTTGGTCAAATGTGGTCCAATACTTTTTGGTAAGACACGGGATCTTCAACGGATCACGGGTAATCATCTCAAGATTGAACCGAATATCGGGATTGTTTTTTTTGATAATTGCAATCATGCCCTCGATATCCAGATGCCCTTCCCCAAAATTTACTTCCGAAAGAAGAAACCCATCTTCATATTCTGCTACGGCCATATCTTTCAAATGGACCGAAAAGGAATAAGGCGCAAGCTTTTCGACCACATGCATCGGATCTTCCAAAAGCGAAATGTTATTACCGGTGTCTAAGGTTACCCCGATCCATTCGCTGTCCAACAACTTTAAAATTTCGATGAATTCGTCGGCCCTCCAATCCTTATGGTTCTCAACGGCGAGCTTTACCCGATGCTTGCGCATAATAGGTTCGGCCCGTTGCATGGCCTCGATGGAGGCTACCTTGAACTTTTGAAAGGCATCCATGGTATCAAAGGTTTCGTATCGCCTTCCTGAAAGACAGGCGGTTCTGAAGATATCGATTCCTGTTTCCTTGGCTGCCATGACCTCTGATTCGTAGCGAGCCAGATCGGTCTCGTTTTTGGGAAGGCTTATCTGTGCTTCTAGGAAAACACCGTAATCTTCTTTTCGTTTTCTTACTTTTTTTGAAAACTGCGAATCCCATCCCCCAACACCCACCTGCATTCCACCAAATCCCAAAGAATTACAATGGTCGATCATTTCAAGGGCATTGGTAAAAGGTGGATATTTCGTACTGGGTAAATTTCGAAAACGTCGGATCATATAAGAGGCGTCCACGACCCCGAAACGGGTTTCTGCGAAAGCGGGGGATAGATGAGGTACGAACGGCAACGAAAATAAAAGGCTTGCCGCTGATGAGGTCTTTAAAAATTTTCTTCGTTCCATGAGCAACGTGTGTTCTTAAATTAAGGATACGAAAACCAATGTAACATTTTTTAAAGAATAAAAGATTCTATATCACGAAACTAACGGAATTATATCCCATAACTAGAATAGTTTGCGAAATTGTCAACTTTTATTTTGTTAGCTGATGCAAAGATAATTTCTTACTTTCGGAAAATAAGACGGATTTTTTTAAAAAGCAAACTACCAAATATGTCAGATAAAAAGAAAAAATTGAGGAGTGCCGAATGGTTCAGTCCCAAAGATCCAAAATCAGCGTTTATACATCGGTCATGGATGCGCAACCAAGGCTTGCCCACAGATTATTTCGAGGGACGCCCGGTAATCGGTATTTGCAATACCTGGTCGGAATTGACCCCTTGCAATGCCCATTTACGCGACTTCGCCGAATTCGTTAAAAAAGGAGTGTTAGAAGCTGGTGGCGTACCCTATGAGTTTCCGGTTACCAGTTGTGGCGAGATTTTGATGCGGCCGACGGCCATGCTTTTTCGAAACTTGGCAAGTATGGATACCGAAGAAAGTATCCGTGCCAACCCTTTAGACGGCGTGGTGCTCTTGACGGGCTGTGACAAGACCACGCCATCAACGGTAATGGGTGCTTGCAGTGTAGATCTTCCGACCATTGTGGTGCCTGGCGGACCCATGCTAAATGGAAAATATAAAGGGAAGCGCATCGGTTCGGGAACGTTTGTCTGGCAATTGAAGGATAAGATCAAAAACGAGGGTTTCACTCCCGAAGACCAGATCGAGGCTGAAATATGTTCGGCCCGAAGTGCAGGACATTGTATGACGATGGGTACGGCATCTACCATGGCCTGTATGGTTGAATCGCTCGGCCTGACCTTGCCAGGTGCAGCCGCTATTCCTGCAGTGGACTCGCGAAAAAAAGTAATGGCCCAATTATCGGGTAGGCGTATCGTCGAGATGGTAAAAGAAGACCTTAAAATATCAAAAATTCTGACGAAGGAAGCTTTTGAGAATTCTATAAAGGTAAATGCGGCCATCGGAGGGTCAACCAACTTTATCATTCATTTACTTGCTATTGCGGGTAGGGTAGGGGTCAAGTTGGATTTAAAGGAATTCGATACCCTGGGAAGTAAGATTCCACTTTTGGTGAACCTTATGCCCTCAGGTCCCTATTTAATGGAGGATTTTTTCGATGCGGGAGGATTGCCCGTTGTTATCAATGAAATGAAAAAACACCTTCATCATAATGTGATTACCGTCAATGGAAAGTCATTGGTAGATAATAATGATGGTGCCGAATGTTATAATGACCAGGTCATTGCCAAACTCGATAAACCCTTTATGGAAGAGGCCGGAATTGCAGTGTTATACGGAAATCTTTGCGAAAATGGTGCTGTAATCAAACCCTCGGCCGCTACTCCGGAACTGATGACGCATAAGGGCAAGGCCGTTGTTTTTGAGACTATCGAAGACTTTTTGCAATCCGTCGACAACCCTGATTTAGACATTGATGAGCATAGTATCATGGTGTTGAAGGGTGTCGGACCCGTGGGATATCCCGGTATGGCCGAAGTGGGCAATATGGAAATTCCCGAAAAACTCCTAAAAAAGGGAATCAAGGATATGGTACGTATCTCCGATGGCCGAATGAGTGGCACCGCTTTCGGTACAGTGGTGTTGCACGTGTCGCCTGAATCTTCCGTAGGTGGTCTTTTGGCTTTAGTAAAATCAGGAGATCAAATCATCTTGGATGTCCCCAATCGAAAGTTGCATTTGGATGTCGAGGATGCGGAACTTCAACAACGAAAAGCGGAATGGACACCTTCCACCCCGCCCGTGGATCGAGGATATACCAGTCTATATACAAAACATGTTCAGCAATCACATCTAGGCGCCGATTTTGATTTTCTCGTGGGAAAATCCAGTGCCGATGTGACCCGCGACGCCCACTAAAAGTCCAACCATGCTAGCCATTCTTTTACTCGTTTTAAGTGTAGTTTTTATTGTCTTGTTGACCGCAAGATGGAAGGTGCATCCGTTTTTGGCCCTGCTCGGGGCCTCCCTGTTCTTCGCCATCTTTTCAGGAATGTCCTTGGAAACCATCGTGGAATTAGTCAACGGGGGCTTTGGGGTAACCCTCGGAAAGATAGGTATCGTCATTGTTCTCGGCGTCATCATCGGTGCCTTTTTGGAACATTCCGGAGGTGCTTATAAACTTGCGGAAGTCGTGCTTAGGGTCATCGGGAAGAAACGGGTACACGAAGCGATGGGTATCGTCGGATTTATCGTATCGATTCCCGTATTTGCCGATAGTGGTTTTATCATTTTGAATCCCCTGAACAAAAGTTTGACCAAAAAAGCGGGACTCTCGGTCGTCGGCACTGCTACGGCTTTGATATTGGGCCTGATGATAACCCATGTTCTGGTACCCCCGACCCCTGGCCCCATTGCCGCGGCAGGAATCATCGGCGCTGATGTAGGTCTGGTCATGTTGGTCGGGTTGGTCATCGGTATGCTTTCGCTGATCGTGGCCGTTATCTATTGTAAAAAAATGGGATCAAAAATTTATATCGACCCGAACCCTGATGTAACCGAAGAGGTTATCGCCGAAAAAATGAAACAGGCGCCTAGTGCGTTTAAGTCTTTTTTACCGATTTTAATCCCGATTTTACTGATTGTGGGGAAGTCGATTATGGAATTTAGTATCGTCGAGGGGGAAGAGGTCTCCGGTCTGGTCACGTTTATTTCTTTTATCGGATCACCGATCATCGCATTGATTATCGGCATGCTGTTTTCTTTCTTGCTTCCCAAAAAATGGGACAATGAAATGTTGGCTACAACGGGCTGGGTAGGCAAGGCATTGGCCGATGCTTCGAATATTATATTGATTACCGGTGCAGGCGGTATTTTCGGTACCGTACTTCAGAATAGCGGCATTGCCGATGTTCTGGCCAGCTCTTTGTCAGGTGCGAACCTCGGTATTTGGCTTCCTTTTTTGCTTTGCGCGGCGATCAAGACCGCACAGGGATCTTCAACGGTCGCCCTGATTACGACGGCTTCCATCGTTGCCCCGCTACTGATTACCATGGGTTTCACGACCGAAATCGATAAGGCTCTGGTAGTTGCCGCAATTGGGGCCGGCGCCATGGTAGTATCCCACGCGAACGATAGCGGGTTCTGGATCTTGACCCAGTTTTCGGGTATCGATGTAAAGACCGGATATCGCGTCTACACCCTCGGAACTTTTATTGTCGGAACCTTTGCTGCATTTTTGGTTTTCTTGGCCTCTTTTATTTTGTAATTTGAACAGTCTTTAAGCGTAGGTTTAAAAACAAGGTAAACTGAAAATCAGTGTTTTTAGGAAGCCGGGTTTTTAAATATGAATTAAATGCTTGAAAAATAAAAAAATGAAATGGTTGTCCCTTTTGACCACAGTCGGACTTTCAATAGTACTTTTCTCATGCAATACGGATAATCCTCCTTCCCCGGCACTTTCGCCTGACAAGGCCCTTGGTACTTTTGTACTGGCCGATGAAAACCTGGAAATCGAATTGGTAGCGGCCGAACCCCTGGTCGAAGATCCGGTGGCCATAACCTTCGATGCCGCAGGTCGCTTATGGGTAGTCGAAATGTTGGGTTTTATGGCCGATATCGACGGAAATAACGAAAATGACCCAGTGGGTCGGGTATCCGTACTTTTCGATGACGACGGCGACGGGCGTATGGATCGGGGCCAAATATTTCTTGATAGTCTTGTGATGCCCAGGGCCATGGCTCTTGTTAAAGACGGAGTACTCGTCGCGGAAAACAAGCCGTTATGGTATGTTCAGGATACCGATGGTGACTTCAAGGCCGATACCAAAGTCTTGATCGACTCGACCTACGGAGGGTCGGGAATGCCCGAACATTCCGCAAACGGACTCTGGCGCGGGTTGGACAATTGGCTCTATAACGCCAAATCAAAATTCAGATATAAAAATGTCGACGGTCAATGGATCAAAGACGAGACCGAGTTCCGAGGGCAGTGGGGAATTGCCCATGACAACGCGGGCCGGTTGTTCTATAATTATAATTGGTCGCAGCTGCACGGGGATCTCGTTCCTCCCAACGTGTTGCTCCGGAATACGAATCATACGCCGACCAGCGGTATCGATCATGGGCTGACCTTGGAGCGTGAGATTTATCCCATACGCACCAATCCTGCGGTCAATCGTGGGTATGTGCCAGGCACCCTAGACGAACAGGGGCGACTCTTGGAATTCGCATCCGCTTGCGGTCCTTTGATTTATCGCGGGGACGCCCTACCGGAAAACTATGCAGGTAACGCCTTTGTATGCGAGCCGACCGCCAATGTGATCAAACAGAACAAAATTACCGAAGAAGGCTTTATGTTGAGCGCCCAAGCCGTATATAAAGATCGGGAGTTTTTGGCTTCGACCGACGAACGTTTTCGGCCGGTTTCGTTGGCGCCGGGTCCTGATGGGGCACTCTATGTGGTCGATATGTACAAGGGCATTATTCAGCACGGCCCATACATGTCCGATTATCTCAGGGAGGTAAGCTTGAAGCGTGAATTGGACAGACCGATTCATATGGGGCGGATCTGGCGCATCAAAAAAAAGGGAAATCAACGGAAGAAAATAACGGATCTGACCAAAGCGGATTCAAAAACCTTGATCGGGTTATTGGGGAGCCCGGACGGATGGACGCGAGATACCGCACAACGGCTATTGGTCGAAAGGGGAAATGCGGGAACATCCGATTTAGGGAAATTAGTGGAAACAGGAAGTCCCTTAGGTCGATTACATGGTCTTTGGACCTTGGAAGGCCTGGGCGTAAAATCACCGGACATTTATCTTTCCGCTCTTTCCGCCGAAGACCCAGGGGTCGACCAAGCGGCGTTACGCATTTTAGGGAACCTTGGTTTCGATACCCTACACGTGAAAGCGGAAATCGAGCAATATGTCAGGTCGAATTATGACGGCGCGTCGCCATTGCTGCAGATGCAGATGGTGCTTTCTACGAATCAATTGGATTCGGAAATCACATTTGAGATCGCAAAGAAGTTTCTGAAGCGATATGGCGCATTGCCCGTTGCCCGCGATGTGGTCATGAGCAGTTTACAAGATAGGGAAGCCACAATGCTCTCCGATTTGCTTGAAAATCCGGATTGGAAAACCTACGACCAGAACCGGGAAATATTCATTGAAATGTTGGCTACCTCAGTGGCCAACAAAGGCAACGAAACGGAAATAAGCGGAATGCTGGGTTTGGCCTCTAAAAAACTTCCCGGAGCGGAAAGTTGGTTTCAGCCCGCACTGGTCAACGGCATTTTAAATTCCAGGGGATCTAATGAGGCCGGGGAAATTGCGTTCTCGGCCAGACCGAAATATCTCGATCGTGAGAACCTTGAAGAAGCCCTTAAAAAGAAATTCACATGGCCTGGAAAACCCAAAACCGAAGTAGCGGAATCGGAGAGGGCCTATGAGATCGACCGGGAACTCTTTGCGGTCGGCCGCCAAAATTACCTGAATCTTTGCGCTAGCTGCCATGGAACCCAAGGGGAGGGCATGAAACGTTTCGCACCACCCTTAAAAAACTCACCATGGGTTACTGGGGAGGAACATCGCCTTATCATGATTGTCTTGCACGGTCTGGAAGGTCCGGTTACGGTCAATGATAAAACCTATGATATCCCCGATATTTTACCCAGCATGCCTTCTTTTACGACCTTACAAGACCAGGATATTTCGGCGATTACAACGTATATCCGAAATTCTTGGGGCAATGCGGCGGAACCTATAAAAACCGGTACCGTAGGCCATATTCGTTTTCGTACTCAGGGTAAGATTACACCGTGGACGGCAAGTGAACTTGACACCTTGGTTTTTGATATCGACTTAAGCCGATAGTCGCCCGCTCTGGCAGTCCCAAAGTAGATTAGTTATGAGATGCGGCCTTGGTTAAGTGGTGAAACCCTGCACTACCAACTTGACATCGACCCAGTTCCTATCTATGTTCCATCTCATAATGCCGTTTCAAGATATCTTCGGCAAAATCGTTGGTAAGGTCACGCACGGCGGTATGCATGTGGTTGGCATCGTTCTGGGTGTTGTCGAACTCTATCAATAGCATCGGACCATGAATGCGATAGTAATGTGCCTTTCCCTCTTTGAGACTCCCTGCCCAAGCAAAATGCAGGTTTTCGATGCCCGCCTTTTCGATTTTCGCCATCAGGGTTTCCGAAAAATCGAAAATGTAATTGCCGACATAGACTTGCAACAGTTTCATGAACGTCTTTTTTTGCGCTTGGTCCAATTTACCGTATGCGATTCCTTCTTTTTCGATGTCCCCAGCCTCACGATGGTTCGCCGTAATGATTTCCGGTGGTGCCTCTTCAGAAAACTTGGCGATTTTCAACTGGTCGGCGGTCAGGGAATTGACAAGGGCGAACCCGAGCATAGATTCCTTTTTCAAGACCTGTTTACCTCGAGAATCGCCCTCTTTTACGATACCGGGATTGGAACCGAGAAACGTAGGGGTAGCAGACACGATTTTTCCATCGTCCGAGGTAAAGTTCAAAGAAATGTGGTGTCCTTCGAACCGCCATCCCCAAACTTCGGTGGGCGAAGGGGTTCCGAAGATACAGAAGTGGTAATTTAAGGGATCCCTTCTTGGGCGACCATCGGGCATTTTGTCATTGTCATCGTTCTCGATAGTGCGCAATACGTTTTCCAGCGACCTGATTTCCAAGGTTTTTTCGTATCCCTGTTTACTAAGGCATGCTTTTAACAAATCAAGGGCGGCCCGTTTTTGGGTTTCATCAAAATCATGAAAGGTGACCCCTTCCCTCGGCATGGGAACATAGTTCATGTTGTACCGTTCTTCATCTTCCAATGTAAAAAGGGTCTTTTCCTTCAATTCCTGGGAAAGGGTTTGCAAAAAGGCATTCGCTTTTTTGGATATATCCTGGGCCTCTGCCTTTCCCAATAAAAAAAGACATACCATAGTGAATGCGGCTTGTTTGATGGTGTGCGCGTTTATTTTTACTTTCATCATTATTTATTTAGGTTGTTTATCTCACTTTAATCGATAACTCACAAAGGCGACCCGTTGACTATCGGGCGACCAGCCGTGCCAATACGACGGACCGCCCGTCGTATCCCGATATTGTATGGAGGTCAGTCCATCGCCATGCACGGCCGCATCATCATAGGCCGACCCCGGCTCAAGACTTTGACGGATCATAAGACAGGCCTTGCGGTGGGGGTCGGTACCATCGCCCACCCATTCGATATCGGCCGCCAAGGAAACATCACTGTACATTTTCTTCCTTACAAAATGAAACTCGTCTGTCTCGCCCCACATATTGGTGCCGCTACCCGCCACTGTATACGTTTCGGTGGACGCATCGAATTCCGCCGAACCGGGATTCTTGACAGGACCGATATCGCCGTTCCCATCGAAGATATCCAGATTTTGGGTGTGCCCAAAGGATTTCCCCATCAGGGCGAGGACCAAAAAGTAGAGGGTCGGGAAATGTGTTTTCATGATTTACGTTGTTAAATAGGATCTTTAACGAAAAACGGTTTCCCCATGCCTCCTTTTAAACCCAAATAAATCGGATTGTGTTTCATCCAAATCTTCCGTGGTTGAAACAGAATAGGTTTTGTCCTTTAATTTCCAGCCCCTTTCCATGGCAGGCTTGCTTTCCATTGCATAGGTCAAGTCGCCGCCATTGATTAAACTAGAAATACCTAATAAAGTTCTTGAAATACGCTTTCCAATGCGTTTTCACGGATGAAATGTACACATTTTTCTTCCTATTACCCTTGGCTTTGATCGTAAATTTATTTCCGTCTTTCAAAGTTAAGGTAATCTTTTGGGAAAGTATAAAGTACCAATCTCGTTCAGAGCCGATCCGTCCGGTCTAAGGGGTAGTGATTGTTTTCGATGCAAAGTTAGAATGAACGCTTCTGAATGGGATTGCCGTTTTTATCCAGTTTCTATGCTATATTACCCTAGATATTGGATTAGGAAGTGATTTTTTGATTAAAAAGGATATTTTTCGGTATATATGCCGTTAAAAAATGATTTCATCTGATCTCGAAAGCCGATATTCTCGGTTCTAAACAAGACCTCTAAATGAGTTCATTCTCAAAAAAAATGCGATTACTAAGTGGGCATCAGTATCGCTTTTTCTATATTTGGTTAAACGATAATAACATTAATCGAAAATCATGAATCAACGTAGGGATTTTATCAAAAAGACGGCAATGGTAGGCACGGGAATAGCTGCTCTCCCCAATTTAACATTCGGTATCTCAAAATATGGAATGAAAGACAAGCTGAACGTGGGCATGATCGGAGTTGGCCTTCGGGGTACTAACCACATGAACAATCTTTTGCAAAGGGACGATGTTAACATCACCGCCATCTGCGATATCGATGACAATCGGATAAAGTTGGCTTTGGATGCCATATCGAAGGCGGGCGGGGCAAAACCCAAAACCTTCGGGAAAAGCGAGCAGGATTATCTCAATTTGTTGGCCCTACCAGAAATCGATGCCGTACTCATTGCCACGCCATGGCTTTGGCATACGCGTATGGCCGTAGATGCCATGAAGGCCGGGAAATTCGCCGCCGTAGAAGTTTCCGCCGCAAATACCATGGAAGAATGCTGGGACCTCGTCAACACCCATGAGGACACCGGCTCCCATGTGATGATTCTTGAGAACGTGAACTATCGTCGTGATGTATTGGCTTTACTAAACATGGTCAAGCAAAATGTGTTCGGCGAACTGATGCATTTTAGATGCGGCTATCAGCACGATCTTCGGGGCGTATTGCTCAATGACGGCAAAGATGCGTACGGCAAGGGCGTCGAATTTGGGGAGAAGGGGATCTCTGAATCCAAATGGCGAACGCAGCATTCGGTGCTTCAGAATGCCGATGTGTATCCGACCCATGGTCTGGGGCCAATAGCTGTTATGGACGATATCAACCGGGGTAACCGCTTTCTTTCCCTGACCTCACATGCCACCAAAGCCCGGGGATTGCATGACTACATCGTTGAAAATGGTGGGGAAGACCATCCCAATGCCAAGATAAGATTTAAAATGGGCGACGTCATTACCAGCACCATCGAAACCGCCAACGGGGAGACGATTATCGTGACCCACGATACCACACTTCCCCGACCGTATTCTTTGGGCTTCCGCGTTCAGGGGACTAATGGATTATGGGAAGTCGATGGTAACCGTATCTATATTGAAGGAAAATCGGCTAAACACGACGAATGGGATGTTGCCGATGAATGGTTGATGAAGTACGATCATCCCCTCTGGAAAAAATATGGCGAGCACGCGCTAGGGGCCGGACATGGCGGAATGGACTTTTTTGTCGATAATGCGTTTGTCGAATCCGCCAAACAAAACGTGGCTCCCCCAATGGACGCCTATGATGCCGCGGCTTGGAGTGCCGTTACTCCCTTGTCGGAGCTATCCATCGCCAACAACGGCGAACCGCAAGATTTTCCCGATTTTACAAGAGGAAATTGGATTAAAAGGAAACCCTACGACTGGATGAAGGATAGCTATTGAAGAATTGTTAACGAAGGATACCAAGAATCCAACAACCTATTTCTCACCCGCTTTTTCTAAACCAAAAGGATGCAACGATTTTCTTTCAAAAGCTGTCCGTGTTTCTCAATCCTAGTTACCGCCTTGGTGTTACTGATTTCGGGATGCCAATCAAAAAAGGAAAAAGCACCGATACAAGAAAATAGTGCCGAACGCCCCAACATCGTAATCATCTATGCTGACGATCTGGGCTACGGCGAACTGGGCGCCTACGGGGCAACCGAATTGGATACCCCGAATTTGGACAAACTCGCCAACGGTGGTATGCGCTTTACCCATGGCTATGCCTCGTCGGCCACTTGTACTCCAAGTCGCTATGCCCTGCTCACCGGAACGTATCCATGGCGAAACAAAAGCGCCAAAATCCTTCCGGGCACCGCGCCATTGATTATAGACACGACGCAGATGACCCTTCCCAGAATGCTCAGGGAAAAAGGATACAAAACGGGTATCGTCGGAAAGTGGCATTTGGGGCTGGGTTCTGGTAATGTGGACTGGAACCAACGCATCGCCCCCGGCCCCAATGAAGTAGGTTTCGAGCAGAGCTATATTATGGCGGCCACCCAAGATCGAGTTCCAACCGTCTACATCCAAAATGGAAAAGTGGTCAAGCTTGACCCGAGCGACCCGATTGAAGTAGATTACGATACCAACTTTCCGGGAGAACCTACCGGCAAGGATAATCCTGAACTATTGAAAATGAAATGGCACCATGGCCATAACAACAGCATTGTAAACGGTATTCCCCGCATCGGTTTTATGAAAGGCGGCGAATCCGCCAAATGGATCGACGAAGATATGGCGGACACTTTTTTGGCCGAGGCCCAAAAGTATGTTGCGGCAAACAAAAGCGAACCTTTCTTTTTGTATTATGCCTTGCAGCAGCCACACGTACCGCGTACCCCGAATCCCCGTTTTGTAGGAGCGTCCGGCATGGGTCCCAGGGGCGATGTAATCGTAGAGGCGGATTGGGTCGTCGGTGAATTTATTAAAACCTTGGAATCTGAGGGGCTACTAGATAACACCCTAATCGTATTTACCAGCGATAACGGTCCCGTTATAAATGACGGTTATTACGACGATGCCGTAGAAAAATTGGGCGACCACAAACCGGCCGGACCCTTGCGTGGCGGTAAATATAGCCTTTTCGAGGCCGGTACGCGTGTGCCTTTTATTACCTATTGGAAAGGGAATATTACGCCCGGAGTATCCGACGCCATGGTCTCCCAGTTAGACTTGCTTACTTCCTTAGCTAATCTGGTAGGTAGCGATAAAAAAGGGCAGGATAGTGAGGATCTGTTGGATGAATTCTTGGGAAATAGCAAAAAGGGCCGTGACCACATTGTTCTGGAGGCCACCAGCCGAACCGCTTTTCGCCAAGGAGATTGGGCGATGATTCCGCCTTATAAGGGCCCCGCGGTCAACACATCAGTGAACATCGAATTGGGGAACGACAAGACATACCAGCTTTATAATTTAAAGGACGATATCGGGCAGCGGAAAAACCTGGCGGAATCACATCCTTTAAAACTAAAGGAGATGAATTCTGCCTATAAAGAAATCCGTGGTGAAGGGGCGGATAAGGTGGAGGCGATGGAGCTTAAGTGAGGGGTTTAATCCCCTGCAGTTGCAATGCCATGATTCGTTAGTTTGGGAACTTCAATAGTTTCGTTGGGCACAAACTCGCTTGCTGGAAGGACAGGTTGCATTAATGGTAACGAATTACTTATTTGTATTTTTTTATTTCTTAAAGTCAAAATCCCCAACTTTTACTTCTTTTTCTTCCCAATACCTTTCATCTTTAAACCCAAACTGGCTAGGTTTGAAGTCCCCCACTAGCCCTACATCCGCTTTCTCCGGCACCTCCATATCCATGGCCCAAAAAACGCCATTGACCAACAGTCTTCTGGTTCCTTCGATCAACATATCGCTGGCGGCACCGACCGTTGACATAAAGGCTTTCCCTTTTTTCCCGCCGGGCAGTTGGTAGCTTTTGGTCCATACGATGGGCATTTTGATATCGTTTACGGTTTTCCCTTCATTGTTGACTTTGGCCACTTCATCATCGGAGGGCTGCATTCCGAAATAAATATCGGTTTCGTTGTATTCCCCTTTTCGGTTCATTACTTGACCGTAGACTATCGGTTTTGCATCACCCGGAAGCGGCAAACGGACTTCATACACATCGGAAGCGCCCCATACATCGCCATCGGCAATTCCATTTGTTATTGGATGATCTCGGGCATCTTCGAAAATCATTCCCCTTTGGCTTTGATGTTTATGGTGGCCATAGTGAGCGACCCATTTTTCACCCAAGACGAGGCGGCCAAAACCATCGGTCCATTCCGTTTTATCTCCGGCGTATCCGTTACTATATCTTTTGTAGCTGGAATCTGAATCTTCGGGGAACATAAAGGCATGGGTCGCGGTACGGATGCCCATCACCGGCTTTCCTGCCATCAGATAGTCATCGATATGTTTCATCTGGTCATCGGGCAAGGCGCGGAACCGGGTAAAGATGATCATCATATCTGCAGTATCCAAAGCTTCCAGCCCCGGGATATTGTTTACGTAATTCGCATCTATGATTCCCGGATTTTCAGGATTCTGGGCAAATAGTACGGTACAGTTAAACCCGTGGTGTTCGGACAATATTTTCGCCAATTGCGGTAAAGCTTCCTCGGAACGATATTCCTCATCCCCAGAAATCAGAACAATTTGTTTGGCATCGGCACCATCTCCCTCAAATGTCAACCATTCCTTTGGCGGTTCGACCACTTGCTGTGTTTCGGCAGCCCCTTTTTTATCCTCTTTACAAGCAAATAGGGTGCAACAAATAAAAATATAGATCAGCTTTTTCATGCTTAGGAATTTTAGTTGGATTATTTTTTATAACCCATGACCGGATATAGTCCAGGGTCAATTTCGAAAAAAGTGTTTGAGTTTATAAGTTTAGATTTGTGAAATTTTGTGCCGATTCTTATTCCGTTTTTTACTCCTCGATCCCTTTCTTAATCAACCGAAGTCCTTCTGTATAAATTTCTTTGGATACCGAATAATCCCGCCAAACATTAATGGCATTGGCGAATTCGGGAATGATTGTACTAAAGGCTTCGATAGTCAACCATCCATCATAACCGACTTCCCTTAAAGTGTCAAAAACGGTATTCCAATGCACCTGTCCGCTACCTGGGGTACCCCTGTCGTTTTCACTGATATGTACGTGTTTGAGCACTGGGGCGATGGTCCTTAGAGCTTCCGCTTGGCTTTTCTCTTCAATGTGCGCATGATGGGTATCGAACATGGCGCCCAAATTCGGATGGTCAACAGCTTCTACTAAGGTTTTTAGGTCGGCCATTGTATTGTATAAATAGCATTCAAATCGATTGACGGCTTCGGGGGCTAGCATAATATTAGCCTTTTGTGCATACTCGGCCGCCTTTCGCAACTGCTCGGCACTCCGTTTGCGTTCGTCCTCGGTCGGTGGCTGTCTTGTAAAATAAGCAAAAGTAGAATGGAAAGGGCCGCAAATCACCTCGACGTTCGCTGCCTCGGCAACATCTATCGACCATTTTAGTTTATCCAATCCGGCTGCTCGAAATTTTGGGTCAGGGCTTGCAATATTCTCTTCCGGTGCCAAACTGGCCACGGCGGTTACACCTAAGTCCATCTCGGAAAAATGGGTGCCAAGTTTTGTATAATGCGCGACACTACCCTCCGATAAGAACAACTCGATACCATCATAGCCCGTTTTTTTTAAGGTGTCCACAATAGGATAGTGTTCTTCCGTCACATGGTTGGTCCAAAGCAACATATTCATACCGATTTTCATAATCCTTTTTTTTGGTTTTCGATGGTTTAATAGGGTCAAAAAATAGGCTTTGTACCATATGTCTGAGCCTTTCGGCTACACTCAAGATAAATTAAAGTTGAGAACATCAAATTGCGCACTATCAACAAGGTCTTAACCGCTCGACTCGACAAATACGTCGTTAACTATTTTTACTTAGACCCTAAAATTACGTCCCCATCAAATATATATGGAAACTCAAAAGTAAAATTCCTGTATTTTCTGAAAGACCGATACTTTTTTGTCCTTAAAATTTGACGGAATGACATATTCCATCCGAGTTAAGACATACCGGTCTTTATATCCAAGAACAATTTTTGATATTCATGGGGACTCATTTTTACGATGGACTTGAACTGCCGATTAAAGTTCGATAGGGTATTGAAACCACATTCATAGGATATTTGTGAGATATTGAAATTATCTTCCAAAAGTAGTTTACGCGCATGCCCTATCCTGATTTCATTTACAAAACGTGTAAAAGTTTTATTTGCTCGCGGCTTGAAATATCTGCAGAACGAGGTAGTGGTCATGTGTAGTAGGTCCGACACGTCGCTCAGTTCAATTTTGGTCGTGAAATGTTTCATCACGTAATCGTAGACCAATTGCATCTTATCGGCGTCGTCCGTTTTGAAGACATTTCTATAGCCTGGGCTTGACAGTAGATTGTACTCTTCGCTATTGGCCATGACCTCTAAAATTTCCAGTAGTCTGATGATACGGCGAAAGCCTTTCTTTGGCGCGATATTTTGCATGAGGCGATACACTTGCTCGGGCGTGTCTCCATAAAATTCCATACCTCTTGACGCGTTTTCGACCAACTTCTTTAAAGCGTAAAATTCTTCGCGGCGCAAAAGTGGCGGACTCATTAACTCCTGGTCAAAATAGATGACCATGGCGTGGGTCGAAAGGGCATTGTCCTTTTCAAAATAAGGTTCATCGCTCCTCCATAAATGCGGAAGGTTCGGAGGGGTCAGTACCAAATCTCCTTCCTTGAAAGGTTGTACGTTATCCCCTATGAATCGCGTGCCTTTTCCTTTTATAATATACGATATCTGAAATTCGGGATGAAAATGCCAGTGGGGATTAAAATAGGGACTCTTCAGGTCCTTAAAAATAAAGGCCTGTCTCGAGGTAATGGTTTTTTCAATATTAGGGCTACTCATAATTTTCCCTTCAAATAGGTTCTACGGGAAAGATAAGACAAAAAAGTGTCATCTTTTACTAAGATATAGGAAATATCAATGAGTAAGGTGTATTAGATTTGTAAGGATAGTATTTGGGATACTGAAAAAGTGGGGCCAGATATATAAGGAGGATGCAAAATTAGCCGTAAGAAATTGTAGGATGCATTTAAATAATAGGTGAGGTTCAGTATATGATTACCTGGATATTACTTATATTTATGGATGCCTTTGTAGACTTCAACTAGAATGTAATAGAATAAAAAATCAAAGCAGATGCCAAAAAATAATTTTCCAAAACTGCACAACGCTTCTTGGCCGGGAGTGGTCGGTAAAGGTCCCGATTCCGAACCGGCCATCGATATCGATACCATGATCGAACTTACCGCGAACGCGGAGGTCGATGGTGTGAAATTCGACGGTTTCGACCTTTTTGCGGCCGACCCCCATTTGGATATCGACTCCAACGATGACAATATAAAACGAATGGCGGATAAGGCCAGGGCAAAAAACCTGGAAATCGGAAGCCTGGTGGCTCCCATTTGGGGAGGTGTCGGCGGTGGTTCCGCCATGGGCTCCTCCGAAGAACGACAGCAATTTGTCACCCAGGTACGCAAAGCCTGCGAGATCGGACAAAAATTGCGTGAACTGGGTATCCGGCCGTATGGAGTGGTTCGCATCGATTCGTCCGTAGACCCTAAGAGCTGGGCGGCGGACCCTACCGGAAATACCAAATTAATAGCCCAGACCTTCCGGGAAGCCTGTGACGTGGCCGCCGATTATGGTGAATCGCTCGCTGCGGAGGGTGAAATCTGCTGGGGCGGGATGCAAGGCTGGAAAACCATGATTAATACCTTGGAGGCCGTCAACCGCCCGAACATCGGTTTCCAGGCGGATATGGCGCATACCTTATTATATCTCTTGGGATACAACAAGCCTGACGAACGCATTCTTCCCAAAGATTTCGATTGGAAGGATAGGGAAGCCTTGACGAAAGGTCTCAAAGAAATGACTGCCGCCTTAAGGCCATGGACGATAGATTTTCACGTCGCCCAGAACGACGGTACCGTCTTCGGTTCCGGTTCACATGAAAAAACGGGAAGGCATTGTTTGGCCGACGACCCCAATGGCAAATTGGATATCGCCGTCGATGCCGGTCACTGGCTCCGTGACGAATACGGAAACCTGACCAAAAAAATCAAACACATCTGCTGGGACGGCTGCATGTTCCCCAACGACGTTATGATGAAACCCAAAACTTGGAACGATATTTTGGGAGCCATGATACAGGTGCGCGAGATGCATGGGTGGCATGAAGAGGAGTAGGCAGTGGTAGTAGCATTATGCAGGAATCAAAACTTTAAAAATTATGAGCAAAAAAAAGGACTTACGTATCGGTCTAGTAGGTTACGGTTTCATGGGCCGAACCCATTCCAACGCCTATAGAAGGATACCCAACTTTTTTCCCGAGTTACAATATAATCCCATTTTAAAGGCCGTTTGCGCCCGAAACGAAGAGCGGGTTACCGCATTCGCCGAACAATGGGGCTATGAATCCATTGAAACGGACTGGCGAAAATTGGTGGCCCGCGACGATATCGATGCCATCGATATCTGCACCCCGAACAATATGCACGCGGAAATCGCCATTGCCGCAGCGGAAGCGGGAAAAATGGTACTCTGCGAAAAACCCTTGGCCAGAACCGTTGCCGAAGCGCAGCCGATGGTCGATGCCGTTGAAAAGGCCGGGGTACCCAACACGGTCTATTATAATTACAGAAGAATTCCTGCAGTTACCTTGGCAAAACAATTGATAGACGCCGGAAAACTGGGTAAAATTTTCCATTACCGCGCGAACTTTTTACAAGATTGGACGATTAGTCCCGAACTCCCACAAGGCGGTGAAGGACTATGGCGTTTGGATAATTCCGCTGCCGGATCAGGGGTAACCGGGGATCTATTGGCGCACTGCATCGATACGGCAATGTGGTTGAACGGGGGCATTAAAGATGTGTCCGCCATGACCGAAACTTTTATTAAAGAACGGGTACATTCCAAGACCGGTGTAAAACAGGAAGTGACCATCGACGATGCCTGCTTGTTCCATTGCCATTTTGATAATGGTTCCTTAGGCCTGTTCGAATCCACCAGATATGCACGCGGACACAAAGCCCATTACACTTTTGAAATCAACGGCGAACATGCTTCGATTAAATGGAACCTGCACGACCTGTCACGGCTGGAGTATTTTGACCACCGCGACGAATCCATAGAGCGCGGCTGGCGTTCCATTCATGTGACCGACGAAGATCAGCCCTATATGGATAAATGGTGGGTACCGGGACTATCCATCGGGTACGAACACAGTTTTGTACATCAAATTGCCGATTTTCTAAAAGCTTTGGAAGAAGGAAAACCCTGCTCCCCAACCTTTAGGGAGGCCCAGGAAACCCAGAAAGTTTGCGAGGCCGTTCTGGAATCTGCGAAATCGCGAAGTTGGAAGGATACAGGGGTGGAGTGGAAGTAGCGATTAAATCGTAAACCAGAACATCTAGAAAGGGAAATTCAGACGAATAAAGAATCAAAAAAATGAGCAAGCAATTAAAGGGTTTTTGCCTTCAAGGCCGCGAAAGAATTTACCCCGGTTCGGGGGTATCCGTTACCGCCAACACATCAGTAGTCGAAATGGAAATCCCCGAACTGAAGGAAGGTGAGATTTTGGCGAAAACCTTATATACGGGAATCTGTGGTTCCGATAATAGCGCCTCCTTGGGAAAACCAAATTTCGATTGGGTCGAACGGCCGCGGATAATCGGACATGAATTCAGTGCCGAAATCCTGGAATTGGGCCCCGGCGATCATGGTGACCTGAAAGTAGGCGACCATTTCACGCCTTTGGCCATGTTGGGGTGCCAAGATGAGGAATGTCCCGCCTGTAGTGTAGCAAAATGGAACCTATGTCCTCAAAAACAAATCATTGGATTCCATAGAAATGGGGGTTTCGGACAACAGGTTGTATTGGAATCCGACAGGGTCGTATCACTCATGGAAGGACTGACGCCGCAACAAGGGGCTTTGGTAGAGCCTTTATCCGTCGTTGTTAATGCCCTGTACAGCAAATGTCATATCAAACCCGGCGACGATGTGGTAGTCACCGGATGTGGCATCATTGGCCTGATGTCCGCCGAATTGGCGAAGGCCGCGGGGGCAAGGGTAGTGGTGACCGGTATTGCCCACGACCGCGACATCCGTTTAAAAAAAGCGAAGGAACAGGGGTTCATAACCGTTGAGGTATCCCCCGAGAACAACCTCGCCCAACAATTGAAAGCTGGAATTACAGATGCCAAAGGAATTCCCTTTGGGAAAAATGGCCAAGTAGACCTGTTGATAGAATGCTCTGGCGTACCCCAAGTACTGACCGAGGCGATTTCCGTCGTTCGACCTGAGGGTGATATTTGCGTAATCGCTACCTATCCAAAAGAGGTTTCCATTAATGCCACCCATTTGACTCGGACCTCCTTGAACATGCGCGGCTCCATGGGATCTTGTCGGGCGGATTATATGGTCGCCCAAAAGTTGATGGCTACGGGCGTTTTCCCCTCGGAAGCCTACATCGACGCCTATGATTTTAAAGATATTACCCAAGCCTTCGAAGATTCCATTTCTGCGAACAATGTAAAGGCGGTAGTCAAAATGAATTGATGGGTTTGAAGAGGTACAATAAACACATAGCTATAATCTAACATCAAAAAATGTCCAGAATTTTTATAACAGGTGGTACAGGTTGCATCGGATCGGTCACAATTTATAAATTGTTACAGTCTCCAGAAGTTGAAAAAATCGTGATCGCTACACGCTCGAGCAATACAGATGCCCTACAACTTTGGCTGGGCGAAGGTTTGGACGCCCGTTTGGAATTTGTAAAGTTGGATGTCTCCAATTACGACGCTATAACGGAACTGTTGCCGAAAATCAATCCCACCCACATCATACATCTGGGGGCGTATCAGAGTCCGGATTGTTCCAGAGATCATATAGGGGGTATGCAAATCAATACCGGGGGCACGATGGCACTTTTCGACGTTGCGGAAAAATTGCCGGATCTAAAACGTTTTGTTTTTGCCAGTTCCGCGGCGGTTTATGGTAAACGGGCCATGTATTCACAAGAACTTATTTCGGAAAATGTGCCCTTGGCGCCTCCGAACCATTATGGAATCTGGAAATTGGCCGGGGAGCATTTGGCCCGATTCTTTTACGATAATACGGGTGTACCGACCCTGTGTCTTCGAATAAACACGACCTATGGCAAGGGCCGCGACAAAGGCAAGACATCGGCCCCGACCAATGCGATGAAAGCGGTGGCCATGGGTGCGGTATCCGGAAAGGCGATTCCCTTTGAAATGCCCTATCAAGGTCGGGAAAACTATCATTTTGTTGAAGATATCGGCAGTTATTTTGCCGAATGCAGCTTACAGCCTTATGAAGGGTTTGGGGCATTTAATGTTAAGGGTAAGACCATCCCTATTTCCGAATTTTTGCAAATTATCGAGGAGGAGGCCGGTACTTTGGACATGGGCGATTTTGCACAATTTTCCATAGCCGAGGGCGCTGATCCCAATCTTTTTGTTTGCGATCTCAACCATGGAAAAATCGACACTACATTTAAAAATATGCCCTTGACACCAATTGCGGAGGGAGTGCGAAAATCACTTATAGCGTTTAGGGATATGGCAGAAAAAGGTACTTTGGAATTTTCAAGTCCCGCCTCATGAAGACCATCGGAATAGGATTTATCGGGGCAGGTGACATCGCCGACCTCCACGCAGAAGCTATAAATGGACTCCCCGGTTCCGAGTTGATTGGCTTGTGGAATCGTACTGCGGAAAAAGGGCAAGCCAAAGCCAACAAATTCGGATGTAAAACCTATGCTTCGGTCGACGAATTACTAAAAGATCCAAAAATCGATGCCGTTTTCATTTTGACCAATATGGAAACACATTGCGAATACACGATTCAGGCTGCCCAGGCTAGAAAACATATTCTGGTCGAAAAACCTGCAGCCTCCACCATTACCGAATTGGAGCACATGCAGAACGCCGTTGAAAATGCAGGTGTAAAATGCATGCCCGTACATAATTACATTTACGAGCCGGGAATCGAAAGGGCAAAATCAATGATCGAAAGCGGGCGTTTGGGTGCGATTACCCAATTCTATATGATGTATAACATCCATCACGCACACGATATCAGGGCCCGTTATCCGGGTGTTATCCGACAGATTTTGACCCATCACAGCTACACCATGTTGTATTTGGCCGGACAACCGAAGACCGTATCCTGTTTAAAGTACACTTCGGATCCGACTTTGGCCCCCCAAGAGAACGTGGCTATGGCGAACCTAAAGATGCAGAACGGATCGCTATCCCATCTTTGCGCCAGTTTTGCCAACGACGACCATGCGGGCGACCCTTGGACGTGTATCATCAAAGTAATAGGAACAAAGGGAAGCACGCGATACAGTTACCGCGATTTCGTAATCAACGAAGCTAACGGGCCGCATTCGCAAACGTATCAATGCTATCCCGAATCCATAAAGAATACGGCAGTACACTTTATAGACAGGGTCATCCGAAATAATGAAAAACCCTTGTCGAGCTTGGCCGATGCAATTACCTGCCAGCGAATTATCGAAGCCTGTGAACGGTCGGAGGCAGAGGGGATTCACGTCGATTTAAATTTGTAAAAGTCCCAATTCAGATAATAAACAAGGGGAATTACAAGATATCCAGTGTTAAGTTAAAGCTGAAATGGCGTATAAGTCAATCGTGGATTTTGTGGTAGCCCTAGACAAAAAATCATTGCATAGACGTAGCTACGGAATTATTTTTTAACGACGGGATGCCGCAAAAGACGCATTGGATTATGCGACGATTTTGGCTTAACTTAACACTAACATCTAAAATTTACAAAAATGGTATATAGAAGTAAAGGTTTTATCGGAACGATAGTTTTGATAGTTTTACTTTTAATAAGCTGTACCGACGAGGAAGAAGGTAAGATACAAGTCCATAATCAAGACCATATCGTCCTTATCGGCAACAATCTCCCCTCCCGAATGATGAACTTCGGGCATTTTGAGACGGAACTGCAGCTACGCTATCCCGATAGCACCCTCTTCATCCGAAATATGGGCGATGGCGGTAATACCCCAGGTTTTCGGCCGCATTCGGCAAGGAATTCCCCTTGGGCATTTCCGGGCGCCGAAAAGTTCCAGACCGAATATGCCAATAAGTCGGGCAGTATCGGCCATTTTCCAACGGAAGATGAATGGTTGACGAGCCTGGGTGCCGATATCATCATCGGTTTCTTCGGTTATAGCGAGTCCTTTCAAGGTGAAAAGGGATTGCAGAATTACAAGGATGAACTGCACGCCTTTATCGAACATACCAAAAAGCAGAAATATAATGGCGAATCGGCACCGAAACTGGTACTGGTGTCGCCCATAGCCTTTGAGGACCTATCGGATGAAATGGACTTGCCGAACGGCGTCGAAGAAAACAAGAACCTTAAGCTATATGCGGATGCCATGGCCGAAGTAGCGGCCAAGGACAGCATCCCTTTTGTGGATGCCTTTAAAGCTTCCAAAAAATGGATGGATTCCGAAGATAAAAACATAACGGCCGACGGTTTTCAACTCAATGACTACGGATACCAAAAGTTCGCCAAACTATTGACCGATGAAATTTTTGGAGCCCATGAAAGCGTGGCCGAAGCCAACCGCAAAGCGGTGCATGATGCGGTGCTGGACAAAAACTGGTATTGGCACAACGACTTCAAGATTCCGAACGGTGTTCATGCTTACGGTCGGCGCTACGACCCCTTCGGACCGGCAAATTATCCCTTCGAAATTGAAAAGATCCGTGAGATGACGGCCAACCGCGATACGGCCATTTGGAACGCGGCGGCCGGTAAGTCGACCGACTTGGTCGCCATGGATGCCAAGACCGAAAAACTACCTCCGGTAAAGACGAATTATAAAGAAGTCGATGGGTCTGGGGACCCAAAATACCTGTACGGGCAGGAAGCGCTTGATAAAATTAAGGTTCCGAACGGCTACAAACTCGAACTCTTCGCTTCGGAAGAGGAGTTCGAAGATCTGGCCAACCCGGTACAACTGTCCTTCGATAACAAGGGTCGGTTGTGGGTGGGCGTCATGCCTAGCTATCCGGCCTACAAACCGGGCGACCCCAAACCGAACGATAAACTGCTCATTTTGGAAGATACCGATAACGATGGCAAGGCCGACAAGCAAACCGTTTTTGCCGACGGCTTGAGCATGACCATTGGTTTTGAGTTTGCGCCCGAAGGGGTATATGTTTCGCAGGCACCCAATCTTGTTTTGCTGAAAGATACCGATGGCGACGATAAGGCCGATACCAAAGAAATCATACTTAGCGGCTTTGACGACCACGACACCCACCATGCTATCAGTGCCTTTACGGCCGATCCTTCAGGTGCCCTTTATATGGGAGAAGGTGTCTTTTTGCATACCAATGTAGAAACTGCCTACGGTACCGTTCGTGCCACCAATGGTGGCTTTTACCGTTATAGTCCGCAACGGCATTATTTGGAACGTACCGCACAACTGCCGATTCCCAATCCGTGGGGGATTGCTTTCGATGAATGGGGGCAACCCTTCTTCGCCCACACCTCGGGTCCCGATGTGACCTGGATGATGCCCGGAACGATCAAGTCCCGCTACGGCCAATCGAACCCGCTTCCCCAAAATATTATCGAGGAAGCCCATCGGGTACGGCCTACATCAGGACTGGAATTTGTCTCGAGCCGGCATTTCCCCGATGAGGTACAGGGCGATATGCTGATCAACAATACGATCGGATTTTTGGGAACCAAACAGCATATCGTGGTCGATGACCCGGAATCCTCAGGGTACACCAGTAAACATCGACTGGACTTGCTGACCTCGACCGATTCCAATTTTCGTCCCGTGGATATGGAATTCGCTCCGGACGGTTCGCTGTATTTCGTCGACTGGCACAATGTGCTGATCGGCCACATGCAGCACAACGCCCGCGACCCCCTACGCGATCATGTGCACGGAAGGATCTATCGCATGACCTATCCTTCAAGACCTTTAGTACATCCCGCAAAAATCGACGGAGCAACTATTGCCGAGCTTTTAGAAAATTTAAAACTTCCCGAATACCGTTCCCGGTATCGTACCCGGCGTGAGCTTAGGGGTAGGGATGCCGATAAAGTGCTGCCCGAATTGAAAACTTGGGTCCAAGATCTGGACAAAGACGATCCCCGTTACGAACACCATGTGCTGGAAGCCCTTTGGGTGACCTGGGGTCTGAACCAGGTCGATGAAGATCTATTAAAACAAATGTTGAACGCCAAGGATTTCAGGGCGCGTGCCGCTGCGGTACAAGTGTTGCGCTATGCAGGTCACCAGATTCCCGAACAGGCCGATCTGTTGATGGCCGCTGCCAAAGACGAAAATCCGCGCGTACGTTTGGATGCCCTGGTCGCCGCTTCTTGGTTGGATGAGAAAACGGGAGTACCCATTGTGGAAGCCGCCGGAAAATTACCAATGGACGATTGGATGCAAAAACCTTATGAGGCGGCCCTGGCCCATTTGAAGGGATACAATTTGGGGGAGGACGAGTCCCACAAAACGAAAACAACTCTTGAAGGAGCCGCCAAGGAACTTTTCGTCAAAGGCGAGGAAATCTATAACCGCGAAGGCTATTGCGTCACCTGCCACCAACCGGATGGTAACGGACTGAGCGCTTCCCAATTCCCCCCACTTGCCGGCCAAAAATGGGTCACCGGGAGTGAAGAGCGTCTGATAAAGATAGTCCTTAAAGGATTGATGGGCCCGCTCGAACTCGAAGGCAAAACCTACCCCGGTCAAGTACCCATGACGCCCTTTGGAGGGATGCTCGATGATGAAGAGATCGCATCTGTATTGACCTTTGTCCGAAACACCTTTGGCAACAAGGCAGACCCAATTTTACCGGAAAAGGTTAAAGAGGTACGGGAAGCCATTAAAGATAAGGAAGGTTTTTATTCCCCCGCCGAACTTTTGGAAGCGCATCCGATGTGAGGAATTTTTGGTTTCGTTATTTACAAAAAAGTGGAGTGGCGACTTTGCAGACGGATCAATCCATCCGAAATGTTAAAGGCGTACCACCTTCCTTGCTCATAAAGGAGGATTCAGCCATTCTAAGCATTATGTGGATTTTAAAAACAACATACCAACGAAATACATTTTTATCATGAAAACAAAACGCTACTGCCTAGCCCTAGACCTAAAAAACGACCCCGAACTTATCAAAACCTATAAAGAATACCATGAAAACGTATGGCCCGAAATAACGGCCAGCATTAAGGATGCCGGCGTCGAAAAATTGGACATCTACCACGTAGAAAACCGTTTATTCATGATTATGGAAACCCGTCCCGATTTTTCGTTCGAGAAAAAGCAAAAAGCCGACGAGGCCAATCCCAAAGTACAGGATTGGGAAACTTTGATGTGGAAGTACCAACAGGCTATCCCAAATACGAAACCTGGTGAAAAATGGCGGCTTATGGCTCCTATTTTTGAGTTGGATAAAGCATGATTTTTTATTTTTTCTTGCCTACCAATCCCTTTGTAAATTCGTTCAGGGTCTCCACTTTTTCCTCAAAATCGCCTTTGATGGTCTTTCGGTATTCGTTGAGGTTCTTTACGAGATCATCGATGTTTTCGGGAATGACATCCTCGAAAAATTGGCGTAGGCGTTTGGCCGTGGTGGGCGATTTCCCATTGGTCGAAATGGCCACTTTCACATTGCCCTTGGTCACGATACCGCCCATATAAAAATCGCAGAACGGCGGATTGTCGGCAACGTTCACCAAAATACTTTTCGTTCGACAGTCGTGATACACCTGTTCATTGACCTCCGGGCTATCGGTGGTAGCGATGACGATATGCCGATCCGTAAGATATTCCAAATTGTAGGTATCGCAATGCATGGCAATACCGAACTTTTCGGCCAAGACTACGGTCTCCTCCCGAAACATCGGAGCCACCATTTCCACCTGCGCAGCGGGACTCGATTTCAACAAAAAAGTCAACTTTTCGAGGGCCACATTGCCGCCTCCGACAATCAGGACATTCAATTGGGATACCTTTAAAAATATGGGATATAGTTCGTTGCGTTCCATGGGGATTTTGTTTGGTGCAAAAATAGAGATTAAAATAAAAAGCCGAAGTAGATGACATCCTCCAAAGCCAGGGTATCCCTGTTTTCTTTAATTTTTTATTTCCCAACAGAAAAACTACCTTGTCGATAGTATACGCTGACTAATGGATATCCTGCAAAATTACAGCTGGTTTTTGGGGAAATGCCCAAATAGGATACTTATTAGTCCCAAAACTATAGTGCAGGACAAAAAAATATCGGTTTAGGTCATTTATGGAGTAGTTCAACGGCCGCTTAAGCCTTAATTTTGTTATTATACCCTTTATTAAATGAAAAATACCACCCTTATTACAAATATCGTGGTCAAGGACATCCGCTTTCCGACCAGCCGCTCATTGGACGGCTCCGACGCCATGAATCCCGATCCTGATTATTCCGCTGCATATGTAATCCTAAAAACAGATCATCCGGATGGATTGGAGGGACACGGTTTGACCTTTACTATCGGCAGGGGCAACGAACTTTGTGTTGCTGCCGTAAAATCGCTTTCGTACTTGATTGTGGGTAAGACCCTTGAAAGTTTTACTTCGAACATGGGCGATTTCTATAGGATGGTTTCCGGGGATAGCCAATTGCGCTGGTTGGGGCCTGAAAAAGGAGTCATCCATCTGGCCACGGCCGCTGTGGTCAATGCCGTTTGGGATTTGTACGCCAAGAAGGAAGGCAAACCGCTTTGGAAACTCTTGGCCGATATGTCCCCTGAAGATTTGATTTCCTGCGTGGACTTTACCTATATTACGGATGCAATTACACCTGATGAAGCCCTACAATTATTAAAAAGCAAAGAATCGTCAAAACAGGAACGTATCGATACATTACTACGGGAAGGCTATCCCGCCTATACCACATCCGCGGGATGGCTGGGCTATTCCGATGAAAAGATGCGCCGGCTGTGTCGGGAGGCCAAGGCCGAAGGTTTCGATCATATTAAAATAAAGGTAGGTTCCGATCTGAAGGATGATATGCGTCGGGCAGCCATTATCCGTGAAGAAATCGGTCCGGATTTAAGACTGATGATGGACGCCAACCAAAAATGGGATGTTGACGAGGCCATTGCCAATATACAACAGCTGGCGAAATTCGATCCGTGGTGGATCGAGGAGCCTACGAGTCCCGATGATATTCTCGGGCATGCCAAAATCGCCAAGGCCATTGCCCCGATACATGTTGCTACGGGCGAGCATTGTCAAAATCGGGTGATGTTCAAACAATTGATGCAGGCCCGCGCCTTCGGAATCTGCCAGATCGATAGCTGCCGGGTAGGGGGCGTCAACGAGATATTGGCAATTTTGTTGATGGCTGCCAAATTCGAAATTCCTGTATGTCCGCATGCGGGTGGAGTGGGTCTTTGCGAGTATGTACAGCATTTATCGATGATCGATTATATCGCTGTGAGCGGTTCCCTTGAAAATCGCATAATAGAATATGTGGATCACCTGCACGAGCATTTTCTCGACCCCGTAGTCATAAAGAACGGAGCCTATATGCCTCCGAAACTTCCGGGATATAGTATCGAGATGAAAGCGGAATCATTAGAAAGTTATCGTTTTCCCGAGGGAAAGATTTGGAAGGAAATTGCAAAGGAAAAGGAGTAAAACCTTTCGGTCAAAATTATGACGGCGCGGAAATATAAAAATAGCTTTGTATTTTAATGACCGGATAGCGGTTGGAAAACTTGGACAAAGTTGAAGGTCAATTATCAAAGCAAGAATTAAAAACTTAAAATAGATCAGAACATGAAATTAATACGATTCGGCGAAGCAGGAAAAGAGAAAACCGGTGTTCAACTTGAAGACGGCACCCGGTTGGATGTATCCGCTTTTGGCCAAGAGTACGACGAGAACTTTTTTGGAAATGAAGGCATCGCCAAACTCCAAAAATGGATGGCATCCCACCAAGGGGATTGTCCGAAAATCAGCGGCGATGTGCGTTTGGGACCTCCCTCGGTCAGGCCTTCCAAACTGGTCTGCGTAGGCTTGAATTACGCCAAGCACGCCGCGGAAAGCGGAATGGACATCCCTGAGGAACCCGTTCTTTTCTTTAAGGCTACCTCGGCAATCGTCGGTCCGAATGACGACGTGATCATTCCCAAAGGAAGCGTAAAGACCGATTGGGAAGTGGAGCTGGCCGTGGTCATCGGCAAAAAAGCCTCCTACGTTTCCGAGGCGGATGCCATGGACCATGTCGCAGGCTATGTGCTGCATAACGATTATAGCGAAAGGGAATTCCAGTTAGAACGTTCCGGCCAATGGGTGAAAGGTAAAAGCTGCGACACCTTTGCGCCGCTGGGCCCGTTTATAGCGACCAAAGATGAAATCAAAGATCCGCATAACCTCGACCTCTGGCTGACGCTCAATGGCGAAACGATGCAAAATAGCAACACCTCCGATTTCGTTTTCGATATTCCCAAACAGGTCAGCTATATCAGTCAGTTTATGACCCTACTGCCCGGTGATATTATCTCGACGGGCACGCCTTTCGGTGTAGGTCTTGGTCTCAAACCCCAGAAATACCTGAAAGCGGGTGATGTAGTCGAATTGGGAATCGAAGGTTTAGGAACCTCGAAGCAGACGGCGAAGGCTTACGGGTGAGAAAGTATAAACAGGGAAAAGCTGTTTTGGTGACGGTCGGCGGTAAATGTTTAAGGCTCAATCCATTGCTAAAGCCAAAAGGGCCTTGAACCACTTAAAACCTGAACCCCTCGATTCAAATAAACTAACCGCTAAAAATCCAAAAAAAATGGGTGATTCAAAAAACAATTTCGATAGAAGGAAATTTTTACGGTCCTCCGCTTTGGTCGGGGCCTTTTTAGGACTACCTGGGGCCGCGGCTTTCGGCAAAGCGGATGTGGACAAAGCCATAGAACGGATAACCGCTAAGCGTCCCTCACTTGGAAAATCCGTAATAGGTCTTAAAACCGATCCCATCGAACAGGTAAAGGTCGCCTTTATCGGGGTGGGCAACAGGGGCAGCGGTCACGTTAAGCAAATGACCGCCTTACATCCCAAGGCAACGATAACCGCAATCTGTGACCTACGTGATGAGTATGCCCAGAAATCCGTTGATTTTGCGAAGGAAAAAGGACAAAATCCCAAAAAATACAGTGGCTCGGAAGATGCCTGGAAAGAAATGGTCAAACGTGACGACATCGATCTGGTCATTATCGCCACACCTTGGGACCTGCACGTGACGATGTGCGTCTATGCCATGCAACAGGGCAAACATGTAGCCACGGAAGTACCGGCCGCCTATACGGTAGAAGATTGCTGGAAATTGGTCGATACTGCCGAGGAGACCCAGCGCAACTGTATGATGTTGGAAAATGTCTGCTATGGCGACGAAGAATTGACACTTTTGCAAATGGTGGACCAGGGCTTTTTCGGTACCCTCACCCATGGCGAAGCGGCCTATATCCACGATTTGAGGGAATCGATGTTCAGCAAGACCGGATACTACGACCAATGGCGGATACGCCACCACGTAAAATACCACGGCAATCTCTATCCGACACATGGCCTCGGTCCCGTGGCCCAATATATGGGCATCAACCGGGGTGATCGCTTCGGCCATCTGGTTAGTATGAGCTCGCTGGAAGCCAGCCTTTCGGAGTATGCGAAAACCGTTGAACCCGATAATGAGTTCTACAATTATACGGATTTTAAGCACGGCGATATGAACACTAGCTTGATCAAAACGGCGAAGGGACGCACTATTATGGTTCAGCACGACACGGCATCGCCGAGGGTTTACAGCCGTATCAATGCCCTGATGGGTACCAAGGCCTATCACGAAGGCTACCCCAGCCGTTTGAGCGTTAACGGCAACCACGAGTGGCTTACCGAGGCCGAACGTGCCGAGATTTTTGAAAAATATAAACATCCCATTTGGAACAAACTAAAAGACGAGATAGCCAAAAACGGCGGTCATGGCGGTATGGATTTCGTGATGCTTTACCGGCTCATCGATTGTTACAACCAAGGAATTATGCTCGATCAAGATGTGTATGACGCCGCCGATTGGTCCGTGGTCACCCCACTTTCGGGCATATCGATCCAGATGGGCAATTCCGCGGTCAAGTTCCCGGATTTCACACGGGGGAAATGGCAGGAAAATCGGGCGTTGGGTATTATGAAGAATGTTTAGCGATTGCCTAAAACCATCCTTTACCATGAAGTCCTTACGCTTGTTCTTGATACTGTTATCCTCCATTTACATTTCGTGTGACCCCGTCGGTCCGCCTGCTCCCATAGGTCCCTTACCGTCCGAACGGCAAATGGGCTGGCAGCAATTGGAGTATTATGCCTTCATCCATTTCAACATGAATACCTTTACGGATATGGAGTGGGGTACGGGCGGCGAATCTCCCGAACAGTTCAATCCATCAGCGCTCGATGCCAAGCAATGGGCGAAGGTCGCCAAAGATGCGGGCATGAAAGGCATCATCATCACGGCAAAACATCACGACGGCTTTTGTCTTTGGCCGACAAAGACTACGGAGCATTCGGTCAAGAATTCCCCATGGAAAGGCGGCAATGGTGACGTAATCAAAGACCTATCAGATGCCTGCAAGGAATACGGGCTCAAATTCGGCGTCTATCTTTCCCCTTGGGACCGGAATAGCGGAGACTACGGCAAACCGGCATACGTAGCGGACTTCCACGAACAATTGCGGGAACTATTGACCAACTACGGAGACATTTTCGAGGTTTGGTTCGATGGGGCCAATGGTGGAACCGGCTATTACGGGGGTACGAACGAAGAGCGAAAAATTGATAACAAGACCTATTACGAATGGGGAAAGGCCACCAAAATAATCCGGGAGTTACAACCTGATGCCGTCATCTTCAGCGATGCCGGGCCCGATATCCGATGGGTGGGCAATGAAGAGGGATATGCCAACGAGACCAATTGGAGCATTATGCGCCGCGACGAAATCTATCCCGGATGGCCGCGCTACAAAGAACTGCGTTCGGGGCATGAGGACGGAACCCACTGGCTTCCTGCCGAGGCAGACGTTTCTATGCGTCCCGGATGGTACTATCATCCCGCAGAAGACCACCAAGTCAAAACCTTGCCCCATCTCTTGGATATCTATTACCGTTCCGTAGGAAGAAATGCAAGCTTGTTGCTCAACCTGCCTGTTGACGATCGTGGATTGGTGCATGAAACCGATGTAAAACAACTGATGGCACTACGGCAACAATTGGACAGGGATTTCGAGACCGAACTTGCTAAAAACACCAACGTGAATGCTTCCGATGAACGCAAAAGTAGTTCGCAGTACGGTGCCAATAATGTAAACGATGGTGATCTCGAAACCTATTGGGCGACCAACGATACGGTAAGCGCTGCATCCATCGATTTTGAATTCGCCAAGCCCACCGAAGTCAACCGTATCCTATTGCAAGAATATATCCCGTTGGGGCAACGGGTCAAAAATTTTGTAGTGGAGGCCGAGGTCGACGGCCAATGGCGTGAAATCGACGGGCAGACGACCATTGGATACAAGAGAATATTGCGTTTTGATCCCGTTAAGACATCTAAAATAAGAGTCGATTTTCTGGATGCCAAGGGACCATTGGCCATTTCGAACATTGAATTGTATCGGGCGCCGAACTTGCTCACCCTACCCAACATCCAAAGAAATAGGAATGGGATGGTAACACTATCGGTGCCCGACAAAAATGTTGAGGTGCACTATACCTTAGACGGTAGCGAACCCCGGGTGACTTCCCCAAAATTCGAAAAGCCGTTTTTAATCGATGCACCTACCACGTTAAGGGCCATCGCCTATGATCCCGAATCGGAAGACACGACTGAAAGTACATCCAACTATTTGGATATCGCCAAAAAGGATTGGAAGTTTATCAAAGTATCCACGGGAAATATTATGGAGGCCGTAAAAGCCATTGACGATAATCCCGATACCTTTTGGGCTACGGCCGAGGGAGCGAAAACACCTCAGGAGGTGATTATCGACCTTGGGAAAACCCATACGCTGAAAGGCTTTACCTATGGGCCCATACAAGAGCGATATCCTTTTGGAATCATCACTGATTACGAGTTTGCGGTCAGTTCGGACGGTAGCCGTTGGAAGACCGTTGCCGAAGGCGAATTCGGCAATGTAGTCAACAACCGTATCGAGCAGACTGTCGATTTTGACCCGACAAATGCCCGCTATATCAAATTGAAGGGCATAAAAGTGAACGGAAAGGATTTTAGAACGTCATTCGGAGAAATCGGAGTAATCACGGAGCGGAATTAAGAAGAATCTTTAAAGAACGAGTGGTCTTAATTTTTTATATCATTGCAGTATCTTTACAGAAGATATTATTGGTTCCTAACAGATGGTCATCCTTCAGAACTAATTTTGATTGATGAATTATAAAACATTGTGAGCGTATATCGCTTTGGTTTTTTTTTCGTTATAAAAGAGATATATCGACATTTATTCTAATTAATAAAACGGGATTTTGAATTTGAAACCTGCTTATGTACTTTCTGGTCAACAGCCGGCTTTAGGAGTTGTTCGTGCTCTCGGCGTCATGGGTGTACCGATTGTGGTATTGCATTACAAAGACGAGGATGTGGCGTATTTGTCCAAATATGTTACGCACAGTGTGGCATCACCACATCCTGAAACTCATGAAAAGGAATTTATTGAGCTGCTATTGAAAAGTGCCGCCCAATTTGGTGATGGCATTTTATATCCGGCATCGGATGAGACCTTGGTGGCCGTTGTGAAAAATAAGGAAATCCTTGAAAAACATTTCAATGTGCCCAGCCCTGATTGGGACGTTGTTCAGAAGTTTATAGAAAAAAAATATACGTACGCAATTGCGGATGAAAATGGAATCCCTGCCCCCAAAACAATCACTCCCAGCTGTTTAGAAGATGTTTTGCGTTATGCAGAACAAGTTGATTTCCCGTGTCTTGTCAAACCGAGTCAAAGCCATCTTTTTTTCGATCATTTCAAACGTAAAATGTTTGCTGTAGAGAATAAAGACGAATTAATTTCTATCTATAATCAATCTGTCGATGCTGGACTTGAAGTGATGTTACAGGAAATTATTCCGGGAGATGATCTGAACGTTGTGAATTACAATGCTTATTTTTGGGAGGGTAAGCCATTGGTCGAATTTACTGCCCAACATATTAGAAACGCCCCGCCGTGGTGGGGATCACCAAGAGTCGTTTTGAGCAAAGACATTCCAGAGGTCATTGAACCCGGTAGAAAAATTTTACACGCTATGGGTTTTAATGGATATGCGTGTACGGAATTTAAGAAGGATGAACGAAATGGCATCTATAAACTTATCGAAGTTAACGGACGTCACAACTTGTCAACGAGTCTTGCGGTCGAGTGCGGAATTAACTTTCCTTATTTACAATATCGACATATACTTGAAAACGAACGACCCTCACAAAGTAGTTATAAAGAAGGTGTTTATTGGCTCGAAATAATATCTGACATCACAAACAGCATAAAATTTTTTCGGCAAGAGAAATATACCTTATCACAATATCTGCGTCCTTATGTGAAGCCAAACGTATTTGCCACCTTTGCATTATCGGATCTTCGGCCGTATCCAAAAAGGATGTTTATTCCGATAAAAAAGGGGTTCCATGCACTATCTAAAAAACTTTTTGGAGGTAAATAAAACGCTTTTGTTTACTATTTCTTACAAAATTACCTGCTGTTTTCTACTTTTTTGTTGAACTAAAAGACTATCCGTAATTACCGAAATGGCGAACCTCTTAACTTATCGAACATTTTGTTGGCTCGCTCGACTGTTTCCTTTGGGACTTGTTCAAATTCCCTTTCAGTGACCTTGTAGACTTTCTGGACACTGTCAAGCTTTTTGTGCATCATTTGTACCACATCGGCGTAGGCTTCGTCATCGCTACTGTTGGTCAGTTCCTTGGGATCTTTTTTCAAGATCGTTGAATTTCCAGGCATTTTGATTTTTTTGGTTGGGTTTCCTTAGCCTGCCTCGTTCTTTTATGGAGTTTTCACCAATTTTTCGGACACCCCGCATTCTCGGCGTCCCTAACTGATACTAATTGTTATTTTGGCCCCGAGGTTTCGTAGGGATTTCATGCCTTAAGGCAAAAGTCTTACCCTAATATCCTTGTAAAAAACAACACTGCCGGGGTCATGGCCCTGTAGGGCGAAAGTGCCCGAGCCCAACACCCGGTTTTTCTCTCCCTCCCCTCGTTTCGGATTATCCGGCTCGGTGTAATCCACGGTCACGATATCGTTGATCTTAACGATAATCCGTTTCCCTTCAACCTTAATATATTCGGTGTACCATTCGTTGTCCTTTACATAGGTTTCCCTGATGTCAACGATGCCGTATAGACTTCCGGTACGTTTCCAGTCTTCTTGGGAATTATTGACTTGTACCTCGTAGCCCTGCGAAGGCCAGCCGTCTTCTTGATATGCGGTATGGATGTAGATTCCGGAATTGGCTCCCGGTTTCGTCATGACGGTCGCCTTGAACTCGAAATTGGTGAAATCGTGGTTTTCTAACTCCCCCTCATAGAACAGGTGCGCCGTGGGACCGGCCACTTTGATTGCCCCGTCCGATACGGAAAAAGTATCCGCATGGTTGCCCACTTTCCAACCGTCCAGATTTTTTCCGTTAAAAAGGGAAATCCAATCTTCGTTTTTTTCGTTGTCCATTTTCTGGGCCGATACCAAGTTGGATAGGCCGAAGGCTAGAAACAGAAGTAGTGCATATTTGAAATTTGTTTGCATTGTGAACTATTTTAAGGTGAAAGTTGTTTTTAAAAGGGCATCGGAATCCGTTCCCACGAAAACCTCGAATTCGCCGGGATCGGCCACAAAATCCAATTCGCTGTTATAGAACTTTAAGTCTTCCGGTTGCAGTTCCAAGGTAACCATTTTTTGCTCCCCTTTTTTCAAAAACTCCTTTCTAAAACCTTTCAATTCTCGTTTCGGGGGGGTAATACTGCGCACTACATCCCTTAGATACAGCTGAACCACTTCTTCACCATCAAAGTTGCCCGTGTTTTTCAAGTTGACCGAAACGGTCAAAGCTTCGTCCCTACCGATTTCGGATTTGTTCAGTTTAAGATTCGAATATTCGAATTCCGTATAGCTTAAACCGTATCCAAAGGGTAGCAAAGGGGAGTTGGGCGCATCCAAATAATTGGATTTGAATTTTTGGAAGGCTTGGGATTCGGCGGGGCGTCCGGTATTTTTCATGCTATGATAAATAGGAATTTGTCCTACACTTCTAGGCCAAGTGGCCGTCAGTTTTCCGGAAGGATTATAATCCCCAAAAACCACATCGGCGATGGCATTACCAGCCTCCACTCCGGGATGCCAAACCTGAAGAATGCTTACCGGAAGCTTAAATTCGGTTTCAATGGTCAGCGGTCGGCCGCTCATCAAAACCAGTACCACTGGTTTTCCGGTTTTAACCAAGGCCTGTATCAGTTTTTTTTGGGCATCGGGAATCGAAATATCCGTTCGGCTGGCGGCCTCTCCTGTCATTTCGCTGGCCTCGCCTACTACGGCAACGATCGCATCGGACGCCTTGGCCACTTCAAGGGCTTCGTTTAAAAGGGTTTCGGGGGAACGTTTATCGATTTCTATTTTTGGTCCGAATACGTTTACGTTTTTGGCCATGACGGTATCGTTGGAAATATTGGCACCCTTGGCATAGCGTATCGCAGCATCGGGAGCGACCTTTTTAAATCCTTCTAGCACGGTAACGGCCAATTCAGGATCACCGGTAGGCGCCCAGGTGCCGAGCATATTGTTCCGGCTATCGGCCAAGGGGCCTATCAGGGCGATTTTAGCCGTTTTTTTTAGGGGCAGGGTATTATGGTGTGTCTTAAGGAGGACAAAACTGTGCGCTGCGACCTTGCGGGCCAAGTTTCGGTTTTCGTCGGTCAGGATGTCCTTTTCAGGCCGTTTTTCATCGGAATAGCGAAACGGATCGTCGAAAAGTCCCAATTTGTGCTTGGCTTCCAAAATACGTCTACAGGCATTGGTGATTGCCGCTTCAGTCACCTTGCCTTCATCTAAAGATTTTTTAAGGGTGGTCAAAAATCCTTCCCCAACCATATCCATATCCAGACCCGCAGTAATGGCCTGCGCCGAAACGGCTTGTAGGTCGCCCAAGCCATGGGCGATCATTTCGTTGACCGAGGTGTAGTCGGAGACCACGAACCCCTGAAATCCCCAACGTTTTCGCAACAGGTCGGTGATCAGCCATTTGTTGCCCGAGGCGGGAACGCCGTCAACGTCGTTAAATGAAGTCATGGCACTGGCGACTCCCGCGTCGACCGCCGCTTTGTACGGCGGCAGGTATTGGTTAAACATTTTTACCTTGCCCATATCCACCGAATTGTAATCGCGGCCCCCTTCGACGGCCCCGTATAACGCTAAATGTTTTACGCAGGCCAGCATCGTATTGGGTGCGGTCAAATCACTGCCCTGATAACCCTGCACCATGGCGGTAGCAATGGCAGAGCCCAAGTAGGGATCCTCTCCGGCCCCCTCTGCGATACGACCCCAGCGCGGATCGCGGGCGATATCGACCATGGGTGAGAAGTTCCAGTTGATGCCGTCGGCCGTGGCCTCCTTGGCCGCGGTCTGTGCCACTTGCTTGATCAATTCCATATCCCAGCTCGAGGCGGAGCCCAAGGGAATGGGAAAGGTGGTCTTGTAACCGTGAATCACATCGGAACCGATAAGTAGGGGAATCTTTAAACGGGAACTGTTGACCGCAATTTCCTGTGCCTTGCGCACCTTATCGGGGCCCGTAACCCCAAAGATACCGCCAACTTCGCCCGCCTTGATCTTGCCCTCGACATCTTCGCTCACTACGGATCCGGTAGCCACACCGCCCCCCGGGGTCAACAGGTTCAGTTGACCTATTTTTTCGGCTAGGGTCATTTTTTGCAAAAGGGACTCCACCTCGGGGATGGTATTTTGCCCTTGTGCCGTAAAAGGACCTAAGCCTATCAAAAGGACGATAGCAATAAAGGGCATCCCTAAAAACCTTATTTTGGTTACTGACTTGTTATTTTTCCCACCTACTTCGTTGCCAAAATACTCATTTAGCCATGCCAAACCCCGTTTTTGGCGCCTAGTAACTGAAAAAAATCCCTGCTTCATCAATACAAAAAGAAATATTAGAGATGCCCTATATTTTTGGAGTCTCATTTCATTTTGAATTTATGATTATGGGCTGGGTCCAGGCTTTTTCAAATTCGGTCTCATCAAAAAAGTTTTGGTTCGTTTTGTCCGATATGACCTTGGCCCTTACAAAAACATATCCGTCTGGGAATGTGAAATTTGCGTGGGTACCTTCGACCTTCTCTATGATTTGGGATGTTTTGGAAGATGCATCCCTTCCAATCAACTGAATTTCATAATGCACTCCAGGCTCGGAAGCTATTTCAATTTTTAGGCGGTCGTTACTGATTTCCAAATGCTTTAAGACCACTCCCGTAGAAGCATAGAAATCTCCTTTTTCCATGGCCTCGATAATGCTGGAGGCTTTCAGGGAATCTGTTCTGACCATCAACCATCCCCTTCCGGGATTGCTATAACTTTTATCAAACCGATGGTAATGGTGACTGTCGTCGGTAGCCAATCCATATAACAAAGGTTTCTTTTCCTGTAGATAGGAACTATTTATCAAATCCCACATTTCTTCGGTGCCCAGATGGGTCGAATCGCCTTCATTGTGTACCGCGGGATGCCCGTTATATACCTCGAAAAATCGCACATCGTGCAAGGGGATAAAATCATCGGCTGAAATACCGTACCCAAAGTTCGGGTGGTTGATATGGGGCATGATCGGCACATGTAAGCTTTTACGCTGTTGTAAAACGGCATCGATATTATTTTGGATAACTTCGGTGACACTTTCACCGTTCTTTGGATCTATTTTCTGTTGGATATTGGTGGCGTTAATGTGGATGGGCTTATCCCCAAAGTTGGTGGTCAATTCTTCGGATTGAATGATCAAGAATTCGCCATCTTCCTCAAAAAGTGGCCGATATTCCATTAAAGTCTTCAATTTCACTTTCGTGTGGCCTACGCTGTCCAATTTATGGATTACCCAGTCCTCTCCATATTTTTTAAGGTAGTCTCTAAAACCTTTTTGTAGATATTCTTTTTCGGATAAGGTGATCCATTTTTCGCCCTCTGCCAAAGTGTTATGATCGGAGAGTACCGTAAAATCATATCCGTCGGACTTATACCATTCCATGATCATTTCCGGAAATTGATCTCCGTCGCTCCAATACGAATGGGCATGCAGATTGCCTTTGTACCATTTTTTATCCTGCGAAAACCCCTGAAAATGCAGAAATAGCACGGAAAGAATTATGCCTAAAAAAACCTTGTTTGTCATCTTATGTTTGATTGAGAGCCTGTTTCAGGTTCTTGTTCCATCGAAGCCCTTATTCCACTTTCACCACCGGACTTCTTTCCCCCACGCCATTTTCACTAAAGGCCTCGACTGCAAAATAGTAATTTTGTTCGGAATTCAACCACCTTAGCGTAACCGAAGTACTGTCGTAGCCCAACCAAGAGCTGTAGAGTTTGTCGGGCGCAAAAAGTTCGCCATTCTCGTTTGCCGCTAGGCCCCAATTTTTGCTTGCTGCGTTGTAGTCGAAGATTTTATAGTTGTGGATGGGAGGTAACAGATTTTGCCCCGTTAAAGTAACTGGGAGGATAAGAAAAAGTAGCAGCCCACAAAAAAAAATTCATTGCCTTAGGGTGTTTCTATTAACAACAACAAGTTACAAAAAACAAAGATGCAACAATCATCAAGGCCTTTCCATTGATTTGATGCATACCCTCAAAAATAATTTCATTTACATCATCCCATTATCGAATACTTTCGTAAATAGCCCTGAATGTAGCGGTTTGAAATTAATACAGAATTGGCAAAAACTCATAAGCAAAGGTTTTACTTTTGAATTTTATGAGACTTATCGACCCACTTTGGAGAAAAAGAAAAGAAATAAAATTTTACGGCGTTTAGGTCGGGTGTTCCTCGTAATAATCTTGCTATTTGTGGCTTTGGTGCTTTTTATCCGCAGCCCTTGGGGGCAGGATATCATTGTGACGAAGGCTACGGATTATGTTTCTGGTAAAACGGGTACGAAGGTCGAGATTGACCGTTTGTTCCTCACGTTTTCAGGGAATTTGTCTTTGGAAGGCTTATATCTGGAGGATAAAAAAGGGGATACTTTAGTCTATTCAAAGGCCTTGGAAGCCGATGTGGGCTTGTCGCAGCTGACTTTTGGGAACGAATTCGATCTCGAATATTTGAGATGGGAAGGCCTAAAAGCGAATGTCACCCGACAGGAAGGTTCCGAGGATTTCAATTTTACTTTTTTAATCGATGCCTTTGTGTCGCAGGATTCGGTTCCTGCTCCCGAACAAGCGAAATCCGAACCTATGGCGATCAACGTTGGTTCCATTGATTTGAACGATTTTGATATCGTTTACGATGATGGATTTATGGGTATTGACAGTAAATTCAGGCTCGGTCGATTATACTTGGAGGCCAATACCATCGATCTAGAGGCCATGCGTTTCGAATTGGACGATCTCGAACTGAGCGACACCGAGGCTGTTTATAAGCAGACCAAGCCCTTTCCGGAAACGGAGGATACCACCGAAACGGCTTTACCCTTTCTGGCGGTCGAAAGTTTTAAGATCGAGAAGGTAAGGGCGAATTACCACTCCTTGCCGGATAGCGTAATGGCCGATGTCGAAATCGGGAATTTCCTATTGGAATTGCCAAAAGCCGATCTCGCCAAGAACGATATCGAGGTAGCAACTTTGGAGCTTAAAAATTCCGATATTTCCCTGCGGATGCCCGGGCAGTCAGCACAATCGGAAGACTCGGTTGCCGTTGCCCATACCGGTTTCGAATGGCCGGAATTTTTGGTGCAAGTGGATAAGATCGATTTTGAAAACAACAATATCGCCTACGCTACGGGAAATAATAGTCCCCAAGCCGGAAAGTTCAATCCCGATGCCGTGGCCATTTCCCATTTCACCTTTCAGGCCAGCGCAATCGAATATCGGCCAAAAGCCGCAAACCTAGAGCTGCGGCAACTAGCCTTTAACGAAAAGAGCGGATTCCAGTTAAAGGATTTCGCCTTCAGTGCCCGTCTTAAAGATGGCAGCGCGGCCATTTCGGGGCTAAAAATTCGAACGAAAAACAGTTCCGTTTCAGGAGATATGTCTTTGGAATATGCCTCCGTAGACGCACTGATCGAAACTCCTGAAAATGCCCAAATCGATATAAATATTCCCGACCTGAATCTGGCCCTGCAGGATGCCTATGTTTTTCAGCCCGACCTCGCCAACAACGAATACATCAAAAAAGTGGCCGAAAGACCCGTTACCGGTAATCTTGAGGCCAACGGTACTTTGGCCAGTATCCAAATACCGAATTTGAATATCGATTGGGGCGAAACCACCTCGCTAGTCGCAAAGGGGCAGGTGAACCATGTCACAGAACCCGAGTCTCTTTCCTTTGATTTCAATACCATTAGGGCTACTTCCGCAAGAAATGATGTGTTGCAATTTGTATCCGAAGATAGTTTGGGCATATCCATACCCGAAACGATTCTTGTGGATGCCTCCGCTAAGGGCTCCGTCGATGATATGGCTGCGGATGTCCTCCTGAAAATTCCCGAAGGTACCGTACAGCTTACCGGTAGCTATTCCAATCGACAGAGCATCGCTTTTGACGGCAATTTGAAAGTGGATAGTCTGCAGTTGGACAAAATCTTAAAAAACGAACAGCTGGGGGCAATAACCTTTACCATGGACGCCAAGGGTAGTGGCAGCAGCTCCAGCACGCTCAACGTCTCCTTAAAATCCGATTTCCAGCAACTTTCTTTCAAGGATTATGATTTTTCGAATCTCGCGTTAGAAGGGGATATCGTCGACGGCAAGGGCGATATCGACCTGAATTTTAAGGATGATAACCTGAACCTGAAGACGAACTTTCAAGTCGACCTTGATTCGTTGGACTCCAACATAAAACTCGATTTAAACCTGATCGGGGCCGATTTGCAGGCATTGGGGGTCACCCAAGAAAATATCAGGGCAGGGATGAAATTGAATGCCAATTTCAGCGGAAATGCCGAAGATTTTAGCATTGACGGCCTACTTTCCGAAGGTACCGTGGTCTACGAAAACAAACAGTACAAACTGGGCAACATCCATCTGAATGCTGCAATTAGCACAAAAAGTACCGAAGCCAGCATCGACAGCGATTTTCTCACAGGCGACCTGAAGTCCAACGCCACTCCCGATAAGATTACCGCCGCCCTGCAAAGGCAGTTCGAGGGGTATTTCTCCGATGCCGTTGTTTCCGATACCATTTCCGACGCCGTGCGATTACAAATGAATGCGCATTTTAGGACCCTCCCTATTTTAACGGATGTATTCCTCAAAGGCTTGGAACGTTTGGATACCTTAAATTTAAAAGCCGATTTTGACGCATCCACTAAAAAGCTGTCGGCCAGGCTCGACCTGCCTACCGTCACCTATGCCGGTTCATCCGTCGACAGCCTTGAGGTACTGCTCGACGGTAATGCTACCGATCTCGATTTTAGCGCGGGACTGGCGGCCTTGAAATCCGACCCCATAAATGTGAAACGCATACTTTTCAAGGGGGACCTAAAGAACAAGCAGATGCATTTGGACTTCAGTTCTTTTGACGACCAAGAACAACTGGTGCACCTGGCGGCGGAAATGGCCTTGAAAAAAGATACGGTCAACTTGAGCATTTCCCCCAAAAACCTAGTATTCAACAAAAAGCCATGGTCCGTTCCGGAAGATAATCAAATAGCTATAGGGGATAAGCTGTTGCATTTTAAAAACTTTATCCTTAGCCGTAACGACCAACGGCTTACCCTAAGCAATGCTATCGAGGGCGTAGAAAAAGAGCATATCGGTTTGCGTTTTGATAATTTTAAGTTGCAGACTATTTTAAGTCTATTGAATCCTGACGAAGCCTTGGCGGGGGGATTGGTAAAGGGGAACGTGGTGGTCGAAAATCCTTATGGTGCGACGGGCATCGTGGCCGATTTCAACATTGACGATCTCAAGGTCATGGAGAATGCCTTAGGAAATCTTTCGTTGAATGCTGCGTCAAAGGGTCAGGGAAGCTACGATTTTGACCTTGCCTTAAAAGACGGGGGCATCGATTTTGATCTTACGGGAGATTATGCCGCTGCCGAAGCCGGTGCAAAACTAGATTTGGATCTCATTTTGAACAAAGTGGAACTTGCGGCAATCGAAGGTCTTTCCCAAGGGGCGATCAAAGAGGCCAGCGGATATGTATCTGGAAACGTAAAAGTCAGCGGAACCACCGCCGAACCCAAATACCAAGGGCAGTTCGATTTCAATCAAGTGGCGTTCAACGCGGCTACCTTAAATAATGTATTCAAAATAGATAATGAAACGCTAAAAGTGGATAATTCCGGACTCTATCTTGACACCTTTAAGATTTCGGATGCCAACAACAACGCGTTTACTATCGGCGGTTCTATCCTGACCGAAGAATTGACCAATCCCGCTTTTGACCTTAGCCTGAAGGCCAAGGCTTTTCAGGTGTTGAACTCCACCGAAGAAGATAATGAACTGTTTTACGGCAAGGCCAGCTTCGATACCGATATGACGGTGGGGGGCAATCTTGACCTTCCTAAGGTAGAAGGAAAACTGCGCATACGAAAGGTCACCGACGTCACCTTCGTAGTGCCCGAAGAACAATTGGACGTGCAGGAAAGAGACGGTGTGGTTATCTTTGTCAACCGCGAAAATCCCGATGCCATACTCACCAAAAACGAAGAAGAAGAGGCCCCGGCATTTTTTAAGGGGATGAACGTCGATGCCATACTGGAAATCGCCAACGATGCTGTATTCAACGTGATTATCGACAAAAAGACCGGCGATAACCTGCAGGTTTCCGGTGAGGCGGCCTTGAACCTAAATATAGAGCCGAACGGAAGAATCGGTCTTTCCGGCCGGTACGAGGTGAACTCCGGCCACTACGAAACCAGTCTCTATAATTTAGTAAAACGTAAATTCGAGATAAAGCCCGGAAGCACCGTTACTTGGCGGGGTGAACCGATGGACGCGGCCTTGGATGTTACCGCCGTCTATGAGGTAGAAACCTCAGCGGCGCCTTTGATGACCACGGTAACTTCGGGAGAAGATCCTAATGTGGCCGGAAAATTTCGCCAGGTATTGCCCTTTTTGGTATACCTTAATGTAAAGGGCGAACTGTTGCAGCCCAAACTATCTTTCGGGATGGATATGCCCGAGGATGAGCAAGGTGCCCTGGGCGGCGCGGTATACGGTCGGGTACAGCAACTGAACGAACAAGAAAGCGAACTGAACAAGCAAGTATTTTCGCTTTTGGCGCTCAATAAGTTTTTTCCGGTCTCCGGAAGTGATGGTAGTGGCGGCGGTACCGCGGCAATTGCGAGGGACAATGTGAACAAGATGCTCTCGGGACAGTTGAACTCCTATTCCGATAAGGTTTTTGGCAATACCGGCATCGACCTCAATTTCGACCTCGACAGCTTTACCGATTATCAGGGCGATAGTCCCCAAGACCGTACCCAGCTCAATATCAACGCCCAGAAAAAACTGTTCGACGACCGCTTGATTGTCACCGCGGGCAGTGCGGTAGATGTCGAGGGCAGTTCGTCGCAGAGCCAAGGTTCGACCCCGCTCATCGGAAACGTTAGTCTAGAATATTTGCTGACCGAAAACGGGAGGTATCGATTAAGGGGCTTCCGAAAAAACGAGTATACCAATGTCATCGACGGGCAGTTGATCGTAACGGGCGCGGCCTTGATATTCAATCGGGAGTTCAATAAGTTCAGCGAGCTTTTTAATCCTCTGAAAGAGGAGGTTAAAGAGGAGGTGGAGGTTGATAAAGAGGATACCGATAAAAACGCGGATAGTGAGGATAATGATAAGAAAGACGATAGCGTCAAGAACGAGTCAAAAGAGAAGAAATAATACCTAATTGCAACCTATTTCAAAAAGAAAACGACGATTCCCATTGAATACTACATCCACATATAGATATATTTTTTTCTTACTATCCTTTTTAGTCACCTCCTCGTGCAGTATAAAAAAATATATTCCCGAAGGCGAAACCCTTTACACAGGGGCTGAAATAGAGACTACTTTAGAAGAGAATGCCAAGGATATCAAAATCGATGCATTGAACGCGGAGCTGAATACCCTTCTACGGCCCGAGCCCAATTCCAAAATTATAGGCATGCGGTTGGGGCTTTACTATCACTACAAGGCACAACGCGAAAAACCGGGCTTTATCAACAAATGGCTCAACAAGAAAATAGGGGAGGAGCCGGTCTATTTTTCGGAAGTCGATCCCCAGCGGGTCGAAGAACTGATCTTGAACCGTATGGACAATCGAGGATTTTTCTACGGCAAGGCCAATTCGGAAATCGACAGCACGAGAAAGTTTGCCGGTGTAAAATATACGGTCGATGTGCCCCAACCCTATACCCTCGAAAAATTCGAGTTGGAAAAAGATTCGCTGCCCATCTACGATGAGATACAGGATTTGCTATCGGAGACCAGAATTAAACCGGGCGACCGATTCGATTTGCAATTGATGAAATTCGAACGCGAACGTATCGATGTCGCGATGAAGCAACGGGGGTATTATAATTTCAATCCCGATTTTCTCATTTTCGAGGCCGATACCAACCGCTATGACAACAAAAAGTTCGACCTTTTTCTACGATTGAAAGAGGGTACGCCGAGCCGCTCGGTGATTCCGTATACTATCGATTCCATTACAGTGCATCCCAATTATAGTATTGGTAGCGACACCTTGACGCGGGTTTCCGATACCGTTAACGGCATCAACTTCGTACAGCGGGAAGAATTTTTCAAGCCCAAAAAACTCGAACCTTACATCCTCTTCGAAAAAGGGCAGAACTACAATTCGCAGACCGCCCGTTTGACCAGTAACCGTTTGTCGTCAATCGGCAGCTATAAATTTGTGAATACCCGCTTTAGCGAAAAGGATACCGTGGCGAACGAAAACGGTAATGGCCTACTCGATGCCGATATCTTTCTATCCCCATTGAACAAACGATCCCTGCGCGCCGAGCTGCAGGCGGTAAGTAAATCGAACGGATTTGCGGGGCCCGGTGTTGCGTTGACCTATAACAACCGCAATTTTTTTCGTGGCGGGGAGACCTTTAGCCTTAGTGGCAATTTTTCGTACGAGACCCAAATTTCGGCCGGAAGCAATTCCGGTCTGAGCAGTATCGCAGGCGGATTGAGGGCCGATTTGGTGATTCCCAGGCTGGTGCCCTTTTCCCCTAGCCGTTTTAAGTATTCCGTACCCAAGACCAAGATCAGTTTGGGCGGCGATATTTTGAAACGCAGTAAATTGTATACTCTTACCTCGGTGAATTCAACCTTTGGATACACATGGAACGCCAATAAATACGTTTACCACGAATTGAATCCCATTAATTTGACCTATGTAAACCTGGCGAATACTACCGCGGAATTCGATAGTATTTTGGCTAAAAATCCCTTTCTACGGCAAAGTTTCCAACAGCAGTTTATAGCTAGTCTTAACTACGGCTTTACCTATAACGAACTGGCCGATGAGGAGAAGTCGAATCCCTTCTTTTTTTCCACAAATCTCGACATTGCGGGTAATCTATTGAGCTTGGTGAGCGGCAACAAGAACACCGTTTTCGGATTGGAATACGCCCAATACGCCAAATTGGATGTCGATTTGCGCTACTATTTCAAATGGGGCAAGGAACAGGCCTTTATCACCCGGGTCTACGCCGGATGGGGCATTCCGTACGGCAACTCGTCGACCCTGCCCTTTGTGAAGCAATTTTTTTCAGGCGGACCTTACAGTGTTCGGGCATTTAAGATCCGATCTTTGGGGCCGGGCACTTTTTCTTCCGAAGGCGATGGAACCACCTCGTTCTTCGACCAATCGGGCAACCTGAAGTTGGAAGCGAACCTAGAATATCGCTTTCCGATTATTTCCTACCTGAAAGGAGCATTCTTCGCCGATGCCGGCAATGTGTGGCTGACCAATAAACTCGATATCTCTGATGACGAGCCGCAGGCCACGCAGGATTTCAACCAAGAACTATCCACCAAGGGACAGTTCGGGAAAGATTGGACGAAGCAATTGGGAATCGGGGTAGGCTTCGGACTGCGCGTTGACATTCAAAGTTTTGTCATCCGTTTGGATCTCGCCTCCCCGATTCAGATACCTTATCTGCCCGAGGGCGAAAGGATACGCACTCCATTTTTTGATGGGGGCAGCAATAATTTGGTGTTCAATTTTGCGATTGGGTATCCGTTTTGACGGTGGCGACTGGCAGGGCGTGGTCTTGTAGCGACCTTATTGTAGGTCTTTCAACCTAACTTGCCGCGCACCACTTCCTCCATATACTCCATCTCATCCAAAGTCTTCCGCGTAAAATCAAAAAGGCTCAAACATCGGTCAAGATTTTGATTTTCGTAGGCCACCTTGTAATAGATGTTGCCGTTGAGGTAATCGGTCAGGGCACGGATTCCATGTAGAAAGGGCATTAGAACCGCACCCCAGGGCATCGTCTCTGTCTCCTTTTTTGAGAACATCGATTTATTTACGGCTAAACCATCCACAAAAGCTTCAAAGAGCTCCTTTTCAAAAGTGATTTTGCTATGATCTTTTTCGTCTTCGGGAGCAGTATTGACTATGGTACGGACGGCATCCCCGAAATCGAACAGAAAGCGGCCGGTCATCAAAGTATCGAGATCGATTAGGCACAGGGCTTTGCCGGTCTCCCTGGAAAAAAGGATATTGTTGAGCTTGGTATCGTTATGGCAGATACGGACCGGTTGTGCCGAGGGATTTATTTTCTCCAAAACAGACAGAATTTCATGCGTAAAATCGATTGCCGATTTCGCAACTTCTTTTTTCTTGGTGGCAGCGGTGGTAAGAGCGGTTTCGAATTGCTGTTTTCTCAGTTCAAGGTCATGAAACCTGGGAATCGTATCCACGTAATTCTCGGCATCCTCATTTTCCAGAAGTAAATGGAACTTGCCGATGATGCGTCCCGCTTCAAAAGCGATTTTGGGGTCTGAGGTCGTATTGTGGGCCGTACTCTCGTCGATATAGGTCATCATCCGCCAATAGTCCGAGCTGTCGCTATGGAGTTCCAAATACTCCTTTCCGGCTTTGGTTTCGACCAAGTTGATTTTACTGTAATCGGGTGCCGTTAAATTCCTAAGGGCATGATTAATGTTATTCATCACCCCTGAGATATTCTTGAACACCTTATGGTTGACCCGCTGCAATATATAGCGGGGGGCACTGTCTTCGAACACCAAAAAGGTGTCGTTGATATAACCATCGGTCAGGGGGTTGAACGTATATTCTTTTTCCGCAACGGAAAAATAGGCCAAAATGGCGTTCAGGTCGCGGTCGGAATAGTTTTTCATTTCCAAAGCGGTGAATCATACTTGCCGGCTTCCGTTTTTTCCTGAAGGATGGCCACGGCATTTTCACGATCGCTCGAATAGGTAACGCCGAACCAATCGCCTTCGGAGGGTACTACCTTCACTTCGATTTCTCCCGCTTGCAGCATTTCTTGAATGGTCTTGGGGATGTAAAGCTCGCTTTTCATGCCCAACTCTTTATCGGCAAGGAAGGTTCGGAACTCGCTCTCTATTTTTTCGAAAATCGAGGGTTTGCAGATCCAAAAGTTCATGCTTACGTGCTCGTCGCCGGAGTAGGAGTTTCCTGAATCGAGATCCTTGACCTTGTCGCCGTCCGGTTCCAGTTTTAGGCGTTCGTCTACCGATAGAAGGTTGTCACCCTCTACTTGGCAAACGCCACGGGATACCGAGCCATGCGTTGAAAGCGTATCCCTCAACATATAGCCCACAAGGGCAAAGGTATTGTCATTGCGGTGCGCCCGAATAAAATCGGCGGCATTTTTGTAGGCGGACTGTCCATAGAAATCGTCGGCATTGATGACGGCAAAGGGGCCATCGATGACGTTTCGTGCCGTCCACACGGCGTGTGCGGTGCCCCATGGTTTTTGGCGTTCGCCCGAAAAAGAGGTTCCGTGGGGAAGGTCGGTCAGTTTTTGCACCAAGACATCCAATTTGATGTTGGCAGGTAACCTTTTGCGGAGGTGGTCGTCGAGAAATTTTTGGTTTTCTTCTTTGGTAATGACCACGATATGGTCAAAGCCATTATTTAGGGCGTCGCTGATACCGAATTCCATTAAGAATTCCCCTCTGGGACCCAAGTCATCGAATTGCTTCAATTTTCCATATCGGCTACCGCTTCCCGCGGCCATTAGAAGTAAGGTCATGTATTCCTATTTTTTTGGATGAGGCAAAAATAAGGTTTTGCGGGTAAAATTCTTCCCCCCGAGCGATTATTTGGTATTATCCCTATAAATTGGACGAACTACTGGAATTGATTTTATATTTTAGTTGTAAGTTATATCCGTTACCAAAATGCAAAAATCAATACAGCTACTGTTACTTCTGATTTCCCTTACCACCTTTGCCCAACAAGGTAGCAATATGCTATGTGTAGGCCGGTACTGGACCCCCGATGAAGCCAATTTGCAAATGAAAGCGTTTGCCGCACAATGGAACGATAGGGCTTCTTGGGAAACGAGGACGGAAAAAATACGGGCTGTAATGCGGGAGGGGATGCAATGGGATAAGATGCCCGATATCGCAGGAAACTTTAATCCCATCGTTCATAGCACCCGAGAAATGGACGGCTATATCGTTGAAAACATAGCCATCGAAAGTTTCCCCGGTTTCTACATTACCGGAAATTTATACCGGCCGACCGAGTCCAAGGGAAAACAGGCGGCCATCTTGAGTCCACATGGGCATCTGCAAGACAAACGTCTGCTCGAAGACGTACAGACCCGCTGTGCCGTTTTCGCAAGAATGGGTGCCGTGGTGTTCGCCTATGATATGGTAGGTAGGGGAGAAAGTCTACAGGTAACCCATACGATTCCTATTGCCATGTTTCTTCAGACCTACAACAGCAAAAGGGTGCTGGACTATCTGCTCTCACGCCCTGACGTCGATTCCGAAAGGGTCGGAATGACTGGAGGCTCCGGCGGGGCCACCCAGACCTTTATGTTGACCGCGCTCGACGATAGAATTACGGCATCCGCTCCGGCCGTACAGGTGTCCGCCCACTTTTTCGGCGGCTGTGTCTGTGAAAGCGGCATGCCCGTGCACAAATCCACCAATTTTCAGACCAACAATGTGGAAATTGCCGCCCTGGCCGCTCCGAGGCCTATGATATTGGTTTCCGATGGCGGTGACTGGACGCGAAACACGCCTAGAATCGAGTATCCATACATTCAAAGTGTGTATGCGCTTTACGACGCAGAGCACAAGGTCGAAAATGTGCACCTTCCGGCCGAGCGGCACGATTACCGGTATTCGAAGAGGGCGCCGGTCTATAATTTTTTTGCAGAATATCTACAGCTGAACGGCGGAGCCATACCTTATGAAGATGGCTATAAAGAGGATTTTGTTACGATATTACCGAAAAACGAACTTAAAGTTTTTAACGACGAACACCCGTTACCGGCCAATGCGTTACAGGGCGATGATGCCGTTATGGCCTATTTGAAGTTGGATTAAAAAATGGTATCATGGCGTACAGCGAAAGATTGGCCGAAAGAATTAGAAAAGCGTTAACCCATTTACCGATCAAGGAGAAAAAAATGTTTGGAAGCCTCGCCTTTATGGTTAACGGAAAAATGTGCCTGACCGCTGGTCCGGAAAGAATGATGTGCCGTATAGACCCAGATCTGCATGAACGGGAGGTCAAGAGGCACGGCTGCAATACCGTAATAATGGGAGGCCGGGAATACAAGGGTTACATACACATACAGGAAGAGAATTTAAAGTCCGAAAAGGATTTTGACCATTGGGTTCGCCTTGCGTTGGAGTTTAATGAAAAATTGACATCCAGCTGATTGGCTAAGCTATCGCCGCGACTTTTCCGTACTTGTTTAAATAATCCATGGGCGTCATGTCCGTAATCTTTCGGAACACGTCCCTGAAGGCTTTGGGGTCGGCATAACCCACTTCGTACATGACTTCGTTGACTGTCTTTCGACCTTTTTCGAGTTCTTTTTTTGCTGCTTCCACCTTTACCCTTTGGTGGTACTCGCCTATGGTATTGGCGGTCGCTTTTTTAAAGCGTCGCTCGAAAGTGCGTCGACTTACCGCCATTTCTTTGCAAAGTTCGTCTACCGTTATTCTATCGTTAAAATGCTGCTCAATATGCTCCTGCGCTTTTAAGACTGCTTTGTCCTTATGTGATTTTTGTCCGGAAAAAATCATGAAAGGCGACTGGCTGCTCCTGTCGATATCGATCATAAAGCCTTTGGCCGCAATTACTGCTGTATCCCTTCCTGCATATTTTTCAATGAGGTATAGGATGAGGTTGGTAAAGGAATAGGCACCGCCACTGGTGTAGATACCATCTGCTTCGGTCAGTATTTTATCGTCCTTCAGATCCGCTTTCGGATATTTTTTTCGGAATTCGTTCGCGAATTGCCAATGGGTGGAACAACATTTGCCGTCTAGAAGTCCCGTTTCCGCAAGAAAAAAGGAGGCTACACACAGGCTTACAATTTCCGCCCCTTCCTTATATTGGTCCACGATCCAAGGAAGAAATTCCGAATTGTTTTTGAGGTTTTCTTCAAAATTCCCATGGATGGCGGGTATGATGATAAGGTCGGTTTTATTTAGATTTGAAATAAGCTGATCAGGGTTTACAGTAAAAAATCCGTGGGACTGTTCAGTCTGTTTTTCGAGTCCCACCAAGTGGATATCGAACAGTGCTTCCTTTCCGGTCTGTTCGAAAAATTCATTGACCCATGAAAACATTTGGTGGGTGCCACCAATATTCACAACACTGGTATGGCCTTTGGGCACGAGAATGGATACATGTTTCATGCGAATTATTTTTTTGTCATTCCCGCACAGGGGTATCTTTTTAATTTAGCTAATATAATCAAAGCATCTGTCGCAATCAACCCGTGACATTGACGGAAACACCCCTTTGCAATACCAAATAACCGGTTTATCTTTGAGAAGGCCTTAAAAACGTGCCATTCTCGAATTCGATAAAAAAGGAACAACGTACCATGAAAAGTGGGAACTCAAGAAAAACGGCAAATGGCATCCGTTGTGTGAACGAAAAGCTGCGAAAATTTAAATCCATATTATGAAAACAGTTTGGTTAAACCTTCCCGTAAAAAACCTCAAAAAATCAAAGACCTTTTTTAAGGCCATCGGTTTCCGTGAAAACCCCATGCACGAAAAAGCAGAACATTTGGCCGGTTTCCTTATCGGGGAAAACAACTTTGTGATGATGCTCTTTCCCGAAGAAAGTTTTAGATCCTTTTCTGCAAACGAAATTGCCAACACCGCAAAGGGCACGGAAGTCCTAATAAATATTGATGCGCAAAGCAAAGCGGAAGTCGATGAAATGGCGGAAACCGTTCGAAAGGCAGGTGGCAAGGTATTTGCTGAACCCGGGGAAAGCCAAGGCTGGATGTACGCCTTCGGTTTCGAAGATCTTGACGGGCATCGTTGGAGCATGCTTTATATGGATATGGACAAGATGCCAAAAGCGTAAAGGACCTGCAAGGTGTTCCCCTCCACAGGTGGGCTCGTTGTAGGTCTGGCCGAGGGAAGACGGGACGAGCATTAAAATTCAACAGATTCCCGCCTTTGTGGGAATGACTTTTAAATAAGAATAATCATGAGAAATTCAAATGCATCAGTTTGGTTCGAAATCTATGTAGACGATATCGAGAGGGCCTCAAAATTTTATGAAACCGTTTTTGACGTGAAATTGGAAGAATTGCCCAATCCCGGTGATGACCCCACACAAATGAGAAGCTTCCCGGGCGACATGGAGAAATATGGGGCCAACGGCGCCCTGGTTAAAATGGAAGGCAAAAAAGCAGGCGGTAACGGCACGCTTATTTACTTTGGTACCGAAGATTGTACTACGGAAGAAAATCGAGTGGAAAAAGCCGGGGGTAAAATCTTTAAGCCAAAAATGTCCATCGGGGAGTTCGGGTTTATCTCCCTGTTTTATGATACCGAGGGCAATATGATCGGCGTACAGTCGATGAAATAATTTTTTATATTGTTGAACATATTGGTAAAAAATCATACGATGACAAAAATTGACCCAATAAATAGCCGTAAAGGATGTAGAAGCCAGTTCTAACTGGTATCAATAAGTATTTGGTTGCAGAAGTATGCACGGGGGAAAAGAATTCGATATCCTAGTCTCGAAGTATGATGAAGTTTTGATCTGTCTTCACAAATGGGGAGCACACGAGCATCCTACAATGAAAGATTCCGGTATTACTGCCGGTAATGGTCTGATTCTTTACTTTAGAACCGAAAATATGGGCAATATTAGACAAAATGTAGAAAAAATTAGCTGCTCCATCGAAGAAGACATCCACAATAATCCAAACTCCACGAAAAAGGAATTTTCACTTAGAGATCCGGACGGGTATTATTTGACCATAACTGAATTTCATAAGTATAAGGGGTAAAAGGGAATCGTACTACTAGTTCATTAAAAAGGAAGTATAACATGAAAAAAGATATTAGCGCTTTCTTTGAAGACCCCAGTAAATGGCAAAAGGAGTATACATTACTTCGAATGATAATTCTTGACTGTGGTTTGAAGGAAGAATTTAAATGGGGGAAACCCTGTTACACTTTTCAGGACAGCAATATTGTGCTTATTCACGGATTTAAGGACTATTGTGCATTGCTATTCCACAAAGGTGCCTTGCTAAAAGATACTGAAGATCTATTAATACAACAAACAAAAAATGTGCAGGCTGCACGGCAAATCCGATTTACGGGTGTCGAGGAAATCGAAAAAAGCAAAGACATTTTGAAGGCATACGTGTATGAGGCCACGGAGGCAGAAAAAGCAGGCTTGGAAGTTGAGATGAAAAACACTTCCGATTACGAGGTGCCGGAAGAATTTAAGAAGATCCTAAAGGAAAATAAGGATTTGAAAGTAGCCTTTCAAGAATTAACCTCGGGGCGGCAAAGGGGATACTTGCTGTATTTCTCCAACGCCAAACAATCGGATACCCGTAAACGTAGGATCGAGAAATACACACAGAAAATTCTCGATGGAAAGGGATTGAACGATTCGTGATTGTTGTCAGATGAAAACCCCGAACATGGCAATAGGAATCCTGGCCCCTAAACACTCCCGCCACCATCTGCTTCAGTTCGGGGCCTGATTTTTGAAAAACAATGCTTAAATTAGGGCTAGCATCCTAAAAATAGAGACTATGGACACATTACAACAATTAAAAGATGAGTTCACCTACGAGTACAATGTCACCAAAAATTTCTTCGACAAATATCCCGAAGGAGAAAACAACTATGCGCCGCATGAAAAAAGTATGAAGATGATTTCTTTGGTCACTCATATCGCGACTATTTTTGGATGGCCGGTTGTCATCTTGAATACCTCCGAACTGGATGTCACCGAAGCGCAAGCGGATAAAATCGAAAACAAAGCGCAGTTAAAATCGGTGTTGGATCAAGAATACAAGGCATCCTTATCGGCATTGGAACAGGCTTCGGAGTCGGACATCGAACCGAATTGGGCGCTCACTATGAACGGCCAGAAATTGATGGAATGGACAAAATACGGCGCCATTCGCCACGGACTCAACCAAATTAGCCATCACCGAGCCCAGTTGGGAGTGTACTATCGATTGTTGAATATTCCGGTACCTGCGAGTTATGGGCCCTCTGCCGATGACCAAGGCCTCTAAATGAACTCATTTAGACGTATTGTTTGGAACGGGGAATATCGGCTTTTGAGGTCAGATGAAGTCATTTTTTAACGGCATAGTAGGATTATGGTTTTCAAAAATGAGAAAATAGGGCCTCACAATGTGATATATGCAGGTAAAAGAATACGTCTAAACGACCTCACTGTAAACAAATTTCAAATGGATATAAAAAGTAAAATAATTACCGTAACAACGAGCGTCAAAGCTCCCGTAGAAAAAGTCTGGGAATTGTGGACAACTCCAGAACATATTAAAAACTGGAACAGGGCCAACGATGATTGGCATACGCCAAAAGCCGAAAATAATTTAAGAGCAGGGGGCAGGTTTGTTTCAAGAATGGAGGCCAAAGACGGTAGTATGGGCTTTGATTTCGGAGGAACTTATGATGAGATAAAAGCCAAGAAACTAATTTCATACACTTTGGATGATGGCAGAAAGGTCGAAGTCGTTTTTTTATCCGATGGAAATACGACCAAGATTACTGAAAATTTTGAGGCTGAAAGCACCAATCCCATAGAAATGCAGCAAGAGGGATGGCAAGCAATTTTGGACAATTTTAAAATATACGCAGAATCTAAAAGCTGATGAACGGCACCCCTACAACTATCGATTCGTATATTGCGGGCTTTCCGAAGGATGTTCAGACCGTTCTGAAAGAAATCAGAATGACCATTAAAAAAACGGCGCCCGAAGCGGAAGAAACCATCAGCTATGGCATGCCCGCTTTTAAGCTGAACGGCAAACCCCTCGTCTATTTGGCGGGCTACAAAAGCCATATCGGCTTTTACGCGACCCCTATGGGCCATGACAGATTTAAAAAAGAGCTATCTGGCTACAAACAAGGCAAAGGCTCGGTACAATTTCCTTTGGACGAACCTTTGCCGCTCGATTTGATAAGTAAAATCGTTGTTTTCCGGGTCGAGGAGAACTTGGCGAAAGATTCAAGAAAATAAATAGGATATTGTTTCTGGTTGACGAAATTGATCAGCTCATCACTTTTTGATTTCGATCCTACGAAAGGATGTATAAAAGATTTGAGCTTTCTAGGCACTAATTAATCTTTATTTACGTTGTCATTTCAAGTCGATATGCTAAGTGCTACGGGTTATCAATATTGACTTCTTTTGAATGCTGGATACGAATGAAGAAATAGCAAACAAAATTTTTCCATCTCCATAGCAATGTCAAATAAATAAGTTATTTATGAAAAAAATAATTGTCCCGGTCGATTTTTCCGAACAGTCCGAATTTGCTTTAGAAGCGGCGGCCCAACTTGCGGACAAGCACGGAGCTGAAATTTTTGCGCTACACATGCTTGAACTCTCAGATACGCTCACCAACTCAGATGATGCGTTACAACAACAACAGACCACTTTGTATTTAAAGGCCGCCGAGAAACGTTTTCACAACTTTTTGGACAAGCCCTATTTGAAGGGTATCCGATTGACACCTATCATAAAACATTTTAAGGTTTTTGATGAAATCAACGATGTGGCCCAAAAACATCAGGTCGATCTTGTCGTCATGGGCTCCCATGGTACGGACGGTCTGAACGAAATCTTTTTTGGGTCGAATGCCGAAAAGGTGGTACGGAATTCTGAGATTCCCGTTCTGGTCGTTAAAAATAGACAGCAGGACTTAAAAATGGAAAATATCGTTTTCGCTAGTGATTTTAAGGAAGAGAGTCTAGCGGCCTTCAGTAAGGCAAAGCATTTTGCCGATTCATTGTCCGCAAAATTGGACCTCGTCTACATCAACACGCCCGGCAACAGTTTTCTGAGCACGCAGGACGCTTACCATCGGATCAACCAATTTATTGCAAAGGTCAACGTTGGCCTTGAAGTCGAAATCTACTGTGATTATAGCGTGGAAGAAGGTATCATGAACTATAGTGCGGCGAACAATGCCGATGCGATAGCGATTTCGACCCATGGTAGAAAGGGGCTGACCCATTTTTTTATGGGAAGTATCGGGGAGGATGTAGCGAACCATTCTAATTTACCTGTGATTACCTTTAAGATCTAAATCCCGTCCTTGTCTCTCATTTCGAAAGCATAGGGAACAGCACTTTTATCTCTTCGTCGGAAGGTTGTTTTCCGTATTCGCAGACTTCGAAACCTTCGGCGTGCTTGACGGATGAAGCCTTGTCACCGTACCATTTTTTCAAACTTTCAATAGTCGCATCGTTCGGGGCATAGGTACGCCAATCGGTTAAGAATTGCAATCTATCCTTTTCGTCTTTGGGCACCTGGTTCAGCTTTCCGGACGTCCAGGGAAGCCATTCGAAGAATTGGGATTCATGTGCCGCCATGGCGTAAATTTTTTGGTCGAAGACTTCGTCGATATTAACTGCGATATCCGGCTCGAAGGGGCTAGGTTTTTGAAATCCATCCTCTGAATACAAAAAGACGGGATTTTTTTCAAGCGGCGGTACATCAGGTGCCACGTTGGGCACGATGACCATATAGGCTGCATCCTGAACCAAAATTCCGGTGTACCGATGGTCGGGGTGGTAGTCGTTCGGTCTCGGTGCGATAACGATATCAGCGTTCCATTTTCTGATTTCCCGAATGACTTTTAGGCGATTTTCCAAAGTAGGCATTAATTCGCCGTCATGGTTATCTAAAACGGTATATTCCACACCGAAACGTTTTCCAGCCTCTTTGGCTTCGGCAATCCTGATCTTGGCCAATTCGCCCCCACCTTTGTCCTGATGTCCTGCATCGCCATTGGTCAATGATACGAATTTAACATTGTGGCCCATTTTTGAAAATAATATGGCAGTACCACCAGCATCGTTGTCACAATCGTCGGGATGAGCCCCAAAAACGATAACATTGATTTTTTCCCCTTGGGAAAAACCCAAGGTCGTAAGGAGCGTAAGACAAAGAACAGGAAATAATCTTTTCATTTTCGGTTATTTAGGGTTTGAAAAGTTTCTCAAACAAGCTTCATGGCATCTGGATCCCAGTTAACGGGCTGTTTGCTATAATAACTATCGTTGGCCAAAAGTGCCGCGCCGGCGGCCCGTAGTCCAAATGTAGGGTCTTCGATGATTTTTCCCTTTCCCCGTATTGCCTGGAAGAAATTGTAAAAATGGTCGTAATGGCCGCCCTTGTAGTCATCGGGTGCCTCCCACTTCGTTTCTCCCGTGGTCAACGAAGAAGACCTTGGTTCCAAATTCTTGGCGGCATATTCTTCCCTGATTTTTTGTTGTGTGGTTTCAGTGTATGCAATCATCGAATATCCGCCAGGAACCATCCCCAATTTCGAACGTTTAAGGGTAACGGAGTTTTGACCGATTTCCATTTCGCCTTCGGTGCCGACCAGTTTGAATCCGCCGCCACCGCCGCTGCCAGCTATAAAATTGATACGGAAAGCTGCATTAAAGGCCGCATGCGTTTCGGTCTTTGGGTAGTCATATAAGGTAATGCTAACGTCAGGTACATCGCGGCCGTCCTTCCAATACCGCAGACCGCCTGTGGCCAATGCCCGATCGGGTCCGTTCGAACTGATAACGTAGTTCAATGTCGAAAAAGCATGTACAAAAAGGTCTCCAGCTACCCCTGTACCATAATCCCTATAATTCCGCCACCTGAAAAAGCGTTTGTTATCATAAGGTACTTTCGGAGCATTGCCCAAAAACGTATCGAAATCCACCGTTTCAGCACTCGCATCAGGTGGAATGGGGTATTGCCATGCCCCTTCGGCGGAGTAGCGGTCGTTGTAGAAATCGAGCATCACGATATCGCCGATGGCTCCTTCCGCATATAGTTGTTTCGCCTTTTCGTTGCCAAGCGAAGACATACCTTGGCTACCTATCTGACACAATTTTCCGCTATCTTTTTGAGCCTTTATAATATCTTGTCCCTCTTCGTACTTTTGCACCATCGGCTTTTCGCAATACACATGTTTGCCTGCCTTTAGCGCATCGATGACGATTTTTTTATGCCAATGGTCCGGGGTGGCTATAATGACGGCATCGATATCTTTCCGGTTCAACAGCTCGCGGTAGTCCCTTGTCGTAAAAAGTGCATCGCCCCAAAGTTCCTTACCGCGATCCAATCGCCCGGTGTACAAATCGCAGACGGCGACTAATTTGACCCCGTCGACCTGCAAGGCGGTCTGGGTATCGTGAATACCTTGGATGCCACAGCCGATCAGGGCAAGGTTGATCTGATCATTGGCCAAAAAGAGAGAGGGTTCATAAGATCTGTTAAGCCACAGCTTTTCTTTGTAGGAAGAAGCGAAGACCAGAGGTGCAGAGGTCAATGCGGCGGAACCTAAAGTTGCTTTTCTAAGGAAAGACCTTCTTGAGGAGTCTTTTTTCATGTTGTTTCGCTATAAAGGATGAATAATTGATGCCTTAAAAGTATAGTTTTTGTTTTTTACTGGCCTGAATCCATGACGGATTCATCTTCTTTGATGCGTAAGGTATAAAAAATCGATTGCAAATACTACAACGTATGATGCGACCAAGGTTCTTATTGTTGCACTTCGATGTGAATCGGGGAATCGTTTTGTGCCGGAAATTTAGAAACTGAGGATAGTATTCGGGGTATAAGTTTATGTCTCACGCAGCCGTTAATTTGCTTACCGGTTTGGCTATTTGCTTTTGTCCGTGTTTGCTCTTTCAGGCGCTTCTAGGCCTTCCTTGCTCTCTGTACCTTGACCGTATAAGGTATTTTCTTCATCTTTTAGGTTCTTAGTATTTGTATTGTTTGTGGCATCCCTTCCAGCTATGTCCAGGTCCTTGCCCGAGAAGTCGATATCTTTCTTTCTTTTCTCCAACAATCGGTCATCGCCGCCGTCCATACTTAGTCCCTTCTTTCCTAAGGCATCGATATCCTCTTTTGTGACTTCGGAGTTGTACTTTTCTGATGTCTCTTGTGTCTCTTGTGGCTTTTTATTTATGTTCTTTTTACTCATTTTTATAATATTTTAGGTTTATAATAAGTTATGGACATTTGGTAGAGGCCATGAGCTTTTAACGGATTTTTATTGATGCTAAAAAAAAGGATGACACTATACTGATAGAATTATCAGGTCACGAAAGATTTTTCCTTCTCATTTCCTAGGCAGATCCTCACTATGTTAATATGAGGACTTGGGTCAACCAATTTCCCACGGGCGCGATTCAGGGGTCTTGGTCGCTTGCGATTGCCGAAGCCACATCGCAATGCAGAATTTTTCGGAAGCGGCTTGGTTTTTTATTTGGAAATACTTTTTGTCCACTAGGGTCCGAACCCCCTATCGATTCCATGTACCGAAACCCACGTTTCGGCAATTTCGGCTAAGATTTTACGACCTGCCTTTATTTTTTTTGACAATCTAAAAGTACGTCTTCCGTTAGTCATTAGCCAACGCATTGTTTTTACCTTTGTCCTTTTAATAGCGTGTTCAAAAATACTGCTTATTCAAAACCAGTATTTTGAGAACTTTGGCGTCAGATTAAAAAGGTCCCCTATTTCGGTATGCGACCGATTTAATTTGTAGCTAGAACCTCAAACTCCTGATTTAAAGTGGGCATTGTTTTAAAACATGCTCTAAAACCCGAACTATGATTTTTGATTTGATAAAAAAAAGACGGGCCGTATTTCCCGCACAATACAATGATGCATCCATTGCCAAGTCCGATATTGAAAAAATTCTTGAAGCCGCAAATTGGGCCCCGACCCATAAAAAGACTGAACCCTGGCGCTTTAAGGTGATGGTGGGCGATGCGAAGGAGAAATTGGGACTCTTCCTATCCTATAAGTATATGGAAACCGAAGCGAGACCCAAACAGGTGAAGGTGAAAAAACTAATCGAAAACCCGAAAAAGGCGGGGGCCATAATCGCCATCTGTATGCAGCGGGATCCCCAAGAACGCATTCCGGATTGGGAAGAAGTCGCAGCTGTCGCTATGGCCGTGCAGAACATGTGGCTCTGCTGTACCGAAATGGGCATCGGATGTTATTGGAGCTCCCCGGGACTTGTAAAATATATGGATGAGTTTTTTGACTTAAACACGGGGGAGGTTTGTTTAGGGTTCTTTTATATGGGGCACTACGATGGGGAAATCGACGAGCAGACTCGTACGCCGATAGGGGAGAAGGTAGTTTGGATGGAGTAACTAGTCCAACAACGGAAACAATCCCGTCCGATGCTCCCACGCCTTCGCAATAAAAAGCCCTAAAAAGATCGCGGCAACCAGAAACTTCAAAAAGGTACCGGTCAAAAAACCCATAAACGATCCAAAGGCGGCCTTAAGTGCCGTTTTTTGGTCTGCTTTGTTGATGAGTTCGCCGACCAAGGCCCCGATAAAAGGCCAAATAATAATCCCGAAGATACCTAGCACTGGAAAAATTAAGGATACTAAAAGTCCGATGGTCGTGCCGACCATGCCCGCCCTACTGCCCCCGAATTTTTTTGTACCCATAGCCGGGATGATGTAATCGAGCGCAACAACTATTATAGCGACCGCTCCGGTAATACCCAAGAAAATCCAGTTCTGTGGAACTGCGCTCGTAAGTTGCAACAACAGAAGCCCCACCCAACTAATTGGCGGGCCGGGTAGCACGGGAAGAAAACTACCGAGTATACCGACAAGCATAAGAATGAAGCCGATAATAAGTAAAACGATATCCATATCACTTCATTTCTTGTTGGTCGAAGGTACGGTGAAATTGTTGTGGTGGTGGAAAAATAGGACATTCTAATTTTTTCCATGGAACTTGGGTACTTATTCTGACCACAAGGATACGGAAAAGCCTAAGCCAGACAGATACTGACGATACCTACAAAATTTTAACAACTAAATAGTTAGTTTAAACTAAAAAATTAGTTATATTTGCAAGGTTAAGAAGGTTTTGAAGAGATTTCTGCCTTGCTTTCGACCCTGCCAAGTAGGCGGCGCGAGGGAATGACAAAAACGATAATAAATTATGAAACAACTCACAAAAGCGGAAGAAGAGGTCATGCAGATTCTCTGGCAGCTCGAAAAAGCCAATGTGGCGGCTATGATCGAAGAGCTGCCCGAACCCAAACCGGCGTACAATACCGTGTCAACAATTGTGCGGATACTCGAAAGCAAGGGCTTCGTCGACCACGAACAAGAGGGTAGGGGGCACCTGTATTTTCCACTGGTCAAAAAGGGGGATTACAGTAACCAGAGTATCAACAAATTGGTCGACGGCTATTTTCAAGGCTCCTTTAAGAGCATGGTTTCCTTTTTTATGAAAAAGAACGATATGAGCCTTTCGGAGTTGGAATCGATTTTAAAGGATATAAAAAAGGATAAGCCATGATACAATACATCTTAGAATCCATCGCCTTCCAACTGGTGTTTCTCATCATCTACGATTTTTTCCTAAAACGGGAAACCTTCTTCCAATGGAACCGGGCGTACTTGATTGGCACCTACCTAATATCATTGTTTTTGCCATGGATAAAAATCGAGGCTTTTCAGACCGACGTTCCTGAACGATTTTATACATATCCGGAATACCTTTGGGGTGCAAACGATGCCGTAGTCGTCTCAGGCGCAGCAAGTTCAGGGTTTTCCATCTCTTGGGAACATGGCCTGCTGTTCGGTGGAATGCTGTTGGCCGCCTTGCTTTTCGGGTATAAAATGCTACAGCTGTACCGGTTGAGAAGAAAAGGGGAAATCAAATCTTTCAAGGATTTTACCCGGATTGTTGTTAGTAACAGCAACGTGGCCTTCTCATTTTTCAGGTCCATTTTTCTGGGTGACCGGATCGTAGAAAAGGAACATGAACATATTATTGAACACGAACTGGTACATATCCAACAAAGGCACACGTATGATCTTTTGTTCTTCGAACTGATGCGTATTTTTGGATGGTTCAATCCATTGGTTTATGTCTATCAAAACAGAATATCCGAACTGCACGAGTTCATCGCCGATGCACAGGTAGCGAAAACGGGCAAAGAAGAGCAATACGAATTGTTGCTGTCCCAGGCCTTTCAAACCCAGAATATATCATTCATCAATCAATTTTTTAACTCACCATTGATCAAAAAACGGATAGTCATGTTAACCAAAGAAAAATCACTCAATATCTGGAAAGTAAAGTATTTGGCCTTAGTGCCCATGTTGATCGGTATACTGTTCTATACCTCTTGTGACCGGGATGTTTCTGACGATGAAAGTGAACAACAGGAAACCATAACCGTCGGGGATATCGAAAATTTAAGCTTGGACGAGGAGAAGGAAGTATTTACCCGATTGACCGAGTTTTCGGTTCAACTGCAGAATTGGAAGTTGACCCTAAAGGACAAAAATTCCATAATCGAGTTCTCAAAACCTCTAAGGGAAGGTTCTACGATTTCCGGACCCAACGGGGTTCCGATTAAAGCCCGAATGAAAATCGAATCCAGTGTCCTACAAGATGATTTTAGTCTATTTGATAATCATCAGGACGTACTAAAGCTCTCCATCGGCGGGAAAAACTTTAATGCTAATGTAAAGGACAAGGATGTTCCTTTTTCGGTGGTCGAAGAAGTTCCGATATTCCCTGGTTGTGAAGGTGCCAGCAATACGCGGGCCTGTTTTCAGGAAAAGATGCAAAGTCATATCAGCAAAAATTTCAGGTATCCCGAAGAGGCTCAGAAACAGAGTATTCAAGGTAGGGTATCGATTATGTTCACTATTGATGAACAAGGTAATATTACGAATATCAGAAAACGGGGCCCCAGTCCATTATTGGAAGATGAAACTGTACGGATAATCGAGAAACTGCCCCAAATGAAGCCGGGAAAGCAAAGGGGCGTAGCGGTTAGGGTACCGTTTTCGATTCCCATTAATTTTAAGTTGCAGCAGGCTGGGTTTAATTCTTCTTCCAAAAACCAAGATGGAAATACAACAACGGAAAAACTCCACCTGAATTCAAATGGCCCTTATCCATTAGTCATTATCGATGGCGAAGAAACTTCAAAAACGGAGTTAGATGAGATGAATACCGAGAGAATTAAATCAGTAAACGTTTTAAAAAAGGAGGCTGCCCTGAAAAAATATGGTTTAAAAGCAAAAAACGGGGTTATCGAGATAATCACAAAGGAGGGGGCCGTAGGAGATAATTCTTTTCGAGGGAATTTGCAGCCCATACAAATCGCGGGGCACAATGCCCCAAAAGAAAAAGCTGATCATTCCAAGGCAGATCAGAATCGGATACAAGTTTCAGGATACACCTATGATATGGCCAAAAACATGGTCTACGGTAAAATTACAGATGGCTCAATGCCCTTGCCAGGGGTAAACATAGCGGTTCAGGGATCTAATTACGGTGTAATTTCCGATTTTGATGGGGCGTTTGCCATAAACGCCGAAAAAGGGGATGTTATCACTTTTCAATACATTGGGCTACCAACTGCAAAGTTGTCGGTTACAAACTCCAAATCATAAAAAGAACATAGATGAAGAATGCCTTCTTGCTTTTTATACTTGTTGTAAGCAGTTCCATTGTCAATGCGCAGGACGAGGAAAAGATAGCACACCTTAAAGCGTTCGCAAAAACATACGGTTATGTCAAGTATTTTCATCCGAGCGATGAGGCGGCAAACCTTGATTGGAATGCTTTTGCCATTTATGGTGCTGCACAAATCGAGAAATGTAATTCCGAAAAGGAAGTCCTCTTAACTTTGAAAGAACTTTTTGGCCCGATTGCCCCTTCCGCAGATTTTCAGATGGGAACAACGCCTTCGAAGTATGATTCTTCAAAAATAACTCCAAAAGATGCCAAGGATTACAAATTGACCTATTGGCAACATAAAGGGGTCAGCAGGGGAATGGCGGTTCAAGGCCGGCCGTATCTCAGTGTTCGGATCAATAGAACATCTACGACCGACAATTCCTCCCCGTTTGGAAATGTTATGACTTCTATCGACGCTGCGGAATATAAGGGGAAGGACATAAAATATTCGGGATCGGTCAAGCTGTGTGATGGCTCCGAAGGAACGGGACATCTTTGGTTTCGGGTGGATAATTCCGATGGCTCAAAGGGCTTTTTTGATAATTTGGGAAATTCCCCCATTACCAAAAATGAATGGATGGACTATGAAATTCAGGGCAATGTCGATTCTTTGGCGACCTCACTCGTGTTCGGCTGCTTTTTGAAAGGAAAAGGGAAGCTGCTTTTAGACGATGTTCATCTTTCCTATAAAGATGGCGGGGAATGGATAGACATCCCCATAGAAAACAGCGATTTCGAAAGCGAAGCACTGGACGATAAACATGGTCAATGGAGAACTAGGGGTTACGGATATTCCTTCGGCAGTGTTTTGGAAGATACGCATGAGGGAGAGAAATCTGCGGTAATCGACTATGTTGGGGCCACCATGGAAGAAAAGGGAAATCCGATTTTCGATTTCGAACCGAAATTTGGGGAATTGATCGAGAAGAATCTCGGGGGCACTATTTTTTGTCAAATTCCCTTGGTTTTGTATGCAGATGATGAACACACCTATCCACAATCAAAAAAAGCGGATCTGACGTTTTTGGAAAAACAGTTGGAAAGCGCTCCGTCAGACCCCGCACAACTCGCCTTCAGATTGGGAAATGTGATAAATACCTTCAATGTATTCCAACATTTCTATCCTTATTTTGATGTGGTCGATGTGGATTGGGATGCCGCTTTCGAAAAGGCACTTTCAAGATGTTTTACCGATAAAACGGCAAAGGACCATTTGATAACCCTTCAAAAATTTACAGCCGAACTCAAAGATGGCCATGTTTCAGTATCAGGGATGGACAGCGAAACCTTTGCGCCCCCAATTACGTGGGAATGGATTGAGGATAAACTCATCATTACCCATATTTTTGATGAAAAAAAAGGACTAAAGGTCGGCGATGAAGTTACGCGTATCGACAATCAATCCGCTGCGGACTATTTTAAGGAAATTGAGTCCAGAATTTCTGCGGGAACTCAGGGTTGGCTGGCCTATAGGGCAAAGGATGCCAGCTTGTTCGGCGCCAAAGACAGCAAACTCGTAATCACTTCCAAGGGTAAAAATAGGGAACTGATCAGGGACAAGGATTTTTATCGCGAAGTACGTTCACTGATTCCTAAAAGGGATAGCTATAAGGCAATAAACGACTATGTTTTTTACCTGAATTTGGATGCCGTTTCCATGGATGCCATCAACGAACTGATGCCTGAATTGGTAAACTATAAGTCCATTATTTGTGACATGCGAGGATATCCGAACAGCAATCATGAGTTTATTTCACACCTGTTAAAATCCAACGACACTACGGAAGCTTGGATGCAAGTGCCTAAAATTGTCTATCCCGACAGGGAAAAAATCGTCGGATTCGAAGGTTTCGAATGGAAGATGAGGGCCAAAAAACCCTATTTGGGCGACAAGCAGATTATTTTTATAACCGATGGCAGGGCGATAAGCTATGCCGAGAGTTTCATGGGCTATATCGAAGGCTATGATTTGGCTACCATCATCGGTCAACCGACGGCGGGAACGAATGGTAACGTAAATTCATTTGAACTGTCAGGCGGATACGCAATACGGTGGACGGGAATGAAAGTAGTAAAACATGATGGTTCACAGCAGCATGCCGTAGGTATACTGCCTGATATTTACATAGAGAAGACCATCGATGGGGTCATATCGGGAAAAGATGAATTCTTGGAAAAGGCCATTGAACTGACCGAGAAAAATTGAATCCTACGTTTACCGGATTTTAATACAAATACGCTCTAAAGATTTTGAGAAGCTTACTACTTATTTTTGTCGGCAGCATAATTTTTAGAATTGATGCCCAAGCTCCGCCTGACGCCAAAGGCTACTTGAAAATCGCCGACAGCCTCTACGCCACGGGCAACTACAACAAGGCGATAAATTATTACGCAGAAACAGGAGGTGAAAATTCAGGTCTTCAGATTGCCCGGGCCTATAACGCCATAGGCAATTTAGAGAAAGCCATTGTGCAGTATCAGAGTGTAATAGGGCAGCATCCCGATTGGCAGATTCCCCGTTTTGAATTGGGAAAATTACTGCTTAAGGCCAAGGCGTACGACGAAGCGCGGAAACTTTTTTCCCAATTGACCGCTTCTGGAAACGATAATCCTGAATACCACTACTATCTCGGCGAAACCTTTCAGGAGCTCGACCAACCCGCCAGTGCCCTGGTCGCCTATAAAAGCGCTATCGAATTGGATAGCAACCATTTGCGCAGTCTGTTCCAATTAGGCAAATACTTTACGATTAAACTAGAACGCGACCAAGCATTAAGGTACGTCGATGTGGGACTCCGATTCTATAAAAACGACGTTTCCCTGATCAATTTAAAAGCGCTGATATATTATAATGATAACCAATACAAAACCGCAATCCCATGGTTCGAACGCCTGCTTGAACTTGGCGAGAACAAGCCCTATGTCTACGAGAAACTGGGGTATTGCTACTATAAAAACTGGGAATTCGAAAAGGCCAAGGAAACCTATCGCATCCTGATCGGTATCGATGACCAAAATTCCGATACCTATTTTGGTATGGCTGAGACCCTATGGAAAAACAAACAGCTTGATAGCGCTGAAATCTACATCAACAAGGCCATGAACATTCAGCGACCTATCTTTGCCAAAGGCTATGGTTCGTTGGCCAGTTTTGCACGGGAGCGGAACAACTTGAAATCCGCTTTGGCCTATTATAAACTCGCGTATAAAGAAGCCCCTTCCGATGAGATGCTCTATTTCAACATCTGCACTGTGGCCGATCAACTGTTCAAAGACCCGAAAATGAAGTTGGGGTACTATGAAAATTTTATTAAAAAGTTTGGTGCGAATAGGCCCTATGCCTCAAAAACAGCAACCAAGCGGATTAAGGAATTGAAGGAGGAGATTCATTTTGCGAAGAATTAACTGGTCTCTCTGGCTCCGCTCTTTTCCTACATTCCTCCATGAATCCCACAAAAAAATCGTAATTTCCGCCTAACAATCCAAGGTAATGCGGAACCTTTCCATTTTATTTTTGCTATGCCTGCTGACCGCTTGTGACTGGTCTGCCAAACGGGAGAAAAGGACTCAAGAACTGGTCGACCAAGAAATACTGGCCATTGATTGGGAAGATGTGGACCAATACCCCCTTTTTGCCGATTGTGATGAACTGGACAGCAAATCCGATCAGAAAAAGTGCTTTATGGAAACCTTGCTGAGGCACTTTTCCAAGTCCTTGCAAAATTCGGATCTTGTTTTGGAAAAGGAAATTAAGGATACCATTTTTGTCAATTTCAGAATGGAAGATACTGGCGCGATTACCCTGATAAACATCAAAAACGATGAACAGCTAAGCCAACAAGTCCCCGATTTTCGTAACCAGATCGAAAAAAGCCTGAACAGCCTTCCGAAGATAGAACCTGCCTTGAAGCGTGGCATTCCCGTAAGTGCTAAATTTCGGATACCGATTGTTTTGCAGTAGGCCGCTGTTTTCATGGCGAGGAGCGTTGCGCCATGGTTGGTTTAAGGTTTAATACCTTTAGGCGTGATTGAACCTTGAATTTTATGCTTGCAAATGTCAAACCAATACCAACTAGGGCATGCTGCAAACCGAACTCCAAGATAAACTCATAAACCTATAAACCCATAAACTCCCTTTTTTGTCCAAAGAAAAAATCATATTAGGCATAGACCCCGGAACTACAATCATGGGTTTCGGGCTTATAAAAGTAGTCGATAAAAAAATGGCTTTCCTTCAAATGAACGAGCTGCTTCTGAGCAAGTATAAAGATCCGTACACTAAGCTGAAACTAATTTTTGAGCGTACCATCGATTTGATCGATCAGTACCATCCCGATGAAATTGCCATCGAGGCTCCGTTTTATGGCAAGAATGTACAATCAATGCTCAAGTTAGGTCGTGCGCAAGGTGTGGCCATGGCCGCAGGTCTTTCACGGCAAATTCCCATTACGGAATACCTTCCCAAAAAAATCAAGATGGCCATTACGGGCAATGGCAATGCGAGTAAGGAACAGGTCGCTAAAATGCTGCAAAGCACCTTGGGCCTAAAATCCCTTCCCAAAAATCTGGACAGTACCGACGGCCTTGCCGCAGCGGTCTGCCATTTCTACAACGAGGGTAGGGTCGAGGCCGGTAAAAGCTACACCGGTTGGGAGGCTTTCGTGAAGCAAAATCCGAAAAAAGTCAAGTGATTCAGTACCGTTAAATGATTTTATCGAATTAAATCGCGGGTAATCCGACAAATCGAATTAAAATCGCATTCCCTTCGTTTTAAAATAAAAGCCGTATTAAAACGTTCACGTTCCTAATACTATGGGTTTTTTATAGAATCATAACATACCGTTGTCCAAAAAAGCGGTAGGTAAACCTACTTTTTATGCGGCATATCAGACAGTATTCTTTCCACCTATTTTTCGTGCTAGCTTTTTTGCTATGTGGGTGCGGTTTACTTCAAGCACAGCTAGTCATCACCGAAAATCTTAAAAGCCCCATATCTCTTCGCTCAAAGGCCGAGTTATTTGTCGCGGGAACAAAATCCTATTCAATAGACCAAATAATCCGTCTTTCGGACCCTGATTCGTTTGAACCCCTGACCGATTTTGACGAAAATCTGGGTTTTTCGAAGGATAACTTTTGGATGCGTTTTCAACTGAAAAATCAAACTGAAAAAGAGGGGCATTATTATTTGGAAACCGCTCGCCCGATAACGGATATCGTTACGCTGTACATCAAGGATGGCCCCGAGAAAATAACATCCCAGAAAAGTGGGGATGCCATCCCATTCGGTCAAAAAAGTATTTTGCACCGAAAATCCGCTTTCCGGATAGATATAGGTGCAGGGCGGACTATTGAAGCTTATATCCATATAAAAAGCGATGGCGAAGTGGTAATGCTTCCCCTAAAATTAGTACCGGAAAAATTATTTTTATACGAAACCTACAAAGAGCAATTGTTCTACGGGTTTTTCTACGGCATTCTGGTTTTGGCCTGTATCATCTACCTCTTCTTTTATTTTGCGATGCGCGATACTGCTTTCGTGTATTATGGTCTTTATGTCTTGTTTATCGCCCTATTGCAGTTTTCTTTGGATGGGCTTTTCCATCAGTACATCCTTCCCGACGGGGGCTACTTTTCGAAAAGGGCCGTGCTTTTTGCCGCCTTGATATCCCTGTTCTTTTTCGTAAATTATGGCCGGAAGTTTTTGGATATTAAGAACCATGGCACCTATCTATTGGCCGCCTTTGAAATCATGTCGGGCATTACATTTATTGTTACTCTGGCGCTTTTGGCAGTACCGGGATTTTTAGCCTATTGCTATCCTTTGGCAAACCACATCGGGTTGGCCATTTTACTTTTGACCATAACTTCGATTGTCTTCTTACGAATAAAAAAAGTCGAGGTGGATAGGTTCTTTATGCTAGGTATCAGTTTCTTGATACTTGGTTTCGTAGTGTTCATCCTAAATAATCTCAACTTGTTGCCCAACTCTTTTATCACGGAGAACGGAGCCAAATTCGGTATCGGCCTTGAGATTATTTTTCTTTCACTTTCCATGGGCAACCGCATCCGAAATCTTCGGGAAAGCAATGAAAAAAACCAGCTTCTGGCCTTGCAACGGCTTGAGGATATGAACGATATGAAATCCTCTTTTATCTCGAACATAAGCCATGAACTACGAACGCCATTGAACCTGATCATGGGCGTAGCGGAAACCCTTCGGAAAGATAAAAGGGATAAAGACCTTCAAGAAAAGTGCCAACTGATATTGAACTCCTCGGAAACGCTTTTGGGCCACGTCGATGACATTATCGACTTTACGAGTATCGAAAAGGGGGAGCAGGAACTAGATGAAAATCCTTTTGACCTTCATAACACATTGAACAGGGTCGCACGAATCAACCAAAATAAGGCACAGCATAAAAATATCGATTTCACCTACACGCATGCCACAGGAATGCCCGAAAAAATCATCGGCGACCGAAGAAAATTGATTCAGGTGCTCAACAATCTTTTAGATAATGCGGTTAAGTTCACCTCGTCTGGCAAGGTAAGCTTTCATGTGGACCATCGCCTGAAAAAAGATGCTTCGGTAGGATTTGTTTTCTCTATTCAGGATACCGGTAGCGGTATATCCAAGGAAAAAATGAGCACCATCTATGAATCTTTTACAAAAAATTCTAGTGCGGATAAACGGGAGTTTTACGGACTGGGACTGGGACTCTATGTGGCCAAGAGTTATGTCGACCTTCAAAATGGAAATATCAACATACAAAATGCCGCTGATCAGGGTACGGTGTGCCGTGTAGAGCTGGAGTTTAAAATAGACGTAAGCCAAACTTCCGAACCAGAGGATATAAAAATCGGAGAAGTCGGTAAAACTAATTTTGATGGATGCCGTATCCTTCTGGTAGAGGATAATAAAATGAACCAAATGGTCGTCAAACTGGCGGTCAAACAGTGGCAAAACATTCATTTAGAAATAGCGAATCATGGCGGGGAAGCCATGGAAATGCTTAAACAGTGCACCTACGACATCATTCTAATGGATCTACAAATGCCCGTCATGGACGGTTTCGAGGCTACCGCCAATATTCGCTCCGGAAAAGCAGGGGAAGCCATAAAGAATATTCCAATTCTGGTCCTTACCGCCGACGCTACCGATGCCACCAAAAAGGAAGTTTTCAGGTTAGGGGCGAACGACTACATGACCAAGCCCGTAAAGGCCGACCTTCTTTGTAGCAAGATTAGAAAGAATCTTGTGCCCGTCGGCCGGTAGTCTTGTATTTGAAGGAATCAATAGGTCAACGAATGAATTGGTACTTTTACACCTTGAACCATAACGTTGATGTCCGGTATTTATATTCACATTCCTTTTTGCAAACAAGCCTGTCATTATTGCGACTTCCATTTTTCGACCGTGATGGGGAAAAAGGAGGCGATGGTTTCCGCATTGCAAAAAGAATTGGTTTTAAGAAGGGACGAGTTTAGCGATGAGGTTGTCGAAACCATCTATTTCGGAGGTGGCACTCCCAGTGTGCTTACTGTCGATGAAATACAATCTATAATAGAAACGGTCTACACCAATTTCGAAGTATCGGATAGTCCCGAGATTACCTTGGAAGCCAACCCCGATGACCTATCCTTGGAAAAAATAGAAACCTTGGCCGCTTCACCGTTAAATCGACTTAGCGTAGGTGTCCAGTCCTTTTTTGAGGCTGATTTAAAACTGATGAACCGTGCCCATAATGCCGAGGAAGCGGAGGGTTGCATCCGACTGGCCAAAAAATACTTCGACAATATTTCCATAGATCTTATTTACGGCATCCCCGATATGTCAAATGCGCGCTGGAAACAGAATATAGAAAAAGCTTTGTTCCTCGACATACCCCACATTTCCAGCTATGCCTTGACCGTGGAACCGAACACTGCCTTGGCCAATTTTATTAAAAAAGGTATCATAAAAAACGTCGATGATGAGGTCGCCCAGGCCCATTTCCACATCCTCTCTGAAACTTTGGAAGCTGCCGGATTTAAAAGTTACGAGATATCCAATTTCGGTCAACCGGGCTATTTTTCCCGAAACAATACGGCCTACTGGCAGCAGAAAAAATACATCGGTATCGGGCCATCCGCACATTCGTTTGATGGTTTGCGGCGAGGCTGGAACATCAATAATAATCCCAAATATCTGAAAGCCATCGAAAGCGGCGAACTTCCCATGGAAACGGAAATCCTCTCGACCACGGACAAATACAATGAATACGTCATGACGGGGTTACGAACGATCTGGGGCGTTTCTTTGGATAGGATTTCATCCGAATATGGAACAAAGTATAGGGAGTATCTACTCAAACAGGCCAAAAAGCACAGGGAGGGACAACTGTTATATTTGGATGGAGACCTCCTTTTGACCACCAAAAAAGGACAATTTCTAGCGGATGGAATTGCATCGGATCTTTTTATGCTAAATTTGGGTCAGTAATTGCGAGCCATGCTGGCCTACGGCCGCATGGCTCGCAATGACGATTTTAAACAACTTTTGCAATGATAGCTAATGTAGAACACAACGACCAGACCTACCAAATCGACCTCCTTAGCCCTTTGGACATCTCCATTCCCCTACGCGGCGATGCACAAAATGTGAATGCTTGGGGTTTGGCACCGCCTAAAATAACACCACACATCGATGGTGATTTTGTAGGAAAGGTATCCGTAGGTGCCCCCATCAATTTTAACGATATTGCATTCAATCCGCATGCGCACGGAACCCATACGGAATGTGTCGGACACATCACGGAGGAATTCCATTCCATCAACCAAAATCTAGATCACTTTTTCTCTTTGGCGGAACTGATTTCCGTAACACCGGAACTTCAAAACGACGATTGGGTCTTCTCAAAACATATTTTAGAGCTGGCATTACAAGACAAGAAACCGACCGCATTGGTACTTCGCAGTATGCCCAATGACCGAACAAAACTATCACGGCAGTATTCCGGCACGAATCCGCCCTATCTTTTAGAGGATGCGGTGCAATTTTTGGTCGACATTGGGGTCGAACACCTACTTATCGACCTGCCGTCGGTGGATAAAGAAAACGATGGCGGTCAATTACTTGCCCACAAGGCCTTTTGGGATTTTGATGGCCAGCTTCGCAAACAAGCGACCATCACCGAACTGATCTATGTGCCAAATGGTGTCGTAGACGGCCGCTATTTTTTGAATTTGCAGGTCGCGCCCTTCGAAAACGATGCCAGCCCGAGCCGGCCGGTTTTGTATAAAATTTTGGAGAAATGAATCTCTTGCTAAAAATGGAGGAAATTCTGATGTTCGCTCTGGGCATCCACCTTTTCGGTCTTTTGAATTACCAATGGTGGTGGTTTTTAGTGCTTATATTGGCGCCGGATATCGGTATGATAGGTTACTTATTCGGAAACCGGGCCGGTGCCGCCCTATACAATATCTTTCATCACAAGGCGGTGGCCATTGCCCTATACCTTTTAGGAAGTTATCTTTCATTACCTTTATGCCAATTGGCCGGGATCATCTTATTTTCGCATTCCGCCATGGACCGTATTTTCGGTTACGGACTGAAATACGACAAAGGATTCAAGTTTACGCATTTGGGGGAAATAGGGAATACAAATGGATAGCATTTTCGATACATTTTTAGGGCTGGCGCTTGGTGCGATCGTGACCTACTGGGTCTATACTTTTTTTCGCATGAAGAAAAGGAAGGAAATCACGAACCATCAGTCCACTGTACTTTTAGAAAAAATCCGGAGCGTCTGTAAGCTCGTATCCGTGGAGGGGGAGTTTGCCGAAATCTACAAGTACGAGAACATCAGGGAATATTTTATGAGTTTGGTGGGCAGTAAGAAAAAGGCCTTGTTGATTATCAATGCCAAGGTGCAGATCGGGTATGACCTCAAGAAAGTGGAATTGACGGCCGATAACGAGAGCAAAAAAATTATTATGCGGAAGTTTCCAAAGCCAGAGATTTTGTCCATCGAACCTGATATCCAGTTTTATGACATTCGAAGCGGCATGTTCAATTTCTTTTCGTCGGATGACCTTACTTTGCTGAACAAGGAAGCTAAACAGCACATCCGCGAAAAAGTGCCCGGTAGCGGCCTGATGGAAACTGCTGGAAGGGAAGCCTTACAGGCCGTTCTCCTAATAGAAAAAATCGTAGAAACCATCGGTTGGAAACTGGATTACTCAGCTTTGGAGGTCACGGAGAAACAGAAGGAGCAGCTGGAGAAATAATTAGGAGCGGGCATTTCCAAGAGCTGCTGGAAATTTGAAACTGGTATATTGACGCACATCAATGACCTGCCGTCACAATTCCTAAATGGCTGAGCCAGCTTTTACAACTACAAAACTAAAATTTATGAGAACTATTGGCACTACATTATTATTTTTGGTCTTTGCTTTAACGGCCTATGGCCAAACAGAAACCGATTCCCGTCGGAATTCATCCAGAGCGGAGCCGAAGGGCGGGAATCACAAAAATGAAAAATTATCTATGAAAGAATTCGATCCTCATTTTGCACATACCGTATTTTTCTGGTTAAAAAACCCCGACAGTCAAGAAGACCGGATGGCCTTCGAGACATCGCTTAAAAAGTTCTTGAGCAAATCTGCCTACGCGAAGACCACGTTCATCGGTAAACCCCCAAAGGCGAGCCGAAATGTTGTCGATGGATCGTTCACCTATTCGTTAATCCTAAGTTTTGAATCTGCCGAAGCACAACAGCACTATCAAGACGAACCGCCACACAAGGTCTTCATTGAAGAATCGGAGAAATTGTGGGAGAAGGTGATAGTGTACGATTCCCAGAGCGTGAATTGACCACGTTTTGCGAGGAGCGATAAATAAGTTGAAACTACTCTTGGAGTCTACGTGATGCTGAAAACTGTCGAGCGTGCGTACAGTTGATCATGACGTTGCAATCTGTTAAAGCCCACTAGAAAGTTCAACTGATTGCCGCGCCAGCTCGCAGCTTACCGGTTAGGTTTGGCTCGCAATGACGAATCCAAGGAACAATGAACATAGAAGAATTCAGAAACTACTGCATCACTAAAAAAGGCGTGACCGAAGAACTGCCCTTCGGCCCCGATACATTGGTTTTCAAGGTTATGAGCAAGATATTTGCCCTGTGCGCCTTAGAAAGACTTCCGTCGCAGGTAAACCTAAAATGTGATCCCGAGCGATCCGTCGAGCTCCGGGAAGAACATGACGGTTTTATCATTCCCGGGTATCACATGAGCAAAACCCATTGGAACACGCTTTATCTGGATAATCTTCCGCCTAAACTGATAATTGAACTGGTCGATCTTTCGTATGATTTAGTAGTTGCCAAACTTACCCAAAAGGCAAAAACGGAATTGAATGCGCTTCGCCTATGACATGAAAAAAATCAGCTCGAACCGATTATTGATCATTTAAACGAATGTTTCGAAGGAAAGCCATGGTACGGCATTTCGGTAATGGAAAAATTAGATGCAGTTCCTTGGGAAATTGTCAACGATACGAAAAAGGATATAAAGTCCATTGCTGTGTTGATACAGTATATGATTAATTGGCGGATTATCGTTCTAATAAAATGGATGGGAAATGTGGCGTACGATGTTAAAATCGATGGCCCGAATGATTGGAGCAGTGTTTATATCAATGGTAAAAAGGAGTGGGATGAATTAACGATGCGCCTACAGCAGACCCATAAAGACTTTCTCGAAATTTTATCCGACGCTACTGAGGAGTTATTGAAAAAAAAGTGCCTGGCAAGAAGTATACTTTTGTAAATATATTGCCCAGTATCGCATAGCATGATATCGATCACCTAAGACAAATTGCGATGCTCAGTGCAATGCAATGAAGCTGAAACGAAAGACCTATATTTGGCGTTCTTAGAGTATGTTTGAAAACCCTGCTTCCTGAAAACCAGTATTTCGAGAACCATGGCGTCAAATTAAATCAGTCCTGTCCCTCGATATGCGACCGATTTAATTCATAGCCAAGACCTCAAAATACTGATTATCAGTTAGCATTGTTTTAAGCGTACGCTTAAAACAAGAAACGCCGCATGCAAGATCTGACTTCCTTTTATACCAATGAAATCAAGAAATACGGGGCGGAACTATCCCGGATAAAAAAGATACTTTTTGCCTCGAGCATGATCCGTCTGGCGGTTTTCTGTGTTGCGGGCCTCGGCATTTATTTGGTCTTCGGTAATACCAAATGGGTACTGGCAATCATACTGCTGGCCATCGTTCTTTTTCTTTTTCTAGTTTCTAGACATTCCGACCTGCAATATAAGCGGGATAGGCTAAAGGCGCTTATACAGATCAACGAAACCGAAATCAAGGTTCTGCGGCGCGATTTTCACGATTTGCCGGAAGGGGATGTATTTAAAGACCCGCTACATTATTTCAGTCAGGATATCGACCTCTTCGGAAGGGGTTCATTTTACCAATACGCCAACCGTACGGCTCTGCAACAGGGCAGTGATACCTTTGCGGGATTGCTTAAGGAAAATTCCATTGCCAACATTCCGGAAAAACAGGAAGCTATCAAAGAACTCGCCCAAATTCCGGAATGGCGACACGATTTTGCTGCTAATGCATCCTTGGTCAAGGCAGAAAAGCCTTATCGCGCCATCATCGAATGGATGAAGAACTACAATCCGTTCGTTCCTAGCTCGATGAGGTATGTGCCGTTAATCTTCTCGGTGTTTTCGGGTGTACTGATCGCGACCTATTCTCTTGGAGGAATTTCTGGCTGGTTGCTGACTATCTGGTTTTTCTTAGGATTGGGAATTACTGGTCAATTCTTCAAAAAAATCAATGTGCTTTCTTCAGACGCCTCAAAAATATCGGACACTTTTCAACAATACCAAAAATTGATTGTTGCCTTGGAAAATATCAATTTCGAATCCGATTTGCTCAAGAAAAAAAAGAATGCCATTCTCCGGGAAGTCGAAAAGACTTCTAAAATTTTAAAGCAATTTTTAAAACTGTTATATGCACTAGATCAAGGCAGGAATCTTTTAATGGGACCGTTGGTCAACGGATTTTTTTTATGGGATTTGCAACTGGCTTATAAAATTGAAAAATGGGTAAAACATCACGGAAACTCGGTCGAGGAATGGTTCGACACAATAGCCTTTTTCGATGCATATAACAGTCTTGGCAACTTCGCTTTTAATCATCCAAAGTATTCCTATCCTGTTTTATCCAAGGGGGAAATTGTGCTGAAGTCCGAGGGGGCCGGCCATCCCCTTTTACATCCTGAAAAAAGCGTCCTGAACGATTTCCAAATCGGAAAGGAGCAGTTTTTTATCATTACGGGCGCCAACATGGCGGGAAAAAGCACCTTTTTGCGCACCGTATCTTTACAGATCATGATGGCCAATGTGGGGCTTCCGGTCTATGCCTCATCAGTCGAATATTCTCCCATAAAACTGATAACCAGTATGCGTACGACCGATTCACTGACCGATGACGAGTCCTACTTCTTTTCCGAACTGAAACGCTTGAAGTTCATTGTCGATGAAATACAAATGGATCGGTATTTTATTGTGTTGGACGAAATACTGAAAGGCACGAACAGCACCGACAAAGCAAAGGGAAGTCGAAAATTCGTCGAGCGTTTGGTCAGATCGAAATCCACGGGAATCATCGCCACACATGACCTTAGCCTGTGCGAGGTCGCCAAAGAACTCCCCCAAATAGAAAATCATTATTTTGACGCCGAGATTATCGACAACGAGCTGCATTTTGATTACAAGTTCAAAGAGGGCATTTGCCAGAATATGAATGCGTCGTTTTTGCTTAGAAAAATGGAAATTGTTGATTAGTGGAAAATGGAAAATGGAAAATGGAAAGTGGAAAGTGGAAAGTGGAAAAGAAAAAGAGGCTCAAGCTTCGGTTCTGCCTATCCGGTAGGATGGTCTGCCTTATGGAAGTTTCAAGTTTCAATGCAAGTCCGCGCTGTGATTTAAGATACAAGTAATGTCATAAAAACTTTGAACCCAACTACAAAGTAGTTTTGAAAACCTGCCCTGAACCGGGCCGAAAGATTGAATTTTTTGATCTTGACATTGAAACTCGCCCTTTACCTTTTATAAATGGATTCATTAACTCAAATCGTATTAGGTGCCTCCGTCGGGGAGGCCGTTCTTGGTAAAAAGGTAGGAAACAAAGCCATGCTTTACGGGGCAATTGCAGGTACGATTCCCGATCTCGACGTGCTGACAAGATACTTCGTCGATACCGTAACGGCTACCGAATGGCATCGGGGTTTCAGCCATTCTATCTTTTTTGCGGTGCTGTTCTCCCCGATTTTCGGATGGTTGATCTACAGGATTGAACGCAAAAGCCGGGCTACCTTTATGGATTGGAGTTGGCTGATGTTCTGGGGATTGTTTACGCATCCTATTTTGGATTCTTGTACCACATGGGGCACACAGCTGTTCTGGCCGTTCGAACTGCGTTTAGCCTTTAAGAACATTTTTGTGATCGACCCCTTGTACACCCTCCCCTTTCTGGTGTTCCTTATTTTGGCGATGCGGCAACAACGACTATCCCCAAAACGCAAAAAATATAACCAAATGGGTCTTATTATAAGCTGTAGTTATTTATTGGTTACCCTACTTCTAAAAGGGGTTGCCCATAGGAAATTTGTGGATAGTTTAGACGCCAAAGGTATTGACTACAAGGCCATCGATACGCGTCCGACACCTCTTAATACGATGTTATGGACGGCCAATATCGATGTCGGGGATGCCTATCTCATTGGTAATTATTCATTTTTTGATTCCAAGGCAATTAATTTCAACGAATATCCAAAAAACCGGCAACTTCTAGGGGCTCTTAAGCAAGAGGCTAAACTAAAAAGACTTGCCAAAATAGCGGAAGATTGGTATACGATTACCCAGAAAGAGGGCACTCTTTTTTTTAACGACCTCCGTTTCGGATTGATCAGCCTTGATCCTAAGGAAACCCGTTTCACTTTCAGCTATAAATTGATCGAAACCGAAGACGGACTACAAGTTCAGGAGACCGAAAAATTCAATCGAGATGCCAAAAAACTGTTATCGGCCCTTTGGGAACGGATGTGGGGGAATTAAATGGAGTTTGAAAAACAGCATCTATTTCTCTGTGAATCTCCTCACCTTTCCTGCGGAATAGCCTAAGGACATGGTAGATACCTTAGTCCTTCGAAACTTCCAGCACTGGTCTGCCCTCTGTTCCCTTTCTTAGGTTTACACGGCTAAAGGTATTTTCTTCGAATAGCGTTTCAGCTTCTTCGCACCCAATTTCCTTTCCGTCGAATATGATTTTGACATTGTCTTTTTTGAGTTCTTTGAGCAGTTCAAGAGGTGATTTTGGAGCAGGAGGATTAGGTGGAGTAGGGGGTTGAAAGCTTGTTTCGTTCAATTTTATAATACTGTTCCCATTAGGTATTTTGGTGATGGTCATACTTGTAATCATACCATTCCGCTCCATCTTCTTCATTTTCGCATATGTAATTTCCTTTCCCTCCAAATAGACTTCAGCTTCTTTTTCTGAATTTAAAAGCCAGAATGGTGTTGTTATTAGAGGGCGTTCTTCAGCAATAATTTCTTGATTCTCGATAATTTCTTTAATTACTTCCTCCTTATTTTCGACTTCTTCAACAGTTCGAATAGTTGAATGATTTTTATTCGGATAAGGCTTTTTCTTCCCATTACGGTCTACCGACAGATTTATGTTGCGACCCAAGTCGTCGTACGGATCTTGATTAACAATGATTTCTTCGATAATTTTTTCGGCATATACTTCATCATTGGGTTCTAGCGGACTCGGGGGCATCGGTGGTTCGGGTGGCTCCGGAAAATCTGGGAAAGGTTCTGCTTGGGCTCGCTGGTCTTCGGTCATGATGCTATGCAGGTATTCAAAGCGGTCAACATCCGATCTTTTGATGTGGATATTTCCAGTATTGGCCAGCATCTTGTTGTATGTTTTTGCCAATCCATTATATTCGCCGACTTGTTTTTTGGTAGCACCTTCCTGATTTGATGATTTTGGGTCGGGGCATTCGGGAAAGGGTTGTGCGTCAGTCTTTTGTTCGTTGGTCATTTTGCCATAGATAGTTTCCAAACTTTTCAAATCCCCGGAAGGAATGACCCGCTTTTCTTTGGGTAGTGCGTTATATTTTTTTGCCAAAGCGTTGTATTTGAAAATTTGTTCTTTTGTCGCACCTTTTTGAGAAGAAGCGAGAAAAGGAACTTGCCCTTCTACAACATCGATTTGGGCAACCCCGTATTCCTTTAGAATATTTTCAACCTTAGCAATTACATCCTTGGGCGCACTGTTATCGGGTATAATCTCTGCACGGACTACTTTTTTTCTCTCCTCTTTTGAAAGTTGGCTGTTCATTTTTGACAAAAAGGATACAAGATTTGTAATTTCAACCAACTCATCATGGATTAGCAATTGGCTCTTTTTGTTGATATAAACAGTAATTATTTCATCATTTTGAGCGTTTTTTTCAACTTCTTCGTGGGTATATAGATGTAGTTGATAGGGTTGAGGATATTTTTCGTTACGGGCGTTTTTAGACACAAAGCTCAAGAAGTAATCGGTAAAATCAGATGGCTTATAATTGCTCAAGACTGAATTATCTGCGGGTTTGCCATGAATCCATATCGCAAACTCACCCTTATTTTTCCATTGTTCAAAGTCGGACGCGCTTGGCCCTTTTTGGGTAATCTTAGGTGTATCCTTGTTTTTGTCGATTTGCTGAACCAATTTTTGTTCGTGACTCGGAACCTTTTGTAGTGGTTGCTGCCTTTCAATAATTTTTGTTCCACTAAAACTATATAACAAAAGGCTAAACAAGGGCAGAAGTAATAGGTTCCTGATTAAAATCGACTTCTTTGAGGTTTGTGTTTTCATGACGGTAAAACGTTTTTTGATTGATGAATAGGATGAATAATTGATGGCATTGGCCATCGACGGCTGATTGCTTTTATAGTTTGCTGATGAGGCAAAAGTTAATAGGATATTTTGATAGTCGGCTGTAGCGGAACCCTGGTGGATAACTGCCGCGTCCGCCAAAAATTCGTGATTGAGTTTTATCGATTTTTTGACCCAATGAATTAACGGATTGAACCAGAATACAATCTGTAGCAGCTCCACGAACAAAACATCCAAACTGTGTTTTTGTCGGGCATGGGTGGCTTCGTGTACCAAGACATCCTTTGGAATTTCATTGCACTCGAATTGTTGGCGGTTCAGAAAGATGTAGTTCAAAAAGGTATGCGGAACAACGGCATCCTTCAGTAATACATTGATTATCGAATCGATTTTTAATTTTTGATTATTTCGAATATTGAGGGCGATTATCTGGAGATTGAAAAAGAACTTCAACGAGAAGAGCAAAACGCCCAATCCGTATAGCATCCAAAGTGCAAGAGTCCAATTATGGATTCCGGTTTTATTGACTTCTTGCTCAGTAGTATTTTCACGAATGGCCATTGCGGTTTCGGTAGAAATCATATCCACAGGAGCAATCATTGTAGTGGTCGGGATTACTTCAACATACTCGGTAAAGGTAATTGACGGTATAACCATAGCTAACACCAACGCAACTAGCAGATAGTAACGCTTAAAGGTATGCATGCACTCTTTCTCCAAAAGCAATTTGTAGAACATCAGAAAGATGGCCAAACAAGCACTCGATTTAAGAAGGAAAACTATCATGGCTATCGCTTTTTAATTTCGTCGTCGATCAATTTTTTCAGATCTTCAAGCTCAGACTTACTAAGGTCGGTAGCTTGAGTAAAGAAAGATGCGAATTGCCCGGGACTGTCGTTAAAAAAGTTCTTTATCAGCGAATTGACCTGTTTTGAAAAATAGGCTTTCTTCTTTACCAAGGGATAATACTTTCTGGAACGCCCCTGACTGGTATAGGCTACAAAACCTTTGTCAGCCATCCGCTTTAAGAGGGTGGCCAATGTGGTGGTTGCCGGTTTAGGTTCGGGGTAGACTTCAAGCAAGTCCTTCAGGAAGGCTTTTTTTTGCTTCCACAGAATATTCATTAACTCTTCTTCCGATTTTGATAATTGCATTTTTCAGCTTTTTTATAACATTGCTCTACAAACATAGAATAAAAATTTTAATTCTACAAATGTAGAGTAATAAATTATTTTTTAAAGTGGAAAAGGGTAAGACTTAGAAAGGACAGATTTACCAATGCAAAAGAAATGGCTTGTCAATAGAACTCGTAATTCAATTACTTTAGAAGTGTACTAATAGGGAGAAGTGTACTAATAGGGTATAATAGTACTAATAGAGTGGATATTTGTTCAAGTCGTAGAAGGTGACAATGATCCAAACCAGCAAAGCCGCGAACATAAGCGATAGGATAAAGTAGAACAACGATTTGCGATTTTCGGCCTTAGCCTCTCGTTGTATGCGAAGTTTTATACGTTCCATTTTTGGAACGGAAACCTTCGGAAAGACGTATTCAGTCTCAACGTCGATTTCTGCGTCGTGCATAGGATCTCTGTTGTCGCCTTTGAACTTTTTCCGCCGGGAAATTTTGTTCTGCGCGATTCGGTTGACCATGTCGAAAATATGCCCGCTCATTGGAAAAGGAGTTTAAGAAAAGTTACGAAATAAAGTAGGAATCGCAAAATTTGTGTTTGCCAAATGTTTGTTTAAGATGAAATTACGCACAAGGCAATCGTGGATTTTGTGATAGTTCTAAACAAAAAATCACTGTATAGAGCTAGCTACGAAATTATTTCTTAGTGATGGGTTGCCGCAATTGATGCATTGGATTATGCGAGAAGTTTGGCTTAGCTGAACACTAATTTGCTTTCTCTTTTTATTGAAGTGATACCTTCGCGCCGAGAAAATAGTATATGTTTGCATCTTACGAAAAAGTGGGTAAATGGGTATTTTAGAAGAATTAAAAGAACGGAGTGGTGCGGTCTGCGAACTTTGCCGCTCGACCGATAATTTAAGTGTATATGAGGTGCCACCCGTTTCGAAGGGAGGAATTGACCAATCCGTTTTGATCTGCACTACCTGTATCGCGCAAATCGACGATCCAGATACCGTTGACCCCAATCATTGGCGTTGTCTGAACGACAGTATGTGGAGCGAACATGATGCCGTAAAGGTAGTGGCTTGGCGTATGCTATCGCGTTTGAAGCACGAAGGTTGGCCCAAGGATCTACTGGATATGATGTATCTGGAAGACGCAACCCTACAATGGGCCAAAGCCACCGGCGAAGGTCTCGACGAAAGCGAAAAAATCATTCATAGAGATGTTAACGGAGTGATTTTGGAAGTGGGGGACAACGTGGTTTTGATAAAAGACCTCAAAGTCAAAGGTTCGAGCATGGTCGCCAAACAAGGCACTGCCGTACGCCGGATTTCCCTAGACCCCGAAAACGCCGAGTATATTGAAGGGAAGGTCGAGGGACAGCAGATTGTAATTATCACAAAATATGTAAAGAAGACTTAAGTCGATTAGGTGTGCCACCGAGCCGAAATTCGAAATTTTTGTTACGACCCAATCGCAGATTTCTGGATGACACTCGGAGTAGGATCATTCTCTTTAATTCTGGTTTTGCACTTTTTTTCGATATCGAAGACGTTTTCGATTCCTGTTAGATAAATGACATCGGGCACAAATTGATTACTAGAATTTTTTCTGCTTTGCATTTTTCCCGTTCTCAATTCGAATTCCAGGTTGCCAGAGGTGCCTTTACTATCAATTTTTATGTTGCCTGTAAATTGTTCCCAATCCGTAATAGCGGTTTTTCCATTTCTGAATTGGATAAATCTTGTGGGCGTTCCTGCAAAATAACCTCCTTTTTGTACCATAATAACAATACCATATATAAAAACTGAAATACCTATGACTGTAAATAAGCCGATAATAAGGCTTGGTGCGACCAAATCGCCCCAATCTTCTATCGATGCGGTTTTGGAAACGCCGTTCGATGTAAAGTGTACTTCCTTTCCGCTGAACAGGGGTACTAGCATAACAATCCAAAAAACGCTGACGATAAGGTTCCAAAAAGTAGCAAAGGCCAAAAGTCCGACAGCTTTCTTTTTGGGGTAATTTCGTTTGCTTTTGATTACGAAATCCGTTCTTTCGGTATCTATTAGTTGTTTGAGTTCTGTGGGGATAGAAAAATGGTGCATTGGTGCTTAGCGATTACCGGATTCATGTTTTTCCGTCGATAGATAACGAAAAAATGAGATGAAAAGTATTCGTTATCGTCTGAAAAATATAATCTCACTAGATTCCAGACGGACAGGTTTAAAATCTATATCCCTTTCATTTCCGTAAAAAATTTATAAAAATACGGTATGGTCTCAATGCCTTTCAAATAGTTCCATACGCCAAAATGTTCGTTGGGGGAGTGGATGGCGTCGCTATCCAATCCGAAGCCCATCAAAATGGTTTTGCTACCGAGTTCTTTTTCGAATAGGGAAACGATGGGAATACTGCCCCCGCTGCGTTGTGGCACCGGTTTTTTGCCGAAAGTAGTCTCGTATGCTTTTGAAGCCGCTTGAAAGGCAAAAGTGTCAATGGGCGTGACATAGCCTTGGCCTCCGTGATGCGGTGTGACTTTTACGGTAACGCCATCGGGAGCAATGCTTTCGAAATGAGTCTTGAAAAGTTGGGTGATTTCCTTCCAATCTTGATGGGGAACCAGCCGCATGGATATTTTGGCATACGCTTTACTGGGGATGACCGTTTTTGCGCCTTCTCCGGTATAGCCGCCCCAAATTCCGTTGACGTCGAGGGTAGGGCGAATGGAATTGCGTTCGTTTGTGGTATACCCATTTTCGCCGTAGACGGATGCAATATTCAGTGCTTTTTTATAGCCTTCTAAATTAAAGGGAGCTTTCGCCATTTCGGCGCGTTCGGCTTTGGAAAGCTCTTCGACCTTTTCGTAAAATCCGGGAATGGTGATATGATTGTTTCCGTCATGAAGGGAAGCGATCATTTTTGCTAATATATTGATGGGGTTGGCGACCGCACCACCATAGAGTCCGGAATGCAGATCGCGATTCGGGCCGGTCACTTCGACCTCGACGTAGCTAAGGCCACGCAATCCGGTGGTAATAGAGGGTACATCGTTGGCGATCATTCCCGTATCGGAAATCAGAATGATGTCATTGGCCAGTTTTTCGCGATTCTTCGCAACAAATAGGGAAAGGTTGCTGCTGCCGACTTCCTCTTCGCCCTCGATCATAAATTTAACATTGCAGGGCAGTTGATCGGTCTTGACCATAAATTCCAAGGCCTTCACGTGCATATACATCTGGCCCTTATCGTCACAGGCACCGCGAGCAAATATGGCGCCCTCGGGGTGTTGTTCGGTTACCTCGATGACAGGTTTGAAAGGGTTGGAATTCCACAAGTCCATCGGATCCGGCGGCTGTACGTCGTAGTGGCCGTAAACTAGTATCGTAGGTAATTTAGGGTCTATTAATTTTTCACCATAAACTATTGGATATCCATCTGTTTCGCAAATTTCTACGGTGTCACATCCCGCATTGTCAAGAGCAGTTTTCACTGCATAGGCGGTATCAAGCACATCCTGTGAAAAGGCGGAGTCGGCACTCACCGAGGGAATTTTAAGCAGTTCGATAAGTTCGTCGAGAAAGCGTTGCTTGTTTTCCGTAATATATTTTTGGATGTTTTGCATCAAAATCGGTTTTGGGTTTGTGGGAATTTTGTGTCGTAAAATTAAAAATACGAAAATAAGCACTTTTTAGCGTCTTGAAATTTAGAGATTTCAATTTTTGCCTTATATTTGCACTCCGAAATTAAATCTTGAGCTATATTTTAGTCACGAGTTTTCAAGTGGATTTTTTTTCAAGTATGCAGGCGTGATGGAATTGGTAGACATGCTAGACTTAGGATCTAGTGCCGCAAGGTGTGAGAGTTCGAGTCTCTCCGCCTGTACAAAGGGAAAGCCGACTTTTAGGAGTCGGCTTTTTTTGTTTAGGTAAAACAATGTTAAAACAAATGAGGGTTTTACTTTAATTGAGAAAGTCAACCTTTTGGCATAACTTATAAGTATTTGGAATCGTTTGAGATAATATTTGATTTATTCATACTCTAGGGGTCCCTGATTCGAGCTAACGGGACCACTAGTAAGATCAGCAGTAGCGAAATTTTGTAGTTGTTTTGTTGGTTTGGCAGAGTGCTTTTTAATTCGATTAGCGGTAATTTTGCTAATATTTATTGAAGAGCCTAATAGTAATACTGTAGTTTTTTGTTCAGAAAAGTACCTTCTGCCCCATCTTTGGAAGAAAACTTATTGCTAAGATTCAAGAAAAAACTTCTGTTTGTTTTGTCACATCGTTCCTCTTCCTCTCCACCCCCTTTGCTTCTTTATTGAACATCAAGCTTTCGAACTGCTTGTGCTCCTTCTATGCTATGTCGAAGATGGATTTTAGAACCTAGGCCAGTAGAAGGATAACTTTTGCAAAGGCCGTGGCCGTTTTCATCGGGTGTATGATCCGAACATCGATGGCCAAAAGTGTAACATCCAAGGGGAAACAGAACGGGCCGTTATGAAATTCGATTCGGACGGCAGTATCTATAAGGAATTCTGGGAAATCAGTTCCAATGGACAATGGAGGCCGCTGTGCCGGAGGGCGGGGAAAAGGTATTTGGATTAAAGACGCTCCGATACGGATTCAGGATATTTTTATGGAAACCGTTGTGCGTAATCTTCCTACCAGAAAAACCAGTTGAGTTTTTGAGCTAACGTGCGTACCTTTAGGCTACGCTCCTTGTCAAGGCCGGTTTTAGC
>NZ_FNAO01000003.1 GCF_900101815.1 Pricia antarctica
TTCTCGAATTCCGTTTGTTCTTCTTTTCTCATGGTTCTGTCTGAATAAAATTAATGATTAAAATTTATTTCAGACAGAGTTCAGTTTACACTCTCGTATCCCCCGCAAACCGCAACATTTTCTCACTTAACGAGAATAACCATTGCATCTGCTCCGTAACTAAATGGGCTTCCTGACGGTTCCGTTTGGTAGCATCGGCGGCACTGGAGTGCTCCTCGTATTTTTGCTGCCATATCTTAGAAGCTTCGGTCGACACCAATCCATCCGCGGGAATGTGATATGGGGCATTAAAATTTTCATCTCTTAAAGACTGAAGCACTTGAGCGAGGTTTTCCTCTATTTTTTGTGCGCTCGTCGTAAAAGTTTCAGAAGCTTCAGTAGTATTATGCTGCTGAATATAGGTACTCAAAGAGGCCAACGATGATAAAAACGTGTGGTTCAATACGACCATTTCGTATATTTTATCAAGATTTTTCTGTTTCGAACGGGGTTCTTGGGCCATACGCTGAAAAGCGGAACTTAGGTTCGATGTTTCTAGAAAAGCTTCTTTTCGTGAAATTTTGAATTCCGTGGATGCTTTGCCTTTCTCTTGATAAAAATTGGCGATACAATGCAGAAAAGCTTTGTTGGCCTTGACGCTTTTCTCGATAGTTGAACTGATTTCCAAAAAGCTCCAGGCAGGCCATAAAAAACGCAGGGCCAGAAACGAAAGGCCCGCCCCGATGAGTGTATCCAATATTCGAAATTGGATGACGGTCAGTACATCGGGACGTATGATAGCATATATAAATACTACGCTTAGCGTAATAAACGTGGCCGAGGCCTTATAGTTTTTCTGAACCATGGAAAAAGCCACAACCAAAGAGGCGATGCCCAAACCTCCATAAATATAGGGGTCTTCGATAAGAAAAACCAGTCCAGACGCAATGGCTCCGCCGATGAGCGTACCGATAATACGGTCTTTGGTGCGGGTTTTGGTTAGGCCATAACTGGGCCGCATGATCACGATGATGGTCAGCAATATCCAATACGGGTTCTGGAAATCCAAAAATACGCCCAAAGTATAACCGACCATTACGGTTACCGCCAAACGCAAGGCATGTTTGAAGATGGTGGACTTAAAACTAAGGTTGCGCAGCAAAAGCTTGGGATCGTAATCTTGATCTGCAATAAAACGTTTGGATACCTCTTTATCGATAAAATCGATGGTGTCGGTCTCGGGATCACCCAATAACCATTTTATCCGTTTTAACTTTTCAAATTGTTTTTCTTGGTATTCGTATAGGTTTTGCAGCATCAGATACTCCTGATAATCAGTATTCGCTTTATCGGCGTTAAAGGTCTCTAGATGACGTCCAACATTTTCAAAGGATGCCGAAAGATTTCTGTTGGTGGGGTATTTTCGAGTATTATCCCCCGCTTCCGCGATCATCCGCAACTGACGCGCTATTTCGAAAATCAGTTCTTGAAAGCTTTTGATGAATTCGGGATATTTTTTGAGCAAGGCATCCATCTTGTCGTATTGCACGGGATTGGCCATCGCCGTTTCCAGAATATCGATAAGTTCGACAAAGACCAATAACCGTTTCCCTTGGTAGTTTGATTTTCCCGAGCGTGTGCGGCTCTGGATCAAAATCTCCCGCAAGATCCCATGCGTATCCGTCAACTCGCTCTGCAAAATCAATAATCGGGATTGCAATTTTTTTCGGTCGGCATTCGGTCCCACTAGTTTACCGCGTGTTTCAAGATACCGGGCGGTGAGTAAAAAGGTTTCCGATAAGATTTCTTCGGTCTGGGCCTTGGGATTCAAACGGTACCAAAGTGTGGATAAAAGCAAATACCAGAGTCCCCCCAGCCCGATTAAAAGGGCGTACTGATAGATTTTAAGGGTTTCGACCGTATGGGCAAAACTCAAAACCAATGCCAACAGTCCGGAAAAACTGATGAGAGAGGCCCTAAAACCGTAAACGGCAAGAAAAGAAATAGCAAAAACAAGAACGCCAAGTACCGGCACAAGAAGCCACGGACTAAAATGTAGATAGCCACCGATAAAACTGACAACCATGGCCAGTGATGCCGAAAAAAGGATACCGTATTTTTTGTGACGATAACTACCGTTGACATCACTGGGGGAACTCCAAAATGCGCCAAAGCAAAGTGCCAGTCCGATTTCGAAATGATCTGACCCAATGCCCAAAACAATGGGTACCGTCACCGCGATACCGATCAGAATGGCCTTTGAAAAATCGGTGCTCTTCAAGAACTGCCACAGCCCTTTCGTATTTTCGGAAAGCTTTTGAGAAGATAGTTTCAAAACCGAACGATTATGTCGCTAAGATACGGTTCAAAATCACACCGATCTACTTCATTATCCGCGTCAATTGAAAATAACGTTGGTAATTGTCGGGGATGGTATCGATTTCCAACAACGAACCTTCCTGCATATACGGATAGATCTCATCATAGGTCTGCACATTGTACATACCTACCCGTTTGCTGATATGGCTACGGTCAAGTTCATCAAGACCGTTCAGGCCTGCAGCGGCCACTAGCTCTAAAAGACTGTGAATAGTAGCCTCATGATAATTTTTTACTCGGGGTGCCTTGTCATCGACCACTAGCCCTTTTACCAGGGATCTGTTCTGGGTGGTAACCCCCGTCGGACATGTATTCATATTGCATTGCAAGGCCTGAATGCAGCCTACAGACAACATCATGGCCCGCGCACTGTTACAGCCATCGGCACCCAACGCAATGGCCCTTGCCATATGAAAACCGGTAATAATCTTGCCCGCAACGATTACTTTGATCTCTTTTCTCAACCCGAAGCCTACCAAGGTATCGTGCACGAAAATCAAACCTTCGCGCAAGGGCATGCCCATGGTATTTGAAAATTCCATCGGGGCGGCATCCGTGCCGCCCTCTCCCCCATCGACCGTAATAAAATCGGGAGTAATTCCCGTATAAATCATAGCCTCACAGAAGTCCATAAACTCCTGTTTTCTGCCGACGCACAATTTGAATCCTATGGGTTTTCCATCGGACAGACCTCGCAGTTTTTTAATGAAGTTCATGAACTGTATCGGATCGGCAAAAGCGGAATGCGAAGGGGGCGAATGTACCGCAATACCGGGTTTTATATGCCTAATCTTTGCTATTTCCTCCGTATTTTTTACCGCAGGCAAAATTCCGCCATGCCCGGGCTTCGCTCCTTGCGACAATTTAATCTCTATCATCTTTACTTCGGGCCGAATCGCGTTTTCCCGAAATGTCTTTTCGTTAAACGTACCGTCATCGTTCCTACAGCCAAAATAACCGGTACCGACCTGCCAGATTAGGTCGCCACCATATTTTAGATGATGGTCGCTAATGCCCCCCTCGCCGGTATTATGGGCAAAATTGCCCATTTTAGCGCCCTTGTTCATGGCCATTATTGCATGGTCGCTCAAAGAACCGAAACTCATGGCCGAAATGTTCAAAAGACTTGAAGAATAGGGTTGCAAACAGTCTTTACCCCCAATTTTCAATCGCGGAAATTCCCCGATTTCCTTGGGGTTGTGTTTAGCGTACATCGAATGTTCCATCCATTCGTAACCGGCATGGTAAAGGTCCATCTGCGTACCGAAAGGCTCCGTATCTGTAGCTCCCTTGGCCCTCCGATAAACTACCGACCTTAAAATACGGTTCAGTGGTCTACCTTCGGTATCGGTCTCCACAAAATATTGTTGGATTTCGGGCCGTATGTCCTCCAAAATATATCTGAACCGACCGATAAGGGGAAAATTGCGTCGAATGGTATGTTTTTTCTGAAGGATGTCAATAACGCCCATCACAATCAACGGGCCTACCAGAATAAACCACCACAATACAGGGGGCCATACCGTTGCTACACCTACGATGAGAACAACTAACACAACGCTAATTAGGATAAAATACTCGCGGACTTTCATGACATCATTTTTTCAATACCAAGATTAGCTTTGGTGCGGCAAAGGTAAGAATAGGTTCTATATTTTAAGGTGTCGTCAAAATTTTAATTGTATTATGAGAATATGTTATTTCCAGCTCAGCTCCAGTTCGCTAGTGTCGCATTGATATCTTTCTTTCCCAATATTAAAACTTTGGAAACGACCTCTCCATAAAAGGTTGGGATTCCAATAAACTTCACTTTGCCGAATAGCCGTTTCACTGCCCAATTTAGTCGTTTCACTCAAAAAGTCCCAATTTCAGGGGTAATGCGATCGTATATTTGTCCCATAAAATAAAACGAAGCATAACAACATAAAAATATATTATGAAAAAAGCAACAACATATTTAGGTATCCTATTCTTGGGAACGGTACTAACGTCCTTTTCCTCAACCCCTGATTGTAAGACCAATTGCGAACCGCTACCCATCGATACAATTAATTATATCGAACCGACGGAGGAGGTCGCACTGGATTTCGATACGAAAGCCTATCTTCCCGATGGCTTTGATGCCTATAAAGGAATGGACGCAGATATATCTAAAGTGGTGTTTATAGAAAAAGAGGAAGAAATGGACCTCGGCTTTAATACCGCATTCTATTTGCCCATCGACTTTGACGCTTACAAGGGTATGGAACTCAACCTTGAAGACGTAGTTTTTATCGAAGATGAGGAAGCCATCGAACTGGATTTTAACGTCCAAAATTATCTTCCGGAAAATTTCAACGCCTATTCCAGATAAGAGCATGGGCAAAACAATGCTCTAAGTCATTCATATGGCAGAAATAAAATTAGGCCCTCAAATCAGATTTGAGGGTTTTTTTTTACAAACCATCCTTTTGAAATCTATTACCGAAAAAATTTCCCCTGAAATTTAATGTACATTTGAAACATCCCCATAAAAGCATTTTTCCATGGCCTTAACACAAGTCAAACAATCCGCGATTATTAAGATTGCCGTGCTAATCGCCATCTTGGCATCCCTTCCAAAGACCATTTTTTTATATGAAATGATTATGGAAGGCAATCCAGGATTTTCCATGATTTGGATCATGGATATGCTCTACCGCTTGGTTTTTTTCCTTTTGTTCTCTTGGGCTATTTTGGAACTGAACGCCAACATCGGCTACGCTAAGTACAAATGGTCGACCAAAATGCGAATGGCCGTTTTGGTCATGATCAACATTGCGATCCTGATCACGGCCCTTGCATTGTTCAAATTCCTTTATCCTATTTTGCTTGGCACCGAAATTTCGGCACGTGACAACGGATTTTTAAACTTTACCTATGCCAACATGCTGATCGTTCTGTTCTTTATAGGAAGGATCCTGCGCCTGCAAACCGATAAGCAAGAAAGCCGTTTAGAGAACGAGCGTCTCAAGCAACAGAGTTTACAGAACGAACTTATGGCGTTAAAAAACCAGATCGACCCACATTTTCTGTTCAATTCCCTCAATTCCTTAACCTCCTTGATCCGGGAGAACGAAAAGGCAACACGATTCGTCAAGAAACTGTCACATATGTATCGGTATATCTTGCAAAGTGGTGAAAGCGATCTAGTGAGCGTTAGGGAAGAGCTCAAATTTACCGAAAGTTATACGCACTTGATACGTACCCGATATCGCGACCGATTTTCGATAAATATTCAAATAAATGAAAAGTTTTTAGATCAAGAAATCCCTCCGTTGGCGTTACAGCTATTGGTAGAAAATGCCGTAAAACACAACGAAATTTCAACGAGCAAGCCTTTAACGGTACATATTTACTCTCAGGAAGGCTCGCTCTATGTGGAAAACAAGATACAACCGCGGACGGTATTGAAAGAAGGCACTAAAAATGGATTATTGAACTTGAAGAAAAGATATGTGTTGCTGCTCAAGAAAGAGGTCAAGGTACATACCAAAAATAATATCTTTGCAGTAGAACTGCCCTTGGTCAAGCAACCGTAACGTAGCATGCCAAGTTTCGAGATTTAATGAACAGTCCGAACAACCAGTCAAATACGCTTAAGATATGATGAAAGTACTGATCGTAGAAGACGAATTGGCGGCCAGTGACAACCTAGCCTATCTGTTACATAGCATCAACAAGAATATCGAGGTGGTGCAAGTCTTGGATTCGGTAAAAGCATCCGTGGATTTTTTCTCCAGACCCCATGATGCCGAATTGGTATTTATGGATATTCATCTGGCCGATGGCATTTCATTCGAGATTTTTGAACAGTCGAGCATCGACATTCCCGTTATATTCACGACCGCCTACAACCAATATGCCCTGAAAGCCTTTAAGTTCAACAGTATCGATTATTTATTGAAACCCATAGATAAAGAAGAGTTGGCAGATGCCCTGCATCAATTCAAGGTGCAGAACAAGGGAAAAAGAATCGACGACCAACAGGTAAAGGGCCTACTTGATTTAATACAGACCGAACGCAAGAGTTTTAAGACCACTTTTCTAGTCAGCCATCGCGACCAACTGATTCCCCTAAAAACGAATACTATCGCCTATTTCAGAATAGATACCGGTATCGTCAAAGCGATTACCTCAGATAATACTTCCTATTCCGTTGACGACAAACTTGAAGATGTCGAAGAAGAATTAGATCCCAGCCTTTTCTACCGGGCCAACAGACAGTTCATCATCAACAAAGAGGCGGTCGTCAATCTTAAAAGCTATTTTAATGGTAAACTGATTGTTGAGGTAAAACCCATTTGTCCCGAGCGCATTGTAATCAGCAAAGCCAAAGCCACCGAATTCAAGGATTGGCTGGGATCTTGATACCACTTTAGGGTTATCTAGAGACAAAACACCTTCAATAGTTGGTTCCTAAATCTTCCCGTTTACATGGGATTAGTTATGAACTCATTTAGACTTTTTCTTTTACCTACGAATATCACATCTTGAGGGCCTACTTCCTTATTCTTGACAACCGTAGCCCTGCTATGCCGTTACAAAGTGACTTCATCTGACCTCAAAAGCCAATATTCTCGGTTCCAGACAATACCTCTAAATAAGTTCCCTATCAAATGGAGTTCGATGCTACGCTATGTGGGTGTCGAAAGATCGGTGTTGATTAAAGAGGATAGTTCCCTAACGGAATACTCTTGGAAATACGTACTCTAGAACATAACTTTTTCGTTTTGAGAAATTGGAGGCTTATTTTTTCGGATAAAAAGATGAACAAAAAAAAGGCCACCTTTTCAGGTAGCCTTTATAGGTATAGTTGATTTCTAAAATTATTTAAGCGTAAGGTTCAATCTCGCGAACAGATACCTCCCACCAACACCGAACTGCTGTGCCCTACGCGACCAATCGAATCGGCCGTCGCTGCGGTTGCCGTATTGATCGAACGCCCGCTCGGGATAGATGTCTAACAAGTTGTTCGCACCAACTGTAAGTGTTAGCGCATCCGTGAATTTGTAGCCGACGGATAGATCGGTCACTATTCTCGAACCGAATACTTGTTGATTCTCAAAGGTAGTAGTGGCCTCGGTCACCTCACCAAAATAGACATTCCTTAAAAAGAATACTAATTTATCGGAAGTCAGGCTATTCGACAAATTAATTTTAGTTCGTGGTACGGCCTCTTCCAAATAGACCCTACTATCTTCAGGAAAATAAGTGTCAACTAGTCCCGCGTTGGTCAATACTTGCGACGCATTAATATCACCGATTTGATTGGTACGGGAAAAAGTACCAGCCAAGTCGGACTTTAACCTCCAATTCGTGCCTAGATTGGCGTTGTGGGTGATTACCGCATCAAGGCCCCTAGATTCGGTATTGATTGCATTGGCAAAAAAGGACGCCGCCGTCGCATTGGCCTGACGCAAAAGATTATCCAATTCAGTACCGGTACCTGGACCCTCGAATTGACCCGTATAGACCACTCTATCATCGATTTCAACATAATACCCATCTATTGTAAACGTCAGATTGGCATCGGGAATTTTTGCGGTAAGACCCAAACTGACACTTTTTGAGGTTTCTTCCTTGAGATCGGGAATTCCCAAAAGGTTTGCAGCCCTACTGTCATTGGCGAAAGTACCGACTTCCTGTGGATTTCCTTCGTTATCAAAAATGGTCGAAGTAGAGTTAAAATTAATCTGATGCAAAGATGGTGCCCTAAAACCGGTATTCGCAGCACCCCTAATGTTAATGTTATCCGTTATTTTATATCTCGTGGATAACTTAAAATTAATGGTGGATCCAAAATCACTGTAATTTTCAAAACGTGAAGCAAAACTGACCAAGAATTTTTCAGATAAATCAGCTTCTAAATCCACATAACCTGCCACACTACTACGACCTCTCGAGAGTTCGTTGCTGGGAGCAAATCCAGGAAATACCTGCGACCCGCCCGGTCTGCTATTCCCAAAGAAATCTTGGGAAGCTTGTTGAGAGGCTAACGTAATACGTTGGCCATTTGCGGTATACTGGGCGTAAGAAGGCTCCTCGCCCGCTTGTATATCGTACTTTTCAGTACGATACTCCGCTCCAAAAGCAACGTTAAGTCCAGCCATGACATCGTCGAAATATTGGGTGACATCGAGGTTGGCGGTGTTTTGAGTGAATGAAAATCCACCAGCATCGAAAATAGTAGGTGAAGCCCGCTGCATAGAGGCGTTATAGGTATTTCCTATCGTATACAAAAAAGCGTTTCGGCCGTAGGTATTACTCAAATCAACATCCCAATCGCCTATTTTTCCTTTTATACCAACGGCAAGAGATTGGTCTTTGATATTGGAATTGATTTCTGGCAAAAATCCGTTGATGTAGGCCGGTGTATAGGTCCGGCTTTGGTTTGGCAATCTGTAAAAGCCCCCGGAATTGCCGGTACGTGAGCTTAATCCGGCAAAGGAATACACTTCCGTACCGTTATCGTCCAAGGGTAAAGAGAAATTGGCGAAAAAACGACCGCCGCGCAAAGCAGATTGTCCGACTCGCATATTGTAATCGCTGCGTTGTTGACCACGGGCCGATAGTTCAGCTTCCGTAGCATCCGCACCAAGTATAGGCTGTAACTCTGCTTTAGTGGTAGCCCCGTTCAGCGCGATACCAGCCTGATTAGCGTATTGAATGACATCGGCCACATCATCGTCCAACAGATTAGTAATATCGTAGCCATCAGCGTTGGCAACACGCTCGACAACGTTGTATTGATTGAAGACAGTTCCTTCCCATTCCTTCATCCTGCTATAATCCTGTCGCACATCGAAATCTCCAGAGAGATTCAGAAAGCCGCCATTATCACCCAAGGGCACGCCATAACTTGCTGCGACGTTGGTGGATGCACCATCTACACCACCGGTCTGGTCGTTGGCATTTTTGGTGAAATTAGCTCCCGTAGTTACTGAGGTGTTCAATTCATTAACGCTTCTGTTCAATACGATATTGATGACGCCAGCGATTGCATCGGAACCATACTGGGCGGCAGCACCGTCGCGCAAGACTTCTATCCGCTGAATGGCAGCGGCGGGAATCGCGTTTAAATCGGTACCCACACTACCTCGGCCGAAGGTACCGTTTACGTTGATCAACGAAGAGTTGTGCCGCCTCTTACCATTGATCAGCACTAAGACCTGATCGGGACCAAGACCTCGTAAAGAAGCGGGGTCGATATGGTCTGTACCATCGGCAATCGTCTGCGTGTTCGAGGTAAAGGAGGGAGCGACGTAGTTCAGAATCTGGTTCAGGTTGACCTGTGGGCCTACGCTGTTCAGTTCTTTCATATCGATGACATCTACCGGCACCGCACTTTCAATCGCGGTTCGGTTCGGGGCGCGGGACCCAATAATCACAACTTCCGATAAGGCTACACCTGACGATAGTTGTATGCTCATCTCCCCTGCTTCCGCTGTGGTTTCCTTAGTTTCGAAACCGATGTAGGAGACCACCAACGTATCGCCAACCTCGGCATTGATCGAAAAATTACCGTCAAAATCCGTCGTAGCTCCCGTTGTGGTACCCTTTATGACTACCGAAGCGCCGGGCAAGGGGGCCTGTTCGTCATCCAAAACGATTCCCGTTATTTGGGCGCTGGCTATGCCGACGACACCAAATAATAGAACCAATACGATAAAGTACTTTGTTTTCATAATGTGTTTGTTTTTGTTAATTTGAATGCTGAAATTAAGTAATTATTATGCTAATACGTAAGAAAACAGTCATAAATATTGTTCTACATAACAGACCAACATCCAGATTATCGTCGATTTCGTACTTTTAGTTCAAATTTGAGATACCATGCAACCTATCATCGAGCGCTTTCTGAAATACGTGAAAATCGATACACAGAGCGATCCAAATTCCAAAACTACGCCCAGTACGGAAAAACAATGGCTTTTTGCTGAAGAACTGGTCGATGAACTTGAAGAGATCGGTCTAGAGGATGTTACAATCGATGATAATGCCTACATCATGGCCACTCTACCAAGTAATGTAGAGGAGGAGGTGCCAGTTATAGGGTTCATCTCGCATTTTGATACAAGTCCAGATTTTTCGGGAACGGATGTAAACCCCCAAATTGTCGAGAATTACGATGGAAAGGATATTGTGCTCAATGCTTTGGACAACATCATACTTTCCCCTGATTATTTTGAGGATTTACTGGAATATAAAGGACAGACCCTGATTACCACGGATGGCACTTCCCTTTTGGGAGCCGATGACAAAGCAGGAATTACCGAAATCGTGACGGCGATGGAATACCTGATCGATCACCCGGAAATCAAACATGGAAAAATACGGATAGGCTTTACGCCCGATGAGGAAATAGGACGCGGCGCACACCTTTTCGATGTGGACAAGTTCGGAGCCGAATGGGCCTACACCCTAGACGGCAGCCAGATCGGGGAACTGGAATATGAAAATTTCAACGCCGCAAGTGCCAAAGTGACCATTTCGGGAAAAAGCGTACACCCGGGTTACGCCAAGAACAAGATGGTGAACGCCATCAGCATCGCCACGGAATTCCTTCAAATTTTACCCCCGGAAGAAACACCCCAACACACCGAAGGGCGGGAAGGCTTTTTTCACGTGCACCATCTCAAAGGCGGAATCGAACATGCGGAATTCGAATTGATCGTTCGCGACCACCATGCAACACTTTTCGAAAAACGAAAACAACTGCTTTGTGACATCGCCGCAAAACTGAACAGCGTTTATGGAGACTGTATCGCGTTAGAAATCAAGGACCAATATTTCAACATGCGGCAAAAAGTAGAGCCGGTCATACATATCGTCGATATTGCCAAAAAGGCCATGGAAGCCGTCGGAGTGACGCCGATTATTAAACCGATCCGTGGCGGTACCGATGGTTCGCAATTAAGCTATATGGGGCTTCCCTGTCCCAATATCTTTGCCGGAGGGCATAATTTTCATGGGAAATATGAATATGTACCCGTTGAGAGCATGCAAAAAGCGGTTGAGGTTATTGTGAAGATTTGTGAAATCGTCGCGACTAGAACAACGTAAAATTCCAAACTCAAAGCACCAAATTCCAATCTCTAGTTTTGGGATTTGGTGCTTTGATTTTTAAATCATCGGCAACTTCCACCCGTTCTGATAATTCGCTTTCAAATAGGCGTTGGCTGCTTTCTCTTTAAACTCCCCCGCGATTTCATCCCAGTAAATGCGATTACCGGTCTTGAAGGCTACATTGCCCATATGGGATACGACGGCCGCATCATAGCCCACTTTGATAGGGGCGTTCAAGCTGGCAAGGTCCCTACTTTTTACGGATTCGATAAAGTTGACGGTGTGCAGGTCGAGTCCGCTTACGCCTCCCGTACCGTGTGATTCAGCTTCCATTTTCGGGATGCCCGGTTTGCCCCATCCTTGGAATTCCGATTCGGGAATAATTTCCCAACCATTGCGATCCACGACCAAGGTACCGTTATTGCCAATAAAGGCCACCCCGTGGTTCCTACCATAATTACCTCCGTCAATACCGGTGGCATGTTCCCAAAGAATCGAAAATCCATCATACTCGTATACTGTCTGTAAGGTATCGGGAGTTTCAGAAGCATCATCGGGGTACGCGAATTTTCCGCCCAAGGCCATGACAGATTTGGGAGTGCCCGCCTTCATGCCGTACAATGCATAATCCATCATATGTACGCCCCAGTCGGTCATCAATCCACCTGCATAATCCCAGAACCATCGAAAGTTGAAATGGAAACGGTTGGGATTGAACGGTCGTTCGGGCGCCGGTCCCAACCACATCTTGTAGTTCACGCCTTCCGGCGCTGCAGCATCGGGCAATATGGGTACTGGTTTCATCCAACCCTGATAGGCCCAGGCCTTCGCCAAACGGATGTTCCCCAATTTTCCGGAATGCACAAAATTAATGGCATCGACAAAATGCGGCTGACTGCGTTGCCATTGTCCTATCTGTACCATCCGATCGCTGGCGCCCACGTAGTTCAACATGATATTGGATTCTTGAATGGAATTGGCAATCGGCTTTTCGCAATACACATCTTTACCCGCCTGCAGGGCATCGGTCAACATCAGGCAATGCCAATGGTCGGGCGTGCCGATGATGACCACATCGATATCCTTATTTTCCAACAATTTCCGATAGTCCCTGTACCACATCGGTTTTTTGATGCCTGCCTTTTCAAGATCCGCGGTACGGGCCTTTAGCACGTTTTCATCGACATCGCAAAGGGCGATTACGTTTGTCTCGCTAATTTTCAGCATCGAACTCAAATCACTAAAACCCATGCCATTGCAGCCAATAAGTCCGACATTGATACGATCGTTCGCCCCAACAGGGGTACGCATCGCGGCCAAAAGTTCCATGGGAAATAGGAATGCCGCACTGGAGCCCGCCAGGGCCAAAGTGCTTTTTTTTATGAAATTTCTTCTGTTCTGGTACATAATCCTTCTTTAAATTTGGTGAACAAGTTAGTAATTTCAACGGTAAAAACGATATAGGGGCGTTTTTTATCCAAGACAGCCGTTCAACAAGGTCTACAACAAAAAAAGCATCGATTTAAAAAACCGATGCTTAAAACATGTAGAAACTTGCCCTTTATTTCTTTTCGGGCGCGTTCAATTTTTTACTCATTTCCATGGAAATTGAAGAGCGGTCGAATTTGAGTTTTCCGGCCATTGTCTCCAAGATACAGGAAAAATCCTTATCGTTCAGATCCATAATCTTGCCGTGCAATCCGCTTTTGGTAATTACCCGGTCGCCCTTTTTCAGTTCGGCGGCGAATTTTTTTTCATCTTTTGAACGTTTCATTTGTGGGCGTATCATAAAAAAATATGCCACCACAAAGATTAAGATCATCGGAAGAAACTGTCCTATGTCACCCATTATTTATTTCAATTTTCTTGGTTAGTGTTCTACTCTCGGTTTAAACGTAAAGCCTTACTTCTTGCCTATCGATTTAAAAACAATCAACTTAAGACCCACCGACCGGCAAGTCTTACGTCGACCTAATATGCCAGCGTTAAGTGAAGCAAAAATCGTCACATCATCCAATGTGCCTTTTCAGCATTAACATAACACAGGGATATATCTTTCGCGTCATCTATACAAAGGCAAGCGCAAGGTGAAATCAATTTTTTAAGAATTCGGGCTAACGGGACCGGCGTTCTTTGGGTTTACAAAGGCCTTGATGCGCAACATCTCCGAACCTTTCTCGGTATTTGCGGTCACAGTAATGGTCTTGCTCACCTGATTTTGTCCGGATCCGTTAAACTTTACTATCAATTCTCCGGTTTCACCGGGAGCGATAGGATCTTTCGGTGGGTTCGGAACGGTACAGCCGCAAGAACTGGTCGCATTGGTAATGATCAACGGCGCGTTACCGGTATTTTTAAATTTGAATGCAGTTTCTTGGGGAGTGCCCTGTTCGATAGTTCCGAAGTCGTGCTCCATTTCTTCGAACTCCATAACGGGTACTTGGTTGCCGGCTTCATCGCGTTGTGCCGCTTCGGCTACGTTATCCGACTTAATCTTGCTCGAGGCATTATCCTTACAAGATGTGAAAGTCATTACTGAAATGGCACTTAAGGCTAAAATTACTTTTTTCATGGTCTGTACTATTTAATTAGTCTGCAAAATTAATAAATTTTTTATAAGTAGTATTACGTCGATCAAAACGAATAGATACCCCCTTAACGTATTTATTTCGATTTTATTGGGTAAACACTTCTGCTCCTATAAAATTCCCCAAAACCTACTAATTTCCAGTGAGCCTAAGTATAATCAAATTAGTCCCCTGCCGATTTTATTCAGTTTATTTTCGGTTTTATATTCCCGCACCAGATTATCTAAAATACCATTGATGAAAATGCTACTTTTCGGTGTTGAATATTCTTTGGCGATTTCAAGGAATTCATTTATGGTCACTTTTTCGGGAATGGTCGGAAAGTTCAAAAGCTCACATATCGCCATTTTCAATAGGATGGAATCCATATCCGCAATACGGTCTTTGTCCCAATTGGGGGTTTTTCCCTCAATTTCCTTGGTCCACTCGGCATCTTTGAGCAAGGTTTTCGTCAACAGTTTTTGGGCGAAATCCATATCTGAATCATCCTTTAACAATCGGGGCAAAAAGAAGGATTCGGGACGGTTTTCATTCGCTTTTTTGAACAATTTTAAAATAAAAGTATTCACAATGGGGATGTCATCCACCCAGGTCAATTTGTCATCCTCAAAATAATCATAGATTTTTTCATTTGGCGCGATGACTTCCTTAAAAATAGATGCTAAAAAATGTTTGTCTTCTTCGTACGAGCTATTCCCGGAGGACATATATTTGGAATATAAAGGACACTCGACCGTCTCGTTGTACAAAATCTTCACATACTCATCGTTAAGGTACCAGTTTTTGAGCTTGCGTTTTTTGAGTTCCGCCTTTAAGGCCTCGTTGTTGGCCAACTGGAGCAGCAGTCTATTATTTACGAACTTTTCTTGATCGGGATAGGTGTCGGATGCGGTCGCCAAATACTTTTTCGAAGACAGTTTCAACTGCTCGCCGGCCCTGTGATGTATTTCGATCATCAAGCTCATCATCAGCAAGTAAAGATTGTACATGCTTTCGATACTGTACCGCAGAAATTTCTCCTGCTTTTCCAAAGAATCGTCCTTTGATTGCGTCAGGGCGTAAATGCATTGCATGACCTTGATTCTAATGTGCCTTCGTGTCAACATACGGTAAAGAACTTTTGGAATAGGATTACTTCTTTTTCAAGCGGCAAAAATAGGAAAAGAAGTTGGTTTCTTGGCCCTTGATTCTTGTTTCTTGGTTATCTTTGGCCCATTCAAAATTTATATCCAAGTACACGTATCTGTCATCTGCATGAAGGAACTCCAACACCTCAACAAATACTTTAAAAAATACTGGAAGAAATTGCTGGTAGGCATCGTAATTACGATTATTGCCAGAATGTTGCAACTGGTAATGCCATCCTACGTAAACAAATCCATCGGCGTGGTCGAGCAGTTTATGGATTCTGAAATTGCGGAATCGGAGGCCGAGAGTCTACTTTTAAAATTCATACTTATCATTGTCGGCGCCGCACTCTTATCGGGATTCTTTACCTTTTTGATGCGGCAGACGATTATCAACGTGTCCCGTTATATCGAATACGACCTGAAAAACGAGGTGTTCGACCATTACCAATTGTTAAGTCTCAACTTTTATAAAAAAAACCGCACCGGCGACCTGATGAACCGTATCAGTGAAGATGTGAACCAAGTGCGCCTTTATGCCGGGCCGGCCTTGATGTACGGCATCAATACGGTTACCCTTTTCGTCTGTATCATCCCAATTATGTTCATTAAGGCACCGACACTTGCCGCCTATGCATTGATTCCCCTACCTGTCTTGTCGGTACTGATCTATCATATCAGTAAAGTTATCCATAAACGCAGCACCGTCGTACAGCAATTTTTATCCACTCTCTCTACCTTTACACAAGAGGTATTTTCTGGGGTATCGGTCATCAAGGCCTATGCACTGGAACCCCGGATCAATACCGAATTAGGAACGCTCGCTTTGGAGGGCAAAAATAAGAGCATGAATTTGGCCAAGGTAGACGCCTGGTTTTTCCCATTAATGGTGATGCTAATCGGTATCAGTAACATCTTTGTAATCTACATCGGCGGAAAACAGTTTATCGATGGTGAAATCGAATCTGTAGGGGTTATCGCGGAATTCATCCTTTACGTCAATATGCTTACTTGGCCCGTAGCCATTATCGGCTGGTTGACCTCCATTGTTCAAAGGGCGGAAGCTTCACAAAAACGGATCAACGAATTTTTACTGGAGGCCCCGGAAATCGTCAATACCGTAAATGAACTTACCCCAATAAAGGGGAAAATCGAGTTCAAGAATGTAACCTTCACCTATGAGGATACCGAAATTACAGCCCTCAAAAATCTTTCGTTTACGATTGAGGCGGGAGAAACCGTAGCCATTCTCGGCAAGACCGGATCCGGCAAGTCCACCATCCTTGACCTCGTTGCCCGGCTATACGATGTGACTTCGGGCGAAATTCTTATCGATGATATTCCTATCCAACAATTGAACATCGATAGCTTACGAAAGGCGGTTGGTGCGGTACCGCAAGATGCATTTCTATTTTCGGATTCCATTAAAAACAACATCAAATTCGGAAAGGAAGACGCCACGGACGAAGAGGTGGTTCAAGCTGCCAAAGAGGCCGTAGTGCATCAAAATATCAAGGGTTTTTCAAAAGAATATGATACCGTGCTCGGGGAAAGGGGCATTACCCTCAGCGGAGGCCAGAAGCAGCGGGTGTCCATTGCTCGCGCCCTATTGAAAGATCCCCAAATTTATCTTTTCGACGATTGCCTATCCGCAGTGGATACGGAAACAGAAGAAGAAATCTTAAGCAATCTCAAGAAAGCCTCCACTAACAAAACGACGCTTATTGTCAGCCATCGGGTATCCTCGGCCAAGAACGCCGATAGGGTACTCGTTCTTAAAGACGGTGAACTCCTACAAGAAGGCAGCCATGAACAACTAAATAATAAGGAAGGATACTACAAAGAACTATATATTACGCAGTTGGCAGAGAATACGTCTTGACATTTTGTGAAAGAAAACTAAAAAATTGTTGGCGTATTGACTTTTTTTTTTCACTTTTGGATAATAACAACCATAAGAAACCAGAAGAGAGATGGAAGGGAAAAATTCAATAGACCAAGAAGAAATTCACTCCAAAGTGATGCGTGCGGGCAGAAGAACCTATTTTTTCGATGTACGCAGTACCAAAGCGGGCGATTATTATCTAACAATCACTGAAAGCAAAAAATTTACCCATGACGATGGGTCATTTCACTACAAAAAACACAAAATATACCTTTATAAAGAGGATTTTGAAGATTTTCGGGCAAATGTCGAAGAAATGATGGACTTCATTATCGACGAAAAGGGAACGGAAGTCATCTCAGAAAGACACCAAAAGGATTTTAAGAAGGAGGATGATGAAGAGCCCGTTCAAAACGTGGAAGTTGAATCGACGGATAATTTTACGGATGTAAGTTTTGACGATATTTAGGACGGGGAATTCCAAGTAGGTCACCCAGGGCGCAGTTGAAAGGCTTACCGCCAAACTCGTAGCCCTGAGCGGGGTCGAAGGGTCAGATTTTGCCCAAAATGCTTCACCTTTTAATTTATTGTATAAATTGGCCTTTTTCGGGCCTTTTTTTATTTTCACCAGTAGCTTCATCTTGACATACGATTTTGTATTACTTACTTTTATAATCTGCCCTAAAACGGATTTTGTATGAAAAGCGCCCTATTTCTGATTGCCTTTTTATTTCTTCAAATCGGTTTCTCCCAAAACAACCTAGATCTCAGCGACTATCTTCCTCAAAACATCAGCTACGATCCAAAAATACCTATCCCAAAAGATATTATCGGCCATGAGGTCGGCGAATGGCACGTTACCCATGACATGCTCGTATTCTACATGCAGGCCTTGGCCAAGGCAAGTGACCGCATAACCCTCGAAAATAGGGGCGAAACCTTTGAGGGAAGGCCGCTTCTTTTGCTTACCATCACGTCGCCCGAAAACCATCAAAATATTGATAAAATTCAACAAGATCATATTGCGCTTACCGAAAATGGTGGGGGCAGTCCCAATCTGGATAGTATGCCAGTAGTGGTCTATCAGGGTTTTTCCATTCACGGTAACGAGCCTAGTGGTGCCAATGCCGGCCTCGCCTATGCCTATTATCTTGCCGCTGGCCAAGGCCCTGAAATCGAGGGGCTTTTGGAAAATACGGTCATTTTGATGGACCCCTCCTTCAATCCCGATGGGTTGCAGCGCTTTGCCCATTGGGCGAACACCAATAAAAGTGACCACCTGAATTCGGATAGCAACGATAGGGAATTCCATGAAGGTTGGCCTGGCGGACGCACGAATCACTATTGGTTTGATATGAACCGGGATTGGCTGCCGGTTCAACTGCCCGAAAGCCGCGCCCGTATCGCTTCTTTCCATAAATGGATGCCCAATATCTTGACCGACCACCACGAAATGGGTACGAATTCTACCTTCTTTTTTCAGCCCGGGGAGCCGACAAGAGTGCATCCCCTTACCCCTAAGATGAATCAAGAACTTACCGCGGAAATCGGGACGTATCACGCCAAGGCCCTTGATAGCATCGGGTCGCTGTACTATTCCGAAGAAGATTATGACGACTTCTACTATGGCAAGGGCTCTACCTTTCCCGATATCAATGGCGGCGTCGGTATCCTTTTCGAACAAGCCAGTTCAAGGGGCCATTTGCAAGAAAGCGAGAACGGCGTCCTTAGCTTTCCGTTTACCATTCGCAACCAGTTCGTTACGGCTTTATCCACAATCAAGGCGGCCCAAGCCATGCGGGTTAAGATGTTGGAGTACCAGCAAGCGTTTTTTAGGGACATGGGCATCGAATCGACCATTGGCCGTGAAAAGGCCTTGGTTTTCGGCGACAGCAAAAATGCCGCAAAAACCTGGCACTTCGCGGAAATTTTACAGCGCCAGAATATCAAGTTCCACCAACTTTCCAATGACGTCCGACTTAACGGAAAAGACTATAAAGAAGGATATAGCTATGTAGTGCCGAAAATCCAAAAAAACTATCGTTTGATCAAAGCCATGTTCGAAAAGCGGACCAGTTTTACCGACAGTATTTTCTATGATATTTCCGCTTGGACCCTTCCCCTCGCCTTCAATCTCGATTATGCCGAATTGCGGTCCTTGCGCCTTGCGGGAGAGGAAGTTACCAAGCTACCCCCTTTGACCGGAAGCCTGGATGCCCAAAGTGATTATGCCTACCTCTTCGAATGGAACGAATATTATAGTCCGAAGGCGCTGAACAAAATCGCAAACCGAGGCCTTCGCGCCAAAGTGGCCAAAGCGCCATTTAACCTAGAAGGAACCGATTATGGCTACGGTACCATTATGATACCTGTTCATCGGCAAGCCTTGAATACCGCAGAAATGTACACGTTTTTAAAGGAAGTCGCGCTTGAAAGCAACCTTCAGATTACTGCGGTAGGCACGGGACTCACCCAGGGTATAGATTTAGGAAGCAACGACTTTGATCCCGTTAAAAAGCAAAAGGTTGCCCTATTGGTCGGTGATGGGGTCCGCTCGTACGATGCTGGGGAAATCTGGCATCTCTTCGATACCCGGTATGATATGAACATCACCAAAATAGACACGGAATATTTTGATTCCGTCGATTTGAGCGAATACACCGATCTTATTATCCCGAGTATGGGCGGTGGTGGTCTTTCGAAAAAACAATCCAATAAATTGAAGGAATGGATCAAAGGGGGCGGCACGTTGATCGGCTACCAAAACATGGCGGAATCGTTCGCTAAAAATGGACTGATGCACCTGAAATTCAAGAAAGATACCTTAATCGCCAAAAACATCGCCTTCGACCAAAAAGAGGATTTCGAAGGTGCACAGGTTACGGGCGGAGCAATTTTCGAGGCCAAACTGGATCTTTCGCATCCTATAAACTTCGGGTATAAAAATGATCGGCTGCCCCTGTTCCGGAACACGAATATCTACATCGAACCCGATAAGAACAGCTATAATAATCCGATTCAATACACAAACAATCCACTTATGAGCGGTTATATTTCCGAGAAAAATTTGGATCTGCTAAAAAATAGCGTGCCGTTTCAAGTGGAACGAACCGGCAAAGGCCGTGTCATCGTCTTTACCGACAACACCAATTTCCGCGCATTTTGGTACGGCACCAACAAGCTGTTGATGAATGCTATCTTTTTTGGGGATAGCATGTGAAAAAAAGTTCAGGCAGTAGTGCAAGTTCAAACTCAAATAACGTCAAACTCAAATAATTTTGAGAACCCTTAATTCCACCTCACGTACCCCCAATTGAACAAAAATAATCCGATTATAACTGCCATTCCGACAAATCCGTTCCAAATTGCGGCGATAACTGCAAAAAGCACCAAGTAAAATATAGGATACACCAGCAGCGCAAAACCGAACCGAAACGTGCCCATAAATTCCGGTTCCCTCACCTTGGGTTTTATCCCGGTCCGCCATAAGATGATTACCGGGAGATTTAGTACGATAAATATTCCTTTAAAAAACGCTTTTAGCGCGGCGGGGGTTTGAAGATCCGCTTTTTTGTCATCAGAAGCGTCCCAATTTTTTATCGCGAAATTCGTTTCCGAAGGATTTAGGTAATCGACTTGTAAAGCATCCAATTTCCTGAGGGTCGCATCATACTTTTTTTCATCCTCAATATGGGTGGTGAGTGTTTTTAAGCTATCGGAAACCACATCCTTTAAAGTATGGATGGTATTTTGAGTCTCTTTTTCATCGTAATAGTCATTGGCCACAATAGGCATTCCATAATTCAGTGCAACCTTATCGGGAAAACCAGTGTTGCTGCGATAGTTCATCCCTACGGGAATGATGTGAATTTTCAATTCAGGGTTCCTCTTCAACGTATTTAAAAGAATGCGTGTAAAACCTTTGCTTAACGGCCGAACCCGACGTTTGATGTTGTGGTTCGCTTCCGGGAACATTACCATGGCGTGATTTTGCCCAAATAACTGTGAACATTGATCGAAGATTGCCCTGTTTTTTTTCAGGGATTCCCTTCCGTCGCGAATACGATAAATGGGCAGCATCCTTAGAAAGGCGAAAAATTTAATTAGGGTTGTACGCTCAAACACATCGGAACGGGTCAGAAAGAAAGGTTTTCTATGGCAATCTGTTACGATCAGCAACACGTCCATGAGCGCACCTTGGTGATTGGGCAGAAAAAGCACGGGCTCATTTCGGGGCACGTTCTGTAAACCCGAAATCTTTATGTTACCGTAATAAAGATATAATCCGGCTTTGACCCAGAGCTTAAGTAGTCGGTATCCTGAATTTTTCAAACGCTAATTAAACATTGACTGGATTAGGAAATTTTAAGTCCATTGATTACGGGGGTTTCCGGCTGCAACAGTACTACGTCTTTACCATCGACGGCACCCAAGATAAGACATTCGCTCATAAAATTAGCTATTTTACACTCTTGCCTACCCGCATTTCTATTTTTGTGAAATCGGGCCAAGTTATGGTTTCGGACATGTAGTATGGTTTATAATTAAATAGGATGGCCGGCTACAAGATACTGTTTTGACCGTAAAATATAAAGTTCCCTAGCTACTTCGCAACCTACTAAAGCTTCTAATTCCCCCGGCACAGGTGTTTCAGATTTCTACCAGAACAATCTAAAACTTTGCATGTAGTGGGAATTGTTCTTTTTTAATTTTCGTTGGTCTGAAATAGAAAGGATAAGGATAAAATGATTTCAACATCTGAATGCTTCCGACAACCGGCATCAAGATCTTAACTTAATAACCGTAACTTGTAACCCTTAAAGATTAAATAGTAACCAATAATTTCTTCAACATGTCAAGAACGCCCAGCAATATGCTTCCCCTCGGCACGGTGGCCCCTGAATTCAGCCTCACGGACACGGTAACAGAAAAAACCGTAAACCTACAAGCCCTGAAGGGGAAAAGGGAACACTAATTATGTTTATATGTAATCACTGTCCCTTCGTTAAGCATGTCAATCCTGAAATCGTAAAACTGGCCGCCGAGTATGAAAAAAAGGGTATTGGTTTTATTGCGATTTCCAGTAACGATGTGGAAAATTATCCGCAGGATGCTCCCGATTTGATGAAAGATAACGCCAAACAAATGGGCTATACCTTTCCCTATCTCTATGACGCTACCCAAGAAACGGCAAAAGCCTATAAAGCGGCCTGTACGCCCGATTTCTATCTTTTCGATACGAATCTGGAATTGGTCTACCGCGGCCAGCTGGACGATTCCCGACCCGGAAACGGGATCCCGCTGACCGGGAGGGATTTGAGGCGTGCCATGGACGCTTTACTGGAAGGTAAAGAAATCGATCAAGATCAAAAACCGAGTATTGGCTGCAACATTAAATGGAAAGCCTAGGGAAGCAGAATTTTGCATCTGTTCCTAACGTATACAATCGCAATAGAAAATAGACAAATTAATTTTCAGTTTACCATGGCGGCAGCTTTAAGATGTACTGCCGTTTGTTTCTTGCTTTTGTAAACCTTGGTCTGTAAACCGTGGCTTTGATCATGACCGAACACCTGCCCTAAGCACGGTTGAATCATTCACTTTTCACTGCTGGCTGGTGTCTTTATCAAAAGACCTCTTGATCAAATTCTCGATATGGGTATAATGATGGTTGCCATGCCAGGCGTATCGACCGATATTTTCATCGAGCGGTGATGCTACATTTCCATCGGGATGGATAAAAACCCGTTGTAGGTGATACCTTGAAAGTCCCTTTAAAAGATATACCAACTTAGCGTGAACCGCACTTAGATGGTCTAGCGAAAGGGCTATGGGTGCGGATTTGGCATCGAACAAATCGGACCAGGATTTTTCGTCGTAGGCTTTGATGATGGGTTTATCTTCCGTCAAGGCCCATTTAAAACGGATATAGCTATGAAGGTGGCTGTCCGCAATGTGGTGCACAGTCTGGCGTACCGTCCATCCGCCGGGGCGGTATGGGGTTTCCAGTTGTTCTTCGGAGAGATTTTCTACCAGTTTCCTTAAACGGTTTGGTAAACGCTCCAAACTTTGGATCCATTCCTCAATGTGGGCATCGGTAATTTCTTGTGGCACTTCATATGTACCAATCGGGTATTTTAGTTTGTCCAAATCCTTGTTTTCCATCCTTTAAAAGTAGTAAACTTTAATACATTTTTAACCATAAGGATATGGCAATTCCTGATTAATCTACTAGATTTATAGGATAAATATTAATCTAATAAAACAGATCAAAATGGCAACAATACGACTAGGCGACAAAGCTCCTGATTTTACGGCGGACAGCTCCATGGGGGAAATCAATCTCTACGATTATCTTGGCGATAGCTGGGGCATTCTTTTCTCGCATCCGGCAGATTTTACCCCGGTTTGCACGACCGAATTGGGCACCACGGCCCAATTCAAGGGCGAATTCGATAAGCGCAACGTAAAAATGTTGGCGCTCAGTGTCGATGATGCCGCCTCGCACAAAGAATGGATAAAGGATATCAACGAAGTGAACGGTACTACGGTCAATTTTCCTATCATCGCCGATACGGATCGAAAGGTTTCCGACCTGTACGATATGATTCATCCGAAGGCCGATGACACCCTTACGGTTCGTTCTGTATTTATCATCGCACCCGATAGAACGGTAAAGCTGATGTTGACCTATCCCGCCTCTACCGGCCGTAATTTTTACGAGCTACTACGGGTCGTCGATTCGTTACAGCTTACCGCAAATCACAAAGTGGCAACTCCCGCCAACTGGAAAAATGGAGAAGATGTTGTTGTGAGTCCTTCTATTTCAACCAAAGATGCCGTCGAAATGTTCAAAAAAGGCGTAAAGGAAATCAAACCCTATTTGAGGATGACGCCGGATCCAACTACGTAATTCTACATGCCCAACTCCGTTAAAAGAGTTCGGCGAAACTATTAAGAGGCCATCAGAATCTATCGGATTTGATGGCCTTTTTTAGGATGAGGGGATATTGTCGGTATTAATTAAGTGCGATTACGGTATTATTTCTAACTTGTAGGATGAAAATTCGTACCCATGTCATCCTCCTTAAAGATAAAAATACTGCTTTTGCCGTGTATCACAGTCCTTCTTGCCAGCTGTGTTAACCTAAAGCATGTAGGCAAGTTCTCTGAAACCTCAATCGAGGGTATCGAAAAGTACGAGACCATTTCTCCGGGGTTCTCAAAAGTCTGCCTGCAAGATTGTCAGCAAACGTACATTCGTAAACTGCAAATTCATAATACGGACTGTGATTGCTCTCAAAACCAAAAGGCCGATAGTATTACCCAAGTAATCTACAACGCCACAAAAGGTTATTTTTATGGCTTGTCGCACCTTAGCCAAAACGAACTTACCAATTATAAAACCGATGACTTTACCGAAGCCCTGGCCACCGGTGATTTTGGCCCCATTACATTGAACGAGGCCGATGTGAAAGCCTATTCCGACGTTTCGACACTTGTACTCCGAGCGTTTACCGATGGCTTTCGCCGAAAAAAAATAAAGGAATATGTCGCCCAAGCCCATGGCCCCTTACTAAAGTTGCTCCACTTTTTAGAACTCAACCTGACCGGTAATCTTAAGGGGAAACTTGAAGTGCAAAAAAGTAGTCTAAAAAATTTTTACTTTGATTTTATAAGGGATAAAAAATTGTCGGTCTACGAACGCACCAAATTTGCAGAAGACTATTTTCAAAGGATTACAGAAATAGATAAACAACAAAACGAGCTCGAAACCTTTATCAAAATTTTACGGGAAGTTGCTGAAGCCCATACCCTATTGTATAACAACGTAAGTAACATGAGTACCGAAGAAGTAAAAAAGGAATTGGCGGGATACGGCCGGCAAATGAACAAGACAATTTCATCATTGCGCCGGATGTGAACGTAATGGCTTAGGTTGTTTGTTTTTGGTGTGATCTTCGTGTACCAGCGGTCTGCAGTCTGCAGTGTACGGTGTACGGTCTAAAAATTAGAGTAGTATTGGATAGGGTTTATTTAAATTTAAAAAAATGGCGCACTTAAAATCGGAACAAGTAAAAGATCTTGCCGACAATCTTCTCAGAATGACCAATGGTCTCGGAAACTATCGCTATGAAAATTCCGAGCGCTTGTCGGAAGATGAAAATCAGCGGATCAAGGAACTGCACGAAAAGCAACTCTCACACACTACGGAACTATATACCAAATCGGCGGTATTGGTAATGGACGATGTCGAAACTTCCTTGAAACAAATAGATACCATTACCCTTGAAACCCAAGAGCTCTATAAAAATCTGACCACTGTACAAACAGTTTTGGACCGTGCTACCTCGGTCTTGACCCTGGCTATCGCCATTATCGGATTGGACCCGAAAGGCATTACTGCTTCCATTAAAGGTTTGTTGGCAAAAACAGCGTGATTTTAAAATCCTAAAATAACCGCGCATCGTCCTTCGAACATTTTCGATTTCTTGGCACCTTTCCGATAAAACGCTTAACCTCTTTTCGCTTTTAACTCCGTACCACTTTATCCATTTTCAAAATTTAACTTCCTAAAAAGCTCCCACTTAAATAATTAAATCCTATATTTGCACTTTAATTTAATTTTTAATTTTTTAGTATTATGAGTAAAGGCACAGTAAAATTCTTCAATGATTCCAAAGGTTACGGTTTTATCACTGAAGATGGTTCAAGCGAAGATCACTTTGTACACATTTCTGGTTTAATCGACGAAATTCGTGAAGGTGATGTTGTAGAATTTGAACTACAACAAGGTAAAAAAGGATTGAACGCGGTAAATGTGAAAGTAGTAGACTAGAACGCATAAACTTTTTTTGTACCAAGCCCCGGCAATTTTGTCGGGGCTTTTTTTTTCCATTTATTAAATTTCACGATATTTAATCGATAAAAAGTAGGGTTTTTCCGATTTTTGGTGTTTCTTAATGAAATCATTTATACCCTAATGTTCAATATTTAATCAAATGTTCACCTTTTTTTCCATCCTCATTATCCTTGTTGTCCTTAATGTACTGCTTGTTATTCTTAGTACGTATCAAAAAGATTGAGCGACATACGCGATAAAGTTCATAAAAAAGCCCCGAGCTAATCCCGAGGCTTTAATAATTATACCTGTAAATTTATTTCCGTTTTTTATTTTACATCCATCAATTCGACGTCAAATAGCAGTGTTGCATTTGGCGGAATGACACCTCCGGCACCGGCACTTCCATATCCTAATTCGGATGGAATAACAAAACGTGCTTTATCTCCTATTTTCAACAGACTGATACCCTCGTCCCATCCGGAGATTACTTGACCGGCGCCCAATTGAAAATCGATGGGCTGCTTACGTTTGTAGGAAGAATCGAAAACTTGCCCGTTTATCAGCGAACCTTCGTAGTGTACTGAAACGGTCTGACCTTTTTGAGCCTTCGCCCCATTGCCTTCCTGAATCATTTTATAACGTAGTCCGCTCTCGGTACTCTCAAATCCTGCCGAAATTTTATCGAGTTCCGCTTCCTGGTTCTTTTTTTGTTCCGCGATACGTTTTTCCTTTGAGCTTTTGAAGGTTTCGAAGGCTGCAACAGCATCCCAATCTTTGGCTTTGTCCCCGACCCTTAGTATTTCGAGACTTTCAATGTGGTCACCCTGTGCGATGTCATCTACGATGTCTTGACCAGATTCCACATGACCGAAAACGGTGTGCTTGTTGTCCAACCACGGAGTCGGTACATGTGTGATAAAAAATTGACTCCCATTGGTGCCCGGTCCGGAATTGGCCATAGAAAGTACACCGGGCTTGGAATGGTTCAAATCAGGATGGAACTCATCATCGAACTTATAACCGGCATCTCCTGTGCCGATACCTTGAGGACATCCGCCTTGTATCATAAAATCAGGAATAACCCGATGGAATTTCAAACCATCATAATACGGCTCACCCTTTGGTTTTACCTTGTTTTCTTGTTTTCCCTCGGCCAAGGCCACGAAATTACCGACAGTGCCGGGTGTTTTTTCGTGAGTAAGTTTTACTAGTATTTCTCCTTTGGAGGTATTGAATTTAGCGTAGATTCCGTCTTGCATTTTACTCGTTTTTTGTGAGCACCAAAGGTAATAAAAATGTTTGGGTGTAAGATAGCGTGCTAGGGTTTCAAAGTACCGAAGTCATCCCCGTATTTATCAAAAAGATAAATTAAACTGGCCATACTGGCGGCCCCGAGTTCGAGTTCGCGTTTATTGACATATTCGAAGGTATCGTTCGCGGCATGGTGATGTGCGAAATACCGCTGTGAATCGGGCAATAGACCTGCCAGTACCATGCCTTCCTTTTTTAGGGGAGCAATATCCGCGCCGCTGTACCCTTTTTGAAAGGAGTGGACCATATAGGGTTCGAAAAGCGGTACCCAAGCTTGTACTTTTTTCAAATCGGCATCGGAGCCGTCGAAGGAAAATCCCCGTGGAGTGAAGCCACCTGAATCGCTTTCCAATGCGAAAACATGGTTTTCGTTGCTCATTTCGGCCTTGGCGGCATATTCGGTACCACCGCGCAGTCCGTTTTCCTCATTCATAAAGAGTACCGCCCTAATCGTTCGTTTGGGTTTGTAGCCAGAAATTTTGAGAAGGCGAAGTACCTCCATGCTCTGTACGCATCCGGCACCGTCATCGTGGGAGCCGTCGCCAAGATCCCAAGAATCGAGATGTCCGCCCACCACGATTATCTCATCGGGATGGGTGCTTCCCGTGATTTCACCGATAACGTTGAACGATTCCACATCGTCGAATTGTTTACTGTTTTGCTTGAAATAAAATTTGGTTTCGGGGTTTAACTTCAAGGTGGTGGCTAACATCTCCGCAGCATTGGTACTTATTGCGGCAGCGGGAATTCTGTCGGCAACGGCGGTTTCGCCATAGCTCATAGAGCCGGTATGCGGAAAATCATCAAGCCGCAGGTTCATTGAGCGCACAATTACCCCGACCGCACCAAATTTGGCCGCTTCTTCCGCACCGGAAAATCGCTGGTCGACAGCTCCTGAATACGCATCGAAAGTGCTGATCAAAGTGGGATCCATAGGCCGGTTATAAAACACTATTTTTCCTTCAATTTTAGATCTCCCCAATGCCTTTAGTTCCTCAATGCCCTTTACTTCAATGAGTTTCGCCTTCAGGCCGCCCACAGGTGTGGCCACCGAACCGCCAAGGGCGCAAATGGGAACCGTAGTGGTCATACCGGGCGATGTCTCCAAATATGCAAATTCGGGAGTACCACGCACCCATTTGGGTACCATCACCGGTTGAAGCCAAACCTTGTCCAGGCCCAATGAATCGAGCTGCGTCTTGGTGTATTCCACCGCCCGCTGCGCTTCTAAAGATCCCGAAAGCCGACCCCCAATTTGATTGGACAGGTAGTTGAGCCAATCGTACGCCTTGCCCTCTGTGAGTGCGGCATCATATATCTTTTTAAGTTGTTTTTCGTCATCGTTCTGGGCGTATGAATGAAAACTCGTCAGAAGAAGTAGAATCAATAGCTTTTTCATCCTTTTTCCTTTTGCAGCTTTTCTTTATAACTATCCAAATCAGCCCTTATTTTGGTATCCAGTTCCGGCTCCTTGATATCCTTGTATTTTTTTAATTCGTCCCATAAAATCGATGCTACCGATAGTCGGGCGGCTTTTTTGTTGTCCGCTGGCACTATATACCAAGGCGCATGCGGTTTTGAGGTTTTATTGATGGCCTGCTCGTAACACTTCTGATACTTGTCCCATAATTCCCTTTCTTTCAAATCGCCGGGGGAAAATTTCCAATTCTTTCGTTCAAGGTTCAACCTGCGCAATAAGCGCTGGCGCTGTTCTTCTTTAGACAGGTGTAGAAAAAACTTAAAGATAATAGTACCCGTATCCGCTATATGCTTTTCAAAATCATTGATTTGATCGAAGCGTCTATCCCAGAATTTTTGATCAATGTCGGCCACGGAATGGATACCGGGAATGTTCTCTCCCATTATGTATTCCGGATGTACCCGTGTTACCAGTACATTTTCATAATGGGTACGGTTGAACACGCCGAACTTTCCCTTGGCGGGCAGGGCGATATAATGCCGCCACAGATAATCGTGCTTCAGTTCGAGCTCGGTGGGCACTTTGAAACTGTGCACCACTACCCCACGCACATTGAAATCCTTAAAAACCTCGCGGATCAAACTGTCCTTTCCTGCGGTATCCATCCCCTGTAAACAGACCAAGACGCTATATTTTCCGTGCGCATAGAGGGTGTCCTGTAGATCACCGAGGTCTTTCCTAATGTCCTTATATTCCTTTTTTAACTGCTTGTCCGACGCACCGAAATCCTCGTACGTCTGTTGATTGGAGAGCTTCAGTGGGCCATTGACCTTGAATGAAGTGATTTTTGATATATCCATGGGTTGAAGATAGAAAAACCATTCGTTGAACGGTAATCGAAACCGGAAAAAATAACCGTTTGCCCCCAGAAAACATCAGTTTATCCAAAATAACCCAAACGCACTGCGGTGCATCGAATAAAATAGGTGGTAAGCCCCTGATAGCGGTAACTTTGCAATGTAAAACACCCAAATTTTACGAACCAAACCTACCGGATGAAGCTTTATTACCTGATACGCTACACGCTTATTTTCTGTCTTTTTTCGTCTTTTGGTCCGACACAACCTTGCGAATATGCAGGTTCTAACATCGCCTATGTAAAAGCTCAAACGGAAAAAGCCCTGGAGATGGAAGACTTACAATTGATGCGATTCCATATCTACAAAGCCCTTGATGCTATCGTCAAATCAAAACGCCAGTTAGAGGATTGCGCTTGCGAGGACGCTTCGGAGCGAATTATCGAGGTATCGGAACTTTTAAAAAGTGCCACCCAAACTTCTTCCCTGACAGCTGCCCGTATTCTGCTCCAAAAAGCTTCCCATTCTGCCGGGGAAGGTCTTGAGGCCCTCTATGGGCACGAGCAGCATGGCAGCCCTTACGGTACGGACCATCTTACGGTCAATACTACGGATATCGAAACCGGGCAAAACCCATCTTTACCACCGGACGAAAAAATAGTGAAACAAAAAATAGATTCCTCGTTAACGAAATACAGCACATCGTTACAAAAAGTGGTAAACACGGTAAACTGCAAAGAGGCTCGCGCGTTTGCCACTCGCATCTATGAAAATTGCGAACAACAACTTTTAAGGTCCGATCTTTCGGAGGGGAAAAAGTACTATAATTTGAGGACAAAGGAGATTACGGGGAAGGTACTTCAGCAATTGGGAGAATGCGTGCCGAATGGGCAATAAATCAAAATTTTACATCTTCCTGGCGCAAAGTGTACGATTGTAAAATCCCGCTTTTCTACTTGCTGGCAAAAAGGGTTACATCCTCTTCTGAAACCTCTTTACCCCCTAGAATTATCAGGCGTTCGATCACATTTCGTAATTCCCGGATATTACCCGTCCAATCATAGCTTTTTAATAATTTAATGGCCTTTTCAGAAAAAGTTTTGGGTATTACGCCCTGTTCCGAAGTAATTTTTTTGGAAAAATATTCGATCAAAATAGGAATATCGTCACGACGATCGTTCAGGGCAGGTACTTGCATCAGGATTACGGCCAGACGATGGTAGAGATCTTCCCGAAATCTACCTGCTTCAATTTCTTTTTTAAGATTCTTGTTGGTGGCGGCCACCACGCGTACATCGACTTTAATATCTTTGTCCGTCCCCACCCTTGAGATTTTGCTCTCCTGCAAGGCCCGCAGCACTTTGGCCTGGGCGGATAGGCTCATATCACCGATTTCGTCCAAAAAAATAGTGCCTTTGTTGGCCGCTTCGAATTTGCCTGCCCTGTCGCGCACCGCAGAGGTAAATGCCCCTTTTACATGGCCGAAAAGTTCGCTCTCTATCAATTCGGAGGGAATCGCAGCGCAATTGACCTCGATGAACGGCCCACCACTACGCTCGCTTTTTTCATGTATCCAATGGGCGACGAGTTCCTTTCCGGTGCCATTGGCACCCGTTATCAATACGCGCGCTTCGGTCGGGGCAACTTTCTCGATCATCTCCTTGATGACAGAAATGGCTTCGCTTTCCCCGACCATTTCATAATTCTTGCTCACTTTTTTACGTAGCTTTTTGTTCTCTACTACCAATACCTTTCGGTCAAGTGCATTGCGTACAGTGGTCAGAAGACGGTTCAAATCGGGAGGTTTTGAAATGTAGTCAAAGGCCCCCAAACGCATGGTGTTCACCGCAGTATCGAGATCTCCGTGTCCAGAAATCATAATAAAGGGTATTTCGGGCTTTAGCTTCCGAGCGGCTTCCAATACTTCCACGCCATCCATTTTGGGCATTTTTATATCGCAAAGAACCAAATCGTAATCGTTGTTCTTGACCGCTTCCAATCCTTTTAATCCATCTTCTGCTTCCTCCAGTTGATAGGTATCGTTCTCCTCGGAAAGTATTTTGATCAGCACCCTACGAATGGCCGATTCATCTTCAATTATTAATATTTTTGGCATTGCGTTTTTTTTAAAGTCCTATCCGAAACCCGGCCCTCATATAAAAACTGGGACCGTCGTTCAAAGTAAAAATATCGTCTCTATCCGAATTCCTCAAAACGCCTGTTTGAAACAGGGTATGACCCCCGTAAATATAGAGGAACATGGATTTCTGGATGGCGTACTGGTATCCCAAAGTAGCCAAGGCGGCAGAGGATGAAATCGATGTTGCCGCCCCGCCGCCGGGAAGCACGATGGAATTCTGGAGGTTTACATAATACCCGTCCAATATGAATTCGGACTGCAATTGGTGTTTTTCGTTGAAATGATATTTAATAGCCGTTTTTGGTGCGCCTATCACATAGGTCCAATGCTCATGAAAACGTTTTTCATAATATACGATCGGCAGCGGCACTCTAAGGGCGACCGTTGAATTGTAGGCGATACCTAATACCAATTTAGAAGGCTTATCGACGTGTTTCTTTTCTCTAAGCACTCCGGCCGTCACATTAAAGGAGATATCTCCCTTTCCTATCGGTTGACCTAAAGTGGAAGATAAGCGCGGGGTCACGACGCCAATAATTCGCCAAAATTCATTGTACCGATACACATAGGCCAAATTGAAGTCGGCGACGTGCAAATGCCGCAGCCCCTCTACCCCACTGGGAATTCCGTCACGACGAAGCCCGTAGTCCAAACGGTTGTACTCGCCCCCGATGATGATGTTACTTGAATCTTTTAAGGTAATGGGCACGTTCACCACCAGTTTTATACGTGATAATTTGGCTCCTTGATCGTTTCTGGGCATCATCATATATTCTGCCCTGAAAATATCGGGAGTTTGCGCAACTCCGCAAACCGTCCATAAAGAGCCCGCCCAGAAACAAACGTATTTTAATCTTCTTCGAATCTTCATTTCGTATCGGCTTTATTAATGGCATTTCGGTGTTCGAACGGCCCGGATTGAAATATATGCACATCTCTCTGTGGGAAAGGAATGCTAACTCTATTTTCCCTGAACTTAGCGTCGATTTCATACCGCATCTCACTTTTTAATCGCGGATCGCTAAAGCTATCATTGATATAAAAGTTCAGGGAAAATAGCAGGGCAGAATCCCCAAAATCATCGAACTGCACAAAAGGTTTCGGGTTTTTGAGGACGGTTTTATGGTTCTTTGCGATAGATTCCAGAATTTTGGTGACCAATGCTACGTCACTACCGTAGGCAACACCTATAAGTATCTTTTCCCGGGTCATTTTGTGATTCTGGGTGTAGTTGTAAATGATGTTGGTGATAAAATGATGATTGGGAATAACGACTACCTTGTCGTCGCGGGTTATGGCCCTGGTCGTTCTCAACTTGATTTCGAAAACCTTGCCCACCCTCCCGTCGACCTCGACGATATCGCCTACGTGGAGCGATTTGTCCGTAATGATAAAAATACCGCCCAGAATATCCTTAAAAATATCTTGAAGCGCAAGCCCTAGACCGACGAACAATACTGCGGATGCCGTAAGCAACAGGGTAATATCGATACCTGCCGAACTCATGGTAATTACGATTACGGCAACATAGACGGAATATCTGATGAACTTGAAAAAACTGATGAACTTCAGCTTATCGTCACTATCCATTTTCCGGGTCAACAGATGCCGCAACCACTTCAGCAGAAAAGCGGTAACAAAAAAAGCGATAACCAATGCCACTAATAGACCTATGGTAATATTAATTTTATTATCGCCTTCCCCAAAACTAAGTCCCAAACCGAGAAACTCCTTTATAGCGCCCCAGATATCCTTCTCGACAAACTCTTCTACCTTGCTCATATCTTCTTGGCCCATCATCAGTATTTTAACCACCTGAACAATTCTTTATAGGTGGGCTTTTTGCCGTACATCAAGATGCCTACCCTGTATATTTTAGCGGCGAGCCATACAATTCCGATAAAAGTAATTATTAATAAGAGGATGGAGGTCACCAGTTCCCAAATCGGCACCCCGCCCTCACCAATACCCCCGGGTAAACGCATAAGCATAACGATGGGAGAGGTCAATGGAAAAAGGGAAAACCCAACAGCTATGGGACCATTAGGATTGCTGAATACCGAAAAGAACCCGACATAAATAGCCAACATTAAAGGAAGGATAATGGGAAAGATAAACTGTTGCGTATCCGTTTCATTATCCACCGCTGCTCCGATGGCCGCATAAATGGAACTATAGATCAAATAGCCCAAAATAAAATAGATCAGAAAAAAGGTAATCAACATCGCCCAAGGAATCTTGAAAAGTTCCTGGGCATAGATTTGTAGGGTCTGATCGGCAGTCGGAATCGGTGGACCAAAATTAGCCCCGACCGCGGCCCCACTGTTCATGGAAGAAGGATCGATGTCGAATATGGCAAAGGCCACGATCAATAACAGTCCGCCTGAAACGATCCAGATCGCGAACTGGGTAACCCCAGCCAAAGAAGTACCTATAATCTTGCCCAACATCAGTTCGAAGGGTTTTACCGAAGATATGATGACTTCAATGATCCGGCTGGTCTTTTCTTCGATAACGCTGCGCATTACAAAACCGCCATAGATGATTATGAACATCATGATCAAATAACCGAACCCACCTCCAATAAAGGCTTTTATTTCATTGATACCCTTGATGTTCAAATCGCCGTCGTAGGTGGCCGTATTGATTTCGAAACGACTGTCGATCGACTCAAAATCAGTAGTAGAAACACCCATTTTTTGCAAACGTTCCTGTCGCAATCGCTGTTGAAAAATACCATCCAGCCTATCTAGAACATCCGTATTGGGAGCATCCTTTGTATAAAGAAACGATCCCTCAGCCACTTTTTCCAGATCTTTTCCGTTGGGAATGTAGAGCAAGCCGTAATAGCCTTGATTTGCCGTAGAATCTTTTGCGGCCTCCAAAGAAATATCGCTAAAGTGCACATATGAGGTACCCTCGCTCATCAAAAATTCATGTGTGAAATAGTCGCTTTCGTTCAAAAGGCCAATAATTCGCTTTTCGCCATCGTTGATCTTGGTCAAATAGGCGATAAGTACTACCATGGCGACCATTAAAATGGGACTTAAAAAGGTCATGATCACGAAGGACTTGTTACGCACCTTGGCCAGATATTCCCGCTTTATGATAAGTGGCAGTTTATTCATGGATACCCTTGCTTTGTACCGTTTGGATAAAAATTTCGCTGGCCGAGGGAATGGTTTCCACAAAATGGTTGATATTCGCCTTGGTAGAAAGGTAATTCAGTACCGACCCGGAGTTGCTGTCGGGAAGCTGTACCGTAAAATCAAGCTGCTTCTCCCCTATATTGTACTTTGATGAGCTAATATCGAATTTGTCGGCCAACTCTTTCAAAATCATATCGCCGTTGTCGGTTTCAAGCCCCACCTGGTAAATATTGTTCTTATAGGCCCTTTTGATATCGGAAAGCTTTCCGTCCAATATTTTTTCCGAACGGTGAATCAGGGCGATATATTCGCAAAGCTCTTCTACCGATTCCATTCTGTGGGTCGAAAATATGATTGAGGTACCGTTTTCCTTCAATCGTAGAATCTCATCCTTAATAATATTAGCATTGATGGGGTCGAAACCACTGAAAGGCTCGTCAAAAATAAGAAGTTTGGGTTCGTGAAGTACGGTTACTATAAACTGAATCTTCTGGGCCATACCCTTGGAAAGTTCTTGAATCTTTTTGTTCCACCAATCTCCTATTTCTAGACGTTCGAACCAAAATTTCAGGCGTTTTTGTGCCTCTGATTTCGAGAGCCCCTTCAACTGTGCCAAATACAGCACCTGCTCCCCTACTTTCATCGATTTGTACAAACCTCTTTCCTCTGGCAAATAGCCTATCATGGCAATATGTTGGGGTTTTAAAAGTTCGCCATCGAAATAGACCTCGCCTTGGTCAGGAAAGGTAATCTGGTTAATAATTCGAATAAGCGTCGTCTTTCCGGCACCGTTGGGGCCTAAAAGGCCGTAGATACTATTTTTAGGGATTTCCAATGAAACCTTATCAAGGGCGGTGTGCCCCCCGTAGCGTTTGGTGACTTCCTTCGTAACCAAAATGTTGTTCATGCAAGCAATTTTTCCAAAGATATGGCATTAAAACAAAAACCCACCCTTAAACGAATTCAAGGATGGGAAAAAAAATTGCTATGAAAAAGAAAATTAATATTGGTTTCCCAATATCAATTTCAAATATACGGTTTTTATTTAGAAATAAAAGTTTTTCGAAAAAATCTGTGGAAGAGCAAGTCCGACTCGTCTTGAGTTTCTCTTTTACCTACGATTTTCATCTGAACTCAAGCCAAGTTCGTCAAGAGAACATATCCTTGACCTTTTCAAAGAAAGATTTATCGGATTTCTCGGGCTTGGGCTCGAAATTATCGTCGCCCTGCATACGCTCGAAAAATTCCTTTTGTTCTTTGTTCAGCTCTTTGGGCGTCCATACATTGACGTGTACCAATAAATCTCCGGTACCGTAACCATTGATACTTGAGATACCTTTTCCACGCAGGCGTAAGATTTTACCGGATTGGATGCCCGGTTCCAGCTTAATGCGCACCTTGCCCTCTACGGCATCTATCTCCTTTGAAATGCCCAACACGGCATCCGAAATACTGACGTACAGATCGTAATGCAAATTATCACCTTCACGCTTCAACGTATCGTGGATTTCGGTCTCCATGGCCACTAAAAGGTCGCCGGGAACACCGTTGCCCGGGGCGTCGTTGCCCTTTCCGGGAACTTTCAGCTGCATGCCTTCCTCCACGCCCGCAGGTATCTTGATCGATACGGTCTCTTCGACCATCTTCATGCCCTGTGCATCGGCATCATTGGGTTTTTTATCCAAAATCTGCCCACTTCCCCCACAGGTACTACAAGTGGCCGCTGTCTGCATACGACCTAAAATGGTATTCGTAATCTTGGTTACCTGCCCGCGACCGTTGCAGGTACTGCATGTGGTATAGGTTACACCCTCGGCCTGGACCTTCCGGCGGACCTTGACCTTTTTTTCGACCCCGTTGGCGACTTCCTTTAGGGAAAGTTTTACGCGAATGCGCAAATTACTTCCCTTGACCCTTGGTTGACCACCGCCACCAAAACCGCCGAAACCACTAAAGCCGCCTCCACCGCCGCCAAATGCACTCCCGAAGATATCGCCGAATTGGCTGAAAATATCGTCCATGTTCATACCGCCCCCTCCGAAACCACCACCACCTTGAAATGCGGCATGGCCGAATTGGTCGTATCGTGCCTTTTTATCGGCATTACTCAATACTTCGTAAGCTTCCGCCGATTTTTTGAACATGTCCTCGGCACTGGCATCCCCGGGATTTTTATCCGGATGGTACTTCAAGGCCTTTTTGCGGTAGGCCTTTTTAATTTCTGCCGCGGAGGCATTTTTGGTAATGCCCAATATGTCGTAATAATCTTCCTTCATTCTTATTGTTTGGTTGCTGCCCTGCTCTCGAGTATCGATCGTAACGCACTAAAACCGGCAGCAGTATAAATTCGCAAAAAAATGCTATTTCCCTACCACTACTTTAGGATGGCGGATGATACGTTCGCCGAGCTTAAAGCCACGTTCGATAACATCGACAACCTTACCCTTCATTTTTTTGTCGGGAGCCGGTATCTGCGTAATGGCATCGTGTACCTCGGCATCAAATGAATCCCCCACCTTGACTTCCACTTCCTCAAGACCTTTCGACCTAAGGGTTTCGCGTAATTTAACCCGAATCAATTCCACTCCCTTGAACATCTCTTTATCCTTAGATTTGGCCAATTCCTTTAGGGCGCGGTCAAAATCGTCTAAAACCGGCAATAGCGAAGTAATGACTTCCTGGCCTGCGGTCTTAAACATATCCATCCGTTCTTTGGATGTACGTCTCTTAAAATTTTCAAACTCAGCAAAAAGGCGAAGAAACTTATCCTTTTCCTTGGCCAAATCATCACGCAACTGTTCTTCCTCGGTGAGTTCGTCTTGCTCGGGAGTTTCAGGGGATTCCACGTTCATCTCCATTTCGTCATCCAACAAATCCTCGTCCATCTGTTCGTCAAAATCCTCTGTTATATCTTTTTCACTCATGTGTGTTTTGCCGTTAAATTCTTGAATACTGATGTTTAGATTGGCAAAAGTACTGCCAATTCGGTGAAAATGTCAAAATGGCATAAAAAGAAATGGACGCTGGGCAGTTGCACTTGTCGGTATCCCATTTTCCGAACGCTTATAGATAATGGTATCTATAAAAAAAGCATCCCAAAGTGAGGGACGCTATAGTGGTACTATTTATTAGTTACTTTCTAATCAAGAGCGTGTTCAAAAACCCTGCTTCGTCAAACTACCGGTTTTCAGTTTGCATTGGCCGTAACATGCACTAAGAGCTATATTCCTTATTATAAACAACATCCGATGCGTTTTCATTTTGCCCGTTGCCGTAAATTTCCTTGAGGGCCACGCAAACATTGGGATAAGTAAAGATAAATCCTTCCTCCTCTATTTTTTTACAACTGACCCTTTGGCTCGCAAAAAGAAGATAGGCCATCTCACCGAGAATGGTCTTCATTACAAATTTCGGGATATTGGGAAGGAACAAAGGTCTATCGACTGCCTTGGCGATTTCTTTGACCAATCGGTTGTTCGTAACGGGATTGGGACCTACACCGTTAAATATCCCAATGAGCGCATTTTCGACGGTAAAGAGAAACATGCGTGCCAGATCCGAAACATGGATCCAGGATTGCCATTGCTCCCCACTGCCAAAAGCGGCACCCACGTAATTTTTGACCGGTTTTGCCATTTCGGGCAGCGCACCGCCATCCGATGACATTACGAGACCGATTCTAACTTTTGCGACACTGAAATCAAAGTCATTAAAGGCATCGGCTTCCTTCTCCCAGACCTCAACAACCTCGCCCAAAAAACTATCGTCGATTTTCTTTTCGATCTCGGTATAATAACTTGAAAGGGAATCGGGATAGACCCCGATAGCAGAGGCAGAAACAAATGAGGTTATCGCCTTATAATTGCCCGGTTTTAAGGTCTTTTGTTTTTTAAGCGCCCTGTGCAAAGTGCGAAGTGTATTGACCCTGCTTGAGAGAATTTCCTTTTTGTTATGGGTAGTCCATCTTTTTGAAATGCTCGCCCCGGCCAGATTGATAATGGCGGTAACGCCTTCAAAACATGCTTCATCGATTACCCCCGAATCCGGATTCCAGTAGAATCCATGATAATCCGGTTTGGTAACCATTTTGTCTTTGCTGGTCGTCAAATAATTGACCGATATCTTACGAGCCTGACATTGTCTGACAATTTCATTGCCTACCAGTCCGGTTGCACCTGTAATCAAAATTCTCATAGTTCAAAGGTAAGCCTTCTCAGTACCATGAAATTGCCATTTAATTCGGATTTAACAGTATTGCTTGGCATTATGCCGTATTGCTTAACCTTATGTTAAGAATATAGTCGGATTCGACCGTAAATATGCAGATGCAAGTACGATTTATTTCTTGGCCCGAAGCATTTCTCGTTTTCCGGGCGGGCCGGGCAAGCGTTCGACGGTAAACCCGACCGATTGCATGGCACGACGTACACTTCCCTTTGCGGCGTAGGTGGTCAGTACGCCATTCCTGTTAAGGGCACGGTACATTTTTGAGAAGATGTCTTCCGTCCATAGTTCGGGTTGAACCCGAGCTCCGAAGGCATCGAAATAGATTAGATCGTACCGATTTTCATCCTCGATACGGGAAAAATCCTTTCGTTGTTTTTGTAGGCTAAAATCCGATGAAATTCTGAAATTTTTCTCCCAGGGGTCTTCGTGCATCCTAAGAAATTCGGCGGCATACCCTTCCGCTTTCAATTCGGAAACATAATTGAGCTGTTGTAGTTCCGCGACGGAAATGGGATAGGCTTCCACTCCCGTATATTGTACCGAAATATCTAGTTTTTTAGCCTCCAAAAAGGTGATGAAAGCGTTCAGACCGGTGCCGAAACCAATTTCCAGAATGGCAATTTTACGATGGGGGAACAGGGAAAGTCCGTGTTCGATAAATACGTGATAGGCTTCTTGTACCGCTCCGTGTTTGGAATGGTACTGCTCGTCCCATTCTTCGATTTGAATGGTTTTTGAGCCGTCGGCGGTTGTGATTATTTTCCGTTTCATGTCCCTCAAAACGTATTGGGCTGTTACAAAGTTGCTACAAAATTGGACATTTTTGAACGAAAAAGGAAGAAGGAATTGGTAAGAATGCGTAATTTTAATCCTTCAAAACAAAATTATGGAGACGACCATGCAAAATATCAGTATCGAAAAAACGGAAAAAACGAAAATAGATCAGGTAGATTTTGACAATCTGGCGTTCGGAAGCGTGTTTACCGATCATATGCTAGTCTGCGATTACCGAAATGGCGCTTGGGAAGTTCCCCAAATAATGCCATATCAGGCCATTAGTTTGGAACCTTCCGCAAAGATATTTCATTATGGACAGTCCATCTTCGAAGGGATGAAAGCCTACAAAGATGCCGATGAAAAAATTTGGCTCTTCCGTCCGCTTGAAAACCATAAACGTTTGAATATTTCAGCCAAAAGGATGGCCATACCCGAACTGCCCGAAGAATTTTTTATGGATGGGTTAAAGCAACTCATAAAACTAGATGAAAATTGGATACCCAAAAAAGAAGGTAGCGCCTTGTACATTCGCCCTTTTATCTTCGCTACGGGAAAAGGCTTCCACGCCTCGCCCGCCGATGAGTACAAATTTATTATCTGCCTAGCTCCTTCCGGCCCCTATTTTTCGGGAAAAGTAAAGGTGCTTATCGAGGAAAAATATTCTCGATCGGCCAACGGTGGCGTAGGTTTTGCCAAAGCGGGCGGTAATTATGCGGGACAGTTCTTTCCGACGCAACTGGCCGTAAAAAAAGGATATCAACAAGTCATTTGGACGGATGACCACAATCACGAGTTTATCGAAGAAGCCGGGGCTATGAACATTTTTGTACGCATCAACGATACCTTGATCACAGCACCGATCAGCGACCGTATATTGGATGGCATCACCCGGAAAAGCATTCTACCAATCGCCGAAGACGAAGGTATAACCACCGAAGTGCGCAAAATAACCGTCGGCGAAGTGGTCGAAGCGGCCAAAAACGGCAGCTTGAAAGAAATGTTCGGTGCCGGTACCGCCGCGGTGATATCGCCCATAGCTACTTTTGGTTATCGGGAAGTGGACTATGACCTACCCGAACTCGAAAGCAGTTTTGCCTCACGACTTAAAAAACGAATTATCGATATTCAGTACAATCGCGCAGAAGATCTTTTTGGATGGCGGCATGGGGTTTAAACTGAAAACTTCGTGATTTAAACCCCCAGATCCGCAAATTTGATATCGATGTAGGATTATTGGGTGTTTACATATGCTCTTACCGCTTCAAAACGCCTAAAATATCCGGTTTAAAATAGTTGGGGCCTTTTAACACTTTACCGTCCTCACGGTAAATGGGTTTGCCGTCGGCCCCCAGTTTGCTCATATTGCTACGCTGGATTTCGGTAAAAACTTCTTCGATCTTGTGCTGCATGCCGTGCTCGAGAATCGTACCGCATAAGATGTAAAGCATATCGCCCAAGGCGTCCGCTACTTCCACTAGATCATCATTATTGGAGGCCTCAAGATACTCTTTGTTCTCCTCGTCCATTAAGTTAAAGCGTAGTGTGTTTTTTGCGGCGCCCAAATCGGCCCGCATCGTTTCGGAAACACCAAGTCCGAAAGATGTATGGAACAGTTCTACCGCACTTATTTTGTTTTTCATATCGAAATATTTAGCTTCTATAGGTTCACAATGAACGAAATTATCCGCTCGGAAACAAGAGGAGAGTGATTGGAAACAAGAGGGGATTGATTTGAGATGTACCTGAGGTCAGTTTTAATCTGCTATACCGTTTGGAAACCTTAATTTTGCTAAAACATCCATTTTATGTTCAGTACCGGACAACTCATTTTCGCCCTACTTTTTGCGATCAGCTTTATCGCCATTATCATTTTTAGCTATAAAAAGGATAAAAAACTGCACAAAAAAAATTATAAAGGAGTGCAGTGGGTCGCTATGGCCTTTATAGCTTTCATTCTTATCTTGTTTGTTATAAAATACCTACTTAAAAACTAGACCTAGTTTTGCGGATATAAAAAAAACGCAGCAGTGACAACAATAATTAAGTTTGTCTCGTATATTATACCAAATAACGTATTTTTGCGTTGTTTATAAAAGGGGCAAACACATGTTAAGTTTTTTTACTATACTTCTAATCTTGGTCGGGGCAAATGCCGTCTTCATGGTATTCAGTCTTTCAGGTACGTCCAACGGACGAAAAAAATCCAACGACACCGTATCTAAAACCAGATCCTCAAAGGTCTATCGTTTGCAGAATTTTTCTTCCAAAATCAAGAAGGCGGTTTAAATACACTGCTTTTTCCGAAATATAACCTAAGGGCGTATCTATTAAATCGCTGTAGGATACCCATTTTATTTTCTTAATTTGCACCGATGAAACAATGGTTGCTCGTTTTTATCGGGGGCGGAATAGGAAGTGTATTGCGATATCTTATCTCCAAGTCTTTCAATACTTATTTTGCATATTTTTACCTTGGTACTTTTCTGGTCAACATTTTGGGCTGTCTATTCATTGGCCTCATATTGGGCCTTTCGTTCAAGGGCAATTACCTCTCCGAAAATCAGATTTTGATACTGGCCACCGGCTTCTGCGGGGGCTTTACCACTTTTTCCACTTTTGCCTTTGAAAAACACGCCCTTTTAACTGCGGGTGAGCTTTTTCATTTTTCCTTCTACCTTATTAGTAGTATCGTCGTCGGCATAGCGGCCGTCGCATTCGGCCTTTGGCTGGCGAAAGTCCTTTAAAAACAACCGATTATCCATTTTTTCTTTGTAATTGGGTTGACTCTATACCGATTCCAGATAGTATGGGAAATCAATTGAGCGTTCACTGCCATGTGTTATGTAACAGATGAACCCCGCCAATTTACCACAATTCACTTCATATTTTATTCTCCAAGTCGTCCAACATTTAAAAAGTTTGATATTCAATATCATTTTTTTAATCATTTAATAATAGAATACCCCAAAATTTCAAGGGTATAAATTATTAATACTATAAAAATGGAATCAATACCCCTAATTTTTTATGGGGTATATTTTAATTAACATACATTTGGCGCTCTTAACATAAATCAAACAAATGAAACAAATCGAGGCAATTATCAGAAAATCCAAGTTCGACGAGGTCAAAGAGGCCTTGCATCGCATCGAGGTCAACTTCTTCACCTATTGGGACGTAACGGGAGTGGGGAATGAAAAACAAGGGCACGTGTACCGGGGTATTTCCTATAGTACAAGTGATATCCAAAGACGATACCTATCCATTGTGGTGTCCGACGATTTTGTACAGAGAACGGTCGATACCCTTTTAGAGGTGGCTTCGACCGGTAATGTCGGTGACGGTAAAATATTCGTTTCCGAGGTCATCGAGGCCTATAGAATCCGGACCAAGGAAAGCGGACACGCAGGAATCAACTAAAAAACAACCAATAAAACCCTTAAGAAAATGGACGTAGGATTATTTACAGCAAACAATATATGGATGATGATCGCCACCGCTCTGGTGTTCTTCATGCATACCGGGTTCTCCTTTTTGGAAATCGGATTGACCCGATCAAAAAATACGATCAACATTTTATTCAAGAATATATTTATCATTACGGCGGGACTGCTGCTCTACTATGCCTGGGGCTTCAATTTAATGTACCCCGGATTTGAGGAAGGATCGGCAGGTATTTTCCAATTTTCAATGGATAGTTTTGGAATTGCCCCCCCGGAAAACGGAATGACCCCCGAATATGCCGATGGAGGCTACACGTGGTGGACCGATTTTCTCTTTCAGGGCATGTTCGCAGCTACAGCCGCTACCATTGTATCAGGTGCGGTCGCGGAACGGGTGAAAATCGGAGCATTTATGGTTTTCACGGTCTTTTACGTGGGACTGGTATACCCTATTGTAGGGGCATGGAAATGGGGCGGCGGCTTTTTGGATGCCTGGGGCTTCTACGATTTCGCAGGTTCTACCTTGGTTCACTCCGTCGGTGGATGGGCCGCTTTGGTCGCCGTCGCACTATTAGGGCCCCGTATTGGCAAATTCGGTGACGATGGAAAATCCAAAGCGATTCCCGGTCACAGTATTCCCATGGCAACTGCAGGGGTGTTGATCCTTTGGTTGGGCTGGTTCGGCTTTAACGGCGGATCGGTACTTTCCGCAGATCCCGAACTGACTTCCTTGGTCTTGGTCACCACAAGTTTGGCCGCTGCCGCCGGGGGTATGGGCGCCGTGCTCTTGAACTATATTCTATACAAGAATTTGGACCTTACCATGTTCCTCAACGGTATTTTGGGAGGCCTAGTGGGTATTACCGCGGGAGCGGACCTTATGTCACCCAACGAAGCCATCATCATCGGATTTTTGGCAGGTCTTATCATCGTACTCGGCGTAGCCCTTGTCGATAAACTTAAATTGGACGATCCGGTAGGTGCTGTTGCCGTTCACCTGATCTGCGGTATTTGGGGTACCCTGGCCGTAGGTATCTTTGGCTCAAAAGCCGGTGGCGGTCAATTTATGACCCAACTGTACGGAGTCTTGATCGTCGGTGCTTTCTGTATCGTATGCTCCTTGATTATTTTGAGCGCCTTAAAAGCCATTATGGGCATACGGGTTTCAAAGGAAGAGGAAGTCGAAGGTCTCGATATTCACGAGCACGGTATGGATGCGTATCCCGATTTCACTAACGATTAAAGTATAACCTAAAAAGCAAACGGAGCGTTTTGCAGAACGCTCCGTTTTATAACCGTTTCAGATTTTAATCACTCAAAATAATCATCCGCCTTGCGGTGGATAACTTAAATCAAAACCTATGAAAGCGATTACATATACAAAATACGTAAAAAATCTTGTTTTATTGGGATTACTACTCTTTTCGAACGTAGCTATTTTTGCGCAGGAGGAGGAAGACACGGAACCGAAATTCACTATTAGCGGCTCAATCGATGCCTACTACCGGGCAAATTTAAACGGGGATAACTCAGCACCGGATGGTGTGCCCAATGCAGCTCCAGGTTCATCATTTGCCAATTTACCCGGATTCGCTCTGGGAATGGCAAACGTCATTTTGGGCTATGAAGGCGAAAAAGCAGGCTTCGTAGCTGATTTGGTTTTTGGCCCTAGAGGTACGGATGCCATTTTTGCCTCCCCTATTTACTCGGCCACCGGCAATATTGTCAATCAACTTTATGGCTATTGGAACGTTTCCGATAATGTAAAATTAACTTTGGGGAATTTCAATACGTTTTTGGGCTATGAGGTTATTTCTCCAGTTGCCAATTTTAACTACAGCACTTCCTATTTGTTTTCTTACGGACCTTTTAGCCATACCGGTTTGAAAGCGGATTTTACGCTGTCAGAAGATTTCAGCATGATGCTGGCCGTTATGAACCAAACGGACATTACAGAACTCAATTTGACCGGAAAGTATGCCTATGGTGCACAATTGGGGTATAGCGGACAATATCTCAATCTCTTGATCGATAATGGCTCTTATGAATTAGACTATACCGGAGGATTTAACCTTTCGGAATCTTTTTTCTTAGGGATTAATGCCGCTTATTTCGACGGAGACGAAGGCATAGGAAACTTTGCCGGTGCTGCTTTGTACCCCCAATATACTACCTCCGAAAATTTTACGATTGGATTGCGGGGTGAATATTTTACGGAAACTGATGGATTTGGGGCCATTGGTACTGCTGAGGCCGATGATAGTGTTTTTGCCGTGACCTTAACGGGAAGCGCCACCATAGGCAATTTAATAATCAAACCGGAATTACGATTGGATACCGCATCCGACGAATCCGAAAATTTCTTGGATAGTGATTTGATGGCACAGAAGAGCCTATCCTCTTTCGTTCTGGCCGCCATCTATTCCTTCTAAAATAGAAAATTACAGGTTAAGTGTTGTACTTAAAAACCCCGTCAGCCCCAAACTGACCGGGGTTTTTTCATTTCCCTTTCGGCTTGAAGGCCTTTACCCCTGCCCTGATTTCTGTGTCTATGGCGTTTATCGATGGTACAATAGGACATGAATATTTTTTGTTGTAGGCGCAATAGGGATTATACGCTTTGTTAAAGTCGATTCGGATGACATCGCCCTCGGGAATGCGAAGATCGATATATCGGCCTCCGGTGTAGGTTTCCTTATCATTGGTATCATCGGTAAAAGGAAGAAACAGGTAATCGCGGTACTTTTCCTGCTGCATCAATTCCTGGTCTTGATAGACTTCCAGTTGCCGTTTTTTTCCGAACAGGGTAAAGTGGGCGATACCATAAACTACGTTCTTAGAGGTTCTATCAGTGGTCGTGGGCATGGCAAAGGGAAGGGATTCCGGGGTACGCACCAATCGGGCCTGGACGACATAGGTGGTATCCGGATCGAAAAAATCCAAGCTTTCAAAGTCCTTTCTATAGCGGTCCGGCAAAGGCGAGGTTTCGGGGTCTTTGTATTCTTCGTTCAGCTCCTTTTGAAATTCGAGGATATCGGCCAAGGCGTCGGTCGGCGCCTCGGTAATTTCATCCTTTTTACTGTCATGGTACTTTTTTTTCTCCTTGCAGGCGGTAGAAAACAGAATCACTGCCAGCACTATATATAACGTTGGTTTCATTGTTTTCCATTTTTTTCCCTTGGTATAAGCCACAGGAAAATAAATCCCATTTTAATCCAACCCGTAACGGGACGCTTTCAAATATTTTGCCACAATGTCATTGAACTCCGGGGTAAGGCGTAACAATGCGGTATCTTCAAGGTCATAGAGTTCCGCCCTGTCGGTATATCCATTTTTCAAAAGTTCTTCCAGATAAAAAAGGGCGGTACTCGTGTCGTCGACCTTGGCGTTATACGAAATGATCTTCAGGTAACTCGCATAATCTTTGGGGTTGATTACGGTCTTCAACATCCAAAGGAAATTTAAGGCTTCCCCGTCGACCGGATCTCCTGATTTCACGATATCGATATTATCGGCGACCAAAGCGTTGACATAGCCGTTCAAGCGTTTGCCCAATTGCTGTTGTAATTCGTCGGGGTTTTTGATAAACTTTTCGATCTCTTCGATCTGGTACTTCCACCATCCGAGGTTGTTATAGTTATAGGTCAGTATGTCTTCCTCCAAATAATACACATAATCCTCCTTTATTAAACTTTCCTTGAATAAAATAGCCGTTTGGTCTCGGTTGCGAGTCTTGAAAATGTTACTTCTTTTCAAGGTCTTTTGGCTATCCTTTATCGAACCGATTTCTCGAAAGGGGCTATAGATTTCCAACATTTCGTCAAGAAGGTTATAGGCCATTAAGGGCTTGTTCGCTGTGAAGAAGATGTTGGCCCGTGTTAGACTCTCTTCGTATTTGGCATTAATAAAAGCGTCGTCTTTGGGTATACGGCCTTTGGCCATGGCCGCCAAGGTAAATATTTCGAGGGCATTACCCAGCATATCCGCATCGGGCCAATTATGGCCCCCTTCGAACATCAGCAGTTGGTTCGGAAATTTCATGCGATTCAATAGGTTCTCCGTCTCCAGCATTTGGGGATAGTTATAGTCTTCATTACCAACGATACCAATTAAGTGAAAAGGATTTTTAGAGGTCAGCAGCTCGGTATTCGCCACGGTCGCGCCACAGATCAAAACACCTTGAATCCCTTTGATAAAAGCGGGTATCAAGGTCGAAAAGCGACCGCCGCCGGAAAATCCCCCGACATAGATCCGCTCTTTATGGATCGGCAAAAATCGGGTCACGGCATTGAACATTCTATTGGCGATCAGAATATTGTCGGAAATAGGCAAGGTATCCCTTACATTGTTGGAGGCCGCCAAGATATAGCCCTGCTCCTCGGCCGCCGCAGAAATGAGACTCATGGCCTGTTTGCCATGGCCATCCATATCAAAAACGAATAGTATCGGCCAAGTCGAGGAAACCTCGAATTTTTGGGGAAGATATAACGAAAAGGTCTCCGATATCGTATCGTTAATGGATACGGGAAGGGAGTCGATAACGATTCCTTTTTTTAAGGTCATCTGCTGGGCGGAGCAAGAAATGCTAATGCCCAGGGCGATTACGGTCAATAGTTGCTTCATAGTACTTTAATCATCAAAAATCTAGCCAGATACATTTAAGATTGAATCTTGCCATTGCGAAAGGCGAGTCAGTTTTCGGCAGACTCTGAGCTTTAAAAACTAACGTTTCAAGGAAAAGTGACTCTTAAATTCCTTCTGCACATTGTCTTTAACATAGGCTATTCTAAACCAGTAATCACTGGCGGGCATTCTGTGGTCGTTGGCGGTACCGTCCCAACCGGAGCCGTTATTGAACTGGTACAATAAGGTGCCGTATTGGTCAAAAATCGCAATTTCGGCTTTTTCGATTTCGGGAAATCCGACAATTTGCCAGATGTCGTTGTTGCCATCGCCATTGGGCGTGAAAAAACGGGGAAAATCCACCACCAAAAAGTCCTCGGAAAGTACACTGCAATTCTCGCTATCGGTAACATAGGCGACATGCTCGCCGGCACTGAGGTCTTCAAAGCGGTTCGAAGTACCGAAATCACTATCATCAACGGCAAAAAGATACGTGCTTTCCCCTTGCGCTTTAATTTCAACGGTGTTACTATCGGAAAATAGATCGGATACGAAATCCACTTCGAATACTTCCGGCTGCTGCGATGGAAGTACTTCGGTGGCAATGGAAAATTCGCAACCGAATTCCAGGTTTTGCAAGAGCACATGATAGGTGCCCAAGGCGGATGCGGTGAAGGAAGGGCCGGTAGCATCGGTAATCCTATTTTCTTCCGAAATAGTTTCTGTGTACCATGTAAACATATACTTTGAAAGGGACAAGCCGGTGTCCAATACCGGTAAAGGTTCCAATTTTTCACCTTCCCCATCGAAACACAATATATAGGATGCTTTCAGGGAAGATTCAAAATCAAGACCTTGGACTTTCAACTGAAAAGGGACTATTTCGGAACAACTTTGGCCCGATGAAAGCCGCGCATATATGGTTTCGGTGCCCTGTACCTCGTAGTTTTCGGGATTTTCAATAGGATTTGTAAAGTTCTGGGCATCTACTTCCGAAGCAAAATAGGTGACCCCGTAAACGGCCGAATCTTGGGTACCCATCATACGGGTTCCGTTGGTGGAAAAATCGAAGGTTTCGCTACCGTCGCCGTCTAAATCACAAGCGGTTATATCTACCGGATTTCCATTTATTTTCGGAGGCACTATAAACTCCACCGTCAGACCGCCATCGGAAATACAGGATGCCGAAAAAATAAGATCGACCCGGTACTGTCCGTTTTCCGTGAGTGTCACTTGCGGATTGCCCGCCCATTGCGCGACCTCGCTTCCGTCTTTGTACCAGCGATAATCCTGAACGCCTTCTACCGTGGCATCCAAGGGGATGTTCTCACCGATACAGGCGGGATTGCCGTTGGCTACCGTTCGGTCTTCCCCCAAATCATATCCCAAAGAAAAACTGCCCGCTTCCAAAAAAACGGCGGAATCGACTTGGGAATCCTGATTGTCGGAAATTACAAGTTTGATGGTGTAGGATTCCCCGGGTGTAACCAGGGATTCCGCCTTCAGGCTCTCGGTCTGCCCGTAAAAGGATATGGGATCGTTGGCACCGTTTAATTTGCCGAAAAAGTCGATGTTACGGGCATCACATTGCCCCTGTATCCCAGGCCGGATAGTCGTTGCCCTAACCGGTTCTTCCGTACCGGGAACGATGGCCAAATTTGTCGAAACCCCTTGGGAATCGGTCAAGATAAACGCAAACACGTCCGAATAGGTACACTGGTAGTTCTCCTGATACTCTTCGGAAGCAAACAGAAAATTAAAATTGATACTATTGGTAAGCGGTACAAAATCGAACTGGATATAGGTGGCATTGAACAGGTTGCCTGTATTGGTGACCGTTATCAGGTCTTGGTCGCCCGGCCAGCTTTCGGTGCCCGAATCATTGATGCCCGTATTGGGGCCTTGGGCGTCCCTCGCCCTGCCAGTCGATAGAATGATACCTTCCTTGTAGGGAAAATCCGTAGCATTGGCATTAAAATAGCCGATACCGTTTACGTTCTGCTCGGTACCCGTAAAACTGCTGTAGCTTGAGGTCGCGGCACAGTTGCTATTGATCAGAACGTCACGCACCAATTGCTCAACGGTATAGCCCGAATCATCGACCGTGATCTGGCCGAACAGGGCGTAGTTGCCCATAAAAAATATACCGATGATTAGGACTCCGATTTTCATAGCGCTTTCCCGAGAGACGAGCGTTAATTCTCATCAATCAGAAGTTAAATATAGTGAACTCCTTTTGAACGCCTCCCATACTTTCAATCCAAAAATCCGTTTAATCGTCAAAATTAGTACCTTGACCGCGGTTAATTTCAATACTAGGGCATGACTTTTTTTGAACTTGAACTTGATCCTTGCGCCTGAGCTTTCTTCCCGATCGGCGCATTTGTTACGACATTCGAAAGTATAATATGCGTGCGGGTTTCGCCGTATTGGATGAGTTTATCGATAAATTCCTCGAGGTGAAACTGGTCGTTGAGTATTACTTCCATAACGATATTCTCGTTTCCGGTGATGCGATAGCAATTGACCACTTCCTTATAGGTCGTTACCATCGCCAGAAAAGGTTTTAATTTGCCCATAAAAGCCCGCAACGTAATGATGGCCTTGAGCTGATGCCCCGTTTTGGCGTGGGATACCTTGGCCTTATACCCTTCGATGATTCCGAGATCTTCCATTTTTTTTACCCGCTCCGCTACGGCGGGAGGTGTTAGGCCTACTTTACGGCCGATACTGGCGAAGGTTTCCCTTGCGTTCGCTTGCAAACAGTCCAATATTTTCCAGTTCAAATCGTCGATAGTTGAATCCAAAGTCAAAAGTTATTATAAAGTTAGTATCCATAGCAAAAATACATATTTGCTATTGATTCGAAAGATAAAATATAGAATACCGACGTAACTTTATATTCTGTAGTAACGAACTCACATGGAGTTCATTTTGTCGATCTATAATGACGTATCAAAGTTTCGGTTCTTTACCGGTATATAAGAAAGCACTTGAACTCCGCCATATGAGCCGGGAAATCGCTTCGTACGTATCTTTCAACAAAAATCTGTTGAAACTGTACCAATCGAACAGTCATCGCGACAACATCGCCGATTCACTATTGACCGATGCGATACTCATTCCCCAAAAAATTGCGTTGGCGGAATCTACGACCTGCCATAACGAGCGTATGAAGATTGCTACCTACATCAATATCATGATACGGAATATAAATTCGTATTGTAGAGGCTTGGAAAAAGATGGCGTTAAGGAAATCGAATACCTGAACTTGCTCCGTCAAGAAATCAAAAGTTTCCGAAAATCCTTCAAAATTTGGCGCGGATCGTTATCCGCCGAGTAAACTGGGGGCTTCCCGATAATTGACTTCATCCCTGAATTTGACGTAAGTCCGGCCCAGGTATCTTCACCAAGCTATACCAAATTCCATTTATTGTCCTAAATTTGGGATTAAAAACCATCCCTTGAAAACGACCATTCTCATTCATTGTCCCGATCAACAGGGCATTATCAGTGCCGTAACCGGTTTTGTACATGCCAAAGGTGGCAACATTGTATATCTCGATCAGCACGTCGATCAGCAGGCCAATGTATTTTTTATGCGTTTGGAAAGCAATTTTGATGCGGACCTCTTTTCGGAATCCGACTTTGAGAAGGAATTCCAAAAGAATTTGGCCGCGCGTTATACCATGCAGTGGAGCATGCATCGGGCGGGTAGACTACCGAAAATGGCCCTTTTTGTATCCAAATACAATCACTGTTTGTACGATTTGTTGAGCCGTTACAGTTCCGGGGAGTTAGAAGTGGATATCCCATTTGTAGTCAGCAACCACGCCGATCTTCGCCCGATTGCCGAACAGTTCAAAATTCCTTTTTACCATATTCCAGTTACCAAGGCGAACAAGGGCGATGCCGAAAACGAGCAGCTGAAGCTACTGGCTTCCCATGATGTGGATTTTATCGTTTTGGCGCGTTATATGCAAATCGTAAGCGCCAAGATTATTGATCACTATCCCAATAAAATCATCAACATCCACCACTCCTTCTTACCCGCGTTCGCCGGGGCCAAACCCTACCACGCTGCGTTCAAAAGAGGGGTGAAAATCATCGGCGCCACTAGTCACTACGTTACTGAAAACCTTGACGAAGGCCCCATAATCGAACAGGACGTAACGACCGTTACCCACGCCCACCGAATTGCCGATTTTATCACCAAAGGCCGCGACCTTGAGAAAATCGTCCTTGCCCGCGCGGTAAAGTTGCATGTACAGCGGAAGACGATGGTCTATGATAATAAGACGGTGATTTTTTATTAGGGTTTTGATATCCGGCAAAATCCGCCAAAAATGATGCGTACGAAGTAGGTAGTTGCCCTATCTCATTGCTTGGTACCTTCAAGATACACCCAACTCTTCTTCCGCATAAACTCCCAAATCGCCAATCGGTCATGCGTATCGACGAGGGATTGAAAATCGGGGTCCACTTCGCAGAAATACAGAAAGTCATCGATTTTTTCTTTGGGAATCTTCAATTTCGTGGTGTAGAGGGAATCCACATAAAAATCCCTTACACGTTCGGTACGGGCGTATATTTTATTGCGTTCGACCCGCTTTTTCAATAGTTTCTTGCGACCCGTAATGGTGTTGATCAATGGATCTAAACTCATTATCGGGTTGGCGGTCGCTGCATATAGCTCCCTTTCCGCTTTGCTGATGGGTTTTACATAGGCATTGGGCAAGCCGAGGGTGGAGGTCGTGACGACGGGCTCGATATCGAGATTGGAAAGATCCCTTGCAATATCACCCGACAGGTTGTAAGGCGTGACGACGACCTCATCAAGTTCCGTAAGTGCCTCTTCCAAGGGAATCAGTACTAATTTGCTTTCGAGAAGATTCAGGGTGACGACAATTTCCTTGCGTTTGTACTGTACGGCGGAAAAAACCAAGGTATCGTTCAAGTGTACGGAAATGGCAAAAAAGCCATCGCTATCGGTAATGGTAGCCCTATCAGTGGTCGTATTGAGTACATGGGTAGCGGCCACATCGCCATCATCGCTGTAGACCCGACCTTCCATTTTTTCCGAAAAGAAATCCTGTCCCTGTGCTGAAGCCGCCATGATCAGGCAACAAGGAATCAGAATATGTTGTATCGGCATCACTCCTCTTCCATCTGCTTCCGATAGGCCTTGCTTTCATTCACCAAAAAATCCAAGAGCTCGAACTCGTTGTCCTTTAATAATAAGGAATACTCGGGATGGGCATCATCTACATAGAACAAAAAATCATTGATCTTGTCCTGTGGCAGTTTCAGATCGACCACAAAGAACTCATCATCGTACACCTGCCGCAATACCTCGCTCATTTTCAGGCGAGGCCGTTTGTCCGCATCATCCTTTTGACCCGATTTCGCCAAGGCCTTGAAAATATTGACAAAATTAATGCCGTTTTGTAGGCCCCTTTCCTGTTGGCTTATGGCGATGTTCTCCACTTCGGTGGAGCGGTCGGTCTCATATTCCACCTTTTTAAAACGTGCGTTCTGGGCATCGAGAAACTTTTCCTGATTTTCGGGGCTCACCACCACCTCGTCTAGTTCGGTCACCTTTTCGTTCACTTCGATGACCAGACGTTCATTTTCAAGAATCGCCTCGGTAATCTCTACGACTTTTAACTGATAATTGACCGCGGAAAACGCCAGCTGATCCCCGACTTTCACTCGAATCGCGTATTCTCCCGCATTATTCGATATCACCGCATTTTCGGTATCAATATTGATCACGTTCTGGTTCGGTACCGGCACATTGCGGTACAATACGGCACCACGAAGCACTTCGCGCCCATCATCTTGCGCAAATACGGTCGTAAGGGTAAAAAGAAATAAAATTAGAGTAGGGATATACTTCATTGGATTGTTTTAAACAGGATTACTGGAAACAGGATTACTGGATTTTTCGATGGTCAGGATGATGAGTTTTTTCTATGACGGAAATAATAAATGATAATTAATCCAGTTCATAAAGAAAATACAAGTTTCGATCTAAAAAAAACGGCAGCGGATAAACTTTTGTTAATTTGCGGCCGGTACTACCGCCCAACCGAACCTACCTAGCCATTTATATTGGCCGTTTACCTTGGCCGAAGTGTATTTCATCCCATTAATTAGATTTATGGATGGATACTTTTATTTTTGTTATACCTTTTTTTTAATATGTATCGTATGAGAACACGAATTGCATTTCCAATACTTATCATCGGTCTACTTATCGGTAGTTTTGCCTCGGCCCAGGTAAAGATTGGCGATAATCCACAGACCATTGATCCGGCCTCCGTGCTTGAGCTCGAAAGTACCGAAAGGGTACTGGTCATTACCCGGGTCGATTCGATACAGATGTCGAATATCGTACCTAATCGTGGCGCCCTGGTCTACAATACATCGGCGGACTGTGTCTTTTACTACAACGGTACGGATTGGATCAACCTTTGTGGTGACGGCGCCGTCGGTGGTCTTACCACGGATCCCATCGTAAACCCCCAAGCTACTATCGTCATCACCCCTACCCCGAACGGTGGAAACATCGAAATCGCCAAGAGTAGCATCAACAGCAGTATGATTATCGATGGCGGCATCAACGGTATCGATATCCAGAACGGTTCAATCGGGCGGGGCAAGCTACAGAACAGTTCGGTAGACCGGACGAAATTGGCGGAAAACTCCGTAGGCCCATACGCCATCGACAACGACAGTATCGACCTTTCGGATTTTAATAATAGTACCGGATTTATTCGGGATACGGATCTTATCAGTGGGGATGCGGATAATGCGATTGTTGCAGGTGCCGATGGCGGGGCCTATTATGATGATTCGGGATTGCAGACGGCCATAGCCGCCAATACGGCAGGTATTGCTGCGGATGGGGATACGGATGCAGGAAATGAAATTCAGGGATTATCGATATCTGGAAACCAGTTATCGCTTTCGTTAGGGGGCGGTTTGGTCACGTTGCCTACTTCGAATGGCTCGGAGACTAATATACAACCGACTGGAAATAGGATTACGGTTTCGGGCAACGGAACCGCGGGTACTCCTTTTATTATCGATGCGGAGAATGAAGTGGATGGGGATATTTCGAATGAACTTATTACCGCTTCCGAATTGAATGGCAATATACTGACCCTAACCGAAGGGGGTAACCTATTTAATATTGATTTGACAGGTCTGGGCGGCGGTGGGAGTGCTCCTACCGTAATTAATTCGACACCCAGTATTAGCGTATTGGGGGATGGTTCAGCTGCTACTCCATACGAACTTGCCACCATTGGTACTAGCGGGGGTGGAACTACCGAAGAAGTTGATGGCATTACCCTTAGCGGCTTCGGTACCCCATTAGATCCATTTACCATAGTACCGGGTGGTGATGGACAAATATTAACAACTGTTGGTACTGATGTTACTTGGGCGGATTTGCCAACAGGCGGTGGCGGCGTTGTCGCGCCAACCGCTGCCGAAGTGCCTGTTACGACTAATCCAATTAATTATACCGCTATCACCCAAGATGTGGAGGCGCATTTAGTCGGGATTGATTTAGCTTTGGCTTCAGGCGGTGGAGGCGGGGGATCCGACAATCAAACGGCCGCCCAAGTACCTTTTGCTCCATATCAATCTATACTAAGCAATAATGTTCAAGCAGCTGTGCAGGAGCTAAAAGACGAGTTGGATGCTTTACCTTCCGGTGGCGGCGGAGGCAATCAAGATTTGGGTCAGGTCTTGACCCAGGGAAATGATGGTGGCGGATTACTTATTAAAAATATTGGTAATCCAGAGGATGATCAAGATGCCGCCACCAAATCCTATGTCGACGGGGCTATCACTTCCGGTGGCACGCCATTAAACGACGGTAATTTTCTGATTGGCGATGCTACGAACGCTGCCCAGCCCGTTGCAATTAGTGGTGATGCCACAATTGACAATACTGGTGTTTTGACGATTGCCGAAGCTGCAATTACGTTGGAAAAGTTGAACCAGATGGGGGCCGCGAACGACCAGGTCCTCAAATGGGACGGTACCGCATGGGCGCCGGCAGCAGACGCCGGGGGAACCCCATATACGGACGGGGACGGGATTACGCTCACCGACAACGTTTTCAGTGCGGACGATTTGGCAGGGGAGGTTACCGGGCCGACCTCCGCAACGGTGATCGCCGGGAATGCGGTGACCTCCGCCAAGATAGCAAACGCCACCATCCTTGCGGAGGACCTTGCGGACATGGGGGCCGCGAACGATCAGGTCCTTAAATGGAACGGTACGGGTTGGGCACCGGCAGCAGATGCTGGTGGAACCCCATATACCCCGGGTACCGGCCTTACCCTTACGGGAACCGATTTCAACGTGGTCGATCTTGCAGGTGAGGTCACCGGGCCGACCTCCGCAACTGTGATCGCCGGGAACGCCGTCACCTCCGCCAAGATAGCCAACGCCACCATCCTTGCTGAGGACCTTGCGGATATGGGGGCCGCGAACGACCAGGTCCTTAAATGGAACGGTACGGAATGGGCACCGGCAGCAGATTCCGGTGGAACCCCATATACCCCGGGTACCGGCCTTACTCTTACGGGAACCGATTTCAACGTGGTCGATCTTGTAGGTGAGGTTTCCGGGCCGACATCCGCCACGGTCATCGCCGGCAACGCCGTCACCTCCGCCAAGATAGCCAACGCCACCATCCTTGCGGAGGACCTTGCGGATATGGGAGCCGCGAACGATCAGGTCCTTAAATGGAACGGTACGGAATGGGCACCGGCAGCAGATTCGGGTGGAACCCCATATACCCCGGGTACCGGCCTTACTCTTACGGGAACCGATTTCAACGTGGTCGATCTTGTAGGTGAGGTTTCCGGGCCGACATCCGCCACGGTCATCGCCGGGAACGCCGTGACCTCCGCCAAGATAGCCAATGCCACCATCCTTGCGGAGGACCTTGCGAACATGGGAGCCGCAAACGACCAGGTCCTTAAATGGAACGGCACCGCATGGGCACCGGCAGCTGACGCCGGATTCGTATTCACGAACACCGACAGGATTATTGGAGATGGAACATCAGGAGACCCTCTGACTATAAGAAATGATGCAATTACCGCATTTGAATTGGCTAATGATGCAGTGACTATTCCAAACATTGCCGATGCCAATGTAACGCCTGCAAAAATACAGCCATCACCAACCGACGGGGAAGTGCTAACTACGGTCGGCGGAAATGTAGTCTGGGCCGCTGGAGAGACAACTACGTTGTCTTCTGACGGTTCAATAACAATAGTAAAAACAGGAAATAATTATGATTTGTCGGTCGGAGAAATATCTGGTGGTTTTGGAGGACAAATAACTGACGACTCGATAACAGCTTCCGATTTACAAGCAGATTCGGTCGATAGTCAAGAAATTAAATCTGGAGCCGTAAAAACAGGTGAGATATTTGATGGCACAATAACCGATATTGATATTAATGCAGGCGCAGCTATTGACGGAACAAAAATAAACCCAAATTTCGGGCCTCAAGATATTAGCACAACTGGTAGTGTCACCGTCGGTGTTACAATAGTTCATCCGGACTACGTATTCGAAAAATATTTTAAAGACTCCTCCAAACTAAAGAAAACCTACAACTTCAAAACCTTAGAAGAAATCGAAACCTTCATCAAAAAAAACCACCACCTCCCCGGCATCAAATCAGCCGAACAGGTCAAAAAGGACGGTTTTTGGAATCTAAGCGAATCGAACCTACAAAACCTCGAAAAAATCGAAGAACTCTACCTCCATACCATCGAGCAAGAGAAAAAAATCAACCAATTACAATCGGAAAAAGAAGTCTTATCGGATGAAGTCAAAGCCTTGCGAAATGATTTGGAAGAAATCAAGACCATGCTCAAAAAATTGAAATAACGTATACAAGGACCAACGTTTACTTTGAAATAATCTCCTTGTCAGCAAAGCGGCCCTTATTTGAAAATGATGGAAGCTTTTAATAGGTTGATCCCAGTGTGTTGCACCAATTAACTGACAAAAGCGATTTTACAAAAATCGATGGCTTAAACATCGACCATAGACGATTTATGAAAGAAAAACTCTTCATACTATTTATATTCATCGCTTTGCGCCTCCACGCTCAAACCGCCCTGCAAAACACGGGCAACCTGCGTATACATGAAAACGGCCAAATGGGCTTCCATACCAATCTGGTCAACGATGGGCTTTTCGATGAAAACCTGGGACTGGTCGGGTTTTACGGCGATTTGCCGATAAGTATTTCCGGGGCGTTGTTCCCTTCCTTTTTTGATGCGGAATTCGTCACCCAAAACGGAGTGGTCCTAAACAATACCCTAAACATTATAAACAATGTCAACTTTATAACGGGAGACGTATCTACGCCTAGAGCCGATTCTGGTACCACCCTGAATTTTCTCGACAACGCTTTTTCCACCGGGGAAAGCGATATCGGTAAGGTCGAAGGTTATGTCAGTCTGGCCGGGCAACAGGGGTTTACGTTTCCCGTGGGCGATTTCGAACAATTACGGCCGCTGATCTTAAACTCCACCAATATCAATACAATCAGCAAATGCGCCTATTTTTTCGAAGACCCCAATACCCCCAGTACGTTTGCCACTTCCTTTAGTACCAGTGCCCGACCGGTCAATATCAGTAAAATCAGTACCGTAGAATTCTGGCGGTTGGAAGGTTCGGAATCCTCTACCGTGCAGCTCAGCTGGAACGAACGCAGCGACATTGCCAACCTGACCAATGACGTATCCGAAATCGTTCTGGTAGGTTGGAGCAAGGCTTTGAACCAGTGGGAAAATCTTAGCGGTCCCACCACTATGGGCGACCTTTCACAAGGCTTTGCCGTTTCCAATGCATTTATTCCCGACAACTATGCGGCGATAACTTTTGGCGCATCCGCAGAACCCCGCGATTATCTCGATCTTGACGATTATCTCGTCAGCCCGAACGGAGACGGCATCAACGACTTTTTGAATATTCCCGAATTGGCGCAATCCCCCAACAACCACATGAAAATCTACGACCGAAACGGGTCCAAGGTTTTCGAAAAAGTCAATTACTCCAATGAATTCAACGGTTTTTCAAATGTAGACAACCTGGTAATATCTAGGGATAAGGGCCTACCTTCCGGCGTGTATTTCTATATCGTTTCCATGGACGATATCAGTCTTATGTTTCAAGGGTTTTTGTATTTGGCGAACGACTAGACAGGTTCAGTCCCAAGTGGCAAAACAGAAAAAAATCAGTGAATATTCGCTTTTATTCCATAATAATACGCTCAGCCCGCCCGAAAAAACGGATTGGCAGTATATTTGTAAGGTAGCAAAATACCAAAACCAAAATATCCTCCGTTAACTTAGTAAACCATCACCATGCAAAGACGTTCCTTCCTCCAAAAAACAGGTCTAACCGGACTGGCATTGACTGCCCTGCCCCATCTGTCCTTTTCAAACGATTTTGAATATTCCATTTTAGAGTTGATGGGCAAGGCCGATATCGAGTTATATGGCGAAGGCTATCAACTAAAAAAAGAGGCACACGACGCGTTTGTCACCATGAAAAAGGCGGCCTATAGCGACGGTATCGACCTTAAGCCGGTATCGAGCTATCGGAGTTTCGAACATCAGCGTTCCATTTTTGAGCGGAAATACCAGCGCTATACCGATGACGACGGAATGAAACCCATTGCGGCGATCGATAAGATCATCGAATATTCTACCATTCCCGGTACTAGCCGACACCATTGGGGAACTGATATCGATATCGTCGACGGCTACCGAAAAGTCGAGGGCGATGTGCTAGTGCCTTCCAAATTTGCCGAAGGCAAACCCTATGCGGATTTCAAAAAATGGATGGACGAAAATTCCAAAACCTACGATTTTCATCTGGTCTATACCGATACTCCCGGGCGCCGTGGCTTTAAATACGAGCCTTGGCATTATAGCTACGCCCCGATATCCATTCCCATGTTGGCCGAATTCCGCAGAAAGAACATCATGCTCCTCCTACAAAAAGAAGATTTTATCGGAAGCGACCATTTTACCGAAGGTTTCTTGACCCATTACATCGAAGACAATATTCTGGATATTAATACAGAGTTGTTGTAATCATCTTTTTCGTATCTTGAATCCCTTATCAAAAAATAAACCATGCGACGAGGGAATTGGAAAATACGGATACTAATCGGGCTGGCCATTGTGGGCTTCGCCTATGTGCAACGCTGTAGTAACAAAGAGGAAAACCCGTATACCGGAAGGTCTCAGACCATTAACATGAGTGCCGATCAGGAGATTGCGATCGGGCTGCAAAGTACCCCTGAAATCGCACAGCAGTACGGCGGACTTTATCCCGACGAAAAATTACAGGCCTATGTCGATAAGGTAGGCAAAAGTCTGGTCCAGAACAGCATCGCCAAAGAGACCCCCTATCAATATGATTTCCATCTCTTGGCCGATGACCAGACCGTCAATGCCTTTGCCCTGCCCGGCGGACCCGTTTTTATCACCTATGCGCTTTTTAAAGAATTGAACGAGGCCCAATTGGCCGGCGTTTTGGGCCATGAGATTGGCCACGTCATCGGCAGGCACTCCGCAGAACGTATCGCGGACAGCGAATTTTGGCAGACCGTTTCTACTGGCGCATCCGTAGGTGCCGATATGGGAGGGGTCGTAGCTGGCATCGGCCAGAATACCCTCTTGAAAAACGGGCGCGGCGACGAGTTGGAAAGCGATGACCTTGGGGTTCTTTTTATGATGCAATCCGGATACGATCCCGAAGAAATGATTCAAGTAATGGAAATTCTAAAAGCCGCCTCAGGAGGCTCGGAGAGGGTGCCGGAATTTCAAAGTACCCATCCCGACCCCGGCAATCGCATCGAAAGAATTCGGGAATCGATCGAGAAATATCGAAATGAAGAGGGTGTCTTGAAGGTTGCCAGTTGAAGTTTACAAGTCGCCTGCTGAAGTTTGGCACTTGAAACTAGTCCATAGAATTATTAATGGCCTGATGTTCCATTTCGTATTTCAATTTTACGTTGAACGGGTATTAAATTCGTTGAGTCGTCCCTCTATAAAGCAGTAATTTTCGTACATTTGTGTTGCCCAAGTATATCTTACCCAGTGATCTTCAACCCTCTTAGCTGTGACTAAATCACCTCTATATGGGTACGCTATCACATTTTCGAACTATTTATATCCAAGCTTTTAAGGGCTGTAAGCCTGAGATACTGGTGGTACTGCTAAAAGTATATTCGGTGTTCTGCGCCCTGATGCTCTTTTTGGCCGTATATGCTTTTATGGACAGGGCCTTAAATGGATTTGATTTTTAGAAATCCGCTGCTTCTTTACTTGTCCCCCTCCTACAACTAAAAAATAAAACCCGATTATCCGCACGAAGCAAGATAATCGGGTTTCTTTTTCTGCCGTTTTTAACGACCGCTTGGATATATCAACTGCCTAAAGCCGTTTCCAAAACGGCAAGGGCATCCACGGCATTCGAGAGTTCGGCATATTTTTTTACCGAGAAGCCGTTGTCGCTCTTAATCTGCAAGTCGGCGCCGCTTTCGATAAGCAGTTCCAGAATTTCCACTTTGTTGTAACGGGCCGCGAACATCGCAGGGGTCATGCCCAATGATTTTTGGTTGACGTCTTCGCCGAGGTCGACCAAACTTTTTACGGTATTGTAGTCCCCTTTTACGATGGCCTTACAGAACGAACTGATATTGACTTCCTTGATGTTCTTGGTGATGGCAGGCCCATCGGTTGCAGCTGAAATTTCCTTGGCACTAAGGCCGGTCACGGCGACCATAAAGGCCGCGGCAACAGTTAGAATCGTTTTTCTCATGATGAATGATTTAGATTGATGAAATAATTAATTTATAAAGGAATTCTCGTGAAATCCTATACTAAAGAGACGAAGCTTGCCCTATAATGTTTCATCATCCCGTACAAAATAACATTATTTTAACATTTTGGTCCTGTACATAGTTTAAAAAGCTACGGGAAATACTGGGTATACTAAATGGATAGCTTTATTTTTGACTACCGATAAAAATCCAAAAATGAACAAAAAAGTAATACTCATGATTTTGGACGGATGGGGCAAGTCACCCGATCCCAAAATCTCCGCTATAGATAACGCCAACACCCCCTTTGTCGACTCACTCTACAAAGAGTATCCCAATGCCAATCTCTTGACCGATGGCATGAACGTAGGCCTTCCCGAAGGCCAAATGGGCAATAGTGAGGTGGGCCACATGAATTTAGGTGCGGGCCGTATCGTTTATCAAGATTTGGCCAAAATCAATCTGGCCGTCAAAGAAAATACGCTCAAAGACGAAAAGGTATTAAAGGATGCCTTTGACTACGCCAAGAAAAATAATAAGGCCGTACACTTTTTAGGCCTGGTAAGCGACGGCGGGGTACACAGCCACATTAACCATATCAAGGGACTGATCAAAGCCGGATATGATTATGGAGTGTCAAACATGTTCGTACATGCTTTTACCGATGGTCGCGACGTCGATCCTAAAAGTGGGAAGGGTTTCTTGGTAGATTTAAAGGAATTCGCTTCCGATAAACATACGAAACTGGCTACCGTAATCGGCCGATATTATGCGATGGACCGAGATAAACGCTGGGAACGGATCAAACTGGCCTACGATGCCATGGTCAATGCCGAAGGCGAAAAGTCTTCGGATATTGCCGAATCCATGCAGAAAAGTTATGACGCCGATATCACCGACGAGTTTATCAAGCCGATCATTATGACGGATGCCGAAGGCGAACCGGTCGCCCAAATCAAAGAAGACGATGTAATCATTTTCTTCAATTTCAGGACCGATCGTGGAAGACAGCTGACCGAGGTCTTGACCCAGATAGACATGCATGAAAAGAATATGCATAAGCTGAACCTGTACTACGTAACCCTTACCAACTATGATGATGCCTATAAGGATATTCACGTGGTCTATAACAAAGAAAATATCAAGGAAACCTTAGGGGAAGTATTGGAAAAAGCCGGAAAAAAACAGATCCGTATCGCCGAAACCGAGAAATATCCGCATGTGACCTTCTTTTTTAACGGAGGAAGGGAAGTTCCTTTCGATGGCGAACAGCGTTTGTTGTGTCCATCGCCCAAGGTCGCGACCTATGACCTGCAGCCTGAAATGAGCGCCTATGAGATTCGGGATGCCATTATTCCCGAACTGCAAAAAGGCGAAGTCGATTTTGTATGCCTGAACTTTGCCAACCCCGATATGGTAGGCCACACCGGCGATATGCAAGCGGCCATCAAAGCCTGCGAAACTGTCGATGCTTGTGCCAAGTCCGTCATTACGGTGGCCAAGGAAAACGGATATTCTGTCATCGTTATCGCCGACCACGGCAATTGCGAGACCATGGTCAATCCCGATGGCAGTCCTAATACATCGCACACTACCAACCCCGTACCTCTAATTTTGGTGGATGACGATATCAAAGAAATCAAAGATGGAGTCTTGGGCGATATCGCACCGACCATTTTGAAAATGATGGGCATCGAACAGCCGGAATTGATGACTAGGCATGCGTTGGTCTGAAAACTTTATCTTTGCAAACTATGGTCAAAATCAAAACATCCGAAGAAATCGAATTGATGCGCGAAAGTGCCTTGGTCGTCTCCAAGACTTTGGGCATGCTGGCATCGGAAATCAAACCCGGGGTAAATGCGCTTTATCTGGATAAACTTGCGGAAGATTACATCCGCGAGCAAGGTGCGGAACCTGGTTTTTTAGGAATGTACGACTTTCCGAATACCTTGAATATGAGTCCCAATGCCCAAGTGGTACATGGTATTCCCAATAAAGAACCGCTGAAAGAGGGCGATATTCTCTCTGTGGATTGTGGTGCCCTTAAAAACGGATATTACGGTGACCATGCTTATACCTTCCCTATCGGGGAAATAGATCCCGAAACCGAAAAACTGTTGCGGGTCACGAAGGAGTCCCTCTATATCGGCATCCGTGAATTTAAGATCGGCAACCGAGTGGGCGACGTGGGCTATGCTATACAAAACTACTGCGAAGGGCATGGCTATGGCGTGGTACGCGAGTTGGTAGGGCATGGTTTGGGGAAAAAACTGCACGAAGCGCCCGAAATGCCCAATTACGGTAAGCGGGGAAGGGGTAAAAAATTCCTCGAAGGCATGGTAGTCGCCATTGAGCCCATGATCAACGGCGGCACCCGACGTATCAAACAGTTAAAAGATGGGTGGACCATACTTACGGCCGACGGAAAACCTAGTGCGCACTTCGAGCACAATGTGGCGATTGTGAATGGTAAACCGGAGCTTCTTTCTACGTTTCAGTATATTTATGAAGCGTTAGGGGTCGATAGTGATGAGGAAAATGAGTTTCGGCAGTCTAAATTGGTGTTATAATCAAAACACGGGGGCAAAAAATTTAAAAAAGTAGTTCAAATTCCTGTTATCCGTGTCCAAATTTTTCAAGTACATCCTGAATACCCTTCCTCGGCCACTGCTCATTAAATTGAGCTATCTGGCTCGCCCCATATTGGCGCTCTTGATGCGGGGCTATCGGTACGAAGACCCTATCGACGGCCGACGTTTCAAGAGCTTCTTGCCCTACGGCTATGAAAGTCCCCGTGAAAATGTACTCTCCCCCTCTACCCTATCACTTGAACGCCACCGGCTGTTATGGTTGTATCTTAAGAAGGAGACCGATTTTTTTACCGCTCCCCTTAAAATTTTACACTTTGCTCCCGAACAGGCTTTCTACAAACGCTTTCGGAAGCTAAAAAATCTGGAATATACCACCACCGATCTGAACTCCCCCTTGGCGGATGTCAAAGCCGATATTTGCGATCTGCCTTTTGAAAAAGAGACCTTCGACGTCATTCTCTGCAATCACGTTCTTGAACATATTCCCGATGACACCAAAGCCATGTCAGAAATGTACAGGGTACTCAAAACGGGGGGATGGGGCATATTTCAAATTCCCCAAGACCTGAAAAGGGATGAAACCTTTGAAGACGATACCATTACCGATCAAAAAGAACGCGCCAAAATCTTCGGGCAATACGACCATGTTCGCATTTACGGAAGGGATTATTTCGACAAACTGAGAAGCGTCGGTTTTACGGTCGAAGAAGTTGATTATACCGCCTCCTTACTGGCATCGGACATTGAAAAATTTCGACTTGCTGATGGGGAGATTATTCCCGTGGTAAGAAAATAAACCCGAAATATGTATTCCTTTTTGTAGAAATAGGCCTGTCTTGATCCTACTCCGTAATCAGCTGCTTGAACCCTTCGGTCATGAATTCCTGCGGCTCGCCTTTTTCATCGAGGTAAACGATATAGGCTTCCAGTTCGCGCTGACTGGTCAATAGTTTAATGGCTTCGTCCAGATCCATAGCCATGAAGGCCGTGGCATAGGCATCGGCCTTGGCGCAGGTGTTGGCCAAGGTGGTGACTCCTAAAGTATTCGCATTTTTGGTGAATCCGGTCTTCGGATCTATGGTATGCACATATTTCTTACCTGTAATCGGATCCGTTCTGAACTTTCGATAGTTTCCCGAAGAGGCCAAAGCCCTGTCCTTTAAGTTGATTAGAATCTTGAGTTTACGGGTATCGCCCATTTGGGGGTCATCAATACCGACTACCCACTGCTTCTCCTTGATTTTATTCAAGCCCTTGGCGACCACTTCACCTCCTACTTCCAGGAGATAATCTTGAATATTCTTTTGATCCATCAGCCGCGCCAACCGATCTATCGTGTATCCTTTAGCGATTGCGTTGAAATCCAGATGAATGTCCGGATTCGATTTTACGATGGTGTTTTCATCGGTTAGGGTTACCTTGTCGAAACCAACAAAATTTAACAAACTATCGATTCGAACGCTGTCCAGTTCCATTTGTTCCCCAGGACCGAAGCCCCAGGCATCGACCAAAACGCCTACGGTAGGGTCGAAATACCCTTCCGTTTTCTCATAAATTTCTTTGGAAAGTTCAAAAACATCCCGAAACATGGCATCGACCACAAGGGTAGAATCGCCGCGATTGATTTTGGAAATATCCGAATTGGGAATGTAGGTAGACAGGGACCGGTTGACCGTATCGAAAACGGAATCGATTTCCTTTTGTAAATCGAGCTGTTTGTCGGACAAATAGGTAAGGCTATAGGAAGTACCCAAAGCGCTGCCAGCGTTTTGGTTTTTAAATATTTCCGGTCCATTGGGTGAGCAGGAAAAAAACAATAAGGCAATGAGGGAAAAATAGGTATATTTCATTATGACTACTGAAATTCAAACATTTATTTCAAAATCTTCAGAGATTCCCCGGCCTTACCGCAAAAGGTACAGGATTTCGCATAGTGAGGCAATATAATTTCAATATGCCAAAAAGATTCCCGTCTGCGCTTTAATTCCCTCGGAACACCGCTGCGGATGGATTTGGACTTAAATTTTAAACTTCTACCAGTCCTTCGTACTCCACGATATAATCCTCGTTAAGATATACGGGAAGCCCTTGGTCTTTCGCATTCGAAAGCCCGACGCCTGCAAAATAGGATTTGGCTTCGAAACTTTCGGCATGCTTTTTTACCTTTTCTATCAGTTTGACGTCATATTCCTTGGGGTTTTCGGGATAAGACACACAGCGTACCACAATAAAATGCAGCTGTTTTTCTTTCAGGCAGACGAACTGTGGATTCTTTTTTGGTTTGCTGTTTACCGCCATAAATTCAAAACCTTCGGCTTCTAACTGCTTGCCGACGATATTCATGGCCAGGTTGTGAAGCTCTTGTTCCGTCAGGGGTTTTGCCATGGTTCAACTATTCGTTCAAAAAAACCGATATCGAGATATCGGTCTTCTTAATGATGTATTAGATTCCCGACGAAATTCATCCTAGGCGGAGTGGAAAGGCGGGAATGACAAAAAGTTTAATTACCCGCCAAAATCATCAAATCGGATGTGTTCATCTGGAATACCGTAATCCTCGCCCATTTTCTGTACCGCTTTGTTCATCAAAGGAGGACCACAGAAATACAGTTCAATATCTTCGGGAGATTCGTGTTTGCTTAAATAATTATCGATAACACAGTTGTGGATAAAACCGACAAAACCATCGCCGGGGGCATCGATATCTTCCTTGACTTTCCAGTTATCCTCTTCGGCAGGCTCGGAAAGCGCCATGTAGAATTTAAAGTTCGGGAATTCCTTTTCCAAGGCTTTGAAATGATCGATATAGAAAAGTTCCCGTTTTGAGCGGCCCCCGTACCAGTAGGATACCTTCCGATTGGTCTTTAAGGTCTCGAACAAATGGTAGAGATGCGATCGCATGGGCGCCATACCTGCACCCCCACCTACGTAAAGCATTTCTGAATCCGATTCGTTTATAAAAAATTCACCAAAAGGCCCTGAAATAGTCACATCGTCGCCCTTTTTCAAGGAAAATATATACGAGGAAGCCACACCCGGATTGACGGTCATCCATCCGTTCTTTGAGCGGTCCCAAGGTGGGGTCGCGATGCGTACGTTCAACATAATCTCTTTGCCCTCAGCGGGAAACGAGGCCATAGAGTAGGCTCTTTCCACGGTTTCCGGATTTTTCATTACCAAGGGCCATAGGTTGAACTTGTCCCATTCCTCCTGAAATTTATCGGGAGTCTCATGCTCCTCTGGATGCGCCGTAATATCGATATCCTTATAATTGATTTCACATTTCGGGATTTCAATCTGGATATATCCCCCGGCTTTATACCCCATATCCTCTTGGATCTCGACTACAAATTCTTTAATGAAAGAAGCCACATTATAATTTCGTACCACTTTGGCGGGCCATTTTTTGATACCGAACACCTCTTCGGGTATCGTAATTTCCATGTCCTGTTTCACCTTAACCTGACAGGACAAGCGTGCACCTGCGTTCAGTTCCCTTTTTGAAAAATGCGGTGTTTCGGTCGGTAGTGCCTCTCCCCCGCCCGAAAGCACGTGGCACTCGCACTGAATGCAGGTACCGCCACCACCACAGGCCGAAGGCAAGAATATCTTTTGGTTGCTCAACGTAGTTAGCAATGAACTTCCGGAACCCACCTCTAACTTTTTTTCACCATTTATAGTGATAGTTACGGGACCGGACGGGGATAATTTTTCCTTGGTGAACAACAACAAAGCGACCAAGATCATCAAGAGTATCAAAAAGGCGACCACGGTAATCAATATCGTACCACCCGTGCTTGTAGCTAATAGCATAATTTATTTATTTATTGCTTCATGATAGGATACTTCCTTTTCTTTATTGAAAAGATCCTTCGTGATTTCAGTTTCTTGCTTCGCGTTTTCGGATAAATTTGCCGGCTCACTGGCAGTTGTACCTAGCTTCGCAGCATTTTCCTTAGAAATAGGATCATCATCCCTAGTCAAAAATACCTTGGTTTCTGCTGTGGCGTCCTCATTATTTGTCGGTACTCCGGCGGTGGTCCCCTCAGCAGGAGCTGCATCGTCCCCTCCGGTCAGCATCCCTCCGAAACTTTGGAAACCAATGCCCATCAATCCGGTAATAATAAAAGTAATACCAAGACCCCTCAAAGGTGGCGGCACGTTCGAGTATCGTATCTTTTCACGTATAGCGGCAATCGCCAATATGGCCAAAAACCAGCCAATTCCGGAACTTAATCCATAGTTGAAGGCAAGGCCCAAGCTTTGGATATCACGGGATTGCATAAACAATGATCCTCCTAAAATCGCACAGTTCACTGCTATCAATGGTAAAAAGATTCCCAAAGAGTTATACAGCGCCGGCGAGAACTTCTCTACGACGATTTCTACTAGCTGCACCATGGTGGCTATGGTAGCTATAAACAGGATAAAAGATAGAAAACTCAGGTTGTAGTCCGCATATTCCGGGCCCAACCAGGTCAGGGCACCATCTCGCAAGAGATACTGGTCCAACAACCAGTTCAGGGGTACGGTCACGGCTAAAACAAAGATTACGGCCGCCCCCAAGCCCACGGCGGTGGTCACTTTCTTGGAAACCGCCAAATAGGAACACATCCCCAAAAAGGTGGCGAATATCATATTGTCTATGAAAATGGACCTAAAAAATAATTCTACATGTTCTAACATATCAGACTTTATAAAATCTAAATTAATTATCTTCGATAAGCGCCACATTTTTGGAGCGCTGCACCCAAATAATGATTCCGATCACAATTAGCGCCGCCGGCGGAATAATCATAAACCCGTTGTTCTCGTAACCTGTTGCATATAGGCCCGTCTTGGTAATAGGATCTCCCAGCACTTTGTAACCGAGCAACGTGCCGGATCCCAATAATTCCCTAAAGAACCCAACAATGACCAAAATCAGACCATAACCCATCGAGTTGCCGATACCGTCCAAAAAGGATCGCCACGGGCCGTTGGCAAGGGCGAAGGCCTCGAAACGGCCCATAATGATACAGTTGGTAATGATGAGGCCGACGAATACCGATAAGGTTTTGCTCAGTTCGTAGGCAAAGGCCTTAAGAACCTGATCGACAACGATCACCAAAGCGGCGACCACGATCAGTTGCACAATGATCCGTATTTTGCCGGGAATGACATTCCGCATCAGCGAGATGACCACGTTACCAAGACCCAATACGAACATTACCGCGATGGCCATAACAATCGAAGCCTTCAGTTCAGCCGTAATCGCCAGTGCCGAACAGATACCCAGTACCTGAATGGTGATCGGATTATTGTCCGCCAACGGATCCGTTATAAGGCTTGCATCTTTTTTTGTTAATAATGCCATATTATTTTGCTCTAATAGTTTGTAAATAATCTTTGTAAAGATTTACGGTTTCGCTAATCATGGCCGAAACCCCGTTACCGGTAATCGTCGCCCCTGCCAGGGCGTCCACCTTATTATCCTCTTTTCTATCGTTCAAGGGGTCGTTGTTGCCCTTGGCAACACTAATGCCCGCATATCGGGTATCTTGCATAATGGTTTCCCCTGTAAAATCGTCCATAAAATAACGCTGATTGATATTGGCACCCAGACCGGGCGTTTCCCCTTTATGATCAAAGAATACGCCCTGTACGACCATGTTATTATCCAAAGCGATAAAGCCCCAAATAGCATCCCAAAGGCCTTTGCCGTACATGGGGATGATATAATATTCCTTTCCGTCTTTCTCGCCAATGAAAAGCGGAAGTTCTGGAGTTACCCCTTTTTTATAATTGGCCAATTGCTTTTTCATGTCGATCAGGTACGCCTCATTGTCGGTAATCAGACTGTCGCCCTTAATGACCAACTGTTTCTTGATGTATTTCGAGAATTCGTCCTCGACCTCATCCGCCGGCACAAAGTTGACGCTGCCCTCATCGACATTTTCGTTAACGCCCATGGCGTAGAGTATGTTCTGTTGTTTTTCGAACCTTTCGTTCTCCTTGATCTTTCCCCCGAGCCCCGAGGCCACGAAAGCCAGGGTCGAACCGACGACAACGACCATAATGGCCGCAAATACGATGGTATAGACGTTCTTATCTGTGTTCATTGCCATAACTATGCAGTTTCTACTTGAAGTTCCTTTTCCTCGCCCTCAGAATCCTTAGGCAAAATTGTGGCGTTCTTCAATCGTTTCAATCTTCGTTTTATATTTCCACGGATGACGTAATGGTCGATGGTCGGTGCAAAAACGTTCATTAATAGGATAGCCAAGAATACACCTTCGGGATAGGCGGGATTGAATACCCTAATCATAACGGACATAAATCCGATAAAAAAGCCATAAAACCATTTCCCGCGGTTGGTCTGTGCACCGGTCACGGGATCGGTCGCCATATAAACGATACCGAAAGCAAGCCCGCCCACAATAAGATGCTCCCAAAACGGGAAGCTCATCAATCCGTAGAACTTACTGGTATCCCCGATCCATCCTTGGTCCACTACGCCGTTAAAAATCAGACCCATAACCAATGAACCGATAACGGCACTGAGCATGATCCGCCAACTGGCAATTTTGCTGAATATCAGAAAGAGGCCACCGAGCAGTATCAAAAAGGTCGAGGTCTCCCCTACGGAACCGGGAATAAATCCAAAGAACATATCCGAAATGGAATAGCTGTACACGTCGCCTTGGGCCAAAGACCCTAATATGGTCTCCCCTGAAATCGCGTCTGGGGTACCTGCGAGGTCTACGGCATTGTGCACCCAGACCTTGTCACCGCTCATCCAAGTAGGATAGGCGAAGAATAGGAATGCACGGATGGTCAGTGCGGGATTCAAGATGTTCATTCCCGTACCACCAAACACCTCTTTTCCTATGATGACACCAAATATTACGGCAACGGCCAACATCCAAAGGGGGGTATCGATCGGTACAATTAGGGGCACCAACATACCGGTTACCAAATAGCCCTCTTCTACCTCGTGTCCCTTAATAACGGCAAAGATGAACTCTACCAAAAGACCCACGCCATAAGAAACGATCACTAAGGGCAGTACTTTTATGATACCGATCCAGAAGTTGTCCCATGTCAAAAAATTCCCTAATACGGAAAGTTCCCTTACCGTTCCGTTTGCCGCGTCAATGGCAGCATAATACTGGTATCCTGCGTTGAACATGGAGAACAACAACACCGGTATCAGCGCCATGATCACCGTATTCATCGTACGTTTCAAATCATCTGCCGCCCGAACATGGGAACCAGAATGCGTTGTTTCGTCGGGCGTGAACAAAAACGTATGCAGCGCATTGAAGGCCGGTGCCATTTTCTTGCCGCGGTAATGATGCTTTATAATATGAAGCCTTTTCTTAAAAGTCAGTCTTTTATCACTCATCTTTTATCCTATTTCTTTTTGAAGCAAATCCAATCCATCCCTTATGATCTGTTGGTGGGGCTGTTTCGAAATGCAGACGAATTCAGTTAGCGAAAAATCTTCAGGGGCTACTTCATAGAGACCCAATTGTTCCATCTCGTCAAGATCCTTGACCATACAGGCTTTTAGCAGCTGCATGGGGAATATATCCATTGGAAAGACCTTTTCGTACATACCGGTAACTACGAAAGCCCGATGTTCTCCGTTCGTATTCGTGGTCAGATCATATTTTTTATTGGGCTGCAACCATGAAAAAGTCAGTGCCCTGGTAGCCGAAATCTTGTTGAAAACAGGTTTGTTCCATCCGAAGAACTCGTAATCGTCGCCTTCGGGAATACAACTTACCGTATTGTTATAATAGCCCAAATACCCATCTTGGTTTGATTTTGTACCCGTGAGTACATCCCCGTTGATGACCCTGAACCGCTCATCGTTCACACCGCTGGCGTAAAGAAAGGTGGATACCTCGGCACCGATCTTGGTGGTATAATATTGCGGTTTTTTGACGGATGACCCTACTAACGCAATCGTGCGCTGGGCATTGAATTTACCGGTCAACAACATTTCACCGATGATGACTAGGTCTTGTGGGGAAATCGTCCAGACCGTTTCCCCTTTATTGATGGGATCGATCTTATTTATCTGGGTACCGACCAAACCTGCCGGATGCGGACCGGTAACCTGGTGCAGTTCTATGCCCGAGAGGCCTGCCAACGGGGAACTGGAAGATTTTCCAACGGAAACATGCACCTTGCCTGCCGTAAGTTTCCCCAAAGCCGTAATAGCGGCCTGTAGTTCCTTTTCCTTTCCCTGCAAGACATAATCGGAATCTGCAGCCAAGGGGGCTGTCGCATACCCGGAAACGAATATGGCCTTCGGATTGTCATCGGGATCGGCAATCACGGAATACGGCCGCTGAATGATAAAAGGCCAACATCCTGTTTTGAGCAGATAGGCCTTAATATCGTCCTTAGATGCCTGTTCGACATCCATGATACTATTCGCTACCGTCTCCTGTTCTTTGTCCGCCAATATCCGTAGGCTTAGAATACGCCTTCTGGCCCCACGCTCGATTTCGACAAGCTCTCCGCTAACGGGGGATACGAACTTCATATCCTCTTTATTCTTATCGTAAAAAAGCGCCTCACCGGCTTTAACCTCGCCACCTTCCTTGAGCAACATTTTAGGGTTCAGCCCATGAAAATCGTTCAGATTTATGGCATATACATTACTGAGAACGGCTTTTGAAGTGTTTTGCTCAGCGGCACCGACAAGATTAATGTCCAGGCCCTTTGTGATCTTGATGTCTTTTGACATGTTGTAGTCGACCTTATGTTAAGGAATCCAAAGATTGGACTCCGTAAATTTCGGGTCAAAAATACTACTTAAAAGAAAGTTTTCATAATAATTGCCCATAAATTTAGGTCGTTTGCCGATCCGAATTCCATAGGAACACATTTTGTTTACCTTTACCCAAAAAATAGCGGAAAAATGCGCCGAAGCCTTCAACAGATTATAATTCTTCTTTTTGCAACCTCCTTATTTTCCCAGGTACAGCAAGAGGTAAATCCCCCAGAAAACATAAAGACCGTTATCTTCGGTGGACCGGCAGGAGAACAGTTTCCCGTCGTTATGCTCGGGGAGACTATCAGGCTCGAATTTGACGATACGCTGGCCAACGAGCAGGACTATTATTACAAAATTATACATTGCGATTATGACTGGTCGCCCTCGCAACTTTTGAAATCGCAATATCTTGATGGTATAGACAACCAACGCATCACCGATTACGAAAACAGTTACAATACCTTACAACCCTATTCGAATTATCGATTGACGATACCGAACGAAAATGTGAGCCTCAAGGTCAGCGGCAATTATGTGCTCGAAATCTATAACGACAATTATGAGCTCCAATTTTCGAGAAGGTTCGTGGTCTATACCGATGCCGTAAACGTGGGGGGAACGGTCAAACGCTCGCGGGACTTCAATTTTCTCAACGAAAAGCAGGTGGTGCAATTCACTATTAACCAGGGCAACTTTCAGCTCGTCAATCCGAAGAAAGAAGTAAAAGTGACCATTTTGCAGAACTATCAGTGGGAAACGGCCCTCTACAACATACCCCCACAATACACCTTGGGCGGCGAATTGGTCTACAAGTACGATAAGGAAACCAGTTTCTTCGGGGGCAACGAATACCTGAATTTCGACACCAGCGACCTGAGGGCACCGACCTCGCAGATATCGCGCATAGAAGTTGCCGATCTTTACGAGCACTACCTGTTTACCGATGGTTATCGCTTCGACAGGGAATACACCTATTACCCCGATATTAACGGCGATTTCGTGGTGCGCACCCTTCAGGGCGAAGACAATTCCCGGGAAGCCGAATACACTCAGGTACATTTTTCCCTGCCCTATGATGAGCTACTTGCTCTCGATGATGTCTACGTTTTCGGAAAGTTCAACAATTACGCCTTGACCGACGAAAATAAAATGACCTATACTAAGAACAATGGCCTAATGCAAGCCACTATTAAACTAAAACAGGGATTTTACAACTATAAATACGTGATCAAGCGCGAAGATGGGGTCATCGACCTCAACACGATTTGCGGTAATTTTCACTTTACCGAGAACACCTATCTGATCTTGGTGTATTATCGGAATTTCGGAGATATGTATGACAGTATTATCGGGGTGGGGTCGGCGAACTCCCAAGATATCAGTAATTAGGAAGACCAATGATCGATGTGGGTTGATGAGTATATCAACAACATCTCCGGTGTACTCAATTTGGATAAATACATGGAAAACCTTCCCGAAAAACCGGAAAAAGGCAGGTACCGTTTTAAATATCGAGGAACCGAATGCCTAAACTGCGGGCATTCATTGGATATCAGTGATAGCTATTGCCCTCTTTATTTGGTTGGTCTATGTCAGAAAAAGGTACAATTATACCGATCATTTGGTCTTTAGCTTTCACAATACGGCATTGTTGTTTATCTTGCTCATAATTAGTTATTTGATCGATTCCATTTTTGAGATAACCAGCAACTGGATTTTTCTGATACTATTCGGATTATATCTTTTTCAGGCCATACGAAATTTTTATGCTCAAGGGCTATTTAATACTAGTGTTAAATATATTTTTTTGAATACTATTTTTTTTATATTGGCTGTGCTCGCGACCTTGATATTGGTTACGGCCAACATTTTTACCTATTGATTTTGACTAAATTACCATTGAAATCGAATTTCACTTAGACCAAAACCATCCCATGACAACACAAGTTACCAAAGGCATTAAGATTTCCGTAAAGACCAGTTTTGAAGGCACCTTCTTCAAGAACTATAAAATGCATTTTGCCTTTGGCTATACCATTACCATAGAAAACCAGAGTAAAGATTCCGTGCAGCTTACCTCGCGGCACTGGAAAATCTACGATGCGCTCAACGCACTCGAGGTGCTCGACGGCGAGGGCGTTATCGGCAAGAAACCGGTGATCAAGCCCGGCGAATCGCATACCTATAATTCCGGCTGCCTTTTGGCATCACCTATCGGCGCCATGCGGGGCCACTATAATATGGTCAACTTTTCTACGACCGAGAAATTCCGTGTTTATATCCCTACGTTTAAATTTTCTGCACCTTTTGCCCTTAATTGATTATTGATCAGTAATCAGCTCCCCCTATTGAATTAACCATGAGTGTTTGTTACCTTCGCATCCTCACATACTAATTCTAAATTCAATAGCTCCATGGGAAAAGGATTCTTCCACGTACCAATCGCGATTAACGAACCTATAAAAAGTTACGCTCCCGGCTCTGCTGAGCGCGAAGACGTACTCAGGCAGTACCACGCTTATTTTAAGGGGAATGTAGATGTTCCCTTATATATAGGAAATAAAGAAATAAAAACGGGCAACACCAAACCGATGTCCCCGCCCCACGACCACAAGCACGTTGTGGGCCAGTACCACTTGGCAGAGAAAAAACATGTGGAGCAGGCCATCAAAAACGGATTAGAAGCTCGCGAAGCATGGGCTAACCTGGCTTGGGAACAACGCAGTGCCATTTTCTCGAAAGCTGCGGAACTGATCGCAGGTCCCTATCGCGACAAGATAAATGCAGCGACCATGATCGCGCAATCGAAAAATATTCATCAGGCGGAAATCGATGCCGCTTGTGAGACTATCGACTTTTTGCGGTTCAATGTGGAATATATGTCCCGGATTTACGACGATCAGCCCGATTCCGCAGAAGGTCTTTGGAACCGAGTGGAATATCGGCCCTTGGAAGGCTTTGTATACGCCATTACGCCCTTCAACTTTACCGCGATTGCCGCGAACCTACCCGCCAGCGCCGCCATGATGGGCAATGTGGTACTGTGGAAACCCAGCGACCACCAGATTTTTTCGGCCAAGGTCATTGTCGATGTCTTTAAGGAAGCCGGCCTGCCCGACGGTGTAATCAATGTGGTGTACGGCGATCCGGTTATGATTACGGATACGGCATTGGCGAGTCCTGATTTTGCGGGCATCCACTATACCGGATCGACAAGCGTCTTTAAGGGGCTTTGGAAGAAAATCGGTGATAATATCAATACCTATAAAACCTATCCACGGATTGTTGGTGAAACGGGTGGCAAAGATTTCATTATCGCACATCCAACGGCAAAACCACAACAGGTGGCTACGGCTATATCCCGAGGGGCTTTCGAGTTTCAGGGACAAAAATGTAGTGCGGCTTCGCGCGTGTACCTTCCGAAATCGACATCCAAAGAGATTCTGGAGCTTGTTAAAAAGGATATCGAATCGTTCAACAAACCCGGTTCTCCCGAAGATATGTCCAACTTTATCACGGCGGTCATCCACGAGGGCTCTTTCGATAAATTGGCCAAATATATCGATCAGGCGAAAAAAGATAAGAATGCGGAAGTTTTTGCGGGTGGCGAATATGACAAATCGAAGGGTTACTTTATCGAGCCCACGGTCATTGTAACCACCGATCCCCACTACACCACTATGGAAACCGAACTTTTCGGCCCCGTGGTGACGGTATATGTTTATGAGGATAAGGACTGGTCAAAAACCCTGAAATTGGTAGACGAGACCTCGCCCTATGCATTGACGGGAGCCGTGCTTTCGGGAGACCGCTACGCCATTGACGAAGCGACCAAGGCACTACAGAACTGCGCCGGTAATTTCTATATCAACGACAAGCCCACAGGTGCGGTCGTCGGGCAACAACCTTTCGGTGGTGCCAGGGCTTCGGGCACGAACGACAAGGCGGGATCGATGCAGAATCTATTGCGTTGGGTATCACCGCGATTGATCAAGGAAACCTTTGTGACCCCGGAAAATTATCGGTATCCGTTTTTGGGATAAAGCGGTTGCAAATTCCAAATTTTTAAACCTATCATTAGGAGGACCTAGGCCGGGCTCAGCATTCACAGAAGTCGCGATGCCAAATTCTAAAATTATAGGACAATAATTCGTTGATTTTTAATATCTTGTGCAAGAGTGTCTTCAATAAAGGCAATGATAACGAAAATTAACAACGAACAACTAAATTTTTAGAAAATGAAAAAAATTAGCTTATTACTCCTATTTGTGGGAACCGTCACGTGTTACGCCCAGGATGATTTGACCCAAAGTACGATTCAAGGCGTTCTTACACACAATCAAGAACAAGTGGTACAACTTGGGGAAGCCTTTTCGGAAGAACAGTATGATTGGCGACCTGCGGATGGCGTACGCTCCGTGGGGGAATCGCTCTTGCACGTGGCAGGGGGCAATTATTACCTGGCCTCGAAAATGGGATTTGCCCCACCGGAGGATGTAGATATGACGAGTTTGAATAAAATTACCGGAAAAGACGACATTTTGGCCGCCTTGAAAAAATCAAATACTTTCGTTCTTGAAAAAATCGCAATGGTCGAAAACGACCAATTGAACGAAGAGGTCGATTTTGGTTTTGCCAAAATGAACAAGCTAGCAGGTCTTTTGTCGATTATGGAACACAACGGCGAACACAAAGGCCAATTGATTGCCTATGCCCGATCGAACGGAGTTACGCCGCCTTGGAGTGAATAGAAAAATTCTAAACCAGCTTGTCGCCTGTCAGGTTACAAGTATCTCCCTGAAATTTGGGGCCAAAAAGTGACCTAAGTTTTACTGAATTACAAAAAGTCCTTATCGATAAACCGATAAGGACTTTTTTAATGCCGCTTGTCATCACAAACACGGCCCGTTTAATTCATTTCTTGTCATAGCACAATAATCAATGTAAATTTAACGTTAAGTAATCGTAAACTTTCAGTAACTTTAGGTCTACAATAAAAAAACTGTGATGAAAACAAATAAACTAAAGGTGAAAACCAAGAAAGTCAAAAAGTCCTTTTTAGAGAACATCCATTTGTTCCTAAAGAAGTACGCTGATAATTGCAGGTATTCGTTCGATGGGATGCTGAAGATTTAAGTAATCCTAACGAGTGGTCTATCCCTTGAATTTCATGGGCAGATATACCAATTTTTTGGTCTCGAAGAAATCCTCTTCAAAATAATCGGTCAGGTCAAAAATTTCGGCCGTTCTATATCCTTTTAATTCCTCCGCTAAATCACCTCCTTTCAGGTAAAGAATTCCATTTCTTCTCTCATGAAAGGATTCCTTTTTGATTTTCCCCTTGACCCAATGCACAAACGTGGGCATCGCCGCTACGGCCCTGCTCACTATAAAATCGAATTGTCCCTTTACAACCTCTACCCTATCATTGATGGTAGTTACATTTTCTAGGCCCAGTCCGGCCACGACCTCGTCGACCACTTTTATTTTTTTTCCGATGGAATCGACCAAGGTAAAGTGGACATCGGGATACAAAATGGCCAAGGGAACGCCCGGAAACCCACCTCCGGTACCTACATCCAATACGGATGCATCCGATTTAAACTGCTGAATTTTAGCGATTCCCAAAGAATGAAGCACATGGCGCAAGTACAGCTCGTCGATGTCCTTTCGTGAAACCACATTGATTTTTTGGTTCCAATCCTTGTACAAATCCTCAAGTTGTAAAAACTGCGTTTGCTGGATTTCCGATAAATTATGAAAATATTTAAATACTAAATTTGCGTTCATACGTATATTTGCATAGGGAAACCCGTTTAGAGTTCCGGACAAAATTACCATATTCACCGGCAAAAAAAGGAATTTCCGTACCTTAGGCTCATCATTTTTATCGATATTTACCAAAAGATTGCACACCATGGATCGAAAAACCATACGCTTTTCAAGAAAAGATTCCGCAAATTTTTTCAGGACGCTTAACAAGCGGGTTAACGATTATTTTAAGGACAACCAGATTAAAAAGACGGGAAACTGGCGGTTGCACGTAAAGACCGTGATTATGTTCGCCCTGTTCTTAACGCCCTATTTCCTGATCTTGACTTTGGGGCTTCCCAATTGGGCCAACCTTCTTTTGACGATTGTAATGGGCGTGGGCATGGCCGGTGTCGGCATGAATGTAATGCACGATGGCAACCATAATGCCTATTCGAACAAAAAATGGGTCAATAAACTGATGGGGAGCAGTATTTATATTTTGGCCGGAAACGTTTACAATTGGCAGGTACAGCACAATGTTCTGCATCATACCTACACCAACATCCACGAACATGACGAGGATATGGAAGCCGGTCGCATTCTGCGATTTTCGAAGCATACCGAGTGGAAGCGGCACCATAAATTCCAACATCTCTACTCCGTTTTTCTCTATGGATTACTGACCTTCAACTGGGCCATCACCACCGATTTTATGCAGATGTACCGGTATACGAAACGAAAATTGAGTTTTGGGAAATTTCCCAACCCTATCGTGAACTGGAGTACCATGGTGATTTCTAAATTACTGTATATCACCATTTGGATCGTACTTCCCTTAGTTTTCATCGATATTGCTTGGTGGAAAGTACTTTTAGGCTTCTTTATTATGCATTACGTGGCCGGTGTCATCTTGAGCGTCGTTTTTCAATTGGCCCATATCGTCGACGAAGCCGATACCCCCCTACCGGACGAAAGCGGAACCATGAAGAATACTTGGGCGATTCATCAATTGTTCACCACCGTTAATTTCGGTACCAAAAACCGTATCGTCAACTGGTTTACAGGGGGATTGAACCATCAGGTCGAGCACCATATCTTTCCCCACATTAGCCATGTACATTACACAAATATCTCTAAAATTGTGAAGGAAACGGCAAAGGAGTTCAATTTGCCCTATAACGAATACAAAACTACCCGAAAAGCTATAATTTCGCACTTTAAGCATTTGAGGGATTTGGGAAGGCCACCAGCGTTGCAGGTTTGATTGCCCAAGATTCGATTTATTACCCAATTTTAAATAGCACCACTACATGAACCAACATCTTTCGGATCGGATAAACAACATGTCCACTTCCGCTACTTTAGCTATGGCGGCCAAGACCCGGGAACTACGCAATGAAGGCAAGGATATTATCGGTCTTAGCCTTGGGGAGCCCGATTTCAACATTCCCGATTTTATAAAGGATGCGGCAAAGCAGGCCATAGACGACAACTACAGCAGCTATTCCCCCGTCGATGGATACGCCGATCTGAAAAAAGCCATCGCCAATAAATTCAAGCGTGATAATAATCTCGAATATGGATTGAACCAAATCGTTGTCTCTACCGGAGCGAAGCAATCCCTTGCCAACGTGGCAATGTGCATGTTAAACCAAGGTGACGAAGTGATTTTGCCCGCCCCCTACTGGGTCAGCTATAGTGATATCGTGAAACTAGCGGAAGGTACTCCCGTAGAAGTGCCGACCAGTATCGACACCGACTTTAAAATGACGCCCGAACAGCTCGAAGCGGCCATTACGCCCAAGACAAAAATGCTCTGGTTCAGCTCGCCCTGTAACCCCAGCGGTTCAGTGTACAGTTTAGCGGAGTTGGAAGGATTGGCGGAAGTACTGAGAAAACATCCCGGTATCTTTGTCGTATCGGACGAAATTTACGAACATATCAACTTTCGCGGTGGCCATGTCAGTATCGCTGGCATCGAAGGCATGTACGACCGCACCATCACGGTAAACGGCGTATCAAAAGCCTTCGCAATGACCGGATGGCGTATTGGCTATCTCGGTGCCGCCGCTTGGATCGCCAAGGCGTGTACCAAATTTCAGGGCCAAATGACCAGCGGTGCCAATGCTATTGCCCAACGTGCCACTATCACCGCTTTGGAAGCCCCTCTCAGCAAGATTCAATTCATGATCGACAAGTTCCACGAACGCCGGGATTTGATCCTAAAACTTTTGGGCGAAATCGAGGGCTTTAGCCTCAACGTTCCGGAAGGCGCGTTCTACGTCTTCCCCGAAATTTCATATTTCTTCGGAAAGACGTTAAACGGAGTGACTATCAACAACGCTTCTGACTTTGCCTTGTATCTATTGGAGCATGCTAATGTCGCTACCGTAACCGGTGAAGCCTTCGGAAATCCAAATTGCATTCGTATTTCGTATGCCGCTTCGGAAGATGAACTGAAGGAAGCCGTAAAGCGAATCAAGGAGGTCTTATAAACTTATTCAACATCCGCATAATAAAAAACCCGTCGCCATCGCAACGGGTTTTTTATTGGATAATTGTCATACGTATGTAGTCCAGACATATCTCAACTTTAGTATATTGCAGTATAAACGGTTCGTATGAAATTAAACTTAGTGTCTTGTGATGCTCTGAGACCAGATAGAAGGGCAATAGCCAAGTGTATTGCAGAAATTTCCTTTAACAGCGAGGAATCTTTGTCGAACGAACTCACCGATATCCTCTTGGAAGGAGACGCTATAGCTATTGAAGTGGAAGACAAAAACTCGGGTTCCGCTTTGAGAGCTTTGCGAAAACTAAGTATCGAATACGAAATTATAGAATGAAAACCACGATTTTACCCCTGTACATCCGCTACTAACTTATATCCACTAACCATCAAAATCATGACCTGGAAAAACCTTTTTAACGAAAAAGAGGCCAAAGAAACCATTGGCCGTATCAATGCCCTGACCCCGGAAACGCAGCCCCAATGGGGAAAAATGAACGTATCGGAAATGCTGGCTCACTGCAACGTCGCCTACGAACTGGTATATACGGACAAACATCCCAAGCCCAAAGGCCTTCAGAAATTTCTGGTCAAGCTTTTTGCGAAAAAAATAGTCGTTGGGCCAAAACCCTATAAAAAGAACCTCCGAACCGCCCCGGTGTTCCTAATTACCGATGAGAGAAATTTCGAAACCGAAAAAAAGCGCCTGATCGCACATATAGAAAAGACCCAAAAGTTAGGCCCGGCACATTTCAACAAAAAAGAGTCGCACGCCTTTGGCGCCTTGACCGACACGGAATGGAATACACTTTTCTCCAAGCATCTCGACCATCACTTGAAGCAATTTGGTGTTTAACCACTTCATCGTAGAATTTCTGAACCCGTCTATGCAATCAATTTATGGGTCGTACTCTTAGGTTCCGATGCTAACAAGCGGGAATATACCTCCATCATTTCCAAATTTTTCTTTATCTTTTACCCCGCCTAAACAACCGACTATATGACCGTATATATTTTTGAGTTTATCGGAACCGCCATGCTGATCCTTATCGGTAACGGTATCGTCGCCAACGTCGTGCTAAAAGGTACGAAAGGTGCAGATGCGGGCTGGACGGGAATCTCCCTCGCATGGGGCATTGCGGTATTTAGCGGAGTCTTTATAAGTGCCGATGTGAGCGGGGCCCATTTAAACCCTGCCGTGACCTTCGGTCTCGCTACCGCTGGAAAATTTGCCTGGGAACTCGTTCCCGGTTATATGGTAGCCCAGGTCTTGGGTGCAATGATGGGAAATCTTCTGGTTTGGCTGACCTATAAAAAGCAGTACGATGCCACGGAAGACCAAGGTGCCCTCTTGGCAACTTTTTCGACCGCTCCGGCTATTCGGAGTCCCTTTTGGAATTTGGTAACCGAGATTATCGGCACCTTTGCCTTGGTCTTCGGCGTGTTCTACATCGCCGGAGGAACCGTTTCCGACGAACCCATCAAACTGGGTGCCCTTGATGCCCTGCCAGTAGCGCTTTTGGTTATGGGCATCGGTTTCGGACTCGGCGGTCCTACCGGCTATGCCATCAACCCGGCACGAGATCTCGGACCCCGGATCATGCACGCCATCCTTCCTCTAAAGGGAAAAGGCAGCAGTGATTGGAGTTATGCTTGGGTACCTATTGTCGGCCCCTTAATCGGAGGAGCTTTGGCCGCACTGATGTATATGTGGATAGGAGTGTGAAAATTTATTTGCCCCCTGACAAATAAAAAGTAACTTGTACGGTCAAACCTTTCCCATGAAATTCATTGTATTTACCGTTCTCTGCCTGATAGTTTCCATTGCAAATGCCCAAGACCCAGTACCATTTAAGGGCGAGGTCGAAGACCTACAAAATAAATACGATACGGTTTTTGATGCATCCCAAGAAACTATAGTGTTTACAGGAAGTTCAAGCATCCGGATGTGGCGGGATGTTCAAGAGCGATTCCCTGAACACCAAGTCGTCAACACAGGCTTCGGGGGATCACAGGCTTCAGACCTATCCTTTTATATTTACGATTTAATATTGCGTTTCCATCCCAAAAAAGTATTCCTTTATGAAGGGGATAATGACATTTTTGCCAAAAAGAAACCTACCGCAATTATAGAAAAGATTCAAAATATTATCGAAGGTATCCATAGAAACGATTCCACTACACGAGTCGTGCTTATCGCCGCCAAGCCCAGTATCGCCCGATGGAAGTTGAAGGGAAAATACAAACGCCTTAACCGAAAAATGGCAAAACTTGCTGATGATACTCCGTCAGTGGCGTATGCCGACGTATGGGACCCCATGCTCGACGGCAACAAAGTAAAACAGGATATTTTTATCGAAGATGGACTACATATGAATGCGAAAGGCTATCAGATTTGGTATGACGTTCTCGAGCCTTTTGTGAATTGACCCACTAGAAATTAAATATATAATGTTAACCTATAGCGTTTTCAATCGTTTCAATGCATTTTAAACATATAAAACTATAACATTAAACAGCTATGAATTCCAATTTAACCAAAAGCCTACTCATCTGCCTCGCATTCGTCGCATTGCTATCCTGCGAAGCGGAAAAGAAGAAACGCGTTTTGAATTTTCCCAAAACTGATCTTGCGATGGAAAACATGATTCCCAAGCCCATGAAAATCATTCCTACCAACGGAGGTTTCGCCTTGGATGAATTTACGGCAATATATACCTCGGAAAACGCATCCGGATTTCCTGAGGTGGGGCAATTTTTGGCGGATAAAATAAGGGCAAAGACAAACCTTCAAATCCCTGTAAATGTAAACGAAGTACCCAATCGAGAGGGTATCATCTACATCAACCAGTCGGACAGTCTAGAACTGGACGCTCCGGAAGCCTATCAGCTTTATATTACGGCCGACTCTGTGATACTGAATTCCAATACCGCCGAGGGCGCATTTCGGGGCATCCAGACCATACGCCAGATTATACCTGAAACAAGCAACGATACTTTGGCGGAATATAAGGTATGGACGATTCCAACGGGAAAGATCATCGATAATCCCGTTTTTGAATATCGCGGCACTATGCTCGATGTCGCCCGGCATTTTTTTACGGTTGAAGAAGTAAAAAAATACATCGATTTGCTGGCCTATTACAAGTACAACGTGTTGCATCTACACCTCGCCGATGATCAAGGCTGGCGTATCGAGATCAAATCCTGGCCAAAGCTCACAGAGGTTAGCGGCGGCACGGAAGTGGGTGGCGGAGAAGGCGGTTTTTATACGCAAGAAGATTATAAGGACATCGTGGCCTATGCGGCAGCGCAACATATGACCATCGTACCCGAAATCGACATGCCCGGGCATACGAACGCCGCTTCTGTAGCTTATCCGTTTTTAAACGGCAACGGCAAAAAAATCGAACCTTATGAAGGCACAAACGTGGGCTTCAGTACATTTGACACCCGAAAAGATACCGTATACACGTTTATCGATGATGTGGTACGCGAAATTTCCGAAATCACGCCCGGGCCCTATTTCCACGCCGGCGGCGATGAAAGCCATGCGACCAAAAAGAACGATTTCAATTATTTTGTCGAAAAGGTGCAAAAAATTGTAAACAAACACGGAAAGCGTATGATCGGATGGGACGAAATCGTGACCGCGGACGTCGATTCCACAGCCATTCCCCAATACTGGAGCAGCGGCGATAACGCAAAAGCAGCCGTGCGGAAAAACCTTAAGATGATTCTTTCACCCGCCAAAAAAGCCTATCTCGATATGCAGTATGACAGCCTTTCGAAATATGGCTTGCATTGGGCCGCCTATGTACCCGTTGATTCCGCCTATGTGTGGAATCCGGAAGCCTATGAAGGAATTCCTTTGAAAAACATTTTGGGCATCGAGGCGCCGCTATGGTCCGAGACCATCGAGACTTTCGATGAACTCGCCTACTTGGCTTTTCCACGGGCTATTGGCTATTCAGAATTAAGCTGGTCTACTCCGGAAAACCGGAATTGGGAAAATTATAAGGTACGATTGGCGAACCAAGCCCCGTTTTTGGATAGAATGGATGTAAAATACTACCCCTCACCCTTAATCGACTGGAAGAAAAGTAAATTTACCTATGAAGAAATTAAGAAGGATTAGTCGGTCAATAAAAGAACCTTACTTCTTCCTAGCAGCCGGATTTTTTTGGGCCACTTTCTTGCCCGAAGACTTTGGATTGGACGATTTTTTCGCTACCGCCTTCGTATCAGGGGATTTCATTTCTTGTGATTTCTTTTCCTGAGGCTTTTTCTCAGTGGATTCCCCTTCTGATTTTTCCGCTTTTTTATCGGAAAAATCGGTGATACCGTTTTCATGTAGAATATTGTACCATTGGATTACCTTTTTGATATCGCTGGCATAAACCCGGTCTTCGTCGTAGTTGGGCAGTACCTCAAAAAAGTATTCTTCCAATTTCAATTTATCGTCCTTATGGCTTATCGAAGTTTTACCGCCATCCTCTTTTTCCTGTACTTTTAGGAATACCTCACGCAACGGCAGTTCTTCCTCAAGGGTATACATAGCGATTTCAGAAAGTACGCTGACATTGGTACGCAAACTTACCGTAATCCGTTTCTTATCCAGCAGCGATTCCGCGACAAAACCGCCACGGGTCTGGGTTATCAATTTGTAAAGGCCGGGTTTTCCCCCGATGGATAAAATTTTGTCTAAAGTCATAGTATTTTTTTGCAATTGAGGAACACAAAGATTACACTTTTCGATGGATTACGGCAGCGGTTTACCGTGCTTTTTTTACGTTGGGAAATCGCATTCGATAATCGACCTCAATTTTTCCCTTGGAAATATTGTTCAACTTGCCCTTCAGCATCCTCTTTTTCAAGGGGGAAAGCTTATCGGTAAACAGTATGCCCTCGATATGGTCGTACTCGTGCTGTATTACTCGGGCGAGAAGTCCGTCGTAAGTTTCGGTATGTTCCTTAAAATCGGTATCGATAAAGGTGATGGTCAGGGTATCCTTCCGCTTGATATCCTCACGGATTTCCGGTATGCTCAGGCAACCTTCGTTAAAGGCCCATTCCGCACCGGTTTCTTCTCTCACATGCGCATTAATAAACGTCTGTTTAAATCCCTTCAGGGCCTTCTGATCATCAGATGACAGATCGTCGTCATCGGCAAATGGAGTCGTATCTATCACAAAAACGCGAAGGGGCAGCCCCACCTGCGGCGCTGCAAGACCAACACCATTGGCGTTGTACATGGTCTCATACATATTGGCGACCAATTCGTCCATCTTCGGGAAATCTTCGGGCAGATCTTCGCAGATTTTCCGCAAGACCGGATCACCGTAAGCTACTATAGGTAATATCATTGTATGGTGTTTAAATAGGCCTGCAAAATCAGGGTCGCACTTATTTCATCGACCAGGGCCTTATTTCTACGTTGTTTCTTCTTTAATCCGCCCTCGATCATCGTCTGTACCGCCATTTTAGAGGTAAAACGTTCGTCTTGACGCGCTATAGGTATGTTGGGAAAATTGTTGTTCAACTGGATTAGAAACGGAGCGATAAAGGTTTCGGATTCCGACGGCATGTTGTTCATTTGCCGGGGTTCCCCTACCACAAACCGCACTACTTTTTCGTCTTGGGTATACTGCTTCAAAAAGTCAAGCAACTCAAAGGTCGAAACCGTGGTCAGCCCTGACGCAATCAGTTGTAGTTCATCGGTAACGGCTATTCCTGTGCGTTTTCTACCATAATCCAATGCCAAAACCCTTCCCAAACCCGTACAATTTTTGGCAAAAATAACCGATAATTTGTTATAAGTGTAAAATTGGCGCCTAAATCATATTTGAGAGATTATATTTGCGGTGAATCTCATACACTTCTAAACCCATAAACCCATAAACTTTTCTTCAAATGACCGATTTAAGACACACTATAGAAAACGCCTGGGACAACCGCGAACTGCTCAAGGAAAAAGAAACCCAAGACGCCATTCGCCAAGTCATAGATTTGCTGGATGCGGGCGAGCTTCGTTGTGCCGAGCCTACTGAAGGGGGATGGCAGATCAATGAATGGGTAAAAAAAGGGGTCGTACTCTATTTTCCGATTCAAAAAATGGAAACTTTAGAGGCCGGCATCTTCGAATACCACGATAAAATTCCCCTGAAAAGAGGCTATAAGGAGAAAGGTATCCGGGTTGTACCCAACGCGGTGGCCCGACATGGCGCCTATATTTCATCGGGAACCATTTTAATGCCGAGCTACGTCAACATCGGGGCCTATGTCGACGAAGGCACGATGGTCGACACCTGGGCTACGGTAGGCAGCTGCGCCCAAATCGGAAAAAACGTGCATTTGAGCGGCGGGGTCGGTATCGGCGGGGTTCTTGAACCTTTACAGGCAGCCCCGGTCATTGTAGAGGACAATGCCTTTATCGGATCCCGATGTATCGTGGTCGAGGGCGTCCGTGTTGAAAAAGAAGCCGTATTAGGGGCCAATGTGGTGTTGACGGCGTCTACCAAAATCATCGACGTGACGGGAGATACACCCAAGGAAACAAAAGGCTTAGTACCTGCACGTTCCGTGGTAATTCCCGGCAGCTATACCAAAAAGTTTCCGGCGGGGGAGTTTCAAGTGCCCTGTGCCCTGATTATCGGTACCCGAAAGGAGAGTACGAACAAAAAAACCTCTTTGAACGATGCGCTTAGGGAGTATGATGTGGCGGTGTAATTAAAAAAGCGATTTTTTCCGAAGTGTCAATCCGCTAACTCTAATCCTTAAGCTATGCATCTAACCTCTCAAATAATCTGGTTCCTGAAATAAAACTTGATATCCTTACGCAAGAATTCCCAACGTTGCCCAATAGATAATTTCGGTGGATTTTCAAGCGTTTTCAGCACTTGATGTCCCTGAAGCCGAATCCAGCTTCGAGAGGTTTTTTGCGCCACGGCGTCTACGATAGATCCAAAGTCGATCACTTTGCAACGCACTCCGCTATTCCATAGCCGAATTGAAATAACATTGGAAGTACTGCCTGCTGAAGGGATGACCAAATCTACCTTATCAACGTTGCGCTCCACTTCTGGCCACCATTGCTGTATGGACTCGTAGGCGTTTCTCTCCGGAATTCGAACGTAATAGTCAATTTGGCCGTATAATTTTTCCGCTATCTCCTTATCCGTCGAACCGATGAACATTTTCTTTTCCTTTCGGATGAAATCGTCTAAAAAACCTTTGAGCAGCTTGGGTCTAAAGACCCCTAGACATTGAAAGATACAGGGATTTTCGAAAACTAGATCTTTGGGGAAATTCCGCTGCTGCATCACATCTATCATTTCCTGTTGCCATGAAAACTGCCGATATATGCCCTTGGCGTGGAATTCATCGTACGGATAATTAATGGGGCAGGCAATCAGATACTCCTCATCCTGAATACGAAAGGATGCCTCAAGCTCCTTTTCCAAATTTGCATTGAACACATAGTTACGATGGTCCTGTTGCATCAAGGTCACGAATTCCCCATCGCCAAAACGTACGAAAAATAGGCGATCATGGTTCTTAAGGGCATCGACCAGGAAATGAAAGGAATGCATGATATTTTTGGTACGAATCGTATCCAAGGCCGTTTCCTTCGATGGGGCAAAAAGCATATGGAAGTAATATTTTAAGGTCTTCATTTTTTGGATTATGTTACTCCTCCCGCCTCCTAGATTTGGGGGTTTGTATATGGCGCGAGTACAGCGCAAAGTTCCCATAAAATCGGCGATTACCCGTATTCTTTTTAGGCTTTCCCTTGGAATACCCCTTAAACCCGAAAAAAAAGTCGAAAAAAAACGCAACCTTTCGTTAATCTTGACATCTTTTAACTAAAGAAGTAGGGTCAATCCGATTTCGACTGTTTTATACTCGACCTCCCAATTTTTAGAATTTTTTAATCCCCATACAATTTTAAGACTTTTTTTCTGTTATAAATTATCCCGGATGATTCGGAAGAATACCCAAAGTGTTTTGAAAATAGGTGAACATCAGAAAATATCGGCAGTTATCATTACCTATAATGAAATGGGGTACATAGAGCACTGTATCGCTTCTGTCGGTTTTGCCGACGAGATTATTGTTGTCGATTCTTACAGCTCCGATGGAACTTACGAGTATCTATCCGCCCATCCTAAAATAAAGGTCATTCAACATCCATTTCAGGATTTTACCAAACAGAAAACCTTTGCCCTGAAGCAGGCGTCCAATGATTGGGTGCTTTTTTTGGATGCGGACGAAGTTGTTCCAGCAGGCTTGCGCAAAGAAATTATCGCCGTTACAAACCGACCGTCACCCCATGTTGCCTATTGGTTCTACAGAAAATTCATGTTCAAAAACGCCCATTTGCGCTTCAGTGGATGGCAAACGGATAAAAATTATCGGCTTTTCAGAAAAAGCAAAGTGGCGTTCTGCCAAGAACGAAGGGTACACGAACGTTTGGAGGTAGAGGGCACATCGGGCGTTCTCAACAAACGGTTGTTACACTATTCCTATAAAAAATACGAGGATTACAAAGAAAAAATGCTGCGCTACGGCCAACTAAAGGCCCTACAGTGCCACGAAAACGGAAAGCAGGTTCTTCCCCTCAAACTAATGGCCGCCCCAATTTGGAAATTCCTGTACAACTACACCATCCGACTGGGAATGCTTGACGGTAGAAAAGGCATCATTATCTGCTACCTGAATGCACTGAGCGATCTAGAAAGATATCGCGAATTCCGCCAACTGAACCGAAAAAGCACCGAACTACACGACACTGCTGTTCTGAGCCCTGTTCGCGAGTAATTTTCTTTTCCTGTATCATCCCTATCCGTTTTACAATGGACTGACTTCGGACAAAGACCATAATCCATTATCTTGCGGTCTGATACCATCCCATGAAAACCGCCCTAGTAGAAATAAAGGAATCCCACGAGGAGTGCATCTGCACCCAGTTGAGCTTTTTAAAGGACGCCGGACATCAGGTAACCTTGATACTGCACCCCATACTCGCTCAACAAATTACCGACTATGCGAACCTGGCGGACAACGTGGTTTACATCGATTTTGATAACCAGGGCTTTTTTAAAAAACTCGGACTCCAGTGGCAGCTGTTCAATAGGCTCAAGAAATTCGATCTTATTGTACTGAACACGGCCCATTCCTACAGCGTTGTACGAAACCTGACGGTATTACTTCGATTGGCGCGCACCAAATGCGTGGGCCTCCTGCACAACACCAAAAAACTGGATAGCAGTTTTACGCAGCGGATGATATCCAAAAAAATAAAAAAGTATTTTGTACTGAACGATGCGTTGCTTCCCGTGGACGAGCCTGCGGGTGATATCAAAGTCCAGAGTTTTTACCCCATTTTTTTTCCACAATACCAACCGGTGCCGGTCTATAAGCAAAACGATATTTGGATCGGCATCCCCGGAAGGGTCGATTACAATCGAAGGGACTATGATTTTTTGGTTAACGCACTCGTGGAAATCAACGCGTTACATCGGGTCAAGTTCGTTATCTTGGGTAAGGTCGACCGCAATACTGCAACCGGCAAACGATTCTATGACCATTTGGAAAAATCAGGACAATTGGGGCGTTTCAAATTATTCCATTCCTTTATAGAAAACCGGAATTTTCATTCGTATCTGGCTGCTTGCGATTTCATCATGCCTTTGCTGACACTGCATACCGATTATCTTAAGTACAAAATTTCGGGCAGCTTCAATTTGGCCTTTGCGCATAAAAAACCGATGCTTTGCCACAGCTTTTTCCGGGATATTCCCGATTTGCGGGCAAATTCCCTCTTCTTCGACGAAACAACTTTCCCACAGCTCATTACCGAAATCGATGCGGGAAATTTAAAATCCCCCACATCCTATTCCGACCCCAAATGGGACTATCGTTTTCAGCAAAAAAAGTATATTGATTTTATTAATGACTAGCTTACATCGAACTTGTTTTGATTTTTTGTTTGGAACCGAGATTTTCGGCTTTTGTGCCCTAATGATGTCATTTTTTAGTTGCATAGCCGTAGCTACGGAAATCAAAAATGAGGAAATTAGGGTGCAAAATGTGAAAATCGGAGGCATAAGAAAAAGTCTGAACGAGTTCATTATCTTTGACCTTTGACGACCACGAAAAACAAGGCGATGAAAATTGGTTTTGATGCCAAAAGAATATTTCATAACAACACAGGGCTAGGCAATTACGGGCGTGACGCCATCCGCATTTTGTACAGGTATACGCCCATAGAAAAATTCGTGCTCTATAATACCGCCCCGTCCAACGTCGACCGGTTAGACATCCAAAAGAAAATCTATATCAAATATCCAAAGGGCTGGTTCTGGAAAAAATTCTCTTCCCTTTGGCGTTTAGGTCCGGTTTCCAAACAAATTATTAAGGATAAGGTGGATATTTTTCACGGCTTGACCGGCGAACTTCCGGCGGGACTCAAAAAGACGAATATCGCTACGGTGGTCACCATCCACGACCTTATATTCCTGACCCATCCGCATTATTATTCCTTCTTTGATCGGGTCATATACACCCAAAAGTTCAAGTATGCCGCTGCGAATACCGACCGGATAATTGCCATCAGCGAACAGACTAAAAAGGATGCCGTACAGTACCTCGATGCCGATCCAAACAAAATAACGGTGGTCTATCAAGGGTGTAACGATGTCTATAAAAAGGAATACGACGCCAATTTTAAGGATAAAGTCCGAAACAAATACAATCTGCCCCAAGAATTCGTGCTGAACGTGGGCACGCTGCAAGAACGTAAAAACGCTTTTACCTTGGTAAAGGCCATAAACGGAACGGAATATCATCTGGTTTTGGTAGGTTCCGAAAAAAAATACGCGCAAAAAATCCATGCCTATATTCGGGAGAACAAATTGCAATCGCAGGTTATCTTTTTAAAGAATGTGGAAGACACCGAACTTGCAGCTATTTATCAGTTGGCCACGATATTCTGCTACCCCTCTATTTGCGAAGGTTTCGGGATACCGATCATCGAGGCCCTGTTCAGTAAAACCGCGGTGATTACCTCGGAAGGCGGCTGTTTTCCCGAGGCCGGTGGCCCTCAATCCGTTTATGTGGCATCGCTAGATGCGGATGCCCTTAGAAATGAGATCCGCCGTCTTTTCGAAAATCCTGCCGACCGAAAACACATCGAGGAAGAAGGCTATCGATTCGTTCAAAAATTTTCCGACGAAGCTGTCGCCCAAAATATTTATGAAGTCTACAAATCGGTGTTGGTATGAAGACCATTTGCTTTTTCAACAGTACCGAAGCCTGGGGCGGGGGAGAAAAATGGCATTTAGAAGCCAGCGGACATCTCCATGCTTTAGGATATCCGGTTTTAGTAATTGCACATATCAGGGGCGAACTCTACAACCGATTATTGGACTCCGATATTCAATGCCTGGGAATAAGGGTTACCAATCTTAGTTTTTTGAACCTTTTGAAATTAAAGTCGATTGAAAAAATTCTGGAGAGACATAATGTAGGTACGATTGTAATGAACCTTTCCAGAGATCTGAAATTGGCAGGGCTGGCTTCCAAATGGGCGGGAATTGAACGTATAATCTATAGAAGGGGAAGTGCCATTCCCATTAAAAATTCGTGGTTAAATCGCTATTATTTCAAGACCGTAGTATCCGAAGTATTAGCAAATTCCCATGCCACCAAGAAAACGGTTTTGGTCAACAATCCCAATCTCTTTCCAGAGGATAAAATAAAAGTGATCTATAACGGTATCGAAATAGACACCTTCGTAAGAAAAGCTACCCGACCCAGTTATCAAAAAAAAGATGCCGATGAGCTGGTGCTATCGAATTTAGGCCGTTTGGAGCTCCAAAAAAACCAGAAATTTCTGATCGATTTGGCAGCGGAACTCAAACGTAGAAAACTAAAATTTAAAATGCTTATCGGTGGCGAGGGAAGTTTAAGGGACGAACTTCTAAGCAGGGTGAAAAAGTTGCAGGTAGAGCAACAGGTAGTGTTCGCTGGATTTATCGAAAACCCGAAAGATCTGATTTGCAGCGGCGATATTTTCGTACTGCCCAGCTTATGGGAGGGATTTGGCTACGTATTGGCAGAGGCGGCCCTGTGCAAAAAACCGATTATTGCGTTCGATTGTAGCAGCAATCCGGAGGTCGTGGTAGACGGGAGTACGGGTTTCCTTACGCCCGTTGACAATGTAGAAGCCTTTGCGGACAAAGTCCAGTACCTTGCCGAACATCCAAAGCAAAGACAAGAAATGGGACAAAAAGGATTTGCTTTTGCACGTGAAAATTTTGACAATGGAATTATTCAGGAAAAAATAGTAAACTATTTGGTTCATGGGCGATAGGAAGAAGAAAATAACGGCCGTACTCATCACTTTCAACGAGATATTCCACATCGATGGGGTGTTGGACAATATTTCGTTTGCCGACGAAATAATCGTTGTTGATTCCTATAGCACCGACGGTACCGCGGAAAAAGTTCGGGAGCGACCGCATATAAAACTAATACAGCGACCCTTTGAAAACTTTACGGACCAAAAATCATTTGCACTGGATCAGGCTTCCCACGACTGGGTGCTGTTCTTGGATGCGGATGAAAGGGTCACCGAAGCCTTAAAGGACGAAATCATTGAAACCGTTAACCTCGAGAAACCCCCGGCCAACGCCTATTATTTTCTGCGGACTTTTATGTTCAAGGACAAGGTCTTACATTTCAGTGGATGGCAAAGCGATAAAAACTACCGGCTGTTCCGAAAAAGCAAGGTGTATTTTTCGGAGGAGCGTATCGTTCACGAGACTTTGGTGATCAACGGAAAATCAGGCACCCTAAAAAATAAGCTGATTCATTATTCCTATAAATGCTATGAGGATTACAAAGGGAAAATGATAAAGTACGGCCAGATGAAGGCCTTTGAGGAAATGGATAAGGACTACTCCCCCAATCTGTACCATTTTTGGTTCCGCCCCTTTTATAAGTTTGTAAACCATTACATTTTTCGACTTGGGATATTGGACGGTAAAAAGGGAATCATCATCTGCTACCTGAACGCTCTGGGCGTGCACGCCCGGTATAAGGAATTGGCGCGATTGCGGGAGAAAAATGTGAGGAGTGAAAAGTGATGGAGTGAAAAGTGATGGAGTGAAAAGTGAAAATAGTTAAAATAACGTGGACAAGTTTACGGAAGAAATAAACGCCTGCCTTAAGGTTCTTGAAGAAGGGGGCCTCATCCTTTATCCTACCGATACGGTCTGGGGTATCGGATGCGATGCCACGAACCAAGAAGCCGTTCGGAAAGTGTACGCCCTAAAAAACCGTGATGATAGCAAAGCCCTGATTTGTTTGGTAGCCAATGATGCGATGCTCGAAAGACATATAGACAAGGTGCCCGAACTGGCCTACGATATCATGGATCTGTCGACCAAACCGACGACAATCATTTACGACCGGCCCAAAAGTGTTGCCAAGAACCTTATCGCCGAAGATAACACGCTGGCAATACGCGTGGCATCCGACAAATTCTGCAAATACCTCATCAACAAATTCCGCAAACCCATTGTTTCAACCTCCGCCAATGTTTCCGATGAACCTAGTCCCAAAGGTTTCCATGAAATATCCGAAAGCATTTTAAAAGGTGTCGACTATGTGGTAAATTTACACCCCGAAAACCCCAACGCGGTTCCATCGGCGATTATTAAGTTGGGCAATGATGGTACGGTGAAGGTGATTCGGGCGTGAAAAGAGATGAGACTGCTATGCTAATAGATTTGACGGATTGAGACAAAAATAAATGCCCCAATTTAATCTTAAACCGCATAGCGTGGGTATGAACTGCGTCTTTATATGAATATTGAATAGTAAACATTGAACTATAAAAACGCCCTAAAAAGCCCTGTCTTCAAATGGGTTGCCGAAGCATCTTCCGAACTCGGTACGGATAGTTATGTCATCGGCGGATTTGTCCGTGATTATCTCTTAAAACGGGGCACTCCGAAAGATATCGATATCGTTGCGGTAGGCAGTGGCATCGAGTTGGCGAAAAAAGTGGCATCAAAACTGCCGGGCAATCCCCAAGTATCCATCTTTAAAAACTTCGGTACGGCCATGCTGAAGCACGAGGGCATCGAACTGGAATTCGTCGGAGCCCGAAAGGAAAGCTACGACCGAAATAGTCGTAAACCTATTGTGGAAGACGGCACCTTGGAGGATGATCAGAAGCGGCGGGACTTCACTATCAATGCGTTGGCAATATCCTTAAACAAAAATAATTACGGAGAACTGCTCGATCCGTTCGGTGGCGTTGCCGATTTAGAAAAGAAAACCATCCGTACGCCCTTGGAACCTGGGGTAACCTATTCCGATGATCCCTTACGTATGATGCGGGCTATCCGTTTTGCGACACAGCTGAATTTTGAGATAGAACTGAAATCCCTACAAGCAATTACCGAACATAAGGAACGGATTAAAATCATTTCCAAAGAACGTATCGTTGACGAGCTGCACAAGATTTTAGCCAGTGAAAAACCGTCACAAGGCTTTGCGCTACTCCAAAAAACCGAACTGTTGCCGTTTATTCTTCCCGAACTGGTTGCCTTACAGGGTATCGAAGAAAAAGAGGGCCAACGCCATAAAGATAATTTTTGGCACACCTTGGAGGTTGTCGACAACATCGCCGAAACCACCGATGACCTTTGGTTGCGCTGGGCTGCCCTTTTACATGATATCGGAAAGGCGCCCACCAAAAGTTTCCATAAAAAAATCGGGTGGACGTTTCATGCCCACGAATTTATCGGCTCTAAAATGGTTTACAAACTCTTCAAGCGCCTGCGAATGCCCCTGAACGATAAGATGAAGTACGTTCAGAAGATGGTGCTGATGAGCTCACGACCTCAAATACTGTCGGAGGAATTCGTCACCGATTCTGCCGTAAGGCGATTGGTACACGATGCAGGTGACCATGTCGACGATCTCATGACCTTGTGCGAAGCGGATATTACGACCAAAAATTCCCAAAAGCAGAAAAAATACAAGAACAACTTCAAGCTTGTTCGCCAAAAAATAGAAGAAGTCGAAGAACGCGACCACATCCGCAATTTTCAACCCCCGGTCAGCGGGGAGGAAATAATGGAGACTTTTGGCATAAAACCGTCCCGGGAAATCGGTATCATCAAAGAGGCGATTAAGGAAGCTATTTTGGAAGGGGAAATTCCCAATGAGTATGAGCCTGCAAGAAAATTTATGCTCAAAAAGGGAGAAGAATTAGGTCTCTTGTAAAACGGTTTAGGCACCAAAAATCATTCCCTGAAAAGACACCTTCATCCTAAAAGTCTATTTTTGAACAACAATTACCCATTTTGACCAACAATTACCCACGGTGGTACATACAGAAATACCTTTATTTACGTTTACAGGTTGAATACGCCAACGAAAATAATTAGGTTAAATCGGCTTACATGAAGAAACTGGTTCTGTTCATACTTTTGGTTGCTAGTACCTCACAAATTATTTTGGCGCAACAAGAGCCCCAATATACGCAGTACATTTACAATACCTTGTCCATAAACCCCGGTTATGCGGGATCAAGGGGAGTTTTTAGTATAACGGGCATGCATCGATCGCAATGGCTGGGCATCGAAGGTGCCCCGAAGACCCAAACCATAAATTTTCATACTCCAGTTTCCGAAAGGGTCGGCATTGGCCTGTCGATAGTAAACGATGACATCGGCAAGGGCACCAATCAAGAAACCTATTTCGATGGTGTATTTTCGTACACCATTCCCTTTGCAAGGGAAAACAAATTGGCTTTCGGCATAAAAGCCGGAGGCCATTTGCTAAATGTAGATTTTACCAAGCTGGCTAATTATGAACAGGAGGTGTTGGCATCGGGACTCGCGAATATCGATAACAAGTTTTCCCCTAACTTTGGAGTGGGTGCCTTTTATTACAATGAGCGATTTTACGCAGGTATATCGATACCTAATTTTTTAAGGACCCAACACTTTGACGATTCGAAATCCAGTAATTCCTTTTTGGCAAAGGAACGGCTCAATCTTTACCTGATGACCGGGTATGTATACGATATACACCCCATCGTAAAATTCAAGCCGGCCCTGTTACTAAGGGCCGAACAGGGGGCACCATTACAAGTCGATGTCTCCGCCAATTTTCTTTTTAATGAAAAATTTACTTTGGGAGCGGCGTATCGATGGGATGCAGCACTTAGCGCTATTGTTGGGTTTCAGATAAATGAAAATCTGATGTTAGGGCTTGCCTATGATCGTGAACTTTCCGAACTCGGTGGCGCAACCTTTAACGACGGGTCGTTCGAGATACTGCTTAGGTACGAGTTCTTGACCCGCTTTCAACGAAGGATTGTCCCCAGGTTCTTTTAAGATCGGGAAATCTCCAAATATATTAGGAATTCGACATTCAGAATTGGAATATCCGATTTGAAATTTCGGATTTGGCTCCAAAGTCTGGGCGGGAATTTGATTTGAAATGTACCGTATACCATCAAAGAGTGGTAAATTTGCACTGCAAAACTGTACTGCAAAATGCAACACCACTTCCGAAAAATTGCCAAAATCGCTTTAGTATTTGTTTATCTGGTCATCGCCGCCGGTGCCATTGTCAGAATGACGGGTAGCGGCATGGGCTGTCCCGATTGGCCTAAATGTTTTGGCTATTATATTCCCCCGACCGAAGCTACGCAATTGCAATGGCAACCGGAGCGGGAATTTAAAAAAGGGCAGGTCATTATAGTCGACCAAACCTTGCAGGTGGCCAACGCGGATTTCAAGACCGCTTCTGAATACGACCCACAAAATTGGGCGCCCTATACCAAACATGATTACGCCCTTTTCAATCCTTGGCACACCTGGATCGAGTTTATCAACCGGCTCTTCGGAGCTTTGGCCGGGCTCGCCACCCTCGTTTTGGCCATTTTCTCATTTCGCTTCTGGAGACACAATAAAAAAATTACCCTATTTTCTTGGCTTGTGGTTTTTGGCATGGGCTTTCAGGCTTGGCTCGGCGCGACGGTGGTCTATTCCGTTCTGGCGCCGGCGAAGATTACCGTTCACATGGTCATGGCCCTGCTCATCGTCGCCTTATTGATTTATCTCATCCACACGACCAAGAATTCTCAAGGTTTGACCTACCAAAAAAACCTTGCCAAATGGCTTCTCATGGCGTTTGTTGCTACCATGGTACAGATTATATTGGGCACCCAAGTACGGCATTTCGTCGATGAGCAAATCGATGTGGTCGGGGAAACCGCAAAACATTTGTGGTTGTCCGATGTCGATTGGGAGTTTTACGTCCACCGCTCATTTTCCATAGCGATCGTTGTATTGAACTTGTTTTTGGGGCGACAAATTTGGAAACATAAGCTGGGCTTTTCGAAAATAAACTGGGTACTCATCCTTATCGGCATCGAAATACTGACCGGTGTCAGCATGTATTATCTCGATTTTCCGTTCGCCACACAACCCGTACATCTTATCATTGCATCGGTATTGTTCGGCGTACAGTTTTATTTGGTCTTGGAGGTGTTTAGGGCGAAAAAGTTCGTAAGGGCTTAGCGTTCCAAGTTGAAAAATTCAAGGTTCAATCCCTACTTCGTAGCTGTTCAACCCTACCCACCATTTAGGCAGGGTTGCGTGTATTTTTAACCTTGAAGCCTAGATCTGTCAACCACAGACTTGAACCTTGAATTTTTTATAGCCTGCTTCTGTTTGTTCTAAACTTCTCAACTCCTAAACCTAAAACCTTAGAATTCTTCGTAACTTTGCCCTCCTACAAAAACGAACACCATGATTTATAAAATACGGATAATCTTGGATGCCAAAGAGGATATTTTCCGCGATATTGAGATTGAGGACAGTAGTACAATGGAGGAATTTCACAATGCCATTGCGCAATCTTTCGGATTCTTGGGCAATGAGATGGCCTCGTTTTATACCTGTGACGAGGAATGGAACCAAGACGAAGAAATAGCGCTTTTCGACATGAGCGACAGCATATCTGACGTACGCCTGATGAACGAAACTTTTTTGGAGGATGTGATGACCGAAAACAGTCCGAAATTGATTTACGTCTACGATTTTTTAAGTATGTGGACGTTCTTGGTCGAACTGGCGGATATCGTCGAACCGGAATCAGGCACCTCCTACCCTAACTTGCTGTTCAGTTTTGGCGAACTGCCCGAGAACCCACCAGAGACCAATTTTAAGTCCGAAGCTGCCTTTGATTTTGAGGATACCTTTGAAAATTACGATGATCTTGATTTTGACGAGAATTGGAATTAAGGTTTTTCGCCGGCAGTAATTGCGAGGAGTCCAATTTGCCTCGGGCAAACCGGACGAGGCGGCAATCTTTTGGAGCTACTGCTATGTTGAACCCACGCCTGTATACAACTGTGTAGAATACATAACCGATTGCCGCGTCGCCTTTGAAATTTTGTTACAGTTAACTTTGCAAGAGGCTCCTCGCAATGGCCGATACTAATTAACACTGAACTCCTAATATGATAAACCTATATTCCACCCAAATCGAAACGATTTCCCTGCATCGCGTGGGGAATAAAAACAAAGCCGAGGGTCTCTTTCTTTCCGAAGAACCCTTTCGACTAAACGACGAAACTACGGGGCTGCTCAAGGAATATTTCTTCAAACCCTTCCGGGAAAAAGAGGAGAACTACTTTAAACTTTCCAACGAGGTGGATGTGGAGTTCAATGAACTTTACAAAATGGCATCCGATATTTTTGCCGATCCGGACAGGACGCATGCCAATTCCAAAAAAATCGCCAAGCACCTTTTCGACCAATCCAACCACCCCCATATCAAAAGCGGAGAGGTTTATGTAGCCCATTTAACGGGACTTCTTTTGGATAACGTTAAAGTTGACGCCATCGGTATTTTCAAGAGTGAGCTAAAGCACGATTTTCTCCAATTCGAGGAAAAGGGAAGTAATCTGGATATTGTCATCCAACAGGGCATCAACATCAACAAACTTGACAAAGGATGTTTGATCTTCAACGTCAACAAGGAAGAGGGCTATAAGGTTTTATCGGTTGACAGCAACCGCTACGACACCAAATACTGGCTGGAAGAATTTTTGGGAGCCACCGCATTGGCCGACGAAAACTTCTATACGAAAAATTACCTTAAGTTCTGCCAGAACTTCGCCAAAGACGTCGTTTTACCGGCCGAGGACAAGCAGCAGGAGGTACTTTTCATGAACCGCGCGGTCAACCATTTTGCCAAGAACGACAGTTTTGAAGAAAGTAACTTTCTTAACGAAGTGATGGAAAATCCCGAATTGATTCCCGAATTCAAGCACTACAAAGTCGAAAAAGGACCTAAATATAGTGTCGAAGATGTTTCAAACTTCAATATCGCCAACAAGGCGGTATCCGACGCCCGAAAAAAGATAAAGAATGTTATTAATCTAGACACCCACATCCAAATAAAAATGGATTTCATCGATCCCGAATCCGCCCAAAAATTCGTCGAAAAAGGATGGGACGAGGAGAAGCAGATGTACTATTATTTGGTGTATTTCAACAAAGAAGAGAAAAGCTAGCCCACTAAATCTTGATCTTTCGCTCGATAATCTGCTTCACACTTACACCTTGATAATTTCGGCGCACAAAGTTAAGTGCTAGGTCAAGCACCTCGCCCATGGTCTTACACTGTTTGAATTTTATATCCGAAGTGAGCTCAAAAACCTTATCACGAAGCATTTCTGTATTTTCTTTGGTCGAGATAGTATCCTTTTTAGCGATGGCCCTTAATCTTTTGATACGGTTTCCGGAACTGAGGATACGCTTGGCGACGATGGAACGCTCTTCTAGTTTATATTGGTCGACAGAATCCCGCAACAGTTTATGGCGGACGAGTTCGACCATTTGAAAATTTTCCTTAAAAAATTGGGGACGGTAGACGTTCAATTTTCCTTCATAACACTGTTGATCAAAATCGATGGCACGTATGCGGTAGACCACGTGATCAAAATCGTGAACCGGCACGATGACGTAATTATAGGAACGCATATCGCCCAAAAGACGGATCATACAACGTTCGTTGAACTTTACGAATTCCTTGGCCAATTGTGCCTTTTCGGACTCGGTGCATCTAGGCAACATATCCTTAATAAAAACATCCCCGGGAATACCCGCGATATGCTCTTCTATCAAGGTATCCCTACAGACCAAAAAATTCAGGTTGTAGGGCGATAGCATATGTTCCAGTTCCAGACCATAGATTCTGGAGGCATCGGTTTTCTTGATATAGAAATAGGTGAAGTTATCGTTAAGAATATTCCTGACCCGAATGCGAAAAGGTTTTGAATTACCAAACGTACAATAATCCACGGCATCTACATTCAAGTATTGGTTGATACTATTGCTACCGTCAGAATGCAGGATGGAATACACTTTTTTAAGGCTGTCATCAATTTCCCTCCGCTCGAATTCGGGGTAGTAGACCCGAATCCAGAGGGTATCTTCATCGTTGGAATCATATACCACGACCGACCCTGAAAAGCGCAACAGGTCCTCATAAAAAATCGGAATTTCTATTTTACGGTTGTAATGGTCAAGGTAAGCATCCAACTTCTTGTTGACCGGATAGGCCGGTTTTTTCTTCGACATTAATCTTTCTTCGGACATATTCCCTTTACTTTGTAACAAACTTACGGTTTTATCGTCATGTTAGTGATGTTCAAAATATTAGATTCCACAATAGTACCTCCGAGGGTACTCAATTGTATAGTATCCTAATTCTCAAATATCGATTTACAAGTGAATTAATCGGCATACCAATAACGGCTTAAGCACTACTTTAATTTGGAAAAAATACTCATAGTAAATCATCTGACCAAAAATTTCGGTCATCTGACAGCGGTGAAGGATTTATCTTTTACCATCGAAAAAGGAAATGTATATGGCATCCTTGGGCCCAATGGTAGCGGAAAATCCACAACGCTTGGCATTGTCTTGAATGTGGTCAATCGAACGAAGGGCGACTTTGCATGGTTCGACGGAAATACCTCGACCCACGAAGCTTTGAAAAAAGTGGGCGCCATCATCGAGAGGCCGAATTTCTATCCCTATATGACCGCCGTTCAGAATTTGAACTTGGTATGTAAAATAAAGGAAGTACCCAACACCAAGATTGAAGAAAAACTTGAACTCGTCGGTCTTCTAGACCGAAAGAACAGTAAATTCAACACCTATTCACTGGGTATGAAACAACGCTTGGCCATTGCCTCTGCCCTCCTCAACGACCCGGAGATATTGATTCTGGACGAGCCCACAAACGGACTCGATCCCCAGGGCATCCACCAGATTCGGGAAATCATTAAAAAAATAGCATCCGAAGGTACTACCATTTTATTGGCCTCGCATTTGCTGGACGAAGTAGAAAAGGTCTGTAGCCATGTCATCATCCTTAGAAAAGGTGAAAAACTCTATTCAGGCCGCGTCGATGGTATGTTGGCCAGCCATGGTTTTTTCGAGCTGCGAACGGAAAACACCAAACTTTTAACCGATTATCTTGAAAAAAATGCCAGTTTCGGCCCTATAAAGGTCGAAAACGGACTCGTCACAGCCATTCTAAAGGAAGAAATGGACGCTACAGCACTTAATAAAACCCTTTTTGCCCAAGGTGTCGTACTCTCGCATCTGGTCAAGAGAAAGGAAAGCTTGGAGGAACAGTTTTTGACTTTAACGAAAAATCAAGCGAATTAGCGCCATGTGCAGCACACCATGAGATATGCGCAACACGCCTTTTTTAATATATTGCGAACCGCGTAAACCGCCCAGCGCACGGCAATCAACCATACACAAGATAAAATGGTACGACTTTTACACATCGAGTTTATAAAACTTTGGAACAACAGGGCCAGTAAAATTTTGATTATTTCTTATTTTGTGCTGTTGACCTCTATTGCGCTGGTAGCCGCCATAAAATTCGATATCGGCCCCATACAATTTCATTTGGCCGATCAGGGTATTTTCAACTTTCCCTACGTATGGCATTTCAATACCTATATCGCTGCACTTTTCAAACTATTTTTGGCCATCGTTATCGTGTCGATGATGTCGAACGAATATAGCAACAAGACCATCAAACAGAATCTGATAGACGGACTTTCCAAGAAGGAGTTTATCTTATCCAAATTTTTGACCGTCATTTCCTTTGCTTTGATATCGACGATTTTTGTATTTGTGGTCTCCTTGATTCTCGGCTTGGTCTATTCCGATTTCAATGAGCTGCCCATCATCTTTTCCGATTTGGAATTCCTCTTGGCTTTCTTCCTCAAATTGACCGGCTTCTTCTCGTTCTGTCTTTTTCTAGGGATATTGGTGAAACGTTCCGCTTTCGCCCTCGGATTTCTGATATTATGGTCCATTATAGAACAGATTGTATTCGGGATATTGGGATGGAAATTCGTTTCTTGGGAAACGGCAAAAATCATCAAAGGATTTTTTCCGCTCCAGTCGATGTCCAATCTGATCAAAGAACCTTTTTCAAGACTGAAGGCGGTTCAATCTATTGCCAACGAAATCGGGGAACAAGTTATTCTGGACTATCAGGTACACTGGTACGAAATCACCATCGTTCTTTGTTGGACGGCCATTTTCGTTTACCTCTCGTATGCACTGCTCAAAAAGCGTGATCTATAAATACGCCACTTATTTTCATCGTGAACGTTTTTTTTTAAATATGCTAACAGAAACGCTACGACCTAAACAAGTATATCCGATTCAAGGAGATTTAGTATCTTGAGGCATTTCATTTTCGTTTTAGATGCAAAAAGAATTGCTATATCTTATGATGTTGTTCATGGCGCAGTTAACCTTTGGCCAAACCTGCTCGTCGTTAACGCAACCACGTGATGGAGCCGTCAATGTACCGGTGAATACCAAAATAAGCTGGTCTGAAATCCCGGATATTATCGGATTTGTAGTTTCTTTTGGTACTGCTCCCGGTGAAGGCGATATCATTAATAACCGTTCGTCGGGCCTCAACAATTTTTACATTCCGGAAACCGGCCTACCCGCAGACACTCAAATTTACGTCACGATAGGCTTCTATAAGGCGGGGCAAAAGTTTACGACCTGCGCCGGAGAAACCTTTCGCACGTCAAAAGTGACCGCCGCACCCAAATGCACGAAGTTAACCGAACCCCTCAACGGCTCCGATAACATAGCGGCGGAAACTAAATTGGACTGGAACTATGCCCCCACGGCAACAGGATACCTTCTTTCGGTAGGAACAACACCTAGTGGATCGGATGTTCTCGATGCTCTGGATGTCGGCAATGTATTAAGTTTTGAACCCTCGGGCGGCCTCCCGGCAGACGGGCCTGTCTATGTTACCCTCACCCCCTATAACGATGCCGGAAAAGCGATATCTTGTGGCGAAGAAAGTTTTACTACCACTTCTGTCGTTATAGACTGCGGTCCGTTTTATGACTACAAAACAGGACAAACGGTATCCCTTGGCCCCGAAATCGATTTCCCCGATCGAATCGGATTATGTAACGACCGTTCGGTCATTACGGTAGAAAGTAGTGATGCGGCGGACGGCTACCGATGGTTTGCTATACATACGGATGGCACGGAAACCCTATTGTCTTCGAGCAGTTCGGTCGAACTAATACAGACAGGCGAGTATCGTTACGAAGCCTATAACTTTGTTACCAGGTCGACCAATACCGTCGAATGTGGCAGCTCAAAGCTATTTGTGGTAAATGCATCTGAAATCGCCCTTATTTCTTCCATTAAGGATGACCAATTCTCCAATGGTAGAAGGGTGGAAGTAAATGTGATTGGGGATGGAAACTATGAATATGCGCTGGATAACAGGGAAGGAACGTACCAAAACAGCAACGTTTTCGAAAATGTTTCCAGCGATTTTCATTATATCTATGTACGGGACCGAAACGGATGCGGCATTAGCGAAAGTTCGGTACAGCGGAATTTGAGTAGTGATGATTTTCCAAAGTTCTTTACGCCGAACGGGGACAATACGAACGATTTCTGGCAGTACATAACCCCCGAGATCGAGGATGAAATTGTCTTGACGGTCATCCATATTTTTGATAGGTATGGTAATCTACTCGCGGTGGTCGACCCCGAATCAAGAGGATGGGACGGTACTTTTTCGGGTCGCCGATTACCTTCTTCCGATTATTGGTATAAGGCCATAGCGTTGAACCAACAAGTAGTCAAAGGGCATTTTAGCTTAATACGCTAACATTCAAATATTCCCCAAATCCCTCACGTCAAACCGGTCTTCTTTTGTAATTTTAGGCGATGAAATTTAAGGTAGTATCAGAGTTCAAACCAACGGGCGATCAGCCTGAAGCCATCAGACAATTGACCGAGGGCATGGAAGGCGGCGAGCAATACCAGACGCTACTCGGTGTTACCGGATCGGGAAAGACATTCACCGTGGCCAATGTTATCGAGAATGTGCAACGGCCCACTTTGGTCTTGGCGCACAATAAGACCTTGGCCGCCCAACTGTATTCCGAATTCAAACAATTCTTTCCGGAGAATGCGGTGGAATATTTTGTTTCCTATTACGATTATTATCAACCGGAAGCCTTTATTCCTACATCGGGACTCTATATCGAAAAGGACCTTTCCATTAACGAGGATATCGAGAAACTGCGCCTGAGTACGACGTCTTCCTTACTTTCCGGGCGACGTGATGTCATCGTGGTGGCTTCGGTATCCTGTCTGTACGGTATCGGCAATCCCGTTGAATTCAAGAAAAATGTGATTTCCATCAAGAAAGATGAGGTAATCGCGCGTACCAAATTCTTACATCAACTCGTTCAAGGATTATATTCAAGGACTACGGCGGATTTTAAAAACGGGAATTTCAGGGTTAAAGGGGATGTTGTGGATGTCTTCCCAAGTTATGCCGACCACGCTTTTCGCATCCATTTTTTTGGGGATGAAGTCGAGGAAATCGAGGCGTTCGATCCATTCAATAATAACGTGGTCGAAGTATACGAAACCCTGAACATCTATCCGGCGAACATGTTCGTTACTTCTCAGGATGTTCTTCAAAACGCCATCCACCAAATTCAGGACGATTTAATCAAACAGATCGATTATTTCAAGGAAATCGGGAAGCCCTTGGAAGCTAAACGCTTGGAAGAACGGACCAACTTCGACTTGGAAATGATCCGCGAACTCGGGTACTGCTCCGGAATCGAAAACTATTCCAGATATCTGGACGGCCGCCTACCGGGCACTCGCCCCTTCTGCCTATTGGATTATTTTCCAGATGATTATCTGATGATAGTCGATGAAAGCCACGTAACGATACCCCAAGTGCACGCCATGTACGGAGGCGATCGTTCCAGAAAAGTCAACCTCGTGGATTATGGCTTCCGCCTGCCGGCGGCGATGGACAACCGCCCCTTAAAGTTCGAGGAGTTCGAGGCCTTACAGAATCAGGTTATATATGTTAGCGCGACCCCTGCCGACTACGAGCTGCAGTTGAGTCAAGGAATTTATGTCGAACAGGTCATACGCCCAACGGGACTTTTAGATCCTGTAATTGAAATCCGACCCAGTCTAAATCAAATCGATGACCTTGTTGAAGAGATCCAACAGCGGGTAGAGAAGGACGAACGCACCTTAGTGACTACACTTACCAAAAGAATGGCCGAGGAACTGGCGAAGTATTTGACACGGATCAACGTTCGCTGCCGTTACATTCACAGCGATGTGGACACCTTGGAACGTGTTGAAATCATGCAAGATCTAAGAAAAGGGATTTTCGATGTTCTTATCGGGGTAAACCTATTGCGGGAGGGCCTAGATCTTCCCGAGGTTTCCCTAGTTGCGATTTTGGATGCCGACAAAGAAGGATTTCTGCGTAGCAACCGCTCCCTGACCCAAACCGTCGGACGCGCGGCCCGGCACCTCAACGGAAAAGCAATCATGTATGCGGACAAGATCACCGCCAGCATGCAAAAGACCATGGACGAGACCGATTACCGCCGGGAAAAGCAGGCCGCCTATAATCAGGAAAATAACATCACCCCACAAGCCCTAAAAAAGAATCTGGACAGTGCACTCTCCAAAAATTCAGTTTCGACCTATCATTTCGAGAAGGAAGAACTGCGTGCCGCCGAACCCGACTTGGACTATCTTACCAAGGACCAAGTCGAAAAATTGATCCGCACCAAAAGAAAGGCCATGGAAAAAGCAGCCAAGGACTTGGACTTTATGCAAGCAGCTCAACTGCGTGACGAAATAAAAATGTTACAGGAGCAGGACTAAAGAAGATTACCGTATTTCAGGACGGTCACATCAAGCCTGCCTCAATAGGGGCAGTCGAGATGACATATACTAAATCACCTCCGAGACTTCGCAGCTGAATTTTAAATTTCTCGCCCCTCGCGCCGCTGAAAGTTAAAGTGAAACCCATATTCCCAAAAAGGTTTAGAGATTCCCGATTTTTGACTTTGTAATCTATATTTTACAGCTAGCCGCCGTAAGACAAATCAGGGTGCACCCAAGCTTATAATTCCTACAATTTTCCCAAATATTCCTTTGGTACCCTACCCTTCACTGTGGTTAATTTTAATAGGGGAAACCCGCCAAGGAATTACTTTACCGAAAAAAAATTATAAATTTTCAAAAATCATCCTCAAAACCGATAAATTTCAAGAAGTATATCAAAATTCCATATACCTAAACAATAGCTAACAATAGTTAACGCTACAGTATTGGTGAATATATTAGTATCAATTATTTTTAGACAAGTCTAAAATACTAAATACCCGACAAAAGCATAGTATTCTATCGATCTTAATCACCAATCGATGTACAGGACCCAATAAGGGCGCAAAAGAAAAGCGCCCTGATCTCTCATGACGCTTCTCTAAACTAACCAACTAAATCCATTTTTATCAACCCCTACGAATAGCGTAAGAAATTACTTTTTTTTAAAGTTCATTACGACAATTCTATCATTCTTTTTGGCTTTGGCAAAGCCTCCTCTTTTTTAGGAAGAACGAACCGCAGAAGACCATCTTCATAGTTCGCTTCAATCTTATCGTTGTCGATAGTCTTCGGTAAGGTAAAAGCCCTCTTGAAAGAAGAGAATGCAAATTCCCTTCTCGTGTAGTTTTCCTCTTTAGCCTCACCTTCGATTTTGACTTCCGAAGAAATTGTCAGGATATCCTTATCGATTTCGATGGTAAAATCGGATTTTTTTCTTCCCGGAGCGGCCAATACCAGCTCAAAATCCTTCTCATTCTCTTTAATGTTCACCGCAGGAGCGGTGCCCACAGCATTCTCCATTCCACCAAACCAATCCGGTTTGAAAATTTCATTCATTAAGGATGGAAAAACTAGATGGTTTCTTTTTGTAGTAGTCATGATATTTATGTTTTAAGATTAAACTTCAAATTCATTTGCACATAGTCAAAGGATATACCAACTGGAAGTTAGCGCCTTTTTGTCACCTATAGACTTCAAATAGCTGTCATTTTGACACTTTTGTGGAAGTGAAAACCTTAGGTGTTGAGATATACGGTAGACTAGGTGTTGTCGAAGCGGAGAGAAGGGAAGGAGTATCAGCAAGCCAACTCGCTAATTTTCAGAAACAAAGGAGCGTTTTATTTGGAATTCCATGATATAAGTAGCTGTATTGGTGAACCTCATATGTTGATTGGTCAACAGCTTAGACCGAGTACCGAGACCTTTGAAATTCAATTATAGTGTGCTTTGAATATGTCAATAAGCACTTTGGGCGGCACTACTTTGTTGGGATAATCATGCATAACGGCAAGAACTCGGTCGATGGCCGTTGGCGGGAGTCCCATTCCCAAACCGATTTGGTGTAAACGGGTAATCTCGATTTCATCTTGAACCTGGTCTACGTTCATCAACAAAACCAGCCGGTGGAACTGCAATATGCGTTCTGCTTGGGTTTTCGGAATGATATGTTCTGCCTTGGTCTCGAAAAGCGCTTCGAAACTCTGCCTATCAACGTTAAGTTGGGAGGATACCCCCAGTAAAAAGTTGTATTCGGGTTCTTTGACCTTGCCATCGACCTTTGCGAAAGCGATCATTTCGGATAGGATACTCAATCTCTCTTTTTTGGAGCTCATAGATATAGTATGGAACGTATTCTATATACAAACGCAAAAATAAGATTTTCGTATGCGAGCCTATGTTAATACGCTCAACGGCGCGTTTAAACATTTTATTTGCTTTATCTTGTCAAAAAAATAAAGAATGACGAACAACGATATTTTTAAGAAGCTTCGGGTAGCCCTAATGCTTAGGGACGATGCCATTGTAGACATCTTGAAATTGGCCGATTTTAAGATCAGTAAGAGCGAACTGGGCGCTTTTTTCAGAAAGGAAGACCATCCTAATTATATGGAATGTGGCGATCAGGTCTTACGGAATTTTTTGAACGGATTGGTAATTCATTTACGGGGAACAAAAGAAAATCCGACACACCCCGGGGACGTTCTGTCCAGGAAAGTTACCCAATCCGCAGCACGGAAAACGCCCAGCTTTAAGGCCCAACAGCGAAAAAAAATAGATAGTAACATTACAAATGTCAAATATAAGAACAAGAAAAAATCCTGATTCGATCACTTTCGTATCAGGATTTCGAATAATTCCCCGAGCTCTTTAGTCCACAATTCGCACCGGGATTGTAAAGATTTTGCCTTCTCTATAAGCCTCTAAATCTACTTTTTCATAATTCAGTTTTTGCTTTATAAAATCCGCCAAAGCCAGATTTTCAGTTTCGACCGACAGCACCACAATTTGGTGCACATTATTAAGGGTGAACCTCACTTGGGCAGTCAAAGCCTTTTCATTCTGGATGAAGGCGTTGTGACTCAACAATTTTGAAATTTGCGCGGAAATACTTTCTGAAGGCTCTACGCTTGTAACTTCGTTTGCAAAGACATTTCCTGCTGCCAGTAGCATTGCAGCTACCAGTACTACACTAAGTTTTCTCATGACTTTTTGTTTTTAAATCCTGAACCGCTGATTAACGGCTTTATTTCAGCATTTGATTAGTACGGATTGATGATGTTACTATAAAGACGGTACATAAGTGAAATTGTTACCGGATTAACAATTTTTTAAGATACTCCAATTTGATTGCTTATCCTTTATATAGAACTTATTCCAGCCTTCAGTGAGGTCATTTACTATCTTGGGTGGTAAAACTGATATGCCTGCTCATATTTTCTTCTACGGACATAAAGGATTCTATGCCCCGAATGCCATCAATGGTCAAAATAGATTCTTGATACAGATTTCGATAATGTAAGCTGTCACGAGCGTGCAGTTTTATGAAAATATCGTATTTACCGGTGCTGTGATGTATCTTGACGACTTCCCTGACCTTTGATAATTCTTCCATTACTACTTTATATAGATTGCTTTCGCGTAAAAATATACCTAGAAATACCGTCATTTTCCAGCCCATCTTACTGTAATCGAGCGTTAAGGTCGCCCCTTTGATGATTCCAAGATCCTTCATTTTTCGTGTTCTCATATGTACCGTTCCAGGTGATATTCCGGCGCGTTTTGCCACCTCGGTGTAGGGCATTTGGGCATCGTCCGACAACAAAGTCAGTATTTGGTGGTCTATTAGGTCTAGTTTGTCTCTCATTCGTACTTTCTGGATTTTAACTACCTGCACAAAATCGTTTGCCAATCAAGCTTTGAAAATTAAAAATTGATAAATCCTCATTATTTATTTAGAAAATATGGATTTCAGTAAATATAATTTAAGCATTTTAAAAATTAGGGTATAATACAATAATAAACATGTCATTTTACTGATAATAATATAATTTAAATATCCCTTGATTTTGGATGTAATAAAAATGATTTTTCAATCATTTTCTACATATCGATAGCTTACGCATCCTAAAAAATGAAAAGCTGAGGATATGACTGGAATAACTTTATAAACTTTTTATTCGTCAGCTTTTAAGCTTGTAAGCTGCTTAAAATCAGTCCTTCACTGTGCCTCCAAATTTTTATTTATCAAAAACTCCCTCTAATATTGTACCTGTTGTTTTGCTGCTTTAAAAGCGGAATAATGACGTAAAGTATCCGGAACTTTTCTTTTGTGCTTTTTTCAATGTTTCATTCTCCGTTTGGGAAGTTGCAGCGATTAAAGCGCTGTACGAACACTGTTTAGAATCCACCAAAACCTTGTACTTATGAAGAAAGCGTTACTACTTACATTGATTTTTTTAACTTCGATCTGTCTATTGCAGGCTCAAGAAATAATGATTACCGGTACGGTTGTCGATGACCAAGGGGTCGTTTTGCCCGGTTCGGATGTAATCATTAAAGGAACCACCAAAGGCGCAACTACAAATTTCGATGGGGAATTTACTATCGACGCGCCTGCCGATGCCGTTTTGGTATTCTCCTCATTGGGCTTTGGCAAAAAGGAAGTTTCAGTCGATGGTCAGACCTCCTTAAACGTTGTTTTAGAAACCGCAGCGGAACAGCTGCTGGAGACCATCGTAATAGGCTCTAGGGGAAAACCCAGAACTGCTTTGGATACCCCTGTGCCCGTTGACGTTATCAACATCGCGGAACAGGCCATAAATATGCCTCAGCAGGACCTTTCCCAAATGTTGGCGGCCTCCGCACCTTCTTTCACCGCCTTTCAAAGTGGTGGCGGAGACTTATCCTCGTTTGTTAGCCAACCCAGTCTGCGCGGTCTTGCCGCCAGCCAAGTATTGGTATTGGTTAACGGCAAACGTAGGCACACCTCGGCCATCTTAGCTGGAAACCAAACCGGTACCCCCGGCCCTGCTGTTGATATGAGCTTTATACCGAATATAGGTGTTGAGCGTATAGAGATTCTCCGCGATGGTGCCTCCGCACAATATGGCTCAGATGCCATAGCAGGGGTTATCAATATGGTCATGAAAAAAGGTACTGGTAAATTTACGGGCTCCCTGACCGGTGGGGCGTATATCAATAGTTCCCCGGACTTCAGTGATTCCGACCTTACCGACGGGGAGCGGGCGTTCAACAAATCCACGGGAGATTGGGATGGTTATAATTTTCAGTTCGATGGCAACTATGGTTTAGGTTTTGAAAATGGAGGCTATTTTAACGTTTCCGCGCTTGTAGCATCTTCTGAACGAACTATCCGAACTAGCGTTTTAGACATCGCCCGAGCCCCGCTATACAGCAGCGATTACCTTAATAACCAGACCACCAATGTCAGGGGGGTTCCCATTATTACCAATCCTGAGCTTATTGCTGCCCAGTCTGGCGGGGATGCCGCTGCCGTTGCCAGTTTGGGCACCGTCGAGGGTCTAATGGCAGCACGGGGTATCGAGCAGTTTGATGCGGCAACGTATTCGGGCCTCCCTGCCCAGACCAAGATGAGCTTGGCCTTTAATATGGAAAATCCCCTGAACGAAAATACCGACTTCTACGCCTTTGGAGATTTTGGATATAAATATACCGACGCGTACAGCTGCTTTTATAGAAGGGCGGCACAGGCAGATCGAACTAGTTACGCCCTGTATCCCAACGGATTCAGACCGCAAATCTATACAGACCAGTACAACCTTTCGTTAGCGACCGGTATAACCGGTGTTTTGGGGGATTTTGATTTCGACCTCAGCAATATCATAGGTACCAATTCGGCACAGTATGGTATGTTCAATACTTGGAACGCCAGTATCGGGGAATCGTCGCCTACCGAAATGAACCTTGGAACGCATCGCTTTTTACAGAACACCCTTAATTTTGATGCTACCAATTTTTATGAGGGTGTTTTAGAGGGATTAAATGTTGCCTTCGGAGCTGAATTACGGGTCGAAAACTATCAAATTATAGCGGGCCAGGAAGAAAGCTGGACTGCAGGTACCGCAGGAGTCTTTACCGCCACACAGGATAATCAACTAATCATAGGTCCTGATGGATTTCCTTTGGAAGATTTAGATGGAAACCCCATCGTAGATACCACTGGCGCCCCAATAGTGCTGCCCAATGCCGGTGTCAGCCAAGAATTAGTAAAAAACTATGCGTTGAATTGTCAGTGTTTCAGGGGCTTTGCCCCTGAAAATGAAGGCAATCGATTTCGATCGGTAATGGCGGCCTATGGAGATTTGGAATTGGATGTCACGGAAGATTGGCTCGTATCAGGGGCATTACGTTTTGAAAACTATTCCGATTTCGGGAATGTACTTACGGGAAAAGTGGCAACCCGATATTCCATTGGTGAAAAATTTGCAGTTCGAGGATCGTATAGCAGCGGCTTCCGAGCCCCATCGTTACAGGAATTGGGATATTCGCACAGTTTTACATTTTTCGTAGGATTAGTTCCCTTTGATGGCACCCTATATCCGAACAGTAGCTCTCCGGCACGCGCTTTGGGTATTGGGGCTTTACAGGAAGAACGCTCTCGAAACGTAAGTGTGGGCTTTACCGCGGAAATCGGAAAATTCGACTTGGCGGTGGATGCCTATCAAATCGACATTTTCGATAGAATATTTCAGACCAGCGAATTCAATTCAAGTCAGGCACCTGTATTAGCGCCTGTTATCGGCTCGGGTCTGGCGAACTTCAGAATTAACGGAGGCGATATTAGCACCAAGGGGATAGAAGCCGTACTGAGCTACACTACCCATTTTGGCAACGGTAAATTAGGATTTGATCTTGCAGGTATATTTAGGGAAAATACTTTTGAAGGTGCCAATGTTCCTGACCTCAATACTGCTCTGACCGATGAAGAACTTACCGAATTATATGTTAGTCGCGACCTTATAGGACAATTTGAGACCGGTACCCCCGGCAGTAAAATCATTGGTACCCTGAACTACTCGACAGGTAAATTCTCTACGATGCTCAGGGGAACACGATTCGGATCTGTACAGACTAGAGATAGTCGCGAGCGTGACCTTTTGGGAGGTGCCTTCGGTTTTGCCGATCAATATTTTACACCTGAATTTACGGTCGACCTTGGCCTTACCTACAGCTTTTCCGATACCGTTAGTTTAACCGTGGGGGGCAACAACATTTTCAATGAATATCCAGAAATTATTAGATATGAGCTTCGAACCTTCGGTCTCTACTCGCAATACCAGCAAGGGTCGACGGGGGCCAACTATTTTGCACGATTGACCTTTACCCTGTAATAAACGCGTTGAACCTTAAAGAAAAAAGATGGAAAAACATATACAAAGCACCTTTCTCTTAGTACTAATATTCGGAATGTTCTCTTGCGAGCAAGAAAGGCTAGAACCTATTCTCACTACCGCCGAAGGTGGTGGCACCTTAAATGAATACGTAGCGTATGACCTAGCTTCGACCGATCCTACCGGTTCGAACGTTTATGGAAGGGTCGTCTTTTACAAGACCACCCTAGACCAGACCTTAGCGCAGATATCACTTTACAATACCATTGCAGATTTTATGCACCCTGCTCTCGTATTGGAAGGGCCCACGGGAACGGACGTGTCAACCTTGATAACCCTGAATGATATCGATGGAAGCACTGGAGAATTTTCGAATAGCAAATTTTTCATTATTGAGGATACCGCTTTTTACGATTCGCTGGAAGGCGAAGCAGCATCGTTGGACGCTCACGTGAGCATTTACCTTAGCGATGCCGACGATACAATAGTCGCAACCGGCGATATCGGCATTAATGCAATGCCAGTTGCAACAGATTAGAACTTTTAACTTAAATCCATATAACACTATGAGTACATTAGACAGAAGGGCATGGTTGAAGCGAGGCGCTTTGACAGCCGCAGGAGCATTAGTAATGCCACACCTAAGTTTTGGCGAGACACCCAGGGCGCAGCTAAAATTCGACAACCGAGGCAGAACATTGTACAGTCCGTTTTTTAAGGAGTACAATGCAGCCGTTTTCCCGGACGAAACTAAATTATTGGCCAAACTAAATGCCAACGAAAACCCGTACGGTCCATCGCCAATGGCGGTCGAGGCCTTCAAAAAATCGGCGCACTTTGGCAACCGGTACGCTTGGAAGGAACTTTTTGACCTCGTGGACAAGATTGCCGTTCTGGAAAATGTCGATGCGAAGAATATCATGATGGGGCCGGGTTCTTCCGACCTTTTGGAAAAAACGGCCATGATCATGTTCGCCGAAGGTGGCAACGTGGTTTCCGCAGACCCAAGCTACATGTCGTTGATCAAGGTGGCCGAGGCCACGGGCGCGTCATGGAAGGCCGTTCCCTTAAAAGAAGATTGGTCACATGATCTCCAAGCTATGGAAGCGGCTATCGATGCCGACACCAAACTGGTCTACATCTGTAATCCGAACAACCCCACCGGTAGTATGACCGACCATACCGAACTCGTCGATTTCTGTTCTCGGGTATCCGAGAAAGTACCTGTTTTCGTCGATGAGGCCTACATGGGCTTTTTAGAGGACGGTGATACGAAAAGTATGGTATCGCTGGTCAATCAGGGCAAGGACGTCATCATTGCGCGGACCTTCTCGAAAATACACGGTATGGCGGGTCTAAGAGTTGGCTACATAGTCGCCAAGGAAACTACCTTGGATAAAATTCAAGCGGTGACCCGCGGCGGTATGGGCATTACTTATCCCTCGGTATTTGCTGCATCAGCCAGTATGGACGATGTAGAATTCAAAAACAAATCAAGAAAACTGAACGCGGAATGTCGGGAATTCGTGTACGCTACGCTCGATAAAATGGGCTATGAATACGTGCCTTCCTTTACCAATTTCATTCTTTTTCCGATTGAAATGGATGGGGAAGCCTTTCTAGAAAAAATGACCGCACAACAGGTGGGCGTCCGAGCTTTTGAAGTCAAAGGCAAAAACTGGTGCCGTGTCAGTATGGGTACTATGGACGAGATGAAACTTTTCGCCGCTGCCTTTGAGAAAGTAATGGTTTAAGTTAAGTTGGCCCGAAGAGCCGGGTTTTTACGTACGATTTGCCTCGATACGGAGATTATCCGGCTTTGAAGGGTTACTTCATATTTGTTTTGAACACTATCTACAAACCTTTAAACTTGAAAATGACATGAACTTTGCCCTTCAAAATACCCTAGAACTCGTTTTGGTCATTGGCCTTGGGCTTCTACTTCAAAAAAAAATAGCGAAACAAGATTTAAAAGGCGTTAAAACTATCATTCTCAGTGTGGCGCTGCCCGCTGTTATATTTGTCGCCCTTCTAAAAATAAAATTGGAAAGCTCTCTCTTGATTTTTCCCCTGCTTGCACTTGCTTTTAACCTGATTCTATTTTTAGCGACGAAATATGTACTCGCCCCTTCCCTTCCTAAAAACGAGGGGCCTAAAAAACGGACCCTGATGATGCTCATGCCCTCGTTGGCACCGGGACTATCATGTTTCCCCTTTATCGTCGTCTATCTCGGTGACGATTCGTTGGCCTTGGCGGCCTTGGCGGATGTAGGTAATAAAATTTTCGTTTTGATCTTGCTCTACATGCTCGCTATGCATTGGTATCATTTACGTTCCTTAAAAACTATTAAAACCTCTTCGAAAAGTAAACTGCGTGATCTTGGTCTGGCACTATTGAGAGAACCTATCAATATGGTGATCATTGTCGGGTTGGTGCTATTGGCGCTTGGCCTGAACCTGGAATCACTTCCTGTTTTTCTGCAGCACACCATTGGAGAACTTAAGATGATTATGGCCCCCTTGATACTTTTGTTTATCGGTATGGCGGTACGTATAAAATCCGGGGAATTCGGTATTATCGTTTCATTGCTGGCAAGACGCGCGGGAATTACCTTTTTAGTGTCCGCTGCTTTTGTTTTCCTATTTCCTACGTTGAGTCCCGCTCTACTATTATTACTGGTAGTTTTCCCGCAGAGTGCCTGTAGTTTTTGGCCCTTTGCGCATATGAGCGCCATAAGTACCCTTGAGGACACCGATGCCCAGAAAAAACCGACTTTTGATATTGATTTTGCGGTCAATGTTCTGGCCTGCTCCCTCCCCTTTTCGACCGTTATGGTTATCGGAATTTTTTCCTTCGACCAGCTGTTTATAGACCCCATAGTTTTACTGGCCTTCGGAGCTTTGTTCATAGGGGGCTCTTTCATGCCTAATTTGATACTTCGATTGAAAGGGGATGAGCAGTCGGAACCATCCGGAAATTACAGTACGTACGTAGGCCTAAACGCCCAATCACAATCTTCGGAGGACAAGTGAAAAGCTTCGGAGGACAAGTGAAAGTTTAGCTGTACACTAAAAAAGCACATACGTTTCAACCCTAAGTATAAAATTCATAGCTCATAAAATCCCCTTCAAATGACAATTGGTGTCCCTAAAGAAATCAAGAACAACGAAAGCCGTGTAGGCATGACCCCAGGCGGCGTATTCGAACTCACAAAAAAGGGTCATACGGTCAATGTGCAGTCCAAAGCCGGGGAGGGCAGCGGCTTTTTTGACAAAAATTATGAAAAAGTGGGAGCCGTAATTTTGAATACACTGGAAGACATTTATACGGCAAGCGAAATGATAGTGAAGGTAAAGGAGCCTATTGAGAGGGAATACCCTCTTATAAGGGAGGGTCAGATCGTTTTCACTTATTTTCACTTCGCCTCCAGTGAACCCTTGACCAAGGCCATGATAGCAAGTAAATCGATCTGTATCGCCTATGAAACGGTCGAAGATGAAGAAGGAACGCTACCCTTGTTGACCCCGATGTCGGAGGTTGCCGGTAGAATGGCGATTCAACAGGGCGCTAAATATCTCGAAAAACCGGTCAAAGGCAGAGGCGTACTTTTGGGAGGCGTACCCGGCGTTGCGCCCGGTAAGGTTCTGGTGCTAGGTGCCGGGGTCGTAGGAATACAAGCGGCCAAGATGGCTGCAGGGCTTGGTGCCCACGTCACGATTTTGGATATTAACATGAAACGCTTGCGCTATGTGAACGATGTCATGCCGCCACACGTGGTGACCGAATTTTCGAACGAGTTCAATATCCGGAAACATATTAAGACCCATGATCTCATCATTGGCGGTGTACTATTAAAAGGAGCTAAGGCACCGAACCTGATTACCCGGGACATGCTGAAGGATATGCGCCCGGGGACCGTTATTGTCGATGTAGCAGTTGATCAAGGCGGATGTGTGGAAACTACAAAACCTACCACCCACGAAGATCCTATTTACATCATTGACGACATTGTACATTATTCTGTAGCGAACATGCCCGGCGCGGTGCCGTATACCTCAACGATGGCCCTTACGAACGTTACCCTGCCCTATGTACTTAAACTTGCCAACCTGGGTTGGGAAAAAGCCACCGAATCTGATGATGCACTTCGCAAAGGCGTGAATATAATAAGGGGAGAAGTGGTATACGACGAAATTATAGAAACCTTCGGTTGGAACTAATACCAATGTAATAAATCCCACTAAAAAAGCTCCTAATTACGAATTGGGAGCTTTATTCAAAATTTATCAGGTAATCCGAATTATTTTTTAACCTCTATAGGAACGCGATAAACGATACCTTTTTCAAAAGTTCCCTTATTCAGTTTTTCGAAGTCGATGCTACTTCGTATAAAGGCTGCCAAAGCCTCATTTTCCGTCTCCACCGATAGTACTCTTATATAATTCCCGTTGTCTATGGCAATTCGTACTTCTGCTTTAGAACCTCGAATATCATCCGGTATGGCAAACTCACCCAACATCGTATATATCTGGGAAGCAATTATCTTCGCGGGTTTAGGCTCGTGCCGATCGATGTTTCCATCTGACGCATGACTTAAATTAAAGGTAAGGACGAATATCGCTAAAAATAGTATTTTTTTCATGTCAAAAAAGGCTTTTAAAGTGGATTTTTTATTTTCTATTATAAATATATGATAAAAAATCGTTGTGAAATTGAGTATTTAATAAAAATTAACACTAAAAAATAGGAATGTCAAAAAATGATATTAAAAGCTGACGAATCGTTAGCTTTTAATAATGGCGTCCTCAAAAATACTGGTGACTACGGCACATTGACATTGCCCTAATTTTAAATCAATCATAAAAAAAGGATGCCCTGTTGAAGGGCATCCTATATTCTTTAGAAAACAAAAATTTTATTTCAATACTTCCTTGACTTTATCCGCAGCTTCCTGAAACTGGACGGCGGAATGTACTGCCAATCCCGATTTATCGATAATTTCTTTGGCGAGTTCGGCGTTGGTGCCCTGCAAGCGCACGATAATAGGCACTTTCATGGCATCGCCCATATTCCTGTAGGCATCGACGACCCCTTGGGCCACACGATCACAACGTACGATACCGCCAAAAATATTGATTAAAATGGCTTTGACACCATCGTCTTTCAAGATTATGCGGAAGGCCTCTTCTACCCTTTTTGCATCGGCGGTACCGCCCACGTCCAAAAAGTTGGCGGGTTCACCTCCGGCCATTTTAATCAAGTCCATCGTGGCCATGGCCAATCCGGCACCATTGACCATACAGCCCACGTTTCCATCGAGATCGACATAGTTTAAGCCAACAGCGCGCGCTTCCACTTCAATGGCATTTTCTTCCCTTAAATCACGCATCTCCGCATACTTTTTCCTTCGGAAAAGCGCATTGTCATCAATGGACACCTTGGCATCCACAGCCATGATCTTATCATCCGATGTTTTTAAAACCGGATTAATTTCGAACATACTGGCATCGCTTTCGGAATAAGCCTTGTACAAAGCGGTTACAAATTTGGTCATCTCTTTAAAAGCCGTACCCGACAGTCCCAAATTGAAAGCAATCTTTCGTGCTTGAAAAGGCATTAGCCCGGTTGCGGGATCGATTTCCTCATTAAAAATAAGATGGGGTGTTTTTTCGGCGACTTCTTCGATATCCATGCCGCCTTCGGTGGAATACATAATCATATTTCTTCCGGTGGCCCGGTTCAATAAGACAGACATATAGAATTCGCTCGTTTCACTATCCCCTGGGTAATACACATCTTCGGCCACCAATACCTGATGTACTTTTTTACCCTCGGCGGAAGTTTGAGGGGTAATCAGGTTCATTCCAATAATTTCCCCTGCTATTTCCTCTACTTCCTTTAAATTTTTGGCCAGTTTGACCCCACCGCCTTTTCCGCGGCCACCTGCATGCACCTGAGCCTTAATGACGTGCCAGCCTGTTCCAGTTTCGGCGGTCAGCTGTTTGGCCGCATCTACGGCTTCCTTGGCGTTGTGGGCCACGATGCCACGCTGAATGCGCACACCGAAGCTTTCCAATATCTCTTTTCCTTGGTATTCGTGAAGATTCATATATTAAGGTGTATTTAGGTTCATTTACAAAAGTAACAAATTTTAGTTGGCAGTAAATAAAGTTCAAGCTCAAGTGTCCAGTTCAGGTTCCAGATGTTATCGGTGCTCGGTACGTCTGCTTACCGCTACTGCGAATTTGAACGCTACTGCTCACTAACCTTAAAATCCTTAAAATCGAGCGGATCGAAATTCCTAAAATCACCGTTCATCTCAATCGTTTGTTTAGTACGATCCACTTCCTGCAACACCTTAATGGTCGAAACCAGATGTGATTTTATAAAAGATAGTCGCTCACTTTCTTTCCGCAATTTTAACAAGTGGTACTCTTGATCGAAAGAAAGTCCCATTTTATGTGCCAATACGAAGCTGTTAAACTTTTCAACGGGAAGGGGCGTGAAGGGTACGTCCATTAGTTCGTAGAGCTGGTGCAAATTATTGAGTACTTCAGTTTTCATGGCCTTATCGGCGTCGTTGACATTATCCAAAAACTCGATTTCTCCGCCGGCGTAAAGTTTTCCTTTCATTTCATTATTAAAACTGAGAATCCGGAAAACCTGCCGCGCTACACAGGTCACATCCATTGCTCCATTTTCATGTGAATTTACGATTTCTACAAGCTGCACCTCGGTACCAAAGGCCACATTATTATTGATATATACCGGAATGCCAAAGGTTACCGCCTCTCTTCTACAGTCGTGTATCAGCTGTATATACCGCTCCTCGAAAATGTGTAGCGGGACCGTCTCTCCTGGAAAAAATATAGATTGTAATGGGAACAAAGGTAATTTCATGGTTTTTTCAATTTTTGATAAAAGTACGACTCAAAAGAATAATCGACAACTATCAATTCTGCCGGTTAGCCACTCGGAATTGCTGGATATGCATGTGACCATATATGTTTTGTTACAAAAATAACATTTTGTTGTATTTTTTATATTTCCCTCGAATTCTTTGCCCATATCGGATGAAGGCGTTAGCTTTGTATCAAATTAATGATGTCCATGAAAAATGCCGATTTACTAAAGATTGCCGCTAGCTATGGTGACCCCGTCTATGTTTATGATTCGGAAAAAATTATTTCGCAGTTCCAACGCTTGACCAACGCTTTCAGCGGCGTTAAAAATTTAAAGCTCAACTACGCGGCCAAGGCCCTATCGAACCTGGCTATTCTTAAATTGATGAACAGTTTGGGCAGCGGGTTGGATACCGTTTCCATACAAGAGGTTCAATTGGGATTATTGGCAGGCTTCAACCCTGAGGATATCATCTTTACGCCAAACGGCGTGTCTTTGGAAGAAATCGAGGAGGCCTCGAAATTGGGTGTTCGTATCAATATCGATAACCTGTCGATATTGGAACAATTCGGCAATAAGCACCCAGATATTCCCGTTTGTGTGCGCATCAATCCCCATGTAATGGCAGGGGGAAATTCCAAGATTTCAGTGGGACATATCGACTCCAAGTTCGGTATCAGCATCCACCAGATTCCCCATTTGCTGCGTATCGTCGAACTGACGAAAATGAACGTGAACGGTATACACATGCATACTGGGAGCGATATTTTGGATATCGATGTTTTTCTCTATGCGTCTGAAATTCTTTTCGAGACCGCGCAGAATTTTAAGAACCTTGATTTTATAGATTTTGGTAGCGGTTTCAAAGTACCTTATAAAGAAGGGGATATACAAACGAATGTTGAGGAGCTCGGTAAAAAATTAGGCGATCGCTTCAACGAATTCTGCAAGGCCTATGGCAAGGAATTGACCTTGGCCTTTGAGCCCGGTAAGTTTTTGGTCAGTGAAGCGGGACATTTTTTGGCCCGGGTCAATGTGGTAAAACAGACTACCTCAACGGTATTCGCCAGTATCGATTCTGGTTTCAACCATTTGATCCGGCCGATGCTTTATGGGGCTACGCATCAGATATTGAATATTTCCAATCCCGAAGGTAGGGAACGATACTATTCGGTCGTGGGTTACATTTGTGAAACCGATACCTTTGCGAGCAACAAGCGTATCAACGAAATTTCGGAGGGTGATATTCTTTGCTTTAAAAATGCCGGGGCATATTGCTTCACTATGGCGAGCAATTACAACTCCCGATTTCGTCCGCCCGAGGTGCTATGGCATGAAGGTAAAGCCATTTTAATAAGGGAACGCGAAACTTTCGATGACCTTATAAAGCATCAGGTGGATGTGAAAGATCTGTTCGCCATAAAGGATATCCCGAAAAAGGAAAAGGTGGGCATAAAATAAAGTATCGCTATTTTCGTTGTTCTGGTATGGTTGTTGGAATTCTTCCACAATAAATATTTCTTTATGAAAACGATTTCAAACTATACATTCAAAACCATACTTTTTATCGGTATTGGTCTCTTGTGTCTTTCCGCCGAGGCTCAGGAAGTGGAGTGGCTCACATGGAGCGATGCAGCGGAACTGGTATCGACCGAAAAAAATCCTAAGAAAATCTTTATTGATGTATATACGGATTGGTGTGGATGGTGTAAAAAGATGGACAAAGATACGTTCCAAAATGCCGAAGTTGCCGCCTACATGTCCAAGAATTTTTACATGGTCAAGTTGGATGGCGAAGGCAAAGAACCTATTGAGTACAAGGGAAAGAGCTATAAGTTCGTACCCCAGGGAAGAAACGGCTACCACGAATTTGCCGCCACCTTGATGCAAGGCCGCTTAAGTTATCCGACCACGATATTTTTGGATGAGGAAATGAACATGCTGTCTCCAGTGCCGGGCTACCAAAAACCGAAACCTTTTCTGGATATTGCCAAGTATTTTGGGGATAATATTTATAAAGAAAAAGACTGGAAGGCCTATATCGGGGCTAGCGGGAGATAAAATTAATGTTCAAAGTTGGAGCTGAAATCATCTTTCTCACTTCTTTCTACCCATCATTCCAGTTCTTTTTTAGAAAGATGGACAAAATAGAAAAAGGTTGCTTTCAAACGGTAACAAAATTAATCCACGAATTTTCTACCGGCTATAATTCGGCGACTCCTTGGTAATGGTCACGTCATGCGGATGGCTTTCGTGGATACCACTGGAAGTTATTTTCACAAAACGGCCGTTTTCCTTTAAGGTAGCGATATCCTTTGCACCGCAATAGCCCATTCCGGCCCGCAACCCGCCCACAAACTGGTGAATGCTCTCGTAGAGTTCGCCTTTATAGGGTACACGGCCGACAATGCCTTCGGGAACCAGTTTTTTAATATCGTCCTCAACATCCTGAAAATAGCGGTCTTTACTACCCTCTTTCATGGCCTCGACAGAACCCATACCACGATAGGATTTGAATTTTCGACCCTCGTAGATTATCGTTTCGCCGGGAGATTCTTTCGTTCCTGCAAGTAAAGAGCCCAACATTACCGTATCAGCTCCGGCAGCAATGGCCTTAGGAATATCACCCGTATAGCGAATGCCCCCATCGGCGATTACGGGAACGCCACTGCCTTTAATGGCGGCGGCCACCTCTAAAACGGCCGAAAATTGTGGAAAACCGACTCCTGCTACGACGCGTGTCGTACAAATAGAACCCGGACCAATACCTACTTTGACCGCATCCGCACCGGCATCGACCAAGTATTTGGCCGCTTCCGCGGTAGCAATATTGCCGACAACAACATCGAGATCTGGAAATCTCTTTTTAATTTCCTTTAAAACTGTTACGACGCCTTGTGTGTGTCCGTGTGCAGTATCGATTACGACCGCATCCACCCCGGCATCGACCAAAGCGGCGGCCCTATCGACGGCATCGGGCGTAACCCCAATGGCAGCGGCTACGCGCAATCTGCCGTAGGTATCTTTATTGGCTATCGGTTTTTGGGTCAATTTAGTTATGTCGCGAAAGGTAATCAGGCCGACCAACTTGTAGTTTTTATCCACTACGGGCAGTTTCTCGATCTTGTTCTCTTGAAGAATGTCCTCTGCCTGTTCTAGGGAAGTCCCCTCCCCTACGGTTACTAGGTTTTTTGTGGTCATAACCTCGGAAATCGGCCGGTCGTTGTTCTTCTCAAAACGAAGATCTCGGTTGGTGACGATACCGAGCAATTTTCCTTCATCATCGACAATAGGAATGCCGCCGATACTAAATTCCTTCATGTTCGCCTTGGCATCTTTGACCTGGGAATTTAAAGGCAAGGTTACCGGATCGATAATCATGCCGCTCTCCGCCCGTTTTACCTTACGCACCTTAACGGCTTGCTGTTCAATGGTCATGTTCTTGTGCAAGACTCCGATACCACCCTCCTGCGCCATAGCAATGGCCATTTGCGATTCGGTAACCGTATCCATCGCCGCGGAAACAATGGGCACATTGATAGTAATGTTCCGCGTAAATTTGGATTGGATGTTGACTTTTCTGGGAAGTACTTCGGAATAGGCAGGCACAAGAAGTACGTCATCGTACGTGAGACCTTCGCCTAAAATTTTGTCGTGGTGGGCTTGCATGGCAATTACGTATTAATTGCGTGCAAATGTACGGTTTTTATTGACCGTCAGTCACTGCCGACTTGTATTTTTTTCTGGCTTCTTTCGCCCATGCGATTACCGCATCCTTTTCAGCTTGGGATAACGAACCGCCGTGCAGCCAAGTGTATTCATTCAAGGGCATTTTGCCTTCCTCGACTTCCTCGATCAGTTCTTCCAATTTATGGTCTTTCTTTTTGTCTTCGTAGCTGTCCCAGGCCGAGGCGTTGAAATGTTCGTTCCCTTCTTCGACATGGTCGTTCAACCATAATGAGACCGGCGCAACCTCGGCGTACCAGGGATACACCGTTTTGTTACTATGGCAATCATAGCATTTGGTCTGCAGCACACCCACTACTAATGGGCTCGGCTTGGTTTCTTTTTCAAAGGAGGTTACGTCCCTTACTTCGGCATCATTTTTTTCAGGACGATAGAATTGCAGCGCAATGAGTGCAATCAATAGTAGGATAAGGATTCTTTTTGTGATTTTCATAAGGGATGTTTTTTAGTGGATGCTATGTTGGGTGTAAAATTTGACTTTTATAATTTCAACTGCAAAGTACTGTAAAAAGTTCTAGGTTGTGCAGGGATAATACCCGGACCGGGATAACCCGTGGCCCTTTGTGTAAAATAACGGTTGTCTAAAAGGTTGTTGATGCCTGCTTCCAGTTTCCATTTTTTATAGGAATAGGAAAAACTTAGGTCGAGGATGTCGTAAGCGGGAATACTACCCTCAATGCCACGTTGATTGTCGTCTACGACTTGGGGGGCGTTGGTGGCATCCGTGAATTGTTTTGATAAATAGGTGTATTGAAGACTTCCCAAAAAATTTCCGTATCCAAAATTCAAACCGGTCTTTAGGTTGAAATCAGGAATAAATTCTACCTGATTGCCTTCCACATTTTTATTGCCTTCGGAATCCTGATATTCCGATTGTGTCAGGGCCATATTTACAAAATAGTTCAGTTTTAGCTTTTCGCTTGCTGAAAAAAGGGTCTCCTTGACATTCCAATCCGCAAAACTCTCCAGACCATAGATGAACGCGTCCCCGATATTGCCCCTGGAGCGGACGACCTTGCCGGTTTCTATTTCTTGTCCGTTGGTACCGGTACGGGTCTGTTTTTTCAATACTTCACCTATACGGTCGCCATACCATAGACCAAAGACACTAATATCGTACGACAAATAATCCTTGAACCGGCCTCTAGCGCCAATATCGGCCGTAAACCCGTCTTCATCGGTAATATTTGGGTCTACCTCAAAAGTAGGATTGATAGTTTGGATATCGCCAAAGGTTACCGATCGATAATTCTGGGAAAAATTGGCGTACAGTTCCATACTTGGCAAGGCTTTGTAGGTGGCCCCGATACCCAGTAGCACGAACGTGCGATCAAAAATGCGATTGTCATCGATTTCTTCGTTGAGGATAACGTTCCCGGCCAAATCTTCCGAAATGTTTTTATAGGTTCCCTCACTTTGGGTTTTGATATGTTCCAGTCGAAAGCCGGGAGTAAGTGTGAATTTGGGACTCAAATTAAAAATATTTTCGCCGAAAAAGGCCAGGTTCAGGTTCGGATATGCAAATTGGGATTGGGGTTCATAATTGGGATATTGCGCATCGGTGAAACTAAAATCCGCATCCGAGGCAATGGTGCCCGAACCTTGTTTTTGCTTGTTTTGGGATTGGTAGTATTTGACGCCCAAAAGCAGTACAGCATCTTTATCCGCAATCGTATATCGATTCAATATTCGGGCCTCTGCGCCCCAGTTCCTAAAGTCGGTGATCAAGAGTTCGCGGGGTTCGCTTAGGTCGTCAGGTTGCGAAACCCGGTTGGTACGAAAACCCAAGGCCTTACGGGTGGCATCGAGACCGAAGAGGTTTAGGCTAAAATCGGTCTTCGATGAAAATTGATGGTCCAACCGTAGGGAGTACAGCTTCCAGTCCACCCCAAACCAGTTCCGGCTTCGATTACTGAATGTAGCATCTTCATAAAACTGGGCATCCGTCAAGCCGCCTGCCTGTTTGGCCAGATAGTTCATAAAAGTGGTCTCCAAAGTAAGTTTGGTCCGATCGGTAAAGCGATAATCGATATGGGCGTAGAAATTTTTGCTATTGTAATGGGAATTCGGCCGAAATCCGTTTCCATCCTTGTAATTAAAATACGTATAATAGCCCAACTTACCGACGGTGCCGCCCAAGCTATTAAAACTGGTAAACAGATTGTAGGAACCGAGGGTCTGCCGGGATACCAGTTCGATTTTCTTATCGAGATTCGGCCGTTTGAACTTAAAATTGACCAGGCCCCCGAACTGGGTGCCGTATTGGAGGGATGCCGCGCCCCGAATGACCTGAATCTCTTCCAAGGCCTCTGCCGGCGGTGTATAATAACTTTCGGGATAGCCCAAAACATCGGCACTGATATCATAGCCGTTCTGGCGGGTGTTGAAGTTGGAGGTCCGTCTGGGATCCAGGCCCCTGCCCCCGATATTCAGTTGCAGTCCGGCATCGCCGCTGTCGTAGATATTTAGGCCGACGACTTGGCTGTAGATCTGCCGGGCATTGTTGGCGGCCATATTTCCGGTCAGGCCGGATAGCAATACCACTTCGCTTTTTTTACCGGCATATATGGCGGTACCCTCCACTTTTTTAAGTTGTTTTAGGGCGAAGACCTGTTCGCGCTGCTGGGTTATGACCACCTCCGACAGCTGTTCGCCAAGCGGTTCCAAGACCGCATCGAGTTCGGTATCGGATGCGATGGAAAAATTGAGGGTATTGACCCGATATCCGTAAGCAAAAACAACCAATTGATAGGTACCTTCGGGGATAGTATTCAAAACATACATCCCGTCGGAATCCGTATTCGCAAACAAATCCAAGGCTTGCAGGTATACCTCGGCGTCGGAAAGCACTTGACCCTCAGGGTCGGTAATCTTGCCCGAGAGTTCGAATTGCGCCTGCCCTATTTGCAGTACCAACAAAATTAAAAAGAAGCAACTAAATTCCTTTAATAACATCGTTGAAGGGGGTTATCCACGGTTTATGTTCAAATGATTCTTTTTGTGCGGCCAAGTCCACTCTTGGATCGACCATGGGGGTACTTAAACGCCCGTTCAGGCTGACGTAGCTCTCGACAAACACCTGAATGTGCTTGTGGCCGTCCTTTTTAAAATGATCTTTTAAAAAATGAGCGTACTCTAAAATGAAATCCGGCTGAAAGGCCATTTGTTTTTCCTGAAAGGGGGTCAGGAAATCGGTATTGTCCACATAAAAATAGCTTCCTGTCTTTCCGTCCACTATTTTGAACTGCGCGTATCCGGATTTTTCCATCAACATGACCCGCCATGAGAATCGGTAGCCTTCCTCCGTCCAGAACAGTTCCCCGGGATAGGCGAGATAGCGCCATGGGAGTAGTAACTGAATCCCGAAAAAAACAAGGAGTACCGCATATTTTAGGCGATTGCCGGCAGTTGATCCATACACCAAAATTGTACCGGTGTCAAAACGTTGTTTCCCAAGTTTTAAGAACCTATCCAAATACCTTAAAAGTGTATGGTGGACGCCTGCATCGAAAAATATCAGGGAGGAGACGATCATGATATAAGGAAACATCCCTATGGGGAACAGGACCCGCGTCATCAGGTGGAAAATGACGACCATCACAAAGGCAAAAGGCCGAGTCTTTCGGTACAACAATAAAAAGGGAATAAAAAGATCGTAAGCGGCTCCGCCCCAACTGAAGGCATAATGCACCCATTCGAACCGAAAAAAATCACCCAACAGGGGTACGTCAAACTTTGACGGCAACCAAATTTTTAAGGGCATGGCCTCTAAAAGCCAGTCCGAATTCAGTTTGCCAAGGCCTGCATAAATATAGACGATACACAATAGCCATTTAATGCTATTGATAGTCCAAGCCGGAATTTTTTGAAAGGATTTTCGGGGATGTTGAAGGGCATCGACCGAGTAGTAGGCGTTGGCCGGCAAAAAAATCATTAAGAAAGCTAAAATACTGATAAAATAATAGTGGTTGAGATAGGTGGTCTTATCCATCAGTTCGATATAGGTAAAACTGATAAAGAACACAATAATAGCCATACGATATTTGTAGCCAATGGCCACCATGGCAGCCGCTACCGCGCAGACGGCAAAAACAAGATAGGTGTAGTTACCGATAGGTTTGATCCAATCAAAACCATAATAGGAAAAGAAAAATTGGGGCCGAACGTAGAGTTTGTCAATCCACCCATAGCTCCAAAACCGCAGCATACCGAACAGCATCATCCCACCGAACAAAATGCGAAAGACCGCCAAGGGGGCGGCCTCTACTGGGGTTTCGAGGTATAATTTTAATTGGGACAAAATAGTATGGCCAAGTTTAACATTCAGTGCTTCAAGCTTTCGACCAAAGAGGGTATTGCCTCCCGGCAGAAATAAGATCTGCTCGTCGCAGGGTCGGGGTGTGATGTGACCCAATTAATCACCATCGGAATCAACATATGCGATACTGATGCTCATGGCGGATACCATATCGACCTTTAGCAAAGGAACTATGCGTTGCACCTCATCATAAGCCAAGAGCATATTTGACGGCGGGTCGTTATTCTCGATCTCTTCCCGAAAGGTGCCCAAAGCTGTTACTTGTTCACGGGCGGTATCGAACTGATCGTTAATGATCTTTTTTAAATCTTCGCCACCCTTAATCGCATTAAGGGCATCGAGATAAGCGGCCAAGCTTTCGCCCTTTGCATCGGATGCGAAGTGTTTTCCGTTGAAAAAATCCTGGGAAACGTTCAAGCTCTCCAAAAACAGCACTTTCGATATATCGTTGTCGTAATAGCCTTCCAAATTTCCGGGAAGGGTATTTCCTGAAAAAACACCTAGGGGAATACCCATTTTACCGGCCCTAAGGAATTTCTCGTAATAAAAGATATAGTCGTTTACAAAGCGGTCTACCGAGGCCGTGGCCGAGGCACCTTCGTTATTCACAAAAGTATCGCGATAGCCTTGTTGCCATTCCGAAAGAACTTGATCGGACAATTCTCGCATATCCTTTAGTACCGCATCCATGTAGGCAATGTAGGTCGTCTTGGCGGTTTCCGAACCTAATTTGGCTACAATAATTGTATCCGACTCGCCCAGTCCGTTGATAAGGTAATCCAAGGCCGGAAAGCCTTTGGCGACCCTATTCGAGGGCAACTTCAAGTCATAAGTTCCCTTTGATGCGTAACTTTCTATGATAGTGGTATCGGAGGGGTAGGAATTGAGGTTCAATCGCAGTCCCACCGCTTCAGCAGGCCCAATCTCGAACATATCGATATGCTGCCATGCTTTGTAGGCTTCTAACCAAGCGTTGCGCAAGGCGACCAGATTGGCTTCGCTGCTCTCCGCTTTAAAAGCTTCGAGTTCTGCCGATAGACCGCTCAGTCTTTCGGAAAAATCGGTGTACGCGGGAATAATGATATTATCGGCCCAATTGGCCAACATCGGGCCCCTTGCAAAAGTTTCCGCTGTTGGGCCTGGACCCGGATCCACATCGTCGGACATTCCGGACCCGCTCCCATTATCGGATGAACAGGCCCAAATCAAGGTCATTACTAATACTATTCCCCAAATTCTTTGCATAGCTAATTTTTATTTATCCTCTAAATTTTCATCTCAGTACTAACAATTAAATGGCTTCCGGTGCTGCCTGTGCAACGGTAAAGCCGAACTTGGTCGCGATGCTTTCGGAAATACGATCCAAAGTTTCGGGCGTTACGTCCCAAAGTCCGTTTTCACCGTCCGCCAATAGCTGCGCCAAAAGGGCATCGACTTCGGCTTTTGTGAAATACGCTTTTCCCGTGGTAGAATCTTGCGCAAACTGAAGGCTATATATAAAGCCGTATGCCTCGGACAACGCATGGAAAGCTTCACCGTAATTGGGTACTGCTTCCGCCAGGGCATTTTTACCGGCCTGTAGATAGAAAACGCCTCTTACCGAAGGCACTAATGCGAGTTTTGCCTTGATAATCTTGGCCTGTTCGTCACGAACCGCATAGTCTTTCGCTACAATGGCCGCCCTTCCCAACTTGAAGGCATCGTAGGAAGCGGTTAGTAGATCACTAAAATCGGGATCCTCAGCCACCTGTCCGATATAACTTCCCAAAAATCGGTCTCCGTCATTTTCTCCGGCTAGCGGATTTGCTGCATCTGTATTTAGACCGAACAAATAGCCGTAAGCCTCGTCCCACATATGCTCCATGGCGGTGTAGGATTTTCCTTCCTCCATGGTATCTGCATCGTTAGTGGTCCGGTTATCCCCTTCGTCCAACACGGCGGGACTCAAATAATTATTCACGATTTGATCAAGTGCCAACGCCCCTATCAACCCTTTGTTGATCATTTGGTTATACTCCAAACCTTTGGCGTTTATATAGCGGACCTGCTCCCCGTGGGGCATTTGCCCGGCAACTCCTGGGGCGGCAGTGGTTTCCCAGTTTACGAATACCTCTTCGACCTGGCCGGTGATCCAGCCGTCAAAATCGGCACGTATAGCAGCTTGATCGGTGGCATTCCCACCAAAAAAATCGGCGGAGGCCGCGGTTTTGCTCTTTATACTTTTATCGGAAGCGTTCAGATCGACATCGGTAAAATCGGCATTACCCGCTTCATGGGCGAACATGGCCTGCAATTGTTCGGCCGTACGCATGTTGTCGGATAAGGCGGATACAAATTCGCCACCCATTTTCAATCGCGTCGTCTGCCCAGAAAAATCCACTGTAGTGGTTCCGTCTCTATCAAAAGCGTAGGTCGTTGGATTTTCAATAGTATTCTCTCCACCGGATTTACATGGAGTGCAGGTTCCACCGCAATCGACACCCGTCTCATCACCGTTTTGGATGCCATCGCTACAGGTCGGCGTAGCGGCCTGTTCAACGATATCATTATCATCAGAACTACAGGAGGTAAAAACAACACCGGCCACAATAGTTAAGGCAAAGGCAATCTTTCTCATAGGATACTATTGTTTATTTAGACTTGTTTTAAATAGTTGCGCAAATCTAAAGCATGAAGCCGAATTTGGCAAAACTATTTATATTAAATCTAAATAAAAAGAGAAAATTTAACATTTAAGGGTTGGGTTTTTTGGAGTTGAAAAGATTTTTTGGTGTGTTTCTAGGGTATTTGCTGTGCTTGCTTTTAAGCGTGCCACTTTTCGGAGATCTGGGTCAAAAGCAAACGAATAATAGCGGAGTCCGGGATTTGGGATTTGGGATTTGGGATTTGGGATTTTCAGCTAGATAGCAATCAAAAAAAAAATCGACTTCCTTAGGGAAGTCGATTTTCTCGAAGTTATTGGTAGTTTATTTTAAGCATTCGCATTTTGCGGCGCCCAATGGGAAAACAACATACAAAATCAAAACTCCCTAGGCCTCACAACTGGCGCAATCCTTCTTCTGCTTGAATTTCTGGGCGGCGTTCATACTGTGCTGGTAGTAGAGCGATTTTAGTCCTAATTTCCATGCGGTAACATGGATTTTATTGATATCCTTCACCGGCATGTCGGGGTGGACGATGATGTTGACCGACTGCCCTTGATCGATATGGTTCTGTCGGTTGGCGGCTTGATAGATAATATCCATTTGATCTATTTCGGAATAGGTCTTGAAAACCTCCTTTTCAGTATCGGTCAAGAAATCCAAATGCTGTACGGAGCCGTCCCTATCGCGGATACTTCGCCAGACCTCGCGGGTACTCTTTCCTTTTTCCAACAATAGCTCCTCTAAAAACGGATTCTTGATGGTTGTCTTTACCTTAGCAATATCCTTTACATATACATTGGACCAAATAGGCTCGATACCTTGGGATACCTGTCCGAGAATAAACGCCGATGATGTAGTGGGAGCGATGGCGTTCAAGGTAGCATTACGTCTGCCATACCCCTGAAGCACGGCCGGTTCCCCAAATTTTTCCGCCAATTCTTCGGATGCTTTATAGGACCTTTTTTTGATACCTTCAAAAATCTCGCTGTTCAGATTATAGGCCTCCTGGCTGTTGAACGGCAGTTTTCTGGACTGCAATAGCGAATGCCATCCCAAGACCCCTAGGCCCAAGGCCCGGTTATCTTTGGCAAAATTATAAGCACGTTCCATAAATAGGAAGGTCTGGCGATCTTCGCGGCTTTCAGAATTGCGGTAGCTTTCCAGTTTTTCTATAAATTCGGTAATTACGGCATCCAAGAAATACACCATCGTCTCTACGGCATCGGTATTTTTCCATTGGTCGTAGTGCAACAGATTTACGGATGATAGCACACAAACAAAAGACCAATCGTCATTGGAAGGTAACATGATTTCCGTACACAGATTACTCGCGTAAACGGTGTGGTTCTTATCCTTATATACATCGGCCGCGCCATTGTTCGCATTGTCCTTAAAGAATATATACGGATAGCCCATCTCTCCCCTACGCTGCAATACCTTGGCCCAAAGCGCCCGTTTGTCGCCGTCACCATCAATCATCTCCTGCATCCAGGCATCGGTTACGGTTACCCCATGGGTGAGTTCTTGAATGGGATTTCCCTCGGTACCGATTTCCAGAAATTCCTTGATGTCTGGGTGTTCTATAGGAAGGTATGGCGAAAATCGCCCGCGACGTACGGACCCCTGACTGACCACATCGACCATCGATTCGAAGAGCTGCATGATATGCACGGATCCCGAAGCTTGTCCGTTGTTCTTTACCGCGGCTCCCCGTGGACGGATTTTACCGAAGTATCCGGAAGTACCGCCGCCCAATTTGGACATCATGCCCACCTCGGATTGTGTGTACAGGATGTTGCCCATATCATCGGCAATATGCGACCCGAAGCAGCTAATGGGAAGTCCTCTTTCTTTCCCGAAATTCGACCATACGGGCGAGGCGAGGGAGAAAAATCCTTCGGACATGTATCCATAGAACTTATCGGAGAAGCCGGGCATGTCCAAAAGCTGTTCTGCCCTATCGGCTATTTCACGGATACGTTGTTCCGGGGTCACTCCTTCGGTCAGGTATCCTGATGCCAGAAAGTTTCGGCTGTGTTCGGTCAGCCATTTAAAACCGTCTTGATTTTGCGGTTGGTGGCTTTTAAGCGCCTCTTTTCGAGCGTTCACTAATTGGTCGCCTTGAGAAAGAGGTTTTGTCTGTGTGTCAAAAGTGGTTTTTGGATCGTTCATTTAAAAAAGGTCATCACTGGTTATACTTTGGGTTCTTTTGCTGTAATTGATGGAGCGTTTTACGAAAAAATCGCCGTGTTTGGTGCCGATAATCTCATCGTCGAACCATTCCGTCTGGTGTAATAGGGTAGCGTCTATTTCAAAAATTGTATCAATGCCTATGCTAGTAAGCGAATTGTTGAACCGGTTCTTTATAAATTCATTGATTACGGCCTTGGGCAAGAAATCGAGCTCCCCTTTCTCAAAGATCCAATCTACAATCTCGCTTTCGGCCATGAAGGCGTCGGCGCACATTTGCCGGATCATTAATGCGTGTTCGTCATCGAACCAATCTGGATTCTCGTTTTTGATAATTTTGATAATATCGATACCGAAATCGCCATGGATCTGTTCTTCCTTAGAAGTTGCCTCGACCACGTTCGATATTCCTTTCAACACATTTTTATGCTTGTTAAAGGCCATAATGATCAAGAATTGGGAAAACAGGGAAACATGCTCAATGAACAACGAGAACAACAATATGGACTCCGAATACTCCCTATTATCATCACTTTTTGCGCTTTTGAGGGCAGTCTCCAAGTACTGCACCCGCTTCATCATCACCGGTTTTTTCTTGAGGTTCTTGAATTCTTGGTTCAATCCTAAAATCTCGAGCAAGTGTGAATAGGCATCCGCATGACGCACTTCGCTTTCGGCAAAGGTGGCGCCTACCGAACCGATTTCAGGCTTGGGCATCTTGTGATAGATATCGCCCCAAAAACTCTTGACCGCCACTTCGATCTGGGAAATGGCGAGCATGGTGTTCTTTAAGGCATTACGCTCGGTTTCGGAGAGTGAGGTCTTGAAATCCTGTATATCGCTAGTAAAATTGAACTCGGAATGGATCCAATACGAATGCCGAATGGCAGGAACATACTCATAGAGTTCAGGGTACTCGTAGGGCTTCAGATTGATGCGCTTTTCGAATATATTGCTTTTTCGTTTTTTGGCCTGCTCGTTACGGTATAAAATGTACGCCTTGGCCACCTCGAAAAACTCGGTTTCCATGAGTTTTTTCTCAACAAAATCCTGCACCTCCTCGACGGTAGGCACGTAGGTTTCGTCTAATTTCTTTCGTTCTAAGAGTCCGGCATATACTTTATCCGAAACCTGTTCGGCATCGGCAAGGCCTCCCAGCTCAACGGCGGTCATGGCCTTTAGAATAGCGTTCGTAACTTTGTGTAAATGAAAGGGTTTGGTCGTAAAATCCCGTTTAATGACCTGGGTAATTTCCATAGCAGATAGAATTAATTGTTTGTTTACTGGCAGTGTATAAAGGTCATGATTAATTCGCCCTATTCGTTAGAAAGAAGTTTAAGTTTTTCCACAGGGTTATCAACAATGGATGAAATTTGTAGGCTGAACGGGGGTTTCGGATGGGTGATAAATTGAAAATAAAATATTTCGAATTTGGCTTGTATTTGTAGTAAAATTTATCTATAAAAAGTAGGAATTTATCGTTGAATATGAGCGTTTCCAAAAGATAAAATTAGGGGATGTAGCTGAGTACGCAACCCCAGCCTTCTTGCCGAAAAAAAGGGTAAAGTAGCCTGGTTAACGGTACTACCTTCGGAGCGGGAAACCTTATGTAAATCAATGGAAAGCCGAAAATAGCTCCGTGGCCTTATTGTAGGCGGCTTCGAAAACCATCCAATTAACTCCTGAATCCGCTTTCGCGGCCGTGAAATAAGATAACATTTTTTCGGTCGGCATATTGCCCGTCAGTTCGTCCTTGGCCATGGGGCAGCCTCCGAAACCCTGCACCGCGCCATCGAACCGGCGACATCCGGCTTTGTAGGCGGCATGCACTTTTTCGTGCCATTGGGTCGGGGTGGTATGCAGATGTGCCCCGAATTCGATGTTCGGGTATTTGGGAATCAAATGGGAAAAAAGATAATCGATGTTTTCGGGGGTAGATGTGCCGACCGTATCGGAAAGCGAAAGAATTTTTACGCCCATATCGGCCAGCTTTTCAGTCCACTCCCCTACGATATCCACATCCCACGGGTCACCGTAGGGATTGCCGAATCCCATGGAAATATAGGTCACTACTTTCTTTTTCGTAGCATCGGCAAGGTTTATGATTTCCTGAAGGATGTCTACCGATTCCCCTATCGTTTTATGGGTATTCCGCATTTGAAAGTTCTCGGATATGGAAAAGGGATAGCCCAGATAATCGATTTCCGTATGTTCGGATGCATCTTGTGCCCCGCGCACATTGGCGACGATAGCAAGAAGTTGACTATTGGTTTTTGACAGGTCCAATTGTGCCAGTACCTCAGCGGTATCGACCATTTGAGGAATCGCTTTGGGTGAAACAAAACTTCCAAAATCGATAGTATCGAACCCACAGCCCAATAGGGATTGAATGTATTTTACCTTTTCCCCTGTAGGAATAAACGCCTTGATACCTTGCATGGCATCCCGGGGACATTCGATCAGTTTTACTTTTTCGGACATGGGCAATTGGATACTTGCATCAAATTTAGCATTAATTATCCGATAGCAGCAGATACAGAGCAATACAGATGAACACTACAATCTGTAACCATTTCAGCACGGGGCCCACGTTTTTGTTGTGGACAAGAAACTTCGAAATCGTTCCCGAAAGAACCGCTATCCCGCTAAAAATAAAACCTGATACGGTCATGAACAAAAGTCCGAGAACATAAAACTGAAGTACCGTACTCAAAGTTTCGCTGAACAAAAATCCCGGAAAAAAAGCCAAAAAGAAGATGGTCACCTTGGGGTTGAGAACATTCATTATGAAGCCCCGTTTGAACAGTTGCCACAATCCCTTTTTAGCGACCTTATCCCCGGCAATGTCCAGAGTCGAATCGCTCCGATAGACTATAAACGCTAAATAGAGTAAATAAACCGCCCCGAGAATTTTGATGCCCAAGAACAAGGTATCACTTTCCCGAATAATCACGGAAACACCGAAAGCCAGCAAAGTGGTATGCACCAAACATCCGGATAGAAGTCCCGCTAGAGTCGCCAATCCATATTTTTTGCCGTTCGCCAAGCTTTGGGTCAGAACGTATATATTGTCCGGCCCTGGAGATAGGGCCAAGGCGGCGGTCGCAAGTGAAAAGGCGTAAAGGGTTTCGTAGTTCAAGTTCAAACAGGTTCAAGGTTTATTACTGCCTGGCGATAGGTTCAATACTTCGATTTAGCTCAGTACAGGTGTTCAAGGTAATGCATTCGACACTCAACTTGGAACCCTACCTTGCCGGCAGACAGGCTTGAATTGTTTTATTTCTGCGGTCAAAGTAAGAGTACTTTTTCATATCTTGGCAAAAAATAGAACGAATTATGAAAACTATCAACCAAGTCATCACCTTATTGCTTGTTTTTCTCTCCTTAACCTTGGTTTCCTTCAATCGGAAGGATTTAAGATCGAATAAAACAGAATTAACCATGCAACAAGACAGTCTTCTACGCCACGTAGTAATGTTCAAATTTAAGGAAGATACCTCAAAGGAGGATATCCGCAAGGTACAGGAAGCTTTTAGCGCATTACCTTCGAAGATTCCGCAAATCGTTTCGTATGAATGGGGTACCAACAATAGTCCCGAAGGACTTGACAAAGGTTTTACACACATTTTTTTCCTGACCTTCAATAGTGAGGAAGACCGGGCCGTTTATTTGCCACATCCCGACCATAAAGCTTTTGGAGAGATTTTAGGACCGTCTTTGGATGATGTACTTGTGTTGGATTATTGGTCTAGTAAAGAGTAAACAGTTACCGTTGGAAAGATTATTTTTCTAAGGGTACGTTTAAAATAATGCAAAATGAAAATCGGCAGTAAGGGTTTTGGCTATTAATTAAATCGCTTCAATAACGCTTTGTTGATCCTTTTAACTAGACTCGGCCCTTCATATATAAAACCCGTATATAACTGAATCAGAGCTGCGCCGGCATTCAATTTTTCAAGGACATCCTCGGGCGAATGAATACCTCCTACTCCGATAATCGGAAAAGCGTTGTTACTTTTTTCCGCCAAGAACCGAATGACCTCGGTGCTTCTTTTAGCCAGGGGTTTTCCGCTCAATCCTCCGGTTTCTTCGGTTTGAACCGCTTCCGACTTTAGATCTTTACGGGAAATAGTAGTATTGGTTGCGATGACGCCATCGATTCTTGTGGTTTCGACAATGCTTATGATATCAAGGAGTTGCTCATCTGTAAGGTCCGGAGCAATTTTTAGCAGAATCGGCTTTTGCTTTACGGATTGCCTTTCCGCATTCGTCGTGTTCCGCTCTTTTAATTGGCGCAGCAAGGCGTTCAAGGGTTCTTTGTCCTGCAGTTCACGTAGCCCTGGGGTGTTCGGAGAGCTGACATTGACGACAAAGTAGTCTACGTGGTCAAAAAGGGCATCGAAACAAATAAGATAATCTTTTACAGCTGCCGTATTTGGTGTGATTTTGTTCTTTCCAATATTGCCGCCAACTAAGACGCGATGCTTTTTTTTCAAACGTTCGACAGCATCGAAGACGCCCTGGTTGTTGAATCCCATCCTATTAATGATGGCCTGGTCCGGTTTTAGTCGAAACAATCTTTTCTTGGGATTTCCTTCTTGGGGTTTGGGGGTCAGCGTACCGATTTCGACGAAACCGAAACCGAAATCCGAAAGTTCGTTATAGAGTTTGGCATCTTTATCGAAGCCAGCGGCCAATCCCACCGGATTTTTGAATCGTAAACCAAAAACTTCCCGTTCCAAACGCGTATCTTCCAACGTATACATCCTCCTAAAAATACCTGAAAAACCGATATTGGAAAGAAAATGGACAAGGGAAAAAGTTAGGTGATGGGCACGCTCCGCATCGAACAGAAAGAGAATAGGACGAATAAAAGATTTGTACATAGACGAACGTGTAGTTTTGTCAAAAGTACGAACTTTAAAAAAAGTGTATAGCCTTAAGAGAATGTTTGGAAGTATATCAGCACAGAGATCCTCAAGAGCTCTTTATTTTGGGGCAATGGAATCATTATAAACTTTTGGAACGACGGCAATCGGCCTTCGGATCGCGGCCCTGCAGAGTTGAAGATACCGTTCGTATTGCTTAGCGTTAAACTCCGACAAGAATTTTTTATCGCTTTCATAAGAAACCGTAACGATTTCTTGCTGTAAGACCTTATACTTATCCGCCATTTTAATCAGTTCGTCTTGTGTACTTTGCGGATGTTCGGCCAGTAGTTTTTCGATTCGTTCTTCCAAATGTCCAGTTTCCACAGCAAGGAGTCTCCGCAAGGTTTCCAATGTCGCCACCTGGGCTTCGTTCAATTGAAAAACGCTAATCATGGTTTCGGTATTCTTTCCACCGATGTCCAAAGTGCAGTTTTGGGCATTGATCGATACACTTATCAAAACCAAAGACGAACATAGTAATTTCAAGAAAATTCTCATGGGCTATTACTTTGATTATGGCGATACTATTGTAGTGATGTAAAGGGTTTTCTTTTGTCGGCTCCCTTCAGTTTCTCTACTAAATAAACGCATTTTTTTCCGGATAGTATATAAACCTTTAAAAATCTAAACTTAACTTTACCCTGTCCCGAGTATGACCGTTGTAGGTTTCATATCAGTAATTATCGACTGCTGCAACTGCCCTAGTCCAAATCACTGCTGAACAGCAAAACACCGAAAAATGTCCGAAAAAGTAAACGGCAAACACATATTTTCCCTGCTCGAGGTAACGAAAAGCATCCAAAAAACGATTACAAATCGCTACCAAACCGCCTTCTGGGTTAAGGCGGAGATGAACAAACTGAACCATTATCAAAGGTCGGGACACTGTTATCCCGAATTGGTGGAAAAGAAAGAGGGGAAAGTTATCGCCCAAATCAGCGCCATTCTATGGAAGAGCGACTATCAAAAGATAAATACCAACTTTCAACGGGTACTGAAGGAGCCGCTTAAAGACGGTATCAAGATTTTGTTCTCCGCCACAATTAATTTCGACCCTAAATATGGATTGACATTACAGATCAACGATATCGACCCAAGCTTCACCTTGGGAGATCTTGAAAAGGAGAAACAAGATACCATCAATAAACTCCGGCTTGCCGGTATTTTCTCGAAGAACAAGCAGCTTGCGCTTCCGGTATTGCCGCAACGGATTGCTATCATTTCCGTAGAGACCAGTAAAGGGTATGCGGACTTTCTCAACGTATTCGAATCGGCCGGTAGGAGCTGGAACTATACCTTTTTCCAACTTCTTTTCCCATCACTTTTACAGGGAGACAATGCGGTGAGAACTATAATCGCGCAGTTGAGAAGAATCAAAAAAGTCATTCATCATTTTGACGTGGTGGCCATCGTTAGGGGCGGCGGTGGCGATATCGGATTATCCTGTTACAACAACTACGACCTCGCCAAGGAAATTGCGGAATTTCCCATTCCCGTAATAACGGGCATCGGGCATTCTACCAACGAAACGGTCGCAGAACTGATTGCCCATGAAAATGCCATTACCCCGACAAAACTGGCGGAGTTCTTGATCCAGAAGTTTCACGATTTCTCGGTACCCGTGCATAAGGCGGAAGAAAAAATCATTGACCGGAGTCGGAGCTTGATTCGCGATGCGCAAACCAAATTCGCATCCGAAGTAAAGCTGTTGCGTTCGGTGACCCGGAATATTCTGGATAAAAACAAGAACGCGGTCAGGCAGCAAGCTCAATCCCTTTCGCAGCAATCCCGATTTCGGCTCGGAAACGAAAAGAAGGTGTTGACCGCTGCGGGAGAAGACATCAGAAAAGGTACCTACCAATTCTGTACGGCCCAAAAGCATCATACGTCATACCTCACGGCGGACCTGAAAAAGGCTATTCATCGGCAGCTCGCACAAAAGTCTTTGGGATTGAAGAATTTAGAAACGAACATTCACAATCTCAGTCCGCAAAACGTGCTTAAACGCGGATACAGTATCACCCAATTGGCCGGGAAAGCCATCCGTTCGACCGAGCAAGTAAACCCGGGCGATTTGCTTACCACAGTGTTGTATGAAGGAAGCGTTTCGAGCACGGTGCAATCAACAAAAAAAGCTTAAAAAATGAACGAAAACGACACTCCGAAGTATACCGAAGCCTTTACCGAATTACAAGAAATCGTCACCGAAATCGAGCAAGGTGAAATCTCGGTGGACGAACTTTCCAAAAAAGTGAAAAGGGCATCCCATTTAATAGCTATCTGCAAAAACAAGCTCGAGACGACCGAGGAAGACGTGAACCAGATTCTACGGGAGTTAGACGCCTCATCCGACAAAACTAATGGGGAATAAAACCCATTACGTACGCTTCCAAAAATAGGGAGTCAAGAGGATGAGCACTGTAAAAAGCTCCAACCTTCCCGCGAGCATAAGAAAACCTAACCACCATTTTCCGGCGTCGGGAAGACCATTGAAATTGCTCAGCGGATACAAATTGCCAAATGCAGGGCCGACGTTCCCTAAAGAGGAAGCAGAACCTCCGATAGCCGTTACGAAATCGATGCCCATGGCCCCCAAGACCAAGGCGCCGATAATGAAGAGCAGCATATACAGTACAAAGAAACCGATGATGTTGTAAACAATATTCTCCTTTACCGACTTACCGTTATACCGCACCGGAAGCATGGCGTTGGGATGTATCGTTCGCCTAAACTCCAGAAGGCCGTTTTTAATGATCATAATATGGCGCATCACTTTAATGCCTCCGGCAGTTGATCCCGCAGATCCCCCAAGAAACATCAAACCAAAAAAGAAAATCGTTAAAAAGGGGGTCCAGCTGGTATAGTCCGCACTAACGAACCCTGTTGTAGTAATCACTGATGTGACCTGGAAAAGACTATGTCGGAATGCGCTTTCAGCAGCCCCAAAAACTTGGGGGTGATACTCCGTAACGGGAACATTCGCCTTAAAATAAATGACCAAGGCGGCAATTACGGAAAAGAATACGACGAATAAGGTATAGACCTTGAATTCCTCGTCCATAATAATGCGTTGAACTCTTCCCTTAAGGGCAAAATAGCTCAGTACGAAGTTCGAACCCGCCAAAAACATGAATAAAATAATGATATACTGTATCAAGGGTTGATCGTTCCAGTAGGCCACACTCAGATTTTTAGTAGAAAATCCTCCGGTCGAGAGGGTGGCCATTGAATGGTTGATGGCATCAAAAAAGTTCATTCCGGCCAGTTTCAGCAATATGGTTTCCGCTATGGTATATCCTAAATAGATCAGCCAAAGTCGCTTGGCGGTATCGGTAATCCTTGGATGTAGCTTATCACCGCTCGGGCCCGGCGACTCGGCGGCGAACAACTGCATACCACCGATGCCTAAAAGCGGGAGGATCGCTATGGCAAGTACGATGATACCCATACCTCCGATCCAATGGGTCAGGCTGCGCCAAAAAAGGATACCTTCGGGCATCACTTCGATATCGTCCATAATGGATGCCCCAGTGGTAGTATACCCTGACATCGTCTCAAAAAAAGCATTTGTAATATCAGGAACGGCCCCCGAAAACACATAGGGCAACATCCCTGAAAAGGTCAGCGCCAGCCAACCAAAAGTAACGATGATATAACCCTCTTTTCGCTTAACCTCTTTTTTATGCCCCCTGGTAAAGAACATGGCGGAAATACCTACGAACATAGTCACGATGGCCGCAAGCGAAATGCTCAAGGTCGCCCCGTCGGCATATAAACCGCTGACGAATGCCGCTATCAGCATAAAACAGCCATTGCAGAGCATAAGCAGACCCATGATATGGAAAATTATTTGGGAGTTTAAACGCATGAAATTGGGTAAAAGTTTACAAAAACAACCGTTCGATTTTTTGGATAGCCTCGGGCATGCAGCATACCACTACCCTGTCTCCGGGACGAATTTCGAATCCACCCAATGCGATAATGCCCTCTCCGTCACGGATTACGCCTCCGATAGTGGCCGTTTTCGGAAAATCAAGCTCTCGAATCATACTACCCGTTACCCTTGAATCAGGTTTGACCACAAACTCCAGAATCTCCGCGTTCAGGTTGTTGAGGCGCATCAAGGCCACAATCTCCCCTTTTCGTATGTGCCTGAAAATATTATTGGCCGCCAATAGTTTTTTGTTGATCAAGGTATCGATGCCGATGGAATGGGATAGTTGAAAATAGTCCATATTCTCGACCAGGGCTATGGTCTTTTTAATAAATTTGGATTTCGCCACGAGACATGACATGATGTTCGTTTCCGAATTGCCCGTCACGGCAATGAACGCATCCATAGATTCAAGGCTTTCCTCTTGCAAAAGTTCCACATTTCTACCATCACCATTGATTACGAGGGCGTTCGGCAGCTCATCGGCTAGGTCGAACGCTTTCTCCTTGTTCTTCTCGATGAGTTTTACGTTGAACTTTTTAAGACATAAAGCCCGCGCCGTCTTGTAACCGACCTTGCTTCCACCAAGGATCATCACGTTTTTGATATCCTCTTTTTTCTTTCCTGTCAACTTATAGAGCTCTTCGACCCCTTGCTTGGTGGTGATAAAATAGACCTGATCCCCATCTTTAAAGACGGTATCCCCTCGGGGAATAATCGTGTATTGCGTGCCTTTTCGCTGCATGGCGATTGGCATAAAATGAAGTTCGGGAAAAACTAATGCGGCCTCTTTGACCATCTTGCCCACAAAAGGTGCCGTTGAAGGCAAGGAAACACCCACCATAATTAACTTGCCCTCTTCAAACTCATAGGTGTCGTTGAATGCGGATTTGTTCAAAAGCATTTCTATTTCCTTCGCCGCCAATTCTTCGGGAGAAATCAATTCGTCGATCCCAAGATCGGAAAATCGGATGGTGTCTTTACAATCCGTGAATTCTGTGTTCGAAATCCTGGCAATCGTACGCTGACAACCCAACTGTTTGGCAAGCATGCACAAAGTTATATTGGTGGTCTCGGAGGAAGTCACCCCAATTACCAAATTCGATTCGGCTACTTGCGCATCCTTTAAAACAGCAATCGAGGTGGCATCACCTCGCAAGACCCGAATATCAAGATGGGTATCGGCATAGGCCAGACTCTCTTTATTAGAGTCGATCAAGGTAATGTCCTGAGATTCGTAAGATAGCAGTTTTGCCAAGTGAAATCCAACTTCACCGGCACCTGCAATAATTATTTTCATCTATTGATAACTTTGTGTGGTATGAAACCCGTTGGCCTTATTCCAGATTCAAAAGGCCTTTGAGCATGTCTACAAACAATGCTCCTATTCCGTTTACGTTATTCACATATTGGATTTGCGCTGCAAAATTACGTATTATTTTGGTGCAAAGGTAAAATGAGGAGCATCAAAAACGATATCTTTGCGGCTAAAACTGCCCAATATGGCGAAGAAAATTACTCCATATAAAGATTCGGAACTAGGTAAGAAAGAACAGGTCACCCGGATGTTCGATACGATTTCTGAAAAGTACGATGGTCTGAACCGGATCATTTCTTTCGGCATCGATGTAAAATGGCGCAGAAAGGTCGTTGACATCCTATCCGAACAAAATCCGAAAACCATTTTGGATATTGCAACGGGTACGGGCGATCTCGCCATAAATCTAGTGAAAACCGGCGCGCCAAAAATTGTCGGTCTCGATATATCTCCCGGGATGTTAGATGTAGGCAAAAGGAAAGTTGCCGCCAAAGATTTAGGCGATACCATAGAAATGGTTATGGGAGACAGCGAAAACCTGCCTTTTGCCGACAACTGTTTTGAAGCCGTCACGGTGGCCTTTGGAGTCCGTAATTTCGAAACCTTGGACAAGGGCCTGGCCGAAATCTATCGCGTTCTCGCCCCCCAAGGCACTTTTGTAGTCTTGGAAACGTCCGTGCCGACCAAAACGCCCTATAAACAAGGGTATCGTTTCTACACGAAAAACATACTGCCCCTCATCGGAAAACTGTTTTCAAAAGACCGATCGGCCTATGCCTATCTGAGCGAATCCGCATCCGTTTTTCCGCATGGGGAAACCTTCAACAATATTTTACGGAAAATCGGGTTTATAGAGGTAGAGAACAGACCCCAGACATTCGGGGTCGCAACGATTTATGTCGCCACAAAGCCTTAATATGAAGCAATTTTTTTTGGTAGTGATCCTTCTGACGCTCTTTTGTAACGGTCTCAATGCCCAGTTTAACGAAAACCCCATTCTCAATATCGAGAACAAGGACAAGAATTTCTTGAACTACGGCTATTTTTTGGGATTTAACCGCTATGGCTTTAAATTCGACTATAAAAACGATAAGGGGCCTCGAAACACCGATGTTCAAGTGCTGGAATCAACGGGCTTTAACGTAGGCCTTATTGGAGAAATGCGCCTCAACGAATTCTTGGACCTGCGTTTGGAACCCGGACTTTACTATAACGCAAGAACTTTAGGTTTTCCCGGATTCTTAGACACCGACGAAGGTCGAAGGGATGCTTTTCGGGAGGTAAAATCTACCTATATCAATTTTCCGTTGTTATTGAAAGTCAGTACAAAACGCTACGGTAACTGGAAGCCTTTTCTAGTGGCCGGCCCGTCGGCTTCGCTGAACCTGGGTAGCAACGAGCAAAGCCTCGACGATAATAGCAGCGGCACTTTCCGTTTAAAAAAATGGACGTATAACTACGAACTCGGTTTCGGTATCGATTTCTACCTGGAATATTTCAAGTTCACGCCATCGGTACGTGGCGTTTTCGGAATTAACAACGAGCTCATACCCGATAATGACCCCAATAGCCCATGGACCAGCAACATTGATGCCATGAGAACCCGGGGGCTCTTTGTTAATTTTACGTTCGAATAACAGTTGTGGTTTGAAAAAGGAAGGAATCAAAAAAGTAAAAGGCAGCTAAAAACCGGAAAGAATCGTGATCAAAAAACTACTTTCATTTACCATGATTTTCCAATTGCTGTCTTGTGGCGAACTGCAGCAGGTAATCGATCAACTGCCACAAGAGCAGTCAGGTATCGGAAACGCCCAAATAGCAGAGGGACTGCGGCAGGCCCTAGACAAAGGCATCGACAAACAGGTAAGCCGACTTACCCAAGAAGACGGATTTTTTAAGAACGAACTGGTAAAAATCCCCTTGCCTGCCGAACTCCAAAAAGTAGATAAAACCCTTCGGGATATCGGTTTGGGAAGTTTGGCCGACGAAGGCCTTAAAGTTTTGAACCGAGCGGCCGAAGATGCCGTTAGTGAGGCAACGCCCATTTTTGTAAATGCGGTGAAGGGCATCACTTTCAACGATGCCAAGAACATTTTATTGGGTAGCGATAATGCGGCCACCCTCTATCTGACAGGCCAAACCGAAGCGGATCTCTATAAAAAGTTCAGCCCTGTAATCAAAAGTTCCTTTGAAAAAGTCGGCGCCGATCGGGTATGGAGCAATCTTATCAATAAATACAATAGTATTCCGTTGACCAGCAAGGTGAATCCCGATTTAACGGATTATGTGACTCAAGAGGCTTTGACCGGCGTCTACACCATGATTGCAATAGAGGAAAAAGAAATCCGTAATAGGGCTTCATCGCGAACAACCGACCTTTTGAGAAAGGTTTTTGCGTTACAGGATTAAGTCGCTAAAAATCCATTAACAGCTACAATAACTTAAGAATTAACCCGTTAAATTAGAGAGTGGAAAATTATTTTAGTTAGTAATTTTTGAGTTAGTTAGTTTAAAACCGGTGGGAGCATCGGTTTTTTTTATGCGGTGTTGAGAACGCTTTACACTACCGTTCTTCACGTTTCAAAAGCCCAATGTTAATTAAACATTATTATAACGAATTTTTAACGGAATATGACGGATAACGACATCCAAAATCGAGGATACGCCGTATATTAGGGACTTATTCGTACGACTATGGAAAATCAATATTGTAAAGTAGGAAGCGTTACCCCAATGACCGCGAACAGAAACGTTATATCGCTTTTGGAGTATCAGTATCAGAACTTTTTGGAAAAAGCTGGCAACTTGGAATATACCGATGCCAAATTGGTAGAATTTTTTGAGCAGAAAGCGAAGAAAATCCAAAAAATATTGGAGAATATGATGAAGTAATCACTTCATCTGTTTCAATACTAAAGCCATTTGATTTTGTAGGGCTCCTGCTTTCGACGCCGCGGCATGCGCAAAATCCTTCCCTTCGGATGCATATATGATTCCCCTTGAGGAATTGATAAGCAAGCCAATATTTTCGTTGATTCCATATTTACACACCTCTTCTAGACTGCCGCCTTGGGCGCCCACACCCGGTACCAAAAGGAAACTATCGGGCACTATTTTTCTAATTTCCAGAAGATACTCCGCCTTGGTCGCCCCTATCACATACATTAGGTTTTCAGAATTTTTATAACTCTTGGAGGTTTCAAGTACATGCTTGTATAGCTCTTTGCCACCAATGAGCTTTGTTTGAAAATCGTAGGCCCCATCGTTCGAGGTTAACGCCAAGAGAATGGTATGCTTGTCCGTAAACGCCAAAAAGGGTTCCACGGAATCTTTACCCATGTAGGGAGCAACGGTTATGGAATCGAATTGTAGGTCTTCAAAAAAGGCCTTGGCATAGCGCGTCGAAGTATTGCCGATATCCCCGCGTTTGGCGTCGGCAATGGTAAAAATTTCAGGATGGTTTTCATTGAGATATCCGATGGTCCTTTGCAAAGCTTTCCATCCCGCAATTCCATAGGCTTCGTAAAAGGCAGTATTTGGCTTATAAGCAACACATAAATGATGCGTCGCATCGATTATTGCTTTGTTAAAGGAAAAAATGGGATCTTGTTTTTCGAGTAAATGTACCGGTATCTTTTTCAAATCCGTATCAAGACCGATGCAGAGGAAGGATTGTTTTAAATGTATCTGTTCAACGAGTTGTGAAGTTGTCATTTCTTATGCAATGTTAGCAAGGGGTTAGATGATCGGTGCTCGAAGATGGATTTGATATATCAAGGCTTTCGAAACGGATAAGTAGTCTAAAAAAATCCGAACAAACTAGATCCTTAAAACACCTCAGACGCCTCTTTCAGCTTCTCCGTGTTCTCTACCAAGCTCAGTTCGTCGATGATTTTTTGTACATCGCCATCGATGATGTTCTGCAAATCGTAGAGCGTAAGTCCGATTCTGTGATCGGTCACCCGACCTTGCGGATAATTGTAGGTGCGGATCTTTGCCGATCGGTCACCACTGCTTACTTGGGAATTCCGTTTGGCAGCATCCTCTTCCTGCTTTTTGGCCAGTTCGAGGTCGTACAATCGTGAACGTAGTACCCTGAATGCTTTATCCTTATTTTTATGTTGTGATTTTTGATCCTGACACTGCGCTACCAATCCAGTGGGAAGGTGAGTCAAACGCACGGCGGAATAGGTAGTATTCACTGATTGCCCGCCCGGTCCGGAGGAACAGAAATAATCGATACGGACATCCTTGGGGTCGATCTGCACATCAAAATCCTCGGCTTCGGGAAGCACCATAACCGTTGCGGCACTCGTATGCACCCTGCCTTGGGTCTCGGTCTGCGGCACCCGCTGAACACGGTGCACCCCGGCTTCAAATTTTAAGGTACCATAAACATCCTTACCCGTTACTTCGAACTGAATCTCTTTATAGCCCCCACTGGTACCCTCGCTCAGGTCGATAACATTGGTCTTCCATCCTTTGGATTCGCAAAATTTGGTGTACATACGAAAAAGATCTCCCGCAAATATACTGGCCTCGTCACCGCCCGTTCCGGCTCGGATCTCAACGACCACATCCTTGGCATCTTCGGCGTCTTTGGGAATGAGCATCATTTTAATTTCCTCCTCCAGCTTCGGGAGTTCCGCCTTGGCCTCCTCCAGCTGCATTTTGGCCATTTCGAGCATCTCGGCATCGCTACCATCCGAGATGATTTCCTCGGCCTCCTGTATATTATCGGTCAGTTCTATGTACTGGTCGCGCTTTGCAACAAGGTCCTTCAAATCGGAATATTCCTTGGTCAGTTCCACATAGCGCTTTTGGTCCGAAATAATATCGGGTTGAATGATCAGGTCGGAAACCTCATCGAAACGCTGCTTTACAATGTTCAGTTTATCAATCATGTTCTATCTTGGATAGGGCAGCGAATTTACGAAAAAACGGTATAATTATGCGGTGTATGCTAAAATGAAAGCACCCTTAACCTGTGAAATTCGGCCGGGCCTTTGCACCTTTCGCCATGAAGGAGCAATGTTTCCCATTGTATTGTAAGAAACTAACAACTATTTCAATTGGCGACAAACGTCGCTCCCAAGGTAACAATAAAAGCATTTAGCCCATCGCTTCGATTATACTGGCTAGCCCGCAGATCTAAAGTCTTCAATCCAAAACTAAGTATTTTCGCCTTCGTAAATATATCGGTATACCGAACGCCCATGCCGTATTGGTGCGCACGGTATTTCGATAGGTCATAGTCGGAAGTATAAAAACTGTAGGTTGACAGGGCAATATCCTTTTCATAAAAATAGTCCGCAGCGGATTGCGTGTAAAATCGATAGTTCGGATATAGCGTAAAAGTATCGCTCAACTTTATCGGCACCTCCAAGCTGGCGGTGTGTGCTGTGATGCCCCAGTCGTCATAATAGAAACGATAGTAGCTCCGAAGGATGAAAGAATCGTTGAGGTAGTAGTTCAAGCGACCGGCAATAGGAAGTTTGAATCGGCTATCCGGCAATCGTTCAACATCATCGGCCAATTGAAAATCTTCAATAAAAAAATCGTTGGTATCCCCAAAGTACACCCGTTGGAACGGGGTACTGAGAAGACCATTCTGAACTACGGCATCCATAAAAATCGCTCCCTGCCATCGTTTGCCCAAAATCTGGGAAAGACCTAATGACAATGAATATGAATTCCTTTTTTCATCTGAAAACACATTGAAATCCGGGGCATAGGTACCATTTCCGATCGTTCGGGAATCAAAAAAGCCATCCCGTAATTCTATGGGATATTGCGGATTCCACTTGTCGAAATATACTTTGCCGCTCAAGGAAACCTCCGTATTTTCAGCATTAAACAATCGGGAATATCCTCCGCCAAAACCAACGGAAAAATAGTCGTATTCCGAAGAGACATAGGCATTAACGGTAGTCGTCGAATTCCGATCGTCAGCAGTGTGCGCGTACGATGGATTAAAATGGACCAGCACATCTTGGCGCGAAGCCCCCGAGGATGCGCTAATCGGACTCGCAGTTCGGTTCACATCACCGTCAAAGGGATTTATATTGCTTGAAGACGCCGAAGTGTAGGCCGAAATACCTACATCAGCGGTCAAAACATCATCATCGTTCAATGGGATACTCACTACTAAGGCCGAAGTGGCATCGGTCAATTCTTCAGTTCCCGAACCCCCGGTTACCGCGGCGTTTTTACCATCTTGTCCGTAATAACTGAACAGCAGATCGATTTCAGCGGATTCCAAGATGCGTTTTTTATAGGAAGTTTCTTCTTGGGAAAAAACCAAGGTTACGGTGAGAAGTAACGCTATTGTGATTGTAAATTTCAATTTAGATAATGTCGGTTTGATCGTAGTTTAGAAGTTATTAGATTGCTGGTCGGAACATTTAACGTTCAATATTCAAATCAATTACATCCACAGCCTCCCCCACTTTTCCCACCATTGGCTCCCGAAGCGGCCTCACGATACACCTGAAAATTGGTTTCGAAACGTTCCGCCCCCTTTGCCGAAAGCTGCATTTCATCATCATTTAGATAGACTTTTTCGTAGGGTTTCACCGCTACGCAGGAGGTGAAAAACACACCAAAAACGAAAAGAAGTAGTACCTTTATCAACACTGGAATCTTGGGATTATCGTCCGCATAGTCGCGGATGCATTTGGTAAAATTAGAATAATTATTTCATTCGCTTTCGTTCTATGGGGTAGTTTCGAACAAAATGCCGCTACTCTTATGAATCTTATTATCGCTATCTACCAAAATGGCTTCTGTATCGGGCAATTGGTTGATCCGTGCGAGTCCTGCCTCCTTGCCCATGATGAATACCGCCGTGGCTAGGGCATCGCAGAATGCGGCACTCTTGGCGAATATCGAGACGCTGTTCATGCCCGTCGCAGGGTATCCGGTTCTGGGATCGATGATATGCGAGTATTTAATGCCATCGAAAACGACGAACTTTTCGTAATTGCCAGAGGTTGCCACCGAGGATTCTACGATGGGCAGCCAGGAAAAAATCTTCTCTTTGCTCAAAGGATTGGCAATACCGATCAGCCATTTTTCTCCATCTGGCCTAGTGCCCCAGGTCGTCAAATCTCCTGCAGCATTTATAATTCCGCCGACGACTTGTTTGGATATCAAGAGTTCTTTGGCCTTGTCGGCGGCATAGCCTTTTCCGATGGCCCCAAACGAAATCTTCATGCCCTTTTCCTTTAAAAAAACGGTCTGGTCGTTCTCGTTCATAATGATTTTTTGGTAGCCTATTTTGGCTATTGATTTTTCCAGTTCGGCATCCGTCGGTTTTCGTTTCATCGAGCCATCGAATTTCCAGATTTCATCCATGGATGCGTAAGAAATGTCGAAAGCGCCATCGGTGATTTGCGATATTTGGTTTGCCTTACCGATTAGCTTAAAGAGTTCTAGGCTTACTTTCACTGGATGTATTCCAGCATTTTTATTAATCAAAGACGTCTCGGAATCAGGATTCCATGATGATATCAATGCTTCTATCCGTCTTATTTCTGCGGTGGCTTCATCAATATTAATCTGGCCGATATCTTGGTTGATGGCTACCACCGTGATATCGAAACGCGTACCCATCAGTTTCAGGGTCTTGGTCGAAGTGACATACTCCGTTTCCTGACCAAAAACGCCCATGGTCAAAAAGCAAAAGAGGATGTAGGTCAGCAATCTCATTTTACAAAGGAGTTTAAATGGGTGATATACGCTTGAGGGGTACGGTTAAGGTATCCGGTCTCTCCTAAAACATTTTCATTGCTGTCCAGTAGCAAAACTAACGGGAAATGTCCGTTCGGGTTGTATTTTTCCGCAAGCGCATTGTTTTGTTCGGCCACCGCTTCCGGCAATCGATTCGCCTTTTTTCTGGGGAAATCCGCTTTGTAAAGCACATAATTCTCTTTGGCGTAGGTACGAAAGACATCGGATTGCCAGATATCCTTATCTAGCTTTATACACGGGGCACACCAATCGGAACCTGCGAATACCAAGAGTATCGGTTTATGCTGTTCTTTGGATACCACGAGTGCTTCCGCATAGCTCGGTTGCCATTCTTGCGCAAAAAGTGCAGCTGTAAAAAATAGGTAACAAATGACTAGGATGTTCTTCATAACGCCTAATAAAGGCAAAATCAATGCCAATTATTCAAATACCCGAAGCAAGGCTCCCGATAATTCCGTCTTAAAAATTTTTAGGGACTTCGCTTGAGCTTGGTCGACCTTGTTCAGGGGCTTTCCGCTCTGTTCGAATCGTGAGCCGTGCACCTCACAATAAAAGATACCGCCGTCTCGATCTAAAAAACGGACCTCCTCATAGCCCTGATGGCTACAAACTTGGCTAGCTGCCACGAAATTTCCTTCCAAGTTTTTGACAATGACTACTGAGTTCTTAGTGATAAATCCCCCATTTCTACTCAGTTTTTCGCTTTCGGCGGACTGTAGATCCAAGGTAAAATCGACCCCAGTAGGCACAGGCGTATTTCCGCCGCCCGGTTCGCCCCCATCTTTTGAACATGCTCCCAAACAAGGAAAGGCGATGGCAAATGCAGCGCCGGCCCCTAGGCTTCTGAGAAACTGTTTTCTTTCCATTACAAAAGGTTAAATATACATAGCCAATGGAAATTCCGAAATTTCCAAGTGCTACTAAGTAACAAACGCAATATTTATAGGAAAAGTATACTTTGATTTTGGTTCCGGTCAAATTAAAAGTATGAAACGGAAATAATGCCCTTCAAAGAGCGTCTATGGACAAATGACAAATGCTGTAAGACCAATGCCCAGTGATGAATACCTTGTTCTGGGTGCTTCATACAAGTTGTTCGAACTAGAATTTTTGGGAGGGGGATTTTAAGCTATATGATGAACAGCGAACAGCGAACAGCGAACAGCGAACAGCGAACAGCGAACAGCGAACAGCGAACAGCGAACAGCGAACAGCGAACAGCGAACAGCGAACAGCGAACAGCGAACAGCGAACAGCGAACAGCGAATAGCGAATAGCTGAAAATTAATAGGAAAATCTGCCGAATTCGCTTTTGATGGTCAATTTTTTAGAAGGATGTGCTTCTACCCGTCCAACAACTCTTGCGTCGACGTCAAAACTTTGCGAAATAGAAATCAAATCGGCGGCGATGGATGGATTGACATACAGCTCCAAACGATGCCCGCAATTAAAAACTTGGTACATTTCTTTCCAATCCGTTCCCGATTGTTCCTGAATTAATTTGAACAAGGGTGGCACGGGAAAAAGATTATCCTTAATAATATGCAGCTCATCAATAAAATGAAGGATTTTGGTCTGTGCCCCACCGCTACAATGCACCATACCATGAATATTTTTGGAGGTATATTTTTCCATTATTTTTTTCACTATCGGCGCATAGGTTCGCGTTGGGGAAAGCACCAGTTTACCCGCATCTAAAGGCGATTCATCAATGGCATCCGTAAGTTTCGTATTTCCGGAATACACCAATTCTTCAGGTACGGATGCATCGTAGCTTTCAGGATACTTTTCGGCCAAATATTTCGAGAAAACATCATGCCGTGCCGAGGTGAGTCCGTTGCTTCCCATACCCCCGTTGTATTCCTTTTCATACGTGGCCTGGCCGAAAGATGACAGACCGACAATGACATTGCCCGCTTTGATGTTGGCGTTGTCGATAACTTCCGTTCTTTTCAAACGTGCCGTTACGGTAGAGTCTACAATAATCGTACGGACAAGATCGCCCACATCGGCCGTCTCGCCACCCGTAGAATGAATGCTTATACCGTGTTCGGCCAAATCGGAAATCAGTTCTTCGGTACCGTTGATGATGGCGGAAAGGACTTCCCCGGGAATCAAATTTTTGTTCCGCCCGATAGTCGAGGAAAGCATAATATTATCCGTCGCCCCGACACAGATCAGGTCGTCGATATTCATGATGAGCGCATCTTGGGCGATACCCTTCCAAACGGAAACATCACCGGTTTCCTTCCAATACATATAAGCCAAGGAAGATTTCGTTCCCGCACCATCGGCATGCATAACCAAGCAGTAGTCTTCATCTCCGGTCAAATAATCGGGCACAATTTTGCAGAAAGCTTGTGGAAAAAGTCCTTTGTCAATGTTTTTAATAGCGTTATGTACGTCTTCCTTAGAGGCGGAAACCCCTCTTTGACTATATCTTTCGCTGTTCGATGAACTCATGTTTGATATTTGAAGTTGAAATTTGTGTTTGAACTTGAAATTCTACTTTATAAACAACAACTCCCGATACTTCGTCAACGGCCATAGACGGTCATCGATTAGCTGTTCTAATGTGTCGCAATGTTTCCGAATATCCTCGAAAAAAGGCTTGACATTATCGCAATAGGCAAAAGCTTTCTTCTGGGTATCGTTAATTTTGTTCGCTTTTCTTCGAGCATCCGTCATCGCATCCGTGCTTTTCTTTAGGGATACGATATGTTCGGCAATCTGCTCTATGATTCCCGATTGTCCGTCAGAAAGATTTTTATGGGCCACTCCGTAAATATCCTTTAGGCCGAGCACATTTTTTATCAACTTGTTCTGGTATTGGATGGCTGCGGGAATCACTTGGCTGTACACCAGTTCGTCAAATACCCTGCCCTCTATCTGCAGATGCCTGACATAGGCTTCGAACTCGATTTCTTGGCGTGCCTTGACCTCGGCTTCGCTCAAAACCGCCATATCCTTAAAAAGTGCCAAGCTTTCTGTAGAGGTCATGATTTGAAGCGCACTCGGCGTATTCTTATTGTTACTTAATTTTCGCCGTTTTGCCTCTTTTTGCCACTCATCTCCATAACCATCACCATCGAAGCGGATCCGTTTTGAAGTCTTGATATATTCCCGGAGCACATTGAACACCGCCTCATCCTTTTTTAAATTTTTCTTATCGATCAATGTGTCGACTTCCTTTTTAAAATCCCGCAACTGTTTGGCGACGATAGTGTTCAACACCGTCATAGGTTTTGCACAGTTCGTCTGGGTGCCGACACCCCGCATTTCAAATTTGTTTCCCGTAAAGGCAAAGGGCGAGGTGCGGTTACGATCGGTATTGTCCAACAGAATTTCAGGAATCTTGCCCACCACGTTCAATTTAAGTTCCGTTTTTTCCTCAGGGGATAGCTTTCCTTTTGAAACGCCTTCCAATTCATCAAGAACATGACCCAATTGTGACCCGATAAATATGGAAAATATGGTCGGGGGCGCTTCGTTTTCGCCCAATCGGTGATCGTTACTGGCCGAGGCGATTGAAGCACCCAGTAGTTCTTCGTAGGTATCTGCAGCTTTGATCGTATTGATAAAAAAGGTCAAGAACTGAAGATTTTTCATTGGGGTAGAACCGGGACTGAGCAAGTTTACGCCAGTATCGGTTACCAAAGACCAGTTATTGTGCTTACCGGATCCGTTGATTCCCGCAAAGGGTTTTTCATGAAAAAGCACCTTGAAATTATGCTTGTCCGCCATTTTGTTCATTACGTCCATCAACAACTGGTTGTGATCGACGGATAGATTGGCCTCTTCAAAAACGGGGGCCAGTTCGAACTGGTTGGGAGCAACTTCGTTGTGCCGTGTTTTTACGGGAATACCGAGTTTTAAACATTCCTGTTCTAAATCTTTCATAAAACGCAAGGCTCGGGATGGGATGACCCCAAAATAATGGTCACCTAACTGCTGCCCTTTTGCAGCGGGACGACCGATCAGCGTCCGCCCGGTAAGACTAATGTCAATCCGGGATTGGGCAAGGGACTTGTCCAACAAGAAAAACTCCTGCTCCCATCCCAAGGTAGCATTGACCTTGACCACATTTTTATCGAAGTACTTGGCCACAGCGGTCGCCGCCTCATCCATTGCGCTGAGCGCCCTTAACAACGGGGTCTTGTTATCTAAAGCTTCGCCCGTGTAAGAAACGAAAATGGTCGGGATGCAGAGCGTAGTCCCGTAGACGAATGCGGGACTTGTAGGATCCCAAGCTGTATATCCCCGTGCCTCGAACGTATTGCGAATTCCCCCGCTGGGAAAACTGGAGGCATCTGGTTCTTGCTGTACCAATTGTCCACCGCCAAATTTTTCCAAAGCCCTGCCATCGGGTAACAGGTCAAAAAAGGCATCGTGCTTTTCAGCAGTTGTACCGGTCAGGGGCTGAAACCAATGGGTATAGTGTGTGGCGCCCATCGATATGGCCCATGCTTTCATAGCCTCGGCGACCTGATCGGCAATTTTGCGATTGATTTTCGATCCGGAAAAAATGGCATTTTGAACACTTTCCAAAGCATCCTTGGTCAGGTATTGAAGTCTCCGCTCTTCGTTGAATACATTAGTCGCGAAGAGTTCGGATCGCCTCCCCTTTTCATCTATATGAATTGGTTTTCTTTTTTGACTTTCCGAAATGGCGTCGAATCGTTGTCTTGACATTGAAGGTCTGGGTTTATTGATATCGACTTTAAGCCGTATCCGCATTAATTGGTACAAAAATAAGAATTAGGGAATTAATAATATTTTCCCTTAAATATTAAATGTTGGCAAAAGACCCTTAATATTTTAGGGTCATCCTAAAAAAAAATGAATTTTTATAATTTTAACCCCTAGAATACTAGGTAAATCAGCTAAAAAATATATTTTTGTTCGAATTAAAAGTAAATTTAACTACCCTATTATGAGCAAGTCAAAATTAGAATACATTTGGTTAGATGGTTATGAACCTACTGCCAACCTGCGAAGTAAAACCAAAGTCGAAAACGATTTTAGCGGTAAATTGGAAGATTGTCCACTTTGGGCTTTTGATGGAAGTTCTACCAAACAGGCATTGGGCGGTTCATCGGACTGTCTTTTAAAACCGGTTGCCATCTATCCGGACCCTGCCAGAACCGATGGCTTCTTGGTCATGAACGAAGTCATGAACGCGGATGGCACTCCGCACGAATCGAACTCACGTGCCAAAATAAACGATCCTGACGATGATTTTTGGTTCGGTTTCGAGCAGGAATATTTTATCATGAGCAAAGAAACACAGTTGCCGTTGGGCTTTCCCGTTGGTGGCTATCCGGGACCACAGGGAATGTATTATTGCTCAGTTGGTGGAAGAAATACGCACGGTCGCGCCTTCGTTGAAGAACATGCCGATCTATGTATCGCTGCTGGACTGAACTTCGAAGGTATCAATCAAGAGGTGGCCAGTGGTCAATGGGAGTTTCAACTATTCGCGAAAGGGGCAAAAAGGGCCGGTGACGAAATCTGGGTCGCCCGCTATCTCTTGGATCGATTGACCGAGAGCTACGGATATTATATCGAATACCATCCAAAACCCGTTAAGGGCGATTGGAACGGTTCGGGAATGCACGCCAATTTCTCGAACACCACTTTAAGAACTTGTGGTTCCAAAGAAATTTACGAGCAGATCTGCGAAGCTTTCAGACCCGTTACCGAGGAACATATTGAGGTTTACGGCGAGTTCAACGACGAGCGTCTTACCGGAAAACATGAAACCGCCTCGATCCATGACTTTAGCTACGGCGTAAGCGACAGGGGTGCTTCCATTCGTATTCCCATCATCACGGTCCAAAATGGCTGGAAAGGCTGGTTAGAAGACAGAAGGCCGGCTTCTAATGGTGACCCGTACAAAATTGCCAGAAGAATCGTTGAAACTGTAAAGTCCGCAAAAATAAAGGAAACGGCTAGCTAGCGAGTTCGTTTATCGAAAATTAATTTACTTCCCTAAATATTGACCGTCTTTGGCGAAAGCTGAAGACGGTTTTTTGTTCAATTCATTCCTCCTATCGCTACATAGCACAATAAAATATCGTACATTTCCGACGTAAAATTTTGATTACTATCTTCACGGAAAACATAAAAAATCCAATTAAGAGATTCCCTTCGGAGTAATGATGAGCATGGCCCAAATATGGGAATGATACTAAAATTATTTGATGAATTTTCCGCCGGAGTTTATCCGAGTATAGACAAAGCGTTGAAATGAAATAAAAAAATTCAGCATCAGAGCTTCCTGGCTTCTCAAGAATCACAAAAAATACACATATTCATGAAAATCGTAATACTGTCCCAAAATCCAAGTTTATATTCCACCAAACGCCTTATCGAGGCCGGAAAGAAGAAAAAGCATGACATGCTTGTGGTCGACCATTCAAAATGCGACTTGACAATCGAAAAGAAAAAACCGGGGATTACCTATAGAGGGGAAGAGCTTTCCGGAATCAACGGTGTAATTCCACGTATCGGTGCATCCATTACCTTTTACGGTACGGCAGTGGTGCGCCAATTTGAGATGATGAAAGTGTTTACCGCCGTGGAGTCTCAGGCCTTGGTACGGTCAAGAGATAAATTGCGGAGTCTACAGATTCTTTCGAGAGCAGGGCTTGGCCTGCCCAAAACTGTATTCAGCAACTATTCCAGAGACGTGGCCTCTATTATCGAAAAGGCCGGCGGTGCGCCTGTGGTCATTAAACTTTTAGAAGGCACACAGGGGCTGGGGGTTGTTTTAGCTGATAACCACAACTCGGCAGAATCTATCTTGGAGGCGTTCAACGGCCTGAAGGCTAGGGTAATTGTACAAGAATTTATCAAGGAGGCCAAGGGGGCCGATATTCGGGCCTTCGTGGTCGATGGAGTCGTTGTGGGCGCTATGAAACGCCAAGGAAAAGAGGGGGAATTCCGTTCTAACCTGCACCGGGGCGGTTCAGCGAATATCATCGAACTTTCCGATGAGGAAGAGAATGCGGCCATCAAGGCGGCTAGGGTCATGGGGCTCGGCGTTGCCGGGGTTGACCTGTTACAATCCGAAAGAGGGCCCTTGATACTTGAAGTCAATTCTTCCCCTGGATTGGAAGGCATCGAAGCGGCAACCGGAAAAGATATTGCCGGATTGATCATCAAGTACGTGGAACGGAATGCGGAACACTAAAATTGAAATCCTAGGCCATACCATTGCGAAGGGAAAAGGAGCCTTGGTAAACCTCGATATTGCCAAATTGCATACCCGCACCAAGATACAGGTGCCGATTATAATCGAAAGGGGCAAAAAAGACGGCCCCACCCTGCTCATTACCGGTGGTATTCATGGTAACGAAATCAACGGCATTGAAATCGTACGCCAGCTGATCGCGAAAAAATATAACAAACCGGAGAGTGGTATGGTCATCTGCATTCCCGTTGTCAATGTCTTCGGTTTTCTGAACCAAGCACGGCAGTTTCCTGACGGTCGAGACCTCAACCGCGTATTTCCAGGAAGTCCAAGGGGGTCGTTGGCAAGCAGATTTGCATATCATCTCATCAAAGAAATTGTACCCTTGGCCGATTATTGCATCGATTACCACACCGGGGGCGACAGCCGATTCAATGTTCCCCAAATCCGCGTTGGGGGCGAGGATCCCGAAAGTCTTGCTTTGGCAAAAGTCTTCAATCCCCCTTTTATTATCCAATCGGCGCGCAAGGAAAAATCCTTTCGGGAAACCTTGTACAAACTGCAAAAAAAGGTATTACTTTTTGAGGGCGGAAAATCCATACATATCGATAAGGTGGTAACCCAAATGGGCATTGCCGGGGCATTGCGAATCATGCAGCACTTGGGTATGCGGGAATTCGGGCAAGAAATCGATAATCTTGTCGTTAAGGCCTATGAGCCGATCATATTGCACAATACCTTATGGCTGCGTGCCAAATATTCGGGTATGTTCCATCCTTTTGTGGATTTGGGGAAAATGGTAAAAAAGGGAGAGGTTCTAGGAAGTATTTCAGGGCCTTTCGGCTATTTCGAAAGAAAGATAAAGGCGCAACATTCAGGCTATGTCATTTGTATCAATGAGGCGCCCATCGTAACTCAAGGAGATGCTATATTCCATATTTCCACGGACTGATTTCGGAAAACCGGTTAAAAGCAAACATTTGCTGATCGACTATGCTAACGATTTTATACGTACCTTAAAAGCTCCCATCCTAACTACCTCGACATGAAATTGAATACCAAAAATATCTTCGTACCGCCCAAGAATTTGGCGCGATTCGTTACCAAACGAAAAGAGGATATAGGTCTTTCTCCCGATGATATCTCCTTTAGGGGAGAAAAGAAAATGGATACCGTCGTTTTACGTCTCATCGATTACGATGCCGATGCCTTGGAAGAGGAGATTATCAAATCGGTATCCCAAGTGCTCCCCTACCAAAAGAAGCCTTCGGTGACCTGGTTCAATATCGATGGACTGCACGATACCAACATCATCGAACAGATTGCGGACGGGTTCGATTTTGATAAGCTAGTTTTGGCGGAGGTGATGGACGTCCATGCGCGTCCGAGAGTGCAGGAGTTCGGAAACTGCATCCTACTCTCGCTTAAAATGATGCAACAGGACGAGGTGACCCATCGTATTTCCGTAGAAAACTTAAGCCTTATTATCACTAAATCGGTACTGCTATCCTTTCAAGAAAAAAGGGGCGATGTTTTTGAGCCGGTACGGGAACGGATCCGAAACCAAAAAAAACGCATACGCAACGGTGGCACGGATTACCTGACCTTCGCTTTGTTGGACATAGTAGTCGACAACTATATTTATATCATCGGTATTTTGGGTGAAAAAATAGAGACCTTGGAAGAAAACCTGCTACAGGAACCTAAAAAGAGTGTTATCGACGAAATCTATACCTATAAAAGGGAACTGAATTTTCTTAGGAAAAACATAACCCCCGCCCGAGAAATGATTCTGACCTTATCGAAGTTGGAATCCGAAATGATCAGGGAAAGTACGGACGTACATTTTAGGGAGCTTTTGGACAATATCAACCAAGCGACCGACTCATCGGAAACCTATCGCGAAATACTTTCTGATCAGCTCAATATTTATCATACGACCATCAGCAGCAAACTGAACGATGTGATGAAATTCCTGACCATTTTTTCGGTCATTTTTATTCCCCTTACCTTTATCGCCGGTATTTATGGCACCAACTTCGATGTCGTACCCGAACTAAAATATGAATACAGCTATTTTATCATGTGGGGCGTGATGTTAGTAGTGGCCATCGGCATGTTGCTCTATTTTAAACATCGGAAATGGTTATGAAAACTAGCCTATCTACCAAAAAATAGGACCGTCACCTAAATATTTCTTCGCAATAGGTTCGTAATAGTCACGTACCTCATCCAATTCGTAGATTTTTTGACTTTTAGTGTAAAGATCGTATTTGTTGAAGTCCTTAATAAGCTCCAAGTATTTCGCATCGGTATCGTTTAGCAGGGATTTGTAGCTTCCACCGGTATGCCAAGGATAAAAGGAATGGTAGCGTATCATGACCATGGCCTCTGCGGGGAGTTTGTTCGCCTTATGGTTGTTCAACACTTGGTACAGATATTCGTCATGGCCCCAAGCGAGATCCAAATTATCGAGACCGCAGCCCGCTTCGTAGATTCCCAAGGGCGTATTGTAACGCTCATCTTGCATATCGGGATTGAGCTGATTGAATTCGGGATATACACAGGAATCGGGCAATTCGCAGCCGACAACAAAAACATCTCCCACCGTACCCCACTGCTCGTCTTGGCTGGTACCGTCTTCATCACTGCCCCAGAGAAACATTACCTTACCAAGGTCGTGGATTAGTCCCGTTAATTGCATCCAATCCGGACGATTGTCTCCACGGATGGCCTCGGCACTTTGAATCAGGTGCTGCACGTTCGGAAGATCGAGATCGGGATCGCTGACATCGATAAGGCGATTCAAATGCCCCATAGCCTCCCAAAGTTCCATCGGCTTATCGAAATTCAAATATTTCCTATGCATGCGCTGCACATAATCATAGGTTTGGTTTTTACGCATTTTGCGGTAATGCTCTTTAACGGCCGCCTTTACATCGACGGCTTCGTAGTTTCTGAATGTTTTTGTTTCCATGATATAAAATTCAAGTTCAAGTTTGCTTAGTGCTCGGGTGTTTGTTGCCCAGTGCTTCCACTATCCAAATTAGGATGGTATGGATTTATAGGGTATAGTTGAGATGTAATATGCTGCTTACTTCCTTAGACATTACCCAATACAAGATACAAAATTACGGTGAATACCACTAAAAACAAACTAAAGCCTTTGGCATATTTCCAAGGTTTTAAATCCAGTTTACCGGAATCCACCATTTCGAATTTGGCTTCCCTACCGAAGAACCGAGAGGCCAAGTGCATTATTAGAATGTTCAGCACAAACTCCAGCCCCCAGATATGAACAAAGTGGAGATCCACCTGAACCACATAATACATTATGATATAGAACAAAAGCCCGAACAGCAGCCCGATCTTAGCCCCCGATGCCGATACCTTGGGAAAAAGGAATCCCGCAATAATTACGCTGGCTATAGGGATAAAGAAAATGCCGTTCAGCTGCTGTAGCAATTGGTAGAGACCTTCGGGAGCTTTCGCTACAAAAGGAGCGATTCCGATGGCAAAAATGGCCAGTAGCGCGGACGTCCACCTGCCGAGGGAGACCAGTTTTTTTTCGGAAGCATCCCTTTGGATATACCTTTTGAAAATGTCAAGACTGAACACCGTGGCGGCGCTGTTCAGGGCGGAGTTGAAGGTACTGAGAATGGCGCCCATCATTACGGCAACAAAAAATCCGGTCAGCCATAGGGGCAACACTTTTTTGACCAACAACGGATATACATTGTCGGGATTGTCGTAAAGGCTCTCCCCGAAATAATAAAAACCGATCAATCCGGGCAAGACGATGATCAGGGGCACCAAAATTTTCAACAATCCTGTATATAGCAATCCTTTTTGGGCTTCCTTAAGATTTACCGCGCCCAATACGCGTTGTATGATGGACTGGTGCATCGTCCAAAAATAAATCTGATTGACCATCAGGCCCGTAAACAAGACCTCGAACGGCAGAATGGACGTACGTGCACCTTCCCCTACTCCCGGTTCATGGCTAATAACGTTAAATTTTTCGGGGCTGTTTTTGAACACTGCCCCCATCCCTTCGAAAAGGTTGCCGTCGCCAATGGCCAGAAGAGCGAGTATCGGCACCAAAAGTCCGGCTACCAGCAGGCCGAAACCGTTGATGGTATCGGTGTAGGCCACCATTTTCAGGCCTCCGAAAATGGCATATACCGCCCCGATGGTTCCGACGACGACGATGGTGATCCATATGCCGTGCTCTGTGGTTACGTTCAACAGTTCGGAAATCTCGAAGATAGCCTCAATGTTCAAAGCACCGGTATACAGAACGATGGGCAGCAGGGTCAATACGAATGATAGAATCAATAGTAGCGCAACAAGTGTACGGGTCAGACCATCAAAACGCTTTTCTAAAAATTCGGGAATAGTGGTCAATCCCATTTTCAAATACCGTGGCGCGAAATACAGGGCGGCGATGACCAATGCCAGAGCCGAGGTGACTTCCCAAGCTACTATGATGGCGCCATTTCGATACGATGAACCGTTCATGCCCACCAAATGTTCCGTAGAAATATTGGTCAATAATAAGGATCCCGCAATTACAATGCCCGTTAATGATCTACCTCCTAAAAAATAGCCATCCTGCGTATCCAGTTTATCGCGGCGTAATTTCCAAGTGGCGTAGAAAGCTACGAAACCAGTGAACAGAAGAAAGGTGAAAAGTGCCATTGCGTAAAAATAGGAAAAAAGTTGGATGTTTGATACTTGGTGCGCAGGTATACCTGCGCCTATATCGAGCAATTACTTGTAAGTTTTTTCGCCTTTTTCAATATAGAAATACCTATCTTGTAATCGAGAGACGATCGATTACCCATGGAACTTGACTACAATCTTTACGCCTTATTCGAAACCGTGGGCTTGGTCCAGGCCATAACGCTTGGCATGTTGTTGATTTTCATGAACAAGAATAAATACAGGAGTACCCTTTTTCTCGGTATTTTTCTAATACTGTTCGGTCTCGAGACAATTCCTATCGTTTTGGATGCCTTGAATGCCTATCCTTTGTATCCTGAACTCTACCTATTGCCCTTCGACTTTTTTTGGTTGCATTTTCCTATTTTTTATATCTATGTACACCAGATATGTATTTTTTCTAACGAGAAAGCGAAATATTGGGTACTCTACCCCGGCATCGCGGCCTTCATCGCACAGATTGCTGTTTTTTTCTTACCCTATACTACCAAAGTAGCCATCACCGCCAGTGTGGGCTATGACATTTATTTCTCGTGCAAGGTCTTGTACGGGCTAAGCATAGGCATTTATACATTAAGGCTCTTGTTCAAACATAAAATCGAGGTGCGCAATTACTTTTCGTTGCTCGAGTCGAAAGAATTGACATGGGCCCGAATCTTTCTTTTCTATAACATTTCGGGGTCGATAGTATATACTGTTTTCTCTACTACGATCGCTAACAGTTTACTGGCAAAAATCTTCTTTGCGACCTTCGACCTGATCTTGATTTATTGGGTATCGTATCACGGAGTTCAACAGCGAAATATTCTATCCCTACTTGCCAAAAAACAGCATTTTGAAGACCTTTCACCAAAACTTTCGGGAAAGATGGACTTGCCGGCCTTATCCGACGATAGTCTCCAGAGATTGATGCAGCGTATCGATGACCTCATGAGAAACTCTGAACCCTTTACAAATAATGATCTGACCATAATGGATCTCGGCAAGGAACTTGAAACACACCCCAAGCGCATTTCTACCGCAATCAATATGATATGCCATCAGAACTTTAATGCCTATGTCAATCGCTTTCGGATACGGAAAGCGGAAAAACTGCTCGGGAGCGAAGCATATGCCCATCTTAGCATCGAAGGTATCGGTAACGAAGTTGGTTTTCACAGCAAAAGTGCCTTTTATTCCGCCTTCAAAAAATATAACGGAACGACCCCTTATAAATATAAGGAGAACGTGATGGTGTGAATGTTCCCCTTGATGCATACGGAAAACACAGGGTTCCGATTCCTAATGTTAGACTTTTTTGGAAAGATTATAACTCCTGAAAAAAATTGAAAAGTCCCTAATTATTGGAATTTTCGTTCGGAATTCTGAAATCCGTACTTCTTTGGACAGTAATTCTTAGGATTCGCCTTACAACTTGTTGAATATTTGCATCGCAATAAAAAGTAGTTTGCATCTCCCAAATCTAAAGCTATGAAAAGAGCTGATAAACAGCAGTGGGTATTCCTTATCTTTAATTTGGTGCCTTTTCCTAATCTGGGAATTTCAAATACAGACCCTGACCAGATTGGATCAAAATTACGAGGTCCGATACGATTTGATGGTATTGCCGGTGCTGTTGCTGATTACGGTTTACCTTCTGTACTCCCAACTAAAACCTGATCAAAAAACCCCTTGATAATGAAGTGTATAGAACTTAATCCCGAAGGGAATTTTGAACCTTGGGAGCCTTCCAAATTAAAAGAATTACAAAAAAAGCAAATTGATGGACGTCTTGGTCAAAAACTGCTGTTCGAAAATAAAACGATAAAGGTCTGGGAAGCCGTACTTTTTCCGGGAGAACGGCTTCCATTTAGAAAAGTCAGCAGAAACTATAACTTTACGTCCATGACCGAGGGTTTGGCGCTTAGCCGTGTTGATAATGGCAAGATTTCATTGGTACGAATCAACAAGGGCGATTCGATGTTTATAAAACATGAAGGCATAGAGTCGATATATGACTTTGAAAACATCGGCGAGAATATCTTATTCCTACATGCCATAGAATTTAAACCTTTGATCGAAAAAACAGATGGACTTAAAATGCAATCCGCCAGTTGATCGGACACTGACTTTGGGTTGACTCCGAACGTGGTAATCGATACCTATTGGTAAAGTTCCCCCACGATTAATCCATGTTTCTGAGTCATACTCCCAAAACTCTAAAGTTTTGGGAGTATTATCCCTTAAAACCATCCTTTACTCGGGATGGTTTTCTATTTTTGGGATATGCGAATCATTTCTACAAACATTGGTAATCCGACGATTATTCTTTGGAACGGCAAGGAAGAAAAAACGGGCATCTTCAAATATCCGGTTTCCAAACCCTTATTTTTAGGGAATACGGATGTTGATAAGGATACGGTCATCGACCGCAAGCACCACGCAGGCTTCAACAAGGCCTGTTTTTTGTTCTCGGCGGATGAATATCCCTATTGGAAAAAGGAATATCCTAATCTGGAGTGGGACTGGGGCATGTTCGGCGAAAACTTGACCGTGGAAGGTTTGGATGAAGCTATCCTACGGATCGGCGATATCTTTAAAATAGGAAGCGCCACAGTTCAGGTTTCGCAACCCCGCGAGCCTTGCTATAAATTGGGGGTTCGGTTCAAAGACCAAAAAATCCTTAAAAAATATATCGAACACGGGCACCCCGGCACCTATGTGCGTGTCTTGGAGGAAGGAATAGTCAACATAGGAGATCATTTGAAAGTACTCGAGCAGTCGAAGAACGCCTTAACCGTAAACCAATTTTTCCGTCTGCTCTACGCCAAGAAAAAGAGTCCTGAGCTATTACGTTTGTTTATGGCTAACGATTCGGTACCGGAATATAAGAAGATTCGGATGCAGAAGTATATTTAAAAAAGCACAAAGCAGCCCTAAAAATCGTCCCTTTTAAAAAAATAAACCAATAAACTCTTAAACTTTTTTTGAACTTTAATTTGAACTTCCCCTGGCACCTTTACCTAATGGCCGCAATGTATATCGTTGCGGGCGTGATGCACTTTATAAAGCCAAAGGCGTATCTGCGGATTATGCCCCAGTACTTGCCGTCGCATAAATTTTTGGTGACCCTAAGCGGTATTACCGAGATTGTATTGGGAATAGGGCTGTGTTTTTCGGTTACAAAAGACATCGCGATTTATGGCATTATCCTTATGCTTTCGGTATTTCTTCTAGTCCATTTTTATATGCTTTCAGGAGAGAAGGCATCCGCCGGTATTCCCAAATGGATTTTGATTTTAAGGATTCCCCTGCAATTTGGCTTGATGTATTGGGCGTACTGGTATTTGTGATTTTAGAAAGTGACCTATTTGGGTTTGTCACGACAAAAAGGCGAATTGGAAAAAAAATTTCTATCAACGGAAACTAAACCCAAAAAAAAGAACCCAAAGGCGATGCCGAACTAAATTCAGCACCAAAGCCTTTGGGTATAACTCAACTTGAACTAACTATCTATTGAACTACGATACTTTCGTAATAGGTATTTTCACTATCCATTACAACTATGGAGTAGCGGTCTTTGTACGCTTTTTTAAAATTTAGTGCTTTTTCGATAATCATCTCGTTCTCACGCTTTTCCGAAAAAACCAGTCGATCGCTACTATCGTATATATGGATTTTCACATCTTCTTTACTAAGATTCAAGAGGTTTAGATAAACCATACGGTCCGCCATCCTAAAAACGGGCTTGGCATTTTCATTTTTCCGAATAATCTCAACGTTGGTTCCCTTGACGACAATAGTGTAGATTATCTTTCTCAAAGCATCTTCCGTAGTGAAATAGTACAAACCGTCCGTCAGATTCTTGAGATTAAAACTTTTGGAATACGAGGCATGGGATACCTTCTCAAAATAGATAACATGATTGGCCGCATCAAAAAGTTTAATCTCGGTATCCTTTTGCGAATCCATTTCAAAAATTAGGTTTTTGGATTCCTTTTTTGTTTCCACGCTCAATTTTTCGTCGTTGGCCATACCCGTAACGGTAGCAAACAGTAAGGAAATCATTGCTGCTGTTCTTATTACTTTTTTCATGATTTTTTGTTTTAAATCCTGCACCAAGGCAGGTGGGTTACTAATTTGATACAAACTTAGCCCCGAAATTATGCCCTTACTACTGGTCTATTTTCCCATTTATGTTCTATTTTACCATACGAAATTGTAAAATATTAGTATAAAGGTAATTTAGAACATCTTTTAGGTAATTTTGCAATGATTTTCCATAACACCTTTGATATCTTTGTAGCATGCAAAAAACCCCTACGCTAGCACAAAAACCAGCTTTTGAGGCCATAGAACCCAGTTTTGGGCACTCGTATACCTACCAAAAGTTCGATGCGAATAAAAAAAACAAGAATACCATTTGGCATTACCACCCTGAAATCGAGCTCGTCTATGTCAAGGGAGGTTCCGGTAAGCGGCAAATAGGTAGCCATGTATCCTATTATTCTCTGGGAGATCTCATCTTGATCGGAAGCAACCTTCCCCATTGCGGTTTTACAGATATACTAACCGGTAACGATAGTGAGACCGTGATACAGATGAAGTCCGATTTTTTGGGAAACGATTTTTTCGACATCCCGGAAATGAAGAAAATTCAATCCCTCTTCGAAATGGCCAAGGGAGGTATCTCCTTTTCAGGAAAGACCAAACGTAAAATTGGTGAGAAAATGGATATTTTGGAATACCAGTCCGATTTTCAGCGGCTCTTATCCATTTTAAACATTCTGAACGAGCTGGGAAACTCAAAGGAGTTCAAGATTCTGAACGCCCAAGGATTTTCAATGGAGACCGAGGTAAAGGACAATGACCGTATCAACCACGTATTCAATCATGTAAAGTCCCATTTTAAGGACGAGATTCGTTTGAAGGAGATTGCCGACCTGGTCAGTATGACCGTACCCTCGTTCTGCCGTTATTTCAAAAAGATTACGAACAAAACTTTTACGCAGTTCGTCAACGAATATCGATTAGTACACGCTTCAAAATTATTGGCAGAACAGCCCCTGAGCATCACCGAAGTCTGTTTCGAAAGCGGTTTCAACAATTTTTCGCACTTCAACAAACAGTTCAAGGGATTTACCGGCCAAAACCCGTCGGAGTATCGCAATCAGTTGAAAACCGTTCTTCAATGATGCAAAAAATTATAAATTTTTTATCCCTAGCACAGCTGAAGGGCCCAGCATACAATCCCAAAATTTTAGGTTAGATTTCCTATTTTCTAAGCCTTAGTGCTTCATCCAAATAGTGTACTAAATGACTAGTTTACAAGGACATTCGGGAGAAACTAATGGAATACCCCTAAACCTACCCGATAGCGAAATCATCTATTTCGCCAATTTTTTTTCTAAGGCTAAAGCGGATACCTATTTTAATCATTTTAAAAGGGAAGTGCCATGGCAGCAAGACGACATAAAGGTTTTTGGTAAAATCTATCCTCAACCTCGGTTGACGGCACTGTACGGCAATACCGGGAAAGCCTATTCCTATTCCAACATCACCATGCAGCCCCATGATTTTACGGATGTTTTACTGGAAATTAAGCAGAAAATCGAGACCAAGACCGATGCCGTTTTTACGACCTGTTTATTGAATTTGTATCGTGATGGAAAAGACAGCAACGGTTGGCATGCCGACAATGAAAAGGAATTGGGACTCAATCCGATAATCGCATCGTTAACGCTCGGACAAGAACGCTATTTCCATCTCAAACACCGTAAGGATAAGCACTTAAAGCACAAATTACTATTAGAACATGGCAGCCTATTGTTGATGCAAGGAACCACCCAGCACCATTGGCTGCACCAGATACCCAAAACGGCAAAAACCATTGGGGAGCGGATTAACTTGACGTTTAGGATAATTGGGTAAATAGCTTATGTTTCTGGGATTTACTCTGTCGGCGAACCGACTTGGGGAGCCTCTTAAAACAAAAAAACCGACTTTTTTAAAAGCCGATTTTTTTTAGTGGGACCCTGGTTTAAAAAGCGGGTTACTGTCTTTAGCGATCGGGCGGCCGCTAATGTCCTCGCAACATACTTCACTACTATAACCTAGAAAAAACGGTTCGCGTATAACAGATCGTCAAGTTTCAGATTTATGGGGTGAACGGACACTAAGAATCGTAGAATCGATATCCACTATTCCGCGTATCATTTCCTATTTTTGTAGAGCTATGGAAAAAGATTTTACAGAACGCGAACTGGACCGCATCATCGAAATGGCCTGGGAAGACCGAACCCCCTTTGAGGCCATTACCTTTCAGTTCGGCATCTCCGAACAGGAGACCATCGAAATCATGCGCCGCGAAATGAAACCGAGTAGTTTTAGAATGTGGCGGAAAAGGGTGCAGGGCCGAAGTACGAAACATGCCAAACTAAGGCAAGACGATATCGATCGGTTCAAGAGTTCGAGACAGAAACCTATTTCCGGAAATAAGATTTCAAAGCGGTAAGGCAGTGGAATTTTTGATTCAGAATAAATCATTCAACACCTTCGCCAACCGCAATCCACCTTTCTCCAATTGTGCCTCTACGGTGCCAAACCAGTCATAACTATAGCGATAATAAAGCTTCTCCCCCATTTCAACGGAACCGTAGATGTCATTCGCCAAGTCTTGCGATTCTTCGACCCAATCGTAGATATCTCCCTTTTGCATCGTTTTCTTTTGCGCTTTTGTTAACTGCGGTAAATTGTACGCCAATTCGGAATAGCTCATACCGTAGTCCTCGATCATGTTCGAATCCCAGACCCGGTGCAAGTTACTGCCTTTGTTGAACCATCGTACTTGAATGTCGTTGCCGCCCTTATCCTCTAATCGGCCGACGTGCATGGGTTGATGCAGATCCCCAATCAGGTGTACCAGCATCTTGAGGTAAAAGGCCTTGTCCACTTTTGTGCTGTTTTCATCCTTGATGATTTCGATGCATTTCTCGATACCGGTCATCAAATCTCCCTGTTTACTTGGCGGTTCGTCACCATATTTTTTATCCGCGGGATAATTGACATAATGCCAGGCACTGAATCCGCGATACGAACTATCGGCCTTGATCTCATCCCCAAAGGTGGATACGGCGGCCAAACTTTGACCATCGAGCAAAGCAGCGATAGCCTTTGCCGCTTTTTTCGTGAGGTTCTCCTGGGCTACTTCACCGACCACCCGATGTCCCCCTTTTGACCAAACGGGATTGTTGGCGAAACCTAATTGGGTGGCAAAAAACACTAAGAGGATATATTTTTTCATTCCATACTATTTTCGGCAAAAATAGTCCAACTAAATCAAATCAATTGGTAAGCTATGTGCGGTTTTTATTTTTTAGTCGGATATTGCGGACGATAAGACGTATATCATCCTAAATAACAATACCATTGCTCTTAAAACGAATAAAATCCCCAATCTTAAGATATAGTATCCTCTCCATTGCTGCTGGAATTGTACTCCTCCTCCTATTTATCCTCAGTATCTACTGGGGCACTTGGGGGAAAATTCCGAATAAAGAAGAACTTTCCGATTTTCAATACCAGCGTGCATCCGAGGTGTACACCATCGATAGTGTACTTATCGGTAAATTTTACCTGTACGACAGGCAGCCGATTGCTTTTGAAAGCATCCCGCAGCATGTGTTGGATGCCCTGGTCGCGATCGAAGACGAACGCTTTTACGAACATTCGGGCATCGATTACCAAAGCTTGGGGCGGGTCGCTATAAAGACGGTACTCATGCAGGACCAATCCTCAGGGGGCGGAAGTACACTGACCCAGCAATTGGCAAAAAACCTATATCCGCGAAGGGACAGAAAAGTATCGAATATTGCAGTGGACAAAATCAAGGAAATGTTTATCGCATCCCGATTAGAGGATATCTTTTCAAAGGATGAGATACTGACCCACTATCTGAACACGGTTTCCTTTGGTGACAATACGTTCGGCATCGAAAGTGCATCCTTGAAGTTCTTTAACAAACGTGCCCAGGACCTTACCGTCGAAGAAGCCGCCACACTGGTTGGCATGCTCAAGGCCACCTATGGATACAATCCCAGGATATTTCCCGAAAAAAGCCTATCCCGTAGAAATCTGGTACTGCTTTCCATGGCGAACAACGATTTGATATCCGTAGAAAAAAAGGATAGCCTGATCGACATCCCCATTACTTTAGATTATCGGGAATACGACAACAATGACGGCCTCGCCCCCTATTTTCGAGAAGAAGTCCGAAAAAAGATGCAGAAATGGAGCCTCGAACAGGGCGAGGAAGGTAACGAACACAATATCTATACGGATGGACTTAAAATCTACACCACCCTCGACTACAACATGCAATTTTGGGCAGAAGCGGCGATGCGCGAACACATGGCAAGTCTGCAGGAACAGTTCGAAAAAAGTTATGGCAAGAACGCACCTTGGCTCAGCAATACCAAATTGATCAATAAAATAGTCCGTGCCTCTAGCGTTTATAAAAAGTTCAAGGCACAAAATCTAAATGACGCCCAAATCATGGATTCGCTGAAAACCAAACGAACCATGGCGCTTACGGACTGGGAAGGCGAAAAAACCGTCGAGGCGAGTTCGTATGATAGTATCGTACATTACATGAAATTTTTGAATACCGGATCTTTGGCCATCGACCCGCAAACCGGGGCTGTAAAAACGTGGATCGGCGGGGTAGATTTCGAACATTTTAAATACGACCATGTGGCGCAGAGCAAACGGCAGGTCGGGTCAACATTCAAACCGATAGTATATACCGCTGCCTTGGAAACGGGGATTGCGCCCTGCACGTATTGGTCCGCCGAAGAGGTGGAATACGAAAACCTAAAAAATTGGTCGCCCGGTAATTCCGGTGATGAAGACGAGGCTTACCTCAACTATTCAATGGAACAGGCCCTAAGCAATTCGGTGAATACGGTCACCGTAAAAGTCCTAGAAAAAACGGGACTCACCAATGTCATTACCATGGCCAAAAATATGGGCGTCTTCACGGAACTGCCCGAAGAGCCCTCCATTGCATTGGGAACGGGAGAACTCTATCTCAACGAACTGGCAGGCGTTTATGCTACCTATCTCAACGATGGCAAGGCGGTGCTGCCCTACCTCATCGAACGGATTACGGACAAAAAAGACTCTCTTTTGACCGAATTCGAGCCCAAACGTGCCAAAACTCCCGCTTTTTCGGAAAAAACTCGGCAAATTATGCTTGAAATGATGAAATCGACCGTGAATATGGGCACAGCCTCTCGACTGCGAACCAGCTACAAACTCAAAAACGATATCGCCGGCAAGACCGGTACCACCCAAAACAATAAAGACGCTTGGTTCGTTGCCCTGACCCCCAAAATGGTACACGTAACCTGGGTTGGTCTTGAGAACCATGAAATCGGATTCCGAAGTACGGCACTTGGTCAAGGCGCCAATGCCGCCTTGCCAATGTTCGCCAAGTTTATGCAAGAGCTGAACCGGCATCCTTCGTATGACACCATTACCAAAGCACATTTTAAGAAACCGAACCCTGAGATTATAAGATTAATGGATTGCGACCCGGTCAAACGCGACGGCTTCTTCAAACGTTTGTTCACAAATCCCGACAAGAAGAAAAAAAGGGAGTTTCGAAGGAAGGATTCTGACGGGTAACAAGTGGTTTCAACCGGTAGCTATAAGGGTATCACGAAAAAAATTTCCGACTCATAGTCGGTAAATTGCAATTGACCTTTGGACAAAACTCTGATTCTATGAAATACAAAATACTCTGTTCCGACCTTGACGGTACATTGCTATCCAGCAAAAGCGATGTGTCGGATTTTGCGATTTCCGAACTTGAACGGATTAGGGACAAAACGCAAATTATTCTAGTCTCGGCCCGAATGCCGAGGGCCATGGTCTATTTGCAGCGAAGATTGGGTATTTTAGATCAGCCCATTGTTTGCTATAACGGGGCCTTGGTCATGCACGGGACCATCGAAATTTCATCGACCGTAATCGAGATGCAGCATCTTTCGGAAATACACAATCTCGCCCAATTGCATTTCACAAAATTGGGATTGTACTATGCGGATGAATGGTTTGTGGAAGAAAATACAGCGCGGGTACGAAAGGAAATCCGGTATACCCAATCCACGCCTATTTTTAGGGCTACTTCAGATACGTTGAAAGATTGGGAAGACCGCGAAATCGGAGCGCACAAGGTCATGCTGATGGGCACAAAGGTTACTTCGGATATACTGTATCCGTTGCTGGAAAAGCAATTTGGTGATGATTTGCACCTGTACCGTTCGAACGATACGCTAATCGAAATCGCCCCGAAATCCGTCTCCAAACTTACCGCTATCAAAAATTTGCTGAAGAAGGATGAATCGCTGTCGGATGTCATCGCGTTCGGCGACAACTACAACGACATCGAAATGCTAGAACATTGTGGCTATGGAGTCGCCGTCGGCAATGCTCGGGAAGAAGTAAAAGCAATAGCCGATAATACTACCCTGCCCCATTATGAAGATGGGGTGGCGCAGTTTATCAAAGAACATTTAGAAGGTTAATGACTGGTTACCAAATAGCGAATTTGACTATAAATTTGTATTCCTGATGCACAAATCCAAGTACTCTCGAAGTTTATAGGTCAAATTCCAAAAGCCATACCCGTAAAATGCGTAAGTTTATCCAACAATTAGCTCAAATTTTAAAACTTACCCCAATCTGAAAACCGGCAATCTTTGACTCCTTTACTCTTTCACTTTTCAACTCACAACTCTGAACCTATAACTAGAAAATGGATCAACCCCTAATTGCCAACGATACCGTAGTTCTTGGCCTTCTTACCCTCTGCCTCGGATTTATTTTCTACACCTCTTCCATAAAAACAGGGTTTTGGAATAAGTTCTATTCCATAGTTCCCGCTGTACTTATGGCCTATCTTTTACCGGCTATCTTGGCCAGTACCGGCGTGGTTTCGGATGAGACCTCCAACCTTTATTTTATGGCGAGCCGCTATCTTTTGCCCGCTGCCTTGGTCTTGATGACTTTGAGTATTGATTTGAAAGCCATTTCCAACCTCGGCTCCAAAGCCCTGATTATGTTTTTGACCGGCACGGTGGGTATTATTATCGGAGGCCCCATTGCTATTTTAATTGTTTCCATTTTTTCGCCGGATACGGTAGGGGGAAGCGATTTTGACGCTGTGTGGCGTGGACTTTCCACAATTGCCGGAAGCTGGATCGGAGGCGGTGCCAACCAAGCGGCCATGCTGGAAATTTTTCGGTACAATCCCGATGAATACGGTAAAATGGTTTTAGTGGATATCGTTATCGCCAATATTTGGATGGCCGTTATCCTATTCGGGGTAGGTAAAAGTACCCGAATCGACAAATGGTTAAAGGCGGATACTTCGGCCATTGAGACCTTAAAGATAAAGGTCACCGAATTTGCAGAAAAAATAGCCCGGGTACCGACCTTGAAAGATTACATAATGATGCTCTCCTTTGCATTTACAGCGACCGGTATTGCCCATTTTTTCGGGGACGAAATCAGTGATTATTTGATAGCGAACAGTGCGCAAGTCGCGGACCCCTCCAATTTTATGTCCTTTTTAGGTTCCGGTTTCTTTTGGATGGTAGTTCTCGCCACAGCATTGGGAATCGGCCTATCCTTTACGAAAGCCAAGAACTACGAAGGCGCAGGTGCCAGTAAGATTGGCGGGGTATTTATTTACATTTTAGTGGCCACCATTGGGATGAAAATGGATCTTGGAAGGGTATTGGAAAATCCCGGACTGCTGGCCGTAGGTTTTGTTTGGATTTCGATTCATGCGGGACTTTTAATCCTTGTCGCCAAACTCATCAAAGCCCCTTATTTCTTTTTGGCCGTTGGTAGTCAGGCCAATGTCGGGGGTGCGGCATCAGCTCCCGTAGTTGCTGCGGAATTCCATCCATCGTTGACATCGGTGGGCGTGCTTTTGGCCGTTTTTGGATATGTTGTAGGAACGGGCGGAGCTTTACTCTGTGCCTATTTGATGGAAATCGCTTCCAAAATGTAAATGATGCTCAACCCTTGTCGTCAGACAAAAACAGGACCAAAAGACAGGCCATGACAAAACAAATCGCAAAAAAGCAGAACAGAACGATATAATTGTTCATAAGTAGGAGTTTTCGTCAAAATTATGGAAATATTCGTATTTCTTACATTTTTACTGGGAATTTTCGATGAAATCGCCTATCCGCTTGATGACCTGCACGGTTTCTAACCGTTGGTCGATTGCAGATATTTTAAACTCGGGTAAACCAAGGAAAAAATAAAAAAATCGTGATATTTGTATCTTGAGATTTGAGACCTTACATTTTAGATGAGGCTATAATTTGTAGGTGTTCGTCCAACGCTATGTTGTCGGCAGGCCCGTCGGTCTGTTCGGTTTTCCAAAATCATCCAAATACCAAAATGAAAAAGACAATACTATTTTCCCTATTACTTGTCCTACTATTTGTTGCCTGCGGCGGCAATCTTTCGGACAACACAATGACTGTAACCGGAAAAGTCAAAGGCCTTAAAAAGGGCACGCTGTTCCTACAATACATTCCTGATTCTACCTTGGTGACCCTAGATTCACTTCAGGTTGAAGGCGATGGCAGCTTTAGTTTCAAGACCGAGCTGGAAAGTCCCGAGATATTCTACCTGTACCTCAAAAAGAAAGATGCGAACGAGATCAACGATCGCATTACCTTTTTTGGTGAGCCCGGCACCATCACTATTAACACCGCTTGGAACACTTTTGATACCGACGCCAAAATCGAGGGGTCAAAGACTCAAAAAAAATTGGAGGAATATCAAAAAACCATGTCCCGCTTCAACTTTAAAAATCTAGAGCTGATGCAAACTGCTGCGAACCGACAGACCGCTTTAGATTCCCTACAAATGGATTCCATACAACGATTAAGCAATAAAAACGTCCAGCGCGGCTATGCCTTTGCCTTGAATTTCGCACTGAACAACAAAGATTCCTACATAGCGCCTTATATCGCCCTCACTGAAGTATCGGATGCCAACGTCATTTATCTGGATTCGATCTACAATTCCCTAACCCCTGAAGTTGCGGATTCGAAGTATGGTAGCAAATTGGGGGAGTATTTGACGGAGATAAAGGAGGCAAATCGATAGGTGTTTTTGTTCATTGCCTACTGCTGGGTAGGCGTAACATCTAAATTCACTCTCGCCCATCTGATCTAGAAGAGAGAGCTCGCAAATGATTCTTCATTAGCATCATGTTGTCAAGGCGTAATCCAAACCTTAAACGTCTTCGCCCCATCCTCCAAATACCGAAAGCCTTCGTTCAAATTCCGCTGCTCGACGGCATAGGGATAAAACGTGATCGGCTCGATACAGACCATATTGGATACTTCCGTCCAAAGCATGAAATTGCCAAAGCCTTTCGTTTTGATGCGGAGCTGCTTTTCATCCTTTAGCAGGATTTCATTACAATCCGGCACCTCAAAAGCGCGGTTGCCGACCGCTAAAATTTCTTCCAAGGAAATTGTTTTTTCTCCCGCAATAATCTGGGCGTTTTCGGAATACAGCTTGAAAGCAGGATGGTATCCCAACATAAAAGGACTATCGCGTTCACCGGAAACGACAAAAGTAATTTCGAGTCCCGATTCCGTTAACGAAAACTGTTTTTGGAAACCAAAATCATATGTCCAGAACAAATATTCCCGGTTCGATTTTTCGGGATACTTCGAGTTTTTAACCAGCGTGTGCGCCTGGTATTCCTTTTGAAAAATAGCTCCCGTTTCCGTTTGCGAGATTAGCTCGTATTCCATTTCCCGCAATAGACCATGCTGGTCTTGAACAGCGATGTCCCTTGGCGTCTGCACCTGAAATTTAGCTTCCGTGGTCGGCCCGATAATGGGAAACATTTCGGTGTCGGAACTGCGCCAACCGGGACTTCCTTTTTGATGGATGTATTCGTGAGCATCGACCTTGTAACCGACAAGCTCGCCGGCATCGATTTTTACAGATTGCTTCTCGAGTTTTAGTTCTAGCATTTTGGATTTTTTTTGAATTAATCCTTCAATATCAAATGGAAAAAGGTTTATAATCGGTTTACATTCCCTAATGGGACATGTGCAGTTCGCCTCGACTTAATCCCTAGAGATCTTTGATGCGTGGAGAAAGCGTAAAGCGCAAGTCGAATTTATTCAATAAAGCCCTTTTCCCGCATCCAGTCGTCGTTGAACATTTTCCCGACGTAGCGGCTGCCGTGGTCATGAAAAAGGACAACCACCACATCATCTTTGGCGAAATGCTCCTTAAGCTGCAGGACGCCCTTAATGGCCGCGCCGGCGGAGTTGCCCAAAAAGAAACCCTCTTCCCTGGCCAGTCGTTGGGTATAAAATGCCGCATCTTTATCGGTCACCTTGGTAAAGCCGTCGATGATATCGAAGTTTACATTTTTCGGGAGGATGTCTTCCCCGATACCTTCCGTCACGTATGGATAAATCTCACCTTTATCAAAAATACCCGTTTCATGGAATTTCTTAAATACGGAGCCATAGGTATCTACGCCCCATATCTTGATATCGGGATTTTTGGATTTCAGGAATTTCCCCACGCCCGAAATCGTACCGCCAGTGCCGACGCCGACAACGAAATGGGTAATCTTGCCATCGGTCTGCTCCCAAATTTCGGGACCCGTACTCAAAAAATGCGCCTTGGTATTTGATGGATTATCGTATTGGTTGACGTACCAAGCCCCGGGAATCTCTTTGGCCAACCGTCTTGCCGTCGAATAGTAGCTTCTAGGGTCGTCGGGTTCAACATCGGTGGGACACACATGAACCTCGCTACCCATGGCCTTTAGGATATCGACTTTTTCCTTACTTTGTTTATCGCTGATTACGCATATAAGATTATACCCCTTCACGATTGCCGCCAAGGCCAAGCCCATGCCCGTATTGCCAGAAGTGCCTTCCACAATGGTTCCTCCAGGCTTGAGGATGCCCGCCGCCTCGGCATCCTCAACAATCTGTAATGCCATCCGATCTTTCACCGAGTTCCCGGGATTGAAGGTCTCGTATTTCGCCAATACCAGACAAGGCAATTCTGCTGTCAACTTGTTCAGCTTGACTAGCGGCGTGTTGCCAATGGTTTCTAGGATGTTTTCTGCGTATTTCATAATAGATTTTTATATGAATCCATTACCCTGGCCGGTGGACCGGGATTGTGAACTTTGTCCAACTATTTACCAGTTTATGGGTTTATTGGTTTATTGGTTTATTGGTTTATAAAAATTTAGTTGATAGATAATAATTGATTGGATATCTTGTCCGATGCTCGATTTCAGATGTTTGATGTTCTGCATTCAGCAAAAAAATAAACTCCTAAACTCATAAACCCATAAACTTTTTTTTCACTCAAACTTAATCGCCTTCACCGGTGTAATCTTTGTAATAATATAAGAGGGCACCAAAAGCATTAGTAGACATAAAAGCAAAACCCCGATATTTAAAATTAGAATGGTCAACCCATTGATATGTACCGGAATGTAATCGATATAATATTCTTGGGGATTCGGGAATTTTAACACTTTGAATCTATCCTGGATCCAGATCGCACCAAGACCTATGGTATTGCCCCATAACAACCCAATACCAATAAGATAGGCAGCATTGTACAAGAACACCTTTCTGATACTCCAGTTCGCAGAGCCGAGTGCCTTTAAAATACCGATCATTTGCGTACGCTCCAAAATCAGCACCAGCAAGGCGGTAATCATATTGAAACCGCTGACGATAATTACGATACTGATAATTAGGATCGTGTTGAAATCGAACAATCCAATCCACTCGAAAATCTTGTAATATTTATCGAGTATGGTCTGGGTATCCAGCGAAGAGAGCGTCTTCCCATAGATTTCCTTACTTTTCACATCGATATCGTCAAAACTATCCAAAAAAACCTCAAAATTTCCGACTTGGTCCTCATTCCATTGGTTCATACGTTGAATATGACGGATATCCGTGAAAATATAAAGACGGTCAAATTCTTCGAACCCGCTGTCGTAAAGTCCCGTAATGGTAAATTTCCGCTGGTTGGGCAGTTTGTCCACATTGTCATCCTTTAAAAAAAAAGCAAAGAACGAGTCTCCCGTTTTCAGGTGTAAACGGTTCGCCATTAAACGGGACATCAAGACCTCATTATTCAGTTTCCCCGAATAATCGGGTAATTTACCATCGACAAGATATTCCTCGAACGCCGACCAATTATAATCACTACCGACCCCTTTGGCGATGATACCCTCGAAGGTATTTTCGGTACGGATGATACCCCCCTTGCTGGCCACCGCCTGTACGTGCGCAATACCGTCAACGGATTTGAACTCGGGATAAAATTCCTGATCCCGTGAAACTGGCACTACCGAAACATCGGAAGCATTGTTATCGTAGTTCGAGATTTGTATGTGTCCGTTGAACGCCGCTACCTTCTCACGTATTTTCAGTTGAAGACCCGCACTGGTGGCAACGGTAATCAGCATCATCACAAGACCCAATGCAATAGCTGCGATCGCTATTTTTATTATCGGTGCGGAAATACTAACTTTATGCGCTGCGCCCTTGATAAGGCGCTTGGCCAAGAAATATTCAAAATTCAATTCAAGGTGTTTATCGTGAACATAGTTAATATCAAAAATACGTTTTTCATTTTGTTTTTGGCCGTCTGCGCCTGTGGAAACCTATCTAGATCCGAGAATGCGCATCCGGAAATCGCTTTGGTCGAAACCGATTCCTTTGTTCCGGTGCCGGTTGTCGTCGCGGCCAATAGAACGGACGAATATCTGACGCTGCTCGAAGGGAAAAAGGTAGGCGTGGTAGCGAATCAAACGAGTGTAATTTTCAAGGAAGACGAAAGACCGATGGCCGATGTCGGAAGGCCTGATATTGATGAGAATGTACGAGGTAAGCAAAATGACGTACAAAGTAATGAAGAGGATGTCGATTCGTTGAAGAGCGAAGAACCTGCCTCGCCGACAGACGGGCTACAAACCCCGTACACCCATTTGGTCGACTCCCTGCTTTCTTTGAACGTGGATATCAAAAAGGTTTTTGCTCCAGAACATGGCTTTCGCGGAGAGGCCGATGCAGGGGAAAAAGTAAAGGATGGTATAGATGCCCAAACGAAATTACCTTTGATTTCCCTCTACGGGAAAAACAAGAAGCCCTCAGCCGAACAATTGAAAGGTCTTGACGTTATACTTTTTGACATTCAAGATGTCGGCGTACGTTTCTACACGTACATTGCGACGCTACAATTGGTCATGGAGGCCTGTTCCGAAAATAATGTGCCCATCATCGTTCTCGATCGGCCCAACCCCAACGCGAACTACATAGACGGCCCCACAATGGAAGCCGCGCATACCGGCTTTTTGGGTATGACCGAAATTCCCCTCGTCTACGGCATGACCATCGGCGAATACGCCAAAATGATCAACGAAGAAGGATTACTGGAAGGCAAAAGAAAGGCCGACCTGAAAGTAATTCCCTTGGAAAACTGGACCCACAACACCGAATATCACCTGCCGATACGGCCATCACCCAACCTGCCCGATGACACTTCCATAACATTGTACCCCAGCTTAGGGCTTTTTGAAGGCACAAATGTCAATGCCGGACGAGGCACTGAATTCCAGTTTCAGCGTTACGGGGCTTCTTTTTTAGACAGCACCCAATACAGTTTTACGTATACCCCAATCCCCAATTTCGGATCGAAAACGCCTAAAGAAGAGGGCAAAAAGTGCTTTGGTAAAGACCTATCGGAAAATCCGAGAATGCAAGAAGTTTCACTGCGATGGCTCATCGATGCCTATACCAATGCTGTCGATAAAAGCAAGGTCTTCAACACCAGTGGCTTCACCAAACACGCTGGCACTGAAAAACTTCAACAATTGATCGAAGCCGGCAAAACCGAGGAAGAAATCAAGGCAACCTGGCAGGGTGATCTGGCGAAATTTAGAAAGGTCAGGGGGAAATATTTGTTGTATCGGGAATAGGCGCACCCGTTGGCTTCCGATACTTGTGAAACGGCTGTTTTAGCAGCCCGGAAATACTTGCGTTTTCGACTTCATCGGGAAAGGTATCCACCCCATAAACAATGGAATCCCTATCATATTCCATATGCGTTCCGAGCATACGGTCCCAGATCGAAAAGATATTGCCGTAGTTGGAATCGGTATACGGAAGCACGTAATGATGGTGTACCTTGTGCATATCGGGCGAAACGATCACCCAACTCAGGGCCTTGTCCACTTTTTTTGGCAGTTTGATATTGGCGTGGCCGAACTGGGTAGCCACCAAGGATAGGGACTGGTAGAGAAAAACGATTCCGATAGGAGTGCCGATGATAAGTACTCCCGCCAGAGTAAACACAAACCGGATCACACTTTCTAGCGGGTGATGCCTATTTGCGGTGGTGGTATCTACGTTATGGTCGGTGTGGTGTACGAGATGGATCATCCAAAGCGGTTTTACCTGGTGTTCGACATAATGAGGCAGATAGGCACCGAGAAAATCCAGCAAGAGTGTTCCTAGAACCACATATAGCCAAAGCGGCATCTCGGGTAGCCAGTTGATGATTCCGAAATCATTTGTGGCCGCCCAATCCGCCGTTTTTAATAGAAGAAACGCCAAGGCGAAATTCACGATAATTGTGGTCAACGTAAAAAATAGGTTGGGCAGAGCATGCCTCCATTTTTTGTACGTGAACCTGAATAGCGGAACTTCGCCTTCCAAAATCCAAAAAAACGTGATACCCCCGACTAAGATCAACGACCGATGCAGAGAGGGAATGGTTTCGAAATAGTCGATGATGGTTTGCATGGGGCTAAGGTTCAAGGATATTCTAAAGATACGAATTGAAATTTGAATTTGAATTTGAAGTGCCGGACGCTTAAGCATCAAAAAACCGAACCATTAACACTCCAAACTTATAACGCTGGAATCATAAGACTGAACTTCTTTATTGTTTACCGCCACTACCAACCCTTGCCTTCATCGCTTCCACAATATTAAAAGCTGCGGGACACACCGCCACGTTCTTCAATGTCAGCTGCGAGATCTGCTGGAACCTTTTCCGGTCGGTGTGGGGGAATTCACGGCAAGCTTTGGGCCGTACATCGTAGATGGAACAATAATTATCCGCTCCCAGAAACGTGCAGGGTACTCGTTGCAGCACATAATCATTGTCTTCATCGATCCGTAGATGTTGTTCGATAAATACCTGCGGTTTTTGCCGAAAGTGCTTGGCAATACGCTCAATATCTGCATTCGTGAACAGCGGACCGGTGGTTTTACAGCAATTGGCGCACTCAAGGCAATCGGTCCGCTCGAATTCCGCTTCATGCAGCTCTTGCATGACATAATCCAGATTTTTGGGTGGCTTCCTCTTGAGTTTTTTGAAGAACCTTTTATTCTCGGCGTGCTTCTCCCGTGCTTTTTTGGGGAGTTGTTTTAGTATTTCGTCCATCCTATTTTAATATACATCCAAAATTAGCAAGAAAAATCAAGGCACGAAGTGTAAAGTACGCAATCGTAAATGAATCCAATCTCTAAGGGACAGTCGTTCACAATCCGTAATTTTCGATTATGAAACTAAAAGTCGATTTTTGTCCTCATTATGAAAGATATCTACGGAAACGCATTATTGGATTATCAAGGCGGAATCTATTCCGAGGATATCGCAACATTTTCTTCCTTGGATGAAGAAGACACGATTCCACTTCCCTACCTCTTCCGCAATTTTGATGCGATGCCCCCGATAGAGCAAAAAGCCTTGGAACTTTGCAAGGGAAGCATTCTCGACATCGGATGCGGGGCAGGAAGCCATAGCCTCTACCTACAAAAAAAAGGATTAGAGGTAACGGCACTCGACCGCTCGAAAGGAGCCATCGAAACCTGCCGGCTTAGGGGTGTTGAAAACGGGGTGCTCACGGATATCCTTGATTTTAAAGAACGTAAATTTGACACGCTGCTGATGCTCATGAACGGCATCGGCATTGTCGGAAATCTTGAGAACCTCAGCGGTTTCCTTAAACATTTAAAAACACTTTTGAAGCCCGGCGGTCAAATCTTGTTAGATTCCAGCGACATCATCTACATGTTCGATGAAGACGACGATGGTGGCCGATGGGTACCCAATTCCGGCAGCTATTACGGAGAGGTGGCGTTTACGATACAATACAAAGGCGTGAAAAGTGAACCATTTATTTGGCTATATTTGGATTACCAAACCTTGAAAAGTGCAGCCCTTACCAATGAATTAGATTGTGAAATTATCTCAAAAGGAGACCATTACGATTATTTGGCTCGATTGTGGTAATCGTAAAGCTAACCTGTTACGTACACTTTTCCCATTTATCAATTCAGGAAATTTATTCTTTTCTTTGCCAAGGCAAAATTTTCAAGCCTAGTGTAGCTACGGTTGATAATTTTAACACCGGCAAAGGGCAAGGAAGAAGCCATAAACCCAAAGTAATAAATGGCACGAGTATACATACGCTTAAGCGTATTCTTACGTTATATATTTAGAAAACACCATACGATGAGAAAAATTTGCTTCCCCATTTTATCCCTATTATTTCTGAGCTTGTTATTTGGTTGCTCCAACGATGCCAATGATAACGGCCCAGAAACCCCAAAAGTTGTTGACAAAATACCCAATAGGCAGGGCACGGGCGACTCCGCCGTCGACCTGCTTTCGAACGGTACCTTCTCCAATCTGCGTATCGAAATCGCCTACGTTACTGGCTTTCGCCCAACACAAGCGGCTATGGATGGATTTGTCGCTTACCTAAAACAGCACACTTTTAAGGAGAATATAGAACTTGTGTACAATGAACTGGCATCGCCCAAGGAAGAAAAATTGACCTTGGAGGAAATCGACAAACTTGAAGAGGAAAATAGAACGGCTTATAACGATGGTGATACGCTGGCTATATACATTTATTTTTCGGATGCCCCGGCCGAAGAGGACGATGAAGCGAAAGATTTGGTGACTCTAGGCGCCGTTTACCGGAACACCTCGATGATTATTCATGAGGCCACGGTTCGCAAATTGGCCGACCAAAGTATTTTCATTTCCGATGCCGATGTCGAGAGTTCTACTTTAAACCATGAATTCGGACATCTCTTCGGATTGGTAAACTTAGGGATCTCTCCAGTGAACGACCATGAAGATGTTCAAAAGGATGACATGGGAGAACCTGTCTTGGATGACCAGGGCAAAACGTCGGGGAATAGCCATTGCAATGTAGCGGGATGCCTTATGAATGCTGAACTTCAGTTCGGCGGCGCATCGGCAAAAAGTACATCACTAACGGCAAAAAATGAAAACGGAGTTCAAGCAGCATGCCGATTGAGCGGCAAGAGTGTGCTACATATGCTATCCTCCCAAACTGCTAAAGGTGGATTGGCCCCTGATCTTGACAGTGAGTGTATTCTTGACCTGCAAACGAACGGAGGAAGATAAAAAAGGTGTGGGTTCTTAAGGTATATTCAAATATTTATGGGTCTGCAATGACACCTTCCACTTTGGGTTTGCCATTACATAATCGACGATCATCGGCGTTACCTTATCCCGTACGCTCCATTCGGGCTGTAGGTATAGAATGCAATTTTTGTTTGATTTAGCGGCTTCTTGCTCGGCAAAAATTAAATCGTGTTTGTTGTAGACGATAACTTTCAGCTCGTGTGCCTCATCGTAAATACGTCCCTCCGGCAATTTATTTTTTTTTGGGGACAGGCAAATCCAATCCCAAATTCCTGTTAACGGATAAGCACCGGAAGTTTCTATATGAATGTTCAGGTTTTTGGCCTTTAGCGCTTCCGTCAAGGGCTGCATATCCCACATTAATGGCTCTCCGCCCGTGACCACGATGGTATCGGAATATTTGGCGGCATTTTCCACAATCTTGTAGATCTCGGTAGGCGGATGGGTCTCGGCATTCCAGCTTTCCTTTACATCGCACCAGTGGCAACCCACATCGCAACCCCCTATCCTAATAAAATAAGCGGCGGTACCCTTATGGAAACCCTCGCCCTGAATTGTGTAAAATTCTTCCATCAAAGGCAATAGCAATCCTTGGTCTACCAGTTCCGATACTTCGTGTGCGGACACTTCATTTTTTACCATTCGGCAAAGATAGCGGTTGTTAAATCCAAATCATAAATTCCAAATCATAAATTCAAACTTACCCCTTTTTTCATTGGACTTCTAAACGCATAAACTCAAAAACTTATCAGCTAATAAACTCAAAAACCCTTATTTTTGAGCCAAATTACATGACAATGCCCACCAAAGAAGAATTCCGCAAACATATCGATGAAGGCTACGCCACCAAGGGCGATTTTATTACCATGGGCGCAGCCATGCTCGACGGGGAAGCCGTGACGGATGCCCTCGTGAAAATTCCACTTAAGACCTTAAACCGACATGGACTCATTGCCGGGGCTACGGGTACGGGAAAGACGAAAACGTTACAAGTACTTGCAGAAAACCTATCCGATAAAGGTATCCCTGTATTGTTAATGGATTTGAAAGGGGATTTAAGCGGACTGGCACAACCGAGTGAAGGTCATGCCAAAATCGACGAGCGCCATAACCAGATAGGCATCCCTTTCGAACCTAAAAGCTTTCCCGTCGAGATGCTGACGCTTTCCGAACAAGATGGTGTCAAGTTGAGGGCTACCGTTTCGGAATTCGGGCCCGTTCTGCTATCCCGCATCCTAGACCTATCGGAAACCCAACAGGGCATTGTGGCCGTGGTGTTCAAATATTGTGACGATAATAAATATCCGTTATTAGATCTAAAGGATTTCAAAAAAGTCCTGCAATATGCCACAGATGAAGGAAAAGCGGAATTTGCCGAAAATTACGGACGTATTTCCACAAGTTCTACGGGCACCATCCTCAGAAAAATCATAGAACTGGAACAGCAAGGGGCAGACCTTTTCTTCGGTGAAAAATCCTTCGAAGTGAACGACCTTACCCGAATCGATGACCAGGGCAGAGGCTATATCAACATCCTCCGGTTGACCGATATTCAAGACCGTCCTAAATTGTTTTCCACTTTTATGCTTAGCCTGCTGGCCGAAATCTATGACACCTTTCCCGAACAGGGCGATAGCGAAAGGCCCGAACTCATTCTATTTATAGACGAGGCTCACCTTATTTTTAACGAGGCCTCAAAGGCTTTGTTGGATCAGATCGAGAGTATCGTAAAATTGATTCGATCGAAAGGCATCGGAGTGTATTTCGTCACCCAAAATCCTACCGATGTGCCCAATGATGTCCTGGCACAGCTAGGTTTGAAAGTACAACATGCCCTTCGCGCCTTTACCGCTAGGGACCGGAAAGCGATAAAACTTACCGCTGAAAACTATCCTGAATCGGAATTCTATGATACCAAAGAAGTATTGACCTCCTTGGGAATCGGCGAGGCCCTAATTTCCGCTTTGGACGAAAAAGGAAGGCCCACGCCCTTGGCCGCTACCCTACTCCGCGCCCCCATGAGCCGTATGGATGTATTGACTGAAATGGAACTCGCTACCGTTATCGACAACTCCAAGCTCGTAGATAAATACGGCGAGATCATCGACCGCGAGAGTGCCTATGAAATATTGAACAAAAAGATGGAAAAAGCGGAAGCCGTCGCCAAAGAGGAAAAAGAAAAACCTAGAACCAGTAGCCGAAGAGCTACTAGCAACCGAATGAATCCGGTAATCAAAGTGTTGACCAGTGCCACCTTTATTCGGGGCGTATTGGGCGTTTTGAAAAAAGTTATGCGGTAAGGTACGAGACATGGCGCAAATAGCAAAAAATAGTAATTGAGAGGTGAACTGACAATAGCACCGTCCTAATTTAACAAGACCAATAATAAACCACCAAATCCGATGAAAACCAGTATACACGCTTTATTTTTTATCCTTTTACTGATAGGATGTGAAAAAGAAATCGATACCACCTTTTTGATTACCAAAGATGCGATCGGCAAACTCGATAAAATTAGTTTGACCAGAGATCTTGAAATCATATATGCCAATGATTCGATCGTAAAGGACACCACTTATATCAACGCCTCGAACAATAGTAAAAAGATAAAGATTTTTGAAAAAGGGGGTAAGCAATTGTTGACATTGACTCCAAATTCAGATAGCATTCCTACCATAGAGAACATAAGGATTGAAGATTCCCGTTTTGTAACTGATAAGGGGGTCGGCCTTAAGAGTACTTTTAAAGATATTAAGGATAATTATAAAATACGGAAGGTAATCACTTCGATGAACAACGTAGTACTACTTTTAAAGGATAGTGATATTTATTTCACCATCAGCAAAGACCAACTGCCTTCTAGTTTGCGGTATGCCTCTAGTGTGAATATCGAGGCGGTACAGATTCCCGATGATGCCAAGATCAAGTATATGATGGTGGGGTGGGATTGATAAAGTTATAAAGCGTTGCCATGAATACACTTTTGCAATACATATTGGTACAGCGCGCCAAGAACAAGCTTAAAAACGAAAAAGACCCTAAGAAACTGCGCAAGCGTCTATTGGTCAAAGAAATCCGAACCGGACAGGTAGAATTGATCCATGCCGCCAAGGAAATTTTGTTCATCGTTATAGGTGTGGCTGCCGCAGGGTTTGGCCTTAAAGGTTTTTTGCTGCCCAACCAGTTTATTGACGGCGGGGTGACTGGAGTATCCCTATTGATACAGGTAAAATCGAATGTCTCTTTAGGTATTCTGTTGGTAATCGTCAATTTGCCGTTTTTGGTTCTGGGTGCCAAAACTATCAACAAAACCTTCGCATTTAAAAGCATCCTGGCCATTTCGGCACTTGCGATCGTGGTACACTTTGTGCCTTACCCACTCGTTACCGATGACAAACTGCTGATTGCTGTCTTTGGCGGTTTTTTCCTAGGATTGGGTATCGGTATGGCCATGCGTGGCGGTAGTGTGATCGACGGCACCGAGGTTTTGGCCATTTATCTCAGCAGAAAATGGCACATGACCATCGGCGATATACTACTCTTGATCAATATCCTCATTTTTTCAGCAGGTGCCTACCTACTTTCCATCGAAACTGCCCTTTACGCCATACTCACCTATCTGGTCGCCGCCAAAACAGTAAACTATGTAGTAGATGGCGTCGAGGAATATATCGGTGTAACCATTATTTCTCCGAAGAACGAAGAAATACGGGTGATGCTGACCAAAAAAATGGGAAGGGCTTGTACTATTTTTCAAGGAAGGCAAGGATTTAGTAAAAATGGCGGTCAACGTCAGGATACAGAAATCGTATATACCGTTATGACCCGCTTGGAACTGGCCAAGCTAAGTACCGAAATCGATAAAATCGATAAAAACGCTTTTATCGTTATGGGTGTCGTAAAGGATATTCAAGGTGGAATGATCAAAAAGAAGCCGATGAAGTAATCTTTCGTAGTACCATTTTACATCACAAAACATATAAAAATAAATTAAAATGTCAGAAATAACCCCTTTCCACATCGCTATCCCCGTGCATAATCTAGCGGAATGTCGAACTTTTTACCGTGAAACCTTGAAATGCGAAGAAGGTCGCAGCAGCGAACAATGGGTCGATTTCAACTTGTTCGGGCATCAGTTGGTCATCCACTACAAGCCCAAAGCGGAAACTGAAGAAACACACTCGAATCCAGTAGACGGACATGATGTTCCAGTACCACATTACGGTGTGGTTCTTCCTTGGAAAACATTTCAAAGCTTCTCCGAAGAACTTAGAACCAAAGGTGTCAAATTTGTAATCGAACCCTACATTCGTTTTGAGGGCCAAGTTGGGGAACAGGCGACCATGTTCTTTTTAGATCCGGCGGGAAATGCGTTAGAATTTAAGGCGTTTCGGGATATGGGGCAACTGTTTGCGAAGTGACTTCACTGCTAGCGGAACTACGGACTATTGCGACCAAACCGTTGGCTCCCTGTCCCAACGATGCTGTTTTAATAACTGATATAATTCCTCCGAAAGTCCTTTCCCATCGCTGATAGCCGTGTTGGCCTTGACGTGAGGGGCTTTGCGCATTCCGGGAATCATGGTGCCTATGGTCTTATTCATGGAGATAAACCGCAAGGCCATTTCGGCCATGCTCATACCTTCGGGCACCAGTGGGCGCAGGGCATCGGCATGCTCAACGCTGGAGTTTAGGTTTTCAGGCACAAAATACGTGCCTCGCCAGTCCCCTTCGGGAAATGTGGTCTCTTTCGTGATTTTTCCGGTCAACGTGCCTTCGTCGAAGGGAACCCGTGCGATTACGGCGATATCCTTTTCCTCGCACAGGGGGAATAACTTGTCCTCGGGATTTTGATCGAAGATATTATAGATTACCTGTACGGCATCGAGCATTCCTGTTTTTAGGGCTTTGATTCCGTTTTCGGGCTCCCATCGATTGACGCTGATGCCCATAGCAGCAATTTTTCCCGCTTTTTTAAGGTCTTCAATCGCCCGCTGCCATTCCTCACGGTGCGACCAGCCGTCATCCCAAGTGTGAAACTGCATAAGATCGATACGCTCCATTCCCAGATTTTTTAGGGTCTTTTCAGTATATTCGATGATATGGTTCGTCGGGTAAGATTCCTCAAACGTGTATTCCGGTTTTGCGGGCCATTCAAAGTTTTTAGGGGGTATTTTACTGGCCATAAACAATTCCACTTCGGGATGTCGTCTACCTAATTGGCCCAACAGCTCCTCGCTATGGCCTTCGCCATAGCCCCAAGCCGTATCAAAAAAGTTGACCCCGTTCTCCACGGCCAAATCCAAAGACTGGGCAGACTGCTTGTCGTCGGACTGCGTCCAACCTGCCATGCCCCACATTCCGTATCCTATTTCGCTTACTTTCCAATCGGTTCTGCCGAATCTTCTGTATTTCATCTTAATTATTGATTACTTGCCTTGAGGGTAGCCCAAGGGTTGATTATTAAGTATTGATTTAAAGATTAGAATTAATGTTTACCTAGAATTTAATGGATTAACATCTTCGTCTTTGTAACCATGAATTTTTATCTGTAGTACTTTCTTCGTTCGATGCAAGGGCAAAACGAATTATCATTTTGTCCAAAATTTATTTAATAATACGAACGATATAATGATTTACTTTTCACTACATGTTAAAATACAATAATTCTTTCAATTCTGGTGAAAAGCATCGGAAACAAAGCCAAGAACTGTTGGTAAGGACTCCCGCCAATAGGTCCAACTATGTCGTCCGTCACGAACGCGGTATTCATGGGGAATCTCTTTTTTTCTCATGGCGATGTGTACCAAGCTATTGCCCTCGTATAAAAAATCGTCGTCCCCGCAATCGATATACCAGCGTACGGATTTGACATCCTCAACGGGCGCCGTTTCGAGTAGTTCCAGAACATTGTGCCGTTTATAATAGGCTTTCATTTCCGATGGGGAATACTTCACATCACTATCCTTTATACGCGCTTTGAAGTCATCCATCGTCAAAGGGCCGATATAGGCACTTAAAGGACAGGCAGAAGAAAACAATTCCGGATGGTGCAGTGCGTACATGAACGATCCGCCACCGCCCATGGATAACCCGGCTATCGCGCGGTATCGCTTTTCATTTTTTATCCGGTACTTTTTTTCGATTGCAGGCATAAATTCCTCAAAAAAGAAATCCTCATACCACCAGTCTTCCCCTTGATTGAAATAGCCACGTTTGCCCGTATTTGCATCGGGCATTATGATGATCATAGGGGTTGCCGTACCTTCTTTGATCGCAGCATCGGTAATACGCAAAACCTCGCCGAACTGCACCCAGCCGGTCTGGTCGTCACCTGCCCCGTGCAGCAAATACAAAACGGGATAGCTACGTTCGGAAGTTTCATAATCCGGAGGTAAGTATACCGCATACTTGCGTTCGCTGTCCAAAATTTTGCTCCCTAGGGTCAAGTTGTCGAATACCTTTCCCGTCTGGGACAAGGCAGATGTCGTCACAAAAAGTATGACGGACAATACAGTAAGGGAGCGCTTCATATTATTTCCATTTTTTTTCTGTTAGCATTACTCAAAAGTCCCGATATTCGGCATTCAAATATTGGTTGGCTTCTTCCTCCTCAAATTTAGCATTTTCCGCGTCCCAATGTAGGGTTTGATTCGGAAAACGTCCCGCTATAGTACCCAAAAGAATGGTCTCGGTCAATTTACCGGCATATGAAAATGGTGCCGAGGTTTTCGCTTTTCCCAGACAGGCATCGACAAACTGATGGTAGTGTTTGGGTCCTTCGGTCTCGTAATTGCGAATAATTTCTCCCAAATTATTGGCTTTGGAAACTTTTTCGATTTCCGATGAAATATCTATGTATTTTCCCTTAACGATTTTTTGGGGCAGTTGCATAAAATGTGGCAATAATAAACGACCCTTATTACCGATGAACATGGCTCCCTGGTCGGGCAATTGGCCTTCAGCCGCAGTTTTAGCGTCCAAGGACATTTTATCTTCTACACTTTGTTCCTTCCCTTCCTTTTTATCCATTTTATCTGTTGCCCCGGGCAGTATCAGATCTTCGTGCGCAGGTGGCATGCCCGGACCATCATACCATACCCATTTCAAGGATTTTGCCGTATGGGGTGTTTGTGGAAATTCGTAAGTGACCGTATTATTTTCGGGATATCCGAATCCGTTCGGCTCCCGGCATTCGTTCATAATCGTCAGGGGAACATCCAACTCAAGGGCGTTGTAAGGTGTATCAAAAATATGAACTCCCATATCTCCGAGGGTACCGCAACCGTAATCTAACAGTTTCCGCCAATTGCCGGGATGATAGAAGCCTTCTTTATACGGGCGTTTCTTTGACGTACCCAACCAGAGATTCCAATCCAGCTGATCCGGAACCGGGTCCTCACCGGTAGGTTCAGGACCATTGTACCCCCAGTTTTTGGGCGACCATGCGCGAACGGTATGTACCTTGCCGATGATGCCCGATTGAATTAACAAAGTCGCCAATTTATAATCGTAAAAAGAATGGACCTGGATACCCATTTGGGTCACCAGATTCTTTTCTTTGGCCACTTTCATCATGTTTCGGGATTCTTGGACATAATGGGTCAAGGGTTTTTGGCAGTACACCGGCTTGTTATGCTCCATGGCTAATAATGCGGCAGGTGCATGGGTGTGATCCGGGGTCGATACGATGACCGCATCGATTTCGTCACCCATCTCGTCGAGCATGGCGCGATAGTCAAAAAATATTCTGGCATTGGGGTGCAGCCTATGTGCCTTGGCAAGATTTATCGAATCAACATCGCACAAGGCAACCACATCGACCGCTTTATGGGACGAAATGGCCTTTAGGTCTTCACCGCCCATATTTCCTACACCGATGTGCGCCGTTCGCAAGCGTTTGTCTTCCGAAAAGGCCCAAGCGCCCGAGGGCAGTAGGGCAAAAGATGATACAGCGGCAGCACTTTTAAGAAATTCTCTTTTGTTCATTATCGTATGGTTTGAATTATAGTTTCTTGATTTTGATATTCCTGAACCAGATCGGACTCGAATGGTCTTGAAGTCCGATAAAACCCGTTTTGAATTTTCCGTAATCCGGACTATCTTTCCATTTGTTGGAATTCTTTTTTTCGTACCACGCGTCATCCCATGGGACAAAGGAAAGTACCATTTTCCCGTTTAGCCAATGCTCCACTTTTTCGGGAGTAAAAACGATTTTAGATGAATTCCATTCGCCGATGGGGTGTAAAATCTTCTTTTCAGGGTCGGCGGGGTGCATGGCGTAATCCGAAGCGGTTTGTTGAAGGGGTTTTAATTCCTTGGGATTGTCATAACCGAGACTGGTGTTATATTCCGTGAGGTCATGAATAGCGGCGTAACCTTTGTCATCGATCAGCTGATATTCTGGCGAAATGCCCGTGGGACTGTCGTAGCCTTCCTTTAAATGATAGAAAATACCGCTGTTACCCCCTTTAGGCAACTTCCATTCGAGATATAACTCAAAATTGTCGAATTCCTCCGCGCCATAAATAATATCTTTTCCACCTGAATAATTCTGTTCCAACCCTAGTTCGGTATCGAAGGTCAAGGCATTGTCTGCGATTATCCATCCCGGAGGCAAAGAATCACCGTTAAAAGCGCGCCAACCATCGGTACTGGTGCCGTCGAAAAGAGGAATCCAATCATTGTCTTCGGCCGCTGTCTTGGTTTCTTGGGCCGACTGCTCGGCTTTTTCCTCCTTTTTTTCGGTTTTACAGGAAATGATAACACTTAAAAAGGTGAAAAGTAAAAAGGATTTCCTCATGTGATTTCGGTATTTTGTTGACTAGGATTATTTTAAAATTAATGGCTCCGAATTGGACTCTTCATTAAACGTCTAAAGCTAGCAACATTCATTGAAGAATCAAAATATATGTCACCACTCTTGCGGCCACTCCTTGCGAACGGGCAATAGCGGATATGAAAAAGTAGAATTACTTTGAATGCCTATTGCGGATTATTGGCCTTTACCGACGCCAATGCCAAAAATAGTAAAAACGCCAGTCCGAGATAGCCCAATAAACGATAAGATCCGAATGTAGAAAAACAAAAACTAAAAATCGGTGGAGCCAGCGCACTTGCCAAAATTAAGAATGACATTATCTTGCCTGTTATGGCGCCCAAATGATTGCGGCCGTAGAAACGGGGCCATGCGATAGCGTTCAGCACTGCGAAAAATCCACTCATGATACCGAATCCGCCAACCAGAAGAGGTATACCGACGTTCGACGACAAAAATAAAAATCCCACGGAAGCCATTATACCGCCTAAAATCATGAGGTATAGATACCATTTGAGCCGTAAATAATCGCTCAAATAATTAAAGACTAAGGATATACTTACCGCTACAACGGAAGTGGGCAGAAAAATGGCGATGGCGTCCGCTTTAGGAAAACCTTCGCTGGCAAAAACGGATACGACATGAAAGGTAAGTCCCGTTATAAAAAAACTGTTGAAGGCCAATATAAGGCCGTACATCCAAAAAGCCCTTGTGCGCTTGGCTTCTACCAGCGTATATTGCTTTGCCAATGGAACGATTTTAGTCTCGTTCTCCTCCTCGACATTTTCCCCATCGGGCAACAAACCATGTTCTTCGGGCCGGTTCTTGAAAAATTGAAGGATAAAGAAACTGATAACAAGAAGTCCCCCTGCAAGAATTTGCCAAGCACTTTGCCAAGTATAGCCTTCGATCAAGGCATTTACCCATAATGGAGAGGATGAAAATCCAAAGGATATCGCTACACTACTGATTGCGTTTACCTTGCCCCGGTTCTTGTCAAACCAGATCATGATTACGTTTCGAGAGGCCATGGTCAACACCCCTTGGCCGGAAAATCGAAGGGTAAAGAATAGCACCGTCATCAAAGTAAAGGGGATCAACCACGAACTGGAATCCAACATTTGCTTGGCAAACGCGCTCATCTGCACAGACCACGAGCAGAGCATCAAGGCCGCCGCCAAAACTAGAGCTGCAAAAAAGGCCACATAACGTGCCCCATATTTATCGAACCAGATCCCTGCCCTACCGATGACCAAAGAACTACCGATGGTACCGATCATATAGGCGTTACTGAACTGGTTGCGCGACAGGCCCAAGGCATCTTTTACCGGATCGGTAAAGACGGAAACACCGATGGTCTGCCCGGGAATACTGGCATAGATACCCAATGTACCAACAGCCAAAATCACATAGCCATAGAAAAACGGACTTTTAGCGGGATCGATAAAGGAAAAACGACTTTTGGCGGACATGGGTATTTTAAAAGCCGCAAAAGTAAGGGGATTAGTTAGGAGAAACGCCCATTATTCGGTAAGATTTTTGAAATGGGATACCGAAATAGGTTTTTGAACGTTACCATTAGAACAGATCGCACTTTTTTAAAAATCTCCATACTATGAAAAAATTGGCCTACTTCACCCTAATTTTTGCAACGTTAATCGCCATGGGAAGCTGCACTGTCGACGACAGCAACGATATTGAGATTATAAAACCAGGCGATACGGTAATTATTGGAACAATCGTTCCCAAAAAGCCTCTTTAAGAACTTCGGAGAAGGGACCTATTTTGAAATAGCACTGAGCCCCTTCCCACAGGCGATTATTAATTGGATGGATACTCTAAAGGAATCCGTTTTTCTTGCTATCGGAAGTTTGACAACGTAACCCCAGCCACATCAAATATCGAAGATTTAATGGCTCATCACTGACAGACGCTATTGAAATTAATCGTAAACGTACTTCCTTCGTTGACCGTACTGTCTACAGAGATACTTCCCCCAAGACTGGTGATATGATTGTGCACTAAATATAGCCCAACCCCTTTGCTATCTTCATTATCATGGAATTTTTGGTTTAAATTAAAGATGCGATGTCCGACTTTATCCATATTAAATCCAAGACCATTGTCGGAATAGGTCAATGTTTTATTATCATTTTGTTGGTCCGCAACTATTGAGATAACCGGCGGAACATCGGGTCTGGCGTATTTAATGGAATTGGTCATGAGATTCAGGAAAATACTCTCCATATAAGTAGGGTTGTGCGGTATACTTTCCAAACCCGAAAAATCTACCTTAAATTCAACATTCACTTTTTGGATCAACGAACTAATGGATTTTTGGGTCTTTTGGAATATTTCATTGAAGTGCACTTCTTCCAATTGATCATTTTGGGTATCTCTTCGCTTCAAAGCATCTACGTATGCGTTTAAAGAAGTGTTTAGGCCTTCTGCCGAAAGTCGAATAAACTGTAGTATTTGTATCGTATCGTCATCATCGATTATGCTTAAATCGATCAAATCGACCATAGAAATCAAGTTATTCACAGGAGATCTTAAATCATGGGAGGTGGTGTAGTTCAGTTGTTTGAGTTCTTCGTTTACTTTGGAAAGATGGCTCATATGTGAAACCCGCTCATTTTCTAACTCTTTCTTATGGGTTATATCTTTTGCAATGGCATAGATCAGTTGTTCATTTTCTAAAGGAATGGAGGTCCAATGGAGCCAAACAAGTTCTCCGGATTTGCAGACATATCGATTTTCAAAATTAGTTAACGGCTTATTATCCTTCAGGTTTTGGCGATACAAAGCAGTCAATCCCCTATCTTCTTCATAAATAAATTCGGATATTAATCTGGAGCTCAATTCCTCCTCTGAATATCCTAACAACTTCACTAAGGCCGGATTGATCTTTTTAAAATAGCCATCATAGCCGGCAATACAAAGGCAATCCATGGATAAATCAAAGAAAGGTGCTAATTGGTGGTTCATTGGTTTCGGTTATTTGATGGTTTCTTTAAAAAATCAAATTAAAGCAATTTAATTCTTTATGTCTTACTGCAAACAGGTCAAATCATACGCGTAGGTCTCATGGGGAATTAGTAATCAAACGTTCGAAAAGGTATGGTTAGTCTCTCAAAGCACAATTTATTTTAATTGAAAAGCTCAACTTGTATTTTTTATCGTTTAGAGACCTGTTACTAAGATTTAAGGACGATTCTAATTTACTTATCTACAGATGATTAGTATATATTTCCGGATTTTAATGGGATATTGGAGACCACTTTAGTACATTCTTGGGCGAACAGGCAGCAAAATGGTAATTTATACCACCGCGACCCATTGGACCGTAAGAATCCTGTTCATTTTAATATTTTAAGAATTAGAGGTTTTAGTACGAAGTTAATCTGACCGATTTATTCTGGAAAAGTTACATCCTGAAAGTTGAATTTCAAGAGCATTTTTTTCTAAGAATAGGCTATCCATCGTTAAACCCAAAAACTGATTCACTCGGTAATTTGTAAAGGATGTCGTAAACCGGCAATCAGCCCTTATTTCTGTGCCTTTCGCGAGCCAGAAGCGTATTTTTCAACAACATCGCAATCGTCATCGGCCCCACCCCACCGGGGACGGGAGTAATATAGGATGCCTTTTTGCTGACATTCTCAAAATCGACATCGCCGGTCAGGTAATAGCCCCTTTCTTTGGAATCATCGGGCACACGGGTGATACCCACATCGATGATTACGGCACCTTCTTTCACCATATCCGCCTTAAGAAAATGGGGGACGCCAAGAGCGGATACAATAATATCTGCTTGTAATGTCAATTCCTTCATATTCTTGGTGCGACTGTGGGTGAGGGTTACCGTACAGTTGGCCGCTTTCCCTTTTTGGCTCATTAGAATGCTCATAGGTCTACCCACAATATGGCTACGACCGATAACCACTGCATGTTTACCTTCGGTATCGACTTTGTAGCGCCGTAACAGCTCCATAATTCCGTAGGGAGTGGCGGAGATAAAGGTTTCCATATCCAAGGCCATTTTTCCAAAATTGACAGGATGGAATCCATCGACATCCTTATCCGGATCAACAGCCATTAATACCTTCTCTTCATCGATATGCTTGGGCAGGGGCAGTTGTACGATGTAACCATCAATGTCATCGTCATCGTTCAGCTCGTGTACTTTTTGCAACAGGGCTTTTTCGGTAGTCTCTTCGGGCAAATGGACCAAAGTGGATTCAAACCCGATTTTCTTGCAGGATCGTACCTTGCTACCCACATAGGTAAGGCTTGCCCCATCGTTGCCTACCAGTACAGCCGCCAAGTGTGGGACCTTTTCGCCACGTTCTTTCATTGCCAAGACTTCGACTGTAATTTCCTCCTTTATTTCGTTGGAAATTTTCTTTCCATCTAATATAATCATGTATTTAATAATTTTAGCTTCTAAAGCGTAATCAGAAAGATTACTGAAAACGCTTTGCGGACCTTTCGTAAACTTTGCGCCTATGTAATCAATGGCCCACTGCCTAACCTCACTGCAACTGCTAACTTGCTTATTGCATATTCTGCATCATCTGCATCATTTTCTTGCCGCCACCACCTTGCATCATTTTCATCATCTTGCCCATTTGGTCGAACTGCTTTAACAGCTGGTTCACTTCTTTCATATCGCGGCCGCTGCCCTTGGCGATCCGTTTTTTACGGCTTACATCCAGTTTGGATGGATTCGAACGCTCATCGGGGGTCATGGAATGGATGATAGCTTCGATATGCTTAAAGGCGTCGTCATCGATATCCAATCCTTTTAAGGCTTTTCCGGCCCCGGGAATCATGCCCATCAAGTCCTTCATATTCCCCATTTTTTTGATCTGCTGGATCTGGGACAGAAAATCGTCGAAGCCAAACTTGTTCTTAGCAATCTTCTTTTGGATTTTTCGGGCCTCCTCTTCATCGAACTGCTCTTGGGCCCGTTCAACCAAGGAAATTACATCGCCCATACCCAAAATACGATCCGCCATACGGGAGGGGTGAAAGACATCGATAGCTTCCATCTTCTCGCCAGTTCCAATAAATTTGATGGGCTTATCGACTACGGATTTAATAGAAATGGCCGCACCGCCCCGGGTATCGCCATCGAGTTTTGTCAGGATGACCCCGTCAAAATTCAAAACATCGTTAAAGGCTTTTGCGGTATTCACGGCATCTTGACCCGTCATGGCATCGACCACGAAAAGGGTTTCCTGAGGCTGGATGGCATTATGGATTTCCGATATCTCGGCCATCATCTTCTCGTCGACCGCCAGTCGGCCCGCGGTATCGATAATGACCACGTTGTGGCCTTCCGCTTTGGCCTTTGCAATACCGGCCTTCGCAATGGCCACCGGGTCTTTATTATCCTTGTCGTAATAGACATCGACCTCGATCTGCTCCCCGACGATATGCAATTGGTCGATAGCTGCGGGACGGTATACGTCACAGGCGACCAACAAAGGTTTCTTGGATTTTTTAGTTTTTAGGTAGTTTGCCAGCTTTCCGGAAAATGTGGTCTTACCCGAACCTTGCAGGCCGGACATCAAAATGACCGACGGTGTTCCCGAAAGATCGATGCCTTCGGTCTCCCCGCCCATAAGCTCGGTAAGTTCGTCTTTTACGATCTTCACCATCAACTGGCCGGGCTGTAGACTGGTCAGTACGTTCTGGCCCAAGGCTCTTTCCTTGACCCGGTTGGTAAATTCTTTGGCTATCTTGAAATTGACGTCCGCGTCGAGCAAGGCCCTTCGGACTTCCTTCGTGGTTTCCGCTACGTTTATTTCGGTTATCTGCCCGTGGCCACGGAGGGTGTGGAGGGCCTTATCCAGTTTTTCGCTTAAATTGTCGAACATCGGTCTTTTCTATTTTGATGGGGACAAATTTAAGCATAAAGCAGGGAACAAAAAAGCACCCATACGACGAAGCTAATTCGCCAAAATTGGATATAAAAAATTGAGGAATTCGGACGCTGACCGGCCGTGCCATTTATAGTAAAAACGGCAGGATCAATTCATTTCTGAACTGGCACTTCTGAATAGGCACTAATGTCCGGCTTCACAATTTTTCACAAGAACTAGACTATCATCACCACGCTGAAGCCTGAATCGCTCCTCACTACAGCCGACAACCTTCCAATCGCCGACATAATATTCAAGGGTGGTGCTCAGCCCGCTGAAGGTCAGGGTAGTATCTGAAATATTCCAGTTGCCTTCGTCCACAACGGTATCGTTAGCATTGTAGGCCTGGATGTTCTTCTGGGAAAAATCGATAGTTATGTCCTCGCTGAATTCCCCTTTACCGTCGGTAATCGACCATCGGCATTCGTCCTGCAGATTTTCTTCTATAAATACTTGGCTACAAGTCTGCATTTCGTAGGCACAAAACTGCTCCAAAATAATTTGGTCATTTTCCCCTCCATCCAATTTTATCGTGTCTTCCCCTATTTCGTAAGTGTACATAGCTCCATTGAACGCATCCGCATCCATAAATTCCATAGCGAGAAAAACCTTAAAATCGGAAACGGTGACGGACCACGTGCCCTCGCTGACAGCATCAAACCCATTATCCAAGGTAACCCTTCCATCCTCCATAAAAGTTAGCAGCTGTTCCTGATAGGTCTCGGAGCCGATCAAATCCTTCTTTTTTAATTCCTTTACGAGCCAAGGGCAGGTCGTTAAACGACCGTCAAGACTTGTTTTGGTAAAATCATCGTCGTTATGGTCATTGTTATCGTCTTCGTAACACATATCGATCGCGCGCTCCATGGCATTGGCCAATTCGGTATTGGTGTTTACGGTCAGTTCGGCACCGTCGAAAATTTCAAAAGTCATGGGAAAATCGATACTGATCAAATCGTCAGCTTCTAACCCTGCCAAAAAACGCCGCAGTTCTTTATCGTGGTTTACCGTAAGGCTACCGGTCAGCTGTAGATTGAGATTGTAGGTAAAAAGATCTACGGGATAAATCACATCGATGCACTCGATATCATCGTCATTGCCGCCCTCGACGCATTGTTCGCCATACTTTTGAAGCACCGCTTCACTATTGACGACGATTTCGGTATAATCGGACATCGTTACCGTTATGGGAAACGTAATTTGCATACTATATTCGCCTTCATCGGCCGCGTCAAGAACATCCTCGATTTTCTGTAGGTCTGCCATCGTTTCAATCTGCAGTTCCAAACCGTTTACCGAGACCGTATAGGGAAATTGGATAGCCATACAACTTGCACCGTCAACGATATTATCGTAGGATCCGTCGTGGGAAGTAGTGCGTTTCATCGTCTCCACAGTAACAGAACGAGCCGACAAAGTCAGCTCGGGATCGATGGCCTCATGAAACGGTTCCTCTTTTTGACAAGAGGCAAAAAGTATCACCGCCGCCAGTAGGATGACATATCGCGGATACGTAAAAATAGGATACATAATGATTTGGAATTTCCTGTAAAACAACCTCTTAAGAAAATACCCTACTTTTTATAATTTTTTCGGATATCTTTGAAAAAAATAGGCCCCCTTGAAAGGTAAAGATACAGGCAATGTTTGCGACGAGCAAGTATTCGATACGTTATTCAAAGCGAATTCCAAAACAATTTTCAACTACATTTATTACAAGTTCGGAAATGAAGAAAAAGCCTATGATGTCGTTCAGGAAGCCTTTTTGAAGCTATGGGAAAACTGTTCGAAAGTCCCTCCCGAAAAGGCGAAATCATATGTTTATACCGTAGCTAACAACCTATACCTTAACGTAATAAAAGCGGAAAAAGTACGTCTGAAATATGCGGACAAGACCTTAAAGACGACCCACGAGGACCCGGAATTTCTGATGGAGGAGAACGAATTCAAGCAAAAACTGGACGATGCCCTGAACGCCCTTCCCGACAACCAGCGCATTACTTTTTTGTTGCACCGGATAGACGGTAAAAAATATGCCGAAATCGCTGAAATGGAAGAGGTTAGTGTCAAAGCCATCGAAAAAAGGATGCATTTGGCGCTTAAATCGCTGCGGGAGAAAATTGACGGGATTTAGAGCCGTAAGCAGTACTCAAAATCGGAAAATCGCGGCTGTTATGACCTATAAACTCTTTTGAACTTGATATTTGAACTTGCGCTTGAATTTCACTAGTAGGGTTTTTCCTCAAGGGATTGTTATTAAGGTACTAAGATAGAAATAATGCAAGAAAATTACTTGGCGAAATGGCTGAACGGCGACCTTACGGACGCAGAGCTTGCGGAATTCGAAAATTCCGATGCGTATGCTTCCTATAAACGTATCGCCGATACTACCGATAGCATGCAGGCACCGGAGTTCGATGCTGACGGCGCTTATCAGGCGTTGAAAAACAGACGCGAACTGCGGGACAACAAGGTCATTACATTGCATCCATTCCGAAAATTTTTACGGGTCGCAGCGGTGGCGGCAGTACTTATACTGGGATCTTATCTCTATCTGAATTTATCGGACGAAACGATTTCTACATCCTTCGCCGAAAACAAGGAAATAACCTTGCCCGACCTGTCGGAGGTCGTGTTGAACGCAGACTCCGAAATATCATATAGTGAAAGCAAATGGGACAAAAAGCGTAATGTCGATCTTAAAGGCGAAGCCTTTTTCAGAGTAGCCAAAGGCAAACGTTTTACCGTTGCCACCGATGCCGGAAACGTTGCGGTTCTGGGTACCCAATTCAACGTTGAAAACAGAAAGGGTTTTTTTGAAGTCACTTGTTTTGAAGGCCTGGTAAGTGTTGCCTTCAACAATACAGTAACCCAACTGCGCGCCGGCAGTTCATTTATAGCGATCCATGGTGAAATCGTAGAATCTGGCGCAGCCCATACCTCCGAACCTTCTTGGATGCACGATGAAAGTTCCTTCAAAAGTGTTCCCCTGAAATATGTGCTCGATGAATTTGAGCGCCAGCACGATATCGCCGTAAAGACGCAAGACATTGATTTAGGTCAATTGTTTACTGGCTCTTTCAGTAATTCCGATACCGGACTTGCCTTGAAAAGTATTAGTGTCCCTTCGCAAATAAAGTTTAAATTTGAAGGCGACAAAGTGCTCTTCTATGGCGAAAACACTCCGTAAACGTACGCTTGCCCTGCTTTGCCTTATCCTTTTTTCATTTCCTAAAAGTGTTGACGCGCAAGAAGATACGTCCAGTGTTTCGCTTATTTCCTTTCTCCAAAAATTGGAACGCAATTTTGAAATCAAATTTTCCTACGCGGACGATGATATCCGTAATCTGAGTGTCATCGTTCCAAAAACGAAAAATTTAAAGGCTATTTTAGCGGATGTCCAAGAGCAGACCCAACTCCAAATTCAAAAACTGAACCAGCGGTACTATACCATAACACGGCGTTTTTCAGTCGATATTTGCGGGATAGTTCTGGATAATTTTGAGAGGAACACTGTTACTGGGGCAACGGTAGAGGTTCTGGGAACAAAAACTGCCTTAATTACCGATGCGGACGGCTATTTTGCGATTGGCAACGTACCGCAGACCGCCAAAATTCAAATCAAGCATATCGGCTATAAGACCCTTTTTGTCGATGCCAAGGATTTAACGAAGCAACAACCCTGCGCGACCTTGCTATTGGCGCAGTTCTATCAACCCTTGAAAGAAGTTGTCGTCTACGAATTCCTCACCCAAGGTCTGGTACAACAATTGGATGGTAGTATCGAGATGAACAGCGAGCAATTCGGTATTCTTCCAGGCTTGATTGAACCAGACGTACTGCAAACTGTTCGGGCCCTTCCGGGAATCGAAAGTATCGATGAAACGGTTTCGAACATCAATATTCGCGGGGGTACCAACGACCAGAACCTCGTGCTATGGAACGGCATCAAAATGTACCAATCCGGACATTTTTTCGGATTGATATCCGCCTTCAATCCGTATCTGACCGATCAAGTTATCTTAACAAAAAATGGTACAAGTTCCCGATATGGCGAAGGTGTCAGTGGCATCATCGATATACGCACGAAGGACAGCATTTCGGACCAATTTTACGGTGGTGCCGGCGTTAACCTGATCGGCGGCGATGTGTACGGACACCTACCGATTTCCGACAAGCTTGCCCTGCAGGTATCCGCGCGGCGTTCCCTTACCGATATTTTGAATACCCCTACCTACCAAAAGTTCTTTACCCGGGTTTTTGAGGATAGCCAGGTGAACCGGAACGGGAATTTCTATTTCTACGACTTTACGGGAAAATTACTGTACGACATCAACAAAAATCAAAAAGTTCGCCTCAGCTTTATAAGCGTCAATAACCTTTTAGAGTATTCGGAAGCCGATATGGATTCCGGCGAACGCACCCGCAGCGACCTTGACCAGACGAATCTATCCTTCGGGGGAAGCCTGAGAAGTACTTGGAACAAAAAGTTCTCAACGTTTTTAAACGTTTACAATACCGACTACAATCTCGATGCACGAAATACATCCTCCAATGCCAAACAGACCCTGTTTCAAAATAATCAGGTAGAAGAGACGGCTTTGAAGCTTACTACGAAATATCAAATGAACGACCGTTTCGAATGGGACAATGGATACCAATTTATAGAAACGGCCATTGCCAATGCCACCGACGTGACCCAACCCCCTTTTCAGAGTGACGTACGGGACATCATACGCAGCCAGGCCCTTTTCTCCGAAATCACCTACCAATCTAGCAATCGAAAACTGTTCGCAAGGGGCGGCGTGCGGGTGAACCATTTCGAGAATCCCGATTCCTTCAAGGAGGTCCTGATCGAACCCCGTCTGAGCCTGAACTATGCCCTTACGCGGGAGTTAAAATTCCAAATATTGGGGGAATTCAAAAGTCAGGGAACCAACCAGATCATCGATTTGGAGCAAAATTTTCTGGGTATCGAAAAACGACGTTGGATAGTTTCCGATGGGGATAAGCTACCCATCACCAAAAGCAAGCAGGCAGCCGTAGGCTTCAATTACAATCACCAAAACCTATATATCGGCCTAGAGGCATTTTACAAGGAGGTGAACGGCATCAGTACCACTACGCAAGGATTTCAGAACCAAAACCAGTTCAACGGCGAAATTGGAAACTACGATGTGAAGGGCATCGAGTTCCTGATCAACAAAAAAACGGATGCCTACAGTATCTGGGCCAGCTATGGGTATAACGTTAACTCCTACTATTTTCCGGATATAGTGCCTTCCGAATTCCCTAACAATCTCGATATTCGGCACACCGGTACTTTGGCAGGCACGTACACCTCGAATAACCTGAAGTTCAGTCTCGGGCTGAACTACCATACCGGAAAACCGATTACAGAACCGCAGGCCGATGACCCGATAGATACTTCATTTTTTCCCTACCGGATAAACTATCGTTCCCCGAATGCCAATCGTTTGCCGGAATACCTTCGCGCAGATGCTTCCGCCATCTATAACTTCGATATCGGTTCAACCGTGAAGGCCACGGCAGGGGTATCCGTGTTGAATTTCACGAATCGTAAAAATATTTTGAACGCTTATTATCGGCTTGACGACCAAAACGAAATTGAAAAAACTGAAAATATTTCATTGGGACTTACCCCTAATGTTAGTTTTCGGGTGGCGTTTTAAAATATCGAGCGCGTAGACCTTATTTTTAAGGTGTGATATAGGTATAAGATCAGAGCGAAATCTATTTCTGCTGTGATAAAAACGCTACCAAAGACGCCATTTCCTCAAAACTCAGTGCGTTTGCCAACCCGGCAGGCATCATGGACGTCTCTAATTCATTTCGTTCGGCTATATCCGCTTTTTTGAGCTCCGTAGCATCTCCTACAATATTACGAATGGTCAGCCTATCGGCCGATTCCGCTGTAACGAAGCCAACATAATTATCACCTCCTTTGGTGCTGATCTGCACTGTAGAAAATCCTTGTGAAATGGAGGCATTCGGTTTTAAAATAGATTCCGCGATCTGCTCCCGGTTCATGATAGCACCTATTTGCCCCATAAAAGGACCTTTCAGGACTTGATCTTTATTGATGCTATGACAGGCAACGCAACCCTGGGTATTAAAGAGACCCGCGCCTTTTTGGACATTCCCTTTGATTTTGCCCAAGGAAAGTATTACATCTTCTATGGAAGCCTCCCCGATCTGACCTTTTTTATTTTTGATCTTCTCAAAATCGACCAGTGGCATATCCTCTTTCGGTTCGTCAAATTTCACCTCCCCAAAAGCATCGATTGCCAATCGATATTTACTGTTGAGTTCGGCAAAAAAAGGTGTGTTGCTTTTATCCCTTGCTTTAAATTGTGCAACTAAAAACGACCGAATAACAGGTGATTGTTCCCATTCCATGGTCTTGTAGTAGGGTCCATGCGTATCGGGTCTGGTGCTCCACCACCAAGAAGTATCGTAAGGCGCTTCTTTATGATAGATCCTTGCCAAAGTGTGTATTGCTTTTTTCTTGAAAACCTCGTCTGTGGAATCGTTGTACGCTTCAATAAGTGCCTTCACCACCTTTGGATTATGCATATACCGCATTGCCCATAAGGCCAAATCTTCATTATCGGTACCAAGGGCGGCAATACAATCATCGACCGCATTCAATTCCACCAAGGCCTTAACGGCCAAATGGGGAAAAATAATTTCGGCGTTAGGAGTGGCATGCGGGCCTTCGCTATTTATTTTTGGGGCGGCAAATGAACTCGGCACCTTTATCTGCAATAGTTCCTGGGCCACACTAGGATTTCCCAAGCGTCCCAGACCGATAATAGCAGCTGCCTTTACTTCTTCCGATGTAGATTTCAACCCAGTTAAAAAAGGTTGGACGGGCACTTTCTTCACAAACTCCTTACGATCCGCCAAGGCCCGTAGCGTAAATCTTTGTACAGAAGCATCCTTTGACAAGGTTACCAATTCGGCAATGCCCTTGGCACCGGCAAGTTGGGCATAGGTGAAAATTGCCGCCGCACGAACTTCCAAGGCTTGATTTTTCTCCTTTGCCAGCTCCAGTACCTGTACGACCGATTCGCTTTCTTGTCGTTGCAACAACTCGTACTGGGCACTCAACCGCGACTTTGCATTTTTAGCTTTTAATAAATCGATCAAGTCGTTGATCGATACCTCTTTTACATCAACGAAAGACTCGTACGTAAAATCTTCAGGAGTGACCCGAACCACATAGCCTTTATCGGGGTTTCCGGAATAACCGGCACCGTCCCAAGCGGATAGGTACATCGTACCCGAAGCATCTACATCTACATCCGTGATTTGTGGCAATTGAATAAACTGTTTCTCATTTTGGGTGAAGCTCGGACCGTCTTTTGTGACCCTATGAATGTATAACTGGTTCCTGCCCCAATCGGCCATCATGGGAACGTTATTATATTTTTCAGGCCATCGATCATCGTTCATAAAAAGTGACCCGGTTCCAGAACCCCCCCCTACATCGACCAACGCAGGTAAAATTTCTTCAGTAAAATGCTTAAAAAGTATCGGATAACCGTATTCTCCAGATTGTATTTGATGTGTAAACCGAACATTCCATCCACCGCCATCATTGGTGTTGCCTCGTGTAAATATATTCATGAAAGGATCAATGGCGACATCGTAAATATTGCGCATTCCATGTGAATAAACTTCCATGTCGGTGCCATCGGGTCGTATCCTCACAATACCGCCTCCCAATTGAGTCATTTTGCTACCCTCCCTGTCCGTTGCATTGTAGAATCCAAAATCGCCCACGGCGATGTAAATCCAACCATCGATACCCATTTGAATGCCATTTGTGGCATGGTCCGTTCCACGTTCGCGCAAATACTTCGAATTGCTCATGTTCTTGATCAGCACTTTGGGCGGACCATCGGCAATTCCGTCCTTATCTTTATCGTCCAAAACCACGAGATCCATATTATCGGCCTTTTTTGTGTCGTCCGAAAATGTGGTGTGAAGTACAAATACTTGATCACCGATAGGTAAAATCCCCCTTGGGTTATCCACTTGTGCAAACTCGGTATGGTAATCCATAATACCGTCATGGTTACAATCGACCAGACGCTTTATAAATCCTTTTCCGATCTCTTTTCCAAGGGAACCCATCATATCCACGCCGACAAAAACCTCGCCCGAAGCTGCCACTGCCATACAGGCAGGACTAGGGGTAATTTTGGGACCGGAAAAACCCTTTATCACCAAATCTTCGGGCCAATTAAGTGCGTTTAGCACAGAATCGGTAGGATATTCGATAACTTCGGCACTGGGTATACAGTTTTCATTTTTATTTTTACAGCTCGTTAAAGCTATGGTCAACATCACAAAAAATACGAGAATTTTGTTCATATCAAGACTATCTTATTTTTTTATTCCTACCAGATGGCTTGGCTTACTTTGAATTGAGCAAGACTTTACTATAAAATTCGATTTTATTTGGGATTGCAAATAAACGAATTTTGGACAAACCTATTGTCAAATCATAAAGCAGGAGCCAAGGCAAAAGCATTTTATCTATTCCAAAAGTAGTGCTTACTATTTTTTTGTTAAGATATATCAGTCAAAAATTGAATGGGGCAATAACCTTTAGGAGAAATCGTTTACTCGCTTTTTTTTACCTGCGATATTCATAGTTGTAACCCTAATTTCGTCTTTTTTAAGTTCCGTAGCATAAACCATGCAACTGAAAAATGACATCATTAAGACAAAAAAGCCGAATATCTTGGTTCCAAACAAAAAGTCGAATTGACTTCAGTATATTTATATAAAAATAAGGGCTACTGGAGCATTCTTCATAAATCAGTCCAGTTGGAATGGAAAGTTTTTAGTCCATCTAAAAAAATAAAATCCAAATTAATGGCAAGCGCATTGAACCAAAACAACTATGAGATGGAACATTCTAAATACAAGAATTTAAAAGGTCTGGCGTGGGCCCTGCTTTTTATAGCTGCTCTTTTATTGAAGTCCAGCTCACCCTCGGCGTCGAATCCGGATAAGGAGGAATGGATCGAGCTGTTCAATGGATCTGAAATGAAAGAGTGGACCCCTAAGTTCACAGGTTTTGAATTGGGTGAAAACTATAAAAATAGATTCCTTGTCAAGGATAGTCTTCTTAGTGTTCGCTATGCTGAAAAGGATACCTTCAGTGGGGATTTCGGACATCTTTACTACAATCAAAAATTCTCACACTACAGGCTGAAGGTTGTGTACCGTTTTGTAGGCAAGCAGATGACCGGAGGCCCAGGTTGGGCCGTTCGTAATAATGGCCTCATGCTCCACTGTCAAGACCCCGCCTCTCTTGGACTAAATCAAGATTTTCCCATATCGTTAGAACTGCAACTTTTGGGAGGCAATGGCGTTAATGAACGCACCAATGCCAATTTATGTACCCCGGGCACGAACGTCGTTCTCGGCGATTCCTTGTATACCCCACATTGCATTAATTCGTCATCAAAGACGTATCCCGGAGATCAATGGGTGGAAGTCGAGGCCCTGGTACTTGGAGATTCATTGATCCAGCACATTTTGGAGGACCAGGTAGTCATGGAATACCGCAAGCCGACCATTGGAGGTGGAAATGTAAGCGGTTATAAGGAAAGCGCCTACCGCGAGGGAGCCCCGGTGAAGGAAGGCTTTATAGCCATTCAAGCGGAGACCGCTCCCATTGATTTCAGGTCCATCCAAGTCCTAAATCTTAAAGGATGTATGGATAAGAAAGCAAAAAACTATAAAAGCTATTATGTGGAGGCCGACAATACCAGTTGTGTGTATTGAGGTCTTTAGGTTGCAAGATCTCAAATCGAAGTAGCGCAGCTTACCCTTCCAAAAATATAAGTAGTAAGTAAATGACCGATTTCCGTTTAAAAGTTTTTTATACCGTTGCCAAAAGGCTCAATTTCACCAAAGCGGCTGAAGAGTTGCTCATATCGCAACCGGCCGTCACGAAGCATATAAAAGAATTGGAAAGTCAGTTCAAACTAGCGCTTTTCGATAGGAAGGGAAATAAAGTAGTTCTTTCTTCCGCAGGGCAAGTATTGCTGAGACACACCGAAAATATTCAAGGGATTTACAGGCAAATAGAATTTGATCTGAATCAGTTTAATGAAACGCAGACCGGGCTGCTGCATGTAGGTTCCAGTACTTCGATCACCCAATATATATTACCTCCGTTACTTGCACGGTTTCATAGCATGCATCAAGATGTCAAGGTGGAATTACTAAGTGGTAATTCGGAACAGATCGAGCAGGCACTACTGAACAAAAGTATCGAACTAGGTGTTGTCGAAGGTAAATCGAAAAGGCGTGAGATTCACTATACCTCATTTTTAAAGGATGAAATCGTTCTGGTGTGCAGTAGTAATAACGCTATGGCCAATAAGGATGAGATACGACCGGAGGAGTTAAAAAACATTCCCCTTTTACTGAGGGAGCCCGGTTCGGGAACCTTGGAAGTAATTGCCGGTGCATTAAAACAAAAGGAAATCCGTCTTTCCGACCTCAAGGTAGAAATGCAGTTGGGAAGTACCGAGGCTATAAAGTCCTATCTTCAACATTCGGATTGTATGGCATTTATTTCCTTACATGCCGTGCTTAAGGAACTTCAGGACGGAATCCTTAAAATTATCGAAATAAAAAAATTACCCATCCACAGGCAGTTCTATTTTATTACGCCCCAAGGACCGAAAGGGGGGCTTGCCGGGTTATTGATGCAGTTTTTGATCCGAAATCATAATTTGTGAGATTCCAGGGGAAGATTGCCCGCTAATACTATCCCGTTGCGCAATTTTGTTTCCTGATTCCTTTATCCTCCCCTTTTTTGAGTCTAACTATAACTTCAGGTTATTGAGTATCAAGATTTGTAATTGGCGAATGAACCTTGTTCAAGGTATTTTTGTACCTCAATAAATAAGGACAATCGTTTAAGAATTGCAAAACGACGCGCAATATTTTACCAACAATAATTCTTCACATGGATTTAAAAAAAGGATTGGAACGGGGCCCGTTCAATGATAAACAGGCAGAAAAGCTAAGCGAAGCCCTTTCCGGATTGGATTCCGGACAGCTTCAATGGCTGAACGGTTACTTTTCCGGCATCGCCCTGAACCCTATTTCTGTAGAAACAGAAGTTACTACGAACGGAGCTTCTCCAGATACTTCCACGGTCGAACCGGAAAAATTGAATATTCTATTTGGCAGCCATACGGGAAATAGTGAAGCTTTGGCCGAAAATTTAGCCAACCTGGCAAAGGAAAGGGGAATCGAGGTAGAAGTTTCCGATATGGCTTCCTTTAAGACCAGGGACTTCAAGAAAATAAAGAAATTGGCGGTTATCGTGAGTACGCATGGCTTGGGAGAACCTCCCGTTCAGGCCGAAGACCTGTATACCTATCTGCATGGCAAAAGGGCGCCGGACCTTTCCCATATCCAATTTTCCGTTTTAGGTCTTGGCGATAGCAGTTATGTCGATTTTTGCCAGACGGGAAAGGATTTTGATGCCATTCTGGAGATCTTGGGTGCTACGCGTATGACTCCCCGTCAAGATTGTGATGTCGATTATGAGGACGACGCCGAAACTTGGCAAAATGCCCTAGTTGATGCCATCTCAAAGAAATCGGGCGAAACATCACATATACAAAGTCCGGCCAATGAAATCGCACCGACAACTGGGACAAAATACTCTAGGAAAAACCTTTTTGAAGCCACGATCCTCGAAAAAATAAATCTTAACGGCACGGGATCCTCCAAGGAGACCATGCATTTGGAACTGGACCTTCAAGGTTCGGGAATAACCTATGAACCGGGAGATGCACTGGGAGTCTATGGGGCGAATTCCCCCAAACTGATAAAAGCGGTTTTGGAGAAAACGAATTTATCTGGCGAAAAGAGGGTAGTTAGCCACAATGGAGAAAAAACCTTGCTGGAGGCATTGACCTATGATTACGAGCTTACCCCCTTATCGAAAGTCTCTTTGACCAAATACGCCGAAATAACCGACAATCCACGCCTGAAAAAAATTCTGGGTGACAATACCGCCGTTTTGGAATATCTTCCGGGAAGGGATATTCTGGACCTTCTCTCCGAGGAACCCCATAAATTTTCACCGGACGAACTAATTTCGGTGCTACGAAAAAACACGCCCAGAATGTACTCCATAGCCTCATCCCAAGAAGCTGTGGACGAAGAAGTGCACCTGCTGGTATCTGTAGTACGGTACAATGCGTTTGGTAGGGACAAAGAAGGGCACTGCTCCTCTACCTTGGCCGATCGGTTGGAAGTGGACGATAAAGTCAAAATCTTTGTGGATAAAAATACGCGTTTCAAACTTCCGGAAAATCCCGATGCACCCATTATCATGGTAGGCCCGGGAACCGGGATAGCACCTTTCAGGGCATTCATGCAGCATAGGGAAGTCGCTGAGAAAAAAGGGCCATCTTGGCTTTTCTTCGGCGATCGGAATTTTACGACCGATTTCCTGTATCAGACCGAATGGCAACAATACCTCAAAGAAGGCGTATTGACCAAGGCCGACGTTGCCTTTTCACGAGATCAAACAGAAAAGGATTACGTGCAACATCGTATGCTGGAAAATGGCAAAGAATTGTACGACTGGCTTGAAAATGGCGCTCATTTTTATGTATGCGGGGATGCACAAAAGATGGCAAAGGATGTGGACATCGCGCTAAAGCAAATTATACAGGAACAAGGCGGGGTAACCCTTGAAAAGGCGGAAGATTATGTTAAAAAGCTTCAATTGGCCAATCGGTACCAAGCGGATATTTATTGACTTGCATCAAAAAACTCTTACAACAGTGAAAACCCATTTATGAGCGATCGATCAGAGGAACAGCATTTATCGGAAGACGAATATATAAAGGATAAAAGTGATTTCCTTCGCGGAACTATCAAGGAGAGCTTAAAAGACCCTTTGACCGGTGCCCTCGACCCAGAGGATGTGAAACTTATAAAATATCATGGCTCTTATCAACAATATGACAGAGATCTTGAGGCCGAACGGAAGCAAAAAAAACTGGAACCCCTGTACCAATTCATGGTAAGGGTAAGGGCTGCGGGCGGAATCACTACGCCCGCACAATGGCTTACCTTAGATGAACTTGCGGACAAATACGGCAACGGAACCCTTAAATTAACTACCCGGCAATCCTTTCAGTTTCATGGGATTCTAAAACGAAATCTAAAATCCACTATTCAAGCGGTAAACGAAACCTTATTGAGTACCCTGGCTACTTGTGGCGACGTGAACCGGAACGTGATGTGCAATCCCAATCCCTACCAGTCACAGATTCACGAAGAAGTGTATCGGCTAGCGGGCGAGATAAGCGATTATTTTCTTCCAAAAACTACCGCCTATCACGAAATCTGGTTGAATAAGGAAAAAGTGGCAGGTACTACCGATGTAGAACCCTTATACCATCATGACTATCTGCCGCGAAAATTCAAAATAGCCTTGGCAATTCCGCCAGACAATGATATTGATATTTTCGCCAATGACCTTGGTCTCATAGTCATCGAAAAAAACAATAAAATCACCGGCTTTAATATCTGTGCGGGCGGTGGATTGGGAAGTACTTTTGGCAACGATGCCACCTATCCACGTCTGGCCGATGTGATAGGTTTCGCGCCTAAAGAAAAGGTTATTGAAGTGGCCGAAGCGGTCATTGCTATCCAAAGGGATTATGGCAACCGATCGGACCGGAAATTATCGAGGTTGAAACACACCATCGACGATAGAGGTTTGGAGTGGTTCGTAAAAGAGCTGCATACCCGCCTGGGTTGGGAACTTGACAGTCCGGAGCCCTACCGATTTAAATCGAACGGTGATACCTATGGTTGGTTAAAAGGGATAAACGAAAAATGGTACTTTACGTTGTTCGTAGAACATGGAAGGGTAAAAAATGAGGAGGGACACGAATTAAAAAAGGCGCTCCGGGAAATAGCCCAAATCCATACCGGCGATTTTCGGTTAACAGGAAACCAAAATCTCATTATTGGAAATGTGGTGGAAAAGGATAAAGAAAGTATCGAAGTTATTTTGGAGAAAAACGGAGTAAAGAACCATTCCCAACTCACAGGACTTCGAAAGAATTCTATGGCATGTGTGGCATTGGGCACCTGTGGACTCGCTTTTGCGGAATCTGAACGTTACCTGCCTTCCTTGGTCGATAAACTCGATATCATAATGCGGAAAAATGGTCTTGGAGAAGACGAGATCACTATCAGGATGACCGGTTGTCCCAATAACTGCGCGCGTTCATCCCTAGGGGAAATCGGTTTTGTCGGCCGTGCCATCGGACGCTATAACCTATATTTGGGAGCTAGTCATAACGGAGACAGATTGAATACCCTCTACAAGGAAATGCTATCCGAACAGGATATCCTGCAAGAACTGGACCCCATTATAGCGGCATATGCCCAAGAAAGAGAAAAGGAAGAAAGTTTTGGAGACTTCGTGATACGGAAAGAAATAGTAGAAGCAACCAATCGTCCTTTACAGGTGCTACACTAATACAGTTGCTGCACTAAAGAAATCTGTTGCCGTATTGTTTTTTTGATCTAAAAAATACCCGATGGCCCTGCCCGTCTAAACGTATCCGAGCAGGTGTGGATATGACGGATCTCGGAGAGAGTCGGTTTAATAATTCTTAACCTACCGGGCGTAAGTTTGTGTATTAATCCCCCATTCAAAAGGTATTGATTGGATATTACGGTTCGTTTCATGCCAGTGATTTCTCCATGTAATACTAATTACATCCGATCTGGCACCTCAATCCCCAAAAGTCCAAATGCTGATTTGATTACCTCTCCGACCTTTCTCGAAAGCTGAACCCGAAGCAGCTTCTTTTCAACGTCTTCCTCGCCCAAAATGGATACTTGTTGGTAGAAAGAATTAAATTCCTTAACCAAATCATAGGTATAATTGGCAATTAAAGCGGGACTCAAATTCTCTGCGGCCAATTGAACGGTTTCGGGGAATAGCTGCAGCTGTTTGATGAGTTCTTTTTCTTTGGGGTGAAGGCCCGCGGTTTGACCTAGAAGAAGCTCATTGGGACCGACGGCACCATGCAGGTCGTTTCCGGTTTGACCTGTAAGGTCGTCAAAATCCTGAAGGTCTAGCTCTTCGGCTTTTCTGAGGATGGACTGAATTCGTGCATAGGTATATTGAATGAATGGCCCGGTATTCCCTTGGAAATCCACCGACTCTTCGGGGTTGAAAAGGATGCGCTTTTTGGGGTCTACTTTAAGGATATAATATTTTAGGGCGCCCAACCCTATCATTTTGTAGAGGTCTTGTTTTTCGGTTTCGGAATAACCTTCCAATTTGCCCAGATCCTCGGAAATTTCAGCGGCGGTTCGGGTCATGTCAATCATCAGGTCATCGGCGTCGACCACCGTACCTTCCCTACTCTTCATTTTTCCACTGGGCAGATCTACCATACCGTAGCTTAAATGGTAAAGACTTTGGGCCCATTCGTATCCCAGTTTTTTCAGGATAAGAAAGAGTACTTTAAAATGATAGTCTTGTTCATTGCCGACGGTGTACACCATTCCCCCGACATCGGGGCGGTCCTTAATCCGCTGTATGGCGGTGCCGATATCCTGTGTCATGTAGACGGCGGTGCCATCGGAACGAAGCACTATTTTTTCATCAAGGCCTTCATCGGTAAGATCGATCCAAACGCTACCGTCGTCTTTCCGGTAGAAAACACCTTTTTGTAGGCCTTCCGTCACCACATCCTTACCTAATAAATAGGTATCACTTTCGTAATATAAAGTGTCGAAATCGACACCTAGGTTTTTATAGGTCTCCTCGAAACCTTTGTAAACCCAGCCATTCATGGTTTTCCACAGGGCAACTACTTGCTCGTCACCGGCCTCCCATTTTTGGAGCATTTCTTGAGCCTCCAAGAGAATAGGGGCTTCCTTTTCGGCCACTTTCGGGTCGATTCCCCCTGCGATTTTTTGGGCTACTTGTTTTTTATACGCCTTGTCGAAGGCTACATAATAGTTACCCACTAGTTTATCGCCTTTTAGGCTGGTACTTTCGGGAGTTTCCCCATTTCCGAAACGTTGCCAGGCCAACATACTTTTACAAATATGAATGCCGCGGTCGTTTATTATCTGCGTTTTGTAGACTTTTTTGCCCGAGGCCTTCAATATTTCGGCGACCGAATATCCTAAGAGATTATTGCGGATATGCCCTAAATGCAAAGGTTTGTTGGTATTCGGTGAGGAATACTCCACCATGACCCCCTCCTTTCCCAATTCGGTTACGAATCCATACGCCGAATCATTTTTTATCCCATTAAAAAAATCGAGATAATAGGCGTCATCGATGACGACGTTCAAAAATCCTTGGATTACATTATAATCGGAAACCGCATCAACTTCCTTCTTAAGAAAAGCCCCGATTTGCTCCCCGATTTTTACAGGATTGCCTTTTATGTGGCGTAGCATCGGGAACACCATTACGGTAATATCACCCTCGAAATCCTTGCGGGTAGGTTGGAATTCCACTGCTGGCAATTCCATCGAAAATTCATTAAAAATGACTTCCTTGACTTTTTGGGTAAGTAATGTTTCTAAATTCATTTTTTTTTGATAAGCGCTTTCAGGCTGCAAAACTAATCATTTTTCAGACTTTTCTAAGCGCAAAGTGAGCAAGCTTGTCTCGCTGGAAGGCCGTTGATGTATAAAGTGCCCAAAGAAATCACACTTTGGCCTTCGACTAAAATAATTTCGGATTGATTGCTTTTTTTTACCTATTCCGTTTTCGGTACTGGTCAGTTACCGTTAACTTTATGAAAAATTGCAAATGCTCGTAAACGTATCCTACAACAACAAAGAAATTACCCGAAAAGTCGATGCCGAGGTCGGCAAGCCTTTCACCCTAAAAGAACGCTGGGCCATGGGGGGCATCGGGTCACCGCGGCTGTTCATTACGGAAACCAGTATAGAAATCAGAAATCTTCTCATACTTGACAACAATCGCGACCAGTGCAACGTCGAAATACGCCCGAAAGGTATTATCGTTCGGTTCCGTTCCCTGCTGGAAACTTTTGCGTTGGTCATTCCCTTTTATAAACTCACGGTTTACAAAGGTGATCTGGCCATATTTTCCATATATCGTGATCATTATTTTATAAAAGTGCAAGCAGATACGAAGGCCGTGCAGAAATTTTTCAGGAAGTTGTTGGATTACAAAGCGGATAATGCGCCGACCTCGGTGGAGGATCTCTAAGGAAGGAAGCAAATATTAGCGTCGAGATACTGGAATGAAAAGGTCTTGACTCATAAACCTGGGTCTTAATCCACAATAATCAAGGACTTGGCCTTAAAGGAACAGCCCTGGTTCTGGTACCGTACTTGTGCCGCTAATAAGACATCATTAAAAAAACAGTAGAATTTCAAAGCTATGAGAATACTCCTCACAGGTGCCAACGGCTACATCGGCATGCGCCTGCTACCCCAATTGATCGAAATGGGCCATGAAGTCATCTGCACGGTTCGCGATAAAGAACGGTTCGCCATTGATAAAGAAATGCGCTCGCAGATCGAGGTGGTGGAAATCGATTTTTTAAATGAGGTCGTCGAAGGAAAATTACCCAAGGATATCGATGTTGCGTATTTTTTAATCCATTCCATGAGCTCGTCCACAGAAGCCTTTGTGGAGATGGAATCCAAAACGGCTGAAAACTTCAATCTGTACCTAAAGGATACACAAATCGAACAGGTCATTTACCTCAGTGGCATTGTGAACGATGAGAATCTTTCAAAACACCTGTGGTCGAGAAAAAATGTCGAGAAAATATTGTCCGAAGGGCCTTTTCACCTCACTGTGCTTCGCGCCGGAATCATTGTCGGTTCGGGAAGTTCTTCTTTTGAGATTATTCGTGACCTCTGCGAAAAATTACCTTTCATGATTACCCCGAAATGGGTGCTGACCAAAACGCAACCGATTGCGATTCGCGATATTATAAGCTTTCTTACCAAAGTGCTCGGTCACAAAGAAACCTATGACGATTCTTTCGACATTGCCGGGCCCGACGTACTCACATATAAAGAAATGCTGTATCAATATGCCGAACAGCGCGATTTTAAGAACTGGATACTTACGGTACCGGTCATGACGCCAAAACTTTCGAGCTACTGGCTTTATTTTGTGACCTCGACCTCCTACAAGTTGGCCTTGAACCTCGTGGACAGTATGAAAGTGGAAGTGATTGCCAGGGATACCCGTTTACAAGATATCTTAGGCATCAAACCCCATACCTATCGGGAAGCTATAGACATGGCCTTCAAAAAAATCGAACAGAATTTGGTGGTCAGCAGTTGGAAGGACAGCATGATCAGTGGCCGCTTTAAAAAAAACCTAGAAAAGTATATTCAGGTACCTAAGTTCGGGGTCTTAAGGGATGTAAAAAAAATACAGATCGACGACCCTAAACAAGTACTAAAAAATATCTGGAAAATCGGCGGAAGTACAGGCTGGTACTATGGTGATTGGCTATGGAAATTACGTGGATTCATGGATAAACTCTCCGGTGGCGTCGGCCTGCGTCGCGGGCGCACCCACCCAGACAAGATTTATGCGGGCGATGCCCTTGATTTTTGGAGGGTGCTGTTAGCGGACAAAAAGGCAAAACGCCTGCTGCTATTTGCCGAAATGAAGTTGCCCGGTGAAGCCTGGCTGGAATTCAGGATCGACGAAAATAATATCTTACACCAAACCGCTACCTTTCGTCCAAGAGGATTGAAAGGGCGTTTGTATTGGTACAGTATCGTGCCCTTTCATTATTTTATTTTCGGCGGGATGATCCGAGGAATCGCAAAAGGTTAGATGCTCGGTGTTCGATGCTAGATGCTCGATGCTCGGTGTCCGATGTCTCCTTGTTAAAAATGTCGAGGTTAACCGCTCAGCTTGAAAACTTTAAGGTTCAAATCTGACTACGGCAGATTTGAACCTTAAAGTTTGCCCATTTGCGTGGAAACATTCTAAATCTAAACTTCTAAACCTTATAAACCCCTAAACTTTTATACCTTGAACCTTGAACTGCTATCAAGTAGCGATTGAAACTTAAATTTTCACAATTACCTAAAATTTAAACCCAAGCCATCACTTCAAAATCTTTATTTAAAAATCCCCTGCTTACCATATCTATCGGGATAATCTTTCTCTGTTCAGCTTTTGTACTCTTTGCCACAGAGGCTAGTTACAATGCCATTGAGGAGGTCTCGCTCTGGGTACGCACCTACTTCGGATACTTCTATCTATATCTAGGCTTAGGCTGCGTTCTTCTACTTTTTGGGGTGGCATTTTCACCCCTCGGGAAACTCAAACTTGGCGCTACAAACGATACCCCGGAACATTCCTTATGGGCATGGACGGCCATGCTATACAGCGCCGGAATGGGTGCAGGCATTCTTTTGCGCGCGGTTCAGGAACCCATCTTTATGCAGCAGAATCCACCTTACGCTTCCGGTCTCGAACCGGAAATCTTGGCGCTGGAATTCACCTTCTACCAATGGGGTTTTACCGCTTGGGCGTTCTACGGACTTTTCGCCATGGTTATGGGCTACGCTCTTTTCGTACGAAAAAAGAAGGTGCGCGTCAGTGCTACCATCGAGGATACCATCTCGAACAAAGTGGCCAGAAAAGGTATAGATATCACAACTATCATTACCACTGTATTCGGGTTGATAGCTGCCTTAGGGCTTGGCGTCGCCCAGATAAACGGCGGTCTGAACCATGTTTTCGGCGGCGGATTCGGATTGGCGGTTACCTTGTCGCTGGCCGTTCTGATTTCTGCAATTGCCTTTTATTCAGCTTGGCAAGGAGTCGACAAAGGCATAAAAATCATATCCAAAATTAATATTCTGGTCACCTTTCTCCTGCTGCTCTTCATATTCTTTACCAGTGATATGATAGCGATAGGTAGGGCCTTCGGAATAGCGACATCTAACTACCTCGTCGATTTCATTCCCATGAGTCTAGCCTTAGGAAACTATAATCCTGGAATCGAATTTCTCACGGATTGGACGTTTTATTACTGGGCCTTTTGGCTTGCTTGGGCTCCCTTTACAGGTATTTTTATTGCAAGGATATCGAAGGGAAGAACCTTGCGACAGCTTCTATTTGGCGTTTTGATTCTGCCTTCGTTAGGTACTTTCTTTTGGTTCTCCGTATTCGGTACTTCGGCTTTTCAATTGATCGAATCTTTCGGAACTTACAACGACGAATTCGGAAACGTGTTCTCTTCCTTGTTCGTCTTTTTCAGCCACTACCCCTTGGCTACACTTTTGAATGTGGTAACGTTATTTTTGCTCATCGGATTTTTGGTAACCTCGCTGGATTCTGCCGTGTTCGTTTTGAGCATGTTTACGGATAAGGGCAAAAAAGAACCCAGTAAAAAACATCGCCTGATCTGGTCGGTATTCATCCTTTTGGGAACGATGGCGCTACTACTTTTAGGAAATGCCAAACCCGATATCGATATACTCACGGCAGTACAGAAATTATTGATTATCACCTCGCTACCTTTCGCTTTCTTTATGGTCTTTATGGCTATCCTATTTATCCTAGAAGTATCAAAAAAAAGAAAGCCGACGGATCCGTAAAAATCAGCTTTTAGCTCATTTTTCTCCTTTATCCATCTGAGAACCGATAAACGGAATTCTAGGAGCCAAGAAATAGCCCGTCAAACTCGCGAACAGTATAGGAACGAAGTAAGAGAAACCCGTCAGCGTGGCCAATAAAATAGTAGTGCTCATTGGGGTTCGGGTAACGCAAGCGTTGATGGCGGCCATACAGCTTACGACCACCAAAGTCACCGAAGTGCCGGGGAAAAAGTGATGGATAATCAGCCCCAATGTCGCCCCGACAAAGAAAAGGGGAATAATAAAACCGCCCCGCCAGCCCGAAGTTACCGTAATCGCAATGGCAATCAGCTTAAAGACCAGCAATAAAAATAATAGGCGAATGGGGAAACCCCCTGTCAGAAGTTCCGCAATCTCAAAGTGTCCGAAATACCGGGTCAGTGGAAAATAAAAAGCGATGATTCCCAGCAAGAGGCCGCCGATAGCAGTTTTTAGATAAATGGGAATCGGTTTTTTTTCGAAGACGACCTTAAAAAACTTGGTGCAATAGATAAAGCACCAACCTGTAAACGCCCCTAGTACGGCAAACAGTACGGCGTATCCAAAGTCGAAAATATCGGAATATTCATAGGCGGACAAATCCCATATAGCACCGAGGCCCAAGTGAATGATCAAGGCAAATACTATATAGCTAAAACTGCTCGCTACCAATGCTGGTATGATTGCTTTATAATATTCAACGGCATGGCGATGATGCAAAATTTCTAACGAGAACAGGCTGCCGCCCAAAGGGGCACCGAACATTGCGGTAAAACCTGAGGCCATTCCCGCAATACTCATCGAACGCAAATCTTCACCCTTTAAACGAAAAAGTTTCCCTAACCAGGTACCAGTAGATCCCGTGACCTGGATCAGGGGGGCTTCAGGCCCGAGGCTTCCGCCCGAGGCGATACAGAGCAACGACGACAAAATCATCGACGGATTGTTCTTGGGATCTAATTTTCCCTTATTGAAACGTATGTTGTTAACGATCAAGTGTATCTCCCCCGGCTCACCGATAAAATGAATGACTAAACCTGCCAAAAAACCACAGATAGTCATAGCCGGAATTACCTGCCAACCATCGAAAAAAGCAATTTTTTCCGTTAGGAATATAAGAACAATCCAATACAGTCCGGAGAGAAGTCCGCCTATCAATCCTAGAACGGCCCATAGTAAAAACGTACGACTGAAAAGAAAAGGATTAAACCGTATCGGCTGATCCAACATATTCAGGTAATTGACTAATTTCCTTCTTCTTTTCAGTTTCAATGGAGCGCTTAATTTATGACAAAATAGCGGTAAACCACAAAATGGATTAAGCCATTGAGGTCAATTGGCATATCGGGGTGCAAATATAGGTGGAGATTTTTATTTTATGCGCTACGGCAAGCCATAATACTAAAAAAACTAAGACTTTTAGATAACCATCGGTCTTAAGGTCTAAACGCCAACTTAAAATCATTTGCACGCAAAAACCCTACTTCGATCGTTTAGATTCGGCTATCATGTCCATTCTTAATTGAATCAGATTGCTACTTAATCCCACTTTGTAGATATGCGGGTATTCAAATCTTTTATATTCGTCGGCCAACTGAGAGACCCTTAAACTCCTATATTCCGAGATTTCCCCAATGGATTTTTTCGCTGTCAGCACGTTTCCGTTTTCAAAAACCTTCGAAGTCAAATTTTCTTTTTCCAATCCATTTACCATCGATTTTTTATCCGCATATTGGGGATGATAAATCATATCGACATCATCTGGATCATCCTCGGAAAGCAAAATGCCATCCGCGTAGAATTCGCCATTGCCATTCAAATATCTTATCACCTTCTTTTTTCCCGGCAAGGTCACTTTAGCAACGTCTTCCGATAATTTGATTGTCGGTCTATCGTTCACTGCACTTAATTTGTAAACTCCGTCTAAGGCTCCATCGTCCCTTGCAGTAATCAGGTTTGTTCCTACCCCGAAAACATCGATTTTCGCTCCTTGATGGATAAGACTTTTTATGAGATATTCGTCCAGCTGGTTAGAGGCAACGATTTTTACTTCTGGCAATCCTGCCTTATCCAACATAATTCTCGCCTTCTTAGAGAGATAGGCCAAGTCGCCGCTATCCAATCTGATACCAAAAAGTTGGTGTCCCTGTTGCTGCATTTCCTTGGCAACTTTGATTGCATTGGGAACGCCACTGTTTAGAGTATGGTAAGTATCGACCAGCAGTACACATTTTTTCGGTCGCAATTGGGCGAAGGTTCTAAACGCCGTCAATTCATCGTCAAAGCTTTGCACCCATGAATGCGCCTGTGTCCCCGAAGAATCCAAGTCGTAGATATAGGCACTCTGCACGTTAGAGGTGCTATCGGCTCCACCGATTACGGCGGCCCTGCTTCCATGGATCGCTGCCCATCCCTGTGCCCGACGCATGCCGAATTCCATTACAGATCGCTTTCCGGCGGACTGCCGTAAGCGGTTTGCTTTAGTTGCTATGAGAGATTGGTAGTTAAGTGTGTTCAGAAGCAGCGTTTCCAATAATTGGGCCTCTATGATATTCCCTTCTACGCTAAGTATAGATTCCGTGGGGAAGATCACTTCTCCTTCCTTGGGAGCATAGATACTACCCCGAAAGCGGAAGTTTTTCAGAAAATCAAGAAAATCGTCATGAAACCCCCTCTTATAAAGGAAATCGATATCATCAGAATCATATTGAAAATCTTCGATCAGATTAAAAAGCACCTGCAGTCCGGCAAAGATTGTGAAACCCGAGCCGAAAGGATTTTTGCGAAAAAAATAATCGAAGTTGACCCTATCATCTTTCCGGCCGGCTGAAAAATAACCTTCGGCCATTGATAGTTGATAGTGATCAGTAAACAGACCTGAAATCGTTTTCAAAAAATCTTTTTAAAAAGTAAGAAAGAAATTATGGCTAGAACGATAAAAATAAAGAAAATAATTTTCGCGATACCAGCCGCAGCTTCAGAAATTCCCCCGAAACCAAAGATTCCGGCTATAACTGCGATAATAATAAAGATAATCATCCATTTAAACATAATCAGATTGTTTTAATTTAACTTTTGTAAGTTAAAACTACGTTAATGGATTTCGGAAGCTGTGCGTTATCAGTTCTAAATATAATCTAAAAAGGTACGCGGTATCGCATTAAGATATGTGCGAAGATTGGATACACAGACTATTTTTACATCTTCGGTAAGAATACTTCCGCCATCATACAGCGGGCACTTCCGCCACCGCAGGTCTCTATCGTCTCTAACGAACTGTGCACGATACCGCAATTTTTTTCTATGGACGCCACTTGTGCAGGAGTCAAGCTATTATAAGCTTGGGTACTCATAACCAGTAGAGGCTCGTTGTCCGCACCCAATACCTGCAACATATTTCCGGCAAAATGGTGCATTTGCTGTTCGGTTATGGCTATGATTGCCTTGCCGTCTTGTTTTAGATGATCGGCGACGTTCTTTCTTTCCTTTTTATCATCGATGGTATCCAAACAGATGACCGCAAACGTATCGGCCAAACACATCATCACGTTCGTGTGGTAGATAGGCATCCGCTTTCCCCCGACGGATTGATAAGCGGTAAAAATTACAGGGGAATATTCAAAATCTTCGCAGAATTCGATAAAAAGGGCTTCATCGGCCCTGTCGGAAAGGGCGCAATAGGCCTTTTTATTGACGCGGTCCAAAGCCATGCTACCCGTTGCTTCCAAGAAAAAACCTTCGGCCTCGGCGGCGGTGTAATCTATGCTGTTTTTGATGACGAATCCTTCGTTTTCCAAAATATCCAAAATGTCGTTCCGTCTTTCGTTGCGACGGTTTTCCGCGAACATGGGGTAGATGCCGACCGTGCCGTCTTCATGAAAGGAAATCCAATTATTGGGAAAAATGGAATCGGGGGTATCAGGATTTTTAGTATCTTCTACTACGATAACATGAACTCCCCTTTTCCGTAAAACGGTAACAAAAGTATCGAACTCCTCTTGTGCCCTTGTATTTATGGCTGAATTTTTTATATCGATATCCTCTTGAAAATAATTGTTGACCGCAGTCTGTTCGTTCATTCGAAAATTGACCGGACGAATCATCAATATAGTGTTGGTGCTTTGCATTTTTTATTCTCTTATTAAGGGCAAGGTACTACAGCGCAACAATCCCTCTTGTTTGGAAATCTCGCCATAGGGAATTTCGGCAACCGTAAATCCTTGCTTTCGCAGCCAATCATTAAGACGGGTAAAGTTGCGTTCCGAGACCACAACTTCGGGCGAAATGGAAAAAACATTGCTGAACATGCGGTACATTTCCTGTTTGGTAATCTCGAAGACATTTTCCTTTCCAAAGAAATCTACTAACCATTGGTACTCCTCTTCGACTAAAAATCCATTTTTATGAAGTATTGCCTTTCCCTTTCCCAAGGGCTGGAAACAGCAATCGAGATGCAGGGCGTTCTCTATAGCCTCGGTATTCGATTTTCTGAGTTGGAAGGATTTTATAATCTTATCCGGAAATTGCTCCGCAATATATTCGACAGCTGCTCCATTGGTACGGGCTGTAATAAAATCGGGATAATCCATAGCCGTGTATGTACCCATGAAAATATGGTCGTACCAAGGCATCACATCCCCGCCTTCTACATGCACCTCTTCCGGTGGTTGTAAAATATTTTTATCATCAATCTTATCCAAAACATGTAAAATTGCTTCGACCTCCTTCTCCCTTTCCGGCAGGATATTGGCTTTAATCAGCTTGTCACCAATTACAAAGGCAATATCACGGGAGAAAATCTGGTTACAATCCTTCAACACCTCCGGCCGATAGACCTTCACGCCGTAATTTTCAAAAACTTGGGCAAAGGCATCCATTTCACGGACCATATCGGATTCCTTGGGATAGGTGCCTTCCAAAATATGTTCCAGAGATTTCGGATCATATGCCTGATCGGGCCTGGGAACGGGACCGGGACTTTCGGCCGTACCCAACACCACCGCTTTTAACGGGGAAATCTCGTCATTGACATTCAATAGAAGCATCCAATTTAAATTTATGTAAAGATAGGGAGGTTGGGAACTGAAATTCCAAATTAAAGCTGCCAAATTTTAAAAACGCCTGCGACAGTGCAACAGTGCGACGGGGTGACACTGCGACGGGGCGACAGACGATTGGCGATTAGGTCCGTGCCGAAGGCGAAGCGCGAAAGACGAAAGGGGATTGGCGATTGGCCACGTGCGGAAGGCGAAGCGCGTAAGGCGATTGCCGATTGCCGATTGCCGATTGCCGATTGCTTAAAACCAATAAAAAAGACCTGCCACATTTTTAACTGGACAGGTCCTTGATCTTTACACACTTTATGAGATAGTCCCCTTATTTTTTAATTATCGGTTCTCAACTTCGACGAAAGGCCTTTTCGTCGCACCGGTATACACCTGTCTCGGTCGACCTATTGGCTCTCCACGCAATCGCATTTCGCGCCATTGGGCAATCCATCCGGGTAGGCGGCCCATGGCGAACATTACCGTAAACATTTCGGTGGGTATGCCCAGTGCCCTATAAATAATTCCAGAATAAAAATCGACGTTCGGATATAATTTTCTATCCACGAAATAGGAATCTTCCAAGGCTTCTTTTTCCAGGCCTTTCGCAATTTCCAAGATGGGGTCGTCGATACCGAGATCTGCCAAAACATCATCGGCAGCCTTTTTAATAATTTTTGCTCTGGGATCGAAGTTCTTGTACACTCTGTGACCAAAACCCATCAGTCTAAAGGGATCGTCCTTATCCTTGGCTTTGGCCATATATTTTTTGGTATCGCCGCCATCTTTTTCGATAGCTTCCAGCATTTCAAGTACGGCTTGGTTCGCACCACCATGCAAAGGTCCCCAAAGAGCCGATATTCCCGCGGAAAGCGAGGCGAAGAGCCCAGCGTGCGAAGAACCGACAATCCGTACCGTGGAAGTAGAGCAATTCTGTTCGTGATCGGCATGTAGGATTAACAATTTATCCAAAGCCTCTATAACTACATCGTTCTTTTTATAAGTTTGGCTCGGTCTTTTGAACATCATCTTATGGATATTCTCCACATATCCCAAATCGTCATCGCCATAATCCAGGGGCAGCCCCTTTTTCTTCCTCAGCGTCCAAGCCACCAATACTGGAAACTTGGCTAAAATACGAACGATGGCATGATACATTTCCTTCTCGGAAGAAACATCCACGGTAGATGGGTTGAAGGCAATCAATGCGCTGGTCAACGAAGAAAGAACACCCATCGGATGCGCCGATTTCGGAAAACCGTCCAAAATCTTCTTCATTTCTTCATCGATATGCGACTCGTCGGTAATGTCTTTATGGAATTTGGCCAATTCCTCTTTATTAGGCAACTCTCCAAAAATCAATAAATAGGCCACTTCCAAAAACTGGGCCTTTTCTGCCAGTTCTTCGATAGTATACCCCCGATATCTGAGAACCCCCTTTTCACCATCAAGAAATGTAATAGCACTCTCACAGGAACCCGTATTCTTATAACCGGGATCTAAAGTAATAAGGCCACCGGTCGCAGAACGCAAGGTTTTTATATCGATTGCGAACTCCTCTTCGGTACCTTTTATGACAGGAAATTCATATTTTTTACCGTTGTATTCTAAAGTAGCTTTATCTGACATGTATTTTATTGATTTTAAGGGTAAATGTAAATTTAGCAAAAACCGCAGTTCTTACACTGGCAGGACATTCCTTTGGGTAATAATTAACAACGCGTTTCTCGTTCGGAAGTGCAATGGGAAACTACTACAATAAATATAGTTTATCGTAGTATTCATCGAGGGATTTATCCCAAGTAAACCGCATTTTTTTGGCCGCGGCTTGTATTTTCTTCCATTTCGGCTTGTCATTTTGCCATATATCCAGTGCCTCATCGAATCGCACCACCATATCCTCAAGCTTGGCCTCAAAGGTTTCCCCGTCGAAGGCAAATCCCGTTTTCATATGTTCCACGGTATCTTTAAGACCGCCGGTATGGTGAACAAGGCATGGGTTACCATTTCGCATGGCCAACATTTGACTGATACCGCAAGGTTCGAAAAGGCTGGGCATAAAATACAGGTCCGTTTCGAGATACATGGAATCGATGAGATCTTCGGACTGCCCATTCGTGAAAACAAAATTCTTATGCTTGTAACTCAAACTTCGGAACATCTCTTCGTAATCGGGATCGCCCGTGCCCAACAGCATAAAGATGCCATCGACTTTCTTCAAACTTTCCAGCATTTTTTCGAAGGATTCGGGGGAACGCATCATAAAATAGAATTTCTGCTCGGTCAAGCGGGCCACACTCGATACAATGAACTTGGGGCGGTCCGTAACGAACTCCATAATTTTTTCGCCGGTATGCGCCAGAAAATCCGCCTTGTATTTTTTGGATTCATCTTGAAGCCATCGAAACAGCGCCTTGACGGTATTCCGATAGAGCAGTCCTTTTTCGGCCTTTCTGATGTTATTGTAGTTCGAGGCATTGAGAATACCGTACAACCTACCTTCATCGTTGGCTTTTTGAAGCCCTTTCTCCAAACTTTCCCCACCGACAAACTCGGGCCGGGCGCTGGGCAACATAATATCCTCTTTATAGGATGGGGAAACCGTATGTACCGCATCAGCGAGCCGGATGCCTACACCCATCAGGTTGATACAATCTGGATATTGAGGATCTTGCAAAGCTTCGATATCTAACGGGACCTCCGGAAACCAATGATGTACGGAAGCATAATTATCATAGAACGGACGTATACCCTGTATCGCAAGGTTATGAATGCTGTACACATAACGCATCTTCTTCAAGTCTTGGTAATTCGGATGGTATTTTTTGATAAACAGCAGTGCGGCGGAATGCCAATCGTGCATATGTACGATATCAAGATCACCAAAAGCTCCGACTTTGATGGCCTCGGCGACCGCTGTATTGAAAACCATGAATTTAACAAAGTCGTTGAAAAACGGCTCGGTAGGATCATCATGATAGATATGGGCTATACCACCCTCGGTGATTTCGGGATGATGTATCACATAATGCGTAATGTTGTCGAACTCTTTTTTTGGCGCGACCTGGTACAGTTCGGCCGTATAGGTTGTTCCTCTCAACGGAAAATTCAAATTGGCCACAAGAGTGCCATCATTATGTAACCGCGAATACGAAGGAACCACCACGTGAACCTTATCCCCGCGCTTTGCTATCTCCCTGGGAACATCTCGTACCACATCGCCCATGCCCCCAGCTTTGCAGTTATGGATACCATCGTTTTCAGCGGCAACAAAAAGAAAATTATTCATAGGGTCTTCGTTAGTTTGTGTCAGACTACAATATATCGATTTAAGTTAAATAAATTTAATGATATCGCAAAAAAAAGCCCTCCGAGTTTCGAAAGGCTTTTTTTAAATTGTTTGACGTTTATGGTCTGTCATCTGGTGTGCTTACATCCAATTTTCTACAGCAACTACCGTCAACTTTTTCACTTTTTTAGATTAAACGCCTTTTCCTTGGGGAAATAAGCAACATCGCCCAATTCTTCCTCAATACGTAACAATTGATTATACTTGGCCATACGGTCGGAACGCGATGCCGATCCGGTCTTGATCTGTCCGGTATTCAGTGCGACCGCCAAATCGGCAATGGTGTTGTCTTCGGTTTCACCCGATCTGTGGGACATTACCGAAGTATATCCCGCGTTTTTGGCCATGTTCACGGCGGCAATGGTCTCTGTTAACGTACCAATTTGGTTCACCTTGATAAGTATAGAATTGGCAATACCATTTTCGATACCTTTTGCCAGTCGTTCGACATTGGTTACGAATAGATCGTCGCCCACCAATTGTACTTTATCCCCAATTTTATCGGTAAGGGACTTCCATCCGTCCCAATCGTTTTCATCCATACCGTCTTCGATAGAAATTATCGGATACTTCTGGGAGAGGTCCGCTAAATATTGTGCTTGTTCCTCAGATGTGCGCACGGCGCCTTTGCTGCCTTCGAATTTAGTGTAGTCATATGCGCCATCGACATAAAATTCCGCTGCGGCACAATCCAGGGCGATCATTACATCGTCCCCTAATTTATAACCTGCATTTTCAACAGCCTTGGCAATTGTTTCGAGGGCATCTTCTGTACCTTCCAATGTGGGTGCAAATCCGCCTTCGTCACCTACCGCCGTACTTAGATTTCTGTCGTGTAATACCTTTTTAAGGTTGTGAAAGATTTCCGAACCCATTTGCATGGCATGGGAAAAGCTTTTTGCCTTGACCGGCATCACCATAAATTCTTGAAAAGCAATCGGTGCGTCTGAATGCGAACCTCCATTAATAATATTCATCATCGGAACCGGAAGTGTATTCGCGCTTACTCCCCCCACATAACGATATAAGGACATACCGAGCTCGTTGGCAGCGGCTTTGGCAGTGGCCAAGGATACGCCCAAAATCGCATTGGCACCCAGTTTCGATTTGTTCGGGGTACCGTCAAGATCGATCATGGTTTGATCGAGAAGATTTTGTTCGAAGACGGACATGCCCACGATTTCTTCCGCGATGGTCGTATTGACATTTTCCACGGCCTTACTGACGCCTTTGCCCATATAGGCCTTTCCACCGTCCCTTAATTCGACGGCTTCGTGTTCGCCTGTCGAGGCACCCGAGGGCACCGCAGCTCTTCCCATAATTCCGTTTTCGGTAATTACGTCTACTTCTACAGCTGGATTTCCTCTTGAATCAAATATTTGTCGTGCGTGAACGCTAAGAATGATACTCATGTTATTGCTTATTTAGGATTGATTTCAGTAAAATCAAATATACGAAACCGAAGACTTATTTCATTGTGGTATTCCTTTATATTGTAACGGATACAAAAAATCGATTGCTATACTGCCTGCGACGATTTCGACTTGATCACATCAAAAAACTGATCAAAAAGATATTCGGCGTCGTGTGGACCGGCACTCGCTTCGGGATGGTATTGTACCGAGAATACATCCTTGTCTTTCATCCGAATTCCGGCCACGGTCTTATCGTTCAAGTGTACGTGCGTAATTTCAAGGTCGGTATTGGCCTCGGTCTCTTCCCGATTTACAGCAAAACCGTGGTTTTGGGAAGTTATCTCCCCTTTACCGGTGCGAAGGTTCATAACCGGGTGATTAATGCCCCGATGCCCATTGTGCATTTTATAAGTGGACACCCCGTTGGCGAGGGCGATGATCTGATGGCCCAAACATATACCGAACACCGGTTTTCCACTGGAAATCATTTTTTTGGCAGCCGCTATGGCATCGCTCAGGGGCTCCGGATCTCCGGGGCCATTAGATATAAAATACGCGTCCGGAGCAAAGACTTCCATATCTTCAAAGCTGCTATTATAGGGGAAAACTTTTATGTAGGCGCCCCTTTTGGCCAAATTTCGAAGGATGTTCATTTTGATACCAATGTCTAGTGCAGCAATTTTATAGGTACTATTTTCTTCCCCGAAAAAATAAGGGTCGGTGGTGGATACCTTTGAAGCCAGTTCCAAGCCTTCCATACTGGGCACTTCGGAGAGTTTCTTTTTTAAAGCCTCCAAATTGTCAATGTCGGTTGTAATTACCGCATTCATCGCACCTTGATCCCGGATATAACTAACTAATGCCCGGGTATCAACATCGGAAATGGCGAAAATATCGTTTTCGTCCAAAAACTGTTTTAGACTTTTGTCCGCCACGGTCCTGGAATACTCATAACTAAAATTTCTACATATGAGTCCTGATATCTTTACCGAATCCGATTCTACCTCGTCGGAATTGGTTCCATAATTACCGATATGCGCATTGGTGGTAACCATTAATTGCCCGAAATAGGATGGGTCGGTAAAGATTTCTTGGTACCCGGTCATGCCCGTATTGAAACAGACCTCACCGAAGGCCGTACCTTCTTTGTCGCCAACGGCTTTACCGTGAAAAATGGTGCCGTCGGCCAATAGTATTACTGCTTTCTTTTTTGCTTGGTACTTCATAATCGGGAAGGAATTATTGATTTTTATTAATTAATAGGTCAAAGCGGACAGAGGAAAAAGAATTGTCAACCCTTATTTCCATTTTACAAAAAAACAAAAAAAAAGGATAGACGCTTAGGTCTATCCTTTAACTATGTTCAAAATTTATCGACATTTTATGCTTTGTTGTCGTCCTTTTTAGTTTCCGAGTCATCATCCTTAGCGTCGGGTTTGGTTTCTGCCTCCGGCTTTTCGTCGGCTTTGGCTTCAACCTTTTCTTCGGATACCGCTTCTTTTTCAGGAGCAGCTTCCTTCTGCTCGGTATTTTCTACTTTGGTTTCGGATTCCGTTTTAGTTTCCGTTTCGTTCTTGGTTTCCGCTTCCTTTTTCGCTTTCGCTTCGGCTCCTTTATCCGCTTTGTCCTCTTGGGTCTTGCCTGCGTCCGCTTTTGTTGCTTCTACAGTTTCGCTAACTGGCTTATCCTCACTTTTACTTCCGCCCCTTCTACTTCTACGGGTGGTTTTCTTTTTAGCTTTACCGGCGTTGTAGATTTCGTTGAAATCTACTAATTCGATCATGGCCATGTCCGCGTTGTCACCGAGGCGATTCCCCAATTTAATGATTCGGGTATAGCCACCGGGCCTGTCCGCAACTTTTTCCGCGACCGTGCCGAACAATTCGGTAACCGCATATTTGTCGCGAAGGTTCTTAAAAACGATACGGCGGTTGTGTGTGCCTTTTTCGGCGGTCACATTGTTTTCCGGTTTAGATTTTGTAATCAACGGCTCGACAAACTGCCTCAAGGCTTTTGCCTTGGCTACCGTTGTATTGATTCTCTTATGCTCGATTAGGGAACAGGCCATGTTGGCCAACATCGCCTTTCTATGCGCTGTCTTTCGTCCTAAATGATTGAATTTTTTACCGTGTCTCATGGTGTATGTACTGTGTATTTCCCCAACTGAGGCGCTCTGCCTTCCTGTAGGAAACAGCTATTATTAGTGTATTAATCTTTATCCAATTTGTACTTTGAAAGATCCATTCCGAAGCTAAGACCTTTGTTGATGACCAATTCTTCGAGTTCGGTCAATGATTTTTTACCGAAATTCCTGAATTTCATCAAATCGTTCTTGTTGAAGGAAACCAAGTCTCCCAAACTATCGACTTCGGCAGCTTTCAAACAATTCAAGGCACGAACGGACAAGTCCATATCGACCAATTTTGTTTTGAGCAATTGCCGCATGTGTAAGGACTCTTCGTCATACGTTTCGGTCTGCGCGATCTCATCGGCCTCCAGCGTAATCCGTTCATCGGAAAATAGCATAAAGTGATGAATAAGCACCTTGGCACCTTCCGTCAAAGCGTCTTTAGGATGGATAGAACCATCGGTAGCAATTTCGAAAACCAATTTTTCGTAGTCGGTCTTCTGCTCTACCCTAAAGTTCTCGATACTATATTTTACGTTCTTGATCGGTGTAAAGATCGAATCGATAGCGATAGTGCCCAAGGCAGCGTTGGATTTCTTGTTTTCCTCGGCAGGAACATACCCACGACCTTTGTCGATGACAATTTCCATGTTGATGCTCACTTTTGAATCCATATTGCAGATTACCAAATCAGGGTTCAATACCTGATAGCCGGAAATAAACTTCTGAAAATCGCCTGCGGTCAATTGGTTTTTTCCGCTTACGGAAACGGCAACAACTTCGGCTTCCGAATCATCGATTTGTTTCTTAAAGCGCATTTGCTTTAGATTCAGGATGATTTCGGTAACGTCTTCCACAACACCCGAAATCACTGAAAATTCGTGTTCTACCCCGTCAATTCTGACCGAAGTGATGGCATGGCCTTCCAAAGATGAAAGCAATACCCTTCTTAATGCGTTACCAACGGTCAATCCGTAGCCAGGTTCCAAGGGTCGGAATTCAAACTTCCCCTCGAAATCCGAAGAATCGATCATTATAACCTTATCAGGTTTCTGAAAATTAAATAATGCCATAGAAATAGTGTTCTTAGTTATTTAGAGTAAAGCTCGACGATTAACTGTTCTTTGATGTTCTCGGGAATTTGCATTCTTTCGGGAACGGCAACGAACGTACCTTCCGATTTTTCGGAATTCCAAGTCATCCATTCGTATACACTGCTGTTCGCATCGAGGGCGTCTTGGATAATCTGTAATGATTTCGACTTTTCACGGACGCCTACTACGTCACCCGGTTTCAGCGAATAAGAGGGTATGTTCACCAATTCGCCATTTACGGTGATATGTCTGTGTGAAACTAATTGTCTTGCCCCACTCCGTGATCTGGAAACACCCATTCTGTAAACTACGTTGTCTAATCGACACTCGCAAAGCTGTAGCAAAATCTCACCGGTAACACCCTCTTTCCGCTTGGCGCTTGCAAAGATGTTTCTAAATTGCTTTTCAAGAATACCGTAGGTATACTTAGCTTTTTGCTTTTCCATCAACTGGATGGCGTACTCTGATTTTTTCCCACGACGTCTCGTGTTGCCATGCTGGCCTGGGGGGTAGTTCTTTTTCTCAAAAGACTTGTCGTCTCCGAAGATTGCTTCGCCGAACTTTCGGGCGATCTTACTTTTAGGTCCTGTGTATCTTGCCATTTTCTTTAGGTTTGGGAGCGTGACTATGAATTAAGGCTTATCCTTCGATAATCGTAAATTACGCTTCCGTGAAAAATATAGTGATTGTTTAAACTCTTCTTCTTTTCGGAGGCCTACAACCGTTGTGCGGTTGTGGGGTAACATCGATAATCTCGGTTACTTCGATACCCGAATTATGTACCGCCCGTATTGCGGACTCCCTTCCATTACCTGGCCCCTTGACGTAGACCTTTACTTTTCGAAGACCAGCCTCATGCGCCGTTTTCGAGCATTCCTCGGCGGCGACCTGAGCTGCGTAGGGGGTATTCTTTTTAGAACCCCTAAAGCCCATTTTTCCGGCGGATGCCCATGATATGACATCCCCTTTTTTGTTCGTCAAGGATATGATAATGTTGTTGAAGGATGCCGTAATATGCGCCTCGCCCAACGACTCAACGTTAACTTTGCGCTTTTTGGCCGCCGTTTTACCGGATTTTCCAGTCTTTCCGCCACCTTTTGTAGTTGCCTTTGCCATTCTTGTTAGTATTTAGTAGTTAGTAGTTAGTACTTAGTATTTTTACTTCGGGTTGTTAACCGCAGTACTTAATACTTTGTACTCAGTACTTAATACTATTTTATTACTTGGTCGCCTTTTTCTTGTTGGCAACCGTTTTTCTTTTTCCTTTCCGTGTCCTGGAGTTATTCTTGGTCCGTTGTCCACGTAACGGAAGACCCGATCTATGGCGAATACCGCGGTAACATCCGATATCCATTAGACGTTTTATGTTCAGCTGGGTTTCGGAACGTAACTCACCTTCGATAGTGTACGATGAAGCCTGAGTACGTATTCGGCCGATTTCGTCATCGTCCCAATCGGAAACCTTGGTGTCTTCACTTACTTCGGCCTTTGCCAAAATTTCTTTGGCCCTACTTCTGCCGATACCGAAAATATAGGTCAGCGCAATTACGCCTCTTTTCTGTTTTGGTATATCTATACCTGCGATTCTTGCCATAACTATCCTTGTCTTTGTTTAAATCTAGGATTCTTTTTGTTGATTACGTACAACCTGCCTTTTCTGCGTACAATCTTGCAGTCGGCACTTCTTTTCTTTACGGATGCTCTTACTTTCATCGTTCTATCTTTCTATCTAACTTAATATCTATATGTAATTCTAGCTTTGGAAAGGTCATAGGGACTCATCTCCAACTTTACCTTATCACCGGGAAGCAATTTGATATAGTGCATGCGCATTTTGCCCGAAATGTGGGCGGTGACCACATGACCATTTTCCAATTCAACACGAAACATCGCATTGGATAAGGCTTCTATGATACTTCCATCTTGTTCTATTGCAGCTTGTTTGGCCATTTTAAATTTTGGTAATTATTGTATTAATTTCAATTACGCTACTTTTCTATTTTTTCCCGTTTTCATCAGCCCATCATAATGTCTATTCAATAAGTAGGCATTGACCTGCTGTACTGTATCGATGGCTACACCCACCATAATCAATAGTGAGGTTCCACCATAAAACAGGGCCCATCCGGTTTGGATATCCATCAACTTGACCACAATTGCAGGTAAAACAGCCAACAAAGCTAGAAATATCGATCCTGGTAATGTAATCAACGACATAATTTTATCCAAGAAATTACCGGTTTCTTTTCCAGGTCGTATTCCAGGAATAAAACCACCACTTCTTTTCAGGTCATCGGCCATTTTATTGGTCGGTACGGTAATTGCCGTATAGAAATAAGTGAAAATTATAATCAACACCCCAAACAAAATATTATAGGCCAGACCGAAAATATCCTGAAAATTCACTTGCATCCATTGTCCCACGGCCGTATTATCAAAAGATTTACCGATCAAACCCGGCACGAACATGATAGCTTGCGCAAAAATAATGGGCATTACCCCGGATGCATTCAATTTAAGGGGAATGTATTGGCGTGATCCCATTATATTTTTTTCATAGCCACCCGAAGCGGTTCGTCTTGCATATTGAACCGGTATCTGTCTCGTAGCCATCACCAAAAGAATACTCGCCAAAATCACTAGGAACCAAAGAATAACCTCTATCAAAATGAACATCAAACCACCTGTATTATCCGTAGTTCTAGAAACGAACTCCTGAATAAACGCTTGGGGCATTTTAGAAATAATTCCGATCATTATTAATAGGGAAATACCGTTACCGATACCTTTATCCGAAATTTTCTCGCCCAACCACATTGCAAAAACGCAACCGGTAACCAAGATAATTACGGAAGGAATCATAAAATCGAGACCTCTACCTTCGACAAAAGCACTTTCAGGAACTCCGAAAGCACTAGTTAGACTGTAAAGATAGGCCGGTGCTTGAACAACGCAAATACCAATCGTCAACCATCGGGTAATCTGATTCTTTGTTTTTCGACCACTTTCGCCCTCTTTATCCAATTTCTGCAGATAAGGTATAGCGATACTCATTAGCTGCACCACAATCGATGCCGATATATAGGGCATGATACCCAGAGCAAAAATGGAAGCTTTGGCAAACGCACCACCGGTAAAAGCGTTCAAAAGTCCCAAGATACCCGAATCGGTTCCTTGTGTCAATTGGTCCAATTGCGAAGTATCGATACCCGGAAGAACAATTTGGCATCCAAAACGGTATACCAATAAGAGTCCGAGCGTAAGAAGGATTCTATTCCTTAGCTCTTCAATCTTCCACATGTTGGATATGGTCTCGAAAAAATTCTTCATAGTACGGTCGGCTTATAAATTTATCGCTTCTCCACCAGCAGCTTCAATGGCCGCCTTGGCACTTGCCGTAAATTTATGCGCGGAAACTTTTAGAGAGGCCTTTAATTCCCCTCCTCCTAATATTTTTACCAAATCCCTTTTTTTGGCCATTCCGTTTTCCACCAAAGTCTCAAGGGTAATGGTGTCGTTGGCTACTTTATTGTCCACGAGGTGTTGCAGTTTGTCCAAATTGATACCTTGGTATTCCACGCGGTTGATATTGGTAAAACCGAATTTGGGCACACGTCGCTGTAAAGGCATTTGACCCCCTTCGAAACCGACTTTTTTGGAATATCCCGATCTGGATTGGGCACCTTTGTGGCCTCTTGTAGCCGTGCCGCCCTTACCGGATCCCTGACCTCTTCCTACTCTTTTTCCAGGCCTGTTGGTCGCGCCTTTCGCTGGTCTTAGATTACTTAAATCCATAGTACTGTCCCTTATTCCTTTAGGCTTCCTGTGTAGAAACCAAATGTTTAACTTTATCTATCATACCCAGAATGTTCGGCGTTGCATCGTGCTCAACAACATGGCCGATTTTCCGCAAACCCAGTGCAGCAAGGGTACGTTTTTGGTTCTGCGGTCTTTTGATACCGCTTTTCAATTGTTTGACTTGTATTTTCTTTGCCATTTGTTTTATAGTACTTAGTAATTAGTAATTAGTACTTTTAGTTTTTTGCTAAATTTACCAGATAATCAAGTAAGTAGCTTATACTTTGTACTTAATACTCAATACTCTTTTTATTATCCTTTAAAGACCTTTTCCAAAGAGACACCTCTTTGTTTTGCTACCGTGCCTGCGTCCCGAAGCTGCAAAAGAGCATCAAAGGTGGCCTTTACCACATTATGCGGGTTAGAAGATCCTTGTGATTTAGACAGCACATCCTTCACTCCTACAGATTCCAGAACGGCACGTACGGCACCACCAGCGATAACACCAGTACCATGGGAAGCCGGTTGAACATATACCCGTGCACCACCGAACTTACCTTTTTGCTCATGGGGCAACGTGCCGCCCTTGGTCAAAGGAATACGGATGAGGTTCTTTTTGGCATCTTCAATAGCTTTGGCAATAGCCGTAGCAACTTCCTTGGATTTCCCAAGGCCACTACCGACTACCCCGTTCTCATCGCCCACGATTACAATGGCGGAAAAGCCGAAAGCCCTACCCCCTTTTGTAACCTTCGTTACGCGTTGTATACCGACCAATCTATCTTTAAGGTCTAGACCTGCGGGTTTAACCGTCTCTACATTTTTATATTTCTGGAACATACTGCTATTTAAAAATTAAGTCCTGCTTCCCTTGCACCTTCTGCCAAAGATTTCACTCTTCCATGGTACAGGTTACCGCCGCGATCAAAAGCAACTTTATCTATACCTGCTTTTTTACATTTTTCGGCAATAGCCTTACCGACCACTTTGGAAATCTCGGTCTTTGTGCCTTTTTCCTTGGCCAAATCTTTGTCCCTTGATGAAACGGCTACCAGAGTGGTGCCTTGGGTATCATCAATAACCTGAGCATAAATTTCGCTGTTACTTCTGAAAATGGACAATCTAGGCCTGTCGGCAGTTCCCGAAGAGACCTTTCGGATTCTTCTTCGTATTCTTTTCTTTCTTTCGTTAGTTGATAATGCCATGATATGCTAATTAAGCTGATTTACCTGCTTTTCTTCGTAACTGTTCTCCAACAAATTTCACACCTTTACCTTTGTAAGGTTCCGGTTTACGGAAAGACCGTATCTTGGCGGCTACCTGACCTACCAATTGTTTGTCGTGAGAAGTTAATTTTATAACCGGATTCTTTCCTTTTTCAGAAGCGGTCTCGATTTTCACTTCCGGCGCAAGGTCTAACACAATATTGTGGGAAAAACCCAATGCCAATTCCAATTTTTGGCCTTGGTTACTCGCCCTATATCCTACGCCTACCAATTCAAGTTCCTTAGTCCATCCTTTAGAAACCCCCTCAATCATATTCACAAGCAGCGAACGGTAAAGTCCATGTTTTGCCTTATGCTCTTTAGAGTCGGACGGCCGGGTAACCCAAACTTGATTGTCGGCTATTTTTATCTCTACCGCAGCATATTCTTGGGTCAATTCACCCATTTTACCCTTGACTACGATCTCGTTATCCTTTACATCTACGGTCACCCCTTCAGGAATCGCTACCGGATTGTTACCTATTCTTGACATTTTTTACTTAATTATCAATTGATTCGTATTGATTATTAATACTTCCTAATAAATATAGCAAAGCACCTCGCCGCCTACATTTTCATTCTTGGCCTGCTTGCTAGTCATCACTCCATGGGAGGTCGAGACTATCGCCACTCCCAATCCGTTAAGTACCCTGGGCAGACTATCGGAACCCGTATACTTGCGCAACCCGGGCTTACTCACGCGCTGCAGTTTTCTAATTACAGGCTCTTTGGTCAACTTATCGTATTTCAAGGCTATTTTAATCGTAGCCTGAACTTTATCTTCTTCAAACTTATAACTCAAGATATACCCTTGATCAAATAAGATTTTAGTAATATCTTTTTTCACTTTGGAAGCGGGAATCTCGACCACCCTGTGGCCTGCCCTGCTCGCATTTCTGACCCGCGTTAAATAATCTGCTATAGTATCTGTAACCATTTCTTTTTAATACTTATCAATTAGTAATTGCTAATTATTTATTTACCAACTGGCTTTTCTTACTCCGGGAATCAATCCTGCATTAGCCATTTCCCTGAACATTACCCTAGAAATTCCGAAGGTTCGCATATACCCTTTGGGTCTACCGGTTAACTTACACCGATTATGCATACGTACCGGAGATGCGTTACGTGGCAATTTCTGCAACCCCTCGTAATCACCTGCCTCTTTTAGCGCCTTCCTTTTCTCAGCGTATTTTGCAACAGTAGCTGCTCTCTTACGCTCTCGGGCTTTCATTGATTCTTTAGCCATATTATTTCTTTTTAAAGGGTAATCCTAATTCTGTTAACAACGATTTTGCTTCCTTATCGGTCTGTGCGGTGGTAACAAAAGTAATATCCATTCCATCCATTCTATTGATCTTGTCAATATTGATTTCAGGAAAAATAATTTGTTCCGTAATCCCTAGGCTATAGTTCCCGCGTCCATCAAAACCTGTGGCACGGATGCCCTGAAAATCACGTACTCGAGGCAATGCACTAGTAACCAAACGATCTAAGAATTCGTACATGCGTTCGCCACGCAACGTCACTTTGGCGCCTATCGGCATACCTTTACGCAGTTTGAAAGCCGCAACATCTTTCTTAGACATCGTAGCCACAGCCCGCTGCCCAGTGATATTGGTCAACTCATCAACAGCATGGTCAATGAGTTTCTTATCCGCTACCGCAGCGCCGACGCCCCTGCTGACAACTATCTTTTGAAGCTTGGGCACTTCCATTACATTGGTGTAACCGAATTCCTCTTTCAACGTCTTTACGACGCGCTCCTTATATTCTTTCTTTAATCTTGAAACGTAAGCCATACCTATATTACTTCATTGGATTTCTTGGAAAATCGGACTTTCTTACCGTCGCGCATCTCATAGCCTACACGTGTCGTTTCCCCGGATTTGGAATCGATTAACGAAAGATTGGATATATGAATAGCTGCTTCCTTCTTAATAATTCCGCCCTGAGGACTCTGTGCACTTGGTTTCTGGTGTTTTGAAACCATATTGGCACCTTCCACAATAGCTTTATTCTTTTCACGATCTACAGTCATCACTTTGCCTTCGACGCCTTTGTGGTCGCCGGCAATAATCCGAACAGTATCTCCTGTTTTTATTTTTAGTTTCATTGCTGTTTAGTTCAAGTTCAACCCCTCGACTGCGCTTGGGGCGACATTTTGGTTTAAAGTACTTCCGGTGCCAACGAGACGATTTTCATGAACTGCTTATCACGCAGTTCACGGGCGACGGGTCCAAAAACACGTGTTCCCCTCATTTCGCCTGTTGGGTTCAAAAGTACGCAGGCATTATCGTCGAATCGTATGTAAGAACCATCAGGTCTTCTCACCTCTTTTTTCGTCCGAACTACTACTGCAGTCGATACGGCACCCTTTTTGATTCCACCATTCGGGGTGGCCAACTTAACGGACACAACGATTTTGTCACCAATAGAAGCATATCTTCGTTTGGTACCACCGAGAACCCGGATGGTCAACACTTCTTTGGCACCGGTATTGTCCGCTACCTTTAACCTTGATTCTTGCTGTAACATAATTATTTAGCTCTTTCCAAAATTTCTACTAGCCGCCAACACTTGGTCTTGCTTAAGGGGCGGGTCTCCATGATTTTCACGGTGTCGCCTTCTTTACAGTCATTCTTTTCATCGTGGGCAACATACTTCTTCGTTTTTAAGACGAACTTACCGTACATAGGGTGCTTCACTCGCTTAACCTCGGCAACTACAATGGATTTCTCCATTTTGTTACTGGTTACAACCCCGACTCTCTCTTTTCTTAAGTTTCTTTTTTCTTCCATAAAGCAGAACCAATTATTGGTTTTCCCTATTAGTTATTTCGGTCGCCAATCGTGCCACCGTTTTTCTTACCTTTCTGATTTGAAGAGGATTTTCCAACGGGGTAACGGCGTGTGCCATTTTCAAATCGGCATGCTGTTTTCTGTATTCGGAAAGCTTATCTTGAAGCTCCTCCACCGATAATTCCTTTATCTCTTTATTCTTCATGCTACCTTATATTATTTCTTCTACGTAGTCACGTGCGACCATGAACTTCGTGCGAACCGGCAACTTTTGTGCGGCAAGACGCAACGCCTCTTTCGCTATATCCATCGGTACCCCGGCGATTTCGAACATCACCCTACCTGGCTTCACTACGGCCACGAAATATTCTGGAGCTCCCTTACCTTTACCCATACGTACTTCGAGTGGTTTTTTGGTAATCGGTTTGTCCGGAAAAATCTTTATCCAAAGTTGACCCTGTCTCTTCATATATCGAGTCGCAGCTATACGCGCTGCCTCTATCTGTCGAGAGGTTATAAACTTTTGCTCTAAAGTCTTAATACCGAACATACCATTGGAAAGCTGGTGCCCCCTGCCCGCATTACCTTTCATGCGGCCTTTCTGCATTTTTCGAAACTTCGTCCTTTTCGGTTGTAACATGGCTTTATTACTTTATTTAAATCTACTATCTTTTAAAATCACTTTCTTCGACGTTGCTTTCTAGCGCCACCGCCACCGCGCTTGTCTCCTTTACCTTCTTGACCTTTAGTCATTCCCACTAAGGGAGAAAGTTCGCGCTTTCCGTACACTTCACCTTTCATAATCCAAACCTTGATTCCCAATTTACCGTAGGTAGTCTGGGCTTCATGCAAGGCATAATCGATGTCGGCGCGGAAAGTAGAAAGGGGTATACGCCCATCTTTATAGGATTCCGATCGCGCCATTTCAGCACCGTTCAAACGACCTGAAATCTGTATCTTAATTCCCTCCGCATTCATTCGCATGGCAGCGGCTATTCCCATTTTGATGGCTCTTCTGAACGAAATCCTACTTTCGATTTGTCGAGCTATACTCGCAGCAACAAGATTGGCATCCAATTCAGGTCTTTTGATCTCGTAGATATTGATCTGAACCTCCTTGTTCGTGATTTTTTTCAACTCTTCCTTGAGCTTATCGACCTCTTGCCCACCTTTACCGATAATAATTCCCGGTCTTGCCGTGGTCACGGTAATGGTAATCAACTTTAAGGTGCGTTCTATGATGACCCGCGAAACACTTGCCTTCGACAGACGAGCGTGGATATACTTACGTATTTTGCTATCCTCGGCAAGTTTGTCGCCATAATCGTTACCGCCGTACCAGTTTGATTCCCATCCTCTGATAATTCCCAAACGGTTTCCTATTGGATTGGTTTTCTGTCCCATATTATGCTTCAATATTGTTGTTAGATCCCAATACCAAAGTCACATGGTTGGAACGCTTTCTAATCCTATGTGCCCTACCTTGTGGTGCGGGACGCAATCTTTTTAACATAGTTCCTCCGTCAACGCGGATTTCCTGCACGAACAACTCTGCATCCTCTACGTTGGCCTCTTCATTTTTGGTTTGCCAGTTGGCCAAAGCGGAAAGTAATAGCTTTTCAAGTTTCCGCGAAGATTCCTTCGGGTTGAACCTTAATATGGCCAATGCTTTTTCAACTTGAACCCCCCTAATCAAATCTGCGACCAAACGCATTTTTCTTGGCGAGGTTGGACAATTGTTCAGTTTAGCAAAGGCGATATCCTTTTTTTCTGCCTTGAACCTTTCGGCCATCTGTCTTTTTCGAACTCCCATAGCTTACTTTTTACCTTTGTTCCTGGCCCCTGCGTGACCTCTAAAAGATCGTGTGGGAGAAAATTCACCCAACTTGTGCCCTACCATATTTTCGGTGATAAAAACCGGTACGAATTGTCTTCCGTTATGTACGGCTATAGTAAGCCCTACAAAATCAGGGGTAATCATTGACGCCCTTGACCAAGTCTTGATGACACTTTTTTTGCCAGAAGCTGCCGTTTGCTGGATTTTCTTTTCCAGACTGTAGTGAACGTATGGTCCCTTTTTTAACGATCTTGCCATTTTTCTACCTTATTTATTTCTTTCTACGTTCGAGGATGTACTTATTCGTTTTCTTGGTCCTGGAACGTGTTCTATATCCTTTAGCAGGAATACCGTTTCTTGATCTAGGATGCCCACCGGAAGCTCTACCTTCGCCACCTCCCATGGGGTGATCTACAGGGTTCATCGCTACCGGCCTTGTTCTCGGCCTTCTACCCAACCATCGGCTTCTACCCGCCTTACCCGAAACCAATAACTGGTGATCGGAATTCGATATGGCACCTATGGTAGCCATACACGCGGATAATATCAATCGTATTTCACCAGAGGGCATCTTAACGGTCACGAATTTACCGTCCCGCGCAATCAACTGGGCAAACGTTCCGGCACTTCTTGCCATTACGGCACCCTGACCGGGACGAAGCTCTATGCAGGAGATAATAGTACCCAACGGAATTTCACTCAAAAGCAACGCATTGCCAATTTCGGGGGCCACTGCCTTTCCTGCAGAAATTACTTGGTCTACGTGTAAACCATTTTGAGCAATAATGTACCTTTTTTCACCATCGCCATATTCTACCAATGCAATAAAAGCAGTTCGGTTAGGATCGTATTGAATCGATTTTACCGTTGCGGAAACATCTTGTTTGTCTCTCTTGAAATCGATAACGCGATATCTTCTTTTATGACCACCACCTTTATGGCGCATGGTCATCTTACCTTGACTGTTTCTGCCACCGGACTTCTTTAGCGGAGCAAGAAGACTCTTCTCGGGTTTATCGGTCGTAATGGCATCAAAGCCGTTTACGATCCTAAACCGCTGTCCGGGTGTTATGGGTTTTAATTTTCTAACTGACATTTAATGTGCCTTTTTAGAGAATGATTGCCTAATTTCAGATTGCTATCCAACAATTCAACGGCAAGACATCCAATTAACTTTATAGATTACTGTAAAAATCGATCATATCGCCTTCCACTACATCGACAATCGCCTTTTTGGTGGCGTTCGTCTTTCCATGCTGGATGCCGGTCTTCGTATAACGCGATTTCCGAGTAGGCCCATAATTCATGGTACGTACTTTTTTGACCGAAACCCCGTAAGTTGCCTCAACAGCATCTTTAATTTGAATCTTGTTAGCTCTTGGATCGACCAAAAAACCGTAACGGTTGTACAACTCGCTCTCGGCAGTCATCTTTTCGGTTATAATCGGCCTTATCAACACGCTCATGGTTTTCCTATTTAATTAAGTTCGATTCCAATCCCTCCAAAGCACCTTCCAGCAACACGATGTTATTCGCGTTCAATATCTTATAAGTGCTTATTTCTGAGGATGTTATGACTTCGGAACCCTTCAAATTTCGTGAGGACAAATATACGCTATTATTTGAATCGCCCAAGACAAACAAAGATTTTTTATTCTCTAGTCCCAAAGACTTTAAAACACCCACAAAATCCTTTGTTTTTGGAGCATCGAAATTGAAGTCCTCAACGACCAAAATCGCTTCCTCCTTTGATTTTATACTCAGGGCGGATTTACGTGCCAAACGCTTCACGTTTTTGTTCAGTTTTTGGGTGTAATCCTTAGGTCTTGGACCGAAAATTCGGCCACCCCCCCTAAAAATCGGGGATTTAATACTACCCGCACGGGCAGTACCGGTTCCCTTTTGTTTTTTGATCTTGCGCGTACTCCCCGCAATTTCTGCTCGTTCCTTCGCCTTATGAGTACCTTGTCTCTGATGGGCCAAATATTGTTTGACATCCAAATACACGGCATGTTCATTAGGCTCTATGGCGAAAACAGCATCGGAAAGGTCTACCTTTCTTCCTGTTTCTTTTCCTTTGATATCTAAAACTGCTAGCTTCATTACATCCACCTTTGAATAGTTACGTACCCACTTTTGTGGCCGGGAACTGCACCTTTTACCACGAGAAGATTCTTTTCGGGCACTACCTTCAAAACCCGAAGGTTCTGTACGGTAACTCGATCACCACCCATACGGCCGGCCATTCGCATACCCTTGAATACTCGTGAGGGATCTGATCCCGCACCGATAGAACCAGGAGCTCGCAATCGGTTATGTTGGCCGTGGGTCGATTGGCCCACACCCCTAAAACCGTGTCGCTTCACCACACCTTGAAAGCCTTTACCTTTCGAGGTGCCTACGACATCTACAAATTCACCTTCTACAAAGATATCGACACCCAAGGTATCGCCTAATTTGTACTTCCCCTGAAAACCTTGGAACTCGACGACTTTTTTCTTGGGAGTAGTACCTGCTTTCTTAAAATGACCGATTTCAGCCTTGTTCGCACGTTTCTCCGTCTTGTCATCGAAACCCAGTTGAAGACCAATGTAGCCATCAACTTCCTCGGTTCTGACTTGGGTAACCACACATGGCCCTGCTTCAATAACGGTACACGGAACATTCTTTCCGTTCTCGTCAAAGATGCTGGTCATGCCTACTTTTTTTCCTATTAACCCAGACATAATTGATTATTGATTATTGATTATTGATTATTGATTTTCTGAATTGAAAACCATAACCGCCAATCCGTTTATATTTAATTGGTCCCGAAAATTCGGGGATACTTTGCATTAAATTCTTAAATCCGATCGCAAATAAAAAGGGGTCAAAAAACGATTCGACCCCGAATAATTTTTTTCCGTTTTTCCCTTGCTCGCAGCTCGGGACATGTTCTTCAATCCTGAATCCTGAATTTAGGATTCAGAAGTATCACACCTTGATCTCGACCTCGACCCCGCTAGGAAGCTCAAGCTTCATAAGGGCATCGATAGTTTTTGACGAGGAGCTATAAATATCCAAAAGTCTTTTATACGAACTTAACTGGAACTGCTCCCTAGCTGTTTTGTTGACGTGCGGAGAACGCAAGACCGTAAATATCTTCTTATGCGTAGGTAAGGGAATGGGACCCGTAACCACAGCTCCGGTCGTCTTTACCGTCTTTACGATTTTCTCGGCGGACTTATCCACCAAGTTGTGATCGTAAGATTTCAGTTTAATCCTAATTTTCTGGCTCATCTTTACAAGTTCAGAGTTATGAGTTATGAGTTATGGAGTCAAAAGGCCGTCCATTGCGCCTTTATTTACCGCCCATGCCTCTTCTCTATGTTATTTTATATTCTTCTAAAATTAGGCGGTTATTCCTTTGGCCGCCTTGATAACTTCCTCCGCGATACCCGATGGGGTCTCGGCATAGTGCGAAAACTCCATGGTCGAGGTTGCTCTACCAGATGATAAAGTCCTCAAAGAAGTTACATAACCGAACATTTCCGATAACGGCACTTCACCTTTGATTACCTTGGCACCTGCCCTGTCGCTCATATTGGAAATCGTTCCCCTTCTTCGGTTCAAATCACCCACGATATCACCCATGTTTTCTTCCGGGGTCAAGACTTCTATCTTCATAATCGGCTCCATAAGTACGGCACGTGCTGCTTTTGCAGCTGCTTTATACCCCATTTTTGCCGCCAATTCGAAAGATAGCGAATCGGAATCCACTGCGTGAAAAGAACCATCTCGCAAGGTCACCTTCATACTATCCATTTCAAATCCGGCCAGGGGACCGTTCTGCATCGCCTGCTTGAATCCTTTTTCCACGGATGGGATAAATTCCCGAGGGATGTTACCTCCTTTAATTACATTGACAAACTCCAATCCCGTCAGTTCTGGATCATCGCTTGGCTCCATCGTAAAGACGATATCGGCGAACTTACCACGACCACCGGACTGTTTTTTGTAAATTTCCCTGTGATCGGCAGCTCTGGTCAAGGCCTCCTTATATTCTACCTGGGGTTCACCCTGATTCACCTCAACTTTAAACTCCCGTCGCAAACGATCGACAATAATATCCAAGTGCAACTCCCCCATACCTGAAATAATGGTTTGGCCGGAAGCTTCGTCGGTCTTTACCTGAAAAGTGGGATCCTCTTCGGCCAATTTGCTAAGGGCCATCCCCAATTTATCGACATCCGCCTTGGTCTTAGGTTCGACCGCGATACCGATAACGGGATCTGGAAAGTTCATACTCTCCAAAACGATAGGATGCTTCTCGTCGGAGAGCGTATCCCCGGTCTTAATATCTTTAAACCCAACAGCTGCACCGATATCACCGGCGCCGATGGAATCAACGGCATTTTGTTTGTTTGAATGCATTTGGTAAATCCTCGAAATACGCTCCTTGTTTCCAGAACGATTGTTCAAAACGTAGGATCCGGCATCCAATTTACCTGAGTACGCCCTAAAAAATGCCAACCTTCCTACGAATGGATCGGTAGCAATTTTAAAGGCCAATGCTGCGAAAGGCTCCTTAAGATCAGGCCTTCTTTTTTCTTCTTTTTCGGTATCGGGATTAATACCAATAATAGCCTCCTTATCCATTGGGGAAGGCAAATATCTACAAACGGCATCCAACAAAAACTGCACACCTTTATTTTTAAAAGACGAGCCACAGATCATGGGAATGATACTCATATCCATCACTGCCGCCCTTAAAGCTGCATGTACTTCATCTTCGGTGATAGAATCTTCATCCTCAAAGAATTTTTCCATCAAATTCTCATCATACTCGGCAACCGCCTCGATAAGAGCCGCACGATGTTCTTTGACCTCGGCCTTCATTTCTTCGGGTATGTCGATTACGTCAAACGTCGCACCGAAATTATCTTCGTGCCAAACAACGGCACGGTTTTTCACCAAATCCACAATGCCCTTGAAATCGGCCTCGTCACCAATCGGCAATACGATTGGCACGGCATTGGATTTCAACATTTCTCGAATTTGCTTACCTACACCGAGAAAATCAGAACCCTGACGGTCCATTTTATTAACGAAGGCAATTCTTGGCACCTTATAGTTATCGGCCAGTCTCCAGTTGGTTTCGGACTGAGGTTCAACTCCATCGACCGCACTGAACAAAAACACCAAACCATCAAGCACCCGCAGCGAACGGTTTACTTCAACCGTAAAGTCAACGTGCCCGGGAGTATCGATAATATTAAAATGATACGGATGGGCATCTTCGGTAGGCTGTGCATTCTCCATTGGAAAAGTCCACGAACAGGTCGTGGCCGCGGAGGTAATCGTTATACCGCGCTCCTGCTCCTGCTCCATCCAGTCCATCGTAGCGGCACCGTCATGCACCTCGCCAATTTTATGACTTACCCCCGTATAAAAAAGGATACGCTCGGTAGTCGTTGTTTTTCCGGCATCGATATGTGCGGCGATACCAATATTTCGTGTATATTTTAAATCTCTTGCCATTTTTGACTTTACTGTGTTTTGGCTATTCTACAAGCAGCCCCCATCCAAAAAAAGGGATGCCTACTATACCTATATTATATTACTTAAAATCTAAAGTGGGAGAACGCCTTATTGGCCTCTGCCATTTTATGTGTATCGACACGTTTTTTAACCGCGGCGCCTTCTTCTTTTGAAGCGGCCAAAACCTCGGCGGCCAACTTTTGGGCCATTCCTTTTTCATTGCGCTTTCTCGAATAGCTGATCAACCATTTCATAGCAGTCGAAATCTTTCTATCCGGACGGATCTGCATAGGAATCTGGAACGTTGCGCCCCCTACCCTTCTGCTCCGCACCTCGACGTGGGGCATAACATTCGAAAGGGCATCCTTCCAAAGTTCCAAGGAAGTTTTTTCCTCATCGTTCTTTTTTTCCTCTACAATATCCATTGCATCATAGAACACACTAAAAGCGACTGATTTTTTTCCGTCCCACATCATCATGTTCACGAAACGTGTCACCAGTTGATCGTTGAACCGGGGATCCGGCAACAAGGGTCTTTTTTTTGCCTGTTTTTTTCTCATTCTTACAAGTTTCAGATAGAAGGTTACAAGTTACAGGTTGAAGTTTCAAAACATTTTAACTCCGTACCCCTAACCTTTACACCTTGTACCTCTTTTAATTTTTGGGTCTTTTTGCTCCGTATTTCGATCTTCGTTGGGTTCTACCCGCAACACCTGCGGTATCTAAGGCACCCCGAACGATATGATATCGAACTCCTGGCAAATCTTTTACCCTTCCGCCCCTTACCAATACTATCGAGTGCTCTTGGAGGTTATGTCCTTCGCCGGGTATGTAAGCGTTCACTTCCTTCCCGTTCGTCAATCGAACACGGGCCACTTTTCTCATGGCCGAGTTCGGTTTCTTGGGTGTGGTCGTGTAAACACGTGTACAAACGCCCCTGCGCTGGGGACACGAATCCAAAGCCGCCGATTTGCTCTTCTTGGCAATCGTGGACCTTCCTTTTCGTACTAATTGTGAAATTGTTGGCATACTAACTATATGTATGAAAAATTAACCCTTTGTTTAAGGGCTGGCAAATGTAAGACTATTTCATAGAAATTCAAATCGTGGGGGAATTATTTTAAAGGTTTTTTTTAAAGACTGTTTTTTACATCACAACCAGGCTCAACATCATCTTCTTAACATGTTTTTTTATTCGGATAAAATGGATAATACACCTGAGCAAGGAAAACTTATGAATTAAAGAAATATTCCTAACACCTATCAAAGCCACCAAACCCATATAAGGGTCGCCTATCTCATTCAAAACCCCAAAACCTTCTCTCAAAACCAAAATAAATAACTACTCTATCACATTTATTACGAACGGCATCCCAAAATCAAATATTTGCATAATTCGTAATTGGTTAACAACTTCGCTCAATAATAGTCGATTTGATATTATGTAATATGCAAAATTGTTACAAATAGAACACACAACACCGCCTTGGCAATGGAAATTTAACAATCAAAAAGCTATGCGTGCATAACTTAATGTTAAAAATACTTGGATAATTAACTTAGATCTAGCACTTTTGCGTTAAGCTAATTCAAATAAACATAAAATGAGAGCAAGACACAAAGGATTGCTGACGCTTTTACTGGCGTTAGTCGTGCAATTATCTTTTGCACAAGAAAAATCGGTGACCGGTACGGTGACGGATCAAAATGGCCTCCCGTTACCCGGGGTCAATATTTTAGTTCAAGGTACTACCAATGGTACCCAAACTGATTTTGATGGGAATTATACGATTTCCGCAAATGAAGGAGACGTACTTCTATTTACGTATATCGGACAAGCCGATAAAGCGGAAACTATTGGCGCGAGCGACACCGTCGATGTGCAGATGGTAGAAGACGCACAGGCGCTGGATGAAGTTGTGGTTACAGCCTTGGGCATTTCCAAGGAGAAACAAGCGCTGGGTTATGCTACTACCCAAGTTACGGGAGATGAAGTAAATACGGCTAAGGAAACTAACTTTATCAACTCGCTTTCCGGTAAGGTTGCGGGCCTTGATATCAAGAAAAGTAGCTCACTTGGTGGATCTTCCAATATTATTCTTCGCGGGTATACTTCCCTTACGGGGAATAACCAGCCTCTATTTGTTGTTGATGGCACTCCAATCGGCAACGATAATGCCATATCAACAGATCAGGATACCGGTCGAGGGGGCTACGATTATGGTAATGCTGCAATGGACATCAACCCCGAAGACATTGAATCGGTAAACGTACTAAAAGGTGCGGCCGCCTCTAACCTTTACGGATCGCGAGCTGCAAACGGCGTTATTATCGTTACAACGAAGAAGGGGTCGAAAAGCAAAGGGCTTGGTATTACCATTAATTCGGGTGTTACCTTGGCCAATTATGATAAGGACACTTTTCCTAAATACCAAAATCAGTATGGTGCCGGTTACGGACCTTTCTACGGAAACGGCCCAGGTGATTATTTTTCCGCATTGGATGTCGATGGTGACGGTGTTGATGATTTAACTACGCCTTTTACGGAGGACGCTTCACAAGGTGGCGCCTTTGACCCTAATTTATTGGTATACCAATGGGATGCCTTTTATCCCGAATCCCCGAACTATCTTCAAGCGACCCCTTGGGTGGCCCGAAAACACGGTCCGGAATATATTTTTAATACCGGCGTTACCTTAAGCAATAGTGTTTCGGTATCCGCAGGTAGTGAAACCGGTTCCTTTCGTCTGGGCTATACCAGTCTTGACCAAACCGGTATTGTACCTAATAGTAAAATTAAAAGGAACAGTATCGATTTCAATGGCTCCCAACAATTATCCGAAAAACTTACTGCTGGCGTAAAAGCCACTTTCACCAAAACGGATGGTAAAGGCCGATATGGTACTGGCTATGATGGCAAAAACATCATGCAACAGTTTCGACAATGGAACCAGATTAACGTAGATTATAAACAACAAGAAGAAGCCTATTTCGATACAGGACGTAATATTAGCTGGAACTATGGTGGTAATCCACTTACCCCGGAAGGACAGGCAGCCATTTTCTTTGATAACCCATATTTCACGCAATACGAGAATTATGAGACGGATACTAGAAACCGCCTATTCGGTAATATCAACCTGAACTATGATGCTACGGACTGGCTAAGTATCACTGGTCGAACTTCTTTAGATACCTATTCAGAGTTTCAAGAAGAAAGACTGGCGATTACCAGTGTGGGTGTATCCCAATATGAACGCGTTAACCGTACCTACACGGAACTTAATTACGATTTACTCTTCAACTATGATTTTGATTTAGCTGAAAAGCTTACGCTGGACGGTGTAATAGGTGCTACCGCACGTCAAAATAGCATCGAAGCGGTGAGAGCGTCCACTAGTGGTGGTTTGGTCGTTCCAAAATTATACTCTCTAAGCAATTCTGTTAACCTATTGGAGCCTCCAACAGAGGATTTAGACAAGCTAAAGCAGTATGGCTTTTTTGCCAACGCATCTTTCGCTTATGATGGTTTTCTATATCTAGATCTTTCAGGCCGTTATGATATTTCATCAACGCTACCAGAGGATAGCAATGGATTTTTCTATCCGGCGGTATCGACCTCTTTGGTCTTTTCCAAGCTCTTGAACGTAGATTGGTTATCATTGGGTAAATTTAGAGCTAATTACGCGCAAGTAGGTAACAGTACAAGACCATACCGCGTATTTGATACTTATTTTAGTCCAACTAACTTCTCTGTTCCTTTATTCTCGGTTGCGAGTCAAAAAAGTAACGATAATCTGGTGAATGAATTATCCGACTCGTTCGAGTTAGGATTGGAAATGACCTTTGCCAATAAGCGAGCAGGTTTTGATGTCTCTTATTATAAGACCAATACGATTGATCAAATTTTTCCCGTTACAGTAAGCCGAGCAACCGGTTTTAGCTCAAGAGTTATCAATTCCGGGGAAGTTCAAAATGACGGTATTGAAGCCGCAGTCTTTGTGTCTCCGGTGAGAACCGAAGATTTTGAGTGGAGAATCAATGCTACCTGGGCCAAAAACAATAGTAAAGTAATTTCGCTATTTACAAATGAGACAACAGGTGAAAGTGTTGACAATGTTCAATTGGGCTCATTTCAAGGCGGTATCTCCGTTAATGCCACCGTGGGTGAACCTTACGGAAGCATTTGGGGATCTAATTTCACCTATTTAAGGGATGCTGAGGGCAACATTACCAACCCTAGTCCGGTAATTAATGCGGAAACTGGGAAATATGTCCGGGATGCAACCCCCCAGCCCATTGGCGATATCAATCCCGAATGGAAAGGCGGTGTGAGCAATACGCTTACCTATAAGAACTTATCGTTCAGCTTTTTGATCGATGTGCAAAAAGGTGGCGATGTGTTCTCGTTAGATACTTGGTATGGTTTTGCAACGGGTGTTTATGATGTAACTGCTGGCTATAACGAACTTGGTAATCTCGTACGTGACCCGGTCGAAACTGGAGGCGGGATACTTTTAGAGGGTATCAATCCCGACGGAGCGCCGAATACCACACGAAGTTTGGTGGATTTCGAAAATGCATTAGGATATCGTTCGGCACCCAATGCCTTGCATGTTTACGATGCTAGCTATGTCAAACTAAGGGAGATGACGTTGTCTTATAAATTACCGGCAGCGCTTCTTAAAAATATTCCTATTAACAATATGACGTTCTCTTTAACGGGAAGAAATCTTTGGATTATCGACAAAAACATGCCCTATTCTGATCCGGAAGCTGGTTTAAGTGCCGGTAACCTTCAAGGGTATCAGTCCAGTCCGTATCCTACTTCTAAAGAATATGGTTTCAACATACGATTTGACTTTTAAACATACAACTATGAAAAAACAGATAATATTATTTCTAACATTGTCATTGACAATCTCCTGTTCCGATTTTGGGGATTTAAATCAAGACCCGAAAGCAGCGACATCGGTACCGCCGGAAACACTGTACGCGAATGCCACAAGGAATCTTGTGGACCTTATGACCGAGAGCAGTGTCAACACTAATATTTTCCGCTTTATGGCGCAATCTTGGACATCGACAACGTACACCGATGAACCTAACTATGACCTTAAGGTACGTGATCAGCCCGGTGATCATTGGGATACATCCTATCGCGATATCCTTAGGGATTTAGACGAATCGCGGAAGGTGATCAACGCAAGCGAGAACGGAGGGATTGACCCAGCAGTCATTCAAAACCAATTGGCCTCTATCAGTATCTTGGAAGTCTTTACGTATCACGTGCTGGTAGATGTTTTTGGTGATGTTCCCTTCACGCAAGCTTTGGACATCAACAACGTAAACCCAATGTACGATGACGATGCTGCAATCTATAGCGCAATTAGTACACAATTGAACGAAGCTATTAATAGCATTGATGTCAACGCGGGTTCTTTTGGAGCTTCCGATTACCTTTACGGTGGGGATATGGCTGGGTTTAAAAAATTCGCAAATTCACTTAAATTAAGAATGGCGGTCCGTATTGCCCGTGTTGACGCCGGTACTGCGGCCACAATGGCTAGTGAAGCCATTGCAAGTGGAGTTTTCGAATCTAATGCAGATAATGCCAACTTCCAATATTTAGATGGTTCGCCAAACGCCAACCCCGTTTGGACGGATTTAGTCGAAAGCGGAAGACAGGATTTTATTCCCTCCGATATTGTAGTTAATATTATGGTCGGTCTTGATGACCCAAGAATACCTATTTTCTTCAGACCCAATTTAGGTGAGGGAGTTTATAAAGGGGGTGCCTACGGCGAAAACGCACCGTACGCCACCCACACCAATTTGGGTGATATATTCCATGAGCCTGATACCGAAGGTATTTTAATGGATTATCCAGAAGTTTCCTTTTTATTAGCGGAAGCCGAAGAATTAGGCCTTGCAGATCCAGCGGGTACTCCTGAGGAGAACTATAATGCTGCGGTAACTGCTTCCCTTGAATATTGGGGTGCGGAAGGTGCCGCGGCCTATCTTGCACAACCTAACGTGGCTTACGCAACCGCTTCAGGTTCGTGGCAAGAGACCGTAGCCGTGCAAAAATGGATACATCTTTTTAATAGAGGGTTTGAGGCCTGGACAACATATAGGCTATACGGAGCACCTGATCTTAAAACCACTCCATTTTCTAACGAGCAATCGCCAAGAAGATACACCTACCCCAACGACGAACCATCGGTTAACGGACCCGGATATACGGCCGGTGCAAGCGCCATGGGAGGTGATGAAAAAACGTCTCGGGTATTTTGGGATGTTCCCTGATATCTAAATTGAATTCATTTTTAAAGCCTACTTTTACGAGTAGGCTTTTTTTTTAAACTATCCCGAAATGCTTGATGACTGTTTGGACAGCTTGGCTTAATTTAAACGTGTTTTTCAACAATTATAGTTATATTTCGTATTCGAATCCATCGCAATGCGCCCTAGTCGTTTCTTGATTACAATAACGGTATTTCTTCTTGTCCAATGTTCTTTTGCGCAAAGGGAAGCCAGTAGATGGTATTTTGGAAACGGTGCAGGGTTGGATTTTAACAGTGGTGTTCCCGTTGCCTTGACCGATGGCCAACTGAATACCCATGAAGGCTGCTCGACCCTATCGGACCAAAACGGTAATCTTCTGTTTTATTCCAATGGTATAGAGGTCTGGGACAAGGCACACCGATTAATGCCTAATGGCACTGGACTTTTAGGACACGAATCAAGTACACAATCGGCGATTATCATTCCGAAAGAAGGTTCCAAAACCCAATATTACCTATTTACTGTAGATGAGCCTGACCCCGAAGAATCCGTCAATTATGGACTAAACTATACGCTGATAGACCTATCGTTACATAATGGTTTTGGCGATGTGGTCACTTCCGAAAAAAACATGCCTTTGATTACCTATAATCAAAGCGACCCTGCCGAAACGCTACTCAAATGCTCCGAAAAAATCACCGCGGTACAGCATAATGATGAACGCTCCATCTGGGTTATCACCCATTTTAGGGATACTTTTTATGCTTTCGAAGTGGATGAAAATGGAGTCAACACCACACCGGTCACCAGCAAGACCAACACGATCGTACCTACCGGTGGCTATAAACAAAATGGGATAGGTTACTTAAAGGTATCCCCTGATGGCAAGAAAATAGGAGTTGCCCATAGTCAGGTGAGTTCTAGTAATTACGCCGGCCCTAAACTACCGGGTATACAGACGGGTAAAGTGTTATTATACGATTTTGATGCCAATACGGGACGGGTTTCCAATGAGCTGACCCTGATGAGCAATAGCGTACCCTACGGCATTGAGTTTTCTCCAAAGTCTACCAAATTGTATACTACCGTTAACAATTATGAAAACGACGGACGGCCATTGGGTAGCTCCCTATACCAGTTCGACCTTTCCGCAAGCAACATTATAAAATCCAAAGAAGTGATCAGTAAGTCTACCAATGTCGCCGGGGGCCTGCAATTGGCCATCGATGGAAAAATCTATCGCGCCGGATATCCGGTCAGTGGATTTGGATTCAATATTTCGGTCATTGAGAATCCCGAATTGAAAGGGGCCTTATGTAATTTTAAACAAAATACGGTTTCCCTTGATGGAAAAGCAGCTGAATTGGGGCTTCCCCCATACGTTCAATCCTTTTTCCTGTTAAAGTTCGAATTTACCAATGTATGTTATGGAGATGCTACCGAGTTTATGATTACCGGGGATGCTCCTTTCGATTCCGTTGCGTGGGACTTTGGGGACGGAACCACCAGCACAGAAACATCCCCTAAACACACTTTCGATGCACCTGGAGACTATACGGTGTCACTGATAAGGTATGCAGGCGGTGTTGCATCCGACCCCGTATCCAAAGACATCAACATCTACGACGCTCCTCAAGTACCGGCAGAAATGGCAGAATATTTTCAGTGTAACGAAGACCCGAACAAAAATGGTATAGGCATATTCAATCTGAATCAAATCAACACCACCGTAAGTCTGGATACCGACCAGATCATAAACGTTTTTTATTACAAAGACCTCATAAGTGCAGAAGAGGATACCACAAATGCGAACGCATTAGCTTTTCAATACACCAACACCAAACCCGATGAAATTCTCGTGGCGAAAGTTGTAAACCCTATCAGTGGTTGCCAGAGTTATGCGGAAGTTCAATTAAAGATGAAACTTAGCGCCCGTTTGGACATAGCAAACATGAAAGGTTGCGATCTGGGCGATGGGAAGGGAGAATTTCACTTTGATTTAAAAAGGGAGGCTATCAGTAACGAATTGAACCTCTCAGAAAGTAGTTCGATCCGGTTTTACACCTCTGAGAATAAAGCAAAAGTTGGCACCGAAGACTATTTGCCGGACACCTATATCTCCGGCAGCGAGACCATATATGTTCGCATAGACCACGAAAATAGTTGTTATGGTTCCGGGAAATTCGACCTTGAAATAGAAGCGTTCGCCGTTGCAGCGAATCAAGAAGTGCTACTATGTGGTTCTGAAAACTACGGGACGACGCTTACCGCTGGCATTGATGTGGGCCCCGAAGACAAAAACACCTACCTTTGGTCGACCGGAGCCAGCACTTCTACTATTTCTATTAAAGAGTCCGGGAACTATTCCGTGATGGTAACCAATGCCATCGGGTGCACCTCAGAAAGCTTGATTTCGGTAATCGAGACCGAACTTCCAGAAATTGAGAATATCGCCGTTACGAATAATAGGCTCGAAGTATTCATGACCGGAAGTGGCCCCTATGAATATACGATCAATGACAAAGATGGCACCTATCAAGAAAGTCCCATTTTTCAAAATTTACCTTCTGGAATCGTTACCGTGTTCGCAAGAAATAAGGATGGCTGTGGTATTACGTCTCGCCAAGTATCGATTATTGCCTACCCTAAGTTCTTTACCCCTAATGGAGATCAAGTCAACGACTATTGGCAGTTAGATGGGTTGAGTTCTGAATTTGACCTTCAGTCCCCGATTTTCATTTTCGACAGATTCGGCAGCCTTCTGGCCCAAATCGATCCTGTTTCGTCAGGTTGGGACGGAAACTTTAAAGGTCGACCGCTCGTCTCCTCGGATTACTGGTTCAGCGTAGCATTAGATAACGGCAGAACACTCAGAGGCCATTTTACCCTAAAAAGATAATACACCTATCGCTATGAAAAAAAATCGAAGGTTTTACTTAACCCTAGCCGTTATTGCCACCCTATTCTTATTCGGATGCAGCTCAGGTGATTCATCCAACGAAAACGAAACCCCGCCCGAACGAACTTTTGAAGATGTCGAAAAGGATTTTTCAGCGTTGGAGGTCAAAGAGGGAATTTCGGACTTTAGTATTCCGGTGCCCGGCGGACTGGCCTGGAATTTCAGGGTCATTGCGCCGGATATTTCGGATGGCACCAAAAAACCTTTATTTGTGAATCTTCACGGCGCAGCTGGCGGGGACCCCAATGCACATAAGTCTACTTCTTGTTACGTAGAACCAGGACTCGAAGGCATCGAAGCCTTTGTGATAAGCCCTAATGGTGGCACCAACCAATGGCAAGAACCCATTAATCAATCGCAAGTAGTCGGTCTAGTGACATTAGCGCTAAAATATTGGGACATCGATCCGACCAAAGTAGTGGTTTTGGGATACAGCAATGGTGGAAACGGTAGTTGGTTCTATGCGGAAACCCGACCGGAACTATTTTCGGCCGGAATTCCCATGGCCAGCTCCTACAGCACTATCGGCCCAGATGGGCAACCTAGAAAAATCGATATCCCACTGTATGTTATCCACGGCGAGAATGATGAATTATTTCCGTTGGCAGAAACCCAGGCTTGGGTCGACCAATCTGTAGAAGCCGGTAGCACTATTGAATTTGTTGTCGCACCCGGTTTAACGCATAACCAAGCCTGCGACTACGTTCCCTATCTGAAAGATGCGATCGAATGGTTAAATACTTCAGTCTGGTAAGAATTCGATTATCTTTGCACTATGCAAAATAAAACCCAAATCTACGGCATCCGCGCCGTAATAGAGGCCATAAATGCCGACGAGCCCATTGATAAGGTCTTTATCCAAAAAGGACTGAAGGGTGACCTGTCGAAGGAATTGGAAAGCTTGATCCGTAAAAGCGGTATCAACGCATCCTACGTACCGATCGAAAAACTAAATCGCCTGACCAAAAACAATCATCAAGGGGTCGTGGCCAATATCTCCCCCATTACATTTTATGGGTTAGAGGAACTTGTTGAAAAAGTGCTCAAAAGTGAAAAAATCCCACTTTTTCTATTACTCGATCAACTCTCCGACGTCCGCAATTTCGGGGCCATCATACGGACGGCGGAATGTACCGGGGTCGATGGTATTATCATACAAAAAAAGGGAGCGGCGCCGGTTACGGCCGATACCATAAAAACTTCGGCCGGAGCGGCTTTTAAAGTACCTATTGCCAAGGTTGACCATATCAAGGATGCCGTTTTTTATTTGCAAGCGAGCGGAATTACGGTAGTTGCAGCCACCGAAAAGACCGATAACACGGTTTATGACCTTGTCTTCACAGAACCCTGTGCCATTGTTATGGGGTCGGAAGATCGGGGTATCTCCCCTTCTACCCTGAAGGCTGCGGACCAGTTAGCAAAACTGCCATTGTTGGGCGAAATCGAATCGCTGAACGTTTCGGTAGCCTGTGCGGTTTTTTTATATGAGGTGGTGAGACAGCGGAGACAGTTTTAGTAGGTAGAGCAATGTGCAATGTGCGGTGCTCCGTTCGGCAGTGGGTGAATTTGTATGATGAACCGCTTTGTTGAACTAGCCTATCAAAGCCATCATTCTTGATCACTTTTTCCTCTAGTTTCCTTTTTAAGATGATAGATGATTTCAATTGGTGCTTTGTCCCCATTACCTTCATCCTTTGTTCTTCCAACAAAATTACCCTCGGCATCGAACTGTTGCAAAAACTCGTCGGCTTCATCGTTATAATCTTCGTGTTCCCATTCGTACTTTTTCGGCGGGGGAATATCTGATTTCATGAAAAAAGCTAGGGCAAGTCCAGCTAAAAAACCGCCCAAATGACCTTCCCAAGAAATACCATCCGCTACCGGAAAAATATACCATAGCATACTGCCATAAATAAAGACTACAATCAGTGAAAGGGCAATTAAACGGTAGTGTTTTGTGAAAATCCCTTTAAAAAAAATAAAACTGGCCAATAGGTAAATTACACCGCTGGCACCGATGTGATACGAGGGTCGGCCAATGGCCCATGTAAAGAAGCCGGATACCAATATTCCGATAAGCAGTATTCTCAGGGAAATATTCCGGTAGAAATAAAACAGGGCGGCGGTCAAGACCGCCAAAGGAATGGTGTTGTTGTAAAGATGTTCGGCCGAACCATGAATAAAAGGACTAAAAATAATACCCTTTAGTCCTGAAATTTTTTGAGGATATATGCCGTACTCGTTCAGGTTGACCTGAAATCGAAGTTCAATCCAAAAAACCGTCCAAATGCTTATCACCGCAATTAAGGGAGCGATAACGACTGCGTTGGTGAACTTAAAATACTGATTTTCGGACATACTCTCAAAATTAGCAATAAGTTCGCCGATAATGTAAAAACTGAAATATTGGCACATCCAAAATCGAAAAACAAATACTGTAAATATCTTACTTTTGCATTATGAATTCACCCCTAGCGGAACGCGTACGCCCGAAAACCCTTGAAGATTACATCAGCCAACGGCATCTCGTTGGCGAGAACGGTTCCTTGACCGGACAGATTAAAAAGGGAATGATTCCCTCTTTGATTTTATGGGGACCACCAGGAACAGGCAAAACTACCTTGGCCAATATCATCGCCAACGAAAGCGAACGGCCTTTTTATATATTGAGTGCCATAAACAGTGGCGTGAAAGATATTCGCGAGGTCATCGACAAGGCCAAACAGAGCGGTGGACTTTTCACGGCCAAAAACCCCATTCTATTTATTGACGAAATTCATCGTTTTAGCAAGTCGCAACAAGATTCCCTTTTAGCGGCCGTGGAAAAGGGATGGGTGACTTTAATCGGGGCTACGACCGAAAACCCGAGTTTTGAGGTGATTCCCGCCTTACTTTCCCGTTGTCAGGTGTACGTGCTCAATCCTTTCGGAAAAGAAGACCTGGAGGATTTACTGAAAAGGGCCATAAAGGAAGATTCCGTTTTAAAGTCCAAAAAAATTAATTTGAAGGAGACGGAAGCCCTTATGCGGCTTTCCGGCGGTGATGGACGGAAACTTTTGAACATTTTCGAACTGGTCGTTAATTCCGAGGATGGCGATACGATTACCATCACCGATGAATTGGTCTTGGGCAAGGTGCAGAGAAACACGGTGCTCTACGATAAAACCGGGGAACAGCATTACGATATTATATCGGCTTTTATCAAGTCCATTCGCGGGAGCGACCCTAATGGAGCCGTTTACTGGCTCGCAAGGATGATTGAAGGTGGGGAAGATGTCAAATTCATTGCGCGGCGATTGCTGATTTCGGCATCTGAGGATATCGGACTGGCCAACCCGACCGCCCTGGTCATCGCCAATAGTGCCTTTCAGGCGGTCACGACCATTGGTTATCCCGAAGCGCGGATCATTTTGAGCCAATGCGCCATCTACTTGGCCACTTCCCAAAAAAGTAACGCCAGTTATGCGGCCATTGGCAAAGCGCAACAAACGGTGCGACAAACCGGGGACTTATCAGTACCCCTACCCCTGCGCAACGCCCCTACCAAATTGATGAAGGACCTAGGTTACGGGAAGGAATATAAGTATGCCCATAACTATCAGAACAATTTTGTAAATGAGGAATTCTTACCGGAAGATCTATCGGGGACTTCGTTCTACGAGCCGGGAAACAATTCTAGGGAGAATGCGATTAAGGAGTTTTTGGACAAACGTTGGAAGGGGAAATATAATTCCTAAAACTTAATATCCAGTTCCTCGGAAATAAGGTTACCCCTTGAATAGTATTCAAAGAACCAGGTTCCGTTTTTCTTGAAAACCGTTCCGCTCGTATCGCCAACTTTGGCCATATAGAAATCGGGCATCGAGGTTTTTTCAATTTTCATCCTAATTTTTGGGGTACTATCTACCAGTTGGTATCCGTTAGGCAATTCTTGGGCATACAGCGTTCCGGATGCAAGGGTTGAAAGTTCAGAATCCTTTCCCTGTTTCATCCCCGAAGTTGCTGACTTATCTTTGCCTTCCCCTTTGCTTATATCCGATTCCCCCGAATTTTGGTCATTATAACTTAGTTGTTCTTCGTTGCCCTCTTGTTCGACGATCTCGGTTTTCGGCTCCGCCTTTTTCAGGTCCGATGGCACGGGTCGCCTATCGACATAGCGCTGATTTTCACGCGTGGCTTCCTGCTCGACCATGACATCGGGCCGGTTTGCGGCTGAATGGTTTTGGCGCCTTTCTTCCGCTAATTTCTTCACGTCGTTTTTCATACTGACGGTGATGGGCCCCGAGTTTTCTGCTTTGCCATTATAGGCGTAATTCATGGTGTCGAAAGATGTAAAGGCCTCCCGTATTGCCTCTCCATATGATTCTTTATAATCTTTTTCCTTGCTTTTGCCTTCTTCGGTGGTAAATACTTCCTCTCCGCTACAGTTTTCCAGCTTTATAATAGCTTTGGTGGTAAACATGGAAGATCCATCGACCAATTTTGCCCGAAGGCCCAAACAGCCATTGTCTTTAAGATCTTGGGGAAGCGCATCTTCATAGACCGCCTCAAAGCCCTTTTCGACAAAAAGATATTTGACCAAAGTGCTGGTCTGGTATTGGTTCTCACGCTTGAATTCCGCAAATTGTTTGGGTACGACGATGTACTTGTAATCATTAAGTTGTTCTTGGGCCATACCGGTCAGGGATATTAGAAAGAATAGTGCTACTATCGTATTTTTCATATAGAATTGCGTTGAATCATTAGTGTCCGGTAATGATACTAAACCCCCGAAGCTTCGGGGTTGCTAGAACCAAGAACCAAGACTGAAAATTAAAGGCTATCGAGTAAATTATTGTCAACAATTATGCCATGGGATGTTTCGCAAATAAAATCAAATGTATATCATAACACCTAAGTAGGGTTATGGTAGAAGTTTGAAAACGGCAAAATCGATTAATTACATCATTTCTTGCCCCAAGATATAATATTTAATCCTAACTGAAAAGAAGTGTATCGGCTATCCGCGAGATTGCGGTAGGCAAGCAGGTTATCGGCCATGGCGTAAAGGTTTACGGGGCCTAATTGAAAGTTAAGACCCAGACCGAGGTTGGTGTATGAGAACTTATCGACCGTATACGTTCCCTTTACCGCCAAAATATTGCCCAAACGTCTTTGATAAAAGGCAGTTAACGCGGCCTGCGGACCTCTTGGACGATTGATTATGTACAATTGACCTCCTACACTATTGGCATACTTTGAACGTAAACTATTGCGCGTTGCATTTATACCACACTCGCAATTACCCCTTCTTGCGACCTGTTCCCCAAAATTATAGCGCACGGAAGCGTACAATTTTGTGGGTCTGAAAGCGATATAAGACTGCGAATTCTCTTCATAGGGCACGAAAGATTCGATGTCATCGACAAGATTTTCCCAAAAATCGGTATCTGGATTTATGGTTTCCTCAGGGGTCACGACCACGCCTTCGACCGTAGCAGTGCCTTTTAAGGTGTAGTTCTTGGTATCGTTTGTATGGTAGATAAAGCCGAGATCTAACAGGCTTCCGGTCAGTACGGTCTGTTCGTTCAAGTGATAGGTGAAGCCTACATCGACCCCTACACCCAGATTGCCCCCGAACAGGGCCCTTTTGATTGCGGTACCGGCGATGTTATCCTCTTCATTAGCATCGTAAAGTGCTTGTAAACCCGATGTTCTGAGGACCATATCGGTATTTAGGGTACTGGCAAAGATGTTGTTCTCCCCTTCCGTAGTCACGAAATACCCTTTGTTTTTGGTGGAGTTGAAATCGAAAATACTAGAGTAGATTTTGGCCCTTCCGCCGATGGTCAGGTCGCGATCTACCCTTTTGTTAACGCCAAAATGGAAAATATTCACTAATTCCCCGCGCGTCTTTAAATGGCTGACATCGAAGCGTTGGTTCAGACGATCAGCGTTTCCCTCAAACCCCAAAATGGCATAATCCTTAAACCAATAGCCAATAGCATCGCCTTCAAGATACATTCCCCCGGAATAAAAAATATCGGGATCTCGGCCCCGAAATCCGAAATTCAGGAATTCCATCTGAAAGGTGCCACTGAGCTCATCCGTGGGTTTCATACCAAACACGGCACGATCGCGGACCTTATCGTTAATGCTAAGTCCGTCATTAGCAAAAATATCGTTTACCGAAATACCGCTGGAACCGGCCTGCAGCATAATGCCTGAAAGCGCAGGAACCCCGCTATACCATTGAAAATCGGTTTCCATACCGGGATTGACCATACCTGCTTGCGGGATTTCCACAAAATCGTACAGCAACTGCTTGTTCTGGCCCTGCACAACGAGACAGGACCAAAAAAGGACAACAAAAAGTAATTGGGAGATTCTCATTTTATATCTACTCGGAATTTTCCGCTTGATTTCAAAATGATTTTAGGATCGGGCAAGTCCGAGGTGCTTGTACTATCGCCCTCATTCGTGGCCGTGACGCGTATACTCGAAGTAAATTTGATGATATTGATGTTTTTTCCTGAATTGCCGTACGCAATATCAAGTCGGTATTCACTACCAGGTGCTACAGGGGGAATATTCTCAACATCAATAACCCCACCGTCAGCATTCAACAACTCAACGCGCACCCTAATATCATCCTTACTAGTGGTATTCTCCACGATATAGGTAATCGTACCATCTAGCACTCTTTTCGCAAAAACATCGGAGCTGAATGCATCAAAATTGAAGTCTCTGGAAATTATATCGACATCACCGGCAGCATTGATAAAAGATTCCGGTGACTCGATGTAAAGAATACTGGCCTCTAAGGTAGGGGTGAGATTTAAATCGTCATACTGACCAAAATCCTGATCTTCGATACAGGAGACCAGGGTGGTCAGGCACAGAGAAAAACAGAGTACATATCTTAAAAATGAATTCATTTGCAAACCTTGATAAATGCCGAAAAGAAGAGGCAGTGTTCCTTACCCTTATAACTCCATAAAAAGTTTTTTATTTCGTTCAGGTCATGAATCATTTCGCAATTTTCGGGCAGCGGAGCATTATGTCCGTTGAAATGTAGGATATGGAAGCCGACGGCTAATTAACTGTTGTACTTATCTAAAACCTCTGTATAAAGTGCTTTCCAATCGACCTTATGCTGCGTACCTAAAAGTTCGTTGGAGAAAACCGATACAAGGCTACCGTTGACCTTTTTTATTTCTTGGTAAAGCACATCCATGCGTTGTAGGATGGTATCTTTACCTCCGACGTTCGTAAAGGCATAATCGTGAAACGTAAAAGGGTGTATGCGTATGGGCTGTTGGATTTCTAAATTCATATCATAAAAATAAAATGGGGTACAGGTACCTGCGCGAAATCCGGGTTCGTGCGTATAGCCCATCGTATAGTCGTCACTAAAACCCGCCTCTATCAGTGTGCGGTAGGTATCCGGCAAATTGCAGCGGTTATAGCGCATGCGACAGGTATCTATCGGCCTATTGATTACCCCGCTCAATCTTTTCTTTTCCTTTTTCAAGAGGTTAAAATTGTTGAAGGAACTGTATGAGGCGGCCAAGGCGACCTTGCTGTAATCGGCGATGTACTTAATCAAAAACCGGAACTTGTTACTATTCGGCGAAACGTTTTTATCGTAAGTCGAATAGGTCGCGAACTGGAAGAAAAATAAACTCTTAACTACACATTTTTTATGCAGTTCGATCAAGAATGCAAAATTATCGTACGGATCTTTCTTCGGATAAATCAAAACTTTGATTCGTTCCGCCACCCGACCCAACCTCAAGAATCCCAAATCATAGAAAAGGCCAGAGATGGTTCTAACGAAGCCTCGGTGTGCAAAAGCATGCGAGGTGTTGACATCGATGACCGAGGTATAGGAATAAGATCTGGATTTGCGTTCCATTTCGGGAAACCTATCTTTTAGGACTTCCAGAAGCTTATAGGCCCAAATATCGACTACGGGCGACTGTAAAAACACATGGCGATAGGCAAGGCTTTCTTTTGGTGGAAATCTTCCATGAAGGTCCTTGACATGCGGCAAGTATTCTTCATAACGGCTTATCAGATAAAAACTGGCCGAAAAAATATCGAAAGGAATAGTACTGCGTTCCCCTGCTGCGAAGAAGCAAGGTACACCTTCCCATTCTGAAATCTTGATATTAAAGTCATTAATGCCCTGTTCGAACAACAGGTCGTTGCTCCGTACAAAAAATTCGTTCTGAAGCGGCTGTTTGGTGTAGGTAATCTTAGGCCCTGTATGCTTTATAAAATCCTCAACTTTGGTGGTAAAGGACACTTCGATTCCCAAAATACGTGTGAACACTTGCTTCATAATATACGTGAAGCGAGGGGTGATTTTATGGGTGTAGATTAACAGCATCGTAGTTCAAATTCCAAAAATACAAATTTCAAATTCCAAGGGAAAGTAGGCAGTGGGCAGTGGCGGTCCGCGGTTAAGCTACCAAGTAGCGATCGACCTTACATTTTTTCGGTATGCCATAGATTTACTGCTTACTTACAAAACTCCTTCGTCCGCAAAGCTAAAATAATCTTTTTCGGTAACGATGATATGATCTAAAATAGTTATATCCAATGCCAAAGCGGCCCGTTTTAGTTTCGCTGTGACATCCCTATCCCCTTTGCTGGGCTTTAGGGTTCCGGAAGGATGGTTATGTGCCAGTACCAAAGCTACCGCACCTAGTTCGAGTGCTTTCCTCATGACGATGCGTACATCGACCAGGGTGCCGGTAAGTCCGCCTCTGCTGAGTAGGGCGCTAGTCAATACTTTATTGCCGTTGTTCAGATAGAGAATCCAAAACTCTTCATGCCCTAAATCCCCCATTCGGGGCTGTAGGAGCTCAAAGGCATCGCGGCTACTGTTGATTTTGGTAATTTTTAGGACTTCCCCATCCCTTCTTCGCCGTCCGATTTCTAAGGCAGCAATAATGGTCACTGCTTTGGCTTCCCCAATACCGTGAAACTGCGTCAGTTGTTTTATGGATAATTTTCCCAACTCGTTCAGGTTGTTGTCGGCCGAGACCAAAATCCTTTTAGATAGGGCAACGGCACTTTCGTTTCTGCTTCCCGAACCGATAAGGATCGCGATCAGTTCGGCGTCCGAAAGGGCGGACTTCCCATTCTGCACCAGTTTTTCCCTTGGTTTGTCGTCGTCGGACCAGTGTTTTATGGAGAAGGAAGGTTCTTTCTGTGGCATGCGTGAGGCTGTGTTAATCAGTAGCGGTTAGTGGTTAACGCAGATTGAAGCAGGATATTACACTAATTCCGCGACTTCCTCCAAATCAAGCCCCCCATAATTACCGGAACTCATGAGCAATAAGACGGAATCGGTATAATTCTGTTTAAAAACAAAGTCCTTAAAGGAGGATGCCTCGGTGAAAATTTGCAGATCGTCGCGCTCAAAGGCATCCGAAATCTGTTGGGGGGAAACCGGATCCAGTTTTTTGATGGAAACGGATTCCGGTAAATAGAAAACGGTTGCCATATCGGCGGCATCCAAAGCACCTTTATATCCTTTCAAAAACTCCGGTTCAAAACTGCTGTAGGTATGGAGTTCGAGGCAGGCAATTAATTTTCTGTCGGGGTATTGCTCTTTTACGGCCCTAGTGGTCGCGGCCACCTTGCTGGGGGAATGGGCAAAATCCTTATAAATAACGCTTGTTTTTCCTTCCGCCAACTTTTCCAGACGCTTCGAGGCTCCCTTGAAGCTGGCAATGGCCTCGTAAAAATCGTCTTCGTCGACCCCCATGTTCTGGCAGATCCACTTGGCACCGGCGAGGTTGCCCAGGTTATGCCTACCAAAGACCTCGATGGGCATCGGGCCTTCGGGGGTTTCCAAAAGGGTCTGTCCGTTTTCGACGGTATATTCAGGAGTTACATACGGCAATTTCCGGATAGCGTTGTCGGAAGCCTCTACCACTTTTTTCACCTCCGGGTCTTCTTCATTGTAGGTAATACTTCCGCCTTTGACGATGCTATCCACAAAAATCCGGAATTGGTCCACATAATTTTCGAAAGTGGGAAACACGTTGATATGGTCCCACGCAATACCGCTCAACAAGGCGATATTAGGTCTGTACAGATGGAATTTCGGACGCCGGTCGATCGGGGAGGACAGGTATTCATCCCCTTCCAAAACGATAAAATCATTTTCTTCGGTGAGATGCACCATTCGGTCGAAGCCGTCTAACTGGGCGCCGACCATATAATCGACATTGCGGTCGTGATAATCTAGCACATGCAGGATCATTGAAGTAATCGTGGTTTTACCATGACTTCCGCCGATAACCACCCGAGTCTTATTTTTGGACTGCTCGTACAAGAATTCGGGATAGGAATAGATTTCCAATCCTATTTCCTGCGCTCGCAACAGTTCGGGATTATCGGATTTGGCATGCATCCCCAAAATAACGGCATCCAATGCCCCGTGAATCTTAGCGGGAAACCATCCAAATGCCTCTGGAAGTAATCCTTTTTCGGCCAAGCGCGACTTAGAAGGTTCGAAAATGACATCATCGCTTCCGGTGATGGTGTACCCTTTATGCTCAAGGGCCAAGGCCAGATTATGCATCGCACTGCCACCAATGGCTATAAAGTGGATTTTCATTTCCTAACGGTTTTTGCCAAAGATAACAAAGGATGTTAAAAGAAAAGGGAAGAAAGAGATGCCGTTTAAATCTTACCAGGAATGAATTATCTGGCATTGAATGGAATCTAGGCCGATGTGATTCTAAAATATCCGCTTAAAACGGCATCGCCACCGACCGCGTTATCGCCAAAGGCTACGGCGAATCAAAACCCCTCGTAAAATGCGCTACCGAAGAAAGCTGTAGTGAAGAAGACCACGAATGGAACCGGCGCTGTGAGCTGGTGATCGTGAAATGGGACTAAAGGAATGTTCGAAACACCAAAAAGTACAAAACACCATATTGCCGATTTACTTGCATGATATACCAAAAAGATATACTTTTACGGATATTCTATCCTAATAGCTATGAAAGCAGTATCCTTAAAAATAGACGACGCTATTTTCAGCGAAACGGAGAAAATTATTTCCGAGATGAAAATGCCCAGAAACAGGTACATCAACGAGGCCATAGATTTCTACAATCGGTTGCAAAAAAGAAATTTGATCGAAAAACAACTTAAAAGCGATTCATATGCCGTCCGTGAAGAATCGATGAATGTACTCAGGGAATTCGAAGACTTAGGCTATAATGATTAAAATTTTCGAAATATGGATTGCCGATTTAAACCCTCGAATTGACACGGAACCGGGTAAAAAAAGACCGGTACTAGTAGTTCAGAGCAATCTTTTGAACAAAATCCCGCATCCTTCAACCATTATTTGTCCGATAACAACCCATACCAAAAGTGAAGCCCAAATTTTACGGGTATCCCTAAAAAGAGGACAGGCCAATTTGAAAAAGGATTCCCATGTGCTTATCGATCAAATCCGGGCAATAGACAATCAAAGATTGGTTGAAAAACTTGGTTCTTTGCCCATAGATTTGATCGATGAAGTACGAAGAAACCTATCGATTGTTCTTGATCTCGATTGAATGGAAAGCGCAGACCTGATTTCTTATTATCTTCGTAGATAAAATTAAAAATAATGGCTATAAACCTCTCCACCCTCCCTTCCAAAGAAATCATGCCCGGCCTTCATGGCAAACTGGTGCATACGGAAAATATGAGCCTTGTCTTTTGGGAGGTCGAAAAAGGCGCAGAAGTGCATGAACATGCCCACATGAACGAGCAGGTAATGCATGTTATCGAAGGAAAATTCGAATTAACTTTGGATGACGAAACCAACGTTTATCATCCGGGCGATTTAGTCGTAATTGCACCCTACAAAAAGCACAGCGGAAAAGCATTGACGCCATGTAAGTTGATGGATGTTTTTAGTCCGGTCCGAGAAGAATACAAATAGTTTGGGGTATGGTATTTGGTAAAACGAACACTCACTCATAAACCAATAAATTCACAGTTACTGAACCTGGTCGAAATATAACCTTTTGTTCGTTTAGTCCGAGCGTCGGAAAAAATCGTTTCCTAAAAACTAATTAAAGATGAATATTACCTTAAAGGGAAAAACAGCTCTAGTCGGCGGCAGTAGCGGCGGCATCGGCAAGGCCGTTGCGATTCAGCTTGCGGAAAGTGGTGCCAGCGTCACCTTGATGTCACATAGCGAGGCCAAATTGGAGTCCATTGTTGCCGAACTTCCCACCAATCAGGGACAAACGCATCAATATGTAGTAGTGGATTTTTCAGATTTCGAGGGATACAAAACAAAAATATCCAGCTACTTTGATAGCAATTCGGTGGACATTCTCGTCAACAACACCCAAGGTCCCGATGCCGGAAACACCTTGGAGAAACAAGTGCCCGATTATCAGGAGGCCTTCGACCTGCTTTTTAAAATTGTGGTTTTCACTACGGAACTGGCCTTAAAACACATGATTGAAAACAATTGGGGCCGTATTATCAATGCCGCCTCGGTTTCCGTAAAAGAACCTTTGTCGTATCTGGCATTATCGAACACGATCCGGGCGGCCGTGGTCACTTGGGCCAAATCCTTGGCCAGCGATGTGGGCGAATATAATATTACGGTAAACAGCATCCTAACCGGCTATTTCGACACCGATCGCATCCACCAGCTCAACGCTAAAAAAGCGGAACAGCAAGGTATTTCCCAAGCCGATGTCCGTTCGGATATGGAAGCGAAGGTACCTGTAAAACGTATTGGCGACCCTAAGGAATATGGGTATTTGGTGGCGTTTTTGGCTTCCGAACAGGCAGCATTTATTACTGGTACACAGATTCCCATAGATGGTGGATTGTTAAAGTCACTTTGATATTTTTAGGACGGACATCCCTCACCCAAAACCCGCGATCCCTAATTTGAGGTTGCCCATGGCATAGCTTTTGTAAATCTTTGTTCCGTAATTTTAATGCTAGACATGAAACAGCCTAAAATCCTATTCGTACTACAAATTCTAATCCTGACAGTGACTATGGGGGCTGCGCAAAGTTCAAAAGATTCGTACGATATACTTTGGAAAAAGGTCGGGCAACTCGAAAACGACAACTTGACCCAATCCGCCTTAAAACAAGTCCGGGCCATTTCCGAAAAGGCCAAAAAGGAAAAGAATGCTGATCAGAATGTCAAGACCTTACTGTATACCTCAAAATATGCACTGACCTTAGAAGAGAATGCACAACTCAACATAGTTAACGAATTCAGATCTGAAATCGAGAAAGCGGAATTCCCTACTAAAAATGTGTTGGAAAGCTATTTAGCAAACCTCTATTGGCAGTATTTCCAACAAAACCGCTATTCCTTTTATGATCGTACCCAAACAGCCTCCAAAGTAGATTCCGTCGATTTTCGTACTTGGGATCTGACTACGCTGTTCCACGAAATTAGCAGCCATTTTGAGGCATCCTTGAAGAACAAGGAAGCCCTTCAAAATACAGGCCTCGAAGATTTTAAGGAAATCCTGAACAACCAAACCGGTTCCGAAATCTACCGCCCTAGCCTATTCGATGTGCTGGCACATGCGGCGCTGGAATTTTATAAAACGGACGAAAACAATATCACCCGTCCTGCAGACCAGTTCGAGATTGCCGATCCTGAAATGTATTGTGAAGCCTATCAATACACGCAAAAGAAAATTGATACCCAAGACCGGACTTCCTTGCAATCGAAAGCGCTGCTGGTCTATCAAGAACTGTTGAAATTCCATTTCCCCGATCCGAAATTGGATGCCCTTGTCGAGGTGGATATCGAGCGGCTGAGCTACATCCACGAAAACGCCGTGTTCCCGAATAAAGATGCTGTTTACCTTGAAGTGCTTCAAAATTCTGCAGAGAACTTAAAGCAGCACGAAGCATCCGCTTTATATACCTATGAAGTCGCCCAGCTCTATGTAGAAAAGGGTAACGGGTATTCCCCAAAAACAAATGAGGATAACCGCTGGGCGCTAAAAGCGGCCTTGGAACTCTGTGAATCGGTCATCTCCCAATTTCCCGATAGCCGTGGGGTGGAAAAATGCAAGTCCCTGAAATCCCAAATTCTGGCAACCCACCTTCAATTGACCACCGAAAATCACATTCCCATCACTACAGATGCTCGGCTACTGGTCAAGTATAAAAACATACAAGCCCTTAAGCTAAGCGCCCTCAAAATATCGCAAAAGGAGCTGAAAAAGCTGAACGAACTTTATCGACAGCCCGAACAATTTGAATTTTTGCGAAAACTTTCCGTAACGAAAACTTGGGAAGCCACTTTAAAAAATGAAAATGACTATCAGCAACACAGTATCGAGGTGCTACTTCCCGCATTGGAAAACGGGCAATATGTAATTTTGGCGACTCCGACTGCGAAGGATGGGAAAAAAGCCGGGAACAAAACCTTTGCTTTTAGTCCCATTCAGGTAACCAATATGGCCCTGGTGGCCACCCAGACATCGGATGCTTACCAATTTCAGGTCGTAGACCGTCAAAATGGCCACCCTATTTCCGGTGTAGAATTACAACTTACCTACCGGAAAAATGGCAACACACAGGATTCTAGCGCTACCTTGCTAGCCGATAAAAACGGGATTGTCAGCATCCCTTTATCCAACGTATATTGGCGTGATGTCAATATCCTTGTAACCCATAAAAAGGAACAGGCGCATTTCGGACCCTATTATGTCAATGCCAGAGAAGATTCAAATCCACCGTATACCGACTACTCCTGTTTTCTATTTACCGATCGTAGTATCTACAGACCGGGGCAACCCTTATATTTTAAGGGAATAGCCCTGCATAACAACCACGGAAAATCGAGCATCCTCGAAAATACCGAAGTCCAAATTGAACTTAAAGATGTCAATGGACAGACCGTCGGCACACAGCAATTTAAGACCAATGACTATGGTTCGTTTTCGGGGGAATTTATTCTGCCCGACACCGGATTAACAGGCAATTTTTCATTGCAGGCAAGTTCAAAAAAAGTGGCGCTTAACGGATACACCCAATTTTCCGTCGAGGAATACAAACGACCTAAGTTTGAGACTTCGTTCAGCCCGATAACCGAAACTTTTCGGGTGAACGATAGCATCACCGTCAAAGGAACCGCAACTGCCTATGCCGGAAGTACTATTACCGATGCCAAGGTCGGCTATAGGGTCAAGCGCGTGGTCTACTTTCCGATATGGTACTATTGGTATCATCCTTATTTCAAAATAATGCCCCAAGAAATTGCGCATGGCGAGACGGTAACGGATGCTTCCGGCAACTATGAAATCGAATTTAAGGCATTGCCGGATACCGGTTTATCCAAAGAAAACCTACCCACTTTTCAGTATGAAGTAACTGCGGATGTTACCGATATCAATGGGGAAACCCATACCGCGACTACCCTTGTTTCCGTAGGCTATCATGCACTTACCGCAAACATCGATGTATCGGACCGGTTGGACAAAACTAAAAAAGCGGATACCCTTACGATTGTAACAAACAACCTCAACGACCAGCCTGTAAATGCTCGAGGCACGGTTAAAATGTATAAACTGCAAGCACCCGATCATGTGTTGCGACCTAGACCTTGGGCGGCTCCCGATTACCAAAATTGGGAGAAACCGGAATTTAAAAAATGCTTTCCGCATGATGCCTTTACCAATGAAGACGACCCGACCAATTGGGAATGGGGGAAATTGGTCTGGGAGAAAGACTTCGATACCGGAAAATCCACCACAGTACCTCTAAAAATTTCGAAAAAATGGGATTCCGGAACGTATGTCATCGAGCTGAAAACTACCGATACCTTCGGGCAAGAAGTAAAAGCCTTGGCGCAAACGACCTTGTACAGCGATGTGGATAAAAAGCTGCCTGACAACCAACTATTCGAGATTACGTCCGATAAAAAAAACTATGCCATCGGGGATACGGTCGAAGTGAAAATTGGATCGGCATCCGAAAATATGACAGTTTCGGTTTTTGTTGAAAAAGATAAAAAAATCGTAGATACCCATATTGTTCGCTTAAGCGATAATACAACCACCTTTTCCGTTCCGGTTACCTCGGATGATCCGGGCGGCTTTTCCGTCAACTACAGCTTTTCGGCCTATAATTCTTTTGAATTTGGTTCCCTGCCTATTGCAGTGCCCTACCCAAAAACGGACCTTGAGATCGAGACCCTGACCTTCCGCGATAAGTTGGCGCCTGGGAAGGACGAAACCTGGGCTTTTACTATCAAAGGACCTAAGGGCGATCAGGTATCCGCAGAACTTTTGGCCAGTATGTACGATGTCTCTTTAGATACCTTTCGCGACCATACTTGGCGTTTCGATCCGATGATGCGGTCTACTTATTATTCCAACCTATATACCGACGCAAGTCAAAGTTTTGGAGTAGCCTCGTTCAGCGCATATATTGATAATGACACTTACAGCTTTACTCCGCAATATTATGATTCGTTAGATTGGTTCGGGTTTAATTTTGGGTATCGAACTAGAAATGGGATGTTGAGAACGGCTTCACCGATATCGAAGGTAGCCATGGAAATGGAAGCTGATGAAGGGGTGCTCAATGAGGTTGCCACCACTGGTTATGGTAGCGCGGAAGGAAAAAAGGATAGCTCGGAGGAAATCAAGGGTAAACCGAAAGAGGAAGTAAAGGAAACCGAATTCAGCGATGTGAAAATTCGTAAAAACCTACAGGAAACCGCCTTTTTCTTTCCACAATTAAAAACGGATGCCCAAGGAAACGTCTCTTTCAATTTCACCACGCCGGAAGCTTTAACCAAGTGGAAACTGCAACTCTTGGCCCATACCAAAGCCTTGAAAAGTGCAGTGACGACTTTGGAGACCGTCACCCAAAAAGAAGTGATGGTCATTCCGAATGCGCCGAGATTTCTTCGGGAAGGCGATGAAATCACCATCAGCACCAAAATCGCCAATCTAACGGACAAGCCACTTTCAGGAGAAGCGAAACTGGTGCTGACCGATGCGGTAACGAATACCGATATATCAAAAAATCTACTTATTGCATTCTCCGAGGGGGAGATGCCAGAGGCAGAAGGCGCCGGAGGTGCCGCAGGCGGAGGGGGCCAGGGGGAACCCAGCAGAAATTTCAAGGTCGATTCAATGGGCAACACCCAAGTCGCCTGGCGTTTAAAAATTCCCGAGAGTATTCAAGCGGTTCAGTACAAGATCATCGCAAAAGCCGGGGATTTCAGCGATGGGGAACAAAACCTGCTTCCGGTATTGACCAATCGGATGTTGGTAACTGAAACCCTCCCGATGTGGGTCCGCAGCAATCAGACAAAAACGTTTACTTTGGATAAACTAAAGGAAAATACTTCAACTAGCCTAAAGAACCACAAACTGACCTTGGAAATCACTTCCAACCCGGCTTGGTACGCCGTACAGGCCCTCCCCTATTTGATGGAATTTCCGTATGACTGTAACGAGCAGACCTTTGCGCGCTATTATGCGAACAGTCTAGCAAGCCATATCGCCAACGGAAATCCGCGAATTCGGGAAGTCTTTAAACAATGGGCAAATTCCGATGTCCTGCTCAGTAACCTCGAGAAAAACGAGGAATTCAAGTCGTTGTTGATTCAGGAAACCCCATGGCTGCGGGATGCCCAATCGGAAACCGAGCAGAAAAAGCGTATCGCCTTGTTGTTCAATTTGAACAAAATGAAAAACGAGCAGGCCAACGCGCTAAACAAGCTGCAGCATAACCAAAATCCATCAGGTGCCTGGGCCTGGTTCAATGGCGGACCGGATAATCGGTATATCACCCAGCACATCGTTGCTGGCTTGGGCCATCTCGAAAAACTCACTTCGGCAGCAGCAGGGGTATCGACAAGCAAAACCGGCAATCACACTTCGGCCGCTGGTTCAGAGGCGGAGCAGGGGCGGAATTTCGAATTGGCAGAAATGCTGGAAAACGCCATCGCCTATTTGGATGCCGAATTTATCGGCGAATATGATTCCATGAAAAACCATACTTCCAATAGCAACGACGACCATCTGAGCCGAACCCAGATTCAATATCTCTACATGCGTAGTTTCTTCCCCAATATCAAAACCTCCAAAAAAGTGGATGAAATTACAATGTATTATAAGAAACAAGCACAAAAATATTGGACAAAAAAAGGATTGTATGCTAAAGGAATGCTGGCGTTGGCCTTGCACCGCATGAACGATTCCGTCACACCGAACAAAATACTACAGGCGCTAAAAGAGAACAGTATCACCTCAGATGAATTGGGCATGTATTGGAAAGGGAATACCGCATCTTGGTATTGGTACGAAGCACCCATCGAAACCCAGGCGGTGATAATCGAGGCTTTCGAGGAAATCCAAAACGACACCGAAACCATCGACAATCTAAAGGTCTGGTTGCTAAAAAACAAACAGACCAACCAATGGAGTACTACCAAAGCCACCACCGAAGCGGTGTATGCACTGCTGCTTCAAGGTAGCAATTGGCTGTCCGTAACCGATGCCGTTGATGTGCTTGTCGGGGGGAATAAAATTGCACCTTCCCAGCTTGAAAATGTCAAGGTCGAAGCGGGTACCGGTTATTACAAAATAGCATGGGAAGCTAACGAAATCAAGCCCAAAATGGCCGAAGTACAGATCAGCAAAAAAGGAGAAGGCATTGCTTGGGGTGCCCTGTACTGGCAATATTTTGAGGATATGGACAAAATAACCTCCGCAGAGACCCCTTTGACACTGCAGAAAAAACTTTTCCTGAAAAAGAATACCGATACCGGAGAGGAAATTTCCGAAATCACTAAAAAAAGTGATTTAAAAGTGGGCGACTTGGTCCGCGTACGCATTGAGCTCCGCGCAGACCGGGATATGGAATTCCTACATATGAAAGATATGCGCGCGGCAGGTTTCGAACCTATTAATGTACGCTCGCAATTTAAATGGCAAGATGGCCTAGGTTATTACGAAAGCACCAAAGATGCCAGTACCCATTTCTTTTTCGATTATCTACCGAAAGGCGTTTATGTGTTCGAATATGACTTACGTGTAAACAATGCCGGGGAATTCAGCAATGGTATTACAACCATACAAAGTATGTATGCGCCGGAGTTTAGCAGTCATAGCGAAGGAATTCGAGTTAAAGTGGACGGGGAAGCTTCTCAAAAATAAAAATGATGTCAATCAGACTTGTATGGCAGATTTTAAGAAGGTCAATTGGGCATTTTATGAAACTAACTATTACACTTCTAATTTATTACTTCTGGTGATTGCAAAATAAATGACATAAATCCAACCAAGAAAACCGTGAAGAATAGCCCATAGAATCGATTTATTTCGAGACCACGAAGCCACCACTGCAATAGCGCTTCCTAAACCTATACCCTGTTGCCCGGCAAATTCACCGAGTCCCGAGCCGCTTTCATACATCTGTCCATCATGGCCGAATACAAATTGACCCATGGCAAAAAACAAGGCGAGAAATAGGATTCTACGATATTTTAAAAGTTTCATAACAAAATCTGGTATCAAGTTGAAGTATTCTATTGAACTTATTTAGAGGAATTGCTTGGAACGGGGAATATTGGCCTTTGAGGTCAAATGATGTCATTTTTTAACGGCATAGCAGGGCTACGGTTTTCGAAAATGGGGAAATAGGGCCTCAAAATGTGATATTCGTAGGTAATAGAAAAAGTCTAAAAGAGTTCATTTTCTAAAATTAGTCAAATTCTTTTATATAATTTGATAATTTCGGTGAAGAGGATGCCGGTGTTGACTTACTATAAAACCAAATTGTAAACCAACACCCCGACCATAAATCCCAAGCCGAGCCCAATGGCAACAATCAGCACTAATATTTTAATGGAAGTTTGGGACTCTATATTTATCAAGGCAATAGGGGATTCGTTCCTTAAGATTTGGTAGGCGTTCATTTTTTCAGATTGTGAACTATCCCTTTGTGAGATTGTATAGCGATGGCCAGCAATTTCGAAATGGTGCTGGGTCGTATCGCCGGAAGTCTTCTCGGATATTTGGGTTCCGTTAAGAAGCACTTTTTCTTTTCCGAACAGCGTTTTGACCACCTCGATTTTATGGTTTTCAATATAATAGGTTGCAAGTTTCGCCATTAGTAATCGAAAGTAGGCAATATCGAATCCGTTGCAAACGAAAGTTTTCGCTCAAAGAAGTATTCTTACAGCAGATGATTTTTTTACTTATAAAGTCATATACGATATCGTACACAAAAATCCATTATTCCCCTCCCTTGGGTTAATTCTAAAACCAGGGAACCGAACCCACCGCATAATTAATACGAGAGGAATACTATTGCTTAGGGGCTGTAAATGGCTGTATCGTATCAGAAAAAAGGGCCTTCATTCCGGAGGATATTTCTCAAAAACTTTAGCCGCCAAGTTTCGTAAATTTTCATCACGCTCTTCAGGAGAGACGTTTTCCTTAAAGGGACTTTGGCTTTCGGACTGCCAGAACAGTTTATCCTTTTCGTTATCGACAAAATCAAAACGAATCTGCCGTTCCATTTTCGGGCTACCTACAGGAATGCCCACGGAAACCCCGCCTCCGACACTGCGCCCCAATCCTCCGAGGCCGACTCCAACAGAATTATTTCTGGGCTTTTGGAATGAATTGCTTTCAATATTGATGAAAAAATCGGGTTCTTCGGTCAATTGTATTCCTTTGGCCTGCATTTCGGCATCCACGGCATCGAGTAGGCGTTTGGTATCCAATTCGCTCAATCCGGTCTGCATTTCGGGATAATAGTTATACGTGGTGTAATCGGAAAAATCGACTTCCTTATCGTAGTCGTAGTTGACCTTAATGGCGTTGCAGGAGGATACAAGGGTGACGACCAGCAAGAATACTATTTTCCTCATAATTTCTTTTTAAACAAAATTAGGGAAACTATCCGTCATTGCGAGGAGCTGGCACACAAGTCTTTTTCTATCGAAGGTTGTGAGGGTAGAAGCAAATTGTTACGTTAGAGCGGATCAGCAGATTACGTCGTCGCATTTGGGATTCTGCAAAATGAAATTAGTACCCGATACTGGCAAATACAGGTCAATCGTTCAACATTGCCCAAAGACGGTCCTTTAAATCGGTAATGCCCAGCTGCGCTACGGATGAAATGAACATAAAGGGCACATCCTTTAAATCTTTATTAAGTTCCGTTCGCATTTCCGCCATGAGCTCCGCGTCGAGCATATCGCTTTTAGAGATGGCCACCAGACGTTGCTTATCTATCAATTCGGGATTGTATCTGCGGAGTTCATCCAGTAAAATCCTATATTCCTTTCCGATATCCTTGCTATCCGCAGGAATCAGGAACAACAGGGTGGCATTGCGTTCGATATGGCGTAAGAAATAGTGCCCCAGACCTTTTCCTTCGGCCGCACCCTCGATAATACCCGGGATATCGGCCATAACAAAACTTTGAAAATCGCGGTATTCCACTATTCCCAAGTTGGGCTTTAAGGTTGTAAACTCATAATCCGCAATTTTTGGTTTGGCGGACGTGATTACGGATAACAAGGTTGATTTGCCCGCATTGGGGAAGCCTACCAGTCCCACATCCGCAAGTACCTTGAGCTCCAAGATCGCATCGGTTTCCCGACCTTGAATTCCGGGTTGCGCATATCTTGGGGTCTGGTTCGTGCTCGTTTTAAAGTGCCAGTTGCCACGCCCGCCCATACCGCCTTCGACCAGCATCTTTTCCTCTCCATTTTCCGTAATCTCAAAAAGCGTTTCTTCGGTTTCCGCATCCTTGACCACCGTACCTAACGGGACTTCCAAATAGATATCCTCGCCATCCGCTCCCGAACTGCGTTGTTTGCTTCCGTGCGCGCCATGACCGGCCTTAAAATGTTTTTTGAACCTGAAGTTGATAAGCGTCCAAAGATTTTCATTCCCCCGAAGAATGATATGGCCACCGCGCCCACCATCGCCGCCATCAGGTCCTCCCTTGGTAATATATTTTTCCCGATGCAAATGCACGGAGCCCTTGCCCCCATTGCCCGATTCGGCATGGATCTTTACGTAGTCTACAAAATTGCCTTCGGTCATTTCTGAAGTTTATGGGTTTATGCCAATGTGATGGTAAAAAAAAGAATAACGATACTTATGAAATTTTTATAAACTTATAAACTATAAACTCATAAACTCCCTTTTACAATTCCTCGATAACCTTCCCCAATCGCCGCGTAACCGCATCGATATCGCCGATACCGTTAACGCTGTGAAACTTGCCTTGGGTCTCGTAATACTCCTTGAGCTGGGCGGTCTTTTCGTTGTATTCATCAAAACGGTTGCGGATTTTGCTCTCGTCTTGATCATCCGTTCGGCCGCTTAGTTTTCCACGCTCCAATAAACGTTGTATCAAGACCTCATCATTGGCATCCAAGGCGATGGTGGCATCGATTTTCATCTCTTTGGATTCCAATAAGCTGTCCAAAGCATCGGCCTGTGCGGTGGTACGGGGGAAGCCATCGAAGATAAATCCGCTGGCGTCGGGATTGGTGTTTACCGCATCCTCCAACATTTTTATAGTCACTTCGTCCGGTACAAGGTTGCCGTGGTCCATATACGATTTGGCCAGTTTACCGAGCTCTGTATCATTTGTGATATTATAACGGAAAAGATCGCCTGTAGAAATATGTTTTAGGTTGTATTTTTCCTTTAAAAATTCCGCTTGCGTACCTTTTCCGGCACCCGGTTTCCCGAACAGAACGAGATTGATCATATGTTTATGGTTTAGTTGGTATACTTCCCTCAGGTTACGGCCCAGTTCTTTGTAATCCAATCCGTAGCCTACAATAAACTTGTTGGGTATATCTATGCCCCAATAATCGATGGCATATTCGCCGTTATAGATTTCCGATTTATAGAAAAGACTGGCAATCTTGAACTCCTTTACATTGGTATTGGAAAATAGGTGTACCAGTTCTTTTAAGGTACGGCCGGTGTCAATGATATCTTCCAAGATAATCACGCTTCTACCCTCGATATTTTCCGAAACGTCGAGTAAAGTTTCGACAATACCCGTTGATGTAAGGCCCTGGTACGAACTCAATTTTACGAACGATACCTCGCACGGATGCGGGTAGGCCTTTAAAAAATCGGAAACGAACATAAAAGAACCATTGAGCACCCCAACGAAAATAGGGGTTTCGTTTTTATAGTCCGCAGCGACCTTCTCGGCAACGGTCTTTACTGCCGCCAAAATCTGTGCCTCGCTTAAAAAAGGTTTAAAATGTTTATCGTGGAGCTGTATCACGTATCGAATTTAGCAAAAAGCCAAATATAGCATTTTGATTCCGCTTTTTGGAAAGTGGGAGGTAGGTTTTGGGAATTCGACGTATTTTTGTAGCACAACGGAACCTATGTCAATCGATAATTCAAAACACTATTTTTCTTCGGATTTTAAATTGGGGATTTTAGGAGGTGGCCAATTAGGGAAAATGCTCCTCTACGAAACCCGAAAATTCGATATCCATACGGTGGTGATGGATGCTTCCGAGGATGCCCCGTGCAAAATCGCCTGCAATGAATTCGTCCTGGGAAATCTGATGGATTTCGACGCCGTGTACAACCTGGGAAAACAGGTAGATGTGCTCACTATCGAGATCGAGAACGTAAATGTGGATGCCTTGGAAAAGTTGGAAGAAGAAGGCATAAAAGTCTTTCCACCGACCAAAGCCCTGCGCATCATACAGAACAAGGCCCAACAAAAATTGTTTTATGTGGATAAGGGGATACCGACCGCCGAGTTCCACCGGTTTGCCTACAAAAGTGAGATTGAGGACAGTATCGCCAACGGCGGGATGGATTTTCCCTTCATCTGGAAAGCAGCCCGATTCGGCTACGACGGGCAAGGTGTAAAAGTAGTACGAAAACTGGAAGACCTCAACGGGTTGCCCGATGGGGAGTGTATTGCCGAAGAGTTGATTGATTTCAAGAACGAGCTGGCCGTGATCGTTGCCCGAAGTGTGAGCGGTGAGGTAAAGACCTACCCTGTGGTAGAAATGGAATTCCACCCCGAGGCCAATCAAGTGGAGTATGTTATCTGTCCCGCTAGAATCGACACCAAAGTAGCCCAAAAAGCACAGGAAATCGCCTTATTGGTTGCCGATAAAATTAAACATGTCGGACTCTTGGCGGTAGAGCTTTTTCAGACTCAAGACGACAAGATATTAGTCAACGAGGTCGCACCCCGGCCCCATAATAGCGGACATTACAGTATCGAGGCCAGCTACACCAACCAGTTCGAACAGCATATCCGCGCCATTCTGGATTTACCTATGGGAAATACCCGAAGCAAGGTCGCCGGCATCATGGTCAACCTTGTCGGTGCGGAAGGATATACTGGGGATGTGGTTTATGAAAATATGACCGATATTTTGAAGCTCGAGGGCGTAACACCACATATATACGGGAAAAAACATACCCGTCCGTTCCGGAAAATGGGGCATGTAACTATTGTTAATGCCGATGTTGACGAAGCGCGGAAAATTGCGCAGCAGGTCAAGGAAACAATTAAAGTGATTTCTAAATAGTACTATGTGCATTTTTTGCAGTATTCACTTTTGGGCAACTGTTGCAAAAAAGTAACTGTCCGGAAATTCCGGAGGACTCAATCGGAAGTTGTTAAGCAATCCACAGTTCTTTAAACTAAAAAATGTGAAATTTCACATCGCGATTTACGTCTCTAAACAAAATAACCAACTTGGCGGGGATTTCGCCAAGTTCAGGAATACAGTAGCAGAACCACAAAATCTAGATTCAAAAAATCTTGGAATTTTAAAATCAACATTTCATGAACAAAGTAGCCGTTGTAATGGGTAGCACCAGTGATATGCCCGTAATGCAGGATGCCATAGATATTTTAAAAGAATTTGGTATCGAAGTCGATGTCGATATCGTCTCCGCCCACCGAACGCCAGAAAAATTGTTCGAATTCGGCAAGAATGCCCACAAAAAAGGATACTCGGCAATCATCGCAGGGGCCGGTGGCGCAGCGCATCTACCGGGTATGGTAGCTTCGTTAACGCCTTTGCCCGTAATTGGCGTACCTGTAAAAAGTAGTAACTCCATAGACGGTTGGGATTCCGTGCTGTCCATTCTCCAAATGCCGGGCGGTGTTCCCGTGGCTACCGTGGCCTTGAACGGTGGCAAAAATGCAGGAATTCTCGCTGCTCAAATCATTGGCACTTCAGATGCATCCGTTCTCGATAAAATTGTTGCCTATAAAGAAAGTTTGAAGGCAAAAGTCATCGAAGGAGCGAAGTCAGTGAACGGTAAGCAGTAGTCCCGAGACTTGGGGAGCAATGAAAAAGTTATGAGTTCAGAGTTATGAAACCCTAACTCTAGTTTTTAACTCCTAACTGAAAACCAAATAAATCCATAAACCTATAAACACATAAACTCCCATAATGAATCCCCTACTTTTAAAATTCGATACCGCTCCATTTTCCCAAATAAAAAATGAGCATTTCAAACCTTCCTTTCTACAGGCCATTGCTGATGCCCGGTCAGAAATCGATGCCATTACCGATAATCCTGAAAAGCCGTCCTTCAAAAATACCATCGAAGCCTTGGAGTTTACAGGGCAACAGCTCGACCGCATCTCAAGCGTTTTCTTTAACCTGAATTCCGCAGAAACGAATGAAGACATCCAAAAAATAGCACAAGAGGTCTCTCCCCTTCTCTCCGAATTTAGCAACGATATTACGTTGAACGTGGATTTGTTCAAGAGGATAAAATCCGTGTACGATCAAAAAGACGCATTGGACCTATCCACCGAACAGCAGACCTTATTAGATAAAAAATACAAAAGCTTCAGTAGAAATGGGGCCAACCTACCCGAGGAAAAAAAGAAACGGCTTCGGGAAATCGATGCGGAACTTTCCAAACTCAAATTGACATTTGGAGAAAATATTCTGGCCGAGACGAACCAATACGAAATGCACCTGACGGACGAAGCCGATCTCGATGGCCTGCCCGAAGGCGAAAAAGAAGCGGCCGCGCAATTGGCGCAATCGAAAGAGAAAGAAGGATGGCTCGTGACCTTGGATTACCCAAGCTACATCCCCTTTATGAAATATGCCAAAAATCGTGAACTTCGGAGAGATCTTTCCCTGGCCTTCGCCAGTAAAGGTTTTCACGGCGATGCACTCGACAACCAAGAAAACGTACTGAAAATCGCCAATCTACGCCATGAACGAGCCAAACTATTGGGCTATGAAACCCATGCCCATTTTGTTTTGGAGGAGCGTATGGCCGAAACTCCCGAAAAGGTCCGGGAATTTTTGAACGAACTACTGGAAAAGGCCAAGCCTGCCGCAGAACGCGAATTCAAACAACTCGAAGATTTCGCCAAAAAACGCGACGGCATCGACCAGCTAGAAAAATGGGACGGCAGCTATTATTCCGAAAAACTGAAACAAAAACTGTTTGACCTCGACGACGAAAAACTGAAACCTTATTTTAAATTGGAGAATGTCATCTCAGGTGTCTTTAAAGTAGCCGAAAAATTGTTTGGACTTCGTTTCGAAGAGGTGTTCGACATCGACAAGTACCATGAAGAGGTCAAAACCTATAGGGTGTACGACGATCAGAATACATTTATTTCCCTGTTTTATGCGGACTTCCATCCCCGAAAGGGAAAACGCGGGGGTGCTTGGATGACCTCCTACAAACCGCAGTATAAAAAGGATGGGGAGAACATACGTCCCCATATTTCCAACGTATGCAATTTTACACGTAGCACGGCCACTAAACCATCCCTCTTAACCTTTAATGAAGTAACCACGCTTTTCCATGAATTCGGGCATGGCCTGCACGGGATGCTGGCCAACACGGTATATCCAAGCCTATCGGGCACTTCGGTCTATTGGGATTTTGTCGAACTACCCAGTCAGGTGATGGAAAACTGGTGTTACGAGCAAGAGGCACTTGAACTCTTCGCTACGCATTATAAAACCAATGCCCCCATTCCCATGAGACTTATCAAAAAAATTAAGGATTCGGCTACTTTTCAAGAAGGTATGCAAACGCTCCGCCAATTGAGTTTCGGACTGTTGGACATGTCGTGGCACGGTACGGACCCGTCCAAAATCACCGATGTCAAGGCCAATGAAAACCAAGCATTCGAAGGCACTAAACTATATCCTGAAACCTCAGAAACCTGTATGAGTACGGCCTTCGCCCATATTTTTCAAGGCGGTTATTCCTCGGGATATTACAGTTACAAATGGGCTGAAGTGCTCGATGCCGATGCTTTTACCTTTTTCAAGGAAAAGGGAATTTTCAACAAAGAAATCGCTTCAAAGTTCAAGGATAACGTGCTCTCAAAAGGAGGTACAGAAAATCCGATGGTACTTTACAAACGTTTTAGGGGCGCCGAGCCTAAGGTAGAAGCACTTTTGAAAAGAGCAGGATTAATAGAAAAAAACTGACATCAATACGTACAAATGAGTCAAAATATTTGCGAAAAAGATTATGTATTATTATTTTATTCTCCTACATTTGTCTTTCATAAGTAGGTTAAAAAGGTTATGTTAAAGTAATTTTTTTTAACGACAAAAAGAGGGCGTGGGGACGCCCTCTTTTTTATTTTACAGCCTTGCTCCGAATCCATCTGCAAGCGCTACAATTTAAGGGTATGTCTAGAATAAAGTGCCTTAAGAAATCGATAAGTCTTTGGAATTCTTTTTTCGTTAACCGCTTATTCCCGAACTTCGCAAAAAATAGCAATTATGATTCTTTTTGTTGATATGGACGAGGTAATGGCGGACACTTACGGGGCTCACGTCGAAATTTATAACCGTGAGTACGAAGAAAGTCTCACCCTCGAAGCCTGTAGGGGAAAAGAGGTCTGGCATACCGTTCCCGAAAACCGGAAGACCAGTGTACGCAACCATGCCCGTAACCGCGGCTTCTTTCGTGACTTAAAACCCATCGTTGACAGTCGCGCCGTGTTAAAGGAACTGAACGACAATTATGACGTCTATATCGCATCGGCCGCCATGCAGTTTCCCAATTCCCTTGAGGAAAAGTCGGAATGGCTAGATGAATATTTTCCATTCATCACATGGCAACAACGTATCCTATGCGGACACAAGCACATTTTAAAAGGGGATATCCTTATCGATGACCGAAGCTACAATCTGACTGACTTTGAAGGTAGGACTTTGCTCTTTACATCCCCCCACAATATGAATACCAATGGTTTCGAGCGGGTGAACAACTGGCAGGAAGTTGCCGAAAAATTGCTTTGAGCCGGTCTACATTTTCCAAATGCAAGATCATTGTACCAAAATCGCTTATCTTTGAAGACGACAAAAACAAAATGACCGAGCACGTACTGGATCCGGAAAAATGGGTCGATTCCTACGCCGATTATCTTTTTAACTATACGATAGGTCGTGTAAACGATGTCGAAGTTGCCAAAGATCTGGTGCAGGAAACGTTTTTAGCCGGACTCAAATCGGCGAAAAATTATAAAGGAGATGCGGCAGAACGCACTTGGCTCATCGCCATTTTAAAACGGAAGGTCATCGACCATTACCGTCGATCCAATTCCAAAAAAGGAAGGGCCGAAGTGCGAATGGACTATAGTGCGCACACCGATGCAGAAGGCGATTGGCTTGAAGAACGAGTTGCAGATCCCTTCAGTTCTTTCGAGAACGATGCCATCGAGAATGAAGAATTAGGACAGGCCATTCATTCGTGCATCGCCAAATTACCCAAAAAACAGGCATTGGTTTTTACCATGAAAACTATTCAGGGTATGGATACGAAAACGATTTGTAATGAACTCGATATTAATCCGTCTAATCTTTGGGTGATGATTCATCGGGCCAGAACGGGCTTGATGGACTGCCTAAACCAAAACTGGTTCAAACCATGATGATTTCTTGTGAAAAAGCGGCCCTAATCTGCAATAAAATCCAATACCGGGAAGCAACATCTATGGAAAAGATGAAATTGAAATTCCATCTATTACTATGTAAAAACTGTCCGGAATTTTCTAGGCGGAACAGCCGGTTGACCTCACTCTGCCAAAAGGCGGATCTTCAAAGCCTTACCCAAGAGGACAAACGTAGAATGAAGCAGCTTCTAAAAGAGGAATCTTAAAAAATTATCAGTTGGGTAATTCCGTTGCCCAAATTTCACACATATTGGCCAGCAATTCCTCTTATTAGTATTTTTTCCTCCAATGGTAGGATACATAAGATGCTAAATCCCTTTAGAAAGCAGTAGCAACATCCACCATAAGATAGGAACCGACTCGACCGAGAAGGATGCAAAAAACCGAGGTTGCTTCCGCTTCGTCGACCAGATTAATACCCCCAAAACCAAACATATAATAGCATTTGCTATCAGCTCTGTTCGACCAATCGAATCCTTCACAAGGTTCATCAAAAAAAAGGGCACAATGGCGCTTGCCCCCATGATTTTAGTTCTAAATATCCCAAAGCGTTGGGGCAGGGTCCGTAATTCGGGACTATCATAGGCCAAGTCCCGAATCTCAAAGGGAACCAATAAAATCAATACCAATAGAAAACGCTGTATCGTTTCGACCCGAACATCCCAAGAAATGGATTCTCCCGCTGCGATTACCGGGAGAATTACGCTCGACCCTGCCCACACCACTGCCACCACAAAAATTTTTAGTCCGCCTAAACTCCGAAGGCTCCTTGCATTTGGCAGTACGGGGATGGCGTACAAGCCGGTCAACGCCACCAGACCGGCAATTGTAATATAGACTGGCAGGCTTAAAAAATACCCATGGTAAAGTGCAAAAACAAAGGCTACGAAACTTACCCATTGTATATGCCTTTGATGTAAATCGGTGACTAAGATATATTTCTCCGCCTCTACCCCATATTTCACAAAATTGTAACAAACGATCGATCCAAAAAATAGAAACCAGCTCAGATGGGTATCAACGGAAATGTTCAAGGTTATGCTCGTGACATGAACCATTGCCAGAATGGCAAAAGCCACGTGGATGCTAGCATCGAGATAAAATTCGAAAAGGCGTCGCAATATCGGCATTGAACAAATGTAGAGAAACCGTTAATAACTACCGTTTTCGGTTAAAAACTTTCATCCCATACATCGATAATCTGACGGTTTTCAGGGTATAAATCCTTAATTTTGCAACTTCATTTTAAGCACTTACTATGAGAACAGATCTATTTGCATCGCGGCATATCGGCATTACCAGCAAAGACCTTGGGCATATGCTCGAAACGGTCGGTACCGATAGTTTGGATCAGCTGATCGTAGAGACCCTTCCCGAAGGCATTCGATTGAAAAAACCATTGGATTTGGAGGCCCCCATGAGCGAACACAAATTTCTGGCCCACATGCAAGAGCTGTCCGAAAAGAACCAACTGTTCCGTTCGTATATCGGTCTGGGCTATCACGAAAGTCTTACCCCTTCGGTTATCAAACGAAATATTCTTGAAAATCCGGGTTGGTATACGGCCTACACTCCTTATCAGGCAGAGATCGCCCAAGGTAGACTGGAAGCCCTGCTCAATTTTCAGACCGTCGTGTCGGACCTTACCGGTATGGAACTGGCCAACGCTTCGTTGTTGGACGAGAGTACCGCGGCGGCCGAGGCAATGACTATGCTTTTCGATGTACGAAATCGTGATCAAAAGAAAAATAATATTTCAAAATTCTTTGTCTCCGAAGAGATACTGCCCCAAACGCTTTCCCTTTTAAAAACAAGATCGACCCCCCTGGGCATTGAACTGGTTGTCGGCAACCATGAGCAATTTAGCTTTGGGAACGAGTTCTACGGCGCCTTGTTACAATATCCCGGAAAGCATGGGCAGGTAAACGATTATTCGGATTTCGTTGCCAAAGCAAAGGAAAACGAAATCAAAACAGCTGTGGCCGCCGATATACTGAGTTTGGTTTTACTGACACCTCCAGGAGAATGGGGCGTTGATGTGGTCGTAGGCACAACGCAGCGTTTTGGTATCCCCTTGGGATATGGCGGTCCCCATGCCGCGTTCTTTGCGACTCGGGAAGCCTACAAAAGAAACATACCCGGTCGTATTATCGGTGTAACCAAAGATGTTGATGGCAAACCCGCACTGCGGATGGCGCTACAGACCCGTGAACAACATATCAAACGCGACAAGGCGACCTCGAATATCTGCACCGCGCAGGTACTTTTGGCTGTCATGGCCGGTATGTATGCGGTCTATCATGGTCCAGAGGGACTGAAATATATCGCCAAAAAAGTACATGCCACCGCGGTCACACTGACCGGTGCCCTCGAAAAATTGGGTCTTTATCAGGTCAATACCTCCTATTTCGATACGATTACCGTCAAGACCGATACCAAAGCACTGCGGCCCGTTGCCGAGAAACATGCGGTTAATTTTTTATATGTGGATGAAGGCACGGTTTCCATCGCCATAAACGAGGCGACCTCGCTGAGGGACCTCAACCAAATCGTTTCCATTTTTTCGGAAGCGCTTGGAAAGGACGCCATTGCCATAGACAACCTATCCAAAGAAGGCGCCATAGCGCAAAGCGTACAGCGCAAATCGGATTTCTTGCAAAACAAGGTATTTAACTCCTACCATTCCGAAACCGAACTCATGCGCTATATCAAGAAATTGGAGCGCAAAGATTTATCGCTCAACCATTCCATGATTGCCTTGGGAAGCTGCACAATGAAATTGAACGCGGCTTCCGAGATGTTCGCGCTGAGCATGGCACGTTGGGGCAACATCCATCCCTTCGTTCCCATCGAACAGGCAGAGGGCTATCAAATCGTATTAAGGGAACTTGCCAAAGATCTAACGACTATAACCGGTTTTGCCGGTACTTCGCTGCAGCCTAATTCAGGAGCCCAGGGCGAGTATGCAGGCTTAATGGTCATCCGTGCCTATCACGAGTCACGGGATGAAGCACACCGCAACATCTGTATCATTCCCGCATCGGCGCATGGTACGAACCCCGCCTCCGCTGTGATGGCCGGTATGCAAGTAGTGGTTACCAAGACCGACGAAAAAGGAAATATCGATGTGGCCGATCTCGAGGAAAAAGTGGCGAAACACGCCGATAATCTTGCGGCCTTGATGGTGACCTATCCTTCCACCCACGGGGTTTTCGAATCTTCGATCATGCACATCACCCAATTGATCCATGACCATGGCGGACAAGTATATATGGACGGTGCCAATATGAACGCCCAGGTCGGCCTGACCAATCCGGGTAAAATCGGGGCCGACGTCTGTCACTTGAATCTACATAAGACTTTTGCCATTCCCCACGGCGGTGGCGGGCCCGGCGTAGGGCCCATCTGCGTTGCGGAACAATTGGTGCCGTTTTTACCTAGTAATCCGATTATCAAGACCGGGGGTGATAAGGCCATCGACGCCATTTCTGCGGCCCCTTGGGGCAGTTCATCGGTCTGTCTGATTTCTTATGGATATATCAAAATGTTGGGAGAAGAAGGACTACGACATTCCACTGAAATCGCCATTCTCAATGCCAATTACATCAAACATCGTCTAAGCGGTAAGTTCGAGGTGCTATATACCGGAGAAAAGGGAAGAGCCGCCCATGAAATGATCATCGATTGCCGACCGTTCAAGGAACATGGTATCGAAGTCACCGATATCGCAAAACGTTTGATGGACTATGGTTTTCACGCCCCTACGGTTTCCTTTCCCGTGGCCGGAACCGTGATGATCGAGCCCACCGAAAGCGAAAGTCTGGCGGAACTCGACCGATTTTGTGAAGCCCTACTTTCCATACGGGAGGAAATCGATACCTCATCCGCCGACGAACCCAACAATGTGCTAAGAAATTCACCGCACACTTTAGAGATGCTGACCAGCGATACATGGGACTTTCCATATAGTCGTCAAAAAGCGGCCTTCCCCCTGACCTACATTTCCGAAAACAAGTTTTGGCCGGCGGTGCGACGCGTAGATGATGCGTATGGAGACCGTAATTTGATATGTACCTGCGCGCCTATCGAAGCCTATGCCGAAGCGGAATAGGCCTGTTCGATTCAATGTTTACAAGCCTTCCCGCTCATTCGGGAGGATTTTTTTAATAGGTTTCGTGGTAACGGCAAGTCCCTGACTATCGTAGAATTGATTACGCGGACATGCTGATTGGCGGGCTTTTAGTTATCTTGTAAGCTTACAAAAGCAACAAGCAACCTATTATGACAATTGGAATTACGGGCACAGGAAGCTATATTCCTCCCAGGGTCATCGCCAACCAAAACTTTGAAACCGCCGAATTTTTAAATTCCGACGGCTCCCCTTTCAAACAGGACAATTCCCTGATCATCGAAAAATTCCAAGCCATCACCGGAATCTGCGAGAGAAGGTATGTAGAAGACACGCTAAACACGTCGGACATCGCCTTTTTGGCGGCGGAAAGAGCCATAGCCGACGCTGGTATCGATAAAGAACAGCTGGATTATATCATCTTTGCCCATAATTTCGGGGATGTTGGCCATGGAGAGTCCCAAAGCGATACCGTACCGAGCCTCGCAACGCGGGTCAAACACCACTTACGTATAAAAAATCCGAAATGCGTGGCCTACGATCTGCTCTTCGGTTGCCCCGGATGGATAGAAGGTGTCATACAGGCTCGTGCCTTCATCAAAAGTGGTATTGCCCAGAAATGTCTGGTTATAGGTGCCGAAACCCTATCAAGAATCGTTGACCCCTTTGATCGCGATTCCATGATCTATTCCGATGGTGCCGGCGCTACAGTGATCGAGGCCAAAAAGGCCAACGAAAATGCCGGATGTATTCTCGCCCACGAGAGTGCTACCTACGCCTTTGATGAGGCGTATTTTTTGTACTATGGCAAATCCTATAACGCTACCAATGACAACACAAAATACATCAAAATGTACGGGCGAAAAATCTACGAATTCGCCATAACAAATGTACCCAGGGCCATGGCATCCTGTTTGGAAAAAAGCGGAGTCGATATCGATTCCGTGAAGAAGATTTTTATCCATCAGGCCAATGAAAAAATGGACGAGGCCATCGTCAAACGTTTTTATGGCCTTTACAATAAAGAAATGCCGAAGGGTATCATGCCCATGAACATCGGTGAATTGGGCAATAGCTCCGTAGCGACCATTCCCACATTGTTCGATATGGTGCGCAACGGAAAACTGAAAGACCAGCGGGTTCGACAGGGAGATGTTGTTATCTTTGCCAGCGTAGGCGCGGGCATGAACGTCAACGCTATCGTTTATAGCATTTAAAATGTACGAAAATACCTATCCAAACAAACGTTTTCAATACACGTTGGCCTTCCTGCAAAAACACATTGCACCCGAGGAAACCATTTTAGATCTTGGTGTTGAAAACCCGTTTTCCAAGATTATGGCCGAGCAAGGGTATACCGTCGAAAACACAAAAGGTGAGGATTTGGATGTGGATTTTACGGCTGTTCAAAAATCACCCGCCAAAGTGGCTACGGCTTTTGAAATTTTCGAACACCTTCTCGCCCCTTTCAACGTTTTACGGGAAATCAAGGCTGATAAACTCGTTGCCAGCATCCCCTTAAAGTTATGGTTCACCCCGGCCTACCGAAGCAAGACGGATATCTGGGATCGTCACTACCACGAGTTCGAGGCTTGGCAGTTCGATTGGCTACTCGAAAAATCTGGCTGGGAAATCAAGGATAGGAAGAAATTCACGAACCCGGTAGGCAAGATTGGGGTCAGGCCTTTATTGCGGAGCTTTACGCCGCGCTATTATATGGTGTATGCGGTAAGAAATTCCAAAACACAAATTCCAAATTCCAAATAAAAATAGGAGCCTGCTTGCCGGAAAGATTCTTTGGTTTTGGACTTTTAGTTTCAAGTATACTACGGAAATCAGAACTAATAATTGATAGGTAAGGCTGCATCCTGAATTTTGGAAGTCCGTATTTTTATAGCGTAGCTTAAATTATGAACTATTATCTTGTTATCCCCGCCCACAATGAAGAAGCCTTCTTGGCCGATACGTTGAACTCCGTTTTAAGACAGATCGTGCAACCGAAAAAAGTAGTGGTGGTCAACGATAACTCCACCGACGGTACGGAAGCGATTATCGATACCTTTTTGGCGTTGAGTCCTATTTTCGAAAAACTGAATACGACATCCTCGCCGGAACATATGCCCGGCAGCAAAGTGATAAATGCCTTTAATAAGGGATTGGCGTTACTTGACGACCATTACGATGTGTTGGTCAAATTGGATGCAGACCTCGTGCTTCCCGACAACTATTTCGAAAAAATCACCTACATCTTTAAAGGCCACCCCAACGCGGGCATTGCGGGAGGATTTATTTATGAAAAGGATGCCAAGGAGCAGTGGAAACTGAACCATCCGATGGACAAAAACCATGTGCGCGGTGCCTTTAAAGCCTATTCCAAGGCCTGTTTTAAAGCTATCGGCGGACTCAGAAACGCCATGGGCTGGGATACGGTCGACGAACTATTGGCACAATACAACGAGTATGAAATCTTTACCGACGAAACCTTAGAGGTAAAGCATCTTCGGCCTACAGGTAAAGCCTATGACCAAAAGGCAAAATTACTTCAGGGAAGAGCCATGTACCGTATGCGTTATGGCATGTTGATTACGGCTATTGCTTCTGCAAAAATGGCACTGAAACAACATAGACCGAAGGCGTTTTTTGATAATATGCAGGGATATCTTGAAGCCCAAAAGGAAGAAGTCTCTTTTTTGGTCACTAAAGAAGAGGGTATGTTTATTAGGAAATTGCGGTGGGGGAATATGAAGCGGAAGCTTTTTTGAGTGTGATGAAATCTTCTTTTTGTGCATTGGTGTTCAGACCGCATGAGGAATCGGACAGCCTCTCAGAGGTTGACGAGAAAGGCGTCGGACGACATAGCTCCCCAGATCAAAACCTCACATGCTTCAATCATTATCGCATAGGACACTTCGGCGCGCCCCGCATGACAAGTTCAAATGGTATAACCAACCAAAAACGTCCGCTCCAAGGCGGACATTCTTAGTTTTAATAGGATTTTTTACTTAAATCCCCAATTCTTTCTTGACATCGACCAAAAGATCTTTGCCGTTGGCGACGATAAGCCCACCCCCTTGTTGGGCATCGATTACATAATCGTAGCCTTGTGCGGTCGCTACTTTCTCGATAGCCGCTTTGGCCTTATCGGAAATAGGGGCAAAAAGTTCTTGCTGTTTTTTCTGCAATTCCCTTTGCGCCGTTTGCTGTGCCTCTCCGATAGTCTTTTGCGCACCTTGAAGCTCTTCCGCTCTTTTTTGGTTTTCTTCGGGTGTCTTGGAGGCCGCCTCGTTTTCGTACAGGGTGTACTTGTTCTTGAGCTCGGTCATAGAGCCTTCGATATCGGCGTTATAGGTTTCCGAAAGCTTTTTCAATTCTGCCTCTGCCGTTTTCATTTCCGGCATGGCGCTTAACAATTGGGTTACATCGATGTGCGCAATTTTGCTCTGCGCGTTGACAAATCCTGTAGCGGCTACAAAAAGTACTAAGGCTACTGTTATCTTTTTTAAGTGTTTCATTTGAGTGTAAAATTTAATAATTTGAGTGTCGGGTTTAAGTGATTACTAATTATTGATTATTAATTATTGATTGCTATTATCATTGCGAGCGAAGCGAAGCCATCTGCTAAAACCGTGTTCCTAGTCAAAACATCACTTCGCTCCGCCGTGAATACCGCCTATTACTGAACACTGTCCTTCAATTGCTCCCGCTCATCTAGCTTAGCTTGTCTTTTCGCCTCACGTTCTTCCAGCAATTTCTTTCTTCTTTCTTCGTAGGCTTTTTTACGCTCTTCACGCAATTTTAATTGCTCAGCTCTCTTTTCGTCGGCGGACTTGACTCGGGCTTCTTGCGCCTGATCGGCCTGTTCCTTCCGTTCTTTAAGCGCTTCGCTCATTTCAACATCATCTTCTGTATCGCCTTCGAATTCGTCAAGTGAACTTTTGGTATCCGGCTTTTCAATACGTTTACTTACTTTGCGCGTCCGTGAAATGCCCCGCAATACCAAATCACTGATATCCCAGCGATTTTCGGAGTACAACATTACAACATCCGCCGATTTATCAAAAATAAAATCATATTTTTTATTGGCACCGATTTTCTGTACTTCGTTGAACACTTGGTCCTGGATCGGTTGAATCAACCGGCGTTTTTGCAATACAAGGTCGCCCTGCGGTCCGAAACGGTCTTGTTGGTATTCGACCATCTCCTTTTCCAAAATCTGTATTTCCTCCTCACGTTCGGAAATCAGCTCATCGGTAAGCAGCACACGTTCGGCCATCAGGTCTTTCTTCATCTGCTCGACCACACTTTGTTTTTGCTCGATGTCTATTTTCCAATTTTCTACCTTGCTTGCCAACTGATCGGTGGCTTCCCGGTACTCCTCTACATTTTCGAGAATGTACTCCATATCGACGTAACCGATCCGCACGCCGCGTTGGGCAAAACTATACGATGAAAACAGCGTTATCACCAGCAGTATAATAAGGTTTGTATTTGGTTTCATTGCTAAATCGTTTAACCCTTACAGAAAAAATCGTGCCAAGTTTAATTAATTCTTCGTAGTTACTGGTTATTAGGTGATTGTAAATGACCCGTCAGCTCCCCAAATTCTGTTTTTAGTTAAGCGTTTACAAAAACACGCACCACTATACCCCTTAACTACGAACTATTTTCTCAAAACGATTGTCCGATAATAAAATGGGTCTCCCATCCATGTGCGCTGGTTTCCCGACCGGTGTTGTCCGGATCGAACCCATATCCAAAATCGATACCCAAAAGTCCGAATGCCGGCATAAATATGCGCAAGCCAACGCCCGCGGATCTTTTTAAGTTAAACGGATTAAATTCCTGAAAATTGCGGAAAGCGTTACCCGCTTCTAAAAAAGTAAGGCCATAAATAGATGCAGAGGGCTTCAAGGTCAGCGGATATCGAAGCTCCAATGAATACTTATTGTATATAAGCCCGCCCTCTTGATTTCCGGTAATGGGACTAATTGGGGTCAAGGTTTGGTTATCATATCCCCTTAACTGTACAATATCCCTTCCATCTAATGTGAAATTACCCATGCCATCACCACCCACGAAAAAGCGTTCGAAGGGCACATCCCCTACATCATTATTGTAACTGCCCAAGAAACCGAATTCAGCATTGGTTCTCAATACCAACGACTTGTCGCCGCTACCGACCAAAGTAGTGTACCAATCTCCCTTAAATTTGATCTTGTAATATTCCAACCATTTAAAACGCTGTTGATCGATATCTTCCAATTCTTGGTTTTCCGCTTGTGTTAGCCCACTTCCGACCGACCTTCTCTCCGCCTTTAAGGTGGACAATTCTTCACTACGATCCCGCAACGCAGCATAATCCTTATTGCTGAATAGCGAATAGGGTGGAGTGAGTTTTGCGGTTATTTCAAAGTTAGAACCTCCACGGGGAAAAATCTGTCCACCAGAAATGGCATTCCTTGAAATACCCAAGGTATAGGTGAGTGAATTGGAATTCCCGTTCGTAATATTGAAGAGTCCTAAATCGTAGTTGTTAAACTCATACAATTGATATCCCAAGGAATGCGAAACCGTAAAATAATCATCAGGCCATTGTACGCGTTTTGCCAAACCTGCAGAGACACTGGTAATGGAAAAACCTTCATCCTTTATAATTTCAATTCGATTGCGGCTAGAATTGGCGTAATCTGTTCGAAACTGTTGCGTTCTTGAAAAATTAAGGCTAAAACGTACCGGTTTTTGACCTCCGAACCAAGGTTCGGCGAAATTCAAGCTATATACCCGAAAAGATCGGCTGGCCTGTACCCGCATGGCAAAGGTCTGCCCATCGCCCATGGGTACGGGCTTGTACGCCTCACCGTTGAAAATATTCTTAAGCGAAAAATTGTTGAACGAAAGGCCGAGTGTACCGATAAAACCGCCGCCGCCGTAACCGCCCTGAAGTTCGATCTGGCTCGCCCCGGATTCAACCAAATTCCAATTTACGTCTACCGTACCTTCGTTGGGGTTCGCGTTCAGAATATCAGGTTTTATCGCCTCGGCATCGAAATAGCCCAATTGTTGCAATTCTTGAATCGTGCGTATGATATCGCTTTTGCTGTACTTCTGTCCGGGACGTGTTCGCAGTTCCCGATAGATAACATGATCATTCGTACGGTCGTTGCCTACAACCTCAACATGGTTCAGGAAGGTCTCCTTGCCCTCGATAATCCGTATTTCGAAATCGATGGTGTCATTCTGGGCAGAGATCTCGACCGGATTGATACTTGAAAAAAGATAACCATTATTCTGGTACAAATTGGTCAAATCTGCAGCATCCGGTTTCGAGTCGTCGGCGATACGTTTGCGAAGTAGCACGCCGTTGTAAGTATCTCCCTTTTTAAGACCTAAAACCGAGGCCAAAATTCTGTCGGTATACACGGTATTGCCCACAAAATCGATATCCCCAAAATAATATTTTTTTCCTTCCTCTATATCGAACTTGAGATTGATATTATTTTCGTCGACCCTAATAATGGAATCTGAAATGATCCGGGCATCGCGGTAGCCATTTTCGGCATATCTATCGATTAGCAGCTGCTTGTCGTTCTCATAGTCTTCTTCGATAAATTTCGATTTTTTCCAAAATCGCAAGAGCCGTTTACGCTTGGTTTTTTTGAACGCGCCACGCAGTCTTTTATCGGAAAGCTGCTCATTGCCCTCGAAAATCATCTGCGCAATCTTGACCTTATCCCCTTTATTGACATTGATGACCATCTTCTGGGCATTGGTCTCGGAGGTATCATTGGCCACCGCAATGGCAACCTTGGCGTTTAGATAGCCTTCCTTCTTATACTTGTTCTCCAAATAATTCTTGGTATTGGCAATAAGGCTTTCAGTAATTTTCTTTCCTTTTTTAAGGTCGGTATCATCTAGAATACCATCGACCTTTCTGGGCTTGACCCCGTTTATCTTGATATCGGAAAGCGTCGCTCGTTCGGTGATGTGCAATTCTAAAAAGACTCGATCACCTTCGATATCGGTGATGTAGAAATCGATATCTCGAAAAAGTTCAAGTCCCCAAAGTTTATTGATTATCGCGCTGACCTCGTCACCGGGAATGGTAATAGGCTGCCCCACCCGAAGGCCGGTGTAGGTCTTTACGGTCTGCTCGTTATAACTTTGAAGTCCCGTTACCTCAAGACCGCCCAAAATATATTTTTTACCGTTTTCCAATGAGAGATCTTGCGCGGCGGTAAAGGTGGTAATCAGGAGTAATAGGATGGTAACTAAAGGTTCGAAGGATATGAACCTTTTCATATCGTCAGTTGAGTTGTTCGCTGGTTTTTCCAAATCTTCTTTCTCTGTTCTGGTAATTTTTTATGGCCTCCGTTAAATGCAGTTCACTAAAATCGGGCCAAAATACATCAATAAAGTAAAGCTCGGCATACGCGATTTGCCAAAGTAAAAAATTACTGATCCGGCATTCCCCACTGGTGCGGATAAGCAAATCTACATCGGGCAAATCGTGCGTGTAAAGATGAGTATTTATAATGGTTTCGTCAATATCATCTACTGAAATTATATTATTTTTAACTTTGGTACTGATCTGTTTTACGGCATTCGTAATCTCCTCACGTGCGCCATAACTCAGGGCCAAGGTCAGTGTCATACCTGTATGGCCGCTTGTTTTTTCCATCACTTCCTTTAGCTCTCTGTGGGCTTTCTTGGGAAGGGAACGAATATCGCCGATGGCATTCAGTTTGACGTTGTTTTTCATAAAGGTGTCAAGTTCCTTTTTAAGGGAAGAAACGAGCAGTTTCATCAAAATATCGACCTCGAGCTTGGGGCGGTTCCAGTTTTCTGTAGAAAAAGTATAAAGGGTAAGATAATCCAAACCGATCTCAACGCAATTTTCGACGGTTCTCCGCACGGTTTCTACCCCGTTTTCATGGCCGAAAACCCGAAGTTTACCCTGTTTTTTGGCCCAGCGGCCGTTACCATCCATTATAATCGCAATGTGGCGGGGCAGGTTTTTTTTATCGATGGTCTCAAAGGGGTTCATACGGGTCGGAATACTATAGACATGAGGTTTGAGATAATGTAAGGGGGACTTACTGAAAATTATCGCAACAAGGTTTTCTACCGAAAGTGTAAGTTAATGTTAATCCCGAGAAAACATACCAATCGTCGCTAAAAATATTTCCAAACGGCAGATTACCGAGCTGTTGGCTGACATTTAATTTTTTGGGATTGCTGCCATCCAGGTTATCTGTGAAGGTATATCGTGCGCCAATTTCGGCTCCGAGAATCAGAAACTGGTTCAAGCGCAATTTGGCCCCGACGGTCATGGGTATGGCAAAGCTACCGTCTTTCTGGCCGATATCTATCATGCGACCCGCATCGAAATAATTGTAGTCATATCTAAAATAGGTGACTCCGGTATATAAATAGGGCGTAAAGGCCGGACCGAGCTTGTGCAGGTTGTATTCCACAAAATTGAACTCAAGCCCTGCCGATGCCTCCAGGATGGAATTATCGGCGACAAAGCCCCTTTGTTGTCGGGACGAGGTGCTCGACTTAGAGTCGTCGGCCGTAAATTTTCCATAGATCATGCTGGCCCGCCAGGCATAGCGTTTGGAGACATTCCATTTAAATAGACCGCCAACGGCAATATCAGAAGGTAGTACATAGTTTGTGCGGCCTACGTCACCGATAGTATTGGCGCCCCCGGCAAAAATACCGACCTCGTAGGTCTGGGCGTCGAGTTGGCCAAACGCACATAAAAGGAGTACGATAAGAAATCGTTTCATAAAGGGTAAAATTCCAAGTACCAAAATCAAAAAAAACAATTTTAGGTGCGGCCTTGCGTTTTATTCATAACTGAATTAAGGGGGTGCAAATATAACAATTGTAGGCAATCGTTAAAGTGCATTTTCGACATAGCACGGGTTCTTTCTTGATAAACTGGATTTGCTGGTATTTATTGTTTAAGGAGCGTCAATTCCCTAGGTCTGGACAAAAATCGATTCAATCGCGCGGTCAATCCTTTTCTTTAAAAAGGTGAAATCGTCATACCCTTATGTTACGTTAAAAGGGTTTTTTGAACTTGAACGTGCGCTTGAACTGTATCAGCCTCGATTCCGCCGGTCCTCTCCCCACAGTAATTTATTGCGGATGGTTTTCAGAAAACTCTCGGAAGTGAATTCAATCATTTTTATTACGAAGTCCGCTTTTTGTATGATAATTTCCTTTTCGTTTTCTACGGATGCGATGCGAGAATCCAAGGAAATAAGATGGTTATCTTCCCTACCGTATACCTTTAAACGTATTAGCGTATCATCGGAAATCACCAAAGGCCGGGCGTTCAGGTTGTGCGGTGCGATAGGTGTCAATACCAGCGATTTTGCCGTAGGCACGATTACCGGGCCACCGCAGCTCAGCGAATAGCCCGTGGAGCCGGTCGGCGTGGAGACTATGAGACCATCGGCCCAATACGAAGTCAGGTATTCGCCGTCGAGATGCGTCTCTACCGTGATCATTGACGTAGTCTCTTTTCGGCTCACCGTTATCTCATTGAGCGCAAAGTTCAGTTCCTTCAACTCGGGAATATCAGATTCGGCACTTACCTCGACCAAACTTCTTTCGATAATGGAATAGCTGCCATTTTTGAATTCCTGCACCACCTTTCGGACTTCCTCTTTATTAAATGTGGATAGAAAACCTAACCTGCCGGTGTTCACCCCAACAATAGGGATACCCAAATTCCGTACGAAGGTAGTGGCCCGCAAAATGGTGCCATCGCCGCCAAAACTGACGAACATATCGAAAGAATCATCCAAACCCTCAGTGTCCGTATAGGTAGCATAGGCTTTGGAAGCATGGTTATCGGACAAATAGGCATGAAATTCAGCTTCTATCCACACCTCTGCATTTTCTTTGTGAAGTTCGTCAAGGAGTTCGACCACATAGTCCAAGGTATCTTCTTGATAGGTCTGGCTGTAGAGGGCGACTTTCATGGGACGGGACTTGAGAGGTTAGAGGTTGGGTGTGCGATGGTTGGGGTTTGTGGTTCGGTTAAGTTAAGTTAAGTTAATAAGTAAAGGGTGAAAAAGGCGAATATCGCAGGTAAAAGAAAAAGTCTAAATGACTTCATCAAAAATTGACACAAACCTATACTGTGTAACTAGTATCTCTTTAAAACAAAAATAAGGATTGTAAATCTTCTGAAGCAGTGAAAAAGGCGAATAATTTTTATGTGGACCGACCCTAGAGGATATTCTTATTGAGTTAACTTCACTTTAGTTTAGGTGCAAAGGTGCCGCGGTCTTCTGTCTTATGGATATTAATGGGATTCCCTAAACACTCAAATATTTTTCCAAGTAGTCCGAACGTTCCTTTAAATCTTCCAAGAACTGGTCGTCATTGTTTCCGAAGAGGATGTTGTAGTTGTAACGACGAAAGGTCTGTATAATTTCGTTTAAGTTGGCCGACGCTACCTTAATAGTAATCTGTATTACGTCGTTTTTGGAATCGGTTATGAACCCTCCGATCAGTTTCGTGTTGTTGCTTTCCACAATCTGGGCAATTTCGCTGAACGAATAATCCTTTATCCCTTTGGCCAACACAATGATTCCACCCGGCTCCGTAAAAAACGGAGTGTCGATAAAAACAGTAACGATATCGGTCAGGTCGTAGTAACCTTCCATCTTTCCTTCTTCGCCCAGAACCGGTACAAGATTCGCTTCATTACGGGCAAAGGTCTCCAGCACATCGAGCCAATTGGTATCCTTTCTGACAAAAAAAGCACCGAGGTCGTATCTGTAATCCTCCACTTTTTCATCCTCTTGAAACTGTTCCAGGTCATTCTCGTCCAACACCCCCAAATAGCTATCATTTTCAATGATGGCGACATGGGAATAGGTAGTCTCTTTAAAAAATTGAACGACCTTAGACAACGGATCGCCGATTTCAAAGACTGGAATAGTGGAAACAATGTGGTTTTGGATATGCATAACTTTCTAATGTTCTAACGCAAATTACTAATTAATAATATCAAAAGGCATGCCTAATTCGTATTTTTGTATGAATGGCACTAAAAACCGGATGAATGACAAAACTCAGTGTGAATATCAATAAAATTGCCACCTTGCGCAACGCCAGGGGCGGAAATGTACCTGATCTATTAAAAACCGCGGCAGATATAGAAGCGTTCGGGGCGCAGGGCATAACCGTACATCCGAGGCCCGACGAACGGCATATTCGCTATCAAGATGCGCGCGACCTAAAGGCTATCGTGACCACCGAATTCAATATCGAAGGCAATCCCGTGCCCAAATTCATCGACCTTGTACTAGAGATAAAACCGACGCAGGTTACTCTAGTTCCCGATGCCGTCGATGCCATTACCTCGAATGCCGGGTGGGATACGATAAAGCACAGGGATTTTCTAAAGGATGTCATCTCCAACTTCAAGAAAAACGGCATTCGGACATCGATTTTTACGGATGCCGACCCAAAAATGATCGAAGGCGCCGCCGAAACCGGAACCGATCGCATTGAACTCTACACCGAAAGTTTTGCCAAACTATACGACGAAGGAAAGCATGAAGTCGCTGTAAAATCTTATACCGAAGCCGCCAAATTGGCACATGAATTGGGCTTGGGCCTGAACGCAGGTCACGATCTTAGCCTTGATAACATTAAGTATTTCAAGGAAAACGTACCCCATTTGCTCGAAGTGTCCATAGGGCATGCACTTATTTGCGAATCGCTTTATCTGGGATTGGAAAATGTTGTCAATATGTATTTGCACCGGTTGAAGTGATTTCCGGTTGAAGTGATTTAAGGTTCAAGTCTGCCGGGGGGCAGTTTTAAGGTCAAGGAAAGATAACCTTGAACATTGAACCGCTACGCAGCAGCCATTGATCCTTAAATTTTATCCGCCGACGGTTAATCGACAGTAAAACTATGGAACAAAAAATTCTCCATTCAAAAATAGAAGGCAAAGGAAAACCGCTGTTGATCTTACACGGCTTTCTAGGGATGTTGGATAATTGGAAGACCTTGGGCGGGCATTATGCGGCGTCCGGTTTCGAGGTGCACCTTATCGACCAGCGCAACCATGGACAAAGTTTTTGGTCCGATGATTTCAATTACGATTTGCTGTCGGATGACCTTTTCCGTTATATGGAACATTATAATCTCGACAAGGCGCTAATTTTGGGACATTCCATGGGCGGGAAGACGGCCATGCAGTTCGCCTGCGACCATCCGCAGCGTACGGAAAAGCTTCTGGTCGCCGATATAGGACCCAAATATTATCCGCCCCACCATCAGCCCATCATCGACGGCTTGAACGCACTTGGCCCAGAAGCTTTTACCTCAAGAAGCAACGCGGATGCCGAACTGAAAAAGAATATAGCCGATCTTGGAACGCGTCAGTTTCTTCTAAAAAGCCTGTATTGGATCGAAAAGGGAAAATTGGCTTTCCGGTTCAATTTGGAGCTACTGAGCGAGAAAGTGGAAGAAATCGGGGAAAATATCAACGCCTCCGACAGCTATGGCGGCCCAACCCTATTCCTTCGGGGCGACCGATCGGAATACATAGCTCCGGGTGAACTCCCCGAGTTCAGAAAACACTTTCCCAAAGCCGAAATGGAGACTATCGATAACGCCGGGCATTGGTTGCATGCGGAGAATCCGGAACAGTTTTTCGAAAAATCGATGGCGTTTTTAAATTCCTAAATTTACTATGCATGCATAATTTTTTCCTGCAAACCCTTGTGCGTGTGATTATTTTGGTTAATTTTGATTCTAGGCATAAATTAACATGGTCTTAACAATTACCTAACTCAAAACAATACGATGAAGAAGATTCTAGCACTACTTGCTTTTTTCGGTCTGTTCATTATTTCCTGTAGTAGTGACGACAGCGCCCCGATAGACCCTACCCCCACCGAGCCGACGCCTGAAAACTATACGGCCGGATCGGCCGATTTCTCGAATTACGTGGCCGTAGGTAACTCGCTGACCGCCGGATATTCCGACGGCGCTTTGTTTCTTGACGGTCAGGAAAACTCTTACGCGAATATGCTTGCCGGCAGTTTTGCGCAAGCCGGTGGTGGCGAATTCAAGATACCATTGATGGCGGACAACCTGGGAGGGCTGACCCTTGGCGGTGAAAAATTGGAAGGCTTTGACAATCGTTTTATTCTATCTTTTGCTTCCGGATCTCCCACCCCGGTGCGATTGGAAGGCGCAGGTTCGACAGAGGTAAGTACCATTTTATCGGGACCCTTTAACAATATGGGCGTTCCCGGCGCTAAAATCTTCCATCTGGCAGCCCCGGGCTATGGTAGCCTTGAAGCCCTAGCGCTCGGAGCGGCAAATCCGTATTTTGTTCGGTTCGCCTCCTCGCCTGGGGCCACTATAATCGGCGATGCGGTGGCCCAAAATCCGACTTTCTTTTCGCTATGGATCGGTAACAATGATATTCTTTCCTATGCCACATCCGGTGGTTCTGGCGTCGATCAAGCGGGTAACCTTGATCCGTCTACCTACGGGTCGAGCGATATCACCGATCCCAACGTTTTTGCATCAGTGTACGACCAATTACTTCAGGGCCTTACCGCCAATGGTGCAGGCGGGGTAGTGGCCAATCTGCCCAATGTGACTGCGGTACCTTATTTTACAACGGTACCTTTTGCACCATTAAGTCCCACAAACCCTGATTTCGGACCTCAAATTCCGACCCTAAACCAGAGCTTCGCGGGATTAAACCAAGTTTTCGCCGCCCTGCAAGTCCCCGAACGGTCCATCGTATTCGCTACGGACGCGGCCAGTGCAGTGGTCATCAAAGACGAATCGCTGCCCGATCTTTCTGCCCAGATTACGGGGGCACTGATGCAAGGAGGTTTGGATCAAGGCACGGCGACCGTATTAGGATTACTGTATGGCCAGGCCCGGCAGGCCAATGAAAACGATCTTATCGTGCTGACCGCCCGAAATGAAATTGCTACACTCAACGAAACCGCTTTTGCAACCCTACAATCGTTAGGGGTACCCGCAGCCAATGCCGGACAACTTTCGGTAAACGGAATAACCTATCCTTTGGAAGACCAATGGGTACTCACTCCGGCCGAACAGGCCGCAGTCGCGACCGCTACGGAAAAATTCAATGCGACCATTTCAGGCTTGGCGCAACAATATGGCCTTGGTTTTGTCGATGCAAACGCTGTCTTGAGCAAAGCAGCTGGCGAAGGCATACCGCTATCCGACGGCAGCACCATCACGGCCACTTTTGCTACAGGAGGCGGATTTTCATTAGACGGGGTGCACCTTTCGCCACGGGGTTACGCGCTAATCGCCAACGAATTTATAAAGACTATCGAAACGACCTATGATGCCAATTTGCCCGAGATAGATCCTTTGGAATACAAGGGGCTGTACATCAATTAATGAACTCGTTTAGACTTTTTCTTTTACCTGCGATTTTCACATTTTGCACCCTAATTTCCTCATTTTTGAGTTCCATAGCTAAGGCTATGCAACTAAAAAATGACATCATTAGGGCACAAAAGCCGAAAATCTCGGTTCCAAACAAAAGTCTAAACGAGTTCAATCCAAAATGAATTTCTAATTTTGAAGGCATCGGAAAATTCGGTGCCTTTTTATATTCCACAAAAACCTATTGAAATGAGCCTTATCTTACGCATACTTTTAAGCGCTTTAGCAGTCGTCATTTTATCAAAAATACTGCCGCACGTTTCTGTCGACACCTATTTTACGGCCATCATAGTGGCCATCGTATTGAGCCTTTTGAATTTTATCGTAAAACCGATCCTCATCCTACTTACCCTTCCGGTGACCATCGTTACTTTCGGACTTTTCCTCTTGATCATCAATGCCATTATTATCTTGCTCGCCGACAACCTTATCGGAGGATTTAATGTGGATGGCATCTGGTGGGCGTTGCTGTTTAGTTTGCTACTTTCCTTTTTACAATCTTTATTATTCTCCCTGCTCAAAGAGAAAGATAAAGCGTAAAATTTACCATCATCAGAAAAAAGCCCACTCTTTACGACCTCTATCCGGTTTTATAATTTCAATCGCCGTTCAACCCGTTTGACAAATACAAAACACGGGGTTCTTTTACCCACCTCAATGGTTTTCAACCTGTTCAAAACTTGCTAGGATACGTAAATTGTACTACTTTTGCATCCCGTTTCGAGGAATTTTAAAAAGAAGATGTAAATGAACATTACCAAAGAGCAGATCGATGATCTCAATGCGGTCGTAACCGTAGCCATTACAAAGGACGATTATCAGGATAAAGTGGATAAAATCCTGAAAGATTATAGAAAACAGGCCAATATTCCTGGATTCAGAAAAGGGCAGGTGCCTTTGGGCCTTATCAAAAAACAATATGGCAAGTCCATTTTGGTCGACGAGGTGAACAAGCTCTTACAAGACAACCTCAACAAGTATTTGACCGAGGAAAAGCTGGATGTTCTCGGAAATCCGCTACCCAAACAACAGGACAATTTTGATTGGGACAACGAAGAACTTGCCTTCGAATTCGAGTTGGGGCTTGCCCCCGATTTCAAAGTTTCCCTAGACACCAAAAAGCCGATTACGCGATATAAAATCGTTGCCGACAAGAAAATGGTCAACGAACAGGTCGACCGTATGCAGAAACAATATGGCAAATTGGTAAGCAAGACCGAAGTCAGCAAAAATGACGAGGTTACCGGTACCTTTAAAAACGAGGAAGAAGACATCGATAACAAGGCCACGCTTGAGCTTCAAAAGATAAAGAGCAAAAAATCCCTTGAAGCCTTAAAAGGTAAAAAAGTAGGCGATTCGATTACGGTCAAAACAAAGGGTCTTTTTAAGGAAGATTATCTTTTGTCAAGTGTTCTCGGAGTTTCCCAAGAAAAAGCCAAAGACCTTGATATTGAAGTCAACTTTACCATATCCGAAATCAACGAGCGGGAACCCGCCGCACTGAACCAAGAACTTTTTGACAAGCTCTTCGGGGAAGGTAAAATCACTTCGGAAAAGGAAATGAAGGAACGGATCAAGGAAGATTCCGAAAAACAGTTCGAACAACAGGCCGACCAAAAATTGTTGAACGATGTGACCGAATACTTTATAGATAATACAAAATTTAAACTCCCTTCAGAATTTTTGACCAAATGGATACAAATGACCGGGGAGGAGCCTCTAACCGAGGATCAGGCCAATGCCGAATATGCAAAATCAGAAAAAGGACTCCGTTATCAACTGATCGAGGGGAAAATCATTAAGGATAACGGCATTCAGCTTCAGTTCGAAGAATTGAAGGAATTTGCCAAGGGCTTCATCCGGTCGCAAATGGCACAGTACGGTCAATTAGACCCTAAAGAAGAGGAACTCGACAATATCGCCGCCCGTGTCTTAGGGAACGAAGACGAGGCAAAGCGGTTATCGGAGCAGTTGATGAGCCAAAAATTGCTGAACCTTTACAAGGAAAAAGCGAATCTGAAAACCAAGGAGATGAACTACGAAGATTTTATTAAAGAAGTCTACGGATAATAAACTCGTGGATAGTTCAAAAATCTCTCAAATAATTAGGGTATCTTTATTCTTAGAAAAACTATAGGTTTTGGCTCCCCATTAATTAAACCACCGAATAAAATAAAATGGATTACGGAAAAGAATTCAAGAATTACGCTACCAAACATCAGGGTATCAATAGCATGTACTACGATAAGATCGTAAAAAGCATGCATCCTGTTGGCCTTACACCGAATATTATCGAAGAAAGGCAAATGAATGCAGTCGCCATGGACGTGTTCTCACGTTTGATGATGGATCGCATTATCTTTTTGGGTACGGGAATCAACGATCAGGTGGCCAATATTGTGCAGGCACAATTATTGTTTCTAGAAAGCACCGATGCCGCAAAAGACATCCAAATTTATATTAACTCCCCGGGCGGTAGTGTTTATGCCGGTTTGGGCATTTACGATACGATGCAGTTCATCAAACCCGATGTGGCCACCATCTGTACGGGTATGGCCGCTTCGATGGGTGCCGTACTGCTTTGCGCGGGCGAAAAAGGCAAACGCAGCGGGCTTACCCACTCCCGTGTAATGATCCATCAACCCATGGGCGGCGCCCAAGGGCAGGCCAGCGATATTGAAATTACCGCCAGGGAAATCTTGAAACTGAAAGATGAACTTTACCAAATTATCGCCCGGCATTCGGGACAGACCATCGAGAAGGTGCACGAGGACAGTGATCGGGATTATTGGATGAAGGCCGACAAAGCAAAGGAATACGGAATGATCGACGAGATTTTGGTTCGGGACCGGAAATAAGAAATTCTAATACGGTATCCTGAGCGCAGTCGAAATACTGAATTTAACAGCCTTTTCGATAAGAAGTAAACCAAACCAGAATATTCAGCGTTAGGGTTTAGGAAAAAAGAGAACTTACTAGTATGGCCAAGGAAAATTTAGAGTGTTCGTTTTGTGGAAGAAAGAAGCCGGAGACTAATCTGTTGATTGCCGGGCTTGATGCACATATCTGTGATCGCTGTATCGAGCAGGCCCACGGTATCGTTGCCGAAGAATCGCGACAAACGAAGACCAATGACCTATCTTCTGAATTGGTATTGAAAAAGCCCCAAGAAATTAAGGACTTTTTGGATACGTATGTGATCGGTCAGGAACGCACCAAAAAAGTAATGTCAGTTGCCGTATATAACCACTATAAAAGGTTGTTACAGTCCAAATCGAAAGATGATGACATAGAGATTCAGAAAAGTAACATTATTATGGTCGGACAGACCGGTACCGGCAAGACCCTGATGGCCAAGACCATCGCCCGAATGCTGAACGTACCGCTGGCCATAGTCGATGCCACGATATTGACCGAAGCCGGTTATGTCGGTGAAGATGTTGAAAGCATTCTTACCCGATTGTTGCAGGCCGCGGATTATAATTTAGAGAAAGCCGAACGCGGCATCGTCTTTATCGATGAAATCGATAAGATTGCCCGCAAAAGCGACAACCCCTCGATTACCCGCGACGTTTCCGGGGAAGGCGTACAGCAAGGGCTGTTGAAACTTCTGGAAGGCACCGTGGTCAATGTGCCGCCAAAAGGAGGCCGAAAACATCCCGATCAAAAATTTATTGAAGTAAACACGGAGAATATCCTATTTATAGCCGGGGGCGCGTTTGATGGTATCGAACGGGCCATCACCAAACGCCTAAATATGCAGGCCGTGGGCTATAGTGCTTCCAAGGCGGATGAACAACTGGATCAGAACAACATCCTGCAATATATTATTCCCAAGGATTTAAAGGAATTCGGACTTATCCCCGAAATTATCGGAAGACTTCCTGTCTTGACCCACATGAATCCCTTAGACGAAGAAACCCTTCGCGCCATTCTGACCGAACCGAAAAACGCCATTATCAAACAGTACGAAAAGCTGTTCGCCATGGACGATATCAGCTTTACCATTACCGATCAGGCGCTGGATTATATTGTAAAAAAAGCCATAGAATACAAGTTGGGAGCTAGGGGCTTACGATCGCTTTGCGAAGCTATTTTCACCGATGCCATGTTCGAAATGCCCAGTACCGATGACACCGAATTCAAGGTGACCAAGCCTTATGCCGAAGATAAACTATCGTATGAAACGATCAAGAAGTTAAAGGCTGTTTCCTGATATCGGGCTGTGGGCTGTGGGCTGTGGGCTGTGGGCTGTGGGCTAAAAGTTCAGAAAAAACTCCCGAAACAAAGTATCAAAAAAAAAGCGGTATCTACACCGCTTTTTCCTTTTGAATCGTTTTGGTTATTTGAGTTACCGATTGCAACAGATCCAAACAGACTTTTTGGATAACCTTTTCGTCGGTGTACATGTTGTGCCCAAATCCCTTGATCAACTCCCCTTTCACACCTGCTTCATCGTACCAAACGGATTTGGGGCGGTAGATGTCGTTATCCCCGAATAAGGTAGTGGTAGGGCATTCAGGGCTTTTGGTCTCGATGCGGATGCGGGTCGATGAAACCGTATATAACGATTTCATAGGCAGCCCCATAAGATTAGCCTTCCAAGCAACCGTACCCCCCGTGCTAAAACCTAAATAGTGGGCCGGTTCAGTTTCCCTTTTTAAAAGATGCGTAGCGGCAGTCTCTATACCTCCATTTTCGAAGGCCTGATGAATATTTTTTTCTGTATGTATCACCACGTCTAAATGGGCCAATTGCTGGCAATCATAAAAAGTGATGTCGAAGTATTGTTGTAGATATCCCAGATAAGAAGTAATCCAGAGTCCTTTTTTCACGCCCCACATATCTGAGACGATTACAAGTCTTTCTGCCATAATGATAAGTTTAAATTAGTTGTTCGGTTAAGTACGAGCAACTAATCTCTACATTTAGCTACAAATATCCACAATTATTTGTTCATATGAAGCAATTCTTCGATGTAGTCCCGTTTATTGGACAATCTTGGAATTTTATGTTGCCCACCCAGCTTATCCTTAGATTTCAACCAATCATAAAAAAGTTGCTGCCGCGCCACATGTACGATAGGCATTTTCAAGGTGATGTTATTGTATCGTTTCGCCTCATAATCCGAATTAAGGGCTTTTAGGGCATTGTCGAACATTTCGATAAAATAATCGGTATCCTCGGGCGGTCTTCGGAACTCGATGATCCATTCATGGGCGCCTTTTTCAGTGCCTTTCATAAATATGGGTCCGGCAGTGTAATCCTTGATTTCCGCACCGGTTTTTTGGCAGACCCTTTTTAAAGCCTCTTCTGCGTTTTCGATGATGAGCTCTTCGCCAAATACGTTGATATGATGTTTGGTCCGGCCCGTCACCTTTATTCGATAGGGATCGGTCGAGGTGAATCGGACGGTATCACCGATCTGATACCGCCAAAGTCCGGCATTGGTCGTAATGATAATCGCGTAGTTCGTTTGTATCTGTACCTCCCAAAGCGGAATCGCTTGCTGCCCATCGGTACCGAAATCGGTCATGGGAATGAATTCATAGAAAATGCCATAATCGAGCATCAACAGTAATTCATCGGAATTGTTCCGGTCTTGAATGGCAAAAAACCCTTCAGAAGCGTTATAAATTTCGTAATACCTGAAATTTTTGCGCGGAAACAGTTTGCGATATTGTTCTTTGTAGGGATTAAAATTTACCCCTCCGTGAAAATAGACCTCGAGGTTTTCCCAGACCTGAAAAATATGATCCTTTCCGGTTTCCTCGATAATCTGGTTGAGCAACACCAACATCCATGAGGGAACGCCGGCCAAGCTGGTTACGTTTTCTTGGGTGCTTTCGTGAATTATGGCCTTCAATTTGCTTTCCCATTCGCTCATCAAAGAAACCTTACTGCTCGGCGTACTGCTGAATTCGGCCCATAGCGGCATGTTATCGATTAAAATAGCGGACAGGTCGCCAAAGAACGAGCCATTATCTTCATACAGTTCCTTGCTTCCCCCAAGACGAAGGCTTTTCCCTAAAAAAAGCTGTGAATTTTCGTTGTTGTTCAGGTATAGACAAAGTAGGTCTTTGGCAGATTTATAATGGCAGTCTTCCAAGGACTCGGAACTTACGGGAATAAATTTACTTTTCGCATCGGTAGTACCGCTACTTTTTGCGAACCATTTGATAGATGTTGGCCAAAACAGGTTCTGTTCGCCGCGGCGCGTCCGTTCAATAATGGGCTGTATATCTTCGTACGATACGATGGGTACCCGAGATCGAAAGGTAGTGTAATTCGCAATGCTTTGGAATTCGTACTTTCTGCCGATTTCGGTATCCTCGGCAATCTCAAGCAATTGTTGTAATACCTCTTCTTGCACCTCAGCGGGATACTTCAAAAAAAGCTCTATCTGATGAAAGCGCTTTTTCAGCAGCCATGACGCTATGGAATTAACTATGGGTATCGGCATTTTTTTGGATATCTTTGAATGAAGTCGTTTGGACATTTTCTTTTACCTGCGATTCACATTTTTCACCCTAATTTTGTCTTTTCTAAGTCCCCTAGCTCTGGCTACGCACTGAAAAATGACTTCATTAGGGCAAAAAAGCCGAACATGTCGGTTCCAAAAAATACATCTAAACGACTTCACCGCCTAAAATAGGTTTTAAAAATATCATTTTCAAATTTGAAAACATGCAATACGAAGGTGTACTTCGAAAAATGAGAACGGAAATAGGACATCCTATTCAATATTATATGCTCTTTGAGGATGATTTTCTGAACGTGAATCAAGTACTCGACAAGACGCTGACGATCCATTTCATCAAATATCAATGCCTGAACTGCGGTGAAAACCGACCGATCTATCGACAGGGGTTCTGTAAAAGCTGTTTTTTCGATACCCCCTCCGCAGGCGACTGGATCATGCGCCCCGAACTAAGCACCGCGCATTTGGATAAGGAAGATAGAAATCTCGAATACGAAAAAAAAGTACAGCTGCAGCCCCATATCGTCTATCTGGCCAACTCGAGCAACATTAAGGTAGGCGTTACCCGAAAAACCCAAGTACCTACCCGATGGATCGACCAAGGTGCCCATGAGGCCATTGAAATCGTTGAGACCCCCAATCGGTATCTGGCGGGCATTACCGAGGTTGCCCTAAAAGATCATGTCGGCGATAAAACGAATTGGCGGAAAATGTTGACCAACGATGTTGATGATAAAGATTTGGTCGAGTGGCGCAACACCCTGAAACCTTATATTCCCGATGAAGCCATAGATTACTTTATCGCATCGAATTCGGAGACCAATCTCGAATTCCCCGTACTCCGATATCCTAAAAAGGTTAAAAGTCTTAATTTGGATAAAAACCCTGAGTATTCCGGGGTATTGAAAGGCATTAAGGGCCAGTACTTCATTTTTGAAGATGACACCGTTTTTAATGTTCGGGGTAGCGAGGGATATTATGTAGGGCTGGAAATTCAATAGAGGAAATCGCTACTCCCAAATCCCGAAAACTTGGTCTCCGCAAGATTCAATTACTGTTATCTTAAAATCGTTGCTTAATCCAGTTCGTCTTTCGCGGTATTCCGTCGTTTAAAAATATTGTCGTGGCTGCGGCTGGGCAATGACTTTTGCCTAGAGCCGACACAAAATAGACGTTTGCCCTAAGCGCCATTTTAGCTTTAACGTAACACTTTTGGATTAATGGTACGCGTCGGTTTGAAGAAATACAATTCAATCGCTTTGCATCAAAGATCCTTATCAATTTACACTATATTTATTTTTTAATAAAATCCATCGTCATGAACCACGTAATACACCTCAAAAGAAGACCCAAAGGAAAACCGCAACTTGAAGATTTCGAATTTGTCGAAGAACAAAAACCGAAACCAAAGGATGGTGAAATTTTACTCAAGACCAAATATGTTTCCGTCGACCCCTATTTACGTGGCAGGATGCGCGACCAAGAATCGTACATTCCACCTTTTGAATTGAACGAACCCATAGAATCGGGAATCATAGCCGAAGTCGTGGCTTCGAACAACGACCATTTTAAGGAAGGTGATTTCATCAATGGGATGCTGAAATGGAAAGAATTCCAGATATCGATGGGGAATGGTTTAAATAAGGTCGACCCCGACAAAGTATCACTTTCCGCCTATCTCGGTATTTTGGGGCTTACAGGACTCACGGCCTACATAAGTTTAGATAAGATAGGAAACTTGAAAGAAGGCGAAACCTTATTAGTTTCAGGTGCTTCTGGTGCCGTAGGCAGTACCGTCGGTCAAATTGGAAAGATAAAGGGTTGTCATGTTGTTGGTATCGCCGGCACGGATGAAAAATTAAAACTGATGAAAGAGAAGTTCGGTTTTGATAAAGGCATTAACTACAAAACTACCGATGATATGAAAAAGGCTATTGGCGACGCCTGCCCCAATGGAGTGGATGTCTATTTCGATAATGTCGGCGGTGAAATTCTCGATGCGGCGATGGATAATATCAATAAAAACGGTCGGGTTATCAACTGCGGTGCCATTTCACTGTACAATGAGACCGATGTACCGACCGGCCCACGATATGAGGGTATCATGGTCAGAAAAACGGTACTGATGCAAGGCTTTCTGGTACGCGACCATGCTACGGAATTCGGACCTGCCACGAAACAATTGGAGCAATGGCTGAACGTGGGTAAATTAACTTACGAGGAAACTATTGTTGAAGGTTTTAAGAATATTCCCCAAGCGTTTTTAAATCTGTTCGAAGGAAAAAACAAAGGGAAGATGGTGGTGAAAATATAAAAATTCCTAGTACTAAGTACCAAATTCCAAAAAATTTATAGCCGACCTGCAAGGTTCCGCCTTTGGCGGGAAACTTTGCAGGTCGGTGGGGTTCTAATTGGATTTATCCTTCTTTTTGCCCCCGAGTAAACCCCCTAAAATATCCTTAGCTTTTTCCTTGGCAACGTCTTCCTCTTTTTTCGGGGTTATTGAATCGGTCTTTGCTGGCACGGAATCCTTTTTCTTGCTGCCCAACAGATCGCCCAGTATTTCTTTGGCATCCTGGTTTTTGGTGGAATCTTTCTCTGATTTATTTCCTCCGAGGGCATCACCGATCAAATCTTTGACCTTATCCTTGCCTTTATTGACGAGTTTCTGCTTTTGGATTTCGACCAGTTTGCCGGTCAAGCTTTTCACACCCGATGTCAAATCGGTGGTGACGTTGGGGCTGGAATAGTTACCGCCGATACCGGCAGTTACCGGAATAGTCAGATTCTCTAAATCGTCTTCCCCAATTTGGGACAATAATTTGTTCACTTCGCCACCCAGATATTTTGCGGGCACGTCCATGGTCACTTTATAGTCCAGCTTTTTATCAAAAGTATGGTTTCCGCCGATGTTGATGGCGATATCCTTATAATTTATAGTAAAGGGTTCTACGGAAACCAATCCGTTTTCAAAGGACATTTTCGTCTTCAGATCCTTTAGGTCCAGCTGGTTCAAGTCGATAAAACTGAGCTTACTGTCCAAAGCCGACAATAGCGGGGCCCTTTCGGTATCTATTTTCTCGGTCATGATGTTTGCTAAAATTTTTCCGCTCAAGGTCATCAGTTCGGGCACCAGGTCGTCGGTCAAATTTCCGGAAAGCGAAATATCAGAGTTGAGTTTCCCCTGCAATATCTGTGCAATCGGTGCCAGTGACTTAAATAGCTCCAAGGATTTGAAAGTTTCGCTGATTTGCAGTTGGCTCATATCGAGCTTCATACGAAAGGTCGGGGTTTCCTGTTTGGTCGAAACCTCGCCGTTGAAGGCCATTTTTCCGTCGAAAATGGAAGAGGTCATGTTCGAAAGCGTTGCAGTTTCATCTTTGATACGAAGCGTTCCCTTGACATCCTTTAACGTCAAATTATCGTAAAGCACCGTATTTGCAGCGGCATTGATGGTGACATCCAAAAACGACGGAATCTTAATTTTCTCCCCTGCATTTGGCGCTTCGGGGTTGGCTTTCGGCTTTTCCGTTTTTTCTTTGGAGGATTCTTCCGTTTCCTCTACCATGAAATCGTTTAGGGCGAAGGTGTTGGAATTCAGGTCGAAATTGCCCTTTACCTTTTCGTCGTTGAACATATAGCCCAAAAGGTTGTCGATGGTACCCTTGGCATTGAAGTCCGTTTTTCCCGTGGTGCCGTTTAGCTTTTCAAGGGTCACGGTCTTGGGATTAAAGGTGACCGCCATGGCACTTAGTTTGATCGGATTCGCAAAATCTTCTGAATTGTACTCAAAATCATCAAGGCTCATTGTACCCTTAGTGGCGGTATTTTCATACTGCTCTTTCTCGATGGAGGCCATGTCGAAAGCCGTATTAATATCCGCGGTAAGCAATCCCTTCAAATTCAGGTCCGCAGGTACAGGATAGGCTTTAGAAACGTTGGCCAAGTTCATTTTACCGTCGATATGGGCCTTGACCTTGGTGTTTCCCATCAATTCCTTCACATTGGCCGTCATATTGAACTTGTCTTGATCAATCATGAATGCTAATTTGTCGATATCGACATAGGTATCGGCTGCGATTCCCGTGGTATTATTGATTTTGGTATCGATATGGATATTCGATACCGATTTCGGTAAATCGGGATACTTAAAAGAGGCGTTGTTTGAATTGATGTTGATCGTAAACTTGGGGATGTGGGTTTCATCAACGATGCCATTGAATTTGCCTTCTACCACAAAATCTCCCGTAGTCTTTACATCTTCGATGTTCTTGGAATATTCCTCGGGAATGACCGCCAAAAAGTTCTTGAAATCTGAGGATGGGGTTTTAAAGCTGATATCCACTTCTTGGGTCTCATCGTCGTTCAATTTTACAAATCCGTCGAAGACCAAGGGCAACTGATTGATAAGGGCTTCATTTTTAAGGAAAGAATATGTATTCTCCTTTAAATCGATTCCGATCAGCGCATCGAGTTGTATCTTGTTCTTGTTCAAATAATTGGTGCTATCCATTTCAAAGGATACCAGACCGTCGGTCGTGGTCTGCAGTTCCGATTTATCGAGAGAAAGATCGCCACTACCGGTGTGCTGCATTTCAGAAATTTCAAAACGCATGCCGGCCGCCCGGTCATCATAAACAATGCGCGCATCGGAGATTTCGTAGGATTGCAGGTCGAGCATAAAGCTACTCTCGGAGGTATCTTCTTCGGGAGCTGGATCTTCACCGGTATCCAACGCCACGTCGTAACTCGCATTTTCATCGGCATCGACCGTTATGTTCAATTTGGCGCCGTCAACGATAAGACTTTTAATGCCAATCGGATCGTCAGCCCCTTTGAACAATTCCCCTATTCCCATTTTCAGGGCCACTTCCTTGGAAGCAAAAAGCGTATCACCTTCAAAGGGAGCCTTGTTAATCAAAGTAACCCCTTGAAGACTGACTTCCGCGTTCGGGAAGCTAGCGAGAAAGCTCAGGTCGGCATCCTCAAAATCGAAGGTAGCGTTCACGTTTTGGTTGACCTTGTTCTTGATGATATCGCTGATTTTTCCTTCCAAGAAAAATGGAATGGCAATTAGGAGGGCGATGATTACCAGAACGATGATTCCTGTAATTTTTAATGCTTTATTTTTCATAAAAATATATCCTATTAAAATATTCTAAAGTTGTAATGCCCAACGCAATCGAAGGGCCTATTCGCCAAACTATTCGGATGTTAGCCTATCGGCAATTTGCTATAATAGTAATGGAGATAACAAAAATGCAAATATTACATGGTGCAATTCGGTTCAAATAGTAGCTCTTTTGCACAGATTAATGGTTTTACCTTGAATGGTAATATCCTCCGATAACAACTCCCAAACTGAGCAAATATTATACCTTAAGCTCAATTTCTTCGTTAACGGCCAATTTGAAGCGTTTTCTTAAGATATATACGAATAAATAGAGGAAAGGCGTGTCGAGAACTGCTATAAATATCTTAAAAAAGAAGCCGCTGATGACCAGACCGAGAAACATGCTCCAAGGTAATATGCCGAAAACGCAGAGCAAACCGACTACGGTAAACGTATCGATAAATTGGGATAGAAAGGTTGAACAGTTGTTGCGGAGCCATAAATACTTGCCCTTCGTCAATTTTTTCCAAAAATGGTAGATGCCGATATCGATGTACTGGGCAAAAAGATAGGCAATCATGGAGGCCAAAACCGCGACCGGCGAAAGCGCGAACACCTTGGTAAACGTGGCGTCATCGATCGGCGAAGAATCGATGGCCGGAGCCACTTCGGACACCAAAATGATAGCCATAGAGAACAGGGATGCAAAAATACCTGCGGTTACAATCTGGTTGGCCATTTTTCTGCCGTAGATTTCTGAAATCAAATCGGTAATCAAAAAGGTAACGGGATAGGGCAGAATACCTACGGAGACCTCGAACAGCGAAGCCCCAAAAATTTCGACTTTCCCAAAGGGATTCCAATAAAAAAATTTTTGAAAAATGAGATTGGAAACCACCAATGAAGTGATGAACAGCGCCCCCAGATACAAGTAGATTTGGTAGGCTAGTTTTTGGTCTTTTAAAGTCATATTACTTTATATCCAATACAAAAGGCATCCTCGCCTGAATACCTTCTTGGTCCAAAACCGTTTTTACCTGTTTTAAAATGGAATAAGCTTCAGTGCCGATTTCTTCTTCTATAAGATTTTGTTTCGCCTTGGCGCCGGCACCTCCCAAATCCTCAATCATACGTTCAAAGCCTGTTTTGTATTTGGGAAATTTTTTGATGCCATAGTCCTTTAGTTCCGCCATATTCGCGGCTTCGACAATAGCATCCTCAAGATTGCCCAATTCGTCCACAAGTCCGATGCGTTGGGCATCTACACCGCTCCAGACCCTACCCTGGGCCAGACTATCGGCTTCGGCCACGCTAATATTACGGCCTTGGGAGACCCGTTTTAAAAAAGTGTCATAGGTACTTTCAATACCTTCCTGCACCACGTTCCTGAATTTATCCGTCATGGGCTCGAACAAGGAATATTCCACGGAATTCTTGTTCGTACCCACTTGTTCAGCATTTATACCGATATCCCGGGCCAATCCGGTGATGTTCGGTACCGTACCGAAAACGCCTATGGAACCGGTGATGGTAGTCGGTTCGGCAAAAATTTTATCTGCGCCGACAGCAATGTAGTATCCGCCTGAAGCCGCCACGTTGCCCATGGATACGACCACCGGTTTCATTTTTTTGGCCAATTCGATTTCGCGCCATATGATATCGGAAGTAAGCGCACTGCCACCTGGGGAGTTGACCCGAAGTACAATGGCCTTGACCTTTTCATCGTCCCTAGCATCGCGGAGGGCCTCGGTAATAATACCTTGGCCGATAATATCGGGGCCGCCCTCACCATAGAGTATCTCGCCTTGCGCAAATACCACCGCTACCTTATCCGCGCCGGAGTTGGTCATCTTTTTATTGGATCGGATGACATAATCATCCAAAAACACTAGGTTCAAATCTTTGTCAAGCACTGAATATACCGCTCTTTTTAGGCTATTCTCATACTGATCATAAAATGCTACCCTGTCGATTAGCCCGTTTTGCTGTGCAAGTTCCGGGGTTCTGCCACCGAGGGTATCGGCAATTTTGTTCAGTTCTAGAGGAATCATATTGCGGGAATCGGAAATATCCTTGATCATAGAGTTCCATAAGGAACCAATCAGTTCCTTTATCTGCGTCCGGTTCGCTTCGCTCATTTCGTTGGCAATGAAGGGCTCCACGGCACTTTTATATTTTCCGTGACGGATTACTTCCATTTTTATACCCGTCTTTTCCTGAAGGTCTTTGAAGAAAAGGACTTCCGATGACAATCCTTTAAAATCCAACCCTCCAACAGGATTCATAAAAACGGAATCGGCGACGCTTGCGAGATAGTAATCTTTTTGCGTATAAAAGTCGGCATAGGCATAGACAAACTTTCCGCTACTCTTAAAATTGTCGAGAGCGTTTCGAATCGCCTGAGTCTGCGCAAGACCGGCAAGAATAAAGTTATTGTTGAGGCTGATGCCCTTAATGTCGTCGTCATCTTTGGCGACGGTTATCGCATGCAAAATTTCATCGAGACCCTGCGCTTGCTGAAAGATACCGCCCGCAAAAGGGTCTAGCACATTATCGCCTACATAATCGTTGATGGGTCGCTGCAACTGGAGCTCTAACACCGAATTTTTTTTAATGCGGACCGAGTCTTCGGAACTGCTTATAAGGCTTATTAAGACGAAGAACATGACAAAGACAATTCCGAATGCGATAAGGGTACCGATAATTGCGGCCAAGAGGTTTCTTAAAAATTTCATAGAAAACAGCTAAAGAATACGTTCAATTTTTGCGCAAAGATACTGAACTCGCCCCGACTTTTTCCGTTGCCCCTATTTTTCATAAAAAGCCTGACGAACTCACCCTGACTTTTTGTTACTTTGCACTACAATATGACCGATTCTACAACCGCATATCTTTCGTTGGGAAGCAATCTCGGCGACCCTTTGGCCAATCTACAGCATGCCGTATTCGACATTCAAAAAAGGGTGGGTGACATTCAACGTATCTCTCCTGTGTACCAAAGCAGCTCATGGGGTTTCGATTCCAACGATTTTCTGAACGTGTGCCTTTCGATAAAAACGAACCTGCCCCCCGATAAACTGCTCGAAACGGTCTTGCAGATCGAAACGGACCAGGGCAGGATACGCTATAATGAGGATGGGTACCAAGATCGGAAAATCGATATTGATATATTGTATTACGACCAGGAAACCTTGGTGTCGGACAAATTGATCATTCCGCATCCGGAGCTGCCTTTCCGTAAATTCGTGCTAAGGCCCTTGGCCGATATAGCTCCCCAGTTTTATCATCCCATCCTGAACAAAGACACCCGGAACCTGATACAGGAGAGCCGGGATAAAGGAAGACTGGAAAAAACGGCATTTCGATTGTTCAAGGACAGAGCGGAGGTGTTTTCACACACCAATTTTATTGCGATCGAAGGGAATATCGGGGCGGGAAAGACCACCTTGGCCAATAAAATCGCCGAAGATTTCAACGCCAAATTAGTATTGGAACGCTTTGCGGACAATCCGTTTCTTCCTAAGTTTTATGAGGACCGGCATCGATTTGCGTTTCCTTTGGAGATGTCATTTCTAGCCGATCGTTATCAACAATTTACCGACGACACCTCGCAATACGATCTCTTCAAAAGCTTTATGGTCAGCGATTACGATATTTATAAATCGCTGATTTTCGCTCGAATCACATTACAAGAAGATGAGTATGCCCTTTACGATAAACTGTTCCGTCTGATGTATAAAGAGGTGAAGAAACCCCAAATCTACGTGTACCTCTATCAGACGACCGAGCGATTGCTGGACAATATCAAAAAGAGAGGGCGGGATTACGAACAAAAAATCACGCCCGAGTATCTCGAAAATATCAATAAGGGGTATTTTGAATTTATTAGAGGCTATCCCCAACAGAATAATCTGGTCATCGAACTCGGGGAACTCGATTTTGTAGAAAATCAGGATGATTACGAGAGTATCATCGATAAGATCGTGAAGTTTGCGGTAGGGCTGCCACGTTGAACTAGTCCAAATTCCAAGCACCAAATCCCAACATTTGTGATACTCGGGGGGCGCCTGAATAGTATGGACAGACGGGCGGGGTGCAAAATTCTGCTGTAGGTATTATTCAATCTTATAGGTATCTCAAAGCCGCGGTCGGCCCGACCTACAAAGACGTATGCGACGTCGGCAACACCTTTCAGGGATTGAGCTTAGACCAAAAATCCCACACCACTACCCCAACGCTCACTGATATATTCAGGGAATGTTTGGTGCCGAACTGTGGGATTTCCAACACGCCATTGCAACCATGTACCACATTTTGATCAACCCCCTTAACCTCGTTGCCAAAAATGAGGGCATATTTTTTTGAGGATTCTACTTTAAATTTATGGAGCATTTGGGCGTTTTCCGCCTGTTCTATGGCCAAAACGGTGTAGCTGTCCAATTTCAATTTTTCCACCAGTAGCAGAGTACTTTTGCTGTATTCCCACTCCACACTTTCCGTGGCGCCCAAGGCGGTCTTTCGAATGTCTTTGTGCGGTGGGGTTGCGGTGATGCCGCAGAGGTATATTTTTTCGATTAAAAAAGCATCCGCGGTGCGGAATACCGAACCGATATTGTTCAGGCTGCGGATATTGTCCAGTACGATAACGAGTGGTGTTTTTTTGGCCTGCTTAAAGCCGTCGACATCGAGCCGGTCGAGTTCTTCGTTTTTTAGTTTTCGCATTGACGGTTTCAGGGTATTAGATTATAGTTCAAGAATACAAAGCCGCCCAGCACTGCATGCATACGGTGCAGAAAAACCGAATTGTGCCGGACTTCAAGGTATAGGCGAGGCGCTGTGCTGAGCGCAGTCGAAGGGCAAGAGCGATTCTTGAAGGTCTCTAAGTTCGATGCCTTTTACGCCCCCGGCCAGCCCTACATGGAGCCTTCCAAGTTTTACCCGAGTCAAAGTTATCATCAAATATGAACAAGGACCCGATTTCCAAGGCAAAAATAGTACATTCGTTTCGGTAGTGAATAAAAACAATATTTCTATTAAATAAATCCGCTTTGGCCGCATCCAAAAAAACAAAGAAGGTAACTCCTTTGATGAAGCAGTACAACACCATCAAGACCAAATATCCTGATGCACTGTTGTTGTTTCGCGTTGGCGATTTTTACGAGACCTTTGGCGAAGATGCAGTAAAGGCTTCCCGAATATTAGGAATTATCCTCACGCATCGCAATAATGGGGGCGACCGCACCGAATTGGCAGGGTTTCCACACCATTCGTTGAACACCTATTTGCCCAAACTGGTCAAGGCCGGGCAGCGGGTCGCCATCTGTGACCAGCTCGAAGACCCAAAAGCCACCAAGACTATCGTAAAGCGCGGGGTCACCGAACTGGTTACGCCAGGTGTCGCCATGAACGATGACATCCTCGATACCAAATCCAACAACTTTTTGTGCGCCGTCCATTTTGGTCGTAAACTACTGGGCGTATCGTTTGTCGATATTTCCACCGGCGAATTTTTAACCTCCGAAGGTACCGAGGAACAGGTCGATAAACTATTGCAGAATTTTGCCCCAAACGAGGTGTTGGTGGCCAAGACCCATAAAAAAGAGTTTTCCGAAGTTTTTGGCAACCAGTTCCACACCTTTTATATGGAAGATTGGGTGTTTCAAGACGACTACGCCCAAGAAACCCTGACCAATCATTTCAAAACGCGTACGCTCAAAGGTTTCGGGGTAGACCACTTGAACCACGGCATCATAGCATCTGGCGTAGTGTTGCATTATCTATCCGAAACGCAGCACCGCAGGTTACAACACATTAACAGCTTGCAACGTATCGCCGAAGAAGATTATATTTGGATGGATCGTTTCACCATTCGAAACCTTGAGCTATACCACTCCAACAACCAAAATGCGGTTACGCTGCTCGATATCATTGACCGTACCATCTCGCCCATGGGCGGGCGGATGCTGAAGAGATGGTTGGCACTTCCCTTAAAGAATGTCGAAAAAATACGGATGCGGCATCGAGTGGTATCCCATTTGTTTAAAGACGAAGGCATCCTTCGGAAACTGCAGCATGCGATGAAGCAAATGGGGGATCTTGAACGGCTGATTTCCAAAGTCGCCACGGGGAAAATCAATCCGAAGGAAACCATCCAGCTAAAGAATTCCCTTGAAGCTATCATCCCTATAAAACAACTGACTTCGCAAATTGACAATAAGGCGTTACAGACCATTGCCGATCAGCTAGATTCGTGCGATGAGCTGCGCAACAAAATCAAGGAAATGCTTTGTGAAGAAGCGCCGGTGAACCTTTTGAAGGGCAAAACGATTGCCGATGGTTATTCCGAAGAACTCGACGAACTCCGTAACCTCGCCTTTTCGGGAAAAAGCTATTTGGATAAAATGCTTGAACGCGAAACCAAACGCACGGGCATATCCTCCCTAAAAATAGCCTCCAACAACGTTTTCGGATATTATATCGAGGTCCGTAACACCCATAAAGACAAGGTACCCCAAGAATGGACGCGCAAACAGACCCTGGTCAACGCCGAACGCTACATCACCGAGGAGCTCAAGGAATACGAAGCTAAAATATTAGGCGCCGAAGAGCGCATTCTCAGTTTGGAGCAACAACTTTTCTCGCAATTGACCGTATGGATGCAGGAGTACATCGCTCCCGTTCAGAACAATGCCCAGCATATTGCACGGCTCGATTGCCTCTGCGGATTCGCGCAACTAGCGAAGGAAAACAAATATGTCGAACCGGTAATCGATGATTCGACCGATATCACGATCAAGAACGGACGGCACCCGGTCATTGAAAAGCAGCTGCCTTTGGGAGAGGTCTATATCGCGAACGATGTGACGCTGAACCGTAACGAGCAGCAGATCATAATGATCACCGGACCGAACATGAGCGGTAAATCGGCCATCTTGAGACAGACCGCCCTAATCGTACTTTTGGCACAGATGGGCAGTTTTATTCCCGCCGAATCCGCCAAAATCGGTTTTGTCGATAAAATTTTTACCCGCGTGGGGGCCAGCGATAACATTTCGATGGGCGAATCGACCTTTATGGTCGAAATGAACGAGACGGCTTCGATCTTGAACAATCTCTCCGAGCGAAGTTTAGTGCTTTTGGATGAAATCGGGCGCGGCACCAGCACTTATGACGGCATATCGATAGCCTGGGCGATTTCTGAATATCTCCACGAACACCCAGCACGTGCCAAGACACTATTCGCTACCCATTATCACGAGCTGAACGAGATGGCCGAAACCTTCGGGCGCATCAAAAATTTCAATGTTTCCGTAAAGGAGTTGAAAGACAACGTACTTTTTCTTCGCAAACTGACGGCCGGTGGCAGTGAGCACAGTTTCGGCATCCATGTGGCGAAAATGGCCGGGATGCCACAACAGGTGATTCATAAGGCCAATAAAATTTTAAAAAAACTAGAAAAATCCCATTCCAACGAAGAACTGACCGACACTTTGAAATCGGCGCAGAACGAGATGCAGCTTAGTTTCTTTAACCTTGACGATCCGCTATTAGAACAGATTAAGGAAGAAATCACCCATTTAGATATCAATACCTTGACACCGGTCGAGGCCTTGATGAAACTGAACGAAATCAAGAGATTATTGACGCGGGATAAAAAGGCGAGTTCATAATCTGAATAAACCTGTCAAATCTCTGTTTGTATATAAATCAGTTTCAATTTAACAGACCAAATTATGTTCAGGGGAAACCCGACCAGTCTAAGCTATAAGCTTATAAAATTCACATAGAGCCTTAAAACTTTTCAAGTCGTCGTTACCGATATTTTTCCCTTGCTTTTTCTTTGCATTTTAGAGAATTGTATTAAATTTGCAACCGCATCGGATAAAGATGCCATGTTCATAGATAGTTGAAAACAAACGCGAAAATAGCTCAGTTGGTAGAGCGCCACCTTGCCAAGGTGGAGGTCGCGGGTTCGAATCCCGTTTTTCGCTCAAAGAAAACGTCGCTTGCCGGCGTTTTTTTGTTTAAAGTCCGTTCTCCGCTTGCGCTGCGGAGATTACGCTCGAGTGGTGGAATTGGTAGACACGCCGGACTTAAAATCCTGTGACCATCTGGTCGTGCGGGTTCAAGTCCCGCCTCGAGTACAAAGGGGAAGCCAAGGTTTAACAACCTTGGCTTTTTTATTACAGGTACAACATAGGTACAACAAATTCATAGTTTGCTAGATACTTTTATACCCGTAGGACCTTCTCTTTATTGATTTATAAAAGAAAATAGGTGATTTATCCATTTCACTTTAGCTTTAAAAATAGAAATCAACATCCAAATTCTCATAGTTCCATTAAAGGGTTGAATAAAAAAACACCTTTCCAAAAATTTTTATTCCTCATTGTACCAAAATATAAATAGCAGCAATTCATATTTTTTCTAATAAATCTTGTTAAATAGTGCTAAGGCTTTCACTCTTTCTATCCCCTATCCACAAAAAACGCCCTATAAAGCGCAAAGTTCCATAGCCGAATGGCTCAATGAAAACTAAATTGAAGGTCCCTTCCTCTTGAATTTTGTGAAATCGGTCAACTCATCCTTGAATCCGTTATAGACCTCCTCGCTTTTCACACCCCTATCGCCCAATAGGGAGCTGATGGCATAGACGGATTTTCTGAGAAAGTGGTTTTGTTCGGCCGTGGATTTGCTTTCCATGGCCTCCTTCACGGCTTTCCGAAGTCCGTTGTCCATGTGGTGCTGTATCATTTCCCGGTGTAGGTTCGGGTAAACATTTTCGTTCGTAAGCATAAAGGCGACTCTTTGGTAAAGGCCCTTTTCCATAAGGTGACCGGCCCAAAGGTTTTTAAGATCGTTACTGCCGTCTTTAACAATTTTGTCAATAATCCGATGTTGCTGCTCCAACGTTCCATCAAGGTCTTGGATGGAATTCAAATACTGGATTGTCCTTTTCGGCAAATAGTAGCTTGTACTGTCTGTGGTATAGACCGATTTGACCCCTAACCCTTTTTCCCCTTTTTCAAAATAGAACCCCTTGGCATTGAAAAATTCGATATAGTCCTTCGGGGATTTTTCAAAAGAGGAGTGCATCCGTTCGGCATAGTTTATATAGGAGCTCAAAGCCATACCTTCATAGCATTCTTTATAGTCCGGGTACATCCTTTCATAAAGTTTCGGGAATATCATGGGCAGGAAAAAGACCGATGCCGACAGCTTGGAACTGTTTTCGGAAGTTCGATCCGATAACAGTTCCAGCATCAAGTGGTTTTGGCGGACGAAGCTGGAGGACACATGGTTTTCCATTTCCTTCGGAAAGGGCAGCTTGCCCAATTTTACGGGAACCGTGTGTTTATTGGAATTGGTATAGGTCAACGTGTTGTCATGATACTTTAAACCCAAGGATTGGAACAGAAGCCGTACACTCCCCTCCTGCTTGCCGACATCGAAAATATTATTTTCCAGTACCTTTCCGATGAGCCCGAACTTGTTTTCCAAGGTTTCCTGTTCCCTTTTGGTTTCCAGTTGGTACAATCTGTTCCTGACCAATGGAAAAGCGTTTTCTAACGCTTTCCTGAATTCCGTCCTTTTATCTCTTGAGATATAACGTTCCAAGAATTTGTAATTATTCGATGACTCTAAGTTGTTAATAATATCGCCAAATTTCCTGGTCATAATATGTTCCGATAACGACCCGTTCCGTTCCGGTGATTTAAGGTAGGATACGGTCAAGGCCTCCTTTATCAGCTTTTGCACTTCCAGTTTGAACTGTTCGCTTCCGGTATCGATTTGCGTTGGCTCGTTGCCGTTGCCGTTGCCGAAAATATCGGGACGTTCCTGTATCTTGATGGATTTTCCCAGCTCCCTTTCCCTAAAAACATAATTGGATTTGTCATGGATGGTAAATCCTTCGATGGCGTTTTCCTTTTTGTCCAGTTTGATGTCGATGCCCTGATAGTCCTTTAAGACTTCTTCCAGGTCGTTGGGGTGGATCGTTTGAAAAAGGTCGTAGGTAGACTCTATTTGTTTCAAGAGCCGTTTGCGGTGCATGGGCAAAAGTTTCGACCTCGAATGGATGTCGAATACCTTCTGCAGTTTCGGTCCGCTCAGGTTACGGTGTACCTCGGAACCGTTGATGAAATTTGTCCGGTATCCTTTTTGGTTGTTCAGTCCGTATTTGACGCCAATCCTTCCCGATTCGTTTTTGGTGGTCCTTACTTCGATATTATAGGGCTTGACCAGTCTTGCGAGTTCCGCGAAACTGCGTACTTTGTGTTTTTGGTTGATATTGTTGAGTACATCCTGTAAATAATATCGCGTCCCTTTTTCCGCATCCATGCCAAATTGTAGCTCGGGCAATCTGTGCATCGGGAGCGGATCTTTCCGTTTTGTTGCCGGTGCCGGTGTCAGACCGTATTTCTTTTCGAGGTGTTGCCGTGTTGCCATGCTCCTTCTATGGCTGCTGAAGATCCCAATTACCTTGCCATCTTCCTTTACGTTCGTAGTTACGATATGGACGTGTTCGTGTTCGGTATCGTTGTGCCTTACAACGATATAGGGCTGCGCCCCATAGCCCATATTTTCCATGTACTCCGATGATATTTTAAGGAAGGTCCTATCGTCAAGGTTCTCTCCGTGGGGAAGGTTCAGGCAGATGTGCGCATAGCGGTTCTTGGTGGCGTTTCGCTGTCCCTGGAAATGCAGTACGTTTTCAAAAAATTTTGGTGATATGCCTTGGGAAAAGATGTTGCCGTAACCGAGTATTCGCATGCCCTCTTTTCCAAGAACGTACTTCAACGTTCCCTGACAGGTCTCGCCATAGATCAGCTTTGCTATCATTCCTATTTTTCTTCGTTTACAATTTCCAAAAGAGCGTTTAATAGTTCGTTCGTTTTCCGTATCTCGTGTTGTAGGTTACTGTTGGGACTTCTTATACTTTTATGGTGGGCAAGCTTGACCAGTTGGTTTATATTGTTTCCGATCTTGTTGAATTGATAGGAGACGTTCGAGGTATCCGGAAGCCTATCCTTTTCCTCTGTTTCCTGTTGCAGGACCAATCTTCTCAGGAGCGGACTTATTGTTCCCCTTTTTGTAATATCGAGATGGTACGATTTACATATGTTGCCCAATTTTTCATATTCAGCTTCGTTGAACCTGAGCATGACGTTATGGTACCGTTTCCTATCCCCCAATCGTTTTCGACCTCTTGTCCGTTCTTTCATTTTTGTTGCTTTTCAAGGCAAAACACTTCGCAAGAAGTAGACAATTCTAAGTTACTTAGAATACACCTCGCTATCCGTGTCACGGATAAATATATTGTAATAAATTTAATTACAAATACTTATATATCAGTATTTTATGACCCAATACCATATCGGCACAGATGGCACCAAATGGGTACATCGGCCCTATTTTTTTTGGTCCGATATGGGAACCGAAGGACAAAAAAGATGTAGGATTCAATGGATCTTTATGGCCAGGGGAAGGAAAGGACGGGCGGCCCTTTCGCCGATTGTGCTTTCGTGCGGCCACGAGGGGGTCGGGAGGACCTTGGCGGAGGGCATCGCAGCGGAGGGCTTTCCGACTTCCGCAGGGGCTTGGCATTATTTTCTTTCTAGATACAATGGTCCTTCAATGTAGCTTTCCTGCCCACAAAAAATTACTACCCCTTCCTAACGGGATGGTTTGAGATTGTTGTGGACGGAACAAATGCTCAACTAGGGCGACCGGTTGCGGTCATGTTCTTCATGAATGGAAAAACTCGACTGTCCGGCAAATCATTGGCGCATCCGTTTCGGATAATTCCTTCATATCGTCATACCGTCATATGGGCATATGACAGTATGACCATAGCTATATAGCAAGGTATATCGCTCTGTTCAAATGATCGTTCCAATAATGCATTAGTGCCATACATATTCCATTATCCTATCGGGCCGTCCCGGAACTTCGGGATCATCGGTTTCCATGCACCTTCGATCAAATCCTTAATTTTTCCTAATAGAAAGGCCAAAGCGGACTCGCTCTTTGTTCGGTCGGGGAAAGGAAATACAGGTCATGTTGAAAAGAAATAGCGATTATCCCATTTTTTGATGTTCCCTTTGCCCATCGGTCCGTAATTTTGAACCACCTTATGGCATTATCCGAGAGACCCGACACAAAAATCAACAACATGGAGTATATCAACGAGACCCTTTTGCTTTTTCCCGCCACCGTCCGTTTTAGGGAAACGTATCCTGAACTTGTACAAAAATGGGAAAGGCAGATCGCTACCGACCATTGCGGCCCGGACCTTTATTTTTGCCTGTCGGCCCTGGACGATTATCCGAGGTTGAGGGCATTTCTCGATTCCAGGGAATACCTGTTCGATTTTGCAATCAATGCGCATATACTTTATGACACTTTTATGTCCCGGTTCGTGCTCAACGGATATGACGAAGGCCAAGCGGTCGAACTTGCAAATCGGGAGATACGGTCGGTCTATCGATCACTTGACGACAGTACCGGAATTATGGAGGACCCATTGGGGAGCCTATATTTTGAACTTTTTGAATTTGAAAATGGATCGGTCGGTCAGGATTAATTCTTTTTAGGTAGTTCGCCGGCCCATGCCTCGGGCATGTCCTTGCCACCTAAAATAGTTATCGTGACCGCCCCCTTCCCTTGTCCTTGTTTTCCTTTTCTTCCTTGGACCCTAATTTTTGCCTATCGCCGGGCAGGTCCAGATCCTTGTTCCTGGACAGGGCGACTTCCCTTAGATACTGGAACATCCCCTCGTGGATAGGGCTGTTCGGGGGCTCCTTTGAAATGTCCTGGCCCTGCAGCATGGGCCTTGTCAGGTCCAGTTCCTTGGCCATCTCATAGCCCAGGTTGAATTCCTTGATGTACTCCTTGTCCGTTCTGTTTTCCATACCTGAATCTTAAAATGTTTCCCGTGCGTGGCGTTCCAGGTAATCCTCCAGGGAACCACGGTCGTACAATATGATCTTCCTTTGGGGCTGGGTGTAGCGGACCTTCCCTTCGTCCCGCAGTTTTTGGAGCGTAGTGGCGGATTTTATCCTCAGCAGATGCATGGCCTCCTCCGCACCGATCCATTTGTCCGGCATGTCCTTCCTTTTGGCCTCCACGTGCTCGATCACTTTTTTGAACAGTGCCAAAAATGCTTCCTCCTGTAGGCAGATGACTTCCATATCGATTGGTCCGTTAAAACTGTTGATGGTTTCAAGATAGGAATTTTTCACCGTTTTTTACAATCGATAAATATATTTAGGTAGAAATAGAGGTCATAATATGCTATTGTCTAAGGGCCATATGAGACTAAATAGATGATTAGGTGTGGCAGAATCAGAACTCCTGACGCAATGTGCTGATAGTCGAAATATTTCAATATTTTTCCCAAATAGGGCAAGTGAAAGGATGGTATATATGTTCTTTTTCATTTGATTTGATTTCGATTGGTTGTGCTTCAGTTCTAAAAAAAATATCGATTTAGGCAATTCGTACATATATTAAATTATTTGTTCAATCTCAAATAACGCGCTTTTACCTATTAGGCTATACATGACGTAATACTCTTTATACTTTAACCCTGAGTTTTTAAACTTACACAGATTTTAAGATAGTGTCATTTTTTCTTAGATTAGAAGCAACAGAGCTTTCGATTATATCCACATAATAAAAATGACAACGACTAATTATTTAAAGACCTAAAAAGCACGAATTGCACGGACACTGGGGTATGTATCATTCTTGGGGAAATGGTTGTAGGAAGTACCAAGATAGTGAACAACCCACGCATTAGAGTTACTATACTCCGAAGAAGTCCAATAGTACGTATTGGTGATATTACCAATAATTCTAATTTTGGTGATAAGTCTATGCATCTCACCTTTGCTGGGTAAGAACCAATCATCGTAACCATCTATAATTAAGTCTGTGCAAACATATGCTGCCTTACCCGATGTTGCGCAACCCGCCGCTACCATGTCTAAGGTGTTCTGTGCACCAGTCCCGATAGCTGTTCCATCAGCACCATTAATACCGTTATTACACCCCCATGAAGTTGAACTGCTCTGGTCACTTGATGCTGCGACTAAACCGTGTGTTTCCCCTTCAATATAGCCTGGCTCACCACTCCCAAAAATATGAAAAACAATACCACCATGTGCAGAATCACCTATGCTAAGTACAGGAGTTACAGAATTAGAATTCGCACTTACTGTACTTGTGCCAATTGCATTAGTAGCGGTAACCGTAAACGTGTAGGCTGTGCCATTGGTTAAGCCTGTAACAGTTATTGTTCCACTTCCGGACTGACTTATGGTTTTTGTAATATTTCCAGGACTTGATGTAGCGGTATATGATGTAATTGCTGACCCTCCATTATTTGATGGTGCTGTAAATGGCACCGTTGCTATTTCGTTACCGGCAGTAACATTTCCTATTGTTGGGGCATTGGGCACGCCAACTGGTGTCACGAAATTTGAAACATTACTCGCTGCACTTGTACCCATGGAATTGGTGGCAGTAACGGTAAATGTATATGATGTTCCTTTAGTAAGACCTGTTACAGTTATTGTTCCACTTCCGGACTGACTTATGGTTTTTGTAATATTTCCAGGACTTGATGTAGCGGTATATGATGTGATTGTTGATCCTCCATTATTTGATGGTGCTGTAAATGGTACTGTTGCAAGTTCATTTCCGGCAGTAACTTCTCCTATTGTTGGGGCATTAGGCACACTTACTGGTATTACGGAATTTGAAACACTACTCTCTGCACTTGTACCCATGGAATTGGTGGCAGTAACGGTAAATGTATATGATGTTCCGTTAGTAAGACCTGTAACACTAATTGGGCTGTCAGTTCCTGTGGCAGTAATGCCGCCTGGGTTTGAAGTTACCGTGTATCCAGTAATTTCTAAACCACCGCTATTTTCTGGAGCGGTAAAAGTAACTGTGGCTTGACCATTTCCTCCTGTAGCTGTTCCTATTGTAGGGATGCCAGGAACCGAATTGACTACGCCCCATGCGGGCACATTATTGGTGAATTTTAAAACTTGTCCTTCAGTTCCAGGGGTTATGGCAACCCATGCAGAACCATCCCAATATTGCATCTCACCAGCAGTGGTTCCTCCAATCGAGGCATCTGCCCAAGTGGGAGCACCACCCGCCCCAATAGTTAAAACCTGACCTGTGGTACCACCCGGCGGTAACGAAATATCATATGGATCGGCAGCTGAACCTGTTCCAGAAATCACCAAACCATCACCAACTTGAATGACGCTATTTGCGGGTACGGCCCAAGTGCCTGCTCCACTGCCATCTGACGTCCAAACTTCTCCACTTGTGCCTGCTGTAGTAATGGCGTTTTCAACTTTACTTGCCGATAAAGTACCATCTGCCAGGTCATCTAAATTAGCATTATAAGGTTGAACATTTGAACCAATGGCAACTCCTAAATTTGCTCTTGCCGTGGCAGTATTTGATAAATTACTTAATAGTAAATCTACTTTAGTGTTTAGTGCAATTTGCGTTGTTGTGGATATCGGCTTATCTGCGTCACTGGTATTATTAACATTTTCTAAACCGACCATTGTTGAAGTTATACCGGTCACTGTACCTGTAAAGGTCGGTGATTCCAAAGATGCGTAATTTGTTACATCTACGCTTCCATCTGCTTTTAAAAACTGTGTTGAAGTGCCTGATATTGTTTTATAGCCAGATGCAGTTACTGCTCCTGAAGTTTGTACACCCGTAACACTGGCATTTCCAAGTTGAATAGTATTGCTTGCAGTAACTAATGCCTCTTTTCCAATTGCAGTACTATTTGAAAAAGCACCATCAGAAATATTAGCAGCTCTACCTAAAAAAGTATTTCCGGCACCTGTAGTAACTGCAGATCCTGAATTTGCTCCTACAGCTGTATTATCTGATGATTCAACATTAATTAATGATTGATTTCCAATACCTGTATTGTTGTTGTTCCCTGCCACATTAAACATGGTTTCAGCGCCTAAAGAAGTATTTCCATATCCTGTCGTTAAACCCAACATATTATAATAGCCAACACCAGTATTATTACCAAATGACGTTCCTGAAAATGAATTTAATGCACCAGTCCCGACACCCGTATTTCTATATCCAGTACCTGTACCAAGGTTAGTTCCAACCGCTACGTTTGAATCTCCACCCCCGTTGCCTTTCCCTATAACTAGGCCATTTACCCTAATATCAGAACTAAATACCTTCAATCCATCAATAGATTGGTCGGTTGTTAAATCAACAAATTTACCTGTTGTGGAAGTGCTTACAGCATCGCCTACAAAAGCCGTTGTTGCTATTTGAGTGGTGCTCGTCCCTGCCGTTGCTGTTGGTGCAAGTGGGGTTCCTGTAAATGTTGGTGAAGCGATATCCGCTTTTAAATCAAATGCTATTTGCGTTGCTAGTTCGTTCGCATCTACATCAGCTTGGACTGCTGCAATTGCGGTATCAGTATCGGCTTCATTCGCATCGACATCCGCTTGAACAGTATTAATATTGTTTTGTAATGCAACATCAGCAGCATCGCTATCGGTTTCGTTGGTGTCTACATCGGCTTGAACTGCAGCTATGGCCGTATTTGAATTTGTTTCCAATCCGTCGATATTGGATTGGAGCGTGGCATCTGCCGATTCACTTGCGGTTTGATTGGCATCTACATCCGATTGGATGACACTTTCTGCTGCCAGGGCTCTGGCTTCCTCTGTATCCACATCGGCTATACGATCGGTTATCTCCGCTGCTAAACTTGTTGTCAAGGTTGCGTCTGCAGCATCGCTTGCTATTTCATTAGCATCTACATCTGCTTGAACTGCAGCTATGGCCGTATTTGAATTGGTTTCCAATCCGTCGATATTGGATTGGAGTGTGGCATCTGCAGATTCACTTGCGGTTTGATTGGCATCTACATCGGATTGGATGACACTTTCTGCATTGGTCGCCCTGCTCACTTCGGCTGACAATAAAGATGAACCCGTCGATGCGTTGGTATCGATATACGTTTTTATCGCTTTTACACTTGGATATTTTACATCGGAGTTGGCATCGTTGATGATATCCAAACTTTTGTTGTCAATATTTTCTTTAACATCTAGCACTCCTTGTGTGGCTTGGCTCACGGGCTTATCAAAATCACTGGTATTATCCACATTATCCAGTTCAAGATTAATTTTGGCCTTCCCTACCGTTTCCGCCCCGGTACCACCGTTCTCGATAGGAACGATACCCGTTACCATTTCTGCGGTTTTGGCGTTTAACGCCAATGGAACGTAATTAAAGCGCTGGTTACTTATTTCTTCAAATTGTAAACAAGATCCGGCAAGGTCTAGCCCTACCTTTAAGTATTTATCAAAATTATCCCATAATACACCATCAAAACCGTCTACGTAACCGCTGGTCTGATTATTTGAACCTATGACTAAATTGACCATGCCAAAAGCGTCCGTTGTAATCGTTGCAACTTCTTCATATTCGATGTTCCCGGCAAGATCTATAATGCTGAACTTTATACAGATATTCGTGTTTGCCATTGGAGCGGATACATTGTCCTGTCCAGGCAATTGTTCCCCGCCAGGTTGGTAGATGACAGCTTGATAGGTCATACCGTTATCCTGTGAGAAACTTGAATGGGTCGTCAACAAAATAAAGAGGATATATATGTACTTTTTCATTCGATTTGGTTTGGGTTGGTTGTATTTCAGTTCTAAAAAAATTCGATTTAGGTAATTCGTATATATATTAAATGAATTGTTCAATCTCAAATAAGGCGCTTTTACCTATCAGGCTATACTTGACGTAATACTCTTTTTATACTTTATTTTGGCCTTGATGCCTTTTTTTTGCTGTTTGAAGCATTGGCACTAAAATTATCTGGCTTCTTTTTAAGGGAGAACTGTAATCTGATTTGCCACTGATGGTTGCTGAAATTTAGAGCCTCTTCCGTTTTATTTCCAATCTTACTGATTTTGGAATAATTGTATCCTAGACCTAAGGTTAGCTTATCCGAAACCGGATATGAGATATCCAAGCCCGTAATTGGTTGTATGAAAATACCCTTGAATTCATCCTCTTTGGTGAGATCGAAGGAAGCTCCGTTGATACGCTGATTCCCATCGACTATAAAACTGGTCTGTAACGCAAAAACAAATGTGGTCTTAAATCCAGAATCCGTAGTGAAGATATCGTAGGTAATGCCACCTTTAAAGCCCATATAGGACGTTTCCCATGTGTAAACACTTTCAATAGTACCGCCTTCGGCATTATACTCGTTGAGCGCCGCCCCTAATATATAATTCAATCTTCCGTTAAGGCCCAATGGGGCCAAGTAGACTATTTCATAAAAGGTACCGGAGCTTCCATCTATATTCTCATTGGTCTGGCCCAATGAGTTCTTATAATCATAGCTTGTGCTGTTCGTTCCACTTGCTAAAATAAGATCTTGTGAGCGACCTTCTATTAAAGCCAAAACCATCAAAATAAAAAGGAAATATTTCATGCTTAAACTGTTAAGGGTAAAATTCTATTCTACTTTTTTGATTATTTTAGTATAGTATGTAAGCGCCTCGTGCTGAAGGTGCACCAAGTATAGACCAGGCGACAAAAAGTTGAATTGCACTTGTAAGGCGTTATTTGAAATGGTAAGGCTGCGATCGGCGACCAACCGTCCCTCTATATCAAAAAGCAAGATCTGCATATCACCTTGGATAGCTTCGCTAAACTGAAAATTTACCGTCCCTACGAACGGGTTCGGAAATACGGTGATGCTTTGCCGTTTTGGCAGGACTGTTTCCTTGATTAATCTGGCCCAGGCGCTTTGCTGAAAGCCTTGCAAAACAATATGGCTTTTTCCTTGACTACTACCTGTGCTACTTTGTTGGCCTATAGACTGGCTTACGTAATGGCCACTTTCCAATTCCGCTAGCTTGCCCTGGGCACTTATCATCTGGTGGTGCAGGCGTTGCCCATTGACCCAAGTATTAATAAAAATGGTAAAAATTATAATACCAATGGTCTTCGGAGTGTAATTTTGTTTCATTCATTTGTATTTTGATTAGACTCCTTTTCAAGAGATAAACACAACTTAATACCTAATTAAGAGTATTTATTGATGCTGAAAATACAATGTTGTATAAGATTTTACGTAATTATGTTGTAAGTTTAGTATTTAAGCGTATCAACTAAGGGTTTTTAGATGTAAGTACATATTTTGCTATACCCACTTACGAAAAGGAAGAGGATCTTAGGGTAGGCCATGAGGCGTACTACTATAGCCCCCAGAAATTGAATACTGGTGAAATTGGCCGGTCGTATTGGATATTGGGACGGATGAGCGAAAAAAAGTTAGGGTACAAACTTTCGGTATTCCTGAATTTCAAAACTTTTTGGATACACGCCAGACCTGTTTTGATGCTTTCTACACCGGAAATTTGAGTGACCCGGAATTCTTGGACATTCATGCTCCACTAGACGGTTTCGTAATCAACGGTGGTTTTAAGATCAGGTTATGAATTGAGTTTATTTCTGGATTTAAAACCGTTCTAATCCATTGGTAAATCAAACGCAGGAAACATTGGTTTCCGGTATTTCTTTTTGATATATTTAAGAATGGACAAAAATCCTTTATTTGAACTTTGTTTTTTGGAATTTAAGAAATTTCAGCAAGTCGGGAAAGGTGGCTTTTCATTCAATACAATTTATTTTATCCTCCAAACTATTTTCTTTAAAAGAAGACTAAACGTTTTTGAATAATTTACTTCTATTCTAAAGTTCCTTTCATCCAAAAGTCCTTTCTGATTTTAATATTCTTGTTATTCTTGCTTTGCCATTGATAGAAGAAATAGCCATTTAATCGACCTAAATAATTCTTTTTCTTCTTGGTTCGATAGGAAAATTTGACGTGAAAAAGTACATTGAAAATTAAAAAAAAGAGTCTTTAAGCGTTCTTACTTTGAGGCCGGTATCCTCTACTATATTGTGGATAATAATAAGGTCTCTTTTCTTAAGACTCCCGTTTGATGTTGATGGAACCACTCCCCTGCAATGCTCACCTTTTCATTTACTGAATTTTGGTTTAGCATAGAAACCGTTATAAAATGAACCTTATAAGATATTCCATCTAGTCAATTTGGTTGATGATTATCCATAATCCTTTCCATTCTAAAATCATAAACTTTTCCCTTCATAAGGGGAAATCTAACTGACGTAAATTAAAATCGCTTTAGGACATTAGAAAATTCTCACAATAGTTCTGTTAAAAATTTATCACTTTTTCCAAAGCATCATCGGTATCTTGGTGCATAAAATTAGACTGATAATTTATCGTTGTTGAGATAGAGGTATGTCTATACAGCTTTTGCAATTTTTGGATAGGAATTCTATCACCTGCAATGTTGCCAAAGCTGTGACGAGCAATATGCATCGTAAGTTTTTTATCAATATTCGCCTTATCCGCAAGCCTTGAAAGATATTTATTAAATTTTTTTGTCGCTGTTTTTGTTTTGGCCAAAACATCATGAGCATCCTTTAAATTTGCTTTTTTCATTTCAGGGAAAATGAAATCGTCAATACTTTTCATATTTTTTTTATAGCCCTTAAGAATGGCTGTAACCTTCTCGGGGAGTTTTAATGATAGGAGTTTCTCATTCTTATTCATACGATAATGAAGCCGTCCGTCGTAGATATCAGACCATTTAACATTAATAACATTCCCTACTCTCATCCCGGCTAAATAAAAACTAAAAAGCCATACATTACGAACATGAGATTCTTGAACTGTAAGATTATCTAAGGCTTCAATGGTCACTATTTCCTCCTTGGTAAGGCCTACCTTTTCAGTTTCCGGAAATTTAATACGGATTTTATCTTTACCAAACGGGTAATGCTTCCTATCAATAACGCCATGCTTAATAGCCCTATTGTACAGGGTACGAATAACAATCAAAGTATTGATTACGCTACGCTTTGATAGTTTTTTGCTAACACTTAAATAACTCATAAAACGTCTTAGAAAAGCTTCATCGACTTCTTTAAAAGTTAAGCGACTGTTACTAGCAAATTGCATGACATGTCCAATACGTGCCTTATCCGTAATATACCTATTAATTTTTTTGTTTGCATTAAGTTCTTGCAGATAACCTTCTGCCATTTCTTTAAAATTGATTTTGGATAATGGGGTTGTAATTTTATTTTTTATGGCCTGGGATGAAACGTCCAATTGATCTGAAGTCAATGTTATGATTGTTTTACTTGCCTCTGATAATTTTGCCAGCAACAAATTGTTCAATCGCACGGCATTGGGATGGGATTTTCGAACCGTTCTGTTAGATTCGTCCCAATGCTTCATTTCTATGTATTGGCCAGTATATATGTAGGATGAGTGCCTATCTTTAGTAATACGAATAACCAGCGGATATTTTCCTTCTTTGTTCGGTTTTTTGCGAAGAATTAATTTAATACTTGATGCCACTTTTTTTCTACAAGGTACAACATAGGTACAACAAATTATGATTTTTCTTGATTTTATCTGGTTTTACACAAACCCAATACATTGTTTAACAGCCTAATACAAAACCATTTAGGACCATATCGCGCCAAAAGACGTAGAACTTAAAATCCTGTGACCATCTGGTCGTGCGGGTTCAAGTCCCGCCTCGAGTACTTCAAAAAGACTTAATAAGCTTTAAATTAGCTTTTTAGGTCTTTTTTGTTTTATTAAGTGTACGGTATTTGTAGGGCTTAGGTGGAGATAATGGTTACTCTATGTCATTTATAGTCATTTCTAGCCAATTAAAATTGGAGATTTCATTCAACTTCACTTCAAATTCTTTTATCGTTGAAGCCTTCCCTAAAAATAGGACAGTTTAAAATTCAACTTCACAGAAACCATATAAAGATTTTAGAGTTATAGTGTTGAACTAATCGGTCAACAAAACATGTGGATGCTATTTGATTCAAATGCTTTGTTTAACTTTAATTAGGTGACTGTAACCAATGTTACCGTGTAAAAATTCACTAAATTCTAATTTTGGTGTTAAATTATTTTCATGCTAAAGCGTTATTTACCTATACTTCAATGGCTTCCATACTATAAAAAGTCCTACCTATCTGGGGATATCGGTGCCGGCCTGACCGTTGGCATCATGTTGATACCCCAAGGTATGGCCTACGCAATGATTGCCGGTCTGCCACCGGTTTTTGGCTTGTACGCTTCCTTGATTCCGCAGGTAATCTATTCGTTTATGGGTACATCACGACAGTTGGCGGTAGGGCCGGTTGCCATGGATTCCCTTCTGGTCGCATCCGGCCTAGGTGCACTTGCCCTTTCAAGTATTGATGAATACATCGCAATGGCCATCTTCTTGGCATTGTTCATGGGGCTCATACAACTAGGTTTGGGATTGCTGCGAATGGGTTTTTTGGTCAACTTTCTGTCAAAGCCCGTAATCAGCGGTTTTACTTCAGCCGCGGCCATCATCATTGGGTTAAGCCAATTGAAGCATCTTTTGGGAACTTCCATCCAAGGAAGCAATCAGGTGCATATCCTCCTAAAAAACACCTTGACTACTATTGGCGATACCAATTTGATTGCTTTAGGAATAGGTGTTGCGGCAATCATCCTTATAAAAACGATTAAAATAGTCAATAGTTCTATTCCGGCAGCCTTGGTGGTGGTTGTACTCGGTATTCTTGCGATCTATTTTTTAGGTTTAAATGACCTTGGGGTAAAAATTGTTGGCGAGGTGCCAAGTGGGCTACCGTCATTTCAAGTCCCCAATATCGAATATTCCAGAATTTCGGAATTGTTGCCCATAGCCATGACGCTGGCCCTTATCGCTTTTATGGAAGCCATCTCCGTGGCCAAAGCTGTAGAGGAAAAGCATACGGATTATCAGGTTGATTCCAATCAGGAATTGATTGCCTTGGGCGCGTCAAACCTTATCGGATCCTTTTTTCAGTCGTATCCTACCACAGGAGGTTTTTCAAGAACCGCCATTAATGATCAGGCAGGGGCCAAAACCGGAATCGCACCTTTGGTAAGTGCTCTGGTAGTGGGTCTAACCCTCTTATTTCTAACCCCTCTGTTTTATTATTTGCCGAATGCCGTCTTGGCCGCTATTATTATGGTGGCGGTTTTTGGATTGATGGATTTTAAGTACCCTATCGAACTTTTCAAAAATAGAAGGGACGAATTTTTTCTTTTGATCGCAACCTTTTTGATTACCTTGACCGTAGGAATCAAAGAAGGTATTTTACTGGGGGTTCTGATTTCCTTATTATTGCTTGTGTACAGAACTTCAAGACCTCATATAGCCGTTTTGGGACGAATACACAATACCGAATACTTTAAGAACGTAGCCCGTTTTCCGGAAGACACGGAAACTTTTAAAGAATTTTTGATCATCCGTTTTGATGCACAATTGTATTTCGGAAATAGAGAATATTTTAAAAACGAACTGCTAAAACAGCTTACCAAAAAAGGAGCGGATGTTAAATACATCATTTTGAACGCCGAGGCCATCAACTATATCGATAGTAGCGCGGTTCACATGTTGCGCCAGACCATCGATGAATTGAAGAAAAAAGGAATAAAACTGGTCGTTGCGGGAGCGATTGGCCCAACAAGGGACATTCTTTACAGTAGTGGATTGATCCGTGATATCGGGAAGGAAAACCTGTTCGTAAAAACAAGTGAAGCCTTCGAACATTGCATGACGTTGAGCCATAAAACGGCCATTGAAGAAAAAATTTCCTTACAGTCGGGGAAATGATTCAACGAGTTTACTGTAATCTAAGTTACTGTACGGCTCTAAAACTACATGTACTTGAGCGGTCATGTTACCTTGGCCAAAGAGACCGGAGCTTCCATTATTTATGGACCGAACGCGGAACCTTCTTTTGAGTAGCTTGGAAAAGAAAATTTCATAATTCAAAAAAAGACCTATTGGGTCAATTAGGAAAGGCGGTCGTAAAAGATTGCTTTTTTTTTGTTTGACACGCTGTGTAACTTATGTTACGGTAGTTTCTGGTACATAACCATACCTTTAACGTATAATATATAAAACATAGCATATGTCTTTTTTAAGCACACTTTTCGGAACAAACAAAGATACTTCCGATAAAATCTCAATATTGGATAAGCAAACCTATGCCGATGCCATTACTGATAACAAAGTACAGCTAGTCGACGTTCGTACCTCGAGCGAGTTTCAAAGCGGTCATATAAAAAAAGCGGTCAATATCGACGTAATGGATGCCACGAGTTTTCAAAAATCCTTCGGAAAATTGAACAAGGATAAACCGGTATATCTCTATTGCCGTTCGGGTGCCAGAAGTCAGAAAGCGGCCAGAAGACTTGTTGATATGGGCTTCTCGAAGATTTATGATCTTAAAGGCGGATACATGCGATGGGTTTGAAAAAGCATTAAACCCATAATTATGTTTCGAACGAATTGACCCACGGGCAATTTACGGAGAAGGCAAAACAGGTTTTATAGCGCAGATCAATCTTCTAAAGGCACGCGGTGCCGATGGGATTATTTTAGGGTGTACGGAACTACACATGCGTATTAAGCCTGAAGATGTTGAAATCCCTACACTCTCTACTACAGATTTGGATGCACAGATGGCGGCCGATTTTATTCTGGCATCTTAATCCGATTTTTCAAAGGCATTAATGATCAATTGGCGGAAACCATGGCCCTGATTCTGTTGGTCGAGGTCACTTTTTGGTTATAGAAGAACTAGTTTTTGAGATAAAATAACTACGATATGACTTTGGTCATATAGTAGCGAAAATACCAATCGTACATTTACGATAAGAAATATGAAATGAAAAGAAGTTTAGAACATATAGTAGATAAAGAAGGCACCGAAACCTTGGCGAACTTTGCCAAAGCATTAGGACATCCGACACGTATTGCCATTTTAAAACATCTTGAAAACCAATCCTGTTGTTACACAGGTGATTTGGTGGAGATTTTTCCTTTGGCACAATCTACGGTTTCACAACATCTTAAAGAACTAAAAAACGCAGGTCTTATTCAAGGAGAATTAAGACCGCCAAAAATAAAGTACTGTATCAATCAAGAAAAATGGAGCATTGCCAAATCACTATTTCAGCAATTTTTTGATTGATACTTTTTTTAATAACCGTATCGTCTATTGGCGATGAACAATATATATATAATGAGTAAAGTAATTAAAATATTAGGCACAGGTTGTCCGAAATGCAAGTCAATGACAGGTGTTGTTAACGATGTGGTTTCGGAAAACGCTATTGATGCAACTATTGAAAAAGTGGAGGATATCATGGAAATCATGAAGTTCAACGTATTGACCACACCGGCATTGGTAATAGATGATGTAATTGCCATAAAAGGTAGGGTTCCATCAAAAGATGAAGTTTTGGCTCTTTTAAACTAATTGAAAAAACGCTATGGATTACCATGTAAGTGCTTCTTCCATATCAAATAAGAATGCTGTAATTCACATAAAAGAATCAGATATAGATTTTGGCACAACTTCAAAAACTGCTGAAATCTTACCAAATCCTGCTGAACTGTTCTTGGGTTCATTTGCTGCCTGCATGTTGAAAAATGTAGAACGTTTTTCGGCCATGATGAAATTTACCTATACAAAAGCCAAAGTTGAGGTCAATGCGACACGTCTAGAAAATCCACCGAGAATGGACAACATCGCATACAAATTGACCATTCATAGCAACGACAAAAATTTAAATGCGGACTTACTTAAAAAGAACATCGAGAAATTTGGCACGATCTTCAACACGGTAAAATTATCCTGTACAATTTCAGGCACTGTCAATACCATAGAAAATGTTTGATTGGTTACAACATTTTGCCGATTGGGTCATTTATGCAGTTTTTCAAGTTGGAGCGGAAACACATTTGGGAACTGCCCTGAATTTCTTTGTGTATGATACACTCAAAATTCTAATTCTTTTATTTTTCATCGTCTTTTTAATGGGAATCGTGAATGCGTATTTTCCTGTTGAACGACTAAAAGACTATCTGAATAAAAAGAAGCTTTACGGCCTCGAATACTTATTTTCTTCCATTTTTGGTGCCGTAACTCCCTTTTGTTCGTGTTCTTCGGTGCCTCTATTTATTGGCTTCGTACAAGGTGGAATTCCTTTAGGCGTAACGTTTGCCTTTTTGATTACTTCGCCCTTGGTAAATGAAGTTGCCGTAGCGATGTTCTTGGGCATGTTTGGTATAAAAGCCACGTTAATTTATGTTGTTTCCGGTATAGCACTGGGTACGATCGGTGGTTGGTTGCTTGGCAAATTTAATCTCGAACCTTTACTTTCGGATTGGGTGAAAAAGATTCTTGACAATAAAATGCAACAGGCCGCATACAAAGAAGAGAAACAAACCTTTTACCAACGTTTGCCTGAAATTACACGTGGCGCCTGGGATATTGTAAAGGGAGTTCTTCTTTATGTAATCATAGGCATTGCTATTGGTGCCGCTATGCACGGCTATGTTCCGGAGAACTTTTTTAATCAGTATTTAGGAGGTGGCGAATGGTGGACCGTTCCGCTTGCCGTGCTAGTGGCCGTGCCGATGTATGCAAATGCAGCGGGAATCGTTCCCGTTGTTCAAGTTTTCGTTGCAAAAGGAGTACCACTTGGCACTGCCATTGCTTTTATGATGGCAACGGTAGGATTGTCCATTCCCGAAGCGACCTTGCTTAAAAAGGTGATGTCCTTAAAAATGATCGCCATCTATTTTGGCGTTGTTACGCTGTTTATCATCTTTTCAGGATACCTTTTCAATATCCTCCTATATCGATTCGGATGACCTTGTAAAATTCCATGGTCATCTTTGTGATGGGCTGGTGGTAGGCCATCTTGCGCTGCAACTAGCCATGCATGAATTATATCCGGATGGTATCATTGACCGCACCCGGATTTTAAATCGAATCCTGAATTGAGCAATGACTTTATTAAAACGGATGTTCTGAATAAAGAGAAATCAAAGTGTACCGAATAAAAAAATCCATAATTTTTTCAAGCATTTGGAGTCAATCCTGTTTATGTTTTCAAACAAGCTTTTTATGGGTTAGGTCGTAGATACATAAAATCAAAGTTTTTACGGAACGAGAATTTTTAAAAAGAAGATTGACCTAATATCAAATCCAACTTATGAAAGTTTTTCCTTATTTAAGGTTTTTTGTGCTGTATGTTCTCGCTTAAAACCATGTACCACTTGTCCGAGAAAATCCTTGGGCAGTTTTTCGTCGCCCGGATATCCCAATTTGATTTTACCCCCGGCCTCGGGAATGTAGTTCGTTTTGAAGAGATAATCCCAAAGGCTGAGGCTGATCCCAAAATTGACGCCATATTTGCCTTCTGGCAAATAATACGCGTGATGGTATAAATGCATGACCGGATTGTTCAGAATATATTTCAAAGGCCCCCAAGTGATTTTGATGTTCGAATGGTTAAAATGTCCGATGGCGATGGCAAAGAAATGTACGATATAGGCCTGCTCGGGTTCAAAACCGCCCAAAATCATGACCCCGAAAGTTTTTAGGGGTTTGTACAGAATATTTTCCATCCAATGGAAACGCAAATGTGCGGCAAATCCCATTTCCTTCACGCTGTGGTGCACTTCATGGAACCGCCAAAGAAACTCGTATTTGTGCAGTAAAATATGGGTGAACCACTGTACGAAGTCGAGGATGATAAAGAAAATCAAAAGCTGCCCCCACATGGGCCAGGCGGACATATCGATAAGGGCCAGGCTTTTTGCCGTTATTCCCAAATCGCTGAAAAGCACCTCTAAAACTTTATAAAAACCGCTGATGACAATGGCGAACAGGAAAAAGTTGAAAAACATATAAAATCCGTCCAACCAAAAATCCTTCCTGAAAATTCCCTGTTCCTTGCGCCAAGGAAAAATGATTTCTAAAAGCCAAACCACAAGCGAGATGGCGATTAGTCCCCAAAAATAGTTTGTATACCAAGGCACCTCGAACAAAATGGACTTCCAAGTCCAATTTATCATGCCGATAAAGGCGTTGCCAAATGCTTCTATGTATTCCATCATCTTCTAGAGATCAATATGCAAAGATAAACCATACCCTCCGTAAAGTCGGTAACAATGGTTACATACTAAGCGTAGTTCTCGAGCCACTTACAATTAATCAAGCTCTTCTACGAGCTATGTAACCAAAGTTACTGCCAGGCCAGTTCGCATTACCTAACTTTACACTATTAAAACAACACCATTAGAAGAAGATATAGGATATGAAAATAAAACAATTTGAAGACAAACCTCTGGCGCATTACTCATACGCTATAGTAAGTGAAGGAAAAATGGCCTTGGTAGATCCCGCGAGAGATCCCATGCCCTATTATGAATTTGCAGAAGCACAGAACGCCGAGATTGTTGCTGTTTTCGAAACCCACCCACATGCCGATTTTGTGAGTAGCCACTTGCAAATCCATAAAGAAACGGGTGCAATGATTTATACAAGCAAATTAATAAGTGCCGACTACCCCCATAAACCCTTTGATGACGGCGATTCGTGGAAAATGGGAAAAGTGGTGTTCAAGGCACTCAATACGCCCGGTCATTCTCCCGATAGCATTTCCATTGTGGCAACGGACGAACATGGCAAACATGCGGTATTCACCGGGGATACATTATTCATCGGCGATGTAGGCCGGCCCGATCTTCGCGAGAAAGCGGGTAATATGAGGGCGAAAAGGGAAGAGTTGGCATCGAGTATGTACCATACCATCCAAAACAAATACACGGATCTGCCCGATGATACCTTGGTCTATCCTGCCCATGGCGCTGGGTCGCTCTGTGGTAAGAATATGAGTGACGAATCATCGAGCACATTGGGCAATGAACGTATGGGCAACTGGGCCTTTAAAGAGCAGACCGAAGACGAGTTCGTAAAGCAGATTCTGAGCGATCAGCCCTTTATACCTTCCTATTTTGGTTTTGATGTGGATATCAACAAAAACGGGGCTCCCAATTTCAGGGACAGTATATCGAAAGTTCCGTTTCGGGCCCATATTTCCCAAGTTGAGAAAGACTACATTATTGTTGATACGAGGGATGCAGATCATTTTAAGGAAAATCACCTGCCCGGTAGCGTAAACATAATGGCACGCAACGAAGACGATAAGATCGAGACCTGGTTGGGCGCTATCGTGCAACCTGAAGAGCGTTTTTATTTGGTGGTGGATAGTGTCCGGAATATCGCCGGAATTCTGGAACGTATTGCCAAGATAGGCTACGAAACCCAATTGCAGGCCGTAGTCACACTGTCCGCTACAAGCCTTGAATCGGAGGCGGAATTCGATTTTTCAGATTTCCAAAAGCATCCCGACAACTATACCATATTGGATGTCAGGAACAAAAGCGAAGTGGAGGAAGAAAAGTACTTTGAACATAGTATAAACCTTCCCCTGAACGATCTTCGCAATTCCATCGATCAGATTCCGACCTCAAAACCTATTGTGGTGCATTGCGCCGGAGGATACCGGAGTGCCGCAGGCAGTAGCATCGTAAGCAAGGAAGTTAAAAAAGCCAAAGTCTATGACCTTGGGGAAAAAGTGAATGAATTTAAATCATAACATCATGGAAAATACAAATTTGAACAGTATCGGATTGAGCGAGAAAAGTTCGGTTGAGACCGCTGAACACTTAAATGACCTATTGTCAAACTATCAATTGTTCTACATGAACCTTAGGGGGTTCCATTGGAACATCAAGGGCAAAAAATTCTTTGAATTGCATCTTAAATTTGAAGAACTTTACAACGATGCCCTTGTTAAGGTGGATGAAATTGCCGAACGGGTTCTTACCTTAGGGGAATCGCCATTGCATTCCTTCAAAAAATATCTTGAGACCACCGAGATACAATCGGTTGAAAATATAACCGATGGCGAAATCGCAGTTGACAAAATTCTTGGGGCATTACGGATTTTACTGGCAAAGGAAAGGACCATATTAAATATAGCCTCCCAAGCCAATGACGAGGGTACCGTTGCCTTGATGAGTGATTACATCGTTCAGCAAGAAAAATTGGTTTGGATGCTTACATCCTATTTGGGATAATTGCGGTATTTTTTTAACTTGAGCCATGGGGTGTATCAGGTTTTAGGTACAGAAGAGAACTAACAGTTTTCAGTATCACATTTGAATGGCAAAACTGTCTCGGACATATCAAATCACGACACTTACTGGCGTAGCCTTGGTGGTGGCAAATATGATCGGGACAGGTGCGTTCACCAGTTTGGGGTTTCAATTAAAAGATTTACAGAATCCCACTATCATACTTATTCTTTGGGTTCTGGGCGGCCTCATTGCTTTATCCGGAGCTTATAGTTATGCCGAGATAGGCACGCATATCCAAAAATCGGGTGGTGAATATGCTTTTTTGACCAAGCTGTTTCATCCGCTCATCGGGTATTTATCGGGATGGATTTCCATCACCGTTGGGTTTGCGGCACCTATTGCTTTGTCAGCGATGGCGTTTGTGGCGTACTTTCCTTTTTTTAATCTCGACCCCAAATGGGCGAGCATTGTATTGGTGGCATTAATCACGCTGATTCACACCAGAAGTTTAGAGGTAAGCTCGAAGTTTCAAAATATAAGCACTATTCTAAAAATCGCTTTAATAGTTGTTCTTATCGGTATCGGCTTATGGCAAATTCCATCCTTCGACAACGTAGGGGTTTTGAAAAATACGGACTATTCCAATTTAATGTCACCGGCATTCGCCGTAGCACTTATTTATGTGAGTTATTCCTATTCCGGTTGGAATGCCGCCGCATATATAACCGAGGAATTTAAAAATCCCCAAAAGTCCTTACCAATAGCGTTAATAGGTGGGACCCTTTTGGTAACGGTGCTATACACACTTTTACAATATGTTTTCTTAAAACACGTACCTATCGCAGATTTAAAAGGACAGTTAAATGTCGGAACGATCGCGATGAATAGAATGATCGGGGAAAATTATGGGAAAATGTTTGGCTTGGCCATTTCACTTTTATTGGTATCCGGCATAAGTGCAATGGTATGGGTGGGCTCAAGGGTGACTTCAAGCATTGCCAAAGACCACAGGTTTTGGCGATATTTCAAACCAAAAAAAAATACAATCCCGCAGAAGGCCCTGTGGTTACAATTTGCCATAAGTGCTTTCTTGATCCTTACCGGAACTTTTGAGCAAATCTTGATTTACTGTGGTATTCTGTTAACCATATCTTCTATGGCAACTGTTTTAGGGGTTTTTAAATTACGATACTCGTATAAAAAAACGCAAACCCATAGATATAAAAGCCCGCTTTTTCCCCTATTTCAAATTATCTTTATTATTTTATCCCTTTGGATGATAGTATATGCTTTTATCAACAGCCCAGTTGAAATTATTGTGGGTTTCGGAAATCTGCTCATCGGTTTTTTAACCTACTGGTGGAGTATTCAATTAAACAAAAACTCAAAAACGTAATACCAATGAAATTAAAATCGTTTTTATCAACAGCAACCTTTATGGTCTCATCATTACTATTTTCACAGCACAAGCCTCAACATAAAGACAGTACAAAATCTGCCAATGAATATATGCACCAATCTTCTACCGAAGACTTGGTCAAGCTATTTGATTCGCCAGAGCGTGATGCCTACCAAAAACCCGAAAAGGTGCTGGACTATTTGGGTGAAATAAAGGACAAAAAAATAATGGATATTGGGGCCGGCTCAGGTTATTTTTCGGTAAAACTGGCAGATAAAGGTGCAAATGTAATTGCTGCCGATGTAAGTGACGAGTTTCAAAAAGCACTAAAAAAACGGATACAGGATAACAATCTTAAAAATATAGAACTTCGTAAAATCCCTTATGATGGTCCGAATTTGGCGGACAATGAAGTGGATATGGTGTTGATTGTAAACACCTATCACCACATAGAAAACAGAAGTGACTATTTTTCAAAAGTCAAAAAAGGGATAAAAGGGAACGGTGAACTGGTAATTATAGATTACTTCAAAACAGATTTTCCCGTCGGGCCACCAACCTACCATAAGGTCTCGATGGATGAAGTCATAACAGAACTAAAAAAAGCAGGCTATGCGCATTTTGAGGTTAATGTTGAATTATTACCTTATCAATATATTATCAGGGTAAAGTAAAACGCGGAAAACTCTTGATGTTGTCCGGGCTAAAATCAGGATTCAGTCTCAAATACGTCTTCATGGCCTCCTCCGCTTTTTGGCTATGTTTTTTTTCGATTCCTACCATATTTGGCCGCTACTCCCTGGGTCGTTACGAAACCCACGTTATAGGTCTTTCCAAAATCAAGATGTGAACCTTTGTAATAAATTTCCTGAATGCGATGGCCGGTCGGGTTTTCAATCCGCATATTCACTTGCAAACCTAACATGCGTTTTACATAACCCTTAATTTCCCTGTCTTCGTAAACAATGGTGAACTTGCCCACAAATGCACTATGAAAACCACATTGCACAATACGTGCCCCATTGACCTCAACGGCCTTATAAATTCGGTTGTGTTTATGTGCGATCAGACAAATATCACCAACCGTTTCCACGACTTCTCCTGTAGCTTCATAAAACAGTTCGGGATGAGGCGCAAGATAGCCGTGCACGTCCGTTTATAAATAGAATGTTGATTTTAACTGTCGCATATTTCGCTATAGGTTTAGGTTATTTCAGAAAGGGACGGATCAGTGTGTTACAAATTACCGTCTCATTTCGGAAAAAATACTACTTTAAACTGTTCAAGAACGTTTTAAATTCCGGGGCGCTATAATCCGCCATTCCCTTATGCGTCATGGCCAAATTTCCATCGGCATCGATGACATAGGTAGTGGGAATGGCCGACGAATGATACATTGCAGGAAGGTTGCTGGCGGGGGCATAAATCGGCAGGTGGTAGCCCTTGCGCTTATCGAAGGCCTTTGCCTTTTCAAAATCGTCGTCTAATGAAAGTAATACGAAAGCCACCTCATCGCCCATTTCTTCATGCAGGGTATCGATACTCGGCATTTCGGCGATACAGGGAGGGCACCAGGTCGCCCACATATTCAAAAAAATGACCTTGCCCTTCAGTTCTTCCAATGAAGTAGTATTGCCATCGGCATCAACCAGTTTTAGGTTGAAATCCGCTGGGGTAAGAACTGGCAAATTTTCCGTTTCACTTGCGTTTTCATTGTTCCTAATTTGAGCAATTTGCTCCACGTCGGGGTTCATTAAGCCCGTCGCGAGCAGCCCGCGCTGTGCAAAACCGATGACCTCGGTATGCAGACCGGTTACGTACAGGGTAATCGCCACTACAGCAAAAATTCCGTACTCGATCCATGTTCTTTTTGAGCTCTTATTTTTCATTGTTTTATGTTTTATTGAAATTTATAATCGGTTTTAATCTTCTTAGGTTTATAGGCTCAAGCTTCTATAGCCCTTTTTCTGAAGCTGAAAGTTATACAGGATTCCGTTTTCCACGATCTTCATTTCCTTGGGTACCCTAGTTTTATTCACCTTGAATTTATCCAGTGAAAAACCGCAGGCCACTAATTGCACCCCGGCCTTTTCCGCCCTTTTAATAAAGTCGCCCATTTTTTCGGCATTGGTTATATCGCCGATTCCCTGTCCGCAGATGATGACCTGAAAATCTCCGTATGCATCCCCTTCCTCGGTTTTGAGCGCTTCGGCCGTCAGGATTATGGGTTGTAGTTGTGGTACTTTTTTCGTTAAAACCACGTAATTGTTCTTATCGTTGTCCATTTGCTGGGCCTGTAGGTTAGCGGTGCTAAACAGGGTGAGCATTAAAAAGATCGAACTAAAGATGTATGTTTTCATTTTGAATTATTTTAAAAGGTTATCGGTGTCGTTCAGGATGAAAAGAAGAAGTCCACCTAAAATTGCCATGTTTTTAAAAAGGGGTCCGAGTGTTGTAATCTGTCCCACTTGAACCGTTACTGTGATGGGTATGAGTACCGCCACCAAGATAATCGCCATCCATTTGGTTATATATCCGATTAAGAACATAAAACCTGCCGCAAGCATAACGATACCCAACAGTACGACAAGCCAGTGTTGTTCGCCAAAAAAATGGGCGATACCCTTAAAGCTGGCCTGTTCGATTCGTTGGGCAGTTTTTTCTACATTGAGCAAGTGGTTAAAACCCGTCACTAAAAATATGCCGCTTATCAAAACGCGCAATAGTTGTATGGACCGACGGCTGATCAAAAGTTGTGTCGTCATTTTTAAAAGATGTTAAAAAAGGGTACTGGATTTTTTGCGATGCTTGACCATAGCTTGCCATCTGCACATCGTTCTGTTTTGCAAAGGGGCAACGCTGCAATTGCAACGATTTGAATTTAAATGAAAAGTCAAAACTTATGTGTAACCTTTGTTACTTAAGGGTGTTAAAGTAGGTATAAAATTCAATGATAGGTATTACCCAATCTGTTCCTTGGTTCTCTTGGTGTTCCAAGACAGCTTGCACAATTGCATATGGATTGATGAAAAAGGGGGGCTCGTGGAATATCCCATCAAATCTCAGCGTCCTTTTTACCCTCGCGGTACTGTTTAACGGCGGTTTATTGGTCGGCTTCGGAGCCCGATATGCGGGTGAATGTAATAACACGTGTATGAATATATAAAAATACACGTGTTCCATTTGTGGCTAATATTAGTATATACAGATCAAAGGATTATATACCAATTATTGCACAATAGAAACAGAGGAATACCCCAAACTACTTTTATCCAATTGGATCTGCGTGGTAATACGCTCTTTTAAAGCACCCACATGGGAGATTACCCCAACCGACTTGTCACCTTCATTTTGCATTTTTTCCAAGATGGTTATGGCCTGATCCAAAGTCTCCGGGTCCAAGGTCCCGAAACCTTCATCGATAAATAAGGATTCTATTTTTACATTTCTGGAAGCAATATCCGATAGCGCGAAGGCCATGGCCAAACTTACTAAAAAAGTTTCCCCCCCGGACAAAGTACGTACCGATCTACGAGCATTGCCCATATATCTATCGAAAATCTTGAGGGTATCGCTCTTCTCCGCCTCCTCGGCTGTTGGAATGTCCAGTACATAACGGTCGCTAAATTCCGATAAGCGTTTATTTGCGTATCCTATAAGTTGTTCAAGAGTTAAGTCCTGTACAAAATTGGAGAATTTACTTCCGTTGGCATCCCCTATTAAATCATTCATTGTTTTCCAGAGTACCAGGTCCTTTTTTAATAAAGTCAACTGGGTCAAAACGCCTTGCTGCCGTTCCCGGGTTACTTTATCATCTTCCAAGCTCTGGGTGATTTTTCCAATATTGACGGAAAGCTCATCCCATTTGAATTTGGACTCTTCGAACAAAGCGGTTAACCTTTCAAAAGAAAGCTTTTCATCATCTTTTTCCCTTAGCTCTTTTAAGGATTTTATTAGGATCTTTTCCTTTTCGGACAGACGTGATTGCCCATCATTCAATTTGGTATTAGTACTACGAAATTTATGGGCTGCTTCTTCAGTAAGTATGGCGGCTTGCAATTTTTCAATACTTTCTAAATGCTCGCTTTCTATAATGCCATGAAGTTTCTTAAGAATTCGACTTTTTTGATTTTCCGCCGATTTTAATTTAGACGTCGCATCTTCCAGCTGCTTTCCGATGGATGAAATTTTCGCTATAGATCTTGTGATGCATGTGGCGAGAGCATTGGATTCTTGATCAATAGTATTACCCGAATAGCGCTTGGTGCGTTCCTCCTTTAGGTGCTGATATTTCTGTAAAGTCAATTCCCAATGATGGTAACTTTCTTGCAGGTCTTTCAAAATTGAATTTGCTTGGAATGCCTGTTTTGATTCTTCAAGGATCTTAATGCGCTCGGATAAGCTATTCCGTCGGCTTTGAAGATTTTCTAAATTGTCATCGCTATTCCACTTCAACTGCTCTGCCAGTGCGACCAATACTTTTTTGTCTTCTGTATATTCTGCGGTAAACTTGTCAATTTCGAGCTGTAAACGAGCATTATCTTTGTATTGAGCCTTGTTTTCGGCTTCCAACGACATAATTAAGTGTGACTTCGACGCCAACAAATTTTTCTTATCATTTAAAAGCTCCTCTTTTACATCAAAATAGGGTTCTTCGGAGGCATATGGGTGCTCTAGTGAACCACACAGCGGACAAGGGGCATGCGGTTCCAATTGCGCCCGATGCTGCTCCAGACTCTGATGCTTGCGTTGATGATCCAGGAGTCTCGAAAGTTCCTGAACTTCTTTGTTTAAAACAGGAACCTCATCGATAAGAATTTTTACCCTTTTCTCAAGGGTTTTTATTTTCTTATTGCCTTCATTTAGATCTGTTTTATACGTTTCTATATTTTTTTGAAGTGTTAGTGCCTGCTCCTTCTTTGTAAGTAAGTCCAACGCCTTTTCGTTGGATTCCCGTAGACTTCCCAATTTTATATTCAAGGCCTCCATCGAATCGAGTCCGGAAACATCTATACCCTTACGGACCGTATTCTGGACAACATCCAGTTGTGTTTTGAATTGGGTCGGAGTTTCCGCCCGTGGCAGGGAATAGCCCAACTGAACTACCTTCTTTACATAGGCATTCATTTGGTCTTGGTGTAGAGCTGCTTCCTTCCGTTTCCCAACTTCTTTAGCCTGAAGGCTTACAATGCGACTTCTAAATTTTTCGAGTTCGTGGTTTGCATTGGTAATGCTCACCTCTTCTTTAACCAATTTCGAAATGGATTCCAGATGCGCTCTTTGCTGTAAATTTTCTTGGGATTTAGATTTTTCAAGACCGTCCAATTGTTGGGCTATACTTTCAACATCCTTAGAAGATGACGCGTATTCCAGCAAATCTGGGTTATATCCTGAAAGTCTCTCATGTTCGTCCAAGCGTTTTTTATCCGCTTCAAAATCCTTGAGACGTTTTTTAAGAACATCTTTAAAACCTTCAATTTCCTTTTCCTCCTTAAATTTAGCGAGGAGTTCTTTGCGCGTGTTAATTTTTGCATTAAAATCTTGAAACGCTTTTTGAATTTCCGGCTTCGATTCATTTAGTGATTTTAATTCCGCTTTCTTTGCTGCAATGGTCTCCGGCGTTAGTAGCTCAATACTTTCCAAACCCGCCTCTTTTAACTCTACTTCCTTTTTTATTCTGGAATAGCGCTGATAAACAGCCCTTCCTATATCGCGGTAAGACCGGGCACCCGTAATATCTTCCAACAACTTATTTCTCTCGTTTCTTGGGGCTTGCAACAATTTGCTAAATTCCCCTTGGGAAAGCACCATGGCCTTTACAAATTGTTCATAGCTAAGTCCGATGACCTCTACATTTTTATCGGGAGTTTTAGTACCGGTTTCAATAATTGTACCGGTGGCGATTTCTACAAGTTCCTGTTTGCGACTATTGAGATTGTTATTTCTATTGCGCTCTATAGACCAATGCGAGCGATAGCCCTTTCCGTTGACCAGGTATTCGACTTCCGCATAGCAACTGGGCATGTTGCGGGTCATAATGCCTCCATCATCTTCTAAAACGGTATTGGAAATCGATTTGTCAACCCGTGCAATGCGGTTGTAAAGGGCCAGTGTAATAACATCGAGCAAGGTTGATTTCCCCGATCCAGTCGGTCCTGTAATGGCAAACAAACCAGCTTCTGCCAAGACGCCCGCTCCGAAATCGATTTCATGTTCGCCCTTTAGGGAATGTATATTTTGTAATCGTATTTTTAAAATCTTCATAGCTAAAGTCCCAGTTCTTGTAAAATTTCACGAAAAGCATTTTTTAGTTCCCCCGTATTGTCCAGCCCGCTTTGCAATTCCAGTTTTTTTTCGAACATCTGTACGGGAGTTACATCGGTAACATCCGTGCCCACGGCAAAAGCATCCGTGGCACCACGGATCTTACTTTTAAAATTAAGTCGGGATTTTACAATTTCAATATTATCATTGGGTTGTGAATTGACAAATCCTTCAAATGCTTGCCGTCTTTCCAAGCTTTCCGAGTCCTCGTTTACAATAACTTCGGCCAAGGACATCAATCTTGTTTCTTCCGAATACCCGGTTAGTTTGCTTTCAACCTCCTCTAAATTACCTTCAAAAGCGACTAGATTTCTATATTTTGGTATCGGAACTATTTCCAGCTGATCTATCTTCCCTTCTTTTATGGTGATAACATTGATCTGTTTCCGGTCTTCCCTTTCAGAAAAACTCAAGGGAATAGGTGACCCACAATAATAAATATTTTGGGTATCCGAAATAATTTGTGGTTTATGAATATGCCCCAGCGCCACATATTGGGGAATTCCCTCGAACATATGCGCTTCTACACCCGCTTGATTTCCAATTTGAATATCCCGTTCACTTTCGGACAACTCACTGCCCTGAACATATAAATGTCCCATGAGGATAAATGTGTGATCTGGATAATTTTGTTGATAGAAAGCGTTGATATTGGCAAAATAGCTTTGTAGTCCCGATTTGATCTGTTCAATTTTCGTGGCATATGTTTCCCCAGCGACCGATTTTCGAATATCGCGATCCTTTAAAAACGGTACGGCGGCCACCACTATTTTTTCACCCTCTTTTTCCACTTCTATGAACAGTTCCCCAACTTCGTCCGTGGCGCCTCCAATAACGGTAATATCAAATGCTTTTAGCAATTCCTGGGGAGCATTAAGCACCGATGCCGAATCGTGATTCCCCCCAGTTAGGATAATCTTACAATCAAAGTTTATCAGTTGTTTTAATACATCATAATATTGTTTATAGGCAGCCTGCGACGGATTTGCTTGATCAAAAATATCTCCGGAAACTAGAAGCACATCAATATTTTCGGTTTGGATATAATGCACCAGCCAATCAAAAAAGAGATCCAGATCCTCGCTTAAATCATATTTGTGAAGTTGCTTTCCGATATGCCAGTCAGAGGTATGCAGAATTTTCATATGCTATAATGGATTTAGTACAAACTTATAACATTATGAATCTTTAAATCAGTTCCGAAGTTTCAATTGCCAAAATAGAATCCGATCTTCCGCACCTATTCCTACCTAATTTAAAGCCATAGGGATTAAGGAAATGGTAAATTCTAAATAAATGATTGTAGGCCATCATAGAAATTTGTCTTTGGGATTCGGCCTACCACCCACCCACCAGGGACAAATTGGATTGCTATGGTCAAGAATACAAGAAAATCTCCAGTCCGAACCTTTCAAAATTACACGCTGATATCCAAAATCTGAAACTCGATATTAGGGTTCTAACCAATCCCTATTTCCATTGACCGCATGGTAGCGATACTTCCACGGCAAATATTTCGTTATCTTTAAACAAATCGCCTAGAAATGTCATACCATTTCAAAGGCCACTGCCGATATAGCCACCGACCATGAAAAGAAAGCTATCCAAAATTTTCATACTACTCCTAGCAATTCCCCTATTGCTCATCTGGTTATGCAATTCGGTTATCACGAATGCGGCCGAGGGGAAAACATTTTTCAAAACTAAGGAAATACCAAAAAATAAGGTCGGCCTGGTTCTGGGCACCTCGAAAAAACTCATCGGGGGACTTCCCAATCCCTATTACACGTTCCGAATACGCGCTGCCGTCGAATTATTTCAAGCCGATAAGGTCGACTTTATTCTGGTCAGCGGCGATAACGGCACCACCTATTACAATGAACCACAGACCTTTAAAAACGATTTGGTCAAAGGTGGCATTCCCAGGGATATAATTTTTTTGGATTATGCCGGTTTCCGTACGTTAGATTCCATGGTTCGCGCCAAGGAGGTTTTCGGGTTGGACAGTGTGACCGTAATCTCCCAACAATTCCATAACGAGCGGGCCATATATCTTGGAGAAAAAAAGGGACTGGTAGCCATCGGTTATAATGCGGAAGATATTTCAATGCAATATGGTCTTAAAGTACAATTGCGGGAATATTTGGCTAGAGTAAAGGTATTTATCGATTTACTTTTCAATACCAAGCCCAAGTTTTATGGAGAACGAGTCGAAATCAAGTGCGGATAGTTTATTTTAGACCCTTCGGAGCATTCTTTATCGACAGACCATGTCAAATACCAAAACCTTCCTGAAAAATCTGGGGCCCGGCCTACTGTTCGCCAGTATGGCCATCGGCACGTCTCATTTGGTACTTTCTACCAAGGCCGGGGCCCAATATGGCTGGATCATGGTCATCCCCATTATACTGGCGAACGTTCTTAAATATCCCTTTTTTGAGTTCGGGGTGCGGTACACCAATGTAACCGAAAAAACCTTGATCGAAGGGTATCTTAATCGCGGCAGGGGCTATCTTTGGTTCTATGCCCTGATCACATTAGTTTCGACCTTCACTATCTTGGCTGCCCTATATACGGTAACGGCCGGCCTGTTCAGCACGCTTTTTGATCTGTCCGGTATTTCAACGGCCTATGTTGCCTTGGGACTCTTTATCGGCATCAGCTTGTTATTGATTATCGGCCGCTATTCCTTTTTGGAGACTTCATTAAAGTTCGTAGTCACGATTTTGTTCGCCGCGCTGATGGTGACTACCCTTTTAGTGATATTCAAGGGCCGTGTCGATGAAGTTCCCGATTTTAGTCCGCCCCCGATCTTCAATGATGCGGGCATACTGTTTCTCATAAGTCTTATGGGTTGGATGCCCACCACCGTTGAAGCCTCGAGCTGGGTGAGTCTTTGGAGTATCGAAAAATGGAAGGCCGACAAGCATAAACCTTCCCTTAGGGAGTCGCTGCAAGAGTTTAACTTCGGTTACTTTTCTACCGCATTGCTGGCCGTCTTTTTTATGATAATAGGATGGTTTACCCTGTATGGGACCCACACCGAGCTCAGTGGAAACGCCGTTACGTTCGCCGATCAGGTCGTACAGCTATTTACCGTGCATATCGGTCCGTGGGCCTATATATTTATTGCGGTTTCGGCCTTTGCGACCCTTTTCAGCAGTTGTATGACCGCCCATGATGCCATTGCCCGCGTTAGTTTGGATATTATTGATTTGTTGTTGCCCAAAAAACAGCTGTATGGGAAAAAGGGATATTTTGCGTTGGCCATCGTACTCTTGGCGGTCGTCAATTTTATTGTAGTTACGGCGTTCAGTGCCAATATGGGAAAGTTGGTCGCCTTGGCCACTTTCGTTTCCTTCGTGGTAGCGCCGGTTATCGGTTACATGAACCTTAAGAACGTAATGAGCGGGGAGCTGCCCCAACATCAACGACCTAAAAAGGGATTGCAATGGCTTACGTATGCCGGTATCCTGTTTTTGTCATTCTTTTCTCTCTACTATTTCTGGATGATTGTTTTTTGAGGTTTAGAGCCTCTGTTTTCCAGAATTGAAAGATTATAATCTAGCATTCGTTTTAACCGCGAAATAATTCTAGGTTTTACAGCGCGCATTTGAATTTGGTCCGTGTGGCAATTCGTTTCAAAAATGCTCGCCCCGTAAGGTCGTAAGGTCGTAAGGTCGTAAGGTCGTAAGGTCGTAAGTAAGAAACAATTACTGGCTCAGTTCGTCATAATTCTCTACTACAAAAAGGGTGCGTAGGTTCTGTTTGTGCAGAAAATCAAGGCAATACACACCGTCCGTACAATTGTTGACAATCTTGTCCTCACCAAAGCCTTTTGAACTGGTAATGGTTTCGGAAGGAACACCGTTTTTCAACAAATAGGCCTTAATAGCAGCCGATCGTTGTTCGGAAATTCTTTGGTTCGAACTTCTTCCGCCTCGACTATCCGTATGGGTCTCTATGGAGAATTTCAGCTTCGGGAATTTTTTGACGGCGTCGACGACTTTATCGATTTCCATGGTAATGTCCGGCGTAAGATTGCTTTGGCCGCTTACAAAAAAGAAATCTTTTAAATTCAGCACCATTTTCCCTTCCTTTTCCTCTACGATATCGGCGATGGAGGACAGTTCAATTTTTAATGGGGTCTTTTCAAGTTCCTTTAATCCTTTTGGGTTGTATGTTTCCGTGAACCTGGAAAAGGTTTCCTTTGACACCTCTAATGTTACGACGGGATGGTAGGGTATCTCCAACTGATACGCGCCGTTCGCCCCCGAAAAAACTTCCTTTAGCACATTTCCATCGCCATCCAAAACCTTTATAGAAGCGTCGGATAGGGACTGATCGTAGGGCGGCTTGACCACTTTTCCCCTAAAAATAAGGGTTTGCAGACCCGGTTTCTCGCTGATTTTAAATCCGTATATATCATCGCCTCCCTTGCCTCCGGACCGGTTGGAAGAAAAATAGCCCATAAGACCCTCCTCTTGGTTCTGTTTGATAATAAATCCGAATTCATCGTATTTTGTATTGATACCCTTCCCTAAATTCACGGGGATGCTAAAACCATTATCGGGGAGAAGATTGGAGCGATAGATATCCATGCCTCCCATCCCATAAAATACATCCGAAGAAAAATAAATGCTATTATCGAAAACGTATGGAGCTATTTCGTTGCCGGGGGAATTGATACGCGGACCCAAATTGATGGGTTGCGACATCACTTGACCGTTGTTCATGTCTACATAATAAATATCGGTGCCGCCGTAGCTATCCTCAAAATTGGCCGAAAAATAAAGCCTTCCACTTTCCGCATTGTAGAAAGGATAGTAGAAAGAAGTACTGAGATCCTTCAACAAAAATCGAAACGCTCCATTTTCACTGACCATACCGATTGACAGAGCATTTTTTCCCTTCTCATCGAACGCCAGATTATTATCCTCGGTGTTCGACAGAATGTAATAAATGTCACCCGTGCTTTCGGAATAATAAGGCGTCGATTTATGGAATTCGGAATTCGGAATGCGCCCAAACGGACTTGCTTCGGACAGGCTGCCATTCGGGTCTTTTGTGACCTTATAGATGTCAAGATAAGCATCCCCTGACGGGCCATATATTTTTTTCGATCGCGTTTTTCGGCTACTACTAAAAAGTAGGTCGTTCTTATAGAAGCTGGGCGCATTGTCCGCCTCCGAGCTATTGCTATTTAACGAAAATATAAAGAAACCGGCAGACTCCGTATCATCGGAATTCAACACCTCATCGTTAAACTCGGCATTTTCGAGAAGTTCTCCGGCAAAACTAGTACCCTTCTTTGATTTTAAAACGGCCTTGACCTGGTCAGTTTCGGAAATCTTGGCCAGACTCTGCAGCATTTTATTGAACCGGTGGTCGGACATAATGGAGTCGTTCTTGTTGATGTCCAAATATATTTTGGACGCTTTGTCGTATTCCCCGGTCTTAAAATAGGAATCGGCCAGATTCAAACGCTGAAAGTTGGACATCGCTTCGCCCTGCTGCAGCTGCTTTTCATAGGCCTCTATGGCGTCTTCATAGGCATAGGTATAGAAAAACTTGTCGCCCCTCGAATTGATTTCTTGCGAAAGGCAAAACGCAGTACTTATAAAAAAGAACGCTATTACGAGTCTTGACTTCATTTAGAAAAATCTTGGTGTATCGATCTGTTTGGGTTTCCCCTTCAACTCTTTAGTATTGCTTTTGGTACCATCGCCCCTACCCAAATAAAATTTTAAGATCACCTCATGGGATCCATTACTGAATTCGCCCAAGGGATTCGTATTGTAGTCATAGGAGTAGCCTATAAACGTACCATCGGTGACCTGAAAACCGGCCAGCCCGCTGATGGCATTGCCCAACCTGTAGGAAGCGCCAAGGGTAAACCGATCGTTGAACAGAAAATTGGTCGACAGATTCGTATTGACGGGCGCACCGCTGACCAAATTGATCAAGAAAGCCGGTTTGAACTTTAAGGTCTCGGATAGGTCGAAAACATAGCCCCCGATAAAATTGAACTGTAATTTATCGTCGATAATCGTTGCCACGTCATCGTTATATATCCCATCGGTCAAAAAATTCGGGATTGAGGCGCCGAGGTACCAAATATCGTCCTCGTACAAAAAGAAACCGGCCCCGACGGTCGGATAGAATTTACTGATGGTTTCGCCCTGCAATATCGGTTCTCCGGGATTCTCGAACGTACCCTTTGAAAAATCGACGTTCAAGAAAGAACCGCCTACATCCATACCGAAAGAAAGCTTTGTATTATCGGAGACATTGAACTGGTACGAATAGGCCAGTTCTACATAGGTCTGGGTTGATGGCCCCAATTGATCGCTGATGACATTAAAGCCAACGCCCATGGTCTCGTTGGATAGTGGATAGTTGGCGCCCAAACGCAGTGTTCGAGGCGAGCCATCGATATCGAGCCATTGCGCCCTATACAATCCGGTAATTTCGGGGGTCAGGGTCGTACCCACGTAGCCGGGGTTAAAACTGCCTATGTTGTACATATATTGGGTATACTGGGGTTCTTTCTGCGCAAATCCCATAGTAATACTTCCCATAAAAAAGAGGGAGAAAAAGATGGCTATAAATAAGGATCCTAGTGTTCTATGCTGCATTATCCGTAGTATCTTATAACTGGGTTCAGATTATCGTATAAGCTGAATCCAGCCTTTTTTGATCGAGTTTGTATCGATACCCTCTATTTCTTCATTTACTGTCAAATCCAATACATAGAAATAGGTGCCGTCAGGTACGTCTTTCCCTTTACGTGTACCGTCCCAAATGACCTCATCGGTTAGCTGTTCGCCCTCGAAAACGAGACTACCGTATCTATTGAAAATTTTAATGCCGTATTGTATATCGACCTCATCGCCGAGGGAACCATCATCGTTGGTCCGTCTTTTGTTTATTTTCAGGTCATCATTTACCCCATCATTATTCGGGGAAAATTGATTGAAAATGATACCGAATTCAGCTTCGGTACGTTTGGAAACGTTTACGGTAACGGTGGATGTATTGTTATCGTACTTGCCCTCACTATCGACTGGGGATGATTTATCGATGTCAGCGGTATTTTGGAAAGTGCCGACACTATCTACGGAAACCCGTATTTCCAACTCCGCTACGCCATTTCTCATAAGGTCCGGTATAAACCATGTCAGTCGGCCCGTAACAGCGTCATATCCTGACCCCTCACCCAATTCTGGAGTAAATCTAGGATTGACGAAAACTGGGGATATGGAATCTAAAACCTCAATTCGGGACACGGTCTCCTCGTTCGAATCATTGGTGACTTTAAGCTTAAAAATTATTTCTTGGCCGGTCAACGGATTAACTTGCCCTGTTTGAAAATCCGCTATTTTGAGGGAATCATTTTGATTTACTATGGCCGCACTCTTTTCGAGAATAAGGTCGATGCCTTCGGGTAAATCGATATTCAGGGTAACCGTTGAAACATTATTATCGGGATTACCATCCACAGGAATAGAAGATAAGAGTTCTGCCGTATTCACGTAGGGGCCGCCTTCCAAAACTTTTACAGGCACGGTCAAGGTTGCCGAATCCGTCGCCGCTATTTCGGGGATGGTCCACATACCGGTCTCGGTATCGTATGCACCTACCGATGCAACGGGCATACTATCGGCATTGGTTTCAAAGCCAGTTTCCAATAGATCGCCAATCGTTACGTTGATGGCCTTTCTGTCGGAAAGGTTGTTCACCGTAACTGTAAACACCACATCGTCATTGACGATGGCATCTTCTTTATCGACTTCCTTAACCACCTGAAGATCGATGGGATCGGCACAGGTGGGTGTTTCATTGGGACTACAGGGATCATCGGGATCGGAACCGTTGGTATCTTCCTCAAGATCCGAGATACCGTCGCCATCGGTGTCACATTGGCCATTAAACCTGTTCGGAACACAGGCGTTTTCGTTGGCAGGATCCTGTTGGTCGTTTATGCCGTCCAAGTCGGTATCCACAGTATTGGAATCGAGCGCGTCGATAATACCGTCTTCGTCTTCATCAAGCGGATTTTCGATATCGTCCCCCACCTCAATATCGTCATTTATACCGTCTCCGTCGGTATCGGGGTTGTTGGGATCGGTACCCAACATAGCCTCCAGACCTCCTAGAAGTCCGTCGCCATCATCGTCGGTATCGCAGCTACTTACAGAAACGGTCACTTCGGCCGAAGTGTTCTCGCATGGTGCTTCGGCACCGGTAGTGGTAAAGGTGAAAACGTATGAACCGCCCGCACTACCCTGAAAATCTACTATATTTTCTGCATTCAGACTTACTGCGGATGGACCCTCGGTCAATGACCAGACGCCTTCACTGGGTGTTCCAATTAATGTGGTATCGAGATCCAGTACGGTAGTCCCGAATTCGGCCGCGTTACAGGAAGATGTATTTCTAGGAACACCTGCCGAGGGTTGCGGAATAACGGTGGCCACAACCTCGGTTCGGGGAGACACACAACCGTTGGCAACCGCTTCCACAAAATAAGAAGTGGTCTGTGAGATATTGGGCGTGGTAAAATTTGCACCATTACGGATAGGCGCTCCGCCCGTTGCACTAGTGTACCACCTAAGTGTGGCGTCAAGACTTCCCGTCGCACTCAACTGCAAGGTACCCGGACCGCAGCGTGAACTTCCGGTGGGTGCCGAAATTTCTGGAATATCGTTCTGTTTAATACTTATGGTCAACGGTGGACTCGCACAGTTGTTGACAGCATCATAAAAAACCGCATAATAGTCTCCCGCCAAAAATGTATCTATGGCTGCAGGGCTCAAATGTGCACTTGTATCGGTCAAATCTTCTCCATTGGTGGTCCATACCAAGGTAGTTCCAGGCGGGGCGGCCGCGCTAGAGGTAAAATCATTTAGACTTGCCGCCTCGGGAATAGGGCCGCAAAACGTATCGGTCTGTCCCGGGGTCAAAATTGGGGCGATACCTCCGGCTACACAGGGATCGCAGTCGCTGACGGTTAGGGTCACCACGGAAGTAGCATTGGTACACGGAGCCACGGCTGTGTTGGTCGTATAGGTGAATTCGTAAGTGCCGGCTTCCTGACCCCGGAAGTCTACGGCACTACCGTTAATGTTGGCTCCCAAATTAGGGCCACTGCTTTGGGTCCAAGCACCGGCAGCTTGACCGGTTATATAATTCGCCAAATCAATCTGGTTCGGGCCGAATTCAGTAGTTTGGTTGCTGCAGACTGCCGTAGGTTGACCTGCGACAGGAGTTCCGGCCGATGGTGACGTATTTTGGGTAATTACTATTTCGACGGTCGGACTATAACAGTTGTTGGCAGTATCGGCAAAAAAGCCATAGTAGGTGCCCGCCGCATTGATAGCTCCTCCATTGGGCAGCCATTCTGTAACTGTGGATGGATCCGGATTCGGACTCCATACCAAATCGATATTAGCAGGTGGGGCAGCGTCCACATAATCATCCAAATTCACCGAAACCGCATCACAAAAAACGCTAGTAGTAGCGTTCAATAAAGGCGCGGCTGTACCCGCCGCACAGTCGTTATCTGCAATAGTGACCGTTCGCTGTGCGGGGAGTTCTGGGACGTAGGTGAATTTTGTAGTATTATTGGGAGCACCCAAGTTTAAGATGACCGTTTCGGCCCCTTCTACTTCCGTATCATCCACAGGAAGTATGAGAAGCTCATTAGTTAACTGGCCTGCTGGAAATGTGAAGGGAGTAGCTGGACCATTCGCAGTATAGTCACTTGCAATGGCCGTTCCGCCCAAGGTATAGGGAACGGTGACAGGTGTTCCCGTGCCGTTCTCTTTATCAAGGGTAATCAGAAATCCACCTTGGTCCGAGCCTTCTTCGGCCGCATCGGCATCCGTGGTCTGCACGGTAAATGTACCGATATCGTTATCCGTAATGGTAATCGTTCGATTGTCGGTTCCGAGTTGATTTACAACGAATCCACCACCACGACCCCCTGAAGCGATTGGGGCGCCCAAGGTCAATAATACGGTTTCATCGTTTTCGACAACCTCATCATCTACCGGAATTATATTTAACACCCTCGATTGGGTACCCTCTTGAAAAGTAAGGGGTGTTGAGAGCCCGTCAATCGTATAATCGGTGCCAAGGACCGCCGTACTGCCAGTCAGCTCGTAAGGCAATGATAGTGTAACCCCTGGCGCAACGGCTTTATCCAAACTTACCGTAAAACTGCCTGCGGCAGATCCCTGCTCTGCCGCCGCGGCGACCGTCGATACCGTAAAAATCCCATCATTATCGGTTAGGTTTAGCGTCACCGTATTTTGGGACGGAATAATAAAACCAAAATTGACAGTTTCCAAAGTAACAACAATGGTTTCGAACCCTTCAACAAGATTGTCATCGATTATACCATTAAGCGGTATAGTAACTGAAGGTTGCGTTGAAGACAGTGTAACAGTGTTATTTACTGGGACAGGAGCGGTATAATCAAGACCCGATTCGGCCGTACCGGCAATCGAGTATACAACCGTCGAATTGAAAACGTTGTTTGGTGGTGTACGTGTTATTGTAAAACTTGCCGGATTACCTGGACCTTCGCCAGCTTCTGAATCCGCGGAAGTAATCGAAATTATCTGGGCGTTTGCACAAAAACCTGCAAACAACAAAAGGAAAAACACCCCCCATTTTAAACCGAGTGCGGCATTCCCAAAAAGTGTATAATATTCTCTTTTCAATTTCATAAACTGTCCGATGAATCCATATCAATTCAAGACACAGCTAAGCAAGTGCGGTCAAGCGGAAATGGGAGTCAATATTACTAAAAATTCATCCAAAAACCGCACATCTAGGCTTAAACTGGGGTTTTATGGATGAACTACCCTTATATACGCAGAAAGGTCATGCAGGGATTTCAGCTGATCGAACTTCTACATCCGAGGCTATTTTCTTCACCAAGCCCTGTAAAACCTTACCAGGCCCGACCTCTATGAAAATATTGGCCCCATCGTTTACCATGTTCCGCACACTTTGGGTCCATTTTACAGGTGCCGTAAGTTGTGAAATCAGGTTTTTCTTGATTTCGTTGGAATCGCTTACCGCAAGGGTAGTAACATTCTGATAAATGGGACATGCACCCTTCTTAAAAACCGTGTTTTCTATGGCCGATGCAAGTTCTTCGCGCGCCGGTTCCATCAAAGGGGAATGAAAGGCGCCCCCTACCGGTAAAACAAGGGCCCTGCGTGCCCCCGCTTCCTTCATTTTTTCACAAGCCATTGTAACGGCTTCCACCTCACCGGAAATCACTAATTGACCGGGACAGTTATAATTGGCCGCCACAACGATTCCGGAGGTTTCTTCGCAGATTCTTTCCACAACATCATCTTTCAGTCCCAAGACGGCCGCCATGGTGCTGGGCTGCAATTCGCAGGCTTTCTGCATGGCCATCGCCCGCTGCGAAACGAGTTTAAGACCATCCTCAAAATTCATCGTGCCATTGGCGACAAGGGCTGAAAATTCACCCAACGAATGTCCCGCAACACAATCGGGCCGAAACCCATCGCCCAAAATCTTACCCAAAATTACGGAGTGCAAAAAGATAGCGGGCTGGGTTACTTTGGTCTGTTTCAAATCTTCGCCCGTTCCTTCGAACATTATATCGGTAATCGGAAAGCCTAAAATTTCGTTCGCGTTCTCAAAAAGTTCCTTTGCCAAAGGATATTTTTCGTAGAGATCTAGTCCCATACCGACGAATTGGGCGCCTTGTCCAGGGAAAATATATGCTTTCATGTGGTGTGTTTTTAGAAGTTTTCAAATTTAGGGAAATAAAGTTCAAGCGCAAGTTCAGGGGTCAAGTTCAAGCGATAGTTTCTTGCTTGAACATTCTGGCGGCCCGTTACAAAAATTACGGTTCTACAAAGTCTGGTGCAGTTTGAAGGTTGAAGGTTGAAAGTAGTTTTATCTTGAAGTTTGCCTAGACGGCAGACGTGCCCGAAAAGCTATGAAGTAGGTATTGAACCTTGAACTTTCGTTGCCTACCGCTTCGTGATATCGTTATTTCCCATCCTTGAACCAGCCCGAATACATGACATAGTTGTTTGCGATACGATCAATTTCGCCGGAACTGAGTTCGGTACTGATATCCTTTATTTTTTTGGCGGGCATGCCAGCGAAGATACTTCCTGAGGGTACTCGCGTACCTTTGGTGACGACCGCCCCGGCCGCAATGATACTGTTGCTTTCGATTACACAATCGTCCATCACGATACTACCCATGCCAATCAGCACGTTATCTTGTATCGTACAGCCGTGAACGATGGCGTTATGGCCGATGGAAACATTGTTTCCAATGGTTGTCGGAGATTTTTGATAGGTGCAATGGATGACTGCGCCATCTTGTACATTGACCTTATCGCCCATTTTTATAAAGTGGACATCGCCCCGTATTACCGCATTGAACCAAATACTGCATTGGTCGCCCATACGTACCTCGCCAACGATGGTCGCATTTTCGGCGATAAAGCAGTCGTTGCCAATTTTTGGGGATTTTCCGTTAACTGTTTTGATCATTTTAGTGAAATTTGAGAAATTCATCTTCCGGATGAGTCCGTAACTAGGGTTCATCCTGTCCGCCAATTCATTTTAAGGTTCAATACTGCCTTGTGGCAGTTTCAAGGTTCAAAACTCATTTTCCAACCTTCTAAACTCCCGAACTTTGTTCACCTTGAAACTTGTACAGTTAGGCAGTAGCCATTAAACTTTAGACCTTACCTACTGGATGCTAAATTTCCGCTAAAAATAAGCCAAAAATTCTTTTTTCTTTGAAACGGATACCAGTAATTCCTTGCCGTTCGAGACTACAATGCTGCCGCCATTTCCCTTTCGATATTTGACGACCTCGTTGACGTTTACGTGATAGGATTTGTGGATACGGGCAAAGGCAAAATCCGGCAGGGCCAAAAACTATTTTCATTGGGACCAAAAGCGGGGAGACCTATATTTCGTAAGCTGCGCTTGGGGAAGCCAAAAAAATACAACAACAATCTACTCGGGATGCGAGTGTCTACGAGATGGAAGATGCCGTAGTGCCCTACTGCGCCGCTGGACAATAACAGTCATAACGCCGCTCGCTCTGCCCGAAATCATAGCCCAGCGTAATCTGGTGAAAACCACCGCTGTCAAAACGGATATCACCGGTCTGGTACGAGTAGTTATAGGAAACCATAAAATTTCCGATATTGGCGCCGACGATGGGCGTAATGAGTTGCAAGCGTTGCTTACCGAAACTATCGCCGTTCGTGAACTCTGCGCCGTCAAAACTCCGGCGGTAGGAGAGTCCGCCCCAGATACGTCCGAAATCGACATCCTTGTACACCTTGGCGTTGAGGTCGATGGTCTTTTCCTTGGTAAAATCCGTCATTTGGAACAAGACCGATGGTTCTAGTTGCCACTCTTGCCTTCCGAAGATATACCCGACGGAAACCAAATACCGGCGAAGGTTATCTATGACCGGAATATTGTCGTTAGCCTTTCCGTAACGATAGAGGTTGCGCTTGCTGCTCAACAAATTGTTAATCGCGAGATGGGCATAAAATTCCCTTAAATTATACGAAAACCCGATATCGGTGTTAAAGTAGCTTTCGCTTAATTTAATTCCGGAAATGGCATCATCGGGGAAAGCGGATTGAAACTCCGATTCATCAAGACTACTCTGAAGATACGTCGGACTGATTCCAAAGGAAAGTTGATTCAGATTACGGGCATCGCCCCCCAATTTCAAGTGATGGGCATAGGTCAATTTGAGTCCCGTTTGTGCGTGATATCCGTTGGCATCGTTAAAAAAAATAGCCCCTACCCCACTGTTGCTTTCCCCGATTCGCGAATTGACGTTTATGGTCTGTAGGTTGGGGGCATCCTCGACGCTGAACCACTGCATTCTCGCCGTAGCCCTGATTTTAGTACCCTCACCGATACCCGCCATCGACGGATAGACCAGATAATAGTTGTCGGACAGGTAATCAAAATAAACGGGAATACCTTCTTGGGCCAGAGATCGGGCGCCAAAGGCCAGAAAAACGAGTAATATTAAAAATCGATTTTGCATCTAAAAGTGGGCGAAATGTAAGTGTCTCACGATAATGTTGTACCCATGACGCCGTCAAGGGTTGGATCCTGGAATCGGTTAAATATAAAGTATAACGAAGGAACTACAACAATAGTATATTTAAAAATACTCGGAATTAGGTAGGTTATTCTGTAAAAAACCAATACCTGCAAAACATTTTCCGTCGATTTTCCGATTGTTTTAAGCAGCCGTTGCTAAACAGTCTCTGAATTACTTTGTACCTTTACAGCAAACCGAAAGCAAGCTATGAAAGAGTATAATATCACCGTTGTTAAGACCAACAATCCTAACATATTAAAATTCGAGACGAACCATTTTTTGACCACAGGCAAAAATTATGAGTTCAAGAATATTGACGACGCCAAAAAATCACCTTTAGCGCAGCAGTTGTTCTACCTTCCCTTTATCAAAACGGTATACGTCTCCGGCAATTTTATTGGTTTGGAGCGTTTCGATATTGTCGAATGGGACGATGTTAAAGACGAGGTCGCCCAGCAATTGGTCGAATATCTCAATTCGGGAGAACCGGTCGTGCTTGAAGAGGCTGCCGAGCAAAAAGTGGCGGTAACGGTATATGCGGAGGTTACTCCCAACCCGGCCGTGATGAAATTTGTCGCCAATAAGGCCATCGTGCCCACGGCATTCGAATTTAAGAACATCGACGAGGCCCAAAAATCCGGATTGGCAAAACAACTTTTTCATTTTCCTTTTGTAAAGGAAATTTTTATCGATCTCAACTATATTTCGATCAGCAAATACGATATGGCGGAATGGGAGGATATAACGTCGGAACTCCGTGAATTTATCCGCAATTATTTGGCTGACGGCAAAGAAGTAGTGTCCGAAGAGGCCGTTCCGCAGGCTTCGGAGGTAAAGAATAGTCCAGCACCTGAAATGGTCGAACTCGATGACACTTCGCAACAGATCGTTAACATATTGGAGGAATACGTCAAACCTGCAGTTGCCAGTGACGGCGGTAATATTCTTTTTAAATCGTATGAATCGGAAAGCAAAACGGTTAATGTAATTCTACAAGGGGCCTGTAGCGGTTGCCCCTCGTCTACTTTTACCTTGAAAAATGGTATCGAGACCATGCTTAAGAACATGATGGGCGACAAGGTGAACGAGGTAGTTGCACTTAACGGTTGAAGAATTCAACTTTCAATCGCTATTTCGTAAATATTTTAGGTTCAATATGGGGTTGCAGTTTGTGAGAAAAATATTTGCGGTTTTTGAAATTTTCTCTGTTTTTGTTTTTGACAGGAATACTCTCGGCTCAAAATGAGTCCATTTTAACAGCTTTTCAATTCACATTTCCCCATTTAATTTATTATATTGGACTAAATCTAAAAACAATTATATTATGGCAATTTTAAAAGTTATAGAAGTATTGGCAAATTCGGATAAGAGTTGGGAAGACGCCGCGAAGAATGCAGTCGCCCACGCCTCCAAATCGGTAAAGAACATTAAATCCGTTTATATTAACGAGCAAAGCGCTACTGTTACCGATGGAAAAATGGACAATTATAGGGTGAACGCAAAAATCACTTTTGAAGTGAACTAAATGTGTCCTACACCAAACTCAAAAGCATCCTATTCTTATTCTTAGGGATGCTTTTTTTATGGCCTATCCCAGGTTAACAATAGTTTAATCACCTTTTCTTGATTGCGAAGGTGATTTTAACTAAGTTGCCCCCGTTACGTTGGGGCGCTTTGATTAAAGAAAGTTAATACATAACAACCACTTTCAAAATATTCTCGGCGAAGGTTTTACCGAACATTTCGATTGTAGTTCAAGCTGAGCGTAGTCGAAGTACTCAATATAAAAATAATCGAAGTCCGGAAATGACAAATAAACTGTTTTCATGAACGAATTATCAAATTACCAAGAACACATTGACAAGGCGATCGATTGGGCCTGGATTACTTTACCGGGTCTTGCCATCAACTTGATTACAGCACTACTCATTTTATTTATCGGATTATATATTATCCGATTTCTCAATAAAATGATTCGTAAATTTTTTGAGAGAAAGGATTATGACCTTGCTTTGGAAAGCTTCTTGCAAAGCTTTATTAGTATTGCTCTAAAGATTTTACTATTTGTACTCGTCATTACACAGTTGGGCGTGCAGTCATCTTCACTTATCGCGATTATTGGTGCGGCGGGTCTGGCCATCGGCTTGGCGTTACAAGGTTCCCTATCCAATTTTGCGGGAGGAGTTTTGATACTGCTTTTCAAGCCATTTAAGGTAGGTGATTTTATTTCGGCGCAAGGGGTTGATGGATCCGTTAAAGAAATCACGATTTTCTACACCAAATTGACCACCTTCGGTAATCAAATAGCGATAATTCCTAACGGTAAATTGTCCAACGACAATGTCATCAATTACAACGCATTATCCGCACGACGGGACAATGTCAAGGTCGGTATCGGTTACGGTTCCAACATTAAGGAAGCTAAAAATATTCTATTGCAGATTTGTGCGGACAACGAGAATATTTCCAAGGAACCCATTCCAGAGGTGTACGTCGATGGACTTGGAGATAGTTCGGTTAACCTTACGTTGCGATTTTGGGCGGATACCAGTGTATTCTGGCCAGCACACTTCTATGTAATCGAGGAGACTAAAAGTCGTTTTGATGCCGCTGGAATCGAGATTCCGTTTCCACAGCGCGATGTACACGTCAAGGGGCAGCAGTTGAAGGCTTAGCACAATTCACTCACTGAACTTTTCACTTAATAAAATAGGGAAGAGTGAACCGTAGAATATCTTATTTTTTCTTCTTTTGAAGGATAAAATCCTTTAAATAATAGGGTTCGAAGTAGGCGACATTTTCAAATTCGCCTGTTTCGAATTTTTTATGGGATAAGGTTGCCATTTCCCTTGCGGAGGGCACGACGGAGGTATCGAAGCTAAAATGGGGATGCTGCAAAAGTTCCTTGCATTTCTCGGCCCCGCTCCCAAGGATTGTCACCTTCCCTTTTTCAACAAACTCCAAAAAAGAATTTCCGTCGATAACTTCGGCCTTGGTTTCCCTGATTTGGATTATGTCTTGGTCGAATACGGCGGAATAGACCTCCATTCGTCGGGCGTCTAAAACGGGAATTAAATAATCGGCCGCCGATGCCTTCGCTTGATAGGCCATACTTTCCAAAGTAGGAATCGAAATCAAGGGCACCTCCAAGGAAAAACATAATCCTTTGGCTGCGGACACCCCTATACGTAGCCCTGTATAAGATCCTGGGCCTTTACTGACCGCTATGGCATCGACATCGGAAAGCTCAAGCTCGGCCTCCTTTAAAACCGCCTGAATAAAAATATGCAATTGTTCGGAATGGGAATAGTTGGGCGTATCATGCTCTTTGATGGCCAGGAGTTTTCCATCTTTGGCTATACTAACCGAACAGTTTGTGGTGGCGGTCTCTAGGTTTATGATTGTGGGCATAATTGAATGAATTGGTCAATGACCTGCAAGGTTTTTCGTATCAATTCAAATCGATCGGCACGCCAAAATAGAATTCAAGCACCTTGATCCTGAAAATATAGTCGTATTTGGTACGGACGACCTCGGCTTCGGCGTCTTCTACTCGGGACTGTGCCTGACTGAAATCAAAAGCGTTCATCAGACCCACATCGTAACGCTCTTTGGAATAGTCATAGGCCAAGCGTCTCGCATCGGCCGTCTTTTGAGCGGCATAATAGGCTTTTGAAAAACTTTTAACATCGACGTAAGCTTGGTTGATGTTTGTCTCCAGATCCAATTTGTCCTGCTCCAGCTGGACTTCCGCTTTTCGAACGTTGATTTGTGCCCGTTTCACATTGTTCCTTACACTGAAACCGTTGAAGATGGGAATGTTCAATTGGGCGCCGTAGGAGATTCCGTCGTTCAGCCAAAGTTGATTGCCAAAACTTTCGGCTTCCAACATCCCTGTAATATTGTTAAACCGTTCTTGATCGGAATAGCGGGTATTGTAATTGAAAAATGCACCTAAAGTGGGGTATTTTGCACCTTTGGCTATGGCAAGGTCTTTCACTGCCAAATCGATATAGGAATTTGATAATTTAATATCGTTCCGAAAGGTCAAGGCCTTGGCAAAAATTTCCTTGGCGGAATTGTTTAGAATATCAGATGGCGGCACCTCATAATCCGCTTCTGCCACGTGGAAGTTTTCATAATCGGTTATCTGTAACAATTGAGCCAAGTTGATTCGTGATATCAAGACTTGGTTCTCGGTATTTACGATCTGCTGCTCCAAATTCGCGGCAGTGGCCTCCACTTCCAACAAATCACCCTTAGGCACTACGCCCGCATTGACCAGTTCCGTGGTACGCTTCAGATCTTGACCGGTTATGGCGTACTGAGCCTGGAACACTATGAGGGTTTCTTTATTGGACAATATCTGTAAATAGGCATTGGCCACGCTAAGCCGGATATCGTCCTTTAAATCATCCAATCTGTATTGATTGGCGAGGGCATTCAATTTGGCCCGGTTCAGCCTATGGATGTTCCGAAGTCCGTCGAATAGTAGAACGGAAGATTGCAATCCCCCGTTGGCGGTAAAAATAGTGGTCGTAACCGGTTGATTGGTGATGGGGTCGAACGAGAGACCGGTATTCCCCGAAGCACTCAAAGAGGCATTGGCATCCGGCAGAAAAGCGCCCACGGCATCGGACCTATCGATCATTGCATTTTGCAGATCCAATTCATATTGCTCAATGGTCAGATTGTTTTCAACGGCATAGACCACGCATTCTTCCAACGTCCATTTTTTTTGCTGTGCCGTGATAGTGCTTATCGTGAACAACAGCAGTAAAGCGGTTAATTTAAAGTTCATTTTTTGATTGTTTTGATTGATGTCTTTTACTCTTCGTTAGAATCTACCTCCTCTTCTTCATCATCCCCTTTCTTGATGGGCTCCGTTTTGTTCCACACTTTTACCTTATCGGATTCTGTGAGTCCGGAAACAATTTCAACGTTCACCCCGTCGGAAATTCCGATTTCAATGTCCTTCCGAAGAAACTTTTGGTCTTCGACGGCACCGTCAGCAATTTCTACATAGGGCTTGTCCGTCTTTTTATCGAATTGCAGCAAGGCTTCGGGAATTACTAAAATGCTATCCTTCTTTTCGAGTACCAATGATGCGTTGGCACTATACCCCGCACGGATAAAAATATCGTCGTTGACCTCTACGTCGCCTTCGATCTTGAATTGTACCGCTCCGGTCTCCTCGATTCCCTTGGGTGCTATAAAACGGAGCTTGGCATCCAATTCCTTGCCTTCTACCGCACCGAGATTGATTTTTAAGGGTGTGCCCACTTTCAACTTGGCCACTTCGCCTTCATCGACCTTTCCTTCAAAAATCATATTGCTCAAATCAGCAATGGTGGCTATGGTAGTACCATCGTTGAAATTGTTGCTTTCGATGACCTGATCACCTTCCTCTACAGGAATTTCCAAAATGGTGCCGTCAACGGTCGCCCTGATATTGGTGTTCGCACTCGACGAACCACCTGCCGAACCTTCTCGGATAATTTGATAATCTGCCCTGGCATTCTCAATTTCCTGTTGCGCTTGATTGAACTGTAATTGTAAGGTGTTGAAATCCTGACTGGCTATAACCCCCTTATCGAACAACGTCTTGTTTCGATCATACTCGATTTTGGAGTTGTTCAAGGCCAATTCGGCATTTCTAACGCGGCCACGTGCCTGATTCAAGGCCTGCTCATTGGGCACTACCTTAATCATGGCAATCAAATCGCCCGATTTTACCTTATCGCCTTCTTCCTTATACATTTTTTGAATGATGCCCGAAATTTGTGGTTTGATCTCAATTTCATCTTCAGGAATCAATTTACCGGTAGCCACGGTTTTCTTTTCGATATTGGTAATAAAGGGATTCTGAACCTCGTATGTTACCGCTGACTTACTGTTGGATTTGATGAAGAATGCTGCGGCCCACAATGCGCCGAGCACTAAGACCCCAATGAGGATATATTTAACGATTTTGTTCATTTTGAAAAGTGTTTGTTGTTTATTGTTTAGGGTTGATGGTTACAGTAGTGCACTAATTTTTAATTTAAAATGGTGTTTTATGTGTTGATTTCAAAAATTGACATTTTTCAATTTTTGGATTTGTATTGTATTTGACTGGAGATTCACTCTTCTCGAAGCGCATCGATAGGTTTTATGCTCACGGCGCGCTGGGCGGGTATAAGTCCGATTAAGGTACCGAGCACCACCATTATGACCAAGGCCCCAAGAACGTAAGGAATGGGCACGGTCGGATTCGTATAGGGAAATTCAATGTCTTGTGTAAAGCTATCTATCATAGCCAAGGTCATCGCGCCTATTATGATTCCCATGATCCCTGCGATAACAGTCAAGAAAACAGATTCCAATATAATCTGGTTACGCACTTCGGCAGGGGTGGCCCCCAAGGCCCTTCGAACACCTAGTTCTTTCGTACGTTCCTTTACCGAAATCAATAAAATGTTTCCTATGCCGATCACTCCTGCTAAAATAGTTGCGATGCCAACAACGAGTGATAAAAAAGTGATGCCATCGGCAAACCCTACAATTTTATTGAACTGCTCACCTAGATTAAACGACCCAAAAGCACGGTCGTCAGCAGGATGAACATGGTGAATATTCTTTAAAAGATTTTTTATGTTTTCTTCAACTTTAATTACATCGGCATCATCATAGGCGGCAATAGAAAACCAGCCCACATTATCGCCTGTATTGTACAATTTTTTAAATGTGGAAAATGGAATAAAGATATCGCCGTCTCCACCGAATCCGCCGCTCTGTTCGAACTTGTGTACCCCGACGACCTGAAAATAGACTTCATCTATTTTTATAAATCCGCCTATGGGGTCTTCATCTTTGTCAAAAAGTTCCTTTTGGGTACGTTCACCGATTACGGCAACTTTTCTGGCTTGATCGATATCCTCGTCATTGATAAAACGTCCCCCGTCATATATTTTCTTTGGTGCAATTTTGGTAAACTGGGGGAAATCGCCAAATAGGGTATAGCTACCTGTTTTGTTTTTTCGCCCGATAGTGGCCGGTGGCGAACCGAAAAAACCCATTACATTTCGTGGCGCGATATACTCGACTTGAGGAATGCGATTCTCTATCATCGTAGCATCGCCTAATTTCAGTTGCATCTGCCTTCCGGTCTTGTAGCCTTCATATGGCATACTTGTACTTTGTGCCCAGACGAACATACTATTTTTCGCTATGGTCTCAAACATACTCTCAAACCCATTGTCCATTCCTTTGGCGGCGCCAGAAAGAGCTATGTAAATAAAAATGCCCCACAGAACGCCAATAACAGTGATAACAGTGCGCGTCTTGTTCTTGCTGATAGAACCGAAAATCTCCTGCCATGTATTTCTGTCAAATAAAAATTGCATATTATTCGTCTCTTAGTGCAACAATGGGTTTAATACGTGCCGCTTTTCTCGCCGGGATATACCCTGCAATACCTCCAAAAATTATCAGAAGAACGGTCGCAAAAACAGCCGTGCCCGTATCTATAAAAGGATTGGTAATGAAAAAATCCTTCAATTTTTCGCCCATCGAACTTAATATGGCAATTCCGATGAGCATGCCTACAAAACCGGAAACGGTCGTGATAAAAACGGACTCCAATAATATAGTGCCTATCACCGCTTTCGGGGTAGCACCCAAAGCCTTACGTATGCCCAATTCTTTGGTACGCTCTTTGACAACAAAAACCATAATGTTACTGATACCTATAATTCCGGCGATTATGGTACCGAAAGCCACAAAACTGACGATCATTTGCAACACCCTTGCAAACTGCTGATTCTGTTTCAGTTGATCGGCCACGTTGCGAATGAAAATCCCGTTTTGGTCTTGGGGACTTATATATTTCTTTTCCCGTAAGAACTCATCAACACCTTTATCGAAAGCCATAGCCCCTGCGTAGCCCAATTCAGGCTTAAAACCGAGCACGATGGCATCGATTTTATCGGTGTTTTTATCTAGAAGTTGTTTGGTGGTATACGGTATAAAAATGTTCCGCTCTTCTCGATCTCCGCCATCATCCTGAAAAACGCCTATGACCTTATAGGCAACGCCACCCACATCGATATATTTGCCCACGGAATTTTTTGTGCCAAAAAGGTCCTGTTCGACCAGCCTACCTATCACCGCGTTCTTGGTCTTGTTCTCGATATCGAGCTCGTTCAAATAGCGGCCCTTCATCATTATGGTCATCTCGGCAAACTGGTGGGAAGGTGCAACGGCCCAAGTAGAATAGCTGTTGGATTCATTTTTGTACTTGACCGTATCTTGGCGAATAATTCTTGGAGATATATAATCAAGATAAAAAGGAAAGTTTTTCTCGATATCGTCGAGATCACTGTTCTCGAATTCAATGTTCCTATTTGATTTATACCCCTTATATGGCATTGTAGTCCTTCCCGTAAAAACAAAAAGAACATTGGTCGCATCGTCACCAAAAAAGTCATCGAAGGTATTGATGAGTCCGTTGCCGAAGCCGAAAAGAACGACGAAAATTAGGATTCCCAGCGCCACGGTAAACCCAGACAAGAAAGTACGGAGCTTGTTTTTTTGTATGGTCTGGAAGATTTCCTTCCAATTGTCCCTGCTAAACATATTGCGATGCCCTTACCTGTTCCACAAACTTATCCTCCACGATGATACCATCCTTTAACTGCACGATACGCTTGCACATATGGGCGATATCCTCTTCATGGGTGACAATTAATATAGTGTTCCCGTCGTCGTTTATCTTTTGAATAAGATCCATCACTTCATACGATGTCGTACTATCCAACGCGCCCGTAGGCTCATCAGCGAGCAGCACCTTGGGTTCGGCTGCCATGGCACGGGCAATAGCTACACGCTGTTTTTGTCCACCGGATAACTCGTTGGGAAGATGCGTCGCCCATTCTTTGAGACCTACCTGAGTTAAATATTTTAGTGCCCTTTCTTCCCGTTCCTTTCTTGGGACTTTTTGATAGTATAACGGCAGAGCCACATTTTCCATGGCGTTTTTGTAATTGATAAGATTGAAGGACTGAAAAACGAAACCCAAAAACTTATTGCGGTAATTCGCGGCTTTTGTCTCGTTGAGATTTTTAATGGGAACACCATCTAAAGTGTACGACCCCTCATCCAGCTCATCCAACATGCCTAAAATATTCAATAACGTGGATTTCCCCGATCCGGATGATCCCATAATGGCCACAAGTTCGCCTTCGGCAATAGTAAAATTCAATCCTTTTAAAACGTGAAGGGTATTGGTTCCCATCTTATAGGATTTGTGAAGGTCTTTGATTTCGATCATGGTATCGCTGTTTGTGGTTCGCCGCTTTTACTAATCAGGCAATTAGACTGGTAAGTTCTTTAATTGTTACAAGTTACTCTCAAAATATTGTGTTAAAAATTCGTGAAGAGAGGCCGTGATTTATTTTTACGGATGGTATCTAAAATTTCTTGCCACCTTTCGATGTCGAACATGAAGCCGATGATTATTGAACCCGAAGGGGCTCATTGTTTGATGAATATGGCAGGGGTTACCACAAATGAAAAGACTGTTCAAACTAGAACTTGTTACATCTCAAGACCTTAAAAAAATGTTAAACTTCTTGAGCGGTTTTTGGCTTCATCTTTTTATAAACAAAATAGCCCAGTATGGCTATTGCGATGTAAGGTATGGCCATAAGATAGACAATCCCATTGTTTATGCCTTCGGCCGTCGAAGTATTGCCATTACTTTCAAGTACGGCCCGGCACATAGCGCATTGTGCTTCCATTACCTCTGGAAATAAGTAAAAAGTTATTCCTATTACAATTATTACACTCTTTTTCATCTAGAACTCATTTAGACTTTTTCTTTTACCTAATAATACCACATTTTGTAGCTATATTTCCTCATTTTTGAATACGGTAGCCCTGCTATGCTATTAAAAAATGACTTCATCTAGCTTCACAAGACCATATTCTCGGTTCTAAACAAGAAGTCTAAATGAGTTCATGCTCAAGTTACATAATATGGGAAAATCATCAAATAGACCACTACCCCAGAAATCGCCACATACAACCAAATGGGAAAGGTAATCTTGGCCCATTTTCGGTGACTTTTAAAATTCTTCAAATAGGCGAATGTGTACGTCTTAAGCACCAAGGGGATTATGACTATGGATAAAAAGATATGTGAAACCAAAATGAAAAAATATACATAACGAATGATCCCTTCCCCGCCGAAAGATGTAGAATCAGCAGTCATGTGGTACGCAATATACATCACCAAAAACAACACCGACAAACCTATGCAAGTCGTCATCAGATTTTGATGCAACCGGCGCTTGCCGTTCAGAATGGCCCAAAGGGCAATTATCAGAAGGAATGCTGTAAGTGCGTTTATGGACGCATACAGTGGTGGCAAAAAGCCTAATCGCTCTACATTCGGTATCTTGACGGTGAATAATAACGCGACCACGGCGGGGACCACTATCGACACCACGGTAATCAGGGTATTCAGCTTTTTTTCTTTTTTCGAATAAGGGTCCATTATTCTTCCAACAGTTTTTTGATATCCTTTTTTAAGATGGAAATCTGTTCTTTTTCGCCATGGTCGTTCTCTTCTTGCGCCTCTGTTATTGCTCCTCTATAATACACGATCGGATTACCGTAACTATCGGTTCTCGACCGGAGATACCCCTGTTTATCGACCAATGCGAACAATCCCGAATGCTCGAATCCGCCCGGTGCATCGGCATTTTCAGCAGCAAAAATATTGAAGCCTTCATTGGCCAACGTGTAGATTTCCTCTCTATCCCCTGTCATCAAATGCCAATCAAGATTCTTAATGCCATGCTTTTCTGCGTAGTTTTTCAGAACCTCGGGGGTATCAAACTTAGGCGTAATGGAAAAAGAGGCGATTCCGAAATCCTTCTTATCTTCAAATTCCTCTTGTAGATTTACCAAATTTTCGGTCATTATCGGGCATATTGACGGACATCTGGTAAAGAAAAACTCGACTACATACACCTTTCCGAGGTAATCTTTGTCCGTTATCAACAAACTATCTTGATCGACCAATTCAAAGGAAGGTACTCTTCGTTTTTCTCCTTCAAATGTTATATAAGACAATGTGCCGGTTTTACTGCTCACGTCCATCCTATCACTTTGTACAATGGTACCGCTCTTTATACGGTCAACGATTGTGGGTATTACAATAATGCCAAAGATTAAAATAATTAAAGATATCCAGATGTAGGTGTATTTTTTGTCCATAGCCGCTACTTAGCTTGATAAAATAGAAATCCAATAAACTTTCTATTGCTATTTTTACTGCGCATTACTTCTCTCGCACGGCATTGTTCTTTTTCAACGCCATTCGATATTCCGCCAATATTATCTTTACATCATCTACCATCTTATTGTTGAGCTCCGCCACGGAGGCGGTATTAAACCCGAATGTATTGCCCCCGTTTTCATCGTTCGTCCTACCTCGCAAATTCATATCCTTATCTATTATAAAAACATAGGGCGTGCCCAAATTATCGTTTAGGGCCAAATCGGTCTTTAATCCGGAAAAAAAGCGTTTTATGTCCGGTTTATCGGCATAGATAAAATACCATTTTTTGATATCGACCAGATGCCCCAGTTCACTTTTCAGTTCAGCTACTTTAAACTCGCTTCCCTTCGGAACGATCATTACAAATTGAAGATCGTCAAACTCGAAAAAGCGCTTATATATTTTTTGATTGAGATTAAAGGCGTTGCCTTTTTTTTGTTTGATGTCTTCCCCTAAGAATCCGAGGATGGTTATCTTGTTTTTTAAGGAAATCGTTTTATCCATATCGGCCACATCGCCAATGGACTCGGTAAGTACTGGGAGTTTTCCGAAATTTGTTACTCCCGAAGCAAAAAAGAGGTAGGCCACAATGGGCAAAACAAATAGCGTTACAAGTACAAACGTCTTTTTCATAGTTTGATTCAAAACCCAAAGATATAACAGAATCGATCAGTGAGAATACGGGAACTCATAACATTTTCATAACGGAGGCCTAATCAAATTTAGGGTAAGAATCAATAGACCTCGTCAAAAAGGGGCAAGGTGAATTTAAGCCTTCTATTTTGTGATTTTATCTGAAAAAAAACTGAAACCACAAATTAGCGATTCATTAAAAAAGACGGTTTTGAACCCGTCTTAGTATGCTGTTAAAATCCGAGTATCCCCTGAAAATCTGTTTAACTCGTTCTCAGTATTATTCAAAAAACTACACTCGATATCACTTAGTTTATCTTTAGAAATCCCAGGTAATGAAGCCATCTTTGTATACATTGTAGATGTAATCGGCCTCGAAAAGAAGAATAAATATCAAATAGGCTACAAGGAAAATCGGTGTCCACACCACCGCTCTGCGCAATGAACTTTTCTCATCGCGAAGGTGCATGAAATCCCATGCAATATAATAGGCTTTCACTAAGGTAAGAATAATAAATATCCAGTTAAGTGCCTTCATTCCCAAAATATAGGAATGGGTCAGGATTCGGGGTTTTGTGATACCCAAGGTCACCTCGATGGCAGTTACTACCGTCAAGAATATAAGTACCCCCCATATTTTTTGAACGTTGTTCTTGAAGTTCAAGGTCCCCCTGAAAATTGCCAGTTTATGTTCGTGTGCCATTTGATTAAATGGATTAATTATAGATTACAAATAAATTATACTAGATAGAAGAACGTAAATACGAATACCCACACCAGATCTACAAAGTGCCAGTAGAGTCCCACTTTTTCGACCATTTCATAATGGCCCCTTCTTTCGTAGGTACCAAGCACTACGTTGAAAAAGATAATAATATTAATCATGACCCCTGAAAAAACGTGGAAACCATGAAAACCGGTAATAAAGAAAAAGAAATCGGCAAATAGACGGCTACCATATTCATTATGAACTAAATTGGCCCCTTCGACCACTTCAACACCTTCCTTTATCTTTTCGAGGGACTGCTCGCGTGTCAACACGGTTTTATGGCCTTCCATTTCCCCTTCCTGTAAAATAGCTTCCGTACGGATTACAATATTGGGGTTGGCCATAAGACCTTCCTCTACCTCATTCATGGAAAAACTTGGCAAAAAAGATTCAGACTCGAACCATAAACCTTCCGGTTCATCATGTTCAACACGGACATCAGGAATGGTTTTCGCAAAATCAGCCAATGCAACACGTTCTCCAGTTTCTACATCGAGAAATTGCAAGATTCTACCACCTTTGGTCTCTACCGCACCGTGATCACCTTTTATAAAAGTAGCCCACTCCCAAGCTTGTGAACCTACGAAAATCGCACCTCCGATTATCGTAAGAAACATATACCATATCACGGCATTCTGCTTCATTTTATGTCCCGCATCAACGGCCAACACCATAGTTACCGAAGACATGATCAAAATAAACGTCATAAACGCCACATAAATCATGGGGTAGTTACCGTGAAAAAAAGGCACGTGTGTAAAGACCTCATCGGCTATCGGCCAAGTTTCGATAAACTTGAATCTCGAAAAACCATAGGCCGCCAAAAAACCGGAAAAGGTCAAGGCATCCGAAACCAGGAAAAACCACATCATCAATTTGCCATAACTGGCACCTAAAGGCCGATTACCTCCACCCCAGACGTTCTCTTCCGCCATTTCCGTTGTTACAGTAGTATCCATTTACTTAAAGTATGGTTAAAGTTTGCACAAAAATATAGTTTTCTTTTTTGAAACGAAAGCCGAATCTTTACGAAATACGCCTTTATTTACAATTGAATGCATTATTACCCCACGAAATACATAAAGCACAACAAATAAAGCCATAGAAAATCTAAAAAGTGCCAGAACGTAGCCCCTAGGGATAAACCCAAATAGTCTTGGGCGGCGTACTTTTTCTTGATTTGGTTATACAAAACGACCAATAAGGAAATGATACCCGCCACCACATGCACGATATGTACTGCAGCGATCAAGAAAACATACGATAGTTTAATGCTACTCGTTGGTCCGGTAAAATAATAGCCCTGTGCGACCATTTCAGAAAATCCACGGAATTGGAATATAATAAAGGCAATACCTAAGACCAAAGTTGCCCACAACCAATTGGTACACATATCCCGGTTATCTTCTTTGATAGCCTTCTTTGCCAAAACATAAGTAAGACTGCTCAATATGATAATCGCCGTACTTATATAAAAGGATTGCGGCAACTGCAGATCACTGGCCCAATCGTCGCGAGAGCTACTTACAATGTACGCGCTTGTCCACCCCGCAAAACCCATCACGAGGCTTACGATACCGAACCACAGCATCATTTTTTTTGCCCTTTCGTTCTTTTCTTTGTCCGTACTTTGTGTTAAATCCATTGCTTTGATTAGTAAACTAGTTAGTTAACGGGCCCATAAACTTATCAATAACATATACAATTTGCATCAAGGTAATGTAGCTTACGCTGGCCAGCATCAGTTTTCTTGCGGTGGTATTGTCGCGTTTTTCATACAGAAGGAAGGCAAATACGAGCATGACCATACCCATGCCAAAAATTAGGATGGCCGCAGGGATAGAAAGCTGTAATCTTCCGGTAATCCCGAAAACGGGAATAATCGAAATGACGAGCATCCAAATGGTATACATAATAATCTGTACTGCCGTGCCTTTATCTCTTTTCCCCGTAGGCAGCATTTTGAATCCGCCTTTTTTATAATCTTTGTGCAACATCCAACCCAAGGCCCAGAAATGGGGGAACTGCCAGAAAAATTGAATCATAAAAAGGGTGCCGGCCTCAATTCCGAAATCACCGGTTGCCGCTACCCAACCCAGCATAAAGGGAATCGCGCCGGGAAATGCACCCACAAATACCGCTAAAGGAGTCTTCGTCTTCAAGGGAGTGTAAACACTTGTGTATAAAAAAATGGAAATCGCCCCGAACATGGCCGTTTTGGGATTGAGTATATACAACGCAATGACACCTAAAGCAGTCAAAGTAATGGCAATACCCATGGCTTTGTTGACGGACATACGACCAGCAGGAATCGGCCGGTTCTTGGTCCGGTTCATCAAGGCATCGAGATCTTTTTCGATGACTTGGTTGTAGGCATTGGATGCCCCTACCATACAATACCCGCCGAAAGCCAAAAGGAGTATGGAAACAAAATCAATTTGGTAGGCCCCGAGAAAATAACCGGCAATGGAAGAAAAGACCACGCTTACGGCCAGCCTAGCCTTGGTGATTTCTTTAAAATCGGCAAAAGCCAATGTCCAAGTAGCGCTTTTTGCCGTGTTGACCGCAGTCTTCATACACCTTCTTTTCGGAGTGCAAAGATAGGGAGTAGGGTTATTTTCTGCAACGGAAGATGACTATTTATATCAGGTTGAACGAGAACTGTAGGCAGCGGTCGGTAGGCAAGCAATAGGCAATAGGCGGCAGGCAATAAGCGGCAGGCAATAGGCAATAGGCAATACGCAATACGCAAAATAAAAAATCCCGCAATTCGAACGAACGCGGGATTTTAAGGTATTACAATGTTTTTCTACTGAAGCTTAAATGTTATCGGAATACTAAAAGGTACCCTTACGGCCCTACCCCTTTGCTTTCCAGGGGTCATCTTTGGAAGTTTGCCGATAATTCTAGCAGCCTCTGCTTCTAAATTTTTATCTGGCCCTCTCATCCTTACATTTCCGATGCTACCATCTTTTTGTATGGTAAACATTACAGATACCCGACCTTGCACGCCCATTTCTTGAGCGATTTCTGGATAACGGAAGTTTTTGCTGATGTGTTTTTGCATCATTTCCTGAAAACAGGCTCTTTTGTCCGATTCACTTTCACAACCAGGAAAAATAGGTACATCTTCAATGACCGCGAAAGGTACATCGACATCCTCGACCTCTTCCTCGACTTCGACATCTTCCACCTCGATAATTTCTTCATCTTGACTGGTCTCGGTAGACTCGATAATGGTTTCCTCAACTTCCTCCTCATCTTCGACCACCTCTATCACTTCTGGAGCGGCAGGGGGCGGTGGGGGCGGTGGGGTTTTAATCTGCTCGGTCATCGGCACCTCTTCATCGAGGGCATCGTCAACATTCATCGAGATATCGTAATTGTTGACCTCATCGTAGGTTTTCCATTCGAAGGCGGCATACACCACAGCCATTGTGACGGCAAGGCCTATTACAAAATACAGTCCGCTACTTCGGCCTACATCTGATTTCGGATTCTTTTTGGGTTCCATATCCTTTACATTTTAGTGTTTGCTAATTTAATTAAATAATCTCTTAAAAAGCAATTAATTTTTCCATTTTAATCCTTTCGGCCTAGAAAAGAGCCAATTCATTGCCAATACGCCCATAATTGCCCCACAACTATTTGCCAGCGCATCTAAAGGGTCGCCCTGCCTATCAAGTGTAAAACTGTACTGTAAAACCTCAATTATTATACCAAAGATTATCGCTCCTAACGCCACAAATATCAAGGTTCTCACTAATGAGGATTTGCCATGGGTAGTTTCACGGATAAAAAATGTTCCCAAAACCGCAGCACCGAAATAGAAGCAAAAATGCACTACCTTATCAAAGTTGGGAATGTTGATTCCGGGCATATCATCATCAGGAAAAGTGGATAGGCTGGCCCAGGTTACAAAAGCCATCCAACCGAAAAAGGCGATGGCAAACTTTCGTGTCTTAAGCACCTACTACCTCTTTGTATTCCGCCGCCGATAACAATCCATCGACCTCCGAGATGTCGCTGATCTTTATCTTTACCATCCACCCTTCGCCATAAGGATCGGAGTTGACTTTTTCAGGAGCATCTTCCAAGGCTTCGTTGAATTCGATAATCTCGCCGCTTAGCGGAAGAAAGAGGTCGGATACGGTCTTAACGGCTTCAACGGTTCCAAAAATAGCGTCTTTTTCCAAAGTCTCGTCAAGGGTTTCGACTTCGACATAAACGATATCTCCTAGCTCGCCCTGTGCAAAATCGGTAATACCTACAGTTGCGATCTCGCCGTCAAGCTGAATCCACTCGTGGTCTTTGGTGTATTTTAAATCGGATGGGATGTTCATGCGTTTTTTTTTGTGAGAGAGCAAATGTAAATGATTCCGATTCGATTTTCAAGGAAAATGTATAATCTTGGCAGTGAAATGAGAGGAGCCGGAAAAATATTAAAACTTGGAGCAATGTCAAACGCGACGCAGCAATCTGTTGAACTTACTGCAAAGTTGAACAGATTATCGCGTCGTCATCAGATTTGTCGACAGTTGTGAAATTTCATAGTGTGACTTCGAGGTGGGTTCGACAGATTGTCGCGCTTTGGTTGCCAGCGGCAGCTAAGCTCGCAATTAATTGCCAAAGTTATACCTCAGTGTAAACCCAGCATTGATCGTGGTTTGCGGAAAGGCCGTGGATACGGCAAATTGAGAGAAAGAGTGGTCGTAGAAGAACAGGGCGTTCAACTGCTTGGTCAGGGCGTAGTCGGCGGTAAACTTGATGGATAATAAATTTTGCCCCGAAGTAATCTGGTTGTTTTCGATATCAAGGTTTCTGATGATGGTGATATTGTCACGTAGGGTGACGTCGGCCTTCAGGTTTAGGTCCCCTTTTAAGCGGGTCTTATTGCCGCCGATATTGGTCACGAACTTGACATCCTTAAAGCGATAGCCCATGCCTAGCGTATATTCCTTTCCGTTGATCTCGGTCATGAGGTTGTTGTCGAAACTCAGGGCCAAGGCACGGTTCGATCGCATTTCGGCCAAAATACTGACGGAATTCTTCATCTCAAAATCGACCCGCATCAGCGGGTTGAACTCGTCGGTCAGTACCACGTTGTTCAAGATCAGATCGGACATCAAATCGCCAGTCTCGGGATCCGTGGTCGACAAGCCATCGTTCTGCAATTGCGTTTTTTCCAAATTGGTCTGGAAGGAATTGATGCTGTAGGCGGCGCGATACCCGTGACTTACTGAAAAGCGTTGGAATTGTTTCTTGAACCACTTATTGCGCATCAGGCCGGTGTACTTGATGTTCCAATTGGGTATGGGTATCTGCCGGAAGACATCCAAGTTTACCCGCTCCGCATTTTGACCTGTATACGCGGCGAAAAAGGCTGGCAATAGCACATCTTGTTGGGTCTTTCCGTAAAGCTGAGGAAAGCCATCTTCATCCAAGGTGCCGGGAGATTGCCCCCTATCGGACACCAATCTATTCGCAACGGTAATCCGGTTTTGCTTGAACTGTTCAAAATTATCGGAGGTGAATTCATCGCTTTTCCCGAAAACGGTACCGATCATCATCGTCGAAATACTGAAATTGCCGTAGTCATTGCCGAGCTGAACAGTATAGGTATTGTCTTCGGCAATGCTGAAACTCTCTTGATAGCTGTTCGAAAACTGCCTATCCGCAGTCAGATCGATGGTCAGATCTTGAATCGGTAAGGCCGTAGCGGTAATATTCAATTGCTTGTTGGTGTTTTCGATATACTGCTCGTTGAACTCATCGAAACTGGTCAACCAACCTTTACGGGCCGCATCGAATCGTACGTCGGCCTGGCTTCCGAAAACAAAGCCCAACGAAGGTCGCAACGAACCGACAAATCCGACGGATTGGGTATAGCCCGGTAGCACCTTTCCGTTGGTCTCGTTGTAATTTACATTGACGCGTTTGATCATGGTCAAAATATCGACTGCGGTGTTAAAAAGGCCACTGGATTTCTTTTGGATTTTTTCGGCGTCCTCGTTAGGGTTTCCGGCTTTGTCACTTCGAACCGGGGCGCCATCCTGTCCGCCACCCTTTCGTTTTTTGAGCCCGATCAGGTTATAGAACTTGTCCATGGTCAGGTTGGCCGTCAGGTTATGGGTGCTGGCGTTCTGCACGGTATTGATATCTTGTTGGGCGACTTCCCGTAGCGCATCCCCGCCGCGCTGCCAGTCGAAATTACTGGTATAGCTGTACTGGGCATTGATGAAATCCAACACGGGTATTTTACTAAAAGGGATTTCGTAGTTCAGTTCCAGTTGCTGGGCATGTCGGTTGGGTTCGCCCAGATCCCAGAAGCCGTCCCATAGTCCTAAAGTCTCGTCGATCCGTTGCCGCTCGATGCCTTCTTCATCCGTAAAATCCTCAAAATAATTCCGTACGATATGGTTATTACTTGCGGTAAGATTGAGGCGTAATGATTTGGTCAAGGCATAATTCACCGCATACTGCCAATTGAACAGGTAATTGCGCTGTCGTAGGGTCGGGAGATCCAACTTATCGACCCCTTCTTCGACCACGTCACGAAAACGCTGTTGGTTGAATTGCCTATCGAAATTGGAGTTTACCGATACCGTGGTCGGCAGCAGGCTCAAGTTCAATTCTTTTAACCATTGCCAGTAAGCGCCGGTAAACAGGGAATCGTTTTTGGCAAAAGGTGCTACTTCCAAGGGCTTGAACGCATGGTTGTAGACAAAACCGGTCTTCAAATCTTTATCTTGTAAAGCGGCAATCTCAAAATCACGGTGGTTGATCTCATTATAGGAATAATTAAAGGTAAAGTTCTCGATATCGTAGAAATTGGCATCGGCCTCTTCGCCCCTATCCTTACGGACGCCGATAAAATTGACGCTTGTTCGTTTGGTATAATCCTCGGCCTGCTCCTTAATCGCGTCGGGGTCTTGGGTGCTATCGGGATTTTCGGCAGCGGATATCCGATCATTAAGTTTAAGGTCATCATATACCGGATCGAATTCGGGGGTAATTATTTGTTCGGATATTCCATAATTAAACGGAATCTGGATGTTCCATTTCGGAGGAAGCAACTGTCCGACATTGACATTGGTGACCAAATCATAGGATATCGCATCTTCCCGGGCTCTTTCGTTCGGCATCTGGTCGATGGCCCCAAAACCGGAAGTACTGGTACTACCCGTTGCGGAAATATCGGCGAAATCCGCAATATTGGCATCTACGGCAGCAATGGCGGCCCATCCGCCCTCGTTATCAAGGCCGGCCAAACGCAGCTCGTTGAACCAGACCTCGCCCCTTACAGGTAGATTGGCGGCATTCTTCATACCGACCATCATACTACGGATGCTTCCCAAAGAGGGATTTCCCTTAATTCCGATCCGCAACATTCCGGGCGTGCGGGGCGCGAACTCATCAACGGCAACCACCTCTCCATCCAGAACTTCGAAATAGCGGATTTCACTGAGGTCATCCCCGGCAATCCAAACGGATTTAACCTTGTTCAAATCGGCCAAAATGATTTCCATCTGGTTGTTTTCAGGCCAAATCGCAGTTTCCGACCTTGCATTGAAAGGCGTAAACTCCAAAGGTAGTTCCAGCTGGTAGAAATTCTGGGAAAAGTCGGTGCCTATCCTTAGAAAACCGACGATTGGATTTTCGATATTGTAGATATCGCTTTCCAAGGTTTTTTCGGCGTGAATGAACATCTTGAGTTTTTTGTACTGCCGTAGATCAATGTCCAAGTTTTTGAACACCCCGCGGGAATCTTGGGGTTCCAAGTTCTCGACGACTAGCGAAAGTGATTGTTCGTTCTGCTGTATGATGGTATTGTTGTTGTTCAACTGTTCGCGGCGTACGCCCGGCGGTAGCACATAGGGAATCGGGCTGCGGTTCTCGTTCTCTTGGACGTTCACGGCATTAACATCCAAGGTGGTACCGTCGTCACCTGGGTTGGGATCATCTTCATCAAGGGACTTTACATACGTACGCCAATCGCCCCGCACCAAATCCAACGTAGCGAAACGGAGCAAAACGTCACTATTGAAACCGGTCATATACATACGCAGGGTACTGATGGAACGAAAGTCGGTGATGCCTCCAACCGCATTCGTAAAATCGCTTAGCGGAATCTTATATTGTATCCAACGGGTACGCACCGTGCTGCCATTGGGGATACGATTTCCTGAAAGCACTAAGGAATCCCGTACATCGGTTACATATTTATCGTTGACCGTAGTATTCGGTTTTATGGGGATGCGATACTCATAATAGCTATTGACCGTGTTCATGGTCAGGTCTCGATCGATATCCTCGACATCGGGCAGGGTCGTCGACCCTCTGCTATTGTCGTTGAGTTGCACCGGGGAATTGCCCTGAGGATTGTTAAAGTTCAGGTAGCGCTCCAAAACGCCACCATCTCTCTGTAAAAAATATTCGTAGTTGTCCAACGCCGGATCCTGACCGTTTTCGGTACCGTAGATAGCGCTCTCCGCAGCATCATCGAGTCCATCGAAACCAAGATCTTGTTGCGCGCGGCTGTTTTCATCGACATCGAAGGCATACACCAAGGCCTGTGTGGCAGGAACCACGCCCCAGATAGGATCTGCAGGTTTCGTGCTGCCCTGGCCGTTGACCGGCAATCCGTTTTCATATTGTTTTAGACCGTCGGCCAAGATATCCTCGGAAACGTTCCCCAAGTTGAATACCAGTTCACCGGGACCTGTCGCCGAACCTTCCAAATATGGGTCCATCACCCAGAACTGTACGAATTCTACGTTCGCCTGCTCGAAGTTGGTGCTGCTCAATGAGCGCATGATCCCCGCCCATCTTTGGTTACCGGTCGCGGCGTTAAAATTGGTATTGGCATTATACGGTCCTTTTAAATTGGGATAATAGGCCAGATCGAGCGTCGTCTGCTGGCGGGTCTGCCCCTGTGCTACCTCGACCTTGGGAAATACCTCGTCTATGAATATCCTTCGGGCGGCGTTGGTGGAAATATCGTTGTCGCTGATGCTGGAGGGTCTTTGGTTGGTATAAAAAACGGGGTCAATGGTATACCAAGCCAATTTAGCCCTTTGGAAGCCCGTCTCAAGGCCTTTTTGATTGGGACTATCCAAAAACTCGAGCGGGGTGCTGGCCATGGCCCATCCCAAGGAAGATCGGATATCGATCAGGGCCTGTGCCCCTTCGAAATCGTCTAAATAGGTGGTCGTTTCCCCTTGGAAATCCGCATTTTTAGGGGAACCGGGTTCTAAAAAGGCCACCTCGCCTCGAACGGATAGATTCGAAGGCACATCGGTATCGATATTGGGCAGCTTGTTGACCATTCGGGTCAGAAAGGGCACTTCCGTCGAGTAGTTTCCGTTCATTCCGAAAACCGTATTGTTCACGGGTTCTACCCCGAAATTCGACTTTTGGGTCAGCGGGCGTTCGTTCAGATTCAAGAGCGTTGCGCCGAGCACAAAGTTCTTGTTGAACTGATGCTCGACATTTACCCCTGTAAACCGCCGCGTCTGCTGTCCGAAAACGGCGTTGTTCTCTACAGATATATTGATAGGCGTGTTGGAAGCTTCCAAACTGGGATCTAGAATCTGCACTGTACCGGCCTGATAATTGACGGTGTAGTCGATACCTTCCTGCAATTGCCGACCACCTGCCGTTACGCGTACCGAACCCCTCGGCACATTAAAGGCCCCGATAGGAATACCGTTGCTTCCTTCGGATTTATATCTTCCCTTTAGTAGAAACTTGTTCTTTTCAGGATCCTGCAAAGCGGCCGATTTGGTGAGCTCGTACATGTCACGGAAAACATATTTTACCTGATTGTCGTTATAGCCCTGTCCGTCATCCACATTATAATCCCCACCACCGAGACGGTCAAAGAGATATTCGCCAAAAGGCTCGACCTTCGTGAAAATAATCTGTCCGTTCTGGGTATCGACGGTAATTCCCGGAATAAAATCAAAAAAACCGTCCCCGCCGGGCTGAACATCGTTGTAGGCATTCAATCTATCGAAGTTGAAAACTTCTAAAAGTATGCGCTCTTCCAAGGGTTTACCGCCGTCAAGTTGTTGGGGAAAGGCCGTTACCGGAGTAATATAGTTTCGGGGGGTCGGATTGCTATAGAGAATGTTCATCTTAAAATCTTCTTGACTCAACCGAAACGCGCCCGTGGCATAAATGTTTTTCATCATCAAATCCCAGATCGGATCTGAAACATTGGTGATGTTACTTTTCAGGAGTTTTAGAACGAGCGTATTGTTATTGATGATAGGGTTGTCCAAGGCACCCCCCGTAACGGTGGTGGCATCGACACCGCCGTTGGCAAATTCCCCCACCTGATAGACCTTGCCGTTATAGGTATATTGAAAGGCAACGGCCAGCACCTCGTCGTTGCTCAAACGTTGGTTCAGGGAAATATAGCCCAATTGGGAATTAAAGGTAAAGTCCCTAGACTGCTCCAGTTTGCGGGCGTTTTCCAAATAGGCATAATCGAAGCCTTGGTTGGGCTGATATCCGGGGATGCTAAAACCTTGTTCAATGGTAGATACGTCACGGATACTTTGGGTAAGTACGCCCCCTTGCCCGATAGCAGTGGGATTATAACCGTTGGCATTATTTCTTGGCAGGGCGTTCGGCTGCCCGGTATTGGCGGTGAAGAAGCCGGCGGGGGCATTAGTAGCGATTCTAGTTCGGTTTTCCCCAGCGGCAATTAACGGGTCATATTCCCCCAAATCCTGTATCCCTACCACATTACGCACGTTCAGCGTCTGCTGGCTGCGGTTGGTGACCCAAACTTCGAGACGGGTTATCTGTACCTGACTTCGGATGTAAGGGTAGTTGATCAGGGCATCGTCATAATTGTCCCTAAAATACTGGGCGAGAAAAAAGTGCTTGTCCTCATCATAATCCAAAGCCGTCACCGAAAAATCGTTGATGGTACCACCACCTTGCGCCACGACTGAATTGCTCTGGGATTGTTGTTCAGAAAAAACCGCCGTTACCTTGGTCTTACCGAACTGCAACTGTGTTTTTACCCCGAAAAGACTCTGCGCCCCGGTGATCAGCGAACTGTTCAACGGCATGTTAACGTTACCGACCTCGATGGATTGAATGATATCGTCTTCGGTGGGCGTATAGTCCAATTTCACGATATTCTGAAAATCGAAGGTCGCCTCGGTATCGTAATTAGCATTCACCTGCAGGCGTTCCCCGATTTTGCCCAACATGCTCAGGCTGATACGCTGATCAAAATCGAAGGAAGTATTGGTGCGATTTCTTGGGGATAGCGCGGGGTTGTCGTTTTTCTGCCAAATAACCCCCAAATCCATGGCTACCGAACCCTGTGGAATCACTTCAATGGCATTGCCGCCAAAAATGGATTGGAACCAGTCTTTGTTCACATAGAAATTGGGAAGCAGATTTTTTCGAGCTTCTTCGCTGCCTTCCTTTTTCCCGGAATAGGCATCCGATTTTTCCTTGAAATAGCCTTTGATTCCTTCTTGGCGCACCAGTTCATAATACTGTTCGGGGGTAAGAATGATAGGATATCCAATATCGAAATCGCCCACTTTTTCGGAGTAGACGTACATATCGAGCTTTTCGTCGTAGTTGTATTTGGAAACGATGCTCTCGGGATTGTTCATCTGGAGCCTGCCCAATGAAAAACCGGTCTTTACGGAGTCGACCTGCTGTTCGCCCCCTTCCTCCCCCTCCGTCTCCTGGGCCAGGGAAACCCCGGTCATCATAACGAAAAATAGGAATAGATAAGCGTACTTAAACGAAGATTTAAGAAATAGTTTGGCCCCTGTTTTCAAACTCGTTACAAATTTTTGAGCGCGAGTTTAATGATATTCTCCACGCTTAACGAAGAATCTTGACGGAGTACTTTGTCCACTACTTTTTCGGCAGATCGTCGAGCAAAGCCAAGAACTTCTAATGCTGATAACGCTTCTTCTTTATTTGTATTGTTCGCAGAGGTAGAAACTTCGTCAATATCGTAGACTTTAAGAATTTTGTCGCGCAGGTCTAAAATCACACGTTGCGCCGTTTTGGTGCCGATACCTTTTATGGACTGAATCGTGGCGGCATCGCCACTGGCAATCGCATCACGGATCTGCGCCGGGGAAAGTGAGGAAAGCATGGTACGTGCCGTACTCGATCCGATACCCGAAACCGACAATAACAACCGAAAAATTTCACGTTCCGATTTTTCCGCGAATCCGAACAGTGTATGCGAATCCTCCTTGACCTGCAAATGAGTGAAAATGCTGATGTTTTCGCTATCGGTAAGTTTGGAAAAGGTGTGCAACGAAATATTTACGAAATAGCCTACTCCAGCGCATTCGACGATGATATGGGTGGGATTTTTTTCTACAAGTTTGCCTTTCAGGTGATGGATCATGGTTAGGATGTTTGTTTTGAACGTAATTGCGAAGAGCCTGTTGTATCGTTTGAAGGTATTGCAATCTCAAAGAGGACACGGCCATCTGTTGAAGCCACTATTTTGCCCCACTACCCTTTGCCTTCTTCCGTTTCTCCCGTTCCTGTGCATCGATTACGGCTACGGCTGCCATATTGACCATTTCATCTACACTCGCCCCCAGTTGCACTACATGAACCGATTTACTGAGGCCCAACATGATGGGGCCAATGGAATCTGAGCCATTGAGTTCCTTCAACAGCTTATAGGTAATGTTCGCCGATTCAAGATTAGGGAAAATCAGGGTGTTCACTTTTTTTCCGGCCAATTTTGAAAAGGGGAACTGTCGCTGTAACATTTCTTTGTTTAGGGCGAAATCCATCTGGATTTCGCCATCGGCTACCAATTCCGGATGGGCCCGGTGCAATAACTGAACGGCATCCCGTACCTTTTCGGCATCCGGATGGGAAGAAGACCCAAAATTCGCGTATGACAATAGAGCCAAAACCGGATCAAAACCAAAAGCCCTGGCCAAATTCGCGGTCATCTGGGCGATTTTAGCAATATCTTCGGCATTGGGATCAATATTGATCGAAGTATCCGCCAAGAACAAGGGCCCCCGATCGGTAATCATAATATTTACCGTAGCCACTTTCTTGACCCCAGAGGCCCTTCCTATAACCTCAAAAATAGGCTTTACCACTGTCGGATAGGCTCTTGAATAGCCTGATATCATTCCATCCGCGTCTCCCTCCAAAACCATCATGGCACCGAAATAATTGCGTTCTCGCATTTTAATTCTCGCACTATACAGCGTAGAACCCTTGCGCTGGCGCAGGTTTGAGTAGGTCTTTGCATAATGGTCGCGCTTATCGGCGAAGGCATCGTCGCTGGGGTCGACAATTTCTATATCGGCATCAAATTCCAACTCCTTTTTCAATTCGGATATAATATCTTTATTACCCAAAAGAATGGGAACGGCAATGCCCTCTTCGTGAACGATTTGGGCGGCCTTCAACACATCGAGATGGTCGGCCTCGGCAAATACAATTTTCTTGATATTGCTTTTTGCACGGCTGTGCAACAGGCGTACTACCTTATTATCATTGCCTGATCGCTGCATCAGTTCTTCTTTGTACTTCTCCCAGTCGTGGATAGGATTTTTGGCCACACCGCTTTCCATCGCCGCCTTGGCAACGGCAGGCGGAATCTCCGAAATCAACCGATGGTCAAAGGGTTTGGGGATGATATATTCCCGCCCGAAAGTCAGTCGGGTCTCCCCATACGCAATATTTACCTGCTCTGGTACGGACTGCTTGGCCAAATTGGCCAATGCTTTAACCGCGGCCATTTTCATTTCTTCATTGATAGAAGTCGCTCTGACATCAAGGGCACCACGAAAAATAAAAGGGAAACCAAGTACATTGTTTACCTGGTTAGGATGGTCGGATCGGCCGGTCGCCATGATGACATCCTTGCGCGTTTTCATGGCCAGCCCGTAATCGATTTCGGGATCCGGATTGGCCATAGCGAACACAATCGGGCTTTCTGCCATGGAGCTTAACATGGCCGGCGTAAAGATATCGGCAATAGACAAGCCGATAAAGACATCGGCATTGGCGATGGCCTCATCCAACGTATCAATTTTTCGGTCCGTCGCAAATTCAGCTTTTGCTTCTGACAGGTTGGCGGCATCCTTTCGAATGACGCCCTTGCTATCCAGCATCACAATATTCTCGGCTTTCGCACCGAACGCTTTATACAATTTGGTACAGGAAACCGCCGCCGCGCCTGCGCCGCTGATAACGATGCGCACTTCTTCGATTTTTTTATCGGCAATCTCCAAGGCGTTCAATAAGGCCGCTGACGAAATTATGGCGGTGCCATGCTGGTCGTCGTGCATTACGGGAATATCGAGTTCCTCTTTCAATCTTCGTTCGATCTCGAAAGCTTCCGGGGCTTTTATGTCCTCTAAATTAATGCCCCCGAACGTTGGGGCGATCATCTTAACGGTCTGTACAAATTCATCGACATCTTCGGTGTCCACTTCTATATCGATTCCGTCGATATCGGCAAATATTTTAAAGAGGAGTCCCTTGCCTTCCATCACTGGTTTGGATGCCTCAGGCCCGATGTTGCCCAGTCCCAGTACGGCGGTTCCATTTGAAATAATGGCAACCAAATTACCTTTGGAGGTGTATTTGTAGACATTGTCCTTATCCTTGGCAATTTCTAGGCAAGGTTCAGCAACGCCTGGGGAATAGGCCAAAGCCAGATCTCGCTGGGTGGCGTAGGGTTTTGTGGGTACGATCTTGATTTTACCCGGTTGGGGCTTGGCGTGGTAGACTAGTGCCTCCCGGCGTTGTTTCTGTTTGCTCATGGTGTTCAGGTATTGGGTTCAAAAAACAAATTTAGGGGAAAAGGGGGAAGTGTCAAGATTTAAAGTTAAAAGTTAGGGCGTTAATTAATAATAGCGGTAAAAGTAAAAAGGAAGGCAGATTATTTGTTTAAAACCCGCTAAACCATCTGCACTGTTTTACTAACACAGTAGTATTCTTTGTAAGTTTGGACCTTCTACCCACAGCGACCATTACCCGCAAATTTGCCAATACATTAATTATACCATACAGGCCACTTTTATCATTTTGTAGGTCAACAAAAATCTAGGAAGCTTATTCTACGACGGCAACTTCCTTCTTGGCCTCGGCGACATTCAATCGTAACGCCAGAACCGCGGCGATGATAAAGAAAATACCTCCGAAAAGTATGGCGTTCACCGCATTGTTGTCCAAAAAATAATCATATATAAATCCGAATGTCAGCGTTTCTACGCCCATGGGAATCACGATCATCATATTCAGAATACCCATATAGACCCCACGCCGGTCTTGGGGTACAATTTTGGACACCATAGTATAGGGAATGCCCATCATGGCCGCCCAGCCAATACCGAACAAAACCATCGGGGCCAATACCATCACGGGATCATCAATATACGGTATAATTAACAAGGCCAAACCCGTTCCGAACAGGCTGGCCGCATATATTTTTTTTCCACCGAACTTTAGGGTAAGAGGCACCAGCATCAGGGCTACCACAATCGTCGCCACATTATAGGTGGTACTCATTTTGGCCGATTGTGCCGCAGCGGTCGATAAGTCAAAGCCCATAGTGGTCATGAACAAAGGCGTGACGTACTGCCAATACACGAAAAGGGCATACCATTGAAAAAGATAGACCCCGGCGAGCTTCCACATAAAGGAAGGCATATCTTTGACCGCACTTGAAATTTCGATAAAAGGCATCTTGAACCGTTCGCAAAAAGACAAGGCCCTATGCTTGTTGATCTTGGCCATTTCTTCGTCTGTAGGAGGAATCTCCGGCGTTGTCAATACGGAATATAAAATCGTAACCACCGAGAGAACGGCCCCTATAAAAAAAGAATAATACAGCCATGTCGGTATAGTTCCCGCCACATCTGCCGAACTATCGCCACCGAACCAGTCTTGGAACAAAAAAATGGATGCATTGGCCAATACGATGCCCGCCCCCACAAAAAGGCTTTGCATCTGAAAGCCTAAACTCAGCTGTTTTTCGGGCAGTTTGTCACCTACAAAGGCCCTGTAGGGTTCCATGGCCATGTTGTTGCCGACATCGAGTATCCAAAGTAGGCCCACTGCAAACCATAAAGCGGGACTCTGCGGAAAAGCAAAAAGACATAAGCTGCCAATCATGGCCCCAATCAGGAAAAAAGGCTTTCTCCTACCCCATTTCAGCGACCAAGTCTTATCGGAAATGGCACCGATGATCGGCTGGATGATCAAGCCGGTAATCGGACCGGCAATGTTCAGAATGGGAAGCATATCTTCGGCGGCCCCTAAGAAAAGAAAAATAGGATTTATCGCGGTCTGCTGCAATCCGAAACTGAACTGTATGCCAAGAAAGCCCACATTCATATTGAAAATCTGCCAAAAGCTTAAACTTGGTTTGCTAAATTTCATTGGTAAACAGTTTGGTAAGAACCTAATTTGTTCTCGAATATAGGATTTTAAATGGTTGGATACGGGAAAGTTATTTCAAAAACTCAATATTCCGCGTCAATCCCGAAAACTTGGTTCGCTTGACGGCAGACTTTTGAAAAACTTTCCTAAAAACATCTTCGGTAATCTCTTCCCAATCTTTTTTTGAGAATTCCAAAAGTTCGGGATGCGGGTTAAATAAAGGTTCGGCATGTGGTTTTGAGAAGCGGTTCCAAGGGCAAACGTCTTGACATATATCGCAACCGAACGCCCAATCGTCAAATTTTCCTTGAAATTCTTCGGGAATTTCATTCTTCAGTTCAATAGTAAAATAGGAGATACATTTGCTGCCATCGACTACGTAAGGTTCTGTAATCGCTTGTGTCGGACAAGCGTCGATGCAGGCCGTACAAGTACCACAATGGTCGGTTACGGGCGTGTCGTATTCCAAATCAAGATCGACTATGAGTTCGGCGATAAAGTAGAACGAACCTACCTGTTGCGTGAGCAGATTACTGTGCTTGCCGATCCAGCCGAGTCCGCTTTTAGCGGCCCAGGCCTTGTCCAGCACAGGCGCGGAATCTACAAAGGCCCTACCGCTGACTTCACCAATTTCTTCCGAAATAAACTCTTGTAACTGTCTTAATTTGGATTTTATGACGTGGTGGTAATCGTGCCCATAAGCGTATTTGGATATTTTATAGGTATCCTCCCGTTGGGTTTCGTCGGGATAGTAATTAAGCAGTAAAGAAATGACCGACTTGGCCCCGTCGACCAGCAATCTGGGATCTAAACGTTTGTCGAAATGGTTTTCCATATAGCCCATTTCGCCGTTCATGTTCTTGTTGAGCCATTTTTCGAGCCTGGGGGCTTCCTTCTCTAAAAACTCGGCTTTGGAAATACCACATGACAAAAAACCGAGGCGCTTGGCTTCGGTCTTTATCATATCGGTATGTTTTTGCTTTCTGTTCAAAGTTTTATTTGATCTTCTCGAAATGCGCTGCAACGCGTTCAATATGCCCCTAACGTTCTGAAAACCGTAACATCACTTCTTTGGGCCTCAAAGATACCAAGGGATCCAATATCACCTCGGCCATATCAGTGGTCAGTATATACTTCTTTACGATTCCCGCAACCGCCATAATCATTTCGTACATCGCAAAATTGTTACCGACACACATGCGCGGGCCGGCACCAAACGGATAATAAAAATCGGAATGGCTCTTTTTCTGATCTGCCGCAAAGCGTTCAGGCATAAATTCATCCGGATGTTCCCAATGCCGCGAGCGGTGCAATTCGTACATCGAAAGTAACCAGGTCGTTCTTTTTTTAAAGCTGAGGTCTTCTACCACATCATCCTTTAGGCTTACCCGATCTATCACATAAACGGGCGGATATAATCGCATCGCCTCTTCGATACATTGCTGCGTAAAGGTCAAAAGCGATAGGTTTTGCATCTGGTTGCCATTTTCAAAATCTACAGTTTGCGTTTCTTGATAGAGTTTTTCCTGAATTTTGGGATGTTTAGCCAACAAGTACAGGGTAAAGCTCAATGCGTTGGCCGTTGTCTCATGACCGGCAGTGAATAATATCAGCAGTTCATCGAGCAATTGTTTTCGCGGCATAGCGGTGCCATCTTCATATTTGGCCTGCAGCAGCATGTCGAGCAAATCGTCCTTTTCTTCTTCCCCGGCCAAACGCTCCTCGACAATTCCGTCCAAAATCTTTTGGGCATCCTTTGACAGTTCTAAATGCCTTTTGATACTTCCGTCAAGTTGAAACCACCATTTCAGATAGGGTCGGCGCATTTCCCTGATGAGCATTTTTTGGTTCAACACGGTGATGCGCTGCAATTTTTGCATCCGCTCGCGGATATCTTCGGCACTGAACAACGCCCTGGCCACGACCTGAAAGGCCAGATCGCCCATCATGGGCAATACATTTTGCACCTTGTTCGCCTCGATACGCCGGATTTCTTCCTCAACGGCCGCCCACATCACATCTAGCAAGCCAACCAGCTTTTTTTTATGGAAGGCGGGCTGCACCATTCTGCGGTGTTTTCGCCAATGTTCTCCATTGGAAGTCAGTAGTCCTTGACCGATATACTTGCCCAGGTCTTTGGTCTGTAGCGGAGATTTTTGATAATTCTTATGGTTTTTTTGAAGGATGTATTTGATGGTATCCGGATTTCTTGTAAAGATGATTTTGTATCCAGCACCCAACTTTACCATGAACGTATCGCCTAGCTTTTCGAAGTTTTCATGGTGAAAGGGTAAAGGATTTCTTAAGATTGCGTTCTGGTTCTTAAAAACCTCTAATTGGGGTACCGAGGGAACGGCGCTCTTTTTAGAAACCGAAGCAGGCCTAATGGTGGTTTTGCTTTCGTTCATCATCTGCATGAGGGGAATATTTTGAAATTCAACTTTGTAGTTTTATACTTGGCAGGTTTCTTTTCTTTAAAAAAATTTGTAAAACGCTGAAATGGATAAAATCGAATTTGAAAAGTCCTTCGTATTTATAGTTTTAAAACAATCCCGGCTGCATCCCACCTTTAATTCTTCCAAGATGTTTGTACGCAAGTTCGGTCACTTCCCGACCTCTTGGCGTCCGCATAATAAACCCCTGTTGAATCAAAAAAGGCTCATAGACTTCTTCGATGGTCTCGGCACTTTCGGAAACCGCCGTGGCCAAGGTGGTCAGTCCTACGGGACCCCCTTTAAATTTATCGATTATCGTGGTCAATATCTTATTGTCCATCTCGTCAAGGCCATAAGCATCGACGTTCAAGGCCTTTAGACTAAATTGGGCAATCTCCATATCGATGCTGCCGTTGCCCTTGATCTGGGCGAAATCACGTACCCTGCGCAAGAGGGCATTGCAGATACGTGGTGTTCCCCTGCTGCGGCCTGCAATCTCGATAGCGGCTTCATTTCTGATCGGTACCTTTAAAATTTCAGCGCTACGCTGTACGATGGTCGACAGCAGCTCGGTATCGTAATATTCCAACCGACTGGTAATTCCGAAGCGGGCGCGCATGGGAGCGGTCAACAATCCCGATCGGGTGGTGGCACCGATAAGCGTAAACGGACTCAGATTGATCTGTACCGATCGGGCATTGGGGCCGGTCTCGATCATGATGTCGATCCGGTAGTCTTCCATGGCAGAATACAGATATTCTTCGACAATGGGACTCAGCCGATGGATCTCGTCGATAAACAACACGTCGCGTTCGCTAAGGTTGGTGAGCAGTCCCGCCAAATCGCCTGGCTTATCGAGCACGGGGCCTGAGGTGATTTTTATACCTACGCCCAGTTCGTTGGCCAAGATATGCGCCAAGGTGGTCTTGCCCAATCCCGGCGGACCGTGAAAAAGCGTATGATCCAAGGCCTCTCCCCTGCGGTTGGCGGCCTCGACAAAAATTTTGAGATTTTCCAAGACTTGCGCCTGTCCGGTGAAATCGTCAAAGCTGATGGGCCTCAAGGCCCTTTCTATGTCAAGATCGGTGTCGGAGAGATTTTCTCCGGTAGGGTCTAGGTATTCGTTCATAGGATAACAAAGATAGGTAAAAAGAGGCTAGACCGTAACCCAGCCAGAGACAAGAATCAAGACATTTTATTAGGGTTAAATTCGTAATTTCATCCTATGAAAAAGAAATCCTATACCCCCGAAATTTTACAATACATCCCATTTTTTTATGTGATTTGGTCGGATGACCTGATTACGGTATCCGAAATCAATGTGGTCGACCGCGCTATCGGAAAAGATAAAACCCTTACTGCGGAAAATCGTCAGCTGCTGCTCTCGTGGCTAAACCCCGAACATCCACCGGAAAACGCCACGTTGAAGGAATGGAAGCACACCTTATCCGGCACGGGCGTAAAATTGGTTGAAAGGGACACCTATCCCCTATCCACGTTCAGCCAGAACTTGGTCTGCCACTACCATGAAGCTTGTCCCTTTAACGACCAGCTCAAGCATATCGAGGTGAATTTAGGCATTCAACCCAACCATTATAGCCATCTTTTCGATGTCGATATCGAGCACAACGCTACCTCGGGATATTATAATGCTTCGGAAATCGATACCATTTTAAAGGGGAAGCACGCTGATCTTGTCGATGGTTTCCGCTCGGTTTTGGACCATCCTATTTTTGAGTGGGACATTTATAGAAACAAGGAAAAATTCCGAAGCCATGTATTGGATCAAGTAAAATTTTTAGCGGATAATGGATATGGGGTTACCGCCTATCCGGAAGCTGTTGGCGGAAAGGATGATATGGAAGGCTACGCGCATATCTTCGAAAATATGATGTATGTGGATGGCAGCCTCACCATAAAATTCGGGGTGCAATTCGGCCTTTTTGGGGGTAGCATCCAAAAACTGGGCACGAAAAAACACCATGATGCCTATCTTAGGGATGCAGGCACCGCATCACTATTGGGCTGTTTTGCGATGACGGAAACCGGACACGGGTCGAACGTTCGCGGCATAAAGACCACCGCTACCTATGATAAGGATACCGACAACCTCATCATTCATACCCCCGGGAAAAATGACAACAAAGAATACATCGGCAATGCCTTGGACTCGACAATGGCCTCGGTATTCGCCCAATTGATCGTAAACGGAAAGAATGAAGGCGTACATGCCATTTTAGTGCCCGTTAGAAATGAAAAACACGAACTACTACCCGGAGTTACCATCGAGGACAATGGGTATAAATTGGGACTTAATGGCGTGGACAATGGTAAGATATGGTTTAACCAAGTTTCCGTGCCTCGCGAAAATCTGCTCAACAAATACGGCGATATTTCCCAGGATGGCAATTACCATTCGGACATTAAAAACCCCAGCAAGCGCTTTTTTACCATGTTGGGCACCTTGGTCGGCGGGCGTATCTGCGTAGCCCGTGCGGGACTGGGCGGCGCTAAATTCGCCTTGGCAGTTGCCGTAAAACATGCCTTAAAAAGACGTCAGTTCAACGACAGCGTCAAAATACAGGAAGATCTTTTGATGGACTACCCCACCCATCAATTGCGACTGACCCCTTTGGTAGCCAGTGCCTACATTTACCATGTAACACTCGACAAGCTCATGGCGACCTATTGCGATGAGTCCCAAACCGATAAACGGGTCATCGAAACGCAGGTGGCGGGTCTAAAAGCTATTATAACTTGGTACGCCAACACTACTATTCAAGAATGTCGCGAAGCCTGCGGCGGCAAAGGCTATCTTTTAGAAAACCGAATAGCCGATCTGAAGGGCGATGTTGATATTTTCACGACTTTCGAAGGGGATAATACCGTGCTCTCGTTATTGGCTGCAAAAGGAGTACTTTCAGATTTTAAATCGGAATTCAATAGTGCCGGATTTGCCGCGGTTCTTAAAATTTTGGGGATACAGATCAGTGACAAGCTGACTACAATCGACCCGAGGTATAGCAATAAAGTGGACGCAGAACATCTGTATAATCCGAAATTCCATAAACACGCTTTTGACTATCGTACCCGTCGTTTGACCTACACTTTGGCGATGCGTATTCGGGATTATATCAAACAGGGAATGCCTTCATATCAAGCCTTTTTAAAAGTGCAGACGCATTTATTGGCCTTGGGGAAGGCGTACAGTATCGAACTGGCCTATAAGACATTTGTAGAGTTTACGGAACAATTGACCGAAGACAAAAACAAGGCCTTATTTGAAAAATTGGGAACGCTCTACGCCCTGCATGAAATTCGTAAGGACGCCGAGTGGTATCTGGAACAGGACTATTTCGGTAGTACGAAATCAAAGGCCATTCGCCAGCGTCTGGAACGCCTTTGCACCGAATTGCGACCGCATATTGGGGTTTTGGTCGATGGGTTCGGGATACCGGAGCATTTGATGACGGCACCGATTGCAAGGTGAAACGCTATGCGCTTGTCGCTAAGCGCAAAAAAGAATAACGCAGAGCTTATAGCGTATAGCGTATAGCAAAATTATTTCTCCCTATGCAATTCCGAGGTATCCAAAAACTCGATAAGCTCTATTTTGCCATCCCCATACACATAGGTTTTAGAAGAGCCACTAGAAGTAAGTTCAACGGTGGATTTCGCATGGACCTCCGCAGAAGAGGAACCTTGCAAATCCGCGACAACCTTTTCAGATTCAAAATCTTTAGCTTTAAGACTGGAATTTTCGAAAAGATTTATGGTAACGTCCCCCACGGTACCTTCCAGCTTCGCCGAGGTATTTTTATGCATTTTTAGGTTACTCGTATCGCTTACCGCAAAAATACGTGCATCGGCACGATCATTTAAAACCAAATTAAGTGCTTTCCCTTTCAAGGTAAAATCACCGGAACTGTTGCCTTCCATGTGTATGTCCATTCGGGATGCTTCCGCATTGAGTTGCAGTTTGGCAGATTCTAAAACATATACTTTAAGTTCATCGGTAATAATGGCACCGTCCATACGCGTATCGCCATCATGGAGCGTTAGCACATCGATATCGCTGTAGTTTACCGTAATGTCCAATTTCTTTTTAGCGGTGATATCATAGAACGAACTAATGGTTAAAACACTATCCTCAACCTTAAATTTAAGCACATCGATAAGATTGTCATCGGCCGTAATGGCATAACCCTCTTGGGGTGCCTTTCGGAGTCTTACCTCTAAATCATCGTTCAGTTCGATGGCCTTAAAAGGGGGTAAGTTTTCTTGCACATCGGTGACAATCCTACTCCCTTTGATCTTGGGTTTTCGCTGGGCCGACAGTTGAAAACAAAATAGCAATGTCGCAATGAGAAGTGTATTCTTCATGTATTAATTTGTTGATAGTAGTTAAGATCTATTTCAATCGGTGGAAAGACCCTTTCGATGGCACAAAAGTAAACAAAAAAAACACCTTGCTTCTCGGCAAGGTGGTTTTCACTTAAATTATTTAAAGGAACGGATTACCCGAGAGCTACTCTTTTAAATCCGGTTACTTTAAGGTCGGAATCCACTGATTTTACGTATTGGGCGACACTTTGCTTACTGTCTTTAATAAAATCTTGGTTGACCAAAGTATTGTCCTTAAAGAAACGCTTCAGTTTGCCTTTGGCAATATTGTCCAGCATTTCCTCAGGTTTGCCTTCTTGGCGTAATTGATCTTTGGCAATCTCGATTTCCTTATCAATAACGGATTGATCCACGCCTTCTTCGTTCAAGGCTACCGGATTCATTGCTGCGGCTTGCATCGCGACATCTTTAGCGACCGTCTCGGAGCCATTGACTACTGCGGAAAGTCCTACCAATGTAGCAATTTTGTTTCCGGCGTGAATGTAGCTTCCTACAAAGGGAGCGTTTAATCTTTCGAAACCACCAATTTCGATTTTTTCCCCGATCACCCCGGTCTGCTCCGTCAGTTTATCCTGAACGGTCATTCCCTTGAAATCAGCGGCAAGAAAGGCATCCTTACTTTCAAAACCCATCGCCAAATCGGCAAGTTCGTTCGCCAATTTTACAAAGTCCTCGTTCTTGGCGACAAAATCCGTTTCACAGTTCAGGGAAATAACGACGCCTTTGGTATCGTCGGAATTTACCTTTGCAATAGCGGCGCCTTCCGAAGAATCTCGGTCGGCTCTTTTTGCGGCTACTTTCTGTCCTTGTTTCCGAAGGAATTCAATTGCTTTCTCGAAATCGCCATCGGCTTCGACCAAGGCTTTTTTGCAGTCCATCATACCTGCACCTGTGGTCTTCCTTAATTTATTTACTTCTGCGGCTGTAATATTTGCCATAGTTTTATGTGCTTTTGTAGAATATAAAATTGTATTCCGATTCTAAAAATTAGATTGTAAATGCAGGTGAGGCCTACTCAACGCCGCCTTTAGCCTTATCTTGCCATTCCTGCAGCTCGTCCCATTTTCCATCGGCCGCCATTTGCGCTTGCTTGGGCCATGAGCTTGGGTCTAAATGTGCCATTCTCGAACTGGATTCGGTCAATATTTCCTTGATCTTGTCCGCATCAGCCTTTGCCACGTTAGCATACGTGTCAATTCCAGCTGCAACCATAGCTTCGGCAGCCTTTGGTCCTACACCCTCAATTTTGGTAAGGTCATCTGTTGTTGACTTGGTCTCTTTAGCCTCTTTTTTTGGAGCTTCCTTTTCTTCGGCCACGGCCTCTTTGGTCGCTTCTACATCTACTTCTGGCTTGGGCGTTTTAGCCACTACGGGAGGGGCTTTGGTCTCCGCTGTTTCAGGAGTCGGTTTTGGGGTATCCTTGCCTTCGGCCACTACGGGAGCTTCCTCGATTTCCGTGGTACTATCCTTACCTTCGGGCTTTGATTTCTTAGCCTTTGGAGTAACATCGGTAGCCTTCTCTACAATACGATCTTTCTTCTTCTTCTTTTTCGGTTCGCCATTTGCATCGTCGCCACCTTCGTTGTCCGCATGTTTTTCGGATTTTCTTTCCGCCAGACCTTCGGCAACGGCATTGGTCACTTCGGTCATGATAATGCTTATGGATTTAGAGGCATCGTCATTCGATGGAATCAAATAATCTACGTCCCTGGGATCGCAATTGGTATCGATCATAGCGAAAATAGGGATGTTCAATTTCTGGGCTTCCTTCACGGCGATATGCTCGCGCATGGTATCTACCACGAAAAGTGCTCCTGGCAATCGGCTCATTTCGGAAATGGAACCTAAGTTCTTCTCCAATTTGGCACGGAGACGATCAACTTGCAAGCGCTCCTTTTTAGATAGGGTGTTGAAGGTACCATCCTTTTTCATCCGATCGATATGTGCCATTTTCTTGACCGCTTTACGAATGGTCACGAAATTGGTCAACATGCCACCAGGCCATCTTTCGGTGATATAGGGCATGTTCACATTAGCCACTAACTCGGCTACGATGTCTTTCGCCTGTTTTTTGGTGGCAACGAAAAGGATTTTTCGTCCGGATGCGGCAATTTTCTTCAAGGCTTCGTTCGCCTCGTCCAACTTTGCAACTGTTTTGTAGAGATTGATAACGTGGATACCGTTACGCTCCATGTAGATATAAGGAGCCATGTTGGGATTCCACTTACGTGTGAGGTGGCCAAAATGCACACCTGCTTCCAATAATTGTTTTACTTCGACTTTCGCCATGTTTACTTGAGTTTACGTTCCTTTGAATAGGCAATGCTGGAGTGGTATCACGCAGTAGACGTGAAGCCTCTAGCATTTGGATGCTAAACTAACGGTGAGCCCGCTATAAAAGTTGGCGTCTACCGAAAAACCCTCCTAACAAAAAGACGGTCTTTAATTTATCCGTTTCCTAAAGAATACTTTAGGAACAGGACTTTCAATGAACTAGGTTAAAAAATAGTTGAATAAACATCCATCCTCCAAAAGCATCGGAAGATGGACGATTGTAGTTTCGCAATTAACGCTTGGAGAACTGGAATTTCTTTCGGGCTTTTTTCTGACCGAATTTCTTACGTTCCACCATTCTTGGATCCCGGGTCAAAAGACCTTCGGGCTTAAGCACTGTTCTATTCTCAGCGTCTACCTCGCACATGACCCTAGAAAGTGCCAAACGGATAGCTTCGGCCTGGCCGGTGATTCCGCCGCCATATACATTTACATTTACATCGTAGATGTCTTCGCTACCGGTCAATGAAAAAGGCTGTTTCACCTTATATTGTAGGGTCGCCGTAGAGAAATAGTCAGCAAGGTCCCTTTGATTTACAGTAATGTTTCCTTTGCCTTCCGAAACATAGACACGGGCGACCGCCGTTTTTCTTCTTCCGATCTTGTGAATGGTCTCCATTATTTGAATTCTTTTAAGTTGATGAGTGTTGGTTTTTGGGCTTCATGGTTGTGCTCGGAACCCACCACTACCTTGAGATTTCTGAAAAGTTCCGCTCCCAATTTATTTTTGGGAAGCATACCCTTGATCGCTTTTTCAACGATTCGTTCAGGGTGCTTGGCCAACACTTCTGATGCCGTTTTCGATCGCTGTCCACCGGGATAGCCCGTATAGCGCTGATAGACCTTGTCTTCCCACTTATTGCCGGTCATCGTTACTTTCTCTGAATTTATCACGATAACGTTATCACCACAATCGACGTGGGGCGTAAAATTCGGCTTGTGCTTTCCTCTGAGCATTTTGGCGACCTTAGAGGCCATACGACCCAACGTCTCCCCTTCTGCATCTACCAAAACCCATTGTTTGTCAACAGTCTTCCTGTTGGCCGAAACGGTCTTATAACTTAATGTATCCACTATGGTAACTTTAAAATTAGTTTTACTCTCCCGAAAACGGGCTGCAAATGTACACTAATAAACTTAAAATACAAACCCTTGTTTCCGAATATTTTCTTTAAAGATTTAGCGTGATTCCACCGGAATACTATGTGGTCAATCCGAGATTTCAACTATCCAATACCGTACCGATTCCGACACTGGCCCCAATGAAAGACGTGAAGGGCACATAGACTTTCATACCTACCCTAGAGTAATTGACAATGGCCTCTGGAAAATTACCGGCAAAGCCCGGACCCATGCTTTCAACGCCCGATAGCGAAGTATACCTTTACGAAATATCTATAGGAATTTTTAGTATCCTCCTAATTTTAGGGCCTCTTAAAGATGGGTCGGACTTTGGATAGTTTCAAACTATTTTCGATTCCATTTTGGATTTTAGGTACGCATTACCCATTTCCCTACAGAATGGGTCCATAAAAAAAGCCGCATCGAATTAGGATGCGGCCTTTAGAAATGAAGGGGGAACTTGAGAGCGTGTTATGAATTATTTCGATTATTTTTTCCGGTTGTCGGGCGGTATGCTTTCGGGTTGTCTTACTGCTTGTAGAATTTCGTCCGTACCTGTTGCTCATCAGAGTGTATTCGGATGATATACGCCCCTGGTTCAAGTGTGGAAATAGGAATGTTCAGTACATTGCGACGAATGGTCCATTGATGGGCTAAGACGGTATTGCCAGAAATATCCATAATGGCAATATCAGCCTTCGAGGTATTTTTTAGACCGAGAATAGTGACCACATTAGTAGCCGGGTTCGGGAAAACCTTAATCTTGACTTGCGATACCGGCTGTTGGGTTTTTACCGCCGGCTCACCTTCCGAATTACCCGATTGAGCCTTACCTATAAAGCTAGCCATCAATAAAACAATGAGACTGAAATACTTTTTCATAACCTGGTTCCGCTTACAGCAGAATTTTGGAATAAAAGTAGAACGTTCTTAGACTATTGGAAAATAAATGTTGTGAAATGGGGATTTTTGTAGGTCAATGCGCCTCTAACCAATTATCACCGATACCCAATTCTACATCCAAGGGCACCGATAATTTATAGGCGTTCTCCATCTCGGATTTGATCAGCGGCTTGAGTTCTTCCAATTCGGATTTGTGGATATCGAACACCAGTTCATCATGTACTTGCAAGAGCATTTTACTTTTATAGTTTCCTTCGGATAGTTTTTTATGGATGTTGATCATCGCAATTTTGATGATATCGGCCGCACTACCTTGAATCGGGGCGTTAACGGCATTACGTTCCGCCGCGCCCCGTACCACTTGGTTGCTGCCGTTGATATCCTTTAAATATCGGCGTCTTCCCAAAACGGTCTGTACGTAGCCATGCTCGCGGGCAAAATCGATCTGCTCGCTCATATAATTCCGCAGTTTGGGATAGGTCTTATAATAGGTATCGATCAATTCTTTAGCTTCCGTACGGGTCAGATCGGTCTGGTTACTGAGTCCGAATGCCGATACGCCATATATGATACCGAAGTTGACCGTTTTGGCGTTGCTGCGCTGCTCTCTGGTAACGGCATCGATGGGTACATCGAATACTTTGGATGCCGTTGATGCATGAATATCTTCCCCATTCTTGAACGCTTCGATCATGGTGGTCTCCTCGCTCAGGGCGGCGATGATCCGTAGTTCGATCTGGGAATAATCCGCGGCCAAAAGGATATAGTTTTCGTTTCGCGGGATAAAGGCCTTGCGTACCTGCCGCCCACGTTCGGTACGGATGGGAATATTCTGTAGGTTGGGATTGTTGCTGCTTAACCTTCCAGTGGCCGCAACCGTTTGCATATAATCGGTATGTACACGCCCGGTCGAAGGCTCAATCTGTTCAGGAAGGGCATCGATGTACGTGCTTTTCAGTTTGCTTAACCCGCGATACTCCAAAACCTGTTGAATGATCTCGTGGTCTTTGGCCAAATAGGAAAGCGTATCCTCGGCGGTGGAGTACTGTCCGGTACGGGTTTTCTTGGGCTTGTCTACCAGTTTCATTTTATCGAAAAGAATTTCCCCCAGCTGCTTGGGAGAACCGATGTTAAATTCTTCCCCGGCTTCCTTGTAGATACTTTTTTCCAGATTTTTGATATCGTTGTCCAAATCTTCGGAAAGGGAGTTCAGGAATTTTTTATCCAAATTAATGCCTTCCAATTCCATAGAGGCCAGCACGTGAAGCAGCGGGATTTCGATGTCGTTGAAGAGTTTATCAGTCTTGGCTTCGGCCAACTCGGGACTGAAATGTTGCGCCAACTGAAAGGTAATATCGGCATCCTCGACGGCATACTCCGTTTGTTTTTCCAAAGGAACATCTCGCATATTGAGCTGGTTCTTTCCTTTCTTGCCGATGAGTTCGGTGATGGAAACAGGGGTATAATTGAGATAGGTTTCGGCTAGGACATCCATATTATGCCGCATATCGGGATTGATGAGATAGTGCGCGATCATCGTATCGAAAAATCGTCCCTTTACCTTAATGTTATACTTATCCAGTACTTTGATGTCATACTTGAGGTTTTGGCCAACTTTCTCGATGTTCCCCGATTCAAAAAACGGACGGAGCTGCTCGATAAGCTTTTGGGCCTCCTCTTTCTTTTCAGGAAACGGAATATAAAAACCTTTCGTGGCTTCCCATGAAAAGGCGATACCGACCAATTCGGCGGATAACGGATCCAAGCCCGTCGTCTCGGTATCGAAACAAACGGAGGTTTGCTTCATCAGATTTTTTAGAAATAGTTCCATTGCCATGCCCGGCGCGACACTTTGATAGGAGTGCGCTACCTCCTTGATGGTCTTTCTGCTGTTGAAGTCTTTTATGGTTTCTCCCGAATTACTGGAATCGGCATCGAACAAAGAAAACTGTCCGCCCCCGGCTTCTTTGGCTTGGGCCTTTGCCGTAGGGGTACTGCTGACCTGTGCTTGGGTGGTGTCATCTTCCCCGGAAAATATTTTGATGAATTGATCTTTTAGCCTACGGAACTCCAGTTCCTCAAATAGTTCCTGAACTTTTTCGCTATCCGGCTGTGAAAGTTCGTAGTCTTCGGCATCGAAGGTGACGTCACAATCGATAATTATAGTGGCCAGTTTTTTGGATAGCCTTCCCAGTTCCGCACTTTCCTCTACCTTTTCCTTCATCTTGCCCTTCAATTTGTGGGTGTTCTCCAACAAGCCTTCCATCGAATCAAATTGCTTGATAAACTTTTTGGCCGTTTTATCACCGACACCCGGAAGCCCGGGAATATTATCACTGGCATCGCCCATCATGCCCAAATAATCGATTACCTGTTCCGGCCGCTCTACCCCAAAACGTTTTTGCACCTCGGGAATTCCCCATATTTCGATACCGTTGCCCATACGCGCCGGTCGATACATGAAGATATTTTCGGAGACCAACTGCGCAAAGTCCTTATCGGGAGTGACCATAAAGATTTTATAATCTTCCTTTTCGGCCTGTTTGGCCAAGGTGCCAATAATATCGTCGGCTTCCAATCCCGATAATTCGATACAAGGTATATGCATCGCCTTTAAAATATTCTGAATCCAAGGAATTGCCGTTCTGATGGCATCGGGGGTCTCGTCGCGATTGGCCTTGTAGTCGGCGAACATTTCGACACGTTCGGCACTACCATCCTTATCGAAACATACGGCCAGATGGTCGGGCTTCTCCCGTTTAATGACATCGAAAAGGGAGTTCATAAACCCCATAATGGCAGAGGTATCCATCCCTTTTGAATTGATTCTCGGATTTTTGATCAGGGCGTAATATCCTCGGAAAATCAAGGCGTAGGCGTCGAGAAGGAAAAGGCGTTTTTGTGCTGACATAGTTACTAGTTAGGGTACGAAATTTAAATCACGAATTTAGGGGTAAAAGGCTTATGAATGGAGATAGGATTCGGAAGGGTTGTTCACATGTCCCTCCTCCGAATAGGTCCGATAGGTAAAACCGGGATGGATACAATAGCCGCCCGTCTCCCCTTTTTTGTTGATGGCGATGAAGCCGATCTGAAAGTCCTGTTTGTCTTTATTCTTGGCAATAATCCGTTTTACGCCTTCTTCACACGCGGCTTGGGGCGATTTACCTTGTCGCATCAGTTCTACGATCAAGAAACTGCCTACGGTACGTACAACTTCCTCCCCTACTCCGGTGGCCGTGGCCCCGCCGATTTCGTTGTCGACGAAAAGTCCGGCACCGATAATGGGGGAATCGCCCACCCTTCCGGCCATTTTATAAGCCATACCGCTGGTGGTACAGGCCCCGGAGATATCGCCGTCTTTATCAATGGCGAGCATCCCGATGGTATCGTGGTTTTCTATATTGATAATGGGTTCGTACTTTGACGTTTTTTTCCACTCCAACCATTCCTGTTTTGATTTTTCTGTCAGCAGATCGGTCTTTTCGAATCCCATCTCATAGGCGAACTGTTCCGCGCCTTTACCGGCCAACATGACGTGCGGAGTTCTCTCCATGACTTTGCGTGCCACCGAGATTGAGTGTGCAATGTTTTGCATCGCCAGTACTGCCCCACAGTTACCGTTCTTGTCCATGATACAGGCATCCAAGGTAACGTTACCATCCCGGTCGGGGCGGCCGCCAACCCCTACGGTCTGATTATCGACATCGGCCTCTTCGATTTTGACGCCCTCTTCTACAGCATCCAAAGAATTTCCCCCATCCTTTAAAACATCCCAGGCTTTTGCCGATGCCTTGTGAAAATCCCAAGTACATATCACGATCGGGCGAACAGCTTTGGATTCCCCGTTATTCGAAGTCTCCCTTTTTGCATTCTCTAGGGAAGATGCCATCAACGGAACCGAAATCAGACTGGCAGTAACCGCAGTGGAATTTTTCAAAAATTTTCTTCGTTCCATAATTCCTGTTTACTTTTAGACCGCTAAATATACGGGATATTGTGCAAGCTGACTAACTGTTCAATGACAACCTTTATCATATTCTTTTAAGGGATAGTTGGTCGATGAACTGGAGCTTGTACGTGAACTTGAACCTTGATTATGTTGATAGAAGTTTGTGCCAATTCATTGCAATCCGCAATAAATGCCGAAAAAGCGGGCGCCCATCGTATCGAGCTCTGTTCGGAGCTTGCCGTAGGGGGAATTACCCCTTCTTACGGACTCTTGAAAGCCATTCGAGAAAAAATAACTATCCCCGTGCATGTGCTGATACGACCTCGGAGCGGTGATTTCACCTATTCGAACGGGGAGTTCGAAATCATGAAAACCGATATCGAAACCTGTATTAACATGGGCTTCAAAGGCATCGTTTCAGGGGTTTTAAAAAAGGATTTTACGTTGGATGTCGAACGGACCAAAATTTTGATCGAGGCATCCGGAGACTTATCTTTCACTTTTCACCGGGCGTTCGATTGGGTGCAACACCCACTTGAGGCTTTGGCGAAATTGGAAAGCTTGGGTGTGGACTGTATCTTGACCTCGGGGCAACAAAACTCCGCCGAGGAAGGCATTGCATTATTAACGGAACTCCATCAAAAAGCGGCGGTAATTACTATTATGCCGGGCGGAGGTATAAAACCTGAAAATATCACTATTTTTAAGGATAAAGGATTCGGTGCCGCCCATCTCTCCGGAAGTAAATTTGTCAAGACCCTACCCATACACCCTAAAATCTCCATGAATTCCCCTTCATTTCTCAAGGATGACGAAATTTCGGTTTCAAAGCTCGAAACCCTGCAAAAAATCGTAAATGCGGTTAAATAAAATCTAAAAGGCGTCACCGAACGCGTATTTAAAAATATCTTTGCACCCATGTTACGATGGATCGTTTTTGCCATAATCTATGCTGTTTTGGGTCTGTATACGCTCCAGGCCCTGAAAACCGCCATCCGATATCCTTGGGTGCACTATCTTTTTATCATCATATCGGTACTGGTACTGGGTAATTTTATTTATCAGTTTACGTGGGGTGCGGCGGAAGGTAGGGTATTGAGCCGCCCTAAAAGCTATGCTTTCGGCTTTATGATTACGGTGTTCACGTTTCAGCTAATAACCATTCTGTTTCTTTTTTCGGAGGATATTTTTCGCGTGGTTTCGGGCGTGTACCAAAAGTTTACGGGAAACACTAAAGAATTCTCCCTGCCCGAACGCCGCAGATTTTTGAGCATCTTGGGCCTGGGTATTGCTGCACTACCCTTCGGCGCACTTCTTTATGGGATGTATAAGGGCAAATACAACTTCAAGGTATTCAAATATGCCCTTGAATTCGAGGATCTGCCGGATGCCTTTGACGGGTATCGGATTACCCAAATTTCCGACATCCACAGTGGTAGTTTCGATAACCGGAAAAAAATTGAATATGCCGTTGATCTGATCAACAAACAAAAGGGCGATGTCATCTTGTTTACGGGCGATCTTGTTAACAATATGGCCACGGAAATGAAACCGTGGATGGAACTTTTCTCGACCCTCGAAGCCAAGGACGGAAAGTTTTCCATTCTGGGTAACCACGATTACGGCGATTATGTCGATTGGGAAACCGAAGACCTAAAACGCCAAAACCTAGAGGATTTAAAAGTAATTCAACGCGAGATCGGTTTTGACCTGATGTTAAACGAAAACCGATACCTGAAAAAAGGTAACGATAAAATAGCCTTGGTAGGTGTTGAAAATTGGGGTCGCGGCGGCTTTAAAAAGGCGGGTGACCTGGGTAAAGCGACCGCCACAATCGATAAAGACGATTTTAAGATATTGATGAGCCACGACCCCTCCCACTGGGAAGATGTAGTGCTTTTCGATGACCTACACTACCATCTGACCCTTAGTGGACACACCCACGGCATGCAGTTCGGCATCGAAATTCCCGGATGGGTCAAATGGAGCCCTGCAAGATGGCGCTACAAATATTGGGCGGGTGTGTATAAAGAAAAAGGACAGTTTATCAATGTGAACCGTGGTTTGGGATTCTTAGGGTATCCAGGGCGCGTTGGCATTTGGCCAGAAATCAGTGTAATTACCCTTAAAAAGAAAGCTTAAGAGCTCGTTTTTATTCACCTCTTACCCTTCCAAATTCACTCTTAACATGACTTTAACGCGCACAACAAACCAGAAATCTCGGGCTTCGGATACTGATTTCACAATTTTTGTTACTTTTGGCGGATAACCCAAAGCAGTATTTATGTCAAAGTTTGGTGAACTAATAGATTTGAAAGTCCCCGTTCTGTTGGATTTTTATGCGGATTGGAACGAACAATCCACCGCAATGCATACCGTGCTTCGCGATGTTGCCGCCGCTTTGGGCGATAAGGGCAAGGTCATCAAAATTGACGTCGATAAAAACAAGGAACTTTCTAATGCCCTTCGTGTCAAGGGCCTTCCTACCCTGATGATCTATAAAAACGGGGAAATGGTATGGCGCCAAAGCGGCGAACAGGACGCCAAGACCCTTATCGGGATTTTGAAGGAGTATGTTTAAGCGTCAAGACAGCTTCGCGGTTAGATAGTAAAATAAATTCTTTTTTAATTCTCATCGGGTACCACAACCTTTTCAAGTAATTCTTCGTCGGTTGTGGTAGCATCTACACTCGCGGTATCGGATACGGGCATTGTATCGATCATATCCGTATCTTGACCCGGTACCTGCGGTGCTTCCCCTGGAATATTGTTCTTGTAGAAGTGCTCGAACTTATCGATATATTCATTGAATATCAAGGTTTCCTTTTCGGCCTTTTCACGGTCGTTGTTCGTAATCAGAATATCGATATTTCTACGGTAGCCTTCCATATCTCCAATAATATCATCGATTTTATCATATTGTTCATCCAAAGGAATGCTTTCGTAATATTCTAACCGATCTTGATAAATTTTCTTCAGCTTTTCGAAAAGCGCCCGCGCCTTATCGGTTTCTCCGACCTTATAGTAGCCATCGACAAAAGGCTCTACGAAGGCATAATATTCGTAATATTCCACGGGAAGGTTCTCCATGGTCATATCGATGATCTCTTTGGCCCTGTCGATTTTGTCTTCCTTGATCAGCTGTTCCGTAAGGCGCGCGAGGTTGCTTCGATAGGATAGACCTTGTATGCGCGTCTGTGGGTCGTGGTAGATATCCGGACTTCCCGAATTGCCCCAGTACCAGTTCGTGACAATATCGTACATCAGGTCGGTGTCTATTCTTCCCATTTCAAAGGATGATTTTGTCCGTGGCGTTTTGATGGGCACCAATTTGTAAGCCATCCCATCGAGCTGCAGATAATCTTTCATCCAAATAAATTCGGCATCGTCAAAACTTCCTCCTGAAAAATAAAGGGGGCGTTCCCAGTCGTTGTTGGCTAGCATATCCAACATCATCATACTCTTTTTGGTGATTGCTGATTTGGGGATATCAATGTCGATATACTCCACGATTTCGGCTGAATCCTTTGCCTTGACCAATCCACTTTCCAAAACATTTTTCTTGTTAACCGGTATTCGCAGGTGGGTGGTAGGATAATAGACCATATTCAGGCTATTTTCGGAATAGGCATCAAGATCCGCTCCCCGTTTTTCAAGAATGAACTTCAACTTGGTCTGGGGTTCGTCACTGTCGACCCACTTGATAAAATCCTGTACCGACCATCGGTTCTCGGAAAGCTTTTTGTTAAACAGGTCGTCTACATTATAATGGTACAGTACATCACGTGAACCAAAGCGGTACTTTTCATGCGTCAGCTGCGAAGGTATCGCTTCGCTTTCGTAGGCCTTGCGCTTCATTTGGTCGATATACCAGTCCGTTTCAAAAAGGCTGGTACAAACGATGCGCACATCGGTACGGTAGCCCTCGATCTCTTGGGCGTACCACAGCGGAAAGGTATCGTTGTCACCAATCGTAAAAAGTATCGCGCCGACATCCTCTTGGGTCGAATCGAGATAGGCTTTTGCGGATGCATTCGCCGTAAAGCGGTTCGAACGATCGTGGTCATCCCAGTTTTGTACGGCCATTACGGTCGGCACAGCCAAAAAGCAGATTATAGTGACGGCCGGTGCCAATATTTTTGGAGAAAGCAATTTTCTGAATTCGTCGAACAGTCCATAGACACCGAGGCCTATCCAAAGGGCAAAGACATAGAAAGACCCCACAAGGGAATAATCGCGCTCACGGGGCTGAAAAATATAAGGATTCGTATAAAATTGGATGGCAAGCCCCGTAAACAAGAAAAACACCAACAGCACCCAAAACTGTTTGGGATTTTTCGATACCTGAAAGAGGATACCTATGATGCCCAAGATCAAAGGCAGGAAAAAATAGGTATTCCGCGCTTTATCGTTCTCCACTGCATCAGGGAGGTTACTTTGGCTGCCGAGCCGCATGCTATCCACGAAATTCAACCCGCTAATCCATTCCCCATTACCGTTGTACCTACCTTGAACGTCATTATTCTTTCCCGAGAAATTCCACATAAAATACCGCCAGTACATATAGCCGAACTGAAATTGGGTCATATACACGATATTCTGCCAAATCGAGGGCGGCTCAACCTCGAGGTATTCACTAAAACGCCTTAAGAAGCCAATATACTGCTCGGCATCAATTTCGCCTTTGGCGTAGCCTTCCTTTACTTGTTTAACGGCAGCGCGCAGTTCTTCGTTGGTCTGCTTCATCTTAAAATCGAGCGGACCGAAATAACGCATATAGTTCTCGGCGTGCTGGGTACTCCACATTCGGGGCAAAAGGCCCATATGTTTAGGGTCGTCGCCAGGCACAGCATCCTTATAATAATTGACGATGACGTATTTACCGGTCTTTTCGTCTTTTTCATATTTGGGAGCCTCGTCTTTATCCTCTCCCCCACTACCAAAAGTACTGGAGTAATAGGCGCCGTAAACGGGACTGTCGACACCGGGATACTGCTCCCTGTTGTAATACGCCAAAAGGGCGCGCGCATCTTCGGGATTATTCTCGTTGATAACCGTTTGGGCGTTCGCACGAATAGGCAACATAAGCCAGGATGAAAAGCCGAGGAAAACGAACATTATACAAAGCACGATGGTATTCGCCGTTTTGTAATTGTTCTTTCGGGTGTAATGTAGCCCGAAATAAAAGGCGGCGGCAAAAACAAGCAGCATGATGATCGTTCCGGAATTGAAGGGCAGCCCGATGCTGTTGATAAAGAAAACCTCGCTCCACCCCAAAAGCTCGAGCACATAGGTCAGCGAAAATTTATAGACCAGCATCAGTATGGCAATGACCGCCACATTGGCAATCAAAAAATTCTTGACCGTCGTCGTTTTATACGTTTGAAAATAGTAGAGCAGGCCGATGGATGGAATAGCCAAAAAGCCCATAAACTGAATACCGAAGGTAAGACCCACCACATAAGAAATCAGCACGATCCATCGATTACTGCGTGGGTCATCGAGGTCGTCGGTCCATTTAAGACCCAGCCAAAGCAACAAGGCCATGATCATACTGGCACTGGCATACACCTCTGTTTCAACGGCATTAAACCAAAAACTGTCGGAAAATGTGAACGCCAAAGACCCGACAAGGCCGCTGCCCAAAACCGCGATGGCTTTGCTGTTGGTCAGTACCTCATCTTTTTTATAAACCAGTTTTTGCGCCAGATTGGTAATCGTCCAGAACAGAAAAAGTATGGTGAAAGCGCTCGACACCCCCGACACGTAATTCACCATACGGGCCACTTCGGTGCTGTCAATGGCGAACATGGCAAAAAAGGCCCCCAACATCTGCAATAGCGGTGCGCCCGGAGGGTGGCCTACCTGCAGTTTGGCGGAAGTGGCAATGTATTCACCGGCATCCCAAAAACTATTGGTCGGTTCTACGGTGATGGCATAAACGATAAGGGCGATGAAAAAAACACCCCATCCGGCGAGGGTATCCCATTTTTCGAAGTTCTTTGAAAACATGTATCCGTGTTGTGTTTTCCCGATTAGCGGGGCAACCTATTTAATAGTGCTGAGTGGAAACTGAAACGGCTTTGGCTCGACACAATGCGGCGAAATTACTAATTTTAATAGATATGCCGTCGGATTTTTGATAAAGGTTTAACAGGGGAATCGCCTTGTATCGGCCAAATTGCCTACAAATGGCCATAACCCATAAATTTTTTAGATAGTACTAGTACTCAGTTCATATAGGACTAGCACTCCAACAATTTTGGCATTTCTATTTTGGGCGTCGAATTATATGCATGATATGCTAATATGGATAGGATAAAAAAGGGTTGCGGATGTTTAAGAGCATGTTTTAAAGCCCTACTTACTTCAAACCGGTGTTTTGGGAATCATGGCGTCAAATTAAATAAGTCTCGTATGTCAATCCGGAGATTTAATGTATAGCCAGAACCTCAAACTCCTGATTATCAGTTTAAATTGTTTACAAACATGTGCCTACTCAATATTACTTTTAATATTATTGTAACCCAAAATATTTGTACAAACCAAACTTTGTTTTAAATTTGCACGCTCTAATGCTGAACAAGTTTTAGTATTAAGTACCATAGTGGCCTATGGTGTAATTGGCAACACAGCTGGTTTTGGTCCAGTCGTTCTAGGTTCGAGTCCTAGTAGGCCAACAACAAAAGCCCCTAACTTCATTGAAGTCAGGGGCTTTTCTATTTCTTGGGTACAACATAGGTACAAAAATGGGATTTTATAAATGTAATCTATATCCCCTCAATGTTCGATACCCTCATTTTGGGCTTCCGAAATGAGCAGTTTCCCAACGGCGACCCCAGATTTCCTACCTTCCAGATTATCGAATTGGTAGTGGATGCCTCCATATACGCGCGAATCGCCCGCTTCTATAAACTGTTGCTCAAGGTTTCCCCTCTCCCTCATAAAACCATCGAGCAATCCTTGTGCCCGGCGATAGTTTACAAAGAGAATCGAGAATAAGAGTAGTATAAATATGCGATTTATTTGGGTCGGTATTTTCAAACGGGGAAGTAAATGTGTAATATTGGCGCTGTTGTAAACATCAATAATTATGAGTCCAAAAATAGTTCTGTTTTCCCTTGTTTCCTGGTTGTTCTTAACCTCTATAAATGGCAAAGAACTCCAAAAAAATACTGAACCGGCCGTAAAAAATGAAGCTGAAAAAGAACCTATGGGCAAAGACAACGTGGCCTACCAATGGGGCTATATGGCGCTTGAGGGTACTGCGAACGACACCGATAGGTTCAAGCCAAGACCGACGATAACGTCCAGGTACCTTGGGTTGATCTTTACTTCGATGTTCGATGCCTGGACGCGTTTCGATGAAAAGGCCAAACCTGTTTATCTAAAGGATGTGGAACGTCGCCCAAAAAACGAAAGAACCCTGAACAACAAGGAAATAGCCATCAGTTATGCCGCCTATGGGGCCCTGAGCGAGTATTATTATTCGGACAGTACGATGTTCAGGAACAAAATGATGGAACTGGGCCTTAATCCCGATAATACCTCTACAGACCCTAATACACCTGAGGGTATTGGAAGCTTGGCGGCCAAAAGGGTCGTTGAGATGCGAAAGAGCGACGGCGCCAACCAATACGGGGAAGTAGCGGGATCCCATGGGGAGCCGTATTTTGACTATAGCGGGTATAAGCCAGTCAATGACATAGACCACAATGTGGCTATCAATAGATGGCAAGGCAAGTATTTTATCGACGAGAACGGTAATAAATATGATCCCGGTTGCCTGACACCTTACTGGCAAGAGGTAGAACCCCTTTTATTGGAAACGGCCGAACAGTTCCGACCCGGACCTCCCCCGATGATCGGTTCGGAGCGATTGGAAAAGGACGTAAAGGAAGTTATCGATCTTCAGGCCAATCTAACTCCTAAGGAAAAGGCCTTGGTAGAATTTATGAGAGACGGGCCAAAATCGGTGCAACAGGCAGGACACTGGCTGAAATTCGCCCAAGATGTATCCCTGAGAGATAACCATACGTTAGACCAAGATGTAAAAATGTACTTTTTGGTGGAAGCCGTTGCCATGGACGCATTTATAGCTTGTTGGGATGCTAAAATGCACTACGATTTTGCTCGCCCTTATGCCTTGGTACACGAATACTACCAAGATCAGATCATTAAGGCATGGGGAGGTCCTGAAAAAGGGATGATTCAAATGAAGGGACAGGAATGGCGGCCCTATTCCCCGGATTCGTTCTTATGCCCTGCTTTTCCCAGTTACGTTTCGGGCCATAGTACCATTAGCGGTGGATGTGCCGAGGCGTTGCGGCTGTTTACCGGGAATGAAAAGTTCGGGGTCAAGGTAGAATTAATCCCTGGGGCCCTTACGGAACCCGATAATTTGGGAGACCCGGTTACCATAGAGTTTCCAACATTTACCGAAGCTGCTGAAATGGCCGGTATGTCAAGAGTGATGGGAGGCTACCATATTCAGGCGGATAATATCGAAGGATTGGAGCTGGGCCGTAAGATAGCTCGCTACAACTACGCAAAATATCAGGAGCTTCTGGGCGAAAACGGGAGTTCGATCGCTAAGAACCATAGATAAATTACCGACGATGCAATTACCATCTTGGCCGAACACGGTTTTCATGGCCATTCGGCCGCAGATGATGAGGGATGACTTTTTAAAATTTTATTAATCCTGTTAAAATTGTGGAATTTCGTTAACTTTGTATTTATGAAAAAGTTTTTTCACAATGCAATATCGGTTTTAATGGCGTTTGTGGTGCTGTTCACTACCCTGTCTTTTACGGTCGACATGCACTATTGTGGTGATACTTTGGTCGATTTTTCATTGTTCCAAAAAGCGGATGACTGTGGCATGGAAAAAGCTACCGAAGCTTTAAATTGTGAAACACCTTCTATGGTCGAAAAATCGTGCTGCTCTGATCAACAAATCGTTAGGGAAGCCAATCAGGACCTTAAAACTTCATTTGATACCATTTCTTTTGGACAACAGATTTTTGTTGCTTCTTTTTTCTACACTTTTATAAACCGTTTTGAAGGGTTTGACGAAAATACCGTTCCCTTTAAAGACTACCACCCTCCCTTCTTGGAGCAGGACGTGCTTGTTCTCAACCAAGTATTTTTAATTTGATTTAGATCCGGATTTTTTCGCGTCAAAACCATTTGTTGCGAAATCTTGTCGTGCATTGATTTCCCGAACAAATTTTGTCGGGCTCCATTTAGGCATCGCCAATCCCTTAATTTTTAGGGGTTTTACGCACCTCACAATCCCATGCACTTCTACCGAACGGGCACTTCATGGCCTCCTACAGACCTGACAAGTCATAGGCAGCCTGCCAATTAGCACATCTAAACGCTTTAAAATGCTAAACAAAAGCATAAAATTCCTCATAGAGAACAAATTGGTCGCGGTACTTATGCTGGTCCTGTTCGTGGGCTGGGGTGTCGTCAATGCGCCTTTCAATTGGGATACCGGTATCTTGCCTTCCGACCCCGTTGCCGTTGATGCCATTCCGGATATTGGTGAGAACCAACAAATTGTTTTTACCAAGTGGGAAGGTCGTTCCCCGCAAGACATTGAAGACCAGATCACCTATCCGTTGACCACTTCTTTATTGGGAATTTCGGGTGTGAAGACCATCCGAAGTTCTTCGATGTTCGGGTTTTCGAGCATCTATATCATTTTTGAGGAAGATGTGGAATTCTATTGGTCACGCAGCCGTATCCTTGAAAAACTGAATTCGTTACAAAGCGGATTATTGCCGGAAGGCGTGAACCCTGCCTTGGGTCCGGATGCAACAGGTCTGGGGCAGATTTTTTGGTACACTTTGGAAGGCCGTGATGAAGAGGGAAATGTGACAGGGGGATGGGATCTGCAGGAACTCCGCAGTATTCAGGATTACTATGTCAAATATGGATTGTCATCTGCCAGTGGGGTTTCGGAAGTCGCCTCGATCGGGGGATATGTTCAGGAATATCAAGTGGATGTCGATCCCGAAAAAATGCGGCAGTACAATATCGGGTTGATCGATATCGTAAGCGCCGTAAAACAGAGCAATCAAGATATAGGCGCGCAGACCTTGGAAATGAACCAGGCCGAGTATCTTGTCCGCGGCCTGGGCTATGTGAAGTCGATCGCGGATATCGAAAATGCGGTCGTCACCTCCGAAAATTTTACATCTATCCGTATCAAAGATGTGGGCAATGTTCATTTGGGACCCGCCGCCCGACGTGGCATTCTCGATAAGGAAGGTGCCGAGGTCGTAGGCGGCGTGGTGGTAGCCCGATATGGCGCCAATCCCTTAGAAGTCATCAACAATGTCAAAGCGCAGATCAACGAACTAAGTGCCGGATTACCTTCAAAAGAATTGGCCGATGGCCGTACCTCACAAGTGACCATCGTTCCCTTTTACGACCGTACCGAACTCATTCAGGAAACTTTGGGAACGCTCAACGAGGCCCTGACCCTTGAAATCTTGATTACTATTTTGGTCATTATTGTAATGGTGTTCAATCTTCGGGCATCCATCCTTATTTCGGGCTTGCTTCCCGTAGCGGTCCTGATGGTATTCATTACGATGAAACTATTTGATGTAGATGCCAATATCGTAGCCCTATCCGGTATTGCCATTGCCATTGGCACTATGGTGGATGTGGGCGTAATCCTCGCCGAAAATATGATACGGCACTTGGAGGATAAAAAATTGCGCTATCGGGAAAACGGCATTGAATATACCACGAACGAAATCATCTATAATGCAACCGCCGAGGTTTCCGGGGCCATCCTTACCGCCGTACTCACCACGATTATCAGTTTTATTCCCGTGTTTACGATGGTCGGCGCCGAAGGCAAACTATTTCGGCCATTAGCATTTACAAAGACCATGGCGCTATCGGCATCATTGGTCATTGCACTTTTCCTGATACCTCCATTTGCCGCGTTCCTTTTCAAAAAAAGCAACATTCGAGAGCGTTCAAAATACGTATTGAACGGTATTTTAGTCGTATTGGGCGTAGCTACTATTTTTTCTGTGGGTTGGCTTGGTCTCGTGCTATTGGCGTTTGGACTAAATGGAGTTTGGTTTATAAAAAAGAATGAAAAACAAGAAAATTTTTCACTTTTCACTTTTCATTTTTCACTTTCCCAGAACCTTGTTAACATTTTTATCTCAGCTATAGCCCTTATTTTCTTATTGGCCGACTACTGGCGCCCGCTCGGTTTCGATCGAAGCATCATAATGAATCTGATATTCGTTTCGATCATCTGTTTTGGATTGCTGGGCGTGTTCTCCCTTTTTAGAACGTACTACTCGCGTATCTTAAGCTGGGCATTGCAGAATAAAGTGCTTTTCCTGATTATTCCGGCTACCGTTCTGACCTTGGGAATCATCATTATGAGAAACACGGGCAAGGAGTTTATGCCTGCGCTCAATGAAGGTTCATTTCTTTTGATGCCCACTTCTTTACCACACGCCGGGGTCGAGGAAAACAAACGGGTACTACAACAGCTCGATATGGCAGTGGCCAGTATCCCGGAAATAGAAACCGTTGTGGGAAAGGCAGGGAGGACGGAATCCGCGCTGGACCCCGCACCGCTCTCCATGTACGAAAACATGATCCAGTATAAGTCGGAATACATGCGCAACGAGAAAGGCGAACGTCAACGCTACAAGGTAAATGACGATGGACTTTTTGTTTTAAAGGATGGTAAAATATTTCATAACAAGAATATTGATGTCAGTTCGAGCGTGTCATCCAAAGAATCGTCGAGCGATTCGATTGCGGGTAACAAGGGAAGCATCTCGACTGCAATCAACGTGACACGGCAAGACCTGATCCCGGACGACAACGGCGAATACTTCAGAAACTGGCGGCCGGAAATCCAATCCCCCGATGATATCTGGAACGCCATCACCGCCGCTACACAATTCCCCGGAGTGACCTCAGCCCCCAAACTACAACCCATAGAAACCCGGTTGGTCATGTTGCAAACGGGAATGCGCGCGCCGATGGGCATCAAGGTTAAAGGTCAGGATCTAAGGAAAATCGAAGCCTTCGGACTTCAACTGGAAACCCTCCTAAAACAGGCCGAAGGAGTCAAACCACAGGCTGTTTTTGCGGATCGAATTGTAGGGAAGCCCTATTTGCTGATCGACATCAAGCGCGACCAACTGGCCCGATACGGCATCTCTATCATGGATGTGCAGGAAATATTACAGGTGGCCATCGGCGGGATGCCCCTTACCCAAACCGTGGAAGGCCGCGAACGGTATGCCATCCGAGTGCGCTATCCCCGGGAACTTCGGGCAAATCCGACCGACCTTGCAACCATTTACGTTCCGGTAGAAAAAGGAAGTCCCGTTCCTTTGGGGGAGCTGGTGGATATCCGATACGAGCAAGGCCCTCAGGTCATTAAGAGCGAGGACACTTTTTTAGTGGGCTATGTCTTGTTCGACAAACTCGACGGGTTTGCCGAAGTCAACGTAGTGGAAAATGCCCAAACCCTGATCCAGCAAAAAATCGACAACGGGCAATTGATAGTGCCCAAAGGCATCAGCTATAAATTCACGGGTACGTACGAGAACCAGCTTCGGGCGGAAAAAACACTATCCGTCGTCGTGCCTTTGGCCCTCATTATCATTTTTCTGATCCTCTATTTCCAGTTCCGTTCGGTAGCCACCTCCTTAATGGTGTTCACTGGAATTGCTGTGGCCTTTGCGGGCGGGTTTATCATGATATGGCTCTACGGTCAGGATTGGTTTTTTAATTTCAGCTTTTTTGGCGAAAACCTTCGGGAGCTTTTTCATATGAGGACCATCAACCTGAGTGTAGCGGTCTGGGTCGGTTTTATCGCCCTTTTTGGTATTGCGACCGATGATGGCGTGATCATGGCCACCTATCTAACACAGACTTTCGACCGCGAAAGTCCGACGGACCAAACGGGAGTTCGGGCCGCCACGTTGGAAGCCGCCGGCAAACGGATCAGACCCTGCTTGATGACTACCGTCACTACAATTCTGGCCCTTTTACCGATACTGACCTCGACTGGTAAGGGAAGCGATATCATGATTCCGATGGCCATCCCCATTTTTGGGGGAATGATTATCGACATTACCTCTTATTTTATCGTCCCCGTATTATATAGCTGGAAAAAGGAATTTCAATTAAAAAGAGCGAACAAATGAAAAATAGAGCTGTCATCATCGAACTTTTAGGTGTTTCCACCGCGCTTTATTTTGAACGTGGCCGATTCACAAAAGACGTCCTGAACGCCATGGTCTTTCCCATCTTCATTCTTGGCCCAGTAGCCGGGCAGTCCCAAGATAAAAGCTGTCGAAGTGCAAAAGCTCACTTGAACGCCTGTGTATTGTTCCTGTCGCTTATTGGCGCATTCGGTCTTGGTATTTTCAGTGCGCATGCGCAGAGCCTGCAATCCTATATTCAGGAAGCAGAGGCCCATAATCCTGATATTCAAGCCTACGAGTTGCGCCACGAGATTGCCCAAGAAAAGGTAAACGAGGTCAATACATTACCCAATACCACAATAAGCGCGGGCTATTTTGTTAGCGAGCCCGAAACCCGAACCGGTGCACAACGCGCAAAATTTTCAGTCTCCCAAATGCTACCGTGGTTTGGCACGATAACGGCAAGGGAAAACTACGCCAGTTCCATGGCCGAAGCGGAATATGTCGAAATCGTCATTGCCAAACGAAAGCTGGCATTGGAGGTTGCCCAGTTGTATTATCAATTCTACGCCATCGGGGCAAAGCAAAAGGTGCTTGACGAAAATATCCAACTGCTAAAAACCTACGAGCGCTTGGCACTGACCTCCGTAGAAGTCGGTAAAGCCTCCGCAGTCGATGTACTTCGGCTACAGATCCGGCAGAACGAGCTGCAGCAGCAAAAAGAGATGCTGTTTCAACAGGCGAAAGGTATTCTAGCCGGCCTTAACAGTAAGCTAGACCGGCAGTATGACCATCTTGTACAGGTGGTCACCGAGCTAGAGATTCCGGATGCCGATTTAGAATATAGCTATGATTCCATTTCCGAAAATCCGGAATTGCTCAGATATGATCGGCTGTTCGAATCGGTCGTACAATCCGAATTACTGAACCAAAAAGAACGTGCGCCGAGCGTCGGGGTCGGCCTTGATTATGTGCCCGTAGCGGAGCGTACCGATATGATGCTTACCGATAACGGGAAGGACATTATCATGCCCATGGTCACCCTTTCCATCCCTATCTTCAACAAAGTCTATTCATCCCTATCCAAACAAAATGAACTGCGTCAAAAGGAATTGGAAGCCCAGAAAAACGAGCGGCTAAACGTATTGCAAAGCAAATTCTCCCGAGCGATATCCCAAAGAAATCAAGCGCGTATCAGTTTCGATACACAGACTAAAAATCTCGAACAAGCTAGGGATGCCGAAGAAATCCTTACGACAAACTACGAAACGGGAACCATCGATTTTAACGAAGTGCTTGACATTCAAGAGCTACAGTTAAAATTCCAAACAGAGCAAATCGAGTCGGTGCAAGAGTATTTTGCGCAATCGGCCATTATCAACTACTTGATAAATTGAGTATGATACAGGATTTCTTTATAAAAAATATGGTGTGCGATAGATGCATTAAGGTTTTAAAGGATGAGTTGCACCATAATAACATCGTCTTAAAGCAAATCGAACTGGGTCGCGTGCGCTTGGATATTGAGGGCGATGGGGAAATCGAAAAATTGGAAACATTGCTCGAAAAAAATGGCTTCTCTCTAATCGATCGTGCCGATGAAAAACTTACGGAGCAGATTAAGATAGAACTTATCAAGACCTTGAAAGAATTGCCGCTGCAAATCAAAACGAAACTATCCACGCACTTGGCCAATACTTTGGGAGTCGAATATTCAAAAATCAGCAAGGTTTTCTCGTTTACCGAGGGCATAACCATCGAAAGGTATTTTATCAAACTGAAAACCGAAAAGGTAAAGGAACTGATCCAGGCGAAAGAAATCAATTTTACGGAAATGGGGCAATTGCTTGATTACAGCAATGTAAACCACCTTAGCCGACAATTTAAAAGCGAGACGGGAATGAGTTTATCAGCCTATAAATCGCAACAAAAGAACTTTAGGAACTCTTTAGACCAAATTATGTAGATAACAGCCATAATTATGATACAAATGACTGTATTTCAGTGGTATCTTTAATCAAATTATGAATTAAAACTCTATATAATATGAAAAATTGAAAATTAATTGAAGCCTTGAACAACTGCGTTGCACATTGTAATTATTGTGCGGATGCCTGTTTAGATACCGAAGACATCAAGATTATGGTTGATTGTATCAGAACCGATAGGGCTTGCGCAGAAGTATGCAGCACGACTGCTAAATTGCTTGCCGCAAATTATGAAGAGGCAAAAGGTATGGTAGAATATTGCCATAGTGTCTGTAAAAAATGTGCCGATGAATGCGGCAAGCATGACCATCAACAGTGTAAAGATTGTGCGGATGCCTGTAGAAAATGTGCTGATGCCTGTGCAGAAAACCTGGCATAATTGAATACTTGGTAAAATTGAATACCACCCTTTCCGTAAGGAAAGGGCTTCTTAAACAATTATAAATGAGAATACTACTTATACTTTTGATTTCAGGATTCTGCGTTTCTAGTTTAAAGGCACAAATATCCAATACCTATGAAGAAAATAAGGACAACTGGCCGGAACACGTTTATAATCTGACCATAGACTATGGGACGGTCAATTTCACTGGCAAGGATGTAAAAGCCATGACCATAAATGGAGGCATTCCCGGCCCTAATCTGCAATTTGAAGAAGGCGAATTTGCTATCATCAATGTGACCAATAAAATGGACGTGGAAACGTCGGTACATTGGCATGGGATGATATTGCCGAATTTTTATGACGGTGTTCCCTATCTGAGCACTCCGCCGATCCGGCCAGGCAAAACATTACAGTACAAGTTTGCCATAAAACAATCCGGCACGTATTGGTATCATTCGCATACGGGATTACAGGAACAACGGGGCGTTTATGGTTCCATTCAAATCAATCCCAAAGAAACCGATTTGGAATATGATAAAGATTTGGTACTAGTGGTATCGGACTGGATGGACGAAAAGCCACGATCCCAATTAAAAAACTTGAAACGTGGCAACGAGTGGTACTTGATAAAAAAAGGTCAGGTACAGAGCCTTGATAAACTCATCAAGAAAAATGCGGTAGGCGCAAAGCTAAAAATGGCTTGGCAGCGAATGCCGGATATGGCCATTTCCGATAACTATTACGATAAATTCTTCATCAACGGAAAGGCCGAACAGAATTATCCTGATTTTGAGCCAGGAGAAAAAGTACGTTTACGCTTTGTGAATGCTTCCGCAGCAACCTACTATTGGTTGACTTTCGGCGGCGAAGACCCCTTGCTAATATCGGCCGACGGTATTGACGTTGTTCCCGTAGAACATAATAAGACCTTAATCGGGGTGGCGGAAACCTACGATTATATCGTAACGATCCCACAAAGCGGAAAACTTCAAATCCTTGCGACCGCTCAGGACGGTTCCGGAGAGGCATCGGCCTATGTCGGCAAAGGCGAAACCCTAAAAGCCCCTATGGTCGCTGAACCGGATTTGATAAAAAGCATGAAGCAAATGATGTCCATGGGAATGAAAATGGGCGCTCCGGCCTCAAAATTCAATCCTTCGAAAAACGATTCCATTCAGGTAATGAAAAAATATAAGATGGACATGGGCGGAATGCAGATGGGCGGCCATAAAATGAATATGAAGGGGGGCAAGATGGAGATGGACGGGATGAAAATGGATTCCACCAAAATGAACCACGATAAGATGGACCATTCCAAAATGAATATGAAAGACGATAAGATGAAGATGGACGGGATGAAAAAAATGGATTCCACCAAAATGGCGCACACTAAGATGGACCGCTCCAAAATGAATATGAAGGAGGGAAAGATGAAGATGTCGAAATCTGAGATGAATATGAAAAAGGGAAAGGCCAATATGATGATGGATGATACGAGGAAAATGGATGATGGTATGAAAATGGGTTATATGGTTCCCAAAGACAAGGTTGTAGGTGACAATATGAAGACGGGCGGTAACCCAGAATTCAACTACAACTACCTGCGTTCGCCCGAAAAGACTGTTTTTGACAATGACAAACCCGTGAAGCAGATGCTATTCAACCTTACCGGAAATATGAACCGCTACGTCTGGTCGATCAACGGGGTGCCCCTATCCGAAACAGATAAGATAAAAATCAATCAAGGTGAAGTGGTACGCATCACACTCAATAACTTGACGATGATGCACCACCCGATGCATTTGCATGGCCACTTCTTCAGGGTGTTGAACGAAAATGGTGAATACTCTCCCTTGAAGCACACCGTGAATGTGGCACCGATGCAGAAGGTGGTCATCGAATTCGATGCGAAGGAATATGGGGACTGGTTTTTCCATTGCCACGTGCTCTATCATATGAATGCCGGAATGGCAAGAGTATTCAGCTACTCTGAAACCCCAAGAGATGAAAGATTGAAAGGCTATCCACTAACCAATCTGACAAATGAGGCAGACCACATGTTCACTTGGGGCGAGTTGACCGCTGCCAGTCACATGACAGAACTGTACGCCACTGCCACAAACATCAGAAATCAGTTTACCCTTATGGGGGAATATGGCTGGAACAAAAATCTGGAAGCCGAATTCAGTTATGAACGTTATCTCAATGACTATTTCAGGGTGTTTGGAGGTGTAAATGTTGAGAACGGTATAAAAAACAGTCTTGAAGAAATAAACACCACCGCGATTGCGGGAGTACGTTGGTTAATGCCACTACTCATAAATTCGGACTTTAGAATAGATAGTAAATTACGACCGCAAGTACGTTTAAGTACAGGGTTTATGGTTTTACCTCGACTGGGGGTTTTTGGACAATATGAATACCAAATGGATTTCGGTTGGGTCAATGATTTGGAGGCTGGTACCGATTTTGAGAGTGAATCCACTTGGCAAGTGGGACTGGAGTATGTGCTGGGAAGGAATTTTTCCCTCATGGGAAGCTATGACAACCGTTTTGGAGCCGGTGGGGGCCTTTCCGTTAGATTTTAAAACTTGAAGAAATTAGTAACCTTAAAAATCAGATAACGATGACAACAGTTAAAACAGTAATATATACCAGCGCGATCGTATTAACGGCTCTAATTTGCATTTCCTGTAAGGACGGTACCAAAAAAGTTGCGGCTGTGCCGATGGGCAACGAAATGCATCATGAAGATAGAAACGATATGGGGAATCCGGCAAACAATGATGCACGAGATTCAAGAACAACGGCTATCCTAGATGGATATCTCTCCATCAAAAATGCCCTTGTGGCCGACAATACCGACGAGGCTGCCGAAGCAGGCGGCAAACTAGTTGCCGCATTGGACAACTTTGATGTGTCCGCCTATTCAAGTTCCGAGCAAACACAACTCAAGGATATTATTGTCGATGCCAAGGAACAGGCCGAACATATTTCGGAGAGCCCGATGGAACATCAGCGTGAGCATCTTAAGACGCTGAGCACAGACGTTACCGATATGGTGGCCATCATCGGAACGGACAAAAAGCTTTACGAGCAGTTCTGCCCTATGTACGAAAACGGAAGCACGTGGTTAAGTGCGAGCAACGAGGTCAAGAATCCGTATTACGGGAGTAAAATGGTGGATTGCGGTAAAATTCAGCAAGAAATTAATTAATGGGACGCTGGAGCTAGGGAATATCTAAAAGATCTGAAATAAAACCTTGTACTACAAATCTAAAAGATGAACGACTTTCTAAAACAATGGGGCGAAGCTGCCTATACTACAACGGGATTTTTCTGGATGGCACTATGGGCGTTTGTCCTAGGCTACATCATAAGCAGTATGATACAGATTTTTGTGACCGAAAAACGGATGCAGAAAGCCATGGGCGAAAATGAAGGGAAGAGCATGCTCTTGGGTACATTTTTCGGTTTTATAAGCAGCTCGTGCAGCTTTGCGGCATTGGCGGGCACAAAATCCATCTTTAAAAAAGGGGCAAGTTTTGTTTCCTCCATCGCTTTCTTGTTGGCATCGACAAATCTGGTCATTGAACTGGGGATTATCATCTCTATATTCTTGGGATGGCAATTCGTAGTGGGTGAATATGTGGGAGGCGTTCTTCTGATTTTGATATGTTGGCTGCTGATACGTATCATCAATCCTAAAAAACTGATCGAAAATGCCCGAAAAAATTTGGAAAGCGAAGATGATGACGAGATGGACGACTCCCAAGACTGGAAGAAACAGATTCAAAAAGAGAACAGTTGGGCAAGGGTCGCCAAAAAGTATAAAATGGAATGGCAAATGGTCTGGAAAGACGTCACCGTCGGCTTTACCATTGCCGGTATCGTTGCGGTCTTTGTGCCCGATTCGTTTTTTGAGACCCTTTTTATCAACAGCGGTCAGGGCAATACAGATTTTACCTTTTTCGAGATTTTAGAGCATATTTTGGTGGGACCTGTCGCGGCTTTCTTAACGTTTATAGGTTCTATGGGGAATATTCCGTTAGCTGCTCTGTTGTTTGGCAAGGGAGTGAGTTTCGCTGGCGTGATGGCGTTTATTTTTAGCGATTTGGTAGTTTTTCCGGTATTGCGGATCAATGCCAAATATTATGGGTGGAAAATGTCCCTTTTTATTTTGTTCCTATTGTTTACGGCGTTGATCGGAACGGCATTGACCCTGCACTACGGATTTGACCTGCTCGCAATTTTACCCGATCCATCTCAGGTCAAGATTAAGGATAGCGAATTCTTCAAGATAGACTACACGTTCTATTTGAACATGTCCTTCCTAGTGATTTCAGGATATTTGGTCTATCTAGGATTTTTTAAAAAGAAGGATGTAGAACACGGTATGAGCGAGATGGCGCCAAAAAGTCCACTGTTGGAACGTGTTTTAAAATATATCGCGTTTGTCTGTTACATCTGGCTTGCAGGAGGATTGATAGTGAAATTTTTAATATAGTAAACCATGAAACACACCTATCACATACAAGGGATGACCTGCAATGGTTGTCGTAACCACGTAGAACAAACACTTTCCAAGGTGGAAGGCGTGACTCAGACTTCCGTGAATTTGGAAAAGGAGGAAGCCACCATCGAAATGGATTCCCATATTCCCATCGATAAGTTTCAAGATGCTCTAAAACAGGATGGCGGAAGCTACACGATACATACACCTGGTAGTCATAGCCATACCTCCGAATCAAAAGAGGAAGCCAGGCCAAAAGGCAAAGGAACCGGCACTTTCTACTGCCCCATGCACTGCGAGGGCGACAAGACCTATGACAAACCCGGTGACTGCCCCGTATGCGGCATGGGTCTCGTGGAAGAACAAAACCTTTCCGAAACATCATCCGAGCAATGGACCTGCCCTATGCATCCCGAAATCATAAAGGATGAATCTGGCTCTTGTCCCATTTGTGGAATGGATTTGGTGCCACTGGAGCCAGACCTTTCCGCGGAAGAGAAGACCTATAAAAAACTATTGAAAAAGTTCTGGATAGCGCTAGGTTTTACATTGCCGGTTTTCTTGATTGCCATGAGCGAGATGATACCCAACAATCCATTGTATGAAATCATGGAACAAAAATGGTGGAACTGGATACAGTTCGGTTTATCTATTCCAGTGGTATTCTATGCAACTTGGATGTTCTTTGAACGGGCCTACCGCAGCATTAAAACGTGGAACCTGAACATGTTCACCCTAATCGGTATCGGTGCCGGGGTGGCCTGGACGTTCAGTGTGTTCGGGATGTTGTTCCCTGATTTTTTTCCAGAGCAGTTCAAGACCGGATCCGGTGCGGTACACGTTTATTTCGAGGCGGCAACGGTAATTCTCACCTTAGTTTTGATGGGCCAGGTTCTAGAAGCAAGGGCGCACAGTAAAACAAACTCGGCAGTAAAGGAACTATTGAAATTGGCACCCAACAAAGCGGTACGTGTCGTTGATGGAAATGAAGAGGAGGTTTCCATCGACCAAATCCAAAAGGGAGATATCCTTCGCGTAAAACCTGGCGATAAAATTCCTGTGGATGGCGTGATAACCGAAGGACATACCACCGTAGATGAATCGATGATCTCGGGCGAGCCTATTCCCGTTGACAAATCCGAAGACGATAAAGTGAACAGTGGAACGATTAACGGCAACCAGTCGTTCTTGATGCAAGCGGAAAAAGTAGGAAGCGATACGCTACTTTCCCAAATCATACATATGGTAAACGAGGCCAGCCGCAGCCGTGCACCTATCCAAAAGCTGGCCGATACGGTCTCCGGCTATTTTGTGCCTCTCGTGGTTCTTATTGCCGTGATCACCTTTGTGGTCTGGGCCATTTGGGGGCCGGAACCGGTCTACGTCTACGCACTTGTAAATGCTATTGCCGTATTGATCATCGCCTGTCCCTGTGCGCTAGGGCTGGCGACGCCAATGTCAATCATGGTGGGCGTTGGCAAGGGCGCCCAGAATGGCGTACTGATAAAAAATGCAGAAGCCCTAGAGAAAATGGACAAGGTAGATACCTTGATCGTCGATAAGACGGGAACCATTACCGAAGGAAAACCTACGGTAGAAAAAATGGGTTCGTTCACGGATTCCTTTTCTGAAAGGGATATTACGCAGCTTATCGCTTCCCTAAACAGTTCTAGCGAACATCCACTGGCCGAAGCGACCGTCAAATATGGAAAAGAACAAAAAGCCGAAATCTTAAAAGTGGTAGATTTTAGTGCGGTTACCGGAAAAGGGGTCGAAGGAAAAGTAGATGGGAAAAAGTTGGCCCTGGGAAATGCCAAAATGATGGCCTATGCCAAGCCAGACATTTCCTCGGATATGGAGAAAGAAGCACAAGCCTTTCAAAAACAGGGAAAAACAGTTTCCTTTCTATCCGTGGATGGCGAGGTGGCCGGTTATGTAGTGATAGGCGATAAGATCAAGAAATCTAGTGCCAAGGCCATCAGGGAACTGCAGGACAAGGGTATAAATGTGATCATGCTGACCGGCGACAACCACGACACGGCGCAAGCGGTGGCCGGCGAACTAGACCTCGGCGATTTCAAGGCCGGTATGCTCCCCGAGAACAAACTCGAAGAGGTCAAGAAATTACAAGGGCAAGGCCACATCGTGGCCATGGCCGGCGACGGCATCAACGATGCCCCGGCCTTGGCAAAAAGCGACGTGGGCATCGCCATGGGCACGGGAACGGATGTTGCCATTGAAAGCGCAATGATCACCTTGGTAAAAGGAGATTTGCACGGCATCGTAAAAGCGAGGAACCTGAGCGACGCAGTGATGAAAAATATAAAGCAGAACCTATTCTTTGCCCTGATATACAATACGCTTGGCATCCCCATTGCCGCAGGCGTACTGTTCCCATTTTTCGGGATACTGCTATCGCCCATGATTGCCGCCCTGGCCATGAGCTTCAGCTCGGTTTCGGTCATCGCGAATGCGCTAAGATTACGAACAAAGTCAATTGGATAACAATAAATTCTTAAATTATGGAACAAGAAAAGAAAAAGGAATTAAGCAATTACACGCGATTTTTCTTGATGCTGGGGGGGTCATTTGTGGCCATGTACATTACGATGTATTTAAATACGTATCAGATCGACCACGTCTATTTTAGCCTTACCCGTTTTTATATGACGTGTTTGGGGATAGCCGCAATGGCCGTAATTATGTTGTCTTTGATGTTGAAAATGTATAAAAATAAAAAGAAGAATATCGGCATTTATGTAGGTAGCTTGGTGCTCTTTGTGGGAGCCTTGGTTCTGGTACGGGCGCAAAAGCCAATCATAGGCGATGTTCTGTGGATGAAAGCGATGATTCCCCATCACTCCATCGCTATATTAACCAGCGAACGGGCCAATATCGAAGACCCGGAAGTCAAAATGTTGGCCGAGGATATCATTGAAGCCCAAAGAAGGGAAATTGGTGAGATGAAGGCGATGATCGAGAGGTTGGAAAATGATTAGGTACCTACTATAAATCGATTATTTAAAAGAAATATCATGAACAAGAACATACTATATATCGGTATTGCAGTCGTAGTAGGCCTACTGGCCGGCTATTTTATTTTCGGCAGTTCTGGCAATGATTCCATGGCCGACAAAGACAGTCCGAATAGGTCCGACATCCATGATCATTCTGGCGAGACCGCAGAAGAAATGTGGACCTGCTCCATGCATCCACAAATCATGCGGTCCGAACCTGGCGACTGCCCTATATGCGGAATGGAATTGATTCCTGTCGAGTCGGGTGGCGAAGGTATGGCGATGAACGAAATCAAAATGACTAAAAATGCCATGGCTTTGGCCAATATCCAGACTACGGTGGTGGGAAGTTCTACTCCTGAAGCAGATGGCATGATTTGGCTTTCGGGAAAAATCACCGAAAACAAGGATGAAGCAGCTACTCAGCCCGCCCATTTTGACGGCCGTGTCGAGAATTTATTTGTGAAATCCCTCGGTGAAAAGGTAAGTATGGGCCAACGTGTGGCCACGGTGTACTCCCCTTCCCTAGTGGCCGCCCAGCAAGAACTGATTACCGCCTACCGCATCAAGGAATCACAGCCCCAACTGTATACCGCCGTACGGAACAAATTCAAGAATTGGAGAATACACGGGGAAGTTCTGGATAACATCGAACGGACAGGAAAGGTCTTGGAGCAATTTCCCATTTACTCACATGTATCCGGCGTGGTGACCGACATTACCGTCAGCGAAGGTGCACATATCATGGATGGCGCGCCCATCTTTAAGGTCAGCAACCTGAATTCCGTCTGGGCGGAGTTCGATGCCTACGAAAATCAAATCGCAGAACTCAAAAAAGGGCAAAGGATCAAGATTGTTTCTAATGCCTATCCCAACGCGGCATTTGATGCTACCGTTTCTTTTATCGATCCGGTTTTAAATACGCAGACCCGAACGGTTACAATACGCGCGCTCCTGAATAATAAAGAAGGCATTTTCAAGCCCGGCATGTTCGTAACCGGAAAAATCGAAAGCAAGTCCGAAGATTCTTCCAAACAACTCAATATTCCAGCGAGCGCGGTGCTATGGACGGGGGAACGTTCTTTGGTTTACCTAAAGACGAATCCCAACGAACCCATTTTTGAAATGCGCGAAGTCACCCTCGGCGCTCGAAACGGGGATACTTTTGTTGTTGCATCCGGCTTGCAAGATGGTGATGAGATTGTTACCAATGGCACGTTTACAGTAGATGCCGCGGCACAATTGCAGGGCAAAAAATCGATGATGAACCCAGGTAGCGACGAAGATGATAAAACGATGTCAGAGATGCGAATGGAACTGTCTAAAAATACCCAAGATGTGTTTAAAAAAAGTGTTCCCTCTTATCTGGACATGAAAGATGCTTTTGTCGATGGCGATTCCAAAAAAGTATCACGTTTCGCCAAAGCGACATTAGAGAAAATAGAGGCCGTACCTGAAACGGAATTGGGCAAAATGGAAAAATCCCATTTCTCTAAAATAAAAAAGAGGTTGGCCGCCATTGCCGAAAACGATGCTATTGAAAACCAACGCGACAACTTTGTGGTCTTGAACGAGAATATGGTGCCTATTGTTATGAACATTGATGACATGGATCCCAAAGTATTCATCCAAAAATGCCCGATGGCCAATAATAACCGGGGAGCCTTCTGGATAAGTGCCGATGAGGAAATACGCAACCCCTATTATGGCGTACAGATGATGACGTGCGGGAGCATCATTGATTCTGTCGATCACCCAAATTAAAAAGTTATTTTTTTTGGCTTGATGATTCTTTCCTGCCTCTTTCAACCCACAATAAATCGCTGCAGGCCTTACCGATGGCCTTTTCCACTCCAGTTATGATCAGTTTGTATTATCCTTTAAATCTAGGTTCAACTTGTCCTACCGTGTCCGTTTCCACGACAAAGCATCTTCCCGCAAGAGGATTCTCTTTCTGTTCCTTCTCGGATAAATTGATACGGGAAGTGGTAATCAAAAGTGTTTTCAAATCTTCGCCCCCAAAGCAACAACTGGTAACATGTCGCACCGGTACAGCAATATCTTCGATCCATTGCCCCTCTGCACTAAAATGACTGACCTTATATCCATCCCATATGGCCACCCAAAACCCGCCTTCACTATCAACGGTCATTCCATCCGGAAATTCGTTTTTGGGCCATTTAATATGATTTCTTCTATTGGAAATATTTCCGGTCTCGATATCGTAATCGTAGCCATACAGCACATTGCGGTTCGTATCGATCATATAATAGGTTTTCCCATCCGGAGACCAACCCATCCCATTGGTAATAAAGATATCGCTTTCCAAATGATGAACGCTGTGATCGGCATCCAAGCGATAGAGATTTCCCGTATCGTTGGTGCCGTCATATTCCATGGTACCGGCAAAAAAGCGGCCTTTGGGGTCGATGGCTCCATCGTTCATACGTCTTTCGGGCACATCGAGCTCGGGAGAATCGGCGACCAATTCCAACCTATTGGTAGTCTCATCATAAAACCCGAAACCATCCCTGACACCTACCACTGTTTTTCCGTTCTCACAAAGACCGATTACCCCCAGTTCTTGGCCTACGTTGAATTCCTGTGATGTACCGGTCATCCAATCCACCTTAAAATAAGACCCCTTTATAAGGTCGACGCAATAGAACGTTTTTTGGATCGGACACCAAAGCGGTCCTTCGCCGTGAACGGGTTTGATGTCGAATATGGGTGTTGCCTTCATTTCATCCTATTTATCAACAGCTTTTAAACTGCGGCAATCGAATACCTTATTTAATCCAGCAATTTAATAATTTCCATGCAAGCCCGACTATTATGGTAAGGACATTTCCAAGGCCCCAACTTGTTTTCATCGGTATAGGGCACCCCCTGGCGATTCACGCGAAAAAACCATTCCCCCTTGTCGTGGTCAATAATTGTATCATCGATGAACCGCCAAAGCTTTTTGGCAAAGGATGTATATCTTTTATCCTTGGTAATTTTAGAGACATAAAGCAGCCCTACGATGGCTTCCGCCGGTGGCCACCAATGTTTGTCCGCATCCAACTTTCCCGTTTTTAAATCGATGGCGTTGAAAACACCAAAGTCATCGTCCAGCGCCTCTTTTATAAAGATATCGGCGACCTTTACGGCCAAGGCTTCCGTCTTCTGTGTAAGGTTGACATTTTTTAGGGTTCTTGCCGCAATTACCAACAGCCAGACGGCTTCGATATCGTGCCCGTAAGACGCCTCGGAAGATAGGTTCTTCCAATCGTTTGAAAGAAATAGTTTAAAATGATTATTTTTCGAAGCGAACTTTTCCAAAAACAAATGGATCAGATTTTCAAGGGCTTTCCCGACCTCAATATCCGACTTCACCTCGTAAAGTGTGGTATAGGCCTCCAAAATATGCAAATGGGTGTTCATGGTCTTGGGGGCGTTGAGGTCTTTTTCACTAAGGCGCATATCCTCGATGGCATCCCAGTTTTCGGCGAAAGCTTCAATGTATCCCTCTAAATTCAGGTCGAGCGCATGGGTTTCCACCAACTGGAAAAGTTCCATAGCCCAGCTCAGTACTTCCTGTTGTCCGCCATATTTATAATACTCCGCAAGGGCATAAATGGTAAATGCTTGGGCATACACCTGTTTTCTGCGATTAACGGGATTCCCCAAATAATCCAGTTCCCAAAAAACACCTCCCTGCGAGGTATCCTTAAAGTGGTTCATTACATAGGAATAGGCCCTTTCACATTCGCTTTTATAGCGGTCGTCCGCAAAATAATTGGAGGCCGCAGAAAACGCCCATAAAATACGGGTGTTTAGGATGATGCCTTTCGGAGATTCGGGAATGGTCTTACCAAAATGGTCGATACGCCCCAAAAAACCGCCATGTTCGGTATCGGGGGCATTTTTCTGCCAATAGTCTAGGATATTGTTCAGTTCAGCTTTGACCTTCGTTACGAATTCCTCTTGCATAGCACTTTAATATAAGCCCTTGTTCTTCTCGATCAATTTCAAAATGGTCTCGACAGACCCATTGGAATACAGCTTGTCTTCGGGCGTATGCTTGCAATAATCGATCAAGATGTCGATAGTAGAAGTTGCGACATGCATGCGCGTATCGGAGGAGGCATAATAGACAAATACTTTGCCGTCGCCGTCGGCGATCCATCCATTGGAAAACAAGACGTTGCCCACATCACCGATTATCTCGGAATCGTTGGGCGCCAACACATAGCCGCCAGGCTGATGAATGACTTTTTGGATGTCGTTCAGATCGGTCATGAACATATACAGTACATACCGCAGTCCCGCTGCCGTATTTCTCACGCCATGCGCAAGGTGTAACCAGCCTTCCTTTGTTTGTAAGGGGGATGGGCCTTGGCCATTTTTAAGCTCATAAACGGTATGGTATTTTTTGGGATTGATGATGACCTCGTCCATAACCTCGGGGTGGGCCATACTATCGATAAAACCGAGTCCGATACCACCTCCGACACCGGTCTCTATGAATCCGTCTTGGGGCCGGGTATAAACGGCATATTTACCATTGAAAAATTCCGGATGCAAGGTGACATTGCGCTGCTGCTGTGAGTTGGAGATCAGGTCGGGAAGCCGTTCCCAATTTTCAAGGTCTTTGGATCGGATGATACCCGCGTTGGCGATGGCGGCGGACGTATCTCCGTTCGGGGCATCAGGATCTTTTTTTTCGGAGCAGAAGATACCGTAGACATAACCGTCTTCATGCCGTATCAAGCGCATATCATAAGCATTGATGTCCTTTTCCTTGTTTTGCGGAAGGAGCATCGGCCGTTCCCGAAATTTAAAATTATCCACGCCATTGGGACTTTCGGCCAAAGCGAAAAAGGACTTTCTATCACTACCTTCCACACGTACGGCCAAAACGTAATTGCCTTCCCATTTAATAGCTCCCGCATTAAAGGCCGCATTGATACCTATTCGCTCCAGCCCATGCGGATTAGTTTCCGGATTAAGGTCGTACCGCCAATATAAGGGTGTGTGCGCAGCCGTAAGTATAGGATGTTCGTAGCGTTGGAATATACCGTTGGAACTCGGTAAGGGAGCGTTCGTTCTTTCTAGCAGGTTTCTATGTTCTTGAAACAAATGGATAAACGTGTTTGTGGTTCTGGGCAGGGTCATTTTTTTATTCATTTGAAATTGCAATTTATTTTTTTGGCCCTTCGACGGTGCTCAGGGTGACATTTTTAGTAGTGTTGGCCCTTCGACTTTAGTGCATGCTGAGCGCAGTCGAAGTACCTAGGATGACATTTCTAATCTTCGTTGACCCTTCTTTCCGTTAATTCCTGGTTGACCTTCAGCATCAGCGGATCGTCCAACTTGTAAAAAAAGATAAACACAGCGGATAAAAAAGCCCCAATAGCGGGCATAAAACTGAGCATCATCCGTATGCCTGTTTTTGCTTCTTCGGACTGTACAACGTTGGCCTCGAAACCATAGTTGGCGAGCATCCATCCGGTAACGGCACCTCCTAAGGTCCACCCCATTTTTTGGGACATTGATGAGGAAGAAAAAATAAGTCCCGTTGCCCTTCGACCCGTCTGCCATTCCGAATAATCGGCGATATCGGCATACATCGACCATAACAGGGGAAATATAATACCGGCACAGATACTGATCAAAAATTGAAAGACAAAGATTAACGCAAGGTTATCCTCCTTGAACCAGAAAAATATACAGCTCAATATAGCGGCAATAATCATGGCCCAAAAAAAGGTCTTTTTCTTCCCGAACCTATCGGATACCGTTTTAGCCATGACCACCCCCACGATATTGGCCGCTTGCCCCAATACAAGGTATAGCGTACTGAAAGTGATTGAAATCTCAAGGATAGGCAATAGAAAGGCGTCCTGGTTTTCAAAATAATATTTAAAATAATAAATAGTGGACCCGTCCCGAAGGGAATTAAAAATCAACGAAAAAACGCCCGCTCCCAAGAGAATGAACCAAGGACCGTTGCCGGCCAGGTTTTTGAGATCCGCCTTCAAAGAGGTCTTTTGCTCCTTTGGCAATGGAATCCTTTCCTTTGTAAAATAAAAAGTGCCATAAAAGAACAGGGCGGCGATAAAGGCATAGATAATCATCGTGTATTGCCAGCCCTGTTCCGGATTGGGCGCGCCCCCTTTGAAATTGGTAAAATAATCGACCAAGGGCTCTGCGGTCGCCAGCACCAGAATGCTGCCCGCAAAAGCAAAGATAAAACGGTAGCTCGCCAGCGCGGTACGGTCTTTTAGGTTCGAAGTGATCACTCCCAAAAGGGAAGCATACGGTACGTTGACTGCCGTATAGATCATCATCATAATGCAATAGGTGACGTAGGCATAGACCAATTTGGCAGGGGTATCAAAATCAGGAGTAGTAAATAGCAGCACTCCAATGATACCAAATGGGATGGCCATCCACAGAAGATAGGGCCGGAATTTGCCCCATTTGGTGCTGGTTCTATCTGCAATGATGCCCATAACGGGGTCGTTGGCGGCGTCGAATATCCGCGTCACCAAGAACATGGTGCCCACGGCGGCGGCGGTAATCCCAAAGACATCTGTATAGAAAAAAAGCAGATAAACCGAAAACATTTTCCAGAACATCGACGAGGCAAAATCGCCAAAGCCGTAGCCCATTTTTTCATTTAACTTTAGTTTTTCCATGGTCAGGTTTAAATCTCTTAGGGTCTGATGCGCTCAGGTCGGTCAGACACGTATTTCGCTAATGGATACGAATTAATTTTTTTTAGGATTTGGAATTTGGTGCTTGAAATTTATACCCGTTATTTAATTCTCTTCACTTCCTTCAAAAAAAGAACATGTGGCAGCTTTTTAAAACGTACAAAATCTTCGCTGCTTCCTTGGCCGGTAAAAGGTGCAAAATAGTGATCGGGCCAGGCATTTCGCCAAAACAATGCCCAAGCGATACCAGAATTGGCCATTTCCTTATCAAAAACCTGGGTCCACCAATCGGGCACTGGAATCGTATTAAGGCCAACTTCCGTCAGGGCATAGGGCATATCTTTTTCGGTGGCTATTTTTTTAAGTAGGGGGATGTCCCGTCTCAGCTGTTCCACGAACTCCTCGGTTGTGCCGTGTTGATAAATGTCGAGGCCGAGCATATCTACATAATCGTCGCCCGGATAATAGCGTAGAAAATCCTCAGGGTGGTTCAGGCCGTTGGGCGAATAGGCGTAAATTACGTTATGGACCCCGAATTCCCTGGATAAAATATCCACGGTTTCGCGCCAAAGGGTCTTGTATTCTTCTGGTGTGCAATTTCCTGCGCCCCACCAGAACCAGGCTCCGTTCATTTCGTGGTAAGGGCGAAAGACAACTGGAATGGCGTTTCCCCTTTTATCCTTTAAATCATTTAAAAAATCCGCCACCCTTAACAACCAGGCGCGGTATGGGGTATGCAAAGAACCGCCTTTGATGATATGTTTTACAAAGGCCGTGGTATCCCAGGTACTACCACCGGAAATCAGGTTATGGGCATGCCAACTTAGGCTTATAATACCCCCGGCGTTATCTGCCTTTTGAATGAGTTTTTTCATCTGCCCGAAATTGACCGTATCCAGATTTTGGATATTCCCCAGTTCCACATGGCCGATGTCAAAACCGTAAACCGCCGGATAGTCCCCGGCAACATCGTTAACGTCGCTGCGATATTCCTTAGCCTTGTTCTTCCATCCCATACCATAGGCCGTTGCATCTTGATGTCCGAAACCGTAACCTTGTTTGGCGATTTCCTTGATCTTATTAAAAAGATACTTGGTTTCACGGGTGGCCTGCGTATCGGTTAAGGAGGCCTCTTTTTTCATAAGGGCAGTGGTCGATTTACAAGATTGTACGGACACTAAAATCAAAAATAGCATCGACAGACGGGAATAAAATTTATATGGAAAAATAGGAGCAACTTTGTGGAAGTACCTTGACATAAGTGGATTTTTATTACCTTGGAAATAATTGCATAACAATGCAAGCCTATTAAAAAGCGAGCCATGAAGTTACCGAATCCGTAATTTTTTGGAGTTTCATGGATTCCAAAGATAATTATTGCCTGTTGTTCGCATTAATCCTATTTTATCAATTTGCATACTAATTTGTCATTTTCTGCCGATGGAAGCCAATGTATATCGTGAAATAACCCCGCTAACCTCCCAAGACTGTTTTCTGGTCTTCGATCGGACCAAGGAAGTTTTTACTTTCCCGATTCATTTTCATCCAGAAATGGAACTAAATTTCATCGCCAATGGTAAAAATTTACGTCGGATAGTTGGCGACAGCTTGGAAAATATCGGAGCCTTGGAACTTGTGCTCGTAGGTCCCGGACTTGTTCATGGGTGGGAACAACATCACTGCAAATCAAAAAATATTCGGGAAGTGACCATACAGTTCCACAACGATCTTTTCGATAATGCATTTTTGGGAAGGAGTATTATGAAGCCTGTCAAAGATATGTTCGACCGGGCGGCGCATGGCATCCTGTTTTCCGATACGGTCACTCAAAACATGGCCCCCAGGATAAAGAAGGTATCAAAGTTGACCGGCATGGATTATTTCCTTGAACTCCAGTCCATTTTTTACGATTTGGCCATATCGCGAAACCAGCGTTTGCTATCAACCTCTACGGTGCAGCTGGAAGATTTTGAAAATAGCGGGAAACTAAAATCACTTTACGATTATATTCAAGAAAATTATGCCTCTAAAATCCCGCTGGCGGAAATATCCGATTTGTTGAACATGAGCGGCGTGTCGTTTAACCGGTTCATCAAAAAACGAACGGGCAAAACTTTTGTTGATTATTTAAACGCGGTCAGGATCGGATATGCTTCGCAAATGTTGGTTGAAAAAGATTTGGGAATATCGGAAATCGCCTATAAATGCGGGTTCAACAATATCGCCCATTTTAACCGTATTTTTAAAAAAAATAAGGGAAGCACCCCATCGCAATATCGTCAGGATTTTTCAGGAATAAAGCGAGTACTTTGATTTTACATCACTTTATACAGCAAATTTTTAGTGGCTTTAATACCTTCCGGGCTGACCAAAGCGTTCTTTGGCGACTTTTGGAAAATCTAACGGATTCAAGGGGTCTTGCAACACCTTTTCCGGCCCGGTCGCCAACCCTTTTTGCCATTGCCCGTACTCTTTTTTACTGTTCCCAATTGTTGGCGATGCAGTGCCCATTGTGAAAGGGCCAATGTTTGTTTCGGGGCATTGGGCTATTCGAAATCCATCATGAACGGGGCTATTAGAATTGAACTTGATTTTAGAACGTTTCTTCGTTTCATTGCTGCGGGGTATTTTAGTTTATAAGGTAAAAAGAGCCTTTGATCAAACAAAGGCTCTTTTAAAACTAAACTAACTCAACTGTTTTAATACCCTGGATTCTGGGTGAGGTTCGGATTGACATCAACCTGCTCTTGGGGTATGGGCATAAGGTCTCTGCCGTTTGGGACCGTGACGCCAAACTCTTCTTGGAGGTACCGGACATGCTCACCGGTTCGGCGAAGCAACCACCATAGCGAAAACTCCCCGGCCAGTTCATGACGGTATTCGGAAATAAGGACATCTATCATATCACCGGTAGGCGTTGTGGTCAGACCCGCCCGGTTTCGGATTTCCATGATAAGCTCCATGGCTTTGGCATCGTTACCCGTTCTGTGATACGCTTCTGCCAAGCTTAAACGGGTCTCACCGTATCTTAGGACAATCAAATTCTGCCCCCCGAAGATGTTCGGACCGTTCCAGCCGTCCACTTTCGGGTTTCGCCACATTTTAACATTGTAGTAGCCCTGTCGGCCCGGTAGACCATCTGCGCCAAGCCAAGGATCTTCAACCGTACCGTTGGTATTGATGCCCCCATAGCTTTCCTGTACATTGGGATAGTCTGAGATGTTTATCAATGGATCTGGATGTTCTTCCCCAGGCCCTATAACCGACCAGGTCTTTCTTATATCACCCGTTTCAAAGGAGTCGTAAAGTGGTTTAGCGGCCGCAGAATAACCTCCGCCATTGCCCACTTCATTGGGCATGGAAAACGATTGGATAAAGGTTACGTTATCGCTACGTCCCCAGCTAAGATCGCCCGCGTTGTCATAGAGCTGGACTTCAAAAATGGATTCCTTTCCGTTTTTGTTGACCTCCGCATGGATGTCGGAAAAATTTGCTTCCAGTTCATAATGACCTTCCAAGGCTTCAAAAGCGGTTATCGCTTTTTCATATTCCCCAAGCCACATGTAGGCTCCGCCCATATAAGCATAGGCGGTTCCCCGGGTCAATCGACCCTTGTTCGCATCGTCATATTCCCAGGGAAGTGATTTTGCGGCTTCCTCCATATCCAAGGCTACTTGTTGAAAAACTTCGTCTTGGGTGTTTCGTGGGGCAAAGGCGTCTGCGCTTCCACCGGCAGGTTCAAGTACCAAGGGCACACCACCAAAGTTGGAGGCCAGTAGGGAGTACAATACCCCACGCAAGGCAAGACATTCCCCTTTTAAACGATTTCCTAGTTCCGTATCTACCGTACCGTTTTCGATGGCGGGTTCAAGGTCTTTAAGAACGGAGTTGGCCCTACCGATACCCCTGTAATTAATGATCCAAAAATTATTAAAAGCGCCAAAGGTCGGTGGGATCTCAAAGGTCTGGAAAAAAGTATCGGCCCCGATGTTCAAATAATCCTGGGTCAAAAAGTTGGCCGGATAAAAGACCGCTTTGGTCATATATTCGGCGGGGCTTGCCTGAAAGGTGTCGTATACCCCCGTTACTGCGGCGACTATGGTTTCTTGCGAGCTAAAAACGACCTCATCGGTAAGTCCGTCAAATTTTTCATCTTGTAAAAAGCTGTCCGAACAACCGAACATACCTATCACGACAAAGGAGGTAATCACCTTGGTCCATCTTCTGTTTTTTATATGTATTTTCATAGTGATTTTTTTTAAAATTGTAGATTAACACCTAAGGTAAAAGAACGGGTAATAGGATAAGCTCCTGTGTCGATGCCTCGGGATTGCACTCCAGAATTACCGTTGTTGTCGCGAACTTGACCGATTTCGGGATCCCATCCGCTGTAGCCTGTTAAAGTAATTAAATTTTGCCCGCTCACATATATTTTTGCGGAAGCCATACCTAAGTTTTCTATCAATTTGTTCGGCAGGCTATATCCCAATCGTAAGTTACGTAGGCGAAGAAAAGAGCCGTCTTCTACATAATGATCCGAGACTCTATTGTTTTTATTGGGATCAGAGATTACGGCTCGTGAATAGGTATTAGAGGGGTTGCTCGGCGTCCAGCGGTTATTGTAATAATTGGTGCTGATGTTCGAATAGGCATTGTCAAGCCCATAGCCTCCAAAGGTTTCCAGTTCTACACGGGAAAAATTCAAAATTTCGTTTCCGTAGGTACCATAGATATCGACCTGGAGGTCAAAACCCTTGTACCCCGCGTTGAGATTTAAGCCCCCATAAAAGTCGGGGAACGGACTACCGATGACTTCTCGGTCTTCTCCGGTGATAAACCCGTCATTGTTAAGGTCTTTGAATTTACGGTCTCCAGGGGCGGTGGCAGCCGATTGATAAGCCCCGATGTCTTCAGGGGCCGCTGCGTTCAAAGCATCGATTTCCCCTTGGGTCTGGAAAATACCGTCGGCACGATAGCCGAAAAAGGTACCGACGTTGTTGCCTGTATACGATCTTGTGACCCCTTGCCAGTTATCCACAAAACCTGGCGCGAATTCGGTGTCGAAGATAACGTAGTCATTTGCGCCGACCAATTCGGTGATATTATTTTTAATGGTGGTAAAATTAGCGGATACGTCCCACGTAAAATCCCCGTCGAATTTCCGGTATCCTACCAAAATCTCGAAACCTTTGTTGGTCACGTTTCCGCCGTTTACCGATTTGGTCGTGAATCCTGTTTGAGAGGGTATGGCTTGTTGGAAGAGAAAGTCCGAAGATTCCTTATTGAACCAGTCCGCGGTAAGATAGAGGCGGTTGTCCAAAAATTCGGCCTCAATACCGATATCGGTCTGGATCTGCGTTTCCCATTTAAGGTCAGGGTTTGCCAGAGATACCGGTTGCAAGCCTTGAACGGGTGACCCTCCGAATACATAGCCTGCATCATCACTAGTTTGACCATTATTATAATTGGCCAGGTACTGAAAGGCACCGATACCCAAAAAGCTGCCCGTTTGGCCCCAGCTGCCGCGCAATTTTAAAACGTCGAAGAAGCTGTCTTGCATAAAAGCTTCCTCATCAAGGTTCCAACTCAACGCGAAGGAAGGGAATACTCCGTAAAGGTTATTGGCGCCAAAGTGGTCGCCGTTACCGTCCCTACGTACGGTCGCGGTCAGGTAATACTTGCTATTGTAATTATACTCCAACCGCGCAAAGGTACTTGCCAGGGTACTGGTGCCCCAAGTGCCTCTACGATCGGTAATTTCTGCCGCTTGCGCAAGATCGCGGATTTCGTTATTCAAAAATCCCTGACTGTTGACATAAATATTCTTATATTTCGATCGTTGCGCCGATAGGCCCGCCAATAGGTCTACCTTATGTTTTCCGAATTCATTCGTATATTGAAGAATTCCTTCCGCAATATATTCGTTCGAGGTGTTCTGTGAAATGTTATAGGAAGCATTCGGATTGTTATCCAGGCCACCATTGTTGTATGTGGGAGTAAAGCCCCATCCCGCATAATTTTGTGAGTTAAAGCCGAAGTTTCCCTTGGCAGTTAAATGGGGCAGAAAGTTGTACTCCAGACTAAAATTACCGAGCACTACATTTCTGCCATTGTCGTTATCGGGCCGCAAGGCACCAGCCAGCACGTTGGAACTTGTAGAGACCAGTTCCGAATCCGTAAAGGCCCCATAATTACCGTTTCCGTCATAGGGCAGGTTCGTTCCCGTACGGTTGTCCAAATACGGTACGTTCGCGAATACCTTTAAAAGGTTATAGTATCCCGCTCCCAAATTCTGGAAGTTTTCACTGTAGGCATATTTTATATCGGTCTTCAACCTAAGCTTGTCCGAAAGGTCGGCATCAAGATTCAGGCCCACGTTATATCTTTTGAACGAGGAGGCAAGCACTACCCCATCTTCATCAAGGACACCGGCAGTAAAGGCGGCCCTGAGTTTTTCGCCCCCGCCCCTGACACTGATATTGTGCCCGGTTCTAAAAGCGGTATTAAAAGCATAATCTTGCCAATCGATATTCCGCAACGCGCCGGGGTTGCTCCATTCAGGCAAGACCGCTTTTTCTTGGGCCGTACCTAGGTCCTGGGCCAGAGTAGCAAACTGTTGGGCATCGAGAACGTCGATGTTATTCGGAGCCAATCGAACGCCGGTCCAAGAATCGACGGAAACGACCAGTTTGTCGCGAGTACCGCCCTTGGTCTCGATGATGACTACCCCGTTACTCGCCCTTACGCCATAAAGAGCACCCGCAGAGGCATCCTTTAAAACAGAAATCGATGCAATGTCGTTCGGATTCAAAAAGGAAATATCTTGCGTTGGAAATCCGTCGATTACATATAACGGAGTGGTGTTCCCAAACGAGCCAACCCCGCGAATGTTCACGGATACCGAAGCACCAGGCGCTCCTGAATCCTGGGTTACGTTGACCCCGGCCGTCTTGCCCTGAATGGCCTGATCGACACTGGTATTTGGAAAACTAGTGATAGCATCGGATTTTATGATACCCACCGCACCGGTCAGGTCTTTTTTCGTAGAGGTGCCATAAGCGACTACCACGACCTCTTCCAAGGCCTGTGCATCTTCCTGTAAGGTAACTGCAAGGGTCGCTTGGCCGTTAACGGGAATCTCCTGTGACAAATAGCCTACATACGAAATGGACAGAACGGCATCTTCTCCGATATTGTCCAAAGTAAAATTTCCGTCAAAATCGGTCTGCGTACCGGTAGTCGATCCTTTAACCACTACGCTAGCACCTGGCAGCGGTCCCGTTTCATCGGACACCGTTCCAGACACACTTTGCGCCTGTATAAAGCCGCAAAACATAAAAAGCCCTAAAAAAAGGGAATTTTGAAATAATCGGTTTTTCATAATTTGAGTTTACGTGTTAGTTATTCGTGTTTGAGTTTGAAGTGCTAATTTTTTGCGATTGGAAATATGATAGTTTAACCTCATTATAATTATGGAATATCCAGAATAACTTGTGCTATTTAAGACATTCCAAAAATAAAGCTAAGATTAAGATTATGTTAACGGGATATTGTCAGTTACCGATACGATTTTTTCAGGGATACTTCCGGTAACCAAAAAAGTGCTTACTTTGGTTATGGATTTTGATTTGGCCGTGCCCTCTGTAGACAAAGTAGCCGACATGGCATTACATATGGGACTCGATGGCGCCGATTATAATTACGTTCCCGAAACCGACCTGGTCATCGCACATACCGGCATTTTAGAGCCAAGGTCCTCCCAAAAATTATATTTTGAGGTGCCGACCGACGCGGGTATTTACTGGATTGTTTGTACTTTTCCCGGGCATGCGGCTTCCATGCGGATCAAACTAATAGTAACGGGGAGTTCGTGAGCACCCATTTTTTGACTTAAATAGACATTCTTGAAAAATCTTCGTTTACCGTCTGTACTGTTTATGATGCTGATTGCGGTCGTGGGCTGCCGACCCGATCGACCCACCTCAAAATTTGAGCTGCTTCCCTCTTCGGAGACCGGGATCACCTTCAGCAACGATATCAAAGAAACTATAGATTTCAATCCTTTAAATTACCTCTACATTTATAATGGGGCCGGGGTAGGCACGGGGGACATCAACAACGATGGACTTCCCGATCTTTTTTTTGGCGGAAATGAAGTCCCTTCACGTTTGTATTTGAACAAGGGCGGGATGACTTTTGAAGATATCACCGAAAGTGCCGGGATATCCAAAGAGGGCTGGGCCACCGGCATCAGTTTTGTCGATATCAACACAGACGGCCTAATGGATATCTATGTCTGCATTGCCAGCAAAGAGGCTGCAAAGGCGGAAAACAAACTCTATATCAACCAGGGTAATACTACGTTCAAGGAAGAGGCGAAAGCCTACGGCCTCAACGATTCCGGTTATAGTACGCAGGTGGCTTTTTTTGATTATGATAAAGACGGTGATCTTGATGCGTACGTGCTGACCAATGGCATGGAAAGTTTTAATCACAACAACCTGCGACCGATCAAAAAGAACAATCAAGGAATAAGTACGGACAGACTCTACAAAAACAATGGTAATAATACCTTTACCAATGTCTCAGAAGAAGCGGGTATCACCATTGAAGGCTACGGCCTGGGCATCGGCATTCTAGATGTTAACAATGATGGCTGGCCTGATGTCTACTGTTCCAACGATTTTATCACGAACGACCTATTGTGGATCAATAACGGTGACGGCACGTTTACCGATGGGATAGAAAAATATATCACCCAGACCTCCAGCAATGGCATGGGAATGGACATTGCGGATTACAACAATGATGGTCTCGAGGATATCGTGCAGATGGACATGCTGCCCGAATCAAACCTGCATAATAAAACCATGACCCCGGTCATGAACTACAATGGCCAGACCTTGCGTTACGACAAGGGATATATGCCCCAATATGTGCGAAATACGCTTCAATTGAGGAACAAGGATGCTTCCTTTTCGGAAATGGGACGCCTGGCGGGAATCCATAAAACGGACTGGAGCTGGGCACCCCTAATCGCCGATCTTGACAATGATGGTCTCAAAGACCTTTTCCTGACCAACGGTTATGGAAAGGATATTACCGATCTCGATTTTTCCAATTATGCCGTGGGGATGAACAATCCCTTTGGCAACGATTCCGTACGAAAGGCAAGGATTTATGATAACGTAAAGAAATTGCCTACCATAAGCTTGGCGAATTATTTCTACAAAAACGAAGGTGACCTATCCTTTAAAAATGTTACCAAAACTTGGAGCCAAGGGCCAAATAGTATTTCCAACGGGGCCATTTATGCAGATTTGGATTTGGACGGCGATCTGGACCTGGTATCGAATAATATCAATAGCGAAGCATTCGTCTATAAGAACTTGACGATGGAAAATAAGCAACAGAACACCCGTTATCTGGCCGTAAAACTGAAAGGGCCCGAACTAAATCCCGGTGGTATAGGGGCAGAAGTCACCTTATTTTATGGGAACACTATCCAAAAAACCCATGAATATCCGGTGCGCGGTTATGTTTCCTCGGTAGATCCCGTACTCCATTTCGGCCTGGGAAAAAGAAATTCCGTGGACAGCCTACGGGTGACTTGGCCCGATGGAAAGACACAAATACAGCGGAACATTAGCACCAATACGCGAATCGAGCTTTCTTATGACGATGCCAAAACCATAGCGGACGAGCGCATCCCTAAAAAACCCACCCTTTTGCAAAAAGCCGACGGAACAGTTTCCCGGATGGTACACAAAGAAAATGCCTATGTCGATTTTATGGACCAGCCCCTACTGCTCAAAATGCTATCCCGAGAAGGACCGGGACTTGCGGTAGGCGATGTTGATGGGGACGGCCGGGAAGACCTTTTTATGTCCACCGCGCTTAAAGACACATCCTATATCTGGAACCGGGCAAAGGATGGAACTTTTAAGAAAGGCCCTGCCCTGCCGCAATCCTGGAAGTACGAACAGCAGGGCAGCATCCTTGCCGATTTCAACGCCGACGGAAGGCCCGATCTTTACGTGGCCAGCGGTGGCAATGAGCTCCCCTATGAATCCGGAAACTATCAAGATCAATTGTACATGCAACAACCGGACGGATCTTTTGAGGTTTCCGGTGGGCTTCCGCAGATAAATTCCAGTACGGCAACGGTAAACGCCTCCGATTATGACGGTGACGGCGACCTGGACCTTTTCGTCGGGTCACGGCTTAAACCGAACAGCTATCCCGTAGTCGATCAAAGCTACATCCTACAAAATATAAACGGCAGTTTTAAAGATGTCACGGCCGCAGTAGCCCCTGAAATTGCGGATATCGGTATGGTGACCTCCGCCTTATGGACCGATTTCAACAACGACAACGCCCCTGATCTTATCGTGGTCGGTGAATGGATGGAAATAACATTTTTTGAAAACCAGAACGGCCTATTAAAGAATGTAACCTCCGAAAGTGGAATGCCCGGCCTGAGCGGGTTCTGGAACAGTATTAACGGTGCCGACTTTGACGGGGACGGAGACATCGATTACATCGTCGGGAACTTTGGAGAAAACACAGACCTGACAGCCTCTGAAGAAGAGCCTTTGACCATCGTGGCCAAAGACTTTGACAATAACGGAAAGATAGATCCCATTCTGGGTTGTTATGTCAACGGCGTCAACTATCCGGTTCCCAGCCGGGATGCATTGATCTCACAGATATCTTCCATGAAGGGGCGATTTCGTTTTTATAAAGACTACGGTAAAGCCACCTTTGATGAGGTCTTTACCAAAAAAGAACTGCAGGGGGCGATACGCAAAGAGGTCACCTCGCTCAAAACAACTTATTTAGAAAACAAGGGTGATGGCAAATTTGTCCACAAAGCATTACCGCTTGTGGCACAGATGGCCCCGGTTTACGGTATTTCGATCGAAGATCTTGATGATGATGGACATTTAGATGTACTGCTTACCGGCAACAGAACCGATACCGAAACCTTGGGCGGCTCTATGAACAGTTCGAAAGGCATAGTGCTATTGGGCAATGGCAAAGGAAATTTTCAAAATACCACGGTTGACGTAAGCGGATTTTACACCCTTGGCGACGCCCGGGGCACGGCCCAACTTGTAACCAACGAAGGAGTAGATTTTTTGGTGGCGAACAATGACGGGGTCATGCAATGTTTCACAAAGAAGAGTCCAAAAAAAACCATCTTATTAAAACAGAACGATACGTATGCCGAAGTTACGCTCACCGATGGCACTTCGTATAGACAAGAGTTTTATTTCGGTTCGGGCTATTTGACCCAAAATTCCCGAAAATTGCAGGTCCCGGATACTGCGATGGAAATTATCATCTTTGACTCGCAGAACGCCAGTAGGCAAGGTTTGAACAAAAAGTAAGGATGCCGGAATTTTTTCAAGATCGGTCCGGCAATTGCAAAAACCACCATCATAAAGAATGATACACAAGCGGATGATATAAGGTGGCGAATTGGGTATCAATTTAGGGGGTGTGCCCAAAAAAGGGTATAAGCAAATATATGAGTAGGGTATTGTGGAAACCAAAAAAATTGTATATTTGCACCACTGAAAGAATATCTAAAGTATTCATGAGGGGACAATTAGTCCTCTTTTTTATTTACAGAACTTTCCCGCTGAAACGGACGGAACATCCAACCAAGGAAAGTTTGGGCAAGCCCGATGCGTTCCGTGTTTGTTGAAAATAGTATACTATGTTCAAGGATAAGGTAAAAACACTTTTAGAGGAAGCCTTAAACGACGATACCTCCTTATTTTTAATCGATTTTTCGGTATCCGCCGACAATTCGATTAAAGTGATACTGGATGGTGATTCAGGGATTACCGTTGAAGATTGTGTGAAGATAAGCAGGGCCATCGAGCATAATCTCGATCGCGAGGAATATGATTTTTCCCTGGAAGTCACCTCTGCCGGAGCGGCATCGCCCTTGATAATGGCACGACAGTATTCCAAGAACATTGGACGAAAACTGAAGGTCAAAACGGCATCGGATACGTTTGAGGGAAATTTGACCGCAACCACCGATACCGGTATTGTACTGGAATGGAAAACTAGGGAACCGAAACCCATCGGAAAAGGAAAAGTAACGGTTCAAAAAGAAGCGAAAATCATTTTTTCCGATATTGAGGAGGCAAAAGTTATAGTAACAATTTAACGGTAATAGCGTAATGGAAAATATTGCACTCATTGAGTCTTTTTCAGAATTCAAGGACGATAAGTTTATAGATAGGGTAACGTTGATGGCGATTTTAGAGGATGTATTCCGTAGCGCCCTCAAAAAGAAATTCGGGTCTGACGATAATTTTGATATAATTATCAATCCCGATAAGGGCGATTTGGAAATCTGGAGAAACCGGATCGTAGTACTCGACGGGGAAGTTGAGGAGCCCAATGAAGAAATATCTTTGACAGAAGCCCGAAAGATCGAACCCGATTTCGAAGTGGGCGAAGATGTATCGGAAGAAGTAAAATTGATCAACTTGGGAAGAAGGGCGATTTTGGCCCTACGCCAGAACCTGATCTCAAAAATTCACGAACACGACAATACCACCATATACAAGCATTTCAAAGATCTTGAAGGTGAAATATACACCGCCGAGGTGCATCATATTAGACATAAAGCCATTATTTTGTTGGATGACGAGGGTAATGAGATCATCCTTCCCAAAGACAGACAGATTCCTTCAGATTTTTTCAGAAAAGGAGACAATGTACGCGGCATCATAGAAACGGTTGAACTAAAGGGAACCAAGCCGACGATTATTATGTCAAGGGCATCCCCGAAATTCTTGGAACAATTATTTTTCCAGGAAATCCCGGAAGTCTATGACGGACTGATTACCGTCAAAAAGGTGGTCCGTATTCCCGGTGAAAAGGCCAAAGTTGCCGTCGATTCCTATGATGACCGTATCGATCCCGTAGGTGCCTGCGTGGGAATGAAGGGCTCTCGAATTCACGGTATCGTGCGCGAACTGGGCAACGAAAATATCGATGTTATCAACTGGACGGCCAATCCACAACTAATGGTTACCAGGGCATTGAGCCCGGCAAGGGTCACCAGCGTAAAGCTGAACGATGAAAACATGACTGCGCAAGTCTATTTAAGGCCCGAGGAAGTTTCAAAGGCGATTGGACGCGGCGGACATAACATTCGCTTGGCAGGCCAGCTAACGGGCTATGAAATCGATGTATTCCGTGAAGGCGTCGAAGAAGATGTGGAATTGACAGAATTTAGGGACGAAATCGATGCGTGGATCATCGAAGAATTCAAGAAAATCGGTCTCGACACAGCTCGCAGTATCATCGAACAAGATGTAGCCGATTTGGTCAAACGTACCGACCTTGAAGAGGAGACCGTTGTAGAGGTTGTACGTATACTCAAGGAAGAATTGGAAGATTAGCTATATATTAGCGATTATTAGAATTTAGGAGAATAGTATTTATGGCAGACATTGCAAAAATTAGGCTCAACAAAGTCCTAAAGGAATTCAATATTTCTTTGGACAGGGCGGTAGATTTTCTGGCTTCAAAAGGGCATGAAATCGATTCGCGGCCTACCACCAAGATTTCCGATGAGGTATATCAGGTGCTTCAAGACGAGTTTCAGACCGATAAGAGCAAGAAGGTAGCCTCTAAAGAAGTCGGCGAAGAAAAGCGTAAGGAAAAAGAAGCGCTTCGTTTGCAATTGGAGCAAGAACAAGAAGACCGAAGATTAGCTAGGGAACGTCGGGCCGAGACCTCTGCGGAAAGCAGAATGGTGGGCAAGGTCGAGCTGGCCGGTACGAAGACCGTAGGAAAAATTGATCTTGATGCCGGTAAAAAGAAAAAGGCAGAGCCTGTAAAGGAACAAAAACCGGCAGAACCGGAACCGGAACCCGAAACACAACCAAAAACAGTTGTGAAAGAGGAAACTCCCCAAGTTCAGGAAGCCAAAAAAACTGAGGAAAAACCCGAAGAGAAGCCTTCCGAGGAGAAGAAGGAAGAAAAAAAGCCGGAAGTCGAAGCGGAAAACGTAGCTGAAAAGCCAGGGGACGATGTTCTCAAAACGAACTACAAAAAGCTATCGGGTCCTACGATAACCGCTAAAATCGATCTTTCACAATTCAAAAAAGCCAAGAAAAAGAAAGACGACACCCCATCTTCCGACAGCAGTGGCCGCAAGAAACGTAGAAAACGTATTGTAAGTAAGGCCGGCAACACCACTACTACACCTGGTATTGACAGGAACTTCAAAAAGGGAGGCCGTAGATCGACCGCTGCAAAGGTGGAGCCCACCGAAGAGGACGTACAAAAACAGATTCGCGAGACCCTCGAAAAACTTCAGGGAAAATCGAAAAAAGGTAAAGGCGCCAAATACAGAAGAGACAAACGTGACCAGCACCGTCAGCAGACCGAAAAAGATTTCGAGCAGCAAGAACTTGAAGACAAGACCTTAAAGGTGACCGAATTCGTTACGGCAAGTGAGATTGCCACGATGATGGACGTTTCTACCACTGAAATCATATCGGCCTGTATGTCGCTGGGCATCATGGTTACCATGAACCAGCGCTTAGATGCAGAAACCCTTTCCATCGTAGCCGATGAATTTGGTTATGAAGTCGAATTCGTAGCCGCCGACCTCGAGGAAACTATCAAGATCGCGGCCGATGCCGAAAAAGATCTTAAACCCCGAGCGCCGATTGTTACCGTTATGGGGCATGTCGATCACGGTAAGACCTCGTTGCTCGATTATGTTCGCGAGGCCAATGTAATCGCCGGTGAAAGCGGGGGAATTACCCAGCACATCGGTGCCTATGGCGTCACCTTAAAAGACGGTCAAAAAATTACGTTTCTCGATACTCCGGGCCACGAAGCATTTACGGCCATGCGGGCCCGGGGTGCGCAGGTAACCGATATCGCCGTTATCGTAATCGCAGCAGACGATGATATCATGCCCCAGACCAAGGAAGCGATCAGCCATGCCCAGGCAGCAAACGTGCCCATAGTTTTTGCCATTAACAAAATCGATAGGTCCGCGGCCAACCCGGATAAGATCAAGGAAGGGCTTTCACAAATGAACCTATTGGTCGAAGACTGGGGCGGTAAAATCCAATCCCAAGATATTTCTGCCAAAACCGGGGAAGGTGTTGAAGAACTATTGGAGAAAGTTTTATTGGAAGCCGAACTTTTAGAGCTTAAGGCCAACCCCGACAAAATCGCCAACGGAACCGTCGTAGAGGCGTTCTTGGACAAAGGACGAGGTTATGTTTCCACAATTTTGGTTCAAGGCGGCACCCTTAAAATAGGGGATTACGTCTTGGCAGGCACCCACAGTGGTAAAGTGAAGGCCATGCAAGACGAACGCGGAAATAGCATTCCAACAGCAGGGCCGGCAACACCGATTTCCATTTTAGGACTTGACGGCGCCCCACAGGCAGGTGATAAATTCAACGTGCTTGAAGACGAAAGGGATGCGAAACAAATCGCTACGAAAAGATCCCAACTGCGCCGCGAACAATCCGTACGTACACAGCGTCATATTACGCTAGATGAAATCGGAAGACGTATTGCGCTCGGCGACTTTAAAGAGCTGAACATCATTTTGAAAGGTGATGTTGATGGTTCGGTGGAAGCCTTGACGGATTCCTTCCAGAAACTGTCTACCGAAGAGATACAAGTGAACATCATACATAAAGGGGTCGGCGCGATTACCGAATCCGACGTATTGTTGGCCTCTGCGTCCGACGCCATCATTATCGGCTTTAATGTAAGGCCCATGGGCAATGCCAGGGATGTGGCCGAAAAAGAAGAAATCGATATCCGCATGTATTCCATCATTTATGATGCGATCAATGACCTGAAAGATGCCATGGAAGGTATGCTTTCACCAGAAATCAAGGAGGAGATTACCGGTACCGCCGAAATTCGGGAAACCTTTAAAATTTCCAAGGTGGGTACCATTGCGGGCTGTATGGTAACCAACGGGAAGATTTTCCGCAATTCCAACATACGGCTTATTCGCGACGGTGTGGTAGTCTACACCGGTGAACTTTCATCGCTGAAACGATTTAAAGATGACGCTAAGGAAGTCGCCAAGGGCTATGACTGTGGTCTACAGATCAAAAACTACAATGATATCATGGAAGGCGATATTGTAGAAGCGTTCCAGGAAGTGGCTGTCAAAAAGAAATTGAAATCCAAGTAGGAAAATTCCAGATTACAACTTTGAAATCCGATAAAAAAAATCGACCTCAACGGGTCGATTTTTTTCATTTTATGATATCCCATCTCCAAGATTTTTCACACTTTTTATGTGCATTTTGGAATTTGACAGCGCGACTGGACTCGATCTGACAAATTAAATATCCCCCTCTTACCGAGGTGATTTTTTGGGCTGTAGCAGCATCGCATCGGGATATTTTTGTCGTACCTCCTTAAACTTTCGCTCCGCATCGAGCTTGTTTTTAAAACGGCCTACGCGCACTCTATACGTAGGGGAATCAAAATCTATATTGGAAAAAAGGCTTGGAAAATCCTGCTCTACTTTCGACTTGATTTCATTGGCCTTTGCAAAATCCCCAAACCCGACCTGAATGCGATAATAGGCCGCACTTTCGTTGGCCGTTTTATAAATGGCCAACAAATCGGTGATTTTCTGGTCTTGATCGATAGTAATTTTTCCTTTTTGCGCCTGACCGAAAGCGCAGGATACTACCAACAGCATTAAACAAATAACTCTTTTCATGAACTGCAATTTATTGGGTATAAAAGTCTTGTGCAAAAGTAATTTTTTATAAATCAAAGAAGACCCAAAAGTAATTATTTAGAACAGTTATAAATTAACTATTATCAATCCGTTAACATTTACTAAACAAAGTCTATGTCTTATTTTTGCACTTGATTTGGCATGTATAGAGTGAATCCATACTTTCGTTTGACCATTAATAATCGTGCCAAAGTTTAGATAGAAATTGACTCCATATGCAAAAGCTTTCGTACCGCCATCGAATTTCTAGAGTTGTAGGTATAGGTATATTATTTTTCCTACTCTTTTCCCTTCCTATTTGCGCACAACAAAAGGCGGTTCAGGATTCCACCTCAACCGCAGATTCTGAGCAGGCCGATAGTGGAGGCTCCGAAGATTCCGCCGCGGATACCGACGGCGATCCAGCAGCGGGCAAACAAATCTTTAACCAAAATTGTGCAGCCTGTCATGCATTAGATCGTAAAATGACTGGGCCCGCACTGGGCAACGTTGAACAGAAAATACAGGACGAGGCCGGTCTGGGAAGGGACTGGATCTATAAATGGATAAAGAATAGTGCCGGTCTGATCAGCTCGGGCGACGAATACGCCAACAAAATCTACAACCAGTTCAACCAGGTTGCAATGACCGCCTTTCCTACCCTCAGTAATGAGGATATCGATAATATTCTGGCCTATACCAACGCACCGCCTAAAAAAGCTGCGGACGCGGGCGCGGATCAGGCTGCAGCCGGCGGAGGCGGAGGCGGTTCGGCATCCTCCGGCATATCCAACGAAATCATCTTGGGTGCCCTCGCCTTGGTTTTCGGCTTATTGGTCGCGATGCTGTTCTTGGTCAACAAAACCTTACAAAGGATTGCCGCAGCGAACGGAATCGCAGTTGAAAAGGATGAGTCCGAAAAGCGTCTTCCAATTTGGAAGGCATTTGCAAAAAATCAGTTCTTGGTATTTGTATCCGTTGTCCTATTATTATTGGGTGGTGCTTATTTTGCTTACGGATGGATGATGCAGATAGGCGTTGACCAAGGCTATGAACCGATTCAGCCGATCCATTATTCCCACAGGATCCACGCCGGGGAGAACAAAATTGAGTGTAAATACTGCCATTCTTCGGCACGGGTGTCCAAACACTCGGGCATTCCTTCCCTAAACGTATGTATGAACTGTCACAAATCGATTTATGAAGTGGCCGACGAAACTTTGAAAAAAGGAAAACAAGAATACGGGGTTGACTACAACAAAGAAATAAAAAAGCTCTACGCCGCTGTCGGTTGGGACGAGGAAAACCAAAAATATACCGGCGAGAGCCAGCCGGTAGAATGGATCCGAATACATAACCTTCCTGATTTTGCCTATTTCAACCATTCACAGCACCATATTGTTGGGGGCATTCAGTGTCAGGAATGTCACGGTCCCGTTGAGGAAATGGAAATCATGTACCAATATTCACCGCTTACCATGGGCTGGTGTATCAATTGCCACCGGGAGACCAACGTGAAGGTCGAAGGCAATGCGTATTACGACAAAATTCATGAACAGCTCGCCAAAAAATACGGAGTGGAGACCTTTACCGTAGCACAAATGGGAGGCATAGAATGCGGGAAATGTCACTACTAGATGGCCAATAATTGTCCATTTTTTTAAACAACAACGAATTCCCCTGGAAATACAAAATTGCAAATAGAATATATGGCATCGAATAAAAAATATTGGAAGAGCGCAGCGGAGTTAAATCCAAACGATTCCATGGTCGAGACGATGAAGAATAACGAATTTGCCGAAGAAATTCCGGTGGACGATTTTTTGGGCGATAAGGAAAACTTATCGGAGTCGTCGACCAATAGAAGGGATTTTTTGAAATATATTGGTTTCAGCACCGCTGCCGCTTCCATGGCAGCTTGCGAAGGACCGGTCTATAAATCCATCCCGTATGTTGTACAGCCGGAAAATATTGTTCCTGGGGTGGCCAACTACTACGCCACGACTATCGCCGATGGATTTGATTTCGCCAGTATTCTGGTCAAGACCCGTGAAGGGCGACCCATAAAAATTGAAAACAATACCGATGCCAAAATCGGGGGCGGAGCTAATGCCCGCGTGCAGGCATCTGTACTATCCCTATACGATAGCACCCGTTTACAAGGTCCTTTGGCCAATGGTGAGCCCGTAGAATGGGATGCCCTTGACGCAGCGGTTAAATCCAAATTGGGCAGCTTGCAAAATTCAGGGAAGCAAATCGCTGTTTTGACACAGACCTATGCCAGCCCATCCACTGAAAAATTAATGGGTGAATTCAAGGCGGCTTACGCCAACGTGAACCACGTTACTTATGATTCAATTTCCGAAGATGCCGCGTTGACCGCTTTCGAACAACGCTACGGTGAGCGTGCGCTACCAGATTATGACTTTGAAAAAGCGGGACTTATCATATCTTTCGGAGCCAACTTTTTGGCGGATTGGCAGGGCGGCGGCTATGATGCCAGCTATGCGAGAAGTCGTATGCCCAAGAACGGTAAAATGTCCCGACATGTGCAGTTCGAGGCCAACTTGACCCAGACCGGTGCAAAGGCCGACAAGCGGGTTCCCCTAACCCCCGTATTACAAAGGGTCGCCTTGGCGCAATTATACGCCAAACTGAACGGAAGTAACATGGCCGGCGAACTGCCCGAATATGCCATAAACGCCATCGATTCACTGGTGTTACAGATAAAGAAGAATCCAGCTGCGGCGGTTGTCGTATCGGGTATCGATGATGTAAATACCCAAATCGTGATTCTGGCCATTAACGAAATGTTGGGCAGTAAGGCGTTTGATGCCAAATCACCCAAATATACCCGGCAGGGCAACGTAAAAGCCGTCAATACCTTGATTGCCGATATGAAGGCGGGCAAGGTTGGCGCCTTGATCATGGACGGGGTCAACCCGATGTATTCGTTACCGAACGCCGCCGATTTCAAGGAAGGTATCGAGAAGGTCGATCTTTCCGTTACTTTTTCCACGAACTGGAACGAAACTACCGAAGTAAGCCAATATACCGCATCTGCCAACCATTATTTGGAGTCTTGGGGCGATGCCCAAATAAAGAAAGGCCATTACAGCCTAATGCAACCCACCATACGCCAATTGTTCGACACCCGATTGTTTCAGGATGCGCTATTGCAATGGATGGGTACCGGCCAAAGTTATTATGAGTATATAAAGGAAACTTGGAGCGCTTCGATCCTTGGTGGCAGTTCTTGGAACAAAGCCTTGCAAGACGGGGTCTTGGCATCCTCGGACAACGCCATGGTTATGGCAAGTGCCGATGCAGATCCGACCGTGCAACAAGATATCGCTTCCGACAAGCAGGAAGATGCTGCGAATGAAACCGCCGCCGAAGAAGTACAGCCCCCAGCCAGTGTGTCGATATCGACCGCGGTCAGCAGTCTCGCGAACGCCACAAGCGGCAGTGGGATGGAGCTTATATTGTATTCCAAAACAGGTATGGGCGACGGGCGACAGGCCAATAACCCATGGCTGCAAGAGTTTGCCGATCCTATTACCCGGGTTTCTTGGGACAACTATTTGACCGTTTCCAAATCCGATGCCGAAAGATTGGGGCTCGAAAACTATTATGTTTCCAACGGCGCCATGAACGGTAGCTATGTCAAATTGACCGTAAACGGGACCAGCGTCGACAAGGTGCCTATTATCGTTCAACCCGGACAGGCACGCGGTTCGGTAGGACTCGCATTCGGATACGGCAAAAAGGTAGGCATGAAAGAAGAAATGCAGGTAGGTGTAAATGCATTTCCCCTATATCAAAACTTCTCGAACATTCAATCGGTCAGTATTGAAAAAACAGATGGGGCGCATGAATTTGCCAGCGAACAGTTGCAAAATACAATGGCCGGCCGCAGTAATGATATTATTAAGGAAACAACCCTAAGCGTATTCAACACCGAAGATAAGGAACATTGGAATGCGGTTCCTAAAGTGGATTACAACCACTCCGAAATTGAGGTACGCGAAAAGAATGCCGATATATGGCAGTCTTTCGACAGAAGTATCGGTCCACATTTCAATTTATCCATCGATTTGAATGCGTGTACCGCATGTGGTGCCTGCGTGATTGCCTGTCAGGTAGAGAACAATGTACCTGTGGTTGGCAAGGAAGAGGTTCGTAAATTTAGGGATATGCACTGGTTGCGCATCGATCGCTACTACTCTTCAGCGGAGACTTTCAAGCAAGAAATAGAGGATCTGGAGACCCTCCCCGCCTTCGAGACCTATGAGAAAGTAGAAATTGCTTCCTATGATAATCCTGAGGTGGCCTTTCAACCGGTCATGTGCCAGCACTGCAACCATGCTCCCTGTGAGACGGTCTGTCCGGTGGCGGCGATTTCCCACGGCCGACAGGGCCAGAATCAAATGGTCTATAACCGATGCGTGGGCACCCGGTATTGTGCAAACAACTGTCCGTATAAAGTACGCCGTTTCAATTGGTTTCTGTACAGCGACAACGACGAGTTCGATTACTACATGAACAACGATTTGGGCAAAATGGTTATCAACCCCGATGTCAACGTACGATCAAGAGGTGTCATGGAAAAATGCTCTATGTGCATTCAAAAGACCCAAAAGACCATTTTAGATGCCAAACGCGATGGCAGGGCAATCAAGGATGGCGAATTTCAGACCGCCTGCTCGCTTGCATGCGATAAGGGCGCTATGGTATTTGGCGATATTAACGATGAAAATGCCGAAATCGTAGAAAAGAAAAATGACGACCGTATGTATCATCTATTGGAGAGCTTAGGTACCAAACCCAACGTGATGTACCAGCTCATCGTCAAAAACACCGCGGAAGCCTAAAAAATTGGTTATAACAACATTTTAAAATTTAATATGTCCTCACATTACGAAGCACCCATAAGAGAGCCGCTGATAATCGGAGAGAAATCGTACCATGATATCAGCGTTGACGTAGGGGCTCCCATTTTGGGCCGCGCCAATCGTTCATGGTATATCGCTTTCAGCATCGCCCTAGTAGCCTTTTTATGGGGTATTGGATGTATAATCTATACGGTTTCTACCGGTATTGGCGTGTGGGGCCTGAACAAGACCATCGGCTGGGCGTGGGACATTACGAACTTTGTTTGGTGGGTAGGTATCGGACATGCCGGAACCTTAATATCTGCGATTTTGCTATTGTTCCGCCAAAAATGGAGGATGGCGATTAACCGTTCTGCGGAGGCAATGACGATTTTTGCCGTAATACAGGCGGGCTTGTTCCCTATCATCCACATGGGTCGACCTTGGTTGGCGTATTGGGTACTGCCCATTCCCAACCAGTTCGGATCGTTATGGGTCAATTTTAACTCCCCGTTATTATGGGACGTTTTCGCGATTTCGACGTATCTTTCCATATCGCTGGTTTTTTGGTACACGGGGCTTTTGCCCGATTTCGCCATGATTCGGGACCGTACCACAAAACCCTTCCAAAAGAAAATATACAGCCTGTTGAGCTTCGGTTGGAGCGGTAGGGTAAAAGATTGGCAGCGTTTTGAAGAGGTTTCCTTGGTATTGGCCGGTTTAGCGACCCCTTTGGTACTTTCCGTGCACACTATTGTATCTTTCGATTTCGCCACTTCGGTGGTTCCAGGATGGCATAGTACCATTTTCCCTCCCTATTTCGTGGCGGGGGCTATCTTTTCAGGTTTCGCCATGGTACAAACCTTGCTAATTATTATGCGGAAGGTATCGAATCTTGAAAATTACATCACCATACAGCATATCGAATTGATGAACAAGGTCATTTTATTGACCGGCGGAATTGTAACAGTAGCTTATCTTACGGAATATTTCATAGGATGGTATTCTGGACAATCCTACGAAAATTACACCTACCTATCCTTCGGGGCTGCTACGGGACCTTATTGGTGGGCATTTGTGATGTTGATTACCTGTAACCTGATCGTTCCCCTGAGTTTATGGGTAAAAAAATTGAGACGGAACATCATGTGGACATTCATGGTTGCCCTCATCATCAATATCGGGATGTGGTTCGAGCGTTTTAACATTATTGTAATCGATTTGACTAAAGATCGTTTGACATCGTCTTGGGCGATGTTCCAGCCTACCTTTGTCGACATTGGCACCTTCATTGGTACGATTGGGTTTTTCTTCGTTCTTTTTTTGCTGTACGCCCGAACTTTTCCGGTAATCGCCCAGGCCGAAGTGAAGACCATTTTAAAATCTTCCGGCGAAATGTACAAAAAACGAAGGGCAGAGCACCCCAATGAGCCGATAAGCCATGTCGATCTCGATCCAACGGCCGAGGAACCCGCATCAAACATACAGGGCAGCTATTTTACCTCCACAGATAAAAAAGAAGAAATTACGACTACCGACACGATTAAGGATGCTTCAAAAGATGATAAAATAAATAGCCTTTTAAGCAATGTCGGGACATTTGATCCTAAAAGCCAGGAAGCTGACAATCTGAAAAAAATTAACGGTATAGGTCCGGTAATGGAAAGAAAGCTGCACGAACTCGGTATCTATACCTTCGAACAGGTCAGCAAAATGACCAACCTCGAATATGATATGCTCGATACTATTACAGGGGAATTCCCCGGAAGGGCAAAACGAGATGATTGGGCCGGGCAGGCGAAGGTGTTGAAAAAGAACTAATAGTATTGATCATTAAATAGATGTTTCGAAAATTATACGTACATCCCATATAAAAAATAATCAATACTAGGTAATCAATAATTGAAACAGATGGCAACAAAAGTAATACATGCTATTTATACCGACGACGATGTTCTATTGGACGCCGTTAAGAAAGTACGCGCCGCCAAGTACACGATAAAGGAGGTCTTTACCCCGTTTCCAGTGCATGGGCTTGACAAGGCGGTCGGGATTGAGCCGACACGGATTGCCATTGCATCGTTCTTATACGGACTTTTAGGGCTTACAGTAGCGGTTGTGATGATGAACTATATCATGATTGTCGACTGGCCTCAGGATATCGGTGGCAAACCTAGTTTCACCTTTATCCAGAATATGCCGGCATTCATTCCGATCATGTTCGAGCTGACCGTATTTTTTGCAGGCCACCTTATGGTAATCACCTTTTATCTGAGAAGTAAAATATGGCCGTTCAGAAAAGCCGAAAATCCGGATTTAAGAACTACGGATGACCATTTTTTGATGGAAATCGAGGTCCACGGTGAGGAAACGGAGCTACTGAAACTGTTGTCGAACACCCATGCATCGGAAGTAAAAGTTGTAGAACCCTTGAAAATTTTAGGATGAACGCTATACAAAAAATAGGAATATTGTTCGGTTTACTGTTGTTGATCGCCTCCTGTGCCGACAAAGGCAATCGCAACTATCAGTATATGCCCAACATGTATGTTCCCGTAGGTTACGAAGCCTACGGAGAGGCCGACATATTGCCAAGGGGCCAAGAGGCACAGCTACCCGCCCCGAATACAATTATGCGCGGTTGGATGCCTTACGAATTCGAGAATACGCCTGAAGGTAAGGAACTGGCCAAGGCCAATACGAGTCCGTTGGTTGCAACCGATTCCGTACAAATCGCAGAGAATCATGCAAACGGATCTCAACTTTATACGATTTACTGCGCTATCTGCCATGGAGATAAGGGCGACGGCCAGGGCTATTTGGTGCAACGCGAAAAAATTCTGGGCGTTCCCAGCTATGCCGATCCCGCGCGGAATATTACTGAAGGCGATGTGTTCCATACCATACAATATGGCCTGAATGCCATGGGGTCGTACGCCGCGCAATTAGATACCAAGGAAATGTGGCAAGTATCGGAATACGTGATGACATTGAAACAGGACTTAACAAAATAATGCATAACCAAAGAACTATGTATACTTTTTCAAACAGGCTAAAAATTGGTTCCATTGTTTTAATGGTCATTGGACTATTGGGTATCGGATATGGATTTATGTCGGTACCGGGTACGGTCGATGAGGCGAAGCAAATGGTAGCGGCCGGTCATGACGATGCGCATGGGGGCGAAGAAGCATCCACGTCGCACTCCGGACAAGATAATACGACTATGGCTACCGAAGGCCATTCCGAAAATACAGAGGCACATGGTGGGGAACATAGTGCCGAACATGACGAGCACCTGCTACACCAACTGCAGACCAAACCCTGGTCGGCCATTTTCGTTGCCGCTTTTTTCTTTATGATGCTGGCCTTGGGAACGCTTGTTTTTTATGCCATCCAATATGCCGCCTCCGCAGGTTGGTCGCCGGTCTTATATCGGGTGCTGGAAGGCATTACCGCCTATCTGTTGCCAGGTTCCATCATCGTTTTTCTGATTGTTGTTTTCGCAGGTACCCATTTTTATCCCTGGCAAAACGAAGAATTAGTGGCAGGTGATACGGTATTACAGGGCAAATCGGGATATCTTAATTTTCCCTTCTTTGTCATAAGAGCTTTAATATATCTCTTGGGATGGAACCTCTATCGCTATTTTTCAAGAAGAAATTCACTGGCGCAGGCCGAGACCAACGATAATAGGCATTACAAACAGAATTTTAAGTTCGCGGTTTTCTTTTTGGTATTCTTTATCACGACTGAGTCAACCATGTCATGGGATTGGTTCATGTCACTTACCCCGCACTGGTACAGCGCCTTGTTAGCTTGGTATATCTTTGCCTCGATGTTCGTATCGGCGATAACTACGATTGCCATGGTCACCATATTCTTAAAAGGAAAAGGGCTTTTGCCCTTCGTGAACGACAGCCATTTGCACGATCTTGGCAAGTTTATGTTCGCCTTCAGTATCTTTTGGGCTTATCTTTGGTTCGGGCAGTTTATGCTTATATGGTACGCCAACATTCCCGAAGAGGTTACCTATTTTATAATCCGAATTCAAGAATACAATTTGTTGTTTTTTGGCATGCTCGTGCTTAACTTTGTGTTTCCGATATTATTGTTGATGAACAGCGATTATAAAAGGATTCCTTGGTTTGTAATCATGACCGGAATCGTAATTTTAATCGGTCATTATCTTGACATTTTCCAATTGGTAATGCCCTCTACGGTAGGTCCTAATTGGTCATTCGGCGTTACCGAGATCGCTGCGATACTCTTTTTCCTTGGGCTGTTCGTCTTAGTGGTCGGTAGTGCACTTGCAAAAGTTTCGCTGCGTCCCCTTCGAGATCCGTTTATCAAGGAGAGTGAAAATTATCATTATTAGAAGTATTAATTTCAAAGTATAAAATGACTGCATTTTTAATCATAGCTGTTTTAGTATTGGTGGCCATTGCAATTTGGCAAATGACCAAAATATTCGAGTTGTCACAAGTTCGAACTGGAACTGATAGTTCTGAAATAGCGAACGATTCCGACAACAAGATTAATGGATACCTCTTATTTGCATTTTTAATTTTTATTTACGGTATAACCATTTTCAGTTTTTGGAAATACGGGAAACTTATGCTACCGGAAGCAGCTTCGGAGCATGGCGGGGAATACGACTATTTGATGCTCGTATCCATGGCCCTTATTTTTTTCGTACAGACGATTACCCAGGGTTTGTTGCATTATTTCGGTTACAAATACAGAGGGGAAAAGGGCAAAAAAGCGCTCTTTTTTGCCGATAATGATCGTTTGGAGTTTATTTGGACCATCATTCCGGTAATCGTTCTCTCCGGATTGATTTTATGGGGACTCTATACATGGACGAACATTATGGATGTCAACGATGAAGACGATCCCCTGATTGTCGAACTCTACGGCCAGCAATTCAACTGGACGGCCCGATATGGCGGTGAAGATAATGTGTTGGGACAAGCCAATGTGAGAATGATCGATATTAACAAAGCCAATGTACTGGGTTTGGACGAATCGGACACCTATGCAGAAGATGATGTCATCGTAAAAGAACTCCACCTTCCGGTAGGTAGAAAGGTGAATTTCAAGATACGTTCGCAAGACGTATTACATTCCGCTTTTATGCCCCATTTCAGGGCGCAGATGAACGCCGTGCCCGGTATGATAACCGAATTTTCGTTTACCCCTATTACCACTACCGATGAGATGCGCCAAAAGCCGGAAATCATCGAGAAGGTCAAGCGCACAAACGAAATACGAAAAGAAAGGGCGGCCAACGGAGAGGACAATTCAGACCCTTGGGAATTCGATTATATTCTGCTTTGTAACAAAATCTGTGGTAAATCGCATTACAATATGCAGATGAAGATAATCGTGGAGCCCCAAGAAGACTATGACGCTTGGATGGAGGGGCAAAAAACGTTTAAGGAAACGGTCATGGTCGATGATTCGCAACCCACTACCGATGCTGTTGAAACAGCGTCGAACGGTCAATAAAACCTTTACGCCATCGCATCAAAAAAAGCTATAAAAAGAAAATTAATAAATTTAAAAAATCCAATATGTCTGTAACTGCTAATACACACATAGCTGATGATCACGCTCACGACGAGCATGCCCATCATCACCAACAAACATTCGTTACGAAATATATTTTTAGCCAGGATCATAAAATGATTTCTCGGCAATACCTGATTACAGGGCTTATCATGGGTGTTATCGGCATCGCCATGTCGCTCTTGTTTCGAATGCAGCTCGCTTGGCCCGGCCAATCCAATGCCGTTTTCGGGGCATTATTGGGAAAATGGGCGCCAGAAGGGGTTATGGATGCCGACGTCTATTTGGCATTGGTAACCATACATGGTACCCTTATGGTCTTTTTCGTGCTCACGCAGGGCTTGAGCGGAACCTTCAGTAATTTGTTGATCCCCTTACAGATCGGTGCCCGTGATATGGCATCCGGCTTTTTGAACATGGTCTCGTATTGGATGTTCTTTACCTCTTCGGTAATAATGATCGGATCATTGTTCGTCGAAGCAGGACCGGCAGCGGCCGGATGGACCATCTATCCGCCCTTGAGCGCATTGCCTATGGCACAACCTGGCTCAGGCTTGGGTATGACCCTTTGGTTGACTTCGATGGCTATTTTTATCGCATCTTCGTTATTAGGTTCTTTGAACTATATCGTAACGGTCATTAACCTAAGAACGAAAGGCATGTCGATGACGCGATTGCCTTTGACCATATGGGCATTTTTCGTTACCGCCATCATCGGTGTCGTATCTTTCCCCGTTCTATTGTCCGCTGCACTCTTATTAATTATGGACAGAAGTTTCGGCACTTCCTTTTTCCTATCCGATATTTTTATTCAAGGAGAGGTACTGCACTATCAGGGGGGCTCTCCCGTTCTGTATGAACACTTATTTTGGTTTTTAGGACATCCAGAGGTATACATTGTAATATTACCTGCTATGGGCATCGTATCCGAAGTATTGGCGGTCAATTCCCGTAAACCTATTTTTGGATATCGCGCAATGATAGCTTCGATTTTGGCCATCGCCTTTTTATCGACGATTGTTTGGGGCCATCATATGTTCATTTCGGGGATGAACCCATTTTTGGGCTCTGTATTTACCTTTACTACCCTCTTAATCGCCATTCCCTCGGCGGTTAAGGCCTTTAACTGGATAACGACCTTATGGAAAGGCAACTTACAGCTAAACCCGGCAATGCTATTTTCTATAGGTATGGTTTCCACTTTCATAACTGGTGGACTTACAGGAATAATTTTAGGCGATAGCACGCTCGATATCAACGTACACGACACCTATTTCGTAGTGGCACACTTTCATTTGGTAATGGGTATTTCGGCCCTATACGGTATGTTCGCAGGTATCTATCACTGGTTTCCTAAGTTGTTCGAAGGCAAGATGATGAACAAGAATATGGGGTATGTCCATTTTTGGGTTACCGCTGTCGGCTCATACGGCATCTTTTTCCCGATGCACTTTGTGGGCATGGCGGGCGTACCTAGGCGGTATTACCAAAATACGGCCTTCCCAATGTTCGATGATCTGACCGACGTGCAAGTATTAATGACGGTATTTGCATTAATCACCGCCTGTGCACAATTGGTTTTCGCGTATAATTTCGTGCATAGCATATTCTACGGTAAAAAAGGTCCGAAAAACCCTTGGAAAGCGACCACACTGGAATGGACAACACCTCAAGAGCATATTCACGGCAACTGGCCAGGTGCCATACCCGAAGTACATCGTTGGCCCTATGATTATAGCAAGGTCGACGAAAACGGTGAATACATTATTCCGGATCAGGATTTCGTTCCACAAACGCTTCCCTTACAAAAAGATGAAGAGGAGCTGCAACATTGATTCTAGCTTAGAGCAAGAACCAAATTGCGTTTAAAGTGCTTACTACCCAAATAAAATGCCCGACTGTTGCAGTCGGGCATTTTTTGTTCCTATAGGTATGTATGATTATCATGTCACGATTTTAACCAAGCAGCTCGTAACTGAGCCTCCTTCGGAGCGATATTCATTACTGGGACAATGGTTTTGGCCTGTAACATCGGGGTCCCGACCTTACCTTCAAGCTTGACTTCGTCGTCGCCCCGCTGAACCGTCATGATGATTTCGGTATCGGGGGACCAACCGAAACTCTGTCCGATTATGGGGCGCATAGTCTCCAATGTAATAAGTGTGCCGTTGATGCTTTTGATTACATCGCCATTCTCTGCCCCTAAATCCAAGAAAAAGCTGGTCAGTGGAATACCTTTCCGTATAAAGACCGCATTGTTATTTGTTGGGTCGATGTCTATAAAAGGTACTTCGCCGTCTAGAAAGTATCCGGTCTGCTTTTCGGCACTTTCTATCTTCAGCCCGACCTTCGCCAAATAGGCACTGTAAGCGATCGGTTTGTCGCCAATAACATGTTCGTCAAAGAAGGTCCGGATTTCCGGATAGGTCATCGCAACAATTTCATCGATCAGTTGATCATCTTCGAAAGGGGTGTCCTGACCGTATTTTTTTGAAAGTTCCTTCATCAGCCATAAAACCCCTTTTTCACCATTACTCAATTGCCTCAGCTCGATATCCAAGACCATATTGATTAAGGCCCCTTTCTCGTAGACATTGGCATAGTTTTCCTTATAAGGATTTTCCAGGATATTTTGGCTCATGGTCGTAAACGATAGGGCATCGTCGTATGCTTTCGAATTGGTAATTTTATCCATCATCCTCTGATAAAACTCCGTTTCGTCTATCAAGCCCTGCTGTACCTGAAAGAGATTGGCAAAATATTCAGTGGTACCTTCGTACATCCACAAATGGCGTGACATTTTCGGATCGTTGAAATCGAAATACTGCACTTCCTTTGAATGTACGTTCAAGGGTGTTACGGTATGAAAAAACTCATGGGAAACGACATCGATCATGGCCTGTTCCAGACGGTCTTTGGGCATGGCTTCCGGCAAAACGACCGTGGTAGAGGTATGGTGCTCCAAGGCACCGAAACCGCTGGCATCCGTAGAGTCCATTGTAGAAAGATACAATAGAATGTCATAATTCTTCGTGCTGTTGACGTCGCCCAAAAACGCCTTCTGAGCCGTCATCATTTTTTCCATTTTTTCCTTTAGGTCCGAAGCTTTGTAGACATCATTGGGGGAATACACACTCAGCTTGACCTCAATGTCGTTCAACTTAAACGTTTCAGTGTTCGGCTCGGCATATAAAATAGGATTATCGATCACCTCGAAATACCGGCTGGCCAAAAAGGTGTCCTTACCCGTTTCTTCATCTGTCACTTCTTTCATTATCAAGGTAGTAGTGGGCTCAAGGTTTTCAGGTACGCTAATTTCGATTTCATAAGGCACTTCTTGAAGGCCTTTGAAATAGCCGACAAAACCATGCAGGTTGAGCATGAAGTTTTTATCCTTAAGGATATTTGTGCCTGCCGGAGAAAATACGGCGTCCTCCGTATTTGATTCGGTGTCATAGGTGTCGTTCACATAATAGGTAACCTTGTCCAGATTTTTACCATCGGTTATGTTCCAAGTATTGTCATCACTCTTGGTAACAGCAAGTTCGTTTCCATCGTAATCCAAGGCTTTGAGATCTACGATATATTTGCCATAATTATCAGTGCTATACGTACCCGGAACCGTTTTGGGAATCAAGAAAGAGACATCGTTGGTAGTAAAAGCGCCTGGATCTACCGAAACCATAACTTTATCGTCTACCACGTTCTTCAAATCCATAGTAGTACGAATTGGCGTTCTATCGGCCGTTACTAATGCTTTGGTAGAACCACAACTATAAAAGACTAATCCTGCCAAAGACGGTAGCACCCATTTTTTCATCCTGTTCATTTTCAAAAGAATTTATGCGGAAGACCCGCTGTTATACTATGCACACGTCTTGAGTTGCTCTTTTACATACGTTTTTCACATTTTTCGTTCTAATTTTGTCTTTCTTTCTCACCGTAGCTTCGCTAAGTGGCCAAAAGACCCTTCATTCGAGCACAAAAGGCGAAAAACTCGGTTCCGAACAACAACTCAAGACGAGTTCAGTACTGCAAGAATATAAATTCTAATAGAATTGCACCTCATGATTAGCAAATAATTAAGGATGCCTGCTGTTGAACCTTGCAACGTTTTTTCTTCCATCCCACTAATAATTTTTGATTATTTTTGCTACAAAGAAATGGCAAGTATTGTGTTAAGCCTATGGTGTTGGTCAAGCCGCAGTTAGTTTTTGCCAGGTCAAGGCACAACACATCGAAAGCTGTGGACAAGTCGAATCGAAGGCAAGACATAGCCGTAGCTAGGGAATCATTCTTTAATGCAGAACTAGTTAAAATGAACAAGGCTCGGGCCGTCTAAAACCGTTGTAACACAACACTAAGGATGCAATACAAAAGGATACTTTTAAAACTCAGCGGCGAAGCTTTGATGGGCGAAAAGCAATACGGAATAGACCCGGAACGACTTGCGGAGTACGCCGAAGAAATCAAGGAAGTAGCTGATAAAGGTGTGGAAGTCGCCATCGTAATTGGGGGCGGAAATATCTTTAGGGGCCTTACCGGTGCTGCCACCGGTATGGATCGGGTACAAGGCGACCATATGGGGATGCTGGCGACCGTAATCAATGGCCTGGCACTACAAAGTGCGCTGGAAATTACCGGAGTACAGACCCGGTTACAATCGGCCATACAAATCAACGAGGTGGCCGAACCTTTTATCCGAAGACGGGCGATGCGCCATCTTGAAAAAGGTCGGGTGGTCATTTTCGGTGGAGGAACCGGAAATCCGTATTTTACCACGGATTCTGCTGCGGTGCTACGCGCCATTGAAATCGAGGCCGATGTAATCCTGAAAGGAACCCGGGTTGATGGTATCTATACTTCCGATCCTGAAAAAGATAAAAACGCCACCAAATTCGATACCATTTCTTTTGCTGATGTGCTTTTAAAGGGATTGAAGGTAATGGATACGACCGCCTTTACACTAAGTCAAGAAAACGAACTACCAATAGTAGTATTCGACATGAACAAAAGAGGCAATCTCTTGAAGTTGGTCGAAGGCCATAATATAGGTACCGTTGTGAATCTTTAAGTTACCGTTTTAACTTTTTTTAGATTTTATTTTATATTTGAACTATGAACGAAGACGTACAGTTTATATTGGATTCCGCAAAGGAAGGCATGGTAGACGCCATCAAACATTTGGAAAAAGAATTTATGAAAATCCGTGCCGGCAAGGCCAATCCGGCAATGCTATCTTCCGTTATGGTAGATTATTACGGTTCGGATACGCCACTTTCACAAGTAGCCAACATCAACACACCCGACGGCCGTACAATTTCGGTACAACCTTGGGAAAAAAACATGCTACAGCCCATACAAACGGCTATCACGAACGCAAATCTGGGCTTTAATCCTATGAACAACGGTGATTTCGTTATCATTAACGTGCCACCGTTAACAGAGGAACGTCGTATTCAGTTGACCAAACAGGCAAAGGCCGAGGCTGAGGATGCCAAAGTAGGCGTGCGAAATGCCCGCCAAGACGCCAACAAAGAAATTCGGGACCTTGACGTTTCCGAAGACCTGCAAAAAAACGCTGAAGTCGACGTGCAAGAGCTCACCAATATCTATAGCAAAAAAATAGATGTCTTTTTGGAAGCCAAAGAAGCGGAGATTATGAAGGTGTAAGGTTTTACGGAATTTATAATTTTTGAAAAGCGGCCTAAAAGCCGCTTTTTTCGATTGGTGTATCATTTTATTTGGTAATGCACCTGAAGACATCCAATCGTTCCCTACCTTTGCTTTTGGCAAAAAACTACAAAATTAACGTGGGGAACTTCACAAAAGGCTTTTGGGAAAAAACGGCGAATATCATTCTCCGTAACCGGATTTTAATATTGGTCTTGATTGCCTTGTTTACCATCTTTCTGGGCATGCAGTGGAAGAACATGCGGTTCAGTAACTCGACGGCCAATCTCTTGCCTGATGACCATCCCGTCAATATCGAGTATCAGCACTTTCTGCAAACCTTCGGCGAAGAAGGCAACGCCATCGTTTTTGGTATTAGGGATTCGTCGTTATTCACGCCTTCAAAATTGAACCGTTGGAATAAGTTCAGTAAGCAATTGGCCGCTTTTCCCGAAATCGATTATGTACTTTCCCTTGACAATTTAAAAGAGCTTAAAAGGGATACGACGGATCAAAAATTTGTTCTCAAGCCCCTGATAAGCTCGGAGGTCAGATCACAGTCTCAAATCGACTCGTTAACCGACCATCTTTTTAACGACCTGCCCTTTTACGATAATTTACTGTTCAACAAAGAAAGCGGCACCATAAGAACAATCGCCAATCTCGATAAGGAAATCGTAAACACCTCGGTCAGGAAAGATTTTATACTGCAGGAGGTCAACGATCTGGTCGCCGATTTTGAATCGGATACCGGTCTGGACGTACACGTGTCCGGCATGCCGTACATACGTACCATGAACTCCCAAAGTATTATCGACGAAATAGGAAAGTTCATTGGTGCGGCATTGCTGGTCACTTCGCTGATTTTCTTTTTCTTTTTCAGAAGTTTTCGGGCTACCCTGATTTCTATGTGTGTTGTTATCATCGGGGTGATGTGGGCCTTTGGTATTTTAGGATTACTGCAATATGAAATCACGGTACTGACCGCATTGATTCCACCGCTAATCATCGTTATCGGAATTCCAAACTGCATCTTTTTGATCAACAAGTATCAACAAGAGGTACAAAAGCATGGTAACCAAGCTCTTTCTTTGCAGCGCGTCATTTCAAAAATTGGCAACGCGACCCTCATGACCAATATGACGACGGCATCCGGTTTTGCGACCTTCATCATCACCGACAGCAAGCTGTTGACAGAATTTGGAATTGTAGCCTCCTTAAATATTATTGGTATTTTTATTCTTTCCCTACTGATCATCCCTATTGTCTACAGCTATTTGTCCCTTCCGAAAGACCGGCACTTAAAGCATTTGAACAAAAAATGGATCGACGCTTTTGTCAATAAGATGGAACATCTCGTACGGAACAAAAGAATTGCGGTATATATCGTGTCGGTAAGCCTTGTCATCGCCAGTATTATCGGCATGTATCAAATTAAGATTTCAGGAAGCCCGATTGAGGATATGCCCAAAAACGCACAGTTCTTCAAGGATATCCGGTTTTTTGAGGCGGAGTTCGACGGTATAATGCCCATAGAGATAGTCGTCGACACCAAGCGGCCCAAAGGGGTAATGAACGCGACTACTCTGAAGAAGCTAGACCAGCTGGACGAGGTGATTACGGAAATTCCCGAACTATCACAACCGCTTTCCGTGGTGAACCTGGTAAAATATTCGAAACAGGCCTTTTATAACGGCCTCCCCAAATATTATCAACTACCGACCAAGCAGGAGACGAATTTTATTTTAAGCGTTGCCCAAAAATCAGAAGGGAATGGGAATTTGCTGAAAAGTTTCGTGGACAGCACAGGCCAAACCGCCCGTATGACGACGTTCATTCAAGACGTCAAGACCGACCGAATGGAGGAAATCATTGACAAGCTCTCAGAGAACCTTAACAAGTTTTTTCCACCCGAACGCTACGAAACATATATGACGGGTAGTGCCCTGCTATTTTTGCAAGGCACCAAATATCTGGTGAAAAACCTGGTATTGTCGCTGGCCTTTGCCATCTTTCTGATTGCCGTTTTTATGGCGTATCTGTTCCGGTCTTTTCGAATGATTGTCATATCGTTAATACCCAATCTGCTTCCCTTACTCATCACCGCAGGTATTATGGGCTATATAGGGGTGCCTATCAAACCCTCCACCATTCTTGTATTCAGCATTGCATTTGGTATTTCGGTAGACGATACTATCCATTTTTTGGCGAAATACCGACAAGAACTTATCGTAAACCATTGGCAAATAAAAAAATCGGTCTATGCGGCCTTGCGGGAAACGGGGGTCAGTATGTTCTACACCTCTATTGTGCTGTTCTTCGGATTTTCGGTCTTCATCATCTCGGATTTCGGCGGCACGGTGGCCCTAGGTTCCCTCGTATCGGCTACTTTACTTTTCGCCATGATGTCTAATCTGATTCTGCTTCCCTCGTTATTACTGTCTTTAGAGCGGAACATCGCCAGCAAGGAGTTTCTGAAAGAACCCCAAATCGACATTCTCCCTAAGGATGAAGATGTCAAATAGGCTAAAAATCCTATCTTTGCGCATCAAATTTTAGGCATGACATCGAACAGCGTAAAGGAATTACTTTCCAAGAATTTAATAGTACAGGAAGTCGTGGTAAACGGATGGGTCAAATCCTTCCGCAGCAATCGTTTTATTGCCCTGAACGATGGGTCGACCCTGGCCAACATTCAGTGTGTAGTCGACTTTGAAAAACTCGATGAACACGTATTAAAACAGATTCATACCGGAGCGGCTTTAAAGGTCAGTGGCACTTTGGTTGAGAGCCAAGGCTCTGGCCAAAGCGTTGAGATACAGGTCAAGGATATTTTTGTGCATGGTGGTGCGAATCCGGATACCTACCCCATTCAACCCAAAAAACATTCCCTGGAATTTCTACGGGAAAAGGCTCATTTACGTATACGCACCAATACTTTTGCTGCAATTATGCGCGTGCGATCCGCTTTGTCGTTTGCAATACACCAGTATTTCACCGAGAACGGATTTTATTACTTCCACTCCCCTATCATTACAGGATCCGATGCCGAAGGCGCGGGCGAAATGTTCAGGGTAACGACTTTGGAAGGAAAAAATCCCCCCCTAAATGAAGACGGGTCAATCAACTTTAAGGAAGACTTCTTCGGAAAGGAAACCAACCTGACCGTATCGGGACAACTTGAGGCGGAAGCCTATGCCATGGCGCTGGGCAAAGTGTATACGTTCGGACCGACGTTCAGGGCAGAAAATTCAAACACGTCAAGACACCTTGCCGAATTTTGGATGGTCGAACCCGAAGTGGCCTTTAATGACCTAGATGATAACATGGACCTAGCGGAGGATTTCATCAAAAAGGTCGTACAGTACATCTTGCAACATTGCGGGGAAGATTTACAGTTTTTGGAAAAGCGCTTGTTGGATGAGGAAAAATCCAAACCCCAGGCCGAACGCAGTGCAATGCCCTTGATCGAAAAATTGAAATTCGTTGCTGAAAATACCTTTCAAAGGGTTACCTATACCGAGGCTATCGAGATTTTACGAAATAGCAAGCCCAACAAAAAGAAAAAATTCCAATATATCATCGACGAATGGGGCGCCGATCTGCAAAGCGAACACGAGCGGTATTTGGTCGAAAAACATTTTAAATGTCCCGTTATCCTATTTGACTATCCCGCAAAAATAAAAGCGTTCTATATGCGTTTAAACGAGGATGGAAAAACGGTACGCGCCATGGATATCCTTTTTCCCGGTATCGGGGAAATTGTCGGTGGTTCACAACGTGAGGAACGTTTGGAGGTCTTAAAAGAAAAGATGGCCGCCCTGAATATACCCGAAGAAGAGCTGTGGTGGTACCTCGATCTGCGCAAGTTCGGCTCTGCGGTACATAGTGGTTTCGGACTCGGTTTTGAGCGTCTTGTGCTATTTGCAACGGGCATGGGCAATATCAGGGATGTAATTCCGTTTCCTAGAACCCCCCAGAATGCCGAGTTCTGATCGGAAATCAGTAACTTTATAAAGTAAGATTTGCCCTGATGCTAAAACAACACCTACAGTTCAAGTTATCCCAGAAGCTGTCACCGCAACAGATACAGTTGATGAAACTGATTCAGTTGCCCACGCAGGCCTTTGAACAACGGCTGAAACAGGAGCTTGGGGAAAATCCGGCTCTTGAGAACGGAAAGGAAGAAAACGATTCGACCGATGACCCTTATGATGAATTGTACGACAATGATGAATCGGGGGACAATGAAACCATAGACACCGAAGATATCAATATCGACGAATATCTCAGTGATGACGAAATTCCTGATTACCGGACCAAGGCAAATAATTACAGCGCGGACGACGAAGAGAAAAATGTGCCCTACGCCGCCGGAATATCATTCACCCAATATCTGCTCAACCAACTCAATACGGTATATCTCAACGACGAGGAATGGAGCATCGCCGAATTTTTGGTCGGTAGTGTGGACGAAAGCGGCTATATACGCAGACCCTTATCCGATATACTTGACGATTTGGCCTTTACCCAAAACATCTACACCGAAGAAAAGACCATTGAAAAGGTACTCAAAATAATTCAAAATTTAGATCCTCCGGGGGTGGCCGCCCGTTCGCTTAAAGAATGCTTGATCATTCAGCTTGAGAGAAAAAATCCAACCCCAAAAATCGAACTGGCTATTGCCATTTTGGATAAATCTTTCGATCAATTCACAAAGAAACACTACAAGAAACTACTCCAAAAACATGCTATTTCCGAAGAACAGCTCAAAGATGCCATTTCGGAAGTCGAAAGGCTGAACCCCAAACCGGGCGGATCGTATTCAGGCAACAATCGCATGGTGGAACACGTGGTTCCTGATTTTTCAATACGTATTGTTGATGGAGAACTCGAACTTTCCCTCAATGGCAGAAATGCCCCTGAATTACACGTATCCCGAGAATACAGCAACATGTTGAAAGGCTACAAGGAAGCTAAAAGCAAAACCAAATCACAAAAAGACACCGTACAGTTCATCAAGCAAAAGCTCGACGCAGCTAAATGGTTCATCGATGCCATCCGCCAGCGACAGCAAACCCTATTCGTTACGATGAGTTCCATCATGAACTATCAAAAAGCCTATTTTTTGAGCGGTGACGAGCGAGACCTACGCCCCATGATTCTAAAAGATATTGCGGATGAAATCGATATGGACGTTTCAACCGTTTCCCGGGTGGCCAACAGTAAATATGTCGACACCCCTTATGGCACCAAGTTAATCAAGGAATACTTTTCCGAATCCATGAAGAACGATCAAGGGGAAGATGTTTCCACCAAGGAAATAAAGAAAATACTGGAAACCGTAATCACCGACGAACAGAAAAAAAAACCGCTTACCGACGACAAGTTGGCCGCCATACTCAAGGAAAAAGGCTATCCCATTGCCCGGCGGACCGTAGCAAAGTATAGGGAACAACTTGACATTCCCGTGGCACGGTTACGAAAGAAAATCTAATGCGCATTTTCTTTCAGGCCATATCCTATATCTTTCATCCCTTGTTCGTACCCTTGGCCGGTACCTGTGCCTATTTTATGGTCACACCGAAATATAGCCCAATCGGGCTTCCGAGCGCCAACATTCTACCTATTTTGATACTTACGGTCATTATTCCTATTATAGCATTCTTTATTTTGAGAAATATCGGCCTGATAAAAAGTGTTTTTATACCCGCTATTGAAGCGCGTAAATACCCATTGTACATTCACATAATCTTGTTGCTGATGGTGGTTTACAAAGTAATTCCCAACGATTACACCCCAGAGCTACATTTTTATTTTTTGGGGCTTATTGCCGCTGCGATGACCGCCCTACTGTTGCTGTTTTTTAAGTTTAAGGTCAGCATGCATATGATGGGCATGGGCAACCTGTTCCTATTTTTGGTGTGCCTGAGCATACACTTCGAAATCAATATCACCTTGGCGGTAAGCTTACTCACCTTGGCAACCGGTCTTGTCGCGACATCGAGGCTTTACCTTAAGGCACATTCGAGACCCGAAATCGTAATCGGTTTTCTGGTCGGGTTGCTCTCGCAGCTGCTATTGATAAAATTTTGGTTGTAAAAATTCAAAGAATATAGAAAATAAGCCCTATCCGAAGCGGTTTCATCGCGATATCGAGCCCTTCTACCGAAGTGCCATCCTCAAAAAGATGGTTCAGCGCATAATAGGCGTGTAGATTAAACGTATTGTATCCAAAATTGAAGGTCAGACCATATTGGAATCGACGGATATCTCCGTTGTAGAAAGACGCACGCTCTTTATCTGTTTTGTTGGAGATATATTTAGAACGCCCTCCGATTACATACCCCAGTTTAACGCCGGCATAGATGCGCCAGAATTTATAATCGGTGGCATTGGAGTTCCGCCAACGAAATTCAAATGGCATTTCGAGCATATGGGTCTCGATTTTGCTTCTTTTCAAACTATCGATGTCCGTTATAACCGTATATTCAAAGCCGATCGGTGTTTCTTTGGCCCGAAGGTTAGAGTAATAGGAATAGACCCCATAACCCAAACCGACTCCAAAAGCCATTGTACGACTTCGGTTAATAGGAATATCTTTAATTATACCTGCCTGAAGGCCATAGGAAAGATTACGTTGGTTCACTTTTTCGGGCATGCCCACCAAAAAATTATAGGTAAGGCCAATATAAAACTGATCTTCGAGGTATTTGTCATCCCGCAAAGTAGAATCGGGATAGACCTGGCTATAGGCCAACAGGGTCAATAAGGAAAATACACCAAATAAAAAATGTTTCATTAGATAGACGTATTCAAATAAAAAGACGCCTCAAACCTTACGTTTGAAGCGTCCTTTCATTAAGTTTTGACGATAATACCTATTGCAAATTATTGAACGCGTCACCATCATAGGTTGTGTAGTTGACCTTTAAGGCGTTCACCTTACGCAACTCCTGCTTGATATCGGAAATCAACCCCATGTTCGCATTCTTGTCCACTTTAAGGGCAATGGTAAGTACGTTCTGAAGGTCTTGAGACTTTTTAGCCCTTTCTTCCAAAATATAGCCCCCAACATCGGAGGGAGAAGAAAACTTATCGTTCAACTGAATTCGGGCCTCTTTTCCAAACTTACTCGTATACTGCGAAGTAGGCTCACCTACGTAGATATAGATTACTCGATCTTTCTTTTCCAATTTCTTGGTCTCGCTAGCGTTTGGCAAAGTATTTTCAACCTTCAAGGTATTATCCTTCATAACGGTCACCGTCATAAAAAAGAACAACAACATAAAAACGATATCAGGCAGCGAAGCCGTGTTCACCGCTGGCAGACCGGAATCTTTTTTCTTTGCAAACTTTGACATATCGTATTGATTTAACCTTTAATTAATTTGATGTATCGGTCTCCGCCTCCGACAATTTCTGTGGAAACAGTTCTTGAATCCGTTTAACCTTTTCCTTCAAGTCATCTTTGACATTCGAGTCAGTTTCAGGGTCAAGATAATCAGCTTCCATAGTCGTAAAATCCCTGCCGTACAGACGTTGGGCCTCACGGTTTCGAAGATCATTATACGCACCTACCAACTCATTCTGGACGGTGATATACGTGCTGTATTTTGTTTCCCTATCGTTTTTCAAAGAAATAATTGCTTTTGCGGGACTATCCGAAGAATCGCCAAGACGTTTACCCTTGCAATAACTGCAATAATCGGGCGATCCCGAAGGCGCGCCACCATTATCCAAAAAGGCCATAGCCTTTTCCCGCAGTTTCCTAATATCGGTAATTTCCTCCTCCACCAGCAATTGTCCGTTGCGGTTTATATTCACCGTAAAGATATTCTTCTCTTTAATAATCGGCGGCTTTTCGGTAGGTGGTTCAATCGGCGGCAACATACGATCCAGACCTGCATCTGTTTCAATGGTCGTTGTGACCAAGAAAAATATTAACAGTAAGAACGCAATGTCGGCCATTGAGCCGGCATTTACCTCTGCTGGTGCTCCTCTTCTAGCCATAGTTTCTATTTTTTAATTATTGTTTTTCTCACTCCTCCCCAAATCATCGCACCTACGGCAATGATGGTAAGAATCCAAAATACGTTGATACCCGTACCGATTTTTTTGATGGTAGATTCCGAAGTTTCGATACCACGATCGGCCATTTCAGGAACACTAACATCGGTTCCATCGGCTAATACATAGGCAATTGCCACGACCAAGAGAAATCCAACAACGACGAAAACAGTCTTCTTAATACTCGCCGGATCGGAAAATAAATGAATCAGTGAAAATGCCAGAGCAACGATTGCTGCTATACCCAAAAGTATGTAGGTAATCCAGAACATGGCATTGAGGGCGGCGTTCTGTGTCGCTTCACCTACGGGAGCATCCCTTTCCGGGAGCATAAACCATAATGCGGCTCCGGCCAGACCTACAACTATCAATATAATTTTTACAATTTTATTCATGGTTCTGTTCTATTTATGGGTTTGTTTACTTTACAACAACATCCTTTCTATGATCGACCAACATATCGATCAAAACAATGGAAGAATCTTCCATATCATTAACGATACTATCGATTTTAGCAATGATGTAGTTGTAGAAAATTTGAAGTATAATCGCTGTAATCAGACCGAATACCGTAGTCAATAACGCGACCTGAATATCCCCTGCAATCAAGGATGCACTCAAGTTACCAACCGCGCTAATTTTCTGGAAGGCCTGAATCATACCGATTACCGTACCCATAAATCCGAGCATCGGCGCAACGGCTATAAAAAGGGACAGCCAAGAGACATTTTTTTCCAACTGGCCCATCTGAACCCCACCGTAAGCTACTACTGCCTTTTCAGCGTTATCTATGCCTTCGCCAGCTCTATCCAATCCTTGATAGTAAATGGAAGCTACGGGGCCTTTCGTATTTCTGCACACTTCTTTCGCCGCCTCAATACCTCCGGACGCCAATGCATCCTCGACCTGCTGCTTGAGCTTGGCCGTATTGGTTGTGGCCATGTTCAAATAAATGATACGCTCGATGGCCACGGCCAGACCGAGTATTAAACAAAGTAGAACGATACCCATGAAGCCGGCACCACCTTGAATAAACATTTCCTTTAGTACTTGGGTAAAACCTTTTTCAGCTTCTGCCGGAGCGGCGTCTTGAAGCATAGTTGCAGTAGTTGCCATTGCATTTACAGTGTTCGTGCTCAAAACAAACAGACCGCCCGCGGCTAGGATAGAGAATAATTTTTTCATTTTTTCAAACTTAAATTAGTTATTTAATTGGGTTAAAGATAAAAAAAAATCACAATAAACAAAGTAAAACTTCAATGTCGAAGGAAAGCAGTAGTCCATGTTCCAAAGACGGAGTTAAATAAAAACGATACTATCACTTATTCGTTTTCAAACGGTCATCACCAAGCTTTCGCTCTACATATCGAACTAAACTACGAAGAATTTCAGAATAAACTAATTTCTATCCCAAATTCTTTTTGTTTTCGCAGAGAGGAAGGGATTCGAACCCTCGAAACGTTGCCGTTTACACGCTTTCCAAGCGTGCGCCTTCGACCACTCGGCCACCTCTCTATTCATCATCACCAAAGCTACGGCTAAGGGTTGGGCAAATAACAAAAAAAATATCAGTTGATAAAATTTAAACCGGTATTTATTCCATCTCCCCGCGCAAAGGGGTTTCAAAAACCGTTTTGAATAGTTTTTCGCTTATATCGCTACCCAACAGATACATCAGCTTGGTTATGGCCGCCTCCGTCGTAATATCCTTACCATTAATAACTTGTAATTTTTTAAGCTGTTCGCTGGTCTCATATTGACCCATGTGTACGCTACCACCCGAGCATTGGGTCACGTTGACAATATGTATTCCCGAAGTGATCGCTTTTTTAATTTTTTCGACCAGCCAAGGTTCGTTCGGGGCGTTTCCGGCACCATAGGTTTCCAATATCAATCCCTTAAGTTGCGGAATATTCAAGATACTTTCAAGCACGACTGCATCCAAACCGGGAAAAAGTTTAAGTATGGCCACGTTTCTGTCCATTTTTTTATGCACCTTGAATTTTTTCCGTGGATGAACTTCCAAAAGATATTCCTTGAAAACCGTAAGATGAACGCCCGACTCTATCAACTGGGGGTAGTTTAAGGATGCAAAAGCTTGAAAATGTTCGGCATTGATTTTGGTCGTTCGATTGGCCCGATACAGTTTGTATTCAAAATAGAGGCCCACTTCCCGAACCACAGGTTTCCCCTTAGCTTGGAGGGCGGCGATCTGTATCGCGGTTATCAAGTTCTCTTTCGCATCAGTGCGCAAATCCCCAATAGGCAACTGACTGCCGGTAAAAATGACCGGCTTGGCCAAATTTTCAAGCATAAAACTCAAGGCCGAGGCGGAATAGCTCATCGTATCGCTACCATGTAATACGACAAAACCGTTATGACTTTCGTAATGTTGCTCGATTATAACGGCAATTTCGACCCAATGTGAGGGATTCATGTTCGATGAATCGATGGGATGTTTGAAGGACACCGAATCGATATGGCAGTCCAATTGATTTAACTCGGGAATGTGCTTGAGCAGCTTCTTAAAGTTGAACGCCTTTAAAATGCCCGTATCATATTCCTTGACCATGCCAATAGTGCCGCCGGTGTATATTATTAGGATGTTGGTCATGAAAAAAAGTTCAAGTTCAAGTTTCAAGCGCAAGTTCAAATGTCAACCCGTATCGCCGTCGGAGGATTCATGGTTCAAATGCCAAATACGTTCTTTGAATTCTCAGTGGTAGTCTGGGCTATTTTTTCTTTGGATATGCCATAGATGTCCGAAAGTTTTTCCAATACCTTAATAAGGTAGGCACTTTCGTTTCGTTTTCCGCGATACGGTACCGGGGCCAAATAGGGAGAATCGGTTTCTAGAACAATATCTTTTAGAGGGATGTCTTCAAGAAAGGTATCGATTTTACCGTTTTTAAAGGTTACTACGCCCCCGATTCCCAATTTGAGATTATAGGATATCGCCTTATGGGCCTGTTCCAAGGTACCGGTGAAGCAATGGAAAATTCCGAAAAGATCGTCTCCCTTTTCGCTTTCGAGTATCTCGAAGATTTCATCGAACGCATCCCGACAATGGATGACGATAGGCAACCTATGTTTTTTTGCGAGTTGAATCTGAAAACGGAAGGCTTTCTGTTGCTGCTCTAGAAAAGTTGTATCCCAATACAGATCAATTCCTATTTCTCCGACGGCGTAAAACTTCTGTTCCGAGAGCATTTCTTCGACGTGCCGTAATTCATCCTTATAATTTTCCTTGACATGGGTCGGATGCAGCCCCATCATCAAAAATATGTTCTTCGGATGCGCATCTCTCAAAGTAAACATAGCCTGGGTGTAGGTGGAATCGATAGCGGGAATAAAAAATCGCTCGATTCCTTGGTCCAACGCGGCTTTTATGACGGCCGACCTATCTTTATCAAAAGCTTCACTGTATAAGTGGGTATGGGTATCTGTTACTATCATGCTGCAAAAATAGGTTTATCTTTGGTCATTCTTTTTAATCCTAATGAACATCCCCTGAATGATATCCCTTAAAAAGTGTTTGAATAAGAAAAAGTACGTCAAAATCCCTTTGGTGCTGACCGAAACCAACCATTTTGCGATTACTGCCAAAATAAATGGTGTGAAGGGACGGTTTATTTTAGATACCGGTGCTTCGAACACCTGCGTGAGCTTCGATAAAATCGAGCTTTTCAAATTAACTTCGGAAGCATCTGAAATAAAGGCAGCGGGAGCCGGAGCTACCAATATGGAAACCTTGATTTCGACCAAAAACCGCATAAAAATTGGCAAATGGAAGAAAAAAAAATTACAGATTGTATTGTTTGACCTAGTGCATGTCAACGAGGCACTCACCTCCCATAAAGCTAAGCCCGTTGACGGTATAATTGGGGCCGATGTGCTGATCAAGGCAAAAGCGGTCATCGATTACAGCAAAAGTTGCCTGTATTTGAAGTCCTCCAGTTGATCTAAGAGCTGCAAGAGACCCCAGAAGTTACTATTCCTATAGCAAGAAACCTTTGGGCTCTTCGTGTTTAGCGGTGATGCCTCATGGGGGATCGACCTAAAACGGAACCCAGACTGCGGTGGAGCACACCGTGCTGGTCGATATCGGTAAAGTCGTCTACATCTCCAAGGCCTTCTTTACATCACCATCCATCAGGAGTTCTTCGGGGTTTTCCAAAGCTTCTTTGATGGCGACCAAAAATCCTACGGATTCTTTACCGTCGATAATGCGGTGGTCATAAGATACCGCCACATACATAATAGGTGCTACGGCTATGGCCCCATCAATGGCAATAGGACGTTCGACAATATTATGCATGCCCAGAATGGCACTTTGGGGAGGATTAATAATCGGGGTCGATAACATCGAACCGAAAACTCCTCCATTGGTTATGGTGAAGGTGCCGCCGGTCATTTCATCGACCGTTATTTCACCTTCACGGGCGCGAATGGCCAATCGTTTTACCTCGGCCTCAACACCTCTAAAAGTCAGGTTCTCGGCGTTGCGGATTACAGGAACCATCAAACCTTTCGGCCCTGAAACGGCAATACTGATATCACAGAAATCGTAGGATATCATTTCCTTTCCGTCAATCATGGAGTTTACCGAGGGAAATTCTTGTAAGGCCTTAACAACAGCTTTCGTAAAGAACGACATAAAGCCCAAGCCTACACCGTGCTTTTCCTTGAAATCTTCTTTATACTTTTCACGGAGTTCGAAGATGGCGGACATATTGACTTCGTTGAACGTGGTCAACATGGCGGTTTCGTTCTTGACGGCTACCAAGCGTTCGGCTACTTTTCTGCGGAGCATCGAAAGTTTTGAACGGGTCTCGCCACGGTTACCCCCAGTTGGTGTACCCATGGAAGGCACGGCGTTTACCGCATCGTCTTTGGTGATTCGGCCGTCTTTGCCGCTTCCTTTTATGGATGAACCATCCATATTCTTTTCCGCTAATATTTTTTTGGCCGCCGGCGAAGCTACACCGGAGGCATAGGTTTCTTTGCTCTCTTTGGGTTGGGGCGCTTTTTCCTTATCTTCAGTATCCGTATCGGAAGAGGTTGCTTTCTTGTCTTTATTTTCGGTCTTCTCCACGGCTTTATCATTCGATTTTTCCTCTGAACCGTCTTTCTCGGAAGCTTTGTCCCCATCTTTTGAATCCCCATCCGAATCTCCACCGGGTTTTTTGCCCTCGGTATCGATCAAACATACCACTTCGCCTACGGCAACGGCATCGCCGACCTCGGCCTTTAGCGTAATAATTCCGCTTTCTTCTGCGGGAAGTTCCAAAGTGGCCTTATCGGAATCGACCTCTGCGATAGCCTGGTCCTTTTCCACATAATCACCGTCTTCTACCAGCCATTCCGCTATCTCTACTTCGGTAATGGATTCGCCCGGGGACGGGACTTTCATTTCTAAAATCATGCTATTATTGTTTGCTGTGTTATCTTATTTGTTGACGGATCGTTTTATGCATTTCCGACTTCCTCCTTTGGGCGCGGTTTTGGTTTCGACATATTGTCCTTATTCTTATCGAATACATAGTCGATGACCTGTTGGTGCCTCATTTTTGAGCGCACCGCACTACCGGCGGCGGGAGAAGCATAGAATCTTCTCGAGGCGACCCTTAGTTTATGCGCATCGTTGAAGTGCATCATCAAGTGGCTCCAAGCACCCATGTTTCGAGGTTCTTCTTGTGCCCAGACCAGGTCATCGGCGTTTTTATATTTTTTTATAATTTCCTTCATCTGCTCGAAGGGCAAGGGGAACAATTGTTCTATCCTGACCAACGCAACATCCGATCTATCGTGCTCCTCTTTAGCGGCCAACAGGTCGTAATAGAATTTACCGGTGCAAAAAACCAAACTTTTGACCTTTTTCACATCCGCGGAAGCATCATCGATGACCTCTTGAAACTTGCCGTTAACCAATTCGTCAACCGTAGAGACCGCTTTCGGATGCCGTAAAAGGCTTTTCGGGGTAAAAATTATTAACGGCTTCCTAAAATTGACCTTCATCTGCCGGCGCAAAATATGGAACATCTGCGCAGGGGTCGTTACATCGGCCATGTACATATTATCGCGTGCGCACAGTTGCAAGTATCGTTCCATACGGGCGGAAGAATGCTCTGCACCTTGGCCTTCGTAGCCATGCGGCAACAGCATTACCAGACCGTTCTGCAATTTCCATTTATCTTCCGCAGCGGAGATATATTGATCGATCATAATCTGGGCCCCGTTGCTAAAATCACCGAACTGCGCTTCCCAAATGGTCAGCGTATTCGGGCTCGCCATGGCGTAACCGTAATCGAAACCTACGACTCCATATTCCGACAATAACGAATTGTAGATCTGAAAACGGCCCTGCTTATCGGACAAATGGTTCAACAATACCACCTCTTCCTCGCTCTCCTCTACTTTCATGACCGCATGGCGGTGCGAGAATGTGCCGCGTTCGACATCTTGTCCGGACATTCGTACCTCGAAGCCTTCTTGCAGCAAGCTACCGTAAGCCAAAAGTTCGCCCATGGCCCAATCGAGATTATCGGTCTCGAAGAACCGCTTGTTTCGATCCTTGATCAGTTTATCGACTTTTCTTAAAAATTTTTTATCCTTGGGCGCTTCCGTGATTACCTTGGCAATATGGCTCAGTTCCTCTTTATCGACCGTGGTATCTACAGGGGTCATCATCTCCCATTCACGCGCATTGTCGAAGCCTTTCCATTCATCGGCCATAAAGGGCGTGATTTCGGTCTTATCCTCTTTCCGGGAATCTTCCAGTTCTTCTTCCAAGGTAGCTTTATACTCCTCTTCCAACTGTTTCACATAGCCCTCTTCGATTACACCTTCCTCAAGCAATTTTGCGGCATAGATGTCTCTAGGATTGTCGTGTTTTGCGATGGCCTTATACAACTTAGGTTGTGTGAACCGGGGTTCATCGCCTTCGTTGTGACCATATTTACGATAGCCCAAAAGGTCTAAAAAGATATCGCGCTCGAAGCGCATACGGTATTCAAGGGCTAAGAGGGAAGCGTGTACTACGGCCTCCGCATCATCGGCGTTAACGTGTAAAACCGGACTCAAAGTAACCTTGCCCACATCGGTACAATAGGTAGAGCTACGGGCATCGAGGTAGTTGGTGGTAAAACCGATTTGGTTGTTGACCACAATATGAACCGTTCCATTGGTGCGATACCCTTCCAATTTCTCCATTTGTATAACCTCGTAAACTATTCCCTGACCGGCAATGGCGGCATCGCCGTGCACGATAATCGGTAATACTTTCGAAAAGTCATTGGGAAAATGATCATCCTGTTTTGCCCTTGTGATGCCCTCTACGACCGCGCCCACCGTTTCCAAATGCGAGGGGTTCGGGGCAATATTCATTTTTATCCGGTTGCCATTATCGGTCTTGCGTTCGGAAGTCCAACCCAAGTGATATTTTACATCCCCGTCAAAAATCTCCTGTTCGTAATCCTTGCCATCGAACTCGCTGAAAATATCCTTGGCGGCCTTGCCAAAAATATTGGTCAATACGTTGAGTCTTCCGCGGTGGGCCATTCCCATCACGAACTGTTCCACGCCCATTTCGGCGGCGCGTTCGATCACGGCATCCAAAGCGGGAATCAATGATTCGTTACCTTCTAAGGAAAAGCGTTTCTGCCCTACGTATTTCGTATGTAAAAAAGTTTCAAAAGATACCGCCTGATTCAGTTTTTTAAGGATGCGCTTCTTATGTTCCTTGCTAAAATCAGGATGGTTGTCGTTGACATTCAAATAGTTTTGAATCCACTCGATACGCTCTGGCGTTCGAATATACATATACTCGACCCCAATGGCATCGCAGTAAATACTTTTCAGATGCTTGAGGATATTGTTTAGGGTGCTGGCGCCGATGCCTATAATCTCGCCCGCGTTGAAGACCGTATCCAAATCGGTTTTTGAAAGTCCAAAATTCTCAATATCGAGGGTGGGCTCGTACTTTCTGCGGTCGCGTACGGGATTGGTCTTTGTGAACAAATGGCCCCTACTCCGGTAGCCATCAATAAGCCGAATGACCTGGAATTCTTTCTGTAACGCTTCGGGCATTTCCAACTGCTGGCCATTGCTGATGGCCGCCGCATTGGTATGCGCCTGGGCGCCATCGGGATGCTGTCCTACGCTTTCGTCACGTTCTTCAAAGGCACTTTCGGTACCGAAGTCGAAACCTTGAAAAAAAGCGCGCCAACTGGGCTCGACGCTATCGGGGTTCTTAAGATATTTATCGTACAGCTCCTCAAAAAATGAAGCGTGTGCGGTATTTAAAAAGGAATACTTATCCATACAAAGGTTCTCTGTCTTGCCATTTATCCAAATGACTACAAAAATACAATATTTACCATTTCTGGATCTATCTTCGCGGCCATTCTTGAAAAACGTGAAAGATAACGATTAAAATATATCCTTAGTGCCGTAAACAGATCTTTTTGAGCCTATTCACCTCAGGAATTCTACCTATAGGTTCCGCACAGAATATGACCCCAAAATGGGATTTTTAATTCCGTAAAATCACGTAATTAAAAAATATATGAGCGCCATACCATGCTAGCCTATCTGATTAATCGTTTCCTAACCGGGGTGGCTTCAATTTCCTTTACCCCCGTATCTTCTGCTCCCAATCCCAAGCCGATTTCATGGCTTCGTCAAGGCTGAACTGCGCTTTCCAACCCAAAACTTCGTTGGCCTTCGTGGTATCGGCATAGGCGGAAACGATATCGCCCGGCCTTCTATTCACTATCTTATAATTCAATTTTTTACCCGACACGCGTTCGAAGCTTTGAATGACCTCCAGGACAGAACTTCCTTTTCCCGTACCCAAATTGTAAACTTCGTAATTCTTTGTATTCTGGCCTTCTAGAAGTCGTTTTAAAGCTTGCACGTGTGCTTTGGCCAAATCGACCACATGGATATAATCTCGAACGCAGGTGCCGTCTTCGGTGGGATAATCATCACCGAAAACGGACAGCTCTTTGCGAAGTCCGGCCCCAGTTTGGGTAATAAATGGCACTAAATTCTGGGGGACACCTATGGGCAGTTCCCCAATTTCTGCAGTCGGGTGGGCACCCATGGGGTTGAAATAGCGAAGGGCGATTGCATTCAGGTTGGGTGTCACCAAGCAGGTATCGCGAATAATTTCCTCACCCATCTGTTTGGTATTTCCGTAGGGCGATTCCGCAGGTTTTACGGGGGCATCCTCGGTAATAGGCATTTTGTCGGCCTGCCCGTAGACCGTACAGGAGGAACTGAATATAAAGCTGGATTTTTCCTTTTTCGATAGTTCTTTAAGGATGTAGACCAGTGTTCCGATATTGTTCTCGTAGTACAGTAAGGGTTTTTCAACGCTCTCTCCCACCGCCTTGGATGCCGCAAAATGGATGACTCCCTTTACATCGTCATGCCGTTTGAAGAAATCGGAGACTTTTGATTTATCCTTCAAATCCATTTTTTCGTACAGCGGCATTTTACCGGTGATGGCGTTGATACCCTCCAACACTTTTTCGGATGCGTTCGAACAGTCGTCAATGATAACCACCTCGAAACCTTCATTTTGCAATTCGACTACCGTATGCGAACCGATAAAGCCGAGACCACCTGTTACTAGTATTTTCATTTGGAATATGTGTTTTTTTAGAGTGTATTGTTTGGGGTTGAAAAATTATAGCGAAAACAACGGGTCGATTATTGGATGCTAGATGCTTAATGTCGACTGGTTAGTTTCAGCCATTCACAAAATCAATAACCGCCTTTGTGATAAACCTGATTTGCTCATGGTCAAGCTCCGTGTGCATGGGCAGGGAAATGACATCTTTCACCAGTTGGTTCGTTACCGGAAAATCGGCTTCGTTGTATCTTTCATCCGCGTACGCTTTTTGCTTATGCAAGGGAATGGGATAGTATACACCGGAAGGAATATCCTGTTCACCCAAATGCTTTACGAGGGCATCACGCTTTCCGTTCGTAATGCGTAAAGTATATTGGTGAAAGACATGGCAATCGCAGGTATCGCAAATATTTCGGTCGCAACGGCCATCGCAATAATTGACCGTTTTTGGCACAATAATGTTTTCCTGACCCTTGAACGCCGCGGAATATTTTCGGGCAGCCGCCCTTCTCGCGTCGCAGTAGCCGTCCAGTTTTGGCAATTTGGCGCGTAAGACTGCCGCCTGAATGGAATCCAATCGAGAATTGACCCCGACTACATCGTGATGGTAACGCTCGTACATGCCGTGGTTCACAATTCCGCGCAACGTGTGGGCCAAATCATCATCGTTGGTGAAAATTGCGCCACCATCGCCGTAGGCGCCCAAGTTTTTGGAAGGAAAAAACGACGTCGCCCCGACATGGCCGATTGTTCCCGCCTTTTGCTTGCTGCCGTCCTCAAAGGTATAATCGGCGCCGATGGCCTGAGCATTATCCTCGATAATATATAGGTTGTGCTTTTTCGCTAAGGCCATAAGAGCCTCCATGTTGGCACATTGTCCGAACAGATGAACGGGAACGATGGCTTTCGTCTTGGGCGAAATCGCCTTTTCGACGGCCTTAATATCAATATTAAAGGTATCGGGTTCGACATCGACCAGAACGGGAGTCAGCTGCAAGAGGGCAATGACCTCTACCGTTGCCGCGAAAGTAAAATCGGCGGTAATGACCTCATCACCGGGCTGCAGCCCCAGCCCCATCATGGCAATTTGAAGGGCATCGGTACCGTTGGCGCAGGGTATTACGTGCTTGACGCCGAGATAGGCCTCCAAATCCTTTTGAAAGGTCTGTACCTCCGGCCCGTTGATAAAGGCGGAAGTTTCCATTACCTCTGCAATGGCTAAATTCACCTGCTCTTTTATACCTTCATATTGGCCGCCCAAGTCGACCATCTGGATTTTCTTCATGTAGAAATAAGTATTGATTATCGCTTATTCGTCGATCCATCCGGCAGGCACAAATAGCCTTAGCATCCGAGTAATCCGACTACCGCAACAAAAATACGAAACCAAGATCAAGAAGTCAGGGAAAGAAGCGTAATTTAGCCCCCCAAACCAATCGGCAGTGTACGCTATCTACAACCTGATCGTTAAAATTTCATGGTTCTTCCTAAAAGTCTTGGCGCCTTTTAAGTCCAAGATCGGACTTTTCGTATCTGGACGAATGGAAACTTTCGGACGGCTTAGCACGGGCATTTCCAAAGCGGATAAAGTAGTATGGATGCATGTGGCCTCGTTGGGGGAATTTGAACAGGGACTTCCTATCATCGAAAGGTTACGCGCCGAATATCCATCCCATAAGATTCTGATTACTTTTTTTTCCCCCTCGGGATACGAGGTCAAAAGGGATACATCGGTCGCCGACGTGGTGGTCTATCTTCCTATGGATACAAAGAGAAATGCATCCCGTTTTTTGGATACGGTACACCCGGAGTTGGTCATTTTCGTCAAATATGAAATCTGGCCCAATTACTTAAGGGAACTTGAAAAAAGGAAGATTCCCGCTATCCTGATCTCCGCAATTTTCAAAAAAGAGCAAATCTATTTTAAGGCCTATGGTGGATTTATGAGGAAGGCCCTCCGCAAGTTCGATCATTATTTTGTGCAGGATGCCGCATCCCAAAAACTATTGACATCCCTCCAAATAAAAAATACTACCGTTACCGGGGATACCCGTCTCGATCGTGTTTCGGAAATTTTAGACAGCAACAATCAACTCGATTTTATGGAGGCTTTTAAAAAGGATAGGCTCTGTTTTGTCGCCGGAAGCACCTGGCCTGAAGACGAGTCCATTTTAATCGATTACATAAATCATGCACCAAGAAACCTCAAGTATATTTTAGCGCCGCATACCATAAAAAAGGATAAAATATTAGGACTTGCCGGAGCGATTACCAAAAAGAAAGTGCTTTTCTCGAATATCGATTCAACTACCATCGGCAATTGCGAAGTGCTTATCGTAGATACCATCGGACTGTTGACAAAAATTTACAGTTATGCCGATATCGCCTACGTGGGGGGTGGTTTCGCAACGGGACTGCACAATACTCTAGAACCGGCCGTATTCGGAATTCCGGTTATTATCGGTCCCGATTACGAAGGCTTTAAGGAGGCTGAAGATCTTGTGGCACAAAAGGGTATCCTTCCGATTGCAGACCAATGGACGTTCGGCGAGCTGATGAAAAAAATGCTCGATAATCCCGAGTTCCGTAAGAAAACCGGGGCTATAAATGCCACGTACATCGCTAAAAACAAGGGGGCAAGCAACCAGATTATGACTTATATTCGTACATTGCTATAACCAAACATTGCGATAACCGACAAGCCAACCTATGAATTCCAAAATCTTAAGAATTTCCTTAATTGCCGCCTTAGCGGGATTTTTATTCGGTTTCGACACCGTAGTTATCTCAGGGGCAGAGAAAAAACTCCAACTTTTATGGGATTCATCGGATGCCTTTCACGGATCGGTCGTTATCGGCATGGCACTTTGGGGTACTGTGGTCGGCGCAATTTTCGGGGGAATTCCGACTAATAAGATAGGTAGAAGGAACACCCTGATCTGGATCGGGGTGCTTTATTCGGTATCCGCCATCGGCTCGGCCTTCGCCAATGACCCTATCACCTTTGCCGCGGCACGCTTTATCGGCGGTCTCGGGGTTGGAGCCTCAACCGTCGCCGCACCGGCCTACATTTCGGAAATCGCACCCGCAAAAGACCGGGGCCGTTTGGTGGGTTTCTATCAATTTATGCTCGTTTTCGGAATTTTGATGGCCTTTGTTTCCAATGCGTTACTTAGCAACGTTGGCGAAAACGATTGGCGTTGGATGGTCGGTGTAGAGGCCTTTCCCGCCATTATATATACCTTATTCGTGGTTACGGTACCTAAAAGTCCGCGATGGCTATTGACCAAAGACCGCACGGAGGAAGCCCGGACAGTACTTGCCTCTATAAATCCTCAACTGACCGTAGAAAAGCTAAAAGCCGATATGAACGAGGGCATCAACGAACATAGCGCCTCGGAAAATATATTTATGAAAAAGTACCGATTTCCGCTGATGTTGGCATTTTTTATCGCTTTTTTCAATCAGTTTTCGGGTATCAACGCCTTTTTATATTATGCTCCCCGAATTTTTGAGGCGGCCGGACTCGGTGAAAGTACTGCACTGCTAAGCAGCATCGGTATCGGAATAACCAACATCGTCTTTACCTTCGCCGGTATTTTTCTTATTGACAAGTTGGGCAGAAGACAGCTCATGTATATTGGGTCATTCGGCTACATAATCTCTTTATCGTTGGTCGCGGCGGCGTTTATTCTGGAGTGGGAAGGTATGGCCGTACCCATTTTTCTCTTTCTTTTCATCGCGTCGCACGCTATTGGACAAGGCGCGGTCATCTGGGTTTTTATTTCGGAGGTATTCCCCAATCATCTCAGGGGATCGGGACAAGCCTTCGGCAGCTCTACACATTGGGTATTGGCGGCCATTATTCCATCTTCGGTGCCCTTCTTATTTACTGCAATCGGTCCGGGACCGGTGTTCGCATTCTTTGCCTTTATGATGGTCTTGCAATTGCTATTCGTCCGCTTCCTTATGCCAGAGACCAAAGGGGTATCTCTTGAAGAATTGAGTAAGCAATTTCAGAACAAATAGGTTTGAGGCCGCTAAAACTGGGGGTGTGTATCATTCACTCGATAAATTATAACCCACAAAAGCGAGCAACGTATCGAAATAATTTCCCGTACAACGGCAAAACATACTAAAAACTAGACAGTTAGTCGAAAAAACTAGCACCTGCAATAAAGAGCTTTTAATTTTTGCGTATCTTAGTTGAAACAATACTAACGATTATGGAACGAGAACTAAGCCCTGGTGTTAAATTGCTAAATACGTTTTTAAGAATAATGATTTTCTGTCTGGTACTCATTTTAATTGCGATACCCGTCGCCTTTCTTTTGGACTTGATTGGTATTTTGTAAGATTCTTAAGATGTAATTCTATAAAATCAATGGTTCGTGCTTTTCGAATCGTGAAAATATTTTTTGACTTTACCCTAGGAAAAGACCCTTGTAGAAAGGGTCTTTTTCTGTTCTATGATGAAAATCAATTTCACACTTTTTGAACCTACTTAGAGGGTAATTTCGTGATTCTTACACCGAAGGCTCCCAACCCTCGGCATACTCTCTTTTCCACCAGTCCTTCATCACCTTTTCATTATTCGTCACTTTACCTGTGGCCGGATCTATCTTTAGGGTCTCTCCCGCATCTTGGGCCATGTTGCCCAAATGGCAGAGCATCGTGGTCACGCTGGCCTCGTTAATATCGGAATTCAAGGATTTATCTTCACGGATGGCCGCAAAAAAATTACCCACATGGTTCACGTCGAGCTGACCCTCGCCACGGGTATTCGTACCGGCGCTTTGGCCACCGCCCTCTTTTTCCTCTTTGATCAGTTTACCGCCCAGATCGTATAATCGATATCCGTCTCGGCCTAAGGTAATGATGCCTTTGCTGCCGTAGATGGTGGAACCCCTTCCGGGCTGGTCGGGCATAATGACCCCTCGGCTATGACCCGTCCAGGTGATGAATTTATCGTCGGGATATTTGAACGTAAGCTGTTGGTTATCGACAAATTCCCAATCGTCGTCATAGGTATATTTTCCGCCGAACGAGGTCACGCTATCGGGCAGGCCAACCCCTAATGCCCATCTGCAGATATCAATTTCGTGTGTACCGTTGTTGTGCACCTCGCCGGTACCCCAGTTCCGAAACCAGTGCCAATTGTAGGGATGAACATTGTCGCGATACTCTTCCCGTACCGCAGGACCTTGCCACATTTCCCAATCCAAGGTCGGCGGAACTTCGATTACCTTTCCCGTTCCGATGGAGCCCCTGTTGTTCGAGTAGTATGCCTCACCTTTGTAAACGTCACCTATAATACCCTCGCCGATTTCTTTGACCGCTAAAATAGAAGTTTTTGCGGAACGTTGCTGGTTGCCCATCTGAACTTTCTTAGCATACTTATTTTGGGCCTCGACGAGCAATCCGTTTTCATGTGGATTATGGCTACAGGGTTTTTCGACATACACGTGCTTTCCCGCCTGTAAGGCCATGATGGCCATGGGTGCGTGCCAGTGCTCGGGGGTAGCGATAAAGATGGCGTCGATATCTTTATCCTCCAAAATCTTCCTGAAATCCTTTTCCACTTTGGGGATATAGCCCATATTCTCTTGACACCAGGCATTGTGTTCTTCCAGAATTTTGTCATCGACATCGCAACTGTAAATTACTTTGGCGTTTGGGTCTTGCTTGATGGCCTTAAAATGAGCCTTCGCCCGGCTATGGATGCCGATTACCGCACAATTGATATGTTCGTTTGCACCCCATATACGCCGATAACTCGGTATTGACATGGCGTTGATACTACCACCAAAAGCGATACCGGCCGCTCCTGCGGATGCTTTTTTAATAAAATTTCTTCTGTTTTCTGACATAATCATTTCTATTTTTTCGGCTTTTTGAAAGATTGGATTTACTTAAGCAACCCTTTTCTTGCTGAAAGCCATGTAAGCTTTTCGCCTAAACTTATTTTTCTCCTTCGGGTAGGGTTCGAATTTTTATATTCCTAAAAGAAACCAGATTACCATGGTCTTGTAAAAGAATGTGCCCTTCATCCGATTCGCCAAAATTCGGCCATTTGGCGTACTTGCTCTCGGAGACGAGTTTTTTGTATTCGGGACTCTTACGTTCGTATTCCAGCACTTTTACGCCGTTCAGCCAATGTTCAACATGCATGCCGTCGGAGACGATTCGGGCGGTATTCCATTCCCCGATCGGGTTGATCGGTTTGTCCGGATCGGCGGGAATGAGGTCGTACAACGAAGAAACGGTGCGGTTACCATTCTTGCCCAGTTTGGCATCGGGGTGCCGCTCATCGTCCAGCACTTGATATTCAAGGCCAATAGAGGAGCCTTCGCCCTTGTTCATGTCGGTATCTACAAAATATTTGATGCCGCTATTGGCGCCTTCGGTAAGCTTAAAGTCGGCCATCAGCTCAAAATTCCCATACAGATCTTTGGTGACGATATCACCTCCCGCAGCGGATTCTTGCCCGCCTGAGGAAAGTACGCTCAAAACACCATCCTCGATTTTCCAACCTTCTTCGGGGAATTCGTCGAGCTTTGCGCCGCGCCAGCCGTCAGTGGTTTTTCCGTCCCAAAGCAGCTTCCAGCCGTTATCCTTTTCAGATTGGGTCAATGTATTCTTCGTGGTAATCGGTGGTATCGGCGAGGGTTGGTTGTATTTGGATAGGCTGTCGGTCAGGATTTTAATGTTTTTCCACATTATTTCGGTACCTGCCTTGTTTTCCTTAGGAATGGCGTGTACTTGCAATGCGATAAACCCTTCGGCGGTTTTGTCGTCGATAAGGTTCGCTGCCGGCACGCCGTTGATCCAGGTCTGAATGGTATCGCCAATGGCCTCGATACGATAGTGGTTCCAGTCGTTCTGTTTGAAAGCTTTTTGCGCATCGGGATTATCGGGCAAAGGATTGAGCCAGCCTCTTCTGCCCTCGTCGTAGATGCCGGCACTCCAGGCCCTGTCGGAAGGATCGATTTCAACCTGATAGCCATGCACTCTCCCATTTTGATAATAGGGAAAGCTGTTACTACGGATTTGTATTCCGGAATTCATAGTAGAATCTACCTTATAATCCAGTTCCAAAATAAAGTCGCCGTACATTTTATCGGTGGCCATAAAAGAATTGGGCGTATCGTGTACCGTACTTCCCACAACCATGCCATCACGGACCTCGTAATTAGCTTTGCCGCCTTTTTGGGAAAAGCCGTTAAGGGACTTACCGTCAAAGAGATTGACCCAAGGGGTATCGTCTTCGGGGCCTTGGTTGCAGGCTGATAGAATCATTAAAGTGGTGAATAGGAAAAAGAAATAGGGAGTTTTTGTTTTTGGCATTTTCATTTTCATGTTAGGGATTGATTTGATGTATTGTATCAGGTTCTTTTATATACCATCTCAAGGTACGGATTTAATAGGATTTTTTAAAAGCTATTATATTTTTTCTGACTATTCACCGCCAGAAATTTCGAAAATGCTAAAAAGCCAATACAGAAGTACTGGCTTTAGCATAAGAAAACTATGATATATTATTGCGGATATCCGGGGTTTTGCGGATAGCCACCCTGAGTTCTATCGATCTGTTCTTGGGGAATAGGTCTTAGCGTATGATAATCCTGTATGTTGGCGGCAGCGGGATTGTACAATCTCGTCCGCTCGACCAGTTTACCGGTACGCACTAAATCCCACCAACGCCAGCCCTCGCCCGCCAGTTCCCGGGCCCTTTCATCCAAAAGGAAGTCAAGGTCTACGTCTGCCGCGGTTATTTGAATGGCCACTTCCTGGCCAGCCACGGCGGCCCTGGTCCGTACCACATTGATATCATCGGCGGCACCCGCCGCATCGCCCTGTTGTAGCCTTGCCTCCGCGCGCAATAGATAGGCATCAGCCAATCGCATCAGAATAAAATCGCGTTGCCCCTGTTCTTTTTGGCGGTCCGGTCTTGTCGGATCGATCCATTTGTTCAGTGATGGAAACAACCTTTCCGAATATTCATCGTCCGTAACCACGATGTAGGGTTTGGTGTCCTGTCGGGATTGCGGCCATAAATCGTTACGCATGGGACCGGGAATGAAGATAGCCGTATCACCAATGGCCAGTGCGGCCCTCGCTGGCTCCCCGGTATCGGGGTTAGCCTCGGTGGCATCCGCACCTGCATTGGAATACCAAACATGTTTAAAGGAAGCATCGTACCTAACGTCGTTATCCCTATTCCATAAAGACAACATGAATTCGGTCGGTCGGTGCCTTTTCCATGGCCTGCCATTGGCAATATCCCGTGTCATTCCACGACGGACATCGTATTCCTGCAAGAAATAAAGGTGGCCGCGATGGCCATACTCATCAATACCGCTGTCTACCTGCTCTTTGGAATTAGAAATGACAAAAATCATTTCGCTATTCATCTGATTGGTAATATCAAAAAGACTGGCAAAATTGTCTAACAAGGCGAAATCATAATTGTTGATCACATTCCCGAACAGGGTTTCTGCCCTAGCGGCGTCGTTGCCTTCGGAGAAATCGGTATAACTTCGGGTCAAAAGTGCCTTGCCCAACAAAAATTCCGCTGCCGGTTTGGTCGCCCGACCATAATCAGATTGGGAATCGGGCAAATTGGCAATGGCAAACTCCAGATCCGGTACGATGGCCTGACCGTAAATCTCAGCTTGTGGGGTTTTATTCGCCGCTATCTCAACATCGACAGTCTCCTCAAGACTAAGATGTGCGTCACCATAGGTAGTAACAATCTGAAAATAGTACAGTGCCCTTAAAAATCGGACTTCTGCAACACGTACGGTTTTCTCAGCCTCATCCATTTCCACGTCGGTAGAACGATTGATGACACCATTCGCTTGGTTGATTCCTCTATACCAGGTCTGCCAAGCAAGCTCTACGTAGTCTTCCGCCGGATTAAGGTCGGTATCATAAAAATTAAAGGATTTATGACCCCCGTCGGCACCGTTGGTCCAGATATCGGTTCCGAAGGTGGTCATCGCGAAGCCCGCTTCTTGGCCATAAAAAGGTTTTAAAAGGGCGTAGGTCGCGTTAACCGCATCTTGTAGGCCTTTTTCCGTCGTGTAGTACGAAGCGGCCGAAACATCGGTGACCAATTCTTCCTCAAGGGCATCACTACACGAATTGATCCAAAGCCCTAGAGCCAAAAACCAAATTAAATATATCTTTCTATTCATAATATGACTGTTTTTTAAATCTATTTTTGTTAAAATGTAGCGCTTAATGATAAGGAATACATTTTACTACTGGGCACCACGCCGCTATCCAGAGTACCTTCATCTTCAGAAACTTCGGGGTCAAAAGTTTCATAATCGGTGATAAACCAAAGATTTTGTCCCGAAATCGAAATTTTTAATTGTTGCATGCCTAATTTTTCGGTTATCGAATTGGGCAGGTTATATCCCAAAGAAATGTTTCTCAATTTTATGAAACTGGCATCAAAATAAGATAACGACGATCCGCTTCTAGGAAATTCTTGATTAACGTTCGGTCTTGGGTTCGCATTACTCGGATTGTTTATGGTCCAATAATCCACGTCCAAATTGTTATATCGACCCGCCAGCGTATTATTGCCAGCGTTGAAGTCAGATTGCAAAAACTGCCCCTGACGGAAATAGAAGAAAACCCCCAATTCCAGACCTTTATAGGAAAATCTATTGTTAAAGCCACCATAATAATCCGGGGTGTCGGTACCCAAAATCTTACGGTCATCTGGGGTTATCTGTCCATCTCCATCCAAATCGTTCAAGCGTATCTCCCCGGGCACTTTTTGCTCTTGCGATAATGCCAATGCGACTTCATCGGCTTGGTATATTCCTATTTTCTCATAGTCAAAAAACACATTGATAGGCTCCCCAATAAACCATTGATTACCTATATCATCGGTCGGAGTTCCATTTTCGTCGGTTAACGCCAATTCCACGATCTCTTCCCTATAACCGGCTATGTTGAAATCCATCTTCCAAGAGAATCCCTCCGGGTTATCCAAAATGCCGGCACTAACCGCAAATTCCAATCCTTGGGTTCTTGTGGCGCCGATATTCTGTAATATGTTGTCATAGCCCGAGGTAAATGGAAGGCTTCGGTTCAACAGGATGTCGACTGTGTTGGTCCGGAACCAATCTACCGTACCACTGATCCGACCGTTCAGCACCCCGAAATCAATACCAATGTCCAATGTTTTGGACACCTCCCAGCCTAACGCAGGATTGGGTATTTCCGAAAGGGCGAAACCAAGTGCCGTACTTTCACCATAGGCATAGGGCAAGCCCTGTAGCCTACCTGCGGTCTGGTAGGGTTCTACGGAGGTGTTACCCACCTCCCCATAGGATGCCCGAAGCATTAGCTGAGAAATAGACGTGTCTGTCAAGAACGACTCCTCCGACATCCGCCAACCCGCGGAAACCCCGGGAAAGTAATCCCATTTATTCCCTTCTGCCAATCTCGAGGAGCCATCGGCCCTTAAGGAGGCTTGAAACAAATACTTCCCATTTATGTCATAGTTCAATCGCCCCATAAAAGAGTTTAAGGTCCATTCCGACAAGAAAGAATCGGCAATGCTATTATCGGCCGAGCCCAAGTTGTAAAATTTCTGTGACTCATAGGGTATACCCGTTACCGAAGCGGAAGAACCTTCCGTTCTAGAATGTTGGGTACTCTGAAGTAAAGTAACCTTTAGATTTTGGTTTTCGGTAATGGCCTTATCAAAAGTCAATAAGTTCTCCAGTGTGTATCCAGAAATATCTAAATGGTTGATTGAGGCATCGCCCGGGCCACCTCGGTTATCATTGGTCAAACTGCCCCTGAACTGTCCCCGTCTGCCCAATCGAATATCCGGCCCGACGGTGGTTTTCCATTGCAATCCATCCATGATATTAATATCCAAAAAGATGGGCGCAAAAATATGGGTGAACTTTCTTTCATCGATATAAGCATCTGGCACCAATTCGTTCAAAGGATTCGTACGAATACCATCATTGGTAGGCAAAAACAAAAGTTCACCCTCATCGTCATAGGGCACGCCCAACGGATTATTGGCCAAAGCTTCACCGATAGTAGCACTGGAACCCCAATTCTGCACCGAATTGGTAATCAAAAAGGAAGCCCCGATCTTAAAAATATCATTGATACGATGATCGATATTAATCCTACCCGAAAACCGTTCATAATCTTGGTTGCTGATAATGCCCTGCTCTTTAAAGTAGCCCAACGATGTGTTGAAAGTCGTTTTCTCGGATCCTCCACTGACACCTAATTGATGATTGGTCTGATACCCGTTACCGACGACCAGATCAAGCCAGTCGGTAGAACGGTTCTGGGCTAGGGACTCCGATTCGACCGGATCTAATAGTACTTGACTATCCGGTGGGATAGTGCCGTCCCAAGAAGATCGTCTGGACTCTCTTTTCAGGTCGGCAAACTGTTCGCCATTCATCATGTCTACCAGTCGCGTTGCCGAAGTCAGACCAACTTGGCTACTGTATCGAACTTTGGTCTTTCCCACTTTGCCCCGGTTGGTAGAGACCAACAGCACCCCATTGGCGCCCCGAGAACCATACACCGCCGTGGCAGCGGCATCCTTTAATATTTCTATGGAAGCGATATCCTGTGGGTTGATATCGGACATGGTTTCGGAACCATCGATCAATGGAATACCATCGACCACATATAACGGGTCGTTGGATGCGGTAATCGAACGTCTTCCCCTAATCCGCACGGTGGACGTTTGGCCCGGTCTACCACCGCTGGATTGAATATCTACCCCTGAAATCTGCCCCTTAACGGCATCGATAGTATTTGAGGTCTGGACTATACTTAGTTGTTCGGCATTTACGGAAGCTATGGCCGCTGTCACTTCACCCTTCTTCTGGGTACCGTAGCCGACCAAGATTACCTCGTCCAATAGGGCGGCATCTTCCTCCAACGAAACGTTTACAGTAGATTGACTGTTTACGGCAACTTCTTCGGAACTATAACCGATGTAGCCGAAAACCAAAATTCCGTCGGAGGCCACGTCAATGGAATAGTTTCCGTCGAAATCGGTAGTGGTACCATTGGTTGTACCCTTTACGACAACACTTGCGCCTGGCAAGGGTATGCCTTCGGGATCGGTAACCGTACCACTTACCTGCCCGAACGCGGCTTGTATCGATAGTAGCACAAACACTATCGGAAGAAATAGAAACTTGGTCTTTTGCATATCAAAATTTTAGTTGATTTATTGGTTGAGAATGTGTTGTTAAGGCAATGTTAACATTTGCGAATATAAAAATTAATTTAGGATAAAAGATTTTTTCTTCGCATTAGGCGGGAAAAATAGGTAGGGTTTGTAGTAAATTAACATATTCATCCCGTACAGCATACTTTTGCTTTAAAATAAAACCAACGCTTTTATTTTGAGATGTCTTCCATAAACAGGATTACACTACTTTGACAAGATTTCAATTTCGAAATTTGGAGGAATACCGGTTATTCAAATAAAAAGTCACCATGAGTTCTTATATTTATGCTTTAAAACCATAGCCCTATGCCAAACAAGATTACCCGAAGAAAAGCCTTGACCACTAGCGTAAAGGCTTCTATGGCGGCCATGTTCGGTTATGCTTTCGCCCCGATTTCACAACCCACGACCGGCCACAAGACGGATACAAACCTAAAACTGCCCTTTCGAATCAGTTTAAATACCTCAACGATATCCGCATATAAACTACCGGTCGATCAGCAGATCGACAAGGTGGCCACGGCCGGTTTTGACGGAATCGAGCTTTGGATGAGCGATGTCAAGGCGTATTTGGAAAAAGGGGGCACCACGATTGCATTAAAGAAAAAGCTACAAGCGGGAAACCTAATTTTGGAAGATATGATCGGATTTTCGCCTTGGTGCAGCGATAATCTCGGAGAACGGAAAAAAGCGGTTGCACAGCTTCGCGAAGAGATGCTGCTGACCGCCGAACTGGGCGGAAAGTACATTGCCGCTCCGATCCTAAGCCTCAAAACCCTCGACCGCACGAAATTCGATGCCTATACCGAACGCTATGCGGCTATTCTTGACCTGGCAGCCGATACGTCGGTAACCCCCTTGTTGGAACTTTGGGGCATGGGTGCCTTACACAACCTTGGCGATTGCGCCAAAATCGCTATCGATACAGGGCATCCCAATGCGGCGATACTCCTCGATTTTTACCACATATACCGGGGTGGCAATGCTTGGGAAACTTTGGACATCCTAAACGGATCTCGCCTGCCGGTCATACATATGAACGATTATCCGGCCACCCCGAGCCGCGAAAAACTGACGGATGCCGATAGGGTATTGCCGGGGGAAGGCATTTGTCCGTTCAACGAAATCCTTCCCAAATTATACGCTTCCGGTTTTAGTGGCGGCCTTTCGGTCGAGCTTTTCAACAAAGGATATTGGGCAAGTATGGACGTTGATACCCTTCTGAAAATGAGTTATGAATCCACTTTCACTATCGTAAAAGAAATAGTGGATGACCACGGTTGAAAAAGGATGAATTTCGGATTCCATTTGGAATCCTAAAATAAGAAAAGGGATATCCAATATTTCCCTACCGATGCAGCCGAGGGAACTTTAGTGGTCCTTTAGTCGTGTTGGAAATGTATGGTTTTAAAAAATCGCTCCGCAAGTTGCTTCTGAGAAAATTAAAAAAAAACGCTCATGAACACTGATAATCCCCATTTTCTAAGGTGCCTTGAGACCCTCAAGGATGCTTTGCTTTTTAGGGATGTCAGTGTTCCTGCCCTTTCCGATATGCTGGCTTCGATGACCCGGACCCAATGGAAGATCCGCACTTTTAAAAATGGCTCGGAGATAGGGTCAACGCTACATTTTATCGTATCCGGCCGGCTGAAGGAATATCAGATCAATCCGCATACCGGCAGGGAGCGCACCATTTTCATTCTTTCGAAAGGAGATGTCTTCGACATCTTAAGTTTGATGGATTCAAAATCCCATGAGGTGTATTGGGAAGCCCTAGATCATTTGGAAATTTTAAACATTGCCCTAGCTGATTTTAGGCAATGGATTAATGACTATCCCGCTATGAACAACGCCGTTCTTCGGTATTTAGGCACTCGAATTCGGCAATTGGAAGAAGGTACGACCGATATTACATTACACAACACCCTGATCAGGCTTTCGCACCTGCTTTTGAACCATATTAACCTGCAGTCGCAGCAACTCGAACTGATCAACAATCTTCCCCATAGTGAAATTGCCAGTCTTATCGGCACAACCAGAGCAGTAGTCAACCGCCATATACAGGAACTGAAAAAATGCGGTGCCATTACCGTAAGTCGTAGCCATATCGACATTCAAAATGCCGAATTGTTACTGGCGATTGCAGAAGAGAAGTTTGTACCTTAATTCCCATTTGGCAAATCGTGCCAAAAACCGGACGAGTAGGCCGCTCTATTTGGAATACGTTGCCACAGGCCATATGTCATTCGAAAAGTTGACGTCGGGCACCATTTTATCCGGATCCAGTTCTACGCTTTTGACCGTTTTATCGGTATCCAGCAGATAGTTCCACGTATTGCCGCGCTCCCAGATTTCAACAGGTAGTTTTAGGGTTTCCGAAGTTCCATCCCCATAGCCGACCTTCAACGTCACGGACATGGGCATGTCGCCCTTGTTGGATAGAATGATCACATAGTTGCCTTGATAGGGCACTACATTGTCGATGGCTAGATCGATCTTTCCTGTGCCGTAGAACCATCCTTTCCAGAACCAGGCCAGGTTTTCGCCCGCCACATTGTCCATCCTATTGAAAAAATCACGGGGTTGCGGATGTTTGTACGCCCATTCCTTGATATAGGATTTGAAAGCCGTATCGAACCGTTCTTTCCCTAAGATATATTCCCGCAGTAAAAAGAGTCCGGTAGCGGGCTTTACATAGGCGGTCATGCCCAAATTTCGGATATCGACCACATCGGGATACGTCTCTATGCCCTGGCTATTCGGGTCGAGATACCAATTCACCTTGCTTCGGGTCTGGTCGAGGTCGCCCGAAAATTCCCCTTTGTTGAACGTTTCGCTACTGTAGTAGTTGAGAAAGGTGTTGAAGCCCTCATCCATCCAAGGGTAGCGGCGTTCGTTGCTACCGACGACCATGGGAAACCAGTTGTGCCCGAATTCGTGGTCGGTAACGCCCCATAGGTCTTTGCCCTTGCTCTGCCAGTTACAAAAGCTCACGCCCGGATACTCCATTCCGTTGATTTCCGCGGCCACGTTTACCGCCACGGGATAAGGATACTCGAACCACATATTCGAATAGTTCTCGATGGAATTCTTGACGTATTCGGTAGATCTTCCCCAAGCTTCCTTACCTTGACTTTCTATAGGGTAGACGGACTGGGCCAAGGCCTTTTTACCACTGGGCAGATCGATTTTGGCCGCATCCCAAACAAATGCCTTGGAGGAGGCAAAGGCCACATCCCGTGAATTTTCCATCTTAAAATGCCAGGTCAGGGTACCCTCTTGCTTGGCTCTAAGGGTGGCGTCGTTCACCTCTTCGGGCTTTACGATAAAAACGGTAGAATCACTTTTGGCGGCCATCTCCATTCTTTCGCGCATAGTGGCGGACAGTACTTCGTTGGCATTTTGAAGTGCCCCGGACCCTACGACAATATAATCGAAAGGCGCGGTAATATAATAGTCGTAATCGCCATAATCGAGGTAGAATTCCCCGGCCCCCAAATAAGGCTCCACGTTCCAGCCTTCGATATCATCAAAAACTGCCGCACGCGGATACCATTGGGCCATGGCGTAGATGGTACCGTTTTTGGTGTCTACGCGACCCATACGATCCATCCCTTTTTCCGGGATTTTGTAGGTAAAGTCCATCGAAATGGTTCCCTTGCCCCCTTTGGCGGGAATGGGCTCGTTAAAAAACACCTGCATACGGGTATCGCTAACGATATGTTTTGAAGAACTACCGCGTTTGACGCTTGCCTTGAGATTCGATATTTCGTAGCCTCCGTCGATATCGCCGTTGTAGCGGTTACCTCCGATAGGTGTGGTCAGGTTTCCCCTTGAATTTTTCATGAACCGGTTCTGTTCCATATTCATCCAAATAAAATCAAGGTCTTCGGGACTATTATTGGTATAGGTAAGCGTCAGGGTTCCTGTAAGACTGTTCTTTTCGTCGTCAAGCGTGGCATGAATCTCGTAATCGGATTCATTTTGCCAATATTCAGGGCCTGGTTTGCCAGAGGCCGTGCGGTATACATTGCCATTATGGCCCATAAATTCACCGAACAGAGATTGGTTATCCTTATCGGTATCCTGCGCTTGGGCCAGGTCTGAAACAAAACAGCAAAGCGCCAAAGCCCATGCTATACTTTTGAAATAGCTCATTGTTTTCATAGTCGTTCAAATGATTTAAAATTAAATAGCCACGTTAATCTACAGCGTAAGCGAGTGGCAAAGATACAAGTTGAAATACTAATGAAGTGCTACTTAGGTAGCAGTTTCGAATACGGCATTGTCATACCTTTACCTTGTTTTTATAAAAGTCAACAATTTAATATTCAAAGTTATGGTACACCGTATTAGCGAACGCGATCAACTTGGCAGATTACACGATCGCCACAAAAGATTGTCCCTCGATGTCTACGACCACTTGAGCGCGGCCGAGGAGAAAGAAATGGTAGCCGCCAAAAAAGAGCTGCAGGCCATCGAAAAAGAACTTGCAACTTTAAAGCAAAAGTTGCATTCCAAAAATGAACAGCTATGAAAAAACTAGGTATTTATATTGTATGCACATTATTCTTATCGGGCGGCGCCCTGTATGCGCAACAAAAAAGCACTGAAATCGTTCAAAACGAACAACAGGAGGCCACACAAGACATGCATCCGTTCTTACAACGAAAGGCTACGGTCAACGATAGCCTTAAAGTGGTACTATTCGGTACCGGGGGAAGGTTCGCCGAGCACCGCGGGCTTGCAGTAGATCTTGAACCTTTGAAATTTGAAGATACCAACTACTATCTTGATCATGGCGATTTTTACATCTATAATGGTGGCCGATACTTGTTGGTGGCCCCGCCGACGGGATTACAAATAGGCAATCTGAAAGAACAAGTGCCCCATTTACAGGAGGTTGGCAATACGGACTACTACGGTAATGGTGTTTTCTATAGAAAAAGCAACGCCAACGCATTCGAAACCGAAGTGGCCCCAGAAGGTGCGATTATCTATGAACTGCCCATACTGACGGAAACGGTAACCATTGACGATGAGGCCTATTATGAATATTTAGGAGTGTTGTACGATAAAGTATTTGTCGACGGCGAACAAGGTTTTAAGGTCGTAGGCGAGTTGATGGAATGATAGCGAGGTATGAATTGAAACCTATTCAGATGAAAAAAGTATGTATTGCGTTGGATTATAGCCTAGCCGCAACGCAAGTAGCGGAAACGGGATATAGGTATGGATTTCTAACGTAAATTGACACCGTCGGCCATGCGCCGCTCAATCCGTTCTATTTTTCAAGCATCGGGAATATTCCTTTTGGGATTACATGCAAATCTAGCCCTAACTTCTGTACCGCCGCTTCGATAGTACGAACGGTGACCAATTTTGAGGTGCGGACAATAAATTCCCTTGGGGAAACTTCTTCGATCGGCAGCACCATTTGTACGCCATCGACTTGTTCAAGCCCCATCTTTATCTTGTTCATCAAGATATCGGTATTGGCATTGGTGGTAAATATCCGGCCGTAATTTCCGGGAATAACATTTTCGGTCAATAAACTCATTGGTTCGTATTTAAATTATGTATCGTTCAGTTACAGGGCATTTCAAATGATAAGCCGTACCTCACCCAGTTCCTGTATGGCATACTGGAAGTCCTCGCCAGGGGCACCAATGAACATGAAATTGGTCGGGATTTTCCATCGCCTAGAAAGTTCCTGTATCTTTTCCGGGCCAAAGACCCCAGGTTCCTCGACAAACTCTATACGGATATCGGGGTAGGCCCTATCCAGCACCTCGATATCACTTTTCAGGTTTGTGGCCACACTATGGCCATCATCGAGAACGGCAACAATCTTGATTTTGTGGGTAGGCTCGTTCCGTTTTACGTACTGCATAACCTTGTTCAGGGTCTCTACATTGTCGTGATTGGTGAAAAATACAAATTGTTGGCCCCTTATTTTAGCCAGTTCCCTTTTGGTCGCTTTGTTGATCTTGGCCCATACTTGGCTTTTGTCCGGGGAAATATAATCAATAAGGGAAAGAATACCCCTCAGGATGTAATTGTGATAGAACATAAAGAAAACTACGAACAGGGTAGGAATCAGGTATTCGATGAAAATGGCCAAATACGGCGGATTCAAAATTACATTTCCAACGATAGCGGCCACGACGGCCGCAATGGCAACAAAAACAGAAATCCAATTTGCCCTTTCGGGACGGGGCAATCGTTTGCGGTTGATCTTCAGCAGAAGATTACCAATACCGAACAGTGCCATTACCGTTAAAAAAGCGATAGTATACACCCCTGCCAATTTAGCGAGATCACCCCCGGTAACGAACAATATAGAGGTACACAGTACAAAAAATAAGATATAGATCGGATACGAACTGTTGCTCTTGTTCTTTTTCAATAAAAATCTGGGCAAAATGCGGTCCAGTGCCATACGCTCCATCAACCCACCTACCCCAACAAAAGAAGTAAGCACGGCCCCACTTAAAACTAGGGCGGCATCGACGCTCACCAAAAAAGAAAGCCAATTTCCCCCGGAGGTTTCCCCCAAATAGGAAAGTAGTGCATCTTGATTACTGCCTACTAGATCCATAGGAATAATGGCGAGTGCCAAAAAGGCAATCAAAGGGTTGAACACGCTTACCACGATCCACATATTGCGGAGGGTCTTTGGAAAGACGCCTTTTTTTTGTTCTTCCACATAGTTGGCGGAACTCTCGAAACCACTGATGCCCAACATGGCCGCGGAAAAGCCGAAGAACAGCGCCATACCGATACTACCTTCGATAGGTAGTTCAAAATTGGTCAGCAACACCTCAAAACCGTTGTGAAAAAAGAAGTAGATACAAAAGCTGCAAAGTATGGTCAGCGATAGCAAGTGGAACAGAAAAATAAAAATCGCCACTTTTGACGATTCCCCGATACCTAAGATAACTAAGCCCATAAACAACAATAAAATACCTATCGTCACCGGTATTATCGGTATGATGGGCCAAATGCTATGGGCGTACTTCACCGCTTCACTGGCAGAAATCACCGCCGTAGCCATGTAGGAGAGAACGGTCAATGATGCCGCAATCGATGCCGTTGATTTCTTCGTGGTGTTCAATAAAGCGTTATAGGCTCCTCCGTTCAATGGCAGTGCCCCTACTACTTCCCCATAAATCCTTCTGAACAAAAAAAGCACCCCTGCTACCATCAAAAGGGAAATCCAAGCGTACTGCCCGGCGTAAACTATGGCGAGAGCCGATACATATAGGCAAGATGAACTAATGTCGTTTCCGCAAATAGCGGTCGCCTCAAGTTGATTTAGCTTTTTAGGCATAAAAATAGTGTTAGTATCATGGAAGGTAGGTTCAAATTAATCGTTTTCAAAAATAAAATTGATTTTATTGACCCTAAAATTATGGATAAAATCGTGCGGGCATACGAAACCCGATGGTGTTCTTTCATGATACTATTCAGTGCGGCCGAGCCAATGCACTGATTCGTAGTGTATTTCGGATGTCATTGATACAAGAACACATTTCATAACTCGTCATCCGCATGCCCTTCATCAGGTACGGCCTCTATCAAGGGCTTCCCTTTTAAAAATTGTTGTCGCAACGTTTCCATTTGTTCACGCAGGTCATCGAGGTTCGAAAAATGTTGATCGAAGTTGCCATCCATGAAATTCTTCCCAAAAAATTCTTTGGTAAAAAGGGAATCCCGATTAAAGAAACCAGCCAGATCTTGATCCTTCAAATCTCCGAAGCGTTCACCAAAAGCCGCACCAAAATGTTGCATAATACTATCCATTTCCTCATTGGTCAAATTCTGAAGGCTATTATCGGACGACCACGAGTAAATCGAGTCATACTTTATCATATTCCCGTTTTCATCGAGCTCTTTATCGACCTTCCAAGTTCCTTTTGGTACTTCTTTCAGCGGTTTATGGTCATTTTGTGCCATCTCAGGTTTATTTTTATCCTGAGCACTGCATCCGGTAGCCAAAAGTGCTGCCATCGAAACTATAGCGTACGTTTTCATTTTGATGAAATTTAAATTTGCTGTTCAGTTCACTTTCTAATTTCAGTTCAATTTTTAAATTTTCAAAAAACCAATATAAAGTTCGAAAACTAACAGCAGTTCACCAAAAATGAAGGGGGTTAAAGCGCTCACATTTAAGTAATTTACGGAATATTTAACGGTTGATTTAGAAGGCGGGCTGTGTACAATTCAATTTATTTCTTTCCACCACTGTGAGAACAGTTGATCCCCGTCGTCAAGATAGACCACCTCACCAACATATGGCGTTACAATTGCACAGTGAAAATTCTGTTCGTTTAGCGCAGTAATTCGTTCCAAGGGGCATCCCATGGGTGATTTGCCAACACAAATTTTGAGGAATGTCCGAACCATACTAATACATTACTCTCCGTGGGAAGTTGTAGCAAATCGGTCTTGATCGAGGGAACGGTATCCGTTCGTCTCCGCCTCGGAATTTTCTTAAAGAGAAAATTATAAGTGACGTTCGCCATAGAATAACCCTCGGTCAACATAGGGGTAAAGCGTATATTTTGGAATTTCCCATCCTTAAAATTTGGTGATCGTTTTATCCGTTCCAACCGTTTTCCCTTTGGAACTTTGCCGAATTGAGGGTGTTGCTTAAAAAGGAAGGGTATTGCAATCAGGACTAACAAAATGCTAAAGAATAGTGTCACGGGGCATTTTTATGACTTTATAATAATTAGGTATTTGATACAAAGTATGCACTTCTTACTCTTTAAATGAATACTCACGACAAATCAAATTGGTATTGGTAGTTCGAAAATTTATCAAAAAAAACGTGAAATTTCAACTATCCGGACTTTCGTCAAAATTGGAATGGCGATAGATTCTAAGGAATATCAGGCGGCAATATGGGTATTTCTACCCATTCTTAGCAATTGATTATTAATGTCCTAAATTAATCGTTACCTTGTGGAACCTAAGATGTTCATTAGAAAAGGTATTCGGGCACACTGACAACAGGCTCCAATACTATTACGAACATCGCATTCTGATAACCAATACAACCATTCATGCCATCGTACTCCATAAGAGAAATCAACACTATTTTAAAAGGTGAGTTAATAGGTGACACCACCCAAAAAATCGAAGGTCCCGAAGAAATACAAAAGGCAAGCACCAATCACATCACCTTGATAGGCAGTACCAAGTATTTGAAATATTGGGCCGCCTCAAAAGCTTGTGCCACGCTGATCGATTTTAATGTGGATATGGAGCCTGGCGATAATCGGGCTCTTATTAAAGTGAAAAACGTCGATTTGGCCATGGCGGAACTATTGAAGCTTTTTAATCCCGCCACCCCTGTTTTTGATATCGACATCCATCCAACTGCCGTGGTACACGAAACCGCAAAAATAGGTGACGGCTGCAAAATCGGTGCGAATTGCTATATCGGAAAAGATGTTGCTTTAGGAAAAGGGGTAACGCTATATCCAAATGTTTGTGTGTTCGATGAAACTAGTGTGGGTGATAGCACCATCATTTGGTCCGGTACGGTTATTCGTGAACGCTGTATGATTGGCAGTCACTGTATTTTTCATAGCAATGTGAGTATCGGAGCTGACGGTTTCGGATATCGGCCATGTGATGATGGCAAAGGACTGGTCAAAATACCACAGATAGGCAATGTCATCATAGGTCATGATGTCGAAATCGGCGCCAATTCATGTGTTGACAGGGGAAAATTCAGTGCCACTATCGTTGGTGACGGTTGTAAAATCGATAATTTGGTACAAATAGCGCACAATAGTATTATGGGCCGTTCTTGTATCATGGCGGGGCATAGTGGTCTTGCAGGTTCTGTAACCTTGGGCGATGGTGTTATTATAGGGGGAAGTGCCTCCATAAAAGACCATACCACCATACATTCCGGTGCTACCGTTTGTGCGGGCTCGGGGGTCATGAACGATGTAGAAGCGGGAAAGACGGTTTTAGGCTATCCGGCACAGGATGCAAGGGATATGTTGAAACAATGGGCAGCTGTACGGCAGTTGGTCAAATGTAAAAAAACCGTGTCTTGAAAGCTGATCTTATCACTTCTGTTTTCCATAAATTCGATTTTACCTTAAAGGGAATATCTCAATTTGCGCTTAATCGTAATCCCTTCGATTTTTATCACATCCGTTCAAAATCAATGCCCCATACTCTGCAATGGAGAACGTCAATTTATGGGGCTGGTTATCATAAGGTTCGCCGCTCGCCATGTGTAATTTTGCCTTAACCAAACTAAAATCCTTTTCATCATAACCGTCACAACTACTGTTGAAGGCGGTTTCCCATAGACCTCCAATGGGTACGCCTATATCGTAATTTTCAAATGTGGAGTTCGAAAAATTGATGATAACAAGCACAGGACAATGCCCATGCTCATCATGGGAGCGGGTGTATGCCAAGATCTTATTGTCATGGTTAAAATGGAGAGTGTTAATGTGCTGCCCCTGTAACCCCCTAAGTTCGTCGCTCAAGTCTCCGACCCTTAGCTTTATTAGGTCTCTATACAATTTATGAATCCCCTTGAATTTGGATGCTTTTTTCCAATCCAGGCCCTGGGTATCGTCAAAATATCCGTCCTCCAAAAATTCCTGACCTTGAAAAATCATAGGAATACCCGGGGCGGTGAACACAAGTAAGGCCCCCAAGACAGATCGTTTTTTAGCAAATGCGCTGTCGGCCTCTCCCGTTGTAAAAATAGATACCACCCTTATCATTTTCCGACCAACCGTCGAATTGCCACAAATCGGTGTCCGATGGCCCGAAATGATTATAAACTACATCGATTATTACGGCAATACCATGGCCATGGGCCTTGTCTACAAATTCGGCAAAAGCATTCGGACCGCCATAATCCGATTCTATGGCAAAAGGTGCCGCGGGATTATAACCCCAAGAAATGCCACCCGCAAATTCGGCAACGGGCATCAGTTGAACGGCGTTTATGCCCAAGTTTTTCAAATAACCCAATATTTTTTGGGCACTTTTAAAGCTTCCTACCTTATCTTTTTTTTCCTCACGATTGAACGTACCGATATGCATTTGATAAATCATCAATTTATCGAGGTCGGCAATCTTGAAATCACTCTCTTTAAAAGAAAACTTGCGTTTGGCCACTATAGAATTGCCATCACTATTCGTCATCTGTCTCGTAAAAGGATCGTTTCGCAATTCAGACCTGTTCTTTGAATGCACGGCAAATTTGTACTCCATCCCCTCCTTTACCTTCGGTATGTCAAGCGTCCAATAGCCATCGCCTTCAGCGTGCATGATGTGATCTTCTTTCTTCCAAGCATTGAACTCCCCGACTACCGAAACCTTTTCCGCGTTCGGCGCCCAAACCCTAAAGGTCGTTCCCTGACCACTCTTGGGTATAGCACCCATTCCCGGTTGGGTTTCTATTTTTTTATGTTTCGGTTTCTTTTTTGTCGCTGTTGCCATACGTATTTTTTTTCGGGTTAAAGGAACAGGGGAAATTAGAATCCTGCGTTTTTGAACGAACGAATTACTATCCCAATAAATTATGGCTATCGATGATTTTGATTGGAAAGAACTGTAGCACTAAAATTTAGCCTCAAAACCACCAATTTCACTTTTTTGGGTCAATTTCGGATGGAATAGGTGCAACGCAAGCAAACAAATCCCACTAATTTTAAAGAATATTTAAGAAAAAATGCTTATGGAACAGCTTAATTTATATCTCGCCGATGATGATGCCGATGACCGGGAATTTTTTATAGAAGCTTTGGAAGAAATTCCCGTGCGGACCCAGGTGAGCGAATTTAGTAATGGGGTGGACTTGATGGATGCCCTTTTTTCAAAAGAATCCCTTCCGGATGCCGTATTTCTAGATTTACACATGCCCCTTATGGACGGTTTCGAATGTTTGACGGATATCCGTAGCTTTCCACAATTCGCCAAAATAAAGATTATTGTTTATTCTACCTCCTATCATGAAAGGGAAGTGAATCAGCTGAAGGACGATGGTGCCGACCATTATTTGCAAAAACCAAATTCTTTTCAAGAACTAAGATCCTTGCTCTTTCAAAGTATCAGAATTCTGGAACATGAACAAAATACCCCGAATACCCCTGGACAGTTTATTCTTTTGGCGCAACCCTTATGATGTTTTATTGAGCCATCGATTCATCTCGGAATGCAAATCTACTTTTACCGTTGAATTATTGGTGTACCTGTACGCGGGAGATTGCTATTTCATTTCGGGAACTGCAATCACTGGTGTTTTGCGCTCTACACAAACTATTTTTCCGGCGACATCTAAGGTAGCGTTTTTGAAGTGCAACAGGTGTAGGCGTTGATGACGATGAATCGGTGTTTTTAATGGAGCGTTTCGAATTTTATCCTTACAACCCATCCGATTGCCATGGCTGCCTATACGATGTTTGTAACCCGTTACGTGCATCCATTTTTTAAATAAGTGCCATCTTTGCAAAAATGTAGCATTGAAAAGGCATAATCAGGAAAATAAGAAGAATACGATTTTGATGTCCACCCTAAATATAAAAGACAGGTTCAACATAGAACTTCCAGCAGATCTCATTACTGCAACTAGCAGGAGACAGGTGCCCAATGCCTGTTTTTCATTTGTAAAACCCAAGAAAACGGCAAAACCAACGATGCTTCATGTTTCCCCTGAAATGCTGAGCGCATTGGGACTGACAACAAAAGATGCGGAAAGTGATGCCTTTCTAAAAGTCTTTACGGGTAACGAGGTCCTGCCCAACACGAATCCCTATGCGATGTGCTATGGCGGTCATCAATTTGGAAACTGGGCCGGACAGTTGGGCGATGGCCGTGCCATCAATTTGGCTGAGGTCGAACATAAGGGCAAAACTTGGGCACTTCAACTGAAAGGTGCGGGCGAGACCCCCTACTCCAGAACAGCGGATGGCCTTGCGGTGCTGCGTTCATCCATACGTGAATATTTATGTAGCGAGGCCATGTACCATCTGGGCGTACCTACTACAAGGGCTTTGTCATTGGCACTTTCGGGCGATCAAGTACTGCGCGATATCATGTACAACGGCAATCCCGATTTTGAAAAAGGGGCCATTGTCTGTCGGGTCGCCCCCTCTTTTCTGCGCTTCGGGAGCTATGAAATTTTTGCGGCCCGAAAAGATATGGGTACCTTACGGACCCTGGTGGATTATACCCTCAAGCAGCACTATCCGCATTTGGGCGAACCATCCAAAGATACCTATCTCCAATTTTTTAAGGAAATAGGGGAGAAAAGTTTGGATATGGTCATGCACTGGCAGCGCGTAGGCTTTGTCCACGGCGTCATGAACACTGATAATATGTCCATTTTAGGGCTAACGATCGACTATGGTCCGTACGGATGGTTAGAGGGGTATGATCACGGATGGACCCCGAATACGACCGATAGCGGACAAAAGCGCTACCGGTACGGCACACAGCCGGAAGTTGTGCTGTGGAACCTTTTCCAATTGGCAAAGGCGCTTTATCCGCTTATTGAGGAAACCGAAGCTTTAGAATTGATTTTAAAAAATTTCAGGGATAAACTGGGAAAAGCCCGTTTGGTCATGATGAAATCGAAACTGGGTTTGGTTGAAACGGATAAAAAGGATGCGCAATTGGTCGACGAACTCGAAACCGTATTGCAGCGTTCGGAAACGGACATGACCCTCTTTTTCAGGAATTTGGGGAATTTTAAAAAGAAGGAAGCGGCCGACGGTGTATCCGTTATTGCGGACGCTTTCTATAGTCCAAGGGAAATAACGGGTAAACTTGAAGACGCATGGAAGGACTGGTTCTTGAAATACCGGGAACGCCTTAAGAAAGAAATTCCAAACGACGATGATCGGAAAATAGCCATGAACACCGTTAACCCTAAATATGTACTGCGGAACTATATGGCGCAATTGGCCATTGATGCCGCCGACAAGGGTGATTATTCGGTCATTGAAGAACTGTTCATCCTTTTAAAACAGCCTTATGAGGAGCAAAAGGATGCCGAAAAATGGTTCGCCAAACGCCCGGAGTGGGCACGAAATAAAGTAGGCTGTTCCATGTTGTCCTGTAGTTCTTGACAAGGGCATGAAATTTGCTAAAGTTCTGATAGTTCTAAACGCATTAGAGACATCACATTTAAAATAATAGAAAATGAACGATTACAAAAAAGCATACATAGCGGGAGGCTGCTTCTGGGGCATGGAAGAACTTTTTAGGGTACGGCCCGGAGTGAGAGATACCGAAGTGGGGTATTTGGGAGGAGATAATGAGAATCCCACATATAGAAACCATCCCGGTCATGCCGAGGGCATTGAAATCACCTATGACCCGCGGGAAACATCCTTTAAAAAACTATTGGATTACTTCTTTAGGATTCATAATCCAACCACTTTAGACCAACAGGGCAACGATAGGGGATCCAGTTACCGCTCGACCATATTCTTTAAAAATGAGGAAGAAAAAAAGACTTCGGAAGCCGTCATAAAAATGGTAAACGATTCCGGAAGATGGAAAGGCGATGCCGTAACCACCTTGGAACCCTTTACGGTGTTTTGGGCCGCCGAACCTGAGCATCAAGATTATCTGATAAAACATCCGAACGGATATACCTGCCATTTTGAACGGTTTGACAGTTTTTTGAAAGAGCAGAAACAGGCGTGAATAACACTCCCTATTGGGGATGTATCATCTATATTCACCACGACAGTTTTAAAAACGGGTATTTGAAGGTCTTGAACGGCACATTTACCCGTCTATAACTTTTCGATCAGGTTTACGCGGTAGTGATCTCCACAGGTTTGTTATCTGAAATGGTATGTTCCAATTTGAAAGTAGTGCGCATACGTTCATAATTCGTTAGTTACTACTTCATAAACCATTTCCGAACCGTCTCCTCCGCCATTTTGTTGTTGGGGGTAAAGGCACTATTCTCCTCGCCCCGATATTCCAAAAAGGAAGGGAATTTCCACCAAAGAATTCCCTCGCACCAGGGTTCGTTCTCGATACCTTCAAAGACCACTTCATAGCAAAGTTGCTGATGCTCGGCATTAAAACTATCGTCGCCCTCTGCATGCGGATTTTTCCATGGTGCGTTGATACTCCGAAAGCCGATTTCGGTAAAGACTATTGGTTTTTTAAATTTGGTATAGACCTTGGCAATTTTGGCCTTTACCCTATTAAAATTGGCTTTCAGCTCTTCTTTGGTCGGTTCCAGATTCTTGCTCAGTGGATAATAACAGTTCAGGCCGATAAAATCAAGTTCGTCCCAAAAACTTACTTGCTCGAATTCGGTGCCCCAATTAGCAGCATAGGTTAATTTGCCTTGATAAAATCCACGTAAACCCTTAAACATCTTACGCCATTCCTCTTCGTGACTCAAGGTTGCCTTGGCAAATTCTACACCGACACACAGGGCTTTCATTTCATGTATTTCCGCTAGAAAAGCATAGTGCCGAATCCAGCGGTAATAGTAATCGAAAAAGGCATCCCAATCGGCTGCGTTCAACATTTCCACTTCACCCGGCCAACTGTCGCCAGCAAATATTTGTGGCTTTAGTACGGATACCATCCCCATTCTTTTTGTCTCGAATGCGGAATGCACCAAGCCCTCATCGTTCTCGGAACCTGCATTGTCACTAAATCGAAATGGTGTTGGACTGTTCTTGTCCCGCATAAAACTATAGGGAACCAGGGCCATGGCATTGCTTCCCAAAGACTTCATCTTCTCCAAAGCTTGGGTAGCCCTGCCGTCCCTATAGCCATTGTAGATACTATAACCTTCATGGGCAAAATTGAATCCTTTCAAATAGGGGAGTTTGGAAAACCTTCCTTTCATCGTTTCCGCTCAGAAAGCTAATCGGAAGCGTATCGTTCTGGGGATTGGGATAAAAGCCTACGGAGAGATTCATATCCCGTGCGCCATATTCCTTTGTATTGAAAGTGAACGCCTGCTTATGAAACTTGACCGGGATGGTAAGGGTTAGGTCTTTTAACAATGGATTGCCTGCTGCCGTACCGACCAAATAAAGAATTTTTTCCTTTACTTCTTTTTCATCAATTTCGGAAGCCTCGGTGAACGAAACGGAAGCATTGCGCCAAGAATCCGATTCGGGACTATGGGACAGCTCTTCCAAAAGTGCTCGGTACTTCTCGGCAAGTATTTTATCCGTAGCGCCGTAAACGACCAAAATGGCCCTGTTTTCGAAGAAACTCCGTCGCAACTGCCTGCGGTTGGGAACGGAATCATTTTGAACAACGCGTTCCCCTTCATTGGTCTGCATAGGAGACATTGTGGCTGCGCCAATGATCAAAACACAAAGGCCGATAAACACCAACCCATATACTCCCTTTGTTGTCATTTTTTTCTTCCCGTTACCTCCAAAGGTAGTAAAGAATCACCTGCTCCGAGAGAAAAGAGATTTCCGTAACTTATAATGCCATCAGGGTCTAGCCCCCATAGCCGCCTTCTTCGTCATCGCCATTCTGACCTTGTTTTTTATTCGCGCTTTTCTTCTCGTTTATCCGGTAAATGAATCCAAGGGTAATTTGCCGCTCGCGCCATTGAAATTCGCTATCGGATGTAAAGAATGCGGTCTGGGTCAACGATTGCCGTTTTCTTGTATTTAACAAATCGCTGACATTAAAAGAGACCGTAGCCTTATCGCCCAAGACATCTTTGCTAAAGGCCAGATCCAATGAAAAAATACCTTTGTTTTCGGATTGTGCGGTCTGTGAGGGGCCGCGGTAAAAGGCATTGGTCTGCCAATCGATTTTACCCGGCAAGGTCACTTTTGCGCTAAAGCGACTGAACCAACTTGTGTTCTTTGTGCCAAAATCCACCTCGTTGAATATACCTTCGGTAACGAATTGGAAGAAATTGAAGCTACCGTTCAGCCGCAACCATTTGGCCGGATTGTACAACAGACCCAATTCTGCCCCATAACGCTCATTAGTAGATAAGTTAATGGGAATGGAACGTATAATGCGGATTCCATCCGAGGTAATCTCGCCCGTTTCCTCTTGGATGACCTCGAAGGAATTGGTTTCCTTTTGATAATAGATGGATGAGGTCAGCGTCAGTTTTTCCCAGCGTTTCAAATAGCCGAGATCAAAGGCGTTGGCAAAAGCGGGATCCAGGTCAGGATTCCCTTGAAAAACATTGGTACGACTAGACCTGGAAGGGAAAGGGTTGATAAAAAAGCCCCTCGGCCGGTTGATCCGTCGGTTATAGCCCAACGAAATATTTTCTTCCTCGGCCAATTCGAATATCCAATTTATGGTGGGGAACAGCCCCAAATAATTCTTGTCGAAATTCAGATCAACGTCGGCACCCAGAATCTCTTGCAAGGCCGTAGCATCAAAATCGGATGCCACTTGGCCCTTTAATTGGGTATTTTCCAAACGCAATCCTAGCAGAAAGGAGAACTTCCCAAATTTATTGCCGTATTGCGAGTAGAGCGCATTGACATTTTCATCATAGGTGAACTGGTTGGTCAGATTTTGATCGGTTTCAAACTGCCCATTATTTTGGTTCAGGGTATCCAATTGGTAATCGGTCACCTCTTGCTCGAACTTGCCGCGATACCCCGCCTCGAACTGGGCATCGCCCATGGGCAGCACATAGTCGGCCTGCAATAGATATTCGTTCTGGGTCTCGGCCTCGTAGACGTTTTCGCGGGCCAATAGGTCGTTATCGGGAAAAATCCGGTTCTCCTCTATGGGGGTGGTTTTGGTCTCGTCGTCATAGGAATATTGAAAATCTGCGGTCAACTTATGGCCTTCGTCATTAAAATTATTCATGTAATTCAAGGAAACCTGATAGCTCTTGTCATCCTGGTTTTCGTTTTCACTGCGAAACGTGCGGCTGTCCAAGCTGGTTCCAACAAATCTGTCACTGAGATTATCGGTGAAGTCCTCTTCATCTGAAAATCGGCCAAAAATGCTTCCCGAAAGCGATGATTTTTCGGTCAGAAAATATTCCATCCCCAAATTGGCGTTGAAACCGATGTCCTTTCTATTGATGTCCCGGTCCTCGATGATACGGGCAAATTCCCCATTGGCATAGGTGTTGTTAAAAAAAGCATTCCCGGGAGGTTCGCGATAGGTATAGCCCAAAGTCGTAAATACATTGAACTTGTCGGTACGAAGGTTCAAATTGGTCGATACCTGACTGGCGACCGGGAATCCTATACTGGAATTTATAGAGCCATTGAATCCCAAAGTCTTCTCCTTTTTTAGGATGATATTCAGGATGCCCGCCGTGCCCTCGGCATCATAGCGCGCAGACGGACTGGTAATGACCTCTACACTTTCAATGGCATCGGCCGGCAGTTGGCGCAGCGCATCCGTAGAACCGAAACCGGCCATAGCCGACGGTCTGCCGTTAATTAGGATACGAACGTTGCTATTACCACGTAAGGCAATCGCCCCGTCTACATCAACGGTTACCGAAGGTACGTTGTTCAGGGCATCGCTTACGTTGGCCCCACTGGTGGTCAGGTCTTTGCCAATGTTATAGATTTTCTTGTCCAACCGTACCTCGACGGTGGTTTTTTCTCCGGTTACTTCAACACCTTGCAATTGCGCTACATCGACCGTAAGCTTGATGATGCCAAAATCCTTCGAATCGGTCAAGTTTTGTTGGGGCAAAACATAGGGTTTGTAGGATATAAACTCTACACGGACATTATAGTTGCCCGGAGCGGTTTCCACACTGAATATTCCGTCGACATCGGTAATACCGCCGGTTACCTTTTCAGGATTATCAACACTTTGTAAAACCAAGGTAGCATATTCCAAAGGTTCGTTGGTATCATTGTCCATGACCTTTCCCGTTAATGTAATAGGTCCGTTAGGCCCGTTCTGTCCCAAAACTGTAGTGGTGTTGATTACCAAACCGCAAAGAAGAAAGAAAAAGAGTAATCCTGATTTCATAATTATAGCCCCGTTGAAGTTTAAGACAAAAATCAGTATTACAAAATCGAAGTGGATTCTATATTCTTTGAACGACAGAAATGGTTGTGCGAACGACCTTAGATATTTGTTAAAATAGTGCGCATGACCTTCGTTGCGGTGTTTTTGGAGTACACAGGAAAAAGGAGTTCTATCCTATTCGTAAATCAAAACTATGCGCTTACTCCACTACATGTCGGGGGATTGATCATCGCTGACTTCAAGATTGGTATGGATGGAAAAAGGAAAATTAATTCGAGTAAGCCTTGTCCAAAAATTCATATCGAGCCTCGTTTTTTGCTTTTTGCATCTTGCTTTCGGTATCGATAATCATTACCGGAGGTTCGGAATCATTGGAATCGGTTTTAGGCCATTCGGGTAGGTTTTCGCCGTTCGGGTTTCCGGTCTTTACAAAATTGGCGAAGTACGCTTGCATGGTTTCCGAGGCCTTAAAATCATCGGCCGTCCAGGCATAACCCTTTACCAAATGGAGGTTTCCCATGGCATATTCGATTTCTGCGGCGTGCGGTGCACCGACAGGTTCAGGTGCTTTCTTCGTGTCGGAATCTTTAGCAAGGGTTCCTCCCGCCAAACCCGAAGCCAAATTTTGGTCTCTCAACGGCGGGCGAATTTTACTATATAAATAACGATAAACGGGTTGGTCGCTGTTTTTGCGATGTAGGTCGAACCACTTCCAAGTACTATAAGCAATAAAACGATCGGAGGCCAAAGCGGTAGCGGAAAGCTCGATTTCTTTTTCCGACCCATGAGGATATAATTGCTGTACTTCCCTATTATTTTCAGGATAGGCTTCCTTGACTTTTGCCACATAATTTGCCTCGGTATAAGGTTTTCCTTGCATCAATGCCGTTCCGGGAATCTCGGCGGAATTCCATCCCAATAGAAGAGGGACTTGCGCCTGTTCATTCTTTTCAAATAGTTCAGGAAGGGATTTCGGTAAAAAATACCCATCGATTACCATGGGAAAACCGAAGCGCTGGGACTCGTTATATATCTCATATATTTCCCTTGTACTCAATTTTCGGAAATCGGCCATACTGGTATAGCCCGCGTTTTTCAGAAATTCCTCACCTTGTTTTTCGGCCACGGCCAAAGGTACGGGCGCCATGGTCGGATTGATGGCCGCCCCACTCTCCCCTATTGCCCCTGCAATTAGCTTTTTGGAAAGCGGCGATGCCATTTGGGCACTCACCCCGATAGATCCTGCGGATTCACCCGCGATGGTTACTTTTTTGGGATCACCACCAAAAGCCGCGATATTCTTTTGCACCCATTGTAGGGCCATATTCTGATCCAGCTGACCGTAATTGCCAGATGCCTTGTAAGGTGCCTCTGCACTAAGGTCTGGGTGTGCCAGATTTCCGAAAACGTTCAATCGGTAGTTGGTCGTTACGACAACCATGCCTTTTTCGGCCATACTTTCTCCGTCGTAACGCGGTTCGGAGGCATCACCAGCCACATTGCCTCCACCGAAGAAATACACTAATACAGGAAGGTCTTTAGTATCGCGCTGCGCAGGAGTCCAGACATTCAAGTACAGACAATCTTCACTGACCCCGTTGGAACGCGATTTCATATCTCCAAAGACCATCGTTTGCATCGGTCGAGGACCAAAGGTTTTGGTCTCTTTTACGCCCTTCCAATTATCCAAGGCTTGTGGTGCTTTCCAGCGTAGTTCGCCAACGGGCGGTTTGGCAAAGGGAATCCCAAAATACGTCTGAATACCGGTATGGGTATTATAGTCGCCTTCAATGCTGCCATTTTCAATTTTGACCTGAACGGGAAAGGCATTAGCGTTCTGGGAGGCAATTTTTTGATTAATCAGCAAGACCAATACGGAAAGTATTACTAGTTTTTTCATTTTTTAAAGGATCAAAAATCATTTAATATTCTAATTTTTCAGGATATTGATATTTCAACTTAGTTAACGGAACGGTGCTAATTTAAATATAATCCGAACAAAACTCCTATGATTTACCTTTGGCTTAAATCGGCTAAACCTGCCCTTCGACATCTATCTTGGACATTGGAATTCAACCCTAAATATAAGAAATTATACAAAAAGCAAAACAAGTGTCAACACAATACCTCCCAGGGTAAAATACATACCCTTTTTAAATACGGATGTTGTGGGTCGGAACATCCAAAAGGCAGATACCGCAAAGAACAAAAGCGAAACCCCGAAGAAAATACCCAGCCAAAACAAGGGATGCCCCGAATGCATTTTATGGAAGGAAATTCCTTTTTTATATTTCCGGAAATTGACCCCGCCATACTATGTTCGCGACTATCGCAAAAAATACAGTCACTGGTATTGGAAACAAAGTTTTACAACTGCGCCATTTCAAGATTGATGGTCATGTCGACCTCAACGCCCAAGGTAGGAGTGTCACCACCGGCTCCGAATTCCAATCGGTTTACGGTTCCGGTCAGTTTTAACCATTCCTTTAATTTTTTACTGGGTGCATCTGTAATAATGCCGTTGAGTTTTCCGCTCTGATTAACCGGTTAATCTATAAATGGACGTTCAAAATTGCTTTTGTCCCGAGAACTCCATCGCCTCGCCCTTGCCGAAACCGAAACTGATGCCAAAGGTCACAAAGCGGCCTTGCTGACTGAAATCCCTCAAATAGAAATTGGGTTGGCTGGTCACACTTTCGCGAATTCGGGAAGCGAAAACGTCTCGAATGCTCAGGTTCACAATGGCCTTGCCCTTAAATATTTTCTTACGTGCGCCGAAATCCATAAATAGGCTTTCGGTTACTTCCTGCTGTAAGGTTCTGAAGCCGGATTGGTAGTTTCCAATCAGTTCCAAATCGATATCGGCAGGTAATTTAATCTTGCTTGTCAAACGGGTAGACCATTGTTCGCCCTTGAAATCGAACGAGGTTCCATCAAAAGCACCTTTACGCCTAAAATGACTTAAATTGAAATCATTGGTAAACGACAGCCAATTCGTAGGAATATATTTCGCATTGAACTCGATACCGGTCGTATTGTTGATCCCGATATTTTCGGGCCGCGAGATGCTCACATTATCCTCGAATTCAACGATCTGCTCCACTACATCTTCGGTATGGCGATAGAACACGGTCAAGTTCATTGAAACCTTGCCTATTTTATAAATACTGGTGAGTTCGTAACTATCTGTAAATTCAGGCTGCAGATCGGGGTTTCCAGTACGGATGCTGAAATTGTTGCGGATATTGAAAAATGGATTCAGATCCCATAGCCGTGGACGGAATATACGTTTGGAATACCCTGCTTGCAACGAAAGATCATCATTCACTTTATAGGAAGTATGTCCGCTCGGGAAAAAGTTAGAATACTTCTGATCATTGCGCAGGTTGGTATTCTGCAAGAGTGTGCCCACATCAGTATCCTCGAAACGGACGCCTAATTTCAACCCCCATTTATCGCTTTCATAGGCTGCCGTGCCATAAACGCCCAATACCTTTTGAACCCACTCGAAGACATTCGTCAAATCGGGGTTTTCAACAAAATCGGTCCCGTCAAAATCGCTTATGGCAAAATCGTTCTCGACATCACTGATCTGATACTGGGCTCCCGTTTCAATGGTGTACTTTTCAGCCCAGGGATGGGTATAATCTGCTTTAAAAGTATAATCGGCCTGACTGAAATCGGTTCGCGTTTGCTGTAGCATATCATCGTTATCGCCCGAGGTTACGGTATTGGCAAAGTCGGAGGATTGATCTTTGGCGAAAAGGTTTCCCGTAGCACTGATCAATAACGATTTATCTTCATTGCCCTCAAAATCTTTTTTGTACTGCAGTTCATAGGAATACTTGGGATTGGTAGCTGTGGTCAGTTCGCGACGGCGAAAGGCATCGGTCAGGCTATTCCCTGCGTCGAAAGTGCTAAAAACCGCATCGGAGTGTTCCTTTTCCCACTCATAGGCAAAATTTCCCGAAAGGGTCAGCACATTGTATTCATTGATGTGATAATCCGTACCGAGGATAAGATTGAAAAAAGTCTCGTTTTTGTCGCTTTGGCCAATGCTATTAATAAAGGTACTGTCAACAAGATTACGGTTCTCGCTTTCGTTGTCACTGGGGAATGTTCTACGACCAAAACCCAACTGACTGAACAGGTTGAATTCTTCGGTCCGGCTGTTTAGGCTGATGCCCAAACTATGGTTATTAGGCACCCCGGTATTCAAGGTAAAGGAACCGTTAAGGCCTTTCTTTTCTTCCTTTTTAAGTACGATATTGATGATGCCCGAGGTACCTTCCGCATCGTATTTGGCGGACGGGTTCGTAATCACTTCGATACGGTCGATCATATCGGCGGTCAAGGTGCCCAAAGCATTACCCTGTTGACTGGCGATGACCGATGGTTTCCCGTTAATCAACATTTGTACGCCTTGACTGCCCCGAAGACTTACTTGCCCCTCGATGTTTACGTTGACTGAAGGCACATTATTCAACACCTCCAAAGCACTTGCACCCGTACTGCTCAGGTCCGACCCCACATTGAAAACACGTTTATCAAGTTTAAACTGGGTTTGCGAAATCTCGCCTTCAACAACAACTTCATCCAACTGTTGGGAATCTTCCTCCAGCGTGATGGCACCCAAATCTATGCTACCATTGGCCGCAATTTTATGCTCCAGTGTCAGGGACTTAAATCCTATAAAACTTACCTCGATAAAAAAATCGGAAGCATCCGTTTCCAAAGTGAAGGATCCATCATCTAAAGTGGTTGTTCCATCAATTGGTGTTTTGCTAGTTGGGTCGCCCACAAGAACCGTAGCAAATTCAATGGGTTGGCCGCCACTTTCAATAATTTTTCCTGTGATTGTCGTTGTGCCGCTGCTTTGTGCCGCAAGAAAAAAAGTATTCAGTATGCTTAGTAGAAGAAAAATGCCTGTACTACGCTTCATGTTTTAATTGGTAACAGAGTTCAAACCCAAAGATTACGTCTAAATCCATAAGATGATGCTTTTTTCTATAAACGACAAAAACTATATCGCAAACGACATGAATTAAAGTATTTGTCGTTCGCCCCGTGAAATCCGTCGATGGAAGGTTTAACGGAAATCGATGTGTACAAAAACGTATTTTTATACCATGGTCGCGAAACAGTCCTTTTTAAAAAACACATCAAAGGAGGTTTTCTTTCAGCTTTTGCTGCATATTGTGCTGTTTTTATTCTTTTCGTTCGATAAGAATGAGCCAGAGATCAGCGGATTTAAAATAGTCGCATTTATAAACTACGCTCTGGGTGCCTTACTCATAAATTATGTGTTTTTGCCTCGCTTTTTTTATAAAAAGAAATACTTGATTTTCTTTTTGTCCGTGGTCTTGGTCATTGCAGGTATTATCGCCATTGAGGAACTCGTTTTGGAAAGGATTTATTACCCTGACACTCGAGGCAAGCATTTTCCTGGAGTCATCTTCAGTCTTTTGGATGTCATGCCCGTGATTACGATCCTCGCTGGTTTTAAGTTCGCATGGGATGCCTCCAAAAAACAGCACGAAGTAGATCAATTGAAATCTTCGGTAAAAGAAAGCGAGTTACAATTCTTGAAATCCCAGATCAATCCGCATTTTCTGTTCAACAATCTGAACAACCTATATTCTTACGCCATAGACAATTCGCCTAAAACGCCCTCCATTATATTGGAACTGTCGTCTGTTCTGCGTTACATGCTGTATGATTGTAAAGAAAATTTCGTGCCCTTGACAAAAGAGGTGGAGCATCTGAAGAACTTTACGCAATTGAACGAACTCCAGATCGAGGAGCGTGGTACCGTTACCTATCAAACCGAAAATATCGGGACAGGCTATCGCATCGCCCCATTGATTTTAACGGTATTCGTTGAGAACGCCTTTAAGCACAGTACGGCAAGCCAATCCGAAGATATTGTCATAGACATCAGTATCGATGTAACAGACAAGGGAACGTTGCAATTTGAGTGTCTCAATTCCTTCAGGCCGACTACCAATACCAATGAGCTATCTCACGGCATAGGATTGGAGAATGTCAAAAAGCGCTTGGAGATTATCTACCCTAATGCACATGAATTGACCATTTCAGAAACGGACACTTTATATTCGGTGAAACTTGAAATACGATTAAAACAGGAAACGAAATGATTCGATGCATCATTATAGAAGACCAGCCACCTGCACAGCGTGTACTGCAAAAGTTCATCGGCGATATGGAAAGTTTGGAACTGAAGGCGACCTTCGCCGATGCGCTAAAAGCGATGGACTTTCTAAAATCGGAATCCATTGACCTGATTTTTCTTGACATTCACCTACCTAAGATTTCGGGTATCGATTTTTTAAAAACAATACCAAATGTCCCGAACGTTATTTTGACTACCGCTTTTTCCGATTATGCCTTGGAAAGCTATGACCTGAACGTAGTGGATTATTTGCTGAAACCCTTTTCCTTCGAGCGGTTCATAAAGGCGGTCAATAAGGTTCCCGTAGGCCTAGATGCGAGCAAAAAACCATCGGAAGAATCGAACAGGAACAGCAAATCACGTCCAGATGTGCTCTTCATAAAATCCGGATACGAGCACCTGAAAATACAGGTATCGGAAATTCTCTATATTCAATCGGAAGCGGATTATACTGAAATTTTCACATCCGAAAAAAAATTTCTGACCTCACATTCACTACGGCATTGGTTACAAACTTTGGGTGATGTGCTGTTTGTTCAGATACATAAATCGTTTATCGTGAATACCACGAACATCACCAAAGTATCGGGCAACCGGATTTATTTTGATACGGATACCCATGTGCCCATAGGAAGGGCTTATAAAGAAGAATTTGTGGAAAGGTATTTGAAGTAATAAGGCCGAACGCTATTCTATTTCTACAAAAGATTGAATCCAGAATTATATTTAAGATGAAATAGCTGCCTTTCTATTATGAAATTTGGAAGCAACAGCACTTAGTACTGCAATCTGTGAGGCATGAAAAAATAGTAATGGTAGTAAGATCAATTTCAGGTCAGCCAGAGTACCCAAGAGAATTTTTCAAAATACGGCTCCGTGAATCAGTATGATTTTTGGTGCCAAGAAGTGGTCGGTGATACGGTCTTCGATAGTTCAACCGAACAGTTTCGCAAAAAAGCCCATGGTTAGAAACACGATAGCGAACAGAGCCAACACCCCGGAAAATAAGTCCGTTAAATGGAAAATAGAAACGCAACCCAACAGCTCTCCTTAAAACACAAGTAGTTAGGCAAAACTGGCACGGAACAACCTCCCTCCCTTAATGCTACTCCATATAGGCCTGCCATTGGACGATCAGATATTTGTTCTTTGGATTTCGTTCCAACGAAAGAAAACCGTAATCATAGCAGAAAAGATAGACATCACCCTTTGTGTTTTTCCAATAGTGCGTGAAATATCTTGGGTCGAAGCCTTCGGCGATCAGTTCCGATCTGCGTATCGTGGTAAAACCGGACTTGTTGTACCGCTTCAACAGTTTTCTATTAATTTTCAATTGTCTATCCACTCTCAGATAAAACTTTTCGTCCTTTTGACGGTTTTCATATTGGTTAATGGACTTGCACTTTGTCGAGCAGAATATCTTATCCGTTCTCCCCCGTACAGGAGACCCGCATACCGGACATTTTTTGTTTTCGCTCATCAGTAAAAGTATATTATACGGTTAATATACCTTTTAATACTGGAAATCTTACTAAAATTGTTCTATGAATTCACTTAAATCAATAACGCTATATCACCTGATGATCAAAGATCAAAAGATGATCGGCATCAAGTTTACGCCCGATAAGCTGATACAAGGGCTTATCAAAAGCCTACCGGGCCCGAAATGGAGCGAGCAATATAATATGGCCTATATCCCTAATACCAAGGGCAATCTGGGTATTATCTTCAACACTTTCAAGGGCCTGGTCTGGATAAACTATAACAGGTTCTTCACGAACCGCCCCATCAATACCGGTAACGAAACCGTCGATGTAGAATGGTTCAGGAAAAGAACGCCGGTTCCCGGGCACAGGCCCTGCCCCGAGGAATACCTTCTTAAACTGGAATTGAGGCGGTATGCCAACAGTACGGTAAAGACCTATGTATCCTTTTTCGAGATGTTCATAAACCACTACAAGGAAAAAGAGCTGAATACTATCAATGAAAGTGATATCAGGGCGTTTCTTCAAACACTGATCCGTAGAAACGTATCTGACTCCTATCTCAACCAAGCTATCAATGCCATTAAATTCTACTACGAAGTCGTATTGGGCATGCCCAACCGGTTCTATGACATCGAAAGGCCGCGTAAGGAGAGCAAACTGCCTACGGTCATCTCAAAGGAAGAGATACTGGCCATTATCGATAACACCAATAACATAAAGCACAGGTGCATCGTAGAGCTGCTATACGGGTCGGGCCTTCGCCGAAGCGAACTTCTGAACCTGAAAATTACCGATGTCGACAGTAAGCGGATGCTGATAAGGGTGCAAGGTGGCAAAGGGAGGAAGGACAGACTTACCCTATTGTCGAAATCCGCCCTGGAAGACCTTCGCGTCTACTATAAGGAATGGAAGCCCGGAAACTATCTGTTCGAGGGACGCAAAGCCTCCCGGTACGGTGCGGAAAGCGTATTGAATATAGTTAAAAAAGCTGCAGCAAGGGCAAAAATACCACAAACGGTCACCCCTCATGTACTACGCCATAGCTTTGCGACCCATCTATTGGAGTCCGGTGTTGATCTCAGGCAGATACAGGTACTTTTGGGCCACGGTTCGAGCAAGACGACGGAAATATACACCCATGTGGCGACCAATACTTTTATGGAGATCAAAAATCCCTTAGATTAGTGTTCCTAAAATAGAAATATAGTAACTTGTTACTATATACAATTGTTAGCAAAAATAGCTCATTAAAAAAAGTCGTTATACTGTTCCAAATTTTCCGGAATTAGAAAATAAACGGTAGACCAGAATCCTAATGGACCTGACTCAACGCAACTATTGCGGAGATGGACTTTTTAGCAGGTTTGCGCAAATGGACATCACTCGAAAACTCTGAATGGATTCTCGTGCCACTTTGCGCAGATGGACTTCACTCATGCGCAATCGTTACGCTGAAGGATTTTACTCGAACTGGGTTCAGAACGTTCCGATCTGTGCAATCGAAACGCAATCGGTCCGGGATCGTTGCGCAATCGTTATGCAATCTGTGCAAGCGAAACGTGCTCACTCATACGTGTCGCTACTTTTGCTAACATGACCTATGATCAATTGCTCGGGATTTTCCGATGGAAAATCCTCGCGCATTTACTATTTTAGGTGCGCGATGGGAAATCCTTCGGATTTCACAACGCAACTGATCATAGCTATGGCGTTAGCGGCAAGCTAAAAAAAATCTCGCTTCAATTGAAAATCCAAACGAAAAGCCAGCCGCACATTTTAGCACATTTGGTTTTTGCCACTACAAAACGCCAACGCTGAAAAAACCAAAAGAGCTAAAATTTTCCCACCGCAAAATTTGGATATTAATAAAAATGTTTTAAATTTGTCAAAAAATGACAAGTCTTATGAAAACAACATTTGGCGAATATATTCGACTTTTAAGAACCGAAAAGGAATTGACCTTGACCCAACTTGCGGCCAAACTGAATTTGGACTCTGCCAATTTGAGCAAAATAGAGAATGGAATTCGAGATTTTGACGAAAAAAGACTTCCAAAATTGGCGAGAATTTTTAAACTAAACTTAAAAGATTTACGAGAAGAATATATAACAGACCAACTCGGAAAAAAAATCTACGAAACGAACTGCACAAAACAACTCTTAAAAGTTGCTGAAGAAAAAGCAGAATATCGCAGAACACTCAATAAAAACCTTCAAACAGAAAAAGCAGTATGAAAATAGTATCATTTTTTGCAGGAGCAGGCGGACTTGATTTAGGATTCCAAAAAGCGGGATTCGATGTCATTTGGGCGAACGAATATGACAAAGAAATTTGGGAAACTTATGAAAAAAACCATCCCAAAACGACTTTGGATAAAAGAAGTATTGTTAACATCAAATCTGATGAAGTTCCTGAATGTGATGGAATTATTGGTGGACCACCTTGCCAAAGTTGGAGCGAAGCAGGTTCATTGCGTGGAATAAATGACAAACGCGGACAATTATTTTTCGATTTCATAAGAATATTAGAAGCAAAACAACCAAAGTTTTTCCTTGCCGAAAATGTGAGCGGAATGCTATTGGATAGACATAGCGAAGCTTTAAAAAACATTAAAGAACTTTTTAAAAATGCAGGGATTGGATATGAATTATCATTCCAATTACTAAACGCATCTGACTTTGATGTTCCACAAGACAGAAAAAGAGTATTTTTTGTTGGTATTCGCAAAGACTTAAATTTTAAATTTCAATTTCCAAAACCAGTACAAGAAAAAATTACGCTCGACCAAGCGATTTCGGATTTAAAAAATAGCGTTGTTCCAGCCAAAGAAGGAAACAAAACAAACAAAGAAATTTGTAAAATCTCAAATCACGAATTTATGATTGGCGGATTTTCTTCAATGTTTATGTCGAGAAATCGAGTGAGAACTTGGGACGAACAATCATTTACAATTCAAGCAGGAGGTCGCCACGCACCTATTCATCCTCAAGCACCAAAAATGAAATTTATTGAACAAAACGTTCGTGAGTTTGTGAAAGGAAAAGAGGATTTATACAGAAGATTGAGCGTAAGAGAATGTGCAAGAATACAAACATTCCCAGATAATTTTACGTTCCATTATCACCACATTGCAGCAGGTTATAAAATGATTGGAAACGCAGTTCCAGTAAATCTTGCAAAACATATGGCTTTGAGCATTAAAATTCAAATTGAAAACGCAGAAAAACAACCTGCAAAAACAAATAAAAAACAATTGGAATTAGAAAACACATTATCTTAAAGTATGGCAAATCAGACAATAAATGGAAAAGCTTTTGAATATGCTTTGCTTTTGGAATTTTATGAACGTTTGAAAATTATAACAAGTGTTTCGATTACCGAAAATGAACCTTATCAAAACGCAAAAGGTTGTTTTGAAAGTTTTATTGAAGATGAGCAAGATACTTTCAGAATCACAGCAAGTGCAGCGATTAATTTTTTGATTGATATTGAACCAAGATTGTCAAATGGAATTAACAAAAATGACATATTGGTTCTTGAAATCGTGAGCGACCAAGCAGGACAAACAGGCGATGTTCGTGATGTTTTAGTAATTCGCTCTCTTCAAAAATGGGAAATTGGAATTTCTGCGAAGAACAATCATAGAGCAGTTAAACATTCTCGATTATCATTGAACATTGATTTTGGCGAAAAGTGGTTAGGAGTTCCTTGTTCACAAAATTACTTTGCTGAAATTAAGCCAATATTTGATATGTTGGCAAATCTAAAAGCAAAGGATAAATCCACGAAATGGACTTCGATTGAAAATATGCACGAAGTAGTTTACGTGCCAATTTTAAATGCTTTTAGAAAAGAACTTTTAAGACTTGATAAAGCAAACCCAAATATTGTAGCCGAGAATCTTGTGCAATATTTGATTGGAAATGAAGATTTCTATAAAGTCATCAAAGGAAACAAAAAAGTTGAAATTCAAGCATATAATTTAAAGGGAACTTTGAATTTACCATTTGAATCTGTAAAACCAAAAGCCAAAATTCCTAAACTTAAATTGCCGACAAGATTAATCGAAATTGTTTATCAGGATAATTCGACTACCACTTTATTGGTTTCTTTAAATGAAGGTTGGCAAATATCCTTTAGAATTCATAATGCAAGTTCCAGAATTGAACCATCATTGAAATTTGACATTAATCTTGTGAGTGCACCACATACTTTATTCACAAATCATATTTTTATAGCATAATGCCAACGCTAAAAGCCATACACATTTGCAATTCGCACCAGCCAAAGCTCAAGCCAAAAATTGCAAAAGAGTATGTCTCGCCAACGCTCAATCCGAACAGAAATAGAAACATCGGAATTGAAAAGCAGAACGGAACAAAGCCAGCCGCTAACACCGTGTATAAGCAATAAGGGCTTTGTGTTTAACCCGAAAGTTATTATCTTTCAGCAATGTTCAGTTAATGACGGAATATCATTGCTTATTTTGCCCCTTACTGCTCATACACATCAACGTTGTAAAATATAGCAGAATTCACTCAGATCCATAAAATCCAGAATCTGTAAACTGTCTGGTCTGAACTATTTCAGAAAACCAACTGTTGCGGAATTTTGAGCAAGTTTGCGGAATTTAAAATCGGATTTTATTTCAAAAACGGTCTATTAACAAAGGATTTTCTAAAACAAGTTTGCAAAATAAATAACGGAACCTTTGCAGTTTGCGGAATTTCTCAAGATGCGGAATTTAGCCAGATGCGGAATTATGCACGATGCGGAATTTGAGCAGTTCGCGGATTTGCTTACTCGAGCGCACAACCTAAATGAGTATTTTATCTAAAGTCTGAAATTCACGAAACTACATTTTACAACATCGCGTATAATTAATTGCTAGGTCTGTACTTCTTCCGAAAACCCTCGTGGATGCCAAAGTTCGTTTTTATTTGCTAAATTAGCGCTTGAGACGCGCAACTAATCATACTCAAGGGCGTTGCAAGTAATACTCGGGCTTTATAGAAAGCCTCAAAATCAGAAATTTAACCAACCGTATTTAAAGATCAAAAAACGGAATTCGAAACGGAAGCCAAAAAGCAAGTTGCGGAATTACTCACTCATGCGGAATTAAATGCATCGAAAAAAACTGAATTTCGATAACAGTGTAAATGACCGTTGCGCCACCAATCGGAATAAAAAAATTTTTGCTGATGAGAATCAGAACGCTGAAAATCACTCTTGCGGAATTGACCAATCTTACGGAATTAGATCGGTTGCGGAAACTGAACTCACGAATTCCACGCAGAACGCACTTCTAATCCAAATCGTAACTAAACTAGAAACAGCCGTGATTACTACTTGCAACATCGCGTATAATTAATTGCTTGACCTGTTCTCCTTCCGAAAATCCTCGTGGATTCGCTAGTTCGTTTTTATTTGCTAAATTAGTGGCTTAAAGACGCAACTAATCATACTCAAGAGCGTTGCCAAACATTTTGTTCGGGTATTCAGGTCTGTGCTTAACCTATAACTGAGTACACCGAAACTCGGGCGGAATGTGGACCTGCCGCTCATGCGCAAATGG
>NZ_FNAO01000004.1 GCF_900101815.1 Pricia antarctica
TTCTCGAATTCCGTTTGTTCTTCTTTTCTCATGGTTCTGTCTGAATAAAATTAATGATTAAAATTTATTTCAGACAGAGTTCAGTTTACACTCTCTAACCGGGTGTTCGTTTTCAGCGTATTTTATACTGTAAACGGGATTGTTGCCTTCTGAAATCGTTTTGACTTCAAATCCTGAATTTTGCAAAGTTTTCGCGACCATCGGGAAAAGTGCCGTGCTTTCCGTACCACCTGAATAACAGAAAACATTTTTGATATGGAAATGGTACGCCAATGTCTGCGCCCAAACCTGGGACAAGTGGCTTCTTCGTGAATTGTGCGTGCAGATGAAATTTATGCGTATTTCTCTACTGTAATTTAGTTTGGACTGGATAAAATCGACCAATGGGCGCAAGGTTTGTTTACGTTCTTTAGAAATTGTTGAAGTATCCAATTTTTCGATTATCAATTTTACTGTATGTCCAATCATATACCTATGTTTAAATTCCCACGATTTCATTTCTTCGATCCATTGGTACGTTGTCTCTCTTAAACCATCGAGTTTCCCCAATTTTTCGCGACAACCAATTTCCCTAAACCCACATTTTTTGTACAATCGAATACTGGCGGTGTTTTCTCACATAATGCCGCATACCAATCTCTATACTCCTTAGGATTCACTGATTTCAATCAGCATTTGTAAAAGTCGGGTTACGATACCCTTACCCTGTGCTGAAGTTGGCGCATAAACGCTTACCTCTGCGACGCCGCCATAAACACATCTTTAGGAAACTTTTGACAGGGAAGCCCAGCCCAGCATATTTTCATGTTCCACAATGGTAATACGAACCCCAACCGCAAGTGCTTTTTATCCCATTCTTCCAAGGATGGAACATTTGTTTCAAATGTTGCATTTCTGATTTTGATTTCCGTTTTATAAATTCGGGCAATACTGTCCAAAATATTTTTATCAATTTTCCGAAAATCCATAGTGCTGAATTTAACAACAACCGCTATTAGGTTCGCAACAAGTTGTGGGTGTCAGCTCCGAAAGTTTCTTTTTTGGGGTATCAGTCGGGATACCGCAATCGTCCTTTGCCAAACAGTCGGTCTGTTTTGTTGTCAACAAGAAGTTAGTTCCGTCAAAATCAAGTCCGAATTTCCCGATTGTGTCGGTTTGATATTCCACTTCGATTTCCAGATCGCCCAATTCCAAGATCTTTTCCGAAAGTTCGATGATGGCCTTTAATTTTTCAGGATGTAACCTGTGGTCATAATCGTTGGCGTTCCAAAGCTGAAAGTTCGCTACTTCCTCTTTTCGTACCGTCCCGCCACAATCAATGAAATCTTTGGTTATTTTTCCCACTTCGGTAACGTGAAAGTGGTTCGGCACTAGTTCTCCGTTTGGTAATTGGAAAGCAATTTTTTCCAATTGTTCAAGTCTGTTTTTAACTTCCGATAGTTTCATAATTTTATTGTTTTATTGCGATTATACGATTGATGTACCCAAATTTTTTCAACAACAATCTTCATTAGCGATATCTTGGTCTAAAAACTGCAGCATAACATTTTTCATTTTACTCCAGTTCTCCATATTGATGCAGTAACAAACGCTTGTACCTTCTACATTGCCTTTGATAAGTCCTAAATGTTTTAATTCCTTAAGATGTTGCGAAATAGTCGGTTGGGCAAGACCGATTTCATTGACCAGATCGCCACATACACACCTGTCGATTTTGAATAGATGCTGCAAGATAGCTACCCTTGCAGGATGTCCAAAGACTTTGGCGAACAAAGAAATTTCGTTTTGTTCGTCTGTAAACATTTCTGTTTTGGTTAATCCCATCTTCTTTTATTTGTTAATTGCAATATTACGATAAAACTTTATATTAGGGAATAAAACAGCAAATTAAATGGTAACCATCCACGCATTAAATCAATTCCTATATTTCTCTTTCTAGAAAGCGATAAATCTTAACTGAAAATTGTCCATTCCAAAAAATTACGTTTATCGCTTTTTCTTTTTACACGACCGATTTTACGAGATTTTTTCTCAAAGACGCGAAACGATCCCCTAATGAGTCCCATTTTTGGTCTCTTTTAGTAGTTTCGTTAATTGACCTTTTATGGGACACTTTAGGCCATGATTAAGTCTTTGACCTTTTTCATGAGGTTTTCTTTTATAACCTTCGTCGAAAGCAGCATCAGGCAGGCCTTGAATTTTTTGAAATTAGTATGCTTCGTAAAAAATGGGAACCTATTTCCCAATACAAAAATTAGCAAAAATATTCCCCAAAAGTTCGTCGTTCGTCACTTGACCCGTAATCTCGCCAAGATGATAGAGCGCCTCTCGAACATCAATGGCCATAAGGTCGCTTGGTAGTTCTTCGTCGATCCCCAGCTGTACTTTATCGATTTCCTCAAGGGCTTTCAGCAGAGCGTTGTAGTGACGAGTGTTGGTGACAATGGTCTCGTTGTTTCGCAGGGCGCCGGTGTTGACGAACTGCAATAATCGGGATTGGAGTTCTTCTACACCTTGCCCCGTTTTGGCGGAAAGAAGCACTAAATCGGACTGCCTGGTAGACCGATTGGAAACCTCCTCGAATGGTATGCGAAATTGAGATTCGAGGTTTGAGATTTCTTCCTCTGAAAGCCTGTCGATTTTGTTGGCCACTAATACAAGAGGTTTTTGAGGATATTTATTCTTGATTTTTTTGATTTCGAGAAGCAAATCCTTAGCTTTTAATCCGGAATTTACCTGTTCGTTCGGCGCGCTTATAACCGCACTGGCGTCGAACAGGTACAACGTTACCTCCGACTTCCCAATCTTCTCAAAAGTCCGTTTAATACCCATTCCCTCGATCACATCTTCGGTCTCGCGAATACCTGCCGTATCGATAAATCGGAAGCCGATGCCCCCGATACTTATTTCATCTTCGATGGTGTCGCGTGTCGTTCCTGCGATTTCGGAGACTAAAGCGCGCTCTTCGTTTAATAGTGCATTTAGTAAGGTGGATTTCCCAACGTTCGGCTCTCCCACTATGGCTACCGGAATACCGTTTTTAATGACGTTGCCGACGGCGAAGGAATCGATCAGACGTTTGAGCACCTTTTGTATTTTATCAATCAAAGCCTTGAAATCGTTTCGGTTGGCGAATTCGACATCCTCTTCGGCAAAGTCCAATTCAAGTTCGATCAAGGAAGCAAAGTTGAGGAGTTCTTCCCGAAGGTTTTTTATTTCGTTACTAAAGCCACCACGCATTTGTTGGATAGCAATCTGATGCGAGGCAGCGTTGTCACTGGCAATCAAATCGGCTACGGCCTCGGCTTGACTGAGATCCATTTTTCCGTTGAGAAAGGCGCGAAGGGTAAACTCCCCGGCATCGGCCATGCGGCATCCGTTTCTTAGAAACAACTGAATGATCTGCTGTTGTATGTACGGCGAACCGTGACAGGAGATTTCTACCACATTCTCTCCCGTGTAGGAATTTGGGGCTTTGAAAATGGAGACCAAGACTTCATCCAAAGTTTGCTTTCCTTCAACAATGTGGCCCAACACAATGGTATGGCTCTTTTGCTCGACCAATTTTTTTCCATGGATGGATTTAAAAAAAGGAGTGGTTGCAGCGATGGCATCACTGCCCGAAATCCGGATGACGGCAATAGCGCCCGCCCCCGAAGGCGTGGCCAATGCGATGATGGAATCATTTGGAATCATTCCTCAAAAATACGTAAAATGTTGCGGAAAGCGGAAGTTCGAACGCTGGGCAATTTAACGTTAAAATTGTAGCATCGACATGGGATTAATGTATACCTTCGAACCATAAATTGACAAAGAAATCGTATGAAATATAAAAGATTTATTTCCATGGTTACGCTCACATTGGCCGTGGGCGCTTTTTCCTATGCCCAAGATGGCAATGTCGGCAATGACTCCATTTTAAAAGTGCAGCAGGCGGAGCAGAAGGCCAAAGAAATGCAAGCTCAAATAGATCAGGCCGAGAAGGAAGCTACAAGGGCGGACAAAGAGGCGAAAAAAGCGGAAAAAGCACAGAAAAAGCTGGAGAAGGAAGCGAAAAAAATCGAGGATTTAAAAGAGGACGTAATCCATACAAAAGAGGATATCGCAAAAGGAAATCGTAAAGTAAACAAGCTTCAGGAAGATATGGAGCTGGATAAAGTAAAGGGAAAACTTTCGCCCAACGATATCGATAAAATCAACAATAAAATTGAGAAAGAGAAACTGCGCGTGATTAAGAACAAAGAAAAGCTGCGCAAATTGGAAAAGAAGCTTGAAAAAAGCTAGCCTATGCTTAATGTAATTTTATAATCCCGTTCCCGTTTCAGGAACGGGATTTTTTTTTCTTTTGTGGGCCAGTGGGGCCAGTGTGACAGCGTACAGAAAAAAACGAACTCAGAGCAGTTGATATCATGAAAAAATGACCCCGCACTAGCACCTAATCTCAAACATCAACCATCTATCATCCATCATCCGGTTCATTGTAACATTTTCCATTTTGATTCGTCTTATTGATAGAAACCCTTAAAAATAATCAAAAATGGAAGTCATCAATCAAAGCAAAGCACTGGAAAGTAACAATTCATTATTGGTGCTGACTCACTTATCTCAATTATTGACCTATGTTACCGGCTTCGGCGGGCTTATCGTCCCTTTGGTCATCTGGCTCACCTCTAAGGATAAAATTGCCGGAATGGACGAGCACGGAAAGTCCATTGTAAATTTTCAATTGAGCGTGCTGCTTTTTGTGGTTCTTAGTATTCCCGCAATTCTAGTGCTCGGCTTAGGTATCTTGAGCCTGATATTTATCGGAATCATCGCCTTCGTGCTACCCATAGTCAATGCGGTAAAAGCCAGCAACCGCGAATCACCGAGCTATTTTATGACGATTCGGTTTATTGCTTAGATAATTCTGAAACCAAAAAATCCTGAACGAAATGTTCAGGATTTTTTTATCTTAAAGTGAAAAATCTCAAAAAAGATTACCCGTTCAACATCACGGGCATCACTAACATCGTTACGTTTTCCCCTTCATCGAGCCCATCGGCGGGCGTAAGGATTCCCGCGCGATTGGGAAGGCTCATTTCTAAAGTAACCTCTTCGGAGTTGAGGTTGTTCAGCATTTCGGTCAGGAAGCGGGAATTGAACCCGATTTGCATATCGTCGCCTTGGTAGGCGCAGGTCAATCGTTCTTCGGCCTTATTGCTGTAATCGATATCCTCGGCGGAAATATTCAGTTCGGTACCGGCGATCTTTAATCGGATTTGGTGCGTCGTCTTGTTGGAGAAAATCGCAACCCGACGTACGGAACTCAAAAATTGATTTCTGGAAATCGATAATTTATTCGGATTCTCCTTGGGAATCACCGCCTCGTAGTTCGGATACTTCCCATCGATCAAACGACAGATCAGTACGGTTTCCTCAAAGCTGAATTTGGCGTTACTGTCGTTGTATTCGATAAGGACATCCGACTCACTTCCCCCTAAAATCCCTTTTAACAGGTTCAAGGGCTTTTTCGGCATGATAAATTCCGCCACTTCCGAAGCGGACACATCGTCACGTCTGTATTTTACCAATTTGTGCGCATCCGTAGCGACGAAGGTCAGGTTTTCCGTGGAAAACTGAAAGAAAACGCCGCTCATCACAGGTCGTAAATCATCATTTCCCGACGCGAATATGGTCTTATCGATGGCAGTGGCCAGAATATCGCCCATTAAAGTAGTGGAACTCGGATCGGCCAATTCTACCGCTTTCGGAAACTCCGCGCCTTCGGCATAAGCCAGTGCATATTTACCGGAGTTTGAGCTGATTTCGACCGTATGGTTGTCCTCGACTACAAAAGTCAAGGGCTGTTCGGGGAAGGTTTTTAAGATATCCAATAATAAACGCGCGGGTACGGCGATGGTACCCTCACTTTCGGAATCTACTTTTAAGACCGAACTCATAGTGGTCTCCAGATCCGAGGCGGACACAGTTAGTTTGGCCTTGTTCAGGTCAAAAAGAAAATTATCAAGAATGGGCAGCGTGTTACTATTGTTGATTACGCCCCCCAAAATCTGTAGTTGCTTTAAAAGGTAAGTGCTCGATACTATGAACTTCATAGGGTAGTTTTATTTCAATTTTGTGTCAAATAGGGTTCTGGAATGTCTTGAAATTGCACGGAAAGTTCAAAAATCATGACAAACAAAGATATCTGAATTGCTCTTTTTAGCGAAACAAACTTATCAACATCTAGGCACCGTATTTTCGTCTTCTAAAAAAGGTGAAACCTAGTCCGAAAACAAGGGTTAAGACTAGCGGAAGTCCTATGTTCACTAGTTGCCACTTGGTTTTATGGGCGGCTATTTTTTGGGTATCCAAAAAGGGTATGGCCACCTTTTTATTTCTAATGTTTATAAGTCCGCTATCGTCTAACAGGTAATTGACGGCGTTTATCAAAAATTCTTTGTTCCCGTAATAATTGTTGGTCCATTTATCGTACCCCAGTTCCAAAGGACGGCCGTTGCGCACTTGATTTTTGATGATATCGCCATCGGAAACCACTAGCATTTTATTGGATTTTCCTTTTTCAAGAGGATTTCGGAGTTGCGCCGGTTTGACGCGGTTGGCGAAAACGGAGGTGAAATCGCCGGCTACCAATACAGCCAATGCCTTGTTGCCATTGGTATAATTTTCTTTTTTCGGGGAACTATGGATGATGTCGAGACTAATTTGTTTCGGCGTCCCCTCTAAACGGGATAAGGGCGAACTTTGAAGAAGTACCGTTTTTTTATTTGCATTGGCTAGCGTATCGATAGAACTGGCAAATTGTAACCGGATGGCTTCCAGATTATTATTAATAGGATGATTATTGCGCGAGAAAACCATAGGATGATAGTACCAAGGCACGGGGTTGTATTGGGATGCATTCCCTTCCCCGGTCGCCAATACGATCTGGGTAAAATACATATCGTTGACCAAATCAGGATTGACCCGGATACCGTACTTAAAAAAGAAATCGTTCAGGTTCAAGTTTCGAGGGAAGGCCATTGCGGCTTTCTGTTCGTTAAAAAGACTGTCAAGCTCCATGCTAACCGCGTCGATCAACCATATTGTTTTTCCGCCATTAACGATATACTGATCCATCACATATTTTTCACTTTCTGAAAAAGCCTCGGTCGGTTTGGCAATCAGGGCGAGATTATATCCTTTTAATTGATCTAAAGTTTTTTGCGGATTTCCGGAAACGGAATCCAGCGTTATTGCGCCGATATTGTAATAATCACGAATGGAGGTCAAAAAATCGGCTAAATAGATATCCTCAAGTTCGCCATTGCCCTTGATGACGGCAATCTGTTTCTTTTTTTGGATGGCGATTTTAGAAAACGCATCCGCAAAGGCATATTCCAATTGCTGTACGGAATTATTGACCCGCTCTTCGATAGTAGCCCCTAATTTGTTTTTCAGCAGCGGCACTTTTACCGTTTTATTCCCATAATTGACCATGGCCCACGGAAAGACGATGTCTTGCGATACCTTACTATTATCTTCCACGGTCACCTGGGCTGGTGTGAGACCCAATTTCTGTAGTCCAGCTACACTTTCCTTGATATTCTTGGTATTTTCTAAAGGATTTACGAACGTGAACTTGATGTTTCCGTTCTCCGATGCAAATTCCTCCAAAATCTGGCGGGTTTCTGTCCTCAGTTTAACGAATTCCGGGGGTAGGTTGCCTTCCAACAAAACATCGACGATGACCGGTCTCCCCAATTCCGAAACGGCATCGAGGGCAGCTTCGGATAACGTGTACCGATGGTCTTCGGTAAAATCGAATCGGGTGTATATAAAACCGGAAAGCGCATTGATCAATATCAAAAGCAATAGGGCGGCAGCGATGGAAACCAAAGTTTTTTTCATTTTTGTTGGATTTATTTTTCCGCGGCTGTGCTTCGTTTTTATTGTGAATTTGACTTTTTTTGGAATTTGAACACCTCTGGGACGCAGCCCTAGAGATAATCACTATCGTGCCGTATTTTTAAGTTGAACAACGCTAAGGAAAAGAAAGAAGGCGGTAAGACTGATAAAATAAACCAGGTCCCGCGTGTCTAAAACGCCCCTTGCGATACTTTCGAAGTGATGTTTCATTCCCAAGTTTTGAACGAGGACGGCATCTTGGCCAACGGCAAAAAGGGAGGACAAGACCTCGAAACCGTAAAACAGCAAGAAGCAGAGTAGCACCCCGATAATAAACGCCACAATCTGGTTTTCCGATAGGGTAGAGGCGAAGAGACCGATGGCAGTATAGCATCCCATTAAAAAAATAGTGCCAAAATACGAACCTATGACCGGCCCCATATCCAGATTTCCGACGGTCGTACCCAATCGAGAAACCGAATATACATATAGTAAGGTAGGCGCTAATGCAATCATTCCCAAAACAAATGTGTCCAGAAATTTTCCGAGTACCGTTTGCCAAATGCCGATAGGCTTAATATACAGGAGTTCGAGTGTGCCCAATTTCTTCTCCTCCGAAAAGCTTTTCATGGTAATCGCGGGAATCAAGAACAGAAACACCCAAGGTGCCAGCAAGAAGAAATTGCCCAGGTCGGCAAAGCCATAATCAAATATATTGAACGGACCTTTGAAAACCCACAGAAAAAATCCGTTGAGCGCCAGAAAGAGTCCGATGACCAAGTACCCGGTTACCGAGGTGAAAAAGGAGCGTATTTCACGTTTGAAGATGGCGAGCATGGGAATTGTTGAGGTTTATGGTGTTTTATTTGATCTTCGCTCAAGGCGGCTTTGCTGTACATTTCGTCATTTATATCGTATCTAGGTCCGGATTTAGCTCTACAGAGTAAATTTAATAAGATTTTGAAACCTTTTACCAGTAACTTTCACCCAGTAATCTCCCTAAAGAAAAGAAACCGTAACCGTATCGCGAAATTCCAGTCCTAACAATGTCGAAGCACCTCCCACCGTGTTCAGGTCGCTTTTATAGATAGCCAGTTCAATATAGTTCGCGGAATTAAACAGCGCCAAAAGGTCTCCCGCACCCTTGCGTTGACTCCTATCAAGATCGAAATTGATAATGTCACTGTATTTGTTGTGAATACGGCTTATTTTTGTAGATCGGGCGGCGAGTTCGTAACCCCTGCCTTTCCGATAGGCCTCAAAAAAGTTCTTGTGGATATTGGTCACCACATTTCCATAATTATCGACGTAGATAATGCTGCCGATAATTTTGTTTCCATCGTCGGTCACGCTGGGGGTGAATTCGCGAAGCTCTTTCAAAGCATTGAATGGCTTTCCAACGACTTCAAGGGTGCCTCCGCGGGCGATGTGGCAGGCCACTTTAATGAATACATCAAGAACGGGGAAAGAACCGTTATCGGGATTCGGAATATTGATTTCAACTACCTTCTGTGGCTTTTTTTCGGAAGTTATCAATCCGATAATGCCGTTATTGGAAGTGATAAAATAATGGCCGTCGATCAGAAGGGCAATGTGCTGGTTTTCAGGGGTAGGCTCGGCATCGACCCCGACAATATGGATACTGCCTTCGGGAAAATTTTTATAGGAATTTTTCAGGATGTAAGCACACTCATGAATATTAAACGGACTGATATCGTGCGAAATATCAACGATTTGGGCATCTGGTAATTCTCTGTAGATACTACCCTTAAGGCATCCGACAAAATAATCTTTGAGTCCGAAATCTGTAGTTAAGGTGATGATGGCCATGCAGCACTGTTAATATATTTTTGGAGCTACAAACTGTTTTTTGATTAAGTTTGTTAGGAACTAGTCCAATAAAAGGATGAACAAACAAAATTAATGCAAAAAAATAGCCAAGCGAAATAATTCCATATTGGCTTTCACTTAAACACTCAAAGTTTTTGAACGAACTCATACTAGAACTTACAGAAATCAGTCCAAGGGAATTTTTTGGGCAGGGCAACCAACATATCGATCTACTAAAAGAATATTTCCCTAAACTTAAAATCGTTGCCCGTGGTAACAAAATAAAGGCCTTTGGCGATGAAGAACTTTTAGAGGAGTTCGACCGCCGGATTACCATGTTGACCACTCATTTCGCCAAATACAATAAATTGGACGAAAACGTAATCGAAAGGGTGCTGACCAGTAATACGGCCGCCGACTATGAATCGCCTGATAAAAGTGGGGAGACACTGGTACACGGGGTCAATGGTCGATTAATCAAGGCCCAGACCGTGAACCAGCGTAAATTGGTCGATGCGGCCAAGAAGAACGATATGGTCTTCGCCATAGGTCCTGCCGGAACCGGCAAAACCTATACCGGTGTGGCTTTAGCTGTCAAGGCCCTGAAGGAAAAGCAGGTAAAACGTATTATTTTGACCCGGCCGGCAGTGGAAGCAGGGGAAAACCTTGGCTTTTTACCCGGAGATCTAAAAGAAAAGCTCGATCCGTACATGCAGCCCCTGTATGATGGCCTACGCGATATGATTCCCGCCGAAAAGCTCGCGCATTTGATCGATACCGATATCATCCAAATCGCTCCCTTGGCCTTTATGCGTGGGCGTACACTCGATAATGCATTTGTAATTCTTGACGAGGCCCAGAACACCACCCACGCCCAGATGAAAATGTTCCTGACCCGAATGGGAAAGAACGCCAAGTTTATGATTACCGGCGACCCTGGACAAATTGACCTGCCAAGAAGAACGGTATCGGGACTAAAGGAAGCCCTTTTGATTCTGAAAGATGTACATGGTATCGAAATCATCTACCTCGACGACAAAGATGTCATTCGACATAAACTGGTCAAAAAAGTGATTGATGCCTATAAGAATATTGAACACCAAGGTTGAGCAAGGTACGGATTAAAACCACAAACAGCGTAGCATGAACAACACTATCACCGACACTCATTTCAATTTCCCAGGCCAGAAAAGCGTTTATAAGGGCAAAGTCCGGGAGGTATATGCATTGGAAAACGATATACTGGTCATGGTCGCTACCGATCGGTTGTCCGCTTTTGATGTGGTGATGCCGAAAGGGATTCCTTACAAAGGACAAATTTTGAACCAAATCGCTACGAAAATGATGGCAGCTACGGCTGATATTGTTCCGAACTGGTTGACGGCCACTCCCGATCCGAATGTAGCGGTGGGCCATGCTTGTGAACCTTTCAAGGTTGAGATGGTAATCCGGGGCTACATGTCAGGCCATGCGGCACGGGAATATAAAGCCGGAAAACGAATGCTATGTGGGATAGCGATGCCCGAGGGCATGCAGGAGAACGATCAATTCCCCGAACCGATAATCACTCCGGCTACCAAAGCGGAGCATGGCGATCACGATGAGGACATCTCTAGGGAGGATATTTTAATTCGGAAAATTGTATCCAAAGAAGAGTATGCCGTATTGGAAAAATACACCCGGGCCCTCTTTCAGAGAGGTACCGAAATTGCCGCTGCACGCGGATTGATTTTAGTGGATACCAAATATGAATTCGGCAAGACCAAAGGCGGTGAAATCGTACTGATCGATGAAATCCATACGCCGGATTCCTCCCGCTACTTCTATGCGGATGGGTATCAGGAACGGCAGGATCGAGGAGAACCCCAAAAACAACTTTCCAAGGAATTTGTTAGGCAGTGGCTAATCCAAAACGATTTTCAAGGTCTTGAAGGGCAAAACGTTCCCGAAATGTCCGATGCTTACATCGAAACCGTATCGGAAAGGTATATTGAACTCTACGAAAATATTACCGGGGAGACTTTCATCAAGGCCGATATTTCGAATATTCAAGAACGTATCGAAAAGAACGTTTTAGGTTATTTGGGATAGTATCACAATCAACGGATGCTGATTATTTTGACGTTCAAAAAACTCCATATCGACTCATCTCAACAGCTCCTTCACCGAAAAACTCGGTTTCACTTCCAATTTCCCCAAAATATTCAAAAAGGCGATGGCAGTAATATAGGCATCACCTAAGGCAGTATGCCTATCTGTAGTGGGAATATCAAATTTTTCCGCCATCTCGTCCAATGAATAATGAGCTTGTTTTTCTAGTAACGGAGAAGCGATCAAAGTGCGCTTATACAGCGAGGAGGTATCCAAAAATTTGTTTTTTAATTTGGGAAGTCCGTGGCGTTTAAGAGCTGCATTGATCATGGCGCGGTCGAATCCGGCGTGATGTGCCACAAGAACTGAATTGCCAATAAAAGACAAGGCGAGCTGAATGGCTTCCAATTCTGTAATTTTGGGTTCCGATTCTTTCTCCAGAATACCGTGAACCGCTATGTTTTTGGCATGGTAAAAATGTTGGTACAGATACACCTCGAAACTCTGATTAACCGTTATAGAGTTGTTTTGTAAGGAGAGGGCACCTATGGAAAGTATTCTGTCTTTTTCGATATCGAGACCTGTAGTTTCCGTGTCGAAAACTACAAACCGGATTTCTTCCAGGCTCTCCGGCAGCCCGATTTCGAATTCTTTGACGTAGGCCCTCCAGAAATCGGGATAATTCCTTTTCTCTTTGCGAAACATCTTTTTTAAGAATCGCATCATCCTAACATTTGGGTTACCTTAAAACGGAATTTTATTAGTTCCTGTAGTTCTTTGATGGTCTTGAATGTACGCTTCAACTTGATTTTTTCTTCCTTTGTCAACGTATCTAAAGCTATAAAACGGCCGGAATCGTTGTGCAGTAGTCCCTGTTTTGTCCGAAATTTCAGTAAAGCCTTTGTCGCAAAGGAGCATGCGGAAAAAATAGCCTCGTTGTTGGGTTCGAGCTCCGCCAGCCGTTCAAAACGCAGTGCCGTATTGTTTATCGATTTGATTTGGTGCGAAAGTATCAAAATCCGCGCCCCATCGATCAGGGGCATCAAAGCCCTGCGTTTTACATCGAAGAAATCTTTATGTGCACCATCCTCTTCGACCAAAAAGCTACGGAAAAATCCGGTCGGTGACGGATTTTGCAGCGCGCCACTGGCCAAATGGGTGAAGAAAATCGGATACTTTTCCGTTCCCTTGAAGATATGCGCGGTCAGTTCATCGACCAAGTTGACATCCCCATAGGAAATACTATAATCAAAGAATATGGAGGATAAGAGGACTTCTTCCGGCCCTGGATTGGTTATCCAATGGGACACCCGATCTTTCCATTCCGAAAGGGACAGGCACCATTCAGGGTTCGAGGCCATCATCTCCGCTGGGCAGTATTCATAGCCGATTATTTTTAGCCCTTTGTTCACCGCTTTTGAAAGATTCAGAAAATAAGCCCTGGTTTTCGACAATTCGTTCTCGGGTACATTTTCAAAAATCAGGGCGTTGTCTTGATCGGTATGTAGTAATTGTTCGCTACGGCCCTGGCTGCCCATGGCAAGCCATGCAAATTTGACCGGGGGCTGATTTTCGAAGTCTTTCAAGGCAATTTTGATGATTTTTTTGATACAGGCGTCATTCAGCTCGGATATCACCTTTGAAGTAAGGGTCAGGGGAATATTCTGGTCCAGATACCCTTTTAGCAGTCCTGTAATACGGCGGCGGATGGTTTTTATCTCCTTGAATTTGCCCGCCCGCTTTATGGCCTTCATCAGAACAGCGGGATTATTGCCGAGTTCTAGCATGACATCGTGTTTTGACAACATGCCCACGGCCGCAGTGTTCGGCGTGCCGTCTTCTGTGAGGCAAAGATGGCTGATACCATTCTTCATCATCGCCATTTGGGCCTGTGCTATCGTCATTTTCTTCGGATAGGTGATTACCGGGGCGGTCATAATTTCTTTAGCCTCTGCGGTGATGGGATGGATACCGGTAGCAATTTGGTTACGGATGTCCTTATCGGTAATAATGCCCTGGGGAAGTCCGTTTTCGACGATCAACATAGCACCTACTTTTTTTTTGGTCATGGCAAGCGCAATGCTTTTTACGCTGGCATTTTTGGGACTTGTGACCAATTTTTTCGAATAATTTACATGTTGCAAGTCCAGCAGCCCCTTATCGAGCTGAGGCTGCAGGGCGGAGGATTCACCCAATAATTTACCCTTGTAACTATTGGAATAGGGGTTTCTCGTATTCGACGCAAAGCTCTCGAGCAAAAAGTTGGCAACGCCTTCGTATTTTTGTGTATAGGGCTTGAAATCAGCTATCGGAACGGCGTACAGTATACTCTCTTCATAGGCCTTTGCCTCGAGTTTGTAATTTTCATTCGCCATCAAGGGGCGCAATCCGAAGATATCGCCCTCGTCGCAAAGGTCTATGATGGCATTGGTCGAATTTTTTCGTAGAACTACGGCTCCTTTATGTACGATATAAAAGTGTTCGTGTGGCTGCCCATCCTCTTCAAAAATAACACTTTCCTTGGTTTTATAAAGGATGGAAACCTCATGAGATAGGGTATCCAAGTCTTTGGGATGCATTTCGTTAAAAGGAGGATATACCCTCAAGAAATCGGCCACCCTTGCCGAAATGGTATTTTTCATTGCCTAGTTAGGTTGAAGTTATTTCTTTTCATTTTGCTTTTCTGGATATGCTTTATCTTGCATCATTATGATAGCACGGTAGGGAAAGCTGAAAACAATCGAAAAAATTGCGGCCTCAAGGCCAAATTGCTTACGATGATAAAACTACGTAATACGGGCAGTAGTGCCAAAAAGATTTATATCATAAAAAAATAGCTCCATACCTTTAACAGTATGGAGCTAGTTATATTTGACCAAAATTTTATTTGGCATCTGTCCAGAAAGAGCGTAACCCTAGTTAAGGCTCGATATTTCTCGATACCTTCTAAGCCTTGGCAATGGTTGCCCTAAGCATCCATGCCATTTCTTCGTGTTCTTGAAGCAGTCCGGTCAGAAAGTCTGCGGTACCCACGTCTTCATATTCTTCCTCGACCTTAGCAATATTTCCTCGTATGAATTGGATGATCGAATCGTGGTCTTCGAGCAGTGCAGCAGTGAAATCATGGCTGGTATTGTCACCCTCGTATTTTTCAGTGAGGTGGGTGAGTTTCAGAAAATCGCCCATCGTCGCCGGTGCATAATGCCCAATCTTTCGAATCCGTTCGGCCACACCGTCCGCAAACCTTTTTATGGCATTGTAATGCTCCTCAAAAAAAAGATGCTTGGTGTGAAAATCATGTCCTTCCAAGTTCCAATGGGCACGCAAAGTTTTTGTGTACAGTAAAAATTCGTCCGCCAATAGTTTAGCGAGTACGTCGGTGGTTTGCTGCCTATTATCTTTTGATATACCTATATTCGTCTTCATATATATTATATTTTTAAGTTCAATTGTAATTTACGAAATTGAGCGGTTGTACTTTGATTGTTTCGATACTATAATTGCCCGTTTTGATAGGATCTTTTTAAACCTCTTTCGCATAATTAGATTCAAATATCCTATATTTAAATAGCCCCACGACAATGGCACCACCGACGCTGTTTCCGGCTAGGGCGAGCAGTAAGAACCACAGGTAATCCCATATTGAAACCGCATCGGAGTACAAATAGGCTCCAAACGCTTCAATATTGCCCACGATACTGTGATGAAAGCCACCAAAACCAATGACACCGGTAATCATAGAAATAATTACTATACGGGTCAGGGAGGTCTCTGTACTATTGAGCAGCCAAGTTAAAAGCCCCATTAACCACCCAGCCGTAATCGCACTTAGAAAAAGTACCCATGCATCATGGGTGAGCACGTGTGTGCCTACTAAGGCCATAGTATCTGAAGTAAACAGACCCAAATGGGGAGCTAGGGTGCCTATAAAGAAGGTGAAAATAATACCTCCGATAACATTACCGGCAATCACCACTCCCCATAGGCGCAACATTTCGAATAGGGATCGCTGCCCATTAAGAACGGGTAGTGCGAGCAACGAAGTCTGTTCGGTAAAGAGTGCAGATTTTCCTAAGATGACTAAAATAAATCCTATGGGATAAACAAAACCGAACGATGTAATCAGCAGGTTCTGATCGACCTTACCATCGAGCAGCGAATACAGGGTACAGACCAAAACATAACTGAACCCGATTTCTAGACCCGCTAATATCGCGCTCAAGAAAATCGCCTTGTTCTTTATTTTGAATATTTCTTCGCCCTCGTGTATAACACGGCTCAGAATATCACTATACCTCTTACCTCCTTTAATTTTGTCGGATTTCTCCTCCAACTTTTTTTGATGTAATTCCTGTTTTTTTTCTTTTTTTTTCATGGTTGTTGTTTGGGTTTAGCTTCTCCCATATAAGTATCGGATTAACGTAGGCAGGAGTGTCTTCCCTAAAGATCCAACCATCACTTTATTTGTTTTCGTTCATTTCCATTGGGGTGGTCATGACCAGGTTTTCGTACACATTTTCACCCACCATTATACCTTGGGAATTTCCTTTTCCGATATAGGTATTGGCCCAATTCCAAAAGGTTTTCCACTTGTTTCTGTAATCGACCAAAAGAAAAAGGTGTACAAAAAGCCATGCCATCCATGCGAAAAAGCCGGTTAACGTGGTTTTTGGAAAAGTCATATCGGCAACCGCCTTTTTATCGCCTATAATGGCCATAGTACCTTTATCTAAATATGAAAACGGCTCTAACTCTCTATCTTTGACCATTCTCGTAAAATTTTTCGCCAAAGCCTTGCCCTGCTGTTGTGCCACACTTCCCAGTTGGGGATGACCCTCAGGCCAGTCCGGATCGGTTTTTTGGATACAAGAATCGCCTATGGCAAATATAGAATCGGAACCTACAATCTTATTGAATGCGTCTACCACAAGCCGGTTTCCTTTTTCGTAATAGTCATCTGGAATGCCGTCAAATTTTATTGCGGTAACACCAGCGGTCCAGATCAAGGTTTTGGTTTCGATCATTTCGCCATTCTTAAAAATAACTTTGTCATCTTTATAGTCGGCGACCATCGTATTGAGTTTAACATTGATGCCCAAATTTTCGAGACTTTCCTTAGAATATTTTTGGGATTTTTTGCTCATGGGCGGTAATACGGTAGGCGCAGCGTCGACCAAATAAATATTTAAGGCTTCCTCTTCCAACTCGGGATAGATGTTCTCCAATTTTCGATTACGCATTTCCGCGATCATTCCGGCAATTTCCACTCCTGATGGTCCGGCACCGGAAATTACGATATTCCGCATCTTTCGCTTCTCGTCCTCATCGGTGCAGAACGAATATTTCTCGCCTTCCATTATGAGATAATTCCGGAGTTTGATGGCGTCGTTTACCGATTTCATGGGAAGGGCATTTTTTTCGATATTCTCCATTCCGAAATAATTACTTTTTGTACCTGTGGCTATGACCAGATAATCGTATGACATCTCACCGGTCGATAAAATAATTTTACGCGCTTCCGGAATTACTTTTTTAAGTTCTCCCAGTCTGAAATGCAAATTATCTTTACCGTTGAAAAGTGTTCGGAACGGTATTGAAATACTCGAAACGTCTAACATACCCGTAGCAAGCTGATAGAGTAGCGGCGGAAAAAAATTATAATTGTTCTTATCGACCAAGGTTACCTGTACCCCTTTTTTATTGCCGAGATATTTAGCGAAATTGATGCCCGCAAAACCTCCGCCAATAACTATTATTTTTTTATCTTTCATCACTATTTTCATTTGATTGCAAGCGGGTAACTTACTAATTGTCCGCATATTCCATTAACTCATGTCGGTAACATACTAACGCGATAGTGGTTGAAGATATCGACGGGTAATTTCAAGAAATGCTATGATTGTTTCTGAAATTGTTCGATTTCAAGAACTCGTTCCCATTAAACCATCCCTCAATACCTCCGCATAAAATCCTCTTTAAGAACTTTCCTTAAATAAAACAACAGTTCCTCCGCATTATCACGGGAAAATACCATCGGCGGTTTGATTTTAAGTACATTATGATCCGGGCCGTCGGTGCTCATTAGAATGCCATAGTCTTTCATGCGGTTGGCCAAATAATTGGCCTTATCGCTCAGCGGGTTCATTTCGATATCGACAAGTTCAACGCCTAAAAACAGCCCTTGCCCGCGAACATCGCCGATAATCGGAAAATCCTTGGCCAGATTTTTTAATCCTGATTTCAAAAATTCACCGACTTGTAGGGCGTGTTCCTGTAAGTTTTCTCGCTTGACCGTTCGCAATACCTCGGCCCCGATGGCACAGGAAACGGGATTTCCGCCAAAGGTGTTGAAATACTCCATACCATTGGCAAATTTTGCCGCGACTTCTTGTGTACAGGCGACCGCGGCCAGTGGGTGACCGTTGCCCAAAGGCTTGCCGATGGTCACGATATCGGGTACGACCTGGTGCAATTGAAACCCCCAAAAGAACTTGCCTACACGCCCGCACCCCACTTGTACTTCATCTGAAATACAGAGTCCGCCAGCCTTTCGAACATAATCGTATGCCTTCTCCAAAAACCCTTCCGGCAATTCGATCTGTCCCCCGCAGCTAATAATGGGTTCGACGATCAGTGCGCCAAGCCCTCGGCCTTTTTTATGTATGGCATCGATTTGAATTTGGACTTCCCCCGCATAACGGTATCCGGTATTTTCGCCCCGATATTTCCCCCGAAAGGCATCGGGAAGGGGGAAGATATGGGTGTGCTCGGGAGCACCTTGCCCGCCTTTGCCATCAAATTTATAGGAACTAATATCGATGGTGCTATTCGTATTGCCATGGTACCCGACTGCGGATGCGATAATGTCCCGCTCACCGGTAAAGGCCTTGACCATGCGTATGGCCAGTTCGTTCGCCTCGCTTCCCGAATTCACAAAATGGAGTACCGAAAGTTCGGGCGGTAAAGTTTCCAGCAATTCTTGAGCCAGCGTGTTAATAGTATCGTGCAAATATCGGGAATTGGTGTTAATCAACGCCATCTGCTCCTGTCCCGCCTTGACCACGGCCGGATGTTCATGTCCCACATGGGCTACATTGTTCACGGTGTCGAGGTATTTTCGACCGTATTGATCGATCAGGTATTGGCCCGCCCCCCGAACCATTTTAATGGGCACCTCATATTGCAGGCTCAGGCTTTTGCCCAGATGTTGTTTTCGATATTCGATTAGTTGATCGTTCGATGCTGTTTTGGTCGGTTGGAGTATTACGGACTTAAACAAAAAATTAGGATCTGGACAGATACTTTTCCACACCTCAATCTGGTTGAAATATCCAACACCGGGAAAATCGATGGTATATCCGAGCATCGACAAGATAACCTGAAAGTGGAGGTGGGGCGCCCAATTTCCGTTTTCTTCCGGATGACCCAAATACCCGATGTCTTCTCCTTTATTGACGAACTGGCCTACTTCCTTTTTATGAATCGAAGCTACGGATAAATGCCCATAAAGCGTAAAAAACTCAAAATTTTCGGTTTTGTGTTTTAGGATGATCAGTCCCCCATACTCCTTATGCCCGGCATCGTTTACTGACGTCATCACCTCGCCGTCGAACAGGGCGTTTACCCTAGTGCCAACTGGCAGCCAAAAATCTACTCCTAAATGGATGGTCCGATTTTCGGGTCCGCTGTTGCCGATTCGGCCATACTCAGAAGTGGTGTAAACGTTTCGAGGTTCTAGATAGCCCCCGGCAATTAGTTTATCGGGATGTTTTTTTTGCAACCTATCCATCTTAAACTGAAAAAGTTCCAAGTCATCGAAATCGACTTGTTGGCCCAGCCATTTACTCGAAACGCTAAGGTCTAACCGATGTGCCTCGGTTTGGTCGACCGTAGGAAATAGTTCCGATAGCCGAAACGTGTTTTGTCCGGCCCAATTTTTAAATTCCGATTCGTGGGGGTGCGGAATAAACCCGCAAGCCTGGCGAAAACTGTAATGGGCAAAATCGGTAGGTAGGGCATACCATTTTTCGAGCAATGCCCAAGCCGGTTTGTCGCTGACCAGCAAGTAGGCATTATCGGGCACTTCGCGCTTACTTATTGCGGCTTTAGTTACCGAGATGACCAATCGCATGGCGATGGCATTGTAAAGGTGTTCCAATTCCCTTTCTTCCAGGGTAAATTGGGAATGGTAGCCTTTTACAATAGGAAGGGCAGCTTCCAAAGGATCGTTATGCCCCATGATGGCGTAGGCGCATGCAATGGCCAAATCATTGATGATTTGGGTATGTATGGCATCCCCATAATCTATGGCCGCCTTGACCGTTGGATGCATAAGATCATCGGAAACCACGATATTTAAATCGTTGGCATCATTGTGCACGACCGCTTTTCGAAGCTTGATGTACGCACTTTGCGCCATTTCGAAATCCTCCTGAAATGAAGCCAGTATCTTTCTTTCTTTTTCGTTGAATAGATCTAGATGGGATGTGGTCCAAAGCGATGCTGCGATATCCCATTCAAATTTCCGATGGGCCTGTGGGTGGTCAAAACCCTGCAAGGCCTGGGTCAATTTGCCGCATTGTTCACCCAGACTATGCCGAAGATCGTCTAATTGAGGAATGACATCGCTCCAAATCCGTCCGGTTACCCATGTGAGCAAACGTACCATTCTCGGGTTTCCCTGGTCATCGATAAATGATGAAATGGCGTTTCCCTTTGTATCGATACTAACCTTGGGCGCAATCAGGCCGTTTCCGTTTCGAGCTACATGCCGTAAAATTTGTTGTTGAAAATCGAGATACTCCTGATTCTCATCGGGACGCGATATTTTTAGGATAAATCCTTCCCCTGCATCCACTTTTATCCTAAAATTTAGATCGAGATAGCCGGGTAGAGGAGAAGATTTTCCGCTGACGTTAAAAAGCTTTTGGGCTATGATCTCCGCTTGTTGGGGTGTTATTTTAATGGCGTTAAAGTTCATTTTTTGGCCCGCCGCCTTTTCCACAGCCAACTTCCCACAAAATAGGCCACTAATGCGATTAAAAAATACTTAAAATATGACACCGGTTCGCCGCTGCCATTGACGGTCGTGAAGATCCGATTCCACCTTGGTTTCCACTTCCAGGGACTGTTCGGCTGACCTTTGGCATTGACGAAATTGTCGAAACTCGCCCAAATAAAAATCGGAGTGCCTACAATATGATTTTCCGGTACGTATCCCCAAGCACGACTGTCTTCGGAGTGGTCACGGTTGTCGCCCATCATCCAATAATAATCCTGCTTGAAGGTGTAGGAATCCGCTACTTCTCCGTTCAATTTAATCTGGTTGCCTGCAATACTAATGGTATTGCCTTCATATTCGCGGATGATTTTTTTGTACAGGGGCAAAACCTTTAGATTCAGTGCCACCGTTTTTCCTTTTTCGGGGATATAGATGGGCCCCATCTGATCATAATTCCACGGATAATTTACATTTTGCGGGAAGTTGTTTCCACCCTGTCTTCCTTTTGGGTCTACCTCTCTTGTTACCGAATCTATGGAGGATTCTTTTCTGAGTTTGGCAACCATTTCGTCGGTTAGCGGTGCCGTTCGCTCCCGACCGGTTTCCTCTTTTAAGGCTATCCCATTTTTTCGGACCACTTCAATGGGTATTCCATCGGATTTTGTATACACATCAAATTGGCCGTCCGGTCGTTTTCTAAATCCTATGGAATAGGGGTTTATGGCGTTAGCTTGCTGCTGATTCAAAGCTCCTACGATATACTTGCGTTCAAAACCTTCGGCACCTACACTTTCCAGTATTTTTGAGGAGACTCCCTTTTGGGCATAAATAGTGTAATCGTATTGGGGTTTCGCCCGGTCGGAGAGCTGCAATTGCTTGCCGTTTATGTAGACATAGCCATCGATTACGGCCAGAGAATCTCCCGGAATCCCGACACAGCGCTTGACATAATTCGATTTTTTGTCGATCGGTTTATCAACGCCCTTTTCCTTTTTAAAAAATTGGCGTACCGTATCCGCGGGCCAGCTAAACACTACGATATCATTTCTATCGACCTTGGTAAAACCGGGCAAACGGAAATAGGGTAGCTGTGGTTTGCTGAGATAGGATTTTACCCCCAAAACGGGAAGGGTATCGTGCACCATCGGCGCGGCCACCGTAGTCATTGGTGCACGGGCGCCATAGTTGAACTTACTTACAAAAAGAAGATCGCCCACCCGCAGCGTTCGCTCGAGCGAAGGCGTGGGGATTACGTAGGGCTGAATAAAATAGGTATGCACCAGGGTTGCGGCAATTACTGCAAAGGCGATGCTACTGACCCACTCACCGGTCGCGGTTTTGGGGTGCAGGTCTCGATTTTCGACATATTTGACGTCGAGCGCATAGTTTACATAATAGATATAGAACCCCAGAGTAAGAATCACGAGCCAGGTTTCCCCCAAACTGTTTCTCCCAAAACTTCGGATGGTCTCTATCCAAATAATGGGAAACATCAAGAGGTTGATTATGGGGATGAATAGGAGTATCGTCCACCATGTAGGCCGATTGATGATTTTCATCAGTATAATGGCATTGTAAATGGGTACGGCCGCCTCCCAAGCCTGTCTGCCGGCTTTCACATATAATTTCCAGGTGCCCAAAAAGTGGATGACCTGTATGATGAGAATGAATATGATCCACTGTATTGCGTCCATTGAAAAAGGGTATTGGATTAATTATTACTGACTTACTTCAAATCAAGCACATCTTTCATGGTGAACACGCCGGTTTTTCCCTGAATCCATTCCGCTGCGATTACCGCGCCTAGGGCAAAGCCTTCACGATTGTGGGCGGTGTGCTTTATTTCTAGACTGTCGACCTTGCTCTCGTAATCGACGGTATGCGTACCCGGGGTATCGCCTATTCGTTTGGATGAAATGGGGATTTCTGCGGTATCGACATGGCCCAATTTCCAAGTTTTGTAAGCGCTGTTTTCGATAATACCTTCCGCTAGGGTGATGGCCGTTCCGCTTGGGGCATCCAATTTTTGGGTGTGATGGATTTCTTCCATAGAAACCTTATATTGATCCAAGTTGCGCATCATTCGTGCCAACTGCTTGTTCAGTTCGAAAAAAACGTTGACACCAAGACTAAAATTGGAGGCATAAATAAAGGCACCGTTTTTTTTATGGCATAAAGCGACGGCATCGTCAAACTTTTCGAGCCATCCCGTGGTACCTGATATCACGGGAACACCGTTTTCGATACACCCCGAAATATTGCCAAATGCGGCATCGGGCATGCTGAAATCGATGGCGACATCCATTTTGGAATAATCGAAATCCCCGGAATCCACATCGATTTTAGCCACGATATTGTGGTCTCTGTTTTGGGCGACCGACTCGATCATCTTCCCCATTTTTCCGTATCCGAAGAGTGCAATGTTCATTTGAATTGTTACTTTTTTGTTTATCTAAAACTTAACCACCACAGCCATCCCATAGTTCGGAAGATTCGTTACCGGGTCAAGATCCAAAAAGGGCTGCATATCAAAGCTCAGGTCTTCATCTACATTGAATTGCTTCAGGTGGGCATCTACATTGGCATCTACAATATTTAATATGTAGACGGCTATCGCTCCAACCAGCCATAAATCTCGATCGCGTTGAAAGCGCTCTTGAGCGCCCTGTAAATCTCCAAGGTCTTGAGTGGGTATTTGTCCTTGACCATTGAAAAAATCATAATATTCGTCATCAATAAAACCTGCCTGTCTTCTTTTAAAGGCCGTTCGAAAACTTTGATATTGATTGTCATTATAAATATATCCATAAATAGCACCACCTAGAACCCCCCAGACAAGCGGTGTTTTCCAGTAGCGCTTGTTATAAATTTGTCCCAATCCGGGAAATACGGCCGATAAAAAGGCCGCTTTACTGGGTGCTAATGGGTTGATGCTTACCTTTTTCTTCTTTAAAGTATCGACAATGATAATTCCCTCTTTTTTCAAATCGTTTTGAAAGGAATCGATTTCTTGATCGTTGGTATGGGGAATACTATCTTGCTCTTGTGCGCTGCCCACTAGCGCAAAAAGAACAAATAAAAGTACCGTAAACAGGAATTTACTCACCAAGTATCAATTTTTTGATGCGTTTGAACTCTTCTTGGGAATGGAACGGGATGGTTATTTTTCCATTGCCTTTGTCGGAAGCCGTAATAGCGACCTTAACGGATAGGTGTTCGGTAAATTTATCAAGGTTTTCTGTGGCGAAACCAGGAGTTGTAGGAGTTTTTTTAACATTTTTACCGCTATCTTCCTTCCCTTCACGATAGTCCTTGACCGCCCGTTCGGTATTGCGGACGGACAGATTTTGGCCCACAATTTTCTCGTAGAGTGCAATCTGGTCGGTTTTTTTGTCAATATTCACCAAAGCTCTACCATGACCCATACTTAGAAAACCATCACGTATCCCGGTTTGTATAATGGGGTCTAACTTTAGCAAACGCATGTAATTGGTAATTGTGGAGCGTTTTTTTCCCACCCGCTCGCTCATTTTTTCCTGGGTCAACTGTATTTCATCGATCAGGCGTTGGTACGAAAGGGCTATTTCGATGGGATCCAGGTCTTGCCGTTGAATATTTTCGACCAAGGCCATTTCAAGGGATTCTTGATCGTTCGCAATACGGATATACGCGGGAATCGTTTGCAATCCGACCAGACGAGACGCCCGATACCTTCGCTCCCCGGAAACCAATTGGAATTTGTTAAAATCCATTTTCCGGACGGTAATCGGTTGAATGACGCCCAATTCCCGAATTGAACCGGCCAGTTCGTGTAAAGCCTCATCGTTAAAATTGGAACGCGGCTGAAACGGGTTCACTTCAATAGCCGCGATATCAAGCTCAACGATATTACCGACTACTTTGTCCGCATTACGATCTGTGGCTGTCTGAATGTCGTTATCGGGGTCCTTTAAGAGTGCGGAGAGTCCACGCCCGAGTGCTTGTTTTTTGGTTGCCTTCGCCATTGCGTTGCGGTTACTTTATTTTTAAACTACTGCCTTGTTTTTTGTTAAGACCTCATTGGCCAGGTTCAGATAGTTGGCCGCGCCCTTGCTACTGGCGTCGTACTTAATAATGCTCTCGCCGTAGCTGGGGGCCTCGCTCAAACGCACATTGCGCTGTATGATGGTATCAAAGACCATATCGGAAAAATGCTTGCGCACCTCTTCGACCACTTGGTTCGACAGTCGTAAACGGGAGTCGAACATGGTCAATAGCATACCTTCGATATCGAGATCGGGATTGTGTATTTTTTGGATACTTTTGATCGTATTCAAGAGCTTGCCCAAGCCTTCAAGGGCAAAATATTCACACTGTATGGGAATAATTACCGAATCGGCCGAGGTCAGGGCATTTAAGGTCAAAAGACCCAATGAGGGCGCACAATCGATAAGAATATAATCATAGCTATCCCGCAAATCGGCAATGGCTTCCTTCATTTTGTATTCCCGTCTATCTTTGTCGACCAGTTCAATTTCAACGGCAACGAGATCGATGTGCGCGGGAATTAGATCGAGGTTTGGGGAGTCGGTAGCAATGATAATTTCCTTTGCGGTAACGCTATGTTCAAGCAACTGATAGGTTCCCAACTCCACGGTGTCGACGTCGATACCAAGTCCCGAAGTGGCATTCGCCTGGGGATCTGCATCGATCAGCAGTACCTTCTTCTCCAATACCCCCAACGAGGCGGCGAGATTGACCGTCGTGGTCGTTTTTCCCACACCCCCCTTTTGGTTCGCAATAGCAATAATCTTGCCCATTATCCGTTTAAATTAGGGGGTAAAAATACGATTATTTACCATGCCTTCGAAACCATTTTGTTAACACGAAGTGAACAACGCTACCGTTTTGTGTTAAAGTTGGTTAAGGGGCGGCTACTCTTTTGCAGGTTGCTTCAAGCTATCCTCATACTCGATCAAGTAGATTTCCTCGTTCTTTTTCTTGAGGTAGTAGTGTTCCCGCGCGAATTTCTCGAGTTCTTCGGGATCGGAAAGTTTTTTAAGGACTTTTTTATCCTCTGCAATTTCAGTTTTTAGGAATTCCTGTTGTTTTTCGAGCTTTTTTATTTCCTTTCGGAGTTCTAAGTGGATGAGCAGGGAATTGGTATCAAAAAAAATCATCCAAATAACAAAAACGGTCAAAACCAATACGTACATATTGGTAAAGACCTTGAACCATTTCTTTTTTCGTAAATCCTTCAATCCCATATTCATCCTAGCTTAATAGGAAACAATCGTATCCACCCTCAAATTCTAATCATCCTAATCCAGTTTCTCATTGATGATCGTTCGTACCATATCAACTGCCACAGTGTTGTATTTATTGTTCGGGATGATAATATCTGCATATTCTTTGCTGGGTTCGATGAATTGCAGGTGCATGGGCTTGATGTTCGTCTGGTATTTGTCAAGGGTCTCGTCGAGGTTCCAGCCGCGTTCGTTGACATCCCTTTTTAATCTTCGGATGAGCCGCTCGTCGGAGTCGGCATGGACGAATATTTTGATATCGAGCATTTTCCGGATCTGTGCGCTGGTCAAAATAAGGATACCTTCAACAATCAAAACCTTGCTAGGAGATATTGGGATGCTCTTGTCCGTGCGATTGCATTCCAAAAAAGAATAGACCGGTTGTTGGATAGATTTTCCGGCTTTCAGCAGTTTGAGGTGTTCTTCGAGCAATTCAAAATCGATGGACTGCGGATGGTCAAAGTTGGTCATGCGACGGTCGGACAAGGATAGGTGCGAAAGGTCTTTGTAGTAGGAATCCTGAGAAATCACGCCGACTTCCCCGTCCGGTAGCTCATTGATGATCTGGTTTACGACCGTTGTTTTTCCGCAGCCGGTGCCGCCCGCGATTCCTATAATTAACATGCTGCTTGAATTTTTTCCAAAAGTAGGAAAAGAAAATAGACCGCCGGACCTCTAGAGCCAAGAACCAGGACCGGATGTATTATTACACTTGCAAAACCCCCATATTAAAAACCTTTTCAATCGGTGAATGGTCGGCTGCTTCGATACCCATGGATATCCATTTTCGGGTGTCCAACGGGTCGATGATAGCGTCCGTCCACAATCGGGCGGCGGCGTAATAGGGGGATACCTGATTGTCGTATCGGTCCTTGATTTTGTTGAAGAGTTCGGCCTCCTTTTTCTCGGTAATCGTTTCGCCTTTTTTCTTTAATGATGCCTTCTCGATTTGCAACAGCACCTTGGCTGCGGAATTTCCGCTCATCACCGCCAGTTCGGCACTGGGCCAGGCTATGATCAAACGCGGGTCATAGGCTTTGCCGCACATGGCATAGTTGCCGGCACCGTAACTGTTTCCTATAACCACGGTAAATTTTGGAACCACGGAATTGCTGACCGCATTGACCATCTTGGCGCCATCTTTAATAATGCCTCCATGTTCGCTCTTGCTGCCGACCATAAAACCGGTAACATCCTGTAAAAAGACCAGGGGAATCTTCTTCTGGTTGCAGTTGGCGATAAAGCGCGTGGCCTTGTCCGCCGAATCGGAATAGATGACGCCCCCGAACTGCATTTCCCCTTTTTGGGTCTTGACCACTTTGCGATGGTTGGCCACGATGCCTACGGCCCAGCCGTCTATACGGGCGTAACCGGTCAAAATCGTTTTGCCATAGCCTTCTTTGTACTGTTGGAATTCGGATCCGTCAACCAAGCGTTTTATGATTTCGAGCATGTCGTATTGCTCGTTTCTTGCATCGGGTATCAGGCCAAAAATATCATCGGGATTTTCCTTGGGTATGTGTGACGTTTTCCGGTCGAAGCCTGCCCTGTCAAATGCACCGATTTTATCGACAAGATTTTTAATGGTTTCCAGCGCATCTTTATCATCTTTGGCCTTGTAATCCGTCACTCCGCTGATTTCGGAATGGGTCGTTGCACCGCCAAGCATTTCATTGTCCACATTCTCGCCGATGGCGGCCTTGACGAGATAGCTGCCTGCTAGAAAGATACTTCCCGTCATTTCGACAATGATGGCCTCGTCGCTCATTATGGGTAGGTAAGCGCCCCCGGCCACGCAACTGCCCATTATGGCCGCAATTTGGGTGATGCCCATACTGCTCATCACGGCATTATTGCGAAAAATACGTCCGAAATGTTCTTTATCCGGAAAAATTTCATCCTGCATGGGCAGATACACCCCCGCACTATCGACCAGATAAATGATGGGCAGCCGGTTTTCAATGGAAATTTCCTGCGCTCGTAAATTCTTTTTTCCGGTAATGGGAAACCAGGCACCTGCTTTGACCGTCGCATCGTTGGCGACCACAACACACTGCTTTCCGGAGACATATCCGATTTTGACGACAACGCCACCTGACGGGCATCCGCCGTGTTCTTCATACATACCCTCACCTGCAAAGGCGCCGATCTCGATGCTATCCTTATTTTTATCCAGCAAATAATCGACACGTTCCCGCGCCGTCAGTTTGCCTTGGTCATGTTGCTTTTGTATACGCGATTTCCCACCGCCCAGTTTCACTTTGGCCAGTCGGTTTTTTAACTCGGAAACAAGAAGTTTGTTATGGTCTTCGTTTTTGTTGAATTTCAGGTCCATCGAATGAGGTTCTTTTAAGCCATAAAGATAGGGTTTTTGATTTGAGCCGTTAGAGGTAAGACATGAGATATCTCCTATTTCATGTCTCAAATCTCGTATCTAAATACTATTTTTGAAAAAATAGAAATCGAATTATGGCAGATAAAATACGATGGGGGATTGTGGGGCCCGGGCACATTGCGCACAGTTTTGCAAAAGACCTGAAATTGGTCGAAGACGGGGAATTAACGGCGGTAGCGTCCCGTAGTTTGGATCGGGCGAACGAATTTGCCGATGAATATGGTGCCGAACATCGGTATGGCTCCTATCAAGAACTGTTTGAATCCGATGTCGTGGATGTGCTTTATATCGCCACACCGCATACATCTCATTGCACTCTGACCGTCGAAGCCCTCAATCATGGAAAGGCCGTACTTTGTGAAAAACCCATGGGCATCGATGCCGACCAGGTGAAAAAGATGATTGCAGCGGCAAAAAAGAACGGCGTTTTTTTGATGGAAGCACTGTGGAGCCGTTTTAACCCCTCAATAGTTAAAGTAAAGGATTTGATAGGGCAGGGTAAAATTGGAGAGGTCACCTATCTCAATGCCAATTTTGGATTTTATGGTTTGGATAGGGATGAAAATGGACGATTGCTTAATCCGGATTTGGCAGGAGGATCTTTGTTGGATATCGGAATCTATCCCATTTTCCTAGCGTACCTTATTCTTGGGAAACCGGACAATATCGAAGCGGTTTCCTTATTTCATAAAACGGGTGTTGAAATTCAGACCTCCATGATTTTCGAATATCCCCATGCCCAGGCGACATTGGCTAGCGGTTTGCGATCGAATATGCAGATGCGTGCCGAAATTGCAGGCACCAAAGGTTCGGCATTTTTACACGACCGCTGGCACGAAACGCAAGGGTATTCCCTTGAAATCGATCAACACATGCAGGATTTCGACCTTCCAACTAACGGCAAAGGCTATAGCTACGAAATCGAAGAAGTGCACAATTGCCTCAGAAAGGGAGCCCTACAAAGTGAAAAATGGACGTTACAAAACAGTTTAGATCTCGTCAATTTATTAGATGAGGTACGCAGCATTACCGGAACTACCTTCCCGTTTGAAGAGTAGATCACAAAGGCATTACGCCTGGCTTACTAATGAACTCATTGCGGCAAACAAAATAGCATCTCGCACAAAAAGTTCCTGTTATATTTCCGATATTTGATTTTCTTGTAACTCAAACCAAAAACACCATGGGAATGAACAAAAATACCGTACTGGCATGGGCCACATTTATAATGATTATCGTCGGTCTTGCATTGATCGCCCTCGGCGCATTCCGTTACGACGATGTTGCCGGATGGGGTTTCGCTTCTGTCGGTATCGGTTTCTTCGCTATCGCATGGGTGTTCAACGCCCTCAAAGGCAGGGTGTAGGAAGTGCTAGTATCAAGTTCAACTGAAATACCTCGTACTCGACCGAAATATACCCTGACCTCATAAACAGCCTAACTAATAAATTCCTAAACCTTCGCAATGTCCGACGATAAAAAAGTTATTTTCTCCATGTCAGGGGTCACCAAGACCTACAAGAATGCCAACACACCTGTACTAAAAAATATTTATCTCAGCTTCTTCTACGGTGCTAAAATCGGAATTCTCGGACTGAACGGTTCGGGTAAATCCACTTTATTAAGGATCATAGCGGGGGAGGATAAGAATTATCAAGGCGATGTGGTCTTTTCTTCGGGATACAAAGTCGGCTATCTGGAACAGGAGCCGCAGCTCGACGAAAACAAGACCGTGTTGGAAATTGTTAAAGAAGGTGTAGGCGAGACCGTTGCGATACTTGACGAGTACAACAAAATTAATGATATGTTCGGACTTCCTGAAGTCTATGAGGATGCGGTCAGGATGCAGAAGTTGATGGACAAGCAAGCCGTTCTTCAAGATCAAATCGATGCCTCCAACGCTTGGGAACTTGATACTAAATTGGAAATTGCCATGGATGCCCTCCGCACTCCCGAGGGCGATAAGCCAATCAGCGTACTTTCTGGAGGGGAACGGCGCCGGGTAGCACTTTGTAGACTTTTATTGCAAGAACCGGAAATTCTGCTGCTCGACGAACCTACCAACCATTTGGATGCCGAATCGGTTCACTGGTTGGAACATCATTTGGCACAGTATAAGGGGACGGTCATTGCCGTGACCCACGACCGCTATTTCTTGGACAATGTCGCCGGATGGATCTTGGAACTGGATAGGGGAGAGGGCATCCCTTGGAAAGGAAACTATTCAAGCTGGCTCGACCAAAAGTCCAAACGCATGGCGCAGGAAAGCAAGACGGCCTCAAAACGCCAAAAAACCTTGGAGCGGGAGCTGGAATGGGTACAGCAGGGTGCCAAAGGCCGGCAGAAAAAGCAAAAGGCACGTCTGAGCAACTACGATAAGCTGTTGAGCCAAGACCAAAAACAGCTGGACGAGAAGTTGGAAATCTATATCCCCAATGGTCCGCGATTGGGTACCAACGTGCTCGAAGCTAAGGATGTCAGCAAGGCTTACGGCGATAAATTGCTTTACGAAAATTTAAATTTCAAACTCCCCCAAGCAGGTATTGTCGGTATCATTGGCCCCAATGGCGCCGGAAAGACCACCATATTCCGAATGATCATGGGCGAAGAAAAGCCCGATAAAGGACAGTTCGAGGTGGGGGAAACCGCAAAAATCGCCTATGTGGATCAAAGCCATTCCAACATTGATCAAGAAAAAACGATTTGGCAGAACTTCAGTGATGAACAGGAACTTATTATGATGGGCGGCCGTCAAGTGAACTCCAGGGCATATCTCAGCCGGTTTAACTTTTCCGGAAGCGAGCAGAACAAAAAGGTCAAAATGCTTTCCGGTGGAGAACGCAACCGCCTACATCTAGCGATGACCCTCAAGGAAGAAGGTAACGTATTGCTTTTAGATGAGCCAACCAATGACCTGGATGTAAATACCTTACGGGCCTTGGAAGAAGGTTTGGAAAACTTCGCCGGCTGTGGCGTAGTCATCTCCCACGACCGTTGGTTCTTAGATCGTGTCTGTACCCATATTCTGGCCTTTGAAGGCAATTCAGAAGTCTACTTTTTCGAAGGATCGTTCTCCGACTATGAAGAAAACAGGAAAAAGCGGTTGGGAGCGGATATTATGCCCAAGCGAATCAAGTATAAGAAGTTGATTCGCTAAACGCTAAACGCTAAACGCTAAAAGCCAATTGCTAACCAATACAAAAAAAGGGCCTTTGCGAATGGTGCTGCGCGACGGCTAATACTCCTCTCCCGGATACCAATCCAACTGTACCACCTCAATATCAGAATTTCCTTTATTCACCAATTCCTCGAACTTGGCCACATCACTGACATCGGGTTTCCCTCTATAATGATAAGGGTAGACCTTTTTCGGTTTGAAGGCTAGCACCGCCTCCGCGGCACTCTCCACTGTCATAGTGTAGGGCAGGTTCATACACATGAAAGCCACATCGATATCCTTTAAATTTCGCATTTCGAGAATATCTTCGGTATCCCCCGAAAAATAGACGCGTTCATCGCCCATGTTCAGAACGTAGCCATTGCCACGACCTTTGGGGTGGAAATCCTTGGCTTCTTCACGAAGATTATACATCGGTATGGCCTCTACGGTAATATCATAACGTTCTTTGGAATCACCGTTGTTCAAAACATCAATTTGTGGCGTAAATTCATCCGGCATCTCATCGGCCACGGCTTGCGGCATCATGATTTTGGCCTTTTCGGTATCTAGCGCTTCCAATGTTTCGACGCTAAAATGATCGGCATGAATGTCCGTTAACAAAATAAGGTCGGGGGTTGGTTGCCCCTCAAACGCCTCGGCACCGCCGACGGGGTCAACATAAATGGTGATATCTTTGCATTGCAGTACCGCTGTAGCGTGAGATATGGGAATTATCTCAATATTATCCATACTGGAAGGGGGCTGTGGCGCGTCGGTAGATCCGTATGTAGGTTCGGAATCTAAAATAGTTTCCTGTTTTTTATTCTCCTTACATCCGAAGAGTAAAAAACTGCCAATCACAGCCATAGCAATTAATTTTCCACTTTTTTTCATATTCAATTAGTTTTAAATCCTATTAGTCCTTATATTCCATAATTCTGACAAATCTCTTAAAAATATTACGGATGGAAGTTCGAAGATAACAATGGTAAGGCACATGTTATATGTTTTACATAGGGAAACTTCTTAAATTTAAGATAAAATTAAAATATTTTGTACTTTTGAACGGAATAAACGGTGTTTACATCGGTAAAAAATCTAAAAATAACATCCCACCGTATATAACAGGGATATTTACAAACAAGCAAATCAAGTAATTAATTTTCACATTATGACTGAAACAAAAAATAACAACGGACTAAAGGTGTTGGCAGGTTTACTGGGTGTCGTGCTCTTAGGAACCATCATCTACACGGTCAGTCTTTACCAGGACAAGAAAAAGACCGAGACCGCAATGACTCAAGAAAAGCAGCTGGTAGTCGAGGATCTCAATAGCTTAAAATCCGAATACGACAAAGCGATTCTGGAGAGTAATGCTACGAACGAGGAATTGGTTTCCGCACGTGACAACATTTCTAAATACATCGATTCGGTACAGAATATGAAGGCCGACATTTCTTCCTTATCCCGTTATAGAAGGCAAGTGGGTGTTTTGAAAGCGGAAAGGGAGCAGTTGTTAAAGCAAGTCGATTCTTTACAGAAATCGAATACTTTAATTGCCATGCAACGTGATAGTACATACACGGAGTTGGAGAAACAAACGGTATTCAACGATTCTTTAGTGGTGCAAAATACGCAATTGGCCGATGCGGTAGAAAAGGGATCAGCACTGAACCTTGCTAAATTCAACGTTGACGCCGTCAAAGAGCGTAACAGCGGAAAATTATCTTCGACCAACAGGGCCAAAAGAGCCGATAAATTTAAAATATGTTTTACCGTTGCCGATAACGTTATCGCCGAGGCCGGTGATAGGGAGTTTTACTTAGAGGTACTTGATCCACAGGGCAACGTCTTGGGCGAAAGCTATTCAAAGACAAATGATGATGGGGCTTCGGTAACCTACAGTAAGGGCACCAGCTTCTATTATGAAAATAAGTCTTTAGATGTTTGCGATTATATCAGCAAGCCAACCGGTGATTTTCAGGAGGGAAATTATATGGTGAACGTGTATGACGAAGGCTTGAAATTACTGGGTACTTCAAAATTCACAATGAAATAGGAGACATTATCTTCCATTTAATACAAAGGGGCCGACTTGAAAAAGTCGGCCCCTTTTTTATTCCCTATATCAAAAGCATCATTTAAGGATTTTACTACACTCATCGCCATCATAAATCTATTAGCATTTTATCGATATTACATACCTCTTGATAGAATAATATACAATACAAAGCAAAAAAAACAGTTATAGACTGGTAAAATCATGTATTGTAAAATTTGATGCGTATGGCATTTCTATTTTTAACGATTAAAACATAAACTTTAAATATTATGGCTATTGATAACGTAGGTATTGGCGGTAATGAAGTGAAAGGCGATGCTAACGAAGCCCTGAACGACATACCACAGAACAGAACTCTGATTGCTGGAAAACTTACCCCGAACGCCCCGGTAAAACCTGAAGTAGTTGAAGGACTACGAACAGTAGAAGACGTTTTTGAACATTTTGAACCAGAACTAAAAATTCCCTTTGCGGATAAAAATGGGGGTATGGTAAACGAAAGTCTTAAATTCAGGAATTTAGGAGATTTCGGCAAGAAAGGTATTATTAATAACAGTAGTTTTTTAAAGGAGCTCGAAATTGAAAGTGACCAGTATAAAAACATTATCAAGCAATTGAAGACCAATAAAATCTTGAAGGTCGCTCTTGAGGATACCGATGCCAAACAATCTTTGGTGGATACTATAGATGCCCTAATCGAAGAAATCAAAACCAATAAATAATAGAAATGGCAGACCCACAGAATATTCAGCAAACCGCAAAGTTAAGCGATAAGCCCTACGCGGAGCAGATAAAGCAAAAATCGGATGAATTCGTAAAGTACGGTGGCTATGATCTTTTGGAATCTGCCATTGATGGGGTACAGAACTTAAATCCGGATAGAAAGGCCCGACGGAAAATGTTCCTTTCCGAAAACAGTAAAAGGCAAGAACGTAGCGAATTGCTTAAAACTTTGCAACTTTGGTCCGATACCCTAAAATCGGGTGAAGATATTATAGGTTTGGTACAAGCCGCTGACGACAAGGCCCAAGAGTCTCAAAAGGTACTTACCAAAAATTTAAAGGCTGCTCTTGCAGAAACACGGGAACTCGAAACTTCGTATCGGTCAGTAGCTCTTTTTTATAAGAATACGGATATGCCTTCGTTAAAGAACGTATCCATCATGAATGCCGAACTGGAACAGCTTTCCGATTTGGACAATACCCGTTTCATCGACCACGTTCGTGAAGAACTGGTCGATAAATATGACCGTTTGGATCTTAGGGAAAATTACGGTCTTCTGGTTTTGCCTGGCTACTTGGGATCCAAATCAGTAGTAGATAAATGGGCGAAGATTGCCTATGAAAACAAGGTGACCTTGATTACCGATTTTGCACATTTAGATGAACCGGACGATGTCATGGAGATGTTCGAAAGTGCTAATCTTGCCGGTGGTGACCCGTTCCTATCCAATACCATCATGACCTGTAACTGGTTGGTTGGCCGTGGCAAACACGACGAAGTGGGCGAGGAAGACGATGTACACGTTCCCCCTTCGGGCGCTTTAGGTGGTAAAATTTACAAGACTTTGATGTCTCAGGTAACCGCCGGTAAGAAACATGGCGGACTAAGTGAGGTCGATGGGGTGCGTTTCGATCTTAGAAAAAGCGAAATTGCAAATCTTGAAAATCTCGGACTTGTGCCTATGGTCAACGAATACGGTAAGGTTATGGCCTTTTCGGCCAAAACACTCTTCAACGGTGACAACCTTGGCTTACAGACATACTCTGTTGTACGTGTTTTCGACTATGTCGCCAAAGTTTTGATGGACTTTTTAAACCGAAGGGCTTTCGAGAATTTCAATACAAAGACCAGAAACGAAATACAGACACAAATCGTGCGCTTTCTAGACGATATTACCGGACCTGATAAACTGATCGAAAATTTCGAAATCCGTAGATTCGAGCAAGACCAGAAACAGAAGGACCGTATTTATATGGACATTCGTCTTAAACCTTATTTTCCCGCCAAAAACTTTTTGATTAAAATGGATGGACAAAAAGGCGACGAAGGTACCGATTGGGATACGGAATATGCACAAACATAAATAACTAACGGTGCCTAAAGGCAATATCTGTAAAGGTCATATTTCCAAATTTTAAAGGGATTTACTTTCTAGCGTTTATAATCGCCGGATAGAAAATCCCTTTTTTTTGAGAAAAAGTGCGATAAAGTCCAGTGCCATCCGTTGGTCACCCTGAAAGGTTCGCAAGCAATTCGACTCTTTTGGTACAAGTAAGTAGGAAGTAAAACCTATTGCAAGTGGTCGAATACTACATTCCTTTTATCCAAAGTCAACAATATTGAGTAGGTTTTACGGTTTTATTAGTAATCATGAAGAGCAGCTTTATTATTTTTTTATTGAACGTATGCTTTTGTTTTGGCTGCTTGGGTCAAGTTCAAGACACGAAGCCTGTTGCGCTTTTGGCGAATGAGCATTCCACCACAACCCTATTTTTTCCATCCGCTATTTCCAAGACTATTGATCCTGCGGATAATTTCAAGTTCGAGTATCAGAACGATGATCCTAGCATAGGACTTTTAAGCGGAAAAAATGGCAGTCCGAGTAATCTTACGGTAATCACCGTTGATGGATATATCTATTCTTTTGTTCTTCAATATTCCGAAAAAATAGAAACCTTCAATTTTATGCTGGCCCTCGATAGGGCAATGGGGCGCATCCCAAATCATCAATTGCGACCTGAACTACTTGAAAACAAAGAGCTAAAGATGGATTCAGGGACGGAAGAAACTGATAAAAGCGATATCGCATACATAGAATCCATTGAACCGCCCTCCAATGATACCTCTTTCGACTCGGAAACATCGGACCCGACAGATAATAGCTCCTTAAATCTTCAAGCCCCATTGATAGCGGATGATGGAGGCTTTCAAGATGCCAAACATGACCAACTAGGATCAAGTGATGGCGAAGGTGACTTGTATGATAACGACCGAGAAGAATACTACCGTATATTTTGCGAAAACAACTATCTGCAAAAGACTATTTTCATGCGTACTTTCCGTCAGAACAAACGGGTAGTGCTGAAGTTAAACAATATTTTGACAGATCATGACGAAATCTATTTTGTGCTCCAGGTCGAGAATAATTCCCGAAAGGAATACAGCGTAAACGGATTGAGTTTTTTCCATAAAGAGGGGGTTGGTCAGTTACAGAAAATCATGAAACCAATCTATGTTTTTAATCTTCAGGATAAAATCGACCCCCAAAGTATTAACGAGGTGGTATTTGTCTTTAAACGATTTACCATTTCGAAAAAGGAAGAAGTATATGTTGTTCTAGATGAACTGGAAAACAATAGAATGGTGATGCTACCGCTGGATAATAAACAAATTAACGCACCCACAAATTGAAACCACAAGCCTACTTTCTGATTTTGTTTCTTTTTCCAGTGCTTGCCCAATCACAAAGCTACTCCAATACTGTTTCTGTGAACGCTGGTATTTTTGGAGAAGGTTATGGCGGCGAGATTACGTACAATACAAATCTTAGCCAAATCACCTTTACACAAATCGGCCTTGATGTTTCCATGGCCACGTTCAATTTTGAGAAGACCAGCGTGCCCTACTCAAGTTTTACGGTGAGCTACTCCTATTTTCTTACCGTGTACAGTAGAAATCGGAAAATGCAGTCCCTTAGTATTGGCGGGGGTGGCATTGCCGGATACGAACTGGTGAATAACGGCAACGGCGATATATCGAACATAGTTTCTCTTGATGGTAATAGCAAGTTTATTTACGGGGGAATGGCCACTATTGATCTTGATATCATCGTTAGCGAACATATTTCATTCGTCGTGAAGTCTTCACAATTTTATCATGTCAACAGTGATTTTGGAAAGTTCACCAATTTTTCCGGGGTCGGCTTACGCTATTATTTTAATCTTTAAGTTTATTCCACTGGCTTATTCTCGGTCGGAAATATTTACTCTCATCCTAGCCTCTTTCTGAATGCAAAAGATTAATAAGAATGTACATTTTATCGGGAAGTGGATCGACCAAAGTTCGTTTTACGGGAGGTGGCGAACCATTTCTTTTAGTACCTATTTTCAAAAAAACGCCTACACATCCTAAAAATCCGCATTTCAACCAAGATAGATACTAAAGCATGGCTAACATCGGTTAATATCAATACCCCAAGGGAAAACCGATGAAAAACCTTATTCAATCTACGGCTATAATTTTTTCGATTTTCATTATTTTACTTGCCTGTACCAAAGAGATTAATCTTAAGACCGAGGTCGAGTTCAACGTGACCGAGCAGCACAAGTCCGATGGCTTTGTCAATGAAGATTTACCTACCACAGTAACCGTAGTGCCCGAAGAGATACTGGAGGAATTTTCGTACTCGTACTCTTATTCAGTTTCTAAGGGAGAGGGTCATTTTCGGGACAGATTGGGTACTATTTTTGCCCAAAATGAGGATATTGCCTTGAACCCGCTGTCCACTACGATGATGTATGTAGGAATTAAACCTGGAGATCATCTCGTAAAGGTAATAGCAACGGATAATTATGGGTTTACCGAGGAAGTCGAAATCGATTACTCCATTGCGGAGATACCGCCTGTTATATGGACGGCTACGAGTCCGGTTAAACGAATCGAGTTGGGCAACAGTGCACATATAACGGTAAAATTCGAAAAATCCGAAGCCAATAGCGCTGCAACTTATAAAAGAAGGTACCACTTAGTAGCAGGTTCGGGTACGCTCACCGGACACTCCGAACAGGTCGACATCCAATCTGACGGATTTCAACCTATAGTCCCCGGTACCTATTCCTTGAATTTTACGCCCGACGCACTTGGAATGGTGGAACTTTTGTTTGAATTGAAAGGGAGCGATGGCGAAGAATTTAGTGTCAAACTTGGGTTTGAGGTATTGGAGGAAATTGTGGATGCAGTAATTCCCGAAATAACCTTGTTGGGAGACAATCCCTTAACGGTTCAAAGGGGTAGCAATTACAAAGACCCCGGAGTCCAAGCTTTGGATGATGTGGATGGCGACATCACTGGGGATATCGTTGTAGATACTTCCGAGGTCGATATGTCGCGATTGGGCACATATAAGGTAACCTATAATGTAAGTGATTCATCAGGCAATGCAGCTGTTGAAGTTGTAAGAACGGTAGAGGTGATAGCGGGGGATGACTCTGGAAACCCAGACAACGATATTTTGGCCTTCGAGATAAAAGGGCAGATTGAAGTTTCCATTCCCGATGACGTTAGCCATTCGGTTACCTTGAGCGTTCCCTTTGGTACTGAGGTCGTAGTCGCCCCGACTGTTTTGGTCGTATCCTCTGCGGCTACTGTTTCGCCCGCCCGGACGATACCACAGAATTTTGAAAATCCGGTCACCTATAAGGTGATATCTGAAAAAGGAATTGTCCAAGAATGGGTGATACGCGTAATTATTAATGCCCCGGTAGATTCGACGCCGCCGGTTATAACCCTGACCGGTAACAATCCTCAAATAATCGAAGTGGGTCAGCCCTATGCGGAACTAGGGGCGACTGCTACAGATAATTTTGATGGTAATGTGACAAGTGCGGTTATTGTCAACAACAGCGCTATAAATATAAATCAATTGGGCGATTACTCCGTTACCTATGACGTGACCGACGCGGCTGGTAACCCTGCCGTTCAAGTCACCAGAATAGTACAAGTAGCGGATACAACCTCCCCCGTGATTACACTTGCAGAGGGTAGCCTCAGTCTCGCGGTCGGTGATACCTATATGGAGCCGGGCTATTCCGCCTTGGACAACTTAGATGGCAATATAACTGGCAAGGTAACGGTTGGTGGTAATCTAAACACCAAAGCAGTAGGCGATTATACGATAACCTACAATGTAACTGATGAGGCGGGCAACGACGCAGTGCAGGTAACCCGAACGGTAGAAGTAGTGGATACCATCGCTCCGGTTATAACACTTACCGGTGCTAGCGTAACGATGGAGGTTGGTGAAGAATATAGCGAACCCGGATTTTCCGCTATCGATAATGCGGATGGCGACATAACGGGTAATGTTACGGTCGGCGGCAACCTGAATACCAATGTTGTAGGAAGCTATACCGTGACCTACGATGTAGGCGACACTTCTGGCAACGAGGCAGTGCAAGTAACCCGTTCGGTCGAAGTAGTTGATACCACTGTTCCAGTCATTGAACTTATGGGCAGCATTATAACGGTCGGTATTGGTCAAACTTACGTAGAACCCGGATATTCCGCGAACGACAATGTTGACGGTAACATTACCGGTAGCGTGGTGGTTGGGGGTAATCTAAACACCAACGCTTTAGGTACTTATACGATAACCTATGACGTGCGCGATGTCGCTGGTAATGCCGCGGTACAAAAAATACGGACCGTAGAGGTAGTCGATACCACTCCACCGGTCATCTCACTTTCCGGTGGCATGGTGAGTATGAAAGTATATCGGAACTTTCCTGAGCCGGGTTATTACGCTTCGGACAACATTGACGGAAACCTTACCGATAGGGTAGTTGTCGGAGGGGACTTGAATACCAATAGTGTGGGGATTTATTCTGTGACCTACACTGTAAGTGATAACGCCGGAAATACCGCATTGCAAAAGAGCAGAACGGTAGAGGTTACACCGCTTGTTACCAGTTTCAATCCAAGTACTGGAATATATAGGGCTCCGGCAGGTACAACCGTTACAGTGACGCTTTCTTCAGGTGGTAGTGGTTCCGGAACCGGATCGGCCAGCGGAGGTGGCGGAAGCGCGAATACATGCTGGGGTGGCACGGGTACCGGTTGTGGGTCTACGGATAGCTATACCTTCATTATGCCGGCTAGTGGCCAGGTTTCGTTTACCGCAAACCATTACGGAGGGGGTAGTAGTAATAGCACCCAACTGACTATAGCATCCAATAATGAAAGTCAAAATTATAGCATGAATGCAGGCACGGCAGGGAGTAGTATACCCACAAATTAAATATGGACGGCAATTTAGTAGTTACTCTGGCTGACCATATCTAATTGATAAAGTAGTCAAAAATCAACTAATATAATTCCAAATATTCTTATACTTCACCAATTGCCCATACCCATGCCGAACGATCAGATTATCGGGATGTTCCAGCCCCGGATCTTCCTTTAAAAGTTTGATGGCATAATAGCGGGCAGTTTTTAAAATGTCATTGTCCTTGACAATATCCGCTATTTTAAGGTTAAGAACACCGCTCTGTTGCGTGCCCATCAAATTTCCCGGTCCCCGCAGACGCAGGTCGACTTCGGCGATTTCAAAGCCGTCGTTGGTGGCGACCATGGTCTGTAAACGGGTCTTTGCTTCGGAAGATAGTTTATGACTGGTCATTAAGATGCAATAGCTTTGGTCGGCACCTCGTCCTACGCGACCGCGCAACTGGTGTAGTTGTGATAGCCCAAAACGTTCGGCACTTTCGATGATCATTACCGAGGCGTTGGGCACGTTGACCCCTACTTCGATTACCGTTGTGGCGACCATAATCTGGGTCTCGCCTTTTACGAAACGTTCCATCTCATAGTCCTTGTCGGCCGGTTTCATCTGGCCGTGTACGATGGAGATTTGATAATTGGGTAGGGGGAAATCCCTAACGATACTTTCATAACCGTCCATTAGATCTTTGTAATCCATGGCTTCGGATTCCTGTATTAGGGGATAAACAATATAGATCTGCCTTCCCTTTTTAATCTCGTCTCGGATAAATCGAAAGACTTTCAGACGGTTGGAATCATACCGATGTACGGTCTTAATCGCTTTTCTTCCCGGAGGAAGTTCATCGATTACGGAAATATCAAGGTCTCCGTACAGGCTCATCGCCAAGGTACGTGGAATGGGGGTGGCCGTCATAACAAGAACATGGGGCGGAATCTCGTTTTTATGCCAAAGCTTCGAGCGCTGGGCCACACCGAAGCGGTGCTGTTCGTCAACGATCGCTAGGCCTAGATTTTTGTATTGGACTTTGTCCTCCAACAGGGCATGGGTGCCGATCAGAATCTGAAGTTCGCCGTTTTCGAGCTGTTCGTGAATCGGCCGGCGGGCGGATTTCTTAACGGAACCGGTCAATAGGGCACAGGTTACATGGGAACCTTGGAGGAGTTCTTTAATTCCGTTGTAATGTTGGTTCGCCAAAATTTCAGTGGGTGCCATCAGGCAGGCCTGAAAACCATTATCGATGGCGAGCAACATGATCATTACGGCCACAATGGTCTTTCCAGAGCCGACATCGCCCTGTAACAGGCGGTTCATCTGGGCGTTGCTGCCCAAATCGGAACGGATTTCCTTGATGACCCGTTTTTGCGCATCTGTCAGTTCAAAAGGAAGATGGTGGGCGTAGAAATCGTTGAAAAGTTCCCCGACCTGGTCAAAGGTATAGCCTTTGATCTTTTGTTTCCGCTGCATTTTTTTTGAAAGTAGCTGCAATTGGATGTAAAAGAGCTCTTCGAATTTTAACCGGAATTGCGCCTTGGCCAACAACTCCTGATTTTTTGGAAAGTGAATGTTGAACATCGCCTCACTCTTCGGCAGCAGTTTCAGCTCGTGCAAAAGGGCAGGGGAGAGGGTTTCCGAAAATCGTCCCTTGGTTTCCATGAACAACTGTTGCATCAATTTGTTGATCGCTCGATTGGTAATCCCCTTATTACTCAGCTTTTCTGTGGAAGGATACACGGGCTGCATTGCGATTTTGAGTCCCTGTTCATGCTCGGTCAACAATTCCATTTCGGGGTGCGGCATCGAGAACTGGCCGTTGTACCAATTGCATTTTCCGAAGATGACGTAGGGGGTGTTCAGCTTTAGATTTTCCCGGATCCATTTTTGTCCCCGGAACCAGACCAGTTCCATTTCACCGGTTTCGTCGATAAAGGAAGCGACCAATCTTTTGCCTTTTTTTTGTTCGACGGTTTTAATATGGACGATTTTTCCAAGAATCTGCACATCGGCACTGCTGCGCTGTAGCTGGGTTATCTTATAATATTGGGTTTTGTCGATGTAGCGATTGGGGAAGAGATTGAGCAGGTCTTGAAAGGTCTGAATGCCCAGTTCCGATTGCAAGGTTTCGGCCCGGTTCGGGCCTACCCCTTTGAGGTAGGCAATCGGGGTTTGTAAAAAATTGGCGTTCATAGAGCTAAAATAGAAGTTCGGCAATTGAAACGCAAGTATTAAAAGGAGTAGCTTCTAAGTATCCGATATCTAGGACAATTGTTGTAATTTTCCTCTAAAATGCCGATATCTTTGCTTTATGAAGTTATTTCTTTTCCTTCTAGTCCTGCTTGAATCCTTTTTCATAAGTGCGCAACATCAAGATAAGGTCGACTTTGTTCGGGGCGAGATTGTAATAAGAACTCTTCCCAAAGAAAAACGGATTTTAGGTGAAGTGGCCTACACGTTCAAGGTATTGTCGGATGTGGATTCGGTTTTTCTGGATGCCCAAAACATGCACTTTTCTACCGTCAAGCTGAACGGGGCCAATGCTGAATATTCCAATACGGATACAATTATTTCCATTCATAAAAAGTTCAAAAAGGGACGGTCGTATAAACTGTTCCTTGATTATTCGGCAATCCCGAAGCAAACAGTCTATTTTTTGGGTTGGGATGATCGGGATATGGAGAATCAACATGCCGTACCACCTGAGAGGCGGGCCGTACCCTCCGAAAAGCAGGTCTGGACACAAGGCCAAGGCAAATACACCAGCCACTGGCTGCCCAGTTTTGATGACATGGAGGAAAAGGTGGAGTTCGACCTGAATATCACCTTTGATGCTTCGTACGAGGTGATTGCAAATGGAAAACTGATATCTGCAAAAAGGAATTCCACAGGAAAAAAAAGCTGGCAGTTCGATATGCAGCATCCCATGAGTAGTTATCTTTTAGCTTTTGCAATAGGAAACTACGAAAAACAGGAGCTGGTTTCCAAAAGTGGCATCCCGATACAGAATTTTTATTATCCGAAAGATAGCCTACGGGCGGAACCTACCTATCGGTATACCCGACGGATTTTTGATTTTCTAGAGGATGAAATCGGAGTTCCTTATCCTTGGCAGAATTACAAACAGATTCCCGTTCATGATTTTCTGTACGCTGGTATGGAAAATACGGGAACTACGATTTTTTCGGATGGCTATGTCATCGATTCCACCGCATTCGTCGATAAAAACTATGTCAATGTCAACGCCCATGAACTGGCGCACCAATGGTTTGGGGACCTGGTGACGGAAAAGGATGGCAACCACCATTGGCTTCAAGAGGGTTTTGCTACGTACTATGCCTATTTAGCGGAAAGGGAAATTTTCGGCGAAGATCATTTTTACTGGAAATTGCATATCACTTTGATGCAACTTCAAAGTATGGCCGTAAAAGGGGAGGGAGAAAGCCTGCTCAATCCGAAAGCCAGTAGTTTGACTTTTTATGAGAAAGGAGCTTTGGCACTTTTTATGCTGCGTGAGCAACTAGGGGACAAAGCTTTTCGCAAAGGCATCCAAAAGTACTTGCAAAAATACAGCTTTAAAAATGTAACGGTGTCGAATTTTTTGGAGGAAATGGAAAATGCATCCGGTAGCGATCTATCCGATTTTAAAAAAAATTGGTTGGATAATTCAGGCATCCCTTATGACGGGGCCAAAAAAAGACTTGCCGCGCATTGCGCATCCTTAAGGCTACTTTATGATATGGAAAGAGATTTGAGTAAGACGCCGCGTGACAGTATCGACTACGCGAAATACTGGAACAGCAGCCCATCCATCCATTTGAAAGAATATATCCTAGAAAAATATCAGAATACCCTTTCCGAAGAAATCATCGAAAAGGCATTTGCTTCCGATACGGTTACCATACGGCAGGCGCTTTCCCTGGTAGATGATATCAAACGTTATCCGAAAGCAGCTTTTGAATCCCTATTGAACGACAAGAGCTATGTTACCGTTGAAAACACGCTGTTCAAACTTTGGCAAGCGTATCCGCAAGACAGAAAAATGTATCTGGATAAAACGAGGGAACTCCTCGGACTCCCCAATAAAAATCTACGTCTTTTATGGCTAACCTTGGCCATGCTCACAGAGGATTATCAGGGAAGCAAAACCAAGGTGTATTTTGATGAATTAAGTGGCTATACCGACCCCCGATATTCGTTTGAGATTAGGCAGGGCGCTTTTTTTTATTTGAAAGAAGCCTTTGGGTTTACCGACCAAAACCTAAAGGATTTGATTCAGGCCACAACCCATCATTCTTGGCAGTTCAAGAAATTCGCACGGGATACATTGAATGAATTGTTGAAAGATCCGGATTATAAAAAACGGGTTAAAAACCTTACAAAAGAACTAAACAGTGAAGAATTGCGTTATCTGAATAGTATTGAGTATTGAGAATGAAGTAACCTTCACTTTTAAACATATCGGACGACAAGCTTTAACCAGTAAACACGAACCATTAAAAAATCTCCATGAGAGCATTGGTCATTTCCGGCGGTGGTAGCAAAGGCGCTTTTGCAGGCGGCGTTGCACAATATTTGATGCAGGAGCTGCACCACACTTACGATCTATTTTTGGGCACCTCTACCGGAAGTCTGCTGATTTCCCATCTGGCCCTGCAAAAAATCGATAAGATCAAGCAGGTCTATACCTCGGTCAATCAGGATAGTATTTTTAGTAACTGCCCCTTTACGATTCAAAAAAAGTACGGCGTAAATACCATTGGTATCGACCATTGGAACGTACTTAAGAATTTTTACAAGGGAGCAAAGACATTTGGAGAGAGCCACAATCTTCACGAACTCATAAAAAATACGCTGACTCGCGAAGAATTCAATGATTTAAAGCAGGGTCCGATGGAAATTATTGTAACGGTCTCGAACCTTTCAATGAACCAAGTAGAGTACAAAAACATCAACGATTATGATTACGAGGAGTTCTGCGAATGGATTTGGATTTCGTGCAATTATACTCCCTTTATGAGCTTGGTGCGTAAAAATGGATGCGAATATGCTGATGGGGGATTGGGGAATATGGTACCTATCGAGGAAGCTATTAAACGTGGGGCGACCGGTGTCGACGTCATCGTACTACAGACTGAGGTCAGCCATTTAAACCGCCTTCCTTCAAGGAATCCTTTTTCGTTGATGACCACTATGTTTGAGTTTATGCTCGACCGCATCGAGCACCAGAACATCCGCATCGGAAAATACGTGGCAAACCACAACGACGCTATTATCAATTTCTATTATACACCCACGGTGCTCACTACGAATTCTCTTATTTTTGACCAAGAAAAAATGACGGCTTGGTGGGAGAGTGGTTTTAATTTTGCCAAGTTCAAAAATACGGAACTGAATCAGATTAAGCCGGAAGTGGAGTAAGTGGGCAGTTGCCTACCAAAGATTCCCGATCTCTTTTTTGACAAACGACAAGGCTGTTGCAGAGGGTGAATCCTTTTCCATGGTTTGGGTAAGAATATCTTCGCGCAATTTGTCTGCCGAATCGGTTTGGCTCATGGCGGCTTTACGAATCATTTGTACCGTTGCGCTTTTAGCGGCCTTGATAATGTTCCAGCACTCGTCGGTCATGTAGATTTGCTGTGATAGATTGTGATCGAACTCGTTTTCGATACTTTTTATGAGCAGGGCCTCGTAGGCATTTTTATCCGCAGATTTTGGCGCTACGCGAACAACAAGGCTGGCAATGGCAATGCGTTCTAAAAATAACGCCATACGCTCGTATGCCTGTAAACGGATAGGGAGGGTATTCTTTTGGGTATCCTTATGAAGTAAAAAACGTCGACGGCCTTCTTCGTTCTTGGTATGAAGCTTAAAAAAGTAAAAAGCTACCATACCGGTTACGACGGCAGGTAGCAAAAAACCGAATAGTTGTAAAATTCCTTCTCCAGACATACTTCTTTGAATTGGTTACTGGATGTAGAACGAATTAATATCGTAAAAATTATATGGAGTATGTCAGATTCAGATAAACTTTTTACCATCACGGCTGACCGCCGCCACCTTTACGGCTCAATTCTTCATTTCATCCCGGACCATCAAATAAAAGTCGTCGAACTTTGGGTGTATTTTTAACTGAACCCCTTCTTTCAGGTTTCCGTCTCTTCCAATGGCAGTAATGCGTTCGGGTGCTATGGCAAATTTGTCCTGTAGTACAGTCGATAGCGCGAGAGCCTGCTGTGCGGGCACATTCAGGTCACCGGTCATACTGAGCCCTTCAATATCCAACGCCGTGGTAGGATTGGCCTTTAAAACGTTCGCTATTTTTTCTGCCCATGCTTCTGCTTCGGGGGTTAATTTGATGCCCGTATCGCTTCCATAGAGACTGGCCAAATCCGCTGAAACGACTATGGCCCCATTCGATACGGCAAGTTTGGCTTCTTCTCCCAAGGTCTGTTTTACGTTGGTCAAGACCACAATTATGGTCGAGTCATTACTGGCAATGGCATTTTTGATAGACCGTAGTTTACCCTCGGTCGCCTGAAGGCTCTCGATGGCGCTGTTCGCGATATCAGAATTTTTATTTGAAACCGCCGTAAAATTGCTGATGTTCGACATCAGCGTATTATTCGATGCTTGAAGGTCTGCCACTTGGGCCTCAAAGGAAGTCGCCCTAGCCTCCGCTACTTTTTCGTTTCTTCTAGCATCTAAAACTTCTGATTTAATAGAGTCCAATTGCGATCTCAAGCTTTCTATTTTTTCGATCAATTCACTTTTTCTTTGGGCCTGCAAGGTCACGGAGGTACATATTATAAGGAAAAGTGTTGTTAGGAATGTCTTCATTAATTATTGATTTTAGGGGAAATTTTTAAATTAATTTTTTAGTAGGTAATGTATGTCATAAATCCGCGCAAAAATAAAGCATTCTTTTTTCTTGTGGAAATATTCGCTCTCTGGGTATGGAAGTACCTATTACATAAAACGGTGTTTTCATCAAGGGATGCTATCCCGATTGGAACGCTCAAAGGGCTATTGTATTGTATGTAGCCTAATGAAATTTGCTATTTTATGACTTTGGATAGCGCCCTAGTCCTTTTAACCTCTATTTTCTTGATCATCCATTCCGGATAACCGGATGCATCTTCTGCCTCATAGATTCTTAAGTGCTGGTTTTCAGAAGGAGCTTTCAGTTCATCGGGATGGCAATCTAAAATTTGTGCAGCGGTATCGACCCCGGAATGGGAGGCGCCGGCTACTCCATGTGAAAGGATACTGGCACCGCAGAGATACAGATTCTCGATTTCGCTTTTGGCTTTGAACGCAAACGGGCCAATGTTTTTCAAACTTTTTTCGGTGCCATATACGTTGCCGTCGGTAGTGTTGATGTAGTATTCATTCGTGATGGGCGTGCCCAAATCTTTATGCACGATATGATTGCTTATGCCTGGAACCTCCTTTTCAAGGCCTCGGATCATTTTTTGGGTAAGACGTTCTTTGAAGTCCAGATATTCTTGGGTGCGTTGCGCATCCTCATTTTTGTATTTTTCGAAAGCTTTATAGTCGATAAAGGTGATAGCTTCGATACAGTGATGCTTACCATCAAAACTTGCGGGATCTTTAAGCGTAGTGCAGCTGATGAACATAGCCTCGAAAGCATCGCCTTGATCGATATCGGCGTTGAGAATTTGTTCGAAAGGATCGTTGCCGTCTGCTTCGGGCATCAACCAGAGGTTTCCGGAATCCAATCCCGCTTTGCGCACGTCCATATCCACCGTCAAAAAAAGCATGAGCGAGGTGCAGGAATATTTGGTCTTGGAGAGTTTCTTTTGCAATTTGGGACTTAAGTTTTCCTTTCCGATCAATGAATTGTAGGTAATTCCGACATCGGCGTTGGATACGATGCGGTCCGCAAATAGTTGCTTCCCGTTTTCCAACGTCACTCCGACCGCACGTTTCTGTTGCTCGCCCTCTAAAATAATTTTGCTGACTCCGGTACTTGTCCGGATTTCACCGGTATGTTTTTTTAGTGCATTGGTCATGGCCTTTATCAATGCGCCGCCACCGCCCATGGGGTAATATCCGCCCTGATAATAGTGGTACATCAGCGCGCTATGCAACACGAAAGGGACTTTGGAGGGTGATACCCCATGGTCGCCACATTGAACATTAAGCATATTTTTTAATAGCGGATCTTTAATATGCCAGCCGATGACCCGACGAAGACTGAAAAGTCCGTATTTGCCAAAATGTCGGGTGCGGTACGGCAGGGTCAATTTTTGCCAAAAACCCTTTATATAAGGCATCGAATAAAGTTCTTTGCTGACTTTTCGGGTAAGTTCTAGATATTTACGGATGTTTTTCTCTTCCTTGGGAAAACGAACTGACAAACGATCGACCAATTCTTCAAAATTAGCCGGATAATCGAAACGTTCCTCCCCGATATGAACGTGTTCATAGGCATCGGGATTCATACGGAAAAAGACCAAATCGTTGGCAATACCCAATCCTCGATACAGGTCACTAGTGGATTCACCCTCGCCCAAAAGCCCTACATAGTGAACTCCTGGGGTAAACCGATGTCCGTTGAGGTAAAAACTATGGCACCAGCCGCCTGGTACGTCATGTTGTTCGAGTACCAGTACCTTTTGACCGGCGCGCGCCAAGCAGATTGCGGCCGCGAGACCACCGGCTCCGGACCCGATGACGATGGTATCCCATTTTTCAGGAGTATCCAAAGCAGGGGTATCGCTATTTTCTGGCTGTTTTTTTTGGGAAGCCATGTGGGGTCTAAATCACTAAAGGTTTAATTCGTCCAAAACGGAGTACCTAACCTATTTCTTCAAGCCTTCCTCAATCGCCTTCTCAACTAAAGGCTCCATCACTTTATAACCTGCGACGGTTGGGTGTACTTCATCGTCCGCGTATTTTTTGGGGAGTCCGTTGCGGTCATCTGCCATGGCGGAAAAATAATCGAGATAGATATGTCCCTTTTCCTCGGCATAAGCTTTAATCATTTTGTTCAGTTCAATAATTTTAGGCGCCGGTTCCATTCCGGGTTTCCAGGGATAGTCAAAAGCGGGCAGGGTAGAAGAGAGCACTACTTTGATTCCGTTCGCATGGGCGATTTCCGCCATTGATTTGATATTATCGGCAATCATCTCCAAAGTCGAGGGCCCCGTGTTTCCCGCAATGTCGTTGGTACCGGCGAGAATGACTACTACTTTGGGTTTTAGGTCGACGACATCCTGACGAAAACGGATGAGCATTTGTGGCGTGGTCTGTCCGCTGATTCCTCGGTTCACGTACGGTTTTCCTTCGAAGAATTCCGGTCTTTTGTTGAGCCATCCTATGGTGATGGAGTTGCCCATAAACACTACACGGTCGACATCGGCGGCGGGTGTTCCTAGTTTTTGATTAGCTTCCTGAAACTCCTTAAGATTGGGCCAGTCTTGGGCTTGAATACCTTCGGCAAGGCCTAGGGCTACTAAAAAGGCAAGTAAAGTGGATTTTAAGTTTTTCATGGTTCTTTTTTTATCAGTGTATCTCTCTGAATCCTCCCCGAGCACCGCTGTTGAATGGTTATAACACAGAGATTCGCAGCGATAATTCATTTCAGATTATCGAATTGTTTTTGTTCTTCCAAAGTCAACGGCAACTCCTTTTTAATTTTCTCCGCTGTTGGCCGCTGAACGAAGAGATAAACGATCAAGGCTATGGCAATGATCAAATATAAGGCATTTCCACTCCAAAAATAAGCCGTCAAAGCCAAAAATCCGGGGCCTTCTAAAAGGGCGTATTTGATTAACGATGTGATCTGATGTTTTCTTAGTTTAATTGATAGATTTTCTTTCCTTGATATGGATTCTATCCGTTTTTTGAACACCAACTGGCTTAAAAAGTAGCCTGCGGCTGCCACTATCGGTACTATGTAAATAAAGATATCTTGCTGGTTCATACGTGCCGTAAAATCACCATTTTGATAAAAGGCGAAAACGGCACAAAGCACTAAACCTACGCAGAGGGCAAGATGGATTGTCGCTAGTATTTTTAGAAATCTTTTGGGCTGCATAGTGTTGTAATTACGTTGGAGCAAAGGACATATTGTCAAATAGAAGTTCTTTTAACGAAAAAACAGTCTAAGGATTTATTGGTGAAGGTATATTCGATTGCTAATTGAAGTGATCCTCAATATTCTAAATACTTCACTAAACCTTAGCTTATCAATATAGTAAGCGTTTAATACTTCGCACTTTCTCCCTTCGCCAAAGTCCGTTCGATAAACGCCCTGATGTCGTTGTTGGACTTTTCGAGATCGTCACGTCGCAAATACATCATGTGGCCGCTGCGATACCCCTTAAACTCAAAACGGTCTTTCATGCGACCGCTGGGATCGACTTGCCACATCGTATATTTGGCGCCAAAGTAGGTGACGGCACCGTCATAATAGCCGCTTTGAACCAGGACATTCAGATATGGATTTTGTGCCATAGCCTGGCGCAAATCATCGCGAGTGGTATCATTTTCATTGTCCCACGGATGCACGGGCCCGAACATATTGTATTTGATATCCGTCTTAAAGTTGAGTTCTTCCTGCATATAATAATTGATGGCGGGGGTGAAGGAATGTAGCCAAGAGGTAAGTTCGGGGTTATAATCTGGGTCCATACCCGCTACTTGCCGGTCGAAGCCCAAATACCGGCTGTCGAGCCTTCCTAGGGTATAGGCTCCTTTATCCTTTAAAAGATTTTTCCAGAAATAGGATGGGGGTACGACCAGATTTTGGTCGAGAATCGCTTCTTTGGATAAACCGGAATAATAGGCCATTTTTTCGGCTACGGCATTTTTATCGGTATCCGTGATGTTCCAGCCTTTGGCCAAAGCGGGAATCAGGGTGTTCAAGGTGTATTCTTCGGATTCCGGAAGGATTTTAAGCAGGTCCTTATTCTGAAGTTCTGCCGGAAGTGCCTTATGGTACCAAGCGGCAGCCGTAAAATACGGAAGGTTGAGCGCATCGGAAACCGGTCCGCCGTTGCGAAGGATTTTATAATCGGCGGGCGAGACCATGATTACGCCGTTCAGATACATCCATTGCTGCTCTTGCAAGGCCAAGGACAGGCCCATCACACGGGTACCGCCATAACTTTCGCCAATAATGTATTTCGGCGATCGCCAGCGGTTATTACGGGTTACAAAAGTGTTCAACCATTCCGCTAAATATTTTATATCGGAATTGATGCCGAAAAACTTCTTGCGATCTTTTTCGTCCAATTCCTCGGGAATTGTTCGGGAATATCCCGTATTTGCCGGATTCACATAGACAATATCAGTAACGTCCAACACCGAAAACGGATTATCCTGTACGCCATATGGTTGCACGGGATAGCCTTCATCGTCGATTTTCAGCGCACGCGGCCCCGTATAGGCCAAATGCATCCACACCGAAGCCGAGCCCGGACCGCCGTTGAAGGAAATCAACAAAGGTCTCGCGGCGCGGTCCTTGACATTGTTACGGGTATAATAGGTATACTGAAGTGCAGCGATCGGTTGGCCGTTTTCGTCCCAAGCAGGCTGCATACCCGTAATGGCGGTGTACTCGATGGGGGTTCCATTGATCGTAACGCTGTGTTGCGTGGTAATGGTCGTGTCGATGGGAATTTTACGCTGATGTTCCGATTGCAACTCGGCTTTAGGCTCGGGGGGATCCTTTTTCTGGGCTTGGAGAGGAAATTGAAAGCTAAATAGTAAAAGGATACCGAGATATAATTTATTCATCAAAGGAGGGTTTTGGGTAGGCTTTAAAAATAGGTAAAAAAGTTTGGGGTTTAGGCGTACGGTAGTTAATATATCCACTTTCCCTACTTTCAAATACAAACTATCCAATCCTTTTCTTCCAGAAGTTTGAAAAGAGGTTAATCCCATTGGGTTGTATTCTTCGGTCTTGCCTCGTTTGTTAGAGCAAAGTTTGAAAACGAATAGTTTCATCCAATAAAAAAAGCTTTCTTCTGCAGAATGGTTCTTGCGCCTTCCCCGAGGATTATGTACTATTTGAGTCTATCTTGGTTCAATCGTAAGACCTTTAATCGATAACATCTCACCATCCAATTCATCCTAAAAATCTTACTTCGGACAAAAACGCTCAAAATTTCTCAAAAACCCCCAACCCAAATAATGCAAAATCATATTTGACCGGATCAACGGAATCGAGCTTGCGCAGGCTTTTGTCAAGTTCGGCAAGGGCTTTGGCGTCGTTCTGTTTCCGCTTGAGCAGTTTTAGCTTTCTAGCGACAGTACCGGAATGTACATCAAGGGGGCAGGATAAGTGTTCCGTTCCGATACCTTTCCAAAGACCGAAATCCACGCCCGTAGTATCCGGTCGAACCATCCATCGGAGAAACATGTTGATCCGTTTGGCAGCGGAGCCTTTTAGCGGGTCACTGACATGTTTTTGGGTACGGTTGGGGTGGGGGAGTTCGAAGAATATTTGTTTAAAGGAGGATATGGCCGATTGTAGGAAAGCATCTTGATCGTTTTTCGCGAATACGGCTTCCAGTCCACCATGGTGGGTATATATGTTCTTTAGACTTTTGACAAAATAGGAGGCATCCCGCCCATTGAACGTACGATGTACGAAGCCGGATAGTTTTTCGAGATCAACTTCTTGATGGCTCGTTACAAAATCAAAGGGAGCATTGTCCATTAGCTCCATCAATCGGGTCGCGTTGTTTATGATGCTTTTTCGGTTGCCCCACGCAATGGTCGCGGTCAGAAAGGCACTGATTTCGATATCCTCTTTTTTGGAAAAACGGTGGGGAATCTGGAGGGGGTCGCTCTCCAAAAACCTGGGGTGTTCATATTGATGGACTTTGACATCGAGAAAATCCTTGAGTTCCGTTTTCGTCATTTTTTTATTGGGAAAAGCTATACACGAATTAGTATTACTACTTTTCAATATTTTATCAATCTAATCCTCAGGGTTTCTGGAAAACAGCCAGCCGATAGGCCGATATGAAATTTGGCATCTCGACTGCGCTCGATGTGACATTAATTACGCAACAACTTCTTTGTTAACGATCATTCCATCTACCATAGTGAGTTTTCTGTCGGCCATATCGGCCAGTTGCTCGTTATGGGTCACGATGACGAAGGTTTGTCCGAATTGGTCGCGAAGGTCGAAAAAGAGGCGATGCAGATTGTCCGCACTTTCGGAGTCGAGGTTTCCACTGGGCTCGTCGGCGAAAATGATCGAGGGGTCGTTGACCAAGGCCCGCGCCACGGCGACCCGTTGCTGCTCACCGCCCGAGAGTTCGTTCGGTTTGTGGCCATACCGCTTTGAAAGGCCCAAAAAATCAAGGAGCTCCTTGGCCTTGGTTTCCGCTTGGGCTTTCGACGTGTTTTTTATAAATGCGGGAATGCAGACATTTTCAAGTGCCGTAAACTCCGGCAGCAATTGATGAAACTGAAAGATAAAGCCGATATGCTCGTTTCGGAAGCGGGCCAAATCTTTATCGGATAAAGTATTGGTAGCTACACCGTTAATCAGCAGTTCACTTTCTTTGGGATTCGAAGGCCCGTCCAAAGTGCCCAGAATCTGCAATAATGTAGTCTTCCCCGCGCCGGAAGTACCCACAATAGAGACGATTTCCTTTTTTTGGATGTGCAGGTCTACGCCCTTAAGCACCTGAAGATTCCCGTAATATTTTTGAATGTTTTTGGCCCTGATCATAATTGATTTTTGGAAAAGGAATTGAAGCGATCTCCTTTAAAATTCAAAAATACTAAAAACAATACATTGAAAAAGATGATATACGATTCTGTTGATTGAAAAGATTATCTTGTAACCTACGGATTAAATGCATATTTTTGTTCAACATTAATCCAAAAAGAATAAACAAAATAATTTTAGCCTATGTCCCCTTACACTAATCTTGAGGAATACAACATTGAAATTGCCAATGATGTAAAAAAAAGCTACTCCAAAATAATTGACGAACTTGGTGAGGACGTCAATCGAGAGGGACTCGAAAAAACTCCGGAAAGAGCAGCTAAAGCCATGATGTTCCTGACGCAGGGCTACAAACAAGATGCCGTCGAAATCTTAAAAAGTGCCATGTTCGCGGAAAGTTATGATGAGATGGTCATTATTAAGGATATTGAGCTTTATTCGCTCTGCGAGCATCATTTATTGCCTTTTTTTGGTAAGGCCCATGTAGCCTATATTCCCAATGGTCATATTGTCGGACTGAGTAAAATTCCCCGTGTGGTTGATGTTTTTGCCCGCAGGTTGCAGGTACAGGAACGTTTGACCCACGACATTTTGGAATGTATCAATAATACGCTAAAACCAAAAGGGGTTGCCGTAGTCATAGAGGCGGCCCACATGTGCATGATGATGCGTGGCGTTCAAAAACAGAATTCTGTTACAACAACATCGGGATTTCGAGGTCAATTCGAGAAAATCGAGACCCGGAACGAGTTTCTGAAATTGATAAGTTCGAATCTTTCATGACAAGTGCAGATTGTAGTTCAAAAAAAATTTGGTGTTTAGTGAAAAAAGTACTTTTTGCTTACTTCCCATTATTTTCTGGTACTGTTATTGCTTTTATAGCCGGAAGTCTTAATTTTCACCATGTCCAAAACAGAAGACAACAAATATAAAAAGCTGCTGCTCTGCCTAGTACTTGATGGTATTGGCATGCTCTCTTTCGCCATTCCCTTTATCGGTGAATTTTCCGATATTATTTGGGCACCGATTGCCGGCTGGCTCATGACACGTTTATACAAGGGCAAAATAGGTCAAGGTGCAGGTATTATAACCTTTATCGAAGAAATCATTCCGGGCCTTGATGTTATTCCCACTTTTACCCTCATGTGGGTCTATACCTATGTATTCAAACAGGCGCCAAAAAGCAGAACTATTGAGGTAAAGTAGTAAATAGCTATATTTTAGACCATTCCGAGCCGAATGCCCATGCTTACCATTTCCGAAGAGGATTTGGAGCCTGTCTTGTGCAACATATTCTGCCGATGGTTATCGACGGTCTTGGTAGATATATGCAACAGCGAAGCGATCTGTTTGCTGCCATGACCTTTGGTCAACAACTGTAAAATTTCCTTTTCCCGACGCGTTAACCTAGGGGGAGTAAATTCGGTTTGGGATAGGGTATTTGCGTTTAAACAGTAAAATTGTTGACAAATATGCTCCTTTTGGTTTAAAATAGTCATCATGGGTTCTCCTTGGCTTTTAATATGGGAAATATCGGTAACCAGTACCAGCCCATATACAATTTTGTAATTTTCATTCATAATAACTTCCGGGTATTGCACCATAATCCAATAATAGTCCCCCAGAGCATTTAGCATCCGGAAGAAAAGAGTGACTTTTAGATCGCCCATTGCCCTACGGCCGTCGTACAATTCAATCCAAAATCGACTGAATGCCAGTATTTTGTTTAAATCTTCGGGATGGGTGACCCCATGCAATTGTAATTGCTCAAGAGATGAAAATCTTTCATTTGTAAAAGGGGTAAGAGAGTCTACATCGCCGCCGGAAGCACAGTGTTTCCCTTTCGGAAAATCCAAAATAAACCAAAAGTACCGACCTAAGGCCAATTTTTCAAAACTTTGGATAAGGGGAACAAAATAGGGCAGAGGGTCTATACAATCAGTTCCGCTTTTGTCCGTAGCAAGTCCGGAACGGAAGGTATGATAATCCATGGGAGCGAGCACTTTGATATCGGTATGCATAGGCAAAAGGGGTGAAAAACCTTTCCGAATCGTCATTGTCCTCAGGCGTACTTAAAATTAGGGAAAAATCCCTATATCTTTTGCATTTTCCTTCACATATATTTATCAAATAAATTCTCCCCCCTAAGTATTGTAATTTTTGTAATAGGAGAATCCTCACATGTACCTTCAATTAGAATTAACTGGTAACTTGAGGTAATAATGTACCGAATGAACGGTAAGATTATCTAAATGTACAAAGTTTCCCACCCATTGCACAATATCGATTTACGATCCGTCTTTGACAATCTATTTTCGTGCAATATAAAAACAAACAATTTGTAAACGAGGGCAATGAAACCTGTAAAATTTCCACTTGTTATTCTCTTTTGCGATTGTTGAAACGCAAATCAAATCTAAAAGATGAAAATTATGAAAGCAACAATGAACTTTTTAAAAAACGGGCTGATAGTATTGGTCCTCATCGCTGCCTCGTGCACCAAGGATTCGGTAGACGGACCAGCGGGTCCGACGGGCCCCCAAGGGGAACAAGGCCTAAACGGGGAACAAGGGGTTCCAGGAGAAAAAGGAGATCCCGGTGCTGCGGGAATAGATGGGGAGGCTTTGGGTGTGCCCGGTCCTCAAGGAGACGTCGGTGCAACCGGCCCACAAGGCCCCACTGGCCCTAAGGGAGATACAGGCGCGACTGGTGCTCAAGGGCTTCCTGGAGTGAATGGCCAAGACGGTGACGACGGGCAGGATGGGCAAGATGGGCAAGATGGTGAGGACAGCAACATGAGTGCACGTTCTGTAGTAGTTAATCCCCTAATATTTAGTGAGGATACTTATTTCGAAACCGCTGTTTCCATCGCGAATAATGAAGTGGTTCTCGGCTACATACAGAGCAGGTTAGATACCGGCCAATTCTATCCTGGAACTTGGTATGCGATCCCGACCCCAAAATTTGTCGGTTTTCATTTTGTGGATTATGTCATTACCACTAGTTGGGACAATGACAGTTTTCGTTTTGATATGTTCGAAACGGATGGTAGTTTAAAGTTTATACCCGCTGGGAGAAGCATCGATATAAACGCATTGAAGCTTATCATCATTACCGTAAATCCCGTAGCTGTGGCAAAAACAACACCTACGGAGGCCGTAGTTTCCCGACTTGAAAACAGTCGGGTTGACATTAACGATTATGAAGCGGTGTCCAAATACTTCGGCATCGACGTAAATTAAAATGGTCACACCATAAACAATGCAGAATAAACACACCTCTGAATTTAATAAACTCAACACTGGTGTTCATAACAAATGGGAAAAAAATGTGGGTGATGATCAAAGCATCATGGCAATTTCGAGAGTAGGAAAAACCTTTTTTAGAATAAACCAAGATACAAGGCTAGTGGAAAAGAATGAAGAAGCATAGAAAATTGTAAACTTCTGCGCACTTCGGATACGGTGCGGGAAATGTCATGTTATAGCCTAAACTAGATGGTATCGAGTACACATTGAAACGCTATGAACACAAAAAAGTGCATTCTAATTCAATGGGTGATTTTAGCCTCCTTTTTCATCCTTCAGGCGCAAGACGACCCTTATTTGTGGTTGGAAGAGGTGGAGGGCGAAAAAGCTTTGGCATTTGTCGGCGAACAATCCAAGGCCACATTCGATAGTCTCAGTAAGGAAAAAGAATATAAAAATATTTACGATAATTCCCTGAAAATCTACAATTCACCGGATAAAATTCCCTATCCAACCATATACGGCGATTTCATTTATAACTCTTGGAAGGACAAAGATCACGAAAGGGGCATTTGGCGTAGAATGTCCAAAACCGAATATTTACGTAAAGATACGGTTTGGGAAGTTCTTCTGGACTTGGACCAAATGACCAAAAATGATTCCATACCATGGGTTTTTGCAGGTGCCACCGGGTTATACCCCAAGTATGATCGGTTTCTTGTAAGTCTTTCCAAAGGCGGAGTAGATGCCGCTGTTGTCAGGGAATTCGACCCCACCACCAAAAGTTTTTTACAAGATGGGTTTTTTATCGATGAGGCCAAAAGCGATGTCGCTTTTCTTGATGAAAACACGGTCATGGTTTCGACTGATTTTGGGGAGAACACAATGACCACCTCAGGATATGCTAGGCAGGTCAAGTTATGGAATAGAGGAACTTTATTGAAGGACGCCAAATTGATCTATGAAGGAGATAGTAAGGATGTTGGCTGTTTTGGTTATGTGCTGAGAGATGACACTGTGAACTATCCTATAATCCTAAATTATCACACCACTTTTACGGGAAGTGCTTTTCTATGGATGGATGACAAAGCCGTCAAGCTCGATGTGCCCGAGGATTGTAATATTCAAGGTATCCTGAATAATCAGCTTATCCTCGACCTTAAATCAGATTGGGAGGTCCAAGAAAGAATATATCCGCAAGGTTCTTTGATCAGCCTAAACTTACCTGATCTATTGGAGGGGAAAAAAGAAATTCAACTCATACTGCAACCTGATGAGTTTTCTAGTATATCGCAAGTGTCACAAACGCAAAATAAACTGCTAGTTAATGTATTAAGGAATGTGATCGGTGAATTGCATATCTATTCTTTCGATAAGGATAAATGGGAACAAAAAAAAGTTCCAACTATGGATTTTGGGACTATTTATATCATTGAATCCGATGCATCTTCTGACATTTATTTTTGTCAGTACGAGAATTTCTTGCATCCATCCACCTTATATGTAGCGGATGCAACCGAAAATTCATTGAAACCCTATACATCTCTTCCCACATATTTTGACGGAAGCAAGTATGAGGTAAGGCAATTCAAGTCAACTTCAAAGGATGGGACTTTGGTGCCCTATTTTGTAGTCTCCGCCAAGAACATAAAAAATGATGGGAATAATCCGACCCTACTTTATGGCTACGGTGGATTTGAGATTCCGGTGGCCCCATTTTATGCCGGAACTTTTGGCACTTCATGGTTGGATAGTGGAGGGGTCTTTGTTCTCGCAAATATTCGCGGCGGGGGCGAGTATGGCCCTATGTGGCATCAGGCAGGAATAAAGGAGAAAAGACAGAACGTCTTTGATGACTTCTATTCCGTGGCCGAAAATTTGATTTCGAAAAAAATTACGTCTCCCCGACATTTAGGCATAATGGGCGGAAGTAACGGCGGTTTGCTCGTCGGGACCGCCTTTACGCAAAGACCGGAATTGTTCAACGCAGTGGCTTGCCTAAATCCTCTGCTAGATATGCAGCGTTATTCAAAATTGCTGGCAGGAGCAAGCTGGATAGGGGAATACGGAGATCCCGATAAACCTGAAGAATGGGCATACCTTCAAAAATACTCCCCGTACCAGAATCTAAAGAAAGAAGTACAATATCCAGATGTTTACTTCTTTACCGCCACAACCGACGATCGTGTTCATCCGGGCCATGCGCGCAAGATGGCGGCCAAAATGATTGATTTGGGACATAAAGTCTACTTTTACGAAAATACAGAAGGTGGGCATGCTGGATCTTCGACCAACGAACAAAGGGCGACGGAAGATGCCATGCTATTTTCTTATTTTCTGATGAAATTGAACTAATGGGATAGTTCTCCGCCAAAATCGATGATGGCCACCTCGGTAACAAGAATGGATAAGCCCTCGGGATGCGATGCAACAATTGGATATTCCGCCCATAATATTATGTACAATTCCAAAGTGGAAGGCGGGTAACCCATAACAAATTGGCCGCTTCGATAGCCCGTATCGATATCGTTCTACACGGCCAAGGGTCTATACTCGAAAACAGTACCATTAAAGACAGTGGCTCCTGGGGCATTGATTTTGTACAGGGCGGAAATAGCTTGACGGATACGAACAATACCTTCGTCAACAATGAAGACGGCAACATAGTACCCAACTAATCTTATTAGGAAAACAATAATACTTTCGTATGACTATTGGAATAACTTTGGCCAGATAAACCTAACGGTCTTGGGTTCCTTCTGATTTAATAGGCTCAATGAACATAAGGGAATCCTAAAATTATACTCATTGTACCTTTGATATCATGGTAGTATTCCCCATTTGCTTATTAAAGGTTGAGAATCCCATTCTGAAAAGAATTTAGATTTCGAATTGTCTACTTTGAATGAGTCATTCGTTGAAATACAAGTCGATGTATAACATAGTATTGGAAACTTATGAATGCCATAACAAAGTACCAAAACACAAGGGCCAAACTCTTTGAGGAATTTCATACTACGGCCCAATCCAAATATCTTGAAACGATAGGTCCGTTCGGTCAAATCCACTATTTGGAATCAGGCCAAGGAACCCCTTTAGTCTTGGTTCATGGAGGGCTTGGCCATTCTAGCGAGTGGATACCCATTCTTAAGCCTTTGTCGGAACGGTATCGCCTATTTATTGTTGACCGGCCCGGCCTTGGCCTCACGAGCCCAATGGAAAATCAAGGAATCGGTTTTCGGCAAAACTCAACGGCATTCATCCACACGTTTATGAAAGGAATCGGGGTACCAAAAGCTATCCTCCTCGGTAGCTCGATGGGCGGATATTTTAGCATTTGTTTTGCGCTGGAATATCCTTGGAAAGTTGAAAAACTGCTCTTGATAGGAGCACCGGCGGGGGTTGAAACGTTGGATTCCCGCCCTGTTGCGGGCATTAGGTACTAAAGGGCTAAATAAAATACTCATCAAGACCCTGACACGGCCCAGCATTGCAGGTCATAAAAAAATTCATAAAAAACTACTGGTCGCCGATATATCAAAAATTTCAAAAAACTATCTGGAGCATAGCTGCGAAAATCATCAGCTACCAGGCGCTCTTGATTCCATGACCGATATGTTGCAAAGTGTTTTGACGTATAGGGGATGGCGGAAGAAATTGTGTCTTATAAATGAATTGAAATATGTCAAAATGCCCGTACATTTTATATGGGGCGATCAAGATGCCTTTGAATCCCCGGAAACCGGCAAACAAAAAGCATCCCAAATTTCCGGAAGTACTTTTGATACGATTCAAAATGCGGGACATAGTCCTTGGTTGGATCAACCTGGCTTATGTGCTTGCCTAATCCTCAATAGACTTGGCCAATAATAATATTGGTTCAACATAGTGATTCTTTTTCCTTAGAGTCGTGAGGAAGATAGAATTTTTGAAAAGTGGGTATTGAATTTACCTTGCAAGAGCAGCTTCCTTGGATGATTTCCAAAAAAAAGGAAGTACCAGTGTGATACGTCCCTTTTTGCCCTTGTAGAAATCGGATATTATAATAAAAAGCCCTAAATTACTTAAGGTTTTTTTTGTGCTCTGAGCGGGCACTAGACTATCGAGATGGGCAAAAAAATTTTAAATTTTTACGACTTTGTTGAGAACAATCTAAATTTCAACTATTCAAGGTAAATGAAATACATTTCACGGAATATGATTGCCCTATTGAGGTAGCTATATTTCGGTTGGCGAGATGTTAAAGGATGTATTTAACATAGGTTGCCATGATTTCAGCTTTAAGCGCAGCGGATCCGTTAAAATTGTATAATTTTAATTCGTCGATAGACTGAATCATGTAGAATTAGTGAGTACGCTTCTATACGCCATCCCTAAGACATCTATCCTTGGGACCATCTTGCTTACGGCATGGCTGGGCGGGGCGGTAGCTACCCATATCATCCATCATGATTCTCATTTCTATTTGCTTTTTCCGGTACTTTTTGAGATGCTCACGTGGCTAAGTATTTGGTTAAGGGATGGGCAACTTAAAACGATATTCCCTATAAAAAAGTAGGAGGACGGAACAATCCATAAAATCTAATATCATGAAAATTCCAAAAGGACACCAAGCCATTATGCCCTACCTAATGCTAAACGGGGCGAAAAAGTTTTTCGATTTTACCGAAAGGGTATTCGATGCCGAGCAGACCTATCTCAAATTTAGGGAGGACGGCAAGACCATCATGCACTCCGAAATACAGATCAACGGGAGTACCATCATGTTTTGCGAGGCCACGGAAGAATGGAAGGCACAACCGGCCAATCTTTTTGTATACGTGGAAAATGCGGATGCATCCTATAAAAAAGCAATCGATGCCGAGGCAACGACCATCATGGAACTTAATGATCAAGACTATGGCCGAACCTGTGGCGTTCAAGATCCAGTTGGAAATGTATGGTGGATCACTTCCACACAAGCGTGACTAAACAGATTACTACGGTAACAGTATATAAACCTAATTGTTCGACCCTAGCTACCTGCCTTTCAATTTATCAGTGTTCAACTTCCCGAAGGCATGCATCCGGTAGTTTGTTCAAGGTACATCCTGCCCGAAAGTCAACAAGTTATGGTCGAGATTCAGCAATGAAAATTCCTTTTGCCCCCAAGGTTTGACCTGCAGAGACCCGTTCGGATGGATGGCTATTTTTTTATCCAATATCCATTGATATGGTTCTTCTATGTTGTCGGTCCGAACATAGACCTGTCCGTAATTTTGCTCAGGATCCAGTGCCGCAAATTCAAAAAAGTGGATTTGGATGCCGTCTTTTTGAACCATTAGGTAGCCCTCGAAATCGGCAGTTCCGAATTCTTCAAATTCCAATTGGCTAAAATAGTAGTCTTTGGTAAGCGCCTTGTTGCGCATGGGCAGCTTAGGGTTGATTTCCGTTAGCATGACGTGGCGAGTTTAAACGATTTTATACATATTGGTAACCTTCCAAAGTTAATCATAAACCGAAAAAAATCCACAGTGAAAACAAATGTCGTAATCGCCCCTCCATATTGTCAAATTTACCCCGCTTGAATAGGCAAGATTGGATTAACTTTGATAAACAATCCCAATCCAGAGATTATGGCATCCACAAAAACGAACAAAATCATCTTTTGGACAACTGCCATTATAATCTTTATAATGGAAGGACTTATCCCCGCATTTACTTCACAGACCGAACTTGCGAAAGAAGGGATAAGACACTTGGGCTATCCTGAATATTTTGGTAATGCGTTGGTTGTTTTTAAAGTTTTGGGCGCTTTAACATTAATCATTCCGCAAGTGCCAAAACGAATTAAAGAGTGGGCTTATGCAGGGTTTGCCTTTGACTTTATATTTGCGGGAATCAGCCATTTTGCCGTAGACGGAATGGATTTCCAGTCCTTTTTCCCATTTCTGTTTTTAGTGATTTTAATTGTTTCCTATTTTTCATATCACCAACTAAACACCATAAAATAATATGTCATTTCAAGTCTAGCTCGATACTATTAAAAAGACATTAAAATTAGTTGAGACGGCCATATTTATTTCTCGGTGCATCTTAACTTGAAATAGGCCATAAAATCTCAGTTTAGAATCCGTTAATTCAGTTCCTTGGAATATATTTGCAGCACGTATTAATTCTTTGGAAATACTTATGAAATGTGTTCTGCTTGTTACGGATTTTTCTGCAAACGCCCGGAATGCACTCAACTACGGAACCTTGCTTTTTGAACGAATCCCGACCGTTTTTCTTTTGCTCAATATCCACAAAAAGCCAGCGGACAATGCATACGAAGGCGATGGGTTGAACTTTTGGGAGGAACAAGCCACGCATGCGCTTGGAAAGTTCCTAAAAGAGGTAAAAAGTGATTACAAAAATCCCAAGCATTCCTTCACTACCATTGCCAAACCATTGCCGTTCGCCAATGCCATAAAGGATGTGGTGGACAAGAACGCCATCGATCTCATTCTGCTACCTACAAAAGGACCAAGGGGTGCCAGGGAAACCTTCTTGGGTACTGATACGGTAAGGGCGATCAATAGCATTAAAAATGTGCCGATAATTGTGGTCCCAAACACTTTTACCGCAAAAAAACCGGCCCAAATCGTATTTTCCACCAACTTTGAAAGGGCATTTCAAAGAAACGAACTCGACGTCTTGGTATTACTGACGAAATCACTGCGTTGCAAACTAAAAATAGTACAGATAATGAACGATAGTCATTTGGACGAGTTTCAGAAACTCAACAAGGACTATTTGACCGATATCTTTAACGGATTGGAACATTCCTTTCAAAAGATCAAGGTAGAAACTTCGGAAACGGAGGCCATCAACGAATATGTCAAGAGGATGGATGGCGATATGATCTCATTGGTCAACCATAGGTACAATTTTCTGCAAAAAATCATCCAGGAAAATGTGGTTAAAAAAGTAACGTTCAACAGCGAGGTGCCTATTTTGGTATTGCCGGAACTGGTAAGTAACAGGCCCATTTCGGTGCGTACAGTTAGTGATGGAAAGATGGTACTCTAATTTGAATTATTCATTATAAATTTGGGTAGAATCGTGACAAGAGCTTTTCCTACTTCCGCAAAAGGCTGGTAATGATTTCAAAAAGGGCTTTTAAATCACTTATGGCACTAAAACGAACCGCATTTTCTAACCGCACCGAGGCCCATCCTGATTGTGCACAAAACCCTACCATTCATACAATTTCCTTATAAGCTGATCGGAAAAGTACTATCTTTAATCTGAATATTTCCAACCAACATTCCAATAACTAAGTGTAAAAAAGTCTGGATGCGAACGCCAGCTTTTTAGCCATTCCCTACGTAGGTTCTTCCCTTCGTCCGCCATTGCAAATCTTTCTTGCAACATTCGATAATACCGGCTTATCCTAAATGGAAAGCCTATTATCAAAAAAATTCTACCCGATTGATAGAAGGTTTTTCAAAATCCTAAATAGATTTTAAAAGATTTGAAATGATAATAGCATCAGAAATCGCACCCTCGCCTGAATTGTCCCCTTTTGTACGGTGCTACACCTATAGGCAGTTTGATACAAAGGGCTTGGACATGAAAAAACCATGGCATGCGGCGCATGAAGTATCACTGGTTTTTTTCTTTAATGCCTGGCCTGTTCATTTGTTGGACCCACATACTGGACAAATCTTACAAACTGGATCATACGCGGGTGTTTCGGGATTGGGGAGCCACTATAATGGTGAAATGACCTTTAACGGAGATTACTCTTTTTTTGAGATATATTTCAGACCGACCGGCTTTAATAAGATATTCGGTATTCCTTCTTCAAAAATTACCAACCAAATTATTAATGCGGACGACATTTTCGATTCAGAGGCCAGATACCTTTTTGAACGGCTTTGCGAGGCAAAAAGTCTTGTGACCATGGGAATCTTGGCGAACACCTACCTTTTGGCGATATTAAAAAGTCGGAAATCCGGCCATGACGTTAGCTTGACGTTCCTTTCCAACCTGATTACAAAAAATCCGGGAATGTTCAATGTTGCACAACTGGCTTACACCGCCAATATGTGCAGTAGGAATCTGGAACGTTATTTTTTGGAACAGGTAGGTTTGTCGCCCAAACAGTTTTGTTCCGTAGTGCGGTTCAACAATGCCTTAAATCTTAAGCTAAGCCATCCCCAAAAAGATTGGACCTCCATTGCCCATGAAGGTGGTTATTTTGACCAGATGCACCTTATAAAGGACTTTAAAAGGTTTTCCGGAAATGCGCCATCCAGCTTTCTAAAACATACCCCGATAGCCCAGGAAACCTATACAAGCCGTGTCGCTACATAGTCTTTAAATTGTCGTGTTTTTACTATCCAGTTGTGGGGGCAGCCTCTAATTTTGGTGGACCTAAATACAGACTGGTGTCCTTGTAGCTATCCGACTTACAGACCGTCAATAAAAAATGTAAATTTTAATCCTAAAAAATGGGGCCATGGAAATTAAAACTACTGAACAAGGCGTAGATACCGAGGCAATGACATCACTCGAGCTTCGACTTACATATGATAAGGACCTGGCTATTACGGCAACGAATATTGATCGCGTTTTAGATCAAAACGGAAAGTTCGGTCAATTATACGAAACGATAAACCTACACAGGCAGGCAGGCTTGGAAAGTTTATTTAAGCGCCGGTTCTCCGACACTTTTAACCCTGCGAAATTCAGGTGGCCCGAATATCTGTTTATCCCTACAGCGGCAAATGGCCATGATTACTGGATAAGCTCCCCGCCGGATAATCATAGATACGCCCTTGCCTGGAAATCACCCAACGACGGACCCAACACGGCATCTGTTGAAACCGGCAATCTATTCGTATTCGGCCAACTTCACAATGAGGGACCGACAGATACCCAATCGTCTACCGCTGCCATCGGGGTATTTTATGAACCTTCGATGACTTTGGGCGTGGTCGACTTTCAACCGTCAGTGCATTTTAAGGCGGAATTCCGTACGGCCCTTGAGTATTTCCCGGCACTATCGGCGGGGGGCGTACATATTTATGCGGAACTGTTGCTTGCCTGCTGGCAAAAGATACCAGGGCCCCAGGAATTTGATCTCATCGGCGTAAAGCATTTCGATGTAGCTACATCGGGACGGCGTGACCAATCTTTTGGCCCGGAATTGCAGCAAATTGAAAAATCGCTGGATGGACCGGAGCTTTCGGCACCTTTTGTGGTCGAGCGGGGCCGAAAATATTTATTCGCGGTAACGGGAAGGATAACGGTTGCATCGAACCTAATTTCATCCGATGGGAAGCCGTTGCCCGTTTTTAGCAGCTCACAGCTTAAGGTATGGGGCTCGCTAAACTGTCTTGTACCTCAAATGAATATTTATACAAAACGGGTAGATATACCGTGAGCAAACCCCAGCAGTCCTTTGGAGAGATGTCTTATCGAAGAGGCTGCCAGGGTGCATCGGACCCTAATGATGCCGGTTCCCATGAAAGTACGGCTTCCGATGGGTCGGATATCGACATCAAACGGTGGGATGATCAAATAGTCCCACTTCTCTTTTGCATTGAATGTGCCCTAATGTTCATATAATTCACAAACAAATGATCCGAGCAATGAAAATCAACTATGCGAGCACTCGAAAAATATGAAATTAATTGTAATCTACGAATATAACCATTAATCTAAAAGCTGCATTATGCCACTTTCCCGTACAATTGTCAACGTAAATAACGACCTCTCTCTCATAACTTACCTTTTAAGTGAAAAAAGTTTTCAAAGTCCCTGGTCACATCCAAATGTGCCTGTTATCGTATTTGCTGACTCGGCATTGCCAGGATTTTCAGTTTCACCTCACGGGGGACCTGTGGGCAGTGGAATGCCTTTGGAATTATTGTTCTGGGGCGATTGGTGGAATACCTCAGAAGGTGCGGACAGGCGTAATTTGCTCATAAATCGCACACAGGCATTACTGGCAAGTGACTACTTTTCCGAACTGAAGCAATATGGAATTGATAAGCCGTACTGGAGGGGTGCAAAAATTGTAACCGAGCCTGGGCCCCTGGCTGCTTTCAATTCAAATGATGATGTACAATCGGTACCCGACTTGATAGATGACCTGCTAGACGATGATGTGTTTCCCGATCCGGATGATGAGAAAATAGCCTTTATGGTTTTCATGGCAAAAGGCTTTACGCAAAGTATTGGGGCAAACGGAAGCCATACCAAAGATTACAATTATACGTTTCCATGGGATAAAGACTGGTATTGGGTTGCATGGGTCCGCTCATTTGGGGCCGAAACGGGTGAAGACCCTGAAGATGCCATGCGCACTTTCAGCCATGAGCTGGTAGAAATGTTGTCTGATCCTGAAATTGATGGATGGTATGCTAATAACGATCCGGGAAAAGGTGAAATAGGCGATGCAGCGTTTTCAGGTAACGTAAGGCAAACGGCGTGGGTAAACGGCGTGCATGTTTCATCTTACTGGTCTAACCAGTATGGGGCAACGGTCATTCCTATAGACCGAGACTACCGGGCAAGGATACTCGGCACCATTAAGTTGGAACACCGCGCTTTAGAACATGGCACGTTTAGGCCTGAACCGGCAGAGAGCCGTCTTTGTGAACTGCTGCCGGAATGTTGTTTTGTCGATAAGGATTATAAATTCACTCTTGCGAAACGGGATGAATTGGTAAGATTGAGCTTAGAGACCGAACGTTACCGCCAGCCCCAGTTTGCATGGTTTGTGGATAATATAGCAGTAATGGGTGATGGTGTATTAAACTTAAACGTTTTAGGCGGAACTTATGTGGGCCGAAAGTCATGGTTCAGCCAAATGAACGTAGCCATTCAATGTAAACTGCTGAACAACGAACTTACCTTAAGAACAATTGGTACCAACGTAAACTTTGATATTTCGGTGAATTGTAAGGTAACAGATGCTTCCATTACGGGGAATGTGAAAATAAATGTAATAGCTAACCCATCGGTCACTATTGGCTTTGTAGGGGAAGAAATAACCATAGATCCCGAATATGCAAATCAAAAAGCAGCATGTATTAAATCGGCTACAAGAATGTTTAAAGATTTAGGCAAAACAAAGCCTAGGCGAAAGGTAACGATTGGAGACCCGTTGGAGTTTGACTCAACTATCTTAAATGACTTACCGGCCTGGGCAAGAGTAAATGACTATCAAAAAGCGAGGGAAGCAATCAACCTTTCAAAAATGGCTAATGCGTACCTGCCCGCAGAGGAGGCCAAAGTGGTGATAGATGCATTGATAAGGGAAGCACCAGCGTTAGAAGCAGCGATACATATACAATCAAATAAAGACACGGCAACCTCCCATTAAAAGCACAGGGTAAAATCGCTAATGCAGGAAATCGGTTAAAAGATAAAAATACATGAAAGTTTACAGAACGGCGGGCAACGGTGGCCTCAATTAAATTAAACTTAGAATAATATGAAAAGAAACAAATTTATTGCTTTAGCGATAGCGGCCGGTTCAGCCCCTGCCTTTCTCTTTTCGGAAAATAAAAGAACATTTACCGGCCCCGATAATGGATTTAAAATACCGGCAGGTGAAGGGAGGCTACATGGCCATATTAAATTGAAAGGGGTAAACGCGAACATTTTGGACCTAAAAATTTCCGGGGACGATACCGATGGGGGGATGGCCATTTTTGAGCAAACTTCGATATCACAGGGAAAGGGCACTCCGCTACATGTCCATCATTTCCAAAATGAGGTTTTTTATGTTATAGAAGGAAAATATTTCTTTAAGGTGGGAGATGACGAATTCCATTTATCGGATGGCGACAGTATTTTTTTACCTCGAAAAGTTCCACATGCATGGACGCAGGTCTCCGAAAGGGGTAAAATGACGGTTACATTTCAGCCCGCAGGTAAAATGGAAAACTTTTTTGTAACCGTTGCGGCACTAGACTATGAGCCCACGAAAGAAGAAATGGCCAGAATTTTCGAGGATAATGAAATGAGCGTGGTAGGGCCGCCGTTGACTTTTTAAACAAAATCCTGGTTTCGGATTTAGTTTTCATGATTTAACAATCCCGATATCTCTGCAATCTTACGGAACATGCTGTTTAGCACTATTCCATTGTTAATTGAAAATTTGCACTGTTGCGTTAAAAAATGTGCTATGGCCGCTCTCGGTAACCAAGTTCAAGTTCAACGGCGGATTTCTAAAATTGTGGATCGCTCCAGATTAACAGAACCCCAGGGATTTTGGTTTTAAGAAGCTACTGCTGACTACTGCCCTCTGTCCAAACATCGCCCCAAGGCATCGCCACATTGGCCTACACAGGCTTCCCGTGTTTTACGTTGGCATTCGACCTGGCATGTAAAGTCATTTGGGGGGCAGCGCTTAAAGCATGCGTCTGCGGCCTCTTCGCCCTCTTCTTCGGTAGGGCAATTGTTGCGGCATTCCTTCCATTCTTCTACACAGGCTCCTTGACAGCTTTGGTTCAGGCTTCCGAGAAGGCCCATTGCCAGCACAAGGGCCATTGTGATGTAATTTATGTTTTTACGTGTTTTCATGGATATATTTTTTAGTGATTTTTTAAAATTCAATACTATGGGCTCTGTTGCAACTATGGGCTCTGTTGCACTTTTCGCCCTTTTCACCCTCGCCTATCGTCGCTCAAAAGAACCCTGTTCTCCGACAAAAATGGACTGGCAAACAATTGCTTATTTAATAAGGAAAGGATTAATGAGTAACAATGTAAGGATTATCGCGGTTGTCGTACCATTCAAGCTCAAAATTTGACTTATCATCTACGTATTTTTTATAAACAAAACCCCATTCACCGCCTTCACCATCTTTGCGGGTCAAGATCAGCTGGTGGCATGTATATTGCAACTCATAGGTATTCTGGTTAAGAAAGCTTACAGGGCCCGACCCTTGATAAGGGTCAAACGTTAGGTTCATTGTGTTCGTACCAGGCGTAAAATCATGATTGCCATTATGGTGGAAATCAAATATGTTATAGGCCAGAGTTACGGTCGAATCGCAAAAATTGCGGGTACTCGGTATGATGGCGGCTTCATCTAACTTGCCAGCAGTCTGAAATCTTCCGTTATCATATATGAACAGATTTTCTCTTAGATCGGTCCGGCCGTCATGCGGGTTAAACTCTACCCAGGTTAGATTGGGTGCAGGGTTATTCTTTTTGCAACCTCCACCGCCACTACCCGCCAATACACTTTGTCCTGTTAGATTATTACAGCAACCCCCCAAATTTTTATTGAGGGCGACCTTGCGACCGGGCGCCTTTACCTGTAGGATCTCATCGTTGTACAAATGAATGGTAAATTCCCATTGCCAAATTTTTTCATGTGATGTAAAATTTTGCGCTTCTCTAAGAATACTATTGCAGACATCGGCCTCATCGGGATCATTGGGATCGTCTATCTCGACCGGTTCGATAAATGTACTAAAAGGGATGCCATCTACATAGGGCATAAGCTGTAACGGAAAAGAGATGGGGTAGTCCTTAAAATCGGCCACGGGAAATTCCGCATCAATGTTGACCACATCGGTCGAATCCGTACTTTCTTCCGGAACAATTGGTACATCGTAATAGTAGGAGGCCCCGGGCACGTACACATAAAAGCCGGTTACGTTTATCGCGGGATCGTGCAGAAAACGTACCCTGTCGCCTACGGGAAGACCGCGCATCAAATAAATGCTATCCTTTACGTTGTTCCAGATAGCGCCATCGCCTCCCGATGGCGGCTGGCCGGGAATCTTGGTGGCGTTTACCAGCTTTAGGTACTGCGCGATTACATCGGCTTCCAGGGAGTCGGCAGGGGCGACGATCGTATCCTGCCCGCCGCCCTGATTGCCTTCCCCGGGGGGCTTAGCAATGGGCGGCGACTCCTTTTTGATTTCCTCCTCGTCCTTACTGCAAGCCTCGATGCAGATAACGATGGTTCCAAGAATTAGGAGCATGCGAAGACATCTCCCGAATACACTTACGATTTTTGATTTTTTTCCTGTTGTAAACATGGCTTTTCATTATTGGGCCTGTCTTCCGATTGCTATCGGTAAGAACGGGCGGATTGAACATTTGATAAAAGGTCTGGGGGAGATATGGAACCCGGCTTGGGTTCATTACCATAAAGCTATATACAACAGAAGGTATTTGCGAGACGGGATCTATGGATGGAGGACTTGGGTTTGTAGGTGGTAGGAACGGGTCAATAGGTGGTCGGGTCCGGGGATTGGTCATCTACTTTTTCAGCTACCACCTCCCTTTTCTTTGGCCACTAGCTAGCACATCATCAACAGCGGCCAGCAACCTACCACAAGCCGACTTGATTTCCGCTTCCGAAATGATCAATGGCGGGGCCAGGCGTAGGGCGTTGTTACGGAAAAGGAACCAATCTGTCAGTAGACCCATTTCCATGGCCCGGTCGATGACCGCCTTTACGATTTCGAACGACTTGAATTCCACGGCCATGAGCAATCCCATGTTCCGTATTTCCAGTATGGCCGGATGTCGAAGGTATTTTTTAAACAGCTCGGCCTTGGTTTCGACTTCTTCGATAAGCCTACTTTCGGTCAATACATTCAAGTTTGCCAGTGCCGCCGCCGCACTTACCGGATGCCCACCAAAGGTGGAGATATGCCCCAAGATCGGTTTTCTCTTTAAAACGTCCATGATATGTTGGGGGGCGATAAAGGCTCCGATGGGCATGCCCCCGCCCATGGCTTTCGCACATACTACAATATCCGGAACGATATCATAATGTTCAAAGCCCCAGAACTTTCCGGTACGCCCGAAACCGGTCTGTACTTCGTCCAATATCAATAAGGTTCCGGTGGCATCACAGCGCTGTCGCAATTGTTTAAAATAGTACCGGCTCGCCGCCATAACGCCAGCTTCCCCTTGTACGGTCTCCAAAATGATGGCGGCGGTATTTGTGGATATTTCCGATAGATCTCTACCATTTCCAAAAGTGATATGCTTGACATCGGTAAGCAAGGGGCGATACCCTTTTTTTAATTCCTCATTGCCGCAGACGGAGAGGGCGCCATGGGTAGAGCCGTGGTAGCTGTTGTGGCAAGAAATCAGTCCCGCCCGCCCCGTAAAGCGTTTGGCCAATTTTAAGGCACCTTCCACGGCCTCGCTTCCCGAATTTACAAGATAGCAGTTGTCCAGCTTTTTGGGCAAGGTCCGCAACAGGTTTTCCACCAGTTTTACCTGAGGACTCTGTACCATTTCGCCATAGACCATGACGTGCAGGTATTTATCCGCCTGCTTCTTTATGGCCTGGATTACCTTCGGATGCCGATGCCCAATGTTGCTGACCCCGATACCGGAAATAAGATCCATAACTTTTTCGCCGTTTTCGCCGTATAGGTACATGCCCTCCGCGCGTTCTATTTCCAATAGCAACGGAAAGCTAGTGGTCTGCGCCAAATGGGACAGGAACAATTGTCGATTGGTAATCATGATTTTTAGTATTTAAGGTTTATACTTGTTGATTATCAGTTAATTAATTGGTCTGATCTTTTAGTTCTTTACCAAGGCTTCCAACCGTTCTAGCCTTGTTCCAATATCTTCGATTTCAATAATTTGCCGATTCAATCTGGCCTTTTGGGCTTCGATCAGCACTTGCTGTTCCTGGACTGCCTTGATCGCCAATACCTCGAAACCGGCATAGTTGAGGGAATAAATGCCCGGTGACCGCTCGTCCGTGGAAACGGAGACCAGTTCGGGAAACAGTTTTTCCATATCCTGGGCGATAAAGCCGAGGGAGGTCTTTTGATCGGGATTGCCCTCCTTGACTTTGTAGGAAGACGGCACCAATTGCATCATATTGCCCAAAATTCCCTTTATAGGATTGATGTCGGATTTGAACCGGCGATCGGACAACGCATAGTAGTTTCCATCCACGGCATTAAACTCGCCCCTGACACTGCCATTGAAAAAGAGATATAAACCATTTCCCGTATTTACATATAACTCCCAATCCTCGTCACTACTGGCGTTTTGAATATCCAGACCAAAACTTCCATGGACAATTTTCATCATATATCGTTCGGCTTCGCCGGGAGATTGGCCCACGATAAACCCCTTGGTCTGAATGGCGAGCTCGCTTAGTCCGTCGGGCATATATTGGGCATGGGAAACGATACGTGCCCGGCCCAGTGTATTCTCCGCTTCCAATCGAATGGAGTGTGCGGCGTTTCCGGCCTCAACTGCCCCGCCGTTCTCGTTGCCCACGGTTATTGCCGGCAGCTTCCAACTTGACCCGATATTGTTACCCACCACCAGCTCTTTATCGGGATCGGTATTCCCGATGCCTACTTTTCCATTACCAAGAAGGGTGACATGGTCGGCCTCGACATTGCTGTTCTTAAACCGGAAATTCAGTTTGGAATTTTTTTGGTTGTTGGCGGCAAGTCCGTTGATGTTCCAATGCACGTTCTTTACATCGTTGTTTCCAAAGGAAATTCGGGCATAGTCCCTTTCATTTTCGGTAAGCAGCAATTGGGGCAGTACGTTTGTCGAATTGTTGGTAATTTCCAATTGGGCAGCGGGCCGGTTTGTGCCGATACCGACCTGGCCATTCTGCACTAAAATCATTCGTCCTTCAAATTCGGAAGCACCATCGACCTTGGCCCCGAACAACAGATTGGCACCTTTGCCAGTGGTGGTCATGGCCCATTGGTCTCCGTTTTGCGGATAGCCCAGCATTAATTTGCCCACATCGGTATTTACCCGCATATCGCCGTTCACTTCAAGTTTTGCTTCGGGAATTTCAATTCCGATACCTACATTGCCATGGCCGGTTACCAGTGCAGCTCTTCCCGACGATTCAAAGAAACCCCTGAAACCCGTACCTTCGGCCCTTCCTATAATTCCGGCGCCGGACGGATTATCGGTACTACCCAATACCCCGGCCACATTACCGCTGCCGCTTGAAAAGCCCACGACCCCGGAACCCTGTTCGGAGGTACCGAAAATAGCGGCTGAGCGCACGGCCACGAGGGATGATCCTGCACCCTGCCGCCCGGCAATGGCCAACCCGTTTGCCGTGGTGGTATTGGCGATGCCGAAAGCCATGTTATCGGGAAAATCGATTTCTTCCATAACAGGAAGTGAAAACCTTAAGTAGGACAAAGGAATTCCACCTCCGCCTTTAGAGAGTTTCAGGGAATCGTTAAAGATTCCGATGTGCTGTATATCGTTCGAGAGACCATTGTCCCTGGTACCGCCGATGGACTGGCCAAAGGAAGCCGCGAAGAATCCCCATAGTAATGCTATATTTAATGTTACCTTTTTCATGATATTTCACGTTTTATCAAACAACGCTTTGCGCCATACGCCGTACGCAGTTTTTTGCGCATGCCGTACCGTATATGGCGCATAGCCTGCCTATTACAAATCAAAATCCTTCATCCACTCCCAATGTACCTTTGCCCCGTGCATCGGATGGTTTCTTCCATTGGGATATTCGTGTTCCAGATCTTTGACTATCGCAAAACCGAAATCGTTTCGGGGTCCCGAATTGTTCGAATATTTTGCGACTATATATTTGCCGGGATCCCCAGTAGCGGTATAATTTGGGTTAAGCCCAAAACTGTCGATATATGAATTCAATATGGACTGCACTTGGGGATAGGTTGCCAATACTTTCGGGAAATTCAAGGACAATGGCGATGTGGCGCCGAGCTTGGCCATCAATTTGGCATCGGCCGCCCCGATTTGTAACAGAACGGGTAGTCTTCGTAAGGGCGTGAACGTCGTATCGGGCGGTATGGAACCCGCACACGCCACCACCGCCGACAATTTATCCGAAAGTTCAATGGCGCAACGTGCCGCCATTTCGCCCCCGTTGGAAAAGCCGACCATATACACCCGTTCGGTTTCCGTGTTGTATCTTGACGCCACGGCCTCGATCACTTTTCCAAGGAACTTTACATCGTCCCTGCGAATTACGTTATCGCAGAGTTCGAGGTCGTACCCCGTCCATTTTTCGGCGTTGTGCTTTTGCATGCCATCATCTTCGACGCAATCGTATTTCCATGCGGACGGGAATACCGTAATGATGTTCGCATCCTCGCCCTGTTGTACCCAACCGGAGATTTTATAGAACTTTTCGCCGTTGCCCCCGCTTCCGTGGAGCATCAGCACTACCGGAAACCTCGAACTGCCTTCATAGGTTTGGTGAATGTGGACGTAATATTCCCTGTTGTCCCCATCGACCTGTATGGCGAAACGGTGTTTGCCGGGCGTCGAGTTTCTTTGCTCTTTCTTGGTGTCGCTACTTTTTACTTGTGTTTTCATCTTTTTATTATTTTTAAGATTATTTAATACGGATTTGGGGAAGTCGGCCATGCGCCTTTTGTATTGCGGTGCAAGCCGGTATCATTAAAATTTAAAAAAGGGGGAAGGAGAAAATTTTTAGGGGGGAATCAATAGTATAAAACTACTACTCGCCCTTCGAAACCTCTATTCAAGATCGATAGATGGACTGGTCGGGTTTGTAGATGGCGGGAATAGGAGGATAAGTGGAAAGCAAAGTCCTACCCTCTAAAGTCCAAAATTTTACAGGGATGGATATTGGGAATATTCATTTTATATTGGGGGATACTATAGGAGTATGGCCTAAACCCTATTCAACATCCCCAAGAAAGCATCCTTCCTTCTTCGGGAAATGTCCACATGATGGTCATCAGTCATGATGACGTAGCCACCATCGCCTTTGAAGTATTTTTGGATGTGCCCCATGTTGATAAGGTGGGAGTTGTGTACCCGACAAAATCCGGAACCGGTCAACAGGTTTTCAAAATCCTTAAGGTTTTTGGAGATGACCTGTTTTTGATGGCCGGAAAGATAGAGCGTGGTATAGCTGCCGTCGGCCTCGCAGTAGATGATATCGTTGGTCCTGAAAAAGTCGATGCCGTCCAAAGTGGGGACGGCCAGTTTTTCGATCTTGCCGGAAGTGTAGTTTATATTGTGCAGTACGGACTGATAGCGTTGTCGCTTTCCGTTTTTTTGTAAATTTTCCTTTGTTCTTTTTACGGCGTGGATCAGGTCGTCCACGTCCAAGGGTTTGAGTAGGTAGTCGATGGCGCTAAACTTGATGGCCTTGATGGCATATTGGTCGTAGGATGTAACGAAGATGACCTCAAATTCGATGGGGGACAATTTTTGCAGCACATCAAAACCGGACATATTGGGCATCTGGACGTCCAAAAAGACAAGATCCGGTTTGAGTTCCGCAATAGCTTTTATTCCCGCTTCGGGACTTTCGCAGATCTGCAGGATCTCAACTTCCGGGCAATACTGTTTAAGTGCCTGCTGTAGCGATTGCCGGCCGTAATGCTCGTCGTCGATGATCAGTGTCTTTATCATTTTAAGTTTAGGGATTTAGTAAATTCATAATTTTCAATTTTTCATTTTCACTTCGTACCCCATACTTCGTAGCTTGAATTTTTCGTAACTCGTAATGCATAACCTATAATTTGACTTTCGCTTAAACCTAATCAGGAAATAGGAATATTGACGGTCACGCGAGTCCCCAAAGCCTCCCCCGCCTGGTTTGTCAGGTCGGTAATATGGATTAGTTTTCTTTGTAGTTCCTTACTGAGCAGCCTCAGCCGTTCCTCTGTAATTTTCAGTCCTAGGGACTTGCTCTTATATACCGATCTTTGCTGTAGCTCGAAAGCTTTTTGGCGGCCCACGCCATTGTCCTCGATCTCGCACACCAATTGGTCACCTTGCTGTTCTATGGAAATGGTAATCTTTCCGTTCCCGATGTCCTTTCTGTGCATCAGGCCGTGCCAGATGGCATTTTCCACAAAGGGCTGTAAGACCATGGAGGGCAGGTAGGTGTTTTCCAGATCGATATCGCCCTTGATGTCGATGTTGTGCTGTATTTCCCCATTAAAACGAAGGGATTCAAGTTGAATATAAGCCTCCAATAGGCTCAGTTCATCTTTTAGGGAAACCTCGGTGGACTCCGCATTTTCCAAGACCATCCGGATCAGCTTGCCGAACTTGGTCAGATATTTGGAGGCGTTTTTGTTGTCTCCGTCCAAAATCATCTGGTTGATGGAATTCATACAGTTAAAAATAAAATGTGGGTTGATCTGTGCCTGCAAGGCCTTCATTTCAAGTTCGGTGAGTTGGCGCTTAAAGTTGACTTCCTTGATCTCCTCGTTTTTGGAAGCAAGAACTTTTTGGCTTTTTAGGCGTTGGTGAAGCGTGTAGTATAGCAAACCGGCCAAAAGGGCAATCAATAGTACTCCTATAATAAATGCATTTTTTAGGGTAGCTTGACGTTGTGCTTCTTTTCGCTGCATATTTTTTTCCTGATTCAATACTATTATTTGCTGGTTTTTTTTTTCGGCTTCATATTTAATCTGAAGTTCGGCCACTTGGTTAAGATGGTTTTCGTTGATTAGGCTATCCTTATATATTTCATAATTTTTTCGACTATCCAGTGCCTTAGCGAAGTTGCCGTTTTCCTCGTAGGCGTATGATAAAAGGTCATAAGATTCTCTAATATAAGACTTAAAGTTTTTTTTTATTGCTTCTTTGATCAACCCGTTAAGGGCATTTATGCTCTGTGTGTAATTTTTTAGCTTGTAATCAATCAGTGCTAAATTAAATTCCGAGCTTAGAATATATTGTGGCAGACCCAGCGATTCGGCAATATCCTTTGATTTTTTATGAAACTCCGATGCCGTTTTATAATCGCCTTTTGCAAAATATATAATACCGATATTGTTCAAATCCATCCGAGCATCGTATTGTAAATCATATTTTTCATTTATTCGGAGGGCTTGGTTATGATATTGCAGGGCCTTTTCATAGTCTTTTTTTCGCCCATAAATCAGTCCTATATTTCCCAAAGCATGAGCCATTCTTTTTTGATCTCCCATACCTCTGTACAGTCTAAATCCCTTTTGATAATATTCCAACGCCTTATCGTTGTTATTCAAATCCATATTCGATATTCCAAGGTTTAAGTAAACACGGCCCAATCCAGTTGAATCACCCACTTGTTCGTAAAGCGCAAGAGCCTTTAACTGATCTTCTACTGCCAAGTAATATTCTCCATTGAAGTTATACGCCATTCCCCTGTTTTGATAAAAATCGGCTTCAACAGAAGAATCATGAAAATTACGAAGTTGTTTTTCTACTTTTCCAAGTAAATTCAGTGATTTGGGTATGTTGCCATTATAGAGATAGAAGTGTGCTAGTTCAATTCGAGCAACGCATACTCTTTTTTCATCGTTGATTTTTTTCCCAAGTGTTTGTGCTTTTTTAAAATAGTCCTCAGCCTTGGTAGTATCGATAGAAGTCAGAGATTTTCCAAGTTCCACATACAGATCTGTTTTGACCGAATCTTGGGAAGTATTCTTCAATAAGTACAGCAAACTATCGACATTAGCCGTTTCTTGGGCCTTCAAAAAAAAGCATGTCAATAGAAAAAAAAAGTGGATGGTCGACCAAAATTTTCTCGTTTTCATGGTCTTGAGGGGAACATCCCAATTAACCAAAGGATGTCAACAAACCAAGTTAAAGTTTACAAGTACTCTTTTTAGATAATTATGTGCCGTTTACACCATTTACTGTATAGTTAGATCAATTACAATTAATTTGGGCAAATCGATAAGATCTTAAAAAATTGAATCGAGAGATTCAGTTTTGCAGATCATTATAAAATCGGACACTAACCAGCCTATTAAATATATTAATTAATCCTTGCCGACGGCAACTTCCGACAGCGTATCCAAGAGCATCTTTTACTACCTTTAGAACCTTCTCATTTTCGTAATACCATGACGCGTTACCCAAAGGCGGGGTCGTTGCGCAATATGTGGTTAATGCCATAATCGTCGGTCCACACCAACATTTTTCGAGTTAGCTCTAATGCGGTAGTTTCGCATATTACATCATAGGAGTTCCTAGATTGCGATTACCAAAAAATGACAATACGGTTGGGGGTTCAGCTCGAAATCGACCCTCCTATTGGTCCGTGGCTTGTCCAGATGATTACACTGAAATACCTTAAATCACGAAGAACCTGTAGATTAGCGATTAAAGCCTTAATGTCTCGAATAGTATCGGTAATATCGACAAAGCGTTCATTATGTCGATTATTTGGTACTATCATGGACATTTTTTTGAATCTCTCCTTCTCATATAAGAATTCATCTAAATCTTTTTATTCGCTTGATCTATCAAACTCCCATACCATCCTATTCAACTATTTATTTCATAAGATTGATCCGATACAAATACGGATCTCATATTAAAAAATGTTAAATAAATGGTATTTATGTTAAATATGGGTCCTTTTTAAAACCGCGTCGTTTCATGTTACGTTGGTATTAATAGTAAAGAATTACAAACGGATTTAATAACTAAAACACAATCATTATGAAAAAACAGAAGATTACGGTCATCCGACCGAACGGAAACTCCGGAAATCCCCGAAGACAGTTTCTCAAACTGGGCGGATTAGCGGTGGCCGGTGCCGGCCTAATGATGGCCTGTAGCAAAGACGAGATGGCTCAAGCGCCTCAACCAATGCCACAACCGAATGCCAATGGCGACGATGACATGACGCCGGATGAAATGGGTATTTTCGATTTGGGCGAGGGCGATCTGGGCGTTTTGAATTACGCCTATGCCCTTGAACAATTAGAGGCCGATTTTTACACCAAGGTGGTTAACGGTTTTTACACCAACTGCTCCCAAGAGGAAAAGATGGTATTGACCGACCTTTATAACCATGAGGTAAATCACCGAGAGTTCTTTAGGGCAGCGATTGGTGCTGCAGTAGGCGACAAGAAGGAGCTGATATTACCGGATCTGGAATTTGATTACGGCGATTTTGACTTTAGTAACCGAGATCAGGTATTGAATACCGCGAAGGTTCTTGAAGATACTGGCGTATCTGCTTATAACGGTGCCGGTCAACTACTAAAGAATCCGATATATTTGGTTTTGGCCGGTAAGATCGTTTCGGTTGAGGCGCGACATGCTTCTGCCATCCGGACCTTGGTAAATCCTGGATCTGCAGATTTTGCAGGTGATGACGTGGTCACGGTTGATAATGGACTCGACCTTGCCAAAAACCCTTCCGAGGTGCTTAGCGCGGTTGCAGGACTGGGCTGGCTGCAAACTGAATTCACAGCGAAATTTTTACCGTAAAGGACTACTAACACTATAAAAACAATATATCATGAATATTATAAAATTTTTAGATGAATTTACCACCGACAATTTGGTCGCGAAAAAATCTTCGAGACGAGATATGTTCGGCACTTTTGGATCTTTGGGAAAAAAAGCCGTTATGTCCGCCATACCATTTGGTTTGGCTACCATGCCAGCGAAAATGTTCGCACAGGATTCCGGAAACGCAGCTGTTGACGCCCTACAATTAGCCTTGACATTGGAATATCTCGAGAATGAGTTTTACAACCGCGCCATCAATTGTACGGTACTTCCCGACGGAAGGCCGCGTATCGTATACGAGCAAATCGCAAAACACGAGGCGGCTCACGTCGATTTTTTGATTGCCGGCTTGGAAGGCGCGGGCGTAGAGCCCGTAGCTAAACCGGAATTCGACTTTACCGCCGGGGGGATGTTCGATCCCTTTCTTGAAAACGGTACGGACAAAGAAACCGCATATGCCCAGCTGTTAGCATTGGCACAAGCATTCGAAGATACCGGCGTACGGGCCTACAAAGGTCAGGCGACCAATCTTCAGGGTACGCCGTTTTTAACGGCCGCCCTACAGATCCACTCCGTCGAAGCAAGACACGCTTCTGAAATTAGGAGATTGAGAGGATTAAAAGGATGGATTACCGGCAACGAAAGAGGCGCCGGAATGCCCGAAGCAACCCAAGCTGTTTACAATGGTGAGGAAAATATAACCCAAGGTGGCGTCGATGTGACCACATTGGGTGACGGAGACCCGTTCGGATTTGATGCTTCTACCGAAGCTTATGATGAGCCAATAACCGGTGATACTGCCGTAGCTATTGCGAGTCTATTTATTAAAGCGTCATAGTTGTAAAAACTTAATTGATTTTCGTTTTAGGTTTTTTGATGAGCACTGCTGGGTAAAACCAGTGGTGCTTTTTTTATGCCTTCACGTCCAATTACTCACAAATTTTAGATTGAGACCTCGGTAAACTTGTAAGATATCAAGGTTTATGTTTAATTTTAGAGTCGATTCGAAAGAAATTCAAAAAGTATAATACAACCCAGTAGTCGATGCAACGAAGAAATTTTGTACAAAAAGCCACGTTGGCTTCCATGACCGCTTTATTGAGCGCCGATATTGTATTTGGTGCGTCCATGCCCAAATATTACCTACCGCTCGGTCTGCAAGACCCCGATCCCTTTAAAATGTTCGACAAGAACAAGGAAATGGTGGTACTGAACGATAAACCATGGAATATCGAGGCCCAAGCCCATTTGTTGGATGACAAGGTAACTCCCAATACAGCTATGTTTATCCGAAACAACGGCCTTATACCCGATGACCCGGATACTGCGAGCTGGACACTAGCCATTGACGGGGAATCAGCAAAGGAACAAAAATCATACACCCTTCAAGAATTGAAATCAAAATTCAAAACGCATACCTATCAGCTTACCTTGGAGTGCGGAGGCAATGGTCGCAGCGAATTCGATCCCCCGGCCAAAGGAAATCAATGGACTATCGGTGCCGTGTCATGTGCGAAATGGACGGGCGTGCGATTGCGAGACGTTTTGGAAGATGTTGGCGTGAAACCGGACGCTGTCTATATCGGCTACCACGCTGCGGATAAACATTTGAGCCAGAATCCTGATAAAGAACCGATTTCGCGCGGCGCCCCAATGGCCAAAGCTATGCAAGAGGAGACGCTATTGGCATTTCAGATGAACGGCGCCGATATTCCCTTGGCACACGGATACCCCTTACGTCTAGTTGCAGGGGGATGGCCAGCCTCGGTTTCGGGCAAATGGTTGAACCGCATCAGTATCCGAAACAAGGTTCATGACGGTGCCAAGATGGAGAGTCCCTCTTATCGGGTGCCCTGCAATCCGGTCGCCCCCGGTGAAAAGGTTAAGGATGAGGATATGTGCATAATCGAATCCATGCCCGTTAAATCCTTGATTACGTATCCCAAATCGGGAGCGATGCTCAAGGAAGGGCAATCCCTGAACATCCGCGGCCATGCTTGGGCCGGGGAATTGGAGGTGGCCCAAATGGAATATTCCATCGATTTCGGGGCGACCTGGAAAGATTGTCCCATAGAAAGACCCGCCAATCGCTTGGCTTGGCAGCATTTTTCCGCTAGAATAAATTTTCCCAAAAAAGGGTATTACGAAATCTGGGCCAAGGCAACGGACTCCCAAGGCGTTTCACAACCTATGTTATTGCCGGCATGGAATCCTAAAGGGTATTTAAACAATGCGTGTCATCGCATTGCGGTGAAGATAGGTTGATGTCGGATAACCCGCGTCGTCGATGTTTCTTCGAGCCGCTCGACTACACTCAAGATAAAGTAAAGTTGAGAGGGGTTCTTGCTCGCATCATTTAGATCTCGCCTGCCCCTGTGCTGATCGCAGTAAAAGAGCTCGACCGGACCGTTAAGCTAAAACGAATTTAAATTGGATTGATATGTCGGAGCAAAATAAATTCTGGAAAAGTTCAAGGCGGATATACCGTTTTTTGATAGTGGTCTGCGTCTTGGCGCTCGTTTCGGGAATCGTCATTTTCTATTTGAACCACGACGATATCGATAGCGATGAGAATGGAGAAAAACAATACACAACGTTCTCCGATGACGATCCGAACCGCATAGAAAATGGCATACATGTCCGCACTGGCCTTACCGATGCACCGGGACTGCAAGAGACGGTAGCTAACTGTACCAGTTGCCATTCCGCTAAATTGGTCATGCAAAATCGGATGAGTGCCGAACGTTGGCATGCCACTATCCGCTGGATGCAGGAAACACAGAACCTATGGCCCTTGGGTGCAAACGAAGCTATTATCGTCAACTATCTGACAACCAATTATCCACCCAAGAACAAAGGCAGAAGGGAAACTTTGGTCGGTGTGGATTGGTACGAGTTGAAGTAATATCTGCCCTTATGGAATTTAGCATAAAGGGGACCAAAGAAAAAGCGGAAGGCGCGTGATGATTTTGGTACGGCTTTAGGGATTCTTTGCGCTCCTAGTGTTTTAATTACTGTTCTAGAGCGGGATGTTGATACCTAAACTAATATTCCGCCCAATATTCGAAATACCATTCGTTTTTAAACGGGAAAGGTGCGAAATATAGTCTCTATCCAAAATATTATTCCCGCTGACACGAATATCCATAGATTGCTTAAAAATAGAAACCGTTCCTCCAAATCCGATATTCACTAAAGAATATCCTTCCGTAGTGGTCTCAAACGTACTGACCTTATCCTGTTTAAAAACGGATTTCAAGGTTAGGAAAACGTAACTGGAGTTTAACCATGAATCTTTTCTAGCAAATTCTGTACGTAGCGTGTTCGTAAGGCTATTGGCTGGAATCAGCGGCAGATATTCATCAGTGGCCGATTTTCCGGTGACGGTCTCGAAACTGCTTTCCACATGCAACCAGTCTAAGGGATGCGGATGAATGTGCACTCCTATTTCGCCGCCGTAAAGGTTGGCATTCTGTTGATTGTATATGAAAACGGCGTTTCCGTCGATGGTTGAACCGTTGGGTTCTATAAAGATGTAATCGTTGATGGTATTATAAAAACCATTGACATAAATTTCTAGATGTTCGTTGCCATATTCCAATGAGAGGTCGGTCTGCAAATTCTGCTCGTTCTTCAGTGCGCCATTGCCGATTTCATACCGATTGGTGCCCTCGTGGACACCGTTGGAGGTCAGTTCCGCCAAGTTCGGTGCGCGAAATCCGGTAGCGAGGTTGATGCGGCCGGTAAAATTTTTCAGAATATCATTTTTATAGCCTATCGCTGCATTGAAGCTGTTGAATTTTCGATTCAAAGTCTCAATAAAACCTTCTTCTCCCAAGACTCCGTTCGCTTCCCCGGCAATGGAGCGGTGGTCGTACCGAATTCCTAATTGCAGGTCGCTATCGTTTTTAAAATGCAGGTGCGAGGTGCCCAGAACGCCAATATCATCGGTGGTGGCATCGGGAATTAATATTTCTTCGCCAAAATTGGTGTTCGTCTGGTGCATGCCTTGAGCGCCGACAATGGTTTCGAGGTTGCCCCATTTGGGCAAATGATACTGTAGGTTGTAATTAAAGGTGGCCAGGTTCATATCCAGTGTCGCACCTTCTTCGCCCTCCTCAAACTCCTTTCGAGTGTTGAAGGTGTAGCCCAAAGTGGCTTCCAAGCTCGATTTGTCGAAAAAAACGTTCGTTTTGGAACTTAGAATGTGGTTGTCGATCTGCTGATAAGGTGATTCCGGGCTCCGGTCGCTGGTCTGCTGACCGATTTCTTCGGGAACACCCAATTTTAAGTTGTTGTAGTTGTATCTCAGCTCGGTCTTGAAAGTGGTGGATTGATATCCCAGTCCCGTTTTCAAATCGTACTCCCCAAATCGGGAATTGGTGACGTTCTGACCCCCGCCGGTCCCGTAATCGGTATGGCTCGCCGCACTTCCCCGAATTAGGAATTTTAATTTTTCGGAAGATGTGGCTATGCCCGCGTTGCCATCGAATCCGGTGGTATTTGAGAAATAGTTCAGATTGACATCCCCCTCCGTTTCTCCCGCGTTGGCAAATTTCTCGGGATTCAGGTACAGCACCCCGCCCATGGCGTCCGATCCGTAGAGTAGGGTGGCGGGGCCTTTGATAACCTCCACGCTCTCGATGCCGGCATCGCTGATTCCCAAGCCGTGTTCGTCGCCAAATTGCTGGTTTTCAAGGCGAACGCCTTGTGTATAGACCAAAACGCGATTGGAGCTTAGGCCCCGAATCACGGGTTTGCCGATGCCCAGTCCAGTAGATACGCTTTCCACGCCCGGTATATTGGTGATGCCTTCCGAAAGTGTCACGGCGCCCTTGGTCTTCAGTTCGGCCACGCTGGCGCGTTCTACCTTCATTACGTTTTCACGTTGTAGTTTGTGAAAGGGCGTCGAGACGATGACCTCTTCCATTTCAATCGCAGTGGGAGAAAGCGCGACGTTAATCGCGTTGCTTCCCTTTTTGAGCGTTAAGGTTTTTGAATAGGTCTGGAAACCAATGGAGGAAACTAAGATCTTATAGTTTCCGGTAGGCAGTGCGTTGATTTTAAATTGTCCGTTTTCATCGCTGATACTGCCTTTTTCTAGTTGTGGAAAATAGACGTCCGCGCCGAAAAGTGGTGAACCTGACGCATCATCGCTGATACTGCCTTCCAGCGAATTTTGGGATTGCCCATAAAGGGCGAACATTGCCAAAAGCAATGTTATATAGATACGTTGCATATACATATTGATTAATGTAATTCTTAAATAAAACAATGTTAATGACAAAGAATTATGCAACACAGGGAGGACCCCTTAATACGAAATGATGTTTTTGGAATTTATTAAGGAAGGAATAGGGAGGGTAATTGTTTTGAGGTAAAACTACAGGAAGCTTTTTCGTAACCGTCCAAAAGGAAGGATAGAATTGGGGAGAAAGTTTGAACTTTTGAAAGGCGCAATCTACTTCAGCCTCATGTACATGCAACGTTTTAGCATTCTTACATTCCGGGTGGTGGTGTTCAAAAAGGGCATGGGACAATTTGGTCAGCGATGGCGCTAAAATGCAGGCGACCAAAAGCAGACAAATAGAGGAAACAAAAAAGGATGCAATCCGTCGCATGCGGTAAAACTAAGAAAACATAAGGTAGGTAGGTGTTAAGAAATTGTAAAGTGCTTCGACGTTGTATTCATTTGAACAGAAATCCCAATCCCAAACGGTTTAGCGTTTTCTTTTCAAAATTCCAGAAGAACGTGAACTGGCCGAAAAGCCATCCGATGAGTACCAATAAAACCTGATAGATAGGAAAAATCAATAGAATACGTACCGGCCAGAATAACCAAGGGTTCGTGGTTTCCCGGTCCAGCCCAATAAATTCTGTTATTGGGGCTGCCAATTTTGTCGCCGCGGAACCTGTCACGGCGAACACGATACAAATAATGACAATCTGGAAATTGGTGTCAATGCCCCAGCGTTTTTTTAGTTTTTCTATTTTCAAGCGAAATCCTTTGGGTTCAAATATACGGATTTACAGTTGAAAGAAATTGTACTGCACATATCAAAACTGATATCGGACACCTAGGGCAATATCAAAATTAAAGCGATTGTCAAAATTCCCGAAACCGACGACACCGTATTCGGGGCGAACGTCCAAGGAGACTAAAACCGGAATATCAAAGTTGTACTCGATACCGACATCGCCGGCGACAAGGGCAAAAAAGCCACCATCGACTTCTTCTATAACGTTAGGGTTATTTGCGTTGGGAACCGGTTCAAAGCTTACACTACCTACACCCGCACCGAAGCCATAATACCAGTTTAGGCCGCGATCGATGCCATATACCCATTGGTACAATCCGGTCAGTTTGATTGCATCGTGCTCCCGGCTATCCCTGTAGCCAAAATCGATTTCCGCTCTTGTGTATCGCCCTAATAACCGTTGGTACGATATTTCGGCGCCGAAACCGTCGCTGTCCCCCAAGCGGAGTCCGAAGGCGTTATCGGCGATTTCTTGGGCTTGTAAGTTGGTAAATGAAGTGCAGATGCCCATTAAAAGTAGCATACTAAATATTTTCATGGTATTTTGTTTGAATATGTTGATTTATATGGATTTCCGGGTTCAAAAATATAGTTTTGCCGTATCCCTTCAACCATAAAAACTTACTTTTGCAATCAAAATTGCTTTCCATTGGATAAAAATTTACTTCAAGAGCTTGGCGCGTCGCTGCAAGGGCAGTTGGTATCCGATAATCTTACCAAAGCCCTATATGCTACAGATGCCTCCGTGTATCGCAAAACACCCCTTGCCGTGGTCTTTCCACAAACTATCGCCGATATCAAAAATTTGATCGCTTTTGCCGGCACCCATAACGTAGGACTGATTCCGCGAACGGCAGGAACTTCTTTGGCCGGGCAATGTGTTGGCGAGGGTATCGTTGTGGACGTTTCCAAACATTTCACTCAAATTATCCATCTCGACGAAGAGAAAAAGCAGGTTACCGTACAGCCGGGGGTGATTCGCGATGAGCTGAACCAATATCTCGCACCCTACGGACTATTCTTCGGCCCCAATACGTCCACCTCCAATCGCTGCATGATCGGCGGTATGGTCGGCAATAATTCCTCGGGTACGACCTCGATTCAATACGGTGTGACCCGGGACAAAGTGGTTTCGCTCAAAACGGTGCTTGCGGATGGTAGCGAAGCGGAATTTAAGGCCATTTCGAAGACGGATCATGAGTTTAAAAGGACAATGGATTCATTTGAATCATCTATTTATAAAAACATATATAACGAATTATCTGATAAGGATATAAGGGATGAAATACTATCCGAATTTCCCAAACCTGAAATTCACAGAAGAAATACGGGATACGCCGTAGACGCGCTTTTACAAAATCCCGTTTTTGGGATGGGCGATGCCGATTTCAACCTCTGCAAATTGTTATGTGGTAGCGAGGGCACCTTGGCATTCACCACGGAAATCACGTTGCAATTGGATGATTTGCCACCCAAGTTATCCGCTATGGTGGTAACACATTATTCCACTTTGGAAGATTGCTTGAGCGATGTGGCTCCCGTTATGCTCCACAGCTTGCATACCTGCGAGATGATGGACAAGGTGATACTGGACTGTACCAAGAACAATCGTGAACAGCTGAAAAACCGCTTCTTTGTAGAAGGCGATCCGGCAGCGCTCTTGATGCTTGAGATAAAAGCGGATACGGAAACCGATTTAGAACGACAATTGAAGGCCTTGCAGGCAACCATAGCCAAGTCGGGACTCAGTTATGCAAATCCAGTATTGAAGGGTGACGACATTAACAAAGCCATAGAATTGCGAAAAGCGGGACTCGGCCTCTTGGGCAACATGGTCGGTGACCGCAAGGCCGTGGCCTGTATTGAGGATACCGCCGTTGCCGTGGAAGACTTAAAGAATTTTATCGCAGAGTTCACTGAAATCATGAAAGGCTACGGTCAAGATGCCGTGTATTATGCCCACGCTGGGGCAGGGGAGTTGCATTTGCGTCCCATTTTGAATTTAAAGCAGTCCGCCGATGTGGGCATGTTCCGGGGCATTACGACCGATGTTGCCAAATTGACGAAAAAATACCGGGGCTCATTCAGCGGGGAGCACGGAGATGGCATCGTTCGGGCCGAATTCATTCCCCTGATGATTGGCGAGGCCAACTATGAGCTGCTCAAACGGATCAAGAAGTATTTTGATCCCCAGAACATATTCAATCCCGGTAAAATCGTCGATGCCTATCCGATGGACGAATCCATGCGCTACGAAATCGACCGCCGAGAACCGGAAATAAAGACGATGTTGGATTTTTCCGATAGCGAAGGTATCCTCAAAGCGGCCGAAAAATGTAACGGTAGCGGCGACTGTCGAAAGACAGAACACATGAACGGTGCTATGTGCCCCAGTTACCATGCCACCAGAAACGAGAAAGATACGACCCGCGGTAGGGCAAACGCATTACGGGAATTTTTGACCGTTTCGGACCAAAAGAACCGGTTCGACCAAAAAGAATTGAAGGAAGTGTTTGACTTATGCCTTAGCTGCAAGGCCTGTGCCAGCGAGTGCCCCAGTAACGTCGATGTTGCGATCCTAAAATCGGAATTCCTGTACCAATATCAAGAAGCGAACGGCTATCCACTGCGCAGTAAACTTTTTGCCTACAACACGAAATTGAACCGACTGGGCAGTAAGGTGGCGGGTCTCACTAATGCGGTCTATGGTTCTGAGTTTCTTAGCGGATGGTTGAAAAAATCCGCAGGGGTAGCCGCTCAGCGAAGCCTTCCCAAGGTATCAAGTTTTAATTTCGATATGTATCTTCAATCCTTTAAAAAAGAATATTCTACATCGAAACGAAAGCTTGTCTTGTATATTGATGAGTTCACGCATTATCTCGATATCGAATTGGGAAAAGATGCCATTGAATTATTGACACGCCTGGGGTATGAGGTGGAACTTTTTTATGGGGAAAGCGGGCGCACCTACATCTCCAAAGGATTTTTAAGACAAGCCAAAAAACTAGCTTTGACCCATATACCCAAACTTAAGGCTTTTGCCGACCAAGGCCATCCCGTGATCGGTTTGGAACCATCGGCCATTTTGACCTTTCGGGACGAATACAAACGTTTTTCCAAAGATTCCGTAACCACCAACGCCATTGCCGTGAACTCCTTTTTATTGGAGGAATTTCTATCCCAAGAAATCCAAAAGGGAGAACTGACAGCGGAACATTTTACCAAGGAGGCAAAAATCATAAAAATCCACAATCACTGTCATCAAAAGGCTTTGAGTAATCAAAAAGTAACCTTTGATGTACTCAATCTTCCAGAAAATTATATGGTTTCCATTATTACATCGGGCTGCTGTGGTATGGCGGGTTCCTTCGGGTATGAAAAGGAACATTATGATATTAGCATGCAGGTCGGGGAGTTGAAACTTTTTCCGGCGGTTCGGAAAGCTGCGGAAGACACTATCATCTCGGCCAATGGCACCAGTTGCCGGCACCAGATCTATGATGGCACCAAAAGAAAGGCGTTGCATCCGGTGACGATTTTGAAGGAGGCGCTGGCGTAAGGTTTGTCAGATCGAGCCTTTCGACGGCGCTCAAGATAGACTAAACTCGAAACCTAATGACAGGTAGCCTTTTGTCAGGTCGAGTGCAGTCGAGACCTAATTAGCGCGTAGCCACTTGGAGTTCTCGACTGCCCTCGAACGGACGTATCGACCTTGAAAAACTTTATAATTTGACATCTGAGCTCTTTTATAAAAAAACGGTCCTCTTCATCGGTTTCACTTGGCCTGAGCCCACCTCTACGGCTGCAGGCAACCGGATGCTCCAGCTGCTCTATTTTTTTCTGGAACAAAAATACCGAACGATTTTTGCTAGTGCCGCCGCCGAAACTCCACTTTCGCTGAACTTGGAAGCTATGGGCATAGAAAAGGCATCTATACAACTTAACGATGCTTCATTTGATGAATTTGTGATGGGTTTAAATCCCGATATCGTCATTTTCGACCGTTTCCTGACCGAAGAACAGTTCGGCTGGCGCGTGGCAGAATCCGTTCCCGATGCCTTACGGATCTTAGACACCGAAGATTTGCATTCGCTACGTAACACACGGCAGACTTTGTTTAAAAGGGATATTCCCTTTTCAATCGACGCCTGGTTGCAGAACGATACCACCAAACGTGAAATCGCAAGTATCTACCGAACAGACCTTTCCCTCATAATTTCGAGTTACGAGATGCAGTTGTTGACCGACACCTTGAAAATCGACAAAAACCTGTTGCTACATCTCCCTTTCATGTTGAAAGCTTTGGATGAACAGACCGTAAAAAAGTGGCCGTCTTTTGACGCCAGAAAAGATTTTGTATGTATAGGTAACGGTAAACATGCGCCCAATATCGATGCTATCCAATGGCTTAAAAATGAAATATGGCCGCTGATCCGAAATAAGTTGCCCGACGCTGAACTCCATATTTATGGGGCCTATCTCCCCGAACATATCCAACACCTGAATAATCTCAAAGAAGGATTCCGAATCATGGGATGGAGTGAAAATGCCGAAACCGTTTTAAGGGAAGCTAAAGTGAGCTTAGCTCCCTTGCGCTTTGGGGCGGGCATTAAAGGAAAATTGACCGATGCAATGCGGGCAGGCACTCCTACAGTCACTACCTCCATCGGTGCCGAGGGCATGCATACCGGTCTTAATTGGAACGGCCAGATTGCGGAGACGGCCGAGGATTTGGCCCGTGCCGCCGTTTCGCTGTATCAAAATCACGAGAAATGGCGTTCTGCCCAACTCAATGGCATAACTATCATAAATGGCTTGTATGATAAGCGTGTTTTGCATCAAAATCTAGCTGGAAAAATAGCGAATCTTGGAAATAGGCTCGAAGAACACCGAACCCAAAACTTTATAGGCGCTATGTTGAGGCATCAAACACTGGCCAGTACGAAGTTTATGTCAAAATGGATCGAGGAGAAAAATCGCAGTTAGAATTCGCCTATCTAGAAAGAATCACGATTATTAAAGATGTTAGCCGGGGATATTAAAAAAAATTAATAGGAATCCGCCGCGTTCTTCGGTGGGGGATTGAACATAACCCCTAAAGTTGCATTGGGGGCCAATTATCATCTGTTGTACTATTAAGGATAAGACTTTGTATACGAGTTCGATTATTCGGTTTGTGAACAGTGATTTTTAATCGCTGTCAAAATTTTCGCTGTGCGAATTTTAGACTATCCGAAGAAATACGAGTCACAATCTCAAAATCGATAACCCCCAACACCAGACCCTCTTTGGTGATGACGTCCACTTTCCATTGGCCGGATTTTACATTGCTTTTATAGGTATACCCACGAAAGCCGCCCGTACGGCCTCCGGTTATATTAAACCCGATGTCTTCAACAACTTCCCATTCTTCTGCGACGGCATTGTACCATTTCCAGCTATGGAGGATGGATTTTTTCAAATCCGTCGGTGCGAATATCGACGAGAAAACATAGACTTTTTCTCCGGGGGTAAAGCTGAATTTTAGCTTGTGGTCCCTCCAAAAAATATAATTATCTTCCTTTTCATAGCTGACCACGTATTTGTATTTTTCTATACTGATATCATGTGCCGCTATTCCTTCATCCAAAGCCAAGGGTACGGGGGGAATAAGTTTAAGGAAATACATCAGATTGATGAATACGTAAATGGACCCAATGATTCCGATCAATTTAGGCATACGGATTTCCATTCGTGTAGAGTGACTTGATGCGTATATCAAGATTATCAAGAGCAACGTACTTCCTAAACTGACAAAACCTGAAAATAGAAAAATGGAGGTGCCCATATCCCTAATAAATACGGGAACCATAAAGGTGAAAAATGTAAAACTGATAAAGAAATACACGCTGAACTGCAGGTATTTGTTGGAGATGCGTTTTTTAAGGAATTCGTTGGCAAAAAGCAAGGCGACCAATATGATAAAAAACGTCGCCGTTTTGGAGAGGGAAACACTTCTCGAAAAGTAGATGACGTAGGCACTGGAAAGTCCCCCGAAGAAAAACTGGATGGCCAGTGGAAAAAATTCCTCGAAACGCTCCAACACCGTGTTGTTCCATCGCCCGTCATCCGCTAAGTTATAGCCGTACAGGGTAAGGGTCAAACATGACATGTGCAGGCACAGCACCACTAAATCGTAGGTTCGGTCGATACGGCCAAGCGTTAAAGTATCAAAAATAAATCCTCCAATAAAACATAGGATAGGGGCGTATTTTTGGTGCTTTCTGAGGAATCTACGGAACTTACTGTTTCTAAACCGTGCAACTATTTTGTTCATGGTGTACCGAAGCAGTTTTTTTATGTTAATGAAGGGCGCCTAAACCTAGTCGGTCCTTACTGTAACGTTTTCGTTCCTGTTTATTGTATACATTCAATACTCTGTTTGGAATTTTGTTTTGAGGATAGGTAATATCCTAGGAATTCCACCAATATGTGTTACTTTGTAAGACAGTAAAAAAAATACACCATGCAAAAACCCGATTGGAAGACCGCCAAGGATTTCGAGGATATTACCTATAAAAAAAGTAACGGTGTGGCCCGTATCGCCTTTAACCGACCGAATGTACGCAACGCCTTTCGGCCAAAGACCACCAGTGAACTCTATCAGGCTTTTTACGATGCGCAGGAAGATACGTCGATCGGCGTCGTTCTGCTTTCCGCGGAAGGCCCATCGACCAAAGACGGCATCTATTCTTTTTGCAGCGGTGGCGACCAGAAGGCTAGGGGAGCGCAGGGCTATGTGGGGGAAGATGGACAGCATCGCCTGAATATTCTTGAAGTACAGCGGCAAATTCGTTTCATGCCGAAAGTGGTAATTGCCGTCGTGCCCGGTTGGGCCGTTGGGGGCGGACATAGTTTGCACGTGGTCTGTGACATGACCTTGGCCAGTAAAGAGCATGCCATCTTCAAACAGACCGATGCCGACGTTACCAGTTTTGACGGGGGATACGGATCTGCCTATCTCGCCAAAATGGTGGGACAGAAAAAGGCCCGTGAAATTTTCTTTTTGGGGAGGAACTACTCCGCGCAGGAAGCCTATGAAATGGGGATGGTCAACGCCGTAATTCCCCATGAAGAACTAGAAGCAACCGCGTACGAATGGGCGCAGGAAGTGTTGGAGAAATCTCCAACTTCGATAAAAATGCTAAAATTCGCCATGAACCTGACGGATGATGGTATGGTAGGGCAGCAAGTGTTTGCCGGGGAAGCGACTCGATTGGCGTATGGAACGGAAGAAGCCAAGGAAGGGCGGAATGCTTTTTTGGAGAAGCGTAAACCTAATTTTGGAAACGACAAGTGGCTACCTTAACCAAAAAGAGCCCCTCCGTTAGGAAAGGGCTCTTTTATCGAGAACACTATATGAAAAATGAAAAATTAACTCCGTTTTAATTACAGTGTAAACATACGGTCATCTTTCGTCGAAAGGAAAAGTTTGTTGCGAAATGGGGAATTGATGTGGTGTAAGGTGTTAAAATTGTTGTGTAGGGCTTTTCTTGCTATTTAAATTGGAATCTATTAATGATGATTGTTACAAACCTAATTTGAAAAGTAAGCTGAAAATTGGGCTTAATCCAGTTTGTGAATTCCTTGCCTTCTTTGTGTTCTTTGCTGTTAAAACAAATCTGCCTAGCAAAACCAAATCAAGCGAATTTAAATACAGAAAGCATTCAGGTTCACACAAAAGGAACGGAGAAAACGAAAGCGCTGAAGAAAATTTACTTCTCCGCGATTAGGTTGGCCCAAAAACGATTAATTCTATTGTATCGATGCGACCACATCCTTTAAAAAGCCATTAATATCAAATTCAGGCTCCTCGGCCAAGCCCGTTCTGACTATTACCAAGTCTTTAGAGGGGATGATAAATACCCGCTGCCCCTGATAGCCGTTGGCGGAATACATGTCCCTCGGCACATCGGGATATTTTCCACCGGAGTTCAGCCAAAAGTGGGCTCCATAGTCCCCGTCGGAATGGGCGGTCGGCAGAGTAATGTAGTCTATCCATTTTTTGTCAAAGAGCTGCTCACCGTTCCAGTTGCCCTTGTTGAGGTACAACAATCCGAATTTGGCCCAGTCGCGGGTGGTGGCCCATCCATAGGAAGAGCCTACGAAATTGCCTTCCATATCGGTTTCGATAAGCATGGAATGCATACCAATTTTATCTATGAGGGCGATGTAAGGAAAATCGATGTATTCATAGTGTGTTTTAAACTGTTTCCTTAAAATTCCAGATAACAGATTGGAGGTGCCGGAGGAATAGTTCCAAACTTTCGTAGGTGTAGCTATGGCTTCGTTTTTGGCCTGTGCCAAAGTCATATCGGAGTCGAGAAACAACATTTTGGTAACGTCGGAAATCGAGGTATAGTCCTCGTCCCAGGCGAGTCCGCTTTGCATGCGCAGTAGGTGGTTCAGGGTGATATTCTGACGACCGTCGTTTTTCCAATCGGGTACAGGGGCAGGTTCGTCGAGATCGATTTTGCCTTGATATTCCAAAATTCCGTACAGGGTTGCTACTATACTTTTCGTCATGCTCCATCCGAGTACCGGGGTATCTTTTTTAAAGCCCTTGATATATTTTTCGGCGACGATCTGATTTTTGTAGGTGACCAAAACCGTTCGGGTTTTTTGACTTTCAGGATTCGAGAAAACGTCTTCAACGGCTTTATCCAGCCGCTGATAATCTACATTGGCGAAGGTAGTGTCCTTGCTTCCATTATTTCCATAGGGAAAAGGCAGCTCGTTTTTTAAGCCCGTGCGATGGGGTTTGGGCGTAATGGTATTTGGATCATACTTGTCGTTGATTAGCGTGCAGCCGAGCCCGTCACGACAAATGGACTTTCGTTCCATCAACCCGAATACCGAGGCCGTGGCCTGTTTTTCGTTGGGATCCTCTTCAACATCTGCCAGTTTTATCAATGGTACGTCGTTGTCGTTCAGGGTGACGGATTCGGGACTTCTATCCGTCAGAAAAACAGTAGAAGCCATGTTCTTCGAGGCATAACCGGAAATGATATTGAGTTTGGGATAGTTAAAATAGGCCACCACTACAAAGATGACCAAGGCGACAAGTAATACTCTTTTAAATAATTTCATGGTTTGCGGTTAGAAGAATTCGTTTCAAAAATAAGTCAATCCATCCTTTAAATGGGAATGTTATATGAAAAGCTTACCGCCATCCGAACGAGGGAGCAAAAAAATACCGATATTGTCGTCAGAAATAATCATCCCCTTTCGATAAATGAACAGAATTCGCCCTCTTTTCCTGCTTTCCACGTTGCTGTTCGTTTCCTGCGCCGAGCAAAAGAAATATATTTGGAAGTCCAAGGTAGTAAAAGTATCCGCCTACAATTCCACTCGCGCCCAAACGGACGGATTGCCGACTTTGGCGGCATGGAGCGATACTTTGGTACCCGGAATGAAGGCTGTTGCGGTATCACGAGACCTTATTGCGCTAGGGCTCGACCATAACACCCAAGTGAAAATCGAAGGCCTAGAGGGTGTATTTTTGGTCAAGGATAAAATGGCCGGCCGAATGCGAAACAAAATAGACATTTATATGGGCAGGGATATTGAAAGAGCAAGGGAGTGGGGGACCAGGAGACTGAAAATCCAATTTCGGATCAGAAGGGATTCCGCAGCAATTATTGACTAACTATGAAGAATTTTTTGATACCCATACTGTTTGTGCTGCTCCATGTTTCCTGCAAACCGCAAGTGGAAATCATCGACAAACCCATAATTTTCGACGAAACCCGCAGGGAACTAACCTTGGAGTATCTCAAAGACCATTACGGATTGGACCAGGATGCCCCGACCATCGACCCAAAAATGATCGTGCTGCACTGGACGGCCATTCCCACCTTTGAAGGCTCGTTCGATGCGTTCAAAAATGTAAAATTACCGAGCTGGCGGCCGGATCTCGAGAATGCAAGTGCCCTTAATGTTTCCTCCCATTTTCTGATCGATCAAGACGGTACGATTTACCGCCTGATGCCTGAAACCACCATGGCCAGGCACGTCATCGGACTCAACCACACCGCCCTCGGGGTAGAGAACGTCGGTGGCACCGAAGGCAAGCCTCTTACCAAAGCACAACTCAAGTCGAACATAGGCTTAGTGGAGTACTTGGCCGCGAAATACAAAATTGATTATTTGATCGGTCATTACGAATACAGGAATTTTGAGAATCATCCGCTGTGGTTGGAAAAGGACGATGGCTACCGGACCAAAAAAACAGATCCGGGAGTAGATTTCATGCAGAAAGTCCGGCAAGCGACCCAAAATCTCAATTTTAAACAGAATCCCTAGAGTATCTATTGCCGTTTGTACTATCTAGATCTTCTACTAAAAGGAAAAACTTTCAAATCAATACCAAATTAAAACCGACCCCCAATGCACTTTAAACTTGTGTTCTTAGCCTTATTTACCATTATCATTGCCAACGCCCAAGAAAACGACATCACCGAATCGCTCTACGAAACCTATGACAAGTATCGTGAGACGTCCCTCGACAAGCGTCGTACCAAATACCATGAACTGCAGCCGCTAATCGATACATTCCGGAAAAATCCGAAATTTACCGTACAGGCCGTGGGCCAATCCATTGAAGGGAGAAAACTTTCGCTGATCAGTATCGGCTCGGGAAAGACCGACGTCTTCCTCTGGTCGCAGATGCACGGTGACGAACCGACGGCCACCCAGGCCATCTTCGATATCCTCAATTTTTTGGACAGTGAAGATTTTAAGGTAGAAAAACAGGCCATCCTAAAAAGCTGTACCCTTCATTTCCTGCCCATGCTGAATCCTGATGGGGCAGAGGTGTTCCAACGAAGAAATAGACTGGGCGTCGATATAAACCGGGATGCACTTCGGCTACAATCCCCAGAAAGCCGTGCGCTCAAACGGGTTCGGGACAGCCTTGATGCGGACTTTGGTTTCAACCTGCACGACCAAAGTACGTATTACAATGCGGAGCGCACGGAAAAACCAGCGACGATATCCTATTTAGCCCCCGCCTATAATTATGAAAAGGAAATCAACGATGTTCGTGCGAATGCCATGAAGGTCATCGTTTTTATGAACGGAATCCTTCAAAAATATGCACCAGGACAAGTAGGTCGGTATAACGATGATTTTGAGCCGCGCGCTTTTGGCGATAACATCCAAAAGTGGGGTACGAGTACTATTTTGATCGAATCCGGCGGATATCAAGAGGATGTGGAAAAACAGGAAATCCGTAAATTGAATTACGTCTCTATTTTATCCGCTATTTATACCATTGCCAATGGAAGCTATAATGACATCCCCTTGGGAGATTATGAGAAAATCCCTGAAAACGACCGGAAACTCTTCGACCTGAAAATCGAGAACGCCACTTATCCGTTACTCGACAACGACTATGTCATCGATATCGGCATGAATCGTTTGGAAGTTGACAAAGAAGACCATACTGATTTTTGGTATAGCAGCCGCATTCTCGATCAAGGCGATCTTTCGACCTATTATGGGTACGAAACCTTTGATGCATCTGGCTATACGATAGTTCCCGGAAAAGTATATCCTGAAACTTTAAAATCAGTGGAAGTCCTGGGAAGGCTAAAAATCGAATCCCTCTTAAAATCCGGACATACCTATATCCGGGTAGAAAATATTCCCAAGGATATGTTGGATTCGCCGTTTCCCATCCATATTATCGGACAAAAGTATGTGGTGCCAGAATTTAACATTGAGGTAGGCATTAACCCGACTTTCCTTCTTGAAAAAAACGGGAAGATCGAATATGCGGTTATCAACGGGTTTCTCGTCAATGTTAACAAGAGTGCGGCGGGCTTCGGAAATGCCATGATTTATAGGTGAAGTCTATAATTTGGGGATACATCTTTTGGAACTCGGCATCTCGACTGTAGTTTATGCTGAGCGCGGTGGAAGTGCTCGATATTACCAATTTACGATTGTCAAGTAGCCTGTTAAATCTTCCACAAAACCCTTGTTTTGCATATTTCTACGGCTAACTTAGCGTTATAGAAATAGTTTTCTTTATCCAAAAGGAATCCGTAATTTTGCAAAATGTTTTTTAAAATTAAGAGAATAGTCCCCCTATTGTTTTTGGCCGGTGCGCTGCATTCGTGCAGTGAGTACCAAAAAGTACTGAAAAACGAGGATGTTAAGGCCAAATACGATTTGGCCCAGAAGTTTTACGATAAGGGCGATATGAAACGTGCCAACCGCCTGTTTGAGCAAATTGCCCCGAAATATGTTGGGAAGCCTCAGGGTGAACGGGTCATGTTCTTCTTCGCGGATAGCTATTTTCAACGCGGGGATTTTAATATGGCGGGCTATCAGTTCGAACGTTTTGTCAAGTCGTATCCGAAAAGTGAAAAGGTGGCTGAAGCCTCCTTTTACGGTGCTAAAAGCTATTTCGAACTATCACCTCGGTACTCGCTCGATCAGACCGATACCGATAAGGCCTTGATTAAACTACAGAGTTTTATCAATATGTATCCCGATTCGGAATATTTTGCCGAGGCGAACGAGATGGCCAAAGATTTATCTACCAAGAAAGAGCAAAAAGCCTATGAGATCGGCAAACAATACAATAAGTTGGGGGAATTTGATTTTACGTTCCTAAATCCTGCCATCAGTGCTTTCGATAATTTTATTTCTGATTTTCCGGGATCGATCTACCGAGAGGATGCCATGTACTACCGTTTCGAATCGGCCACGCAGTTCGCGATGAATAGTTTTGAACGGCTAAAACCGGAAAGAGTAAAAGAGGCCCAAGCGGACTATGATGCCCTGAAAAAACAGTTTCCTGAAACCAAGTACGCCGTAAGGGCGGATAAATTGTTGGAAAAACTTACTTCAGATCAGCAAGAGATTGCACAAGAAAAAGAAGCCAAATAAATTGATATTAAATTATGGATATGAACGACTTGAAAAATTCAAAAGCTGCAGTTAGCACGAAAACGATCAATAAGAACGATTTCGACAAAAAAACGGATAATATATATGAAGCCATTTCCATTACGGCCAAGCGAGCCGTTCAAATCAATTCCGAAATCAAAAAGGAGTTGTTGGAGAAATTGGAAGAGTTCGCTACCTACAGCGATAGCCTAGAAGAGGTCTTCGAGAACAAAGAGCAGATCGAAGTTTCCAAATTCTACGAGAAACTTCCGAAACCCCATGCCTTGGCCGTCGAAGAGTGGTTAAACGATAAGATATATTTCAGGAATACGGAGAAGGAGGAGTAGTTTCTAGTGAGCAGCCCTGAATCCACGTTCAAATCTAATTTTGGCATATGCTAGATGGCAAGAACATCCTTTTAGGCATTACCGGAGGAATTGCCGCTTATAAAACCACGTTTTTAGTCCGTTTGTTGATAAAAGCCGGCGCCCACGTCAAAGTTATTTTGACGGAGCGTGCCGGCGATTTTGTTTCTCCCCTTACTTTAGCGACCCTTTCTAAAAATCCCGTTTTATCCTCTTTCATAAGTGAAGAGTCTGGAAGTACGGATTGGAACAATCATGTAGCACTGGGTCTTTGGGCCGATTTGATGTTGATTGCGCCAGCTACCGCCAATACCTTGTCAAAAATGGCGAACGGCACGTGCGATAATTTGTTATTGGCTACCTATCTTTCCGCAAAATGTCCTGTTTTCTTTGCGCCCGCAATGGATTTGGATATGTACAGGCATCCCTCTTCAAAAATGGCTTTCGAAAAATTAAAATCTTACGGCAATGTGATGATTCCCGCAACCTCGGGCGAATTGGCCAGCGGATTGCACGGTGAGGGCAGAATGGCGGAGCCCGAGGATATCGTCCGTTTTATACAGGAGTTTGTATCGCAAGGATTGCCCTTGTCCGGTAAAAAAGTACTGATAACGGCGGGACCCACTTATGAAGCAATCGACCCTGTCCGGTTTATCGGAAACCACGCTTCAGGACAGATGGGCTTTGAACTTGCGGCAGTTGCAGCAAATTTAGGAGCTAAAGTGGTATTGATTTCAGGACCATCCCATCAGACCGCCACCCATGAATCTATCCGTTTGGAAAAAGTGATTTCCGCCGATGATATGTACCATGCCGCGCATAAAAATTATCCAGATGCCGACATTGTTATTTGTGCCGCCGCAGTCGCCGATTATCGTCCGAAATCCGTATCCGAACAGAAAATTAAAAAGAACAAAGCCGAGCTTTCCATTGCGCTGGTCAAAACGAAGGACATCCTGTTATCGCTCGGAAAAGCAAAGAAAAAGCAATATCTGGTGGGCTTTGCTTTGGAAACCGAAAATGAACTCGATAATGCCAAGGCCAAACTGAAAAAGAAGCATTTGGATGCTATCGTGCTCAACTCCCTGAACGATACCGGGGCCGGATTCGGAACACCCACTAACAAAATTACCTTTTTAGATACCAATTCCGCAATAATACCGTTTGAACTAAAGAGCAAGGCCGAGGTAGCCCAAGATATTTTCTCCGAGATCATTAAACGAATCGATGCGTAAAATCCTTATTTTGTTGGTAGTTTCATGCTTGGGACTGTCGTTACAGGCGCAAGAGCTGAATTGTACGGTTACCGTAAATTCCGATCAGGTATCGCAGACCAACCAGCAGATATTCAAGACTTTGGAACGTTCGTTGAACGATTTTGTGAATAAAAACAAATGGACGAACCGCACCTATCAAGAAAACGAACGGGTCAATTGTCAGATGTTCATTACCATTACCAAGTACGAATCCAATCGTTTTGAAGGCAATATCCAAATCCAATCCTCCCGTCCCGTTTACAATACCTCGTACGATAGTCCGGTGTTTAATTATAAGGACAATGACTTCAATTTTGAATATATCGAATTTCAACCGCTAGTGTTCAACAAGAACGTTTTTGAATCGAACCTAATAGGCGTTGTATCCTATTACGTATACGTTATTCTGGGTTTGGATGCCGATACTTTTGCCTTGGAAGGGGGTACCGATTCGTTCCGAACGGCCCAACAAATAACCACACAGGCGCAGGGAAGCAATTTCTCGGGGTGGGATCAGAATAGTGATCGCAGCCGTTTCGAATTGATAGATAATCTGTTGTCGAACACGTATCGCGAATACCGTATCGCCATGTACAATTACCACCGAAAGGGTCTTGATATTTTAGGCGATAACAATAGTACAGGCAAACAGGTTATCGCCGGTACGATGAAACTCTTCGAGACGATGATCAAACGCCGTCCCAACGCGTTTTTGATACAGACCTTTTTTGACGCCAAGGCCGAAGAGATCCAAAATGTTTTCTCCGATGGCCCCAAAGTGGATATTGTCGAATTGAAGGAAACCCTAAATGCCGTCGCTCCCACCTATTCCAGTACTTGGAAGGATATTAAGTATTAAATTAGGCCTTCGCTTTTACTCCGATTGCCATTTTACTGAATTATCGATTATCTTTACCGCACTAAAACTTTACAGTAGCCAGTGCTCGCAAACCTTTCCATAAAAAACTACGCCCTTATCGATGAACTGAACGTTTCGTTCACGGACGGATTTACCGCTATCACAGGAGAAACCGGAGCGGGTAAGTCTATTTTACTGGGAGGCCTTTCGTTGGTCCTGGGAAAGCGGGCGGATCTTTCTTCTTTACGGGATAAGGATACAAAATGTATCATCGAGGCGGAGTTCAGAATTGATAAATATGGATTAAAGTCCTTTTTTGAGGATAACGATCTCGATTACGAGGAGCGTACGATCGTGCGAAGGGAAATACAGCCCAGCGGGAAGTCCCGTGCCTTTATCAACGATTCCCCGGTCACCTTGGATATCCTTACCGAACTGGGGGATAGCCTTATCGATGTGCACTCCCAGCACCAGACCTTGCGTTTGGCGGACAACGATTTTCAACTGAAAGTTATCGACGCCTTGGCGGATAACGGGAAACTGCTAGCCACCTATTTGGATAACCTGGAGGGATACCGCAAAACTTCTAAGGAACTTGAAGCGCTTATCGATTTTCAAAGGGAGGCCATAAAAGAACACGATTACAATAGCTTTTTGTTGGAAGAATTGGAAGCCGCTCCATTAAAAATGGGTATCCAAGAGGAGCTGGAAGAGCGCTACGAACAACTGAACAACGTTTCAACTATCTTGGAACTACTGTCCAAGGGATATCAACTGTTGAACGATGATCAGGTAGGCGTGGTCAATTCGCTCACTGAATTAAAACAAGTTTCCAACCGTTTGTCCGGTTTTGGAAGTCAATATACGGACCTGAACAAGCGGATACAGTCCGTATTCATCGAGATCGATGACATAGCCGAAGAGTTACAGCGATTTCAGGAGCGTGCCGAAGCCGATCCACAGTCGTTGGAAGAGACCAACACCAAACTACAGCAGCTTTACGATTTACAAAAAAAGCACGGGGCAGGGGATGTTTCAGAATTACTGGAAATCAAGGAAGCCCTATCCGAGAAGGTTAGTTTTACCGAAAATTTGGAATCCGATATCCAGAAAAAACAAGAATTGCAATCCGTTCAGCAAAAAGAACTGGATACCTTGGCGGAGTCATTATCCGCCCAGCGTAAAAAAGTGCTTCCCAGTCTTAAAAAACAATTGCAGGATAGTTTATCGTCCTTGGGCATGCCGAGTGCGACGTTCAAAATTGAAATATATCCTTCCAAAGAGTTCAAGAATAACGGAAAAGATGCGTTGATGTTTTTATTCTCCGCAAACAAGGGTACGGATTATGGTGAGCTTAAAAAAGTAGCCTCCGGAGGGGAACTTTCCCGAATCATGCTGACGATAAAGTCCATTCTAGCCAAATACGAGCACCTGCCCACCATGATGTTCGATGAGATCGATACCGGTGTTTCGGGCGAAATCTCCAATAAAATGGGCGACATCATGAACGCTATGAGCGAGACCATGCAGGTATTTTCCATCACCCATCTGCCGCAAGTAGCCTCAAAAGGCGATCATCATTTTAAGGTCTTTAAAATCGAGGAAGGCGGAACGACCCATACCAAAATGAAAAAGCTTGATCCCGACGAAAGGGTAAGGGAGCTCGCTGGCATGTTGGGCGGTAAAGATCTGACCGATTCGGCCATGGCGCATGCTAGGGAGTTGTTAAATTTTTAGATATCTTTGAAATTATTGTAATAAATTAACTTGAGAACATGGCATACAACTTATTGAAAGGAAAAAAAGGAATCATTTTTGGAGCTTTGGACGAGAATTCCATCGCCTGGAAGACCGCCGAAAGAATACACGAAGAAGGCGGTACTTTTGTGCTGACCAATGCACCCATCGCCCTGCGGATGGGCCAAATCGATGAACTGGCCAAAAAGACCGACTCTGAAGTCATACCTGCCGACGCCACCAGCGAAGAGGATTTGGAGAATTTAGTAGCCAAATCGACAGAAATTTTAGGGGGTAAACTTGATTTTGTACTACACGCGATAGGCATGTCCGTCAACGTACGTAAAGGCCGCGCCTATACGGATGAAAAATATGATTTCACTACCAAAGGCTGGGATATTTCCGCACTTTCCTTCCATAAGGTTTTACAAACGCTGCATAAGGCCGACGCCATGAACGAATGGGGCAGTATCGTTGCCCTGACTTACATGGCGGCGCAAAGGGTTTTCCCCGATTATAACGATATGGCGGATAATAAAGCGTATCTGGAATCGGTAGCCCGAAGCTTTGGCTATTTCTTCGGTAAGGACAAGAAAGTAAGGGTGAATACCATTTCGCAATCCCCCACGGCGACCACGGCAGGGCAGGGAGTTAAAGGCTTCGATGGCTTTATCAATTACGCTGAAAAGATGTCGCCATTAGGTAATGCCACGGCCCTAGAATGTGCGGATTATACCGTAACCTTATTTTCCGATCTCACTAAAAAAGTTACGATGCAAAACCTTTTTCACGACGGTGGATTTTCCAACACCGGTGTCAGCCAAGAAGTGATGGAGCAGTTTGCGAAGTGATTGCTGAATGAAAATAGCCTTCTCCTTCATAATCCCAGTGTATAACCGGCCCGAAGAGATAGGGGAGCTATTGGAAAGTCTGGCCCTACAGACCTATTCCGATGCCTTTGAAATCGTTATTGTCGAGGACGGTTCTACCATACCCTGCGAGCAGGTCATTGTGGATTTTTTGCATAGGCATGTGGAAGGAAAAGACATGCTTTCCGTCACCTACCTCAAAAAGCCCAATTCCGGTCCTGGTAGCTCTAGAAATTATGGGATGGTGCGCGCCAAAGGCGATTATTTTATTATTTTGGATTCCGATTGTATTTTACCGCCCCAGTATCTCGCTACCGTAGAAAAATCGCTTCTAAACCACTATGTTCATTGCTATGGTGGTCCAGATGCGGCGCACGGGTCTTTCAGTTTGGTTCAAAAGGGGATTAATTATGCCATGACGGCCATATTGACCACGGGCGGCATTCGCGGTAACCGAAAAGTATCGGATAAGCTTTCAGGCGATAAAAGTACAACTTTTGGACAAAAAGGAGGGTTTCAACCGCGTAGCTTTAACATGGGCATTTCCAAATTGGCATTCGAGGCAACGGGCGGTTTTGGAAATATCCATCCGGGGGAAGATCCGGACCTAAGCTTTAGAATTTGGGAGAAGGGTTTTACCACGAAGTTGATACCCGAAGCTTTCGTTTATCATAAAAGACGCATCGACTGGCATAAATTCTTCGTTCAAGTAAAAAAATTCGGTATGGTCCGTCCAATTTTGAACCGTCGTTATCCGAAAATGGCAAAGATGACGTATTGGTTTCCTACCCTGTTTTGCCTGGGATTTTTAACGGCAGTCCTATTTTGGAATCTTGGAATAATACTTCCTATGGGGTTGTATGCCTTCTATTTTGGACTTATTTTTTTGGATTCCCTATTAAAAAACAAAAGCTTGGCCATAGCAATTCTATCTTTGGTAGCTGTATGCATTCAATTTGTGGGATATGGTTACGGTTTCCTTAAGTCCACCATCTTCCTTAACTTTAGCGGCAAGAAGCCTGAGACGCTATTTCCGTATTTATTTTTTAAGGATGCGGATAGGGTAGATTGAACTCGTCTTGAGACAGGTTCATTAATTCAAATCGATGATAAAAAGCATAAAACGAGCCCTGAAAAAACGAAAAGCAAAGGTATTCTTTGCATTTTTGGGATGTTCTGCCGCTATTTGGTTTATCAATGCCCTATCACAAACCTATGTCAGTACCGCAGCCTTTGATTTGGAATACGTGAACTTCCCCGAGGGATATTTGTTCAAAGGTGCCTCCAAAAAAGAAATGGATGTAAAGATCAGGGCCGGAGGATTCCAGTTTCTCGGATTTAATTTCAAAAATAAAAAAGTGAGTATTGACGTATCCGAAGCGGAGAAAAGCGATTCCAAATTCTATGTTCCCGAAAATGACTACCGCACTCAAATAGAAAAACAGATGACCGGTTCGATGGCCCTTTTAGAAATCGACAATGACACCCTCTTTCTTAATATGCTTCCGGTAATCACTAAAAAGTTGCCCGTTAGACCCCGGGTGAAAATTAACCTGGCGCAGAACTATCTGTTAGACGGAGAAATTCTGATGACTCCCGATTCGATTTCGGTGATCGGTCCAGAAGATGAAATAGATAGCATCACCCAAATACGAACAGAAAAATTAACGTTGCCCGATCTTACCTCCGATTTTGTGGAAGAGCTGAACTTGTTTAAATCCCCAACACTAAAGAATACGTCCTATTCAGAAAGTACTGTCATATTGAGCGGTAAGATTGCCCGTTTTTCGGAAAAGATTTTTGAAGTGCCCGTTATGGTCATTAATCTTCCCGACGACCTAGACGTCAAGACGTTTCCCGATAAGGTATCCGTTATATGCAAAGCGAAAATGAACTATTTAAAGGAATTACAACAAACGGACTTTGAAGTGGTCGCGGATTATAAGGGTAAAAAAAAGGAAGCATCCAAAGCATTACCGCTCGTGCTGCTCAAAAAACCTGAAGGGCTCCATAGCGTAAAGCTTAAGGAGACCGAAGTCGAATATATTGTCAAAAAGATATGAAATATGTAGGCTTGACCGGGGGAATAGGCAGTGGTAAAACTACCGTTGCCAAGATGTTTACCCAGCTCGGCGTTCCGGTATATAACTCGGATGATGAGGCCAAACAACTCATGGAAAACTCCACATCCTTAAAAAAAGCGCTAAAAACCCTCCTTGGCGAAGCCGCCTACAAAAATGAAAGGTTAAACAAAACCTTCATCTCAGATCAGGTTTTTAATGACACATCCCTTTTAGGGCAGCTGAATTCCATCGTGCATCCGGCGGTAAGAACGCATTTTTTAGAATGGTCGAAACAACAAAAAACGGCCTATGTAATTCAAGAGGCCGCAATTATTTTTGAAATAGGCTCACAAAATTTTTACGATAGAATCATATTGGTGACGGCACCCGAAAATCTCCGAATACAACGTATTATGGATAGGGATCCGAAAAGCTCCCCTACGACTATAAAGGCCCGAATGCAAAACCAATGGAAGGATACCCGAAAAATCGCTTCCTCCGACTATATAATCGAAAACCTTGACCTGAAAACGACGGAGCGCCAAGTTTTGAAAATACACCGCGCCCTCCTTGAGAATAGCTAAAATTCCAAATTTTAACATTTCTGTTAAGGTTTGGTTAAACACTTCGATTGCTACTGTTAAATCTTTAATTTTACGAAAATAGGATTAACACAACACTAGTACATGAACAAAAGGTTATTTGTACTGTTGGTGGTGTTGATGAGCCTCTCCCTGATAGGAATAATCTTGGTGCAAGTTTTCTGGATCAAGCAATCGGTAGAGGATAAAGAGGAGCAATTCACCACTACGGTATCCGAAGTATTGCACAATGTTTCGGAAAAAATAGAGGAGCGGGAACGAAAGGATTATTTCGAACGCTATATTAATATAAAAGATAGTGTAGGCGAACCCAGGAGTTCGCATCTCAAGGATATATTTTTCATTGACCGAGACGTCAACTCCAACGAAATCCGTTTTTATTCCCACGGTATACTTGAAGAGGATTACAATATAGCATCAACGTTCTTTGACAATGGCAATGCCAGTGATACGACTACCATTAAGGGGTACACCAGTAAGCGCACCGAAACGATTTACAAAGAAGATTTCGGTTTAGACGGTAAGGGATATCGATTGACCGCGAAACAAAAGCTGGAAAAAATTGGTGGACTTTCTTCTATGGAAAAAGCGGCCTTTGAAGATGTTTTCAGAGAATTTGCCAAGAAAGTCCCGATTCACAAAAGAGTGAGCAAACAAGAAATTGAACTGCTTTTGGATCGTGAGCTGCGGAATCGCAATCTGAACCTTGACTTTGAATACGGCGTATATAGTAGGGGAATGCCGACGAAGGTAAAATCCCCAAAGTTTAAATTTGCAGAGAACACGCTATATAAGACCCCTATTTTTAAGGACAGTGAGGGAAACAGTAGTTTTTCGCTTTTGATTTCATTTCCGAAGAAGAAACGGTTTTTGATGGGTTCTATCTTGTGGCTGGCCATTTTGTCTTTATTGTTTACTCTTGTGATCGTAGCTTCCTATACAGGTGCTATTTATCAGCTGATTCGACAGAAACAGATAGCGGAAATAAAATCCGATTTTATAAACAATATGACCCATGAGTTCAAAACGCCTATAGCCACCATAAACTTGGCGGTGGAAGCCATACGGAATCCGAAAGTTATCGGTGACCACGAGAAGGTGCTGCGTTATCTTACCATGATACGGGACGAGAACAAGCGGATGCACGCACAGGTCGAGAACGTATTGCGCATATCGAAATTGGAAAAAAACCAGTTGGATATTAGTAAGGATAGGGTAGACGCACACGACATAATTCATGATGCCATAGCGCACGTCGAGCTTATTGTAGCAGATCGAGGTGGTTATATTGAAACCCATCTCGACGCAGAACGCAGTGAGGTAGTAGCCAATGAGATGCACTTTACCAATGTCATTGTCAATATTATGGACAATGCCATAAAATACTCCCCCGAAGCACCGCGTATCGATATTTTTACGGAAGTGGCCAAAAACCACATCATCATAAAAATACAAGACCATGGTGCCGGGATGAGCAAGGCGGTAGTTAAAAAAGTTTTTGAAAAATTCTACCGCGAGCATACGGGAGATATACATAACGTAAAAGGACACGGTCTTGGTCTCGCTTATGTTAAAAAAATTATAGATGATCATCAAGGCGAAGTCTATGCGGAGAGTGAAAAAGGAAAAGGAAGCACTTTCTACATAAAATTGCCTTTAATCTGAAGTCCCAGTGACTTCGCTAACTCAATACTATGGAAACAGTAAACAAGAAAATACTTTTGGTAGAAGACGATCCCAATTTCGGGATAGTACTCAAAGATTATCTGTCAATGAACGATTTTGACGTTACCTTGGCAAAAAACGGAATGGAGGGGTTTGAAAAATTTAAAAAGGATAATTATGACATCTGTATTTTAGATGTCATGATGCCCTATAAAGACGGCTTTACCTTGGCCAAGGAAATCCGCGAGAAAAACGAACATGTACCTATCGTTTTTCTTACCGCCAAGACCATGAAGGAAGACGTTCTCAAAGGCTATAAGGCCGGTGCCGACGATTACTTGAACAAGCCTTTCGATTCTGAAGTACTCTTGATGAAAATTAGGGCGATACTTCAAAGAAAATCGTCGAACTCATTGTCCGAAAGTAAGAAGTTTGAGTTTGAATTAGGTAACTTTCATTTGAATTCCAAATTACGTTTCCTAAAGTATAAAGACCAAGAAGCGATAAAACTATCACCCAAAGAAAATGAACTTTTGCGCTTGTTGGCCCTTCACGAAAACGATTTGATGCCAAGGGAACTCGCACTTACCAAAATTTGGCGTGACGACAATTATTTTACTTCAAGGAGTATGGATGTCTATATCGCTAAGTTGCGAAAATATTTGAAAATTGACGATGACGTTGAAATCCTGAACATCCATGGCGAAGGCTTTCGTTTGGTGGTGAAGGAAGAGCAGAAATAGAATTTCCCCCATACTTTAAGGGATACAATTATAAAAAAATAGACCGATTCTATCTAGAACCGGTCTATTTAAGTTGGTATTGTAAATTTTACAATTTAAAAAGAAAATAGGAAATCTAAGGCAGGGGTCAGCCGCGATGGTTTTGATTCAATTGCTTCATAATATCGGCAACTATTTCCGGGGGTGTGGCCGCGATGGAAACCGAAACCGCATGAACCGGAATTTCTAAAGCTTCAAATTGTGAACGTAAAAGCTCTGGTGGCATAAAATGACCCTTGCGATCGGCCAATCGTTTCGAAATCAGTTCAAAGGAGCCTTCAAGATACACAAATTGTATTCGATCTAAGCCTTTCCGAAGTAACTTTCGATACTTGCTTTTTAATGCGGAGCATGCAATGACCGCCCCTTTATCTGAATGTTCTTTGGCCAGTTCATTCAGCCGTTCAAGCCAGCCTTTGCGATCATCGTCGTTCAATGGATGTCCGTGGGCCATTTTTTCAACATTAGCTTCAGGATGATAACCGTCGCCGTCAAAAAAGGAAATTCCGAGTTTTTCTGCCAGAAGTTTTCCGATGGTAGTCTTTCCGGAACCGGAAACTCCCATGACGAAAAATATGTGGTCGTTTTTGTCCATCTTTAAAAGTGTATAGGTATTGGTTAAAAGTAATACTCCGGCTATCGTTGACCTCGGCGGCTATTAGCCCAACTCAATCCAACAAACCAAGGAACCCGAACCGTTAAACTGTATCTCGCATTTTATTTTCTACTTCAGAAATCAGGGCATTTCTCTCAATGTCGTTAGATACCCATAGGGTATCGTCGTTTTTTCGGAACCAGGTCATTTGGCGCTTGGCGAATCGGCGGGTATTCTTTTTTATTTCCGATATCGCAAAATCCAAAGTCCAGTTACCCTCCAAATAATGAAAAAGCTCTTTGTAACCGACTGTTTGAAGGGCATTTAGGTTTGAGTGCTCTTTTAGCTTTTCGACTTCCGATATCAGACCTCGGACGATCATGTCATCTACTCTTGAGTTGATGCGGTCATAGACGAGTTGCCTATCTGCCTTTAAACCTATGCTTATCGTTCTGAAAGGCCGCGATTTTTTCGCCTTTTCCAGAAAGGAGGAGTAGGGTTTTCCCGTGCCAAAACAAATCTCAAGGGCACGTATCAGACGATGGGGATTTTCTTTGTCCACTTTTTCATAGTAGCCGGGATCCTCCTCTTTTAATTGCTCCTGAAGTTTTTCGATGCCGTTTTGCTCATATACCTTATTCAATTGTTTTCTGATATCCGGATCGATTTTGGGAAATTTGTCCATTCCCTTCGTTACGGCATCGTTATATAAACCACTGCCGCCGACCATTACTACGATATCCTTTTTCGTAAAAAGTTTTTCCAGTAGTTGAAGCGCTTCCCTTTCAAAATCTCCGACCGAATACGCATCCAAAATACTCTTTTGCTGAATGAAATGATGCTTTGCGGCGGCCAGTTCTTCTGCTGATGGTACGGCGGTACCGATGCACATTTCCTTATAAAACTGTCTGGAATCCGACGAAATAATTTCCGTATCAAAATGCTTGGCGAGGAAAATTGCCACTGTGGTCTTTCCGATAGCGGTGGGGCCTACGATGGATAGCAAGGTCTTATTCATTATAGCTCACTTCCACAATTATAACAATATTTAGCATCGTCTCTATGGCCTTCTTTTGCACAAGTGGTACAGGCTTGAGTGTTTACGTGTACAAACTGATCGTCGTCCGCATCTTTATTACTTTTGACCTGTTTGCCCATTTCTGCAGTAACGATACCCGTCGGAACGGCAATGATGCCATAACCTAATAACATAATCATCGTGGCAATTAGCTGGCCTTGTGGGGTAATTGGTGCGATATCACCATAACCTACGGTAGTCAGCGTAACGATAGTCCAATAAATACTGGTGGGAATACTCGTAAAGCCAGCCTGTTCACCTTCGATGTAGTACATCAAGGTACCCATTATTACCGCTATGATGAACACGGCAAACAAAAAGACAGTGATTTTCGCCCTACTGTCTTTCAGGGCTTTGCGCAATTGAGAAGCTTCACCTAAAAACCGTACCAGTTTTAAAATTCTAAAAATCCTTAATAGTCTTAAGGCCCTTACCGCCAAAAACACCTGTGAACCCACTAAAATATACGAAAGATAAAGCGGTATGGTGGAAAGAAAATCGATGATTCCGTAAAAACTAAAAATATATTTCCACGGTTTTTTAATGGTGACGATACGGGCAATATATTCAATGGTAAACAAAATCGTGATGATCCACTCAAATACGAAGAGACTTCGATGATAGGTGGCATCGATCCATTTGACACTTTCCAGCATAACCAGCAGAACACTGATAATTATGAGTATGAACAAAAGAATGTCAAACCATTTACCCATAGGGGTATCGGCCTCATAAATAACTTCGTGGACTTTGTGTCTCCAGCCCTTTTCCGGTTTGGTTCTTGGCAAAACTTAGGTGCTTAGGTGCAAAATTTTAGAAACCTTTCTTTTTCTAAGGTAGGTTTCAATAATATGTTCGGAAGCATCGTTTCCGGTCATTGGAACGATAATGGATTCTAAAATATGGATGTTGTTGATTTGATGGTTCAAGTCGTAATAGCCTAAACCCTTAAAATGACCGTTTTTGATTAATATGGCACTGTGTTCACCAATATCACGTCCTTTGTCGACAATAACCATATTTTTATCACAGAGCGAATACTTGCTGACGGCTTCGGAAACTTTTTGATTGTAATGTTCAATACTTTCCTTTCTAATGCAGGCACCGTCACACTCACCGGAATCGTAATTGGAACAATTCTTTTTGGCCGCGGAGATACCATTCAGTTTATCGCACAATCGGAATTCCTTGGTCAGTTTACGGATAAAGTTCTCGGCGGCCATCATACTATTGAAGGTAGCGAAACTGCCGTTTTTATCCTTAAGATTTTTGGCCTTTAATATCTGGTAGCCATTTTCATCGGTGTGCGTACATACCCCATGAGAAAAGTTTTGTAGGGGGGATTTTTGATTGAATTTTGGTCGGTTGCGGACCAGTTCTTCGTTTTCCTTCAAAAGGGCCACAAGTTCGCTACCGGTTTTTTCGTAAGTCACCTTTTTGGTCGCTTTCTGTAGTTGCCTTCCCTTACTGCCGCTTTTGGTGAAATGTTGGTTTACCCGCTTTTTCATGTCGCTGCTCTTTCCCAAGAATATGATCTCACCCTCTTTGTCGTGCATGTAATAGACCCCGACCTCCGAGGGTATCGACTCCACGATATCCAATTGTCGATCGGACAGCTCCCCATGCGTCTCTTTTCGTATTACATTCTTAATAATGGTTTTATCAGAATCTTTTGTAAGTAATACTTTAAATAGTTTTAGGGTGGCCAACGCATCGCCGTTGGCCCGGTGACGGTCACTCACCGCAATACCGAGGGAGCGCACCAATTTTCCCAGACTGTGCGATTCCGCTTCGGGAATCAGTTGTTTCGAAAGGTCAACCGTACACAACGTCTTTCGTTCGAAATTATAGCCCAACCTACGGAATTCCGTCCGCAAAATTCTGTAATCGAATTGGGCATTGTGGGCTACCAGTACCGCATCTTGCGTTATCTCGACGATACGCTTGGCCACTTCATGGAATTTGGGAGCGGTGCGCAGCATTTTGTTGTTGATACCGGTAAGTTTGACCACAAAAGGCTGGATTTCCTTTTCGGGATTCACTAGACTGATAAATTGGTCCACCACTTGATGGCCATCGAACTTATGAATGGCGATTTCGGTGATGCCTTCTTCGTTGTATTTTCCTCCCGTCGTCTCTATATCGAGTATGGCGTACATTTAATTTTAATGTTTTTTCAAGATTCTTCGTTAGACTTACAAAGTACCCCTATTTGCCGTGGAATACATTGCATGTCTTTTTTGCTTATTTTCTAGCTCCAAAGATACTACTTCCTATGCGTACCATGGTGCTGCCTTCTTCGATGGCGATTTTATAGTCACCGCTCATACCCATGGAAAGGATATCTATTTCGGGAAGCCTGGTTTTCAATTCTACAAAATGGGATTTTAATTGTCTGAATTCCCGACGCACTTGGTTTTCGTCATCGGTAAGTGTGGCCATGCCCATCAGGCCTTTAATATTGATATTCTCCAATTTTTGGAATTCTTCGGAAGCCACAATTTCTTGCAGCTCCTTCTTATCCAAACCAAACTTGGTATCTTCTTCCGCAATATGAATCTGAAGGAGGCAATCGACGGTTCTATCCGCTTTTTTAGCCCTTTTATTGATTTCCTTTAACAATCGAAAACTATCTACACCGTGAATGAGGGCTACGAAGTCGATCATGTATTTCACTTTGTTGCGCTGTACGTGCCCGATCATGTGCCATTGGATGTCCTTTGGCAAACTTTCCCATTTGTCCACCATTTCCTGCACTTTGTTTTCGCCTAGAATACGTTGTCCGGCCTCATAGGCTTCCTGTAAATCGCTCACCGGTTTTGTTTTGGATACGGCGACTAGAGTCACCTGTTCGGGAATCGAACCTTTTATCTTTTCGAGATTTTCTTTTATGGACATATGACTGTTTGAATTAGAATTTTAAGGATAAAATGATGATTGAATTTGCACGGGCTATCAACCACTGGCTTTTAGCTGTTGACTGCTTGATTATTAGCACTGAGCGGACTTAACATTGACTAACAAACGACACTGCCCAACTTTAAATTCGTATTACAAGTGCCTACCGCTAACCTTCTCCGCTTTTTTCGACTCGGAATAATCATAAAATCCCTCTCCGGACTTGACGCCCAATTTCCCTGCGTTTACCATGTTGACGAGCAGGGGACAGGGGGCGTACTTGGGATTTTTGAGTCCGTCGTACATGACGTTTAAGATAGATAGACATACGTCCAATCCTATATAATCCGCCAATTGTAGGGGACCCATTGGATGCGCCATACCCAATTTCATAATGGTATCGATTTCAGATACTCCCGCTACGCCGTGATACAGGGTTTCAATAGCCTCGTTGATCATGGGCATTAAAATCCGATTGGCAACAAAACCGGGATAATCGTTGACCTCCGTTGGGGTCTTTCCCAATTTCTGGGAAACTTTCATGATAGTCTGGGTCGTTTTGTCGGAAGTTCTATAACCACGGATAATCTCTACGAGTTGCATGATGGGCACAGGATTCATAAAATGCATACCTATTACCTTGTCCGGTCGTTGAGTCGCCGCAGCAATTTTTGTGATGGATATGGACGAGGTGTTCGTGGCCAGAATGGTGTTTTTGGCGCATAAACCATCCAGCTCCCCAAAAATCTTAAGTTTCACCTCCAAATTTTCCGATGCTGCCTCGATGACCAAATCGGTATCCGCAATACCCTCGGCGAGTAAGGTGTACGTAGCTATTTTGCCCAAGGTAGCAGATTTCACGGTTTCGTCAATTTTTTCTTTGGCGATCATCCGGTCCAGATTCTTCGATATGGTCGAGATACCTTTGTCCAAAGCGTTCTGCGAAATATCGATAAGATTAACGCTGTATCCAGTTTGTGCGAAGACATGGGAAATTCCGTTGCCCATGGTACCTGCTCCAATTACCGCTATATGTTTCATAGTCTATTTTGTAATTTCCTGTCCTATCCTAAGTAGTTTGTAATGATTACTTCGAATGCGCTCAGTATAAACTAAAGTCGAAATACTTTGGATAAACTTCGGAAGGAATATTATTCCTTAATATCAAAATATCAAAACGCTTAATTTAGTAGCACCGAGCACCAAAAATCAATTCTTAAAAGCCTCGATAACTTCGAGGGCTACTTTCAACGCCAGTGTGCCTTGGGTTAAGGTTACCACGGGAATAGTATTCTTTTCAATGGCATCTGCGAAGGTTTCAAGCTCGTCGAGAATAGCGTTGTTAACGTGAACTTCGGGATTTTCGAAATAAATCTGTTTTTTGACCCCTTCCGCATTCTGGAGTATCATATCAAAATCTCCTTCTTTTTCCGGGGCATCCTTCATTTTGACAACTTCCACTTTTTTTTCCAGAAAATCTACCGAGATGTAGGCATCCTTTTGAAAAAAACGGGATTTGCGCATGTTCTTTAAAGAAATACGACTCGCTGTCAGATTCGCTACACATCCATTTTCGAACTCGATACGCGCATTGGCGATATCAGGAGAATTGCTGATTACGGAAACGCCACTGGCATTGATCTGCTTGACCTCGGAATCGACAACGCTTAAAATGGCATCGATATCATGGATCATCAGATCGAGCACGACGGGAACATCGGTACCACGTGGATTAAACTCCGCCAACCTATGGGCCTCGATGAACATGGGTTGGTGGATTTGATGTTTAACCGCTGAAAAAGCGGGATTGAAGCGTTCTACATGCCCAACCTGTCCCTTTACGTCATACTTCCGCTCAAGTTCGAGTAGTTGTGTGGCCTCTTCATAGGTAGTTGTAATCGGTTTTTCTATAAAAACATGCCTTCCTTTTTCCATGGCCCTTTTGGCACAATCAAAATGGGATAGGGTAGGGGTGACGATATCGATCACGTCGACGGCATCAATCAATTTTTCCATATCATCATAGAAAGTATAGCCAAACTCTTTTGCGATGGTCGATGCGTTTTCCACATCGGAATCATAGAACCCTATCAGTTCATATTTTTTTGAGGTATCGAGCAAGCGCAGGTGAATTTTTCCCAAATGGCCCGCTCCCATTACTCCAACTTTGAGCATAAATTTTCGTTTGTCCAAAAATAAGGATAGTTTGTCAGAAAGGAAGTTTATGGGTATATAAGTTTATTGGTTTATTCATTGAGAGTTAGTGCTTCAAGGTCAATTTATTGAATACGACGAAAGTCATATTGTGATACATTTGGGAATTGGAGTTTTACGGACTAACTTCGTACCACCAAAACCAGACCCTTGAAGGATACTCTCAAACATCGCGGAATGCGCAACAAATTGGCCGATATCCTAATTAAAAAGGGTATTTCCGACCAAAATACGCTCGACGCCATCCGCACCATTCCCCGGCACTTGTTTATGGACAGTAGTTTCGAGGGGCACGCCTATCAAGACAAAGCTTTTCCGATTGCCGCCGACCAGACCATATCCCAACCGTACACAGTCGCTTTTCAGACCCAATTGTTAGAAGTGAAACCTGGCCAAAAAATTTTGGAAATCGGTACCGGAAGCGGCTATCAAACCGCCGTCCTTCTACAGTTGAAAGCCAAGGTTTATACTATCGAGCGGCAACTGGAACTGTTTAAAAAAACAAAAATCTTTTTTTCCAAATTAGGCTATCGCCCCAAAAAGAAGATTTTTGGAGATGGGTATAAAGGCCTGCCCGAAGAAGCACCTTTCGATGGCATTGTTGTTACCGCTGGCGCACCGGAAGTGCCCAGGGCCTTGATGTCGCAGTTGAAAGTGGGCGGCCGATTGGTCATTCCCATAGGCACTAACGACCAGATAATGACGTTATACATCAGAAAATCGGACAAGGAATTCGAGAAAAAGGAGTTCGGTTCTTTTCGGTTCGTACCGCTGTTGGCAGATAAAAATTAGGTATTAAAACTCTTCTTGACCCGCGCAAGATTCCGCTTGCTATCCCTATCCTTTATCGTATCCCTTTTGTCGTATAGTTTTTTGCCCTTGGCAAGCGCAATACGGACTTTCGCCAAACCGCGGTCGTTGATAAAAAGATTTAGCGGCACGATGGTAAGCCCTGATGTGGTCACATCCTTCCTCAACTTTTTAAGCTCACGGCGTTGCAGCAATAATTTGCGTTCCGCTTTGGGCCTATGGTTAAAATGCGACGCATGCGAATATTCGTCCACCTGCATATTAATGACGAACAGTTCGCCTTTATCATTGAACTCCCCAAAACTTTGTGTTATGGAAGCCTTGCCCTCACGTATGGATTTTATTTCCGTACCGGCCAAAACGATACCGGCCACATAGGTATCCAGCAGCTCATATTCGAATTTTGCCTTCTTGTTTTTTATGTTGATATTCTTCTTGACCATCATGCAAAAATAAGGCTTGTATTGCAATTCGATGAGTAATCCTAAGAATTACCTGTACGCATCGTGAAAATTAAGCACAACATTTTACCGGGATAAAGAATTTTAGCGATTTTCGTAAAAGTACCTATCTCTCTTTCGGGCAGTTGCAATCGAAATGTAAACGTTGTGAAGTAGCATTTTCGTTTACCACTTGTACAATAAAAAGACTGCCATTGTCGCTATCATCCATAGCCATATAGGCATCTTCCCCGATTAGTTTATTGACAAGGTCGGGAGTTGTGTTGCTGTGCCCGACGACAAGCACTTTTTTACCCAGATTATCTGCCTTGAACTGTTCGATGTTCATGGTCTCGGGCTCATAATATTGAACGGTGATATCGTTTTTAACCGAGGTCGGTGCGGCGGTCATGGCAGTGCGTTCAAAATCAGTAGTATAAATGGCGTCTAAGGGAATATCACTCAAGATTTCGGCCCAATGCATCGCCCTGCCCAGTCCTTTTTGATTGAGTTCCGGATCTAGGTCTTCCGGGTCGGATCGATCTTTTTCGGCATGGCGGATAAGATAGAAGGTCGAGATTACGCTTTCCGTATTAAAATCCTCCCTAATTTTAGGGTCATCCTTACAACTTGTCGAGAATATTAGCAGTTGAACGATAATAATATAGAATATGTAGCGTTGCATAATAAGCGATGGGTTTGGTTGAAAACTCTTGCATAAATGTTAACTAAATTTAGACAAAAAAAGTATGTAAGACTACTTGTTTTTGTTTTTTTGTATCCTAATGAACCGACCCATCCTTACCTTACTTGTTGTTTTGCTTTTTACGACCATTTATGGTCAACAAGAGCGTCTTCCTGCCGATTTACGTCAGCATAATCTGACCACTTATAATGCCAGTTTGTTCAATCCCGCTTTTTCAGTAGGGCGAAACAACCCGGAATCCGTAGCCTTTTGGTCGCGGTGGCAGTGGCAGGGTATCGACGCGGATCCGTCAACTTTATTTCTGAACTACACAAGATCTCTAAACCATCGATCGGCTGCGGGTGCCGGATTTTTTCAGCATAATACAGGTATTTTTTTTAATACCGGGGCTGCGCTGAACTACGCCTATACCTTCGAATTGAACTCAAGGGTAAAACTGTCCGTGGGCGCGAATCTTTTCGGTTTCGTACAAAAATTGGCCGATGACCGGTTTCAGGTTGATCCCAACCTACCGCTACCGCTCGCTCCTGAGACCAATGATTTTATCCTACAAATGGCTCCTGGCGTAAGCTTGGAGGTCGAGCGGCTGACCTTAAGTTTGGCCTCCGAAAATTTGCTGGACTACAATTTTACGGCTAAGGAAGGTAATACGCCTAAATCAGATAAGATTTTTATGTCGCTAGTGTCCTACGATTTCCCCGTTTCCCTAGGGGCTGCCACTAATGCTTTTTTGAGGCCTTCGATGTACCTCAGAACCATACCCGGACAATCGAACCAAGTCGGTTTCTACACGCTTTTGAACACGGATGAATATTATGGACAGGTGGGATATAATAATTTCTACGGATATACCCTAGGTGGCGGCTATACCTTCTTTAAGCGTATGACCGTAGGTGCGTTAATGGAAATAGGTACGGGGGCATCGCTACAAAAGGAAACCTCATTTGAACTGATGGCCTCTTATTTCTTAGGTTCGCCCGATGAGCGCCATAAAATGGTGGGTGATGATATTGATGAGGACGGGAAAAATCCGCTTGAAGAAATAGAGGAAAAACAGAAAGAGGAAAAAGCAGGGAAGGATATCACAGATGAAGCTGTCATTGCGGATGAGCAGTTGGAGCAAGAAAAGAAGGAAGCGGAACAAGCTCGGGCCGAAGCTGAAAAAATGGAGCAAGCCCATAAAATGGACTCCTTCAAGATCAAACAGGCCGAGGCGGCAGCTTTGCAGAAAGAACAACAGCGTAAAATCGACTCCCTTGCCCAAACTCGTGCAGCTGCCATAGAAGCAGCCAAGAAAGCGGAAATTGCGGAAAGGGAATCCGCGATCGAACCTGAGGCAGGTGAAAAATATGAGGAAGTTCACACCGAAGACGGACTGGAACCCGGTTTCTATTTGATCGCCAACGTATTCGGTACCCAAAAATATTTCGACGCCTTTTTGGTTGACCTGAAAAGGAAAGGCATTCAGCCTAAATTCTTCTTAAGAAGTAAAAATGGCTATCAGTATGTCTATCTGCAGCGCTATGACACCATACAGGAGGCGAGAAAGGCAAGGGATACTGGTTTTGGAGGAAAATATACCGGAAAAACATGGATTTTTAGGGTGGTCAGCGAGTAAGAAAGGGGGTTATTTCTTAAGCTCTCTTTTGATCAATACATCCAAATACGTTATCGAGTTGATAAGGTACTTTCGGTCGCGGGTCATGGTAGACATGGCCACGGCACCCTGAATGATAGTAAACAGTTGTTTCGCGAACTGTAATGGTGTTACTGGAAGTTTTAATTCATTGTTGTTAACGCCATATTCAAGTACCAAGGCGATTTTACCCTCAATTTCCTTTATTGCCTCCCGGTTAGCGGCGGCAAGCAGTCGGTTGTTGCCCTGTGCGTCGACCCCGGTATTCAAAATGGGGCATCCCCCCATATCTTGTGTGAAGGTATCATAGTTTTTATAGAAGTCGGTCAAGGCGAAAATTTTGTTCAACGCCCCGCCTTCAGTTTCCAAGATTCTATCGAGTTTCGCCAACAGAAGTTTGCTGTTGTACTGGTAAGCCGATAGGGCCAAGGCTTCTTTGTTCTCGAAATTCCCGTAGATGGCACCCTTGGTGAGTCCCGTTGCTTCGGTCAGGTCGCTCATGCTCGTTCCGATATACCCTTGCTTGTTGAACATGGGCGCAACAGTCTCTATAATGTACGCAGTGGTTTTTTCCGCTTTGGTAGCCATGATGGTCGTGTTTTTTACGAAGATAAAAAATCTATATACTGTATGGTATTATTTTAAAAAAAAATTAAGCATTAACCCAGATTCAAATGTCAAACGCAAACACAAGTTTACAAAGAATTTAGGTTGTCAAGATGAAATAAAAAACGCATATCGCTTTAACACCCCTGAAGGCGCAAAGCGATATACGTTAAGTTAACACCGTTTTATAAACTTCCAATGCTAAAATCCCACATCTAGAATCTTATAATCTACTCCACGAGTTCATCCTGATTTCGGAAGACCAAGCCATCATCAAAGGAGTCGATCAGAACGATGCTTTCCGCAGAAATACCTCCGCTTAACAGCTCTTTCGACAGATTGTTCAGCACTTCTTTTTGAATGACACGCTTAATCGGGCGTGCTCCATATTGGGGATCGTAACCTTTCTTTGCCAAGTAAGCAATGGCCTCTTCGGTCGCATCTATAGTGATGTGCTGCTTGGCAATCATTTTCTTCAACTGATCTAGTTGAAGCTTGACGATTTTGGTGATGTCTTTTTTGCTTAAAGGTGTGAACATAATAATGTCATCGATACGGTTCAGGAATTCGGGACGGATAGTTTTGCGCAGTAAATCTAGTACCTCTACCCGAGCCGCTTCAGTGGCACTGAAAATATCTTTGCTATTTTCGAATTTTTCTTGAATGATATGGCTGCCCATATTACTGGTCATGATGATGATGGTATTCTTGAAATCCGCTACCCGACCTTTGTTATCCGTCAATCTTCCTTCGTCCAGTACCTGTAACAATACATTAAAGGTGTCTGGATGCGCCTTTTCGATCTCGTCTAACAATACGACGGAGTAGGGGCGGCGGCGAACGGCTTCGGTCAATTGTCCACCTTCATCATAGCCGACGTATCCCGGAGGTGCGCCTACCAGTCTACTGACGGAATGCCGCTCTTGGTATTCGCTCATATCAATACGGGTCAAGGCGTTCTCGTCGTCGAATAAATAAGCGGCCAATGTTTTTGCCAGCTCGGTCTTACCAACTCCGGTAGTTCCCAAAAATAGAAAGGATCCAATAGGCCGTTTGGCATCCTGCAATCCCGCGCGACTTCTGCGGATGGCATCGGATACGGCTTCAATGGCCTCTTCTTGTCCGACCACGCGATTGCGCAGCACGTCTTCTAGTTTCAGAAGTTTTTCACGCTCGCTTTGCAACATTTTGGTCACCGGTATCCCCGTCCATTTGGCGACAACTTCGGCAATATCCTCATTGGTGACCTCTTCCTTGATCAGCGTTTCGCCTTCCTGTTGTTCCTGCAGTTCTTTTTGTAGTATTTCAAGGGTTTCCTGGGCTTCCTTGATTTTTCCATAGCGGAGTTCGGCAACTTTTCCATAGTCTCCATTACGTTCCGCACGTTCGGCTTCTTGCTTGAACTCCTCGATATCCTGTTTTGTTTTTTGGATGTTGTCCACCACCGATTTCTCGCTCTCCCATTTGGCAAAGATTTCGTTGCGGTCTTCCTTAAGATTCGCAAGATCAACGTTGAGGGACTTCAATTTGGCTTTATCATCCTCCCGTTTGATGGCTTCGATTTCGATTTCCAATTGCATAATCTTGCGATCGAGTACGTCCAGTTCCTCGGGCTTGGAGTTGATTTCCATCCGTAGTTTTGAGGCGGCTTCGTCCATCAGGTCGATAGCCTTGTCCGGTAAAAATCGGTTGGTGATGTAGCGCTGCGAAAGTTCTACGGCTGCTATGACCGCCTCGTCTTTAATACGGACTTTATGATGTGCCTCGTACTTTTCCTTGATACCCCGAAGTATGGATATCGCACTTTCGGTATCCGGTTCCAGTACGATCACTTTTTGAAAACGGCGTTCCAAGGCTTTGTCCTTTTCAAAATACTTTTGATACTCGTCCAAAGTAGTGGCTCCGATAGCGCGCAAATCACCTCTTGCCAAAGCGGGCTTTAATATGTTGGCCGCATCCATGGCCCCCTGTCCGCCGCCGGCACCCACAAGGGTGTGGATCTCGTCGATAAAGAGCACGATATTGCCATCGGAAGAAGTCACCTCCTTAATGACGGACTTTAGCCGTTCCTCAAATTCCCCCTTGTACTTGGCACCGGCAATCAATGCACCCATATCCAACGAATAAATGATTTTGTCCTTTAGGTTTTCAGGTACATCACCTTGAACGATACGGTGTGCCAAGCCCTCAGCTATGGCGGTCTTACCGGTCCCCGGCTCCCCTACCAACATCGGGTTGTTTTTAGTTCTACGGGATAATATTTGGAGAATACGGCGGATTTCCTCGTCACGCCCGATTACCGGATCCAACTTTCCGGTATCCGCCAAACGGTTGAGGTTTTGCGCATATTTTTCCAAGGAATTATAAGTTTCTTCGGCACTTTGAGAGGTTACCTTCCCACCTCCTCGAAGTTCTGAAATGGCTGTTTTGAGGTCTTTCTCAGTGGCGCCTTGATCTTTCAGAATATGTGCGATTTTACTTTTTGATTTGAGGATGGCCAACAGCAAATGTTCGATAGAAATATATTCGTCCTCCATCTTTTTGGCGATGATGCTTGCCTCGTTCACCGTTTTACCGGCCTCTCGGGAAAGCATAATATCGCCGCCGGAAACTTTTGGGAAACTTTGTAACTCTTTATCCAATATTTGCTGCAACAGGTTCACATTAATATTCAGCTTTTTAAGTATGAACGGAAGTACATTTTCGTCCACTTCCCAAATGGCCTTGAACAGATGTTCGTTCTCGATTTGCTGGTGGCCCAAACTTTGCGCAAGCTGCTGGGCTTGCTGTAAGGCCTCCTGTGATTTTATGGTGTAATTATTGGGGTTCATAAGGTATACGTTTAGTTAGGATAATGTTTATTTTTGAAAAGTAGTAGGCAACAACCCTACCAATAGGTAAAACAGACAAAATGGCGCCTAGAGTCAATGAGAACGGGACATTTTGTCAGTTTTAATCCTAGTTTACTCACTGTACTATAGCAGTGCTAAATTATATCAACATCTAAAATTACACAATGAGTCTTTTCGATAGTATTTTTGGAAGTAAAAACAGTAACGGAAAAAAAAATGAGGAAAAGTTGCCCTGGATTTCGCTGACGTCTTTGGAGCAATTGGAGGAAATTGAACAAAAATCCGCTTCCCGTCCTCAAGTTATTTTTAAGCACTCGACGACATGTGGCGTTAGCCGGATGGTGCTGAACCTGTTTGAGAAAAATCCCATGCTGCAAGAGGGCAGGCTTGATATATACTTTTTGGACTTACACCGCCATCGCGAAATATCCAATGAAATTGCCCAAAAATTCCAGATTATGCACCAGTCCCCACAGCTTCTGGTCATCAAGAACGGTCAAATAGTCGCCCATGGGTCGCATGGCGGGATTACGGAAATCGATTTAGATGCTTATGTTTAACTGGTGATTTTAAGTAATTTGAAGCAACCATTAGAGAATTTTGCATCTATGTTCAAAGTAAGTATATGAAAATAGCAGTATGGACTTTACTTGTCGTCCTAGGTTTCGCACTTATGGCAAGTTGCGAAGATGATGACAATGATTTGCCTCAAGAAAAAACCATTAATGGGACTTGGAATTTAGTAAATGTGCATGGAGGATTTGGATCTGTCAACATCAACTATTCCAAACGAGACATTAAATGGATTTTTAATCAGGCCGATAGTACTTTGTCCGTACAAAATAACATTGGTAATGACAATGCTTTCGTGCTGCATAGCGGATATTACAATTTTAATTTGGAACCAAGTGGTGAGACTCAAATCCTTTTTGTAGATAATGATTATAGAATGATTATTCTTTCAATGGATAATAATTTGATTCTCACCGAGAATGCGAATGATGGATTTACAGCTGAATTCACAAGGTAAAACTACAGCTAAGAACCTTGAGTTCTAAAAGCCTATAATTCCGAGAATACCGATGCCGAAAAGGCAAGAGTACTTTGCCCCGATTTTCGAATGCTTTTAGCCGAATTCCAGATATGTTTTTAGCTGGTAGGCAATGGCCGAGAGGTGCATAGCATAGCCCTAAAACCTTCAATTCAATCGATTCGAAAAAATCTTTGAAGTCTGAAATAAGATTAATTAAAACGCTGCCTGACCAAAATGGATTTTAATCGCGATTTTAGGTCCTCTCCGGCATCGTACACCATCTGTTCGTTACTGGGGAAGGGCACGGAGGCCAGGCCCAATAATTTTACCAAGTCGTTGTCCAAAGCTCGTTTGTCGCCATCGTAGTTGGCATAAACATGTTCGAAAATGAACTCGCTGGATAGGGGGTAGGAGTCCAATGCCTGCTGTGTGGTCAAATCGGTAAAGTTTACCACCCCGGCAACCCGAGCGGACTTAAATTGTGTAAACTGATAAAAATTACATTGTACGGTCTTGAACTTATCGATTTTTATTTTGTTGCCCAGACTATCCTTGACCACATTGCCTTCGCGGTCTAGTGCGTAGCTTTGTCCGTCCTTGACCTGTCTTTCCTTGATGATCTCCTTCTCGTTGACCTGTTCAGGTGATATGTTAATTTCTCTCAGGGCAAGTTCCATGGTGTAGTCATACCGGATGTTCGGTAGGGGATTGGCATGAAACTGGGTCCACTGCCCATCGAGCCCGTAGGTGTTAAAGTTTAAAAGCTCTTCCTGTAATTTTGCGGGAACGATCTGGTCGGTGTTATTGACCATGTGCACCTGCACGTAATCCTGTCCTTTGGCGAAGGCTTCTTCCATTTTTGTTTTTGTGTCATCGAAACCGGGGTCGATTTCTTCCAAATACACCAAGTCGTCATAGGCTTTTCTATAATCTTGCTTACTTGTGGCATTTTTCAACAGGTTCGATGCCTTATCATAGAGATGGTCCGAAAGCTCGTCCTTGCTATCTAGTAGGTCATCTTGATAATCATTGAACTTGAATCGAGCGTTTCTTTTCTCATCGTATATTGGCAAAGGCAGCAAAGGGCGTATCCTTTCCTGAATATCGCGGAGGTTTACATAACTGCGGTAGATGGTCTCATAATGCGCGGGATTTTCATCCTCTAGTAGAAAGGCAATCTCTTTCAGTTCACGTTCCGTGTTCTTTTGAAAGGCTTCTTCCAGCATCAGTACGTAGTCTTGATTACTTTTTTTGGATTTGTTCTTGGCCAGATTTTCGATAGAAGTGTTGATTGCTTGACCATAGTCGCCCAAATTTAGGGCCTTCTGGGTCTTTTTTACGCCGCCGCAGGCCACTACAATGGCCATCACGGCCCCGTAAAATAATGATTTCTTCATAATGTAGGATTTTGCTATTAGGGACGTATTTTCAATAGCTGTGCCAAAATAGCCTTCTATACTAACGCTAAAAGTTGAAATATCTTATAAAATCGTCAAAGAGCATATCTTGGGTCACTATTTGTTTCTGGGTAGAAGGGTCTGGTCCAATTCTTCGTTTCCAGCATCGAAAATGGCATTGATGCGGTTAAGGACCAAGCGCCTAGCTTTACGTCCATCGGAAACAAAATCGTTTAGGGTATCCCGTCAAAAAAAGTCGTCGCTCAGGGTCAGTCCTTAAAGTAGCTCAACTGCTATAAGGCACCCAAATCGATGGTGTTTTCGCCTATTCGTAGGCCGATGCTTAGGATAGCGTCGCGTGTTAAAAACACCCCGAACGGAATATTCTGTATCGGAAATTCGGAGTTTTCAAGTAAGGGAAGTCATGTTCTTCTATTCGGATCGTTTGCATTTTCGGGCATCATGGAATTGTTAATTTATAATTTCCGTATCATAAATATTGTTTTATGGGAATTTGCAAGGGGCAATTTGTATTTTTGCACCTCACTTAACGGAAATTTTATTTATGCTACGCGACACCCGAGTTTTTGAACTTATAGCCGAAGAAAAGGAACGCCAGATCAATGGAATCGAGCTTATCGCTTCCGAAAATTTTACCAGTCCCCAAGTAATGGAAGCGGCGGGATCGGTCTTGACGAACAAATATGCCGAAGGCTACCCGGGGAAGCGCTATTATGGCGGTTGCGAGGTGGTCGATAAGGTCGAGCAATTAGCCATAGACCGTGCGAAGGAACTTTTCGGTGCCGAATATGCCAATGTGCAGCCCCACTCCGGATCACAGGCCAACGCTTCGGTGTATCATGCTTGCCTACAACCTGGAGATACGATTTTGGGTTTCGACCTTTCGCATGGCGGACATCTCACCCACGGATCTCCTGTCAATTTTTCGGGACGCTTGTACAAGCCGGTTTTTTATGGTGTGGATAAGGAAACCGGTAGATTGGATTACGATAAAATTCAGGAAATTGCCCTAAAAGAGAAACCCAAAATGATTATTGCCGGAGCATCCGCTTATTCGCGGGATATGGACTTCAAGAGGTTCCGAGAAATAGCGGACAGTGTAGATGCCCTGTTATTAGCCGATATCGCCCATCCAGCGGGATTGATCGCCAAGGGAATTCTAAACGACCCGATTCCCCATTGCCATGTCGTAACCACTACCACGCACAAAACTCTTCGCGGACCTAGGGGTGGACTCATTTTAATGGGTAAGGATTTCGACAACCCGTTCGGTCAAAAATTGAAGAACGGAAAGCTCAAAAAAATGTCCAATCTTATGGATATGGCCGTATTTCCAGGTAATCAGGGCGGACCTTTGGAGCATGTTATCGCTGGAAAAGCCATCGCTTTCGGGGAAGCCTTGACAGATAACTTTTTGCACTATATGCTTCAGGTAAAGAAAAACGCCGCTGCCATGGCGGCCGCTTTTGTTGCTAAAGACTATCAAATCATTTCCGGTGGAACGGATAATCATATGATGCTGATCGATCTTAGAAATAAGGACATCACTGGTAAGGATGCAGAAAAAGTATTGGTCAAGGCCGATATTACTGCGAATAAAAATATGGTGCCTTTTGACGATAAATCTCCATTTGTTACTTCGGGTATACGTTTTGGGACGGCGGCCATTACCACAAGAGGTCTAAAGGAAGACGATATGGTACGCATTGTCGATTTGGTTGACGAAGTTTTAATGCATTCCGAGGATGAGGATGTCATTAAAAGGGTTAAACAAAAAGTAAACACTTTAATGAAGGGAAGGGAATTGTTCAATTTCTGAAAGGGTTGATGCCAGTTATAGATTAAAAAAACCTGCTTGATTCGTCAGGCAGGTTTTTTAATTGATACTGTTGTCAAAAGATATTCCAGTCTCTTTATATTTGAATTTGGTACTTGGAATTGAATTTTCAAATTAGTGGTTAAGCATAAAAAGGTCACCATATTCAATTTTTGAATTTATCAAATCATAAATAACGGCATCCTCTTCGGAATCGCAATATAATCCCCAATACTTAAAATAATCCTTTTTTCTATGATTTCCAGCTTCGATGTCTTGTATTAAGGTATCGTTGGCATACGTACATTCCTCAAAAACAGGGATATAGATTTCGTAAGGCGTTTCGGTCAATCCTTTGCTCAGATGAACGTAATGCTTGCCGACCTGTTTGAAAATATTCTCAAGTTGTTCTGCGATGCTGTTATCGTATATCTTGTTAATGACGATTGTAGAATCTTTAAAGAAAAGGGTTATTTCCTCCACATCGACGTGTACATGATTTTCTTTGATCAGTTGACGCAAAAGTTTGGCAAATGAAGATTTACCCTGCCGAAGATTACCCCAAGTGCCTTTATTAAAATGAAAAAGCATTTCTACAAGACTTAGGTTACAATCTAGCTCTATGGCCAGTTGCACCGAATTTTTCAACGAAGAGCAGTTGCGAACGGCAACTTTCGAAAAAAAGTGCTTTTCCAGACTTTTTTTAAAAGTTTCAAGGCCCCCGATATTTAAGTCACCGTTGAAACCTTCGGGCGGGTTATTTTTGAAACTGTCGTAATAGAGTGGCATAGCTGTGTTTAGAGAGGTTCAATTGACAAACAAAAGTAAATTGCCTTTCGACTAACTGCGCAAAGAAAAACCACGGAAAAATTGGGGTTTTTCTTAGTTTAGACCTAATTTTATGGTAGTTAGCTTTAAATCAGTAGATTATATATATTAAAGAAACTCATACAAAATAAGGAATTAGATAAATCCACGTTTTTTCGCTTCATCGATTAATGCAAAATCGTTGCCATTTTCCACACCGAGCATTATTTTTAGTTGTCGTTTACGGTTTTCTACGGTAGTGCTGGCCGCCGCAACCAGTGTTGAAATATCCTTGGTTTTGGTACCTATGGAGAGTTGATATAATATTTTCTTGTCCCGCTCGTCGATTTGGTCCTCGTTGGCCATTTTTCTACGGATAGCCTGTAAAGCGGCAGCTGTATAATAGGGCGGATTGTCAAGAACCGTTTTCACCATGGTTTGCAGTGTTTTCTGATCGACCTCCGATTTCACCATGTAACCGTCCGGATTTACATTTTTCAGAATATTGTTGATGCGGTAACTATCGCTGAAGGAGGATACAAAAACGACCTTGGAAGTGGGGGAAATTTTCTTTGCCAGAAGTCCCAAATTTTCCCCGCCGCGTTCTTCCTTGGCATCTTCTGGAAACATTTGAATATCCAACAGAATAATATCATAGGGCAATCGCTTTGCAGAACTTTCGATTTCAGCCTTGCCCGCCACATAGCCGGGCGCGGTATGCACAACCACCTCAAAATTTTCAAACGTACTGGCCTCTAGGGTGTATTTATAACCGAGAACGATCATTTCATGGTCGTCGACGGCAAGTATGCGTACTAGGTCGCTCATAGTCTACTTCATATTTGTTTTACGTTTCTTCAAAAGGCTGCAAGCCTTTAGTAGTTTGGTGAACGGGATGATCTGAATAAGACACGGGAATCTCTAAGGTTACCGTAGTGCCGTTGCCGGGCGAACTTTCGATATGATATTCTCCGTTTAATTTTTCTATACGAGATGCGATATTGCGCATACCGATTCCCCTTTTTCTACTCGTCTTGCGAAAACCTTTACCGTCATCCGCAATCGTTACCAATAACGTATTTTCTTTGTTTACAAAGGTAACGGTAACGTTTTTGCATTGCGCATGTTTTACGGAATTTTGTAAGCTTTCCTGTACCATGCGGTACGTGTTTATTTTAATTTCACCGTTTAGCGAATCCCATTCCCATTCCTTATCGTAAACCAAACTACAATGTATATTCGCTGTATTGCCCACCGTTTTCAATAAGTCTTGGAGCGAGAGGATAAAATTATGCATTTTTTCATAGGCGGCATGGCTAAGCGCATGGGAAATTTCGCGTACTTCCTTTTCTACATTCTGTAAGACATCGATGGCCTTCATCCGTTGTATTTCGGCTTCGCTGTCATTTTTTTTGTTTAAGCCCGTAAGCACCATTCGGGCGCCCATCATACTCCCCAATACACCATCGTGGAGTTCTTCGGAAATTCGTTTTTGTTCTGATTTCTTACCTTCTTCCTCTTTTTGCTTTTGGCCGAGCATCAGGTTGAATATTTCTTGGTTTGCGGCTTGTTGTTCCTGTTGAAAGCGTAGCTTTTGGTTTTTTGATCGTTGGTCGTAGATTACGATTGCCGAAGCGCCGAGAAGAAAAACGGCAAAAGCGATACCGGCCCACAACTGTGTCTCGCTCTCCAGTATTTCGTTTTCGGCAATATATTCGTCGGTCTCGAAACGGATACGTGCAAATTTATTGCGAATTTGGCGTTCTTCTTCCTGTAGGCTATCACTTAGGGTGATGTATCGCTGATTGTAGGTAGAAGAGTTTTTTGAATCTATTTTGCTTAATAATTGTAAAGTTTTTAAAATACGCTCATTATTATCGGCTATCTCCGCATATCCCAATGCTTTTTTTGCTTGATTTGTTGCGAGCGTGGTATCACTTTGACTGAGATAGTATTCTGCCAGATCGTGATGAGTGAGGGATAGGCCTGTAACATCCTGTAAACTATCTCGAACCTTGAGGGCTTCAAGAAACTCGGATTCAACATTTTTGTTTTCCCCCGATTTAAACTTACTGAATGCGAAATTGTTAAGGGTCAAAGCATAAAGTTTGGGATTTCTGTGGCGTAGCCCGTGTTCACCTAAAACGGTTTTAAAATAGGAAATTGCTTTTACATAATCCCCTTTATCCAGGTATACGTAGCCAATATTGCTCATCGTTGCCGATTCCAACGTGTGGTCACCCGCTAACTTATTCTGATAGTCCAAAGCAATATTGTAATAATCAATAGCCCGGTCATACTCTTTTAATTCTACCGATATCGCCCCCAAATTAGTGTAAGAATTGAACAACTGTTGATAATTGTTCAAGGGTTTCAATAACTCTATAGCATTTATTGTGTTGATTTCACTACCCGTGTGGTCTTTTACACTCGATTGGGCTATGGCCATATTATTAAACATGGTACTGGATTCATTTGTTTTTCCGAGAGCGCTATATATTTTTTGGGCTGCCAAATAATGATAGTAGGCGCTATCTGCCAAGGTTTCTCTTTTGTAAAAATCAGCTAGGTCCCAGTTTGCCTCTGCGAGACTTACGCTGTCCCCGACCTTGCCCGCTAATTTAAGGGTTTCATGATTGGTTAATCTAAAGTTTAAAGAGTCGTTCAATTTTTTATATGCTAGCGATAAAAGTGCAAAAATCTTTGTTTTCGCTGAATCGTTACTGATACTAGAGGCTTTTGTGAGAGCTCGGCCAAGCTTGTTTTTTCTTGCTTCAAATGATAATTCAGCATTTTTTCCTTGATTTATCATGATAAACAAGGAATCCATTTCGGAGCTATTAGTTTTTACATCGGCATTCCCCCGATCAGAAGTACAGGAACATAGAAACAACAAACAAAAGCATAAAGATTTAATGAAATTCGAATATGTGGAGTTTGACGAAATCATTGAATGGGCTATAAAATTAAAAAAAAGGCCTTAAAGTAAATTTAAGGCCAATTTAGCTGAAAATGTATATTTAATGATTCTATTCTCTCTCTGTCCCTTCATTATATGCTCTGTCAGTAGCCTGAACCTGCACGTCATATAGCGCGTCGTTATCTTTTACACTTGTTTCAGACTCACAAGAAGAGAAAAGTCCAACACTCATTACCAATACTGCGAAAATACTTACTACTTTTTTCATAATAAACTAGTTTTAGGGGGTTATTATTTTTTAATACTGCTAAAGTAATACCAAATCCACGGAATGGGCAGTAGGAAAATCAAATGTGAGTGAACGTACCTATTCTGTGAGTAAGTAGATCGGTTCTGTTAGAATTATTCTAATTGAGGGAAGAAATCGTGTTTTTCGAGAGTATGGTCTTCAATCCGTCGATATTCGAACGGTATGATTTTGAGAAGGGTAATTGCATCTTATTATGCTTTAAGGTGCAAATGGATTTGCCATAACTAATACGCGAGATATAATCGGTATTCACGATATAGCTTTGGTGTATACGTACGAAATTTTTGGGCAATTGGTTCTCGAAGCTCTTTAAGGTTTTAAACGCATTGTTTATAGTTCCGTCTTTCATTACGAATTCCGTCGCATTATTATCGGCCTGTAAGTAGAGAATGTCATTCGTGTTGATATATTGAAAATCACTGTACGATTTCAAGCAGAGGGTATCCGGCTCGGCTTTTGCAGGCACCTGTTTCTTGAGTCGCAACAACGATTTCCGAATATCGAATTCGTTATAGGGCATCAACCAATAATCGAAGAATCCATTTTTAATGGCATCGTAAGCGTAATTCTTGCTTTTAGAAATACCTATAATAACGGGTAGGTTGCTTACGTATTGATGCAGTTCCATTACCATTTGAAAATATTCCTGGGCATTTTCGTTCAGGTTGATGAATACGACATCGGGAGAAAATTTTAATATGGAATTGATACCTTCCGTACTATCCTTAGCCAAAGCGGCACAGGTGAAATCGCCGTACTCCCCCAGATAGTGCTGCAGCTGCAGATTGGAGGTCGCATCGGAATCCAGTATGGTATAAGTATATTCCAAAGCACTATAATTTGAGTGCAAATTAGTGATAGTAAGATACATGCCAACCAAGTTATTCCCCACAATATTTGGGGTTTTTATTATAATTTATTGACAATGAACGTATTTGAAGGAAAAAACTTGCATGTTTATACGGTTTTTCGATGAAAGGATGCTATTAAGAATGTTTTTTTTGGCAGAAGTGAAAAAGGGATGGAATTGACTAAATAAGGATAAGCTTAAAAAGAAGGATATGAACTTCTTTAGACGTTTAATTTAACCTACGAATTTCGAATTTTGAGTCCCTATTTCCACATTTTTGAAAATAGTAGCCCTGGAATATTGTTAAAAAATGACTTTATATGACCTCAAATGCCGATATTCCCAGTTCCAAACAATACCTCTAAATGAGTCCTATAAAAGAACGACAAATTGTATGTTGAAAAGGGATTAATTTGGTAGTTCAAAAGCGTGAGGGCGTAGACGGACATTGCTGAAGATGTGAGTGCACCAAAATTTTCTGTAACCATACCATGAACTTATAAACTAAAAACTTTTAGTTTAAGAGCTTTTAAAAGTTTTAATCACAATAGCATTTTCCGTCAACCAATTTTCGTCAACCATTTTCCGTCAACCTTGAACAGCAAGCAAGTAGTGATCGAACGTTAATTTTTTTGACCTCAAATCTTCAATCCGACAAACTTGACTTCCCGAAAATCTTTTTGATCGCTTCAGAAATCCGAATAGGCCTAAGGGATTTTTCATTGAGCAGACACCATTCGGTACTTGATCGCACTAGAAGTTTATCGGTCTCCTTATCGTGCATTTCTACAACTCGAACGGAGGTAGCGCCATGGCTTTTTTCAATGAAAGTGCGTACGTGAATCACATCGCCTAGCTGTGCAGAATTTTTATAGGTAATATCGTGGTGCATGACCACCCAGATGACCCCTTCCCGCATGGGTTCCGGGGCGATAGTTATCCAATGCTCCTTTGAAATATCTTGGATCCATTGTACGTAGCGTACGTTGTTTACATGGTTGAGCTCGTCGAGGTCATCCTCTTGCACAATTATAGTCTTCTGATAGGCTCCGCTCATTATTTTTTCTGGATTTTGACCTCGAAGAGCTTGTCCCAATCTTTTCCCGTTACAAAAAATGTTTTTCTTTCAGGATGATACGCAATACCGTTCAACACGTTATCGGTATCGCTCCAAGTGGCATGATGACTTACTTTGTCGCTCAGACCTTTAAAATTGACAACACCTTCCATGGCTCCGCTTTTGGCATCAATGATCATCACGCCGGATTTTTGGTAGACGTTGGCATATATTTTCCCGTCTACGTATTCGAGTTCGTTGGCGCTATCGTTGATCGATGCATTGGTGACCGTCTCGATATAATCTTCCTCTACAAGGGTATCGGGATTCAGAAACCAAATTTTTTCGGTACCATCACTTTTAAACAGCCTTTTACCGTCATTGGTAAGGCCCCAACCTTCCTTGCTTTTCCCATATTGAAAACTATCTATCTTTTTTAGGTCCTTGAGGTTGTAAACAAATCCGGTTCCGCTTTGCCAGGTCAGCATATAGATTTTATCGTTCAGAATGGTCAGGCCCTCGCCAAAATAGGATGCATCAAGGTCTACTTTTTGTAATACTTTTCCCGTTTTAAAATCTGTTTTGCGCAATGAAGACCTTCCCTTTTTGCCGGTGCTTTCATAAAGCGTGTCGTTATGGAATTCCAGTCCCTGGGTATAGGCCCTATTGTCATGGGGATACTCCTTGATAATTTCGTACGTATATATCTCTGGGGCTTTGGACGCTAAAACTTTTATATTTTTTGAAATTTCTGCGAAACTATCATCGTAGTTCACCTTCGCCTTCAAAATTTTATTGCCCAAATGGGGTATGTCCAAAGAAATGGTACCGTCGCTTATTGGAAGTTCTTTTCCGTCTATGGAATAGGTGACATCACCAAGGGTCTTCTCTTTTTTATTTATAATGCCGACGGAAATGCTTTCATTCTGTGCAAAACTCTTCTGATTGTTCGGCAGTTGAATCCCAAAAAGGGATTCAGGGGAGTTATCGCCTCCACAAGCCATGAAAAAGGTCAATAGTATGCTGCAAGAAAAAGATTTTAAGGAATTCATTTCGGTGTATATATATAGGTATATGCGGTTTACTTTTTTGTCAAAGACAAAAATAGGGAATTGCCAAGAATTATACAGCAATGAAAATCTAGTCAAAAGCATTGCAAAAGTTTCAAAAGATCGTATATTTGCAGTCGGCAAGTCCTACACGACCAGCTCCTATAGAATCCCCCAGGGCGGGAACGCAGCAAGGGTATATGGTCGTAGCGGTGCGATGTAGGTAGCTTGCCGTTTTTTTATGCAACAAAAAGTCGTTCTCATAACGGGAGGTTCTTCGGGTATCGGCAAGTCCATCGGTCTTTATCTGCAATCTCAGGGACATAAGGTTTACGGTACTTCACGAAATTTATCCAAATACCCCGATTTTAAAAGTTTTGAGCTATTAGAGCTTGAGGTTACCGATCCGACAAGCATCCGCTCGGCCGTGCAGCAAATACTCGATAGGGAAGATAGGATAGATGTGTTGATCAATAATGCGGGCGTAGGGATCACCGGCCCCATCGAAGAGACACCGCATCAAGAAATAACAAAGGCTTTTGATGTCAATTTTAACGGCCCCCTGCATCTCGCCAAAGCCGTTCTTCCACAGATGCGTCTTCAAAAATCGGGCCTCATCATCAATATCACTTCTATTGCAGGAGGCATGGGATTGCCCTACAGAGGTATCTATTCCGCAACAAAAGGCGCTGTGGACATAGTTTCGGAAGCGTTGCGTATGGAGGTGAAAGATTTTGGGATACAAATTACCACCGTGGCTCCTGGTGATTTTGCGACGAACATTGCCGCGGGCCGCTACCATGCACCTATAGAGGGTCAATCGCCCTACAGTACAGCTTATGGTAAGACCTTGAAAATGATAAATAAGGATGTCGATACCGCCGAAGACCCTATTCTAGTGGCCAAAAAAGTCCTTGAAATCATTAATACAGCAAAACCCAAAGTGCATTATAAGGTCGGGGATGCGTTGCAAAAATTATCGCTCTTCCTAAAAAAGATCTTGCCCGATAAAATCTACGAGAAACTCGTGCTAAACCATTATAAATTGTAATTTTACTGGAAACGTATGGTATGAAGGGAATTATCAATTGGAAATTCCTTGCAATGACATTAATCCTTTTAAAAAAAGTAAAGAATGAAATTTTTTATAGACACGGCGAATTTAGACGAAATACGTGAGGCCCAAGAACTTGGAGTTTTGGACGGTGTAACAACCAATCCCTCCTTAATGGCCAAGGAAGGTATCACCGGAAGAGACAAAATCTTGAAGCACTATGTGGATATCTGTGAAATTGTGGACGGAGACGTATCCGCTGAGGTAATCGCCACCGATTTCGATAAAATAATAAAGGAAGGGGAGCAGCTCGCCGAACTTCATGATCAAATAGTGGTGAAAGTCCCGATGATCGAAGATGGCGTGAAGGCCCTGAAGTATTTTTCGGATAATGGTATCCGCACCAACTGTACACTCGTTTTCTCAGCTGGCCAAGCATTATTGGCCGCCAAAGCAGGGGCTACGTACGTTTCCCCATTTATCGGTAGGCTTGATGACATTTCGACAGACGGTCTGAACCTTATTGCCGAAATACGTCATATTTACGATAATTACGGCTACGAGACCCAAATTCTCGCCGCTTCGATACGTCATACGATGCATATTATCAATTGCGCCAAAATTGGCGCCGATGTCATGACCGGTGGTCTGGATTCAATCAAAGGATTACTGAAGCATCCATTGACCGATAGCGGTCTGGAAAAATTCTTGGCGGATTATAAAAAAGGAAATTAATTCATAGTTGGTTTAGGATTTTATATTTTATGCTTAGCGCTAATCCAGTTCTTGGGTAAAACCTTAGGTTCACAGCTAAAAAACCGTGAAATATCGTAAGATATATCACGGTTTTTTAGCTGTATCTACTCTTTTCCGATTGACTATAACGGTTTGTAAACATCGGCAAAGGCATTTACAATACGCCCGTCTTCGGTAATAATGCATTTGTTGAGCCGGTCGATAACCAACGATTTTGTGAGGGCATCAAAATCCGTGGCGCGGTACTGCATGTGTTGGTCGAGATCGGAGGTTTCCAGTAGGCCTTTCCAAACGGTTTCTGGGGTTCTAATGTTAATGCCTACAAATCGGTTTTCCGGATTTTCGGCGGTGAGCTTGGCAACTCTTCTTTTTATGTGCTCGAAGTGATTCCGGTTACTACCCGACCAAAAATAGAAAACGGTTTTCTTTTTCCCTGCTATATCCCGTAGAGAAATCGTATTCCCATCCAAATCATAAACAGCTACATCGGGAATTTCTTTATGGGGCTGAATGTTTTTGATTCCCTCATAAAGCGCGTCGATTTCTTGCATATGGCGGTTATTGTCTGATAGTTTATGAAAACTTTCAATAAATTTTTCGTTGTTTTCTTCCGCATCATTGACGTTCAGCAAATAATTAAAGGCAACGTACCTGAAAAGATTGTCCCTTAGATCCTTCTCCTGTACCAGACTGTCGATCAATTGCAGTTTATGCATGTTGAAATGCAGGGGATTGCGCACCATACCCTTTTTGATCGCGCAGTCGTGTTTACAGGTCATATACGACAGATTGCCCATATGATTATTCATAAATTGGTAATAGGGGCGGAGATACGTGAGATCTTTGTCGTTAAAGGTCAAATCAGAACGATAGTTGTAAAAATTTTCGGGTAGTTTGTCGAATACATTTTCCCCAGTAAACTTTAAATGCTTGAACGCATATTCTTCTTTATAGGTGTTGTAGTTATATTCCACACTCGCCCTACCGATTTTTTCCTTTTTCTCTGAAAGTGCGCTTTCTTTGTTCAGTTCGGTTAGCGCATCGAGCCGTATTTGCTTTAGGGAATCGATCTTATCCACAAAATCAACGGCATTCAATCGGTATAAAGTCCGTATCAGACTGGCCTCCTCTTCGTTAGCGAGAAAAAGATCCAAGAGAAAATTATTTATTTCCTCTCCTTTTCCCGAAAAAATAAGTGACTCGTCGAAATATAGAGTATTCAGCCGAATCATCAGGCTATCTCCCTTCTCAAGATATACATACTGTAGTTCGGGCTCATGGTTGAAATGATACAGTCCTTCGGAGATAGAGTCCATAGTAAAAGAGAACCTATTCTGCCCGTCCAATTTTGCGGAGTCAAGAGCAACATCGCCCTTGAACAATACGACATATTCGCTTGATGGATTAACGATTTCCCCGGCGAAAAATGCATTTTGGGATTTTTTTTCTCCTTTACCACATCCTACCAGCACGCACAAAAAAATATAAAAAATCGGTTTGCTCATATATATTTAGGTACTTGCATAGTGACACAAGGCTACTCAAATTTACGCATCCCTTGTCCCCTATGCTGTTAATAGGGAGTTAAAAGTATATCTGGAAACATCAATGGAATCGGTAGAGGTATCTATGCAGGTTCGTTCGTTTAGCCAGTGAAAAATCCGTATTTTTGCACGGATTTTAAAAAAATAAACTATGTTGTCGGTTTCAAATTTATCCGTTCAATTCGGAAAAAGGATATTGTTCGATGAAGTAAACGTGACCTTTACGCAGGGGAACTGTTATGGTGTTATCGGAGCCAATGGGGCGGGTAAGTCAACCTTTCTTAGGATTCTTTCCGGACAGATCGATCCCACCTCTGGTCACGTAAACCTGGAACCCGGAAAACGAATGTCGATTCTTGAGCAAGACCATAATGCCTACGATGCTTCGACCGTTTTGGAAACCGTGGTGATGGGAAACAAGCCTTTGTTTTCAATCAAACAGCAAATCGATGCCCTGTATGCGGATTACACGGACGAAAATGCCGATAAAATCGGGGAGTTGCAGGTAGAATTCGAGGAAATGAACGGATGGAACGCGGATGCCGCCGCTGCCGCATTGTTGTCGAACCTTGGTATACCGGAAGAACTGCACTATACGACCATGGCCGAAATGGATTCCAAGTTAAAGGTACGTGTGCTATTGGCCCAGGCTCTTTTTGGGAATCCAGATGTGCTCATCATGGACGAACCTACCAACGATTTGGATTATGAGACGATCAATTGGTTGGAAAATTTCTTGGCCAATTACGAGAATACGGTAATCGTCGTATCCCATGACCGTCATTTTTTGGATTCCGTATGTACCAGTATCGCCGATATCGATTTCGGAAAGATGAACCTGTATTCGGGTAATTACACTTTTTGGTACGAAAGCAGCCAGCTGGCGGCCCGTCAGCGTGCACAACAGAACAAAAAAGCGGAAGAAAAAGCTAAAGAACTGCAAGAATTCATCGCTCGGTTCAGTGCCAATGTGGCCAAGAGCAAACAAGCGACCTCGCGAAAGAAGATGTTGTCGAAATTAAAGATAGAGGATATCAAGCCCTCGAGCCGAAGGTATCCAGCCATTATATTTGACCGCGAGCGGGAAGCGGGCGACCAAATATTGAACGTTGAAAAACTTGCCGCTTCCACAGAAGACGGTGAGCTGCTTTTCGAAAACGTAAATGTAAACCTTGCCAAAGGAGATAAGGTGGCCGTAATTTCTAAAGATTCCCGGGCCACGTCCGCGTTTTACGAAATCCTCAACGAAAACAAAAAGGCCGATGCCGGTTCTTTTCAGTGGGGCATAACCACGAACCAATCCTACCTACCGGCCGATAATTCCGATTTTTTTCAGGAAAATATCAGTCTGGTCGATTGGCTACGCCAATGGGCCAAGACCGAAGAGGAACGCGAAGAAGTCTACATCCGCGGATTTTTGGGAAAAATGCTTTTCAGTGGTGAGGAAGCCCTCAAAAAATGTACGGTTTTGTCGGGTGGCGAAAAAGTCAGGTGTATGCTTAGCCGTATGATGATGCTACGTGCCAACGTACTAATGCTTGACGAGCCTACGAACCACTTGGACCTGGAGAGCATCACCGCTTTCAACAACTCGCTAAAAAATTTCAAGGGCACAGTGCTTTTCACGACCCATGATCACGAATTTGCACATACCGTGGCCGATCGAATCATCGAATTGACCCCTAAAGGCAACATTGACAGATATTTGACGTTTGAAGAGTATATGTCCGACAAGGCATTGCGGGAGCAGCGCGATAAAATGTACGCAGTTCCGGCTTAGTAAGTACAAGTCTTGATTTTTTGTTTTACCTACGAATGGTGCGTTTGACACTTTCGAATAAAAAGTCAGGATAAGTTCATATCCATTAAACCCAAATCTTGACATTATGAAAACCTATACTCTTGTCTATGCCTTCATGGCATTCTCTATCTTTGGTTGTAGTAAATCTGATACTGACACCGTTGATGACGGCAAAATCGAACCAAGCGTCGAGGCCGATTACACTTTACTCGTAAATACGAAGGGTATGCTCACCGGCAAGCTGCTGAATGGCGATGCCGAAACGCTAAGCGTGAACGATGCCGAAAGTGGATTTATCGCTATCGCCGAACCCCAATTGATTTCGGAAGAAGGTAAAGTTTTGACCATGTATCACAAAAAATCGAATTGTGGTGGCAGCATCACCGTGCACGATTTCAATGACGCTACCTCCAAGAGTTTCGACGTGTTCGCCGACCTAGGCACTTGTACCCTTACGCCAAAAGCTATCGTTAAAGGCGACCCTATGGTATATATCGCTTATGAAAAAGAGGTCAGTACCGAAACTAACGAGTTTTGGGTACGGGCCATCGATATTTCCGGTACCGAAATCACTTTTGAGGATATAGCCCTTAAGTACACTCCGGAGGGTTTGGCTTTTTCCAATGATAGACTTTTCATTTTAGGTCTTGACGAAGAAATCAATGACGAACATAAATTGACGGTTTTGGATGCTAACACCAACATAGAGGTATTCGAAGACAACCTTGGTTTTGATGCCAGAAGTATTTTTAAAAATCCCGAAGGGAATATTATTATTGGTTATGACGAACTTCATAGTACCTATAATAGCGCTACATTGGCTTTTACCTATACCAATTATCCTTCCGGAAAGGCCCCTAATTTTCTCAACTCCGAATTTAAGCACTTCGATAGCAGCGGAAAAATGTACTATGCAATGTTGGCCGGTACACTCAGTGCATATTCCTTGGTACCAGCAATATACGATTTCGATAAAAATTTGACGGTACTCTATGCCTACGAGAATTTTTTAACCGCGGCCCAGCTCAACTTTGAATTCGAAATTGAGAATACCACGGTGGTGCATTATGACGAAGCCAATAATTTACTTTTGATCGGATATAAAAAATCCGGTGCGGGCAATAAAGGAGGGCTGTTAAGGATTAAAGCAAACCCCCAACCTAAATTTGCCGGTAATATAGATTTAGAGGGAGCACCCTACGCTATCTATATCACGAATTAAAATACTTACTGTTCCAAATTGCGGGATTAAAGTTCTTACCTAATGCAAAGCCATAAAAAATAACTACTGATGCAATGCATTTGAACATAAAGAAGAAAATAATCCAAAATTCTGCGGTAGAATTGTTCTTGGAGAATAAACCTTGCGGTATGAGCATGGTAACCAGATAACTTACCAATGCGGTCAACAGGGCCAGGTTTACGATACTCTTGAAAGGCCACATCAGCCATTTACGTAGCGGATGCAAATCCTTGCCCCATTTATGTATTAAATAAAAATAGTTGTTTCCTATGGGCGCAAACAGTATGGGGTCGTCCCTATCCTCCAACTTGAACAATTTAGAGGGTGCCATAATTTTAAAGCCCTGGATTTCGATATTATGCTGCTTCTCAAGCCATTTGATTTTGGATATGGCTTCGGGGGGAATCTCGCCCTTGAAATATTTTGTAATCAGAAAACGCAACCTGTAATCGATACATATTTTTTTGATCTGATCAAGATGATAGATACGGCCGGTTTCTAAAAGGTCGAAATCGAATGCATTTACAATGTTATCCTTTCCTCCGCTAATATTTTTTTCGATACGTTCGTGACATTCGGAGTCAGCAGTTAAAATTTTTTGGACTTCCTCTAAAATAGCCCGCGAAACTTTTTCATCGTCTTTTAGACGGATGAGTTTCTCTTCGATGTTGGTTCTTTTTAATAGCATTTCTTTTTCTTTTATTCCAAATTTAAGCATTTCAACGCTAAACTGGATTTTCTACAGAAGCGTAAAAGTTAATATTTTGTTAATTGGCGTGCGGCTTACTTCTATTTTTTAAGGAAGGAAGCTTTTGGTTGTATCTTGTCGGAGAAATTCGCCCGTTCAACGATTGCTAATTTCCCAAGTCCATAATTTCCCATGATAAAATCCCTTATCGCTTCTTTTTTAGTCTTTTTGCTCACTGTCTTTTCCGTTTCAGCGCAAAAATTCTCATCTAGATCGGTAAAACCAATTCCTTTTCACATCAATAAATGGTCCATTCTGCGAACCACAGCGGCTTCTGAGAAGTATCAGACGCTTTTGGCGGTAATCAAAGCGACCGATTTCGAGGATTTGATGGACCATTCCGGTCCGTTCACCGTTTTTGCACCCTCCAATCTTGCATTTGAGAAATTATCCGGTACTTCTTTAGAGGATTTAATGCGGCCTGATCACAAAAAAGAACTTAAAGCTTTGATGAGTTATCATATTGTTGCCGGTAAATTCTCCGCATCAAAAATTTTAAAGGCTTTAAGTAGGGGTAAGGGGAAAACCACTTTCACGAGCCTTCAAGGCGACATTATTACGGCTACTATGAATGGGATCGATATTATTTTAAGTGATAGTTTCGGGAATACGGCAACCATTGTTGTAGCGGACGCCAACCAACAGAACGGGATAATTCATGAAATCGACGCCGTAATCAGACCTGAAAAATTACAGTGAACTTTGCGGAATTGTTCATAGTCAGATTGGTAAAATAATTTTTAATTTTCTTACAGCCAACTGTGACCAGCAAATCCTTCTAGCCTCACCGCAATTCCGCCCCAAGTTCTTTTTGGTAGCTCCGTTGCAGCTTGTCCATGATTTTATCAATTTGCTTATCGGTCAGGGTACGTTGGGAATCTTGCAAAGTGAAGCTCACGGCGTATGATTTTTTACCTTTGGGAAGTTTATCTCCAGTATATACATCGAAGAGATTGATATCCTTCAATAATTTTTTCTCCGTGCGTCGACCGAGTGCATAGACTTCCTGAAATGTGATTCTATCGTCTAATAGCAGCGCAAAATCCCGTTTTACTTCTGGATATTTTGGAATCTCCTGATAACTGATGTCATTCTTTTTAGCCAATGCGATCACCTGGTCCCAATTGAACTCTGCATAGAGGGTTTCCTGCTTGATGTCCATTTGTTTCAGAATGGATTTCCGTACCGTGCCTATCGAAACTAGTTCTTTGGAGTTGACCGTCATGGCAAGCCCTTCCGCAAAAATCGGATTTTCCGTACGCGCCGGGATGGTTTCCGATATGCCCAATCGGTGTAGAACGTTCGTGACAATGGACTTCAAATAGAAAAAATCGGTTCCTTTTTCTGCTATTGCCCAACTATCCGCATGTCGGTTTCCTGTTAAAAATAGACTCAGGCATTTCTTTTCAATGTATGATTTACCCGTTTGATGATAGGTTTTTCCGAACTCGAACAACTTTAAATCCCTATTCTTCCTATTAATATTATGCGAAACAGCTTCCAATCCTGAAAACAGCAGCGACTGGCGCATGACCGACAATTCGGTTCCGAGGGGATTGAGCATAGCAACCGCGCTCTTCCCAAAACTGTCACCCAAAAGATTGGAATACTCCGGTGAAGTTAAACTGTTGGCCATGATTTCGAAGAACCCTTGTGCCGCTAAAAAATTACCGACGCTGTGCTGTAGTTTATAATCCTCGTACTTATAGGTCGGTGCTATCGAGGCATTCAATTTGTTTTTGAAATCGATATTATTATAGCCGTAAATACGTAAAATTTCCTCTATAACGTCGACCTCTCGCTGCACATCGACCCGGTAAGAGGGAATAGATAGCCCAAGGCCGGCCTCGGTCACGCTCTTTACCCGAATATCCAAGGACGCGAGAATGGATTTGATAGTGTCTTGCGGAATTTCTTGGCCGATAAGGGAGTAAGTCTTTCGAAACGTAAGGAACACCTGCTGTTCGTCGATTCGTTTCGGATAAAAATCAACGACATCGGAGGTAATGTCGCCGCCGGCAAGATCTTTGATGAGCAGTGCGGCGCGTTTTAGGGCATATTCTACGTTTTCGATATCGATACCCCGCTCAAAACGAAAAGAGGCATCGGTATTGAGGCCATGTCTTTTTGCGGTTTTACGTACCGAAACCGGATCGAAATAGGCGCTTTCCAAAAAGATGGCCTTGGTTTTCTCAGTGACCCCAGTGTTAATACCGCCAAAAACACCGGCGATACACATGGGTTTTTCAGCATCGCAGATCATCAGGTCGTCTTCATGCAAATTACGCTCTTCACCGTCTAGGGTCATGAATTTTGTGCCTGCGGGTAAGGTCTTTACGATTATTTTATGCTCATGTATTCTTTCGGCGTCAAACGCGTGTAAAGGCTGCCCCAATTCATGTAAAACATAATTGGTAACGTCTACAACATTGTTTATAGGCTTTGCGCCAATGGCACGTAGTCGGTGCTGTAACCAATCGGGAGAGGGTTTGACTTTTAGGTTACTAATGGTCACCCCGCAATATCGCGGTGCTGCCTTATTGTTATCAACGGTTACCTGTACTTTTAAAGATCGGTTGTCAATACCGAATTGGCTCACGGAAGGGGTAATGAGTTCTTTGTCGATTTCTCGCTGTTTCAGTCCGGCCTTCAAATCCCTTGCCACACCGAAATGGCTCATGGCATCGGCACGGTTCGGGGTTAGGCCGATTTCAAAAACTTCGTCCTGTTCAACCTCGAAAACTTCCGAACAAGGTGTGCCAGGGGCCAGATTATCCTCTAGTACCATGATGCCGTCATGGCCGGCTCCGAGCCCGAGTTCATCTTCGGCACAAATCATACCATGACTTTCCTCACCGCGTATCTTTCCTTTTTTTATATGCCAGGCTTCTCCATCCGGAGGGTACAATGTAGTGCCAATAGTAGCCACGGGTACTTTTTGATCTTTGGCTACATTGGGCGCGCCGCAGACAATCTGCACTGGAACTTCGGCCCCGATATCAACGGAAGTGAGCTTTAGTGTATCGGCATTCGAATGTTTTTCACAGGAAAGTACATGGCCGACGACGACTCCTTTTAATCCTCCTTTGATGGATTCAAAAGTGGTAATTCCCTCCACTTCAAGCCCAATATCGGTCAAAAGTTCGGCGGTTTTATGGGATGGCCAATCCAGGTTAATAAATTGCTTCAACCAATTGTATGAAATCTGCATGGTTTAGGATTAGGATACTCTGATTAAAACTTTTGAACCGCACTTAGAAGTGGCAAAGATAAAATAATGGGTTTGGAAATGGGGATTTAGGGCTTGTAATTTCTAAATTATAGTCGATTTCCCCAGCCAGATATTCTCTTCGTTCAGATTAAAATTTTCATCGGAATCTACGATGTTCTCGGTGATATAATCACCGACGTATTCCGTACCGTACTTACTGCTGCCCAGCACATCGGGAGTAACCACTTTTTTCACGAAGGATTTATGAACGGCGCTCATGACAGCATTTGCTTCCTCATCCATCCCAAAATGCTGTAACATCATGGCCGTGCTTAGGATGGAGGCTATAGGATTGGCAATATTCTTGCCCTTGGCCTGTGGATATGAGCCATGGAAAGGTTCGAACATGGCGTTATCGGAACCCACGGATGCCGTGGGCAAGAGACCCGAGGAACCTATTATGACACTGCCCAGATCGGATAGGATGTCACCGAACATGTTATCGGTCAATATAACATCGAATTGGTCAGGCTTTAGCATCATCTGAACGGCCGCATTGTCTATAAAAAGACATTGCAGTTCGACATCGGAATAGCTTTTACCGATTTCCGTAACTGTTTTGCGCCACAGTCTTGAGGATTCCAAAACATTTGCCTTATCGACAAGGGTCAATTTTTTTCTTCTTTTTTTTGCTGCTTTAAAAGCCAAATGGGCGATACGGCTTATTTCTTGCTCCGAATATTCACAAAGATCGGAAGCAATGGTACCATCGGCACTTATTGTTTTCTTGCCGAAATAAATACCTCCCGTAAGTTCCCGAAAAATAACCAGATTGGTATTGACGATTATTTTTTCCTTTAAAGGGGAATTATGAATAAGTGTAGGAAAGGTTCTTATCGGACGGATGCTTGCAAAAAGCTCCAATTCCTTCCGTAATTTTAGCAGGCCCTGTTCTGGCCGTATTTTGGCTTCTGGGTTGTTGTCGTACTCCAAAGCACCGATAGCGCCGAACAAGATAGCGTCGGACTCCCGGCATAATTTGAGGGTTTCGTCGGGCAGGGGTTTTCCCGTACTGGTCATGGCAATGGCACCGACAGGCGCCTCGTGATATATAAAACGGTGGTTAAAGGTTTCTTCTACGGCCTTAAGGCATTTGACCGATTGGGCCAGTACCTCGGGTCCGATACCGTCTCCACCAAGAAGGGCTATTTTTAGTTGCATGACATTGGGTTACTGCGTTATTCGGTTGCAAAGATATTGCGTTTTCAGATGCGATGAATACAATTTCTGCACTACCGTAAAAATAACCTAATAACTCAATAACACCATAGGCCAAGTTCGAATAACTATGGGACAATCCCTTTAATGCGGAAAAGAATGTGAAAATGTGGAAAAGGGCGTGAAGTTGTTACGATACACTTTCTATCCCCAAATTGCAGGCCTCTATGATTTGAGGAATGTCTTCGTCGGAGATTGCTTTGTGTACGTCGGCAAACTTTAGAAACTCTTCGTAAACTTCGTCCAATTGACGTTTGGTCAGCTCATAGCCGACAAGTTTTGCCCGGTAGGCCAATGCTGCCCGGCCACTTCTTGCGGTGAGCACTATCGAAGATTCATTGACACCGACGTCTTCGGGGTCCATAATCTCATAAGTTTCCCTGTTCTTGATGACCCCGTCTTGATGAATACCGGAGCTATGCGCAAAGGCATTCGCACCGACTATGGCCTTGTTGGGCTGCACCACCATTCCCATCTTCCGCGATACCATCTGGCTGGTATCGTACAATAATTTACTGTTGATATTGGTGTCCAGATTTAGGTCGGGATGCTGGCGCATAATCATCACTACTTCCTCCAAAGACGTATTTCCGGCCCGTTCACCGATGCCGTTGATTGTACATTCGATCTGTCTTGCCCCGTTCATTACACCTGCGATTGAATTGGCGGTGGCGAGACCTAGGTCATTATGGCAATGGCACGAGAGGATGGCCTTATCTATGCCCTTTACATTTTCTATCAGATATTTCATTTTGGCGCCGTATTCTTCCGGCAGGCAATATCCCGTTGTATCCGGTATGTTAAGTACCGTGGCGCCCGCCTTTATGACCGCTTCACAGACCTTGGCCAAATATTCGTTATCGGTACGACCGGCATCCTCGGCGTAAAACTCCACATCCTCCACAAAAGTTTTGGCATATTTGACGGCGTTGACCGCACGTTCGATAATGGCCTCGCGATTGGAATTGAACTTAAATTTAATATGGGAATCGGAAGTGCCTATCCCGGTATGAATCCGTGGTTTTTTGGCAAATTTTAAAGCTTCCGCAGCTACTTCGATATCCTTTTTGACGGCCCGGGTGAGTCCGCATACCGTAGCATTTTTCACCAATTTGGAAATCGCTTCAACGGATGTAAAATCACCGGGACTCGATATCGGAAATCCCGCTTCAATAATATCCACACCTAAATCATCTAAACGTTCGGCAATGACCAATTTTTGGTCGGCATCCAATTTACATCCGGGCACCTGTTCGCCATCACGTAACGTGGTATCAAAAATTTGTACTATATCTTTACCCATTATATTTTGTACTTTAGCTAGCTTATTTTGAAACCGTTTACACTTTTCTTTATCCTAAAATATGGAAATGTATTCGGGTGTCGATTAAAAATCCAAGACACATTCATAATCGCTGGTTACGAATATAAAACCAAATATGCAGTTGGACTATCCAATAAACTTATTAGTACAACGCCAAGGGTGTTTTAGTATTGTTTAAACCTTTGATAAACAACCATATAAACTATAAATATTACGATGACAAATGCACATAGGGATGCCTTGTTCGTTTTGGTGAAGTCCCTTTCAAAATCCGAAAAACGTCAATTCAAACTATATGTTGGCCGTTTGGGGGTAAATACCGATGCCAAATTCTTGGCATTGTTCAATCTGATGGACAAGATCAAGAAATATGACGAGAAAGCGATTTTGGAAAGCGGAATCGTCAAAAAGGCCCAACTTTCGAATTTAAAGGCACATCTTTACAAACAAATATTGGTCAGTTTGCGTTTAAACCCCGTCAACCAAACGATTCGATTGCAGATACGCGAACAGCTAGATTTTGCGACCATCTTATACCAAAAAGGACTTTACAGACAAAGTCTGAAAATTTTGGACAAGGCCAAGGGGACCGCCATCGAGAACCAAGAAAAGAATATCGCTTACGAAATCGTCGAGCTCGAGAAGATTATCGAAACCCAATATATCACACGGAGTATTCCCGATAGGGCCGATGAACTTGCGGTACAGGCCAAAGAACTGTCCGCCCAAAATGTCATGACCAGTAAACTGTCGAACCTTTCCCTGCAACTCTATGGTATGATGCTAAAAGTCGGATATGTGCGTAGCGATGAAGATTATGTCAGGGTGAAAGACTATTTCGAACGCCATTTGCCCAAATATCAAATCGAGGATTTGGGTTTTCGGGAAAAATTATGGCTCTATAAAGCGCATCTGTGGTACAGTTTTTTGACCCAGGATTTTCTATCTACCTATAAATATTCCAGCAAATGGGTCGATCTTTTTTATGAACAAAAGGAGCAGATTTATCTAAATCCCGTTTTCTTTATAAAAGGAAACCATTATTTGTTAGAATCTTTGTTTTACGTGAAATATGCATCCCAATTTAAACAAACGCTTGAACGTTTGGAAAAAGTGGTAGGCGGTAAGAATTTCCCGAAGAACGACAATGTTACGTCGTTGGTATTTCTGTATGTGAACGCCAATAAGCTGAATCTCCATTTCTTGGAAGGCACGTTCAAAAAGGGACTGTATCTGGTCAAAATTGTCGAATACGGAATCAATAAGCACAAAGATCGCATCGACGCCCATCACATCATGTTGCTATACTATAAAATTGCTTGTCTGTATTTCGGAATAGGCGATAATAAGACCTGTATTCAATACCTAAAAAGAATCATCAATAACAGAAATCTTAAAATGCGCGAAGACCTTATGTGCTTTGCACGGGTTTTAAGTTTGGTCGCACATTATGAAGCCGGAATGGACTACCATCTAGAAATCCAGTTGAAAAGTACGTACAAATTCCTTTTGAAAATGAACGACCTACATGCAGTTCAGAAGGAAATGATCAAGTTCTTGCGAAATTTGGGAGGAATCTATCCGCATGAGCTAAAAAATGAATTCCAGAAACTGCATACGGAACTGAAGAAATACGAAGACCATCCCTACGAAAAACGCGCTTTTTTGTATCTGGATATTATTTCATGGTTAGAGAGCCATTTAGAGAACCGACCGGTCGCTGAAATCATTCGCGAAAAAGCGATGGCGGTAACGCGCTAAGAATTGCCATTAAATTCAACTTATTTTTGAAACAACCGACCACTTTCAATACCCATAATTTTCTGGAAATCAATTTGGCGATGTTACTTTTAAGTACATCGGGGCCGTTTGGCAAGTTTATTACATTGCCCGTGCCCTTGACCATTGCGATCCGGGCTTTACTGGCTCTATTATTCCTGGTGCTGTACTGTAAATTCAAGGGCATCTCATTCGGCATTCGAAGCACCGATCGATGGCCTATTTTTTTAAGCGGAGTACTCATGGCCGGCCACTGGTTGGCCTATTTTCAGGCTTTGCAGCTATCGAACGTAGCCATTGGCATGCTATCGTTGTTTACCTATCCGGTACTTACCTCTTTTTTGGAGCCGCTGTTTTTGAAGACCCGCTTCCAAAAAATCCATCTCCTACTGGGCATTCTTGTAATGTTCGGCATCTTTTTTCTAATACCGGACTTTAGTTTTGGCAACCAGAATACTATTGCGATCGGATTTGGGTTATTGTCTGCCCTGTGTTATGCCGTTCGCAATTTGATATTGAAAACAAAGGTAGACCGGTATCAGGGTTCGCTGTTGATGACCTACCAAATGGTCATCGTCAGCCTACTGCTTTTACCGGCTTATTTTTTGTACGATCTGTACGCAATCGGACAACAATGGGAAGGGCTTTTGGGTGTGGCATTGATTACCACGGTGTTAGGCCACACCATGTTCATAAATTGCTTCAAACATTTTTCCGTCACGACGGTCAGTATTTTGAGTAGTATCCAGCCCGTTTACGGTATTTTGATCGGGGCTTTGCTGTTGGCGGAAATACCTGCTTGGACTACTGTTTTGGGTGGAATTTTGATTTTAGCATCGGTTGTAGTGGAGAGTGTAAGGTCCTATCGTTGATTTCGAGCAACCAATTCCCATCTTCTTTCTGCTCTTTTTGATCGATGCCGGACGTTGGCCCCGGGATTTCAGAGGTACTTGGATTCTTTTTGACGTCCCCCTTTGACGATTTGAGAGGCGTTTATAAACAGGCATCCCAAACCGGATCTCGGGGCGGGGGAGCGGTCAAGGCTAGTAATTCTTTTTTTACGGGATGCATAAAACTAAGGCTTCGTGCATGTAAATGGATGCTGGCATCTTTATTGCTCCGGTCGAATCCGTATTTCAGGTCTCCCTTTATGGGACATCCGATGGCGGATAATTGTGCTCGTATCTGATGATGGCGACCCGTTTTTAGGTCGATTTCCAGTAGAAAATAGTTGTCGAGCTTTTTGAGCGTCCGGTATTCAAGGATGGCCTCTTTACTTTCTGCGACCTCTTTGTGGTTTGCGTATGATTTATTCTGTTTAGGGTTGCGTTTTAGCCAATGGACCAGCGTATCGCTTTCTTTTTTTGGGAGATTCTTTGTGACCGCCCAATAGGTCTTGGTCGTCTTTTTTTCAGCGAATAGTTTGTTAAGGCGCGGCAGGGCCTTCGAAGTTTTGGCGAATACCACAATACCCGAAGTAGGGCGATCTAGTCGATGGGCAACGCCCAAATATACCTTACCGGGCTTATCGTATTTTTCCTTGATATACAATTTTACGACTTCGCTCAATGGCAGGTCTCCGGTCTTATCGCCCTGCACGATATCTCCAGGTCTTTTATTGACGGCAATTAAATGATTATCCTCATAAAGCACCTGAAGATTTTTCGGAGTTGAAAGTATCTTATCGACCACTATATCATCAGTTTTCAACTATTTTTCTTAATTAGGATAACCGCCTTTTTAAGCGGATGCCAAACGTAACACCACCTAGTACTGTTCCTCGTCACTCGGAAAATCCCGACTTTTCACATCGGTCACATACTTAGAAATGGCAGTCCCCATTTCTTCATATAAATTCATGTAGCGCCTTAAAAAACGAGGATTGAACTCATGGGTCATTCCCAGTAGGTCGTGGATGACCAACACTTGTCCATCCGCATGCTTTCCGCCCCCGATACCTATGGTGGGAATGGTAATACTTTCTGAAACCTTTTTGGTCAGGGCTGCAGGAATCTTCTCTAGGACGATGCCAAAGCATCCCAGTTTTTCGAGAAGATGGGCATCTTCCATCAATTTATCGGCCTCCTGATTTTCTTTGGCGCGAACGGTGTAGGTGCCAAACTTATATATGCTTTGTGGCGTTAGACCCAAGTGGCCCATTACGGGAATACCTGCATTGAGGATTCGCTTTACGGATTCCTTAATTTCGATACCGCCTTCGAGCTTGACCGCATGTGCCCCACTTTCCTTCATAATCCGTATTGCCGAACGCAAGGCTTCCTTTGGATCGCTTTGATAACTGCCAAAGGGAATATCGACCACCACCAATGCCCTGTCCACGGCGCGGATTACCGAAGTGGCGTGGTAGATCATCTGATCCAGAGTAATGGGCAAGGTGGTTTCATGACCTGCCATCACGTTACTGGCGGAATCACCTACCAAAATGACATCGACATTGGCCGAATCGACGATCTTGGCCATGGAATAATCGTAGGCGGTGAGCATCGAGATTTTCTCCCCGTTCTTCTTCATATCTACGAGGGACTTTACCGTTACCCGTTTGTACTCTTTTTTGGCGGTGGACATGTATACGTTTGTTTTGCAGGGTTAAATGTAAGGAAATTGTTTTAGGTTGCGGCGCTCACGAATTTGTAGTCCGTTTTAAAAATAGTGGACACACCGCATTCAATATTAATCCAGCTCCGAACATTTGTCGTTACTTTTAGATAAAACTTTTAGCTATGAAGAATTGTATAAAATTTACGCTATTCCTTTTATTTTTTAATCTTTCGGCTCAAGATTCTGAAAAGGCTGCTGTTCAAAAAACCATAGAGACCTTTTTCGAAGGCTTTCATCAACAAGATACCACGTTGATAAAACGAATGGTCACTAAAGACATTATAATGCAACGAATAACTATAGATTCCTTAGAAAACGCATCAGTTCGGAATCAGGATTTCCACGAATTTTTAAAAGCAATTGTCAGTATTCCAAAGACTACTCAATTTCAAGAAATAATCAAGTCATATTCCATACAGATTGACGGTCCCATGGCTAACGTTTGGACGCCCTATGAATTTAACCGCAATGGCAAATTCAGCCATTGCGGGGTCAACTCCTTTCAACTGTTCAAGGAAAATAGGGATTGTAAAATCATTTATATCATTGATACGGGACGCACAAACAGGTGCAAATAAACAAAAAACTACCTGTTTTATTCACATTGATTTAATAGCGAGCACCCCACATCATTTAAACCTCCCAACCTTTTCTAAATTGCTGGCCGACGAACTCGTTCGCTTCCTCAAGATTGGTGATGCGCATGTTCTCGCCGTCCCATAGCAATTTTTTTCTTCCGAAAAATTCCATATCGCCTTTCGCATTTTCCCTGCGCAACAAATAACTTCTGATGGCCAGGTTGCCCATCAGTACGGTCTCGGTCATAGGGCCTGCATAATCGAAGGACGAGGTTAGGCCTTTGTGAAGTTCGCTGTCGAAACCGGCTTTGCAGGCATTGACCCATTTGCGCTGGTGGCCGTATTCAGGCTCCAAGTTAGGTTCCGTTTGCGGACCGAATTCCGTCGTACCGTCGTTGAGGTAAAGTTTGGGCATCAGGGGCGAACTGTCGTTGATATTCGTCGTTATAATTCCTTTTTCACCAATGATCATAACGCCGTTTTGGCTATCCTTTCCTCCGATATCGCTGTCCGCGGGAATGATATCAGGGTGGGAGGGACGTATGCCGCCATCGCTCCACGTCATCTCGATCGGGGCTTTCGTCTTTTCTGTCGCGTCAAAATTCAAGGTAATAAAAGAGGATGCGGGACAACCTTCGGGATGGTAATCGGGCGTCCACATTTCAGAGAAGACCGAGCCCACACTACATTCGGCACCGGTTGGATATTTTAGCTTTAGGGTTCTAAAAGGAATATCGATCAAATGGCAGCCGACATCGCCAAGAGCACCGGTACCATAGTCCCACCAGCCCCTCCAGCTGAAGGGCGCCAAATTGGGGATGTACGGTTTTTTTTCCGCCGGCCCCAACCATAGGTTCCAATCCAGCGAATCGGGTTTAAGGCTGGGATCGGGGGCGGGCATGGCACCTCCTTGAGGCCAAACGGGTCGGTTTGTCCATATCTGTACCTTCGATACAGCACCTATCTTGCCGTCATCGATCCATTTTTGCACCATGTTCAAAAGTGCATTCGAACCGCCTTGGTTGCCCATTTGACTGACAATTTTATTGTCCCGTGCCATTTGGGTAAGGGTACGTGCCTCGCGGATATTATGGGTCATCGGTTTTTGAACGTAAACATGTTTTCCGCGTTGCATGGCGTAGGAGGCTGCCGGAGCGTGCACGTGGTCGGGCGTGGAAATGGTAACGGCATCGATATCTTTTTCCTTGTCTAGCATTTCCCGATAATCCGCATACTTCTTGGCTTTTGGAAAGCGTTCGACGGATGCTTTGGCCGAACCTCCAAAATCTACGTCGCAAAGGGCAACTACTTTTTCACGGCCGTCGACGGAAGCGTTTCTGATATCACTGGCCCCTTTTCCACCTGCACCGATGGCGGCAAGGTTTAGCCGATCGCTCGGAGCCAGATAACCGGCGCCCCCGAGTACATGTCGGGGTACGATGAAAATAGAGGAGGCCAAAGCTCCTTTTTTAATAAATGACCTGCGGGTGCTTTTTGACAGTGCTATTTTTTTATCTTTCATGTTATAATTTGATTTGTGTAAAAAAAGAAGAATTTAAAGGTATTAAAATTAATAGGATGGCAAAAATTTTTATTTAATATCTAACAAATCCTCAAAATATTCAAAAAAAAACTTTCCTAACTATATGAATCCTTATATTTATGCCTTCAAATAAAAAAGGAACAAATAATGAACAATACACTGAAATTGTGTGCTATCATTCTAACCTTAGTTACCCTCGGGTCGTCAAATGTAAAGGCACAGGAGGCCAATCCTCTTGAGGGAAAATGGGACATGGTCATTCAGCAAGACGGTGCGGCACTCCCGTCTTGGTTGGAAATCAAACATTCGGGCTTAAGTACCTTAGTGGGCTATTTTGTCTACGCCAACGGTAGTGCCCGGCCGATATCGGAAGTGAAGGAAAATGAAGGCGCGTTTAGTTTCAGTATTCCTCCGCAATGGGAAGATGCCGATACCGATTTGGAGTTCGAAGGTAAAATGAAGGGAGACAACTTAGAAGGTACTTTAATCTATACGGATGGAAAAACCTACAACTGGACCGCTACACCTGCGCCCAAACTTGCCTATACCGATAACCCGAAATGGGGCAAGCCCATTCAACTCTTCAATGGCCAAGATCTCAAGGGATGGAAGCCTAGTGGCGAAAAAAACCAATGGATCGTTGAGGATGGCGTTTTAAAGAGTCCGGAATCAGGTTCCAACCTTATTACCGAAGAAAAATTCGAGGATTTTAAACTGCATGTTGAATTTAAGGTCCCCCCGGGAAGCAATAGCGGCATCTATCTTCGTGGCCGTTATGAGGTGCAGATAACCGACGACCACGGGAGCGAACCCAGCAACGTTCTTTTCGGCGGCGTATACGGATTTTTGACACCCAATGAAATGGCGGCCAACCCGGCCAGTGACTGGCAGACCTATGACATTACCTTAATAGGCCGCAGGGTGACTATTGTTGCAAATGGGAAAACAATTATTAGCGAACAGAATATTCCCGGTATTACTGGTGGCGCGCTGGATAGTAATGAAGGTGAACCTGGAGCGTTTATGATTCAGGGCGATCATGGGCCTATTTCTTTTCGGAAGTTTGTGGTTACGCCAAGGGCGAAGTAAGAGCTAACAATCACTCATATTGATTCCCACGGCCAGCCCGCCTTCCGAGGTCTCTTTGTACTTCGAGCTCATATCCTTTGCTGTGGCCCACATGGTTTCTACTACTTTATCCAAAGAGACCTTAGCATCTTTGGGATCGGATCCGAGTGCCAGTTCGGCAGCATTAATGGCTTTAATGGCGCCCATAGAATTTCGTTCGATACAAGGTATTTGCACTAGTCCGCCAATGGGGTCGCAGGTCAGACCCAAATGATGTTCCATCGCGATTTCTGCGGCCATGAGCACCTGTTCCGGCGAGCCGCCCAGAAGTTCCGTTAAAGCACCGGCGGCCATGGCAGAGGAAACACCGATTTCCGCTTGGCAACCGCCCATGGCCGCAGAGATAGTCGCCCCTTTTTTAAAAATACTTCCGATTTCACCGGCGACCAACAAGAATTGTTTGATGTGCTTGAAGTCCGCCTTATGGTTTTCTATGACCAGATAGTACATGAGAACGGCAGGAATTACGCCGGCGCTACCGTTGGTCGGTGCTGTTACTATACGGCCTAAAGAAGCATTTACCTCGTTTACAGCTAATGCGAAACAACTTACCCATTTTAAGATTTGGCGGAATTTCACCTCCGTACTTCGAATGATCGTTAACCATTCCTCAGGTGTTGCATATGTGTTGGCTTCCGAAAGCATGCCTTTATTAAGCTGGTAGGCTCGCCGTTGGACGTTGAGGCCACCTGGAAGTTTACCCTCCGTATGGCATCCGAGGTACATACACTCCAGCATAGTATTCCAAACCTTTTGAATGTTGGCATCGATTTCGGAATCGCTTCGTAGCGAGCGTTCGTTTTCCAGTACCAGTTCGGAAATGGAAATCGTGTTACTGGCGCAATACGCCAGCAGTTCCTTTCCGTTTTGGACGGGAAAGGGAAACGTATCGAAAGTCGCTTGTTTGCGTTTGGCGTTTTTACGCTCCTTAACCACTACAAAGCCGCCGCCGATGGAGTAGTAGGTGTTCGATTTCTTTTTCCCCGATTTTAATGTCGCTTCGAATTGGAGGCCGTTGGCATGATATTCCAAAAATTTCCGGTGGAAAAGGATATCCTCTTTGGGGTCGAAAGCTATTTTTCGGTCATTTCCAAAATTTAAGAGATGATCATCCTGTATATCCTTAACCCTACTATGGATGTTTTCAATAGGAATCTCCACCGGATCGGCACCCGACAAGCCGAGCATGATCGCATAATCCGTCGCATGTCCCTTTCCCGTCAAAGATAATGAGCCATAGATATGTACCTGAATTTTTTCGACTTCGGTAAAAAGTTCCGCCGACTTCAGCTCTGAAATCCACCGTTCGGCAGCCCGCCACGGTCCCAAAGTATGTGAGCTAGAAGGCCCGATACCGATTTTGAGCATATCGAAGATACTGATGCATTCCATTATTTATTATCGACTTTAGTATACGTAAAGATAGGAATATTAAAGAATGGAAAAATTCCCGATTATAAACCCCAAACCCCAATTATCTTTTAGGGAGTATAAGTTCCCGTAGCCCTTATTGTGAAATTTGGAATTTGACTTTGGAATTTAGGCCCCCCGCCCTCGAAATGACAACCTGTCAGTTTTATTCCCTTGGCATATTGTTTGACAATTAGTAAACGAAATCAGAAAACAGACACTAATTTAATATATACAGCATGAGCAAGATTATAGGAATAGATTTGGGTACGACCAACTCCTGCGTTTCCGTAATGGAAGGTAACGAGCCAGTGGTAATCCCGAATGCAGAAGGAAAGCGGACAACCCCGTCCGTAATTGCCTTTGTTGAAGGCGGTGAAATTAAGGTTGGCGATCCCGCCAAACGACAGGCGGTAACGAATCCCGAAAAAACGATTTATTCCATTAAGCGTTTTATGGGGAACAAATATTCCGAGTCTAAAAAAGAAGCGGAACGTGTACCTTATAAAGTGGTAAAGGGCGATAACGACACCCCACGGGTCGATATAGACGGGCGAATGTATACGCCTCAGGAACTTTCCGCCATGATTCTTCAGAAAATGAAGAAAACGGCCGAGGATTATTTGGGACAGGATGTGACCCGAGCGGTCATTACCGTCCCCGCCTATTTTAACGATTCACAACGTCAGGCCACGAAAGAGGCCGGTGAAATCGCAGGATTGACTGTAGAGCGAATCATCAACGAACCGACCGCCGCATCATTGGCATACGGACTCGATAAAAAGGATGTGGACCAGAAAGTAGTCGTTTTCGATTTCGGTGGGGGTACACATGATGTTTCCATTCTCGAATTGGGTGACGGTGTTTTTGAAGTACTCGCTACAGAAGGTGATACTCACTTAGGAGGTGATGATGTCGATCAAAAAGTAATCGATTGGTTGGCCGAGGAATTTAAAAAAGACGAGGATATAGACTTACGTAAAGATGCCATGGCATTGCAGCGTTTGCGGGAAGCGGCGGAAAAAGCGAAGATAGAATTATCTTCATCCGCACAGACCGAAATCAATTTGCCTTACGTAACGGCGACTTCTTCAGGACCAAAGCACTTGGTTCGCACATTGACCCGCTCAAAATTTGAGCAGTTAATCGAAGATTTGGTAAAACGCACCATAGATCCATGCCAAAATGCATTGAAAGCAGCGGGACTCTCTAAAAGCGATATCGATCAGGTTATTTTGGTCGGTGGTTCCACGCGGATACCCGCCGTACAGGAAGCTGTTGAAAAGTTCTTCGGGAAAAAACCATCGAAAGGAGTGAATCCCGATGAAGTAGTGGCCGTTGGTGCCGCGATTCAAGGTGGCGTTTTGACCGGTGACGTGAAAGATGTATTGCTGTTGGATGTTACACCCTTATCCTTAGGCATTGAAACCATGGGAAGTGTAATGACAAAATTGATTGAGGCCAATACGACGATTCCAACAAAAAAATCCCAAGTATTCTCCACCGCCGCCGATAATCAGCCTTCAGTAGAAATCCATGTGCTACAGGGAGAACGACCCATGGCAGCGGACAACAAAACGATAGGACGCTTCCATTTAGACGGAATTCCGCCCGCACAACGGGGTACGCCACAAATTGAGGTGACTTTTGATATCGATGCCAACGGCATTATCAAGGTTTCCGCGACCGATAAGGCGACCAACAAGTCCCAGGACATTCGTATCGAAGCGTCATCCGGATTGACCGAGGAGGAAATCAAAAAGATGAGGGCTGAAGCCGAAGCGAATGCCGAAACGGACAAACAAGCAAAGGAAACTGCTGATAAGCTTAACGAGGCCGATAGCATGATCTTCCAAACCGAGAAGCAATTGAAGGAATTTGGCGAAAAACTCTCCGATGACAAGAAAAAGCCGATCGAGGAAGCGTTGGAGGAACTGAAAAAGGCACACGCCAGCAAAGACTTGGCACAGATTACGCCTGCTTTGGATAAAATCAACGAAGCCTGGAAAGTAGCTTCCGAAGAAATGTACAAAGCTCAGGCCGATGCCCAACAAGGTGGCGAACCTTCCGCTAATGGAGAGGATTCCGCCGATGCTGGCGCAGACGCTAAAGAAGGCGATAACGTAGAGGACGTCGACTTCGAAGAAGTGAAATAAAGCACGTTTGCTAAACTAAAAAGGTAGAGAAAGCTTTTTAGGTCGTATATATCAATTGAGCCCGTCAGGTTTTTAAAACCCGACGGGCTTTTTCAATGGTAGGAATAGTCGCAATGGGGCAGTTAGTAAATATCGGATTTATCCCACATTCCTTAGCGAAAAAGCTTATCCTTTTAGCTACCTATATTTTGTTTAATGTTTTTAACAAAACTTTGAACATAATTAATTTTGAAAACCGATAATCTGTCATACATTTACCCTGAACAATTAAAAATTATGAAAATGAAAAGTTTATTTGTAAGTACCATGGCAATCGTTTTAACTGCTGGATCAGCTTTTGCAACGGCCACAACGAGCACAGATCCGACTCCGAAACTGGTAAAGGTAAGAGTAGAGAAAAGCCCTAACATTGTAGGTGTAGCGGCAGGAAATGAAAATTTCAGTACCTTGGTAGCAGCGGTTAAAGCAGCGGACTTGGTAGCCACATTAAGTTCTGACGGTCCTTTTACCGTTTTTGCCCCAACCAACGCCGCTTTTGCAGCATTGCCCGACGGCACTGTTGAAAGCTTACTGAAGCCTGAAAACAAGATGACGTTAACTTCTATTCTTACGTATCATGTAGTATCCGGTAAAGTTATGGCGGCAGATGTGGTCAAAGCTATTAAGGATAATGGAGGAAAATATATGGTGGAAACCGTGCAAGGAAATAAATTGACCTTGTCTCTAGACGGAGACAGTGTAGTTCTTACCGATGCCAAAGGAGGTACGGCCACGGTTGCCCAAGCTGACGTAGCAGCATCTAACGGAGTCATTCATGCTATTGACGCGGTAGTAATGCCCGAATAATTTCTTTTTACCTTATTATTTTAAGCATCCCATTTCGGGATGCTTTTTTTTATCCGTAGAACTCTCAATGGCTACAGTAACTACTCCCTAATTTTGATACAGCTTTTGTTTCCAGTTGCATGAATAAGTCCTAATTTTGTGCCATGTTAAAACAATATACCATCCTATTTTTTTACTTATCCATAGGATTACCTTCCCTTGCAACATCCCAAGAAATTAAAACTTTCAAAATCTCCGATTTCAACCTGAACGGAAACGTAAAATCTTGTCTTGTAATAACGGATTATGGGAAGGAAGAATACTATTTTGATACCTCCGGGAGATTGACCAAATCGATTACCCGATTTAACGATTTCGATTACGAAACCACCTATTATAAGTATCAAAACAATGAACTTGTAGAAAAAAGAGTGGAAAATTATCGGGATAATACATTTGACAAGTCCATATCTCTAGCGAATTTCTATGAAATAGATACCAGTGCAAATCGAAAGGTCACAGAGAAAATAGTTTCGTATACCAATAAAAAATTGCTGGAACAGAACGTATATCGGTATAATGCGAAAGGTCAGCTGATGAAAATGACCCGCACGGATACCGACGGTACGGATGAAAATATAATTAGCCATGATACCATTGACGGAAAAAATACAACGATAAAGACCCTTAACGGTAAACCACTGGAAACTGTTCAGACTTGGAACGAAGAATTGGAGGATGGTTCGTTACTGACGGTAAAAACAATTGAGAAATATTTTGATGGGGCTTTGAATACAAAATCACAAGAAGTGTACAATGCCGATAAAAAACTGATTTCAAAGGACGATTCTCTTTTCGATACTACGAACGAAAAATGGATTTCCGAAGAAAATACAAGGTATGTCTACGGCGAAAACGGATTTTTGGCCAAAATAGAGATTAATAGAGGTAATTTGATGATTATCAAAGACTATATTTATCAATTCGACGGTACGGAAAACCACAATTGGGTAAAAGAGATCATTACGCCCGATAATACCTATAAAACGAGAAAGATAACCTATTACGAAGCTCCGAAGCTGCCCAACGAGGATCGGTAATTTCTTGCTCAGCGTTAGTGCTTGTCTGAGAACAGTGTCAAACGTCTTGTCCGCCACCGAGATTCTAACGCTAAAATTAAGAATCAGCACGAAGAATCTGCCACAATTTTCCATTTCCCTTCAATTCTCTTAAAAATTATCATAAACGTTCCATTTCGGTCCCCGGCCTCGAGAGTTAAAAAATATTGGCCCATTACATAGTAGGCATCCTCGGTGATTTTGGTGATGGCGTGAATTTTAAAATTTAAGGTCCCGGTATCTTTTTTGGTCGGATAACCTTTTTTGTAGTTGTCCAAAGTGGTTTGCCATCCTTGTGTTACCAGTCCGCCGCTGAAATAGGTAAGGGAATCTGATTGCCAATAGCCCTCCATAAATCCTTCTAAATCATTGTTCGACCAGGCTTCCTCTTGTTCGGCCATTATAGCTTTTATGGCATTTTCGTCTTCATTCTGTGCGGATGTAACTTTCACGGTGATAAGACATAGAAATATAATAAAGGGAGTAAAGCTTTTCATAATAGTGTACTATTTTGGGGTTTTGATGAAGGTAAATAAGTCTGAATATATCTTTCCTATGCTGTGGCTTTATTCAAAATTTTATGATGAACAATGCAATACGTCTTTTGCTACTACTTGGTTTCTGTACTGCCTGGTTTCCTGTACACCAAGAAATTCTAGAGGGAGTGCTATTAAGAATATTCGGTTTTCATTTGGTCGTAAAAACTGTTTAAAAATCCACAAAACAGTTTTATCAAAGTTGGACGTTACGGGGTGAATTGATTTATATGACCGTGCGCTTTTTGTCGGAGAATAGCGAAAGACTTGGAAATATGATATTCGATCGTCTTTTTAGATACGTTAAGCCGTTCGGCGATTTCATGATTGGTACAACCTTCTTCTTTACTCATCAAAAAGATTTTTTTACACTTCGGGGGAAGGTTATGGATTTCACGCTGAACGAAAAAGAGTAGCCTTTCTAAAAAAGCATCATCCCCTGTCGTAATTTGCTTCATTTCTTCAATGTATTTTTTTTCCAGGGCAGAGACGGCCTTCCGTTTGCGGTATTGATCGACAAATTCATTGTGTACAGATCGATACAGAAAGCTTTTAATGGTAAAGTCCGTTTTTAGCGTATTACGCCGCTCCCAAGTATGAACAAATACATTTTGCACAATGTCCTCTGCTCGATCTTTGTCTTTTACCAAGCTGTTGGCATAAACACACAGCCGATGGTAAAAGGTATCGACCAGATAGGCATATGCTTTTTCGTTCCCGTTTTTTAGTTGTTTTATAAGGCAGGAGTTGTCATGAAAATCGATTTCCATAGATGCGAAATTGCTAATGATTTGAGTTATGAAAATTAAATTTACTAAAAAAATCATAAAAAAATTTAGGGTTGTTCAGATTTGCTCCGTAGTACCGATAGGTATCATTATGTGAAGGACTACGTTTTTGAAGATAGTATCGAAAAATACTTTTCCAAATCGATTTCCTCCCAAGAGTTGGATATTCTATTTTAGGGCCGGAAGGATAAGGGCCCAAACCGGTTTTCAATTCTGGGCCCAGAATCAATTACCCTATATCCTATTTAATGAGCGAATACAATTCCGAAAATGCGAAGGAAAGATTGTTAAGAAGAATCCGGCAGGACAAACGCAACTCACGAAAGAAATTTCAATATGCCGCTATCGGACTTATTTTTTTTGGTTTGGGATATGGGTACTTTCAAATTACGATGGTAGAGAATGCCGTGGAGCCGCCCATTAATAACCGAAATGAGATTACGCTACAATTGTCCGACGGTAGGGTAAAGAACATTTCGGAGGAAAATAATACTGCGATAGTTGACAAAAATGGCTATCGGGTGGGGGTTCAAAACGGGAATCGATTGATTTATCACAGGGCTACAACAACCAAGGATTTGGCCTACAATACAATCAACGTGCCTTATGGAAAGCGACTTGTACTAATATTGGCCGATGGCACCAAAGCACATCTCAATTCGGGCACAAGGTTAAAATATCCTGTGAAATTTAAAAACGGGCGAAATCGGGAGGTGTTTTTGCAGGGAGAAGGATATTTCGATGTGGCAGAAGACCGGGCGCATCCGTTTATAGTAAACACCGAAGAGGTCAATATTCGAGTTTTGGGGACACAGTTTAATGTATCGGCTTATCCCAATGATATAAATGGCAGTACAGTTTTGGTAGAAGGTTCTGTAGTGGTTTTGGAAAAGGACGAACCCTTCGATTCCATAAAGAATCGACAATTAAAACCAGGCCATATCGCAAACTGGAAGAAAGGAATTAGGGAAATGAAAATCGGAAAAACGGACACCAATCTCTATACAGGGTGGATGGACGGGCAGCTAATTTTTAATCATATGCCATTCAGGGACGTCCGAAAAAAATTAGAAAGAAATTATGATGTGACTATTTCAAACGATATCAAAGAATTGGAGAAAATTCAATTTACCGCGAGCTTCGATACGGAAACAATCCAACAAGTCTTAAGCGCGTTCAGTAAGAATTATCCCATGCGGGTAAGCTTTGAAAAAAATAGGATCCATATCGAGAAACCTTAAAAGTTTGAGCCTATGAAATAAAATTTTAAAAGGAACAACGCATTATATTCATAATTAGAAAACGGGAAAATGCCAACACATTTCCCAATCCCTTTAATAGTTTTCCACAATTATGCTAACCATTTAATTAGAACATAGATATGAAAAACCCAATCTCGAGGGTAAGGAACTTGGTCCCTTATCCGATGAAGTTCCATCTAAAAATGAAACTTACACTCTGTCTCTTTATGATTCTATTTTACAAGGTACACGGCAGCACGAACTCCGCTGATACCAAAATCACCTTACAGTTGCAAAATGTCTCCGTTGAAAAGGTGCTTAAGGAAATAGAATCCAAAACCGTTTTTAAGATATTGTATAATGATGACCAGTTGGATTACAAACGACAGGTTACCGTGAACTACGTAGAAGCATCGGTAACCCATGTAATGGCCGATCTTTTTAGCGGCACTCCGGTGAAGTTCGAGCTGATGGGGACACAGATTATTTTAACCCGATCCGCACTTGACGTCCAAAGGGCAAACGCTCATAAAAAAACCATTTCGGTGCAACAGGAAGTTTCCGGTACGGTTACCGATACCAACGGGGCACCTATTCCCGGGGTCTCTGTCGTGGAAAAGAACACTACGAACGGAACAGCCTCCGATTTCGACGGAAAGTATATGATAATAGTAGCACCAAATGCCACCTTAGTATTCAGTGCCTTAGGCTTTGGCACAAGGGAAATTGAAGTAGGACAATCATCGACTATTGATGCCACGCTCGAAGAAGATTCCGAAGCTCTTGACGAAGTTGTGGTTACCGCTTTGGGTATCAAACAGGAAACTCGAAAATTGGGTTACGCCGTTGCCAAGGTTGATGCAGATGAAGTAAACGTCAATCGATCTTCGAATTTCATGAACAGCTTACAGGGCAAGGTTGCGGGTGTTAACGTATCGGCCTTGGGTACAGGGCCCGGTGGATCATCGAAAGTCCGAATTCGTGGGCAATCCTCCATTTCGGGTACAAACAACCCACTGATTGTGGTGAACGGTGTGCCTATCGACAATACCAGTTTTGGCACCAATATCGGCAGTAGTGGCAGTAGTGGCGAACTGGGCTCCACTGGGGGAGGGGTAACCTCAGATGGTGGTGACGGATTTTCCAGTATCAACCCCGATGATATAGAGAGCATGACCGTATTGAAAGGGGCAACTGGAGCAGCATTATATGGCTCTCGTGCTAAAGATGGGGTCATTATGATTACTACAAAGACCGGCAGCCGTGGTCAAGGGATCGGGGTGGCCTATACCGTTAGTGTTGCCGATCAGAACCCTTTAGATTTTACGGATTATCAATATGAATATGGCCAAGGGGAAAATGGGGTAAGACCTACCTCGGCGAACCCCACTTCGGGCCAATGGTCCTTCGGTGAAAAGTTTCAACCGGGCATGACCCAAGTATTGTACAATGGCTTGGTGGTACCTTATGAACCGGTATACGATAGGATCAAAAAATTCTATCGCCATGGCTTGGATATTACCAACTCCATTTCATTAGCAGGTGGCGGGGAAAAAGGTGGTTTCAATCTGTCCATGTCCAACCTCGACAGCAAAGGGATTACACCCAATAATGAGTTCAAACGGATTACGGCAAGCCTGGGCGCGACCTATAATTTGTCGGAAAAACTATCCTTTAGCACCAACATCAACTATTCCAATGAGAAGAATATTAATCCCCCTAACGTAGGCGAACAGGACAATACGATTCCGGTCTCACTCTTTAATGTTGCCAATTCAATGCCTTTAGACGTTTGGAAGGAAAACGCATTTGATGCCAATGGGGATGAAATCGTGTATTCCCGCTTCCGAAATAGGACCAACCCCTATTTTGTATTGGCCAAACAGTTCAACAATATAACAAGGGACCGTGTTTTTGGAAATGCTACCCTTAAATACAATTTCTTTCCGTGGCTCTTCGGGCAGGTAAGGGCGGGTCAGGATTATTGGTCCAGAGACCAAGATTACAACGGCTTTCCCACAGGTCATGCTTCCAGACCGCCCGCACCGGAGGGGTTTGTAAATGGCACTTACACTCAAGAAGTACGTCGGTTTCGGGAAACGAACGTCGATTTTCTAGTATCCGCCACAAAAGATTTTGGCGAGGATTTTGGGTTTGGACTTACCGTTGGAGGAAACAAAATGAAGCGGATCTCGAAATTGAATCGGGTGAACGTAACCGACTTTATCATCAGGAATTTGTATACCGTACAGAACGGCAGGGTGAAAGATCCCATTTATAACCTGTCCGAAAGAGGGGTAAATTCATTGTACGGTACTATGGACCTATCTTATAAGGAAACTCTTTATTTAAACGGCACGCTTCGAAACGACTGGTTCACTACGCTGTCCCCCGAAAACCGGAGTATTCTATATCCTTCCGTATCCGCAAGTTATGTGTTTTCCAATAATCTAAAGGACTCAAGTTGGTTGACCTTCGGCAAATTGCGGGCTGCCTATGCCGAAGTGGGAAGTGATACTGACGTGCCTCCCTACTCCGATGTTTTGTTCTACAATATAAATGCCAATCTCTTTGCGAATTCCGACGGGCAGTTGCAACCAGTTGCGGGGGCGAACACCAATACGTTACCTAATCCAAATCTCAAGCCTGCCCGTGTTACGGAGGCAGAAGTGGGTCTGGACATTCGAATGTTCGATTCGAGGGTAAATCTAGATTTGAGCCTCTACAGGAAGACCACACTCGATCAGATAATCCCAGCTCAGATTTCGAATACTTCAGGGTTCGTAAGTACGCTCATCAATAGCGGTGAGAGCCGAAGCGACGGTGTAGAAGCACTAGTAACATTAGTACCGATTAGAAACGAAAATTTTCGATGGGATATCACATTGAACGCTTCCTATAACAAGACCAAGGTCGTAAGTCTCCTCACTGACGAACCCGGGGAAAGTATTGTGGTAGGAAACCATGCCTTTAATGGCTTTTTGTATCAAGTTGTAGGGGAAGAAATCGGACAGCTGGCTGGTTTTGGGTATAAGTTCGACGATCAGGGCCGCCAGATTTTCGCGGATGACGGAAGACCGCAACGTTCGGATGATATCGTTTTTTTCGGTAGTGCCCTGCCCAATTGGATAGGGGGTATCACCAACAGTTTCAAATACAAGAACTTCAATGCCTCTTTCTTGATCGATTTTAAATTGGGAGGAAAAATGATTTCAGGTACGAATTTTAATGCTACCCGTCATGGACTTCATAAACAGACACTGCCAGGAAGGGAAACCGGAGTTGTGGGCGATGGGGTCAACCAAGCCGGCGAAGTCAATCAAGTGGCCACGGAATCGCAGACCTATTGGGAGGTGGTACGATCACAACAGCTTATCGAGCCCATTGTTTACGATAGCGGTTTTTGGAAGTTGCGGCAGATGACCCTAGGATACGACTTTGGAGGCCTGCTCTCAGAAAATGCTTTAGTAAAGGATGTTACCCTGAGTTTGTTCGCCAATAATTTGTTTATCATTAAAAAATGGGTGCCCAATATTGATCCCGATTCCTTCGGGTATAGTTCTGACAACGTATCCGGACTGGAATCTACAGGCGTTCCGACGACCTGTAGCATCGGTTTTAATCTAAACTGCAAATTTTAAAGAAGACAATCATGAAAAATTGTATTATCAAATATCTAGTTTTCGCAAGCATGGTGTTGATTTTCTCCTGCGATAAAAACTTTGAGGAAATCAATACGAACAAGGTTGATCCGACAAGTGCCAGTGTCGATCCCATATTCCTGCTGAACAATGCCATAATAAACACCTCGAACTCGAACACGCAGATCATTTATGATATGGGCATCGTTCAACAGCTTATTTCCCCGAATTCCGGCTTACTGACCGGTGCCAATTATAATCAAGACAATCGTCAATCCTTAGATGATCATTGGATTAAGTACTATCAGAACGTGATTAAAAATACGGGAGATATAAAGGCACAGTTATCGGCCGAGAATGCTCAAAATCGCCCTAATCTGTTAAATATGACCCTTCTTGTAGAGTCCCTGGCTTTTATGATACTTACCGACGAGCATGGTGATGTGCCCTATTTCGAGGCCGGTAAAGGGGTGTCCGACCAGATAGTGTTGCCTGCTTACACGCCACAGGAGGAGATTTATAAAGACCTTATCAAGGTAGTAAGAAACGCTACTGCCTCCTTGAGCACCTCTGCGCCCGCGGAAAACGGAGAAGTGATGTATTCAGGGGATATTGGTAGGTGGAAGCGGTTTGGAAGTTCGCTTTTATTGCGGTTGGGAATGCGGCTTACCGAAGTAGACCTGGCCTTGGCGGAGCAAACGGTAAAAGAAGCGTTTGCAGGTGGTGTAATGCTATCGAACGACGATAATTACGTTATCCGCCACGATAGCAACTACACCAATAATGCCGGGGTGACCTTAAATGCTACCGAAGCCAATAATTTTTATATGGTAGATACTTTCGTAGAGTTTTTACAGGACTCCAATGATCCTAGGTTGGAATCCATGGCGGTACGATATATCGGTGCAGCTTCCGGTCCCGAACAGGTTCCTGAAAATGGCTCGACCGACCCCGAGGATCAAATCGGAATGCCCATGGGATTCGATAACTCAACGATTGCAGGTGTTGCGGAACAAATGAACCTGCCCAGTTTTTATGCCTTCACCCAAGTAGACCGCAACCGTTTTATCAAACAAACGGCACCGATGTTTATGGTGACCCATAGCCAAACGCAGTTATTATTGGCCGAGGCGGCGGTCAGGGGCTGGGTTACGGGAAATCCGGCGGGTTATTTTGAAGCCGGGGTACGTGCGCATATGGAGCAGATGGCCGCTTACGACCCAGAGTCCGCGATTCCTTCGGAGGACATTGACACCTATTTGGCCGCCCAGCCCTTTGATTCCGGCAACGCTTTGGAGCAGATCAACAACCAATATTGGGTATCCTCTTTTTTAAACGGTCCCGAAGCTTTTGCCAATTTCAGAAGGTCCGGTTTCCCGGTGTTGACCCCAAATCCGTATCCGGCACAGGATATTACTGGCGATTTTATAAATAGGCTAACCTATCCGACGGATGAAATTGCAACCAACAATGCCAATTTAAGTGAAGCGGTGGCTCGAATGGGTCCCGATAATTTGGATACCAAGGTTTGGTGGGACAAATAAAATAAAGACATAATACAATTTAAAGAACAGATCATACAAAAACAGCATCCATGAAAAACCACTTACAACATCTTATCGCAAAAAACAAAAAAGAAGAAAGCACCTATACCGCTTCCAGACAGGCCGAGATCGACAGCCCCAAAACAGGGGATGCCCGGCGCAATTTTCTGAAGATGACCGCGTTGGGCGGCCTTGGTCTTTCTGGATTAATGGGCTATTCCCTTGAAGATACCATGGCCCATACGACCTCAAAGGTCAATCGCGCCTCGGCACCGTCCGAATTGAAAATAACTGACATGCGCTATGTACTTACCGCGGTTATGGGGGGTACCGCCATAATCCGGATAGACACCAATCAAGGGATTTATGGCCTTGGGGAAGTCAGGGACGCCGCCGACGTTCGCTATGCCCTGATGCTCAAAAGCCGAATCTTGGGACAGAATCCCTGTAATGTGGAGAAAATTTTTAAGAGCATCAAACAGTTCGGAGGGCCATCACGTCAAGCGGGGGGAGTCTGTGCCGTTGAAATGGCCTTATGGGACCTCTGCGGAAAAGCCTATAATGTGCCCGCATGGCAGCTTTTAGGCGGCCGGTACCGCGATAAGGTCAGAATGTACGCGGATACCCCCGAGGCCAAATCGCCGGAAGAACAAAAAAAACTGATCGATTTCCGGGTCAACGAACAAGGCTACACTTGGCTAAAGATGGACGTTTCCATCGGTGAGCTCAAAGGAAAACCCGGTACCGTGGTCAACGGCAAGTTCTGGGAAAATGACAACGGCAGCCTGAACCAATGGGGCGATCAAAGAAATTATATGAACTATGGCAATACCATGCATCCCTTTACGCAAATACAGATTACCGAAAAAGGTATGGAGGAATTGCAGCAAATCGTTGAAAATGTACGGAACATGGTGGGCTACGAAATTCCGATTTCCACCGATCATTACGGCCATTTTGACCTGAACAACAACATCCGTCTGGCGAAAGCCTTGGAGAAATACCGATTGGCCTGGTTCGAGGATATGGTTCCTTGGCAATATACCGAACAATGGAAGACCATCACCAACGCCATTGAGACTCCGACCACAACAGGTGAGGATATTTATCTTTTAAAAGATTTTAAACCCCTCATCGAACAAAGGGCGGTCGATATAATCCATCCCGATCTGGCCTCTTCGGGCGGACTGCTCGAAACCAAACGTATCGGGGACTATGCGGAAGAATATGGTGTTGCCATGGCCATGCATCAAGCGGGAACGCCGGTATCGTTCATGGCCAACGTGCACTGCGCAGCAGCTACCCAAAACTTTTTGGCTTTGGAACACCACTCCGTAGATCTCCCTTGGTGGGAAGATCTCGTAACGACCGTAGGCGGCTTTAAGATGATCGACAAAGGTTTTGCCACGGTGCCATTGACCGCACCCGGCTTAGGCATCGAACTTAATGAGGAAGTACTGAAAAAGCATATCGATCCTAGGGATAAAAGCTATTTTAAATCAACCGATGAATGGAACGAGCTCCGGTCACACGATAGAACCTATAGTTGAAAAAGTAATGTGTATATTTAACAAATTGGATTTTATGAAAACAAGGATATTTTTACTGGCTTTATTTTTTATTTCCTGCTTACCGATCAGGTCACAGGGTGTCGCCGCAACCACCGAATACGTCAAGGAACTGACATCCAATTGGCAGGGCGAACGTTTTGATGATGGCCGGCCCAAGGTTTCGGACGCGCTGTTGGAACGGCTGAAAAAAATACAGATGGAGGAAGCTTGGGGCTACCTTCGCAATAAGGGTTATAATAATCAATACGATGGGGATTGGGAAATTTTACATCCCGATAGCGTGATGACGGGGAGGGTCTTGACTGCCCAATACATGCCTTTGCGCAAAGATTACCAACACTTGGTAAAATTGAAAGGAGCTAAAGAAAAGCGTGACACCTTAGGCGGCAGCAATTCTTGGCCTATTGAGATATTGCGTACAGGTGACGTATATGTGGCGGATGGATATGGAAGGGTCGTGGACGGCACCTTGATAGGATCAAATTTGGGTAATGCCATCTACGCGAATTCAAACAACGGGGTAATTTTTAATGGCGGCGTACGCGATGTAGCAGGTCTGATGGACATCAAAGGATTCAATGGTTGGTGGCGTGGTCAGGACCCTTCATATTTACAAGAAGAGATGTTGACCGGCATTAATACTCCGATCCGCATTGGCCGGGCCACGGTATTGCCCGGTGACGTTGTACTTGCTAACAGACATGGCATTGTTTTCGTACCCGCGCATTTGGTCGCCAATTTAGTGTTGTCCTCGGAAGTTGTTGCCCTCCGCGATCAATTCGGGTTCCAGCGCCTTCGGGAAAAGACCTATACCCCGGGGCAAATCGATACGGGTTGGACGGATGCAATCAAGTCCGATTTCAGGGACTGGCTCAAAAAGTATCCGGACAATATGTTGCCCATGACCCGTAAAGAGTTGAACGATCATCTTAATGCCGCTACCAACTAATTTAATAACTTTCAGAACGACCTATAGAAATCTGCCATGAAAAAACGAAATCTCTTTAGTATTTTACTTACATTTTGTACCCTAATCGTTTTCGCTCAATCGAACAATGACCAACAACAGCTAGATACAGCCGTAAAGGAACTTTACAGGGCCATGGTCGATAAGGATGGGAAAATACTTGACAACCTAACGGCCAAAGATTTGACGTATGGCCATTCAAGCGGAAAAATCGAAGACAAGACGCAATATATAGACGCTGTTTTAAATGGATCTTTCGAATTTAGTTCAATCGTTCCAGACGAACAGACCATTTACAGTTCTGGAAAAACGGCCATCGTAAGACATATATTTGTTGCAGAAGGTACCGATAATGGCGAACCTGCCGACGTGCGGATCGGTATTATGATGACTTACCAAAAACAAAACGGAAAGTGGAAATTGCTCGCCCGGCAGGCTTATAAACTTTAGGGTCGGTTTAACCATCATTTCCCAATCGGCTTTTCACTACATAGTTGTCCGATAACAGCCAATCGAAACCTTATTTTTGGGAACTTGTCAAGAACTCTTATATTAGTGGAGTCTGAAGTGTAATTCATGACGAGTTCATAAATTCATAATTAATTAATCGATAGTAAATGAAAAAAGTAGTGACTTTTGGGGAAATCATGTTGCGATTATCCCCTCCGGGATTTTTAAGGTTTTCGCAGACCAACAGTTTCGATGTCGTCTATGGTGGCGGTGAAAGTAATGTAGCGGTTTCGCTGGCTAATTATGGAGTTCCGGTGGATTTTGTCACCCGACTGCCCAAAAATGATATTGGGGAGTGCGCCCTGATGGAGATGCGTAAAAGGGGAGTTGGTACCGACAAGATTGTATATGGGGGAGACCGCTTGGGAATCTACTTTTTGGAGACCGGGGCGGTAAGTCGCGGAAGTAAGGTGGTATATGATCGCGCCCATTCTGCCATTGCCGAGATAAAAAAGGGAATGATCGATTGGGATTCCGTTTTTGATGGTGTGGAATGGTTTCATTGGACCGGAATCACTCCAGCAATTTCCCAGGGTGCTGCCGATGTTTGTCTAGAAGCCGTAAAAGCGGCCAAAGAAAAAGGCGTTACCGTTTCTACGGACTTGAACTATCGCGCCAAATTATGGAAGTATGGCGTTGAACCCGAAGAAATTATGACAGAATTGACTTCCTACTGTGATATCATCCTTGGTAATGAGGAGGACGCTGAAAAACATTTCGGTATCAAGCCCGAAGGTTTGGATATTACCACCCAAGGCGAACATGTAAAAGCAGAGGCTTTTCTATCTGTTTGTCAACAGATGATGAAAAAATTCCCAGATGCCAAAAAGGTTATCACTACGTTGAGGGGATCGATTTCTGCATCCCACAACACATGGGCAGGTGTGCTTTATGATGGCAAGACCATGTTTAAATCCCCCGAATACCAGATTACCCATATCGTCGATAGGGTAGGAGGCGGCGATTCATTTATGGGCGGGCTGATATATGGACTTCTAAAATATCCAGAGGACGACCAAAACGCTTTAAACTTCGCCGTAGCGGCGTCGTGCTTGAAACACACCATTGCAGGTGATGCCAATCTGTCGACAGTCGATGAAGTAGAAAAACTGATGGGCGGTGATGCGTCCGGTCGGGTAGCAAGGTGATTCAAATTCATAATTGCGACGAGCGGCATACAATGCTTACCATTTAATACTATATTTCTGCGACGCGGCAATCTGTAGAACCTTCTAGAATATTCTATAGATTGCTCTGCTTCGCTCGTAATAATTCAATAAAAGAAACGATGGCACAGTTTACAAGAATAGAAGTAATAAAAATAATGGAAGAAACCGGCATGGTGCCGTTGTTCTACCACCCAGATGTCGAACTTGGAAAAAAGGTCTTAAAAGCCTGTTACGACGGCGGTTCACGTTTGCTGGAATTCACGGCTCGTGGGGATTTCGCTTTCGAGGTTTTTCACGAACTGAACAAATTCGCAATTAAAGAACTTCCAGGTATGGTCATGGGCGTTGGCTCAATTACGGATGCCGCAGCGGCCAGTATGTTTATGCAAATGGGCGCAAATTTCATAGTTACCCCGACCTTACGTGAGGATATCGCCATCGTTTGCAACCGCAGAAAGATACTTTGGTCTCCAGGCTGCGGCACCCTGACCGAAATCAACCGCGCAGAGGAACTGGGCTGTGAAATTGTCAAACTCTTTCCCGGAGATATCTATGGCCCAGGATTCGTCAAGGCCATTAAAGGACCACAACCCTGGACGAGTGTAATGCCCACCGGGGGTGTCAGCACGGACGAGGACAACCTGAAAGGCTGGTTCAACGCAGGTGTAACTTGTGTAGGTATGGGATCCCAAATGATCAGTAAGGATATTCTGGCCAACAAAGATTTCGACGGACTTGAAAAAAGGGTGAAAGAAACTTTGGCGTTGATCAAGAAACTGAGAAGTTGATTTTCCGTTAAACGCTAAACGCTAAACGCTAAACGCTAAATGAGTTTGGTATTTATCTCTGGTTGTGTATATTTCCTCATGGTCTTATACCGAATTCGAGTGTGACTCACGTAAAACGCTTGACGTTTATTCCAAAATGGATTTCTTGATTCCCATTTCCAATCCCCGTAACTCCCCCAGACCGCGCAAGCGGCCAATGGCCGAATAGCCGGGGTTCGTTTTTTTGTGCAGGTCATCCAACATTTGATGGCCGTGATCAGGGCGCATCGGAATTTGATGATCCTCTCGCCCCTCCGCTTTTCGTTTATTCTCCTCTTGCAGTATTTTTTTGATTAAATCATACATGGGTACATCTCCTTCTAAGTGATTCGCCTCATAGAAATTGCCCTCGCCATCACGTTGGGTACTTCTGAGATGTAGAAAATGTACACGATCGGCAAAGCGTTCGAACATCCTAAGGATATCATTATCTTCCCTGACCCCTAAAGAACCCGTGCAAAACGTTATGCCGTTATGAACGGATTTTACCTTGTCGAAGATATAGGCATAATCCTTTTCCGTACCCATTATTCGGGGTAGGCCCAAAATCGAAAACGGAGGGTCGTCGGGGTGAATGCACATACGAATGCCATTTTCTTCGGCTACGGGAATCACTTCCTCTAAAAAATGCACGAGATGGTCGCGCATTTCAGTTTCCCCGATATTTTCATACGTATCTAAAATACGCTGGAACTTGCTAAGGTCGTAGCCCTTCTCAGGTACGGGATAACCTTCCGAAGAACCAGGTAAGCCTGCAATAATGGTTTTCACCAATTCCCAGATTTTGTTTTCGGACATTTTTTCGAAACGTTCTTTGGCAGCGGCAATTTGGTCTTTGGTATAGGTCTCCTCGGCATTGGGCCGCTTGAGAATAAAAAGGTCAAACGCGGCGAGAGCGTTGAATTCAAACCGTAAGGCCTTCGAGCCGTCTTCGACTTCGTAATCTAGGCTAGTGCGTGTCCAGTCCAACACAGGCATAAAATTGTAGCAGACAATCTTCACATCACACCGCGCCAAATTTTTAAGGCTTTGTTTGTAATTTTCAATGTGTTGCTTATAGTCGCCCTTTTGTGTTTTGATGCTCTCGTGAATCGGTAAGGATTCCACAACCGACCAAACGAGTCCGCTATCTTCAATTTTCTTTTTACGCTTTTGGATTTCAGCTACCTCCCAAACCTCCCCATTGGGAATGTGGTGAAGGGCGTTTACGATACCGGTAGCTCCGGCCTGTTTGATATCCTGAAGACTAACGGGATCGCTCGGTCCGTACCATCGCCATGTTTGTTCCATTTCTAATTTTATTTTAGACTTTATAAACGCTATGTATTGCGTCTATTTAGCATTCAATTTTGTATTGGCAACTTCTCTGAATACGAATTTAAACCCCACTAAATGCACTAAATCCGCCATCTACCGGAAGTACGATTCCCGTAATAAACTTAGCCGCATCGCTACATAAAAAGTGGATGGCTCCATTTAATTCTTCAGCGTCCCCGAAGCGGCCCATGGGCGTGTTTCTGATGATGGTCTCTCCGCGCTGGGTAAACGAACCGTCTTCGTTGATCAACAAGGCCTTGTTCTGTTTTCCTATAAAAAACCCCGGTGCGATGGCATTTACGCGTACGCCCTCTCCGAATTTTGTGGCCATTTCAACGGCCATCCATCGGGTGAAATTTTCCATGGCCGCTTTAGAGGCCGAATATCCCGCAACCCTAGTAATGGCACGTTCGACCGCCATGGACGAGTAATTGATAATCACCCCTACTTTTTGATCGGCCATGGTTTTCCCGAAAATTAATGAGGGAAGTACCGTTCCGTTTAGATTCAGGTCGGTCACTTTTTTAAAATCGTCCATCGAAAGATCGAAAATCGTTTTATCGGGGGCGATAGTCGCACCGGGCAGATTTCCTCCTGCAATATTTAGAAGAATATCGATTCTTCCAAAATCGTTCATAATCTGTAATTTGGCGTTCTGCAAGGATTCTTCATTCAAAATATCCGCTTCATAAGCCTCGGCCTTTCCACCGATCTTCGCTATTTCTTCCAATAAGGACTGTAGCGAAGATTTCTTTCGGCTCAGCAACGCTAGTTTTACTCCGGCTCGGGCCAGACTTTTGGCAACGCTTCCCGCCAAGGCTCCGCTGGCACCTGTTATAATCGCAATTTTATTTTTAATTTCGAACATAGGTTGTTTTTATGGAAAGGCAAGATAAAACAATATCCTGTTAAAAATAGGCATCAAAGCCTTTGGATTTTATCTTATCTTAGAAAAACCGTTATTTTTATCTCATTAAACCTTAAAAACTTTACTCCATGCAAATTTATAAGACTCCGGAAGGCGCCATCATCAAACAAAATGATGCATTTTACCGTAAAAAAGTAGATAATTGGGATACTTTTCTAAACCGAAAAAATCTGTATCAGACTTTACTAAAGGAGGTTCAACATATGGACTCCATCTCCAAAGAAAGTCTGCCAAAAACGCTACAACCCCCTATGGGTACGCAGGAAATATGGGCATCGGGAGTAACCTATATGCGAAGCCGCGAAGCCCGTATGGAAGAGTCAAAAAAAGCAGGCGGCGGCAGTTTTTATGATCGTGTATACGATGCCGACCGTCCTGAACTTTTCTTTAAGGCTACCCCACAGCGCACCGTAGGCCATGGCGGAACAGTGCGTATCCGAAAAGACTCGGATTGGGACGTGCCGGAACCGGAACTCACGCTTTTTATAAGTTCTGAAGGTAGTATTGAAGGCTATACCATTGGCAACGATATGAGCTCCCGAAGCATCGAGGGCGAAAACCCCCTATATCTTCCCCAGGCAAAGACCTATGAAGGTTGCGCGGGATTGGGACCTTGTATTTATGTACCGGAAAAGCCCATATCTCCCGATACTAAAATACAGTTGGAAATTCTTCGGGACGGCGAAAGCGTATTTTCAGATCAGATTGCCGTTAGCCAAATGAAACGGAAACACACTGAATTGGTGGAATTTCTGTTCAGGGAATGCGACTTCCCTAACGGCTGTTTTTTGATGACGGGTACCGGTATCATTCCTCCCGACGATTTTACTTTGAAAGTCGGCGATGAAGTGCGGATTGCGATAGACCATATCGGGACATTGGTTAATGTCGTAGGAAGCTAGGGGTTGATCTTAAAAACAACTATAGCCGATAAAACGCCAAGGCATTTTGACCCATAATGTTATTTTGGTCGTTTTCGCCCAGTGCTGAAATAAAATCCGTTACCACCGCTTTGACCTGTCCATAATTCCCGGCCACTAGACATACCGGCCAATCGGAGCCGAACATAAGCCTTTCGCTACCAAAAACCTCCAAAACATGGTGTAGGTAGGGGTGTATCTGTTCTGGTGTCCATGAGTTATAGTCCGCCTCGGTAATCATGCCCGATACCTTGCAATAGACGTTTTCGTGTTGGGCAATAGCTTCCATTAATAATGCCCATCCTTCATAAAATCCATTTTTTATATAAGGCTTGGCGATATGGTCGATGACAAATTTTTGATTGGGGAAGTGTTTTACAAACTCCAACACCGAACCCAACTGGTGCGGGAAAACCAAAATATCATAGGTATACCCGTATTTTTCCAAATAGGATATCCCTCGCATAAATTCGGGGCGCAATAAGAAATTGGGATCGGCCTCGCCCTGAACGATATGACGCCAGCCTTTTAATTTTTCGTTGGATGCGTATTTCCCTAGGGTTTCCTCCACGTTTTCGGCACGCAGATCCGCCCAGCCGACGACTCCTTTTATAAAATCTGTATTGCGTGCCAGATCAAGCAAAAAATCTGTTTCCTTAAGGGTTTGGTCAGCCTGTACGGCAACACAGCCGTCGATTTCATTTCCGCTATAGACGATTTTTAGGTCGGAGGGGAGGAAATCACGTCGAATGGAGGCCATTGTATCATCGATCCAAGTGTGTTTTTCAGGATTGTATTTCCAAAAATGTTGGTGGGAGTCTATGGTCATATTATTTATCTTTAAATTGAATCTTGGCGATTAGTTACTATATGGTTTTTAGCCTAGACGGTATGCCTTTTTGTCTATTTGAACTTTAGGTTTTAGCCGTGCAGTCTTTCATTTTTAAGGGCTTGACGAATACCTTTTTTATCAATCTCATCTATATTTCTTGAAACACTTTCGACCAATCCGTCAATCTTTGTCAAATCCTCTTTCCAAATTGAGGTATTGCTTAATAGGGATTGAGATAATTCTTTCAGTGTCAATTCATTGGAATCGTATTTTATCCATTGGGATGCAAAAATATCCAAGACCTTTTGATCGTCTTTTAGAGGGATGGATTCCCCATCGATTTCCCCCTTGTAAAATCGTATCAAGGCGGATAGGCCGAAAACGATACGTTTGGGCAATCTCCCTTCGTTGGTGTAATAATCTTTCAAGGTCGGTAATAGACGGGCAATGAATTTGGAGGTACTGTTCAAGGATATACTGATTAGCTGATGCTTTAAAAGCGGATTACGAAAACGGTCCAGAACATCGGATACGAATTTTCGTTTGATATCATCGGGAAAGTCCAAGGTCTTTGCTGCTTCTTCCAATAAAAGGGATGCTACATAACTGCTGATCGTTTTATCGTCCATCGCTTCCTTCACAAAACGAATGCCGGCCAAGTAGGCCACCGGTACCATAGCGGTATGCGCGCCGTTCAAAATGCGGACTTTCATCTCACGATAGAGCGCAAGGTCGTTTACAAACGCGACGTTCAAGTCTGTTTGGGAAAAAGGGAGCTCTTTTTGTACGGCATCGGGACCTTGAATGACCCAGCTGTGATAATATTCCCCCGCCACCAAAAGTTCATCTTCGTAACCCAGTTCCTCTTGAATGTTCCCTGCCCTTTCTTTTGGGTAGCCCGATACGATACGGTCGACCAACGTACTACAAAAATGGTTGGCGGAATCAATCCATTCGGTGAAATCACTATCCAATTGCCAGCTATCGGCATAGGCTAGTACACATTTTTTTAAGGCATCACCATTGTTTTCAATCAATTCGCAAGGAAGTAAAATACAGCCTTTCGAGGTGTCGCCTTTAAAATACTGGAAGCGATGGTGCAGCCAAATGGTCAGTTTAGCAGGAAATTCGGTGGGGGGTTTATCCTCGAATGAATCTTCCTCATTGAATTTAATCCCAGCTTCGGTCGTGTTGGACACTATAAATCGCAAATCGGGATTTTTCGCCAAATCCAAATAGGCTTCCCATTCGGTATAACAATTCACGACTTTTCGGACAGAGGTTACCAGGGATTTCTCCGCGACCAGTTCGCCATTCTTTATACCGTCAAGAACTACTGTATAAAGTCCATCTTGGGCCTTTAGTTCCGAATAATCCCCTCCTATTGTAGGTTTCACGATGGCGATACCACCATTGAAGTTGGTTTCTTTATTCAGAACTTCTACCATCCAGTCCACAAAGGCACGTAGAAAATTGCCTCCACCGAATTGCAGCATCTTTATGGGGAGATCTTGATTTTGGTTTGTTGTTTTTCTGTTTAGGGAACGCATGTTCTAAAATTGATTTTTACTTATCCATATCTTTTAGATTTGATGGCCGGATTCAAATGTTCTTCCATAAACAATTCGAACGCAGCAATCCACTGACTGTATTTAACTTGACCACTTTAGTTTGAACTTAAACTTTTATAGCGAAATTCCACGTTTCCAGGGAATAAAATCTTCCTGTCCCAACCGTACGGCAGCAGGCGTTACTTCCCCACTGGCGACTTTGACGATATATTCTAAAAGTTCCTCACCCTTGCTTTCTATCGTATCCTCACCTGTGATAATAGTTCCAGAATTGAAATCGATAAGATCTTTCATACGCTCGCTCAAGCTGTTGTTACTTGAAATCTTAATGACTTGGGCAACAGGATTTCCTGTGGGTGTACCTAAACCTGTGGTAAAGCATATAATGCTGCAGCCCGAGCCGGCCAGTCCCGTGGTGCTTTCGACATCGTTACCGGGCGTACACAATAGGTTAAGTCCTTTTTTGGATACCGGTTCGGTATAATCCAACACATCGGTAACGAGGCTGGTACCGCCCTTTTTGGCCGCTCCGGCGGACTTCATTGCATCGGTGATCAGTCCGTCTTTAATGTTGCCGGGCGAAGGATTATTTTCGAATCCGGAACCTACGGCTACCGCTCTTTCGGAATAGGCGCGCATTAAATTGGCAAATTTCTCCGCATTTTCTTCCGTATCGCAGCGATTGATGAGTTCTTGTTCCACGCCGTTAAGTTCGGGAAATTCCGACAATACGGTGGTCGCTCCTAGGGCTACCAACAAATCAGATGCATAGCCTAAGGCTGGGTTCGCCGAAATTCCCGAGAATCCGTCCGAACCTCCGCATTCCAGCCCCAATACCAAATGGGATAAAGGTGCAGGCTTTCGCTGGGTTTTATTGGCTTCTATGAGGCCCAAAAAAGTCCTTTTTACGGCATCGGCAATAAAATGGCGTTCGCTTTTACTCTGCTGCTGTTCTAATACATGTAAGGGTTTTGAAAAATTCGGATCCCGTTTTTTAATTGCTTCCTCCAGAATTTTATACTGGGCATTTTGGCATCCTAAGCTTAAGATAGTCGCTCCCGCGGTATTGGGATGGGTGATGTAGCCCGCCAACAAGTTGCAGAGCGTTTCGGAATCTTGACGGATTCCCCCGCATCCACCATCGTGATTCAGGAATTTAATGCCATCCACATTGGGGAAGGTCCGGTTCCGTTTGATATCCTCGGAAGTACGGATGATTTCCGAAGATAGGAGCTCCTCTTGCGAAGCTCCTTTTTCATATTGACGAACAAGGGTTTCCGTATCTACCACAAAATCATGTTCCGTATGGTATCCCAAAGATTTTAATAAGGCGGATTTAATTACATCTACATTCCTGTTTTCACAGAATACCAAGGGTATGACAAGCCAATGGTTCGCCGTACCCACTTTGCCGTCGGCCCTTTGGTATCCATTAAAGGTGGTGCTTTCCCATTTAGAGACATCGGGAGCGTTCCAAGATGATTTTTGTTTTCCGGTGGCATATTCCGAGGAGGCGTGCACCACGTTTTCGGTAGTGATCGTTTCCCCCTGTACGATGGGCTTCACGGCCTTTCCCACGAGAGCCCCATACATTAAGATTTCATCGCCCACTGCTAGGTCATTGACCGCAAATTTGTGTTTGGCCCTGGTAGTACCGACTAATTTAAAATCGTAATCTTCATGATGAACTAGTGTGCCTTCAGGCAAATCTGCCAACGCGGCCAAAACATTGTCTTCTGGATGTAATTGTATATATTTTTTTGACATTATTATGGGGTGTTGGATTTTAAAGGTAAACCTAGCTGATCTGCAATCTCTAATAAAGAACTCATTAGGGCTTATTGTTTGGAACCGAGAATATGGGCTTTTGAGATCATATGAAGTCATTTTTTAAAAGCATAGCAGGGCTACGGTTTTTAAAAATGCGAAAATAGAGCCTCAAAATGTGATATTCGTCCGTGAAAGAAAAAGTCTAAATGAGTTCATTTTTTATTAGTGGGTTAAAAATACAATTTTGAATGCTTAATTTTGAACCGATACCTGAAATTAGCAACTATGAGTGAAATATTGGACTTAGCAAACCGGCACAGACCTATATCTGATCTTTTTCAATGGCCAAAATCCAAAGGGGAATGGGATCAATACCGATTGTCTGACGAACAGGTCTCCCATTTTCATGAGGAAGGATATTTATCGGGCATAAAATTGCTTGACGATCAACAAGTAGAAGTTTTACGTAAAGATCTGACGGAAATCGTCGATGCAGAACATCCTGCACATGATTTATTTTATGAATTCCACAGCAACGAATCCGAGGATCCGAATTCTGTTTTGTTCCATTCCTTAGGACATTGGCGGATTACCAAAGGTTTTCACGATGTATTGTGGAATCCCGCTTTTGTAATGGCAGCTCACCAACTTTTAGAGGATAAGCCGGTACGGTTTTGGCACGATCAACTGTTCTGCAAACCTGCCGAACACGGTGGGGTAGTGGCCTGGCATCAGGATTATTCCTATTGGACGCGCACCGTAGCCATGCAGCATCTGACCTGCTGGACGGGTTTGGACGATGCCACTAAAGAAAACGGATGTCTACACTACATCCCTAAAAGCCACAAATGGGGATTATTGGATGCGCCCTCATTAGCAGGCGATATGAACGGTTTGATGGATTATTTGGATGATAAACAGAAAGAACAATTTCAAAATCCCGTTGCTATCGAATTGAAAAAAGGATACGCCACTTTTCATCACCCTTTAATGGTACACGGTTCTTATGAGAACAAATCAGAAATGAGCCGACGGGCCTTTGTGCTCAATGTTTTCGCCGACGGCACCATCAGCAATACGGATGACGAGCTTTTAAAGGGAGTACCACCCATTCCGAAAGGAAAAAAGATGGAAGGAAAATTTTTTCCCCTGTTGTTTGAGGGAGTTTGATTCAGTGGGCAGGAAACACATCAAACCATAAACGATAAAATTCTAACACCAAACAAATGAGTGTATTGAACAGTTTCAACCTGAAAGGCAAAACAGCATTGGTAACCGGCTGCAAACGAGGTATCGGCAAAGCGATGGCTCTGGCCTTGGCAGAAGCGGGTGCCGATATCATCGGGGTAAGTGCCACTCTGGAAAAGCACGGTAGCATGGTGGAACAGGAAGTGGAGGGTATCGGCCGGAAATTCAAGGCCTACGCCTGCGATTTCAACGAACGGGAAGCCCTGTATGCATTTATAGAAACGGTAAAGGATGATTTTCCTAAAATCGATATTCTTTTAAATAACGCCGGAACCATTTTACGCGCGCCCGCGGTCGAGCATTCGGACGAATATTGGGACAAGGTCATCGAGGTCAACCAGACCGCACCATTCATATTGACCCGGGAAATCGGAAAGGAAATGGTGAAACGTGCTTCGGGAAAAATCGTTTTTACCGCGTCGTTACTGACCTTCCAAGGGGGAATCACAGTACCGGGATATGCCGCCAGTAAAGGGGCCATCGGACAGATGACCATGGCCTTCTCCAACGAATGGGCAAGCAAAGGCGTTAACGTTAACGCTATCGCACCGGGCTATATCAGCACGGACAATACCGAAGCCCTACGAAGCGACGAAGAAAGATCGGAATCCATTTTGGCCCGTATTCCTGCCGGAAGATGGGGCCAGCCCGAGGATTTCAAAGGACCTATTGTTTTTCTGTGTTCCGAGGCTTCCAACTATATGAACGGCACTACCATGTTGGTCGATGGAGGATGGATGGGAAGATAATTATCGCTAAATTCAAGGACTGGAAAAAAAGGAAGAGGTGAAGAATTTCATAGACGAACTGAACGATGCGCAAAAAGCCCCCGTGCTTCATAAGGATGGGCCTTTGATGGTTATTGCGGGTGCGGGATCGGGTAAGACCAGGGTGTTGACGTATCGCATTGCCCATTTGATGGCCCAAGGAGTCGATGCCTTTAATATTCTCGCGCTGACCTTTACCAACAAAGCAGCGCGGGAAATGAAAAAGCGTATTGCGGATATTGTCGGTAACACCGAGGCCAAAAATCTATGGATGGGAACTTTCCACTCCGTTTTTGCAAAACTATTACGATACGACGGCAGTAAATTGGGCTTCCCCAGTAATTTCACCATTTATGACACCCAAGATTCCCAGCGGCTGATTTCCGCGATTATCAAGGAAATGGGACTAGACAAGGATATCTACAAGTACAAACAGGTGCAGAACCGGATATCCTCCTATAAAAACAGCCTCATTACCGTCAAGGCCTACTTTCAGAATCCCGAACTGGTAGAGGCCGATGCCATGGCCAAACGTCCGCGCATGGGCGATATATACCAAAATTATGTTGATCGTTGCTTTAAGGCCGGGGCCATGGATTTTGATGATTTGCTGTTGCGTACCAATGAACTGCTGACCCGTTTTCCAGAGGTGTTGGCCAAGTACCAAGACCGCTTCCGGTATATTCTTGTCGATGAGTATCAAGATACCAACCATTCCCAATATCTCATAGTAAAGGCTTTGGCCGATCGCTTTCAGAATATCTGCGTGGTGGGCGACGATGCACAGAGTATTTATTCTTTTAGGGGGGCTAATATCAGTAACATCCTGAATTTTCAGCGGGATTATGAAAATGTGGGGATGTACCGTTTGGAACAGAATTACCGATCCACCAAGAATATTGTCAATGCCGCCAATTCCATTATCGCCAAAAACAAGAACCAGTTGGAGAAAGTGGTGTGGACAGCCAATGATGAAGGAGGTGTGATAAAAATACACCGGAGTACTACCGACGCCGAAGAAGGACGCTATGTTGCGGGATCTATCTGGGATCATAAAATGAACGAGCAACTGGCCAATGGGCAGTTCGCCGTTCTTTATCGTACCAATTCCCAATCCCGTTCCATCGAAGACGGCCTCCGAAAAAGAGATATTCCCTATCGTATTTACGGGGGATTATCTTTTTATCAAAGAAAAGAAATCAAAGATGTGCTCTCCTACCTACGACTGGTTATTAACCCCAAAGACGAGGAGGCTCTAAAGCGTATCATCAATTTTCCCTCAAGGGGTATAGGACAGACCACACTGGATCGATTGACCGTCGCCGCCAATCACTACAAACGTTCCATTTTTGAGGTTATCGAAAATCTGGACAAAATAGATCTCAAAATAAATTCGGGCACCAAAAGAAAACTTGAGGATTTCATTACCATGATCAAAAGCTTTCAGATTATGAACGAGGGCGCCGATGCCTTTACCCTTGCCGAACACGTCGCCAAGAAGACCGGATTACTTTTGGAGTTTAAGAAAGATGGCACGCCTGAAGGTATCGGCAAAATGGAAAATATCGAGGAGCTGCTTAACGGGATAAAGGATTTTGTAGAGGGACAAAAAGAGCTGGCCGACGCAACGGGAAGTATTTCCGAATTTTTGGAGGATGTTGCCCTTGCCACCGATCTGGACAAAGATACCGGCGATGACGATCGGGTCGCCTTAATGACCATACATCTGGCAAAGGGGCTGGAATTTCCCTACGTCTATATTGTTGGGATGGAAGAAGACCTGTTCCCCTCCGCCATGAGTATGAATACCCGCAGCGAACTGGAAGAGGAGCGCCGTTTGTTCTACGTCGCCCTTACCCGTGCCGAAAAGCAGGCTTACCTCACCTACACCCAAAACCGCTACCGCTGGGGGAAATTGATCGACGCCGAGCCCAGTCGGTTTTTGGAAGAAATCGACGAGCAATATGTCGAAAACCTAACGCCGATAGACCACTCCGGCTACCGCTACAAACCGATGATCGATGCCGATATTTTTGGCGATGTAGATAAAAGCCGGCTCCGTCAGAACAAACCGACAAGAGGCACCCCGCCTAAAACCGGTGCACCCAACGAAAATCAACTTCGAAAATTGCGAAAGCTAAAACCGGAATTGGCCACTCCAATCGGCAACACCAATGCCATAGATCCGAGTCTCCAAGAGGGATCCACAGTAAACCACACCCGGTTCGGTAGGGGAAGGGTGTTGAAAATGGAAGGCGTTGGCAACGATAAAAAAGCGGAAATACAGTTCGAAAAAGGCGATATCAAAAAACTGTTGTTACGGTTCGCAAAATTGGAGGTGATTTCTTGATATGTGATAAAAGGATGTATTGAATTATGGGTTTTGCCTTAACTTAGCCGTTCAAAGTAAAACACGTGAAATCATGTCCGAATTTATTAGGTTATACGAAGAAAATCCCGATCCGGAAGCCATTAAGCAGATAGCCGATGTTCTACGCAAAGGTGGATTGGTCATCTATCCCACAGATACGGTTTACGGATTGGGCTGTGATATCACCAACTCAAGGGCCTTGGAAAAAATTGCCCGTATCAAGGGTGTAAAGTTGGCGAAGGCGAACTGGTCATTTATCTGCGCCGATCTCAGCAACCTTTCTGATTATGTGCGGCAAATCGATACGGCCACCTTTAAGATTTTAAAGCGTGCATTGCCAGGTCCCTACACCTTTGTTCTTCCTGGAAACAACAACCTTCCGAAAGATTTCAAAAAGAAAAAAACCGTCGGTATCCGGGTACCCGATAACAATATCGCAAAGGCTTTGGTAGAAAGCTTGGGAAACCCGATTGTTTCTACGTCTATTTATGACGAAGACGAGCTTTTGGAATATACGACGGACCCCGAATTGATTTTCGAAAAATGGCATAAGCTGGTCGATGTGGTCATCGATGGAGGTTACGGCGATAATATAGCGTCTACTGTAATCGATTTGTCCGGTAATGAGCCTATGATTTTGCGAGAGGGGAAAGGGGGCCTTGATATTTTCAGTTGATGAATTGGTATAAAAAAACCGCAACTTTTTTAAGTTGCGGTTTTTTATTTTATGCGTATTCGGCTTAGTTATTAATCGCCGGGTCATTCATACCTTCTTCTATCATACTATAGAACTGATCGATTTTCGGAAGTACCACAATACGAGTTCTTCGATTTTTCGATTTTTCGGTCATAGAAACGGGAATGTATTCTGATCTGCCTGCAGCGGTCATTCGCTTAGGGTCAACATTGAAATCGTTTTGCAAAATACGAACCACTGAGGTAGCACGTTTGACACTCAAATCCCAGTTATCTAAAAGCACACCATTTCCACCACGGTAAGGTACATCATCGGTATGACCTTCGACCATAAATTCGAAATCAGGTTTGTTGTTGACCACTTTGGCAACCTTGCCCAAAATTTCCTTGGCACGGCTCGTAACGTTGTAGCTTCCGCTGCTGAATAATAATTTATCCGAAATCGATACAAAAACAACACCTTTCTCTACGCTGATTTGGATGTCTTCATCATCCAAATTACCCAAAACTCCTTTCAAGCTTTGTACCAAGGCTAAGTTTACAGAATCCCTACGAGTAATCGCATCCTGAAGTTTTCGTATGGTAAGGTCTTTTTCCTTTAAACTTTCCAAAGATTTTTCAAGATTCTCGGCACCTTTCGAGGTAAGCGTTGTCATGTTACCCATGTTGTTGATCAATTCCTGATTGTTGGCCTGTAAGAAAGCATTTTGATCTTGTAGGGTTTTCATTTTTGAGGAATTGGTTGCTTTTTCCTCTAAACAATCGTTCAACTTTACGGTCGCGGAATTCAAAAGATCCTGCGTTTCTTTTTGTTTGGCTTCAAGTTCACCGTATTTCTTGTTCGATACACAAGAAGATAGCAACAAGGTCGCTCCTAAACAGCCTAAAATGATTTTTTTCATAATTTTGGATTACTAGATATTAATAAATTGTGTTTTTGACTTGATTGTTCAAAATGAATGCCAAAATTAGGCATTCGTCCATTTTAGCAGTGGCAAAATTAGTTAATATTTTATTAATACACCGAATTTATTGACACCATACACGAAGTGGGACCATACAATGGACTTTGTAAGGTAATACTTTACAATAAAATTTGCTTTTTCTCTCTTGTGGTACATTTTATAGAACTGCCTATAAAAGCTAAGATGTGCCCTGAGAATCGCAAAACAATGCTTGAATTTGAACTGAAAGATAAAACGTAGTGCGGCAATTCCGTCAAGCAATAGTCGAAAAAAGATAATGGCCAAAGCTTTCCGACGAGGAAGATTTTTGGTAATGGAAAATAGCGAGTTCCTAAAATTAAGGTAAGTTTTTTTAGGGTTCATATTGCTAAGTGTAGAACCACCTAAGTGATATACCGTGGACTTTCCTACATAAAAAACGGTATGGCCTTCGTTTTTGGCCCGCCAGCAAAGATCAACTTCTTCTTGATGGGCAAAGTAATCTTCATCAAACCCATTCAACTCCCAATATAGCTTACTTTTAATAAACATACAGGCACCGGTGGCCCAGAAAATCTCACAGGTATCGTCGTACTGTCCCACATCCTTTTCCAAGTATTGAAAAATACGTCCCCTGCAGAACGGATAACCGAGTTGGTCTATGAATCCGCCGCCCGCACCGGCGTATTCAAAGTGGTCTTTGCGCATCAGGTCCAATATTTTAGGTTGGATGATGGACACTTCGGGCATTTTAGAAAAAGTGGCAATAATGGGTAGCAACCAGTCTTCGGTGACTTCCACATCTGAATTCAACAAGCAGAAAATATCGGCATCCACATCTTTAAGACCTTCATTATATCCACGTGCAAAGCCACCGTTCTCGGCATTTTGGATGATTTTTACTTGAGGATAATTGTTCTTAACAAAATCTACCGAACCATCAGTGGAGGCGTTGTCGATTACATAGATATCCGCGCCTTCAGAGTATTGTACCACCGATGCGAGGTATCTTTCAAGAAGTACCTCTCCGTTCCAGTTGAGTATGGCGATGGCGATGCGCAAAACGATGGCAAATTAACGGCTAAAATCAGGAATATCGGTAAGAAACCTATATTTTTCGACGTCGAGATCCATTTTACAATAATAGTGTTCCAATCCATTGGTCACCATCAGATAATTAGATTGAAGTTGAAGATTGTACCTGGCGATCTGATCGAAGGTCCGTTGTGTAATCTCTATATGGGGGGCTTTACATTCCACTAGGATATCAATACGGCCATCAGGCTTGAAAACTACTACGTCATAGCGTTTTCGAAGGTGGTTAATGGTCAATTGTTTCTCTACGTTAATCAGGCTCTTGGGATATTTTTTATCGATCATCAGATAATTAACGACATGCTGGCGAACCCATTCCTCGGGCTGTAAAACCACGAACTTTTTGCGGATGGCATCAAAAATATGGGTATTATTTTCGCTACTTTTGAGACGAAAACCATAGTCCGGGAAATTGAGCGGTCGCATGGCGCAAATTTGATGATTTTTTTAGGATGGACGAAGCAAAAAGGATAGTAACCGAAATTAAAAATGGAAATATCAAGCCCCTTTATTTTCTTTTCGGGGAAGAGCCCTATTATATCGATGCCATTGCGACCTACATCGAAAAGAATGTACTTCAGGAAGAGGAAAAGGGATTCAACCAAATGGTGCTCTACGGCAAGGATGTTAACATAGACGAGATCGTGGCGAACGCCAAGAGATATCCGATGATGGCCGAAAGACAGGTAGTAATAGTCAAGGAGGCGCAACACCTTTCACGAACTATCGAAGAGTTGTTGAAATATGCCGAAAATCCGCAGCCCACGACGGTTCTTGTTATCTGCTACAAATATAAAAAACTCGACAAGCGAAAAAAGCTATACAAAGCTGTAAACGAAAAGGGAGTGATTTTTGAAAGCAAAAAACTTTACGAAAACAAGATTCCGGATTGGATTCGTAAACATCTTCAGGCAAAAGGGTATAGCATCTCACATAAAGCGGCTATTTTGCTATCGGAATATTTAGGCAACGACTTGAGCCGTATCAACAACGAACTCGAAAAATTGCGGTTTGTATTACCCAAAAATACAGAGATAACCCCTACGGACATCGAAACCCACATCGGTATCAGCAAGGACTACAATAATTTTGAACTGAAAAAAGCGATTGGCGAGCGCGACGTGGTAAAGGCGACCCGAATTATCAACTACTTCGCTCAAAACCCGAAAGACAATCCATTTGTGCTAACGGTAACGCTGTTGAACAGTTTTTTCACCCAATTATTGCAATACCACGGGTTAAACGATCATTCACCCAAAAGTGTCGCGAGTGCGCTACGTATCAATCCGTATTTTGTGGACGAAATCCACCTTGCCGCACGAAACTATCCTATGAAACGGGTAAGTGGTATTGTCTCACATCTTCGGGAAATGGATATGAAAGGGAAAGGGGTAGGGGCGAATGCCGCTTCACACTCCGACCTGCTGAAGGAGCTTTTGGTGAAAATCATTTAAGATTTATCTATTCCTGTATCTTATTTCCTGACGGACCTTTAAGATCGAAATGATTGGAGAGAATTAACTTTCGGCCTTTACATTCAAAAGTACATCGTCCGTCCTACTTTCCTTCTATCGAATTTTGTTTTTAAAAATGGAAGGAAGCCTATCTATTTTCTGTCCATACTATATCTGCCAGGGCCCAATAAGATAATGACAATAAAAAAGATCAAGTACAAAAAAGCCTTTTCCTTAGTTCCAAAAACGTCTGCGGCATGGTGTACAAAGGCGGCAACGGCCATGGTAATTGCTGGGGGCACGGCCATCCAACGGGTCTTAAAACCAATGATTATCAATATCGGACAGATAACCTCGCCGATAACGGCGAGAAAAAGTGACGGACCAGCTCCAATCCCCAAAGGATCTCCGAATTCAATATTACCACTAATAATTTTTTGAAATTTGGGGATACCATGGGTAAGAAGCATGGCGGAGGGCGCAATCCGGAGAATGGCCAGACCAACATCGTTTAAAAGTTTATTTTGCATGTATCTTTCGGTTTGAAACTGTTAAAATTATTGATGGTTTTTCAACTATCGTAACCGTGGAAAATTGTCGGGATTACTTTCGTGCATAATGGCATACACCCTTTCGAACACATCTTCGGAATTGGGCTTGGAAAAATAGTCGCCATCAGTACCATAAGCTGGTCGGTGTGCCTTGGCGCTAAGGGTTTCGGGGGCGCTATCCAAAAATTGATAAGCCCCTTGCTTTTCCAGAATCTCATTGAGAATGTAAGCGGAACATCCCCCGGGAACGTCCTCGTCGATGACCAAAAGTCGATTGGTCTTTTGAACGCTTTTTAAAGTGTCGTGGCGTATGTCGAAAGGTAGTAGGGTCTGGGCGTCGATTACTTCGGCGTCGATACCGAATTCTTTGAGTTCATCGACCGCTTGAATAACGATACGCAAGGTCGATCCGTAGGAAACCAAGGTAATGTCCTTGCCTTCCATAATGGTTTCTACAACTCCAATGGGGGTGCAGAGTTCCCCTAAATTGGTAGGACGGTCTTCTTTTAGACGATACCCGTTTAAGCTTTCAATAACCAAAGCAGGTTCATCACTTTTGAGCAGCGTATTGTAGAAACCTGCCGCTTGTGTCATATTCCTAGGAGACAGTATATACATACCGCGAAGGGCATGTATCAAAGCGCCCATAGGGGATCCGGAATGCCAAATACCTTCAAGACGATGACCCCGTGTACGCACTATAAGGGGCACTTTTTGTTTGCCGAAAGTGCGGTAACGCAGACAGGCCACGTCGTCGGTCAACGTAGCGAGGGCATAAAAAATATAATCCAGATACTGGATTTCGGCGATGGGCCGTAATCCGCGTAATGCCATTCCGGTACCCTGGCCGACAATGCTAGTTTCGCGTATACCGGTATCCGAAACGCGCAGCTTGCCGTATTTTTTTTGAAGTCCCTCAAGTCCTTGGTTTACATCGCCTATGGCACCTGTATCTTCCCCGAAAATTAATGTATTCGGATATTTTTCGAACAATTTATCGAAATTGTCCCTTATGATGATACGGCCATCTACTTTTTCGGGATTTTCAAGGTAAACTGGTTTTACTTCGGGGATATTGGTTGCCCTGTTCGGTGTTTCACTGTACAAATTCTTACTGTACAGGGGTTGGGTGTCCACTAAAAAGGTATTGGTCCATTCAAGTAGATCGTTCTTTTCCTGAAAATCTTCCCCTACTAGGTACCTTATAGCTTTTCGAGCACTGACGGCCATCTCCTTTTTTATCGGTTCTTCGATGGCAATCAGGTCGTTTTTTAACTTTGTGATAAAATTTTTGTTCTGGCTTTTGGCAGCGACCTTATCCAATAGATTCGTTAACGTCTTTTTTAAGGCCTTGTGAGGGGCCAGATATTCCGCCCAAGCTTCTTTTTTAGCACTCCGGACTTCTTTGGAAATCAATTTTTCAATTGATTTCAGTTCTTCTTCGGTTGTAATGCCAGTTTCCAAAATCCACTCCCGGAATTTTTTGTTGCAATCGTTTTCTTTTTCCCATTGTAGCCGTTCCTGACTTTTATATCGCTCGTGAGAGCCTGAAGAGGAGTGTCCTTGGGGTTGGGTCAGTTCGGTAACATGTATGATTACCGGCACGTGTTCTTCCCGCGCAATATCGGAGGCGTTTTCATAGGCATGCATCAAAGCGGTATAATCCCAGCCCTTTACTTTAAACATTTCATAGCCATTTTGGTCCTCGGTGCGTTGAAAACCGCTGAGCATTTCTGAAATATCCTCTTTCGTAGCATGATATTCGGGAGGTACGGAAATACCATAATCATCATCCCAAATACTAATGACCATGGGTACTTGCAGTACCCCGCCCGCATTTACGGTTTCCAGGAACATGCCCTCGCTGGTACTGGCGTTGCCAATGGTGCCCCAAGCTACTTCGTTACCATATTTGGAGAATTTGGAAGCGTCGACGTTTTTTAGGCTCCGGTACATTTTCGAGGCTTGCGCAAGACCCAATAGCCTGGGCATCTGCCCTGCCGTACAAGAAATATCGGCACTGCTGTTTTTTTGTTCGGTCAGATCGCGCCAACTACCGTCTTCGTTCAAACTATAGGTCAGGAAATGACCGACCATCTGCCGACCGGCGCTCATCGGCTCTTTTTCAATATCGGTGGTAGCATAAAGGGCATGGAACAGATCTTTGGGATGTAATAGGCCCAAGGCCATCATAAAGGTCTGATCCCTGTAATACCCACTTCGAAAGTCCCCGTTCTTAAAAGAACGTGCCATCGCCAATTGCGGAAGTTCTTTACCATCCCCGAAAATACCGAACTTTGCCTTTCCGGTCAGTACTTCCTTTCTACCCATCAAACTGCAGGTTCTGCTAAGTACCGCTATTTTGTAATCATCTAAAATCTGTTTCTTGAAATCGTCAAAAGAGATGTCGTTACTTGTTTGGGGCGATAGATCCATGAAGTATGTTTGAGTTGTTACAAAATTATCAAATCAATGGGATTTAAGCAATTCAAAAAGATAATAGATTAATTGAAAAATAAGCAAAAAAAGGGGAATCGGAATAGGGAATGGTTGAAAATCCTTTCGAAAAACAATGCGTTTTGAGAAATTCGACATGAAACGGCTACAAACCTTTTAAAACCACTGCCTCGTAAACAGCCCGATCAAGGTTTTGGGACTTACGGTAATGATAAAACGGATTTTCTCTCCATAATTTGGCTGGGAAACTTCCCATCCGTTGTTGGAATACACGGGAAAGTACAGTTCGAAATAATCGGTCAAAAGGTTTAGTCGAACTCCAGAATCGTATACGAACTTACCGCTGACCCCTTTGTTCTTGACAAATCCGGCATCACCATATACCTCGATCCAGCGCCATAGGTTTACGCTGGTGTTCACTGTGGCCAACAAATCGTTGGAAAATCGATAGCGCTCCGGTAAAAAGGATTTAAAACCTCCTTCGGCAATAATAATCTGTTGGCTATAAATCCCCGAATCTTCGGAACGCCCCAAATAACCATAATCAAATAGGTAGTCCGTAGGACGATCTAATGCGAAACTGAAGTAATTGGGATCGGCGTAATCCGTGGTCTTATTACGCAGAAACTTACCGGCAAAAAATCGCAAGTTAAATTGTCGGTTGTTTTCGAACAACTTACGGTATTCGAGTTCAAAAGCCAATTTGGTGAAGTCATTGGCATGCTGAATATCGCCGAACCAGGAGAGGTAATTGATAATTCCCGGGTTTCTACTGGTATACCTAGCGTTTAAGACGCTGTAGTCGGGTGGTGTCTGAAAATCACCCAAATTTTCATCTTTATCCCTCAATACGTTGACATAACGAAAAGAAAGAAAATTCCGCTTATTGGATATCAGGTTCTCGGGCCGCCAACCGAAACTGAGCGAAGGCGTAATCGTTGTATAGCGGGAATTCTCCTGAAAATGATAGGTAGAACCCCCTATGTGATAATTGGCCACGTAAAGTCCGCTTTTACTCAGATACTTTCTATAGGTAAATCCACCAGAGCCAACAAATGCCTTCTCCCGGAAGGAATAAGATGGGGAAACGTCATAGACAAACGGCTTTTCCAAAAAGGTCTTGTTGTACAATCGCATGCCCGGGGTCCATCCGTCATAAAGGTTGAAATTAGCCACGGGCACATAAAAGACTTGGTTGTAATAAGGATTTTCGGAATCCTGGAAAAAGGTGAACCTTAGTTTTTTGTTACTCGATAAAAATCCCCCCAATGATTTCCAGTTGTCCCTTTGGTTGAATTCCGGTATTTTTTGATCATAGTTCAATACCAATCTTTCTTCATCCTTTTTTGGAATGGTAACCGTTTTTTCCTCATCGATATCCGAAAACCAATATTTGGAAACCACGGAATCGTTACGTAATCCGAACAGCGATATGGGCACGTTGGTTCCCGCCTTATTCTTAAGGGTTACCCTAAGCGAATCCTCGGTTTTCTCTACTTTCTTTATCTTGAAATCTATTTTCCAGTCGGTGGACACGTAGTCTCTAAAAAACCAGTTGACATCTCTATCGGTCGAGCGTTTTAAAATGGATTCAAAATCCAGAATTTTAGCACGGTTTAACTGATAATATTGATAGAATGTCTTTATACTATTGTCTACCTTTTCTTTTCCGATATAGCTCGCCACGTAAGACAACCCGAGTCCCGCTTTATACCTATTCGCTATTTTTTGATTGAACTTGGTAAGGGAGTCGTTCGGGGTGTTCAGCGGCTGGTCTATATTTTTTCTTGCCATCAGCATGTACAGAAATGGATATTGCTCGTTAAAATCCATCTTTGCCAAATTGAAACTGCGGATTCCCCAGATCTTTGATAGTTTTCCCAACAGTTTTTGATCGGGATAATACTCTTCAACATAGGCAATCATGAGGTAGTTTGCTATAGCATCGCTCAACCACTGATCTTTTCTGGGGTCAAGAAAAAGCGTTTCCTCTAAAATATTGATCAAAGCGGTTTTCAAGAACTTCATTTCAAACTGAAACTGTTCTTCGTAGGGCCGAATAAATGAAGGCAACTGATTGATGCCGTAAAGCTTGTTCTTATCATAATCGATTTCGCTGACCAGCAGTTGCTCGTGCGGATATTTTCCCAAATGGCCATCGATAAATTCCGCTACCCGGTTTATGGAGAGCCCTTGGGAAAGTTCACTATATTTAGAGGCCTCCAGATCGGTAATTATCGTCATCTCTTCTGTGACGTGGGTTGTAAAACGATTTGTGGGCGTCAGAATTAGTTCCCCGTTCTTTTGATGGATACCCCGCAATTGGGCCATTTGTCCGTTTGGAAAATGCGTATTGCCCAATACCCTGAAATTCGAAGCTAAATATAGACTGTCCGGATATGTAAAATTAACCGTTGTATTTGTTGTTTCCGTATATAGGTCTTCCAGGTTTTTATTGGAATACAGATGCCAGACACCATCAAAAACTGCAGGTGTCAGATACCAATCCTTTAGATAATAGGTATTGTTTTTGCCATATCCGTAAGGGGTAAATTTATTTTCAGGAAGCTGAACCGTATATGTAAGAAACAATTTGGTCGATTCCCCAGGAGGTAGTGGAGCGTTCAATTTAATTTTAAGGATATCCTCTTCCTTGGTCCGTTCCCATGGTAAGCCCCTGTAGGCATCGTCTACGACACTCGTTATTGTAGTGTAGCCCCGTTCGCTTTTTTTGGCCAAGTGTAGGCTTTTTTTGAATTCTTCGGCAAAACGTTTTGCGAGTCCGGTATTCTTGTTGGCATAAGCATTGGCCCAATCGTTAAAATAAAGCACGTCGAGGGTCGAATCGGAAGTATTTTTATAAAGGAATTCTTGTTGGATGGTTATTTCCTTGGTTTTCCCATCCAGTGTTGCGGTAAGGATGTTTTCATGCTGGGCACACAATCTTCCTATACCGGAAAAAAGTAAGAGAGCGCAAAGGAATTTAAGTATGGGGAATTTTAGTTTCAAACAGGGGGATTAAAAATTTGGACTCAAAGAACGTCCTTTATAAAATGAGTCAATGATGTCGACAACCTCTTCCTTGGTATCTACGATATGAATCAGATCAAGATCATGGGGACTGATGTTCTTAATTTTGAGCATCGTATCTTTTATCCATTCGAAGAGTCCGTTCCAAAAATCGGAAACGACGAGAATTATTGGGAATTTTTCGATTTTGTGTGTTTGTATTAGGGTAATGGCTTCAAAAAGCTCGTCTAATGTACCGAATCCTCCCGGCATGACGACAAAGCCTTGGGAATATTTGACGAACATCACCTTTCTCACAAAAAAATAATCAAAATCAAGGCTTTTGTCGGCGTCGATATAGGGGTTGTCATGTTGTTCGAAAGGAAGGTCGATATTCAGTCCTACGGAGGTTCCGCCAGCAAGATGTGCACCTTTGTTTCCGGCTTCCATAATTCCGGGACCCCCACCTGTGATGACACCATAACCCGCTTCGGAAATACTCTGGGAGATACTGACCGCCAATTCGTAATAGGCATCGCCTGGTTTTGTACGCGCCGATCCAAAAACGGAGACACAGGGCCCAATAGTACCCAGTTTCTCATACCCCATGACGAATTCGCCCATGATTTTAAATATGGCCCACGAATCGTTGGTCTTTACCTCGTTCCAGCCTTTGTGATGTTGTTCTTTTCGCATTCGTTATGGTTTGGTATGTGTGGTTTTTTATACACCGATTGCTTCTTGTTCACTCTTCGGTTTTTTTAGTGCCAATTCCTTCCTTAAATACGCCGCTGTATAACTTTTTTTGTCCTTTGCCACTTTTTCGGGGGTGCCTTTGGCGACAATCATACCGCCACCGCGACCACCTTCGTAACCAATATCGATGAGATAATCCATCATTTTTATCACATCCATGTTGTGTTCGATAATCAAAACGGTATTTCCTTTGTCCACTAAACGGTTCAAAACCTCCATAAGTACCCTGATGTCCTCAAAATGGAGCCCTGTTGTGGGTTCGTCCAAAATATAAAACGTATTCCCGGTATTCAGTTTCGATAGTTCGGTGGCCAATTTCACTCGTTGCGCCTCTCCACCGGATAGGGTAGTGGACTGTTGCCCTAAAGTGATATAGCCCAAGCCGACGTCTTGTATTGTTTTTAACTTACGATGTATTTTGGGAATAAGTTCAAAAAAATCGACAGCTTCGTTTATCGTCATATCGAGTACATCGGCAATGGATTTTCCTTTGTATCTGATTTCTAGCGTTTCGCGGTTAAAGCGTTTCCCGTTGCAGGTCTCGCATTCTACATAAACATCAGGGAGAAAGTTCATTTCTATAACACGTACGCCACCACCACCGCAGGTTTCGCAGCGACCGCCTTTCACATTAAAGCTAAAACGGCCCGGTTTATAACCGCGAATGGCGGCTTCGGGGGTTTTGGCGAAAAGGGAACGAATCTCACCAAAAACTCCGGTATAGGTTGCGGGATTAGAGCGTGGCGTTCGCCCTATCGGCGATTGGTTGATATCGATTACCTTATCGACATGCTCTAGGCCCTTGATTTTCTTGTAGGGCATCGGTTTTTTCACCCCGTTAAAATAATGGGCATTCATAATGGGGTACAAGGTCTCGTTGATCAAGGTGGATTTACCACTGCCCGAAACCCCCGTTACTCCTATCATTTGCCCTAACGGAATTGTTACGGTGACGTTTTTAAGGTTGTTACCCGTACAACCGGATAGGGTTATTTTTTTTCCGTTACCCGTTCTACGATTTTGAGGCACCGCAATTTCTTTTTTCCCGGTCATGTAATCCGCGGTCAGGGTCTGAAAGTTTTTAAGGTCTTTGGGAAGTCCTTCGGAAATGATTTCACCGCCATGCCTTCCTGCCCTAGGGCCGATATCGATGACATGGTCGGCTCGTTCGATCATATCGCGATCGTGTTCGACGACAATAACGGAGTTACCGATATCTCGAAGGGCTTCCAGCGATTTTATCAACCGGTCATTGTCGCGCTGATGGAGACCGATACTGGGCTCATCCAAAATATAAAGAACGCCCACTAACTGCGAGCCAATCTGTGTAGCCAAACGAATACGTTGCGCCTCGCCACCGGAGAGGGATTTGGAACCGCGGTTCAGGGAGAGATAATCCAAACCGACATCCAGTAAAAATCGGATACGGGTACTGATTTCCTTTATGATTTCTTCGGCAATAATTTGCTGGCTGCCTTCCAATCTTTGGTTCAATCCTTCAAAGAAATCGGCAAGTTCAGAAATGTCGAGATGGGCCAGCTCGGCAATGTTCTTTTCGTCTATCTTAAAGTTAAGGGATTCTTTCCGTAGGCGGGAGCCTTCACAAGTAGGGCAAATCACCTTATCCATATAGCTCTTGGCCCATCGTTTAATTGAGGTGGAACCCGCTTGTTCAAATTGATTTTTGATAAAATGGGATATCCCTTCGTACTCGATCTTATAATTCCGCTTTACGCCCAAGGTTTTTGAGTCGACCTCAAAACTTTCATGACCGCCGTAAAGCAGAACGTTCATGGCCTCTTCAGGAACGTTTTCTATAGCATCGGTAATTTTAAAATCATAGCGTTGAGCTATGGTTTCGATCTGCTTGAAAGCCCAAGATTTCTTGTAATCTCCTAAAGGGGCAATACCTCCGGATTTGATGGATATCTTTTTGTCGGGGAAAATTTTATTTTCATTGACCTCGTAGACATGGCCAAGACCGCTGCAGTTGGGACACATACCCTTCGGAGAGTTGAAAGAAAAAGTATTAGGTTCGGGAACGGGATAGGATATACCTGTGGTAGGGCACATCAGGTCACGACTGAAATAACGGGCTATCGAAGCACCTTCTTCCAAGACCATCAAGACATCGTCACCGCTGTACATGGCAGTGTTGATAGATTCAGAGAGTCGTTTATCTAGATCATCGGTGTCTATGACCTTCAATCGATCGATAACGATTTCAATGTCATGGGTCTTGTACCGGTCCACTTTCATGCCCTTGGTAATATCAACGACTTCACCGTCGACCCTTACCTTGACAAAACCCTGTTTCCCGATTTGCTGGAACAGTTCGCGATAATGGCCTTTTCTGGATTTGATGACCGGAGCCAAAATATTTATCTTTTTACCATCGTAATCGGCCTTTATCAAGGCTTTGATCTGCTCGTCACTGTAGCTGACCATTTTTTCACCGGTATTATAGCTGTAGGCCAATCCGGCACGGGCAAACAAAAGGCGTAAAAAATCGTAAATTTCGGTGATGGTGCCGACCGTAGATCTTGGGGATTTTGAAGTGGTTTTCTGCTCGATGGCAATAACTGGGGAAAGCCCGTCGATCTTGTCCACATCCGGCCGCTCCAAGCCCCCTAAAAATTGTCGGGCGTAGGCCGAAAAAGTTTCGATGTAACGTCGCTGACCTTCGGCATAGATGGTATCGAATGCCAATGATGATTTTCCACTACCGGAAAGTCCGGTAATTACCACCAATTTCTCCCTTGGGATAGTAACGTCAATGTTTTTAAGATTATGAACGCGAGCACCCTGCACCTCAATATTTTCCTCGTATTTTATCATTCTTTCACAGCAAGGCGGCAAAGTTACAATTTTGACAATGAATTAGGAAGTTGGGAGGGTTTAATTGTTTTTGAATTGCTTCGGATTTTGCACAGCTGTCTACCGACAAAAAAACTAAATCGTTTGTCGGCGGACCTCGGAATGAAAACTTAAAAACGGTTCCAACACCTCACCCAAACTATTAAATTGCTTGCCGTTTCTCCGAGAGATACTTCCAATAGCGTTTGGGCACATGCTGGGTGTGCAGTGTCAAGTTGATACGGGATTTGATATTGGTGCTCTTAAAGTAATTGTTCCATAGTTCTTGATAGCTATATTCCTCGTGTACAAAGTTGTCACTTTTATGGATACTGTTGGCATAGTTTTCGTTCAAATCCAATGACACTATTTCGACCTTTTCAAGGTCGTAGAAGATTCCATAATGGCGCTTTACATCATAAATGAGCCATTGCTGGTCGGCATATCTGGACCGGAAATGTTTTGAAATCAGGGGAAGAACATCGAAATCAGGTTCAATAGTAGCGAAGTAGATATCATCTTGTGCTAGTTGAAACCTTACGAACGCTTCCATACGATGTTTCTCACGGCTAACTGATTTTGCCAATTGGTTGATTTTTAGAACAAGCCCATCCGAATAATCCGAATGAATCGATGTGTGATTGGCAAACAGTTTTCGGATATAACGATAAAGTAGTAGTTCGATGCCGTTTGTTTCGCTTAAATAGGCGAAATAAATATTCTTCATCGCGTTATGGTCCTTTTTTTGAATACCGTTCCAAACCCGTTTTGCTTTGTCAACATGTGTGATAATGGTTTCCGTTTCTGAAAAAAGGGCATTTTGGCTAATGGTGTTCTTGTGAATATCGGCTATGTGTGCCTTTTCTTCAAACGCGACGAAAATCGAGGTAAGAAAGCCGTTGAAACTTCCGTCATAGATAAGGGTTTTTGCATTTTCCATAAGGTTCTAATTTAAGATGCTGCGTAGTAATCCGGTTTTGTATAAGGCGTGATTTTTGAATTTTTAAAATTTTTGTTCTAAAGTTGTTTCTATCCTGAAAGATGATTTCAATTAAATAAACTAAGCTGCGAACCATACTCTTTTCTAAATTTTCCAACGGAATTTTGCAAAATCCGTCCTTTTATAATATTGGCGTCCATATCACGGCGTTCCCAATGGCTCGAATCGCAAACGATAAAATATTTAGCTCGGTTCAAGGCGACGCCGATATTTTTTAAATGCTCCCAATTGAGCTTTCGAAATCGCCTTGCGCTAATGATTTTAGGTACGGATTTCATACCAATACCGGGTATTCTGGCCAATATCTGTTTTTCTGCCTTGTTAATATCCACTGGAAATTGCTGTAGGTTCCGCAACGCCCAACTCAATTTGGGGTCGATGTCGATATCGAGATTGGGATGGTCATTATTCAATAATTCCCGCACTCCGAAACCGTAAAAACGCAAGAGCCAGTCCGTTTGATACAATCGATTTTCTCGGAGCATCGGCACTTGCGTACCAATGGCCGGTAAGCGACTATCTTCGGCCACTGGAACGTACCCTGAATAGTAGACCCGCTTCATGTTATAATTTTTATAGTAGTGCGTGGCGGAATACATAATATCTTTATCCGATTCACCCGTCGCACCAATAATCATCTGGGTGCTTTGCCCAGCCGGCGCATATTTAGGCGTACTCTTGATGATTTTCCTTTCCTCCCCATATTGTATGATTTCATTTTTAACCTTTAACATCGGTTTGATAAAATCCTCATGCTTTTTATCGGGTGCCAATAATTTGAGACCGGATATAGTTGGGACTTCGATATTAACGGAAAGCCGATCGGCATACAGGCCTGCTTCCCGCATCAATTCGTCGCTTGCGCCGGGAATGGATTTTAAATGGATGTAGCCGTTAAAATTTTCTTCCGTTCGCAGCTTTTTGGCGACGGCGATCAAACGTTCCATGGTGTAATCGGGACTCTTAAAAATACCGGAACTCAAAAAAAGCCCTTCTATATAATTACGCCTGTAAAAGTCAATGGTCAGATCTACCACTTCCTGAATTTTAAAAGCCGCCCTTTGAATGTCGTTGCTCTTTCGCGTAACGCAGTAGGCACAGTCAAAAATGCAATGATTGGTCAGTAAAATTTTTAAAAGGGATACACATCTTCCATCTTCCGTATAACTATGACAGATCCCCATGCCTGAACTATCGCCCAAACCTTTATTGGTATTCGTACGTTTACTACCGCTACTGGAACAGGAAACATCGTACTTGGCAGCATCTGCCAGAATCGTCAGTTTCTCCAGAGTTCGTTCAAATGACATAAAACTGAATTTGTAATTATTCCAAAATTATGGATTAATTCCGACTTATGGAAATAATCCAAATAAAATTTCGGATATATTCCAAATAGCGTATCTTTGAAAGCGGTAGTGTTTTTCAGATATTAGATTTTGTCGATAAAAAGACGAGAATTACATGTAGAGAAATTCCCTCCCAACTCCATCTGAAATGGAGTTGGAGGGCGGAAATGACAAAAAAAGACGTATTTATGGAAAATGAGATTATATTGAAACGATTTGCCGAGATTCGTCGGGATTTGGAATATACACAGGCAGAATTCGCCGCATTGTTGCATGTTTCCAGTACTACGGCCGACATTGAAAGGGGGCGTACCAAAGTATCAGGTAAGGTGGTGGTGGAACTTTTGAAGCAGTTCAAAATCAATCCGCTTTGGCTGTTCGGGGAAAGCGACAATAAGTATCTTGAAACTTCGAACACCTGCGTCATTCCAAAGGTGGTCACCGTAGATTCCGCCGACCGGGAGAATATGGTGCTTGTCAACGCCAAGGCAGCGGCAGGATATCCGCAAAATATACAAGATACCAGTTGGTATCAGCAGTTGCCCGCTTTTGATTTACCAATACCCGAATTCAGAAATGCTACCTATCGTGGGTTTCAAGTCGAGGGAGATAGTATGTTGCCCAATTTGAAGCCGGGAGAATGGGTGCTGGCCAAGGCGGTAGAGCATATAGATGATGTAAGTGCGAATAAAATGTACGTAGTTGTTTTACAGGACGCCGTTTTGGTTAAAAAAATTGAAAAGCGGCCCAATTCCAATAATATTACTTTGGTTTCCTTAAACGAAACCTACCCGCCTTACGATATTAAGCCTTATCAAATTCAGGAAATCTGGCAGGTCAGCAGCAGAATTACCTTTGGGGAGGATGCGACCACGGAAAAAGGGCTGCTCAGACAATTGCAAGAATCTATGGAAGAGTTGAAAGACCAGTTGAAACATGTGAAAAAAGTCTAAAAACGGCCTAAGTATTTTAGAATCTTAATATGGGATCCTATTTGTCCTGCCTTATGTCTAAATCGATTGACTTTTATAAAATAGGATATGGGTCTAAGATAATTTCAGATTATAGACTCCACTATCCCGCAAGGTAAATCCAAGACTTTTATATAAGCTAATGGCCGCCTCGCGATGATGCCCTGAAAAGAGCAAAACGCTGTCTAAATTTCTATGTCTGGCCTCTTCCAAAAGTTTTTCCATTAGTTTTCTGCCGATACCTTTGCCTCTGTGCTCGGTATCTACTACGACATCCTCTACCATCCCACGGCGGCCCGAGATTACTTTGTAGGTAGCCAACAGGGCGATTCCAACAATCTGGTCTTCAATGCGGCATGCGGCAAAGATGATATGGTTATCTTCTTGTAGAATTTGGTGCAGGGGACATTGTTTGATGCTGTCGTTCAACTGTTTGTAAAGCTCCGTTATTTGAAGTCGCATTGTATCGTTAATGTCGGATTTTTTTAGAATTTCTATTTCCATAATCTTCTGTATTTTTTAATTATAGGCTTTTACATCCTCCATTTTAAAGTCCATAGGCCCCAATTTATGGCAGATTGGCAAAAACACACCACTTTCCATAACCTGCCAATCCCCCCAAGTCGCTTCAAGTCCGCCTATGGGAATAATTTCGACCCACATCTGGAAACTTTCGGGAATACGGTTTTTTCCCAGTTTCCAAAGATATGAATCACCCGGCGTCGTTCCGCCGGAAGTATAGGTTATTAAAAGACCATCGGAACCATCCTCTAAAGTAACCAGACTTCTTTCCGTACCGCTATCAAAAACTTTGAAAGGAGCCACAAGCCAAAAGGAATCGTTATTGAAGTTGGATACTGCCGTTTTAATCAATTCCGTTCTACTATTTTCTGTGACCTGAATGTCATTTTCAAAAACACTACTTTTCGCAGGATTTGCTAAATTCAAAACTACACGATAATCGTCCCATTCCACGCGTGCTACGCCCAGCTGTTTATCCCATTTATACCGATGTTTACCCTCCTTAAAACTCCATTCTACATATCGGGTATCCTTATACGCTTCGTAATTAAGGGCCTTGAGCATTTTGCGGGCAAAGCTATCGGCTGCGATTCCAGATTTGCCCTGAGGGAGGGGTTTATTATAAATTGCATAGAGAATAGCAAAGGTTACTGTACTCAAAACGAATAGAATTCCAATGCATTTGATTAGTATTTTCAGTACTTTTTTCATTGACTTCAACAAACTGCTTCTTATACCGAGCTAAATAGGAGTTGGTTTACTAATTTGGGAAATAGTTAAGCGACTAGAACCCCACGGCCGTGTCATCACCGCGTCTATCGGCACCTCCTTCAAGATGGCCGTCGGGCAAAATACGAATGGCATTGACCTTGCCTATTATGGGCGTACGCTCTTCGTTAATGTTGTACCCTTTCGATCTTAATTCGTCTTTAAGTTGATTAGAAAAACCTTGAGGCTCGAACATAATGACATCGGGCAACCATTGATGGTGAAATCGAGGGGCGTCCACTGCCTTTTGCATGCTCATGTTGAATTCATAAGCATTTAAAATGGTCTGGGCGACCGCCGTGATAATCGTAGAACCGCCAGGGGTGCCGACGACCATCCACAATTTACCATCCCTTTCGACGAGGGTCGGGGTCATGCTACTGAGCATCCTTTTCTCGGGCGCGATACTGTTGGCTTCTGCGCCTATGAGCCCGAACATATTCGGTACTCCAGCTTTGGCACTGAAATCATCCATTTCGTTGTTCAGGAAAAATCCGAGTTCATCACTGTACAGTTTAGAACCGTAAGCGCCGTTAAGCGTTGTCGTGACCGACACGGCATTTCCTTCGTGATCGACGATGGAGTAGTGGGTGGTTTCCATACTTTCGGCCATCTGAACATTTCCTTCCTGAATATCTGAGGATTTGGTAGCCTTTTTAAACGAGAAGCTTTCCATCCGCTTTTTCAAGTACGCGTCGCTCAACAATGTTTCTTTGGGGATATCGACGAAATCTGGATCACCCAGATAATAATTCCGGTCGGCGTAAGCCCGGCGAGCGGCTTCGGTAAAAAGTTGGATTTCCTTTTCGGAATTATGGCCGTATTTGGAAACCTTGTACGGTTCCATCATCCTAAAGATTTGGTTGAGGGTGATTCCGCCACTGCTAGGCGGACTCATAGAAATAATTCGTAAATCTTTGTAGTTGAAGGCAATGGGTGTGCGCCATATGGCCTCGTATTCCGCAAGATCTTCCACTGTAACAAATCCGCCGTTCTGTTGTATAAAAGCGGCGAGTGATGTAGCAGTTTCCCCTTTATAAAATCCGTCTCGACCTTGTTCGGAAATACGTTGCAGGGTTTTGGCCAAGACAGGATATTTTAGGATATCGCCCGGTTTCGCATCGATCGGGAACGTTGTCGATCCCCCGTTGACCTCCAAAATTTCATCGCGGTAGGCTTCAAAGTGTTCAGCCTGTTTCTGGGTCACCACGATACCGTTTTGGGCCAAGGCGATAACAGGGGCAAAGATTTCTTCCAAAGGCAGCTTTCCGAATTTATCATGAACGGCAATCATACCGGCTACCGTACCCGGAACCCCGACGGCCGTAGCACCGACGGTACTCATATCGGGAATCACGTTGCCTGACGAATCCAAGTACATATCCTTAGTGGCCGAAAGTGGCGCTTTTTCGCGATAATCCAATGCGCCCGTTGTACCATCCGATTTGCGATAGACCATAAAACCGCCACCTCCCAGATTTCCAGCGAACGGGTAGGCGACCACCAACGCCATTTCGGTTGCGACCATGGCGTCAAAGGCATTGCCGCCTTTTTTCAAAATTTCTACACCTATTTTAGAAGCTTCCTCCCGTGCAGAAACGACCATGGCCTTTTCGGTAACCAATCCTGTCGGGGTTGCCGGTAAAGTTTTGCAGCCGATTAAAAGTAGTAGGATGATGGCGAGTGATACAACGTTCTTATTCGGTTTCATTTAAAAAGGTATTGGATTTAAAAAATGTTTAACATGCTAACCTAGCAACAAAATGGTTTTAACGTTCGATGCTGCTCGTCCGTCTGGGGCGATGCCTTCGGCAGGTTTAATATTTCGATTGATTTCGGACCATCTGTTTAAATTAACGCTACTCGAACTTTGAATATAACTTCAAGGCAATCGTGAATTCATCCTGGCCGAGATCGAGACTGGCAAGAGTTTTACACACCCCTGCTATTGTTCAGGGCAATTCCGTTCAAATCACCAAGAACTTCTTTTTTGAAAATACAATCAATTCCTCAAAAAAAGCGGTAAACTCCATCTCAAAAGCATCATAATGTTCCTCAAGGTCCAAAATGGCAAAGTTCATTTTGGATTTGTTTTCTGTTCTTCGGTTCATACCGTTCAGTACTTTTCCGATACCTTCCAAATTGGCGTAGTTTAGGAGCCAATTGTCCGATATCATGTAAGGCATCATCCGTTTTACACCTCCTGGTAAAATTACATAGTTATCGGCTAACAGATTATAGAACCTATCTACAAAAACGTCAAGGGATTCGTCAGAATAGGTTTTCCAATTTTTGGCCAAAAAGTGGTCGTAATAGATATCTACGATTACCCTGCTGTAATGGCTGTAATTTTTATGTAGCTTTTTACTGCTTTTTTTAGGGAGGGGATGGGTATCGGTAAACGTATCGATTTCTCGATGTAAAAAGATTCCTTTTTGCACACGTTCGGGCAGATGCTTGTACTTGTTGGCCCGAATGCTGTCCGCCATAAAATTCCCCAAAGTGATTTCATCATCCCCAAAGGAAAGATAGATATGTGCCAAAAAATTCATAGGTCCGAATTTACAAATTGCATCTCTACCGATTCATATTAGACCCGTATATTTGTCAAAACTTTTCTGCAACTTATGACACTTATAAAATCGATTTCGGGAATACGGGGTACTATCGGCGGTACCCCCGGTGATAATCTGACGCCAATAGATGCTGTAAAATTCGCTGCGGCCTATGGAATATGGCTCAAGGAATATTCAAACAAGGCCAAAATTAAAGTGGTCATCGGCCGTGATGCCCGCCTGTCGGGAGAAATGATACAGAGCCTGGTCGTTTCTACCTTGGTTGGCCTAGGTATCGATATAATAGACCTTGATCTGTCAACCACCCCGACCGTCGAGATTGCGGTGCCTTTGGAAAAAGCGGAAGGTGGAATTATCTTAACCGCGAGCCACAACCCGAAACAGTGGAACGCGCTTAAACTTTTGAACGAGAAAGGGGAGTTTTTAGACGCTGCGCAAGGCGCGAAGATTCTTGAAATCGCAGAAAATGAGGATTTCGATTTTTCCGAGGTGGATGATTTGGGAGAAATTATAAAAAACGATTCTTATATCGACATCCATATCGATGAAGTGTTGGAATTGGCCTTGGTAGATGCCGAAACCATTCGAAAGGCCAAGTTCAAGGTTGTCGTCGACGGGGTAAATTCCACTGGAGGAATCGCCATTCCGAAACTCTTGGACGCTTTAGGTGTTCAGACTGTTAAACTGTATTGTGATCCGACAGGTCATTTCCCCCATAATCCCGAACCTTTAAAAGAGCATTTAGGTGATATCAGCAAACGGGTCGTCGAGGAAAAAGCAGATTTCGGAATCGTTGTAGATCCCGACGTAGACCGTTTGGCATTTATCGACAATAAGGGGGAGATGTTCGGGGAAGAATACACTTTGGTCGCCTGTGCGGATTACGTTTTGGGAAAAACAAAAGGGGATACGGTTTCGAACCTTTCCTCGTCAAGAGCTTTGCGCGACATCACCGAAAAACATGGAGGCACTTATCACGCAGCTGCCGTGGGCGAAGTCAATGTGGTGACAAAAATGAAAGCCTGCAATGCCATCATCGGTGGCGAGGGCAATGGTGGAATTATATATCCTGAAAGCCACTATGGCCGCGATTCGTTGGTGGGCACGGCCCTGTTCCTAATGTTGATGGCTGAAAAGGGGGGTACGGTCGCCGAATTGCGTGCAAGCTACCCTTCCTATTTTATGAGCAAAAAGAAAATTGAGCTGACGCCCGATATCAATGTGGATGGTATTCTAAAGGCGATGGAAGCTAAATATAAGCAGGAGAAAATCTCCACCATAGACGGCGTGAAAATTGATTTTGCCGAAAATTGGGTACATCTTCGAAAATCGAATACGGAACCGATCATCCGCGTTTATACGGAAGCCAAAACACAGGCAGCCGCAGATGGTTTGGCGGACCGGATCATTGGGGAGATTAAGGAAGTTATTGGGTCCTAAGGTGTAGTGGACTGGCCGATGCCAGATGGGGAATGTCGGCACCCGTTGCAGATATGGAATGTTGGCACCTCTTACAAACCGGGAATGTTGGAACACTTCATTAGCCCGCGATGGCGAATTTAAGATTCTAATTCTCGATTACGTCCGGTTTGGAATTTGTTTTTCGAAACATCTCAGTTCGGCAAGCGGACGGGTTTGCCCTTAGACCGTTTGCTCTTCCATATACTCCTTACGAACCATCTTGGCAGTTTGGTGCTCGCCGGTATGGCTCCATCCAGGGGGCATAAAAATGTAAGCTATTTTGTTTTTTAAACCCGGGGCGTTCCAAACATCCTTGGCCAACGCCGCAAATTCTCCAAAATAAACGTCCATAAAGTTTCCCGAATCCATTTTTCTGGTGATGCCATACCGGATTTTTTCTTTCCGTTCCTCCTCTTGATAGGTGCCGAAGACGTGGTCCCAGACATTTAAAAGGTTGCAGAAATTGGTATCCATATAAAGTGGATTTTTTGCGTGGTGTACCCGATGGTGCGAGGGGGTGAGAATAAATTTGCCCAATGCACCGAATCGGGCATCCTTGATCATATTTTCCCCGACATGAATAAAAGCTCCATAGGTGCCGTCAATGAACATAATGGCAAAAAGCATGGTGGGTTCAAGTCCGGCCAGGATACAGACCGTGGTCCGTACAGTATCCGCATAGGGCGCTTCTAGGAAAAAATGGGCATAAGTCACTGATAGATTCATGTTCTCGGGCGCGTGATGTGTGGAGTGCAGGCACCAAAAGAGCCGTACTTTATGTCCCCAATAATGGTACAGAAAATGCCCGAATTCCCAAACAATATACCCGTAAATGAACCAATACCAAGTAGCGGAGGTCTGAAATGGCGCGTAGGGCTGTAGCCAACCGATGAGCAAAACGACCATGGCGATGGCGATAAAACGGCCAACGAACCGGTTGAAGACATAGATCAGAAAGTTTACCTTATACACCTTGGTGTCCGGTTTTTTGTAAACTAGGCCCAGAATAAACTCCAAAAGAACCAGCAGTGGAATAAGAGGCACTATAAAAGCGGTAATACCTTCGTAGGTAGTAAGCACGCTGTAATCCCCAGTTTGCAGAATGTCCCATGCATTTCCGATGCCAAGAAAACCGATGACTTCGTCGTAAAGGGTTTTTAGGATTTCCATGGGAGTAGCCTTTTATAGTTCGCCGTAAATTAATAATAAAAAAGCTCAAATTCAATATGCTTTAAAATACGTCTCGCAGGGAAGCGGTTTTAAATCGTCACAGACGAGTACAGGCGGAAGAAAAGTGTATTCGTTTATTGGTGTATAACCGTAAAAATACTTGTCGAAGTGCCACCGACAATTTGCTGGCCAACTGCCTACTTAGACCGCGCCGGTACTTTGCCCCTATGCTTCCACCGCTTATGTGTCCATAAATAGTATTCCGGTTTTTCGCGGATTTGCTGTTCGGTCAGCCGTAAAAATTGATCCGTTATTTCATTTTTCTCGGTGCTCGCCCCTGAAGTGGTTATGGGAATCAGCTGCGCTTTGTAATATCCCCTTTTTACCTTGGATACTTTTAAAAACACAACCGCCAGATCCATTTTTCGAGCCATGGTCTCCGCCCCATTGATTACCGGTACGTTGATGCCCATGAATTCCGTCCAATAGTGGGCCCGATGGTATTGGGGACTCTGGTCGCTGACCATCCCAAAAATACCGATAACGCCATCCCTTTTATTGCGTACTACGGTTTTGACCGTATCTTGGGAAGAAATCAAGGTGGTATTCCATCGGGCACGGACATTTCGGATCCAACGATCAAAATATTTGTTTCCTACGGGTTGGTAGACAGCGTATCCCTTGGCATCCACATAATTATTGATACTCACGTTCCACTCCCAATTGGCATAATGAGAGCAGACGATGAGTATGCTTTTCTCTTTTTCGATTTCCTGTAAGACTTCGATATTCTGAACCGCGTACCGTTTTTTGACGGCCGCTTTTGACAGGTTCATGGTCTTTACCATTTCAAGAAACATATCGCACATATGTCGGTAGAAGGCGATTTGGATTCTCTTACGCTCCGCATCGGACTTCTCAGGAAAAACCAGTTCCAAATTACTCCGAACCACCTTTTTGCGATATTTGATCACGCGATAGACCCAAAAGAAGACAACATCGGAAAACGCATAGAACAACCAGCGCGGTAATACCGAAATAATCCATAGCAGGGGATAGGCCAAAATGAAGATAAGTAGTTGCATGGGTATCGGTTGCCGTGCAAATATACTTATATTTGCCGCTTTAAATTCCCTCTCGAATGTTCAATATGCACGTAGCCACCATTGTCATTATTATCGCCAATGTATTGGTATCTCTTAAAGGTTTTAACGATACCTCTTTTTTTGACCGGTATAAATTTAACATAGCGGCAATAAATGCGGGTCAAAAGGAGCGGACGGTCACTTCGGGATTTTTGCATGTGGACCTTTCCCACCTATTTTTCAACATGTTCACCCTTTATTTTTTTGCGGATGTGGTGGTTCGGGGGTTCGGCCCTGGAAAGTTTATCGGAATTTATTTTGTCAGTTTGATCGCCGGAAGTCTGCTGGCCATTTTCTTCCATAAAAACGAGCCGCAGTATAGCGCAGTCGGAGCTAGTGGTGCCGTAACGGGAATTCTTTACGCCGCTATTCTATTGCAACCCGATATGGATCTTTTCTTGATGTTCATTCCCATTCCGATTCCCGCTTATGTAGTCGGTATCGGCTATTTATTATATTCTATCTATGGTATGAAGAGCCGTTTGGGCAATATCGGTCACACTGCCCATTTCGGGGGAGCAATCGGTGGCTTCGCCATGACGCTATTGTTTATGCCAAACATCATTTTCACTCAAACCCTGATGGTCGGATTATTGGCCATACCTATCATTATTCTTTTTGCCATGCAGAAAATGGGGAAGATTTAAATTAAAAACTGCGATTACCACAACCTTCCATTTCCATTTGGAGCTTAGAAAATATTTCAAACCCCGTGATTCCCTGCATTTCATCGAAAATAGGCCTAAAATTATATCCTTAAGGTAGTTTAGACGTTTGGGTAGGTATTGGAACTCAAATCCAAACAATAAACCCTTATTATGAAAAAAGTACGCTTAATGGCTTTAGCGGCCATCTTTATAATCTCCTGTAGTGATGAAACTACGGTTTACAGTGACGCCTCCGAGGATATTTCTATGGAAGGCAGCAAGGCCGTTCTCGAAAGTAGTATACTTTACGACGATGCCGGTGTCTTACAAATTTCCAGCGAAGATCAAATAACAGGCAAAACCGCTAAGGGCAGTGATGAGGAACAAGCAGGGGACTATCCGCTAACCTTAATCGCCCGTGTCGATGCCCCTTCTTATAGTGGGGCCGAAAACTTGGGGGCCTCCCATGTTCATGTTGATGGCGATTATGCCTATGTATCGTACAATACGGTTGAAGACGGCTATGCCGGTGCCATTGATGTCGTCTATGTCGGTGATCCAACGGACCCGAGACTTACTTCGCGTTTGTATTATACGAATGCCGATATCAATGCTGTCGAATATAACGATGGATATATCTATGCTGTTGGAGGTGTGGATTCCGAAAAATCCGTAAGGGCTACTTCGAACTCTTTTTTGGTCAAGATTCCCGTTTCCAATGGAAGGATGGATACAACTGCGGAAATGAGCTTCGGATTTCAAGAAGGTTTCAACGCTACGGATGTTAAGGTAACCGACAATTCGGTAATTGTCAGTAGTGGTAAGGACGGCTATTTGACCTCCTATAAGAAATCGGACCTTTCCGTTCAAACGGAAGCTCCTTTTGCCGATTTACGTTCAATAACCATAGATAATGGTAATGTAACCCTGTTGGATGGCAGCAGTGGCGTAAGTTTTTTAGATGCCACTTTCAATGTTACCCGCACTATTGCCATCGATTCCGATTTTGGGAATTTCGCTAAAAGAACCTTGGCCGTTTCAGATAGCGAAGTCATTGTTTCCGAAGGTTCAAAAGGTGCGGGTATCTACAATAAAGCCAACGGTAGTTTAAAGGAATATTTACCTATAGTAATTAACCCTGAAGGTGTCGCTCAAAGCGATATCGTTACCAATGCCGTTGCGCTCAACGAAAATATACTTTTTATGGCCAATGGCGGTGCAGGTTTATCCCTTTCTGAAATACAAGGAAACGGAACCGATATGGTCGGCGTGATGGACTTGAACGGTTCGGTAAATTTCGTAGCCTCGAAGGGGGACTATATCTTTGCAGCCTCCGGAAAAGAGGGATTGCAGATTGTGAAACTGAACCGACCCGACGCCACTTTGACTGCTCGATGTGCCGACTTACCCCATTATAAGGGAAGTGCCAACCTTAATGTTAATAATGGTGAAACGGCCGAATATAGTGGTTCTAAGAGTTTTAATCAGTTGAACATCAATGGCACGTTATTACTCTGTGGTTCTTGGACAGTTAAGGACAACAGCTACATAAATAACGATGGTATATTCGAGATGAAAGGTGCCTTGACCATCGGGAGAAACAACAAACAGAAAAACATTGCCGTTAATAGTGGTGCTACCTTGCGCATCGAAGGTGAACTGACCATTTACGGAGATTTAATACTTAACGAAGGGGCTAGGTTGGAGTTTGTTGGTAATAATTCCACGGTGAATATCTTCGGTAAAGTCCAGAAATCAAATAGTGCCGAAGTCAAAGGTAAATTCAATGATATTAAAAATAAGTTTTAGAAAATCGCAATAATTTTTATAGAAAAAGCCCCAACCGGTAGTTCCGGTTGGGGACTTTCAATATAAGGCTTTCCGTTTGACCACTATTAATTCAATAATTCTGCAACTTTCGCCTCCAAAGCGGGGCCTCTCAAATTTTTCGCCACGATGACTCCGTTTTCATCCAACAGAAAAGCGGCAGGTATGGCGTCTACGTTGTACAGCTTAGCGATAGGATCGTTGAAATAAGCGACATGGGAAACATGTTGCCAAGTCAAACCATCATCTTCGATAGCTTTTTTCCAGGCTTCAGCGGTTCTGTCCAAAGAAACTCCTAGAATATTCAAGCCCTTGTCGTGGTATTTTTCATAAACGCTTACCACATTAGGATTTTCAGCGCGGCAAGGTTTACACCAAGCTGCCCAAAAATCTACCAAGGTTACTTTGCCAAGGGCATCGTTCAGGGCAAGGTCTTTGCCATCGGGAGTGGGAGCGGTGAAATCTGGGGCTATTGCGCCGATTGTTGTATTTTTTGCATTGGCTTCAGCCTGTTTTTGGCCTTCCAATCGCTCTTGAATCGCAACGGCTACTTTTGTTTTCTTGATTTCGGGGGATAATTCTTCGTACATCGCCTGTGCCTCTTCCGCGGTTACCGAACCAGTTCCAAGGGCTCGGTCTATCAAAAGTGCCGAGATCAAAGCATCGGGATGGCTTTTGATATAATCGAGTTCAAAGTTTTTGTATTTATCCTGTAGCTCCATCATCTCATCTTGCAACGATTTTGCGGTGGCGGTATCCTTTTTTACGGTCGCCTGTTGCATATCCTGTTGAATGGACTGCGCTTGTAATGTCAGTTCTTTCGACTTATCCATATAATCGGCGAAAGTCTCGTTCTGTGCAGTACCCCCAATTTCGGCAAATCCTAAGCTGTCTTTTTGTGCCTTAAAATCTATTTCGCCGTTTTCGAGAATGACCGCCGTATAACCGGGCAGTTTATCAATAAAAACGTAGTTGAGTTCTGGGGTTTCAGCGGAGCCTGTAAAGGTGAATTTTCCATTTTCTACTTTCGCGGTATCCACGTCAACGGGTTGGTTGTTCTCGCCGACGGCTCTAAGAAAAACTTGGGTTCCGTTTTCTACCTCTCCCCTAAGATTACCGTTAATGGTGAACCCTTTCGGTTTTTGGTTGCAGGCTACAATCGCTATGATTATGCTGATGGACAATACAATTTTTTTCATTATAATGGGTTTAAGCCGGCAAATGTAGGTATATATCCCAATAAAAAAAAGTGTATGACGTATCTATATCCGTGGAACCCATGGTCCCAGGCGTTGATTGTATTTTCTTTGAAAATAGACAAAGTAGTTGTATAGCTTATAATTTACTTCGTAGCCATAGTCAATACCGGAACTATAATCAATTTGCATTTCATAGAGGTTACCACCATATCGTAAGGGTTGCATGGCCCTTTGATTCCAGTTAGTGACATAAATCTGGTTGCGGTTTTCGAGGTAGGATTGGGAGTAATAGCCCTCCGGTTTGGCGATACTAGCCAGCCAGGTATTGAACCCGGGGTCGATGATTATGATTTCGTACTCAGTACTGTCACTGGCTATTTTTACGGTATCGCCTTCTTGCTGGTTGAAAGTTTTCTTTTCGTTGTCAGTGACCTCTATGGTCTTTTTGGTACCGGTACAGCTGCTTGCCGCACATAGAATCATAAAGGCCAGTATACTTATTTGTAGTAGTAATCTTTTCATTTTCCTTTTTTTTGAATGGTTCAAAAACCATTCCAAGAAGATACAAAAAAACCACATAGAATTTATGTGGTTTTTGCCATTCAATTTTAAAAGAACGTGCGGTTAAAAAGTTTACTTTCCAAAGAGACCGCCCAATAGACCACCAATGCCACCTTTTTTTCCGCCTAAGGCCAACGAGGCCACATCGTCGAGAATACTGCCATCACCATCGGAATCTAAAAAGGATTCGATGAGGGACTGTTGTTTGTGCGCCTGTGTGCCACCGCCCATCATGCCGCCCAATAGGTTCTGCATACCACTGGCATCATTAACATTCTGCTGCTGTTTCTGCTTACCGATCATTCCCAATAGAATAGGTGCGGCTACTTGAAGTATCGTAGCGATGGTGCTGGTGTCCATTCCTGATTTTTGGCTCAAGGCATTTTCAACCTGGGCCTGTTTGCCGCCCAGTACGTGGCCCAAAATTCCCGCTCCGTCATCTTTAACGGACTGGTCGACACCACCTCCGAAAAGTCCTTCCAAATTATTCAGGATACTACCATCATGCTTGTTGGAGAGTGCGCTCATAAGCCCTTGCGCGCCTTCAGGCGTTGATGCGTTTTTCTTCATCGCACCCATTAAGAGGGGCAAAGCCATAGTGAGTACACTTCCGGTTTGATCCGTTGAGTTTCCGGTCTGGCCAGCTACCCCACTTATTAATTGTTTACCCATCGGGCTACTTAACAAATCCACTAATCCTGACATATTGTATTGTGTTTAAAATGAGGGAACAATGTACAAAAAAGAATGGTTTTATAAGATATAGGTACAATAAAAGCTAATTAATTCAGAAGACTGATTATTTGATCGGCCAACTCTGACCCTATACGACTTTGGGCTTCTCCGGTAGCGGCACCGATATGGGGCGTCAGGGAAATTTTAGGATGCATTAAAATCTTGATTTCGGGCGATGGTTCAGATTCGTAAACGTCGAGGCCCGCGAAGGCTACTTTTCCGGTTTCCAGCGCATCTACCAAGGCCACTTCATCTAACACACCGCCACGTGCCGCATTGACTATGGCCACCCCTGGTTTCATAAGTCCAAATTCTTTCTTGCCGATAACATAGTCTTTTTGCACGGGTACATGTAAAGTGATAAAATCGGATACTTTTAGGACCTCCGCCTTGGATAACGACTGAAAATCGAAAGCCATCGAACGTCCATCAAAAAAACGCACTTCTACAGTAGCTTTTTCAACAAGGGGATCATGGTATATGACTTTCATTCCAACGCCTATGGCCAGTTTTGCGATAGCCTTGCCAATCCGTCCAAAACCGATGACGCCCAAGGTTTTGCCCCTGAGTTCGGTGCCGCCGGCGTAGGATTTTTTGAGTTGCTTGAATTTGCTGTCCCCCTCAAGCGGCATATTTCTGTTGGCGTCATGCAGGTAGCGAACACCCCCGAAAAAATGGGCAAAAACCAATTCGGCGACCGAGGCCGATGAGGCGGCAGGGGTATTGATAACGTGAAGTCCCTTTTTCCGTGCATAGTCCACATCGATATTGTCCATGCCCACACCACCACGCCCAATAAGTTTTAGGGTAGGGCAATGGTCGATCAAATCTTTACGCACTTGGGTAGCACTACGTACCAACAGTCCGTCAATCTTGTTTTCGTTAATATAGCTTTGCAATTGTTCTTGGGATACGGTTACGGTAATCACCTCAAATCCCGATTTTTCTAGGGCTTCGATACCGGATTGCGCTATGCCGTCGTTAGCGAGTATTTTCATCCTTTTCTTTCCATTTCACTCATTATATCGACCAAAACACCAACGCTTTCCAGTGAAAGCGCGTTGTACATCGAAGCCCTATACCCGCCTATGGAGCGATGGCCATTGATGCCAACGACGCCTGCTTCCTTGCACATGGCGTCGAAAGATCCTTTCAACTTTTCATCCGTCAACGTAAAAGTGGCGTTCATTGTAGAACGATCCTCTTTGCTGGCGAAGCCTTCAAAAACGGGATTCAAATCGATTTCAGAATAGATTAGCTGGGCCTTTTTCTCGTTAATTTCTTCTATTGCAGCTATTCCGCCTAAATTTTTCAGCCATTCCAGCGTGAGCATCGAAACATAAACGGGAAACACCGCCGGGGTGTTGAACATACTCTCCTTGTCGATGTGCACCTGATAATCGAGCATAGAGGGAATTTTACGGGATACTTTTCCCAAAATATCGTTTTTGACCACGATCAAGGTGGTTCCAGCGGGACCCATATTCTTTTGTGCTCCGGCATAGATCAATCCGAATTGGGAAAAGTCCAACTTACGCGAAAAAATATCCGAACTCATGTCGCAGACTAGGGGCGTATCCGTTTTAGGGAATTCCTTTATCTGGGTCCCGAAAATAGTATTGTTAGAGGTAACGTGTAGGTAATCAAGTCCTGAAGGCACCGCATATCCTTTGGGGATATACTTGAAATTTTTATCTTTAGAAGAACCGACCTCTACGATTTCACCGAAGAGTTTCGCCTCTTTAATGGCCTTGTCGCTCCAAGTACCGGTATTGAGATATCCGGCCTTTGTCTCCAAAAGATTATAGGCGACCATTAAAAATTCAAGACTTGCGCCGCCCTGCAAAAATAGCGCGGTGTAGCCCTTACCTTCAAGACCTAAGAGCTCTAGGGCCAAACTTCTCGCCTTTTCCATCACTTCGACAAAAGCGTGACTTCGGTGTGAGATTTCGATCAGGGATAATCCTGAATTGTCGAGATCCGTTACTGCCGCCGAGGCTTTCGCAATTACTTCTTGGGGTAATACGCAGGGGCCTGCACTAAAATTATGTTTTTTCATCTTCGAATTAATAGGTTACTGGGTTATTGCAAATTTTTTATTGGGATGGAACTTTGCTAAAACGTCGCTAAGTTCATGAATTTATTAGGAAACACATGCATCGAAATGGACTTATTCTGTTAGTTTTTTAACAGGAAATCAACAGTATCCACGCCATCGGCATAATCGGTCAGGGATGGATTTTGGGTCTCTCCGAAGGCAATTTCACCGTCGAGGATGCCATCGCAGACAACGCACTGCAATTGATTTTCGTCATTTTTCAGATGCTCTCTTAGTGTCACAAGCGTTTCGTAATTTTCATGAAATAACGACGCGATAGGCGATGCATAACTGGTATCGTTCTTGAGGATTAAAAATCCATTATCGAGGATTTTGAATTCTGACATAAGGTAAACTGCCTTGTTGTAATCGTAATTGTTCTCGTATTTTTTTTGTTCGATAATCGGATGATAGCTATAGATGGATGTAAAAAATGAATCAAAATCGTAACCCGCGGGGACAAATAGTTTGGAGACGCTGCGACAGCCAAGTCCGTAATAGCGAAAAATATCCTCCCCCAGGGCTTCCAGTTGTTCGGGGGTTTCCTTTCCGGTCAGGACCGCAATGGAGTTCCTGTTTTTCCGGATAATGTTGGGCACCTTTCCGAAATAGTGCTCGAAGTAGCGGGCGGTATTGTTGCTTCCAGTGGCGATAACGGCATCGAAATCCTCCATTTTCCCGTCAGAAAAAATAATTTTATCCTTAAGTAAAGGTTCAATTTCGATAAGGTAATCCCTTATAAAATAAATTAATACATTGTCATTGGATGAAAGCTTGGCCATGACCTTATTCCCAGTTAACAAAACGGATAGCAAGTCGTGAAAGCCGACCAACGGGATGTTTCCAGCCATGATCACGGCCACCGTTTTGGTCCTGTTTTGCTGTACATCGTACGCCCCGAGCCAATCCGATAAAGTATCCTCTTTCAATAATTCGCCCCAACTTCTCAGGGCAAATTCAACATTATCCTTGGTGAACCATCCATTTTTATGTTGCGCCAAGGTGATAGTGTCTTCCAACTTTTGCGACCATTGGTCTTCGTGGACATCGGAACTACAATACGCCCGCAGAAATTCCCCGAGCTTTACAAAAGCAATATATATTCTTTGGTATTCGTTCATAGAATAGATTTGCGATACAAAGGTCTAGTCTTTACCTTTGCAATCAGATTTTGCAAAAGTAAGCATACTGAATATAAAATAGCTTTTCTATGTGGTAATGTATCCGCCTTGAAAAGATTCCGCGACAAGGGCGGTATAAATAGAAAACATGGCAATAGTTATAACGGACGAATGTATCAACTGCGGGGCTTGCGAGCCGGAGTGCCCGAATACCGCAATTTATGAAGGGGCGGATGAATGGCGCTACGGTGACGGCACATCCTTAAAAGGTGATGTCGTGTTGCCTGATGGTAAAGCGGTGAACGCCGAAGAGGTTCAAGAGCCTATCAGCGACGAAATCTACTATATTTCTCCGGATAAATGCACGGAATGCATGGGATTTCACGAGGAGCCACAGTGCGCGGCCGTCTGCCCGGTGGACTGCTGTATTCCCGATGATGACCATGTGGAGAGCGAGGAGACTTTGCTTGCGAAGCAGGCGTTTATGCACCCAGAGGGATAAAGACCGACCGCTAAAATTTAAAAACTAAAGCCCAGTCTAGCGTAGTAGTATGCTCCATTAAAACCCATTTGCACGGCATCCCAGTAGCCACCGCCTTCGACCCAGTCGTCTTGTTGGTCGGGGTATTCGTTAAAAAGGTTGTTGGCGCCGATATTGAGCTTTAGGCTCTCGCTCAATTGGTAGCCCAATACCAGATCCGTTACCAATCTGGGATTATAGGAGTCGGTGGCCGCAATCACTTTATTAGCAAAGCTGCCATAATCGGCGGTAGGTTCAAGCATTTGGAAATCCAAGAGCTGAATACTGCTGAAACGGGTAAAGCCCAGTCCGGCATCAAACTTGTTCTTTTTATAGTTAAGGTTCAATGTCAGTTTACTTTCGGGGGCCGATGCCAGTAAAAATGCCTCGTCCCGTTTTCCAAAAAAGGTTTCGGCGTCCAAGTTGCCGTTGTGAACATCCTTGATTTTCATATTGTTCAAATTACCGGTAAACGTGGCGGACAGGCTTCCCTCATCGATATTCTTCTTCCATGCCAAAACGATGTCTAGCCCTGTAGTTTCGGTATCCACACCGTTGACAAAAAACTGTGCCGCCGAAACCCCTGGGATGTCGTCCGTTTCAAAATTACCGGTCAATACAATCCTATCCTTTACGTTGATAAAGTAACCGTCGACGGTGGATGTGAAGTTTCCGAAGGTACCGGTGAACCCTAACCCGGCGTTCAAGGCTTTTTCCTCGTTCAATTGGTCGATGCCAAATGAGGCGGTAACCGGACTGTTATTGGGACTGAGCAACTGATCGACCGCCGTACCGCCGATAAAATTGGTAAAGCGGAGGTTATAATAAATCTGTGCCAGCGAAGGCGCCCTGAAACCGGTGCTTACAGACCCCCTGATATTCACATTGTCGGATGCTTTCAAACGAGCGGCCAACTTGCCATTAACAGTACTGCCAAAATCACTGTAGTTTTCGAAACGGGCCGCGGCGCTCAGCAAGAAGCTTTCCGAAATGTCGAATTCCCCATCGGCGTAAACAGAAAAGTTGGAACGGCTGCGGTCAACCTCGTTCGCAGGGCCATATCCGGGAAAGCCTTGGGAACCACCAGCCCGGAGTTCTTCTTCTCCATCAATGATAACTGTGGGTTGAATTTGGTTTTCAGGATTTGTAATCAATAACCCATTGACATCGAAAGTACCATATGACCCTGGCTCCCCGGCGAAAATGATAAAGTTTTCTGTTCTATATTCCGCACCGAAAGCCAAGTTCATGCCTGCCATGACATCCTCAAAATATTTTGAAAAATCAAGATTGATCGTATTTTGGCTCAGGCTATGACCGCCCGCATCGAAGTCGGTCGGGGAAACATCCTGTAAGGAAGCATTGAGCGTGCCCTTGATATAATAATGGAAATTATTTTTCCCATAGGTATTGCTGATATCTACTTTCCAACCACTATCAAGTTCCGTTCTGACTCCCGCGGATATAGAATTGTCGATAATATTAGAGGTTATCCGTGGGTTGAATCCATCCGGATAAATCGAGGTAACGACACGTGCGCCATCGTTCCGGGTAAAGGCGTAGGCATCGGTATCCCTATAATTCCTTCCGCCAAAAGCGTAGATTTCGGTGTTATCGGAAACGGGATATGCCGCGTTCACCATAAAATTAAAGGCTTCGATAGACGCTTCGCCGAACCCTCTTCTAAAGTCGAATCCCGGGCGTAGGCTTTTGTTCTTGTTGATGTATTCCGTCGTAAAATTCGCATATCCCTTTTCTCCTAGGCCGACCCCGTAATTGATGGCCGCTTTTACCGACCCACCGTCTAAACTTTGGTCGTCCCCGATCTGGTTGCCGTCTTTGTCCGTATCCAATCGGTTTCCTTTCGTATTTGCGGTACCCTCGGGAAAATCGCCTTGTGCATTGGTGTTGTAGGCTCCATAACTCAGTACGCCGGTCACCTGGTCCGTTTTATCCTGTAAAACAATATTGATGACCCCTGCGATCGCGTCGGAGCCATATTGTGCCGCGGCACCGTCCCGCAATATTTCGATTCGTTTGATTGCCGAAGCGGGAATGGTATTGAGGTCCGTTCCGGTATTTCCGCGTCCCTTAGTGCCGAATATATTCACTAAAGAGGATTGATGCCGTCTTTTGCCATTTATAAGAACTAGCGTCTGGTCCGGCCCTAGCCCCCTTAATGTTGCAGGCACGATATGATCGGCTCCATCGGAACCGGATTGTTTGTTGGCATTGAACGAGGGTGCCGCATATTGCAACAGCTCATTGACCTCGATCTTACCGCTTTGCGTACTCACCTCGGCGATATCGATGACGTCTACTGGTACGGCCGTGTCGGTCGAGGTGCGTTTCGGGTTTCTTGACCCGACTAGGGTTACCTCATCCAATAGCAGACCTTCCGAAAGGGTAACGTTTATAGTGGACTGCCCCGAACTGCCGATTTCGGTGGAATTAAAACCGATATAACTAAAGACCAAGGTGGCGTCCTGGGCTACCTCGATTGTATAATTGCCATCGAAATCCGTCACGGTTCCATTGGTAGTGCCTTTTTCGACGATATTCACGCCCGCCAAGGGTTCCCCGGAATCATCGGTGACCGTGCCATTAATCGTAGTTTGTGAATATATGAGGAAAACGTTACACAATAGTGTAACCGTAAAGTAGATAGTTTTCATAGTGTTCCGGTTTAGGCTTCTTAACCGAAAGTACCATAATTTTTAATATTCTTAACATGTGTTCAATAAAAAATTGGAAATGCTATCTTTGCACCCCCTTTGAAAAAAGTGGGATCAAAAAACGGAAGTTTGACATTGAAAAGATTCCCGCCTTTGCGAGAATGATATAAAAAGAATACTTATGAAAGCAGGTATCGTCGGATTGCCCAACGTTGGAAAATCTACCCTATTTAACTGTCTCTCCAACGCCAAGGCACAGAGCGCGAATTTTCCGTTCTGTACCATTGAACCTAATATTGGTGTTGTTAACGTTCCGGATGATCGGTTGTTGAAATTGGAGGAGCTGGTGAATCCCCAGCGCGTTTTGCCCGCTACCGTTGAAATTGTGGATATCGCGGGCTTGGTAAAAGGCGCCAGTAAGGGGGAAGGCCTGGGCAACCAATTTTTAGGAAATATCCGGGAGACGGATGCTATCTTACACGTGCTGCGTTGTTTCGACAATGACAATATCGTTCATGTGGATGGTTCGATAGATCCTATTAGGGACAAGGAAACAATCGATATGGAATTGCAGTTAAAAGATTTGGAGACCGTAGAAAAGAAACTCGACAAAGTAAAACGCGCAGCCAAAACAGGGAATAAGGAAGCCCAAAAAGAGGAAGCCGTTCTGAGCAGGATAAAATCAGGTTTGGAAAGCGGAACTTCAGTTAGGGCAATCGAATTCTCTAAGGACGAACGTGTTGAGTTCGTAAAACCTTTGCAGTTTATCACCGATAAGCCCGTTATGTATGTCTGTAATGTGGATGAGGAATCGGCCGCCACAGGCAACCATTATGTAGAAAAAGTGAAGGCGGCGGTTGCGAATGAAGATGCCGAGGTGGTCGTTTTGGCCGTCGGTACCGAAGCCGACATCACCGAACTGGAAACCTACGACGAACGCCAAATGTTCCTTGAAGATCTTGGCTTGAAAGAACCCGGCTCCGCCAAACTTATTCGTGGAGCGTATCGCTTGTTAAATCTGGATACGTATTTTACGGCAGGCGAGAAGGAAGTCCGAGCTTGGACGATTCCCGTAGGCGCTACAGCCCCTCAGGCCGCGGGCGTTATCCATACCGATTTTGAGAAGGGCTTTATTCGTGCCGAGGTCATTTCCTATGCCGACTACGTCAGTTTTGGTAGCGAAGCCAAGGTCAAGGAAGCGGGTAAAATGAGGGTAGAGGGGAAAGACTACATTGTTAAGGATGGCGATGTGATGCATTTTCGGTTCAACGTGTAACTCGCTATACTGATAAATTCCAAAAATTCAAATCCCAAATTCCAAAACATGCCTATTGAAATTTAGTGCTTGGTCCCGAAAATTAGATAGTATTTTTCACTCATAAAGCCGAAGTCGCTTTCTAAGTGTATTCATTTCACTTTCCATATTCCGTAGTCGGCTTAACATATGGTTCAATGCATCGATACCTTCCAAATTAATACCTAAATCGTTATGCAATCGGTCAAAGCGTTCGATTTCAGGAATTTCCTCGTCCAAAATGTAGATTTCAGTTTCGATTTGCTTGTAGTGTATGAGTCCGTATTCATTTAATGCTTTGATAAACGCATCGGGTATGTGGGTTCGCTTGCAATAGTGTCTTACCAGTATGTAGTTTTCTTTTTTCATGGTATGTATGCTGGATTAATTTCATTATGTACGCTGCACCTGCCCTTAGGCGGGCGGGTTGATTTTAGTCTCTCAATCTAGCGAGTTCGGTAAACAGCTCTTTTTCCCTATCGGTCAGATTTTTGGGTACCGTTACCTTATAGGTAATATAAAGATCGCCGGAGTGATTCTCCCTTTTGTACTTAGGCATCCCTTTGCCTTTTAACTTGACTTTGGTGTCGTTTTGAGTTTCAGGCTTTACCTTTAATTTGACTATTCCGCTTAAGGTATCGACTTGTATCTCTCCTCCCAACAAGGCTTTATACAGATCGATCTCGACCGTTTTATAAAGATTGTCACCGACGCGTTGAAAAGCGGTGTTGTTGAATACCTGAAAAGTTAAGTACAAATCCCCTTTAGGGCCGCCATTCGTTCCTTCACTTCCGTAGCCGTTTATTTTGATGGTCTGCCCGTCTTCGACCCCTGCGGGTATGGTAAGGCGTATTTTTTTGTCCCCAAGGTCTATGGTCTGTTTTTGCGAGCTTAGAATATCGGTCAAATTTAGCCGAAGCGTTGCGTTAAAGTCTTGTCCCTTAAACTGTCTGGAACTTCTACCGCTACTTCTTCTTGAACCGCCGGCCGAACCCCCGAACATGGACTCAAAAAAGTCGGAAAACTCACTTTCCGAAAAATTACCGGAACCATGCTGTGCACGACCACCGCCAAAGTCACCGCCGAATCCACCGGAAGCCGACTGTCGTTTTTGGGCTTCCTCATAGGCATCGGCGTGTTGCCATTCCTTTCCGTATTTATCGTATTTCTTGCGCTTTTCGGGGTCGCTCAGCACTTCATTGGCCTCGTTTATCCGTTGGAAATTTCGTTGGGACTCTTTGTCGTCAGGGTTCAAATCGGGGTGGTGCTTGCGTGCCAGTTTGCGATACGCTTTCTTAATATCGGCCTCGGATGCCTTTTTGTCCACTCCAAGAACCTTGTAGTAATCGATGAAATCCATATATTCTATTTGTAATTTGAAAATTATAAAAAGTAAACGGGATAAATGAGCGCTTTAGGTTTTTATATTGAATTTTGGACCGAACAATTTATGGATTTATGTTAACCTTTAGCATCCTATTGCAGACCGTCACTATCAACAATCCGCCTATTTTCATTGTTAATTACTTTAACGGCTAGGGGTTTCCTATTGTTCCAAGTCGCCTTATCTTTAGCGACACTTGCAAAATTTCACCCATGTCCGACGAAAGCCAATATACCGAAGATAACATCCGCTCGCTCGATTGGAAAGAGCATATCCGTTTGCGTCCAGGTATGTACATCGGTAAATTGGGCGATGGATCTTCCGCAGATGACGGTATATACATCCTATTGAAAGAAACCATCGACAACTGTATCGACGAATTCGTGATGGGGGCGGGCAAGACCATTGATATTTCCATTCATGGCGACCGGGTCATCGTTCGCGATTATGGTCGGGGCATTCCCCTGGGCAAGGTAGTCGATGTGGTCTCCAAAATGAATACGGGCGGCAAATATGATTCCCGGGCCTTCAAGAAATCGGTAGGTCTCAATGGCGTCGGCACCAAGGCGGTGAACGCTTTGTCCAGTTTTTTTCGTGTTGAAAGTACGCGAGACGGCAAATCGAAGTCCGCAGAATTCGCAATCGGAGAGCTTCAAGAAGAAGAATTGCTCGATGAAACGACCAGACGGCGGGGTACCAAGGTCACTTTTATCCCCGATGAGACGATTTTTAAGAAATACAAGTATCGCAACGAATATGTGGAGCGAATGCTCAAAAACTATGTCTATCTCAATCCGGGACTGACGATTGTTTTTAACGGGGAAAAGTTTTATTCGGATAACGGACTCAAAGATCTTTTGGAGGATAATAATAATATCGAGGATATGCTATATCCTGTTATCCATCTTAAAGGAGACGATATCGAGGTGGCACTTACGCATAGCAAGACCCAGTACAGTGAGGAGTACCATTCGTTTGTAAACGGACAGCATACGACCCAGGGCGGCACCCATCAGTCCGCTTTTCGGGAAGCCCTGGTGAAGACCATCCGCGATTTTTACGGGAAGAACTATGATGCTTCCGATATTCGGAAGTCTATCATCTCCGCTATTTCAATAAAGGTAATGGAGCCGGTTTTCGAGAGCCAGACCAAAACGAAGCTCGGCTCGACGGATATGGGTGGGGAATTTCCGACAGTGCGCACCTATATCAATGATTTTATCGGAAAATATCTGGATAATTACCTGCACAAGAATGCGGCTACCGCTGACAAGTTGCAGCGTAAAATCGTGATGGCGGAGAAGGAGCGGAAAGAATTATCGGGTATTCGGAAATTGGCTCGGGACAGGGCCAAAAAGTCGAACCTGCACAATAAAAAATTACGGGACTGTCGGGTGCACCTCGAAGATATGAAAAACGATAGACGTCTTGAAAGCACACTTTTCATTACCGAGGGCGATTCCGCCTCGGGGTCGATTACCAAATCCCGCGACGTCAATACTCAAGCTGTTTTTAGCCTGCGGGGCAAGCCGCTGAACTCCTACGGCATGTCCAAAAAAATCGTATACGAAAACGAGGAATTCAATTTGCTGCAGGCCGCGCTGAATATCGAGGAATCGATGGAAGATCTGCGCTACAACAATATCGTAATCGCTACGGATGCCGATGTCGATGGCATGCACATCCGGCTACTACTGATCACCTTCTTCTTGCAATTTTTCCCCGAACTGATCAAGGAAAACCATCTGTATATTTTGCAGACTCCATTGTTCCGTGTCCGAAACAAGAAGGAAACGATTTACTGCTATAGCGAGGAGGAGCGAAGGAATGCGATGCAAAAATTGTCCGGAAAACCGGAAATCACGCGATTTAAGGGATTGGGGGAAATATCGCCCGACGAATTCAAGCACTTTATCGGCGACGACATTCGCCTGGAACCTGTGATGCTCGACAAGGCCATGTCCATCGAGCAGTTATTGAAATTCTATATGGGGAAAAATACACCCGATCGGCAGGATTTCATCATCGAAAACCTTAAAGTAGAAGTTGACCTTATTGAAGAAAACCAATTGTAAACCAGCCTACCGGAAGGTAGGCCAATATAATACGAGTCTTTCCGAATGGATGAAAATGACGAACTGAATTTAAACGCTGGGGAGGAAGGTAACCCTAAGGAAAACAAGGGCGAAGCAGAAGACCAAAACCTGAACGCAGGTCAAGAAGACGCATCTGCCGACTCCAGGTCGGATGCCCCTACCGAAGAACAACCTCAAAATACCGAAGATGCCCTGACCCGTGTATCCGGTATGTACAAGGATTGGTTTTTAGATTACGCCTCCTATGTCATTCTAGAGCGCGCAGTACCTGCCATCGAAGACGGCTTCAAGCCCGTACAGCGCCGTATCATGCATTCCCTAAAAGATCTCGATGATGGTCGGTACAACAAGGTCGCGAATGTGGTTGGCCATACCATGCAATATCACCCGCATGGTGATGCGAGCATTGCCGATGCTATGGTGCAGATCGGACAAAAGGAACTTTTGATCGATACCCAGGGCAACTGGGGCAATATATTGACCGGAGATAGTGCTGCCGCTTCACGGTATATCGAGGCGCGGCTTTCCAAATTTGCCCTCGAGGTCGTTTTTAGCCCCAAAATCACAGAATGGCAACAATCCTACGATGGGCGGAAAAAAGAACCTGTAAATCTTCCGGTTAAATTTCCCCTACTTCTGGCGCAAGGGGCGGAAGGTATCGCGGTGGGACTTTCAACGAAGATTATGCCGCATAACTTTATAGAGGTCATTGATGCCTCCATAAAGCATTTGGAAGGCAAACGTTTCAAGCTGTTTCCCGACTTCCCGACTGCTGGAATCATCGATGTGACCAATTACAACGATGGACTTCGTGGCGGTAAAATACGGGTGCGGGCCAAGATAGCGCAGCACACCAAGACTACCCTGATAATAAGTGAGATACCTTACGGAACTAACACCTCTTCTTTAATAGATTCCATTTTAAAGGCGAACGACAAGGGCAAGATAAAAATTAAAAAAATTGAGGACAATACGGCCGCGGAGGTGGAAATTATGGTGCACCTCCCGCCCGGGATTTCCCCAGATAAGACCATCGATGCCCTCTACGCCTTTACCGCATGTGAATCATCTATTTCTCCCTTGGGATGCATCATCGAAGACAATAAACCTTTGTTTATCGGTGTCACCGAAATGCTACGCCGTTCCACGGACGCTACAGTCGATCTTTTGCGGCAAGAGCTGGAAATACAGCTCGCCGAATTGGAGGAACAATGGCATTTTGCATCCTTGGAACGCATCTTTATCGAAAACCGTATCTACCGCGATATCGAGGAGGAGGAAACATGGGAGGGCGTTATCGCCGCCATCGATAAAGGCCTGAAGCCGTTTACCAAAAACCTGAGGCGGGCAGTGACCGAAGAGGATATCATCCGCTTGACTGAAATCCGTATTAAACGGATATCCAAATTCGATTTGGACAAGGCCCAACAAAACTTGGACAACCTTGAACAAAGAATCGCTGAGGTCAAACACCATCTCGCTCATTTAGTGGAATTTGCCATTTCGTATTTCGTAGGATTGAAAGAGCGTTACGGAAAAGGCCGTGAACGGAAATCCGAAATCCGGATTTTCGAGGATATCGAGGCCACCAAAGTGGTGATCCGCAATACAAAGCTCTTTGTCAACCGCGAAGAAGGCTTCGTGGGCACTTCCCTGAAAAGGGACGAGTATGTAGCGGATTGCAGCGATATCGATGATATTATAGCCTTTACCAAAGAAGGTAAAATGATGATCTTTAAGGTCGATTCCAAGGTTTTCGTAGGCAAGGGCATCATCTACGTAGCTATTTTCAAGAAAAAGGACAAACGCACCATTTACAATATGGTCTATCGCGACGGCAAAAGTGGCGCCACGTACATAAAGCGTTTTAACGTTACCAGTATTACCAGGGAAAAATTATACGATGTGGGCAAGGGAAAGCCTGGTACAATCGTATACTATTTTTCCGGAAACCCTAATGGCGAGGCGGAAACCGTAACCGTAAACCTGCGCCAGTCGGGAAAAATCAAAAAGCTAAAGTGGGACATCGATTTTGCCGATGTACTGATAAAAGGCCGGAACACAAAAGGAAATATCGTCTCCAAATATCCTGTGAAACGAATCGAACTCAAGGAAAAGGGACTTTCAACCCTAAAACCGCGAAAACTTTGGTTCGACGAGACCGTTCGCCGCCTCAATATCGATGATCGCGGCGAGTTTATGGGCGAATTCCGAAGTGGGGACCGGCTGTTAATTGTCAACCAGAGCGGACTGGTAAAAACGGTGACGCCGGAACTGACCCTACGTTTTGACGACGACATCGTAATTCTTGAAAAATGGATTCCCGAAAAACCCTTGTCCGCCATTTATTGGGAGGGCGAGAAAGAACTTTTTTATATCAAACGGTTTCTCATCGAGAATCCCGATAAGGAAGAAAACATTCTTACCGACCATCCCAAATCATACTTAGAGCGATTTTTAACCGACTATTTGCCGCGGGTGGAAGTCGTTTTTGCCAAGAAAAGAGGTCAGGAGCGTAAAGACAACTGGGTAGTGCATCTCGAGGAATTCATCTCCGTAAAGGGCATCACGGCCATGGGCAACCAATTGACCAAAGAAAAGGTACTGGAAATTAACGGGCTATCGCCGTTACCTTACGAACCGCCAGAGCCGCAGAAAGCCGAGGATATCGAAGTGAAAGAGGAAGAGGAAATTGAAGATGATGCGAATATTTCGAAGGCTATAGGTAGGTCTGATAAAAACCCTCTCGAAGACCCAAACGTATTAGAAGACCCGTCGAAAAAACCAAAAAAGAACAATGGTGACGATCAGCCGACATTGTTCGACTGATCCAGAGCCTTGAATAAATATTGAAATAATCATAAAGCGTTTAAGAATACCTATCTTTGGCAAAAATTGAATTTGAATGGATTTCACAAACCCCTTAATTTACGGAGTACCCTGTTTTATCGCGTTTATATTGTTGGAACTCACCTACAGCCATACCCATGGCGATGAGGACCTTTATGATTGGAGAGATCTCTTGGCCAGTGGCGCCATGGGGGTAGGCTCCGCTATCTTAGGGCCGCTGATCAAGGTGACCCTTCTTATTGTAATATTTACGCTTACCTACGAATTCTTTAATCCGGAAGTTGACGGCGTCCGCACCAATATAATGGGCTACGAATCGTTCGGCTATGCATGGTATGTATGGTTGCTCTGCCAATTGGCCGACGATTTCACCTATTATTGGTTCCACCGGGCCAATCATGAAATACGCATTCTTTGGGCCGCACATATCGTACACCATTCTTCGGATAACTTTAATTTGGGAACTGCCGTACGCAACGGATGGTTTACCCTATTGTACAAGCCTTTCTTTTACATGTGGATGCCCGCCATAGGCTTTCCGGTGGAGATGGTCGTGGTCGCTTTAGCCATTGAATCGCTGTGGCAATTTCAGTTACATTCCAAATACGTTCCCAAAATGGGATGGGTCGAAAAAATCTTTAACACCCACACCATGCATCAGGTGCACCATTCCCAGAATGTGGAGTATCTCGATAAAAACCACGGGGGCTTTCTAAATATCTTCGATAAAATTTTCGGCACCTGGAAAGAGCTAGATGATGATGTTGAGGTCAAGTTTGGGGTGATTCATGCGCCTCACTCCTACAATCCCATTGTAATATTGACCCATGAATTCAAGGATATTTGGGCCGACGTCAAAAAAGCGAATAAATTCTCCGACAAACTTATGTATATCTTCGGACCCCCGGGATGGAGTCCAGATGGTAGCACCCTGACCGTGAAGCAGCAACAGCGTTTATTTCGGGAGCAGAAAGCTAAGAATCCCGAAATGGTTTATAGTCGGCCGAATTGATCCGAAGAGATTTAGTGATCAAGGTTTGGTGGCATCAAGCGGATAAGTCTTGCAGCCTAATAAAACTTAGAGGCGGTACTTTTCGAATTTAAGACACCACTACCCACCTTCTATTTATTTGTTTGCTATTTCCACCTAAACGCGTAATAGCGACAAGGGCTGTCCCCAATATTCGATATACCATGCGTTTCATTTGATTTCACAAAGAACAGATCGCCTATAGTTCCTTGATATTTTTCCCCATTTATAGTCATTTCGGTTTGTCCTTCAATGACCAAGATGATTTCTGATTCCGAATGGGAATGCGGTTTATGGCTAGGGCCTTTACGATCTAATTGCGTCGTGTGCATTTCGAAGTATTCACACATGTCCGTAGGGCGTTCAAAATAGGATGTGGAGCGTCCCTTGCTTGTCTTTTCAGGTTTCAGGTCCTCAAAATTGATAAATAGCGGTCCACCGGCCTCTTGTCCCCTTTGGATATCCATATCTTTTTTTGAAGTAAACATCATGATATAATAGGTCAGCGGAACGTCTCCGCTATTTTCCATGGACTGTTCCGTCAAAGGCGGAATCAAACCGACACTTCCTTTCGGCAACACTTCGCTTTTCCCGTTCATCGTCAGCTTTAGCCAACCTTCCTTTACGATTACCAACTCCTCGATATTTTCCTGGGTATGAGGGGGAGCGGGTTTGGCTCCTTTATCTTGCGTAGTGGCATGAATTTCCAAGAAGCTAAAATGGGGTGAGCTACCTTCCATAATCTTCCGACCCACGCGCATATCACCTTCCTTAATAGGCAATTCAGACCATTTATATACTCCCGAATCGAGCTCTTTTAACTGTGCCATACCCATAAAACTTATATTGATAACTAAAAACAATGATAGTAATCGTTTCATTTTTAATAATTTAAATGAGTCTGATAATACTATAAATATAAGGAAATTAGCTATCCATCTTGCCGTCAGCAAGATTAGAAATAAGTAAAGTATAAACTTCGACTAGCCACGGTAACTGGGGTTTTGATAAGATATGCGTTTAGAGCTAAACTTTAGGGTTTACTGATTACCGCCGTTCCTCTTGATTTGCTGCTCTCCCCGACAATTCCATATTCGAACGTATAAGAATCTTCAGTGGTGGATAGAATTTTCATGTGAACGGACTTTTCTTCCGCTTTATTTTTGGGATTTATTTTTTTTACAACGTATTCGCAATCGTTAATCCATCGTACGGCAGAGGTATCCACTTTACCTTCGAAATAATCGATTTCAATACTATCGTTGCGGACGAAAGTGGTGGTCTTTTCTTCATCACCGATGGTCGTTGTAAAGGTGAAATTTCCGTTCTTGAAAGTTTTACAGTCCCTTTGGGGCTGATAGCACGAAACCAGAAGTACTAAAAGTAGGCAGCAAATAAGAATTCTTTTTATCATCCCTGCAAAATAATGAAATTAACCGCTATTTGCTATCATCGTAAGCCTCAAAACTTCCGTCGGAATAGAAAATTACGATTCGCTCAATAGTTTTTTCCGGATTTTTGACTGCTTTAGTATTTAGGTCATCAGACGGTTTAGATGGGTAGGGTGTGGGAGAGACTTTCTCTGAAGTTTCCGAAGGAAATGTTCCTTTGCCATTTAACAACCAGTAGAGATTCACTTCGGGAAAGTTCTTTACTACTTTAAGCACAAATTCTAGGCTTGGCTTATTGCGTCCGGATAAGAGGTGGGAGATACTGGAGCGTTGCACTTGAATCTTATCGGCAAAAGCAGAGGCATTAAGATTGTAATATTGAAGCAAATGCCCAAGACGCTCAATAAAATCAGAACTGTTTACCATTGTGAATATTTGTGCTATAAATATACCATAAACTTCCACAAATCCTATTTTAAAGATATAATAATCTCTAATAAATATTAATTTAAAAGCTTAAATAAACTATTTTAAAATACTGATTTAGTGAGTAATATAATCATTTTATTAAACCATGTACATTTATTAGTTCTTGGATGACTACAATTGTTAACACCATTAATTCGTCTTACAGATATGTTTACAAAAACAAATTTTAATAGTTTACAATTGTAATTTATTTAGATATTACTTTTGTAGCCTAATAAAAACGACGGATGGTTCTAAAACAATTCGAATACCTATCAATCAAAGAAAAAGCAGTGCTAGGGCGTTATGTCGTGAACGGGCAAATCGATGGATTTTTGGAAAAGTTTAAAGATAAATATGAGGTGAAGACTTTGGGCGTATCCGTTCTGGGACTTCCAATTAGAAGCATCACTCTCGGAAGCGGACCCATAAAAGTGTTGATGTGGTCGCAGATGCACGGCAATGAGTCCACCACTACCAAGGCGGTTTTAGACCTTATAAATTATCTGGATTCGGATCTTCCTAAAGCTGAAACCGTTCGTAAAAATTGCTCCATTACCATTATACCCATTTTAAATCCTGATGGTGCCGTGGTTTATACCCGCGTCAATGCGAACGCCGTCGATTTAAATCGAGATGCACAGCAAAGAACCCAATCGGAAAGCAGGGCATTGCGAAGCGCCTTTGACGAATTGCAGCCGGATTATTGCTTCAACCTACACGATCAGCGTACAATATTTAATGTGGGGGATACCTCGAAACCAGCTACGATATCTTTTTTGGCACCGGCTCATGACGAAATAAGAAGCGTTTCCCCAGCGCGTTCGTTAAGCATGAAGCTCATAGTAGCCATGAATACAATGTTGCAAAAACAGATTCCTGGACAGATTGGAAGATATGACGATGCTTTTAATGCCGACTGTGTAGGAGATACTTTTCAAATGACCGGCACGCCGACCGTCTTGTTCGAAGCGGGACACCATCCTGATGATTACGATAGGGAAAGAACGAGGGAATATATTTTTCAGGCCCTAATAACTGCATTAAATATGATAGTGGTCGAAGCGGTTTTGGAATTAAACGAATCAGACTATTTTTTGATTCCCGAAAATCAAAAAAGATATTATGATATATTGATACGTAATGCACACATCATCGTCCCATCTTTAAAAAAAGGAGATGCTATCGGTATTCTTTATGTTGAAACCTTAAATAATAAAACTATTGATTTTGTGCCTAAAATTGAAAAAATTGGCAGTCTGGATAGTTATTATGGCCATAAGACGTACAATTGTCTGATTGATAGTGATTTGAAATCCCTTGAAAAGTATTCAGCTTTAACCGACCTATTCTCCGCATTTTAGATTTTTCTTTAAAAACCTAAAATTATTACATTTCTGTTAAAAAACATCGTGTTTTCGTACATATTATTTCTTAATTTTCTATTTTTGTTCTCGATACGTATTTTAATAAAGAGCAACGGTATCCGGGGGTTTTTATTATTAAAATAGGTGTAAGAAATACTAAATATATAATTATCATGGCAGGAAAAGTAAAACTAGACGAAATCGACCACCAAATTCTGGATATGTTGATTGAAAACACCAGAACACCCTTTACCGATATTGCTAAAAAATTGTTGATTTCGGCAGGTACGGTTCACGTGAGAGTAAAAAAAATGGAAGAAGCCGGAATCATCAAAGGTTCGTCACTTACTTTGGATTATGTGAAATTAGGATATGCCTTTATTGCTTATGTCGGTATTTTCTTGGAAAAGACGCACCAGACCAAATTTGTAATGGAGCGATTGGAGCAAATTCCGAATGTGACCATCGCTCATATTACCACGGGCAAGTTCAATATATTTTGTAAAATAAGGGCCAAGGATACGAACCATGCTAAGAATATTATTTTTATGATCGATGATATCGATGGAATTAATCGAACGGAAACCATGATTTCATTGGAAGAGAGCTTCAATGACAAAAAAAGGTTGATGCATATGATATTTAATGAGCTTTAATACAGCTAATTTCGCATATCCGCTGAAAACACCGATCCCGAATGATAATACATTCGGGATTTTCTTTAGCTTCGCATATAGTGCGCGCTTAAACTGACGGCATTTTTGCGGTAGTGAGAGATCTTCCTAATTTTAAAATTGGCATTATGAGAACCCCAGAACTGAATCTTGCCGAACCGCATCCCTTGTACAAGATCTATATCGATACTTTAGGGGATGTGGAGCTGCTGGATATGATGCAAAGGCAATTGGGCAACTTTCCGGAGTTTATCGAAAATATTCCCGATGATAAACTATTATTTCGTTACGAACCTATAAAGTGGACGACGGCCCAGGTTTTGCAACATGTCATCGATACAGAGCGCATATTTCAACATCGGGCTTTCCGTTTTTCGCGAGGGGACACTTCCGTCTTACCGGGTTTTGACCAAGACAGCTACGCCGAAAAGTCAATGGTAGAAAGACGTTCCAAGGAAAGTATCATTGAAGAATATAAAACGGTACGCAAGTCTACCCTCTCTTTGTTTGCCAACCTTGACCGAAGCGCTCTTGAAAATACAGGTATCGCCAGTAGCGTAACATGGAGCGTCGCCGCGCTTGGTTTTGTGATTTGCGGTCATCAAAAGCATCATAGGAATATTATTCGGGAACGTTATATTTGAAAAAATCCCAAATCCCAAACGGAAACACGAAACGCCAACACCAAATGCCAAAGCCAAGCCTTACATTTTCTACGAAGGTGACTATTTAGCCAGTATATCAACCTCACATGGCATTACATGACAGACAAGCTATATTCAATAATTCAAATTTGAAATGAAACTATTGAGAAAATTAAAGACTTTTTGGATCCTGATCAAAGACTCGGCCATGGCCTGGATCGATAACGATCCTTTTGGCAAAAGTGCGGTCATATCTTATTACACTTTATTTTCCTTGCCTTCCCTATTGATGATCGTCACCTGGATTGCCAGTGAGCTTTTTGGCGTGGACGCCGTGCGTGGAAAAATCTCCGCAAAGTTGGGGGCTTTTATAGGGGAAGGAGCTTCAAAGGCAATAGAAGGGATGATTGCCAATGCCTCGGTTAAAGATGGTTCCACGGTCACGGTCATCATCGGAGTGACCATGTTGCTCTTTGGTGCGACCGGGGTATTCGTTCGGCTTAAGATGGCCATGAACGATATTTGGCATGTAGAACCTAAAAAAACAGTATGGTTACAGACCATACTCGACAGGCTAATTTCGTTCGGAATGATATTGGTGTTGGGCTTTATGTTTTTGGTCTCGCTCTTACTATCCTTTATATTAAGGTTAATCAGCGAGTACATCGGTACTTTTGCACCCAAAATTGCCGAAGTGGCTGCCACTACCTTTAGTTATTTGTTGACCTTCATCGTAATTACAGGACTATTCGCCGCTTTGTTCAGATTACTGCCGGATATCAAGATCCATTGGAAAACTACGATTTATGGGGCCGCATTGACCACTGTTCTTTTCTTGGTCGGTGAATTTTTACTGGGGTATTATTTTGCCCAAAGTGATCCGGCATCGGTATACGGTGGAGCCTCGTCTGTGGTGTTGATCATGTTATGGGTTTACTATACCTGTCTCATCCTTTTTTTCGGTGCGGAGTTTACCGCGCAGTATGCAAGCTACATTAATGAGAAGGTCGAACCTAGTGAAAAAGGGCAGGCTAAGCCTAAGGTCCAAAAGCAATAGGCAGAGAGAAGTGGCTTAGTCCATATCATCCTCAAAATCGTAATCCATCTCGGAGTCCAATTCGAATTCGGGCGAATCGGCTTCTTCCAAAACGGGTTCCGGTCTTTCCTCAAGTTCTTTCTCGATGGTATCATCAAAGTTGGATATAAAATCAGCAAGGCTTTTACTGATTTTGACCAAATAGATGGTGTCTTCGGTCTTGATCTCGACGGCCTCGACATAAGCTCCCTGAAGGTTTTTGAATACGATGATGTCTTCATCTCCATATCCGTCGGGATAGCTTTCGATCAGTAGGGCAGCAAGATCGTGACTGAGTTTTTTGTAATCAACAATTTTACGTAGCATAGTAGGTAGTATTTCGGTCTGCATTGGGTTTGGTTAAGGAAACTTTTGTCGGTTTGCTTAATTTACAGATTCTAAACTATACCTTTTTTTCTAAGGATTTAATAAAGAGTTGTCAAACGGGAATTTTAGTATACGAACGCTACTCGTGTTGTGGTTTTGGAAGAATACAAGAAGATATCGTAGGCTACGATCTGTTGTAATAGGCAAAAGCACGTCCGAAAAGTTCATGGGGAATTTTCACATCGATGACCGGATCGCCGATTTTTTTAAGTAGCACAAAATTAATATTGCCATGGGAATTTTTTTTGTCGAATTTCAAAAGGGATAGGATGCCCGCAATATCAGTTTCGGAAAATTCCGTTTTAGGGTAACGGTTTAGGAATATGGTTTTAATATCCTCCAATTCGGTTTCCGGAAGTCCCGTAAGTTCTTTGGATAAATACCCTTCCAAAATCATACCGATGGCAATGGCCTCGCCGTGCAGTAAAGTTTTTCGGGCTTTACTTTCCAAAAAATAGGATTCTACCGCATGGCCTAAGGTATGCCCGAAATTTAATATTTTTCTTAGATGTTGTTCGGTAGGGTCTTGAAGCACGACATCATTTTTGATGGTTACGGAATCGTAGATGAGATGATCCATATTTGTAAATCCCGTATTTGTTTTCAATGTATCCCAGTAAGCTGCGCTTCGTATGAGGCCGTGCTTCAGCATTTCCGCGAATCCGCTCTGCAATTGACGTTGGTCCAGAGTTGTAAGAAATTCGGATATGATAAGTACCATTTCAGGTTGGTTGATGACTCCGACCTGATTTTTCAAGGGACCGAGATCCACACCGGTTTTTCCTCCCACCGAGGCATCTACCATGGCCAATAGGGTAGTGGGTACATTAATAAAGGCGATACCTCGTTTAAAGGTAGATGCGACAAAGCCTCCCAAATCGGTAATCACGCCACCGCCCAGATTGATCAGTAGGCTTTTTCGATCAGCATCCCCGTCCGATAAGGCTTCCCACAGCTGAATACAGGTAGGTATCGTCTTTTGACTTTCGCCGGATACGATTTCCAAAATCCCGAAATCGAAATTTCCCAGAGTATGTTTCTTAAAATCATCCAGACAATCCCGCTTCGTATTTTCATCCACCAAAATAAAAATTTTGGAATACGTAGTCGCGGTCAAATGTTCATTGAGGGCATCGTAGGCGCGTTGATTGAAATGTACGGCGTAAGAAGAGGTGGTAATCGAATCCATAGAAAGCTAAATTTTTGTAATTCCCGAAGTGGCCGGATCTTTTAAGATTAGTCTAAATCGCTGCGCGTTCCCCTGAGTACTTTGACTGCGCTGGGCACAGGCAGGTCAGAGGAAAGGCAGAAATCTCTGTAATTGTCTTATTATTCCTGTGCGAACGGGAATCTTTCATCCACAAAATAAACATAAAATTTTTTCTTGTAATCAATTTGCAGTCTTTATATTTGGTCACAAAAAAAATTGCCGGAAATGAAAAAGATATTTGAGGATACCGAGACCGCTTTTGCACTAAAATCGGATTCGGAGCTGGAGCGTGCCTATTTCTTGTTCAAGATGATTGCCAACGAACCATTGGTACGTATAGGTTCTGCCATCACCAATTTCGCCTTTAAGGCCCATCTACCGGTAGACAAGCTGATCCGTGCCACGGTGTTCGATCATTTTTGTGGCGGTGTCAATGAATTCGACTGCCTACCAACTGTCGACAAAATGTACCGGAAAAACGTCTGTTCGGTGCTGGATTATTCCGTGGAGGGCAAGGAGACCGAACATCCTTTGGATCTGGCGCTGGACATGGTGCTCAAGGTGCTGGATTTCGTCAAGGAAAAAGATGCAATTCCCTTCGCCGTTTTTAAACCTACGGGATATGGTCGATTCGCCCTTTTTAAGAAAATCAGTGAAGGGAAATCCCTTACCGACACCGAACAGGCCGAGTGGGGCAGGGTAGTGGCCCGCTTCGACAAAACCTGTAAAAAAGCCCATGACCTCGATGTTTCGCTATTGATCGATTCCGAGGAAAGTTGGATGCAAGATGCCGCCGATGCCCTGATCGAGGACATGATGCGCAAATACAACCAAAAAAAGGCCATCGTTTTCAACACTCTCCAAATGTACCGTTGGGATCGCATGGATTATCTCAAAGGTTTAAAGTCAAAAGCTGAAAAAGACGGATTTAAAATCGGTATCAAAGCAGTACGAGGCGCCTACATGGAAAAGGAAAATGAACGCGCGGAGGAAAAAGGATATCCCACACCCATTTGTGCCTCAAAACAGGAGACGGATGCGAACTTTGATAGGGCTGTGGAATATATGGTCGAAAATTTAGATGTTATTTCCCTTTTTGCCGGTACACATAACGAAGACAGTTGCTATCGATTGATGGAACTGATGGAGGAAAAACAGATTGCCAATGATGACCCGCGGATCTGGTTCGGACAGCTCTACGGTATGAGCGATCATATCTCCTTCAATCTGTCCGATAAAGGCTATAATGTTGCGAAGTACCTACCTTTCGGGCCTGTACGCGATGTCATGCCCTATCTCATTCGAAGGGCCGACGAAAACACCTCGGTCGCCGGACAGACGACACGAGAGGTTGCATTGTTGAAAAAAGAGCGAAAGCGAAGAAAGATTTAAGCCATGGATTTTTTGTAGGGCATTAGCAGTGGCGGTAAATCAATGAAAGTGATAGCTGGCAGCGCTTTTTGCGGTAAATCGAATAGCATTACTTTACAACAAATTCCTCCAAAACTGCGTCTTCCAAGCAATCCGTAACTTTCAGAATGGCTTCTTTTTCTTTGACCCATCCCTCAATATAATACGTTTTGCAAGGTTCCGTTTCGGTATCGCTTCTTCCGAAGTCCACATCGCCATCGTTCAGTAAACGGACGATGTCAAGGGAATCTAATTCTTTATTCGCCAGCATTCTCTGGATTTCTCCCGAATTCGACATTGGTTTTGAGCGGATATTTTTTAACGTACGGCAATTCGGAAGATAGCAGAAATCGAAACCGCTTTGTTCCGTTTTTTTTCTTAGGAAGAAAGTCAGGAACATAATGCCGATGGACAGACCGACGAGAAAGAAACCCAAACGTTTTATTAGAGCCATTTATTTAACGGGTAAAGATATAGTGGATTATTATCGAGATAACGTAGTGGCGACCAATTGGCAGAGGTCTGTTTTGACCCCTATAAAAATAAGATTGCAAAAATAGAGGATATAAAGCGATTTGTTCTGAAAAGGGGCTATTAATTCTTATTCTTTCGTTTTTTGAAAATTAAGGGTTCTTGAGTAAAACGTATTGATAATCCCTCAAAAAATAAGAAAGTTAATATCACTATACTGCAGGTCGAACCATTCGCCGACTGACTTATTGGTCAGAATGCCATGGTACATATAGAGTCCGTTTCTCAGGCCCTTGTCGAATCGCAGCGAGTTTTCGAGTCCCCCATTTTCACCCAGTTCCAATAAATAGGGCGTAAAGATATTGCTGATAGAAATCGTGGCCGTCTTGGGATACCGTGAGGGAATATTGGGCACTCCATAATGGATTACACCATATTTCTCAATGGTAGGTTTGTTATGGGTCGTAACCTCGCTGGTTTCGAAACATCCGCCCATATCGATACTGACATCAATGATGACCGCCCCTTTTTTCATGTTTTCGACCATGGTCTTGTTGACGATTACGGGGGCACGATCTTTCCCGCGGATAGCACCAATGGCCACATCGCAGCGTTTTAGGGCTTTTAAAAGGTTCTTGGGCTGAAGGGTCGATGTATATACGGTTTGACGGAGACTAGCCTGCAAGTTTCGTAACATGGTCAACGAATTATCAAAAACTTTGACGTTCGCTCCAAGCCCCAATGCCGATCTCGCTGCAAATTCCCCGACCGTACCCGCACCGATGATGACCACCTCAACGGGCGGTACACCACTGATATTACCGAACATGAGTCCCTTGCCATCGTTGGTGGCCGACATGGTTTCCGCTGCGATAAGTACCGATGCAATTCCCGCAATCTCGCTTAACGAACGTACGGCAGGATATTTTCCATCGGCATCACGTATATACTCGAAGGCAATGGCCGTAACACGTTTGTTGGCCATTTTCTCAAAATATGCCTTGTTCTGGGTCTTTATCTGTAAGGCGGATATAATCGTGGCCTGTGGATTCATCATTTCGATCTCCGAAAGCGTAGGAGGTTCGACCTTGAGCAGCAAAGGACACGAGAACACTTTTTTGGTATCGCGCGTAATTTCCGCCCCAGCATTGGTGTAATCAAGATCCGAATAATGGGCGCCATCGCCCGCACCCGATTCGATCAGTACCCTATGACCATTCGAAATAATGGCTTGAACTGCATCTGGGGTAAGGCAGATTCGTTGTTCTTGATAGTGGTTTTCTTTGGGAAGGCCAATAAAAAGTTCGCTTTTTTGACGGAAAACTTCCAGTGTCTCTTCTTGCGGAAGTAATTGTTGTTTGCTAAAAGGGGAAGCAGGTTGGTTCATATGTGTTTACTAATTAATCGTGGCGAAATTCGATTAACAGTAAAAATACGACATTTTGAGAAATTCTAAATTTAACGGTAAAAAAGTAGAATAAGCCCGCTAAAACCTCAAATGAAGCCAATCGCCTATCTGGTGTTGGAACTGCCTAAAGTGGGATTCTATGTTGTCGGTGGAGAGTTTTTCGTTAATTTTTTCGGAGAGGGACTGGTAGCCAATTTCTTTTGGGGTTTCTGTGGATACGGGTGCGGGTGCATTTTTGTCGATGCCTTGTTTTTCTTTGAGTGACTGGAGTTCGGCTTCCATTGCTTCCAGATTTATACCGTGAACATGTCTGTCATACAATTTTATCCGGATAAAATATACGGTTGGTATCACAACCATACAAACAGGCAATAACCATATAATATTCTTGGTGTCAATAATATTGTCGTCTGAGTATAAAACTTCAAATACTTGGAACGCGTACATTGTTGCAGGAATCAAAATAATATGGTACCACCAGTGTTTACAGGTCAAAAACCAAATTATAAGTAAATAGAATGGTACAATTTTACTTAGTAAAAACCAAGCGTATGTATTCAAATCAGCAAAACCGTTGCTGTCAAAAACGAAACCTATAACGGAAACCGTTGCTTCAGGATTACTGGGTAGATATTGATGTAGTTTGAATACGAATGGAGATATAATTATCAGAAGAACACCAATTGAGTCAATGAAAATTCTTTTTTTCGCCTTCGTACTGATTTCAGATGATTTCTTTATCATTTCTTACAAGAATAACTTTTGCTAATTCTTGTAACGCAAAAAAGGGCAATATATTGATTGCCCTTTATAGTTTTATGTAAGAAAATTTATTTATTTGCTTGAGAAGGTATTTTAGTTTTGTCTACAAAACTCTGCTTTTTAGCCTGAGAAGGAATCTTTGTCTTATCAACAAAACTCTGCTTTTCAGCCTGAGAAGGAATCTTTGTTTTGTCAACGCCCTGCTCATACAGTTGGTCATCATTAGCATTGTCATTACTTTCACAAGAAACGACTAAAAGGGTTGCACAAGCCATCAGGCCAAATAGAACTTTTTTCATAATAAAGGGGTTTTTGGTTAATTATTTAGTTTGTTATGTGAACAAAAGTAGGAAAAATTCCCGAAATAAAAATGTGATTTGTCGTTAAAATCTTACACTTGAGCCGCAAAAAGAGTGCTTTCGTCGAAAAGTTGGTCGCTCGTCGAAATGAAGGCAATAAACGATAAACAAAAAAAAGGGAAAAGAGAACTTAGAAAATAAATAGGGGCCAAGAATCTATATCCGGACTTTGTCGCGAGGGGACCATTAAAAGCATGATTTTCACTGAATTCTTTTTGTGTTTTAAACTTTGAACCTAAGACCGCTTATCCTAAATCAATACGGGCGGCCTAGAACTGCAGCTCCCGAGTTTCGGCATCCATTATCTTAATATAAATATTCGTGGTATCGTTCGGAAGCAAGGAAGCAATTTTCTCTGGCCACTCGATAAAAATCCATACGTTTTGGGTTAGATAATCTTCCAGCCCTAGGTCTAGGGCTTCCATTTCGTCGTTTAAACGATAGAAATCGAAATGGTAGGCGAGCAGATTGCCATTTTGGTCATGGTATTCGTTGACGATACCGAAGGTTGGGCTATGGCCAGTGTCGCCTGCGCCTAATTCTTTTAACATGGCCTTAATCAAAGTAGTTTTGCCTGCGCCCATCGGGGCCTGGAAGCAGAACGTTTTGGAAGTTGCCATTTCAATAACCTGTTGGGCTATTTCTTGTAGTTGAGGCTCTTGATAACTAATTTCCATAAAAACTATTTAGGAGACAACACCACGAATGGAATAATCATCTCCTCCAATGAAACACCCCCGTGCTGATACGTATTTCGATAGTAACTGACATAATGGTTGTAGTTATTGGGATACGCAAAAAACAGATCGTTCTTGGCGAAAATAAACGAACTGCTCATGTTTATTCGGGGCAGATGAATCTGCGCCGGGTCTTGGGCGGCCAAAACGTCTTTATCTTCATAAGTAAGGCTGCGGCCGGTCTTATAGCGTAGGTTGAGACTGGTTTCCTTGTCGCCGATGACTTTTGAGGGCTGCTTTACATTGATGGTGCCGTGATCGGTGGTTATGATAAGTTTCATACCCAATTGCTGGGCCTGTTGAATGATTTCAAGCAAAGGGGAATTCTTGAACCAGCTTTGGGTCAACGACCGATAGGCCTTATCATTACTGGCGAGCTCTTTGATGACTTCCATTTCGGTCTTGGAGTGGCTGAGCATGTCCACAAAATTGTATACGATTACGGTTAAATCGTTGTCTTTCTGAGTTTTAAAATTTTGTGAAAGCTGTTTTCCTTGCCTTAGGCTGGTGATTTTATGATATTCCCATTTGATGTCGAGTCCCAAACGCTTGATCTGTGCGCCTAGGAATTTATCTTCGAACAGGTTTTTGCCACCTTCGTCCGTGTCGTTTTTCCACCAGTCCGGATAGCGTTTTTCCATCTCCAAGGGTGTGAGTCCCGAAAATATGGAGTTCCGGGCGTATTGAGTGGCGGTGGGGAGGATGCTAAAATAGGAATCTTCCTTGGTTTTCTTATAAAAAGAGCCAATGGTATCCTCAAAAGCGTACCATTGATCGTAGCGCAGGTTGTCGATTACGACTAGAAGGGTAGGGGTGTCACCTATTTCGGGCTTGATCCATTCCTTAAATAAGGTATGGGACATGACGGGGCCAGTACCGTCAAACCAATCCACGTAATTCTTATCGACGAATTTTCCGAAGTGGTTGTTGGCTTCGGTTTTTTGCGATTCCAGGATTTCGAACATGCTATTGTCCTCAATTTCTTCTAGACGCAATTCCCAATAAATCAGTTTTTTATAGAGTTCAGTCCATTCTGAAACCGAGTTGACCATGGAAAGATCCATCGCGATTTTACGGAATTCCTGTTGATAGTTGGCCGTGGTTTTTTCGGACACCAAGCGGAAATGATCGAGATTTTTCTTGAGGGATAATAAGATTTGATTGGGATTCACGGGTTTAATAAGATAATCGGCAATCTTAGATCCGATGGCCTCTTCCATGATAAATTCCTCTTCACTTTTGGTAATCATTACTACGGGAAGAGAAGAATCGATGATTTTGATTTCGTTGAGGGTTTCCAGGCCGGAGATACCGGGCATGTTCTCATCCAAAAAAACGATATCGACACGTGATTTTTGCAGTTCCTCCAAAGCTTCCTGTCCGCTTTTACAGGTAATAACATCGAAGTTCTTTCCTTGAAGAAAAATGATATGGGGCTTTAAAAGGTCGATTTCGTCGTCGGCCCAGAGGATTGTTATTTTGTTCATCCAGTATATACTTAACGGGTTAGTAAAATAAGTGTTAGGAAATTGCGGGTTAGTTAACTGGTGAGTTAGTTAACTAGCGGCTTATTAATCGTCTTCGATAGTTAAACAATTATAAACCCCTAAACTTATAATCCCATTTCCATAACTTTGAATTCGTCGAATCAGCTCCGAACAAATTATATTTTGAAAACCGCTATGAAGTTAAAATTTTTCAATGATCCAATTTACGGATTTATTGCCATTCCCAATCCTCTTCTGTTCGACCTGATCGCTGAACCCTATTTTCAACGATTGCGCCGTATTTCTCAAATGGGGCTATCCTATTTAGTATATCCAGGGGCACATCACACCCGTTTCCATCATGCGCTGGGATGCATGCATCTTATGCAACAGGCGATACAAGTACTTCGTTTAAAGGGAATTGAAATAACTACCGAGGAGGAAAACGGACTATACTGCGCCATCCTATTACACGATATCGGCCACGGTCCGTTTTCGCATGCCATGGAGCATAGTATTGTCGAAGGTACGAGCCATGAACACATTTCATTGATGTTCATGCAGGCTTTGAACGATAAGTTTAACGGAAGTTTAACGCTGGCCATCGAAATCTTCAAAGGCCGATATCACAAGCCATTTTTAAACCAATTGGTATCGAGCCAATTGGATATGGATAGGATGGATTATTTAAAACGTGATAGCTTTTATACAGGTGTTGCCGAGGGCAATATCAATGCCGAACGCTTAATTACCATGCTGAACGTAGTAGATAACAAATTGGTCGTTCAGGAAAAGGGAATCTATTCCGTAGAAAAATTCCTAATGGCACGGCGTTTTATGTACTGGCAAGTATATCTTCATAAAACGGGTATCGTCGCCGAGCAATTACTGATTCGCAGTCTTAAACGGGCCAAAGAGCTAGTTTTGAAGGGACAAACTTTAGTCTGTAGTAATGCGTTACGGTTTTTTCTAGAGCGTAAAATCGACAAGCAAAATTTCAACAGGTCCGTTCTCGATAATTTCGCCAAGCTCGATGATGTCGATATTTTGGCCGCTTTAAAAGCTTGGCAAGACCATCCCGATTTTGTGTTGTCCCGATTATGTCACATGATAATTGAGCGACATTTATTGAAAATAAAGCTTAAGGACAAACCCATTGACGACGCGCGGTTAAAGAAATATAAAGAGCGTTTTAGGAAGAAGCATAGCCTTACCGATTACGAGGCCGGCTATTTCGTTTTTACCGGAACCATTGAAAATCAAGCCTATGATCAAGAACTTCAGAATATCAATATCCTTAGAAAAAGCGGTAAGCTTGTCGATGTTGCCAAAGCATCCGACCAGTTGAACTTGAAAGCGCTATCTAAGAAGGTGGTCAAGTATTATGTGTGCCATCCGAAAGAAAGCGGACACTAATAGTAAGCAATGGCAGTATAAAAAAGCTATGGGTTCAGAATTGTGTATTCGGGGTTTTACTCTATCGATCACTACTAATTAATCCATTGCAAAGCGATCCACGGCTTCCTTAATGCGAGCCGTTATATTGTATAACTTACAGTCTATCCGCAACCCATATACCCCATCCAATAAACCCCAAACCATAAACTACAATGCATAAACTATTTTTCTTACTTTTGTTCCTATGGTTTTTACGGCAGGTCAGATTGCGGGTATTTTAGAGGGGGTTCTTGAGGGAGACCCGGAAATAGCCGTTCATAGATTGGCCAAAATCGAGGAAGGTGAAAAAGGGTCACTGACCTTTTTGGCCAATCCGAAGTATACATCCTATATATACTCCACAAAAGCATCCGTTACCATTGTCAATAAAAACTTCGTTCCCGAGCAGAAGTTAAATACCACCTTGATAAAGGTCGAAGATGCCTATGAATCCTTTTCGCGTATTCTTGAATATTACAATCAGGTAAAGAATAACAAAACCGGTATAGAGCAACCCGTGTATCTGTCGGACAACGTGTCTTACGGTACGGAGGTTTATCTTGGAGCATTCGCTTACTTGGGTAATAACGTGAGCCTTGGCGATAATGTGAAGATTTATCCGAACGTTTATATTGGCGATAACGTTTCCATTGCAGATAATGTCATCGTTTTTGCGGGAGCCAAGATTTATTCCGAATCGGTTATCGGTAAAAATTGTATCATACATAGTGGTGTTGTAATCGGTGCGGACGGTTTTGGATTTAGTCCCAATAAAAATGGGGAATTCCAAAAAATACCTCAAACCGGAAATGTTATTTTAGAAGATGATGTAGATGTAGGCGCCGGTACGACCATTGACCGGGCGACCTTGGGCTCGACCATCTTACGAAGAGGGGTAAAACTTGACAACCAGATTCAAATTGCCCACAACGTAGAAATAGGGGAACATACGGTTATCGCCGCTCAAACCGGAATTGCGGGATCGACCAAAATAGGAAGAAGATGTATGATCGGGGGGCAAGTGGGTATCGTAGGCCATATTACCATCGGTGACAATGTCAGAATCCAGGCACAGTCCGGTATTGGAGGCAACGTAAGTAGCAACGAGATCTTGCAAGGTTCGCCTGCGCTTAACTATGGCGACTACAATAAATCGTACGTCCATTTTAAAAATCTGCCGAAAATTTCCCATCGGCTCGACGAGCTTGAAAAAAATAGTATCCACCCTAAAGGAGTATGAATTTTCAATTTACAAATGAAACAACGAACCATTAACAAAGAGGTCATTCTTAAGGGCGTCGGTCTTCATACCGGTGCTAACGTGACCATGAAATTTGTTCCCGCACCCGTAAATCACGGCTATGCTTTCAAAAGAGTCGATTTGGAAGGCGAACCCATTATTGAAGCCGATGCCGAATACGTTGTGAATACCCAACGTGGAACCAACCTAGAAAAAAGAGGGGTGAAAATACAGACCTCCGAGCATGTTTTGGCTGCTTTAGTAGGTATGGAAATCGATAATGTTTTGATCGAGCTTGATGCTCCCGAACCACCGATTATGGATGGTTCCGCGAAATATTTTGTGGAAGCTCTTGAAATCGTTGGGGCGAAGGAACAGGATGCGGAGCGGGAAGAATTCGTTGTAAAGGATGTCATTTCCTATAAGGACGAGGCCACTGGCAGCGAACTGACTATAATTCCTGCAGAAACCTATCAAGTAACTACTATGGTAGATTTCGGCACCAAAGTTTTGGGTACACAAAATGCCACCTTGGACAACTTGTCGGACTTCAAGGAGGAGATAGCAAGTGCCAGAACCTTTAGTTTTCTTCATGAACTCGAGATGCTGTTGGAAAATGGGCTCATCAAAGGAGGTGACCTGAACAATGCTATCGTGTATGTTGACAAAGAGATATCCGCAGGCACCATGAAGAAGCTGGAGGATGCCTTTGATAAGAAAAAGCTTTCGGTAAAACCAAACGGTATATTAGATAATCTAACCCTGCACCAGCCCAACGAGGCCGCAAGGCATAAGTTATTGGATGTTGTCGGAGATTTGGCCCTTGCTGGTACCCGCATTCGTGGAAAAGTTATCGCCAACAAACCAGGTCACTACATCAACACGCAGTTCGCTAAAAAGCTGGCCAAAATCATCAAGGCCGAAAAGCGAAATAAGATACCCCAGTACGATTTGACTCAACCGCCTTTGATGGATATCCACCAGATTATGGATATGCTCCCGCACCGACCCCCATTTTTACTTGTCGACCGGATTATAGAGCTGTCCAAAACGCACGTGGTCGGTATGAAAAATGTGACCATGAACGAACCTTTCTTTATAGGGCATTTTCCGGGAGCTCCCGTTATGCCAGGGGTACTTCAAGTAGAGGCGATGGCGCAGACCGGTGGTATCTTGGTGCTAAGTACGGTACCTGACCCCGAGAATTACCTCACGCTTTTTATGAAGATGGATAATGTGAAATTCAAACAAAAGGTATTACCGGGCGATACCCTGATTTTCCATTGTAGCTTGATTTCTCCGATCAGAAGGGGCATTTGCCATATGCAGGCCTACGCCTACGCCAATAATAAATTGGTGTGTGAAGCGGAATTAATGGCACAGATTGTCAAGGTAAAAGAAACAAAATAACATGAACCAACCCCTTGCCTACATCCACCCGGGTGCCAAAATCTCTAAAAACGTGGTGGTCGAGCCTTTTACGACCATCCATAATAACGTAATTATCGGGGATGGCACTTGGATCGGTTCGAACGTGACCATTATGGAAGGTGCCCGCATCGGAAAAAACTGCAATATCTTTCCCGGTGCCGTCATTTCCGCTCCGCCTCAAGATTTAAAATACAAAGGTGAGGAGACCACGGTAACCATCGGCAACAACACGACGATACGCGAATGCGCGACCATACATAAGGGCACTTCGGATAGAAATAAGACCGTAATCGGGAAAAATTGCCTGATTATGGCGTATTGCCATATCGCCCATGATTGTATTGTCGGTGACAATTGCATATTTTCCAATAATTCGACCTTGGCAGGCCACGTAACGATCGGGGATAATGTTATTTTGGCGGGCCTCGTAGCCGTGCACCAGTTCGTATCCGTTGGGCAGCACGCGTTTGTCACCGGTGGTTCTTTGGTACGTAAAGATGTGCCTCCCTTTGTAAAGGCGGCTCGGGAGCCATTATCCTATGTAGGTATCAATTCCGTCGGATTACGTAGAAGAGGATTCTCATCGGAAAAAATCCGGGAAATACAGAATATCTATCGTATCCTCTATCAAAAAAATTATAATAATTCCCAAGCCACACAAATCATCGAAGCCGAAATGGAAGCCACTCCCGAAAGGGACGAAATCCTTCAGTTTATCCGTGATTCGCAACGTGGGATTATGAAGGGATATTTTAGTAACAGTTGACCCGGAATGATTCAAACTTCAATCGCTATTGCGTAGCTGTTCAAAGTAAAGGGTATCCCTAAAAAACTTGAACCTTCCAAGAGCATAGTAGACCTTGAACTTCAAACCTTAAATAGTAAACCTTAAACTTTAACATGGCATCAACATCCGATATACGCAAAGGACTTTGCATTCGCTACAATAACGATATCTATAAAATCATTGAATTTTTACACGTAAAACCGGGCAAAGGGCCGGCTTTTGTCCGCACGAAATTAAGGAGCGTGACTTCGGGCAAGGTGTTGGACAATACGTTCTCCGCAGGCCATAAAATTGAGGATGTACGTGTCGAGACACGTTCCTATCAGTTCTTGTACGCAGAGGGAGAGACCTATCATTTTATGAATACCGACGACTATAACCAGATAGCCCTTCAAGAAGGCGCTTTGGACACACCCGATTTATTAAAGGAAGGTGAAGTAGTTACCATTTTATTCAATACGGAAGATGCCATGCCCCTTTCCGTAGACATGCCCGCCAGCGTTATCCTAGAAATTACCTATACCGAACCGGGTGTAAAAGGAAATACCGCTACCAATGCCACCAAGCCCGCCAAAGTGGAGACCGGTGCGGAGATTAACGTGCCTTTGTTCATCAACGAAGGGGATAAGATTAAAGTCGATACTGCCACCAGTTCCTACATGGAAAGGGTTAAGGAATGATGGCGGTTTAGTTTATAAAAAGAACTTAATAATCAATACGTACTGCCCATTGAAATTTCCAACCCCCCATACCCTAAAACAAATCGCTACCCTAATTGGTTGCGAGTACATTGGTGCGGATGACTTTCCGGTTTTGGGGATGAACGAGATTCATGTGGTGAAAGAGGGGGATATCGTTTTCGTAGATCATCCAAAGTATTACGATAAAGCATTGAACAGTAAGGCGTCAGTCGTACTTATCAATAAAAAGGTTGAATGTCCGACAGGAAAGGCCCTATTGATTTCCGAGGATCCCTTTCGTGATTTTAATACCTTGACCACGTTTTTCAGGCCTTTTGAAAAAGCTTTGAACGCCATAGCCACTTCTGCGGTCATTGGGCGAAATACGGTGATTCAACCCAACGTCTTTATTGGAAATAATGTGGTCATCGGTGAAAATTGTTTGATTCATGCCAACGTATCCATATATGACAATTGTGTCATTGGCAACAATGTTATTCTGCATTCCGGCACAGTTCTAGGCTCCGACGCCTTTTATTACAAGAACAGACCCGAGGGTTTCGATAAATTAATTTCAGGCGGAAGGGTGGTTTTAGAGGATGATGTTGAACTGGGATCGCTGTGTACGATAGACAAGGGCGTTACGGGAGATACTAGGATAAAAAAAGGTACGAAACTCGATAATCAAGTACATGTCGGCCACGATACGGTGATTGGTGAGAAATGTCTTATCGCTTCCCAAACTGGCATTGCGGGCTGCGTCATTATTGAGGACGAAGTAACTCTTTGGGGCCAGGTAGGTACTACAAGTGGAATAACCATCGGAAAAAAAGCCGTCATAATGGGCCAAACGGGCGTAACTAAATCCGTTCCGGGAGGAAAAAGTTATTTTGGGACGCCCATTGAGGAATCCCGTGAAAAATTGAAACAATTGGCTAACGTTAAGAAAATACCAGCTATTTTGAAGAATATGGGGCAATAATTACGCCCCGAAACCTTTAAAAATCCTTTTCAATCCCATATTTTTGTGATTCTTAAAAAGGGAACGGGATAATAGGCATTGAGGGTTTTAGAACGTCTAATTAATGCTTTCAATCCCCTTAACTTTTTAATCTCTGAATTTTTTTCCAAACGATAAACACTAAACTACAAACCTGAAACAATGAGCGTATTAGTCAATAAAGATTCCAAAATAATCGTACAAGGTTTTACAGGAAGCGAGGGCACTTTTCATGCCGAACAAATGATCGAATATGGCACCCAGGTCGTCGGTGGCGTGACTCCGGGCAAAGGGGGACAAGAGCATTTGGGAAGACCTGTCTTCAACACCGTGGCCGAAGCCGTTGAAAAGGTAGGCGCCGATACGAGCATCATCTTCGTGCCACCGGCCTTTGCCGCCGATGCCATTATGGAAGCTGCCAATGCCGGCATAAAAGTAATTATTACCATCACTGAAGGAATTCCTATAGCCGATATGGTAAAAGCGGCGGATTACATAAAACATAGGGATTGCCGTTTGATTGGCCCCAACTGTCCCGGTGTCATTACTCCCGGAGAGGCCAAAGTAGGCATCATGCCGGGCTTTGTATTTAAAAAGGGAACTGTAGGAATCGTTTCTAAATCGGGAACCTTAACCTATGAAGCGGCCGATCAGGTCGTTCGACAAGGATTGGGCATCACCACAGCCATTGGTATCGGGGGAGATCCTATTATTGGAACGACCACCAAGGATGCCGTCGAGCTTTTGATCAACGATCCCGAGACGGAAGCCGTTGTCATGATCGGTGAAATTGGGGGACAATTGGAAGCCGATGCCGCAAAATGGTATAAAGCGAGCGGTAGCAAAAAACCGATAATCGGATTTATAGCCGGAGAAACTGCCCCTGCGGGCAGGACTATGGGCCACGCCGGTGCCATTGTCGGCGGTAGCGACGATACCGCACAGGCCAAGAAGAAAATCATGCGGGAACACGGCATCCATGTGGTGGATTCCCCCGCCGAAATCGGATTGAAAGTGAAAGAGGTCATGGGAAAATAAAATCCCAAAACTGTCGTGCCGAGCACAGTCGAATTGCCAAAACCCAATTCCCATAAAATCTACGTTACGATGAAATTGTTAGAAGGAAAAAACGTCATCATAACCGGTGCCAGTCGAGGTATCGGAAAAGGCATTGCCGAAATATTCGCAGATCATGGGGCCAATGTGGCATTCACCTACAGTTCAAGTGAAAAACCGGCTTTGGAATTGGAAAAGGAACTGGTAGCTAAAGGTGTGAAGGCTAAAGCCTATAAAAGCGACGCTGCAAGCTTTGAACAGGCAGGTACGCTGGTTGCAAAGGTTTTGGAGGATTTTGACGGCATCGATGTCCTTATCAACAATGCTGGCATCACTAAGGATAATCTTCTGATGCGTATGTCAGAGGCTGACTTTGATAGTGTTATCGAAATCAACCTTAAGTCCGTCTTTAATATGACCAAGGCCGTACAGCGTACTTTTCTGAAACAGCGGAGCGGTTCCATAATTAACATGAGCAGTGTTGTGGGTGTCAAAGGCAATGCAGGCCAGACCAATTATGCGGCCTCCAAGGCGGGTATGATCGGTTTTACGAAATCTGTGGCTTTGGAACTGGGCTCTCGCAATATCCGTTGCAATGCCATCGCTCCTGGATTTATAGAAACAGAAATGACGGATAAGCTTGACGAAAAAACAGTACAGGGCTGGCGAGAAGCTATTCCCTTAAAACGCGGCGGATCTCCCGAAGATATTGCCAATGCCTGCCTCTTTTTTGCTTCAGACCTTTCCCTATACGTGACCGGTCAGGTTTTGAACGTCGATGGGGGGATGCTTACCTAAAAAAGTTTATGGGTTTATTCGTTTAGGAGTTTAGTTGCGATTTTTTGGTGCTAGAATTTCACAAAAATACAACCTCCGTCCGCTACTTTGTACTTACTGTTAAGTACTAACTACTAAAAACAATGAACATCCAAACAGTATTCCTAATCATCCTAGCAGCCCTTGTTGCTTTAGGTATTGTACTGTTCCAGTATTACTACAGAACCAAACGAAAGGGCAGCTTAACCCTAATCCTTTCCTCTTTACGCTTTTTGGCTTTGTTCGGGGTCTTTCTGTTGCTGATCAATCCCAAGTTTACCAAAAACGAATATCGCATCGAAAAGGCCAATTTGTTGGTTTTGGTGGATAATTCTACTTCCGTGGCATCATCGAAGGATACCATCCAAAAGATTTTAAATGATATCGCGGATAATAATGCGATTAAGGATCGTTTTAATTTACAAGGCTACGGTTTTGGAACGAAATTAATGGGTGTAGACGTCATGGATAACAGCTCTCCCCTAAAGTCCGATTCCGTTTTCACGCAAAAAAATACCAATATAACAGCTGCTTTACGAGCAATTCAAGAAATTAATTCCGCTTCGAATTCCGCCCTACTGCTGTTGACCGATGGCAACCAAACCTTGGGACAGGATTATGAGTTTTACGGCAAAAAGCAAAAGTTTCCCATTTATCCTATTGCTATAGGCGATACTACGCGCTATGATGATGTCGTGATTGCGCAGGTGAACGCGAACCGATATGCCTTCCTTAAAAATAAATATCCTATTGAAATTTATTTGTCCTACAAAGGAAAGAGCGAGGTGCGATCCGCCCTAAAGGTATCGGTCGATGGGCAGCCGGTATTTCGGGAGAACATTTCATTTTCGGATACGGACAATTCAAAGACAATCAATACCCTTTTGGATGCCAATTCAGTAGGTGTGAAGAACATTGTGGTTTCCATCGATTCCTTGCATCAGGAACGGAACACGAGCAACAATTCCCGACAGATTGCGGTAGAGGTTATAGACGAAAAGACAGATATTACCCTTGTTTCTAACCTATCACATCCTGATATAGGGGCTTTAAAAAAGGCAATCGAGAGTAATGAGCAGCGTTCAGTCTCCATAAACAAACCGAATAGCGATGTGAAGCAGTTTGACGATGTCGACCTGTTTATACTGTATCAGCCCGATGCTTCCTTTAAAACCGTATACGATTATATCCAAAAGAAAAAGGCTAATGTTTTCACCATTACGGGCACAGAAACGGACTGGAATTTCTTGAATAAGGCGCAAAAGGGCTTTTCAAAAAACAGTTATAATCAATCAGAGGAGGTTTTCCCTACCTTAAATTCTGGTTTTGGACTTTTTAATATCAGTGATTTTTCGATTCAGGATTTTCCGCCGTTGAACAGTAACTTGGGAGAGATACAGCTTGATAATTCGGGGGAGGTTCTTTTGACTCAGCGTATCAAAGGTACGGAATTGAACCAGCCTTTGCTTGCGGTCATTAAAAATGGTACCCAAAGGGAAGCCGTATTATTTGGGGAAAATAGCTGGAAATGGCGGATGCAGAGTTTTCGCAACGAACAAAACTTCAAGAATTTCGATGAATTTATGGGTAAATTGGTACTCTACCTTTCTACCAATACGTCGAAGGAACGCTTAACATTGGAGTATAGTACGGTCTATGCAGGAAGTAGCTCCGCCAAGATTACGGCCACCTATTTCGACGAAACCTATGTTTTCGAGGCCAACGCGACGATAGACCTAAAGCTTAAAAATACGGGGACGGATTCCGTAACTGAGATGCCCATGCTTTTAAAAGGAAGCTACTACGAATCGGATTTAAGTAATCTAGCACCGGGCAGTTATGATTTTACAGTAACTGTACGCAATGAAAACCTCTCTAAATCAGGCAGTTTCACCATTCTTGATTTTGACGTGGAAAAACAACTGCTAACGACCGATTATCAGAAATTAGGACGTTTGGCTGAGAATACGGGGGGCGAGCTTTATTTCCCGTCACAAATTGAGACCCTAGTATCAGACCTATCAAAAGACAATCGTTTTTTGCCTGTTCAGAAAGGCGAACAAAATACCGTATCTTTGATCGATTTCCGAATGCTATTGGCACTGATCGCAGCCGTATTGGCTGCGGAGTGGATTATAAGAAAGTATAACGGACTCATTTAAACAAAGAATAACTATGGATAAATTACCAAAAATTGCATTACCTATTATTTTCGGCCTTATTGTGCTGGTCATCTTGATTTCAAAATCTGCCATAACTATCGAATCCGGTCAGGCCGGGGTTCTTTATAAAACTTTTGGTGGGGGAGTAGTGACCGATGAACTACCGATGGGAGAAGGTTTTCATATCGTAGCCCCTTGGAACAAAGTGTTTATCTATGAGGTGAGACAACAAGAGGTGTTCGAAAAAATGCAGGTATTATCTTCAAACGGACTGGAAATTAAATTGGACGCTTCCATATGGTTCGAACCAAAACGTGAATTATTGGGTAAACTACACCAAGAAAAGGGAACGGAATATATTCAGCGTGTTCTTTTACCTACCATACGGTCGGCGGCAAGAAGTGTCGTAGGACGATATACGCCGGAGCAATTGTATTCCAGTAAGCGGGACGCCATTCAGGAGGAAATTTTTGAAGAGACCAAAAAAATAGTTGACGGCCAGTACATTCAGTTGAACGAGGTATTGGTACGCGACGTCACCTTACCGCCAACCATAAAAGAGGCCATTGAGCGTAAATTGAAACAAGAGCAGGAATCTTTGGAATATGAATTTCGATTGGTCACCGCTAAGAAAGAAGCTGAAAAAGTTACCATTGAAGCACAGGGAAAGGCCAATGCAAACAAAATTCTTAGTGCCTCCTTAACCGACAAGATTTTACAGGACAAAGGTATCGACGCCACCCTAAGGCTCGCCCAATCGGCCAATGCCAAGGTCGTCATTGTCGGAAGCGGTGAATCGGGCCTTCCCCTGATTTTAGGAAATAATTAAAATAAATTTGGTCGGTCGGAATTAAGTTTTAATTTTACATGAATAATGAAAAACAAGCACACATATCATCATTTTTATACTTGCGCTCAAGCGAGGTAAAATAGTATGTAGTGTACTCACATATTTTTACGACCCGGTTGAGCAATCAAGCGGGTTTTTTAATTAATAGATTTTATGATACGAATAGCCATTCAAAAATCCGGACGTTTAAACGAAGATTCCCTACAAATCTTAAAAGACTGCGGTATCTCGATAGACAACGGTAAAGATCAATTGAAGGCATCATCCCGAAATTTCCCGTTGGAAGTTTTTTACCTTAGAAACGGTGATATCCCCCAGTATTTAAGGGACGGTGTGGTAGATATTGCCATAATCGGGGAGAATGTCTTGATCGAGAAGGGCGAGGACATAGAGATTGCCGAAAAATTGGGCTTCTCGAAATGCAAAGTATCCCTCGCCGTACCAAAATCCGTAAAATACGCTTCGGTGCAGGATTTTGAAGGAAAACGCATTGCAACATCCTACCCAAATACCGTTCGGAATTATTTGAAGAAAAACGGAGTCACTGCCGATTTGCATATCATTAATGGTTCCGTGGAAATTGCCCCGAATATTGGATTAGCGGATGCCATTTGTGATATCGTCTCCAGCGGAAGTACGTTGTTTAAGAATAATTTAAAGGAAGTCGAGGTGATGCTGAAAAGTGAGGCCGTGTTAGCGGTTTCCCCGAAAATATCCGAAGTTCGAAGAGAGATATTAAAGAAGATTCAATTCCGTATTCGCTCCGTTTTACAGGCTCGGCAATCGAAATACGTTTTGCTCAATGCGCCGAACGACAAACTGGATCGAATTTTATCGCTGCTTCCCGGAATGCGAAGTCCCACGGTTTTACCTTTGGCCGAAATGGGATGGAGTTCCGTGCATACGGTCATCAACAAAGACAAATTTTGGGAGGTCATTCATGAACTGAAAGAGGCCGGCGCCGAGGGTATTTTGGTGTGTCCCATTGAGAAAATGGTACTTTAAGATCTCGGCAATACGTAAAATCGCATCACGTAAATATGGATTTGAATATTCGTTTTATAGAAAAGGAAAAAATGGATTTGATTGTTCCCTTATTGGCACAATTAAACCCAAAAATCACTCATAATTTACTAAGAAACCGTTTACAGGACATGGTTTTACAAGGCTATCAATGTGTTGGTGTTCTTGATGACGATAAACTGATAGGCATTTCTGGAATGTGGGTACTCGTTAAATACTATGTAGGCAAGCATATTGAACCAGACAATGTCTTTCTATTGCCTGAATATCAGGGCAAAGGAATTGGTAAGTTATTGATGAACTGGATTTTTGACTACGCCAATTCGATTGGCTGTGTAGCTTCCGAACTAAATTGCGATACAGATAATGAATCCGGGACGCATTTTTGGAAAGTGCAAGGGTATGAAGTGGTTGGGTATCACTTTCAGAAACAATTAAATAGATGAATAAGATATACAGCCCAAATAGAGCCGATTGGAAGGACGTATTAAAACGCCCAACGCAGACCGTTGCCGATATCGAGCAGCAGGTAAATACTATTTTCAAGGAAGTTCAAAAGGAAGGTGATCACGTATTAAAAACGTACACCGAGGAATTCGATAAGGTTGCGTTGGATACCTTAAGGGTTTCTGAAATGGAAATAGAAGAAGCCAAAACTCAGGTTTCCTCTGAATTGAAGGATGCCATCCAATTGGCGAAAATGAATATCGAGACCTTCCATAAAGCCCAAATAACGGATAAAATCGAGGTGGAAACGGTAAAGGGGGTCCGCTGTTGGCAGGAAAAGCGACCGATTCAAAAAGTCGGACTGTATATTCCCGGAGGAACCGCGCCTCTGTTCTCGACCATTTTAATGCTGGCCGTTCCCGCGGCCATTGCGGGCTGCCAAGAAACAGTCATGTGCTCACCTCCAGACAAGGAGGGTAAAATACACCCGGCGATTTTGTACACGGCGAACCTCTGCGGAGTAACCCAAATTTTTAAGGTTGGTGGTATACAGGCTATTGCAGGCATGACCTTTGGCACGGAGAGCGTCCCAAAGGTCTATAAAATATTCGGACCGGGCAATCAGTACGTGACGGTAGCCAAGCAAATTGCAACGAAATACGGTGTAGCTATTGACATGCCCGCCGGACCGAGCGAACTTTTGGTCGTAGCGGACCATACCGCCAATCCGGTCTTTGTAGCTTCCGATCTATTGAGCCAGGCAGAACACGGAACGGATAGTCAGGTGATTTTGGTATCAACATCCAAAGAAATGATCAATGCGGTAGAAAAAGAGGTTGAAAAACAAATCGCAAAATTGCCTAGGAAAGAGATTGCGCAAAAGGCCATAGATAACAGCAAGTTGATTTTTGTTATCGATGACAGAATGGCCATCGATTTGATCAACGAATACGGCCCGGAACATTATATCGTTTGTGTCGAAAACGAGGATTTTTATATAGACCATACGATGAATGCCGGTTCGGTATTTATAGGTAATTACACACCAGAAAGCGCAGGCGATTACGCTAGCGGAACTAATCATACCTTACCCACAAACGGTTACGCTAAACAATACAGTGGTGTAAACTTGGACAGTTTTATGAAAAGTATGACCTTTCAAAAAATAACCGAAGAGGGCATTAAAGAAATCGGAAATGCCATAGAAATCATGGCCGAAGCGGAAGGATTGCAAGCTCATAAAAACGCGGTGACGTTGCGATTGGAGAGTTTGAAAAAGTAACACCTCCCTTTTTTAGAGCAGAAAGTCCGGTGTAATGGGCTGGGGCATAAACAACCCAAACGGTTTACTAACTGAATAGTATGACAAAGAAATGCCAATAAAAAAAGATTTTAATATCCAAAGCTTGATTCGGGAAAACGTTAAAGGCCTAAAACCCTATTCTTCGGCCCGCGACGAATACGTCGCCGATGGTTCCCAAATGGTGTTTTTGGATGCTAACGAGAACCCGTTCGAGAATGGGGTGAATCGCTATCCCGATCCCCAGCAGCGGCGTTTGAAGTCCGTTTTAATGGACCGGAAAGCGGTTCCTATTGAAAATATGCTGCTTGGTAACGGAAGCGATGAAGTTTTGGATCTGATTTTTCGGACATTCTGCGAGCCTAAAGTGGACAATATCATTACTTTGCCCCCGACTTATGGGATGTACAAGGTACTTGCCGCTATCAACCATATCGAAAATCGCGAAATATTGCTTACCGAAAATTTTCAACCCGATGTAGACAAAATTTTAGAGCGGGCTGACGAAAATTCCAAGTTATTGTTTCTCTGTTCCCCGAACAATCCTACCGGCAACAGCTTTTCGGAGAAAAAAATGATCCAATTGCTTGAAAATTTCAGCGGTTTGGTGGTCATTGACGAAGCCTATATCGATTTTTCGGACGGACAAAGCTGGTCAAAAAAATTGAAGGAATATCCCAATCTTATCGTCACCCAAACGTTGTCCAAAGCTTACGGATTAGCGGGTATACGATTGGGTATTTGTTTGGCGTCCAAAGCAATAATATCCGTTCTGAACAAAATCAAACCCCCTTACAATATCAATGAGCTGACACAGAACCACGCATTGAAAAGGCTGCAGAGTGTTTCCAGAATCCGCTTGGAAATAGCTGAAATACTGCACCAAAAAAAAATGGTGATCAAAGTGTTGAAGCATATTGATTTTATCGAAAAGGTTTATCCTTCCGACGCTAACTTTATTTTGGTAAAGGTCGATGATGCCGATGTCCGATACCAACAGTTACTGAACAAAGGAATCGTAACCCGAAACCGGAGCAATCAACCCCTCTGCGAAAACACACTTCGATTTACGATCGGCACTCCGGAAGAAAATATTAAGTTGGTAATGGCCTTGAAGGAAATAAATTAGGTGGAATGAAGAAGTTAGAAAAGGATAGTTCAAATACTACGGGTTCAGGGATGGTCAAAAAGAAAGTACTTTTTATAGATCGTGACGGTACGATTATCAAGGAAACCCTCGATGAGCAGATCGATGGCTTTGAAAAGATGATTTTCTACCCGAAAGTTTTCACTTTTTTGTCAAAAATAGCCAAAGAACTGGAATATGAGTTGGTTATGATTACCAATCAGGACGGATTGGGCACCGATTCCTTCCCGGAAGACACCTTTTGGCCGGTACATAATTTTATCCTAAAATCCTTTGAAAACGAAGGCGTGGTGTTCAACAAGGTTTTTTTAGATCGGACCTTTCCCCATGAAAATGCCGATACCCGAAAACCGGGCACCGGTTTACTAATGGACTATTTCACGGAAGCGTACGATTTGAAAAATTCCTACGTCATCGGGGATCGACTTACGGACATGGAACTCGCTAAAAATTTGAATTCTAAAGGTATTTTTATCAATGATGGCACTGATTTGGGAACTGGCGAAATTACAGTAAAACAAGAAGAACTTAGTTCGGTGATTGCTTTGGAAAGTAATGATTGGGGGAAGATTTATGAGTTTTTAAAGCTTGAAAATAGGCTTTCCGAAATTCATAGAAAAACCAATGAAACAGACATTTCTATAAAGGTCAATCTTGATGGCACGGGTAAAAGTGATATTAAAACCGGTTTGGCGTTTTTTGATCATATGCTTGACCAACTCGCCCGCCACGGCCAAATGGACATTGAGATCAAGGTCGACGGCGATTTGGAAGTCGATGAACATCACACCATCGAAGACACGGCTATTGCGTTGGGAGAAGTTTTCCATACGGCCTTGGGGAAAAAACTGGGTATCGAACGCTATGGCTTTTGTCTCCCCATGGACGATTGTTTGGCACAGGTAGCCATCGACTTTGGCGGACGCAACTGGCTCGTTTGGGATGTGGAGTTTAAAAGGGAAAAAGTAGGTGATATGCCCACAGAAATGTTCCATCATTTCTTCAAATCCTTTACGGATGGCGCTAAGGCCAATTTGAATATTAAGGCCGAAGGCACCAACGAGCATCATAAAATAGAGGCGATTTTCAAGGCGTTTGCGAAATCGATCAAGATGGCGGTGAAACGCGATATGGATAAGATGGTGTTACCCAGCACTAAAGGGATACTTTAGGTTGGTTTATTTAAAGAATTAGTTATCAGTATCATACTAAAAAATGAAGATTGTTATTATTAACTATGGTGCCGGAAATATTCAAAGCATCAAATTCGCGATTCAACGGTTGGGATATGAAGCCATCTTGAGCCATGACATCAAAGAGATACAGCATGCTGACAAGGTCATCTTCCCAGGAGTGGGGGAGGCGAGTAGTGCTATGAAAAAGTTGCGGGCAAGTGGAATCGATAAAATAATTCCCGATTTAAAACAACCTGTTCTGGGCATTTGTCTGGGTATGCAGCTGATGTGCAATTCTTCGGAAGAGGGAAATACGAAAGGTCTTGGCATTTTCAACACCGATGTTGTAAAGTTCTCGAATGCCGTAAAAGTTCCACAAATTGGATGGAATCAAATATCAAATTTAAAATCCGGAATTTTTAAGGAAATTAGAAATAACGAACATATTTATTTGGTTCACAGTTATTATGCGCCCTTATGTGATGCAACGATTGCCGAATCGGAATACGAATTAAGTTACAGTGCCGCTTTGCAAAAGGATAATTTTTATGGAACCCAATTTCATCCCGAGAAAAGCAGTGAGGCCGGGGCCCGGATTTTACAAAATTTTTTAAACCTATGAGGATAATTCCTGCCATAGATATCATAGACGGAAAGTGCGTACGGCTCTCTAAAGGAGATTACGACACCAAAAAAATCTACAACGAAAATCCACTGGAAGTAGCCAAGGAGTTTGAAGCACATGGCATTGAATACCTGCATCTGGTCGATTTAGATGGTGCGAAATCTAATCACATCGTAAATCACAAGGTTTTAGAGCAAATCGCTTTAAAGACCACTCTGAAAATCGACTTTGGAGGGGGGCTAAAAACCGATGATGACCTGCGTATCGCGTTTGAATGCGGTGCTAGGCAAATTACTGGTGGAAGCATAGCCGTTAGGAATACCGATACTTTCGTCGGATGGATCGAAAAGTATGGGGCAGAAAGGATTATTCTCGGGGCCGATGCCATGGACGAGAAAGTAGCGGTCTCAGGATGGCAAGAAGAATCTTCGGAGGAATTGATTCCTTTCATTAAATCATATCAAAAAAAAGGGATTCAATACGTAATTTGCACAGATATTGCAAAGGATGGCATGTTGGAAGGGCCATCGTTCGATTTGTACCGAAAAATAATCGAAATGTCCGTTCGAGCACCTGAAACACTTTTGGCACAGGGTTCGTCGAGAAGCGATGAACTATCGACGGCACTCAAAGTCACATCCAAATTAAAATTGATAGCTAGCGGTGGAATATCCGCTTTTGATGAACTTCCTAAGTTAGCAGAAATTGGTTGTGAAGGAACGATAATCGGAAAAGCGATTTACGAAAATAGGATCAGTTTAAAGGTTCTTGAAAACTATATACAGTCCGTATGAGACCCGAGAAAGCAATCCTTTCGGAATTTATAGACAACGCGATCTATCGTTTGGAAGAAGGTATGCGAATGGTTGAGATAAGTCTAAACGGAATTTCCGAGGAGGAACTTTGGCAGAAACCGAACACGGCATCAAACAGTATAGCTAATATACTACTGCACGTTTGCGGCAATATAAGCCAATATGCCATCTCGTCCTTGGGCGAGAGACCTGATATTCGGGAAAGGGCCTTGGAGTTTTCGGTGAATTCCGGGGCTAAAAAAAAAGAGCTGCTCGAAAAATTGACGTATACCGTGCTTGATGCCAAGTCGGTTATCACGCATTGTTCTTTGGAAAAATTACTTCATAAACGGGAAGTTCAAGGTTTTTCATATTCAGGAATAGGCATCATTATCCATGTGGTCGAACACTTTTCCTACCACACCGGCCAAATAGCCTTTTGGGTAAAACAATTGAAGAATAAAGATTTGGAATTTTACAAAGATGTAGACCTTTCCATCAAGAATAAAGATTGAAATGCTAGCAAAAAGAATTATCCCCTGTCTGGACATCAAAGACGGCCGTACGGTCAAAGGTGTAAATTTCATCGATTTGCGCGATGCCGGTGACCCGGTCGAACTTGCAGAAATCTACAGTAAGGAAGGCGCCGATGAACTCGTGTTCTTGGATATATCGGCAACCGAACAAAAACGAAAAACGCTGGCGGAATTGGTGTACCATGTTGCCGAAAAGGTGAACATTCCCTTTACGGTCGGCGGAGGAATTTCATCTGTGGAAGATGTAGATATGCTTTTACAGAAAGGTGCGGATAAGGTTTCCATTAATTCTTCCGCGGTCAAGAATCCGCAATTAATCAATGATCTGGTCGCCAAATTCGGCTCGCAATGTATCGTTGTTGCTATTGACGCCAAGCGAATTGATGGGGAATGGATCGTACATCTTATAGGAGGAAAAGTCCCGACGGGGCGCAAGCTGTTCGAATGGGCCAAGGAAGTAGAGGAACGCGGTGCCGGGGAAATTCTGTTCACTTCTATGGACCACGACGGTACCAAAGACGGATTCGCCAATGAAGCTTTGGCCCGATTATCAAAGGAATTGAACATTCCAATCATCGCATCGGGCGGTGCAGGCAACATGCAGCATTTCATGGATACATTTACCATTGGAAAAGCCGATGCAGCATTGGCGGCAAGCGTCTTCCACTTTAAAGAAATCGGGATAAAGGATTTAAAAGAAAATTTAAAGAAAAACGGAATCCCCGTAAGACTATAAAAAATATCATACGGAGAGAGTCGATAATAATTTAACCCGAGCGAAGTCGAAAAAACGTCTCCCTGAGTGCAGAGTGGTGCCTAGCAACGGTTAAATCTCTCGATTGCCGCCAGATCAAGAAAAGAATTACTATTATGAAAGTAAACTTCAATAAAAACCCAGACGGCCTAATACCCGCTATCATACAAGATGCAATCACAAAGAATGTCTTGATGCTTGGCTATATGAACGAGGCCGCTTTGATAAAAACCCAAGAAACCAAAAAAGTGACCTTTTTCAGCCGCTCGAAACAGCGTTTGTGGACCAAAGGGGAGGAGAGCGGTAATTTTCTAAACCTGGTCAATATTAAAAACGACTGTGATAATGACACCTTGTTGGTTTCCGTAAACCCCGAAGGCCCGACCTGCCATACTGGAAGCGATACGTGCTGGAACAAGGAAAACGTTTCAAATTTCGGATTTCTCTCTTACTTGGAAGACGTCATCGAACAGCGCCGCACTTCATCCGACGGCAGCAAGTCGTATGTAGCATCTCTCTTTGAAAAGGGCATCAACAAAATCGCACAAAAAGTAGGGGAGGAGGCCGTTGAAACCGTCATCGAGGCCAAAGACGATAACGACGAACTATTCTTGTACGAAAGTGCGGACTTACTTTTTCACTACTTGATTTTGCTCCAGGCCAAAGGCTTCACTTTGAAGGATATTGAAGCCGAGTTAAAAAAGAGGCATAAATAATTTTGTAATTTGTGTTGCTCGAATTATATTGAAGCGCCACCGCTTACGATGCCAATCAGGCAAGGCTTTTACGATTTAGCGATGGTAATGCCTCGTTTTATGATCATAAGAACGTGCCAAACCGAAAATTTCTAGGTAGGGCCGTTTGCGATTTTAACGAATAGCCGCTAGAATTATTTTCACCACCACACCACAAAAATCTTCTCAAATTCCGTTTCCGATTTTCGCATCCAGACCATTGGGGCATTTTCTTGTATCATCCGCAAATTGATATCCATTAAAATTTCAAAATGGGTTTTCCAATATACATCGTTATGCGGCGGTACGACCCATTCAGATTTATAAGGAATGTAATAGGAATATCCTCGGAATTCCTTTGTATTCAACGCATCGAATTGTAACCAATATCCCTGAACACAGGCGTTGTTCAACGGCCGGATATGAATCTCGGATTCTCGGTAAGGAATGAACAATTGCCCCTTAAAGCAGCATTGATGTATAATTTTTTCATGATCGATTCCCTTTGCTTGAAGTGCATCGCTTCCCTCATCCGTGTGTAAAAGAGGAAACTGCCGCTGTTTTATCTTTTCCATTTTCGTAAAAAACATATCCCGACGGTTGGGACCTATTAACTGATGAACGGGTGCTGAAATAGCCGTATCGATGAGGTAAAACTTGTAGGTCAGTTCGACATGTAATACGTGTTCGGTTTCCACATCTCGCACTATAAAATCGATTTCCCCGATAGTACGGTTACGCTGCTTGATAGGTAGGTTATGTAAGAGGATCTCATACTGCGGTGAGCCTTCAACCAACTGCCGAAAGACATGCTCCATTTGATGGCCCAGACGTAGACGTTGCGGAATGGGGTGAGACTGAAAATTGGTCAAATCGATTTCCGGAAACTTGAATTGAGGTAAGCCAAACTGCTCCTTTGTCCATAATGGCGGAGTATTGAGAAATCCGATAAAGCGTTTATCGATCATGGCGTACAAAGATATTGTATCGTATTTGAACCTTGAAATAGGGTCGCTAAATATACATCCTATCTAATGTCGATTTAAAAGCGGGTTGCCGAGCCGAGCCTATTAAATTAAAAGAGTACTGGAATTTAGGATAATACTGGTTATTTGACAGTTTCCCAGTACGGTTTCTAACCATTTTGAAGAAAATCGACAAAACTTTTTTATCTTGTAGATTATATCTAGTTTTAAGTTAAAGCCGAAATGGTGCATAGGCAATCCTGGAATTTGGCTTCCCCTGAAACTAGGTGCAATAAACTCGTCATTCTAAAAAAAAACGAACACATGAATTCAAACAGAAGAAATTTCCTTAAAAAAACTTCATTAGTAGGGGCGGGAATAGCCTTTACGCCAAGTATTTCAAAAGCGAACATGTTTTCCCAACATCGGGTTTCCAGCGCGCAATATATGGGTGGATTCGTAGCCCCAAAGTTAGATACCGTCCGTTTTGCCTTTATCGGTGTCGGTTCCCGTGGATCTGGCCATGCGAAACAGATTGCTTCCATCGAGGGTACCGAAATCGTTGCTATTTCAGATCTCTACGAAGATTTGGCAAAAAAGTCCGAAGAAGCCTGTAAAGAACTGGGTAAAGGACAAAGGCATAAAAAAATAAAATTGTACACGAACGGGGAGAACGATTGGAAAAAAATGCTCGAAGAGCAAAAACCGGATGCCGTAATCATTGCCACGCCTTGGGAATTGCATGCGCCCATGGCCATTGGCGCCATGAACGCGGGAACCCATGCGTTTGTCGAAGTACCTTTGGCCCTTACAGTGGAAGAAATGTGGCAGTTGGTCGACGTTTCGGAAAAGACCAAGAAACACTGCATGATGATGGAAAATGTCAACTACGGTCGTGAAGAGCTATTGTATCTTAATATGTGCCGACAGGGTGTAATCGGTGAACTACTGCATGGTGAAGCGGCCTATATTCATGAACTAAGGTCGCAAATGGAAGATGTCGATCGCGGCACCGGATCATGGCGAACCCCACATTATGCACATCGCAATGGTAATCTGTATCCTACGCATGGCTTGGGGCCTGTTGCCCAATATATGAATATCGCCAGGGGAGAAGATAATTTTAAGTTTATGAATTCCTTTTCATCCCCGGCCAAGGGTCGTCAGTTATACGCGGAAAAGAACTTTCCCGCGGATCACAAATGGAATCAATTGGATTTTAAAGGTGGGGATATCAATACGTCCATCATAAAAACCGAAATGGGCCGAACCATCATGGTGCAATGGGACGAGACCAGTCCGCGGCCGTATACCAGACATAACCTGATTCAAGGAACCAAAGGCGCTTTGGCCGGATTCCCTAATCGGGTGGCCCTGGAAGGTGGTATAGAAGGGGTCACGGAAAACCATCATGAGTGGGCCGAAGGTGACGGTCTGCAGAAAATCTTTGAAAAATATGAGCATCCACTATACAAACGTCTCGGCGAACTCGCTACAAAAATGGGCGGTCATGGCGGAATGGATTTCATGATGCTCTATCGTATTGTGGAATGTTTACGAAAAGGAGAACCGTTAGATCAGAACCTATATGAAGGTTGTCTTTGGAGTGCGGTCGGGCCTTTGAGCGAAGCCTCGGTCGCAGCGAACGGCGCCCCACAAGAATTTCCGGATTTTACCAGAGGTTCATGGAAAAAGACTGATGCACTGGCGATTGTAGATTGATGTATTAAATACCCAAAAAAATGGATTGGCCCAGCGTCGATCCATTTTTGTTTAAAGATTTACTTAGAACCGTTAACATTTCCTAAAAATAGCGGTCATCACAGCGAATTGTCCTAATTTTATATAATGGCAATGAACACAAGACAAGGGTTTCGGTTTTCGACGTATGAAGCACCGAATCAAACTCCCTTCGAAAAACTTTTCGATATTTTTCAGGAACTCATCACCCATACTTCGGGCGATTTTGACGAGGCCATCGATTGGCTGCGCGAGCTGGACAAGGAGTATGAACTCACCAACGACGAATATACCATAGATGATTTTATAGAGGAACTGAAAGCGAAAGGATATATCCGTGAGGAGTTTGAGGATGGCGGTGGACAAATGGGTGAAGATGGCGAGGAAGGTGATGGCAATGGAAAAGGAAGTATTTCCATTACCGCCAAGATGGAACGTATTATCCGCCAACGGGCGTTGGACCAGATTTTCGGAAAACTCAAACGAAGCGGTGCCGGCAATCACAAAACTGGAAAATCGGGACAAGGCGATGAACATACCGGAGATTTACGTGAATACCGCTATGGTGACGGGCTAGAACATATATCCATGACCGATAGCTTAAAAAATGCCCAAGTAAATCACGGAATCGGCAATTTTAACCTCAGTGAGGAAGATTTAGTGGTTGAAGACACACAGTATAAGGCACAGATGAGTACCGTGCTTATGATAGATATCAGCCATAGTATGATTCTCTATGGCGAGGACCGGATCACGCCGGCCAAAAAAGTGGCCATGGCTCTTGCCGAACTGATCACTACCCGCTATCCGAAGGATACGTTGGATATTTTGGTCTTTGGTAACGACGCCTGGCCTATTCCCATTAAAGACCTGCCCTACCTGAAAGTGGGCCCGTATCATACCAATACGGTAGCTGGATTACAATTGGCCATGGATATGCTCCGTCGAAAACGAAACACCAACAAACAAATTTTTATGATTACCGATGGTAAGCCTAGTTGTTTAAGGCTTCCCGATGGTACGTATTATAAAAACAGCGTCGGATTGGACGATTATATTGTTGAAAAATGTTATAACATGGCCCGTCAGGCCCGTAAGTTGCATATTCCCATAACCACTTTTATGATTGCCCAAGATCCCTATTTGATGCAATTCATCCGTCATTTCACGGAAGCCAACAAAGGCAAAGCATTTTTCACGGGATTAAAGGGATTGGGCGAAATGATTTTTGAGGACTATGAATCGAATCGCAGGAAAAAGTTAAAATAAAATACCAAGTATAAAAAGAGATCCAAGAGCAAGGAACAAAGACTGAAGACTAACTTTTTTAATCGTGTTAGTCCTGCCTCTTGTTCTTAATTGCTTATATCTCACGCTAAAACTATGAATTTGAACCACAAAAAAATTAAAACCCTCGGCGAATTAAAGGCTGCGGGCTATCAAAGCAAAAGTATAAAAGACGAACTCCGCGAAAACCTTCGGGAGAAAATCAAAAATGGCGATGAAACCTTCCAAGGTGTATGGGGCTATGAAGATTCTGTAATTCCAGAATTGGAGCGTGCCATTTTATCACGGCACAATATCAATTTACTCGGACTTCGTGGACAGGCAAAAACCCGCTTGGCACGGCTAATGGTCCATCTGTTAGACGAATGGATTCCCTTTGTAGAAGGTTCCGAAATCAACGATGATCCCTTAAAACCGATGTCAAGATATTCCAGGGAGTTGATTAAGGAAAAAGGGGACGATACCCCGATTTCTTGGTTGCACCGAGAAGAACGCTTTTATGAAAAACTGGCCACCCCTGATGTTACCGTGGCGGATTTGATCGGAGATGTCGATCCCATAAAAGCGGCCAACCTCAAATTGTCCTATGCCGATGACCGAGTGATCCATTTCGGAATGATTCCCCGTGCGAATCGTTGTATTTTTGTTATCAACGAGCTGCCCGATTTACAGGCCCGAATCCAAGTTTCCCTATTCAATATTTTAGAGGAAGGTGATATTCAAATCCGTGGTTTCAAGTTGCGATTGCCCTTGGATATCCAATTCGTATTCACCGCCAACCCCGAGGATTATACCAATCGAGGAAGCATCGTAACTCCACTAAAAGATAGAATAGGCTCGCAAATTTTGACGCATTATCCCGATGATATAGTGACCGCACGTAAAATCACCGAACAAGAATCGAAATTGGACAAACGCCAAACCGATGCCGTTTATGTACCGGACATCGCTAAGGATCTTCTAGAACAGATAAGTTTCGAGGCCCGTAACAGTGAATATGTAGATGCGAAAAGTGGCGTTAGCGCCCGTACGAGTATTTCCGCTTTTGAAAACCTGTTGAGTACTGCCGAAAGAAGGGCACTACTGAACGGTGCCGAAAAAACCATGGTCCGATTGAGCGATTTTGTGGGTGTAGTTCCGGCCATCACGGGGAAGATTGAATTGGTCTATGAAGGAGAGCAGGAAGGTGCCGATGCCGTTGCCGCCATCCTAATCGATGATGCGGTGAAGTCTCTTTTCCCGGAATATTTTCCGAAAATAGAAAAACTTAAAAAGAAAGACGCAGAAACCCCGTACGATGAACTGGTACATTGGTTTTTTCAAGGAGAAGGTTTCGAGCTCTTGGATGACTTTACCGACGAGGAATACAAACGGGCATTAGATCGTATTCCACAATTGAATCAACTGATCAAGCAATATCAGCCCGATTTTCCGGAAGCAGATGTATATTTCTTAAAGGAATTGTTGTTGTGGGGATTAGTGGCCCATAAAAAATTGAGCAAGAACCGCTTTTCAGAGGGATATCAGTTCAAGGATTTGTACGGGAGTTTTATTAGCGGGCTTTGATTTAGAATGAACTTTTTATTAGAAATTTTTCTGTATTAAAAGCCCTTCATTAAAAACCTTAGAAACAATTTTCTCGAATTATCAAAGTGAGTATCGAGGCCACTTTCCCAAAAGTTCCTATCAATTTGACAAAGAGAGCATTAAGCAAAAACCCGGCTGTTTGGCCGGGTTTTTAATGCGGTATACTTTTGTTTCACTCCCAAGTATCGACATGCTGGTTCATATCATCAAATTTGTATTCGCCGACCATTTCTTTACGGTAATGGATGGCCAATATCGTTAATACCAAAAGAAGTAGGTGTAAGACAAAAATTGAAATACCCAACGGCAGAAAAGTAGCGGGCACGACATAATTTACGAATTCACTGTAAGAAGTAAGTGTGGACAAGATCTCGGAGGTTTTGAAGACATAGATTAAAAATGCGCCATAGAGCATATACTCTATATTTCGCATAAGGGGATCTGTCAATTCATCTTCTTCTATCTTAAATTTTAAGACGTATAAAAAGGTGAAATGAATCAAAGTAGTCACCGGAAATAAATAATTATCGGGCTTTAATAAATAAAAATTATTCGTGTACAGACCGTAAAAATCAAAAATAATAAGCAGTACCAGTACCGCGATGGAAAGATAAATAGTGCTTTTCCATGACAGGATTTTAAAAATGGATTTCATAACAGTAATTTTCTGGGATTGGGACAAAATCGATTTAATGGATTCCGTTAAGCTAAAAACGGTATTATGTTACCCTTTATTTAAAAAACTCGATAAACCGCAGATTTTGTAGTCAGGTTCTTAAAATTCGATCAGAAAATACCGAATTTTCCTTCCAGCTAAACATTATAAAATTAAAATCATCGGTAATGAAAAGGGTTTGCGGTCTCCGACAATTTAAAGTCAATATTACTTGGTGAGCCGTATAATCCTATTTAGTGTGGCTTCTTTTGCTACTTTTGTTTTGTTAGGCTTTGGCATTTTAAACATGGAAAAATGCTAGCTTCACACCCAATTAGAAAATATGCGGCAAGCAACCCTTTCATACTTAATACGTACTCAATATTTAGGGTTTCGCTACAGTGGATGGCAAATACAGCCTGGGCAACGTACCGTTGAAGGTATGCTGTCAAAAACTTTGAAGTTTATTTTACCGGGCGAACCCTTCAAAATTCTTGCTGCCGGCAGAACGGATGCCAAAGTTTCTGCATTGGATATGGCGTTTGAACTTTTTTTGGACGCTGCCTTGGAGAATATGCCAAACTTCCTCGAACTTTTTAATTTGAACCTTCCTCCGGATATCCGAGTCTTGTCCATCGCTCCAATATCCCAAAAATTGAATATTATCAAGGATGCAAAAACGAAGGAATATGTGTACCTGTTTTCCTATGGTGAAAAAAACCATCCGTTCTGTGCTCCTTTTTTGGCCCATATTCATGGTAATCTCGATATCTCTGTAATGAAAGAAGCGGCCCGGCTTTTCGAAGGTATCCACAATTTCTCCGCCTATACCGTAAAAGACCGCGGGAAGACCCAAACAACGCGCAGCATAACATCCTGTATGCTAAAACGTAATACCTTGCTAAGCGCTAATTTCTTTCCTAAGAAAAGTTACGCGCTGCATGTCGAAGGTGCCGGATTTATGCGCTACCAAGTGCGTATGATGATGGGGGCCCTTATTCAGTTGGGTAAAGCTGAGCTCACCCTATCCGATATAGAAGCTTCCCTTCAAGAACAACCTAACATACAGCTCACTTATATTGCACCCGGTTCCGGGCTGGTCTTGAACCGGTCGGAGTTTAGTATTTAAAGGGACAGCTTATCCAAAATTAAAACACAAACACCGTTCTAAATTTCTCTTAACTTTAGCATCATAAAAACCCATTTATCTCTTAGAAACTCTAATCCCATGCGAAAAAGAAAGAAAATCACTAGCATTATTCCGAAAATGCCTTCACGGTTCGCCAAAAAAAAGGGAAAGGCACCCGGTACCATTACCTATATGGGGCGCAGGGAAAATCTTGAAAGCGTTGTAAATATTCTAGAATACAATGAGAACGAGTTAAACGTACACGCCCCGGCCAACATTGAAGAGATTGTAGCCCATAAAGGCCCGCCTATGATATCTTGGATAGATATTGTTGGGCTTAGCGATGAAGCGTTTATCGAAAAGGTGGGGAAGCGATTCGGATTGAACTCCCTAGTAATGGAAGATATCGTAAACACCCATCAACGCCCTAAGATCGATGAATATGAGCCCCATATTTTTGCCGTCTTTAAAATGCTATACATTAACGAAAATGGTGAGTTGATCGGGGAACATGTCGCCTTGGTGCTTTTGGAAAACTGCGTACTTGTTTTTCAGGAATTGGAGGATGACGTTTTTACGGGTGTCCGCGACCGGGTCAGTAAAATGGACGGCCGCATCCGTTCCCGAGGGGCTGACTACCTCTTCTTTGCCCTCTTAGATGCGGTAGTGGATAACTATTTTGCGGTGTTGGAATATCTAAACGATAAGATAGAAGTTTTAGAAGAAGCCATATATGCTGATCCCAGTCCCGAAGTGGCCCAAAAAATCCAGGAACTGAAAAAGGAGGTACTGCGGGTTAGGCGCTGGATTTATCCTGTTAAAGAATTGGTCAGCCGATTAATAGACACCGACCACCCATTAATCGCCAAAGAGACTAAAGTCTTTCTTAGGGATGTACTGGACCATGCCATCGAAGTCAACGAGAGTATACAGATCTATCGCGAAATGTCGATGAGTCTTATGGAAATGTATATGAGCAACATGAGCAATAAAATGAACGAGGTGATGAAGGTGTTAACGATTATGGCGTCCATTTTCATACCCTTGACGTTTATTGCCGGCATTTATGGGATGAATTTTGATCATATGCCCGAACTGCATTATGAAAATGGCTATTACGTGGTGTGGGGCGTGATGATTGCCCTAATTATTGGCATGATGATTTATTTCAGAAGAAAGCACTGGATATAGACATGTAAAGTCATGTCTTTGCCCGGCCCATAATTTACCCAATTATTCACATGGCATTTTAATTTTCTGTTACTTTGTTATCGAAACCAATAAAAGAAGTTATATGAAATCTATAGATGTATCGATGTTCGCTGTTGTACTTTTTTCAATGGGGTGCTTATATGCCCAAAATCCGAATCGGGAACTTTCCCAGGAGACCACGGAAAAAAAATACGAAGTTTACGAAGAAGGCCAATTGGTCAAGAAATCGGTAAAGATCCATACCGTAATCCGACAGGATGTTCAGTTTGATACTGTGGTAGAAAACAAAATCGATGCCCGTAGAATTAACACGCCGAAGAAAATCTTTAAAACGGTAAGTATAGACAACGATATGGACCCAGAGTACGACGAAACCATAAAATTCAGCTATGCCTCGGATGCAAAAAAGGATTTTCTAATCAACGTAAACGATGACGAGATATTCACGGCTTTGGAAAAAAGCAAGTATTTGAATGTCAAGGATAATAAGGATATGTCGGAGGAAAATCTGAACGAGATGATTGTAATTACCGGTGATGACGGAAAAGTAATCCAATTAGAATTGGAGCAAAACGACCCGCAAGAATAAGCCTTTGAATCACACCTAAGATTTTTGCCAACAATGATAAGCGCTTTTTCTGCCGGCGGAACTTGTTTTGCGATTCAACGGCGGGCTAATTCTTTACACAAAAAGATCCGAAGAAAGATACCGATCCCCCCGGTCGCAAATGATGGAAACAATAATGCCACTTTCAAGCGTATCTGCCAATCGTAAGGCTGCCGCTGTTGCACCACCACTACTCATACCCGAAAAAATACTTTCCTGTTTGGCCAAGCGTTTTGCCATAGTGATGGCCTCTTCTTGAGTGACTTCCAATATTTGATCGACTTTACTGGCATCGAATATCTTCGGTAAATATGCTGCAGGCCATTTTCGGATGCCGGGGATGCTGGAACCATCGGTAGGTTGCACCCCTACAATCTGAACATCCCTATTTTTCTCCTTGAGGTAGGTCGATGTGCCCATGATAGTGCCAGTGGTACCCATGGAGGATACAAAATGCGTCACCTTGCCTTCGGTATCCCGCCAGATTTCGGGGCCGGTCGATTTGTAATGGGCTTTCCAATTATCGTCGTTCGCGAATTGGTTGATCATAATGCGACCCTCGTTTTTGACCTTGTCTTCCGCATAGTCCCTGGCCCCTTCGATACCCACATCAGCGGATGTCAAGGTAACTTTCGCACCATAAGCCCGCATGGTCTGCACCCTTTCCTTGGTGCTGTTTTCGGGCATTACGAGTTCAATGTTCAATCCGTAACTGCCGGCGATCATGGCCAAGGCGATACCCGTATTGCCGCTTGTCGCTTCTATAAGTTTAGAATTTTTGTCGAAATCACCACGCTCCAATCCACTTTGAATCATGTTCAGTGCGGCACGGTCCTTTACGCTACCGCCAGGGTTATGGCCTTCTAACTTAAACAATAAAGTAACATTGGGATTGGTGTTCAAAATACGGGATTCGACCAAGGGTGTATTACCGATGAGGTCGAGGATCGATTTAGACATTCGGAAGGGTTTTAATTTTGATTTCGGGAGTGTGAAAAACCGTGGAATTTTTAGGTACCGAAGCGGTCAACCAAGCGTTTCCGCCGATAACGGAATTTTTTCCGATAATGGTATCCCCGCCTAAAATGGTAGCGTTGGCATAGATGGTTACTTTATCCTCAATGGTCGGGTGGCGCTTTGTCTTCTGCAAGTGTTTAGCTACGTAAAGTCCACCCAAAGTGACGCCTTGATAAATTTTCACATGATTTTTGATAATGGCCGTTTCACCGATAACGACGCCCGTACCATGATCGATATGAAAGGAATCACCGATTTGTGCACCCGGATTGATATCTACCCCAGTTTGCCGATGCGCATATTCGGTCATTAACCGCGGTACTAACGGGAAACCCTCTGCATAAAGCTCGTGCGCCAATCGATAGATGGCAATCGCATAAAAACCGGGGTAAGCCATATACACCTCCTCGATAGATAGGGATGCAGGGTCACAGTTGACCGTAGCCTCCGCGTCAAGGTTTAAACGCCGCAAAATTTCCGGAAGCTTTTCGACGTAAGAATCCCAAATTTTCTTACAGGATTTGTCTACATCCCAACAGGCAAGATCAACTAGCGCATCGAATTGGGTTTCCAAAAGCCCTAAATTCTTTTCTACCGGGGTGTCAATGTCAAACAAGGTATAAAAAAGGGTATTGGTAAAGTCCTCGGTCTGCTGCTTAAGCACATACCTAAGATTGGGCTGCTTCTTATGCCGGTTTATTTTATCTATAATCGATTGTTGGGTCATATTTCCATGTTGAGTTGTCAAAATTAACCATAAATTTAAATGCGCTCCATCTTCATGGGTTAACTTTAGCGCAAATATCAATTAATCACAGGATTTTAGACGAATGTTACATCCCGCAATTACGAAAGAAACCCTTTATTTTTTGGACAAGCTCAAAAAGAACAACGATAGGGACTGGTTTACCGAGCATAAAACGGAATTCAAAAGACATGAAAGCGATGTTAAGGATTTCTATACGTTGGTTATGGATAATCTGAAAGTCCATGATCAAATCGAAAAGATGAAGATGTTCCGGATTTATCGGGATGTGCGTTTTTCGAAGGATAAAACACCGTATAAAGCCCATTTTGCCTGTTCCTTTCACCGTCTAGGTGCCCAAAACAGGGGTGGCTATTACATTCGCATCAAACCTGGAGAAACATTTATCGCCACAGGATTTTGGGGTCCTGAAAAGGAAGATCTTTTCCGGATACGAAAGGAGTTCGAATTGGATGCCACGGAATTTCGAAAAATTATCAACGAAAAATACTTCAAAAAAATTTGGGGCGAACTAGAGGGTGATGCCGTGAAGACGGCGCCGAAGGGCTTCGATAAAAACCATAAAAACATTGATCTGATACGGCTGAAGCAATTCATCTTCCATAGGAAATTCACGGATAATGAAGTGCTTTCACCTACTTTTCTTGATGAAATTGACGAATCGTACAAGGCTATTCGACCCTATTTTGATTTTATGGGCGATGTGCTGAACACAAATCTGAATGGGGAGTCCTTGTTATGATTATTCCGAGTCTACCGCTGTAGTTATTCGACTTCTTCGTTTGGCTTTGTATCTTCCCTGTCTGCGAGCAGATAAGAAAACTGTGCGCAAAACACCGAATGGGTTTCAGGCCATGTCCGTATTAATGTCACGCAAATTCCATAAAGATTTACACCAGGGAACCTTCCTCAAAAATCTGAATCTGATCCTTGAGCCGCTCGACGACCATGTTCATCATGCGTTTGTTCAGGGCAGAGGAATTTTTGATGTATGACTGGTATTCTTCCAACGAAAACTGGCCAATGATGATTCCCTTCAATGAATTCCGGAATTTCATATCTTTTTGAACGGCATTCTCAATATACTCGAAGCGTTTTTGTGCCGAAAGTTGGTGAAAGGCGTTCTTATATTTAGTAATATAATTTTGGAACATCGCAACAATAAGAGGATTTTGAAATTTGATGATCGGTCTCAGGGTACCGTTCTGGAACTTTTCGTCTTCACTCATATTTTGGGTGACCCTGGCAGAAGGAATTTCAGGGCGAATGCTAAGTAAATGATTGCACCGGTCGTTCATAGTAGCGATTTTTATAAAGATAATGGATAAGATATGGCGCTAATTATTCCAGTACGATAGTTTTTAACCGCGTTATGAACACAGCAGTATGAAATTCGGAAAAGTAGAGCAACCAGAACTCATAGACTTCAGTATCCCCAAAGACCATCCGGATACAGAAGTCATTCTCTCTAAACATAGCGGAGATCAAATCTTCAAAGTTCATGTCGGCTGTGCCAAATGGAACCGACAAGACTTGAAGAACTTTTATCCACGAGGCACCAAAAACGAACTTGAATACTATTCCAGCCAGTTCAACAGCGTCGAACTCAATGCCACATTTTATAGAATGTTCTCGTTATAGAATGTTCTCGCCAGAACAATTTGCGAAATGGGGAGATGCTACACCCGATAATTTTAAGTTCTTTCCGAAACTCGTACGAAATATCAGTCATTTGCGACGTTTAAATGATCAGGTGTATCCTATTATAGATGAATATCTTATCGGCGCGGCGAACCTAAAAGATAAATTGGGTACGCTCTTTCTACAGATGCAAGATAATTTTGGACCCAAAAATTGGGATAGGGTAGTGCGCTTCGTGGAACATTGGCCGAAGGAATTCTCCTTGGCGATGGAATTCCGGCATACGGATTGGTTCAACGATGAGAACGTCGCCCAAAAGCTCTATCATCTTTTGGAAGAAAACAACATCGCCAATATCTTGGTCGACACGGCCGGTCGAAGAGATATTATGCACATGCGCTTGACCAATAACGAAGCTTTTATCAGATACGTAGGCGCCAATCACGAAAGCGATTACGCGCGTTTGGATGATTGGGTCGAACGTCTGTTAGTTTGGAAGGAACAAGGCTTAACGAACATCAACTTCTTCGTACACCAGAATATGGAATTGAAATCCCCACTTTTATCCGCCTACTTTATTGCGAAATTGAATAAAAAGTTAGGCACAAACCTTCATATTCCGAAAACTTTGGGCGATGATGGACCAAAACTGCATTAGAAGTGTTTTCTTTAATAACTTCGCTCAAAATGTAAGGTTTAATGCAGCCTAACTCTGGTTTCAAGGTCCAAATTACCTTTACCTGTAACGCTATCTGCCCCAGCTGGCGGGCTTGAATACTTAAAAAGTTTGTATTGAACTTTGAATTAAACCTGCATCATTTAACCTGTAACCCGCAACCGCTATGAGATTCCACACTAGAAAATGGGTCAAGCCCGGCGATTTGAATGCCAATGAAACCTTGTTCGGTGGTCGTGTATTGGCCTGGATCGACGAAGAGGCCGCGCTGTATAGCATCATCCAATTGGAAAATAAGCGAATCGTCACCAAATACATGTCCGAAATCAATTTTATGAGCACGGCGGTCAAGGGCGACATCGTGGAAATCGGAATCGAAGTTGTGAAATTCGGAAAATCTTCACTGACACTGAACTGTGAAGTACGCAATAAAATGACGCGTGAAACCATCGTGACCGTTGACAACATCATCATGGTAAATCTAGGCGAAGATGGAAAGCCTAAGCCACATGGCAAAACAAAAATAGAATTTGTGAAAGACCGATTGGCAGGGGAGGATTAAAAAAGTTTAAATTTAAGTCCCAAAGACAACCTTACCTTAAATGTGCCATAAGGCACATGTATACCTTGAATTTTTGATTGCTGACCGCTACTCCTTACTAGCAAAATCCTGTACCTCATCCAAAACCCGCAACAAATTCCCGCCCCAAATTTTAGCAATCTCTTCCTCGGTATAACCGCGTTTCACCAGTTCTAGGGTGACATTGAAGGTTTCGGAGGCATCTGACCAGCCTTCGATACCTCCCCCGCCGTCAAAATCGGAACTGATACCGACATGATCGATGCCCATTACATCGACCATATAGTCGATATGGTCTACAAAATCAGAAACGTTTACCGCAGGCGGGGCATCTTTTCTTTTGGCCGCTACTGTATTTGAAATTTTAAGAATGACCGGATAATTTTCAATAAAGTCCTCTTTTTGTTCGTCGGTCAGGCTGCCGAAATCCGATGGGTTGTGCCAGACCGCATTCAATGAATCCGCCACTTCTTTGTAAATAACTTGCATGTATTCCGATCGAATGGAGTCTTTTTTGGTATTTAGATATGCTCCAAAGGCAACGGTCTGAACGACCCCGCCATTTTCCTTGATTAATTTCAGCTGTTCATCGTCCAAGTTTCGACTGTGGTCGCAGAGGGCGCGTGCAGAGGAATGTGATGCGATTATGGGGGCTTCGGAGAGTTCGATTGTCTGTAGCATGGATTTCTTTGATGGGTGGGAAACATCGATCATAATCCCCAATCTATTCATCTCTTTTACAGCAGTTTTACCAAGGTCACTTAAACCGTCGTTTAACCACACGCTGTCTTTTTCTCCGGTGTTGGAATCGCTAAACTGACTGTGGCCATTGTGCGCTAGGGAGATGTAGCGCGCCCCCAGATCATAGTACCTTTTAAAATTCGACAAGTCCTCGCCCATCGGATACGCATTCTCAACGCCGATCATGGCCACTTTTTTGCCGATGGAATCAATACGGCGAACATCATCCGAAGTGAATGCCAGCTCGATTTTATCCGGAGCGATTTCTTCGCAGAGCCGATGTATAGCCTTGAACTTGGCCAGGGCATTTTCCTCCGCTTTGGAGTAACCTTCTGCGGTAAGGGTGTCTTGGCCGGTATAGACGATCAGCCAGCTTACATCGAGTCCCCCTTCCTGCATTTTGGGCAGGTTAATCTGGGTTTTTAGCCTTTGGGTGTAATTGATACTATCCGTAAAATTATTGATATTAATGTCGTTATGGGTGTCCACCGTAATGGTTTGTTCATGTATGCGCCTAGCTTTCGCCTCTAGACTTTCCTCGGTTTTCTTTACTTTTTCAGTACAGGAGATTATCGCCAAAAGACCGAAAATGCATATAAAGTGTTTCATATCGAATGTTTTAATAAAAAGTATACCTACAAATAAAGCCATTTGACAACAGATATACCAGCCTAGGTAACATTTAATTGCTTACGGGTCTATTTAAGGGGATTTTTACCAACCCAATCTTATTAATACTAATAACCCCAATTTGAAAACAAAAAACCTACTAGACCTACATCAGCTTTCCGGTATTAATCTCCACGAGTTATCCACTAACGTAGACCTTGAACCCATTTTGGAAGAATGTATGGGAGAATTGGACCTTTTGCAACAACTGGTATCGCTCTACCATGAAAACGCACTGGAATTTATCGGGGCAGCTAGAATTCATCTACTCAATTCAGACTTCAAGGAACTGGGCCTGGCGGCTCATAAAATAAAAGCCGGGTTAGCCATGATGCGCACCGATAGCCTTCACGCCATAATTGTTCTCATACAGAAGGAATGTAGCGAGGACCAAGACCCAAAGCACCTTCAATTTCTAAGCGATTGCTTTGCGGAGGAATATCCAACGGTAAAAGACTCCATCGATACAGCTCTGGCCAACCTCAATCATGGATAAGTCAAGGCATGGAAAAGAAAAAACTCTTATTGGCCGAAGATGATCAGTTACTGGCATCGCTCTTGACGTTCCGACTACAAAAAGGTGGGTACGAAGTAAAACATAGCGCCGACGGAAAACAGGTAAAGGAATATCTGTCCCAAAACACGCCCGACATCATTGTAAGCGATATCATGATGCCCTATTTCTCGGGTATGGAGCTCATCGCCTATGTGCGCAAAGAGTTGAATCTTCATGTACCTATCATCATTATATCATCGGCCGGCAACGAAGAAAACGTACTGAACGCCTTTGAACTGGGTGCTAACGATTTTATTTCTAAACCGGTGAGTCCCTCCGAACTCCTCGTCCGCGTGGCGCGTGAACTGAACAAAAACTGATTTGCAAATACCGAACCTTACATATGGTATACTTACGCTGATTACCGCCCCGGCAATCAATACTGACCTCTTATGGGGACTTTCGACCTTTTTCGTTTTTCTGGCGCTTTTGTATTTCATCTCGGTCTTTTTCTATCGAAACAAAATATCATCCAATGCATCACGGATCACACAGTGTAAAACCGAATTGTCGCCAATGGTCAGCGAGTTTTTGTTTTATGAGGATGACGCGGACAAAGCCGAAAAATCAAAGTATATCGGGTTAAAGATTGAAATTCGCAATCTGCTCAGGGAAGAGTTCAATAGAAAGATCTTGACCCAAATATTACTCGATCTGAGAAAAGATGTTTCCGGCGATACCCAAAAACGGCTATTCAAATTGTATCAAGACCTCGGTCTCGAAAAGGACGCCTTTAAAAAATTGGAGAGCTGGCGGTGGGAAGTCATTTCAAAAGGTATTCTCGAGCTCACGCGGATGCAGGTCGAGGAAGCTTACCCTTTTATCGTAAAGTTCATAAATGACCGAAGGGGCACCATTCGAAAGCAGGCCGAGATTGCGACCGTAACCCTGAGACCCCAGGGTCTCAGCTATTTTTTAGATACCACCAAATACAAAATATCGGAGTGGCAGCAGTTAAAATTGTTGGACGTAGTTCGGAATAAAGAAGATTACGAACCACCGCGCTTCAAGACCTGGTTGACTTCAACCAATACCCAAGTGGTACTTTTCGCCCTTCGTCTTATCAAATATTACAACCAAAACGATGCAAACGCCTCCCTAATCGAACTGGTAAAGCACAAAGATCGGCAGGTAAGGCAACAGGCTATCGAGTGTATAAAAGAATTTCACATCGTTGAAGCTTTACCGATTCTAAAAGGCGTCTTTCCAAAATGCACGGTCGATACTAAATTGGGTATTTTGGGGACGATTGCGCAATTGGGCAATTCTTCTGATATAGAATTTTTAAAAACTATATCGCAACGGGAAGGCAACTTCTCGGTAAAGAGCAAAGCTGTGGGCGCCATAAACACTATTGCCCCTGAAAGCATCATGCCGACCGAAAATATCGAATATGTCACAGCCTACCCGTCTCCCGTTATCGCAGACGAGAAAGTAGAAAGGAAAGTCATCGAAGGGGATGCGACCGACCTCGAAGAGGCCAGGGAAGGCCCCGAAAGCAATATATCAGCGGAGCATCCGATAACGGTGGAGTTCGCACCCAATCCAACAGACAATCAAATTTCAAATAACGACCCACTAGTAACATCAACACCGATGACCAATCCAAAAAGATCAGACAAGTCCCTAAAAGAAATACAGGTAGAAGTTGAAGAGGTGAAAGCGGCATCCTTCGAAAACAGCCCTACAGAGGACATCTATACGGAAGACGTTTGCCATACAGCTAAAGCATCCAATTTTGATATTTCGGACATCCATTTTCTGCCCATTGTGGTAGCCGATGAAACCGAGACCCTATCCCAAGGAAATGTGAAAGAAGACGACAACGAACTATCCAAAGAAGTTTTGATACCCTTAGACGTCCCCCATGCAGAAATCTCTTCCGATCCCATGGACGAAGAGTTGCAAGCACTTATCAACGAAATCAATGAACTGGACTTTTTACCCGTTGTTTTCGACAAAGAGATGTTGACGGTTACACCATCATCGGAAGAATCGAATAGGACAGCATCTGAAGCCTTAGAGAATATCGAGGGGTATTCCCTTTCCGATTTTGAGGTATTCTTCGATGAAAAAAGCGACGCTTCGGTTTCGGAAACAGACGAAAAAGTAGCATTTGATTTAGAGGATGTCCCCATCATTGACGTAAAAAGCCCCAAAGTCGAAGACGTATTGTCTTGGTTAATGGCCGACAACGAATTACGCGAAATAGAATTGCGATATGATATCGTTCCTCACCCTTCGGATGTCGAAGTTTCCCGTCAACTCATACCCGACCCTATTTATTACGATGAGCACGAGGCTTATATGATGGGACTTTTGGACGACCTCGAGGAGCTCGGTGATATTCGGGAAATTCCCTTACTGGAAGAGCTTAGAGCAGAGGAGCGCAAAAGTTTTATCAAAGAGCGTATTACCGGGATGATAGAGAAATTCTCCCGAGAACCGGTTGCAAAGCGGAAGCCCAGTTTGACTACGGATAACGAATCGGCCGATTTGCCTGTCTTCAGCGTTTTCGCCGACCTTTTTAACAGTATAGATACGGAATGCAAACTTATCCTTTTAGATGAAATCGTACCCGTTGGCGACGAAAAGGAAATCGAATTCTTGGACGGTTTGCTCGAAAGTCCCGATCAAAGAATACGCACCAAAGCACAAACCGTTCTCAAACTTTTAATTGCAAAGCTTTCCCATGAGAAACCGGAATCCCTCTGTACAAAAGGGATATCCAATATTGTCGCAGAACAAGGAATATATGGTACAAATTCGGAAAAAGAAAGTTTTGACCATCTTCTTTCTGAATTGCAGGTGTCTCCCTCCTTAGCTCCGGAGATTTTTGACATCGATTTTGAGCTTTGCGAGAGTTTGGACAAGAACTATGACCAGAAGATATTGAACCTTCCGGTAATTGCGACAGAAGTGTCCTCCAACGACAACGGAAGCTCGTTTTTTACTTCGTTGATAAAATTTACAAAATTGTTTTTTTGACTCCGTAAATGGATAGCGAAGCCTACCATATTATTTTAGAATATATAAACCTTGTTTTTATGGGGTTTACGATAACCCTGTTTACGCTGTTTAGTATTATGGGCTATCTGTCTACCAAAAATTCAATCCACTATCGTAAAAAGAATAGTTTTGGCGACCTGTCGAAAGTCATGGCATCACCCTTGGCGCCGAGTATCACGATAATTGCACCGGCCTATAATGAAGGGATGACCATCGTGGAGAATATACGTTCGCTCATGTCTCTGCGCTATGTCAATTACGAGGTTATGGTCGTTAACGACGGTAGTAAAGACGATACTCTACAAAAGATGATCGATGCGTACGACCTTGTCAAGGTCGAACAGGAAGTTGATCCCAACTGGCGCAACAAACCCATTCGGGGTATTTATAAGTCACCACACCGTGCCTTTTCGAAACTGACCGTAATAGACAAAGAAAACGGAGGCAAATCAGACGCCCTAAATACGGGTATGATCCTGTCGACCAATCGTTACGTGGGCTGTATCGACGTAGATTGCCTCTTGCTGCCCGATGCGTTGCTTCATGTGGTGAAGGCCTTTTATCAACGTTCCGAAAAGCGGGTCATCGCCGTTGGCGGGGTTATCAGAGTAGCGAATTCCTGTGTGATCGAAGGCGGACAGTTAGAAGAGATACGACTGCCTAAAAACTGGTTGGCGCGGTTTCAACTTTTGGAATATACCCGTTCGTTCATTTTAGGAAGAATGGCCTGGGGCAGTATCGACAGCCTGCTCATCATTTCAGGTGCTTTTGGATTTTTTGATCGCGAAATCGCGTTGGCCGTTGACGGTTACGATACGGGAACAGTAGGGGAGGACATGGAAATCGTATTCAAGATGCGACGGTATATGCACGATAACAAGACCCCGTATACTGTTGAGTATATTCCAGATTCCCTGTGTTGGACCGAAGTGCCAGAAGATCTTAAAATCTTTATAAACCAGCGAGACCGATGGGCGAGAGGAAATCTGGAGACTCTTTTCAAGCATAAAGACATGTTCTTTAATTCCAGATACGGCCGCCTCGGATTGCTGAGTTATCCCTATTGGTTTTTTTATGAATGGCTGGCGCCCTTAATGGAGTTTTTCGGTTTTTTTACGGTTGTTGCATTTTATTATCTAGGCATCCTTAATTGGGATTTCTTTATCGCCATTACGGCCACTGTCTATCTGTTCTCTGTCATGTTCTCGTTCTACGCCATCCTTTGGGATGTTTACAGTTATAACGAATACAAAAAAACCAAGGACATTCTAATACTGATGTTCTGTGCCATAATAGAGCCGCTGTTGTTCCACCCCATTGTGGTTTGGGCAGCGGTTAGGGGCAACTATAAAAAATTATTCAACATAAAATCCGGTTGGGGCTCGCAAGTGCGGAAGGGGTTTGCAAAGGCAACTTGAAGTCCGATATACAAGATAATAAGTTTAAGGTAGGGATAGGAATGATAGGAATATCAGTAAATAGTATTCCCTTAATGGAGGTTTACAACCAGTCAATACTGAATAATCAGTAATCAATAATCGATTTGAATACCAGCCAATACGATAGATACACACTTAAGCAGTATACCCGATTGATTATTTCATTCTTGGGGTGCTTGTTAGTGCTTTCTATTTTTCAATATACCACCCTATACTTTAAGGGGGTAGTGGATATTATCTTCGGTTCCAGTTTCTTCATCGCTATCGTGCACCAAATAGGATTTGCTTCGATTGTGGGCGTCATTTTACTCTTTCCCTTTAACTTTTGGGAAAATCTTAGGCCGCGCTATGGCTTTAATCTTGTGTTCGTCTTGCTTGTTATACTATTGATTATCGAGGCCCTGCTTATCAGTTATTATTGTACGGCCTTGGTGCCCCTGGGCTCTGACCTTTTGGGCTATAGTTTTGAGGATATAAAAATTACGATTGCCAATTCCGGGGGCGTATGGCTGTATGTTGCTATGGTTTTTGGGATAATTATCAGTATAGGATTGTTCTTTGGATTGTACAAAACAACCTCAAAATACTACCATCACATCAGTAGGATGTATCCCTTTACGATCATCCTGTTCAGCCTGTTCATTATGACGCTCTTCGTTTCAGGGAAACCTATCAACCAGAACAAGACGCAGTATTTGGCGCTGAATCTTTATGAAACTTCTACAGAGGATACTTCCTACAATTCGGATGTGGAATATCCCTTGATCAAATCCCAAAATATCGAGAATACCCTTGGAGAATTTTTTGATCTCAAAGAGGAAACACCCAATATCGTCTTTATCATGGTCGAAGGACTGGGTAGGGATTTTATGGGCGAAGGCGCCGAATATGCAGGTTTTACCCCGTTTTTGGATTCCCTCAGCACAAAATCCCTCTACTGGGAAAATTGTTTGAGCAACGCGGGCCGCACGTTCGGGGTGCTTCCCTCATTGATAGGATCCTTGCCTTTCGGGAAAAGCGGATTTATGGAGCTGGAAAAATATCCCAATAAACTGACCCTATACAGTATTTTAAAGAATAACGGATACCGAACTTCATTCTATCAGGGCACCAACAGCTCTTTTGACAATGTCGACCGCTTCTTGCGCAGCGAGAATGTGGATTTTGTTTTGGATAAATCCGGATTCGGGAATCAATTCACCATGCAGGCCGAAGACGCAGCGGGTTCGTCATGGGGCTATCCCGATAGGGAGCTTTTCAAGAAAAGTATGAGTCTTTCCCGCGAAGCAGGGCAACCTCGAATGGAGGTATATATGACCATTAGTACTCATGAACCTTTCATCCCACCGCAACAGGATTTTTATGAGCGAAAGGTAGAGAAGATTTTATCCAAAGGCAACCATAGGGGAAAGATCAAGAACGTTATCGAAAAGAACAAGAATGTTTTTGCAACCCTGTTATACACCGATGAGGCCTTAAAATACGTTTTTGATGCCTACAAAAACCAGCCGGACTACGACAATACAATTTTTATAGTGACGGGCGACCACAGGCTGATTCCCATTCCCCAGCGTAACAATCTGAGCCGTTTTCATGTGCCACTGATCATGTACAGTCCGCTTTTGAAATCCACCAAGAAAATGAGTGCGGTCAACTCCCATTTTGATGTCACCCCGACCTTGTTGGCAATGCTACAGAGCACATACGAACTGAAAATGCCCAAAAAAGTGGCGTGGATGGGGGGTGCCTTGGATACACAGGCCGAGTTTCGATCTACAAAGGATATTCCTTTGATGCGTAATAAAAATGAATTGAAGGAATTTATCAGTGCCGAAAAAATGTATTCCGATGGGTCGGTATATGCCATCGATAAAAATATGGATCTAGGAAGTTCTTTCGGCGGCTCAAAGGCGGAATCGAAGTTGGAAAACTTCAAATCGATGAACGCCTATGTAACTACCAATGATAAAATTATACCAGACAGCCTTGCCATTTTCAGGGTTCAAAAGGAAAAGTTTACCGACAGTGAAACCGTATGGATCAATAGTGTCTATAACGGACAGAATTTTGATAAAATTTATTTTATTGCCCGCCAGCTTGCGTTCGATAAAGAATACGACAAATCATTACTGTTATGCCGTTATATACTTTCGGAAGCGCCGAGTCATATTGACACCAAAATATTATCAGGGCGCGTAAATGTTTGGAGTGGTGACTACAACAGAAGTATCGAGATACTAAAAGACTGTATACATATGAATCCAAATTATATTGATTCGTATGCGGCCTTGTTCGATGTTTATTTTTGGTCGGGGAGAATTAAAGAAGCCCTAGAACTGATTGAAACCGTAGAGCAAAATAGTTCTGGTGTTGAGGCTATTACCGATAAAATTGAGCGGGCAAGAAACGAAGCTAAAAAAGCGGGAGTGGTCTTGGACAAAACAAATGGAACTATCGAAGAAAATCCAACTAGCGAAACCGCTGACAATTCATTCGAAGAATAATGCAAATAAAAACTATACGTGCTTTTCTGTTCTTCGCCCTTCTGTGCCTTTGGGGTAGGGCACAGGAAGTTAAATATATCGGCAATCCAGATACTTCTTATTTTACGGCCCGCAGTCTAGCATTTGATGGCCAACGCGAAATGGCCCGCGATACCTTGAAACGAATTCTCACCAAATATCCCAATTATTCAGATGTCCGAAGTTTATTGGCCAGCACCTATAGTTGGGACGGGAAATATGATGATGCCCGGGCACAATTCAACCGCATAACCTCATCGGAACGCGAAAACAAGGAAGTTTGGGTTGCGGCCATAAAAAATGAGATCTACGCCGAAGACTACTATATCGCCCTAGGTCTGGCCAACAAAGCTTTGTTGTATCTAAAGGCCGATGCCGATGTCGAGGCATTGAAAAAACGAGCTCTGGCAAACCTTGATGAAAAAGAAATAATCCCCTCCGATACGACGGTTACGGCAGTAAAAGATCCCGAAGAATCCAAAATCCTAAAAAATACCGTGTCGATTGCCAATTCCGTCGAAATTTTCGATATCGTGTACGAGCCCATGATCTACTCTAGCCTCAGTTATAGTAGGAAGACCAGCGCAGGAAGCATCATCCCCAGAATCAATTACGCCAACCGTTTCGAAACCCATGGCTTACAATTTGAACTGGATTTTTATCCCAAATTATCTAAAACCTTTTATGCCTATCTGAATTATGGGTATTCCCATGCTTCTATTTTCCCCGATCATCGGGTTGGGGCAGAGCTATATGCGAATTTGCCAAAAGCCTTTGAAACCTCATTTGGGGTGCGTTATTTGGACTTTACCACGACAAAGGCAACCGTATTTACAGGGTCCCTGGGGCTCTATCGAGGCAACTATTACTTTTCGTTACGGCCTTACGTCACGCCACAGGACAATGGCGATGTGAGTTTGTCCGGAGGCCTGTTGGTGCGGAAATATTTAAAGGACGGCGACAACTATTTAGGGATAAACGTGGGCATGGGATATTCTCCCGAACTAAAGCAATTCAGGGAAGGCGATGAACTGTTGGCTGAGACCTTGCTTTTCATTGAATCACAACGTCTGGGCTTCCAATACCAGTTTACCGGCAAGGTAAGTCCCAATACTTACAACGTGAACCTAGGGGTCACTCGCCAAGAACTGGTCTTCGATTCCGGAAGCTTTGCCTGGTCCGTTTCCGCAGGGCTTACGTATCAAGTGAAGTTCTGATACTATAAATTTCTTCATTAAAATTTCCTGACAATTCAACACCTTACAGGATTAACAACGTTTACAACAAAATTTTAAGGTTACACCACAATTAATTGTAATCATTGGGAGTATTGAATAAGTTTACTTCATCAAATAAATACAGCGACCCAAATCGCTCCCAAAATCGAAAATTAATCCAACAACTTAACCTACGTATTTATGCTTTACGACACTTACGGAGAAGAGTACCTAGCCTTCTTACAAGACCTCAACGAAATCTTAAGTCTCAACGAATTGGTGGAGTTGGATTACATGTAGTACTGGAAACGGTGCAGAGTCCCAAACCCAAATCCCCAATTTTTAAAACCTACTGTTATGGCAAATCAAAATCCTGATAATGCAGATTATCTACACTTTATCGCAACCCTGAACGATATACTTTCTAGGGAAGAAATCGGAAAATTAAATTATTCTTAGTGTTTTAGTGTTTTAGTGTTTACTTGTTTTCAGTGAATCAGTTGTTTAAAAGGAGGCCTTGATGGCCTCCTTTTTTATGCCCCCCAATGATTATCAAAAGTCATATCCCCAATCTTTAAGCTCTTGGCGGAAATTACGATACGTTGCTGTAGCGGCGAATCATCTATGGCGTCAAATTCCACTTCAAGGTTTACACAATACGCCTTTTCAAAGATGACCTCTTGCAATCTCGACATGGCGTCACGTTTGTAGAAGACGATACTACCGTTCTTGGTCTGGTCGGGAGAGGACATCCAGTGGAGCAGGTCATAGCTGCCATCGGCTTCTATGGTGACCCTAATCCGGCCGCCGATAGGTCTGGCGGATGGTTTGCCAGTGCCGTCCATGGGCTGTTCGAAATTGTACAGGCAATGTAATATATTATATTGTTTTCCGTCTAGGAGAAGTTTGGCTAAAAATGACATAATAAAAGGGAGTTAAGGGGTTAAAAATGGTAAGGGTTTATGGGACAACTATTAAAATAATTTTTTAACTTTTGGATAGCTTCGACGTGTAGCATTTCAGTAGGAAACGCTTATCCAGACATATAACGTTTTAGGATAGCATTTCATATAAAAAGGGAGACCATTTTCATGGACTCCCTTTTTAAATTTCCAATTATATGAAGCATAATCCGCCGATATTCGCAACGGTTGGCCATCAAAAGTGATTAGCGTGCTGTTAACTCGGCGTGTTATCCAAGATAGGTCTTCAGTAGTTTACTTCTTGAATTATGACGTAGTTTCCTGATGGCCTTTTCACGAATCTGTCGTACCCTCTCGCGTGTCAGGTCAAAAGTTTGTCCGATTTCCGCAAGGGTCATTGACTGTTGGTCGCCAATACCATAATAAAGCTTTACTACATCGGCTTCCCTTGGGGATAAGGTCTCCAGAGCACGGTTGATTTCCGTGTTAAGGGACTGCTGCATCAACAATTTATCAGGCCTTGGTGATTCTCCCGAACGCAAAACGTCGTAAAGGTTGGAATCTTCTCCTTCGCGCAGCGGCGCATCCATCGATACGTGGCGTCCGGAGTTTTTGATGGACTGCTTCACCTCGCTCACGGTCATTTCCAATTCCTTGGCAATTTCCTCTGCGGATGGCGGACGTTCGTGTGCCTGCTCCAAATAGGAAAAGGTTTTTTTGATTTTATTGATCGAACCGATTTTGTTCAACGGAAGCCTAACGACACGGGATTGTTCCGCAAGTGCCTGAAGAATGGACTGACGGATCCACCAGACCGCATACGAGATAAACTTAAATCCGCGCGTTTCGTCGAAGCGCTTGGCTGCTTTTACCAATCCCAAATTGCCCTCGTTGATCAAATCGGGAAGTTTCAGACCTTGGTTTTGGTACTGTTTGGCCACAGAAACCACAAAACGTAAGTTTGCAGTAGTCAATTTTTCAAGGGCGAGCTGATCCCCTGCACGAATTCGCTGTGCCAATTCTACCTCCTCGGAGGCATTAATCAGATCGATTTTACTGATATCCTGCAAGTACTTGTCCAACGATTTTGATTCCCGGTTTGTTACCTGCTTGATAATCTTTAGTTGCCTCATATGTACATTTTGGATTTAGGAGTTCTACAAGAGAGTAGTATACAGCTTAATTCTGTCTTTTCCAAAAAGATGTAGGTATTGTTATACAATATTTATGAGAAGTTTAAGGACTTTTGGATAAAACACCCCAAATTTCGATACATTGCAATCCCCAAACCAATACATGAGCAAGCGCGAACTTAAGAAGTACCTCTCTGAATTAAAGAAGGATGCCGTTGAAGAGCAGCTGCTCGATCTCTACAGTCGGTTTCCCGTGGTAAAGGAGTATTATGATTTTATCTTTAATCCCAAAGAGGATAAGCTGTTACAAGAGGCAAAAACCAAAATATCGAACGAATATTTTCCCGTAAAACGTAGAAAGCCAAAAGCGCGGCGTTCCGTGGCTCAGAAGTATATCAAATATTTTATCAAGTTGGGCGTCGAACCCCATATTATTGCCGATGTCATGGTATTCAATCTTGAGATCGCCCAGGCCTTCGCCAAGGATAGAAATGTGCCGGATGCCTTTTTTAAAAGTATGTTGAATTCCTTTGAACAAGCGGTACAGTATGTTGCCCTTAACGGACTTTTGTTCGATTTCAAAGAAAGGATTTTAAGCATTTATCAAGAAACGCAGGACCAGGATTGGTTGTTCGGGGAAGGTTTTTCGAGGGTGTTGGATAGTATTGATTGAGATTCAACTAATTTTAACCGATGAATAATAGTTTCGGACTTTAACAGAAAAAATGGCATTAGTAGTTATAAGACAGGATGGTAAAATAGATTTTTGGAAAGAAGCCCTAATGGCGGAATCTCCCGAATTGCAGGTGTATGGCTATTTGGAAGACCATCCAAAGGATAACATAGAGATGGCCTTGGTCTGGAAACATCCCCAAGGAAGCTTGGCCAACTATCCCAATTTAAAATTGATCGCTTCGAACGGGGCAGGGGTGGACTTCATCTTCAAAGATCCCGATGTGCCCGAAGGCATTCCCATTACGCGTATTGTTGATACGAAGTTGGCCGAAGATATGTCCGAACACGTGTTGGCGGTCATTTTAAGCCATCTCAAAAATTTGGATACCTACAAACTACAGCAGACGCAAGGCATCTGGAAGCCAAGAAATTACTATCGCATCTCCGATTTTACCGTGGGTATCATGGGCCTGGGAGAGCTGGGCCGGGTTTTAGCCAAAGATTTGGTTCGGTTCGGGTTTAAGGTGCAGGGCTGGGCGAACTCCCATAAATCCATCGAAAATGTAAAAACCTTTGCCGGAGATAAAGAACTATCCGGATTTTTGTCATCCTCCGAAATACTGGTCTGTCTTTTGCCCTTGACGAATAAAACGACCGGTATTTTAAACATATCCCTTTTTGAACAATTACCAAAAAATGCGTTTGTCATCAACGTAGCCCGTGGAGGTCATCTTGTGGATGATGATCTGATTTCAATGCTGGATAGCGGACATCTTTCCGGTGCAGGACTCGATGTTTATCATCAAGAACCCCTGCCGGCAACGCATCCATTTTGGCAGCACGAAAAAATACACATGACACCGCACTACGCAAGTGTTTCGGACCCGAAATTCGTAGTGCCACAAATTTTGGAAAATTATAGGCGCATGAAGGCCGGTAAACCTTTAATTAACAAGATTTCTAGGGACAAGGGATACTAAAATATGGCTAACCATTTGGAGCGCTAACTTTTGCGGCTTCCCAACCAATTATCGCCGTTTTTCGGGTCGATCCCCACATATAGCCACCAAAAACTCCAGTGGATTGTATAACCCTGTGACATGGAATCAGAAAGGCGATGGGATTACTTCCGATAGCGGTTCCGACGGCCCTTGCGGCTTTTGGTTTTTGAATGGCTTTCGCGATATTCCCGTACGTTGCTAAGTTCCCGGTGGGAACTTTTAAAAGGGCTTCCCAAACTTTTAACTGAAATTCCGTTCCCTTTAGGTGCAATTTTATCGTATTGATATTGCTCCAATCTTCAGTGTAGATTTGTAAGGCATTTTGTTGAAAACCGTCCGTTTGCTCAATGTAAACGGCTTTTGGAAAGCGTTTTTCCAATTCTTGGAAGGCAAGCTTTGCATCATCGTAAAAGCCCATATAACAGATACCTTTGTAGGTGGATGCAACTAAAATAGTGCCGAACGGACTTTGTGAAAAGCTATAGTTAATGCTTAGGGTATCTCCTTTATTTTTGAATTCCCCAGGGGTCATGCCCTCGATTTTTACGAATAGGTCATGCAATCTTCCTGTACCCGAAAGTCCTGTTTGGTACGCCGTTTCAAATAATGTGGATTGAGAGTTGCTCAAGATTTGTTTAGCATGCTGAACGCTAATGTATTGCAAGAATTTTTTAGGGCTGACGCCTGCCCAATCCGTAAAAAGCCGCTGAAAATGATACGGACTTAAATGTACTTTTTCGGCAATTTCTTCAAGGGTCGGTTGTGCTGTAAAATTTTGTTGAATGTATTCGATAGCTTCCGCTATCCGCCTGTAATTATGGTAATCATGCTCGTTCATAACCTCCAATTTTATTACAACAAAAGTAATGTTCATCCCGCTTCCCTAAAACCCGAAACTTGCGAACATGCTATATTTTTCAAAACAAAGCCATCCAAAGAAAATCGACTCGTTTTTACCGACAACACCCATCCCTACAAATCCTAAATTCCCCTAAACCTAAATTCCCCGTTCCATATTCCAACCAATAAATTTCGCCCGAACGCAAATTTGCTTTAGTTTTGCAAAATTGAACTTGTGCCAAAGCGTTTAAAATTATGCTGACGTACTAAATTTAACGACCTACTTGAAAGTACAGAAAGACACCATCGAAAAGACCCTATACGATTATCAAGAAGAGGATCTGAACACCATTTTCGACCACCTGAAAGAGACCTCGAACGGCAATCTTCTCTACCAGTTGCCTACCGGTGGTGGCAAGACAGTGGTTTTCTCGGAAATTGCCAGACGCTACATCGCAAAGACGGGTAAAAAAGTCGTGGTTCTGACACATCGTATCGAACTAAGCCAACAAACCTCGAAAATGCTCAACGGCTTCGGGGTCAAGAACAAAATCATCAACAGCGAGGTGAAAGAGTTTACGGACCAGGACAACTATATGTGTTTCGTCGCGATGGTCGAGACGCTGAACAATCGCCTACAGGAAGAAAAAATAGAAATCAATGATATCGGACTGGTCATCATCGATGAGGCACACTACAACTCTTTCCGTAAGCTGTTCAAGTTCTTTAAAGACTCCACTATTCTCGGTGTCACGGCGACCCCATTGAGCTCGAATATCAAGCTTCCGATGAAGGACAATTACCAAAAGTTAATTGTTGGGGAATCTATCGAAGCCTTGATCAACAAGAACTTCTTGGCCAAGGCCAATGTCTATAGATATGACGTTGGGCTGCAAAGTCTAAAGTTGGGTATCAGTGGGGATTATACCGTAAAATCTTCCGAAGAGCTTTATGGAAACCACAGCATGCTGGGTAAATTGCTGGCCGCCTACAGAGAGATTGCGGAAGGTACAAAGACCCTGATTTTCAATAATGGTATCAACACTTCGAGATATGTTTACGAAACGTTTAAAAAGGCCGGCTATAACATTCGCCATCTCGACAATAAAAACAACGCTACCGAACGCAAGGAAATTTTAAAGTGGTTTTCGGAAACGCCCGATGCCATTTTGACCTCGGTAAGTATTTTAACCACCGGCTTTGACGAACCCACGGTTGAGACTATCATGCTGAATCGTGCGACTCGGTCATTGACCCTTTATTTTCAGATGATTGGTCGTGGTTCACGAATTTTGCCCGAAAAGGAGGACTTTAATGTGGTTGATCTCGGTAACAACGTAGCCCGCTTCGGTATGTGGCACGCACCTATCGATTGGCAGGAAATCTTCCATTTTCCGGATTTTTATTTGGATAATATCAAAAACGACGAAGACATTGAGCGTGAATTCGTCTATGAGATGCCGGCCGAGCTTCGTAAGAAATTCAAAAAATCGAACAACATCGAATTTGACATCAAAGCGGAATACAAGAAAGTCTTTGCACAGGGCCTGAGGTCTAAACTGGTTCTGGAACGCAGTATCGAACAACACGCTGAAATCTGTGTGGAAAATTCAGAGGATGTTTTTGACGCCCGTATCCTTGCCAAAGAACTCAAGGAAGAAATCGCTTTTCGTGTGCGTCAGTACTCTTATTGCATTATGAACAATACCAAGAACTATAAGGAATGGCTCGAAGAGGATTATGAACGCAAATTGCGCTCGAGTATTTCAAGGCGCTTTGCGGCAAAGATGTAATTGACTAAGCAGGTTGCGGTAGGTGATGTTTAAAGTGTCTTCGTGTATAATGGAGCGTAAGGTTTACCCCTGCCGTGGAAAGGTTCTAGTTTCAAGGGGCTTGGAATTCAACTTTGAACAATTAAGAGCCAGTGATTAATATCTAGCTTGCCTGCAGTCTAGCATTTTCTTGTTCTATAGGGCAGTCATAAACTTTAACTTTTAACCCAAATAACATGGCGGGAAATACCTTTGGAAACCTTTTTAAACTGACCACGTTCGGCGAATCGCACGGGGTGGCCATCGGTGGTGTTTTAGATGGATGCCCCTCTGGCATTGAAATTGACCTAGCGGCCATTCAGAACGAAATGGACCGTCGAAAACCGGGACAATCCGCTATTGTGACTCAGCGGAAGGAGCCCGATACAGTGGAATTCTATTCCGGAATTTTCGAGGGAAAAACAACAGGTACGCCCATCGGTTTCGCCATTCATAACACGAATCAAAAATCCCATGATTATTCCCATATTAAGGATTCGTACCGGCCCTCGCATGCCGATTATGTGTACGACCAAAAATACGGGTTTCGGGATTATCGTGGGGGTGGCCGTAGTTCTGCTCGCGAAACGGCAAGTAGGGTAGTAGCGGGAGCAATCGCCAAGCAGTTTCTCTCCCAAATAAAAATTAATGCTTTTGTTTCCCAAGTCGGAAAATTGAAAATGGATATTCCCTATGAACAACTGGATTTCGCCTTGACCGAATCCAATCCCGTCCGCTGTCCCCATCCTGAAACAGCGGCGAAAATGGAGGAATATATTAAGGAAGTGCGCAAAGAAGGGGATACCGTAGGAGGCATAGTCACTTGTGTGGCACAGAATGTACCCATCGGTCTGGGAGAACCGGTCTTTGATAAATTGCATGCAGAACTGGGCAAGGCCATGTTATCCATCAATGCCGTCAAAGGTTTTGAGTACGGTAGCGGGTTCGAAGGGGTTCGGATGAAGGGCAGCGAACACAACGACCAGTTCAATCAAGATGGAAGTACCAAAACCAACTATAGTGGTGGTATACAGGGCGGTATCAGCAATGGTATGGATATCTACTTCAATGTAGCCTTCAAGCCGGTGGCGACGGTAATCCAACCCTATGAAACCATTGATAAAGAAGGTAAAAAAGTAACCACGAAAGGCAAAGGCCGGCATGATCCCTGCGTAGTGCCGCGGGCCGTGCCGATTGTTGAAGCGATGACAGCATTGGTTTTGGCGGATTATATGTTACTGAACCGCAGCGTAAAGTTTGAATGAACCGATCTTATCCGTTTCTTTTTAAAAAACAGTATCTTTCAATCCTAAACTAACTTTTTATGCGCAAACTTGAATTGCACTGGCAGATTCTCATCGGAATGGTCGGAGGTATCCTTTTTGGATTCGGAATGACCTATGTGGATTGGGGCAGGGATTTTGTACAGGATTGGATCAACCCGCTCGGAACGATTTTTGTCAAGCTTTTGAAACTGATTGCGATTCCCCTCATTTTAGCATCTTTGGTCAAGGGTATTTCCGATTTAAAGGATATTTCCAAATTCCGTAATATTGGCTTGCGTACTATCGTTATTTATATCTGTACGACGGTAATTGCCATAACAATCGGCTTGCTGTTGGTAAACGCGATAAAACCCGGCAGCGGAATTTCAGAAGACACCATTGCGAGACTTACCGAAACCTATTCCCAAGATAGGGGCGTGACCGATAAATTGGAGGAAGCCTCAAAACAAATAGAAAGTGGACCCCTACAATTTTTGGAGGATATGGTGCCAGACAACGCCTTTGCAGCCCTTGGCGACAACAGTTTGATGCTTCAGGTCATTTTCTTTACTATCTTTTTAGGAATTTCAATGTTGCTTATCGGTGAGGAAAAGTCCAAGCCCCTGAAGGATTTCTTTGACGCCCTGAATGAGGTTGTCCTGAAAATGGTCGATCTGATCATGCTTACGGCGCCGGTAGCCGTGTTCGCGTTATTGGCCAACGTAGTGGTTTCATCCGGAGACCCCGACCTTTTACTCGCCCTTTTAAAATATTCCGGGGTAGTCATCCTCGGGCTTGTATTGATGATTGCCTTTTATAGTTTGGTCGTGGGCACTTTTAGCCGTTATAATCCGCTGACTTTTTTAAGTAAAATGGCTCCCGCACAGCTTTTGGCCTTTTCTACAAGCTCTAGTGCCGCTACCTTGCCGGTCACCATGGAAAGAGTGGAAGAGCATATCGGTGTTGATAAACAAATTTCAAGCTTTGTTCTCCCTGTAGGTGCCACCATTAATATGGACGGGACCAGTCTCTATCAAGCCGTCGCCGCCGTTTTTATTGCCGAGGCCCTTAAATTCGATTTGACCTTTGCCGACCAGCTGACCATCGTATTGACGGCTCTTTTGGCCTCGATAGGATCCGCCGCAGTGCCCGGCGCTGGTATGGTTATGTTAGTTATTGTTTTGGAATCAATTGGATTCCCACCGGATAAACTGGCTATAGGCCTTGCATTGATTTTCGCGGTCGACCGACCTTTAGATATGCTGAGAACAGTTGTCAATGTAACTGGCGACGCTACGGTAGCGATGATGGTGGCGAAATCAACGGGGTCAGTCATCAAACCCAAAGTCAAGAACTGGGACGATAATTTGGAGGAAGTGAAATAACTTTTGTTTACACGCTAGTCCAAAACCTAACAGGCTAGTCCAAAAATTAAAAGGCTAATCCAAAAATTTTGCCTTCAACTCCGCCGTAGGTATCATACACGCTTCTCTTTTTCCATACCAGTTATAGCGATTGCGGGCAATAAAATCGTATACGATATTTCGCAATCCGCTGGGAATCAAATATAATATACTAGAAATCGTTCGATAGCCTCTTAGTTGCTTCCCGATTTGTAGTGCTGCGTCCGATTTATCGTAATACGCCACTCCCGGTTCGATCAGTAGTATGGAATCGACTTTTTCTGTATCGATGTTCCGTTCTGCAATCAGTTTTTTGCCGATATCACTTTGTAAGGCCGCGTAGAGGAATGTGTCCTCTTTATCGTGCTTGATCATAAACTGTATGGCACCATTACAAAGGTTGCAAACACCGTCGAAGAGAACTAACTTCTTATTCAATTCTATAGATGGACTATTTTCTGATTTTGAAACCATAATGCTTAACGCTTAACTTTTTTTCGTTCTACCAACTCCAACTGCTCCAGCCCCACATGGGTCGTGAACTGTCCGTAGTTGACGATGGCTTTTTTCTTTTCAAGGGAATCGATACTTCCTACGGCTTTACCGTCTTGCATACGAACCCGGTCACCGATTTTAAAAATAGGCAGTGGCTTGTTCTTTTCCTTAATAATCGCCATTTTCTGTTCTACTTTCTTTTTCTCCCGAATGTCTTTGACCTTGTTCCGAGCCTCTTGGGCCACTTCGGCCTGTTTCGCCCGTTCGGCCTTGGCTGCAACAGCGGATTTTTTCTTTCGTTTGCTATTTTCGGTCTCGACAATTTGTAAAAGTTCGGATATCAAGGGACGTTTTTTATTTCCCTGAAAATATTTTGCCGCAGCCTTTTCCACCTTGTTTCCCAAAAGAATCATCCGCTGGTCATGATCATACAGCTCTTGGTAATTCTCAAGTTTGGTTTTGATTTTGGCATTGAGTTTTTCGAGTTTTTGGGCTGCTTCCCTGGCTTTGGATTCCTCTTCCTGTAAGCGCGAACCGGTTTGTGCCATTTTGCTACGTTCCTTTTGCAATTTAGCGATTGTGGCATCGAAACGCACCTTGCCCCGCTCAATTTTCTTTTTGGCCTTGTTGATCAGGTTAAAGGGAATGCCGTTTTTCTGCGCTACTTCAAAAGTGAACGAACTACCGGCCTCGCCCAGGACCAGTTGAAAGGTCGGCTCTAAGGTCGCTCCATCGAAAAGCATGTTGGCATTCGTGGTATGGGGCAGTTCGTCGGCCAGGGCTTTGAGGTTGGCGTAATGCGTGGTTATAATGCCAAAGGCTCCCCGTTCGTAGAAAACCTCCAAGAAGGCTTCCGCAAGGGCACCACCGAGCTCGGGGTCACTGCCGGTGCCGAACTCGTCGATTAAAAATAGGGTTTCGGCATCGCACTTCCTCAAAAAACGGTTCATGTTCTTGAGCCGGTAACTGTAAGTGCTCAAGTGGTTTTCGATGGATTGGTTGTCACCTATATCCGTCAATATCCTATTAAAAAGACATGCGGAACTCCTTTCATGAACGGGAATTAGCAGTCCCGATTGAAGCATTACTTGAAGCAGGCCGATCGTCTTCAATGTGATACTTTTGCCGCCGGCATTAGGTCCGGAAATTACAATAATTCGATTTTCAGACTCCAGCTCAATGGTCTGTGGATAGGTTTTTTCGCCCTTTCGTTTATTGTTCAAATAAAGTAGGGGATGATACGCATCTCGAAGAAAAAGCCGTTTTTCGGAATTGATTTCCGGTAACAACGCATGGGTATCCGAAGCGTACTTCGCCTTTGCTGCGGTAATGTCGATATGCGCCAGAAAATCTTGATACTCGGAGAGTAGGGGGGCGAACGGACGTATGCGATGGGTCAGGGTGTTGAGAATACGCCGTACTTCTTCCTTCTCGTCAAATTCCAGGTTGTTCAGTTCCCGACTGTATCTCAAGGTGGCCTCAGGTTCTATATAGACGATGCTTCCCGTTTTTGAGGTACCCATAGTCGTACCCTTGACTTTCTTTCGATACATGGCCTTTACGGCCAGCACACGTCGGTTCTCAACCACCGATTCCCGAATATCATCCAAATAATCCGAGCCGTTATACGTGTTCAGGGCGGATGCGAAACTTTGCGCGATTTTTACCTTTATTTGGTTCATTTCGCGGCGGATCGCCAGCAGCTTTTCCGAAGCATTATCTTTTACCTCGCCGAATTTATCAATAACCGCATCGATCTCATTGGGTATATCTGTATTGGCCTCTATAGTTTCCGAGGCTTCAAAAAGTAATGGATAATATTCCTTGAATTTTTTAAAGAATTTTGTATGAATTACTACCGTGGTACAAATGTTTCCGATTCTTCGGAAACCCGGCACCTCTAAAGTAGTATTCTCAATACGCAGTAGCTTTAATTCGCTGTTTATGGGGTCAAAACCGTGATTGGGAATCCGGTTTTCGTTAGTAAACGAAGATAGATATTCCGAGGTCTGGCCCAATACCTGAAGCAGCATTTCTGGATTGGAAATCGGTTGTATATCCAAAGCTTGCGCCTTGCCCAGTTCTGTATTGCAGCGGGTGGAAACTTGTTGTAAGACCTTGGGAAATTCAAGGTCTTGGAGCGTTTTTTGCGGAATTTTAACCATAGATTTAAAATCGATCGTAAAGGTAGGTAATCTTAGCTATCGCTTGCAACTAGGCTGCAGACGGAATGAGAAAATCAAGGAATAAGATCCTATCTATTTTTTTACCAACCCGAATAAAGCTATAGTTTTGTTATAGAACTCATTTAGACTTTTTATTTTACCTGCGAATATCACATTTTGAGGCCATATTTACTCATTTTTGAAAACCGTAGCCCTGCTATGCTGTTAAAAAATGACTTCATCTGACCTCAAAAGCTGATATTCTCGGTTCCAAACAACACCTCTAAATGAGTTCTTATACCGAATATCCAAAATTGAAAAAATGCCCGTAAACATTGAAGAAAGTTGGAAACAACAGCTCAACCAGGAATTCGAGCTACCGTATTTTGCACATTTGACCGAATTCATCAAAAAGGAATACGCCGAACATACCTGCTACCCTAAAGGCGGAGCTATTTTTGCGGCTTTTGAACATAGTTCCTTCAATAAAACAAAAGTGGTCATTATCGGACAAGATCCGTATCACGGCCCCAATCAGGCAAACGGACTCTGTTTTTCTGTAAAAGAAGGCATACCCCATCCGCCTTCGCTAATGAACATTTTCAAGGAAATTGAAACGGATTTAGGGAAGCCGTACCCAAAGAGTGGGAATCTGGAGCGTTGGGCGGAGCAAGGTGTACTGCTGTTAAACGCCACTTTGACGGTGCGCGCGCAGCAGGCGGGTAGTCATCAGAATAAGGGATGGGAAACTTTCACCGATGCCGTAATCCGAAAATTATCCAATAACAGAGAGGAGGTCATTTTCTTGCTTTGGGGTGGATTTGCCAAAAAGAAAGCGGCTCTAATAGACCCTAGCAAACATCATATATTGACTTCGGGCCATCCCTCGCCCTTGAGTGCGAATAGGGGCTACTGGTTCGGAAACAAACATTTTAGCCAAACGAACGAAATGTTGCAGAAAATTGGTGAGAAATCGATAGCTTGGTAGTGTTTATTTTAAAATTTTATCCAAGGGTAAAGTGGTGTCGATCAACTTTAGATCACTCAATGTGCGCTGTACGTTTTCAATAGCGCCTGTAGGCACTTGCTCTTGACTCCACTCCGTTAGCGATAGCCATTCCCGAATATCCTCCAATTGTTGTTCGTAGCGATTGGCCAGTGTTCTATCGATACTCGGAATCTGCTTGAACTCTGCTGTATAGGTATTAATGGTTTCCAGAATATGGTTCAATGTGCCGGGGCTTTTTTGGATGAAATCATCCGTCGCCGCAACCACAAAACAGGGCCATGGAGTCGGGCAATCCCCCAATCTTCGGAATTTGCCTTTATCGACAAAAGGTTTAGTGGTAAAATGTTCCCACATAAAATAATCCGCAGTGCCATCGGTAAGGGCTTGCACTGCACCTTCTATGTTGTCGATGACCTCAAACTGTAGTCTATTGGGTTCCCATCCCTCCTTTTGGGCATTCACATAAGCCATAAGATGGCTTCCGCTGCCGAAGCGGCTGATAGCGATTTTCGTATTTTTAAGGTCGGATAGGCTTTGGTATTTGCTTTTAGCGCCCACATGAAGGCCCCAAAGTAGGGGAGAAGCAATGTATTCCTGCACAATTTTAACGGGATTTCCGTTTACGATACTCTTTATAATCCCCTCGGTCAGGATGATGGCCAAATCGGTTTCCCCATTTTCCAGCATTTGACACATTTTGCCTGTGCCCTCAGGTACTTCCGTCCATTGTAGGTCAATGCCCCTATCTTCAAAGCCACCTTCTTCGATGGCCATGTGCCAAGGGAGGTTAAAATGCTCTGGAACACCTGCTATCTTTACTTTTTTCATGAATGGAATTTTATTCTTTTAGTTTAAATTGTTTGTGATTTTCTTTTCATTGCTATCATCCACAAATTTTTTCAAGACAATGACGAATCAAGGCCTGGGTAGCCTTTTTCGGATGTTTGGAAAACTCCCCCGTCGCCCGATTGGCCAAAATACAGTTCATGGAAACGGCACGATGCCCTAGAAGTTTTGAAAGTCCGTATATACCCGAAGTTTCCATTTCAAGATTGGTAATCTGCCTCCCGTCGTATTGAAAGGAGCCCAGTTTTTCAATGAAACTATCTCCTTCGATATCCAATCGCAACCTTCGACCCTGTGGTCCATAAAACCCGGTACTGGTTACGGTTACGCCTAATCGTATACGATTTGATAAAAGTAGTTTCGCTAAGGTATCGTCATAGGCGACAACGTAAGGTGCCGCTTTTTGTTCTGACCAGCCGCAATGTTTCACAAATGCTTTGGCCATTTTAGGTTTCTGTACCCAACTACTATCATAAAAATGCAGGAGCCCGTCAAGACCTATGGCGTATTCGGTCATTAGAAAAGTGTCAACGGGAATATCGGCTTGGATGGCTCCTGAGGTTCCAATTCGGATAATATCGAGAGATTTTTTCCTAGCATGTACCCTCCGGCTTTCGAAATCAATGTTGACAAGGGCATCAAGCTCATTGAGCACGATATCGATATTGTCCGTTCCTATTCCGGTAGAAATAACGGTCAGCCGCTTTCCGTTGAGCAAGCCGGTATGTGTATGGAATTCACGTTTGCCTTTTTTGAGTTCTATGGTATCGAAAAACGAAGAGACTTCAGCGACCCGATCGGGATCGCCAACGGTAATGATATGATTCGCGATATCCTCCGGCAATAGATTCAAATGATAGATGCTACCATCGGGATTGAGAATAAGTTCGGATGGGGGCAAGGTCATTCTATAATTTCAAGATCCTACTGGATTCTGTATTGAAGAGAAAATTGTATTTAAGGGCGCCGCCCAAGTAGACGTCATTGTCTTGAAGACAAGAATAATAACTTGTTTTATTTTCTAGAATTTCTGCACCCTTTTTGGTAAGACGAACGGGTTTAAATGAGGAAAACAATGGTTTTAACCTGACAAGTGCCCTTTCATATTGGATATCCCCAAAACCTAGAATCGCCTCTTTCTTATGTATTTCGGACATAAATACTTTTCGATTGGCAGGTTTCTGCTCCGCCGCCAGCCTTAAAATGTTGTTTTCCATGTCATTGAGACCGTTCTTGATACTGGGAAAACGATGTAAATGGGCCTGAATCGCTCCGGACAAATAATCAAACTGGAATTCGGAGTAATCCGAAAGATTTTCCAAACGGATGGGGTTATCGCTGCAATAGAGTTGCCATACATAATCTGCATACTCGATATCATCTTGCGTCAGTTCTATCTTATGTGCATAATGACTCAACAATTGCTCATCGCTAAGATCGTGGAGGCTATACATTTTATCCGATTCATCTAGCTTACCCGTAGAAACCAAAGAAATGTGCGCATATTTTCGATGGGTCTTGAGCCAACTGAGTACAGCGATCATATTGATCTGACAAAACAGATCATAATCGAACCAAAGCACGATTTCATCCTGCTGTTTGTGATTGCAAAGGGAACGATACTCCTTCAAAGTTTTTTCGATAAACCAGGATTTGGAGACTTTGTAGTTTTTATTAAGAAATTCGAAGCGGGTTTTCCAAAAAGACTCGCTACCTACGCTGTTAAGTGTTTTGCCCTCGCAAAGCATCTCGCGCCACGTGATAATATCCCCTTTAAGAGATAAGGATTGTAATTTTTCCGTAAAATGGTCTCCGTTAGTAATGTGCAAAAGGGAACTCATGCGGCTTGTTCTTTAGGTTCTCGAACATTAAAAGTAACATTAAATCAAGCCAAACAAAAATAATCTATGAAAATTGTCTTTTGTTTGTGAAAATTTACTTAAGACACTCCCTATTATCTAGCCTCCAACGCGCTTCACGGAAAATCCTTTTTCTTTTAAAATTTCCATGATACGGTCCCTATAATCCCCTTGAATGATGATTTTTTCGTTTTTAAACGACCCTCCCACGCCGAGTTCGGTCTTGAGTTCCTTGGCCAATTTTTTAAAATCACTTTGGGCTCCCGTATAGCCATCTAAGATGGTGATCGGCTTTCCCTTTCGCTTTTCATATTTACAAAGAATCGGGTCGTCTTGTAGCCAGATATCTTCTTTAGTGTCGGGTTTAGTGATTTCTTCCGGAATTTTGTGGTCGGGGAAGAGGTCTTTAAGTTGGTCTTTTAAATCCATACTAAGGTATAAGCGTTTTTAGGAGAATACATTTTCAACCATCATGATATCGGTAAACAAAACATCAATGGCATTTAATGATTACCGTTTTGTCAAAGTACTCCTTACTTTTTCACTAGCCCCAATTCCACCAGACGTTCGTTCAGATAAGCCCCTGCGGTAATATCCTCAAATTGCTTGGGATGTTTATCATCCACACAATTCTCCAGGCAATCCAACGGCATCTCGCTTATGGGATGCATGAAAAAGGGAATGGAATACCGCGAAGTGCCCCACATTTCTTTAGGGGGATTGATAACTTTGTGGATGGTCGATTTCAGTTTGTTGTTCGTCAGCCGTGAAAGCATATCGCCCACATTGATCATCAATTGATCGGGGCCGGCTATGGCATCGACCCATTCGTCCTTATGATTTTTCACTTGCAAGCCGCGACCTTGGGCCCCCATTAACAAAGTAATTAAATTGATATCGCCATGCGCGGCGGCCCGTTCCGCGTTTTTTGGCTCCTCGGTAATGGGCGGATAGTGGATGGGGCGTAAAATAGAATTCCCATTCTTGATGTACGCGTCAAAATAGTTTTCTTCCAAACCAAGGTGTAAGGCAAGCGCCCGTAAGATGTACTTTGCCGTCTTTTCCAACATCTTGAACGTCTCTTTTCCTACGGTATTGAATTCTGGAAGTTCTGTGACAATCACATTATCGGGATATTCCGTTTCCAATAGCGGATTGTTCTCGACATACTGTCCGAAGTGCCAGAATTCTTTCAAATCGCCCTCTTTTCTGCCTTTAGCGTGTTCTTTTCCAAAGGAAGTATACCCGCGTTGTCCGCCGATACCCTCAATTTCGTATTTGTCCTTCGTGTCTTGGTCCAAAGCAAAAAATTCCTTGATTTCCAGATAAAGTCTCTCCACCAATTCTTTGGATAGGAAGTGTCCGCTTAAGGCGACGAAACCAATATCCTCAAAGGCTCCTCCGATCTCTCGTATGAATTTTTGCTTTTTGCTGGGGTCGTCGGAAACGAAATCCTGTAAATCTACGCTGGGTATCGCACTCATGGCTATGCTTTTGAAGTTTGCCCAAAGTTAAGAAAAAGGGAGGCGAATCGCACAAAGTTCATAAAGGGTATTTTTGATTAAGCGCATATTTAGAAACCATGATCTAATTCTTGATATGCTTTTTCTTACTTTTATCCAACGAAAAAAAATAACCGCTATTCGCAAATCGCTTTGAGCTTTACGCCTTTTTTTGCTTAAGGCGTTTAGCGCAAAGCGAACAGCAAATCAAAATTAAAGACTTTGTCTAATGGGGAGGGATTTTCCTCCTGAATGACAAATTGATGGAGTACCAACGAATGGAGTACCAACGAAAAGATATCGACAACAATACTCTGCTAAACCTCTATAAGCGGATGCTCAAACCCCGTATGATCGAGGAAAAAATGCTGATTTTATTACGGCAGGGCAAGATTTCGAAATGGTTCAGCGGTATCGGGCAGGAGGCTATTTCGGTTGGAGTGACCAGTGCAATGACAGCGGAAGAATATATTTTGCCCATGCACCGAAATCTTGGCGTTTTTACGACTAGGGAAATCCCACTTCATCGCCTTTTTTCCCAATGGCAGGGTAAAGCGGGGGGATTTACCAAAGGCCGTGACCGTAGTTTCCATTTCGGGACGCAGGAGTATAAAATTGTGGGCATGATTTCACACTTAGGTCCGCAATTGGGGGTCGCGGATGGTATTGCGCTTGCCGATGTGCTACAAAATAGGGAACGTATCACGGCCGTATTTACGGGCGAAGGCGGTACTAGCGAAGGCGATTTTCACGAAGCCTTGAATATCGCATCGGTGTGGCAACTACCCGTCCTATTTTGTATTGAAAATAATGGTTATGGACTCTCGACTCCCACAAGTGAGCAATACAATTGTGAAAATCTGGCGGACAGGGGTATAGGGTATGGAATGGAATCGTATACGATTGATGGGAACAATATTTTGGACGTTTATAGCAAGGTGGGCGAGCTCGGCCAACGTATGCGAAAAAAGCCCGGGCCCGTATTGTTGGAATTCAAAACGTTTCGGATGCGGGGCCATGAAGAGGCAAGCGGTACCAAATACGTGCCCGACGCCCTTATGGAAGAATGGGGCACAATGGACCCCATCGCCAACTACGAATCCTTTTTAAAGGAGGAAGGACTTTTGGACAACATCAAAATAGACCTCCAAAAAGCGGAAATCGAATCGGAAATCAACGAGCACCTACAATTTGCCTTTGGAGAACATGAGGTAGATTTTGTCGAAAGTGATGAATTAAGTGATGTATATAAAGCGTTTGCCTATACCGAGGCTAGGTCGAATAATGCAGGAGAAAAGATACGTTTAGTGGATGCTGTTTCCCAGGGCCTGAGACAATCCATGGAGCAACATGACAACTTGGTCATTATGGGACAGGATATCGCGGGTTACGGCGGCGTCTTTAAGGTTACTGAAGGTTTTGTGGATGCCTTCGGTACGTCACGCGTCCGAAATACCCCGATTTGTGAATCCGGTATTGTTGCGGCTGCGATGGGACTCTCCATTAACGGTATGAAGGCGGTGGTCGAGATGCAGTTTGCCGATTTTGCGAGCAGTGGTTTCAATCCGATTGTCAACTACCTGGCCAAATCACACTACCGTTGGGGCGAAAAGGCCGATGTAGTCATTCGCATGCCCTGTGGGGGCGATGTTGGGGCCGGTCCGTTTCATTCCCAGACCAATGAGGCCTGGTTTACAAAGACACCTGGGCTGAAAGTAGCCTATCCCGCGTTTCCTTTTGACGCGAAGGGACTTTTGGCCACGGCGATCAACGACCCCAATCCCGTGCTTTTTTTCGAGCACAAAGGGTTGTACCGAAGTGTTTATCAGGAGGTTCCAACGGGCTATTATACCCTTCCCTTTGGAAAGGCAGCGCTGTTAAAAGAAGGCCATGAAATTACTATCGTGTCCTACGGCGCAGGCGTCCATTGGGCATTGGAAATTCTAGGGAACCATCCTGAAATCAAAGCGGATCTTATTGATCTAAGAACCTTGATGCCTTTGGATATGACATCCATATATACATCCATCGAAAAAACGGGGAAACTGATTATCCTACAGGAAGACAGTCTTTTCGGAGGTATATCCAGCGATATATCCGCCTTGGTCATGGAAAACCGTTTCGAGTATCTGGATGGACCCATAAAACGTGTGGGCAGTTTGGAAATGCCCATCCCGTTCTCAAAAAGGCTGGAAAACGGGTATCTACCCAAGGAAAGGTTCGTCGTGGCTTTAAAGGAATTATTGGCGTATTAAGTCTGGATAAACGTATAACTACCTTGCATTCGAGCCAATTTCTTATCGCTTTACAGCAATCGGGCATCCCTTAAAAAACGACATTTGCAATGCTATACGCTTAATTAATTAAAGCGATTTTTGTACGGCTCGGAAAAGACATTGAAATAACCTCTTAATTTTTAAAGTATGATAAAATCTAGTGTATTACCCATTATAGTCAGTTTGCTCCTGTTTTCCTGCTCAACGACCAAACAAGTCCGCGATGACCGCAAAACGGTCGACGGTACTTGGACGCTCAATGATGTCGGATATGAAAATAATGAGGGGGATTTTAAGGCCAAACTTTTTGATGATGCCTCCGCAGTCTGTTTTGAAGGTAGCACATGGTTTTTCAGGAACAACAACAGCACAGGTAGATATACGATTCAGCCCGGAAGTCTGTGCTCGGGCGGTGAACGCAATATTCGATGGTCCATTATCGAAAGTCAGGGGGGTGGCCAACAGTTACAGTTCAAATATATTGACGAAAAGAAGAATGATATCAACGGAAGAATCGGATATCGTTTGGATGTAGTATCTATTAGTCCTTCTCAAATGACCTTGAAATCGGATGTCACCGTTGACGGGAGTCCCGTATCGGTAGTTTATAAATTTAATAGGTAGGGGTAAATAATCAATAATCTAAAATTCATCGGAATGAAACATATTATAACAAAATCAGTATATATCGTCATGGTGCTTTCCATGATCATCGGTTGTAAGACCGTTCAGAACGCAAACAACAAACAAAAAGGAGCCGTGGTAGGAGCCGGTAGTGGTGCAGCCATCGGTGGTGTCATCGGTAACAACGTAGGCGACGGCAATAACACGGTATTAGGTGCCATTTTAGGTGCTGCCATTGGCGGCGTGGCAGGAGGCTTTATTGGAGATCGCATGGATCGCCAGGCGGAGCGTATCGAAGAAGAGATTCCAGGAGCCGAGGTGACACGGGTCGGCGAAGGTATCAACGTTACCTTTACCGAAGATCAAGGCGTATATTTCGATACCAGTAAATCGGATGTGAAAGGTACTTCTGCGACCACCTTGAATAGTATGGCCGATATTTTAAAAGAATATCCAAAAACCAATGTTTTGGTAGAAGGGCATACCGATAGTGCCGGTCCGGATGATTATAATATGAACCTTTCAAAACAACGCGCCACGTCGGTAACGGAATATTTGGTTACTCAAGGTATTGACAAGAGTAGATTGACCACAAAGTGGTACGGAGAGAACCAACCCGTCGGAGATAACACGACCAAGGAAGGCAAAGCAAAAAACCGCCGGGTCGAATTGGCCATTGTAGCGAGTGAGGCCCTTAAGAAAGAAGCGAAGCAGCAAGTGAAAGGATAAAATTGCCGCTAAATCTTCAGTATGCCCTGCAGGATAATATTGTTGAATTCAGAAGTCCCGATCAAAATGGTCGGGATTTCCATTTTAATAACATACCTTTCAATACATGCGGCACTATGATGTTATTGTGGTAGGTGGGGGATTGGCTGGGTTGACTTCCGCAATCGATTTATCCCAAAAAGGACATCGGGTCTTGGTCTTCGAAAAACAGCAGTATCCACATCACAAGGTTTGCGGCGAATATGTATCCAACGAGGTGGTACCGTATTTACGTGAATTGGGAATTTTTCTGGAGGCGAACGATGCGATACCTATTACCCATTTGAAATTGAGTACCATACAGGGAAAACGTATAGAAACCAAACTTCCCATGGGCGGAATGGGCATTAGCCGACATGCCTTTGACCATTTGCTATATAAACGTGCGGTGGTTACGGGTGCTGATTTTCAATTTCAAAATGTGATTTCCATTCAATTTAATAGCTCTGGTTTTGAAGTGGTTACGGATTTAAACGAAAAATTTACTTCAACCTTGGTTATCGGTGCTTACGGAAAACGCAATGGACTCGATAAAGCTTTACATAGGGATTTCGCCAGAAAAAAATCTCCATGGCTAGCGGTAAAGGCGCATTATGTCTATGATGATTTTCCTAAACATTGGGTGGCCCTGCATAATTTTGAAGGGGGATATGGCGGGTTGTCAAAAACTGAAACAGGCGCAGTTAATTTCTGCTATTTGGCCTCGTATGCCAGTTTTCAGAAAGAAAAGAATATCGATAGTTTTAATGACAACGTCGTGGCGCGGAATCCTTTTCTAAAAACGTTTTTAAGAGAGGCAACTCCTCTTTTTGACGAGCCCTTGAGTATTGCGCAAATCTCTTTCCATCCCAAAAAAGCGATCGAAAACCATATACTCATGTGCGGCGATACCGCGGGCCTGATACATCCGCTTTGCGGAAATGGTATGGCGATGGCGATACATAGCGCTAAAATCGCAGCGGAATTGATAGCTGATTTTTTGAAGAAGAATAACCAACAGCGCGCGCAGCTCGAAAATGACTACCAAATGCAATGGAACCGGCATTTTAAACGACGGCTATGGATGGGAAGACGCTTACAGTCCCTTTTATTGAATCCTAGCATGTCCGCTATCGCGCTATCCGCTATGATTACCCAACCCCGGCTATTGCAAAAATTAATCAAGGGCACACACGGTAAACCGATACGATAATGACCAATTTTTCAAAAAGAAATAGAGATCCGGAACTGATGGACGACTGCGGTGTAGATGGAAATACGCTCAAAAAGGTTTTATATGATATAGACCGTACGAATACCCTATTGGGAGGTAATCGCATAACAATGAAGGGTGTAGAACGGTTGATACGGGAACATGACCAAATATCGTATACGATTTTGGATATGGGGTGTGGGAACGGCAGCATGCTTCGCGAGATCGTAAAATTAGGGCGCCGTTTGGGTGTAACTATGGAAGCCATTGGTATCGACCTTAGTCAAAAAGGTTTGGATATCGCCAGAGCCGCATCCTCAGATTTTCCGGAGATACGTTATCTGAAACAGGACATATTGGCGTTGGCTCCCGAAGATTTAAAATGCGATATCTTGCTCTGTACCCTGACTATGCACCATTTCTACGATGAAAATATCCCCATTTTTCTGAATCAGTTCACGAAATTGGCCTCTATCGGTATCGTAATCAACGATTTGCAAAGAAGTCCACTTGCATACCATCTTTTTAAGGGCTTTAGTGCTATTTTTATACGGACAAAAATCGCGAAACACGACGGATTGATATCCATACGGAGTGGCTTTACCAAAACAGAATTGGAAGGTTTTGCCAAAGACCTGACCTCGGTAAAACATGAGATACAATGGAAGTGGGCTTTTCGGTATCTATGGGTCATGCGGACCCAACGAACAAACGGAATATATGAATGATGTACGAATAACGACGGTGGCAAAGCAGCTTCCGGAGTTTTGTAGAAATACCGAGGATATCGTACCACTAGTGGAACTGTGGCTTACCGGACAAGAACAGCGTTTTCGTCGCAAGGTCGTCAAGATTTTCGAAGGCGCGGCGGTCGATAAGCGATATAGCATCATGGATCCGGCAGCGGTGTTTACGGCCACCTCTTTTGAGCAAAAGAACGATATTTACGTCCGCGAGGTAAAGATATTGGGGAAAAAGGTGTTGGAAAAGGCTTTGAAAAAGGCAGAATGGTCTTCCGATTCCTTAGATTACATCATAACCGTTAGTTGTACCGGGATCATGATTCCCTCGCTGGATGCCTATTTGATCAATGATTTAGGACTTCGACAGGATGTCATTCGCCTGCCGGTGACAGAAATGGGATGTGCGGCGGGTGTATCCGGCCTAATCTATGCCGAGAACTTTTTGAGGGCAAACCCTAATAAACGTGCCGCTGTGGTGGCGGTAGAGAGTCCTACTGCGACTTTTCAGCTCGATGATTATTCCATGGCGAATATGGTAAGTGCCGCTATTTTTGGCGACGGGGCGGCCTGTGTCTTGTTATCCTCCGAAAAAGAGGCAGGCGGACCCAAAATAGTAGGAGGGGAGATGTACCATTTCCCGGATGCCACCCATATGATGGGTTTCGACCTGACCAACCACGGCCTACAGATGATTTTAGATATTCGAGTGCCTGAAACTATTGCCGAGCATTTTCCGGATATCGTACATCCGTTTCTGAAAAAGTATGGCACTTCGATAGAGGCGGTCGAGCATTTGGTCTTTCATCCCGGTGGTCGTAAAATCGTGCAGACCGTTGAGGAACTGTTCGGGAAATTGGGGAAAAACATTGATGACACCCGTGAGGTTCTGCGGGAATATGGTAATATGAGTAGTGCTACTGTTTTATATGTGCTGGAACGCTTTCTTGAAAAGGATATAAAAAAGGGCGAGCAGGGGCTGATATTAAGTTTTGGTCCGGGGTTTTCGGCGCAAAGGGTGTTGTTGGAATGGTGAGAACGAATTCAAAATTCAGATTTCAGAACTATAATGAGTAAGGTTTTATGGCTAAGGAGGTAAAAAAAGGATGGGCTTTAGTTCTTGGCGGTAGCAGCGGATTGGGGTTGGCCACGGCCAAAAAGCTGGCCCGGCATGGTTTTGATATACTCATTGTGCATCGGGATAGAAAATCTGATTTAGAGGAGATTACATCCCAATTTGAAGAAATTACTTCAACGGGAGTAAAGCTTCAAACCTTTAATGTGGATGCAGCTAATTCCGAAAAAAGGGTAAGTACAATAGCGGAAATCCAATCGCTTTTAGGGGAAGGGCAGCAAATCAAAGTCCTGATACACAGCATTGCCAAGGGAAACCTTAAACCGATGTTCTCTAAAACAGATACTACCTTAGACCATCAAGATTTTCAGGTAACCCTAACTGCCATGGCATTAAGTCTCTATGACTGGACCAAAGATTTGGTGAATAGAGGATTGTTCAGGGACGATGCCCGCATCATTTCCTTTACCAGCGAGGGCAGTTACAAAGCCTGGCCGGGCTATGCTGCGGTTTCCGCTGCAAAGGCCAGCTTGGAGGCTTTGACCCGAAATATCGCCCTAGAATTTGCGCCACTCGGTATCAAAGCAAATTGTATTCAGGCGGGAGCGACGGAGACCCGTGCCTTTCAGATGATTCCCGGTCATGAAAAAATCAGGGAAGATGCCCTACAGCGAAATCCCCATAACCGCTTGACCACTCCCGAAGATGTCGCTAATGCCGTGTACCTGCTCACTACTGACGAAGCAAGTTGGATTACGGGTACGGTCATTAAAGTCGATGGCGGCGAGAGTCTGAGGTGAGGTGCTGGATACTCGGTGCTGGACGCTCGGTGTTTAAAAAATTTAGTGCACATTAGTGTAATTGGAGTCCTTAGATCTTCTTGATTTTTCTTATGACTAAAAACAAACTCATACAAAAACTCCCTTATAAAACTCCCTTTCTATTCGTTGAAGAACTACTTGAAATTAATGAGAATGGGGCCAAAGGAACCTACACTTTCTCAAAAAACTTAGATTTCTATAAGGGCCATTTTAAGGATAACCCAGTTACCCCAGGCGTTATCCTCACCGAATGTTGTGCGCAGATCGGCCTAGTCTGTTTGGGGATTTATCTATTGGAAAATGACGGCAGCGCAACTACGGAAAACATCCAAATCGGCATGAGCAGTTCAACTATGGAATTTTTATTACCCGTTTATCCAGAAGAGAAAGTAACAGTCACATCCAAAAAACTATATTTCAGGTTCCATAAACTCAAATGTGCGGTGAAAATGTACAACTCCCAAGGAAAATTGGTCTGTAAGGGCGAAATTGCGGGAATGATAAAATCCGGAGCAAATGGCTGAGCGTGTAGTGATAACTGGATTGGGCGTCTGCGCACCGAACGGCATCGGATTGGACGCCTTTGGCGAAGCCATGGCCAGTGGAAAAAGCGGTATTCGTTTTATTTCGGAATTAAAACAATTGGAATTTGGCTGCCAAATCGCTGGGGAACCGCTGCTTACCGATAACCGAATCAACCGATACTTCACGCCCTTACAACTTCGTGGCTTGAACGCGACGGGTATTATTTACGGTGTATTGGCCGGAACGGATGCTTGGAACGATGCAGGTCTACCGAAAGCGGACGCGGAAACCCCGGATTGGGATAGCGGCATTCTCTTCGGGACCGGCACGCTTGGTGTAGCCAAATTTAGGGAAGCGATTCATTTGATCGATAACAAAGAAGTAAGGCGTTTGGGCAGTACGACAGTAATCCAGACCATGGCGAGCGGTATCAGCGCTTATTTGGGCGGTATATTAGGATGTGGAAATCAGGTGACCACGAATTCTTCCGCTTGTACCACGGGAACCGAAGGTATTTTAATGGGGTACGAGCGTATCGCCTCAGGTAAAGCCAAGCGAATGCTTGTCGGTAGCTGTAGTGATAGTGGTCCCTATGTTTGGGCGGGCTTTGACGCCATGCGCATTCTTCCAAGAAACTACAATGAAAATCCCGAAAACGCCAGCCGGCCTATGAGCGCCACCGCAGCGGGATTCGTTCCGGGGAGCGGGGCAGGGGCACTGGTTCTTGAATCCTTGGAAAGTGCCCAAGAAAGAGGGGGGAAAATCTATGCCGAGGTTTTGGGCGGCGCAGTCAACAGTGGCGGTCAACGCGGAAACGGTTCGATGACCGCTCCCAATAGCGAAGCGGTGCAACGCTGTATCATAGAAGCCGTTCGAAATTCAGGAATTAAAAATTCCGACATCGATACCATAAACGGCCATTTGACCGCGACCGCCAAAGATGCCCTTGAAATCGAAAACTGGTCACGGGCTTTGGACCGATCGGGCCCTAATTTCCCGTATATAAATTCCTTCAAGGGGCTGTTCGGACATTGCCTGGCCGCCGCAGGGAGCATTGAATGTGTGGCTTCGGTACTGCAATTCGAGAAAAACCAGATTTTTGGAAATGTCAATGTTGAGGATTTGCATCCAGAAATCGAGGAACAAGTCGATAGGATCAAAATTCCGCTAAAAACTATAGATTACACTCCCAAAATACTCGCAAAGGCCAGTTTTGGCTTTGGCGATGTCAACGCTTGTGTTATTTTTAAGCGGTTTATTGACTGAGAAAAAGATACTACGTTATGAGAATTAATACCACATGAATTAACTACAACAAATAGACTAAAAGGGTTGGAAGCAGCATCTATCAAAGCCATTAACCATTAAGCAATTACATGACCAAAGACGAACGCTATAAAAAACTAAAGGATATCATCAAAATCTATCTTCCCGAAGATGTTTCGGTGGCCAATATTTCCATGGAGAGCCATTTTATCAACGAATTGAACATCAATTCCGCCAATCTAGTCGATATTATATTGGATGTCGAAGATGAATTCGACATCATGCTCGAAAACGAGGATATGGAACGGATGCAAACGGTTCAGGATGCCCTACAGATAATCGAGGGAAAATTGGATTAATCCTTTTTTAATGGACAATGCCATTTATTCTATCAATTTAATTCGTGATACCGTCGCTCAAAACGCATTAAATGCCCTACTTTAAGAACAATTTATTCATCTAGTAGAGAACAGCGATATGAAACCCATGAACGTCACACAGAAATTAATCAGCTTACATCTCATCGAAGGAGAAATGAAACCCGGTTCTGAAATCGGCCTTAAAATCGATCAGGCGCTTTTACAGGATGCCACCGGAACCTTGGTACAGTTGGAATTGGAGGCTATGGGTCTCGATAGGGCGAAGACCGAAGTTGCCGTTCAGTATGTGGATCATAATCTATTGCAAACGGATTTTAAGAATGCCGACGACCATTTATTCCTGCATTCCGCCGCCCAAAAATTCGGATTGTGGTTTAGTAGACCGGGAAACGGGGTCAGTCATCCCTTGCATATGGAGCGCTTCGGAATCCCCGGTAAAACACTGGTCGGTTCCGACAGCCATAGTTGTGCCGCGGGCTCGTTGGGTATGCTGGCTATTGGTACCGGAGGGTTGGATGTGGCCGCTGCTATTGCCGGACAGCCATATTACGTGAAAATGCCCCAAGTGATGGGCGTCAAACTGACCGGAAATCTTCCCGATTGGGTGAGTGCCAAAGACGTTATTCTCGAAATGCTTCATCGTCATGGTGTTAAGGGCGGTGTAGGTAAAATTATTGAATATTATGGGGACGGTCTAGACCATCTGAGCGCCATGGATCGCCACGTTATCGCCAATATGGGCGCAGAACTGGGAGCTACGACCACCGTTTTTCCCAGTGACCAAGAAACCAAACGTTTTTTAAAATCCCAAGAACGGGAAGCCGACTGGCAGGAAATCAAAGCAGATGCAGGGGCGACCTATGATCTGGAGGACGAAATCGTTCTCGATGACTTGGTACCGTTGATAGCCTTACCTACAAGTCCCGGTAACGTGGTGCCCGTTCGCGAAGTGGAAGGCAAACCGATCAGCCAAGTAGTCATCGGCTCTAGCGCAAATCCCGGACTCCGTGACTTCTGGATGGCCGGTGCCATAGTCAAAGGGAAGGCGGTACACGAGGAAGTATCCTTCGATGTCAATCCTACCTCCCGACAAATTATCCAGAATATGATCGACAATAAGACATTCGGAAATCTGATTACGGCGGGGGCGCGCTTTCATCAATCCGGTTGCATGGGCTGTATAGGCATGGGTCAGGCACCTGCCAGCAATACGATCAGCCTTCGTACTATGCCACGGAACTTCCCGGATCGTTCGGGTACAAAAGACGATCAAGTGCATTTGTGCAGTCCCGAAACCGCTGCTGCATCGGCATTGACCGGAAAGATTACAGATCCAAGAGACCTCGAAAAATTGTACGATATGGAATATCCGAAGTACGAGGCACCCGATGTGGAAATTATCAATAGGGATATGTTGGTAGCGCCTCCGAAAAATACTACGGCTATTGAATTGAAAAAGGGTCCAAATATCAAATCCCTTCCGGAAATGGAGGGACTTAAATCCGAATACGAGGTACCGGTACTGTTAAAAATGGGGGATAATATTTCAACCGATGAGATTATGAAGGCCGGTGCCGAAGTACTGCCTTTTCGCAGTAACATCCCTAAAATCAGTGAATATTCCTATATAGTAATTGATGACACTTTTTATAAACGGGCCTTGGAAGCCAAAGAAACCTACGGCGGGCATGTCGTCATTGCGGGCGAGAACTATGCTCAGGGCAGTAGTAGGGAACACGCCGCCATTGCGCCCAAATATTTGGGACAAGTTGCGGTCATTGCCAAAGATTATGCCCGCATTGCCTGGCAGAACCTCGTGAATTTCGGTATACTTCCCTTGGAATTTGAAAACGGGGAGGATCTTAAAAGAATAGAGCAAGGCGCCATCGTCTCGTTCAAAAACCTAAAGACCGATGTGGCGGAAAGAAATCCAATTACCGTACAGGTTAAAAATAAGGACGAAAAATTCAAAATCACGGTACGCCATAGTCTGAGCGAACGACAGATCAATCTGCTGATGAAAGGCGGAATTATCAATGATTTTAAGGACAAATTGGCCTCCTAGCGATTTTACGAATTCCTATTTTGAGTGATTTCAAAGCAATTGAAGGAAGCCGTATCTTTTGCGATGCGTTAGTTCCAAATTACGCTTTCTTTTTCTCTGGTTGTAACCGCACCGGAAACCCCGTTTCGCCACCATAGAGTTTAATTTCAGTAATATCGGCGGGCATGTAATATCCGGCATCCTCTAATGCTTCCTTGACATTTTTGACCACGTTGCCCTTTGTGATGAGAGCCATCCGCCTGAAATCTTTAGTGTCCACCCAAAAGAAAACCTTTAGGTTTACAGTGCTGGTCGCAAGTTCATCCTCAATCACAAAATTCTCGTGTTCTTCATCCTCTATAACATTGGGTTCCTTGCGCAGGGCTTCCAAAACAGTCTTTTTTGCACCTTCGATATTGTCCTCATAGGCAATTCCGATTATAAAATCCCATCGGAAAAAACCATCCTCTGTGTAATTGGTGACGGGCGTAGTCAGTACGTCGCTATTGGGAATGTAGACATCCCTGCCGTCGAATGTTTTTAATTTGGTATAGCGGAATTCCAAGGCCTTTACCTTTCCGAAGTTATCCCCGATCATTACGGTATCGTTCACATCGAAGGGCCGGCTAAAAGCCAAGATGATACCAGCAATAAAATTCTCCCCAATATCTTTAAAAGCAAATCCGAGCACCACGGCACTGGCTCCGGCAGCTGTCAAAATACCTGCTGCAATCCCTCCAAGACCGGCGGCTTTCAGGGCGAGCATGATGGCGATTATGATAAAAGTGTATTTGATGGCCTTTCCCAAAAACCGGCTCATCAAGGCATCTTCGGTCTTTGCGGACAAGCGTTTTCTGGCAAATTGGCCCAACCAAGAACCGATGAATAATCCCAAAATAACGATGAGCAGTCCCATGCCGATACCGGGAAGCTGTTCGATAAATCGTTCATAAAATGAGGTCAGGGATTCGGTAATCGTGATGTCGTTGTCTTGCATGGTCCGTATTTTGATAAAAATAAATAATCGGAAGGTTACCACTAAATTATAGTGGAAAATATCCCTAAAGCATTTAAAATGGGCCTGATTTGAAAATCAGATACTAATCGGTCGGTTCTTCATCATTTTTGTCCGAAATCAGCATAGACGAGACAATACCTGCAGTCAACGACACGGCTATGACCGTCAGTGAAACCCATTCGGGAAGCTCGATTTGATGGGAAAACAGCATTTTTAGGCCGACAAAGGCCAGAATAACCACAAGGCTATAATTGATATAGCGGAATTTTTGCAACATCCTCGAAATTAAAAAATACATGGACCGGAGGCCTAAAATTGCCAAAATATTCGAACTGAAGACAATAAAAGGGTCAGCGGTAATGGCCAGAATGGCAGGAATACTGTCTAAAGCAAAAAGCACATCGGTAAGTTCGATAACAATCAAGGCTACAAATAGGGGAGTCGCCGCGATTACCCCCATCCGTTTGATGAAAAAGTCATGTCCGTGCCTTTCTGTAGTGATGGGGATTATTTTTTTCAACTGTTTGAATAGCCATGAATTTTTAGGGTCGCTCTCGTGGTCGTCCGACTTCAGCATTCTAAAGGCGGTAATAAGAAGAAATACGCCGAAGACGTAGATAATCCACTCGAACTTGTTGATCAATGCGACTCCGAAGAGAATCATCAATCCCCTAAAAATAATAGCTCCCAAAATACCCCAAAACAGAACGCGGTGCTGGTACAGGGGGGGAATTTGGAAAGAAGAAAAAATAACGGCGATGACAAAAACGTTATCGATACTTAGGGAAAGCTCAATCAAATATCCGGTCACATATTTGAGTACGGCAGTGTTAGGGGTGATTCCTGTAGGATTTTCAATCAGGCCCTCGGAAAAAAGCCAATAAATGACCCCGCTAAATGCAAGTGCCACGGTAACCCAAAGGGCTGTCCATATGCCCGCTTCCTTACTTTTTATGACATGATCGTTTTTATTGAACACCCCAAGATCAAGTGCCAAAAAGACGATAACGACTGCTATAAAGCCTATCCAAACAAACATAACCCAAAATTTGCAGCAGCGAATATAGGCATTTTCAGGATTTCATTGAATAGAATCTCGATTGCTTTGACACCTATGGAAATTATTTGTAACGCTTCCGCAAATACCCCTGCAGCATTGTGGGCAAAGAATATTCTGGAAATAAAAAATCATTAAATTAACCTATTCGGATGCCATCAAAAAATAGTCTTGTAGCGTCAAGGATTACCTATGCGAAATCCTATTTTTAAAACCTAACAACAAAATACGGAATCAAATGAAGGATATTGAACACATGAATGAAAAGCGTCAGTTGGCGCTGGATAAGATAGCGGATGCGGATTATGAAATTTATGCCTTGTTAAAACAACGGTATAGTCCGCGTGTTTTTGACGATACCGAAGTATCCGATTCTGACTTAAACCGATTGTTCGAAGCCGTACGTTGGTCCGCCAGCTCCTCGAACTTGCAGCCATGGCGTTTTATCTATGCCCGAAAAGGTACCGACAGTTTCGATAGAATGGTGGGTTGTCTAAGCGACTTCAATACATCATGGGCATCGGAAGCCCCTGTATTACTTTTCACCGCTTACAAGGAAAAAATGGATAATGGAAAGGAAAATTTCCATGCCCTCCATGATTTAGGTTTAAGTCTGGGCAGTATGACCGTTCAGGCACAGTATATGAGTATTGCCTTACATCATATGGCCGGGGTAGATTGGAAAAAAGCGCAAGAGGAATTTGATATTCCCGAGGGATACCATATTTCGACTGCCATAGCCCTTGGTTATTATGGAGGAGTTTTGGATGACCTTTCAGAGAAGCTTCAAAAACAAGAGACTGCTAAACGAGAGCGTATTCCCCAAAGTGAATTTGCTTTTAAGGATGGATGGAAGAATGCCAAGGAAAAATCTTGATTCATCCACAAGGTGATTAGATAACTGCTGACATTAAATAATCGATAAATTAAAGAATAAAACAATAAATCATGAAAATAGGAATAATAGGAAGTGGAAATATAGGAGGAACATTAGGAAAGCATTGGGCCAAAGCTGGGCACGAAATACTATTCAGTTCCCGACATCCCGATGAACTTAAAGATTTAGTTCGGGAGAGCGGGGGAGATGCCAAGGCTGTTTCGGTCACGGATGCTTTTGAGGCAAATGCGGATGTATATCTTTTGGCGATACCCTTTAAAGATATCGACACAACTGCAGAATTGTACGCAGGGGAGTATGGGGGCAAGGTGATAATCGATGCCACGAATCCATATCCGGAACGTGATGGTGAAATGGCGCAGGAAGTCCGCGATGACAATCGCAACGCATCGGAATATACGGCGATGAAATTTTCGACCGCACTTACCGCCAAGGCATTCAATACAATACATGCCAAGGATTTGAAGACACGCGCTTTCGATACTCAAAACCCCGTTGCAATACCTTTTGCCGCCCAGGATTCAAAAAGTAGGTCGACCACCGAAAAACTGATAAAGGACATCGGATTCGTACCGATTTATGTTGGCGACTTAGGAGCTACCAATGCAATGGAAGTGGGTGAGAAGGTATATGGATTGTGTGAAGACCAGCAAAAACTTCGTTCGTTGCTGAACATTTCATAAACGCTTGAAATGAGCTGAATTTAAGACAAACGGAATTTTTAGTCCGCAGAAAAATTCAGAAATGGAGGATGCACATTCAGGGATTGAATATATTTACCATGGACAAATATATGGTAATGAAAAAATATACATCAATAATCACAGTTGGGTTAGCATTGTTCTGCATTTCGACCATTATATCGCAACAGCGGGCCATTGATATCGAGAGAAATTCACAATCCGGAAAAAAGTATACGTTGATAGCACGTTTTGAGCCGGAGTTAGCACTCAGCGCAAGTGAGCGAGAACATATGGAAGCCGAACGTTTTGCGGAAATCAAACTGAAAATGCAGCTGTTGGACACGATGGATATTTCGGACCGCAAACGCGATAAGCTGATTTCAGACTTGATTGAAAAATCTTTCAGGGCAAGGTCATTCCGCAATATGGCGAATAACCACTTTGAGGAAGAAAAGTAATAAATGAAAAGACCGCCCATTCGAGGCGGTCTTTTATTTTTAGTACTTTATTAAAGTAATCGGATAATTGTAATTGGCGAACATCGTGACGCATTAATTGCGACTTCAGTGCGATTTCATTTTCTCCTTGCGTTTTTTCAATTGCCGGTCCAGATCATTTACCGATTCCTTGATGGAAGCTTCAAAACTCTCATGGCTAGATTCGGCAAAAAGCCGTGGTCCCGGAGCACTTATGCGAATGTTACAAATCATCCCCGTTTCGTTGGAAGAGGTGTTTTCGGTCTTAAAGAAAACATCGGCACGTACCATAAAGTCGTATTTATCGACCAATTTATTGATTTTTTCTGTTGCCAATGCTTCTAAGCGCTTGCTGGCATTTACGTTGTCGTATTCAAAAATTATATCCATAATTTAAAAATAAGCTTTCCGGTAAGATTTCACGCATCTAAATAGAACTATTTTTGACTTAAAAAATAGAAACTTTTGGTTTATCAGCATACTATTTAGATATTTTGTTCATAACATATTTATAAAAAATCACACTTACTGTTAAAGTAAGAATAATCTAGCAGTAAAAAGTCAAACCAATGCGTATTTTGCTTAGCTTTGAGAGACCTATTTAGAAAATGAGAAATCCGACCTTTTATATGTACATATGACTAACAACCCTAAATCCGTATCTCATGAAAACAACAAAAGAACTTCTCCCTAGCCTATGTGAAACTGAAAAAAATGCCTTAGTCCTGCGTTTGGAACTTAACCAAAAAGATGTGAAACGACTCCGGGGCCAATTGAGTTCCTATCGTTGCGAACCCACTACATACAGCTTATTTGAACGGATTGAATTGCTGCGAAAGGGTTTGGACAATCTTAGTAAAACCAACACTGAAATTATAGCTTCATTAACAGAAAAAAAGAAACAGGTCGATAATTACGTTGAACGTGCAAAACAACAATTTTCTGAGTTCAACAATCTTCATAGCGGTATAGAAGAATACATTCAAGGAATGATAGGAGCGGGGAGCCATCAGGACCGTATTTCTATATAAAAAATTTCTAGAAATAGTCAAGAGCTGTTCTTGTTCGTTTCACAAGTAAAAAGCAAATTCCAAATTAAATTCGTTTCATTCAGAAGCTGCCCTCGTGGGTAATTGGTTACGTAATCCACGAACTGACCCAAATTATTTTGATGTACTGGACAAGCCTTATTTAAAATCTTTGTTTATGTTCACAAAAGGTACAAATATTCACCAACTATACAATCAGCGTACTATAGTGAGCATTATAAATCTTAGGCGTTTGAAATATTCTATTTGACATAATATAAATTATAGTACAGAATAAGACTCATCTAACTGACAATCAAAATCTTGTCTGTAAGCTATAATGATATTATGTAAAATATCCCTCGGGTTTTTAGTTTTTAGGGGAAATATCAACAGGGTCATCACCCTTTCTAATTTACGTTTGTTGAAACTTTCTACTCAAAAGAAAATATCTTCTTCACTTAGAAATTCAAGCCCCGCATACGAGAACCTTCGCAACGCTGTATCTATAATTAGCCGTTATGTAAAATTGCCGCTTGCCAAAATCGCTCGATTGCTTTTTAAAATCAAAAATGCTTATGGCATTTTTATTTTAAACACAATTTGCCAGCGCTTGCCAACGCCAAAAAAGCAAATCCTTTTAGATTTGTTGAAATACTGGATTTACGGTGAACTACCCGCCAGTAAATTTTTCACGACCATTTCGCCAGATTGCCGCAAGAGCTCAAAATTTTGAAATAAAATTTCTGAGCACATGCTACACTTCGTGTTCCAAACAAACCTTTCTTTTCTTTCTATTTGACATAATGTTAGGATATGAGAGTTTTGATGCGCACACAATTCTAACCGAAGTTATGTCCTAAAATTTTTAACGCTCCTTTCCCCTATAGTTTTATCAAAATTATCTTAGGCCATTTTATAAAATTCAACCTTTCACAAAATCGACACCAACACGAATTGGGTACGAAAATGAATGATTTGCAATTCTTTGGGTATAGGAAGTTTTTAACGTAAATTTATATTCCAACTCTAAGGTTAACAATTCATTTTCATTAATCAATTTCATCTCTATTTTGCCATTATTGTATTTTGACGAATGGACGTGAATTTGAAAAGGTTTTATATATTCTCCTTCATTTGCCCAAACTATACACGTTTCATGATTAATGAATGATTTAAACCCTGAATCTCCTTCTTTTATTTCCTTTTTGAAATTTGATACTTTCTTCCCTTTTACGAAATAAAAGTTGTTTTTTATTTTATCTGGGAATAAACAATCACAAAGCGCAGTAATACATAGATAATACTCATTTTTCGCACTATCAATTAATAAATCTCCAAAACCTAGGGTCGCTTTTTTAGTAAGTATGGAGCCATTATAAAAAGTATTTAATTTTGCTATCTCGCTATCCGAAGTCTTTGGTTTACTCTTGGTTATTTTATCTAAAAAGGATTTTTCCAGAGATTTGAAACTATTTTTTTGAATAGACAGCTTAATATTTTCATACATCACTGATTTAATAAAGTTAGGAAAATCATTGTCCAAATTACTCTCTTCTAATTGTTTACGATGATACATAAGGGTATCCAAAGTTGTTGATAACAAGTTCTCATCAATGAATGCTGCCTCATTCAAGAGAGAATTTTGCATGTCTAATCCTAAAATTTGTGAATAACAGCTTTTAGAGTTTTTAACTTGTTTTGATAACTTGGCTAAAATTTTTGTTGCGCTATTTTCCGTTTTTGGAATTATTGTAATGATTGTGTTATTTATTACAAGAGTTTTATTCGTATGGTCTATAACAGCCGGAACCGGATTTGTTTTAGAAGATTTATGAAAGCCTGATAATGCATGCTTGACTTGAACTAGTGCTTCTGCAAAACTCAAACCTGTGCTTTCCGTTATCGTCGTTGGAAGGTCCGTATCGATGTTTCCGAACTGGTTAAATAATCTCCCGTTATGTTTGACATCATAAGTTATTTCGGTGAAAGGTTGCGAACCAAAAGACTCTTCATATGCAGATAAATCTTCAATTATTTTATCGTAATATTCAATATTATAACCTGTAAAATAGCTTCTTATGTTATTTATTATATTGATGACTTTTGGCTCAGTTGTATAAATAGAACAAAAATGCAAATGTTGAGATTTGACAATTTCCGATAATATCTCAAGAGAGTACAACTCTCCTGAACTATCTCCATCCAAACGCCAATCCAATAGGACTAAATCCCTTCTTTTAAGTAAATACTCCTTTATACCGTCATCTTTTAAGTCATTCGGACTAAATTTATGTGTGGTTAAGGAAACACCTTTTTTCTTGAAATTTTTGTATAGACTTTTTGATAAACTTTCTTCTAAAACAGTTGATGATGATGTTTCTTGATATGATTCTAACCCCTTTTCATCAATGAAAATTACAGATTTAATAGAATCAGAAATAATTTCTTTGGTCTTTTGAAGTAATGTCATATCAAATTATTTTTCTTATCACGAAACAGGCACCATTTAATAAATTGTACTCTATTTTATTCGTCGCGTATAGGTCCAAATTGCTTTCATATAAACTTTGTTTTGAAAGATATAAGCCAATTCCTCGACCATTTGGTCTGTTCGAATAAAACATATCAAATATTTTTTCTAAGCGGTGTTCTTCAATCTTTAAACCTGAATTACAGATAAGAATTTCATCAGTATCTATTTTGTAATCCAATAAAATTTTTCGATTCTGTACATTACGCATCCAGTAGATTGCGTTGTTTATTATGTTAATAAAAACAGTATGAATAACAGGCTCTTTAATGTTGAAAATATACTTATCAAATTTTTCGGTTGAATTTAATTCTATGTTATAATCTTCTATTCGTCTATCGAAGAATCTCAATAGATAGTGGTAAATGTTGTCACCACTTATTTCTTTAGATATAACGCCGGCAACCCTGTATAATGGAGAAAGAAGCTCGTATTTGTTTTCTAATTGCTTGAAGTTTTGAGTCAAAAATTGAAATTGTTCTTCATCTGCAAAGAGATTGCCATTGGTCAATTTTTCTAATGATCCGTTTATTTTGGCATATAACTGGTTGAATTCATGATCGATAATTTCAACAGCAACGCCTAATTGAGCAGTTTCTCTGGTTTGCTCCCACTTGTATTTTATCGTTTCATACTCGGCCTTATATGCACCTTGAACTAATTCTTCATCAATATCAAAACTTAATTTACTTAGGTGTTCTACTAAAGGCGAGAGTTCCTTATTAATCTGTTCTCTGAGGAATTCAAATTTAGCTCCAAGTTTTTCTGATTGAATAAATACACTTTCTTTGGAATCTATAGCATTAACAATTTTTTCTTTTTCAAAATTTAATTCGTCCATAATTCTTCTTGAGCGAGAAGAAAAATCTTTAAGTAAATTATCAAATTGACCTTTTAATTTTGTTCGATTTTCAGTAATTGTCTTTTCAAGTATACCATTATATTTTTGATAGTTTTTGGTAAATTCCATCTTCAATTCTTTAACCTCCAGTCGGTCTTTTACCTTAGCCATTAACTGAGCACTATCATTTTTTATGGTAGCGTTAAACTTTAGCAATTTATTTTCGTAGTTATTTAAACGGTCTAATTGTGTATCTGTTGGTTTGTACCTTTTTGGTACTTTTGGGATTAAATTTTTGAATTCAATATCCAAGGTGTGAAGTTTGTCAAGCAAATATTCAATGTCCGAATACAAGATGTTTGACTCGACCGTTTTTTCCTCTAATTGTTCTAAAATAGATTTATATTCAATTTGATATGACTCAAATTTTTCTGGGTAGTTTTTTAAAGACCTAGTAAAAGCTTTCTTTTCTTCAATAGCTCTTTTATTGTCTTTCTTAATTGCTTGAGCTTGTTCATTCAATTCAGCTTTCTTCTCTAAAAAGATTGATTGCTTCGCTTTATCTGAAAAGTAAGTTTTTGCTAAATCCACAAACAAACTTTCTAAATCACTCTTAAAAGCTCGGTACTTAGAATTGTTTATTAGACCTTCCCTACTTGATTTATCTTTTAAATCACTATTTCTTTCTCTAGAGATGTCGATATACCCGAACATTCTTCTGTAGGAGAAAAAATAAGTCCCAATTCTTGTGTTTCTGCGCTCTTCTATATTTAAAAAATCTGCGTTTGGTCTTCCATATGGTAAAACTCGGAAATTATCTCTATAGATATAAAGTCCTCCATATTCCTTGACCTTCTGATTTATTTTTTTGTATGCTAAATCTTCTAATTTTGAATCTACTTCGTTTCCTTGTGAATATCCGATTTTCAAAGGGACTTTTCCGTAATAGTTTCGACTATCATTTCTCCTTGGGTTTAAATTGGCATAATCAATGACTTCATCATAGATTTTAATTTTTCCTTTAAATTCTCCTTTACCATCTAAATCTCCGTCAATTATTATATCTGCTAATTCATAATCTTCAGCAGTAAAAAAGTTACCCTGAGAAGTTAAAAAATCATATTCGAAATTTTCCTCTTTAAAAACAGGAATAGAAGTCCTTACAATTTTGCTATTTTTCTTAAAGTCATTTGTAAATCCAGATAAGCTAGAAATAACAAATTCCTTGTCGACAAGTCCATCTTCATCGCTATTTGTTAAGTCCACTATTTGATCAATCGGTTCAAAAACAACAAACTTGGTTCCATGATCATTTTCAATATCTAATAAATCGGCAAGTAATTTTTCAGAGAGAAAAGCAGGAATTTTGGCACTATCAACTGAATTTTTAATCATGGTTTTTAACCAAGACTGATTGTCTTCCCATATAAGATTACCATCTAAGTCATTTTCTTTTTCGAAATTTTCAAGAAAGGCTCTTTTTAAGTTTTCAAACTTTACAGGGAAGTCTGAATTATTTTCAATTTCCTCGATGGGTAAATCGACATCATCAAGAAAAAGATTATAATTTTCCAATAATCTCCAATCAAAAAATAAAGCCTGTAGTGTATGACCTTGTTTTTTTGAAAGCATTAACATAGGGTTTCCTAAAAAAGCTACGGACAGCCTTCCTATTCCCTTTTCCCCAGCTTTAATTCTAGGTTTTTTCCAAAGTGTTTCCTCACTTTCTTTATCTTCTAGTTTAGCTCTACTTTTGGAATCAGTACCAAGTACTAACCATTTTTCAAAAATATCGTTTCTTGACATTCCTTTTCCATCATCAGTTATGACAAACAAAGGATTATCGATGTCTCTGAAAGTATCTAAATATATTTCAGCTGTTAAGTTATCAGCGTAAGCGTCATAACCATTTTTCCATAATTCGGTAATGGCTGTTGGTAAATCTGCAATTTGACCTTTTCCAAGTAAATCTACTGCTCTTGCCTTGGTTCTAAACTGCATTTATATGATTTTTGATAATCGCTTTCCCTACTCTTTTAGCGTATTCAGGCGGTACTGCATTTCCAATAAGCCTTGAGATTCCGGCATGACTTGTGCCAAAAAACTTATAGGATTTTGGGAAAGATTGTAGAGTTGCACCTTCTCGTATTGACAAAGCTCTATTTTCCTCTGGATGAACAAATCTTCCACAGGAAACACTAAAAAATTTTGTAGTTATCGTTGGAGACGGTTTATCCCACCATAGTCTACCAAACGTATCCTTGAAAGAATTATCTCTTCCAATAAAACAATCTAATTGTAATTCCGGATCATTTGCAAAACTTAGACGATTACCCCCATTTTTTTTTACTTTCTTGATTCTTTTCAAAGTCAACTCACTTATACTGGGTACTGAATGATAAAATTTCGTACTGTCTTTATGCCCGGCTTTTATTTTCTTGAAACCATTTTCGCTTCCAAGAACATCTCGTACTGTAAGTTTTTTTCTGGCTTTAATAGGTTCTATTTCCTTTCCAGTAATCCTATTAGCAATCAAAGTAAATCTTTTTCTACTTTGGGGTACTCCGTAATCAGAAGTATCATGAACTTTGAAATGAACTTTATATTTTTTCTCTTTTAGCCAATTAATGAAAGCAGATAAACCACTTTCCTCTTTTTTTCTTAAAACACCGGGAACATTTTCAACGACGACATATCCGGGATTGAAATACCGAACGAATCTTTCAAATTCAATTAATAGATTTTTTGACTCCTTAGATTTTTTTTTATCCGTGTTTATAATACTCCAAAATTGGCATGGGCTGCATCCAATTAATAAAAGATTTTCATCATTTTGCGTAAGGTTAAGTTTTGATTGAAGTTCTTCTTCTTTTAAATCGAATACATTGGCTTTGATAAATTCAGCTCCTTTTATATTCGATTTGTATGTTTCTCTGCAGCTTTCTTCGTTATCGATACCTGCTAAAACCGTTATTCCAGCTTTTTGCATACCGTAGCTCATTCCCCCGCCGCCACAGAAAAAATCAACTGCCTTTATTTTTTTTGTCATAAAAAAGCACAATTTTAACAAAATTACGAAAATTAAATTTCGGTTGTTATTTTATTTGTAAGTGAAATTTTACTTTTCGTCTATGAGAATTTATGATAAACAAGCCCATTCCACACACATTACACTCCCCTCGTGCCTCGGGTCGCATAATAAGTGTTCCATTACCTTTTGAAAAGAAACTTTTTTGAAGAAAAATTTAAAGAAAACGTGGTGCCGAATACTTTGCTTTTCCAAAGCAAAGTTACATAACGCAAGACATTATAAAACAAATCATTTTATAATTTGACGTTATGTAAAATTGCTGTAAGTTATTAGTAATCTCCATGTATACCTAGTTTTTTGCTGGGTATGACCAAGTTAAATTTTTTACAACCTTCCCGGTAGACCGCCGCAACAGCTCAAAATTTTGTAAATAAAATTTCTGAGCACTTGCTTCCTCTTCGTGTTCCAAATAGACTTTTCTCTTCCGCTCTATTTGACGTAATGTCATAGAAACCTATTGTTTACCCAAAGTCCTCATAGGCCGGAAAAAACCATCGTCTCAAAAAATCAACGCAATTCAAGAACATTTTTATTATCATATTTTTTATACTGGCTCTTATTTGAAATTTCTCGCTTCAATTGAATGATTTCATTTGTTACTTGAATCATTATCCACATCTCAGGGTTGGTATTGAAAAAATACGAAAATTTTAAAGCCAAATTTGCATTTAACTTTCTAGTACCTTAACCTTCGAGTACTTTGGGCGAATCCTTTTTAATTAAAACATATGTTTCAAAAACGAAACATAATTTGACGTTATATCAAATAGCGATAAGATTTAAGTAATTTCCTCGTATTCCTAGCTTTCTTGCAGGTTACTCGTATAATCCATACGTTGACTTAATACTCTAATAACAAAAATTCCGTTTACCGTTTGTAAGTAAAATATGGTGTGCGCTTTATAGGAGAATCTTTTTAAGTCGGCAATAAATTCCGAGGCATCTCGACCTAGATTTAGGTTTTCGGCGAGTACCTCAAATGCTTCATGCATAGCATAAAAATACTTTTGAGCTTGAGTCAATCCGAATTTGTATATACCAAACTCATACATCGAGACCAAATCAATCTCGGCTTTACTGGATAGTTTATAAACGCCCATCTGCCCGCATACGTGCTTCGACTTCTTTCATGATTTCGGGTAAAGATTTATTACTAACACCGCTTTCGAGACCTTCAACTAGTTTTGTTTTTAGTGAGAGAAACCTAGCATTTTTGGCTTGGTCCAGCCGTACCAAATTTCGCAAATACTCACTATCATTTGTGAATTCCCCCGCTTCTATCTGAGCTTTTATCCACTTATCCTGCTGTTCGGTAAAAGTTACCGTTTTTCGAACTGTTGCCATAACAATGTTTAAATTATCATACTATTGGTGCAATATAGTAAATATTTTTTATAGTTCAACACTATGGCTACAATCCCATTTCACACACATTACACTCCCCTCCTATCGTCTGGTCGTATAATAAGTGTTCCATTACCTTTCAAAAAGAAACTTTTAGAAGAAAGTTTTAAAGGAAGTGAAGTGCCAAATACTATGCTTTTCCAAAGCAAAGTAACATAACGCAAGACATTCTAATACAGATAACATTTAATTAGCGGATAGCGCATTTCCGTGCTATATCGTCAGCAATTATGTCAAAGCTAAATTGCGGCTCGTAAGACAACTGTACGCTATAATTATATCATGTCAGATATTTCTCGTGTTCGTAGCTTTTATGGGAATTAGCAACGGGGTCATCAACCATTATAATTTTCGATTCTTAGAACTTTCCTCACAAATTAAAACATCTCTAAGCTTAGAAATTCACTGCCACTAACCTTACCAACAGAAAATCCATTTGCATTAGAGATGGATTTTTATGTTCATTAAAAAGTATGAAAAGTTAAACATTTTGTATCTTCGTTTTTTAATATTCGAAATACCACTTAAAACTTACTATTATGTTTGGATTGTTTAAAAAAAAATCAGAAAAAGACAAGTTGTACGAGCAATATCAAAAGCTAAGCAAAGAAGCACACAGTCTTTCTTCAACTAACCGAAAACTAAGTGATCAAAAGGTTTATGAAGCTGAAGAGATTATGAAAAAATTAGAGAAGTTGAAGTAAAATGGCCATAGAAAAGAAACCTGATCACATTGTTTATAATGCTGACAATCAAAAGTATGACGCCTACTTAAAACCATATGCAACAAATATTGGCGCTCCAGTTATTAAATCTACAGATAGTATTGCCTGGAAAAACAGAAGCGTTACCAAACTGAACCATAAAGTTCAAACCCGATTTAAAGAAATCAAAGAACAATATGAGCAGTTAATGCAGGAGTTTGAGGATAATAGACTACTATACGATGCGAAATTCACTTTTGAACCTATTATAGGTCAACACTATCATTTATATGTTAGTGAGAATGGTGAGAATTTTTTGTCCATTATCGCACCTGACGAATGTAGTTTCAGTTCACTGGGAAGTTTCTATTTAAACGCAGATCAAACCTGGGAAAAAGTAGTTTAAATAGTTCAACTAAAATAGCTTTTCAAAAAGACCAGGGGACTATGTTATGGATCGATACATAGTTGGGTCGTTGTAAACTTTTGTTAAAAAAAGAATGAACGTTCATTTTTTCATATCTTTGTACACTAATTATTGCAGCTATGGCGCCACTTCAAAAAAGCATAGATAAACGTAAAACCTTAATAAAGGCCACTATCGAGTTGGTGAACAATAATGGGTTTCACGCAACATCTATGAGTAAAATAGCTAAAATGGCCAAGGTTTCACCAGCTACTATTTACCTGTATTTCAAAAATAAGCAAGACTTGGTCAACCAAACCTATATCGAGGTCAAAAGCCTTTACACTGATTATGCCTTTAAGACCTATGATGCCAATGTGCCGGTAGAAGAGGGTTTTGAAACTATCTGGAAACGAATTGCCGATTTCAAACTCAAAGAGTGCGAAAATGCCATGTTTTTAGCACAGTGCGACAATACACCTATCATTGATGAACCGAGCAGACAGGCTGGTATTAAGCACTTACAGCCCCTACTCGACCTTTGGGAACGTGGAAAAAGAGAAGGCATTATAAAACCGATATCAGATTACCTCTTATATGCGTATGCGATTAACCCTTTATCATTTTTAATGATGGCTCAAAAACGTGGCGCATTTCAACTTGACGAAATACATATAGAGCAAGCCTATCAAGCGGCTTGGGACAGTATTAAAGTTATACCTAGTAAATCATAACATGAAAAAGACAGCTATAATTTTGGGTGCTACTGGTTTAACCGGTGGCATTATTTTGCAAAAATTGATTGGTGATGATCGGTACGGAAACATCAAATTGTTTTCGCGTTCTAAAATTGAAGGTTTGCCAAATAAGGTGGAACAGTTTATCGGGGATCTTTTAGAATTAGAACAATTCAAGGCCAATTTCATTGCTGATGAAATTTACTGTTGCATTGGTACTACCAAAGAGAAAACACCTGAAAAGACACTTTATAAAAAAATAGATTATGGTATTCCAGTAGCGGCCGCAAAACTTGCAAAAACCAATGGTGTCAATACATTTTTAGTGATTTCTGCAATAGGGGCGAATACGAATAGCACTACTTTCTATACGAAAACAAAAGGTGAAATGGAAAGGGATGTACTGCAACAAAACCTAAAGAACACCTTTATTTTAAGACCGTCCTTAATTGATGGCAATCGAAATGAAAATAGAACACTCGAAAAAATAGGATTGTATGTACTGAAGGTACTTCAGCCCTTATTTATGGGAAAATTAAAACAGTACAAAATCATTAAGGCCGAAACTATTGCACAGGCCATGATACACTTGGCAAATACATTAAATCATTCCGAAGTAATCATTTCTTCGGATCACATTACTACGTTAGGAAACAACAATTAAAACGGAAGCAGCTATGGAATGATTAGATAAATTGAATTGGCGCTATGCCGCAAAAGCAAGGTTTTAGTGCGGATAAAGTAGCTGCAATTTCAGGGCTTAGCGAAAAAGGCTTACGAAGCACCGTGTTATTGCCAGTAGGTTATCGACTTGAAGATGAAGATTGGTTGGTAAACTTGGTAAAGGTGAGAAAGCCAATGGACCATTTAGTTACCGTTGTTGACTAAGCACTCGGTAGTTCATACATTAATCAGTAAAATAGAAACCACTTCTGAAATCGTTTCGGAAACACTAATAGAATTTAAAAAATAAAAAATTATGAACGTATTATTCGTATTGACATCCCATGATAAATTAGGGGATACCGGGAAAAAAACAGGATTTTGGGTTGAAGAATTTGCAAACCCATATTACACTTTACTAGATAAAGGCGCACGCATAACCCTTGCAACGCCAAAAGGTGGCCCTGCACCAATAGATCCAAGTAGTGATTCGCCAGATGCCGCAACAGAGGCAACTAAGCGTTTTGATAAAGATGCGGAGGCACAAAAGCTCATTGCAAATACTAAGATACTAGCGGCTATGAATCCAGATGATTTTGATGCTGTATTTTATCCCGGTGGTCATGGTCCATTATGGGATTTGGCAACTGACACAGCCTCTATTGCGTTGATTGAAAAATTTAATCGTCAAAGCAAACCGGTAGCATTTGTATGTCACGCACCGGCCGCTTTAAAAAACGTTAAGGATACGAACGGGGAGCCATTGGTGAAAGGTAAAAATGTAACCGGATTTACAAATACCGAAGAGGCAGCCGTTGGCCTTAAAGATGTTGTTCCCTTTTTAGTGGAAGATATGCTAAAAGCTAATGGTGGAATCTATTCTAAAAAAGACGATTGGGCCGCTTATGCCATACAGGATGGAAATCTCATTACCGGTCAAAATCCAGCATCTTCGGAGTTGGTGGCCGAGAAATTAGTAGAAAACTTATAATAATAGGAGTTTTAAGCAATGTGAAGGCTTAACTGATTGAAAAAATTCTAAACTGACAAGTACAAAGCACCGCATACCAAAACCTTCACAACTTGTATTTATAATTTGCCGCCTTACAAAATTCGAAGCGGGGCGATAAAACCGAACCGAATTTCATTTTCGTTATAACTGCCTACGCCCAAATCTCTTATAGCCAGCGGGGAATACTCAAAGTAGCGCCCGATATAGGCTACGAACAAGCGGATATCGATATCCTTGAAAGGACGATAATATAAGGTGGGAATCCAACCGTAACTCGTTCGCAAGCGGTCTCGTCCGCTTGAAACACTTGCAATATTTTTACCGTAGGTAGTATTGGTCATTAGCGTAAGCAGACCGGTGAATTTGGGGTTAAATTTATATTCTGCCCTTAGCCAGTTTTCGACATAGGTTACCTCCTGCGCGATGAATTCTCCCCCGATGATATTGGTGGCAAGTCCCTTAGTATCTATTTCCTCGGAGCTATAGTCAAAATCGTACATTAATTTAAGTTTGTTATTTTCATATTTATGACCCAAGGTGATAAAAGAAATCCATTTGTCCTTTACCTCCTGGGCGAAACTTAAACTGTATCGGGTCTGTATTTTTCCATCAAAAAAGCTGCCCCGCCAATTTCCTACAAGTTCTACTGGCCAATCGGGTTCACGAACGTCGGGGGCCGTATCCTCTCCATATTTTTCCGAATATAGCACGGTACGGGAATTTAAAATTTGAAAGCCAACACTATGTTCTTGAGAAGCATTGAACGTCGTACCTATTCCGGTTACGTAAGCTAACGCATTGCTTTGGATATCGTTGTACCTAAGAACCTCCATAGCCTTAAAGGAATACTCGTACCCCCCGAAATAGGCACTTTGCCTTCCCAATTGTACTTGAAGCCTAGGGGTAGCCTGTATGGTGATATTGGCCAGTTCAATGTTGTTACCGAGTTGGTCCAGACTTTGTACCTCGCTGGTTTTGTTAAAACGGCTCCGGAAGTTTACGTGTACTTTTTCATGGATTTTGGCGGAAATTCCCAAAGCCGTAAATCCATTTTCAAATTGACGGCCTTGATAATCATTATCCCCGCCGCGTAAAGTGTAAGTTCTGAAGCTCATACGCAAATCGAGGGACATATTGATATTTTCCAAAAAGTCGATCTTTGATTTTTGAATCAAAGACGCATTGCTCAAACTATCACTAGTATTTTGGGAATGTTGTGCTTGAGCCGAGGTTTGAGCAATAAACAACGCCCCTACGATGAGATAAAAATGTACATAGGATGCCCCTCGTCCAAGAAAGAAATTAGTATATCGTCGATTTGCGATCCTATCCATTCTTTAAAAGTATCGAATCTTTTAGAAAATCCAATAAATTCAGAGGCATCTCGACCTAAGTTCTCATTTTCTGCCCGTACTTCAAATACACCATGTGTGTCAAGGAATTAATATATTTTGCGATGCCGAAATCATTGACAAACTCATTTTAAAAATTCCTAATGTCACTTTTAAAGCTCGATATTTCCCCAAGCTGCGTCGATCATTCGTTCCAATCCATATGCTGGCCGCCAACCAAGTAAAAATTTTGCTTTACTAGTATCGAGCCATGTGGAGTGGTATTTTGTTTCCATCTTTACCGATTTTATCTGGCGGGTTTTTAAGAGATACTCGGCAGCTTTGCCATAGTCGAATGGCTCGTCCATGGAAATATTGAAGGTTTGCTGTTTTGCCTCAATGTGATCTATGGCGATGATTATAGCGGCAACAAGGTCGTTTAGATGTACCATATTCCTTTGCATTGGGTAACCATTGGCATCAAGCATAAGGGGAATGCTATGCTGTTTTTGATATTGAAGTGCAGTTCGAGCCTTGATCATTTTGTACCACTCGGGTACACCAAACACCTGTGTCCCAAAGGAAAGGTGTCTTTTTAAATCGTCTCCCCGCATGATCCAAGGAGCGCGAAGACAGGTACCGTCAAGGTTATATTGCACGATATATTGTTGCAACATGGTTTCTTCAAGTACTTTTGACAAAGCATAACAACCGGGATAGGCTGTGTGGGCCTGCTGTTCATTGATCGGGTTTTTGTGTGGATAAAAATAATGTCCCACCGATGCATCACCACCGATTAATATAAAGCGTTTGAAACTACTGGATTCCTTACAACTTTCCAATAACCAGAATAATCCCTTTATGGCAACATCCATAATGGTTTCAGGATCTTCCTTGGTGGTTGCCAAGTGGATGACATGGGTGATATCCTTCATGGCCTTTTGTACGGTTGCCTTGTCGGATATTGAACCATGGATAACCTCCAGACGCTTATGGGGATTTACAGTGCGCTTATGGCAAAGAGCCCTAAGGGTGCCTTTTTGATTTGGGTCACCAAGAAAGCCGTCAATAAAGGCCTGTCCGACCTTTCCGGTGGCTCCGGTTACCAGAATCTTGTTTTTAAGGACGTCCATTTGTAGTTGATATCATTTGTCCGAAATTACAATGCTATTACACTACTACCAATCAATAGGCCTATAATCCTTTAAAAATTTACCACACCAATGTTTGCCGGTGTTTATACCATCAAATAAGGGGTCCATGACCCGTGCAGCCCCATCAACAATGTCTAAAGGAGGCTGAAAATCATGTAATTCCTCTTTTTTCTTGGCCAATGCTATGGGGTCTTCGTCAGTAACCCATCCGGTGTCTACCGCATTCATATATATGCCGTCTTTTGCCAATGCCTGTGCAGAGGTATGGGTTAGCATATTCAATGCGGCTTTGGCCATATTGGTATGTGGATGCCGACTTTCCTTAAAAAAGCGATGGAACTTCCCTTCCATGGCAGAGACATTGATGATATGTTTCTTGCCCGTGTTGCTTTTCTTCATGATTTCTGAAAGACGATTGCATAAAACAAACGGCGCCACGGCATTCACCAGTTGTACTTCTATCATTTCGGTGGTTTCGATCTCCCCAAGCTTTAGACGCCAACTGTTGGTCTTTCTTAAATCTACCTGTTGTAAATCTGCGTCTAATTTTCCTACGGGAAACACTTCTTCGGCAACCAGTGAATTATCGAAACTATAGGGGATTTGGGACAATCTTGCGGAAGCCCTTAAACCGATACCCGGTTCTGGCCCATGCCATGTAACGGGCATATTCTTATGGGACAAGGTTACCGATGTCAATCCTTTCAACTCGTCCAGGCAACCGATGTGATCTGCCAATACATCGCGAGCGTACTTTGGTAGGGATGCGAAGGGCCTTTCTTCGTTTTCCATCAAATGGGAATAAAAACCTGCCGGACGTCTAACGGTTTGGGCGGCATTATTGATCAAAATATCCAGCTGCTCATATTTTTGCTCGATATAATTACAGAAAATCTCTACACTGGGGATATGACGCAGATCGAGCCCGTGAATTTTTAGGCGATGTCCCCATTCCGTGAAATCGGCTTCTTTTGAATAACGCAATGCCGAATCTACCGGAAATCGGGTCGTTGCGATTACTGTTGCTCCGCCACGTAACAACATCAAGGTAATATGATATCCGATTTTTAACCGGGAGCCGGTGATAATTGCTACCTGACCTTTGACGTCCGCATTCTGAAAACGTTTGGCATAATTAAAATCCCCACACGCTTTACACATGGTATCGTAAAAATGATGTAGTTCTGTAAATTCGGTCTTGCACACATAGCAATTTCTGGGAGAGGCCAATGCTTGCCGTTCTTTATTTGCCAAATCGGAACCGCCCAAAAGTTTAGGTGCTACAAAGACATCGGCTTCACGAGCGCTGCGGATGCCCGTTTCTTTACGGGCTACCCTGTCCCTAGCCGCCATTTTGCGTTTGGCCGCTTTCTTCCCGTCTTTTTTTCGACGTGAAAACTCCTCCCTGCTGGGTCTCGAAAGCATTCCGGATGCTTTCAGTAAAGCGGTTCTTTTCTCTTTTGGAATATCGAATATCTGATCGGTATCCGTAACTAGCCGCTCTAAAATAAAGATGCATTTATCAATTTCTTCGGATGAAATTTTTTGGGATGTGTCTGTTTCCTTGGCTTCTCTGTGCATTTCTTTATCCGGATTATGTGTACCAAAAAAAAATCAACTCTTCATTATATGAATCCGCACCTTTTTCTTCTTCAACCGCGTATTGTTCAGTTTTTCGACCAAGACACTGGCAATGGATTGCGGTACCGCAACAAATGCGCAATCTTGCTTTAATTCGATAACCCCCAATTGGTCTTGGTTAATTCCACCTTGCTTAAAAAATAGGCCGGCGATATCGCCTTTTGAAATTTTATCTTTTCGGCCTCCTGAAAGAAATAGGGTTTCCCAATACTGATCCTCCGATAATGGCTTGTGCCCTGTTCGTTTAGCTACAACTAGGGGTTCTTCTTTCTCAATGAATTCGGGCAAACGCTCTTTTTCCCATCGTAGCACATAGGCCGTTCCTTTGGCATTGACGCGCGCCGTTCTGCCATTTCTATGGGTAAACTCCTCCACGGTTCTAGGAAGTTCATAATGAACGATATATTTAATTTCCGGAATGTCGATGCCTCTTGCGGCCAGATCGGTAGCGACGAGTATTTTACAGGTGCCGTTTCTGAACTTGATTAACGAACGTTCGCGGTCTCTTTGCTCCATACCCCCGGAAAAACAGGCGTGGTTTATACTATGAAGATCCAGATGGGCACTCACCTGCTCAATACTATCCTTATAATTACAAAATATGATTCCGGGTTCGCTACCAATATGTTGCAGTAATTCCACCAAAGTCTGTAACTTATTTTTATCCGGGGCAACCACGGTCTCAAGGGTCAATCTCGAGGCTTTTTTATCCTTTATATAATTTATAATCTTTGGAGCTTCCAAGCCAACAAAACGGGGAATTGCAACACCCTGGGTTGCCGAGGTCAGAATGCGTTTGCTCAAATGGGGCAACTGATGGATAATTTCGTTCATCTCAGTCTCGAAACCGGTTTCCAAAGATTTGTCGTACTCATCCAATATCAGTGTTTTAATGCTTGCTTTTGAGAAGCGTTCACCGCTAAAATGATCTGCAATTCTTCCCGGTGTTCCGATTAAAATAGCGGGCAAATGTTTTAATTCCAGTTTATCTTTGGATATAGGTCTGCCGCCGTACACCGCATTGACCTTAAATCCGGACCCCATATTGCGGACCACCTGTTCAATTTGTATGGCCAATTCCCGGGATGGTACTAAAATGAGGGCTTGTACTTCCATCAATTCGGCATCCAAAGAGTCAATAAGCGGCAAAAGAAAAGCTAAGGTCTTACCAGTGCCCGTTGGAGAAAGAAGAACGGTATTCACTGTTTTTCCGATGATGGCAATGGCCTCTTGCTGCATGGGGTTCAGTGCAGTTATGTTTAGTTTTTCTAAAATATTCTGTTGGTTCCGAATGCTATTCGCCATAGGGTGTATTGGTCTCAACTGTGGTTAAGAATGGGTATGGATTTCATTGGAATTGCTTGTCCGCTCCTCCCCTACTAGTAAACCTCTTGAAGCGTACGTTTTGATTTCCTGTAGGTATACTTTGGATAGATGCTGCGCTTGGCAAATCGATTTAATTTATTGGAATTGACCATCTTTCTAAATATGGGTTTTGTAACGCCAAAATACTCGTACGTAGTCCCATCTAAGAAAGTGATTTCCAGAACCAAACCCTTAAGATCGTAATCCGCTATTCCAAAATTTGTAATGGTTTCGGTATAGGCTTCCAAGTTTGCTGCCGTGGTTTCTGGGGCTATACTTACTAAAAAATGATATCCGTCAATAATAGTACGGCTTTGCCCTTCGGCTTCTTCCCGTTTGGCATCACTTTCCTGATACTTGTCCGGATGCCATTCCTTGATTAAATTACGGTAGGTTGTCTTGAGTGTTTTCAGATCGATTTCCTTTTCGACACCGAACAGCTTCTTATATTGATTTATTCGTTTCATACTATTTTTTGAAGGCGCAAAATTACCTCTTTATTTTGAACCCTTGGTAGAGAAGCGGGTTTATCTCGTAGCGATAAAATGTAAGGGATACCGGTCACAAAAAAACCCCATCGATATCGAAGGGGTTTTGCTAAACTTGAAGTGTATGTGTTAGATAACTTTTACGTTCACTGCATTTAATCCTTTGTTGCCTTCCTGTAGATCAAACTCAACTTCGTCGCCTTCGCGAATTTCGTCAACTAATCCAGAAACGTGTACAAAATGATCTTTTTCAACACCTTCTTCGGTGATAAATCCAAATCCTTTAGTGTCATTAAAAAACTTTACTGTTCCTTTACCCATGGTAATGTAATTAAATTTATAAAATGTATTGAAATGCAAAGATGGTACCATTTTTCTGACTTACAACCTATTAAATGGTTTCTTTTTCATTTTTTATATTCTTAGTTGTTGGTTTGGACAGAGGAATGCCGAGTACAAATGCTCCAAAAGCTTTGTTAAGTACGTTAGGTCCTAGGGACAATGTTTTGGTTTACCCTAAAGAAATTGTCCGGGTCATAGGCCGACTTAATCTCTGCCAATCGCGCATAGTTATGCTTATAACTGGCCTTTACCCGCGCTTCTCCCTCATTCATCATAAAATTGGAATAGGCTCCCCCGGCCGAATACGAATGTAATGCTTCGTAATAGGCCTTACTCCATTTGGTAATCTTATCGGCGGCGGCGGCATCGGGAGATACACCCAGATACACACCGGCATACTTGGCATCCCGATACGCCCAAGGGGTATCGGTAGCCCCTACCCTGCTTGCGGCACCACTGATAGGATAGAGGTGCATTTGGGACAAGGGTGTTGGAATATCGGATCCGAATTTTAAATGTTGTGCCCTTACTTCAGGCCCCAGTTCATTAAAAAAATCAGCACGCCAATACCATTGCAATCCGGTAGGGAAAAATCCATCGAATAGCTGCTGAATGGCCGGATACGGCATTTGGCCCACATGGGCGAAAAGTGGTTTTTTTGCCATAATGGGCGCAAAGGCTTCTTCCGCCTTTTCCATATCTCCTGTATAGCACCAAACAATCCCGCAAAAATTCTTATTGTGCAGGTGTTCTGGAAATGGCGATTCGGGAATAATCATTGTGGCGATGAACCCATTCAAATCTTCTGGGGCGTTATGGATAAAACCATCATACCATTCCATGATTTCTTCGATTTGTTCGATGGGCCATAAAGTTGGCCCTCCAAAAATAGTCGCAACGGGGTGTGCTTGAAAGGTAAAGGAGGTCACTACTCCAAAATTGCCGCCGCCGCCGCGAATGGCCCAAAATAAATCGGTATGCTTATCGGCATTTACCGTAACGAAAGAACCATCTGCCAAAACCATTTCGGCTTCCAGCAGATTGTCAATGGTCAGACCGAATTTGCGAGTCAAATATCCGACACCACCACCAAGGGTCAAACCGCCTACACCGGTCGTGGAAATCATACCAGACGGAACGGCCAAGTCAAATTCATGGGTGACTCGATCCACATCTACCCAAATGCTACCTCCGCCCACTTTAACGGTATTGTTCTTAGTGTTGACTTCTATATGCTTTATACCCGATAAATCGATGACCAATCCATCGTCGCACACGCCTAATCCCGCTCCGTTGTGACCTCCTCCCCTGACGGACACCAACAAATTATTGTTTCTTCCGAAGTTCACGGCCTTAACGACATCTGTAGCATCCGTACACATGGCAAACAGTTTCGGCCGTTTGTCGATCATCCCATTGTAAACCTTTCGGGTTTCATCGAAGTCGTCGTCCGATGGCAGTACCAAACGCCCAGTTAGTGTTTTTCCAAAGGCTATTAATTTTTCAGGCCCGATGTCTGTTTGTTTTTGCATGGTATTTATTTTGTTGGATTTGACAGTAAAGAAGCGTTCACTTTTTTCTTCGTAAATGGAATCAACATTGGAACTTCATTCTGATAGTCCAAATATTTTTCGCCCAGAGCTTTACGGAGGTCCTTTTCTTCTAAAAATTTCACCGCCACGAGTATATAAGCGGTGGTTACTGCCGCAAAGAGCAAGTGGCCGACGGTCATTGTGGGGGTCGCCCAAAATGCGATCAAAAAACCCAGCATTATCGGATGCCTTACTATTTTGTACAAAAAGTTGGTTTGGAATTTAGGAGCCTGCGTAATTTTATCTTTGAGGTTGTCAACAATCTGGGTCAAACCGAAAAGCTCAAAATGGCTGATCATAAACGTGGAAAGCAAAACAATGGCCCAGCCTATCCAGAATATAATTTGTAACACCAAGACAAGGGCGCTATTTTCAATATTCCAAACAACGGTGGTCATGGGTTGCCATTTCCAAAAAATCAACAATAGCAGCAAACTGGTCAATAGAATATAGGTGCTTCTTTCTGCCGCTTTCCCAATGATTTTCACCCACCATTCTTTAAATACCGGACGCGCCATGACACTATGCTGAACAGCAAAAAGACTTAACAGCCCTATATTGATTAAAAATGCAGTCGTAAACTCGATTTCCGTACCTGAATCTATCCCCTTAGGCACAAATAGATTGCCAATAAAACCAATGGCATAGAGAAAGGAAATCAGGAATACGATATATGCTAAGATTCCGTAAATGAGAACGATAATTTTTTTCATGACTTTTTGGATGTTAGATTATTTACTCCAAAACTAGACATGCTTTATTAAGAAATATTCTACATTTCAACCAAAGACTATAACTTTTCGTTCAGTGTGTAGTATCCTTTACTATAAGGGTTTATAATTTTTTCTGTACGCAGAAGGAGTAATATCGTACTTTTTCTGAAAACATTTGGTAAAGTAGGCCGCGCTGTTAAAACCGGTATCAAAAGCGATTTCCGAAATATTCCTATCGCTCCTTTGCACCAATTCAAGGGCTTTTTGTAATCGGAAGTCTTGCACCAAAACATTTATGGATTTATAGATTACAGTGGTCATTTTACGATACAACTGCGAAGTGCTTAAACCTAAATGGGCACAAAAATCCGCTACCCCCAAAGTTGGGTTGCGCCATTCCTTTTCAAGATGGTTCATCACGTCATTCAAAAAATGCGCATCGGAAAGCCGGATCGTACGTATAACGTTTTTGTCGATAGGATGGTTCAAGTTTTCGCTTTCATACAAGTCCTGTATCTCGGATGTTATTAAAATCCGATTTTTTGAAATGTCGCTTAAACGTTCAGCGGTGTTTATGGTTTCTTCAAACAAACCATGCTCTTTGGTCACCGGCAGCCCTGCACTCAACCCCATATGCGATTGCACGGTAATAGCTAACGATGTGTCCAACAATTCTTTGATGGCCAATGCCGAATGGATAGCCTTGGTGGTAGTATCGTATGAAATCAAAAGATCAGTTTCGGTTTGTTTGACAATTCGGCCCTCGTATAGATCGACTAAGGTACCGATTGTCTCGAGGGTCAATTTCGATAGGTTTGCAGGAGCATTTTGTAGGTTATGTTGTGTTATTTTCAAAACCATTAAAATCCGAAAAGCGGGATTGTTGACAATGTTTAACTCCCTTTTTTGAGATTTTTTTGGATCCTCGATACGACCTAAAAACGATTCTACGATAGTATCGTCCACCTCGATAATCGTATTGGGCACCTCGCCGTGGGCTTTGGCATGCATTTCTATGATGGCCTCTTTGTTCGGTGCCTCTACCAAACAAAAAGCCGTTTTTCTGCCGTCATCGTACCAATAGGTAATGCCCCTACAACAGTATTTGTGTTGTATTCTTAAATCTTCTTGATGTATTTCTGCCACAATTTCGGCGGTTACCTCCTCGGCCACGTCGTGACGGTCCATGTATATTGGCATTGGTTTTCGTTTTAACTATTTGGAAATAAGCAGCTTCGTGGGGAGGCTCAATAAATATAGGGAATAAAATTGGTTTTTACTTTATTCCGTGTTAGCCACCACAGCATTCTTTTAGAATCGACGATTTAAGTTTTGTATGAGTTTGATGGGGATTATGGAAAATGTGTTACCTTTATTTTTTGAGATTTAAATATCTTATTCACTACCATTTTTTAACTAACATAACATATAGTATTATGAGCCGATTGAAAGAAATTAAATATTTTACTTTGGTAATGCTTCTGTTTGGTTTTGTTGCAGCGGGATCATTGAGCGCTTGTAGAGATCAAAAAAAGGAAACTACCACTGAAGAGCAGGGAGAACATCCTACGGAAGAAGGGGCTACCGATGAAGAGCACCCTGCAGATAATGGGGCTACGGATGAGGAGCATCCTTCCGATGATGGCGCCGCAAAAGAGGAACATCCAAAGAATTAATATACGTTGGACACCGGCTTTAGCGAAGACTTATTAGCTTTTCGGAAGTTTCGCTTTCAGCCTTTGAAATTTCGCTTTCGGCTTTTCTTTGAAATGAGAAAAATGTTTTCGGAAATGCGGGCGTAACCCCTATTTCCATAACTGGGTATGCGAGGAAGTTGATGAGACCGGAATGTGGTCCGGGCTCGATTTTTAGATCTCGTCCACGGGTGAATTCGATACGATTTGCCGGATGCCGACCAAAATAATAAGTGGCCAGTGCCGTATATTTATTGGCTTCGCTAATATCAACGGGCCACCATTTGTCCTCTGCATAAAATTCCGCCCAACAGTGATAGCCATCGATGCCTCCTTCGTCGCGTTCCGATGGGATAGCAGCGCCTACGGCAAACCGCGCAGGTATTCCCGCTGATCTTGCCAGCGAAATGAAGAGCGAATGGAACTCAGTGCAATTACCCGTAAGCGCGTCGCATGCGTAAACAGCATCACCTGTGCCATATTTGCCCGCCTTGATGTACCGCATACTTTCTATCACATAATCATATAAAGCCCGTGCCTGCATGATGGTACTTTCGCTGTTCCTCTGCCCGATAATGGAATCTGCCAATACCTGAAACCGGTCTCCGACAGGCATTAGTAAACTGGGCTCCAGATATCTTGTAGGCGATGCATTTTCAGCATACGGCTTTTTTTCCTTTCTTTTAACGTCATAAACAAGTTCCACTTTTTCCCCGCTTTGTTCCGGGGAAAGTTCCATATACAATATCGTATTGCCATAGGTCTTTTCTTTGAGCATTTGATGTTCTACGGGTGCCTCTAAGGAGGTGAGTTCGACGGTCTGGAAGCGATCGCTTTGAGGAACTGGAATCCATATTTTTGCCGATTCAGCCATTTCTGGCAAGGTAACCTCATAACGAAACTCAAAGCTGTCTTCCCCTTCGATGACCCCCAGTAAATCAGATGACGCGCCCTCAATAGGCACTCTGTACCACGTCTTGTTCTCACGCCGTTTCCAGGTATAAAAAGGTTTACCGTTGAGCTTGTGGAGGGTCGTTTCCGTGACGGTCATGTTGCCCGGATCGCCTTCCAGGAAAAAATCCACATCGTATACGTCACCGCTTATATCGGCGAGGTCGACACAGGCAAAATGACGTCGAGGTCCTAGATTTGAAAGGTATTCCGTATGTACCCGTACCAATTTAAGGTGCAATTCCTTTTCGTCCGTATCCATGTTAAAATATCCGTCTCCTTCGGCTACCTTTTTGGCGATATTGGCTTTGATGCCCGCTTCAATATCGGCCGTAACTACTTTAGGAACGTTCCTGTTCGCGAAGTTGTTTTCTTCTTTCTGTTTAGTGCTTGAATTGCAGGCCATCATCATAGCGAGCATCAAGGCCAAAAGTATTCGTAGGTTCTTCATTTTTGCATACAATTAATAAGGGCATGAATTTACGACAATTCCACCGGTATTCAATTTGGAATACTTGGCGCGTGGTTTTTCATGACCCTTTTAGAGATTATTTTGAATGAAAACAGGAATTAACTGCTGTTTTATTAGGATTTCTCCCAAAAAGTAGTAAGTTATAGAAGGTAATATAAACTAAAACATATATATGAGGCAACTGAAAATCACGAAACAAGTTACAAACAGGGATACTAAATCATTAGAAAAATACTTTCAGGAAATATCAAAAATTGATTTGATTACTGCGGATGAAGAAGTAGAACTGGCCAGAAGAATACGTGAAGGAGATCAGATTGCCCTCAATAAATTAGTCAACGCCAATTTACGTTTCGTGGTTTCGGCCGCAAAACAATATCAAGGAAGCGGTCTACGGCTTTCAGATCTGATCAATGAAGGAAATATTGGATTGGTTAAAGCCGCCAAACGTTTTGATGAGACCCGTGGCTTTAAATTTATTTCTTATGCCGTGTGGTGGATTCGCCAGTCGATATTGCAGGCCATGTCGCAACAATCGCGAATGATTCGTTTGCCCTTGAACAAAATCGGGCTAATCAGTAAAATAAAAAAGGTTTACTCTTCTTTGGAACAGGCCTTTCAACGGCCTCCAAGTGCCATCGAAATTGCTAGGGAACTTGATATCAGTACCGCGCAGGTTAAACTCGCAATGAAAAATTCAGGAAAGCATTTATCTATGGACGCTCCTTTTCAAGAAGGGGAATCTAGCAACCTATACCATGTACTGGCATCGAAAGATGCACCTAGTCCTGATGCCACGATGATGAAAGATTCCCTCAGAACGGATATCAATCAAGCATTAAAGGTACTTCCCGACAGGGAAAGTGAAATTGTACGCTTATACTATGGTATTGGAGAGCAGACCCCCAAGAGCCTGAGCGAAATTGGCGAACTTTTTGACATCACCAGGGAGCGTGTGCGACAGATAAGAGAAAAAGCAATTCGCATTTTGCGGAACAAATCCAATAATGCAGTCTTGCAGGGCTATTTGTAAGATTAGGGTAAATCACTCATTTTTAAAGAAACAAGCACAAAAAAAGCCGTCTCGTTTGGTTTCGAGACGGCTTCTTAAATGAAAACCACTTATAGTTTTATACTTATTTTTTGGCAATAAGTACATCATTGATTACGTGTACGATTCCATTTGAAGCCTCAACATTTCCAAGGACTACTTGGGTCTTGTTGCCCTTTTCGTCCTTAAGTATAATCTGATCCCCTTTAAGGCCAGCCTCCAATTCTTTTCCACTTACCGTCTTGAACTTGTATTTTCCTTTGGCCCCATTGATGGCTTTTACCAGCTGGTCGGACGTGATTTCGCCGGCTACAACGTGATACTTTAAGATATTGGTCAGTAGCTCTTTGTTTTCCGGTTTTGCTAGCTCCGCAATGGAAAGATTTTTCGGTAATTTTTCAAATGCATTGTTTGTCGGTGCAAACACAGTGTAACTTCCCGGTTCGGAAAGCATTTTGTCAAGCCCTGCGGCCTTGACCGCGGATACTAGGGTGGAAAGCTCGGCATTTTTTCCGGCTACCGCTGCGATACTGGTCGCCATCATTTCTTTCTTTTTGGCTTCTTCCTTTGTTTTTTCCGCTTGCGCTTCTTCCATGGCGATTTTATCCTCCGCAGCTTTTTTATCGGCATCTAGCTTGGCCTGGTCTTTACATGAGACCATCGCGAGAACCGTACAGAAGGTTAAAAATAGGATTTTTGTGTTTTTCAGTTTCATAATTAATTGATTAATCTATTTGTACCTAAAGTAGTTCGATAAATCTTCCTTTGAGTCCTTAGTCTTATTAAAATTATGTTAAATATAGGGCCGGTATCCGACAACGATATGACCGTTGGGTTTATTATGAATTGCAAAAGAATTAGTCTTTCACAAAAACCATACAATGCTGCCAAGGCAAATTATCGATATTCCGTTCCAGCTTCATTCCGGCGGCTTTCATTTCCTTTACAGCCTGCGCCTCCGTCATTTTGTGGAGTTGTTTGATGGGTACGCTCTCGTCTTCGCCGCGATATTCGATCAGGTAGAGCTTCCCGTCAGGGCGAAGGGCCTTTTTTACGGAGGCTATCATGGCTACGGGATAATTGAATTCGTGGTAGACATCGACCATCAATACCTTATCTACTGAGTTTTCGGGGAGGTTGATGTTTTTTTCGCTTCCTTTTACGATGGATATGTTTTTGCTGGCCCCGGCTTCCTTTTTATCGCGGAGGGCGGCCAACATTTCATCCTGTATATCAACGGCATAAATCAATCCCTTATCGGCCAAGGTTGCCATTTTGAACACGTGATAGCCGCTGCCCGCACCGATATCGGCTATGGAGTCGCCGGATCGAATGGCCATATCACGCAGTAGTTTCGTTGTATTTTCTTCTTCCTCACGATTGGAACGTTCCAACCAACTCATCCCTTGAAAACCCATTACGTGGGCAATTTCCCTCCCCATATACCACTTGCCAATGCCATCGGGATCCCCAGTTTTGTAGGTATACTTTACGTTGGTTTTATCGTCTTTACCAGACTGACCCATACACTGATAGAGCGGCAGTGTAATTACCAATAAAAATAGGAAGCGCAACATTTTTCGAAGATGTATCATAGCATTTGAAGTTTTTACAGGAAAGATAACAAGAAAAATTGCCCCTTCCCCTACTCCTGCTTAATAACCTTCTCGAGAATCTGTGCATGGGTCGCTCTCTAGTACTAATTCAATCTTCCCGAAAGGCATCCTGCTGCATCAATACTTCCCCAAAGGAGATTTCTTCCGCGGCCAAGACCATTACAGTGGTGGGCAATGATCGAATACGCTGCTGCAGCTTCGTGTAGTAGTCTATAAAATGAGCACCCGGAAGGGCCATTCCCATAAATATAAGATCTGCATCGGCGGAAGACTCGTGTAACACGGTGTCAAATGAACGTCCGTCGGATATGATCACTTCAAGTACCGCCCCGGTCCTTAATTTCTTGATTACCGCAGATAAATTACGACGTGCGTCTTTGGCCGCTTTTTCGTTGGGAACCATCATTTTTATTCTCACCTTGGCATCGTACCAAGCCAAGCTGCTTTGCATAAGATAGGCCAGCAGCATTAGCAGCCCGCCATTTCCCTTGAGGCCACCCCACCATAAATCGATACGCTCCCGGTTTCCAAATCCCTTTTCCTCGTTATCGTGTACGATGATTACATTGCGTTTCAGCGTATGGAATTGCGCAATCATATCACAATATTCTTGCCTGATGGCCTCATTTTCGCTATCTCCCAAGATAATGGTATTGGGCACGATACTGCCCAAGCCGTAGAATTTCACAAACTCCGCAGCACCTTTGAAAGGATTGGGAGCGGAGATGACACGGGCGAAGCCCCTCGCGCTGCGCTTGGACAAAAAATCCTGAATATTGTATTCCATCCTTTTTCGGCGTTCATTGTCGATCTGGTTTCCCGTGAGTACCGTGGCGACAGTCAAGATACCCCGGTTATGGGTAATGGAGGCCGCGAAATCGATCAAATGCCAACGTTTTGTGGGCGCTCCGGAAAGCACCAACGGATTGGGCCGCCAGGTTTTGGATTCCTTCTTTTGCCCCAGGCTAAGCAATCCAGCGCGTATAACGGCCATCCAGAGACCCCTGCGAACGTCTCCCCAAGCGGTTTTCATCTCCCTGCTTTGCAGCCAGAAAAAAACCACCAGTATAAAAGCGAGGGCCAGTGCCGTTGCCAGTGCATTAATTAGCAACATTACTGCAATACAGCCTAGCGTACCCAGCAACGAGAATATCCAATGCACCTTGAACGATGGCCGGAACGATGGACTGTCGAGCACGCCTTCTATGCCCGCTGCGGCATTTAAAATGCCGTAGGTGGTCAGAAAAAACATCGTTAAAACGGGGGCGAGAATGTTCAAATTGCCCATATAGACAGCGACCAAAGCAATGGCCAAAGTGAAGACCGTACCATAGCGGGGGGCATCGTCATTGGCGGATCCCTTGCCCAACCAGCCCAAAGACCTTGGCAGTACGCGATCTCGTGCCAAAGCCTGAAGTACCCGGGGGGCGCCAAGAATACTCCCTACTGCGCTGGATAAGGTTGCGCCCCAGACCCCTATTAAAATGGCATCGCCCCAGTACGCCATCTTGCGCATGATCATGGGATCATCTATTAGCGAAAGGGCATCGGCGCGGTTGGCGAGAATTATGGGCAAAATCATGTAAATGACATAGCCGACCCCAATGGCCGCAAAGGTGCCGCGCGGGATGGATTTTGAAGGATTTTTAAGGTCTCCAGACATGTTTATACCGGACATAATGCCGGTTACAGCGGGAAAAAATACGGCAAAAACGACCCAAAAGTCCTCTGAATTACGATCGGCGGCTCCCCACATCTCAATGGTCGTATCTTCGATGGGACTTCCGAAAAATAGGGATATCAGGGACAGTACGATACCGAACATGATAAAATATTGGGCCCGTATAGCCACTTTCGCCGATATGGTGGCCAAGGTGGCAACCCCTAAAGTAGTAACCAGACCTACGGTCTTAAAATCCAGGGAAGGGAACACACTGGTCACGCTTTCCGCAAAGCCGACGGTATATAGGGCCACGGAAAGGGCAAGCGCTATATATAATGGAATACCAATCGCCCCACCGATCTCAATACCCAGCGAACGGCTGATCATGTAGTAGGCACCGCCCGTCCGAACCTGTTGGTCGGTCGCAATGGCAGCTATGGAAAGTGCCGTTAAAAAAGTAATCGCGGTACCTAGGGTCACAATAATCAGGGTGCCCAAAAGCCCTACGTTTCCTACTACCCAACCAAAGCGTAGGTACATGATAACGCCGAGAATGGTAAGCAGGGAGGGCGTGAAAACACCTCCAAAAGTTCCCAGACCGGTCTTTACGGAGGGAACAACCTGTTCCCTATCCGGCGCATTTCGCCGAAAAGGATTTTTCATTTACTATTATTTGTTGGTTCGGTTCGGAAGTTAATTGGCATCAAGTTAGGGATAATAAAAAAGCCTTCCCAATGGAAGGCTAATTTTTTGCAAATAGTGTTCTATTTGATCCTGTATAATTCTTGAAGTTTCCGAGTGCTAGCAATATCGCAAGCGAGTGGATACTAGAAAAAAAAGACCTACATATCCTCGGTCACTATCTTGTTTTTGGCCACCCCCATTTTGCTTAAGCTACCTACAACGTCATCGATCATCTCTGGCGGGCCGCAGACATAAAAGTATTGGTCAACATCGGAAATTTGGGCCTTTAAAAACTCAAAATCCATTCGACCATGGGCATAGGCATCCGTTTTTTCTTCGGATAGGATGTTGACAAAATCATCTCCCAACCAATTCTCAAAATGATCTTTAAAGAATATATCGCGTTGTTTTTTGTTTGCAAAAAGGAGCTTATTGCCTTTAATATCCCCATTTTTGGCCAAATCTCGAAGAATGGCAATGAAAGGTGTTACACCTGCCCCACCGGCTATAAAAACACCGGGACCTTTATATTGGATAGTGCCCCAAGCATCGCCGATGATAAACTGATCCCCAGGTTCCAAAACAGGTATTTGTTCGGTTACTCCATGGTGATCGGGATATACTTTGATTACAAATTCAAGCGTATCTTCTTTTGGAAGGCCGGTAAAGGTAAACGGACGCTTTTCATTCCTCCATTTGGGATGCGTCAAGGCGAATTCGGTGGCTTGACCCGGCGTAAAGCTGAAATCTTTGGGTCGCTGGGCGACCAGATGTACTACATTATGATTCAGATAGGTGATGCTATCCAAGGTTATATTTCTTTCCATAGTATTTTTTTTAATTTTTCAATGAAGCCATATCGATTACAAAACGATACTTAACGTCATTATCCATTACCCGCTTATAGGCTGTATTGATATCTTTCATATCGATCATCTCAACATCGGAAACAATATTGTGCTCTCCACAAAAATCCAACATTTCTTGGGTTTCCTTGATACCTCCGATCAAAGAACCGGCGACACGTTTTCTGCCCATAATCAATCCGGCTCCATTGAAAGGATCCAAGGGTTCTACCGATCCGACCAATACCATAGTGGCATCCCTTTTAAGCAAAGCGATGTAGGGATCCATCTTATGACCCACGGGAATAGTGTTCAATATAAAGTCGAAACTGCCCTGATGTTTTTTCATGGCATCCTTATCCTTGGAAATCAAAACCTCATGCGCCCCCAAACGTTCGGCGTCATCCGCCTTATCAGGCGATGTGGTTATCATCACGACATGTGCGCCCATGGCATTGGCGAACTTCACACCCATGTGGCCGAGACCGCCCAGACCGATTACGCCTACCTTGTCGCCTTTCTTGACCTTCCAGTTTTTCAGGGGCGAATAGGTAGTGATGCCCGCACATAATAAAGGAGCAGCTGCTTTCTCATCGATATTCTCGGGAATGCTCAGAACGAATTCCTTATCCACTACAATAGACGTAGTATACCCGCCGTGGGTGTGGTCGTCCATGTGTTTATCCTTACTGCCGTAGGTCATGGTCGCCCCGTTTTCACAGAATTGTTCCATGTCGTCTTTACAAGCGGAACAGGTTTGGCAGGAATCCACCATACAGCCGACACCGACCAATTGGCCTTCTTTAAAATCGGTTACGCCATCACCTACAGAAACTACGCGCCCAACAATTTCGTGCCCGGGGATCATCGGATAGACTGAATTGCCCCAGTCATTATGAACGGTATGAATATCACTGTGACATACGCCACAATAGGTAATATCGATTTCCACGTCATCTTTTTGAATGTCGCGTCTATTTATGGTCATCGGCTCAAGATCTGCTTTGGAATCTTTGGCTCCGTATGCTTTTACATTTTCTTTCATAAAATTTTTTTATTTGTGTTATTTGTGTTGTACTTGATTTTGACGGATTTGCCTTAAACCTTCAATTTAGCATCCAAGGTAATCTCCGTATCCAATAATTTAGAAACGGGACAAACCTCTTTGGCTTTTTCCGCGATTTTTACAAATTCATCTTCCTTAATATTAGGGACCTTACCGGATACACTTAAGGCGATTTTCACGATTTCACCATCCTTGAAAGTCACCTGGGCATCGGTATGGAGTTCGTCGGGGGTATAGTCGTTCTCGCCCAGCAATCCACTGAGCTGCATGGTATAGCAACCCGCATGCGCCGCACCGATCAGCTCTTCGGGATTGGTGCCGTTTTCGTCCTTAAATCGGGTGCCAAAGGCATATACCGCTTTTTTCAAGGCTCCGCTGCCCGTAGTTATATCCCCTTTTCCTTCTTTTATACTTCCCTGCCAACTCGCAGAGGCGTTTCTTGTGAAATTCATAATGATGTATCTTACTAGTTAGTACTAATTGATCTGTAGCGCATAATGCCAAAATAAATGCAATGCGCCATTTGTAAGAACGATGCTTGGCGAAAACCGTTCAGCGCAGGGCATTCATCGCTAATTATGGGTTGCAAAGCGATGGATGAGAAAGCTTTAAACCGCTTTCATACCCGCTTCCGCAACGGCGTGATCGTCTTCGACGGTACTTCCGCTGACGCCAATGGCGCCGACAATATGCCCGTCTTCGTTTTCAATGGGAATGCCCCCCGGAAAGGTAACCAAACCCCCATTGGTATGTTCAATATTGAAAAGGGATTTTCCTGGTTGGGATATTTTTCCGATTTCCCCGGATGGCATATCGAAATATCGCGCGGTTTTCGCTTTCTTGATCGAGATGTCGATGGAACCCAACCAAGCACCGTCCATTTTCGCAAAGGCGACCAAATTAACGCCGGAATCTACAATGGCGATGTTCATCTTAACGTCCATTTCCACCGCTTTTTTCTGGGCGGCCTGAATTGCTCTTTCTGCTTTTTCTAGTGTTATATTCATTCTTACTATTTTAGTTACTATTTACTTTGGATATTTTTATGTATTCGGAATCAACTCCCGCGTTTTGGCTTCATAATCCGTATATCCTTCTTTTCCGGGCGTGTAAAAACTGTCCTTGTTCCAATCGGAAACGGGAACATTTTCGCGAAACCGTCCTACCAGATCGGGATTGGAAACATATAATTTGGCGAAGGATACCAAATCGGCATGGCCATCGTCTATTACCCTATTCCCTTTCTCTTGGTCAAAGCCGGAATTAATCATTAGGGTACCCTTATACTTGGGGCGATAATGCTCGGCGATGTTGGTCACGGCAAAATCCAAACCGGATACATCGGTAAAGGGCTCGGATAGATGAATGTACGCCAAATCATATTCCTTGTCCAACCGCTCTATAATATAGTCGAAGGTGGGAATTGTATCTTTATCCATGGTCATTCCGAATACACCGTGAAGCGATGGATTAAATCGGGCCCCTATCCTATTTTCAGGCATCACCTTCTTAATTTCATCCAAAACCTCGAAGAAGAAACGGGCCTTATTTTCTTTACTCCCGCCATACTGATCCTCTCGATGGTTGCTGGTGCCATTAAAAAATTGATGGAAAAGATAGCCATTGGAAGAATGGATTTCGACACCATCGAATCCCGCTTCCATCGCATTTTTGGCAGCCTGAACAAACTCGTTTTGTGTTGTTTTAATATCTTCCAAGGTCATGGCCTTTGGAGTAACCGTTTTCTTTTGACCTTCGGGGGTGAATACTTCGGCATCGGGATTCAAGGCCGAGGGGGCCCAAGGCAATTCCCCATTATGAAAATCAGGGTGCGAGATGCGACCGACATGCCATAATTGTGCAAAAATACGCCCGCCAGCTTGATGTACGGATTCGGTAACTTTCTTCCAACCGTCGATTTGTGCCTGGTTGTGCATGCCCCCCGTATTGATATAGCCCACTGCCCGTTTTGAGACTTGCGAGCCTTCCGATATGATAAGGCCTGCGGTCGCCCTTTGGGTGTAGTATTTTACGTGAAGGTCGGTCGGTGCATCATCATTATTTACCGCACGACTTCTGGTCATGGGAGCCATTACTACGCGATTAGGTAATTGAATATTGCCCATTGTGTATGGGGTTAAAAGGGATTGCTCTTTCATTAAAATTTCATTTTAAATTATACTATTTATAAATCATTTTAGAATTCATGTATGGCATGCTATCACATAGGATGTTGTTATTGTCAAATTGGAATTTAAAACAACTAGGCGCAATTGGAGGTTACAATCCAGAGGGATTTTGACGTGTTCGATATGGAAAAAACGAACTATCGACAAAAGGCACTATTTATTCTTAGGTAAATCTTTGATAGCCCCACTGTAGCGAATGGGAAACCGTTGCGAACTGCTTACGCTAATCATACTTGTAAGGTTCGGGAATAGCGTAATATTGAAGTTGAAATTTTCGGAATCGTCCTTCATCTTAAACCTGAGGTCGTATCGCTGTGTAACCTTATCTTGGGTGATTTCCATTTCTGTAGGAATTCCTTCGAATTCAATTCCCGCCCCATCGGTATCGTAACCCCCGCCCATCTGTCGTTCCCCATAATAAGGAAGATAAACGGCGACGCTATCGCCCAATATTCTAAGATAATTGGAATTTCCGATAAGGCTAATCTGCCCTGCGGAACTTCCTGGGGGTAACAATCCCGCGTTCGAGATGCTGTTCAAACTGGCAGTGGCTAAGGGAAACGCCCTATCCGATATAATTTCGAAATTTTTGCTCGATACTAAATCGTCCAATTGTTTGCCCTTGCTATCCGTGATTTGGGAAGAACTACTACACGAAAGCATCAAACCGGCCAAAACACAAACCACAAAAATACGGTTCAAAGATGCTATTCCTTTCATTTTCCATATTTTGACCAAGATAACGACAATCTTGTCAACGGCTGCTTAAAATTATCATAAACTGATTACATTCCTTTTATGATATTTTGTCCAAAGCCTCATCGATAAGAACATCACCTGAGACCATCTCGAAAATGGCGTTTGGACCCTTAGCATCATGTAAGGAGGCAACCAAAGTCCGGGCAACGTCTGCTCTTGGAATTTCCCCAGCGGATTCCAGTTCTCTCTTTAACTTGATTTTACCGGTGCCTTCATCATTGTTCAATGTGCCCGGTCTAACTATGGTATAATGGAGCCCACTATTTTTCAGATACTCGTCCGCATTGTGTTTCGCCTTGAGGTAATCCTTTAGCTGATCGGCTTTTTCAGGATGCCCTGCCCCGATAGAACTTAGCATCACAAACTTTTTTATACCTGCTTTCTTACTGGCATCAATAAGCCGCTTAGCACCTTCTTGATCGACCTCGACCACTTTCTCTCCCCCGGAACCGGCCGCAAAGATTACCTTATCAATATTTTTCACAGCCTGTGATAGGTCATCCTCAAGATTGGCCACTACCGTTTTTACATCCTGACTTTTGAAAAAGTCTACTTGTTCATTCACCCTGACCATCGCAATCGGTTCGAAATCTTCCGAATTCTTTAAAATCTTTATTATTTTCTGCCCTGTGGTGCCATGTGCACCAGCTACTAATATATTTTCCATATCTTCTTATTATTATTTGGCACTAAATTTAGGGCTATTGCTTATGATTTTGTAATGCAAACCACTTTAAGATCGACGGATATGGACGTGAAAGATCCACTGCGTAAATATCTCGACAAAAACACACACCTAACTGGTAGAATCGAACTCCCAATCCCTTGCGGGGAAGTTTATAGAGCGAATTTTACCAATTACTTAAAGCAAACCCGACTTTCATGCCAGATGAATATCTTTGCCAACTTAAAACTAGCCAAAACATGTTTTCTTCCAAGAAAAAGTTTCTATCCCTACTATTTTGCAGCTTCTATGCCATAACGAATGCTCAACTCGTCAATATCGAGTCTAAACGCATGCAAAAGGATTCGGTTCGCTTTGCGCTTAAAAGCGATGTACTATTCGATTATACGGACAATAACGGGGATTATATTATCGAGATAGGCACAAACCTGACCACTCAATTGAAGTCTAAAGATTTGAAGAAGATTTTGTTTTTTATCGGCAACTACGATTTGATCCGGAGTAAGGAACAGGATTTTCAGAATTCATGGTTCTTTCATTTGCGCTACAACCAGAAGCTATCCAATCTGTTCCGTTTGGAAGGCTTTCTACAAAATCAGAACAACACCCTGCTGACCATTACCTCCAGAAATCTCATCGGTGCGGGCGTTCGGCTAAAAGTTGTTTCTACCGAGTCTACCAAGTTGTATTTGGGCAATGCCTATATGTACGAAATTGAGAAAAATGATGCTACAAACGAACGTTTTTTCAATCACCGCAACAGCAGCTATTTATCGCTATCGCACGCCTTTGAAAAAATCAAACTCGATCTAACCGGAACAGTTTATTTCCAGCCTCTATACGACGATATCGGCAACCATCGCATTCTCAATCAAATAAAGGCGGAACTACCCATCTCGAAAATCGTTAGTCTTTCGGCCCTTTATAATTATTTTTATAGTAGTTTTTCGACCACAACGGCTATCGACCGGTCTTCGAAATTGAGCGTTGGACTTACTTTTGGTATTTGAAACGTATTTGTAGTTATGAATCAACTATCCCCACAATTTGTTTTCGAAGGAGTATCCAGCGTACAACGCCACTTTCGGCTTCCCATACTTCAATAATTCGTAGTGCTATTTTAACCATCATCGAAGGGTCCTTAGAGCGAAGGTCTATTTTTCAAATGCATAACCGCTCTTACGTACGGAAAAGCCTATTTTTACCATCTATTCTTTCTATCATTTATGGATTTACTAACGGCATTAACATTTGTATCTTCGATCTCATTTCTATGTTTTGGAGCCGCCTGTCTATTTGATGCACGCATGAAAGATGAATTCATTCGGTACGGACTGGCGGACCAGAGAAGGCTGACGGGATTTCTTCAAATTTTTGGGGGAATAGGGCTATTGACAGGATGGCTATTTTCTTCCCTACTGGCCCTTTTCTCATGCTTAGGCCTCACCCTGTTAATGGTTTTAGGTTTCGGGGTGCGAATCAAGATTAAAGATACGTGGCTACAAGCCATACCTTCGTTAATCTATGCTTTACTTAATGCCTATTTAGCTATAAAATACTTTTCTATACCCTGATTTAAGATAGGTAGATTAGGACCAAACACAGTATCAAAAAAAGAAAGGCAGGAAACGATTTTATCAAGGGGTCCTTGATTTTCAGGTGCATGATTATGGAGCCTAGAAGCAGAATCGCCAACGCAATTGCTGCCGGTTTAATTAAGAAGGGATAAAATATGCCGGCCAGTAAAACAAGGGAGAGGCTTACCTTTAAAAACCCTACGACGTAACACATCCAAACCGGTAGCCCGTAGACTTGAAATTCCTCAGTCAGGGTTGTGGCGTTGCCTCCCCTCCAGCGTGTGGGTTTTTTGTTCTGTAGGAGCCAAACGTTCAATAAACTCAATCCAACAATCAGTTGGAGTATAATTCTTACATATTCCATAACCTATTTTTGTTTAAAGTTAATGAACTCATTTCAATTTATTGTTTGGAACCGAAAATATTGGCTTTTGACGTCAGATAAGGTCAGTTTTTAACAGTATAACAGGGCCATGGTTATCAAAATGAGGAAATAAGCTATCAAAATGTGATATTCGTAGGTAAAAGAAAAAGTCAATATGAGTTCGATAGTAAGAGAAGTATTAGCATCGTTTTATGGAAGAAGTTTTGACGGTGTTCCTTTTCTCTTTCAAGCCTTATTCTTAACCTTTGTACTTCTATGAAACATCTACATTACAAACTCTACAAACCTTTTGGAATGCTGAGTCAACTCTATTCGAACGATGCGAGGCAGAACCGTAAAAAGCGTTTTTTGACGGAACTCCGTGATTTTCCGGACGGTATTATGCCCATAGGCCGATTGGACGAAAAATCGGAAGGTCTTCTTTTAATGACGACGGATGGAAAAATCAGTTATGCCATCAATCGCAACGGAGTGGAGAAGGAATACTACGCGCAACTTGACGGAGAAATATCCGATGAGGCCATTGCGTTGTTGTCCAATGGTATTGATATCGGACTTCAAGGTACAACCTATGCCACAAGACCTTGCGTTACACATCGATTGAGTGCAAATCCCCAACTTCCAGAACCGAATGCTACTTTGCGATTAGGTCGCCACCGCCCAACGTCTTGGATTTCAATCGCCCTAACGGAAGGCAAGTTCCGCCAAGTACGCAAGATGACCGCTGCAGTAGGTTATCCAACCTTGCGACTGGTGCGCGTGCGGGTGGGTACGATTTCAATAGATAATTTGGTACCGAGAGAGGTGAAAATGGTAACGCAAACTCAAATCGATGCTGTGGTGCAATCGATTTGAAAGCTACTTAACACCGGCGTAAATACTATATGCGCTTCACACGAACGGCATTCATGCCTTTCATACCTTTCTCGAGCTCAAAGGAGACAGCGTTGCCTTCGTCGATTTCGTCAATAAGACCACTTACGTGTACGAAATATTTCTCGTTGTTTTCGGAATCGATGATAAAGCCGAACCCTTTGTTAAAGTCGTAGAATGAAACTTTACCGTTTCTTACCGGGTCAAACTTTTCTTCGTCGCCTTCTTCCTTTTTGGGTATTCCCAGTATGATGTCGTCCGCATCTACTTTCACCTTTTTAGCGGGATCGGGTGGGGTGTCAACCAGGTTGCCCATGTGATCTACATAGGCAAAAGGTATACCTCCGCCACTATCTTTATCCGCCTTACGGGCTTCTTTTTTCTTCTGTTTTTCTTCACGCTTTTTCAAGCGTTTTTTTTCTTTTTCAGTTTTACTATACGTCTGCTGCGATTTAGCCATTCTTTATTTTATCCTTTTAAAATTTAGGAGGATAAGGTATGTATTTTATTTGATCCCCACTACAATAATCGGCCTTTTAGTCGTTTTTCTATTTTTTGCTTGATGGCGGTCAGGCGTTTCATCACGTCCATCAGCTGTTTGTCTTTCGTTTTCTTATACTCTTCATTGATCGATAAAATCAATTGCTTTGCCTCCCTTGCGGCGTTTACACGGTCACTGGTTGTCAATCCGGACCATTTTCTGTTTTCAAAATTGGAAGCTCTCTCTAATATCTCCATAGTACATAAAAATTTATAATAAAACTACTGATTTTCAATTTGCACTGTTTTAGCCGTGCTCAAAGAGAATATAATAATAATACAAAATTTGGAGATAAAAAATTCTGTTTATTGTTTTTAACAATAGTTTAAACAATAAACCCTCATCCAACGCGGATAAGGGTTCTTTTTCCATTATAATAATAGGATACCTATTTTTTCAAAGAAATATCCTCTTTACTACCATTAGGATAGGCCAATTCAGCTACGGTATCGCAACTGCCGTCGCCAAAATCTACGGATACTTCGAGGCCATTTTTGTTCAACAGCATGAGTCCCTTTCCAACATAATCACAACCGAAATTGGCTTCAAGCAGCTTGGGAACGCTTACAGCATAGGTATTGCCATCGGCCTTTAGGGTCCAATCACCCTCTAGAGTAAGCATTCCATCGCCGAATTGCTCGCCAAAAACGATGGCAAAGGTCTTGCTTCCCTTTTCGGAGATGACCCCACCATCGGCCATGGTGATCGTCATGTCACTAACGACATCAAAAACGATTGAATTTTCCTGTTCCAAATCGAACGCGAAACTTCGGGTACCGTCAATACCGATTTTGCCGACCATTAAATGGTCGAAATTTACGGCATAGGCGTAAGATTCTCCTTCCTTTCCATATACTACGGATAAGGAACCGTTTAAGATTTCCCCATTTTCTTCTACACTGCAATTATCAAAGGAGACAGAATAACCGGTTTCGGAATACACCGCTTGATAACAAGCGTCGACTTTTGCACTTTTCCCGGTTTTATTAGTATTGAACAAATCACGTACGATATTGTCGGCGGCACTGGAAACTTCATCGATTTCCAAAACCGTCTTCACTTCGGCCTGCGATAGCTCCGTCTCCTGTTCTACCGCGTCTTTATCATCTTTACTACAACTGTAAACGACCAATACCATACTGCCTAACAGTAAAAACTTTCCGATTGGGTTACTTACTTTTTTCATATTTAAAACATTTGGGTTTATATTGTATAAACGTAATGGCCAAGACTTTAGTGTTTGATTACCGTTTATTCGACAAACGGTAGTCCCATCGTTTTGTTTAAAATTCCACCAATTTTAAAAATAGAATATACTTTTTAAGATTTCGCTACGTTGTAGAATCGTATACGATATTCTATATTTACAACATGTCAAATAAGACCAACGTTAGGGACAAGGTTCGGGAACATCTTTTGGAACAAATGCAGGAGGGCAATCTAGAGGCCGGACAAAGTATAAGTTTGGCGGCCCTGGCCAGAAAGCTAAAGGTCAGTGTCACCCCAGTAAGAGAGGCGCTTACCCAATTACAGCAATCACAAATCGTTCAAGCCATACCCAATCGCGGTTTCAGTATTGCGAAGGTAAACCCCGAGGAGGCCAAAAACCTGTATGAACTCGTAGCCCATCTAGAACTGCTTGCTTTAGAGGAATCTACCTTCGATGAAGCGGCCATAGAAAGGCTGAAGAACCAGCGTGATGTGGTGGCCAAGGCCGAGGATTCCCTAGAACGGGTCAATGCATATATGGAATTCCATCGTTTATTGACCGATAACTATAACAATTCTGTGGTTCAACAGATTTTAACCGATCTCAAGACCCGTGTCTTTTTTTATGAGAGGGCATTTATGGCCAATGACTCCTTCCATTACAATTCTAATGCCCAACACGACGCCATTATTTCCGCCATTGAAGAGGATAATATTCCCTCTGCATCCCTTTTTCTTAAAATGAATTGGATGCTCATTCAGAGTTATATCGAGAAGCAGTTGGTGGTGTTGTAGGGAAAATGCCAAACTTTAAATGCCTCCCAAAATTTCGGGATTAAATCCATCTGCAAACATGGCGGCTCAAGATGAAACCCGCTTTATCGTATTAGGAGAAGGAATACACTTCAATATAGCATGAAGAATACACTTCAACCCTAATGTCATAATGAATGAAGTTGGTAATCCATACAGTTGTACTCCGGGTAGTCGGCGGCAGGGAAGACATGTGCTAAAGGCATGAACATATAAGCTCATTTATTTTTCTTGGAAATTGTAGCTATAAATTGCCGAATGGGCAGGGGTAGGTTCTTTTCGTCATAACGGGCCTCGTGTTCTTCTTCGCCGTCGATCAGTTTGAGGTGGTATTGGAAACCATCCCTTAACGCGGTGTTTACTGATTTCTGTTTACCTTCGAAGGCCTCAAAAAGGCTTTCTTTTGTTTTATCTTTCAAATGGATATCTCCTTTATATTCTTTGGGAATACCCGTAAAACCGCCTTCTATCAAAATTTCGTATTTCATCTTTCTTGTTCCGTATTTCTTAATTGTTAGCCGGAAGGATGGTTTTTAACTTCCCAATGCGCCCTTCCTATTTCTAATTTCATGGTTCCTCAAGCTATAATTGGGGTAAGTCCGACTTTAGAAAAACTTTTGGCAATGGCATCTACGGCCGTGTCGGATACTTTTTTCTCTTGGGTCAATCGTTGTGCGGTAGCTATCGTGGTCTCCAACATATCATTAAAATTGGCAGTCCGCCACAGCGCTTTTAAGGTGTCGAACCAAATCAACGCACATTCGTCAATTCCGATTTCTAGACAACTGAGATAAAATGCCTTATTGGGAATACCTGAATTGATATGGACTCCTTGATTATCGGAGGATCCTGAATAATAATTGTCCATGTGATCGGGTTGGGTGTCAAATTCGTTGGCGGTACCGGGCGCCTTCATCGACCGGATGGCCACCCCCGGAAAACCCTCGCTTACCACGGAATCTCCGATAAGCCAGTCCGCTTCAGAAATATCCTGTTTTAAGTATTTTTGCTTGATTACCGTACCGAATACATCCGAAAAATGCTCGTTCAAGGCACCCGGTTGGCTTTGATATTCCAGATTGGATAAAAATTGGGTCACCCCGTGCGCCAGTTCATGTGCCACTACATCGATGGCACTGGCGAAATCGGTAAACTCCTTACCATCACCGTCACCATAGGTCATTTCATCGCCGTCCCAAAAGGCATTGTTGTAGGCTTCGCCATAGTGTATGTTGGAGATAATATCGAGTCCGTTTCCATCGATGGAATCCAATCCGAACGTATCCTTAAAATAGTCCCGGACAAAGCCAGAGGTCTCATAGGCCTTGTTCGCCGTTTCGTCTTGTGTAGCGACATCACCTTCTTTACGTACCAAGACCAGCCTTTGTTCGTTTTTATTCTGGGAATCGTATATAAAACGCTCGCTATTCCCGTCTTCGAATTCCCGGACCAGAAGATTGTTGAGGATGGTACGCCGCCTTTCCAAAAAACGTTTGGAATCGTTAAGCGCCTGCTTACAACTAATATTTCCACGTTTGGCGAGTTCTTCTAGTATATGTGGCGGTACGATAAAGCAGTAATGTTTGTTACACATGGGAAATGGGTTAAAAGGTTACTGGCAAATCGGTTCGGGGTTTTGGCCGATTAACATTGGATTTTTACTAAAATTACACTTCTTTAGGAACGAATGCCAATTTAATCGCGTTAACGCTTTGCTAAAATTGAGGTGTTCTTTGAAGGGCTGCTTTATCAGCAGGATTTGAACAAAAGGTCTTCGAATAGGATACTATCCACAAAAAAAGCTCCCGTTACGGGAGCCCTCTTCTATTCATCGTTTGTTGTGTTATCCCGGTCTTAGCGGACCGGCACCCAGCCTTGTTCTATTTTGCCAGTTTGGCCTTTAAAAATAGCTCTGCTGCCAAGGTTGTGTTAGGTCATCTTTTAATGACCATCTGTTTCGTGAACTTGTTCCCGTTGTTATCCTCTGAATGTATAAAATACAGACCCTCTGATAACATCGATACATCGATGGGGTATCGGCCATCGGAAGGAACTACTTTCGGGTTCAACGTTTTCAACAATCTTCCGCCCCGGTCAAAAATTTGGATAACCGCTAACACGACCTCATTGGCAAAGCCCAAAGTAATCTCTGAAGAAGCGGGATTGGGAAACAATACGAGTACATTGTCTTCCACTGAAGGACTACCACCCGGCCCTGTCGCCTCGATAACGGTAATTGCTACCGTATCGGTTGATGTCTGGCCCTGCGCATCCTCTACCGTAAGGGTAGCCGTGTAGACCCCTACTTCGGTATAGGTATGGCTAACCGTCGCGCCGGATACATTGGGACTACCATCTCCGAAATCCCACATATAGCTGGTTATTTCCTGGTCATCGGCCGAGTCGCTACCATCGAAGTCCACTTTCAATGGCCCCTCCCCTTCCATTGGGGTCGCGTTCGCTATCGCTACCGGTTTTCCGGTGTTGTCAACGATCCAACTGAACTCCGTGGTGCCGGGATTATCCGGTAGGCTTGGATCGGTAACGCTAACCATTACCTGATACGGACTTTCACCGGAGGCACCCGCAACGATCGTACCGGTAATCAGACCGGTAGTGGCATCGATAGCTAAGTCTTCAGGTAGGCCGCTGGCACTGTACATCGAACCTTCGCCCGTACCGGACGCCTCTATCTGTAGGGAGATGACATCGCCCTCGGCGTTGTATTGTGTTGCCGGTTTGGTAACCGTCGGTGCCGACACCCCACTTCTTAAAATGATATCGAGCGTGGAATTCGCACCATAGTTTATGGTCAGCACCGCTTCGGCCCCTTCGCCATCGCCGTTTAAGGCAACTGTCACGGCTCGTGAATCTTGGCCGTCCAACAAGGCATTTTCCAATACCCCATCGGTAATACTAAAGTTGGCGGCATCAGCCCCGGTAATTTCCATGGAACGGATAATGATACCCACATTTCCGCCCGATACGTCCAGATTGAATTCCTGTGATGCGCCTACCCCAACGGCAACTTCCTCAGGGGCGGTTAGCGTGCTTGCCGTACTCGGTGTGCCCACAGGATTGTCCAAGCCCAGATATTCCATGTTTTTTTGGTTGCCCCCGCCCCGCTGTGGGGAACCCGCGGTAACATAAATACCGTTGCCGGAAACAATGGCCTGGGTGCCGTGTCTTTCGCTGTTCAGATCGGCCAGGCGCGTCCATTGCTGGGTCGCAGGGTCGTATTGCTCCGTAATTTTTAGGGCATCATCTACTATTTCACCGTAGACCTGTTGATTCTCGACTTCGCCGCCGATGACCACTAGTTTATTGTTAAAACTGGCCACGGCAGCTGCGCCTCTCGGGGTCGGGATATTCTGATCCGTTGGAAGGGTACTCCATGTATTGGTCGTGAAATCGTATACATCGACCTCGGCGATGGTAGGACTGAACGTGCCCCCGTCCCCGCCGGAAAGACGTCCCCCGGCCAAATACATTTTGTCGCCGATAAGGCCGGCATGAAAATGGTCCCTCGCCCTTGGGGCATCCGCCAATGGCGTCCATATACCCGTCGCGGGATCGTATTCGTCGAACCAGGCGACATAACCGCCATCATGGCCTTTGGTATTCCCTCCCGAGATATAGAATTTATCATTGTGGACGACCAGACCGGTGGATCCCCTTCTTCGGTCTTCCGGTATTTCGGGACCTTGAATCCATTCTTCGCTGACCGGATCGAACGCCCATATATTGTCCGCCGGGGCCTCGTTCGGGAAAACATTGGTCTTAAAGGCACCGATTACCCAGATCAACCCCTTATATTCCGTGGCCTGAAAATGGTTAAATTCCACTGGGGGGGAGTCCGGAATCTGCGTCCAAGTATTCGCCGTATAGTCATAGACATCGATGGTCTTGGCGTTCTCGCGCCCGCCCATTAGATAGAACTTGTCGCCTGCCTGTACGAACGAACATTCGTGGCGGGCGGTATAGTTTTCGGCTTCATCCTTATTGTTCCAGATCAATTCGGCTACAGTCCATGTAAATGCTATGGTGACCGTTTCCGACCCGGGTTGGGAGACCTCGACAACGACGTTATGAACGCCATCGGTGTTAGCACCCCCCTGAAGGGCCTGCTGTGTGATGGTACCAAATATCTGCCCGTTGGTCGGTTCGATACCGATGCCGTCCGGTTGCCCTGAAATGGCATACGTGAAATTGTTGGAATTTCCGCCACTGGCGCCTACGGCCAATTCGGACATATCGCCCACTTGGCTAAATTGATCGGCTATCGGCTGCACCGTAAACTGTCCGTTATCGGCACCGGCGCCCAATACTTCCAAGGCCTGCAAAACCGGGTTCTCTGCCCCGGCATGATTAAACAGCACGTTCAGTTCCCCATCGGCTACGGTCACATTGTACGAAATCATTCCGGCATGGAATTCGGTATCCGTAGCGTTTCCAAAGAGTTCCACCACGTCTATATCATCACCTTTCAACTCGCCTTCCAGAAGGATGTCGAAAATCCGGTCCCCCACACCGTTGGCGGGGGCGTAGGCATTACCTGTATAAATATTCACGACGTAATCGCCGTTGGGTACGGGAAGCTTAAATTCCATTTCCTCGCCACTGGAGGTATCGTACCGCTCTTTGGCAAAGAGGGTATTGAAAGTGCTTTCGTCGATATATGCGGGGATGGAGGAGTGCCTGTTCGCATATTGGAATTCATTGGTAAAGGCGGGTACCGTACCCGTATTTACGGAATAGCCCGTTCCATTGACCGGGCCGTTGCCTAAATTGGCCTCCCAATTTTTCTTGCCGTCGGTGGCAGTGACCATAGTACCTCCGGCATTGATCCTTGCGATCACATTGCTGACTGCGGCCCCCTCACCCAAAACGGCGTTCAATGGGACTATGTAAGGGGAATTGGCACCTGTATGTTCGATGACCAGATTGGCGGTCTTGGCACCATCAACGCTGTTCGGGGTAAACTTTAAGGAAAGATTTTTGCTCGTTCCAGGGCCGATGTTCAAAGGTAGGGTCGCGACACTTTCAAAAAGAGCGGCATCCGTGCCGGTTATTGAGATAGCGGTAACTTCAACGGCCCCAGCGGAGGGTCCGCCTTCGTTGGTCAGGGAAGGCACCAACTGTACCTGACCGGATCCCGCGGCCAAGTTTCCAAAATCCACAGGGTCTTCTGAAAGCGCAAGATTAGCTTCGCTGTCACTGATGATGTTTAAAAAGTCCCAAGTGGCGAAGAATTCGGGACCAGGTCCTGCGGAGGTAGCTATCAATCCGACCGCCAAGCCTTGGTTGTCGTTAGCATCTAAAAAACCGGTCGGCAAAGCAACTGGATTTCCCAAGGCAATCACGTTTTCACCTCCGTCGATGGAATAATAGGGTTGTGCCATGTTGGCCGCGGGATTTACATTGATATAAACATCTACCCCTGCTCCTTCAAGAACACCAGGTACATCATATGTTTGGGAGGAAAGATTCAGAGGGCCGTCTTCCAACAAGACCTCAAAACCATAGATATTGTCCGTATTGTTTGTGCCTTCCGTAATAGCGACTTTCAAATAGTTATCTTGATCACCGGAGCCGATATACATGCCAATGGAAAGGCCGGTAACCGGGGTTACGTTGGCAAAAGGGTCCTCGATTTTTGCATGTGCGGTAAAAGGGTCGGAATTGCTATCTACATTAATACCTACTTGAAATGCATTTTCCTGCGTGTTTGCAGTGCCCCTGGCATCACCTTCACTTATGGCATCGACCGTGGCCTTGCCACCTGCACCACCGAAGGTAAGATTGTTGGCATCAAATTGGTCCAAATAATCCGTATTGCCACTGGGGTCTAGCATCAGCCCCGTAAAACCAAGACCAAATAGGCCGGTTCCGGGATCGTTGTTCCAAAACGGGTATACGATGGGAAGATTGGTAGTAGTACCATTATCTGGATCCACGGCGAAGGTATCCTGTACATCAAGAATACCGTCATTATCATCATCGGGGTCGAGCAGATCGGATATCTGGTCTCCATCATTATCGGTGGGCTTGCTTCCACCCGAACAGATATCCGTTCCGTTGGCAACCTCGTCGTCATTGGTATAGCCGTCGGAATCATAATCTTCCGTACCGACATAGCCCGGTTCGTTAGGTTGGATACAGCCCGCAAAATCGGCGGGTTCGAACACGGTTATGTTCTTTGCGCCGTAAGTAGCGGCCCATATAGTTCCCGGAAAAGGATCCGTATCGCCCTGTGCGATAACATCAAGTGGCTGAGATCCGAATCCGGACAGGAAATTATTGTTTTTGCCGACCAGTCCGGTGCCGCTGGCATCGAGTTGATACCTATTTATATATCCTTGGTTCGCATAGGAAGCGGTCAGGATATCGCCTTGCATAGCCCCGTTGAAATTACTGGCGGTGTATTCACAAATACCGTTGGTGGAGAAATTAACTACGTCAAGGATATTAACCCGCGGATCGTTCTCGGCATTGGCAAGATATTCGCCCTGCCGCGGATCATTCGGAAAATCAGAGATGTTAAAGCTGGAGTTAAAATATCCTGATACTCCGACCAACAACTCCCCGAAATTAAAGTCGGAAGTTTCCTCCCACTGGGCATTGTTACCTTGGGTTACAAAGGAGTATACCTTTACACCGGCCCGCGACGGAAATGCCCGGGTCGGTACAGGATGCCCCCCGTAATAGGTGCCGTTCGGATCGTTTATAGTACCTACGTAGTGCAAGGCATCACCATGGGCGCCACTATTCGCCTCGTTAAAATCGTTTTTAACATAATCTCCGGCGGAAGCATTATAGTTTCCGGTTTTTGGATTGTCATTACTATCGTAAATCACGGGTGTTCCGCCCCAGTTCGTATTAGGGCCGTTGTCACTAGTATATATTCGTCCTTCGGAAGCGACCACTACATCGTAACCATTGCGATATCCGGGAGAAAAGATTTGAACTGGACCGCCCGGTTCCGTAAATGCTTGGTTCAAACTATTGTTTCCGCCGAAAGGATCACCGACATCAATGGTAGCAGTGAACAAGGGATGGCCTGCTTTGTAGGGAAAATTGGGACTTGCATTGGTTATATCGGGACGATCAGGATCATTGAGCGTAGGCAAATCGTAAATATATTGCGTGGTGCCTTGTCGGGTATCTACATACGGGCCACCGTTGGCGGCTTCCATTTGCTCTAATTGGGTCAGGTTGATTATGAGCATTGAGGCGGACAGAAAGGTTTCCGAAGTACCTGCAAAATTGTTGCTAGGTGCGCCTTTGTTGGCGTTGCCCCCCTGCTGAAGCAAAAGATAGGTATTGCCGCCGCGTTCAAATATATCCATACCGTTGGTGGAGTGGTTTTCCTCGCACCGGGGAAGGCCCCTAACGAGGTCGACCTTGTCCCAGGCACTTCCGGTCCAGGTCAAGCGGGAAAGTATCCCCGAACTGGTATCCAAATTGGAATCCCCCTTGCTGGGACCACCGCCGATTCTCGAATCCGAAGAGCTTACGTACAAAACAGGAGTTTCAGCCGTTCCGGTAGCCAAAAGGCCCGTCACCTGACGTGTTTTTATTGTATTTATAGAACCGTCATCATTGTGGTTCGGCACCCCGGTCTTTATAATATTAATGGTTTTTGAATCGCTAATGGAATAGGTACCCTGCCCGGCATCGGCACCGTCACGGGAAACGGTATATTCGAAAAGGGTGCCGTCTTGCTGAGAAACATACAGTTTGCCGTTGGGTCCGAAATCCAATGAGGTAGGGTTAACCAGGTTTACGCCATCCAGCCCAGAAGCACTGAAACTTTGGGCATAGGTAAAGCCTGAAAGACAAAAGGAAACGACCAAGCATGAGAATAGGCTCCCTAAAGAGTAAGCATTTTTCATAAAGCAAATTTTAAATCAGAAAAAAAAGGTCGGCCTGGTAGTGATGGCAAAATTAAACTTATTTGAGTAAATCGGTAATGGATTCCGTTAAAATCGTTCATTTCCAGCTTTTATCGCTAAGCGGTTAATTTCTGTAAGTCATCCTCTTGGATTTGTGGCCATAAAATCTTTTTTCTTCTACTGAATTTTGAAAATTTATTGTAAGATTAAGTTATCAGGGGTTGAACTTGCCGTCTTTACCGTTTGATGAGCATTGGGGCATGATACGCTTTGCCATCCATATCTTGAGAGCCTATAAAATATAATCCCTCGGACAATAAGGATACGTTAATGCGGTATCCCCCCTCGAACTTCACATATTCAGCGTCCAAAGCCCTCATCAACCTGCCTTCCATGTTGTATATGTATATATTTTGAAGTTCGATCTCCGGGTCAAGACCGAGATTTACTACCACAGAGGCAGGGTTGGGAAATATCCGAAATTCATCCCCAGTTTCCGAAGGCGCAGTTTCCGAAGGCGCCGTAACCGTTATTATCACCGAGACCGTCGAGGTTTCGCCTTCTGTGTCCGCCACGGTCAGCCAAACGGTATATTCGCCGGGCTCGTTGAACGTATGTTCTACTGTGGCACCGGAGGCTATGGGACTACCATCACCGAAACTCCATTCGTAGTTGGCGATGCCTTGGTCATCGGTAGAATCAGTACCATCAAAATTGACCGTAAACGGCGCAATTCCTTGGGTTCCGTCACTCACGGCATCCGCCTTGGGTGCCTCGTTGCCATCGACTATTACTACCTCCGCAAAGACGACCTCTAGGGAATGATCCTCCACCACATTGGTAAAGGTATAGCTATCGGCAATCGCTATGGATGTACCGTCGACCTTGATATCGGCGATCTCAAAACCGGTATCGGCCACGATAGAAAAGATTTGGGTACCCTCTTCGGTTACGGCGATACTTCCGTTGGGCGAAAGGGTACCGCCGGTAGTCGCCGTAGCCGTTATCGCATATTCCGTATCCGCAATAGGCCTGAAAATTGCCTCGATCGTATGGTTTTCGCCAAGGTTTTGAAACTCGTATTCCGAAACATCCGGTACGACAGCACCGTCTACCAAAAAGTAATCGAAGGTAAATCCCGTATCCGCCGTAACGGAAAATGATAGGGAACCGCCTTCCAAGACGTTAGTGGACCCCTCGGGGGAAATAGTTCCGCCCTCGCCGGCATTGGAAGTGATGGCGTACGTTGGTATTTCCTCAAAAATAGCCTGTATGGTGTGTGGCCCATCGACTTGTGTAAATTCGTAGGAATCAACAGCCCCTTGGGATACATCGTCCACTAGCACATCGAGGATACGGAAACCGGCGTCTGGCAATATACTATAGGGCATATCATTGCCATTCGTTATAAAGTTGGTACCCTCAGGATCGATACGTCCACCCGCTGTTGAAGAGGCGGTAATCACATACTCCGCGAGCCCAAAAGACGCGGTTATGGTATGCGGGGCGTCCACTGCGTTAAAAGTAAAGGTATCAATCGCACCTTGCAAAATTCCATCGATGCTTACTTCTGTTATGGTATACCCCTCGTTCGAGGTTATCGTAAACGCCTGATCGGCCCCTTCGATCACCTCGATTTCCCCATTCGGTGAAATGCTTCCGTTTTCACCTGCCACGGCGTTTATGGTGTACACCGGTTTCGGATCTACAACAATCTCGAGGCTTTCGATATCAGTATTCCCATCGGCATCGGTCACCGTCAGGGTTACGTTAAAGGTACCCGGTTCAGTAAACGTAAAAGAAGGGTCGGCCAAATTTGAGGAAGAAGCGGACTGATCACCAAAATCCCATTCATATTCGGCAACAGTTGCATCGTCTAAAGAACCGCTTCCCGTGAAGGAAACCGCTAAAGGTACCTGACCTGTCAACGGACTTGCCTCCGCCCGGGCGATGGGAATACCCGAATTATTGATGATCCACGTGAATTCCACCGTACTTGAATTGGCCGCGGTGGTATTGTCCGTAGCGGTAACCCTTACCTGATAGGGGCTGTTCGCCGCGGCACCGCCGCTGGAAGTGCCCCCGCCCCTAACCGATTCGGCTACGGCTGTCAGTTCGGTATCGGAATACTCCCGCCCATCGAGCTTGTAAAGTGCCATTTTATCGATGGTATGGCCGGCGGAACGTTCCGAAATTTCCATGGTATAGGTACCCGGATTTACGAACCGGACATACACATTATAAGGGTTATTATCAAAGGTCTTGGCCTGCCAATCATATGTTTTCGATTCACCACTGCTTCTGTAAATTTTGAAAAACCCTTGACTTCCAGCCCCATCCGGTGTGGTTTCCGAAGTAATTCTCGAACTACCTTTCGGGAAAACAATATCTTTTTGTTCGCCCTCTAAATTATCGATTACTGACGCCTCATCGCCCGGATTGCCTTTATATCCAAAGAACCAAACATCGGCGTTGTTCGGAAAACGGAGCCAGTTGTCGTTTTCTTCCGTGGAATTACTACCCGTAAAGAAACTTCGCCAATTGAAGTGGTAGATGCCCGGTGTAGTTACGGTAATCTGATAGGGAATGGTTCCCCCGCCTATACTATTAAAGCTATTCGTTCCAGCGGCTATTCCCGTAGCCCCGCCCTCACTGGTCTCCGTCCATCCGGGTACGATGTCGCCCGATTCGGCTTCGATGACCAAGAGTCCGTTTGCCTCTTGAAAGGCACCGGTAGCATTTTCTCCAGATGAAACCGTACCGCTGATCACACCGGTGGAAGCATTGATAGTCAAGTTAGGAGGCAGTACTGTTGCACTATAGGTAAATGCACCATTGTTATTTTTACCTTGTATAGGTAAACTGACGGAATCATCCTCCTTATTGTATTGGGTTCCGGGATTATCTATTCCGGTGGAAAGTTCACCATTTTTTAGGAGGATGTTTAATTCGGAAGAGGCTCCGTATGCAATGGTCAATACAGCGTTGTTATTCTGGCCTGAACCCGTGAGGGATACCGTAATCGTACGAGAACTTTCCGGATCTAAAAATGCATTTTCCAACGCCCCGGAAGTCAGGCTAAAGTTCGCTGCACCGGCGCCTGTCACAACCATGGAACGGATAAACATTCCCATGTTTCCACCCGTTACCCTCAAGGTAAATTCGGTCGATGCGCCAGGCTCGAGGTCAATGACATCAGGAGCCACAAGAGAGCTGGCGGTGTTCGGTACCCCGATCGGATTATCTTCCCCTAAATACTCCATGTTCATTTGATTGCCGCCTCCCTTATTGGGAGAGCCGGCGAGAACAAATATCCCGTTACCGGAAACAATGGCCTGGGTGCCATGCCTTTCACTGTTCAGGTCGGGCAGGCGTGTCCATTGCTGCGTGACGGGGTCATACTGCTCCGTTATTTTTAGGGCATCATCGACCGGTTCGCCATATACCTGTTGATTCTCCACCTCCCCGCCGATGACCAGCAGTTTACCATTAAAACTGGCCACTGCCGGGGCGCCCCTAGGGGTGGGGAGATTCTGATCGGAGGGGAGGGTGCTCCATGTACCAGTCGTAAAATCGTAGACATCGACTTGGGCAATGGTGGGCCTGAACGTGCCCCCGTCCCCGCCGGAAAGACGCCCGCCCGCCAAGTACATTTTAGTACCGATACGGGCGGCATGAAAATGGTCCCTTGCCCTGGGCGCATTGGCCAAGGGGGTCCAGGTGCCCGTGGCAGGATCGTACTCGTCGAACCAATTTACGTATCCTCCGTTATGGCCAATCGTGTTTCCCCCGGCGATATAAAATTTGTCGTTGTACACCACCAAGCCCGCCGATCCCCGTTTTCTGTTTTCGGGAATTTCGGGTCCTTGAATCCATTCCTCGTTCACCGGATCGAAAGCCCAGATGTAATCCGCCGGCGTCTCACTAGGGAAATCATTGTTCTTAAAGGCACCGATTACCCAGATCAGCCCCTTGTACTCCGTAGCCTGAAAGTGGTTGAATTCCACCGGTGGGGAATCGGGAATCTGCGTCCAAGCATTCGCAGTATAGTCGTATACATCAATCGTCTTGGCATTCTCGCGGCCTCCCATCAAATAGAATCGGTTTCCTGCCTGTACTACCGAACATTCGTGGCGCGGCGTATAGTTCTCGGCCTCGTTCTTGTTCCTCCATTGATCAAAACCCGTCGTTCCTTGCGCGTGCGAAAAAAAGATAAACAATGGGGAAAGGATTAGAAATGCAAGTACGTGGTTCCGGGAGTAGCATTTTTTCATACACTAACATTATGGGTTGAATATACTACCAAAACGGGTAGGTATAAGCGAGCAAATATAAACCGAGAAAAGAAAACCTCCTAAAACACGGTACTTTTATCGTCTATTCCCTGTTTTTGCCCGACCAGAGGAATGTTTTCTCGCCAATTATTCGATAAATAGGTGAAATTCGGCGAAACAAGTATCGAAGGATGGCTTATATTCCTTGATTTCTCTATATTTAGAGTCTATATACTTAAAAGTAAGGAATACCTATGGATATCAACAGACGAAATTTTGTAAAAGGTACTACGGCCGCCATGGTACTCTCTTCCTTTGGCGCTTACGGCATCGACCTGATAAACAGCGACAAACCGATACGGGTCGGATTGATCGGAACGGGATGGTACGGAAAAAGCGACTTGTTCCGATTGATTCAAGTAGCCAATGTGGAAGTCGTTTCCCTTTGTGATGTGGACAAAAATATGCTTGCCGAAGCTGCCGAACTCGTAAGCAAACGTCAGAAATCCGGTGCAACCCCCAAGCTGTATGGCGATTACCGAAAAATGCTCGCCGAAAAAAATCTGGATGTCGTGCTTATAGGGTCGCCAGATCACTGGCATGCCCTTCAGGGTATCGAGGCACTAAAATCAGGCGCACACGTATATCTGCAAAAACCCATCTGTGTCGATGTTATCGAAGGGGAAGCCTTGGTCGCCGCACAGAAAAAGTATGGAAAGACCATCCAGGTCGGCACCCAACGAAAGAGCACGCCGCATCTCATCGATGCCAAAAAGAATATCGTAGATGCCGGATTATTGGGCAAAGTATCGCATGTGGAGATGTGCTGCTATTACCACATGCGAGCCAACGGCAACCCGCCTATACAGCCCGTTCCCGACTTTCTGGATTATGAAATGTGGACGGGGCCCGCTCCCCTTCGCCCTTATGATGGCCTTCCCCATAGACGCTGGTGGCGAACTTTTATGGAATATGGCAACGGTATTACGGGCGATATGTGCGTACATATGCTCGATACCGTCCGTTGGATGCTTGATCTCGGCTGGCCGAAACGCATAAGTTCTACCGGGGGTATCTATGTGCAAAAGGATGGAAAATCGAATATATCCGATACCCAAACCGCCCTTTTTGAATATGACGAACTGGATTGTGTCTGGAACCACCGCACTTGGGGCACGCCCGCCGACCCTGATTACCCTTGGTCCTTTACACTTTATGGGGACAAGGGAACCTTAAAGGGAAGCACCATGCAGGCCGATTTTATTCCCGAGGGCGATAAGAACGGCAAACCGATACATTTCGATGTTTTATATGAAAAGGAAAAATACCCAGAAGACCTAACAGAAAAGGATATCGAGCTGAACGCGGCCCCCGCGACCCGTGGCCACATGCTCGATTTTCTTGCCGCAATCGATAAAGGCACACAACCGGTAGCCAGCATACAGGAAGGTCATATCTCGACCGCCAGTTGCATCTTGGCCAATATGGCGATGGCCCTAAAAAGGCCATTGGTCTATGATCAAAAATCCATGACCGTACTCGATGACCCCGAAGCGACGCAATGGTTGCAACGGAAGTATCGGGAGGGATGGGAGCATCCATTGCCGGGAACGATCTAGGGCAAGGGCTTGCCTTGTAATAAATACTTTGCCTCGCCTGCGGCGTTTTGCATACGAGGTGCCTTTTTTAAGGATATAAATCCGTTGTCACAAGATTGGCCAATCTTTCAGCCTTCCTAACCGACATCTTCGTGTTCCTGTCGTTATATCGAAGATCTATTTCCGTAGCACAATCGATTATTTCATAAAAAACACCTCTTCCAAAGCCATGGATACCGGGGAATTATCGGGATTCGTTTCCATAATGTCGGCCATAAACGCCCACCATTTTTTAACCAAAGGGTTACGTGCCAAATCTTGCGAGCCACCATCACCTGCTATTTTTTGAAAGGCGAACAGCGTATCGGTTTCCTCATCGAGAAATATAGAATACTCGCTTACGCCCGAATCTCTAAGCAGTTTCTTAAGTTCCGGCCAGATTTCGTTATGCCTTTTGATGTAGGCTTCCCTCTGTCCGGCATTCAGTTTCATTTTAAAGGCCAATCGTGTCATTGGTATACCTCATTTTGGGGATCAACTATACTTCCGTTGCGTTCGCTTCAGTAATGCATCGGCTTCCGCATTGTGTTTAAATTGCTCTTTTACCGGATCCCAATCCAATGGCTCTCCTAACCAATAGGCGATATTGGCCACATTACAGACTGTTGCCGATCGGTGGCCTGTCTCTGCGGGACAAATGGTTTCACCCCTGGTTTTGATGGCGGACAGCCAATCTTGATAGTGGTTGTTCTGGTCATCGAATTGTTTCGAAGGATTTTCGAACGGCTCTTCATATACGATATTTAGGGGGAGGGATTCTAAGAAGCTACGTCCGACATCCAAAATACCCTCTGAGCCGATAAAGCGAACGGACCAACTTCTTCCGAAATCTTCGTGTACCATCTCTATTCCGTTATCATATAACATTCGGAGGCCCCTTACGGCTTGAGGGTCTTCGGGGGGCATAAATTTTACCGGACCGGTTTTGTCCATTCCCAAACACCATTGCGCAATATCGAACATGTGCGCGCCCCAATCGGCAAGGATACCGCCACCGGTTTCCTTATAATCCCGCCAATCAGGATATTTATCTACTACTTGGGGGGCGATCTTGCTGTTATAGGCCAGCAAAGGTGCGGGGCCACACCACAAGTTCCAATCGATACCCTTGGGCATGGGTTCTTCGGGAAGATCGTACGCTATCGCCGGGTCACCAACGTTGACCAATACTTTTGAAATTTCTCCCAATTTTCCGGAGCTGACGATTTCCTGTGCCTTTTTAAAGCGGTCCCAAGAGCGCTGCATACTGCCGGTCTGGAAAACGGTTTTATTTTTTTCTACCGCATCGACAAGGGCCCTACCTTCGGCTACCGTATGGGTCAACGGTTTTTCGCAATATACATCCTTACCCGCATTCATGGCATCTATAGCCTGAATCGCGTGCCAATGATCGGGTGTGGCGATGACCACGGCATCGATATCCTTTCGATCCAGAAGTTTTTGGTACTCCAAATAGGTTTTCACGCCCTTATAATCCGCTTGTCTCCTTTTTTCAGCGTAGAACCCGCTTACAACCCCTTCGAATGCATTGCGCTTGGATTTCCAGACATCGCTGCCGGCAATGATTTGGGCATCGGTGTTGCTAATAAATTTATTGGACAAGATGCCCCCCTGCTTGCCTAAACCTATATAGCCTAAATTAATTTTATCGCTTGGCGGGGTAAAGCCTTGGCCCAAAACGTGTCTTGGGATAATGGATATGGCACCAAGCGTTAAGGCAGAATTCCTTACAAACTTTCTTCGGGATAATATTTTTTGATTCTTCATTTTGTTCATCTTTTTATTATATAGTTGTTACTTCCTTTTTATTTCTCAAGTTTTAGCATTTCACTTCCGGCCAACAAAAATGCACCGGTGCCGAAATTCTGCCAGCTGTCGGCACTGGCGGGTTCCGGACTGGCACCGATGTTCTGCACCCATCCTACCCTTCCATCCTCATGCTGGGAGGCACGAAGCGCGGTCCATGCTTTCTGTACTACAGGCGTATACACTACCTTATCAAGTATACCCTTATTGATGCCCCAAGCCAGCGCAAACGTGAAAAAACCGCTACCGCTAACTTCGCCGTGGTCGTAGGATTCCGGGGACAAAAGACTGGTACGCCATAAACCATCTTGCTGCTGTAGCTGCTTAATTTTTACCGCCATCTCCTTATACAGGTCCAAATAAAAGTTTCTATGCTTGTAGTCTTCGGGCATATCGTTCAAAATCAATGCTAAACCGGCAATAACCCACCCATTTCCGCGGGACCAAAAGATTTTTTTACCATTTTCCTCCCTTAAATCCTCCGAATTCCCTTTCCAGACAAAACGGGTGTCCCGGGCAAAAAGATGCTCATCCTTATTATAAAGCAGATCATAGGTTTGCTTGTAGTACTTGTGCATGGCATCCAAATACTTGTCATCCTTTTTAAGCAGGGCATACTCAACGATGACGGGCGGTGCCATAAATAGGGCGTCGCACCACCACCAAAGAATGCTCCTTTCTGCATCGCTACCGTCAGTCCATTGATTGGATTCAAAGAGATGCTTATCCAGAAATTTTTCGGTTGGTTTTAGGTCTACCAAATCCTTTCGTTTGCCATTGACGTAGAGATAGGAATAGGCTATGGCGATATCGTCTGCGTGATAGAATCTAGGTGCCGTTTGCCAATCATTTTGCCATCCCATATTTTTTAAAGCGGCCAGATACACTTCATCATTGGTGGTCTTGTGCGCTTGAACTACCCCGGTATAATAGGCGCCATTGGTCCAATCGGTCGGTGCCATAGCATAGATAGGATGGGCCTCTTGCCACTCGAGCGCTTTTATCATGGCCTGTTGATCTGATGTTTTAGTTCCTTGCGCGTTGGAGTTGTGTGGTGCCACAAAGGCCAAGGTCAAAAAGACGGTAAAAAGTAAAGTGGATTTTATCATGTGTCTGCGATGTTAAATGGATGTGCTATTCGTATAATTTTCCAAATTGCCATAAAGGGTCAAAATGAATTTACGACCAATTCGATTTCATGCTTCCCCGGGGTTAGGCGGATGCTCCCGAAAGCGGAGTCCACTTTTTCACCATTATGCTTCAATACCTTATCCGATGAAGCTTCCACTACAAATTCCGCCACCATGTTCGCGGGGATTTCGATAGTATAGCGTTGTAACCTAGGGTTAATATATTCATATTCCGCAAGTATGGGTCCTTTTATCGTAGGCGTTTTGATACTGCTCTTTTTCAAATCGCCCATCTGCGGTCTGATACTGGCCACGCCAAAACCCGGGGTCGTCGGGGTGATGCCCCAAAGGCCACGGGGAATGATATTGGCGGGTACCGCGCCCCAAGCGTGGTTCCAGTCCGCATTCGGCTTGTATTTCATATCCCAGGCTTCCATGGTCATGGTGGCGCCGACACGGATCATGTTGTACCAACTGCGGTCGGATTCCGAGGTCAGCAGTTCCAAAGCATAATCGGCTTCCCCGGCGTTGTACAGGCCTTCCATCAGATACTGCGCTCCATAGACACTAGCGGCCATACCTCGGGATTTGATGAATTCGACCACCGATGCCTGGCGCTCTTTGGGTACGATACCGAATGCCAACGGAAACATATTCGCATGTAACGATGCATGTTGGGTACCTATTCCATCGACGTAAGTGCCGGTGCTTTTGTCGAACATTTGTTGGTTAATTGCTTTTTTGGCCTGTGCCGCGCGAAGTTCGAAGTCCAGTTTTTCATCGTCCTTGCCCAGCACTTCGGCGAATTCGGCCATAATCTGCATATTCCTGTAATAAAGGCTGTTGATGACAGTATTATAATCCTCGAACACAAAACCGTCGCGCTCGCCTATAACATTCGGGTCACCGCCCCATCCCGATGGTGGCCAGTCCACGATATCTTTAAGCGCTTCATCCCTATCCCCAAAACCTAGGTTTTTCATGATTTCGGAGGTTACTTTGGATGAGGTAATCAGGCCATGGTCACCCTCCAGTTCCATTAGGGTCTTGTACTTTAAATCATCGTAGTATTTCTCGATGAGTTCGGTATTGCCCGTATACATATAATCGGCGTAGAACATAAGCGCTACGTGCTGCTGCCATTCGGTGGGCCAAGTAGGCATTTGCATAAAATACTCGATGGTCTGCCGGGCAATGGCGTATTCTTGATCGGTAGTGTAATGGCTGAGCTGGTTCAGATAGGCATCCGCTTCATAGGGGATGCGTTCACGGTCGCCGTCAACGTAAAGCCCGGCAAAAGTGGTGGCTTTGATGGAATACTTGCAAAGTTCCCAAACCTGGTTCAAAATATCGTTGTCACTATTGAAGCTGCTCGCATCATCTTCCCAATAGCTGTGGAAAGCGAGTTGGGTGAAATCTTCGGACTTGACATCACTTTTGGGACTCTCCAGTTCGACATACTGGAAAGGAACGACCACTGGAAAAGAATCCGGAAGGGCTATCGCCTTGTTGGGCAGTGTATTGCGTGCATCAACATGAACGGGAAGTTGATATTTTTTTTGGTCCGGGGTGACCGGAACCTCTATCCTCTGATAGCGAATATGGCTTTTTTCGGCAGGCTTTCTGTTCAGGCGGTTCCCGTTCAATTGCTCGCCCACATGAAAGACCAAGGTTTCCTTCTTTTTGGCGGTGTAGGTAAAATCCATTGTTCCGAAGGCATCCTTACCAAAATCAATAAAATAAGAATCGCCGCGTTTCTCGAATACTTTTGGCTTGATACTGTCGATTTGGAAACTATTGGGAGTGGTCATAGTTTTCCCTTGTTTGGAAGCCATGGTAAAGGATTGTTCTTCGGAATATTTGGAGAGCCGGTTGTCTTGGTCCCAAATACGGACTTTCCAAAAATAGGACTCCCCTGCTTTAAGAGCCTGCCCATCGTGCTCTATTTCGGAGGATGCATTGCTGCGTACCTGTCCACTATCCCAAATATCACCAATATTGTTATCGCTGTTATCTTCAGAGGATGCGACTAGTATCTGATAGGCGGATTGGGTTACGGCACCTTCGGGAACTGCCCAACCATATTCGGGTTTTGAATCCAGGATTTTTACCCCTTTCGGTTGTCGGATGAATTCGACAATCAGATTATCGGGCCCGTCGGAATAGGAATCACTGTATTTGCCGATCAACTGGTCTGTTTTCTTGCGGAACGCCTTCAGCTTCTCCGCGTATTTTGGGTTGTCGGCAAGATTTTCGATTTCTTGCGGATCATTTTTGAGGTCGTAAAGTTCCTCGAAGGATTGGTCGTTGACGTATCGAAAATATTTCCAGGCTTTGGCACGAACCCCTTCGCTGGGCGGGATATGCTCAAATTCCCAGATGTGTTCTATAAGTACGGTATCTCGTTCCAAACTGTTCGTTTTGCCCGATACCAGTGGCATTAAGCTTTTACCTTGCCAAGTTTTTGGAGGTTGCACTCCGGCCAGATCCAAAATTGTAGGAGCAACGTCGATGTTCAAGGCCATCTCCTTACTGTCCTGATGTCTATTGATCCGCGGGTCGTAGACGACTAGAGGTACTCGAACGGAATTGTCATATAACAACCACTTGCCCGCCAATTGCCTTTCACCTAAAAAGTAGCCGTTATCGCCCATAAAAATAATGACGGTGTTCTTGTCCAGTCCTTTTTTCTTAAGTTCGGCACGGATTTTCGAAATTTCTCGATCAATACCCGAAATCATCCGAAAATATCCTTTGACGCTGTGCTGGTATTTTTCGGGCGTGTCGTAGCGCCAGGTCCAGCGCAGGCGGTTAAAACCGTCCCTCACGATTTTCGGTTGGGCCTCAAAATATTTGTCCTCCCCAAGTTTCGGATCCGGCATGGTCGTGCCCTGCAAGAGCTTGTCCGATTCCGCTTGCCAGAAATATTGGTCCTTGGCGGAATCATGGGCGTGCGGCGCACTGAAACTTAACGACAGGCAAAAGGGTTGTGAAGTATCGGCCTTATCGATATAGTCCAAGGCCTGTTGCCCAGTATATCGGGTCAGATGCACGGTATCTTTCCCCAAGGTTTTGTAGTAATAGCCGCGTCTATCGGCGTATGCATTGTTCCGGTCATACGATTCGAAGTCATGGAACTGTTTGTCGAGATTATCATAGCGAACGCCATATTTTCCATAGAAAGCCGTTTTGTAGCCGTTATTCTTTAGGATGGTCGGATAGGAATTCTCCATATACGAGGCCCGGATATTGCCCGTTTGAAAGTTGAAGTTATGGGTGCGTTCGTACAGTCCGGTCAAGATGCTGGCCCTGCTAGCCGCACAAATCGGCGTCGTGACCATGGCATTACTAAAATAGGTGCCCTCTTTGGCTAGCTTGTCCATTTCAGGTGTCGAAATCAATTCGTTTCCAGCATAGCCCAGGGCATCGAAACGTTGGTCGTCGGTGAGGATAAAGATGATGTTGGGTCTGTTAGCGGTTGTATTTGAATTCCGAACCTGCGCGGAAATAGAGTAATATGAAATTAGGTTAGCGAATAGTATAACTAATAAAAAAAGCTTCTTCATGAATTGCTATTTGGTAGGAGTGTAAGTTAGATTTTTTGAGTACAAACCACAACAGGTTTAAACATTTCCTAAAAATAAACCCAAATACCACCGAAACTATCCTGTACCTACCTGTATTAACTAACGCTTAGGGGCTGTAGGGTACTGTACCAGTTCTATCCACCGGATAGCCCCATTTTTGGATATACTCCATCCCGGGAAGAAATTCGTCGCCGTTTTCTTTTAGTCGTTCGGTCAAAAGTCGGTCCAGCTCGGATTGTATGTCGCTATACTGGTCATTGCCTACCAAATTGTTCATTTGATAAGGGTCATTTTCATTATCGAACAATAGCCATGGGCCGTTCAAATCGCGGGTGTAGGTGTAGTCTTGCGTACGTAATCCACGATACTCCCTGCCATTGTGCTCTACCCTGTTCCATTGTCCGAAGGGTTGCACGCAGGTAATCAGGGCAGCTCGGTCTATGTCTTCCTTGCCTTCCAAATAGCTTTTGTAATTAATTCCTTCTACCGTTTCGGGAATATCAATAGTGCACAATGCCAGTAGGGTCGGCAGAATATCTTCGGAGTTCAGCAAGGCGTCTTTCACGGCCGGAGCGATACCCAAAGTTTTGGGAATATACCATAACATGGGTACCCGTATGGATTCATCGTAAGGCTGCTGCTTTTTATAGGCGCCGTGGGACCCGAGCAGATCGCCATGGTCGGAAGTAAAAACGATTATCGTGTTATCCAACTGTCCGGTATTTTTCAAATTGGACATCAAGTTGCCGATCATATCATCGAGTGCCCCAATGTGGGCGTAATAGCCGGCCAAATCTTTTTTGACCTGTTCTTTCATCTCTTCCGGAACGTTCTCACGCAATTGTATGCTATCCGGATGAAAACGCATTTGGTAGGCTTCGGGAGCTGTTTGATAGGGGGCATGCGGCGTTCCGTAGGATAAAATCAACGAGAACGGTTTTTTTTCTGTTGTTTGACCCTTCATATAATCAATGGCGGCATCGGTCTGGGCAAAGGTGTCGTAACCGTCCCAAATCTTTTTTTCAGGGTCGTTGTTGGCGTAATACACCGAGTGGTTATAATCGTGCGTACATTCATTGCCCTTCCAGAAATCAAAGCCCTGTCTTCTTTCTCCAGGTGGGATGAATGAAAGTCGGCCATGCCCGTCCAAATGCCATTTTCCGATATAGCCGGTATCGTATCCTGCTTTTGAAAATAGTTTACCGAAAGTGACCGCCGCCGTATCCAATTGTACATCGTTCATAAAGACGCCATGGGTGAGCGGTCGCTGCCCGGTAATAAGGGAAGCCCTGAACGGCGAGCAAACTGGCATACCGGATACGGCATTCTTGAAATTGACGCTTTTTGCGGCCAGACTGTCCAAATTGGGAGTGCTAATATTGGGGTCTCCGGCGTAACCGGTGGCTTGGGCCCGCCATTGATCGGTAAGGATAATTAGTACGTTGGGGCGTACTTTTTGGTCTGCACTATTTACGATATCTTTATTTTGATGATTGCAAGCAACCGAAAATACAATGAACAAGCCCAACCTCCCCATTAATTTCTCCATTTCTAATTGCTTTATAAAGTGTTATACTCTATTCTTTTATGATTTTCAGATCTTCAGTTGCTTGCACCTCAGTTTGAACTTTTCAGGAATTATCGCGAAATATAAAATCATTTGAGCTAACGGGCATCCTGTACCGTGCTGTTCGATGGAAAAAAGAAGGATTGGGAAGCAATCAGGTAGGCCCAGGATACCTATCCTAAAATTTAGTTTTATTCCTACTCCAGTTTCCGGGTTAAAGAAAAATGGTCAAAAAATCAAGGGTAGTTCAGATATCAAGGTCTTGTCATCTAACGATGATGAAACCGTTTTGGAAGTTGTCTCTGGCAGCTATTCTTTTGACGGGAATTTTTCTGGACAATCATAAATTTTCAATGAATTCCTTTCAAAACAGGACAGTACAGGATGGGGCTTTTTTAAAATTATGGTAATATAGTCCTATGGAGCCTCATAACCTCCAGGTTGTTTGAGTTAGTTAGTTTATAGGGGGCGAAAAGAAAAATTTCGCCCCTTTTTTTATGCCAGGTTTAAAGGTTCTTTAAACGAATGTTCCGGTACTCAACGGTCATCGGAGGCCCTACGTGTACTTGAACTCCCAAATATCCAGATGATTTTCGGTTGATGGCATCGTCATCGGTAACATCGCTCATCAGCACACCGTTCACATAATGCTGTAATCGATTTCCTTTAACAATCAGGTGAATTTTGTTCCAGTCCTCACTGTTAATTTTTGTTTTTAGGGAGTCTGATTCCCCAAGGGATGCGACCACTTCCCTACTCTGCCAACAGTTTTTTTGAACATTGGCGCGTAAGGATCCGGCTTCTTCTGGATTATCTTGTGAATGTATGATGACCTTCTCCCCCCGATAGGCCAATGTTGTCCTTTTCCTCTCCTCGTAGTTCTGTCCGGTATAGGTGTTTTTTCCGTCAATATCGGCCTGATAGCCTCGTAGGGCGTGGGGGATAGTATCGATCTGTTCACTGCGATAGTTGATACCACTATTGCCTGTTTCCGCAATTTTAACGTCCAATTTCAGTTCAAAATCGTCGGGTTGGCCACCTTGCCAGATGATAAAGGTGTTGTTCTTGAGCAGCGTTTCGGGAGTGACCTCACCCGTTAAATTACCGTTTTTTACACTCCAATAGGTAGGGTCGCCTTCCCAACCTTCCAAGGTTTTACCATCGAAGATTGTTGTGAAACCATCCTTATCCTCATTTGTGGCAACTTCAGGTTTTTCGGTTGTTTTATCCTTCTTATTTTCACCGCAGGCTTGCAGTACGAAGCATAACGAAATGGTAAACAGCATTTGCAGCGGAATATTCAGTTTGGATTTTTTCATCTTTTTGATTTCAAATTTCAAGTCAATTTTCGCATTGAAGTTCGTTCATGCGCTCAACTTCTTTTATATCTTTTATTTAATCTTTCTCCTTGTTTTTGTTTCTTGGCGCTTAATGCTTGATTCTCGGCCCATTTATGGTCATTTTTGATCTACCCGTTCATTGTAATAAACGACCAATCCATCCTTGCCCGCCACTATAATATCTTTTCTACCGTCATCGTTTAAATCGGCAACGCTAAAATAGACACCAGTACCTTTTCCCACTCCATAGGCCCCATAGTCGATGACCTGTTTGCTAAAATTCTCACCATTCCAACGAAAATAATAGAGGCCTAATTCGTCGTTTCCGCCGGGATCTTTACCGTTGTGGGCGCGGTATCGCTTGCCGGTGATCAGTTCGTTGGTTCCGTCTACGTCCAAATCGGCCCATTCCATGCTGTGGTATTGGGAATTGAAAGGGTCGATAGCATGTTTTAGCCATTTTTTATCCTTGGCTTCTTCGGGAGTCTGTTCGTACCAATACAGGCCATAATCGTGCCCTTGTCCCACAATCAAATCGTTCAGTCCGTCTTCATTGACATCCACCGCAAGAACGGGGACGCTGGCCGTACCCAGTTCAAATTCGGAATGGAATTTCCAAAGGGCTTCAAAAGGTTTTTTTGGAGCTTCCAACCAGCCTGAAGGTATGACCAGATCTCCCCTCCCATCGCCATTGATATCTCCAAAGCCCAGACCGTGGCCGTGTTTATCGGTAATCGCAAACGATTTGAATTTTCCGGTACCTTTTCCCTGGTTATCCAAGATGAGACGAAAGATTTTGAGAGAATCATTGGGCGTATTGGGAACGATCTCTACAACGCCATCCCCATCAATATCCCAAGAACGGGTAGTCTCAATATTACCTACTTCGGCAATAACATGGTCTGCCCACTCGCCTTCATCTCCGGGATTTTCTTTCCATACCAATTTGCCCCCGAACCATCCACCGGTAACAAAGTCCATATGGCCATCACCATTGACATCCAAAGGAATCGTGGAAAAATCATCGTAATATTCACCATAGCGTTTGGCCGCGCCTATGGCCTGTCGGATTCTATATTCGGGACCCTCATACCAAAATCCGCCCGAAACTATATCGGGCACCTTATCGTTGTTCACGTCGAATACTCCTACGGATTCATAACTTTCAGAGGCGATTTTTTTCTTGGTAAAACGTATGGGTGGTGTATTGTTTTTCTGAGGAACATGACCCGATTGACCGACACCATAATTTGTCAACATAAAAAATAATAGAACTAAAATCGCGGCTTTCATCGGCGGAGCATTTCTTATCGCGAAGCCTGTGCCTGATTTCCTCCTTTTGAGTACACAGGGTTATCGGGATTACCACCTGCCTTTAGATAGGCCAACAAATCTTTCAGTTCATCAGGATTCATTCTATTGATCAATCCCGCTGGCATGAGGGAAACGGTGGACATCTTTTGGCTCGTTACTTCGCTTTTGGGAATTTTCCGGGTCAAATCGGGCGCATAGGGGTTTTGGGAAATGACGTAATTGCTATCATCTTCACTGATCAGCCTTCCTACCACCGTTTGCCCGTTCTTTAAGGAAAACTCCGTTGCATTATATTGGTCCGAAATGGTTTTGTTGGGTTCTATGATAGCTTCCATCATATCCTCGGGCGTAAATCGCGTACCCAACTGGGTAAGGTCGGGACCAATATTTTCGCCTTCACCGCGCATGGCATGACAGGTAACACAGGTCGCTGCGGCATACATGTTTTTACCATCCTCAAAATTCCTTCCCTCAAGGCCATCGGCCAATAAGGATTCTACATCCTCAGGCTGCCAGTTTCTTCCGGGACCTTCGGGCTGCTCGGCTTCCTGCACCAAATCCGTACCGGAACTTCCGAGTAACGAATCCCCGGAAATGGTATTGTAATATTCGAATTTGTTTTTGGGGACCTGTGATAAGGCAGATTCCCTAGCTTTATCGATAAATCCGATATAGCTGCGGCCCGCCTTAAATGAAAAGGCCTTGTAAAACCATTTGAAATATTCGTCACGCAGTTCGGGAGTCCAACCTGCATTGACACTGTCAAGAACGATACCGTAATAGGTATGCTGGGCCAAGGGCATATTTTTCAAGGTACTGGCAATGTCCATTCCGTATTGTGGGTTCCTCAATATTAGGTCAGAGGCGTCCGTAGCTGTATTTGCCATGACCGAGGCGTTTTCGCCTTCCTGTGATTGTAACAAGGCCAAGGTTTTACTCACGACCTTCGGATCATCCAAATAGGCGAGCGTTTTGCTCAAGGATTGGTTCAGTACATCGGTCTTCGCCGGGTAATGGCCTTCTAAATACTGTACGACTTTGTTACTCATTCCGGATGCGGGCTTGCCAAAACGGGAGATGGTAACCTCAAAGGCCCGCAGCAGGTCTACTTGCTGTATATCCGAAAGTCCATCGTATTTTACCTCCATCATCGCAATCAACATCCGGTCACGTTGGGATGCGTTTCCATGTCGGGCCAAAGCTATCATGCCTTGAACCATCGCTTCGGGGTCTTTTTCGCTGTATACCCGATCCTGCCATTCCTTTACGGGCTGATGCTCTATTGCTATTCTGGCGGCATAGCGCACAAAACGGTCGGTATGTTTTAAGTTGGGCCAAGCGAAATCGACCGCGCCTTCTATTGGTCCCATATGATAGGTTTCCAATTTTTTACGTAGTGCGTTTTCCTCGGTCTGTTCCGGAGCCGAAGTGGAAGCCAAGGCAGCTTCCTTTCCTTCTTCATCCTTATAGTACACCCGATAAAGATCGGATTCCAACCGGCGGCCACCGGTCATAAAATACATGGCTCCATCGGGACCAATGACACCATCGGTCAAGGGAAGTGGTATGCCAGAAACAAATTCCTCCTTTATTCCGGAATAGGTAGCGCCTTCCGGCTTTAGTTCTATGGCGTAGATGATACCGAAGCTCCAGTCAAAGGCAAAAATGCTATGCTTGTATTTTTCGGGAAATTTGGCATCTTTTCCATAAGAAACGCTGGTCGGAGAGCCTTGGCCGATATTCAACACTGGCGGCAGGTTGTCTGGATAGGCAGCAGACCATTTTTGGTTGCCCGTACGCCATCCGAACTCGGCCCCACTGGGTACATGACAGATCCGCGTCGGCCGGTACCAGGGCATGCCCAGGTCCCATTCCATATCCGAATCATAGGTAAACATATCGCCCAATTCGTTAAAGGCCAGATCGAAAGGATTCCGAAAACCGGAAGCGACTTGCTCCCATTTTTTTCCTTCGGGATCTATATGGGCGATCCATCCGCCCGGTGCGCCACGATCATTGGCATGGCCACGCGGATCTTTGATCAACGGAAATAAATTGTCGTCTTCCCATACCTTGGGAAGCCGATACGAATCCATTTCAGGCATATCGGTATGGTTGCCGGCGATGACGTAAAGGGATTTTTGGTCTGGCGCCATGACGATACTATGGGGGCCATGCTCGCCTGCGCCGTCCAATTCTTTGAGCAAGGTTATCTTGTCGTATTGGTCGTCGTTGTCCGTATCCTGCAAGCGGTATAGACCGCTTCCCTTTTCAAACTCGTCATCACTGCGGTGGTTGACCATTACATACAGACTGTTGAACGCATAGAGCAAGCCTTGGGCGTACCCCATCTGGATTACCGAATCGGCCACTTGTTCCCCGGTTTGAATCTTTAGTTTTTCAATTTTCGGAGTTAGGTTTTCAGAGCCAATCGCCGGTATTTCCATCCGGTATAGCGCACCGTACTGATCTGAGGTAATCAAACGGCCCTTATTGTCGAAGGTCATCGCCACCCAAGAACCTTCTTCCTCGTCGCCGGGACTATAGAGATGCTCCGCCTTAAAGCCCGGCTGCAGTTTCAGCTTGGCCAGTTTCGGGGGCAGGTTTTCGGGGGTTTCATTTTTCGAATCGGAATTAGTAGTACAGGAAATTGCCAAAAAAGCAATACCTATTAAAATTAACAATCTTCTGTTCATGCTGTAAATATTTTTTAACTTTTTCTTCTATGCTCCTAAAGTACTAAAAATTTGGGTTCAATGAGGATTCGGCTGCAGGAAGCGCATATCGCAGACTGATATTCGAAAATGCATTTGCACGGGGTTCTACGCCTTCGGGATAGTAGTATTCGTTGGGTGTGGCCTTTATTCGGTTTCCGTAGGCCGTAATTACCTCCACGGCACGACCGGTCCTGACAAGGTCGAACCAGCGTTTGTTCTCAAAGGCGAGTTCTACCCTACGTTCCCTATAAATAGCATCCAATAAATCGCCCGAGGCGTCACCGAGTCCGGCACGAGTTCGCACTTCGTTCAAAAAGGTGGCTGCTTCCCCCGATTTGCCCTGTTCCTCCAGCGCTTCCGCCATAAACAACAGCACCTCCGAATAGCGATATACCGGCCAGTTCATTCCAGTATTTCCATTCAGCGCATGCGGCTCAACATATTTTTTGATGATGGGGTACACCCCGTCTCTCCAGAAACTTTCGCTGGCCGTAATATATTGAATGGAGGCCTCTAGTCTTAAATCGCCTGGCTCATAGGCCGCTATAATATCCGGTGTGGGGATATTATTACCTTCGCCGTTAAGCGGTTGGGGGTTTGAAGTACCCGTAATCAATCCCACTTCATCGGCCGTCAGTGGTCGTGGCAGAAAATTGTAGAGAAAACTTCCGTTCAATCCCTCGGCACCTTCCTTGTACTGTACCTCAAATACCGATTCCATATTGTTTTTGTTGTCGGTGGTACCGGAAAATGCATCGGCATAAATCGGCATCAGGGTATATTCGTTACTGTCGATAATAGCCCTAAGCTGAGTTTCGGCGCCCGCCCAGTTTTTTTGAACAATATAAGCATTGGCCAATACCGTACGTGCTGCCCCGGAGGTGACCCTTCCGGCCTCCTGTTCCGATTTTGGGGGTAATAATTGTGCGGCCTCCCCGGCATCGGCTATGATTTGCACATAGATTTCCTCTTCGGATGACAGCGGTAATGCCGCATCTTCACGACCGGCAACCGGAACCAAATGAAGAGGTACACTTCCAAAGAACTGCACCAATTCTAAATAGGCGTATGCCCTGAGAAAAAGAGCTTGGCCCTTGAGATTATTCTTGGCAGAGGTGTCAAATTCGGCATCGTCGATAGTAGCCAATATTTGATTTGCGCGGGCAATTATTTGGTAATCCAGCACGTATTGCTGTCCTACCCAGTTGTTGGCGGTGATTCCGTTATCGCTGGGGATGGCAAAGTCGGCAATATCCTCTTGTTGCTCGGTTGCCCCAAAAGCGGTATTTCTGGCATAATAGGTGTTATCGGAATGCATTTCGGCCAAATAGGGCTTTGCTTGGTTGTTTATCTGACGTAAGGGTACGTAAGCCCCGTTGACGGCCTGTTCAAAATCATCTGCGGTCTTAAAAAAGGTAGGCTCGCTTAATGAATCCTCTGGGAAAATCGTAAGCTCATCCTCACAACCAACTGTTAGGACGCCCAAAACTAGGAGAAATAGGAATTTATTTTTCATTTTATTTGTTTTATATAGTGATATAAAATGGTTTCAATTATTAAATCCGAAAATCAGTTTTTTTCCCTTAAAAATTAAGATTAAGGCCAACGCTGAAAATACGGGGTACCGGATATCCGGAAATATCGACACCTTGGCTCAGGTTTCCGCCGTCTCCGGTCCCATCAGGCTGTACGCTAATTTCGGGGTTGGGGCCACCCCAGTATTTGGTGAAGATATACACATTTTGGATGGAGCCATAGATGCGGGCGGATTTGAAAAATCGATCCACGCCATCAAGGGTATATCCTAGCGTAATGTTCCTAATATTGAAATAGGAAGCGTCCGCAATGAAACGGTCGTTTATCCAATCCCTTTCAATACCGGTAACATTCCCACCTCCGACGGTGGTTCCATAAAACCCCCTACCCGGATTTTCCACCGATCGGAAACGATATTTCACATCGTTCACCAAATTGAACACGCCGTCAAGATTGGCCGTGCTGTACAAATGGCGGACCAGCAATTGGTTGCCTTGGGAACCTGTGCCTATTACCGAAAAATCAAAATTTCCGTATTTGATAGTGTTCGTTATACCGTACGTAAAGTCGGGAAACGGACTGCCCATAATGGCCCTGTCATCGTCGTCTCCCCCATTGGTAATGATACCGTCACCGTTGAGGTCCAACAATTTTATGCTGCCCACGGTAGAACGACCGGGTACCTGGGGCGAACTGTCAAGATCTTGCTGATTTAAATAGACCCCATCGGAAAGATGGCCATAGAATTGGCCGAAGGGCTCGCCGACCTTGGTAATATGGAAACGACCGTAAACACGGTCAATACCTTCTGCCAAGGCTACAACCTCATTTCTATTGAACGAGATATTGGCATTGGTCGTCCATCGAAATTTTCCGGTAGTGTTTATGGTGTTCAGCGCAAATTCGTGACCCCAGAAATGAATTTCCCCAATATTATCGCTGAAGTTAGAGAAACCCGATTCTTGGGGTACTTGAACATTATATAATAAATTCGTAGTGTTCTTGGTGTAATAGTCGTACAAAAATGAAACTCTATCGTTGAACAAGCTTACATCAATACCGGCATCGAACTGTTTGGTCGTTTCCCAGCCCAAGTTAGGGTTTGCCAAGGAGGTCACCGCCGATCCGGGAGCAAGGTCGTTTCCAAAAGCGGCGTTCACAGTATTGTCGATAAGCGCATATTGGGTGTAATTACCAATGTTATTGTTTCCTGTGACCCCGTAGCTGGCTCTAATTTTCAAAAGGGACACCGGTTCTACACTTTCCATAAAACCTTCATCGGAGATAATCCAACCGGCAGATACCGATGGAAAGGTACCCCAACGATTCTCGGAACCGAATCGCGATGAACCATCGCTACGTACCGATGCCGTAAACAAGTACCTGCCTTTATAGTTATAGGTCAGTCTTGAAAGAAAGGAAACCAAACTCCATTCCTGCACTCTATCATAAGTACCGTTTCGATCAATGTTAGCGGCCCCTTGGATGGTTGGCAAACGGTCGTCGGCAAAATTACTGGCTTGTACCCTATTAAAATCCCTACGGAACTTTTGAAAGGTAAATCCTCCCAAAAGTGAAAAATTATGATCTCCAAAACTTTTGGTGTAGGTCGCCAAGTTTTCGTTCAGCCAAGAAAAATCGTTAGTATCTTCCCAAACTGCCCGCGAATCCGTAGGAATGGGAACGTTAATACTAGAAGTAGCCGTAGTAGGACTAAAAAGCTCGTACCTTGAATTATACAGCTCGGCATTCAAACTTGTTTTTATGATCAGACCCTCAATCGGTTCGTACTCCAAAAAGGCGTTGGTCAATAAATTAACATCTTTGGTTTCATTAACAATCTGTTTGGCCGAGGTAATCCAGTTGGCGTAGGAGAAAATGTTACCTGTTTCCGCGGGAAACCTATTAAACTCGGTCAAAGAACCATCAGGCTTGTAGATGGGCATGATGGGCCAGGTGTGTAAAGCGTTAAATAGAATTCCTGTTCCTCTTTCCCCATCCGTTCTTGGCGTGTTATCTTTTATGTAGGAAGGTGCCACATTGAGACCGATTCGTATTTTATCGGATATTAGATAATCCATATTTGCCCGAAGCGAATAGCGGCGATAATCTGAATTTATGACGACTCCGTCTTGTTTAAAAAAGCCTGCCACCATGGAGCTACGAAGTTTTTCTTTGTTTGAGGTAATGGTCAGGTTATAGTTTTGCACCGGTGCCGTTCTCAGCAGGGCATCATACCAGTCATTGGTCTTACCTTCATATTGCGATGGGTCCTGGAAAATTTCGGGAACTGGATCGCCTTGATCGGTATAGTACTCCTTTTTAAATTGAGCGAATTCAACGGCATCCATCATATCGATCCTGCCCCGCTGCGGTACCTGCTGAATTCCCGTGGAAGTGTTGAAGCTGATGTTAGTCTCACCGGGAACTCCCGTTTTAGTGGTAATTAAAACAACCCCGTTAGCAGCTCTAGAACCGTACAAAGAAGTAGACGCGGCATCTTTAAGAACTGAAATATCTTGGATTTCATCAGGGTTTAAAGCACCTATTCCGCCAGTGATGGGGAAACCGTCTACAACATAGAGTGGGTCGCTACCTCCCGAAACAGATAACTGACCTCTTATACGTACCGACATACCCTGACCGGGTTTGCCTGTGGTTTGATTGATTTGAACCCCGGCCAGTTTACCTTGTAGTTTCTGTGTAACCTGTGAAACGGGAATGTCCGCCAGCTCTTGAGCATCAATTGTCTGTACCGCGCCCGTTACCTGTCGTTTAATTTGGGTACCATACCCCACCAGCACCACTTCGTCTAGCGCAGTCGCATCTTCTGCCATGGAGATGTCAATCTGTGTTTTACCGTTCACCGGCACTTCTTGCATCGCAAACCCGACATAGGTAAATACCAAGGTGGCGTTATCCCCGGAAACGGAAATGCTGTATTTGCCATCAAAATCGGTAACCACTCCATTCGTAGTTCCTTTTTCGACCACATTGACACCGGGAAGGCCCAAACTGTCATCTGCCGAGGTGATAGTGCCGGTAATAGTCTTGTCCTGTGCATGCGCCGGTAACCACAGGAGCAAGGCAAAAACAACGCATAGTGTTTTTAGACTCGTGTAGATTTTTTTCATAATAGTGTTCAGTAATTAGGTTAGAAATCCTTTTTTATTGAAATAAAAATTTATTGGATTAAGTTCAAATATATTCGACCAATTGAAACTTCGCATCCTGTACTGTCCTGTTAAAATTTTAAGGAACAAGAAAGATGGAGAAACAAATAAGCCAAATCACCCCCCTTATTTGTCTCTCAACGACAGTTTTACCGGTCCTAATAATCCAGAAGGCATCAAGGGAGATGCTGAAAGCAAAATATTAGGACTCTTTGACACTAAGCCTGAAACCGGCTTTCTTACCCTTTTTTCGTCTTTCTTCGATATTTTTTGCCAAGGTAGCTCGCTATGTTTGGCGAAAACCGCTCTAAAATCTGAAAACCTTCCTGCCAACGGGCAGAATTAATGAAATGATCCGTGACTTCTGTTTAGTGCTAACAGGCTCTGGTTTACAGCGATTCCCTATCGATAAAATTAAACGGATTCTTTACCTTCCCCTTGGTTTTATCCAAAATCATACGCGCTGCAGTCTCGCCCATCATTTTAAAATCCGTAGAAATACAGGTAATGCCCAAGAGTTCCTTTAGAGGCGTATCGTTATAGGATATTACCCCGATATCACCGCCCAAAGAAAATTCCTTTTCGCGGATCTGGTTGACCAAATTGACAAGATCAGATTCCTCTATCGTGATAAAAAGATCTCCCTTTTTAAGGATGATATCGTCGTAAATCTCTTCGAGTATCTCAAAATCAAGGGAGAATTCAAGGCAAAATTTTCGAAATCCGTGTAAAATCCTTCTCGGATAGGGATAAACCGAGTTTTCAGGATAGACCAAAAACAATTTTTCGTACTTCTTAATTTTTTGCAGCCCGTGCTGTAATGCATTGTAGATATCATTCTCAAAGTCCTGATAAATTTCGATAAAGGCCTTTTCAATGGCCAGTTTGTTATTGTCCATGATTACCAATTTATCCTTCGCGATTTTATTGATGGCCGTTACCACCTCGTCCGTATAACTAATATGCTTCAGGTCTTCGGTCTTGAAATGAGGCATGATGATGTAATAGTCATAGGCATTCCTGTTTTTTTCCAGCAGATTTAGGAACAAAGAATTGTCACAATGGTAGATATGCAGGTCGGTGTGCGAATTACCGCCGATACTATTTACAAAGCTGTTGTAGATACGCATCTTGTACGTGCTCAACTTATTAATCATAAATAGGATGTTAACTTTCGATAGCAACTTCGTACGGGTAATATAATAGCCTTTTCCCCTGATGGAAGTGATTATCTGTCGCTCTTTTAGGATGGAATATGCTTTTTCAACGGTATCTCTCGAAAGTAGATATTCTTCGCTGAAACTATTGATAGAGGGTATTTTTTGATCTATGTTCAGCTTGCCGACCGAAATATTATGGATGATAGAGTCAACGATTTGCCTATATTTAGGAATTCTCGATTGACCGTCGATTTCTACATACTTAAAAATGTCCATGGTTCTCGTCTTAGGAATCGGTAAGGTAACGAACTCTTTTAAAATAATGCATTCTCCCTTTATTTTACGATTACAGTACAGTACAGGATACAAACCTTAATTTCACATCTTATTTTAGCGGAAAGAAAAAAAATTAAATTAGCATTATGGGCAATACGGTCAAACAATTCAATTACGTAGACTACTTATGGGATGAAAAGAAAGCGGCAGAACTGGGCAACGATCAGGTCGAGCTGTTTTTATACCGCTCCAATATACTTGGTGCCGATCTGAGGATAACCAATTATGGGGGCGGAAACACAAGTTGCAAGACCATAGAAAAAGACCCCTTGACCAATGCCGAAGTTGAGGTGATGTGGATAAAAGGTTCCGGTGGCGATATCGGCACCTTGACCAAAAAAGGGATTGCGGGATTGTACACCGAACGCCTCCGCAACCTGAAGGATGTCTACGGGGGCCTTGAAGATGAAGACCGCATGGTCGGCCTTTTCAACCATTGTATTTATGATTTGGAGAGTAAGGCACCATCGATCGATACGCCATTACACGGCTTACTTCCTTTTAAACATATAGATCACCTGCACCCCGATGCCTTAATTGCAGTGGCCGCTGCGAAGGATAGTGAAAAAGTGACCAAAGAAATTTGGGGCGATACGATGGGATGGGTGCCTTGGCAACGTCCCGGTTTTGATTTGGGACTGCAATTGGAAAAATGTTTGAACGATAATCCCGGTATCCGGGGTATCGTTCTGGGCAGTCACGGCCTGTTTACTTGGGGCGACACTTCCTATGAATGTTATATGAACAGTTTGGAGGTCATCGAAACGGCATCCGAATATGTCGCAAAAAGAATCGAAGAAAACGCTAGTGTTTTTGGAGGCAAAAAAATCGAAAGCCTGCCACAAAAAGAACGTAAGGAAAAAGCGGCGCAGCTTATACCCATATTACGTGGACTCTGTTCCGCTGAAAATAGGATGATCGGCCATTTTAACGATAGTGATACGGTGCTGGAATTTATCAACAGCAACGATATGCAACGCTTGGCGCCCATGGGCACTTCTTGCCCCGATCACTTTCTACGCACGAAAATCCAGCCGTTGGTACTCGAACTTGATGCCAACGCCGACCTTTCTAATACCGATGCGGTTTTGAAGCAACTAAAACCGGCTTTTGAAAAGTATAAAAAGGAGTATGCGGACTATTATTCTTCCCATAAACACCCGAACAGTCCCGCCATGCGCGATGCCAGTCCCGTAATCATCATCTATCCAGGAGTCGGCATGTTCAGTTTTGCAAAAAACAAACAGACGACTCGGGTCGCCAATGAATTTTATGTCAACGCCATCAATGTGATGCGCGGTGCCGAGGCGATTACCGAATACACATCTTTACCGAGACAAGAAGCCTTTGATATCGAATATTGGTTGCTGGAAGAGGCCAAGCTACAACGCCAGCCCCAGGAACAACCCTTGTCCCGAAAAGTAGCTTTGGTTACAGGTGCAGGTGGCGGAATCGGAAAGGCCATCGCTGATAAACTGGCCGAAGAGGGTGCTAACGTGGTACTTACGGATATTGCCGAAGACCGTTTGCAGGAAGCCCTGAAAACCTTCGGAAAGGATACCGCCAGCTATGCCGTCTGCGATGTGACCCAAAACGAATCGATTGCCGATGCGTTCAAAAAGGCCTGTCTCGATTTTGGAGGCGTCGATATCGTTGTGCATAGTGCGGGACTCGCCATCTCAAAACCGCTCGAGGAAACCACTGAAAAAGATTGGGACCTGCTGCAGAACGTGCTCGTGAAGGGTCAATTCGAACTCGCCAAACAGGCCGTTGCTATCATGCGCAAGCAGGATTTGGGAGGGGATTTCATCAGTATCGCCAGTAAAAACGGACTCGTATCCGGCCCAAATAACGTGGGCTACGGCACCGCCAAAGCGGCGCAGCAGCACATGGCGCGTCTCTTGGCCGCCGAACTGGGCGGGGATAAGATCCGCGTGAACACGGTAAACCCCGACGGCGTTATCGTCGGCAGTAAGATTTGGGAAGGGGATTGGGCCGAAGGCCGGGCCAAGGCCTATGGTATTACCGTTGAGGAACTCCCCGCACACTACGCCAAAAGAAACCTATTAAATGAAATTATTTATCCCGAAGATATCGCCAACGGGGTTTTTGCCTTGGTCGGTATTTTAGATAAAAGCACCGGAAATATTATCAATGTGGATGGTGGAATGGCGAATGCTTTTGTACGGTAATTTATTAATGTCTGGCATATTTCCGGGCTGTTTGGAGCAATAAAATCTAACTTGACTGCTCTATTCCAAATAGGATAACAGGACAACATGGATAAGAACAGGCTAAAATGAATGTATATGAAAATAGACAAACAACATATAGAAGAAAGGAACCAACAATCCCTTGACGACCACCTTGAAAGTTTCGATTATATCGCGAACCGATTGACCAAAAACGGAATCGAGGTCGAGAATGTCGTTCAAAAACTGGCGGATTTCCAAGTCGCCATCCCCAGTTGGGCCTTAGGCGCTGGCGGTACACGCTTCGGTCGCTTCGGCTTTCAGGGCGAACCGGGTACTCTAGAACAAAAAATAGATGATGTCGGTGCCATTCATGCGCTGACCCAGACTGCAGGTGCCATTTCCCTACATATTCCTTGGGACGTTCCGAAAGATTATACCGCCATAAAAGAATTGGCACAATCTCATCAAATCAGTTTTGATGCGGTCAACTCAAACACTTTTCAAGATCAGAAAAATACCACAAAAAGCTATAAGTTCGGCTCCCTGAGCAATATCGATGAAGCAATTCGGGAACAAGCGGTCGAGCATAACAACGAAGTTATCAAAATCGGGAATAAACTGGGTTCAAAGAGCCTTACCGTTTGGTTGGCGGACGGAGCTTCTTTTCCGGGGCAGACCAATTTTCAATCCGCTTTAAAGCAAACACAGAAAAGTTTACAGGAAATTTATGCCAGCCTACCTGAAGACTGGAAACTTTTTATCGAATACAAACCCTACGAACCCAACTTTTACAGTACGGTAATCCAAGATTGGGGTACCTCCTTTATGTTGGCGAACGAATGTGGCGAAAAGGCCTATACTTTGGTAGACCTTGGCCATCACCTGCCCAATACGAACATCGAGCAAATCGTATCGACATTGATGATGAAAGGTAAACTCGGCGGATTCCATTTTAACGACAGCAAATACGGCGATGACGACCTGACCGTGGGCAGCGTAAAACCCTATGCGCTTTTCCTAATTTTCAACGCCTTGGTCTATGGAATGGAGAACAACCCCCAGAACCCCTACCCTGCTTGGATGATCGATGCCAGCCACAATATCAAAGATCCTTTGGAAGATATTATACAGTCTTTGGAGGCCATTCAAGAGGCATATGCCAAAGCTTTGCTAGTTGACCAAAAGGCATTGAACGAAGCGCAGCAAAATCACGACGTGGTCAAATGCCAAGAAATTCTTCAGGACGCCCATCGAACCGATGTCCGGCCTTTATTGCAAAAAGCCAGGTTGCAAAACGGGGGGGCCTTACATCCGCTGAAAACCTATCGCTCGTTGGGTATACGAAAACAATTAGTTGCTGAGCGAGGTGCAAATTCCGTAGCTACCGGACTTTAAAAATAGGACTATAGGAACACTACTATGCAAGAGGTAACCGCCATATTCGACATCGGCAAGACCAACAAAAAGTTCTTTCTTTTTGATTCGGAGTATCAAGAGGTGTATCGGGAATATATGCGTTTTGACCTGATCGAGGACGAAGATGGCCATCCTACAGAAGACCTGAAATCCCTACAAGTTTGGCTAAAGGAAGTTTTCGATCGGATTCTGACCTCCAAGAAATTCAACATTACGGCCATCAACTTTTCTACTTATGGTGCCAGTTTTGTCCATTTGGATGAAAACGGGAAGGTATTGACACCCCTTTACAGCTATACAAAACCATTGGATGAAGCATTGATAGCATCCTTCTATACCAAATATGGTCCGGAAACCAAATTCTCGACCCATACCGGATCGTCGAATTCGGGAATGTTAAATTCAGGCATGCAGCTGTACTGGCTGAAGCATAACCGACCTGAAATTTTTAAAAAGATAGCCTTTTCATTACATCTTCCACAGTACATCAGCTATTTGTTTACAGGTATTCCCATCAGCGAGTATACGAGTATCGGCTGTCATACCGCGCTGTGGGATTACGGTAAAAAGGACTATCACGAATGGGTCTATAAAGAGGGTATCCACCACATCCTCCCTCCTATCGTTTCCACGGAAACCAGCATCAATATGAACTATAACGGCAACCATATTAAAATCGGTGTCGGTATTCATGATAGTTCGGCGGCACTTCTGCCCTACTTGCGCAGCATTAAAGAAAAATTTATCCTGATTTCCACCGGTACCTGGAGCATAGCTTTCAACCCGTTTACCGAAACGGCGCTTTCTGAAAATGAAATGCAAAATAACTGTATCAACTATATGCGGATCAATGGAAAAGCGGTGAAGGCCAGCCGGATATTTTTGGGCAACGAATATAGCCTTCAAGTGTCGGCACTATCCAAAAAATACAATGTCCCAGACGATTCCCATAAGACGGTGGCCTTCGATGATGAGGTATTTTACGAAATCATAAAGGATTTTGAATACGCCTTTCGATGGATAAGTATCAACGATAAAAACATGCCCGTCGAGACCCATTTTAAATTCGATCGGTTCGAACATGCCTACCATCAGTTGATGATAGAACTGGTCTTGATTCAAGTGGAAAGCATCAAGATTGCAGCCGGTGGAGATCACATCGAAAAATTATATATCGACGGCGGTTTCAGTGATAACGATGTTTATATTAAATTGGTCTCGCATTACTTAAGAAATATGGAGCTACGTACGACGGATTCGTCTTTAGGATCGGCATTGGGTGCCGCTATTGCAATCTCGGATACGAAACTGAACTCCAAATTTTTAAAAAAGAACTATTCGTTAAAAAAACACATTCCGATTATTCTTAATGAAATCATTTAGAGGTATTTTTTGGAACCGAGAATATCGGCTTTTGAGGTCAGATGAAGTCATTTTCTAACAGCATAGCAGGGCTAAGATTTTCAAAAATGAGGAAATAGGGCCTCAAAATGTGATATTCGTAGGTAGAAGAAAAAGTCTAAAGGAGTTCAATTACTAATTAGTGGCTAATAACTTTAAAAAATAAATGGCGATGGAATTTAATTCCGATTATCCTTCCGTAGATGATTTAAGGAACAAGGCTAAAACCCGTGTTCCCAGATTTGCATTCGAATATTTGGATGGCGGCTGCAACGAAGATGTGAGCATCTCCCGAAATACTTCGGAAATACGGGAGGTAGAGCTACAGCCCCGCTATCTGAGAAATCAAGGCATAAGTTCCACGAAAACCAAGGTGCTCGGCATGGAATTCGACGCTCCTTTTGGAATTGCACCCGTGGGACTTCAAGGCCTAATGTGGCCCAATTCCCCCGCGATTTTGGCCAAGGCCGCCCACAAACACAACGTCCCTTTTATTTTGAGCACCGTTACAACGATGGATATTGAAAAGGCCAGCGAACTTACCGAAGGAAACGCCTGGTTTCAATTATATAATCCGGTGGAAGATGAAATCCGCAACGATATCATTGATCGTGCCGCTGCTGCCGGATGCCCCGTTCTAGTTTTGCTTTGCGACGTACCGACCTTCGGCTATCGACCGCGGGACTTCAAAAACGGACTGGCCTTGCCCCCGAAAATGTCCGTAACTAACATTCTACAAATTTTAGGCAAACCGACTTGGGCGTTTAACACCTTAAGATATGGACAGCCCACTTTTGAGACTTTAAAGCCCTATACCCCCGAAGGCTTAAACTTAAAGCAGTTGGGTGCGTTTATGGACAAAACTTTTTCCGGTCGCCTCAATGCCGAAAGAATAAAACCCATCCGTGATAGATGGAAAGGCAAGCTGGTGTTGAAAGGTGTCGCCTCGGAACGGGATACCGAAGATGCCATCCGCATGGGTTTTGACGGCATAATCGTTTCCAACCACGGCGGAAGACAATTGGATGCCGCACAGTCGACCATCCGTTCCATGCAGGAAATTGCCGCGAAATACAGCGATCAAATTGAGATTATGATGGACAGCGGGCTACGCTCCGGTCCGGATATCGCCCGAGCAATGGCCTGTGGGGCTAAATTCACTTTTATGGGCCGGTCCTTTATGTACGGAGCCGGGGCCTTAGGGAATTCGGGGGGAGATCATACAATATCCATATTAAAGACACAATTCAAACAGGTCATGGACCAGCTTTGTTGCGAAAGGGTGGAAGATTTACCCCAACATTTGATCACCAATTAAAAACCCAACCACCCATGAGCCAAAACCAACACGAAGAAGAACTGATCGAAGAAATAGCGGGGGGGGAATTCGAACGCGAACCCGTTCCCACTACCAAATTAAAAGGCTGGAAAAGCTTTTTGGGGATGTATGCCGGAGAACACGCCGCCGGAACCGAGTTTGTTATCGGACCCTTATTCCTGACCACTGGCGTCAGCGCTTTTGATTTGATAATCGGTCTTTTGCTCGGAAATCTCATGGCCGTTTTGAGCTGGCGATTTTTAACGGCAGAAATTGCGGTCAAAAGAAGGCTCACCTTATACTATCATCTGGAAAAGATTTGTGGAAAAAAATTAGTGATCGGCTATAATTTGGCCAATGGCGTATTGTTCTGTTTTCTAGCTGGTGCGATGATCACCGTTTCCGCTACTGCTGTCGGAATTCCATTTGATATGGAAATGCCCAAACTGACCGACACCATGCCCAATGGGGTCACCTGGGTGGTTATCGTTATTGTTATTGGTGCTGCCATATCATTGATCGCCTCAAAGGGATATGATACGGTGTCAAAGGCCGCCAACTGGATGTCACCGGTAATCGTACTTGCCTTTTTGGCCTGTGGCATCGTGGCTTTGCAACAACTCGGTGTAGGTAGCTTTTCGGAATTTTGGGAAATATGGGGCGAAGGCGGGGACCCCTTCCCAGGACAGATCAAATACACGTTCTGGCATGTTTTTTTCTGGTCGTGGTTTGCCAATGCCGCCATGCACATCGGGATGTCGGACCTTTCGGTATTCCGGTTTGCCAAAAAACCAAGTTCAGGATGGACTACCGCCGCAGGCATGTATGTGGGCCACTATATGGCATGGATAGCCGCCGCACTGCTTTATGCTGTTTATGTTAAGACCCCTGAGGCCCAGGCATTTTTAGCGCAAGGCGAAGCTCCTACCGTTGCACCAGGTCCTTTGGCTTACAACGCAATTGGCTTTTTTGGAATTATTGCCGTTGTTTTGGCAGGATGGACCACTGCCAACCCTACCATCTATAGGGCGGGGCTTGCTTTTCAAGCGGTGATACCAAAAGCATCAACCTTTTGGGTCACCATCTTAGCGGGCAGCATCGCCACCATAGCCGGTCTTTTTCCCGCTTTTGCCATGAAATTATTAGATTTTGTGGCCCTTTACGGCTTTATATTAGCTCCCGTGGGCGCCATCATCGTTTTTGAACATGTCTTTTACCGGCAAGCTGGTATTGCGCAAAACTATGCCGAAATCGCAAATTTGAAATTTAACAGGTCCGTGCTCTTGGCCTGGGCCATCAGTTTCGGGCTGTTCTACTTTATCTCTATACAATTCGATGTGTTTCTCTCGTTCGTCACGCTTCCGGCGTGGCTGTTATGCGGAATTTTATTCCTCGCTTTCAGTAAACGGTTTCAAAATCGTCCAAATTAGACCTATTTAGGCATTTTAAATCCGTACGAAAGTTTCTGTCAATTAGTCATTCAACAATTTATGGCCTTAGTTTTTGAAAAATTTCACATAAAAACTTCAAAAAATTAACATTGAATTAAAGATTCTTGTTATTTTTGGAGGAGACCTTCCAAAAGAATGTCAGAATTATACAGAGTAACTAAATACACTATTAATCCTATAGGTTGCCACGTAAGTAACACAGATTCCATTTGTGTCCCCAAAATTTAACCAATCTATAACCAATAATTTAAATATCAGGAACACGATAGAACAGTATAGTACTTAAAAATTTCATTCATCAAAACCTCAACCAAAAAATTTTAATTATGAAAGTAAAGGATTCGTTTTTCAAGCTGTTAAACGGCATGTTCAAAAAAGTATCCAAATGGCAACTTTCGCTTTTAGTTTGTGCCTTGGTGCTAAACCACATATCGGCAACTGCCCCTCTACATAAATTCCATCCGCAGCAAACCCCGATGACCGGTATAATTCTGGATGATACGGGCGCCCCGTTGCCTGGTGCAAGCGTAGTGGTCAAGGGTACTACGGTGGGCACCACCACCGATTTCGATGGTAATTTCGAAATTGTACTACCGGAGGGCAACAACACCCTAGTGATTTCCTATATCGGTTTTAAGACCCAAGAAATCGATGTTGCGGATCGGACCGATATAGAAGTGACTATGGTTATGGATGCCGCGGGGCTCGAGGAAGTAGTAGTGGTAGGATACGGTACGCAGAAAAAAACTTCCCTCACTGGATCGATTAGTTCCATCAAAGGGGAGGACATAGCAGTAGTGCCTGCCGCCAATATCTCCCAATCCCTGGCAGGGCGAATGTCCGGGGTAAGTATGAGGCCCAATGGAGGTACGCCTGGCAACGACAATCCCGATATTTATGTTCGGGGCGTAGTGTCCACTGGAAACACCAATCCTTTGATAGTGGTGGATGGTATACGAAGGGACAACATTAGCCAAATAAATCCGAACGTCATCGAGAGCGTAACCGTACTTAAGGATGCCGCCGCTGTGGCGCCCTTCGGCATTGGTGGGGCCAACGGGGTCATACTGATTACCACCAAAAAGGGAAAAACGGGCAAGCCCCAAGTGAGTTTAAGCACCTCATTTGCCTTTCAAAGTCCGACCTATCTTCCCGATATGCTCAATGCCCAAGATTACATGTCACTGCAAAACGAAGGCTACTTTAACCTGAACCCCAACGGAACGACACCCCCCAGCGACCCCAATCTCGTGTCCAACTACAACGCACTCCACCGGGAAGACCCGTTCAGATACCCGGACTCCAACTTTCTGGATGTTTTTAAAAAGAACGGTACCATGCTCATCGACAACTTGCAAATTAGTGGGGGTACCGACAATGTTCGATATCATGCCGGGTTGGGGTATTATGACCAAAAAGGGATCTTCGAACCCGTGGGATACAAAAGATATACTTACGACCTTAGTCTCGACGTTGATGTAACGCCCACTACCAAAATAGGTATGTCCTTATACGGTTCTATCGAGAATACCGATGGCATCGATGCCGATGAAGCAATGCCCCACCTCTTCAGAAGCTTCTATAAATTCGTTCCAACCCAAGCTTTGCTGTATCCCGGTGGGGATAGATGGGGAGAATCATCCGCGAATAGTCCCGTAGGCGTATTACGTTCGGACGGATATCGGAGGGACGGGGACAATACCTTGCTCAGCTCCATTTCCGTAGAACAAAAACTACCATTTATTGAAGGCTTAAGCGTAAAAGGCGTATTTGCCTATGATAATCTGGAGCAGAACAATAAATTGTGGCATATTCCTTATAAATATGACATCATCGACCTGTCCCAGACGCCATATACCTTTACGGAGGCCGTATCCCTACAAGAAGGTAATGGACAGCCTTATACTTGGCTGCAACTCGAAAATTATCGGTCTAAAAAGTTTACCTATCAGGGGTATATCAACTACGACCGATCCTTCGGCGACCATGAAGTCTCGGCTCTGTTCGTCGCGGAGGCCCGGGAGACCATAAATGACTTTTTTACCACTAGAAGAAACAACTTCGCCATTGAAATCGATGAACTGAGTTTCGGCAGTTCAGACAAAGCGGATTATGACAATTCGGGATCCTCCAGTACCGGCAGCGAGATCGGTTATGTTTATCGACTGGGCTATACCTACAAAAATAGGTATATCTTCGAGGCATCAGGGCGATATGACGGGCACTACTCTTTCGCTCCAGGCGAACGATGGGGCTATTTTCCTGCCTTTTCGGCCGGATGGAGAATTTCCGAAGAAAGTTTCATGGAAAACCTTACCGCGATTAACAACTTAAAGCTAAGGTCCTCCTGGGGAAAATCGGGTAACCTTCCTTATATCGATGGACAACTCGCCGCCTTCCAGTACCTCGCCGGTTATGATTTACGCGGCAACGCTTATGCGTTCGGAAACGGTTCCCTCGTGCAGGGCTCCCGAATACAAAATGAGCCCAATCCGAATATAACCTGGGAAATTTCCACTAAATTTGATATCGGATTTGACATGACCATGTGGAACGGACTGCTCAACGTAGAGTTCGATTATTTTCATGAAGACCGCACCGGGATGCTACTTACCCCGCAGGTTACTCTACCCGTGGAATATGGACTTGCCCTATCCCAAGAAAATAAAGGAGAGATGAATAACAATGGCTTTGAGGTAAGCATCGGTACCCAAAAGACATGGGATAGCGGTTTGCTGTTCAGTCTCTCAGCAAACATGAGCTATGCCGAGAACAATATGATAGAGGTGTTCCAAACCGATGCCCAAAGCAACAATCCTAATAGAACCCGCGTAGGACAACCTTTTGGCACCCCCTATGGTTATAAATCCCTAGGCCTGTTTTCCACTTCGGACGATTTGAACGCCGATGGTATTATCAATGCGGCAGATGGCTACGAGATTCAGCAATTTGGGGATCTTCACCCGGGGGATATCAGATATGCGGACCTAAGCGGACCTGACGGTGTACCTGACGGCATAATCGATTCGAACGATGAAACGGTGATCGGTTACCCGGTTTACCCCGCGATTACCTACGGTATGAACACTTCGTTAAAATACAAGGGATTTGATCTTTCCCTATTTTTTCAGGGCACCGCCAATTCCAACATCAATATTAGACAGTTTATGACTGTACCTTTCGAAAATAACGGAAGCAATACCGCCTATGAATATTTTGACAATCGATGGACGCCTGATCGTCAAAATGCACGATATCCCAGGTCAACCCCGTCCCCATACGCCAATAACACCCAGGGATCCGATTTCTGGATGGCAGATACCGATTACCTACGACTGAAGACAGCGACACTGGGTTACAGGCTTCCCAGCAGTATTACCGAAAAATTGAATATAGCATCCATTGGGTTTCATTTGACCGGCCAAAATCTGCTTACTTTCAGTTCCCTCGACCATATTGATCCGGAATTGGGTTACGATGACCGTGAGAATTCGTATCCGGTAATGAAGTCATGGGCTTTTGGAATGGATATTTCATTTTAATATAAAATTGTACATTATGAAAAGGTTATTTAATAAAAATTGGGTTACTCCCGCTTGTTCGATGCTACTATTGCTTTCCTTATCCTGTGAAAGCGAAACCTTTCTTGAGAACGAAGATAAATCAAAACTTACCGACGCTACCCAGTGGCAATCCGAATCAAACGCAGATATCTTTATCAACGATGTTTATAGCGAAATACCCAGGATTTCTACACTGGCCGAACAATTGGACTATTATACCGACGATTATAACATAAGCCATTACTATACGGCCTCTAACTGGCGAACAGGTATCTCCCAGGCCCCTGCACAAAGTAATGATAGCCCCTGGGGAGGCACCTATGGGCCTACCAACGCTTACACTTGGGAATCCTTTTTCGTAAAGATCAGGAAATGCAATACCGGAATTCAAAAACTGGAAGAAAACAAGGACAACTTCCCTGCGGAATACACCAATGCGCGCATCGACGAGCTACGGTTTTTAAGGGCTTATTTTTATAGTGAATTCTTTATGCAGGTCGGCGGACTTCCCATCCTTACCATACCTTTGGACCGCTCGACGATGACCGAGGAAGAGATGCTGATTCCAAGGAGCAGCTTTGAGGAGACTTTCAACTTCATGACGGACGAGCTAGGGGAAATAGTGGAAAATAATTATCTGCAAACAAAATACAACAATGGGGACGGTGATGCGGGGCGCGCTACTTTGGGCGCTGCCTTGGCTTTAAAAGGATGGTTGGAACTATTTGCCGCCAGCCCGTTGTTCAACAGCGGATCAGGCTATCTTCCCGATGCCAGCAACTTTGTTCATTTTGCATCTGCGGATGCCGGCAGGTGGGCAACAGCCGCCGCGACCAATAAAAAGTTTATCGACGAGTACGGCGGTATGTACGAACTGTTTGACGACCTCCCCAATTTGTGGAGGGCTTCCAACGAATATAATTCGGAAGTAATCTGGGATCGCCAAATAGTCGCGAATATCCCTGGTATGGGTACCAACTACGAAAGACGTGGGGGCCCTACCTACGTGCTGGGCCAGTATATGACCTGGGGAAATTACAATCCCACACAAGAATTGGTGGACGAATTCGCCATGGTCGACGGCACGCCCATTACCGATCCCGCTTCTGGTTACGATCCACAAAATCCGTATGCAAACAGGGAGAAACGGTTTTACGATTTTATCGTTTACGACGGAGCGCCTTACAGGCTGGATTGGATGCCAGCAACGGATACAATCTATACCCGGATCGACGAAACCTATGAGAACCCCGATAAGACCAATCAAATAGACCTTGCAGGTTCTACCGATGTTGGTGATTCAGGCTATTACCAGAAAAAAAGGCTCAACCCGGATGCTGCTCCCGGAAACGACGCCAGCGGCCAGAACGACCTTTTTTACCGATATGCCGAAGTTTTGTTGAATTATGCGGAGGCCCAAAATGAGGCTGTGGGTCCTGATGCCTCGGTTTACGAGGCGATAAACAAAATCAGGAACCGTTCCGAATTGCCTGACCTGCCTTCTGGTCTTTCTCAAGAGGGGATGCGCAATGCCATTTACTCTGAACGTAGGGTCGAGCTCAGTTTTGAGAATAAAAGATATTGGGACAACAAACGTCTCATGCAACAGGAAGAAAAAATGGGTGTCCCCAGACACAATATGATTATCAGAAATACGGTACCTTCTAACAATTCCGGTGTGTGGGTCTATAGTGTGGAACCGGAGGTGAAATTTACCCCTAAGTTCGAAAAGAAACAGTATATGAGTCCAATACCACAGAATGTCATCGACCAGAATCCGAACATACAGCAAAATCCGGGATATTAAAAGACAGATTTGAAATTTGTGGGAGAGTTTTCATAACTCATTTTTATGCCCTTTTAGGCAAAATTTTCTAGCATAGCAGTAACTACGGTATAAAATTTTAACGATGAAGGGTATAAAAAAACAATCGGTATATTTCCAAATAATCTCCAAATAATCTCTAAGAACCTTTGCTTAATTGCTTCCATCCTATAAAAAGCCACTTTTAATTTAAAGCTTTCTAAAATAAAGTTTAATTTTAGGCTTTCAAAAAAGGCATCGTGGCTGAACGGCTAGGCGAGACTCCGCAAGAGTCTATATAATGGTTCGAATCCATTCGATGCCTCAAGTGTCATGGCAAATTAAAACCAACACCTATACCAAAGTATCTTTTGCACCAAGTCTTGGTTAAAACATAATTCCGTAGCTACGATATGCAATTATTTTTGTCTAGACCTGCCACAAAATCTACGATTGTCTTAGGTGTCCTTTTAACTTTGACATGACACACCATACCTTATAACTAAATTTTCTGTCATGGCTAAAATCGAAATCAAGGGAACTCCCGAAAAATTGGAGCGTATCGCCATCTTTTTAAAGGCAAACAATATTCAACACGCCATAATCGATGATTATGGGAACCACTCCCAAGAAGACCTCGCCAAATATCGCGAGTTAATGACAAAGCATAACGCTTAGACTTGTTTCTGTCGCACGGGCGGGCAAGTTCCAAAAATTAAAGAGGATGGATTCGGATTACGAAAAGAAAACGGCTGCGGCCAAGTCATTAGATTGGATTAAGGAGGGTATGCTTGTCGGACTGGGATCAGGTTCAACGGCAGCCCATATGATCCGGGGCTTGGGAGAAAAGGTCGCTGCAGGCCTTTCAATAAAAGGAGTGCCGTCATCCGATACGACCGCTCAACTCGCGCGGGAAGCGGGTATTCCCCTTATTACTCTAGAAGAAGCTGGAAAATTGGACGTCAATATCGACGGTGCCGACGAATTCGATGCCAACCTGCAACTGATTAAAGGCGGCGGCGGTGCGCTTCTAAGGGAAAAAATTGTGGCTTACAATTCCAAATTCAACATCGTAATATCCGATTCGAGCAAGCAAGTAGAACGTTTGGGGAAATTTAAACTGCCCCTAGAGACCATCCCTTTTGCTACTAAAAATATCATTACAGAGTTGGATGAAATGGGATTGAGTCCCGAACTTCGAAAAAAAGGGGATGAAATCTACAAGACCGATGAGCAAAACTATATAGTAGATGTCGATGTTCTTGAACAAAACGATTTAGTAGCATTGAACAATATCCTCATAAATATTCCGGGTGTGGTAGAAACCGGGCTTTTTTTGGATACTACGGATGTGATCATTATGGGAAAAGATGAGGGTACCGTCATTTTTAAAAAGTGACCCATAAAAGTAAAATCATTCACACGCTATCATTTCGAGCGCAGTTAAGACCTAAAAGGCGTCTGCCGGTTTGAGTTCTCGACTGCCTGGAACGGACATGACCTCGGTTCTCGAAACGCTATTTTTTATAATTTCAGCGTGTTTTTAGAAAAAAATCATCAAATCACCGCATCTCAACGACAAGCGGATTCTTCAATTTCTCAGAAAATGCTTCCAAATAGTTTTCCCATTCCGTCCGGTTCATGAACTGTGCGCTTTTTTTCCAACCAAACCCGGCATAATAAACGGCCTTACCATCCTCATTTAATTTGATATGTGCGTATAGATTGCTCCGGTCTGTTTCTTCGGTTTCGTATTTTTCATGCCCTAACATATGGCCATTCGGTACAACGATGCCCGTACCAATTTCCGAATCGAAATGGGGTTCCCAATAGCTTATCCAACCCTCTTCCCCACCAACACCTATGGTACCTTCGTTCTCATGTAAGGCGAGTCCCGCTGATATCGTATCGGTTCCTTTGATACTAATTTCGAATTTCGAAAGGTTACTACCATAATCCAATGAAATGTGTTTTTCTTCGGATATTTGTTTTCCGGCAGCATCCCAATCCGCATAGGTCAGTATGAAACTGGTACGTATCGGTCCGTTGTACAATCGTTTCCAAGCCGTGAAATTTTTGGAAATGGAATAGGTATCGCCATCTTTGGATGCAATGCCCCCTACTCCCCTACTACTACCGACATGAAAACTATCAAGGCCCTCACCATCATCTTCGTGATAGGAACCATCCGTCTCCAACTCCTTTTTATACCATTTGTTGATGATGGGATAATCCACACGTTTTAGCCAAGCATCGATACCGCTGGAAAGCGTACCGCCTTTTACATCATCCTCCACCATTTTTTGGGCGGTCGGACCGTAAGTCCGAAATGCGACCCGGTCATTTTCCCAAGCATAATCGTCGGTGCGTTCCGGCACGAAACGGGAGTAACACCGCGTAACGCTGTCATTAGCGGTTGCTGCCGTAGAATCGCTGCTGGACACGGAAAATACCATTTCGGATGTCGCCTTAATCTCAGGCTGAAACAAAACCATATCATCGGTGCCATCACCGTCGGAATCGATGGTTTGACTGAGTATGGGTTTTTGCGTCGCATCATCAATAATAACAATTCTTCCTTTTTTGTCATCGGTCGCGTCAATGTCTAGGGAATCGATGGGAATGGAAACGGTTTCAAATTCCCGGTTCGTGTCCATGGTATTGCTCACCACGATTTTTTTCCTTACAGGGGCTTCTTTTTCGGCACATCCCATAAAAAACAATCCTGTTAAACAAATAAAGGCTAGTTGTTTTGAGTTCATACTGCTGGTTATAAATGGTATCTTAATTCGATGATTTTACTACCGTAGTTCCGTGATTTTGGCAACATCCATATCACCATAGTCCAAATTCTCGCCGGCCATGCCCCAGATAAAGGTGTAGTTAGACGTTCCGGAGCCACAGTGAATGGACCATGGCGGCGAAATGACCGCTTCGTGGTTCTGCATCCAAATATGACGGGTTTCTTTGGGCTGGCCCATAAAATGGCAGACGGATTGGCCTTCGGGCACATCCAAGTAAAAATAGACCTCCATGCGGCGATCATGAACGTGCGCGGGCATCGTATTCCAAACGCTTCCGGTTTTCAGTTCCGTCATTCCCATCTGTAATTGGCAGGTGGTGACTATTCCGCCGATAATCATTTGGTTGACCGTACGGTGATTTGCGGTTTCCAGAGATCCCAGTTCTAATTTATTGGCATCTGCCATGCCCACTTTTTTAGTAGGATAACTTTTATGCGCGGGGGCGGAATTTAGATAAAATTTCGCAGGCGTACCGGAATCCTTACTTTTGAAAACGACCTCTTTCGCACCTTGCCCGACGTACAACGCGTCTTTATAGGCAAGTTCATAGGCAGTTCCGTCGACCTCGACCGATCCGTCACCGCCAACATTGATGACACCCAGTTCACGACGTTCTAGAAAATATTCAGCTTTAAGAGGGTCGATAGCTTCTAATTTCAAAGGTTGATCGGGCACCGCACCACCAGCCATATAACGATCGTAATGGGTATAGGTGAGGTTGATTTTACCTTTTTCCATAAGATTCGAGATAAGGAACTCTTTCCGTAATCCATCGGTATCCAGTTGTTTCGTAGCTTCCGGATTGGTAGCGTAACGTGTTTCGAACTTCGTCGGCATTTTTTTTGAAATTTAGATATTAAACGTTAGATTTTTTGGTGTTTATACTTAGCAATTTACTGTGGATTGTCCTAAATATAAGAACCAACCTTACAATAAGAACCAACCTTACAATTTCGAGGGTTAAGATCAATTGCCTGACCTGAACTAGTTAAGGGTAAAAACATCGTTGCAGGATGTTTAAACGAATTTCACAAATATAGTAAATTTAATACAATCGATTGTATTTAATATAAAATCCATAACTTTGAAAGCATACCTTCTCAAAATTATTTGGGAGTTTTGTCCACCAGTCCATGAAAAAAACCACCATCCACGAGATTGCCAAGGCGTTGAACATAGACAGTTCAACGGTTTCACGGGCATTGAACGATAGTGACCGCGTGAAGGCCAAGACCAAAAAGAGGGTTATGGATAAGGCTAACGAGTTAGGGTATACGCGAAATATGCTGGCCTCTAACCTACGCCGTAACAGAAGCAATACCATTGGCGTAGTCGTGCCGCGGATCTCGCGCTATTTCTTTTCATCAACCATTGCCGGTATCGAAGAAATGGCCTATCAGGCAGGCTATAACGTGATCATTTGTCAATCTTTGGAAGAAGTGGATCGCGAGCGAAAAATCATAAGTAACTTAATGGCAAACCGTGTAGATGGTATCTTGATTTCCGTTTCGATGGAAACGCAAGACCATTCCCATTTGACCGCATGTGTTGAAAACGGTACACCTCTTGTCTTTTTTGATAGGCATGTCGCCGGAATGAAGCACACGGGCAAGGTTTTGATCGATGATGTGCGGGGCGGTTTCGAAGCGACGGAACACCTGATACAAAAAGGATGTCAGAAAATTGTACATCTCACCGCACCTCTTGACGTAGAAATCTATAAAAACCGGCACGAGGGATATCGACAGGCATTGGAGAAGTATAATCTAGACTATGATAAAAACCTGGTATTGGTCTCCAAACTGTCCAAAGCCGACGGCAATCGTTTGGCTGCTAAGATCTTGAAAGAACTTGATGGTGTGGACGGTATTTTTTCTGCCAATGATTTAGCCGCTATCGGAGTGATGGACTATTTAAAAAGTACCGGCGTAAAGATTCCTGAGGATATCGCTATCGCAGGCTTCAGCAACGAACCGACTTCGGCGGTCATCGAACCTTCGTTGACCACCGTGGACCAATCCGGTGAGGAAATCGGACGTTTGGCCTGTAATCTGTTGCTAGATTACTTTGAAAACGGCAATACGCTGGTCAATGACCGGACAATAATGGTACAACCGAAATTGATTGTGCGAGATTCGACGAAACGAAAGTAAACATATCCCCCGAAATCGCTGAGCCCTCCCGAGGATTCGGAACCAAAACATGCAAAAAATGTCTTCAAAACATAATTTACTCATTATACTTTTCTTCACCGAAGATTCAAAGACTCCGATATCCTGTTCAAAAGATGCGATTTTATTGCTACATTCGGGCTAGGGAATAAAATGAAAGAACTCACTTAAATATATAGCGTATGCTACCTAAAGTAAATCCTACCGAGACTTCGGCATGGAAAGACTTGACCGAACATCATTCAAAGATGAAGGCACTGCAGATCAAAGACCTTTTCACCGAAGACCCAAAGCGTTTTGAAACCATGTCACTTGTCTTTAAAGATCTGCTATTCGATTATTCGAAAAACAGGATTACCGATGAGACGATGAATCTCTTATTCGAACTGGCCGAGGAATGTCATTTGAACACGGCCATCGAAGCTATGTTTAGCGGTGAAAAAATCAACGAGACCGAAGACCGCGCCGTGTTGCATACCGCCCTTCGGAATTTCTCGGGGAAACCGGTTAGTACCGATGGAAAAGACGTGATGCCCGAAGTCGAAGAAGTACGCCAGCGTATGAAGGCGTTTTGCGAAAAAGTCCATTCCGGAAAATGGAAGGGATATACCGGAAAAACTATTAGACATATCGTCAACATCGGCATCGGTGGCAGTGATTTGGGTCCCGTTATGGTTACCGAGGCCTTGCGTCCGTACTGGAAACAGGGAATAGAAGCGCATTTTGTCTCCAATATCGACGGAACGCAGATTTCAGAGACACTGAAACAATTAAATCCCGAGGAAACCCTCTTTCTTATTGCATCCAAGACCTTTACTACGCAAGAGACCATGACCAATGCGCATACGGCCAGGGAATGGTTTTTAAAATCCGCCAAAGCCGAAAAGTACGTCGCTAAACACTTTGTGGCCCTTTCCACCAATGAAGAGGATGTCATGGCCTTTGGAATAGCTAGGGATAACATGTTCGGTTTTTGGGATTGGGTCGGCGGTCGCTATAGCCTTTGGAGCAGTATCGGACTTTCTATTGCCCTGACAATCGGTTATGATAATTTTGAACAATTATTAAAAGGAGCCGAGGCTTCGGACGTTCATTTCAGGACGACCCCCTTTAAAGAAAACATTCCCGTCATCATGGGCCTTATAGGGCTATGGTATACCGATTTTTTTGGAGCCCAAACCGAGGCCATACTACCCTATGATCAGTACATGCACCGCTTTTCCGCCTATTTCCAACAGGGAAATATGGAGAGTAACGGGAAACATGTAGATCGCAACGGCCATCCGGTCTCGTACCCTACCGGCCCCATTGTCTGGGGAGAGCCGGGCACTAACGGCCAGCATGCCTTTTATCAACTAATCCATCAAGGCACACCCCTTATTCCGTGTGATTTTATTGCGCCGGCCATCAGCCATAATCCCATAGGGAAACACCATCCCATTCTGCTTTCCAATTTCTTTGCCCAGACCGAAGCGCTCATGAACGGCAAGGACGCGGAAGAAGTGGCCGAAGAATTGCAAAGTATGGACGAGCAAGAAAGGGAAAAATTGGTTCCCTTTAAGGAATTCGAGGGCAACCGACCTACCAATTCCTTCCTCTTAAAAGAAATTACGCCTTTTTCCTTGGGTGCCCTTATCGCGTTATACGAACATAAAATATTCACCCAGGGCATTCTCTGGAACATTTTCAGCTTTGACCAATGGGGGGTGGAACTCGGGAAACAATTGGCCAAAAAAGTACTTCCCGAATTGGATGGGGATAAAAAGATTGACTCTCACGATTCTTCTACCAACGGTTTGATCAACCAATACAAAGAATGGCGGAAGTAAGTATTTTTTTAGTCCGCCAATTTTTTAAAAATTTGAAAGCAGAACAAGAATGAAGTATATTGTATGTGAAAAACCGGGTGAATTTGTACTAAAGGAAAAGGATACCCCCCGAAAAAAGCCAACAGAAGCTTTACTAAAGGTCAAAAAAGTGGGTATCTGCGGTACCGATTTACATGCCTATGCCGGCAATCAGGCCTTTTTTACCTATCCCAGAATATTGGGCCACGAACTGGCGACCCAAGTAGTGGAAATCGGCGAAAATCCACAGGGCATCAAAGTGGGCGATAATGTGGTGGTCATGCCTTATGTAAACTGCGGCAAATGTATCGCTTGCCGAAACGCCAAGCCAAACTGCTGTACTAATTTAAAAGTTTTAGGCGTACATACCGACGGTGGCATGCAAGAGTATATTAGTGTTCCCATTGATTTGCTGATACCGGCAAAACAGCTTGACAACGATCAAATGGCGGTGGTAGAGCCGTTGGCCATCGGGGCACATGCCATTCGCCGGGCCGCATTGAAATCTACTGAAACCATTGTGGTCGTCGGGTGCGGCCCCATCGGAATCGGGATTCTAAAACTCGCGCAGATTGCGGGCGCCACGGTGATTGCAATCGATATGAACGAGCAACGGCTAGCCTATGCCAAAAAAGACATAGGAGTCGATTACATAGTGCAGGCAGGTACGGAAGCCGTACACAAAGTCGCTGAAATAACAAATGGCGATATGGCCACGGTAGTGTTCGATGCCACCGGTCACAAAGGGGCCTTAGAAAGCGGGCCGGACTATATGGCGCACGGCGGTCGGTATGTGCTGGTGGGACTATCCAAGGGGGAACTTAATTTTAACCATCCTGCCCTACACGCTAAGGAGACGACGCTACTGTGCAGCCGCAATGCGACCTTGGAGGATTTCAAGCATGTGATTTCCGTCTTGGAAAAGGGAAGATTCCCCATTGACTCATTTATCACTCATAATGTCGGCTACAACGATATGATTGACAATTTCGACGGTTGGCTTGATCCCGCGAACGGGGTAATCAAGGCCACTGTAGATTTTTGAACCTGTAAAATTTGAATTATCATGGATTTACACTTGAAAAACAAAGTAGTCGTCATCAGCGGGGCGGCTGGAAAGGAAGGGAGTATCGGAGAGACCATACTGCAACGCTTGGTCGAAGAAGGTGCCATTCCCGCGGTTATCGATAGAAATGAGCGTGGGGGGGAGTACGTGGAGGAAATAACGAAAAATGGCATTGATGCGATTTTCTGCCAAACCGACGTCATGCGACCAGATGAGATAAAAAAAGCGCTGGATACCATTGCCCAAAAATATGGGCGTATCGATGTCGTACTCAATAACGTAGGAGTTAACGACGGTGTGGGCCTTGATGCCACTTACGATGAATTTATGGATTCCCTAAAGCTGAACCTGGTGAGCTATTTCCTTGTTGTGAAGCATGCCCTGCCCCTATTGAAAAAATCGAAAGGAAATATTTTGAACATCGGTTCCAAGGTCGCCTTGACCGGGCAAGGAAATACATCGGGCTATGCCGCCGCCAAAGGGGGCGTTCTCGGCCTGACCCGCGAATGGGCGGTCGATTTAGTAAAATATGGGATACGTTCGAACGCCATTATCATTGCGGAGAGTTGGACGCCCTCGTACGAAACTTGGATAAATAGCTTGGAGAACGGAGAGGAAAAACTGAAATCCATAGTTGATAAAATCCCGTTGGATAACCGGATGACCACCACCCAAGAAATTGCCAACACTTGCCTGTTTACCATTTCGGACCGTTCGTCTCACACCACCGGCCAGTTTATTTTTGTCGATGGTGGCTATGTCCATTTAGACCGCGCATTGCTGACAAAGTAAGTCCGATAACGGATTAGACCTGACGGAATGCCTTTATTGTACAACCTAACCTCCACTGACCACTGACTTCCAATGCGTAAACCATCTAAAATTCCCGTAGTAAGTAAAGAACTATTATTTCCATTTATCATCATCACTTCGCTGTTCGCCCTATGGGGCATCGCCAACGACCTCACCAACCCTATGGTCTCGGCCTTTAAAAAAGTGATGCCCGAACTTTCGAACGTACAGGCATCCTTAGTGCAGTTCGCGTTTTATTTCGGATATTTTTTTATGGCCCTTCCCGCAGCCCTATTCATCCGAAAGTTCAGCTATAAGTCCGGCATTATTGTGGGATTGGTGCTCTACTCCATAGGTGCCTTTTTGTTCTATCCTGCGGCGGCCTACGAAGAATATAGTTATTTTTTGATTTCGCTATGGGTGCTGACCTGTGGATTGGCATTTCTAGAAACCACTTCCAATCCCTTGGTATTGGCCATGGGCGCTAAGGAAACTGCAACAAGGCGATTGAATTTGGCACAGGCGTTCAACCCTATGGGATCTCTGACCGGAATGATTATTGCCCAAGTATTTGTAATCGGTGCCCTACGTTCCGATGACTATGCGCCCGATGCCTATGCGGCGCTTTCATCCGTAGAATTGTCCGCCATTAGAGAAAACGATCTGGGTATTATTAGCATTCCTTACATCGCTCTTGGAATTTTGGTGTTGGTCATTATGGGCATCATCCTTTTTACGAGAATTCCCAAAACCCCGGACCAAGAAAAAATGTCCGTTTCCAAATCCTTTAAAAAATTGCTAGGCAACAAAAACTATATCATGGGGGTTGTTGCACAAGCCTTTTACGTGGGTTCCCAAATCATGTGCTGGACCTATATTTTTCAATATGTCGACAATCTGAATGTGGGCCTTCCCGAATCGGAACAATTGACCGCCACTTGGTTCAACGTAACCGCCATGGTGCTCTTTCTGACAGGAAGATGGATCGGGACCTTGCTGATGAAAACGATCGACCCGTCCAAACTTTTGATGTACTTCGGTATTGGCGGGGTTATCATGTCCGCAGGGGCCATTTTGCTTCCGGGAATGATCGGACTTATATCGTTAGTAGGGATATCGGTCTTTATGTCGATCATGTTCCCGACCATCTACGGAATTGCGTTGAACGATATGGGCGAGGAGGCTAAAATCGGTTCCGCAGGTCTGGTCATGGCTATTGTAGGCGGCGCGTTGATGCCCGTTTTACAGGGAAGCATCCTAGATTGGGGCGGTGATGGTTTCGCGGATGTACAGGTTCTCGGATTTATCCCCGAGGTCAAATTTTCCTTTATCCTGCCTCTGATTTGCTTAGCTGTGGTCGCTTGGTACGGATACAGCAGTTTCAAATTTTCACAAAGCAACATCGAAGTTTGACCCAAGCGATACTTTTTTCGAACTCATTTAGAGGTATTGTTTGGTCCCAAGAATATTGGCTTTTGAGGGCGGATAAAGTCATTTTTTAATAGCATAACAGGGCTACAGTTTTTCGAAATCAGAAAATAAGGCCTTATGACTCTATCATCGTAGATAATAGAAAAAGTCTAAATATGCTCTTCATGAATTAAATATCAATTAGGCCAATCCGCATGTCTTTAATGATGTTCAGGGGGAACTCCTAGATACCCCGTAAGCCTGATATCAGCATTCCCATTAAATACGAATCAGCAAATAAAATTTGGATTACCGACCACAAAATCATATTATTTGGCTTATATTTTAGCCTAAATCTAATTTCAAGAAATCATACCTATTTTCAAATGATAAAAGAATTGACTAAATCACAGGAGCTCCTTAATAGAAGAAAGGAGGCTGTGGCAAACGGTGTCGGTGTGTTTAATACCGCTACGGTGAGCGAAGCTAAAGGGGCTATCATCATTGATGCCGATGGTAGGGAGCTTATCGATTTCGCAGGAGGAATAGGCGTTGTTAACGCAGGCCATTGTCCCGAGCCCGTTGTTGCGGCAATACGCGAACAGGCCGGAAAATACTTGCACACCAGTTTCAACGTAGTAACCTATGAACCCTACATACAACTCTGTGAGGAACTGGCAGAGATTTTACCGCATGGGGAAAAAACTAAGGCGATGTTGGTCAGTACCGGTGCGGAGGCAGTGGAGAATGCTATCAAAATTGCACGGCAAGCTACTAAAAAACCTGCGATACTTTGTTTTACCGGGGCCTATCACGGGCGCACGATGATGGCCATGACCTTGACAAGTAAAGTGAGTTATAAATATGATTGTGGCCCTTTTGCCCCAGAGGTATACCGACTTCCTTTTCCTAATTTTTATAGGTATCACGGTGCCCGTGATATGGATACATTTGTAGACGACGAACTCAAAAGGCTGCATGAGAGCGCGCTAAATTTGGTGGATATTAAGAGCGTTGCGGCCGTGATTATAGAGCCCATCCAAGGTGAAGGAGGATTTAATCCAGTGCCTCAAAAATATCTGGAAGGATTAAGGGCTTTCTGCGACACCCACGGAATTATACTGATCATGGACGAGGTACAGAGCGGATTCTGTCGCACCGGGCATTGGGCCAGTTGGCAACATTATGGCGTACAACCGGATATTAGTACGTATGCCAAATCCATGGGCTCCGGTTTACCCATTGCTGCCGTAGTTGGGCGGGCAGAAATTATGGACGCTGCGGCAATAGGCTCTATCGGAGGCACTTATATTGGCAGCCCCATTTGTTGTGTTGCCGCATCTGCCACCATCAAATACATGAAAGAAATTAATTTGAATGAAAAAGCCGTCCAAATAGGCAAAGTGATGATGGATAGGTTGCAGCATTTAATGGGGCAACATTCCGAGATTGGTGATGTTAGGGGCGTAGGCGCCATGATAGCCATCGAATTTGTTAGAAACGGGGATGCCACACAGCCAAATTCCGAAATCTGTCCTCAAATCGTGAAAGGCTGTGCTGAAAATGGGCTGGTCATTCTAAGTGCTGGGACCCATAAAAATATCTTGCGGATTTTATCCCCTTTAGTTATTACGGACAAACAATTAGAAAAAGGGCTATCCATTTTGGAGTCCCAAATAAAGAAAGCGATACATACTATATGAAACCATTTGCAATAGCAGGAATACAAATGAAAGTGTCGGCAGTCGCTTCCAATGTGGAAATGATGAAGCTGAAAATCGATATTACCATGAATCTTTACCCATGGATCGAAATGATCATGTTCAGTGAACTTTGCGCATTTGGTCCATTGACCCACACAGCACAACCCATTCCCAATAGCTTTGAATCAGAAATGCAGGCCATGGCCAAAAAATATGGCATTTGGCTGCTGCCGGGATCCATATTCGAAAAAAGTGAAGGGAAAATTTACAATACCGCTACGGTAATCAACCCTAAAGGGGAAATCGTAACGCGATACCGCAAAATGTTTCCTTTTTATCCTTACGAAGTGGGCGTAACCCCGGGAGAGGCGTATTGTGTTTTTGATGTGCCCGGTGTCGCCAAATTCGGAGTCTCCATCTGTTATGACATGTGGTTTCCCGAAACTATCAGAACATTGGTAACCATGGGTGCCGAAGTTATTATGCATCCAACCATGTCGGGTACCATCGATCGTGATATCGAACTATCCATTGTAAGGGCCATGGCCTCTATCAACCAATGTTATTTATTCGATGTAAACGGTCTGGATACAGGCGGTTGTGGCCGTTCTATTGTTTGCGGCCCCGATGGGCGTGTCTTGCATCAATCGGAAGGTACCGAGGAAATCATACCCCTCGAATTGAATATTGAAAGGGCAAAAAGAAGCCGTGAACTAGGTATACTGCGTTTAGGACAGCCCCTTAAAAGTTTTAGAGACCACCTACATGCCGGTCAATTTGGAATTTACCAACCCAATGTTCCTACGCCCTATCTTGATTCCTTAGGGCCGTTGATAAAGCCTTCACGTATAGATGCCATTACAGAATTAAAGATAAAAGAAGATACATTAGAGCAAAAAGGCTCGCCCGTTCACTATAAAGGGGATGGGGTAATTTAAACCAACAAATATGGGTGGAAGTCCACAAAATAAAAAGAAAAAAGATACGGCACCGACCGATTTTGTAAGTTGGTTTGAAATACCTGCACTCGATTTTAACCAAGCGGTACAATTCTATAACCACATTTTTGGAATTGAAATGGAGCAAAATATTACGGACGTGAATTCAATGGCCTTTTTTCCGGTCACTTCGGGTATTGGTGGCGCCGTAATTTCAGGCCCTGGCTCCATACCTTCCCCTATAGGACCATTAATCTATTTAAATGGGGGTAACGATCTTAAAAATGTACTTAACAAAGTAGAGCAGGCAGGTGGACGCATAGTGATGCCAAAGACCCTTATCAGTGAAGATGAAGGTTATTTTGCCATTTTTATAGATTGCCAGGGGAACAAACTGGCCTTACACTCAAAAAATTAAAAAGTGACTAAAATTAAATCAAAAAGTGCACCTTATTATAACATCGGACAACTTCGGGTCGATTTTTGGAACAAGTTAAAAATTGAAACTTCAGAATTAACTCGGTGTCGTAAAGGGTCAACAAATGAAAAAACGCACAAACAGAAGATAAAGGAGTTACTAAAAGACCTCAAAGGGGTGGAATGCTTTTTCGCATCTCCTGGAAAAGAGCGCTTGCGAAAGCTCGAAAACGCTTTTGCAAGCCATGAATACGCCTCGTTGTCCCATGCCGTATTGGAAACCACAAAACAGCTTTTCGGGGATAGTTATAAAAGTAATCCCGAATTCATCGATTTTGATGAACATAGCATAGATGCTGCCGAGGAACATGACCAACAAAACGGTGTCAGAAAAAATCATTTTGAGGTCTTGTTTATGGACAATATCTCTGAACAGGAAGAGCATAAATTAAAGCATAATCTAAAAGCCCTACGGACACCGAATGACAAGTTTACCTATGGCGTTGTTGTACAACGCTCTTTTCAGGATGCCCTGATTACCTTGTTGTTCAATCACAACATACAGGCCGTTGTCGTACGTTATGCACCCTCGTATCTTTCAAAGCTTAGTACACCGCTTATAAAACCTTATATCGACGAGCTTACTGAGCATGATTTTTCCTCCAAACCGGAAACGGATCTCGGCCCTATCTTGGGAGAGTTGATCAAACAACTACGTCCTGAGCTAGATACCTATTATGTTACCGATACTTCTTTGGGTCATCTAAAGGACAATACCATCAAGGGTTTTAGACGCATATTCTATCAAACGGAAGATATTCAAGAACTGCACCTCACCATAATGCGGGGTATTGAAGAACGGTATTGCACTCCTTTCTTTTCCGCGTTGGTAGAATACAGTCAAAAGCCAACCGGTGTTTTTCATGCCATGCCTATCTCCCGTGGAAATTCGGTTTTCAAATCAAGATGGATCCACGATTTTGGAGAATTTTATGGTCGTAATATGTTTTTGGCAGAAACCTCCGCAACTACCGGGGGACTTGATTCCCTACTACAGCCGACCGGGCCACTTAAAAAAGCCCAAGAGATGGCACGCGATGCGTATGGCTCCCAATACACCTATTTCGTGACCAACGGAACATCTACCGCCAATAAAATAGTGATGCAGGCCTTGGTAAAGCCCCAAGACGTCGTGCTTATAGATCGGGATTGCCATAAGTCACATCATTACGGCTTGGTTTTGGCAGGTGCCTATCCCGTTTATTTGGATTCCTACCCCATTGAGGAATACTCTATGTACGGTGCGGTTCCTTTAGCGCAAATAACCACCAAAATGTTGCAATTGAAGGAGGCAGGAAGGTTGGACAATGTGAAAATGTTACTCCTGACCAATTGTACTTTTGACGGCCTGGTCTATAACGTAGAACGTGTAATGGAGGAGGTACTGGCCATTAAGCCGGATATGATTTTTTTATGGGATGAAGCTTGGTTTGCCTTTGCAGGATTTGCTTATAACTATAAGCAACGTACCGGCATGTTCACCGCAAAAAAGTTATATGAAAAATACAACAGTGAGGCGTATAGGAAAAAATACGAAGAGCATATAAAAGGATTGAAAACGGGAGATCGTTCCGAATTGCCCGATCCGGATAAGGTCAGAATACGGGTATATGCCACACAAAGCACTCACAAGACCTTGAGTAGTTTTCGACAAGGTTCCATGGTTCATATTTGGGACGAGGATTTTAGGAGGAAAACTGAAAACACATTCCTTGAAGCGTACATGACCCATACGTCAACGTCCCCGAACTACCAAATGTTGGCGTCGCTGGATGTAGGAAGACGGCAAGTGCAACTGGAAGGTTTTGAATTAGTAGAGAAAAGTATTGAATTGGCCATGGTACTGCGAGCAAAGGTGAACGACAATCCCCAATTGAGCAAGTATTTCGATGTGCTTACCGTTCACGATTTTATTCCCGATAAATTCCGTGAAACCGGCCTAAAGGAATATTACACCAAACGCGAAGGGTGGAATCGAATGGACGATGCCTGGCAGAAAGACGAGTTTGTTCTCGATCCAACTAAAATCACCTTATATATTGGAAAAACGGGTGTGGATGGAGACACCTTTAAGAACAAATATTTAATGGATAAATTCAATATCCAAATCAACAAAACGTCTCGCAATACGGTTTTGTTCATGACCAATATCGGAACGACCAGAGGTAGCGTCACCTATCTGGTAAATGCACTTTTAAAAATTTCGGATGAATTGGATGATGAATTAAAGGCGTTAAACGACAAGGAAATGGAAATACGCGATAAAAGAATCTATTCCTTGACCCAAGAAGTGCCGCCATTACCTGATTTCAGTTATTTCCATCCATCATTTCAGGCCGTGCCCGGAGTCCCGGGCGGCAATTTAAGGGAAGCCTATTTCTTGGCGTATGATGAAGAAAATTATGAATATATTCCCCTGAACGAATGTTTAGCGACAATGGGCGAAGGCAGAAAGCTGGTAGCATCCACTTTTGTAATCCCTTATCCCCCCGGTTTTCCAGTATTGGTTCCGGGACAAGTGGTGAGCGAAGAAATTATCAATTTCATGACGGCATTAGATGTTAGTGAAATACATGGTTACCGCGCTGATCTAGGTCTTCGGGTATTTAAGGAAACCGTGTTGAACAGGCATAAAATTATTACTTCAATAGGCGGTATGTCTAAGGGAAAGCAGAAAAAACAATTAATATAATTATTGAAAATCATTTATATGACAGCTAAAAAAACAACACTAAATACAAAATCAACTAAAAACGTAAGCAAAAAAAAGGCGCCCGTAAAAAAAACACCGGTAAAAAAGGCAGCTAAGACCGAAGTGCTTGATGGCGTGTCGGATATACGACGTTTCTTCCATAAAAACGAGACACCGCTATATTTTATAAGTGCTACCAATTTTAATATGCTTGGTGCCGATGAATGGATAAAAGGCTTCAAATTTATCAGTCATATCGAATGCTTTGGCGGACAACATCCCAATGTATTTTCCCCCAAGGAGGAAATTCCCCATGACGACTTTACAAGTATCGAAGATATCAATAATTACCTGCTTCAACATCCTGAAGTCCAAGATTATCTGACGACCAGAAAAAAAGGACGGTCCGTCGGAAAGGCCATGTTTCTCATGTTCAATGAACAGACGGAGAAACTCGCAAAAAAATTAGGATTGCAGATCATGTTCCCCCCTGCAAAGATGCGGACCCTGATGGACAACAAAGTAAATACCAACCGGATTGCCGAAAAAGCCGGGGTATCCTGTGTGCCCTATGTGCTCTCGCCAGTTTCAGATTATGAACACTTGAATAAAGTCTCTAAGTCTCTCGGCACCGACCTGGTAATTCAAACCCCATTTGGCGATTCGGGCCACACCACCTTTTTTATCACGAACGAGGAAGAATTCAAAAAACATGAAGAGGAAATCGTAAAGGAGAAGGAAGTCAAGATAATGAAACGCATCAATTGCAAAGGTTCTGCTATTGAAGCCTGTGTCACGAGACATGGTACCATCGTTGCACCATTGATGACAGAACTCGTCGGTTTTAAGGCATTGACCCCCTACAAAGGAGGCTGGTGCGGCAATGAAATTTATCCCAACGCGTTTACTCCGGAAATCCGCGAAAAGGCTACAAAATATACCCAGTTATTCGGGGACCAATTACGTAAGGAAGGCTATAAAGGCTATTTTGAGCTGGATTTTCTTATCGATCAAGACAACGGCGAAGTGTATCTGGGTGAATTGAACCCTAGGGTAACGGGTGCAAGCTCTATAACCAACCATGCCGTATTTGCGTTGGCAGATGCCCCCTTATTTGTATTCCATATTATGGAATGGATGGGCGTGGACTATAAACTGAACGTAGAAGAGATTAATAATCGATGGTCCAGACAAGAAAATATAGACGGGTGGAGCCAATTGATCATCAAACACACCGAGGATACCATTGAATATGTATCGGAAGCACCACGATCTGGAATTTATAAGATGTTCGACAACGGCCATATCCAATTTGACAGAATGGATACGCATAGAAGGGCCGTGGAGACCGAAAATGAAGCATTTTTCCTCCACATTGCCAAAGAAGGAGATTATTTGTACGAAGGGGCCGACATGGGTATTTTAGTCTCAAGAGGTCGTATGATGACGGATGATTTTAAGCTTAATGCCCGTGCAAAAGATTGGATCAACGCCATACGCGGAAAATATACTTCCCAGATTGTAGAAGATAAGCGTGAACAAGTCGTACTTACCGGTAGCTTGACCAAATAATCCATATAATTTGATTAAAATACACTATGCAATTAAAATTTAGTACGGTCTCCGAGCCATCGATAGCAGGGGCCAAATGGAAAGGATTATTTGATGCCTATTGGTCAGGATACCGAACATGGTTTTTGTCGAATAACACCGCGTACACACCTGATTTAAAGACATCACAAGATGCCCTAAAAAAATACATGCCTAAAATGTGGGCCACTTACCAACAACTCTGCACGTTGACTAATGCCGACCCTGTTATAGCCAGATTTTTTACAGGGTTTCAGCCACCTGCGTATATTAGTGCCTGTGCGCAAGCGGTTATCAAAGCAGATGAAATTCAACTGGTCCGTAATTATGATTACCATCCTGATTTGCTCGAAGGTACCATACTATTAAGTAAATGGAACGACCATAGAGTAATGGGTATTTCTGATTGTTTGATCGGCTTGGTAGATGGCATGAACGATGCCGGACTTTGTGTTTCCCTCACATTTGGGGGTCGTAAAGAAGTAGGGTACGGCTTTGGCATCCCTTTCATTTTAAGATATGTCCTAGAATTTTGTACGAATACTGCGGAAGCCGTAAAAACATTGAAAAGTATTCCATCGCACATGTCCTATAATGTGACCGTTGTGGACAAAACAGGAGCTTCAAAAACGGTCATGTTAGCCCCTGATAAGGCAACATTGGTTACGAACGATGCATTCGCTACCAATCATCAGGGAATTGTAGATTGGCCGGAAAATGCCCGATTCAATCAAACGATAAAGCGGTACAATTTTATTAAAAACTACTTGAAATCGAAAAATATTAAGGCAAGTGAATTAGCAAAGGCCTTCTTGCATTCCCCGTTGTACAATACCAAGTTTACGGAGGGGTTCGGAACCTTATATACCTCGGTATATCAACCCAAAAACTTGATTATGAAAGTACTATGGCCCAATGAGGCTATAGAAAGGAGTTTCGATAATTTTGAGGAAGAAAATATTCTCATAGATTACAATGCTGCGGAACGGTTCATTATTCCTGATGATACCGAAGAGCAGGCGCCTGTAGCAAGTAATGAAAACCGATGGCAGGATGCCGTTGTGGATTCATTGGTGAAGGGAATGGCCGGGAAAAAAACAAAACAGAAACAACAGGAACTTCGCGAGCGTCTAATGCCCGATGGTGAAATAGCTTGGGAAGTTTTGATAGATTATTGGAACGAGCCCGTCGAGTATTAATAAATTTATAGATAAAAATGGAATTCAAAAGTATCAACCCTTATAATGGAGAGCAAGTTGGCTCATACACAGCACTAACGGAGGAGGCTTTGGTTGAAAAGCTGAACAAAAGTCAATCCGCTTTTGAATCTTGGAGAAAAGTGCCACTTGCCGAACGCTGTCGTCTTCTTAAAAAAGCGGGACAAGTATTGCGGGATAATGAAGAGGAATATGCCAAAATGATCACGTTGGAAATGGGGAAACCCATATCGGAATCCAGGTCGGAAGTAAATAAATGCGCATGGGTGTGCGACTACTATGCCGAAAATGCCCCTACATTCCTTGCGGACGAATACATATCCACCGACGCTGATAAAAGTTTTGTTCGGCATGACCCCATCGGAAGTGTCTTTGCAGTTATGCCCTGGAATTTTCCGTTTTGGCAGGTTTTTCGATATGCGGCCCCGACCTTGACCGCAGGAAATACAGGATTGTTAAAGCACGCTGCGAACGTTTTTGGATGTGCTGAGCAAATTGAAGGCGTTTTCCTTAAAGCGGGATATCCTTCGTACGTTTTCCAAAACCTGATAGTCCATCACGATCAAACGGAACGCATAATTGAACACAAGGGTGTAAAGGCGGTAACCTTAACGGGAAGCGAAAAGGCAGGTTCGGCCGTCGCCGAAATAGCTGGTCGCCACATCAAAAAATCCGTATTGGAACTCGGTGGTAACAACGCCTTTATCGTTTGGGAGGATGCTGATATTGATCAGGCAGTGAAAACTGCAATAACTGCCCGGATGCTTAATTGTGGACAAAGTTGTATTGCGGCCAAACGCTTTATTTTAGTGGAAGGTATCTACGAGGAATTCGTGACTAAATTTACCGAAGCCGTTAAACTACTGAAATCCGGAGACCCCTCAAACGAGGATATCAACATAGGGCCGCTAGCGCGACCTGACCTTGCCGATCAGTTGAACAAGCAAGTGAACGATTCGTTAAATAAAGGGGCTAAACTAGTATTGGGAGGGCATCGGAATGACTGCTATCACGAGCCGACCATTTTGGGAGATGTTGTACCGGGCATGGCCGCTTTCGACCAAGAAACTTTTGGACCTTTAGCGGCCATGATCAAAGCAAAGGATATTAACCATGCCTTTGAACTTTCCGAAAAATCCAAATATGGACTGGGGGTTACGGTATGTACCAAAAACACAGAGGAGGCATTGAAATATGCAGATCGGGTAAGTGATGGGGCCTATTTCATCAACGAACTGGTAAAATCAGATCCAAGATTACCCTTTGGAGGCACCAAAAAATCCGGATACGGCCGTGAACTCGCAAAAGATGGGATAATGGAGTTTGTAAATCGAAAAACGGTTTATATGAAGTCCTAATTGAAACGGTAACCCCCCGAATAATTTAAAACAGACACCAGAATCCGAATAAATTTTATCTAAAATGAGACAATATACCAAAGGACAGCTTAGAATGTTCCCGCTTTAGAACATCTTTAGATTTCAAATCTACTTTAGCCATTTGAAATTTAAAGTTTCATGCATGAAATTTATAGTCCTTTGGATACTGGTATTTTTTACGGCCGCCTCATTACATGCCCAAGAGGCCGATTTGGACTATTTCCTAAAAACGGCACAAAAAACGGACGATTCACTTTATAACACGGTAAACCTTCAAAAAATCGGGCAATTGCAGCAGCAAATCATCCTTGCCCAAAACAAGGCTCCACAGATAGATGCCCTGGCGAACGTAGTGGTCTCGCCCTATTTCAACAACAATGGCAAAGCGGTCGACATTACGACCAATCCATCGCCCGATGCCTTCGGTTACGATGTTGGCATCAGCAATGGTGGGCTTTATGCCGCACAGATAAAAGTAACGCAGCAACTTTTTAATCAGGCAGTCGTTGATAACCTCCAGTTTCAACAACGGATCAAGAACGAGGCCCTAGCTTTGACCTATGAAGCGGTATACCATAACCTTAAGAACAATATTACCCGGGTGTACGTGACCGCCTATGGATATCAACTGCAGCTTGCGCTCAACGAAAGCCTTATCGCCGAACTGGAAAACCGTTTAAAGGTAATCGAGGTACTTGTAAAGAACGGAATTCTACTACAGAGCGACTATCTTTTGCTGCGGGTCACTATTGACCAGAACAAAATAAACGGCGAACAGGTACGCAATACCCTTCGGGAGTCCCTCAGGCAGCTTTATGCTATTTGCGCAGTACCGCTTGTGCAGAACGTCGCCCTCACCTACCCCGGTCTGGTGATAATGCCGGAAAAGAAACAATTTTTTTATCAAAAACGCTTTGCCAACGACAGTTTGCAACTCGAGGCCGACCGCAAGGTTTTCGACAACAAGTATAAACCCAAGATCTCCGCCTATGCCGATGGTGGCCTGAACGCTGTGCAAATTCCAGGTATCGCCCACCGGATAGGGGCCAGTGCAGGCCTACAGCTTACCCTGCCCATTTACGATGGGCACCAGAAGCAAATCAATGCCGAGCAAAGCATGCTGCAACAGGAAAACCTGCAGAACAGCTTAAAAAACAAACGGCAGGTCAAGCAAAATGACCTGCTTAGCCTGACCGAAAGAATCGCCGCCCAGAACGAAAACCTGAATCTCATGGAGCAACAGCTGAAAAGACAACAGATCGTGCAGCAACTCTATAAGGCCAAGTTAGTGCAGGGCCAAGTATCCGTAATCGATTACCTCACCGTCATCCAAAATTACCGGATGATGGAAAACGCAAGGATACAGATGCAGAGCAATCTTTGGCTCCTCCAAAATCAATATAATTATTTAAACTGGTAATATGAGGCTTTTTAAACTTTGTAATCTATTCCCCGTTATATCGGTTCTGACTTTGGTTACTGCCTCGTGTGGCGGAGATAAAAATCAGGCCTCAAACAGCGAAAAACCAGCCATCGAAGTCGAGGCCGTCCTCGTGAAGATTCAGGATATCAGTGAATATCAGAATTTTAACGGAACGACCCAATATCAAAAAAAAGAAAGCCTGCGCGCCAATGTTACCGGCTATATCGCCTATCTACCCTACGAGCGCGGCAATGAAGTACAAAGAGGCGGTACGTTTGCGACCGTACGTACCATGGAGCAGAACGCTTTGGCCGATGCGGTAAAAATCGATAGTTCTCTGGCACAATTTGTTAAACCCTTGAGCATAACCAGCAATGCCTCGGGCATCATAACCAAACTCAACGTGGTCAAGGGCGATTATGTGGCCGAAGGGGATGTACTTGCGGTCATTGCGCAGCCCAAAACTCTGGTGGTAAAGGTGAATGTACCCTTTAGCGAAAAAAACGATATGGAAGTGGGGACGCCCTGCCAGATTATGATTCCCGGTCAAAATACAATTCAGGCCCAAGTCACGAGCAGGCTCCCGGTTATCGACTCGGTCAACCAGACGCAGGCTTTTCTCATCGCACTGCCGAACAGCCAATTGCCGGAACGGCTCAATGTAAACGTCAGGACAGTGCTCAAGCAGGACAGTACCGCACTGGGCATACCACATAAGGCTCTACAGACCAATGAGCTCATGACCGATTTTTGGGTGATGAAAATCTTTAATGACACCTTGGCCATCAAAGAAACGGTAAGACCGTTGCTACAGAACGATTCCGTAGTACAGTTCAGTTCCAAGAACGTAAAAAAAGGAGATTATGTGGTTACGGAGGGTAGTTACCAGATGCAGGATTCTACCAAAGTGAAAATCATGAAGTGATGAAAAATAAGTTCAGTAGTTATAAGTTCCCTTTACTCGCCATAGGGATTATGCTCTTGGTCGGAGGGTTCTTTGCCTACCAGAACCTGAATACAGGACTGTTCCCTAATATTACCTTCCCCAAGATCAAGGTGATTGCCGACTCCGGCCAGCAACCGATCGACAAGATGATGGCGGCCGTCACCATACCATTGGAGAACGCGATACGCAGAACCCAAGGGCTCAACTACATAAAGAGCACCACTTCGAGGGGGAGCTCGGAAATTTCGGTTTTCCTGAATTGGGACATGGATATCGACGTGGCCCGCTCCCAGATCGAATCCTTTATAAATCAGGCCAAGCCTAACCTATTGCCCAACACCAATTTTACAGTGGAGAAAATGAATCCGTCCATTTTGCCGGTGATGGGGTACTCGCTGGAGGGCGATATGTCTCAAGTGGATTTAAAGGTCATCGCAAAATACCAGATTAGGCCCTACCTCAGTGCCACTCCAGGCGTATCCGATATTGCTATAATCGGGGGAAAGGACAAAGAATATCGCATCATACTCAAGCCTGAGGCACTGAAAAATTTGGGGATTAGTCCGGCTACCGTGCAAAACGCGGTAAAGAATTCAAACATCATTCAATCTGACGGCTATCTGACCGATTACAACCGCATGTACCTCACGTTGACCGATAACTCGGTGAAGGGCTTGAAGGATCTCCAAAACCTGGTCATTAAAAATTCACCCACGCGCCTCTTCCAGCTGAAGGATGTCGCCGATATTACGGTCGATGCGGCCAAACAATATGTAAAAATCAATGCCAATGGCAAGGACGTACCCTTAATTGCCGTAATCAAACAGCCGGGCGCGAACCTAATCGCGGTGAACGACAGCATCGAGAAAAAAGTGGATGAGCTTGCCAAGATTCTGCCCAAGACGGTCAAGCTAGTGCCCTATTACAAGCAAGCGAATTTTGTGAATACGAGTATCAAGAGCATCAAAGACGTTCTTTGGATAGGTTTGGCACTGGCGTTGCTTGTGGTCATTGCCTTTTTGAGGTCCTTTTCATCGAGTATGGTGGTTCTTTTTACCATTCCAGTTACGCTGGCGCTCACCTTTATCGTGCTGGACGGTATAGGTTACACCTTCAATATAATGACCCTCGGGGCCATTGCCGCGGCCATAGGGCTAATGATCGATGACGTAGTAATCATCCTAGAGCAGATCTATAAAATACGGGAGGAGAAACCACAAGAGTCGGTATCTTCTTGCGCCCGTGAGGCCATCTCTAAATTGTTCCCCGCTATGGTCGGGTCTTCCTTGAGCACTTTGGTCATCTTTATCCCCTTTGTGATGATGACCGGCGTTGCCGGGGCCTATTTTAAGGTGATGGCATTTACCATGATCATTGCCTTGGCCTGTTCCTTTTTCGTTACCTGGTTTATGGTGCCGGTTCTCGCTATTTTGTTTTCACGGAATAAGCCCGTGGGCCACAAACATGAACCGAATACCAAATGGATACATCATATACTGGAGAAGCCCTTCATCGGAATCGTATTTGCGGCTATCTGTGTGGCCCTTATCGTGATTCTTCCTTCCAAGCTGCCCTCTGGCTTTTTACCTGAAATGGACGAGGGAAGCATCGTGCTCGATTTTAACAGTCCGCCGGGCACGACCCTGGAAGAGACAGGGAGGATGCTATCCATTGTGAACAATATCCTGAGCGATCAGCAAGAAGTAGAGGCGTTCTCCGCAAGAGCGGGCACACAGATGGGATTTTTCATTACCGAGCCGAATCGTGGCGATTATCTGATAAAGCTCAAAGATTCGCGCTCGAAGACCACTACCGAAGTCTCGGACGAGATACGCACAAAGATCGAGCAAAAATTGCCCCAGCTTACTGTGGATTTTGGGCAGGTAATCGGCGATATGCTAGGCGATCTGATGAGTTCGGTACAGCCCATCCAAATTAAAGTTTTCGGTGACGATAAGGCTAAATTGAGGCAGATATCCCAAAAAATCGCTTCAGAAATCGAGCAGGTCAAGGGCACGGCAGATGTATTTGACGGCATCGTAATCGCCGGCCCCGAGATCGAGATACGGCCCAAGGTTCCCGCACTGGCACAGTTCGGACTTACCCCCGCAGATTTTCAGTTACAGTTGCAGACCCAGATTACTGGTACGGTGGTCGGTAGCGTAATCGATAATATTAGGGTAATAGACATTCGTATGCTCTATCCGGATACCTATAAGACATCGGTACAGCAGTTGAAGGATACAAAATTACTGTTGCCGAACGGATCCAGCGTGCCCATTTCCCAAATGGCCGAGGTCGTGCTAAAAAAGGGAGTGGCCGAGGTGAACCGCGAAAATGAAAAAACGGTCGACTATATCACCGCCCGCCTTGACAACCGGGACCTAGGCTCCACATTGGCAGACATTAAGGACAGATTAAGCAAAAACCTCAGTCTACCCAGTAATTTCCATATGGAATATGGGGGTTCGTACGTACAACAGCAAAAGGCCTTTCAGGAGCTACTCATTATTTTGATATCGGCCTTCCTGTTGGTTTTTGTCGTGATTCTTTTCCTCTTCAGAAAACTGAAAATCGCCGCGGCTATCGTTTTTATCGCCATTTTTGGTGTGGCCGGTTGTCTTTTGAGCTTGTTTTTAACGGGTACGCCCCTCAATGTGGGTAGTTATACCGGCATAATCATGATTGTGGGGATCATAGGGGAAAATTCCATTTTTACCTATCGGCAATACCAAGAAGTGGATGAATCCCTTAGCCATGAAGAAAAGATAGAATATGCTATTGCGGCACGCCTGCGACCCAAATTAATGACCGCTTTTGCGGCGATCATGGCCTTGGTACCTTTGGCACTCGGCATCGGTGCGGGTGCCCAGTTGCACCAACCTTTGGCCATCGCGGTCATCGGGGGAATGGTATTCGCCCTGCCCTTGCTATTGGTGGTATTGCCTACGCTATTAAAGTTAATCAAAGAATAATTTCCTATGAATAGCATACTCGATTTTCTATTGCACCTTGACACCCATCTGTTTACCATGATCGTTGATTATGGCCCATGGGTCTATGCCCTATTGTTCGGTTTCATATTTATCGAAACGGGATTTGTGGTGATGCCCTTTCTGCCAGGGGATTCCCTTTTGTTCGCGGCGGGGGCTTTCTGTGCAGGCGTACAGAACGAAGCAGGTGAAACCGCACAGCTAAGTCTGGGAATTATCTTTGTATCGCTTAGCGCAGCTGCCATTTTAGGGGATAGCCTTAATTATTACTTCGGAAAGACTATCGGGCTTAGGGTTTTGGGATGGAAGATTGGCGGAAAGCAGCTGGTCGGGCAAAAAAACATCGAAAAGAACCATGAATTCTTTGATAAACATGGTCCGAAAACCATTATCATCGCCCGTTTTGTACCTATAATTAGGACATTTGCCCCTTTTGTAGCGGGTATCGGTGATATGCATTATAAGAAATTTATCCGTTTCAACATCATCGGGGGTACCGTATGGGTATTACTTTTAACGCTCGTGGGCTATTTTTTCGGGAACCTTCCCTTTGTGAAAAATAATTTTGAAGTGGTCGTTTTGGGTATCATTATCTTGTCTTTGGTACCGATTACCGTTGAATTCATCCGTAACAAGTTTAAAAAATAAAAATCCTAAGTGAGCGTTGCCGACCAAGGTTCTTTGGATCGCCCGCCTTTCGAATACGGTCCTAATTTTATCCTGTTGAACGGTTATAAAATGAATAAAAGATCTGAGAGGAAAGGGGTTTTTACAACTCATTGACCAATTATAATACAAGTTCGCTTAAGAATTTCCTTAGATTCGAATACTAATTTTATCCTTAAATTTATAGAGATGAAAATCTTGATCGCCGAAGACGAAATCGCCTTGCAGCAATCCATTGTTACCTATTTGGAAAAGGATGGCAACGTCTGCGAAGTAGCATCCGATTATAACGATGCCATTTACAAAGTGGACCTTTACGATTACGACCTGATTATTTTGGATATCAACTTAGCTACCGGCAGTGGCCTGGACGTCCTCAAAAAACTGAAAAAAGAAAATAAAGAAGCAGGGGTCATCATCATTTCAGCCAATAATTCCTTAGACGATAAATTGGACGGTCTCGACCTTGGTGCGGATGATTATATTACCAAGCCCTTTCATTTGGCCGAACTCAATTCACGGATCAAGGCGGTGCTCAGACGTGGCAAATTCGGGGGCGACGATACCATAACTTTCAACGAGATCAGTGTGGACACCAAATCAAGAACGGCCTATGTAAACGGCAAGGCCATGGCGCTGACCCGTAAGGAATATGATTTGTTGGTGTTCTTTATGACCAATCAGGGCAGGGTACTATCCAAAGAAATCATCGCCGAACATTTATGGGGCGACAATAGCGATTTGGCCGATAATTTTGATTTTATTTACGTACACGTCAACAACTTACGAAAAAAATTGACCGGCGAAGGAGCCAAATATATCAAGACCGCCTATGGTAGCGGCTATAAATTCATAGAAGACTAAATTGACCAAGACCACCAAAAAGGTTAGATTGAGCAGAAAAACATCCCAGAGCTTTCTCGGGATCAGTCTTATTTTGATGGTCGTAAGTACCATAGTATTATATTTTTACGTTAGCAACCTGCTACAGGACGAAGTGGAAGAGGCTCTTTTTTCTACGGAGGCGCGTATCGAGACCGCCTTAAAATCAAACTATGCTCCCTTTGACCTACCGCCCATCGTCGAGATAGGGACCGTTGCTGTACTTGGTGTTGAAAAAATCAAGGATACGATTATCTACGACCCCTCACAAGATGAGATGGAGGAATTTAGGGAACTCACATCGTTCAAGGAAATCAATGGTAAAAACTATCGTATAACGGTGCGTGACCTTGTGGTTGAATCAGAAAATATTTTGATGGCCGTAGTGGTATCCTATATTACCATTATTCTTTCGGTATTCGTATTCCTTTTCTATTTCAGCAAAGCGCGAAACCAAAAACTCTGGCAGCCATTTTTCACCAATTTGGAAAAGATGAAAAGATTTTCGTTGACCTCTGATAAACCGATAGGGTTGATGGACAGTGAAATTTTGGAATTCCACGAGCTGAACAAAGAAATAAAGACCTTGACCGGTAAGGTAAAGTCCGACTACCTGAACCTAAAACAATTTACCGAAAATGTATCCCACGAACTTCAGACCCCGCTCGCCATTATACAGGCAAAAATCGAGAACATAATCAACGGAGATGATCTGAACGATATCCAGTATGGGCATCTGACTTCCATCCAAAAAGACATCCAGCGATTGACCCAGATGAACAAGCGCCTTACGCTGTTGACCAAGATAGAGAACAAGCAGTTCCTAAATATTGAAAAAGTCTCCCTTGCCGAGCTGATGGGAGAAACGATCCAAAGCTTCCATGAAATCTCCGTTACCGAAATCAAGTACCATCGAAAGGATGATATGTGGACCAAAATGGATTCTTACCTTGCGGAAGTACTATGTACCAATTTACTTTCCAACGCCATAAAACACAATACGGGAGAAAGCGATATCGAGATCGTGGTCGAAGATGGAAGGCTATCGATTTCCAACCATGGCACGAAGCCATTGACACATCCCGAAAACCTGTATACCCGTTTCTATAGGGAAAGTGAGGCCGAAAAATCCACTGGCCTCGGTCTCGCCATTGTAAAACGTATCTGCGTACTTTATGGCTTTTTGATCAGATACGAGTTCGCGGAAGGCAGGCATGTTTTTTCAGTGACGGTTGAATGAATACGGCCGGCCATATCCAATCTTTTCTTCGATTAGGCAGTGATTATTTACTGGTTTTGGATAGCTAAGTTTTTCCGATTGGCATATCAAAAGGTTTTGCCGATACTATGACAAGCTAAAGCAAGGGATTTTTTGGAAAGCGCTCCCATATTTTGGGATATAAATTAAGGATTCCTTTAGATTTGACAAAGGATTTACTTAGAATCTCTGCTTATTTTTGGTCTTTTATTACTGCAAAAATTTGATACTTCATAAAGATGAAAAGCAAGCGAGATGTTATCCTGGTAAACCTATCCATCGTTTTTTCCACGATCGTATTTTTACTGGCCTGTTCAAAGCATGAAATAGACCCGAACGACCCTGTGAAGATAGGAACTACAGAAGATTCCGTCCCGACCCCCTCTCCGCAGGACTCACTACCTCCAATTCACCCGCAGGATTCCATCCCCCTCACATTCGATAGGACGACCGTATCCATACGTGGCGAGCAGTTCTTTATCAACGGCAGACCGACTTATGAAGGAAGATATTGGCAGGGCAACAAGATCGAGGGCCTGTTGCTGAACTCGAGAATGGTACAGGGCATTTTTGACGACCTGAACCCTGACACCAGCCAACTATTTGCCTACCCCGATACCCATAAATGGAACGCGGATAGAAATACTGACGAATTTGTAGCCTCGATGGCGGAATGGAAGCGCAATGGATTACTGGCGTTTACCCTGAACCTGCAAGGGGGAAGTCCCACCGGCTATGGTAACTCAAAATCTTGGAAAAATTCCGCATTCGATAGGAACGGGATATTAAGGCCGGCCTACACCGAGCGGTTAAAACGTATTCTCGATAAGGCAGATGAACTGCAAATGGTCGTCATACTGGGGTATTTTTATTTCGGTCAGGACCAAGTACTTGAAAACGAGGCCGCGGTTATCAATGCGGTGGACGAAACCACCCATTGGATCCTGAACAATGGATACCGAAACGTCGTTGTCGAAATCGCCAACGAGTGCGATGGGCCGTATGACCATGACATCCTTCGTCCAAATAGGATACATGAACTTATAGAGCGCGTCCATAACATACAAAAGGACAGGTTCAGGTTGCCCGTAAGCACCAGTTACCAGGGCGGTGTAATTCCTTCACCGGAGGTGGTAAGGGCGTCCGATTTTATCTTGCTACATGGAAACGGCATACGAAATCCTGCAAGAATAAGGGATATGGTCGCCACCGTCAGAAATGTCGACGGTTACATACCCAAACCGATAGTTTTCAACGAGGACGACCATTTCAATTTTGAAGCCCAGGACAATCATTTGGTTTCCGCGGTGCGATCCTATTCTTCTTGGGGATATTTCGACTTTCGGATGCAGGGCGAAGGTTTTAAATCGGGCTACCAAAGTGTTCCAGTGGATTGGGGTATAAACTCCGACCGAAAACGGGGGTTCTTTTCCAAAATGAAGGAGATTACTGGGTATTGACGCCAAATTTATGAAGAACCGGTATGCATTAGGTTCCCTCCATAATGCAGATTGGAAACGATTAATATCGGGTAATGATTGAAGATGGCAACGGCGATTATCCGGTAGAGGTAAACTTTAAATTATAAGGGCATCCACAGAAATGAACACAAATAACTATTATTTCTTTTTTTTATTTTTATCCTGCTTATCGGCATTCGGTCAACATGATATAAGTATCGACGCCTATTTGGATGCCGAAAGCCACAGCTTGGAAATCAAGCAAAGCATCCGCTATAAAAACACGACCGGCCAAACCTTGGATACGCTTTACTTTCTGGACTGGGCCAATAGCTTTTCTTCAAAAACCACGCCCTTGGGCCTTCGTTTTAATGAAGATTATAGGCGTGATTTTCACTATGCCAATGACTCGGAAAGAGGGGCGACCCATATAGGGAGCTTCACCAACGAAGCTGGCGAAAACCTGAAGTACACCAGACCTTTGGGAATGCCCGACATTCTTCGGGTCGTGCTGCGCGAACCCCTACTTTCGGGGGATAGCCAAATACTAAATCTAAAGTATACGGTACAAATACCGAGCAGCAAGTTTACCAAATACGGCTATACCCCGGACGACGAATTCAATCTGGAATACTGGTATATCGCTCCCGCGGTACATACCGACCGGTGGCACATCTATAGTAACAAAGACTTACAGGATATTTTTCTTCCCCCTTCCGAATATACCATCGATCTGGACCTGCCCACGGAATATGCCGTAACCTCTATACTGAAGCAACGTACCCTTGAAAAAAATGCTAAACGCCGAAAGCTACATCTATCGGGAAGAAACGAAAAAGAAGTAAAACTGTACCTTCAAAAAATAGATGATTTTTATACGATTGAGGTAGATTCGGTACAGCTCATATCCAATGTTAGGGTGGGGCAATTGCCCGAAGCGGCCATGCAGGCAAAAATAGCGGCGATTCTTCGGTTTTTAGAATCGAACCTGGGGACATATCCGCTACGCACCCTTCTGATAAGCACAATCGAAAGCAACAAAAATCCGCTGTACGGGCTGAACCAGCTTCCCAATTTCTTACGGCCTTTTCCCAATGATTTCCAGTATGAGATTCAAATGCTCAAAAGTATAACTTATGCCTATTTGGAGAATAGCGTTTCCCTGAATCCAAGAACTGAAAAATGGGTCGTTGACGGAATCTTGGTATATCTGATGATGGACTATATGGATGCCCATTATCCCGATATGAAACTGGCGGGAAACCTCGCCCATTATTTTGGCCTCCGCTGGTTTCACGGGGCCGACCTTTACTTCAACGAACAATACTATTTGGGCTACAAGAACATGGCCCGAAACCTGATCGACCAGTCGCTCGACACCCCAAGGGATTCCCTTTTGAAATTCAATTATAATATCGCCAACCCTTATAAAGCGGGATTGGGCCTCAAATATTTGGAGGACTATCTCGGGGATGCGGCCGTCCAAAAATCCATCGAGGAATTTTATGACCGGTATACCTTGAAACCTGTGACGGCCCTTGACTTTGAGCGCATCCTGAAAAGCAATGCAAAAAAAAATATCGATTGGTTCTTCGAGGATTATGTGGGCACCAATGAAAAAATCGATTTTAAGATCGAACATGTCGAAAAAGCGGAGGATTCCCTTCGGATAATCCTAAAAAACAAAAGGGACAACACGATGCCTGTATCGATCTATGGCATGAGGGGCGATTCGATTATTTCAAAACATTGGATAGATGGTTTCAAGGCCACGAAGACCGTAAGTGTCGCAAACAAGGGCGAGGACAGATTGATATTGGATTTCGAAAAAAAAATCCCTGAAATCAAAAGGAACAACAACTATAAAAACCTGAACGGCATCTTGAACAAGCCCATACAGTTCCGATTTATCAAGGACATCGAAGACCCCAGTCGCAACCAAGTGTTTTTTATACCCGTTTTGGAGTTCGATAATATCTATGACGGGATAATCCTTGGCGGCAAATTTTATAACAAAACGGTGCTGAAAAGACCGTTCACCTATAAAATTACCCCGACCTATGGCTTTAAATCGAAGACCCTTATAGGTTCCTTGGGGTTCGGGGGCACCTATCAGTTCAGGGAATCAGGATTATATTCCCTGTCCGCTGGACTTGGCATGAGCAAATCAAGCTATGCCGAAGACCTGTTCTATAAAAGTATTACGCCCTACCTTCGTTTGAATTTTAGGAACAAAGATTTGAGGAGCAACGAATATCAGTACATCAATCTACGTAGCGTGAATATTTCTAGGGACAAAAGTCCAGATGTGCCCCTGGAAACTCCCGATTACAGTATCTACAATGCCCGGTATGCCTATTCCAATTCCAATTTTGAAAATGCGTTCACATTTTATGTGGATAGCGAACTGGCCAAAAAATTCAGCAAGGTTTCGGCTACCGCCAACTATCGCAAGTTGTTCGTCAACAACCGACAGATCGACCTGCGCTGGTATGCCGGAACGTTTTTAAAAAACAACACCCAGGCAGATAATCGCTTTTTTGATTTTGGGTTGGACAGACCTACCGACTATCTATTCAATTATGGCTATCTTGGAAGGTCGGAAAGCAAAGGACTGGCTTCACAACAATATATTACGGCGGAAGGCGGGTTCAAGTCCATTTTGAATACTCGATTTGCCAATCAATGGCTAACCACCATAAACGCCGAAGCCAGTATCTGGAACTGGATCGTCGCCTATGGGGACGCGGGCTATATAAAGAATAGCGGAAGCAGACCGCAATTCGTTTGGGATTCGGGCATCAAACTGAGCTTGGTCGCCGATTATTTCGAACTTTATTTTCCGGTCGCGTCCACCAATGGTTTCGAAATGGGACAGAACAATTATGGCGAAAAGATTCGGTTTAAGGTTACTCTAAGCCCGAAGACGCTTCTAGGGCTATTTACGCGAAGGTGGTATTAACAAAAAACCATGAAATCTTCTATAACACTTCTTGCTATACTCTTTTTTTCAGTTGTTTTAACTTATGGGCAACAAAAAAAAGATACTGTTCGAAATATTCAAACCTTTGAGGTTTCGGAAGCCTTGAGTTACCAATATCACAAGCCCAAGTTTTTTGATATGTTGAAATACATCCCAAAGGACATCACTGAGTTCGGGAAATTTACCGTGCAAAAGGAAAACCTGATTTGGACCGGCTCTGCCATAGGTGCCACGGCCGCCATCGTCCCCTTTGACCAGCAGTTGGTCGACGAATCCATCAAGTTCGGAAGTAATTTCAATTTTGATGGAAGGCACTCCTACAGCAATATCGGGCCTTTGCGTGTCATTCCCAACGATATCCATTCTGCCGTTTATTACGTCGGGAACGGAGGAACAACGCTGCTTTTAAGCGGAGCCTTTTATGCCTTCGGTGCCTTTGGAACGGATTATCGGGCGTTGAACACCTCAAGTGAATTGGTGGAAGTGCTTTTATCGACGGGCATAATTAACCAGACCATCAAAAGAATAACGGGAAGGCAAAGTCCCGGTCCGGCCTCTGATAGCGGAAATCCCGGTGGCCATTGGACTCTCTTCCCAAGTATCAAGGCCTACCAAACAAGAACGGGAAACTACGATGCCATCCCGTCTGGTCATATGGCTACGTTTATGGCAACCATTACCGTGATTGCTATCAACTATCCCGAAATAAAATGGATAAAGCCGATAGGATATACCTTAATGGGCATCATGGCTTTTGAAATGATGAGCAGTAAGGTACACTGGGCATCAGATTATCCATTGGCCTTACTGATAGGGTATGTCGTCGGCAAAAACGCTGCGAATAGGCGAATAAGGAAAAAGAACAAAAACGAGACTTGGGGTCAAAAGTATCGACAACAGATCAACACCGACTTCAATTTTGGACAATTGGGGCAGTACAAAACTCTTGGGGTCACATTGAGGTTTTGAATATGTTAACCGGTTCGACATCCTTCCGCGGCTGATGAAAAAAGGGTTTGCTCGTCGGTAGGCATGTTTTTCATGAGTATTGAATGAAAAAAGTCGACGATATGGAATTTTATCATAAACAGAAGCCAACTTTAAATTTTCTTTAGGTTTACATCGTATTTTCCGGCCTAAATCAAAAAATTGACTCCCTGATGCCTGAAAAACTAGTGTTGCGATTTCTATTTTTTATAACTACCAATCTATTTGCCCAAGAAACCGTAAGCGTTAGCGGACAGTTATTAGATGCCGAAACCAAGGAAACCTTGGCCTTTGCCAATGTCGCCGTCCACTCCTTTGAAGATAACGTATTGGTCACCGGTACGATTACAGATGCCGACGGCAGGTTTGAGATACCGGAAATAGCCGTAGGTAAATATGAACTCTATTTTTCTTTTATAGGATATACAGGTGCACAACAGACGTTGATTGCCGGTGGGCTGAACAGCATTTTCGATTTGGGAAAAATTGAACTGGCACCTTCAGCAGAAGCTTTGGAAGAGGTAGAGGTTGTAGGTCAAGAGGCCACCACAAATTCCGATTTGAACAAGAAATCCTTTAGTCTTGAAAACAACATCGCCCAATCCGGAGGTTCCGTTTTGGACGCCATGAAAACCATGCCCGGGGTCGCTTTTGATCAGGAGGGCAAAGTGGTGCTCCGCGGTAGCGATAAGGTGGTCGTACTGATCGACGGCAAGCAAAGTAGTTTAACAGGTTTTGGGAATCAAAAAGGATTGGCGAACATTCCCGCCTCCAATATCGAGAAAATCGAGATTATCAATAACCCGTCTTCTAAGTATGATGCCAACGGTTTTGCCGGTATCGTAAACATCGTGTATAAAAAGGAAAAACAAACGGGACTGAACGGTGATATCGGACTATCCTTCGGATTGGGTGCCCTGGGCAAGCGCAAAGCCGATACCAAGACCGATTTGGGCTCTTTTAGCGTAAACCCCAAATTGATTCCGAGCATCAACCTGAACTTTAAAAAGGATAAAGTCAATTACTTTCTTCAATCGGAATTTATCGTTCAGGAAGCGCTGCCTAACAACGAGTTTACGACCCGTAACTATGATGACGGGCGAAATATTATTTCGCAAGTCCCAGAAAACCGGAAGCAGTTCCGTTCCATCATCAACGGCGGAATAGACTATGATCCGGACGAGAACAACAGCTTTACCTTTTCCGCGCTGTACGACCGCGAAAAACATATAGATACGGCCCAAGTAGCCTTCATTAATTTAGACAACGATATTCGAAACCGTTTCTACAATTGGCAAGAGGAAGAAGTGACCCGCTACATCAATGGCGCAGTAAACTATCGCCATACCTTCGAACAGGCCGGACATACCTTGAGCGCCAATGCCCAGTACACCCAAGGTCTGGAAGACGAGACCTATTCTTTGAACGATAGTTCTGCGGTAAGAATCGGAAGGGACAAGACTAATATCCGTGCCATCGAGAATACCACTAGCCTATCTTCTGATTATGTCCGCCCCCTGAAAAACGGGCGCATCGAACTCGGCGCCAAACTCCGTATCCGGAGGTTACCAGTGGAGTATACCATTACTCCCGGAAACAATTCCATTATCTATCCCGGTTTGGGCACTTTTTCCGATTGGGGAGAGAACCTTTTTGCAGGCTATGCCAACTATTTACTCGAAAAAGAAAAATACGATATAGAGGCGGGACTTCGGGCCGAGCAAACGGACGTCTTTTATGATTTGGATGCTTTGAACAACTATTACCCCAATAACGATAACTATGACTATTTCGAGCTGTTTCCGAGTGTGCGGTTTACGTATAAGCTGAATAAAACTAATAAACTATCCGCTTTCTATAATCGAAGAATCGACCGACCCGGCGAACCTGAGTTGCGCATTTTTCCCAAATACGACGATCCCGAACTGCTAAAAGTGGGCAATCCCTATCTACGTCCACAATTTACCGATGCCATCGAACTTGCCCATAAATATTCTTGGGGAACAGGTACAATTTTTTCCGCCATTTATCATAGAATGATCCAAGACCAGTACATGCGAATATTCAGTATCGATGACTCCAATCCCGATTACGATATTGTAAACCGTATTTATCAGAATACTGGGAGTGCCATGAACACGGGATTAGAGCTTCTGTTCAGTCAGGATATTACGAATACATTTAAGGTGTCGGCAAGCTTTAACGGCTACAGGAACTCCATTGATGCATATCAAGGCATTCTATTGTTTCCTTTTGAACGGTCGTTTAGTATCGGCAAATCTACCGATGACGTTTGGAATGCCAAGCTTACGAGCGAGTTCGTATTGCCCTGGGAGGTTTCTGCACAGCTGACCGGGGTTTATTATTCGAACATGAACATCCCACAGGGAGAGCAATTGGCACGCTCCTCGGTCGATTTCGGACTCAAAAAAACAATTTGGATCGCTAAGGGGGAACTGACCCTTGCCGCTACCGATATCTTCAACACCTTCGGCATACGCCAGGAATTGGATGGCGAGGGTTTTGATGCATTTTACGAAAACTACTACGAGACCCAGATTATAAGGGCAGGCTTTAAATATCGTTTCTAGTATTGCCAATCGAAATTCTCTTTAGAATTGCTTCAAGTTTCCTTTAGAATCGGATAATACCTTTAATGCTTTATACTTAAAGTCGTAGCGATGTGGCATCGAAGGCAGGGAATTACGTGGTAGGCCAGAAAGGCGTTACCCATCATCGTGGGGATAATTTTATTTGCATCGTTTAGAGTCCTTTTGTATTTGCTCTCCAAGGAAAACGATTTGTAATTAGTTGAAAAGCGAATTTTGGAACGCATTTTAAAGGCAATATCTCATCTACTACCCCCTTAGATTTCCTTTGCAAAATCTTTAGATTTGGATAGTATGTTTATGCTACGGGGCCCTTTAGACTTTTTGTTTGGAATCGAAAATATGCTGCTTTTTTACCTTATGATGTCCGTTTTCACTTGGATAGCCCAAGCTACGGAACTAAAAAATACGAAATTAAGATTAAAAATGTGAATATCGTAGGTAAAAGAATAGGTCTAAACAAATTCTATAATTTAAACGGAATACAAGTAACTTAAAATAGAAGAAATTATGAAAAGAACAAAAATTTTTGGAACCTTGGCTTTGGCGCTAACAATGAGTACCGGTATCTACGCTTTTGGCCCAGGTGACGATGCCCCTAAAAAGGTAAAAGAAGCCTTCGCCAAAAAGTTCCCTACTGTGAAAAAAGTGAAATGGGACAAGGAAAACGATATGGAATGGGAAGCCGAATTTAAAATGAAAGGCACGGAATACTCGGCTAATTTTATGGAAGATGGTACCTGGAAGGAAACCGAGCACGAAATCAAAAATAACGCTATTCCGGCAAATATAAAAACCGCCCTTAATACTGAATTTGCGGAGTATAAAATCGAAGAGGCCGAAATCTCCGAAACCTCGCAAGGCTCGGTATATGAATTCGAGCTTGAAAAAGGTGAACAATCAATGGAAGTGGTTATCGATACCAACGGCAAGGTCGTAAAAAAAGGGATGATAGAGGAAGGAGATGAGGATAACGATTAGTTTTTATCATAATTAGGTATATTGTTTTGTTAAGTGGTCGGATCAAAAGTTCCGGCCACTTTTTTCTTGTACCTACCAAGATTTCTTTTAGACTCCCTTAAGATTACCTATAAGATCTCTTGAGAATCCCCAAAAAATTTCAATAGAATCGAAGTCTATTTTTGGGAAGTTAAACCCATGAAAATATGAAAAACATCAGACTTTCAAGTCATTTTTCCGCACCTCGTCACTTTAAAATCTCTTTAGAATTGGGTAGTATTTTCGTCTAAAATTCTACTCTGGAAATCTGTAAAAATTTGAGTTCTTAATGCGTTAAAATCAATATATGGCAGTTGACAAAACCATTTTTCAAGGGATAAACGGTATCAAGGTGAATTTTCCACTCTGGGTTTTAATTGTCCTTTTCTATTTTATAACCAGTACTTCGTTCGGGCAGGTCAAGGCCATTCAGACCGCAGGAGATGTCCTTGCATTTACCCTGCCTGCCACTGCCCTGACCAGTTCGTTGGTTATCGGCGATTACAAGGGCACCTGGCAGTTTGCCAAAGGAGCAATGCTTAATCAGGCCTTGACCATTGGCCTAAAATATGCAATCGATAAAAAGCGGCCTTACAATAATGGCGATTTGGCCTTTCCTTCGGGGCATACGTCCACTACTTTTCAAAGTGCCGCCTTTATCCAAAAAAGATACGGTTGGAAATATGGAGTACCCGCCTATCTCTTGGCCGGATTTACGGGCTATAGTCGAATCAATGCCAAAAGGCACGACGGATGGGACGTTCTCGCGGGTGCCGTAGTAGGTATAGGCAGTGCCTATCTGTTCACCACACCGTATCAAAAAGAACACATGGAACTGACGTTTGCAAACGATAGTGACAGCTTTGTCCTTGGGTTAAACTATAGATTTTAAAACCGCAAAAACCGATGGCAAAAGGAGAATTGGTCAAAGCAAACGATTCGTGATATGGAGACGATTATAAGAAAAACGAAAATTCACTGTATAGGACTATTGCTCAGAAGCCGTTGCGGATCTCTTCCGTTCCATAATGTGGGACATACCGTTGAGGTGTACGAAAATGTTCTGAAAATAGGAATGTACGGAGGTAGGAACCTTGAAGATTTAGAACCGGTACTGTTGGCGGCCCTTTTCCACGATACGGGCTATACCACCGTGTTCAAGGGCCATGAGGATATGAGCGTGATAGAGGCCAACCATTTTTTGGCGGCGAACAAGTATCCCGTTCCCCAAACGGTTTCCGTGATAGGCTGCATCAACGCCACCAAAATGCCCCAACAGCCAAAGATGCCATTGGAAAACATCATCTGTGATGCCGACCTGTTCCATTTGGGGACGGGCTCCTTTTGGAAGAAGAATAACATGCTTCGAACGGAACTGGCCAAATTTCAGGGACTCAACTATTCGATCAGTGATTGGAACACCTTGAACATCAAATTTTTGGAGAACCATCGATTTTGTACCTCATACGGTGTAGATATTCTGGAACCGGTAAAACAAGAACACTTGAAGGAATTAAAAAGTAACCGCGAGAAGATTCAGCACCCATAGCTGCCTAAACGGAGGGCAGAATTTTATAATGAGATCGGCCGGGCGTAAAAAACTGGTTTTGGGCATGGCCTAACCTACCGAAAGCATCGTTTCCCTTGACGAAAAGAATTACTTTTTGCTACTACAATCCCTAATAAAGAGTACCTACGGCTTCAAACACAGCGAAATCATATCAGGGGATACTGTATCTTTAATATTTCTATAGAATTATCCATTACTTTTGGCGCGCTAAACAATCAATTATGTCTAAACTATTTCCAAGTCGCTTTACCTTGTTAAAGGCATTCGTACTTCTGTTTCTATCAATTTCCCTTTTCGTAAGAATTAGTTTTATGGTTTGGGATTTTGCGGAGGTGGATAAGAGCATTTTAGACCTTCTAGGTACTTTCGGTACCGGGTTCTTATTTGACATCGGAACCGTTTCTTTTTTTACCATTCCCTATCTGCTGTATCTATTGGTGGTACCGGTAAAATGGTACGGTTCATTCATAGACAGGATTATCACGGCCTTCGGATTTTTCTTGGGCATATTGATCATCTATTTCTCCTTTTTCGGGGAGTTTACTTTTTGGGACGAATTTCAGCGACGGTATAATTTTATTGCTGTTGATTACTTGATCTATACCTATGAAGTCGTTAAGAATATCAATGAGTCCTACCCTTTGCCTATTTTGATTGGGTCGCTACTTACCTTGGTCGCCTTGACCTTGTTTATTGTCTACAAATATGGAGGTTTTCAAAAAACGTACTATAGCGAAACTAGCTTCAAGCAGAAGTTTGTTGCCTCCCTGCCCTGGTTTGCCATAGCCATCGTTTGCGGACTGTTGGTGACGAACGACCAAGCGGAGTGGTCAAAAAACCGCTATAACAACGAACTGTCAAAAGCGGGTATCTATTCCTTTTTTGCGGCCTTTCGCAACAACGAACTGGCCTATTCTGAGTTTTATAGGACCATCGACGATAAAAAAGCATTTGCCGATGTCAAGGGAGAATTTGTCGATAGCGGTGATACTTTTTTACACCCCTTAAAAAATGAAATCCTACGCAACACAAAGAATACCGACAGTATAAAAACCGAACAACGGCCGAACGTCATATTTATCTGTATCGAAAGTCTGAGTGGCAACTATATGAATGCATTGGGAAGTGATCTCAATATTACCCAAACCTTGGATTCATTGGCGAACAAAAGTTTATTTTTTACCGATTTCTTTGCGACCGGTACCCGAACCGTTCGTGGTATGGAAGCAATAACCCTGTCCATTCCCCCTACACCCGGTCGAAGTATCTTGAAGCGTAAGAATAATACGGGTTTGTTTACCATAGGGGAAGTTTTCAAAGCAAAGGGATACGACCGTAATTTTTTCTACGGCGGCGATGGTTATTTTGACAATATGAATACTTATTTCGGCGGAAACGGTTTTAATATTGTGGACAGGGGCCGTGGTTTTCTTTTGGATAAAAGTATTACAACTACCCGCACCAACATCGAAGATGACGAGGTCACTTTTGAGAACGCATGGGGTGTCTGCGATGCGGATATTTACAACAAGGTCATCAAGGAAGCGGACAAGGCCCACGAAACCGGAAAGCCATTTTTCGATTTTGTGATGACGACTTCGAACCACAAACCCTACACCTACCCGGAAGGAAAAATCGACATTCCCTCCGGAACCGGCAGAAATGGGGCCGTAAAATATACCGATTATGCTATTGGGGAATTCCTAAAAAACGCCCGTACCAAACCCTGGTTCAAGAATACCGTTTTCGTGATTATGAGCGACCATTGCGCCAGTAGCGCGGGCCGATGGGAGCTGGATGTTCAAAACTATCATATTCCAGCATTGATCTACAATTTGCCGAATGCCGTTCCACAGAAAATAGATAAGTTGAGTTCGCAGATAGATATGTTCCCTACGCTTTTCGCTTCCCTCGGATGGGATTACAAGACCAATCTTTTCGGCCGGAACATCCTTGAGATGAAACCCGAAGACGAACGTGCCTTTATCGGTAATTATCGAAAATTAGGCTATTTAAAGGATAATAAAGTCATGGTCTTGGGAGACGGCAATACGGCCAATTTTTACCAATGGAATCCGGCGGACAATAGCCAGAAGGCCCTGCCCATGGATACTGAGTTCTTGGAACGCGCCATATCCAATTATCAAGTCGCCGACTATCTCTACCGCAACGGGGGACTTCAACTGAATAACCTCAAAAAATGATCCAAATACATTTTATCGTTAATCCCGTCGCGGGCCATGGAAGATTGCCATTGACCAAAGAATTTTTTGAGCCGTATTTCGTCGGAAGCCTACATCGGTTGACCGTAAAACACTCCGCCTTCAAAAATCACGCGACGCAATTGACCTTGGATTCGATTTCCGAAAATGCGGATATAATCGTCGCATGCGGGGGAGATGGCACGATCAACGAAGTAGCGTCTTGCCTGATCGGTACCGATATTCCTTTGGGAATTGTTCCCATGGGATCCGGCAACGGACTGGCCTCGAACCTGCGCATCCCAAAAAACCTTAGGAAGGCCCTGGCCATAATACGAAGTCAACGAACCGTAAAAATCGATGTAGGCCAGGTAAACGACCGCCATTTTTTCAGCAATATGGGTATCGGCTTCGATGCCAGCGTCATCAAACATTATGAATCCTCACAAAAAAGAACGCTTTACGGCTACGTCAATGCTTGCGTCAGCTCTTTTCGCCATATGGGTAAAAATAGGAGTTTGGTAGTACAGGTCAACGAAATGAACCGTTTGGTCGATCCGTTCATCATTTTGATATCCAATTCTAACGAAATGGGGTATAACCTTAGTCTTACCCCAAAAGCATCTTTACAAGATGGACTATTGGACGTACTAATCATATCGAAAATAAGCAGGCTAAAAATGATTTGGTTAGGGGCTTTGATACTGTTTAAACGGGTATATTGGCTAAAGGAGGCCAAGAGTTTTCAGACCACGGAACTCCTCTTATCCAGAAACGATAACGCCAGTTTTGAATCCCAGATCGACGGGGAACTGCACGAAATCGATACTGGGATGCTACACATTTCCATCAAAGAAAAATCACTACAAATTTTGGTCGCTGAATAAGTGGGGTCACTTTTATCATTTCGCTCAAATTCCTCAATGTGCCGACAGCTTAACCACACCTCTAATTCCTGTGCGAATACTCAAGTTTTTCATGGTTGATTCCCTCCATAATTTCACCAAATAGTCGAGTGGACTTTATTCGGTCTTTAATTGAATACATGGTAGAGACCGCGATAATCTCATTGACCCCGGTTGCTTCCAAAAATTCTTGCGTTTGGTTTTTTACGCTTTTTTTGCTGCCCACAAAAGAATATTTCAACATTTGGCGTATGGAGGGATGATCGTATATTCCCTTTAGTTCTTCAGTCATTTCCGATGGTGGTTGCAGGGCATCTTTTGCTCCGGTAAGTACCCCAACGAACATCCTTATTGCCGTCGTGAACAACCTTGCCGCTTCTTCATCGGTATCGGCTACGAAGACATTGACGCCGGCCATTGTGTAAGGCTGTTCTAAAAATTCAGAAGGTTTGAATTCCTGCTTATAAATCCGTAAAGCGTTGTGTAAATGAGTGGATGCAAAATGGCTGGCAAAGGCATAGGGCAATCCTTTTTCTGCGGCCAGATGGGCGCTATCGGTACTGGAACCCAAAATGTACAAGGGTACGTCGGTTCCCTCAGCAAGGGTGGCACGCACCTTTGAAGTCTTATTTTCCGGTGAAAAATACTTCTGGATTTTCTCTATTTCCAGAGGAAAGGAATGCGCAGCCTCCATAAAGTCGGCGCGAATAGCTCGGGCGGTCTGTGGATCCGTACCGGGCGCCCTTCCCAATCCGAGGTCGATGCGATCGGGGTATAAATGGGACAATGTTCCAAACTGCTCGGCTATAATCAAAGGAGAGTGATTGGGAAGCATTATTCCACCGGAACCAATACGCAACTTTGTGGTGTTTTCGGCAACATAGCCTATAAGTATCGAAGTGGCGCTACTGCCTATATACTCGGCATTGTGGTGCTCTGCGAACCAAAAGCGCTTGTAGTTGCAGGATTCAGCCGTTTGGGCCAGAGCTAATGAGTTGTTCAGGGTTTCCTTTATAGTGCCCCCTTTAGGAACAAGGGCAAGTTCTAAAATTGAATAGGCAATCTTTTTGGTATTCATATATCTATATCTATCAATGTGCTATTGAAATAAAAAAATCACACTTTTATTAATGCGCTTACATAGCGGCTAATGATGGAAGGCTGGGTTAGGTTTAGGAATGACGTAATGGCCGAGCTTTCCAGTTTATTCTTTAGATACTGAATGGTCTTCAAATCTTATGCCGATTACAAGGTTTCGGGAATAAATATGAAAAACTTGACTTAATCGAGTCTAAACTTTAAAATTTGATGAACGCTATTTCTAGATAGGGGCTTATCGTAAAACCCCTCTACCATGGAATGATTCTTTGCCCTATCCCGATCAACTGAGCTGGTAAATGTGGAGAGAATAAAAACTTTGGTCCTATTAGCCATATCACCAATAGTACGGTATCGATCAAGAAAATCCCACCCGTCCAAATCGGGCATATCCAAATCAAGGAAAATACAATCCGGAAGATTTTTCCCTGCTTTAAGGAGATTGGATAAGATACCCAAACCTTCTTGAGCTCCATCACAAGTCAATACCTCGCAGTCACTATTTGCTTGTTGTATCGTATATCTTAACGCGAATTGAGAAACTATGTCGTCATCTATGATAAGTATGTTTTTGCTCAATATGGACTACGATTAAAGATTAGAAAAAGGAAAAAGAACGATCACTATATTCCGATTTGGATAAGAGCATGTTTAAAAACCCTGCTTTCTCAAAACCGGTAATTCGAGAACCTTGGAATCAATTTAACTAGGTTCCGTAACCTGATATGTAGCTTATTTAATTTACAGTCAGAACCAGAAACTACTGGCTGTCAGTTTGCTTTGCTTGTAAATGAAAATGGCAATTTATCAGCATTTAAATAATAATATGCCTAGCTATAAAATACAATAATAATGCATATTACGGTATCCGTATTGGAAATAATGGAATTGTAAAATTACAATTTCCGGTGACACCGCCGTTAAATTCAATACCTTTAAAGACTATTAATCATAATCAACAGTATTCCTCAATGAAATCACCAGAATTTCCTGCCAACGAAAAGAAAAGACAAGCCGCAGTAGAAAAATATCAGTTGCTCGATACTTTGCCAGAAGATCAATATGACGACATAACTTCGTTGATGTCTTATATCTGTGACGCTCCTATTTCATTGATAACGCTCTTGGATAAAGAAAGGAATTTCTTGAAGTCGCACCACGGTGTACCTTTTAATGAATCGCCCAGGGAATTCTCTTTTTGTGGCCATGCCATAAATTCCGAGGACCCGGTTACGATAATAGAAGACGCCAGAGTGGATGATCGTTTCTTTGACAACCCTTTGGTCACAGATTATAATGCAGTATTCTATGCGGGAGCACCATTAATAGACTCCGAAGGTTTTAAATTAGGAACATTATGCGTTTTTGATCAGAAACCCAGAAAATTAACTGAAAAACAACTCAAAGCGCTTACTTCAATGTCAAGACAAGTGGTGCAACTCTTTGAGCTCCGCTATCAAAATTTTAAACTCATACAGGCTCAGGATAAGTTAAAACTAAAAAATGAAGACCTGAGAAAATTCGCTGGTATCGTATCCCATGATCTAAAATCCCCATTGGCCAATATTATTTCATTGACCGAGCTTTTGGAATTTGATAGTGATAAACTTGACGAAAAATCACTACAGTGCCTGACCTATTTAAAAACATCTTCCAACTCCTTAAAAAACTATATCGATGGTATTTTGGAATTCTATTTAACTGATCATCTGCTTAATTGTAAGCAAGAGCACATTGATTTCGAATCATTGATTCTTGAGCTCGGTAAAATTACCAAAACAGATAATTGTACTATTCTTAGCAACGCAAAGGATAATGTCGAACTAATAGCCAATAAAGCAGCTTTGATGCAGATCCTCATTAATCTCATAACTAATGCTATCAAGTATAACTCTAAACCGGAGACTAGAATAGAAATACGCTTATCGGCGAAGCATGACTTTTATGAGTTCTCCGTTAAAGATAATTCCGACGGTATTCCAAAGAAAGAATTAAGTAAAATCTTTGATCTTTTTTCAGTAGTCGGTGTTGCGGATAAATATGGAAATATGGGCACCGGAATCGGTTTGGCCACTGTTAAGAGGCTGATTCAAGATCTTGGGGGAGATATCAATGTTTCTTCAAAGGAAGGGCACGGAAGTACCTTTACGTTTACAATAGCCAAAATAGTAAGTCCACGATTACATGTGGAAGCTTAGTTGTTTTAAGAAATCATATGATCGGTTTTTTACGGTCATTTTTATACTTGACAAAACCTCCAATCGTTTACCTCCGTCGACTGTTGAAATCAATTCAGATGGTTCCGGAAAACAATTGAGAGCCATTCATAAATGCCTTCGCCATCAACTCTTGCCCTGCCCTAGAAATCTATAGAAGGATTTATGTCTTAGGCTTTCGACACTAACCCATCTTAAACGTAACCACCGGTAGCTTGGAATGATTGGCAATATCCTCTCCTATACTGCCTACCAAGAAGTGGGAAAGCCCTTTACGACCATGTGTCGGTATACCGATAAGATCGGCGCTGACCCGCTCGCTATAGTTCAAAATGCCCCTTTCAACACTATAGTCGTTGTAGATTTCAACTTCTTGTCCAACGCCCGCCTTTTGAAGGAATTTTGATATACGGTCATAGGCATCGCCCGTGGCCATAAAATCATCGCCTTGGGTATTGATGTAGACCAAATCCAATTTGGCACCGAGCAAATCGGCAAAGTCCTTCGCCTTTCTGAAAGCCAAGAGGCTTCCATCCTTAAAATCACATCCAAAGACAAAATCTTTGACCTTGAAATTGGGAATATCCTTTTTTATAATCAGAACAGGGATATCCGAATTTCGGACCACCTTCTCGGCATTGGAACCCACAAACATTTCCTTAAAACCATCCGCGCCGTGGGAACCCATGACCACTAAATCGGCGTTATGCTTTTTTGCCACCTCATTGACTTCGGAAAAAACCTTAAAATGTTTTACGATCGGCACGACGTCGATTCCCTTCAAATAAGGTTTGCCCATCATATCGGTCAGGCGTTTTTCCGCCATTTTGATTAAAAAGACGGACTGTTCAGGGTAGAATCCTTCAGCGCCGGAAATAAGGGCCTGGTTCAGCTCTAACATATGAAGCAATATAATTTCAGCTTTGTGTTTTTTAGCTAGGGTTGTTGCCACCTTCAATGCATATTCCGATTGTTGCGAGAAATCCGTAGGTACTATTATACTTTTCATAGTTAAATTGTTTGTTGATAACCCCAGCGATCTACGTAATCTTGTTATACTTCAATTGAATTTATACTGTCTTCGACAACACTAAAGTGTCCGGTTTTTTTTCGAAACCGATACAATGCATGAACTAAATTGAACTCGTTGGTTTCCTTCTGGCACATGTGGTCTCGAATAGGCATATCAATCTTTACAAATACTTTGACATAATGTGGCCAATGGAGGTTGTACTTTTGGCTTAAAGTGCACATTTGTGGGGGTATATTTCTGTAAAGCTACATCGCTACCTCCGCGTGAACTATGACAAATATCATGTATGGAATCCTGTCGACGGCACACCCCTAATGTCCATACTCATAAATATCCTTAAAAACGGATACCACAATCCCTTCTAAATATGTTTTTAAATCATATCTGATCTTTACTTTGGTGCCAATCGGGGCATAGTAGTAAATAATCCAGGCATCTGCCTCCGTAGTGCCGATACAGCCGTTGGAATAGGCCTTTTCCAAAGTTTCGGGGTTCGTGGTGGGGTGTATCATCTGTCCGTTTCGGATGCCGTTTATCTCAGTCTCTATCCATGGTATTTGTGGCATCACCGTAGTCTTTCCGTCATCTCTTTTCGTGAAGTAGAATTGTTTGCCGTCCACGGGATTGAAGAACTCCGGGTCTTTCGCGTGGGCCACGATCTTTCCTTTTCCCGTTTTGGTGCGTAGGTCCATTATGCGGTTACTCAATTTGAGATACCGTTCCCTATTCTGCCCGACCCGGACAGGAAAGCTGTGTACTAAAACGGAATCCTGAAAAATTCGCAATTTGAATTCAGGAATGTTGATGTCGATCTCGGTTTTCGTAAATTCCTCCAGCATCCGACAGGTATTCAGGGAATCCGGAATTCTTAGGATGCTTCCTTTCGGCAATACGATTTGCTGCCTTTGGTCATACACAAACGAATCCCTTTCCATCCTTCGGTAATAATCCGTATTCGCCAGGGTATCGATAATCCATGGATTGTAACGCACCAGAAGATGTTCCGATAGCGGATAGGGCAGAATGGAATCGTAGCGTTGCACCAACGAATCGAGGTATTGAAAATAGTCGCTTACTACGATATTCTTAGAGACCTTTATTCGCTTTGGCGATGTATCGATCTGAATACCGTTTTTCTGAAAATCGGCTTTTGCCAGTTCCCTGTCCGCCAGAGCCATATTACGCCTATTGCAAGAACACAAAAGCGCAAGCGACCCTACGGTTAAAAAAATTAAATTTGTCAATTTGAATCGTTTCATATTAATTTCCCATTTTGCCGATGGCACAACTCACGTAGGATTTTGCCCTTCTGACAAAGTTCCTTGAACCGGTTGCGGGGGCCATCTAAAAAAGCACGCTCCTCACTTAGAAAAAATGGATCTACCTCCTCTTTTGAATCATCTCGCATAATAAAAGGGTATCAATTCTAAAGAAAAATAAAAGTAGCGGATTCGATTGTCGCTAAAAATGATAATTCTCATATCCTCTTTACGATATTGGTGTTTAGTTGATGTGTAAAGGAAAAACCAATCGATAGATGAGTATTAAAATGGACCCGCCGAATATTGAGGTGTAAATCAGTTTAGTGTGCCTCGCTAACCAATTCGGCAAGAAAATATCAAAGTTATCTTTTGTGGAATCCGAAAATTTACGGGCCATTACCGTCAATGGACAAAGCCATTTGAATGCCAGTAAGACAATGCCTTCCGCAACTATTAATCCGATGCAAACCCAGACCCATTTGTCGATTGTATCGGCAATAACTGCATATAATAGGTAGAAGATGACCATATTGAAGAAAAGCCAAATGATCGAATGCACACTCTTTATAACCAATAGTTCCCTGTTCTTCATCGGATGTTGATTTTATCGTATTTTTCTTTTTCCTATTTCTGAGTTCAGTTTTTCGGATATAGGTCTACAATTACAATTTTCCACGTGCTCCAAATGCCATTTGATACGCTTTTCCAAGGATGTGTTTTGGGCATTTTGTTGGCTGCGTGCCATGTCTTGTTGGATTTCATTTCATCAGCGTTTTGAGTCTTCAACATTGTATTGGATGCTTTTGACATTGAATTTCCCATAAACGAATTCCCCATCCGGATAGTGCCAGATAGCCTCGCCGTAGGTCGGCAGATGATAACCGTTTATGTTTCGATACGTACTGGCCGGAGTGGAAAACGGGAAAGCTTTCATTTCATTGACCGAATAACGGTCATTGGAAACAAAATTGACCAATTGTCCTTTTTCGTTAAAATATAAAATGGCTGAGATGCTGGTAGCGTTGGTCGTAAAAGTTGCTCTGACCGATTGTCCGTCGATAGCTTTCCAGCGTATACGCTCATCGATAAGTGCAGCCGGGGCAAAAAGACAGAGGTCGTTAAAAAAAGTGACCGTTTCGGTGGGGAACAATTCCGGTCTATCATTAGTTACCACCGGAAACAAGGATAGCAACTTGATACGCATAAACGCTCCATCTTTAGTGTATTTGTGATAGCCGTTCGCAGGCAACTTTTTGACCTTGGCTTTCATAAAAAATAACCGGGTGGGCACCTCGAAAAAGTTGTACTGTTCCGAAGTGAATTTGAACCAATCTTTGCCCCTGTCCCGCATTTCGCCCTCAAATTCAATTTTGACATTGTACACTTTTGGCTTGCCCACTGCGCCAACGTATCTCAAATACTTTTGTACGACTGCCGGGAGAGGTTCGAGGTCCTTTTCCGTTATAAGTTCATCGCCGATTTCGGTCAATGCCATGGCCGTGCGAACATCCTCTTGATACGCTTTTTCAAAGCGTTCCGTTGCGAAAGAGATACTGGCGGCGATTAAGATGATGATGTTCGAAAGCGTCCCATATTTGGCATCCGACCATACCGTTAAAATCAAAAACTGGGATACGATTACGGTCAAAATGGCGATAACGGGCCATCCTTCTCTTTTAAGGAGTATCATGATGGCCGAAGTAATAAAGAGTAAACCCGTTAACAACCAGACCAGTCCGATGGGTTTTGATAATTCTTTGGTGAATTCCGCCATATTTCCCATGGCAAAAGCTCTGAAAAAACCCATAAAATGGATTAGCCCGTGAAGAAAAATCAAAAGTATCAATACAACTCTCATAACAGAAGGTTTTGATTTAAGGCTTACGGGTCAAAAGTAGTTTTGGTGTGCAGCATTGGCAATGATCTAAATCATCTTGTGGTAATTTTAAACATCCTAAGCCTTTTCATATGGCTTTCCATCAACTCGAGGTATTTTCGGGCTTGGTCCAGCGCTTTGGATTGTGTTTTAGCATTCGTCGCATTCTTTGCACTAAGGCTGTTGACCTTGGAGCGGACGTTGACCCGATAGCTTTTATAGCCCATCCCCTGAAATGACTAAAATCATAATCTCCGAAAACGGGGGCATGATATTTATCATTTGTAGGGTTATAGGGTATCGCTAGTTTCACCACGGAAACCTAAAAAACGATTTTGATGAAGACCATTCTCTATGCTACCGACTATTCCGAAAATTCTGTACCGGCACTATGGTCGGCCTTTTTATTGGCGGAGAAATTCGATGCCAAACTAATCGTGATGCACGTATTCGATATACCCATCTTCTTGGCCAGCCCCGTTTCGGTTACCCACATGAACAATGAGAAAAAACGTATTGTCGAAAACCGGGCCAAGCTTAAGAATTTTATCAAGGAATTTTTGGGGCATCCCGAAGACAAAATCGATATGAGTTTTGTGTTCGTCGAAAACCGCTCGGTTTGGAGCGGTATTCAGGAAAAGGCGATAAAATTCAATGCAGACCTCATCGTGGTAGGCACTAAGGGAATCAGCCCTGTTCGCGAATTCTTATTGGGAGGTACCACAAAGGCACTTATCAAAAATGCAACGTGCCCCGTGTTGGCGGTACCGGAAGGAGCCGGAATCGAAAACCTCAACACCATGGTCTACGCTACCGATTTTGAACAGGCCGACATTTTTGCCATCAACCGCTTGGTCAAGATCGCGGAAAAATTCGACGCCGCAATCAAGGTGTTGCACATTACTACAAAAAAGGAATACGCGGGCGAGGAACTGATGGAATGGTTCAAGGATATGCTCGAACAAAAAACAAGCTACGAAAATATGGAATTCGAGCTGATTTTTTCGGATGCGATATTCAAGGAATTAAATGAATATCTGAACCATACCAGTGCGGACCTACTGGTCATGTTGGAACGGAAGGGTAGGAATTTCTTCGAGAAATACATCCAGAAAGATATGGTCAAAAAAATGGTGTCGGAAATTACCGTGCCACTATTGAGCTTTAATAGTTAGAGTTATAACTATTCAAGTTCACGGCGTCCTTAAATGACCAATATCATATTCCCTTCCCTTTGTTTTCGATTACTTTGAGGAATATGATTCGAAATATCCGGTTATGAAAATTCGATTAGGCATTCTTGTGCTGTTGTTCGGTCTTACCCTTTCGGCCCAAGACACTAGCACGTTCAGTTCTTACGAGACTTTGGAAGGTGTTAAGATCATCCAAATTCAGGATAATCTTTGCGCCATACTGTACCCGACCCACTTTTTTGGGGTACAGATCAAAGGCGATAAACGTCTAAAGGATATCATTAAATGGGATTTCAAGGATGCTGTTCTGAAACTCTATACCACAGAGGAGAATACTACGGCAAGCTATGCGGAAATAACACTTTATGTAAAGGATTTTGAGGAATTACGACTTTCGGGGAACGCCTCGGTACAGACCGATGAAAAAATGGTTATGGAAACCTTTATTTTGAACTCAGGTGGAAATAGTAGTTATAACTTTCCGATGGAATGCACCGACTTTACCCTAATTTCAGCAGGGGAAAGCACCGGTTATCTTGACCTTACGGCGGAGAGCGTACACGTACAAACCAAAAACAACGCAAGTACATCTATAAAAACGCTGGGGGGCAGAGTCAGTGTGGAACTAACCGATAACAGTATCGTAGGTCTGAGGGGAACCGCGCATGCCTTAAGCGCAACAGTGAACAAAAAGGCCAGATTGACGGCTTGGGCGCTGAAGGCGGAAGACGTATACCTCTTTTCTTCCAGTACGGCAGATATCGAAATTTATGCGAAAAACAGATTGAAAATCAATGGACAGGCAAACTCGAAGATATATGTGACCGGTTATCCTCGGCAAATAGATACTATCAATATCAATAAAAAAACGAATATTTTTTACCACGCACGAAATTGATTTGCCCCTGATATCGGTCAATTTAGCTCAATACTTTGGCGAGAAAGCGCAAGGGGTGCGCATCACGCTCCTTGAAATAGTCCTCGGTATGTTTGGGCAACCAGTCGTTATCCACAAAGTTGATAAACAAGTGTAGCATCGTGTTCGGATACTTCTTTGCACGCACCTGGAAGACCATTTTATCCCTTTATTTCGTTGTGCTTACTTTTATTAAACCTTTCAATTACCCGTTGGAAGACGTGGCCGATGCACAACTATATTTCGATAAGGGACATAAAAGTGGGAACATACTGGTAAGCGTAGCATGAGGAAAACTAAAATCATAAAATTATCGCAAAACAATACCTTTTATAACATAGTACTGTAACATAAACGATTGTCCCTCGTCTCCTTTATATATAACAATAATATTCATCAATTAAAATCAAATCATGAAAGCAACACTCTCGGTATCACCAACTGAATCAAGGAAGTATTCAGTTTTTTCCAACTTCAGAAATAGCAAAAGAGTCCGTTGGGCGGAACACAGGAACTTCAACCGTTGATACGGTTTTTATTACACTATTCATTAATCTTTTAAAACAACAATCATGACAACTTTCATCAATCAATCGCCGACAGAATCTAAAAGGTTTACTTTTTTTACCAACTCTAAAGACAGTAAGCGAATCCGTTGGTCGGAATCACGTCAGTACCTACATTAACCGGGCTATCGGTTAAATGCTATTTAAATGGGATAAACCTTCATCAAGTTTATCCCATTTTTTATTTCCTTATCCCATCTCGACCTTTTTAACGACGTGAAGTCCCAAAACTGACATAAATCATATTTGCTCTAGCGCCACTACCCTACCTTCGACCAAAATCAGTATAATGAAATTACTTTCAACCCTATTTTTTTCCGTAATGCTGCTGATCTCCCCATTGGGACAAGATGAGTTACAAGCCGTGGAGGCAACTTACGACGGACAATCCGGGGGCGTTTTTTATTTCGTGGATATGGAAGGTTCTTCATATGCATTCAACGATCTCGAGCCCAAGGCCAAAGAAAAATACGATCTTACCAACACCCGTTTTGAGGGAAGAAAATTTACGGTAATATACCGAATCGTTTACCAAATTGAAAAAGACAAGGAACAGCAAGAGGAAGAACAGGAAGCTATAGTTGACGATGATGAAGAAAGTGAAGAAGAATACGATTATGGGGAATGTATCATCGTGGACCTAGAACCTGTTGGGTAATACTAACACCCTATCCAGAACGCTGAAATTCGACAGCAGGTAGTGGAACTGAAATACAATGCCGATACTCTTTTTACGTATCCGAGACAGTACTTGATGCGGGCGACCGGTAACAAGTTTTTTGTTCAAATAGAGCTTGCCAGTTTTTTAGGTATCCATGATGGATAGAATATAGAGCAAGGTGAACTTTCCGGAACCGGATTTTCCCATTATGGAGGCGAATTCCCCTTCATGAAAGCTAAATGAAATATCCTTGAGCACATGAAAATCCTTTAACTTTAAAAAGTATTTGTTGATATTTTTTGTCTCTAGAACCTGTTTCATAAGCCTTCTTTAAGTCCTACGGATAATGCGTACCGGATCGATATGTTTTGCCCGCGTTCGACGGTAGCCATCTCGCCACAAAAGTCGATAATAGTGCGAACACTATTGCTATCACCTAGTAACCGATATTAAAATGAACAGGATAAAATCGATGTCCGGGATATAATCAAAATCATTTTTGGGGAAAAATATGGGAGTCAGAGTCCACCTAGAAATATCATAAACCAACTAATTAACCAAAACTGACCAATGTCATACCCCCTTGAGGCCACTTCCTTTAGTTTTGAGCTAAAAACTAGAAAAACATCATGAGAAGAAACTTAGAAAAGGAAGAAGGTATCCAAATTTTGACCGAGAATTACATCGGCCATTTGGGATATATCTCCGGTGGCTATCCACACATAGTTCCTATCACCTACTATTACGACGCCGCTACCCATACGATAACGAGCTACTCCTCCGAAGGCCATAAGATTACGGCGATGCGAAAAAACCCTGCGGTCTCCCTCTGTGTTGACGAGATTTCTTCGGTAGCCGATTGGCGATCGGTCTTGGTTCACGGTACTTTCGAGGAACTTTCAAATATCGATGCCAAGCACATGTTACGCCAATTTTCGGATGGTGTGAAGGGTATCATCGAACGGTCACCGGAAAAGAACGCTCGGTTTATAAGTGATTTCTCGGCCCGTATTAGCAAGAACCAAGCACCGCTAGTTTTCCGGATTAAAATCGAAGAGGTCACCGGTAAGAAAAGGATATCGTAAGTATCGGGCGGCTGTGACGGACCTACCCCTTTCATGCAACAGTTTAAAACAAATCTAATTTCATAAAAAAATTTCGACATTCTTGTCAAAAAATTCAATACCATCGGTATGCCATAAGCATACCTGTTTCTGTTTTTAAAAAAACGGTTTCAGACAACTACTGACCGATGTCATATTTTACCCCTCAGGCAGGTGCTAGCTTTGGCGTTATAATAACCTCCAAATGTATTTATAATATCTCGGCGGTTAAAAAGCATCGAATTCGCACAAATAAATCCAAAAAAAGACACCATGACAGATTTAACCAGCAGTGAAGTTCTCAACATACTCAACGATAATTATACCGGCCACTTGGGTTTTACCGTGGAAGGCAACCCATTTGTACTTCCCATCAGCTATTATTATGACAAGGAAGAGCACGCTATTATCAGCTACTCCGCCGAGGGTCATAAAATCGATGCCATGCGGAAGAACCCATCGGCATCTCTATTTATAGCGGAAGTGCAATCCGTTTACAATTGGCAATCGGTATTGGTTCACGGCACATTTGAAGAGCTAAAGGGCACGGATGCTAAACAGCGATTGCATCAATTTACCGAAGGGATTCAAAGTATTATTCAGAATAAGGAGGATAGGGAGACGGAATTTATCAGCGAATTTTCAAGTAAGGGCTACTCCCATGGCGTTCCCGTAGTCTATCGCATCAAAATTCTTAAAATTACAGGAAAACGCAAGGAAACTTAGCGTAAAAAACACTGAACCGAACCTGCGGAAATTACTGCTTCCGTTTCGGATATTCCGCATTTTGCCAAATTCTAAATCATACTAGAACAGGAGGCGAACAAACCTATTAGGAACAAACTGTCAACAGTATCCTACATGCCGTCTGGATTTTCTTTCTGCGGGCAGCTGCTCTTTTTCACTATGTAGCCATTTTGTTGGCAGTTTAATGGGATAAAGGAAATGGCCCGAAGATAGATCGGGGTAGAATATCGGTTTTCTGTTTTCGTTCCTGAAACATGGTTACTATTCGACCCTGTAAAACTGAGGGCTACATGTAATACAACGAATGAAGTGCCCATGTCCCTTTCCCAAAATGACATTTATCATTTCAGGGATTCCTGCACTGACCTAGTTTTGTAGATTATCAAATTACACCAAAGATCAAAAACGATGGAAAAGGAAATCATCTACAACGAAAACCTGCATTTCGAGCATCAGCTCTGGAGGCACGAACTATTCTTCTGGCAAGACGAGCTAAAGTTTTTCAAAAATAGGCTCAGCGAACTGGTTACGCGATGGACTTCCAAAAAGGTACTTGTAAAATTGGAGCATTATCAAAACGAATTCATCTTGCACGGTGGGGTCATCGAGGACCTATTGGAGGCGATAGAAATCCACGAGACTAGAATTGCCGGACAAGACCAAGACGGTCAAGATGCACTGGATACCATTTTGGTCCAAAAACACTTGGAATTCCGAAATAAAATGGAGATGCAGCGACAAATCTATGCAGATCTTAAAAAAGAGTTCTTCCGCTTTCTTAGCGAGTATCTATAAAACGTATGTTAGGGCTAAAACTTCCGAAAAAGCAGCATCTTAGAAGGTACTATAGCGTTTTTGGCGTGCTCGCCAAGTATGGATTTGAAGACGTAATGGCCAGCAATACGGTCAAAAAACTCATTCCAAGAAACTATCTCAAAAAGCATCCCGATACCGAAAAGTTGCTTTCGCTGTCCACTTTTGAGAGGATACGGATGGTCTTGGAAGAGCTGGGGCCTACCTACGTCAAAATGGGCCAGCTCGTGAGCAATCGCGAAGATCTGCTCCCCCCTGAGCTGATTGAGGAATTGGAAAAGCTACAGGACCAGGTTCCCGCCCTAAAAAACTTCGAGGTAGAGAAAGTGGTCGCCGAAACCTTGAAAATCAATTGCGCCGATCATTTCAGGTCCATCGAACCGGAACCGCTCGCCGCCGCCTCCTTGGCACAGGTGCATGGGGCCCAATTGCACAACGGCGACCGAGTGGCCCTTAAAATTCAGCGACCAGGGATCGTCGAGGTCATCGCATCCGACATCGGAATTATGAAAGACCTCGCCGAAAACTTGGAAAAATACAGCGCAGAAATACAGGCTTTTCAGCCCGTTCAACTTATAGCATCCTTCGAAAAAAGTATTAAGGAAGAACTAAGTTTTTTGAAGGAAATGGACCATATGCAGCGTTTTTCCTCAAATTTTAAGGGAAACAACGATATTTACGTCCCCAAAATATATCGCATACTGAGCAACGACCATCTTATCTGTATGGAATTCGTAAATGGTATAAAAGTCTCGGAACTTGACAAGTTACTAGCGTCGAAAATCGATTCCAAAAAAGTCGCCAAGCTCGGGGTAGACCTGTATCTCGAACAGGTCTTGGAACACGGGTTCTTCCACGCAGACCCGCATCCGGGAAATATATTCGTACTACCCGATACTGAACAGATTTGCTTTATCGACTTTGGTATGATGGGCACCATCATGCCGAACGACAAAGACGCCCTGATAGGATTGATGGATAGTTTCTTGAAAAAGGATGCCCGAAAAATCATTCCCATTCTCGAAAAAATAGCGGTAAAATCTACCATCCCCGATTACAAAAAACTAGAATATGATCTTTACGAGCTGATGGAGGGGGTCAGCAATACGTCCATCAAAAATATTAAACTGGGCACCACGCTTACCCAATTCAAAAATGTACTCTACGAGAACGAAATTATACTTCCCCATTATCTGTACATGCTCATCCGTGCTTTGGTCATCATAGAGGGCGTCGGGCTTAAGTTGGATCCCCAATTCAATATTACCGATAACCTAAAGCCGTATTTGACGAAAATTACCCGCAAGCGTATTAGCCTAAAACATATATTCAAGAAGAACGTAATCCGTTTTCAAGAGTACAATGCACTATTGGATACCTTGCCGGACGACATCAATGACATCGTGCACAAAATCAAGAACGGCAAATTGGTGATCGTTCACGAGCACAAGGGCCTCAACGAATTTAGAAATTCGCTGAAAACAGCTTTCAACCGTTTGGTGTATGCAGTCATTATCGCTGCCTTGTCCATCGGCTCCGCCCTTCTCGTCATTGCGGACATGCCCCCGAAAATCCATGGAATACCGATATTGGGTGCTATAGGTTTCGTTCTTTCGGCCGTCTTAGGTTTCTTTATCCTCATCTCTATTTTTAGGAACAAGGGAGGCAAAGCATCAGATATGTAACCAAAAAAAAACGTACAAACTGATCTCGGTCATTTTCTCCCTAAAACGGATGACTTATTTTAACATCATAATTTGTAGTCATCTAGTTCTTCAAGATTGAAAAGAGACGGGTTTCCTGGCGTAGGAATATGATCAGGAACCCAAGGGAAGGTGCAGTAAATGCTTGAGACCACATGATTTTCCGAACGGCTAGCTATAGACAATTAGGCCTGATTATGGTAAACGTTGCAAGAAAATGCAATACCTTCTTTGAAACCGGAACATTTCGGTGTTCCGGTTTCTTCAAAAATACATTTAGATTGGTTCTAGTAGATCCAAAGATCAAAGAAACCATTGTGACGGGGGCTATGACGACCGAATCAAAATCGACCTTTAGGTCATTTTGGCGATAGCTATCGAAAATCCGCTATACTTTGAAGTTCTTCCTTTTTTAAGATAATGATCCTGCGACCACTATCGGTGGTAATCAATCCCTCTTCCTTAAAATCGGATAGGGTTCGTATGGCTGTTTCGGTGGCGGTACCGATCAGACCGGCAAAATCTTCCCGGGGGATGCCCATGCCTTCGCTTGCATAGTCCTTAATAATGCCCTTATCGTAGAGATCCAAAAGGGTCTTGGCCGCCCGTTGCCTGACCGATGCGAAGGCCATGCCGACCAGTTGCGCCTGTACCTCGATCAAGTTATTGGAAATCATTTCGATGAACTTTTGCGACACGGTATGGTTTTCGTTCAGCAATTTCGTGAAATCCCTTTTAGGTATTGCATAGAGTTCGGCGTCCTCCAGAACGACGGCATTGTCTATATAGGTGCCTTTTGGGCCTAATAGCGAAAGTTGCCCGATAAATTCCCCAGGACCACAAATTCCGCTGACGAATTCCTTTCCCGATTCCGTACCCTTATAGGTCTTGACCCTGCCGCTTTCGACAAAGAACATCGAATGCGCCGTATCGCCCTCCCAATACAACATATCCTTTTTATCGTATTTTTTAAGGGCCTGACCTTTTGAGAGACTTTCGAGATCCATGTACTGCGACGCTTCCTCCAAAAAAACGTTGAGGTCCTTCACGTTTTTGGCAAATTCCTTTTTTAAAAATTCGTTTTTGCGCAGCCGGGAGGAAATGGCCTCCAAGAGTTCCTTTTCATCAAAGGGTTTCGTCAGGTAATCGTCGGCACCCAGGTTCATGCCCGTTCGCATATCGGCCCTGTCGGTCTTTGCAGTCAAGAAAATAAAAGGGGTGCTGGCCGTTGCACTGTTTTTGGATAATTGTTCCAAGACCCCGTACCCGTCCATTTCGGGCATCATGATGTCGCAGACCACTATGTCGGGATGAAATTGTTTGGCCTTTTCAACCCCTATTTTCCCGTTCTCTGCCATCTCCACTTGGTAGTGGGCCAACGCTAAGATATCCGCCGTGTTTTCGCGTACATCCTCGTTATCCTCTATCAATAGTATTTTTTTCATGTTCTTTTAGGTTTAAGGGGAGTTTAAGGGTAAAGGTGCTTCCTTTTCCCACTTTACTTTTGAAACCAACGATGCCACCCATAAGTTCCGAATATTGTTTTACGATATGCAGCCCCAGTCCCGTACCTTGAATGTTGGTTACGTTCCCCGCTCGAAAAAACCGCTCAAACAGGCTTTTTTGTTCCGCTTTCGGAATGCCGATTCCCTTGTCCACCACATTAAAAATCACTACCTCGCCGGATACTTTTAGTTCTAGGATGATTTCCGCGGCCTCATCGGAATATTTTAAGGCGTTCGACACTAGATTGATCAAAATATGACTCATTAGTTTCGAATCAAGAAATACGGGAATAGCTGCCTGAGCATGTGTAAACCGGATACTCTGCCCGTCTTTTTTTACCGATTTCATTTCTTCGACCAACAGCTTTGTAAACTGCACCAATTCAAAATGCTGCGGCTCTGCCCTTACCTTGCCCTCCTCGAGCTTGCTCAGCGACAGAAAATCGTTCAGGATGACCACCAGGTTTTTTACGTTGTTGCGAATGCGGACCACATGTTTCATCCGACGTTCTTCCCTGCCGGGGCCGTTCTGCTTCCCGATAAGGATGGCAGAGGACAGAATGGCGCTCAGCGGCGTTCGGAACTCGTGGGAGGCCATGGAGATAAAACGGGATTTCAGCTCGTTCATTTCCTGCTCCACCTTCAATGCCACCGATAGTTTTTCCTGTGCTTTTCGTTGATCGGTAATATTGTGGTAGACGAACAGCGACCAGACAATAGTTTCGGCATCTGAATGCAAGGGGGTCGAATTGACCGCATAGCAATTCTTCTGAAATTCCACTTCGAAGGAAAGGCTATCGCCTCGTATCGTTTTTTTTATATCCCGCTTGATAAGTTCGATCTGGTCCGCGGAAAAAATAGAAATATCATCGATGCGTATTCCCTCGAAATCTTCTTTTTTAAAGTCGAGCCGTCGCAACTCCTCCCCTTCCACGTAAACCAGTTCAAAATCGGCGTTGAAGACCACGATAAGGCCCTTGGGAAAATTCTTGGCAATCGCGGCGAACTGCGACTGGCTCCTTTGCGCTTTGCTTTCCGCCAATCGGGTCACCTGAATCTGATCTTCGAGATTTAGGTTGGTTTCAACTAAACGCTGCACGGTAAATTCTAGTTCTAGCGTACGTTCCGCTACTTTTTCCTCAAGTCGATCGGCATGGTCTTGTAACTGTTTTCTCGCTTTATTGATCTCGGTAACGTCCACCCCTGAACTGATCAGGCCCGTAACATTACCATTTTCATCTTTTAAGAGCGCGTTTCGCCATTGTATCAGTTTCCTTTTATTTCCTTTTGCCAATACCCAATTTTCATACACATCGGGCGGTTCAACGGTTCCAGCGAAAACTCGGTCAAAGAATAGGGCCAGTTCCTTTTTTTTCTTTTTAGGGATGCAGCTATGGAACCAATTCTTGCCGATAATCTCATCGCGACGGTAACCCAGCACTTCGCAGCCCTTCCGGTTGATCAGTTCGATGGAATGGTCACTATTGATAACCATAAAGATGGACGCTGCGACATCCAAATACTGGAAAAGGTTTTGGTTCTCTATGTTTGTGGATGCATCCATAATTTGCGTAGGTTACGTGCCAGCGGGTTTAAAGTATGAAACCTTCAAGGTTCTTTCATTCACCAACGTCAAAAATCCAGAGGCAAGACAATTCCTGTTATTCTTGGTAAATGTATGACACGGATTTTCTTAGAAAAATGATATCGGTCATGCCGTACAACCATTCCCTAAAATGCACATAGAAATACCCTCAAACCAACCTGTTTCAAATGGATGCAATGAGGTATTGGGAGGAAGGTATTGCCGCCTTGGCCATCGCCAAGCAGATCGGTTTCAAAGGATACGAAAAATGCATGTCGGGCGACGAACTAATGTAGTTGCAGGATCCTGAGCTCCAACAAAAGGTCAAGGAAATCCAAATTTTTACCCGGATGTTTCCCGATGCCAAGTTGTGCATCATCAATACTTCTAAGGCTAACAATGAGGTAGTGGTCAGGATCGGTGACGGGGTCAACGACGACCTGGCCCTAAAAGCCTTCCATTTTGGAATCGCCGTGGGCCAAAAGGGAACGGAAATCGCCGATAGTCTCCTTCACTCTCAGGCGGTCAACATGCCCCCGTCTACCACGTGGGTACATCCGGTAATGTATTTGCTTTCGTCCGAGGCCAAAAACAAGGCCATTTCGGCGAGCTCGTTGGATTCGGCATAGCGGCCGAAAGGCACGACGGATTCAAAGCCTTTCAGTACTTCCTTCGGGTTCTCGGGGGACACATCCTTTTCGATCCGCCGCATCATGTCGTTGTTCACGGGACCGGGATGAATGGTGTTTACCCGAATTTTACGTTCTGCATTTTCTAGGGCCGCCACTCGCATAATACCGACAATGGCATGTTTGGTCGCCACATAGGCCCCAAGACCTGCAAAGCCTTTAAGTCCGGCTACAGAGGAAGTTATTATCACGCTACCCCCTTTCTTCATTTTGGGGATAACGTGTTTACATCCCAGCCAAACCCCTTTCAGGTTCACGGCGATAACCTTATCAAATGTTTCTTCGGGATATTCCGCAATGGGTCTCGAAACCCCTTCGATACCAGCATTGGCGAAAAAAATATCGATTTTGCCGTGCACTTCTAAAGTATGCTCCACGTAATTTTCATTATCCTCCGCTTTTGAGATATCGGCCACGCAATAGGAAAGGTTTTCATGGTCTAATTCGGAGCTGGTTTTTTCCAACACCTCTTTATTGATATCCACAATAACAACCTTGGCACCCTGTTCCAGAAATAATTTCGCCGTAGCTTTTCCTATGCCGCCGGCTCCACCAGTGATGATGGCTACCTTGCCATTTAATCGTTCCATTTTCTTTTATTCTTTAGGTAAGCTGTAAAGTTTAGAATTCAAAAATGGATACGAAATGATGAATGTCATTTTGTGAAAACAATTTCATTCCTAGTTTTGACCCATCCTAAAAAAACAAAGCCATTATGATATATATTCCATACCTGCAAATGACGAAGAGCGAATCGTTGAGCGAAATCCTTACCCGAAATTTGAGAAAATTAGCCCTTAGATAACAGTTCCTGATTGGGGCCAACGTTACTTTCAAATTGGGAAACACCTGGGACGGCAACAACAAATTCTGCGAATTGGAACTAAGCGCACCCGCCCCGGTATCTTCGCCAAATCGACCGAGGATAATTTTGAAAAGGCCGCGGCGGATAACTTGAGCGACTTGTAAAGACAGCTCAGAAAGCGTAAGGAAAAGTTTCGAAAACGTAAAAAAAAATGACATAGCCATGAAAAAAATTCTTGTACCCATAGACTTTTCGGAACCCTCGGCCTATGCCTTGGAGGTTGCCGCAAAGATCGCCAAACTACAACAGGCGGAAATCGTTGTACTGCACATGCTGGGGCTGTCGGAAGCGGTGCTGACCAAAGACGAAAGCCAAGAATATGAAGAGGCCAAATACTATATGGAACTGGCCAGAAAACGCTTTCGGACCTTTTTGGACAGACCCTATCTAAAAGGCATCAAAATCAGGGAAATCGTCCAGAATTATAAGATATTCAAAGAGCTGAACACTATTGCGAAAGAACAGGGTATAGCGCTTATCGTTATGGGTTCACATGGTACCAGCGGATTTAACGAAGTCTTCGCCGGTTCCAATACCGAAAAAGTGGTGCGCACCTCCGATGTGCCCGTTCTTGTCATAAAAGCGCCCATGCCCGATTTTAATATCAAGAACATAGTGTTCGCCTGTGATTTTGAGGACGAGGCGATTTTGGCCTTCAAAAACGTCAAGGAGTTTGCCGAACTATTTTCAGCGAAGCTACAACTGGTTTATGTAAATACACCCTATGAGGCTTTTATCTGCAATTCGGAAATCGAGAAACGCATCTCCGATTTTCTTTATAAAGCAGGGGAACCCGAACTAAAAGTGACCATCTACAATGATTACAGCATTGAAAAAGGCCTAATGAACTACAGTAAGGAGGGCAAGTTCGACGTGCTTTCCATACCTACGCATGGGCGAAAACAATTCTCCCAATTTCTTTTGGGAAGTATCGGGGAAGATGTCGCCAACCATGCCAATTTACCTGTCCTGACTTTTAAAGTTTGAGCTTTGAGCAAGTTGGACTAAGGGATGTTGTTGGCCAGTTTTTGACGACGGGTATATAGTATTAGATCGACATCAACCGAAGTCTTGTCCTGCGATCCTTCAATCGGTCAACAACAATTCCAGCTCGGACAGCATACTCAACTCCGATTTGTTCTTTCCGGCAAAGGAATTGGCGATGGCACTTGCGGTCATTTTGGTAAGGGTCTTGATTTCCTTTGAAAACGCATGCGGGTGCTCTTCGTAAAAATCCTTGAACTCCTGAAAGCATTGCTTGCCGGTCTTTCCGTATTCCATGAGGCCATCGAAAACGATTTCGATCTGGTTGGCGGAGTCGGTACCGTACCGGTCGGTAAATTCGTCGACGTACAACCAATCGGCCTTTACGATTTCTTTGACTTTATCCCATTCCTTTACGTGAACATGGCCATCGCTAATGGCGATTGCGTAGAATAACTTCCCCAGATGCTCATAGAGCTCGTTCATCGTTTTCGATGTATTCTTCATTTTTATCTTTGTTAAGTGTAATGGGATAAAATTAATGTAGTGCCATACCCGATTACTATGATATTAATCAGTTTGGAATCTTTATTTTTGACTCATGAGGGTCTTTCAAAAAAACAGTAACATTTTCAATTTGCTTTCAGAAGGGGTTTCCGAGGGCATCATCGTGGTCAATACCAAACAGGAAATCGTCGCAACCAATTCAGCGGCGGAGGACATGTTCGGATATGATGATGACGAGCTGCTCGGAAAGCCATTGGATACCCTCATCCCCCGCCGTTATCACGGGCACCATGATCAGCATGTCGCCCATTTTATCGATAAAAGCGAAAAGCGCCAAATGGGCCACGGGCGCGATTTGAACGGCATTCGCAAGAATGGGGAAGAATTTCCGGTGGAGGCGGGCCTGAACCCTTTTAAACTGTACGGTTCTACCTACGTTATGGCTTTGGTAATCGACATTACGGAACGTAAGATAAGGGAAAAAGAACTGAGTCACTGGGCCCGAATTTTCCAGGAATCGCTGAACGAAATCTTTGTTTTCGATGCGGAGACTTTCAATTTTATCAATGTAAATAATGAGGCTCGGCGCAATATCGGTTTCAATATGGCCGAACTAATCGGCATGACCCCCGTTGACATCAAACCTGAATTTAGCCTGCACAAATTCAAAAAATTGGTTAATGCCCTTTTGACCGGAAAGAAAGAAAAAGTCAAGTTCGAGACCTTACATCGAAGAAAAGATGGCTCGTCCTATCCCGTTGAAGTACATCTACAACCATCCGCTATGGGCGAAAGGCAAGTTTTTGTGGCCATCATCCTAGACATTACCGAGCGTAAGAACTATACCGAAAAATTGGAGAAAACGGTAGAATCCCGAACTAAACAGTTGACCGAGGCCTTGGCCGTGGAAAAGGAACTCAACGAACTCAAGACCCGTTTCCTGTCCTTGGTTTCCCATGAGTTCAAAACGCCCCTGAGCAGCATCCTTACATCCATAACCTTGGTGGGAAAATACACCCAGACCGAGCAACAACCCAAACGGGACAAACATGTAACCACTATCCGCAACAAAGTAAAATATTTAGATGCCATACTGAACGATTTTCTCTCCGTAGAACGCTTGGATTCCGGAAAAGTGAACTATCATTTGGAAATGTTCCATTTGAGCAAAGTCATCAACGAAGTTGTTTATGATGCCAATATGCTGCTCAAAACGGGGCAAAAAATCCGATATCCCGAAGATATAGATGATATCGTTATCGAATTTGATGAAAAGACCTTGGAGCTGGCTCTATCCAACCTCATCCATAATGCCATTAAATACTCTCCGGAAGACTCCATCATCGACTTGGTGGTCTCGAAAAAAACGGATACTATAGTGTTGAAGGTCATTGACCAGGGCATCGGGATACCGGCGACCGAACAAAAGCACATCTTCGACCGCTATTTCAGGGCAGAGAACGCCCTATTGACCCAAGGTACGGGTATCGGACTTAATATTGCCAAACAGCATTTAGAAAACCTAGGGGCCACCTTGGAATTTAGCAGTAAGCAGAATGACGGGTCTACCTTTGTAGTACACCTACCCCTGAAACCTATTAAAGTTTAGCATATGAAAAAAATACTATTAATCGAAGACGACAAGGCCTTACGCGAAAATACCGAAGAGCTCTTAGCGCTATCAGGCTACAGTGTAGTGACCGCGCCGAACGGAAAAATCGGCATCGCAACCGCCAAGGGCGAGATGCCCGACCTCGTTGTCTGTGATATTATGATGCCCGAAATCGACGGTTATGGGGTGCTACAGAATCTCTCCTCCGACGAGAAGACCAAGCATATTCCCTTTATTTTCTTATCGGCCAAGACCGAGCACAAAGAAATCCGAAAGGGCATGGACCTGGGCGCCGACGATTATCTGACCAAACCCTTCGAGGAGGAAGACCTTATGAGTGCCGTGGAAAGCCGATTGGCCAAGGCCGAACTTTTGAGCCGAATGTTGGGCACCCCCATTAAAACGTCCGAGGTTTTGGAGGATGAGATGCGCACCCTGCACGAGCTGAAAAACTTTTTTGACGATAATGGGGAGCCGATATCTCTTGGCCAAGGGGAAAGTGTCTTTCAAGAAGGTTCGCGCTCCAACACCATTTACCTTATTTTAAAAGGAGTCGTTAAATGCCACACGATGGACGGGGACGGTAAAGAGCTGACCACATCCCTTTATCGGGCCGATGATTTTTTAGGATTTACTTCGTTTCTGAATAACATTCCCTATAAAGAGTCCGCCACCGCCATGGAACCGGTAGAACTAGCCGGTGTCTCTAAAGAAAGCCTGAAAAACATCCTCCAAAAAAATAAAAATATATCTTTGGAGCTTATGGAACTTCTTTCCGATAACATTACAGAGATTAAGGCCCAATTACTTCAAATGGCCTATAGTTCCGTCCGTAAAAAGACGGCCCAGACGCTATTGCAGTTTGCCGAGGTTATGAATACCAAAAGCGATGATGCCATCAAAATATCGCGCAACGATCTGGCCAGCGTAGCCGGCATCGCTACGGAAAGCTTGATTCGCACCCTTTCGGGCTTTAAAAAAGAGGGACTTATCGCCATCGAGGGACGGAACATCCGAATAAAGGAACTGAAGGCCTTGCAATATGTCAGCTAATTTACGGTAGTAAATTCCATCATATATGATAATTATCATATTCCGCCTTCGGCACTAAAACTATTTTTGAATGTAGTTTACAGTGTATGAAAACCATTCTAATACCCACCGATTTTTCCGAAAACGCTTGGAACGCCATCGAATATGCGGTTACGCTTTTCGACGCTGTACCCTGCAATTATTGCATCCTTCATGTGGGGAGCTTGTCCGAATCTTCAGTTCGCGGCAACAGTTTCAGCTTTCCCAAAGAAAAACTACACCCCTCAATCAGAGCGAAGATTAAAATGCTATTTGAGCGTATCGAACGCTTGACCTGCAACAAAAAACATCGCTTTACAGCCCTTCAGGAATACGGGAATTTTATTCAAATTGTAAGAAAAACAGTAGATGTTAAGCACATAGATTTGATAGTCATGGGCACCACTGGTGCATCTGGTCTCAAGGCCTCTATCGTAGGGAGTAACACGGGCGACGTCATTACCAAAGTGGCCTGTAACGTATTGGTGGTTCCCGAGAAGGCCGAAGTAGAAATCCCAACGGAAATCGGGTTCCCGACTGATTTTAACAGTTTCTATACGCACTCCATATTAGAAGGTATTTCCGCAGCAATGCAGCTCACCAAGGCGAACTTACGGGTTCTGAACGTTTCGGGGGTAGATGAACATCTTACCGAAATACAGGAACAGCACCAGGAATACCTATTTGACTATTTGCATGAAACTTTCCCCGAACGGAATACCTTTCACACGCTGACCCATATCGGTATCGTTGAGGCGATACAACTTTTCGTAGAAGCCGGAAATATCAATCTTATCGTGATGGCCGCCAAGCATTTAAACTTTTTGCAGCAGATTCTTTTTGACACGACCATTGAGAAAATAAGTTTTCAGACCAAGATTCCCCTATTGGTATTGCATGAATAGAATGTCGTCATCTCTCATAAAATCGAGGACGGGGTCCGCATTTTTGCCAAAAGCGTAAAGGCCAATCTAATCATCAGGGTATTAAAGGACTAAGGGCTGCTGCAAAAAGCGTCTTTGGATACGACCGTTGAGGAGGTAAATTTTGAAATGAGCATTCCGCTTTTATCGCTGCAGGGATAGGCAACCATGGTTCGTTCCATTTGGTTTCGATGATGACATATATCATAGTTTTTGAGAAGGGCTCCCGCTATTTTTGGAGGGTCATTAAAATCATATCCATGAGAACCGTACTAATACCTACCGATTTTTCAAAGAATGCAATGCATGCCATTGATTATGCCTTGAAACTCTACAAATGCGAACGCACCAACTTCTACTTTCTACATGCGTTCGCCGACGAGGTTTACGGTCCCTTTAAGAAGAGGGATGCATCCTTCGAGGAACAGAATGCTACGGTCAAAAACAATGTGGAAAAAAAGCTGGACGAGCTCGTCGAAACCGTAAAGCAAAAACAGCAGAATCCGAAACACGCCTTCGAATCCCTTTCGGCCTTCGAATCCCTTGTCGATGCCGTCAACGATTTTGCGAACCAAGTCAATGTGGACCTGATTATTATGGGGACACAAGGGAAGACCGCCAGTAAAAACATCACTTTCGGTAGCCATACGGTACAGGTATTCAAATATGTTCAGTGCCCTGTGCTGGCGATTCCCGAAAACTATGAATACGAACAACCAAAAAAAATACTGTTCCCCACCGATTATATGCTACCCTATAAACGCAGGGAGCTAAAACTATTGAACAGCCTGGCGTCGGAATTTAAGTCGGAAGTGCACTGCCTATACCTCTCCGATTTCGAGGATTTGAGCCGCAGGCAATTGGATAACAAGCGCTTTTTAAGCGAATCACTGCCCGATGCCTATTTATATTTCGAAAGTGCACCAATCAAGAACAAAGCGGAGGCCATTTTGGAAAACATAGCGAGCAATGCCATCGACCTTTTGGTCATGGTCAATGCCCGGCATTCCTTTTTTGAAGACATGCTGTACCGGTCAACGGTCGATGAGATAGGCCTGCGGCCCAAAATTCCCTTTTTGGTCATGCAGAACCTGCGGAGATAACCTATTAAAGTAGCACCGATGAAAAATATACTCTTGCCAACCGATTTCTCCGACAACGCCTGGAACGCCATCTTTACGGCCGTAAAACTGTACGCCGATGTCGAAAGCCGGTTTTACCTGCTGCATGCCTATGAGCCCAATGCCCTGAACATGCTCGGCAGAAAAGACCAGAAACGCTTAGGAACCATCTACGATTCCCTTTCTCAGTATTCCGAACAGGAGCTGGGCAGGGTTCTGGGCTACCTCATCAAGAACCATGGCAATCCAAAACATCGGTTTGAGACTGTATCAAAACCAAATACGCTGCAGGATGCCATACTGGAAGTCGTTTCAAAACAAGACATCGACTTAATTGTAATGGGTACACAGGGCGCGACGGGTGCCAAACAAGTATTCATGGGAAGCAATACCGTTAAGGTCATGAAACTAGTAGAAAATTGCGCCCTGCTAGTGGTGCCTTCGGAGTATAATTTCCAAACATTGAAAACCGTCGTATTTCCGACCGACTTTATGAAAAAGTATGAAAAGTACCAGCTAAGTCCCCTGACCGAACTGGCCTTGCTCTGGAAGGCCGAAGTTAAGATTATGCACGTCGCCGTCGAATATCGTTTTAACGATCAGCAAAAGCTCAATCAAAAGCTTTTAAAAGAACGCTTTGAAGGTTTGGCTCTCGTCTTTCACAATCTTGATTTTGAAGGCGACATAGCCCCTACCCTGCAAAGTTTCATTAAAGATGCACAAATAGACCTATTGTCCCTAGTGCGCTACCATCACACTTTTTGGGAAAAGTTCATCGGCGAGCCCGTGGTCAAAAAAATGGCATTTCATACGGAAGTGCCACTCTTAATTTTACCTGAATAAGTTCCCCTAAAACGAAACCTAAGAGCATTGATTATATCTTTAAGGGCCCGATGATAAAGAAAGAGGTAGATACTCTGACGGGTGAAGGCGAATTTTTAAAGGATTATTTCACAGACACTGAATGTTCTTTCCATACCCTCACCGGACAAAAATTGGATGAGGCCGTACAGTGTTTTAAGAAGGGCAAAAATCTGGATATTCTGGACATGGCCGCCAAAAACCTGAATTTTTTGAAAGGTATACTTTTCAGGCCTACCGTAGAAAAAATATGCTATCCTACCACGGTTCCGTTTTTGGCGCTGCACAAATAGAAGACCTAGAAGACCTAGGGCCTATGCGTTTGGTCATAAGGTAAGTTTTGAACTTTGGCCTTACATATGTGGTTTTAGAACACCCATAATATCCTTCTTCTGCAAAACTCCTGACTGCCGCCAAACCTGCTTCCCTTTCTTGAAAAGTAGCATGGTCGGCACTCCCCGCACTTGGTATCGAGAGGCTATCGCCTGGTTTTTGTCCACATCAATTTTGACAATCTTTAGCGCATCCCCCATTTCGTCCTTTACCTGTTTTAAGATAGGCGCCAACATTTTGCAGGGGCCGCACCAGTCCGCATAAAAATCTACGAGCACCGGGGTCTCCGAAGCTATAATTTCTGAAAAACTACTTTTCATCCGTATCCCATTTAAAAAAGCAAAAATACCAAAAATAGCAATCCGGCGAACTGACCAATGTCATGGTTTTCAAAATTCTTCTCCCTTAGATTTACCCCATACTAAAAAACAAAGATTATGACACGGATTCTATTGCCCACCGACTTTTCGGACAACTCCTTTGAGGCTATCCGGTACGCGCTTTTGGCCTATAGGGACATCCAGTGCACCTTTTATCTCTTACATACTTACACCCCGCCCGTCTATCAAACGGAATACCTTATGGGAAGTCCCGGACTGATCGGTCTGGGCGATGTAATGCGCGAAACCTCGATGACACAGTTGGAGAAACTGAAAAGCCGTATGGAAGACCAATACGGAAACGACCAGCATACTTTTGTCGTACATACGGTCTTCAACACGCTTTTGGGCGAGATATCGGAAACCGTGGCCAACGAAAGCATAGACCTCATCGTGATGGGAACAAAGGGGGCGACGGGTGCCAAGGAAATTCTGTTCGGCACCCATACCGTACACGTTATCAAAAAGGCCAAATGCCCCGTAATTGCGGTACCTCCTAAATATGAATACGAAGCACCCATTGAAATATTATTTCCTACGGACTTCGAAATCGAATACGGGAAAGATACTATTTCGCAGGTACTGACTATGGCCAGACAGCACAAGTCCCGAATCAACGTCATGCATGTCCATACGGGGTACGACTTGAACGCAGCACAGGAAAGGCACAAAGGCCAGCTTGCAAAATTGTTGGGCAATACTGCATTGTTTCACGAAGTTCCAGACAACGGCATTATCGAAGCGGTCAATGCGTTTCAGGTCAAGAATAAAATAAACCTGTTGGTCATGGTACAGAACAAACACACTTTTATGGAGCGGTTATTTATGGAGCCGGTCATCAAAAAAATAGGTTTTCATTTAAGCCTGCCTTTTATGGTGCTTCCACAACTCTAATATGACCGCCATGAAAAACATTTTGGTGGCCACCGATTTTTCGCACGAGGCATACTGCGCGCTTTTCTACGCCACTAAGTTGTTGGCATCGTTGTTCGATGCCTCGATCCGTATCATGCACATCACAGAGGAGGAAATGTTGAACAGCAAACAGGAATCGAACCAAAAATTGCTTGAGGATTGCCTCAACGCTACGGTCCACAGTTATCATAAGGTTAGGGAGTTCGACGATAAGGCCCTGGTCATCGAATCTTTTTTGGAGAAACAGCACATCGATCTGTTCGCCATGGTACACCACAAACATAGTTTTCTAGAGATGCTGGTCCGCGAACCGGTTATCAACGATATAAGTATTTATGCCGCCATTCCGATGTTGATACTCCCTGAGCAGAACTGACCATTGTCATAGGTGGCGCATCCCACCCAAATTATCTTTGCACAGAAACCTGAACTCAATACCATGGACAAAAGAATATTGAATTTAAATTGCGTTGAAGATAAAATCCTTAAATAAGTAAATTATGAAACAGATAGGTATTTGGCTGGATAAACAACAGGCCCACATCGTTCGTTTGCACGACGCAGGAGAAACACTAGAAACAATCCGCTCCGAGGTGGAATTTTTTAACCGAAAAGGGTCTTCGGGATCAAGGGTCAAATGGGGCGGTACGCAGGATATCAGCCACGAAAGCACTTATCTTGAAAAGGAAAAGCATCAATTAAAGGCCTATTTCAATCAGTTGGCCGATGCTATCACCGATGCCGATGTTATAGCCCTCTTCGGGCCTGCCGATACGAACGAAAAATTCAGGGCTGCCTTGATGGCCGATCATAAAGCCTTGGCCGCTAAGGTAAAGACAGTTGAAAAAGCAGACAGCATGACAGAAAATCAGGTGAAGGCCTTGGTGCGGGACTATTTTCGGGACAAGAAGTAGTCCTTTCGACATCCGAAAAACTAGGGATTGAAAGTTTACCTCGGTGGTCTTTCGTTTCCAAACCGGCCGCCTCTGCAAATCTAAACTATGGACGAACTACTCGATTTTTTTAACCACGACATGGTGGTAAAGGCGGCAAAGCTTTTATTATGGATACTGTTCATTATCATATCTATACGTTTATTGCGAAAATTGCTTAAACGGCGCATAGCCGATACAAGTATTCGGTACAAGGCCCAGAAGGGGGTCGAGGTCGTAGGCTATGTACTGATCGGCCTATTGATCCTCGTTTCTTTTACGCTCGAGAATGTTCAAGACTACACCATCATCATCGGCCTTTTTACGGCAGGCATCACTTTTACTTTACAGGAACTTATCTTGAGCATCGCCGGCTCGTTCTACATCTTTTTCGTACGGGTCTACGAACCGGGAGACCGTATAGAGATCAATGGTATCAAAGGCGATGTCATCGATATTGACAGCATCTATACCACGATCATGGAAATGGGCGAATGGGTCAGTAGCGATAACTATTCAGGTAGGATTGTTAAAATTAGCAATGCTTTCGTCTTCAAAGGGCCTATTAAAAACTATTCCATGGATTTCCCATTTGTGTGGGACGAACTGAACGTACTTATTACCTACGGCTCCGATGTTGAACTGGGCAAAAAAATAGTGCTGGATGAAGCAACGGAACTCTTATCGGACTATACCGAAGATTCCATGGCCAAATGGTCAGCCATGGTCGAACGGTATTACATCGAAAATGCCACCATCGCTCCGACCGTGGCCATCAACCTTACCGATAACTGGATAGCCTTAAACCTTCGCTATATATCGGACTATAAGCTACGACGTGGTACAAAACACCAATTGTTCGAACGCATCGAGCAGGCCGTCTTACTGACCGAGGGAAAGGTAACTCTGGCATCCAACACTTTGCAATTATTGAAAATACCGGAAGTCGACGTACATCTAAAATGATAGTTTGAAAAAAGAAAAGGACATTGAAGTTATAAAATCCTCGGGGGAAAAGGCAAGATTTTCCTTGGACAAATTACGCAATTCACTAAAGCACAGTGGTGCTGACCACAATTTGGTGGAACAGATCGTTGAAAAGGTCAAAGAAGAGCTTTTCGAAGGCATATCTACCCATGAAATCTACAACAGGGCCTATGCTATTTTGAAAAAGAACAAATCGGTCTTCGCTTCAAAATATAAACTGAAAAAAGCGATTTATGAGTTGGGGCCTACCGGATTCCCGTTCGAACGCTTTGTGGCGGCCATTCTGGAATACTCGGGTTACGTTGCCCATGTGAACGAAATCTTGAATGGCATCTGTGTGACCCATGAAATCGACGTGCTAGCGGAAAAAAACGGGTCGGTAACGGTCATCGAATGTAAATTTCATTCGGAAGAAGGGCGTAACTGCAATGTCAAAATTCCGTTGTACATCCACTCCCGATACAACGATGTGAAAGCACATTGGGCGACAAAAATAACGGAAACCAAAACAATGGAGGCCGGATGGGTAGTAACCAATACCCGTTTTACGGAAGATGCCATCAAATACGGAAAATGTGCCGGACTGTATCTCTTGAGTTGGGACTATCCCCTAAACGATGGTCTCAAAGACCGCATCGACAGGCTCGGCCTTTATCCTGTTACCGTATCCACTTTATTAAGCACACGCGAAAAGCAATTTTTGTTGAGTAGGGATGTGGTACTCTGCCGGCAACTTTTGAAGGACAAATTCTTCTTAGACCATTTGGGGATCTCCCAAGACAGAAAAGAAAAAATTCTCGGAGAAATTGGGCAACTCTTTAACCATTAGATATATGGACACTATCAAAGTACACTTTTTGGGCGCCTCGGGAACCGTGACCGGATCCAAGTTCTATCTGGAAACCCCGGAACTGAACATTATGGTAGACTGTGGGATGTTCCAAGGCCTAAAGGAACTTCGTCAGCTCAACTGGCAATCCCTGCCCCTTGATGCCTCCAAAATCGATTTCGTATTGCTGACCCACGGCCATTTAGACCATACCGGATACCTGCCGAGACTGGTTAAAGAAGGATTTCATGGCAAAATCATTGCAACCGCCCCTACCCTGGCGATAACCCGTATCATTTTGTTGGATAGCGCCAAAATACACGAGGAGGAAGCCGAACGAGCCAATAATGAGGGCTATAGCAAACACCATCCAGCAGTAGCCTTCTATACAATAAAGGAAGCCGAACGAGCCATCGACCTGTTCCAATCCCAAGTGAAGGATGAATGGATAGGGCTATCGGAGCACATCCGGTTTAAATTCAGGTACAACGGCCATATCATCGGGGCGACGTTCATAGAACTGGAAATCTTCGGGAAACTATTCGTTTTTTCAGGCGATATCGGGCGACAGAACGATACACTTTTGGCTCCGCCCGAATATCCCCAATGGGCCGACTATCTTTTTGTGGAAAGTACATACGGCAACAAGCTACATCCCGAAGAAGACGTAGAACAAAAAATAATTGATTTGGTCAACAGAACCATCAAAGAACGGGGCAGCCTGATCATTCCTTCCTTTGCGGTCGAGCGGCTGCAATCGTTGATGTACCTTCTTTGGCAGCTGTACAAGAAAAACAAAATCCCCAATATTCCCATCTTCATCGATAGCCCCATGGGCAATAATGTACTGTCCGTTTTCGAAAGTTTTCCCGCTTGGCACGAACTCCCGATGAAAGAATATCAAGCGATGTGCGATCATTTCAACATCATATCATCCTTCGCCGATACTTGGAAAACCATAGACGACCTCAGACCTAAAATCGTAATCGCCGGCAGCGGAATGGTTACCGGGGGCCGGGTCTTGACCTATCTAAAGCAACTGATAGACAAGACCGCCACTACGGTACTCATTGTTGGCTATCAGGCCGAAGGCACCAGAGGAAGACAGCTTCTGGAAGGGGCACATGAGCTTAAACTATTCGGAAAATACGAGCCCGTCAATGCGAAAATCGAACACTTGGAAAGTCTCTCAGCACACGCCGACCAAAAAGAGCTATTGCAATGGTTAAAAGAAATAAAGAATATCCCCGAAAAGGTGTTCCTGATTCATGGCGAACCAACTGCCCTAGATGCTTTTAAGGTAAAAATCAGGGATGTATATGGCTGGAAGGCACATATCCCCAAATTGAACGAAACCACCGAATGGACACTGTGATATAAAAGTCACGGGATGATAAATATCCTTGCCGCTCTCTCACCTGAATAGTTGATTTGAACAATGACTATAAAAGTCGGCATGGAAAAGAAAAAAATGGCATCTTGAGAAAATGCAAAGCGCAACATAGCCAACTGATCAATGTCATTTTTCTTTTCGCCTACTTCGTTTACCTTTATACGCTATTCCATAAAGAACCTAAAATAGTACACCAATGGATACACTACAAAATCCCCGTAATACGGAATGGTTAGCACCTGAAGAGATGCACGAACAATCTAAAAGATGGTTTTCAGAACTCTCCTTTATCAAGGACGAGCAGCAGTTCTTGAACAATCTGATCCAGTCGTTCTCTATCAAACCTATTGAGGTAAAGGAATTTGCACTGATCAACGATTTTAAGATGGCGATCGCCGAGAATCAACATAGACTAATCCCTATTTTAAAGCAGGTACAAAAACATAGGAACCAATTGGAGATTATGTTGGATAGCGTAAACCAACATGAAATGGAAAAGGCCTACAAAAAGACCCATGAAAACCTGTACAGAAAGTTGAACAAATACTTTTTGGATTATCGGACGGTCAAGGAAAGAGGGTTCGCAAAACTGACCCACATTTTGAAAAATACTAAAAAAATAGCTTTGGGCAACCCGGAATATCGGCTTAGTTCGACAGAACAACCGAAAATGCCCAAGCCCGATTTTGGAGAAGAATAATCTAGATGCCGGCACACTTTGAAGCGTGTCGTTAAACGTAACTCAATAAGATGAAAAAACTACTATTAGTATTAACCATAGCGATTTGTGGTTGCTCCTCGGCCGAACTGGTCGAGAATTATAAAAATCCCGATATCGTTCTCTTTGATGCCAACAAGGTGTTGGTCGTAGGAATGACCAACAGTGAGGCCGTTCGTACCGACTTTGAAAACAAACTGACCAAAGAATTCGAAAAACGAAACGTAGAGTCCGTAAGGAGTTTGGACGTTTTTGACGTCAATTTTACCGATTCGAGAAGGACCGAAAAAGAACTGGATGCCTTCGAGGAGAGCCTTTTGGACAAAGATTTTGATGCCATTCTGCTTACCAAGATCACCGGTTCGGAGAACAAAAAGACATTAATGAGAACGATGAACGAACTGTACAAAAGTAAAGACGGTTTCAAAGAAGATTATAGGCGCCATCAGAATATCTATTATGATGACGATTACTACCGTCAGTTCACAGTGTACCACGCCGAGACCTCGTTGTATTGTATCTGTATGGGCAAAGAGCGTTCGTTGATTTGGCGGGGAAGCATAGATATCTCTGACCCCAAGGATATTCAAAAAACTGTGGATGATTATGTGAAATTGGTCGTTCTTGCTATGGAAGAGCAAGATTTAATTTTCAGAAAACAAACGGACGATGACGTTACCGGTCTATAGTGCCAAGAATTTTGAAATTCCCTTTTTGAAGGCGGCCAACCAAGTTAAGTATAAGGTCGCTTAAATCAAAGTATTGTAGGCGTACGCTCCAACTCACGATTTTCTTCTTGGCTTTCGTAACCCTGAGATTCTATAGATACAAGGTAGCACAGCTTGAATAATACTATTGTGATATTGGTCAGTTTCGGATGGAAAGTTCAATAGATAGGAAGAAACATCCAAATCATTTCATCTTCTTTTTTTGAGTATCAGTTGTAGCATTCGACTGCTTCTAACCTCATTAAGTTACAGCATAAATTCCGCCCGGTCATAAATTAAATCCCCAAGTCGCAGGACAAGCCCGTTTTTTCCGCAAACTCAAAGAACAGGTGGAAACTCATAACGGGAATGCAAGATTCCCGTGATTATATATCGTGGTCTTTTAAATTCGAAAAGAAATAAAAGTTAAGAATAAGGATGGTCAGAGCATTAAGCTTCTAGTCAGTAGAAGCAACAAATGTAATGTACTAGATTACTGCTGTTGCGTTAAAAAGCTTTCCATCTGCCATTTCTACAATGGCTAAAGTGTATACAAGGGGTTTTATCATTTTTCGATTTGAAATGGCTTGGGAGTTTTTTTGACAACCACCAAAATTTCAATTTTTACAATTATCTGTATATCTGCATTTTAAAAATTAAGGGCTCCGTACATTTTACAAATGAGCCTATCTCGATATTTTAACGCTACAGTACTAATACTAGATTTATAAAAATTACGTTTTAACTTTTCATTATAAATTATTGAATTCAATATTAACCAAATCAAACCTATTTTATGAAGATGTATTTTAAATTTATTGCAACTAGTGTAATGACCGCCACCTTCGTGTTGTCGTCCTGTTCTGTTGACGACGGAGCCGAGGGTCTTATGGGACCTCAGGGCATCCAGGGAGAACAAGGGTTTCAAGGGGAGCGAGGACTCCAAGGAGACCAAGGGGAAAAAGGAGATCCAGGTGTCGATGGCAAAGACGGTGATAACGGTACGGACGGACCGGATGGCCTGGATGGAGCCGATGGTAAAGACGGAGCCGATGGCGCGGATGGTCTAGCTGGATCAGATGGTGCAGATGGAGCCGATGGTGCTAACGGACAAGATGGTGCTGATGGCCAGGGTGCAGAGGTAGTCGCCAGTAGTTGGATTACCTTAACGGCAAATGATTTCTTATCCTCTCAAAAACCAGATGGTATGGGTGAAATGTACGACGCTACTTATACCACTCCGCTGTTGACCCAAGAAGCTTTGGATCAGGATGTGGTTTTGGTTTATCTTAAGTTGAACTCAGGACAAATTGTTCTAATGCCTTATGTCTACCATTCGGATGATCACATGGCAGTAGCCTATACCGCTTTCCTTGCGCAGAATAATTTGGGAATCAATATGACCCCATCATCTTACATTTATAACAATGAATCATTAGAAATAAGCGTTAGGTTCGTTATTATTCCGGCAACCACTTTGACCCTACCGGATAAATCACTTCATAAAGATTTTAAAAAAATGACCTACGAAGAAGTAATCAGTTATTTTAATTTACAATAAGTAACGCTGGTTTTAAAAAAAGAGACGTTCTATCCAATTGTGGGTAGAACGTCTCTTTTATACATATATCCTTCCTTATATATTCGCAATCATTATTGCCTAACTATAGACAAAACTTCTATTATTCCAATTGTTTTTAATTTTCTGAAGTATCTCCTCCAAATACCAATTCATCAAACGCTACGGAATTCGTAAAGGTGGATCAACCCAAGAACATTTGCAAAAACCCATTTTCTGGCGTTCATTCATGTGGCTTTCGCAACAAGTATTTTCAACCCATAAATAGTGTTTGTGAGGTATGGAACCTTAAAAAGCGGTACTAAACGCAAAATTCAAATTCCGACAGTCGTTCTTGATCCACGGTTCTGGCTTGGGAACGGAGCGTTCCTTCCCAGCGTAGCGGGAAGGATTAGCACGGTGGAAAGCCAAAATTGGGGATTAGGTCCAAGACGTTTAGGGAAGCGCTGCCGCCCGGAATGGAGCCTTCCCTGCCCGTCCGGTAGGCGAGCGCGAAATGGAGCGCCAATTTGCTGACCGGGTTATAAGCAGATTTATTTTTTGTATCGTAAATTGCAATAAAAACCGTCATGTGTTTTCATGCAAGAATTGTTCTGGAAGCGAAAGATATAGAGGCCCTCTATAACGTTACGCGTTCAGTCGGGGATACCGAACCCGGTAGGTTGGTCTATAACCATGCCAACGGTTTCTCCCATCCCTTAATGTGGGCGATACCGCAGGAAAAACCCAAGCACATGACCCCAATGCTCTGGGGATTACTTCCGTTTAACAAACAAGGGGCTGACCACGAAAAATACTATCGGGATTCCATCCGTTACGGCGCCGGCCTGAACGCACAGGCGGAAAAGCTCTTCGATTTTTATATGTACAAGCCAAGTGCTTTGACAAGGCGCTGTATTGTACCGGTCAGTGGTTTTTTCGAGCCACATACGTGTCCCAAACCGAAAAATTTCAAGGTGCCCTTCTATTTCGAAGCGGAAGAAAGCAAATGTTTGAACCTTGCCGGTATATATTCGATTACCCCCGATAAATATGTCTCTTTTGCGCTACTGACCAAGGAGGCGGAGCAAGGGTCGAGATACGCTAAAATCCACAATAACAAGAATCGGGACGGGGAACACCGTCAAGTGATTCCGTTGGCGGACAATCAAATACAGGCCTGGTTATCCGATGATTTAAAGCAGGACGACGTTTACGAAATAATGGACAACGACCTCCCGGAGGATAGGTTACAAGCATATCCAGTCAGCAAAGACCTCTTTTCCCCAAAAATAGATTCGGATAGGCCGGACATTATTAAGAAAGTCGACTATCCACAGATTCAGATTGAGTATTAAGGTAGGTGTTTTTGGATATGTTTAGTCAACTTACGTTCAGTTATTTAGATAGTCTTCAAGCGGCCAAAACGAGCCTTCAGGCTAATTTTGTTGTTGTCTTAATCTAAAGACCCGAACTTCAAATGATACATCGCAATAAATTGTCTTAATTTTGCAACTGTATTATGATTTCAAAAACTTTCCAAGAAAAATTTAATCCCTCCCAACAGGCAGCGGTCAGCTTCACCGGCCAGCATGCGCTGATTCTTGCAGGTGCCGGGACGGGCAAGACACGGACCATCATCGGAAGGGCGGCATATCTAATCGAAAGTGGAGTGTCCCCTTCCAAGATCCAGATTCTGACCTTCACGAAAAAGGCCGCGAACGAAATCGTGGAACGCGTCCGATCGCAGTTCCCGGAATCTACCGCCATCAGTTTAAAAGGCTCCACGTTCCATTCCTGGTGCAACCAGTTGATCGTGAAATACCCGAACCTGTTCGGGGCGTCGACGTATACGGTAATCGACCAGGACGACCAGCTTTCCATCATGAAAATGGTTTGCGGGGAATATAAGGAGGACTTCGGCCGGTTACGGTTGAAGCCCCAACAGCTCATCGACCTCTATTCCTTCGCCAGGAACACCCGGAAGAACCTTACCGAGTCCATCAGGATACTGTTGTTCAAGGATCGAAAGGACAGGGAGACCGAGTACGAAATCACCCAGCAACGTCCCTATATCGGAAACCTGCTAAAAGCCTACCAGTCAAAAAAAGGCAACAGCAAATATCTGGACTACGACGATCTTTTGCTGGCCGTATCGACACAGCTCCACCAAAACGAGGAAGCACGGCGAATACTTGCCATGGATCTGGAACATCTGCTGGTGGACGAGATGCAGGATACCAATCCCCTGCAATGGGAGCTTCTAAAACCTTTTGCCCAGGTCTGCCGCCTGTATTGTGTTGGTGACGACGCACAGTCCATCTATTCCTTCCGGGGTGCGGATTTCAGAAACGTCCATAGCTTTAAGGAGCGGGTACCGGATTCCACCGTCCTCAAACTGAACATCAACTATCGTTCGACCCAACACATCCTTGATCTGGCCAATTGGCTACTCGCCAGATCTCCGATCAAGTATGATAAAAAGTTGGTCTCCAATATTACGGAAGGGTCATTCCCGGTCGTCATGAACGTATCAGACCAATGGCAGGAATCCAGTTGGGTCGCGGAGGAAATACTAAATGGTTTTCAGCAAGACGATAAATTCTTTGGTGACCACCTGGTCCTTTCAAGGTCACAATATTACACGAAGACCCTGCAAGCGGTTTTCATCCGAAAGAAAATTCCCTTTGTCACCTACGGGGGCCGGAAATTTTTGGAAGCGGCCCATATCAAGGACGTTGTCGCGGTTCTCCGCATTCTGAACAACCCTTTCGACGAGATCGCATGGGTGCGTTTTCTTACCTTTTGGGACGGTATCGGGGACGTTCGTGCCTCAAGGGCCCTTGGTAATATCGTTGCCGGTGACGGTTCCCGACCCATTGGCACTCTGGTCAAAGATGCCCTACCGGGACAAGATGGCGAGAAGATAGGCGATCTGATCGGCGAACTTGAGCTTTCGAAGGGCGATGTGGGCCAATTGGTCACAAAGACCTTTGAGGCCATGGAACTCGGCCTGGCCTATAAATATCGGAAGGATTGGCAGGAAAAACGTAAGGCGGACTTCGAGGTGCTCCAACTTTTGGCCAAGAGTTACGGGAGTCTTGGGGAGTTCATCGGCGAGGGCCTATTGGACAATGCCGCGAACCTGAACAAGTCCCATGTGCTGAGCGGTAGCGAGCTCAGTCCTTCCGAGGACAGAGATCACGTTATTATTTCCACTATCCATTCGGCGAAGGGATTGGAAGCGGATACCTGTTTTGTGCTGAATGTTTCGCCCAAGGTTTTCCCGTCCACCCGAACGCTCCACGACCCGGAAGCGATCGAGGAGGATCGACGGTTGCTTTACGTGGCCCTCACAAGGGCAAAGAACAGGCTTTTTATAACGAGGAACATCGATAGTATCCAAGCCCTCACCAAAGGGGACGAGATAATAAACGAAGCAAAGGATATCCCGACGGAATCCTATTTTCTTTCTGACCTTCCCGATTCGCTGGTAGAGCAGCGGACCTATGAACATACCTTTGATAAACCCCGCGATGTCGGCACGCCGAATACAATGGACCTGTCTTCCGGAATGGATTTCAGTTGACCCGCATTTCGAAAGTTTACGCTCTACTTTACCGGAGCACCCGCTGTAGCTTCGGAAAAAACTATCTTGACCGTACCGGGATTCGCGTTGAGGTAGCTTGCGATTATCCTTGTTGTATGATAGGTATTCCTTTTCAATATAACATAGTTCTCCACATCTTCCAAGGTCTGTACGGATTCCTCGCTGCCGAAAAAGCCATAACCCCTATACAGTCCGTCCGTCACCAGTACAAAGCTGTACTCCCCTTCCCTCCTGCCCTTTTCCATAATGGCATAGTTTAGGGGATTCCGTCCGATTTCCTCGATGGCCATGGCCGTTCTTTGGTTGTACGCCGATACATCTTCCCTTCCATCACAGATCCCGTTACACTCCGTGATCTTATAATGCGAACAGCTGCCATTTGTACGTTGCAATCCGGTGAAACGCGGACACAGGACATATTTCTCACAGATTTGCTCCAATCTGGCAACGGCCTCCTCCCTTCTCCAATAGGTGACCGTCCCCAGATCCGTAGCGGATTTCCGGTCCAGTCCGAATTGGACGATGCCCTTCCGGTTTATATAATGTACGATACAATAGGGTGCCCTCAATTTTTTTTGGGTGGTATTGAATCTGGGATAATGCTTCTGTATCTCGTCAGCCTCGTGCAAGAGGGCGACCAGTTCGGAGCCGGATTCCACAAAATCAACCGAGGCGGTCTCTTGGCAAAGCTCGTATTCCTTTCCCTTTGCGTTATAGAAATGGCTTAGTACCCTATCCTTGATGCGCAGCGCTTTGCCGACATAGATAATTTTCCCCTTGCCGTCCTTGAAATAATAGACCCCCGGGACCTGCGGCAGGATAGCGATGGATTCCCTCGGGATGTTCGGTGCCAGCTCGGTCCTCCGGGCGTTCAGGCATCTATCGAATTCCGTACCGTCCGCATCCAGGTCCATCAAGCGCTGAAAAAGGATTACGGTAGCATCCGCATCCCCCTCTGCCCTGTGCCTGTCGATCAACGGAATGCCCAATGTGGAGCAGAACCGTCCGAGACTATAGGAGAACTTCCCCGGCATCAGTTTCTTGGCAAGCTTGACAGTGCACAGTTTTTTGCGCTTAAAATCGTAGCCGAGATACCGGAACTCCGAACGCAGCACCGTGTAATCAAAGTTTACATTATGGGCCACGAATATCGCTCCTTCCGTTATCTCTACGATCCGGGCCGCTATTTCCTCGAAGAGCGGGGCTTTCCTGACCATATCATCATCGATTCCGGTGAGGCCCGTAATAAAACCGGGAATCCGTCTTTGGGGATTGACGAGTGATGTAAACTTGTCGGTTATTTTTTCACCGTTCAATCGTACGATACAAATTTCTGTAATCCGGTTGTCGCGTACTCCCTTTCCGGATGTTTCGATGTCCACTACGGTAAATTCCATTTCAAATTATTTATTCACAAAATTCGGTTCCGGTTTCAAAAATAGGATAATTTCCATAATTTTGGACGATTTCCAAATCAGAAAATATTTTAATCTCATGTTGATTATGTGGGCATCCACCCTGGAGGTAAGGTCCGTAAGAAGCAATCGCAACCCGTTCAGCGGCGAACCGCCGATCGTCCTGGCCCATCGTAGACAATAGAAACCGAACCTTATCCATGTATACCAATTGCCATTCCTATTATTCCCTCCGCTACGGCATTCTGTCCGAGATCCAGCTTTTGGACCTGGCCAAGGCGAACGGCGCAGGTTTCGTGGCCCTGACGGATATTAACAGCACATCGGCCGCACTGAACTTCCTGAAGTTGGCGGCCAACTATCCGGTATGGCCGGTTGTCGGTGTCGACTTCCGTAATGGCGTTCATCAGTTGTACGTCATCTTGGCTAGGAACAATAACGGCTTTATGGAAATCAACCGGTTCCTGACCCATCACCTACATGAAAAAAAGGAGTTTCCCGATACCGCCCCGACCTCGGAAGACACCTATGTCATCTATCCGTTCGAAAGGGCAATGGAGCAAGAAAAGAAGGATTTTCGCGAAAACGAGTTCATCGGTATTTCGGTCAGGAACCTTTCTAGGCTTATGTTCACCGATTACATTACCTACACCGATAAACTGGTCATCCAGCAGCAGGTCACCTTCAGGAATAGAACGGACTTCAATACCCATCGGCTTTTGAGATGTATCGGCCTGAACATCCTATTGAGCAAACTGCCTAAATCGGAGGAGGGGTCCACTGAATCGGTAATGTACCCCAAAGCGGAGCTGTTGGACCATTTTGCGGAATACCCATTTATCAAGGAGAACACGAAACGGCTCATGCAGGGCTGCAAGGTCGTCTTCTTTTTCGACGACCAGAGGACCAACCAGAACCAGGAACATTACTACGGGAGCAGGGATGCGGACTATGAATTCCTAAAAAAGGAATGTTATCGGCGGATACCGGTTAGATATCCGAACGCGGGCAAAAAGGTAACGGAGCGGGTAGCCTACGAACTCGATTCCATAAAGAGGATGGGCTTCGTTTTCGATTTCGTGGCCAACTACATTACCATCGAGGATGCCAAGGCGCATAACCGGCCCCATATAGGACGGGGATCCGGTGCCAACAGCGTTGTGGCCTATATCCTGGGTATCACCAACGTCGATCCGATCAAGCTCGACCTGTATTTCGAGAGGTTTATCAACCCCTATCGGCTTTCGCCACCGGATTTTGACATCGACTTTTCGTGGCGCGACCGGGACAATGTCGCCCAATTTATGTTTGATACCTTCAAGAACGTGGCCCTGATGGCCACCTACGTTACCTTTCAGTACAGGGCCGTAATCCGGGAGCTGAGCAAGGTGTTCGGAATGCCCAAGGAGGAAACGGATAAATTTTTGGCAGGCCAGTTCATCGATCCGGAAAAGGACAAGTATTTGAAACTGGTATGCAAATATGGCAAACGAATCCACGGTTTCCCGAACTACGTGAGCGTACATGCTTGCGGAATCATTATTACGGAAAAGCCCATTGAGTATTTTTCGGCAACTTTTATGCCCCCAAAAGGTTTCCGGACCGTTATGTTCGATATGAACATCGCAGAGGACGTGGGGATTTTTAAGTTCGATATCCTCTCCCAACGTGGACTGTCAAAGATTACGGACTGCCTCGAGATTATCGCCTACAACCGACCGGATTCGGAGGTAAAGGATATCGATGCGGTTTACGAGTTCTATGAAGATGATAAAATCAATGCCCTCTTGAGCGTAGGCGATTGTATCGGCGGATTTTACGTTGAATCCCCGGCGATGCGCGTGCTGATGACAAAGCTGCGTACGAACGACTATCTCGGGCTGGTGGCCGCAAGTTCCATTATCCGTCCCGGACCCGGTAACGGTGGGATGAAGAGCGAGTACATACTGCGGCACCGATACCCGGAACGCAGGGCGGAGGCCCATCCCGTGATGCACGATATTTTGGAGGATACCTATGGGATCATGATCTATCAGGAGGACGTCTTAAAAGTGGCCCACCATTTTGCGGGGATGAGTCTTGCCGAGGCAGATGTGCTGCGAAGGGGCATGCGGGGAAAAAAAAGAACCAAGGGGGTATTGGTCAAGATGATGAACAAGTTTAAGGACAGTTGTCGTAAAAAGGGATATCCCGAGAAGACCATAGAGGATATATGGGGGCAGGTGGAGTCCTTCGCCGGATATGCCTTCGCCAAGGGGCACTCTGCCTCCTATACCGTCGAAAGCTATCAGAGCCTGTACCTCAAATGCTATTTTCCCATTGAATATATGGTAGCCGTACTTAATAACGGCGGAGGGTTCTATAAGGTGGAAACCTACGTCAACGAAATAAAAAAGTACGGGGGTATAATTTCCCCGCCCTGTATCAACACGAGCGACCATCCAAACATCGTCGTTCGGAAAGAGGTTTTCCTTGGATTCGGAATGGTCAAGTCCATCGAGGACCGTACGACCGAGAAGCTGTTGACCGAAAGACAGCTATATGGCAAATTCAAGGACCTGGCCGATTTCTATGACCGCGTGCCCATTGGCGTGGAACAGTTGATCATCCTGATCAAGGTGGGCGCCTTCCGGTTTACCGGTATCGGGAAGCACCGTCTAATGTGGGAAGCCTACCTAAAATATAATAAGGGCGCAACGAAGGATAGAACGCCAGTGCTATTCAAGAGCCCCCACGTCGATTACAAAATCCCGGATATCGAAACCAATTTCTTGATAGAGGCCTATGACCAAATGGAATTTTTCGGCTTTCCGTTCATCTCGAGATTTAAGCTCTTAAAACATCCTCCTGAAAGCTACCTCCTGGCAAAAGATTTGCCAGACTACAACAAAAAACGAATTACGATTTACGGCAATCTGGTCACTTTCAAAGGCACGGATACCACCAACGGCCAACACATGTTCTTTGGGACCTTTGCCGATGCAGGGGAGGCGTTTTTCGATACCGTCCATTTTCCCAGGGTCGCCGAAAAGTTCCGCTTCCAAAGCCGTGGCAGCTATAAAATTATCGGCACGGTAACGGAAGAACTGGATTATTACAGTATCATCGTAGACGAAATATATTTTCAGGAGATACTACCGGACCCGCGCCACCACCAACCGGAAAACTTCAACAAGGCACTTCCAAAATTTATCAAGTCTGTATAACTGACCTCCTCCCATTAAACAGTTCGGTTTTTGATAAAGGTGTTGAGCTGTTCTTTGAACAGGTCCGCCCGTTTGTCCCCACTTTTGGCGTTGTTGATCTTTTAGTAGGTCTTTTTGGCACCTTTGGTATAGTCCCGGTAATCCAGGCCATTGACCTCCGCGGCAGGGTGCCCCAGCAACCAGTGGCTTTCCTTGATACAGTCCCAGACCTGGGAGTTGTTGGTGGTAAAGTGTCTGTTCGTCTCCACCACCGGGCTGTCCTGCCGGACTTTCCCCAGGTCTTCCAACCCCTCGCCAATGGCTATTTGTTGAGCTCGACCAAATAGTCGTAGATTTTGGGCGATTTTTTGCCGACCAGATAATTTTTTTTCATGCGAAAGTATTGAAGATTTTAAAATATCCACAAAAAGTAAAACTTCACCAATATACCCTAAACAAAACATTTGGTGTAATCCGTAATGAATAATAGTCTGCAACAAGAATGGGATCATTGGGTACACTGTTCCCTGTGTATTCCCTAATTAAAATGTTTTCCCGATTGTATAAATTCCTTATTGATAATCCTACTTTTCCCTTTATGCCAAATCTTTTTGAAAGAGAAAAATTATAAATGGAAGATACGTCCAGACTGTGATAAATGGGAAGTTTTTCCATATTTATCCCTGAAAAGCCAATTGTATTATCATTTGTTTCTGTTTTGAACAGGGTATAGGGCCTGCCTGTATGCCACTTCCAGCCCAAAGCAATTTGAAATTGTTTTAATTTATAAGAGATTGAAGTTGAAATGACATGATTTATTTCATTGCTGTCCGTAAAATAATTAGCATTGTTTACACCATCAATTTTATCATCTGTATCGTTAATGGAATAACTTACCCATGTTTTAATTCTATCAAAATCTTTCTTTACATAAAAATCGATTCCAAATATCCTTTGTTCACCCGTTAAGTGCTTGTTTCTGGTTTCATTTAAAAAGGGGTATGATAGGAAGCTAATTCCCGTATTTTTTTTATAATAAGAATCAAAATCAAAACTCCAACCATCTTGATGATAAAGTGCACCAAGAGAAACATGATTACTTCTAATTATAGGTGCTTCCCTACCATTTGCCAATCGCCAAAGTTTATTTTCCAAAGATAGGTCACCCGGTGTGGATTTTTCTATTTGATAAATAATTTGATTTCTTATCTCTCCTGTTGCTTGTATCTTTAAATTATTATTTAAATTTTTAACAAGTACTATTCTAGGCTCCAACCTAAAACTATTTAACTTATCGTAGTAATTCGCCCTTATGCCAATATCGAAGTTCCATTGTTTTGAGTTTCTGTTCGAGTAGTTTAAAAACAACGAATGTGAATTAATACTGGAATCGTTTTCATCGAGGGAACTAATGGAATCCTTCACTTCAAGAAATGCATAATTGACATTTTTAAAAGTGGTTTGGTAGCCCAAATTCAATTTGTTATTATTTGTGGGAATCGAAACTTCCGTAGAAAAATCGTAGTCCTTAATTTGATTGTTTTTATCGAATCCTGAAATTTTATTTTCTAGCCCGTTATATGTAAAACGATAATTTAGCCTATAGGAAGAATAACTTAATTTGGTGACCTGATTTATTTTATTATCCCATTTTTTGTTCCAGTGAATACTATAGCCTTCATTTTCAGAGTCCATTAAATTTCGAGAATCCGTATTGTTTTCAATATAGCGATAAATGTGGTTTAGGTCATTATCAATATGTATAAAGCTGGCCAATAGGGTATTTTTTTTATTTAATTTATAATTGACCTTTATATTATAATCTTGAAAGGAAAATTTTTCTTCCGAGGTACCATTATCCAATATGGAAGAATTCTGAAATACTTTTTGTTCTATTTTTTGAAATGTGCCCGATTCAAATAAACCTTGATAAGATTTTCTGTAGGACATGGAAAGGCTCAATTTGTTTGTAATAATAGGTGTTTCAAAATATGCGTCCGCGCTAGTTCCGTTCAAACCAAAACCTATATTTTTTTTTACTGGAATGTCGTTTTTTGTCCTAATATCTATAACGCTAGAAATTCTTTCCCCATAACGCGGATTTGTTCCTTTGTCGTAGAAAATAACATTTTGGGCTATGTTGGGGTTAAAAGGGGATATCATTCCAAATAAATTTCCCCTGTGATAAATCGTAATCCCGTCCCAGATGATCTGGTTTTGATCGGGCGTACCTCCCCGAACATCCAATTCCGTGGCAGTTTCATTTGGGCTGATTACTCCCGGAAGTTCTTGTATACTTGTCAATATGTCCGCTTCGGTCAGTCCGGGTAAAATTTCAAGTTCCTTGGGTTTTATAGTAAACGAACCGTTCCAGTTTTTCGAAATTCCATGGGTAAGGTACCCGGTAATGACAACTTCATCAAGGTTCTGGACATGGAGTGGTTTTTTGATGTCTTCTAGTACGATGTAACGATTACTGATAAACTGAAAGGCAACATCGCATTGGGTCGAAATTTCATCCAGTACTTCAGTCAAGCTACGCGATTTCCTTTTTAAAAAAATTACTTTATTATCGACAAACTCGTTGGCGTAGGATATTTTAACATCATAACTTTTTTCAATAACAACAATGGCATCCGATAAGGAAACCGATTCAAAATAAATTGTGTGGAATGGTTTGTCCTGGGAAAGTGCGCTTATAGGAACTAGAGCTATATGTATTAGGACACACCAATTTAATGGTCTATTTGTGCAAAACAATCTTATTATCGCGAACAGTATATTCAATATCGATTGTCTTAAAAATCGAAGCCAAGGCCATCTCTAGATTATCATTAGTAAAACTACCAGTATAAATAATGGAGCCATCAATCCCGTTGAGATTTACTTGCACGTTATATTGGTTTTCCAGTGCACGTATTACATTCTTTAACGGGGTCTTCCTAAAACTGCTCTCCCCAAAGACCCAAGAAGGAACGTCTTGAGTCATAGATAGGTTTTCGGTACTAACTGCTCTTCCAACATATTTCACTGCCTGCCCGGGCAATATGATGACTTCATTTTCATTGTTATTGTCAACGACTTTCACGCTGCCTTCGAAACATGTCACTTCAAAAAAATCATTGAACGAATTTACATCAAATTGCGTTCCTAGGACGGTAACACTTCCATTATTTGTTCTTACGGTGAAGGTCTTTCCCTTTTTTACCTTAAAAAAAGCTTCACCTTTTAAATAGAGTTCCCTGTTTTTATCCCAGCTCTTGCTGTTATAGGTCAGTTCTGACTTGGCATTGATAATCACCCTTGATCCATCTATTAACGAAATTGATCGTTGCTCGCCGAATCCGGATTGCTCAGTCACCTTATTGCTATCTAAAAAATAGCTTAGCCCCAAAAAAAGGAGTACAGTAGCTGCCACGGCCAATGCTACTTTAGCAAAAAGCGGGATAGTTTTGATGTTAGTTGATTGCTTTTTTCTTTTGGAAATGTCATTTTTAATTCGATCGAACAATGGGTCAATAGGAACCTCCAAATACCTATAAAGATCGGTACCGGTTCTAAGTTCCAGGAGGATTTCAAAATCCTCTTCAGAAACCAATTTTTTAAGATCGGCATCTGTTATTTCTCCGATGATCCATTTTGCCAGAAAGTCGGGCTTATCTTTTTTAGTAGTTTTCATTTCCACTTCATCTAATTAAAGTTCTATAATTATAATACAACCCTATCAAACAAATCCCTACTTTTTTTTAAAACGATGGACAAAGTATACCATTTATCGATTACACTTTTCCGACTTTTCCCTTCAGGTTCAAAAGTGCATTGTGCATCCTCTTTTCTACGGCTTTTACGGATATTCCTAAAAGAACTGAAATATCCTTATATTTTTTTCGCTCTATTCTATTTAATAAGAATACTTCGCGCTCTTTTTCGGGCAAATCGGATATTGCTCTTTCAAGTAATTCGAAAAACTCCTGCTCCAGCATTATAAATTCAGGGGATTCATGGGTCCGGTCCTTTACATTTAATTTCCGGTGCTTCAATACCACATTTTTGTGTTTTAGGACATTCAGGAAAAGATTGTTGGCCATAGTATACAATAAACTTTTGACCGTACCATAGTAAACGTTGGCACAATCTTCCCACAACTTCACAAAAACTTCTTGTACAATATCTTCCGCCTCGTCCAAATTTCTGGTCTTAAAAAAGACAAACTTTCTCAAATCTCTGGCGTAGGTGGTAAAAATGCTTTCAAAAACTTTGGGCTTACAAATGTCTTCAAAATCATCGATGTCCGAATCGACCATATGGCTTACGGTTAGTAAAAACTCCAAAGCTATAAAATTTAAATTGTTCTTGGCCGGAATGAAATCAAATAGATCGTTGCAATCCCCACAACGAAATACTTTTAAAATAAAATTCAACTTTTACCTACCGGAATCGAAAAACCTGACGAAAATAACAGTCCGCTCGGTTGCCAAAAATTGCCGCTGGGCCCAATCAGGAAATACTTTCCAAAATGTTAAACATTTTATAAAAGCCCATTTTCCTTTAGGGCTAAAACCTTTATTGTTGTAGTAGTCAACAAGCAATTCATCTCTATCACAAAACCATTAAACTCATTTTATGGAACGTAAGGAATTTTTAAAATCCATTGGATCTGGTGCTGCCTTGGCGATTACCTTTACCTGCCTTGGTGGTTGTACGAAAAGTAATCTCACTACGGATAGCCCGGTTGTTGCTGACCCCCAAACCGGGGAAATTTTTACCATTGACCTTACGGCATCATCGTATAGTGAATTGGCGAACAACGGGGGATATATATTAAAAAGTAATGTTGTTGTGGCCAAGGATTTAAACGGCGACTATGTCGCGGCCACCGTTGTATGTAGCCATGAGTTTAGGCCGGACGTGATTTACAGAAACGATGAATTCTATTGTAGGGCGCATGGGGCGAGGTTTTCACTCACGGGAAAAGGATTAAATAGCTATGGAAGTAGAGGCTTAAAGGTCTATAAGACTTCCCTAGACGGCAACATGTTAACTATTTCGGTATAATTATTTGGACAAAAAATGAAAAATCTACTTTTTGGTATTGCCTTTATTACTTCTTCTGTCATGTTCGCTCAGCATTGGGAAACCCATTGGAAGGAGGCTACCTCCAAGGCAGCAAAGACCGATCACAATATAGTTTTAGTCTTTTCTGGGTCTGATTGGTGCGGGCCTTGCATTAAGTTGGACAAAAACATATGGCAATCCCCGGAATTTCAAAAATATGCCGATTCGCATTGGATATTGTTACGAGCGGATTTTCCTCGTAAAAAAGGTAATAAATTTTCTGCAGAGCAGACTGCCGAAAATGCAAAACTGGCCGAGAAATATAATCAGAACGGCTATTTCCCATTGGTGCTAATTTTGAATTCCAATGGCAAAGTATTGGGTACAACAGGATATAAAAATGTATCGGCAAGTGAATACATAAAATTATTAAAAGATATGGAAAGTTGAGAAAGATCATAATTGCGCTATTCGCCCTTATTTCATTTTCACCACTCTTTTCTCAAACGGTAATACAGCGTCGCGCAGTAAAATTAATGGGAAGCAGGTTTGACCTGACCATAGTAGCCCAAGATACCGCTACCGCCAATTCCTATATCGACGATGCTATATCGGAGATTACCAGAATTGAAAGATTAATATCCTCTTGGAATCCCAAATCCCAATGTTCCGAAATCAACAGAAATGCTGCAATAAAACCTGTTAAAGTCGATTTGGAATTGTTTCAATTGATCCAAAGAGCCAATGAAATTTCAAAAATCACAAATGGTGCTTTTGATATTTCCTTTGCCTCAGTCGATAAGGTATGGCATTTTGATGGCACTATGACCCAAAAACCTACCGAGGAGGAAATTGCCAGATCGGTTTCCAAAATCGGATATCAGAATATCATTCTGGACAAGGAAAATCAGAAGGTTTTCTTGAAATTGAAGGGTATGAAAATAGGATTTGGGGCCTTGGGCAAAGGATATGCGGCAGACAAAGTGCGTGCCATGCTGAAAGCCAAAGGTGTCAAGGCAGGTGTTATTAATGCTTCGGGGGACCTGACCACTTGGGGGAAACAACCTGACGGCTCCGATTGGACCGTGGGCATTACCAATCCCTTGAACAAAAACAAAGTGTTTTCATGGTTTCCAGTTGTTGATGCTGCTGTAGCTACATCGGGAAATTATGAAAAATTTGTGGTGTTTAACGGTGTAAAATTCAACCACATCATCGACCCTAGAACGGGCTATCCATCCTCTGGCCTTGTCAGTGTAACTATTTTCGCTAAAAGTGCCGAATTGTGCGATGCCCTGGCAACCTCGGTTTTTGTTACCGGGTCAGAAACCGGGCTGGATATTATAAACCAGATCAAAGGTGTAGAATGCATCATTGTGGATGATAGGAACAAAATATTTACATCGAATCACATTCAACTCACTTCAAATTCATCAGAATGAAAAGAATTATTATCTGTAGTGCGCTCTTTATCTCTTTCACTTCTTGTGCCACGATAAAGGAGTACGAAAAGGTATATCTAAATGATGACCAAATGAACCTGTCCTCCAGAGATTTGGAGCGGTTCGAAACAAATTTTCAAACCTATCGTGAAGGTTCTTCCGGTGCCAATGGCGGAAAGACCGGAGGTGGATGTGGATGCAATTAAATTATGAAAATGAAAGATATACTGCTTATAATTCTCCTATTAGGAATAGCGGGTACGACACTGGCGCAAGAAAACAAGTCCAAGGAATACGTTAAAAAAGTTTTGGATAACACAGAGGTAGATCTCTTGTACAGTTATTATAACCAGGATGGCAGTCATGCCTCGGTTTCCGGTGGGGAAGGTTCGGAAAAACTTACGGATATGACCCCGACCATTATCGTAAGTATCCCCGTAGGAAATAATACTGTTGTAACGGTCGATGGTGGACTTTCTGCCTATACATCGGCCTCATCGAGCAATATAGACCCCTTTGACGGCAAATATCCGGCAAGTCCATGGATCGAGTCTTCGGGAGCCTCAAGAAGTGATGTCCTTAGTTACATTCATCCCTCTTTTTCCCATAGTTCAAAAGATAGAAATACCATTATAAGCGGAAATGTTTCCTTTTCCAATGAATTTGATTACACATCTTTTGGTTTTGGTGGTGGTTATACCCATTTATTGAATCAAAAAAACACGGAAATTGGTATAAGTGCCAAGGTGTACTTGGACAAGTACAATCCGCAATATCCCATAGAGCTAAGACCTGGCTTTACACAATATTACAGTAGCTCTATTACGGGCGATGGAACCTATTCTCCCCAATTTTTACCGTTTTCACAATTAGGACGAAACTCGTACTCCACCTCCCTTAATTTTTCGCAGATCTTATCCAAGAGATTCCAATTTTCCCTATCCATGGACTTGGTATTGCAGGAAGGTCTACTCTCCACGCCCCACCAACGGGTTTATTTCGCGGATCGGAACGACTTTTTTATTGAGGATTTTCAATTGACAGATGCTGTTGAACAATTGCCTAATAGTCGCTATAAAATCCCCATTGGTGGCCGCATTTCCTATGCTATAAGCGATATGTTTATTTTTCGGGGCTATTTCCGATATTATTTTGACGATTGGGGAATCAATTCATATACGGCAAGTGCGGAAATACCGATTAAGATATCCGATAAATTCACTATATATCCAATATACAGGTATTATACACAAACCTCTTCTAAATATTTTTTCTCAAAAGACGTCGCACTTTCAACCAATCAATATTACACATCGGACTACGATCTATCTGCCTTTAACGCCAATCAATACGGATTTGGTATTAGTTATAAAGATATTTTCACTTCGGCCAAAGTGTGGAAATTTGGACTGAAATCAGTGGATCTCAGATACAATAATTATCAAAGGAACATAGACTTCAATGCAAATATTTTTGAACTGGGTTTAAAGTTTATCATAGATTAAGTTAGTCTCAAGAACAATCCATGAAAAAAATAATTTTTTGTGCCATTTTACTTCATCTCGGTGCGCTAAGGTCCCAGACAATCGACCCCGTTCAATGGAACTCGAGCATCATCAAGATATCAGATACCGATTACAATCTTATTATTGAGGGAACCATTGATAAAAACTGGCATCTCTATTCGCAATTTACGGACGAGGGAGGATCCCTACCTACAGAATTTGATTTTTTGGACGACGAAGGAAACTACGAGACGGTAGGAAAAGTACAGGAGAGCAAAACCGAAACCGCATATAACGATACATTTGAGGTAAAAGAAACATTTTTTACAGATCAGGCAAAATTTACTCAACATATCAAATTAGTAAATCCTGAGTTTACCAAGATTGAGGTACTAATGCATTATCAGGTCTGTAATGATGTTTGTATTAGCAAAGAAAAAAAATTCGCGTTTTCCCTTGGCGGGAGTTCGGTAGCCCAAGAAACGGCAAAAATAGATGATAAGAGCATAATGCTTGCCGAAAAATTAAGATTGAACCTGAAAAATAAGTCTTTGTTATTGTCTTCGAATGGTGCACAGGTTAAGGAGGTAAGTATGTTGCGTATTTTTATTCTAGGCTTTTTGGGTGGTCTTGTGGCCTTGTTCACCCCCTGCGTATTTCCTATGATTCCCCTTACCGTTTCGTTTTTTACAAAACATAGTTCCAACAAGAAAAAAGGCATTACAAATGCCATGTTCTATGGCTTCTTTATTGTCCTAATCTATTTGGGCCTAAGCATTCCTTTTCATTTTTTGGATTCCTTGGATCCCGAAATATTGAATAGTATTTCCACGAATGTCTGGTTGAATGTCTTTTTCTTTATAATTTTTGTGGTTTTTGCATTTTCCTTCTTTGGGTACTATGAAATTACCCTTCCCCATCGCTGGTCCAATAAAATGGACTCTGCTTCTCAAGTTGGGGGCTTCGTGGGCATATTTTTTATGGCATTAACGCTCGTCTTGGTCTCCTTTTCATGTACTGGGCCTATTTTAGGGTCTTTATTGGCCGGGTCTTTAACTGCCAATCAGGGAGCTATGCAATTAACAATTGGTATGGGCGGTTTTGGCATGGCATTGGCCCTCCCGTTTGCTCTATTTGCATTGTTTCCGCGTTTACTGGAATCCTTGCCGAAATCTGGTGGATGGCTTACCACGGTAAAAGTGGTCTTGGGATTTGTGGAATTGGCATTGGCATTCAAATTTTTATCCAATGCAGATCTTGTGGCGCACTGGGGGTTCTTAAAACGTGAAGTATTTATCGGAATTTGGGTTGTAATATTTTCGCTATTGGCACTGTACTTTTTTGGGTGTATCAAATTTCCACATGAAAGTCGAAAAAAATTAAATTACAAAACAACATTTCTGGGAATATGTATAGGCGGTTTTGTGATTTACTTAATTTCCGGAATACAAAAAGATGCTACGTTAAAACTGTTGAGCGGCTTTCCTCCGCCCTCCTTTTACAGTCTATATACGCAGCCATCCGATTGCCCCTTGGGACTAAATTGTTTTAAGGATTTTGATAAAGGACTGGCCATTGCCAAAGCAGAGGGAAAACCAATTCTCTTGGATTTTACCGGATGGGCTTGTGTCAACTGCCGAAAAATGGAAGAAAATGTATGGAGCGACCCCAGAGTTTATAGCATGATAAAAGATAATTATGTATTAATTTCTTTGTATATAGACGATAGAAAGGCTCTTGAAAAGAAGGATAGATTTCGCATAAATATAAATTCCGACTATTTAAAATCCATTAACACGGTCGGCGACAAATGGGCCACTTTTCAATACTTGAATTTCGATACGGCATCACAGCCCTATTATGTAACCATGAGTCCAGATCTCAAAATACTGAATAGTCCAAAACAGTATGCTAATACTGAAGAATATTATAGCTGGTTGAAAGAAAGTTTGTAAGACAGGGGAACTCGGAGCATAATCCTTCTAACTGATTGTGTAAAAGTGCATCATAAATTTCCAATGCGCTAATTTCATTGAAATAGTTTAAAAAAAAGTTATTAATTGATACTAGGAGTACCGATAAACCAACAAAAATAAACCAATTATTGAGCGGAAATCCTTCGGCTTTCTACCTTTCTTCATGCTTGGTCAGCAAAGGATATAGCCTCAATTTACAAAAACGGTATCGAAATAGCGATTGGCTAAATATTATCGGTATAGGTGCCATGATACGTTCCGGTCATGATGTAGGATACGAAAATGCCATCAATGCTTTTCAACAACAATCAGGGCTATTTATACACCCATCTGGTAAGACCGCCCTCTCCTTACTCGGAAAATTGCATTATTTAGAACTTTCCCAAAAAAAGTAACGCTCTTTGGTGGAAAAAACGAAAAAGCTGCCCACTGGGTGCTTAAAGCATGATTGAGGCGTTACCCTGGACTATCATAGTTCTTCCTTGCTATCAGCAGAAATAGGACTTACCGAAGTGGAGTTAAAAACCTTCTCCATAAAAGTTTCCAGTGCCGTAAGAGCAAAGCTAGCATATCTTTTTCTAGTACCGAAAAATCAAGAATTGGTAGCGTGCTACCAATTAATGGAAGGGCTAAATAACCTTTGGTCCAATCTCGTTCAAAATTTATTGGAAAGCTGCACGTCTAGAAAGGTAAAACGCTTGTTTCTATTTTTAGCTGAAAAGGCAAACCATAGTTCGGTAAAATATATAAATCCCGAAAAAATAAATTAGGGAAGTGGTAAGCGAAGTATCCTAAAAAACGGTGTTTACAATATAAAATCACAATACCCGCAGAACTAGCAAATGACGAATTATAAACAAAAGAAGTCATTCTTTACCCTTCATCGTTAAAAATTAAAACTATGGAACAGAAATTGTATATTTATCCTTAAAGAAAGAAGATATGGCAACACTAGATTTGAAAAAAAGTGTGCTCAACTATATCGACAATGCGGACGATCGCTTGTTGAAGTTAATAAAAGCACTTGTAGAAACATATCAAGAAAAGGAATCGGATTACGAAATCTCCGAAGAACATCGGAAAGTTCTCGACCAACGTTTGGCCGACCACAAAGCCAATCGCGATTCGGGAAAGGATTGGAAGGTTCTAAAACCCGAATTGCGCAAGAAATATGGCGCATAAAGTCATCATTAAACTAGGGGCTGAATTGGATGTTATGGAAGCCCTGGAATGGTACGGGGAAGAAAAAGAAGAGTTGGCGCTGGACTTCATACAACGGCTGGATGATGAGCTAGATAGAATTTCCAAAAATCCCGAACATTTTCAAAAGGGTTATCGCAATATTAAAATCGTGTTTACAAGACGATTCCCCTACGGAATACACTACACTCTGGAAAATGATATCGTATTTGTGCATGCGGTCATGCACATGAAAAGAAAACCAAGAAAATAATTGTCTTGACTTTCCCATTTCCATCATGAAGCAGTTGCTTTAAAATGATGAGGTAAGACATTGGGTTTCTCTGTCCCAAATCCTTACGGAAAAACAACAAGAAAAATACCTTCAAAAGCTACATCATTATGCCCACTAAAATCCAAGTGGATCCCGAAATGTTAACGGAAAAATTGATATCTGAAAACGAGGAACTTACAAAACTGATAAATCTCCGATTCTATATGTAGGCGGGGTAGACAAAGCTTGTGAAAGTTCAATTACTAACAACAACAATCGCTTTCCCTCGTTTAGTGTTTATTATAAATATTTGAACTATCATATTCCCCCTAAAGACCATATACCAAACCGGCCCACTATATAATAGACATTTCAAAAGTAATGTGCATAATAAAATGGATCGCTTAGGCATTAAAACGAACCTTTAGTTGGAGGCTTTCAAGTAATCGGCAATTTTATCGGCATCCGAAACAGTAAGCCCACCAACTTTTTGCATGTGGTTGACGATCGCATCCCATTCATTGTCGTTATAGGCATTAGGGGGCGGGCTATTGTGGCAACGAATGCAATTGTTTGCCCATAACTGAACCCCGCCTACTTCCATCACAGCGGTCTGCGGCTGGTAGGTAGAAGTCACGGTTTTTTTAGGGGTGTTGCAATTCACCAAATTTAAGATGATAAATATACCGGTGATAAGTATGGCGAAATATGAGATTGTTTTTTTTCATCGTTTTATTTTTTATGTTATTTTAAAGACCCATTGCAAAAGTAACGCCAAGAACATTGTCATCGTTGTTGATAAAGTCGTAACCCACTTTTACCACAGCATTCCAATTGAGCCAGTAATCCAAAGTTACGGTGTACCGTGTTTGGTCCGCACCCCAGACCACTTCATTGGGTACGTTAAGGTTAGAGATTCTGTTCGCCAGTTCAAAATTCGAATCAGGGAATCGGTATGCCAACTGTAAATAGGAGGCAGAAGTATTGTTATTGAAATCTTGCAAGGTAATTACCGTTCCAGGATATACCTCGTCACTTACCTTTTGGTTGTTATATTGCCCTTTCAGGTCAAAGATGCCGAAGGTCGTCTGCTTTATATAACTTAAATCGATTACAAAAAGGGTCACTTTGGCATTTGAAAAAGCACTTACATCGCCCGCTCTACCGGTATAGCCCGAAAGTCCCACTTCAAAGGTGGAATTCGCGAAAGGTAAAATACCAAACCTGCCACCAAAGGCAGGGGCATTATTATTATCGCCACCCGAACTGTCGAAATCTACCGACCCATCGTCGTTCACTTTTGGTCCATTGGTAAGGTAGACATCATAATTTAAGCGCGCACTACCTACATTTAAACCGCCCCTTAACCCAAAACCAGTTCACTATCGCCCTGTAAACGTTTGACACCGTTGAGTTCGTTCTGGATTCCAATGGGATTGTTGATCGATTTGTTGATCCATGCCGGATGTAACCTGCTTTGGTAGGCGCCAAGGGGCGAAAGGAATTTACCCTCATAAACAGCCAGATTATTATTTATCTGGTAGTTGAATTCTGCAAATTCGAGGGCGAGTGCTCCGTCCTAAGAATCTTCCACTTCCAATTCGAGTTCGGCGTTGAACGATAATTTATCGTTCACTTTGTATACGAATATTGGGTTGTAGGTCGCGCTTATAAACCCACCGTTGCCGTTGCTGGATTCATAATTTAATGTGGCATATCCCACTAGGGCAAATGTTTTTTGGTTCTTGACCTGCTTGTCAATGGTGGCCTTATCCTGGGACCGCAAACCAAAGGTCGTTAGGACGACCATTAATAGATAAGCCAAATTTTCCAAAAAAATCTGAAACAAGTTTTTTCATTGTTTTATTTATTAAACTAATTGTGCTCCAATTTTCTAATGTAATTGACCAACTTCCATGCTAAGAAAGAGTTCAAATTACACCTTCTCCGCCTTCGGGGTGATTAACGGTAGCGCGTAGGATACCTATTTGACCCGAGCTATTTTACAAATACATCTTCGCTTTTTCTATTGCTTTATTAATATCATCTACAACAAAATCATTTTCCAAAAATTTGAACATTTCATTCTTTTCAAAATCTTTTCTAAAAGTTGGTCTAACACCAGAAATTATCACTTTAATCTTTCTTGATCTGTAGGTCTTAATTATTTCTTTAATGCTCTGATAACCAGTTGCATCAATGAACGGAACATAGCGCATTCTTATTATGATGACTTTTGGTTGCAAATGTGCATTGATAATGGTTTCCTGGAATTGTCGGGCAGCCCCGAAAAACAAGGGACCATTTATCTCATATAGAATGACATCATTAGGGATATCCAATAGTTCTTCATCAAAAAGATACTCGTCATTTTCATTTTCGGATGAAAAGCCCTGAATATTAACGGATTCACTCATTCTTTTCATAAACATAAAACTTGAAAGCACTATCCCAATTTCTATCGCGATTACTAAATCAAATATGACGGTGAGAAAAAAAGTGGTGAGCAAAATAATAATATCCATCCTATTGCCTTTTAAAATAGATTTGAATTGCCTCCATTCACTCATATGATAGGCAACCACTATCAGAATGCCGGACAAACAAGGAAGGGGTATCAATTTAGCATAGGGAGCAAACAAGAGCATAATAGCGAGTAGAACAAGCGAGTGAACGATACCTGAGATAGGTGTCCGACCCCCGTTTTTTACATTAGTCGCCGTTCTTGCAATGGCGCCTGTAGCTGGGATACCGCCAAAAAGGGACGAAGCAATATTGGCCGCGCCCTGTGCAATCAGTTCCATATTGGAACGATGTTTTCCTCCAATCATCGAATCGGAGACAACGGCAGAAAGTAGTGATTCAATGCTACCTAAAATAGCAATCGCAAACGCTGGTTGAATAAGAGCCTGAATGGTATCAAAGTTCATATTTGGAATATGAGGTAAACTTAAATGATTGGGAATTTCCCCAAAATTGCTTTCAATAGTATCCACGGGGATATTGAAAATTTTTACTAAGATCGTTGCTAATACTATCGCAACAATGGACCCAGGAATATTTTTGATAATTTTCTGAAAGTAGAGAGTAATAATAACAGTGGCCCCTGCAATACCAATGGCATACAAATTAATATGTTGGAAATTATTAAAATATACGCTCCATTTATCTATAAAATCAGCGGGAACTTTATCAATATGTAGTCCGAAAAAATCATTGATCTGAGATGAGAAAATGATAAGCGCAATGCCACTTGTAAACCCAACAATTAAAGAGTATGGTATATATTTTAATAAATTCCCGAGACGTGCAAGCCCAAGACCTATGATAATGAAGCCTGCCATAAAAGTAGCAATAGTCAAGCCATCTGTACCGTATTGTTGGACAATACCATAAACAATTACAATAAAGGCGCCCGTAGGCCCGCCAATCTGTACACGGCTACCTCCAAAAGTTGAAATTATGATTCCTGCAATTATTGCCGTTACAATTCCTTTTTCAGGAGAAACCCCTGAAGCGATGGCAAAAGCAATGGCCAATGGGAGGGCTACTATTCCAACTATTAAACCTGAAAGAATGTCTTTCGTTAGGGTTTCTTTGGATATTCCTTGTTTTAAAAGGGAAAATAATTTAGGTGTAAATTCTTTTTTCATCTTAATCCTAATTCTCCGCTTTCCGTTTTTGAAAAAGCCAAGGATTTATTGCGTGCCCATCATGTAATCCGGCTGAACCTCGTTTCTTTGTATTCATTTGTTATTTAGTTAGTGAAGTGCCACAGACCACGACGTATTCTATTCAAATTTTTGATCTACTATCTAGTAGTCAAAATTGAGGGATGCGACATATTTTTAACAACTGCCTGGCCAAATTCTGAACATTTGAGCAAGGTTGCCCCATCCATCAACCTTGCAAAGTCATAAGTAACTGTTTTATTCGTGATTGTGCGCTCAATAGCTTTTACTATCAAATCGGCAGCTTCTTGCCATCCAAGATATTCTAGCATCATTACTCCTGAAAGTATTTCCGAAGAAGGATTTACTTTATCTTGATCTTTATATTTCGGCGCGGTACCGTGCGTGGCTTCAAATATGGATACGCCAGTGGTATAATTTATATTGGCTCCCGGGGCAATACCAATTCCACCAACGATAGCGGCCAGGGCATCGGAAATGTAATCCCCATTGAGGTTCAGGGTTGCGATTACATCATATTGGGATGGTCTCAAAATAATCTGTTGCAGGAACGCATCGGCTATTACATCCTTTATAATAAGCTTATGCCCATCCTTCTCGATTATTTGCCATGGTCCTCCTTCGAAATCCTTGGCGCCGAATTCATCTTTGGCCAATTGATAGCCCCATTCCTTGAACTTCCCTTCGGTAAATTTCATGATATTGCCTTTATGCACGATGGTAACCGATTTTTTTTCTGTGTCCAAAGCGAATTTGATAGCAGCTCTTACCAAGCGCTCGCTACCTTCTTTTGAAACGGGTTTTATTCCTATGGAAACCGTGTCTGGAAACCTGATGGCGGTAACCCCCATCTCATTGATCAAAAAGTTTTTTACCCTTTCAAGTTCCGGTGTCCCGCTCATCCATTCGATTCCAGCATAAATATCTTCTGTGTTTTCCCTATAGATGACCATATCCACTTTTTCAGGATGTTTGACAGGGGATGGTACTCCTATGTACCATCGTACCGGTCGAACACAGGCATATAAATCGAGTTGTTGTCGCAATGCCACGTTTAAAGATCTCATACCCCCTCCGATCGGCGTAGTCAATGGCCCTTTTATAGCTACTAAATATTCTCTGATATTATTTAATGTGTCTTCCGGTAACCATTCTCCGGTTTTTTCATACGCCTTTTCACCGGCATAGATTTCTTTCCATTCGATTTTTTTGCTTTCTCCATAGGCTTTTTCAATGGCCGCGTCCATAACTTGCTTGGTTGCCCTCCATATATCGGGACCTATACCATCCCCCTCAATAAATGGGATTACGGGATGGCTTGGAACATATAATTTACCATTTTCAAAAGTTATTTTATTTTCATTCATTTGATATTTCATTTAATATTTTCGATGATTTTCCATTAACTTTTTACAACTGCATTGATTGTCTGAATAAGAACCTACAAACAGGTTGGACAAATGGTATTGCAAGTGTCCGTCTTTTTGAATTCAAATGGGGCTGCACATCATTTTTATAGATTTTTATTACGAGTGCCCCCTGTACTTTCATTTAACGATAAATCGTTAACCTGTTAAAGCTGCGATATAATGGAAGTGCGAAAAGTGAAACATGAAATCATTGTTAGAATAATTTGATGTAAATATATAACATTTGTTATTATTTTAAATACTAATTGTTACATATAAATATATTATTTATTACATTTGAATTTTATTCATTTATGAAGAATTTTTTTGATCAATTTGATTTTCAGAGCAACAGACTTTTCGGGGAATTAAATTCAGCGGAAACAAGATTTGTCCACAAGGTGATGGAAACATTGCCGATAAAAAAAGGGGGAATGCTCTTTTACGAGGAAGGTATTCCTACAGGAGTTTTCCAATTAAAGAGTGGAAGAGCCAAGAAGTTCAAACGTGGCTTCAGTGGTGAGGAACAGATTTTCTATATCTATACCAAAGAGGATGTATTAGGCTATCATGCCTTATTGGGCGAAGAAAGATACCAAGATTCTTGTGAGGCATTGGAAGACCTGGAAGTGAATTTTATTTCCAAATCCAATTTTTTAAAACTTCTAGATGATATTCCCAGATTAAAACAAGCGGTAGTTAAAAATATTAGCCATGAGTTTGGGGTGCTTGCAAATACCATTGCGGTTCTTGCACAAAAAGACCAAAATACACGCTTGGCTATTTTTCTTTTACTTTTAGAGAACAAGTTTAATCAATTTAATGGGTATTCGGCCGGTATTGATTTGACCCGTGAGGATTTATCAAATTTCATAGGCACCTCACCTGAAAGTTTGGGAAGAAGCCTAAAACAATTTAAGGATGACGGTATTATTGAAATCGAAAAGAGGATTATTTATATAAAAAATAGAGAAATGTTGTTGCAATTTCTGAATCTTGACTTGACTATGTTGTAAGATTTGGGATAAAAAACTGAAGGTTATAATGAACTGAGCTCGAAGACACGTAAAATCCAGCTCAATCTGCCTCTTATTGTCAATTTTTATATAGTCACAAAAAACGAACGTGGCCGTTGCAGAACTCCAATAAACATCAATTTTCGCTTCTATAAATGTGCGGAAATCCGTAAATTGAGGGTATGCAAGGCAAAAAGAACTATACCGAAAAACTCTTCCCCGGTTTCCAGATGTCGGACCGGATCCCAAAGGAAAATCTTTACAGAAGGCTCCGCGAAACCCTTGACCTGAGTTTCCTTTACAGGGATACGAAAGAACTTTACGGCAAGACCGGCAACCCCTCGATCGACCCCGTGGTCTTTTTCAAGCTATTGATCACGGGTTACCTCGAGAACATCACCTCCGACCGAAAACTGGTGGAGCACTGCGGTATGCGAATGGACGTGCTCTACTTTCTGGGCCATGACCTGGACGAGGAGCTGCCATGGCATTCGACGATAAGCAGGACGAGGCAACTCTACCCCGAATCCCTTTTTGTGACCTTGTTCAACAAGGTATTCGCGCTGTGCGTCGACAGCGGGATGGTAGCCGGCCATACCCAGGCAGTGGATTCGGCCCCGATAAAGGCGAACGCGTCCATGGAAAGCGTAGTGCCGAAAATGCCGGCCGCCCCGATGGAGAGCCACTTGAAGAAAGTGTCGGAAGAAAATCGGGAAACTACTAAAAAGCACGGGGGGACCATATCCCCGGTACAGATTTCCGCTCCCGAACATGAGCTCAAGCGCGTGGAGAAACACCACCGGAATTTACAGGAAAGTCCGGTACGGCCGGCCGGTGCGACCCATAAAAAAGCACGCCTGCTAAGCAACAAGACGCACTATAGCCCCCACGATCCGGATGCCCGTATATCGGTAAAGCCGGGCAAGGCCAGAAAACTGAACTACCACTGTAGTATGGCGGTGGATACCGCGGAAGGGGTAATCTCGCATATCCAGGCCGACTTTGCCGACGGTAGGGACAGCCAGTACTTGAAGGATATCAGCCTAAAGGTGCAGGACCGTTTAAGGAAGAACGAGCTGACAATGACCGATATCCTGGCGGACGCGGGATATTCCAACGGGTCCAACTACGATTTTCTGGAACAAAGGAAGGTCACCGGGTGGATACCCGTCTTCGGGAAATATAAACCCTGGATAGAAGGTTTCCCGTACAACAGGGAAAAGGACGAGTACAGTTGCCCGATGGGCAGGCCCCTTCCCTTCAAGGGATTCAGCACCAACAAGGACGGTACCGTTCTCAAAAACTATTGGGCGGCACCAAGGGACTGCAAGGCCTGCCCTATGAAATCCAGCTGTGCGCCAAATAGAAAATGCAAAAGTATCACTAGAACAATATACGACGAACCGTACCTGAGGGCCTATGCCCGGCAGCATAATGGAAGGGGCGGGCAAATGAAAAAACTCAGGCAAAGTACGGTCGAACCGGTGTTCGGCAGCCTGACCCAGTTCTACGGCCTTCGGAAAATAGGCGTGCTGGGCAAGGCCGGTGCACATAAGGTCATGCTCATGGCCGCGGTCGCCTTCAACTTGAAGAAGTACCTTAAGAAAGGAGGGAAGAAGCCCTCCATTGGCATTTTCGAGGCCATTATGGATGCCCTCCAAGGCCACCTGACCACTTTTTACCGGCACATCCGACCGAGACCGGTTCTCCAAATGGCTCCGTAAAAACAACCTACTCGGGTCGATATCTTACGTAAAGAGTACTTCTGCAACGACCACGGCCTTTTTATAGGACTATCAGAATTCTTGTCTATTTATCTAATTATTCCCTAACATCAAAATAAAACATCACCCTCCATTAATGGTAACTGTCTAGCACAACAAGCCGGTCATCTACTTCTTGTTTACCCTAAAATGTCTAAGGTCATACTTGAAGCCCAGCATAAAATATTGTTGGAGCACGTTCGTTTGTATGTCCTCGATATAGGTTTCTGTTGCATTTCGGGTAAGGCTGTTGTTTTGGTCCAATAAATCGAAAACCGAAAGGCTGATTTCTCCCCGGTCGTTCTTGAACACTTTCTTACCGATACTCATGTTCCAGAGCAGGTAGTTTTGGTCAAATGTCTCGTCGAGCCCAGTATACCATTGGTGCGTCAGATCCGTGCGGAAAACGAAGCCGCTGTCAATGATCGCATTGAACTTCAATCGTGTATTCTGGTTGAAATATTGGGTGTTGCCCGTCGCCACCAAAGAATTGCCTACCGTATTGTAGTTGCTCCTTGAGGACAGGGTAAAATCTAACCGGTCGCTAAAACTGCTGCCCAGGGTAAGCCCTGCGCCCACCGTGGTATTGTTCGAATAGTTCAGGGCATCGTTGACAAGGCCAGGGGTACGGCCGAAACTGGAGGTTAGGTCGATGTTTAAGTTCGATTTTAGGGCCGAGACCGGAAAACCATAGGTCATAAATGAACGTAATGACCACTGTCCATCCAAATTTATGGGCCGGGTCAATTGTGCTCCTTCCTGGGCTTCAAAACCCTCCAGTTCGGGAAGATCGTAGCCCGACAGATAGGTGCTATTGGCAATGTAACCGTTCGTTAGGCTACCGCCCACCATGGCGAAGAATACGGATGCCCTTTCCGTATTCGACTTTGTATAACGTGCGAAAAGATTGTGCCCGTACGACTGTACGAGATCGGGGTTGCCCACGGTCAATTGCAAGGGATTGTTGTTGTCTACCACATTTTGCAATTGTTCGATGGAGGGCAGTTGAGTATTGGTACGATAAGACAGCCTTAGGTTTTCCTTTCGGGAAATAGTGTAGCGCAGCATCGCCATGGGAAGCACGTTCCAAAAAGTATTCTCATAGGTGTTTTCGAACGGGGAGGTCTGCTCATTGAGCAGGTTTGCCCACTGAAGGTTTGCCCGTGCCATCAAGGTCAGGCCGCCCGAACGGTAATTGTATCCGCCCCCGGCCTGTTGGGTAAAATAGTCGTTGGAAAATACATTGCTAAGACCCTGGTCGAAAAGGTCATACTGGGTCGTTTCTTCGTTAAAATCAAAGGTCTCCTTATTACTCTCCTCCTGTTGATAGCTGGTGCGGTAGTTCAACATGAGCATGCTCTTTTCCCCCAGCGGTTCGGTATATTGAAGGTTTGCCGAAGCGTTCCAACTGTTCAGGTCAAGGGTCGCATATTGGTCGATCAGAAGTGTATCGGCCGGTTGGTTCCCGAAGCTGTTCTCCGAAAATAGATAACTCTCGCCCTTTTTCGGCGAAAACCCCGTATTCAAACGAACGGAGAGGGTCCGGCGCGGCTTGGTGAACTTGTGTTTCCAAATGAGATCGTTGCTAAAGCTCAGGGCGGAAAGATCGGCATTAAAGTCATTGTCCGTTTGGTTCAAAACGTCAGCGCCGAGCAAGGTCTGCCCAAAAATGGACTGTAATCCATCATTGGTCTGGAAGGATAGTTTAGGCCGCCAGGTCAGGGAGTTAAGGCTGTCGATCTCAAAATCAAGCTGACCGTTGAACCGGTGGTTGATATTGTTGCTTTGTGAACTGCTACTTTCATCGTATATTTCGTTGATGCCCCCTTCATCGAAAAATTGTTGGCTCATCAGTTGGTCGCTAACGTTATCGGAACGGTTGAAAAAATAACTGGCGGATACATCCACCTTGTCGCCCCATTCATCGGTAAAATTGATACCGCCCGATTGGGAGTCGGTAATTCCCGCTTGTTGACCTACCAAAAAATCGTTGGCCGAGGCGCCGGAGCTGTTGCCGCCCCGTCCGCCGCCTTGGCCACCATCACGGCCGCCTTGGCCACCACCACGGCCTCCTTGACCACCCCCGCGACCACCTCCGGAGCTTCCCACCACGCCCAACAGGTCTTCGGTACTGAAATTTTGCTGGTTCACGTTATTGGCCATCCCGATGATCGAGATACGTTGATCTCCGCTGAAAAGATTAATGTTGCCGCCTGCTTGGTACTTGTCTTCCGAACCATATCCGACATATATTTTCCCGAACTGCCCGTTTCGCCTATCTGCCTTGGTCACGATGTTGATGGTCTTGGAAGTCTCGCCGTCATCGAAGCCCGTAAACTCGGCCTGGTCGCTCTGTTTGTCGAATATTTCGATTTTGTCGATCACCTCGGCGGGCAAGTTTCGTATGGCAGCGGTGGGGTCGTCTCCAAAAAAGCGTTTCCCATCCACAAGCACCTGTTTTACGTCCTCGCCCTCGGCCTGTACCTTGCCGTTTTCTATGACAACGGTGGGCATTTTCTCCAAGAGATCCTCGGCACTCGCATCGGGCAGAGTCTTATATGCGTTTGCGTTGTATTGCAAAGTGTCCCCTTTTTGAAGGACGCGTACGGCCTGGCCGGTGACTACGGCCTCATTCAGTTCTTCCACCTCCTCCTGCAAGGGGAGGATTCCAAGTTGTATCGGCCGACCGTTAACTCGTATTTTCCTTGTAAAGTCCTGGTATCCTACGTAAGAAATTTTCAACAAAAAGGCCCCGTCCGTTACATTGTCGAAACTGAAATTACCGTCAAAATCGGCGATAACGCCACGACCTTTGTTCGAATCGTTTTTTGTCAGCACGATATTCGCCCCGCTCAGCGGTATGCTATCGGAGGCATTGGCCACCGTTCCCGAGATCGACGAGGTCTGGGCAAAGGAGATTATGGCGAACAACTGGGCCGCAACTAAAAAAAGAAGCTGTCTCATAGTTGGTTTGATTGTAGTACTGCCAAGAATAAAATTCAGATTATCCTAGCAATTAGGTTGTGGAAAAGCTTTGGGTTTTGGGTAGTGATCCTTTTATTTGATAGGGGACCGGGATTATGGTATTGTGCCAAGCATGTCCCGGCCGGTCCTTCTTATTTTTATTGTTTCCTTTTTTTGCGTCTATCGGTTTGGTATACCTTGAATTCCTCAAAAGTGATAAATCCGTCGGAATCGGCATCGACCGTGTCGAAGTTTTCCGCCAGATTTCCCCTCTCGACCTTGGCGACCTCTTCTTTGGATAATTTTCCGTCTTTGTCGGTATCGAGCCGTTCTATCATTTTTTCGGGTGAACCGCCTTGCCGGTCACCTCTTTCTTGAGCGTAAGTATTCACGCCCAATAATAGGGCGGCCGAAAAAATTCCAATGTTAAAAATCTTAGTTTTCATCGTTATCTGTATTTAAATTAATTATTGATCATCTTTTAAATTTGCCTCGAACCAAAAATCTATATTTTCGGTCGTTGGACGTTCTTTTTTGTTGGAGGAATCTCTTTGCCCTCCCTGTCTGCCTTGACCACGGCTCCCACCGCGACCACCACCTCTGCCCCCGCGACCTCTACCGCCCATCCCTATCGATGGTGCCGAACCGGCGGCCCCATCAGCCTTCTCCCTTGCTTTCTGTCCGCTACTGACCACCCCAATGCTCAAACGGGATAGGTCGGTAGCATCATCGACCGCAATTTTGTCTTTGGGAATTTTTATTCGGTAAATCAGTCCCTGGCTTTCGGTGCCTTCGGTTTCAGTTTCTGTGGTTTCAAGCCCGATTTCAATGCCAAGACTGTTTAACATGGGGTGAAATAGTTCGGTTTCGCCTTTATGCCCATATTCCCCTTCTTGGGGCAAATCGGCCAAGAGTCCGTCCAAATCGGGCCTACCTTCTCCAGTAGCAGGTTTTATTCCCCTTTCCGCAGTTTCACTCCTGACAGGATAGCTGACATATACCTCTTTGTTCTTTTTTCCCTTGATATCGAAATAAAAGGTCGTGCCCAGCCGTAACAATCGCTGAATAGTCGCCATATCGGTTGTAAAAAGGGTTACGGAAATATCCTTTCCTTCATCAAAGAGTTTGTAAGTGAGTTTTTCATGAACTCCCGTTACCGTGTCCAAAACTATAGTTTCGGCTTGGGCCGCTTGAACAAAACATAGGGTCAAAAGCAGCCGTAGATATTTTTTTTTCATTCTTTCTAGTATTGTTTTTATTATTCAACGATTCCTACAACTTCATAGGCTCTGGTACCATCCACATGTATTTTTTCATAAAGTACGTTGTCGGACTCATAAAGAATAGCACCATCTACCTCTACTTTCTCGTAATCTTCGGGCAATTCGTATATGATGGCACCTATTTCGGGGCGTACTACTTCATAGTCATCATCTGCGGCCCGATAATAGATACCATCATAATAGAAATAATTTCTTGCTCCTACCACTATACGACTGTAGCCGATTGGCAAGGTGCCGATCCGTAACCCAACTGCTGGGGCTACAGGTAAGTAATGCCCGCCGTAGTACCGAAAGAATTTGTTATTGACATAGGTATATGACAACCCCTTGTGGTTGATTACCGTTCTATTGCTCGGTAAGGTCCTTACCGAAACGACTTTGGTCGTGGGTCTTTTGTATATTACTTTGGCTCTGGGTACCCGTACCACTTTTTTGGTCGTGACAACCTTTTTTCTTACACTTCGCTGGGCGATAGCCCCTTGGGAAAAGGCGGTGATCATCAGTATACCCATAATCAGAATTGCTATTTTTTTCATCGGATTCGATTTAAGTTATAATTTGGTTTTGTCTCTTTGACTTGATTTCCTTTTTTGGTTTAATATGATGAAAACGGTTTAACATATATTTATAAGAATTCCTTCTTAAAAATTTTGTCAATCGATCTTTCGTTTCTGGAACCAGAGGTCTTCCATACTAAGGTTCAATGTGAGTAGGTGAAAGTTCTCTTTGATGAGTATATTCTGGATTTGGCCTTTTGATCCGTAGCTGTAAGAAAGATTGATCATTGATTTTTGCCCTTGGCCTATGGGGAAGCCTACTCCTGCGGTAAGGCCATAACCGTCTATTTTGGTTCCGTTAACCGATAGGTAGCCGGTATCATAATTGAACCCTGCTCGATATTGAATACGATCACCGTATTTATAGCTCGTCCGGTCCTTGGCAAATTCTATTCCGATGGCATAGATATCTTGGTCGGAGTAGCTGCCAATGTTCTCTGTCTGTCCGGTATCGTCCCAATAATTCTTTTTGTAATCCGCACTTAGGGTCAATGATTTTCTAATTTTTGCACTAAGACCCAAACCAAGTTCAAACGGCATGTTAAAGTCGGCCGTAGAATCTGCTTCTTCATCTTCTACGGTAATGTCCAATCCGTCTAGATTTTTAAGCACGGACCGCTTTAAATTGCCTTTTAGAGCGGTCGGAAATTGAACGGTACTCCCTAGGGTAATGTTATCGGTCAGGTCGAATTGCATTCCGAGGCCGAAGCGCAGCCCCGTATAATTTGTTTTTTCGGATAAATTAAAACTGCTATTGCTGATCTGAAATTCCTCTTCTTCCTCTATATTTCCGAAAAGTATTGAGGCACTTGCCCCGACCCGGAGGCCTTCGATTATGCGATAACCTAAATTCACGCGGAGGTCGCTCAATCCGCCGATACCGGTCACGTTACTTTCAAAGGTTTCGTTTGTGCCCTCAATATTGCTCTGTATACCGACCAATGAATACCCAACATCACTGTAGGGTACCATTACGATACCTGCACCCAGCCCCTCGGCAATTCGAAATGCCATGGCAAGGTTCGAAAAGTTGATGGTGGTCATCGTTTCACTGTCGCCTTTGTTGCTGTAATTGTTGTATTGCCCTTTTAATCCTACATTGTAGAAAAAAGAGTTTTGCGGTATCAACGCAAAATTGGCCGCGTTCAGGTTATCGATCTCATCTTCTGTCTTCAACCCGATACCCGAATACCCCATTCCGTTGGTTCTGCCGATACCCGTCTGGTTGACCGAACCTAGCCCGTACAGACTATAAGGGGAACTGGTCAATCCTTCAGATTGGGCAAAACCAGGAGCTAGAGGTAAGACCAGCGTTAAAAAAAAAGCAAAAAGAGCCTTATTCATCTTCGTTATAGATCGCATACGTAATTTCCAGAGTTATAGGGTAATCGTCGTTGTTGCTGCCATTGAGCACAAAACGGTCAACTGTGGCGTTGTAATTGTCGGGCAATAGCATAAGTGCTTCGCCGGTTTCCCTATCGGTCAACAATAATTTTTCGATATAACTACCCAGATGGATCTCATAATAAATGTCATTGAACTCTTGGTTATCACGGTTCAGTATGGCCTGAAGTGCCGTACCGGTTGTGGAAACCAGTTGTTCGGTGAGGTCGTTGTTCTGGTCTACCAGAAATACCGATAAGCTATCTCTCAATAAAAGTTCATCACCGTAATTACCTATTGTGGGCTTAATTTTCAGAACCGCATCTAACAGCGTACCTTCCCCATTGATATCGTACACGGATTTAATATGGGGAAATTGAATTTTTGTTGCAATACCTATACCCGATTGAATGAAACTTTGATTGCCGCTATCGGCACTATTCAGGTCAATTTCTTGATGCGTCAACGTTTTTAGGTAATCGATAGGTTCATCCGCCGTAATTCGGTTGAAGAACGGAGTGGGTGTACCTACGGTGTTGACGGCAAAATCAATATAGGTTTGCACCTGTTCACTTTCCTCGGATGTGGTAAAATATAGTCGCATGCCACTTGCCGGCGCCGAAAAACCGATAATGGCCCCGTTGTCGCTCTCGTCGGGCAGTACGGCCATCCCTTTAAAAAAATCCTTGAATTCGTCTGAGTTGGTAATCAGTTTTTCCTGTAGACTTTGAAATAGTTGCGACCCCAGGCTATCGTTCATTTTGATCACTAAAGAGTCGGTTTCTAGCGGTCTTGGGGCGTAGGTCAAAATACCCAGATCCTCATCTTCGAAAGCTATAGCACTGGTGTTGTAGAACGAATCGCCTTCAGGCTTTAAATTTCCTGTAAGTTGCCTCAGGTGAACGGTACTATTTTGAAGGGTATCGTTGTAATAATAGTTGTCGTACTTTAAAAAGAATATTAGACTGTCGTAAACCGCCTCGGAACTTATACCGTATGTTTCGGGCAATAGCTGGATATAGCTCGTGCTTTTGACCGTACCGAAAACGGGGTCGGTATATTTGCCTACTAGCATTCTCGTCGTCTGCGAGGTCTCGATACTGTCGAACTTTATGGTCGAGGTCTCGACCGTTAGGGTGTCGATAAGCATTACACGAATATTACTGTCGGTAAAGGTGTCTCCCGCCACGAAATCGGAATCGTTCAAGGCATCGGTACTACATGAGGCGCATAGGGCAACCAACCCTGCCAGAAAGAGCTTTTTAATCATTGGTCGAAAAGTTTAAAGGCAAATGTAGCGTGGGAGTTCGATCCTAAAAACCGTAATGGACAAACTGGAAAAGTTACAAGACCAATCCCCAAATTATCACTACCAAACCGATATTGCCTTTTTGTAGATCAAAACGGCTAGTTGGTATCTTAAATCGGCGGTTTTATCTATTTCAGTTTTATTCTGAACGCGTCTATCATAGTTTTGACCTCTAATCGAACAAAAACTAGCGATATGAACCTAATTATATTTCAACGGATGTCCATAACGTGTCTCGCACTATTGACATTTACAAGCTGCTCGAACGATGGTGATGACGACGAAAACCTGGGTAACTGGATAGACCGCTCGGTCTTTGACGGTAGCCCGCGTAGCAGCGTTTCTGGTTTTACCATTGATAACATTGGTTATATGGGCGTCGGTTACGACGGTGACGATTACCTTAGTTCATTTTGGTCGTATGACATGGATGGCGATTTTTGGTCACAGAAAGCGAATTTTCCCGGGGCCGCAAGAAATGCGGCCGTAGGTTTTGAGGTTGACGGAAAAGGATACATCGGATCGGGATACGATGGCCATGCTGAATTGGCGGATTTTTACAGTTATAGCCCCACATCGAATACATGGACGGAAATAGCACCATTGCCATCTCCCAGACATAGTGCCGTTGCGTTCGGCATCAACGGTTTTGGATACTTAGGTACTGGTTTTGACGGTGATAACGATAGAAAGGATTTCTGGAAATACGATCCTTCGACAGACAGTTGGTCCGAACTTGTTGGGTTCGGTGGCGATAAAAGAAGAAATGCGGCTGTTTTTACCATTGGCGACAAGGTATATCTTGGTACAGGGGTGTCGAACGGTATTTTTTTAGAAGACTTTTGGGCGTTCGACCCGACTACCGAAACCTGGAGCAAAAAACTGGACTTGGACGAAGATGACGATTATACCATAACCCGGAGCAATGCCGTGGCCTTTACATTGAACGGTTATGGGTATGTTGCCTGCGGGACTTCTAGCGGAACCCTAAGCTCGGTTTGGGAATATGATCCGGGCACCGATTCTTGGGAAGTTAAAACAAGTTTCGAGGGAACCGCTAGACAAGATGCCATCGCTTTTTCCAATGGTTCATCGGCTTTTTTGGGTCTAGGCCGTTCCGGAAGCCTTTATTTGGACGATCTGGATGAATTTCTACCGTTCGATGAATATGATGAGGAAGACTAGAATTCTTTAACACAGAAGTTATAAGGTCCATTTTTCAACTTAGTCAATAAATTATGGAATTTATCAAAGGGGGTATCGTTTTGACCCTGTTTACAGTCCTATTTTTCTCGGTCGTTTCGCTATTTGTCCCGAAATCGGAACCACGTGTGCCTCGGCTCTTTTCCGAAGTCATCAAACTCGACGAGGGCTACGGATACCAAATCTCGGCGAACGGTAAGCTGCTCATCCGACAGAAACATATACCGGGACTTCAAGGAAAAATTCGCTTTGGGAACCCCAAAGATGCCCGATTGATCGCCGACCTGGTCATATACAAACTAACGACCGGGAAAAGTCCCGAGGTTGGGATTACGGAACTGAACGAATTAAATATCAAGACCTTAAATGGTAGCGGCTTTTAATCTATGGTCTTGGGAAAAATAAACCTTCGTCAAATTTTAGCACATATGGCGATATGGACCGGTTTTATTGCTTTTTTATTGTATCCCACAATTGTTCAAGGTAGGCGGGCACCGTCAAATTTTCCTTATAACCTGTGTTTGGCGATTGTCCTTTTTTACCTGAACTACTTTGTTTTAGTACCCAAGTTATTGCTCAAGAAAAGAACGATTATGTACGTTGCCCTATCGTTCACACTTCTTTTGCTCGTTTTATTCGTATTCGATTTTTATTTTAGGCCGCAATTCTCGGACAACCTTTCTACAACTTTTCGAAGACCTTCAAATAGGATTTCTTTCAGGCTACCGCTAATGTTCATAATGTTATTTTGTGTGCCTTTTACGGTCAGTACAGTAATAAAGGTGTACGGCGAATGGAGAAAGAATGAAGATCTAAGAAAAGCAACGGAAAAAGAGAAGATAGATTCTGAACTACGGTTCTTAAAGACACAGCTTAACCCGCACTTTTTGTTCAATTCACTGAACACCATTTATTCATTGTCGGTAAAGAAATCGGACGAGACACCGGAGGCGATTATGAATATTTCGGAATTAATGAGGTATATGCTCTATGAAGCGAACAGGGACAAGGTGCCGCTGGCCAAAGAAATCAATTATCTGAAAAGCTATGTTCAGTTACAGCGCCAAAGACTTTCTAGAGATGCAAATCTGAAATTAAAGATCAGCGGAAAGGAAGAAGGCAAAATGGTAGCCCCAATGCTCTTTATCGTCTTTATAGAAAATGCATTTAAATATGGTACCGATTTTCAAGGCAAAACGGACATAGAAATAAACCTTTCGATAAAGGATCGGTCTATTTGCCTATATGTCAAGAATATTATAGGTGCCCATCAAAGCAGAGAAGGTAGTTCTGGTATCGGTATCGAAAATGTCAGAAATAGGTTGAATCTGCTGTACCCCGATGCCTATGACCTAACCATTGGAGACAACGGCGTGCATTACGAAGTAAACTTACATCTAAACCTGAACTGAAATGAAGTGTATTATAATCGACGACGAGCCATTGGCCGTAGAGGTTTTACAGGATTACTGTAAAAAACTGGATTTTTTGGAACTTGAAGGTACCTTTAACAATCCTCTGGATTCGATACCCATAATTAATAGGAAAAATATAGACCTGATATTTTCAGATATTGAAATGCCACAAATGAACGGCATTGATTTTATCGATTCACTGGAAAACAGGCCGTTCTTTATCTTTACGACCGCCTATTCACATTATGCCGTTGACGGCTTCGAGCTCAATGCGGTAGATTATTTGGTAAAGCCCATTCCCTATGGCCGGTTCGTGAAAGCGGTATCACGTGTCCAAGGCCTTTTGACTAAAAATGGAGAAGTACGGGATACCAACATCTTTCCCTCAAGTGGGGGCAGCGAAAACGGCGACAATTTCATTTTCGTAAAAGCGGAATACGAAAACATCAAAATTAGAATAGACGACATTAAATACGTCCAAGGCCTAAAAGATTACCTAAAAATACACGTGGTTTCGACCAACAAGCCCATTCTTACCCTCATGAGCTTTAAAGAGCTACACGATAGATTACCTTCGAATCTCTTTGAAAGGGCCCATAAATCATTTCTCGTGAACGTGAACCATATCGGTTCGATTCAAAGAAATAGAATTGTAATAGATGACATAAGATTACCCATAGGTGAAAGTTATAAATCCACATTTCTATTTCGCCTAGGGCTTCGATAGCAAAAGAAATAAAAGACGGATCAAAGACCGCCGATAGATACAAAGCCCAAAAGACCATTTTTTAGTCCAAGCTGTTGTTGGAGATATAGTCCAAAAATTCCTGTTTATGGTTTTCCGAGACCGTGATGCGCTTGTCCCCGATAATGATCTGGCTTCTTTCAATGGTGTCGATGGCCTGCAGGGCGACGATGAACGATCGGTGTACACGCATAAACCTGTCTTTGGGAAGTTCTTCCTGTAGGCTTTTAAGGCTCATCAAGGTCAATATGGGACGGGAACGGTTTTTCAGCCAAATTTTTATATAATCCTTTAGGCCTTCAAAATACAGAACATCCGCCAGTTTAATACGTAGTTGTTTGTATTCGGATTTTACAAAAAGAAACTCCTTTTCCTCGGATACCCTGGTTTGTTCTTTCCCTCTTACCAGTTCAAGCCAAGTATTGGCTTTATTGGCCGCAACCAAAAATTCGGCGTAGTCAAAAGGCTTTAAAAGATAGTCCAGGGCTTCCACTTTAAAACCTTCCAAGGCATATTGATCGAACGCCGTCGTAAAAACAACCCGCGTTTCCTTGGGCAACATTTTTGAAAATTCAATACCGGTAAGATCTGGCATCTGGATGTCCAAAAACAACAGATCTACAGGTTCGGCTTTTATGAACTCCATCGCTTCTAAGGCACTAGCACACTTTTTTTTAAGTACTAAAAACGGTGTTTTCTGAACATAACTCTCCACCAGATTAAGCGCCATGGGCTCATCATCTACAATAACACAAGTGATTTTTAAGCTGCTCATAATTTATTCCGTTTCTACTTCTAATTGTACTAAAAAACGATTATCCTTTACACTCGTATTAAAACTATGTTTATTTGGGTATAGTAATTCCAAGCGTTTCGTTAAATTTTGCAGTCCGATTCCTGAACCACTTTTATCGTCTGTTTTTTTAGGGAAATTATCGTTTTCAATGGTAAAAAGAACTGTTTTATTTTCATTGGTCATTGAAATGTTAATATGACTTTCTTTACTTGCGGAAACACCGTGTTTAAAAGCGTTTTCAATTAATGAAATAAATAATAAGGGTGCTATGTGAATGCCTGTTTCTTCCGTTGGAAAATTATAACTGACTTTGGTTTTGTCCGATACCCTTAATTTCATTAGGTCGATATATTTTTTTATAAAATCGATTTCTTTTGAAAGTGGCAATATATCCATATTGGTTTCATAAAGCATATATCTCATTAATTTGCTTAAACTATGAATGGAAGATTTGGCCTCGTCTGGCGAAATATCAACCAAAGCATAGATGTTATTTAAGGAGTTAAAAAAGAAATGTGGTTGTAATTGATAATGCAAATGTTGAAGTTCTGATTGCAACTTGAAGTTCGTAGCTTCCTTACGCTCGGCTTCTGTTTTTGTCCATCGTTTTGTGGTTTTAATGGTCACTGAAAAAAGCACCGGTACTATATAGGATAACATTTGTACATAAATAATCATCTTAATAGGTGGCCTAGCACCTTCGATATTTGACGGTTTTCTTATTACATCAGTAAAAATAAAAGTATCAATTTGTGATTTTAGCACCAGAAAAAATGAAATAATGATCACATTTATAATGATGTACTTAACTGTTTTATTCTCAAACAGAAATTTGTCAATTAATACACCATAATTAATATAAAATAGGATAACATAAAAAAACAACGGTATCCAAAAACGAGACATAGTCCTGCTAATTTCTTGTTCTTGACCATAAGAAAGCACATATGGCATACTGAATAAGGCAAACCAAACCAGGATATGTGAAAAGACTGTTATTTTTTTATTTTTTTCCATCATAAATTTATTCATATCGCAATGCTGTAATCGGATCTAAAGCTGATGCTTTTCTTGCAGGATACCACCCAAAAAAGATACCAGTTACAGCACAAACAGCAAAGGAAATTACAATAGAATACATTGCTACACTTGTTGGCCAATTTAAGAATTTCTCAATAAATACCGTAGAAGTGAGTCCTAAAAGGACGCCTAAAGCACCACCAGATACACTAATTAAAATAGCTTCTATTAAAAATTGCATTAAAATATCTGAACCTTTGCCTCCTACAGCCATTCTTAATCCAATTTCTTTGGTACGTTCTTTTACAGACACATACATAATATTCATAATACCAATACCACCAATTAACAGAGATATACTGGCTACTGCAACTAATAAAACGGTTAACATCTCGCTGGTAGAACTAAATGTAGAAATAAGCTCTTCCATAGACTGTACACTAAAATCGTCTTTATTTGGATTAGATATTTGATGTTGAATTCTCATAATTTCTGAGACTTCAGTAACAGCATTTGGCGCATCGTCTTCACTTACTGCCGAAGCCATAATTTGATTGATATAATCAATAGCCAAAATACGTTTTTGTACGGTTGTATATGGTGCAATAACCACATCATCTTGGTCTTGACCAAAGGTGTTTTCTCCTTTTACTTCTAATACACCAATGACTTTAAATGGAATATTATTAAAACGAATCATCTGTCCAATAGGATCTTGCCCATCAGGAAACACATTGTCCACGACCGTTTGCCCAATAAGTGCCACTTTAGAAGCCGTTTTTACTTCGGCATCTGTAAACATACTGCCGCTTTGCAAATCAACTACTTTAATTTTGAGATAATCTGGATTTACGCCATATATACTTGATGGCCAGTTGTTAGAACCATTTATAACTTGTCCTTTACCAGTAACCAATGGTGTTGCATAACTTAAAAAGGTGGCTTGATCTTTAACGGCTTCATAATCTTTAAGGGTAAGTGTTTGCATCTCATCTGCACTTGCGCGAACACCACTACTTGAAGCAGAAGCAGGTCTAATAGTAATAATATTAGAGCCCATACTTGAAATGTTAGTGCGAATACTTTCTTTAGAGCCTTCACCAATAGCGAGCATTGCAATTACCGATGCTACACCTATAATAATGCCCAACATTGTAAGTAGCGTCCTCATTTTATTAAGAACAATGGCTTTAAAAGCGATTTTAAATAAATTTAATAGTCTCATAATTAATGATTTTCTTTAGGTAATTTTGCTAACTCTTCTTCTGCCGATTGTACATTTTCATTTTTGTAATCTTGAATGATATTTCCATCTTTTAAAACAATGGTTCTACTACTAAATGTTGCAATATCTTCTTCGTGCGTTACAAAAGCGATAGTAATACCTTGTTCGTTAAGGTCTTGAAAAATGGACATAATTTCGTAGGCAGTTCGTGTGTCCAGATTTCCAGTGGCTTCATCAGCTAATATCATTACTGGGTTATTTACTAACGATCTTGCTATGGCTACACGCTGTTGTTGTCCACCTGAAAGTTGAGACGGCGTATGATCCATTCTGTCTTCTAAGCCAACCATTTTTAGTGCTTTAATAGCACGTTCTCTTCGTTCTTCTGTAGATATTTTACTGTTATATATAAGTGGTAATTCTACATTTTCAAGGGCAGATGTCCTAGCCAATAAATTATAGGATTGGAAAATGAAGCCTATTTTTTCGTTTCTTATCGTGGCTAATTCATTTCGGCTTAAGTTTTTCACTTTTATACCATCTATTTCATATAACCCAGAAGTTGGTTGATCTAAACAGCCTAAAATATTTAATAAGGTGCTTTTCCCCGAACCACTAGATCCCATGATGGTAACAAATTCGCCTTCGTTTATAGTAAATGAGATACCTCGTAAAGCACGAACTCTTTCCGCTCCCATGGTAAAGTCACGCGTTATATCTTCTATTTTAATGATTTCTTTGCTCATCTTATTATCTTTTTCCTCCACCTCTTGTTGTTTGTGGCATAAATGGACTTTCGCTTTTATCAGCAGTTTTTGCTTCTGAATTACTAACGTCTTCTAAACTGTACACTAATTTATCACCATCAGAAATTCCTTCTAAAATTTGAACGTTAACACCATCACTTGCTCCCAAAGTGACTTTTTGAGATTTTATTTCTCCTGTACTACTATAAACCCAAACAACGCTACCGGTACTTCTTTCTGCCGGTCTTTCACTTGGTGCTTCAACAGTAATTTTTTGTTGTTCATTATAAGCTGTTAACTCTGGTCGTGTTGGTTTAAAATTAATGGCTTTGGCTTCGGCAGTTAACACATCTTTTAATTCCAAGGTGTAAATTGAAATGGTTGCGGTTAAGCCTGGCTTTAATTTTAAATCTGGGTTATCTGCTTTAATAACTACTGTAAAGGTTACCACATTTGAAATTACGGTTGGGTTTAAACGTACTTGGGTAACAACACCGTCAAAGTCTTCCCCTAAATAAGCGTCAACTGTAAAACTAACTCGTTGTCCTTCTTTAACCTGCCCTATGTCTGCTTCATCAACATCAGCTTCTACCTGCATTTCTTTTAAGTCTTGAGCAATTGTAAACAAGGTTGGTGTACTTAAACTTGCGGCTACAGTTTGACCTTCGTCAATGGCTCTCGATAATACCACACCATCAATTGGTGAATGAATATCGGCATAACTTAAATTGGTTCTCGCTTTTTGTAAATCAGACAAACGTTGAGTAACTGTGCTTTTTGCTGTTTCGTAATTGAAGTTCGCATCATCAAAATCAGATCTACTTATAACCTGACTGTCGTATAAGGTTTTTTGACGGTCGTAAATGGTTTTTGTGTAGTTTTTTTGATTTACAGCATTATCATAAACGGCTTGCGCCTGCGATAATGCAGCTAACAGATTGGTTTTATCTAATTCGGCAATTAATTGCCCTTCTTTAACTACACTGTTATAATCCACAAATATTTTCTCTACAACACCAGAAACTTGTGTACCAACATCTACTTGGTTTGTTGGTTCAATGGTTCCTGTTGCTGTTACCATTGTGGTAACATTCGCTGTTTTGGCTGCAACGGTTTTAGCTTCAATAACTATGGTATCGTCGCCTTTTATAAAAATGAATGCAGCAATAGCAATAGCGATTAAAACTATACTTCCTATTATGATTTTTGTCTTGTTTTTCATGACTGTAGTTATTAAAGTTTAATATCGTTTCCTTGATAAAATTGTAATAGTTGATGATATAAAATATTTAAGTATTTGGCTTGTAAATAATTTTGTTGAGCATTTGTATATGTGTTTTGACTAATCACTAAATCTGTAGTACTCAAAGCTCCTAATTCATATTTCTTTTGTGCCAGATTAAACGATTGTTCGGCTGCAGCTTTAGAAGCTTCTGCAGCAATAACTTGCTCTTGTGTTGAGAGTGCATTTTGGTAGGCAGTCTCAACTTTTCTATAGATTTCTTTTTCTGAATTTTGCTTCTGAATTTCAGCTTTTTCAATATTTAAAGTTGCTGTGCTTACAGCCGCTTTGGTCTGGTTTCTATTAAAGATTGGAACGTTTAACGACAGTCCTATTTTTTGATTGAAATTGACATTGAACTGGTCTGAAAATGTATTGTCATTAATACTTGTGTAGCCAGTTCCCATACTTCCAATTAGAGATAAGGTTGGTAAATATGCGCCTTTCGCGATGTCCAGTTCTTTTTCATTGACAGCGATATTTAAAGAACTCACTTTCATCTCTGGGAGATAGCCTAATGCATTATTATAAATAAGCATTTTGTCAAGTTCCAAATTGATTAAATCCATATTTTCATCAATGGTTTCAACCTCCATCTCTTGTGTAGGAGGCAATTCCAGCAATTGTTTTAGTGCAATGATGTTTTGTTGGTAATTGTTTTTTGCAGCAATTACATTGTACTTATTGGTAGCTGCTTGACTTTGCGCTTCGGTGTAATCATTTAGAGCAATTTCTCCGGCATCTAAACGTGCTTTGGCACGTAACACTTCTTTCTCTGAAGCCACCAAATTGTTTTCGGCTATGCTAATACTTTCTTTACTGTATAAACTTTGCAAATAGGTTTCTAAAATGCTGACAACAATATTGTTCTTGGCTATTTCTTCAATAAAGGAACTCTGTTCTAAAAGTAATTCACGTTGTTTTATATCATTATTAATTTGATTGCCTTGAAATAAGGTCATCGAACTATTTATGCCCACATTAGAGCTATAGATTTGATCTGACACAAAATCACTTGTAATTGGGTCTATTGAATTTCCGTTAGAAAAATTTTGAGAAGCATTACCAAATAAGTTAGGCAGTCTGGATGATTTTGCTCTGTCATAATTTACTTCTGCAATATTGGTATTTAATAATGCATCTTTAACAGTTATGTTGTTTTCTATGGCGTAGGCAATACATTCGTCTAAAGACCACACTTTTGGTGTTGAAGTATTATAAGCCTCTTGTGCATTTGAAAATTGCACAATTAAAAAGCTCGCTATGATGAGATATAATTTCATTTTTGTGTGTTTTACATTAACACTACAAATGTGAAACTAAATGCTACCTTAATAAAGTGTAATAGATGTTTGGGCTAATTGTCTATACAGAACGTCTTTTTTTATCGACGGGATTTTTTGGTTTTTCTTGGGGATAAAAAGTAGGGCACCATCATGCTATTTAAGATTTTTATATCTCAATGTATCCAAAAAAGAATGCATAAAATAACCGATTACAAGAATGTAATCGGTTATTATAAAAGAATCTAAAATTTAGTATTGTAGTGTTTAATCTTTCACTCTTACTTTTTATCATTTAAATCAAACCAAAAATCTATAGTTGCTTCCTGTACCAATTCCCTTGCTTGAGTCGATCCTCCTCTGTTTCCAGCACCTCCACGGCCACCTCCACCGCCTCTAGCACGTCCACCTTGACCACCGCCTTGTCTACCACTCCTACCCATATTGGCTTGTTGCTTGTTTTCCTTTTGTTCTTGCTTGGTAGAAACAACTCCAATAGATAATTTTGAGAGATCTTCATTTTCCTTTATAATCTTTGAAGCAGGAATCTTTAAATGGAATTCTAAAATTGGACCCACTTCCGTACTTTCTTCATAACTATAATTCATTTCAATTCCCAAACTATTTAAATCCAAATTAAAATCTTGAGATGAATCGTAACTTGTATAATTTGCCGTTTTTGGAAGGTTTTCTAGCATTTTATTGATATCCGGACCATTTTGCTCGCCATTTCCGCTACGCTCACCTCTTTCAGGCCTAGTACCTTTTTCTGGACGCTCTGTTTTTAAAGGGTATTGTATGCTTACATTTTTCTTTTTCTTCCCTTTTACATCAAAATATATTGTATACCCACGGTGAAGCATAACTTGCATGGTCTCTTTGAACTCTGCATGTAGTGTTACATACAAATCTTTACCATCAAAATTTGCTTTGTATTCAATATTATCTTCACTCCCCATAAACGTAGATTCATCCTGGGCAATAATAACACTACAAATTAAGAAATGTAGGATCGCTAATTTTATTTTCATAGTTATTGTTTTATTTCAGTCTCGTTAATTTTTGTTTTTCTTAGTCCTAATTATTTTAGTTCGCTACAAAACTTCTTTAACCATAAAACCTACCTCCATATTTTGGGAATTCACAGTGACATCGCCTTGAGGAAAAGAAAACTGACACTGAAAAAATCTGGAAGGATGAGCTATAATTTTAACTTTTAAATGAATTGATGTAACACTACAAAGGTGAAATTTTATTATATTTTACGATCAAGCGATAGACGTTTGGGGTAATTGTCTAGATCAGGGCGGTGATTTTATCGATGGAATTTTTTGAGTACAAGGTTTGAAGCAAAAAAAGGCAGGGTTAAAAATGTCAAAGAAAGATTGATACATGGATTCAGCCCTAAAGGTTATAGCTAGATTCGGCTAATAAAAACCACTTTTTAGAAAACAGGTGAAGTCCCTTAAAAAGAACGTTTTTTGGGACACGGCACAATCTGGCAAGGTGCATAAAATTTCACTTTTATCTGAACTTTTGCAGAAACCCTAAATTACCTATTACGCCGTCCCCAAATCTTACCCTTAAACTTTGCGCGTGGATCCTGTCCGGTTTTTGTAGCGATTCCGGTAGATTAGCGTAAAGCAAAAACCGGATAGGGCCTTCCTGCTTTTGCTTGTCGAAAGGCCGATCATTCGTTCCTGTTTAGTTCCTGCCGAATTCCGTCCAGTTCAGTTACATCTATTTCCACTTTAAAATAGGGCTTTCCAAAAGTGGGTTCTACTTTGACAATACTATCCAGCACTTTCGAAAAAGTCCGTCGGTCAGCGCCACTAGCCTTTATGACGTCATGGTATCTTTCGTAAGAAACCTTTCCTTCCTCCCTGTTCCATTCCTCCCTGGTCATTTGGATAGAAGCCTTCCCCACAATCATAGGTTGCTGCTCCTTCTTTTTTAGTGCCGTTCCATCGAACAGACTTTTGAGTATATCATGTGTCGGTTTTATGTGCTCCCTCTCCATGGTACGTAAGAGTTCATCTATATAATCATATCGCCCTATTAGGTCATTTTGGAATTTGATAAAACTGATCATCACCTCGCTTTTAGGGATGATTTTTGCTTTTTCGAAAAAGTCGATCATTGTATCGACCGTTTCGGAATGTGATCTGGAAACGGTCTTGGAATAGGCCCGAAATCGCTGGAAACCACAGTTCACGCACCTGATAATGTTTGGACAGATTTTGGATGATCCGGAAACTTGATGTTTTTCCCGTACCACAGGAACCAAAGACCATTAGCCCTTTTTGCAGTGAAATATTCTCCATGACCTCAAAAGCTGGGTCTTGGTTCCAATACCTACAAAAGTGCCCCAGAAAGTTTTTGTTTTTACTGTCGACATCGAAGTCGATATCGCTTTGGGCATGGAATTTTTGAGCGGCCTTAAAGAACACTTTTTTGAACATATCCGGATGGCACAAGGTATCTTTTGTGCCGTTTGATTTTTTTGAACGTGTAGCCTTCCCTAAAAATAGGACAGTTTAAAATTCGAATTTATTAATTTTAAATTTTAACTGTCACATGAAAAAAAGCAAGTTTAGCGAAAGCCAGATCATCAAGGCCCTCAAGGAGAACGAACAGGGTCGGACCGTTGGCGACATCTCCCGGGAAATGGG
>NZ_FNAO01000008.1:0-87024 GCF_900101815.1 Pricia antarctica
AGTATATCCAATCAAGACCGGTCCCCCTGAAGGCTCCGTAAAAACAGCCTACTCGGGTCAATATCTTACGCACAGAGCACTTCTGCAACGGCCACATTCGCTTCATTGAAATTTCCAAACCCAAGAATTCAAGCCTAAATTGGGGTAATAAAAACAACATTAATGATTTTGAACGTAGGTTTTGTTTATATCATAAATATTCATAATATTTGTTAATAATCTCTTAATGCTAGTGTTTCAAATTTGCTTATACTTTAAATAAGCGATAAAATTATTTTGAAAAGTGTTTTCTATGGGTTCAAATTGCACCAATGCAACGGAGTTATGGGCTGGCGTCCAAAGTGGTAACAAGAAAGCCCTTAGTGACCTATATGAAATGTACGCCGATGCTCTATACGAGTTCGGAAAGTCATATTCATCGGACAGTTGCCTAATTGAAGACTGCATCCACGACCTGTTCGTCGAACTATATATGCGCAGAAAAAGACTTCCCGTTGCCCGCAACGTTAAAAACTACTTGTTCACGATACTAAGGCGGAAAATAACGGAACTATCCAAAAGCAGGCCGCTTGTAATTTCCCCCGAAGATGACCATATCAGAAGAATCTACCGAAACCAAGAGGTTTCCAGGGAAACCGAAATAATTCATAAAGAGGAGAAAGAAGAACTGGGCCTACTCCTTACAAAAGCGATACATCGGTTGAGCCCAAAACAAAGAAAAGGGGTGACAATGCGGTTCTATGAGAACAAAACCTATGAAGAAATGGCCCTAAGCCTGGACATATCGATAGACACAGCGCGCACCTTGATCTATCGGTCCTTAAAAAGCATGAGGGGAAATTGGCCCTGATTACCTTGTTTTTTCGACTGCACCTCACAAAAATGTAAAATAATTCAATTTTTTTGTCTATAAAATCCTGTTTCGCCATACTATATAATACAACGGTTTGTTGAAATGTAGTTTTTGATTGAAATCATCCTCTCCGTCGATACTTTTTACAAACCTTAGAAAGACATTTTGAGCGATAATTTTGACCAAGACCGAAAACAGCGGTTGAACGATAGAATCCTTACCTCCATTGATAGGTACGATAGCCGTATGCGGATCAAAAGGATATGCTATATTTCATCCATAGCCGCAATTTTGGTCATGGGAATATTTACCTACGTCTACTTTGACGTGGCGGGCTCCCCATCAATGTCAATCCAAAAAACGGCTTCATCAACGAAGTTGTTTCCTTCCGGCAGCGACGTTCGGTTGATACTTAATAATCAGGAGGTGGTCAATATTGCCGAGGAAAAACCGGAACTGGTATACTCCAACACAGGTAAAACGGTCAACATCAACAATGGACGAAGTTTAACTCTCACCTCATACCAAACGGACAGAACAGGTTTCAATACCATAGTGGTCCCCTTGGGTAAAAAATCCCAGCTCACCCTTTCGGACGGGAGCAAGGTCTGGATCAATTCGGGTTCGAGACTTACGTATCCCACCATTTTTGCCAAAGGCATAAGAGAAGTGGTTCTGCAAGGGGAGGCGATCTTCGACGTTGCCCATGATGCCAAGAGCCCTTTTCACGTACTGACAGACGATAACGATATAAAAGTCCTGGGGACCATTTTCAATGTGAGTAGCTATGCTGATGACGATTACGTAAGCACGGCATTGCAGAGCGGGAGCGTTGAGATTACCTATACCGGTCAAAATCGATTCCTGAACACTAAGAAATCCATAAAAATAATTCCCGGCACCTTGGCATCCTACAATAAAAAGAAGCAGAAAATAAATACTAGAAAAACCGATCTCACTCCCTATTTCTCCTGGAGGAACGGAGAATTGATCTTTCAGAACAACGACCTGCAATCTATCATGAAGAGAATATCCCGACACTATGGAATCGATATCTCTATTGCGGACGGTGCATTGGCCCGGCAGACGTTTTCCGGAAATTTGGATATCAATACCGACTTGGATACAGTAATGGAGATCATGAAAAGGACTTCAAAATTCGAATTCGAAAAGAAAGACAATAGAATCATTATCACCAACCCTAATATCGAACGCCGATGAGGAACGAATGAGTAACAAAAAAAACCGGAAGATGCTCCAACATCCTCCGGCGGTTTCAACATTACGCTCACGTAACATTAAAAAACAAAATTATGAATAAAAAGGTTAACTCCCTTCTATCCCTATTTTTAGGTCGAACGAACAACATTTTTCTAATCGGCATGCGAGTATCCACGTTACTTTTATGTATAGGCTTGACTAGCGTTTACGCCCATACCTCAAATGCGCAAAATATTGATATCGACCTGAAAGACGTTCCCATCACAACTTTTTTCAAGGAAGTGCAGGAGAAGAGCGATTATGTGATCATCTATAGGGACGAGGTCATTGCGGATACTAAAAGAGTTACGGTACGGGCCAGCAGCGCTACGCTGGAAAAGATATTGACCGATGTGCTGGGGCCCCTCGGCCTAGGGTACGAAATTATCAACAGACAGATTATCATCAACAAAAAGGGGCCAAGCATCGATGATAACGGCGCGAATATTATAAAAACCCCTTTCCAGCAGTCCGTGAACGGCACAGTTACGGATACAGATGGCGTGCCCCTTCCAGGCGCGAACATAGTCGAAAAAGGGACATCAAACGGTGTAACCGCCGACTTTGACGGTAATTTTTCATTAAATATCGCAGACGAAAACGCCATCTTGGTGGTATCCTATATCGGGTTTTCGACAAAGGAAGTGGACGTTAACGGACAAAGTACAGTCAACGTTTCCCTTGAGGAAAGTGCCCAAGGGCTGGACGAAGTGGTTGTGGTGGGATACGGAACCCAAAAACGAAAGGATATTACCGGTTCAGTAGCATCGGTGTCTAGTGAAGATATAGCGGACATACCCATGACGAACATCAATGATGGTCTGGTCGGGCGTATACCAGGTCTGGACATCGTTTCATCAGGAGGTGGTCCAGGATCCACCAATCAATTGCAACTGCGCGGGCAGCGATCATTTACAGCTTCCAATGACCCGTTAATAATTTTGGACGGCTCGCCCTATTATGGTAGCCTAAATGATATAAGTCCCTATGATATAGAAAGTGTAGATGTTTTGAAAGATGCTTCTTCCACGGCCATATATGGTGCTAGGGGTGCGAACGGGGTCATCATCATTACCACAAAAAGGGGAGTTACCGGCGCGCCCAGATTTACCCTTGAGAGTTACACGGGCCCAATGATAGCATACGGAACAATTCCTTACGCGGACGCCCAACAGTATGCTGAAATCGGCAGGGAAGCCTATCGGGCTATAGACGGGTACCCCGAGGGCGGGACGAATGCAGAGGCGGATGAAATAATATTCGATGAGATAGAGATACAGGCGATCAAAAAAGGCGGCAAAGGATTAAATTACCAAGATTTGCTTTACCGTTCGGGTACGCAAAAAAAACATCAGCTGACCGTAACGGGAGGGTCAGAAAATGTAAAATACAACGTAAGCGGAAGTTACTTTAATAATGAGGGTATAATCCCTGGGGAATCTTTTGCCCGTTACAGTCTTCGAACCAATTTGGATTTTACCTTTTCCCCTATATTTACTGCAGGGACCTCCATTCTTCTAAACAATACTCTCAATCAGAGAAAGTCGAGTGGCGCATTATTCCAAGCTTTCCAATCCAGTCCTCTTGGAAAACTATACGAAGATGATGGTTCCCCAAGGTTCACGGCAACTGCCGACGGTCTAGTTCTAAATCCCTTTGCAGACTATTTATATGATTCATACCGTTGGGACAATAAAAGCTGGGGAGCGGTTTTGAACGTGTTCGGGGAAGCAAAGATTTTACCAGAATTGACCTACCGAATTAATCTGGGAACGAATTTTAAACTAAGGACCATAAAAGAATCCGCAGGGTTTTTCTCCCTGGAAAGAAACCTAGGTACCCCGACCGCGGAAGTTGCGAATTCGGTTGACAATCTCCTATTGTACGAAAGCATCCTAACCTACAACAAAACATTCAATGAGAAACATCAACTGACGGTAACCGCCATACAGGGATCACAATCAACAAGGATCGAAACGACTGGAGCTGGCGTCAGCGATCTGCCGTATGAAGAATCACGGTACCATAATTTGGGAAGCGCTACCTTGGTTAATTCTGTAAGTTCGGATTTGGTGGAGACCAACCTACTGTCCTATGCCGGTCGTTTGTTTTATGGCTATGACAGTAAATATTTGCTGACATTATCGATGCGGGCGGACGGGGCATCACAATTTTCGCCCGATCATAAATGGGGCTATTTTCCCTCAGCGGCCTTTGCCTATCGGCTTTCTGGAGAGAACTTCATGAAAAGTACCGAAAATTGGTTGAATGATCTAAAAATCAGACTTAGTTATGGGGCTACCGGAAACCAGGGAATAGGCCCCTATCAAACACAGGGGGGCGTTGCAAGAAGTGCATATTCATGGAACGAGGCTCCTGGATTTGGGTATTATCCAAACGAACTGCAAAACCGGGACTTAAAATGGGAAACCACGTCGGTCTATAATTTGGGTCTTGATTTCCGATTGTTCAAGGGGAGACTTTCCGGAAGTATGGATATTTATAAGACCGACACCTATGACCTGCTAATGTTTAGGAAGCTTCCGATAATCTCTGGGTATGACCAAGTCCTTCAGAATGTTGGGAAAACCAAAAATAACGGTTTCGAGTTGGCTTTGAGTTCCGTCAATGTCATTGGGGCCAATTTTAATTGGAAAACCGATTTTACCTTTTTCCGCAATCGAACCGAAATTGCGGAATTGTACAATGGAAAGGTGGATGATATAGGAAACAGATGGTTTATAGGTGAACCGATAGAGGTTTTTTACGACTATAAAAAAATAGGGATCTGGCAAGAAAATGAAAGAGCTGAGGCCGCTAGCTATGGCGAGGAACCAGGCCAGATCAAAGTGTTGGATGTGGACAATGATGGAGCCATAACGGACGAAGATAGGATGGTATTGGGTAGTCCCCAACCTGATTTTGTAAGCAATCTCACCAATAGTTTCAAATATAAAAATTTCGATTTATCCATTCAGACCTTTATACGCTGGGGAGGTATGGCATCCATCGGCGCATTCGAACCCTTCTCGAAAAAACGGTACAACAAGTTGGTGTTCGATTATTGGACGCCGTCCAATCCAACGAATAATTACCCCCGACCAAACCAGTTATACGAGGATGGTGGTCTGTATGGTACCACACTTACCTATAGGGATGCCAGTTTAATCAGTCTCCGACAGGTTTCGTTGGGATATCGTTTCCCCGCCTCGGTATTGGACAGGTTACCACTTACAAATTTAAGGCTCTATTTATCGGGTGAAAATTTGGCCTATTGGACCAAGTCCGAACTAAGGGAGTTTAATATGAAAGGGGATTTAGCGGGAACAGTCCCAGATGGGGGCGGTACCCGGGAAATATCTCCGTATCCTGCAACAAGAACGGTTATTTTAGGAATTAATCTTCAATTTTAAAATAATAATAATAATGAGAAAATTAATATATATTTTACTGTCTATCAGTCTGGGCTCTATTCTATTAAATGCCTGTTCTACCGATTTGGACGAGGAAAAAATCGTATCCCCTCCTGTCGATTCCTATTTCAAAACAGAAAAGGGATTTAACGATTTGGTGAATTCCAATTATACTTTTACAAGGTCTTTATTCCCTGGTGGAAACAACTATGCACCGTTGGTTTTTTTCGGAACCGATCTTTGGACCAATGGTTCGGATGGTACTTTCATTGAATTCAATGCTTATAATACGGGTATCCAACCAGCAAATCCAGTACTTTGGAATTTGTGGGCTCCTTTTTATCAGGGTATAGCTGCTTGCAACACCGCCATTTCTAGAGCCAGTGAGGTTAACGAATTGACGGAAAATGAGGTCAACGCTAAAGTTGCAGAATCCTATTTCCTAAGGGCGTGGTACTACCATATTTTGGTCGTACATTTTGGCGATCTGCCTTTGGTGACGGAAGAGGTTACTGAAGTAGTAACCACGGCGACCCGAAACTCTGTAGAAGAGGTCTATGCCCAAATAGAGAAAGACCTTTTGTTCGCTGAACAATATCTTCCCGCAACCCAATCCGATTTCGGTCGGGTTACAAAACCCGCGGCACAAGCATTGTTGGCAAGGGTCTATCTTACACTTGAACAGAACGATAAGGCAGCAGCGTATGCCAAAAAGGTTATTAATGATTATGATTTCGCTCTATTAGAAGACTTTTCAAGATTGTGGGATGTGGATAATAGAGTCAATTCGGAAGTAATTTGGTCTATTCAATTCTCCCAAGACGAGCGTTTGAACGGAGATGGCAACGCATACTTCTTATATTTTACACCACGTTATGATTTGCAGCCGGGAATGACCAGGGCATTGGAGAACGACCGGCCTTGGCCTCGCTTTGTGGCGACCCGTTATTATTTTGATTTGTTAGCCTCTAACAGGGATATTGATTCACGGTTCGCCAAATCATGGAAAACCGCTTGGATAGCAAACAATGAAGCGACTCTATTGCCCAACATGCAAATTGGCGACACCGCCTTTGTTTATGTACCATGGGATATCCCTGCAGAGGATGAGGCCGAACGAGAACTAAGATATGGCGTTTTCGATATCAATGATTTATATGACGGCGAAAATCCCATAGGTTCCCGCGAACTCTTTCCGCAAATGCGAAAATATAAAGATCCTCTGCGTTCCTCGATAAATAGTGGGGTGGGCACAAAGAATGTTATAGAAATCCGGTTGGCCGAAATGTATCTGATTGCTGCCGAAGCACTTATGAAAGATGGCAATATTGCGGAAGGGGTTGACTATATCAATACGGTACGGAAAAGGGCTGCTTGGCCCGGCCAAGAAGATAACATGGTCATTACCGACGATCAATTAGACCTTGATTTTGTTCTTGAGGAAAGAGCTTTGGAACTGGGAGGCGAAAGATTTCGCTGGTCCGATTTGAAACGAACAGGAAAACTTCTAGAAAGGGTAAAGTTGTACAATACCCTAGGACGCGACAATATTGAAGAAAAGCATTTGTTGCGACCGATTCCTAGCAATATGATAGATAGACTTACAAACCGTGACGAGTTCGAACAGAACCCCGGTTATTAATTTGCTAATTGAAATATAAAAATAAAGGCATGAAAAAACAATTGATTTTGAAATTCGCCTTAATACAGATAATCCTTCTGGTGTTTGGCTACAGTTCATTTTCTCAAAATATGGAAACCCCATGTAATGAGGCCAGTATCGCCAATTGGTACGAAACAGGTGCATGGTTAAACGGACTACAACTCGTTCCCCACATGTCCATTGATCAAGGTGAACTGGCCAGTCAGTATTGCAGGAATCCGGACTGGTGGAATAAAGCTTTTGAATTCTTGAGGTCACATGATTTGGACAATATGGAACCTGGAAAATATGTGATCGACGAGGGCAATGTCACCGCCTTCGTTTCCGAGACACCTACCAAAGAAAAAGAAGAAATCAAATGGGAGACCCATAAAAACTTTAATGATCTTCAGTATGTAATAAAAGGAAAAGCAAAAATGGGAGTTGCCTCCGCAACCGATTCCAAATTCACGTCAACAATGGCGTACGATTCCGAAAAGGACGTAGAGAATTATTCCGTTGAAAACGGGAAATATTTTGTTTCAACGCCTGGGACCTTTTTTATTTTCACTCCGCAGGACATTCATCGACCTGCCATTCACGTTGAGGGATACGATACAATAAAGAAAATATTGATTAAAGTAAGAGTCCCCTAAAAATCGAGTGATAGTAAAGTAATTTAAGTTAATAATTTAATAAGAGCATCATGAAAAAAACCGTTTTATCACTTTTTGCATTAAGCTGTGTAATTTTTTATTCCCACGCACAAAACGTGGTCTGGCAACCAGAAAACGTTAAGGCGTTAACTTCCGAATGGATAGGTGAACGTACACCGGATGGAAGGCCCAAGGTATCCGACGAGCTCCTGGAGCGGTTAAAAGCGCTCTCCATGGAGGAAGTTTGGGGAACTTTACGCAGAAATGGATATGAGAATCAATTTGAAAATTTCGCAAGTACACATCAAAACGGCTGGCAGATTCTGCATCCAGATCAAGTTATGACCGGCAGAGTGCTAACCGCCCAGTTCATGCCCTTAAGGGAAGATTTTAATAACTATGTTCAAAATCAGGCAAAAAAGGAAGGCACTCATACACCGATTACCAATTATGCGCCAATTACGGAATTGTTGGACGGGGATGTTTATGTGGCGGATAGTTATGGGAAAATGGCGGATGGTACCTTGATAGGAGACAATCTTGGAAACGCAATCTATAAAGCAGGGAAAAGAGGGATTATATTTAATGGTTCGGTGCGTGATGTTGAAGGCCTATCAAAAATCGAGGGGTTTAACGGTTGGATAAGAGGTTCGGACCCTTCGGCAATTAAGCAGATGATGACGGCGAGCGTCAATGCGCCGATTCGAATAGGTCGGGTTTCCGTTCTACCCGGTGATGTTGTTCTTGCTAAACCCACAGGTGTAGCCTTCATTCCCCCTCATCTGGTACAAAAAGTGGTAATAGCTGGCGAGTTTACAGCACTTCAGGATGAATTCAATCGATTTGCCATGGATACGAATAAATACAAATATGTTAATGAACGCTTTGATGTAGATGAAGCCGTTTTTGAAAAAGATTTTAAAGCATGGTTGAGCAGTTATTCAAATTTACCAATGTCCAAAAAGGAATTGGAAAACTATATGAAGGAGCGAGATGAAAGGAGAAAGGCTGCTGAAAACGAGGAGTGATAAAGACACCAGTAAGCTTTATTGAAAATTAACGGAAGGCTTTGAAAAGAAGAATAAATATTTGGCCAATCAGGCGATTTATTTAAGGCGATGCTTAGGTTATACTTTGTTTCCAAGAGAAATATGACGGCGTATTGATCCGTCCGGGTCTCGTCCATAAGATTTTTATCAAAACTGGATAGGTGGGGGGTAATTTTCTATGGATTTTTCACATGAATACGACTAAATCGGAAGTGGTATTCGGTGGATTCTCTTGAAAATCCAGCCCGTCTTGCGTATTTTGCCCCTGTAAAGCAGGCAAGATTAATATAAAATATCATCTCATGACAAAATTTATTCCTTTTGTTTTTACGTTAGCTTGCCTTTCATTTTTAGCGTGTAAGGATGAAAATAGAAATACCGTACCGCTTACTGCTGAAAGCGAAAAAGAAGCACCCGCGTTAACAAAAAGCGAAGTCGAAAATTCGGTCGTGGCCCTTAACGCTGCTTTGGTGGATGCGAAAAAAAACAGTCTGCAAGTCTTGACATCCGAATCCCTCACCTACGGACATTCAAGCGGAAAGGTCCAGGACAGGGAGGAGTTTATCGATGACGTAATAAACGGCCCCTTTGATTTCCTATCCATCGATACCTCTGATGAAAGCATCCATATTTCAGGTGAAACTGCCATAGCAAGGCACGTATTTTCGGCAAAAGGTATGAACAATGGTAAATCGGCCGACGTACACATCGGGGTTATACTGGTCTTTCAAAAGCAAAACGACAAACTGCATCTTTTGGCAAGACAGGCGTACAAATTGTGAAGCCTGAAGTTCCTTCCTTTTGGAAGAACAACCTTCCAAATAACTTTCCCAACAACCGATAAAGCAGACCATGAAGAAGATCAACCTGTATTCCCTGAGCCTAGGACTCGCAGCCTTACTTTTACTCGTTATATTTGGCATAATCCTTACGGGAAATATTGCTAGTGCCGGGCCATTTATCTTGGTATTTTTTGCCGTATTGGCCCTCGGTTTTAGCGGATATAAATCCTTGAACGGCCTGGTATTTACCACGATGATCTTTGCCGGGGTATCGGCGGCCTTGTACTATCCCCAACTTTTCACTTATATCGGGGATTTTAAGCTGACCATTTTGATCATTCCGCTGATCCAGATCATCATGTTCGGTATGGGCACCCAAATGGGCCTAAAGGATTTCGCCGCGGTCTTCAAGACCCCTAGGGGCGTTGTGATCGGTGTTGCCGCACAGCTGCTGATCATGCCCCTGGTCGGTTTTGCGTTGGCCAAGATGAGCAATTTTCCGCCCGAGATAGCGGCCGGCATCGTATTGATCGGATGTTCGCCCAGCGGGGTCGCCTCGAACGTCATGGCCTATCTGGCCAATGCGAATTTGGCGCTCTCCATTACCATAACCTCCATTGCCACGTTATTGGCGCCCTTCCTGACCCCCCTGTTGATGAAGTTGTTGGCCGGGGAATTCGTGCAGATCGATGTGCTCGATATGATGTGGAGCATTACAAAGATGATCATTATCCCCATCGGGGCGGGACTGTTGTTCAACCGTCTCTTTAAGACGAAATGGCTCGACAGGGCCATGCCGGTAGTGTCCATGCTGGCCATTGGCATTATTATTACCATTATCACGGCCGCGGGCAGGGACAGTCTTCTGGAGATCGGGGGGATTTTGATGCTATTGGTCCTTGTACACAATATATTCGGCTACACCCTCGGATATTGGTTCGCCCGTCTATTCAAAATGCCAGAACAGGATGCCCGCACCATCGCCATCGAGGTGGGCATGCAGAACGGCGGACTTGCCTCGGGCATCGCTAATTCCTTAGGGAAGATCGCCACCATGGGCCTTGCCCCGGCAGTTTTCGGACCCTTAATGAACGTTACGGGATCAATTCTGGCGTCCTACTGGCATAAAAGACCAACTGAAAAAATCGAAAACATTGAGGCCAACGAATTTAGTTGTACTTGAGGATATTTTGCTGTTTACTTTAGCTCTGATGATGACTACTGGGAAACCTGTGGCCATATATAACATACTGTGATGTGGTAAGTATAAGATTTTATGGGTTTCTTCCGTTATCAAGCGCCTTATCCTAAAGGTAGATTTAATCTTCAAATCCCAAAGCTCAGAAACTGGGTTCCATTACTTTTTAATGAGCGATTTACACTATTGGCAATAGTGTAAACCACGCCCTCCTCGATCGTTGTCGATTTGCCCGATAAATGGCCCCATTGTTGATAATTCCTTCAAAATAATCCCGTCTTAAATTCATTTGGTTGACAAAATCCTTTAAATTCGTCCCATATGGCCGAAATGAGGATTTTTGACAGGGAGGGGAACAGGCTCTACTGCACACAGGAGGAGGTCGCGCTTTTCCTTAAGAAAGCGAGGGAAAGGGACTCCAACCTACGGACTTTTGCCGAGACCTTGGTCTATACCGGCTGCAGGATTTCCGAGGGGCTGAGCTTAACGCCAAAGGGAGTTAATAGGGACAGCTGTCAGATTACTTTCAACAGTCTTAAGAAGAGAAGGGGAGATCTATACCGTACCGTGCCTGTACCGGTGAATTATATCGATACCCTAACAGTGGCCAATAAAATCGTCGAACGGCAGAAGGTCAAGAAAAAAGCGGAATCGAGAATATGGACCTGGAGCCGGCAATATGCGTTCAGGCTTATTAAGGAACTGATGATTGATGCGGGAATCCCCGAAGGCAAGCATAGGTCGCCTAAAGGACTTAGACATGCCTTCGGGGTCAATGCGGTAGTAAAGGGCGTGCAGCTCAATATGATAATGAAGTGGATGGGCCACGCGGATATTTCCACTACGGCCATTTATGCGGACGCAATTGGGAAAGAAGAGGCCGAAATTGCTAAAAAAATGTGGGTTTAGGTATATATCGGTTCAATTTATTTATAAATATTACGGCATAAATCAGAAAAATATGATTAATCCATGACCAAAAAACTGAATTCTGATATCATCACCTTCAAAGGCATTCCTTCGGACCACTCATACCAGGCTTATAAAGATGGTTATTATTTTGAAGCTATTGTAGTTTTGCATGGACATATAGAAGGAGAAATGAAGTCCTTGTTTCATATGTATTCTCTTAATAAATGTAAAGAATCAATTCCAAAGAACTGGTTTGCCGAAACGTATGATGCAAATGACAGACTTTCTTTTATTATGATAGCTCACGTATTATTTGTAGTCAGTCTGATTACCAAGAACGAGTATGATGTTCTTGTCGGCTTTAATACTTTAAGAAATACCATGATGCATCGTTTTTATAGTGCCCCTTATGAAGGGATGAACAAAGGGGTCAGCAAGAAAAAATTTCATTCGTGCATCAAATCTGCAGATCGTGTACTATGCAAAATATCGGAAAGAGCAGAGAATCTATATGATGAAGTAAATTCAAATTCTAAATAAACGATGCAAACACTATCACAATTTAACCCTAGTCCAGAACTAATGAAAAAGGTCTATTGGACAAATAGGTATTCCGATAGAATCATGAAACTTCATGATGAAGCTCATGCTGCGTTCATGAAAGAATCTGAACATTGGGGTAGTGAAAAACATTTATTGTCGCAGCAATTGAATAGGCGTATTGCTTTTCGTGTAAATGTGCTTGCTAGATACAGTTCGCTTTTAACAACAGCAGCTTTAAAATTTAAATAAACGATGGTGAAAGAAAAAATAGTAAAAACGGTTGAACAATTTGCGTGCATGACTAGTTCTGAAATTGTTAGAACAGTTTCAAGTGATAGAAATTATTGGATAGTTGGTAATGTGTCAGGAAAGGATAGACGAATAATTGTTAAATCTAATTAAACGATGACAAGAAGTGGACCATTGGATTAAAATTCTAATAGCTTATCGCGAAGGGAAATTTGCACGATACTTCTACGGGCTTACTCCAAGACTTATAGTTGGAGCCAGTCAGATTCCGCTTGGAGGAGAATTTGAGAATCATGAAATCGCCTATAATGCTACTGAGCAAATATTCGAAGAAATGAAGCATTATAATGAGAAAGGTTTAATTGTTACTTCAAACCTTTGTGACATTCATAAGGGACCTGTAATGCAATTTATAGAGGCGAAATGGACTAAAGATTCAATCGGAACAGATTTTGGTATTGTATGGAAGAGATATGGAAACGAGATTGTATCCGGCAACTTTGGAATAACTCCATATGATCTGCAAATTTTAAATACTATTTTTAAATAATTAATATTAGCCCCATAATAAAGAGCTGAAATAAACGAAAGTTCAAATAAGCGATGTGAACGTAGACGAAATAATTTTACAAAACTGGGAAGAAATACCAGTCAATTATTGGGATATCGAGGATGTAGCATTAAAAATTCCGACAAAGCCAGGTATTTATCAAATCCGTACGACAGCCCCAAAAAAAATACTAAGTCTATTTGGAACAAGGGATGACAAAAACCATTACAATCTGAATAAAAAGATTACAGAATCGGATAAACTACCAATTCCATTTAAGATTTTGCAGGAGGAATCTGAAAAATACACTGTTTATACCGGACATAGTTATAACCTTAGACAGCGATTTAGAGAGCATTTTAGAGGCTCAAAAGGAACTGGTTGTCTTGCACTTTTTCAATTGGAAAGATTGAGGCATTATGAATGGTCTTATGAGTTTAATCAATTAGTTGGGATCGAAAACTATTCTGATAGCAAATTATATCGAACATTTCTTGAACAAAAATATCGGTCAAAAATTGGCTGGCCAATATTATGTAGTCAATGAGAAAGTATAAATAACCGATGAAATATTTTACAAGAATTATAATATTTAATCTTTGGATTGGTTCTTGGATGCCTTTTTTATGGATAGCTATTAAGCTAAGTACTATCAATAATTATCAAATAGAATGGTATATAATGGCTGGTTTTTATGTTGTTGCTCTTATTTTCTTTGCACTTGGATGGGGATCTACCATATTTCTCCATAAAGTAAAACAACATGATTGGTTTAAGTACCTAGAATAGTTAGAGTCTAATTAAACGATGAGATTATATGCGTAAAATGTTATGCTTAAAGTTTTTATTTTTATTGATTTTCCTTTCTCCATTTTATGTATTTGCACAAGATTTAATTGAAATGGAGAAATCAAATGGCATATACACCATTCCGTGCAAAGTGAATGACCTTAAATTAGACTTCATATTTGACACGGGTGCTAGTGATGTCTCAATCTCATTATCTGAGGCTCATTTTATGCTGAAGAATAAATACTTAAAAAAGAGCGATTTAAAAGGGTCCACATATTATCAAATAGCTAACGGCGATATTGTTGAAGGAACTACAATTATTATTAGAGAGCTTGAGATTGGAACAAAAAAAATTCATGATGTTGAAGCTTCAATAGTTCATTCGCTTTCTGCACCATTATTGTTAGGCCAGTCAGCTTTAAGGAGGTTTGGAAAATTTACTTTCGATTATAACAACAATACGCTGGTTTTAGGAGGGTCTAACGTAATTACCAAGAAAGAGGCTGCATTCGACATTAAACCCAAATCATCTGTCTCTACATCAACATATAAAAAAAAAGGGTATCCAAAAGACAATTCGTTCATGTCGCTTACAAAAAGAAAAACGAAGGTATATGCAGAAATTGAAAATAGGCCAAACGGCTCTACGGGTTTTATAAATCAAAACTACTTTATTATTAAAGGCCAAAAACTTTTAGTAATTCAAAAAACCAAAGATTGGTGCCAAATTGAGACTATTGATAAAGCTAAAAAAGGGTATGTAAGAACAAAGGATATTTGGTAATATCGAATCTGTTTTCAAATGTGGTTTAAAAAGTCTAAATAGACGATTACTCAAACTGAATAGTGGTTCAAAATGAAAATTACTAAAACAACAAATCCAATACATTTCGAGGATTTAGAGCCTTTGCGATTTGAAGACTTAGCATTTAACTTGCTCTACCGTCAGAGTAAATGGCATTCCATTAATCACCTTGGTCGCTCTGGAAGTGATGGTGGAATTGACATAGAGGGAACCGAGATAGATTCTAAAACAGAATTGAAATCATGGATAGTTCAATGTAAAAGATATAAGTCATTTAGTCCTGGAGAAGCTGAAACTATAATTAAGGAGCTTAAAATAAAATATCCAGCTAATAATAATTTTCTTCTTATTATTTCATGTCCTTTAAGTAAAACAGGACACGATAGATTAAAGGAACTAAGGAAAAACCTTGGAATTGAAGAATTACAGATTTGGACAAACTCAAATTTAGAGGCCGAGCTTTATCACAACCACCCTGATCTACTAAACATTTATTTTGGGATTTCAATCGGGACGTCATTTAATTTGAGAGTTGAATTGATTGAAAAAAGGAAAGAATTTAGGAACGATTTAAAAAAAGCACTGTTGAAAAAGTTTGACCCATCTAAACCTCTTATTGGTTCTCATAGATTCCATGACAAAAAACTCATTGTGAGATCTGTGATGGATGATGACCACGAGACTTATCAAGATAACTTTGGATGGTACAGTTATTTTGGAGTGCAACCTCATTACATAGGTGATTTTGGAATAACTGTTAATTTGGAATTTGACTATGGATATCTTGATGAAAATCAAAAATTTGTAAAATCATCAGCTGTTGAAGGAGAGGAAAAAAGAACTATTCTAAAGAGAGGACATCTCCCTTATGAAAATATTTTAACCTACGATTTGGAAAATGGTGAATGTAGACCAATGTTTTACTGTATTTATAAAGGTGAAAAAGGTCCGTTCGATAAAATAGAATGGGAATTAGAATAAAATTACCCCGGTGCTATATCGATAGTGGACACTAGCTTCAAGGCTAGTAGAGGGGGTCTTGGAAAATTTAAATCAAGTCAGAGGTCTAGACACTCTAATTTTGAAAGATAAATTATCGCATCAAAGTTCAATTAAACGACGGATTATGTATGGGGAAAATTAATTTTTTATCAGCTATAAATATTGTACCATAAGTGGCCTTATGCCAAACAGACCTGCCAATCAAGCTTCAAATTATTGAAAGCTAACCTTGAAAGTTTAAATAAACGATTAAATTTTAGTGAGAAGAAGTGGACTAAATTAGAAAAAGTATGACAAATTGGTTAAGAAAGGCTCGTGAAGGCTGGGACCATAACGGTAATGAAAGACCGCCATTCGCAATAGAGCCGAAAGAAGGGCAACGTTCTGTTTGGGATTTTCCGCGTCCCCCGATTATCGAAAGAGTTAGCAAACCAATTGTAGTGAGTATTCAAGGTATGAAAATCGTAGATTCCATTGCCGCTCTTGCAGTACTAGAGACGGCTAGTCCACCAACATACTATATACCGCAATGTGATATAGATATGAGCGTACTTATGAAATTATCCGGCAAAACCTCAATGTGTGAATGGAAGGGTCCTGCTGTTTATTGGGCCTTGAAAACCATGGACTCCCGTTCGATTGCCTGGTCGTATCCTAATCCTTTTCCAGAATTTATACTATTAAAGGATTATTTAGCCTTTTATCCCCAGCATCTTGATTGTTATTTTGATGGTAAAATTGTAAAGGCACAGGCGGGCGAGTTTTATGCAGGTTGGATAACCCCTGACTTAAGCGGGCCTTTCAAGGGTGAAAGCGGAACAGGAAATTGGTGAATTATTTGTTTTGAAATAAATATGACCAAGAGTTTAAATAAACGATTAAAAATTGAGGAGAGTTTTTAAATTTCGAATTGAATTAGAAGGCAGTAATCCCAAAATATGGCGCGAATTATTGGTGCCATCCGATATCACATTTTATAGACTTCATCACATCATCCAAATCGTTATGGGATGGGAGAACTATCACCTATACGAATTCGCCTTGGACAGCTATCGTATCGGTCAACGATTTGAGGACGACGGCTTCGATGGTCCTCATGAGATCATGGACGCGCAAAGGATAAAAATTGGCAATGTTCTGAAAACCAATGGACAGAAAATGGACTATATATATGATTTTGGGGATTACTGGCAACATTCCCTTATCTTGGAAAGGATTATTGAGGACCTTGGGCTTCCCTTTCCTGTCTGTTGTTCGGGTGAACTGAGCTGTCCTCCGGAGGATGTAGGCGGCATTCCGGGGTTTTATGATTTCTTGAAGATAATGTCGAAGCCCAGGAATCCCGAGCATAAAGAACTTAAAAATTGGGTAAGAAGTAAGCTAGTGGCCATTGATGGCAAATATGATCCTCAAAAATTCCATATGGAAAAAGTAAATTGGGTACTACTCCGATTGGATGTCTATATCGAGGAATGGGAGAATGAGGGTAACCAACAGTAAAAGTTCAAATAAACGATGGGAACTTCCAAACTTTATTCGGATAGAAGCATTAGGCAGTTTTAGCTCGGTTGGCATTTGTAGTAAAGGTGAGCTCTTTCTTTACCTTAGTATTTATACGCTTATATAATCGGGCAACTTCCGTCGTAGGTTTCAAAGAGACTTCATCGGAGTAGGTTTTAACAGTCACTGTAATTTCTATGGCATCTAACTTTACCGTTTCTTCCGCAGTCCTCGCTAGTGCGGTTACTCCGATGAAAAGAACAAAGATTAAAGTTGCGATAGTTTTCATGACTTACGTTTTATATAAGTATAACGCAGCATAACGCATCGAACAGGGTTCTAAAACGCTGAACAACACCTGATTTTCGTCAACCTGCACTCACTCGGTCAAGGTGTAATTAAGCATCGATGAACGGATTCTGGATTAAAAACACTTCACCGAAAGAAGCAATCTTTTGGCCGTTTAAAAGGGCCATAGATTTTGAGTTTCTGGAAGTGACTTGCCAGTAGTGATAGATTTTAGTGAAGCTTACGGGTTGCGAATATCGGAAAACTTCTAGTATCTTCAATCATAATTCAGATAAACGATAAGCCAAATTCAAACTAGTCGGGGATAGTGTAATCACGCACCGGAAATGCCTAAGTTAAATAAATGGTCGGTCGCCTGAGCATTGACCAACGTTCCGATATCGAGTACAAAGATTTATTCGTATTAATCATCATTCCTTTATGTTCGAAATTTGGTAATTTGATTCAATATTAATCGATGAAAATAATAGTAATCGGCGGTACCGGTCATATAGGAACCTATCTAGTCCCCAAATTGGTAATGGTAGGGCATGAGGTAGTCTGTATCAGCAGAAGGGAAAGTCGACCCTACCGGAAGGATTCGCCCTGACGATCCGTCGAGCATATTGCGATCGACCGTATCGATGGCGATCATAAGGGTACTTTCGGCAACCAAATCAATGAGTTGCATGGCGAAGCGGTAATAGATCTGATTTGTTTTACACCTCAAAGTGCGACCCTGCTTGTGGAGAACCATTGAAATTATTTTTGGAGCTATAATAATCCTAACAGAGTATAAACCGTCCGAAGTGCAGTCTGAAAATTAAAAAAGTTCAAATAAACGATGAAGGAATGATACAAATGGCTATACTATTCATAATCATTGGTGCCGTGGTTAAATATGGCAAGGCATATTTTTTAATCGCTGGCTATAACACCTTGCCAAAAAAAGAGAAGGCAAAATATAATATTGATGGTATTGCCACTGTTTTCAGGAACACCTTTTTCGCCATGGCAATAGGTTTATTGATGGGATATTTCTTATCTGATTGGATTAATATTCAAAATTTTGAAAACATTGTAGCTATTAGCTGTATAGTTATTGGTGTTACATACTTGCTTATTAAATCCAACTCCAAGAAATTTAAAATTGCCAAAAAACAAAATTGAATTCTAAATAAGAGTAGGAAGGGAGATTAAGAAAGGCTTATAGATATTATAAGTTCAAATAAATGATGTTATTTGACATCAAATAGCTTTGAGAAACCTTCCTAGATATTAAAAGTCACCTATTCGGTGAGCATAAAAGTTCAACTGTCTGAAAAGGCCAATCTACAGGGCTTCCCAGCCCTAAGTTCTAGACCCTCCGGGATTTGCAGGCTTTGGAAAATTTGGGGGAGTGCTAACCCAAGTTCCGACCTCGCCGGTTGGAACATAAGGAGGATTAGTGTTAGCAAATCCATCAGTAGCCGCCCAATCATATACTTTTAATGCTATCTCTTTTCCGAATCTAATTGACCTTTCTAAAATACCTGCATCAACCTCTTTTGTATACATTGAATTCATGGAATTTTCCAGACTGTCAATTCTTGATTTATTAGCATCTGTGCGTAATACTTAAAAATTGTTGCTATGATTTTTTCGAGCTGCTTACCCTGAATATGGCCAGACAAGGCTTTTTTGGCGAAATTATTCATTGCGAAGGTGCTTACATCCATGATCTGCTGGAAGGCAATTTCTCCAAAGAGAAATATTATGATATGTGGCGGCTGAAAGAGAATATCGGAAGAAATGGTAATCTGTATCCTACACACGGACTTGGACCTATATGCCAAATCATGGATATAAATCGGGGGGACCAAATGGATTATCTGGTGTCCATGTCCAGTGATGATTTTATGATGGGAGAAATGGCCAAGAAATTGGCTGTGGGAGATGACTTTTATAGGCCGTTTGCAGACAAGACATTCCGCGGAAATATCAATACAACCACCATCCGTACCCATAAGGGTCGTACTATCATGCTGCAGCATGATGTAACATCACCACGGGTCTATTCACGGATACATCTTGTGAGCGGAACAAAAGGTATGGCAAGAAAGTATCCCGAACCGGCAAGAATTGCCAAGGGACATGAGTGGTGTGCCCCTGAGGAGTTCAAATCATTGGAAGAAAAATACACACCTGAAATCATAAAAAAGCTGGGTGAGATGGCCAAGCAAATCGGGGGTCATGGTGGTATGGACTTCTTAATGGACTGGCGACTGAGTGATTGTCTGCGTAACGGCTTACCGGTGGATATGGATGTATATGATACAGCTCTATGGAGCGCCATTGCGCCATTGAGTGAAAAGTCGGTATCCAATCGCTCCAACTCATTGGATGTGCCGGACTTTACAGATGGTGCATGGAAGAGCAATAAACCCATGAATATAGCACTTCAGGATGGAGGATCTACAAAAGTCAAAGTATTTTAAAGGTTGGTGATTAATATATAAAGATATAAATATACCTTTTGCAGATTTCAAAGATAGAATATGTGTAGAAGGAAGTTCAATAGATATTCCCCGAGGCAGGACCGTCGAAGTATTCACGACCTCTTACAAATAAATGTAACAAATTAGGATAAATCTTTTAAAGGAAATCTTGGTCAAAACGGAATTGAATTTGGCGGTTATTGCGGAAATTTTGAGATTGATGATATTCCTATATGAGCTTTAAGAAATTTAATGCCTATTTAGTAAACTGACGATTATCTAGACTTTCGAAAGAAATGTCGATTATTTCTTATAATAAAACGTTTAATAGTTCTCCATTTGGTCCGTTCTGATAAGACCAAATGGCGGCAGGTGACAGCTACCTTCAAATAGGCCCGGTCGGTGACTTTTTTGAACTATCTTTGTAGCGTCCAAAGGAATAAGTTGTGATGGTGTCATAATTCATCCAGTAAAATACAAATCAAATAAAAATGGAAATCTATCGACAAGTAACTTTGCGTTCAATGATATCATTTTATAGAAAACTTTTCTGTTGCGGTTTGATTTCCTTTGTGTTCTTTTATTCCGCAACGGCACAGAATGGACAAGGGTCAAAAACATTACTTCCACCTGTGGAGACCCAGCCTCCCGTCTCAAAAGGACAAGAGCCGGCCTTTAAGGGCCAAACGAGAATTAGGGGAGTAAAAACCAAATCCAAAATAAAAATAACCTCGATTGCGGACGGACTGAAATTTCCATGGGGACTTGATTTCATGCCGGACGGAAGAATGATCGTTTCAGAAAAACCGGGAAATATCCGCATTGTTTCAAAAGAGGGTGTAGTGGGCGCCAAAATACAAGGAGTGCCGGCAGTCAGACTGAAAGGCGACGGTGGAATGTATGACGTAAAACTTGATCCGGATTTTGCCAAAACGCGTTTGGTCTTTTGGAATTTTGTCGAACCCGTTACCGGTGGTGGGGTCACTTCCGTAGCAAGAGGGAAACTCGCAAGCGATGAAAAAAGTTTTGAGAATGTAAAAATTATATATCGTTCCAGTCCGGCTTACGAAGGCCCAAATCACAATGGGTCAAGAATGCTATTTGATAAGAACGAAAATCTCTTTGTGAGTTTTGGGGAAAGATTCGATGATGAGATCAGAAAAAAAGCACAGGATCTGGGCTCCTCATTGGGGAAAATCGTTCGAATAGACAAAGAAGGAAAAGCCGTCAAGGGCAATCCGTTCGAAAATAACCCAGATGCCCTTCCTGAAATTTGGTCATTGGGCCATAGAAATCCGCAAGGCTTGGCCTTTAATCCCACAACCGGCGAATTGTGGGCTAGTGACCTTGGCCCGGATGCAGGAGATGAAATTAACATCATAAAGGCCGGAGCAAATTACGGTTGGCCCATTATCTCCTATGGTATCGAATATAGTGGTGAACCGGTGAACGGTGGACTGACCGTGAGGAAAGGAATGGAACAACCGGTGTATTATTGGGATCCTACAATTGCACCAAGTGGGATTACATTTTACATGGGAAATCTAATTCCCGAATGGAAAGGCAACTTGTTTGTCGCTGCTTTACGTGGTTCCCACATTGATAGATTGGTCATCAAGGATAATAAAGTTGTAGGTGAGGAAAGGTTGTTTACCGACTTAAATAAACGATTTAGATATATTACCCAAGGTCCTGACGGTGCACTTTATGCTATAATCGATGACCCGGACGGTAAAATTTTCAGGATTTCCAATTAATCCGCGCATGGGCGATGGATGGCAAAAGGATGCCTAAATGAACCGACAGCATTAGTTCGGAAAAATATATCTGTCGTTCATCTACGGAGGCGACGAGACACAAGTTTAAATAAATGGCATTATCGTTTTGAACTGAACCCCTTTCTTTTTCCGATATATCCCAATGTACCATTTTGCACACGAAAAGGTATACTCATGGAAATATGGGAAAGAAATAACTCCATGGCCCAATTCATAAGAAAATGGCGAAAATAACTTAAGTCTACTCAAGTCAAATTAGCCGATACCGCTGGAGTACGGTTACAGTTTATAGGCGAATTGGAGCTAGGAAAATCTAACTTGATGATCTAAAAGATCAATCAGGTACTACTCTTTTTTCGCAATGAACGAACCCCAACACCGTTTTGCGATGACACAAGAAGAAGTTTGAAACTTTAGTTTGAACGTCTAAATCCAATACAATAACAATTTTAATTGCTTCCTAGTGTTTAAAGTAGGGCTTTTGCTGCTATAATTTCTCTAATCTGAAATCATAAGTTTATTGTTCTTGTAAGAGTTTTACCCTAAACCCTGGACCGACCCGTCACCAAATAGTCTAAAAGGTTCGACGGGACAGTTAAAGAAACAGCTTATAAAGAATTCATATAAGCGGCCATTTTCTCCCGGCCCTTGGTATCTGGCAAAGCCCCATAGCCCGCCCCCATATTATCGATGGCATGGTTAGGTTTTGAAGTACCGGGAATCACACAGGTCACCGTTTCATTGGAAAGAATAAACTTTAGAAAATACTGACCCCAACTTTTAATACCATACTCCCCTACCCAAGCAGGCAATTCTTTGTCCTTTACCGTTCGAAAAAGGGAACCGCTCTCAAAGGGCTGGTTGATAACGACCGCCGTACCGTATTTTTCGCAGGTGTCAAATAGGTATTGCTCGGCATGACGAGCCCGAATGGAATAATTGAACTGTACAAAATCAGGTTTTTCCTGTTGTATGATCTTCTCGAGTGTAGCGTGTGCCGAATCTAAATAATGGGTAAGGCCCCAGTAGGTGATTTTGCCTTGTTCTTTCCACGCTTTTAAAGTTTTTACATGGGTCTCCCAATCGACCAGGTTATGGATCTGCATAAGATCCATCGCCGAGCGTTTCATTTTTTGAAACGAACTGTTCATCTGGTCGATACCCGCCTGTTTGCCAGAGATCCAAACCTTGGTAGCAAAGAAAAATTCGTCTTGGCTCGGCAGGGCCGCCGTTAATTGCCCCACGGTAGCTTCCGAACTACCGTACATAGGGGACGAGTCGATGACGGTTCCGCCTAATGAATAAATTTCGTTGAGCACTTGCTTTAAAGTGGCCATGATTGCCTCATCACCGTCGACATCAAAGGTTTGCCAAGTGCCAATGCCTACCACGGGCAATTTTTTGCCCGAACTGGGAATAACTCGTTGTCGTATGGTTTCGTTTTTCATAAATGAAAATAATGAAGGAGTAATGGCCAGACCTACGCCCGAAAGCCCATAAAATTGTAAGATTTGCCTTCTGGAATAGTGCATCGCATTGAATTTTTTCATTGACGGATATTAAAATAGGTATTTCCTCTTAAAATCGGTGTTAAGAGTTTGAGAAATGGGTTTATTTGGGAATAGGTTTCCGTCCATCCGTGGCACCTCTCCTTACTTAGGTGTGACTTACATGAACGCCTGGTTCTGTCACGATAGCTATAGTTTGAAATAAGTACCCGGAAGTTTTTCAATAGTTACCTCAACGCCGCCTTTAAATTGGACATGGACCAACACATGCTCCGTTAAGGGTTCTATCCGGGAAATATTTATCTGTTCAATAGACCCGTGGAGAAGTATACCTTGGGGAGAAGAAATGCCCGGTACCAACCTTTCATTTAACTCGGTTAGGTATGGCCCAATTAGCTCGTTTACGTTGATGGTGGCTCTATCCAATACTTTGCGATAGTACATTCGATTGGCCAGTATTTGCAAGGTTTTGTTCAACAAAAAATTCTTGCTCTTGGCATCTATTTTAAAGTCGCCGACCGAGAGGATACCCGTATTAGTGTCATAAGTTAGGGAAGCATGGATACCTAAGGTCACTTCTTTGGTTACTAAAATTTTACGTAAAATATGCATCTTTAGCACTAAAATGACATCGAATTCCGGCAAAGGGCTTGCTTCCAAGTTAGTATCCACTATTCTGCCTTCTTTGCGCTTGCCCGTACCGATTTCCATTCCGATAAGATTGCGGTCCGTAAGCTGCTGCAAGACCTCGTACGGAATTTTAATGGGGAGGGTCAGATTTATATTTGCGCTTTCCATCTTTTAGATAGTTCGATTTCATGTAAAGATATAGGGATTTTAACCTTTTGACCTCCTCCCCTTAAACTGTCCTATTTTTAGGGAAGGCTACAGCCTTTTTGACAATCGGTACGAAATATAAGTGGAGTTGCGGCCACATAGAATTTATAATCGTTGGCCAAATCAGCAAGCCCGAAATACATTTATAAGAAATTATGAATACATTTGAGTAATATCATCTTAATTAATACTTTTTCTCCCTATTTGAAAGAAGACTATTCGAATTGTTCCCTTCATACAGTAACAGGCCTAAAAATGAACAATTTTTGGGGAAGGCTACAAGTTGACATATTTTTATAATAGACAAGTATTCATACGCAATGCTGTTTTGGCCTATAAGATATGTGTTACAATGAAAGATTCAGATGAATTTAAAGGATTAATTATAAAAAAAAATTAGATTTTGGAGTGAAATCCTACAGTCCATTTAATTTCGACGAAAGCGAAAAAACGGTTAGGATCAACAAACCTGATACTAGCAAAATATAGACCGCGAGCCTCCTTAAATAGCGGACTACATATTTTGAGAGGTATGACCAAAGTTCAATTAAACGATTGTTCATTTTGTCGTCGATACCATGAACATCACAAAATTGGCACAACAGAATGAAAACAAAAAATATAGCGATTATAGGTTCCGGTGCAACTGCCCTTTATCTGTTGAAGCATATCGGTGATAATATCAAGGTCCTTAAGGACCAGTTCAATCTTATAACGATATTCGAACGTAGCGACCATATGGGAATGGGAATGCCCTACAGCCCCGAGACCACCGACATCTTCAACCTTGCGAATATTTCGTCCGTGGAAATCCCGGAGCTACCGGAAACCTTCGGTGACTGGTTGAGGGAACAGTCCACGGAAGAACTTGTTTCCCTTAACGTGACCGATTTTCCAATAGACGATGCGGAGGTTTACGGCCGATTGGCCCTTGGACGTTACCTGCACGAACAGTACCGGAATATCCTCCTAAAATTAAAGGAAGGGGGAATCCGTACACGTGAGGTACGGGGCGTCCATGTCTCCGATATTGTCTACAACGGCGCCTCCAAGACAGTTACGATAGCTACCGACAGGGGTGAACATACCGATTTTCTAAAGGTCGTAATTGCGACCGGGCACCTGTGGAACGAAGCGGACCGCCCGGACAAGGGGTATTTCGGTTCCCCATGGCCAATAAAAAAACTTCTGCCTGCCAAGGGCGGGACCCACAACTTCAAGGTCGGCACGTTGGGCGCGTCATTGAGTGCATTCGATGTGGCGACCTCGCTGGCACACCGACACGGTAGCTTCAGCAAAAACGGGAAGCGCCTCTCATTTAAGCTCAGGGAGGGTGCCGAAGGCTTCAAACTGGTCATGCATTCCTCTGAAGGCTGGTTGCCCCATTTACAGTATGAACAGATGGAGCCTATGCGCGAAATATATCGGCACACCGATAAGGGCGCTTTATTGTCACTAGTGGATGAGAAAGGCTTTTTGAGTATTGAAACCTTTTTTGATAGGGTCTGCCGCCCCGCCTTATCGATAGCCTTGGAACGTGACGGAATGGGTACGATGGTCAATGAACTAAACTCGCCCAACTTCACGTTCAGGAATTTTGTGGAGATGATGGCGAAAGACCATGAATACAGCGATTCTTTCGAAGGGATGAAAAAGGAGATGTTCAAGGCGACGGATTCCGTGGAGAACAACAGACCTATACATTGGATGGAAACGCTTGACGATCTGATGTACTGCTTGAACTTCCATGCCGAGCTACTGCCTGCGGAGGACCATTTGTTCTTCAAAAGCGAGGTCTCCCCGTTCTTGATGAACGTCATCGCCGCCCTCCCACTCCAGTCCGCCGATATCTTAATTGCGCTCCATGAAGCGGGGTGCATCGAGCTTATAACAGGAAAGGTCACTGTATTGGAAGGCAACGATACGGATAAAAGGACCTTTATAGAGGTCGAAAGCGTGGACGGCGAAACCACCGTTCTTGGGTATGATATGTTCATAAACTGCGCCGGCCAAAAAAGCATTGGGCTTGACGACTTTCCGTTTCCGTCCCTTGTCCGGGATGGACATTTACGCAGGGCACGTGCTAAGATCAAAATGCCACAGGAATTGCAATCGGGTGGCAACGGGTCCGAAAGTCGCGACATAATCGAACAGGATGGCCAGGCGTACCTGGGTATAGGTGGTATCGATATAGATGCAGCCTACCGGATAATCGGCACCGACGGAGTATCCAATGAGAGAATAATGGATATTACGTTCACCCATACCTCCGGTATCAGGCCCTATTCATATGGCCTGCAGGCGTGTAGTGCAACAAGCAAGATACTGGTAGCTTCATGGACGGCCCGGACCGAGGGCCAGTTCCAGGCCGATGTCGAGAACATGGCCACGCTTTTTAAGGATAACGGACTTTAAACCGACAATTTTGGCAACAGAGGTCACGCATTTATTCGCGTACCCGCTCAAATCATCGATGGCAAAACTCAGGAGCCCCTACGGATTGCCCATTACTTTCGGGTTGGACCTTGTCCCCATCGGCCACGGTGTCCTGAACGTAGTTGACCAGATTGAGTATTCTGATTAAGGTCTAAATGGAAAAGAAATCCGCAATGGAACCCTTGGACTAAATCGCCCTTCGTCGATAAACCTTCCGTTGAAAAGTATTGGTTCATAATTCAAAGTTTTAGTATCCCATTCGGTGATTTTCTATTTTCCGAGAAAGAGTCACATTCTGAATATAAATTTTGGGTTCTAATCTACCTAACTTACCTTTAGATAAATAGACAATTGTAGGAGTGGTAGGGTGTCATGTATAGTTGGTATGATTACATGATATTTTCTCCAATGATTTACGGTAATCTTATCAAAGACTTGCTGGAAGACCTATTTTAGATTTTAATTAGAATACATGTATCATAGACATCTTAGGAACCAAGGAAATAAGAAAAAATTCAAATAAACCATGAAGAAATATCCATCGAAAATTGGTTTCGGTCTCGTGTGTTTTATACTTGCCGTAGTGGTTGGAAGCACTATTCCGTTGATTTCGCCACCCATATGGATAGGGCTGATTGTCAACGTACTTTTATTGGTTTTTATAGCCCATTTGTTCAAGACCACCTATTACGTAATTGATGGAAATTCTTTAATTATCAAATCAAGCTTTCTAGTTAATAAGAAAATCGATATTAACAGAATCAGGAAAATATCTGAAACCAATAATCCCCTCAGCGCTCCGGCTGCTTCTTTAGATAGACTTGAGATTGCGTACGATAGACATGGCAGCATTTTGATTTCCCCAAAAGATAAATCAGGTTTAATAAATCATATTACACGACTAAACCCCCAGATTGAAGTTCAATACAAATATAGAAAATAGTGGCAAAGTTCAAATAAACGATGGCATTTGACCTGAAATAGCCTTGAGAAACCTTCCTTGATATTAAAAGTCACCTACGTGGTACATAAGACCAACAACCTCCGAAAGCCCCTTAATATAAGCATCTCATAAGCTAGGTTCTAGCCCTTCGGTTATATTCCGGCAGAGTAGCCTAAAGCAAAACCCGGATAAGGCCTCCTGCATTTCCTTGTAGGAAGGTCGTCTATTCTCTCCCGGCTAGTTCCCGTCGAATGCCCTCCAGTTCGGCCCCATCCCTCCGAAAATCCCTATATATTGGAGCTATAGGTTCTAGACCCTCCACAGGGTACTAGTGACAGTGTACTGCAATGCAAACGATACATGAGGCATATTGGTAAAAATCAAAAAAGGCTGGCATGTTTCGAAGAGGTACAAAATAGGTTCCTGAAGGCCAGAATTTTCAAGGCAAAGTTGAAGTTCTTAGATTAATATTGCCTTATATTTGAACCGATAAGGTCAAAAGGATCGAAATGATATCTGCCCTGTTTGTCTAAGGGTTGGATATTCCAAAAAAGGATAAAAATGAAGGATGTCAAAATACAAAAACCAGACCGATTTTTATCGTTGGATGTATTCCGGGGCTTGACCATCTGCCTAATGATTTTGGTTAACTCACCAGGTACGGGAGCCGAAATTTATCCCTATTTGGCCCATGCCCAATGGTTCGGTTTTACCTTGGCTGATCTGGTGTTCCCTTCCTTTCTTTTTGCGATGGGCAATGCCATGAGCTTTTCGATGGGCAGGTTAAGGAGTGCACCTTCCAATGAATTTTGGAAAAAGGTACTTAAACGAACCACTTTGATTTTTTTATTGGGGTTCTTGATGTACTGGTTTCCTTTTTTCCAGCAGGGAGCGGAAGGTTGGGAGCTAAAGCCCTTTTCAGAGACCCGGATCATGGGCGTTTTGCAACGCATCGCGCTCTGCTATTTTATAGCTGCCGTACTCTTCTACTACTTATCGGAAAAGAAGGTTCTGATTATCTCGGCCATTATTTTATTGGGGTATTGGGCCATTCTCTATGCTTTTGGAGTGCCAGGGCAAGAACTGGCTATGGCAACTAACGCCGGTACCTTGCTCGATTTCCATGTTTTGGGTGACGGCCATATTTACAAAGGCGATGCCATACCCTTCGATCCAGAGGGAATTTTGAGTACGTTACCTGCCGTCATAAATGTCGTTGGCGGATTCTTGGCGGGCACCTTCATCCAAAGAAAAGGGAAATCTTTTGAAGGAATCGCCAAGTTAATGATTGCCGGGGGCCTTTTGACCGTTCTGGCATTATGGTGGGATTTGATTTTTCCTATTGGGAAAAAACTATGGACGAGCCCTTTTTCCCTCTATACCATTGGAATAGACCTATTGGTGATGGGAGCTCTTATCTATTTCATAGAAATGAAAAAGCAGCGTTTCGGCATACGGTTCTTTACTATTTTCGGGAAAAATCCGTTGGTAATCTATCTCTTCTCGGAACTGTTTTACATCTCTCTTCGTACAATTCAGGTAGGTAACGGCAAGGATGCATTTGAATGGGTAAGTGAGGTAATTTTCCAAAGTATATTTCCGGGCAGTTTCGGGGCTTTTATTACCGGCATTGTCTTTATGCTCGTGTGCTGGGCCCTGGGTTGGTGGATGGATAAAAACCGTATCTACATCAGACTTTAATCCATCAAGTTTACTATCATTGTAGGAAATTTACCCTGAATCTCGGACTGCATCGTCTCCCAATAGGTAACACATAAGGTGTTTGGAAAACGCCTTTTGGGAGGCCGATGAACTCAAATACCAAAATATGATAAAAAAGAGCAGTGTTTTGATTATTGTAATGCTAATTAGTATTGGTTTTGGTGTTGGTATATACCTACAGGATGTAAAACACCAAGAAAGCACAACTGCGTACCGACAAGCGAACAGATACAATATACAAAGATTCAAGGCTGTTGAAAGATTTACGCATCAAATGAATTCGGATAACTGGCGGACTATGCAAGACAGTATTTATAAGCAATTGGACACCTTGATAATTCTGCGGTTTAGAAAAGAAATGGATAGTTTGAATGATCTTCAGAAAAAACCCTAGCGACAGAACTGTACACATTTAAAACTGTAAAGTAGGTTTGCACCGACTTCAAAAACATTAGAACGCCCTTGTTCACTCCTTGATTTTCTAGGTCAACTTCCCCGTTTTTCGTTAAGCGCACACTGACTGCCCTTTGAACTAACAAGCACGACCTTGAACGACAAGTTTACCATAAAAATGGGATTCTTTCCACCTTTGTATCAAACAAAACGGTATGAAAATTTTACTAGTCCATATTAAAAGAGAGTTTACTAAAGAAAACCTGATTGCCGCGATGAGCTGTTTGGTGCTCTCCCTATCCATCTTCTTTATTATGAAGGTCATGGGACGCTAACTTTAGAAATTGACAATCGGCCGACGATAGGCCAACCACGATCCTACCGCGGATGAAGATCAGAAAGTCCATATGGATTGCCGAGGCTGCATAGGCTACTTTAGTTTCGTAAATTTATAACCGACCATTCCAATTTTTCCGTATATTTATTCAACTTCCCCCGGTTATATTTTATTGCAACCTAAAACCAACCTTATGCTCTCTAGATGGTTCAACCAAGGGACGAATTCTCTTATCGCCGGATGGATTCTCATCACATTATCAATTCTTGTTTGCAACGGATTCTTTTGGATCAATGATTATATATCTTCCCCGCAACACGGTCTATTCGATAATTTCAATGAAGTTTCAGAAGTAATTCGATCGAAAAATGTCCTGTGGTATCGGCTCTATTTTCTGCTCGATTTCTTTTGGGGCCTTTACCTTCTAATCATTATTGGCAGTGTTGTTAAAGACGATAACGGGATACCCCTGTTGAACTATAAAGAGTATATCAGTACAACGGCGTCGACGCTCTATGTTGTTTTTGCCTCTGTGGCTTTCCTGTTCGATTGTATTGAAGGTATTTGCTATCTGTTCTATTGGGGCAAGTTTCTAGAGGCTATATATTTCATCAAAATGCTATCTTATTCAGTTTGCCTGTCCTTTTTAGTGTATTGGTTATTGAAAACGCAAGTATTGCGCTACTTTAAGGCGTTCTTACGCTTTGTCTGGACTTCGCTATTCAGTATTCTATTTCTGGTCGTCATCTATTTATTGATAACCATAATGCCCCAGGGTGGCACTATCATCGTAGACCTGTTCTATAATCCGTGGAATATTCTACTCTTGTTTTTCTTACTTGCCTTTCTTGCCATTATGATCTCGCACTATCCCATTTACGCCGATATCTGGATGAATGGCGACAATACCTGTGTACATCTTGAGATGGACAAGAAAATCCGATTTCATGGGTTTGGAATTATCTACTATAAAGGGGTCGGGGCAACTAATGCCGAGAATCGGTCTTTCAACAATGTTATTGTACAGGCCATGCGAAGAAGCCTTGGCATCATGCTCTACCTAGCCCTTTTCAATATCCTGTTAGGTGTTATTTCACAGTTTTTCGAGGTGCAGTTCGATGTCTTGACGCTCACCATTTTTATTTTGGTAGCGACCCTCTTCCTATATTATTTGGAGGGTAAGAAATATGACGATTGGAAAGTTACGTTAGCTAAAACGGATATCCCGGCAGCCATCAAAAAACAAACGGTGGAAAAGATCGTATACTATGTAAAATGGTTTCCCAGATATTTTCTCATCTGTACATTCCTTGTGGTGATAACCACTTTATGCGCCTATTTCCTAAACTGGAATCGGTGGACAATCATTCTATTTCTATTGACTTTGGGTTTTCAGATGTTCCTATATATCATGTTCAAAATTGCCAGATCCTATTTTAAATACGTATACCGGTCTGAATTCATGGTAAAAGAGCATGAAGAAATGTACGACCCAAATACCCTCGCCTTTTTTAAAACTTACGATGCCGATCAATCTAGGGGCGAAACCCGATTAGGTAGGTTTATGGCAATGCTTAGTCATAACGTGAGGTATTTGAGACTTATGCAGATAAGTGGTCTCATCTCGCTTGTAGCCCTAGTTTTAGCCAATTCGTTTTTTGAGGTGGCCACCTTTTTTAACCCTTTGGTCATTATATTACTTTACATTATATTTTTTTATTCCTTGTTCGTTATTATTTTCAAACACCTACTCTATTACCACCGCCGCCCACAAAGCACCTATAAGCATCGCAATTTTTTTAAGTACGGCATACCCTTGGTTTTCTTTTTTCTTGTAGGATGGATGGTTTTTACAGCAATGTTCAACAACGATCTGCACCAACTGAGCTTGGTCGATCGTGAACTTCCCGAACCACTTTCGTATGAATCTTTTCTCGCTTCGATGACGAAAAAGAGTAACAACGGAAAGGCCGAAAATTACTTTTTGGTGGGGTCGTATGGCGGAGGGTTGAAAGCCAATCTCTGGAACCTATTGTTGCTTCATCGACTGGAAATTGCCTCTGACAAGGAATTCTTTAACCGGACACTCGTTATGTCGGGAGTTTCCGGGGGCGCAGTGGGCATTGGCAATTTTGCATCCCTTCTATATGAGCAAAAGGATAGTGCTTCCATTGCAAGGCAAATTGAAAAGATAGGAAGATCCAATGTGCTGTCGAACGAACTGACCTACTTATTGGGTCGAGATCTGGTTCGGGAATATTTGCCCTTTTGGAGTTACGCGGGCAGGGACCGTTCGTACAAGAGTATGCAACAGCATGCCAAAAACACGGGGATGAAAACCTACAATACCATTGCCTTTGATGAGTATTGGAGAAAAATCTACGATAGCAGGGCAGGTACTTTTCCGGCTTTGATCATCAATACCACGGCGGTAGGCGGCCAACAGGGGCTAGCCACCTCGGTACAATTTCCGGAAAATACGTTCGCAGGTGCAAAAATCATCAATGAGTTCACTGGTGATCTAAGTAATAAGACGCTCACCTATTTCGGCGCTATCTCCACTACCAATCGATTTCCCTTTTTCAGTCCTACGGCCAAAATTCCGAACAAGGGGAGTTATTTGGACGGCGGCTACTTTGACAACTCCGGGATGTTAAGTACGCTGGAAGTCTTTGATGCCGCTATCCGGGATACCACGCAAGACTTTGCATCCAAAATCAATCCTGTTTTTATCAATATTATTAATTCCGAGGATTTTTATATCGCCCAAAAGATAAAGGAATATGGCCTAAAGCCTAAGAGCATCAACGACGTCAGTGAAATCGGCTCAATTATCGGAACGGTCGCCTCTATTGATAAATTCCCAAGATTTGTGCTTGAAAAAATACGAGCAAGGGGCTATGCCGTCGAACTGATAATGATGCCGCATAAGCTTAGCTATGAAAAAATTAAGCAGTCCCTTAACGGGGAAATAGCCAAACCTTTGGAATTAATGGAAAAAATAGCCTTGCACAATGACTCCATTGATGCGGCCCTTCGCGATTATAAGAACTACGACCTAGAAAAGTGGGGCGTAATACAGCCCCCTTTAGCTAGATTATTGAGCATACCGGCAGTTCGATATCAAGAGGCCATGATAAATAAACATGCGTCCGTAAAAAATACTTTGCAAAGAATCTTGGACATCTATATCAACACGGAAGAAGTTATTGATACCGTTTTCCAAAATAAGGCCAAACGAAGGGCGGTTTCGAAATATCAGAAAGAAAATAGTGAAGTTCTCGATACCAAAAAGAGGGATTGAAGTACGTGCTATCCTATCAGATTTTATCACATTAATAACCCTTATCATCCAAGGTCCCGATTGTATTTCAAATATCTGAATATTCATTGATTGCGGCACCCAACTCCGTTATAATGTGTTACCTATTTCTAATCATAATCCAACCCATCCAATCAGGAGTTCAGTATATTTAACGCCTCTAATTGTATATTATGAAAACCAAAGTACGGCTTAGCACTCCCTATTTCTTACTCGTATGCACCTGTCTCGTAATCGGGTCCGGCTGTTCTTCAAAACAAAAAAACGAATCGGATGACACCAAGACGGTCGCCAAAATCTACATCACGACGTTGGACAAATCCCAACGCTTAAAGGAACATAAGATAGCTGCGAACAGCACGGATACGCCGGATGCAATCCTACAGGTAGATCCCACCACCACCTATCAAGAAATGGATGGTTTTGGGTATACCCTTACCGGGGGTAGCGCCTTACATTTAAGCAAAATGTCCGCACCGGCACGAGCGGCCATTTTACAGGAATTGTTTGGTACGGACTCCACTAGTATTGGGGTAAGCTATCTTCGATTAAGTGTTGGCGCCTCTGACCTCGACGAGCGGCCTTGGTCGTACGACGATTTGCCCCATGGCGATACCGATGTCGAGCTTACCCAATTTTCCATGGCGTACGATACGCTGTACCTGATTCCCGTGCTGCAAGAAATCCTGAATATTACCCCGAATATCAAATTAATGGGTTCCCCTTGGTCTCCCCCGGCCTGGATGAAGGACAATAAAGACACCCGAGGCGGAAGTTTATTGCCGGAGTATCAGGCGGTTTATGCCAACTATTTGGCCAAGTACATCCAAGAAATGGCCAAGCAGGGCATTCCCATCGATGCCCTTACCATACAGAACGAACCCTTGCATCCGGGAAACAACCCGAGCCTTTTAATGCTTGCCGACCAACAGGCGGGGTTTATCAAAAATAATTTGGGGCCTACTTTTGAAGCCTTGGGCATCCAAACCAAAATCATCATTTATGATCACAACGCGGACCGGCCCGATTATCCCATATCCATTTTAAACGATACCCTGGCGGCCCAATACGTAGATGGCTCTGCCTTTCATCTGTATGGCGGTAAAATCGAAGCCTTGTCCGAGGTACATGAAGCACATCCTTCCAAAAACCTCTATTTTACGGAGCAGTGGGTAGGCGCACCCGGTAATTTTGCGGAAAATGTGGCTTGGCATAACGAGACCTTGATTATCGGTGCAACCAGAAACTGGAGCAAAACCATTTTGGAATGGAATCTGGCCGCCGACGAAAACCAAGAGCCGCACACAGACCGCGGGGGGTGTGACCGTTGTTTGGGAGCCCTGACTATTATGCGTGATAGTGTTGTACGGAATCCTGCCTATTACATCATAGCACAAGCTTCGAAGTTCGTGCCCCCAGGTTCGCTGCGGATTGCCTCTACTACCTTGACCGATATACCCAATGTCGCCTTTAAGACCCCCAAAGGTGCCTTGGTCACCATTCTCCAGAATAAAAATACTGCGGATAAAACCATTGATGTGCAACTGGGTGAAACCTCTGTTGTTATAACCTTACCCGGAAAATCGATCGGCACCTTAATCTATGAGGACGACCGTGAATTTTGAGAAAAGGCGTAAAGGGGTTTTATACCCCAAATCATTCCACTTACAAAGAATTGACATCCAAACATACAATAGGTCCTTTTAAAAAGTCAGAAATATTTTACGTTTGTAGGGTTGATGGTCGCATTGGATCGCTAACGTTTGAAAGCAAACCTGATTTCCTTCCCCCACCAGACTTTGAAGTCATTTAGACTTTTTTATCAATAAGACAGCTTCAGCGGTTGGGCGCATTATAAAAATAGCATAAAGGGATTAAGCAATGGAATTGGTTATTATAACGGCTGTTGGTAAAAAAGACCTTCTGGAAAATATCTTAGGAAAGGATGTGCTTGCCCCCTTCAACCCTTCCCCCAGTAAAAAATCGCTTTACCTCAACGACAAGGCATACCACTATGTAGTGATAGATGACAACGCGCCTTTGGAACGTATTATCGATACCCTTATGCAGATAGATGGCGTTGAATCCGTTTACGAAAAGCCCCTCGACCTTCCCCCAATATAAGGTTCTCTCTTTGTCAAGCGCAGTCCAAAAGACTGTTCTGGGAAAACCCGTTTGTATCTCCCCCTCAGTAGACCCATACGTAAGTATCATTTATTAATCGGGTTGAACGGCAGACCGCCGGTATCAGCCAATAAATTCAATCTAATGGCAACAAAACAGAGTACAAAAAAGATCATTGATTCGCCATCGGGCTCTCCGCCCGAGCTCATTGTAGTCTCAAAAAGCGTAGAGGCCCCTCATGCAATGGAGGCAATGAACGCGGCAAAATCGAAGTCCAAACCTCCGGAAGACACATTGGCGGGTTTCGTGGTCGGAAAAAAACTGCAGCTTGTTCCTTTATTTGGGGATACCGATGCCGAGGTGGCCGAGATAGTTTCAAGGTCGAGTGTCTTGGGAGGTGCTAACGACCTTTCAAAAATGCGGCAGTTCTATAAAGTGGAAGCAGCCGCGGACGAAAACCTGGAAAAGTTAGCGGCCTCGTTGAACAAACTTGACGAAGTCGAAGGGGCTTATGTGAAGCCCGGCTGTATGCCGCCAGTCTATTTTGGCGACGATGGAACGGACGATGCACCAGACAGCGATGATGTGCCGATTACCCAAAACCTCACCAACAACCAAGGTTATTTGAATGCGTCTCCGCAAGGGGTAGATGCACGCTATGCGTGGACGTTGCCCGGCGGACGTGGTAACGGGGTGCGTATTATCGATATCGAAGGGGGCTGGAACTTTAGCCATGAAGACTTGCGCACCAATGTAGGTGGTCTTCTGGGCGGCACTAACACTACCGATGACCTCAGATGGTATAATCACGGTACCGCCGTTTTTGGTGAAATGTCGGGTGACAGTAACAGCTTCGGAGTAACGGGTATTTCACCCAGTGCCAATGTCAGGGCCTATTCTATTTTTGATGGGGGTAGCGCAGCGGCTATACGACAGGGGGCCGATAACCTTTCTGTAGGCGACGTGATGCTTATAGAGCTGCACAGGCCTGGCCCTAATTATCCGGGAGGCAACACGCAAATGGGCTATATCGCCATTGAATGGTGGCCCGACGATCTTGCGGCCTTACAATATGCTACCAATAAGGGAATTATTGTTGTAGAAGCGGCCGGAAACGGGTCCCAAAATCTAGATGCCGCCGTTTACAATACCAGACCCAGCGGATTTCCATCGAGTTGGCGAAATCCCTTCCGAAGAGGTGCCGGCCATGACAGCGGATGCGTTCTGGTGGGTGCCGGTGCACCTCCGCCGGGCACCAATGGTGGTAATTGGGGCGTAGATAGAAGCCGGCTAGGCTTTAGCAATTATGGTTCTTGCATAGATACGCAAGGCTGGGGCCAGGGGGTGACCACCTGTGGATATGGAAATATTACGGGTACGGACCCCAATAACAAAAATGAGTGGTACACCCATTTCTTTAACGGTACAAGTAGTGCCTCTCCCATTGTTACGGGTACGGTTGCCTGTTTGCAAGGCATTCAAAAAGCAGCGGGAAGAGCCTTACTTACCCCTAGTCGAATGCGCCAATTGTTTAGGACTACGGGCTCGCCGCAACAGGCCGGTGCCAATCCCGTATCCCAGCGCATCGGAAACCGACCCAATCTCAGGGCCTTGGTAGCGGCCAACGCTTCTAGACAGCCCTGGTGCGGCGTACAGTTTACGGGTAGCCTTCCACAGCAATCCACACGCAGATGGTTTACCCATAGTTGGCCCGACCATTGGCACGTTATATGGACCGTGGTACCCACCGCGCCGGCCATTGACGGATCTGAACAAATAGAGTTCAAGGTAAAAACTACCAGACAAGCTTTCGGTCTTATCAAATATTTTATAGAGATAAAAAACCTTAAAAACTATCCGGTAAGTGTTGAAGCCCGTTTCTGCGTCATAGCTTCTTAAGTAACTAAAAATGGTACTAATCCGGAAAGGTCTAAAAAGATGACCTTTCTATAAAATCTTAATATTATGAGAGTAGGTGTTCAATTTACTGGCAGTATTCCTGCAAATAGCACACGTAAATGGTTTACACACAGTTGGCCTGAAGCTTGGCATGTGGTATGGAACTGTGTGCCGAAAAGTCCCGTTCATGACGGACCCGCCCAACTAGAGTGGAAGATAATGGTCTGTAGACAGACCAGTACGAAAATCAAGTATTTCATTGAGGCCAAAAACCTTACGGGGCAGACCCTGCAGTTTGACGCACGATATGCCATTATGAACCGGTAGATTATAGGATGAATTACTAAAAAATTTAATTATGGATATACATATTAATTTTAATGAGAAATCCGCTGACATGGATTTAAAAACGGATGGTACTGCAGGGGACGTTAGTTTTGCCCCTGATGGAGGATCCCCTCCTACAGATGTGGAACAATCGGCAAACCAGAATCTCGACCAAGCCGATAACTCAGTCTCTTCAGAAGCCGAAAACCTCGATATCGGGGGACCTGCCGAATGGCTAATTCAGGCCATGGCCAGCACTACGGCGGAAGATGAAGGCCTATCGAATAAACCTATCAACGATGATACCAATGATATCGATGATGGGGGCAGTGGGCCCTTGGAGTAAGTGACCGTACTATTGACCCGCAGGACAAATGGCTTGCGGGTTTTCACTTTTTTCACATCAAGACGATTCCCCCGACCGTAAAGAAATAAGCGTCTAAACTATTTTCTCGAACCTATGCCTACCGCTTCTTCAATAACCAGCAATATCCGAAAGCCCTTTACCGCTAACAAAAGGCTTCTAGGCCTACTTACGGTCGCCCTGATCGTTATCGGCCTTTTCTTCGCCATTTACTACTCCCATATAAAAAACAACGAACACCACTTCCGGGAATCAAAGCTTCAAAGTCTAGATTCGGATTTCGCTATTATTTCAAGGCAATTGGACAATGATATTCAAACTTACAATTCGCAAAATAATATACAGCCCAAAGATGCCAAAGATCAAGACTTACGGAATCAGGTCTATTCGATAAAACAACGCATTGATTCTATCTGGAAAAAGCCGGGAAAATCCCTAAAATTAGATCAAGCGTTCGACGAGTACATGGTAACTATCAAAGACCCTTCTAGAGCCATATATTCTTCGAAAACAAAAGATTCCACGAAATCAATAGACGATATCTATAAAAGTTCGCTCAAAGGTGCGATCAAACCGCCCGACACATTATTTAATTCCAACATGCTGAACATGGGGATTTCAATGGCTATACCGGAGGAAGGAACCAATTATCAACTCTTTGGACGAGAATACAATTACGAGACGGCCTTAAATTCACATGTCAAGCTAAAAATTGAGATCATTGGGCTGATTAAAGCCGATCACTATAATGAAAGTATCCGAAAGATCGATCCTTGGATCATTGCCTTGCTCACCACTTTTTTACTGCTCTCACTCTTCGGCCTGCCTTATTTCAAAATGCTTTTTATCGCGGAAGACGAACGTCTCTCGAGTAAAGATGTCATCTTGTCGGGCATATCGGTGGTCGTGGGCGCGCCGATTATCATGATTGTATTTCTCTCTTTAGTGAGCCATTCTTACGATTATTATCATAAAATCCCGAAACAGCTGAGTGGATTGAGCGCCGAAATTGGAAAGCGTTTCGAGATAGAAAATAGCGAAAATGTGACCCGACTCTATGAAACACCTTTAAACACAGAAGATTCAACACCTGTTCCCGATGCTACGCCCTATTTCAGGATTTCGGATACGAACGCCCCACTACTAGAAAATTTTAAGTTTGTTTCTAAAATCGATTCGGCAGGTAAAGTCTATTATCATATTGCGTTGATAAATAAGGACGATATTAGAAATACCAAGAACTTGAGTACCAGGCCCTATTTTAAGGATTTTGACGCATCGGCAAACCTTTGGCACTTCGAAAAGGGCATCGATTATGTTATGCGACCCGTAGTTTCCATTGAGGACCAAACGGAAGAAGCCGTATATATTCTAAAAAACGTATCCGACAAACTTCCGGGCTATAGGGTCGGCGCTTCCCAATTAAAATCGATACACGACCCCATTTTACCCTTTGGATATCAGTTTGTCATTGTCGATCAAACCGGCGAGGTATGGTTTCATTCAGAAGAAGGAAGGGCAACGCTGGAAAACTTCTTCGAGGTATGCAGACAGGTCAGTGATGTAAAGGCAGCGGTACTCGGAAGAATCAATGCCCACGGCCTGGTCAATTATCGTGACCAAGGCAAAATTTTCAATGTTATGCCCATCAAGGGAACTAATCTAAATGTCGTAGCCCTATACGATATAGGCCTTCTCCGCACCCGTATTTCGGAAATACTGACCCTCGCCTGTATTGCCGTTATACTGGCCATTTTGCTCATGCTCGTGATTACGGTCCTTTCCTTGATTATAAGAAATCCCAAGCTTGGTCTGTACAAATACGATACATTTCTATTCGAATTCCTGACCCCAAAAAAGAAGGATAGGGATATCTATATTCTCTTGTCAGTTCTCTTTATAGGTGCATTATTGATAGCAATAGGTAGTACCCTCCTTCCCGAAATTGAACCGAAAAAAGTATATATTATCTGCCTTCTTTTGCCCATGTGGGCCTATTTGATCGTATACTATACCCTGCATCCGCATAGAAATGAGCCGGAAATAAAATTTAGGATACGCGATTTTCTGTTGCTATCGGTCATCGTTTTTTTAAACATCATCATGATTGAGCTAAACCCAGAAAATTACGGCTTCGCAATTGTTGCCGTTCTATTGCAATTGGGGTGTATGTTCGTTATTATCCGCGGACAATTTTTTTCTTTGCCCGAAGGGATTAAGAAAATCTGTAGATACAATACACTGAACATCCATATTGCCTATCGCTATTGGTATTCCATATTCCTGTTCAGTTGGTTGCTGTTGGTCGCCGTCTTTCCCGCATTTTTGATTTTCGAAAAAGTCGAAAATCTGATCCATACCATTTGGATCAAAACCGATCAGATTTCCATGGCACAAAAGTATATGGCCAAAGAGAAAGCACTTGAGAAAAATCTACCCGCATTTCAAGATTTGAGGGCCGAGTATGACAAACTATATCAAAATCACTTGAAACAGGGCCTGTATCCCGTATATGCCGAATCCGTTACAATAAGGTCCGGGGAAGGCCCTTTTTTAAACGTCAAGGGCGACAATGGCATTTTCCAAGAATTTCTTTGGAATACACGGCCTATTTATGATGAGCGGGTGAGCCAGTTTCAGGCGCTGGTGTACCGACATGCCCAAGATAATTCTTGGATCAGTGATACCGCATCGGATACGCTAGCCTTAACATATTTGGATAAGAAAGGAGTGGTAAATGTAATGCGGGACAGGGTTCAAGAAACCATAGCAGAGACCTTGGGCTTTCGAACTTTAAAGAGTACTGGTATTGTGCTCATATTGGCCATTCTATTTTCCTTGATCCTATTTTTTATCGATCGCTTCTTTGCTTTCCGTTTTCGGCATTTGAAGCCCAATGATTTTGATACGAACCAAAAGGAAAACTACGTCGAAAAATTTGGACGGATGCTGCTCGACGAAAATTCCAACTCCGGCCTGCTATTGATCGGCTTGCCCTTTTCCGGAAAACGGACTTTCGCACTTAAAATACTGGGATCCGTAGGATATACCAAAGTTGTAACGCTCTCCATGCTTAGACTGGACCATATTGATCTCAATGCCGATATTTCGGATATTCTAGGTCTTCTGGCTGGGTTTAGCATAAAAAATCAAGACCCATTCGATTTTGAGGTTTACGAAGTGTTCATCATCGAACATCTGGAACACACTATTAAATCTTTCAATGCCAATCATATAAAACTTAAGGTCATTTCTTTTTTGATCTCTAAGAGAAAACGAGTGGTATTGATATCCGAGGTATATCCGAGCCAGATTTTTGCATTTTATGAAAATCCGCCGGAAGAATCGGGTTTGCCATGGGGCAGCTTTGAAGACGACTTTAACTCTTGGCGGAATATTCTGAGTGCTTTCCCTCAAGTGCTTATCGGCATTACAGAAAATAAAGAAAAGGTATATCGGGTATTGGGGCTTAGACCACAAAAAAATCCCACTAGATATGAAGAGACCATAACCCCTTTAATTGAAGAATTGGGCCACAGCAAATTTTTACCCACATTGGCCCCGATTATAGTGTCAAAAACCCTGTACGAAACAGAAAATTCCAATCCCAAATATCATCAGCGGTTAGATAGGCAACGTATGGTGATGCATACCCAAAACATGGGTCACGGCTATTATAACGACATCTGGAACGCGCTGCCCACACGGGAACGCTATTTGCTGTATGATCTGGCCAAGGACGGCTTTCTAAATATCAAAAACAGGAATTCCCTCTTTTCGCTAATGAAAAAAGGGCTAGTGGTGTGGAGAGATCGCCCTGCCATTTTTAACTATAGCTTTAAAAACTTTATCATCACCTCCGTTTCGATGAACGAGGCCCTTCGACTCGAAAACAAGAACCGTGGCAAAGGTACCTGGGGCAACGCGCGAATCGTTCTCTACCTTATCATTATTACCACCATCGTTTTTATTGCTTTGGGAAAACCGGAGCTGATAAAGGATTTTGAGGCACTTATCGGCACCTTGGGCGGTTTGGGCGTCGTTATTCCCTTGGTCAGTAAATTTTTAGCTTCGGGGGGGCAGAAGTAATGGCCCTGACTTCCTTTTTTTTTAGTGATTATTTTGAAATCACTGTTAGCCGGTAAACGAGCCAACATTTAGTCTTGGCTCAGGTTTCTGGAAGCGCAGCGGTCTTGGTTCGCTGTCGGACACTAATGATTTCAAAACAATCTTAATAAGGCTATAAATCTTCCAGTTCGGGGTACATATTTCTTGCGGCTTTGGCAATACTGGCAATAGCCGGTTTCGGTGCCATTCCCTCCAAAACCATGTTTTCCGGTGTCATGGCCGCCATAGTTTTTTCTTCCTGTATGGCCATTGCCCCGAGCATAAGGCCCTTCTTTTTTTCATCAAACATTTGCTTTTTGGCCACCTCTTTTTCTTTGTCCGCCTGTTTCTTTTCCTCTTCCGCATTCTTGGCCCGCTTTCTGTTGACCTCCCTGCCGAACAAAAATCCCGCGGCGGCGAAAACTATGGCTTCGACACCGGAAAACAAATATATGAGCCTACTCCATTCGGGTTCCTCGGCACCTGCCCTTCCCGTCAGGAAATGAATAAAAAAGCCGTACGCAATCAGCACTCCTATGGCTATCACATACGTAATTAGGCCGAAACCATCCTTAGTATTCTTCTCCGGATTTTCGGTAGTTTCAGTGTTGACAATAGATTTTTCTTTCATAATACACAGTCCTATTTTGCAGGTTCACGTTTTTTCTCTTCAGCTCTTTCGGAAACAAATTCATTGGCTATAAATTCCCTGCCATTCTCGTACAAAATCGCTTTAACGACCTTTTTCAGGACTTCCTTTTTCTTGGCAAACTCGAACAGATCGGCTGTACCCCCATTTTCCTTTTGGTATCTTTTGGCGGCTACCGGCAGCCATTTTAATAAATTGGATTCAAGTTCTTTCATGTGCCGACTGTCACTACAAATTTTCAGGGGCTCGATAAACCCGTCAAAATCACTACCGACACAAATATATTTTTCGGGTGCCATTTTAGGGGTTGCCTTTAGGCCGATAACCGCCAACAAATGAACGATATTGAAACAAAAGCTTAGCGGATGCATTTCTTTTTTGACCGGTTTCAGCCAAGCTTCTTCCGACTGTATTTCTTCGGCATTGGCATATTCAAAGGATTGTATGCTCGTATATGGAAAATGGGTCATAAAATCGGAGGTTGTTATAAATTCCGAGGTATCGATTTGAGGCATCGCGCGCGACTCATACCCCAGAATCCGTACATCGAGACTTACCCCGATAATACCTTTACTATTGACCACGGCAATGATATCTTCATCCATCAAATTCAGGGTGTTCGGGTTAAAAGTGAACTGTGTTTTGACATCTGACCCCCAATAACCGGCCACTTTTGGGGTGGTATACATTTTGACCGTCTTGATGCCTTGGTCTACATGGTTCACACATTTTACGTTATCGAGGTTGTCCTTCCAATCATTGATGGAGTAGCCCGTTACCCCGACGTGGCTGGCAATTATTGGAATATTTTCATAGCCCTTGTCCTTGCGATACTTGTAAAAGTCCAAACGCGATTTCAGGCTCATGTGCGTTATGTCGATAAGGACGGGATTAGATACTTTGTCCTTATTTTTATCCGGACCATCTTTCTCCACACTACCGAGGGAATAGGCTTTGTCGATAACTTCCAATCCCAACTCGCTAATGCCATTGCCAAAGGGATAAAATGAAGGGTGTTTTAACGCCTTTGTGGCAAAGGCATGGGTCGCCAGATGTTGCTCGGGAATATGGGTCAAGTGGGTGAGGGTAAGATATAGGACCTCCAAATCTTTTTCCCGAAATGTTTTTACCAGTTCTTCCAACACCGTTGCCGGGTTTTTGGAAGCTACTGTTTTTGGATCGAAAACGGCACTTTTATCGAAGTTCTTGAATTCATCATATTTCAGGGCATTCCCGATTTTTTTCATGCAGAGATTATGGCCACCCTCGATGGCAAACGTCAAATTGAGGGATTTTTCATTCAACTTATGGATGTTCTTACGATTTAAGACGGCTATGACCCCGCTTTCCTTTAGTGCCCTATATTGCTCGACTTCCCTTAAAAATAAATTGAGATAGGATACTTGCCCTTCCCGTACCACATCGAAATAGTGTTTACTAAAAGGCAGTGTCAAATTGCTTTTCAGAAGAGAGAAAAAGAAACCCTTGCTTGACGCCACGCCGAACTCAAGAGCCGCAATGGCAGCAACCCCTAAACTCACCTTCCCGCCTTTTAAGTAATCAATACAGCATTGGCTCTCTAAGGTGTGCAGTATGGTCTCGTCGGTAAGGTCTTTGAACGCTTTTGACATTTCGATCGCTTTCGTCAATTCGTCAATATCCCTTTTAGTTGATATATCGTCATTATAACGAGCAAGGTGATTTTTACTTACCGGATGAAAATGAAGGTCAAAATAATTATCCATACTATTTATTTTTATAGGGACCGTTTTGAATGATGTCTCTTAATTAAAACTTTCAAAATATACTTTCAGGAGCCGCTCGGTCTGGTCGTCGTCAAACTCAGCGTAACTTTCGAACACCTTGTTTACCGGTCTTCCCGTCATTGCGGCCACACTTATCCGGGCCCTTTCGGTCAGCGAATCCTGCACCGTTGCACTCTCAAAGCCCGGTGTCAGCTTCTTTCTTGCCGTATTCCATAAAAAATGGATGGTTTCGCGAACCCCGAGATCCCAAGATTCAGGTTTTTCCTTGCCTTCGTACGCGTTCTCAAGTCCGTTTAATAGGGCTTCCACTTTTTTCTGGTCATCAATGTCAGGCATTTCCTGTCTTAATAATTTGTCAACATCCAAAATTCCTGCACCGAATCTATCGGTATCCCACTCCCTTCCATTAGGTTTGGTATTGGCCGATGCCTTTAAATGGGTTCTGAACAGTTCTACGGTCTGCCAAGGTTCTTTCACATGTCTTTTAAGAAAGTTCAGATGTTTGGCTTTCCATAAGGCAGCTGCAGAAGCCACATGAGGCGTGGCATAGCTCGTACCCGATCCGAAAACCATAATATCTTCCTGTTTTTTATTCTTAAAAGGCACATAGACATCTTCCCCGGGGGCGGTAATATCGACCGACGTTCCATAGGACGAATACTCCCAAACCTCATTATTAGGGTTAGAGGCCGCCACGGCTATGGTGCCCGGATAGACTGCAGGCGCTATGACCGATTCTACTTTGTTGCCTGCGGCACAGACCCAAATAATGCCCCGTTCATAAGCGGTTTTGGCGATACTATAGATCATTGGTCTTGGATAGCTGCCCATGCACATAAAAATGATATCGGCATTGGCATTTATGGCTTGTGAAACGGCATTGAATAAGTTACGCCCACGGCCGATCAAAATGACCGATTTCGAAATGCGATAGGGAATTACCTTTACTAAGGGTTTTCCTGTTTTGTCTACTGCAATACCTGTATTTCCGTCGTTTTTTATGCTGCCGTTGGCGTGTTGACCGACAATAATACTGGCGGTTCGGGTGCCATGCCCCGGATGTCTCAAAACGCCCATGCTCATTTCGTCGCGCGCATCCTCGCCATCAATAAAATCTTCGTCTTGTAAAAGGTCGAAGCCTCCCAAAACTTTATGGTGGTCGGTATACCCCGTATCCAATTGAACAAGGCGTATTTTCTCGATATTTCCCTTGAATTTCGTGAACGGTTCTTCTTCAGGGTTAATCTCCAATAGATTTACCGCTCTCCTGTTCCAAGCCCGGTAGTCTTGATTCTTGTTTCCTTGGATAAATTCTTTGACCAACCCTGCATTGGCCCATCTGAGCTTAAAATCCCTTTCGCTCTGGGCCCAATCGGCGGTGCCGTCGTCTAGCGATTCAAGGCTTTCTGTGGTGGACCACCTATCGTAATGGCCCGGTCTAATATCGGTAGACATTTCAAGGTCAGGGGTACAGGTGTCGATTTGCGGAAGGCCTTCGAGATCGGCCGCGATTTCCCAAGGACTTTTATCCGATTGTACCTGGATGTAGTAAAAATTACGATGTGATGCCTCCGTTGACATGGGATAAAGGGGCTCGCTGAGTAACAGTCCCGGGACTAGACTGGCCGCGTTCTCCTTCCAATCATTTTGCATTTCTTTGACCCCTGATAACTGGATCTCAAAATGTTGGGTTTCCGAATTTGTGCTTTCTGAACGGTTCATAGCATAATAATTAGGTGAGACAAGGGTTCTCACTGTAATGGGCTCTACACTTTCGGCCGGCCGAACGGTACCCAGCAGATCGGTCTTATTTTTTTCCATGGATTTTGCGACAGGTATGCTTTTGATCATGTTCAAAATACTGCTGACCCGAATACCTTCGTTGCCCATCCAGTCTATAACATTATCCGCATCTCCGGGCTGTACTACCGATCCGTCTTTTCGTAGCCATTGCCCATGTCTGTTTTTTCTCGGCACACCACTATGATGCAGGGCGACGACTTCTCCGGTACCCAACCCAAGCACCATACTGCCCGAAGAGCCCGGCAGAGTATCGGATTCGTAGATGAGGAAATCATCCTTAAGTACCAACATGCGAATATCCCTCATGACTATTTTTTTATAATCGCCTTTGGGATGTTGTACGATAACGCAATTTTCACCATCGATGATCTTCCCCAGTTTTTTATCTAATCGCGCTACGGGGAAATCGGTAATCGGTGTACCGGTATTTGAGATTTCCGATACGGCGACCACCGTAAAATCTAGTCCGCTATACAGATCATCAGGATTTTTTTTATAGCTCGAGGTAACAAAAAACTGGTCCGGCTGCAAATTGAAACTTTCCGACTTCGCCGGGTTACCGTGCTGATCCAGCTCATAATTGAACTGTATGGTAGAATTGCTTGCAATTTGGGGATCGGAAAGCACATGATTGTTGGTAAGTATCAGGTTTGGCCCAATCAAGAATCCGGTACCATAGCCCGTATTTCCCAATCTGGAATTAGTCGTAATTCTTCCGACCGCTTTAGAAAGTTGTACTATTCTTTGAATAATGCGGATGTCCTGAAAGTTAGCTTCGCCATTGATACGCTCCAAGGCCTGTAATTCGGCGGTTCCTTCGCGTGAAATTCTGTTCGACAGTCTTTTTTTGTCTGTCTGTATTTCCGATAGCTCCACTTTTCCCTGCCGGACATGGGTGATATCCGTTTTTATTCGGTCTATGTCGTTCAAGACACTTGAATAGTTTGAATGCGCCTGTTCGGCCAATTCCCTGAGTGTATCTTCCATAAAAAAGGATTAAAAATAAATGATCGGCCTTGCATAAACGAGTATTGATTCAGCTAGCGGTCAGTGAATTAAATAAACGAATTTTGCAAATTCTTGGAGGGGGAAGATATATTACTACCGCACGCGAAAATGGGTGTTTATGAATTTTCCCTCATAAAGACTTACAAGCGGCAAGAATATAGGTTACAAAATACATCTATTTTCTGATTTAAAGGTAAGTAGAATCAACTTATTGTATGGTTGGTACTAAAACCTGTGTAAAGGGCATTGGTAGCAGCCGGATATACATGTTAGACGCCCCCCAACCCGCACCAACTATACACCTCCTATACCCATCCATACAATTTTTAGGGCAATGGAGATTGGAAATCCCTACATTTAAATCCTCCCCCTTTTATTCATAATGAAATAGGCAACAAATAGTATAGTTCACTGTGGGCAGTACCATCCCAAATTCAGAAATCAAAGAAAAATCGGCTTGTTAAAACCAAAATCCAATGAAACTGCATCATCTCAAATTCATGGCCTTAGTGCTAATTCTAACACTTCTCCCCTCTTCCTGCGTGAGCACCCGGGTAGAGGCCAGCCCGTATCAAGATAGCGTTGAAAATCTGGAATGTCGAAAAGAATCGAGTTGGAGCTATTATTGGGGATTGAAGCAAAAACGGATCGATGCCAATCCAGACGTGTCCGGCAACGCCTGCCCGTGTCGCGAAGGGGCACTTTCTTGGGTGGTGGTCAAAACCTCGTTCACCGATTTTCTCTTAAGTTCCGTTACACTGGGTATCGTCAACCATAGAACGGCCACCTATGGCTGTGCAAGGCCCCAAAATGGCGAAGTGGATATGGACAATTAAGACACGTTTCAAATTCCAAGCACCAAGTTCCAAATTGAAAAAAAATCGAAATAATGACACCCACAGGTATAGATACACTCCCGATTCGACAATGGACGAACAAACATGAGAATTTTACCCACCAACTGGTGGCTGATGCCTCGTTCAAACTATGGAACCCACCGGCTGAAAAATATCGGGACCGATATCTGGCGACCACCAAAAACTTTCAATGGCTGATCGATCATGCGGTTACGAATAATCTTAAACTTCGGGCCATCGGCAGTGGATGGTCTTTTACCAAAGTGGGCGTAACCGATGGGGGATTAATCGATACGGCAGGCCTGAACTTTTCTTTTCCTATTACTCAGAATTATGTAAGTCCGCAATATGCCCAAAAGGCCGAAGACCTTTACTTTTTACAATGCGGAACCATTATTCACGAGGTAAACACCCGCTTGGCGGCCAAGGAACCCCAACGTTCCATCAAGGCTTCGGGGGCGAGCAACGGGCAGACCATTGCGGGGGCGCTTTCCACGGGAACCCATGGTGCAGCCATACACTTTGGGGCGATTCCCGATTTTACGGTCGGGCTTCATATCATAACCAGTGGCGATCGGCATATATGGTTAGAACGGGCTTCCTACCCTGTAGCTTCGCAAGAATTTGTGACTTGGTTAGATGCGGAGCGGGTACAAGACGACGCCCTTTTCGATGCAGCCTTGGTGAGCTTTGGCAGCTTCGGTTTTATTCACGGCGTGATGATCGAGACCGAACCGCAGTTTCTACTTACGGAACACCGTTTGGGCAAGGTTGCCTATGACGATACCCTTAAAAATGCGATGCGGACCTTAGATTTCTCTGGTCTCAATCTTCCAGGTACGGGACAAAACGGTGACATGTACCATTTTGAGGTACTGTTTAATATCCACGATTTTGAACCCGGCAATCCCGATAAGGGGGCGTTCCTAAAATATATGTTCAAAAAACCTTTTGCACTGCCCTATCCACCTTTGCAACGTAACAATGAGTTTACGTACGGCGATGACTTATTGGGTATTATTTCTACTGTATTGGACAAGCTGCCCGGTTCTGGTAAATTGATTCCGGCAATGGTTAACCTCATGTTCGGAATGGCCTTTAAACCCGAACCACCACGCACCGGAACCATACGGGAAATGTTCAACTACACCAAGTTTAGGGGAAAAGTGGCCAGTGCGGCCGTAGCGATCGATATTTCCGATTCTCCCCGCACCGTAGAACTCATCATCGAAGTGAATAAACAGCATCCGTTTCCGGGTGGCCTTGCCCTTCGCTATGTAAAAGGCACTAAAGCGACTTTGGGATTTACCAAATTTCCCAAAACCTGCGTACTCGAAATGGACGGAATGGACGGCCAAGCGGCGAGGGATTTCTTTCAGGCGGTGTGGCTTCGGTTGGAGCAAGAGCAGATTGCCTATGCCCTGCATTGGGGTAAGATCAACTTTAATCTCGACGCTGACCGTATCAAACGGATGTACGGGCCCACCTCGGTGAAAAGCTGGATCGATGCCCGAAACACCTTGCTCGAAATTCCGGTAATGGGCGTATTCGACAACCCGTTCATGGCGCGATGTGGACTGAACAAAATCCATGGGGCCATTGTATAATCTACCTAACCCAGTCATATCCTATCCAACTAATCCAGTCATCCCTATCCAAAAAAATTCGGTTTAGGAATGCTATTATTTTACGGATACTACTTTTATAGGGTAGTCTATTTTTCTTCACCAACACATATTTTTTTGCGTACGTCGTTAAACCTTTTGCTCTAGATCAAGTCTAACTTGTAAATCGACATTTGTATCAACAATAGTTGCTTTGGTTATCAACGCCCTTGCGATTAACCGATGGGGCTACACCAATGTCCTGTAAATAGACATCTGCAAAGAAGCAAAATCCAGAAGTATGCGGCGATTTCACCTTGCCGGTCTCGCTAAAAAGAATTATTTTAGGAAATCAGTGCCATATAATCCTTAAAAGACTCCAAAAAATCCTCCCCAAAAAAATGAACAGTACACCTAAAAGAGACATAAAAACCTTGTTATTTCATGGCTCGGCTTTGGTGCTTTTATTTTTAGGATGCTCGCCCAAATTTTCGAATGTCGCCGTACCTATTAAAGAGGTGCAAGATTTCTCGTATACGGGAACGGAAGTTTTGGAGGAGAAATGGTGGACAGCCTTTCAAGACGAAAACCTCAACCAATTGATCGATAGCGCGATGCAGTCCAACTTTGACCTCGCCGCGACCTGGCAGCAATTTTTGGCCGCAAAGGCTACGGTCAGTCGCGAAGCCGGGAATAAGTGGCCGCAAATAGAAGCCTCGGCGCAATCGGCGGTCAATTTTCCGGAGAACGATTTTAGGGGCGGGGAAAATACGCAGTTGGGACTATCGGCATCCTACGAACTTGATTTATGGGGCCGGGTTCGCACGGCCGTGCAGGCCGAAAAGTTCCGGGCCGAGGCAAGCCTCTACGATTACCGAACCGCGGCCATCTCCCTTTCAGCAGAAATCGCAACTATCTGGTATCAGCTACTGGCCGCAAAAAAGCAGTTGAAGATCACCGAAACCCAGATTACTACCAACGAAAATATTATCAAACTGATACGCTCGCGATTCGTGGGGGGGCAAATCCGGGCGGTCGATATTCTACGTCAGGCGCAATTGTTGGAAAGCACCAAAGAACAGCGCATTATCTTCCGCACCGATGTAAACCTCTTGGAAAATCGATTGGCCGTACTGTTAGGACAGCAGCCACAAAATAAGCTGGAAATGGAAACCACCGATCTGCCCGGACTAGCGGAACTTCCCGAAGCGGGCCTTCCGTTGGAACTACTGCGCCGCAGACCGGACCTCCAGCAATCTTACGCCCTTTTACTGGCGGCCGATCGGGACATGGCATCGGCGGTTAGGAGCAAATACCCTACGATTTCCATTTCTGCAAGGGGGCAGCTGCGCGCCAATAATTTTGCCAACCTTTTCGAAAACTGGGCCTATTCCCTAGCTGGGAATATTCTGGCGCCCTTGTTTTACGGCCGACAACTGAGCGCGGAAGTGGACCGAACCGAAGCCATCAAACAACAACGTCTTTACGCCTACGGTCAGACCACCCTTGAGGCGTTCGAAGAAGTCGAAAACGGCCTGGTTCAAGACCGGATGCAAGGGCAGCGGCTGGAGAACCTCGGCCGACAATTGGAACTTGCGGAAAAAAGCAACAAACAATTGCGAGTAGAGTTTCTGAACGGTTTTAGTCCGTATTTGGATGTGCTGATCGGCCTTGACGGCGAACAGCAGTTGCGGAGGGATTATATAGCGGCGCAATCCGAGCAAATTTTAATACGTATCGGCCTGTATCGCGCGTTGGCCGGTGGATTTGAGACCGGAAGGGATTTGGAGAATTAAACCGCTATGCGCTTAGCACTGTACGCTAGAAATTTATCGTTTTTCTTTTTTTGCGTAGAGCGCAAAACCAACGGCAAATAAAACTAAAATGTACATCTATTGATTAAGTTAAGGATTTTACAGTCCAAATGACACATGAAGCAATAAAAAAATGAGCAATAAAAAAATAATTGTTATCTGTATCGGCATCCTCTTCATCGGTATGGCCATTACGGCCGCCATTTTTCTTACGGAACCCGAGGCGAAGTCGGAAGGTGCAACCGTTGAGACGGCCATGTTGGTTGATGTTGAAATGGTGGAAAAAGGCACTTTTGAACCCCTGATAGTAGCTACGGGTACGGTACGACCGGTCGAGGACGTAAATTTGAGTCCGTTAGTTTCCGGACAGATCATCCGTCGTGACCCCGCTTTTGCGCCAGGCGGTTTTGTCAAGAAAAATCAGGTGCTATTGCAGATAGACCCTTCCGATTATCGCAATACCCTTGAGATGCGGAAAAGTGAATTTATGCAATCCCAAACCACTTTGGATACAGAAATGGGCCGGCAACAGATTGCGGAACAAGATCTTCAACTGATTACCGACGATTCCCTCTTCGGCGGTAATCCCTTAACGCAAGAAGAGCGGCAATTGGTACTCCGAAAACCACAGCTCAATGCAGTCAAGGCCAGTATTGGAGGGGCCAAAGCCTCCATGGAACAGGCTCGTCTGAACCTCTCCCGCACGACTATCCGCGCGCCCTTTGACGCCCACATTCTAAGTCAAAACGTGACCAAAGGATCCCAAGTGGCGCAAGGCGATGAACTGGGCCGTATTGTGGGCACCGAGTATTATTGGATTTCGGCGACCCTGCCCGTATCGAAACTGCAATGGTTGAGTTTTCCCCATGGCGATTCGGAAAAAGGTTCCCCGGTACGGATCACAAATCGCACCGCTTGGGGCGTCGATGGCTTTCGGGAAGGCTATTTGGATAAACAGATAGGTGCGCTCGAAGATCAAACACGCCTGGCGCGGGTGCTGGTAAAAGTGGCCGATCCCCTCTCCAATACAACCGAAGCCAAAGGAAAGCCCAAACTAATGATCGGAACGTTCGTCGAAGTGAACCTAATGGCCGATCCAGTAGCCAATGTGGTACGAATCAATAGGGATTACGTTAGGAGCAATAAAACGGTCTGGGTAATGATGGATGGAAAGCTGGAAATCCGCGAAGTCGATATCGTCTTGACCGATGATGTGTACGCCTACATCAGAAAAGGACTTGAAGATGGAGAGAAAGTTGTCATTACCGATTTGAGTACCGTAAGTAACGGGGTCGGATTACGGACCGAAGGGGCTACGCCGGAGAAAAAATAGACCATCCCCGGAAAGCACAGGCTTCGCAAAATTGCATTAAAGGAATTGATGCAACGTTTTTAGTCGGCAGAGACAATGTAGTATGCGCAAACTGCAACTGCAACTGCAACTGCAACTAAAAAAAGCTAAGTTGTTTCAACTTAAAAGCTTACGTGTTCGAATGGATAATTGAAAAGCGAATAACATGAAGGAGGAAGAAAAAATAGGAAAGAAACAGTCCAGAAAAGAAGGCGTTATCGGCTATATGGCGCGAAACTCCATTGCCGTCAACTTGCTGATGTTGGTACTGCTCGCCGGGGGGATCTTTACGATGTACAACATCCAAAAAGAAGTATTCCCAGAATTCCAGCTTGATTTTGTGGAGGTTTCCGTGGCCTATCCAGGCGCCTCACCCGCAGAGGTCGAGCAAGGCATTCTACAACCTGTTGAAGAAGCAGTGCGTGGCGTTCAGGGCATCAAGGAGGTCGTTTCGGAGGCCGGTGAGGGATCCGGAGATATAACCATCGAACTGGTCGCCGGTACAGAACGCATGAAGGCCTTTCAGGATATCGATCAGGCCATCAACCGCATTCGCACCTTTCCCGACGATATCGAACAGCCCGAAGTACGCCTGCAATCACGACAGCGCGATGTAATCCAGATCGGACTCTACGGCGAAGCGGATGTATGGACGATGCGCCAGCTCGGGGAACGTCTCCGTACCCTTCTTTTGAGCGACCCGGCCATCACACAAGTGGAATTGGGCAACGTACCCGAATACGAGACCCGTGTCGAAATTACCAGCCAAGTTCTTCAGAAGTACAATCTGACGCTGGGTCGAGTGGCCGAACTTATACGACAGAGCAGTAATGACGTTCCTGCGGGGGCGGTACAGACCCAAAGCGGTGAAATTTTGTTGCGGATGCAAGAGCGAAAACAATGGGCGGAGGAATTCGGCAATATCCCCATTATCTCGTCCGAATCGGGGGCTAACGTTCGCCTAAAGGATATTGCCGAGATTACCGACGGTTTCGAGGAAATCGGATTCTATGGCCAGTTCAACCAACAGAATTATGTAGAACTGCGCATATTCCGCATAGGGGATCAGTCCCCCCTCGACATCGAGGAAGCGGCACTTGCTACCCTTGACGAATTTCAGTTACCGCCCGGGGTCGAATATCGTACCGATAGCAACCGCGCTTCCGATTATCGGGAACGGTTGTCCCTGCTCACCGAAAACGGGGTGCTCGCAATTGTCATCGTCTTGATTATTTTGACCTTGTTTCTAGAATATCGTTTGGCGTTCTGGGTCATGATTGGCATGATGGTATCCTTTGTCGGGGGCATGATGTTGTTGCCGTTGATCGGCATCAGCATTAATATGATTTCGATGTTCGGCTTTTTAGTGGTATTGGGTATCGTGGTCGATGACGCCATCGTGGTCGGGGAAAACGTGTACGAATACCGACAAAAGGGCATGTCGCCCATGAAAGCGGCCATTGCGGGCACTAAAGACGTTTCCTTTCCCGTTATTTTCAGTATCGTCACCACCATTATTGCCTTTGTGCCCCTACTTTTTATGCCTGGGGAAACGGGAAAATTCTGGCAGCCACTGCCTGCGGTCGTCATTGTCATTTTAGCCGTTTCGTTATTGGAGGCCCTGTTTATTTTACCCTCACATTTGGGCCATCTCAACAAGAAAAAGAGTAAAAACAGATGGGTGCTCAAGCTGGAAGGCTGGCAACGGATCTTCGCCAAAGGCTTTGGCCGTTTTATCGAAAACCGGTACAGGCCCTTCCTTGACCGCTGTCTAGAATACCGGTACATCACCCTAAGTATTGCCGTGGCCCTTTTGATAATGGTAGGCGGTTACGGCCTTAGCGGACACATGGGCCTAATTCAGATGCCGGAGGTAGCTGCCGATGAAATCGAGGCGGGCGTAAGACTTCCTGTAGGTACAACTCCCGACAAAGCGGCCAAAGTAGCCCGTGATATATCGGCCGCCACCCAGCGAATGTTTGAAGAGCATGACCTTTACAAAGTCGCCGAAGGCATAAAGACCAACGTACGGGGCCAGAATTTTATCGATGTCGAGATTGTGATGTTGCCCCCTGATCAAAGGGATATCACCGCTGCAGAAGTTATTGCCCTCTGGCGCGACAATATAGGCGATATCGAAGGTGTCGACCAAATTACCTTCGAAGCAGAACGCGGTCCGGGCGGGGCCAGACAGGCCATCAGTATCGACCTCAGTCATGCCAATATCGATATGTTGGAAAAGGCGACCGCCGCTTTCGTCGAACGTATGGAGGCCTTTACGAACACCCGAGATGTGAGCGACAACTACAACAAGGGCAAAATGCAGTACGACTTTAAATTGTTGCCGCAGGGTCGAAACCTCGGGCTGACTTCCGACGAGGTAGGCCAACAGGTACGCGACGGTTTTTTCGGTGCCTTGGCCATGCGACAACTACGGGGGATGAACGAAATCGAGGTGCGTGTGAAACTGCCCTTGAAGGAAAGAAAGGATATTAAAAACCTTGAAAATTTCTTGATACGCACCCCCGATGGCATCGAAGTCCCGTTAATGGACGTAGTTGATGTAGAACAACGGGAAGCCTTTACCAGTATCAACCGAAGGGATGGCCGAAGGGTAGTCAATGTGGGTATGGACGTAGAACCGGCCAATGCCGTAAACCGGGTAATCGCCTCCGTGCAAGAAGAAACACTTCCCCAATTGCGGGCAGATTTCCCTGGTATCACTTGGAGTTTCGAGGGCAGCCAGGCCGATATGCGCGAAAGTACCGACACCTTGAAAGCAGGTTTTGGTATCGCACTGTTTTTAATTTACGTCTTGTTAGCTGTCGCGTTCAGCAGCTACATTCAACCCCTTATCGTGATGACGGCGATACCCTTCGGCATCGTAGGCGCGGTAATCGGGCATATTTTATTGGGATACGATCTTTCCTTGGTAAGCTTAATGGGCGTTATCGCGCTATCAGGAGTGGTAGTCAACGATTCGCTGATCATGATCGATTATGCCAATAAGCGCAGAAAGGCCGGCGATGCCATCTATAAAGCTATTCATGAGGCAGGCCTACGAAGGTTCCGACCCATTATTTTGACGACCATGACCACTTTTGGCGGTCTGGCCCCCATCATTTTGGAGAACTCGAGCCAAGCGTTCTATTTGATTCCTATGGCAATTTCTCTTGGATTCGGTATCGTATTCGCCACCGCTATCATCTTGGTCATCGTACCCTGTTTGTATCTGACCCTTGAGGATGTACGATTGTTCATTGAAAAAGGAAGGACGGTAAAACAAGTGGATGTTTCCAATACCAACCCGGCTTTAGCGGATAAGTAAATTCCTGTTCCGGTTTTCCATGGCGTTTAACGTTCAGCACTACTATTTTTTCCAAATGCATTACTGGATATTTCTTGAAACCAGTATATTCAAAGAATAAATTAATCCTAGGAAAAAATGACAAAAGAAGACCTATTGGGCAAAGAGCTCAGCAACCTCTACGCCATCTCAAAACAAGTGAACCACTATTTTAACGACAGTGATATCAGTTTTCTCTCGGAACGGGAACAACAACTTTTAATGACCTATGTAGCCTTCAGTTGCTCCAATGAGGCAGAGACTTCCGAAAAATTGCGCGCGTTGCATGTAAACCCTGGCAACACCATCGATTCGATTGTTACGGAAATTACAGAAAATCTGCATCATATCGCTACCGAAAAAGGGGTGACCAAAAGAGTGCGTGAACTCGGTTATATGATGTCGTTCAACCGATTGGTGGCCTATCATACCGCAAATATGGAGAATATCGGTTATTTGTTGGAGGATTGAGATTTCGATTTTAGCTTATCTGGAGTACTTCGGCTGCGCTTAGCATAAAATAAAGCCGAAAGGCTCGACCTGACATTGGGCGGCCCGACCCCCGCGCTGGTTTAAACTTCAATCTAAACGGGTCCGCTTTTGTAAATTTAGACGGTTAGGCTGGCAAAAACTGGAAATTATACCAATGTGATGTCAGACAGGAAGGCTGCCCTTTTAAGGTTACAGGCTGATTAAATAGCCCAATGAAGTATATCCGCTAATCTTGGTCGCGTTCACCAAAAAGTCTTTCGGCAAACTGGTATTTCCTTCCTGTGTATACGCCTTGCTCAAGGTATTATAGTACATGTGAATCGCCCCAAAATCGATAAACAATTTGTTCTTGTTGCCAAACGCAAGTCCGGTGCCGGCCATGAGGCGGGGTTTAAATTTTTGCTCGATGCTGAGTCCGGCTCCGAAACCGAAGTGCCAGAAAGTCGGGGTATCGAAAATTTCGCCTACTCGCCGTCCGTAGCGGATCATGGTGTTGATGCCGAGTTCTACACTGGCGGTATCCTCTTCTAGAAAATCGTAAAGGGATTGGCCATTTTCGACACGTTCGATCACAGAATAATTGGTTTCGGGATTAGCGGTTACATAAAATCCGGTGCTGACCCCCCAAAATGATTTCTCGGTATCAGGAATACGGAGCACGGTCGAATAACCGGATAGTTTTGCGTTTTTATCCCTAGGTTTTAGACTGATTACCAATTCGTTCACATCGCTATATCTTTGGATGGGCAAGGTGGTGTAACTAAAATCCAGATTATTGAGTACCCCTATAAGTACGGCCGAAAATGTACCATAGTTTTCCGCCGATAACTGGGCGATAAGATTGCTCGATGCCTTTATCAAGGCCTCGTACACTTTTTTGATTTCGGCGCTCGATGCTTTTACATCCTTGTTTTTGGCAATAGTCTCTTTTTGGATTTCAATGACCGTTAGAAACTTTGTCTTTTCCCGAACCAGCTCCTCTCCGATTTCAAGAATAACAGCTTTTACTTCGTTATAGGATGTCAGTGTAACTTTAACATCCTGTTTTGAGGGTACCGCGCCAAATACGTTCCGCTCAGTGGTTGTCATCGTGTTTTGAAAATTTTCGGCTTTTACAAAAATGGCATCGACTACGGTACGCTGAGCATCGATGAGGGAAAAGGCCTTCTTAGCGTTACTTTTCAGCCAGGAAAAATATGTTTTTAAATCCTCGGCCGTCTGCACGCTGCCCGCATCGAAAGCTTGAAAGCCAGCATCGGAATCCTTGGCCACGAATTTTATTACGACCTCGCTTACGGAATTTAAATTGCCCAAAGAAGTCTTCATACCCCCGAAATCAACTAAATCCAACAAACTGGCGGGTAGTTCCTTCGAGGTATCGATATCCTCGTTGGCAACGCTGACATCATAAAGATAGGTATTGACATTATCGATTTTAAGCCGGAAGAATTGTCCTTTTTTGACCCTGTTGTATTTCTCGATCTGCACAGGGTCGATGCCGTTTTCGTCGGCTAGGTCGATAACGATTTCGGGGATTTTGTCGGTGTTGCTATTTTGCGGGGATTGCTGCGCTTGTCGCACTTGTTGCGCCTGTTGCGCAAAAGTTAGCCCACAAATAAACAAGGCGACAGGAATGAAAAAGGGGTGGTTAGATTTCATTGAGGTTGTGTTTGGTTTGAAGTCAAACCTCTAACGCCGCAAACCCCTGATTTAGTATACTACTTTTCCTCGAAAAGAGCGATGATCTGTTCCCTATCGAAATCGTTCTCGATATTTTTTTCAATATCGCTGCGCAACGCCCCTAGTTCTTTACCCACCACTGTACGGTTATCGTTCGAAATTCCGGGGGCGCGGCACATAAACTGCAGGGCCTTTATCAGTTCGTACATTACGGCACTATCCTGTTTGGAATAGAGCCGTATGGGCTGCACAAGTATTCGCATCAGCTCTTCGGTCGGTATATTTTTACGGATCAAAACCATTTGCCCCTTATCGAAAGATGTCGAGACCATATGCGGGAAACTTAAGAATGTAGCGAGCAGGCTTCCCAATTTGGTAACGGCACCAATGGCGGTACCGGGATCGTTTATGCCGGGAGACATGGCCTTCACGGCAATTTCCATCAACTTGATCATGCCTCCTATGCCCTTGTCGTCTTCATGCCTATCCGAAGAAATATCCATACAGAACAAAAGGTTTTGATGGGCCTCTTCCGAAATATCGTTTTTAACCCTCAGGGCGACATCCCCTTTCCACATGTGCTGGTTCAGATAGGGAACGATTTCGATCTGGTTGTCATCCTCCTTTGTCGACCTTGACATGAGCATGCGATCAAAGCCCCTAAAATATCCTGTTTTGTCGGCAACAATCGTTTTCCATCCGTCCGTATCGATATATTGCAATGCAATTTTTGTAGGATCGTTCTCTTTCAACTCATCCTCCAGATATGTACTGCAGCTTTGATAGATCTCGTCAATAATATTGTGTATCTGAATGGCGCTCGAGATGCTGTTGATGAAATAAATGAACAACACGATACAGAGTACCGACATTAAAGCCGCTAACATAGCCGAAAGACCTACGGCACTGGAGTCGCTGCCATAGGCGCCCAGCGAGAGCAAAATTAGCGTACAGTACAGCAATGTACCCACATAAATGCCCAAGATAATCTGGTGCTTTTTGTTAGAAATCAGACTGGGCAACAGCCTGGGCGAAAAGTCGCTCGAAGCTTGGCCCAATACCACCATCACCATTGAAAAACTAAATACCGTTAACGAAATGATGCCCCCAATAAACGTAGATAGCATGGCCCGCACGGTGTCATAGTCCTGTATAAATAGATAGGATGTGTCTTTCTTCAACTGAGCTACAAGCTCTGAACTATCGACCTTTAAAGAGATGACAGCGGCAACACCGTATATCAGGCTGATCAGCACCGGATAGAAGGCAATGCTATGTAAAACGTTGTGATAGGTACGCTTAAAAAATTTGATGATGGCTTTCATAGGAGGCAATATAAATTTGGGTAAAATAATTTTACAGTCAAACTAAATAGCGATACAGCAACATACTAGGTATCGGTAAAGTTATTTTTGTAGTGTAAAAATACACTATGTCAGTTTATTCGTATATAAAAAATTAAGTGGTGCAATAGTTGCCGCGCTTTTACAATAGTTTGGTTGGTTGTTAGAAAATGGCTTTGATGCACTTGTATCGAGGCCATTTTTATTTACCATCCTACGTATCGGCTCGTTTCACCTCAATTTCACATTTCAGTATATGTTCTCCGTCATCTTGTTTGATAAATAGCGCCCGATTCCTCACCGTTCCATTTCGGGTTACGGTGGCTCCCCTGATGTTTTTTGTCGTTTTCGTGGTATAGGTTTCCATAACCTCGCCGTCTGTGGTTCCTTTGCCCCATTCCCATTATACGCGCGTTCCTTTTCGTATCATTCGGTTACTTTTACGTGATTGTTTTTGATATTGGGAAATTTCCCATGAATCACAATACGTTCCGTACTGTATTGCATCGAATAATAACGCATTCGAACGCCATGGCGACAAAGTCAATTTTAAAGGGTTTAGCATCCATCATAGCCGATAGATTACGGTACATTTATTTTGAATTTTTGAAAGGATGCTTTTGGAACACATCCCTTAGACAAACTGTTCCACTAATAAAAATTTTAAAATATGAGTACTTATACCGAACAAGTTGGAGAGAAGTTGAATAATCTATTGGAAAACACGTATGACGCCGAAAGAGGTTTTAAAAAAGCAGCAGAGAACGTTGATTCCGGACAATTAAAACGTTACTTCAAAGGCAAAGCACAAGAACGTTATGATTTTGGACACGCCCTAAAATCAGAAATCAAACAATTTGGGCAAAAAGTGGACAAAGGCGATAGTTTAACAGGAAAAGCGCATCGCTCCTGGATGGATCTTAAAAGTCTTTTTTCTTCGGATAACGAGGAAGCGATGCTGGAAGAGGCCATCAAAGGTGAAAAAAAGGCGATTGATGCCTATGATGAGGTGTTGACGGAAGCGAGTTTACCGAGCAGTACCCAAGCTTTGCTGCAACAACAGCGGAATAAAATCGACACCGGCCTTATGAATATTAAAAGTTTAGAAGATATTGCGTAACGGTTTTTATTTTGTAACTAAAAAAGGATGTATTTTACATCCTTTTTTTTGTGTCGAACTGTATTGGTATTGGAACGAAATCCCACCCTTTAGTAATAAGAGAGGGCTCAATCACCGCGCCGCTGAAATGGAAACATCTTGCCCAAACATCGCTTTATCCTAGCTATATTTCATTTACAAATCGTAACGATAAGACCTACAAAACATGGCTTGTGGATGCATCAATTTTAAAATGGATAGGGTCAAATGCAATAACTTGCATTGTACACCTTTACACTTAAAGAAATTAGAACGCTTTAATGGTGTTTTAAGTAAATATTAACCTAAACCATAATATTATGTTACGTTGGACAGTAATTTTTGTAATTTTAGCCATAGTAGCCGGCATTTTCGGATTTGGCGGTATCTCGGAAGGTGCGGCAGGCATAGCCAAGATTCTCTTTTTTATCTTCTTGGTATTGTTTGTAATCACTCTGTTTACAGGAAGAAAAAAGATTTAAAATATAATTAAAAATAAAGTTTAACCTTTTTAATCACACTAGTATGAAAAAGTCAGTATATCTAATTTTAATGCTTTTTGCCGTATCATTTTCCGCAAGCACCTTGAATAGTTGCAGGGAAAAGACTACAAGCGAAAAAGTAGAGGATTCGTTGGATAAAGCGGGCGACGATATCGAAGACGCAGCAGATGATGTTGGGGATGAAATCGAAGATGCCGTTGATGACAATTAAGCAGTCGTCGCTTTAGTACCTATTTTAAAAGGACGTTTTCTTCGGAAATCGTCCTTTTTTTATTAAAGATATGAAGATTTCCCTTTGAAAAATTAATTGGAAAAAGCCCTATATTTATCGACCAGAACACCCTTTCAACCTCTTTGACCGGCGTATGGGCTATTTTCGTATCCAATATAATCCTATAGAAATATGCCGAACGGTAATTACCGAACGGCTGACTGTGCTTGGGATTTCGTTTAGCATGAACGCCCAAGGCGCACTGAGGGTTCACGGCAAACTTACCGATGAAAACAGGTTGCAGATTGATGAGGCCTTAAAACCCTATGGGATTTCCCTGATCGAAAAGGAATCCGAGAATATGGTAGAAGGTATTAAATACGCCATAGAGGAGTTGTTGGATTCCCCCGCAGTGCGAACGGAAAAAGTATCGGCTTATCTATCGGAAAAGTTGGGCTATTCGTATTCTTCCCTAGCCAACCGTTTTTCTGAGGAAACCTACACTTCCATCGAGAATTTTGTTATCTTGCGCAGGATAGAACACGCTAAAAATTTAATGCTGCTTGGTGGAATTAGCTTGACCGAAATCGCCCACAAACTAGATTACAGTAGTGTGGCCCATTTATCAAGACAGTTTAAAAAAACAACGGGGCTCACACCCACCACTTTTTTGCGTATTATCGAAAAAAGAAAGACACCTGACAGCCCAAACCATACAGAGTAACTTATAATGAGTACATCCCCAATGAAAATTGTTCTTGTTGACGATGATGAAGACGATAGAATGTTCTTTGCCGACGCGTTACAAGAAATTGAAATATCGACCGAACTTGCAGAATTCCATAATGGTCAAGAGTTGCTGGATTATCTGTCGGAGCCAGATGTAGAACATCCACAATTGATTTTTTTGGATTTGAACATGCCCGTCATGGACGGTTTTCAATGCCTTCGGCAAATACGCAAAAACCCCGAACTTAAAGACTTGGTGGTGGCCATTTATTCCACCTCGTCGTCTGAAAGGGATATCGAAGAAACTTTTGTGAATGGTGCCAATATCTACATCAACAAACCCAACAGGTTCGAAGAGCTAAAAAAAACCATCGGTCAGGTGGTCAAGCGCAATTGGCAATATCGCGAAAATGCGATGGACAAAGCCAATTTTCTTTTCCGTATTTAATTCGTGAACCATGAGGTTGTTCGATAACCTAGATAAAAAGAAAACGGGAGTTCTACCCTATGTACTGCTTTTGGTATTGGCCATCATCGTACTTTTCTTAATTTCGAACGCCTCTTTCCAACAGAATCGCGCCCTGCGCCAATCGACCGAAATGGTCACGCATACCCAAGAGATTATCAACGAAATCAACGTGCTGTTCGGGAACTACTCGGGTTCGCAGTCCGCTGGTATTAAATATTTGATATCTCGCGATAGTACTTACCTGTCATCCATTATTGGTTTTAACGACAAAAGCAAATTCTCTTTCAAACGGTTGAAGACTTTAACCGCCGACAATCCCGAGCAACAACGATCGTTAGATCGTGTAACCGATTTCGGGGATAGACTTTTTAAGGAACTGAAATCGCTAGATCCCGAAATCGCCGACAAAATTACAAAATCGGTTGCCCTTACCGACAAGGTACGGGCTATCGAGACCCATCTCGATAGTCTTGAAACCCTGCAGTCCCTAATGGTCGCCACCGAACGTGACCTTTTGGCAAAGCGCAGGACGGCCTACGAATCCGATATGAATTTTACCCCCATCAACATTCTGTATCTGGCACTCTTCGCCCTTGGAGTGCTGATGTTCGCATTCTCCAAAATCAATTCCGACCGGAAAAAAATGGGGGTTACCCGCGGCTTTCTTCAAAACATTCTCGACAATACCGATAACATTGTCAATTACCTCGTTCCCTTACGTAATGATCAAGGAGAGATTACGGATTTTAAAATAACCTATGTCAATGGGCAGGCGAAAGAAATAACGGGGCGACAGACAACAGATATGTTGGACAAAACCGTATCCGAAGTATATCCCTTTGCCCTAAGAAAAGGACTCATTCAACTATTGATCGAAGTGCTTCGAATAGGCAAGACCAAGACCCGTGAAATCAATTACCAAATCGACGGCAACGAGAAATGGTTTCTTTCGACCTTTGCCCCCATGGAAGATGGCATCACTGCAACTTCAATTGATATCACGGCCAACAAAAGAGCCGAAACCGATTTGAAAGCATTTAACGATACACTTGAAACCCAAAATCTTGAACTCGAGCGTACCGGATTGTTTTTGCAGAATATGCTGGGATCCATCCAATATGTAATCAGTTCCTTTGAAGCCGTGCGCAACCGAGAAGGGAATATCGTTGATTTCAAGATTGCTTATACCAATGATAAGATAGTGGAATTGACAGGTCGTAATGCGAAGGAAATTGAGGGCAAATTGATTTCCGAAGAATATCCGCATCTTTTCGAAAACGGAGAGTTTGAAATATTTCTCAAAGTGATCGCCACCGGAGAGTTTGTTGAATATGAAAAGGAATACAATTTGCAAGAGGGCCATTTTTATTTCTGTAATGAAGTTTTAAAGCTCGGCGACGGCATTACCATCGTATCGCAAAATATCAGCTTGCGTAAAACGGCCGAAAAAGAGCTTGAAGAAGCTACTGAGCGTCTGGCCGTTCAGAACACCATACTCAACGATGCCGAGACGGTAGCCGGTCTAGGCAGCTATAGCTATAATCTTGATAGCGATGCCATGACCTGTAGCGACAACTGTTATCGCCTTTTGGGTATCGAACAGACAGAAAACACATTTTCATTAGCCTTGCTGACCTCAATCGTACATACTGACGATAGAGATCTCTTCAAGAGAAATATTGACCTTGCCTTACAGGAGAAAAAAAATATTCGCAACGTCTACCGAATAAAAACCCTTGAGGGAGACCTAAAGGATGTGATGATGGAAGGGCACTTTTTTGAGAAAAACGGCGAATGTTTTATGGTGGGCATTCTGCTCGATATTACCAAAGAGGTTTCCAACGAACTCACCCTACAAAAACATAACCGGGAGCTCGAACGTACGAATGCGGAGCTAGAATCGTTCAATCGGGTCGTGAGTCACGATCTGCAGGAGCCCCTTCGGAAAATACAAATGTTCATCAGCCGGTTTTCAGATACCGACAAAGATAATCTCTCTAAAAGAGGCCATAACTATCTAGAGAAAATAGAGGGATCTGCCAACCGGATGCAACTCTTGATCCGCAACCTTTTATCGTACGCACGGTTAGCCGATGAAGTGGATTCAATTCATACTATCAATCTTAACCGGATTTTCGAGAAGGTACTTGACGATCTCAGCGAAAAGATTGAAGAGACCAACGCCAAAATTAGCATCCCAGAGCTGCCATCCATAAATGGTACCGAGTTTCAGTTAGAGCAATTGTTCAACAATCTGATATCTAACGCCCTGAAATACAAAAAGCATGATGAAGCCCCCGATATAACAGTCACATCTGAAATTTTGCCGTCCCATAAAATCGACGAAAGCCTAAATTTGTCCCCATCAAAATATATTTTATTGACCGTTTCGGACAAAGGTGTTGGCTTCGAGCCGGACCAAAGTGAAAATATATTCAGGCTCTTTCAACGCCTACACAAAAAAAACGCGTACGAAGGTACCGGGCTAGGACTGGCCATCTGTAAAAAAATAGTGGAGAGCCATGAAGGCCGTATTATAGCCCAAAGCGAACCAGGAAAAGGAACGCAAATACTGGTTTATTTTCCGTACACGAAATGATAAATCCCGGACTCCGTACCCCATGATTTTCGAAGCATAAAATTACTCGCCCGATGGACAACCCTCACGTCATTGTATGGATTTTCCATTAACATACATTTACCACCGTAAAGGCAGTTCCTCTTGTTAATCTTGTACGTATTCGGTATCTTATACCGGTTTTGAAAAATTATATAACGTATTTCAGAGATTGTATAACGGTAATACTTCCCTTAAACCCGACTTTTGCAGCAGCATACCCCTTTATGGGCTTGGCAATATCAGATGGGGCGTCAAAATCAGATGCCCTAACGGTCGACATAAAAAGAAAGTGCTACGATAAGTGCACCAGAAAACGACATCTAAACCTTAAAAAGAAATACGAAAATGAAAACCTTACGACTGACCTGTAATTCCATTGATAAGAACATTAACACGACCAACGTCTTTCTAGGCGGATCCGTTTCCAGTTACGATAGCGAAAGAGTATTGGAATTTGATAACGAATTAGGTACCGGCACCATAACCGGCATTCATCTCGAAGGCGGACTTTCGTTCATGCAGTACAACGTTTTGTTCAACGAAGCTTTCAAGATAGTAACCGACCCGAGCCCCTCGAAACCGATATATTTTATGTACTGCCTCGAAGGAACTATCCAACAGAGTTTCGGAGGTTCGACGAGTTTAACTATGCTCGACGAATTTCAGACCGCAATTTTGGGCGGTGCCGGCGATGCCAATGAAATTGTTTTTCCTGGCCAACAGCAAGTCAAACTCTGTGTCATAAGGGTTATCGACGATACGGCCATCCAAGATACGGAAACTCTTAGGCAGCAGATGTACTCCTTATTTTCAAAAGGCCAAGAAGAGCCGTTGAACTACTTCGGCACCTATAACCTGAGAATTGGGGAGCAACTGGCCCAAATCGGAAAAATCAACCAAAAGGGGATCGTCAAAAAATTATTGGTCGAAGGCATATTGAACCTGACCCTTGCCATGGAAATACAGCATCTTCAATCTGATATCGAAGATGAGCAAAATCCCACTGGATCGCTGACCAAATACGAATTGAACAGTATCAAGACCATTTCCCGTGATATCGAAAAGCATCCCGAAGTACAATATTCTATAAAATCGATTTGCGTAGACTGCGGTATCTCGGCCAGTAAGCTACAAGAAGGTTTCAAATTGTTGCACGGCACAACGGTCTCCGATTTTATCCGCAATGAGCGATTGAACACGGCAGAACGATTGATCTCGACAACGGATATGAATATCTCTGAAATCGTCTATACCGTGGGCTTATCCAGCAGAAGTTATTTCTCGAAAATATTTAAGCGACGCTACAAAGTGAGCCCCAAAATGTACCAAGACAACAAAAAGGCCGAGCCGCAAGTGGCGTAATCCTTGAGCCTAGCTATTTTAACTGAAAAAGCCGATACTCTTGTGTATCGGCTTTTAATATTGGCAGTATTAATTTCTCTTTTCGCCAAATTTTTTCCGATTGGGCTTTTCCTTATCGGACTTTCCTTGGTTCGCGGCGTCTTCGAAAGTAACCTCATCATCAACGGTACCTTTATAAGCACTGATCCATGCATTTTTGAAGATATTAAAAACCGTCGGCCAAACTTTCGATTTAACGGCATTTAGATCACCTTCGATAGGCACTTTGGTGGCCAAGGTATTGTTACCTTGATTCTTGAGCACAAACTTAAAGAAGCCTACAAAACCTTCCCATAATTTCTCAAAAAAAGTATCCTCCTTTTCAAGGAGCTTTGAATCTTTCAGCAAAGGTTTTATATAACCGGTCAAAAAACCATCGGCTATGGCAATTTCGCTATACAGGTTAAAGTTACCCTCGGCAAAATCGATGCCGGCGTAATAGTTCGTGAAATCGTTAAGGGCGGTAACCGAAGCATTTTCCAAGGAAAAGGAAATATCCATATCCGGAATTTCTTTGACGAGATCCATTTTTCCATCTAGGTTGACTTGGCCATTACCTATAGAGTTTGCGGTCGCATGGATAATCGATGGGAGTTCACGGCCGTTACGGATTACGTTTCTCAAATTAGTAGCGGTTAGATTGATATGGTTCAGGTACAAATCAATACTGGGGTCCGCGGTCAGCTGAACAAAAGCCGCCTTACCGTCGTTAATCTTTAAATTATTGATATCGATGGGCACGATATCGGTCAAGGCCTTTGTCCAATCATTAACGTGGGCCTCGGCGAGGCTGTCCGTTTGCTGGTCTTCGAAAACGTAGATGAATTGCGGCCGTGCTATTTCTATCTCGCTAACAATTTTTCCCTTCAAAAGGGATTTCCATTCCACCGAAATATCGGTGACGCCCAGATTGAGAAAGGGCACTTCCGAATTGCCGTCGACGGTATTGAGGTAGAGGCTATCTATAACGTAGGCTCCTCGAATCAGGGAAATATCGATATCCTTCACCTGACCGTAATAGCCGGGGATATCGGCCAAAACACGGTTCACGTAATTTTTAACGATGTACGGCAAACAGAGCCGAAAAACCACTAAGACTGCGATAATGAGAATAGGTACGGTGTATCGCTTCTTCCTGTAGCGATTTCTTTTGGCAGTTTCCATTAGGTATTGCGTACGTTTAGAGCTTCGGAGTTTCTTCAAGACCTGCGCTATCGTCTTCAATATACTTTACAAAATCGGAAGGCGATTTTATAGGAATCGTCTTTTTGCCATCTACCACAATGGCACAGGTCAGTACTGAAGGCGTTTTCTCTAAAACCCGAAACCAGTCGTTCTCGTCAAGATCGACTTTATCTTTTCCATAGACTTCGACAAAATTAGGGTGGTCTTGATCGACCAAATCCTTGATAGGAATTTTAAGATTGTCCGCCAATTCGGCCCATTGGGTACCGGTCACTGTGGTTTTTGAAATATCAACGGCCAAAATATCCTTTTCTGCAGATTTTACATACGGATAGGTTTGTTTGCCCAAAGAGGTTTCTGAATTGTAATACAATGTTATTTGATTTCCGTCTTTTGCTATTACGCCCATTGTAGTATGAATTATTGATTACTATTATTGATTACTGATTCATAAATCGCCCTTTTTGGACAATGAATTAATAAGCAAGCTAATTTAAGAATCCTCTTTCACGGCTCCGAACCCAAAAGTTATTAGTTTTACCTCATTTGTCGCATTCCGAACCGACCAGCTGGCTTTAGGAGATCGTTCTCCATCATCTATCGCTACTCTTTCTCCCCATCGCCCGTCAGTACGCTAATCGTTCCATCTCGGACGTTGAGCCAAAGATAATTGAAAAAGGACTTGGTGGGGTCACGTTCGGCATCAATACTGCCATAGCGAAAACCTTCGGCATTGGTATTCGAACCACTATTTACAAACAGATTGCCTACGACGGTGAGAAACTTGTTGATTTCCGATCTATCCTTTTTAAGTACTTGAAACCTAAAATCATCATATTTCATTCTCATATCCCCAGCCGAGGAAACCGCATTCCCACTGACGGTAAAATACAACTGGTCGATTGTACCACTCGCCTTGGCCCTCAGATTCGATACTAGAAAAGGATTGATACTGGTGGTATTGAAATTGGTGACCGTTCCCGCCGCCAAAAACGCATCGTTGGTGCGATTAACATCGAAAGACCAATCCAACGTCATATCTGCATCTCCCATAAATTGAGTTTTGGCCTTTATTGAAGTCTTTCCGCCAGAAGGATAGATATTCGAAATGTTCGAGAGGGTGGCGTTCACTTTATCGAACGACAGTTTACCGGGATCTGTAACATCCGCCACCCGCTCACTATACCGTATTTTTCCGTCTAAAATTTCAAATTTCGGAACGTCGATGTGGATGGGCAGTTCCCGCATCATGCGACTGTACAATTTTTTTGTCGTATTATCGTCGGCAATCAATTTGTCACGATACATCTCCAGATTTGGTTTTCTAATAGTACCCGTAGCCGTTCTTATAAAAAAAGTGTCTTTTTCAAAACCAAACCGGATAGAATCCAAATCCATTTCGGGAATTTTCAGATTGATATGATCACGCTCCGTGGTCAAATGTTGGGAGAGTTCCTCTTTATCGTATTTGGAATGAAGTTGCAAACCTGTAACTTTTGCTTGGTCCTGGTTCCAAAGGAGGGTGGTTACATCAAGTTTTTCATAGGAGCCTAGGTTAACATAGAGAGAATCGGCAGTCAGCTCATAGTTGCCGTATTCTACCGGTATTTTTTTAGTAATCAGTTCGGATCCTGTTCGGGCATTCGCCACGAAAAAATTAACATTTTTTATCGACAGTGCGATACTATCCTTATCTTGTTGAAGCAAATCCAATCGACCCTCTTCCACGGATAATTTCCCTATCGCAATGGCCCTCCGCAGCTTTACCACACCTTCCGGTTCCGCATTTTTTTCAGTCAACAGCCGATACGGATAATATCGTACTTGAGGATGTTCCAATAGTAATTGCCTGGCATTGATTTTATTAAAGAGCAAGAAATCCCAATAGCCCAAACCTTCTAATGAAATGGCATCCATCCGTACCGAGGTATTCAGTAACATCGAATCTGAATCGTAAAAATCAAGTGAAATATCTTTTATTCCTATCGTGCCGGTCAGTATGTTCACATTCATATTCTTATATTCCAATTGTATTTGCGGAGGTAGTTTCCGTACCAAAAAATCGGAAATCGCACTCTTGGCCATCAATTGGGCGATTGCTATGCCGACCACGATTACGACCAAAAGAACTGAGATAAATAATATAATGGGGCTTTTGGTCAGCTTTTTGGACATAAGTATACGGTTTTATAAAAAATGCCGTTAATTTTAATAGCGATTATAAAGGTAATGATGTGACGCTTGCATTCCGGAAAAGATGTAACGTTTTTCCAACAATGTTTGATTGAAAAGAAAAAATAGCCTTTCGACTTACACTATTTTAATTATATTCCGGTTTTAATAGTTTTTAAGGTACATATGGTTTCGTTCTTGCATTATTCCCAAAACATTAAATCAACCAAATTTCCTAGATGTATCGTATAACATTACTTTTACTCATGGCCCAAATAGCATTGAACGCCCAACACATCGTGCCCGATTCCATTCAAGAAGAGGCGCGTATCGCACTCTCCCATTATCCGGATCTAGAGAATACCCCGATAACCTTTAAATTTAAAAAGAAAATCAAAAAATCGACCATGCAGGCGCAACCCTTATTTTGGAGTCTTTTTAAAACCCGGAAAAAACGCGAATATGTCGTGTTGATCAGTGAAAAAATAAAGATTTCAGGTAAGGAATATTTAACCAAGGATGTACCCAAAAATATCATGATCGGATGGCTGGGCCACGAGTTGGGCCATATCATGGACTATCAGGACCGAAGCAGCCTTAACCTCATTTGGTTTGGTGCCAAATACACTTTCTCCGGTTCGTATCTAAAAGAAGCCGAACGTGCGGCAGATACTTACGCTGTTTCCCATGGTATGGGATCTTATATCGTGGATACCAAAAATTTCATTCTAGACAATGCCGAAATTCAGGAAAAATACAAAGCCCGTATACGCAAGTTTTACCTATCTCCGGAAGAAATCATGGTAATGGTAGATAAGCGGGAGAGGTCTACGGAATCCTCGGAGTAGGGTAAGGTTTAAACCCCCTCTTCAACGAAGGCCTCCCATTCTTTAAATTTCTCCTCCCCCATCACGCGTTCCATTTTCACTTGGCCGCCTTTCTTTTTATTCCGACCGTTCCAATCGCTGAAAACTTCTGGGTCGACCGTGGTGACCTTAACCCCTTTCAACGCCTTTGTTCGTGCGACCTTATAATTTTTATTGGCACTTTTTAAGTATTCGTCTAAGCCATCGGCAAGTTTAGCGTCCTCCGCTTTATCTTCGGTACCCATGTACCAACAATGGTAGAATTCGCCGTCAATCCGTTTGGCGCATAACGTGTATTCGGGAATTTTTATAGAAAACTCCTCCTCCAAATGTTGTACCGCATCGTTCAACTTATTTACGGACAATTGCGAACCTACCGTGTTCAAGAAAAACTTGGTGCGGCCGGTGATTTTTATTTCCGCCCTTTCGATATCGGTAAACGCAATAGTGTCACCGATTAGATAGCGCCACGCCCCTGATACGGTGCTGATGATCAAAATGTAATCTTGATCCATTTCCACCTCGGAAAGCGTCAATGAAGGAGCGTCTTCGGACAAAGAACCATCTTGTTCGATATATTCAGGATCGAAGGGCACGAACTCAAAATAGATACCGCCATCGGTCACCAGCCCCATGGCATCGGTATCGGGCCGGGACTGAAAAGCGATAAAACCTTCGGAGGCCAAATAGGTGTCGATTATAGTAATCGGCTTGCCCAATAAAGCATTGAAACTCTTTTCATAGGGTCCGAAAGCAACACCGCCAGAAGTATACACTTGTAGATTGGGCCAAATCTCGTGGATGTTCGCCACGCCATTATACTCGATGACCTTTTGCAGCATCAGCTCCATCCATGAAGGAATACCGCTCAGGCCGCCAATATCCCAATTTGGAGCTTCTTCTGCTATTTTCTGTACCTTTTCGTCCCAATCTTCCATGGCCGATATATCTTGGCCCGGTTTGTAATATCCCCTAAACCATGTGGGAATATTGCTGGCACTGATACCGCTAATTTCGCCTTCTTTATGGCCTTCAACCTCCTCTAGGTCGGTAGAACTGCCCAGCATCAAAATGCCCTTTTCAAAAAAGTCGGGGGGTAAATCGAAATTGCTCAATGCATATACCTGTTGAATACCCGCATTGCGAATGGAAGAGATCATTTCATCGGTTACCGGAATACGCTTACTGGTCGTTCCCGTAGTACCCGAACTCAGCGCAAAATAATCCGGTACGCCCGGCCAAGTAACATTTTCTTCACCATCGTGCAGCTTTTGCCACCACTCCTTATCGATCTTATTATAATCGTAGTAGGGAATCGCATCGGCAAAGGTCTTCGGGAGCTGTTCGGATTCCAGAATTTCGTCGAATTTATAGTGTTTACCAAAAGCGGTTTTCTTGGCCGTTTTCAATAATCGCATGAGGACCTCCCGTTGTTCCTCTACATGGTTTTTATCGTCGGCCAGCTTGTCACGAACCTCGATAAAACCTTTGATGATATTTCCTATTATGGGCATGGTTGTAGAATTTTTGGTAAAACTAGGTATATTGTAAAAGGGATTTGCGCTGTATTGGGATAGAGATTGATTCAAGTCGGAAGATATAGATTGCGTTTTTTCTAACCTTCACAAGCCTCATTCTGCGTCATCTTCCCAAAGCTCAATAGGATACTCTACCTTCTCACCGGTCGCCTTATCGATCGGCATCTGCGCACCGACCGCCTTAAGATGTTTGGATAGTACTTCGGCCAGTTCCTTTGCCTTTTCGGAGTCCTCTTCAAATAAATTGGTCGTCTCCCCGATATCGGCTGCAAGGTTATAAAGTTCCATTTTACGACTGGCATGAAAATAGATAAATTTCCAATCGCCTTTTCGCACTGCGCTGGCCGCTCCGATCCCCGGACCTTCGACGCCCCACTCGTTGGGATAATGCCAAAACAGAGGGCGAACGCCGGCATATTCCTTTTCACCGGTCAAGGCGGCTGTAAAACTTTGTCCATCGACCTTTTGGAGGGTCTGCAAACTATCGATACCGGCCATTTTGAGAATGGTGGGATAAAAATCCTCTATAATCACCTGATATTTTGATACTGACCCCGGTTCCGTTTTGTCCGGCCATTTCACCAGCATCGGCTCCCGGATGCCGCCCTCGTACATCGAGCCCTTCCCACTGGCCAAAGGCTTGTTGTGGGTATTAAGGGCTCCGCCCCTTCCGTGTGCGCTCAAGCCGCCATTATCGGACATAAACAGGATAATGGTGTTGTCGGCAATATTCTTTTGCTCCATATAATCCATGATATCGCCAAGGCTTTTGTCCATCCCCTCCACCAGCGAAGCGTATCGGGCTTCGATGGAATCCAAACCTTTTTCATAGTATTTCTGCACGAAGCGCTCGTCGGCCATGATAGGCGTATGCACAGCATAGTGTGACATATACAGAAAAAAGGGTTGTGCGATGGTCACGACGGAATCCAAAGCGCGCAAGGCTTCCTCGGTAATCGCCTCTGTCAAAAAAATATCCCTTCCATAGTATTTTTCCAATCCTGGAACGGCCGCAAATTCGTTTTGTCCTTCACCGTTTCCGAAATTTTCGGTGCCCAGATAGCTGGCGGGGGCACCGGCGGCATGCCCAGCGATGTTGACGTCGAAACCAAGGTTCAAAGGGTCGGCACCGGGCGTTCCGATAGCCCCCAAGTGGGCCTTGCCAGAATGTACGGTATAGTAGCCCACATCGTGGAGTGCTTGGGGCAATGGCATGGCATGCACCGCAAGGGAATCACCGGCAAAGGGACTCATTCCGTTCACGTTCCACATGGGGAACTCGAGCGAGTCGTGATCTTTTTCCATGGGCTGTAGGCTGTCTTTTTTCAAGGTCCAGTTGGTGACCCGATGCCGGGCTGCGTTCATACCGGTCATCAAGCTGACCCGCGATGGCGAGCAGACATGCGTGGCATAGGCTTGAGTAAATTTCATGCCCGCTACGGCCAAACGTTCCATATTCGGGGTATGGTACCGGTCGTTGAACGGGGTGCGCTCCTTCCAAAAAGGTACCGAAGTATCTTGCCATCCCATATCATCGACCAGAAATAAGACGATATTAGGCGGCTTTTCCTGCAATTCTTCGGATTCGCAGGAGGCCAGGATAAACGCGGCGGCAATCAGGTAATATACTATAGATTTCATTCCTTTGGTTTTTATTTGGATAGGATAGTTTCGACCTGCCGCCATTTTTCTCCTTTTAAATTCAAGTCTGCATTTTCTTGTGCCGCACCCGGAGTACTTCTTCCATCGTAGATATAGGATGCCATTACCATTTTTAGTTCTTCCACTTTTTCAGGATGCTTCAAATGAAGGTTCTCGTTTTCTCCCGGATCCTCCGCCAAATCGAATAATTGGAATTTAGGCAAATCGTTTATACCTTCCGAATCGGGTTTGGGCTCGCTCCAACCGCCCGAACCAGGACAAAAGACCAACTTAAAATTATCCTTGCGGAGAGCAAAGCTGCCATTGATGGAATGGTGTACGGTCGCTTTCCTTTTATAGTTCGCTGCGTTCGGATCCGAGAAAAGTGGCACTATCGAAAAGCTATCCTCGGCCTCATCGTCTGACAGTTCGGCACCAACAATCTCGGCGCAAGTGGCCATGAGGTCCGTTTGACAAATTGTTTTTTCGGAACTACTGCCCGCTTGAATTTGCCCCGGCCACTTTACGATAAACGGAATTCGGTGTCCGCCCTCGTAAATATCGGCCTTGTGACCACGATAGATAGAACTTGGGTAGTGTCCCTTTTCCGCCAGCACTTCAAAATCGGCCTGCGGGGAGCAGCCATTGTCGCTGGTAAAAATAATCATCGTATTTTCCGTTATGTCTTGGACTTCGACCGCCTTGATCACTTGCCCCACATAATCGTCGATCATCATTATAAAATCCGCATATGGATTGATTCCGCTTTTTCCCTGCCATGCTTTGGTGGGTAAAATGGGCGTATGCGGCGAGGGCAAAGCGAGATATAGAAAAAACGGGGCCTCCTGTTGAACAGCATCGGCTATATAATCGATGGATTTTCGAAAGAAATTAGGCGTGACATCCTCATGTACAAAATCGGAAGCGGTGGGGCCTTTCCGCCACCAGGTATATTTTCCTGTGTTTTCGGTGATGTTGTCCACTTCAGCGGTAACTTTACCGTTCTCAACGTAGACATAAGGTGCCATATCCAAAGAACCAGAGTGGCCATAGGCATAATCAAATCCCAAATCATTAGGCGTATGCTTGACCGGTGCACTGAAATCGAGATTATCGAAATCCTGCGCATTCCAGCCCTCACCACCAAATTCGGTACTGTCCTTTACCGCCCAGTCCCAACCCAAATGCCATTTGCCGATAAAAGCAGTGCGGTAACCTTTAGATTTTAATAAGGAAGCAACCGTACTGCGCGTCTCCGGTATCAGGGCTGGTGATTTTCCCGTCAAAACGCCACTTTTCAGTTGGCTGCGCCATGCATACCTTCCCGTAAGAATGCCGTATCGCGTGGGACTACAGACCGAAGAGGGGCTATGGGCATCCGTAAATTTCATACCTTGCATCGCCAAACTATCGATATGGGGGGTCGCTATTTTTCCATCGGGATTAAAGGCACGGATATCCCCGTAGCCTAAATCATCCGCTAAGATATAGATGATGTTGGGGAGCCTTTCTTTAGTCTCAACCTTTGTCTTTTCGTCTTTACAGGAAATGGAAATCCCGAGCAACAGAAGAAACAGCAGTGGCGAAATTCGAGATTTCAGCATTACGGAAAATGTGTTTAAGTCGTTTGCTAAAAATACATAATCCTTTTTGTATCCCGTAAACCTGAATCGTGTTTATCATCCTTCAGAATTCCCGTACCTTTGTTCCGCTTCAAAAACATATTGTTTGTATTGCATCGTAGACATAGAAACCACTGGAAACAGTATCAAGGGAAATAAGATTACGGAGATTTCCATTTTTAAATATGATGGTCACGACATCGTTGACGAGTTCACTTCATTAGTGAATCCGGAATGTGAGATTCCGTATTTTATCACTCGATTGACAGGAATCGATAACGACACGGTGCGCAATGCGCCGACTATCGATGCCATTGCGGATTCTATCCTAAAAATCACAGAGGGAACGATTTTTGTCGCACATAGTGTAAATTTCGATTACAATATTATTAAAAACGAGCTTCGGAATATCGGTCGTGATTTCATCCGAAAAAAGCTTTGTACGGTACGCTTGTCCCGGAAATTGATACCCGGTTACCATTCCTACAGTTTGGGAAAACTCTGTTCCGCTTTGGGCATTCCGTTGACCGACCGGCACCGGGCCCGAGGTGATGCCCACGCCACTACCTTACTCTTCGGCAAGTTATTACGGACGGAGGGTGCCGATAAAGTATTCAAAATGTTTTTGAACGCAAGGTCTCAGGAATCGACATTGCCTGCGAGCCTTCCTAGGGAAGCTTTTGAAAAAATACCGGCAACCCCGGGCGTCTACTATTTTAAGGATGCCAAGGGAAAAATCATCTATATTGGCAAGGCCCTCAATCTAAAAAAACGGGTGCTCGGCCATTTTTATGACAAATCGACGAAGGAAGTCCGTCTTTGTGCGGAAACGGCGGATATAGCTTTCGAGCTTTCCGGCAACGACCTTATGGCGTTATTAATGGAATCCGCGGCCATCAAACATCACTACCCCGCCTACAATCGAGCGCAGAAAAAGAGGATACAGCCCTATGGTGTTTTCGCTTACGAAGATCGCAGCGGCATAGTACACTTAGCCTTCAACAAACTTAAAATGGCGCCCAATGCTTTGGTCACCTTTTACAATCCGACGGATTGCCGTTTGTATCTAGAACAAATCTGCAGCAGGTTCGGACTCTGCCCCAAATATTGTCATTTGCAGGAAAATGTCAAGACCTGTTCCCATTTTAGGATTGAAAGTTGCGAAGGAATCTGTAGGGACTCGGAACCTGTTTCGGAGTACAATGCAAAAGTCACTTTAGCCATCGAATGTATGGGTTCGGAAAAAGAGGATTTTATTATCAAGGAAAAAGGAAGACATATCGACGAAGAAACCTTTGTTCTGGTGCGTAACAACGTGTATTCAGGCTACGGATTTATAGAAAAGGAAGCAGTCCTGAATTCCTTCGCAGATTTAGAAGCATTCGTGATTCCACAAAAAAATACGGTGGAGACCGAGAGCATTATCAAATCATACCTCAATAGAAATCCAACTAAAAAAATCAGGACACTGGATGAAAGGCAGTTGGAAGAAAATCGGTTTTAGAATATCGACGAGATTAAGTGCAATGTGGTACTGGAAATAAAAGCCATTCTATTTTTTCAATTCCTTGAACATACGAATTACAAAGAAGAGCCATACCATCAAAATGGCGGCGACCACACCCGAATATATCCATAAAAAATCCATAATCTTCAGTAATCGAGTTCAAGCGATTTTTGGGAATAAAACCGTTGGACATTGGGCATCATTTTTAGCTAACCAAAAAGGTGAAATGGGCATATCGTGATCTTTTCTCGCATAATCCGAACTAAAAAAATCCTACAAAAATTAATATCAAAATCACGTAATGAAATTCTTGTTAAAGATAGTTAAATTATTCTATTTTTCCGGGAAGTAATTGTTATATTTTTAACATTTTCACTATTCGTAAAAAAATATTAATCTACCTGAATTATTGGTAATAAAAAGAGGCTGAATTAGCATTTTGGGATTGGATATAAAGTTGTTATCCCTCTTGCTCGGAGGCATCCCAGTATTGATCGGACATCCCATTATTCCCCGATAGTACGACTTTCATGGGCTACCCGATCCCCTACCTTGGCAAGGGAATCGGGATTGTCGAAAAAGTCTACGGCCTCTTTGGTTCGACCGAAAAGATGCTCGCTGGGCAGTTCGTCTATAATGCGGCTGTTAAAAATAATATCCCGCGTTGGTCCTATGGCACTGGCGATATAGAATCTGATACCGCGTTCATGGATTTCCCGGATGGCATTGGCCAACATTTCTACCGCGGTAGAATCGATGTAGTTGATGGGCTCCGCATTGAGCACGATACCCTTCAAACCAGCCCCCTTGGCATCGATATAGCGAAAGAGCTGTTTTTTAAAATAATCCTTATTTCCAAAATACAATTGGGAATCGAAACGGAGCACTAGCAGGTCGGGCCTGTACTCGATATCACCTCCGAATCGGTCCACATTCTTGTAGTATTCCGAGCCTTTGATCTTACCCAGTACCGCAAAATGGGGTTTCGATGATCGATATACCATCAACAGCAAAGAAAGTAGCACACCCAACAAAATACCTTCGGGGAGACCTATGGACAAGGTAATCAAAAAGGTAGCCAGAAGCATGACGAACTCGTCTTTACGGTATTTCCACAACATTTTAGGATAGGTAACGTCGATAAGTTGCACTACCGACACCATTATAATACTGGCCAAGGCCGCATTAGGCAGGTAATAGAACAAATGGGTAAAGAACAATAGTGTCAGCGCCACAAGCAGCATGCTAACCAAGGACGCTACCGGGGTTTTGGCACCGGAAGTAGTATTGATGGCCGACCTTGAAAAACTGGCCGAAGCGAGATACGATTGAAAAAACGAACCTAACATATTGGCCATTCCCAAGGCCAATAATTCCTTGTTGGCATCAATGGTCTCTTTATCGTTCTTTTCCTCTAGGGCCTTGCCGATGCCTATGGCCTCGGTATACCCGATCAAAGCAATGGTAACCGCTATCGAAAAAAGTCCCCTTATCTTTGGCCAGCTAAATTCAGGAAGTGAAAAGGAGGGTAATCCATCCGGCACATTACCGACGATATGCACTCCATAACTCTCCAATCTAAAAAAATAGACGGCCATAATGCCGGCTACGACCACCGTTAAAATAGAGGGTATCTTATCGTTCCACCGTCTTAACAAAACTATTATCACAATGCCCATCAAACCGATCAGAAGCGCGTAGCCATTAGTCTCAGGTACGGCAAGTACGACGTTGATCACCGATTTATGAAACTGGTTGGTCTGGGGAATGTTTACACCGAAAAAGTGCTTTAATTGGCTGAAGATAATAATCAATGCGGCCGCGGAAGTAAAACCACTAATTACGGGTTTCGACAAAAAATTGGCCAAGAAACCCATGCGAAACAAACCTAGGGTAAATTGAATAACACCGACCATAAAAGCGAGTAAAAGTGCCATGGCAATGTAACTTTCCACTCCTGTCAGGGCCAAAGTGCCTAGTCCGGCAGCGACCAACAACGAATCCATGGCCACCGGCCCTACGGCCAACTGTCGGGAAGTTCCAAGAAAAGCATAGATCAAAATGGGTACGAGGGAAGCATAAAGGCCATAAACAGGAGGCATACCCGCAATCATGGCATAGGCCATGCCCTGCGGCACCAGCAAGATGCCGACGGTCAGACCGGCTACCATATCTTTGGCGAACCACCTTTTCTTGTAGGTCGGCAACCATTGCAGAAATGGAAGGAATCGTCGCATTATGACAAAGATAATGGAAAGTTGGAATTCAAATACAAGTTCAAACTCAAGTTCGAATCCAAGTTCAAACTCAATTTCAAAACCAAGTTCAAGGTCAAGTTTAAGGTCTAATTAAAATTCCAGAAGTTAAGCAGTTTATTAGGTTTAGCGGTTCAGAATGTATTGTAGGATTAAGGTTGAAAGTTCAACTGCGACTTCGTAACTGTTCAAACCTGACTATAGGCAGGTTCGAGAGTAAGGAAACGATACATCTTGAACCCAAAAAATCCCGTAAAACGGGATTTTTGAACTATTAAAAGGAATTTCTTAACCTAATTTGTTCACCTTTTCAACAAGCCCCTCGGCTTTTTTTTCCAGTTCTTGGCGAACACCTTTTAGATGTTTGCTTCTATTGTCGACATCCTTTTTGTTTACTTCGGCGATCAATCCGTCAAAAGTAGCGATGGCTTCATCGATGACCGCGGCCCCTTCTTTGGAATCCTGTTTATTATTCGCCGCATCCGTAATATAGACGGCTTCGATAATATCGCCCATTACGTTATTGATGTCTTTCTTTAATTCTCGTATACTTGCCATTGTTAAATAATTTTTTGCAAAAATAGGCTTTTTAATGATACCGACCTACAGGGTTTCTTCCGCGGTAAGATGAACTGAAACCTATGGTCTAAAAGACGCGTAAGGTCTACAAATCCATCAAATCGTCACCTCCAAAAGTTCAACGTTATCCGTTGTAATCGATAGGGATCTGGAAACTGCCGGCACCAAGACCGTTTCCCCATTTTTGATATCCGCAGTACCATTTTCATTAGCAATGCGGGCCGAACCACTTACGCACATAAGAATGGTAAACGAATCCCTTTTCGATAGGTCAAGATTCCAATTTTCGGTCAGGTGCAGATAGTCGGTCTTGAAATAGGGACAATCCACCATCGGATTAACGATGTTCGGATTGGAACCATAATTCACTTTGAAATCATCTTTCTTTTTATAATCTATGGCATCTAAAGCCTGCTCAGTATGCAGTTCGCGCAGGTTACCCTTTTTATCCTTACGGTTAAAATCGAAAATTCGATAGGTAACATCCGAAGTCTGCTGTATTTCGGCCAAAAGTACCCCTGCGCCGATGGCATGGACTTTTCCCGTATTGATAAAAAAAGTATCTCCCCTTCCTACTTTTTCATAGTTCAGCAGATCCAAAAGGGTATCGTTTTTAAGGCTTTCCGTATACTCTTCTTTCGATACGTCGCGATTAAAACCTACAATAAGATTGGCGCCGTCGTCCGCATCCATCACATACCACATCTCCGTTTTTCCGAAGGAGTTATGGCGTTCTTTTGCCAGTTTGTCGTTGGGATGCAATTGAACGGATAGATCCTGTTTGGCATCGATAAACTTTATAAGGATGGGGAAATCTTTCCCAAATCGTGCTACCACACTTTTGCCCAAGAGTTCTGCGGCCCGATCATCGATCAATTGTTGCAAAGAAGTACCCGAAAGCGCTCCATTGGAAACAATTGAAATATCACCTTTTACCCCCGAAAGTTCCCAGCTTTCACCGGTGATCTCACTCTCGATAGGTTTATGCAAAACTTCCTTCAATTTTGTACCGCCCCAAAGGCGTTCTTTTAGAATAGGATAAAATTTTAATGGGTACATCTTTTTAAAATAGAAAATTAAAGGTCAAGGGTCAAATGCAAAAATCTAGGAATTTGAAAAAAGTTGCAAAACAAAGGCGGGAAAACAATAAACCACGAAATTCAAACCGTTCCTTTCAAGCCATTTCTTTCAATGCGTTCATCGCCCGCTTCATATGACCGTTTGCGTTCATACTATTGAACACCATTCTTACCCTGCCCGTTGTGTCGACAACATAAGTCTCCCTTCCCGGCACCACCAGAAGGCTCTTTTTCACTTTAAACGATTCCCTTACTTTATTATCGGTATCGGATAATAACTTGAAAGGAAATTGATACTTGTCCGCAAATCTAGTATGGCTTTTTTCAGAGTCGGCACTAATGCCGACTACCTCCGCCCCGAGTTCCATAAAATCCTCATAATTATCACGAAAACTACAGGCCTGTTTTGTGCATTCTGAGGTATTGTCCTTGGGATAAAAAAAGATTACCAAGGGTTTTTTTTTCCTTAGATCTTCGCTTGAGAATGTTTCCCCGTGTTGATCTTTTAAGGTAAAATCAGAAATCTTATCACCAACTTTCAGTCCCATAATCAGCCGTTAAAGGTTACAAAATTACGCGGAGTCTCATAAAGCTGAACTTCGAGTTCATGCCTTTCTTCTATATACGGCCGTAAATTGTTCCAAATGACCACGGATATATTCTCAGCGGTGGGGTTCAAATCCTTGAACTCCGGCACTTCTACGTTCAGGTTTTTATGGTCAAGGGCATCTTCGATTTTTTCCTTGATCAAATCCTTTAGCACCTTCATATCCATTACAAAACCAGTTTCAGGGTCTATCTCACCATATACGCTAACAATCAGTTCGTAGTTGTGCCCATGAAAATTGGGATTGTTGCATTTTCCGAAAACTGCATCGTTCTTTTCATCGCTCCAATCTTTTCGATAGAGACGGTGGGCGGCATTGAAATGGGCTTTTCTACTGACTTTTACTTTCATTGATATCGGGACTTTAACCTAGAAATTTTTCGAAATATGATCATAGAATTTTTCAAAGATAATCTTGAACCACGCGGTATACCTCTCAGGATGCCGATCAATATCCATCCGTACCGCTTCAGGTTTCATCCATTTCCAGTCCGCCACTTCATCAGGATTTAATTTCGGCGGCCCGTCATAACTACCGATCATGACATGGTCGTATTCATGTTCGGTTAGGCCGTTATCAAAAGGAGCTTTATAAATGAACGAAATCAGCTCGTCGAGTTCTGCAACAAAGCCCATCTCTTCCTGAAGCCTTCGTTTCCCGGCATCTATATTCGATTCACCGACCCGTTGATGACTACAGCAGGTGTTTGTCCATAATAAAGGGGAATGGTATTTATCGGCCGCACGCTGTTGTAGCATGGTCTCGCCTTTATCGTTCATGATAAATACCGAAAAGGCCCGATGTAACAATGCCTTTTCATGCGCTTCCATTTTCGGCATGGTACCTATCTGCTTGTCGTTTTCATCGACGAGAATTACATTTTCTTCCTTCATACTGCAAAAATAAGGTGTTTCTGCCGACAGAGTACTAAGGAATTTGTAAAAATAGTTGGTAATCAGTTTTGTAATGGAGGCGACCGTTCAGCCGTTTATCTAAAAAAACCGTGGGGACTGAATCCGTCCACGTTTGCCTTTTTTAAAATCATAACGTAACAGAACTTCAAAAGATCCAGCGTTGAAAGAGGTACCCCCTAGGTCGGTGGTTTCCTTATCATAGGCAAGGCCCAACAGAAAGCCATCATCGACATAGAAGCCTAACATACCGCTTACAGCAGCACTCCACCTATAAGCGGCACCTACTATAAACTTTTCGTTGAACATAAAATTGGCGGATAAGTCAATTTGTAAGGGAGCGCCTCGCACCACCTTTGTCAAAAGGGTAGGCTTGAACTTCAGGTCTCGGTTCATTTCAAAGACATATCCCGTGGTGAAGTACAGGTTCATTCGTTCTTTTGCCGTAGAGATATTCGAACTCTTAAAATGGGTAGTTTCCAGAATTCTGGGAACGGAAGCCCCCACATAAAATTTGCCGTTATGGTAATACACCCCAGCTCCGATATTGGGAGAAAACTTGTTCTCGATATCCTGTTGTAAAAGAGGATCTGGACCGTTTGGATTACTGAAATCCTGATTGAGTTTGGAGTACTGGATGTCCAAAAGATGTGCACTTCCTTTTAGCCCAAAACTGAGACGGCCCTCCCTGGAGGTGAAAATGGTGTATGAAAAATCAAGGTCGAAATACGTTTCAGAGGTCGGGCCGATCTGTTCGTTAAGAATACCGAATCCGAGGCCTACCCCCCTATAGCCGATCGGCGAATGCAAGCTCAGTGTCTGGGTCTTCGGTGCCCCTTCAAGGCCGGCCCATTGCGAGCGGTAGAGTGCCGTTACGCTCAAACTCTCCTTAGACCCCGCATAACTGGGATTTATGCTCGGCATGTTGTACATGTATTGCGTGTACTGGGCATCTTGTTGGGCAAAAAGTCCTTCCCCCGACGAAAAAAGATGCACCGCCAAAATGGCAAGCAGATATTGGTAATAGCGTTTGCTATGATTTAGAAAATTCATTTTTTGCTATCTATTAATGTATAGGTAACCCGAGAGCGTTTTGGTCTCGCCAAGATTGTTCTTGTATTCCAAAATATAGAAATACGTACCTACAGGCAGTTGTCGGTCGGTGTCTACCGTAACTCTTCCTTCGGATGTACCGATAAACACATTGCCCTGGGTATTGTAGGCCTGCGTTCCGTAGACCAGTACGCCCCATCGGTTGTAAATGTTGATGGAGTTATCGGGATAATTTTCCAAGCCTTTGATCGTCAGTACATCGTGTATGCCATCACCGTTGGGCGTTATGACATTGAAAACCTCGATTTCGTCTTCCATTACGTTCGGCTCCAAATAATCGGGGATGCCGTTGCCATTACTGTCATCATTGGCATAGCTACCATCATTATTGGCATCCTCATCTATTGTGGGTATTCCGTCGCCATCGTCATCGGTATCCCTGTAATCGGGTATATCATCACTGTCGGTATCGGGCCGAATATCACCTTGATTATCCATCTCGTCGTTACCATTGCGGTCTATGGTTCTGTCCACTTCGTAGGCATCATCCAAACCATCGTTATCCGTATCGGAACCTATCAGGGTAACATCGGCAATACCATCATGATCGTGGTCATGGCCTTCGATACGGTCAGGAACAGTATCGTTATCACTGTCTTCGTCCACATAATCCGGTATGCCGTCGCCATCGGTATCCTCGGGAATGATTCCCGTGAGTCCATTTTCTTCGTAGGCATCGTCAAGGCCGTTGGTATTCGTGTCCTCCCCTCTCGGTGCGATGTGGTCGAATGTGGACTGCGCCTCGACATTATCGGGAATACCGTCGTTATCGCTATCGATATCCAAATAATCGGGAATGCCATCGCCATCGGTGTCCGTTGGATTGGTAGATGGATCGTTGTCGACATCCAAGTTGAGATCTTCAAAACTATCCACAATACCGTCGTCGTCGCTGTCAAGGTCTACCCCAGCAGAATTCACCATAATTGTAACGGTTGCGGTATCACAATTTCCGGCATCGTCGCAAAGGGCATAGGTAAACGAATCCTTGCCCAAGAATCCGTTATCCGGCGTGTATATTATGCTGTTATCGGAAGGATTATTAGGGGTACCGCCATTTTTAATTAGGATATTACCTTTGGATGGTTTTGTGGTCGTCAAAGTTCCGATGGAAGGGATATTAAGGTCGTTCGCCAAAATATCGATATCAAAAGAAGTATTTTGATCGATTGCCACAAGGTCGTCGATAGCGTCTACAATAGGAAGCACCTCGACCGTAACTGTCGCCGTACTACATTCTCCGGATGCATTACAGACTGTATAATCGAAAGCATCGGTACCGATGTATTTGGCATTCGGAGTATAGGTAATGATATCATCGGTCGGATTGTTGGGGGTGCCGTTAACGTCGATGTCTACGGTTCCATTTTCCGGCGTATCGGAAATGGTCAGCGAGCCCGAGGTAGGCATATTGGAATCGTTCGCATAAATATCCACAATGACCGATTCATCTTCGTTCACGCTGACCAAATCGTTGACCAGTGTGGCGGAATCGTCCATACACACCACCGTAAAATTCGGAAGGCTTTTGCTGTTGCCCGCCTTGGTAATTGTGGCCGTATATCGTACCACGGACGGTGTTGCGATTACCGTGGGACTATTTTGGTTTCCGCTTACGGCGGGACTCCAACTTAAAGTCGCGCCCGGCGGAACCGTATTCGCAGAGATATCCAAGGTTACTTCATTATCAGGTGAATTGCAGTGGGTCAGGATAAAATATCCGGTGGCGTTCTGTCCACACGATGTTCCGTCATAAGTAGCAAAATAGACACCCCTATCCGTTGCCTCATAAAAGGAATTCGTACTTAAGACCGTGCCCCTATCGGAAGCCTCGTACCAACGGAAATTCGTTCGGGTCTCCCCGGCAGTATCCGGCGGCGCCTGCAGCAGATACTGTGCGTTTGATACCGCTAGCCCCAGCAAGGTAAAAACCAAACTGAGGACGAGCTTTTTATATGTAGGAATGGATTTCAAATCGATTTGGGGTCGTTTTTGGTTTACTTGACTACAAAGACTACATTGATGAGGGCGTTATAATCGGTAGGTTGACCAATGATTGTATAGTTCAGAACTCCTGCAGGCGTAATTGACATTGTTCCAGTATTAAAAACGGTAGGATCCGCATAGGTTATATGATAGTCCAATTCAATGGCGTTATACGTTGGAATCGCTCCACCACTACTTACTACAGGCGAACCGAATTGAGCGATGTATTGCGCATACAGATCAATTGAAAACGTTCCGTTTGTGGAAGCATCCACCGCTATGGAAGGTGGGTAGAAAATCCTTGACGATTTAACTGAATTCACCTGTACCACATCACCATCTGCATCTGTTGCCAAAAGATAATCCGCAGATGAGTTTTTGTACGGCGTCGTAGCTGCTGCGTAATCGGTAAAGCGCACCGCACCGCCCTCAACATCTAATCGGGCATCGGGTGTATTGGTACCAATTCCAAAAGAGCCATTTGTAAAGCCAAGATCTTGACCGTTCATACTATAGGTACGGGTCTCGGCGTCTTGGGTCAGGTTGTCTGTGGCTAAGTTGGTGTTGTCTCGATACACTGAAAGATCGATAGTCGGTGTAGGCGTGGGGTCTCCTGTTATGCTTAAGATATCGCCGCTCAAAGAAAGATCTTGATCGTCGGTTGCAGGGTTACCTGCAGGGCCTGTTGCACCTGCGGGGCCCTGTGGACCGGTCGCGCCGTCCAAACCGTCTAATCCTGCGGGACCCTGGGGTCCTGCATTTCCCTGTGGACCTGTCGCTCCGTCAGCACCGTCTAATCCTGCGGGACCCTGTGGACCTGCATTGCCCTGTGGACCTTGTGGACCCGTTGCTCCGTCAATTCCATCCAATCCGTTTGCTCCCGTGGGGCCTTGTGGGCCTGTCGCCCCGTCCGCGCCGTCTAATCCTGAGGGACCCTGTGGACCTGCATTGCCCTGTGGACCTTGTGGACCCGTTGCTCCGTCAATTCCATCCAATCCGTTTGCTCCCGTGGGGCCTTGTGGGCCTGTCGCCCCGTCCGCGCCGTCTAATCCTGAGGGACCCTGTGGACCTGCATTGCCCTGTGGACCTTGTGGACCCGTTGCTCCGTCA
>NZ_FNAO01000008.1:88026-373231 GCF_900101815.1 Pricia antarctica
GTGGACCTGTCGCTCCGTTAGCACCGTCCAATCCGTCAGCACCATCTGCTCCTGCCGGGCCTTGGGGACCTACGTTGCCTTGTGGACCTTGTGGACCTGTCGCTCCGTTAGCACCGTCCAATCCTGGGGGTCCTGTGGCACCGTCTATTCCGTCGGTTCCGTCCGCTCCTGCCGGACCCTGTGGACCTTGGGGACCCGTTGCTCCGTCAGCACCAGTCGCCCCGTCGGCGCCGTCTAATCCTGCGGGACCCTGGGGACCTTGGGGACCTGTTACTCCATTGGCACCGTCCGCTCCTGCCGGGCCTTGGGGACCTACGTTGCCCTGTGGACCCGTTGCTCCGTCAGCGCCGTCTAATCCTGCGGAGCCCTGTGGACCCGTTGCTCCGTCGGTTCCATCCGCTCCTGCGGGACCTTGAGGACCCTGTGGACCTGTTGCGCCATCTGCACCATCTGCTCCTGCGGGACCTGTTGCGCCGTCAATTCCATCCGATCCGTCCGCTCCCGCCGGACCCTGTGGACCTTGGGGACCTGTCGCCCCGTCAGTACCGTCTAATCCAGCGGGACCTGTGGCACCGTCCACTCCGTCAGCACCGTCTAATCCTGAGGGACCCTGTGGACCCGTTGCTCCGTCGGCACCGTCTGCTCCTGCGGGGCCTTGGGAACCTTGAGGACCCGTTGCTCCGTCAACACCATCAGCACCGTCTAATCCAGCGAGGCCCTGTGGACCTGTCGCTCCGTCGGCACCGTCAGCTCCCACCGGGCCTTGTGGGCCTGTGGCACCGTCAACACCGTCTACTCCGTCAGTTCCGTCCGCTCCTGCGGGACCTTGTGGACCGGTCGCGCCGTCCAAACCGTCAGCTCCCGCGGGTCCTGTGGCACCGTCCAATCCATCCGATCCGTCCGCTCCCGCCGGGCCTTGGGGGCCTGCGTCGCCCTGTGGACCTATTGCCCCGTCCGCGCCGTCAGCTCCCGCGGGGCCTTGTGGGCCTTGTGGACCAGTTGCTCCGTCAGTACCGTCAGCTCCCGCCGGGCCTTGTGGGCCTGTGGCACCGTCAACACCGTCAGCTCCTGCGGGGCCAATAGGTCCTGTAAAATCCGAAGTAATAAAACTGGTACTGTTTGTATAGTTTATCGTAAAAGTTCCATCGAAATTGTCAACCGTGCTCTGAACTCCTACTCCATCCGCGCCATCAGTAGATGAAGCTTCCCAAGAATCACCGTCCCAGTAAAAAATTGCCCCGGTAATGGTGTTGACATATAAATCACCAGTATCCGCCCCAGCCGGGGTGGTAGCTCCACTAGTAGTAACTGCGGTTCCGCTCAAGACCTCGCAATTACACTGATCTTCTAACGTTACCGTAGTCTGCGCCATGGCAAGTCCGGAAACCAAAAACATTAGGATTACAATTATATTCTTCATGGCCATTACTTTACTTTGTACCTTATTGGTATGTATCCTTGGTATAAGACGAATTGAAAATCCGTTTATAGCAAGTGTATTTTTCTAAATTTCTAAGCTGAATACTTTTCCGCGAGCCATGGCCTGGAAAGGCGGTTTTGGCTATGGTGAAGAGGATACGATAACATCCTAAATCTATTGGTTAAGTTACTCATGCTTTGGGTCGTGCCGAGCCGGATTGTGGGAAAACGGTTTACATACACATTATAAAATTAAGGGTACCAGGTCCACCTCAAAAATAAATGTTGTGTATCTAATAGAAAGTAGTGTAAAGAGCTAAAAAGATGAAGTCTTACTTATTTTCGTTTATCGATAAATACCCTAAAATCAACAGGTTCAAAGGATAAAGTGTACGAAAAATCGGATATTTGTAGTGGATGAACTTTGTGAAATTCAATCTCAATTCTTGTTTACCCTGTGAGTAATCCGCCGGTTGGTAATAACGGTCTTGGGCCGTACTGTGAGCAATGCGGCATCCGATGCTATAGGGGCACAGGTAGTAGTTGAATTGAATGCAAGGGCTCGGTAACTATAACCGTTCTTACTTTGCCCAACTGTCATAGCCGTAAGGGTAGCGGTTTGGGTTCCCGAATATTCCACACCATCAGTGATATTTGTAAAACTGCCTCCGCCGTCTGTGCTCACCTGCCATTGATAAGTATCCGCATTGCTTGCGCTCACAGCGAACTGGCCATCATCGTTTACAAATACCGCTAGATCGGAAGGTTGCGTGCCAATCGATACCTCCGGAATATTGGAGATCGTATGACTGCCCAAATCAACGGGACATTCATCATTGCCCCAACGCGCCCAAATATGGTAGGTACCGGCTGCAAGGTTGCTGTAGGTTGTTGAACCGCTATTGTCAGGTACGCTTGATTCGTAAGTCGATTGGTTATTGAGACTAAATTCAATTGCCGATCTACGGGGATGGTCCGGAAAATTCAAGGTGAATTCGCCATTGTCAAGTGCACATGTGGTCCCGATTATAGCGACGGTGGCCGTTGGTGCAGATTCTATCTTTATCCGTACCGTATCTGTATCTTGGCATCCATTGGCATCGGTTGTAGTAACCGTATAATCCACAGTTATGTCATCACTTGGATTACCAATGGGCGTAAAATTTATACTGGCCGAAGTTTGGCCTGTATTCCAAAGATATGTGTAACCCGCCGTTCCTCCGGAGGCAGTTGCCGTTAATGATACCGAATCTCCATCACATATGGTTTGGTCGGTACCTGCATCTGCAACCACATCGGTCACCGTTAAAACCGCAGTATTCGAGGTAACATCAGAGCAACCCGATGAAAGAATGACTCTATAGCGTTTTCCACTTTCGGCAATCGATGGTCCTGTAACCGTTAAGGTGGCAGTGGTAGTTCCTGAATATATGCCCGAATTTGTCAAATCGCTCCAAACGGAGCCATCGAACGATTGCCACTGATATGTATTGATCGCGGTCGCCGAAACGCTAAATGTAGCGTCATCGCCCAGACAGACTGTTTGATTAACGGGTTGGGAAGTAATATTGGGATTGCTCGCCATGGTAATACTGGTAACATCGGTTATGTTCAGGTTCGGATCACCTGGCATACCACCATATTCAACGACATAGCCTTGGGGTTGATAGTTTCCCGAACCTGAGCCGGTGTTCGACAAATCGTTCCAAGAGCCGTTGGGATTAACGTTCGGGTGGGTAATATGTGCATAGTCTTCATCGCCAGACTGATTGGGTTCATTAGTATTCCAGAATGCAAAATTCGGGGAACTTCCCCCTATGGCGCCGTTCCAAAAGTTAAGTCCGGCCTCGGGCCCGGTGACCCATCTCCAAACACCTTCCGTGGCGGCATCGCTACCTCCAATCCATCCCGTACCGGCCGCTTGAGATCCTGAAAAATCGGCCTCTTCCTGCGAAGTCAGCGTAGCCAAATAGCCTTGAAGGCCAAAGTAGGTGCTGGCGCTTGCGGCCGCGTTGGCATCCGTCCAAGTGATTCCCAAATCATCTACATATAAATAATAATGCCCGGTACTCGGCAGAAAATTGGCTTCTCCCACGGTGATGGAAAACTGCCTCCACCCTGTCGGTGCCGCCGAACTACTAGAATATTCTACCGCGGCAATCGCAGCTTCGAATTCGGTATAGGTTGCGGGGCCGGTGAGAACCAATCTGCCTTGTATCGCATCGAAAGCAGCAGTAATGCTCGGGTGCGATCCGGTCAACGTCAACAAGTCTTCACCTACGGCATACCCCGCTGAAATTTGAATGTAGACTGCTGTGGTGCTGGTATCGTCGCCGTCGGTGATAGCTATGGTCTCGACTATCGGTACCGAAGATCCCGGACAGTAATTTTGTGCTCCGGTAGCAGCGACGACCGGGGGCTCGTCCACATCGTCTATGGAATCCCTAAAATCAACATCCCCCGATACGGTGTTGACATCGGAATCGCTATCGGGCAAGGCAATAGATCCCCCATTTGTATTCGAAGGATTATCGATGGTTCCTCCCGGATCTGCATACCCTGTCGTGGTATCGCTGGTATTATCCAATCCATCACCATCGGCATCCAAACCTGACAAGGTGATTCCCGCTTCCGCGGTATCGTTGGCTCCTTCGTCATCACTATCGATATCTAAATAATCGGGGACAGAATCGGTATCCGTATCAATCGGGGTCAATCCGTTTGTACCATAGGCATTGTCCAAACCGTCGTTATTGGTGTCCGCGTTGGAAGGTGCGATGTATCCCAAAGTAGTCTGTGTCTCCACATTGTCGGGAATCCCATCTCCATCGCTATCAAGATCGAGATAGTCCGCAATGCCATCGGAGTCGGTATCTTTGCAACCAATACCGTAACTAGCCCCATATACCCTCGCCCCTATTTGATAGGCCTCAATCCTGATATATTCCAAGGCACTGCCGGAAACTGTAAACGTATATTTGGTTATGCTACCGCTGGGGGTTCCGTTCGCCGAGGCCAAGAATCCATTGTTACCCCCTGCCCCGCTCGATCTTTGTATTTGCATATCGGAGGTTGTCGTCGAAGGGTCCGCACCAAGAAATACGTCAATTTGCGTTCCGACCGGTACCGGAGCAGGAAATTTTAAAAGCAAAAGGGAACTACCACCGGGATAAGACATTGGGTTCCGAGCATAAGAAGTACCGGGATTTCCCTGCGCATTGGTTACATTGCTAAAATACCGGATGTTGGTGCTAATCTCTATTCCGGTTGCCGGCGTGCTGCATTCTACAATATCTAAAATACCGTCGTTATCATCATCTACATCACAAACGTCACCTACGCCATCGCCGTCAATATCGGATTGATCGGAGTTAGCCATCGTGGGACAATTATCGGAACTATCGTCAACACCGTCACCATCGGTATCGGCAATATAAGTTGCCGAAAACCGTACATTATCAATAGAAACCTCTTCAGAGCCCGTCCAATCGGAAGATCCGTTGAAAGCTAACCCACTATTGGCCGAGATATAATTGGCAGGTAAATCGATACTTACGGAGTTGGCACCTCCGGTGATGCTGCCGATAAACTGAAAAGCTCCTGAAGTATCTCTAAGCCATAGATTGAGTGCCTCGTCACCTATGCTATTAGCATTGTAGTCGAAGGTCAGGGTAACAGTGATAGCTCCGGAGAGATTGACCAGTCTATAGATGTATACGTCGTCTAAATTTCTGAAACGAAGGGCGTTCGAAACTACGCGTATCTTTCCGTTGGTGGGGTCGGTAGTCTCCCCGACTTCGGTCCAACCCGATGAAAAGTTATTCGAGCCATTGTTATTGGCGTAGGAAACGCTACTGAAATTATCCAAATACGTCTGTTGACCAAATGCAAATGAGGACAGCAGAAGAAGAAGACAAAATATTTTATTTCCTGAAAAGAATTTCATGCACCGCAGGTAATTCGATTATGCCTTACGCTTAACCAATTTTAGGATTTATCCATTCGAAAACCAGCACTCTTTTGTTAACTGTAGCTGACAAACAATATCAAATGTAAAGGCAAACAAACGGTATTCGAAATAATTGTTGTGTATGTATCCTAAAGCCAAGTGAATATGCCAAATAACGGGGTTTGCTTAATAATAGAGGAGAATAAATAGGTAGAAATCGCATCGGGCGAAACCAAAAAAACAGCCGAATGGGCTGTTTTTTAATACACTGGAGGATGCGGTTGTACTACTCTACGATAATAAACTCAGATCGACGGTTCATTTCATGTTGTGCGGACGAACATTCCACCCCGTTTACGCAGTCGTTGATGAGTTTGGTCTCCCCAAAACCTTCACTGCCCAACCGGTTTTTTGAAATGCCCCTTTCTATCATATAATCGACAGTTGCCTCGGCACGTTTTTGGGAAAGCCACAGGTTATAAGAATCTTTGCCCCTACTGTCGGTATGGGCGTTGACCTTGATTTTCAGACTGGGATATTTCTCCATGGCCGCAATGACCTTTTCGACCTCTATCTCCGAATCTTTACGGATATCGTATTTGTTATAATCAAAGTAAATTGCCCTCAATTGAAGGAGTTTGGACAAATCATCGCCGAAACCGGCCGAAACCGTATTGCGCTCCAGTAAAAAATCGATGGTCTTGGGCTCTCCTTCCGATTTTGGCAAATATTCTTCAGCGGGTATAAAGCCTTCCATCCTAGCCCGTACAAAATTCCCTTGATTACAGTCCAACGATACCAGATACTTGCCTTCGGTGTCCGTAACGACCGATGAAATCTCCTCATTGTCTTCGTCGATGACCATGACGGTGGCCCCTATCAACGGTTCTTTGGATATTTTATCCATGACCGTTCCGCTAACTGATTGCTTGCAGCCCAGCAACAAGGGTTTGGCCTCTAAAAATTCATAGATATCATCGCCGCCAAGACCCTCGGAACGGTTTGAGGCAAAATAGCCGCGTTTGGTATCTTCGTTGATTATAAAGGTAAAATCATCGAATCTACTGTTAATAGGTTCTCCTACGTTCGTTACCTCGTCATTGGAACTGCCATTTTCTAACTGAACGGCGAAAACGTCCAACCCGCCAAGCCCGGGATGACCGTCGGAAGAGAAGTATAGCACGTCACTACTACCCACAAAAGGAAAGGTTTCCCTAGCCTCTGTATTGATGCTATTGCCCAGATTTTCGGGAGTTCCAAAACTGCCGTCGTCATTAATCGAAACCTTGAAAATATCGGACTCTCCGAGTGATCCTTCCATATCGGAGACAAAATACAGGGTCTTTTCATCGGAACTCAATGCCGGATTCGCCACGGAATAGGCGTCACTATTGAAAGGGAGCTCTTCGATATTCGACCAAATTCCCTCGACCGAAGTTGACTTAAAAATCTTGAGCCGTATCACCCCGTTTTTATCTTTGTTGGATTTCCTGTCCTCTAGATTGTTTCGCGTAAAATAAAGTGTATTACCATCTTTGGTGGTAATTGAGGTGGACTCGTGCAATCTCGTGTTTACGCCGTCTCCTAGCTTTGTGACTGTCTTGGCCGAGGCGCTATCGGCGTTTATTTTATATAGATCTAAAAAGTCTTTGGAGGTCCAGGTATGTCGGTAGCGCGCAAAATTACCGGTATCGCGGTCCGAGGAGAAAATCAGTCCCTCTTTATAATAAGAAGGTGCAAATTCGGAATAGGTGGAATTGTATTCGAAAGGAGTTACGTTGAATCGCCCGGAATTTTTTTTGATTTCCTTTAGATAATCGGTATCGCTCTTGTAGGCCGATGCCCTTTCATCGTCTTTGGCAGCCTCTAGAAATCGAGCCATTACGGTCTTTGAAGTTTCATAATCTTCGAGCGTCTTTAAGGTCTGGGCATATCTAAAATAATATTCGGGAGGAGTATCGTCAGGATAGTTATCGACCAATCGCTTGTACGTATCGGCGGCTTCTTTGTAATCGGCATTAAAATAATAGGAGTTGCCCAACTTCTTCAACAAATCCGCAGAGGCATAACCCCTATCCAAAACCTTTTTATAGATATCGATAGCGGGACTGAAGGAGTAGGCTTCGTATTTCTCGTTGGCCTTGTTCAGGAGTTTTTCTTGGGCGAAACCCTTTACCCCCACTAAAAACGTTATTAATATAAGTATGTAAATCCTTTTTACCATTTGCCCCAAATTATTTTAAAAAACTATGCAAGCGCCTTAAAAGAAACGTGGCGAGACCAGTTTTTCGAAAGACCTCAACAATTCCCATCTTAGAAAAATCTCGAAGGATCCGTTGCTGAACTGTTTGGCCCCAAAATCAGTAGTCTCCTTATCATAGGCGAGACCCAACATGATTTGATCGGTAATCTGAAAACCGGCTAAGGCACTTAACGCCGCATCCCAACGATAAGCGGCCCCGAAAGAAAATCTTTCGGCAAATAGAAAGTTAGCCGAAAAATCTACCTGTAAGGGAGCGCCCCCGACCACTTTGGTCAATAACGCAGGTTTAAATTTTAAATTGTCGTTCAGATCAAGAACATACCCCGCTATCGCGTAAAAATTGACTCGGTCTTTGGCCAGAAAATCGATGGCGTTCGCATCGGAGTTCGAATTATCGAAATGCTCGGTCTCCAAAAGATTGGGCGCAGAAAGGCCAACATAAAATTTATTGGTATGATAGTAAACCCCCAAACCTACATTGGGTGAAAATCGGTTTTCAATATTATCCGCAACGACTGCCTCCTCAAAACCCTCGCGTTGGCGTAGTTGTACAAAATCGAGATTCAAGAGGTTACCGCCCAACTTTAGACCGAACGACAACTTGCCCTCTAGAGAAACGTCTACTGTGTATGAAACCAAGCCATCGATGTAGGTCTCTTGAACCGTACCGTCCCCGATTTTGTCATTGACGACCGACACCCCATAGCCCACGTTACTGTTCCTAATGGGAGAGTGTAAATTAAACGTAAAGGTCTGCGGGGCTCCTTCAAGGCCCACCCATTGCGACCTGTACAGTCCCGCGATACTCAGTTGCCCCCTAGAACCAGCATAGGCAGGGTTTACGCTCATGGTATTGAACATATACTGGGTATACTGCGCATCTTGTTGGGCATTTGCCGTTTCCCAAAAAACTACGAGAAGGAACAAGGATGCTAAAAGGCTCTTTTTAAGAATCATAAATAGCTTTATTGGTATCGTTCAAATAAGTTCTAAGTAAACGTTTACTTACTGATATAGATGTAACCGCTGTCTGTTATACTTTTTTCATCTACCGTATGGTACTCAAATATATAAAAATATACGCCCGCTGGTAAATACTCTTGAGCGTTCACTGTAGTTCTTACCTTCGACCTTCCGTCAAAGACATTGTTCTGGTTATTATAATCTTCGCCCTCATATACCGCTGTACCCCATCGGTTATATATCTTAATACTGTTATTGAGGGCCAATTCAACATTTTCGATCCATAAAAATTCATTTTTACCGTCCCCATTGGGCGTTACCATTTGCATCACTACGATAGCGTTGCTTTTCAGTTCATTGGGATCGAGATAGCTGGGAATGTCATTACCATCTGCATCGTCATCAGTGGGATCAGCGTTTTCGTTGGTGTCTTCATCGGGGGTGTCGAGGTCGTCACCATCATCATCGATATCGCGATAATTCACGTCTTCGGTGCCATCGGTATCGGGCAAGTCGTTTGCGGGGTCGTCGATTTCGTCATTGACATCAAAACCGTCATTGATATCGCTGCCTTCATAGCCATCATCCAAACCGTCTCCATCGGTATCCGTACCGGTCGGATTCTGATCGGGAATACCGTCAAAGTTAAAATCGTTGCCCTCATTGTTATCGGGCACTAGATCGTTATCGCTATCCCTATCAATATAATCAGGATTGTCGGTGCCATCGGTATTTACTGAATCTAAACCGTCGGGATAAGCGGAGTTCAGACCGTTGTTTTCTTCATAAGTTCCATCACTATCGTCGTTCGGCGTAATATATCCATCGGTAGACTGTGATTCTACGTTGTCGGGAATACCGTCATTATCGGCGTCTATATCCAAGTGATTGGGGATGCCGTCGTTATCGCTATCCAACGGATCGGTCAAGGGATTGTCGTCACCGTCAAGATTAGGGTCTTCGACCGTATCGAGAATACCATCATTATCATCATCTAGATCGGTGGAATCGGGTACCCTGTCACCATCGGTATCGACATTGGGATCCGTGTCATTATCCAGATAATCGGGCGTACCGTCACTATCGGTGTCATCGTTGGTCGGATTACCGTTTTCATCGGTATCTTCGTCAGGCGTATCGATACCATCGCCGTCGTCATCGACATCGCGATAGTTGACGTCTTCGGCACCATCGGTATCGGGCAAATCGTTTGCGGGGTCGTCTATACCGTCATTGAAGTTAAAACCATCGTCGACACTACCGTGTTCATAGCCGTCATCCAGTCCGTCAGCGTCGGTATCCGTGCCTGTAGGGGTCTGGTCGGGCACCCCGTCGAAATTAAAATCATTGCCTTCGTTGTTATCGGGCACCATATCGTTATCACTATCCAGATCGATGTAGTCGGGGGTGTCTTCCCCATCGGTATTTACGGTGGTAATACCTTCGGGATATGCGGAGTTCAGGCCATTGTTCGACACGTAAGTTGCCTCATTGTCATCGCTCGGGGCAATATATCCATCCGTAGTTTGCGCTTCTACGTTATCGGGAAGACCGTCGTTATCGGAATCCATATCCAAATGATTCGGAAAACCATCATTATCGCTATCCAACGAATCGGTCAAGGGATTGTCGTCACCATCGAGGTTCGGGTCTTCGACTATATCGAGAATGCCATCGTTGTCATCATCGAGGTCGGTGGAATCCGGTACACCATCCCCATCGGTATCGGCACCGGTACCCGTCTCATTATCCAAATAATCGGGCGTACCGTCAGTATCGGTATCGTCGTTGGTCGGGTCACCATTGGCATCGACATCTTCATCGGGCGTATCGAAACCATCGCCGTCGTCATCGATATCGCGATAGTTGACGTCTTCGGCACCATCGGTATCGGGCAAATCGTTGGCAGGATCGTCGATTTCGTCGTTTACGTCGAAACCATCGTTGATATCGCTGCCTTCGTAGCCATCGTCCAAGCCGTCACCATCGGTATCCATACCGGTCGGGGCCTGATCGGGCACTCCGTCGAAGTCGAAATCGTTGCCTTCGTTGTTGTCGGGCACCAAGTCGTTGTCGCTGTCCCCATCTAAGTAATCAGGCGTGATGTCATCATCAGTGTTAACCGGGGTAAGTCCGGCATCTCCGGCTCCTTCGTAAACATTGTCCAATCCATCGTTGTCATCGTCCGCACCTTCAGGGGCAACATACCCGTCGGTGGTCTGGGCCTCTACGTTATCGGGAATACCGTCATTGTCGGCATCGATATCGACCCTGTCGGGATAACCGTCGGCATCAGTATCGGTATCCTTGCGAAAATTTATCGTTTGCGGATTCGTGAAATTGTCGGGACACGAGAATTGAATGCCCGATTGCCTGACAATGGTGATAAAATTTTCAGAAGTTTGGGTCTGAATACCAAACCGGAAAACAAAGGTCGAAATAGAGACAAATTCCACCGCGACGTTCACTTGGGGATTGACGTTCGATATGCCATCGTATTCTTTGGTGCCACCGTGCACCAATAGGCCCCCGCCCGTATTCTCGACATCGATATCTTTTGGATCATCCAAGGTATACCTTGAGGGGGTATCAAACCTATTAAATTCCTGATACTGAGTGTTTCCATCGACATCGATAAAATTGGCGATCAGATTTTCCAAGATTACGGGATCGGTCCCGCCAGAGGCTACCAAGGAAATCTTCAGGTCGACATAGGGCTCCCTAACGACATCGGACACTGTAAACTGTATCTCGGGTTTAAAAAAGGCAGGGTCGGTGGCGTTCTGGTCGAGTACTTCGATTTTGGCGTTTACGACCTCATCGACCGTTACCAGGGCATCGAGGCCATCGGCCACATTGGCTATCCGATACACCGCGCCTTCGCTCGATGCCTCCCCTGATTCCAACACGGAACTTTCCGAAAAATTCAGGTTCGGAGCGGTCTGGCAGTCAAAATCGGTACTTGTGATGGTGGATTCATTTTGGTCTAAAATTCCATCGTTGTCGGAATCAATATCCAAATAGTCAGCTACCCCATCGGCATCGCTGTCCCTGGGGCTTAGACCTTCGCCATTTCCGGGGGCAGTTTCATAAGCGTCGTCGAGACCGTTGCCATCGGTATCTTTGGCAGAGGGCTCCCTGTAATCGGTATAGATTTGCGCCTCTAGGTTATCTAAAATGCCGTCGTTGTCGGAATCCAGGTCAAGATGGTCGGGTAGCCCGTCCTTATCGCTATCGATATCCTGGCCTTCGACCGTATCCAATATCCCATCGCCGTCATCATCGATATCCATGTCGTCCGTAACACCGTCTCCATCGGTATCTGTTAAGAAGGATGGGTCCTGTATAAAGGTAGCATCCGAAAAGGTATCGAAAGAGGTGGTCAGTACGAACAGCGAACCCATCGTTAGTAGGGCAAGACCGTAAACTACTTTTTTCTTAAAACCTATTAAAGTAAAATTTTCCATATCTGTTTAGTTAGAAATCAACTAATCACCATGGCAAGTAGGTATTTTGTAGGAGGTAAAAAATGGGGATAATCTGTAATATCCATGCAATATATATTTAAAATTCCAATCGCCGAATTGTTTTAAAAGCATAACTTATGAAAAATCCTCTAAAAACAGTTTTATTCGATAAAGCGTATGTCTTTGCCTGTTTTACAATGGATTAAATACGTTTTTAAAGGATATAAAGGATGTGGACCTTAATTTTAGAGCTGACGATTACTTTGGCAGCGTAGTATTTGAAAGCGAATAGTTTGGTGAATAATTACAATTCTTGTAAGATTATTAAGATATACATCAAGCGCTATATTACAGGATGGCAAAAGCATTATTTGCCGTATTTTTGCACAAATTTCGCCCATGAAATCATTTAACGACCAAATCAAAAAACGACGTACTTTCGGTATAATTTCACATCCCGATGCCGGAAAGACTACCTTGACGGAGAAGCTTTTGCTTTTCGGGGGCGCCATACAGGAGGCCGGCGCCGTAAAGAGCAATAAAATCAAAAAATCGGCTACTAGCGATTTTATGGAAATCGAACGCCAGCGCGGTATCTCGGTCGCTACTTCGGTCTTGGCCTTTTTATACAAGGATAAAAAAATCAATATTCTTGACACTCCCGGACACAAAGATTTTGCCGAAGATACTTTTCGTACCCTTACCGCTGTAGATAGTGTTATCGTGGTCATCGATGTAGCAAAAGGAGTCGAGGCCCAGACCGAAAAACTGGTAGAGGTCTGCCGGATGCGAAATATACCCATTATTGTATTTATCAACAAGTTAGATCGTGAAGGGAAGGACGCTTTTGACCTATTGGATGAACTGGAACAAAAATTGGGACTTTCGGTGACTCCACTAAGTTTCCCTATCGGGATGGGTTATGATTTTAAGGGCATCTATAACATCTACGAAAAGAACATCAATCTTTTTAGCGGCAATAGCAAGAAAAATATTGAGGAAACCATTGCTTTTGACGATATCAACAATCCTGAATTGGACACGATTTTGGGAAACAAGGCCGCACAAAATCTGAGAACAGATCTAGATCTCGCTATGGGGGTCTACCCCGATTTTGATAAGGAAGCGTATTTGGCCGGAAAGCAACATCCGGTATTTTTCGGTTCGGCATTGAATAATTTCGGGGTACGCGAGCTGCTGGACTGTTTTATAGAAATAGCTCCGTCGCCACGTGCCAAAAAAGCCGAGGAACGCATGGTGGAAGCCACTGAAAAGAATATGACGGGATTCGTATTTAAAATACACGCCAACATGGACCCCAAGCACCGCGACCGCTTGGCATTTGTGAAGGTGGTCTCCGGTACCTTCGAGCGGAACAAACCCTACCTGCACGTAAGGCAAGACAAAAAATTGAAGTTTTCGAGTCCGAATGCCTTTTTTGCCGAGAAAAAGGAAATTGTGGATATTTCCTATCCCGGCGATATCGTCGGGCTACATGATACGGGAAATTTTAAAATCGGCGACACGCTCACCGAAGGCGAGGAACTACACTATAAAGGAATACCCAGTTTTTCGCCTGAGCATTTTAGGTACATCAACAATGCCGACCCCATGAAGTCGAAACAGCTCTATAAAGGTATAGACCAATTGATGGACGAGGGGGTGGCGCAACTGTTCACCTTAGAAATGAACGGTAGAAAAGTAATCGGCACCGTGGGAGCACTACAGTTCGAGGTGATACAATATCGCTTGGAACATGAATACGGCGCCAAATGTACCTACGACAATTTTCCTGTCTATAAAGCGTGTTGGGTAGACCCAGAAGACCCTAAGAACGATGAATTTGCCGAATTCCAACGCATAAAACAAAAATTTCTAGCGTTAGATAAACAAGGGCAGTCGGTGTTTTTGGCCGATTCACAATTTTCTTTACAGATGACGCAACAGAAATATCCCAGTGTGAAATTACATTTTGTTTCGGAGTTTGAATAAGAGCCTGGAGACTACGAAATTTTCTTCAATTCGTCATTAATCAAATCAATATCCCCTGAATTCAATTCAATATCAGCGGCGGCGGCATTCTGAACGGACTGCTGCGAGTTTCGTGCTCCGGCCAAGGCAATCGTGATGCCCGGGCGTTCGATGGTCCATCTTAACACCAACTGTGCCAGGGTCGCATTTTTTTCTTCGGCCAAGGGTCTGATTTTTTCCAAAAACGCATTGGTCTTGGTGATGCTATCCGCTGTAAAATACGGATTGTCTGCCCTATGGTCACCTTTTTCGAATTTTTGTCCCGGTTTCATCTTTCCGGTAAGTAATCCTCTTTCCATCGGACTGTAGGCTAATATAGATTTCCCATTTTTGCGGCAGAAAGGTACTACTTCCCTCTCTATGTCGCGGTTGACCATACTAAAAGGCACTTGATTGGAAACTACGTTCACGTACTTTTCAGCCTCCTTCATCTGTTCGACCGTATAGTTGCATACACCTGCATGGCGAATTTTTCCTTCCTTGATAAGTTCCGCGACTGCTTCGAAAGTCTCTTGAATAGGTGTGGTGACGTCGGGCCAGTGAATTTGGTAAAGGTCGATATAATCGGTACCCAGCCGTTTAAGGCTGTTCTCGACTTCTTGTTTTACGCTTTCTTTGCCCGCGTATTTGTAAATGTCTACATCCTTACCGTCGTTATCCTTACTTTGAAAGTAAAATTCACCCTTTTTCAAATCCCACCGCATTCCGAATTTGGTCAATAGCTGTACTTTGTCCCTTGGGATATCTTTGATGGCTTCCCTTACGATTTCTTCGCTGGCGCCCATGCCGTAAATAGGTGCCGTATCAATGGATGTAACCCCCTTTTCATAGGCATCCTGTATGGCTTTGATGGCTTGGTTGCTATCGCTGCCACCCCACATCCACCCGCCGGCGGCCCAAGCACCGAATGTGATTGCTGAAATTTTTAAATCTGTATTACCTAGTGTTCTATATTCCATTTTTATTGGATTTTTATAAATTCATAATTTATGAAGAATTTAGGGAATTCATTCGATAGCGGACTATGTAATCGCTAAAATTTTTGACCAGTTTCAAAAATGTATAATGGTCTGTGTAACTACAATCGGATTCCGTCACTATATCCGGGCCATTAATTTTTTCATTTGCGGATTTTTCAGTAATCCACCATAGGCCACGTCGGAAGAGAAAAGGCCGGCATCTTCATTGCCTTCGATGATTGTGGGTCCCGTTGGCGTTATGGCCACGTCCCAACCGATAAAACCATTGGGTATATACTTTGTGGCCTTTTCGACCAGTGCGCAGGCTTCGTCAAAGTAGGGTATCCGAAAATTCTCAAATTTAAAACCGGTATCGGGATGTTCTGTAAGCTCTTTACCCCCGAATTTCATATCACGATAGCCTTTTTGCTTTAAAGTACCATGCTCTTGATCGATTCCCACGAAAAATCCACCTGAAGACACGTTGTCGATAAAGCTACCCCCTGCCCCCAAACGTAAATAGGATGAAATAATAACGACTTCGCCTTTATCCATAGTCGTCACTATTCTAAGCGTATTTATTGATTTTGCGTAGATATCATTGATTTGCTGATGCTGCCTTAAACCCTCGGTATGAATATAATCGCCGCTCAGCAAGTTTTCGTATTGCCTTTCCAGTTGTTGTGAAAATTTTTCACGATCCAGCTTCATGCAGCCTTGACCTTGGTTAAGTGCCAAAGGCCTGATGAAAACAGCCTCTTCGCCAGTGGAATCAAAAACTTCCGTATAAAAGTGGGTTAAATCGCTACTATCCGCAATTTCCCTGATGCTTTTGCCGAAAAAGAAACTACGTCCAAAATTGTAGGCGATAAGTTTTGGGGTCCGTATCCCGTTTCTTTCGCAAAAAAGAGAAAAATTCAATTTGTTGCGCAAAATTGAGGTAAACTCTCGTTTGTGCAGGTTTTTACTGGCATGAATCCTTGCAGCCTCCTTAGTACCCACATAATCCTTGTAATTTTTAATATCCTTTTTATAGAGATGTTTAAAATAGTACACCGGCAACTCCCTTTTAGTCATCCAAAGTATCATTACCTCTTTGACCATTTTAAAATAGCCTTTTTTATTCGGGTTTTTAAGGAAGACCTTGATTCTTCCGGGATTTTTTATCTGCATAATAGGATGGGATTAGGAATATTCTACCAGGCAATTCATACGTTAAGAATTTTTAAAAAGGTGAGCTTAAATATACGGAATCGGCCTGAATACTCGCGGAAAGACCGTTAAATCTCGGTTAATATATAGTTTCATCCCTATCAAAAATCTAAAAAGTAAGCTATCTTTGACGCGCCTCAAAATTACACTATATGCTTCGTTCGTTTCGTAATTCCTTATTTTGGATATCCGACTGGTTTCAAGGTGCCGAAATCCGTAAACATCATGATGCGGTAACAAAGATCAATGAAGATCAGGATTCCGATTTTGCTATTCAAAAAAGAAAACAATACCTGAACGACCTGCTTGCGCATTGTCGTAAAACGGTGCCTTATTACAGAAACCTTACGATCTCGGATTCCTTATTGGAGAACTACCCGGTTACCAATAAAAATTTGATCAAGATGTCTTCTGTTTCTTTCCGATCGGAGGAATACACACAAAAAAAAACCTTTAATGCCAGCACCAGCGGGTCTACAGGCACACCTTTTACCGTATTACACAATCTTGATAAAAAGAAAAGACATATTGCGGACGTACGTTTTTTTTGGGAATCTGTCGGACATGCCTATGGTACTCGATTTTTCTATCTTCGAATATGGACCGCCCAGAATAAAAAAAGTAAATTCCTTCAAAAGAAACAGAATATCGTGCCCATAGAGGTATTCAAAATGGATGATAGCGCTATTCAGGCTTTTCTTGAGGAAGTTAGGGCCACCGACTCCCCAAAGAGTATTTTAGGATATGCTTCCGCATTAGACCGTATCGTTACATACATACAACAAAACCATTCGGACATGTCACATGCAAACGTGGTATCCATTATTGCCATGTCAGAATCCCTTGATCTTCCAACCAAGAAAGTACTGGCCGCATGTTTTAATTGCCCAGTTGTATCGCGGTATGCCAATACCGAATGTGGTATGCTGGCGCAGCAGACCGCCGACTTGGAAAATGACTATTTGCTCAATTTGGCTAGTTACCATATCGAGGTCCTCGATCTGGAGAAAGATGTTCCTGCCGAGGAGGGCAAACCGGGCAGAATCGTTGTCACGGACCTTTTTAACAAGGCCATGCCAATGGTTCGCTACGATACCGGGGATGTCGGTACTATGGGGAAAATCGAAAAAAATGGACGTACCCAATATGTCTTCAAAAAAGTCGAAGGCAGAAAGATGGATGCTATTTACGATACGCAAGGTGAGCCAATATCTTCGTTTACCATTACCAATAACATGTGGAAGTATATCGAACTGACGCAGTATCAATTTATACAACTTTCAGAAACAGAATACAAGTTCAAATTGAATGCTCCAGAAAAATTTTTGAGGGAAGAAGAGCTGATGAGCGAATTCAGGTCCTATTTCGGGGAGAATGCTAAAATTACAGTGGAATACGTAGACGAAATTCCATTATTATGTTCTGGGAAACGGAAAAAGGTGCTGAACCGGAGTGCATCATAATGTACTTTATTTAGTCCATAACTTCGAAGGATTGCCGCCAATTCGTTTAATGTCAACTCAGGCTTGGCTCAACACGCTGCCTAAATAGCAAAAAGATTTTGTTCATCCGTAACATCGCCGCTCAAATAAGGGTCTCCGATGCTTCTTCTCCTCACAAAACGGGCAGGAGATCCGTAGACTACCGAATGGCTGCCCACATTCTTAACCACCAATGCACCGGCACCTATAATACTGTGCTCTCCAATAGTTATTTTTTCTATGATATTCGCGCCCAAGGAAATCGCCGAAAACCGGCCCAATTTCAAATCTCCACCAGTGCATACCCCAGATGCAATACTTGAAAAGTCATCCATTACACCATCATGGCCGAGCGATGAATTGGTATTTAGAATACAGAAAGCGCCGACGGTGGAATTAGCATTTATAATGGCACCGGGCAAAATGGCACTTCCTTTCCCAATTTTCACTCCCTTGCCCACTGTCGCGCTGGGGTGAATAGTGCTTACAAAATCAAGATTCGGTACTATAGCACTGATTTTCTTGGCCACATTCTTTCGCGTCCAATTATTACCTATGGCCAGAATAGCACCCTGAATATTGAATTTGTCTATGAGTTGAGGCATAGCCTCTTCGTTGCCTAAAATTTCGTATCCGTTCATTTTGGAACCCTTTTCCTTAAAGGAGTCGACGAAGCCCAAAACATTATAACGGCCTTCCTTCTCTATACAATCCAATAACATGCCCCCATGTCCCGAAGCCCCAATGATTACGATATTTTTCATTTACAATTTTCTATCACCCATTTTCACAAGGTATACGAATTTTCACGAGGTGTACGAAAAACAAGCTATTGATCGTCGATTTACCTAATTAAAGCTGAAAACCTACCATTGCCAAACGGCCAACGTACTCTATTTACATTGGCTTTAATACAATATACGATAAAATACAGAATTTCAGATGTCTTACCTTTCCTATGAAATAATAAAGCTTTGTTAAAAGATGTGAATATTGGTTATACGGATTTACCAAAAATTCACATTGATCACAAATCAGTTCTTTGTGTTCGGCTTGTAACCTAAAAAAAAACCTTACGAAATCGTAAGGTTTTTTTAAGCCTCTCCAGTAGGTCCGAAATTTATAGGAATCGGAGGTTGCTCATAGTCCTTTATAGTGCCGTGTGCTTTTTCAAAGCGATGTATATTATCGTTCAACGCTTTTAGAAACTTTTTGGCATGTTGCGGGGTGAGAACTATCCGGCTCTTTACCTTCGCCTTTGGCGCCCCGGGCATCATACTTATAAAATCGACCACAAACTCGGATACGGAATGGTTAATAATCGCCAGATTGGAATAGATTCCCTCTGCCGTTTTTTCATCCAGCTCGATGTTGATCTGTTTTTGCTTGTCTTCTTTTTCGGCCATACTGCTAATTAAATGAATGATTGCGAGCGAAGTGACGCCATCTGTTTCAGCTTTCTAGGATGCTGAAACAGATGGCGTCGCTGCACTTGCCTTCGGCAGGCTGCGCTCGCAATTTAGAACTTCATTGCTTCTTTGCGGGCCATGATTTCATCGTATTCCTGTTTAGAGCCTACGATAATGTTCTCATAGTCGCGCATACCGGTACCGGCGGGAATCTTGTGCCCCACGATAACGTTTTCCTTAAGCCCCTCCAAGGTATCTATCTTACCGCTTACCGCAGCTTCGTTCAACACTTTAGTGGTCTCCTGGAACGATGCCGCCGAAATAAACGATTTCGTCTGCAATGAAGCTCGGGTAATACCCTGTAATATGGGTGTCGCCGTTGCAGCGATCGCATCCTTGGCTTCCACTGCATTCTTATCGGAGCGCTTCAAAATGGAATTCTCGTCCCGAAGTTCCCTAGCCGTAATGATCTGGCCTTCTTTTAAGTTCTCCGATTCGCCTTTGTCAACGACTACTTTCTTACCGTAAATCTCATCATTTTCCATAATGAAATCATCTTTATGCACCAGCTGGTTCTCCAAGAAGATGGTATCGCCCGGATCTTGAATCCGTACTTTACGCATCATCTGACGTACCACGACCTCAAAGTGTTTATCGTTGATTTTCACACCCTGTAAGCGATATACTTCCTGTACTTCGTTCACTAGGTACTGCTGCACCGCAGAAGGACCCTTAATGGCCAAAATATCCTCAGGTGTAATAGAGCCATCCGACAAGGGCATACCCGCACGAACGTAATCGTTTTCCTGCACTAGAATTTGGTTCGATAATTTGACCAAGTATTTCTTGATCTCGCCCAATTTCGATTCGATAATAATCTCACGGTTACCCCTTTTGATTTTTCCAAAGGATACCACACCGTCGATTTCGGAAACTACAGCAGGATTCGATGGGTTCCTTGCCTCGAATAGTTCGGTGACCCTGGGTAGACCACCCGTAATATCACCGGCCTTAGCCGATTTACGAGGAATCTTGACCAAAATCTTTCCTTCTTTAATCTTATCACCGTCATCGACCATGATATGTGACCCTACGGGTAGGTTGTACGACCGCAACACTTCGTCTTTGCTATTTTTAATCAATAGCGTAGGAATGAGTTTTTTGTTCCGTGTTTCAGAAATCACTTTCTCTTGGAAACCGGTCTGTTCATCAATTTCTACCTGATACGTCACCCCTTGCTCGATATTTTCATAAGAAATGGTACCCGGGAATTCTGAAACGATGACACCGTTATAGGGATCCCATTGACAAACAATATCACCATCTTTGATTTTAGCCCCGTTTTTCACGAAGAGCTGAGAACCGTAAGGAATGTTATTAGTACTTAGGGTAATACCCGTCTTCTTATCTACAATCTTGATTTCGGAAGTTCTTGAGATAACGATTTCAGTAGCTTTTCCTTCACCATCTTCGCCATTTACCGTTCTCAAATCCTCAATTTCGGCAACACCGTCGAATTTGGCGACCAATTTATTATCCTCGGAAATGTTACCGGCGATCCCACCCACGTGAAAGGTACGCAAGGTCAACTGGGTACCAGGCTCACCAATGGATTGTGCGGCAACAACACCTACAGCTTCGCCACGCTGAACCATTTTATTGGTCGAAAGGTTTCTACCATAACACATGGCACAGATACCTTTCGGTGCCTCACAGGTCAATGCGGAACGTACTTCCACCTTTTCGACGGGAGAATCCTCTATCCGTTTCATGTCGGCTTCCATGATTTCCTGTCCTGCACTAAGCAAAAGTTCTTGGGTCAATGGATTGTACACATCGTGTAACGAAACCCGACCTAAAATTCGTTCGCTTAAGGATTCTACTACCTCTTCGTTCTTTTTCAACGCCTGTACTTCAACACCTCTTAAGGTTTCGCAATCTTCGATATTGATGATCACATCTTGAGAGACATCGACCAAACGACGGGTCAAATACCCGGCATCGGCCGTTTTCAGTGCGGTATCGGCAAGTCCCTTACGGGCACCGTGTGTAGAGATAAAGTATTCCAAGATCGAAAGACCCTCCTTAAAGTTGGACAGGATAGGGTTTTCTATAATCTCACCACCACCGGCGGTTGATTTTTTGGGCTTGGCCATCAGACCACGCATACCGGTCAACTGGCGGATTTGCTCTTTAGAACCCCGTGCACCGGAATCCAACATCATATATACAGAGTTGAACCCTTGTTGATCTTCGCGGATACGCTTCATGGCCAATTCAGTCAATTGCGCATTCGTAGAGGTCCATACATCGATTACCTGATTGTAACGTTCGTTGTTCGTGATCAGACCCATGTTATAATTGGCCATAATGCCATCGACCTGTCCATTGGCCTCGTCGATCATTCCTTGTTTTTCTTTTGGGATGATAATATCGCCCAAACTGAAAGACAATCCGCCCTTAAAGGCGAAATCGTACCCCATGGTCTTGATCTTGTCCAAGAAATCGGCTGTGGTCGGCACATCGGTCACACTTAAAATTCTACCGATAATATCACGCAGCGACTTTTTGTTCAAAACATCGTTGATATACCCTGCCTGTTCGGGCACTTCCATATTGAAAAGTACACGCCCAACGGTGGTCGAAATAATCTGATTGACCAATTCGCCCGCCTCATTGAAATCCGGGGCCCGTACCTTGATACCGGCGTTCAGGTTGACCATGCCTTCATTGAAGGCAATTTCAACTTCCTCATAAGAATAAAAGGTAGTTCCTTCGCCTTTAATCGGCACTTCAGGGGTCGATTTTCGTTCCTTGGTCATATAGTATAGACCCAAGACCATATCCTGTGACGGTACCGTAATCGGGGAACCGTTCGCGGGATTCAATATATTGTGCGAAGCAAGCATCAACAACTGAGCCTCCAAAATAGCTTCCGGACCTAATGGCAAGTGTACGGCCATCTGATCCCCATCGAAATCCGCATTAAATGCGGTGCAGACCAAGGGATGCAGACGAATCGCCTTCCCCTCGATCAGTTTCGGCTGAAAGGCCTGAATACCCAATCGGTGCAAGGTCGGGGCGCGGTTCAAGAGTACCGGATGCCCTTTCAATACGTTTTCCAGGATGTCCCAAACTACGGGCTCCTTTTTATCTATAATTTTCTTGGCGGACTTTACCGTCTTGACAATTCCGCGCTCTATTAGTTTACGGATGACAAAAGGTTTGTACAGCTCTGCCGCCATGTCTTTGGGAAGTCCACATTCGAACAACCGCATCTCCGGACCGACAACGATAACAGAACGGGCGGAATAATCCACACGTTTACCCAAAAGGTTCTGACGGAAACGCCCTTGCTTACCTTTCAAGGAATCGGAAAGGGATTTTAAAGGACGGTTGGATTCCGTTTTAACCGCGGATGCCTTCCTCGTATTATCGAAAAGGGAATCAACGGATTCCTGAAGCATCCTTTTTTCGTTTCTAAGGATGACCTCGGGCGCCTTGATCTCGACCAATCTTTTCAGACGGTTGTTTCGGATGATTACCCGACGGTACAAATCGTTAAGGTCGGAAGTCGCAAAACGACCACCATCCAACGGTACCAAAGGACGCAATTCGGGTGGAATGACCGGAATCACTTTCATGATCATCCACTCGGGATTGTTCTCACGATTGTCTTGAGATTCCCGTAATGCTTCAACGACCTGTAGCCTTTTCAAAGCTTCGGTCTTCCGTTGCTTGGAAGTCTCTGTATTGGCCTTATGGCGCAATTCATAGGATAGTTCCTTCAAATCGATACGTCCCAACAAATCGATAAGGCATTCCGCTCCCATTTTTGCAATGAACTTGTTGGGATCGGATTCTTCCAAATATTGATTTTCGGGCGGAATGGACTCCATGATGGTCAGATATTCCTCTTCCGTCAAGAAATCCAATTTATTGAGTTCCTCCCCTTCTGGACCTTTGGCGATACCGGGCTGAATCACTACGTACCGTTCATAATAGATGATCATGTCCAATTTCTTGGAAGGTAACCCCAAAAGATATCCAATTTTGTTCGGCAAAGAACGGAAATACCAGATATGGGCAACGGGAACCACCAAATTGATATGCCCTACCCTATCCCTACGTACTTTCTTCTCGGTAACCTCTACGCCACAACGGTCGCACACAATACCGCGATATCGAATGCGTTTATATTTCCCACAGGCACATTCGTAATCTTTTACAGGACCAAAAATGCGTTCGCAGAACAGACCGTCACGCTCTGGTTTGTGTGTACGGTAGTTTATAGTTTCCGGTTTTAGGACCTCACCCCTAGACTCCGCCAAAATTGATTCTGGCGATGCCAAGCCGATGGAAATCTTGTCAAACCTTTTTACTGGATTATGATCTTTCATTCTAGCCATAGTTATACTGTGCTACTTGTTAATGTGTTGTCTTCTTACCCTACTAGGTCTCGACTGCGCTCGACCTGACATACTCGATTTGCGCCTGCCTTCGGGTGAGGCAAGTGCAACTTGAAGTGCCTCGCTACTCCTCCAAACGGATATCGAGACCCAAACCTTTCAGCTCGTGCATCAATACGTTGAAGGATTCCGGTAGGCCGGGTTCTGGCATGGTCTCTCCTTTTACGATAGACTCATAGGTCTTCGCCCTTCCGATGACATCATCCGATTTCACGGTCAATATCTCACGTAGGGTCGCCGATGCGCCATAAGCTTCCAATGCCCAAACTTCCATTTCCCCGAAACGCTGACCACCAAATTGGGCTTTACCACCCAAAGGTTGTTGCGTAATCAAGGAGTAGGGTCCGATGGAACGTGCGTGCATCTTATCGTCGACCATGTGGCCCAATTTCAGCATATAAATCACCCCTACCGTAGCAGGTTGATCAAAACGCTGACCGGTACCGCCATCATAGAGATAGGTATGACCGAATCTCGGGATGCCCGCTTCGTCGGTATATTCATTGATTTGATCTAAAGTGGCCCCATCAAAAATCGGGGTCGCAAATTTCTTGCCCAATTTAAGACCGGCCCAACCCAGAACGGTTTCGTAAATCTGCCCAATGTTCATACGCGAGGGTACGCCCAATGGGTTCAATACGATATCGACCGGGGTACCATCTTCTAAGAACGGCATATCTTCTTGACGAACGATACGGGAAACAATACCCTTGTTACCGTGACGGCCTGCCATTTTATCGCCCACTTTAAGCTTGCGCTTTTTGGCAATATACACTTTGGCCAACTTCATGATACCCGCAGGCAGTTCATCACCAACCGAAATCGTAAACTTATCCCTTCTCAGATTTCCTTGAAGGTCGTTCAACTTGATCTTATAGTTGTGTAATAAGTCAGTTACAGAATCATTGGTGTCCTTATCCGTAGTCCAGCTTCCGCCGATCAAGTGGGCGAAATCATCAACGGAGTTCAGCATCTTCTGGGTATATTTCTTACCTTTCGGTAATACTTCCTCACCCAAATCGTTCAATACGCCCTGTGAGGTCTTGCCGTTAATCAAGGTGAACAACTTCTCTACCAAGATATCCTTCAACTCTTGGAATTTCACTTCATATTCCAATTCCAATTTGTTGAGATCCTCTTTATCTTCGGAGCGCTTTCGCTTGTCCTTCACCGAGCGGGAGAACAGTTTCTTTTCGATAACGACACCACGTAACGATGGGGAGGCTTTCAAAGAAGCATCTTTAACGTCACCTGCTTTGTCACCGAATATGGCGCGTAGTAGTTTTTCTTCGGGTGTCGGATCTGATTCTCCTTTCGGTGTAATCTTACCGATCAAAATATCCCCGGGTTCTACTTCTGCACCGATACGGATCATTCCATTTTCATCGAGATCTTTGGTCGCCTCTTCAGAAACATTAGGAATATCATGGGTCAATTCCTCTGCACCCAATTTGGTATCACGAACCTCTAAGGAGTATTCATCAACGTGGATGGAGGTGAAAATATCCTCACGTACCACTTTTTCGGAAATCACGATAGCATCCTCAAAGTTATATCCTTTCCAAGGCATGAACGCCACGGTAAGGTTTCGGCCCAAGGCCAATTCGCCCTTTTCGGTAGCATAGCCCTCACAAAGTACTTGTCCCTTTTTCACCTTATCCCCTTTTCTGACAATAGGTTTTAGGTTGATGCTGGTACCTTGGTTGGTCTTTCTGAACTTCACCAAGTTGTATGACTTGTGATCCTCTTCAAAACTGACCAATTTCTCGGCTTCGCTGCGCTTGTATTTCACAATGATTTTCTCGGCATCGACATAATCGATGGTACCATCGCCCTCTGCATTTATCAATACTCGGGAATCCGTAGCTACCTGACGCTCTAATCCTGTGCCTACAATCGGGGCTTGTGGTTTCAATAAAGGAACGGCCTGACGCATCATGTTCGAGCCCATCAAGGCACGGTTGGCATCATCATGTTCCAAAAAGGGAATCAACGACGCTGAAATCGATGCGATTTGGTTTGGGGCGACATCGGTATAATTTACCTCGCTCGGATCCACTACCGGGAAATCACCTTCTTCACGGGCAATTACTTTATCGGTATCGATTTGGCCATTTTCTTTCAGGGGGATGTTAGCCTGTGCGATTTTCATGCCTTCTTCTTCCTCGGCGCTCAAATAAGCGTACTCCTTGGTATTCACTTTGGCATCGGTGACCTTACGGTACGGTGTTTCTAAAAATCCCATCGGGTTTACCTTGGCAAAAACGGCCAAAGAGGATATCAAACCAATGTTCGGTCCTTCAGGAGTTTCAATAGGACACAATCGACCGTAGTGGGTATAATGTACATCACGAACCTCGAAACCGGCTCGCTCACGGGAAAGTCCACCTGGCCCTAATGCCGATAATCGACGCTTGTGCGTGATTTCCGCCAGCGGGTTTGTCTGATCCATGAACTGGGATAACTGGTTCGTCCCGAAAAAAGAGTTGATAACGGAGGACAAAGTCTTCGCATTAATCAAATCGATCGGCGTAAACACCTCGTTGTCACGAACGTTCATCCGTTCGCGGATAGTTCTGGCCATACGGGCCAGACCAACGCCGAACTGAGATGATAATTGCTCGCCAACGGTACGTACACGGCGGTTCGACAAGTGATCGATATCATCGATCTCCGCTTTGGAGTTGATTAATTCGATCAAATATTTGATAATGGTAATGATATCTTCCTTCGTCAAGACTTGCTTGTCCATTCCGATATCCAATCCCAATTTTTTGTTCATTCTGTATCGGCCGACCTCTCCTAAATTATAACGTTGGTCGGAGAAGAACAATTTGTCGATAATACCCCGTGCCGTTTCCTCGTCGGGCGGCTCGGCGTTTCTCAACTGTCGATAAATATGCTCTACGGCTTCCTTTTCGGAGTTCGTAGGATCTTTTTGCAGCGTATTATGAATAATCGCATAATCACTCTGCGCATTATTTTCCTTATGTAATAGGATGGTCTTGGCGTCGGTATCGAGAATCTCGTCGATATGCTCCTTTTCCAGAACGGTATCACGGTCCAAAATTATTTCGTTACGTTCGATGGAGACTACCTCGCCGGTATCTTCATCCACGAAATCTTCATGCCAGGTGTTCAGTACCCTAGCGGCCAATTTGCGGCCCAATACTTTTTTCAGTCCGGCTTTAGAAACCTTAATTTCCTCGGAAAGGTCAAAAATTTCGAGGATATCCTTATCCCGCTCAAAACCGATGGCCCTAAACAGGGTAGTCACCGGCAATTTCTTTTTACGATCGATATAGGCATACATCACACCGTTAATATCCGTCGCGAATTCAATCCAAGATCCTTTAAAAGGAATCACCCTTGCAGAATACAACTTGGTTCCATTGGCGTGGAAAGACTGTCCAAAGAAAACACCCGGAGAACGGTGCAATTGCGATACAACGACCCTTTCGGCGCCATTGATAACAAAAGTACCGCTAGGTGTCATATAGGGGATGGTGCCCAAATACACATCCTGCACGATAGTCTCGAAATCTTCGTGCTCGGGATCGGTACAGTATAATTTAAGTCGTGCCTTTAGCGGAACGCTATAAGTAAGCCCTCGTTCGATACATTCTTGAATCGAATATCTCGGGGGATCGATAAAGTAATCTAAAAATTCAAGTACGAACTGGTTTCTGGTGTCCGTAATCGGAAAGTTTTCCTGGAAGGTATTATACAAGCCTTCGGCACCCCTTTCATCGGATTTGGTCTCCAATTGAAAAAAATCTTGAAACGATTTTATCTGGATGTCCAAGAAATCCGGATAATCCGGCGTGTTCTTAGCGGATGCAAAATTGATTCTTTCAGTCTGTTGTGTGAACATCTATGGAAAGTGTTTTGAACGTGAATACTAATTCGGGTGGTATATCCTATAATATACAAAAACTATGCTAGTAAGGTGATAAGCCAAAATGTCACCTAAAACGAGAGTGATTTCAGCTATAAATTAACCCTAAGTATAAAAAGGCTTAGGTCTAACCGCAAAAGCGGAAAGACCTAAACCAAAAGTGCTATAGTCGCGGCTATTATTTAAGCTCAACTTCCGCTCCTGCTTCTTCCAATTGTTTTTTAACGGATTCGGCCTCATCTTTCGGCACACCTTCCTTAACGGCTTTCGGTGCGCTATCGACGATGTCTTTTGCATCTTTCAATCCAAGACCGGTCAATTCTTTAACCAATTTAACCACGGCCAACTTGGAACCACCGGCTGCGGTAAGGATTACATCGAATTCCGTTTTTTCTTCGGCGGCCTCAGCGGCATCACCTCCACCGCCACCGGCGGCAACGGCTACAGCTGCAGCTGCAGGCTCTATGCCGTATTCATCTTTTAATATACCGGCCAACTCGTTTACCTCTTTTACGGTCAAGTTTACCAATTGTTCTGCGAAATCTTTCAAATCTGCCATTTTTCTATCGTTTAATCAAATTTTAAAATATACTTAGTTTAAAGTGTGTGTGTGTACTAATTTTCCCTTTCGGACAATGTCTTAAGGATGCCGGCCAATTTACCGCCACTGGCTTTAAGTCCGGAAATAACATTCTTGGCGGGGGATTGCAACAATCCGATAATCTCGCCAATCATTTCGTCTTTGGACTTGATATCGACCAATCGATCCAGGTTTTCGTCGCCGATATAAATCGTCTCTTCAACAAAGGCCCCTTTTAAAAGCGGTTTTTTTGCTTTTTTCCTGAAATTCTTGATCAGTTTTGCCGGAGCGTTACCCACTTCGGAAAACATCAACGAGGTACTGCCTTTCAACACGTCGGAAAGCTCCCCGAACTCCTTTTCGGAAGCCTCCATTGCTTTTGAGAGCAAGGTATTCTTGACTACGGACAGTTGAACGTTCGCCTTGAAGCAGGCCCTTCTCAAATCTGTGGTCTGAATCGCGTTCAAGCCCGATATATCCGCCAAATAAATGGTGGGACTATCGGCTAACCGGGTAGTCAGGTCCTTTATTACGTTTGCTTTTTCTTCTCTTGTCATTCTGTAAGTTTTGAACTACCAGTTCGTTAAACGGTCTTCGGATCCAATTGAACACTCGGACTCATGGTGCTTGACATGAAAACGCTTCTCATGTATATCCCTTTCGAGGCAGCCGGCTTCATCTTGATCAAAGTATCGAGAAGTTCTTTCGCATTGTCCGCAATTTTATCCGCGGAGAATGAAACCTTTCCTACGGCCGCATGAACGATACCCGTTTTATCTACCTTAAAGTCAATTTTACCGGCCTTTACATCGGATACCGCCTTGGCGACATCCATAGTGACCGTTCCTGTTTTCGGGTTGGGCATAAGGCCACGAGGACCCAAGACCCGTCCTAAAGGACCCAATTTACCCATAACGCTGGGCATGGTGATGATAACATCAACATCGGTCCAGCCGCCTTTGATCTTATCCAAATATTCGTCCAATCCGACATAGTCCGCACCGGCTTCCGTAGCTTCAGCTTCCTTATCGGGAGTCACCAAGGCCAGAACCTTGACATCTTTCCCAGTACCGTGCGGCAGTGTTACCACCCCACGTACCATCTGATTGGCCTTTCTAGGATCTACTCCCAAACGTACCGCCAAATCAACAGACGCATCGAATTTTGTATTGGTAATCTCTTTTATCAAAGCGGCGGCCTCGTCGACGGAATATATTTTATCCCTATCAATCTTGGCATGTGCCTCTTTTTGTTTCTTCGTTAATTTTGCCATTCTAAATTGCTTTTAAGATTTTAAAAGGGACGTTTTCCCGAAATCTTCATGCCCATTGAACGTGCCGTACCGGCGACCATACTCATGGCCGATTCTACGGTGAATGCGTTCAAGTCGACCATTTTGTCCTCGGCAATTGCCTGAACCTGATTCCAAGATACACTTCCTAATTTTACCCGGTTAGGTTCGCCAGATCCTTTTTTAATCTTAGCCACTTCCATCAATTGAACTGCCGCTGGTGGTGTTTTTACAAGAAAGTCGAAAGACTTGTCTTTATACACGGTGATAACAACGGGCAATACTTTCCCTGGCTTGTCCTGCGTTCTTGCGTTGAACTGCTTACAGAACTCCATGATGTTAACTCCGGCTGCACCTAAGGCGGGTCCGACCGGTGGCGATGGATTCGCTGCACCTCCCCTAACTTGTAGTTTGACTACTTTACCTATTTCTTTTGCCATTCTTTACGAATTGAATTGAAGTTGTATTTGTTGGAAGCAACACAACTTTATATATGTAACATTTATTTTAAACCTTTTCAACCTGCATATAACTTAATTCCAATGGTGTCTTTCTTCCGAAAATCTTTACCATTACCTCAAGCTTCCGCTTTTCTTCATTAATTTTTTCCACCGTACCGTTAAAACCATTGAAAGGTCCGTCGATTACTTTTACGGTCTCCCCATGGTTAAATGGAATGGCCACACTATCTGTATTCACGGCCAATTCATCCGCTTTGCCGAGCATCCGGTTAACTTCGGATTTTCTCAAGGGAACGGGATCCCCTCCTTTGGTTTCACCCAAAAAGCCAATGACGTTCGTAATGGAACGTATAATATGTATCATTTCACCACCTAAGTTGGCCTTTATCATTATATACCCCGGAAAATAAACCCTTTCTTTATTGATTTTCTTCCCGTTTCGTATTTGGATTACTTTCTCAGTGGGCACCAGAACATCCTCTAAATAGTCGGCGAAACCATGCCTTTCGACCTCACTTTCGATATAGCCCTTGATTTTGTTCTCTTGGCCGCTAACCGCTCGCACCACATACCATTTCTTATCCAATACTTCTGACATAGCAATCGATTAATTTAAGACGTTGCTGAAATACAACTGCACCAGTTTGCTGAACACCGTATCGACACCCCAAGTCGCCAAAGCGAAAATTATGGAGAATACGGCCACAATGACCATAAGGTTTGAAGATTCGGCCTTTGATGGCAGCGTAACATTGTTACGAAGTTCTTCTAAAGATTCTTTTATATAGGTCAACATACATTTTGATGGTTAGGCGAATTTGCACGGGAGGAGAGACTCGAACTCCCGACACCTGGTTTTGGAGACCAGTGCTCTACCAACTGAGCTACACCCGTTTCAATACTTAACTTAAGGCATACGAAATACCTAAAGTATAATCGCATGTAAAGGTGTTCTGTCCCGATAACAATCAGGACGGAACACCCTTTGCCATGCGTAATCTATTATTAGTCAATAATCTTGGTAACCTGACCGGCACCTACCGTTCTACCGCCTTCACGGATAGCGAAACGAAGACCCACGCTCAATGCGATAGGCTGAATTAGCTCAACAATGATGGTAAGGTTATCACCTGGCATAACCATTTCAACTCCCGATGGAAGTGCGATGTTACCGGTTACGTCGGTAGTTCTAACGTAGAACTGTGGACGATAGTTATTATGGAAAGGCGTGTGACGGCCTCCTTCTTCTTTCTTGAGGATATACACCTCAGCCTCGAACTTAGCGTGCGGCTTAACGGAACCTGGCTTACAGATTACCATACCTCGGGTGATCTGTGATTTTTCAATACCTCTCAAAAGGATACCTACGTTATCACCGGCTTCACCCCTATCCAAAATTTTACGGAACATCTCAACACCTGTAACGGTAGAAGTCAATTTTCCGGCACCCATACCGATAATCTCGACAGGGTCGCCCGTGTTGGCAACTCCAGTTTCGATACGACCGGTGGCAACAGTACCACGACCTGTGATGGTGAATACATCTTCTACGGGCAATAAAAAGGGCTTCTCAACATCCCTAGTAGGAATTTCGATCCAACTGTCTACCGCTTCCATAAGCTCGATAACGGTTTTAGTCCATTTTTCATCCCCGTTCAGGGCACCAAGTGCAGAACCTGAAATAACAGGACCGTTATCACCATCGTACTCGTAGAAAGAAAGCAACTCACGTACTTCCATTTCAACCAATTCCAAAAGTTCCTCATCATCGACCAAATCCACCTTGTTCATGAAAACAACGATTCTTGGAATACCGACCTGACGGCCTAAAAGTATATGCTCACGTGTCTGTGGCATAGGACCATCGGTAGCGGCAACTACCAAAATAGCACCGTCCATCTGGGCGGCACCGGTAACCATGTTCTTCACATAATCGGCGTGACCAGGACAGTCAACGTGGGCGTAGTGACGCGATTCTGTAGCGTACTCTACGTGTGAGGAGTTAATAGTAATACCACGCTCTTTTTCTTCGGGAGCGTTGTCGATTTGATCAAATGCGCTAGCTTCTGAATAGCCGGCATCTGCCATAACCTTCGTTATTGCAGCAGTCAATGTTGTTTTACCGTGATCCACGTGTCCAATAGTACCTATGTTCAAATGCGGTTTGGAACGATCGTATTTTTCCTTTGCCATTTTAGTGAATTTTAATCTTAGTTATATATTAGTGTGTAATAGTGCCGTTTTAGAGCCAACGATGGGAATTGAACCCATGACCTCTTCCTTACCAAGGAAACGCTCTACCCCTGAGCTACGTCGGCGTAAAGTGTTTAACATCTTCATCCTTAACTACAACCGTATTTTAAGAATTAGATTCCTGCCTTCGCAGCAATGTCAAACTTGTCAATCTTGAGCCGAAAATCGGGTTTCCCTCGGCTACGCTCGGAATAAACTTCTCACCCGACGGGCATTCATATTATCCATTTGAGCGGGAGACCGGGTTCGAACCGGCGACATTCAGCTTGGAAGGCTGACGCTCTACCAACTGAGCTACTCCCGCAATTCTTCGAATAAATTCCGAAAAATCAAATTCCAAATTCCTAAAACTGAAATTTGGTGCTTGGATTTTGGTATTTTCCAAGATTGTGGGGAGAGCAGGATTCGAACCTGCGAAGACGTAGTCAGCAGATTTACAGTCTGCCCTCGTTGGCCGCTTGAGTATCTCCCCGACCTAATTTTTAAAGAACTTAAGAGCCGATAGAGGGACTCGAACCCACGACCTGCTGATTACAAATCAGCTGCTCTAGCCAGCTGAGCTACATCGGCCTTTTACCTGTTTTAATGCAAAAAAAAGTCCGCTATTTCTAACGGACTGCAAATGTATAGAATTATTTGTTTAATCAAAATTAATTAGCAAAAAAATATTTAGGCCTGGACGCGCATTTTTTCCTTGCGCTTTATCAGTTTTCGTTCAAGGGAACTACAAGCGGAATCGACCGCCTCCTCAAAACTTTTGCATTGCTTTTTGACCATAAAATTATCACCGGGCACGTTCAGTTTTATTTCGACAATCTTATTTGCTTTAGAACTAGTGTTCTCCACCTTTAAATAGACATCGGAATTAATGATTTTATCATAGAAGGTTTCCAGCTTGTCCATCCTGTTTTGTAAAAAATCAATGAGTTTTCTATCAGCATTGAAATTAACGGATTGTGCGTTTACTTGCATAGGTATGAATTTTAAAAGTTGAACTTCATTTCTTGCTTCTCGGATGAGACGACGCATGTACTTCCTTAAGCTTGGCAATACTATTGTGCGTGTACACCTGGGTCGACGCCAAACTGGAATGCCCCAATAATTCCCGCACCGAATTCAAATCCGCTCCTTTGTTAAGCAGATGGGTCGCAAAGGTGTGTCTTAATATATGGGGACTTCTTTTAACTTTCGAAGACACCTTACTAAAGTAGGAATTTATTAATCGATAGACAAGCGTTTCATAAGTTTTATAACCTGACTTTAACAAAAAGACATAGGCTTTGTCACCACCAGTTTCAAGCAGACCTCGCTGTTCAAAATATACCTCAAAAGCCCGAGCTGTAGTAGGCAACAAAGGCACCACACGCTCTTTGTTCCGTTTGCCCAAAACTTTGATCAGACGCCCGACGAGGTCCACATCGGACATCTTCAAATGGATCAGTTCGGCCCTGCGGATGCCGGTTGTGTACAGCAGTTCGATCATCAACTTATCACGGACTCCTTCAAAGTCATCGGTATACTCAATCTGCGAAAGCACCTTGCGCATCTCTTCTTCCGAAAAGGGGATTTCGATTTTTTTGGAGGTCTTCAAAGCCTTATGCCTTGCCAAAGGATTGACTTCGACCTGTCCGATGCCCTGCAAGAATTTGTAATAGGCCTTTAAGGAGGCTATCTTTCGGTTTACGGACCGGTTTGAGATTTTGGATTCTACCAAGAAAACGATCCAATTGCGGATAAGGGAATATTCCACCCCATCAATACTGTTCAGGTCAAATTCTTCACGACAAAAGGATTTAAAAGACTCGATATCATTCTGATAGGCAGTTACCGTATGTACGGAATAGTTTTTTTCAAGGGCTAAATAGGATGTAAACGATTGTAACGACATAGTACGAAGTTAGCAAAAGGTTTTGATTGGAATTGAAAGGAACTGAATAGAATGCTAGGATTTCACAAAATAAAAAAATCCCGCTTTTAGGCAGGATTTTTTTATACATTAAACAGGTATTAAGGATTTTTAAATTTCTTCTTTATCCTTTAAACCTTGTATGTATTGTGCTTTTTGAATTAGCGCTCTGTGCTCTACTGAGGGTTTGGTAAACTGTTGACGCTTACGCAATCGCCGCATCGTACCCGTTTTGTCAAACTTGCGCTTGAAACGTTTTAAAGCCCTATCGATATTCTCTCCTTCTTTAACTGGTATAATTAACATTGGCTACAACCTCCTTTCTTAATGATTAATAAAGTGCAAATATAAAACTTATAAATGAATCAAATGCAAAAACCATAAATAATTGTTGCCTCTCACCCAACTATATATCAGTCCTATTTACTCTTTTACACTATGAATAAGATACCCTTCCACATCATCCAATTCAGTCTAGGGGGGTAGGCAGTCGATACTCCTTTTTATCGATAACGATTTTAGCAATTATTTCCCTCAGTATTTCGGAAGTGCCGCCACCGATAGGACCCAATCGACTATCGCGCATGAGGCGTGCCATCGGATAATCTTCTATATACCCATAACCGCCCAAAAATTGCAGACAGTCGTAAATGACCTCATCGGCCATCTTTGTGGACTTCAATTTTGATATGGTTGCTTCACGGACTACATATCCCCCCTTGTCCATTTTTTGTACGACGCCGTAGTTATAATGTTTACAGAGTTCAATATCGGCGTGGTGGTCGACAATGCGATGGCGTAGGGCCTGATATTGGTCTATCGTTTTGCCGAAAGTCTCACGCTCCGACATATATTGCAGCGCATACTCCAAGGCATATTCGGCCCTGGCGTGGGCATTGATTCCCATGATCAAACGCTCTAAAGCAAAGGCCTCCATAATAAAGGTAAAGCCCTTGCCTTCCTCGCCCATCAGATTCGCTGCGGGCACCTCAACATTGTTAAAGGCCAATTCGGCGGTATCGGAGGCCCGCCAGCCCAACTTGTTGAGTTTATTCTTGGTCACCCCTTTACTATGTAGGTCTACGATAAAAATACTGATGCCCTTGTTCCCGGCAGCAGGGTTGGTCTTAGCGGCCAAAATGATGTAATCGCCATAGACCCCGTTGGTGATGAAGGTTTTGGACCCATTGATTATATAGGTGTCGCCCTTTTTGGTCGCTGTGGTTCGCATTCCTGCAACATCACTACCTCCGAAGGGTTCGGTCACCCCAAGGCACCCCACTTTTTCGCCGTTGATACTAGGTGTTAGAAATGATTCTTTTTGAATCTCGTTACCGTTCTTGTGCAAATGGGTCATGGCCAAATAAGCATGCGCCCAAATGGCGGCGGCAAACCCTCCGGAATCTATTTTTTGGAGTTCTTCGAGTAGGATCACCGTATAAAAAAGATCAAGGCCCAGACCGCCATCGGCTTCCGGCACGGCGAGGCCGAAATAGCCCATTTCGCCGAATTTTTTCCAAATGAAACGTTCTATCTGTCCGGATGCTTCCCACTTCTCGATATGGGGCACTACTTCTTTCTGTAAAAAATCTTTGAGACTCTCCCTAAACAGGTGATGTTCTTCGGTGAAGTACATACTTTGCATAGCTTTTTTTTAAAGGGACAAATATAATGCTATTCTATCGATCTTGTCGGATGGGAAACCCTCAATAGTTGAAAGTTCTTCCAACGATAGGATGCCGTTATTGACATTTCTGTATTCTACGATACTTTCAGCGACCTGTTCTTGAATATATACCAAACTCGCTATCTCATATACCGAAGCGGTGTTGACGTTTATTTTGGGGATGTCGGGTTTTTTTAGCACCTTGAACTTTACCAAGGTTCTCTCGACCACCTCCGGCTCGAGACCGTACACATCGTATAATTGATCGTCGGTGAGGAAGCCACCCAGCCTATCCCTGAACTTTATAATTCGGACGGACAGCTTTTCGCCAATGCCATTGATTGTTCGGAGTTCTTGGGCCGTAACCGTGTTCAAATCTATGATGGCCACCTTTTGTGAGGTCCCGCCCGACCCATCTCGCCCGAAGGATTTTTTTTTAGAAGCGTGGCTTGCTACCCCATACTTTTTAGCGACAACTGACGACTGCTTCCTATTTTTTGTCCATTCAGGGAATTTGAAATGCGGCGATATGGCCGCCAGCAGCGAATCGGAAACCTGAGTGACTTTTTGGAATTCTTCCGCGGTGTTCGCAAATTGGTTCTTTTTGCGGAAGGCATGCAATCTATCAATTTCATCGGTAGACATCCCTAAGACATATCCTTTGTAATCGGTGATAAAATTAGGATTGAAGGGATAGACTTTTACGGAATCCTTTTTCGCGGCCGCTTGCTTTAGGGAATCGATTTCCGTTTGCAGTTCATCGTTTACTACGAATGTATCCTGCTGCGCCTCCTCAGAAAAACGGCCATAGAAATAATAGCCTACTTGTAGCGATACTATAATTAGGAGTAAAAAGAAAATCCCACTTCGTTCCTGTTTGTTGAAACGAAAGTGGGATTGTAGTTTATTCACGAGGTGTTTGTATCTATTCAGTAACTCCTGAAAACGTTTACAGTTTCTGTTTTATTGCCTAAAACATCAAACTAAAACCCACAACCAGCCTTGTCTTATCCTTCTTTCCTTTTTATCTTCTTTAGCTCAGATTAGTCTTTGACCACCTTCTGTTTTTTAAACAACTCGTTCGCTTTGAGCTTTTGCCAATAGTTCGCCAGATCGGCTTTTACCTCGCCCGACATAATGTAAAGCCCTATGATATTCGGGAAGGACATGGCTAAAATCATCATATCGGAGAAATCAAGTACAGCACCCAAACTTACCGAAGCCCCGATAACAATGAATACCAAGAAAAATAGTTTATAGGTCATTTCGGATTTTGTGCTTTTTCCGAACAAATAGGTCCAAGCACGCATACCGTAATAAGACCATGAAATCATGGTCGAAAAGGCAAACAAGAATACGGCGATACCTAAAACATAGGGGAACCAGGAGATTTGGCTTCCGAAGGCATCGGACGTCAATTGCGCACCGGCCATACCCTCAACTTCATGCATACCCGTAAAAACGAGCACCAATGCGGTAAGCGTACAAACTACAACGGTATCTATAAAAGGCTCTAGCAAAGCAACGAAACCCTCAGAGGGTGGATGGTTGGTCTTTGCCGCACTATGCGCAATGGCTGCCGAACCGACCCCTGCCTCATTGGAAAAGGCAGCTCTCTGAAAGCCTACCACCAAAACACCGATGACGCCACCTTTGAGTGCGCTCGGACTAAAAGCCCCATCATAAATAGCCCCAAAAGCGGCGCCCAGATTTTGAATATTCATGATTATAACCACTAGTGCGGCAAGCACATAAATACCAGCCATAAGGGGAACAATTCTTTCGGTAACCTTGGCGATACTCCGTATGCCGCCTATAATAACCACACCCACCAGAATGGCGGTTACAATACCGAACCAAAAACCGTTACCCGTCAGTACCGGAAACTGCCCTGCCAACTGTTCGAACGACTGGTTGGCCTGAAACATATTACCGCCGCCAAAGGAAGCCCCTATGGCCAAGACAGCAAATACGCTCGCCAATACTTTACCCAAACCATTCATATTTCGTTTTTCAAGGCCATAACGTAGATAATTCATTGGCCCCCCGAAAACACGACCGTCAGGAAGAATATTTCGGTATTTGACACCTAGGGTACATTCTACGAATTTTGACGACATTCCTAAAAGTCCGCATACGATCATCCAAAAAGTCGCACCTGCGCCCCCTACGGAAACCGCAACGGCAACGCCGGCAATATTGCCAAGACCTACCGTACCGGAAACCGCGGTAGCCAGCGCCTGAAAGTGGGTGACTTGACCCGGAGCGTTGGGATCGTCATATTTGCCTTTGGCCAGGTCAAGGGAATGCCTGAACCCGCGAATATTAATGAACCCCATGCGAATAGTAAAGAAAAGCGCCCCAAAAACGAGCCATATCACGATAAAGGGTATAGGTTTCGTTACCGGATCTCCGTTAGGGTGCAACAAAGGCCTGGGTTCGTCGTATTTGATCTCAGCCAAAAAGTGAGCGCCTTGCGCGATGACATGTTCGGCATTTTCGAAGTTGTAGATGGCCTTACCTTCCTGAACTAGGTATTTAAGCTCCCCGTTCACAGTAGCCACTACGGTTTCATCGGCGCCGTTATCCCGGGATACCACTGCGATTTCATCCCCTTTCTTCACTTGGGCCCCTTCGGGCTTCAACCATTTTTTCAAAACAAACCGATCTTCTACGCTCGCCGACCATCCGGGCGTAGCAACCAATTTAACGTCGGCATAGGCTATCGGATCATATATACCTATGGCTGCAAAAGGATCCCAAAATAGTACGGAACCTAAAGCACCGACCGCAGGGGTCATTACGCCGTTGAAAACCTCGGTTATCGCTTGGGTCTTGACTTTATAGCTTTTGGTGACCGAAACTCCCTTCGAATCGGTAACCGTTACCGAATACTCGATTCCTTCAGTCAGACCGACCGCCTTATTACTCGATAGCGGTGTTTCTTGATTGCTCCATTTATAGGTATACGGAGGTGTGCCGCCAAGCACCTGTAACTCGATAGCACCATCGTTAATAATGTCCGAAGGGTTCATTACCGCTTCGTTGACCCTAAGCCCTTGTTGTGCGTTGACCGCAAATGCGAATAATGTTAAACATAATAAAAGATAGTTTTTCATTGGGTATACCATGTGGTCTTTGTGAAACGGTTATTAAATGTATGGGATGCTCTTGTTAAAGAAAGCCCAATATCCTAAAAATAAGCAGAACAATCAAATAATACTTCCGAATTAACCTAAAGATGTTTCCGAATACGCTTCCCGAACGCTAGTATTGAATTATTCAATATGGAACATCTCGTGCAGTTTTCGTATCTGCTCGGGCCTTCCCAAAACAATAACTTTGCTTTTCGGCTTCAGCTGCAAATCCGCTTCGGGATTGATAATATAATTCCCATCAGGCTCTATATAGCCAATAATAGTACAGCCTGTTTTTTTTCGTAAGTCGAGGTCGCGGAGGGAATTGCAATCGACCTCGTCACTAAAATCTTCAATGGCCACTTCTTCGAGGTTCGTAGTATTTTTACCTTCGGTACCGAGCTGATCCATAAATGTAATCAAGTCGGGCATGACTACCAACGAAGCCATATGGTCGCCCCCGATGCGGTCTGGCATAATTACCTTATCGGCACCTGCCAATAACAATTTCTTATATGAGGTTACCAGAGAGGCCCTACTGATGATAAACAGGCTTTTGTTCATTTGCCTTGCGGACAACACCACGAAAAGATTCGCGGCATCATCGGGCATAGCGGCTATAAGGTAATGCGCCTTCTCTATTCCGGACTCGCTCAGAATATCGTCTTCATTGGCATCTCCTTCTACGAAAAGAATATCTTCCGTGGCAAATTTTTCGATGATTTCTTTATCCTTTTCAATGACGACAAAAGGTTTTTTATAAGTCCTCAAACGCTCGGCGGCCTGCATACCGTTACGTCCAAAACCACATACGATGACGTGATCGGACAAACTGTTGATCTGGTCTTTCACTTTTTTCTTTTTTAAAAGTTGTAACGAGTTTCTGCTCAAGATGTATTCAGTGATGATCGAAATGGAAAACGCAAATATGAAAACACTCGAAAGTATTAAAAATATAGTAAAGAGCTTGGCTTCGTTACTCAACGGCCCCACTTCCGAAAAACCCACGGTGGTTACGGTAATTACGGTCATGTAAAGCGCATCCATCCAAGCAAAATCCGAAATAAAACGATACCCCAATACCCCGATGATAAACACCGATGCTATCAGTGTCAAGGCCAAATAGATTTTAGAACGAAAGAATTTTAAAAGGTTCATAAGTCAAATACCGAGGTGCGTTTGGTGTAGACCAAATCTTTGATACGGAGCCAAAAGGCCAAGAAAAGATACAGGGCAAACCCAAAACCGAGGGTCACGAATGTAAGGTAGATAAACGAGGTACGCACTACCCGCGTCCGGATTCCTAAACGTTCGGCAATACGACGGCAGACCTCGAAGCCACGTTTTTGGAGATAATATAGGAGTTTGTAAAAAATGTTCATGAGTAAAGTTCAAGTATCAAACGCAGGTGCAAGGAAAAGTGTATGGGTTGATGAATTTATAGGTTAATCCGTTTAATAGTTTAGTAAACAGCTATGTGCTCGTACCCGTGCTTCGTGAAATTAACCATTTGCTCGCAATAAACTATTTCCCACCGCGCATTGAAGGCACTTGTTCTGGGTGCAGTATTCATTATATAGCTGCAGTATGGCTTGACTTTCCTTGGCATTCGCGATGGAAAGACCTTGATGTTTAAAGTTAGTAATAATACTATTTTCTTCCTTTTGTATTTGGGATATAATTTGGAGGATGTCTTCATTGGCATCCTTGCCCTGATGTCGTGCATAACAGAATTTCAGGGGCAAGAGGGTATTGATGATCAAAAGATCGATAAAGCTTTTTGTCAGTCTTTTGCTGCTTTTCTTTGATGTTTTTCCGAACGTAAAATGCTCGTTCCAATACCCACTTGCCGAAACTTCGAATATCTCATATAGCTCTACTAGTTGGGATGCGTGAATCACTCTGCTGAAAAGATTTTGACGTTTGGTATACAGGTTTGCCAATTGTGATAGCCGGATGGTGGGGAAGTTCGGGGGCCTTAGTTTAAAGAATTCCGGTTTTTGGACGCTTCTTTGCTCTAAGCCGAACTTATTCTTTAAATGGAAGTATTCTTCTTTTAGTCGGATGTAATAATCGTCCAGAATTTCTTTCGAGTCCAATAAATGGGACATCCCATAGAAAACACTTTCCAAGGCCAAGGTGGAGGATTGCAGTTTACGCACCGTCGAAAAATCCAAGGCCTGGGCCAAGCTTAAAAACGATGCCCCATTTATTTTCAAACCGAAATTCTTAAGTAGCATGGCAAAAAGCACTTGTTCCCAATCGTTTTTGGAGCTTTCCAGCAGGGTGAAAACCCATTTGGACTTCCGTTCCAACCTTTCGAAATATAAGCGTTCCAGCCAATTTTCAAAAAGAAAGGTATCTACATCCCCGATATTTTTCTCGCAATTGATAAATTGAACGCCGTTTTTATCGAATAGCTTTTGATAGGCGTCCAAAACACCTTGTGGGATATAGTTTTTCAGTTCAAGTGTTGGAATTTCGGAATTATCACTGCGAAAGACCGAAGCATCATCTTCCCAGACCACGTGTAGGATTACGTTGTTATAGTTGGTATCCTTTTCGTGATGGTGCGCATACCAATCCGAAGATTTCAGATGTATTTCGACATTGCCCGCCCAAAGCTGTCCGTCGATATGCACCCTCGCATTGAAAAAATCGGGACCTGCTAAATGGTTGTGCGTACCAGTATCAAAAATACCAATAGGTTCGTTGCGTGTGCCGAGCAGATCATCCAATTGCAATTTTTTGTATTTCCAGATGAAATGTAGCAGATCTTCTTTCATAGCCTAATCCCCTTCAACCTCGCCTTCCCAATTCATAAATCCACCTTCCAAATTATAGGCGTTATTAAATCCTACGCTGTTCATAATAGCACAGGCCTGGCCGCTGCGGTTCCCACTACGGCAATAGACATAGTAATTTTTACTTTTGTCGAGTTTTTGGACTTCGTTCAAAAAATCCTGCCCCAGATAAAAATCGATATTCGTGGCGTTCGGTATATAGCCTTCCTGCAGTTCTTCAGGTGAGCGCACATCTAAAATAAAGGCGTTATCGTCCTTTTCTAGCTGGTCTTCCCATTCTTGTTGTGATAGATTCATAAAATTATTTCCATTTTTGTTATTCCAAAAATAAGATATTTACCCCAAAACACCTCGTCCAAATTTTTAACAAAAATTTGGCTTGGCTTCCATCCCTTACTATAAAAAGAGAACATATATTTGTATATACAATTGTTGTTAGGGTATGGATGTAGAAAAAGTCATTAAAACCGAAAAAGAAATTCCACTTAAAAGTAGAACCATTATCCATTTCATGTTGGTAAATACTAAGATTAAAGAAACAATCTCGACCCAGCTCAAGCCTTACGGGATATCGTTGCAACAGTTCAATGTATTACGTATTTTAAGGGGACAGAACGGCAAACCCGCCAACCTCTCCACATTGAACGGACGCATGGTTACCAAAATGAGCAATACGACGCGTTTGGTCGACAAACTATTACTGAAAGGCTATGTAAACCGTCAAACATGCCCATCGAACCGTAGGAAAATCGAAATTACGATTACGGAGCAAGGTAATAGACAATTGGAGAAAATGGACAAGGCCATGAAAGATGCCGAGGTAAAGATTCTCGAAAACCTGTCCCACAAAGAATTGGAACAACTGAACATTTTGTTCGATAAATTTTAAATAGAAGTATTAATTAGTAACTCAGATTTCCCGTTTAGCGGGAACAACAAACAATTATTAACAGTTTCCTGCCTCCGCTGGATGAACAAAAAATCATGTATTTATGAAAAAAGGAGTATTTAGTTTAGCAATGGCCCTGGTTTTTGGCGTTGCCACCGCAACCGAACCCGTCGCCGACGAAGAGAAAGAAGTAAAAACCGACGCCAGTACGGTAACTTGGAAAGCCTACAAAGTAACAGGCTCGCATACGGGCACCTTACAACTGGATGAAGGGTCATTGATCTTCGATGGTGAAAAACTTACGGGCGGCGAATTTACTGTAGATATGTCAACCTTGGTCTCAACAGACCTTGCCGACGATCCAGAAAGCAAGGGGAAGTTGGAAGGTCATCTCAATTCTGAGGATTTTTTCCATACCCAGAAGCATGCCACGTCAAATATGGTCTTTACCAAAGTAAAGTCTACCGGAAAAAATTCGTACGAAGTCACGGGAGATCTTACCATTAAAGATATTACCAAGCCGGTAGTTTTTGACGTATCCATTTATGGAAGCAAGGCCACGGCCACTTTGAAAGTCGATCGTACAAATTATGACATCAAATTTAATTCAGGTAACTTTTTTGAAAATCTAGGCGATAAGACGATTTATGACGAATTCGACTTGGTCGTCGATTTGGAATTCTAGTATTTGACTTCATATAATTTAACATAGTAGGGACCGAAAATATTCGGTCCCTATATTTTTTGACTTATCGACTTGTCATTTTAAAAATGATTTCTATATTTGAGCAATGATTTATAATAGCATACAAACTTGGTGGTGGAACAACTTTCGATAAGCATCGTGAGCTGAGCATCATTGTAGTACAACTATATAGGGCCTGTCATCACGACAGGCCTTTATTATTTTATAGCTTTTGAAATGACGAAATACAAACTTAAGACCACGTACAAACGCATCCTCGCGGACACCATCACCCCGGTAAGCGTTTACCTAAAAATCCGCGACCGCTTTCCGAATAGCATCCTTTTGGAAAGTAGCGATTACCACGCCAATGACAACAGCTTTTCGTATATCTGCTGCAATCCTATTGCCTCGATCAAAATCGAGAACGAGACAATTGTGCAGCAATTTCCGGATAGTACCTCCCAAGAAATTGCCATAGAAACGAATACCGATATCGTAAAAATCATTCACGACTTTAGCCAAAGGTTCGAGACGGAAGACAAGGATTTCAAGTTTATTGTCAACGGACTTTTCGGTTATATGGCCTATGATGCCGTCCGCTATTTTGAGGATGTGCAATTGGAAAAGAAAGAAAACAGTATAGCTATCCCAGATATCTACTACGTCGTATATAAAAATGTAATCGCTATCGACCATTTCAAAAACGAAGCCTATATTTTTGCGCATTGTTTTGATGAGGATGAAAATACGGTCGAAATTGAACGCATATTGAACGTTCGAAATTTCGCTTCCTACAATTTTTCATTGGATGGCGAGGCCACCTCAAATCTAAAGGACGATGAATATAAAGAACACGTACGGTTGGCCAAAAAGCATTGTCAACGGGGCGATGTGTTTCAATTGGTGCTATCACGCCGGTTTTCTCAAGATTTTAAAGGGGATGAATTCAATGTCTATCGTGCCCTGCGCTCCGTAAATCCTTCTCCATACCTATTTTATTTCGATTATGGAGATTTCAAAATCTTCGGAAGTTCTCCGGAAGCCCAATTGGTTGTAAAGGATGGAATAGCGGAAATTCATCCCATCGCCGGCACCTTCAAACGTACCGGCAACGATGAAAAGGATGCCATTTTAGCAAAACAACTGACCGAAGACGATAAGGAAAACAGCGAACACGTGATGCTCGTCGACCTCGCCCGTAATGACCTCAGCCGTAATGGGAGTATGGTAGAGGTCACCAATTACCGCGAAGTGCAGTTCTTTTCGCACGTCATCCACCTGGTATCGAAAGTAACGGGACGAATAAAAAACGAAATCCCGACCCTTAAAGTGGTCGCCGATACTTTTCCCGCCGGTACTTTGAGCGGCGCGCCCAAACACAGGGCCATGCAGCTGATCGAACAATATGAAAAAACAAGCCGCGGCTATTACGGCGGCGCCATCGGTTTTATGGATTTTAACGGTAATTTTAACCATGCCATCATGATCCGAACCTTTCTGAGCAAAAATCATCAACTGCACTACCAAGCGGGCGCAGGTCTGGTAGCCGCCTCGGATCCAGACGATGAACTGGAGGAAACCTACCACAAATTGGGTGCGTTGACCAAAGCTTTGAAGATTGCAGAGGGAATTTAGGACCCACAGATCCTTAGCCTCAAAAGGGGGACTTTTAATGATTACAATTAAAAAATGAATACGAAAAACGTTCAAAAGAGTAAGAGTTCTACCCCCGAGGGGAAATTAGAAAGCGTCTCCGTTCTCGTCATCGACAACTACGATAGTTTCACCTACAACCTCGTGCACTATTTGGAAGACCTTGGCTGTACGGTGACCGTAAAGCGAAACGACCGCTTGACCCTTGAAGAGGTCGATGCCTTTGATAAAATAGTACTATCCCCTGGACCCGGAATCCCCGATGAAGCGGGATTGCTGAAGGAAATCATTGCCAAATACGCCCCCACCAAAAGTATTTTTGGCGTATGCCTAGGGCAACAAGCCATTGGCGAGGTATTTGGCGGAACACTTATTAATTTGGATGAAGTACACCACGGTGTCGCCACTCAAATACGAATAATCAAAGAAGACCCAATTTTTGAAGGACTTCCCCAGGAAATCGAAGTGGGCAGATACCACTCATGGGTCGTGAATCCCAATTTACCGGAAGTTTTGGAGGCCACTTCAGTCGATGAAAACGGACAGGTAATGTCCCTTCGTCATAAAGAATACGACGTATGTGCGGTGCAGTTTCATCCGGAGTCGGTTTTGACGCCGGAAGGGAAAAAGATTTTGGAAAACTGGATCAATACATGATTTTTATTCTTTCTACGGGTCGTCCTGATTTAACAATAATCTGCGTGTGACTCGAATATCGAGAGCTTAACTTATATAGAAATTGTATCGCTGAAATTTATACGAGGCGAATAAAAAGACCATAGTTGATGAAGGAAACACTTGATAAATTAATAAACCACGACATCCTCTCCAAAGCGGATGCCAAACGAATACTGGTCAATATGGCCAAAGGCGACTACAACACAAGTCAGATCGCTGCCTTTGTAACGGTTTATATGATGCGCAGTATCACCATCGAAGAACTCGAAGGTTTCCGCGATGCGCTATTGGAACTGTGCTTGGCGGTTGATTTATCCGAATACGACCCCATCGACCTCTGTGGTACGGGCGGTGATGGCAAGGACACCTTTAATATTTCGACCTTGGCCTCTTTCGTGACCGCAGGGGCCGGCGTAAAAGTCACGAAACACGGTAATTACGGAGTATCCAGCAAGTGTGGCAGCAGTAACGTCATGGAATTCCTGGGTATCAAGTTCAGCAGTGAAAAAGATTTTTTGGAAAAATCGATTGACAAAGCGGGCATCTGCGTGCTGCATGCGCCCTTGTTTCATCCCGCGATGAAAAATGTGGCCCCTATCCGCCGCGATTTGGCCGTAAAAACCTTTTTCAACATGCTAGGACCAATGGTAAATCCCGCCTTCCCAAAAAATCAGATGGTCGGCGTTTTTAATCTCGAACTGGCCCGTATGTACGGGTATCTCTATCAAAACACCGATAAAAAATTTACCGTATTGCACGCCCTTGACGGTTACGACGAAATCTCCTTGACCGGAAACACGAAAACCATCTCAAACCATTCCGAAGGCATGTTAAAACCCGAGGATTTTGGCGTAAAAACCATCAAACAATCCGAAATTACCGGAGGTGATAGTATCGAAGCGTCCGCGCAGATATTTTCAGATGTTTTAGAAGGCCGAGGTACAGAAGCACAAAACAATGTGGTGTGCGCCAATGCCGGTATTGCGATTGCCACGGTCAAAAATCTGGAGGTCAAAGAGGGATTTGAACAGGCGAAAGAGTCATTATTGAGCGGCAAAGGATTACAAGCTTTGAAAAAATTACAGGAGTTGAGTAAGGCCAACTAATCGCAAAAAGAACTTACAAGCTGAACAGGGATACTTATGAACATTCTAGAAAAAATAGTAGCCGACAAACGCAAGGAAGTCGACCTCAAAAAATCACTCATCCCGGTTTCACAATTAGAAAAATCGGTGCTGTTCGAACGCCCAACTATTTCTTTAGCTGCTAAGCTCCGCAAAAGTAAAACGGGAATAATCGCCGAACACAAACGTCGATCACCTTCCAAATCGGAAATCAACCAAAGCCTGAACGTACAAGATGTTGCCAAAGGCTATCAAAATGCCGGAGTCTGCGGAATGTCCGTTCTAACAGACGGTAAATATTTCGGTGGTTCTTTGGATGATTTGCTATTGGCACGTGCTGCTGTTCACATACCCTTATTGCGCAAAGAATTCATAATCGACGAATATCAAATTCTGGAAGCCAAGGCCCACGGTGCCGATGTCATTCTTTTAATTGCCGCAATTTTGGACAAAGAAGAAATAAAGCGATTTTCAGAATTGGCTAAATCGGTACATCTCGATGTGCTGCTAGAAGTACACAACGAAGCAGAGCTCCATAAATCCATCATGCACAGTCTCGATATGTTGGGCGTCAACAACCGAAACCTAAAAACATTCGAGGTCAGCTTAGAAATCAGTAAAACGCTCTCTAAATTGATCCCCGATGATTTTGTCAAAGTGTCGGAAAGTGGCATTAGTACTATCGAAGCGATAAAAGTTTTGAAACCTTACGGATATCAAGGATTTCTGATCGGAGAAAATTTTATGCGGACCGAAGATCCAGGAAAAGCCGCGAAGGAATTTATTGATGATCTAAGCTAAAGACCGAAAAATTGATACAAACAAATGGGCCGGGGAATGCAGCCAAAGTTTGGATATCTATTACATTAAAGCTAAATGGCGTATCAGTTAATCGTGTATTTTGGTTTAACTTAACATTAGTTTACTGAAATAATCATTTAAAATCAATTCACACAATGGAAACATCTACACTTCCCGAGCGGCTCTATTCGTTAGATGCACTCCGAGGTTTTGACATGTTCTGGATCATCGGTGGGGAGGAACTATTTAAAAACTTGGGAGAAATCACCGGTTCCCCTTTTTGGGAGGCCATTTCCGGACAGCTAAACCATCCGGCCTGGCATGGGTTCGCAGCCTACGACCTTATTTTTCCTTTGTTCCTATTCTTGGCGGGCGTGGCCACTCCCTATTCCATCGGCAAACAATTGCAAAGGGGCACCGACCGAAAACAGCTACTTTTAAAAGTCATCAAACGCGGCCTCATCTTGGTCGTCTTGGGTATAATTTACAACAACGCACTTGAACTCAAACCCTTGGCGGAAATCCGATTCGGCAGTGTGCTGGGTCGCATCGGCCTTGCCTACATGTTGGCAAACATTATTTATCTGTACTGTAAGCCGCGCACGCAGGTCATTTGGTTCGCAGGCATACTTTTAGGATATTGGCTCGCCCTGACCTTTGGATCCGCCCCCGGTTTTCCGGCAGGGGATATGAGTATGAAGGGCAACCTCACCTCCTATATTGATCGGCTGCTCATGCCCGGCAAGCTCTATCTCGGTATTCACGACCCCGAAGGGCTATTCAGCACCGTTCCTGCAATTTCCACTGCCTTATTAGGCATATTCACGGGAAATCTATTGCGCAGCACACCCCCCGAAGGTAAGATGAAAGCGGTATATAAGATGGTAGCGACAGGCGTTGTTTGTATCATTCTGGCACAAATTTGGAACCTATTTTTCCCTATAAATAAAAATTTGTGGACCAGTTCTTTCGTATTGCAATGCGGCGGAATAAGCCTTTTGCTGATGGCGCTATTTTACTATATCATCGATATTTTGGGCCATCGCCAATGGGCCTTCTTTTTCAAGGTCATCGGTATGAACTCCATCTTGATCTATATGTCCGGCCAGTTCATCAACTGGGAATATTCCACCGAAGCCTTTTTCGGATGGCTCGGGCAGCTCATCGGTAATCCTTGGAACGCACTAGCCCTGGCCGTAGCCCTGATTGCCGTAAAATGGGTGTTTTTGTACGTGCTGTATAAGCAAAAGCTGTTTTTAAAGGTTTGAGAAAGGATGATAAGAAGGAATCAATTTTTAGAAGTATTGCAATATGGAATGGCCAATAAGGAAAAGCGGTAATTCTTGTCCACCCGAAAATGAAGGGACCTTGCCGGATGTTTTGGTTCTGCGGGTCGGGTTCTTGACTGTTCCGGTGGCGAAGGGAACCAATTAGGCAGAATATCCGTTGTAAGAGGTTCTTCCTGCTACGAAATGACAAGGTAAGAGCGAAAGTGAAAAAACGAACACCATGAAACTGAAAATCTGCGGAATGAAAGCGAATACGGCGGAGGTAGCAGCTCTGCAGCCCGACTACCTAGGCTTTATTTTCTGGGAACCTTCCAGCAGGTTTTTTGAAGGCGAGATTCCAGAATTACCGGATCACATCCAAAAAGTAGGAGTTTTTGTGGATGCTTCGATACAAGAAATTCTAGATAAAATGGAAAAGCACAATTTACAGGCGGTGCAGTTGCATGGTGAAGAAAGTCCCGAATTTTGTGATGAACTACGAGTTAAGTCGAAGTTACTTGGGGTAAGGTCGAGCGCTGTCGAGACCTCCCTTGCGGAAACAAATCTCAAAATAATCAAAGTATTCTCAATTAAAGACGATTTCGATTTCAGCTTATTAGAGCCCTACGAAGAGCTCTGCGATTATTACCTTTTCGACACCCAAGGCAAATTCCCCGGCGGAAACGGCTATATCTTCGATTGGAGCGTACTCAAAAACTACGCTTCGACCAAACCTTACTTTTTAAGTGGGGGAATTGGGCTGGAAGATGCGGAAGCCATCAAAGAATTCAGGAAACGGCCAGAATCTAACTATTGTTACGCTCTTGATGTGAATAGTAGGTTTGAGATTGAGGCGGGGTTGAAGAATATAGAGCGATTGAAGGAATTTAAAGATTTAGCTGTTTCCCACCTATTCTTGTAAGCTTCCCTAAAATAACCATCCTAATTAAGACAACTGAAAAGAAACTATAAGCTATGACATACCACGCAAATAAAAAAGGCTACTACGGCGAATTCGGCGGGGCGTATATCCCCGAAATGCTCTACCCCAATTGTGAGGAGCTGCGCCAGAATTACATCCGCATTATGGAAGAACCTTCCTTTAAAGAGGAATTCGACCAGTTGCTAAAGGATTATGTAGGCCGTCCTACCCCGCTCTATTTCGCCAAAAGGCTATCCGAAAAATACGGGACCAAAATTTATCTCAAGCGGGAAGATCTCTGCCATACCGGCGCCCATAAAGTCAATAACACTATCGGACAGATATTGATGGCGCAACGCCTGGGTAAAAACCGGATTATCGCGGAGACCGGTGCGGGGCAACATGGTGTCGCCACGGCTACGGTCTGCGCCTTGATGGGTATCGAATGCATTGTTTATATGGGTGAAATCGATATCGCCCGGCAGGCCCCGAACGTAGCCCGAATGAAAATGTTGGGTGCGGAAGTGCGACCGGCACTTTCGGGTAGCCGTACGTTAAAAGACGCTACCAATGAGGCCATTCGGGATTGGATAAATAATCCGGTGGATACACATTATATCATCGGCTCGGTCGTGGGGCCTCATCCCTACCCTGATATGGTGGCACGGTTTCAGTCCGTCATCTCCAAGGAAATCAAATGGCAGTTGCAGGAAAGAGAAGGGCGGGAGAATCCCGATTATGTGGTTGCGTGTGTAGGTGGGGGAAGCAATGCCGCAGGGGCCTATTACCATTATCTCGACAACCCCAATGTAGGTATTATTGCGGTGGAAGCAGCTGGAAAAGGAGTGAATTCCGGAGAAAGTGCCGCTACCTCGGCACTCGGTAAGGTAGGTATCATTCATGGCAGTAAAACCCTGTTGATGCAAACCACCGATGGACAAATTACCGAACCCTATTCTATTTCCGCAGGACTCGACTACCCTGGCGTCGGCCCAATGCACGCGCATTTATTCAAATCAGGCCGTGGGGAATTCATTTCCATCACCGATGACGAGGCCATGATTGCCGGACTCGAAATGGCGCAGTTAGAGGGTATCATTCCCGCCATAGAAACCTCACATGCCTTTGCGATTTTTAATCACAGAAAGTTTAAGGCAGATGATGTAGTTGTGGTCAACCTATCGGGTCGGGGGGATAAGGATTTGGATACCTATATTGACTATTTTAAACTTTAAAAGATGAATGACCTGCATAAAATAAGATAATTACACATGAATAATCGTATAAATAATAAAATGAACTCAGAGGGCAAACTCCTCTCCATTTACTTCACAGCGGGTTACCCTGCATTGAACGACACCGCCAAAATCATCCAAGATTTAGAGAAAAACGGGGTCGATATGATTGAAATCGGACTGCCTTTTAGCGACCCATTAGCGGATGGGCCGACCATACAAGCAAGCTCAACCGCTGCTCTTAAAAACGGAATGACCACCGAAATCCTTTTCGAACAGTTAAAGAATATCAGGAATTCCGTTTCGATTCCGCTGATCATCATGGGATACTTCAATCCCATGCTGCAATACGGCGTGGAGGCCTTTTGCGAAAAATGTGAGGAAATTGGCATAGACGGACTCATCATTCCTGATTTACCGGTCGATGTATATCATGAGGAATATCAGAAAACTTTCGAGAAATATGGACTTATCAACGTCTTCTTGATTACGCCACAGACCTCGGAAGAGCGTATCCGATTTATCGATAAAGTTTCCAAGGGGTTCATCTACATGGTGAGTTCGGCCAGTGTCACCGGTTCTGGCAAGGGGTTTGGCCATATGCAGACCGATTATTTCAAACGGATTTCCGACATGCAACTTTCCAACCCGCAAATTGTAGGTTTCGGCATCAAGGATACCGAGACCTATCAGCAAGCGACCAAAACCGCTAAAGGCGCGATAATCGGGTCGGCGTTTATCAATCATTTAACGGAAAGTGGTACTGATTCCGTTTCAGATTTTATTGCAAAAATTCATTGATGAAAGAGCTTGTCAATAATTGGAAAATAATCATTCTACTCTGTGTTGCCATAGGTATGGCACCTTTCTATCCAGAACCTCATATATGGGGCAAAATTAAATGGATTTCAGGTGGTGCCGTCGGCATGCAACCTCAAGATTGGTTCGATCTATTCTTTCATGGATTTCCGTTTTTGCTTTTACTTCGGTTAATCTTTACAAAAAACAACTCCGGTCTTGAAAACAGAAATTGATTTTTCGGAAGATGACACTTGTAAGCTACTAATATAAAGACTATTAGACTGCCCAATCTCAAATAATAGCTTAGCTGTAATTATTTTAAAAACCATTGAAAGGCCCTTCTACTCCAAATCAAGCCGAATTACGACTCGCATTAATATTCCCGTATAGCGATCTAGTCACTATTTTTTCGTATTCCTCTTTGAACTTGGCATTTTGCCCAATTTTTTGAAGGGCATACTGCTGTATGGCCAACAGGGGCAATACGATATTTTCCCTAATCTTCACCGATTCACGGGAAACGCCCTCGTTCTGCATCAGAATATCAAATCCGCTGATGAGCAATAGCATTTCTTTGGAAAGTTCGTATTCCTTATGCAGAATTTTCCAAAAGTCCCCGTATTCCGGGTCTTCCTTCATGTAACTGGTCAGCTCGAAATAGCATTTGGTCAACGACATCATACTATTCAGCATCAAGGCTTTAAAAAAGGGTACTTCCTTGAACAGGGTTTTGACCTCCTTAATCCTACCATCGTCCTTTAGCGTCTTGATTGCCGTACCGATTCCGAAATAACCGGGTACGTTCTGTTTCAATTGGCTCCAAGAACCTACGAACGAAATGGCGCGCAAATCGGTCAGTTCCAGCTTGGCCTTATTGCCACGCTTGCCGGGCCTACTACCGATGTTCGCCTTGGTGTAATATTTTAAGGTACTTTTATTTTCCAAATACGGAATGAACATCTCGTGCCGCTTCAAAGCATCGTATTTTGCAAAGCTCAGTTCGGAAAGTTCTTCCATCAGTTTACGCGAATCTTTTGAAATCACGTTTTCCTTTCCGAAAAGGTTGTTCGAAAGGCCGGCAGTGAGCAACTGTTCCGAATTGTGCATGAACTGTTCTTTGGTGCCGTAGGTACTCGTAATCGTCTGGCCTTGAATGGTCAACTGAATTTCGTGGTTCGCTACATCTTTAGTCTGTGCGGCGTAGAAACGGTGGGTCTTTCCACCACCACGGGCCGGTGGACCGCCGCGACCATCGAAGAACACCGCTTTGATACCGTTCTTTTTACACACTTTCGATAGGGTTTCCTTTGTTTTTAGAATGGACCAGTTGGCCTTGAGATAGCCTCCATCTTTGGTGCCGTCCGAAAAACCGAGCATAATGGTCTGCACGTTGTCGCGCCGCTCTAAATGTGCCCGATATTCCGGCATTTCGAATAGGGCTTCCATCGTAGCTTCCGCGCCGTCCATCCCGTTCATGGTCTCGAACAGGGGTACGATGTCAAAAGTGATTTTATCGGCATCCCATCCGCACCATCGGAACAGTCCGTAGACGAAAAGTACGGAGAAAATATCCTCCGAATTACTGATGATATAGCGATTGCATCCTTCCTCGCCGTTTTTGTTCTGAATTTCTTTTAATTGTGAGATATTGATCAAGGTATCCTTTACAATATCATCCGAAAAATCCGCGGCATCCACCTTCAAATCTTTATGCAACAGGATATCGACCAATGCTGCCTGATCGAGTTCATCAAGATTATCCTTTATAATACCATTTTGCTTTAAAATACTTTCCACCACCAAAATGTGCTTGCTCTGATCTTGACGTATATCCAAAGTCGCGAAATGGGTCTTGAAAATCTTGACCTTGTCGATAAGGTGTTCGAGATCTTTAATGTAGAGAGCGTGGTACTTTTCGGTAAGGGTTTCGCGTATAGCCTCCAAAGGCTCAATAAGGTCTTGGTAATCGACCGTTTGGTTCCTATTGAACATAGCCACATACAGGCTGTCCCGTAATTTGTTCAAAGGTTCTTGCACCTGTTTAAAAGTCAGTTTTTTCCGGAGTTCCTTCAGGTCGTTGTAATAACATTTCATCAAGGTAACGCGCAGCTCATCGGCCACATCTTTGGTAATATCGGCGGTTACGAACGGGTTACCATCACGATCCCCACCGGGCCAAAAACCGAGCTTCATGATTTTATGGTTCTCAAAATTAGAATTAGGCACATTGCTCTTGATATAGGAAAAAAGATCTCCGACGGCATCATAGTACACGTTACGGAGGATATAAATAATGTTTTTCGCCTCATCGAGAGGGGTCGGTTTGGTGGCGTTTATCAGGGATGTGAGTCCCAATTGCTGTAAAGTCAGGTCGATGTCGTTGATACGGTCATCTAAAATAAGCGAGCGTAGTTCGGCGATAATGTCAAGTACCGCGGGCGTATAAAATTGGGTAGGATGTGCAGTGAAAACGATACGCGCGCTAAAGGTGGACAGCTGTTCGGCAAGCTTGTCCCAATTCTTGTTCTTGTCAACGAACTGAAAATAATCTTTGATGGATAACGAGCTACTGTGTTCGTGCAGCTTTGGAAAAGCGGCATCTTCAACGCTATCGTATAAAACCACTTGACGTTCGACGTACTGGATGATACGAAACATAAAGTCGATCTGTTCCTTTTCATCATTGATATCTGCATAGTTCTTGAAAAATGTATCCAGAATCTCTTGGGGATGTTTCCCTGATTTCAATCCCTTTTCACATTGATCGAAAAGTAAGGGAATGAGCATGCCCACGTTTTCGATATTACGGTACGGTAGGTTTAAAAATAAACTGTTATAAACATTGAATTTGTTGGTAACGGATTTCTTAAAGGTTTCGAGTCTTTCTGTTTGATGCATATATAAGTAGTGAATTTAATTTTTGAGGATGTAAATGAATCTATAAATATCGGGATAAATGCCTTTTGGAGGGAACTATTTTATCCCAAATAACAAAATAACGCACCTACACCACAAAAACAACAGGTTTCACAACAAAAATTTCAATTCAGCGGGATGTCAGGGTACTTTTACTATGTAATAAAAACGAAATAAGACTTTTCATTTTCATATAGTGTTCTCGTAAAAGAGCCTTGCCTTCCCCGGTAGGGCTCTTTTTAGTTACTAAAAAAACGGGGCATACTGCATCACCCTAAAATCGACGGTGTTGAAATTGGGGTTTTCATCCTTCATTTTTTTATAGGATGCCAAACTGCCGACCGCCCTGTTGGCCGCCCCAGAAGGAGCCGTTAACGAAACCGTTTTGATGATCCGGTCATTTTCCGAAGGAAGTATAAAACGATGAATACGGGGAACCTCACCGGAAACTAATTCCAATTGCAAACCGTAGTCTTTCAAATGTTTCCTGAAAAAATATTCGGGCCCATTTTTACTGTTTCCACCGGTAAACAAGAGCGTATCGATATTGGGATAAGCCTGAAGTATCCTCACCAAATCCCGAAGCTGTACGTTTTGCATGCCAAGGTCGGAGGCATCCATTTTTTCTCTTTCCGCCCCTTCGACGATATCGCAGATGCCGATACGCCTTTTGAAAAGAAACTGTTTGCGCTGTTCGATGGCTTCCCGGGTCGTTTCGTATACCAGCCCTAAATCAAAGATTTCGTCTAAAATAGGCCATAGCTGTCCGTTGCGGCTTCCATAGCAGAAGTCGACATCACCTTCGCAAAGCTCTCGGCTGGTAAACCGCGGTGGCGGAAGCGTGCCAACAATCAGTGTGGTGGCTTCCGGAAAAAGAAAAGGCCCGTATGGATGTGTATGTAGAAACAATCGGATATGATTTTGAAGTTACGTTTGGACTCGAACTTATCGCCTATTTCAAGATTAACACCAAATCGTCCGCATTGACCAGCGAGCCTCCCTCCAGTTGAATTTTATCGACCGTTCCTTCGGCATTGGCGGTAACCGTGGTCTCCATTTTCATGGCCTCTATGATAAACAGCGGCTGGTTGCGTTTTACGGCTTGGCCTTTTTTCACCAGAACAGTAGAAAGTAGTCCCTGAAGGGGGGCGCCCACCTGCTTGGGGTCATCGGCATCCGCTTTTTCATTTTGTGTTTTTTCGACCTTGACCGATCGGTCCTTGATCATCACGTTCCGCAATTGACCGTTGATCTTGAAAAAGATGCTCACATTGCCGGCTTCATCGGGTGCGCCTTTGAGCATCAGCGATATCAATACCTTCTTGCCCCTGTCAAGCTCCACCATGATCTCTTCGCCGATATCCAATCCATAAAAGAAATTTTTCGTGGGTATGTTGACCGTGTTCCCGAACTTTACGTGATTGTTATAGGCTTCGGTGAATACTTTCGGGTATAGCTTGTAGGATAAAAAATCCGTCATTTCAAGTTCGCGGCCCATCCCTTTTTTGAACTTTCGTTTAAAGGCTTTCAATTCCTTCTCAAAATCGATGGGCTCTAAATGGGCGTTCGGACGGTCGGTATAGGGTTTTTCCCCTTTTAGGACGATTTTTTGCAACTTTTTCGGAAAACCTCCGACAGGCTGACCCAAATCGCCCCTAAAAAAACTCTTGACGGATTCGGGAAAGGAAATATGGGCCCCTTTTTCCATGATATCCTCAACGGACAAATCGTTGCTCACCATATACTGCGCCATATCGCCGACCACTTTTGAACTGGGCGTTACCTTTATGATATCGCCGAACATGGCATTGACCTTGGCGTACATTTTGGTCACTTGCGTAAACCGATCTTCGAGGCCCAACGCGATCGCCTGCCCCTTTAAGTTGGAATATTGGCCACCGGGAATTTCATGATCGTACACCTCGCCCGTACCCGATTTCAATCCGGATTCGAAGGTGTAATAATAGTTGCGGACGGTTTCCCAATAATTGGAATATTCGGCCAGTTTTTCGGTATCCATAGCGTTCTCACGTTCGTGGAAACGCAGCATCTCCACCACCGAATTGAAATTGGGCTGAGAGGTAAGGCCCGAAAGTCCGCCCAAGGCCACATCGATAACATCCACGCCCGCTTCCACCGCCTTTAGATAGGTGGCCGATTGTATGGACGAAGTATCATGGGTGTGTAAGTGGATCGGAATATCGATTTCCGACTTTAAGGCCGTTATAAGTTCATAGGCCGCATCAGGTTTTAAAAGGCCTGCCATATCCTTGACGCCTAATATATGCGCCCCTGCATTTTCGATATCCTTGGCCAATTGCAGATAATACCTGAGGTCGTATTTTGTTTTGGATGGATTAAGGATGTCGCCAGTGTAGCAAAGTGAACCTTCAGCCAGCCCACCCGTATTTTTACGGACGTACGCGATACAGGGTGCAATGGATTTCATCCAGTTGAGGGAATCGAAAATACGGAATACATCGACCCCCGTATTCCAGGATTCCTCCACGAATTTTTCGATCAGGTTATCGGGATAGGCCGTATAACCGACCCCGTTGGAACCCCTGATCAACATCTGCAACAGCAGGTTCGGCATCGCCTTTCGCAATAAGGCCAGCCTTTCCCAAGGATTTTCGTGCAAAAAGCGCAGGCATACGTCAAAAGTGGCGCCTCCCCAGACCTCCATGGAGAAAATTCCGGGATGGTTCTTGGCATAACCCTCAGCCACCTTTAGCATATCGTCGGTTCGCATGCGGGTGGCCAACAAACTTTGGTGGGCATCGCGCATGGTGGTATCGGTAAAGTGGACTTTTTTCTCCTGCTTCAACCATGCGGCGAATTTTTCGGGACCCAGATCTGTCAACCGGTCTTTTGTACCTTTGGGATATCCCTCCATTTTTGGAAAGGTGGGAATCACAGGCTTTGAAAAGACGTGTTTCGGGTCGTAATTTTTTACATCGGGATTTCCGTTTACAATAGTCTCGCCCAAGAATTCGATCAGTTTGTTCGCCCGGTTTCTAGGTTCGATAAACTCGAAAAGTTTGGGCTCGTTCTTTATGAAATTGACCGTGACCTTGCCCTCCCGAAAGGTGGGATGGGTTAGAATATTGTCCAAAAACGCCATATTGGTGTTCAGGCCACGTATCCGGAACTCCGCCAAGGCCCTGCGCATCTTCCGGCAACATCCGTCCAGCGTACGGCTTCGGGCCGATACTTTGACCAGCATGGAATCGAAAAACGGCGAAATAGCAACTCCTTGGTAAATACTTCCCGCATCCAACCGGATTCCGAAACCGGAGGCACTGCGATAAGTAGTGACCACCCCGTAATCGGGCTTAAAATCGTTGGATGGGTCTTCGGTGGTAATACGACATTGCAGCGCTACCCCCGTCACCTGAACGGACGCTTGATCGGGGATTTTTATCTGTGTATCCGATAATTTATATCCCCCCGCAATAAAAAGCTGTGCCTTGACCAGATCGATATTGGTAATCATTTCGGTCACCGTATGCTCGACTTGGATACGTGGGTTTACCTCGATAAAGTAGATGCTTCCGTCGTCATCGACCAAAAACTCCACCGTTCCGATATTATTGTAGTCTACAGCTTTACAGATATCGATGGCGTATTTATACAGGCTATCCTTGGTTTCTTGGGGCAATCCTATCGACGGCGCAAACTCGATGACCTTTTGATAGCGCCGCTGTACCGAACAATCCCTTTCGTACAGATGCACCATATTGCCATGGGTATCGGCCACGATCTGGATTTCGATATGTTTCGGATTTTCAACAAATTTTTCCAGAAAAACGGTATCATCGCCAAAAGCGTTCAGCGATTCCCTTTTCGCTTCGGGAAAGCCCTTTTTCAATTCATCCGCGGTACGGATTACCCGCATACCCCTTCCCCCACCGCCCGAGGCGGCTTTTAACATCAGTGGATATCCGATGCGTTTGGCCTCGGAAAGGGCCGTTTTGATATCCTTTAAATCAATATTGCTGCTCTCGATAACGGGAACCTTATTCGCAGTGGCGACTTCTTTGGCCGTAATCTTATCGCCCAGTGCCTTTAGTACGGAAACCTTAGGCCCAATAAAAATAATATCGTTCTCGGCACATTTTTGGGCGAACTGTGCATTTTCCGATAAAAATCCGTATCCGGGATGGATGGCATCGACCTGGTTATCCTTAGCCACTTTTATAATGGCATCGATATCCAGATAAGGTTTTAAAGGTTCCTTGTCCTCTCCGATCTGGTAACATTCATCGGCTTTGTAGCGGTGCAGGGAATAGCGGTCCTCGTAGGTATATACACCTACGGTACGTACTCCGATCTCTACACAGGCTCTAAAAATCCGGATGGCAATCTCGCCCCTGTTCGCTACTAAAACCTTTTCTATTTTCAAACTATTCTGTTTTAAACCACTTAAATGTCCTTTATTTTGTCGTTATTAAACAAACTTAGCTTTTTTTGGTTAGGATAGCAATGTCTTATCTTTGTAAGCATCGGCTAATTCAATTAAAATTCAAAGGACAGATGGGAAAAGGGGATAAAAAATCGAGAAGGGGCAAAATCGCCAACCGGTCTTACGGGGCAAGAAGGCCGCGCAGGATCAAAAAACGGCCTACGGTCGAGGAGAAAATTAGTTTGAGAAAGAAGAAATAATAGGGGCAGTTGCGGTTAGAAATAATTCGCATTAGCCATAAATGCGTGACGATTCAGGTGCGCAGAAAAAAACCTAGCAGCTACAGTTGTGGTTGACCCTATTTAGCTTGCACGGTTAACACCCGAAAGTGCGGATTTGCGAACCGCGATTAAATCGGTGACTTCACCGAACAAAAACAGGCTCGTTCTTCTTCGAGGTATGCGATGCACTGAAACTATAATCGTCATAATCGAAACCTTTCAAATCTTCCAAGGTCCTGACGTTTTTATCAACAATATAGCGCACCATGGCACCCCGCGCTTTTTTGGCATAGAAGCTGATAACTTTTAGTTTATCGTTATTCCAATCCTTAAATACAGGGGTAATCACGGGTACTTTTAAAGTCTTCCCGTCTACGGCGCTGAAATATTCATTACTGGCCAGATTTAGAAAAAGTTCGTTTTCGCCCAGCTCTTCGTTTAACTGTTCGGTTATGGTTTTCTTCCAGAATTCATATAGATTTTTTTTTCGGCCTACCTTTAGTTTTGTTCCCATTTCTAGCCGATAGGGCTGCATGAGATCTAGCGGACGGAGTATACCGTACTGTCCCGATAAAATCCGTAATATATCTTGTAATTTCCCTACCTTCTCCACCGACATCGCGTACGCATCAAGGCCTTGATAAACGTCTCCATTGAAAGCGTAAATCGCCGGTCTTGCATTTTTAGTCGTAAAGGGAGTTTCAAAATCTTGGTTGCGCTGCCAATTGAGTTCGGCAAGTTTATCGGAAATATGCATAAGGGCCATCAAATCCTTCGGCTTTTTTTTTGCCAACAGCTTGTTTAGCTTTACGGCCTCATCCAAAAACTGGGGCTGCGTTTGTTTGAATTTGGGATATTCCGATGTATAATCCAATGATTTGGCCGGGGAAATGACGATTTTCATAACAGGATCCAATTTTTATGATGAGCCACGAAAATAACCCGATCTTTTTAGATTACGGCAGTTATATCCGATAGGATATCTATGTAGGTATTGAAGGAATTTATGATTGTGGTTTTAGGCCACTCTGTTCCGACTTTAGTTACCTAGGTATGATTCGAGTTTCCGAACAAAAGCACTCTTTCTATCGCCACCCCCCCCTTGGAAAAAGGAGAGGAACCGAAATCAAAATTAGAGTTGGAATTTGGTGCATGGAATTTGGGATTTCCCTCACCGATGCTTTGCATAATGCCGCCACTTCCCGATACAATCCGACATATCTTGGGGGATTTCGGAATCGAAACGCATCTTTTCGCCGGTTTCGGGATGAATAAATCCCAAGGTTTTGGCATGCAGCGCCTGTCGGGGAAGGATTTTGAAGGCGTTATCTACGAACTGCTTATATTTTGTGAAAGTGGTACCCTTTAAAATCTTATCGCCACCATAGCGCTCGTCGTTAAAAAGGGTGTGTCCGATATACTTCATGTGTACGCGGATTTGATGGGTGCGGCCAGTCTCCAGTTGACACGATACCAAGGTTACATAGCCCAAACGCTCTAAAACACTGTAATGGGTGACCGCTTCCTTGCCTTCGTCCCCTTCGGGAAAAACCTGCATCTGCAGCCGGTTTTTAGGGTTTCGGGCGATATTGCCTTCCACCGTGCCGCTTTCATCCTTGACATCGCCCCAGACTAAAGCTATATATTCCCGCTCCGAGGTCTTGTCGTAAAATTGTTTGGCCAAATGGGTCATGGCGGTTTCCGTTTTGGCAACTACCAGTAATCCCGATGTATCCTTGTCTATGCGATGCACCAAGCCGGGGCGTTCGTTGCTGTTATTTGGCAGGTCTTCACGTTGGCCGCCCGAGTCCTCAATGTGATACAAAAGGGCGTTGATCAGCGTACCGGAATAATTACCGTGACCGGGATGCACGACCATGCCCGCCGGTTTGTTTACGACGAGAAGCGCATCATCTTCATAAACAATATCCAAGGCAATATTTTCGGCAACCAATAAAAATTCGTGCGGCGGGTGTTCGAAAAGCACCCTCACTTCATCCTCGGGTTTAACCTTGTAGTTCTGCTTGACCACGGCGCCATTGACCCAAATATTACCAGCTTTGGCAGATTGTTGAATTTTATTGCGTGTAGCGTATTCAATGAAGTTCATCAAAAATTTATCGACGCGCAAAGGTTCTTGCCCTTTGGCGGCCACGAACCGATGGTGTTCGAAAAGCTCGTCGTCGGTCTCGTTGCTATCTTCTGACTGCATAGTTTATTGAGATTCGGCTTGTACCCTCGCCTGATCGGGAATTGCACCATTACCACACACCAGCTCGATCTTCGAAGTCTTGGCCAATTTGTCGCCCGGTTTGATCTGCTTCCCTTTATATTTGATATAGTACACCATGTCTTTGCCCAATTGATCGATATAGCTCGTTCGTTGCACATCGAGACCGACGGCACGCAACATAGAAGTCGCATTGCGCTGGGTTACCTGTATGATATTGGGCACGGTCACCTGTTTGTAACCGGAAGGATTGACCGTAAGATAAATTTTCCTGTTTTCCTTTACCTTATTGCCCGCCGGAGGATTCTGTTCGATAATGGAAAATCGCGGATAATCGGGATTAAAATTCGCCGAATCCAACACCTCGAAGCGCAAATGGGCTTCTTCTACCGCCTTTCTCATATCAGGAACCGACATTTTTCCGAAATCGGGCACTTCTACGAATTCGTTGTGATTGGTTGTGCTATTCAACCAACGCAGCGCCAAAAAAATGACCAGTATCAGCACTAAAAGGGCCAAGCCGAGCTGTATCAAAAATACTTTGCTCTTTAAAAAATTGAAGAAATTGCGCATTTAGGTGTGTTTGACAGGGCAAATATAGGTTTTTTCTTTATTTTCGAGTTCGTTTTACCATCCTCATAATTAAACGATTCTATGAAGAAAAATATTGCCATACTCATGGGCGGTTATTCCAGCGAGTTTAAAATTTCGTTAAAAAGTGGTGGTGTAGTCTATGATTATTTGGATACCGATAAGTTCAATCCCTTTCGTATCCATATATTTAAGGATAAGTGGGTATATGTTGACGACAAGGACAAAGAATCGCCAGTAAATAAAAATGACTTTTCCATAACTACCAAAAACGGAAAACAGACTTTTGACTGTGTCTTCAACGCCATTCACGGCACACCCGGGGAAGACGGCCTGCTTCAGGCTTATTTTGAATTGCTGGGTATCCCCCAGACTTCCTGTGACTATTATCAGGCCGCACTCACTTTCAACAAAAGGGACCTGCTCAGCGTGCTCAAACCTTACGGAATAAAGTCGGCACCTTCCTACTATCTTAACCAAGGCGATACGATCGACGAAGACGCCATTGTCGCGAAAGTTGGTTTGCCCTGCTTCGTCAAGGCCAATAAGGCAGGCAGCAGCTTCGGTATTTCAAAAGTCTATGAAAAGGAAAAATTACGGATGGCCATCGACAACGCCTATCAAGAAGATGATGAAATTATCATCGAGGCCTTTCTCGACGGCACGGAGGTTTCCGTCGGTGTAATCACTTACAATGGAAAGACAAAAGCGCTTCCCATTACGGAAATCGTGACCGAAAACGATTTTTTCGATTACGAGGCCAAATACGAGGGAAAATCCCAAGAAATCACGCCCGCCCGTATTTCAAAATTACAGGAAGAAAAAGTGGCCGAGCTGGCGATACGCGCCTACGAAATCCTGAAAATGAAGGGCTATACCCGTAGCGAGTTTATCTTTGTAAATGACGAACCTTACATGCTCGAAATGAACACTACCCCCGGCCTCACTACCGAAAGCATACTACCGAAACAGGCCAAAGCCGCCGGAATTTCACTCCCTCAACTGTTCGGGAGCGCTATTGAGGAAGCATTGATTAAAAAATAGGTAATTTTAGGAACTTTTGGTGGCAGGTGATTAAACCTGTAACTTGAATCCCGAAACTTTTGGTATGAGACGCGCTATCTTTCCTGGATCCTTTGACCCCCTGACCTTGGGGCATTCCGATATTATACAAAGGGGCATTACCCTCTTTGACGAACTGATTATTGCCATCGGCATCAATGCAGAAAAAAAATACATGTTCACCATCGATCAGCGGATGCAATTCATCAAGGAAGCCTTTGCGAACGAACCCAAGGTAAAAGTGCTTACCTACGAAGGCTTGACCGTCGATTTCTGTAAAAAAATGGATGCGGATTTTATTTTAAGGGGATTGCGCAATCCCGCGGATTTTGAGTTCGAAAAGGCCATTGCCCACACAAATCGCAAACTCTCCGAAATCGAGACGGTTTTTCTGCTTACGTCTTCCGGAAAATCCTATATCAGCTCTTCGATAGTCCGGGACGTTATTCGGCACGGGGGGAATTATACAGGTCTCGTGCCCGATAGCGTCCGGACTTCATAATGCTTTTGCCACATCATCAAGTTAAATTGACGTGCGGAATAGTCAAATATTAACAAGAATTAACTTATATTTATCGAGCATTATTCCCTATAAACATAAATAGCGGTTTATACAACGCCATTCGCCCTATTCACAACAATCTTTTAGCCATATCGAAAAACCATATTATTTTAGTCCGAAATTACAGTGATATGTTAAAAGGTGCCCCAACCGCGACCCAGAGTTATTTAATAAAACAATTGCCATCAGCTACTGTTTTTGTTAATGAACGTTTTGAAGTCGTGCACGCTTCCGACCAATGGATCGCTGATTTCGAACTCGATCCTTTTGACATTCAAGGAAAGCCCATCAGCCAACTTTTGACTAAAACAGGCCATTCTTGGGAACAAGCTTTGCAAGCTTGTATTTCCGGCAATTCCGATGAAACCAAGGTCCATTTGAATTTAGATACGGCAACGGGCGAAACTTGGTCTGAATGGACATGCATCCCTTGGCACGACGAGCAAGAAAATATTATTGGGCTGATCATACAGACCGAAGACATTACCCGACGCAAACTTCTTGAAGAGCAGAATAAAAAATTAAATAGTCATTTGAAGGCCACTTCCGAAATTGGCAAAATAGGAAGTTGGGAGTACTGTTTTAAAGAAAATACGCTTACGTGGTGCGATATGACTCGTATAATTCATGAGGTTTCCGACGACTTTGTTCCAACTCTCGATAATGCGGTGAACTTTTATAAGGATGGCCACAGCCGAAATACCATGGCAATGGTTATTCACGAAGCAACGGCAAAGGGTATTTCGTATAGCGAAAGACTTCAAATCGTGACCGCCCAAGGAAAAGAGCTATGGGTGCAGACCGCTGGAAGGCCGATTTTTATAGAGGGAAAAGTAGTTGGCCTGACCGGAACCTTTCAGAACATTGACGAGCAGGTAACTTCCGAAATCAAGACCAAAAAAAGTGAGCATCTGCTCCGGACGCTCATCGACAATCTACCGCTCAACGTTTTTATAAAGGATACCGATTCGCGTAAAATTTTGGTCAACAAATCTGAATGTGACTATTTGGGCGTTAGCCATCCCGAAGAACTTCTAGGTAAGACCGATTTCGAACTTTATGACGAAGATGTTGCCCAAATTTCTAGAAAAGAAGACCTCAGGGTCATGGAAACCCTGAGGCCTATTTTGAGCCAGGAAACCTGGAACCGTAAGAAAAACGGAAAGAAAACAACGTTCTTGACCTCGAAGATTCCGCTATTGGACGAAACCGGCAAGGCCAGCGGATTGATCGGTATTAGTCTTGATATAACAGACATCAAGCAGAAGGAAGAAGAACTGCGCGATTTGGTCAATGTTGCCTCCCTACAGAACAAGAAACTCATCAATTTCGCCCATATCGTATCGCACAACCTAAGATCTCATTCCGCCAACTTCTCCATGTTATTAGATTTTTTGGTAAACGAGAAAGATGAATCAGAGAAAGACAACCTCCTTAAAATGTTAATAAATGCCTCCGATAACTTGTTGGTGACTTTAGAAAACCTGAACGAGGTGGTCGACATCAATACGAATGTCAATCTCGACAAAAAACCTATTCCTCTAAAAAACAAAATAGACACGGTGGTTCATAACCTGTCGGCCTATCTCGGTAAAAACAATGCCCATGTGACAAACACCGTTTGTGATTCCACCGAAATACAGGTAATCCCGGCCTATATCGACAGTATTTTGATGAACTTTATTACCAATTCAGTCAGATATAAAGACCCCGAACGGGACGCTAACATTACCTTTAGCGCCAAGGATGAAGAGGGCTATACCGTTCTTTCCATTACCGATAACGGCTTGGGTATCGATCTCGAAAAATACGGTGATAAACTTTTTGGCATGTACAAGACCTTTCACAAACATTGCGATGCCCGAGGAATCGGCCTATACATTACCAAAAATCAAATAGAGGCCATGAACGGCAAGGTAGGCATCGAAAGCGAAGTGGGAGTCGGCACTAAATTCACCATTTATTTTAAGAAAAAAAATGATTAACATCTGTATTATCGACGACGACCCGATTACCGTATTCGGCATTCGAAAAATGTTGAGCTCCATAACGGATGGTAATGAGGTAAGCTCCTACGCCAACGGTAAACTGGCGTTGGACGGAATTAAAGCTATCCATCACCAAACCCAAGAAATACCCGATGTCATTTTTTTGGATATCAACATGCCCATTATGGACGGGTGGCAGTTTCTCGAAGAGTTTATCGCCCTGCCTTTACATAAAAAAGTACGGATAAATATCTATACCTCATCGATCGATCCGTACGACCTTCAAACGTATGAAAAGTACAAAAAGAAAACCGATCATACCCTGACCTATAACAACAAACCTATTCTCAAATCCCAGATCGAAGCGATTACGGAAAAAGCATAAAAACTGTCTAGACTTTGGAGCCCTAAGCGAACGATTCTTTTTTTAACTGGATTTTTTTTGATTCGATCCTACAACGCAAAGAGGACTTATCTCAAGTTCTCGTGCAAGTGCAAAAGTAAAGTTGAAGTTAATGGCGTTCTAAAACGAGCCAATCTCAAATTCATACCGCTTCAAAACCGTTTGCCTGATCCGGGGAGGCTGACAAATCAAACGATCACTCAAAAAGAATCTTGATATTGGTATACGAGTTCTGAAGCGCTTTTTGAATCTTTTTTGGCCCTTTCCACTTCACTTTTACGATGCCTTCTTTTTTTTCAGGTTTAAGCTTGCCATCATACTCCGTTTTCATGGCGAACCAATGTACTTCCTTTAAAGTGTAGGTACCGTTGTTCTTATAGATGTGATACGTTGTTCGGAGAAAATTCTCGATGCGTAGGCCTGATACACCGGTCTCTTCCATAACCTCCCGAATAGCGCAATCCTCAATGGATTCTCCTTTGTCGAGTTTACCTTTGGGTAAATCCCATTTATCGTTTCTATAAATGAACAAAACCTTCCCCTCAGGATTGGTTACTACCCCCCCAGCTGCAACGGTCAGAGGAATTTTTTTTGTGAATTTTTTAAGGATTTCCTCATGGTTCGGATGATAGATATAGGCTTCGGAAAGTTTCTTTTTTTTCAAGGCCTTTATAGCCTGATTTATCGAATCTTCATTGAGCAGAAAATATTTACCATCGGCCGTCTCGGAGAGTTTATTTGTTAAGATCAACGGCAGTTCGTTCACAAAAACTTTATACATTTGTGGTATGGTTTTAAACAAAGACACCGCAAAAAAAACGGCTGAGCTATTATTGCAAATTAATGCAATAAAGTTGAATCCTGAAAATCCGTTTACTTGGGCCTCCGGATGGAAATCGCCCATCTATTGTGACAATAGGATTCTGCTATCGTATCCGGTTATTCGAAATTACATCCGCGAAGCGATGGCCAAGCAGGTCGAGTTGCTATACGGCAAGCCTGATATTATTGCAGGTGTGGCGACGGGCGCCATCGGTATAGGCGCTTTGGTAGCCGATGTTTTGGGTCTTCCCTTTATCTACGTGAGACCAGAGCCCAAATCGCACGGAAGGCGCAACCAAATCGAAGGGAAGCTAGAAGCGAACCGCAGCGTTGTGGTCATCGAGGATCTTATAAGTACAGGAAAAAGCAGTCTCAATGCCGTCGACGCACTACATTCGGAAGGTGCCAAGGTTAAGGGTATGCTGGCCATATTCACCTACGGTTTTCAAGTCGCGGATCAAAATTTCAAGGATAAAAAAGTAACACTCCATACGCTGAGCGACTACGAATATCTGATGGAACAGGCTTTGGAAACCAAATATATAAACGAAGAACAGATGAACACGCTTTTAGATTGGCGAAAAAATCCCGCCGAATGGAGGCAGTGATAAAATAGAAATATGCATATAGAAACCCCCAATAAAAAAATCCCAAAAGGCGATAAAGAGGTCTTTGATTTCTTGACCGACCTGAAGAATTTCGAAAAATTAATGCCCGAGAACATTGACAAATTCGAACTGATCAACGAAGATCGTTTTCTTTTTTCGTTGAAAGGAATGCCTGAAATCGTTCTGGAACGTAAGGGCCAAACGCCCAATAGCCAAATCATATTGGGTGCCGCAAGCGAAAAACTGCCCTTTACCCTCACTGCCGATATAGTGAAGCTTAGCGAAATCGAGACCGAGGTAGCCTTACATTTTAACGGGGAGTTCAACGCCATGATGGGCATGATGATCAAAAAGCCGATTACTAATTTTATGGGTACACTTTCGGAGAATTTAGAGAAGATTTAGCCAGTAGCGCATTTATATCAGTACAGCAACCTTACTTCCTTTAAATCGAATGTTTTCAAAACGGCATCCTCAAGGGCGATAATCAATTTACCATCTTTTGAAACTCCCTTGATAAAACCCATAAATCGCTCACCATCCTTATCCTCGAAGGTAGAAGGCTTTCCTTTTCTGAACAATACGTCGGCATATTCATCCCATAAATGAGCGGCACCCTTTTGCTCAAATCCTAAAAATACTTTTTTCAACTGGCTCACAATATCTTGTAAGAGCGTATCCAAATCAAATGTTTTTCCCAATACTAATTGCAAAGAGGATACGTTTTGTAGCTTTTCAAAATATAACTGGTTCACATTCAAACCTATACCTATTATTGATGTATTTATTTTGTTCCCCGAAAGACTGTTCTCGATAAGTATTCCACATAGCTTCGACCTACCTGACAGAATGTCGTTGGGCCATTTAATACTCAATTCGGGAACTTTATGCTGTTTTAATACGGAATAAACCGCAAGGGAAACACATAGGTTCAAAACAAAGCTATCGTCAACAAGAAGATTCAGATGGTTTCTTAATACACTAAACGTTAGGTTTTTACCGGCATCCGATTGCCATATAGTACCCATTTGACCCCTGCCCTTTTTTTGTTGTCTTGCTGTTACGACCGTGTAATCGTCAAGTACGTTCGACAACAACAACTTTCGTAAATAAGCGTTTGTAGAGTCCGTGGCATCAAGTTTGATTAAATGCATGTTCGTCGTGGTTGAATCTATTGTGGAAAACAACGGCTAAAGAACAAAAAAATAATAACTTTGCAGAAATTGACCCCAACTGGTCATTAAAATTATTGAATGCAGAAAAGCAAAGCCGGTGCAGATGAATTGATTGCATTGATCTTGGAAGGAATCGAAGAAGTAAAGGGACAAAAAATCAATTTACTTGATCTGAGGGATATTGAAAATACCGTTTGTGACTACTTTATTATATGTAATGGTACTTCGAACACGCAAGTAAACGCCATTGTAGGCTCCATACGAAAGACCGTCAGCAAAGCCACCGGCGACAAGCCTTGGCATGTGGAAGGCGAGGGAAATGCCGAATGGATTTTAATGGACTATGTGAACGTCGTTGTACATGTTTTCCAAAAACAGATTAGGGAATATTACGATATCGAGGGTCTCTGGGGAGATGCCAAAGTGACCGAGGTGGAAAGTAGTTTGAATTCGTAAAAAAAAATAATGGCTAAGAAAGATACAAGTACAACAAATCCGAAAAAACCTAAATTCAGTTCGTGGTGGATTTACGGATTGATCGCGATACTCTTGATCGGGTTTCAATTTTTAGGTAGTGGAAATCTTGCAACTACCAAAAAAACCACCACCTCCGAACTTCAGGAGTACCTTAGAAATGGGGATATTGCCAAAATCCTGATTATCACCAATACCCGTCAGGCGAAGGTTTTCTTGACGGATGAGGCGCTTGCCAAGGACGTTCACAGCGATGTCAACGACAAACCCTTTCTACCATCGACTGGTGCCGTACCACAGTATGTCTTAGATTATGGCGATCTTCAAAATTTCGAGAACGAGATCAAGAATATCAAAAAGGAAAACAACCTCGAAACCATAGTCGATTACGATACGGACAACAATTATCTGATGGATTTGCTATTGGGTATTTTACCGTTTGTGCTGATTATCGGCATCTGGCTCTATCTGATGCGGAGAATGTCGGGCGGAGGCGGTGGCGGTGCCGGCGGCCAGATATTCAATATTGGTAAATCAAAGGCAAAACTTTTTGATGAGAAGACAGACACCCGAACTTCTTTTAAAGATGTTGCCGGATTGGAAGGAGCCAAGGAAGAAGTAGAGGAGATTGTCGATTTCCTTAGAAATCCGGATAAATATACTTCCCTAGGCGGTAAAATTCCGAAAGGCGCATTATTGGTAGGCCCTCCGGGAACAGGTAAAACGTTGTTGGCCAAGGCCGTAGCGGGAGAGGCAAAAGTACCGTTTTTCTCCCTGTCAGGTTCCGACTTTGTGGAGATGTTCGTAGGGGTAGGTGCTTCCAGGGTACGTGACCTTTTCAAACAGGCCAAAGACAAATCGCCCGCCATCATATTCATTGATGAAATTGATGCAATCGGCCGCGCCCGTGGAAAAAACAATTTCACCGGTTCGAACGACGAACGTGAAAACACCCTGAACCAACTTTTGACCGAAATGGACGGTTTCGGCACTAATACGAATGTTATCGTGTTGGCCGCCACCAACCGTGCCGACGTGCTTGATAAAGCATTGATGCGCGCAGGCCGTTTCGATAGGCAAATTTATGTAGATTTACCAGATGTCAGGGAACGTAAAGAAATTTTTGAAGTGCATTTACGGCCTATAAAAACCGCCGAAACCTTGGATATGGAATTTTTGGCAAGACAGACCCCCGGATTCTCTGGTGCCGACATTGCAAACGTTTGTAATGAGGCCGCGCTTATCGCCGCCAGAAAAGAACGGAAAGCTGTCACTAAACAAGATTTCTTGGATGCGGTAGATCGAATTGTAGGAGGATTAGAGAAAAAGAACAAAATCATCACGGTTGGAGAGAAAGAGACTATTGCCTACCATGAGGCCGGTCACGCCACGGTAAGTTGGATGTTGGAACATGCCTCACCTCTAGTTAAGGTGACCATAGTGCCTCGGGGCCAATCGCTGGGTGCTGCGTGGTACCTGCCCGAAGAACGGCTCATTGTTCGGCCTGAACAAATGCTTGACGAAATGTGTGCCACGATGGGCGGTAGAGCGGCAGAAAGGGTGATTTTTGACCAAATTTCGACCGGTGCCTTGAGTGATCTCGAAAAAGTAACCAAACAGGCAAGGGCCATGGTGACCATTTATGGACTCAATGAGGAAATAGGCAACATTACCTATTATGATTCATCAGGACAGGATTCCTACGGATTTTCGAAACCCTATAGTGAGGATACGGCACGGAAAATCGATGGCGAAATTTCCAAAATAATCGAAGAGCAGTACGAAAGAGCTATCGAGGTACTGACGTTACACAAAGACAAGCTTACTACTTTGGCCGAAAGACTCCTTGATAAAGAAGTCATATTCAAAGAAGACCTCGAAAAAATATTCGGTAAACGGCCTTTTGATAAGGAATTCGATAAACTGGGACAAGAAAATATCGACAAAAAAAAGGAAAGTGGTGCGAAACCTGCTGAAGAAGAGACCATAGAGAACGAAACTGAGGAAAATAAAATATAAAATTTATCGTTGTCCTTAAACGGAGGGCACACATATGACTGCCATTCATTGGAGTTACCTAAATTTATGAGTGGCAGAAATATGAATTACGTTATAATATTGAATGGGGCTATTTGACAAATTATTCGGTGGCGGCAAACAGAAGAAGGTTTCCAAAGAGACTGCGGAGACTAGAGGTGCCCATATGCCAGACCTCAACATACCTGTTGACGAGAAATTCACGATCCATTTTAAAAAGAACGGAGGCAAGTTTCTTTATTGTGATTCGTTTGCCGAAATTACGCAGGCACTTCGGAATATTCTTGGGGAAAACGATTGGCAAGATCAGCCCTTTTATGGACTTGATCCTAAACTTCAGGAACGATTTTCAAAAGAGAATGTACAGTTTACCGATAAAAGCAATCAGAGTGAAGTTTTCTTTACCACCTGCGAACATCTCATCGCGCAAAATGGTTCGATTTTGGTCTGTTCCAACCAATTAATGGACAAAAAGCTAAACGAACTCCCCTATAATGTTATCGTTTTCGCTACTACCAGTCAATTGGTGGAATCTATCGGGGAGGGGTTAAAAACTATTAAAAGGAAATATGGCCATAACATTCCAGCCAATATTACCACCTTAAAACACTTTCAAGCGAACGAAGGGAACGCCGACGACTTTTTGACCTATGGCAGCAGTTCCAAAAATTTGTATCTTTTGCTTTTAGAAGATCTATAATAGAATATCTGAGGCATGAGGGAAATTTTAAGACGTTCACTTACCGGAGCAGTGTATATGATACTTCTCCTTTCCGCCGTATTTTTAAGTTCGGACGCTTTTGATTTTTTGTTTATGGTTTTCGGTCTTGCTTGCCTGAATGAATACAAAAAATTAGTGGGCTTAGAGGGGCGCTACATCTACATGGCCTATCTGGCCCTTTGGTGGGCCTTTATCTATTTCGTGACCGACATTTGGTTGGTTTATGCCCTTTTGCTCTGTACCCTTACTGTTAATTTCCTTCTTTTGTACTATCTTTTTTCAAAAAAGGAAAAATTGTTCAATACCTTTCAGAAATTTATAATCGGATTATTCTATATCGGCGGAGGCTGTATCTTTTTGACTATGATTCCATATACCAACGATGACTTCGTGAAATTTCTGATCATTGGTATTTTCCTTCTCATTTGGGTCAGCGATTCGTTTGCCTATATTGTTGGGCGTTTGTTGGGGCGAACGAAATTGTTTCCGAGGGTTTCGCCTAAAAAAACGGTAGAGGGTGCCTTGGGAGGATTGGTATTTGCACTGGCTACCGCTTATCTTCTGGCGAAATACGAACCTATTATCACACCATGGCAATGGCTAGTTCTTGCTGCCATAATTGTGGTAGCGGGTGGCTTGGGCGATTTGGTAGAATCGAAGTTGAAAAGGGCCGCCGGAGTAAAGGACAGTGGTGCTATTCTTCCGGGCCATGGCGGCATGCTCGATCGTTTGGACAGTTTGGTTTTTGCCGCCCCGTTCGCTTATTTAACCTTAAATATTTTCGCCAATGTTTCATAGAGAGGGCCAAAAAATAATATTGACCACTTTTTTTATTGTATCCGCAATCATATTGATATCACAATTTTATGTGGATATTCCTTGGCTTCGTTGGGGGCTTCAAATCGTTGCCCTGATATTACTAATCTTGATATTACAGTTCTTTCGCAATCCTACAAGGAAGACGATAAAAAATTTCGATGAAATATTGGCGCCCGTTGACGGCAAAGTAGTAGTTATCGAAGAAGTGGAGGAGACCGAGTTTTTCAAAGATAAACGCAGGCAGGTCTCCATTTTCATGTCACCCGTCAACGTGCATGTCACCCGTTACCCCGCCAGTGGCACCGTGAAATATTCCAAATACCATCCCGGGAAATATCTGGTCGCATGGCATCCCAAATCGAGTACCGAGAACGAACGTACCACAGTGGTCATAAAAACTCCGAAATTCGGCGATATTCTTTACCGCCAGATTGCCGGAGCTATGGCGCGCCGCATCGTAAATTATGCCGAAGAAGGTGAAAGCGTACAGCAAGGCGAAGATGCCGGATTTATAAAGTTCGGATCACGGGTCGATGTATTCCTGCCTTTAGATTGTGCAATTACTGTAAAACTCAACCAAAAAGTAACGGGCGCAAAAACTTGTATAGCCGCCGTCGCCATCAAAAAGGATGAAGAACGAGAAACTACATACTAATTTTGCAAAAGCGGTCGAGTTCATGAACAAGTACACCGAACCCATGCCCGCCGATCTTCTCCTAAAGCTCTATGCCTACTACAAAATCGCCAATAAGAATTACGACAATCCAGGTAGTAGCACCCCCCTTATCAACGCTTTTAAGGCCAATGCCCTTATACAGGCAAATAAGATGAGTCGAGAAGATGCGATGAAAGCCTATGTGAAATTGGTGAAGCAAAACTTTCATTCATAGAGATCCTCCAAATCGGCCTGACAGAGCTCGAACATAAAATTTCCCATTTTCTGGGTGACGTCCGTAAAAAATCGTTCTCCCTTTTCCTTGGTGGATTTATGGGGATTACCAACGCCCGTATCGGCACTGATTTTTGACCACTGACGCTCGGCCCAGACCCATCCTTCCGAAAATGATTTTATTTTGTAGCCTTTAGATGCCCCGTCGCCCCATTTTTCCTTCGGAAGTACCAAATCGGGCCGTAGATGTAGCATCAAACTGGTCTCCATCTCATCCGCATGGTCGCCCTTTTCTTCAAAATAATCCTTCTTATCCAATGCCTGCGCCCAAAAAGAAAAACTGATAAACATTTTTGGAAACTTTAAACCGAGTTCCCTTACCAAGGGCTTAAAATTATTTCCTCCGTGACTGTTAAAAATCAACAACTTATAAATTCCCTGTCGGTTCAATACGGCAACGATATCCGATAGAATAGCGAATTGTGTACTTGGGTTCAAATTAATATCCAGGTAGATATCGGACTGGCCTGTATTCACCCCAAACGGAAGTGTGGGCAAAACAACTACCTTTCCCCCTTTTTTCCAAGCAATCCGGGCGGATTCCGCCGCAAGGGCGTCCGCCTCATAATTGTCGGTGGCGTAGGGTAAATGGTAGTTGTGGGCTTCGGTTGCGCCCCAAGGTAGAACGGCTAAATCGAACTTGGCATCCTTAAGAGCTTTCCAATTGGTTTCGGCAAGAATATAGGGTCTCATAATCTATTTTGGGACAAATTTATTCGAAAGGCCCGACCATGATATGCGCCCTGAACGTGCCGGGATCCATCAACCAAGGCATTCCTTTTTCATGCGGCTTGTCGGGTAGGCCGGTAGATTCCGTGGTGGCAAAAGGCGTGTAGATGACATAGCGGTATTGGGCATCGCCCAGTTCCCCTGTGGTTTTGTCGTATGCTTCATCGGTGCCATAGTAGACATATAGCATACTTGGTTCCTTGGGCATTTGCAATGTACCCGCCTCGACCTCTGCGCCGCGAATTTCATCTCGTTCCTTCCCTTTTTTACCTTCCCCCGAAAGCTCTCTGCCCCGTTTCATAAACGGTTCCAATTTTTTAGCGTAACAGGATACACTAATCCCTTCTTTGTTCGGGTTATCGGCCAAACAGACCAAATTATTGGTTCCTTTGCGCAATACGGTCATTTCACCGTCTTCGTTATAGCCGTAGACCATCGCACCTGCCTTGTCAGCTTCCGGTGCCGGAAGCGTTGCGGTCTTGATCTGGACTTCGGCAGGAAGGATCTCTGGTTTTTTTTCTTGGCCGATACAAGAAAACATGAGTAACGAAGTAGCTAAAAGTATAGTAGGCTTCATAATTGGATTATTTTATCTAAATTTTTTAAAGATAATCATCATAATTAAATTTTCGGCCAAAAAATCATATAAGTATACACTTTAAAATCGAAAACCCTATATAAATTGGCATTTGGCAGTGTCATTTCTCATGTCGGAACGCTCGTTAAAACAATAAAAACTAAATTTCGAGTTGCCTCCCTAGCTTGCCCATTTCTGTAAAGAATACCTCTCGCAATTAAGTAAGGCTACCAAGACTCTTCTCCAACGTCTCGATCTTGGCCTCCGCATCGGCCTGCTTTTTACGTTCCATCGCAATCACCTGCTCGGGCGCATTGTTGACGAAACGCTCGTTGGAAAGTTTCTTTTGTACGGATTTCAAGAAGCCTTTGGTATACTTCAGTTCATCCTCAATTTTTTGAATTTCGGCCTCCACGTCAATGGCTTCGCCTATTGGAACAAAATATTCATTACTTCTTACCCGAAAAGATAGCGCACCTTCAACCGAGGCGTCAACGTAGGCTATTCTTGAAAGATTTGTCAGTTTTCCGATAACCACGTCCCATTTTTTCGAGGTTTTTTCCTCATCCATGACGTAAAGTTCCAACGCTTCCTTCATAGGGATGTTTTTTTCTTTTCGGATGTTTCGAACGCCGGATACGACCTCGGCCACGAACTCGAATTCCTTGATCAAATCAACATCCACGTTTTGAGCTTTAGGCCATTCTGAAACCACTAGGGCCTCTTGGGGCGAACGCTCGGAGATATGCTGCCAGACTTCTTCGGTCAGAAAGGGCATAAAAGGATGCAATAATTTCAGGTTCAGCTCGAAAAGAGAGATGACGGCATCATAGGTCGTTCTATCAATGGGCTTTTGATAATCAGGTTTGATAATTTCGAGCAACCACGAACTGTAATCGTCCCAGACCAGCTTATAAATGGCCATCAGGGCATCGGAAATACGATATTTACTGAAATGGTCCTCGATTTCGATCAAAGTTTGATCGAACTTGGCGGTATACCAAGCGATACCCAATTTGGAGGCTTCGGGCTGGGGCAGATCGCTTACCTCCCACCCTTTCACCAATCGGAATCCGTTCCAGATCTTATTGGCGAAGTTCTTGCCCTGCTGGCAAAGGTCTTCGTCGAACATAAGGTCGTTGCCGGCGGCAGAACTTAAAAGCAATCCCACACGGACGCCATCGGCGCCATATTCCTCGATAAGCTTGATTGCATCGGGCGAGTTTCCGAGGGATTTCGACATTTTACGCCGTTGCTTATCGCGCACCAATCCCGTAAAATAGACATTTTGAAAGGGGCGTTCATCGCGGAATTCATACCCGGCAACAATCATACGTGCCACCCAGAAAAAGATGATGTCGGGACCGGTGACCAAATCGTTGGTCGGATAGTAATAATTGATTTCTTCGTTATCAGGCTCTAGGATGCCGTTGAACACACTGATCGGCCATAGCCAAGAGGAGAACCAAGTATCTAGGGCGTCTTCATCTTGCCGCAAATCGTCAAGCTTTAGAATTTTTGCCGATTTTCTTTTCAGATAGTCCGCAGAACCTGCGGCATGCGAAGTTCCGATTGCCCCGGTGATGCCCGGAGCCGCAGAATTACCCACTGCTGATGCTCCCAAAACTCCAGAAGAACCGCCATCGCCGGAACTAGTTGATACACCGGTAATCTTTTCATTTGCTCTCAGTAATGCTTCTTCCTTGCTCTCCGCTACTACAAAATCATCCTCCCCGTCGCCGAAATAGTAGGCGGGAATCTGCTGCCCCCACCAAAGTTGGCGCGAGATGTTCCAATCCCGGATATTTTCCATCCAGTGACGATACGTATTATCAAATTTTTTAGGGAAAAATTTGATTTCTTCGGTTTCAAGTACGGCGGTAAGGGCCGGTTGGGCCAACTTTTCCATTTTTAGGAACCACTGGTCGCTCAATCGCGGCTCTATGACCGCTTTGGTACGCTCGGAAGTACCTACTTTATTGACATAGTTTTCCGTTTTTACCAGAAATCCCTTTTCTTCCAACTCCTTGGTAATTTCCTTACGGACCACGAATCGGTCTTTCCCCTCATAATGCAATCCGAAGGAATTCAAGGTGGCATCCGCATTAAAAATATCGATGATCTCTAAATCGTACTTTTCACCCAAGGCCTTATCGTTAATATCGTGCGCGGGGGTTATTTTCAGGCATCCGGTACCGAATTCCATATCCACATAGGCATCCTCAATAATCGGAACGATCCGATTACAAATGGGAACGATGGCTTTTTTGCCTTTCAAATGCCGAAAACGCCCATCATTGGGATTGATACAGATAGCGGTATCGCCCAGAATGGTTTCCGGTCTTGTAGTAGCAATGGTTACTTTTTCTTCTGAACCTTCTATCGGATAGGATAAATAGTACAATAATCCCTGTTTTTCCTCATAAATAACTTCCTCGTCCGACAGCGTCGTCTGTGCCTCCGGATCCCAATTGACCATGCGATGGCCACGATAGATCAATCCCTTATTGAACAGATCGACAAAAACCTTGATGACCGATTTGTACATATCGTCATCCATGGTAAACTTGGTACGGTGCCAATCGCACGAACAACCGAGCTTTTTGAGCTGCTCCAGAATAACGCCCCCGTACTCGTCCGTCCATTCCCAAGCGTATTTCAGGAATTCCTCTCGGCTCAGGTCGGATTTATCGATGCCTTCGGATTTCAACTTAGCCACGACCTTGGCTTCTGTGGCTATGGAGGCATGATCCATGCCCGGCACCCAACAGACATTTTTACCCATCAGGCGCGCCCGACGGATCAGAACGTCTTGAATGGTGGCATTCATCATATGCCCCATGTGAAGCACGCCGGTAACGTTCGGCGGTGGGATTACGATAGTATAGGGTTCGCGATCGTCAGGCACGGAATCAAAGTACTTATGTTCCATCCAATAGTCGTACCAGTGGTCTTCAGCTTTATGGGCATTGTATTTCGAGGGTATATCCATGTTTTGGAACGGTTTTTGGAAGATATACAGCGGTTTGGCAAATTTGAGGCCAGCCCCTGTTAATTGTTGATAAGTTATGGCAATTTTGCCCTATTTTAAATACGAAACAAAAATAAGCAACGTTAACACATAAGTAAAGAATTTTGGAGGTTCATGCGAAAAGATTTAATTTTGGACTTCCCTTTAAAACCAAAATCATGAAAAAAATAGTACTTGTATTGTTCGTTGGCCTAATGGGATTTACCGTTACCGCACAGGAAAAGGCCGCTAAAATCGAGTTTAAGTCAGAAACCGTTGATTACGGGGAAGTAGCCAAAGGCGCCGATGGCGTTCGGGCATTTGAGTTCACGAACACCGGTGATGCACCCCTGATTATCACCAAGGTAAGCTCAAGTTGTGGCTGTACCATCCCAAAGAAACCGGAAGATCCGATTCTACCGGGCAAAACGGGTGAAATTCAGGTGAAGTACGATACAAATCGTGTCGGACCCATCCGAAAGGCGATAACCGTAATCTCAAATTCAGATACCCCCACGAAAGTCCTTAAAATCAAGGGCGAAGTGAAGGCCGTTGACGGAAAGTAATACTCCATAACCCTATTTTAATGAAAACCCCGATTTCAACATCGGGGTTTTTTGTTTATAAGAGTTAACTATGGCGGATTGCCGGGTGAATTTGATACCAAATGGTTTATGGGTCTACGGACACCGTGCAGCGAAAATCTGTCCTCCAACATCAACGTTTTTCTTCCAACATCAACGTTTGTCCTTGAGAATATTCTTTAGCACGAAGCTGAAGGTTAGATCTTGTGCCTGGCGCTCAATTTGTAATTTTACCCGTTTCCCTTCTTTTTCATTGAGCATTTCGAGTACTTTCTGTAATTTGTATCGGTGAATGCTTTTTCCGTTTACGGCCAGAATGACATCGCCTTCCAATAGACCGGCTTCGTGGGCGGGGCTTCCGGCCCGTATGCCCGATACAATAATTTCGGGCACCAGGCTAAGCCGGGTCCGGGTCTCGAAAAGGATTTGAACATCACCGAAGGATTTTTCTTCATTATGAACTACGCCCCTTGAATCCGTAATACTTTCCGAGATATACCGCACGCCATCGTGCTGCAGGCTTATTCCGCTTAAATTATATCGGAAAGGCGTATTGAAATTTCTATTTTTTTGTAAAACAATCTTCTTCCGGCTATAATCAAACACGATATTGAAGCGTTTCAGCACCTCGCCCCCTAAACTACCATTACGACTGCCCAAATTCTTGATAGCACTGAAGGATTTTTTGTCGGGAAAAGCCGCCTTGGCATCTTTCAAGACAAAATGTCCTATTTGAACGGTATCGACCTTGGTGCGTTTCCCAAAGATATTGCCGTTCAGTCCTTTTCCTAAAAAGTCTTCGTAATACTTGTCCGGAACATTTATGGCTCCGTTTTCGAACAGCCAAATGGCATCGCTACTTCCCGTATCGACCAACAACCTGACCGGCTGGCTTCCCCTTAGTATTAGATTTCCATCGATATAGGCCTTTTTTTGTATAATGGAAAGCGGAAGGCTTTCCTGTCTCCTATTTTTTCTGTGCACGTAGTTCTCCGGATCGTGAAACTTTAAGATTTTGCGGCCGTAATCGATTTCCACTACAAAGTCCCTAAACAAATCATACCCCATTATCCCATGGATGGGGATACCCAAGGTTGGGGAAAAATTCATGGCTTTGTCCAATACCACAAACAACTGTTGGTCGCGATTCTCGATATACTTTGACCGGAAGGTATTACCATACGAACGCAGCGCTTTGATGGGTTTGCCATCCCCAAGCCCCTTGATGGTAATTTCGGAAACATTGTTGATCTGCACCGAATCCTGATCGGAGAGATTGAAAAGGATGGGTTTGTCGACCCCGGAATCCAATATAAAGGAGAGTTGGGTACCATTTACCTCCATCGGGATGATAATGAGGTTGTTGATTAAACGGAATTTTAACTTCTCGAATTTTTGGCCATCGGGCAAATGATAGGTTTGTGCAGTTCCCAAAAAAGAAAAAAGCAGTATAAAAATGCTGATATGGCAAAGAAACCGGTTCAACTTTCTTGTTTTTAACAAGTTACCCATGTATAATTTACGATTTTTTTTGTTTGGAAGGTGATTTTTTAACATGGGAAGGCAAAATTTTAGACGCTGGATATTTCATGTTCACTGCGGATTGTTTTGATGTAGCAGGATATTCAGACCTAACAGGTTTCTTTTTGAAACAAAGAAATCGTTTATAGAAGTCGTTTGGGCTTTTTCTTTTGACCGCTACATTTTTCATCCTAAATTTCGTCCTTTTCAAGTACCGTAGCTTAGGCTGTGCAACTGAATGACATCACTAGGGCAAAAAAGCCGACTATCTCGGTTCCAAACAAAAAGTATAAATGACTTCATGGGTAATTTTCTTTCCAATCAAATAAACCTGTCAGATCTGTAGTATTTGGTTTTACCCGTCACCCTATATCCCGATAAACTCCTAAACTTATAAACCCATAAACTTTTTTTCTCCACTTCATTTTCCCATTTTTGCAAAAACACAATTCGCTATGCCATCAGTTTCCCAAAAGGGGCGCACCATGCCCCAATCTCCCATCCGTAAATTAGTACCCTTTGCCGAAGCCGCAAAGAAGAATGGCGTTAAGGTGATACATCTCAACATCGGCCAACCGGACATCAAAACGCCCAAGGTCGCCTTAGATGCGGTAAAGAACAACACCCTCGAAGTACTTGAATACAGCCGTTCGGAGGGTTCCGAAGAATACCGCCAAAAATTGGCGGGGTATTATGCTAAGAACGATATTCATATCAATGCCGAAGATATTATCATAACTACCGGAGGTTCAGAGGCGCTTGCCTTTACTATGGGCAGTATCATGGACACCGATGACGAGATTATCGTACCCGAACCTTTTTATGCCAACTATAACGGATTTGCTACTGCAGCGGGTGTTAACGTGGTACCCGTAACATCATATATAGATTCCAATTTTGCTTTGCCCCCCATCGAGGAATTCGAAAAACTGATCACGCCGAAGACAAAGGCCATTCTGATTTGTAACCCCGGTAATCCGACGGGATATTTGTATACTAAGGAAGAAATCAAAAAATTGGCCGCCATCGTGAAGAAGCACGATCTGTTTTTAGTGGCCGATGAGGTGTATCGCGAATTTGCGTATGACGGCCGGCAGCATTATTCCATATTACAGGAAGAGGGCCTCGAGGAGCATGCGATCATGGTCGATTCCGTTTCCAAAAGATACAGCATGTGCGGGGCACGTATTGGCTGTTTGGTGACCAGAAACCAAGAAATCATCAAGACCGCCCTTAAATTTGCGCAGGCGCGCTTGTCTCCGCCCACTTTTGCGCAGATGGCCAGTGAAGCCGCATTGGAAACCCCTCAAAGTTACTTTGACAATGTGAAGGAGGAGTATACCCAGCGCAGAAACCTGCTCGTAGCCGAACTTGAAAAAATCGAAGGTGTAAAAATCGGAAATCCCCAAGGCGCGTTCTATTGTATCGCAGAACTGCCCATCGACGATGCCGATCACTTTGCAAAGTGGCTTCTTGAAGATTTCAGGTTGAACGGCGAAACCGTAATGGTTGCCCCTGCAGCGGGATTCTATGCTACCGACGGGCTCGGAAAAAATCAGATCCGTATCGCTTATGTGCTGGATAGGGAAAGCCTAAAAAGGGCAGTGAACATACTAAAGGAAGCCTTAATGAGTTATACTCATAGTGAAGCGATGTAAACCCAATTCCCGGTTCCAAAAATTGGTTTACATTGCTTCATGGATGATATGACCCACTTATCCTAAAAGAGCATTTAACCCCTGATGGACATCCAAAAAGAAATATCCCTTAAATCGTACAACACCTTCGGTATTGACGCCAAGGCTCGCTATTTTATAGAAATCAATAGCGTCGACGAATTACGGCTGGCGTTACGATTAAAAGAATATCCCGAAAAATTCATTCTTGGCGGAGGCAGCAATATGCTTATTACCGGCGATATCAATGCACTGGTCTTATATATAAACATCAAGGGTATCGAGGTTGTCGAGGAAAACAAAGACGGGGTCATCCTAAAAAGCATGGCGGGCGAAAACTGGCACAATTTGGTGTTGTGGACGTTGGAAAAGGGATATGGCGGACTAGAAAATATGTCACTCATCCCCGGAAATACGGGAACGGCACCCATTCAGAATATCGGTGCATATGGGGTAGAACTTAAGGATACCTTTGTGAACTGTGAAGCGATAAATATTGCCGATCAGTCCTTAAAAATATTTACCAAAGACGATTGCCGTTTCGGGTATCGCGACTCCTACTTCAAAAATGAGGGAAAGGGAAAATACATCATTACATCGGTTACGCTACAACTGACAAAACACAATCATCGACGCAATACTTCCTATGGCGCTATAGCATCTGAATTGGAAAAGAATGGGATTTCTGACCCAAAAATCAAAGATATTTCAAATGCTGTAATCGCAATCCGACAAAGCAAACTGCCTGACCCTAAGGTATTGGGCAACAGTGGCAGTTTTTTCAAGAATCCAGTTATATCCGAATCCGAATTCCATACATTTACGAAGGACTTTCCGAATGCTCCGTTTTATACGCTTTCGAATGATACCTACAAAATTCCAGCGGGATGGCTGATAGAGCAGGTTGGCTATAAAGGTAAACGCTTCGGCGATGCCGGTATTCACAAAAATCAAGCCTTGGTATTGGTCAATTATGGAAATGCGTCCGGCCAAGAAATAATCGATTTGGCACATAAAATCATTGAAGCGGTCGAAAAGAAATTTAGAATCCGTATCGCCCCCGAAGTCAATATTATAGCATAGGAACTAAAAGCAAAAAAATAACCCCCGCTACTACTAGCAACAGGGGTTATACCAAACCAAACTAACCAAAAACTAAATGTGCAGTTACCAGTTGCACACTTATAAAATTCATATTTTCAAAAACAAACACTAAGCACCAATTTAATATATTAGCGTTTTTACATATACGGATTAAAAGATAAGATCGGATGCCCCCAACTACACTTTTTTTTCTGAACGCGTTCAAATACCTACCTCGAACATGAGCACGTTACTTGAAAAACAGATTGTCGAACTACTTCAAGAGCGTGACGAAAAAGCGATCGCATTGTTATATGATCATTATGGCAGCACCCTGTTGGGCGTCGCTTACAAAGTGGTACGCGACGAAGAACTGGCGCAAGACGTTTTACAGGAAAGCTTTGTGAAAATCTGGAAAAAATCAGATTCCTACGATACATCCAAAGCAAAACTCTTCACTTGGCTGTTTCGGATTACCCGCAATACGGCCATAGATAAATTGAGAAGTGTCAGAACAAAAAGCGACAAAGAAATCCAAATCGATGTTTCAGACGTATATAATTTGGGTGTCAATAGTATAAGACCAGAGTTTATGGACGTCCGTGAGAATCTTGGCAAGATAGAGTCGAAGTACCAAATTGTGTTAGACGCCCTGTTTTTTCAGGGGATGACACAACAGGAAGCGAGCGATGAGCTCGACATTCCCTTGGGCACTATCAAATCTAGACTAAAGATCGGACTGAGGGAACTTAAAAAAATATACGGCCCTGTGCTACTTTTATCCCTGACCCTGAACCTAATACACTTAATACCTTCTTGATACGGTTACCATTAATCCTAGTTACCAACCGGGATTTCTATCGGCCTTTTATTCTTGACCGTACGGGTATAGGTTTTGCATCAAAATCAAAAAATTTACACGATGAAACAAAAATTACAAACCATTTTAGATTCCGATTTGCTGGAAAGCTACCTTATGGGTACCACGAGCGATGAGGAAACCCTAAGAGCTGAAAACTACATCGCCCGTTATCCTGAAGTAAGAAAGGCCTACGATGAACTACAAGAAAATTTGGAGACCTTTGCCAGATTACACGCCATAGAGGCACCTGGCGAGCTCAAGGATAAAATTGTGAACCGAATTCGTAAGGAGAACAAAATCGGAAGTAGGTTCACGAAATTCGCCATTGCCGCAAGCTTTGCTATATTGGTTTCCGCGGGAGCTTCTTATTTCTTTTGGAATCAAAATCAAAGCTTGCAAAAAGATAACACGATCGTCAGCAACAAGGTCGACGACCTGCAAGAAGCTATGCGCGAACAACTCGAAGATGTTAGAAACCAGTTTATCGTACTGCAAAATCCCGAAACAAAACAGTACAAATTTATGGGAAACAAAAAGGCACAAGAGCTTAAGGCCGTGGCCTATGTCAATCCCGTGAAAAAACTGTCTTACCTTAACGTAAGCAAATTACCGCACTTGCCGGAAAATCAATGTTATCAAATGTGGGCCGAGGTCAATGGCGAAATGGTAAATCTTGGTATTATAAAAGAAGCCGACCAAAGACTAATGGCCCTACCTTATTCCGATAATGCGGTCGGCTATATCACTATTGAGGCCAAAGGCGGCAACGACAGACCTACCGTCGAGAATATTGTAGCAAATATCGCCTATTGATATCGTCATTTTTGCGAACTTTACTTGAAGCCCCGTAACTTTCGTTTCGGGGCTTTATTTTGTATCTTTACAAAAATTCACATCATGAAGTTGATACTATTGACCATAGCCCTGCTGGCCCTGGCGTTCGCAGGTATCGCAATCAAGATTTGGGCCAAAAAAGACGGTAAATTCGCCGGCACTTGCGCTAGCCAGAGCCCGTTTCTCAATCAAAACGGTGAAGCTTGTGGTATGTGCGGAAAACTTCCTGAAGAACAGGATTGTAGAAAGGAGACCGACTCCGAATTGCCATCCTACAACTAAAAATTTTATAAACTTTATTATCCTTTGGGCGAAACTGAAGACACCAAAGCTATCATACAAAAGGCACTTGAGGGAAACCAAATTGCCTTTAGCACCTTGCTGGATACTTTTTGGAACGGGGTGTACGGATTTCAGCTCAAGCGTACCGAAAATGAAAACGACGCCGAAGATATTACCATTCAGACCTTCTCAAAAGCCTTCGACAAATTACGAACCTACGACCCTTCGTACGGCTTTAAAACTTGGCTGATTACCATTTCAAAAAACATTCACGTCGACCTCATCCGAAAACGAAAAAGGAATTTGGAAACCGGCGGTAGCCAAGAGGCGGTAAAAAAGGTACTTGACGATGCGCCCTCTGCAGAAGATCAGTTGATCAATGAACAGAATTTGGCCAAACTCTTGCTGCACATCAAAAAACTAAAACCCCACTACCAAGAAATCATCAATCTAAGATATTTTAAAGAGCTGAGCTATACCGAAATTGCCAACGAGCTCAATGAACCCGTAAACAATGTGAAAGTCAAGTTACTTAGGGCAAAGAAATTATTGGCGGAAGCCATAAAAGGAGAGCAGTAACAGAATATCTGCCGTGAAAAACCCATTGCCAATACACTTTTTTACTACCGATCCCTACCGCGTAACGCCTTCTTAAAATCGTATATTTGTATTTAAACTCCAATTGTTTATGAGCACGGAAACCCTAGAAAGAACAACACCCTCAAAAGGAAAGCCCAAATGGCTTCGGGTCAAGCTTCCAACAGGTAAAAAATACACCCAACTTCGAAGCTTGGTCGATAAATATGACCTGCATACCATTTGCACCTCCGGCAGCTGTCCGAATATGGGCGAATGCTGGGGCGAGGGCACCGCAACGTTCATGATTTTGGGCAATGTCTGCACCCGTTCCTGTGGATTCTGTGGCGTACAGACCGGTCGGCCGTCAAGCGTGGACTGGGCGGAGCCCGAAAAAGTGGCCCGATCCATTAAAATAATGGATATAAAACATGCCGTCGTTACCTCCGTAGACCGTGACGATTTGAAGGATATGGGCTCCATCATCTGGGCAGAGACCGTAAAGGCCATTCGTAGAATGAACCCCGATACTACCTTAGAAACCTTGATTCCCGATTTTCAGGGTATCGAAAAACATCTCGACCGGATTATCGAGGTCGCTCCCGAAGTCGTATCCCATAACATGGAAACCGTAAAAAGATTGACCCGCGAGGTTCGTATACAGGCTAAATACGAACGCAGCCTAAACGTATTGCGTTATTTGCACGATACTGGGGTAAACCGAACTAAATCTGGGATTATGTTAGGTCTTGGCGAATACGAGGACGAAGTTTTGAAGACCATGAGCGACCTGCGGGAAGCACATGTCGATGTAGTCACAATAGGTCAATACCTACAACCTTCTAAAAAGCACTTGCCCGTTAAGGAGTTCATTTCTCCCGATCAGTTTAAAAAATATGAGACCATCGGTCTCGAAATGGGCTTTCGACATGTAGAGAGCGGCCCGTTGGTAAGATCATCTTACAAAGCCCATAAACATATTTATTAGCTTTATAAACAATAGATTAGTATTCTTGAGCGTTTGATGGTAGGAAATCATTAGTAATCGGAAAGATTCCCTAATGAAAAGGAAAAAATCGCTTACCGGACGGACACCAAAAATTAGAGGGTACACCCCATAACAGTCCTTAATATTTTCGGAGCGTATCGCCGAGCGGTTTGCCCTTTGAGAAAACAATACGTTTGCGATTGACACTAGCACATATACGTTTCCGCCACCTTTGGCTTGTTATGAACCTATTCATAACATCCTTCATTGCTATGGCGCAAGACAGCATTCCCTCTGAAGAGGTGCAGACGTACTTTGACGCCGCAAGAATCTTCGCCAATAAAGACAAAAACGACCTCGCCCTTGAATCGCTCGAAAAGGCGGCCAAGGTTGCAGAGGCCAATGATGACGTTAAATCGTTGATCGACAGTTACCATAAATTCGCCTTGATCTACCTCAAGCTGAATAAGGAAGAATCTACCCTTTTATATTCCGATCGTGCGAAAAGCTTACTGAAAGTTACCGAATATCCATATGGTTCGGCCGTTGACAAATTCATAGAGGCGCTTTTGGCCTATGAAAACGGCAGAAATTTTCAGGCTATCTTTATGCTGAACGAAGCGAGACAACTTAACAACGATCGTAATTTTTTCAATAACATTTTACTAGCTGAAGGTTTTATTTATCTCAAACTCGAGAAGTACGATAGTGCCTCCAAAAACTTCAATTCCCTCATCATCAACACCGATCTCTACGAAAGTAAATATTTGGCCGCCAGGGCCTATTTGGGAATGGCACAGTTAGACTATGAGACCAAGAAGTATGAAGAGAGTGCGCTAAATGGCGAGAGTGCGCTCAAACTTGCGAAGGAAAACGAATTCTTCAAGGAAATCATTGATGCCAATACCTTGCTGACCCAGGTGTATACCACAATGAAAAACTATGAGAAAGCCCTGGTGAAAACTAAAAATCTACTTCGTATACGCGACTCTATTTTTAACATCGCCAAGTTACAGACCGAAGCGAAGACCGCAGAAAAAATACAGTTCGCCTTCATGGGCGATGAACTTAAGCGTAGAGAACAAAAAATCGAGGAACTGAACGCCTCGAAGAATCAATCCGATATCGCCGCTATACTGACCGCGGCGATGTTAACCATTATAACCCTTTTGGCCGTTTCGCTGTTTCGCAACAACCAGATAAAATTAAAGACCAACGACTTATTACAGACCAAAAACAATGAGCTGAAAGCGGCCCGGGATTCCGCTGTAAGTGCCATGCAGGCGAAAACGAACTTTTTGTCCACCGTCAGTCACGAGCTTCGTACGCCGCTTTACGCCGTTACTGGGCTGACCCATCTTTTATTGGAGGAAAACCCTAGTGAAAACCAAAAGGAACACCTGAAATCGTTGAAATTCTCGGGTGATTATCTCCTGAACTTCATCAACGATATTCTTCAGATCAATAAAATAGATGCGGAAAAGCTCGAGACCCTGAACATTGAGTTCAACCTGAAAAAAGTACTGCAGGAAACTATCGATTCGCTACAGTCCAGCGCCAAAAGCAATCATACGGATATTGTTCTTGAATACGACAACGACATTCCGAGCCATTTGATGAGCGACCCTATAAAGCTTTCCCAAATATTTATGAACCTGGTAGGTAACGCCCTAAAGTTCACGAAAAATGGAACAGTTACAGTTGTAGCCAAGTTGATGAAAAAAATGGAGGAAGACGTTATTCTTTATTTTGAGGTCCGTGATACGGGTATCGGCATCTCCAAAGACCAACAAGAAAATATATTCGATGGTTTCGAACAGGGCTCAATTGAGATAAACCGTGAATACGGCGGTTCGGGTCTTGGGCTGACCATTGTAAAAAGCCTTTTGGGCCTTTTCGACAGTAAGATCCAATTGGAAAGTGAGCTCGGCGAGGGCAGTTCCTTCTTTTTTGAGTTAAACGTAAAAAGTAAGGACAGCCTTGTCGACGATGTGCCTTTCGAGATTACCGAAAGCGAATACAACTTTAAAGGCCTTCATATTCTTATCGTCGAAGACAATAAAATCAATCAGGTCATCACCAAAAAGATGTTGACCAAAAAAGAGATTACCAGTGATATTGCCAATCATGGCGGCGAAGCCATCGAAATGGCCCGCGAGAACACTTACGATGCCATATTGATGGATATACACATGCCCGGGATCGGCGGGGAGGAGGCCACCATCGAAATCAGGAAGTTCGACACCTTTACCCCTATCATTGCCCTAACGGCGATTTCTTTGGACGATAGTTTAGAAAGTTTCTACGCCGCCGGTTGTAACGACGTGGTCACCAAGCCGTTCAAACCCGAAGTGTTCTACCAAAAAATAGGTGAAAATATTTTTGATAAGAGTCCGGTCAAGAGTTCGATCTCATAAAATCTTCAAGACAAGCTTCCAACACCTTTCTCCCCTTGCCTAAAAACCGGTGTTCTATCGGTAGATAGTAAAGGTTCCCTACTTTCCCCTTTAAACGCACATAATCTTTTTCGGTGGTGAGCAGCAATTCCTTTGTCCGCAATTGCCGCAACTCGTTTTTGGTAAAGGAATGATGGTCTTTAAAAAGCAAATGATCGAAGGTGAGTCCCGCTTCTTTCAGATAGACTACCAATGGCTCGGGATTGGCAATTCCTGTTACCAGGGTGAGTTGTTTATCCCTGAAAAAATCCAGCGAAATTTCATTGGTATCACCCGCGACTTCCGAACCATAAGCCAGACAACTGAACAAAACTTGTTGATGGGGTACCGGATTCAATTTTTGTATAATCCGTTTTTGGTCAGCACGGTTTAAGTTCGCAGGACATTTGGTCACCATAATCAAATCCGCCCTTTTAGCTTCCCGTTTGCTGTCACGAAGGTTTCCGGTCGGCAAGTACCAATCGTTCACATAAAGGGTATCGTAAGCGGTCAGCAGCAATGATAACCCATAGCTGACTTTTCGGTGTTGAAAGGCGTCGTCGAGCAAGATAAGGTCGGGTCGTACCTTTGCCTGCAACCTCTTGATTCCGTTACGCCTATCCGCATCAACGGCAACCGCTATTTTTGGGAATTTTGAAAAGATCTGATAAGGTTCGTCCCCCAAATCCCCTACCGTACTTTGATTGCTCGCCAGTACAAAGCCTTTAGAATCCCGTCGATATCCCCTGCTCAGCAAGGCCACCTTATAATCATCCATTAAAAGGGAAATCAAGAATTCGGCCATGGGTGTTTTTCCGGTACCACCGACGCTAAGGTTGCCGATACAAATCGTCGGAATTTCGAAGATCTTTGATTTAAAAAAACCCACATCATAGAGAAAATTGCGGATATATACCACAAGGGCATACCCCAACGAAATAGGAAATAAAAGTTTTCTTAGCACTTCCACGAGAGCGAAATTAGAATATTTTATCTTTGGATGTCTTATATTGCAAAAATGAAAATCAAACAAGTTACGGACATACTCGAAGAACTGGCCCCTTTGGTCCATGCGGAAGATTTTGACAATGTAGGATTGTTGGTGGGAGATGTTGAGGCGGAAGTAAAGGGAATACTCGTCACTTTGGATACTATGGAGAACGTGGTCGACGAGGCCATAGCTACCGATTGCAACCTAATCGTCAGCTTCCATCCGATTATTTTCGGGGGACTTAAAAAACTGACGGGAAGAACCTATGTGGAGCGTGTAGTGATCAAGGCCATTCAAAACGGCATCGCCATCTATAGCATGCATACGGCATTGGACAATGTTCAGGAAGGGGTCAATGGGAAAATTTGCGAAATACTGGGCATCGCGCATCCTAAAATATTGATTCCCAAAAAAGGAACCATTGAAAAATTGGTCACCTATGTGCCCTTAAAGGATGCAGAAGCCCTGAGAACATCCCTTTTTGAGGCAGGGGCCGGAAATATCGGCAAATACAGTGATTGCAGCTTCAGCACACAAGGCACCGGAAGCTTCAAGGCCGGCGAACAGGCCCATCCCGTCAAAGGCGAAATCGGCGAAATACATTATGAAGAAGAAACGCAGATACATGTCATCTACTCAAAAAGCCATAGATCCCGTATTTTAAAGGCTCTTTTTGAAAACCATCCGTACGAAGAGGTGGCCTATGAGCTTTTTGTCCTAGAGAATACCGACCAAAATATCGGTATGGGCATGGTCGGTGAATTGCCGGAGCCGGTCGATGAAACGGAGTTTTTAGAACGTGTCAAGCAAAAAATGAACGTCTCGGTCATCCGTCATTCCCGCTTATTGGAACATAAGGTGAACAGAATCGCTATTTTAGGAGGAAGTGGCGCCTTCGCCATCGAAGCTGCAAAGGGTTCCGGAGCCCAAATATTTATCACTTCCGATATCAAATATCACGAATTTTACAAGGCGGAGGACAAAATCGTTATTGCGGATATCGGACACTATGAAACCGAGCAGTTTACAAAAACCCTCTTAGTTGATTATCTTACGAAAAAAATACCTAATTTTGCAATCCGTTTGGCGGAAAGTAAAACCAATCCCATTAAGTATTTATAAGGAATTTTATGGCAAAGAAAACAGAGATCACCGTAGAGGAAAAATTAAGGGCATTGTACGACCTGCAACTTATCGATTCGAGGGTCGATGAGATACGTAATGTTCGCGGTGAGCTTCCGCTGGAAGTTGAAGATCTGGAAGATGAAGTAACGGGACTCAAAACCCGTATGGACAAGTTAAAGACCGATGTCGAGACCATCAACTTTGAAATCGGAGCCAAAAAGAATTTGATCGAAGAGGCCAAAGAGCTTATAAAAAAATATACCGAACAACAGAAAAATGTTCGCAACAGTAGGGAATTCAACTCCATAAGCAAGGAATTGGAGTTTCAAGAACTTGAAATACAGCTGGCCGAAAAGAATATCAAAGAATTCAAAGTACAAATCGAGCAGAAAAAAGAAGTCATCTCAGAGGCAAAAGAGCGTTTGAGCGAGCGCGAATCACATTTGAAACACAAAAAAAGCGAACTGGACGCCATTTTAAAGGAGACCGAAAAGGAAGAAAAGGCCCTTTTGAACGAATCACAAAAATTTCAGACCGAAATCGAGGAGCGCTTGGTCAAAGCATATATTCGTATACGGAACAACGTAAAGAACGGTTTGGCCGTAGTGCCGATCGAAAGGGGAGCCTCCGGCGGTTCTTTTTTTACTATACCTCCTCAGGTGCAGGTAGAAATCGCATCGCGAAAAAAGATTATTACGGACGAGCATAGTGGCAGGATTCTGGTTGACCCCATACTGGCCGAAGAGGAGCTGGAAAAAATGAACAAGATGTTCGGTAAATTGTAACTATATTTATTATTGATTGTTTAAAACTAATTTGAAAGCCATCCTTTTTATATCGGATGGCTTTTTTTTGGTATATTATGGGACAAAAAGACGCTATGAAGTTCCCGATACTAATCTTAATTCTACTTTCCACGATGCTTCCACGAAATTCAACGGCCCAGAGCCTTGCCGATTATCAATGGAAAAATAGGATATTGCTTTTGGTGGATGCTAACTCAAACACCGATGCCCTTCAATCACAACTGGCTGAACTGACCTCCGATAAAACAGCATTGAAAGAAAGGGATCTACTTATTTTTCGAGTAACACCGGATGCCGTTTATGCTTCCGATGGAAATACATCTAAACTAAAAGCAGTAAACATTTATGATGACTGTGGTTTGGATTTGGATTTCAAAGGCACGTTGCTTCTCGGAAAGGATGGTGGAGTGAAATTGAAAAAACCTTTTGAGGTTTCATCGCAAGCGGTTTTTGATTTGATTGATGGCATGCCCATGAGAAGGAGCGAAATGAGGGAATCAGGGAAAAATTAGGATAATTCGTGTCTAAATCAGCGATGCCCGAACTGCTACCCGGCTCAACGCCCACTGAAGCCTGGCTTTGCTGACTACAACCGACTAGCCTTTAGCAGCTCCAACATCAGCTCTTCCACGGCGTCGCTATCCCATTTCTTCTCGATATCCGGTAATCCCATCACCTGCCGCATAATTTCTTCTTGTGCATCGCCCTCTGCTAAAGCTTCAGCGTATGATCGGTCAGAAAAGGTGACCCGACTGTAGACCGGAATCCATTTGTCCGGATGTTTGCCCGCAAAACGTTTCTCGATTTGCTTTTGCAGCAAAAACTTAGGGTCGGCCGTTTTGGTGCTCATTTCCATAAAATTCCGATAACTGAGTTCTGCTATGGCATCGGCGTTTGGTTTTCTATCCTTTTGATATTCCTGAAAAATACGCTCCCAGTCATCACCGTATTCCGCAATTATTTTGTTTAGCACAAAGATATCCTCAAACCCGGCGTTCATGCCTTGCCCGTAAAATGGGACCACGGCATGGGCAGAATCGCCTACAAGCGCAACCTTGTCCCAATAGGCCCACGGATAGCATTTCATCGTGACCATGGCACTGGTCGGGTTCTTGAAAAAATCTTCCGCAAGGTTATCGATGTCGTTTTGCACGGTGGGGAAATAGCTCTTAAAAAAGGACTTGGCCTCGGCCTTGGTCTTTATACTTTCAAACGAAACGTCACCCTCGAAGGGCATGAACAGGGTACATGTAAAACTCCCGTCGAGATTGGGCATGGCAATGAACATAAAATTGCCGCGCGGCCAAATATGGAAGGAATTTTTGTCCAACTTGTGCGTGCCATCGGCATTGGGCAGAATCGACAACTCTTTATAACCGACATCGATAAAGTCTTGGGAATAATCGAATCGGCTGCGCCGTTGCATTTTATGGCGCACACGTGAAAATGCGCCATCGCACCCAAAAATCATATCGAAACCGTACTCGGTCCACTCCCCTTTCTCCGTATCCCCGGTATACAATTTGGTTTCGGGCAGGTTCACATCCCATACTTTTTCCTCAAACCGAAAATCGACACCCGATGCCTCGGCGATATCGATCATACGGCGATTTAGAATGCCACGTGAAATGGACCATATAGCTTCGCCATCTTTTCCGTATTTCTGATAATAAATGGGTGTATCGATAACATGCATTGCCCTTTTATCCAGTGGAATCGCGATTTCTTTAATTTGGTCGGCAATACCGACCTCTCGTAACGCATTCCACCCCCGATTGCTCATCGCCAGGTTTATGGAGCGGCCCGAAAATTCCGTATTACGTATATCCGCGCGTCTGTCGAAAACCGTGACCTGATGCCCCAGTTTTTTAAGATAAATCGACAAAAGCGAGCCCACCAATCCTGAACCGATGATAGCGATGTTTTTTGGGTTTTGTGTCATTCCTTATTTTCTTTCAACAATTCGCTGTCTTTAGTAAGCACTAAATTTAACAAAATTAATAGTAGGGCAATTGGTTTTGTTCGAAAGGTCTTTCTAAGTCTTAGATAAAACACGAAAAGCTCATTTATTGTTTAGCTTTTCTTTATTTTTATTGAACAAGAATGATTATGGCCCACAAGAAAACCAATTTGCCTGTGAAAATCTGTACCACTTGTGGTAGGCCATTTACTTGGCGCAAAAAGTGGGGAAAAAACTGGGATGAGGTGAAATATTGTAGCGAGCGTTGCCGGAGAGCTAAGAGTTGAGTAGCAGTGGTGCTAAAAGTAGCAGTAGCAGTAGCAAAAATTCCGTTTTTTAAACCCATAAAATATTTATCGAATACACTTTTTTTAATGTAAACCTTGCCTATGAACAATCTCATTTGGTTTCGAAATGACCTTAGGGTGGCAGATAATTCCAACGTTTCCAAGGCCTGTCAAGGCCTATCGGTTATGGCTGTGTACTTTTTTGACCCTCGGCACTACGAAGTGTATGATTTCGGATTCAAAAAAACCGAAAAGTATCGTGCCCGATTTCTCATCGATAGCGTGACGGAATTAAAGGCAAATCTTTTGAAATTGAATATTACACTCTTGGTTTTTCATGACCGACCCGAAAATGTGATGCCCAATTTGGTAAAAGAACAGGAAATCAAGACTATTTATTTACAAAAAGAATGGACCCGCGATGAAAATAAGGTACTGGATGCTGTTATCTCCAAAATTCCAGCTTCGATACACATTGAGGAAGGTTATGAGCAGTTTTTATTTCATCCGGATGACATTCCATATTCGGGTATTGAAAACATCCCACAAGTATTTACCCAGTTCCGAAAAAAATGTGAAAAATATTCCGAGGTGAGGTCTATAATGAAAACACCTTCATTGATGCCCAAAAACAATCTAAGGGGCACGGATACAATAATTCCAAGTCTGAAGGAATTAGGTCTTTCGGATTTCGAAATAGATACCCGCACCGCTTTTCCGTTTAAAGGAGGTGAAGAACAGGCTTTGAAACGAGTACACGAATACTTTTGGGAAACCAAAAAATTGGGATACTACAAGAAAACCAGAAACGGACTTCTCGGAAAGGATTACAGTTCAAAACTTTCGCCATGGTTGGCCAATGGTAGTATTTCGCCCCGTACAGTTTACTGGGAAATCATCCGTTTCGAAAAAGAAATCCAAAAAAATAATAGTACCTATTGGCTCATCTTCGAATTGATATGGCGCGATTATTTTAAATACGTATCCTTAAAACACGGTAGTAAACTATTTAAAATCGGGGGAATCCTGAATAAGGAGTACTTATGGAACAATTCCACTGAGGCCAAAAGACGCTGGATTTCTGGAGATACTACGGAACCTTTCGTCAACGCCAACATGAAAGAAATCGCCGCCACAGGATGGATGAGCAATCGCGGCCGGCAAAACGTGGCGAGTTTCTGGGCCAAGGAGCTACAACAGGACTGGCGCATCGGTGCCGCCTATTTTGAAAGCCTGCTCCTAGACTACGACGTACACAGTAATTGGGGCAACTGGATGTACAACAGCGGTGTGGGTAACGATCCAAGGGATAGAAAATTCAATATTCAAAGCCAGGCCGAGCGGTATGATGGCCAAGGAAAGTTTCAGAACCTTTGGTTACAGGAGAGGCTTTTTTGATGATCGATGAAAGATGACCGACAACCGGTCACCGATGACCCTAAAGCCATAAAATATTCAAGTTGGTCCGGTCGAGCGAATTCGATTTTGTCTTGTCGATTAAAGTCGGGTCTGTAAAATCGAGTGCGGTCGAGACCTAATCGGTCGTCAGCGAACCAAGTATCAACAATACACTATTAACACTATTATATGAAAATGCTAAGGCTAATTCTGGGTGACCAACTGAACCAAAAACACGCTTGGTTCAATGAAACCGACAATGAGGTCACCTACCTCATGGCCGAGATGCGCCAGGAGACCGATTATGTGAAGCACCATATTCAAAAAGTGGTCGGCTTCTTTTTGGCCATGCGTAATTTTCAAGAGGAACTTTCGACAAAGGGGCACCGTTTCATCTATCTCAAAATTGGCGATGACCAAAATCCTCAGAACCTAGAAAAAATCATTCAAAAATATGTGAATGAAACCGATGCGGAAAAATTCGAATACCAACTGCCGGATGAATATCGGTTGGATGAACAATTAAAGGCTATCTGCAAAGGTCTTTCCATTGAAACGGAAGCCGTGGATACCGAACATTTCTACACCACCCGCTATGAAGTTAAAAACTTCTTTTCGAACAAGAAACAGTACTTGATGGAAAGTTTCTATCGAATGATGCGTAAGAAGCACGACATTATGATGGTCAACGACCAACCCGATGGCGGTAAGTGGAACTTCGACCACAGCAACCGTAAAAAATGGACGGGGAAACCTGAAATTCCGCATGAACGTGGCTTTCGGAAAGACGTTAGCGTTGTATCCCAAGAAATTAAGGCTGCCGGTATCGAAACCATAGGTAATCTAGACCCCAAAAGCTACAATTGGCCCACTTCAAGGGCCGACTCCCTTTCGGTGCTCAACTATTTTTGTAAAAACTTACTGATCTATTTTGGCGATTATCAGGATGCGCTGCATAGCGAACAAAAATTTTTGTTCCATTCCCGTTTATCCTTTGCGATGAACAGTAAAATGATTTCGCCAAAAGAAGTCATCGATAAAGTACTGGATCACTGTTACGAGCACACGGGGCACATCCACATTTCGCAAGTCGAAGGTTTTGTGCGCCAAATTTTAGGATGGCGCGAATATATGCGGGGTATGTACTGGGCATTAATGCCCAATTACGGCCAGTATAACAAATTGGACAATCAGAACAAACTCCCCGATTTCTACTGGACCGGCGATACCAAGATGAACTGTTTGAAACACGCCATCACACAAAGTCTGGACGAAGCCTACGCCCATCACATTCAACGCTTGATGATTACCGGTAATTACGCTTTGTTGACCCAAGTACACCCTGATGAAATCGATGCATGGTACCTCGGTATTTACATCGATGCCATCGAGTGGGTCGAAATTACGAATACCCGGGGCATGAGCCAATTTGCCGATGGCGGTATGATTGCCACCAAACCCTACGTTAGCAGCGCCAATTACATCCATAAAATGGGCAATTATTGCAGCGGCTGTCACTATAGCCATACTAAGAAATTGGGCGAAAATGCCTGTCCCTTTAACGCGCTTTACTGGAATTTTCTGGATGAGAAAAAAGAACATTTCAGAGACAATCACCGCATGAACATGATGATGAGCCTATTGGGAAAAAAGGATAAACAGGAACTGGCAGCATTAAAAGAAAGGGCAAATAATATTATTGAGCATCCCGAATTGTTTTGACCCCTCTATCGCGCTCTGGGGTGACTTGTTTAAATTGCTGCTTGATGTCTTGAGCCATTGGACCCATCTACAGCGGTCAGGCATGAACTTTTAAGCTTTCCTTACCCATTAAAACGCATCCAACCCTCTAGGTTCGTCCGTATATAAAGAAACATCCCGCTTCGGCGCCTATATCTACCCAAAAAGTCCTTCACAATTCGATTGCGAAGGAATTTTTAATGTTGTATGATTTTTTTCTCCAAGGTATTCCCGAACGGAAATAAGCTCTAGAGCCATCTTCGGGTCAAATACGAGAACAGCGAAGAAAGGCCGTTTATTCCAAAACCCCGTCTACAATACCATATTCCACTGACTCTTCGGCGCCCATCCAGTAGTCGCGGTCGAAATCTTTCATGACCTTTTCGAAGGTTTGTCCACAGTTTTCGGCGAGTATTTTGGCACCCAACTCTTTCGTCTTGATAATTTCCTTGGCCTGAATCTCGATATTCGAAGCCTGTCCACGAGCACCTCCACTAGGCTGGTGGATCATCACCCTGGCATGCGGCTGTATAAACCGTCGTCCTTTTTCGCCTACGGACAAAAGAATAGATCCCATTGATGCTGCAAGACCGGAGCAAACCGTAGAAACAGGACTCTTGATTTGCTTGATGGTATCGTAAATCGCAAATCCGGAAGTAACATAGCCACCGGGACTATTGATAATCAACTGTATTTCCTTATTATTTTGAAGATCCAGATACATAAGGCGATCGATGACGTGCTTGGCAGAGTCGTCATCTACCATGCCCCATAAAAACACTTTTCTTTCATCGAGCAATTTTTCTTGAATCGCTTCCTGAACTTTTCCTTTATTAGAACTCATTATTTGTATTTTGTAGGCTGCAAAAATACTCAAATTATCTGAAAATTCGATACGGATACATCGAACTCCTCTTTAGTGTGAATATGATTCCTTAAAGTTTAACTACAAAACGTTTATCTTTACCCGAAACTAAAGAAAATGAAATACCTCACCAACATCGCACTATTGGGATTCGTGTTTTTCACAAGCTGTAAAACCGATACCAAAACACAAAAGAGCACTGAGAACACTAGCGAAAACAGTTCCGCGGAGTCGACCATGGCCTCTGACAAAGAGACTAGCATTGTCGAAAAAATAGCCCATGCCAACGGTATGGACGCTTGGGCAACCGTAGAAGAACTGAAATTCACGTTCAATGTTGATCGTGAGGGCAACCCGCATTTCGAGCGTTCTTGGATCTGGAAGCCCAAGACCAACGAAGTGACGGCGCTGTCTGCTGAGGACACCCTTACTTACGACCGAAACGATACCGATATGGACAGTACCGCCTATAAAACCAATGGCAATTTCGTGAACGACAAATTTTGGCTCATGGCTCCCCTGAATATCATGTGGGACAAAAATAGCATTACAACCGAGCATACAGCGGAAGCGGAAGCTCCCATCAGCAAGAAGATGATGCAAAAATTGACGGTTACTTATGGCAACGAAGGAGGCTACACCCCTGGTGATGCCTACGACCTATATTTCGGAGATGATTTTATTGTTCAAGAATGGGTGTACAGAAAGGGAAATCAGGCCGAACCTTCAATGACAACCACTTGGGAAGACTATGTTGAAAAAGGTGGACTCAAAATTGCAGAAATGCACAAAAATGACGACGGTAACTTTAAGCTTTATTTTACAGGGGTCGAGGTGAACGCCGAATAGTTTTAATCGCCAAAATGGTTTAACCGCAATTGCCCCACAAAGTTCGCAAAGAACTCGAAATCGTTTAAACTTGGGCTACCATTTGAACATTATAAACTTAGTGCAACATTTAATGGAGTTTCAAACTAAGCACTAAATTTCTTCCGATGTAAAACAACCACAGCACCCAATATCAAAAGGGCACAACAAGACAGTACCAAAATACAGGCTACCAAGGAATGGGTATCTGCGATAAACCCCAATATGGGCGGTGCACATAAAAACCCAGTATACCCTGTTCCGGCAATGAACGAAACTCCTTGTGAAGAATCTATGCCTTTGACATTGCCCCCAATCCGGAAAACTTCGGGTATCATCACGGAAAATCCGAGTCCGCTTAATGAAAATCCTACAATAGCCAAATAAGTGGTCGTTGACAATACCAGTCCGTAGCCGGCCATGACTACCAAGACGCCGAAACCGACCATTTTTATCGAACCGATTTTCGAACTGATACCATCCCCTAAAAAACGGCCTAGGGTCATCGTCACCTGAAAGCCTAAAAAACCGGCGCCCCACAAAGCTTCCGGCGCCCTGCTGATTTCCTTAAGGTAGAGGCCGCTCCAGTCGACGATTGCGCCTTCGCTTCCCATGGCCACAAAAGAAATCAAACCTAATAACAACAATGGCCTGAAAAGTTTCAAACTAAATGGATCCTTTTCCACCGGGGCGGCCACTATGTCTAAGAATCTTCTGAAGTATATCAGATTCACCGTCAACACCAAGGCTACTGCAATGCCCATATGCAATATCGGATTATGCAAAGGGCCGATCAAAAAACTACCAAGACCGGCCAGAACCCCTCCAAGGCTGAAAAAGCCGTGCGAGGCGGACATAAATTTCTTATTATCCTCTTTCTCCAGCTCTGTAACCAAGGTATTCATCGAAATATCGGTAAAGCCGTTCGAGGCGCCGAATAGAAACAGAGCCGCCATAAGCATGTAATAACTGGGTGCCAAAAGCGGCAATAGCGCAGCGATACAACATAAGATAACCCCGTACCATGTGGCCCTTCCTACCCCTATCTTGTTGATTATCTTCGAGGCGATCGGAAAAACCACAAATACCCCTAACGAAAGAAAGAAGATGGCAATGCCCAGTTGTGACTTGTCGATTTCTAAATTTTCCTTTACGGTCGGTATATAAATTGCCCAAGTTCCAAAAAGGATATTCATGCTGGCAAACACCCAAGCAGGACCAAAGTAACGCGGGTTGGTAAGGATAAGGCGAAGGGATTTCATACTTATGTTTAAGGTTTAAAGTTTGGGACTAGGATCTAGGGGGTTGGTCTTTAGTACTTTTTTTACTTTTTGATTAAGCGTTTATAAATTGCAATGCTAGTTTTCCGTTCCCTTGATTAATCCATCACTTCTCTTTATCAATACTAAATTTTGTATACCTTATACTTTTTGCGAAAGCTAAAAAAGTTAAAGTTCGGGTATAAGTAAGACCGAAAAAAAGGCCGTCTTAATGAACGACTTTATTCTTGCTACCGAGTAGAAGGTCTCTATTATTGGCGCACTATTAAATTATCTCAATTTTTGATAAATTCGAACGTGTAAAATCACTCTTATATTATTTACTAGGATATACTACGACGTCCTTATTTTCGGGAAATGCCTTGCTTCAATATTTGCCCGAAACGGTACATGTCTTCATAAGAGCAATAAAAAGGCGCGGGTGCCAAACGGATGACGTTGGGTTCACGCCAATCGGTGATGACGCCATTTTTCAAAAGATAATCGAACAACGATTTACCTTGGCCGTGCAGAAACACAGAAATTTGGCAGCCTCTGTCTTTAGGGGTGATGATTTCAAAAGAGCCGTCGGTCTGCCTATCAATTTCCTGAAGGATAAATTCCAGATAGGCCACAATTTTTATTCGTTTTTCGATAAGGGATTTCATACCGACTTCCTCGAACATTTCGAGGGATGCCAAATAGGGAGCGACCGACAATACCGGGGCATTGCTTATTTGCCAGGCATCGGCGTTCGGCATCGGTTCGAATTCCGGTTTCATCAAAAAACGGATCTCCTTTTTTGTTCCCCACCAACCTTCGAACCGGGGGATATCCTTTTTATCCAAATATTTTTCATTGATAAAGACTCCCGATGCATTGCCGGGGCCGCTGTTCATATATTTGTAGCTGCACCAAGCGGCAAAATCGACGTTCCAATCATGGAGTTTCAAAGCGACATTTCCCACGCCGTGTGCAAGATCCCATCCGACAAAGGCACCCACGGATTTACCTGCCTTGGTAATCTTTTCCATATCGAAAACTTGTCCGTTGTAATAATTAACACCCCCGATCAAGACCAAGGCCAGTTCATCACCCACCTCCCCTATCTTGGCCAAAACATCTTCGGTACGCCAAAAGTGTTCCCCATCCCGCTTTTTGACTTCGACAATTGCCGTTTCCGGGTTGAGACCATGAAACCGCAATTGGCTCTGTAACATATATTGATCTGACGGAAAGGCTTTTTCTTCACAGAGAATTTTAAACCGTTTCGCAGTGGGCCTATAGAAAGAAACCATCAAAAGATGTAAGTTTACCGTCAGCGTGTTCATTACCGAAACCTCTTCCGTTTTTGCCCCGACCACCTTGGCCAAGGGAGCGGCCAAGCGCTCGTGGTAATCCCACCAAGGTTTATCGGCTCGAAAATGACCCTCTACGGCCAATTCCGACCAATCGGTCATGACCTCATCAATATATTTTTGGGTACGTTTAGGCTGTAGCCCGAGGGAATTTCCTGTAAAATAAATAACAGGCTTGCCATTAACTTTTGGAAAGTGGAATTCATCCCGATACTTGCGAAGTGGGTCTTCGGCATCGAGGTTTTGGGCAAAGGCCAAGGTGTTCTCAAATTGCATAGCAGTGTTTTGGTCAAAAATACGATTTCGCCACCAAAAATTAAACCTGACAGGTCTCGCTATGTTCACTATTTTTGTTGTAAAGCGAACCCATGCACTTTCTATCTCCCGATTTGGAAAATTACATCCAATCCCATTCCGAAGAAGAGCCAAAACTGCTTCAAGAGCTGACCCGTGAAACGCATTTGAAAGTCGTCCGGCCCAGAATGCTTACCGGTCATTTTCAGGGCAGGGTACTGAGCATGCTCTCGAAGATCATCCATCCAAAAAATATACTGGAAATCGGCACCTACACCGGCTATTCCGCCCTTTGTCTGGCCGAAGGCCTTCAAAAAGACGGGCAATTACATACCATAGACGTCAACGAAGAACTGCTGGAAATACAACGACGCTATTTTGATAAAAGCAATTTCGGAAATCAAATCGTACAGCATACCGGCGATGCTAAAACCATCGTTCCTACTTTGGATTGCGTTTTCGATCTGATATTTATCGATGCGGAAAAAAAAGAATATCCGGAATATTTTGAACTCATCCTAAAAAAAACAAAATCGGGAAGCCTTATTCTATCCGATAACGTGCTTTGGTCGGGCAAGGTCGTCGAGCCCTTGGAAGCAAAAGATAAGACGACGCAAATACTGCTAGCATATAACAACATGCTGAAGGAAGACCCAAGAGTAGAGACCGTTTTATTACCGATCAGGGATGGCTTAACCCTCACGCGGGTGCGATGAGCCGTACTACCGTAATCCAGAACTGATTGTATTGATCGACACCGAGGTTATTTAAATAGAGAACCGTTTCTCTATCCCATTCCAAAATCCGTTCGAGCAAAGCCTACTTTCTTTTGATAGTACCTGTAACATCATCGACATTTTTCTTGACATCGTCGATCTGCTTTTTGATATCGGTTCCGATATTTTTGCTTACGTTGTTCTTGACATCATCTATATCTTTTTTGATGTCTTTTATAAAACTCGTATCGATACCCTGCTTATCGGCACTTTTTGTGATTTCGCTCTTGATGTCTTCGGTAGCATCTTTAAGTTGGCGCATGCCCTTGCCCAGTCCCTTGGCGATATCGGGAATCTTATCGGCACCGAAGACCATCACCACGATAAACATGACGAAGAATATCTCGGCCCCACTGATAAAAAGAAAATGCATTGCGAACATGCTACAAATATAATGAAGATTACTAATGCATACGAAAAAAATACAGGGAAGGTTTGCCAAAGGGAAAAGCAGACCTTATTGCCCCCTAATATTCTCCTTCTTCATTTGATCAAAATCGGATTCCGTCTCTTTTTTCGGCCATGAATTATTGGTGACGTCGATATCAGCGGTTTCGGCCTTGGGATCAACGACTATCCCGGTAAGTTCTTTTTCCGAAGAAACCACCACACTCACCTCCTTATCATTTTTCCGCCATATCTCGGGCGGGTAGGTAATGTTCTTGGTTGTGCCATCGGCGTAGGTATATTCAACGATCAAAGGCATGGGCAGTCCACCCGGTTTGTCGTAGGTGACCTGATAAAAATACTTGGGCTCTTTAACTTTGGCGCGTTCGTCGGCCGTCATATTGTCCATCATGAATTCTTTGAGGGTCTTCGAACTTTCAGAGGGCGCTTTCCCCTTTAGGTTCGTATCGAAATCTTCACTGTCATCCTCGGCCAAATAGACTAAGGGCGGTAAATCGGCTTCCGTAATGTTGCGGGCGGCCATATACTCCTCCATTTGTTTAGTGGGCTTGTCGCTCACATAATATTTTTTGATATCTTTTACCCCTATATCCACATAATCGGTGGTATAGAACCAGCCTCTCCAGTACCAATCCAAATCCACTGCCGAGGCATCCTCCATAGTTCGGAAGAAATCCTCGGGGGTGGGGTGCTTGAACATCCAACGGTGTGAATAAGTCTTGAAGGCGTAATCGAACAATTCCCTGCCCATCACGGTTTCCCTTAAGATATTGAGGGCGGTAGCCGGTTTGCCGTAGGCATTGGGACCCAACTGATAGACGTTTTCGGGGTTGGACATGATTGGCGCGATTGTGCTTTGGTCGCCCGACATGTAAGGAACCACGTCTGATGGGTCTCCCCTTCTTGAAGGATATTTGGTATTGGGTGCTATGGCCTCTGGATATTTTTCCCCGAATTCCTGCTCTGCCATGTATTGCATAAATGTATTGAGCCCTTCATCCATCCAGCCCCATTGCCGCTCGTCGGAATTGACGATCATCGGGAAGAAGTTGTGGCCCACCTCATGGATGATAACGCTGAGCATTCCGAATTTTACCCGGTCGGAATACGACCCGTCTTCGTTCGGCCGGCCGTAGTTCCAACAGATCATGGGGTATTCCATACCTTGGTTCTTGGCGTGCACCGAAATTGCCTTGTGATAGGGATAATCGAAAGTATGCGACGAATATGATTTTAAGGTGTGGGCTACGGCCTTGGTAGAATACTCTTCCCAAAGCGGATTACCTTCCTTCGGATACATCGAAACGGCCATTACATCACGGTCGCCCATCTTAACGGCCTGCATGTCCCAAATCCATTTTCGGGATGTCGCAAAGGCATAATCCCTGACATTTTCGGCCTTGAACTTCCAAGTCTTTTTCTTTTCCGAAAAGCTTTTCTCGGCCTTTTCCGCTTCTTTTTGGGTAACGATTAGTACGGGTTTATCGTATGATTTTTTGGCTTTTTCATAGCGGGCCATCATCTCTTTGGAGAATACTTCCTGCCGGTTCTGAAGCTTTCCGGTGCCGTCTAGTATATGATCGGCGGGTACCGTAATATTGACCTCATAATCGCCGAACGGAAGAGCAAACTCGCCACTGCCCCAAAATTGATGGTTCTGCCACCCTTCTACATCGCTATACACGGCCATCCGTGGAAAAAACTGTGCGATTACATAGGCTCGGTTACCATCCTCAGGAAAATATTCGTAGCCCGAGCGCGCCCTGTCCACAGTATGTTCGGGAATATTGTAATCCCATTTGATGGAAAACGATAGCTCCTCCCCGCTCTTCAACGGCCGGGGAATGTCGATACGCATCATGGTCATATTTATCGTATAAGGCAATGGAGTTCCACTGGCATCCTTCACAAAATCAACGTTGAACCCCCCGTCGAAAGGCTCTTTAAGATATTTTTTGGCAAAAGCGCCCGGTTCTTCGGCCGGGGCCAATTCCCCACCGTTGTGCAAAGGCGCTTTTGAGGTCTTGGCCCTGATATTCTGATCCAACTGCACCCAAAGATATTCCAGGTCATCGGGCGAATTGTTGGTATAAGTAATGGTCTCCTCCCCGGATATACTGGCATTTTTATCGTCTAGCTCGATATCCATCTTGTAATCCGCCTGTTGCTGATAATATTCGGGACCTGGGGCGCCCGAAGCGGAGCGATAACTGTTCGGTGTAGCAAACTCCTCATAGAGTTGTTTGAACTTGTTCTGGTTATAGTGACCGGGTTCTTTTTCTTTCTGCTGTGCTTGGGCGACAACGCTGGTCGCGGACAAAAACAGTACCGCAACTAGGCAATATTTGAGTAAATTCATGTTAAAAATAGGGTTTGATATGAATCTGCGAAAAGTAAAGTTTTCTAAGGATTATTATAGAGAATGTTACAAGTTTAACATTCCTTTAGTATCGGATTTTAAAAGGACAAAACTTTTCTTTTTCCCATGGATCTTAAAATGAACGATGTTCTGTTGTTCGTCGTAAAGGTCGGTAAGTATTTCGTTCGTTATTTGGATGGATGTCGTAGTGGCCAAATCGACTTTGGGAATTTCGATATAGCAAATCATCACATCGACATCGTATTTCTTCCCTATAAAAGTATAGGATGCATTCTTACCGTTGATTTCCACTGCAAATTTTGTCCTAAAGTACTTCTCTATATAAGCATCCGCTTCTTCCGATTCGTTTTTCGTGGCCAATTCGGCGTCAAAACCGTAGCGTTCCTGTAGCACGTTTTCAAAATCGTCGATAAAAATGCGGGAAGTAATCTGTATCGCCCCATCCTTTTCGGAATAGTTGACATTGGTTACGCTTAAATAGAATTTATGGGCGGTAACGAACGCGAACAGCGGCAGCAGTAGAATTAAAATGGATTTTTTTAGGAGGTTCATGTGTTTCGCATTGTCAGAATTAGGATTTTTAAGGTGGATGGATGGTATGATTTACAAAATTAAACAAATCATGTGCCAACTACACGCTGCAACTGCCAATTACCCCTATCTTCTACGGATTTCGTTAAGCAAAATCGCTGTAGCCGTCGCAACATTTAAACTTTCCGCGGAATTCTTACCGAACTGTGGAATACTTATTTTTTCGGAAACCAAAGCCTGGACTTCGGAGGAAATACCCTTGGCCTCATTCCCCATTACCAGTATCCCCTTTTCGGGTATTTTCGTTGTGTAGACCGGTTGACCCTCCATAAAGGCACCAAAAATGGGAAGGTCCGTTTTCCGCAGAAAATCTTCTAAATCCGTATAACCGACCTGAACCCGGGCGATAGAGCCCATGGTGGCCTGCAGGGTCTTGGGGTTGTAGCAATCTACCGTAGTTGCAGAACATACCAGATGTTGGATACCGAACCAATCGCATAACCGGATGATCGTACCCAAATTTCCGGGATCTCGAACATCGTCAACAGCGAGAATCCAATCCGAGAAATCGATGTTTCCGACTTTTGCCATCTCGAATACCCCGATTACGGTATTGGGGGTTGTAAAACCGCTCATTTGCCGAAGTTCGGCCTCCGTGACGAATTCAACAGCCGCGTCGTGACCGTCGAAGACAGAAACATCCGAAGCAAATATCCGATAAACGGTAAACTCCGAATCTAGCAGTTCCCGTACCGCTTTGACACCTTCAACAACGAAGAGGCCATATTGGTTGCGGTACTTTTTTTGTTGAAGGCTTTTAACAAGCTTTATTTGATTTTTACTGACCATACGGTTGCCATCTAGTTAAAATCCGTCCTTTTAATAAAATGCTGACACCTTCTTTCCATCCAAAGGACAAAAAAATCTGAATTCTGAATTTCGATGTCACAAATTCCAGCTCCCTATTTATCTCCCCAGATTTCCGGTCCACTCGATCACTATCCTACTTCCTCCTAATTCAATACCCCCTAATTCCCAAACGCCTAAATAAATTTCTGATAATTCGAATAATTCGTATCCAAATCCCTCAAACTTTACATGATTTCAATGTATTTTTGGTGGCTATGGGCATATCGTTTCCCTTTACCAGCAACACCGCTAAAATAAGCCTATTATTTCTAGTCGTGGTGTTCAACGCTTGCAATACCCTGAAAAGGGTAGGCGAAAACCAACTATTGCTCAAAAAGAACGAGATCACCGTAGATAGTGCCGAAGTAAAGAACGCCGATGTCGAAAGTCTAATTGTCCAAGAACCGAACCGTACTATTTTAGGATATCCGCTTCGGTTGAACCTCTACAACTTGGCGAAACAGAATCCCGATTCTTCCTATCAAAGCTGGTTGCACCGAAAAGAAAAAAGGCAACAGCGGCTCATCAATATCCTTTCAAAAAAACAGGTAGACCGCTTGGGCGAATCCTTTTTGGTAAAAGGGATTAACGAATGGCTCAAAAAAACCGGGGAAGAACCCGTCATACTCGATACTCTAAAGAGCCGGCGTACCTTAGAACGATTGAAGGCCTACTACGACAGTAAAGGATATTTCAATAGTAATACTACCTATAAAATCGATACGATACCCAAGCGCCAAAGAGCCATTATGGACTATAAAATCGAGTTGGGCGAACCTTTTACCATCGATTCGGTTTCGCGCCAAATTGTTTCGGAAGCGGTCGATTCCATTTATGCCCTCAATACTACAGATTCGTTCGTAAAAAAAGGGGATCAGTTCGACCTTGCCAAATTCGGAGCAGAGCGGGAACGCCTAAGTAATATATTTCGGAATACAGGCGTCTACAATTTTCAGGAAAGCTCTATTTCCTATGATATCGCGACCGATACCACCAAATTGGCCGATGACCAAAAAATGAACATCGAACTGAATATTGACAACTTTAAAAAGCGAGGTGACTCTGCCATAACCACTGCGCCATATCAGGTGTATCGCTTCAACAGGATAAATATTTACACCGATTATCTTTTCGACGAACGTGATCGAAATCAAAAATTCATCCGTTTCAAGGATTATACTATATTTTATCGGGACAAGCTGCGGTTCAACCCCAATACGTTGGCCAATGCCGTTTTTTTTGAACAAGACAGTGTGTATCGCGACATCGATCGCACCCGCACATACCGGCAGATCACCAACCTCGGGGTTTTCAAATATCCGACGATTACGCCCGTGCCCAATGAAGAAGAGGCGACCTTGGACACCAATATCTATCTGGCGTCCCGGCCGAGATATTCGTTGGGTATGTCTTTCGAGCTTACGCGGTCGTCAATTCAACAGGTCGGGCTGGCCCTAAACCCCTCGTTACAGGCAAGAAATCTATTTGGGGGCGCCGAAAACCTGAGTATCTCGGGGCGTGTGAGTATCGGGAACTCGAACGACCGTAGTATTATCGATAACCGGTTTTTTAATGTTCAGGAATTCGGTGCCGATGCCAATTTGGATATTCCCAGTATTTGGTTTCCTTTTTTCAATACCAAAAAGATAATACCCAGCTATACGCTTCCGAGAACCCGAATTTCACTGGGCACCAGTTTTCAAAAAAATATCGGACTCGATAAACAGGCGTTCAATACCGTTTTGGGCTATAATTGGATTCCCTCCGACCATATCAAACACAACGTTGAACTACTGAATGTACAGTTTGTCAGAAATGTCAATACGGATCGCTTCTTTAGTGTGTATCGCAATTCCTTTGAACAATTGAACGATATAGCTATTGCGGATAAATATCGGAACGACCCTTCATTAACGGAATTTTACGAACCGAGAGTCGAATCGGAAGACCCCCGACTGAATATACCCCAAGGAACTACCGATTTCACAAATGCCATTCTCAGCAGACAAGTACCGGCTACAACTACTGATTTTGACGCCGTGAGCCGTATCGAGGAAAGAAGGCAGCGACTGACCGAAAACAACTTGATTTTTACCAGTAATTACACCCTGAACTATACCAGTCGCAACGGACTTACCGACAACAAATTCTTTCAGTTCCGCTTTAAACTTGAAAGTGCGGGGAATTTACTCTCCGGTATTTCGGCGCTGATTCCCTTCGATGAGAACGAAAACGGAAATAGCTTGATCTTTAATGTTCCGTATAGCCAATACGTGAAGACCGAATTGGACTATGTGAAATATTGGAGCGTATCGCGTACTAGCGTGTTGGCCTTTCGTTCGTTTTTTGGCATTGCCGTGCCGTACGGCAATTCGAACAACATTCCGTTCGTTCGTAGTTATTTTGCCGGGGGAGCTAACGACATAAGAGCTTGGTCACCCTATTCCTTGGGGCCGGGACGTATCGATGCCATCAACGATTTTAACGAAGCCAATTTAAAACTGAGCCTGAACCTTGAATACCGTTTTCCCCTATTCGGCAGTTTCAAGGGCGCCCTGTTCGCCGATGCGGGAAATATCTGGAACGTTTTGGACAACGTCGAAGACCCAGAAGCTACTTTTACCGGATTAGATTCACTTGAAGATATCGCGCTGGGCACTGGATTCGGACTCCGTTACGATTTTACTTTTTTCGTGCTGCGGGCCGACCTAGGCTTCAAGACCTACAATCCCGCCAATGAAATTTCGAAACGCTGGTTCGCGGACTATAATTTTAAGAATGCCGTTCTACAGATCGGGATTAATTATCCTTTTTAAAGTTCAAACATTATTTTATTACTTTTGCATCCAAATCTATTAGAAACACTAAGAACATAAATTATGGCCCACAATATAAAACCTGGCGTAGCAACCGGCGACGAAGTACAAGCAATTTTTAAATATGCCAAAGAGAAAGGTTTCGCCCTTCCGGCGGTAAACGTAATAGGTTCGGATACCATCAACGGTGTTTTGGAAACCGCTGCTAGCCTGAACGCTCCGGTAATGGTACAGTTTTCGAACGGGGGCGCGCAGTTCAATGCAGGCAAGGGCCTGTCGAACGAGGGACAAAAAGCGGCCGTTCTTGGAGCGGTGGCAGGTGCCAAGCACGTACACCAATTGGCAGAGGCCTACGGCGCCACGGTTATTCTGCACACCGACCATTGTGCTAAAAAGTTATTGCCTTGGATCGACGGGATGCTCGATGCCAGTGAAAAACATTTCGAGCAAACCGGTAAATCACTGTTTAGTTCGCACATGATCGACCTTTCGGAAGAACCACTCGAAGAAAATATTGAAATCTGCAAAGGTTATTTGAAGCGAATGGCCAAAATGAACATGACGCTCGAAATCGAATTGGGCATTACAGGTGGCGAAGAAGACGGTGTCGACAACAGCGATGTCGACGATTCAAAGCTCTATACGCAGCCCGAAGAAGTGGCCTATGCTTACGAAGAACTTTCAAAAGTAAGTCCGCGTTTTACCATTGCTGCCGCTTTCGGAAACGTGCATGGGGTATACAAACCGGGCAATGTAAAATTGACCCCAAAAATCCTGAAAAATTCCCAGGATTACATCACTGAGAAATATGGCGTCGGGCACAACCATATCGATTTTGTGTTCCACGGTGGCTCCGGTTCTACCGTCGAAGAAATACGCGAGGGTATCAGCTACGGGGTAATTAAAATGAATATCGATACCGATCTGCAATACGCTTTTCTTGCGGGAGTAAGGGATTATGTTCAAGATAAAAAAGACTATCTTCAAACTCAGATTGGAAATCCAAACGGCCCGGACGAGCCAAATAAAAAATTCTACGACCCCAGAGTATGGCTTCGCGAAGGCGAAAAGACCTTTATCGAACGCTTGAAAAAAGCCTTTGAAGACCTTAACAATGTAAATACGTTATAAATAAATGCAATGGAACTGCCTCAAACCGGTTCACTTCTAAATACCCCACTAACCCAAATATGGAAAACATGACGGCTTGGTTCAAAAGAAAGGAAAAGGGTATCCAGACGGCTACGGAAGAAAAGAAGGACACCCCGAAAGGACTGTGGTACAAATCGCCTACTGGAAAGATTGTAGAGTCCGAAGTACTGGCCAAGAATTATTATGTCAGTCCCGAAGACGACTATCACGTACAGATTGGCAGCAAACACTATTTTGAAATCCTTTTCGACGACAACAAGTTCAAGGAACTGGACGCGAAACTGACTTCAAAAGACCCTTTAAAGTTCGAGGATACCAAAAAGTACTCCGATCGCTTAAAGGCCGCCCAGAAAAAAACGGGACTTAAGGATGCCGTTCGCACGGCCGTGGGTAAATCTTTGGGAAAGGATATGGTCGTCGCTTGTATGGATTTTAGTTTTATCGCCGGATCCATGGGCAGCGTAGTGGGTGAAAAAATCGCCCGGGCCATCGACCATTCCATCAAGAAAAAGATTCCCTTTGTCATGATATCGAAATCCGGTGGAGCCCGTATGATGGAGGCGGCGCTCTCGTTGATGCAATTGGCCAAGACCTCCGCCAAGCTGGCACAATTGGCAGAAGCCAAAGTACCTTATATTTCGGTTTGCACCGATCCCACGACTGGGGGCACTACCGCTTCCTACGCCATGTTGGGCGATATCAACATTTCTGAACCCGGTGCCCTTATTGGGTTTGCAGGGCCACGGGTTGTAAAGGAAGCAACGGGAAAAGAGCTTCCCGACGGTTTCCAAACCGCTGAATTCGTTCTCGAACACGGCTTTTTGGATTTTATCGTCCACCGAAAGAATCTAAAAAAGAAAATCAACCTATATATTGATTTGATCGAAAACAATCCGGTTAGGGCTTAGAGGTCTCCAACCTGAACGCCCGCCAGGCAGTCTACTATCTATTCATGAAACACGTCCCCCTACTACTAATTTTACTTTGGTTCTGTAATTGTTCTACAGATAAGGAAAAGATGCTGGCTGAAAACGATTCAATTTTAGCACAAGGAGTTACTCAAGTAACAAAAATCGAAGTTTCTGGCAATGCGAAAGCGTATACCTTTGATGTTACTATTGAAAGTCCCGATACCGGATGCGATCAATACGCCGATTGGTGGGAAGTCGTTGATTTGGAGGGTCATCTGGTTCATCGAAGAATTCTGGATCACAGCCACGTCAAAGAACAACCGTTTATGCGATCTGGGGAAAATATAGTGATCGCCGAAAATAAAGAAGTCTATGTTCGTATGCACATGAACAATTCCGGATATGCCAAAAAAGCGCAGAAGGGCAGTGTCGAAAATGGTTTTCAGGCCACGGAACTGGATGTGGAGTTCGCAAAGGATTTGGAGAAGGCGGCTCCCCTGCCCGACGGGTGTGCATTTTGAATTAAATGAACGCAGGTGGTGTATAACTCCGCAAAATAACCTTATATTTGCGCCCTGATTTAGAGAAAATCACATACATAAAAATCATTTAAAACAATATTGGCATGTATTTAACCAAAGAAGTAAAGGCCGACATCTTTAAAAAGCATGGCGGAAAAGCGGAGAACACCGGTTCTACCGAAGGGCAAGTGGCTCTTTTCACCCACCGAATCAACCACCTTACGGGGCATTTGAAAAATAATCGCAAAGATTATAACACAGAACGCTCATTGGTGCGTTTGGTTGGTAAAAGACGTAGTCTTCTCGATTATTTGAAGAAAAAGGATGTGGTTCGCTATCGTGAACTAATCAAAGAACTAAACATCAGAAAATAAGGGCAGCCTATTCTTTGCCCATCGAAACGTAAGGGCTGAAAATTTTCGGCCCTTACGTTTTTTTAATCGCGAAAAAAAATTACATATATGATTCCAAAAGTATTTAGAGAGGTCATCGACCTTGGCGACGGTAGGGAAATTTCTATCGAGACCGGCAAATTGGCGAAGCAGGCCCACGGGTCCGTTGTCGTGCAATCCGGTAAATGTATGCTGTTGTGTACGGTTGTATCCAACTACGAACAAAAAGATTTGCCTTTTCTGCCTTTAACGGTAGATTACCGTGAAAAATTTGCGGCTTCTGGCCGTTATCCCGGTGGGTTCTTTAAAAGGGAAGCCCGGCCCAGCGACGGCGAAGTATTGACCATGCGACTGGTAGACCGAGTTCTGCGTCCGCTTTTTCCAAAAAATTATAGCGCCGAAACCCAGGTGATGATTCAATTGATGTCCCACGACGATGATGTCATGCCGGATGCCATGGCCGGATTGGCAGCTTCTGCAGCCATTCAACTATCGGATTTTCCGTTTGAATGTGCCATTTCAGAAGCCCGTGTCGGCCGTGTCGATGGTGAATTCATTATCAATCCAAGCCGTGCGCAATTGGAGGAAAGCGATATTGATATGATTATCGGTGCCTCAGCGGATTCTGTGATGATGGTAGAAGGTGAAATGGACGAGATTTCCGAAGAGGACATGGTCGAGGCCATCAAATTTGCACATGAAGCCATCAAAAAACAGATCGATGCCCAAATGAAACTGGCCGACGCCTTCGGAAGAAAGGAAGTACGTGAGTGGGAACAAGCATCCGAAGATACCGATTTGGAGAAAAAGATTCATGAGCTAGCGTATGACAAAGTGTATGCAGTGGCCAAGGCCGGTTCTGCAAAGCACGAACGCAGTGCAGCTTTTTCAGAAATCAAAGATGAGATAAAGGCTGGCTATTCCGAAGAAGAATTAGCGGAAAAAGGAGATTTGATTTCCGAATATTATCGCAAAGCAGAAAAAGCAGCGGTTCGGGACTTAACCCTTAACGAAGGTTTACGTTTAGACGGTAGAAAAACTGACGAGATCCGCCCCATCTGGTGCGAGATCGATTATCTGCCATCTACACACGGATCCGCCATTTTCACAAGAGGGGAAACGCAAGCTTTGGCTACCGTTACTCTAGGTACATCCCGAGAAGCGAACAAAATTGACATGCCTTCCTACGAAGGTGAGGAAACTTTCTATTTACATTATAACTTCCCACCGTTCTGTACCGGTGAGGCACGGCCCATCCGCGGTACTTCGCGAAGGGAAGTAGGTCACGGTAACCTGGCACAACGCGCCTTGAAAGGCATGATTCCAGCAGATTGCCCCTACACCGTTCGTGTAGTTTCCGAAGTATTGGAAAGCAACGGATCTTCATCGATGGCCACTGTTTGTTCAGGTACTATGGCTTTGATGGATGCTGGGGTACAATTAAAGAAACCGGTTTCAGGTATCGCTATGGGATTGATTTCCGATGGCGATTCCGGCAAATACGCCGTGTTGTCCGACATCCTTGGAGACGAGGATCACCTAGGCGATATGGACTTCAAAGTGACCGGTACCGCTGATGGTATCACTGCTTGCCAAATGGACATCAAGGTAAAAGGACTGTCCTATGAAATCTTGGTCAAAGCCCTCAAGCAAGCTCAAGCCGGTCGTCTGCATATCCTAGAAAAACTGACGGATACTATTTCCGCGCCAAATACCGATGTGAAACCACATGCACCAAAAATGGTAACTACGGTAATTCCGAACGAATTTATCGGCGCCTTGATTGGTCCTGGTGGAAAAGTGATTCAGGAATTGCAGAAAGAAACCAAAACCACTATCGTTATCAACGAAGATCCCGTAACCGAGGAAGGTATCGTAGAAATATTAGGAACGGACCAAAATGGAATCGATGCCGTATTGGCGAAGATCGAGTCTTTGATGTTCAAACCCAAAGAAGGTAGCGTTTACGAGGTGAAGGTAATTAAAATGCTCGATTTTGGTGCCGTAGTCGAATATCAAGATGCTCCTGGTAACGAGATTTTACTGCACGTATCCGAGATTGCTTGGGAACGCACCGAGAATGTATCCGATGTGTTAAGTATGGGTGATGTGTTCGATGTGAAATATATGGGTATCGATAAACGAACCCGAAAAGACAGGGTATCGCGCAAGGTACTTATGGACAAACCGGAAGGCTACTCTGAACGACCACCTCGCAGCAACGACCGTGGCCGTGACGACCGCCGTGGCGGTGGAAGGGATAGTCGTGATCGCAAGCCGCGACGCGATTAAACGCTAGACGCTAGACGCTAGACGCTAGACCAAAATAAAAAAAGCCCCGTTCAACTCGATGAACGGGGCTTTTTAATGGAATTCACCGAAAAAATCCACTTTTTTCACCCCAATTGTAACATTTCACGCTTTTTTACGTATAAGTATATGCAGCTTATGCGAAGAACCGGTTTTTACCCAACTATATACGGGCTCTTTGAAGCTTAACTAGAAAAGGAAATTTAGCGATGAGACAGTTAAAGATTACCAAACAGGTCACCAACAGGGAGACCGCATCATTGGACAAGTATTTGCAGGAAATCGGGAAAGTCGATTTGATTACTGCCGATGAAGAAGTAGAATTGGCACAACGAATCAAGAAAGGCGACCAGATCGCACTTGAAAAATTGACCAAGGCCAACCTTCGTTTCGTAGTATCGGTCGCCAAACAATATCAGAACCAAGGCCTTACATTACCCGATTTGATCAACGAGGGCAACCTCGGCCTGATCAAAGCCGCACAGCGCTTTGACGAAACCCGTGGATTTAAATTTATATCCTACGCCGTTTGGTGGATCCGTCAATCGATTTTGCAGGCTTTGGCCGAGCAATCACGTATCGTACGTTTGCCCTTGAACAAAATCGGTTCCATCAACAAGATCAATAAGACTTTTGCTTTCTTGGAGCAGGCTCACGAACGTATGCCCAGTGCCGAAGAAATTGCCAAGGAATTGGATATGACCGTCGAAGACGTAAAACAATCCCTGAAAAACTCCGGTCGCCATGTATCTATGGATGCACCTTTGATCGACGGTGAGGATTCCAACCTGTATGATGTACTTCGTAGCGGGGAATCGCCCAACCCCGATAAGGAACTTTTGCAGGAATCGCTTCGGGTAGAGATCGAACGCTCTTTGGAGACTTTGACCCCAAGGGAAGCCGATGTCATCCGTTTGTATTTCGGTCTCGCCGGACAACATTCGATGACCTTGGAAGAAATCGGCGAAACCTTTGACCTTACCCGGGAACGCGTTCGCCAGATTAAGGAAAAAGCGATACGACGATTGAAGCATACCTCTAGAAGCAAGATATTAAAAACCTATTTAGGTTAAATAAATGCCGTATCGAGCCAAAAAAATTGTGCGTTAAATAATCCTTAAATTGGAAAATTGGCATATAAGTTGTAATTTTAAAGTAACAACAGTTTATCATGACTGTTCGTTTTTTGATTGATGAATAAACTCCGGCTGATTACCGGAGTTTTTTCGTTTCGGTGGCAGCCCTTCTTTACAACTTTGACAAAGTTTAATCGGCAATTTTTACTAGAATGACAACTGCTTACGTATTTTTGTTTTGATTATGAAAAACAAGGCATCAAACCAGCCCAACAACCCACTACACGGAGTAAAGCTAACGGATATTCTTGAACAAATTACCCAGAAATACACTTGGGAGCAGCTCGCCGACCGTATTGACATCAACTGCTTCAAAAGCAACCCTACTATAAAATCATCGCTAAAATTTTTAAGGCGCACACCTTGGGCTAGGGAAAAAGTCGAACACCTCTATTTAAAATCCATCAAAAAATAATGGCGTTCAACATTGTGCTTATTGAACCTGAAATACCTAATAATACGGGAAACATCGGCCGTTTGGCTTTGGCAACCGGTTCACATCTACATCTTGTAAAACCCTTTGGATTCGAATTGATCGATAAGCGCCTAAAACGTGCAGGACTTGATTATTGGCAGTACTTGTCAATATCCATTTATGAAAATAGTGATGCATTTTTCTCCCAGCATTCGGATAAAACCAAGGTCTATTTTTCAAGCCATGGCGAAAGGAACCATTGGTCCATTGATTATAAGGACGATCTTTTTCTGATTTTTGGGAAGGAGTCCGTTGGGCTATCCGAAGAAATCACTGAAAAGCATAGGGACAACCTGTATAAGATTCCACTTTATAGCGAACACATACGCAGTTTGAATTTGGCGAATGCCGTTGGTATTGTGGTTTATGAAGGGTTAAGGCAACAAACGAACCCGTAGCGAAACTCCCTTGGGCCAGCATAGCAATGAGATGAACCCTGAAAAAGTCTATCCCACAGTCACAATCAAAGCTATTCGCCATAATCGTTTTAGCAAATCCTAAAGAGTGCAACGTATTCACTTCCTCCACCACAAAAAAACCATCATTGCCTTGAGACTGATATAAGGGCATAAAGATAAAAGCATCCCAAACGCTTCGGATGTTCGCTCCGTTTTGAATAGCCGAAAATTCCCCTTTTTTGATGGACTGAAAATTATTATAACCGGGTTGCATCCCGAACTGGTCGTATTCTTCAAGACTTTGCCTATGAATAATTTCAAAAGTCCTTTGATTACCAACTTCTTGCACGGAGATGCAGGGCAGGCTGTCGGAGGAAGTGCTATGGCAATCCAAGAAATATCTTTTAGGCGATTGCGCCTTGAGCGCATCGATAATCTCGAACATTTCTCCCTTCCCATTCGTATCTTTGGCTCCCGAATCCACATTTTTTTCGATCCAGGTCCGATTAAGGTTCTTGTCTATGTAGCGTAGCGCTTCGAACGCCCACAATTACGTACCTTTGTATTTTATTTATAATAAACCGATGTGTTAAAGTATACCGATGAGCGAAACAAAAATAGCCCCTTCCCTACTCGCCGCCGATTTCGGCAACTTACAGCGAGATATCGAACTGGTCAATAAAAGTGAGGCAGATTGGCACCATATCGATATTATGGATGGCCTCTTCGTACCCAATATCTCCTACGGTATGCCCGTAGTAAAGACGATTGCCCAATATGCCACAAAACCTTTGGACGTACATTTAATGATTGTAGATCCCGACCGCTACATCAAGACTTTTGCAGAACTGGGAGCCACAAACCTCACCGTACACTATGAAGCCTGTACCCATTTGCACCGAACCATACAGGCTATCAAAGCAGAAGGTATGAAAGCTGGTGTAGCCCTGAACCCACATACCAATATCTTGCTTTTAGAGGATGTTATAAAGGATATCGATGTCGTACTAGTCATGAGTGTAAACCCGGGCTTCGGTGGGCAGTCCTTTATCGAAAATACCTATGAAAAAGTAAGGGCATTGCGGGAACTCATTACGAACAAAAAATCAAAGGCTCTTATCGAAATCGATGGAGGAGTTACCTCTAAAAATGCGAAAAACCTTGTAAAGGCAGGCGCAGATGTACTGGTCGCCGGCAGTTTTGTTTTTAAGAGCGATGACCCGACCGCGACTATTAAAGAACTTAAAGAAAGTGCAGACCAATGAAGCAGTTTGATGTCATTATTGTAGGGGGCGGCCCCATCGGAATTGCTTGTGGTCTTGCGGCGAAAACGAAGGGACTGAGCTACGTAATCCTTGAAAAAGGGCCCATTGTAAATTCCCTTTTCTACTATCCGGTAAACATGCAATTTTTTTCTTCATCGGAAAAGCTTGAAATCGATGGAATTCCCTTTATCAGCAACGAAGCCAAACCGAAGCGCAACGAGGCCTTGGAATATTATAGAAGGATTGTCACTTCGAACCAATTGGACATCCAGCTTTTTGAGAAGGTGGAAAACGTTGAAAAAAGGGATGGTCGATTTACCGTTATTTCCAATAAGAATAGTTATTCGGCTTCCAATGTGATAATAGCCACGGGCTTCTACGATTTGCCGAACAGAATGAACGTACCCGGGGAGAATCTTCCAAAAACTTCACACTATTACGACGACCCCCACTTTTACGCCAACCAAAAACTGGTCGTTGTGGGCGCCAGCAATTCCGCGATCGACGCGGCCCTGGAATGTTGGCGGAAAGGAGCGGAAGTTTCCCTGATTATCCGCGGATCTGAGGTGGGGCAGCGGGTAAAATATTGGGTGCGGCCCGATATCATAAACCGAATCGAAGAAGGCAGCATCAAAGCCTACTATAACACCACCATACAAGAAATCAGGGAAACGGAAATCCTTATTGATACGCCTGAAGGACCGGTTACCCTCGAAAATGATTTTGTGCTGGCGCTTACTGGGTACAAGCCGAATTTTGCTTTCCTCAAAAAACTGGGTATCGAACTCTCCGACGATGAGAAAAAACTACCGCAATACAATCCCGAAACCATGGAAACCAATGTTGACGGACTCTATCTGGCCGGCGTTATCTGCGGGGGCATGGAAACCCACAAATGGTTTATCGAGAATTCGAGGATTCATGCGAAGATTATCATGAACGCCATACTTCACGAAAATTCCAAGATCGTGGAGGCATAACGACTGACAGAGAAATACGAATCGGCTTAAGCGCTGACTAGGATAATCTCAACAAACAGTCTAAAGATAGGGACAATTGAGTCCAGATTTTTCAATTCACCTCGGATTCCTTTAAGACTGCGAGAATATCGATTTTTCGGGTTTTAGCCCAACCCCGATACTTCAAGCCTATCGTAAAGCACCGTTATGCGTATGTGTTAAGACCTAAGTCAAAACAAAAAATAAATCCTCTAAAGATGAATCAACTTTTTTCCTTGGCAATACATGGCGGGGCGGGTACCTTGGTGAAAGGCCAAATGACCACTGAAAAAGAAATCGCCTATAAAAAAGTTCTGGAATTTGCCCTTGACGAAGGCTATGCCCTTTTAAAAGAGGGAGCATCGTCAGTAGACGCCGTGGAGCGGGCCGTTGAAGTACTCGAAGATTCCCCACTCTTCAACGCGGGCAAGGGCAGCGTTTTTACCGCCGATGGAAACCACGAAATGGATGCCGCCATCATGAACGGAAAAACTTTGGATGCCGGAGCAGTTTCACTAATTCATGGTATTAAAAATCCCATTAGGCTAGCCCGCGACGTCATGGAAAAAAGCGAGCATATCTTTTTGGCGGCAGAAGGCGCGATGCAGTTTGCCCAAAGCCTGAATTACAACTTAGAGGATGCTTCCTATTTCTATGATGAATTTCGTTATCAACAGTGGCAGGACATCAAGGGCACCGACAGTTTTCAATTGGACCATTCCGGCAAAAAAGAATCCAAATTCGGCACCGTTGGCGCCGTGGCCTGCGATCAACAGGGCAATCTTGCCGCTGCTACCTCGACGGGAGGTATGACCAATAAGCGCTTTGGGCGTGTAGGTGACAGTCCCATGATTGGCGTCGGCAACTATGCAAATAACAAAACTTGTGCCGTGAGCTGTACCGGTAGCGGTGAATTTTTTATAAAGGGAGTGGTAGCCTATGATGTATCTTGCCTTATGGAATACAAAGGCCTTTCGCTGAGCGAAGCAGCTTCAGAAGTAATCAACAAACGTCTGTTGTACATCGGCGGTGATGGCGGACTGATCGCGGTCGATAGTAACGGCAACATCGCTATGCCTTTCAATACAGAGGGAATGTATCGGGGGAGTAAAACATCATTAGGGGAAAAAAAGATTTCAATTTATGGGGAGTGAAAAATTTTTAGTCCACCATAAAAGCTTTATCGGAAGGCACAACTTTTAGGTTCCGCTCTTGAATATTGAAGCGGTCACCATTGGCCAGAATATGGGTCTTGAGGTTTGAAATCGACATCGGCATCCCTTTATTCAATAACTTTTCGTTATTGTGCCTAATTTCGCTCGGATCAAAGAGAATGACCATGCCCGAGCCGATTACCTCGAAGGTATTGCAGTTTTTGATGACCAAACCGGTATCCTCGGCAAGACCGACACCCAGAAGCTCTGGAAACCTTGCTATTGCTTCTGCCAATCGTCCAAAACGCCCTCGTGTAATGAAATGAGAGTCTATGACCAGGTTAGGTATAAATCCCATACCCTGCCTCATTCGCACGGCCCCTTTAATAAAAGCCTCTTTACCGCTACCCCCAGAAATCATTTCCATTGACATGCACATGGCACCGGCACTGGTTCCCGCTATTACTATTTTCTCGTTTTTATACCGTTCCGAAAGAATATTGTGAAGCGTGCTTCCCCCGATCTTTTGGACGATTTTAAATTGACTGCCACCAGAAAACATAACACAATCCGCCTGTTCAATGGTAGCGATATTTTGCCGATTTTCGGAATCTTTTTGCTCTCGGATATCGACGATATTGACATTAGCGCATCCCAATCTATCGAAGGCCTTTATGTAGTTATCCGAAACTTCGTTGGGTATGCTTGAGGCGGTCGGAATTACGGCGATCGATTTATCACATCCCCCACATTCCTTGGCCACCCTGGCCAAAATACCCTCCTCAATAAATTCAAGATGATATTTTTCCTTTGTTTCTATCCCTTTATCTTCGTTTCCCCCGATGGGAATCAGTATACCTTTTATTTGCATCAAAAATTTACAGTTTTGAACGCAAAAATACGGGTATTGTTGTGGAATTTAGGATTATATTTATAAAATTCCAGATATGCACTAATAATCATTACATGAAAATACGAGAAATAAATGCCATGCGCGGCCCCAACTATTGGTCTATTCGCAGAGAAAAACTGATAGTAATGGTCCTTGATCTTGAAGTGATGGAAGAGTATCCGACGAACGAGATTTCCGGTTTCGGGCCACGGCTTAAAAAAATGTTCCCAAGCATGTATGAACACCGCTGTTCCGAGGGCTGTGAAGGCGGATTTTTCATGCGAGTGGAAGAGGGTACTTGGATGGGACATGTGGTCGAGCATGTCGCCCTCGAAATACAGACCATGGCGGGAATGGATACCGGTTTCGGGCGTACCCGGGGTTTTGGAGAGAAAGGGGTTTATCACGTTGTCTTTTCGTATATCGAGGAAAATGCCGGACGTTATGCGGCCAAAGCAGCAGTGGCCATTTGCGAAGCCTTAATTTCAGGGAAGGATTACGATCTGGACGCCGACTTGCAACGTATGCGTGAATTACGGGAAGCCGAACGCTTGGGACCCAGTACAGGTTCAATCGTGGAGGAAGCTGAGAGAAGGGGCATTCCGTGGTTACGCCTGAATAAATATTCGCTTTGCCAACTGGGCTATGGCGCGAATCAAAAACGTATACAAGCCACCGTCACCAGCGAGACAAGTAGTATCGGGGTCGAACTGGCCTGCGACAAGGAAGATACCAAATATCTTCTGGAACAGGCGGAGGTACAGGTACCCCGAGGCGATATTATTTCGAAGGAAAGCAGTCTCAAGACTGCTTGCGATTTTATCGGCTTCCCATTGGTCATCAAACCCATTGATGGCAATCACGGCCGTGGTATATCAGTGGACATCAACACCTACGATGATGCCCTCAAAGCCTTTCGTATCGCCAAGGAAATATCGGACCGCATTATTGTAGAAAATTATATCACCGGTCAAGACTATCGCCTGCTGGTAATTAACAACGTATTGGTAGCCGCAGCCCTACGCTCTCCCGCCCATGTCATTGGCGATGGAAAATCTACCATAGACAACCTGATTGCCGATAAGAATAGAGATCCTAGACGGGGCTATGGCCATGAAAAGGAACTGACCATAATCACGATCAACGATTTGACCAAAACCATCATCGATGATGCCGGATATACCTTGGATTCCGTACTTCCGGAAGGCGAAAAATTGGTATTAAAGGATACTGCCAATCTTAGCACAGGCGGTACGGCGGAAGATGTTACTCATATCGTACACCCTGCCAATGTTGCCATGGCCGAACGCATCTCGAAAATTATCGACCTCGATATCGCCGGTATCGACATCATGACCACAGATATCAGCAAACCGCTATCGGATACCGGTGGTGCCGTACTCGAAGTAAATGCCGGCCCCGGTTTTCGAATGCACTTGGCCCCTACCAAAGGGCTACCCAGAAATGTGGCTGCCCCCGTAGTGGACAAACTTTTTCCACATCAAATGGACAAGGGACGCATTCCCATAGTGGCCATTACCGGTACCAATGGCAAGACGACCACCACCCGATTGATGGCGCATATGGCGAAAATGTCAGGGTATCGCGTTGGCTATACCACCAGCGATGGGGTCTACATCAAAAACAGGTTGCTTATGAAAGGGGATTGTACCGGCCCCCAAAGTACGGAATTCGTATTGCGCGACCCGACCGTAAACTTTGCGGTATTGGAATGTGCAAGAGGGGGGCTTTTACGGGCCGGGCTCGCCTTTTCCAAATGCGATGTCGGCATCGTCACCAATGTAGCCGCCGATCATTTGGGTTTAAAAGGCATTCATACGATAGAGCAATTGGCTCAAGTAAAGGCCGTCATTCCTGAAACAGTGCTGCCCGATGGCTATGCCATTTTAAACGCAGATGACGATTTGGTCTACGATATGCGCAAGGGTTTGGAATGTAACGTCGCGCTTTTCTCTATGGACGAGGATAATCCTAGAATCAAGGCCCTCCAAAGAAAGGGGGGCATTACCGCTGTCTATGAGAACGGTTATGTTACCCTATGTCGCGGTGCTTGGAAAATGCGGATTATGAAGGCAGAAAATATTCCGCTTACTTATAGCGGAAAGGCCAAGTTCATGATTCAGAACATCTTGCCGGCCATCATCGCCTGCAATGTTAAAAACATTACCATTGAAGACATGAAGGCGGGATTGGAAACCTTTATACCATCCGCATCCCAGACCCCCGGACGCCTTAATCTCTTTAAGTTCGAGAAATTCCAAATTCTGCTCGATTATGCCCATAATCCCTCCGGAATGCGGGCTCTTCAAAAATTTACCAATCAGATCGAGGCTACCCACAAGCTGGGTATCGTTGCAGGTATCGGGGATAGACGTGTAGAAGATAACAACCTGATTGGCAGTATCGCCGCCGAAATGTTCGATGAAATCATCATACGACAAGACAAACATTTGCGGGGAAAGTCGGAAGAAGAATTGATCAAGATGTTGAAAGACGGTATCACTTCCAAAAATCCCGACATAAAAACTACGATCATCACATCGGAAAAGGAAGCCATCTTCTACGCAATGAAAAATGTGCCTGAGGGGGCGTTGATTATTTTATGTAGCGATGTGGTATCAGAAGCCCTGGAACTCGTGGAAGACCTCAAGGAACAGGAACAAAAAGGAGCTTCGCTTATGGAGGAAGGATAAAAGCCAGCCACGTTATAACCGTTTTAAGGTATGGTAATTTCCCTAAAATAGGTTGCGTTTACCCCGTCTGGATACCTCTAATTGGTAAGGCCAGAAAAAATTAAATCTATATGGTCGGCACAGAAGCAAAACTAAAAGAGCGCATCAAAGAACTTACCTGTCTCTACGAGGTTACCTCCATCATCGTGAACTCCGACTATGATCAATTGCAAACTTCGCTCGAAGCTATTATTTATTGTCTAAAAAGAGCGTGGCAATTCGATGATGATACCGAAGTATTTTTACAAAACGGGGATTTTCATATTGAAACAAATGGATTTAATCAAGATTTATTTCTTATCAAATCAAATATACGGGTCTTCAACAAATCTGACGGATGTATTCAAGTAGGCTATCCAAAGGATAAGTATCGGCCATCCGATTTTTTGGAGGAAGAGAAAAAATTGCTTGAAAATGTTGCCTTGGCGGTAGGCAACTTGTTGGAAAGGAAACAAGTACATGATAGTGAAGCAGCCATTAAAAGACAAGTAGAGCGCGCGGACCGTCTTCATATCTTAGGGGAAATTACGGCGGGCATCGCCCATGAACTCAACACGCCACTTGCGAATATTCTGGGCTTTACGGAACTATTGAAGGAGAGGATGAGCGATCCCAACGGCATTCGTGACTTAGAGAAGATTGTGGACAATGCCATTTTCAGTCGTGAGGTGGTCAAAAAATTGATGTTCTTTGCTTGTGAAATGCCGCAGCAAATGAAGTCGGTATCTTTAATTCCCGTTGCAGAAAATGTATTGAAACTGCTGGGGCCTTCCCTACAATCCAAAAATATCAAACTGACCAAGGCTTTTAGCGATACAACTATAAAACTGCGCGCCGATACCGTACAGTTGACCCAAGTGCTTTTCAACCTTATCATGAATGCCATCTACTTTTCGCCGGAAGCCGGAAGCATTGATATTAGTATTGATGGACTTGGCAAAATGGCACAAATCCGAATTTCGGACGAGGGAACCGGGATTGCTCCCAAAATTGGGGATAAGGTTTTTGAACCTTTCTTTACGACCAGACCGGTCGGCGAAGGTTCCGGTTTAGGGCTTAGCGTAGTTCATGGAATCATCAGCAGTCACAAAGGCGCTATTTCACACGGACCGAACTTACCAAAAGGTACTATATTTACCGTCGACTTTCCTAAATTGTAGGCATGGCATTGCGCAAAGAAAATATTCTTATCGTAGACGATGATATCCATATTCTAGAACTGCTACAAAGGCACTTACAGTCTATGGACTATCATACTTTTAAGGCCATTTCCGTAAAGGAGGCCCTGTTCATTCTTAAGGACACCGATATCGATTTATTGATTACGGACATTCGGATGCCCGATGTGAACGGTCTACAACTCCTACAATTTGTGAGCGAGCACTATCCTGAAATACCTAAATTGGTCGTCACCGGATATCCCTCAGTGAACGGAGCATTTGAAGTTATCAAATCAGGGGCTATAGATTATCTGAGTAAACCGTTCACAAAAACTGAACTGAAACAAATTGTAGAAAAAACGTTCGCAAATGCTGCTCAAGATCAAAAACAGAAACCTGTTTCCCAAAACATACAAACCAATGATTACGCTGACATGGTCGGGGCGTCGGAGGCGTTCGGCTCAGTAATCAATAGTATAGACCGGGTAAAGAACAACAAGGCCACCGTCATCGTAAAAGGGGAAAGTGGTACTGGTAAAGAATTGGTAGCACGCGCCATTCATTATTCCGGTAAGTTTTCTCGTGCGCCCTTTATAGCGGTCAATTGTGGTGCAATACCCGAAAATTTACAAGAAACCGAACTTTTTGGCTACAAAAAGGGGGCCTTTACAGGGGCCAATGAAAATCGGAGCGGTTTCTTTCAGGCCGCTGAAGGCGGTACTTTATTTTTAGATGAAATCGGCACGGCTTCCCTTACTGTCCAGACCAAGTTACTTCGCGCATTGCAAGAAAAAGAAATAACGAAGGTCGGTTCGCAAAAAGTGGAGAAGGTAGATATTCGCATTATAGCCGCCACCAATGCTGATTTATTGGAAAACATTAAGAACAAAACCTTCAGGGAAGATCTTTATTATCGTTTAACGGTCGTTGAAATCAATGTGCCGCCTTTGCGGGAACGAAAATCCGATATTCCGCTATTGGTGAAAAAGTTTTTACGCAAATACGGGGAAGAATATAAAGACCGGCTCTTTCGGATTTCCGACGAAGCCCTAGGAATCTTAAAACGCTATCAATGGCCGGGAAATATCAGGGAGCTCGAGAATATAATCCAGCGTACCGTCATCATGTCCGATGGTCTTATCGATGTGAAAGACCTTCCCGATTTTCTAAAATTTCAAATTGAGTTTCCCGAGGCAGATTTTCTACCCTTGGGGGAAATGGAAAAAGAATATGTACGTCGCATACTAATCCACACCAAAGGCAATAAGACCAAAGCGGCCGAAATTCTTCAAATAGACCGTAAGACTTTACGCAATAAATTGAGCTGATGAATCGGGGAATCATTCCTCACTCGAGGAATAATTCCCCGATTCAGAAATACCACTTTTTAAAAGATAAAATTTACGTATTGATTATCAATTACTTATGTGTATATCCAATTCCATTCTTTCAAAGGCATGCTTTTTGTATCTAACGGGACGAACCAAGTCTGATCAATTTACAGATCGGAGATTTTTTTGAAATCGATACTCTGGAAAAAAAGTACAAATAGATCGATTTCGCAATACCAAGTTCATCTTCGAAGGATGTGGCATCGCCAGCTACAAAGCCGCGAAAAAGATAGAGCAGTACAAACCCATGCAGCGCATACGTTCACCATCTGATAAGGATTACATACCATTATCAATAGACTCGGCTAAAACGACAAGTTTTAACCCTAAAATTCAAACAAAGAGAACTTCTGTTAAAATAAAAAATAATGACAACAAGAGTAACAAAACAAAAAAAACAACATAAACAGGGTATGCTAGACAATGTCATGCGCCAGTTTGACAATGCTGCGGATATTATAGGCCTTAATCCTAACATTCGAAAGATACTAGAGGTTACGAACAATGAACTTGTGGTCCACTTTCCCGTTCGGATGGACAATGGCGAGGTAGAGGTCTTTACCGGATATAGGGTGCAACATAATAATGCGTTAGGCCCGTATAAGGGAGGATTGCGGTATCACCCAACCGTAGACATTGACGCCGCTAGGGCATTGGCCATGTGGATGACCTGGAAAACATCACTAGCGGGACTTCCCTATGGTGGTGCCAAGGGGGGAATTCAACTAGATCCCACCAAATACTCAAATTCAGAGTTGGAACGGATTACCAGACGGTTCACCTATGCCTTGGGCGATAATATAGGTCCCGAACTGGACATTCCCGCACCCGATGTCAATACCAATGCACAGACGATGGCCTGGATATTGGACACCTACATGTCAACAAAATCACCGGCCGAGCGTTCGACGAACATGCATGTGGTTACTGGAAAACCCATCGGAGCAGGAGGTTCAGAAGGCCGGGACAGGGCAACGGGCTATGGCGTTTTCCTGACCATAAAATTCTGGACGGAAAGCAAAAAAGTCGATTTGAAGGATAAGAAATTTATTGTTCAGGGCTTTGGTAATGTGGGTTATTGGGCCGCACATTTTCTAGAAAAGGAAGGTGCCGTTTTGATAGCAGTACAAGATGCTTACGGAAGTATTACAAACGAAAGCGGAATATCGGTAGAAAAACTTTTCGAGTTTTCCCAAGCAAATAAAGGAAGCATTCTTGGTTTTAGCGATTCCCACGCAATCGACAATACCGATTTTTTCGGATTAGACTGCGATATCATAATTCCCGCGGCGCTGGGCAACCAGATAACGGCAGAAAATGCACAGCATATTAAAGCCTATCTGATCGCCGAAGGCGCCAACGGGCCTACCGACGTGGAAGCCGAAGAAATCCTATTAAAAAAAGGAATTGATATCATTCCCGATATCCTTTGTAATTCTGGCGGAGTAATCGGCAGCTATTATGAATGGCTACAGAATCGCAACGGCGAAATATGGCAATTGGAAGAGGTTATGGAAAAATTGGAGAAAAAACTAAGGGAATCATTTTCCAAAGTATCCGAAATATCCGAGGATAGGAAAGTAGATATGCGCACTGCGGCCTTTATCATAGCCATTGAACGTCTAGAGAAAACGTATGTACAACGGGGAATTTTTCCATAAATAAATAATAAAATGAAATACAAAAATCTGATTATAGAAAAAAAAGAGTATGTGCTCTTAAAACGGTATATGAATCTCTCGGGATACTACCAAGACGAAACCTTGCGTAAATCGGTAAGAAAATTATTAGGAGAACTGGACTCGGCACAGATATGCGACGAGGCCGATATGCCGAAAGATGTCATTCGTTTCAATACCATGGTTACCATCGTTTCGAAAAAAGGATGGCACAAAACATTCACGTTGGTCTTGCCGACGGACAGCGATATGAAAAATGATAAGATATCCATTCTTACTCCGATGGGTGCAGCAGTGATTGGATATGCAGAGGGAGATTCGGTAACTTGGGAATTCCCTTCGGGCGAACAGCAGCTGATCATTGAAAAAGTGGAGCAAGAGAACAAGTACATCAAGGCAAATATGATAGTATGAGCGAGAAAAAAATATTTTATAGTCATGAGCCCGACAGTAAGATTATGGTGAAAAAAGATAGGGCTGAAGTCAATAACTGGACGGATGATCTGGAATATATCATTCAGGAGCTTGAATATCTGTTGGGTATCGAAGACCGAGTGTTAAACAATAGGCCACTGTATCTTCAGTTACATGACCTACGACGTGAAAACCAACTGAAATTAGGGATATTATATAGATATGAAGCAAGCATGCGAAACGCTATCGAATGTGATACCACCGATTGTGATGCCTTCTATCTGCACAAACACGAACAAAACCGGAACGTCTATATCGACCATCTAAAAAAATATAGACGTATTAAATCGGACGTTCTGTCAAAGATTCTCCAATTTGTCGAGAGGTAAGAATACATGAGAAACAGCGAATAGCAGAAGAATACACTTATACATCACAAATTCACCATAATGGGAAAGAAGCTATTGTTGACAACCGATTTTTCAAAAAACTCCTGGGATGCCCTAGTGTACGCCCTAAAATTACATGCCGATCAAGAATGCGATTTTTACATTCTGAATACTTATGTTAAAGATACTTCCGGTATAGACAGTATAGCCTTTTTAGATCCCGACGAGGCGTTCAACAAACTCTACGAAAACCGTTCAAAGGAAGGGCTGGGCGATATATTGCAACGTTTGACCTTTTCCGAAGAAAATACAAACCATCGGATGCATGTGTTATCACGTTCGACGCCATTTGTTGATGCAGTCAAAGATGTGGTGGAAAAGATGCAGATCGATATGATAATCATGGGTGCCAAGGGTATGAAAAATGAACGGGCGCGTAAATATGGCAAAAATACGCTAGCCGTTATTGGGAGCGTAAGAAAGTGTCCCGTTCTAGTAGTGCCAAGAAATGTAAGTTTCAATCGACCCGAAGAAATAGTTTTGGCGACAAATTTTAAAACCGATTTCAGAACTTCCGAAATTAAATATTTAGCTGAAATCGCCAAAAGAATGGAAGCCAGTGTGCAGATACTTAGCTTAGCGGATAAAGGCAAATTCACTCAAAAACAAGAAACTAACAAAAAGCGTTTAAAAAAATACTTTAAGGATGTAAATCATAGTTTTAACATGCTGCATAATGTGAAAATGTCCGATGCGTTGAATTGTTTCGTAGAGATACGCCACAGCAACATAATCAGCTATATAGACAAAAAACCATCGTTTTGGGAACAATTAGGTTTTAGCGAGCCTACTTTGGGTAAATTGGGGTATTATGAAAAGGTACCGGTGCTGGCATTGAACGATAAATAAATATCATAAAAAAGGCCTTGCATTTGCAAGACCTTTTGTGACCGCGGAGGGATTCAAACCCCCAACCCTCAGAGCCGAAATCTGATGCGCTATTCAGTTGCGCCACGCGGCCGTTTATTTTGTTCGCAGTTTGTGGTCTCGGCGGTTCTCCGTTTATACGTGTCATGCACCACTGCTACTGCAAACCGATACCTTTATGATAATTTCTTCTTCACAATAGTCGAAATCGTCTTCCCATCGGCCTGCCCGGCCAATTTTTTGGAGACCATCCCCATGACCTTACCCATATCTTGCATGCCCGACGCACCCGTTGATTCGATGGTCTGCACGACTACTTTTTCGATATCTTCCTTAGAAAGCTGTGCGGGCAAGAATTGTTCGATAACCGCTACTTGCGCCAATTCCGGCTCAGCAAGATCGTCCCTACCCTGCTCCTTAAAAATGGCTGCACTGTCCTTACGCTGCTTTACCAGTTTCTGAACGAGTTTCACCTCGTCTTCTTCGGTCATTTCAGCAGCGGAACCGGTCTCGGTCTGCGCCAACAGCAAAGCGGACTTAATGGCTCGCAAGGACTCCAAGGCAACTTTGTCCTTGGCCTTCATGGCGGTCTTCATCTGTTCCATCACTTGTTGCTGTAAGCTCATTGTTTTACTAATTTTCGGACTGCGAATATAGAAAATATCCCAAGATATAGGATGCAAAAAACCCGAAAAAATTAGATTTTTCCGGGTTTGGGTTTGAGCTAGTAAAGTGTTAGGGTTAAAAACGTTAATCTACATTATCATGTAAAAATGAATTGTTCGAACGCAACTGTATCTCATCGTTGCTATCTTCGCCGAGCGTGGTGCGCGATACCTTGCTGTCTTGCCTTGGGCTGTTACTCAAATCAATACCTTGTCGCTTGTAGGCAGGCTCCTTTTCGATTTCATCGATACTGCTTACGCTATTTTGGAACTTATAATTGAAATCTTTCAATTTTCTACGTCGCTCGTCGGCCCGCTCTTTCAACAAGGCATCGATAGGGCTGTCCATCGGATCAACAGCACCAAACGATTCCTCTTTTGGCGGGTTAGTTTCGGGCATCGGTTTCTTTTCTGGCACTTTAGCTTCGACGATCGGTTTTCTTTCGATCTGCATCTCTTCCTCGACTACTTCCGGTTTATTTTGGGAAGTTATCGATTTTGCACTGGTCAGTCTATTTTCTAAATCCATATAATCGTCTAGACTGTAACGGGTCTCGCCTTTTTTATTGTATTCGAGCACTGTGATTACTTCTACGGGATTTTTCACTTCGATGTCCTTTACATCATCGTCCAGGCTAAAGGTAATCACGTTATCCTGTTCCTCTTTTTCCTCCTCTTCTTGGGTCTCTGCCAAGGGCATATCAAAACTCATAGCCATCTGCTCTTCTTTCAATCGCTCGTATGCCACGGTCACTGGATCGACCACTACCATGTCGTGGAGAGCATCTTTAGAATCTATAATCACGAAATCATCATCGCTATCGCTTATGTGGGCGACTTCTTCGACAATCTCTTCGTAAAACACATTGAAGTTCTTGATGTAGTTGGAAGTGGGTATTAAATCCATACCGGGTTCTTCGACCTCATCGATTAAGGTATGTTTGATGACCTTGGGCTTTGCAGCCTCCGGTTCCGCCAAGGTATGTACGATATTCCTTCTTTCCGTAAGGTCGCGATGGGCCTTTTGCTCGTCTTCAAGGGTATGGATTATCTTTTTTGCCTCGGTATTTACGATTTCGTTCTGTTGGTCGACGTCAAAACCCGTAGCGATAATGGTTACGGCAATAGCTTCGCCTAGATCTTCATCTTCTCCGACACCCATGATAATATTGGCGCCATGGCCTGCTTCTACCTGAATGTAGTCGTTGATCTCTCCGATCTCGTCGATAGTGATTTCCTGTCCGCCGGAAACGATCAGCAATAAAACATTCTTGGCCCCGCTTATTTTATTATCGTTCAAGAGCGGAGAATCCAAGGCTTTGGTAATCGCCTCACTGGCTCGCATGGAGCCGGTTGCCGTGGCGGAGCCCATAATAGCGGTACCGCTATTTGACAACACCGTTTTTGCATCCCGAAGGTCAATGTTCTGCGTGTAGTGATGCGTAATTACTTCTGCAATACCTCTTGCGGCGGTCGATAAGACCTCGTCTGCCTTAGAAAAACCAGCTTTGAAACCGAGGTTTCCGTAGACTTCACGCAACTTGTTGTTATTGATAACAATCAATGAATCTACGTTTGCACGAAGCTTTTCGATACCGATTCGGGCCTGTTCACAGCGCATCTTACCCTCGAATTCGAAGGGCATGGTAACGATGCCTACGGTAAGCACGTCAAGTTCCTTGGCTTGTTTGGCAATTACGGGAGCTGCTCCGGTACCCGTTCCGCCTCCCATTCCAGCGGTAATAAATATCATTTTGGTGGTTCGGGCGAGCATCTGTTTGATCTCTTCCATACTTTCCAAAGCGGCCTGTTCCCCTACTTCGGGATTGGCACCAGCACCCAATCCTTCGGTCAATGAAACGCCCAATTGTATTTTGTTCGGCACGGGGCTGTTGTTCAGTGCCTGGGAGTCGGTGTTGCAGATGACAAAATCCACACCATTGATGCCCGACTGAAACATGTGGTTTATGGCATTACTGCCACCGCCGCCCACGCCGATTACTTTTATTACATTGCTTTGATTCTTGGGGAGATCAAAGGAGATTCCCTCAAATTCAGTATTGTTCATAGTATTTTTTATTACTGGTTAAATTTTATATTTTTTACTCCGCATTGTCCAAAAAATCCTTCAACTTTTCGGACCATTTATCAAAAACGGATTTTCGTTCTCTCGTTGGCTTATTTAGGCCTGCCAACTCTTCCTCCTCTTCATGACCGGCCAAGACCAGTTCCTCTTCTTGGTCCTTTACGGCTTTGGCTGCCTTGGCCTTACCTCCGTTAGAAACGGCATTCATCAAAAGACCTACGGCAGTAGCGTAAAGGGGACTGGCAATTTCGGGATCGGAATCACCCGCCAAATGTTCGTTGGGGTAGCCGATTCGCGTATCCATCCCCGTGATATATTCCACCAATTGCTTTAGATGCTTCAATTGGCTTCCACCACCGGTCAGGACTATACCGGCAATCAATTTCTTTTTCTGCTCTTCGTGGCCGTAGGTCTTGATTTCGGTATATACCTGTTCGACAATTTCTACCACGCGGGCGTGGATTATTTTGGATAGATTTTTAAGCGTAATTTCCTTAGGCTCCCTACCGCGTAGACCGGGAATGGACACTATCTCATTATCTTTATTCTCCCCCGGCCATGCCGATCCGAATTTAATTTTCAGTAGTTCCGCCTGTTTTTCGATGATGGAGCATCCTTCTTTAATATCCTCGGTAATCACGCCCCCACCAAAGGGAATCACGGCCGTATGGCGAATGATACCATCCTTGAAAATGGCCAAATCCGTTGTACCCCCACCGATATCCAATAAGGCCACACCGGCCTCTTTTTCTTCCTTGCTTAAAACGGCATCGGAAGAGGCCAAAGGTTCTAAGGTAATGTTACCCAATTCGAGACCGGCACTTTTAATGCACCTTCCGACATTCTTAATGGACGATACTTGCCCTACGACCACATGAAAATTCGCTTCCAAACGGCCACCGTACATGCCGATGGGCTCTTTTATTTCCGCCTGCCCATCCACCTTGTATTCCTGCGGCAGCACGTGAATGATTTCTTCGCCCGGTAGCATCACCAATTTATACACCTGGTTACAAAGCTTGTCGAGATCTTCTTCGTTAATCACCTCTTCGGAGTCCGCCCGCGTAATGTAATCGCTATGGTGCAAGCTGCGGATATGTTGGCCGGCAATGCCTACGACAACGGTGCCGATTTTTAATCCGGCATTGGCTTCCGCCTGTTCGACGGCCTGTTGTATCGATTTGATCGTTTGGGTGATGTTATTCACCACCCCGCGGTGCACCCCCAAACTTTTGGATTGGCCGATACCCAGCACCTCAATTTTTCCATATTCGTTTTCCCTGCCGATGATGGCGACGATCTTGGTCGTTCCTATATCTAATCCTACCGAATAATTTATTTCCATAACTTAAATTTTGGTGCACACTACTTGATTGTTAAACTCCAGGCTGACGATGTCATAGTTCTCCAAGGTATCGTCCTTATTCGCCTTGGCATAAAACGCTTTGAACTTATTGAACTTTTTCTCAAGATTTTCAACGCCACCTAAGTTCACGGTGAACTGTTCGGTACGAAAACGCAGCTGATACCTTCCCGCTGCTTCGACGTGAATACCTATCACATTTTTACGAAGAAAATCATCGGCGTTGATAAAATTCAATATTTCATAGGCATCCTCAAGACTATCGCCTGTTATTTTGCCCGTAATTATGGGTACCCGAGCGGAATGGCTCGTCGACAACGGCATGCGCTTTCCATCTTCATCGAGATAAAATTTCGCGTCTGCCTCTACACGCCCGATAGGCTTGCGTTGCACGATTTTCGACGCAAGTTTACCGCTGACGGAAAGGAAGACCTGGGCGTTTTTTACCATTTCATTGGCCTCGATGGTTTTTTCGATAGTGTTCAAAGCTAATTTTTCTTTGGGCACATTTTCAAGACTGCCAAATTTTTGTATCAACAATTTATTAACTATTCCCTGTGTGATGTATAAATTTTGGTCTCCGACGAATTCGATGTCGATTCCGTGTATTGTTTTATGTTCGCTTCTGTCATTCGAAAAGGCGTAAAGCCCAGTGATTACTGCCAACAAGGCCATAAATTTTATGTAATTCCAATTAATCTGCATTTTCAAGCGCTGTTTTTAATTTTGTTATTTCGAGTCCGATATCTCCGGCACCCATGGTGACGAGTATTTCAGGGTTCTGTTTTTTAATCTCTTTTATTAGATTGGTTTTTTGTAGGACTTTTTTCTTTGAATGGTCTATCTTTTCCAATAACCATTCAGACGTAATTCCTGCCATCGGTTTTTCCCTTGCAGGATAGATATCCAGCATTAGGATGCTATCGAATTGGGATAGACTTTTTGCGAAATCATCGGCAAAGTCCCTCGTTCTTGAGAACAAGTGCGGCTGAAAGACAGCTAGTATTTTTTTTCCGGGATGCATTTCGGATATCGCCTGATATACCGCATCGATTTCGGTGGGATGATGGGCATAATCATCGATAAAAATGAAATCCTTGCGTTTAATTTTGTAGGAAAATCTACGCTGCACCCCTTTGAAGGTTTCCAAGGCTTTGGCCAAATCACTGGGCGCAATACCGGTCTGTGTTGCCATGGCAAAAGCTACCAATCCGTTGAGCAGGTTATGCCTTCCAGGCTTGTTGAATTTTACTTCGGTCAGGATGGTTTCCGTGGTTATAATATCAAAGATGTAAGTACCCTTTTCAATCCGAATATTTTGAATACAAAAATCCGAACCGTCTTCGATGCCGTAGGTGATGCCGTCTAGTGGCAATCCCTTTCGCACGAACAGTTTACCGCCAGGTTGTATCCGTTCCGTAAATTCCTTAAAGGATTTTTTCAGCTCGTTCTCGTCTCCATAGATATCCAAATGATCGGCATCCATGGAGGTTACACAGGCCACATCGGGAAACAACCGTAAAAAGGAGCGGTCGAACTCGTCGGCCTCGACGACGGAGTAGTCCGTGCCTTCAAAGACAAAATTGCTATTGAAGTCTTCGGATATGCCCCCTAAAAAAGCGGTAAACGAGGTATTCGTTTCCTTCAGCAAATGGGCCAAAATACAGGAGGTGGTCGTTTTTCCATGGGTTCCCGCGACCGCAAAGCAAAAGCTGTCTTTGGTAATTAGGCCCAATACTTCGGAGCGCTTTTTCAATTCGAAATCACGGTTCAAAAAATACAGGTATTCGGAGTGATCTACGGGTACGGCCGGTGTATATATGACCAAGGTGTTGGTCGTATCGTAGAATTTCTCTGGCACCGAATGTATGTCATCCTCGAAATGTACGTCGATTCCCAGACTACTTAGTTCTAGGGTCAGGGGCGTTTCGGTCTTGTCGTACCCTGCCACGTTCTTGCCAATGAACCTGAAATAACGCGCCAAGGCGGACATACCAATGCCTCCAATGCCGATGAAATAGACGTTATTTAGGGTTTTTAGGTTCATGGTTAAAGTTCAAGTGTCAAGTTCGACCCCTCGACTGCGCTCGGGGTGACATTTAATTCAAGTTCAAAAGTTCAAAAGTTTATGGGTTTATGGGTTTATGGGTTTATGGGTTTATGGGTTTATGAAACTAATTTTAAAATTTCATCAACAATATCGCTTGTGGCATTCGGCAGGGCCAGTTTTTTGATGTTGGCGCCTAATTCCCTTTTTTTGTCTTCGTTTTGATGTAGCTCCGCAAACTCCGCTTCAAATTGCGTATCCAAATCCGTTTCACTGATCATTAGCGCCGCGTTTTCGGCGACTAAGGCTTGTGCGTTTTTGGTCTGATGATCCTCCGCTACATTCGGCGAAGGAACAAATAGCACCGGCTTGCCTACAATGCACAGTTCGGAAACCGAACCTGCGCCGGCCCTTGAAATGATGATATCGGCCGCACTGTACGCGTAATCCATCCTATTTACAAAATCGAGGACTTTTACAGTATCGGAGGCGTATTTTTTATACTCCTCGATATACAATTTGCCACATTGCCAGATTAATTGGATATCCCGTTTTTTAAAAAAATCCAAATTTTCAGCGACCAATTGGTTGATACGTCTTGCGCCGAGGCTGCCCCCTAAAATCAGCAGGGTAGATCTATGGCTATCCAACCTAAAGTGATAGAGGGCCTCGGACTTATCTTTAAAATTTTCTACCAAATCGCCACGAACGGGGTTTCCGGTCTTTACTATTTTATCTGCAGGAAAAAATTGGTCCATATTATCATAAGCCACACAGATCTTGGCGACCCTATCCTTTAGCAGTTTATTGGTAATGCCGGCGTAGGAATTTTGTTCCTGCAAAACACACGGAATACCCCTGCCAGACGCCACTCTCAAGGTAGGCCCACTGGCAAAGCCACCGGTGCCGATAACGGCATCCGGTCGAAACTTCTTTATTATTTTACCTGCTTTCAACAAACTACTTATCAATTTAAAGGGAAACATCAAATTTTTCAGGGTGAGTTTCCGCTGTAACCCAGTAATCCATAATCCTTTTATCTCGTATCCCGCTTGGGGCACTTTTTCCATTTCCATGCGATCTTCCGCTCCTACGAACAAAAATTCCGCATCGGGATGTCTTCTTTTCAACTCATCGGCAATGGCGATGGCCGGATAAATATGACCGCCCGTACCCCCACCGGATAATATGAACCTATAATTGCCCACTCAGTACTTCTAAAGGGTTGTTTTCATCGATTTTTACCTTGGCGTTCGAAACGGCACGCTCGCTAGTCTTAACACTTACGCTGAGTATTATCCCGATGGCCAAACAGGTCATCCAGCTACTGGTTCCGCCACTACTGATCAAGGGCAGGGTCTGGCCCGTTACGGGAAACAGTTCAACCGCCACGGCCATGTTCAACAAGGCTTGAAAAACGATGGGCAATCCGACGCCCAAGGCCACCAGTTTTCCAAAAATAGAGGGGCTACTATGGGCCACGATAACGATACGAAAAAGCAACAGCAGGTAAAAGAACATGAGGGCTATACCGCCTATGAGTCCGTATTCCTCCACAATGATCGCATAGATAAAATCGGACGAACTCTGCGGAAGAAAATTCTTTTGTATGCTTTTTCCGGCGCCTTTGCCCATAATGCCTCCTGTGGCAATCGCGATCTTGGCCCTTTCTATCTGGTAATCGGCTTCGGTATCCTGTCCATCGGTAAAGCTTTCAATGCGGCTCGACCACGTATCCACACGGTTCGGGAATACACCGGGAAACGCCTTTGCCGTCAAGATGAAAAGGGTCAATGACAGCATTCCCGTTCCAATAATTCCCAATAAATATTTCATGGGATATCCTCCTAAAAAACAAAGCAACAGCACCATGGAAAAGATGATCCCAGCGGTCGAAAAATTGGCCGGTAGTATCAGGGCGATGACCAGAAATACAGGCATCCATAACGGGAGGATGCTTTCTTTAAAAGTGACGGTCTTATCCTTTATTTTGGTCAGGTAGCGGGCGACATAAATCATCAAAACCACCGCTGCCAAATTAGAGGTCTGGAACGAAATACCCACCAGCGGCACACTGATCCACCGACTGGCATTCGCCCCGTCGATTGTGGTGCCCTGCGCCAAAGTGAATGCCAAAAGCACCAATACAATCGGCATGGCGATAATGGAAAGTCCTTTAAAAAAACGCGCTGGAATACTGTGAACACCATAAATGATTCCGAAGCCCAAGGCCAACAAAAGGGCATGCTTCACCAAATATCCAAACGTGGTTCCACTGCCGACCACATACACCAGATTGCTACTTGCGCTGTACACCGGCAAGAACGAGAACAGCCCCAGTAGCGTTACAACGGCCCAAATGGTCTTATCTCCTTTTATATTTTGTAATATTCCCTTCACGAACTATTGGTTACTGGTTATTACTTAGTTTTTGCGTATCTCAAATTCTATGCTTCGCTATAGGTATGGAAACTGCCTACCTACCTTCTTCTACAAATTTTTAATCGCCTCCTTAAATTGATTACCCCTATCCTCATAATTTTTGAACAGGTCAAAACTGGCACATGCGGGCGATAACAATACGGTGTCGCCGCGCTCTGCAATTTTATAGGCCACTTTTACGGCCTCGGACATGGCGTAGGTCTCGACCAATAGGTCTACTACGTTTCCAAAAACGTCTTTGATCGTTTCATTGTCCATACCCAAGCATACGATGGCTTTTACCTTTTCGCGTACCATGCTCATCAACGGCTTGTAATCATTACCCTTATCCTCGCCGCCAACGATCCAAACAATCGGGGTCTTTATACTGTCTAATGCATAAAATACGGAATTCACATTGGTCGCTTTTGAATCGTTGATATATTGAACGTGATGTATTTTCAATACCTTTTCCAATCTATGGGGCGCCCCCTCAAAATTGGCTATGCTCTCTAATAGGCCTTGCTTGCGTATGCCCACCAACTTTGCAGCGGTCATACCTGCCATGGTGTTCTTTAGATTGTGTTTTCCTTCTAATGTCAGTGCGTCAGTCGTCATTTTTAGTGTCTCGTTTTTGGTTTGTATTCGTATGTTATTTTTTACTAAGTCCGCTCCTTCTTCTACTTCTCGTTCGATAGAAAAAGGAAGTAATTTTGATTTGATCGGATGTGTTTTGAGCCAGTCCCCGATGATCGGGTCATCGGCATCGTAAATGAGAAAATCATCTTCGGTCTGGTTTTCGGCGATACGGAATTTCGAGTCGATATAGTTCTCGAAATTATAATCGTACCGGTCCAAATGATCCGGGGTAATATTCGTCAGAATGGCGATATGCGGCCTGAAATTCGTAATACCGTCCAATTGAAAACTACTGATTTCCAAAACGTAGAAATCAGGGTCGTTCTCGGCCACCATCTTGGCAAAACTGTCTCCGATGTTCCCTGCCATTCCCACATTTAAACCGCCTTGCTTTAAAATATGGTGCGTGAGCATCGTAGTAGTGGTCTTGCCATTGCTTCCCGTAATACCGATAATGGTGGCATCGGTGTAACGCGATGCAAACTCGATTTCGGAGATTACTGGAATTCCCTTTTCCCGTAAGGCTTTCACTAACGGAACGGTATCCGGTATACCGGGACTCTTCATCACCAAATCGGCATTCAGGATTTTTGCCTCCGTATGCTTTTCGGCTTCCCAATCCATATCAAAATGTTCAAGAACGTCTTTGTATTTATCTTTAATTTTTCCTCTGTCGGAAACGAATACCTCGTATCCTTTCTGCTTCCCAAGGATGGCCGTGCCGATACCGCTTTCCCCGGCTCCAAGGATAACCAGTCTGCTTCCTTTTATTTTATCATCCTTCTTCATCCAAGCTTTACCAACATTGTATTTTATCCTAACCTATCGTACCCTCTGCTTTTTAGGCCTTCATCCCGCTTCATCAACACCCGAACTTTTTAGTTCCTCTCCTTTTTGACACTTTACATTTTTTATTACCGCACCTTCAACGTTACGACCGTTATAATCGCCAACAATATCCCCACGATCCAAAATCGGGTAACAATCTTACTTTCATGATAGCCCTTGACCTGATAATGGTGGTGCAGCGGCGACATTAGAAAAATACGTTTGCCTTCGCCCAACTTTCGGCGGGTATATTTGAAATAACCCACCTGCAAAATCACGGAAAGCGATTCGGCGAAGAAGATGCCACATAGCAGGGGAATCAACAGTTCCTTTCGGATAATGATGGCGATCACTGCAATGATCCCACCGATTGTCAAACTGCCCGTATCACCCATAAACACTTGTGCCGGAAAGGCATTGTACCAAAGAAAACCTACAAGTGCCCCTACAAAAGCGGTTATGAACACCACTAGTTCACCGGAGTTCGGAATGTACATGACATCCAAATAGTCCGAAAAAATGACATTACCGGAAACAAAGGCGAAAATACCCAGCGTAAATACGATTATGGCCGAGGTACCGGCCGCGAGTCCGTCGATGCCGTCGGTCAGGTTCGCACCGTTGGAGACAGCGGTGACAATCAAGATGACAATGGGAATAAATATCAACCAGGCATAATTTTTTGCGTTCTCGCCGGCCCAACCGAGAAATTCGGCATAATCAAGCTCGTTGTTCTTAAGTAGCGGTACCGTCGTTCGTGTCGATTTAATTTCAAGTCCCTCGATCTTTTTTACCTCATTTTGTTCGGTAGTTACGGTCGTGCCCTCTTCTTTCATGGTCACCTCCGGATGGAAATAGAGCGTCGCCCCGACTGCAAGCCCCAATACAATTTGACCCATTATTTTAAACCTGCCCTTGAGACCCTGTTTGTTTTTCCTGAAAACTTTGATGTAGTCATCGGCAAAACCGATCAGACCCATCCAAACAGTAGTGATTATCAACAAAATGATATATACATTATCCAACCATCGGGCGAAAAGCAATACAGGAATCAGCGTGGCCATAATAATGATCAACCCGCCCATAGTAGGGGTACCCGTCTTTTGTTTTTGGCCCTCAAGTCCTAAATCACGAATGCTTTCACCGATCTGTTTCCTTTGTAGGAATACGATGATGCGCTTACCGTATGCCGTAGCGATCAACAATGAAAACAGAATAGCCATGGCCGCGCGGAACGTAGTGAACTGAAACAAGCTCGCCCCGGGCAACTGGTATTCCTTTTCCAAATATTCGAAGAGATAGTACAGCATCGTTCGTTTTATTGTTTGGCGTAATGGGTTTGGTGTTTATTGTTTTTGAGCTTAAAAATTATGTGGTCCATTTTAGTATATTATGATACTGGTCCTTTTAGAGTATTTTCTCATAACTCCCTTCGCCCAGTTTTTTTTCATTTCTCATTTGTTCAAATCTTTCAACAGTTCCTTTACAATTTTAAAATCATCGAAATCTACTCGGGTTCCGTTGGTCTCTTGATAGGTTTCGTGGCCTTTTCCGGCTACTAATATGATGTCGTTGGCATCGGCCAATTGGCAGGCGGTCTTTATGGCTTGTTTCCGGTTTTCGATGGATAAAATTTTCTTTACGTTCTGAGGCTCCACCCCTGCTTCCATAGCCGCTATGATTGCGGCGGCGGATTCCGTTCTCGGATTATCCGAAGTGAAAATTGCCTTGTTGCTCATCTCGGAGGCGATATGCCCCATAACGGGACGTTTCGTCGTGTCCCTATCCCCCCCACATCCTACCACGGTGATGACATTTTCATTTCCGGTCCTTAAATTAGCGATGGTTTCCAGTACGTTTTTTAGCGCATCGGGCGTATGGGCATAATCGACAATGGCGGTGATTTTCTTTTCGGAAATAAAATATTGAAAGCGCCCATCTACCGTTTCCAGTTCACTCAAAAGGCGAAGGGTCTCTAGGTGTTCCAGGCCTAATAAATCGGCGGTCGCGTAAATCGCCAACAGATTATAGGCGTTGAAATGGCCGATCAACCTTGACCAGACCTCTTTGTCGTTAATCTTTAATAATTGACCGCTGAACTGGGCTTCCAGCACCTGCCCGCGATAATCGGCGTAGGTTCGTAGCGCATAGGTATGTTTTTTGGCCTTGGTGTTCTGCAACATCACCGCACCGTTCTTATCATCTATATTGGTCAGGGCGAACGCCTTTTTCGGCAATTCATCGAACAGTATTTTTTTGGTATCCCGGTATTCGGCGAACGTCTTGTGATAGTCAAGATGATCGTGCGACAGATTGGTGAAAACCGCTCCGGCGAAGACCAAGCCCTTGGTCCTTTTCTGATGGATACCGTGCGAGCTGACTTCCATAAAACAGAATTCCACGCCCGCGTTGTTCATTAACGATAAATATTCGTTGATGGTTAGGGCATCGGGCGTCGTATGGGTGGTTTTGTACTCCGTTTCGTCTACCAAGATTTTAATGGTAGACAACAATCCCACTTTGTATCCCGCTTTTTTGAACAATTGGTACAATAGGCTGCTCACGGTCGTTTTTCCATTGGTACCCGTTACCCCGACCAGCTTCAAATTTTTGGAAGGATTGTCGTAGAAATTGGATGCCATTACGGCCAAGGCGGTATTCCCGTCCTTCACCTCAACATAGGTTACCCCGTTCACAATTTGCTCCGGGAGGGTTTCACAGACTATGGCCTTGGCGCCCGTATCGATTGCTTTTGCGATGAACAAATGACCATCGGTCAGGGTACCCTTTATGGCAACGAACACATCGTCCATGCCCACCTTTCTGGAATCGAAACGAACGTCGTTTACCAATATATCGGTCGAACCGTTTACCGCGGAAAGGGATACTCCATATAATATGTCCTTTAATAGTTTCACGATAGCTCGAGGGTTATACTGTGTACATTTTTAAGGTCCGTTCCGTGTGAAATGGACTGCTTTTTTACCTTTCCGTTGCCTTTGACTTCCACTTGAATTCCTAGGTTTTCCAAGATAGAAATGGCATCCATACCGCTCATTCCCTGTACGTTGGGCATTTTATGATAAGTCTTTTGCGCCTCGACGTAATATTTTTGATAGGATGTTTCCAAATTTTCATCCTTCATCTTGTCCATATCGACCTCATCGGTCAAGGGCGAAGTGGCATATACTTTTTGTGCGATGGACTTAAACACCGGTCCGGACACATCGGCACCATAATAGCCAACACTTTTGTCCGGTTCATGGATGACCACGATACAGGAATACTTGGGTTCATCTGCAGGAAAATACCCTGCAAAAGTTGAGATGTATTTCAATTTATCCGGGTCCTGCGACGCATAATTCTTCTGTGCCGTACCTGTTTTACCGGCCATCGAGAAATTGGGCGAATACAATTTATGGCCCGTGCCGTGCTCATCCTCGACCACCTTTTTGAGTAGATCTTGGGCCATCGCCGCAGTTTCCTTGGAACAGATGGATGCACTGATCACTTCCTTATCGAATTTTTCGATGGTCTGGTCCCACTCCCTGACCTCCTTAATCAGCCGAGGCTTTACCATTTCACCGTCATTGGCAATCGCATTGTAAAAGGTCAGTGTTTGCAAGGGGGTCAAGGAAACCTCATATCCGTAGGACATCCAAGCCAGCGAAATTCCGGACCATCCTTTATCCCCGGGAGAGCGAATCACCGGTTTTCCTTCCCCTTTAATAGGTAGATCGAGTTGTCGGCCCAGGTTCATTTTCAACAAACGGTTGACGTACTTTGAAGGGTCATCCTTATAATTATTGTGTACCATCTTCGCAAAAGCGACATTCGACGATACCTCAAAGGCCCTGGCCAAGGAAATTTTTCCGTACCCGCCCCATTTGGAATCCTTTACCGTGCGGTCATAGAGGCGCCACCGTCCCTTTTCGGTATCGATAACCGCGCTGGTATCGATTACCTTGTCCTCAAGCGCGGCCACCAAGGACATCAACTTAAAGGTCGAACCGGGCTCATGCGACTCGCCGATGGCATAATTGAGGCGCTCATAATACTTGCCGTCCTTAGTCTGTCCCAAGTTCGAGATGGCCTTTACCTCCCCGGTTTCCGTTTCCATAACGATAACACAACCGTGGTCGGCCTTATACTTTTCAAGCTGGCCCAAAAGCGCGTGGTGGGCGATATCCTGTATATTGATATCGATGGTGGAAACCAGGTCGTAACCATCCTTTGGCTCAACAATATTATCCCATCCGATAGGCTTCCACTGATTATTTGCGATTTTTTGTTTTAGGCGCTTTCCTTCGACACCCCTTAAATAGGGACCGAAAGCCCGTTCAAGGCCGACGCCGGAGTAGTAGCCGTTGTCATCTACATGTTCGTAGCCTACGCTGCGTTCGGCGATTTTTCCCAGAGGATGTTCGCGCACCGTCTTCTGCTCGATGATCAAACCACCCTTGTAGGGTCCGCGATTGAAAAGCGGAAAATCTTTAACGGCCATATACTCCGAATAATCGAGATTTCTGGCGATCAGCGCATACCGATTTTTATGGGCCTTTGCCTTTCGCAACAGCTGTTGGTAATGGGATGATGAACTGCCCAGCATACCCGAAAGGGCATCTGACAGGGGAACGATATACTTTTTGAAATCCGCATCACTCACGGTTACCGCATCAAAACGGATGGTGTATCGGGATACGGAAGTAGCCAAAAGACTACCGTCATCGGAATAGAGATTACCGCGGTTCGGGTCAATTGTGAACATTTTTTCGGTACGCTTCATAGCCAAGGCCTTGTACTTATCGCCTTGTACTACTTGTATGTTCACCAATTTGAACAAAACGGCAAAGGCGAATAGGAACATGCATGTCGTGACGACATACAAACGGGTCATAATATTTTTGTCATTAGTAGGCATTATTCTTTGATTTGGGGTTTTGAATTGATTTGGGGTTTTGAATTGATTTGGGGTTTTGAATTGATTTGGGATTTTACTTTTATTTGCTTCGGGGGCACCTCTGATGGGTAGAGGCCATTTCCTTCGACGATGTGCATTACCGTCGATTCCAGTTTTAACTGCTGCATATCGCTTCGCACATCAACAAACTCGCTGCGTAGCTCTTTGACCTCTTCGTTCAAAGCGGCAATCTGGTGGACTTTCTTATCGGCACTGTGCGAACTGCCGATCATCACGGTCGCCAAAAAGGAAGTGAAAATGATAAACAACCAGTTTTTGGGCGCGTCCCCGCTGATCAGGAATGTTCCTTTTAGGATGTTTAATAGTCCGGTTTTCACGATTGTGCTTTTAGTTGTCTTTTCTACTCTATGGCTCCGCTCAGGAAAAATTTCGGCGGGAATCTTTTTATTTGTCTATGCTTTCTTCTCTTTTTGTTTTATCCTCTCTGGTCGTTTTAAATCTTGACCGCAATTCGCAATTTGGCACTTCGGGCCCTATTGTTTTGCGCTATCTCTTGTTTTGAGGGAACTATCAATCCCCCTACTTTTTTAAAGGGGACGTCGATATTCCCGTAAAAATCCTTTTCCGGCTCTCCTTCGAACTGGCCTGCGCGGATAAAGCGTTTGACCAAGCGATCTTCTAAAGAGTGATAGCTGATAATACTGAGCCTCCCTCCTTCTTCCAACAACTCGGGCATTTGTAAAAGGAACTCTTTAATCACCGCTATCTCTTGATTTACTTCGATACGAATGGCCTGATAGATCTGCGCCAGTACTTTATGCTCCCTCCCTTTGGGCAAAAATTGTTGCAATACCTCTTTTAGTTGCTCCGTGGTCTTTATCGGGGATTGCTCCCGTTGACTCAATACCACCTTGGCCATGGCGTTCGCATTTCGCAGATCGCCGTATTGAAAAAGTACCCTTCGCAATTCTTCGTAATCGTATTTGTTCACCACTTCAAAGGCCGACAGTACACTGCGCTTGCTCATTCGCATATCTAGGCTGGCCTCGAAGCGGGTCGAAAATCCACGTTCGGCGGTATCGAACTGATGCGACGAAACGCCGAAATCTGCCAAAATACCGTCTACTTTCCGTATGCCATAGAACTTTAAAAACTGGGTGACGAACCTGAAATTCTCGTTAATCAGGGTAAAGCGTTCGTCGTCGATCCTATTTTCAAGAGCGTCCTCATCTTGATCGAAGGCGAACAACCGGCCTTTACCGCCCAGCCGTTTCATTATTTCTTGCGAGTGTCCGCCACCGCCAAAGGTGACATCCACATAGGTTCCATCCTTTTTAATATCGAGTCCGTCTACGGACTCCCGCAACAAGACCGGATTATGATACATCGTCATCGTCTCCGTCATCACCCATTACCTCTTCCGCGAGAGCTGCAAAATCCTCGGCCGTATCGGCCAACACTTTTTCGTAGCTATCCTTATCCCAAATCTCAACGATATTGATCGCGGAGGTCAAAACAACCTCTTTATTAATATTGGCGATTTCCACCAAGTTCTTCGGGATCAACAACCTTCCCGTAGCGTCAATTTCAACCGTTTTGACCCCTGCCGAAAAACTGCGGATAAAATTGGCGTTCTTTTGCTTGAAACGGTTTTTCTTCTTCATTTTCTGCATCAACTGGTTCCATTCCTCCATCGGATAGAGCTCCAGACACGGCTGAAAAACCGATCGCTTAATGACAAAACCTTGATTCAAAATCGGGGACATCTGATTTTTTAGGGCAACCGGCAGCATTACCCTACCTTTGGAGTCAGCCTTACAATCATATGTTCCGATGAAATTGATCACGTAGTAATTTTGATATGTGTTAACCGTTAAGGGCGACCCGAAAAGCAACCTACTCACGGTTTTACAGTACTATAACTCAAAAATACAATTTTTATTACCACATTTTACCACAAATTACCACATTGTTAATAAATAATGGCTTTGAGGTCCAGTTTTCTGTGGCGTTTACTGAAAAAACGAAGGGTTGTTTTTCTGACGAAAGAACCATTACAGCAAAACAAACTCCATTTGTATTCCTTTGAATTGTCTATATTTGGCGAACGTGCATTTACCTTTCGTTTGTAACCGAAAAAAAAGTTAGGACGCGTTCGAGTAACCATCAGAATCATTTTGAATGGAAGATAAAATTATCAAGGAAGGGAAATATAGGTATATCGAAAAAGGGGAAGGCACCCCTATCATTATACTACATGGGCTCATGGGTGGCTTAAGCAACTTTCACGGGGTTACCGACCATTTTCCTGAAAAAGGCTATAAAATATTACTGCCGGAGCTTCCGATTTACGGCATGCCGATGTTAAAGACCAATGTAAAACAGTTCGCCAAGTTCGTAGAAGGGTTCATCGAATTTAAAGGATTAGAGGATGTCATTCTGCTGGGTAATTCATTGGGAGGACATATCGGGCTACTACACACCAAAATGTACCCTAATAAAGTCAAAGCCTTGGTAATTACGGGAAGTTCAGGACTCTACGAAAGTGCTATGGGCGATGGATATCCGAGACGCGGCGATTATGATTTTATCCAAAAGAAGGCAGAAAATGTATTCTACGACCCTAAAATAGCCACAAAAGCAATCGTCGACGAGGTATTCGCTACCGTGAACGATCGGAACAAAATTTTAAAAACATTGGCTATTGCCAAAAGTGCGATTCGCCATAATATGGCCGATGATTTACCGGCAATGCCCACCCCGACCTGTATTATTTGGGGGAAAAACGATAATGTAACCCCACCTGACGTAGCCGAACTTTTCAACGAGCTTTTGCCCGACTCCGAGCTTTTCTGGATCGATAAATGCGGGCATGCGCCCATGATGGAACATCCTAACGAGTTCAATGCTATTTTGGACGCTTGGTTGGAGAAGCGCGGGTTTTGAACTTGAACTTTTTCAGCCCATGCACATAAAATCCGCCAATTTTGTCATCAGCAACACCGATGTGGCCAAATGTCCCAACGAGCCGCTGCCCGAATATGCTTTTATCGGCCGTTCCAACGTCGGCAAATCTTCCCTGATCAATATGCTGACCGAACGAAAGAGTTTGGCCAAAACATCCGGCAGACCCGGCAAAACGCAATTGATCAACCACTTCAAAATCAACGGCAATTGGTTCTTGGTCGATTTACCCGGATATGGATATGCGAGGGTTTCCAAAAAAAGTAAGAAGACCTTCCAAAAGTACATCACAGACTACTTCGCCAAACGGGAGCAATTGGTCTGTGCCTTCGTTTTGGTCGACATTCGTCATGAGCCCCAAAAAATCGATTTGGAATTTATGGAGTGGCTGGGCGAAAATGCGATTCCGTTTTGCATCATCTTCACCAAGGCCGATAAATTAAAGCCGAAAGCCCTTGAACGGCAGGTAGAGGCCTATATCAATGAATTACTTTCCGGAGTTTGGGAAGCACCGCCACAATATTTCATTACCTCGTCTTCGAAGGGTATCGGGCGAGAGGACCTATTGACCTTTATCGATGGCGTCAATATGCAGTTTTTTGAAAACACCAAATAAAAAACGGATACCTATTTCGTTGTTATTGGTATGTTCAGAAATATCACGTACAAGCGATGGCTAATTTGTAGTTAGCTAAATAGCTAATACCATTTATAAATTCCTCATCCATTTAAACTTGAATTTACATTTTGACAATATCTCACCATTGAAAATGTTAAAGTATCAATAAATCACCCCTTTAGATTCGATTTTTGTATCCTCTATCCTTTCCTTTTTAGTATCTTAATGTCCCGTTTGATTGGAATAATTTAAAACTACATATATCATGGAAACAATGGAAGAAAAACGAACCACGGTCGAGAGGCCGGAGTTTAAAAAACAATATGAACACTTTATCGGTGGCGAATGGGTGAAACCCAGCAGTGGGGAATACTTTGACAATATTAGCCCCATTGACGGTAAGCCCTTTACAAAGGCCGCCAGGGGTAACAAGAAAGATGTGGACTTGGCCTTGGATGCCGCCCATGCCGCATTTAAAACTTGGTCGGTAACCCCGGCGGCAGAACGAAGCAACGTGTTACTTAAGATTGCGGACATCATCGAAGAAAACCTTGAGTTTTTGGCAAGGGTAGAGACGGTAGATAATGGGAAGGCTCTAAGAGAGACCCGCGCGGCCGATTTACCGCTGGCTGTAGACCATTTTCGATATTTTGCGGGTGCCATCCGCGCAGATGAAAGTTCAATGTCCGAACACGATGCCAATACGGTCAGTATCAATCTTCAAGAGCCGCTTGGCGTAGTCGGTCAGATTATCCCCTGGAATTTTCCATTGTTGATGGCCACTTGGAAAATCGCCCCTGCCCTAGCCGCAGGTTGTTGTACCGTCGTAAAACCAGCGGAACAAACGCCTACCAGTATTATGGTGCTTATGGATCTCATAAAGGATGTGGTGCCCAAGGGCGTGTTGAACGTCGTTACCGGATTTGGACCCGAAGCCGGAAAACCCTTGGCCTCTTCCCCGCGAATTGCCAAAGTAGCCTTTACCGGCGAAACTACGACCGGGCGATTGATAATGCAATACGCATCCGAAAACCTGATTCCGGTTACGATGGAACTGGGCGGAAAAAGTCCCAATATTTTTATGAAAAGCATAGCCGATGCCGATGATGCCTTTTTCGATAAGTGTATTGAAGGGGCCGTGATGTTTGCCCTAAACCAAGGCGAGGTTTGCACCTGTCCCTCGAGAATATTGGTCGACGAATCTATCTACGACAAATTTATGGATAGGGTGGTAGAGCGTACCAAAGCAATTAAAATGGGACATCCGCTTGCGGAAGATACCATGATGGGTGCCCAGGCATCGAACGACCAATTCGAAAAAATCCTTTCGTATTTCGATATCGGAAAAAAAGAAGGCGCCGAGATTCTATGTGGCGGAAAAGCAGCGGAACTTAATTCCGGTCTCGAAAACGGATACTACATCGAACCGACGATTTTTAAGGGTAAAAACAACATGCGCGTGTTTCAGGAAGAAATTTTTGGCCCTGTCGTCTCGGTCACAACTTTTAAAGATGCCGATGAGGCCGTTAAAATCGCGAACGATACCCTATATGGATTGGGTGCGGGACTATGGACACGCGATGCCCATGAAATCTACCAGATTCCCAGAGCGATTAAAGCAGGTCGGGTATGGGTGAACTGCTATCATGCCTATCCGGCTCATGCCCCTTTCGGCGGGTACAAGAAATCCGGTTTCGGTCGTGAAAACCATAAAATGATGCTCAATCATTATAGAAACACCAAAAACATGCTTATCTCTTACGATAAGAATAAGCTAGGCTTCTTTTAGGAGCACGTAGGGTTATTAGTTAACTGTATGGGAAGGCTTCGGCCTTCCCTTTCGTTTAAATTATGCGATATGAAGAATACAAAAATAGAAAGAGTATCCGCAACCCAGGAGGCCCTCAAGGTTATAGAAACCTTGCAAAAGCGCTTTGGCCCGCTAATGTTCCACCAAAGTGGGGGCTGTTGCGACGGCTCCACGCCCATGTGTTTCGAAAAAGGTGAATTCAAGACCGGTGACAGCGATATACTACTCGGCGAAATAGCGGATTGTGAATTTTACATGTCCCGCGATCAGTATGAATATTGGAAGCATACCCATCTTACGGTAGATGTAACGGAAGGACGTGGCTCAAGTTTTTCTTTGGAAATACCTATGGGTGTTCGATTTATTATCCGTTCCCGGGTATTTTCGGAAGAGGAATATGAAATTTTGAAAAAGGAAGATGCCGTTGATGCCGGCTCGTAATATTTAACTAAAGTTTCATTGCCTACGGGTTACGTAACATCAGTATTGAATTTACACTTTTCGTCGACATTAATTATGAGTTAGCACTATGCTTAAATAATTTTCTTATCTTAAACCTTTCCCCTGATATATAATTGAGATTTAGATGCATAAGGGCGATACTTTTTCTTCAGGATTTCAAAAAAAATCCACAGAGGATACACTGATCGACAAGTTAACGGAAGAAATTGCGTCGAATCTTGACAATGATCAATTCGGGGTCGATAGTCTTGCCCAAGCGGTCAGCATGAGCCGATCTAACCTACATCGGAAACTCCACAAAAAACTGGGCATCTCCACCAGCCAATTTATCAGGGAATTTCGGTTAAAAAGGGCTTCGGAAATGCTGAGGGAAGAAAATATTACGGCTTCGGAAGCGGCGTATCGGGTAGGGTTCAGTAGTGCAACTTATTTCAGTACCTGTTTCCATAAATTTTATGGATATACCCCCGGGGAAGCCAAATCAAGAAATACCGATATAACTGAAGAGGGCAATGAATCCTCCATCCCTGAAATAGAGACTGCCCAACCCGCCAATTCTGAAAATTCCAGAACCGAAAAGAGCGGCGCTAAAAAAATCTTGATTTGGGCAGCGTTGATTATAACTATAGTATCGACAGCTTCATTTTTTTATAGCACCACTTCAAAGGAAAATGTCAAAACCAAGGGAATCGCAAAGACACTAGATGAGAAATCGATTGCGGTATTGCCTTTTAAAAATTGGACCGGAAATTCCGATCTGGAATATATTAGCGATGGCATGACTGATGCCGTTATCTCGCGACTGACGAAAATCGGGGCCCTTGATAAGGTAGTTCCATTTACTTCTACATTGAAGTTTAAAGAAACTGATAAGACAACTAATGAAATTGGGACCGAGCTAGGGGTGGTAAATCTTTTACAGGGCAATCTTCAGATTTCGGGCAACCAAATTAAAATTAATTTACAAATGATAGATAGTCGTTCGAACAAGCATCTTTGGTCGGATGAATATATAAGGGAATGGAAAAGCGACGAGATTTTCAAAATGCAGTCCGAAGTGGTAGAGGACATCGCCGGTAATATGAACGCCTTTATCGCCAAAGATGAATTGGCCGTTATTAAAAAAATACCTACAAGAATCAAGCAGGCCTATTCGTATTATCTTCAAGGCGATTTTCAAAGAAATAAAGCAAACCAACTATCGTATTCCAATGCCATTGATTTATATGGCAAAGCTATAGCAATAGATTCAAATTTTGTACAGCCCTATTTAGATATGGCGAATATTTATAACTTGGGAGGTGCCGTATGGGGGTTTTATGATGAGCATGCAGCTTGGAAAAAGGCCAAGGTACTTTTAGAAAAAGTATTGGAAATCGAACCTGAAAATCGGCAAGCTGAAGAAGAATTACATACTGGGGAATTTTTTTATGATTGGAACTTTGAACTTGTAGAAAAATATTATCAAAAAATTTTAAATAATCTTTTCTTCGACAAATCACCGGTAATTTCACTTGATTACGCTATAAAGACAGGAAGGTCCGATGAGGCCTTGAGAGCAGTTGAACATCTTATTTTGATTGATCCATCAAATGTATTTTTTCCCTTTTTCAAGGCAGAGGCATTGATGTTTTTAGACTCCAAAAATGAGGCCATTAAATTGTTAAATTATTCAGACCCTTTATATAGCGACAACTGGTTTTATTTAAGGGAGTCCACAAAATTGTATTTCTATCTTGGAGAATCTGAAAAATCCAAGATACAGCTTGAAAAAATATTGTCCAAATTTTCCGACTACCCCCCTATTCTAATGTGGATGAACGCCGTACATGCCCAAAGGGAAGGTGATTCTAAAAAAGCGATACAATGTTTGGCGGAGCTAAAAGACGAGTACAAAAAAGGTTCATCAGGCAGCCCCGCTTGGTTTATCGCATTATATTACTGCACCTTGAAAGATTACGAACAGACTTTTTATTGGCTACAAAATTCGTATGACAGGCATGAGGTAGAAATGACCTGGCTTAGGGAAGAAACCCTATTAGCTCCAATAAGAAATGATCAGCGGTACAAAGAGCTGTACGACAAAGTCGGATTTTCTAGTATCGGACTATCCAGAAAACCTTCTTCAGAAAATTAATACTCCCCGTACTCATTTCAACGTCATTTAAAGGTTCTGCACCATAATTTAAACTGCTGAACAAAAATTTGACACGCTTTCAACATGCCTGTTAGGCTTCATATTAGCATTCTTTCCATCTTTGGTTCATCAATTTATAGTTCAAATTCTAAGGTTCTTTAGTATAAAATCAAGTGTATACTTAAAATCAGGATTTTGGAATTAAACTGAGAAAAATTAAGCGGATTAATTAGAAATATTTTACCTAAATGAACTCAGTGCCGCATTAACATATTGCACCCTATATAAACCAAACTTTATGAAAAAAGTACTTGTAATCCTTTACGGAATCATCGCTTATGTCGTCTTTCTAGCCGCCTTTCTTTACGCTGTCGGCTTTGTGGGAAATATGTTCGTTCCCAAAACGATTGACAGCGGGGAAGAAATACCGATCCTTACGGCCCTGCTCATAAACGTAGCCCTTTTAAGTCTCTTCGCACTCCAGCATAGCGTGATGGCACGCCCGGCGTTCAAGAAATGGTTTACGCAATACATTAATCCAGCTATAGAGCGTAGTACTTATGTACTGCTTACCAGTCTATTGTTGCTACTTATCTATTGGAAATGGCAGCCCATGGCCACCATTGTCTGGGAGACCGAAAATGCGGCGGCAGTGGTTTTAACGATTCTATTCTTCTCCGGTTGGGCCATCGTTTTCCTATCCACCTTTATGATCAGCCATTTCGAACTTTTCGGCCTTACGCAGATTTTTCAAAATTTCAAGGAACAAAGCCTGACCTATCCCAAATTTCAGGTCAATTGGTTCTACAAATTAGTACGGCATCCGATTATGCTGGGATTCATCATCGCATTTTGGTCCGCACCTACCATGACCACGGGGCATTTTTTATTTGCGGGAGTTACCACGGCCTATATTTTGGTAGCGGTAAAATTTCTGGAAGAAAAAGATTTGAAAAAACTCATTGGAAAGGACTATGAGACCTACCAAAAGAACGTACCGATGATATTGCCGCTTACGAAATTTAAGAAAGGGTGCAAGTGACATTGATGACCACAACTCAGACTTTACATAGCGCTTTTCAGATAATTCTATAAGATTTAATTAATCATAAAACCAATACGTATGAAAATGACCCTAGCATTATCAATTGTTCTTTCTGCCTTTATGTTCCTGTTTGGCTGTAAAGAAAACCAAGAAAAAAACGTCCATGAGGAACCTAAAACGGACTTGATTAAAGATAATTTTCCCGATAAGCAAAAAGAAGTTAAAGCAGTTTTGGATAGTCTGTTTGTCAGCATTCAAAATAGGGAAATAGAGGAACTACTTTCCTATCATTTGTACTCCGATAAGTTTACCGAATTTACGGACGGACTTCCCAGAACCGGTTCAATCGAAAATAAAAAAAATGAGCGCCAATTGATCGAGAACATCGCTGCCTTTGATTATGACCTTGGCGCGCTGAAAATAGACGTTTTCGACGATGTGGCAATCGTAACGTTCAATGCCGATTTTCGGCCAAAAATAGGAGACAATGTCGTTCAACTCTGGAGGCAGGGAACTATAGTTTTTGTGAAATATAACAATGTTTGGAGGATTACCCATGAACATTTTTCGCCTATAAACGTGAAGGAGAACGAAAATTAGCACTGTGCAACACCAAAATATTAGGAGTTTTGGAGCTGAATACTTCACGGGAGTTGCTGATAAATGTGCTTTTAATCCCAGCGGGATTTTATTTAGAGCATTTATCAAAAAGTCCCGAGTAAAACCTTCCCAGTTCATCTATACTTTGAAATTAAGGGTGCACTATAATAACCAACCTTACCAACAATAAAATGCGACGGCCCTACTATAATTTTCTGTTATTAATCCTGCTATCTACCCTATTGCCATCGTACGGCCAAGAAGATATCATCGGGAAAGTGTATGACGAAGCAGGTTCGCCGATAGCCTTTGCGAACGTACTATTGCTAAAGGCAAATGATACCGTTTTCATCAAGGGAACGATAACCGAGGATAGCGGAGCCTTCCAGCTACCGGATATTCCACAAGGCCGATACAGGGTATCGGCAAGTATGCTGGGATTTCGTCCGAAGTCTACCGACCCGTTCGAATTTGATGGAAGTTCACGGGTAACACTGCCACCGATCACGCTTGCGGAAGGCTTGGAATTGGATGAAGTGGTCGTGACATCGAAGAAAAACCTATATGTACAAAAAATAGACCGTATGGTTATCAATGTGGCGAGCAGCATTCTTTCGGGCGGTTCTTCGGCGCTCGAAATCCTTGAACGCTCACCAGGTGTTCTCGTCGACCGGCAGAACAGTTCCATTTCGTTATTAGGCAAAAGTGGAGTTGTCGTTATGATTAACGGCAAACAAAGCTATATGCCGGCATCAAGTCTCGTATCGTTGTTGGAAGGTATGAATGCCAGTAATATAGAAACCATTGAATTGATTACTACGCCACCTGCCAATTTCGATGCCGAGGGAAATGCCGGTTTCATCAATATCGTTTTAATAGAACAGACCGATACCGGTCTCAATGGCTCGTATGCCTTGTCGTTTGGTGTGGGGAACGGCACCATCACTTCCAACAATGTCAACTTTAATTACAGAAAAAACAAGGCCAATCTATTTGGCAACTATTCCTTTTTAAGGGATTCCCAAGGTCAGTTCTTCGAAATCGACCGGAGCTTTTTGGATAACCATGAAAATATGATCGCTATCTTGACGACCTCTGACCGCGAACCCATTTTAAAAAGTCATAATATACGTACCGGGCTTGATTATCAACTATCGGAAAATACTGTTATGGGCTTGTTGTTATGGGCCAACAATAATAAATGGACGATGGATGCGATAAACCAAAGTAGAGAATCGGAAAACGGTATGCCATCGGCCTTTGTCAACTTGTTGCTGACCGAGCGGAACCAACTGCAAAATTTTGGGTCTAATATCAATCTGAAGCACAATTTTAAAGAGAACGGATATTTTAGTATCGATTTGGACTTTTTGAAATATCGTCTTGAAAACCCAACGGAGTACACGAACCGATTTTTCGATGGCAATACTAATTTTTTGAGGGAAGAACTTACCCAGAGCGATAAAACCACCCCGATCGGCATAATGGTCGGTAAGACGGACTATAGCAACCGCATAAGCGACAAGGTTAAGTTAGACCTGGGAATTAAGGGTGCTTTCAGCAATTTTGATAATGAGGTGGACGTAGGGACTTTTCAAGGTTCCGATTTTGTCGAAGATCCCGAACTTACAGAGACCAGCTCCCTTAAAGAAAGGATACTGGCCGGTTACGGTAGCATCGATTACACCATAAGCGATAAGACCAGTTTGCAGGTCGGTCTGCGCTACGAACATACCGATTCTGAACTTATATCCGATAAACAGGGGGAAGTGGTAGACAGGTCGTTCGGCGAACTGTTCCCAACGGCCTATCTCTCCCACAAGGTGAACGATAGCCTCAGCTTTAATTTTTCTTATTCCAGACGTATAACCCGGCCTACTTTCAACGACATGGCGCCGTTTGTGATTTTCATTGACCCTACCACTTTTTTTGCGGGAAATCCGGCCGTTCAGCCCGCTATTTCCAATTCGGTGAAATTGGACCTCAATTACCTCTCCTTTATATTTTCGGCACAATACTCCGTTGAGGACGGGACCATCTCAAGATTTCAGTCCCGATTTGATGAAGCCAACGAACGCTTGGTCTTTGGGGCATCGAATTTAGACCATACCAAAATTTTCACCCTAAGCTCGGGTCTGCCCACAATTTTCACGAATTGGTGGAAAATGCAGAACAACATTACTTACCTGAATACCAGAATTTCGAATAGGGTAGACGGTTCATTGTTGAATTTTGACCAGAATACCTTTAATATTAATCATACCCAATCGTTTACTATGTCCAAAAATCTAAGTTCCGAGATCAACGTCAACTATAATAGTCCATCGATCATGACCTTTACGGGAACCGATATTTTAGAGGCGTTCTATGCTGTGAATTTCGGAATCCAAAAGAAATTCGGCGAGCGCGGGGGTACCTTATCCTTCAAGGTCAACGATTTGTTGGATTCCATGAAATGGAAATTAACGAACGATAATCCTGAACAGAACCTGAATACCACCAACACTTTCGATATGTTCAACCGAACCTTTTTGTTTACCTATACCAACAGTTTTGGAAACAGCAAATTAAAGTCCGCAAGGCAAAGAGGTACAGGTGCCGAGGAGGAAAAGAACCGGGTACAGTGACAATTTAGGTATTTTTAGAATTAATCCACAAAATATATTATACCGAGTAATGTTGAAATAGAACTAAGAGTATTACAAATTTCAAACAAAATCCACCTCGCCAACAATAACAAAATATGGGACAACTTCGGCGACCGCTTCGGCAACCCCAATACCGAAAAGAATGCAGAAGATTTCATAACTTACCAAAACAAAGCCCTACGGAAAAGGTTTTTGCCCTAGATTACACTGGCGAACTCTGAGGCCTAGTCGGTTTTTAATCCTTTAATAAGGATATATATCGAAAATCGGCCGAAATCGCGTTTTGGATCGGCAAACCTTTTTGGGGTCAAAGGTATTGCCACAAAATCAGTCGAATTGATTACCAAATTTGCTTTTGACGTATTAAATCTGATTCGAATCTTTGCAAACATTTTTAAATATAATGCAGAGGCTATGAAAGTTTTGGAAAAAAAAATGTTCTCAGAAAGAGGGCATAGCTAAAAAGGTGGTCTTCAAGAACAACCAAATTTGGAAGGAGCATCGATATTGCAAGCTCAATGAATTCTAAATAGTAGTCCATGCGAAAAATAATCTACTACGTAGCCATTTCAATCGACGGTTTCATCGCCGGCCCTAACGACGATGCCAGCGGATTTATGGCCGCCGGCGATGGGGTCGCAAAATACCTGGAAGACCTAAAGGATTTCAAGACCGTAATGATGGGAAGGCGAACCTACGAGTTCGGCTATAAATATGGTTTGGAACCAGGTCAACCGGCATACCCGCACATGCAGCATTATATTTTCTCAAAAACCTTACAGTTCGAAAAGCAAAGCGAACTGCTTACACTTTGCCATATTGAGCTTGACATTATTAAAGAACTCAAAATAACATCGGAAACTGACATCTATCTCTGTGGAGGAGGCCAGTTTGCGGGGTGGCTGTTGGAAAATGAAATGGTCGACGTTCTTAAAATAAAACTCAATCCCCTAATTTTAGGAGATGGCATTCGTGTATTCGGGGTTTCCCAAAAGCAGTATCAACTTCGACTGACCCAAAATGATATTTTCAATGATGGGCTGGCCCTATTAACCTACGAAATCGACTATTGAGAATGCCTATTTCAAATCTAACTCAACCCTCTTTCCGTTAGGAATTTCAACAAAAGCTGCCCTAAACTCCCCCTAACCCGGAACTTATCTACTTTTAGCGGAACAGTTTTGCAATATTAATGTAATCGGCTTACATTCACCGGATTTAAGAGCATACATAATTATGAAAAGCAACTACAGCAAATGGTACCATCCCTACAAACCGGCAAAGGAATTCAATAAAAGGGCCGCCTATTTCAGTATGGAGTTTGCCATTCATCAAGGCCTAAAGACTTACTCGGGTGGATTGGGCTTCTTGGCGGGGTCTCACATGCGCTCGGCCTTTGATATGAAACAAAATGTTATCGGCATCGGCATGTTGTGGAAATATGGTTATTATGACCAAGGAAGGAACCACGACCAAACGCTACAGGTCAATTCCATAGAAAAAAATTATAGTTTTTTAGAGGATTCCGGATTGGAGGTCGAGGTTCGGATCAATGGCAATGGTTCGGTTAAAGTGCGTGCCTATGTTTTGAAACCGGAAACGGCGCAATCGGCACCAATCTATTTTCTGACCACTGATGTGGAGGGCAACGATTACCTTTCCCGAACGATCACCGACCGTCTGTACGATGGCAATGATGATACCCGTATCGCGCAAAGCATTATTTTGGGCATAGGCGGGGCCAAAATCGTCGAGGCGTTGGGCGGTGCCGATGTATATCACCTTAACGAAGGGCATGCACTACCCGCGTTCTATTATTTGCGCGACCAGGGTCTTAAAAAGTCGCAGATGGTCTTCACCACCCATACCCCCGAAAAAGCAGGAAACGAGGAACGGGGCGGTCATCAACTGAACGATTTCGGCTTTTTCGGAAAAAAATTATCGAACCAAGAACTGAAAAAAGAAACCATCGATGGAGGTCTCCTGAATTATACAGTTTCGGCATTAAGGCTTTCCAAAAAGGCTAATGCGGTCTCAAAACTACATGCCAAGGTCTCTCAAGATATGTGGAAGGATTTTAAGGACACCGCCGAAATTATACCCATCACAAACGCTCAAAACGATGGGTTTTGGCAAGATGTCGGACTCAGAAAAGCCTGGCAAAAGAAAAACGGTAAAACCTTTAAAGAGAAAAAGGTGGAACTTAAAAAAGAGTTATTCGATATCGTACTAGATCAAACTGGAAAGCTCTTTAATCCCAATGTCGCCACAATCGTTTGGGCCAGAAGGTTCGCGGCCTATAAGCGTGCAGATTTGCTGCTTCACGATTTGGAACAGTTCCGTCAACTTGTTTCAAACAACAAATTTCCGGTTCAGATTATCTGGGCGGGCAAGCCCTACCCTACCGATCACGGTGCAATAGAAACTTTCAATCGCTTGGTACACTTTAGCAAACACACCTCTAATCTCGCCGTTCTTACAGGCTACGAAATAGAACTCTCAAAAAAGCTGAAAACGGGATCTGATGTATGGCTCAACACACCAAGGATTACCAGAGAGGCTTCTGGCACAAGTGGTATGACCGCCGCCATGAACGGATCGGTAAATTTAAGCACCAATGATGGATGGATACCTGAATTTGCCAAAAACGGGAAAAACTGTTTCGTGCTGCCCAATATAGACCATACACTGCCAGAATGGGAACAGGACAATCTTGATGCAATCCAACTCTACAAAATCCTGACACAAAAAGTGATGCCGACCTTCTATGATAATCCCGTTAAGTGGCAACAGATCGTATTTAAGGCCATGGAAGATGTTTCGCCTGAATTTTCCAGCCATCGGATGGCAAGGCAGTATTATGAGGAGATGTACAGTTGAACCGGAGTATAGTAAGCCAAACCTATTTCAACTCCAACTTCTCCGCAAAATACGCACAGAAATCCTTCGTGGTCGGTATTTTTTTGGTCTTGCGTGGCTGTTAGAAACTAACAAGTAGCGAGGTTCAAATCAATTTTCTCATCGTATTGACCATTTTCAACCCTTTAATATTGTCAAAAAAATTTCCATGGACGGTCACAGTCGTTTACCCATACGCCAAGGTTAAGTTAACTTAAGATAGTTAACATCGGAACAAGTATAATAAAAATTGTAAAAGTCACTTCAAAAAAAACCGGCCCAAATATTCTGGGCCGGTTTTCTATAGTAAGGTAACCAAACATTTTAAGGCTCCCAGTCAAAGGTTACATAGGCATCTTTACTATGCGAGGTAGTCTTGAAGATATAGGTCGAAAAATACCCCAGTATCGCCCGATCCGATGTTACCATGCGTATGCCATAGGCACAGGCTACGTTTGCTCCGGCGTCGATCATATCAACGCTGGTTAGTTGGGTACCGTTACCGGGATCTGTGGCGCCTATGGTGCCATGATCGTCCAACACTAAAGGTGCTTGATCGTACCGGCTGGCCGCTGGGGTGATGCTAACTCCAGATGAAGCTAAATTGCCCCCGAACAACTCCAAGGAATACGCATTAAAGTGTTGGTCATGGAAATTTCCATAGACTACAACCTTTTCGCCACCCACATATTTACCACATTTTTTTATGGCTACCGCACCGTCCTTGACGATTACCCCTTGCTGTGGTATCGTAGAACCGATGAATGAATAGTGGTCGACATTTTGATTGTCCAGATAAACCGTTACCTGGCAAGCTGGCCCGGCGATCGGATTTTTAAAGAGGTCGGCCAGTTCCAAGCGAATAATATACTTGCCACTTCGCGTTCCGGAATGCCATTGGGCAACGGGGGTGTCGCTATAATTGCCCAGATCGAACAGATAGGTGTTTTTGCTGAACCAGCCATTCGCATCTGGTGTTCTAAAGCCCACTGTGAAATTATTGATTTTATACCTTCTCTTATCGGTGACGGTATTCCAAGTGGTTCCATTATCTTCGCTATATCTCATGCGATAATAGGCAGCTGCCGGGACATTTACATTGCCCCAGATCGCAATAATGCTTCCGAAGGGACGATTGAATAGGGTAGGTGAAAGGGTTGTATCATCTATAACCTTTCGGGCATATCCCTGAACATTGATATCCTCTACCAATATTTTATTGACGTGTTGGATCTCACATTTCGCACCTTGTCCGGTTCTTGGTCTTATCTGTATGTTGCAATTCAGGACATTGCCCCAGGCCGGTTTGTAGCTTGGCCCAGTGGGAGCTACCTCCCAGCTCAAAATAGCACGTACCCTGACGACATTTTCTTCCTTGCACCGCTTCAACTTTTTATCCATATCCCGGATCCGAAGGTTGACGGCGTACATCAAAGGATTTTCTTTCCGCTTTATGTCGTGGGCCTTAAAGAAGGTGGTGCCTTCGTGTTGATAGCCTGACCCATCGCCCCAATCCACATAAAAGGCGACATATTCCTCGCTGCCAACGGAACAGAGATTCCCTTTATAGCCGGTCTGCCTTGTAACGGCAACGGTGGCCTCTAGTGTATCGCGCTCAGGGTACAACCCTACACAGGTCAGTTTTTCATAGTCGGTATTGTAGATAATGGGTTTTACCGGATAGAGCCATTTGGGATCCACCAACATGGGCTTGAATTTCTCCAAAATCTCCGACGGTAGGCTATTCACGGCTATGATCGCATCCTGAATGTTGTTCTTGTCCGCCAATCCTCCGTAATAGTTGGGATTCTTCAAGATATTCTCTTTGAACAATATTCGATGCTCTTCAACATCTTCCTTATTATAATCCAAGGAAGCTTTCAATGACTCGATGAGCTCTTTTTTTGAAGTTTGAAGATCGCTATATGATTTTATCAAGTTTAATTCCTCAAAGTCCGAGGTAACGAGCTGCCATGCTTTTTTTACCGGATCGATCTGTATCCATGCATCCTCGGAATTTCCCCATGTCGGAATATAATTGGGTCCGGCGGGGGGGACATTCCAACTCAGTATGGCCCGTAACTTTATAATAAAAGGCTCCTGGCACTTTTTCTTTTTAAAATCGACCGATTGTTTTACGGCATAACAAAGAGGTCCTCTACGAACAGCCGCGAGGTTGTGCGTATTCATCGTTACGGCCGGTCCGACGGGTTGAAAACCAGTACCGTAGTCGATGTAGAAAGCTATGTATTCCTTGCTCCCATCGCTACAAAGATTTCCGCCAAAGCCATAGGGAAGGTTTACTTTAAAGACCGCTTCAACCTCATCCCTCTCCGGGAATAGGCCAATGCACTCCAGTTTTTCGTACCGGGTATCGCCCTGCTTGGGAAAGACAATCGGTGCAATCTCTTTAATTTCCGACTTTTCAAAAGAACCGAAATAATTGGGATTGATGTTCACCAGTGATTTGAAATGGTATCTGGTGTAGTCGAAAGCCGCAGTTTCTACCGCAGCTTCAGGTACTTTGACCTCAAGATCTTCCCAAGATCCGCTATGTCCAAAAACACTTTCTGTTTGCACTGAAATGACATCCCCTTTACGGTTCAGGATCTGAAGATAAATTTCAGACTCCGCTTGGTTAAAATCGGAAGTCTCATAAATAATGCTAAACCGTCCATCCTTATCCGTAATATTCGATTTAACCTGTTCGTTCTTGCGCAGGTCTTTGTGCAGTACTTCGACGGTCAGTCCTTCAAGGGGTCGCCCATTCTTTTCTCCAGATACGAGACCCTTTAGTATCTGTCTTTCTGTTTTAGCCATGACTTTATCTTTAATTAATCTATTTGTTGATCGGCCATTGGGGAGTTTCCCCGTGGTCACTATCTTGTATCGAAGTCTATATGGACCGAGGCAGTCGAGGCTGCCTGATACTTTTAGTTATTCCTGGGGGAATCTAATTAGACGTGCATTTGGCGCAAAGAAAGGGGGAAGGACGTATTCGAAGGAATTTTTAAAATTGAACAAAAACCGCAAGTTGGGTCTTGATCAAATCTATCCTCACAAATTATTTACATCCAAAACACGCTTATACAATTATCGTTTGTAGTTAGGGATGTTGTCAAATCGATAATAAAAGTAATCTTTTACGTCTCTTTGTATAAGGAGTTTTGTATAGATAGTATGGGATAATGTACGTTTGGTTCCTGTTGTCGTACTACTTGATGCGCCGCAGCTTTTCGGGATATCCTTTTTTGGAAGAATGCCCTTCCAGTCTGCCAATCTGCTCGTATTTACCCTGCTTGTCCTGTACTCCACCATGCAGCACATTCTCCAGAATCGCATGTTCTCCTTGTCCTGGGTAACGAAAAAGGCTCTTTGAAGGTGAGTCTTGTATAGATGGGCAAAGGCGATTTAGGCTTTGTCCATAACATAAAAGCTTCTGATATGGGTTGTATTCTTTCGGCAATTGGGATGCCTTCCAAACGCTAATATTCATGTCGGGACAAACGGAACGTCATATAAGGCCGATGAAAGAGATGATAGAACATGAAGGGTTTTCCTCGGATAGGAAATAATCCTATTCCTAAGTTTTGAGAGGCAGCACGACGTCCTCTTTGGAAGAGCTATTTAATTGAAATGTCATTTTTAAAAAACCAAGGCTTCCCTATGACTCCTCTAACTCCAACTTCTCCGCAAAATACGCACAGAAATCCTTCATCGTAGCGGTCATCTTTTCATCTTGGGTCGCCTTCATAAAGGTATCGGAAAGGGATACCAAAGTCTGGTGAAAGAAAATTTTCATTTCTTCTACAGGCATATCCTTCGTCCACAAATCGATTTTTAGCGATTCTTGGTTCTTGCTGTCCCAGACCGAAAGCAGCATCGCTTTGGCCTCTTCGTTGTCGATACCGCCATCTTGGGCAGACCACTTGAGCTTTTCGGGAACCCTGTTTTCATCCAGGCCTACCGTTAAAGTTATTTCCGAGGTATGTAGTTTTGCCATTTTATTTTTTTGGTTTGTAGTTCGATTTTTTAAATATTTCTTCCGCAGAAACGGGTAGCATTTGCTGCAGGGTCATACCGTTCTTTTCCATAAATGCCCTAACGATCTGCCATCCTATAAAACGACCGACGCGGCCGGGGGATGCATTGTCGAGCTCGAGTCCGAATTTCGAAAACGGCGCGGGATCCAAAAAGCGTTGGGCCAATTTAGTATCGGTGCTGTACAAGTATTCGCTCTCAATAAAGTTACGCCAAATCTGCTCTTCGTTGGCCTCGGCCCAAGCCAATTGTTCTTCGGAATAGTTTATTTTTTGCGCGTCGGTTATAAAAGGGACCAGTTTATCCTTGGCAACCAATTCTTTACCGTAGTAGACCATTTGAGCTAGAAAACTACGGTCTTTAGGTTTGGGAACCACCTGTTTTGCGAAAGCATTCGCCACATCGCTTACCAAATACTGTTTGTCCAATCCCGCCGCAATATATTTTGGGAAGTTTTCGTAGAATTTGTGTTCCGGCCCCAAATAATTGTCAAGTCCGATCAATAGCAAACTATCGGTCATAATTATTCGACTGTTGTATCTAACATCCGAGGTTACCGTAACTACCTTGGGCAAAACGTAGTCGGGAAAATAATATTTGATGTGTTTAAAGAGGAGGATTAGATCATCCCTTTCTTCCGAGAAATCGGAGAAGGTAGCACCAACCTCGGATAAAAGCTCGACTTGAAGACTATCTTGCAACTTAGCGACCCAAACGCTGTCGGTGTATTGTGCAGGAAATAAATAGGGATATGCCTTTTTGAGCACGGGAATATCCAAAGGTTTGGCTTTTGCGAATTCACGATCAAACCTGGCGACATCTAAATCGACTTCAATCGTATCGATTTCCTTTTCGACTTTATCGCTATCGCTACAGCTTATATAACAGACAGAAATTATCAATATGATAAAAATCCTCTTAGCGTTGTAAAGTAATTCCCTATACATTTTATAATTTACGGTCAAGGCGTTATTTTTAGCCTACAAAGTTAATCGATCTAGACAAAAAGAAAGGGGTATGCAAACAGAAAAGGTAACGGCACATATTGTAGACTGGCTAAGGGATTATGCCGAAAAGGCAAAAATGAAAGGCTTCGTCATAGGGGTTTCAGGAGGTATCGATTCAGCGGTCACCTCTACCCTGTGCGCTAAAACCGGACTGGAACTGCTCGTTCTGGAAATGCCGATACACCAGGCCGAAAGTCAAGTAAGCCGCGCTTCTAAGCATATTGAATGGTTGCAGGAAAATTTTGACAGTGTAAAAAGACTGCCCATCGACCTCACCCCTGTCTTCGATAGTCTCGTCAATACGTTGCCGCCGGTAGCGAACGAAGAAGAGCGATTTATGTCGTTGGCCAATACCCGTGCACGGCTTCGTATGACAACGCTGTATTATTTTGCTGCCTTAGATTCACTTTTGGTAGCCGGAACCGGAAATAAGGTAGAGGATTTCGGAGTGGGATTTTACACCAAATACGGCGATGGTGGGGTAGATTTGAGCCCTATTGCCGATTTGTTGAAAACCGAGGTATACGAAATTGCGAGGTTCCTGAAAATTAACGAGGAAATACTAAAGGCTGCTCCTACAGACGGACTTTGGGGCGATGACAGAACCGACGAGGACCAGATCGGCGCCTCCTATCCGGAATTGGAATGGGCCATGAAAATGGCAGATAAAGGAAAAAGCGCAAATGATTTTGCAGGAAGGGAAAAGGAAGTATTCCGTATCTTTAAGAAATTCAATTCAGCTAACCGACATAAGATGATTCCGATACCCGTATGTGAGATTCCGAAAGTGTTAAAATAGTAATTTGACCTAAAAGCGTGTAATCTAATCGAATAAAATTACGAATATGCTGGTTTTCAAGAAAAATAAATCACTTTTGTTAAACAACTTAGATTTTAAAGCCTTACATTGCATGTCAGTATTTTTACACGTGCTACCAGTGTTTTTTATCTAGATAAAAACTTTCAAAAATGATTAAAGTAGTAATTGCCGACAACCACCCCATCATTCGTATGGGTGTTACCAAAGTTTTGGAAGACGCCAATGGATTCGAAGTTATCGAAGCTGTAGCTACCACTTCCGAACTTTTCGAAAAATTAGAAAACGTTAGTCCCGACGTCTTAATGCTGGAAATGGACATTCCCGAAATCAACGGTATTGCCACGTTGCGGAAAATCAAGAAGGAATATCCCGAAATCAAAGTCCTAATGTATAGTGGACAATCAGAGGATGTTTACGCCTTGAGCACAATCAGGGCCGGTGCTTTTGGTTATCTCTCAAAAGCTTCGGACATCGATTACATCATCTCGGCCGTAAGAAAAGTTAGCGAAGGCAACATGTTCATTACCAATGAACTTGCGCAACGTTTGGCTTTTGACGAAGGTACGCAGAAACCACGAAGATTCTTTAGAAAGCTTTCCACCCGAGAGGTAGAAGTTTTGAAATTGTTAGCCAGTGGCAAACGCAATAAAGATGTGGCCATCGGTTTGAATCTCAACGAAAAAACCGTTAGCACTTACAAGGCACGCCTAATGAAAAAACTGAACGTTGACAATATGGTCGACCTTTTGCAGCAGGCGAAGGCATTGGAACTTTATTAAAAATTTCTTTTTAAAAGCACAAACCCCAAAGGCTATGATACCCTTGGGGTTTTTGCTTTTTAGGGGGCAATTCGAGCATTACGCGATACGCGTTTCATCAGTCAAAACAGATAGGGCGTTTGACGTAAAGTGATATGTGGATTGCCCGAAAAGTAAAATTGTTGATAAAACCCTTTGCGACCATTCCGTTTTTACCTATTCTATAAAGGTACATCGCTTCAAGACAACACCCGATTCAACTTCTTGTTCAAGAGCTTGTTGAGGTTCAGATAATTCATAATTTCCTCCAAGGTCTCGCGGTGGTCCTCGGCGCTTTCTTGCGTATCGCTTTGAAGGGCCAGCATTCTTTTCTTGATCAAAAAACAGCGTAGGGTCAAAATGGTCTCGCTGACCAATTGTGCCACACCGGCCTCCTTCTCTTTCGGATAGATGTCTTTCCGCTCCCAATTATGCAGGACATACTTTTCTTCTTCCATCAAAATGGAAGAAATTTCCGATACCATTTTCTGATCTAAATCTGACAGGAAAGTATTGATGGAAAAATCATCGTTCTCATTGAGCGCTTCGATTAATTTGTAATAGATATCCCTAAAATGCTCATTGGCAAGCTCGATTTCATCTTCCTGAAGATCTAGGTATATTTTCTCGTAAACCTTGGCATCCAAAGACAGCGGTTCTAAAATCAAATCTCCGGCATCATTTTCTTTCAACACCAAGTCTTCGAATTTTTGTTCCTCATTGCCGTAAAGCAAAAGTATTTCTATGATTTTACGTTCGAGTTCATATTGCACATCGACTTTTTCAACAGTAGTTTCATTCTTCACCACGTCGAAGGCCTTCTGCTCTTGTTGCGCTTTTTTGGCTGTATCGGTTGCATCCTTCATATTGATCTGCGCCAATGTGCTGAACAGAACACCCTCGGAAACGTTCATAATATGTGCACATTCTTGAATATAGATTTCCCGTTTGATAGGGTCGGGAATCTTAGCGATGCTGTTCACGATATCACGCACCGTTTCCGCGCGTTTTATAGGGTCATTGGCAGCCTCTTCGGCCAAGAGGTTGGCCTTGAACTGAATAAAATCCTTCGCATTGTCGGCGAGATATTTCTGTACTTCCTCTAGTTCGTTATTTTTTGCGAAACTATCGGGATCCTCTCCTTCTGGAAACGTACAGACCTTTACGTTCATGCCCTGTTCCAAAATCAGGTCGATACCTCGAACGGATGCGCGAAGACCCGCGGCGTCACCATCGAACAAGACCGTAATATTTTTGGTAAGTCGATTGATCAACCGAATTTGTTCGGGGGTTAATGCCGTACCACTGGAGGATACTACGTTTTCTATACCTCTTTGATAAAATTGAATGACATCGGTATACCCTTCCACCAAATAGCAATTGTCTTCTTTGGCAATAGCTTGTTTGGCGAAAAAGATACCGTACAGCACCTTGCTTTTGTGATAGATATCGCTTTCGGGGGAATTCAGGTATTTCGCCGCCTTTTTATCGATTTTGAGGATGCGCCCTCCAAAGCCCAACACCCTGCCGCTCATGGAATGTATCGGGAACATCACCCGGCCCTTGAAACGATCGAACGTTCTGGGATTGTTCGGATTTTGAGAATCTTCCTTGACAATGGTAAGTCCCGTTTTGTCGAGATAATTAAGTTGATATCCTTTATGTAGTGCCGCTGTGGTGAAGCCGTCCCATTGATCGAGACAGTAGCCGAGTCCGAATTTTTTGATGGTTTCGTCGGTAAAACCGCGTTCCCTGAAATAGCTCAGGCCGATGGCCTTACCTAGTTCGGTATCCCATAGCATTTCCGAAAAATGGTTGCGGGCGAATTCGGATACCAAGTACATACTCTCGCGTTCGTTGGCTTCCTGTTTTTGCTCATCGGTACGCTCCGTTTCCTCGACTTCTATATTGTATTTTTTTGCCACATATTTGATGGCCTCGGGGTAGGTAAAATGCTCGTGTTCCATTAAAAAGGCAATGACGTTTCCACCTTTGCCACTACTGAAATCTTTCCAGATCTGCTTTACCGGTGATACCATAAAACTCGGTGAGCGCTCATCCGTAAATGGACTTAAGCCTTTAAAGTTTGCCCCTGACTTTTTCAATTGCACAAAATCCCCGATTACCTCCTCTAAACGGGCGGTTTCGTACACTTGGTCTATGGTGGTTTTTGAAATCAAAACAATTGATTTAAAATAAAAATAGAGCCTAAAGGTAAGGCTCTATTTTCATTTTTATAGGAGTGATAAGATTAACTGAACTATTTAACAGCCACCCTCCAAAGAATTCCATTATCATCATCATTGACCAACAATGAGCCATCGGGCGCGATTGTGACCCCAACCGGTCGACCGTAGACGTCTCCAGCCTCTTCATCGGCAATAAAACCGGTCAGAAAATCCTGGGGCTTTTCGGGTTTTCCGTTTTCGAAGGGAACAAACATTACCCTATATCCTGCGAACTCCGCCCGATTCCAAGAACCGTGCTGACCGACAAAGGCTCCGTTTTTAAACTTGGCGGGGAATTGATCGGCCGTATAGAACGCAAGTCCCAGCGATGCGGTGTGACTGCCCATCGGCACATCGGGTACGATGGCCTTATCGACCAGATCTTGGTGGGGATCTTCTTCCCAACGTGGGTCGTTGATGTTGCCATAATAGCTATAGGGCCAGCCGTACCACCCACCCTTTTTGACGCTAGTGATATAATCGGGAACCAAATTATTACCCAAGTTATCGCGTTCGTTAACGGCCGTCCAAAGGTCTCCGGTAATCGGGTTCCAGTCCATTCCAACGGGATTTCTGAGTCCGTTGGCGTAAACTATTTCGCCGCTACCATCGGGATTCACTTCCAGAATATTGGCACGGCGCTCTTCCTTTTCCATACCTTGATCGCCTACGTTGCTGGCCGATCCGACGGAGATATAGATTTTGTTACGGTCTTTGTTGGTGATGATATTCCGCGTCCAATGATTGTTGTAGCCACTCGCCGAAAGTTCAACGATTTTTTCGCCTTCCCCCTCCAGTTTGTTCTGTCCCTCTTTATAGGGATATCGGTAAAGCCCATCCGTATTGGCCACATAGAAATAGTTATCCAAAACCAACATCCCGAAATTTTGGTACAAGCCTTCGCGGAAAATATGTCGCTCGTCGACTTGCCCGTCGTTATCGGTATCCCTAAGCAAGGTAATGCGGTCCGCACTATTTCTGGTGTTCGCCTCCGCTACAAAAATATCGTTGTTGGGTGCGATATACGTCCACCTTGGGTGTTCCAGTTCATCCGCAAATCTTGTAACCGTAAAACCATCCGGAGCTACCGGAGTTTTATCATCAGGCCATCCGACAACGTCACTATTTTTAGAAACCAATTCCGAAGAAAAGGGAGCCACCAATTCTAATGGGCCGATAGCGGTTTCCACCGTCGTTGGTCCGTTGTCCGCCAAATCTTCCTTTGTATCCTCGGAGACATTTTTTTCATTTTTACACCCGAAGACAAGACCGGTAAAAACCAATATATAAAGTACTTTTTTCATGTTTTTTGTTTTAAGGGAAGATAATTCATACGCATGCATGTAAAAAGACATTCATCTTCTTTAATATTAGTTTAACAAGTATTTGTAATAGTTTTTATTTAAATTAGAACACGATGATTCTCTTCTTAGGCACCCGTTCCGGCAAAACAGAAATCGAGCAGCTTTACGGTTGCTCTTGCCCCTTTTGTGAACAAGTAGGCACACTGACCGTATCAAAAACCACTATTTGGTTTCACCTATTCTGGATTAAACTATTTCGAATATCCTCGAATACCGTTTCTGAATGTTCACATTGTAAGCGGGTTTATTATCAAGAAGATTTTACCGAGCCGATGCAAAAAGCTATTGAGGCACATTAATTAAGATCGAACCTTAACCCCAAGGAAATGTTGTGTTGTTCGACCGTAGCGTCTTGAAAAATGGGGTTCAGGTCGTATTTCACATACAATAGAATACTATCGAATCCCGCATAGGCACTCAGACCATAGACCAAATTAGTGGTATTGTAATCCCGTTTCAGTTTATCTTTAACGTTGTCGCCATCGATTTCATACTTCAACTTTTGGCGTGTGCCCAAGTTAAATCCGCCATAGGCTCCGATACCGAAACGGAACTGGTTATCGATAAAATAGCGGATAGTATCATCGTTTTGTCTTAGTTTTGAGGGGCCAAATTCAAAATGTACCGGGAAGACCAGATTATCCATGCGGAGTTTTGATTTTTTAAGGTCGAACGCAAATTCCTCGAGTTCGGGTTGGCCATCATTGACTACAAAGTATTGATTTCCTTGCGGTTTTAACCCGTTGAACTGAAATGATGCCCCATAATGCAGTCGCAAGGCATTGGAATTTTTGAATATCCTGGTATTCCAGGCCCATCCTATTTCAAAAAACCGGCTACCGCCAATTTTATAGGGCGAGTCGTTAAGGGATTGCCCTTCAATAATGGCATTGTTCAGGCCAAAGGCGATAATGGGATCCCCGTAGGTCCGTCGATCATAGATTTCCTTTTTCTGGTTTCCCAAATTGTATTTGATTCCGAAAAGTACGTCACCCTCACTGTCATCGGCACCAAAACCGATTTCAATACTATTGATGTCGGTATTCAGGTCTACAGCTCCCTTTCGTTTTACCAATTCAATGGTATTCTCTAAAATGGCTACTTTGTTCCCGATATTTTTGGCTCGTTTTTTGGCCGCCTCCGTTTTGAGTTCCTGTGATTTTTCTTTGGATATTTCACCGTTGTCAAGACGTTTATTTATCATTTCCACCTCGTTTTTCAGGGCTTCGCGTTCGACATGGGCAACGGTCTCCTTTTTGCGCTCTAACTGCTCTACCTTGTATTTTAAGGTCTCGTCGTCTTGTGCCAGAAGTTGTTGTGAAAACAATGAAACGAATACAAATACTAAATACGTGATACTAGTTCTCATGACTTTTTGATTTTGAAAGTCCCCCACCCAGCCTCCCTCGAATGGGGAGGAGTTCTTATTGGACTTGATTAATGATTGATGATGAACGGTAATGATTGATTGATGAATAAACTCCTCCCTGCGCCCTTTCGTGGATTGCACCGGGAAAAATGGGATGATTTCCGATTTTGGATTATTGATTGCGGTCTGCGACGGCAGTTCTGATTTTTAAGAAACCGTCTTTCAAGGCGTCAAAAATCTGATCTCGGAACGAGCGGTCAATTTCGTTTTCTACATCTGCCAAAAGTGCCATGGCGTCTACCGATTTGTCACTTCTAAAAATTTTATCTTTCAATATTTGCCGTTGCGCGCCCCGTAAAAGAGAATCAATTTCTGCATCGGTTACGGTACTGTTCTCCGTTTCCAATTGCTCGACTTGTGCGACAACTTCGGCTATCTTGGTTTCTATAAGTGCTTCGGACGTGTTAAATCGAACAACTACTTTTTCCATTTTTGTTTCCTCTGCCTTTGAACTGGCCAAAGCATCCTCCATGCGTTTATTCGCATTGCCTTTGCTAGTATTTGGGATGGACTTTTCTTCCTGAACTTGGCTTTCTACGACTACCGGATTTGCCTTTGCTTTTTCCACCTCGTTCATCTCGGGGTTTGTAGTTACTGGAACAGCATCCATTTTAGAATTGGTTATTTCGGTTTCCGGAATACTAGTTGTTTCGTCCCGTGTAAAATAGAGGACAGCAACGAACAAAATCCCGATAAATCCGGCGGCAATGCCATACCATCGAAATGGAATGGATTTCGCTTTCCCGGAATCTTCCAATTGCTGCGAAATTCTATCCCAAGCCGCCTTGGAAGGCTTTATCTCCCGTTTCTGCAACTGCTCTTTTAACTGTTTTTCAAATTTATTCCGTCCCATATCCTATCCTATTTTGTTGCTTTAATTTCTCCTGTAACACCCGTCGCGCCTTGAACAACTGCGATTTTGAGGTGCTTTCCGAGATATCCAGCATTTCCGCGATTTCTTGATGTTTGTACCCTTCTATGGCATGTAGCACAAAAACGGCGCGATATCCATCCGGAAGGGAATCGATCAGGGATTGAATGTGCTCCGTGTCCCAATCGAACGAATCCATCGGGGTTTGCGGATGTGCCTGTTCCATCACCGTTTCGTCGTACACTACGAACTGGTTTTTGCGTAAATGCGAAATACTTTCCCGAACCATGATTTGCCGTATCCATCCCTCGAAACTGCCCTCATGCCGGAAGGCTTTTAGGTTTTTAAAGACTTTTACAAAACCCGATACCATGACGTCTTCGGCAAAATGTAAATCTTTGATATACCGTCTACATACGCCCAGCATTTTTGGTGCATACTTTTCGTATAAACGCCGCTGCGCATCCCGATTACCGGAGGCCGATTTTTTGATCAGCTGCTTTTCGGTTTTGTAGAAGGGTATGATTTTCAAAGCTCTTTAGTTGTCTCCTATTTGTATAGACGCGGCGAGATATGAAATAGTTGCCTAGAAGGTTGGCTTTTTATTATTTTACAGGATATTGACCTTATTTCTTCCGATCAACTACATAGCTGACCATCAATTCCAAGGCGCTTTTGTATTCAGAAGGTGGATAAGCAGCCAATAACGCCAATGCTTCTTCCTTAAAGGTTAGCATTTTCTGCACCGCATAATCCAATCCACCGTGATCACGGACGAATGTGATGACTTCCTTTACCCGTTTTTTGTCCTTATTATGATTCTTTACGGAATTGATAAGCCACTTTTTTTCGGATGCAGAGCAGTTGTTCAGCACATAAATTAACGGAAGGGTCATTTTCTGCTCTTTAATATCAATACCGGTGGGCTTTCCAATCTTTTTGGCACCATAATCGAACAGGTCGTCCTTGATTTGAAAGGCCATTCCGCAGAGTTCCCCAAATTTGCGGAAGGTTTCCACATCGGGAGATTCCGGTTTTACGGAACAGGCGCCGAGGCTACAGCAAGCAGCGATCAAGGTGGCCGTTTTTTGGCGAATAATGTCGTAATAGACTTCTTCGGTGATATCCAAACGCCTGGCCTTTTCAATCTGTAGCAGCTCGCCCTCGCTCATTTCACGAACGGCCACTGATATAATGCGCAGTAAATCGAAATCCGCATTGTCGATGGATAACAATAGTCCCTTCGACAGTAGATAATCCCCCACCAAGACAGCAATTTTGTTTTTCCAGAGGGCATTGATGGAGAAGAAACCACGGCGTTTATTACTTTCGTCAACCACATCGTCATGGACCAAAGTTGCGGTGTGAATCAGTTCGATGACCGATGCCCCGCGATACGTGCGCTCGTTGACCGCCCCATCGTTCAACAATTTAGCGGTCAAAAAAACGAACATAGGGCGCATTTGCTTGCCCTTACGGTTCACGATGTAGTAGGTAATCCGATTTAATAGTGCCACTTGAGACGACATAGCATCCCTGAACTTCGTTTCGAAAAGTTCCATCTCCTGCTCGACAGGCTGCTTTATCTGGGATACTATTTTCAAGTGTTAAGGTCTATCTGATTCAAATTTCTAAAAATAGGGAAAATGCAGGGATAAAAAGATACGAGGTTCGAAATACGAAAGTTGTAGTTTTAAATACAGGGTAAAAGCGATGAAGTTGAAAATTGCATACCGCAACAACTACTGCCTACTTTTTATTCGCCAATTGCCCGCAAGCCGCATCGATATCCTTTCCCCTTGAACGGCGAACCGTCACGATGATACCGTTGCGCTCTAACGTATTTACATACATATCCAAGGCCTTATTAGTTGCTTGGCGAAATTCCCCATCGTCGATGGGATTGTATTCTATCAAATTCACCTTCGAAGGCGCGAACTTGCAGAATTCGACCAAGGCATCCACATCGTTTTGCGTATCGTTGATGCCCTGCCATACCACGTACTCGTATGTAATTCGACTTTGGGTTTTAGTATACCAGTGTTCCAGGGCTTCACGCAGGTCGGCCAGCGTGAAGGTAGCGTTAAAGGGCATTATAGAGGTACGGATTTCATCGATGGCGGAATGCAAGGAGACCGCCAGCTTGAACTTCACCTGGTCATCCGCCATTTTTTTTATCATCTTGGGCACCCCGCTCGTGGAAACCGTGATGCGCTTGGGCGACATGCCCAATCCTTCTGGCGAGGTGATTTTATCGATGGCCTTTAATACGTTGTTGTAGTTCATCAGAGGCTCGCCCATTCCCATAAAAACAATATTGCTTAAGGGTCGGTCGAAGTATAGCCGACTTTCGTTATCGATGGCGACCACTTGATCATAAATTTCATCGGGATTTAGGTTCCGCATGCGTTTCAATCGGGAGGTGGCGCAGAAAAGGCAATCTAAACTACAGCCTACTTGGCTCGAAACACAGGCCGTTGTTCTCGTTTTCGTGGGAATAAGTACGGACTCCACAATCAGATCATCATGTAGGCGAACTGCATTTTTTATAGTGCCGTCATTACTGCGCTGCATCTGATCGACCTTGATATGGTTGATGACAAAATTGGCATCGAGCATATCCCGTGTATCTTTCGAAAGATTGGTCATGCCTTCGAACGAGTGTGCGGATTTCTGCCAGAGCCATTCATATACCTGAGTGCCCCGAAAGGCCATATCGCCCTCTGATACAAAGAAATCGCGAAGCTGTTCTTTGGTAAGGGCCCGGATGTCTTTTTTTTTGGTTTGGTTCACCATATTTTCAAAGATAGAGAATCAAAAAATCCCGTTTACCATTTTTATGGTTAAAACGGGATTTTAAAAGTATTTGCGATTTTCTTGCCTCGACCTCGACTACACTCAATAATCGAAAAAGAAATACCAAAGGACTACTGGCATCGTTTCAATGAGAATTAGTAGCGGGATTGATATTCTCGCTTAAGCGGGAGTGACAAGAAAATAATTTAGATAATTAACATCGCATCACCGTACGAATAGAATTTATACTGCTCTAAAATAGCTTCTTTATAGGCTCTTTTCATCAGGTCGTGCCCCATGAAGGCCGATACCATCATTAAAAGTGTCGATTTAGGCAAATGAAAGTTGGTAACCATTGCGTCGGCAATACTGAACTCGTAGGGCGGAAAGATGAATTTGTTGGTCCAACCGTCATGTGTATTCAGTAAATGATCCGAAGAAACGGCACTTTCCAGTCCACGCATGGCGGTAGTACCTATGGCACATATTCTTTTCTTTTTAGCTTTCGCCCTGTTCACGATATCGGTCGCTTTTTCGTCGATAATGAGCTCCTCGCTATCCATTTTATGTTTTGACAAATCTTCGACCTCAACGGGGTTGAAAGTACCCAGACCTACATGCAAAGTGACCTCGGCAAAATCGATACCCTTGATTTCCAAACGTTTCAATAGGTGCTTTGAAAAATGGAGTCCGGCTGTAGGTGCTGCAACGGCCCCTTCATGCTTGGCATAAATGGTTTGGTACCGTGTCTCATCTTCAGGCTCAACATCCCTTTTAATATATTTCGGAAGTGGTGTTTGGCCCAAGTCACGTAATTTTCTTCTAAAGTCAATATACGACCCATCGTAAAGAAAACGTAAGGTTCTCCCTCTTGAAGTGGTATTGTCGATAACCTCTGCCACCAGATCTTCATCGTCACCGAAATACAGCTTGTTTCCGATACGGATTTTCCGGGCTGGATCGACCAGAACATCCCAAAGGCGCTGCTCTTCGTTGAGTTCACGCAATAAGAATACCTCGATCCTCGCTCCGGTCTTTTCTTTATTACCATACAAACGCGCCGGGAACACTTTGGTATTGTTCAAGACCATCACGTCGTCTTCTTCAAAATAATCGATCATGTCCTTGAACATTTTATGCTCGATTTTTCCGGTTTCCCGATGAACGACCATCAGTTTTGATTCGTCCCGGTTCTCAGCGGGATATTCGGCCAGCAAATTATCGGGCAATTCAAAATTGAAATGCGATAATTTCATCTTCTGGTACTTATTCGGTTTTATAGGCATAGTTCGTATTTCTTGGATATATGATGTTTGCGTACTATTTTTTGCGGCTGCAAATATACGACCCGCAGATAGGGGATGTCAAGTAAAAGGATGAATATATTATGGTTCTATTGGAAATGGTCCGTTACAAGGAACTTCAAGTCCTATAATTTATCGACCCAAGGTTTATTGACAGATGATAATAAACCCAGAAATGATGTAATGGATAATGGATGCTGATAATGCTGATATTCCAAATAAAAATCTCTTTTAGATTTCATTTACATCAAATAGAAGGCTTTTGAGATCTTTCCAAAAATCAGGATAAGATTTGGACACTACCTCGGCATCGTTGATGACTAAACATGTTTTTAGGGCCAAGGGTGCAAACGCCATTGCCATTCTGTGGTCGTTGTATGTATCTATGGCCACGTCTTTTTTTATACTGGTCGACGGGCGGAGTGTCAACGCTTTATCCGTGACCGAAATATCGGCGCCCAATTTGGTGAGTTCGGTATGAAGGGCCTCTAGCCTATCGGTTTCCTTAATTTTTAGGGTGTGAAGTCCTGTAAGGTGACAACCGATTCCCAAGCCGAAACAAGTGACCGCAATGGTTTGCGCGATATCCGGGGCATTGGCCAGGTCACAGTTTACCGTAGTCAATTCACAGTCGGCGGTTTTTTTTAATAGGATGTAATTATTTGAGAAGGAAGTCTCTACGCCAAAATCCGTGTAAATATCGGAAAGAACGCCGTCGCCTTGCAGACTATCTTTTTTATAGGCGGAAAGTTTAATTTCACTACCCACATCGCTTAAGGCTACAATACTGTAATAATAGGATGCAGAACTCCAATCCGATTCTACGGTCAAAACGGTCGGCGCCACCTTCGCCTTCGGGGATACTGTGATGATATTGTCCTCGAAGGTACTTGCTACCCCGATCTGGGACAACAACCCTAAGGTCATTTTTATGTAGGGTACGGAGGTTATTTTTCCGATAAGCTCGAGTTCAAGTCCGTTTTCAAGACTTGGCGCAATCAACAATAAGGATGAAATGTATTGGCTGCTGATATTGGCCGGAAGGCTGACCCGATTTTTAACTAGTTTTTTTCCCTTTATACGTATCGGGGGATAGCCTTCGTTTTTTTCGTAGGCAATATCCGCACCTAAACTTCGTAAGGCCTCCACCAAAACTTTTACGGGACGCTCGGTCATGCGTTGCGAGCCAGTCAGCGTAACTTCTTTGCCTTCTTGGGATGCAAAATACCCGGTTAAAAACCGCATGGCGGTGCCGGCGTGGTGAATGTCCACTACTCCATTTTCAACCTGCAACCCCTTTTCCATAACTTGTGCATCATCGGAATTGGATAGGTTTTCTATGCTAATTTCAGGATATAGGGCACGGAGCAACAACGAGCGATTGGACTCGCTTTTAGAGCCGGTGATTTGAATGCTTGCAGTGATATGGTTATTGGGGTGCTTGGAAAGATGTAGTTTCAAGGTCTTGATTTCTTTGATTATTGTATTCTGTAACAGTACTATTCGAGAAGTTAACAAATACATTTTGTGAACTCTGCACTTTCTTCACGTCTTTGCGATAAATTTAAAAATCAAGTTCGCCAAGAATGCTCACGGGGCGCTAAAATTTCATTCCATAAAGTAACGTCTAAAATAGTAAGCATGCTAACAAGCTTATTTCAACTTTTCATTATTCTGGTGCCGGTCGTGGTCACGTTTTGCTTTTAGCTTCAATTTTTTATCGAAGGCTTCCTGCAAATCAACTCCCGTTTGATTGGCAAGGCACAGTACGACAAAGAGGACATCGGCCAGTTCTTCGCCCAAGTCTTTGTCTTTATCGGATTCCTTTTCGCTCTGTTCCCCATACCGGCGGGCAATGATGCGTGCTACCTCCCCCACCTCTTCGGTAAGCTGTGCCATATTGGTGAGTTCATTGAAATAGCGAACGCCGTGTGCTTTGATCCAGCTATCTACCTCTTGTTGTGCCTTTGTTATGCTCATTATTCCTTGTTCTTGGTATCGATTATAATGGTAACGGGACCGTCGTTCAACAGATCAACCTTCATATCGGCCCCGAAAATTCCGGTGCCTACTTTTTTGTTCAAATCCTTCTCTATTTTTCGGATAAAATTTTCGTAGAGGGGTATTGCCACATCGGGTTTGGCTGCTTTGATATACGATGGCCGATTGCCCTTTTTGGTAGAGGCATGTAACGTAAACTGGCTTACTATAATGGCATTACCATCAATTTCTAAAAGTGATTTGTTCATCACTCCGTCGGCATCGTTGAAAATTCGCAGGTTGACAATTTTTCGGGACAGCCATTCGATATCGGCATTGGCATCTGCATCCTCGATACCCAATAGAATTAAAAGCCCGGACTCTATTTTCGAAATAATTTTGCCATCCACCGTGACACTTGCCCGTGATACTCTTTGGATTACAGCTTTCATCTGGTAAATTCGGTATTTGAAAATATCCCCGTCATTTATATCCTACAAATTATGATAAACACGTAACCTGCAAGCGTTACTTAGTATTAATTATCGGGAATCGATTTCTCCATAAAACATCTTTTTAAGTCATCGGGCCTTAGTCATCGGTCATTCGACCAATAATCACTTCTGCCCATGAATGTCGATCCTATAATTCTCATCCTCCCCCGTTACCATTTGCACATAGCTGCGGTATCGGCTCCACGAGACCTTCTCATTTTCCAAGGCATCCTTGACGGCGCATTGCGGTTCGTTCAAATGCAGGCAATTGTTGAATTTACAACCGTCCTTAATGGCGAAGAACTCTGGAAAATAGTCCCCTATTTCTTCCTTTTCCATATCCACAACACCAAAACCTTTGATACCAGGGGTGTCGATGATACGACCTCCGAAACTGAGATCGTACATTTCGGCAAACGTCGTAGTATGCTGCCCTTGCAAATGTTGCTCTGAAATGGCGGCTGTTTTCAGGTCCAAACCGGATTCCAGAGCATTGACCAAGGTAGATTTTCCAGCTCCTGAATGCCCTGCGAACATGCTGGTATTTTCCTTCATCAACCCCCTGACTTTTTCAATATTTTTACCTGTCAGGGCCGATATTCCAATACACGTATGGCCAACCTCGCGATACAGGGCGGCCAAAAATTTAATCTCGCCCAGTTCTTCTTCATTGTATGTATCGATTTTGTTGAAGAGTAGAACTACAGGAATATCGTAAGCCTCGGCAGTCGCCAAAAAGCGATCGATGAAAAGTGTGTAAGTGGTCGGATTGTTAAGCGTCACCAATAGAAACACTTGATCGAGATTAGCGGCAATGATGTGGGTCTGTTTCGAAAGGTTGACCGATTTTCGAATAATATAGTTCTTTCGGTCTTCGATAGCTGAAATCGTACCTACCTCATCGTCGCCCAATTGCTCGATCTCGAACCGAACCACATCGCCAACGGCAATCGGATTGGTGCTTTTGATGCCCTGTATACGGAACTTGCCCTTGATTCGGCATTCGACAAACCTACCGTTTTCGGCCTTTACACTATACCAACTTCCAGTGGATTTATAGACGGTTCCTTTCATGCCAATATCCTATCAAACATAACTACGCTTTGTACGCCTAACGGCAGTAAAGCCATTTTTTCCATTAGCCGTTGATCACCTTCTCCTGATGATTGATCGATTCTTGGTGAATGGCCTTGAAGAGTTTCAAAATAAATTCTTCGCTCAACCCCTTGGTTTCGCCTTCCAAAATCATTGCGCCCAAAATCTCGTTCCAACGGGTGGATTGCAAGACGGCTACGTTTCTTTTCTTTTTCAAGGCTCCGATACCGTCGGAAATCTTCATACGTTTCCCCATGGTTTCGATGATCTGATTATCCAGTACATCTATCTGCGCCCGTAGGTTGCTTAATTTGGTATTGTATTCCGCCTCAGGCGAACTTTCTTTTCGAATTCGCAAGTCACGCATAATCTGTTGTAAACGATCGGGAGTCACTTGCTGGGCGGCATCGCTCCAGGCATTGTCGGGATCTTGGTGGGTTTCTATCATCAGACCATCGAAATTCAGGTCTAAAGCCGTTTGGGAAACATCGAAGATCATGTCTCGCTTTCCAGTGATATGCGACGGGTCGTTAATAATGGGCAAATCGGGGAAACGGGTCTGCAGATCAATGGCCAATTGCCATTCGGGAATGTTTCTGTATTTCGATTTCTCGTAGGTTGAAAACCCGCGATGGATAACCCCTAACTTTTTGATATTCGCGGTGTGCAAACGTTCGACCGCCCCCAACCACAAGGAAAGATCAGGGTTTACGGGATTTTTGACCAATACCACCTTATCCGTGCCTTCTAAAGCGTCTGCAATTTCCTGAACGATAAACGGACTCACCGTTGACCGTGCCCCGATCCATAACAGATCGATATCGTGTTCCAGCGCCAGCTCAACATGGGCGCGATTGGCGACTTCGGTCGCCGTTTTCATTCCTGTTTCCTTTTTGACCTTTTGTAGCCATTTGAGACCCAATGCACCAACGCCCTCAAAATTTCCGGGGCGGGTACGGGGTTTCCAAATACCGGCGCGGTAGTAGTTGACATCGGTGTCTTTGAGGCTATTGGCGATTCCCATTACCTGTTCTTCGGTCTCCGCACTGCAAGGCCCTGCGATTACCAGTGGATGATCTAGGTTCATATCGTCTAACCACGATCTCATTTCTTTTTTGTTTTCCATTTTCTTTACTGTTTAATTTTCGTAATTTATTGTAAACTTTCGAAGTAGACCTACAAGGATCGCTCGTGCCTCGCTTATACTTTGAGAGTCACTTTTTAAATCTTAATTTCACTTATTCAAAGGTATCCCTTTCAAAATTTCCTTGATTCGGTTGGTGTCGTTCATTTCGTTGTAAATACCCTCATAATCATCATTTTCTAGCAATTGTTTGAATTCTTGGAGGTTTTGAATGTATTCATTTAGCGTATCCAAAACATTATCCTTGTTGTGCTTAAAAATAGGCGTCCACATGGCGGGCGAGCTTTTGGCCAGGCGTACGGTGCTCTCAAAACCACTGCCCGCCATGTCAAAAATATCGCGTTCGTTCTTCTCTTTTTCAATTACGGTCTTTCCCAACATAAAAGAACTGATGTGTGACAAATGCGACACATAGGCAATATGCTTGTCATGCGCTTCTGGATTCATATAACAAATGCGCATACCCATCTCGTGAAAGAGATCCAAAGCTTTTTCCTGCAGTTTAAAGGCTGTTTTTTCTACTTCGCAGATGATATTCGTCTTTCCGGCGTATAAATTTTCGATGGCTGCGGATGGTCCGGAAAATTCCGTTCCGGCAATAGGATGTGCGGACAAATAGTTTCTTCTTTTAGGATGATCCGCTACCGTTTTACAGACCAGACCTTTGGTAGAGCCACCATCGAAGACCACACAATCGTCGTTCACGGCATCCAATATTTTGGGAAGCTCCACGACCATGGCATCCACGGGAACCATTACGATTACCATATCGGCGATATCGAGTTCGTCATAGCTCGATTTAACATCGATAATGCCCAAAGTCAAAGCCTCCTCCTCATGCGCCGGATTGGCATCTATCCCATAAATCTTAGCTTCCGGACGTAAGCGTTTGATATCCTTTGCGAAAGAACCCCCGATCAAGCCGATACCGATAATGAAAATTTTCATTTTTTATAGATTTTTGACCCTTCGATTGCGCTCAGGGTGAAAGGTTACCTACTTATGATTCGTTTTTGCTCAAAATCTCGCTATGGCCTCCCGAATCTTATCCTCGGTAACACAAAGCGAAAACCGGATATAGCCCTCGCCATTGCTTCCGAAAATCGTTCCGGGCGCAATGAAAATATGCTTTTCGTATAATACCTCATCGATGAATGCTTCTGAAGATTTACTTCCTTCGGGCAACTTGGCCCAAACGAACATTCCGACCGCTTCTTTATCGTAAGTGCATTGTAGCTTGTCGGCCAGTTCAAAAATCAAATCCCTTCTCTTTCTATAGACTGTATTCAATCCATCGAACCAAGCCTCAGCACTATTCAAGGCGGTAATCGCCCCTTTCTGAATGCCGTAGAACATTCCTGAATCCATATTACTCTTCACTTTCAAAACGGCATCGAGGTGTTCGGCGTTGCCGAGAACCATGCCGACCCGCCATCCGGCCATGTTGAAGGTCTTGCTTAGGGAATTGAGTTCCAAGGCGACCTCCTTTGCGCCATCTACCGACAGAATACTCATCGGCGTTTCATTCTGCACAAAACTATAGGGATTATCGTTGACCAGCAAAATGGAATTCCGCTTGGCAAAGGCCACTAAGTCTTCAAATTGTTTCGCATCGGCCGTTGCTCCGGTCGGCATATGCGGATAGCTGACCCACATTAGCTTTACTTTGGACAAATCGTGTTGCTGTAAAATTTTCAAATCGGGAAACCATCCGTTTTCCTCGGATAAGTCATAATATTTAGGTACCGCCCCCACCAACTTCGTGACCGAGGTATACGTAGGATAGCCCGGATTCGGAATCAGTGCCTCATCCCCAGGGTTGAGAAAGGCCAAGCTAATGTGCATGATGCCTTCCTTAGAACCCATTAGCGGCAGTATTTCGTTCGTTGGATCGGCATGGACACCAAACTTATCCCTATAGAATCCGGAAATGGCTTCCCGCAATTCGGGAAGTCCCTGATAGCTTTGATACTGGTGCGCCCCAGCATCTAATACGGCGTTCTGAATACTTTCTAAAATCGCTTTCGACGGCGCCAGATCGGGGCTTCCTATGCCCATGTTTATGATTGGCCGACCTTTGGCCATAAGGCCGCGAACTTCCCGCAACTTTTTTGAGAAGTAGTATTCCTCAACGGTCTGTAACCTATCCGCCGTTCGTATTTTAGAAGCTGTCATATCCTTACATTTTTATATTCCCCCAAAACCTTAAAGTCTTCCGACATGATGTCCAACAAGGCTTTTGCCTTCTCAAAATGGGTATATCCCTCGAAAGTAACATCGACGAAAAAGGCATATTTCCATGGGGTCTCGATAATCGGAAGGGACTGTATCTTGGTCAGGTTCAGATTACAATCGCTCATTACATTGAGCACGGCAGCCAAACTGCCGCGTTTATGGTCGGTCACGAAACGCACGGAAGCCTTATTGATTTCCTTCTTGGGAATTACCTTGTTTTTTGTACTGACAATGATAAATCGGGTTGCATTGTTTTTAATCGTCTGAATCCGTTCCGCTACGATGTCCAAATCGTAAAGATCGGCCGCTACTTCGGGTGCGATTGCCGCAATATGCTTCAATTGCTGCTCTTGGATGCGCTTTGCAGTTTCAGCGGTATCTACATCCTCGACTAATTTTATGTGAGGATAATCCCGGAAAAACTCCTTGCACTGCAATAAGGCCATAGGATGCGAACGTACCTCTTCGATATCGCCAATCTTTCGTCCCTTCAGCACCATCAGGTTATGATTGATGTTCAAATAATGTTCTCCTATAATATGCAAATTGTTGTGGTACACCAATGCATAGTTGGGAATAATGGAGCCAGCAATCGAGTTCTCAATGGCCATTACGCCCATATCGGCAGTTTTGTCCAACAATCGATCGACCAGGTAATCGAAAGACATGCTCTCGACCAGCTCGGTATCATCTCCAAAAAATTCTCGAACCACCTGATGATGGTTAGAACCTTTAATTCCCTGTATGGCTATTCTTCTTTTCATTGTTTTTTCACCGCTCCCTTCAGAAAACGGGACGTTTGTATGCTACGCTTAGCGAAAAATTAAATTTTGTTTTCGCACATGTATTTTGGATTTCGTTCAAAAAAAAGTCCCGCTTTCGGCGGGACTTCATTTGTCTATATGTTCAAATATATCACAACAGCCCCGCTTCTCTTTTAAAAAAGAAGTAAAAAAAGAAACCGTTATAGAAATATTGTTTCGACATGGTACACTTAAACTTTGGCTAAAGTAATAATTTTAATTATAAATCAAATCCTTTCGAACTATTTTTTTAATTTTTGGCGTTATTAATTGGGTAAGACAAATACCTTAACTTTGAACTATGGCAGCTATACTTCAACATTTTAAAATCAATCAAATCGAAAGTGCATGCACTTTTTGAACTCGAATCACTCTAGACAATTGCGAAATGAAGGTAGCGGAACTTGCCATCCAAAAAATCAAACGTCAAGTTAGATAGCTATGTCCATAACCGTCAAAAACATCACCAAATCCTTCCACAATCAAAAAGTACTTGACCATATCTCCTTTGAATTAAAAAAAGGAGAGATAGTAGGTTTTTTAGGGCCGAACGGGGCGGGCAAGTCTACTATGATGAAAATTCTGACCACCTATCACCCAGCGGATGAAGGCGAGGCCAAGGTCAATTCTTTTGACGTTGTTACCGAAAGAAAGAGCGTTCAAAAAAGTATCGGATACCTGCCCGAACACAATCCATTGTATTTGGATATGTATGTAAAAGAATATTTGGCATTTAATGCCGAAGTGTATAAAACCGATAAAAACCGGATTGCAGAGGTCATCGAACAAACGGGACTCACCTCTGAAGACCATAAAAAAATAGGACAGCTTTCCAAAGGATATCGCCAACGCGTCGGATTGGCAGCAGCGCTGTTGCACGACCCCGAAGTCTTGATCCTCGATGAACCTACAACGGGACTCGATCCTAACCAATTGTTGGAAATCAGAAAACTAATCCGCGGAATCGGTAAAGAAAAGACCATCCTACTTTCGACTCACATCATGAAAGAAGTGGAAGCCGTTTGTGACCGGGTGCTGATTATTAACAAAGGCATTTTGGTAGCGGACAAGAAACTTTCCGACCTGCGCAACGATGAAGAACAGATTATCGAGGTGGAATTCGATTACCGGATAGAGGAAGCTTTTTTAAACCAGCTACCCCATGTTACGCGCGTAAAAAACCTTGTTGGATTCCTTTATGAAATTACCTTTGACACTTCAAAGGATATGCGACCTGCAGTTTTCGATTTTGCCCACGACAACCAACTCAAGACCTTACAGCTCAGCCGGAAAAATAGGAATTTGGAGAGTTTGTTTACAGAGTTGACCGGGTGAAAAATTAGGGGAAAAGAAGTACTTTTGAAAAATACAAATAGAACTCATTTTGACTGTTTCTTTTACCTACGAATAGCAGATTTGGAGGCCCTATTTCCTCATTTTTGGAAACCGTAGCCCCGCTAACCTGCTAAAAAGTGACTTCATCTGACCTCAAAAGCCGATATTCTCGGTTCCAGACAATGCCTCTAAATGAGTTCATACCTAAGAAACTGCTTCCCCTAAAAATTTTGTTTCCTAAAATCTACACCATTAAAACTTCAACGCCAACCCTGTACCGTTTTGATTGCTAACAGGGACTAGGTGAAATGAAGTGCCATTACCAACGCTATCGTTGTAATCTAAAATGGCCATCCGTTTCTTATCGGATGAGGCTTTAAAAAATATCATCCCTACAAGTCCGGTGCCGGCGGCGGCGATAATAGGGCCTGTCAGAGGCTTGTTCTGATCCAAATTGCTTACGAGCCAAATTGTAGAACCCAAATTGGCCAATCCGAAGCCCAGACCTCCCAATGCCAGTTTTTTCGATTTTTGCCAGTTCGCCTCGGCGACTTGGCTTTCCATCATAATCTTGTTGACTTCTTTCCAACTCAGTTTAGCCTTATCTTGATAGAACTGCTCGCCCCAAGAGCCGGGGAAGACAGTAATTTCTTGAGCGGAAAGGTTCGTAGAGAATATGGCGATTATGCCCAGAGCCAAAATTGTTTTTAATGTTTTCATAACAATGATTTATATTTCGTTGAACGAAAGTACTAAAAACCTTAGACAACTTTGACTTTTTCGAAACGTATTTTATTTCAAATGGTTTTCGACACATCAAACCGCAGCTTTTGTAAGGACGAACAATTTGAAGATTAATCCATCAAGTTCAACTTTAGGGTCACCGTCGCGTTTGGTCAAGTATATTTTCTGCTCTGCGGATGCAGTATGTCTCAGATTGACCTGACCCGAGATGTCGGATTGGGAATTAAGAATTTATCCTATCCGTCTGTAATTTTGTAGTGGTTAATAAAGCGTCTACCACATCATCTAATTCTCCCTGAACCTTCGGATCCGTACAATTCACCAAAATGGCAAAAACCATCCTCTCTTCAGGATATACGAAAAAGTTGGAATAGCCCCCTACACCACTTCCGACGTGTCCATAATATGGTCTTCCCTTGGTATCTGCGCTAACTTGCCAGCCCAGGCCGTAGTAAATGGGTTTACCCTTCACGGTCTGGGAGGTCAAGAACTGCGAGCGTATGTCTTCGGGTAGGATTGTCCCATCTAAATATGCCTGTCCCAATTTAGCGATGTCCGCGGATGTGGAGAGATAGCCTCCGCCCGCCAATTTGTAAAAGTTGTTTACGGGGATGGCAGTTCGGAAGCCTAGACGGTTTTTGGAGTAGAATTTTGTCTGGTCTTGCCTGTTTTGTCCGCTAAAAAATGCTGTCGACTCCTCGTCACGAGGCGCCTCCCCAAAACCTCGAGTGCTATTGGGATGACATTCTGCGAACGTATTTTCCAATTCCAACGGATGCAAAACTTTTTGCCGTACATATTCTTCGAACGGTATACCGCTTGCCTCTTGCATGGCCAGCGAAACCAATACCCAATCAAAGCTGTTATAGAAATAGCCCCTGCCCGGCTCAAAAATCAGGTCGTCATCCTTAAAAATAGCGATACTTTCCTTGATGGTGTAGGGACGGTTCAAGCCATATTCGACACCCTTATAACCGCGGATGCCTGCGGTATGGCTCGCCAGTTGTCGGATGGTGAAATCCCATTTTTTCTTGGGATAATAGGGTACATATTCGTAGAAGGAAATATCTAAATCAATACTACCGTCGAAGACCATACAGGCCAAAGCCGTAGCAGCAATGGGCTTGGATACGCTTGCGATACGGAATATTGTTTTTGCGGCATCAACGGGAATTTTCCTTTCCAAATCGGCATAGCCGTAGCCTTTTTGCAGCAGGGTTTTTCCTTCCTTTAAAACCGTAATTGAAAAACCAGGTACTCTTTTCTCGTTTATTAAATTATTTAGAACCGTGTCCGCTTTGACCAAGCCCTTCAAAGTCGGATCATTACCAATGACGCGCTGTTGGGCAAAAATGCTTTTAAGATAATTTTTAATAGGGTTCATTGCATCTGAAATTGCCAGTTAAACGGCATTAAGGCGTCGTTCGCGCGGCAATCTGTAATATAGTATTGAATCTCACCTAAAAATTAACCGCCCTTTATATAGCGCCTCGACCGCCACGGTATCGGGTCGATTCGAACTGATAACATCACCGGTACCCCGTATGGTGCCGCTGATATTGCGTTGTGGATTTACGAACATATCATTCGCCCCCCGGTGGTTCAGGCTAACGCTCTGGGCCGTTAAATTCCCCGCTTCGATACGCGAATCCCCCGCAGCAATGGTCAACCGGAGGTTCTCGGTCTTTCCTTTCAATTGAAAATAGGCGATACCGTTGACCACGACGCCCAAATTTTGAGTGTCTACCTCCAAATCGAACTCCCCATCCGTTGTTTCGGATTCCGGATTGTTAAAACTTTCGGACAACAAAGTCAAGTTCGCATAGGCCAACACGCCATCGCTTTTAATCAACTGACCCGTACTACTACGAATTTCAGTGATATTCGGGGAAGTGATATAAACAGTGGTCAAACCATATTCGCGAAAGTAATTGCAGTCATTGGTATCTTTTATCAACAAACGATCACCTTCTACGGTTGCGGATACTTCATCACGCAGATATTCTCCCGTGGCTATCTCGACCTTCTGTACGCCGCCTTGTTTTAATACCAAGGCTACATTTTCGAAGACGGTGATTTTCGTAAACTCGGATAGAGCGACTTCCTCACGGATAAGATTTCCCGAATTTTGTAAGCAATCGGGCGCATTTTCGGTGTTGCAGCTCGCGAATAAAAGTATAAAAATTATATAGACGTGGTTTCTGTACCCCGGGAAAAACGAACTTTGGTAGTTCCTTTTATTTATTTCGACATGACCATTGAGGGAAGCTACCGAATTCTCGGGATTGTTGTTCTTTTTCAACGTTGCAACACCTTTGACCGATACCCCCCTCTGCCAACCTATAAGTCGTGCCTTCCTAGTCGGTGAGCCCTCAAGCGGGGATGTATTTCTCCCCCTACGTAAAATCCCGATTTTCATTCCCATTGGTTCTTTAACTCCTTTCCGTTTGCACCCCTTTCCTTCCCATTCTAATCATTATAAGCGTACACCAATTCCAAATTCCACGGCTTCCGCGGCGGCACCGTGCGATTTAAGGCTGATGACACCGAACACCCTATCCCCAAAATAGCGCTTTAAACCGAGCCGATTGTACACCCGTCCCTCAAAATCAAATGGATAGTATACGTAGTACCCCAATTGGGTTATTATGGATAGCTTGTTTATAAACAGCTCGTGGCCAACAAAAAGTCCGACTCTTTTGTAATCGGTACCGGCGGCGATGTTGTTTTCTGGGAATGCTATGGATTGAAATTCGATTAATTCTTTAAGGAAATTACTGAAAAACACATCTGCACCTGCTTGAACGGCGCTTTTTCTGCCCAGACGTTTGTCGGCGTACCCTGAAAAAATAAAGAAGGGGTACTGCCCGTGCCCGATATTGTCACTTTCGTTGGCCCCGCCCCTAAAGACCAGATTATATTTGATGGGTTCTGTAATCTTCACTTTTTCTTTTCGGATGTATTCGGTTTCAGCCTGCTCTAAAGTATAAACCAATCCCGCATTAAAAGCAATCGTATTGGTCGAGGTATTGGGAGCCTTCACGTTGGCATTGGAATAATGTATGATGGAAATACCCGTCTTAAAACCCAAATTTTTATAGATATTTTCTTTGTGGTAATTGAACATCATAAAGGAGGAACTCAAAAAGCGAGATCCATAGGCGTTGTTACGAAAATTAGTATTTCGGTCGTAGGGATTTGTGGTGTAGGCAATTCCCTGTCCTATACGGAACTGGAGATTCCGCTTAAAAAAATAAAAATTGAAATGAGCGTACAGGCTATAATTTTTTCCCAAAGTAGGGTTGACCATATCCTGATAGATAAAGGATGCTCCTAAATCGGGATAGTTATAGCCTTGTTGCCAATCTTCCCGGCCATAGGTTTTTCGGCTGTATCCCAGAATCAATCCTGCAGGATGCGCGGTAATTAAATGGGAGATATCTGGATTGTGTAAATATATCGAACCATAAAAGGTGTTGGCATCGAAGCTGTAGTTATTTTTCGTTGCACCCTCTTGGGCGAAACAACATCCTGCAACAAACAAAAACAAGAGAAATACCCGTTGGCTCATGGGGCGCAAATATAGGTACGAATTTTAAAACACCTTCTCGGCAATAGCTTTTATGTTATCCGATTTTCCCATGGAGTAATAATGCAGTACGGGAACACCCGCCGCTTTAAGTTCTTTGGATTGCTCGATACACCACTCCACCCCTACTTGGCGTACGGCCTTGTTATCTTTACAGGCATCCACAGCGTCTATCAAGTCTTGAGGAATATCGATACGGAATACCTGGGGCAGCAACTGCAAATGGCGTTTTACGGCGATGGGTTTGATACCGGGAATGATTGGTACGTTGATGCCCATTGCTTTGGCGGCATCGACGAACTCAAAATATTTTTGGTTGTCGAAGAACATTTGGGTGACCACATAGTGGGCCCCGGCGTCGACTTTTTCCTTTAAGCGTTTTAAGTCCGATTGTAGGGAGGGTGCTTCCAGATGTTTCTCGGGATAACCCGCCACCCCGATACAGAAATCCGCACAATGTTCTGTCTCGACCGTGTCGTGTAAGTAAGTACCGCAGTTCAAATCGTGCAATTGCTTCACGAGTCCCGTAGCATATTCATGCCCGCCTTCTGCCGGCTTAAAATATTTTTCATCTTTCATGGCATCGCCCCGCAAAGCCATCACGTTGTCGATGCCGAGATAATGGCAATCGACCAGCACATATTCGGTTTCTTCTTTCGAAAACCCCCCGCAGAGCAAATGTGGCACGGTATCGACATCGTATTTGTGACGTATGGAGGCGCAGATACCTACCGTGCCGGGGCGCATACGGGTCAATTTTTTGTCCAGAAGTCCGTCGCGATCGATATAGACATATTCTTCTCGGGAAGTGGTCACATCGATAAACGGCGGTTTGAACTCCATTAAAGGATCAATGTTATCGTAAAGTTCCTGAATTCTATGGCCTTTTACAGGCGGAATGATCTCGAAAGAAAATAAGGTCTCTCCTTTGGCGTTTTTTATATGATCGGTTACTTTCATGTTTGCTGCCCCGTTCCTTCGGGGGATTTCAAAATTCTTGGTTCATATACTATTTGGGCGTCCGGGCGGGCTTTCCGCTATATTTTTTTTGCCAAAAAGCAAAAAAAGATGCCGCTGCAATCCCTGACGCACAATTTCGCTTTTGTTCGACTTACATTGTTTAAGAAACCTTCTGGGTTTTGCAAATATATTAATCGTCGGCCATATTGGGCGCCAACCATTTCGTCGCCTTTTCCAGGGATATCCCTTTTCGTTCGGCGAAGTCCGCTACTTGGTCTTCCTTTATTTTACCGAGTCCGAAGTACTTTGCTTCGGGGTTGGCGAAATAATAACCGGAAACCGAGGAGGCGGGCCACATGGCCAAACTGTCGGTGAGCTTTACGCCAATGCGTTCCTCGACTTGCAACATATCCCAAATGGTCAATTTTTCTAAATGATCGGGACACGCGGGATAGCCCGGTGCGGGGCGGATGCCCTTATATTTTTCACCGATAAGGGCTTCATTGTCCAATGCTTCGTTTGCCGCGTAGCCCCAATGTTTCATTCGGACTTCCTTATGCAAATATTCGGCGAAGGCTTCGGCTAGACGGTCCGATAGTGCCTTTATTAGTATCGAATTGTAATCATCAAGATCTTTTCGGTATTTCTCCGAGAGTTCATCGGTACCGAAACCGGTGGTGACGCAAAAACAACCGATATAATCTTGTTTTCCCATTTCTTTGGGCGCGATAAAATCCGCCAGGGCGAAATCGGGTACGCCTTCGCGACGTTGCAGTTGCTGGCGAAGGGTTCGGAAAACGGCTTTATGATGAGCCTCGTTGCCCCCTTGCGGAGCCTCCTCGCGCTGTGAGGGGTCGTCGACCTCATTGTTCTCGGCCGCATTCGAATCGATCTCGATTTCGCCTGCCTTGCGGCCAGGCAGGCGAGAACTGACATACGTAACTTCGATATCGTCGTGATTGGCCAAGGTATTGGCGGGAAATAATCCGAATATGCCCTTGCCCTTCAATTTCTTTTCGGCCAAGACCTCTTTAAGCATTTTTTGAGCATCCGCGAAGAGTTCTATGGCTTGCTTTCCTACGATTTCATCCTCTAAAATATCAGGATATTTGCCGTGTAGTTCCCAGCTTCGAAAAAAGGGTGTCCAATCGATAAAAGGGATTAATTTTTCCAAATCCACTTCCTCGATGACCTGAATTCCCAATTGCTTGGGCTTTACGATTTCCGAAGTATCCCAATCGATTTTAAATCTGTTGGCACGGGCCGCCGCCAAAGCTTTGTATTCCTTATGCTGGGAGCGGTTCTTAAACTTTTCCCTAAAAACCTCGTAATCCTCCTTAATTGATTTTTTATAGGCTTTAGAGGTCTCTTTTTGCAGCAGGTCGCCCACAACGGTTACCGCCCGCGAGGCATCGTTGACATGTATGACGGATTGGCTATACTGCGTATCGATCTTGACCGCGGTATGGGCCTTACTGGTCGTAGCACCCCCGATCAACAAAGGTACCGTGAAGTTTTTACGCTGCATTTCCTTGGCGACGGATACCATTTCATCCAACGACGGGGTTATAAGTCCACTCAGTCCGATGGCATCTACGTTATGCTTGATGGCCTCGTCCAATATTTTTTCCAAGGGTACCATCACTCCTAAGTCGATGATCTCATAATTGTTACAGGCCAAAACTACGCCAACGATATTTTTACCGATATCGTGAACATCCCCTTTAACGGTAGCCATTAAAATCTTACCATTACCTTCGGTGTCGCCTTCTTGGGGGTTTAAAAGCTTTTCTTCCTCGATATAAGGAAGCAAATAGGCCACAGCTTTTTTCATGACCCGTGCGGATTTCACCACTTGGGGCAAAAACATTTTTCCGCTGCCGAAAAGGTCGCCGACCACGTTCATACCGGTCATTAAGTTCCCTTCGATGACCTCGATGGGCTTGTCGGCAACTTGCCGGGCCGCTTCGACATCTTCTATAATATATTGATCGATGCCCTTAACCAGGGCCCGGGTAATTCTATCTTGTAGGGGTTCTTCACGCCAAGAAAGATCTACCTTGCTTTCCTTGGCCGTTCCTACGACGGACTCGGCAAAATCAAGCAAACGTTCAGTAGCGTCCTCCCTTCGATTTAGGATGACATCTTCGACGCGTTCCAATAAATCCTTTGGAATATCATCATAGATTTCCAACATCGTCGGATTCACGATACCCATGTTCATTCCCGCTTTGATCGCATGGTACAAAAAAGCAGAATGCATGGCCTCACGAACGGGATTATTGCCCCGAAAACTAAAGGACACATTACTCACACCTCCGCTGACATGGCAATAAGGTAGATTAGACTTGACCCATTCCGTGGCTTGGATAAAATCAAGGGCGTTGCGCTTATGCTCATCCATTCCGGTCGCAACCGGAAAAATATTAAGGTCGAATATAATATCCTCGGGCGGAAAACCAACGCGGTCTACCAGAACATCATAAGATCGTTTAGCAATGGCTATGCGACGGTCGTAGGTGTCGGCCTGACCCGTTTCGTCAAAGGCCATTACGATGACGGCGGCACCGTATCTTTTAATTAGTTTGGCATGATGGATGAATTCTTCTTCCCCTTCCTTCAAGCTGATGGAATTCACCACGCACTTCCCTTGCACCACCTGTAAGCCCGCTTCGATAATCTCCCATTTTGAGCTATCGATCATAATCGGCACCCGAGAGATATCGGGCTCGGCGATGACCAGGTTGAGGAATTTGACCATGGCTTCCTTACCGTCGATAAGACCATCATCCATATTGATATCGATGACTTGGGCACCGCCTTCCACCTGTTCGCGGGCCACATCTAAAGCCTCTTCGAACTTTTCCTCCTTAATGAGCCGCAGGAATTTTTTGGAACCGGCCACATTGGTACGCTCCCCAACATTGACGAAATTACTCTCCGGAGTTACTATGAGCGGTTCAAGTCCGCTTAATTTCAAATATTTTGATCGCGTTTTTTCCATCTATATACTTTCGACCAGCGTAGGTCTTGGATCATAATTTTTAACTAGGTTGGCAATGGCCATAATATGTTCGGGGGTCGTGCCACAGCATCCTCCGACGATATTGACCAAGCCCTTTTCTAAATATTCCTTGATCTGCTCGGCCATCTGCTCCGGTGTTTCATCATATTCGCCGAAGGCATTGGGCAGACCGGCATTGGGGTGGGCAGAAACAAAATGCTCGGATTTTTTGGCCAATACCTCCAAATGTGGCACCAATTGACCGGCACCCAAGGCACAATTGAAGCCAACGGACAATAGGGGAATATGGGATATTGAAATCAAAAAGGCTTCCGCTGTTTGTCCGGACAAGGTTCTGCCGGAAGCATCTGTAATCGTACCGCTGACCATAATGGGCGGATCGATGTCGCGTTCTTCCTTGACCTCTTCAATGGCAAATAGTGCGGCCTTGGCGTTGAGCGTGTCAAAAATGGTCTCGACCAAAAGCAGATCGGCACCACCATCTAACAAAGCTTCCACCTGCTGTTTGTAGGCGATACGCAATTCATCAAATGAAATGGCGCGAAATCCAGGGTCGTTGACATCGGGGGACATACTGGCCGTTTTGTTGGTCGGGCCGATACATCCAGCCACGAATCTAGGTTTGTTGGGCTCATTTGCAGTAAATTCATCGGCTATTCTTTTGGCGATACGGGCGGACTCGTAGTTGAGTTCATAGACCAGCTCTTCCATATGGTAATCGGCCATCGCGATCGTGGTTCCTGAAAAGGTATTGGTTTCCACAATATCGGCCCCGGCGGCAAAATATTTGCGGTGTATCTCGGCAATGGCCTCTGGCTGGGTGAGCGATAATAGGTCGTTGTTGCCTTGCAGGGGATGTTCCCAAGTGGCAAACCGTTCGCCTCGGAAATCCTCCTCTGTAAACTTGTAACGTTGCAGCATAGTGCCCATGGCGCCGTCGAGAATCAAAATCCGCTGTTCTAAAATGTCCCTGATATTTTTCATCTTTTTTCTTCTCTACTTTGACAATGCTTACTGCCCCAGACTAAACCTATCGGCTTTACTTCACCTGAAAATTATACAGCGTAAGTAAATATTTTCCGTACCTGCTCAAAAACCTTATAAGCTTGCCTAAATTCAAACCGGCCGACAGGTAATTGTATTAAGTATCAAGTAAAGTAAGGATAGACAGCATGTCTTTTTCTAAGTTATCTGTCACGCCTTTGGCGGGATAGAACGTAGCACCTTCTTTAAGTAAAGGGTTGCTAAGGCTTCATAGGGTCTAATCCCTCCGCCTTTCTTGATAACGTTTCAATTTTTTGAAAGAACTCACTGCAAATTAACGATACAGGTAGATGAAAAGCAAGGAAACTTGCCTGTTTTTGGTAGTTTTCTGGGGGTCTCGCTTGGTATTCCCGACAATTGGAAGAGATCATGGCAGGCCTTACCGGAACCGATTGACCTGCCCACCACAGACCTACGAGTAGGCCTCGTGCGCGATACTATCTTGCAAATTCGTGAATCGAGAAAAAATACGTATCAGGTCTCTTTAAAAATTAGGCAATACTCTGCACCACCTCTTTTTTCGCCTCTTTTTTAGAGCCATCGAATCCGGTAACACCGCCTACCGTGGTATACTTCATCACGTAGCGTTTTCCAGGATTTATAAGTTGATACGCAAACTGGCACATGACGGCAGCCTCGTGAAATCCGGATAAAATCAATTTTAATTTGCCCTCATAGGTGTTGACATCACCTATAGCAAAAACACCGGGAATATTGGTCTGATAATCTTTGGCATTGTTGACCTTGATGGCGTTACGTTCGATTTCCAGTCCCCAATCACCGATGGGGCCCAATTTTGGGGAAAGACCGAACAGGGGGATGAAATTGTCGACCTCAACATAAGTCTCGCCTTTTTCCGAATCGTTATGTTTCACCACCACGGCCTCTAAATGTTCGTCTCCATATAGTTTTTTGACTTCGGCTTCAGTGAAAAGCCTAATTTTTCCTACTTTGGCCAGTTCGGCCGCCTTTTCGACGGAATCCAAAGCCCCTCGGAACTCCTTTCTACGGTGTACCAAAGATACCTCTGAAGCTACATCGGCCAAAAATATGGCCCAGTCCAAAGCGGAATCGCCGCCACCGGCAATCAATACCTTCTTGTTCCGATAGACCTCGGGGTCTTTGACCATGTAGGCCACGCCCTTATCCTCAAAATCGATAATGTTCTCAATGGGCGGTTTTCGGGGTTCGAAAGAACCCAAGCCACCGGCAATAACCACAACGGGAGCTTGGTGTTTTGTGCCCTTGTTGGTCGTTACGATATAGGAACCATCGGCTTGCTTATCCAAGGTTTCGGCACGCTCGCCCAAGGTAAATCCGGGTTCGAAGGGCTTTATCTGTTCCATTAGATTATCGACCAAATCGCCCGCCAAGATTTCCGGGAAGGCCGGAATATCGTAAATGGGTTTCTTGGGATAAATTTCTGAGCATTGCCCACCGGGTTGTGGTAATGCATCAATCAAATGACACTTCAATTTCAACAATCCCGCTTCGAATACGGTAAAAAGTCCGGTTGGGCCTGCGCCTATAACTATAAGATCTGTTTTAATCATTTTTAAAAGTTTTACCTACAAAGTATTCGATTGAAAATATGGACTAAAGAATCATGTCTTAGTACGCCATATCAACTTCTTTGTATTCATTATATTTTTGGTGGATTTCAAGAATTTGCTCCCTATGCCTTACCACCTCCCCAATAACAATAATCGCCGGATTGGCCAATTCTTGCCGTTGGACTTCCCTTTCTATGGATGCTATCGTGCCTATGCCTACTTTTTCATCTTTTCGGGTGCCGTTTTGAATGATGGCAATAGGCATTTCCGATTTTCCTTCCGTTTTGAAAAGTGCTACAATTTGGGATAGTTTTGACATGCCCATCAAAATGACCACCGTAGCACTGCTCTTGGCCGCCAAACGCACATCGTCGGACAATTTATGTTCTTTGGTGGTACCCGTGATAACCCAAAAGCTTTCCGCTGCGCCCCTCTTGGTGACGGGAATGTTTTGCGCGGCCGGCACCGATAAACAGGAGGATACACCCGGCACCATGGCTACATTTAGTCCGTGTTCGGCGGCGTATTCCATTTCTTCTGCGCCCCGGCCGAAGACAAAAGGGTCTCCGCCTTTGAGACGTACGACATGGTCTTGCGATTTTCCCCGGCTTACGATCAGCTCGTTGATTTGTTGTTGCTGGTAGGAATAGCAACCCTTTCGCTTCCCGACAAAGATATGCTCGGCCTGCGGTGCATACTCCAAAAGTTCGGGATTCACCAAGGCATCGTACAAAACCACATCGGCACTTTTCAAAGCTTTTACAGCTTTTAGGGTGATGAGTTCTAGGTCACCGGGACCTGCCCCGATGACGGTCAAAAAACCTCGGCCTTGGCTTGGGCCATGACCAGCAATTTTTTCATGCACTGCCTTCGGGATACTATTTTCTATATTTTTTTGTTCGTTTTTCTTCATAACCCCTATACTTCCGCCAATTCTTGTTCCCTGAATTGCTCTACGGATTTCAGAAATCCTTTCGAATCCTTTAAGTAGTTTTTTGCAAAGACTTCGGTGGGCTCATTTGTTTTTAGTTGTAAGACCAAAGCTTCGAACCCACCTGCAACCGGGATTCTACCATTGGCAACGAATTTTTCGTCGAAATCTTTTAGGATACTGGCATGGGTATTGACTTTTACTTTTTCGGAGGTCAGCAACGCCTTTGCAGAATTGACCATCGAGGAATACGAATGGTAGATGCTCGCCGCCCATTTTCCTTCATCAAGACTTTCTTGCGCATTTTGAATCTTTTCTTCGCTTTCGAACAGCAAGGTTGCAATGAGATCGATGACCACGCCCGCACATTCACCTACTCCAATAGCTTTTTTGTATCGCTCCGTGTTGCCCCAGTCAATAAAATCTTCGGGTGTCAAGTTATCTGTAGCCGATAACGGGGTCAAGAAATCATAGAAATACATTTGCCCCTTTTCCGCGTAATAATCAGCGTAGGATTTTCCGTTGCCGTTTTGGTCGAAATCGTCCAAAATCAAACGCAAAGCTTCCGGGCCACGTTTGCTGGGCACCTTGACCACTTTGTCGGCAAAGCGGCCTTCACCGTGACCTAAATTACCGCCGCCCAATAAAACCTGTAGCGCCGGGGCGACCAATTTGTTCTTGGTTCTAACAGACATACCCTGAAAGCCAATGTTCGCCATATTGTGTTGTCCGCAGGCATTCATACAACCGCTGATCTTGATGGCCACATCGGGATTGGCGATGTACTGCGGATAATCCGCTTTGATAATCCGTTCCAGTTCTTCGGCGATGCCGGTACTGCTGGCGATACCGAGGTTGCAGGTATCCGTACCCGGGCAGGCAGTGATATCCAAGGCGGTGTTATAACCTATTTCGGTAAACCCAAGTTTTTGTAGTTCGGTATAAAAGAAAGCAAGCGATTCTTCCCTTACATAGGGAATCAAAATATTTTGACGCAACGACAACCGGATTTCTCCCCCGGCATACATGGCGACCAAATCGGCCAACAAACGGGCTTTATCCGTATAAAAATCACCCAATAGAACCTTGATGCCGATGGCCACATAACCTTCCTGTTTTTGCGGAACAAGGTTGGTCGATTTCCATTTTTCAAAGGTTTCCATATCGGAAATGCTTGTTTGGGGCACTTCTCTTTCGGCAATTTTTACGGTGGGATAGGCTTTCGCGTCAATGGGAAACGTATGGTACGGAACGGCCTTTTGCTCTTCCTCCAACAATTCCTTAAAACCGGCAAGACCTACATCCTTAATCAAAAACTTCATACGTGCCTTTGCCCTACTTTTACGTTCCCCGTAACGGTCGAAAACACGGATAACACCATCCATAAGAGGGATTATTTTATCCGAAGGAAGGAATTCGTAAAGCATATCGGCATGTCGGGGCTGTGAGCCCAATCCGCCACCTAACATGACTTTGAATCCTCTTACATTGTCCTTTATTTTAGCAATAAATCCGAGATCGTGCATATAGGATAATCCCGTATCGGCATCACTGGCCGAAAAGGATACCTTGAACTTTCGGCCCATTTCTTGGCTTATCGGATTCCTTAGAAAATAGTTAAAAAGGGCGTCCGCATAGGGGGAAACGTCAAAAGGTTCGTCGATATCAATACCCGCAGTTTCGCTGGCAGTAACATTTCGAACCGTATTTCCACAGGCCTCGCGAAGGGTGACATCGTCTTTTTCCAACTGCGCCCAAAGTTCGGGGGTACGGTCAAGGTCGACATAATGGATCTGTATATCTTGCCGTGTAGTTATGTGTAGTCGACCTCTGGAGTACTCATCGGAAACATCGGAAATTCTATGCAACTGCTTGGACGTTACCTTGCCATAAGGCAATTTGATACGGATCATCTGTACGCCTTCTTGCCGCTGGCCATAAACGCCACGCGCCAAACGGAGGCTGCGGAATTTCTCCTCGTCCAGTTTGCCTTCCTTGAACTGGTGGATTTTTCTATCCAGTTCGAGGATGTCCCTTTCGACTATCGGGTTTTCTATTTCTGTTCGGAAGCTTTGCATTTTTGTTAGATTCTAGGTGTTAGACTTGCGTGTCGGCAGACAGGTTTGGAACCTGGGATAGTTGACCAATCGCTATCTGCCAATAAATCCCGCGCCAACCGTATTATTCGATTGCATATCGATCAGAATAAACGAACCGTTGGTACGATGTTTCTTGAACTGATCGTAAAAAATCGGTTTGTTCAACTTAAAGGTGACCTCGGCAATATCGTTCATGCCCAGACTGTCGGCCTTCTCATCGATCCCGGAATAATCGGGATGAATTTTATGGTTGATGGTCGCCACTTTGGCCAGCACTTTATTAACACCGTGCTGCACCACATATTTTTTTCCTGGGATAAGATTTTCGGAATCCATCCAAGATATGGTTGCCGTAAACTGTTTATCGATGGTGGGCAAATCGCCCGCCTTGACCAACATATCGCCGCGACTCAGGTTAATTTCGTCTTCCAAGGTTATCGTCACCGATGAGCGCCTAGACGCAGTCTGGTATTTTTTATCGTGGAAATAGATTTCCTTAATTTTAGACCGTGTTTGGGATGGAAGCGCTACGACCTCATCGCCCACGCTCAACTCACCGCCGTATACTTTTCCTGCAAAACCCCTGAAATCATGATGCTCATCCGTTTTTGGCCGGATAACATATTGTACGGGAAAACGTGGCGTTCCCACATTGGAAACTGCCGCCAGATCCAGACCTTCTAGATGTTCGAGCAAGGTTTCGCCTTTGTACCACGTCATACTTTGAGATCGGTTGACCACATTATCGCCTTTTAGGGCACTGACCGGTATAAAGGTGATTTTTTGATCTTCATAATCGCGTTTGGCCATCAATTGCTCAAAGTCGGCCTTGATTCCGTTGTACCTTTCCTCGGAAAATTCTACGAGGTCCATTTTATTGATTGCCACGATAACCTCTTTTACCCGAAGCAGGTTGTTGATGAAAAAATGACGGTTGGTCTGCTCTATGACCCCCTTTCGGGCATCGATCAATATGATGGCGGCCTGCGATGTCGACGCCCCTGTGACCATATTTCGGGTGTATTCGACATGACCGGGCGTATCGGCGATGATGTAGCTTTTCTTCTTGGTCGAAAAATAGATATGGGCCACATCGATGGTGATACCTTGTTCCCGTTCCGCAACCAGACCGTCGGTCGCCAAAGAAAAATCCAGGTAATCGTACCCGTTTTTCTTACTTCTTTTTTCGATGGCCTCCAATTTATCGGTGGTCAAGGATTTTGTGTCGTACAGCAGCCTACCGATCAGGGTACTCTTGCCGTCGTCTACACTGCCTGCGGTTGCTATTTTTAAAACTTCCATTTTTTTAGTAATTAGTTGTTACTGCTAACTGCGGTGGTCAGCTGTTCAGTGCTTACCTTTTAATTGCCTACTGTACCGCCACTTTTCACAAGTTTAGCCAAGTTCGACAGATTCCCGCCAAAATTTATCCTCAGCATTTCGACTAAGCTCAATGTAAACTCCGTCGAAAGGCGGGATTGACAAAAACCATTTAAAAATATCCTTGCTGCTTCCGTTTCTCCATAGCGGCTTCCGAGCGTTTGTCGTCGATACGGGCACCGCGTTCCGAGATAGTGGAATCACGGATTTCGGCGACTACGGATTCAATATCCGAGGCTTCCGAAAACACGGCTGCGGTACAGCTCATGTCGCCCACGGTTCGAAAACGCACCATTCTTTCCAATACTTCTTCATCTTCCTCTTGATATACATAATCGGAATGCGACCATATCAGTCCATCCCTTAAAAACACCTTTCGTTTATGGGCGAAATAGATGGAGGGAATTTCTATTTCCTCTTCCTTAATATAAGACCAGACATCAAGCTCCGTCCAGTTTGAAATCGGGAAAACACGAACATTCTGTCCCAATTCGATCTGGCCGTTCAGCATATCGAAAAGTTCGGGACGTTGACTGCGCTCGTCCCATTGGCCGAAATCATCGCGTACAGAAAAAATACGTTCCTTGGCACGTGCCTTTTCTTCGTCGCGTCTTGCACCGCCGATACAGGCATCGAATTTGAATTCATCAATAGCATCCAAAAGCGTAGTGGTCTGTAGGGAATTCCTACTCGAATACCTTCCGGATTCTTCCTTGACCTTACCTTGGTCAATAGAATCCTGAACGCTTCTTACGATCAGCTCCAATCCTAATTCCTCGACCAATCGATCGCGAAACTCAATGGTTTCGGGAAAATTATGACCCGTATCGATATGCATCAATGGAAAGGGAATCTTAGCCGGCCAGAAGGCCTTTTGCGCCAGACGTACCAACGTAATCGAGTCTTTTCCGCCAGAAAACAAAAGCACAGGCTTCTCAAACTGCGCCGCCACCTCGCGGAAAATATAAACAGCCTCATTCTCAAGGGCATTGATGTGGGAAGTATCTTTCATGAAAAAGTTTATAAGTTTATGAGTTGAGGAGTTTGGTTTTTTGTCTTCGACCTGTCTATCCTCACTTTTCTATTTCTTATTATGTATGCAACCCACATTCCCGATTCTCCAAAACCTTGGTCGGATCGAAATATTTGTGTTCGTTGGGTAGATTATATTGTTTCAGATAGGCATCTAATTGGGTATCGCTCCAATAGTAAAACGGACTCACCTTCAAAACGCCGTCTTTGCTTAGACTTAAAATATCTAAAGAATCACGTAAGGCGGTCTGACCTTTTCTAAGATTGGTAAACCAAACGTCGGGTTTGTGTGCGGCCATTGCCCTTCGAAAAGGCTCTAGCTTTACCTGCTCGGTGAACTCGGCGTGCTTCGGGTCGTCGATTTGGGGAATTCCCATCACACTGTCCCGATGCGCCGTGGTCTGCTGGGGCACATACAGATCGATGTTCAGGTTCAACCTTTTGATAAGCTCCTCTGCATGTCTATAAGTATTGGGCGTATTGTAACCCGTATCGCACCAAATGACCGGAATATCGGTCTTAACAACGGAAACAGCATTCAAAATCGCCACCTCGTAAGGACGGAAATTCGTGGTCACCACAGGATGTTCCGCATGCTTTATCGCCCACGAAATAATTTCTTCCGGCGGAATACCCTTGAACTGTCCGTTCAATTTTTTAATCGATTCTTGTGAAAATCCCATAGTTTACAATTTTATCTGCCCCATCCGATTTTGTTCCATGCACGTTCGTGGAAAAAGTAGAGAACCATCTTTGTAATAAAGTCAACGGAAGCTATTGATGCGGCGATTGCGACCTCTTTGGTTAGCAAATACGAAATCAAAAGTGTATCCAAAGTGCCTATCACGCGCCAGCTAATCGCTTTGGCAACACTGCGAACGGGTCGCTCGGATTTTTGGTCCTCGGCAAATTTTTTCTTCGATGCGCCTTTATCTAAAATCAATTGGTCTACAATCATTGGTTCACAAATCTAATTACCCCATCAACTTAATAGAGTAAACAAAAATAAGGCGAAAATAGTATGCCTCCCAAAGAATTGTAGTCAAAATAGATTATTATCCTATAGATTTAGTAGATTGATAAAATCAAGGGCTTATAATTAAGGATTTTTCATCGGATTCAGGAATTTTTGAAGGGAGGATGGGGAAATGGGGATTGCGGCCGATGATTTTTATAGAATACGGAAAATTCAATAAGATGTGTATCAGCAGCTAAAAGATAATCAATCCCTTAGGATAGAATAAGGAAGAAACAGGGAATGACAGAAAACTAAATAATTAAATCCGCCAAGGTATTATTGCGATAGACATCCAAATTGGCATCCCTGACCATAAGCATCAATTTATTCACGGAACAAGTAGCTTCATCGGGACAGTCATCACATTTTTCGTAAAAATTAAGGCTTACACAAGGCACCATGGCAATGGGACCTTCGAGTATGCGCATCACATCGGTCATTAAGATTTCTTTGGGGTATTTAATAAGATAATACCCTCCCCCCTTTCCTTTCTTAGAACCCAAAAATCCGGATTTACGGAGGGAAAGCAAAATACTTTCCAAAAATTTTTGGGAGATATTTTCCTTTTCCGAGATTTCGGCGATCTGAACCGGCGTATTTTCTTTCTGGGACGCCAAGTAAGTCAAGGCTTTTAGGCCGTATTTGGTCTTTTTGGAGAGCATGTCGCTAAGATAGGGAAAAAGAGTTAGCAGTGGGCTATGGCAGTGAGCAGTTGTACATTGCGAAATCTGTAATGGAAATTTTGAAAACAGGTGTTGCTCGATTTAGAAAAGCGTTCCAATATCATCGGTTAAATAAATTTATAGGTTCCGTAAAAGGCGAATTGACGAAACTATACAACGGCTGCCAGGTTGCATATAATTCCGGTCGATTATTTTTAATCGTTGAATTAGTCGGTACTTTTTAGCTGCGCAAAAGATTTAGCCCAATATAAAATCGAGAAAATTACTCTTCCCAAAGATTGGATTGGTTTTTCATTCTAATTAACTTTCACTCAATCGATTCTCTAAATTTGTCGATTTTGAGTTTATTCCCTTTAATGTAGAGCATATCATTTCTAAGCAATTTTTCACTGGGGCCTACATTGCTGATCATCTTATCATCCCTCATAATGCTCAGTATATTTACCCCGAACTGATCCCTTATGTTGAGTTCACCAAGAGTCTTTCCAACGATTGCACTATTGTCCGTTTTTACTTTTAGGCAGGAGATGTTGAAGTCCGGGAAATTGGTCGGTCTGAATGTCCTTGGAATACTTTTTTTGTTCTTGAACATACTATAATTGTCAGATCTGGTCATTTCTATGAAGTATTCGATATCATCTTCTGGGACAAGGAAATTATGCAAGGTCCTCGCAAAAATTTCTATGGAGGTTTCGAATTCTTCAGGTATCACATCGTCGGCCCCTAGGGCAATCAGTTCCGGAATTTCCTTTACGTACCTTGTCCGTACGATTAAATGAACGGACCGGTTGATTGAACGGACACTGCGTATAATGTCCCTTGTTGCAATCGCATCGGAAACAGCTACAACGGCCACACGGGCACTGGAAAGATTTACAAGATCAAGGATATGGTCCTGGGCGGCATCCCCGAATATAATCGGAACACCTTCCTTGCGCTTATTTTTTACTAATTCTGCATTGAACTCAATTATTGTATGTGGGATATTACTAAATACGGCTGCCTTGGCAAGATTACTCCCATTTATACCGTATCCGATTATGACCAAATGGTTTTCCAGCCTTTCAGTAACCGTAAGGTCCGACAGATCATCGGATGAATCGGTATTTTTGTTCATCCTCTTAATGTGTTTGAACCGCATCATTCCGAAAGCTATATTTTCAGAGAAGATAATTACGAAAGGTGTAAGAAGCATCGAGACAATGGATACGGCCAAAAAATACTGGTTCGTCCTATCGTCCAATAATCCATTTTCAATACCTACTTTTGAAAGGATAAATGCAAATTCACCTACTTGAAATAGGGCAAGTCCGGTTAACAAAAACGTCCTCGGCGGATATTTCAAAACTGCAACGGCCAAGGCTGCGATTATGGATTTGAGCAAGAAAACGGCCAATACGATAAGAAGTATGGTAATAAAGTGCTGTCCGAAGAACCCGAGGTTCAACAGCATACCTACGGATATGAAAAAGAAACTGGTGAACAACTCCCGAAAGGGCAGGATAATACTCGTTGCTTGATGGCTGTATTCCGATTCGGAAATAATAAGTCCTGCAAGGAATGCCCCTAATGCCAATGAAAGTCCAGCTGTCGAGGTTAAAAAGGCCACGGCGAAACAAATGGTAATGGTCGTTATCAAAAAGAGTTCCTTGCTGCCTGTTCTCGCGATCAGATGCATCAACCTTGGCACAAGATACCTGGCACTAACAATGGTGATAACGATGACTATCCCCGTTTTCAAGATCAGCATAAGAACACTTTCCATTACATTGTCGGACTGACCAGCTATTATGGGAGTAAAAAGCATCATGGGCACCACGATAATATCCTGAAAAATAAGGATGGCTAGTGCGTTACGTCCATGGGGTGATGACATTTCGTTTCTATCTTGCAATACCTTGAGCACAATGGCCGTACTTGAAAGTGAAAACAGAAATCCTACAAAGAGGGATTCTTGCCAAGGGTTGCCAAGGAAATAATAGAACGCCCCTGAAACAACAACGGTCAGGCCTACTTGCAATGCTCCCCCAATGAAAACCGTATTTTTTATCGAAATCAGATGTTTAATGGACAGTTCCATACCGATGACGAACAAAAGTAATATCACCCCTATTTCCGAAATTATCTCTATTTGTTCGGTTTCGGTAACTAGCCCCAAGGCATGGGGTCCAATCAAAATCCCAGTAATCAAAAACCCTAGGATAGAGGGCAATTTCAAACGTTGAAGTACAAATACAACGACGACCGAGAAGCCGAGTAAAATCAAAAAATCCTCTAAAAGTGTTAAATGCATATTCAGGTGGTTAAACAGGAAACTAAAGTTTTTTTACCCCAACGCCTGCCCAACGTCCCCAATTATATCATCAATATGCTCCAGCCCTACCGAAACCCGTACCATACCATCGGTGATACCGGTTTCGGCCCGTTCTTTGACCGTTAGTTTGCTATGCGTGGTCGATGCGGGATGGGTGACGATACTTCGCGTGTCTCCAAGGTTGGCGGACAAGGATAACATCTTAATGGCGTCGAAGAATCTTTGCCCGGCCTCCAATCCTCCTTTAACCTCAAAAGCAACCACACAGCCGCCGGCTTTCATCTGCTTTTTGGCAATTTCGTATTGGGGATGTGATTTTAAAAAGGGATATTTTACCCAGTTCACCTTTTCGTGGCGCTCTAGATATTCCGCAAGTTTCAGTGCATTGTCACAATGTCGGTCGACGCGAACGGCCAAGGTTTCGAGGCTTTTGGAAAGTACCCAGGCATTGAAAGGGGATAATGCGGGTCCGGTGATTCGCGAGAAGCGGTAAATTTTATCGATCAATTCGGCACTGCCTACAGTAACGCCGGCCAGTACCCTGCCCTGCCCGTCCATCAACTTGGTACCGGAGTGGATGACCAAATCAGCGCCAAACTGTATCGGTTGTTGTAAATAGGGCGAGGCAAAACAATTGTCGACAATGAATATCAGATCGTGTTTTTTTGCTATATCGGCCAAGGCTTCCATATCCAAAACATCGACTCCAGGATTGGTCGGCGTTTCTACATATAGGATTTTTGTATTGGGACGTATCAGTTTTTCAATGTTTTCAACCTCATCGACCTTAAAATAGGAATGATCGATATTCCATTTTGGGAAAAAATTCATGAACAACGAATGGGTAGACCCAAAAACGCTGCGCGCCGAAACGATATGATCGCCACTGTTCAGCAAAGCTGCAAAGGTCGAAAATACGGCAGACATGCCCGAGGCAAAAGCAAAGCCCGCTTCGGCCCCTTCCATTTGGCAGACTTTCTCTATAAATTCAGAGGTGTTGGGGTTGGAGTATCGCGAGTAAATGTTCCGATTCTTTTCTTCCGCAAAGGAAGCGCGCATATCTTCTGCATCCTCGAACACAAAGCTCGAGGTCAGGTATATCGGTACGGAATGCTCCAAATTTTCGGTGCGTTCAAGTTGGGTACGGATCGCGTTTGTTTCGAATTTTTTATCCATTTTTTATTTCGTACTTGTAATTTTTATCCTTTCTCCGCAATCCGCAAAATATCCCCAAAAACCCCTCTTGCAGTAACCGCAGCCCCGGCACCGGCGCCTTGAATGACCAGGGGATGCGCTCCGTAGGATTCCGTATAGATTTCGATGATGGAATCGGAGCCTTTTACCTGCCCAAGGGCACTTTGCTTGGGCACGGAAATCAATTTCACTTCCAAAATACCTTTTTCCTTTTGCAGGTCGCCGTGCAAATCACCTACATAGCGGAGTACATGATTCGGCTTTTGTTCCTTTTTAATCGCGTCGAACTTTTTGTCTAGAATATCGAGATTCTGTAAAAAATTGGCTACCTCCCCTTTTCGTAAGGATTCGGGAATGAGATTTTCGATGTCAATATCGGAGAATTCATTGCTCAAATCGAGTTCCCGGGCTAGAATCAATAGCTTGCGGCCTACGTCATTGCCCGAAAGGTCTTCCCTTGGGTCCGGTTCGGTATAGCCGCTATCCATAGCATCCCTTAAAATCTCGGAAAAGGTTTGGTCGGACTCGGAAAAGGTATTGAAAATATAGCTCAGCGAACCTGAAAAAACGCCTTTTATCCGGGTAATGTTCTCGCCAGAGAGATGTAACAGCTTGATGGTGTCTATCAACGGAAGTCCCGCCCCGACGTTAGTCTCATAAAGATACTGCTTTTGATTCTTGACCAGTTCACCGCGCAACGACCGATAGTAATCGAACCCTAAAGTGTTCGCAATTTTATTGGAGGATACCAGATCAAATCCGTTTTTGACGAAATCGACATAGTGCGTCACAAAATCTTGGCTGGCGGTATTGTCAACGGCAATCAAGTTTTCGAGATGGTTTTCGCGGGCATAGGTGATAATATCCTCAATTGTATAGGGAATCCCCTTTTCCTCGATGCCCTTTTTCCAATTTTTGGATATGCCCTTTTTGTCCAAAATGACCTTGCGGGAATTGGCAATTGCAAAAATCTTTACATCAATGCCCTTTCTCTTTTCGATGGTTTTGGCGGATTTCAAAATCTGATCGATAAGCGTACCCCCAACGTTTCCATGGCCGAACAAGGCCAGGTTTATTTTATTGCTGATTCCAAAAATCCGGCCGTGCATGACGTTCAAAGCCTTGTGGAGATCTATTTTTTTGACTACAAGACTGACGTTCTTTCCGGAAACCGTATTGTTGAACAACAGCGGTACAATCTGATTTTTGATCAAGGCATTATACGGAAGGTGAAAGGTACTGAGATCTTGACCTACAATAGAAATGACCGATACTTCTTCTAAAACCGTGATCATGTTAATATCCCTGCTCACATAGTCGCCCTCGAACTCGGCATCCAAGGCCTTTTTGGCCCGTTGCGCCTTATCGGATTCCACGACAAGTCCGATACCTCGCTCCGAGGAGCCTTGCGATATGATACTAACACTGATGTTGTTTCTTTCAAGCGTCTTAAAAATACGGGCATCGATGCCTACTTTTCCCAGAAGTCCCCTACCCTCCAGATTGATCAGGGATACATTTTCGATTACGGAAAGGGATTTTATGCCGTCTTTTTCGGTCTTGGCACTGATCAAGGTACCCTCGTTATCATTGTTGAAGGTATTCAATATCCGAAGTGGAATGTTCTTTTCTATTAACGGGATGATGGTTTTTGCATGCAAAATCGTCGCCCCGAAATTGGCCAGCTCGTTGGCCTCACCATACGAGAGGTTGGCAATTCGCCGGGCATCGGATACCATATCGGGATTGGCAGTGAAAATACCATCGACATGGGTATAATTCTGAAGTTCCTCCGCATTTAGGAAGTTGGCGAACAAGGCGGCGGAATAGTTACTGCCGTTCCTTCCCAAAGTGGTAGTATCCCCATTTTCATCGGAAGCGATAAACCCGGTGATAATGGGTATCGCGTCGTGATCAAGCCGCTCGAACCTTTTCAGGATATTTTCTTTGGATTCCGCTTCCAGCACCGAGGCGTCCCCAAAATTGGAATCCGTTTTCACTAACTGCCTTGTATCCAGCAACTGTGCATTTATTCCTTTTTCCTGTAGCAATTGGGTGACCACTTTTCCGGAAATCAGCTCCCCGAAAGAGAGCACCTGGTCTTTTGTCTTTGCACTGTAATCCCCCAAAAGCGTCACCCCTTCAAGAAGTTTTGCCAAGGCTTTAAACTCGGTGGAAAGGTCAATATTTTCGAAGCTGTGTTGCTGATATTTTTCGAGGGCCTCTAAATCCTTTTTATATGCTTTTCGCTTGGCGGCCTTGTTCAGCAGTGTTTCCAGCTGGTCGGTCGCTTTTTCCCTAGCGGACAAGACTACCGCGATGTGTTCTCCTGCCTTCACCTTGCCAGTGACAATATCCAGCACCCTGTTGATGCCTTCACCATTGGCTAATGATCTTCCCCCGAACTTCAACACCTTGATACGTTCGGCCTTTCCGTTCGTATCAAAAACGGGCTTTAGCAACTGCTCCATTTGCTCGAACTCGATCAAAAAGGCATCATGGCCGTGCAGCGAATTGACCTCCCCGTAGGTGACGTTGCTGCGGGCCTGCGCAAGGCGTTTAAATGTATCCTTATTTTCCTGCGCCGTAAAAAACAGGTCTGAATCGACGCCGATGATATGGATGTTGGTATCACTATTCTGCAAATTGGCAAAATTGTCCTGTCCGTTTCGGGTGACGTCGATAGTCTTTAGCAATTGGTTCATCAATTTGTAGGCGGACAACTGAAAGCGTTCCTGTAATTTGTCCCCGTGATGCATCAGCCAACTTTCGACGTTAAAGACCTGGAGCTCTTCGTTAGTGCTTCGCTTGAAACGCTGCTTAAACGATTCTGGCGTACGGTAGCACAACATGGCATGCATGCGCGCGTCGTGTACAGGCTGTTTCGAGTTCACCAAAAACTGCTCCTGTATCTGGCAATTAGCGATCAACCAGTCGGTAGATTTCCAATCGGAGGCCACCGGAACCAAATGCTCCGTAATTTTGGGATTCATGGCGGCCATCTCCCAAGCGATGCCTCCGCCTAAAGATCCGCCGATAATGGCAAAAAGCCTGTTGATCTTCAGCTGCTTCAATCCCCATAAAAAAATACGGGCCATATCGCCGGCCACAAAATCCTTGTAATTCTCGATGATGAATTTGTCATGGCCGTTACCGGGTATATTGAACGATAGTATCGTATATTTATCGGTATCGATGCGCTTACCTTCCCCGATAAGGGCCGACCACCAGCCCTCTTCTCCCGTTACGTTGGAATTCCCCGTCAGGGCGTGGTTGACTAGAACAATGGGTGCGGAATGCAGGTCGCGGCCGAACAGTTCGTACGAAAGTGTTATGTCTTGGGTGACACCGCTAAGCGTGGTGTAGCCTTTTAGTTTTAAGTGGTAAAGCATTGAAGCAAAATCTAGATTAAACCTGTCAGGTTAATAGGTTTGTTTTAAGCAAGACATGTTACCTTCCTATCGGTAATGGACTTTCCCTAAAACCTGACAGGTTATAGTAGTAGGCCAAAACCTATTTTTCAAGGGTCGCAAAGGCAGTTTCAAGATCGGCTTTCAGGTCTTCAAGATCCTCAAGGCCTACCGACAAACGGATCAGGTCTTTGGTAACGCCCGTAGATTCCTGAGCGGCATCGTCCAACTGTTGGTGGGTGGTGCTCGCGGGGTGGATGATCAAAGATTTGCTATCCCCGATATTCGCCAATAACGAAAAGAGCTTGGTGTTGTCCGCCATCTTTTTTGCCGATTCGAATCCGCCTTTGACCCCGAAAGTTATCAATCCGCTTTGCCCTTTGGGTAGGTAAGCCTGGGCTTGTTTGAAATATTTGCTCGATTTCAGTCCCGGATAGTTGACCCAGGTCACCTCGTCCCTTCCTTGCAGCCATTCGGCAAGTGACAAGGCGTTTTCGCTGATATGCTTCATACGCACACTGAGCGTCTCCAAGCCCTGAATGATCTGCCAAGAATTGAACGGACTCGCGGCCCCCCCAAAATCCCTTAATCCTTCAATTCTTACTTTGGCTATAAAGGCCGCCGGCCCCAAAGCTTCGTGATAAACCAGGCCATGATAGCCGGCCGAAGGTTCCGTAAATTCCGGAAACTTACCGTTACCATAATCAAAGGTACCCGCATCGATAATAGCACCACCAAGGGCAGTACCATTACCGTTAATATATTTGGTAAGGGCATGGATGACGATATTGGCCCCGTATTCGATCGGATTCAAGAGCGCAGGAGTGGCGACGGTATTATCAACGATAAAGGGGATTTTAGCGGCTTTTGCCACGGAAGCAATGGCCTTTAAATCCAATACATCCAATTTCGGATTGCCTAGGGATTCCACAAAAACGGCTCTCGTATTTTCCTGTATCGCATTGGTGAAATTCGCGGTATCCGAAGCATCGACAAAAGTGGTCGTGATCCCCAATCTTGGCAGGGTTACGCTCAATAAGTTGTAGGTACCCCCGTAGAGACTGTTGCAGGCGACGATATGGTCGCCCGTTCGTAAAAGCGTCAAGAGCGCAGTCGAGATGGCCGACATGCCGGAGGCCGTCACCACGGCGGCAATTCCGCCTTCCAAAGCTGCCAAGCGCTGCTCGAGCACATCGTTGGTAGGGTTGTTTAGACGGGTGTAAATAAATCCGGTTTCCGATAAGTTGAAAAGATTCGCCGCATGATCGGAGTCATTGAACACATACGACGTATTCTGATAAATGGGTACGGCACGGGTACCGCCATGGGCCTTTACGTCATGACCTGCATGTAAGGCGTTCGTTGAAAATTTTGGATCACTCATTATTTTTGGTTTTAATTGTTAATATTTTGCTTTAAAGCATTCGGAACATCGTACCCAAAGGCAGACCATCCTATATAAACAGGATAGCCAAAATTAATTAGAGATAGTTTTGAAATATGTGATTGAATTTTTTATAGGCTTTTTTGTGCAGTACTAGACAAAATTTTCAAGCATAGCAGGGCTACAGTTTAAAATTTTAACGACGTAATGCGCAAAAGAAGACATAAAAAACAATCGACGTGTTTTAAAACAGTCTCTGGGCTATGAAGAAAGAAAATTACGGGAAGTAATTCGTTTATGTTATCTGCCAAGATACTGAAAACCCCCAATTTTGGGGCAGCACTTGATAGAATGTAGCACCTTCTCCAAGCATGCCGATAAGTATCGGAAGCCAGAGGGTTGCTAAGGTTTCAAAGGGTCTAATCCCTCCACCTTTCTTGATAACCGATCAGTATGTGTTTGAACTTTTGAAAAACAAATATAAGGATGGAAATCTATTTAATGCGCAATTCTTTAAAAAGATTGCCCGAAAGGTGATCATTACCTTTAAAGTTCTTCTTTTTATTTTTATAAATCCGTATTAAGCAAATGAAAACTACAACCCAAAAGCCGCTTTAACCTCCTCGACCCTATCCAACTTCTCCCAAGTAAACAGCTCTACTTGCTTTTCAACCCTACCACTGTACGGCGATTCAAAGACTTTGTTGACCGTTACAGGTTCTTTGCCCATATGCCCATAGGCAGCCGTTTCCAAATAGATCGGATTTCGTAATTTTAGGCGTTTTTCAATGGCAAAAGGACGCATATCAAACAATTCGGCCACTTTTATGGCGATTTCACCATCGTTCAATGCTACGTTCGAAGTGCCATAGGTATCCACATAAATAGAGGTAGGCTCGACGACCCCGATGGCATAACTAACTTGAACCAACAGTTCTTCGGCCACCCCGGCGGCGACCAAATTTTTAGCGGCATGACGGGCGGCATAGGCAGCACTTCGATCGACCTTGCTGGGGTCTTTTCCACTAAAGGCACCTCCGCCATGGGCGCCTTTTCCACCATAGGTGTCCACAATAATTTTTCGGCCCGTAAGCCCGGTGTCGCCGTGTGGGCCTCCGATGACGAATTTTCCGGTGGGATTAATGTGATAGGTGATTTGATCGTCGAACAGTTTTTGTATCGCAGGCGGCAACTGTGCCTTGACCCTGGGTATCAAGATAGAAACAATATCCTTTTTAATCCTTGAGAGCATCTTTTCGTCGTCGGTGTCGAACTCGTCGTGTTGTGTAGAAACCACGATGGTGTCAATACGCTGCGGTAGGTTATCTTCCGAATATTCAATGGTAACTTGAGCCTTGGCGTCGGGCCGTAGATAATCAATTTCCTTATTTTCCCTCCGTAAATCGGCCAGCGCCTGAAGTATTTTGTGAGAAATATCCAAAGCTAGGGGCATGTAATTGTCCGTTTCCTTTGTGGCATAGCCGAACATCATTCCTTGGTCTCCCGCGCCCTGCATCTCCTTTGATTCCCGATCCACGCCTTGATTGATATCCTTCGATTGTTCATGAATGAGTGAAATCACCCCGCATGAATCACCGCTGAACTGATATTCACCGTTCGTATATCCAATTTTATTGATAACATCCCTGGCAATTTGCTGTACATCTAGGTAAGTGGTGCTCTTTACCTCACCGGCCAATACGACCTGCCCGGTGGTGACCAAAGTTTCACAGGCTACCTTACTTTCGGGGTCGAAAGCCAAAAAATGATCTAACAAAGCATCGCTGATCTGGTCGGCAATTTTATCGGGATGACCTTCACTAACGGATTCTGATGTAAATAAATAGGACATAACTTTCACTTTTTAGGATAGAAACGGATTTGAAAGTATCGCCAAAAGAAGATGATAAAAACTAATTTATCAACTGCTTTAGCATTTTTTATGCTGAATTTATTTCAGCACCTAGCCCGATCGAAGCTGGCTGCCGAACTGGTTTCAGCATCTCACTTCCTTAAAAGCTAGGTCCTGAAACAAGTTCAGGACAAGAGGTTGCAATCAGTCAAATCCTTCCTCTTTTAATAACAGTTCAAAAGTACATAAATGCCAAGGAAATAAAAATTATAAGTCCATTGGATTAGAAATTTTTGAGCTTGTTTGCGTTTATAATCGCAACGCATTCTTCATCTTCCCCAAGATACTTTGTATATTGTACTCCCCATTTACCACTAACCCTTAATCTGATTCTTTATGCATATTGCGGTCGCAGGAAATATTGGTGCAGGCAAAACTACGTTGACGCGACTGTTAGCCAAGCATTATCATTGGGAGGCGAATTTCGAGGATGTTGTAGACAACCCCTATCTCGACGATTTTTACAATCAAATGGAACGCTGGAGCTTTAACCTTCAGATCTATTTTCTCAATCAGCGGTATCGCCAGGTGCTAAAAATCAGGGAAAGCGGCAAAGACACCATTCAAGACCGCACGATTTACGAGGATGCCTATATCTTTGCCCCCAACCTTCACGCCATGGGGCTGATGACCAATCGTGATTTCACCAACTATAAAAGCCTGTTCGAATTGATGGAAACTTTGGTGCAGCCGCCCGATATTTTGATCTATTTACGGAGTTCGATTCCCAATTTGGTTGGTCAGATCCATACACGGGGGCGGGAATATGAGAACAGTATCTCCATCGATTACCTCAGCCGGCTCAACGAGCGCTACGAGGCTTGGATACATCACTATGAGAAGGGAAACCTGTTGATCATCGATGTTGATGACATCAATTTTGTGGATAAGCCCGAAGATCTGGGTACGGTCATTAATAAGATCGATGCGGAAATTAATGGATTGTTTTGATCAAATAAATCCGTTTGCCGTCGCATGTTCGATCGCCTGCTCACTACTTTCCACCAAAAGCACAGGTGTTACCTTATATTTTTCAAAGAGCCCTTTTACCCGCTCCATCTTCCGTTTATGGTCAACGCTTCTCAGATAAATGGCCAAGATGTTATCGGGATGTAATTCTGCAATTTCCTTATAGATATCGGCGTCATGTTCTCCGCTATCGCCGATAAGAATAAATTTGAGATCAGGGTAGGTTTTTAGGATGTTGATGATTTCCTTCTGCTTTTGAGGTTTTTCGCCCCCCGAACCGAGGCCGCCCCATGTTGGAAAATTCCGAAGCAAAACGGGTCCTTTAGGAAAATTGTTTTTGGTCAGGAAGAGTTCTAGGTACCGGTATAGGTTCCAGGGACTGTGACTGACGTAGAAAATAGGATTGGCGGCCTTGCCCGATTTCCCACGGTGTAGCTGTCCGTAAAACTGGGCGGCCCCTTTTAGGGGCGTGCGTTGATCCGGTCTTTTAAAAAAGGTATTGAACACCACTTTCCACTTTAGCGAAGACACCACCCCGGTTTTCAGAATGGTGTCGTCAATATCGCTGATTACACCGAAATCGGCTTTTTTTGAAGGAATCAATAGTTCTCCCGGAAAACGGTTCTGGTGTAGGATTTCTCTTTTCAAAGCGGTATCCGAGTACGAAATTTCATAGTTTACCCATCCCTCATCATTGGCTAAGCGGTTCAGACTTTCGACCGTTGTTTCCACGCGATAGTAGCCGCGTTTATCCGTAGTTCCCGTGATGGCTCTGCCATCCTGAAATTGTATGGTAATGTCGGTATTACGAATCTCGTCGACCTCGAAGCGTTTCACAGAATTCCACAGCAGGTTGAAAAAGCCTTTTTTCGAAAGGTCGATTTCTTCATCTTCCAAGGCCCTGCCCCGGGCATAAAAATGCGTGTCGGTGCCGTAGCTCTGAAAAGTGATGATCTGAAGTTTGTCTTTTTTGCCGAACCAAGCCATAGAGGTCAAATATAGGGAAAAGCAGCGGAGGTTGAAGGTTGCGGGGAGCGCTTTGAAAACTCCCGTTCCCTCACCCAAAAGGACGGCTTACTCATTGCTCATTTTGTACACAGGATGTTATGCTTAGGTTTATGTCATGTTTAACCCGCCTGTCAGTCGTCAGGCCAAAAAATATCAAAAAAAAAGAAGCCATCGTATTTATTTCGATGGCTTCCCCTATATTTATAATGTGAGACTTTATGCTACTTCCGAATATCAATACTTTCGATAGTAACCTCGGTCTCGGAACCTTTCGATTCAACGGTTCTATCCTCAAAAGCCTGCAATTGGCTTTTAACCTCGGCCTGTGTACCCCTGAATGCCTTTTCCTGGGTTACTTTTTCGCCGTTTACAACTGCCGTATAAGCAATGGTCGCTTCGGCCAAGTCGCTGTTGTCGGACTGCATTTCAATCTTGATTTCTTTTGCACTCTCCGTAGTGGCCACGCCGGTTTGGGTCATGGCGATACTTGGGGCGATAACGAGTGCGACAACGGACATCAATTTTAAAAGGATGTTTAACGAAGGTCCGGAAGTATCCTTAAAAGGATCACCGACCGTATCGCCTACTACCGCCGCTTTGTGGGCATCGGTACCTTTACGGCCGTCTGATTCGATCATTTTTTTGGCATTGTCCCATGCACCACCGGCGTTGGATTGGAAAATAGCCATCAAAACTCCGGCTGTAGTTACCCCTGCGAGCAAACCGCCCAACATTTCGGCACCACCGATAAAGCCGACCGCAACGGGTACGGCGATCGCCAACAATCCGGGTAAAACCATTTCCTTTAGTGAGGCCTGCGTAGAAATTTCCACACATTTTTCGTATTGGGCAACCCCATCGGCAGCATCGAAAATCGCTCGATCTTCTACCGTTGCCTTAGACATATCGGAATCATATTTTCGCATAACCGCTAAAGCGGCTTTCAGTTCGGGAATATCACGGAACTGACGACGTACCTCTTCAATCATTGCCAAAGCGGCGCGCCCGACCGCGTTCATCGATAGGGCGGAGAATACAAAAGGAAGCATCCCCCCTACCAGCAGTCCGGCCATGATATCAGGTCTTGATACATCGATCGTTTGCACATTGGCGACCTTCATAAAGGCGGAGAACAACGCCAAGGCGGTCAAAGCCGCCGAAGCGATGGCAAAACCTTTTCCGATGGCAGCTGTAGTATTTCCAACGGCATCCAACTTATCGGTACGTTCACGAACTTCGCTCGGCAATTCGGCCATTTCGGCGATACCCCCTGCGTTATCGGAAATCGGTCCGTACGCATCAACGGCCAATTGGATACCTGTATTCGCGAGCATCCCAACGGCAGCGATGGCAATACCGTACAATCCCGCAAAATGGTGCGAAATCAATATGGCAGCGGCAATCAATAAAATAGGTATCATAGTGGACATCATGCCAACGCCGAGACCGGCAATTATATTAGTAGCGGCGCCCGTTTCAGATTGCCTAACGATGTCGTTTACCGGCTTCATGCCCGTTCCCGTATAATATTCCGTAATCTTACCGACACCAAGACCGGCAACCAGACCCGCGATCGTTGCCCAAAAGATGCCCATCGCACCCATAGGTAGACCTTCTACGGATTCAGGAATCAAGGCGTGGATTATAAAATAAGAAGCGGCGACCATCAGTCCGGCAGATAAAAATTCCCCAATGTTCAATGCCGTTTGTGGATTTCCGCCATCCTTTACCTTAACGAAGAAAGTTCCGATAATGGACATGATTATTCCAACCGCGGCAAGTACCAACGGCAGGTAAACGGCTCCCAATCCTCCGAAATCCGGAGTAATAATAAAAGCGCCCAAAACCATGGTTCCGATGATAGAACCGACATACGATTCAAAAAGGTCGGCGCCCATTCCGGCGACGTCACCTACGTTATCGCCTACGTTATCGGCAATAGTAGCGGGGTTCAAAGGATGATCTTCGGGAATGCCCGCTTCCACCTTGCCCACCAAATCGGCCCCCACATCGGCCGCTTTCGTATAGATACCTCCACCCACACGGGCAAAAAGCGCTATTGATGAAGCGCCCAAAGAAAAACCGGAGAGGACGTTGAGTACCAATTGCAAGTTCTCGGCACCGGGCCAAATACTCTGGTAGATCATGAAGAGTCCGCTTAATCCTAGAACGCCGAGGCCTACCACGCCAAGGCCCATTACAGAACCGCCGGCAAAGGCCACTTCCAAAGCCTTGCCCAAAGAAGTTCGGGCCGCTTGGGTCGTTCTAACATTGGCTTTGGTAGCGACGCGCATCCCAATAAAGCCAGCCAAACCTGAACAGACCGCACCTACAACGAATGATAAGGCTACCATTCCGTGTGATCCGGCTTCGGCGCTTCCTTTAAAATAAAGTAGAACGGCTACAGCCAAAACAAAAATCGAGAGAATCTTGTACTCCGCTTTCAAGAACGACATCGCCCCATCGGCGATATTTTTGGCGATTCGCGCCATCTTGGCATCGCCCTCATCTTGCTTGGCGACCCAAGCATTTTTAATAAAAACGAACACAAGGGCCACAATTCCGAAAACCCATAAATAATTTACTAGTATTTCCATATTCAGTTAGGTATTTTTTAACGGGGGCTAAAGTAATAAAATTGACTAGAATAAAAAAAGCCATCCTTATTTATAAAGATGGCTTTTTCTACGCTTAATTTTCAGGGAGAATTTTATCCTCTAAATCATAAAGGTTCGTCGGTCTTTATGGTCGCTTTCTACATATCTTTTTACACATTGGTGGTATATCTCGACGGCTTCATCGACATTGCCCCAGCCACCGGTATCGACCTTTTTCTTTTCGAGGTCTTTGTAGACCTTAAAAAAGTGCTCTATCTCTTTTAAACGATGTGGATTCAAATCGCTGATATCGTTGTTATTGCTCCATATCGGATCGGAAACGGGTACGCAGATAATTTTTTCGTCAGGTCCCTTTTCATCGGTCATGTGAAAGACGCCGATCGGCCTCACCTGCATCACCACCATCGGATAGGTCGGTTCGGCACCCAGTACCAGCACATCGAGCGGATCTTGGTCCAATGCGAGCGTCTCGGGAATAAAGCCATAATCGCCTGGATACATCATCGAGGAAAAAAGCATCCGATCAAAACGAATTTTGTTCAGCGTAAAATCATACTCATATTTATTTCGGCTCCCTTTAGGGATTTCAATAAGCACGTCGAAGGTTAGATCTGCTTTTTTGGACATTTCTTTGGATTTTTAGTTCTGCAAAGGTACGAAAATGAGATTAGTGAATGAGCGCTTTAAAGTATGCCTTTTTTACGTTAACTGGATATTCGCAGGTAATATCGTTAGAAAATCCGACTAAAACCTGACACCCCTGTGAAAACTTGGCAGATATGGCATGTGGAGAAATCCGACAGGTCTTCGAAAACTTGGCAGATTTGGGTCGGGGGAAAATCCGAAAGGTCCTAGAGACTGCTAGAGACTGTTTTAAATTGTGCGTTAAAAATTAAATCCGAACGTTCCCGTCACACTGAAAGGCCTCGCTTCGGGGGCATCCAAATAATTGCCCCTGAAGTTGAAATCAATTCTAAAAATCTTGAAAATATTGCCAATGCCAACTGAATATTCATAATAGATTTTATCGTTGGGTGCCTGCAAGGGTATGTTTGTAGGGGCATTCAGGGCGATGTTCTCGTCTGACAGTTCGCCCCAGACTCCCCTTAATCCTACAATTTCCCGCAGGTCGAGCTTTCGCAAAATGGGTATCCTCGAAAACAAGCGGCCGTTGAAATTATGTTCTAAATGAACGGAGACATACGTATCGGTCACAAACTCATAAAAATCGAGATTGGGAAAGGTGTTGTACAACGAAAATAGGGTCTGATTTCCGGGGATGACGTTCAAGAGGCCGAGCGGCACTTCCCCAAAGGTCTTTCCTACTTCCACGGTACTCCGCAATCGTCCGAAACCACCTAGTACCCAAGGTTGGCTATAGGAAAACTGGAGTTTACTATAATTGAAATCACTTTCCAGAAAACCTTGCAAGCCTCGGGTGTAGTTCAATAACAGCGTACTATAATCGTCATTGATATCACTGCGTTCGACCCCAAAACCGATGGTACGCTTGCCAGGCGTATATATCAGCGTGGTATTCACGTCGAACTGTTGTATTTCGGAGGATATACCGCCCGCAGCATTGGCATCGACATAATCAAGACTAAAGGCATCGGGCAATGCGGAACTCAGTGTACGGAACGAATTACCGATACGTATTCGAAAATTGGAAATCGGTTCCATCTCTATATTAAAAGTACTCAGATTGATATTGGTCAACCGATCGTTCGCCCCAACGGTAAATACCGAAGAGGATGCGATACTCCGCCCCAAAACATCATTGGTAGCGGTCAGGTTTAGTCCCAATTGTTCAATATCACGGCGATTGCCCCCGGAAATGATCAAGCGGGACTTTTTATCGACCAGCCACTTTCCGGATACCCCATATTTGCCTTTTTGATCCTTAAAGCCATAGGCCATATACCCTTCCAGGCGCCAAAGGTCGTTCTGGCCGAAATAAGTGCGCGCCCCGCCACGTAGGCGAATACCCTCTGCATCGTTATAGCCAAAAACACTATAAACATCGCCGATATCCATGTTCCATTTATCGACTTCTATGTAGCCGGAACCCAAAATACTGACAATATTATAGTAAGATTTGAACTTGGGAACTGTCTTTAAGGTATCCAATAGTTGATAGACCCCTTTTTCATCCTTGTTTAAGGATTCGAGGCGGTTGTTGGTCCAAAACGTCGTGTCCCGCGTCATTACGATCGGGTCGAACGGATTGCTCTCCGTTTTGTAGAAATCCCTTGGTCGCTCTTGGTCGAACTGGTGGCGGTCGTAAACGGTCGTCCGCTTTCCGTAGATACCGCGGGATTTTTCCTTTTTGCTGTAACTGAAATCCGTCAGCATATAATCCCGCTTCAACAGAAAAACACTATCGTTGAGCACGTCGAAATCCTGCTCGATATAAACGTCCTTGACCCAGTTCAGATTGGCACTTTTGACCACCTGCAGATTGATATTCTTGATAGCATAGGTAGTATCGTTGACCCAAAAATCGCCCTTAAAGGTCAATTCGTTCTTACGCCTGGGATAATACACGATATTATAGCACCATTTGTTATCGATGAAAGCACTATCGCGCAACGCGTAATTATAGACGTCAATGCCCGTTTTGGAAAGGGGACTCGTAAAACTCTTGTCAAAAAATTTGATGTAGTTATTGTACACATTGTATTCGGCGTACATGTCTTGCACAAAGGCGGTAATGGACTGATTGTTCTCGAAACCGGAGTTTTTACTGCCGAGTACATCTTCCTTTTCGGTCTGTAGGATATTATCGCCATACACTTTCGAAAATTTTTCGTTCAGAAATATCGGCAGATAGGTCTTTCCGGTTATTCGAGAGGTATCAAGGTCTTTGAACATGAATTCAAGGCCTTTGAAGACACGGCTCTTAATGACCGAACTGTCGATGGTGTTCAGATCGAACTCCACCTTTTCATATTTGTCATATTTATACTGATCGAATAAACTGAGTCCGTTTCGGCGTTTCTTTTCCCAGATTTTTCTGAGGATATCGATAGCGGGATTGTTCTTTTTGGACTGTTTGCCCGCGATTAGCACCACTTCTTTCAGCTGCTCGCTCGACTCGACCATGGTGATTTTCATATCATAGTTCACCTTTTGGGACAAGTTGATCTCTTGGGTCTCGTAGCCGATAAACGATACGATCAGCGTTGGATAGGTAGTGTCCGATTCTAGATAGAACCTGCCATCGTCGTTGGTAATCGTACCTTCCTGCGAATCTTTAAAGAGCACGTTGGCGAAGGGCACCGTCACGCCAGCTTCGTCAATAATGACGCCACCGACCTTGGTCTGCGCATACGAAAATGCAACCATGAGCAGGAAAATCGGTATGAGGATTCTTTTCATCTAAATTATTTCGTTGACGACACCCATGGTACAACTAACGTATCACGAACTCCTTTGCAATGGAGGTTTTGATTTGAAAACCGTCCATAAAAAATGCTCCGCCGACCTACGTCAACGAAGCAAAAGTACCCTTAGTATCTGTATCCTTTATTTATATAACACTTTCTTAACAGCCTTGATCACATCTTGGTGGTTCGGCAGCCACTCTTTCAATAACACCGGGGAATAGGGCGCCGGTGTATCGGCAGTGTTGATTTTTTGGATGGGTGCATCCAAATAATCGAAAGCGTGCGCCTGAATATGGTAGGTAATTTCGGTAGCAACGTTCCCGAAAGGCCAAGCTTCTTCCAAAATGACCAGTCGGTTGGTTTTCTTGACAGATTTGAGTACGGCCTCATAATCTAAAGGATATACGGTGCGCAGGTCGATGATCTCACAGCTAATATCCTCCCTTTCAAGTTCTTCGGCGGCTTTATAGGCCTCCTTTATGATTTTTCCGAAAGATACAATGGTCACGTCCGTACCTTCCCTTTTAATATCGGCCTTTCCGATCGGGATGGTAAATTCGCCCTCAGGCACATCCCCTTTATCCCCGTACATCTGCTCCGATTCCATAAAAATAACCGGGTCATCGTCACGGATCGCCGATTTCAGCAATCCCTTGGCATCCGCAGGATTGGAAGGTACGACGACCTTCAAACCGGGACAGTTGGCATACCAACTCTCGAAAGCCTGGGAATGCGTGGCGCCCAATTGCCCCGCAGAGCCCGTGGGACCACGAAATACGATGGGGCAGGGAAATTGCCCACCGGACATCTGACGGATCTTGGCCGCATTGTTGATAATCTGGTCGATACCCACTAAGGCAAAGTTAAAGGTCATGAATTCGATAATCGGTCGGCAGCCCGTCATGGTAGAGCCTACCCCGATACCGGAAAAACCCAGTTCGGAAATCGGCGTGTCGATAATGCGCTTGGCGCCGAACTCGTCCAACATCCCTTTTGACGCCTTGTAAGCCCCGTTATATTCCGCCACTTCCTCGCCCATAAGGTATATGGACTCATCATTCCGCATCTCTTCGGACATCGCTTCGACAATGGCTTCCCTAAATTGTAACGTTTTCATAAGCTTAATCTTTTCCTGAGGCTTTTAGCGCAAGCAAAAATAGGAAAATATATGGCAACCCATCACCCCATCCCATCAAAAAAGGGATAAAATTTATTATGCATGCATAGCTTTTTTCGGAATTTATAGCTATCTTCGTAGAGACAATTTTAAAAGAGTAAAGGAAATGAAAATATTGGTTTGCATAAGTAACGTACCCGATACGACATCGAAAATCAATTTTACCGATGGCGACACGAAATTCGATACCAACGGGGTGCAATTTGTCATTAACCCCAACGATGAATTCGGACTCACACGTGCCATGTGGTTCAAGGAAAAACAGGGAGCTACCGTACATATTGCGACGGTCGGTGAAGCTACGGTCGAACCGACTATGCGCAAAGCTTTGGCCATAGGTGCCGATGAAGGCATTCGGGTAAATGTGGCACCTACCGATGGATATTTTGTAGCCGAGCAACTGGCGGCAGTGGTGAAAAATGGCGAGTACGATTTAGTAATCGCCGGACGGGAATCCATCGATTATAACGGTGGGATGGTGCCCGGTATTTTGGCCACGATGTTAGGTATGAATTTTGTAAACACCTGTATCAGCCTTGAAATCGAAGGGGATACGGCAACCGCAATCCGTGAAATCGACGGTGGAAAAGAGACGGTAAAAACCGCCTTGCCGCTGGTCATTGGCGGCCAAAAAGGTTTGGTAGAGGAAAGCGACCTGAAAATCCCCAATATGCGGGGTATCATGATGGCCCGGAAAAAAGCGCTCAACGTTGTCGAACCCGTTGACGCCACGAAAGCCACCCAAGACGTCAGTTTCGACAAACCGGCTGCAAAAGGGCAGGTTAAACTGGTCGACTCGGTCGATGAGTTGGTAGATCTGTTGCATAATGAAGCGAAGGTGATATAAATTCCAAACAAAAAGAAACATGTCCATATTAGTATATACAGAATCCGAAAACGGAAAATTTAAGAAGAACGCCTTTGAAGTGGCCTCTTATGCCAAAGCAGTGGCCGATCAGATGGGGACTTCGGTAACCGCGATATCCTTCAACGCTTCCGAGCACGAAAACTTGGGAGCCTATGGGGTTTCGAAAGTTTTGAACGTGACCCATGATATTTTAAAAACTTTCAACGCCGAGGCGTATGCCAAAGTGATCGCCCAAGGGGCAGAAAAAGAAGGCGCCAAGGTCGTGGTGGTCAGTTCAAGTGCCAACAGTAAATTTTTGGCGCCCATTTTGGCCGCCAAACTGAAGGCCGGCTACGTGCCGAATGTAGTAGCGGCCCCCGATAGCACATCCCCTTTTAAAGTGAAACGTACCGCTTTCAGCAACAAGGGTTTCGCACATACCGAAATCAGCACTGATATCAAGATTATTGGAGTCTCTAACAACGCATTTGGACTGAAAGAAAACCAGGCCGATGCCCAAGTAGAAGATTTCAGTCCCGAATTGGGCGACGGTGATTTCTCCGTCAAATCAGTGGATATCGATAAGGTGGCCGGCAAGGTCACCATCGCCGATGCCGAGATAGTAGTATCCGGAGGACGCGGAATGAAAGGACCGGAAAACTGGGGAATGATCGAAGAATTGGCCGATGTGCTAGGGGCGGCTACCGCCTGTTCCAAACCCGTCTCCGATATGGGATGGCGCCCACACGGCGAGCACGTGGGGCAAACCGGCAAACCTGTTGCCGCTAATTTATATGTAGCGGTAGGTATCTCGGGAGCCATTCAGCACTTGGCGGGAGTCAGTGCCTCAAAGACCAAAGTGGTCATCAACAACGACCCCGAAGCCCCTTTCTTCAAGGCAGCGGACTACGGAATCGTCGGCGATGCCTTTGAAGTGGTACCCAAACTCGTCGAAAAATTAAAGGAATTTAAAGCGCAAAACGCGTAATATTTGTTAATTTGCGCGCCCAACGGGGCTACTTAAAATGTCTGGAAAGCCCGATATTTAAGTAGCCTTTTTGTATTTTTATAGCCTATGAGCTTAGTACGATTAAAAATTAAGGGAATTTCCTATAGTCAAACGCAGAACGGCGCCTATGCCCTCATTTTGAACGAGGTAGAAGGTGACCGTAAATTGCCTATAGTCATCGGAGCCTTCGAGGCACAGTCGATAGCCATCGCCCTTGAAAAAGAAATCAAGCCTCCACGACCCTTGACACACGACCTATTCAAGAATTTCGCCGATCGCTTCGAAATCGTCATCAAACAGGTCATCATCCATAAATTGGTCGACGGCGTCTTTTATTCCAGCATCATCTGTGAGCGAGATAAAATTGAGGAGATTATAGATGCGCGTACCAGCGACGCCATCGCTTTGGCCCTCCGTTTCAATGCGCCAATTTTCACGTACAAGACCATTTTGGACAAGGCCGGTATCTTTCTTAAATTTTCGTCCAAGGACAGCAAAAAAGAAGGCAATAATGAAAGCATCGTAGTCGACGAAATCTTACAGGAAGGGGATACCGTCGAAATCGAATCCGGTGCCTCCGACGGATATACCGAACTTTCGATAGACGAACTCAACAAAGAACTCGATAAGGCCGTCGCCAATGAAGACTACGAAAAGGCCGCCAAGCTTCGCGACGAGATTTCCAAACGCAATTAATTTAGCAAACGTTTAATGAAACGCACCCTCTGGATTCTCTTGCTGGCCCTTTTTTTTATTTTTCCGGCCGTAGCACAAGATTCTCTCGGTCTGGATGCCGTTGAAGGAGTAATTATCAATGATGTGCTTTCCGAAAACGCCGCGGAAATCGTTCCCAATCAAGGTATTTCCATTAGTAGCGTTTCCCGGGGTTTACTGGGGATGTTGGTACTTCTTTTACTATCCTTTTTGTTCAGTTCGAACCGTAGAGCGATCAATTGGAAGACCGTGGGGATTGGGCTGGCACTTCAATTGATTATCGCCATAGGCGTTTTGAAAGTTACCTTTATTCAAAAAGGATTCGAGGCCGTAGGGGAGGTTTTTATCAGTATTTTAGGATATACGAGGGCAGGAAGTAAATTTTTGTTCGAGGGGCTCGTGGTCGATACCAACACCTTCGGCTATATATTTGCTTTTCAGGTACTGCCGACCATAATCTTTTTTTCCGCCCTGACCTCCTTGCTTTTCTATTTGGGCGTTATTCAAAAGGTAGTAAAAGCGCTGGCATGGCTATTGTCCAAAAGCCTCGGCATCTCCGGACCGGAAAGCCTTTCGGTAGCCGGAAATATATTTTTGGGCCAAACGGAAGCCCCGTTATTGATCAAGGCCTATCTTGAAAAAATGAACCGATCCGAAATCCTACTCGTGATGATCGGCGGGATGGCTACCGTAGCGGGAGCCGTATTGGCCGCCTATATCGGGTTTTTAGGAGGAGAGGACAAGCTACTGCAGCTCGTCTTTGCCAAACATCTTTTAGCCGCATCGGTGATGGCGGCTCCTGGTGCCATTGTCATCTCTAAAATGCTCTACCCCCAGACCGAGCCTGTAAACACCGAAGTAGAAGTTTCCAACGCCAAAATAGGTTCGAATGCTTTAGATGCCATCGCCAACGGCACCACCGAAGGTCTCAAACTCGCGGTAAACGTAGGCGCCATGCTTTTGGTATTCGTTGCCCTGATCGCCATGATCAACGGCATCTTGGGATATGCCGGCGACCTCACCTCCCTCAACGGATGGATTGCCGCCAATACCACTTACGAAACCTTTTCTTTGGAAGCGATTCTAGGCACCCTCTTCGCCCCGCTCATGTGGCTCATTGGTGTCGCCAACGAAGACATCATGCTCATGGGCCAATTACTAGGAATCAAATTGGTCGCCAGCGAATTCGTCGGCTATATTCAACTGGCCGAACTCAAGGACCTCGCCACAGGCGCCAATTTATCCTATAACAAATCCGTCATCATGGCCACCTATATGCTTTGTGGCTTCGCCAACTTCGCTTCTATTGGTATTCAGATCGGCGGTATCGGTTCATTGGCTCCCGGACAACGCAAAACGCTTTCCGAATTTGGGTTGAAGGCCGTTTTAGGCGGGTCTATCGCTTCACTGCTTTCGGCAACGATTGCGGGGATGATATTGGGGTAGTGAGGTTGTCATCTTTTGACTTATAAACTCCAACCCAAATTTTCAAGTTCGTTCGGTAGGTCTTTTTGTCAGGTAATGTAGAATACACCCTTTTTTCAACAATGAACCTCATCCACCTACGATAATTTGACTTTATGATTAAATGAGAAAATTCAGCATAAGTGTCGAAAATACACTATATTTAGATGCTATATTTTTAAATCCACTCCTTATGAATCCTATGCTAAGAAATTTGACGAAAACAGCGCTATATGTTTTGTTATTTATATTTGCCGAATCAATATGGGCTCAAGATGGAACGATTACTCCATTAGAAGCACCGAAAGAGCCAAACGCCATTCCGCTCGGCACTGGTGGTGTCGATGATCAACCTGCCAAAGAAACTTGGTTCCGCCAGTGGGGAGACCCGATGGCCCGAAACATTACCACTGCGACCCTAACCCCGTTTCTGCCCGAACCCGGCACCGCAAACGGCGCAACCGTGATTGTGGCACCAGGTGGAGGCTTCCGATGGCTTTCGATGGGCAACGAAGGATGGGAGGTAGCAGAGGCCCTTGCCAAAAAGGGCATCACCGCGTTTGTACTCAAATACCGGCTACGCCCAACCGCAGAATCGCTCGATGACTTCAAGGCTTGGATGAATCGGCCAAGAACCCCACCTACCGAATCTGCAGCGTCTTCCGATTCTACCAAAGCGGTAGCGCCACCACAACCACAGCGAGATGACTTGTCCGACCAACTTGAGGATGCCGAGGCAGCCTACGCCCTTATACTCGAGCGTGCTGAGGAGTGGGGCGTGGATACGGACCGAATCGGGATGATCGGTTTTTCTGCCGGTGCCGGTCTCACCATGCACTCAACGTTGAATTCCACAACAATGGACTTGGCTTTTATCGGTCCAATTTACGGTGGCATGGGTGCCGTCGAAGTTCCCGAGAACGCTCCACCCATGTTCAATGTAATCGCCACCGATGACTTTCTTTTCAGAGGTCAGTTTGGCGTTATTGATTCATGGTATAAAGCGGGGATCCCCGTTGAGTTTCACTTGTACCAAAATGGAGGTCATGGTTTTGGTCTCGGAAATCCCGATCGAACCAGCAACCGTTGGTTTGATGCGTTTGTATACTGGTTGGATGTTAATGGCTTTATGGCGGCCAAATCGGCGGAGTGAGAAAATTACATACGGGGATTACGATTTTGATCGTAATTGCTTTGATAGCCTATCGTATCGATGCAAAACCTTTCGCCATGTAAAATAATATGCACTTCGAGTGAGAAAGGAAAATGGCGAGCAATAAGTGAAATACATACAGCCGTATTCAAAATAGAACACGCCAACTTGAAATTTTTAATTCGCTATGCAAATCTGTATTATTACTATCCAAAAACAATGAAACCACTAAAATCTTTCTTTACTTCATTTTATTGAGCTGACAAAGCCAAACCAAAAATGGAATAAACACCGAAAACGGTGTTGACCAAAGCGTTTTAGAAATGTGGAACGCCTTTACCGAATCAAACCCAGAATTTAAAAAAGAAGAACTACCTGAATCGACATTTTTCCATGACAATGAAGCGGACGCCAATCGCTTAGCGGAATTGATTGTAAACGGAAAAAAGAAAGCAGGTTCTAATTTATATCATTGGTACGAAGAAGTTAATGCCGATTTACCAAAAATCGGAACAAAAAGTATTGTAACGGATTTTGATGGAAAAGCAAGGGCGATAATTGAAACCATAAAAGTAGATACCATTCCTTTCCATCAGATTTCCGCAGCATACGCTGAAATGGATATGGGTACGACCATTGAACCGCTCAAAAAATGGAAAAAAGCACATTGGGACTTTTTTGCGAACGCTTTGGAAGAAAGCGGAAAGAAGCCGACCGAAGATATGCTCATAGTCTGCGAAAAATTTGAAACCATTTGGCCAAAAAAATAGGGATTATCCTTTCAACTATTCCCCCTCTTATTTACATAGATGTCAAGCCGTATTATAGCCACGAATAACTAACTATGGCCTTCGTTAAAAAGCCCGTTTAAAAAATGCCCTTTCTGAAAGCAAGTTTATGAGGTATTACCCTTTACTCTTCTCTTGGCAATCGTGATTCCCGCTCTGCAATTTGATACACAAGTGCCGCAATTACCGTTGCATTTATCATCATATCACGTTCTGGAACATATTCCAAAGCATCTAAATTGGTGTGGTGTGTTACGGTACTATAGTTTAATTTATCTTGAATGATCTGAAAACCGGGAATTTTGTAATAATCGAACACGTCATGATCCGTAAAATTTGTGTTTTGAATAGTTAGATTATTGACATCCAAATGTTCATAGGGTGACAGCATTTCCTCAAAAATAGGTTTTACCGCTTCGTTTCCTTGCAAATACAGCCCTCGCATTTGTCCGGCACCATTATCCATATTAATATAGGCCGAAATTTTTTCAACCTCTTTTTTTCTAGAGGTCTCATGTACCTTTCCGTAGTGATTTTCTGCATAGGCCATAGAACCGAGATAGCCTTGCTCCTCACCGCCCCAAAGTGCAATTCTAATAGTTCGTTTTGGTTTTAAACCGGAAGCTTTAATAATTCGCATCACTTCCATCATCACTGCCGATCCCGCTCCGTTATCCGTAGCCCCGGATGCCGGGTGCCAAGAGTCAAAATGTGCCCCGATCATAACAACCTCATCCTTTAATTTTGAATCTGAACCTGTAATCTCTGCGATAATATTCACATTGTTTTCAGGTTTTAAATAGAGTTCCGAATCCAAATGAAATTTTATCTTTGGATTGATTTCCCGATCAATCAAGCGTTTTAATTTTCCGAAACTTTCCGGCGAAATGGCAAAATAGGGAACTGATTTTTCATGGCTTTCCCTAAAATTATAGGAGCCGCTCGGATGTACAATGCCCGGAAAAAATGGTGTAGTCCCTAAAATACTTAAAGCGCCTTCCGTTTTTAGGAATGAAAAAAAGGCATCGTCTTTTCTCATAAAACTTTCGAAAATAACCTCTAGATCCTCGATCAAATCCATATCCCCCGCTGACGGCCCCAAGGGATTGTTCGGTACCGGTACAATTGATTTTTCAGCTTCGGCAATTTGGTCGTCGGTAAATCGTGTTGAAAGTACCTCGAATAGCATATTCTGTTCTGGCACCGATCCTACCAATATGGTCTTTCCCTGTAATTTTCCGCTCCATTGCGTTTTTACTTTTTCTAAATCCGTATAACTTTCAATCCAAATCAAATCCCCGATTTGAACACCATCTGAGCTTTCTGTCCACGCATACGGATACGCTTGTATTTTCATATAGGCAGGTTCCGTCATTTCTACATTAAACGATTTTACTTCCCAACCCATGCAGTCTTCGCAATAATTTTCGAAATACACCTTATCGACACCCCAATTTTCCAAGGTCGTCTTTGCCCATTCCGCCGCTGTATAATACTGATCCGTTCCGGTCAGCCGAGGACCGTAAACATCGGACAAGTCGGAAATCAGACGCATGACCTGCGATTTCTGAAAGCCTTCGGTATTAATTTTAGAAAGTGCCTGTGATTTTGTTTGGCCGATGGCAGACCATCCTATTAAAAGGAATGCGATACTGATTTTAGAAAAGATTTTCATTCGATGATAGGGGTTTATTTGGTTACAATGTAACAAAGAATAACGAAAGCACAACACATCCCGCCAACGATAAGGGCCACCCTAATCTCTAGGGTGTTCGTAATCAGTATTTTAATGATGGATGGATAGCAAAACTACGGGATACGGTTTAAGAACGAGTAAATGAAGCCATTGGTTATGGATGTGATGGCTCTATCGTGAACATCAGACCGCGCTCACCAGACAAAACGAATGATGGCGTACTTTTGAATCAAGATTTTCTTCGTTGATAAAATCTGAAAACTAGAGCTAAGATTACACGCTTTTAGCTATTGGAATCCGCTATTTTTACCATGTCTAAGCTCAAACTCTTTTATAGCTAAAGGCATGTTAAAAGTATTTAAGCAAGGATTATAGGAGTCCATTGTTGAACACAAGTTTCAAAATAAATGAATATTAATCAAGAACATTTAAAAAAGCTCGTTTCTGACTTTAAAAAGAAATCGGATGAGTTAAAAGATATTATTAATCCTATTTTAAATAAAAACACACTCCCTCAAAAGGAAATATTAGAAGTTTGTCAAGTAGCAAAATTTTCCAAAGATATCAATGAATCGATTAAAATAATAGAAAAAGGATTCCCTCCGAGTCCAGATTTTATTATTGAGCATAAAGGTTTTTTGAAAGGATTAGAACATACTCGCATTTTTAACTCAAAAGGTGAAAATATTTCGAAGATAAGATCTTTAATTGAATATTCTGAGAGGATTTTTCTAGAAACATATCCTGAATTAAATATCCTAATTTATATTTCCATTCGGGAAGGCTTCGATTTCAAACAACATCAAAAGAAAAATATTGCTGAAATTATTGTTGACACTATTTACAAGAAATATTTAGGTAAAGAATACCAAATGCCTCCCTTTTTAACTCAATTGAAAATGATGTCACATTCTTTACTCGTTTTTGAATATGAGGAAAATTATGCAGCTCCAGAATATTTACCTAAAGAACTACTGATAACAAGAGTTAAAAACAAAGAGAACAATATAGAAAAATACAAAAGAGGTGAAAGTGGATTAAAAGAGTATTGGTTATTGCTATTATTAGATACAACATCTTCTACGTCTTATGTTCTTGACAAAAATGCGGACTATTCACTAAACACCAGTTTTGATCGTGTTTATTTAATGGAGGATTTAGGTTCCAAAATTATTAGAATTAACTAAAAGCCAGTGTACAACAAAATATTAAAACAATGCTTAAATTAGTTTCAAATAGAAATTCCGGGCTCGCTTGCTACGCCTGATTTTCCTAAAGGTAAAATCAAGCTTGCCAGCCGCACTGTTTTTATCCGAGACGTCAAAAATTTTAGTAAGTAAGAAAAGCAGTATGAAACAATATCACACCCTCCTAAAACACGTCCTAGAAACCGGCCATCAAAAAGGCGACCGCACCGGAACCGGTACGCTAAGCGTTTTCGGCTACCAAATGCGGTTCGACCTCAGCGAGGGCTTTCCGATGGTGACGACAAAAAAACTGCATTTGAAGTCCATCGTATATGAACTGCTTTGGTTTTTGAAAGGAGATACCAATATCGGCTACCTTCAAGAAAACGGGGTTCGTATCTGGAACGAATGGGCCGATGACAAGGGTGATCTCGGACCGGTATACGGCCGCCAATGGCGCAACTGGAACGGTGATGAAATCGATCAGATTAAAGAGGTGGTCGAATCCCTAAAAAACAATCCTAACAGTCGGCGTATGCTAGTTTCCGCTTGGAACCCGAGTGTGCTGCCCGATACCTCAAAATCATTTTCGGAGAATGTGGCCAATGGAAAGGCAGCGTTGCCGCCTTGCCATGCGTTTTTCCAATTTTATGTGGCCGACGGAAAGCTATCTTGCCAGCTCTACCAACGTAGCGCGGATATCTTTTTGGGGGTGCCTTTTAATATCGCTTCCTATGCCTTGTTTACGATGATGATGGCGCAGGTCTGTGGGTATGAGGCGGGAGAGTTTATCCACACTTTCGGTGATGCCCACATATACAACAACCATATGGAACAGGTCGAGCTACAGTTAAGCCGTGAGCCACGGGCGTTGCCCAAAATGGTGATCAATCCTGAAGTGAAGGATATTTTCGATTTTACGTTTGATGATTTTACGTTGACGGATTATAATCCGCATCCGCATATTAAGGGGGTTGTGGCGATTTAATTCACCTATTTAATCTCCCCGATCCTAATATTCCGAAAACTAACTTGCATCTCGTTGCCCGGATGCAATTGAAGTCCGATGGGGCCTTCTTCGGGTACATCGGCGGATTCGAAATTGAGCACTTCGGTACCGTTTATCCAAACGGTGTATACATTGGCGACGGCCTTGACTTTAATGGTGTTCCAATCTTTGGGTTTCAACACGTCGGCCACGCCTTCCGCCTCTACAGGATAACTCTTTCCGGGGATGTATGGTGAACCGGTCATATCGCGTTTTAACGAGCCGGATATGCCCATTTGTATTTGTTGGTCTTCGTTCCTTAAAAATATACCCGTGTCGACCGTGCCTTCACCGTATTTAAAGTCCGTTTCGATGATGAAATCTTTGTAATTCTTTTCTGTCCAAAGGATATTTCCCGTTTTTTTCGGGCCACTTTGGGCTAAGAGCAGTCCGTCTTTGGCGGACCACCAAATATTGTTTTCCGGCACGGTCCATCCCTTTAAATTCTTACCGTTGAACGCTTTTTTCATCTTTGGTTCTTGGGCGGTGGCCGTATATAGGCATCCTATAAAAAACAAAACTAGTATTCCGATTCTTATCATCGTGTATTGTATTTAAGGTTATTCCGAAGAAAAGTAAAAAAATAAATCCAATTTGTGACGTTTCTATGAATAAATTACAAATGCATCCGTCTAAAACTGTATTGAGCATCGGGCATCTTTTGGGGATTAATTATCTTTAAGGCCAAATAAGAATGCTATGATCCTTACCGATTCTCTCTTGGATTTCTTTCTGGAAACCCGACAACACACGGAAAATATTTGTGAACCGCTGGAAATCGAAGACTACGTAGTGCAGCCTATCGCTGATGTGTCGCCCCCGAAATGGCATTTGGGACACTCCACTTGGTTTTTTGAAGAGTTCATCTTAAAACCCCATGCACAAGGATATACCATCTTCGACACCGACTTTTCCTTCGTGTTTAACAGCTATTACGAAACAGTTGGGAAACGTGTGGTGCGCGCGGACCGCGGTAATCTTTCGAGACCATCCGTAGAAAAAGTATATGCCTATCGTGACCACGTTACTCAGGCCATCAAAAACTTTTTTACCGAAAATCAAGATCAAAAAGTGAATGATTTGTTGGAAATCGGTATCCATCACGAAAAACAACATCAGGAGCTTCTGCTGACGGACATCAAATATATTTTAGGAAATAATCCGCTACTTCCGAAATATTCGGAAGGTTTTGAAGAACATTCTATTGAAAGGCATGAAATGGATTGGATTTCGGTGGATGAAGGTATTTATGACATCGGGCACAACGCCGACAGTTTCTGTTATGATAATGAATTGGGAAGGCATAAAGTGTACCTACATTCTTACAAAATAGCCAATAAACTCGTAACCAATTCCGAATATATTGCGTTTATCGATGCCGGAGGCTACAAGAAGTTCGACCTCTGGCATGCAGAGGGATGGGATTGGGTCAACGCGAACAACATTTCCGCACCGCTCTATTGGCACGATGTCGAGGGAACATGGCAACATTATACGCTAAACGGACTCCAAAAAATAGATGGTGACGCCCCGGTGACCCACCTATCCTATTATGAAGCCTTCGCCTTTGCCCAATGGAAAGGCTGCCGACTGCCCACCGAGTTCGAATGGGAAGCGGCACAGGAATGCTTCCCGTGGGGAAAACGCTGGGAATGGACCGAAAGCGCCTACCTCCCCTATCCTGGCTACCAAAAGGCCGACGGGGCTTTGGGCGAATACAACGGCAAGTTTATGGTCAACCAAAAAGTGTTGCGTGGCGGTTCGGTGGCGACCCCAAAAAAGCATACCCGATCGACTTATCGCAATTTTTTCCAGACCGGGCTGCGGTGGCAGTTTACGGGATTGCGATTGGCCAAATAAACCATGTAACAGTGGCAGTAAGCAAATTGCAATAGTTGCGACTTACCGCAAATAAAGTGAGTGCTTTAAAATCAGGGTGAATATACCTGATAGCACATCGATTTCACAACATGGTAACCCAATTAAGTACCACCTACAATTCATAAACCTAGTATTCGTATGCAAGAACTTATTGCCCCCGCCTTAGAAACACAATTCGAAAAAGACGTTTACAAAGGCCTGACGGATTATCCGAAGCATTTGTCCTCCCAATATTTTTATGACGCGACCGGTGACAAACTGTTTCAGGACATTATGGACATGCCGGAGTATTATCTTACGGATCGGGAGTTCGAAATCCTATCCGAAAATACCGAGGAAATCGCACAACTTTTTGCCCAAGGAAACGCATCGTTTAAATTAACGGAATTGGGCGCGGGCGATGGTATGAAGACTAAAATCCTCCTAAAATATTTATCCGAGAACAATTTTGATTTTAAGTACCAGCCCATCGATATCAGTCAAAATGCGCTTGATGGGCTTGAAAAATCTTTACGGAACGAATTGCCGCAAGTACTCGTTGAAACTCGACAAGGCACCTATTTCGAGACCTTATCAGCCATTAACGCGGAGAATGGGACTAAGAAAGTCATCCTATTTTTAGGCTCGAACATCGGGAATTTGCTGCATCCGCAGGCTATGGAGTTTTTAAGAAATATTCAGGAAGTAATGCAGAAGGAAGACCTACTTTTAGTAGGCTTCGATATGAAGAAAAATCCGCAGATCATTTTGGATGCCTATAACGACCCGAAGGGCATCACGGCCACGTTCAACAAAAATGTGCTTACGCGAATAAATCGGGAACTTGACGGTAATTTTAATCTGGATAAATTCCGCCACTGGGAAGTGTATAATCCTGAATCAGGCACTGCCAAAAGCTATTTGGTCGCTATGGAAGGCCACACTGTGACCTTGGAAAAACTTGATTTGCAAGTGAATTTTGAAGCTTGGGAAACTATACATACCGAGATTTCCCAAAAATACGATGACCGAACGATTAAATGGCTGGCCGATAGGGCCGGTCTCAAAATCGTGACCGAATTCGGTGATGCCAAGGGTCAGTATAAGAATTATGTCTTCAGGCGGAAGAAAAAGCAGTAGCGGTAGTAGTAGCAGTAAATTACTTTTTCTAAACTCATAAACTTTTTTAGTATGAAAGCAACTTGGAACAATACCCTTATCGCCGAGAGCGACGCGACCGTAGTCGTCGAAAACAACCATTATTTTCCGGCGGACAGTATCAAAAAAGAATATTTTAAATCAAGCGACAAGCACACAACCTGCCCTTGGAAAGGAAAGGCCTCATACTACACTTTGGAAGTCGACGGAAAGAAAAACGAGGATGCGGCTTGGTATTATCCGGAACCTAAAGCGGCGGCGAAAGAAATTAAAGGTCATATTGCGTTTTGGAAAGGAGTGACCGTTCAGAAGTAAACTGTCGTTAAATTTACTTGGGCCGCTTGCGATGACGTCATAAAAAAAGCCGCAACGTTCTGAACGTTCCGGCTTTTATTTTTTGTTCGCTGAAGACTATAGCTCCAATACAGCGTTTTCGGCACCGGCGAAATCGTTCCATTGGTAACGATCGGCTTCTGGCTCGTTTACGTAGTTGCCATCGATGACGTATTTGAACTCGTATGTGTTTTCTTTTGGAAGTTCAAGAGTGCCCTTGAAGTTTCCGTTCTTCAATTTTTTCAAGGCACTGGCCTTGTTCGCTTTCCAGTTGTTGAAATCACCAACAACGGCTACTTTTTTTGCTTCATCGGCTGATACGGTGAAAGTTACTTTGCAAACCGGTTTTGTTTTGAGATACTGTTTTGAAATTGCCATTTTTTATTTATTTTTGGATTACTAATTAGTTACACATTAAAATTCGGCGCAAAAATAAGGGATTAAACTACTCATTGCCAACGATTAAGATAGATTTATCATTTTCGTACTTTATTTCGTGCTTATTGGCTTTCCTTTAGCAAAGCAGCATGGAATTTTAACTTTATGGAAAATCTATATGCCTGTTTTTAAGAGTTGCATAATGGTATCTATGTCTTTTTCAGTGTTATAAAAGTGAAAACTGAACCGAATTCCGTCACCTCGCTGCGAACAGACCACATTATTATCCTTTAATTTTTGAAATAGCGTCTCATCGCCCTTGATATTAAAAATGGTACTGTGCGATTTTCTGGCGACTACGGCATCCTCTAAAAGTTGGAGTTCGGTAAATTCCTTTTTTGCTTTCGAGGATAATTTTTTTAAGTGATTTTCGATGGACGTCTTTCCAATAGATTCCAAATAATCCAGGGAAAACTTTAGGCTTCCAAAGTTCAGGGTATCCAAGTGGCCGGGTTCGAAATGCATCGCAAAACGAACGTCATCTCGAGCCTTTATATCCGTATCGGCTGCGTTGAAACCCATGGTTTGTGATGAGAATCTATTTTTTATCCCATCCTTAAAAAGAAAAAAACCGTTACCGTATCCGCCCAACAACCATTTATAACCACTGGCGCCTAGTACGTCGATTCCCGAAGCTTCAAAATTAAAATCCGTCGTACCACAGAACTGGGTGCCATCGGCGATGATTATCAAATCGGGATACTCCTTTTTCAGGGATTTCAGGAAATCCATATCGATTTTGATACCATTGACCCACTGCACCAAACTTAAGGCGAGCACCGAAATTTTATCCGATTTTATTTTTTGGAGGATGTTCTCTTCCAAATTGGCATCCAACGCCACATAAGCAATTTTGAAATCCCGATATTCAAAAGGCCAATTGACCGAGGGATAATCGTTTTTCACCAGCAACACCTTTTCATCACCCTCCATGCCCTCGAGCAGCATATTGAGGCCCAGCGAAAAATTGGGTACCAAGGCCGTATTTTCAGGTTTGCCCCCAAAGAATTTCGCCACAGTTTTTCTGATTTTTGGGATTTCGGTATATCTCGCCTTTGTTTGCATGGTGCTACCACCGATCAAATAATCAAGATCGTGCTCTTGCCGCCATTCCATCAAATCATCGTTCAAAAGTCCGGCCGAGGCGGTATTGGCGTAAATAGAGTGGCTGAGTACGGGAAAGTGTTTTCGAGTATTTTCCATAGCATTGATCGGGTATTGGGCAATTGCCTTATCTTTGTAAATGAGTTATTTCTCAGGTCGGTATTCCAATATTCCGACGATTTAAAGGTACTACTTAGCATGTTCACGAAAAATAAAAACATGAGCGAACTTGACCTCGAACAGCACGAACTGCTCGAACACGCACAAACCCGTATCAAACAGAAAAAAACGCTCTACATTCACTTTATTATCTTTTTGATCGGGAGCGTCTTTATGGTCTTTATCAATAAAATCCTCAATTATTGGGCGACCTACGATTGGTTTATTTGGGCCATTACCCTTTGGGCCTTTTTGTTTATGATTCATACCATCAACGTTTTCGTGACCCAAAAATTCATGGGACAGGCTTGGGAACGAAGCCAACGCGAAAAACTGGTCAGAAAGCAAAAACGTCGCATCGCCGAAATGCAAAAGGAAATCGAGACGGATTTTCCACTGGCGAAAATCAATAAGGGAATCGAGCCAAAAAAGTTTTAAGTGAAATGCGTTCCTCAGCACCGAGAAAAAAGAACCTAAAAGAAATCAAAGCATGAATACCATTTGTATGATAGCCGCTGCAGGCGAAAACAATGCCCTCGCCAAAGACGGAAACCTACCTTGGCACCTACCGGATGATTTCAAGCGTTTTAAAAAATTAACATTGGGGCACCAAATTATTATGGGCCGCAAAACCTTCGACGGCTTTGACAAACCGCTGCCAGACCGTACCCATATTATCGTTACAAGGGATACCGAATATACCGTTGATTTCGAAGATTGCATTGTAGTACATTCTTTGGAAGATGCCTTAGACCTCGTCAAAACCGATGCGCTGTCGTTTATTATCGGTGGTGGGGAAATCTACAAACAGGGCGAAAAATTCGCCAATAAAATCGAGCTGACCCGAATTCATTACACTTTTGAAGGAGCGGATACCTTTTTCCCGGAAATCGATGAAGCGGACTGGGAACTCATTGAAGAGCAGTACCATCCTGAAGATGACCATCATACCTATGCTTTTTCGTATCTGACCTATCTGAAAAAATAATTCTCCCTAATTATATTTTGCGTCTTCACTTGCGCCTCCTTTTTGAATCTAAGGGAAGGTGATATTGCCATTTTAAAAGCTGAGGGGGGCAAGAACAGGTTAAGATAAATTTTCAATCCGCGGATCGGAGTTGATAAAAAAGCGGACATTGCCGACCGGGAGGTCGAATTCGGGTATAAAGTTTGACTAATACTTAAAATAAACGGTTCAACTGACCGCTTTAGAAACTATAGCAAGTGATTTTTTGGATAGCGGCAGCCCCATTGCAGCCTGATGTCCCTTTTCGGACATTTTTCGCCAAGTTTTACGAAGGATGTCGATAATCTTGTCCTCGGAATGTTCCCCAGTAAAAGGCTCGAAATAATGTTCAAGAAACACGAGGCAGATCACATCCTCCAAGGTCTGGGTATCCTCATTTTTCTTAAGTGCTTTCTTTTGTAATAGGAAGCCCACCTTGTCTATAGTTTCTTGGGAATAGCAGATATCTTCCAATATTTCGGACGCTTTTTGCACGTGAAACTTTTTAAGATCTTGACGCCATTTCAAATAACCCACCCTATTCATATCATAGGAATGTCTGGGGATTTCCCACCGACAGATATGCTGGCAACGTGCGGTCAATTGCAAGGCCTCCGAAGCATCGGGTGCAAAATCGTTCAGTTTTTCAGTCATGCGGATGGCGTACAATGCTTCCTTTGGGTAGGTATTGCCCATATATATTTCAGTATTGGGATCTTTCGCATTTGCATCGTCGAACCTTTGAAAAGCCTGTAACAATTTGTCAGTGGTAGCCATGTAACCTATTTTTGGGCTAAAATCTTAGTGCCTTAATTTGTGGCCTTTCTTCAATCAATCGTATACCCTAAAAATCCCTTTGCTGTACGGAGTAGAAAGCCTCGTTGTCTTTGAGGAAATCTATTAAAACATCTGGCTCCACGTTTGTATAAAACCGATGCCGTCCCGGAATTTGGGAAGGGTTTATCAAATCATTTTTCGCTAAAACCGCTTTTGTCTGCTTCGCCACGGCCTCCCCGGAATCGATAATCTGAACGTTAGCCGGAAGCAGTTCTTTTAAAACGGGCACCAAATACGGGTAATGCGTACAGCCCAATACCAAGTAATCGATACCATCATCTAGCATGGGCCTGATATAGGTTTGTAGCAAATTCAGCATCTCTTTCGAGTCGGTTTTCCCCTGTTCAATTAGTGGTACAAGTCCTACTCCCTCCCGTTCCATAATCTTGATGCCTTTGGCGTGCATTTCAGCTGTGCTATGAAAAAGTTGGCTCGATAATGTGCCTTTGGTGGCCAAAATGCCCACCGTTTTCGATCTTGATTGCAAAGCTGCCGGTTTGATGGCCGGTTCAATCCCTATAAAGGGCACCCGATAATTTTCGCGTAGATAATTGATTGCATTGGTGGTGGCGGTATTGCAGGCCACCACAATAGTTTTGCAGCCTTCATCCAACAGATATTCGGTATTTTTAATGCTCAGCTGAAGTATTTCCCCTGCCGATTTTTCCCCGTAAGGTGCATTTTTACTGTCCGCCAAATATAGGGTATCCTCGTTCGGCATCAGTTTTTGGATTTCCTTCCAAATGGATGTGCCCCCGACGCCGGAATCAAAAATGCCTATAGGATCGTTGTTCATTTATGTGAGGGCTCTAAAACCTCGATAATAGGATTCCCCGTTTCACCGCTGGGAAATTCAATGCCCAGTAAGGCCGCGATGGTGGCGGCTATATCCGGAATTTCTGTACGCGCAACGGTACTGCCCTTTTGAATGCCCATGCCATAAAATAAAAGTGGAGTGTGGGTGTCGTAACTGTAGGGAGAACCATGGGTCGAACCGGTACTGCCATAGGATACATAATCTGGTTTTAGAACAACGATGACATCGCCCGATCGCTTCTGATGATATCCATTCTGTATCAAATGGGGAATTCCGTGGGTGTATTCGTTCTGCCACATTTGGTAGGCCGTATACACATGCTCGACACCATCATAGGTCAACACCTCATTGGCAATAGCCTCTTGAACCTCCTTAGCGGACATATCGAGATTCTTTACCACCTCTTGATCCAAGAAAAATTGATAGTTAGAAAAGACCTTGACCACGTCGGTCGTTCCGAAAGTGTATTTTAGAAATTCATCGAATTTCGGCTTGTTATCGTTCCATTTTACATTCCCTGCGGGAATTTTCGAGTCCTTCAGATACGCTGCATTATCCATCCCAGCGTGATCGGCGGTCAGAAAAACGGTGTATTCACCTTGGCCAACTTTTTTGTCCAGCGCCTTGAACAATCTAGCGAGGTCTTCATCCAATCTCATATAGACATCCTGTACCTCCTTTGAGTTTACCCCGTATTTATGCCCTACGTAATCGGTACTCGAAAAGCTGACGGCCAGAAAATCGGGAATATCATCGGCACCCAACTTTTCCCCATCCAATGCGGCAATAGCAAAATCGGCAGTCAAACTGTTCCCAAAGGGCGTCGCCTTTATCATATCGAATTGCCCGTTGGCATCCCATAATTTGGGCAGGTCATGGGGAAATTCCGAAGTGTTTTCTCCATCAAAGAGGCCTTCGTAGTTATTTTTATCGCTACCGCTTTCCAAATAGGAATCTATGGGCTTCAAAGTCGTCCAAGGTTTTTTATATTTTGACGCCGCCGAGACATTGAAGTCATCGACCCATTTCGGTAGCTTTGACATGTAGTAGGAGCTAGTAATGAACTTGCCTTCATTTTTACCCTGAAACCAGTATGCTGCGTTGGCGGTATGCCCGCCTGGCATCACAGCCCCCCTATCTTTCATGGCAACGGAGATGGTCTTGCCCCGCATTTGGGTGGCCAAACGCAATTGGTCGGTGATGGTAGTAACAGTATTCCGGTGCGGTGACATTTTACCGGCATCGGAATCCGTTCCGACCGATTCATAGCGGTCATCACCTGCGCAGTAAACATCTTCACCAGTGGTCTTGTCGTACCAATCATTGGCAATGACCCCGTGGGTTGCCGGGGTAGTACCTGTGTATACTGAAGTGTGTCCAGGCCCAGTGGTGGTTGGCGCATAATTATAGTGGTTGTTCTTGCAATTGAATCCTTTATCGACCAAACGTTTAAAACCATCATCGCCGAACCGGTGATAAAACCGGGTAATATAATCGTAGCGCATTTGGTCGACAATAATACCCACTACCAATTTAGGATTTGTCCTTAGATGGTCGTCGGCCGCTTTTGATTTTTGTTGCCCGAAACCTTGAGAAGTAGAAAAAACGATTGAAGCAACCGTTAAACAAAGGATAAGAACTCTTCTGGTCATAGTGGATTTGTTTTTGGAGATATAGTTTTCTGCAAGCAACAAATGTAAATAAATTCTTCCTTAAAAATAGGCTGGCAGTCGGTCAAATCGATTGCTTATTGCTATTTTTACGCCAAGAAACCTATCTACATGAGCTATCTAGCATCGATCGGCAGCTATGCCATTATGGTAAAGGAGGTATTTAAAAAACCGGTCAAATGGCGGATCATGAAATCGCTGATCTTAAAGGAAATCGATGAGCTTATGTTCGGCTCGCTGGGTATTATTATCTTTATTTCCTTTTTTATCGGGGCGGTGGTGACCATACAAACGGCCCTAAATTTGACCAACCCTATCATTCCCAAATATCTCATCGGTTTCACTACCCGTCAATCCCTCATCCTGGAATTTTCGCCGACCTTTGTTTCCATTATCATGGCCGGTAAAGTGGGTTCGTATATTACCTCTAGCATTGGCACCATGCGGGTCACGGAGCAAATCGATGCCCTTGAAGTCATGGGCGTAAATGCCCTTAATTATCTAGTTTTTCCAAAAATCGTTGCCATGTTGTTGTATCCATTTGCGATAGCGATTTCTATGTACGTGGGTATCTTGGGCGGTTGGATTGCCGGTGTTTTCGGCGGATTTCTCACCAGCGCCGAGTTTACCGAAGGTCTACAAATCGATTTTATTCCCTATCAGGTGTTCTACGCATTTGTCAAAACCTTGGTTTTTGCCTGGGTCTTGGCTACGGTGCCCTCTTATCACGGCTTTTACATGAAAGGCGGGGCCTTGGAAGTGGGCAAGGCCAGTACGACTGCCTTTGTTTGGACGAGCGTCGTCATCATCATCATGAACTATATACTCACTCAACTTTTACTGGGATAATGATCGAAGTAAACGACATACACAAATCTTTTGGTGATACGCAAGTATTAAAGGGTATCAGCACGACTTTCAAAAAAGGAAAGACCAATCTTATCATCGGGCAAAGTGGTTCGGGAAAGACCGTTTTTCTGAAATGCCTACTCGGACTTTTTAGCCCTGAACAAGGCAGTATTTCCTACGATGGCAGGGATTATTCCAATCTTTCAGGGGATGAGCGCCGCGACCTACGTCAAGAAATGGGTATGGTCTTTCAGGGAAGTGCACTGTTTGATTCTATGACCGTGGAAGGCAATGTAAGGTTTCCGTTGGATATGTTCACCAAAAAATCAAAATCGGAGAAACAGGATAGGGTCGATTTCGTACTGAAACGCGTCAACCTTACGGAAGCCTACGATAGGTTTCCCTCGGAAATATCCGGGGGTATGCAAAAGCGGGTCGCAATTGCAAGGGCCATAGTCATGAACCCAAAATACCTTTTTTGTGATGAGCCCAATTCGGGATTGGATCCTAAAACAGCCACCCTTATCGACAACCTGATCCAAGAAATCACCGAGGAATACGATATTACGACCGTCATCAATACCCACGATATGAATTCGGTCATGGAAATCGGGGAAAAAATTATTTTTCTAAAGGATGGTATAAAAGAATGGGAAGGCACGAAGCACGAAATCTTCAAGACCGATAACGAGGCCGTTACCAGTTTTGTGTACTCATCCGAACTCTTCGAAAAGGTTCGGCAAATGTATGTCGAGGAGCGGAATTAGAGGATGGGGAATCCCAAGTACTAAATTCCAAGCACTAAATTCCAAATGAAAGGTGAACTTCCTACCCTAGAAACTCCTAAGAAACTGTTGTATCGGAAGCTATTCCCGAAGTTGCACCGTACTATCCTTCAATCGAATCTTCAGCCACTGATGCAGCTTTTTGTTTTCAGCGGATATTCTCCCGGCTCCTAAGCCTTCAGCCCACTGGACCTGAAAAATGGATACTGTGTCCACTTTTTTAAAATCTGTAATGAGCGCATTAGCGTACTCCAATGAGACCAAATCCTCATAGTTTACTTTGGCTTCCGCACTTACATCACGGAACGGAATCTGTTTGGAAACGGACTTTTTTAGGCGTGTCAATTCCGTTTCCAAAAAAACAATTTTATCATCCTTGCCCATAATCTGGTTCTTTTGCGATTCGTAAAGCTCGTTTACATACCGCAATTGATCGATCTGTTCATTTTTAGAACCCTGAACAATATGTAACTTGGCGTCCCTCAATTTTGGAAATTCCTCATTTTTTTGTTTTTCCCAAGTAGCGATAATGTTATCGGGAATGACCTCATCTCCCATAAAAACAAGTTCTATGTACGAATCGACACCGTGGTTGTAGTGAATATCGGTGAAATTATTCATAAAACGGCCCCCTTCCGAAAATTGGTATGGTGCTACTTTTTGATTGATAAACTGCTGTGCCTGATTACTGAAACTCGACGCTTTAAGGGCTTTGAAAAACGTAATCCCTGCAGGTATCATGACCAGCACCGCTATAGCCGACGCGATTCGGGCCGTCGTTCTCCGTTTCTGTGAATTGGCATACCGAACCATTGGAAAACGCAACAGCTTAATAACCAGAAATGTGGCCAGGGCAATAAAAATCGTATTGATTGTGAACAGATACAGAGCTCCCCAGGCGTAATCCCAATTACCGATGGCAATACCAAAGCCTACCGTACACAGGGGCGGCATCAATGCCGTGGCGATAGCAACCCCGAAAATAACACTGGCAATCGTACCTTTTTTGGCCCGGGCGATGACCAGGGCCAAGCCGCCAAAAAAAGCGATAAGCACATCCCGAATATCCGGAGCGGTGCGGGCCAATAATTCCGAGGATTCGTCGCGGATGGGGAATACCACAAAAAACAAATAGGCGGTCAGCACGCTCAGCACGACCATAATGGCAAAGTTTTTCAGCGAGCGGCGCAAGGTATCGACATCATTGATGGCCAAGGACATGCCCAAGCCTAAAATCGGACCCATAAGCGGGGAAATCAACATCGCACCGATGACCACCGCCGTTGAATTGGCGTTGAGACCGATGGAAGCAATGAATATCGAGCATATCAAGATCCATGAGGTATGGCCCCTGAAAGGAATATCGGCTACAATGGCTTCTTTGGTGGCTTCTTGATCCGTATTGGGGCGAATATCCAGGAGTTCGTGTAGAAATACTTTGGTACTTTCCAGAAGTCCCTTAAAATCCTTCTTGACCTCTTCCTTGCTGCCGGTAGGATCTTCGGTCGGGGTGATATTATCCTGGTTCAGATTTTCGCTCATGTTTTAAACAGCTAATTTAAGTGTAACTATCCCCGAATGCCTCCTTTACCTTGTTCAGCACCTTTTTGATATCCTGCTCCTTTGATTTGGGATAGATCAAAAGCACGTCTTCATTATCAACGATGATATAATCCTTAAGGCCATCGATTACCACTATCTTATTCTTTGGGGAACGGATCATATTGCCTGACGCATCCTCCGAAATGACTTTGGCGTTTACTACGGCATGGTTACTTTCGTCCTTATCCAATTTATCGTACAACGAGCCCCAAGTGCCCAAATCGTTCCAATCAAAGGTAGCCGGAAGCACATAGATCGATTTCGAACGTTCCAAAATGGCGTAATCAATGGATACGTTTTCCGCCTTCGGATAATTCTCTTCAATAAACGTAGATTCTTTCGATGTATTGTAGGAAGAAACACCTGATTCAAACAAGGCGTATTGCGAAGGCTGATACTTCTTAAACGTATTGACGATAGTATTCACTCCCCATATAAAAATACCGGCATTCCATAAAAAATTACCTTGGGCCAAGAATTTCTTTGCCGTTTCATAATCCGGTTTTTCACGGAACTGTCGGACTTTCTTGAGTCCTGAACGTTTCGGGGCGCGATCTTTCTCGTATTCGATATACCCGAAACCCGTATTGGGAAACGAAGGTTTTATGCCCAATGTACAGAGTACCTCTTCGTTTTCACACTGTTCGAAACAGGTGGTAACGTCTTTGGCAAAGGCCTCTTCATCTTCGATCCAATGATCACTAGGCGCAACAATCATCACCGCGTTAGGGTTCATTTTCTGGATTTTCAATGCGGCGTACAGAATACAGGGCGCCGTATTGCGCATGGCCGGTTCTAACACCACCTGATCTTGCTGTACCTCGGGCAATTGTTCAAGTACCAAATCGTTGTAGCGTTCATTGGTCAAGATGAGAATGTTTTCGGTCGGAACGAATGTATTCAATCGCTTGAAAGTCTTCTGTATCAAAGTAACGCCCGTACCTAACATATCGTGAAACTGCTTGGGATAAGAGGATGTACTTACTGGCCAGAATCGAGATCCGACCCCTCCGGCCATTAAAACCGCGTAATAGTTATTTTTCATTTTCTTTATCATTAATTTATCACTTCCACCTCGGCATTGGGCTGAAAGAGGTACATTCTACCGGTCGCCACCTCAACACATTCGTAACGCTTGACCCGCCGGTTGCCCTTCTTAAAAATCTTACCATTATAAATACGGAAAACACTACCGCTCGGCACCTCAAAAACATAGGTAATATCATTTTCTCCTCGATCGAAAGCCTTCAAAGCTATAGATAGTTTAGCATCGGTGCTACTGCTGGCCTTCGGATTTCGGAAATGATTGGCCAAAAGTGGCAACAACTGTAAAGGGAATATTTCGGGCCGGATAAAAGGAACCATCATATATTGAAACGTCTGTTTCCACTCCCGTCCATGGGGCTTGATACGACGCCCAAATTTTTCAAAAGCGACCAGATGTGCGATTTCGTGCACCAAGGTAATCAGAAACCTATATTTGTTCAAGTTCGTGTTCACGGTAATCTGATGGGCTCCGCTGGGCATACGCCGATAATCGCCATGTCGGGTCACCCGTTCGTTGACGATCTTTAGGTGGACGTTGTTCTGTTTGATAAGGCCTGAACACGGGGCTACCGCTCTTTCTGGGAGGTATTTTAGTAGGATTTTGTCCATTTTAATTCTTCATCGGTATAACCACTGCTATTCTGGATTTTGAGGTTTCGAGCATGTTTAAAAACCCTACTTCCTGAAAACCAGTATTTTGAGAACCATGGCGTCAAATTAAATAGGTTCCGTAAACCGATAAGCAACCGATTTAATTTATAGCCAGAACCTCAAACTCCTCTTTGTCAGTTTGCATTGTTTTAAAAAATGCTCTTAGCTATGGAATTTGAAATGCCATAAAACAAAAATACCGTTTTTCGTATGTCAATAAAAGGTCATGACTTTAATAAGAGACTATTTCGTATCGTTACTGTTATGATGAAGAATTTATGGCAGACTTAAAACTAAGGTTGGCTTTATCAGATTGTTGGAAATAATCGGAGAAGCTATTGGGTCGATAAGTACAAATACCGTAAAGCGATTTCCAGATGTTGAATGGGCAATAATTAAAAGTTTCCGTAATGTTTTAGCACATGAATATTTTGGAATAGACTATCAAATAGTTTGGAAAACAGTCCAATCCAGAATACCCGAATTAAAAAAAAATGCAACATATTGTTCAATAAATATAAGTATTTCTTTACAGGGGCTAAATTAAGGCGTACTATTAGAAACCGGCAACAACTTCCCGTTGTAAAATCGCTGTCCGGTCAAGGCGAACTCCATAATATATTCGGCCATTTCAAAGGCTGAATTCCGCGCCGTATAACCGGGAAAGGCTTCTTCGAGCATTTCGGTCTGCACGGCACCCAGGGCCAAAACATTGAATGATGGGCCGGTTTCCTTAAATTCCTCCGCCCAAAGTTCGGTCAGGGTAATGACCGCCGCTTTGCTTGAACTATATGCTGAAAGTCCGGGGAATTTCATACTGCCCTGTACCCCGCCCATGGAGCTAATGGTCAGCACATGTCCGTTTTTGGTCATTTTCGGGAGAATTGCTTTGGTAACCGCGGCCACGCCGAAAACATTGACCTTATATACCTGCTCGAATTCTTGGGCAGAAGTATCTAAAAAGTGTTTGTTCAAAAGCTTCCCAGCATTGTTGATCAGGATGTCGACGGATTCCCAGTTTTCAGTTACAAAATCGTTCATCTTTTTCAAATCCTCCGATTGTGTGATATCAAATGGGAACGACGAAATATGCTTATGATTCAACTTGGATATCGGGGAATCATTTCGGGAGAGTGCCAAAACCTCGTGGCCATCATCCGCAAAAAGTTGTGCCAGTTCTAAGCCGATGCCCCTGCTGGTACCTGTAATTATAACGTTTGCCATTAAGTGTACTTAATTTATTTAAAGCCGCATTAACAATGCCCTCCATAATCCTAATGGCACCGACTTTTTTACGGTTTGTAAACGGAATCGTTTTTGGACCCTAGCTCAATTGGTAGTTCTCTCGTTCCATTACGAAACGGGTTCTTTTTGGAACCGACAATAGAATCGATTCCCTCTATATCACTGGGCTTTTTATAGAGTTTTTCAGGGATATAGTTAGCTCCTACCGGCTCTTTACGTTTCAAAATAACCGATTCTTCAAGTTTAGTTGATCCACAACCGTAGGCCATGACCGACAATACTATCAAGCAAAGGATTCTCTTTATCATTTTAGATTATTTGGATATTCATAAATTGTTTTGAACCATTTCGCAACAAAGTACTCATAAAAAAAGGCATCCCAAAATAAAATACTCCTGCCGTTCGGAAATTCCGGTTTTTGAGTCCTTCTTTTTCCCTTCGCCGACGTTAAAATTTTAAACTATAGCCCCAGCCATACTTGAAAATTTTGTCTTGGTAAAGAAAAAAGGGTTTTCCAAAATTCACGAATTTCTACTGGGCAGGCGTATTAAGGATGCTTTTTCAATTTTATATCAGTCGTCTTATGCCAGCATCGTAACCGGATTCTCCAAATACGTCTTTAAAGTCAATAGAAATTGGGACCCTGTAGCCCCATCGACCGTACGGTGGTCACAGGCCAAAGTGACCTTCATGATGTTTCCAACGACGATTTCCCCATTCTTGACAACGGGTTTTTCCACGATTGCCCCAACGGACAGGATAGCGGAATTAGGCGGATTTATTATCGAGGTGAACTCCGATATCCCGAACATCCCTAGATTAGATACCGTGAAGGTACTTCCTTCCATTTCGGTGGGAGTCAACTTTTTATTTCTTGCTTTACCCGCAAGTTCTTTTACGGAGCCTCCTATTTGGGTGAGCCCCATCTGATCGGCAAATTTAAGTACCGGCACCACTAACCCATCGGGTACGGCAACCGCAACCCCAATGTGAATGTGATGATGGTATAACATGGCATCATCGCTCCAAGACGTATTGACCTGAGGATGCTTTTTGAGTGCCATTGCGCATGCCTTGACCACCATATCGTTGAAGGATATTTTGGTTTCGGGCATATCATTGATCTGTTGCCGTGAAGTCATGGCATTATCCATATCTACCTCAATGGTCAAATAGTAATGGGGGGCGGTGAATTTAGATTTGCTCAAGGTGTTGGAAATGGCCTTGCGCATTTGCGAATTTTTGACCTCTTCGGTGCTCTCCTCGCCTACCGGCAAATTAATCGGGGCTGCGGATTGTGCGGGACTTGATTCTTGCTTAGTTGCCTTGGCCTGTTCTTGCGACTGCGATTTTGCTGACGGCTTGAAGTTCTCGATATCCTTTTTAACAATCCGGCCATTATCGCCGGATCCAGAAATATTCGTTAGATCAATACCTTTGTCCTCTGCCATTTTTTTGGCCAAGGGAGATACAAAGATGCGCTGGCCTTCATTGACCGCTTTTGAACCGGAATCGGATTTCTCAGATGATTCCGAATCTTGTTTTGAGGCTTCGGATGTCGACTCCTCCTTTTTATCCTTTGAAGTACTTTTCTTTTTACCGCTGGATGGCTTTGCATTCAATACCGCATCGACATCGGTACCTTCCGGACCGATTACCGCCAAAACGGCATCAACGGGGGAGGATTCCCCTTCCTGAATCCCGATATACAACAAGGTGCCGGAGTAAAAGGATTCAAATTCCATCGTGGCCTTGTCAGTTTCGATTTCGGCCAATATATCGCCTTCCTCAACTTTGTCACCGACCTTCTTCAACCAAGAGGCCACCGTACCTTCTTCCATGGTATCGCTGAGACGTGGCATTTTGACTATTTCTACGCCATCCGGAATTTCGGAAGTACCGCTATCCGAATCATCGTCCTCAGCACCGGAATCTTTAGTATCTTTTCCTTCGGGTGTTTTACTTTCGTTTTCCTTTGTATCGGTTTCTTCCTTTTCATCTTCATCCTCTGAAGAATCGTTATCCTCTGAAGAATCATCCGAAGACGCCTCCTTTTCATCATCGGAATCGCCATCACTACCGTTCAACAATCCCGAAATATCCTCTCCCTCTTCCCCTATAATGGCCAAAAGGGAATCGACCGGCGCACCATCGCCTTCTTCAATACCGATGTGCAATAAGGTACCCTCGTAAAAGGATTCAAATTCCATTGTAGCCTTGTCCGTTTCGATTTCCGCTAGAATATCGCCTTCCTCAACTTTGTCACCGACCTTTTTCAGCCATTTGGCCACGGTACCCTCTTCCATGGTATCGCTCAATCGGGGCATGTTTATCACTTCTGCCATCTATCTTATAATTTATGTTGTACAAACGGAAAATCTTCTTGCTCGTAGACCATGTCGTATAATTGTTCTACCGGCGGATAGTCGGATTCGTCGGCAAACTTTTCACACTCCGCGACCCGTTCCTTTACCTTCTTGTCTATGGCCTTTATCTCATCTTCGGTCGCATATTCGTTTTCCATAATCACATCGAGTACCTGCGTTATGGGATCTATCTTTTGATATTCCTTAACCTCATCTTTCGTGCGGTAATGCTGTGCATCGGACATGGAATGCCCTCTATAACGATAGGTCTTCATTTCCAGAAAAGTAGGGCCACCCCCACCTCGCGCGCGATCGATTGCTTTGCTAACTTCTTGCGCCACGGTTACGGCATCCATTCCGTCTACGGGGCCACAAGGCATTTCGTAGCCAAGGCCCAGTTTCCAAATTTCAGTGGAATGCGAGGTCCTAGCGACGGATGTCCCCATGGCATAGCCATTGTTTTCACAAATAAACACCACAGGCAGTTGCCAGAGCATGGCCAAGTTCAGGGCCTCGTGAAAAGCACCTTGACGTACGGCGCCATCGCCCATATAGCAAAGAGTAACATTGTCCCTACCCGCATATTTATCGCCAAAGGCCATACCTGCACCGAGGGGAATCTGCCCCCCCACGATACCGTGCCCTCCATGAAACCGGTGTTCCTTGGAAAAGATGTGCATAGATCCGCCCATACCTTTTGAGGTACCGGTGACCTTACCGTAAAGTTCAGCCATCACCCTCTTAGGGTCGACACCCATTCCTATAGGTTGTACGTGGTTTCTGTAGGCCGTTATCATACGGTCCTTAGTAAGATCCATGGCATGCAACGAACCGGCCAAAACAGCTTCCTGTCCATTATATAAATGTAGAAATCCCCTAACTTTTTGTTGAATGTACACTTGGGCCAGTTTATCTTCGAACTTCCTCCAGAAGTACATATCCTCGTACCATTTCAGATAGGTTTCCTTGGTAATTTTTTCCATTGAAATCGTTTCATAAAATTTTTAATCCCTTGAATCCATTTACGGAGCTATCGAAATGGGGCAAGAAGAACAAAAATACATATTAAATCATTAGTTGGAAAAAAAAAGGACGGGAGACCTTGAACGCTCGATCAAAAAATCTCTCATAAAAAGGAACTATCAAAACCCAAAGGCAATATATCGGCAATCGAATTACATTGCAGCACTTTACCGGTCTCGCCCATCAATAGTAGTCGAATGGGTTTTTGCTGCTTCGTCTCATACTCCAATATGGCCTGCCGACAGTTGCCACACGGGGCAGCGGGGGAATCGACTACATGATTTCTGGATGTTGCGGTAATGGCGACCGTTTTAATGGGTATGCCCGGATATAATGCCCCAGCCTGAAAAACCGCTACCCGCTCGGCACAGAGTCCCGATGGGTAGGAGGCATTTTCTTGATTGCTACCGATGATCGTTTTCCCATTTTCCATAAACACCGCCGCACCAACTTGAAAGTTGGAATAAGGGGCGTACGCATTCTTTCGCGCCGCAACGGCTTTTGACATCAGGGTTTGATCTTCTTTCGAAAGTTCCGCCAATCCGGCAAAAATGGTCAGTTCAAAACTTAGTTTTCGTTTTTGCATGGATGAGATTAGTGAAAAAAATAACAAAACCCGCACAAGGCAGGTTTGTTACTATACCTATATATGTATCAACTTAATCATTGATAAACTCCTCGCCCAAATTAAAGGTCAACGAGAACCGAAGCGAATTTTCGATCGGGTTGGTAATTTTCGAGGTAGAGAAAAGATACGACAAGTCAATTTGTGCGGACCTATACCTAAATCCTGCGCCGAGGGTAAAGAACTTCCGGAATCCCTTTACATCGCTTTCATTGAAATATCCCGTTCGGAACATAAAGGCTTCTTGATACACATATTCGGCACCTAGGGCCCAGGTCATTTCCTGCAACTCTTCGCTGAAACCGTCAGGAGCATCACCGAACGACTTAAATACACCGCTTAAAAAGCCGATGTTTTGGTACTCGTCGTTATCGGCGGCATTAAGCTGGCCATCCCCGTTAAAATCTTGGGGAGTTGGTACTAAAAGCTTATTGAATTCCGCTGTAAGGCCCAGTACATTATCCTGATCCAAAATAAAATCGAATCCAGCGCCGAACTTTAGGTTGGCAGGTATGAAGTTGTCCTGTCCGTTTTCGTCGTAGGAAATCTTGCCCCCAAGATTGGAGATATTGAAACCGGCCCTCCATCGACCGTCAAAATTGTTATAGCCAATTTCCCGGGAACGGTAATACCCGGCGACATCAACGGCGAAGGTACTGCCAGGCTTCGTATCAATGCTGGTCTCATTAGGGAACTTCAGGTTAGAACGAATGTAACGCCCTGCGACGGCCATGGAAAAAGTGGGACTCAATTTCAAGGAATACGAGCCGTCGAACGCCAGTTCGTTAGGTTTGGCTATCGTGGCCATATCTTGAAAAGTTTGTCTTAATTCTATCTCGCCCAAAGTGAAATAGCGCAAACTGATCGCAAAGGCACTTTGGTCGTCGATCTTGTTGAAATAGTTCGCGTTTAAAAGACCAATGTCGGAAACTACACTGCTCAAATAGGGCGTATAGCCGAGAGATATTCCCATTTTATGCTCGGCAAAAGCAAATTTTGCAGGATTCCACTGTTGCGAATAGGCATCGGTAGAAGTAGCTACACCCACATCTCCCATACCGGCGGCACGTGCGTCGGCGGTAATATTTAAAAACGGAACGGCCGTAGTTATGACGCGATCGCGTGCTTCGATCGGATTTTGTTGTGCAGAAAGTTGGCAAACACCGAAAAACAAAAGCAGTACTGATAATTTTTTCATTTTTAAACAGGTCTAGATTTAACGGGCAAATATGGGCAATCGCATCCAATTTATAAAATAAATTAGACGTATTACATGCAAAACGGGGTTTTTGGCAATATCTTATATTACGAACCCGTTATTTTTGGTATTGGCATTCCCGTTATCTGGAAAGGGTTCCGCAACAATACGAAGAATACTCGTAATTTCGCATAAGTAGATGAGCTATCAAAGCGTGGCACATACTGACAGCTTGTTCAAAAAGAAACAGTCAAGGCCATACTATAATCCTATTTATCCCGTTATTCCATTGAAGAACTGCCCTGCGTTTTCAATAGTTGCATCGGCATCGTTAAGATAAAATATTTTTTGGAAGATAAAATATTATGGAGGTTTCATCGTTTTATATGCCGAAAGTGATATTAAAATTAATCAAAATACAAATTCCGACGACCCATAGTAGTTAGTAGTCGAACCATTTGAACTCAAGTCCTAATTATGAAAAAACAGTTTATCAAAGTTGTACTTTCTTGTGCAGTTGTTGCAGGAGGTTTTACGGTTACCAGCTGTAAAAATTCCGGCAGCAAAGATGTATCGAGAGCCACAGGTTGGAAAATCAATTCCAAGGAGGGCGGTTTTCAATACAACACGGATTTCAAGGAACAGGAGACCGCTCCTGGTCTTGTTTTTATAGAGGGAGGTACGTTCACAAAAGGTAAAGTGCAAGATGATGTGATGCATGATTGGAACAATACGCCGACCTCGCAGCATGTACAGTCTTTTTATATGGACGAAACAGAGGTCACCAATGTGATGTATCTGGAATACCTCGATTACCTCAAAAGTGTTTACCCCCCTGAAAATCCAATGTATACCAATATTTATAAAGGGGCATTGCCCGATACTTTGGTTTGGCGAAACCGATTGGGGTTCAACGAAACGATGACCAACAATTATTTGCGACACCCTGCATACGCAGAATATCCTGTAGTGGGAGTCAATTGGGTACAGGCCACCCAATTTGCTGAATGGCGTACCGACCGTGTCAACGAGATAATGTTGGAAAGGGAAGGCTATTTGGCCAAAGATGCCAAATATCAGGCCGCCACCGGTGAGGTTGCCGGTACTTTCAGCACCGAGACCTATTTGAACCGCCCCGAATCGGTTTACAATGGCCAGATCGATTCTCTTCAAGGAAGTAAGAAAAAAGACAGTATCAATACCTATGCAAGTAGAAGCAGTGGCGTTATCATGCCCGAATACCGATTGCCTACCGAAACGGAGTGGGAATATGCCGCACAGGCCAATCAAGGTACTCGTGAGTACAATAATTATAGAGGCAGAAAAAAATATCCTTGGGATGGTGAGTACACCCGTAACGGCCAACGTGTAGGTCGAGGGGACCAACTGGCCAACTTCAAGCAAGGCAAAGGAGATTACGGTGGAATCGCGGGATGGTCAGACGACGGAGCGGATATCACAGCTGAGGTAATGTCTTACAAGCCGAACGATCTTGGTTTATATGACATGGCCGGTAACGTAGCCGAGTGGGTAGCCGATGTCTATCGACCCATCGTTGACGACGAAGTAAGTGATTTCAACTACTACCGTGGTAACATCTATATGAAGACGGCCATTGGCGAAGACGGGAAAGTGAACATACTTCGTGATTCGGTCATGTACGATACGCTTCCAAACGGTAAGATTGTTGCGGTGAACCTGCCGGGTGAGATTAAAATGGTGCCCGTTGGCGAAGAAGAGACCTTTTTACGAACGAATTTCTCTTCTAGCGACAACAGGGGCTATAGAGATGGTGATCCAAGCTCTTCAAGATTTTTCGATCAGTTCGCCGATGAGAATCAGACCTCGGACAGTGATAAAATGTACAACTCGCCCAAAAATAAGATCGAGGTCGATTCAGCGGGCAATCTAGTCCGTGAATATGACAAATCGAACAACAGGAGCACTTTGATCAACAACGAGGTAAGGGTCTACAAAGGGGGTTCGTGGAAGGACAGGGCCTACTGGCTCGACCCCGCACAACGACGTTACATGCCCCAGTATATGGCTACTGATTATATCGGATTCCGATGTGCCATGTCAAGGGTAGGGTCAAAATCCCAAACAAAGAACAAAACCCCTCGCGGTAAGAAAGTAAGATAATACGATTCACCAAATTTGATGAAGCCCTGACCTAGCGTCGGGGCTTTTTTTTTATCTTAGTAGTATGGAAATAGAGAAACTTCACCAACGCTTTTTAGCGCATCCCCGAGTATGTACCGATACCCGAAAAATTAGTAAAGACAGTATCTTTTTTGCACTAAAGGGGGATAATTTCAACGGAAACACCTATGCCGCGGAAGCTTTGCGCAAAGGGGCCGCGTTTGCCGTGGTCGATGAAGACGAGTATGCGATTTCCGATAACTATATCTTGGTAAACGATACCCTTGGCGCTTTACAGCAATTGGCCACCTTTCATAGAAATTTCAGGACCGCCAAAGTCATCGCCTTGACCGGCAGCAATGGCAAGACCACCACCAAAGAATTGATCAATGCCGTACTTTCAAAAAAGTACCGCACGATTGCAACCGTCGGCAACCTCAACAACCATATTGGGGTTCCGCTCACTTTGTTGACCATTACAAAAGACACTGAAATCGCAATTGTCGAAATGGGCGCCAACCACCAAAAGGAAATCGAATCTTTATGCAAAATCGCCCGGCCCGATTTCGGCTACATTACGAATTTTGGAAAGGCGCATCTCGAAGGTTTTGGCGGTGAAGAAGGCGTCATTAAAGGGAAAAGCGAGCTGTACGATTTTTTAATGGCGAACGATAAATCCATTTTTATGAATGCGGATGATTCTATTCAATTCCAGAAATTGGGTGACCACATCAAAAAGTTCGGATTTAGTGCGGAAAAAAAGGAATTCTATCGCATATCCTTCGCTAGCGCAAATCCTTTTGTCAAAATCAATGTGGAAGACCAAACGATAACCTCCCAATTGATCGGAAGCTATAATTTTACCAACTGTGCGGCAGCTATTGTAATGGGCAAATACTTTAATGTACCCCTTTCGGATATTAAAAAGGCCATCGAGGGATATGTTCCAAAAAACAACCGCTCGCAACTTTTGGAAAAAAACGGACATCGCATTATTTTGGATGCCTACAATGCCAATCCGACCAGTATGGTCGCCGCCCTTGAAAATTTCGACGGGGTGGACGCCGTTCCCAAAATCGCTTTTTTAGGGGATATGTTCGAGTTGGGCGCAACCGCGGCCATCGAACATCAGGCCATTGCAGATCTAGCCGCTTCAATGCATTTAAAAGACGTATTTTTAATCGGAGGGAATTTCAATCAAACGGATAGTGAACTAAAAAGCTTCGATACTTTCGAAGCCTTCTCGAAACATCTTACGGCAAATCCCATTGAGGAGCGTTCCACCGTTCTTATCAAAGGATCAAGAGGCATGGCCCTAGAACGGATTTTGGAATTGCTATAAAACTTTTTGGTGGGACATACTGGATTCGAACCAGTGACCTCTGCCCTGTCAAGGCAGCGCTCTAAACCAACTGAGCTAATGACCCTAAAATCGTTCGCCAAAGATAAAGCTAATTTTGAATTCCGAAAACTTAAATTAAAATACTGTATTTTTAATCCTGAAAAACACAGCGAAAGTTATGAAAACATACAATAAACGAAGGGATTTTATCATGAAATCGGCTTTGGCTACCGGTGCTGGAATTATTGCGCCGTCATTCACCTTTGGAACAACACATTCAAAAAATACAATGAAAGAGACCGTAGGCCATGGTGATTTTACATACACCGTAGATCAGGAATGGGGGGTGCAAGATCCCGCTAAGACCCCTGTTAACGACTGTCATGAAATGGTGCTCGACAGCAAAGGACGTATCTTAATGACCACTACCGGAGCTGACAACAACAATGTCATCATCTACGATAGGTCCGGAAAAGTGTTGGATTCCTGGGGCACCGAATTCCCCGGGGCCCACGGATTGTCAATTATGGGCGAGGGCAGCGACCAATTTCTTTTCATTACCGATCCCGAAACCCATCAAGTACATAAAACTACTTTAGACGGCAAAATTCTAATGACCCTTGGTCGCCCAAAAGAGGTCGAGGGCTACACCAGTGACGACCAGTTCAAGCCCACAGAGACCGCCATTATGCCCAACGGCGATTTCTACATCGCCGACGGCTATGGCGAAAATTATATCATGCACTATGATGCCAAAGGCAATTACATCCGCCATTTCGGGGGCAAAGGCGAAGGCGATGGAAAATTTAATTGCTGCCACGGTATTACCTTGGATACTAGGGATGCCAACAATCCGACACTCTTAATAACCTCCCGTGCCAGTCAAGAATTCAAAAGGTTTACTTTGGACGGGCAACATTTGGAGACCATCTCCTTACCCGGATGCTCCATTTGCCGTCCGGTCATCCATGACGGGCATATCTATTTTGCCGTAATCGTTACCAAGACCTGGGATAGCTACGACGGCATGCTCGCCGTTCTGGATGCCAACAACAGAATTATATCCCTTCCGGGAGGAAGTGCGCCCGATTACAGCACCGGAAAACTTTCAGAGCCTCTTTATGATGGTAAGACCTTCCGCAACCCACACGATGTATTAGTGGATGACGATGGCAATCTTTATGTACCGCAATGGGCTTCCGGAAAGACCTATCCCATTAAACTCAATAGGGTTTAATGCTAAAAAAAATGGCCCTAGTTTAAACTAGGGCCATTGCCTATAAACACTCCAAAATAATCAATCCTTAAAAATCCTTGGGACACATTATATGGGCTTAAAATCAATCTATTCCCTCACTAGCGGAATAGTATGTTTCGAATCGGCCGAAATTAAGGTAAGGTAATAAACTCCCTGAACCTGTCTTCCCATAGTTGAAAGTTCTAATTCAACATCAGATCGGTCTCCACTGAATTGGCCTTGTTCGAGTTGTACACCCAATGCATTCGTTACAGAATACTTAACATTACCTGAGATGCCCTCGGGAAGTTTAACGCCTACCCTACCGTCCGATTTTATCGGATTGGGATAAGCAAAGGCAGCAGCCTTTGCCGTATTTCCTCGAGTCACCGTAAAACGAATTGTTTTCAAAGAAACTACACTACCCGAACCAGCATTTCCCGAATAAGCTGTGGCTTTCAGGGTATAGGAACCGCTGTTAAGATTTCCGGAAAAATAATTCCCATTTGTATCCCCAAAGAGAGCAAAAGGGGCCACATCTTCTAATCGCGATGTAGAGGTTGCCCCAGAAAGGGACAATAAAACACTTTTGGTAGTGGATGGGGCGGTAGCCCTTATATTCATATTCTGGGCATTAGAAGAACTTAGGCTCATTCCATCGGTTAACGACCCAAGGCTGGAGTTGGAAGAAGAACTCACCAAGGTAAAGCTCAAGGAAGGATTTGAAGGTGGTGGTAACGTAGGCGTAGGCGTACCTGAACCAGCAACAATATTCGCCGTTTTGGTAGCGGTAGCACCATCGTTATCGGTCACCACGACCTTAATTGAATAATTGCCGGCTTTGATTCCAACAATGGGATGTGGTGTAAAATTAGCTGGATCGGTATCCACCAAACGGCCATTCACGTAAATTTGATGTTTGACGATACTTCCGTCACTATCACTGGCTTTGACACCTACGCTGACCGTGCTCCCCACAGCCACGCGCTGACCCTCCGTAATGTTAGAAAAAGCAACAACTGGTGCCGCATTTCCTCCGCTGGGTGGAGTCGGTGGGGTGGGCGGAGTCGGTGGGGTTGGCGGAGTCGGTGGGGTAGGATTTGTTGGAGGGGGGCTAGTCGAACCGGCCACAATATTTATCGCTGTGGTAGCAGTGGCACCGTCGTCATCGGTAACCGTAGCCCTAATAGCATAATTGCCCGAAGCTATATTGGATATTGGATGGGGTGTATAACGAGATCCATCAGTATCGACCAAGTTGCCATTGACAAAGATTTGATGTTTTACAATACTTCCATCGGTGTCCCTAGCAGACAGCCCTACGGAAACACTACTCCCGGAAGAAAATCGCTGTCCGTTGGTAAGGTTTGAAAAGGTAACTGTAGGAGTATTGTTGCCCGCGGGGGGTGTAGGAGTTGGTGTCGGTGTTGGTGTAGGAGTTGGTGTCGGCGTTGGCGTAGGTGTTGGCGGCGGGTTGGAACCTCCGGAACATTTGGTCTGTGACCGAGACAAGCTGGTAGCTTGCGAATCCGAGTAACTACTGGTTTTATAGAGCACCATTCTATCAATTGTGTGGCCATTGGACCTACCCGATACTTGAATGGTATACACCCCTGGGTTGTTGAACGTAGCGTATATACGATGAGGGTCATTGTCACTCGTATAGGTATTCCAACTCCAGTTTACCGCACCTGTATAAATCTTGAACCACCCATTTTTAGTCTGTCCCTTTGCTACGGGACTTTTACCGGATCCGCCTGGATAAACCGTGCTAGAACCCTTTAAACCATAAAAGTTGGAGGCATTGATTTTAAGCCAAGAATCATTGTGCTCGGATGAAGGACTGGAAGACGCTATAATACTGATTTTACTACGCCATGCAAAGCGGTAGGTTCCAGGCGAATTGATTTTAACATTATAGGTAATTGTGGAATTACCAGGTGATCCAAAATTATCCGATCCCCGGTTGGTCAATGCAGAACCTCCTGAAGCTCCCGCAATTGATTCTTTTCTCCAACTTCCGGAGACTTTAGAATCCATTTCTAGAATAGCAATACCGTTTTGCTCCTCGAAGTCCGCACCGCTACATTGGGCAAAGGCTTCGTAAGACCCCATGGTAACCATAAAAACAAATAGGGTAGTTTTCAATCTCATAAGTAGTAATTTTGAGGATTAATACTAATTAACGCAGCGCTAAAAAAAAATCAACACCAACTGTTTTACACAGCTGATGCTTTTGAAAAATCATTTCTTTACAGCACAAATTCTTAAATAAAACTTTAAGTTTAACAAAAAGTTTGATTAAAGAATCGACGAAACTACAGTTTTAACCGTCAAATTACCTAAATTTTAACAAAATAAAAGGCTTTGTAGGAGTTATGATTGTTTAACTTCTTAAAATTATCTCACTTTTTTGACCAAATAGAAAGTATTACAGAAAATTCCACAAAAAAATCAAGAATTTTAAATTAACGGAAGATATTGACCTTCCATTTCAGGACTCCAAACTATAAGGCATACTGACCTTTCAGTCTTAAATTTACTACGACGTCCTCGTCACTGGCATTTCTGAAAAACCATCCGTGTTTTCCCTCATAAGGTGCATAAAAAGTACCCACCATATTATTAGAATTGGCAATGGTGTAACTTTCAAAGTAAACTTCCTTGACCTCTTTTTCTTGTTTTACCTCTCCGTGAAAATCGAAATAGAGAATTTCATTATTAGAGGTAGTCCATTCGTATTTCATCTTTCCGTATTTGAGCATATTTATTTTGAATTCGATACCTTTTCCTGCAGGAACAACCACCTTTGTTTCATCTTCACGAGAACTTAATGGTGTGGTCGGAGGCGGATTATCGGCCTCTACAGGTCTGTCCACATCAGGCCCTGAACCTGCTTTTTCAAGTTTGATTATTTGATTTGAGGGATTTGATGCCATAGTTCCTAGACTAGTTGTCCCGGCTTCTTCAGGTACATAAAGTTTGCTAAATCCTAATAATTTTCCCGCACCTGTCGGATCCATTCCGAATTCGGCCGGTAAAACCGCTACAACCAATAATACCGCACCTACAAGAAGTGAAATGAGGGTTGCTTTTATAATTTTGCTTTTCTCCAATATTGGATGATTCATTTCTGACATAGTTAATTTTTTTTTAAGATGTAAAGTAGCCTGTTAATTGAAAGCCGAGCAGTAAAAACCCGGCGGCCATAAGGGCTGTATTTGCAATTGTTGAAAAATTCATAAAACTACGTTGTCTTCTCCATACCGTTATAAGAATAAACACTACCGCTAAAGCAATGAATTGTCCTATTTCTACACCTATATTGAAACCAATTAGGTTGGTAAAAAGGCCTTCTTGGTCAAATTTGAATTCTTGTAACTTACTGGCAAGACCAAAACCGTGGAAGAGACCAAAAATCAAAACGGCTGCCTTGGTGTTCGGCTGTTTCCCGAAGAATCGCTTAAATCCGCCTAAATTATCGAATCCTTTATAAACGATAGATAGCGCTATAATCGCATCGATTAAGAATGCATTAATGTTGATGTCAGCCAATACACCTAAGAGCAAGGTGGTACTGTGCCCAATGGTGAAAAAACTAACATATAAAAGCACCTCTTTCGGTTTATATAGAAAGAAAATAACACCGACCAAAAATAACAAGTGATCGTAGCCTGTTATCATATGTTTGGCACCTATATATAAAAATGGTCCGAAGGCAACACCGCTGTTTCCCAACAGAAATGTTTGCGTGTCTTCATCCACTCCGTGCGCGAATGCGGTAGCACAAAGCGCGCAAACGATGGTCAATACCAGAAAGGATATTATCTTTTTTAATTTTATGGTAAATTTGATTAAATCCCATTACGCGTTAACGCATACTAGGATTATGATTGTTAATGGGCGTGCCCGTGGGATTTGACCTGCTCTAAACTATCCATTGTCTTTTTTTGATTCATCTGGATGCTATCCTGATTCCTGGTCATATCTGCATTGTTGCCTTTAGTAACATTCTCTTTAACTTCTGGAGTAGCTTCCTCCTTTTTTGTTTCCTTGCAAGATGCCAATAGGGTCAATGCAACTGATGTAATAAAAAATACTCTTTTCATAATTTATTGATTTTGATATTAGTGTTTAAAATTTATTAATCTATGTTCGTTAATTTGAAGTGATCTGAAATCAAAGGCTTTTCCTTCGGTCTAAGAAACAAGAACACCATCAGTAACAATGATAGTGTGAGGATGCCACCGTAGAGAAAATCCTTCTCAGGGAAATTGGTTCCCAATAATCCAGCTATCGGATAAGAAATCGCCCACCACAGATGTGAAAATGCAAAATGGGAACCATATACTTTCTCCTGTTCTTGATCAGGAATATTTTCACCAATAAGTGTTTCCGAAGGTATCTCTGCCAAACTTTGTCCTAAACCAGCAATAATCCAAAACACAAAGAGTAGGGAAAAATTCAGGTAATTTGCAGCACTTATTGCGAGACCTAATGTCAATGCTCCAAGTATCAACGAAACCTGTCTGGATTTAGATTTATCTATGGCCCCGGAAACAAAGGCAGCCACCGTTGCACCAATACCGAAGGAAGCCATAATCAAACCGTATTCCCTATCGGCCAGGCTCAATCCACCTTTTACAAGAACAATGCTATTTACCAATATAAAGGCCCCGGCCATCGCCGATACAAGTTCTATAAAAAGGGCAAAACGGATGTATTTGTTTTTAAACAAAAGTCTTGCGCCCTTAGTAACATCTTGCCAAGTGGTAGGGTGTTTCTTCGGATCATCTTCTTTCGGAACATTCAGAAAACTTTTCGGAAGGCTCATAAGCAAAATACCTGCGATAATAAATGTAGCTGCATCGATCAGAAATATTTCCCGGGCACCTAGCCAGATTGCAAATATACCTGCTAATCCCGGACCCAAAACCCCCAATAATTGATAAGTAGCAGCCGATAAACCGATAGCTTGCCGATATAATTTTTTGTCAACTATTTGTGGAATAATAGACCTGTAGGTAGGACTGAAAAAGGCATTGAAAACATTCATAAGAAATACCAGGACATAAATTTGCCATTCTGCGGAAATAAACGGCAGCAAAGCAACGAGACCCATTCTAATAAAATGGGTGGTGTATAAAATCCTTTTTCGGTCTATCCTGTCCGCAAGTACGCCTGCAAAAGGCGAGAATATGATGAAGGCTGTTACCCGCAAAGTGAGCGCCGTGGCTAAAATTACCGCAGCCCTTCCTTCCCCAAACTGATAGGCAAGCAATGCCAGGCCCACCCAAGTAAAGGCATCACCCAACAAGCTGATGGTCTGCGCGAGATATACTTTTGCAAACAATCTGTTTTGTAACGCCTGAAAAGGTTCAGTTAATTTAGATAAAACCTTGCCGATTTTCATTCTGTTCTGGAATATTTTTTTTAATTGGAACTATTCTTCCTCAGAATTCCGCAATGCGGACAAGATGGAATAAGCGTTCTTGGTAACAGGCTTAAAATTGTTGACATCGGCACTTTCGGAAAACGTTATGGCCGTGTATCCTTCCTGCTCAATTCCCTTTTTAACCTGTTGCATTCTAAATGTATAACCGCTATCAGAGTTTTCCGTTTGAAGGATTATAAAATCCTTGCCCTCATATTGAACGATAGCTTCGGAGGGAATTGCCATTTGCTTATTGGTTCCGCTTTCAATCCAAGCTTTTACATACATACCGGGCAAAAGACCTTTTTCATCTCCCGTATTGATATGGCAATGCACCGGGGTTATACGGTCGCTACCGGTCGCTTTTCCAATTAAGAAAACCTCGGCGGTACGGTCGAACATATTGTCATTGGAAAGTGAAAATTTAACGCTTTGGCCAATCGCTATCTTTTCCAGATCTTTTTCAAAGGCATTCAATGCCAAATGAATATCGTCTAAATTAATTACTTCAAAAAGCACATCTTGTGGAGACACATAATTGCCGATATTCACATTGCTCTCTTTTATAAAACCTGTAATAGGGGAATAAAGGTTCGCCGTCCGGGAAATATTTCCATTTTTAACGGAGTTTCTACTGATTCCCGCAAGCGCAAGTTGTTGCTCGTATGCCTTAACCCGGCCTTGTGTTATTTTATAATCCGAAGAAACCTGCTGAAAGGTTTTTGCCGAATTGATATCTTCCTCCCGTAATTGCTTTTGTCTGTTGTATTCTTCTTCCAGAAATTGGAGTTTGCTTAAACTTTCCAAATAATCCTGTTGGATTCGGATAAATTCAGGATTTTCAATCGTAGCCAAGACCTGTCCTTTTTTAATCTCTTCACCGGGTAATCTTCCAGCGGTTTTTAAATATCCCCCTAAAGGTGCAGATACAGAGGCCATACTTTTTGGTTCTACATCAACGACACCGTTCAGTTTTACGATGTTACTAAGATTTCTCATTTCAATTTCCCCGGTTTCAATACCGGCGAGATCGTATTGATCTTTGGTAAAATTGATTTGTTTTGATCCGTCGGCAGCGGGCTGTTCTTCTTTCATCGAAGATTCTTTGTAAGTCTCCATTTTTTCTGAATCCTTATTGCCACAGGCTACTATAAGTAGGGCGGATAAAATGAGTAGTGAAATTTTTGTATTGAATTGAATTTTCATCTTTTTATATTTTAATATGATATCATTGGATTTCACAAGCCCAATAAGGCTTCTATAACTATGATGGACTGATTATATTGATAAAGTGTATTTAAGTACTCTGTCTGAATGCTATTTGCCAAAGTGAGGTTTTGCAAATATTGCGCATAGGAAACATTCCCGCTTTTAAAGCTCTTTTCCGAATTATCAATGATGAGTTCCGCTTGTGGCAGGGCTTCATTTTGATAATAGTTGAAAGTACCTTGAAGCTTGTAATATTCCTGCAACAAATTTTGAAGTTCTCCTTCTAATTGGTTCTGGTTCAGCTCAATTCGGGATTGGGCAATATCCTCTTCAATTTTTGCAGCATTTATCTTGGAACGATGCCCTCCCGGAAAAATCGGGATGGCTACACCTATCTGAAAAGAAGAGAACCGGTCATCGTTACCAAAATTTTGGTTTGTCTCACTAAGTGTTTGGGCACCATTGAAGGTTTGGCTATTATAACCTAACATTAAATCCGGTAAGAGTTTGTTCCGTTCCACATTGGTCTCCCGTTCCCTTACCTCCAACTGTTGTTTTAAATAAATGTACAACGGGCTTTGTTCCACAGATTGGCTTTCAATATCCAGATTTACCTCCCGAGGAATCAGCTTGGCATCTGTAACACCTATATTATAATTGGTGTTCAAAACTACCTGCAGTCGCTTTTTTGCAATTCGCAAATCGGCCTCGTTCTGTTGAAGCTTATTTTTAATCTGCATCGATTGTGTCGCCGAAGTCACACTCTCCAGTTTTGTGGATTCGCCAGTTTTATAACGCATTGAGCTCGACCGATCCAGATTGCTGTACAGGCTATCTTGGCGCTGTAACAACTGTTTGTTCTCCATTAAGAACACATACCTTAAATAGGCAACTTTTACATCCGCAATCAGTCCATTTTCTTCGATGACCCTCAGCTGCTCACTACTATTTACCTTGGCTTTCGCCAACTTGAACTGACTGGTATATACGGTCGGAAAATTAATCCGTTGCGTAACCCCAAAAAGGTTGTCCATTATCGCAGGCGTATTAAATTCACCGTTTGAATAGGAGAATTCTGTTTTGGGAATGGTTATCGCACCATACTTTCCTGTTTCCTCAACCTCTATTTCATATTGCGCGATCTTAATCCGGTCATTGTTCTCAAGTGCAATTTCAATGGCCTGTTCTAAAGTAAGTTCCCGATCCTGCACCTGATTCATTTCTTGCGCTTGGAGTTGTGTCGCCGGAAAGAACAGTCCACCGATCACGATTAAAGTGGTGGCTATCTTGTTTTTCCGGAAATTGGATCTAGCTTTCCTATCCGTAAAATAGATATACAAAACTGGCAGGACAATAAGGGTTAATGCAGTGGCCGTAATCAATCCACCTATAACTACGGTGGCCAATGGTCGCTGTACCTCTGCACCTGATGAATTAGACAATGCCATCGGCAAGAAGCCCAGGGCAGCTACGGTAGCGGTCATTAATACCGGTCTCAGTCTCACACTTGTCCCTTTACGAACACGTTCATAAATATCCGTAACCCCTTCCTCTTTAAGCCTGTTGAATTCTGCGATAAGTACGATTCCGTTTAAAACGGCAACACCGAACAGCGCAATGAACCCGACCCCCGCGGAAATACTGAAGGGCAGGCCTCTTATAAGTAAAGCGAAAACACCTCCAATAGCCGATAATGGTATGGCCGTAAAAATGAGCAAACCTTGTTTTAGGGAACCAAAAGCAAAATAGAGCAGTATTAAAATAAGCAATAAAGCTACTGGTAAAGCGATCATTAACCGTTGGTTGGCTTCTTTCAGGTTCTGAAATTGTCCTCCGTATGTTACATAATAACCTGGTGGCATATCCACCTTTGCCCCCATAATCTGCTTGATATCCGCAATAATACTTTGAACATCCCTGTCACGTACATTAAAGCCGACCATAACCCGACGTTTTGCATTATCCCGTTGTATTTGGACGGGGCCAGGCTCAAAGGATACATCGGCAACCTCACTAAGTGGGACTTGTTGGCCTTTAGGAGTACCTATATATAGATTTTCAACATCTGTTATATCGCCACGGCTTTCTTCTTGCAGACGCACCACGAGGTCGAAACGCCTTTCCCCTTCAAATACCATTCCCGCTGCTTTTCCGGCGAAACCGGTTTCAATGGCATTATTAATATCCGCTACATTCAAGCCATATTGCGCAATTTTATCACGGTTTAATTCAATCTTAATTTGAGGTAAACCTGTAATCTCTTCCACATATAAATCGTTGACCCCTTCTACAGATTTTATTTTCTGTCCTACTTCATTGGCCAAATCTGAAAGAGTGGACAAATCTTCACCATAAATCTTCAAGACCACATCTTGTTTTGCGCCTGTCAGTAATTCATTAAAACGCATCTGTATGGGCTGCTGAAAACTAAATTTGGCATTGGGGATTACCGATAGGGATTTCTGCATTTTCGCAATTAATTCCTCCCGTTCTATGTCGTTTCCTTCTGGCGAAAGAATGATCATCATATCGCCCGCTTCAATAGGCATTGGGTCTGTTGGGATTTCCCCTGAACCGATTTTGTTGACCACTTGGTCAACTTCTTCTGGATATTCTCTTAATAATATCGTCTGTGCTTTTTGGGAAACATCGACCATCTGTTGAATGGAACTTCCCACAGGCACCCTGGTTTCCACGGCAAAATCCCCTTCGTCCAATTGGGGAATGAACTCGCCCCCCATATTGGCAAACACTACCAGTGTAATAACAAATAAGCCTACGGCCAATCCAACCACTAGAAGTTTTGCGCGCAGGGCAGCTTCTATAACGGGGCTATACATCCGCTGAAAGAAATCCATCATTTTATCTGAAAAATTCCTTTTATGTTCTGTCTTACGACCTAAGGCAAGGGCGGACATCATCGGGACATAGGTAAGCGATAGGATCAATGCCCCCAAAATAGCAAACATCACCGCTTGTGCCATTGGGTGGAACATTTTTCCTGCAACCCCGCTTAAAGCCAAAATAGGCAGGTACACGATGAGTATTATGATTTGTCCAAAAGCAGCGGAATTCATCATTTTACCCGCTGAGCTTTTTATTTCAATATCCATTTGTCCAGAAGTCAACTTTTCCACTCCCGCATACTTCTTTTTACTGGTATGAATCCCGAACATTACAGATTCAACAATGATGACGGCGCCATCTACGATAAGGCCAAAATCTATTGCCCCCAAGCTCATCAGATTCCCCGCGACCCCAAAAAGGTTCATCATTGCTATTGCAAACAACATGGAGAGCGGTATTACCGATGCGACCACCAAACCACCTCGCAGGTTGCCCAAGAAGAGTATCAAAACAAAAATAACGATCAGCGCCCCTTCCGTAAGGTTGGTTGTCACCGTTCCTATTGCGCGATCTACCAGTTTTTTTCTATCCAAAAAAGGTTCAATGGTTACCCCTTCGGGAAGGGTTTCCTTTATTTGTTCAACTTTATCTTTTACCCTTTTAATGACCGCAGAAGAATTTGCCCCCTTTAGCATCATTACGATTCCCGTAACCACTTCACCTTCCCCGTTGCGGGTAGCGGCACCATAACGAACCCCGTGACCAAACTGTACTTTAGCGACATCCCTTATCAGTATGGGGGTTTCATTACTTTCCCTGATAAAGATTTTATTTATTTCATCGAGATTGTTGACCAAGCCTTCACTTCTAATAAAGTATGCATTGGGGCCTTTATCAATATAGGCCCCGCCCGTATTCTGATTGTTCATTTCAAGTGCAGTGAAGATATCTTCAATGGTTATATCCATACTTTGAAGGGTATTGGGGTCTATGGCAATTTCATATTGCTTTAATAAACCTCCAAAACCACTCACTTCGGCAACTCCTTTCGTTCCCAATAACTGCCGTTTAATGATCCAATCCTGTATCGTTCGCAGTTCGGTAACATCGTATTGGTCTTCATAACCTTCTTCGGGATGTACCACATATTGGTATATTTCTCCAAGGCCTGTTGTAACCGGTGCCATTTCAGGTTTTCCGACACCTTCCGGTATTTCGTCTGCCGCGGAGGATAAACGTTCTTGCACTTGCTGCCGTGCCCAATAGAGATCGGTATCTTCCTCGAACACTATGGTTACAATAGAAAGTCCAAAGCGTGAAAAAGATCGCATATCCTTTATTTCAGGGATGCTTACCATGGTCTGTTCGACCGGAAATGTAACAAGTTGTTCGACCTCTTGTGCGGCAAGCGTGGGGGAAACGGTTATGACCATTACCTGGTTATCTGTAATATCTGGTACGGCACTTATGGGCAGTTCGGTAAGCGAATAGCTTCCCCACCCAACAAGGAACAAGGTTAATATTCCGACAACAAGCTTATTGTTGATAGAAAATTGAATGATTTTATCTAACATTATAGTAGAATAATTTTAAGATGGAAAACGAAAATAAGAATCACCAAGAGCCGATTTTATACACCTTTTAACAGATGTATGATTTGTTGATGCTAGAGATGAATAAGGGAATAGATATGACAAAAGAGTATTGCATAACTAAATAGCGATATACGTAGTATCAAGTCCAGTTGAAGCTTGAATACTAAATATCACTTTAAGAAATTAACAAGAAGGAGGTCCCCGAAGGGTATGTGAAGATAAAAAAGTTGTAAAATATGGAATTATCGGATAATCCCGAAAGCGTTGTTTTTCAAAGTTTGCGTGCCAAATAAACTGATTGTCTATATCAACGATTAAGGCGGAATTTTGTAGAATTTCTGTCTTAACATTTAGATTTTTAACATCTCCAGTTACATATTTTAAAGTCCTTTCGTTGGGAGAATGCTGAAAGTGTTCGAATATATGGCCTAATTCTGAATGTTCTTGAGCTATTTGCTGAGAATCTGTTGTAGAAACAGTAGAGAGAGAAATATCTTCGCCTTGGGATAAATGATTATGGGGCACAACGTCGTGTCCTATCATAATGAAGGCTGCGGTAAAGAATAGTATATTTCTAAATAGCTTCAAAAATTTATTCTAAAAATTTAATTGCGAAAATAGCTATTTAATTTTAGAATGTAAAACTTAAAAAACTCAATGCTTATGCATATTATCTTTTAGCACAAAAAAGTAAAGCAAAAAGTCAGCTATGTATCCTTCTGTACCCAAGTTTGCGGCCTTGAAAGTTTTAATATAATCCAGCTTCTCCATAGTGGTGTTTCGGCCTAAAAATTGAATTATTAGATTTTTATAAAATTCTGTGTGAGTAATTGGCCCTTTTTGAGATTCCCAAAACAATAAGGGTAAGTTACCATAAAATAATCGTACAAATCATAAAATGCAAAAACCCCAACCTATTTATCATCAAATAGTTGAGGTTTTTATAGTGGGCAATGAGGGATTCGAACCCCCGACCCCCTCGGTGTAAACGAGGTGCTCTGAACCAACTGAGCTAATTGCCCTAAAACGTGCCGGACCGACCATTCTGAAATAGATCTTTCTGGCGGGTGCAAATATAGAACTCTTTTGGTAATGCCAAAAGAAAATAATATAAAATATCACACCACCTCCGCCACCGTAAAGGTACTCCCCCCGATAAAAATAAAATCACCGACATCGGCATTCTGTAGTGCGGCATTATAGGCATTACCGACCGAAGTAAAGCATTTTCCTTTCAACCCGAAAGCTTTTGCATTTTGCTGGAGTACCTCTACATCTAAACCTCGGGGAATGTCTGGTCTACAAAAGTAGTATTCCGCATTTTTTGGAAACAAGGGTAAAATCGCATCGAGGTTTTTGCCCTTTACAAAACCTAGAACAATATGCAGTCGGTCGTAATCCTGTTGAGCGACCTGTTGCAACACCAACGCCAGGCCTTCGCTATTGTGCGCCGTATCGCAAACTACCTTAGGCTCGATGCGCATCATTTGCCATCGGCCCATCAAGCCAGTGTTTTGGGTCACGTTCAGAAGTCCATCTACGATATGCTCTTCCCGGACTTCAAAACCTTGAAGTTCTTGCAAAACGGCAACCACACCATTTACATTTTTTTTCTGATAGTTACCTAAAAGGGATGTTTTGTACTTCTTTTTTAGGGATTTTTCTGCATATATCACCTTTGCAGTTTTTGAATTCGCAACCCGTTCAAAAATCTCAGCAGTATCATTTTGATATTCGCTAATGACAATCGGAATATTTTCCTTGATGATTCCCGCCTTTTCGAAAGCTATTTTGGCCAAAGTGTCACCGAGCAGATCTACATGGTCCAACCCTATATTAGTAATCAGGGCGACTTCGGGAACAATAATATTCGTGGAATCTAATCGGCCGCCCAGCCCTACCTCAACAATCGCGATATCGACCATTTTCTCGGCGAAGTAAGTGAACGCCATTCCCACGGTCATTTCAAAAAATGAAAGCCGATGTTCTTCAAAAAAAGATTGGTTTGTTTGGATGAAATCGACGACAAATTTTTCGCTGACCATTTTTCCATCTATTCGGATGCGTTCTCGAAAATCTTTTAAATGTGGAGAAGTGTAGAGTCCGGTTTTGTAACCTGCTTCCTGTAAGACAGAAGCGAGCATGTGGCTGCTGGAGCCCTTTCCATTTGTGCCGCCGACGTGTATGCTCTTGAATTTTTTTTCGGGATGGTCGAGGTGGGCGGCAAAGGCCAGCGTATTGTCCAGTTTGGCATTGAAGGCGGACTTCCCCTTTTGTTGGTACATTGGAAGTTGGGCGAACATCCAATCGAGGGTTTGTCGATAGGTCACTCTCCCAGTTTGAAATTGACCACTACGAACCCGACCTGCTGGCTGGGCGCATTGGAATCTTGGTTCCATTTGTGCTTGAACGCTGTTTTCTTGGCGGGGTCCAATAAACAGGGACTGTTGTTCGTGGTTCCTTTCACGCCTGGTTGCGCACTTACCACGTTTCCATTTCTATCAACCACAATTTTGACTACGACCCTTCCCTCTTCGTTACATTCCTGTTTGACCGCACCTTTACTGGCTAAGGAACGGCCATTTAGGCCATAACCGCCCGTGCCGCTTCCGGAACCGGGACTACCATAATAACTTGTAGCATAGGGGTCGCCGTCGGGAGAACCTTTGTCGCCGGCCCTGTTGTCATCGCCCTCCGAACCTGAGGCCGTACCGTCCGATTTATTGAGGCCACCCATTAGTTCATCCAATTTTTTCTTCTTGGCGTCTTGCTCCTTTCTGGCCTTTTCCTCGGCATCCTTTTTTTGTTGGGCCACCCGTGCTGCCTCTGCTTTTTTCTTTTTCTCGGCGTCTTCGGCTTTTTTCTTGGCCGCTTTTTGGGCATCCTCGGCTTTCTTTTTTGCCTCTTCCGCTTTTTTAATCTTTATGGCTTCCTCATTTTCTTGGGTAAGCACTTTCTCGGCAGGTGCTTCTTCCGCTACTACTTTCTCCGGCGCTTCCTCCTCAACAACCTCTTCCTCTACGATTTCTTCGACCACTTCCTCTTCTTGTTCGACAGGTTCAACGGGAGGGGTATCTAAAGGTTCGGACTGTATCTTTTCTTTGGGCTGCACGTTTCCACTACCAAAATCGGTGGTGCCAAAATTGACAGAGATTCCGTTTTCGATCGGGGGATCCATGTAGGTCATGCCGATATAGAACAATATCAGCAACAACACGCTTAATAGGAAAGTGGTCAGCGTGAAAGATTTCTTTTTGTGTCTGGTGTCCAGGTATGGCATATTGCCTATTTAATTTTGATCTGTTGTTTGTTTTGCAAAATGCAATCTGCAAACGTATAGTTTGGATTTTCGTTTTGCGTGTTTCGCCATGCGCCCTTATTCTGGGAGGCGTAAAGGGTTCATTGAATTTTTTTCAACAACACAATGGCTGTCAATAGGTCAAAGTCTTTACTAAAGATATGAAACTCTATTCATTATAATTCGAATTCAATTCGGTCGCACGGCCAAGATGACCTTGTAACTATTTCGGTTGGCGATGTCCATGACACGGACCGCCTCTTTGATGGCCACACTTTCTTCGGCCCTTAAAATAATGGTAGGCTTATCTTGCCCTTCTAAAGCCTTTTTGAGTTCGACTTCGATATAATCTCCGTTGATTTTCTCGTTGTTCACAAAATATTGTAGGTTCTTATCAATACTTACCGATACGTTTTGGGTGTTAGTAGATTTCCCTTTCGCCTTGGGCAATAAAAGATCCAGTGCATTGGGCGAGTTTGCCGTCAGCATAAAGAAAATCAACAACAGGAATACGATATCCGTCATCGATGACATGCTAAAATCGGGGCTTACCTTATTTCTTCCCTTTAATTTCATGGTATGGAATTATAGAGGTTCGTTCAATAAATCTAGAAACTCAACAGCATTAGCTTCCATCTTATGCACGACCTTATCGATCCGGTTGACCAAGTGGTTATAGCCAATATACGCTATGATACCTACAATAAGGCCCGCCACCGTTGTGGTCATGGCCGTATAAATCCCAGATGCCAACGAGCCCATTTCCGCTTGGCCGCCGCTGGAAGCCATTTCGTGAAAGGCCAGAATCATACCTATTACCGTACCCAAGAATCCGATCATGGGGCCGGCTCCGGCAACAGTGGCCAATACGCTCACATTTTTCTCGAGCTTGTATACCTCCAGGGTTCCGGCATTTTCAATGGCCGTGTTAATATCGTCCAAGGGTTTTCCGATCCTTGAAACTCCTTTTTCGGTCAACCGCGCCACGGGAGAATCGGTTTGGGCACATAACAATTTTGCCGCCTCCAATTTACCATTGGTAACATGGTCACGAATCTGGTTCATGAAATTACTGTCTATTTTAGAAGCAGCCTTTATGGCAAAAATGCGCTCAAAATAAATGTATAACGCCACAAACAGCATAATGAACAATATGGAAATAATAAGTACACTTCCTGTACCGCCATTAAAAATAAGATCGATTATGGAAAGGGTCTTTTCTTCGGACATAACATCCCCAACTTGAGGATCTTGCGCCACATCTTGAAATAACATCATAGAATTCTTAGGTTAAATACGCTTTTAGCAACGTGTTCGGTCTTGCCTCTATAACGGTAGTTTATCGATTAAATTATGCATTTAACACAAAATTTCTAATTATTGCAAATACGGCCGCACCGCCAATAAATCCGAGAAACGCCAACCACGCTATTTTTTTCAAATACCAGAAGAAATCGATTTTTTCCATTCCCATGGCGACAACTCCCGCTGCCGAGCCGATAATCAACATACTTCCGCCCGTTCCGGCCGAGTAGGCGATAAAATGCCATACCGGATCGTCTATAGGTACCGAGAACATGCCCATACTGGCCGCTACCAAAGGCACATTGTCGATTACCGCCGAACCGACGCCCAAAATCAGTACCACGAGGTCGGATACCAGTTCCCCGTGTGATTCCGTACCTAGCATGGGCACGTTGGTTTCTAGGCTTTCCGCAAAATGAAAGAGCATTCCCAAAGATTCCAGGGCGGCCACCGCCAACAATATTCCCAAGAAAAAGAGAATACTCGGCATTTCTATCTTGGAAAGGGAGGCATGTACGGGACTATGGTGTCCTACGGTGTCATCGCCTTCTCCCTCTATGTTCGAAATACTAAACTTTGAACTACTATAAATTTCCGCAAATGTTGCTACTACCGCCAAAGACAGCATCATACCGACATACGGCGGCAAATGGGTAATCGTTTTAAAGAACGGCACAAATACAATGGCACCAAGGCCCAAATACAGCATGGTAGAACCGAATTTTGATTTTGGGACATCAATTTCATCCGCATCGCTCACGATGTTCCCCTTAAAGGCACTGTATCGGCTCGCCACTAAACCCGGAATAACCATACATACGATAGAGGGTATCAACACATGTTCTATCAATACGGGAGCGGTGACCTTATTACCGATCCAGAGCATGGTCGTGGTAACATCGCCGATGGGCGACCAGGCCCCCCCGGCATTGGCGGCAATGATGATAAGACCGGCAAACCACAATCGGGTCTCACGTTCGTTAATGACCTTTTGCAAGATAGTTATCAGAACAATAGTTGCCGTTAGGTTGTCGATGATAGCCGATAGTATAAAGGCCAAAATCGAAAATAGCCATAACAGCTTGCGTTTGCTTTTGGTTTTAATGTACCCTTTAATGGTCGCAAAACCGTCAAAGTAGTCGATGATCTCGACAATGGTCATAGCACCCAAAAGAAAGACCAATATTTCGGCGGTTTTACCCAAATGATGCAACAATATTCCGTCGATATCCGAGGGTTCAAGCTCTTTTAGGTCTGTATTAACCTCGTAAACATCCATATGGGCCAGAGCAATTATCGCCCAAAGTATCGCCATCATCGCCAGTGCGGGAATGAGTTTGTCAATTTTCAGGTTATGCTCCATGGTTATCGCCAAATAACCCACAACAAATACAATAATGATAATGGTCTCCATACTCGATCGGTTTTTAAGGTTCTATATTAGTAGTTTCAATGCGATTTCAGAAGCGGTCGGGCGGATGTTCTTTCCGGACGGATTTTTTCTAAAGATATTCAAAATTGCCTTTCTTAGGATATCGGAGGTGGTATTAATTGTCAATTCATCCTCCCCTGAAACCAAATTGTCCGTTTAATCGGTCAAAATCCTGCGCATTCCATAATTGGAACGAACAAATATAAAAATTTGAAACAGAATCCGTCTTAAACTTTTTATTTTACCGTTCATTGATCGCTCCGGGATGCATTTTGCGCGAAAAATACCCCTTACGCCCTGTTCTATCCTATTTCATAGCCCTATATTTGTAGGAAGCCTATAAAGACACACACCTATGGATTTTTCACTATCGGAAGAGCATCTTATGATACAACAGGCTGCACGCGATTTTGCCCGCAACGAGCTACTGCCTGGGGTAATCGAAAGGGACGATGCCCAAAAGTTCCCCACTGAACAGGTCAAAAAATTGGGTGAACTTGGCTTTCTGGGGATGATGACCGACCCGAAATACAAGGGTAGCGGTATGGATACCCTGTCTTACGTCATCGCCATGGAAGAACTTTCGAAAATCGACGCATCGGCCTCGGTCATCGTTTCGGTAAACAATTCTCTGGTGTGCTGGGGCCTGGAAGCGTTCGGCAACGAGGCGCAAAAACAAAAATACCTTTTTCGTTTGGCCGCGGGAGAGATTATCGGGGCGTTCTGTCTTTCGGAACCCGAAGCGGGCAGTGATGCGACCTCCCAAAAAACTACGGCCATCGATAAAGGGGACCACTATGTTCTGAACGGGACAAAGAACTGGATTACCAATGGCAATTCTGCAGAGGTCTATCTGGTCATTGCCCAAACGGATAAAGAAAAAGGTCATAAGGGAATCAACGCCCTGATCGTCGAAAAAGGGATGCCCGGTTTTGAGATCGGCCCTAAAGAAAATAAGCTGGGCATTCGTGGTAGCGATACCCACTCCCTCATTTTCAATGACGTCAAAGTGCCCAAAGAAAATCGTATCGGCGAAGACGGGTTCGGATTCAAGTTCGCCATGAAAACCTTGGCAGGCGGTCGCATCGGTATCGCCGCACAAGCTTTGGGAATTGCCGCCGGAGCCTATGAACTGGCCCTAAAATATTCCAAGGAACGTAAGGCCTTCGGTACGGAAATCTGCAACCATCAGGCAATTGCCTTTAAACTGGCGGACATGCACACCCAAATCGAAGCGGCACGCCATCTTGTTTACAAGGCCGCTTGGGATAAAGACCAAGACCGCGACTATGACCTTTCAGGGGCCATGGCCAAATTATATGCCTCCCAAGTTGCTATGGATACCACAATCGAGGCCGTACAGATTCACGGGGGCAACGGCTATGTAAAGGATTACCATGTCGAACGTCTGATGCGCGACGCTAAGATTACCCAGATTTATGAGGGTACTTCGGAGATACAGAAGATTGTGATTTCACGGAGTATTTTGAAGGATTGAGTATTGCCCATCAATCGGTATTCACACTACGAAATCCAAACTCCCCTAAAAAAAAGGCCATCAGACCCTTATTCTGATAGGGTTAAAATATAAATTAAGCGTTAAAAATCATATTGTACCCATATAAAAAAGGGGTCAAAGTAACAAATGTAACACCTAAACTTGTTTACCCCCCTAAATCCTATTTAAATGAAATCTGAAAAGGTTAATTTTATCAATCTGATAATTTATGGACTTGCAAAATCCATATTTGAGGTTTATTTAACATTCTATTCCAAACGTTGAATTTTTATCCGATTAAATCGAAATCTCTGCTAATAATTTAGTAAAAACACTATTTTTGAGAAAATACCATATCAAATGACATTAAGAAAACAGGGCCTTTACCTACCAGAATTTGAACATGATAATTGTGGCGCCGGATTTATCTGTAGCTTAAAAGGAAATAAATCCAACGATATCATCCATAAAGCTTTGGAGATATTGCACAAACTGGAACACCGTGGTGCCGTCAGCGCCGACGGCAAGACCGGTGACGGTGCCGGCATACTTATCGATGTTCCCCATGATTTTTTTCAGGCGGTATGCGATTTCGAGCTTCCGGAACCCGGTGCATATGCCGTAAGTAACGTGTTTCTTCCCCAAAAGGAAAATCAGCGTAATTTTTGTATTTCTGTATTCGAAGAAAATATCAAAAAACAGGGACTACGACTTTTAGGCTGGCGCAATGTGCCCGTGAACCGTTCCATACCTGGGCGGATCGCCATGGAGACCGAACCTTTTATAAAGCAGATTTTTATTGCCAAGGAGAACGATACTCAAGATTATTTTAATTTTAACCTAAAACTCTTCATTGCACGAAAGGTCACCGAGCATACCATTATCAACTCAAAACTTTCGGAAAGTAATTTCTTTTACGTACCCAGCCTATCCACAAAAATTATAATTTTTAAGGGTTTGCTAATGCCTAAGGATATCAGCCTGTATTATGAAGACCTTATGGACCCCCGTGTGGTGACCCGTCTGTCTTTGGTACACCAACGCTTCTCGACCAATACCTTCCCGACCTGGGACCTCGCCCAACCCTTTCGGTACATGTGCCATAATGGTGAAATCAATACCCTTCGGGGCAATGTTTCCCGTATGATATCGCGCGAAGAATTGATGGAAAGCGATTGGTTCGGTGATGAGATCAAGAATATTCTACCGATTATCCTACCCGGCAAATCCGATTCCGCCACGATGGACATGGTTGTAGAACTGCTATTGATGACCGGCCGTTCCTTGCCCGAGGTGATGATGATCTTGGTGCCGGAGGCTTGGGAAAAAAATCCGTACATGTCGGAGGCCAAAAGAGCATTTTACGAATACCACTCCTGTATGATGGAGCCGTGGGACGGACCTGCATCCATCCCATTTACTGACGGCAACTTTATCGGGGCGCTTTTGGACCGGAACGGTCTTCGTCCTTCAAGATATTCGGTAACCAAGGACGGTTATGTAATCATGTCCTCAGAAACCGGGGTGATGGACATTGCACCGGAAAACGTTCAGTTTCACGGCCGTTTGGAGCCCGGCAAAATGTTCTTGGTCGATATGGTAGAGGGTCGTATCGTAAACGATGAGGAAATCAAAGAGGATATCGCCAAACGACATCCCTATAAAAAATGGTTGGACGACAATCTCGTTCATCTAAAAAACATACCTTATAACGATTGTCCGTTGTTTTTGGGAGAGGAATCTATTGCCAAACGGAAGTCGATTTTTGGCTATACTTTGGAGGATATCGACACCATCATCCTCCCTATGGGAAAAAATGCTAAAGAGCCCATCGGGTCCATGGGTTCGGATACCCCAATCGCGGTACTATCCGAACGGCCCCAATTGATCTATAACTATTTCAAACAATTATTCGCCCAGGTCACAAATCCGCCTTTGGATGGTATCCGCGAGGAACTGATTACCGATATCAGCCTTACTTTGGGCAGCGACCATAATATTTTCGATTTCTCGGAACTGCATTGCCGGAAACTGAAAATACAGAACCCGGTCATTTCCAAAGAAGATCTCGACAAGATCAAGAATTACGATGCGAGTCCCGATTACAAAGTGGTCTCCATCCCTACGCTTTACGATATCGAGAAAGGCTATAATGGTCTTGAGGATGCGCTCGAAGCCATTTTGGCCCAAACTACCAAGGAAGCCGACGAGGGCGCCAACATTATAATACTTTCGGATAGGGGCGTCGATAAAGACCACGCTCCCATTCCCGCATTATTGGCGTGTTCGTACGTAAACAGCGGTCTACAAAAACTGGGCAAACGGAATAAGCTCAGTATCATCGTAGAATCCGCGGAGCCTCGGGAAGTGCATCACTTCTGCCTACTGTTCGGTTTTGGGGCCAGTGCCATCAACCCCTATCTGGTCAACGAAATTATCGGCGAACAGATCGAGGAACACGATATCACGGATTTCACGTTCGAGGAAGCGGTCGAAAATTATAACAAGGCCGTCGGGAAGGGCATCCTTAAAGTCATGAACAAAATAGGAATTTCTACCCTGAACTCCTATCGTGGGTCGCAGCTGTTCGAATGTGTCGGCATAAATACCAAGGTTGTCGACAAGTATTTCCCGAATACCCCTACACGTATTCAAGGTATAGGTCTCTATCAAATAGAAAAAGAAATCGCCAAACGGCATAGTAATGCCTTTTCCAAAAAAGAAGTGGCCGCCACTCTTGATCTTGAAATAGGGGGTGAATACCGTTGGAGAAGAGATGGGGAAAAGCACATGTTCAACCCATTGTCCGTCGCCAAGTTACAGAAAGCGGTGCGGGGCAACGAAGCGAATACTTACAAAGAGTATGCTGAAATGGTCAACGGGCAGACCAAAAACCTGATGACCATCCGGGGACTTTTCGAATTCTCAAACTACGACCCGATTCCCTTGGAAGAGGTAGAGCCGTGGACCGATATTGTCAAACGTTTTAAAACGGGCGCCATGTCGTACGGTTCCATTAGTAAGGAAGCACATGAAAATTTGGCCATTGCCATGAACCGGATCGGCGGTAAGAGTAACTCCGGCGAAGGCGGTGAAGATGCAGACCGTTTTTATAAGAATGCAACCGGCGATTGGCGTAACTCTGCGATAAAACAGGTGGCTTCGGGCCGTTTCGGGGTAACTTCCGATTACTTGACCAATGCCCAAGAGATACAGATTAAAATGGCACAAGGGGCCAAACCTGGGGAAGGCGGTCAATTGCCAGGACCCAAAGTGAACCCCGCTATTGCGAAAACGCGGAATTCAACACCCTACGTGGGCCTCATTTCGCCGCCGCCGCATCACGATATCTATTCTATAGAAGATCTGTCACAATTGATATATGACCTAAAATCGGCGAATCGCAAAGCGAGGATCAATGTAAAACTAGTATCGGAAGTCGGTGTGGGGACCGTTGCAGCGGGCGTATCGAAGGCCAAGGCCGACGTAGTACTGATATCCGGATTCGATGGTGGTACCGGAGCTTCACCCCTGACCTCTTTAAAACATGCTGGTCTCCCTTGGGAACTCGGTATTGCCGAAGCCCAGCAGACCTTGGTGATGAACGATCTTCGTAACCGAATCGTTTTGGAGTGTGACGGACAGCTTAAAACGGGCCGTGATGTTGCCGTAGCCTGTCTATTAGGTGCCGAAGAGTTCGGATTTTCTACCGCACCACTGGTAGCCTCTGGCTGTATCATGATGCGCGTTTGCCATCTGAACACCTGCCCGGTAGGCATCGCCACCCAAAACCCCGAACTTCGCAAAAAGTTCGAGGGCAAACCTGAACACGTGGTCAATTATATGTATTTCGTTGCCCAAGAATTACGCGAGATCATGGCACAACTTGGCTTCCGTACGGTAAACGAAATGGTAGGTCAGGTCAAAAAATTGGACCGTAGGAAGGCAATCGAACATTATAAGGCCAAAGGTATCGACCTGACTCCGATTTTGCATCAAGTGGATGTTCCTGCAGGCACAAAATTCTATAATACCCAAAAGCAGCAGCATAACATCGATCAGTCCATCGAGTTCGATATCATCGCGAAAGCCAATCCCTCATTGTTCCGAAAAGAGAAGTTGACACTTGACTATCCGATAAAAAATACGGACCGTGCCGTAGGAGCCATTATCAGCAATGAAATCTCTAAGGTTTACGGCGCTCAGGGTTTACCCATCAATACCTTAAAACTCAATTTTACGGGTTCTGCCGGTCAAAGTTTCGGAGCTTTCGCTACTCGAGGTTTGACCATGATCGTAAACGGCAATACCAACGATTATCTCGGAAAAGGACTTTCGGGAGCCAAATTGGTCATTAAAGTGCCCGAAGGCTCTACTATCGTTCCCGAAGACAATGTGATTACCGGAAATGTTACCTTGTATGGTGCGACCGCCGGTAGGGCTTATATCAATGGCAAGGCCGGGGAACGTTTTTGCGTTCGTAATTCAGGGGCAAAAGCGGTCGTCGAGGGCATCGGTGATCACGGTTGCGAATATATGACGGGTGGCGTTGCCGTAATTTTAGGAGAAGTGGGGCGAAATTTCGGCGCGGGAATGAGCGGCGGTATCGCCTATATTTTCGATGAGAAAAAGACCTTCGAGAAGAACTGCAATACCGAAGACTTGAATTTGCTCGCGGTAACCGAGGACCAAGATGTCAAGCAGCTAAAAGATTTGATCGAAAGCCATTATAACGCCACCTTGAGTCCGCTTGCACAACGTATTTTAGAAAATTGGGAGGAATGTCTGCCCAAATTCGTAAAGGTATTGCCAGAGGAGTACCGAAAAGCGTTGATCCGTTTGGAAGAAGAGCGATTAGAAACCATTTAAAACCAAACTACACTAATTTACAATCGAAACATGGGAAAGATAACAGGATTTTTGGAATTCGATAGAAAAGTAGAAGCATACGCTCCCGTCGAGGAGCGCGTACAAAATTATAAGGAGTTTTCTGTGCGCCTTCCCGAGAAGGAAATCAAGGAACAAGGTGCCCGCTGCATGGACTGCGGTATTCCGTTTTGCCATAGCGGATGCCCGCTGGGCAATCTGATTCCCGATTTCAACGATGCCGTATATCGCGGTAAATGGGACAAGGCGGCCCATATTCTACATTCAACCAACAACTTCCCGGAATTTACCGGACGATTGTGTCCCGCCCCCTGTGAGGAAGCCTGCGTGCTGGGAATCAACGAGGATCCGGTCACTATCGAGAACATCGAAAAGAACATTGCCGAGACCGCCTTCGAAAATGGATGGATAAAACCCGAACCCCCAGAAATCAGAACCGGTAAAAAAGTGGCCGTAGTAGGCTCCGGCCCTGCGGGATTGGCGGCCGCACAGCAATTGAACCGTGCAGGCCATTGGGTAACGGTCTTCGAACGGGACGAAAAACCAGGCGGACTTTTACGATACGGTATTCCCGATTTCAAAATGGAAAAGCACATTATCGACCGAAGGTTGAACGTGCTGGAAGCCGAAGGAATAGAATTTAAATGCGGTATAAATGTCGGGGTAGATGTCAAAGGCGAAGAACTCCAAAACGATTTTGATGCCATTGTGCTATGTGGAGGCGCCACAATCCGCAGAAACCTGCCCATAGAAGGTGCCGACTTGAAAGGTGTCGTACAGGCGATGGACTTCCTTCCCCAAAACAACCGTCGCGTGGACGGAACTACAACATTCGAAAACGAGCTGTTGGCCACTGGTAAGGATGTTGTCGTTATCGGCGGTGGAGATACCGGATCGGATTGTATCGGAACATCGTTCAGGCATGGGGCAAAATCCGTATCCAACTTCGAGATTATGCCTATGGCCACTGTTGAACGCCCCGAGGACCAGCCTTGGCCGTTTTGGCCCATGCGATTGCGTACCAGTTCGTCCCATAAAGAAGGTGCGGAACGTTTTTTCAGCATTTCGACCAAGCGGTTCGTAGGTGACAAGGACGGTAATTTGACGGGGTTGATAACCTCTCAGGTGGAATGGGTCAGAGAGCCCGGAAAAGCAATGGTCTTAAGAGAAGTCGAAGGCACCGAAAAAGAATGGAAATGCGAATTGGCCCTGCTGGCCTTAGGTTTCACCGGTTCGGAGATGACAATAGCAGAACAATTGGGGCTTGAAGCCGATGCCAGAACCAACATTAAGGCCACAGAAAGAGATTATAAGACCAATGTACCCGGCGTATTTGCCGCAGGAGATCAACGCCGCGGACAATCCCTCATCGTTTGGGCGATTTCCGAAGGACGACAAGCGGCCTATCATATCGATACGTACCTAATGGGAGCATCTGAACTACCGTTGAAGGGCGATGGGGATTTGCCGAGAGTGTAGCGCTTCAGTATTACAAGAATCGTGAAATAGAAGAAGCTTGTAGTTGGATAATTGTACAACAGTTTTTTTGCATAATTATCCGACAATAATCCGCCTTCTTTAGTTCAAATATGTTAGTTTAGGTAGCCATCTAATTACTGTTGACATATGATCGAAAAGAAAATACGGAAGCATCTTTCCATAACGCGTACCCGGTTAAACCAAAAAAAAGAATTTGAGAGAATCGCCAAATACAACAATAAGACCTTAAATACTATTGTCGAATCCCTATCTAAAGTAAAAAACTCTGATTTTACGGATGAAGACCGTCAGTCGTTCCAAAATTGTGAAAAATACAGAACGAACCTCCTGGAAGACGAAACCCTGATTTCATACGAAATTTTCGGCTCCGATAAAACAGCGTTGGTCAAGGATATTTGTAAAAATGCGGCATCAAGTAAAAAATGGTGTGAGTTCTTATATTTCCTTTCCAAAAAAAATAATCCTTCTACCATTTTAGAAATTGGAACCAATCTTGGTATCTCGGGATGCTATGCCCTAGAAAGTATTAAAAATGATAGCATCGCCAAATTTATTACCATGGAAGGGCTTCCGCAGTTATGTAAAATAGCAGGCCATCAGTTTTCATCCATCGCCCCGACTTCAAAATATGATATTAGGAAAGGTCTGTTCGAGGCCACCTTTCCCCAACTTTTAAAAGAGGATATTTTCTTCGATCTTCTATTTATCGACGGCAATCACCAAAAAGAACCTACCATTACCTATTTCAAGGCATTAAAAGATAAAATCAAATCCCCGGCAATTTTCGTTTTTGATGATATCAATTGGAGCCATGAAATGAAGGAAGCCTGGGATTTTATAAAAAATGACAGCGATGTCAGTTTTACGATAGATCTGTACAAGCAGGGAATCGTAATTATCGATGAAAATGAATCTGAAAAGAATGTGCAGTTTGAACTGCATCTAGGGTATTGAGGTTGAACCCTTCATCGATTATTAGTTACTTTCTCTTTTAATGTCCTTTCTTACTTTGCACTTCTCGTAACCTCATTATCTTTACATTCTTAAACAAATCAAGAGATGATGCGAGATATTAGGGCTGTTTTTTTAAGGTTGAGTATGGCCATAGCCGGCCTGTCGATTTTTGCACAGGTTTCCGTAACCGGTCACGTAACCGATTCCGGGGGCACCGCCTTAATCGGGGCGCAAGTTATGTCTTCACCTATTTTCGTGTACAACTACTACCGGTGTTTACAGTAAGATGGGTCTACCCCTGTAATCCAGTTAAAATTAACGCACCCGGTTTGGTGGGGGCTTCCAAGAGGGCGGCCCGTTTCTTGCGTTGCGGATCCCGTTTCCGGGCACAAAAAAAGGTCCCGATCGTGAACGATCGGGACCTTCGAGGTAAGGCGGCATCCTACTCTCCCACCTTTCGGCAGTACCATCGGCGCTGGCGGGCTTAACTTCCCTGTTCGGAATGGAAAGGGGTGGGCCCCGCCGCCATGGCCACCTGGGTCTTCGGTCCGGG
>NZ_FNAO01000028.1 GCF_900101815.1 Pricia antarctica
GCTAAAACCGGCCTTGACAAGGAGCGTAGCCTAAAGGTACGCACGTTAGCTCAAAAACTCAACTGGTTTTTCTGGTAGGAAGATTACGCACAACGCCATAGCTATGCGCAGTGCGGAATCGCACGCACCTGCCGTTTGGCCTTGAAATTAGCGAAATCTTTTGGTTCCGTTATTTGAACTATCCCGCGAAAGAGCAAAATCCAAAAGATATTGCGGTGCCGCTCGGAACGCCCAGACCTTTGGTTTTAAACAACGAACCCCGCATTCCCATAGGTTTTGTTGTCCTTAGTACTTTCCGCTATGCTATGGTAATATTTAGATTTTTACCTAAACCTAATTCAATCAGTTTGTGATAGGTAGAAACTTGAATATCACTCAACCCACGTTCAATACGTGATATGTAGCTTTTTTTTGTCCCGGTTCTTTCGGCAAGCTCTTCTTGTGTCAAATTTGCCTCTTTCCGAGCCTCCTTTAACATTGCTCCCAAACGAAAAGCAAGTGAATCCGCGTCGTATCTGTCACGTTTTTCAGTTCCCTTGTTTCCATACTTTTTAACGAGTATATCTTCAAAATCAGTTACATTTTCCATATTAGCCATTTTTATTTTTTAAATATTCCTTTTTCAATTTTTCGGCAAGTTTGATTTCTTTCCTCGGTGTCTTTTGAGTTTTCTTGACGAAACAGTTGGCAAGCATTACTAAGTTCCCGTCATCAAAGAAGCATAAAATCCGTATACTTTTAAAAGTTGTAATAACACGGACTTCATAAATACCATCGGTATTTTCGAGTGCTTTGAAGAACTTTTTGGGAACACGTTGTTCAAAACGGATCAAGTCCAATACATATTCGATTTTATTCTGGACCTTTTCCTCCTGCGATTCGTAAAAGTCAACAAAGTGACTTTTGTATGCGTTTATTTTTCTGACCACCCACCAAAGTTAACTAATTGGTGTACAATTTCCAATAAAAGTTGCAAAGATTCGTCTTAATATGGATTTTTAATAGACAAAGGAGTTGTTTTACGTTACGGATAGCTTTCCAGTAAAGTAATAGCCTTTGATCAAGCGAGACAGCAAGTCAATTTAGTAGTAATGATTAAACAATTAACAAGTAAAAAGAATCTAAACGACGCCTATGAGCGGGTGTATCTTAACAAGGGTTCAGCAGGATTAGATGGCGTTCATATAACTGAACTAAAATCTATATTGCAAAGCCAAGGTAAGCGATATATCGAGCAAATAGAAAGAGAGACTTTTCAGGTGTCTCCAATATTGGGTGTTGAAATACCAAAAAGCAACGGGAAGAAGCGATTACTCGGTATTCCCACAGTTGTTGATAGGGTGTTCCAGCAAGCATTACATCAAGTTTTGCAACCCATATTCGAGCCAGACTTTCAACAGCATAGTTATGGATTCAGACCAGAGCGCAGCGCCCATCAGGCAATCGCGCAAAGCCTTGAAAATATCAATTCAGGTTCTAAGGATATAGTAGATATAGATTTGAAGAGTTTTTTTGATGAAGTGGAACACTATATTCTTTTAGAATTGATTTACAAAAAGGTAAAATGCAAGCCAACGATGAAGCTATTGCGTTGTTTTCTTAAAGCCCCGATACTAATCAATGGTAAATTACACAAACGGAAAAAGGGTGTTCAGCAAGGCTCGCCTTTAAGTCCATTGCTCTCCAATATCCTGCTCAACGAGCTGGATAAAGAACTGGAGAAACGGGGACACCGCTATGTAAGATATGCCGACGATTTCAGTATCTATGTCAAGAGTAAAAAGTCAGCAAAACGAGTAGGCAATAGTATCTATAAGTTTCTGCGGGACAAACTCCGACTGCCTATAAACAGGGAGAAAAGTGGCATACGTAAACCTTTAAGTCTCCAAGTGTTAGGGTTTGGTTTTGTACCTACCTATAAGAAAGGGGAAAAAGGTGAATATCAACTCGTGGTAAAACCGTCCAAATGGAAGGAATTCAGGGCAAAGCTCAAATACCTGACCAAAAAGACGATACCGGCAAGTTTCGAAGAACGTGTCGACCGTATCAACCTGTTGATACGCGGTTGGATAAATTACTTTATACCGGCGTCCATTCAGGCCAAACTTAAAAAGTTGGAAGAGTGGTTAAGAAACCGACTACGGTATTGCATATGGCATCATTGGAAGAAACCCGAGCGAAAACGGAAAAACCTGATTCGCTTAGGAATTGACCAAGACCATGCCTATGCGTGGAGTCGTACAAGAATGGGTGGCTGGGCAGTCGCCCAAAGTCTATTTTACGGACTACCATTACCATAAAACGGTTAAAGAGGAAAGGTTATGTTAGTTTAATCGAATACTACAAACGATAAGTTCCATTATCGAACCGCCGTATACGAGACCCGTATGTGCGGTGGTGTGAGGGGTGCACTCCGTCATTTGATGGCGGAGCCATCCACTCGATTAGCGGGTCGTTGTTTCTCGTTGTTGTCAATTACTTTTAAAATAAGCAGAGGATTTCGGGATAAAAAGTAGAACAGCAACTATTAGTAAAAGAACTGCGTGTGTAATTGTTTCAGAAACTGAATGGAATGTACTTAACACAATATGGTATGCAAGCCAGGCAATTGCAAACCAGCGAGCCCAATTGACGCGTTTTAGTAGCAGTACTCCACAAACAATAGCAAGAGCTCGTATAAGCAGAACCCAAGCAAACTCATAACCCATAGATCTTTGTTCAAAGTAATCTTTTGCGTGATACACAAAGCCAACTCCACCGGCAACTATTAAGAGGAGCGCAACAATGAGTACAGGAATAGGACATTTTTTCACTACCTGCCGTTTTTTACATTTTCTTTTGAATTTGCCAATAATGCCCAAATGGATCTTTGAACAACCCTTGTCTGTAACCGTATTCGTAGTCGGTAACAGGTCTTATTTCTGTTGCTCCTGCTGAAATTCCACGCTTAAAAACTTTGTGAACATCGTCCACAAACAAGCCGACAACCGTTGTTACACCTTTTGCGGTTACAGGTTCAAGTGCTTCAAACCAACGCATTATTTCGTGTAAGTGAAAAATAGCGCCATCTATTTCCAATTCTGCCACGTGAATGCTCCCGTCATCGTTCCGTAAGCAAAAATGTTCTGTTGCACCGAATTTGTTATAGAAATCAATATTGAACGTTCCATTTGGAATGTGCAGTTCAGGTGCAAAATGTGTTTTTTCAATTGCGTTTGTCATATTTTTTATGATTGCAATGTTCGTAAAGGCACATAGTTTACACAAGTTAAAGATTAAGGTTTACACTAAATTAATTTCCAGCCTTGTTGCTTGTTCTTTATTTCTTAGAT
>NZ_FNAO01000041.1 GCF_900101815.1 Pricia antarctica
TTTAATCATTAATTTTATTCAGACAGAACCATGAGAAAAGAAGAACAAACGGAATTCGAGAAAAAGGTACTTGACCAGTTCATGTCGGGCAAGAACCTTTTCGGCAAGGGCGGCGCGTTCGCCCCTATGCTGAAGAACGTCATCGAGAAAGCGCTCGAAGCGGAGATGGAAGGCCATCTCGGCGAGGCCCAGCGCAGCTTTGGGAACAAACGCAACGGCAAGGGCAAAAAGACCATCAAGAGCGGCTACGGCACCTTCGATATCGAAACGCCCCAGGACAGGCAGAGCAGTTTCGAGCCGGAACTGGTAAAAAAGCGACAGACCATCCTGGCGGATAATCTATCGGACAGGATCATTGGATTATACGGCCTGGGCATGAGCTATCGCGACATCTCCTCGCATATAAAGGAAATCTACGACACCGATATCTCGCACACCGTGCTGAGCCAGATAACCGACAGGATCATACCCGACGTCAAGGCATGGCAGAACCGCCCCTTGGAACCGCTCTATTGTATCGTATGGCTCGATGCCATGCACTACAAGGTCAAGGTGGACGGGAAGATAACCCATAAGGCCCTTTACAATATCCTGGGAATAAACAAGGAAGGCCGCAAGGAAATTCTGGGCATGTACATCTCCGAGAGCGAGGGCGCCAACTTTTGGCTACAGGTGCTCACCGACCTGAACAACCGTGGACTGAAGGATATACTGATAGCCTGTACCGACAACCTGCGGGGATTTACCGATGCTATACTGGGCGTGTTCCCAAAGGCACAGGTACAGCTCTGCATCGTACACCAGATAAGGAACTCCCTTAAATATATTGCCTCAAAAGACCAAAAGGAGTTCATGCGCGACCTGAAAACGGTCTACCGGGCGACGAGCAAAGAAGTGGCGGAGGACGAACTCCTGAAACTTGAAACGAAATGGGGGAGCAGATATCCCGTGGTCATCGAGAGCTGGCAGCGCAACTGGGAGCAACTGTCCCAGTACTTCCAGTACACCGAGCCCATCAGGAAGATCATTTATACCACCAATGCCGTGGAAGGGTTCCACCGTCAGGTCCGCAAGGTGACCAAGACCAAGGGCGCGTTCACCAGTGATATGGCCCTGCTCAAACTGGTGTACCTCGCCACCAAGAACATCGAAAGGAAGTGGACGAGCCCGTTGCACAATTGGAGCTTGACCGTTCAGCAACTTTATATTAAATTTGGGGACCGTATCGGTCTGGACATCAACAGGGGCGCCCCGATACGTGGCGCTGACGCTAGGTCGCATTCCAAAACCGGTCAGATAAAAGATCTGACCAATTTTGGAATGGAGAAAAAATGAACCGGACAGAGTTTAATTTACACACCC
>NZ_FNAO01000005.1 GCF_900101815.1 Pricia antarctica
AAACCCGTTCTTGAAAAGGAATTTAACTGGACCGAAACCGATTATGCCTATATAATAATGGCCTTTACGGCAGCTTATGCCATCGGCCTCATATCTTTTGGGTGGCTGATCGACAAGTGGGGGACCAAGTTGGGGTATTCAATAAGCATAACCGTTTGGAGTGTGGCAGGCATGCTCCATGCCGTAGTAAGAAGCGTATTTGGTTTTAGTCTGGCGCGGGTCGGCCTGGCCTTAGGTGAGGCCGGGAATTTCCCGGCGGCCATGAAGGCTGTATCGGAATGGTTCCCCAAAAAGGAGCGTGCGCTGGCAACCGGTATTTTTAATTCGGGAACCAGTATCGGTGTTGTACTCGCACTACTGGTAACCCCTTGGATATTGACCAATTATGGCTGGCACGAAGTTTTTTGGATTACCGGTTCATTTGGTTTTATATGGTTAATATTCTGGTTGTTTTTTTATGATATACCCGCAAAGCAGAAACGGTTAACGGTTCAGGAATATAAATATATCACAGAGGGACAGGATGAGGAAAATGCGGATGAACAAAAAATCGCTGTTAAATGGAAAAAGTTGTTTACTTTCAAACAGACTTGGGCCTTTATTGTCGGAAAAGGATTGATCGATCCCATTTTTTGGTTCTTTTTATTTTGGCTGCCCTCTTACTTTGCCTCAACATTTAGCCTGGACCTTACAAAACCGAGCGTTGAACTAATGATCGTTTATGGGGCTACAACGGTCGGGAGTATCGGAGGAGGATTCTTCTCCTCTTGGCTGATCAAACGTGGAATGCCCGTTTTAAAAGCTAGAAAAGGTGCATTATTGCTGTTTGCCTTGCTTGAGATATCCATTATTCTTGCACAGTTCGCTACCAATGTATGGATGGCCGTAGCACTTATAAGTGTGGCGGTGGCAGTGCACCAGGCCTGGGCCACCAACGTCTTTACCATGGCTTCGGACATGTTTCCCAAGGAAGTGGTAAGTTCGGTGGTCGGTATCGGGGGCATGGCAGGTGCCGTTGGGGGAATTTTATTCCCTATCCTTGTCGGGGTACTGTTGGATAAGTACAAAGCGATCGGAAATTTGGAAGCGGGATACAACATATTGTTCACGGTCTGTGGGTTTACCTATTTGTTTGCGTTAACAATTATCCATTTACTCACAAGAAAAAACCAACATGTAAACCTAAATCAGTTGAGATAAGTATAAGGTACGCACTAAGTAGTATTGGAATTATCCGAGAACACTTTAAATCAGGACCCATGAAAACGACTCTTTTTTTAAGCCTAATATTATGTTTTCCAATCCTTGTCGAACGGCAGACCGCTGTCAATGATACGATTTACAACCTCTTGGTCGGCACCTACACCCAATCCGGTAAAAGCGATGGTATCTATGTCTATCGGTTCAACATTGAAACAGGCGAATTCAGTTATGGGACAGAAGCGGCCGGAATCAAGAATCCATCGTACCTGACGGTTTCCAAGGATGGAAAATTCGTCTAATCCCTCAATGTGATAGGTGACCGAAACAGACCGATAGGCTTCCTACCCCCAGAGCTTGAACATGAAATTTAACCGTACTAATGTTTGCAATTATTTTCAAACCGCTCATTTTGAGCATAATCAAATTATAAACGCATGAAAAAGCTATCGATCGTTTGGTGGGTACTGATGCTGTCGCTACCTTCTCCTGGCACAGTCGCACAGACAGAAAAAAGATTATCGCTTGGAGAACAGTCTGTTTTTCAGGTATCCAACACTTCCGAGCCTATTTTGGTCGACGGAAAAATGAACGAGGAAGTTTGGAAAAGGACGGAAGCTAGAACGCTCGATAATTTCTATAACGTAGAGGACTCTGACGATAAACAACGCACTACTTTTAGAATGTTATGGGATAATAAAAATCTCTATGTTTTCTTCGAAATGGATGATAGATTTATCACGGCTAGAGAAAGGTTAAGGGACAGGGAACCTTATTTGGATGACTGTGCCGAAATTTTTTTAATCCCAGTGCCGGATAGTCTGGACACTCACTTTGGGTATGAGCTCAATTTGTACAAGGCCTCTAACGATTTTATATATTTTAACGATTATTACAAAGGTGAAGATGCCGTTTTCAAGGCCTTTAATCCCCATTTTAATGTGGAGGTTGCCTATGATGGCACCATAAACGACAATTCCGATATTGATAAGGGGTGGACCATGGAATTGGCCATACCGATTTCCAATTTTGGTGTTTTGGGCACCATTGTACCTGTCAAAGAAGGAAACCGATGGGCCTTTCTCGCAATCCGCCAAGATCGCAACGATGCCAATGGCAAGCGCAGATCCACCTCCACCCTATTCCCTATTTACGATATTTCCAAGAATGTACATCAGGCCAATCGTTTTGGCTTAATGGAATTTGTTAAATCAAAGTAGTTGTATTACTAAGACTTCGAAATAGAGCATACTTTTTTGGAATCTTAAGACCGGTTACAGCACTGTGAAACTTTTAAATTACCTACCTCGACAGAAAACGATCCGGTCCGTAAAGTTTATGCATAAAACTTTAAAAAAAAGCAACTTCTAGGGGAAATAGTGCCAACAAAAAAATAATTGCTCAATAAAAGGTTAAAATAATGTTAGTAAAAGATAAAATAGGCCGATGACTGACCCCGATTTTAGATTTTTTTTGTAAAAGGTAATAGAGTAATTTAAATTTCGTCAATCCGGTAATGGAAATTTTTGTTTGGTGCCAAAAAGTTCTTTCCGTATTAAAAATGGTAGTTTTTTAATACTGAAGAACATAAATAACCAATTTGTTGCTGTTCCCGAACTATTTGTTTTATTAGAAGACCGATTAAATGTCAATATTTACAAAAAATTTCGGATTGGCACTGAAACAAATTACACAGGTAATCAGATATGGAACAAAAAACGGATAGCAGATAGGAACCAGCTAATCGAAAAAGGTTTCTAGTTACGTAAAAAAGGTCTTTAATGGGTTGTCAAGTTAAAGTCTAGTCGTTTTGCGTTAACCAAAAGTTAATTTTACCTACTATTGTATTACTTCAGATTTGGAATTCGTCTTGATTATGAAATTGTTCGATCCCCAATGATAAGATTTAAATCTAGCAAATTGAGTAGAAATAAAAAAATGAATTTTTAACGACCATTACACCTCTTAACTAAATCACCATTAATATAACTTGAACTAAATGATTATGAAAAAACAATTTTTTAATTTTTTGAAGGGAGGCTTTCTCATGGGCCTTATCATAACCCTGTTGGGCTTCCAGCAATTGCATGCCCAGCAGACCGTAACGGGAACCGTAACCGATGACCTAGGTCCGGTGGCCGGGGCAAACATTGTAATACAGGGTACGACCACCGGTACCCAGACCGATTTTGACGGAAATTTCACAATCGAGGCATCTCCAGCAGACATTCTAGAAATTAGTTATATAGGGTATGCTTCCCAAGATATCACGGTTGGAGGCCAAACAACAATCAATGTAAAACTTGCCGAAGATGCCAGTAAATTAGATGAAGTTATCGTTATTGGCTATGGTACAGCAAAGAAAAAGGATGTTACAGGGGCCGTTTCACGGGTCTCTGCGGAGTCTTTCGAAAACCAACCGGTAACAAGGGTCGATGAGGCGCTACAAGGTAGGGCTGCTGGTGTTACCGTAGCAAAAGCGAACGGAGCTCCCGGCGCAGGTATTAAAGTACGGATTAGGGGTGTTAATTCAATTACTGGAAATAATGACCCGTTAGTGGTTATTGATGGGGTTCTGGGTGGAGACCTTAGCACACTTAATCCAAATGACATCGCTTCTATGGATGTATTGAAGGATGCTTCCGCTACTGCCATTTATGGGGTTAGAGGTTCCAACGGTGTTATTCTCGTTTCAACTAAAAAGGGTTCGGGAAAAGGGAAAATCAATGTCGATTTTTTTACCTCTGTATCTCAAGTTCCAAAGTTATTGCCTACGTTAGCGGATAATGTGGGCGATTTTGCGAGAATCGAAAATATCAGAAAATTGAGAATTGGACAAAACCCCACGTTCACGGATTCCGAGATCGCAGGTTTCGATAGAAATGGTGGTACGAATTATCAAGATGAGATTCTACGAACAGGTTTTAGCAAAAATTTACAGATTTCGGCAAGTGGATCCGAGGGTAAAATACGATATTTCCTATCCGGTAATTATAGAGATGAACAAGGCATTGTTATCAATACCGGATATCAGCAATTATCGCTTAGATCCAATATAGATGCACAAATTAGCGACAAATTTAAAGTGGGTCTTAATATATACGGAAGTCGAGGTGAGAAAAATAATAATTTCGAATCTTTGGGCAACGGGCAGGGAAGCTTGATGTACAAGGCCAATACTTGGGATCCAACAACGCCTATTTATGATGCCGACGGCAACTATAACAGACGCTCGACTAGAGGTATCGGTTCCTTAAACCTAAACCCGGTATTAACCTTAAGAGAAACGAAGGCCAGCGATGTTGATGAAAGACTAAGTGCCGCCTTAAACGCTTCCTACCAAATTACCGATAATTTTAGCTACTCGCTAGTTGCAGGTACCCAAATCAACAATTATAACGTTCAGAGATATTCGGTCGAAGGTTCTGATGATACACCAGATGCAAACTTTAATACTAACAAGTTCACATCGTATCAAATTAGTAACATATTTACTTGGCAAAAACTATTTAATGATACGCACGATATAAAGTTGACAGGGGTTCAAGAATATTCCAATTCAAAAAACATTAGAAATAACTATAATGCTGATAACCTGCTTTTACCCAACGGTTATTATTTTGCGGAAACTGCTAATGGATTTACTATAGGCAACAATTTTGATGAGAGAGAGCTTTCGTCTTTTATGTTGCGTGCGGAGTATATTCTTGCTAACAATTTATCTCTAACGGCTACTGCGCGTTACGATGGTACCTCTGTTTTTAGACCGGGTAAGAAATGGGGTCTCTTTCCATCTATTGCGGCTGGCTATAGCCTGATTAACCCTTCTGAAAGTTCTGGTTTTATCAACAACCTAAAATTGAGGGCCGGTTGGGGCCAGGTAGGTAACCAAGGTGTCAATACTTATGGTACCTTTGCGAATTTAGATAACAATAGTTACTCCTACACGGGCGATGCACCATCTCCGGGAACGTTCATTACTAGTTTTTCTAACGAAAATCTTACTTGGGAAACAACTACGCAAACCAATATCGGTATTGATTTAGGATTTAATGAAGGCAGGGGTAGTTTTAGCATTGATGGTTATAAAAAAACAACCTCGGATTTACTGTTAAATGTGCCCGTTTCTGGTACCAACGGTGGTGGAAATGTGAACCAAAATATAGGCGAAGTAGAAAATTTTGGTTTTGATATTGCCTTCGGCTATGATATCATCCAGAACGAAAACCTCAACTGGAATGCCAATTTGGCACTCTCCCAGGTCAAGAATGAAGTAACCCAATTGTTTGGCGGTCTTGACCAAATTGATGGCCAATTCCAAGCACCTGGTGGGCAAGCAAGGGTAGTCAACATTATTCAGTTAGGAGAACCGCTAGGACAGTTAAACGGAGCCATCTTCTTGGGAACCTGGAAAAACTCGGAGGCTGCGGCGGCAGAAGCTTATGGTAAAAAACCTGGGGATGCTAAATATCAAAGGGATGCAGACGGAGAGATTGTTTTTGGTGCTATCGGTAATGGCACACCTACCTTGACATGGGGTTTCAACAACACCATTTCTTATAAAAACTGGGATATAAATGTTTTCTTAAATGGGGTTCACGGTTTTGATATTTACAACCTGATGCAAGCTGGTATTACAGGTGGCGCCGGGGATTCTAGAAGTTTTATGGCGGCCGATCAAGTAAACCAATGGACGTCCAGCAACGAAACCGACATACCTGCAACAGTACAGTTGTTCAATTCTTCAAGATATATTGAAAAAGGAGATTTTGTTAGATTAAGTAACTTTACTGTAGGATATACGTTCGAGAATTTTGGCGGATTGGCAAATACAACACTTAAGGTGTATGCGGGTGGGCAAAACCTATTCTTGATTACAGATTATAGTGGTTATGATCCTGAGTTATCCTCCAGAAGAACGGATCAAGGAAATGCAGATGTAGCTCCCGGTATAAACGTTGGAGCCTATCCTAATCCAAGAAGTTATACATTAGGTGTAAAGGTTGGATTCTAAAAAAATGCTAATAGAAAAATATTTCAAAAATATGAAAACAATAAAAATTTATAAATCATTGAAAGCACTTTTAGGAGTCTTTAGCCTTGTTGCTTTGGCATTAAGTTTTAATAGTTGCGAGCAGTTCGATCTTGATGAAAATCCCGCTGCGTCACAATTGCAAGTCGTGACCTATTCTTCTATGGCTCAGTTAGAGTTAGGGGTTACCGGTATCTATGGCAAATTAAACAAAGCGGCATGGATGTCTACCTTTTATGTTAACGGTTGGTCAGGCGACGATATTACAACGCATGTTGCCAGTAATAAAGCAGATTTTAGGGAGTATGACCAACGCTTTGTTACACCTGAAAATTCTAGAACTTTGACCAACTGGAACGGCGTTTATGAGATGATTCGTGCAGCAAATACAGTCTTACAAAGTGTAGAAGGCCAAACATTACTTGTTGCGGACACGGGTAAACCAGACCTTGAAAAGCAAGAAAGATTAGTTGGTGAAACGTACTTTTTAAGGGCGATTATGTTCAATCATTTGATGCGTATTCATGGTAGAATACCTTTAGTTTTACAGGTTGATCCATTTCAGCAACCGGTGTTGGCTTCACAATTAGAGGTTTTTGAACAAATAGAAAGTGATCTTTTACAAGCGGAATCAAGATTACCTGTTAAAAGTCAATTTGTAGGATCAACAACACCAAGTAATGGAACAGTTAGAGCATTTTTGGCAAGATTGTATATGGACTGGGCCGGCTTCCCATTAAATGATACAAGCAAATATGCAGAAGCTGCATCAAGTGCTAAATCAGTTATTGATAATGCCGCCTCACATGGTTTCGGACTGGAACCCGATTTGGCCAAATTATGGTCGTTAGCAGGAAGATTTACGCCAGAAGGTGTCTTTACAATTGCTTACGGTAATACCGGAGATAATCTTACCAATCGTAAAATGGGAAAATTAGGCCTGCCTTCAGATTTTGCAGGATGGCAAGAAACCTTTGCCGAAATACGCTTTTTTGAAGATATGCCGGAAGGCACCAGAAAAGACGCAACTTACTATGATTTCATCCCTGTTGATGCTGATGGAACCATAACCGCGGATACTCCAGATAAACTTATTCCATGGGAAGAGTTCAAAGATCAACAAAATCCTCTTTTTAGAAAAATCGTGGGAGAATTGGCCGATGGGGATTGGAATCAATTTCAAACCTTAAGAAGTGACCTTTATATGAGATACGCCGAGGTATTATTAATATATGCCGAAGCTTCAGGTGAAGTTGGCTCGGCCGGTGCCGATGCATGGGAAGCCTTGAATATGATTCACAGAAGAGCTGGAGGTCTTGACTTTAATACTCCAGACGCGAGTGACCTTACGGCAGGCGATGGCAACATTCAGGATTTGGCATTTACAGAAAGAAAATGGGAGTTCGCAGGCGAGTTTATCCGTTGGAACGATTTGGTACGTAAAGAAAAAGTTCAGGAAGCTTTGGGTAATAGAAATCCCCAAGTCTCTGTAGGTACTACATATGATGAAAATGGTGTTGGCTCCCCAAAAACTTTGACAACCGCTTCAAACCCCATTTTAGGTTCTTTAGGAACAGATAATTATTATGCGCCTATTCCGAAACAAGAAATAGAAAAAAATCCTAATCTTGGGGGGAATTAAACGATAGTTGATTGAGTTAGTTTTGAGTTAGTTTGAGCACAGCGGTAAGATTTAGCAATAAATCTTGCCGCTTTGTTATTTTGATGAGATTCATTTCGGGTTTCATATCCTATTCTCCCAAAAAAACAAGCTTTATCAGAACCAAGTCAATTTGAAATTCTAAAAAATAAATTAATCGAACTGAAGAAGAAATCAATGCCACTTCTGAAATCGACAATTTCGATTAAATAAATAGCTATCGTCTAAGAATTAATACTACTTTGTCAACATTCTATTGAACCCGCTATTATGTTTTAATTTTTTTGATGCTAAATCGAGATTCATATAAAAATATCATTGCTATTTCCCAAATTATTTGGTGTATCGGATTTTTTTTGTTTTTAATAAGTTGTACAAATGAAAACAAACATGCCGAAGGTGAAATTTTAGCGAAAACCAATTGCGCTTCTTGTCATTTGTTCCCTGATCCCTCAATTTTGCCAAGAAGGGTATGGGGCGAAAAAATACTACCCGATATGGGTCTAAAAATGGGGATGTCCCATGGACCGATTTATTCGTATGGCAATCCTGATTCCACCAAAAATTTAAAACCGACAATATCTCAAGAAGATTGGGATAAAATCGTACACTATTACTTAAACCGATCTGAGAACAGTATTCCAAAATACCCGATTCAAGTCCAAGAAAAAAGCGACCTGTTCAAGCCCCATATTTTCTTGAATGATTCATTGTCTATTATTACATTGACTAATTATGATGAAGACAGCGGAAGTTTGTTTTTAGGAAATGCCAGCGATTATACCCTTTTAACTTTAGATAGTAAGGGGGATGTCCTAAATTATGAAAAATTAGAAAGCCCCCCGGTAAAAATTGCATTTAAAGATTCTTTGGATTACCTATTGACCATCGGTAACCTAAACCCTTCTGATGAAGCAAAAGGAAAGCTAAAAATCGGTCATAATTCTATTGAAGGATTAAACCGACCGGTAGATTTTTTGATACATGATATAAATCTCGATGGATATGATGATGTTTTCTTGTGCAACTATGGAAATACAATTGGGGATTTTTCTTTGTTTGAAAATTTAAAGGATGGTACCTACAAGAAAAAGGTTATTCATCCATATTCCGGAGCCATAAAGGTTGAAATGGCAAATATGGATGCCGATGAGGAAAATGAAATTGTGGTCCTGTTTGCCCAAGAGCACGAAATGATCATGATTTGGGATTATGCAAATAATTCTTTTATCGGTAAAAAAGCCGTTCAATTTCAACCGGCCTTTGGATCGGTGGATTTTCAGCTAAGGGATATGGATGGGGATGGCCTAAAGGATATCATTATCGGCAATGGGGATAATTCGGATCTATCAACGGTGCTTAAAAATTTCCATGGTGTGCGGATCCTTTTAAATAAGGGTGATAAGGAATTCTCTAAAGACTACTTTTTGCCAATTCATGGCGTTAGCAAAATCAGGGCCGAAGATTTTGATCTGGACGGGGATACCGATATCTTGGCGATTTCCAATTTTGGCGATTTTACTGACCCAAAGTTTCGAAGTGTTCAGCTGTTGATCAATGAAGGAGATTTACAATTTAAACCTAAATATATCAGCGGACTTCCAGATTTTAGATGGCAAACGCTTGATATATCCGATTATGATAAAGATGGTGATTTAGATATATTTTTAGGTTCTTTTAATGTCAATATTGGCCCTAAAGAATCAAATATATCCGACAGAAAAAAAATCTCTTGGGTGAGGTTGGAGAATAGAATTAAGTAGGGTTTAGTCAGTGAAGTTCCTCATTGGATCGATCTGGCACATTGATTATACTTGGTTTTTTCATCAAGGCGATGATATCACTTAACTCTCGGTCATTAAGTTGTGACACCCCTTTTCTGTAATAGAAATTAGCGAGCTCGTCTATTCCGTGAATATATAGATCAAATTTGTAGTTCTCCAAGACCCAATTTAAACATTCCTTTTGCGTGGTTTCCTCTTCCAGCTTCCAAGCTAAAGTATAAGCCTTACGGTTCGATAACTTTGTACTGTCCGAATCTTGACGACTAAAATCTGAAATCATGGCAGCCAAGAGACTCGGACTTTTGGTGAAATCATTTGAAATCAACCCTTTCCCTATCTGCTGATTCAAACTATAGGATAAAATTTTAGGATGTTCTTGTTCATACAATTGATAAAACGGTTCCGGCAATTCTTTTGCGAACTTTACTTTTGTCACAAATTCTGTCAACTCCTTTTCCGTCACAAAACTATCCCAACTATTTTTTAAATAATAGTAGGCCATAAAAGAACCGAAAACACCAATAATAAGCGTCAAAATAATAAGTTTTAGCACCTTTTTTTTAAATGTCATGTTGAGTAATTCAATTCTGGGATACGATGAGTTATTGGCGAAACGAATCTAATTCTTTTACGGTAATCAACTGGACATTTCCCTAAAAAAATACTAAAATTTCTCTTGAAGAATGAGCATATAAATGCTTGGAAAGATAGTTCCTCGGCAGCGCATAGTGTTAAGTCGTTCGAGTTCGTCCTTTGGCTTGTCCGAAGATTCATCCAAAATTTCAGATTTAGTACATATATAAGGGCTTAGCATCGATGTTTATTCTTTTTTAATCTAGAAAAACCAGTCCTATTAGCAACTATATGCTTAAACTTCGTACTTTGCAAGATGCCAATACTTTGATACTTTTAATTAGTTTTTATGATTCTTTCAAAAATCTATTTCGAGGCGCGAACGCGATTTATGCTACTCGTTTTTCTTTCATTTCTATTCGGTTTCAATTCTTGTGATACTCGTAAAAAAAACAATGAAAATGCCGAGGATACTATCCAAAAGGAATATTTGTTTACATCAATCCCTTCCAGTGAAACAGGAATCAACTTTGTTAATACACTTGAGGAAACAGAGAAGACCAACTACTACCAATACATGTACACATACATTGGTGCCGGAGTGGCAACTGGTGATATCAACAATGATGGTTTGGTGGATCTATATTTTACTGCAAATTCTGGCCCTGACAAACTCTATTTGAATTTGGGCAACCTAAAGTTCAAGGATATAACGGAAGAATCGGGCATATTGCAGCTTTCGGGCTTCAATACAGGGGTAACCATGGCCGATGTGAATGGGGATGGTTTGCTGGACATTTACGTTTCTCGCGGGGGATGGCTTGATGAGGATGGCAAATTTGCCAATCTTCTCTATATAAACCAAGGCAACTTGAAATTTAAGGAAAATGCCCAGGAGTTGGGGCTTGCCGATGCCAATAGGACAATTCAAGCAACTTTTTTTGACTTTGACCGAGATAATGATCTCGACGTTTATGTTTCAAATACGCCCGATATAACTGGTCGAACCCAGATATTAGACTTAGATAAGGTGCATAATGACCCAAAAACCTTAGCACTTAAGGGAAGTGATCGGTTTTATCAAAATGATGGGAAGGGACATTTTTCGGATATATCGGAAAAGGCCGGGCTACAAAATGATATAGGTTTTGGCCTAAACCCCCAAGTGGGCGATTTGAATAATGATGGTTGGCTAGACGTTTACGTGTGCAATGATTTTAACTATCCAGATTTGGCGTATATCAATAATGGAGATGGCACATTTGAGGAGTCTAGGGACAAAATGTTCAAACACATGTCTTTCAATAGTATGGGAAGCGACATAGCGGATATGGATAACGATGGGTATCTTGATCTTATTACCCTTGACATGAACCCTGAAGACTATAAAAGAGCTAAGTTGAACATGGGAATGATGCCGCTTAGCCAATTTGAGATGATGGTCGATCAAGGCTATCATCATCAATATGTTCACAACATGTTGCAAATGAATAATGGTAATGGCACTTTTAGTGAAATTTCTAAAATGGCAGGTATGGCGGATACGGATTGGTCATGGGCCGTGCTCGCTGCCGACTTTGACTTAGACGGTCTTAACGACCTGTTCATCACCAATGGTATTTTTAGGGATGTAATGAACCGTGATGTCATTGATAATACAATGGACATTCTCCGCGCTAGAGGCAGAAAACCGACCGATGAAGATTTTCTAGAATTCACCAAGATGTTGCCCAAGCAAAAATTAAAGAATTATTTGTTCAAGAATAACGGCAATCGCACATTCAACAACAGTACAGATGATTGGGCAAACCTCGAGCCTACACTTTCAAATGGTGCAACGTATGCAGATTTGGACAATGACGGTGACCTTGAAATAATTGTCAATAACATAAACGAACTAGCGACCGTATTAAAGAACAATGCTATTGAACATGGCCAAGGAAGTTTTATCAAAATAGACCTGAATGGTCCGCTACAAAACAAATTCGGTGTAGGTTCCAAAGTCACTCTTAACTACGAAGATGGCTCTGTACAAACCAAACAACTAATAAGTACGCGTGGCTTTTTATCCTCCGTTTCCAACTCATTGCATTTTGGTCTTGTAAAAAATAGTACCCCAACAAAAATAACGGTTGAATGGCCAGATAGTAGCATACGGGAATATACTAACTTTAAGATCAATCAATCCATTCGTATTGACTATAATGAAGGAAAGCCCCCTTCAGCACAAAAAAAAGAAGTTGATCAACCACTGTTCATAAAAGAACCTTTTGAATTCTCACATGAAGATGCTTACTTCAATGATTTTGATTTACAATTATTATTGCCCCACAAGCTTTCACAAACGGGTCCGGGATTAGCGGTTGCAGACGTTGATAATGATGGGGATCAGGAGATTTATCTTGGTGGTGGACTCGACCATCCCGGTCAACTGATCGGGTTAAACGACAATGGTGCTACGTTAAGGCCTTCTGTAGCTTTTGATACAGATAAAATGTACGAGGATCAAGGAGCCTGTTTCTTTGATGCGGACGGAGATGGTGATCAAGATCTTTATGTTGTAAGCGGTAGCTATGAGATTTATCAAAATACCGAATTACTACAAGATCGGTTGTACTTAAATGATGGTAAGGGCAATTTTACGAAATCTAAAAATGGATTGCCCGAAATAGCTTCCTCCGGCTCTACCGTTATTTCGGGCGACTATGACAATGATGGGGATATTGATCTCTTTGTTGGAGGGCGGGTCATTTCAGGAAAATATCCATATGCACCTACTAGCTTTATTTTACGTAACGATAACGGCAGATTTTCAATGTTGGATAAAGCTTCGGCACCCGAATTAGAAAAAGTTGGCATGATAACCGATGCACAATGGGTAGACATGAATAGTGATGGCATGTTGGATTTAGTGGTAACAGGGGAATGGATGGGTATACAACTATTCCTTAATAAGGCAGGAATTTTCGAAAAAAGCAATCAATTTGAGAACTTGTCTAACACAAAGGGTTGGTGGAACCGTCTCCTTGTGGTTGACATAGACCAAGATGGCGACCTGGACATAATAGCTGGTAACTTGGGCTTGAACCATAAACTAAAGGCAAGCGAGGAAGACCCATTGATGGTTTATGCAGATGATTTTGATCAGAACGGTTCAATAGACATCATTCTAGCAAAGAACATTAATGGCAAGGTAGTGCCTGTCAGGGGAAAGGTTTGTTTGGCCAGCCAAATGCCCTATTTAGTAAATAGAATCGATACCCATGAACAATTCGCCAATATGAGTTTAAAGGAAATCCTAGGTCCCAAAATTGAAAATGCGCTGTCTTACGAAGCAACAGAATTTCGATCGGGTATTTTCATTAATAATGGGGAAGATTCCTTTTCATTTCAAGCTTTCGAAAATTCGGTACAACAATCGCCCATTAATAGCATTGTTTTTGATGACCTTGATGGAGATAGAAATAATGATTTACTTTTGGCAGGTAACAACTACCAATCCGAAATAGAAACTACACGGGCAGATGCCGGTATCGGATGTTTTTTAAAGGGTAACGGCAAAGGCAATTTTTTAAATATTCCCACATGGAAATCCGGTTTTTTTGCTGATAAGGATGTTCGCAACATGGCACTTGTGAAATCTAAGAACGGAAAACTAATTTTCGTTGCCAATAATAATGGTAAACAAGACCTATTCAGGGTCGAACAAGGAAAAAAATAATCGATGTTGCCGCAGGAAAAAAAGCCATCCTATTTTTTCAACTATCTGGTCGTACCACTGTTTTACATAGCCATACTGCAAGCTCAGGTTACGCCAGAGAAAGGAAACAACTCAACGGCTGAGCAACTCTACAACGCTGCTCAAAAAATACGGTTTCAAAATCCCGATAGCTCCTTGGTACTTTTTGAAAAAGCGCACAAAGGCTTTTTAAATAGCGGCGATACGTTGCGAGCTGTAAAAGCCTTATTGGAAATGCCCTATCATAATGGCCAACGTGTCGCTTATGACAAATCGTATGACAACTTATGGCACGCTCTTTTTTTAGCGGATGACATAAAGGATGAAAAATTAAAGGCACAGATATATCAACACCTTGGAAGACTTTATAGCTATTTTAAAAGAAAGGATGAAGCTTTTAAGTATCTTGAAGCTGCACTGAAAATAAATAAAAGTCTGGTTAAAAAAGGGTTGTTGAACAAAGCCCTGTTAACCCATGACTATTATTTGATGTGCGCTACGTATAGGGAACTTGGAGAACCGGAACTAGGGAAGATATATCTTGACAGTTGTTTTATGACCTACGATAAGACTGCCATCCCAAATGATTTGCGGTATCTGCAATTTGAAAAAGCCTTTATCCTATCAAAGGAGAAAAAAGGTGACAAGGCTCTGCAATTGTTGCAGACCGTTGAACCTTGGTTTCAAGAGAACCGTCCTTCCTACTTAGTGCTTGTATACGCCCAATGGGGAGATACCTATCGCGACCTATCCGATCTGCAAAAAAGTGAGGAATACTATAAAAAAGCTTTGGAAATTTCGGATAGATATAATAGCCATTTGGATTTTTCAATACTGGTCCATGAAAAACTGGCGGATATATATGTTAAGAAGGGGGATTATAAAAAGGCATTTGCAAGTCAGCACATCGCAAAAGAACTGGATGCCCAGTTTTTTGATAGCAGAAGCTCAATCAACCGGCCCTTATTGGAAATAAAGGATGAATTTAGGCTTGAAAGGGAAAAACAGGAAAAAATAGTGCAAAAACAGCGTTTGGAGCAGTTGGAGCAGGAGGAAAAGATTTCCTTTTTACAACGGATCATCTTATTGGGATCACTCCTTTTTTTGATCCTAATTGGATCGATTTATTTCAGGTTTATCCGCTCCAAACATAGGGCAGAAAAACAGTTGATCCGACGAAATAAGGAATTGGAAATACAAAAGGCCAAAGAGCTGTTGGAACTAAAAAACAAAGAACTGGCCACATTTGCCCTACAACTGGTCGAGAAAGATGAATTTTTAAGGAATATGAAGCAAAAATTACAAGCACTGAAAGGTAATGTTGAAACCTCAGAAATCAAAAAGGTTCTAAAATCCATCTCCATAAGTAATGCCAATAACTGGGAAGAATTCAAATTAAGGTTCACCGCGGTCAACGAAAAATTCTACAATACGGTCACCTCAAAATATCCCAATCTTAGTCAATCCGATCAGAGAATTTGTGCATTGATCAAATTGAATTTCTCCAGTAAGGAAATGGCCAGGCTTCTAGGTATTTCGGTAGAATCGGTACACACAACTCGCTATAGACTCCGAAAAAAAATGGGTCTTGATAGAAGTGTCAATTTAGAAGATTTTATTGCCGAACTTTAAGAATATTTGTTGTCTAGTATTTGTCTAGTACAATGTACAACGCGATAATTTCAATTCTCCTATTTTAGAGTTTGTAAAAAACAAAGTTCCTTAAAAAACAGATTTTACACCTTGACAAACAACCTGCCGAACAATGAAAACAACTAAACCTCTATTTAATCTATTCTTGATAATTACAATAATAGCATGTAATTCCACCCCCTCCCCAGAAGAAAATATAAAACCTATGTCTGACGAACAAGAGCCTATTATTACCGATGAACAGTTAAATTATTTGGGCATAACCGACAAGAATCATCTGAGCGCCGCCTCAAAAAGAGCGTTGCAGTGGCCCACCGATCTGGGTAACGAATGGTTCATTCAGTTTAGCGACTTGCAGCCGCTTAAAGGCGATTTTGCCTATGAGGAAGGTGTTGTACGCAGGGACCCTAGTGCCATGATCAAAGAAAAGGGTAAGTATTATGTATGGTATTCAAAAAGCACTGGGCCAACCCAAGGGTTTGGCGGTGATATTGAAAAAGACAAGGTGTTTCCATGGGACCGTTGTGATATCTGGTATGCAACCTCGGAAGATGGATGGACATGGAAGGAAGAAGGTCTTGCCGTTGCACGTGGCAAAAAAGGGGAATACGACGATCGCTCCGTTTTTACCGTCGAGATCATGAAGTGGGACGATATATACTACCTCTGTTACCAAACCGTAAAATCACCTTACAATGTGAGGGTAAAGAACCAAGTTGGTCTGGCATGGTCCGATTCTCCCAATGGCCCATGGACCAAGAGCAAGGAACCTATCTTAAGTCCCGCGGATAACGGGGTCTGGAAAGGTGAAGAGCAGAACCGTTTTATGGTAGAGAAAAAAGGCGATTTTGATAGCCATAAGGTACATGACCCTTGCATCCTCCCATATAAGGGTAAATTTTATCTGTATTACAAAGGTGAACAAATGGGCGAGGAAATTACTTTCGGTGGCAGACAGATCCGTCATGGCGTGGCCATCGCCGACAACCCGAAAGGACCTTATGTTAAATCCCCCTATAACCCTATCAGTAACAGTGGCCATGAAATTTGTGTATGGCCTTATAACGGGGGTATCGCCTCTTTGATCACAACCGACGGGCCCGAAAAGAACACCATTCAATGGGCCCCTGACGGTATCAATTTTGAAATTATGTCAGTCATACCCGGGGTGAGTGCCCATGCGATTGGATTAAACAGAGCTGCCGATACGGAAAAAGAACCCACAGAAATTCTTCGTTGGGGGCTTTCACATATTTACAATAATTACGACTATCAAAGCATCATGCGTTTTTCTTCGGAAAGGAAGACATCCCATGCGGCGAAAGGAGAATCCTCAAAAAAATAATTAACGAAAATACAACAAATGAAAGCAACTATTTACGAAGGAAATAAAACATTTTCGGTTATCCATAAAGAGGTAGAAGCCCCAGCAAAAGGCGAGGTACGAATCAAAGTAGCCTACTCGGGCGTATGTGGCACCGACGTGCATATATACCACGGAATGATGGACAAACGCGTCAGCATACCGGTAACCATCGGCCATGAAATGTCGGGTACCATCGACGCCATTGGGGAAGGTGTCTCAGGCTTTGCAATAGGTGAAAAAATAGTGGTACGTCCTTTGGATGACCGAGGTGTCAAACCCTCGGACAAAGGCTTCAACCACATCTGTGAAGACTTAAAGTTTATTGGTATCGATAGCCCTGGATCCATGCAACAATATTGGAATGTTCCTTCCTTTGTACTGCATAAATTGAGACCGGAGACCGATTTAAAATTGGCTGCCCTAATAGAGCCTTTATCCGTAGCGGTTCACGATGTAAGGAGGGGCGAATTGAAGGCCGGTGAAACCGCCGTAGTATTGGGTGGTGGACCCATAGGTCTATTAGTAGCTATGGTCGCCAAGGAGACAGGGGCCAACGTTATCGTCTCCGAAGTCAACGAAAAACGAATTAAAAAAGCGAATGAATTAGGATTGAATGCCGTTAACCCGACGAAAATCGATTTGGTCAAGTACGTAATAGAACAGACCGAAGGTCGCCGGGCCGATGTAGTATTTGAAGTGGCGGGCGTGCAGCCCGCGCTCGACGTGATGTGCGAAGTGGCGGGCATCAGGGGGCGAATCGTAATGGTGGCCATCCACGGACAGAAAAAAGAAATAGATCTTTTTAAATTTTTCTGGAAAGAACTAAAACTCATTGGGGCACGCGTCTACGAAAAAGAGGACTATGAAAAAGCGATAGCCCTTATCACCGCGAACGAACTGCCTTTTGAAGAAATGATAACCGACGTTCAGCCTTTGAGCAATATTCAACAAGTATTCGAGAATATCGATAAGAATCCTGATGGCATGAAAGTACTTATGGATTGTCAATCTTAAAACCGAAAAAAGTAAATCCTAGTGATAAAAAAGTCAGTTGTAGCATTTGCCATGGCCCTTATTGTTCTAGCCTCCTGTAAGACTTCCGAAGAAAAAAAAGAAGTCGTTGCAGGCGAACCAGCTATTTCTGAGGCCCTAATCAAAAAATTAGGTATATCAAATAAGGATAGTTTAAGCGCGGCCTCCAAAAGGGCCATTACCATGGGTTACGATGTCGGTCCCCAATGGTGGACAAGCTTCCGAATTACCGATATAAAAGGGAATTTGGGCTACGAAGAAGGTGTAATCAAAAGGGATCCGAGCGCGGTTATTCAAGTAGACGGCACGCATTATGTGTTTTACAGCAAAAGTTTCGGGGAATCTTTAGGTTTCGACACGGGAGATCCCTCTAAAAAAGTTTTTCCTTGGGACCTGTCAGAGGTATGGTGCGCCAAATCAACTGATGGAATTACCTGGAACGATGTAGGTCTGGCAGTAGGTCGGGGCGAACCCGGATCGTACGATGACCGTGCAGTATTCACCCCAGAAGTTCTAGCGCACGAGGGAAAATATTATTTGGTCTATCAGACCGTAAAGGCACCGTATTCCAATCGGGTGAAAAATCAAGTGGGCATGGCCATTGCCGATTCCCCAGAAGGACCATGGAAAAAATTGGAGGCCCCTATCCTATCACCTTCCGATACGGGTGCTTGGCAAGGGGAGGAAGACAACAGATTTAAGGTGTCCGAAAAGGGTGATTTCGATAGCCATAAGGTCCATGACCCTTGTTTAATGTTCTACAGGAACAAATTCTATCTCTATTACAAAGGGGAACGTATGGGCGAAGAGCATTTTTTGGGAGGCCGAGAAATTAAATGGGGCGTGGCCATTGCTGACAGTATTCAAGGGCCATACAAAAAATCTCCCTACAATCCGGTGACAAATAGCGGCCATGAAGTCTGTGTCTGGCCCTATAATGGGGGAATGGCAGCAATGCTGACTTCCGACGGGCCCGAGAACAATACCATACAATGGTCGCCCGACGGAATCAATTTCGAAATAAAATCACATATTGGCGGTCGTACAAACCCACCTCATGCAGCTGGTCTAGTACGGTCGTTGGATACTGCGAAAAGTCCGCTTGCGGCTATAGAATGGGGACTTTGTTTCGACCATAAAAATGGATGGGATTACATCAAGAGATTTGAAACCTATGTCAAAAATGCAGATTAACACTTGAATATGAACAACGTAAAATAAATTAACAGATTTCCGTTAGAGCGGAAATCACATAAACAATACTTCAATGAGCATCTTAGATCAATTCAGCCTAAAGGGCAAAAAGGCTCTGGTTACAGGCTGTAAAAGAGGAATAGGAAAAGCGATGGCCATAGGACTTGCAGAAGCCGGAGCCGATATTATCGGTGTAAGTGCCTCCTTGGAAAAACATGGCAGTATGGTCGAAAAGGAAGTGACAGAACTGGGCAGAAAATTCAAAGCCTACACCTGCGATTTCGGCAATCGCGAATCCTTATACGAATTCATCAAACAGGTTAAGAATGATTTCCCGAAAATCGATATCCTAATAAACAACGCCGGAACTATTCTACGCGCGCCTGCCATAGAACATTCCGATGCATATTGGGACAAGGTTATAGAAGTCAATCAAACCGCTCCTTTTGTTCTCACACGTGAAATCGGTAAAGGAATGGTGGCTCGTGGGGAAGGAAAAATAGTTTTCACAGCCTCTTTGTTAACTTTTCAAGGGGGAATTACCGTTCCGGGATATGCGGCAAGTAAAGGTGCCATCGGCCAAATGACCATGGCTTTCGCCAATGAATGGGCCGGCAAGGGTGTAAATGTAAATGCAATTGCTCCAGGCTATATCAGCACCGATAACACCGAGGCATTACGCAACGATCCAGATCGTTCGTCATCTATTCTTTCAAGAATCCCGGCAGGTCGTTGGGGAAAACCAGAGGATTTTGCCGGTCCGGTCGTGTTCCTGTGCTCCGAGGCATCATCATATATGAACGGAACAACTATGCTAGTCGATGGCGGCTGGATGGGCAGATAATAATCTAATGTCATCCTGAGCGTGTCACACTAAGCGCAGTAGAAGTGCGGTAGAAGGACTACTAACTTAAAAGCTTTTAGACAACGCTCAAAGTGACAGCAGAATTAAAAAGAATCCCACTCTCTTTAGCATTAAAAGAGGTGTAAAATCAAACTCTTAATAAAAAATAGTATGGCAGAAATTAAAGAATACCAACTATTCATTGACGGAAAATGGATTACCTCAACTTCTGGTGAAACCATTGATATCGTAAATCCGTCTACCGAAGAAATAGTCGCAAGAGTACAGAATGGCACGATTGAGGAAGCCCAAATGGCCCTGGAAGCGGCAGAGCTCGCACAAAAATCATGGAAGAAATTACCGGCTCGCCAACGTGCCGAAATACTTTATAAACTAGCTGATGAAATCAAGGCAAATGCTGATTATTTGGCTGAGCTTTTGGTAAAGGAACAGGGTAAACTATTGAAAGTTGCGAAAATGGAAGTTGCCGTGACCGCATCCTTTATCGAATATGCCTGCGAAGGTGCAAGAAGAATAGAAGGTGATATTATTCCTTCGGATAATCCCAACGAGCAGATCTGGATCCAAAAAATTCCAAGAGGCGTGGTTGTTGCCATTACCGCCTGGAATTTTCCTTTGGCTTTGGCAGGACGAAAATTAGGCCCTGCCCTAGTAGCCGGAAATACGGTAGTTATCAAACCGACATCCGAAACGCCTTTGGCGACTTTAGAATTAGGAAATCTTGCGAAGAAAGCGGGACTTCCTGACGGAGTACTCAACATACTTACTGGGCCGGGTCGCGCGATGGGTAATGCGTTGGTCGAAAATCCGATTACCAAAATGGTTACTATGACTGGGTCAACACCTGTGGGACAACAAATAGCACGGAATGCCGCACAAAATCTGACACATGTACAATTGGAATTGGGAGGAAAAGCTCCCTTCATCGTATTCGAAGATGCCGATATTGATGAAGCAGTCGATGCGGCTTTACATTCCCGTTTCGACAATTGCGGACAAGTCTGTACCTGTAACGAAAGAATGTATGTACATGAGGGAATCTATGACGACTTTTTGGGGAAATTTATAGCCAAGACCAAAGCTTTAAAAGTGGGCGATCCTATGTTAGCCGATACCGATATGGGGCCAAAGGTGAACGCTTCCGAATTAAAGCATATGGAACACTTGGTAGAAGTAAGTTTAAAGGAAGGAGCCACTTTGGCAACTGGGGGTAGACGGCCCGAAGGTTTAGAATTTGAGAAAGGCTATTGGTTCGAGCCAACGGTACTCACTGATGTTACGCAAAACATGACGATTGTTCACGAAGAATCTTTCGGGCCCATTCTACCGGTCTTAAAATTCAAGACTTTTGATGAAGTCGTAGGCTATGCCAACGATTGTGAATATGGTTTGGCAGCTATGATTTTTACCAATGATATGAATACCATTATGAAATGCAATGATGAACTGGAATACGGCGAAATCTATGTAAACCGAGGTCATGGCGAGCAGCATCAAGGCTTCCATAATGGCTATAAATTATCGGGAAGTGGTGGCGAAGACGGCAAATACGGATTCGAACAATACATGGAGAAAAAGACTTTTTACATTAGACATAAAGCATAGATGAGTGCACAAATTAAAACCATTAACTGTACCCTGTTCAGAGTGCCATTACCCGAAGTAATGAACGATGCCAAGCATGGCGACCATACCCATTTTGAGCTAGTAACCACGACCATTTTTCTAGAAGATGGCAGCGAGGGAACGGGTTACACCTATACCGGTGGCAAAGGCGGCCACGCTATCAAAGCCATCGTCGACCACGATATTGCCCCTGCTTTGATCGGTAAGGATGGCAACGACGTCGATGGAGTTTATGATTTCATGGAATGGCATATGCATTATGTTGGAAGGGGTGGCATCGTTTCTTTCGCCGTTTCCACAATCGACATCGCTTTGTGGGACATCAAGTGTAAAAAAGCGGGGCAACCCCTTTGGAAAATGGCCGGAGGTACTGGAAAGACCTGTAAGGCCTACTGTGGCGGAATTGATTTACAATTTCCCATCCCCAAGCTTCTAAAGAATATGGAGGGGTATTTGGCTGCGGGTTTCAATGCGGTAAAAATCAAAATAGGCCGCGAAAATCTGGATGAAGACATCGAACGCATCAAGGCGGTGCGCGAATACATCGGTCCCGATGTGACCTTTATGGTCGATGCCAATTATTCCATGACCGTCGAAAAGGCCATTAAGGCCATCGAAAGGTTTCGGCAATACGACATCACATGGTTCGAAGAACCGATTATTCCCGATAATTATAAAGGCTTTGCCGAAATAGCCGAAGCCACAGGGTTTCCCTTGGCCATGGGCGAGAACCTGCATACGGTTCACGAATTCGAATATGCCATGGAGCAGGCCAAACTCTCCTTCCTACAACCGGACGCCTCCAACTGTGGGGGAATCACGGGTTGGCTAAAAGCGGCCCGTTTGGCAAATGAACATAAGGTTCCCGCCTGTGCACACGGCATGCAAGAACTGCACGTTAGCCTGATTTCGGCCCAACCCAATGCAGGATGGTTAGAGGTACATAGTTTCCCCATTGACACCTATACCAAAAGACCATTGGTCGTTGAAAATCACAGGGCCGTAGCACCCGACATCCCCGGAACTGGCGTTGAATTTGATTGGGAGAAGTTGGCGCCTTACAAATTATAGGCTACCGAGCATCGACCGATGCGTATACGCCCTTTACAATGACCTACCAAAAAACAATATTATGACCGAAGGAGTATTATGGGCAATTTTCGCCGGATTGATGTTGGGCCTCTACGCCCTTCCCGAAAAATTTACCAAAGGGTTCAAATATGAAAATACCTGGAGCCTATTTTTTCTATTGACCATGTTCGTGGTGCCCATTATCGCTTCCGTGGTTTTGATTCAAGGCTTTGGCGATATCTTCGGAAACATGCCGACCGATATTTGGATCAAAATGGGCCTTTCCAGTTTCCTATGGGGAATCGGTGTGATGATGTGGAGCAAGGCCATCAACCATATCGGTCTTTCCCTTGGTTTTTCCATCTTTATCGGCACGATTATTTTAGTGGGGTCATTATTGCCCTTTATTGTTGACGGCCTTCCCCCGACCAACGTTCTGACTTATGTACTAATAGGTATTCTAGTAGTATTATTGGGTGTTATCCTCAACGGAAAAGCAGGTTTGACGCGCGAAAAAGACGAGGCAAAACTGAATGCCGAGCAAAATACGACCTCCGAAAAAGGTTCCATGACGACCGGCATAATGATAGCCGTTATCGGTGGACTATTGGCCACCGGTTTCAGTTACGCCAATGCCGTTGGCAGGCCTTATTTGGCCGAGGCCGTTAAACAAAATGGCAATGCCGATTGGATTACCGCCGTGGCCGTGATGTTCCCCATTTTTATTAGTGGCGGAATCGTGATGACCGCGTATTTTCTTTGGCAGTTGAACGCCAAGAAAGCATGGGGCGATTTTAAGACTTCCTCATTAGGTAAGAACTTCATTCTGATTTTGATCATGGCGGTATTCCATTATGCGGCATCCGCACTTTTCGCCTTTGCTGCTTCTAAATTAGGGGCATCAGGGAATACAGTAGGCTATGCTATTTTCAATACGGCATCGGTGGCAACAGCTATCGTAAGTGGTATCATCACAGCGGAGTGGGTAAGAGCTTCCCCGAAGGCACGAAATATCCTCTATACTGGACTAACCTGTATGATTATCGGTATTGTAATCATAGCCTATGGCAACGGTCAGGCATAACATAAGGTGATTCAATACGCAATTATCCATTTTTGATACAAAATGAACCATTTACCATTCATTTTATCTGCGCAAAATTGACAAAAGTGTTGTAATTTCTGGCCTCGAAGTAGACAGCTCCCTATTCCAGGGTAGTCAAATTAAATAATTTAGAAAATGAAAAAGGCGAAGTCATTAAATATCATTATTATCCTGTTCCTATTCTTGCTGAATGTCACAGTAGCCCAAGAAATTAAGGGCGAACTCAAAAAATGGCACAAAGTTACCTTGGAGTTCGAAGGCCCCGAATCCTCTGAGCAAGCTGAAGAAAATCCTTTTTTGAATTACCGACTGAACGTTACCTTTTCACATTCGGGAACTGATAAAAAATATGTAGTCCCCGGTTACTTTGCCGCCGATGGCGATGCCGGAAATACCAGTGCCGAAGAGGGTCATAGTTGGAAAGTTCATTTTACGCCTCCTGAAACGGGCGAATGGACCTATGAGGTAGATTTCAAAAAAGGGAAGTGGGCCTCTGTACGAACATCCTCAAAATTGAAAAGTGGGGAATATATGGATGGTGCATCAGGAAAATTTATTATTGCCGAAACGGACAAAACGGGGAGAGACTTTCGAGGAAAAGGCATGCTCGAATACGTAGGCGAAAGGTATTTGAAATTCCAGAACGGAGAGTATTTTTTAAAATGTGGTGCCGACGCGCCTGAAAACTTTTTGGCTTACGATAAATTCGATGGTACTTTTCAAAACGATGGCCATAAAGACGATCTGGTCAAAACCTGGGAACCACATCTACAGGACTGGGCAGCAGGAGACCCCAGTTGGAAAAACGGAAAAGGAAAGGAAATCGTCGGAGCCATCAATTATCTGGCCTCCAAGGAAATGAACGCCTTTTCTTTTTTAACTATGAACATTGCCGGTGATGATCAGAATGTGTTCCCCTATGTCGATTATGATACCTACGACCGTTTCGACACCTCAAAACTCGATCAATGGGAGTTGCTTTTTGAGCATGCGGACAAACTAGGCATGTTTATGCATTTCAAGACTTTGGAACATGAAAACCAAGGATTGTTGGACAACGGGGGAACAGGTATTTACACCAAATTGTACTACCGCGAACTTATCGCTCGCTTCGGACATCATCTCGCCTTGAACTGGAATCTCGCCGAAGAGACAGGAGATTGGACCGAGAAACCACCGACCTTCCCTATCGATGTTCCCGAACGAATCCGATTAGCGGAATATCTCTCGGAAATTGACCCATACAACCATCATATCGTAATTCATAACGGGGATTGGTTCGATGGGCTGTACGGACCAAATACCAAATTTACGGGTGCCTCCTTGCAAACGAATAAAGAGGACTTTAGTAGGGTGCACTCCCAGACACTACGCATTTTAAACGATTCGAAGGCCGCGGGAAAAGTTTGGGCGGTAGCCTGTGACGAACCGGGCGATGCCCAACATGCCCTAATAACCGACACAGAAAATCCGACCCACGACAACGCCCGTAAAAACGGACTTTGGGGTGCCATGATGGCGGGTGCTTGGGGCACAGAATGGTATTTTGGTTATAAACATCCGCATTCCGATTTGAGCTGTCAAGATTTTCGTTCGCGAGACTTATTTTGGGACCAAGGAAAAATCTGTTTAGACTTTTTCAACGACAACAAAATCCCAGTTTGGGAAATGGAATCGGATGATTCTTTGATTTCCTCGGAAGGTGATTATGTATTGGCGAAACCAGGAAAAAGCTATGTAGTATTTTTGAAAAATGGCGGAGAATCTACTTTAGATTTGGGAGATTCCAATAGTGAATATGAAGTTTCCTGGTACAACCCGAGAAAAGGCGGAGAACTCCAAAAAGGAAAAATAAAGACCCTTTCAGGTTCCGGAAAACAATCCCTAGGGTTGCCCCCCGTAAAAAAGGAAAAGGAAATGGATTGGGTTATATGGGTCACTAAATCCTAAGAAAGGTCAGTTTGAAACCTTCCACCGCTACCACCCGACTATCAAACATTTTAAGAGCTTTTTGATCGGTAGGGATGCCCGTCAAATCGGAGCCATTTGGCAAGAACTCTAACGAGGGCAATATTTTGAAGGAGGCAAGGTCTTGACAGCGGCTATTTAGGCCATCGATATTGCCTTATACGATATCATGGGAAAAGCCTTGGGCGTTCCGGTCTGTGAATTGTTGGGAGGAAAGCAGCGCGATTTCGTTGAATGCTTTGCTTCTGTTCGTTTTCGTACCAAGGAAGAGCTGTTAGAGTATTCAAAAATCTGTATAAAGGAAGGATGGAAAATGCTCCGTTTAGCTCCCGCAGAATTTGAGACCAAAGATGACAAGGAACTTTTTGACCCACGGAAATCCATTGCCATTATCGTCGATTGGGTGACCGACTTAAGAAAAGAAGTAGGCTCCAAAATCACCATTGTCATCCCCAGCACCTACATTATACTAACCTATAAATCCAATAATCGTCTTGGTTTCGGGTAATTATGTATCTTTATACGGATAGTAAGAACCTTAAGGCAATGAAACTCACCTATAAACAAACAGAAAAAAGACCAGAAAACTCGTTTCTCGCACGACAAGATCGAATGCCTTGTATAGAACATGATTGGCATTTTCACAAGGAAATGGAGTTGATATATTTCATTAAAAGTACGGGCACCCGATATGTCGGTAACTCTATTGGTAATTTCGGTCCAGGTGAACTTTATATTATAGGAAGCGATGTTCCCCACCTTTTTAGAAACCATCGCGAGTATTACGCGGATAAGTTGGAAGACGAGGCCGTAGATCTTGTCATAATCAAGTTCGAACGCAACTTTTTGGGAAAAGATTTTTTGGAGTTGCCAGAAGCCAAAAAACTACAACTGCTATTTCAACAAGCGAACAGGGGCCTGAAATTTTCTAAAGCTGTCACCTATTTGGTGCACAACCATATTTTAGGCTTGGTGGGCAGTCAAGGACTTTCGCGCATTGCAGGTCTCTTGAAGATTCTCGATATATTATCGGCAAGTGAGAACCACTTGTCCCTGTGTTCCGAAGTGATTACGACTACCTACAATAAAAATGAAAAGGACCGAATGGCAAGGGTCATTTCTTATTTGACCGAAAATTTCGATAAAAAAATCGAATTGGAACAGGTCTCCTCTATCGCCTATATGACACCCAATGCCTTCTGTCGCTACTTTAAAAAACGCACCCGCAAATCATTCACACAATACCTCAACGAAATTCGCATAAGACATGCCTGCAAGCTATTGATCGAAGGCGATATGCAAATTGCTACGGTATGTTATCAATCAGGTTTTAATACCCTTACAAATTTCAACCGCCAATTTAAGGCACTTATGAATGTTACACCTTCCGAATACATGGAGCTTTATAACAAAAAGGTAGAATTGGATTAACTTTCCTGTTATTGAGTACCATTTCTTTTTTAATACAACTATGTTTCTTCTCAATTAAATTACATAGTTAATATAGTGCCGAGAACTGGTAATGTCTATATAATAATCCTGTTATTTTTCAATTAGATTTGCGCCGAATTGTTTTGAAGATTATTGCTTCTTCAGTCATTATATTTATCGCAGTTCATGAAAATTACGCTCAAGGGTCGAAGAACACAAGTTATGCACGATGCGACAAGATAATATCCTATTTCCATGACCGGACTTCTCATTTTACTAGGTTGTATCATCCTGCTCATTGTTGCAGTTACCGTATTCAAGGTGCATCCTATTCCGGCATTACTTATTTCAGGTCTTGTTTTGGGTCTTGCCACCGGAGGATCGGTTGATACTGTCACGGAAAGCCTTTTAAGCGGATTCGGGGGTACTTTAAAATGGATAGGCCTGATCATTCTTTTCGGCACCTTGCTTGGGGAAATTCTTGCGGAAACAGGTGGTGCCGATGTCATTGCGGACAGTATTATAAATCTTTTTGGAACCAAATATTTACCATTCAGCATGGCCGTCATTGGCTTTTTAATCGGTATTCCTGTATTCATGGATGTTGCTTATTTGACCCTCCTACCGACTATTTTAGTATTGTCGAAAAAATCGGGGCACTCAGTTTTGGTCTTGGGTCTTTCCCTTGCAATGAGCTTGACGGTTGCGCATGCCCTGATACCCCCAACCCCAGGTCCATTGGCCGTGGCCGCCTTGTTGGAAATCAATATCGGTGAAATCATTCCTTTAAACGTTTTGGTGGCCATAGCGGCAATTGCCGGTGGCCTGTTTTGGATTCTTCTGAACAGAAAAAATTGGGGAACCACAGAGGTTACTGAAACGGAAACTGAAATTCCGGATAAGAAAAAATTAACCGGATTCAAAAGGGTTTTGCCCTTTGCGGCACTTTTGGTGCCTTTGTTACTAATGTCGATCGGCACTATATTCCCGGGAGACAATCCTATAATCAGTTTTATTAAGAATCCCGTTTGGGCCTTGATGATAGGCGTGGCATTTGCGTTGCCCTTACTCGGTACCAAAAATTTCTCTACTGACCTGAACCGATATTTTCAGTCGGCAGGTGCGAAATGTGCCATTGTCATTCTAATTACAGGTACTGGTGGTGCTTTCGGACAAGTTATCAAAGATACTGAGATTGTCAATTCCCTATTTTCAGATGTCGGTAATCTTGCGGCCATGGGTATCGTCATTCCGTTTCTACTTAGTTTCCTTTTTACAACGGTAACCGGATCCATCACCGTGTCCCTGATCACCTCTTCATCGATTATAGCACCCTTGGTATCAAACGGCACCCTTGACCCGGCATTCACCGCTGCGGCTATCGGTGCCGGATCTTTAGGCATAATTCATGTTAACAGTAGTTTTTTCTGGCTGTTCAAAGAAGTACACCATCTTCCGGTAGGCAAGCTTCTCAAATCATTTAGCGTGCTTTCCGCAATTACGGCCCTGTCCAGTGGTCTCGTTCTAATTCTCATCTACTTTTTTATTGGATCTTAAAATATCCCTTTCGATTTCAAAAGGGTTAAAATAATGCAAGCCTAAGGTAAAATGTATTGGGTAGAACAAGCCAAATTCGCTTTCCTTTGTAAGATATGCATCGCATCCTTTTAATAACAAATCGAACCCAACTCGCCAAACCTTAAAACCAAAAAATTCAGTACATGAAAATAGCGAAAATTGAACCTTATGTAATTGTCCATAAGCTAGATACCCCCTTCTATTTCTCGCAATGGCAATACGATACCAGAAAAATTTGTATCGTAAAGATAACGCTAGACGATGGCACCTACGGTTGGGGTGAAGGCTATGGTCCTGCTGGTGTTATCAAGGCGGGAATCGAATTTTTTACGCCTTTTTTACTGGGTAAGGATGCCCTCGGACATGAAGTGCTATGGCAGGAAATGTACCGCCGCTCGTTGGATTATGCTCGTAGCGGTTCGTTTCAGGCTGCTATTAGTGCCATTGATGTGGCACTTTGGGACATAAAAGGAAAATTGCTCGACCAGCCAGTTTCGGTATTGCTCGGCGGAATTAAAAACCCAATTATTGCCCCTTATGCCACCGGCCTGTATTTTACACGTGTCGACAACCTCGAAGAACTGTTGGTCGAGGAAGCATTGCTCTACAAATCGCAAGGGTTTAAGGCCACTAAAATGAAGGTAGGTCTCGGCATTGATAAAGATATAAAATATGTCGCCGCGATACGTAAGGCAATCGGCCCCGACATGCGGTTGATGATAGATTCCAACCATGCCTATAGCTATAGGGAAGCCATAGAACTTGCACGGAAGGTCGAAAAATATGACATCTCGTGGTTCGAAGAACCTGTTTCACCCGAAGATTACGATGGATATCGAAGGCTTCGTGAGAATACAAGCATACCCATTGCCGGCGGCGAATGCGAATACCTAAAATTCGGCTTCAAACGTCTATTGGAAAACGAGTGCGTAGACATCGCCCAGCCCGATATCTGCGCCGCAGGTGGCCTCACCGAAGCGAAAGGGATCGCCACTTTGGCTCAGGCCTATAATAAAGATGTGGTACCCCATACCTGGGGCACTTGGATTGCCATTAGTGCCGCAGTACATTTTGTGGGCAATCTTGACAAGAATCCTGGACGGATGTATAACGACTTGCCTACAATGGAACTGGATCGCACTGAGAACGCATTACGCGATGAAGTTACCAAAAGCGAAATTATAGTTAAAAAAGGCCTGCTTCATGTGCCTTCAGGACCAGGATTAGGAGTTGAAGTAGATATCGATGCATTAGAAAAATATTTGGACAAAGAAACACACACTGATGAAAGCACCTTTAAAATTCGGGCATAAGAAATTATATATCGACGGAGAATTGGTTGAAGCCTCAAACGGAAAAACCTTTGAGGTCATCTGTCCGGCCGACGAATTACCAACGGCAACCATTGCGTGGGCGAGTAATGACGATACCGAAAGGGCATTGCAATCCGCACAAAAAGGGTTTCAGCATTGGTCAAAACTACCATTGCACGAACGTTTAGACTGGATAGATAAACTTAGAAATAAGATTATCAAGAATAGCGACTTGCTCCGTGAAAGCATCATGTACGAAATGGGCAAAACTTGGGAAGGCTCTGAAGAAGACCTCACCAGTATAACCAATTCGTTGCAATATTATTCCGAGGAGATACAGAAAAGAAACGACATTCCGATAGAAGATAAAGAAGGTACGCATGAACATCTTATGGTTTCGCAACCTCTCGGGGTGGCAGTCGCTTTCTTAGCTTACAACTTTCCCTTGTTGAATCTAGGCTTTAAATTGGGACCCGCATTGGCCGCAGGCTCATGCATCATTATTAAACCTTCCGAATTTTCGCCGCTTTCGGCCTATATCATCGGGGAGCTTTGTGCGGAAATAAATTTTCCGAAAGGCGTCGTCACGGTGTTGTGCGGAGACCTTCATGAAGTGGGTATTCCGCTTTGCGAGAGTACAATTCCGAGATTGATCACCATGATCGGTTCTACCGAAACCGCGCAAAAGCTCATTGCCCAAAGTGCACGAACTTCCATAAAGCGGTATAGTATGGAGTGTGGTGGCAACGCACCTTTCATCGTTTGTGAGGATGCCGATATGGAGCTTGCCGTAAACATAGGCGCAGCCTTAAAAATCGGAAATTCCGGACAGATTTGTGTGGCTCCGAACCGCTTTTTTATTCACGAATCGGTTATTGATCGGTTCATGGCAGGTATGAAAGAAAAGTTTGAGAACGCCAAAATCGGCTTCGGTCGTGAAAACAAACCCGATATGGGTCCTCTTGCCAATGCCGCATCGGTCACCAAGGTACACGGAATCGTTAAGGAAGCCGTGAAGCAAGGTGGAAAGTTGATTTATGGGGGGAAACCTATCGACGGACCCGGTTATTATTTTGAGCCTACGGCCATTCGATTGAACAATAACAATGCGGAAATTCTTCAGCACGAAATATTCGGCCCCGTTGCCTTGATTTCTTCCTTTAAAACAATAAAAGAAGTTATCGGTCTGGCCAATAATACCAATGCCGGATTGGCCTCATATGTATTCTCCAAAAATGAGGACACGTTGAACTTCTTCGCCGAGAATTTGGAGTTTGGTGAGGTTCAATTAAACGGGGTAAAATATGATATTTACCTTCCACACGGTGGCGTAAAAAACAGTGGGATCGGGTTCGATTGCTCCACATATGCACTTGACGATTATCTGGTCACAAAAAGAGTAACCAAAACATTGAGCCCGGCATGAGCACTCCCTCTCATTTTATAAGTTGTGATTGGGGCACTTCCAATTTTAGGCTCCGCTTGGTCGATACTGGTTCATTGCAGGTGCTTTCGGACGTAAAGACCGATATGGGAATCAAAAAACGCTTTCAGGAATTCAAAGCGCAGCACCGGTTGGAACAAGACCATTTTTTTGCATCATACTTAAAAGAGCAGATCGATAAACTCGATTTCGCCAAGGACCAGGACACCATTGTCCTCGCCTCGGGTATGCTTTCGTCGTCCATTGGAATGATAGAACTGCCCTATGCTACTATGCCCATCACCTTTACCGGGGCTGAACTGAAAAGTGAATCGATACAACTTGATGAAAAGCTTAAAATGATCCTTGTGTCGGGAGTGAGAACAGATGCCGATGTTATGCGTGGGGAAGAAGTTCAGGCCGTTGGCATTTCAGATCAACTTGGGCAACATAGTCGGGGCATACTAATATTACCAGGCACACACAGCAAACATATATATTTTGCTGATCGGCGTTTTGAAGGTTTCACCACCTATATGACCGGCGAGCTTTTTGAAATTCTAAGCAAGAATAGTATTTTGGCGACTTCGTTGCATCCAACCGAATGGGATTCCTCTTTTCAAGAAGTGTTCTTGGAAGGCGCCAAAAAAGGGATTGCGAACCATCAAATGGCCTCTTTGTTCTCCATTCGTGCAAATAGTTTGATTCATAACCGTTCTGAATTCCAGAACTATTATTTTTTGTCGGGGTTATTGATAGGTGCAGAGTTGGCCGACCTAAAAGAAAGAAGTGAAACTGTCTATCTGGCCGCCACGGGTGCAAACAACGAACTGTATAAATTGGCATTGGAATCTTTTTTGCCTAAGAAGCGCTTGGTATGTTTCGAATCGGAAATATTAGAAAACGCATTATTAAACGGACAACGAAAAATATTAGAAACCTATGCCTGACCAACTATTTTCCTGGGAGAAATTCCATCAAAACCCTATAGTAGGAATTTTAAGGGGCCTTTCGACCGAACAAGTTTTAGAAATCGTTCCCACCTATTTGAGCAGCGGATTTTTCACGCTTGAAATCACCATGAATTCCCCAAAGGTAACCCAAACGATTGCCACCTTGGCAAAAATTTTTCCCGAATTGAACGTGGGAGCGGGTACGGTTTGCACCATACAAGACCTCACAACGGCTTTGGATTCAGGCGTCCAATTTATCGTTACCCCCATTATCGATGAAGAGGTAATTAAACATTGCGTAAAAAATAATATCCCCATTTTTCCGGGAGGCTACTCCCCTACCGAAATATACAAAGCTTGGTCTTTGGGCGCCTCGGCAGTAAAAATATTTCCCGCGACGCAGCTTGGAGTTCAGTTCATTAAAGATGTGTCCGCTCCGCTGAACAAAATAAAGTTGTTGCCGACCGGTGGAGTTTCCCAAGAAAACATCAAATCATTTTTTGAGGCCGGAGTAATCGGGGCAGGAATGGGCAGTTCTCTTTTTAATAAGAAATTGATCAGTGACAAAAATTACGAAGCCCTCGGTAAGCACTTCCTAAAAATAAAAAATGAAATAAAAGCTTTTATATAGCAATCAAGTAATTTTAAATAATACGCTATTATTTAGTTGTCTCCCTAGAAAAAAGCTTCCAAACGAGCCTACTAAATTGTACCTAAAGAGAATCAAAAATGAAAAACAAGAGAAGAAAAATCCGGATTACAGGTTTAATAGTGTTCATTTTTTCCCTCACCACCCTTAACGGTTTTGCAAGAATGGATGATTATTTGGAAAAATCACCTGTTGAACCGATAATTTTGGAAAACGATACTCTCAAAGTCACAATCGACGAAAAAAGTGGATGTTTTACGGTTTCCGAAAAAAAGTCTGGACAAATATGGAACTCCGACCCTTGGGAAAATGCGGCCGGCCTACTTACCATTGCCGATACCCAGGGCGAAAAACAGACCGTTAACCTGTCTAAAAGCAAGAAAATCGAAGTCCTACAAAAAAACGGAAATACCATATCGATAAAGTTCATAGACCCCGTCTTTGAAGATGGATCGGTGGCATCGGGCGTGGTCGTAGCTTCCGAATTGCGGCTTGATCCAAACATCGCAAAGTTGGATGTTCAGATTACCGACCATCAACCAGGAAATTACAAACTTTCAGATTTACGTTATCCTGCAAGACAGTTCAGCCTAAAGACCGACGAGGACATGGGAGCGGCGGTCATTCCCCAGAAACAGGGCATTATTTGTCCGTCTTACATCTTCCCCATGAACGGAGGACGCTTTTGTAAATGGGACGATGCCACATATAATAACAAGTCGATTGGGTCACTAGCATTATTTAATAACGGTACCGGCTTGACCATGCCCTGGTGGGGCACGTACAACAAAAAATCGGCGGTTATGGGAATCGTTGACGAGGCCTCACGCCCAGAAATGTTCTACAACATCAATAACAATGGGCAGTATCTGTTCAACGAGCAAGGAAAGATGTCACCCTATCAACGAGTCGCTTTTTTAGATCCGGTATGGAAACTGGATGGTGACGATTCTAAATTACAGATCAGTTACCATTTTATTCCTGGCGGCGATTATGTCGATATGGCCAAGGAATATAAAAAAGAAGCTATCAAACGTGGGCATTTTGTATCGCTTAAGGAAAAGCTAAAAAGAAACCCGAATGTCAATAAACTACCCGGAGCTATTTACTTCGGTATTTATGGCGGATATCCCCACTATGTAAACATGCCTGGAATGGCGTTTAATTTTGATGAACTAAAAAATAGTATCCAAACCATTCACGACGACCTGAAAGTTGACAAGGCCTTTATACATGCTTGGGGCACTTTTTCGAATTTCGTTCCCCACAACTGGCCGATCACCGAGGCCATGGGCGGACCGGAAAAACTGAAAGCGGCAGTTGATTTGGCCAAATCGTACGGGTATCTCTACTCCTCATACCATGCCTATTCGCCCATGCTCGAAAATGATCCTGATTTTACAGAAGACCTTATGCAAAGGGATGACGAAGGCAAACTAATGAATACCGGAAGCCGTTGGGCACGTGTAGATCCTAAATTCCAAAAGGGTTTGGCAGAAAAGAACATTGGAAAAGAAATATCCTATCTCGGTCTTGAAGCCGACATTACCGACATCACTTTTGCTGCATACCGCGAAAATGGGAAACAGGGCAGAATCGAATTGGCCAAATACATCGACAGCTTTAATTTGGTCAACGGCACAGAACACGGCCAAGAGCAATGGATTCCATATTTCGACATGTTCGAGGGCATGACGTATATTGAGGGTTATCCACTTTCTGAACTTTCGCACCCTGCCCCCCTGTTCAATTTGGTGTACCACGAAGCCATTGCGAATTTTGGAAAAATCCAAGACCCTGACAACGAGGTTACGGCCAATGGCGATTTTAGGATCAAGGCCTTACGAAGTATGCTTTTTGGTAGAGGAACGACCATTTTCTTCGCTCCCTATGAATTCGAGGGCATGGCACCTATAATCAAGATGGCCAGGGACCTGGTGAGTCCCGTGCACGAGGAAACATTCTTTGCAGAATTGAAAAGCCATGAATACCTAAGTCCCGATTTTAAGATACAACGCAGCCGATTCTCAAGCGGCACAGAAGTAGTGGCAAATTTAGGTCCGGTAACGCAGAAAATAGAGGGCGGCACCGCTATCCCGGGATATGGCTACCGTATTACCATGAAAGATAGAAGTGTTAAAAGTGGGCATTTTGAAGTAAGCCTTAGCATGAATTAAGGGTATACATAATCAATACATTTAATTTGTCATATTTTATCCCATTCTGAGTTTAATCTACAGTTATGGGGTAAATTAAGTCTAGAACTGGATAAATTTTACAAATAACACCCAGGGAAATTAGAATATTTTTGATCTTATAAATAGTTTAATATGAACAAGCTCATCCTACTATTATTCGCTATTTGTCTTCATTTTGATGGCCACGCCCAAGAAAAACGTACCGAGCCGAACCAGTCGAAACCCAATATCATATTACTATTCGCCGATGATGCCGGCTATGCCGATTTTGGATTTCAAGGCAGTACGGTAATGAAGACCCCCAATTTGGATAAATTGTCTGAACAAGGGGTGCTATTTAAACAGGCCTATGTCACCCATCCGACCTGCGGCCCTTCAAGGGCGGGACTCATTACCGGAAAATCACAATATCGATTCGGCTATGAAGAAAACAACGTGCCCGGGTTTATGAGTGCGGTATCGGCGGTCGATGGTGCAGAAATGGGGCTCCCTATAGAGGAGGTTACCATGGGAGATGAGCTTAAAAAGCAAGGGTATACCACGGCCATCTTTGGCAAATGGCACTTGGGCGGAGCGGATCGTTTTCATCCCACCAAACGCGGTTTTGATGAATTTTACGGATTTCGCGGCGGGGCGCGAAGCTATTTTGAGTATCCCGAAGAACCGAATGATGCCATGAACAAAATGGAGCGTGGTTTTGGTAATTTTGAGGAGCCAAAAGAGTATCTGACCGATGCGCTGGCCGATGAGGCAGTTATATTTTTGGAGCAAAATGCAGAAGCCAAAAAACCGTTCTTTGCCTTTCTATCCTTTAATGCGGTGCACACTCCCATGGATGCCAAACCCGAAGATCTGGAAAAGTTTCCAAATCTGACCGGAAATCGTAAAATAGTGGCGGCCATGACCCTGGCCCTGGATCGGGCAGCAGGAAAGATATTGGACAAACTAAAGGAATTGGGTATCGAGGAAAATACAATCGTGGTTTTCACCAATGACAACGGTGGTCCTTCCGACAAAAATGCTTCCGACAACTTGCCTCTGAGCGGTATAAAATCAAATTATTTGGAAGGGGGCCTTCGGGTACCTTTCATTATGAAATGGCCCGGAAAACTGAAACCAGGCACCACCTATAATTTTCCGATCAGCACCTTTGATCTTTTGCCCACATTTTTTGCTGCCGCGGGCGGAAACCCCCAAACCTTGAACAATGTAGATGGCGTCGATTTGCTGCCGTATATCACTGAAGCAAACAAAGAACGCCCGCATGAAACCCTCTTTTGGAAACGCGATGCACGGGCTTCCATGCGAAAGGACGATTGGAAAATCATCCGTTTTCCTGACCGTCCGGCAGTACTTTTCTATATTCCGGATGATGAAGAGGAACTGAACGACTTGTCGGCTTCCGAACCTGAGCGATATCGAGAAATGTACAAAGAACTTTTTGCTTGGGAAACTACGCTCGAACGGCCGCGATGGCTGCTGAAAAAGCTATACGAAAAAGAAGATATTGAGCGTATGGATGCCTATTGGCACCCAAATAGCCCAAAGAATACATCCAAAGATTAAAATAGCATACCTATGATCAAGAACAATGCACGCGGCATCATCAATACTACCAATAGTCCGCATGTAAAATTGAAAAGCATCGATTTGGGCGATTGCCAATGGACCGAAGGTTTTTGGGCCGATAAATGGAAACAGGCAGAAAAGGTGATGGTGCCTTATATGGGCAATTTGCTAAAAGGGGATATCGGTCATGGCTTGAATAATTTTAAGATCGCCGCAGGTTTAAAAGAAGGAAAACACCAAGGCGAATGGTGGCACGACGGTGACTTTTACAAATGGATGGAAGCCAGCATGTACATCTACGCCATCAACAAAGATGAGAAGATCCTTAACGATTTAGATGAAATTATTGCGATTATATCAAAAGCGCAGCGCACCAATGGCTACATGTCAACACCCTCAATTATTGATGAAAGTATCAAACCGTTTTCGAACAGAAGGTATCATGAATTGTACAATAGTGGACATTTATTGACCAGCGCTTGTATTCATTATCGGGTGACGGGCAAGACCGATTTTTTGGATATTGCCGTCAAACATGCCGATTATTTATATCAACTTTTTGTTCCGATTACGGACATGTTAAAACGTTTTGGTTTCAACCAAACACAGATCATGGGCTTGGTAGAATTGTACCGTACCGTACATGATAAACGCTATTTGGAATTGGCGGAACAGTTCATCGATCTTCGGGGCACTTTTGATATAGTTGACGATGTTACCACCGAAGGTTACCCCATTGGCGATATGGTGCAAGAACGGGTTCCATTACGTGAAGAAACGGAAGCCGTTGGGCATGCCGTGCTCGCACTTTATTACTATGCCGGTGCCGCCGATGTATATGCAGAAACCGGTGAGAAAGCACTCATAGATGCCCTTGACCGACTCTGGAACAACCTGACCCATAAAAAAATGTACGTTACCGGAGCTGTTGGTCAAACCCACTATGGAAGGTCGTCCCGTTTGGATAAAATTGAGGAAGGTTTTATTGATGCGTACATGATGCCCAATATGACGGCCTATAATGAAACTTGCGCGAACATTTGTAATGCCATGTTCAATTATAGGATGTTGACACTTACCGGGGAATCAAGGCATGGCGATATTATGGAATTGGTACTACACAATAGCGGAATCTCAGGCATTGGCATCGAAGGAAAAGACTATTACTATTCCAATCCCTTACGGAAAATCGATGGGGCCTTGGATTACGATAAGATGAATGTAGAATTCCCCGAACGACAACCATATCTATACTGTTTTTGTTGTCCGCCAAACTTGGTTCGCACCATTGCGAAATCCCCAGCTTGGGCGTATAGCAAAACCGAGAACGGAATCGCAGTGAATCTCTATGGCGGCAATAAATTAGAGACCACATTACTGGATGGTTCTACGATCAAACTATCCCAAAAGAGCAATTATCCATGGGATGGTGCCGTGCAAATAACCATAGAAGAATGTAAAGCAGATTCTTTTGAACTGCTATTGCGAATTCCCGCTTGGGCGAAAGGAAGTTTATTGAAAGTCAATGGCCAAGCAGCTGAAAATGTAGTGGCCGGAAGTTTTGCCAAAATCGAACGCAATTGGTCCGCCGGGGATGTTATATCGTTGGAGATGCCCATGGAAGTTAAATTCATTGAAGGACATCCGAGAATCGAAGAGGTACGCAATCAAGTGGCAGTCAAAAGAGGCCCTGTTGTATATACTTTGGAATCGGCCGACCTTCCGGAAGGAACCAATATAACTGATGCCTATATTTCAAGTGCCAAAGAATTGAAACCTGTTCATAAACCGGAATTATTCGGTGGAGTGACCACTATAGAAACTGATTTGCTCATCCGTAAAGACAAATTAGAGAGCATGTACAACGAAGTAAGAAAACCTAAATTAGAAACCTTCGCCACCCAATTAATACCCTATTACACATGGAGCAACCGAGGGCAAGGCGAAATGACCGTTTTTATGCCCATAATTTGGGATTAAAACGACAAGCAATACTCTTTTGAATACACCTACAAAAAATAAAACCACATGAATTCACACAAAAAAAATGCATTTACTTACGCGACTATTGTGGCCATGGGTGGTTTCGTTTTTGGTTTGGATGCCGCCCTTATATCCGGTACAACAAAATTCATTACTCGAGATTTTTCATTGAACGAATTGGAATTGGGCTCGGTGGTGGGTGCCCCCGCAATGGGTGTTTTACTGGCGTTACTCTTCGTGGGGTATGCCTGTAACAAGTTCGGCCGAAAAACCGCATTGATCATAGCGGCGGCTTTTTATCTTGTCTCCGCAATTTGCTCCGCCATTGCACCGTCATATTGGACCTTGATTGCCGCCCGCTTTTTAGGTGGGTTGGCATTTAGCTCCATTTCAATGGCCTCTATGTACATTGGGGAAATCGCACCGCCCAAATGGCGAGGCAAACTGGTGTCGATGACACAGATCAATATCGTGGTCGGCCTGTCTGCTGCCTATTTTATAAATTACCTTATTCTAGGGTTGGCAGATTCACAGGCTTCTTGGGTAGAGACTCTCGGTATCAACGAGTATACTTGGCGATGGATGTTGGCTACAGAAGTACTTTTTGCCCTAATATGGTTGATTTTACTGTTTTTCATTCCTAGGAGTCCTGCTTGGTTGGTTTTTATGGGAAGAACGGAAGAAGCGGAAGCCACATTGCGAAAGGTCATTCCGGAAAACGAAGTATCGGGTCAAATCGCTGAAATGAAGCATAGTCTTGAAAGCGTCGATCAAGACCGTTCAATGTTGGCACAATTAAAAGAGATTTTCAGCAAACCAATGCGCGTGACCCTGATAATTGCGATGACCATCGCAATTGCGCAACAGGCGACCGGAATCAATGCTATATTGTTTTATGCCCCTACGATTTTCGAACAATTGGGTATAGGTACCGATGCCGCCTTTGCACAAGCAATTTACATAGGTTTGGTAAGTATTGTTTTTACCGTTCTAGGTTTGCTTTTGGTTGATAGAATCGGCCGTAGGCCCATGATTATTTGGGGCATGGTCTGGATAGTTTTAAGTTTAGGTATTTGCTACTACGGATTTAAGACCGCCAACTATTCTATATCGAAAAAGGCGGTTTCCGAAATGACAGAAATTCCGAATTCGGAACGCTTGAATACCTTGGTCGATAATTCGTATGAAAGTGATATTACCTTTAAAACAGCCCTAATAGAAACCATCGGTGAAAACGATGCTCGTGACTATTCGGGACTTCTGCTTCAAAAAGCTGCAAATATAAACGGACTTCTGATTTTAATTGGAATCTTGAGTTTTATTGCGGCGTTCCATTTTTCCGTGGGCCCTGTAATGTGGGTGCTGTTTTCTGAGATATTTCCCATTTCAAATCGGGGGATCGCTATTCCCTTTTTCGTATTGGTAACGAGTACCGTTAGTTATTTGGTACAGAAGTTTTTCCCTTGGCAATTGGCGACGATGGGCATAAGTGCTACTTTGTTGTTCTACGCCATCACAGTGGTCATAGGCTTGGTCATTCTCTATTTCTATTTAAAAGAAACCAAGAACTTGACCATAGAGGAAGTTCAATTAGTCTTAGCACCTAAAAAAAAGTTATCATGAAGCATATTTTAATTTGCGTTATAACACTCTTTTTGACCCAAAACAGTATGGGTCAGTCGGATAAATTCTATCCCGCTTCAGACCCTGAAAATAAGGGCGGATGGGTTTTGAACGAAGAGGTCAGCGATGAATTCGAGGGAAAGGAGTTAGATTCAAAAAAATGGTTTATTGAAGGGGAAAATGGTGATTATTACATCTGGCAAGGCCGGGCCCCTTCACAATTTGTTCCCCATAACGTACGTGTAAAAGACGGCAAGCTTAAACTCAGAACCAATTGGGAACCTAAATATAAATTCCTTCAAGACACCTATACCGATGGTGCTATGGGCACGTCTAAATATGGGGAATACAAAGAAAAGCCAATGCCGGTGACCACTGCTGGCGTCATTACCAAAAAACGGTTTCTGAACGGCTATATGGAAGTAAAATCTAAAGTGGGCAATGCAGCCATTACCGGTGCCTTTTGGGGTATCGGCTACGAACAAGAGCTCGATGTATATGAACAAATGGGAAACCCCAAAAAAGGCGAGAAAATCAATGAAAAAAGCTCATTGTCTACGGCCCATGATTGGAGCCCTCCGGCTGAAAGACCTACCAATGTATTTCAGCACGTAGAAAAACTACCCTACCGTGTGGCCGACGAATTTCATGTGTATGGTGCCGATTGGGGCGAGGATTATCTAAGCCTATACATAGATGGTAAGCTGATACACCATTTTACGCAAGACGATGTCGGCCTCGATTGGGTACTCAACAATCCCATGGAGATTTGGCTCGATTCCGAGATTTTCTTTTGGTTGGGAATGCCCCATAAGGAAGAACTACCGGTAGATTTTGAAATAGAATATCTGCGCGTTTGGCAAAAACCAACGGACAATTTGTTGGCCCGGCAATTTTATGGTTTCGAAGGACCCATTTTATTCGAGGAAAATCCACGGCCCCTGAAAATGGTTCCCGAAAGCTCTGTTCCGAACGATTATCAGAAGTTTTGGGAAATCGATAGTCTTTCCGCGAAATATTTTTCCATTGTTGAAGGCGATTACGCTTCAGGGGTAAATAGCCTTGAATTTGCCGGTTTCGGTAAAAACGAAAAATTGGAAATCGATAAGGTAGTTGCCCTATCTCCAGAAGGGGCCGTAAACATCCCCAAGGGAGACTATATGCTATCTTTGAAAGTTTGGCTTGACCAAGGAAGGGCTGTCACGAAATTAAACCTGTCTTTTGAAAATCCAAAAATGGAAATCCCTATTGATTTGACAGGATTGGAACGACGTAAATGGGTAACGATCGAGCAAAAAATCACGAAATCGTCCGCTTCAAGTTCCATAGACCAATTAAAAATCGAGCTGAGAAAGGAAGACATACCCGAAAAAAAAGCATCACGATTTTTTATTGATGATATTGCCATTAGGCCTGTTAAAAAATAAAGCAAACGAGAGATTACTTCAACCCATTAGAAAGTATTATTATGAGACATCTATTTATTCTGTTCTGTTTTTCTATTTCTGTATTCGGTTGCAAGCCAAAAACCGAACCTGTCCAAAAGGAACATCCTAAAAAACCCAACATCCTCTTCCTTGCCATTGACGACCTTCGGCCCGAGTTGGGCGTCTATGGTTCCGATATCGCCATCACCCCCAATATCGATGGCCTTGCCGCTGATGGCCTGTTATTCAAAAATGCCTATTGCCAACAGTCCATTTGCAGTCCGTCAAGGGCCAGCTTAATGACCGGGGCACGGCCCGAGACTATTCAGGTAATCGAGAACTTCACCTATTTTCGCGATAAAAATCCCGATATCGTAACCCTTCCCCAGCACTTTTGGGCCAATGGCTATGAAACCGTATATACCGGTAAAATATACCATAACAGCGCGTTTGGTGATGGTGAACTTTCCTGGAGCAGAAAGGCGGATACAACTGGTGTAACCCAGATACCAAGTACACCAGGTGGGTTTAAGTTGCCCGAAAATCAGAAAATGCAAAAGGATAACAGTGCGGCCATGGTGGCCAAGTATGGTGAAAATGCATTGCAAAACGGCTTGGGAAAAGGCCCGGCTTTTGAGTTTGCTGATTTTCCAGATAACGCTTATGAAGATGGCCATAATACCGATCTGGCGATCGCAACCTTAAAGGATATGCTTGAAAAAAATCCGAATAAACCCTTTTTTTTGGGGATGGGCATGAAAAAACCGCATCTGGATTGGATAGCCCCAAAAAAATACTGGGATCTCTATGAGGAAGACAATATTAAACTGGCCGTACAGGAAAACGGCCCGAAAGATGGTGCCGCCATGGGCCTGCATGCTTCCTTTGAATTGAGGGCCAGAGCGAACATTCCCAAAAAAGGTCCTATCGATAAAGAACTGGCCCGTGACCTAAAACATGCCTATTTGGCCTGCGTCAGTTATGCTGACGCGCAAATTGGCCGTATGTTGGCCGCTTTGGACGAAGCCGGGGTTCGCGACAATACAATCATTATACTGTGGAGCGATCACGGTTGGCACCTTGGCGATATGGGTATTTGGGGCAAGGCGACCAATTACGAAATCGCCACTAGGGTTCCCTTGATTATTTCAACTCCCGACATGCCCAAGGAAATGCGAGGAAAAACTACGGATGCACTGGTCGAGTTAGTTGATATGTACCCAACCTTAAGTGAATTGGCCGGACTTTCACTGCCCGCACACCTCGAAGGACAAAGTTTCGCTCCCCTACTCTCAGACCCCGACCAAGAATGGAAAAAGGCGGTTTTTAGCCAGTTTCCTACTCCAGCATTACGGGAATGGGCAGCCAATCCCCTTTCCAAAGGCATGCGCGAAACTTCCTTCGGACCTTTAATCGAGGAAGTTGAAGAACGCATAAAAAAACAGCAAGGCGATAAATGGGATCGCGACCTGTTCGAAAACCGTCTTATGGGCTATTCCATGCGAACGGACAGTTATCGTTTTATCGTCTGGAAAGATTATACCGACCCACAGGCAAAACCTATCTTTTTTGAACTGTACGACCATAAAAACGATCCATCGGAAACGGAAAACATTGCGGAGGAAAACCCCGAACTTGTTGCGAAACTCTTGGAGCAATTCGACAAAGGATGGAAGGGGAATCTTGCTCCCTTATCCCAAGTAAATTAAGGCCGTATCTTTTAATAAATAAAATTTCGATACATCATAAAACCATGAATATCATGATTCCCTTCAAAATAAGAATGCTTCTTTACCCGGCCGTACTTCTCCTGACCATTTTTAGCAGGGCACAAGAAACCCGCCCCAATATTCTGTTCGTTCTATGCGACGATTTGGGCTATGCCGATGTGGGCTTTAACGGTTCTAAAGATATTATGACCCCAGAGATTGACAAGTTGGCCTATAGCGGGACAATTTTCACCTCGGCTTATGTAGCCCATCCTTTCTGTGGGCCAAGCCGGGCCGCATTATTGACAGGACGTTATCCGCAAGCAATTGGTACAGCTTATAACCTGTTCCACAATAGCAGCGAAGAAGACAAGGATAATATGGGCGTTCCCTTGGATGAAACCTATATGGCCAAGGTGCTACAGGAGGCCGGGTATTATACGAGTGCCATAGGTAAGTGGCACGTAGGTGCAGCTCCCAAATACCATCCCAACCAGAGAGGCTTTGATGATTTTTATGGTTTCCTCGGAGGGGGACACGACTATTTCCCTGAAAAATATCGGGAAGAGTACCAACAGCAACTTAAGGTAGGGAACAAGGAAATTCGGGATTATTTGCATCCCCTGGAGCACAACGGCAAACCTGTTCAGGAAACGGAATACCTAACCGATGCTTTTTCTAGGGAAGCTATCCGGAATATTAAATCCGCATCTGTAGAAAAGAAACCCTTCTTTATTTATTTGGCCTTCAATGCTCCGCATGTCCCGCTACAGGCAAAAGCCGAAGACCTCCAAAAGTTTGCCGACATCAAGGATACCGATAGAAGAACCTATGCCGCTATGGTTTATGCAGTTGACCGGGGAATAGGAGAAATCATAAAGACGCTAAAGGATACCGATCAATTCGATAATACGTTGATTGTCTTCCTGAGCGATAATGGGGGAAACTTCGATCAAGGAGCCGACAATTATCCGCTAAAAGGGACAAAAGGTGATACGTGGGAAGGTGGTTTTCGGGTGCCTATGTTCTTTCATTGGCCTAACAAGTTATCGGCTGGACAACGGTTCGATGTTCCTGTGTCATCACTTGATCTTTATCCCACTTTCGTTCATCTTGCAGAAACAATCACTCCCAAGGGCAAAATACTGGACGGCAAGGATATCATGGGTGATTTGATAGCTGGCAAAGATTTGCTGAAAGATCGTATGATCTATGCCTTGCGGTACCGTGAAGGTTATAATGATGTCGGCGGAAGACAAGGCGATTGGAAAATAACACGAATGGCCAATGAACCATGGGGACTATATAACATCACGAAGGATCTCGGCGAAAAGAAAAATTTGAGCGGGAAGTATCCCGAACGACTTAAAAAAATGGTTACCGAAACAGAAGAATGGACCAAAAGCTTTGTTCGACCCTTATGGTTTTACTCATTGAAAGACCAGGAACTCTGGAAAAACGGCGGTATGCCACGCTACGATGAGACCTTTGAAATTGATAAATTAGTTCTTCCACCACTTCCATCAACTAAAAAATAATTATAAGAATTTTGCATACGCCTGCCTGTCGCCTTTGGGCAGGTCTTAGGTCTTTCATCCTATAACGGTCATTAAACCGCATTATAAAACTAGAAAGCTTCTCTCATTGCCCATCCTATTACCTCAAAAAGGTAAATTAAACTCAAAATTGGTTAAAATAATGATATCGAAAGGTAAAATTGATAAATACATGACCCGCTTTCTATGTTTCTTTTGTAAAGAATCTCTTGAAGATTGAATTCAAGATTGTCAAAACAAAAAAGGAAAGTACTGGAACACTTCCCTTTACAAATACATGTTTTGTATTTAATCAAGTAAAAAACCACAATACTATTTAATTGACTTTACTATTGCTCCTAAGGGAAATACTGATATGCTAGAAGTTAATTCCGAAGTTTAGAATTGACCCAAGTATTCTACATCCCTAAAAATCTTTTGGCGAAATGACAGCCTGCACAGGATAGAAGAGTTCAAGCTGAAATCAAGATCAAAAATTTTATTGAAACTGATCCAAGTCATTTTAAGCGACTTCATCATCACCTACTTTTAATGGACATTTTAACTTAACGTATTTGAAGATGAAAAAACTAGGAATGGTATTTTTAGTAGCATGTTTGTCAATCTTAAATGGATGTACTCAAAAACCCGACGTAAACGCTTTACTTCAAAATGAAGAAACAAGAAATGCAATTTTTAAGGCTATAGAAGACAACAAGGATTATATGACTGCATTCATGGGAGAAATGCAATCTAATGAAAATGCTATGAAAATGATGCAGGGCAACCGCAAGATGATGCGTAGTATGATGCACGGGGAAGGAATGCCGATGATGATGAAAGACACTATCATGATGAAAAACATGCGTGAGCAAATGATGGGAAATAAAAATATGATGCGTTCCATGATGCATCAAATGATGGCCGATAGTACAAATATGGGCAAAATGATGCAAATGATGCATCAAAATGGTATGATGAGTAATGACTGCATGCAGTCTTGCATGAAAATGATGAGTAAAAACAAGATGAAGATGTAAGCAATAGTGACCGAGGTATACTATAAAATAGTATGGATACTAGGAGCCTACCCCACGCTATTGCCAAAAAAATTAGGAATTATGCATGGTTATGATGGTCATTTCGGCGGAATGCACTATATCTGGTGGATTGTTTGGCTAATACTATTAGTTTGGATTTTCATCTTACCCTATAATATCCCCTTTCAAAAATCACAAAAGGATAGTCCATTAGACATATTAAAAAAGCGATATGCCCGGGGCGAAATTTCAAAGGACGAATATGAAGAAGCCAGGAAAACCTTAAATTCTGATAGATGAAAAACACAGGATATTAGTAAAGATAAAAATGGCCTAATCTTTGTCAAAATCAAAGAGTTCATAATTCGTATACAGACGAATAACTGCAGCCACGGACCATGCTTGGTGTATAAACCCTTTCCCCTCCTTAGGTTCGCGTCCAACAAAAATTTCAGAGGTACAATGCGCTGAAAGAGACCAGTAAAGATTTGGGTAATTCTGCCAAGCAAACGAGAGAAGGTATTGAGACCACCGTTAAAAAGGACTGGCAAATATTCAAGAATGGATCGGAAAAAGTAATTAAGAAGAATGAAAACAGATCAAAAACTAAAAACTGATGTACTAGCGGAACTAGCATGGGAACCCAGAATCGATGAGACCCAAATTGGGGTCATTGTCGAAAATGGTGTGGTCACGCTTACTGGCTTTGTAGATGATTTTTACAAAAAGGTAGCCGCCGAAAGAGCCGTCAAACGAGTCAAAGGGGTAAAAGCCATGGCTGGGGATATTGAAGTCAAATATGGCGATGCGTTCAAAGAAACGGATAAAGAGGTCGCGAAAGCAATTGTGCGTCGTTTTGCATGGAACACCGTAATACCCTATGAAAAGATTGCCATTACCGTTCGGGATGGCTGGGTAGAACTATCGGGTGAAGTCGAATGGGCCTATCAAAAGGATGGCGCAAAACGGGTGGTAGAAAAAATGATGGGCGTAAAAGGAGTAATGAATAACATCGATATTGAACAAAAAGTAGTGCCCTCCGATATAAAAAACAGGATTATCGAAGCCTTTCATCGCGCTGCCGATATTGATGCCCAAAACATCGAGGTCGACACTGAAGGAAGTACAGTAAAATTATCTGGCACTGTTCATTCCATAGCTGAAAAAGAGGATGCCCAGAGAGCTGTTTTTCGCGCCACTGGAGTGACCAAGATTAGAAATGAACTTAAGGTAGCATTTAATTCCTAAGGGACTATCACTTCCATTGTCTTTAATAGTCGTTTGACTTCCCTATCATCCACCTGTTCAAAATTCTCATAAAATTGACCTACGGCCTGGAAATTTGCCCGCGTCAGCAGACAAACTATTTCATCAATAAAGGGAGAATCCTGTAATTTTTGTATAGCAATTGGAGGCGCAACGGGTACCGCCACCACAATTTTTTTAGGCTTCTCGTCTGAAAGCATCTGTATTGTAGACAATATGGTATTGCCCGTTGCAATGCCGTCATCGATAACGATCAAGATTTTATCCTTGAGTGGGGTTGGCTTGCGCCCCCCCATAATATTCCCGATACCTTTTTTGCAACAATTGCCTGATTCTGATGGTTTCTTTATCAATATATGCAGAAGAGACCTCCCTAGCGGCATCACTTAAAATGCGGCTTTTTAGAGTTGCCGCTCCGATAGCAAATTCTTGGTGTATAGGATGTCCTATTTTTTTGGAAAGTATAATTTCTAGGGGTAATTTTAGTGCCTTTGATACAATGTATCCCAAAGGAACACCCCCTCTTGGAACGGCCAAAACTATGCCTTTGGCATTTTTATATTTTGCCAGTTTAAGGGCAAGCAACTTACCGGCTTCATTTCTATCTTTGAGTTTCATTTTTGTTTTTATTTAATGACCCGTTAAACCAATCCGTCGATAACCTGGCAATTTCTTCCAACTTTCCAGGTTCCGAAAATAAATGGGTGGCACCTTTAATGATTTTCATTTCTTTTCTACTCCCTAGTTGGATATATGCTTTCCTGTTGAGTTCAACAACAACAGCATCATCGCCCCCGACTAGCAAAAGTGTAGGTACTTTTACATTATGCAGGATTGGCATGGGCAAATGGTATCAATCCTTTTTGATGGTCAGCGATTCATAATCGTTTTTTTAATTGCAAGTCTAGAACGGGAATATTGATTTCCGTATACTTCAAGGTCGTGCTCATAATTTTATAATATCGCTTGGGGTTTTGACCAATATGGTTTTGCTTCCCCGCATGGCAATGGGTTCCTTAATCAATTGTGGATTCTTCCGCAAAATTTTTATCCAGTCATCATCCAAGAGAACTGGATGTCCAAAATGTGCTTTAAAATCGGGGTGATCTTGATTGGCCAATTCACTAATAGGGATCTGAAGGCTACTAGCAATTTCTTCCAGTTGAGTTCCGGTAAAGGGTGTCTTAAAAATATCAACATCCCGAATGGGAAAGCCTTCCGCCTTTGCATAGGCTAATGTTTTCTTGGCGATGTTTGAATTCGGATTATAAAATAAAATAACTTCCCGGTTCGATGTCGCTATTTCTCCCATGATGTTCGTACATAAAATTGTTTCAAGACAAGTACTTGCCATTCCTATTACTAATTGCACTATTGGCTCAGGTTTCAAAACTAAGGGATTCATATTCTCCTCCCTTTAATGCCATGAGATTTACAAGTGTGTCAGAAACCTGTAGAACAAACACCTTAGATAGCTTTCCATATTTTATGGTATTTCTCATCAATTCGGATAATAGGATATGAATTCTTATGTAAAGGTGAACATTGAAATACACAGATAAAATGATGTAGGTCATTCCCATGAAAATGCTTATGGTTCGGCAGATTGATTTTTAAACTATTCTGAAAGAAGTCGAATAATGATTACATGCTATACCATGCTTGCATAAATTGTTTTTTCAGCGGAATCACATTCCTGAATATTGTGTATTTCCAACTTTTCTTTCATTTCTAGTGTTAAATTCATGGCCCACTGACCTACATCATTTTAAAAGCTCTAAGAGCTGGGTAATTTTCGGTATTATAAAATATGGTTCAACGTAAAATTATTACATCATGAAAACAGATTCAAAGATCAAACAAGATGTACAGGATGAATTGGCCTGGCAACCCGGAATCGACGAGAGCAAAATTGGGGTAACGGTCGATAAAGGGGTCGTGACCCTTTCCGGTTCTGTAGACAGCTATACTAAAAAAATGGCCGCCGAAAAAGCGGCGAAAAGTGTACATGGCGTAAAAGCAGTCGCCGAAGATATTGAAGTCGTTTATGGTACTTCGTTCCGAAAAAACGATACGGATATCGCCAAAGCGGCAGTTAATGCCCTAAAATGGAATATGACGGTACCCGACGACAAGATAATGATTAAAGTGGAAGATGGCTGGGTATACCTTACCGGCGAACTTACTTGGGAATACCAAAAAAATGCCGCCAAAAATGCTTTACAGCACTTAACCGGTGTACGCGGGGTAGCCAATAACATTACCTTAAAATCTACTATTGTACCAACAGACATCAAGAGCAGGATTACCAAGGCTTTTGAACGTACCGCCGACTTCGATGCGAACCACATCAAGGTAGAGGTCTTTGGCCATACGGTAAAACTCACCGGTACCGTACGTTCCATTAAAGAAAAGAACGATGCCCGTTGGGCCGCCTATAACGCGCCCGGGGTTACCGAGGTAAAAAATGAACTGAAAGTTCAATACTATACCGAGTATGCATAAGACATAGTTCAGAAGTAACTGGTAATTCGGTTCTATTGGGTATCGGCCCTAAATTGTCTAGTAGCCTAGGGCCGATATTAAATATTTCTATTTCAAAGGAGTTGGATTAAGAAAAAATATGAACATCTATTGCTAAGATAAGTAAATGCTGATTTACACCTTTTTAGATTCTTACTGAACCGTATAAATTTAGCCCACTAATTTAATGGTTAACATAATTAGAATATCATGAAAACAGATGCAGAAATTAAACAGGATGTACAGGATGAGTTGGCTTGGGAACCTAGTATCGACGAAACACAAATAGGTGTTACGGTAAGGGACGGCATCGTAACACTTTCAGGTGTAGTCGACAACTATGCGAAAAAAATGGCTGCTGAAAAAGCGGCAAAAAGCGTTAAAGGTGTAAAGGCCGTAGCCGAAGATATTGTTGTTCAATATGGTATTCGCGATAAAAAGACCGATGCGGAAATAGCCAAAGCGGCTTTGGATGCTTTGAGATGGAACGCATCAATACCTAACGACACAGTAATGATCAAAGTTGAGGAGGGTTGGGTCTATCTTTCAGGCGAACTTCAATGGGAGTATCAAAAAGAAGCGGCAAGAAATGCATTACTTGATTTAACGGGCGTAAAAGGCGTTGTGAACAGTATTGCATTAAAGCAGACCATAAAACCCGTCGAAATACATGACAGGATTGCAAAAGCCTTTGAACGCTCAGCAGACCTTGATGCCAATAAAATAAGCATTCAGGTTGACGGGCATACCATTACGTTGACGGGCACCGTTCATTCCATTAAAGAAAAAGAAGATGCCCGAAGGGCAGCGTTCAATTCTCCTGGTGTTGTGGAAGTAAAAAACAATTTAAGGGTAGATTTTTATTCGGAATATGCTGAATAAAAAGGAATTTTAACCTGTTGAATCCAACCCTATAATCGGGTTCAGGGGCGCATCCCGTTAGTATCATCCCAACTATCAAGAAGCTTTTGAGTGGAGTGCATGGCCATGAAAATGGTTCGTGAAGATATAGGCTTCACTAACGTAAAAATTATGATCCCCTTCTGCCGTACCCTGAAGGAAGCCGAAAAAGTGGTAAACCTGCATTGAATGATGAAAAACGGATTGAAACGGGGCGAAAATGGCCTTGAACTTTACATGATGACCGAGATACCGAACAATGTAAAATTGGCAGAGGAGTTTGCAAAGTTCTTCGATGGATTTTCCATTGGTTCCAACGATCTGAAACAATTGACCTTGGGCGTTGATACAGACTGCGAATTGCTGAGTGCTATTCGATAACAAGGAACCTGGAGTAAAAAAAATGATTTCATAGGTCATCGCTTCGGCTCATAAGACCCATTCAATAATAGGGTTATGCGGGCTAGCCCCGAGCGATTATCCTGTGTTTGCCCAGTTTTTGGTCGAGCTTGGGATCAATTCGACTTCCTTTAATCCCGACGCTTTGATTTCAGGTATCGAAAATATAAACAAAGCCGAAGAAAGCAAGGTAAGCTTTGGAATGGCGGAAAGCAGTAATTGAAGATTATTATAGCAACGACCTTTTTAAACCCATGCCCAAAAACAGCGCAGGCATTCTACTATATCGCTTTATCGCAAAAATATGGAAGTATTATCGGTGCATCCCGGTGGACCGTATTGGGTAAAAAAAGAGGTGGGTGCCTGGTCCATTCCCAAAGGGAGATTGAACCTCATGCGAACCTCTTGCAAGCCGCCATACGGGAAACTCAAGAGGAAACCGGAATAAAGGCACAAGGCAGATTTATTCCCTTAACTTTCCTAAAGCAAAAAAGCGGAAAAGTCATACATGCTGGGGCGCTACGGGGAACTTTCGATACTTCGAAAATCAAAAGCAATACTTTTGAAATGGAATGGCCACCCAGATCCTGTAATAAAAAAGTGTTTCCAGAAATCGATAAAGCGACTTGGCTCAGCATCGCAGAGGCGCAGATAAAAATTGTTCCCGGTCAACAGCCCTTCCTTATCGAATTGGAAAAACTTGTAAATGGTTAGCAATGGGTATAGGAATAACAGATCTTACATCAAAATATGAAGACTACAATTATTTAAGCTCCCCCTCTTTCCTCAAAAATTTTTAAGCCTCATTAGTGAAACCCCATAGTCAAAGGAAGGATGATTTATATCATTTTTAATGTCAGGGGTACATACGTCCTTTGTGCTAATAAATTTATGAAAAATGGGGAAACTGATACTTGTGCGACATGGCAAAAGTCTATGGAACGTAGAAAATATCTTTACGGGTTGGACGGATGTTGACCTTGCCCCCGAAGGAACAGCTGAAGCCAAAAAGGCCGGGGAACTTCTAAGGAAAAACAAAATAGTGGTTGACATTTGTTTCTCTTCCTATTTAAAAAGGGCCATACGAACCAATTGGATTATGTTGGATACTTCAGACATGATGCATATCGATTGCCTCTATAGCTGGCGGTTGAACGAAAGACATTATGGAGCTTGGCAAGGTCGGAACAAAGACGAAGTAAAGAAGGAAGTTGGGGAAGAAATGTTCTGGAAAATCCGTCGAGGTTACGATACTCCCCCACCCGTTCTAACTACAGATGATAGGCGACATCCCAAATTCGATACAAAATATAATCAGCTTGACCCTGCCATTCTGCCTGTTAGCGAATCTTTGAAAGACACCCGAAAAAGAGCCGTAGAATATTTTTTTGAATGTATAGCTCCTCAACTGGTAAAAGGTAGAATTGTAGTGGTCACGGCGCACGGAAATTCCATCCGGGCACTTAAGGCACAAATCGAAGATATTCCTCCAACAAAGATTTCTAAAATAGAAGTACCCACAGGAGCCCCTTATGTTTATGAATTTGACGATAATTTGAATTTAACCCAACACTATCATTTAGAATAGCTCAATTAAAAAACCTTTCCGATGCATATGAGAGTAATTACACTTACCGTAAATCCCGTAATTGACAAGAGTGTTTCCGTGGCGGGCATTAGTCCAAATACCAAACTACGCTGTTCCGCACCAACCTACAATCCGGGAGGCGGGGGTATCAATGTTTCCCGTGCCCTAAAAAAACTGGGCAGTGATTCACTTTGTATGTATTTGGCAGGAGGCCCCACGGGGCATCATCTCAAACAGCTTTTGGACCACGAAGGTGTTGAGCAGTTGGTAGTGCCTATAAAAGGTTGGACCCGTGACAACCTTGCAGTTACCGACACAAGCAACAATCAACAATATCGTTTTGGAATGCCAGGCCCCCATGTTGAAAAAGAGGAATGGGAAGCTATACTGAAACAGTTGGAGCAATATCTTAAGGAAAGCGATTATCTAGTGGCCAGTGGAAAATTATCTCCCGGAATGCCCAACGATTTTTATACGCAAGTGGCAGCAATTGCCCAAACAAAAAAGGCACGATTTGTTTTAGATACATCGGGAGAGGCTCTGATACAGGCCTCGAAATCAAATATTTATATCATGAAGCCGAACTTAGGCGAACTAAGCACATTAAGCGGAATCGATTCCATTTCGGCCTTGGAACTCGAATCTATTGCCAAAAAGTTTATGGACGGACATGATTGCGAGACCTTAGTTGTTTCATTAGGGGCGAAAGGGGCACTATTGGCCACAAAGTACGAAATGGAACATGTTCCAACACCTACCGTACTTCAAAAAAGCACCATCGGGGCGGGTGATAGTATGGTGGCGGGCATGATAGTGAGTCTACTTCAAGGCAAAACGTTTAGCGATATGGTAAAATATGGGGTTGCCTGTGGTGCCGCGGCCACTATGCATGAGGGTACACAATTGTGCAATAAGGATGATGCCGATAAACTATATGAATGGATAAAACGACAAAAAAACATTCCCGTAAAATCAATTTAATAGATAAGTATATGGATATTGAAAAGTTATTAAAAGAAGAAGCCCGCTCCCTTTTGGAACATAGATGCAATACCATTCCCAAAGAAAAACTACACTTGCCTGGAAGCGATTTTATAGATAGGGTGTGTGCTATTTCTGATCGTTCGTCAAGGGTTTTGGGAAGTCTACAGCAAATTTTTGACCATGGTAGGCTTGGGATGACGGGGTACTTGTCCATTCTACCCGTAGATCAGGGTGTGGAGCATTCTGCAGGTGCCAGTTTTGCACCTAATCCCGATTATTTCGATTCTGAAAATATTTTAAAACTGGCAATAGAAGGAGGCTGCAATGCCGTAGCATCTACCTTGGGCGTATTGGGTTCGGTATCGAGAAAATATGCCCATAAAATTCCTTTTATAGTCAAACTGAACCACAATGAACTCTTATCATATCCCAACCGTTTTGACCAGATCTATTTCGCACAAGTAGAACAAGCTTGGAATATGGGTGCTGTGGCTGTTGGAGCGACCATTTATTATGGATCCCCAGAATCGGATAGACAGATACAGGAAACGAGCAAAATCTTTCAACGCGCTCACGAACTGGGCATGGCCACTATTCTTTGGTGTTATCTTAGAAATGATGCCTTCAAAAAGGACAAAGATTACAGCCTCAGTGCAGATCTTACCGGACAGGCCAACCATTTAGGTGTCACTATGGAAGCCGATATCATAAAACAAAAACAACCCACTAACAACGGCGGTTACCTTGCTATTGAAAATTTTGGTAAGACCAGCAATCTAATATATAGTAAACTTACGACTGAACATCCTATTGATCTTACCCGCTATCAAGTAGCAAATTGCTATATGGGCCGAGCGGGACTCATCAATTCTGGGGGAGCTTCGGGAGAGGATGATTTTTCGGCCGCGGCCCGTACCGCCGTAATCAATAAAAGAGCTGGAGGCATGGGATTAATTTCTGGTAGAAAAGCCTTTCAACGACCTATAAATGATGGGGTCAAGCTACTTCAAACGATTCAGGACATTTATTTGGACAAGACTATTACAGTCGCCTAAAGGAAACATACCATGAAAAAAATTGAAAGTTTTTCATTACCGGTCATCCATGAAGGTCAGATCCCATTGGCTTTCTTACATACCTCTGAACCACATAAAAAAGGAGTCGTTTTAGCAGCGGATGTCGGTGGCACCAAAACAGATTTGGCTCTTTTTAAAATAAAAGATGGGGAACTTATTCTGTTAAAAGAGAATTCCTACCCCACTAAAACACATAAATCGTTTGTAGAAATCGTCCATAAGTTCCAGAATGGCGATTTGCCTTCCATAGATGGAGTCTGTCTTGGTGTAGCGGGTCCCATAACCCAGGGCAAGGTACACGGCACAAATTTTCCGTGGGACATCGATAGCGAAGAAATTAGCAAGGAACTGCATATCCCATCCATTTCCCTAATCAATGACATGGAAGCCAATGCATATGGATTGGCGGCACTTCAGGAAAAAGACTTTGAAACGCTGAAATACGGCCCAAATATACCTGGAAACGCGGCGCTGATTTCGCCCGGAACAGGTCTTGGCGAAGCCGGGCTTTTCTGGGACGGTTCGCATTACCATCCGTTCGCCACCGAGGGCGGTCATTGCGATTTTAGCCCCCGAAATGATTCGGATATCGAGATTTGGCAGTATTTACTACAAAAATATGGGCACGTGAGCTGGGAAAGGTTGATATCAGGCCCGGGGATTTACGATATCTACTTATTGCTGCGGCGAGTTAGTGGGGAAAAGGAACCCCAATGGCTAAAGGGGAAAATGGCCAAAGATGACCCTTCCGCAGTTATTACGGAAACCGCTCTTGAAAACAATGATTCGGTTTGTGTGGAGACCTTAGAACTTTTTATTCGATTCCTTGCCATAGAAGCGGCGCAGCTAGCACTAAAATTCAAGGCCACAGGTGGCGTTTATATTGGCGGGGGGATTTTGCCAAAAATTATAAAAAGAATGAACCGGGAAATCTTTTATGGGAATTTTGTTCAATCCGGCCGTTTGAACTCTTTACTGCAAATGGTACCGGTTAAGGTAATCCTAAATGAAAAAACTGCGCTTCTGGGGGCTGCCTACTATGGAGCTACTGCGCTTATAAAAGAATGAAATTTAATGAATTGTAAATCCACTGTTATAAAGCCAGTTAAAATTGATTGTTATTTTGAATGTGTTTTAGCCGATTTTAAGAATGTTAAAAGAAATACTGAATAAAATACCGCTCGACTTCCTGAATTTTCTATTGGTCACAGTGTTTTCCTTGTTGATCGGTTTAGAACAACGAAGCCAGCATAAGAATGAACAGTTTGAAAGTAGGTTTGGTACGGACAGAACATTTACCCTGATAGGGATTTTTGGGTATATCCTCTATTCGATAGCCCCAAAGAACCTAGCTTTCTTTGCAGGCGGGGGAATCGCCATAACTGCATTGCTTGTGGTATACTATAACGGAAAAATAAAGGCAAGCCAAAAGTTCGGTATTACTTCTTTGGTAACTGCCCTAATAACCTATTGTTTGGCCCCATTGATATACCAACAACCTTCTTGGTTGGTGATACTGATTGTTGTTACGGTGCTATGGGTTACAGAGTTAAAAGAATCTTTCTTAAATTTTACAAGAAAATTCGATGAAGGAGAGTTTGTTTCCCTTGCAAAATTTCTTGTCATTGTTGGCGTAATCCTACCTTTGCTTCCAGATAAACCCATCTCTACTATAATCAATATTTCTCCCTACAAATTTTGGATGGCCATAGTTGCCGTTTCCGGAATCTCTTATTTCAGTTACTTGCTGAAAAAGTTCGTGTTTCCCAAGTCGGGCATACTGTTGACAGGTATTTTAGGAGGGCTATATAGTAGTACAGCAGCTACGATTATTCTGGCAAGAAAGAGCAAGGAACAAGGGGAAACCCAAAAAGTGGCGCCCGCCATTCTACTGGCTACGGCAATGATGTATGTCCGTATTTTGCTATTGGCCTTTTTTTTCAATTGGTCTATTGGCCTAAAATTAGTGCCTTCCTTCGTCATACTTATTGTGGTGTCCATCGTCGTCGCGATTTATTTTGAATGGTTTTCAAAGTCGAGGAATTCGGATAAAGAAATTATCGTTTCTGCCAATAATTATACCAATCCGCTTGAGTTTAGAACTGCCCTCCTCTTCGGCGCACTATTCATCATTTTCGCATTAGTAACCGGTTATGTAACCAAGAACTTTGGCGAAAATGGAATAAAAGTTTTGTCCCTGGTTGTTGGTGTTACCGATATCGACCCCTTTATTATTAATTTATTTCAAAGTAAATGGGACATAGGAAATTCCGTAATAACTAGTGCTATAATCATTGCCACTACAAGTAATAATTTACTGAAGATGATTTATGGCATCGTACTCGGCAATAAATCCATACGCCCGGCACTGGCAATAGGTTTTGGTATTCTTATTATTGTTGGGCTACTGCTTGCCTTTGTTTTGCCTTCATATTAAAAGCAGCCTTAGATATCAAAATTAGAATAAGCCTAAGTTTCGTGGAGTTGGCCATTGCTTACCCAAACATTGGACTGCTTGCTGTGATGAACAGAAAACATGTCGACTTACTGATCATGGGCACTAAATGCGCCTCCGATGAAGAGGAAACCCTATTTGGGTCAAATACCCTTATTGTGATGGAGTACCTTACAGAGTGTCCTATTTTGGCAATTCCTGGAGGCCACAGGATTGTAGGCCGTAACAAAATCGATTTTCCAACGGATTATGAAACAGCATTTGATCAGGAAAGACTGAAATACATGTTGGTAATCACGAAATCGCACAATTCAGAAATCAAAATTTTACATAGTAAAAAAGAGCGGTACTTGGAGGCCACACCGGAAAGGAACAAGGCACTTCTAGATTCCGTTTTCAAGGGTTTACAATGCAGTTTCCATTTACTTGACAATATGCGAATACATAAAGGAATTCAATCGTTTGTCGAAGATGAAAATTGTGATGCAATAGTTTTTGTTGATGAAGAATGACTATTTTGGAAACGAACTGCCCACTTCCTTCGCTCGTTTGTAGTAGGCATTATCCTCATCAAATCTTGCCGACCTAAAAACCGTGACACAGGGCCCTTTTAAGTGAAGTTTTCGGAAGGCTATGATAAAATGGTGCTGTACCTTAAAAGTAAACCAAAGTTCTTTGAACCGATTACGGGGGCCATCGAGAAAAGTGCGTTACTCGCTTAGATAAAATGGATGTACTTTCTTTTTTGCCTTGTCTTGCATAGTATATATTATCGATTGTCCTGAAAACTAAAAGTAGCAGATAACGTAACCGCTAAAAAATGATAATTCTCATAAGATGCGTATGATATTGGTCATTGTTTGAAAAGCCTGTCCAATCTATATTTGAACATGTCCGAAATGTCTGTTACGCAAATGGTAAAATGAAATTAGTAGACCGCATCAAGCAATTTTTTGTCCAGATCGGGGAGCTGTCCTATTTCGCAGGTCGGTTTTTCAAAGAGGTTTTTACCCCGCCCTTCGAATTTCGCGAGTTACTGCGACAATGTTACCAAATGGGCAACCGTTCGTTGGTCTTGGTGGGGGTAACGGGGTTTATTATAGGTCTGGTCATGACCTTACAATCAAGGCCTACCCTTATCCAATTCGGTGCGGTCTCTTGGATGCCCAATATGACCGGTATTTCCATAGTTAGGGAAATTGGCCCTGTGATTACCGCACTTATATGCGCCGGCCGCATTGCCTCTGGAATAGGTGCCGAACTAGGCTCTATGCGTGTGACCGAACAAATCGACGCTATGGAGGTTTCGGGTACCAATCCCTTTAAATATTTGGTCGTGACCCGTATTCTTGCCACGACATTGATGCTTCCGTTGCTGGTGGTCTTTGGCGATTTGATTGCCCTATACGGTTCGGCATTGGTGGAGAATTTGAAAGGGGATGTGTCTTTTCAACTCTATTTTAATATTGTTTTTGATGCCCTTGGTTTTGGGGATATTATACCGGCTACCATTAAATCTTTCTTTTTCGGATTCGTCATCGGTTTGGTTGGCTGCTATAAGGGCTATTATAGTAAAAAAGGAACAGCAGGGGTCGGCGTAGCGGCAAATTCCGCTGTGGTCATGGCCTCGCTATTGGTATTTGTAGTGGATTTCATAGCCGTTTTTGTTTCCGATATTTTTTATGAACTATGACAGACGAACGGATTACATATAAGAACAAGAACGCTGAATCCGAATCTGATACTACAGAAGAAAGAAAGACGGTCATACGCATTCGTGACGTTCGCAAAAGTTTTGGCGACAACCATGTTTTGAACGGATTCCATATGGAACTTCATGAAGGGGAAAATCTAGTGGTCATGGGCAGATCAGGTTCCGGTAAGTCGGTCATGATCAAGTGCCTCGTGGGCCTTATGGCTCCGGATAGTGGGTATATCGAAGTGATGGGAAAGGAAATAGCGACCTTGAACAGACAGACCTTGGATGAATTACGGTCCGATATCGGATTTCTTTTTCAAGGTAGTGCCCTGTACGATTCCATGACGGTTCGGGAAAATATTGAATTTCCGATGCGGAGGCACAAAGAGAAATTAGGTGCGGTATCGGATACCACTACCCTGGTAATGGAAGCTTTGGAAAATGTAGGCCTCGGCCATACCTTGGATTTAATGCCAGCAGAGCTTTCAGGAGGTATGCAAAGACGGATCGCCTTGGCCCGTACGCTCATATTGAAACCTAAAATCATTTTGTACGATGAACCAACTAGCGGGCTCGACCCTATTACTGCCAAGGAAATCATAGAATTGATGCGAAGTATTCAAATAAAATACAATACATCTTCCTTGATCATTACCCACGATGTGGATTGTGCGAGGGTAATCTCGGAACGGATGATTCTTCTGGTGGATGGCATCAACTACGCCGAAGGCACCTATGCTGAATTATCGGCATCCACAGACCCAAAAGTAGAGGCGTTCTTTAAAAAGTAATATCATGGCAAAAACAACATTAGAAAATTTAAGATTGGGCATTTTTGTAATCATAGGTACCATACTGCTGCTTCTGGCAACCTATCTTATAGGTAACCGGCAGAATATGTTCGGGAAGACCTTTGATATTACCGCGACCTTTAAAAACGCAAGCGGACTCCAAAACGGCAACAACGTTCGTTTTTCGGGCATTAACGTGGGCACTGTCAACAAAATCGAAATGGTCAATGATACGACGATCAGGGTACACATGATCATCGAGGAAAAAATGCAGGAGCATATCCGAAAAGATGCCATTGCCACTATCGGGTCCGATGGATTGGTTGGTAGTATGTTGATCAACATCGTACCCGGGAAGGGCGAAGCCACATTGATCGTTCCTGGAGACGAGCTACAATCGTATAGCAAAGTAGCCACCCAAGACATGATGAATACCTTGAATACCACCAACGAAAATGCGGCTCTGTTGACCGCCGACCTGTTGAAGATTACCCAATCAGTAATCAAAGGCAAAGGTACTTTGGGCAGATTGCTAAACGACACGACCATAGCGAACGACTTTCAAGAAACCATTGCAAACCTCAAGTACGCAAGTAACCGTGCCAATGCTACTATGGCCCAGTTGAACAAAATGGTAAATAACATCGATTTTGAGGAAAGTGCTGCCGGAGTTTTACTTAGTGATACCATTTCTGGGGGAAGGATGAAAAATATCGTTCAAAATCTGGAAACCTCATCCCTAAAAATCGAAAAAACGATCCAAGACTTGAATACGATTATCCGAGGAATAAAAGATGGGGACGGTGCTATAAATTACCTGTCAAAAGATTCTGTTTTGGTCAATCAATTGGACAGAACCATGCAAAGCATTGAACAGGGCACCGAGCGTTTTAATGAAAATATGGAGGCCCTAAAACATAATTTTTTGACCCGGGGTTATTTTAGGAAGTTGGAAAAACAGGAGAAAAAAGAGGAGAAAAACAAAAGTCGAGAGTAAAGTATAGTCGTAGCTAACTATAAACTTCATTTAATAGATTTATGACCCAAAGAAAATAGCTACTTTATATCCTTTATGTTTTCTTTTTTCAATACATCCTCCTGCATAATTCGTTGCACTTTATTGGGTTCCTCCATAATTGGAATATGCGCCGAGTCTTCAAAAGTCTAAAATTCTTTAGTGGGTGCCTCCAGAAGCTCGAAATATCGTTCTGATAATGCGATCTGTGTTTCCCATATTTATCTTCATGATGATATTATTTTTCGTAAAAGTAGGTGCACATGGGTTCTGCCGAAATGACAAAAGTCATATTCGAACACTTTTAAAAATCATCCAGAGATTTGATATAGTTTTCCATCAACAACAAGTATTTACCCGCCTCGGCCAAGGCTTTCGTTTTTGCAATAGAATCTGTTGAGCTCTGAGCGCGTAGACTATTGACCTTGGCCCGAACATTGGCACGGTAACTTTTGTAATAGGTAAAAAGTCTGCGCTCCGCTTCGTTGCGCATTGCCGGAAAAAGGTGGTTGTAATGCGCAATGAATATTTCCGAAAGATCATTTCTCCCCGCGGCATCCAAGTCCATGCAGAGAAAGGCGACCTCGTTCAAGACATCGATCTGTCGGTAATCGTCATTGAATTCGATACAATCGAAGGGCTGTGGTTCGGGCAATAAAAAAATGTTTCGAGTGTGCAAGTCGCCGTGGCAATCCCTAAAGAAACCGGCATTCAACCTTGTTTCCAATAGTGCGCTATTCTTGTTTAGAAATGTGTTGGAAAATTGTATGGCATGGTCGATAAAACGCTGGCTTTGCAAGCCAATAGGCTCGGAAAGAAATTCTTTTTCCTCATTAAGGGCGTTGAATTTTTCCTTTACGTCCCACACGTTTTTCTTATAAATAACTTCTGTGCTCTTGTGAAAACCGGCGATGCTTTCCGCAAGATTTTTGATGTCGGATACGCTCACCTTATCCTCTGATAGCAACACGTCCATTTGTTTTTCGGGATCGAGTTTGCGCATTTTTAGGGCGTAATCGATTAGTATTCCCTCATTCCCGCCCACGGTATAACTTCCCCGTACTTGAAATATCGGCAGTACTTCAAGGTAGATGTTTTTGGAAAAGCGTTTGTTTAAGTCCAGTTCCTTCTGACAAAAATGTTTACGAAGTTCCAAAGTGGAGAAATCAAGAAAAGAATACTTGATCGGCTTTTTGATTTTATAAACGAATCGGTCGCAAAGTACTACCCACGAGATATGGGTTTCGACCAAATCCCGTTGAAGTGATTTTTCAGGTAATATCCCTCTGGAAAGCAATTTATCAATTTGATTTCTTTTCATTTTTAAGATATTCCATAGCCTTTTGCAGCATGACATCGATATTATCGTTTCTGGATTCCAGCCTTAAATGGGGCCGCTCCAAAGGTTCCCATTCCTGCTTTATCAGCTTATGGACTTCAAAATCGGCATCGCTGTAGGGTCTGCTCTCTTTTAGACGGGCTTTGATAACCGGTTCATCTGCCCACACCTCGATAAAACGGCTGTTATTCTTTGCTTTCTTTATAAACAGTTCCCGTGTTTCTTTTTTATAAAAGGTGGCATCAAACACCAAGTTCTCTTTTTTGGTATTTGTCTCTTCCAATTTTTTCAGCATAGTATCATAAACTGCGGCCTTTTCATGGTCAGAATACGTTCGACTTGGAAATAGCTCTTTTCGCAAGCGGTCGCTGCTCACATATTCGGCGTCGATTTTTTCCGCCAGTCTTTCGGCAAAATAACTCTTACCGGAACCGGGAAGGCCAAACACCATTATGTTCATAGTACGTTTTCCTTTGCTATTTTTAGACATCTTTTTTGTCTGTAGTTGTAAAATGATTTGGCCCGGCAAACAATTATCCTGCTCAAAATTCCGCCGTAAACTATGATTTCATCTTTAATATTCGTTAAGACCATTATCAATTTTAGCTATTGAAATTTTATGCTTCCAAACTTTGGCCGGGCTGTCCTCTTCCTTGGTCTGAAGAATATGCTGTATGGGGTCTATATTTTCGAAATACATGTTGTGCATGCCCCCCATATAAGAACATTCTGGTTACTACGGTATTGCCTTCCTTCCATATTCGGGGAAATTTCCAGTTTATAGGCTTAAATTTTACTTTCCCTTACGTAATATATTCTAAAAGTTCGCTGATTGAACTTTTAAGTAGTGGTATCGGTTGGGGTATCGGCGGTACTTCCTTTTAACCTCCGCCCGTCTTTCAGCGCCCAATAGATGCCCTTTACATCTTCCACCCAGTCATCGTACATAAATATCAGGGTAATCTCCTCTATGGTTTCCAATATGCCGATGACCATCATCATATAGAACAGCCAATAAATAGGACCGAAGAACAGCGTCCATAAAATAAATGTGCCTTGTACGACAGCGGAAGATTTTGCCAAATACGTATGAAAGGCAGTTGCCTTGCCGTATTTCATAAACGCGATCAACATTTGCAGAATGTAGGGCGTGAAGGCCACCGCGATAATCAGTAAATTTTGGCGAATGAACGCATTTTCAAACGCCCAAAGTCCGATAAGACCCATTACGAAAGTAAGCTGGTCGCCTATGGAATCGAGTTGCGCGCCCCTAGGACTGGAGATTTTTAGCTTTCGAGCCAAAAAGCCGTCAATGGCATCCGTGCTATAACTTGCCAGAAGGAACCATGTGAATATTAGTCGTTCCTCCATTAGGATGAGGGCCAACAGCACGGGCACCATTGCGATGCGATAGAACGAAAACCAATCGGCGATATTGTAATTCTTAAATGTGAGCATAAAAGCTTTTATTTTTCGAGCAAAGGTTTTAGCTTGTTGATTATTTTATCTACAATAAGCGGTGCATCGGCCACGATAGACTCGCCGGTTATCGCGTCCACATCGCCCATTTTGTAACTTCCCTCACCGGAGGTGGTCAGCATTACCGTTTTATTCTTGGTATTTTGGTTTTTGTCGGTAAAGGTTTGTACCGATGTAGGCGGTTTCCGATTTTCCCAAGTGTGGATAATCAATAAGGCATCGAAATTTTTTGGGTCTATATCCCCCAGATCGGAAACATCGATTACCTTGATGTAAATGGAATCCTGTTCATAGTATTCCACTATACCGGCCGTAACTGAATTCTTGAAGTCACTGCCTTGGGTGGCGACCAACAGTTTTTTTTCGAGATTAGGGGAATGCACCTCAAATGCTTTTGCCTCGTCCATAGAATAGGTATTCATATACCACAATGCACCTAGAAAAAGTACTCCTATAAGAGACATGGTAAACAATACTATATTCTTCAGACTTTTCATCTCCTTACGTACTATGGGTTTTTAAATAGGTATTCAACAGTTCTTTTAAACTTTGTAAATAGTTCTGCATCGTTTCAAGATCCAAATGACTTTTTGGCCGCAGTCAGGGTCATTGGGTCCTCATCCAAGAACTTATAAAGCTCCCGATGCTCCGTTTCAATGATAGTTGTCACTTGTACAATTTCCGACAGTACGGTTCCTAAACTTTCCATAACTATAGTTTTAAAGCATCCATAACAGTGGCGAGTTTCTCGCTATCGATAACGTACTCGGTAATGGTAAAAACCTCTTTGCGGTTGTTTCGGAACGATTTTACGAACAAGGTTATTTCTTCCTCTAAATGTTCATGCTCCGTGCGTATAATACTGGCATCGGCCTTATTGAAATTTTCTACAATCTGACCCAGCTGTATACGATGTTTCCCAATTTTTTCTAACAAATCCCTGACATTTACACCAAGGTCGAACAATCCATTTTTTAACTTATTTACCATATCCAAATTTTCTGATTTGCTTATCCACATCAAATATTTATCAATCAGATGGTGCAAAAAACGTAGGTCGTCCCTATAAAATTCAAGATCGGATATCCAATGCCCGGTCAGCACATAGAGTTCGTCCCATGGGCCGTCCTTTAAAAAATCAAGTTCCTGATTATGCTTTTTATCGATCATGAGCTGCCTATTTCAGAATATCACGATATAAATGTAAAGTAGTGGTCTGTCAATAAAAATGACCAAAATCATGTCTATGTCACCAGTTGTATGACCAAGGTTATTTTTACTTATATCCTCTTTATATAGATTTACAACATCAACTTTAATGCTTAGGATGATGAAAACGATTCTTTATGCCACGGATTACTCGCAAAATTCGATAGCCGCCTTAAAATCCGCACACCTATTGACCCAAAAATTCAATATGAAATTGATCGTCACGTTTTCGACATTCCGATTTCTTTGGCAAGCCCCGTATCCGTAAGCTATATGAACAAGGAGCAAAATCTTTTTGTGAGAATCGTGCACAACTGAAGGCGTATTTTCAAAACATCTAAGTGCTAGTTGGGAAGCTGCCAACATTAGTTTTGTGGTGGACGAGGATGGTTCCGTTTGGAACGGTATCTTGGAAAAAGCCATTAAAACGATGCAGATATGATCGTTGTCGGACGAAAAGGGGCCAGCCAAGTAAAGGAATTTCTCCTAGGTAGCACCACGGCAAAGGCCCTAATTCAAAAAGCCCCCTGCTCCGTCTTGGCCGTACCGAAAACCGTTAAAGGCACTCATTTCAAAAAAGTGGCCTATGCTACCGATTTTGAACGGGCCGATATTTTTGCGCTTCGAAGACTGGTCAAAATCGCCAAAAAATTCGATGCCCAAGTCAGTGTGGTACATATTACCACACAAAAGGAATATGCGGGCAAAGAAAAAATGGAATGGTTCAAGGAAATTATAAATGATAAAATTGATTACAAAAAACTGGATTTCGACTTAATTTTTGAGATACAATTTTTGAAGAATTGGTCTGGTATTTGGAAGATTCAGACGCTGACCTACTCGCCATGTTAGAGCGAAAGAAAAATACTTTTTATCAAAAATACATTCAAAGTGGTATGGTCAGAAAAATGGTCAAGGACATTAAAGTGCCCCTACTCCGTTTTAATGTGGTCGGACTTTAATGCCACAAGAAAAGTTCTAAACCCGTATTTCAGACGCTGCGAGTACTTTATCAGGTATCTTTTGGACTTTGATCTTTTCCTCTACTTTTTGACCGCCGATCATCGTGATTTCACTTTTGATTTTATTACCGGTAAACGAGAGCAACCAATTACTGAACCGAGGTAGGTATCCAATTCTGAAATTCGCAAACCGTCCCAATCCCGTCAGGGTTATCGTTTCTTTCTTTTGACTATCATTTGTCTAATGCTTTCTACTACGGATTCCGGCGGGTCCAAATATAGGTTGGTACGATTGGGAAGATAGACCAATGAACCGTCCACGTCCAAAATCTTCCTTTTGGCATTATTTTGTGTAAAGCCGACAAAGGCAATTCCCACATGTATATTTCGATTCCATTGTCTCACAGTTGGCAAGCTTTTAAACTTTCCGCACGAATCCATGCAAAAGGTATTACTGTCACAACAGATGGTCATACGGTAACCCTTAGTGGAAAGGTACATTCCATCAAGGAGAAAGAAGAAGCGGAAAGGGCAGCCTTTAGGGCTCCTGGAGTGTTTAATGTTGTCAATAAGCTTAAAGTGCAATTTTATCCCGCATACGCTTGACTTCGATTAAAACCCATCTAGACATTTTTTGAACAGCTCCGACTTGCATATCTTTCGTCGGGGTTTTTTATATGGCTTTGTTTGCTAAAATTAATATGATGAAGTTTATTTCGTGGAATGTCAACGGTATCAGGGCTGTCGTTAAGAACGATTTTTTTGAATCCATCGGCAAAATAGGTACTGATTCTTTGACTTCAAGAGACCAAAGCGCAGGACGAAGAAGTATCAAATGCTTTATCTCCGCTGACTGGGCATCAAATTTATAGTAATTCCATAGCTAAAAAAGGATATTCCGGAACGGCCTTGTTGACCAGAGCATAGCCCCTGAACATAATCGATGATATGGGTGTTTTGGACCATGATGTTGAGGGCCGAATCCAATATGCGAAATTCGAAAATTTCTATTTGGTCAACGTTTATGTGCCAAATTCAGGCCAACAACTGAACCCATTGGATTACCGAAGACAATGGGATGCCGACTTTCTCAGCTATTTAAAGAATCTTGAAAAAACAAAACCAATCATCGCCTTCGAGGATTCTAACGTGACACTACTACGGTTGGGATCATTTGTCCTATAAGTCTTCGAATCGATTTGTAATGGTATTACTGACTTCTTAAATATTGCGCTAATACACTAACCTGAAAATTACCTACAATCGAAAGTTCGGTATCGGCGTTCATCAACACCAACCCATAGGCCAAATGTGAAAGTTTACAATCACTTATGATTTCCTTTTCGATTCCACTGAAAACCGGCCTAAAATGTTGACGAAGATCCATTCCCGAAGCCTTTCCGATACCCATTGCCTTGACCACGGCATCACTTATCTGTTTAGGCGTAAGGCCTTGATTCAACAAATCACTTGCAAGGTGCCTTAACTGTAAGCTGTAATAGAAATCCATAAAATGCGCGATACTGTCCGCATGCCGGTATTCCTTTGTAAAAAGGGTGATTTTCATGATCGTGGATTATTAAAATCTCGTTTTCTTGTTTTTAATTCATCGAAACCATTGTTCAAAGTTTTTTGGCATATCCGAATACCATCCGTTTAAAATCCTTAAAATCTTGGGCAAAAAGGGCCATTCTTTCGCCGAGCTTTCGGTGTTGCTCCCTATAATTCCCGTCGGACAGTCCTTTTTCTCCCTTTACCAAACGGGAAAGGAATTTTTCATGTGCGATAATGTCTTCCGTCAGATAATCGAAGAGGTTCTCGTGTATCTTGTCCAAATTCTTTAACATTTTTCCATATTCGGATTCCGTAGCTTCTTTTTTTGACAAGAGATCCGCAAAAAATTTGGTCTCATCTTTCCAAAAATCGATGGTGTCCTTCCATTCGCGACTTTCTTGATGCAGTACATCCAATGCCGCCCCTAATAATAGTTCTGTTTTGGGGTTTGCAGTTTTAGCTTTCATAGTGATACATTTTGACTTTTTTCTATTAATCCGAATTGTTCTGGCGACGCAACAAACTGGTGTGTAAACTTTCTCGCGTTGCATCCAAAAGTTTTTCTACCTCCTCTACGGTACGGATGCGTATTTTGGCAATCTCTGACAGATCGAACTGGTGTTCGGTAAAAAGTTCGAAAACCGTCTGCATTGGTCTAGGCAAATGTGCTTGCAACCAATACATGAAACTCCCGCTATTGTTTATTTTAATCAATTGTGACTTTCATAATCAGCTTTTAAGTATATGCCAAAAATGCAAACTTGTCCTGAAGCATAAAATGATATAAATCAGTAGCAACACAAATAATAAAGAATAAGGGAACAATATTGAAAATTAACTATGACTGACGTGGGTCATTTTTTAGGATAAGTGATAGCGGTACTTTTAAGGAATAAAATAATAATCAGATGAAATCAGATGCACAAATAAAACAGGATATTTTGGATGAACTCGTATTTGAACCCAACATTGACGAGACTCAAATAGGGATCATAGTAGAGGATGGTGTCGTAACGCTAAGTGGCGTGGTTAACGATTATCATAAAAAGGTTCTTGCCAATAAAGTTGCCAAACGAATAGTGGGTGTTAAAGCCGTGGCCGAGGATATCGAGGTCAAATATGGCGACGATTTTAAGAAAACCGACAAAGAGATCGCAAAAGCTGCGGTCAATGCTTTGGAATGGAATGCCGCGATTCCCAAAGAAAAGATAATGGTATTTGTTGAAGACGGATACATTTACTTATCAGGGAAAGTTGTTTGGGATTATGAGCGTAAAGCCGCCAAACGCGTCATACAAAATCTTTTGGGCGTAAAGGGAGTCGTTAATAATATAGAACTTATTCCTGATGTGCAACCCGATAATATTGAAGAGCAAATTATCAAGTCTTTAGAGCGTTCTGCAAATCTGGAAGCCAATGGTATACGGGTGCAGGTAGATGGCGATACGGTACAGCTTAAGGGCAGGGTGCATTCGCTTAAGGAACGAGAACTAGCGGAAAAAGCAGCTTATAAAGGTCTTGGAGTGCGTCTGGTTCAAAATGATATTGTGGTACAGTATTCCCCTGAATTCGTTTAATCGAAAAAAAACGAAAAAAGTTGTAACAACTGACCTAGGTCATTTTACGGATAAAATAGATGCCCTATGTTAGCACCCTAGTCAAAAGTAAAAAAGTTCTTTGGAAAACATAAAGATCCGGGTGCCTAGGCGTAGCAATACGGCCAGGGCCCAACGGAAGTTCTAATAAATACTTTAGACCCTGTAGTTGGCCTACTTGTCTAGCGATAGGCAAATACGGCAAATTACTATAAGCGGAACAGGTAGATGCAATACCTTCTTTGAAACCGGGGCATTTCGGTGTCCCGGTTTCGTTGAAATATCAATTACAATATTGGTTCATGTTGCTGCAAGGCGCATGTATCATTGTGAAGGGAGCGATGCTGTTCGAACCAAAATTGACCTCTAGGTCATTTTAGCGATAAAGTGATGTAAAGGCTTGATTGGAAGAGCGGACAAATTTTAACCTTTCATAGGAAACAGGAGGCCTCGGCTTCCTGTTTCTGTTTTTGGTATCTTGAAATCAGGTTCACGGAATGGTACATAGGGTACATTGACAATCATTCCATCTTTTGTAGTTTTTCGAGTTCCTCCCCTAGCCTATCCAATTGATAGCAATATCCCCTGGCCATCAGCAAGAAGTGTTCTTCGTTCAATAACTTGATATAGCGGGCTGCGTCGTCTTTTGGTAGGCCCAATCCCCTTAAAATACCATACGGCCCCGAAGACATGGTTCCCAACGCCTTGCCATCGAGGTCATGTAGAAACTGGGAAACCAAATTTCCCGCAATGAACAACGTACCGATCTCGGGGTTGCAGAACAGTCCAAAATCGGTATTAGGGCCCAAGGAACCTCGCCAGTAGGCCTTTAGCTGTTTTTTTGAATCGAGGATTTTTCTATCGCCTGAAATACAGTGTTCCGCTAATTTACCCAATACGGATAACGAAAGCCGCTCCGAGCCTTCTTTTAGAGCAACTTTTATAGCGTCCTCCAATTGCCATAAATGAGCATAGCTTTTAATGAAAAAATGCTTTTTCGTCTGTTTTTGAATCTTTGGTCTCATGGTAAGGAATGTTAATTTCGTCGTTAGGTCAGTGCATTCCCGTAATACTAAATTAAAACGCATTTCAATCTTATACCATGACGTAAATCATTTCAAATCGATTCCGATAAAATTATTTTTGAAAGGAAATGGTCGGCATTTTCTACATAGTCGTGAGCATTTTGCTTTATATTCTCAGGGACAAGCTCAATGCACCGTTACTAAGAAAATTATCGGGCCATTTTTTTGAACGAACATGACACAGCAATACAGCGCTTTCGATGAAATAGATGAGCGGCTCCTCTCCGAAAATCGAGGGGGCGGAATAAATTCTATTTATGGACTAAAATCTACCCAAAATCGGATATGCCCCTGAGTTCCTCCTTTTTTAGAATGACAATTCTACGGCCATGATCTGTAGTTATCAAACCTTCGTCCTTGAAGTCTGAAAGAGTTCGTATGGCCGTATCGGTGGCCGTACCGATCATTCCTGCAAAATCTTCCCGGGCAATCCCGGTGCCGCCATTGGGCTTTTCTTTGATATGACCTTTGTCGTATAGTTCCATTCATTTCGGGCATCATTATGTCGCAGACCACGAAATGGGGTTTAAATTACTTGGCCCGTATAATCTCTTGTCTTCCATTCTCGGCGGTCAGTAGCTCATAGTTTGCCAATTCCAGAATATCCGCGGTATTTTCAGGTACATCGACGTTATCCTCGATCAGCAATATGTTTTTTATCGTGCTTCATTTAAGTGTTCTTTAAAATCGGTTATTTTTATTGGACTTTGCGAGGGCAGTTTTACACTAAAGGATGAGCCCTTGCCGATGTTACTCGTAAAGCTGATGCTACCGCCCAATAGTTCGGTGTATTGCTTGACGATATGCAAGCCTAGGCCCGTACCTTGAATATTGGTCACGTTTGCCGCCCGGAAGAACCGTTCGAAGAGGTTCTTTTGTTCTTCATGGGGTATGCCTAGGCCCTCGTCCTTGATGATAAATGTTACCTCCCCTTCAATGGTTTGGGAAATTTCCATATTGATTTTTTGTCCTTCTTCGGAGTACTTCGCGGCATTGGAAAGCAAATTGATCAGTATATGGCTCAGAAGTTTGGAATCCATATAGACCATAATGTCCTCTTTTGGATGATTCAGTTCGATATATTGACCCTCCTTTTTGCTCCCTTCCATTTCCTCCAATAACAATTTTGAAAACTGGATCAGTTCAAAACGTTTTGGATCGACCTGTACCTTGCCCTCCTCCAACTTGCTCAAGGACAGAAAATCGTTTAAGATGACCACCAGATTTTTTACGCTTTTCCGTATCCGGGCCACATGTTTTTCACGTCTTTCTTCCAGGCCCGGTGCATTCTGTTTTCCAATAAGAATTGCCGAGGACAAAATGGCGCTCAAGGGCGTACGAAACTCGTGCGAGGCCATGGAGATAAACCGTGATTTCAGTTCGTTCAGTTCCTGCTCAGTTTTTAGCGCACTCGCCAGTTTATCCTGTATCTTTCTTTGGTCGGTAATGTTATGGTAAACGAATAGGGCCCAAACTATGGCTTCCATATCGGAACGTAAAGGCATTGAATTTACAGCATAACAATTACCCTTAAATTCTATCTCGAAGGAAAGGCCTTTCCCTTCAATCGTTTTTAGGATATCTTCTTTTATCTTTTCGATTTGTTCCTTGGAGAATATAGGAATGTCATCGATACGTTTGCCCTCAAAATCTATTTTGTTCAGGTCGACGCGTTTCAGTTCTTCCCCTTCCACATAGGTCAGTTCAAAGTCGGAATTAAATACCACAATGAGTCCCTTTGGAAAATTTTGGGCTATAGCGGCAAACTGTGCCTGGCTACGTTGTGCCTTGCTCTCCGCCATACGGGTTACCTGTATCTGATCTTCTAGGTTTAGATTGGTTTCTACCAATTTTTTAACAGTCGATTCCAGTTCCCGGGTACGGTTCTTTACCTTTTTCTCAAGTTCATCGGAATAGTCCTCCAACCGTTTTCTGGCCCTTTGAATCTCCGTAACATCGTTTTGAACTCCTATAAATTGAATCAGCTCGCCCTTTTCATCGTGCAAGGGTGTAATTGTAAGATCGTTCCAAAACAGGGAGCCGTCCTTTCTGTAATTTCGCAAGAGTACATGACAAGGCTCTCCCTTTCCTATGGCCTTTGCCATAGTTGCGATGGCCTCTTGATCACGGTCATCTTTCTGCAAAAACTGACAATTAATCCCGATGACCTCCTCCCTAGTATACCCCGTCATTTTGGTAAAGGCTTCGTTGCAAAAGGTTATAGGAAGATTGGGATGACACGCATCGACGATAAGTATGCCGTTGCCGGCGGCTTCTAAGGCTCTATGGTGTACCTCTAGATTTTGCTGTAATGACTTTGTCTTGGTAAGGTTCCGGGCAACACTCAAAATTCGGTCCTTGGCCATTGGAACCAAGCGGCATTCATACTGCACTGTCCCCTTTGCAACCGGGGCGGTTACTTGTACTATTTCCATTTTTTGCATCCTCCCCACCCTTTCAAAAGCTTTTAACAAAAAATCTGCCGTTTCAATGGGTAAAAAATCCTTGACATTTTTACCTATTACTTGCTCCACCGGGGCAAAAAGGTATGATGGGTCGGGTACCTGAACTTCCATAATCGTCCCTTTTTTATCGAGTATAGTCATCATATCAGGCAATGCCTCCAAAATGGCAATATTTTTTTCCTCGCTGGATCTTAATTTTTGATGCGTTTTGACTTGCTCGGTTACATCCACCCCTGAACTAATCAAACCCGTTACCTTGTCGGTTTCATCCTTTAATAACGCGTTTCGCCAGCGTATCAATTTTCTTTTGTTACCTTTTGCGACCACCCAATTTTCATATACATCGGGAGGCTCTTCGGTACCGGCAATAATCTGGTCGAAATAAAAAGCCAGTTCTTTTTTCTCTTTTTTTGGAATACACCTATGAAACCAATTCTTTCCAATGATTTCCACCCGTTCATAGCCAAGTACTTCGCAACCTTTACGGTTGACCAGTTCAATGGAGTGGTCGGCCTTGATCACCAAAAAGATGGATGCAGCTGCATCCAAATACTGGAAAAGATTCTTGTTCTCTATTTCTTTTGATGCATACATTACCTCATAGCTTAGGTACCAACTAATTACATATCCAATCTATAGTTCTGCGAACAAATAAATTGTGGCACATTCATCGGTCTTTTGTTCGAAAAACGGTCGGTAAGGTCGGGCAACGTAATTTCATACGTTGGTTGGTAAATATATCACAGTAGCATTCGGGGAAAAATGATATCGGTCATATGAAGACCATCCTCCCAGAAAATATGACGCAGGTCATTTTAGAGGACCGGTGCCGTGTTTACTTTTGATAAATACATTAAAGTAATCTATAGACCAAAAACGGAGATATGGAATGCACCGACTGGTTTTTCTGCACCAAGAAATTGAAAAAACTGGAGGTATTGGATGCGGTACTTAAAAACGGATAGTTCTAATTCTTCCTTTTTGTCACACTGAACGCAGTCTAAATGTCGAGAAACTAAAATGGTCTTCGACTGCGCTAGTCTGACGTTACTATAAAATCTTCACACTATGAAAAAAACTATAATAGCAATCCCGTTTTTAATCTTAGTCCTATTCGGATTATCCTGTAACACTTCTAAGAAAGAGAATAAAGACGATGACTCGACCGAGACGAAAATAATGCTAGGGAAAACCACCTATTCCATAGACACCTCAGGTACTTCAATGAAATGGACAGCCTATAAGTTTACGGATAAATTAGGCGTAAGCGGTACTTTCGATGAATTGAGGTTACGGCTTAAAACGGATTCTGGCCCGATAGACGAACTATTAAAGAATGCAGAAGTGACAATCAATACTATGTCAGTAAATTCCGGCAATGAAATTCGTGACCCAAAACTACGGACTTCCTTTTTCAATGTCTTTAAAATGGATACTATTTTTGCAAAAATTCTGGATGCCAGCGATGGTAATGGTTTACTGGAACTGGAAATGAACGACACTTCAAATGATGTGGCCCTCCAGTATGCTATAAAAAATGATTCCCTTATGCTTTCTATCCACATAGATGTATTGTTATGGAACGGCGAAGAAGCACTTAAAACCCTGAATAAAGAATGTTATGAAGTACATACCGGCACAGATGGTATTTCCAAGCTATGGCCGGATGTGGATGTGGTCTTGAAAATACCTGTCAAGCTAGAATCCCTATAAAACTAAGGGTTCAGCTCCTTTTCCTTAAAAATAGTCCCCAAACGTTTTATCAATTGTGCCAATACCAACGATCCTAAGGCGAACAGGGCGGCCCATCCCCATTGTTCGAAAAAAAAGGTCTTTAGGGAGAGTGCGCGGGCCACAGGAGGAATCAAATAGACACCGAAGGTAATGGTCAACGACAAGACCAAGGCGCCCCAAACCCAAACATTCGTAGTCACTTCATTCTTAAGGAACGATTGCGAAAGCTTCGGCATATTAAAAATATTCAACAACTGGGCCATCACCAAGGTGTAGAATGCCATATTGTTTATCGTATCGGCATCTAGTTGCAAAACAGTATCCGCATACACGACTATACCAAGTACGGACATCGAGATAGTCAACCCATATACCACGGTGTCATACCAGTCGTTTCGTGTCATTATAGGCTCTTTGGGATTTCTGGGCGGTAGTTCCATACTATCTTTTTGACCCTTCCCAAGCCCCAAGGCCAAAGCCGGAAATGTATCTGTAACCAGGTTCAAGAATAGGATCTGTAGGGGTAACAATGGCGAGGGTAAATTCAGCAGCGCTGCAATTCCCACCGAGAGTATTTCTGCCAAATTACAGGATAATAAATACACCACGAACTGCCGTATATTCTGAAAGACCACCCGGCCCTGATTTATGGCCATCTCTATGGCCGTAAACTTGTCGTTCTTGAGAATGACATCGGCCGCTTCACGGGCCGCACCTGTTCCCCTAATACCCATGGCGATTCCAATATCCGCCTTTCTTAATGCGGGAACATCATTGATACCGTCGCCGATCATCCCGACCACATGATTGTGCTTTTGATATAATTGTATCAGCCTTAGTTTCTGTTCCGGGGTCGTTCTAGCAAAAACAACGGCGTTGAGCAATTGTTCCGTTTGAATAGCATCGATATCTTCTGTGCGTTCAAGATTTTGGCCCTGTAGAACTTTACTCCTATCCGCAGATAACGACAATAATCCGATTTCCTCGGCAATTTTTTGTGAAGTCCCGGGATGGTCTCCGGTAACCATGATCACCTTGATACCCGCCTTTTTGTAGATGTCTATGGTGGCCCTGACATCATTTCTTGCCGGGTCAATGCAACCCATAATGCCCACAAAGGTCAGGTCTTTTAAAAGGGTATCCAGGGTAGGTTGGTTCTCTGTTGATTTATGGGCGAATGCCAGTGTACGGAGACCTTGGGACGCCAATTCATGTACTTGGCCGAACCATTTTTCTTTATTGTCAAAAGGTATCGTTTTGTCGTCTTTCAAAATTGTTTCGCAATGGACCACCAGACTTTCAAAGGCTCCTTTTACAAAGACTTGGAAACCATCTTCAGATAGATGCGCGGTCGCCATAAGTTTCCGTTCGGCATCAAAGGGCAGTTCCAATATTTCGGGAAATTTTTTTCGTATGTCTTCTGGGGTATATCCTATACGGCTGGCAAAATTTAGCAAAGCGACTTCCATCGAATCTCCATACCCTTCCAACGAAATAGATTTTACATTGTTACATAATATACTGGCCATCAACATCCTATCGAACGCTAGGGTATTTCCTAACCCCCCGAATTCGCCCCTATTTTTATGTGGGATATCGGCTAGGTAACCGTCCTCGAATACCAAAGTATGCACCTCCATTTTATCTTCGGTCAAGGTTCCCGTTTTATCAGTACAAATAATATCGGTGGCCCCGAGGGTTTCCACGGCTTCCATTTTTTTAATAATAACCTGTTTTTTAGAAAGTCGAAGCATTCCCCTTGCCAGTGCAATGGTAGCGACAATAGGAAGACCTTCAGGTATTGCTGCCACGGCCAAGGCCACGCCCGTTTCTATCATTAGGACCAAATCTTTACCATTTAGGTAACCCGAGATGACGATTATAATGGTAAGAATCAAGGTAAGCCAAATGAGCCATTTACTGAGATGATTTAGTTTTTTTTCCAAAGGCGTCGCTTGCTTTTGCGCATCGATACCCATTTGCTGTATGTTTCCCAACTGGGTATGTTTTCCCGTGGCGGTAACGATTGCCCTTCCGAATCCCGTCATGACCATGGTACCCTTGAATACCATGTTCAATTGGGCTGTAATTGGGAGGTCGGCGGATAGTATTATGGTCTTTTTATGAATCGGGACACTTTCCCCCGTCAATGCGGACTCCTTTATCGTTAAATTGTCGACCGCAACCAATCGCGCGTCGGCGGAGATGACATCGCCGCTTTCCATCATGATAAGGTCTCCTGGTACCAATTCCGATGCCGTTATTTTGCTGATCTTGTCCTCCCTGATTACTGTGGTCATTGCCTGACCCATTTTACGCAAGGCTTCTAAAGACCGAACGGCCTGCAACTCCATAAAAAAACCTATGGCCGTAGATATCAGAATTACGACAAGAATGGCGATACCTTCTAACCAGTCTCGAAAAAGAAAGGCCAATAAGGCCGCTGCGACCAAGATGTAAATAATCGGATCTATCAATTGATCAAGAAGAATGCGTATTCTTTTTTTGGGTCGATGCTCCGGCACTTGGTTCTCCCCATACGTTTTAAGATATTCTTTTGCCCGGGATACGGTCAATCCGCTATCAATATTGCTGTTCAATTGTACGGCGACATCTGCCGACTCAAGGGAGAATGGCTTTTGGACCATGGTAGTAAGGATTTAGGGTATTACAGTAGTTTTATAGAAAAACATCCCCTTTGAAGGTACAAAGAAATACCCTCGAACCAAACCTATTTCACATGGACGCAACTAGGTTTAGGCAGGAGGGTATTACAGAAAAAGAAAAGCTTGCTTTTCAATGACTTATGCTATCTGTACCTTTTTAGGTGGCAGTTTTTTTTCTTCTTCCTTTTTCGCAAGATTAAAGCTCAAGATGCCATCGTTATATTTGGCTTTGATGGCCTCTTGTTTAATACTTTCGGGCAGTTGCAATGAACGTTCGAAAGCATTGTAAGTGAACTCCCTGCGGGTATAATTATCCTCTTTTTGTTCGTCGGAAGTAGATTTTTCCGCCTTGATGTTCAGGCAACCGTCTTCTATGGTTACTTCAAAATCCTTTTTGGCAAAGCCTGGAGCCGCTAGTTCGATTTCGAAATTATCATCGGTTTCCTTGATGTTCAAGGCAGGCTCCGATCGTTTACCGTTCCAGAAATTATCGGGCATCATATTTCTGACCCAACCACGATTATCGAAAAAATCGTCCAAGTCGAAAAAATCTTGGGTAATCAGGTTTCCAAACGGCCTTCTTTTAAATTTTACTAGTGACATAATAGTACGTTATTAAGGGTTAAACATTTTCTTGCACCGAAAGTACATCCAACTACCTTTGGATGAAATGATTTAGGTCAGTCCGGCTAAATTTCTTTCCATTTAAATTTGGATAACTTTATCGCTAACACAATCAATTGACCGCATGGGCAACCCTGCCGATTTTGGAATAGAAGGACTCTCTGATGAAGCGGTCCTGCGCTCTCGAAAAACCCACGGTAAAAACACCTTAGACTACAACAAGGAATATAGTTACTTGGATGTCCTGAAAAGCGTATTCAAGGAGTCCATGGTCATTTTATTGGCGGTAGCTTCCAATATTTACTTTATCAGCGGAAATGTCGGCGATTGCATCTTTTTTTTGGTGTGTATTTTGGCGGGAGGAGGTCACTTTCAAAAACTGCCCACATACAGGTACTGTATGTTGCGAAATCGGACAAATCCTTGACTGTCGAGGAACGAATCCGCAAAGAAAATTTGTTGCAACGCCTTACCGAATTTTTAACGAATCCCATCAGTTTTCATACGCTAGGCAATAAAAATGTGGAGAATGCCATTCTTGATTTCGCCAAAAATTCAAGGGCCGACTTTATCGTAATGGTCTCCAAGGACTACAATTTTCTACAGAAACAATTTTTGGACACCACGGTCGAAGAAGTAAGTTCGATACGGCCATACCGCTTCTGTCCGTTCAGGGATAAGCACAATACCCCATTGAACAAAGCATTGCGGAATGATATATGTCATAGTTTCCCAGTTTTCAACGAGATATTTTTGAGACATCAACATGAAACATGATGAAAACCCTACTGATCCCTACCGATTTCTCCGCCAATGCGATGCATGCCATCGATTATGCTTTGGACCTCTATAAATGTGAACGTATCAATTTCTATTTTTTGCACGCCTTTGCCGATAAAGCGTACGGTTCTTTCAACCCTTAAATCTTGAACGATGAAAAAAATATTGTTGCCTACCGACTTCTCCGACAACGCTTGGAACGCCATGGTATATGCACTCGAATTCTTTAAGGACGAAAAATGTGAGTTCCACATATTGCATACCTATACACCTACCTTTTATCGTGTCGACTATATGATGGGCGGCCCGACCTATAGCGCCATACCTGATATGGGAGTTGAAGTTGCACAGGCGGGCTTGGACAAGACCTTGGTAGATATCAAACTGAAATTCAAAAACTCCAAACATCGGTTCAAGACACTATCCGCATTTAACACTTTGACGGATGAACTCATGGAGCTTTCCGAACGTAAAGATTTTGATCTGATAGTTATGGGCACACAAGGGGCTACGGGTGCCAGGGAAATTTTCTTGGGGACCCATACTGTACATGTGCTTAGAAAGTCAAGGATACCGGTTTTAGTCATTCCTACAGGGTATGCTTTTGAGAAAATAAAATCCATTTTGTTTCCCTCCGATTATGCTATGCCCTTCACTAAAGACGAGTTACAGTTGCTTATCGATATGGCACAGATGCACAAGGCCCATTTAAAGGTATTGAACGTAAAAGACGATTATGACCTGACCGAAGGCCAAAAGGTAAACAAGAAGTCTGTGGAGGCCATTTTTAAGACACTTCAGCCGACATTCGAACAAGTTAAGGGCAAATTGATGCCTAACGCTATCCACGAATATATAGAACAAAACAATACCAGTTTGTTGGCCATGATGAACCGAAAGCATTCTATCATTGATAGGTTGTTGGTAAAGCCAAATATAGATTCCATAGGCTACCATACGAAGATTCCATTTTTGGCACTGCCACAAACTTTGGTAAAACCAAAACAATAGGTCATGAAAAAAATACTATTGCCCACTGATTTTTCCGATAATGCCTGGAACGCCATATTTACAGCCATTAAACTTTATGCTAACGTAGATTGTCAATTTTATCTCCTGCATGCCTATGAGCCCCAAACTTTGAATATGCTGAGCCGAAAAGGCCAACAGCGGTTAGGGACCATTTACGATTCGCTTTCGCAATATTCCAAACAGGAACTAAGTAAGGTTTTGACCTATCTCAAGGAAAACCACCATAGTCCAAGGCACGGTTTTGAGATATTTTCAAAATCGGATACCTTGGAAAACGCCGTACTCGATGTAGTATCGGAATGGGACATCGATACTGTAGTAATGGGAACACAGGGCGCAACGGGTGCCAAGGAAATTTTTATGGGAAGCAATACCGTAAAAGTACTGAAGAAAGTTAAAAACTGTCCGGTTTTGGTAGTGCCATCCGGTCATAATTTCCAAAATCTCAAGATATTGGTCTTTACGACCGATTTTACAAGAATCTATGAAAAGTTCGAACTTTTGCCAATTACCCAACTGGCCGAACATTGGAAAGCACAAATTCAGATTTTACACGTTGCCGTTGAGTTTGTCCTGAACGACACCCAAAAAGCGAACCGCCATATTCTTCAACAGCGTTTGGGCGACGTAAACTTTTCCTATAGCAATGTTACATTTGAAAGCAACGTGGCCCATAGTGTTGAAAAATTCGTGTCGCAGAACAACGTCGACCTAATGGCCATGATACGTTACCACCATACTTTTTGGGAGAAAGTCATCGAAGAGCCGGTCGTAAAAAAAATAGCGTTCCACTCAAATATACCTGTGCTGATGCTTCCTGAAAGGCGATAAATATTTGTGTTTGACTTTAAAAAATAAAGGCGATGAAAACTAAACATATTGTGCTACCTACGGATTTTTCGGCGAATGCCGAAAATGCCATTGACTATGCCCTCTCCCTTTTTGAGAAAATAGCATGTAGATTTCATATCCTGAACGCCTTTCAGGTTAGTCCCTCAGGTCTGGAAAGCACAAGAAGTAAGGCCAAGGATACCCGTTTATTCCGTGCGATAAAAGGGGAATCGGAAAGAAGTATCCATCGACTTATAAGCGACTTAAAGACAAAGAACGAGAACCCCTTACATACGTTCGAGAGCCACTGTGTTGCCGACTCCTTGGTAAATGCCATCGGTCGAATTGCCGTCGAAAAGAACATTCGGTACATAGTTATGGGCACGAAGGGTTCTTCGGCGGTCAAAGAAGTTTTTTTAGGCAGTAGTACGATCAATGTTTTGCAAAAAATCGATTTCTGCCCCATTATCGCCGTACCCTCCAACTACGTCTTTAACATACCTGATAAAATCGCCTTTGCTACCAATTTTGAACATACATATTCCAAGGCCGAACTAATTCCGTTAACCGATTTGGCAAGATTATGGGATTCAAAGATTACCATAGTTCATGCAGAACAAGGAAAGGAATTGTTGGCACATCAAAAAACCGCTAAGAAGCTTTTGAGCGAAAAGTTGCACGCATTGCCATATACTTTTGTTGAAGTGAACGGACATGCCAAGATTTCGGAAGCGATTATGGCATATACCACAGAGCATGAAAATATAGGAATGATTACCATGATCAATTATTGGCACAGCTTTTTCGAGAAGTTAACGAAGGAAAATGTAATTAAAAGGGTAGCTTTTTATACCGAAGTTCCCTTCTTGATATTTCCACTTATCGTCCCATAGCATAATAGGGGCGCCTTGCCCTTTGAATTGAAGATAAACTAATGGCGTCGAAGGTTTTCGGACGCTCTGTATCTTCAGGAAAAGTGTTGGTAAAGTTCTGTATAGGGTGGCCGATTCTGCCCAATTCTTTTTTCACTTGATCGAAAGCTTTCTGACCATTGTAAAGAAAGCAAATGAGGCCATTCTCGATATCAATGTCTATGATCCGAATATCCATGATTCGGCTCAAATTGCGCCTAATAAGTTTTCTGCACGTAAGGGAGTCCACGTTCTTTAAGGTTGCTAGTGCTTTCATGATACTGGGTTTTATGCAAATTAAAAAATTGGGGAGTGGAATAAAATGATATAGATCAGTTGAAAAGAAAATAAAGTGATGTTCTTTTAAATAGTAGTGAAAAAAGATGACACATCGTAACAGAAATTGTAATAAGAATTGATATCGGAGAGAGCTTAACAAAAATTTCGGCTGGTATCAAGGGATGGTAAAATATTGGACAAAAAGATATTACATACCGAAGCCCACCTACCCTATTCAGATTTTATCCGACGGTTAAAAAAGGAAGTCGACGGGCTAACGGCCAAGTTGGATGCCAAAACTCCCATTTTGCACATAGGTGCCGGTCACCATCAGAAGAAAGGTCTTAAAACTCTTGGCCAATATGCGTGAAGACTCAAGCATGCGCACCAATAGTTTTGAGGAACCGAACGGCGAGAATAGTTCGGATGCAGCTTTGGAAGGGGATAGTATAGCACTAAGGGCATTTGAGAAAACGGGAGAGATATTAGGTAGTAAAATGGCCAACACCGTAGCCCATCTCGACTAGGCCTTTATTTTATCCGAAGGGCTGAGCAAGGCCGGGGATATTCTTTTAAAACTGATAAAGATGTGTATGGAGCGTGATCTTTTCAACGCATACAGCGGTAAGATTAAAGTCTTGCTCTCGAAGGCTTCACGTTCTGATGTGGTGCTTGCACCTGCTGCATTGGCTTGGCTAGAAATTCAAAAAGCAAGAAAGTTAGGTACGCCTTGAATTTCTCGAGTGTTCCGTGTCAAGTAAAAGTTTCTCCTTCTTCCCTATTTCCTTAACATGGTCGGCGATACTGAAGATTTCTTTTTTTAGGGCCTTGAATTCCTTTTTTCCAAATAGAGTTACCCAATCGCCTCCAATATGATATATGTCATTGGGACAGTGTTCCAATTCGATTACTTTTAAATCATCAACAATAGAATTACAACCATGAAAAATATACTGATACCTACCGATTTCTCCGGGAACGCCTGGAATGCCATAAGGTATGGCATGGCCCTTTTCAAAAAAGCGAAATGTACGTTTTACATAATCAATGTACATCCCATTACCGCTTATTCGGGCGGCGAAGCGGCCATGTATGCCTCCCAAGAAATCTTGGAGCAAAGCATCTTAAAGGAAAATAAGGAACAACTAAAAAAACTGCTAAAAGAGATTGAACGTTTGCCATTTAACACCAAGCATACATTTCACACATTGGCCCATTACGGTTTTTTCACGGACTATATCAAACAGGAGGTCAATGATAAAAACATTGATTTGATAATCATGGGTACAAAAGGTGCCAGTGGTATCAAGGCGGTTTCATTGGGCAGCAATACAGGGGATGTCATTACCAGGGTAAAATGTCCCGTATTGGCCGTTCCGGAGGATGCTGAATATCACAGACCTAAGGAAATTGCTTTCCCTACCGATTATCATTTGAATTATGATGTAAAAGTGCTGGAAGATCTGAAGGAGGTGGTGCTAATACACGGGTCGGCCGTTCGCTTTCTATATATTTCAAAGGCCGGAGAGGAACTCACGGACCAACAAATAAAGAACCAAAAATTCATGGAGGATTATTTTGCCGGCAGCGAACATAGTTTCCACAAAGTAACTGGAGAAAAATTAGAGACGGCCGTACAGTGCTTTACCCAGAGTAGGGATATCGATATTATCGCCATGGTGGCCAAAAACCTGAACTTCTTGCAACGGATTTTGTTCCGGCCCACCGTCGAGAAAATTAGTTATCATACCAAAGTACCTTTTTTGGTACTTCATGAATAGCTAAGGTTAAACCGCATTACCATAAATAGGCCTTGACCTAAAACAAAAAAAGAATTGTTGGAACTAAGTCAAACCAACTAGCGCAAATTGCCCGCATTGGTAAATTCACATGCCGACCAAGAACTAAAAGTGGAATTTTCCAAGGACTATTTAAAAAAATTGTTGGGCAACATAGCTCTTTTTCACGACGATCCCGATAACGGAATCATAGCGGCCGTCAACGAATTTCAGCAAAAAACGAAAATCAATCTATTGGTCATGGTTCAGAACAAGCACACCTTTATGGAACGGCTCTTTATAGAACCGGTCATCAAGAAGATAGGGTTTCATATAACAGTGCCTTTTATGGTCACTCCACAATTATAAGATGAAGACAATGAAAAATATACTTGTAGCGACCGATTTCTCCAACAACGCATACTGCGCACTTTTTTACGCCGTAAAATTGTTGGCATCCAAACCGTGCACCTTTTATCTACTTAATGTATTTGATGAACTTACTCCATTGTACGGCAAAAAACCAAAGCTCTTAGGTAGTAAGAAGCGTCTAGAAGAGGTGTATATAGAATCAAAGGAAAGGTTGACCGAGACCTCCCATAGAATATTGATGGACAATGACAATCCTCTCCATCGATTTGAGACGTTGTCCGAAAAAGGTATGTTAACAACGATTATAAGCAAGACCCTTTCAAAAAAACAAATAGACTTGGTAGTGATGGGCAATAAAGGCCTTACCGAAGCCGCCGATATCTTTTTTGGCAGTAACACCATTAGGGCCCTAAAAAAAATAAATCGGTGTCCGGTTTTGGCGATTCCTGGAGAAATGGATTTTAAGCAGCCCAAGGAAATCGCATTTGTTACCGATTTCAAAAAAGGCTGTGCCCATGAGACTATGAAACCCTTGCTTTTTTTGGCCTCGTTGGCCAAAGCTTCAATTAGGGTCTTGCACATCACCGAGGAAGAGATTTTGAACAACGAGCAGGAATCCCGAAGAAAACTCTTGGAAAGTTGCCTAGAAGGTGTCGAACACAGCTTTCATTGGATGCAGGCGTTCGACGATAAGGCCAAGGTCATCGATGCCTTTTTGAAAAAACTGGAAGTGGATCTCTATGCCATGGTCAACCGTAAACACAGTTTATTTGAAAAACTGACCCGCGAACCGGTCATCATGGATGTAAGTATGTATTCGGAGACCCCGCTTTTGATTCTTCCGCAACAAGACTGACACTTGTCATAGGCAATCATACGTATGCCCCATAAATTTAATCTAATAACCCTAAAATAGCAAAGTGATGGACAAAAGAATATTAGTACCGACGGATTTTTCGAAGAACGCATTGAATGCTGTACGTTACGCATTAGACCTATATAAAAAACAGAATTGTGAATTCTATTTTTTGAATATATTTCGAGTAGATAGTTATACAACCGACACATTGATAATTCCTGAACCGGGCAGTGCGCCGTATGAGGCGGCAAAAACCAAATCTGAAGAAAGTTTTTCAAAACTCTTGGATATGCTAAAGCTGCACCATGATAATCCCAAGCATACCTATCATACGATTAGCACTTACAACTTTTTGTCGGAGGCCTTTAAACAGACTATCTCTAAGAAGGATATCGACCTTGTGGTTATGGGAACCCAAGGTGCTACGGGTGCCAGAGGTGTAATCTTCGGAAGCAATACCGTCAATGCCATGGAAAAAATCAGGGAGTGTCCGGTGTTGGCAGTACCCGAAGATGTACGGTTTTCAACGCCCCAAGAAATCGTTTTCCCTACAGACTACAAGTCGGCCTTTAAACGCAGGGAGCTAAGTTATCTCATTGAAGTCGCTAAAATGCACGATGCCGCCATTCGCGTCTTGTATGTAGCCAAAAATCCTGATTTGAACGATAACCAAGAGAACAACAAGCAATTATTGGAAGATATTTTGGAATCCGTCGACCATAGCTTCCATACCTTGACCGAAAAAGACGTATCCGATGGAATAACCTCTTTCGTGGAAAGCCGCAACAGCGACATGATTGCCTTTATCAACAGAAAACACTTCTTCTTTGGTAATGTATTCTCTAAACCTTTGGTCAAAGAAATCGGGTACGATGCCACCGTTCCTGTCTTGGCCTTGCATTAATCGAAATATCCTAAATGAAACGTTATGAATATTGGAATGTGGATGGATAAGGAAAAGGCGCATATCGTGACCAGGCGATCGAATCGAAATCAATGGTGTCAAAGGCGATGTTCTCGACATTGATAGTACATATACCACTATGATGGAAATTGGGGAATGGGTCAACATAGCTAATTACGAATAGCACTTTATTATTCTTTTTCCGCTACCGCCACCCCTCCCAAATCAAGGCCGCCGCTCCACAAATGGCTGCGGTCTTGCCTTCCATCCCCGAAGTCAGGATCTTTACCTTCCCCTTATAGACTTCCAATAAATCTTCCTCGAAATAGGTTTGAAGCGGATCAAAGATCAGTTTGCCGCTATTGACAAGGCCACCCATTATAAAAAAGGCTTCGGGCTGTGTAAACGCGGTAAAATTCGCCAATGCCAATGCCATGGTCTTAGCGGTATAATCAAAGGCCTTTAGGGCAATGGGGTCGCCCTCTTCGGCAGCTTTGGTAATGTCCTCGCCGTGGAGGTCGTTGTAGGCGATGTCCCGAAACCGGCTATCGTCCATATACTTGCACAACATATAAAGTATGGTGCGTTTTAGGCCCGTAGCGGAAACGTAGGCTTCCAGTCCGCCCTTGACGTTCAGGCCGGTCAACCGGCCATCGCCCAAGGTCATATCGACATGGCCGAGTTCGCCCGCGAAACCGTCATAGCCTTCGATCAATTTTCCATTGGCGACGATGCCCGCCCCGAGACCAGTGCCCAGAGTGATGACGATAAAATCGTTCATGCCCTTGGCGTTGCCAAAGAGCATTTCGCCCAATGCGGCCGCACTGGCATCATTCATGATTCGCATGGGGAGGTCGATGCGTTGTTTTAATTTTTCCAATAAGGGCACAGAACCTTTCCATTTGAGGTTGGCGGCGTTCTCTATGGTACCGTTTCTGCTCGATGCATTGGGCGCACCGATACCGCAGCCGATAAGGTTTACTGGCGATTTGATTTTCGCTTTCAGTTCGTAAATCCCACCAACTATCCTATCTAAAAAATCGTCGAAATTCTCGAATTCCTGTGTCCTGAAAAAGAGTTTTTCATGGCATACGCCCTTTTTATCCACTAACCCGATCTTGGTCTGGGTGCCGCCTATGTCTATTCCTGCTACTAGATCCATATACCGCTAATTTATGAAGTATCCTTTTGAACTTCAATAATAGGATATCATTTCTAAATCAGGAATGACAGCGGTCATGTTTTTCCTTAAAACGGAAACTTATTTTTGTTCAGAACGATAAAAAACTTCGTGTCATGAACAAAATTTCGACAATATTAGTCCCTTTCGACTTTTCTGAAAGTGCTAAAAAAGCATTAGAATATGCTGTAGCCTTCACGGGACGTGATGATGATATACAAATTGTATTGGCCCATGTTTCGGGACATGGCAATTTTTAGCTGCTTCCCGAAAATTTTACAAAGTTACAGGCAAAATATAGCAGAGTACTTAAAAATAAATTGGAATGGACGACCCGAGGCGGGTCGCTGACCCAAGCCCTGTTGAACATACAAAAAACCCAAGAGATAGACCTTGTAATCATGGGTACCTTTGGCACCAATACCGAGAGCGATACCGAACACACCAATACCTCAAAACTTGTACTGAAGGCCGATTGCCCTGTTCTAGTAGTACCAAGGGGCCATAAAGATTTTCAAATGAAGCGCATAGCCTTGGTACTTGGAAAAGAGGAAATAGACGATACCAAGGCGCTGGGCACCTAATTGGAGGTCGCCCGAAGGTTCAACGCCAAGGTACATGTCGTAACGATCGAGAACCGGGCTGAAAGTTATGGCTATTCGGAGGAAGAGGAAAAGAACGAGAATGCCATTGCGTATTATCTCGAAAATTTTTATGCCGAACGTGTCTTTGTTAAAAACAAGGATGTGGTGGAATTGAGGTAGAACATACTATTCATACCATATTTTTTATCTTTGAAAAAGATAGTGATACAATTATAAACACCGCCAATGATCCAAGACCTTAAAGAAAACTACGGACATATTTTCGAGCAAGATCTGTTGAACGAGATCAACAAAGTTGCCATTATTAAAGAAATACCGGAAGGCACCAAATTGATGGAAATAGGAGACTATATCAAATCCATGCCCCTTTTGGTATCAGGCGTTATCAAGGTTTTGCGCGAAGATGATAACGGCGACGAACTTTTATTGTATTTTCTTGAAAATGGGGACACCTGTGCCATGACGCTGAACTGCTGCATGACACACACTAAAAGTGAAATCAGGGCGATTGCCGAGACCGATTCAAAATTGATCATGGTGCCCATTCAAAACATGGAGGAATGGATGGCCAAATATAGCTCGTGGCGAAATTTTGTACTACAGAGTTATAACAATAGAATGAACGAACTCTTGGAAACCCTTGACAGCATTGCCTTTCTGAATATGGACCAACGCTTGCTGAAATATCTGGGCGATAAGGCTCGGGTAACGAAAAGCATGATCATTCGCAGTACCCATCAAGAAATCGCCTACGAACTACACACTTCGAGGGTTGTGGTTTCCCGCTTGTTAAAAAAATTGGAAAACATGGGCAAAATTGTCTTGAACCGCAATCACATCAAAATTCTCGATCTAGGATTGTAGGGTTTTAATAATGTTCTTTTATCTTGGTCGAATCAAGTCGTGTCAACTAGGAGCGGAAAACCTCGTTTTTGGGCCTTGATCGACACGTTTCAATTTGGCTGCCTAACTTAACTCATAACTTCTATAGGTAACCGATATTACTGCCCCATGTATTTTCTAGCCCTAATTCTGGCTCTATTGTAAAGATGATTATGGGGATAATTGAAATTGGGTACGTCGATCCTCGTTACCGGTATCGTTCTTGGTTTGATGTTGGGTGGTGGCTCCATTTTGACCGTTCCCGTTTTAGTGTATCTCTTATACATCAATCCCGTAGTCGCGACCCCCTATTCGCTTTTTGTGGTCTGGGTTTCTTCTTTAGTTGGTGCCTTGCGGAATATATAAAAGGGGTTTGTCGATTTTCGAACGGCCATCGTTTTTTCCATTCCCGCGTTTATCGCTGTTTACGTTACGCGGAAGTATTTGGTGACCGCCATTCCAGAGAAACTTTTTACTGTTGGAAGTTCTTTGGTAACGAAAGACGCATTTCATAGAGTTGCACAGGGCGAAAAGCGTTTCACAGAAGTAACTTATGATACAGATTTTCAAGTATGTATACCTTTGAACCATAGAATTTCTATATTGCCTGCTTCAACTACCTACGGTCGACTTTTCAAGGTCGACCTGATATAAATCATTTCTCGGCCCAAAACAAAATCCGAGTTTTGTAACCTTTGTTACGGTACAGGTTTATAGGTGGTTGTAACATTACATAGCTAACCTTGAAATTAGTTTTAATGAAACAGATCATCCTTTTATCCGTACTTCTATTCTTGGCCAGTTGCAAGGATAAATCGAAAACCGTACCCATCGATACAACCTCCGAAAACGAATTCGCCCGAACGGGAGAAAACCATCCCGGAAAGCAGATCTTGGAAACGGAATGCTACATCTGCCACAATCCGAAGGAATCCGAAGAAAGTATGATCGCACCGCCCATGATCGTCATTAAAAGGCACTATATCGCCGAGAACACAACTAAAGATCAATTTACGGAAGATCTTATCAAATGGGTCAACGACCCTGAAACGGAATCAAAGATACCCGCAGCCCATAAAAGGTTCGGTGCCATGCCCTACATACCCTATCCTGATGATGCCATTGCACAGGTAGCGGATTATCTCTATGATTATGAAGTCGAAAAGCCGGTTTGGTTCGATGCGCATTTCGAATCCGTACACGGAAAAGGAAAGAGAATTGGAAAACGCAAAATGCAAACAGCGGAACCACCTCAAGACAAATATGCTAAAATCGGTATGGAATATGCCTTGGCCGCCAAAGGGGCTTTAGGCAAAAATTTGATGAAGGCCATTCAGCAAAACGGGACGGTCGGGGCCGTCGCGTTTTGTAATGTGAAGGCGTTGCCCTTAACGGATAGTATATCGATCATGAAAAACGCAATCATCAAAAGGGTGTCGGACAAACCTCGGAATCCTGATAACGCGGCAGATATGGAAGAGTTGGGCTATATTAGGTATTTCAAGAAATTAACGGCCGCAGGAAAGCAACCGAAGCCCGTTGTAAAAACGGAAAATGGCGAAGTGGACTTTTATTTTCCCATTACCACCAACGCCATGTGCCTGCAATGCCACGGAAAACCCAACGATCAGATTCAACCGGCAACCTTGTCCGCCTTGAAAAATCTTTACCCCGCGGATAAGGCGGTTGGCTATGGGGAGAATGAAGTACGGGGACTTTGGGCCATTAATTTTGATAAGGAAAGCGTAGAATAGATATAAATCCTTTGGGCTTAATCGGCGGCATTTCTTGGCATTCAACGATACTTTATTATCATTTGGTCAAAGACACTTTGGCATACGTACTCTTGGCCTTGGCCTCGGTGTTTCTAGTGACCGATTTTATCAGTTTTTGTCCGTTATACAGCATTTTCGGTCTTAGTACATGCAAGGTCAAAGAGTGATTCCGGTTTCCGAAAGGAATAGTTCAAAACAAATTCAATTAAACCCAAACTTTAAATAAATGATCTTAAAATTGATTTTACCCTTGGTCTCATGGGGAAACGGAACCATGATGATCGCAATTTTCGCATTGGTATGTGCGGTTCTTATAGGAACCGTAATCGCCATGATGTCGGGCGGGAAAAAGAAAAAGGAGTGACGAAAAAGACAATATTGCTAACGATTATAGGTGTGGTGGTCGGTGCAGTTGCAGGCTACATTTATTACGTTGAAATTGGCTGTTCGAGCGGAACCTGTGCCATAACGTCAAAACCTCTGAACAGCAGTTTATATGGTGGACTTTGGGGCGGATTGTTGTTCAGTATGTTCGTAAAATCCCCAAAAAACTGAGCAGATTTGAAACCGTATTTACCTCTCGGCTGGCTAAGTTTTGTTCGGTCGATAAAAAAGGCACTTCCATAATTTGGAAGTGCCTTTTCGTATTTGATACCCGTTCAAACTATTATTTCGCTTTCTGTAACATAGGTTACTGTACAGGCCATTTTCCTGCTCTAATTTTGTCCCAAATAAACTAATGCGATGAAGCACAAACTAGGATGGCTATTATTATTTGCCTTTTATTCGGGAATTGCCCAAGAGGTGGACCTTATTACCAAGGAAGAAGTTTTATCCAAAGTGAAGGAAAGCAACAACACGCTTAAAATGGCGCAACAAGATGTATTGGCCGCCAAAGGCGATTTTAATCGGACCAATGCAGTTTTGCTGCCCAACATTAGCGTGTCCCACACGGGTATCGCCACCACAAATCCGCTGATGGCGTTTGGCACAAAACTGAACCAAGAGATTTTGACAGCGGCCGATTTCGACCCCGATCTGTTAAACAATCCCAGACAGATCGAAGACTACGCTACTAGGGTCGAAGTACAGCAACCTTTACTGAATTTCGATGGCATTTTTCAGCGTAAAGCCGCCAAGGCCAAATGGAACGCTGCCGAACTGCAATCCGAACGAAAACAGGACTATTTGGAACTCGAAGTCGAAAAGGCCTATATGCAACTGCAGCTCGCCTACAAAACGGTGGAAGTTCTAAAAAAGGCCAAAGGGACCGCAATGGAGAACAAGCGTATAGCGGACAACAGCTTTAAACAGGGCTATCTACAAAAATCAGATGTGTTGGCGGTCGAGGTTCGGGTAACCGAAATCGACAATCAATTGCAATATGCGAAAACCAATATTCTGAACGCCAGCAACTATCTCTCCGTTTTGATGGATGGTGACAGCGATCAGATTTTAAGGCCGTCCGATTCATTGTCGGTGGTATACAATACCGTACCCACAGAGAACCTGTCGGAAAACCGAAAGGACATTTTGGCAATGCATTCAGCTACGGAGGCCTATCGACAAATGCACAAGGCCGACCAGATGTCCTTTTTGCCAAAATTGAACGCCTTTGGCACCTATGAGCTGCACGACGATAAAATTTTTCAAGGAGCTGCCAACGGCTATTTGTACGGGGCGGAACTTAAATGGAATATTTTCGAAGGAGGCCAACGCATCGGAAAAATACAAAAAAGCCAAGCGGAATACGACAAATCGAAATTCCAGTTAGAACAATACAAGGCGGAAAGCCAACTAGAACTGAACAAGGCCAAACGGGGATTGGAAGATGCCCTGAACAAACTAAAATTGACAAAACTAGCCCTGCAACAATCGGAAGAATCGCTGCGTATCCGAACTAATCGATTTGAACAAGGACTTGAAAAAACAACGGATCTGTTGATGGCCGAAACTCAATATTCCCAAAAACGATTGGAATATTACAACACTATTTTTCAGCACAATTACGCATTGGCGTACGTGCATTTTTTGATGAAATAATGAAAAAAGTGGGCGGTAGGCCTTTGCAGTCGACCGTAAAAAAAATTCTAAATACTCAATACTAAGTACTTAATACTAAAACAAATGAAAAACAAAAATTATATACTAGCGGCAGTACTTACCATTACGCTACTACTCGCAAGTTGTGGCGGTGAACATAAGCAAGCGGTAGCCGATAACTCCCCCGCGGTGGCCGTGCAAGTGAGTACGGTTTCCGAAGATAATAGCAATCCGTTCTTGACGGTTAGTGGCAAGGTAGAAGCTATCAAAAGTGCCAACATCAGTACCCGAATGATGGGGTATGTGGATAAAATCTATGTGCACGTAGGCGACAAGGTTAAAAACGGACAATTATTGCTGAGCATCAACAATGCCGATGTTTCTGCTAAACTGGCGCAGGTAAATGCCGGAATAGACGAAGCCCAGGCCGCCTTTAACATTGCCCAGAAAGACTTTAACCGATATACCGCATTGTTTCAAGAGAACAGCGCCTCCCAAAAAGAACTGGACGATATGACCGCCAATTACGACATGGCGAAAGCAAGATTGGAATCGGCTACACAATTGAAGAACGAGGTCAATGCGCAACTGTCGTACTCGAATATCCGTTCACCTTTTAGCGGGGTCGTGACCAATAAGTTCATCAATGCGGGCGATATGGCAAATCCGGGGATGCCCTTATTGGAAGTGGAATCCCCCGGAAAATATCAAGTTTTGGCGATGGTGCCTGAATCGGAAATTCTGGAAATTATAAACGATACCGAAGTAACTGTACAACTAAAAGCATCGGACCAAACAGTCAAGGGAAAAGTGACAGAAATCAGCACATCGGCCAAAAATACAGGCGGACAGTATCTGGTGAAAGTAGTTTTGGAAAATTCCGATACCAACATTTTATCGGGTATGTACGCTACGGTACAATTTCCTGTGGAACGGAATGTAGCGACCAGTGCAGTCATGGTCCCCACCCAGGCCCTTGTCGAAAACGGACAGTTAATTGGGGTCTATACCATTAGCCAAAGCAACACCGCCCTCTTGCGCTGGCTGCGTTTGGGGAGAACATTTGGGGATAAGGTAGAAGTGCTTGCGGGGCTTTCCGCAGACGAACAATACATTGTTTTGGCGGAAGGCAAATTGTTCAATGGTGCTAAGGTTTCGGTGCAATGATAGAAAGTATTTAACGGCTCCTCCCCTCAGACGAAGGGAGGTGGACTTAAGCGAAGCAAAAAAACGGAGGGGTTGAAAGCCTCAACCATAGCTCCAAAATTCTGAGTTCGGGTTCAAGCCCAAAAGTTCATGTTCTACCCCTTCCGACCCTGTCCGTATATGACGAACGGGCCCCACCTTACCCAACAAAGGGGAAGGAGCAGAAATTAGCAAAACGCCAAACAAAATAACTAGAAAGAATGAAAGAAGGTTTAGCAGGTAAGATTGCCAAAATGTTCATAGGTAGCAAATTAACGGTGCTGCTTATGATAGTGTTTATGGTCATTGGAGTGTATAGTTCGTTTTTGATCCCGCGGGAGGAAGAACCCCAGATCGACGTGCCGATGGCCGATATTTTTGTGGGCTACCCCGGGGCGAGTCCGACCGAGGTGGAAAGTCGCGTGACAAAACCCTTGGAAAAACTGATTTCGAACATTAAAGGGGTGGAATATGTGTATTCGACCTCAATGAAGGAACAGGGCATGGTGATCGTGCAATTTTACGTAGGCGAGGATATCGAACGCTCGTTCGTGAAGCTGTACAACGAGATTAACAAACATATGGACATTATGCCGCAAGGCGTAACCTTTCCGCTCGTGAAGACCCGTGCTATCGACGATGTGCCGATGTTGGGTCTCACGCTGTGGAGCGAAAATTACGACGACTACCGCCTAAAACAGATTGCACAGGAACTGACCGACGAGATCGAAAAAGTAACCGATGTTTCGGCCACCCAAAAAATAGGCGGGCGCGAACGACAGTTACGCGTGGTGCTCGACAAGGATTTAATGGCCGCAAGCGGACTCGATTTTCTTTCCGTCGCCGAGATGATCAGGGTGAATAACCAACAGTTGAGCGGCGGTTCGTTCGATAAGAACGATACGGAATTTTTGGTCACCACGGGAAAATTCTTGAAAACGGTTTCCGATGTGGAGAATTTGGTTGTGGGCATACAGCAGAACCGACCTATTTACTTGAAGCAAATCGCAATTGTTCAGGACGGCCCCGAAATCCCAAAGGATTATGTATCCCTTGGCTTTGGGCAGGCCAGCCAAAAGGCAGGCACTTATAAATCCGAATACCCCGCAGTTACGATTTCCATCGCCAAGCGCAAGGGCGCGGATGCGATGAAGATTTCTGATGTGATCATCGATAAGGTAGACCATTTGAGAAAGACCTTGATTCCCGATGATGTGCATGTTGAAGTTTCGCGAAACTACGGGGAAACGGCTTCGCACAAGGTTTCTGAACTATTGATGCACCTGATCGGGGCGATTATCGCCGTGACCTTTGTGGTCATGCTGGCCATGGGCTGGCGCGGCGGATTGGTGGTATTTTTGTCCGTTCCGATTACGTTCGCACTGACCTTGCTGAGCTATTATATGCTCGACTATACCCTGAATCGGATTACACTTTTTGCCTTGGTATTCGTAACCGGTATCGTAGTTGACGACTCCATTATTATCGCCGAGAACATGCACCGCCATTTTAAAATGAAACGATTGCCGTTCAAACAGGCGGCCCTGTATGCCATCAATGAAGTGGGCAACCCAACAATTTTGGCCACTTTTACCGTTATCGCTTCGGTCTTGCCTATGGCCTTTGTATCGGGCTTGATGGGTCCGTATATGTCGCCGATGCCCATTGGTGCCTCGATCGCGATGTTGTTATCGCTCTTTGTAGCCTTGACGATTACGCCATATTTAGGCTATATCTTTTTACGGGAAAAGGAGAAGAATGGAAAAGAAAAAGTTGAAAAACCTTTGGAGGATACCTTGATCTACCACTGGTACAAGAAGTTTGAGAGCCCCTTGATTGAGAACAAAAAATACCGTTGGCTGTTCTTGGGGATTACCTTCTTGCTATTGATAGGCTCGGTGGCGATGTTCTTTACAAAATCCGTTGCCGTAAAGATGCTGCCGTTCGATAATAAGAACGAGTTTCAGGTGGTCATTGACATGCCCGAAGGTACGACCTTAGAGCGTACAGGAGTTGTAACCAAGGAGGTCGCCCAATACCTGCGAACCCGCCCCGAAGTCGTCAACTATCAAAGCTATGTAGGCACCTCGGCCCCGATAACCTTTAACGGATTGGTACGCCATTACGACCTGCGCGGCGGTAGCAATATGGCCGATATTCAGGTCAATCTGATAGATAAGGGTGAACGCAGTGCACAAAGCCATGGCATCGCCAGTTTGTTTCGGCCTGAAATACAGCGTATCGGTGCGAAGTACAACGCCAATATTAAAATTGTAGAAGTGCCGCCGGGGCCTCCTGTACTTTCCACAATAGTTGGCGAAATCTATGGCCCCGATTATGATACACAAATCGACATTGCGAATCAAGTGCAAAATATCCTAAAAAATACCGATGATGTGGTGGATGTGGATTGGATGGTAGAGGATGACCAGAAGGAATATCAATTCATTATCGATAAGGAAAAGGCGATGTTGTACGGTGTCGCACCGCAGCAAATAGCCCAGACCATGAACATGGCACTTTCGGAACGGGCGGTAACCAATCTATACGATGAGGATGCCGCCGACCAAATAGGATTGCTATTGGCTTTGGACGAAAAGGAAAAATCCACAATCAACGATATCGCCCAATTAAAGGTCAAATCGAACCAAGGGAATATGGTTACGATTGGCGATCTGGCCGATATTGAGGAGACCACAAGTGCAAAAAGCATCTATCGCAAAAACCAAAAACGGGTAGTGTATGTCTTGGCCGATATGGCTGGGGAATTGGAGAGTCCCGTTTATGCTATTCTCGGCATGGAAGAAAAACTAAATGAAATTGCATTGCCACAAGGGTATGCCCTTAAAGAAATGTATTTGGGCCAGCCTGATTTTGAAGATGATTATACGGTTAAATGGGATGGGGAATGGCAAATTACCCTTGAAGTTTTTCGGGATTTGGGAATCGCTTTTTTAGGCGCCATAATATTGATTTATATCTTGATCGTAGGATGGTTTCAAAACTTTAAAGCACCTATAGTAATGATGGTTGCCATACCATTATCATTGATAGGAATTGTATTAGGACATTGGGTTATGGGCGCATTTTTCACGGCAACTTCTTTCATAGGCATGATTGCATTGGCAGGAATTATGGTTCGGAATTCGGTATTACTCATCGATTTTATCAATCTGCGATTAGCGGATGGTGTGCCATTAAAACAAGCGACAATCGAAGCTGGGGCAGTGCGTACCACTCCTATCTTGTTAACCGCGGGAACAGTGGTGATCGGTGCGTTCGTCATTTTGTTCGATCCTATTTTCCAAGGATTGGCCATCTCGCTGATGGGTGGTACGATTGTCTCTACGGTCTTGACTTTGTTGGTGGTGCCCTTGGTGTATTATATGATCGAAAGGAAAAAGTATCCGGAAATTGAGATTGAAGAAACAAAACACCAAAATGAAGATTAAGAAATATAGATAACGAAAAAGATTCCTGCGTTTACGGGAATGACATTAAAACGAAATATTTATGAAACTACTGATCGTAACCGTCGTAGAGCAATTCGAAAAAGAAATCTTGCGACTCTTTAAACAAGCGAATATCGAGAGCTTTAGCGGCTCGGACATTGATGGGTATAAAAATCATACGTCAATGGTGCGAACCGCAAGTTGGTTCCCTAGTGAAAAAGGTAGGGTAGAATCAAGTTTGTTCTTTTCCTTTACCGAAGATGGAAATATTGAAATCCTTTTCGAGCTGATTAAAGAATTTAATTCAACCTTGGAAACCAACAACCCCATAAAAGCGGTGGTGGTTCCTATAGAAAAATCTATTTAAGAACTTAAAATCAACAATTATGATCAACAGATATATCCGTGCCATTGCGGGCATCTTCATTATCATCAGCGTGCTTTTGGCGATGTACGTCAACATTAACTGGCTTTGGTTTACCCTTTTCGTGGGTGCCAATCTATTACAATCTTCTTTTACTCAATGGTGCTTAATGGAGAAATTCTTGCACAAATTAGGTGTGAAGAAAGAAGGGGATAGTTGTACGGTTTAATGTTAAAATTAGTAAAACAGAAGAATTGGCGGGAAACAGGTTTCTATATTTGAATTCTAAAAGTCATTGCCGGCAAATTCACATGGTGGGCAAGATTTTCGCCGATGTTACTACAAAAAAATGTACCAGTCCGCTTCGGCCTTGAGTGGTAAGGCCTTTAAAGTCCGTAGGGATCTTTTTGCGTAAGGGTACAATCCTATTTCTGCGGCATAATCTGAAATTTGGTGCACTTCTATATTGTCGGGCAAATGGCCATGAAGGGCGACCCTGAGAAATTTATCGATTTCTTCCTGTATTTTGGTGGTGCTCATAAAGTTGATTCCAGGAAGATTAACATGCACTAATTTAACATCCGTTTTTAGGGAATTGAACAATATTACGGCTTTGTGATATGCCGGTACATTCTCAATCTAAAATTCGAATCCGAAAACTACTTTTTTGAGATCAAAATCAGGGAATTATTCTGTGATGACCAATACGGGTATTCTGTGATGATTGTTTCCATCGGTAAGGTCGTATTTTTCGTACTTTAAATCTATGGTCTCAAAGTTATGACAGACATCCTAGAGTTTTTATGATTAAAGTCATTGTTGCATAACAACATAATTTGGAGTTTTGAATGGTGGCAATCTTGCAAACTTTTCTCGATAATTTTGTTGGGAATATAACCAACCTAAGACATCAACCATTGAAAAAAAGTATCCTATTTTTTGTTACGCTGTTGTGGCTTTCATGCGATGGGAAACAGGAAAAAATCCTTCCCCGGAAAACAGCCTTGACCGAATCGGTCTATTCTTCGGTAACCGTTCAACCGGATAGCCTATACCAAGCGTATGCAGCCGTAGCGGGAATTTTGGATAATAACTTGGTCGAGGAAGGCGATATCGTTGAAAAGGGAACACCATTGCTACAAATCATCAATAACACGCCAAAGCTGAATACCGAAAACGCAAAACTGGCATTGCAATTGGCATGGGAAAACTATAGCGGAAGTTCGGCAGTTTTAAAAGGATTGAAGGACGAAATACAGGCAGCGAACTTGACATTTCAGAACGATTCCATCAATTTCTTTCGGCAAAAGCGATTATGGGAACAGCAGATCGGCTCAAAAGTGGAATTCGACAACCGTAAGCTGGCCTACGAACTTTCCCGTAACAATCTGAACTTGCTAAGAAGCCGATACGACCGAACCCAAAACGATTTGCACACACAGGTGCTACAAGCTTCCAACACTCTAAAAACTTCCCAAATCGCAACGGAAAATTTTACTGTTACCAGCAAAATCAATGGAAAGGTCTATGCGCTATTTAAGGAACCAGGAGAAATCGCAACCACAATGGAACCGCTAGCATCAGTAGGCAGTGATGCTGTTTTTATCATTGAAATGCTGGTCGATGAGGTCGATATTGTAAAACTGACCGTCGGCCAAAAGGTGTTGGTTACCTTGGATGCATATCAAGGGGAAGTTTTCGACGCTGATGTCAGTAAGATCTATCCACGAAAAGATGAAAGGTCGCAGACGTTTAAGGTGGAGGCACGTTTTAAAAATCCTCCAAAAACTTTATATCCCGGTCTGGCAGGGGAGGGCAATATTGTCATCGCCCAAAAAGAGGATGTGTTGACCATTCCCAAATCCTATCTTATCAATGGAAATCAAGTAAAAACCGAAAATGGATCGGTAGCCGTAAAAATCGGACTGCAAAACCTAGACCAAGTCGAAATTCTTGAAGGCCTTGATGCCGACACCCCTATCTTAAAGCCAGAGAAATGATCAATTGGAAAGTCATACTCAACATTGCCAAGACACATTTGTTGACCAAGATGAAAAGTACGGTTACGGCTGCGCTCGGGGTAACTTTTGGTATTGGGGCATACATTACCATGGCGGGGTTTATGACCGGGCTGAACGATCTACTCGATGGGCTGACGCTCAACCGAACGCCACACATCCGATTGTATAACGAAATCGAACCTTCCGAAAAGCAGCCAGTTTCCCTATATGCCGAGTTTGAGAATGCTTTCAACGTAGTGCGCTCAGTGAAACCGAAACAGAGCCAAAAAAAGATTCACAATGCGCTGCCTATCTTAAACTATCTTAAAGCCAACGATGCCGTAAAAGGGGTGACCCCACAATTGCTGGCGCAAATTTTCTATATCTCTGGCTCAATAGAATTGGGCGGTACCTTGGTAGGGGTAGATATTACCGAGGAAGCGCGCCTGTCAAACATTAACGACTACATCGTAGAAGGAACACCTGAAGCATTGCGAAATAATGCCAACGGAATCCTTTTGGGTGCGGGGTTGGCCGAAAAAATGTCCCTTTCGGTGGACGACCGTGTGCAGGTCAGTACCGTAGCAGGGACTATTTTTCCCTTAAAAATCGTTGGTATCTATCAAAGTGGATTGGCCGAAATCGATAATGTGCAGAGCTACGTGAACCTAAAGACCGCACAACGTATTTTGGGCGAACCGGAAAACTATATTACCGATATTAACATAAAGCTCTTTAATATAGATCAGGCACCGGCAATGGCGATAGGGTTGCAACGGCAATTCGATGTCAAAGCCATCGATATCAACAAGGCCAATGCACAATTTGAAACCGGTTCCTACATCAGAAACCTGATTACCTACGCCGTTTCGATTACGCTGTTGATTGTGGCCGGATTTGGGATCTATAACATTCTGAACATGCTTATTTACGAAAAAATGAAGGACATCGCCATTTTAAAGGCAACTGGATTTTCAGGTCGCGACGTGCAATTGATCTTTATGAGCCAAGCGATGATCATTGGTCTTATGGGCGGACTTTTGGGCTTGTTGATGGGTTTCGGCCTTTCCGTTATGATCGACAATGCGCCCTTTGAGACCGAGGCGTTGCCGACGATCAAGACCTACCCCATCAATTACAATCCCATGTATTATGCCATAGGAATCGTCTTTGCGTTGATATCCACTTTTATTGCAGGATATTTACCGGCCAACAAGGCGAAAAAAATCGATCCGGTAAAAATCATTAGGGGTACTTGAAAAATATTGGCAGTAAGTAACAGTTTATGAGTGCAATGTTTAAATGGCAGTAATCCTTAATCAAAGAAAGATTTTCTCCAACCGAATAAAACCCATAAATTTTTGCCATACAATTTTAGGGGATCTTGTGTACGGTAACTGAGCGCAGACTAGGTATGAACTTGAACTCTTTTGAAACATGAAACTTGTTCTGGAAACAAAAAACATAAACAAACACTTTTACAAGCCCAAGGATTTTCATGTGCTGAAGGATATTTCTTTTGGAATCAAAGAAGGGGAGTTTGCATCTATAATGGGGAAATCCGGTTGTGGGAAATCTACTTTACTTTACATTCTTTCCACTATGGATACGGACTATACGGGAGACTTGTATCTAAACGATCAATTGATAACCGGAAAACCCCATGAAGAACTTTCTCGGATCCGTAATAAGAATATCGGGTTCGTGTTCCAGTTCCATTACCTCTTGACGGAATTTAGCGTACTTGAAAACGTGATGTTACCCGCCAAAAAATTGGCCGAGAAGTCACAAGCAGAAATCGAACATGATGCCCATGAGAAATTGAAAATGCTGCATATAGAACATTTGACCGAACAACGCGCATCAAGAATTTCTGGGGGAGAAAAACAACGGGTAGCGATTGCCCGTGCTTTGATCAACAATCCCACCATCTTGATGGGCGACGAACCTACAGGGAATTTGGACAGTCAAAACTCCGAAAACGTCTTCAATATCTTTAAACGCCTTACCGAAGAGCAACGGCTTTCGCTCTTGGTCGTAACCCATGACGAAGATTTTGCCAAGCGTACAGATCGTATTATCGAAATGGAGGATGGGCGAATAGTAAATTAAATTACTTTGGCCCTATTGATTTCAGTTTACATAGTATGATCGATATCATATTCATTACAAAGCAAACAGCCTATTTTAGCCATCGCTTTATTAAGCTACGCCAGATGCTCTACACCATTTTTTTCATCATTTATGTGGTCATTGCCCTTGCCATCGTAATCAGTCTTTTGGTCAACGGGGTACGCCCTTCAAAGACCTTAGCATGGCTCTTGGCTATATTTACGATTCCCGTTGGGGGAATCTTGTTATACCTAATGGTGGGCAGAAATCGCAGAAAGAAACGGTGGGAGCGATTGTCTAAAGAGATCGTTCGGACGGACGGCGGGACTGTTATTCCAGAAACCCCTAAAATTAATGAAAAACATAAGAAACTAATTCGCTTAATCCAGCAGAACAGTGGTTTTAATCCTTCTGAAAATAATGAAGTGGTGTATCTAAAGGATGGCAAAACGACCTTCAAGACTATTTTCAGCACATTGGAAACCGCTACGGACTACATTCACCTGCAATATTACATATTCGAGGAAGGCGAATTGGCCGATAAACTATTGGAACTGTTCAGGACAAAGATGCTACAGGGTGTTAAAATACGTTTGATCTACGATGGTATCGGAAGCTTTTCGTTGAGCAGACCCTATCTTAAAAAATTGAAGCAAATCGGGGTCGAGGTCTTTCCGTTTTTGCCCTTTAGTTTCGGGCGGTTTTTGGTATCCCTCAACTATCGAAACCATCGGAAAATCATCGTAGTCGATGGCGTTACGGCATTTACCGGCGGCATCAACGTATCGGACAAATACCTGAAAGACGATACAATTTTGGGAAAATGGCACGATATGCACCTTAAAATCCAAGGTCCGGCGGTGGATGAACTGAACCAAGTCTTTCTAGTGGATTGGCAGTTGGTAAGCGGGCAAGAAATCCGGCCCTCTCGAAAAACAGCATCTTTTGTAGGTGGAGAATCTACGGTTCAAATTGTTTCTAGCGGGCCTGATGATGATTTTCCGGCCATCGAACAGGTCTATTTTTCGATCATCAATTCGGCGGAGCGCTATTTGTATATCACCAACCCCTATATCATTCCCGGGCAATCCATTCTTACCGCACTGGAAACGGCCGCCCTCAGCGGGGTCGATGTGCGTTTGTTGATCTCTGAAAAGAACGATAGCCGATTAGTCAACTGGAGCGTGCGTTCCTATTTTGAACCCTTGCTCAGGGCCGGGATCAAGGTATATCTTTTCCCAGATGGATTTCTGCACAGTAAAATTATGCTTAGCGATGATGCCATCGCATCGGTAGGTACCGCGAATATCGATGTACGCAGTTTTGAACAAAACTATGAGGTCAACGCGATCATCTATGACCCAAAAGTCGTTACAGCGTTAAAGGAAGATTTTTTACAGGATAGCCAGGGTAGCCGTCAACTTACCTACCAAGAACATCAAAAACGGTCATGGCCCGATAAATTAAAGGAAGGGTTTGCCAAGGTTTTTAGTCCGATATTATGATGTTCAAATCTCGTCCTTTTGTTGGTTACCCTATTTCAAAACAGTCCCTAAAAAATCATATCGATAAATGTACTCGAGGGGACTTTCATCCAAAATGATTTAAATCATCCCAAAAAGACATTTCATTGTGATATCAGATTACCCACATTAATCATCCAAAATTATTTCTATTAACTGATTTGAATCATTTCGTAAGCATTGTTCGTATCTTAATATTCCTGTTCATAGGGGCATTACCAGTGAAGTATATGGTGGCGGATCTGAGTTGCGCATTCAAAAGGAAATCATTCTGGGCATCGGTGGACGCAAATTACTGAAAGCACTGAACATAGAACCGGGAGTTTGTCACATCAACGAAGGGCACGCCGCATTTCTGGTATTGGAACGAGCCGCTAATTTTATGAAGGCAACAGGAACCTCTTTTGAAGAAGCATTGGCCACTACCCGCGCAGGCAATATATTTACGACCCATACTGCGGTTGGTGCAGGATTCGATCATTTTGACCCTTCACTGATGTGGCGCTTTTTTGGCGCCTACGCCAAAAATGATTTGGGTATTGATTTTAATGACTTCCTGGCAATGGGCAGGCAAGATTCGGGGAATGTATCGGAAAATTTCAATATGGCTTTTTCGGCCCTACGTGGAAGTGGTGCCGTGAATGGGGTAAGTCGTTTGCACGGAGAGGTGAGCCGTAGACTTTTTCAGAATATGTTTCCCCGCTGGCCAAAAGATGAAGTACCGGTAGGGTCGGTGACCAATGGGGTACATATGCCAAGCTGGGATTCTGAATCTGCGGATAAAATCTGGACGGATGCCTGTGGAAAAGATCGCTGGCGGGGAGATCTTGAAACCCTGAAATTTGACATTTCAGGGGTGTCCGATACTGAACTATGGCAACTTCGCCAAACTTCCCGTGCAAAACTGGTCGATTATGTAAGGCAAAGATTCGCAAAACATTTAAGGGATACCGCAGAACCTAACGAAGTTGCCGATATCGCATCGAACATCTTTGATCCAAATACATTGACCCTGGGTTTCGCCTGGCATTTTGTCCCCTACAAAAGGCCAAATTCACTCTTGTGCGACACCGAAAGGTTTATTCGATTATTGACCGACCCCGACCCTCCTGTACAACTTGTTATCGCCGGAAAATCACCTCCATTTGATGAATCGGGAAAAGCGCTGATCCGGCAATGGGTACAGTTCATCCAACAACATATTCTATATCATCACGCAGTCTTTTTTAGTGACTATGATATGCTTTTGAAGGAACCTCTGGTACAAGGTGCAGATGTATGGGTCAACACACCACGACGCCCTCGGGAAGCCTATGGCACCAGTGGTATGAAAGTACTCGTCAATGGGAGCATCAATTTATCCCAATTGGATGGATGTTGGGCGGAGGCCTACAATCCCGAAGTGGGATGGGCCTTGGGCGATACCTATGAGTATGATACTGGTACCAACTGGGATGCCATGGAAGCGGATGCCCTGTACCGCATACTGGAACAAGAAATCGTACCCAAATTTTATAATCGTAACCAAGACGGAATTCCCGAGGAGTGGATTGCAAAAATGCGAAATAGCATGGCCACATTGACACCAATGTTTTCAGCCAAGCGTGCCGTTCGGGAATACACAGAGAAGCATTACCTGCCCGCCGCCGTAAATTATCTAAAAAGAGCCTCAAAAAATGGTAATATAGGGAAGGGAATAGTTAGCTTTAGACACGATTTGAGAAACAAATGGAAGGGTATTCATTTCGGTGAAATTTCGATTGATTGTGTTGAGGGTGGTTTTCAGTATAATATATCGGAATCGCCTAACGGGATCAATCCCCATACAATTTTGGTACAACTTTTTGCAAATGGACAAAATGGAGAACGGGAGTCAACTAAAAGAGCCCATTTATAGGTATCATGCCCACATAAGCACCACCCGATCTGCCAGTGATTATACAGTACGGATTATTCCGAATTACGAAGGTATATCCGTACCCTTAGAAGACAATCTGATACTATGGCAGCGGTAAAGGTATTGGAATTTCCCGTTTTTAGGACAAACAAAAAATCAATACAATTTCACTATTTCAATAAATCATGTATAACTAATTTAAAATAAGATGACAGATTTAACAATTAGCGAGAGTAACAATGTTCTTAGAAACAACTACAAGGGGCACTTAGCCTATATCTCGCAAGGGAGACCTTTTGTAATTCCCACTACCTATTATTTTGACCATGAGGATAATAGCATCATAAGCTATACAAAGGAAGGACATAAAATCGATGCTATGCGAAAAAATCCATCGGTTTCAATGGTGGCGGAACAGGTACAATCGATGATCAATTGGGAGTCCGCCTTAATACACGGTACCTTCGAAGAACTGGAAGGCAGCCTTGCCAAGCAAAAATTGCACCAATTTACCGAAGGCATAAAAGGTATGATCCATAGAAAAGAACACAAAGAGGTTCAGTTTATTAGTGAGTTTTCGAGCAAATTATATACAAAGGGCATTCCCATTGTGTATCGGATCAAAATTCTTGAGATTACGGGGAAACGAAGGGAGGCCTAAAACCGCAATCCGTCCAACCATGGTAATCCGTCTCTACGTAATCAAATGGTTGCCGAAATTGGAACGGCGCATATTCGTGCTGTCGTCGCTGCTGCATGCCTTCAGACAAAAATGTTGAACGGCCAAATGGGGGAAATTCCATCCAGTTCTAACCTTTCTTCAATGCTTCGAACCCCGAAACCACATCAAAAAGCTCCTCGTCTATGCCACTCTGCCGCAATCGGTGGTAGGTATGGCCAATATCGTCAAGTAATTCTTCTATATTCTTTTCTGCACGCTGCATGGCACCCAATCGACTATAGTTCTCACTCGCCAATGACTCGGCACAGGCCTTATAGAGGGTTATAAAAAGGTATTGACTGATCAATCGCCGTATCATTTTCGCACCATCCCCTATGACCTCCGGTATTTTTTGGGTCGGCCATTTTAATTTTAATGCTTCTTGCCGCCATTGCTGGTCCAAGGGCAGTAGCCGATGGCTTTCGGGCCGGTAAGAACCAGCTTCTGCCAAGCGGTTGTGAAAAATATAAAATTCGTTCAGGTATCCACTTTCATGGTTTTCCTCCACCTGCACCAAAATGTTACCGATCAGTGCCGTTATGGCGTTAATGGAATTCGGAAGGTCAAATTGTTGGGTTACCGTCTGCCCAATATCCATCAGCAATAAGGGAATACGTGCGCCAATAGTCCATATTTCAATCTTTCCGGGATATGTGGACAATGATTTTGATACAAATTCCGTTAGGGAATCGTTGAACTGCCCGACAAACCCCAGATCAGATCCAAAAACAATGGCACAAGCCGATTTTTCGGGATTTTTCTTGATGGACTCTTCATCCGTCCATCGTTCGACCCTGACCTCCCTTAAATAAGCAATGATCCCTAGGGTAATATTGGTCTGGTAATCGCCCAAGGAGCCCATGGCCATATCATATTGCCCGATGTTTGCCGCTGCCATGGCCTTCATGGTACGGACGATGGATTTCAGTTCCCCAGCCCCCGTAATCTGTCGGCCTAAACTTTCCAAGGTATCCATTAGGTCTGATCTTTTGGTAACTCGGAAGTTTCCAGAAAACTAGCAAGGGCCTTTTTGGCCGCCTCCAAAATCGGTTGGAGTTCCGCTGTGTCCATTACGGAATCGGAATTTATTTTTTTTAAAGTCTCGGCAGGAAGTTCCGAAACGGTCTTGATCAAGGTCGCTTCTGCGACTTTCATTTTTTCCAAAGGAACGAAATCAAAAAGACCTTCTGTCAAGGCGAGCAATACCACAATCTGTTCCGGAACAGATTGCGGTTGCAGTTCATTTTGTTTGAGGCAGGCCCGGATTCGCTTGCCGTGCTCAATGGTCTTTTTAGTGTCTTCGTCCAAATGGGAACCAAAACGGGCAAAGGTTTCCAGTTCCTCGAACTGCGAAAAGCCGAGTTTCAGATTTCCAGCAAGGGTATGGTAGGCTGGCAACTGTGCCTTTCCGCCAACCCTGGAGACCGATTTGCCCACTTCCACCGCTGGCAGAATACCCAGCTCGAACTGTTTGGGCGAAAGATATACCTGCCCATCGGTAATCGATATCAAATTAGTGGGAATATAGGCCGAAATATTCTGCGCCTCGGTCTCGATAATAGGCAGAGCGGTCAACGATCCACCACCAAGTTCTTCGCTCAAATGGGTAGACCGTTCCAATAGGCGGGAATGGATATAAAAGATATCGCCCGGAAAAGCTTCCCTTCCCGGTGGCCTTCTCAAAAGCAATGATAGTTCCCGATAGGCACGGGCATGATTGGTCAAATCGTCATACACGATCAGTACGTCCTTGCCTTGTTCCATAAAGTATTCTGCGATAGTCGTGGCGGCATAGGGGGCGATGTACTGCAGTCCAGGGGAGTTGTTCCCTTCCGTAACCACGACCACGGTATAGTCCATCGCGCCATTTTCCCTTAGATTGGCGATAACCCGTGCCACCGCAGATGCACGCTGGCCAATGGCGCAATACACGCAAAGTACGTTTTTGTCCTTTTGGTTGATGATGGTATCGACAGCAATGGCGGTCTTGCCCGTTTGGCGGTCGCCCAAGATGAGTTCGCGCTGGCCGCGGCCAATAGGAATCAGCGCATCGATAACCTTGATGCCCGTTTGCAAGGGTACGGTAACCGCGGCACGATCCATTATGGGAGTGGCATTGCGCTCAATGGGCAATCTTTTTTCATGTGCGATGGCGCCTTTGTCGTCCAGAGGTCGGCCCAACGGACCGATGACCCTACCGATCAATGCGTCGCCGACGGGAATATCCATTACGCGGCCCGTACGTTCCACTTCGTCGCCGGCGTTGAGTTCGGAATCCTCGCCCAGTAATACAACTCCTATTTCATCTTCATCGATATTAAAGGCGATACCGTATAACTCCCCGGGGAACTTCAACAATTCTTCGTAACCCACATTCGGTAGGCCGAATACTTTGACCACCCCTTCCGAAACGCTGGTAACCTTCCCGATCTCTTGGGGTACGAAGTCGTACACATGGCTTTCCCTGGCCTTCGCCAATCGGTCGAAGGTACTGTCTAATAAACCTTTATAATCAGATACTGCCATTTTAATTCACTTTCTTTTTAATTTTGGTTTCCTTTGATTTGAGGACGGATATGTTGTTTTCTAAGGATTTTAAATAATCCGAAACATTCCAAGCAAATTTATAGTCATTGGCAATAAGTACGATTCCAGCGATAAGTTCGGCATCCACTTTAAACTGAACTACATGCTTTCCATCGGAAAACTCATTGATGTATTTTTGGATCTCGGTCTGTTGCCCTGACGATAGTTCAAAGGCACTCTGCACCAAAATCGGAGTTTTTGCCGATACTGCGATTGTGAACTTTTTCTTTGAGTCTGCCTCCAGGGTGCTTATCTTTTTTATAAAAAGCTCCACCATTTGCCCCTCCAGATCGGCCGATGAAAGGTCGGACAAGGTCTTTCTCGCTATATCAAGTACTTCCCCCTGAACGCGTTTTGTCATTTCATTGTTTTTGGTCGCACGATCTTCGGTAAAGGCGGTCTCCAGTTTGGTTTTTAGCACATTGGCCTCCGTTCTTGCCTCTTCTTTCAAACGGTCGCCCTCCACCTTGGCATCGGCGGCCGCTTTTTGAAGCATTCCATCCTTTTGTTTATCGAAAGTTTCGTTCTTCCGTTTGAATTCTTCACGTTCGTTTGTAGCCTCCGTCTTTTGCATTTCTGCATCGTTGAGCTGCACCTTTATTTTGTTTTCCCGTTCATCTATGGCGGACAGGATGGGTTTGTAGAGGAAGCGTTTCAGCAACCACATCAACACCAAAAAATTGATGATCTGGGCGATCAGCGTAAACCAATTGATTTTCATTTTAATCTATTTAGCGATAAAATGGTTCCAGAACGGATTGGCAAAGATTAAGATCATGGAAATCACAAAACAGTATATTGCCAATGATTCGAGCATTGCCAGACCCACAAAAAGCGTTCGGGTAATGGTCTGACCCGTATCGGGCTGTTGTGCCATAGCGCTCAGGGCCGTAGAAATGGATTTTCCCTGTCCCAAAGCGGGGATCATACACCCGATTCCTGTAGTTATTCCGGCCATGATGATCGAGACCATTGCTATTAAAGTTGTATTGTCCATGATTATTTGTTTTATGTTGTTGTATTGTTTTTAAAAGTCTTGTTTCTGGTCTAAGTTCTATTCTCTATTTTATATTCTCTTTTTTGACCCGATTCCTCCGTTGCCGCAGCAATATAGACGGTGGCCAAAATGCTAAAAATATAGGCTTGTATAATTCCCGTTATCAATCCCAATATGGTCATCAATACGGGAAAGAACAAGGGGGCGATACTCAATAAAATAGTCACGATAAGACCACCGCTCATAATGTTACCGAACAGACGTACGGCCAAGGCCAAGGTGCGCGATAGTTCGCCGATGATGTTAATGGGCAACATGATAAAGGTCGGCTGCACATAGGTTTTCAGATAGCCCAAAATGCCACTTTCCGCAATGCCGAACAGGGGTACGGCCAAAAAAACAGATACGGCCAAAGCCGCCGTGGTAGAGAGCGAACTGGTGGGCGGCACATAACCCGGAAAAATAATACATAGGTTGGCAAAGGCGATAAAAATAAAAAGCGTGCCTATAAAACCGATGAATTTTTCCGAATGCTTCAGTCCTACCTCCTTGATCTGTTGGTTCATGCCCGTAACGAGCATTTCTAAGATGCATTGCCACCTCGAAATCCTAAGATCCGTACGCAACCTTCGGGTAACTAGTACGGCGGCAAGCACCAAAACCAACATCAAGGCCCAAGTGGTCACCAAGGTCAGGTTGATGGTTACAAAGCCATTTTGCCAGTAAATTGTCTCATCGGGACTCAGGTCCATTTCAGTTCTGATTTTTCAGTTGTAATTCCTTTGCCTCCATGGTTTTGGTTATTCGCAATACCGCAAAACGAGCGATTATAAAACCCAGTAGACAAAAAACCATATTTTTCCAATCGCCACGGCCCATATAATAAAAGCCCAATAACGTCAACCCCACTCGAACGATCAAACTACCCAAAAACCAAAGTGCAGGCCTATTGGATACCAATGCTTTTTTGACCGTGAACCAAAGTCCTCCGAAAAATAAAATCCCTAGTATGGATCCTCCTAACAAAACCAATAGGGTCATTCCCAAATCATTCATTGTTATCTTCTTTATGTTCGTGCATCGCTTTATTTTCCTTTGCTACCCATTGCCATGCGATGGCACAGCCCATGAACAGGCCTGCGACCAAGAGGGTCAACGTCCATGAAAAGGACTGCGGGAATTGCCCATCGAGCCATAGCCCTAACACGGTACCGAGTACGGTTGGCACCGCTACCGACCAGCCCACCATGCCAAAGGTGCCAAGACCGGCCCAAACACTTCTTTTCTCCTCCTTTTGTGCCCTTACCATTTGCCGCTCTTTGTTTCCTACTTCCTTTAGAAATTCCGACTCTTTTTTCTTATTCTTGGGTTCCATATCAGGTTTGACGCAGTTTTTTGATTCCTTGGATAAATTCGGTTTCCAACTTGGCCACCGATTTGCGGGTTTCCCTTTCCTTTTCGTCAAGGTTCTTGAACTCCGTCTCAATGGCCTCGCGAAGTTTTCCAAGATCGGCACCGGCAATTGCGTTGCGAACGGATATCTGTACTTTATTTTCCGTCTTTGTCAGAATACCTTCATCGACCGCTATATAATGAATAGAGCCCTGCTGTGTTTCGTAGGTCAGAATACCGGGTATCAGGGCGGCGATACAATCCAACCGTTGCGGTAAAAATCCATAGGAACCCATGTTCGTATCCACCACTATACGCTGTATCCCTGATATTTTCAGGAACACCTTGAAGGGAAGAAGAATGAATAGTTCCATCATGGTTATCGTTTTCAATTTTGTCTATGCCTCCACCGATTGCTTTTCGGTCTGGACGGTAGCCGTATTCTCTTTATGCTGTTCTTTTTTTGCCTTTTCCAAGACTTCTTCCAAAGTGCCTACCATATAAAAGGCACTTTCGGGCAGATCCTTGAACTCGTCCGAAAGTATGCGTTCACAGCCCTTCAATGCATCTGCCAACCGTACTCCTTTACCCTTTAGGCCACTGAACTGCTCGGTCGTGAAAAAGGGTTGGGTAAAGAAACGTTCCAAGCGTCTTGCCCTGTTGACGATGTTTCGGTCGTTGACGGAAAGCTGTTCCAGGCCCAGCATGGCAATAATATCTTTCAGGTCTTCATACTGCGCCAAGGTTTGCCGAACCTGTTGCAAAATGGAATAATGTCGATCGCCGATGATGCCCGGGGTGGCCATTTTTGAACTGGACTGCAACAAGTCAATCGCGGGAAAAAGTCCCTCGCCGGCCCTTTTGCGCGACAGCGTAATCGATGCCGAAAGATGGGAGAAGGTATGCACCGCAGCGGGATCGGTAAGGTCATCGGCAGGCACATAGACCGCCTGTATGGAGGTAATCGCACCCGTATCGGTATTGGCGATCCGTTCTTCGAGCTTTGAAAGTTCGGTGCCCAAAGTGGGCTGATAGCCCAATCGTGAGGGCATCTGCCCCATGAGGCCCGACACTTCCATTCCTGCCTGTATGAAACGGAAAACATTGTCGATCAAAAGCAATACATCGCGATGTTCGGTATCCCGAAAATATTCCGCCATGGTAAGCGCGGCATGGCCCACCCGAAAACGGGCCCCCGGCGGCTCGTTCATCTGCCCGAACATCATGACCATGTTCTTCAGCACATCGGCTTTTTTCATATCGTGGTAAAGTTCGTGGCCCTCCCGACAGCGTTCGCCGATACCGCAGAACATGCTGATGCCCTGGTGGTACCCCACCATGTTATGGATCATCTCGGTCAATAGCACCGTTTTGCCCACGCCAGCCCCACCGAAAAGTCCTGCGTTGCCACCGTGCTGCAATGGCACCATCACATCGATCGCCTTGATACCCGTTTCGAATATTTCCGATTTGGTAGAACGTCTCGCCAAAGGGGGCGGCAGTTGGTGTATGTTGTTGCGTTGAAGTTTGGGCAAAGGAGTTCCGTGGTCGATGGTATTTCCGAACACATCGAACATACGGCCCATAATTTCATTGCCTACCGGAACGGTCAATTGATCTCCAAACGTTTCGGCCATCATTCCACGCGCCAATCCCTGGGTCGGGGTCAGGGCGATACCGCGCACCCGATGGTCGTCCAATTGTGATAGAACCTCTACAGCAATTTCGTTATTGGAGCCCGTATGGATCAAGGTATTGATGGACGGCAGATCAGTATCGAACCAAATATCGACCACGCTACCGCGTACGGCGACCACTTTACCCAACAAAAGTTTGCTATCTATATCCTTTATGGTACCCGCCATTATGTTTTATTAGGATTTTTAAGAAATAAAAGTATATCCATAATATCTTAAGTAAAATGACCCACGTCATATTGTCAATTTTTATTTCGATATGAAACCGTCGGGATATGTTTAAAATCAGTGGGTCTTTGGTTGGGTTAGTGATACTTAAGCAGCAAACCAAAGTAAATAGCTTCCTTAATTTCATTTTTTCAAATCAAGGCCTGATAAAAAATATAGGTCCAATACTTTTAATGACGACGCAATTCTTTTCCCCTAACTGATCTACATCATTGTAAAAAACATTTAAACACGGAAATTTTGTCCTTCTAATTCTTAAAAAGACGAAAATGATAAACTACATAAAACACTTCAATGAAATAGACATAAACGATGTACCACTAGTGGGCGGTAAGAACGCCTCGTTGGGCGAAATGTTCCAAAAGTTGACACTGAAGGGCGTACAGGTGCCGGACGGATTTGCCACTACCTCTGAAGGCTATTGGTATTTTTTGGAAAAGGCAAAAATCAAGGATAAACTTTTCAAGACGCTAGCCGAACTTGATACCAAAGATTTTTCAAATCTGCGGGACATAGGCACCAAGGCACGGGAGCTTTTTCTTAACGCCACTTTTCCATCAGCCATCAAAAATTCCGTTGAGGCAGGTTATGATGCGCTAGCTAAAAAATACAAGGGCGAACTCTCGCTCGCCGTGCGTAGTAGCGCCACCGCCGAAGACTTGCCCAACGCCAGTTTTGCGGGGCAGCAAGAGACGTATCTGAACGTAAAGGGCAAAAACGGACTGATCGAGGCCTGTCAAAAGTGCTATGCCTCGTTGTTCACGGATCGCGCCATAAAATATCGTGAAGACAATGGTTTCGACCATACCCAAGTCGCGCTTTCGATCGGGGTGCAGTTGATGGTTCGCTCAGATCTGGCGGCCTCTGGTGTGAACTTTACCTTGGACCCCGATACGGGTTTCGACCAAGTGGTTTTAGTGTCGAGCATTTGGGGATTGGGCGAAAATATCGTGCAGGGCAGCATCAATCCCGATGAATATTTTGTCTTTAAGCCAAGCCTGAAAAACGGCATCCGGCAACCGATTATTTCACGTCAACTGGGCAGTAAGGAGAAGACCATGGTCTACGATACTTCCGGAAGCGGTATTGTAAACTTGGACACTTCCCCAGAAAAACAGGAACAATTTGTGTTAAGTGATGCTGAAGTGATCAAACTAGCCCAATGGTCATTGATCATCGAAGACCATTACAAACGTCCGATGGACATTGAATGGGCCAAGGACGGGCAAACCAACGAACTTTTTATCGTACAGGCGCGGCCCGAAACCGTGCAAAGTGCCATTAAAAACAAACTAAAGATCAACACCTATACCTTATTGGAAAAAGGCAGCGAACTGACACGCGGCATGGGCCTCGGCAACAAAATATCGGCTGGAAAAGCGAGGATCTTGCACAGTCCCAAACAATCCGACAAATTGCAAAAGGGGGAAATTCTGGTTACGGAACGCACCGATCCCGATTGGGACCCGATTCTTAAAAAAGCGGCTGGCATCATTACCGATCAGGGCGGGCGCACAAGCCATGCCGCCATCGTTGCCCGAGAAGTGGGCGCAGCGGCCATTGTGGGCAGTTTGAACGCGACGAAGGTCATTAGAGACGGACAGGAAATTACCATATCGTGCGCCGAAGGCGATACGGGCATCGTTTATGATGGCCGTTTGAAATGGGAGGAAAAAGAAGTCGACATTTCGTCCTTGGGAACACCAAAGACCCAACCCATGCTGATCTTGGCCGATCCCGATCAGGCCTTTAAGTTTTCGTTCTACCCTACGGCGGGTGTGGGCTTGATGCGCTTGGAGTTCGTAATCAATACCTCCATACAGATCCATCCGATGGCGTTGAAGCATTTTGACCGATTGAAGGATGCATCCGTCAAGGAAAAAATCGAAAAAATGACGCACCATTATCCCGACAAGGCAGATTATTTTGTACATAAATTGGCAGAAGGCATTGCGACCATTGCTGCGGCCTTTTATCCAAAGGATGTCATCGTTCGCACCAGCGATTTTAAATCCAACGAATATGCCAACTTGATCGGTGGTACGGAATTCGAGCCCGAAGAATCGAACCCCATGATCGGGTTCAGGGGTGCATCGCGCTACTACCACCCCAAGTACCAAGAAGCCTTTGAACTGGAATGCAGGGCGATGAAAATGGTGCGCGAGGATATGGGACTAGATAACGTAAAGATTATGATCCCATTTTGCCGCACCTTAAAAGAGGCACAAAAAGTAATCGAGGTCATGTCTAAAAATGGACTCAAACGTGGCGAAAACGGATTAGAACTGTACATGATGACCGAGATACCCAACAATGTAATCTTGGCAGCGGAATTCGCCGAATTCTTCGATGGCTTTTCCATCGGCTCCAACGACTTGACCCAATTAACGTTGGGAGTAGATCGGGATTCTGAACTGTTGAGCGACATCTTCGACATCAACGATCCAGGGGTCAAAAAAATGATAGCCATGGTCATTGCATCCGCAAAAAAAACACACACCAAGATCGGGCTTTGCGGACAGGCACCAAGCGATTATCCCGAATTTGCACAGTTTCTGGTCGAAAAGGGCATCAACAGTATCTCATTTAACCCGGATGCGTTGATTATGGGTATTGAGAACATCAACAAGGCGGAAGATAGTACCGTGGAATTTGGTATGGCAGAGAGTAGCAATTAAAAATACATAAAATGAACATAGCCATATTCAATATCCACAATTGGGAAAAAAAGTATCTAGAAAATACCGATGATGGCAAAAACACTCAGAAAATATTGAACACCTATATGGCTTTGGATACAAGCCTTTTTGACCAATACGGCACTAGAAAACATAGCCAAGACCACTTTTGAAAATCTAGATCGATTTGATAAAGGCGCGACTTGCGCAAATGAAATCATGTCAAATTCATTTTAAGGAATGTTATTTCAAAGATGATAGCAGTAAAATTTTAAAAATTGATAAAACATAATGCTCATGATAGAACAACTAGAAAAATTCAAAAAAAATGTGTTGGCCATTGAGGTAATCGATGGTTTTTCGGAAACCGATGAAAAGCTCTGCCAAAAGTTCTTTGAAGAAAAGATCGAAGAGGGATTCGAGCAAATCAACCTTTTGGTCAAGCTGGATGAAATGAAAATTTCAAAAAGCAGTTCAAAAGCATTTTTTGAAGATACGTTATGGACTCTTAGAAATTATAAGAAATTAGGACACCTGGCCATTGTCGCTCATTCCAATATTTTGAAAGCATTGGTCCCCATAGACAATCTTTTCTTTGCAAGGGCAAGTAAGGGAAGACAGGAACGCTATTTTGACGTTGCACAAATGGAGGAAGCCATGGCCTTTGTAAATCCTGACCATAAAGAATGAAACTTTCCGTCAACAACATGAAAATAAATGAAATGGGGATGTCCCGCACATTGAAGTACCCACCGGAACTCCCTTTATCTATGAATTTGACGATACCCTTAAATTTTTAAGAAAACAAAAATTAAAAAAGAACAATCGAAAAGATAATCTGAAAAATGCTCATCTGCAAAAAAGAAGACGAGGATAGGTTATATCAATGGATTAAAAAAAATACTGTTAAAAAAACGAAAAAAAACCCCAAACTGACGTAGGTCATTTTGAACAACGGTACGCTACCTTATCTTAGCGATATAATTGAAAGAAAAATAGTTATTTGATAAAATAAGTAGTTTGGTTTATTGTTGCGTGGGAAAACAAGAAGCCAAAGTTAAAGAAGAGGTTACGTACACCCGTTAAACCTTTTGAGTCAAGAACGAGTTTAGCGATAAATTCAAGTAAGGTCCAGTATAAGAGGTCATTGGGGCGAATAACATCTTCTAGGAATCCGGGGTATTTCGGTATCCCGGATTCTTTTAAAAAATTAATCCATTGCCGAAAGGCCGGGGATTATGATGAAGAGCTTTAAGCACTTCATGGGCAACAGGAGACTTCGGTTTCCTGTTTCTTTTTAAAATAAGGCTTCTAAGCAGCAATGCCATAGCGGCCATAAAGTGGTATTCTAAGTATCTCCTTGGTCTTCACTCCAAATGAATTCCGTAACTTAGTATGTTTCCGCATCGAATGGCAAATTAGGGGAAGAACGATAGAATAACCAAAGGACTGGAATATTTCGGTATTCCCGTCCTTTTCTAAAGCATAGTAAGGAAAGGTTTTTATGGTCTCAAAACGATAAAAACCTAGACTAGAAGGGTTTGCATTAGTTTTTAACAAGATCGCCTCCCGTTTCTATTTTTAGCGTCCCATAATCTCTCCCAAGGAGGAGTATTTTAATCATATAATATAAAAACAACAAAATGGACTACTATTTCAGCAAGACCCTTACCGATACCACTTTTGACGATGCAATCGAAAGAACCACAGAAGCCCTTAAAAAAGAGGACTTTGGCATATTGACCGAAATTGACATCAAAAGTACCTTGAAGAAAAAACTGGATGTCGATTTCCCGAATTATAGGATTTTAGGAGCCTGCAATCCGCCATTCGCTTACAAAGCATTACAGGTCGAGGATAAGATCGGCACCATGCTGCCCTGCAACGTTATTGTACGTGAAGCCAAAAATGGAGCTATCGAAGTGGCGGCAGTAGATCCCGTGGCTTCTATGATGGGCGTCGAAAACGAAGCTCTTGCCGGAATAGCGGATGAAGTACGGAACAAGTTGAAAAGGGCTGTGGAAAGCCTTTAGAGTTTCCGAAAACGTATAAAAAGATTAACTTGAAGTACAACCCTTGAACAATAGAACGCCATTTCGTATGCCATGCAGTTTCTCAAGAACGAAATGGGCAATAAGGAAAGCAGCGGCTTGGGGTCATTTACAAATCTATGGAAGCCTATTCCAATCAGGGACTGGACAAAGTGCTTGACTATCTCAAACATCACCATACAAACAATTGGCATACGTTCGATAAAATTTCTCAAACCGATAATTTGGTATCGGCCATTAAAGAAATGGTTTCGCCAGGGCACAAGAAGCTGACATGCTCGCACTAATCCATTACGAACATACCTTTAGGGAAAAACTGACCCTTGAACCCGTGGTCAAGAAAGTCGCCTTTCATAGCCAGGCTCCGTTGTTGGTTCTTCCTGAACCATCCTAAAAAACAATCCAAACCATCGACATCCGCATCGCATAACGCTCGGGCATTTAAATGGGTAGAATGTTGGGGCATTTTTATAGCCTAGACACAAGATAGGCCGGTTTCTATTTTATCATCTGGGTATCCCACCTTTTTGAGGTATTCCCCCGCTCTAGATTTACGGATATACTCATGGCCATCGTACTTTTTTTTTAAAACCCGAAATCATGAAACCATGCGGCAATCAAAATGGGTTCTTTTTCTTCTTACGGGAACTTTCATAATTGCAAATGACCTTGTCATTGAAGACCACTTCCTTTATATGTTCGATGTTGTGGAATGGAAGCTGCGAACACTTGCTCGTCAATAGCAATTTCGTACAGTATTCGTCTATTTAAGGCAGTAGTTAGGTTGTCATAATAGATGAAATTTTAATACTCGTCAACTTTTTTGAAGTTATGCATGGAATCAAGGACAATTATAACTCGGCACTAAAATGAAAAATTTCATGGTTGCCTTCGTTAAAGCTTAACAGTGGCACTTTGCCATAGGTTTCCATTTTTTTGACCTTATCGGCATGGTACCATTTTTTTAGAAAACCGCTCTTTTTACGTTCGAGCATCACTACAAGGTCGGCCCCTACATCGCCCAGATAGGTCCTGAGCGCCTCGAATATATTCTCTGACAACAGCAGTTGGAATTCCAAGGGGCCATAATCGACTTTTTCCAGTAGGGCATCCTTGAACCACTCCATCTGTGTTTCACCCGAATATGCCTTTTTTGTCGAGATATGTACCATTTTTATTTCGGCCTCGAAACGCTCGGCGAATTCGCTCAATTTTTTGATAGCATATACATCCTCTTCCTCAAAATCGGTCGCGTAGACGATGGTCTTGAAGGGTTTATAATTGGCCTCTGTAGGAATCGTCATAATCGGGCAAGGGGCTTTTTCGATCAACTGTTTGGCAGTACTGCCCATGAAAATTTCCTTCAAGACACTTTCGCCCTTTGTGCCCACCACGATTATTTGAGCGTGCCACTCGCTGGCGACCCCGATAACACCGTCAACAATCGACATATTCTCTATGGGTACAATCTGTATGTTCGTCTTTTTCCGATCCTCGCCTAAATATTCCTTACAGAATTCTTCCAATCGGGTACGATTGGCCTTTAAAGCATTTTTTCGGAGTTCTGGGTCATCTAGAACCACGCTTTCGGTAACCATGCCATAACCAAAAACATGCGTGACCACCAAAAGGGAATCCATTGTCTTACTAAATTTTTGGGCATACTTCAATGCAGCCACGGAATTCTTGGAATAATCAGTGGCATAGAGGATTGTTTTCATGACTCACTTCTTTATCGATATGAAACCAAAATTAGCGACCGATCAAAAGATATAAAATGACCTTGGTCATTCAACTGTTTTCCGTCTAATATCCATACTGATTTTGGTAACTTTACAAAAGTTCATATAAGCATAAGCCGCCCCAATTCATTTTCATGAAAGCCCCAGAAGCAAATACACAAATTCAGCAGGAACTCGTAAACAGTATCGTACATGGCTTTGGAATTATTTTCGGCATCGTCAGTATTCCTATTCTGATAGCCTTTTCCATAAAAAGCGATAATACACCGGGGGTTATCGGGGCAGCTATATATGGGTTTTGTTTTTTGCAACTTTTTACTTTTTCTACCCTCTACCACGGGTTTCAGCACGCCCATGCAAAACGCATATTCGAAATTCTTGACCACATCAGTATTTATTTCTTGATCTCCGGAACCTACACTCCGTTTTTATTGATTTATATGGACAATGCTTTTGGCATTACTTTGTTATCCGTATTGTGGGGCCTGACCGCATTGGGAATTATTTTTAAGATTTTTTTTACCGGCAAATGGAAGGTTATATCGACGCTCCTTTACATAGCCATGGGATGCATTATGCTAGTAGGCGGACGTACTTTCTTTGAAACTATTCCCACTGCGGTATTGACCATGATCCTTATTGGGGGTGCACTTTACCTTTTGGGCGTTATCTTCTACCTGTGGGAAAAATATACGTACAACCATGCTGTCTGGCATTTTTTCGTACTGGCCGCCGCTATTTGTCATTACGTTGCCATTTTATTGGCAGTGTGAAAGGTGGTTATTTTTTGACCTGAAAAAAATTGATTTCGTTACCTTGGGAATTTGGGTCTTGTTAGGCATTGTCTTTGGCTATTATCAAGCTAGAAAAACGGCGAAGTCGAATCTGATATCATGTCTCAATCCATTTATTTACTTCCACATGGTCTTGATAGGTTTCCGAGAAGCCAGCATCATGAAAACAAGTTGCTATGTCTATAAATTCTGCTTCTTTTGGATGAATACCGACGGCATCAGAAATTAATAGGACGTTGTCAACCACCTCTTGGGTATGTGCAAGAGTAAGAAAGGGTAGGTTCTTGCATTTTTTATCACGAAGTATATCGGAACAATACTTCGCAATGCTTTTAATCGTTAGGGCGGCCATTGTTCGAATCTAATTGAATGACATTATCATCGTTTCTGATTTCAATATGGGTTATTTCGCCTCCACTTGTACCAACATATTTTGAAATGACTATACAACTCAAAGATAGTATCAGAACCAACCCAAAACCGTATTTTACCAATGGGGATTTTTTGAATTGGAAAAATAGGGTCAGCAGCGAAGCACCACCTAAAATCAACATCATTGTAAAAAAGAGTTCCGCATACTCTTCATGTTCATGGATTAAGGTTTCGCTGACTCCGGGTAAATTCTCGACTATATCTTCAGCTCCCTCTCCGGTATAAAAAGCTGCGATAGCGGCCAAGGCACTAAAAATAAAAATACCTAGTGCCGTTGTCTTTACTTGAGGGTTCTTTATGATATAACCAGACAGTAATACCAGAAACCCAACCAACACACCCACAATGGGAAGATGGTTAACTACTAAATGAAAATGTGCGTCGTTCATCCTATTGTTTTTACATTACTTTGTTTACATTAAATATTTTTGGACCATGGTTTACTCCGTGATTAGATTAAATGCTCCTCGGGTCAAAAATTCCGTGTTTGGTTCAAAATCGGCTGCATTAAGTATTTGGGTAAATCCATTGTTCGTAGTACCTACTTGGACCAGCACCCTTTTGAAATTTTGATTTTCTTCTTTGACAAGAACAAAATAGTCATTGTCAATATTGGCAATAGCCTCCGTCGGTAGTGCGGGATGTTCCGACGAAGTGGTCAGGATCTCTCCTACAATATACATTCCCGGGGCGAACAGTTTAGCTTCTTCCTCATTCACTAAATCCCCGTGAATATCTATGGTTCTATCTTGAGTGTTTATAGATTTGTTGACCAAATGAACAACACCTTTATATACTTTCTCTGTGTCGTTCTGCAATCTGATATTGATTTGCTGACCCACTTTGACCATAGGAAGGTCTTTTTCGAAAATCTTCAATTCAATGTGCAGGTCATCGGTGTTGGTTACGATTACCGCAACGTCCGAAGGGTTTAGGTACATTCCTTTATTTGCATTTATGGTAGTCGCATAGCCCGATAACGGCGAAGGAACACTAATGACCGACCGAATGTTTTCTCCAGTAAGGGTATTCGGATTAATGTTCATAAGGCTCAACTTCTTTTTCAAGGATTGATATTGTACCAAGGTCACCGTATATTCCGATTCTGCTTTTAAAAAAATCTTTTTGGAGGTTACATTATCCGCTACCAACTCTTTTTGACGGTCATAATCGGATTTCAGATAGCGCAAACGTCCTTTGGCTTCCAAGAAATCTTGTTGTACTTGAATATATTCGGGATTTTCAATGGTAAACAAAACCTGACCCTTTTTAACCGCATGCCCTGGTAAGAGGGTTATGTCCTTTACATACCCTGCGTAATAAGTACTTACATCGGCATGGTTTTGAGGAGGCACTGCGAACATACCGTTAGCCTTTACTATGGTATTAAACTCGTGCATGGAAAGTTTGCCCATTTCCATTTCACCCGAAGTGAACTGGTTCTCGGTTATGGTAACTACCTCTTTGTCATCATTCCCCATAGCACCTGGACTGACAACTTCAGATTGATCCTTTGAATTACAGGAAGCCAATGCTATTGTTACGAGAACGAGAAGGCCTTTAAAGCTATGAAGATCGGTAATATTGTAATTTGTCTTTTTCATTATTAATAGGTTAAATAGTTTAATTCCAGAACTGTGGTGTTGTATTCGTTAAGGTTCTGTAGATAGCTAATTTCAATATTTTTGGAGCTTTCCAAGAGCTGTACATACTGCAAGAAATCTATCTCCCCGTTTTGAAATGATTTTGAGGCACTTGTAGTCAATTGTTTTGCAAGTTTTCCACCTGTGGTTTCATAATAATTGACCGCCTCCTGAAATTTTTTCAAATCTGATACCAGTCCTTGATACTTTGATTCCAGTTGTATCTTGTAATTTTCAGATTCGTCGGCCATTATCATAGTCTCAGTCTTCGCTGCGTTGATTTTTGCTTTGTTCGCCCCGAACCATAAGGGAACCGATACTCCCGCTTGAAATCCATTGTATCGCTTCGATTCCGGACCATTATTGGCACCTTGGAATGCCGTGATGTGCAAATCCGGCAGCAAACGTTGTCTTTCCAAGGTGAGGGAAGATCGCGTCAGTTTTTGCGCGGCATCGTAAAATTGGATACCAGGATGATCGGAAAGGTCCTGGGTTTGTAATTGCAGATGGGGCAAACCATTCTCCCCGACTATGACCAATGAATCAGCTTGCATCCATTGACGAAGCGTTGTATATGCTTTTGCCACGCCTTCCTTAGTTTGGGAAAGCAAAATGGAAATTTCCTTTTGTTTGGCTTCGGCCGTAAGTTTCTCCAATAAATTGGTTTCTCCCACATCATATCGTTTGTTCGCTGCCCTCGCAAACTGGCCGTACAGGCTATCCAGAAAAGTATATTGTTGTACTAGATTAATGTTGTAGACCACATTATAATACGCCTTGTACACCTCTTTGGTCAAGGCTCTTTCGTTTAATCGGTATTGTTGGGTGGTCAAATCCACTTTTTGTTTCTCCACTTTTCGCTGTGCACTATAAATCGTCGGGAATTGTAAGGATTGGGTAACCCCATAAACCTTTAAAGGAATTCCATTCTCGGCAATATTATTTTGATCATAGCTATAGTAAATCTGGGTTTTGTCTATATTAAAGGCACTGCCCACCAACTGTTCGGATTGGTCGATCCTTTTAGCATTGGCTTGGAGCCCCTTATTATTTTTAATGGCAATTTCTACCGCTGTCCGGGCATTGACCGGATTTTGCTGGGCTCTGCCCATCATCGGTAAAAGTAAAATGACAATAATGCCAAGAGCCTTAAAATTTACTTTGGTCTTTGGTTCTTTATGATGTCCTTTTCTGTCGAACATTGCATATAGGACAGGAAGTACCACAAGGGTCAATATCGTTGCGGTAATCAATCCGCCTACGACAACAGTTGCCAAAGGCCGTTGTACTTCCGCACCGGCAGAGGTTGAAATGGCCATGGGCAAAAATCCTAATGCGGCGGCAGAGGCAGTCAATAAAACCGGTCTTAATCTGTTCTTCGTACCCATAAGTATCCTCTTATTAATATTGGTAATCCCATGTGCCTTTAGTTCCTTGAACTCTTCGATCAAAACGATCCCATTTAATACCGCAATCCCAAATAGCGCAATAAAGCCAACGCCAGCTGAAATACTAAAGGGTAAGCCCCGTACGTAAAGCAACAGCACGCCTCCGATAGAAGCTAAAGGAATAGCGCTATAGATCAACAAAGCTTCTTTTATGGAATCGAAAGCAAAGTAGAGTAAGACAAAAATCAAGATTAGAGCGATAGGGACAGCAATTTTTAATCTTGCCGACGCGGTTCGCAAGTTTTCAAATTGACCGCCATAACTAACAGAGTAGCCCGAGGGCAGCTTAATATCCCAATCTATTATGGTTTGAACATCCTTTACCACGGATTCCAAATCGCGATTCCTCACGTTTACCCCTACCACGATTCTACGCTTGGTATTGTCTCGCGAAATTTTTGCAGGGCCTTTTGTATAACCAATTTTAGCGAATTCACTAAGGGGCAGGTTATTGCCATTCGGAAGTGTTACGGAGGCAGTTTCAATATTTTTGATGTCCTTTCTGTACGCATCATCGTATCGCAATACCAAATCAAATTGCTTTTCCCCTTCGAATACCGTTCCCGCGGGCATTCCTGCGAAGCCTATAGTAATGAGCCGGTTCAAGTCTTCAATATTGAGACCGTATTTGGCAATTTTTTGACGGTCGTATTTCACGGACATCTGAGGTAGGCCTACAGTTTTCTCTACCGAAATATCCGCTGCCCCTTCAACATTCTGTATGGCTTTTTCAATTTCCAATGCCTTGGCGTAGAGAACGTCCAAATCCTCCCCAAAAACCTTAATGGCCAAATCTGCACGGACTCCTGTTATTAGTTCGTTAAAACGCATTTCAATGGGTTGGGTAAATTCATAATCCACACCGGCAATTTCGGACAAGGCTTGCTTAAATTTATCCGCCAGTTCGTCCTTTGTCTTCGCAGAAACCCATTCATTTTTGGGCTTTAGTTTTATAATAACATCACTTTCTTCCATAGACATGGGATCTGTGGGTACTTCGGCAGCGCCAATTCGGCTAACAACCTGTTCTACTTCCGGAAATTTTTTCAATATTTTTTCCATACGTGTGGTTGCCTCTATAGTTTTGCTTAAAGAAGTTCCCGTTTTCAAAACTGGTTGAATCACAAAATCTCCCTCGTCCAGGGTGGGTACAAATTCGCCTCCCATTCTAGTGAACAGAAACGCGGTAAATACCATTAAGCCCAAGGCCATGCCCAAAACCAATTTCTTTTTACGTAAGGCCCATGAAATGGCAGGCCGATATTTTCTTTCTAAAAAACCGATTAGTCTAGATGAAATAGTTTGTTTTTCGGTATTCGAGGGTTTGATAAACATGGATGCCATTACCGGTATGTAAGTAAAGCAGAGGACCATAGCTCCAATAAGGGCAAAAGAGAATACTAATGCCATAGGCCGGAACATTTTACCCTCTACATTGACCAGAGATAGAATGGGGATAAAAACGATGATTATGATTAGCTGCCCGAAGACTGCGGAGTTCATCATTTTCGTCGCTCCTTGATAAGTGATCTGATCTATTAATCCTTGTCTTTCGTTTTTAGGAAGAGCCAGTAACTTAGTACGCTGACTTGTAATTTTAAAGGCAATGAATTCAACAATAATAACTGCGCCATCAATGATAATCCCAAAATCAATGGCACCTAAGCTCATCAAGTTGGCATCTACACCGAAGATGTACATCAATGAAAGTGCAAATAACAGTGATAACGGAATGACGGAGGCAACGACCAAGCCAGACCGTAGATTGCCCAAAAGCAATACGACAACGAAAATCACAATTAAACTCCCCAATATTAAGTTCTCGGCAATTGTAAATGTGGTTTTGGCAATAAGTTCGCTTCGTTCTAAAAAGGGATTAATGGAAATACCTGGTGGCAATGTGGCTTGTATTTCGGCCACACGCTCTTTTACAGCTTCGATCACAGCGTTAGAGTTGGCGTCTTTTAACATCATCACCTGCCCCAATACTTTTTCGCCTTCGCCATTTCCTGTGATTGCGCCAAAACGATTGGCGTGACCAAACCCTACTGTAGCAATATCTCTTACATAGATCGGCACGTCTCCTTTGCTTGTAACTACAATGTCTTCAACATCTTGTACCGAACCCACAAGTCCTTCGCCCCTGATAAAATAGCTTTGATTTACTTTTTCTATATAACCGCCCCCAGCGACACTATTGTTTTTTTCCAAAGCACTGAATACATCAAATATGGAAACGTCCATAGCGCGAAGTCGTTCAGGGTTAATAGCTACTTCATAGGTCTTTAGGAAGCCTCCCCAAGTATTTACTTCAACCACTCCCGGTATACCGGAAAGTTGACGTTTGACCACCCAATCTTGAATGGTACGCACATCTGATAACGAATATTGATCTTTGTGTTTTGCGTCAACATCGATAATATATTGATAGATTTCGCCAAGACCCGTGGAAACGGGACCCATAAATGGTTTGCCAAAGCCTGCCGGAATTTTTTCTTCGGCACTTTTTATTTTCTCGGCGATAAGCTGGCGGGGAAGGTATGTACCTAGATCATCATCAAATACAACCGTAACTACGGATAGCCCAAACTTTGAAACCGAACGGATTTCCTTAACGCCCGGTAAGTTCGCCATTTCCAGTTCTACGGAATAGGTCAAAAATTTCTCTACATCTTCAGTAGCTAAATTTCTAGAAGTTGTAATGACCTGCACTTGGTTATTGGTTACATCCGGAACGGCCCCAATGGGGATATTAGAAAGGGAATACAGGCCAAACCCCACGATACCCGCCGTAAAGAGCAATACAATTAGCTTGTGATGAATACTGTATTGTATGATCCGTTCTAACATTTTTTGATTGTTTACATGAATAACAATCCAAATGTAGAACTGGAATCTAAGAGGGTTCTAAACCCTTTCTTAAGATTTGCTTAAAATAGGGTGCATCAATGATGTCTTATTTTAAAACTGCAAAAGCCCTGAACAATGTCCAAGACTTTTTTCAACCAATCAGTAAACAGTAACCGAAACATTTAAAGGTTAAGAGGGAAATCTATTTTCATTTTCAAGAGAGCCATTGTTAATTAAGTTATAAGAGTAGCCATCCATTATAAAAACTAGCCAAAGGAAATCTTAAGGTTCGATTAAAATTGAATTGTGAAAGTCGTTCCGTTGCCAAATTCGCTATCAACCACTATTCGTGCATTAATAGCGTCGGCAGCCTTTTTGGCTATGGACAGACCCAAACCGTTCCCTGGAATACTTTTATGTTTTAAGGCTTCCGACCTGAAAAAATGGTTGAACAAGTTGTCCAAATCCTCTTTTTTTATGCCAATTCCCTCATCTTGAACCTTGCAAACAATCTTAGACTCCAATTGCTCTATTGTTATATGAATCGTGGTGGCATTCTTGGAATATTTAATGGCGTTACCAATGATATTGTCCATTATTAAGTTCGTGTAATACGAAGGAACCATATTTTCATTCGGAACCTCATCTTGAAAATCTATAGAGAGTTCTTTTTGCATTATGGCCTTTTTGTGTCTCGAAAGAATTTCGTCTATTAAAGTAGGCAAAGAAATTAGTGATTCAGATGCTATTTTTGAAGAGGTACCTAACCTTGCCAACAACAAAAGTTGTTCTATTGTGTCGGTCATACGGTCTATTTCTGAAAGGCTGAATTTAATTTTATCTTCATATTCTTCCTGCTCTCTCGGTTTTCGAATCAGTACCTCTAACGTCCCTCTTAGTGTCGATAGAGGTGTGCGCAATTCGTGGGAAGCGTCGGATGTAAACTGTCGCTCTCGCCCCATAGCATTTTCAATACGTTGAAGCAACTCATTGATTCCGGAAGACAACTCATAGAGTTCATCCCTGTTTTGAGGAAGAACGACCCTGTCATTCAAATTGTTCTTGGTAATTCTTTTTGTTGTTTCGGTTATAACCTTTACCGGTATGATACCTCGTCCTGCCAAGTATCTAGAAATGAAATATAACCCCACCAAGAGAAATAAATAAGACACGATCAAAACATTCCTTAGGTTAAGCAATACCATCTTAGATGATTCCAATGACATTGCAGTCAGTATGAAACCCTTTATTTTGCCATTTTGTTCAATAGGAACCTGAACTTGACGGATGGGCCTTTCATTTAGGGTTCCATCGAAATTTCCTCCATATTTGTCGAGCGGATTAAAAGCAAGTTCGTCTTCTTTAAGGTTGGGAGACTTATCCATAAAATTTCCATTTTTATCAAGAATTTGGATAAAAACAGGGTTGACTTGCACCTCGCGATGTTCACTTTCTTCCCATTCAATTTTATTAATAACCTTGATACTATCCCCAACTATGTTTATTTCTCCGCTATGCTTAACTGCTTCAAAGGCAAGGTCGTTATCCAGATTTTGGTAAACCGTTCCCTGCACAACAAAATAAACAACGGTAAAAGCCACCGCCATTATAATTGCGGTGGCTGTCATATAGTGCAACGCTATCCTATTTCTAAAACTTAAGCTCATACTTCTTTAGCGATATAGCCGATTCCCCTAACCGTCTGTATATAATTTTCATCTTTTGTCAACTTCAATTTTTTGCGAAGCGCATTGATATATACGTCAATAACACCAGTATTGTATTCAAAATGAATATCCCAAACACTTTCGATAATTCGAGACCTTCTGCAAACCATACCCTTGTTCCGTATTAAGTATTCGAGCAAGGCGAACTCTTTTTGCGTAAGGCTTATTTCTTCGTTTCCCTTTAGAACTTGATGTGTTGCCGTATTGAGTGTGATGTTCCCCAGTTTAAAAACGGAATGTTCCCCTGATTTTGGGCGCAATTGAACCTTAATTCGTTCAAGAAGTTCTTCAAAATGAAAGGGCTTTTTAATATAGTCGTTCGCACCGGCTTGAAGTCCAAATATCGTTTCGTCCAAGGTATCCTTTGCCGTTAAAAAAATAACCGGGGTTTCTTTAAAATCTTTTCTGAATTGACGACAAATTTCAATACCGCTTACCCCTGGAACCATCCAATCCAATAGTAACAAGTCATATTCTCCTGAAAGTGCTAATTCAAGTCCTTTTTTACCTTCTTCGGCAATATCCACGGCATAAGACTCTTCTTCCAAACCTTGTTTGAGAAAGTTAAATATGCCAGGTTCGTCCTCTACGATTAGAATTCTCATACTACAAAAGTTACGCTTTTAAGTTAAGCTGAGATTGGGTTTTTCTTAAGATTTGCTTAAAATTTACGTGCATTGCGTAGCGCCTATTTCAGAATTAGATCAAAATGTTTTCGATCAGCCATGTGGTTTCCGACTTTAACGAGAAATCGGCTTTTACCGATCCGCGACGCCCCATTTTTATGGGGAGCTTATAGGCAAAAAAGGCATTGTGCCAGCAAAAGCCGCTATACTTGCCATGGAGCTCGTTCAGCATCCAACTTCGGGGAAGCGCTTCCAACGAACTTTTGAAGAATTTTGTGGCGTTCAACGTTTTGCTGAAACCGGTTTTTATAAATTCCAGTTCAAAGAAATTAGTGGCAAAGTTGCCATTCTTTAATAATGTCGCCATCCTGCTCGTTGGAATGGTAGGCGAACTTTCCCAACAATGTAAAATGGTTGGTTGCGTTTTTATCCCCTGTCAGGTTGTAAAAAGTTATCTGGGGAATATAGCTGGGCGTTTTCGCGGGATACGAATCTTCATTTTACATTCGGAACGTAATCTGCAAGGTTAAAACCGTCATCAAGTTCGATTCCTTCCACTTTCGAATGTTAAACTGGGGTTTACGTTGGTCTCGAACATCAGGGGTTCAATATAGCCAATATCCGTGGGGAAGGTAATATAACTGTCGCTCTGGCTGACCTGCACTATTTTGGCCAGATAAAGGTCGGGCAGGCTATAGTTTGGTTGTTGTGCGTAGGCCGTTTGCAATACTAAAATAATAAAAATTGGTAGGTGGCCATAGCTGAGTATTTGTAAATTATTTTTCTTTCGGATTTTTCCATTTTATAGTTATTAAATAGGCCATAAAGGAAAAACCAAGCGTCAGAGCGGTTCTAATGAACAGTGCCCCGATGGTCTTGGTTTCGTAGAGGCCGCCCGCATCTATATGCGCGTAAAGGCCGACCATTGCCCCGATTAATATGAAAACAGAAACCAGTAAGGGTTTGACCGTCCATTTTTTTAGCTTTAGCAATCCATAGGCGGCAATAAGATAAAGCATGCTACTTATGAAATTCACCCAGACGACCATGGGTACGTAATTACCTTCTTTGGCCCGTATGCCGAACCAATCAAAGATGACCGAACTGCTCAAAAACAAGGTCAACAGCGCGAACGCCGTTAAAATAAATAGGGTGACGAACCTCGATATTTTGCGCTTTTTCATCTTATTCGATTTATAGGGTTTACTTTCTCAAAACTTTCGCCAAACCACCATTTTGGTTTTTGTGGTTTTGGCGTCAGTTTGAATTTTTCGATGGCGTGGGTCTTGATATGTTCCGCCATTTCTTCCACGGAATCGGTCACGAAAAGCAGTTTCATATCCTCAGGGCTTATACTTTCGTTCTCGGCCATGATCTTGATGTGTTGGCAGAGTTCCTTATGGTACTCCGAACCGAAAATGACGACGGGGAAATTCTGTATCATTTTGGTCTGTATCAGGGTAATCGATTCAAACAGTTCATCCAACGTACCCATTCCCCCCGGCATGACCACAAAAGCGTAAGAATATTTTATTAAAAGAAACTTCCGCACAAAAAAGTAGCGAATGTCTATCCACTTATGCAGATACGGATTCGGTTTTTGTTCGAAGGGAAGGATGATGTTGCAGCCCACCGAATATCCGCCCGCTTCATAAGCTCCTTTGTTCGCGGCTTCCATAATTCCGGGGCCACCGCCCGTCATTACCGTAAATCCCAAATTTGCCAGGGCCGCGCCAACTTTTTCTGCTTGTTGGTAAAAGGTATTGTCCGCCTCGAACCGTGCCGACCCAAAAACCGTTACGCAAGGTCCGATAAAATGCAATTTTCGAAAGGCCTTGATGAAACTGAGCTGTACCCTGAAGGTAAAGAACAGTTCCTTGAACCTGGACATCGGTCCAAGTAAAAATTTGGACTCCTCGGTCTGTAAACGATTGTTATTTTCCATCAGGTAACCTTTTTGTAGCTATATACTGCCAACGCATTCATTATTAAAGCATAAGCCAAGGTTTTTAAGAGTTGCTGATAAATATCGGAAAAACCAGCACCCTTCAACATGACCATACGCATGACCTGCACATAATATTTAATGGGATTGAATTCAGTAAGCACTTGTGCCCAATTCGGCATACTTTCTATTGGCGTGAACAAGCCACTCATCAAGATGAAGATGACCATAAAAAACCAAGCAATGAACATGGCCTGTTGTTGCGTATCGGTAAAATTGGAGATAAAGAGCCCCATGCCCAAAATGACCAATATGTAAATGATAGAATAGCCATACATCAATAAAATACTTCCCACAATGGGAATATCGAAAAGCAATTTTGCGATAATCAACCCAACGGTCAAAAGGACCAGCCCCAGAATCAAAAATGGAAATAATTTCCCTATAATGAACTGATATTTTTTTATAGGCGTAACGTTGATCTGCTCCAAGGTTCCGATTTCCTTTTCACGTACGATATTCATCCCTGATAGGAAAAGTGTAATCATGGTAACCAATAGCACCAAGATACCGGGCACCATAAACGTTTTATAGTTCAATGTCTCGTTATACCAAAATGAGGGAATAGTGGCGATGTTTTGGAGTTTGTTGATATTTTCGCCGACCAACAGTAATTCCGTTCGGACTTTTTGGTTGAACTGCTGCACAATCCGGTTCACATATACGTTTTCCACTCCCGCCGCCGCCCCGTCTATGGCATTTATTCTTACCGACAGGTCGGTCTTCTTTTCTTTTAACAAGTTTCTTTCAAAATGCAGAGGTATTTCCAAAACTACGTCCACCTGACCTTCCAACATATCTGCGTCGGCTATTATGTGAGAAGGAAAATCCGTTAGTACATTAAAATATGTCGATGCATTGAATTTTTCAATCAGTTCTCGCGAAAGGGAAGTCTTGTCATTATCTATATAGCCAAACTTGATGTTCTTAACTTCAAAAGTCGCCGCGTTGGCCAAGATGGCCAATTGGATCAGGGGCAATACAAAAATAATCGGAAGCATCGCCTTGTTCCGAAAGATCTGCTTGAATTCTTTTTGTATGATGTAGCGTATCGTGTTCATTTTAAGTTCAAGTATCAAGCGCCCCCGAAATTTCGGGACAAAAAAGGTTTATTTGTCTACGAGTCCAGTTTTTTATTTCTAACTTCTTATTTTGTATTTCGTACTTCTTTTTCATTCCAATCGAATCTTATACTTCTTCACGCTCAAAGCGATAAAAAATAAGGTCATGCCTACCAATATCAGGGTTTCTTTCCATAGATATACCAAGCCCACACCTTTCAACATGATACCTTTTAAAATAATGATAAACCATCTAGCGGGAATGATATTGCTAATGACCTGCAAGGGAAACGGCATACTACTGATAGGGAAAATAAAGCCCGACAATAAAATTACCGGTAGCATCAACCCCATAAGCGAAACCATCATCGCCGTTTGTTGTGATGCCGAAACTGTTGATATCAAAATTCCCAATGAAAGTGCATTCATGATAAAAAGGATGGTTTCGGCTCCCAACAAAAATAGGTTTCCTTCCACGGGCATACTAAAAACAAAAATGCTGAGCAGTATAATAACGATGGCGTTGATGACGGATAGCAGAATGTAGGGCACTACTTTGCCCACGATGACTTGAAAGGGCTTTAAAGGCGAAACCAAAAGAATTTCCATAGTGCCCAATTCTTTTTCACGGGTTATGGAAATCGAGGTCATCATGGCGGATACCAACATTAAAATTATCGTCATTACCCCTGGCACGAACATAAAAACACTTTTCAGTTCGGGATTATAGAACATTCGGGTCTGTACACCGATTTGATAGGGTATGGATATGTCTTTGTTGAGAAGTTCTTGGTAGCTACTTAAGATCGAACTGGTGTAATTACTAATCGTGTTGGCCGTATTCGGATCCGTTGCATCGGTCAGTATTTGAACGGTCGCCTGATTTTCGGTCATTAATTTTTTGCTGAAATCTTTCTCAAAATTAAGTACCGCTTTGATCTCTCCTTTTTTGAATGCCGTTTCTATATCTCTTTCATTGTCCAAAAAGTCCTTTATACTGAAATATTTGGAGGCTGATATTTTGTCTATGATTTGTTTGGTATTGGCATCTTTGGAATGGTCGAGTATGGCGATATCTACATTATTTATCTCATTGGTTATGGCAAAACCGAACAGCATGACCTGAACGATCGGCATACCGAAAAGGATGAACAAAGAGCGCTTGTCACGAAAAATGTGATAAAACTCCTTTTTAATAAATCCTATGAATCGTTTCATTTTTATCTAAAGGTTAATACGCTGTCCGTATTAGGTTTTTTTGGAGGTATGGATTTTAAGATGATAACGGCCTACTGATTACTATTCATTTTTTAGATATTATTTTACTCGTTACTGCGAACTGCAACTGACAACTGCTACTGAATTCATCACTCAATATTCCTAGCCAGTTTCAGAAAAACTTGGTTCATGGATTCAACCTTATACTTCTCCTTTAGGTTTTTGGGTGTATCCAGCGCTTCTATTTTCCCTGCCACCATGATGGATACCCTATCACAGTATTCAGCCTCATCCATATAATGTGTAGTTACGAAAATGGTCTTGCCTTTGTGGGCCTCGCGATAAATCATTTCCCAGAACTTCCGCCGGGTAATAGGGTCAACCCCGCCGGTAGGCTCATCTAAAAATATGATTTGGGGGTCATGCAATAACGATACGGAAAAAGCTACTTTCTGTTTCCAGCCCAAAGGCAGCGAACCGACCAGTTTATCGGCCTCATCATGCAGGTCGAGTTCATCGATCAGGTTTTGAGACTTCGTTTTGATGTCGGATTTCTTGAGTCCGTAAATACCCCCGAAAAAAGTGATGTTTTCCCGTATGGTCAGATCATTGTACAATGAAAACCGCTGGCTCATGTATCCAATACTTCTTTTAACCTTTTCGGCCTGCGATTTTACATCGAAACCAGCTACCTGCGCTTCGCCTGAAGAGGGTTTTGAGATACCGATGAGCATTTTCATGGCCGTGGTCTTTCCCGCTCCATTTGCGCCCAAAAATCCGAACACTTCTCCTTTGCCCACTTGAAAAGAGATGTTGTCCACCGCCGTGAAGTCTCCAAACGTTTTGGTCAGGTTCTTTACGTGTATGATGTTTCCGTTTTTCATTTTGACAATTCCATAAAGCTGTCCTCGATAGTAGGTTCGGTCTCAAGGACTTCGATATTCTTATGTTTTTTCCCCTTTAAATATCGGATGAGGTCCTCCGCCTTAAAATCGGATTCCATGCTGGTGAAATGCATATATTCCCCAAAGGGGTAAGCACTATGGGTCTGGGTAAAAACCTTTAGGTCTTGGATCAATCGATAGGTTTCAGCCGTTCTGACCTTGAATATTTTCTTGGGGAAGGATGCGATAATCGCTTCCGGCGCGCTCAATTGTAAAATTTGACCCCCGGTCATCAATGCGATACGGTCGCAAAGTGCCGCTTCATCCATATAAGGGGTGGACACCAATATCGTGATGTCTTTTTGCTGCAGGCGTTTGAGTATTTCCCAGAATTCTTTTCGGGATACGGGATCTACACCTGTTGTCGGTTCATCTAAAAACAAGACTTTGGGTTTGTGTATCAAGGCGCACGACAAGGCGAGTTTCTGTTTCATTCCCCCGGACAATTTTCCTGCCCTTCTATTTTTAAAGGGTTCGATCTGGACATAAATATCCTTGATCAAATCGTAGTTCTCTTCGATGGTGGTACCGAAAATAGTGGCGAAGAAATTCAGGTTTTCCTCGACTGTCAAGTCCTGGTATAAGGAAAACCTTCCGGGCATATAGCCCACAAGGTTTCGGATAGCCTTGTAATCATTTACAACATCATAACCGGCAACGGTAGCTTCCCCTTTATCGGCAATCAATAAGGTGGTCAGAATTCGGAACAAAGTGGTCTTTCCCGCACCATCGGGCCCGATAAGTCCGAACAGTTCCCCTGGTTTTACTTCAAAGGAAATATCGTCCAAGGCCCTTACCTTGTCATAGGATTTGCTGATATGTTTGACAGAAATACCCAAGCTGCGTTACTTTTGAATTAGAATTTTAGTTTCCATCGTAATTTTGGAAGTGATTGAATTTGAAACTAAACAAGCTTTTTCAGATTTTTCTAGAATACGTTCAGCGCGATCGCGTTGATTTTCATCTGCAATAACGACTTCTGGATATAACAACACTTCACTTATTACAAACTTGCCATCTATTTTGTCTAAAACACCCTTAGATCCACATTTAAAACTGACGAATTCTAATTTTGAATTTTCGGCAATAGCTAAAAAAGTGGTCATTAAACAACTGCTTACCGCGGCAGTAAATAAATGTTCGGGCGACCAGATATTTGGTATTCCACTAGGAAATTCAGGGGGTGTTGCAACCTCTATGCAGTTGATTTCATTAGTTTCATTTTTTCGCAGCTCTGGTGAACACATCATACCTTTTCGGTCTTGTGTCCAACTAATATCAACGTTGTAAACATGTTTTTCCATAGCCATTTTATTTAAAATAAGTATTGTAAGCGTTTAGATTATCGATTATGCTTGCTAAAGTTTCAGCACCTTCCTTAGTGGTTTCGGCGTTCTGAAGAAGCTCTATTTTTTTGATTAGCGGGTACAGCCAAATATGTAGATTGTCATGTGAAGGCCCTTTCATGGTACATTCCTCTACGACCGTATTCTTAACATCATTTAGTTTATCGCCCAATTCTTTATAGTCATCAATAGTGGAAGCTTTAGTTCCATTTATTAGCGATAACATGGCCCTGACCCCATCGGTCGTCTCTTTGTTTGCTTGCCATTTGATACCGTTGTTCAATACCATATCGTTTTCCCAAGTATCGTCCGGTTCTTGGGTTGCCCTAGTATGGGAATCATGTTCGACCATTTTGACGGTAGTTTCCGCCTCGGTTGGATTTTCCTTTTTTATCTCCTTGCAACTGATTATAATCAAGGAAAATACCGATAGTAAAATTGCTGTTCTTTTCATTGTATTTATTTATAAATTATCTCTGTGTCCCTCTGTGTTTTTAACCGTTCACTAACCCTTGATCCACATCTCGGCTGGCATGCCAATTTTTAAACTACCGTCGTTTTTCACGCTCACTTTTACGGCATAAACCAAGTTTACACGCTCCTCCTTCGTCTGAATGATTTTAGGCGTAAATTCCGCGGAAGCGGAAATCCACGATATGTGTCCATCGTAGGATTTCATACCATCCGCATCATCGATTTTTACGGTTACTTCTTGTCCTGTTTTTAGGTTTGCCAATTGGGTTTGGCCAATGTATACGCGAAGTTCCATTTCATCGAGATCTGCGATTTTGTATAGGGGTTTTCCAAATGCGGTAATCTCGTTAGGTTCTGCGTATTTGACCAGAACGGTTCCCTTTATCGGGTTTTTGATGATACTTTTTTGAATTTGATCCTCTATCTGCTGTATCTGCACCTCGATGCTTTTTACCTCATTGACAATGGGCGCGTTCTGCGTTTCGACGCTTTTCATCTGTTGTTTTAATATGTCTATCTGTCCGTTGATATCATCCAATTGTTTTTGGGTGGCGGCATTTTCTTTGATCAAGTTTTCGATACGGGAATGGTCGTTCTGGGCCACTTTTAATTGTTCTTTTAAAACTTCCCGTTGTGAGAGTACATTGCGGGATTTCGAAAAAATGGTGTTTTTAGCTGCCATTAGTTGGTCGCGTTTTAGGGATAATTGGATCGTGTCAATGACCCCGACCACTTCATTTTCTTCAGCCTCATTCCCTTCCTCAATATTAAAAAATAGAAGTTTGCCATTGGCCTCGGCAGAAACCGTGGTTTCCGTGGCCTCGAAATTGCCGTAACCGTCCGCCTTGTCGCCGTTAGAGTTGCAGGACAAGAAGGTGGCCAGAATGACCGTATAGATTATTATGCCAGTATTTTTCATTGTTTTCGTCTAGTATTAATTTCAGTTATTGATTGTTCCGTAGTTTCCCTTCGTAATCTGATACTGAATCTGTTTCAATAGCCTTTGGGTTTTATGCAAGGCCAGGTTGCTCTTGGCTTCGTAAAGGTTGGTAAATTCCGTAATGTAGCCCGATGATGTGATGACCCCGTTCTTCAACTGTGATGCGGCTGTTTTGGCCATTTTTTCCCGTAAAGTGATAATTGCTTCATCATAGGAAATCAGTTCGTTTATTTTAGCGATTTCGGATTGTAGACCGGCCAGTTCAACATGGTTATTGAGTTCAAAGGTTTCTTTTTGGGTGTCGATGATTTCCTTGTTGATTTGTAGGGACTGTTTTTCGGTCTTGTTCTTGTTCCAATCGAAAACGTTCCAGTTCAACCGCAATCCCGTCATATAAAAAGTATTGAAGTTATTATCTAGCATGTTCAGTCCGGGATTGCCATAACCCCCTTGTACAAATGCGTTCAGCTTGGGAAGCTTCGATTTTGAAAGCAATTCGGTGGAAAGCTCGACCTGTTCCTTTTGAAGGTCGAAAAGCATCAGTTCGGGCCTTTTGGATACCGCGTCGGCCTCCATAAAAACTTCGGGCCGCTGCAATGCCACATCTTCGTACAGTTCCCTACCTATCAGGAGCGACAGCCTTTCTCGCAATCCTGTTTTGGAGAAATCGAGTTCCGCATAACTCTGTTTTATTTTTAGGAGTTCCACTTCAAGGGCATCGGCCGATGACGGCAACAACATCCCGAATTTCACGCCAGCGGCGACCTCTTCCAAGCGTGTTAACAATTGTTTTTCCTTGGCCTCTAAAAGAGTGCGGTTTTCTTGTACTAATAATACGGACAGGTAGAGTTGGTTGACCTGATTTTTGAGTCCGTATAAATTGACTTCCACTTCCTGTTGGCCTACTTTGCCCTTGGCCTCTACAACTTTTGCAGAGGCGTTTATCAATCCGCCGTTGTAAATAGATTGGGTTGCCTCCAACGTTGCCCTGTACTGATCTTTGTTGGGCGGTTCAATAGTAGCATTCGGAATCTGGATTGGTAAACTCGTAACATCCGATTGGTAGGTAGCTTGTGCGTTGACATCCAATTTGGGCAATTTTCCCTTATTGATAGCCTCGATATCCAGACGGGATTGATCGTTAAGTAAACCGGATTGTTTGGCCAGCGGATAGTTCTCGCTCACGAGGTTAAAGCACTCGTCCAACGTAATCGTTTGTTGCGCAGATGCGACGAAGGGCAAAACTAGTGCCATAAAAATCAACATCCTTTGCATTTTGACAGATTTTAATAATACCCAAAATTCCTTTTTTCCAATATGCTTTCCTATGATTTGCATCATGTCTTTATTGAGTTGATAATTAGTTGCGGAACCAATTTCTTTCGTTCTTCCATCATAGTATTGAAGGATTCTTTATCGAGTTTTAAAATTCCTTTTATCAGACCGCTTCCCACAAAAGGAAAGGCACAGAGCGAAAAAAGGTTCAGTAAAAGTTGTTTGGGGTCAACGGGTCTCAGAATACCTTTTTCGATTTCTTCCGCAATCTGTTTTTCGAACAATGCAGGATCCGGTGCTGAATTCGCCGTAAAAAAAGTTTCGGCAAATTCCGGATTAATATTGATTTCCTGTATCAGGAAAGTGGGCAGATAAGGGTTCTCGATAACAAAGGAGATATAACTGTCGGCAAATCCCTTGATTTTTTCAAAAACGGAAGCTTCCGAATTGAATATACCGTTCACGTGCGGTGCGAATTTTTGGAAGGCCAGCATAAAAACAGCCTCGAACAACTGTTGTTTGTTCCTGTAATAATAATGCAACATCGCCTTGTTGATTTTCGCCTCATCGGCAATCTCCTGCATGCGGGCACCCGCCATTCCTTTTTTTTGGAATACCGAAGTTGCCGCTTTTAAGATATTCTCCTCTGTGCTTGAATCTTTCATTAACTATAATGTTAAACCATATAATTTAACTATATGGTTAACAAATATATTACATTTATTTTCAAGGTCAAAGACCTACTAAATATTTAAGATATATTTATGGTAAGCATGTAACTACCGACACCCCTATCTACACTATACGAACGAAAATGACCAAAGAATAATCGCAGGGGAATTCGGGGTCGGGGGTTTGGTCGGTTTTATTGTGTTGATGACAAAAGACAATATGCGAAATTTGAACCTGATTCTGGGGATTTCATCCCAGTCCAACATTCTATTTTACAGTACCGAGGGAGCGACCGATATGAAGAATTTCAATAGGATTGTCGGTAAATTTCCCAGCCTAGCTTAAAATTTAGGAATTATTGTAAAAAATTGTTTGGGCGTGACCACAAGGGTAGGGCTTTCCGCTCTTACTCCTCGGCCTTTAGGTCTTTTCAGAAATACCGCGTACAGGTTAACGGCAGTTATTTTGATGGTTAACAAGGCAAAAAAACCAGGCATAGGCAAGCTACTACGCGAATCTTTAACGCAGTTAGCAATCAAAAGAATAAGTAGAAATGTACAGGTAATTTTTGAACAGGCCCTCAGAGCCGAAAATAACTATAAAGTCCTAGGGGTAAACGCTGCAATCCCTCAAGCAAAAAAACCTTTTGCTAAATAAAACCATAGCGATTTCATGTGGAATGATCTAAATCATTTTGAAGCTGATCCGCATCGCATAGTTTTGGGATTGAAACGAAGGGGATGAACGTCCCTTCCCAAAACAGAAAAGTGATGATACGGGACTATTCAAAAAACTATAACGCTTCGACCAAGGCCATGAAGAAATTGGGCACCCGAATACCCGACACCATGAAAGGTTTTACAGATCTGCATAGGGCGAGTACCGCCGAGGGTGCACTTTCGACAAAGACCAAAGAACTTATTGCACTCGGAATTGCCATTACCGTGCGCTGTGATGGCTGTATCGCCTTTCACGTACACGATTCGTTGAACGCCGGTGCCAGTTCCGAGGAGATTATGGAAACCATTGGCGTGGCCGTGATGATGGGCGGCGGACCATCAGTAATATATGGTTGCGAAGCCATGGAGGCGTTGGATCAATTTGCAGCATTGGAGAAAAACTGAATCGATAACACATCAAAAAGAAAAATATCATGGAAAAAACAAAAGAAGTAGTATACGACGAAAACCTTCATTTTGAACACCAAAACTGGAAGTCGGAACTGGACTTTTGGAAAGACGAGCTCAAAACCTTCAATAATCGCTTGAGCGAACTGGTATCACGCTATACGAGCAAAGAGGTACTCAAACAATTGGAGCACTACCAAAATGAAATTGCGCTTCATATTGGTATAATCCAAGATTTGCAAGAAACCATCGAGGAACACGAAGAAAGCATTGCGGGCCATAGCCAAAAGGGCGATGAATCGATGAATATCGCCCTCGTAAACACACATATGGATTTCAGGAAAAAAATGGAGACCCAACGCCAAATCTATGCACAATTGAAAAAGGGATTTTTTCGTTTTTTGACCAAGTATATGTAATTGCAAACCTGCCCGCCCGTACGGTTCCTATCACATCGAATACATGATAGAATTCCCCGTTATTAGGTGCTGTGGGGTTTGTGCTGTCCCTTATTCTTGGCTTTTTGGTGGTCATTTTACATTTCAAAACAGTCTATTAAATTTCTCGAAACTACCTGTTATTTTTGATTCGGATTACAAGGAAATTCCAAAAATCGGAATCCGGTTTAAAAACAAATATCTGCAGATCGGTTTAAGCAATAAATAATGCTACTTTTAGTGGGACGATCCAACTGTCGAATATGATACAAGAAAATTTCAAAATCAAGGGATTGACCTCCGAAGAAGTACTTCAAGCAAGGGCAACTCACGGAAAAAACCTTTTAGAGGGAAAAAAAGTCCACGGGCTTTTGGATGCCCTCAAAAGTCTGGCACAAGAGCCAATGGTCATTCTATTGTTGGTGGCCTCTGCCATTTATTTTATCAGCGGAAGCGTTGGAGACGGCATTTTTATGGGGGCCGCCATCGTATTGGTATCCGCTATTTCACTGTATCAGGATGGCAAGAGTCGCAACGCCCTTGAAAAGCTCAAAGACTTTACCCAGCCTAAATGCAAGGTCATCCGCAATGGCGAGCTTGATGAGATCAACAGCGAGGAAGTCGTGTTGGGGGATAGCTTAATGGTCGAGGAAGGCTCCATCATCTCCGCAGATGGCCGAATCGTACACTCCAACGACTTTTCGGTCAACGAATCCCTTCTTACGGGGGAATCGCTTTCCGTTTACAAGGATACCGAAAAAGAGGACAATAAAATCTATAAGGGCACCACCGTAGCAAGCGGCCTCGCCATTGCCACCGTAACCGCCATCGGCAACGAGACACAGCTCGGAAAAATCGGTAAAAGTCTGGAGGACATTCAAGAAGAAAAAACACCCCTAGAAAGGCAAATCAATAATTTTGTCAAGAAAATGATCATCGCCGGGGCAATCGTTTTTATGATTGTTTGGGGCATCAACTTTTACAATTCCCGTGATGTGCTTGACAGTTTGCTCAAGGCCCTTACCCTGGCCATGTCGATTCTACCCGAAGAAATACCCGTTGCCTTTACCACCTTTATGGCCTTGGGTTCGTATCGGTTGCTAAAAATGGGAGTTGTCGTAAAACAGCTCAAAACGGTCGAGACCTTGGGAAGTGCAACCGTCATCTGCTCCGATAAAACGGGAACGATCACCGAAAACAAGATGTCGCTTGCCAAGGTGTTTGCGCTTTCCGCTCAAAAAATAACCGATACCAAAAATTCTTTGGGTGAAATGGAAATGGAACTGATCCGATTGGCCATGTGGGCAAGCGAGCCCATTCCCTTTGACCCTATGGAAGTTGCCCTGCACGATGCTTACCAAAAAACGAATTCAAAAGACGAACGCCCCGATTACAAAATGGTACACGAATATCCCTTGGATGGAAAACCGCCCATGATGACGCATCTTTTTGAAAATGCTGCGGGAAACCGGATTATTGCCGCCAAAGGTGCTCCCGAAGCTCTGATGGCAGTTTCCAATCTATCCGAAAGCGATAAACAACAGATCAATAAGGCCATCGACGAACTTGCCAAAGACGGCTATCGCGTGCTAGGGGTTGGGGAAACCCGTTTTCAGGGTACCGACTATCCTAAAAAACAACAGGACTTTAAATTTGATTTTAAGGGAATCGTCGCCTTTTACGATCCCCCTAAAAAGAACATCAATTCCGTTTTCGACGCTTTTCACGATGCAGGAATAAAAGTCAAGATCGTTACGGGCGATAATGCCGAAACCACTTCGGCCATCGCCCAAGAAATCGGTTTTCGAGGCTATGAAAAAAGTGTTTCCGGCGATGAACTGATGAAGCTGACCGAAACCGAACTACAAGAACGGGTACAGACTACCAATGTCTTTCCCCGAATGTTTCCCGAGGCCAAACTCAAGATTATCAACGCGCTAAAATCGAACCACGAAATCGTCGCAATGATTGGCGATGGCGTAAACGATGCCCCTGCCCTCAAAGCGTCACATATCGGTATCGCCATGGGCAAAAAGGGTACAGAGATCGCCAAAGAAGCTGCCTCTATCATATTGTTGCAAGACGACCTATCGAAAATGGTCGATGCCGTGGCCATGGGCAGGCGTATTTATACCAATCTAAAAAAAGCGATCCAGTATATCATTTCCATTCACATCCCAATTATCCTAACGGTGTTCATACCATTGGTCTTAGGCTGGGCATTCCCGAATATCTTTACGCCCGTGCATGTCATCTTTTTGGAATTGATCATGGGGCCGACCTGTAGCATCATCTATGAAAACGAACCCATGGAAAAGGATACCATGATCCAAAAACCACGTCCGATCAGCACCACTTTTTTTAACTGGCGGGAATTGACCACAAGTGTCATCCAAGGGTTGATGATTACCGTCGGCACCCTATCGACCTATCAATATGCCGTGTACCAAGGTTATGACGAAGCCGTTACCCGCACCATGGTCTTTGTGGCCTTAATTTCCGCCAATATCGTTTTGACGTTGGTCAATCGATCATTTCGATATTCTATTTGGACCACCCTAAAATATAAGAACAATATGGTGCCGTTGATTATTTTGGTGACGGTGGTATTAACGGCATTGCTACTTTTTGTTCCCCCATTGACCCGCTTTTTTGGATTTCAAAAGTTGGGTGCGCATCAAATTCTTGTCCCAATCGGTATTGGGTTTTTATCGGTAATTTGGTATGAACTCGTGAAATGGAAGAAAAGGGGAAAGAAAACCCCCTAATTCGTCATTTAGAGAATAGCGAAAAATTCCACGTACAATTGCTCCGTTCAACAAATTCCTCTCCCGATAACTATCGGGGGGGTCGGAATTACAAAAGAGAGAAGTGCCTCGGAACGACAAAAGAGAGTACAATATAAAACCTAACAGCTTTAAAAATACCGAAATGAACATCATCTCATGGAACGTCAACGGCATACGTGCCGCAGTCAAAAAAGATTTTTTCGACTCTATCGAAAAACTTAATCCCGACATGCTCTGTTTACAGGAGACAAAGGCACAGGACGATGAAACGGAATCGGCTTTGTCGCTTTTGAAAGGTTATCATAACACCTATAATTCAGCGGACAAAAAGGGCTATTCCGGAACAGCCATATTAAGCAAACCGGAAGCATTGTCTATTACCCTCGACATGGGCATTGCAGAACACGATAACGAAGGGCGGATACAATGTGCGGAATACACAGATTTTTATCTTGTAAATGTCTATGTCCCCAATTCGGGACAGCAATTGGATCGCTTGGACTACCGCCAAAAATGGGATGCCGACTTTTTGAAATACCTTAAAAACCTAGAAAAGAAAAAACCCGTAATCGCATGTGGCGATTTTAATGTGGCCCATCGCCCTATCGACCTGAAAAACGATAAATCGAACTACAACAAAACGGCGGGCTATACCCAAATCGAGATCGATGGCATGGATAACTTCATCAACTCCGGTTTTGTGGATTCATGGCGAAAACTACATCCCGAAGAAGTGGCCTATACCTATTGGAGCTATCGTTTCAAGGCCCGCGAACGCAATACAGGTTGGCGAATCGACTATTTTCTGATCAGCGAATCCCTAATGGATAAAGTAAAGTCGGTAAGGATCTATTCGAATATTCTGGGCTCCGATCATTGCCCGATCGGGCTTGAGATTGATTTGTAAAGTGGAGATGGATTAGTTTTAAAGGCTCCTTCCTTTTTTAAAGGGAGGTGGATTCGCTCTAGAGAAGACGGTGGGATTAAGTGTGCAAATACTTTGAGTTGCTAGCCCCTCTTTACCCTAGAAACCATTTAAAGTTTCTTCGCATACCCAAAGACCATCTTCTTGAATTCCTTGAAATCGTTCTCGAACAGCACCATGCTTTCGTTGAGCTTTTGGTGTTCATCCCTATAATCGGCATCCGAAAGGCCCTTTTCGTTTTTTTCCAAACGGGACAATAGTTTTTCGTGGTCGGTAATATCGTCCGCAAGGTAATCAAAAAGATTCTCGTGGATCGTATCAAGATATTTCAGCATGTGGCCATATTCCGATTCCTTGGTTTCCTTTTTATCCAAAAGATTGAAGAAGAATTTGGTCTCGTCTTTCCAAAACGCGATGGTCTCCAACCATTCGCGGCTTTCTTGGTGCAGCACGTCAAGGCCTGCGCCCAATAACAGTTCCCTTTTCGGATTAGGTGTTGTTGCATTCATGATATTTGGTTTTAAGTATTGTCCGCAAAGTGCCTGTTTAAAAAACTGGTCTCCAAACTTTTTCGGGCATTTTCTAGAAGTTCTCTTATTTCTTGAATGCTCTGATTTCGTATTTTGGCGATTTCCTCTACATCAAAATGGTATTGTGTGGCCAGTTCAAAGACGGTTCGCATGGGTAAAGGCAAATAGTGCAATACCATATCAGCATGTCTTCTGATGTTCTTCTCGCCTAATTCTTTGTCCAGTTTGTCAATGATTTCCTTTTTGTCGTCTTCCACGAAAACATGGTTCAGCATGTAGTCGTTCTTAGGGTATGAAATATCATCCAGCTCTTCTAGCATGACCAAATCACCATCACCATCGGTGCTGAATTTTTCCTCCATCTCGTTCCATTCAGGTCTTGAAAAATCATCGATATTTTCAAAGAAAACCGCATCGAATTCCTCATCAATTATGGTATCATCCAAGAGTTCATCGGCCTTTTTGAACAGCCATGGGTAGAAATCCGCTTTGTTTCCCACTTCATCAAAATGGTCATAGACCTCGATGAACAATTGATCTATAAAATCATCGGGGCGATACTTTCCCCTTGGGAGGTTTCCCTTTGATAATGCCGTGTTCAATCTTTTGGTAATGTACCGCCTTACTTGGGGCAAATCTTTCAGCAATAGTTCATTAAAGGCTTTTTTATCTCCAAAATCCTTGATTTCTTTTAAATCGGGGTACGTACTTGCTACAAATATGTGGAACTCTTTTCGGGTCTTATAGACTATTTTATTATTCATGGTTATCGATTTTAATTTTATGGGTGGCACAAAAATCCAATCTTTATTCCATCGATAAAATGATGTAGGTCAGTTGTAGGTATTTTTTAGGATGCTATACCCACGGTTAAAATTATTCAAGACTGGTGTGCGTCATTTTGAGGTGTAATGCATCAAGCCATTTTTATGCGAAATGACAGGAATGACTGGAATGAATGGAATGACATCTTAAACCAAAGCAATGCAAATCGCACATCCCGACAAAATACTGTTTCCGAAAAAAATTGATGTTTATCGGAATTGTGCGACAGTCACTTACGTTTTTAAGAATATTTATCCCACCCATTTCGCAGGTACAAGTGCAGGGGCAATTGTTGGGGCACTATATGCTGCGGGACACGGTTGGCAAGAAATTCTCGATTTTTTTAAGACGGTGCAGTTATTCAGTATTGATAAATATGCCAGAAGCAAACCGGGCTTTGTTGATACCGAAAAGTTCCATGGCAGTTTTGCCAAATACTTGCCCGTAGACGATTTTGCGGCACTCAAAACACCGCTCTATATCACAGCGACCCGTATTCTGGACGGCACCTTGAAAGTCTTCCACCAGGGTGAACTGATTCGGCCGGTCTTGGCCTCGGCCGCTTTTCCCGGAGTTTTTGCCCCCGAAAAGATCGATGAGGGCTATTATTCCGATGTAGGTATTTTGAACAATTTCCCTTCCGACCTCATCAGAATGTATTGTCACCAATTGATAGGTGTGTACGTAAATCCCTTTGAAAAAGTGAAGATCCAAGATTTGAGACATTCCTATACCATTATGGAACGCGCCTATAAAATACGTATGGCAAAGGATTCTTTGGATAAGTTCAAAGAGTGCCATCAGGTCATTTCCCCCAAAGACCTTACGAATTACAGTACGTTTTCCCTAAAGAATATGGATGCTATTTTCGAGGTGGGTTATGTGTGCCACCAAAAAGGCTTTGCAAAATTGGCATACCTTACAAGAAAAGGAGGCAGAGAGGGCCGAATTGGAAGCCATGAACGGGTTTGCGATGAAAGTCGTGAAGAATGATGCGAATTAACGGACTATAACAATTTGTCATTCTAATAAAGTGAGTAATCTATTGAACAGGGCAACAAGGCGTGGAATTCTTCGCGGCGCCCTTAACGACACGAAAAAAGGACAATGCCCTCAAGCCAAACCTATTTAAATGGACGCATCTAGATTTCGGGACAAGGGCATTCTTGGACAAAAGATGTTTAGGTGATTTCAACCTTTTTAGGCGGCAATTTTTTGGGCTCTTCTTTTTTAACGAGCTTAAAGCTCAAGATGCCCCCTTCATACTTGGCCTTTATATCTTCTTGCTTTATGGTTTCTGGCAATTGCAATGAACGTTGAAAAGAGTTGTAGCTGAATTCCTTACGGGTGTAATTATCCTCTTTTTGCTCTTCTTTGGTCTCTTTTTCGGCCTTGATATTCAGACAGCCATCTTCGATGGTTATCTCAAAATCTTTTTTAGTAAAACCGGGAGCGGCAAGTTCGATCTCGAAATTGCCTTCGTTCTCCATGATGTTAAGGGCCGGTTCCGCTGTTTTTCCGTTCCAAAAAGTATCGGGCAGCATATTCCCGACCCAATTGCGGTTATCAAAAAAATCATCCATATCGAAAAAATCTTGGGTAATTAGATTTCCAAAAGGCTTTCTTCTAAATTTTACTAGTGACATAACGTTATATTTTTAGGTTAACAATTATTGGAATATATCCCGAAAGTACAACCATGCTATATTTTGCAAAATGACCTACATCAGTTCGATGGATTGTTTTGGCGAAATATATAGACAAGCAAATGTTAACGCTACCCAGCCCCTATTCATCTCAATTATTTCATCCGAATAAACTTTTGTTATCCCACAACAGTTGTCGATTTTTGGGCATTGCATCGCGGTTACTAAGGGTAAACGTATGGGAAACCAGCCTTATTGAGGAGGACGATCCGGTCAAATTCACCTAGGAATTGAAAAATTCGTACCGCTAAATCGTAGGTCATCGAAGACAAGGCTTACTTCAAAAATCAGTGAGGTAACATTTGATGAAAATATCATCCGTAAACATTTGAGATATCTGGATCAGTAAGAATAACGGCTTCATGTGAATTAGAAAAGGGGGGCTAGTCTCTCCCTTCCTACCTCGCATTTTCTCCCGTTTAGCTGCCGCTTTATGGCATAGTATCTTCTTTAACCCTGCTAATCCATTTTATATACTTCGCTACCCGCCAATAAAAAACATCCTAGACCATAATCCTCAAAATCGGGAATCTTGTCATACGACAGGGGCTGGCCATCTTTGCAGTACTTCGTTCGTCGCGTCTCCTTCCATAAAGTAATGGCATACTTGGTATGGAAAGGCTCGGCCATGTACAGTCCGTCCATCCACATTTGATTTGGATATCTTTTCTTATGCCAATATCCTCCCTGTGATGTTGTAGGTTGCCCTTTCAGTTGCTTGTGCAGGCTGTCCATCGCCATTTTAAATCGAGGTTCAGGATGCTGCCGGTGCAACCAAAATATAACATGGCCGGACTTAATCATATCCAGATTGTAATCGGCCGATCGGTAGGTTTGAATACTACCGTCTTCATCGATCTTCCGATTCGCATAGTCGTAGATAGAATCGTAGATTTTTTCGTTCCCGGTCCGCCCATAAATGCGTGACATGGCCTGAAGCACCAGACCGTTGGTGTAGCTCCATCGTGACGTTTCCTGAAAATCTAAAAGGGTCGGATCCGGAAATGAACTGGTTTGCGCTAATTCATATCGGGATTTGAAATCGATTCCATTTTTTTTCCATTGATATAGGTATTCTCGAAATGTAGGCTTTTTACGTTAGATAGGGTATAGGCTGAATCGACCTCTGAGATGGTTACGTTTTTGAGGGTAATATTTATGGGCTTTTCTTCATATCCTTTGGCGCAGATGCCATATTGGCCACCCTTCTTGACCGTAACATTTTCAAGGTAGATGTTGTTCACCTCAGGCATGTAATTTCCTTCCTGAACGTCATAAATACCATAGAATAGGTTGATTTTCAATATGGCTTCCCTGACTTGGCCGACGGCTAGGTTTCTCACATAGACATCCTTTACAAAACCGCCGCGCTTGGTATTCTTTTGGGCGTTGACCTTTCGTTTAAATAAAGCTCGGATGCATTCCTGTTTTTTTTATGGTTTTAGCGGATTCGATTCTTTTGTTTGAGAGCAATTTCAATGTAGCCGGAATATCCATGGCTGAAAGAATAGGCCTTTGTACTAAAGTTTAGTTGCTTTTTGTTAGAAATTTTATCTCATGTTTTTCAATTTCTACTTATATTGGCCTCCTTATTGGCAAGACCTAATTGCAAAAATCTATTAGAACAATGAGCGATACCCCCTTCAATATAGCCCTTGCCGACGACGACGCAGATGATCGAATGTTTTTTGGGGAAGCTTTACAAGAACTGGCACTTCAAGTCAAGCTCTCCCTTTTTAAAAACGGCCAGGAATTGATGGATTTTTTGAACCTGCCCAAGATAACACTCCCGAACCTTATAGTCCTTGACTTGAATATGCCCGGAAAGAATGGCATGGAATGTCTTCGCGAGATACGTCGAGATCCGAGGTTAAAAAATGTATTGATAGCCATCTACTCCACTTCATCTTCTGAAAAGGATATCGAGGATACTTTTCTGGGCGGGGCGAATATCTATATCAAAAAGCCCAGTAGTTTTACCCAACTTCGCGAAACGGTAGAAAGGGTACTCCAAATTGATTGGCAGAAGCATACGTCTAACCTAAGTAAGGAGACTTTTCTTCTGCGCATGTAGCCCCTGATGAATTTTAATCGCATTCATTCCCGCACAAAATTTTACATCGTATTGTTGACCTTGGCAATCGCCCTACTCATCTTTACGGCAAGTATGGCCTATAGCCAAATAAAAAGAATGCAAAGGTCGGCGGAAAGGGTAGCGCGCACCTATCAGGTTAGCGACGCGATAGGCACTCTATTTTCCCACTACTTCCGTTTGGAATCGGAAGATTTCAGGGAAGAACTTTTGGAGGAGGGCCGGTTTGAGGAAAATTTGAAGGACTACATGGCCGAGGGCATCATCGTTTTTGATAGCCTGCACGGACTGGTCAGGGGCAATGCTTCCCAATTAAAGCTTTTGGATGATATTCAAGCTTTAGAAGACACCTTGTATGAGAACCTTGTATTTGCAGGCGATTCGATCAATGGCAATGCCAAAATTGTCAAAGGACACTCATTCCCGACACGAAAAATTTCAAGTACATTATTCCAAATCAGGAATATCAACGACCTCATGCGTGCCGAGGAACGACGGTTGATGCAGGCTAGAAAAAATGAGTACAGTTCAAATAAGTTCTTGGCCCCCCTGACCACTCTGTTGTTGGGGTTTTTCGCCCTCTTTGTTTTCCTTGTTTCTTTTTTACTGATTTATAGAAACAAGCTACGAGTTCGCGAGTCCCAAGCTTTCTTACAGAACGTATTGGACACCACCGATAACATTGTCAATTATTATGAACCCCTTTTCAATTCCGAAAAAAACATTATTGATTTCAATATTGTCTATGCAAATGAATGCAACCGGTCTTATCTGGGCCTCGATCCCGAAAAGATTATTGGTAAACCGATTTCCCGAGTTTTTCCACACCTTATGCTCAACGGGGAGTTTGAACAATTGATACAATGCTATGAAGAGAACCGCAAACTTATTCTCGACCGGGAAATTCTGGCCCAGGCCGGTAAAATGTGGTTCGAGTCGATAATTACCCCTATGGCCGATGGTATTCTAGTGACCATCCGAAATTTTACGGAAGAAGAACAGGTCAAAGAAGAACTAGTTTCGCTCAATGAGCGATTGAAAGACCAGAATGATGAGCTACTCAAATTGAACCAAGAGTTTCAAATTCAAAACTCCATCTTTAAAGATGCCGAAATCGTGGCCGGCATTGGAAGTTATATTTGGCACCTTGATGACGGCAGTGCAACAATGTCTGATAATTTGTACCGTATTTTAGGTTATGAACCCGATAGTTTTAATGTATCCTACCAAAGCTATCGTAAATTCATACACCCTGATGATCTTGAAATCTATGACAGGCTTGGCGAGGAAACGGTCGAAATAGGAAAATCAACTATACAAAACTATCGGGTTATCGATAGGAAGGGGAAGATAAAGCATCTATATATAAAAGGGGAATACGTCGAAAAAGAGGGCAGGCCCGTATCCTTTGGGGTCGTTCAAGATATCACCAGTCGAGTTGCCAAAGATGAGGATTTGCGTTTGCGTAATCTGGAACTAGAACGCAGCAATGCCGAACTCCAATCGTTCAACCAAGTGGCCAGCCATGATCTGCAAGAACCCCTGCGGAAAATTCAAATGTTTATTTCGCGTATCGCTGGCAACAACGCGCTTTCAAGAAACGATGGGGAAGACCTCAAAAAAATCGGGAACTCCGCCATTCGTATGCGGTCTTTGATCGATAATCTTTTGAACTATTCACGAATTGATTTCAAACATGAAAATTTTGAAAAAATAGACTTGAATATCGTTTTGGCCAAAGTGACGGAAGATCTTTCTGTTCGTATCGATGAGACCGGGGCGACTCTGGCTGTGGATAAACTACCTGTAATCAACGGTATTTCATTTCAGATGGAACAGTTGTTCGACAACCTTATTTCCAATGCCCTTAAATATAGTTCCCAAAATGTGACGCCCCATCTTGTCATCCAGTCGGAAAAAGTGGACTGTGAACAGATACCTCATACTTTTTATAAGACGGCCAAGTATTTTTATAAAATGACTTTTGCCGATAACGGTATTGGGTTCGAGCAAGATAAGGCGGAGAAAATTTTTGAAGTATTTCAACGTCTGCACCTAAAATCAGAATATTCGGGGACGGGAATCGGTCTTGCTATCTGCAAAAAAATCATCGAAAACCACTATGGTTTTATTTATACGACAAGCGAACCTGGCAAAGGGTCTGTCTTTGTCATCTACTTACCTGCCTAACGTCAATCCATTTTACATCCTCTAAGCTAACCCTGATTGATTTTCATACCGTGTGGATAAATCCCATTAAACTTGTGCATAGCCTTATCCTTTCCAAGGTCATTTCGTTCAACCTTTTACATATCAAATGTTTTAAAGAACCGCACCTAATAGTCTGGAAATGTCGTATTTTGTGAATATTTAAGGCCATTATTAAATTTTGGCGCAAGTGAACTAGAAAAGAATTTATCGGAAAGGTGAAAAAATTCATCCTGCCACCATCTGTTTGCTTGGCATTCCCCGAAAGATCCAATAAGTAATACCACCAAAAATAAAAGTTATGCCCATATACATGGATCGTCACGATGTTTCGGAACAAGTAACAGCTGAAATCGTGGCGGATTTACACCAAAAGGACTTAAAGATACAGCATAAATTTAATTGTAAGGGATTGACTTATTGGTTCGATGATACAAGAAAAACCGCATTTTGCTTAGTGGAAGCTCCTGATAAGACAGCCATTGAAGAAATGCATAACCAGGCACACGGAGCAGTTCCTCATAGAATTATCGAAGTAGATAGTGCTGTGGTGGAATCATTTTTAGGACGTATAGAAGACCCTGAAAAATCACAAAACACAGCGTTGAATATTATTAATGATCCTGCTTTCAGGACCATCATGGTAGCGGGAATAAAAAATTTGTCCTTAAAAGCCCCGACAGAAAAATCTGTAAAAGAACATATGGACAACCTCAATATATCCATAAATGAAACAGCAGCTAAATTCAAAGGTAGGATTGTAAGACATAAAAGCGGTTACATTTTAATTTCCTTTGATTCCGTCACCGATGCGGTAGGATGTGCATTGGAAATCAAAAAGGGTGATTGGCTTAAACTCAATTTCGATTCCTTTCTAAAAATTAATATAGGCTTAAGTGCCGGAGTCCCCGTGACCTCTAAAGAAGGCATTTTTGAGGACACTATACTATTGGCCGAACGCTTATGTGACGTAGTTAGTGGAGAAATTACGATATCCTCCGAAGTTAAGGATTTGTACGAGAGCGAGAACCTCAATATGGCTATCAACAGGGAACATATAACCGTACTGGGTTCTATTGATGAAAAATTTCTAAACCTTTTAATGGACTATACGGAGAGGGAGTGGAGGAATACCTCTCTAAACGCCAATGATTTCAGTAAATGTTTGGGATATAGTAAATCTCAACTGTACAGGAAAATGATTTTATTAACCGGCAAGTCGCCCCATAGTTTTATAAAGGAATATAGGTTAAATAAAGCACTGGAACGATTGAACCAAAAAAATGGAAATATTTCCGATATAGCTTACGAAACTGGTTTTAATACGCCTGCCTATTTTTCAAAATGCTTTCGAAAAGCATATGGAATGCTTCCCTCCGTATATACAAAATCGATGTATCCTTCCTCCCACTTAAACTTGAATGCCTGAAAATACTTCATGAACGGAAATTACTGTTTTTTGAATGAAATGTAGATAAGCTTCGTTTTATCCATACCTAATTTTGGTTTTTATAGAAAAAACTCAAAATCATGGGTAATTCAATTCAGGACTTGGACACAGCATTATTTGAAAATTTGGCATCACGACTCAAAGGTGATATTGTCATGCCAACGGATACACAATATCATGAGACCAGAAAGGTATTCAATGCAATGATCGACAAACATCCTGGTATGTTTGTTATTTGTAGGGATGTTGCCGATGTAATTGCCGCAGTCAATTTTGCCAGGGAAAACGACCTTACACTAGCCATAAGGGGGGGCGGGCATAATGGGGGCGGATTAGGTCTATGCGATGGCGGATTGGTACTAGATCTTTCAGGTATCAAATTTGTGAGGGTCGATACTTCAAATAAAACCGTAAGGGTAGGAGGAGGAAATATTTGGGGGGAAGTGGATCATGCTACGCATCCATTTGGTCTGGCTGTTCCTTCAGGAATTATATCCACAACTGGGGTCGGAGGCTTAACACTTGGGGGTGGTGTTGGCTATTTGTCCAGAAAATATGGTTTGACCATTGACAATTTGCTGGAGGCGGATATGGTTTTGGGGGATGGAAGCTTTGTAACTGTAAACGCAGTAAAAAACAAAGATTTATTCTGGGCCATCCGTGGCGGTGGCGGAAATTTTGGTGTTGTAACTTCATTCAAATTTCAGGCCCATCCGGTAAAAACTATTTTCGGTGGCCCCACGCTATGGCCTATTGAACAAACCGAGGAAATAATGGAATGGTACCACAAATTCATCGATAACGCTAATGATGATTTAAATGGATTCATTGCAACCCTAATTATTCCCGGTCCTCCATTTCCCCAGCATTTACATAACAAACAATTTTGCGGTATTGTATGGTGTTACACTGGCGATATGAACAAAGCAAAAGAAGTTTTCAAGCCCATATTGGAAAAAAATCCCCTATTCGAACATGTGGGCGAAATGCCTTATCCTGCCATGCAGACATTATTTGACGGGCTTCTTCCTCCGGGACTGCAATGGTACTGGCGTGCAGATTTTTTTAACGAGTTAGGCCCTGAAATAAGGAAACAACATTTAACTTTCGGTTCCAAGATACCCACTCCCCTTTCCCAAATGCATTTATATCCCATCAGTGGAGCCGCAGGCAGGGTTGAAGCTGAAGAAACACCTTGGGCGTATCGTGATGCCAAATATGCAGGGGTAATTGTTGGTGTCGATCCAGATCCGGCCAAAAACGATAAAATCACAACGTGGTGCAAAGATTATTGGAAAGCCTTACACCCATATTCTTCGGGAGGAGCCTATTCCAATTTTATGATGGATGAAGGACAAGAACGTGTACAAGCGAGTTACAGGCATAACTACAATCGTTTACGCCAAATTAAAAAACAATATGATCCGAATAACCTGTTCAAAATCAATCAGAATATACTACCTGAATAAATTTCAAATTCTAAAAACAACCATCATGAAAGTAAAAAAAGAAGACATTCCCGTTATTATGAAAGCTCCCAACACAATTATGCGAGCACTACCGAATTGTGGCGGCATCACGGTAGGATTTAACGAACTGCCCAAAGGAACAGATTTCACCCCATTATTGAAAGGGTTGAGTAATGACAGTTGCCATAGTGCGCATTGGGGCTATGTGCTGGAAGGAAGTATATTACTTATATATGATAACGGCACAAAGGAAGAAATAAATGCAGGAGAGGTCTTTTACTGGCCAGCAGGCCATACGGCGATAGTACAGGAAGACATAAAATTTTTGGAATTCAGTCCAAGTAAAGAATACACCGAAGTAATAACCCATGTCGGTAAAAAAATGGCGGACCTGGCACAATAAATTTAAGGCAGCAATTTAAGCTTCCAAAAAAGCAATTCAAACGCGCCTGATCAAAGACTCAATCTATTTATTCTCGGAAAAGAATTTCTTTAAGATGACCCGAAGTACCGTATATGTGGATTCTAGTTCTGCTCTCGGAACAGCGATGTGGATTAGAAAATATGGACCTATTTGAACGAGGATGAAAGCCAACATCTTAGGAAACAGATTTCCTAGGAGCTTGCTTACAAAAATATAAATATTCACAAATTAAAACGGAAACCTTTATTATGATAGCGGGGGTCTTGAAGGGCGTGAATCCTCATCAAATCGCTAGGGTCCACTATTTTTTAATTTCGGTTTTCAGCTTATTTTTTGTTTGCTCATAACCGTCGCTAACCTCCGCTCCAATATCCGCAACGGTATCTTTCAATTTAGTTCCGGCATCGCTCAATTTGGACTTTAATTCATCCTTTTTTTCTTGTGGCATTTTTTTATACTTCCAAAATGCCCATGCACCTGCACCTATTCCCAGAAGGGCCAACCAGTTTCTATTATTTTGTTTTTTCATAATAAATCCACTTTTATATAATAAATCAGTTCAAAGATAAGGGTTAAATATTTTGTTTCCTTGAATTACTATTAAAATAGTAAAGTAGTTGAAATTCGATGGATATACGGTCTCAATTGCACTGAAAGTGAATGCTATCGGAGTTAAAAAGCAGCTGTTCTTGGCAGAGCATCTGCTTTTAAAATTGTGGGCCTAAAACTAGGGTCGGTCCAAAATCGACCTATTCATACGATTTTATACTTTTCTACCGGTTAGGAGTTTGTAAATTATCAAAATTACGGCCACCACCAGAATAAGGTGGATGATACCTCCAACGTTAGGAAATGCCAAAAAGCCGACCAGCCAGCCGATAACCAATATTACTACAATAATCCAAACAATGTCTCTCATAATTTTTGAATTTAGGTTTTTGAATGTGGCATGAATATAATTTATTTTATAATCCAGTCATGAACCATGGGCATATCATAGCTTATAATGTTAAAAAAATACGGTAAAGCGTTAATATGTGCACTACGCCACGCTACCTCTCCTTTTATTTATTCAGTTGCTTTTTTTTGAGAAGGGAATCTAAAAATTGTTTTCTGTACTCCGAAGGCGTGGTATCGTATTCCACCTTAAAAATCTTGGACAGATAACTTTTACTCGACAACCCCACCATAGTTGCTATTTCCGACATAGTAAGGTCCGTATTCAAGATGAGCACTTTAATTCGGTCCAAACGCACATTTTGTATGAAACGATTTACGGTAAGCCCATACAGCTCCCGAAAACCTTCTTGAAGTTTGTTCGTATTCAATCCAACCTCAAGCGCTAGTCGGTCTATGGTTTCCAATTCTGAAATTTGATGCTGTATGAATTTTGCGGCTTTCTCGATTTGCGCGACTTCTGAACGGCGAAGAATACTCCGGTTATCTATATCCGACAAATCGTCTTCATACTCAAGTATTTGCATGGTCAACATTTGATAGGCCTTACCTTCTAAAAATAATTGCCGCAAAAAATCCTTGCCGTCGAAAGACTGCATTTCCCGAAAGAGATCGGCCAATTTTAAACTGTAGAAACCATCGTGGTAAAAGGTTTTTTTAGCTTCTGTATCATTGAAAAGGTTTTGTAGGGTATCAGCCATAGTGACCAGATTGCACCGTATCTTTTGCTGGAATATTTTTCGGTTGATTTCCAGGCTGTTGACAACCGTACGTGTTTGTGTACTAAAACGTAGGATGTGGCCATTGAACAAATCGCTGGCTACAACTGCCTCCTGATATTGAACGATAGTATGCATCTGCTCCGAATTTTCAAAACTATGTTTTAAAGCACCCTCTAAACAATACAAAAATTTCAGGGGATGCACTTCGTTGACCGTAAACCGAAATTCCACATCTTCATGAAACAGACAATCGTATTGAATAATTGCCAAGCCCGCATCAAAATTGATCCCCCGAATATTTCCCTTCCCGATATGATCAGGAATAGCAAGATAATATTCCCCGCAGCTTTCATTGAAAGTCGTACCAAAAGCTTTTGAAATATCTTGCATTACCTCATTTATGGGAAGGGAATTTACTTCAATCGCTAGCATAATGCACTGTGTTTATGGACAAGATAATGTAAAGTTGTTTTAAAAAAATTAAAAGAGGGGTTTTGTTTTTTACATTAATCGGAGCCCCTATTATTAAAAGAGACACTATTTGATTTTTTTCGATTATCGAAATGATTTAAATTTATGGAATTTTGATTTTAATATGCATACACTCCGTCGCAAAATTTTAAATTGTGACAATGAATGACATAGAGATTGTGCTCAACCGACGATTTTGTATTGTCAATACGATTTGTATTGTCAATACGAATGGATTACCGAACAGTTAATTTCCCCCGAAGAGATGAAAAATGTCGTTATTATTGGAGCTTCAGGACATGGCACTATGATTTTGGACTGTTTGGAAAAAGAGGGAAAATATGCCGTAGTGGGATTCGTCGATTCCTTTAAAAGAAAGAGATCGTATCATAACGGCTATCAAATTTTGGGTTCAGAAAATGAACTACCGCTCTTGATGGATACCTTTGGGATAGAAGGCGCCATTGTGGCTATCGGCAACAATTTTACCCGGAAGTGTATGGTTGACAAGGTCAAAAACATCGCACCTTCGCTGTGTTTTATAAGCGCAATACACCCTTCCGCCATTATCGGTAAAAACGTTAAGATCGGCGCGGGCAGTGTAATCATGCCGGGAGCCGTTGTGAACGCCAACTCCAAGGTCGGGGAATTCTGTATTATAAATACCAATTCGTCGCTCGGCCATGACGGGACCATGGAACGTTTTTCCAGTATCTCCTCCGGCGCACGTACTGGCGGCAATCTCAAATTGGGCCAATTTTCGGCCATATCACTTGGAGCGAACGTTATCGAGTACATTAGCATTGGCGAACACAGTATTATCGGTGCAGGTTCATTGGTAGTCAAAAATGTAGGTGCCCGCTCGGTGGTCTATGGATGCCCTGCCCGTTTTATACGAAATCGGAGCGCATGCGACCCCTATTTAAAGGGAGATGCCATCTTAGCTGAACATTCAGGGATAATAGTTGCAACAGAAGCCAATTATCCAAATTAATTTCTCACATTGATTGGCTATTTCCACCTGCGTTTTCCTGTGGCATTATAAACCGTATTTTTGGTGAAACATCTTTAGTAGTAGTAGTAGTAGTAGTAGTAGTAGTAGCGAAACTGTTCTTGACCTGTGCATTTCAATACCGTAGCCCTTCAAAAAAGACAATAGACATCTTCTTTGCTAGAAGGAATTGGCATGAAATGCCTATTGTTTTCCGACTCAAAACCCTTGTCGAATTCGCAATAACCTCGGCATTCATTAATTAGTCCCCTTCCGAATACGAATTAAATCCGGTGGAATTATACAAACTTCAATTCGCATCCGTTATCTATAAATAAAATACTAATCACAGCGTATATGATGTCCCCAAAAAAAAGCCGCAAGCGAAAGTTTTACAATTTATTTATTCTCTTCCTTTTACTCAGCACCCTAATTGTGGCACTAGCCATAAATATGTAGTAGCTAAAGTAAAAACTGAGAAATGTCAGTTTTTTTTCGATTTGGATATAGTAGTTTTGCGTATTTAAAAATCAGATCTGCAACCATTAACCCCTTTTTAAATTACAGGATGCATAAAAATTTTTCGGAGTACATCACAGCGTTTGACCATGTTCTAAAGAATGTGTTTCACGAAAGGTACGATATTGACCAATTCAGTAAAGTAAGGGGCATCCCCGCGGTCGCTCTGCGCGATATCATGGACAAATCCCCTTTATCGGTAGCTATACCCCAAGATTTTGGGGGTCGTGGATTAAAGGTAAAGGAGTGTTTGGGACTCTTATCGGCAGCTTCGTACGAATCCTTAGCACTGTCCCTGACTTTCGGAATAAATATTGCCCTATTCTTGGAACCCATCGCAAAATATGCCAATGCGAACGTAAAAGGGGAAATCTTCAAGCGCTTTTTGGAAAAGCGGAATATGGGAGGCCTTATGATAACCGAACCGGATTATGGCAGCAATGCCCTGGGCATGGAGACCTATAATGAAAAGGTCGGTGACAGCTACATCATTAAGGGAACAAAGCACTGGCAAGGTTTAACGGGAATGGCCGATTTTTGGCTTATCGCCTCGCGTGAAAAAAATAGTAAGGGTAACCTGAACAGGGATATTGATTTCTTTATCTGCGATGTTACCCAACCCGGCCAACAGATTGTGGTAGAGGAATACTTTGACAATCTTGGGCTCTATATGATTCCCTATGGGAAAAACAGGGTAGATATTCGGGTCCCGTCCCAGTTCAAACTGGAACCCGAAACATCGGGTGTGAAAATGATGCTGGATATATTGCACAGAAGTAGAATGCAATTTCCCGGGATGGCACTTGGTTTCATTAAAAGGATGCTGGACGAATGCATTAAACAGTGTACGGAAAGAGTCGTTGGCGGCAAAAAATTAATCGAACTGGATATGGTCCAATATCAGATTTCTAGGGTGCAATGCGCCTTTACCATCGCTTCGGCCATGTGCTTTAGAAGCAGTACATATAGCGGTATCGATAAAGATCTTTCGGATGCCGGCGTACAAGCGAATACCATGAAGGCCTTCGTGACCGACCTTATGCAAGAAGCGGCGCAGACAGCAACCCAGTTATACGGCTCGACGGGTTTTAAGATGGACAATGTTGCGGGCAGGGGAATTATGGACTCCAGGGCATTTCAAATATTCGAGGGCTCCAACGAAATGCTCTATACCCAGATTGCCGAAATAATAGGTAAGCTCATGAAACGTAAAAACGAATATGACGTTTATGGTTTTCTAAAAGGTTTCAGCCTTACGGAGAAATCGCATCCCCACTTCAAAAACACTATAAATTTTAGTTTTACTCCAGGCTTAAAACAAAGAAAATTAGTCGATTTGGGTAAAATATTCTCAAAAATTATTGCTTTGAATTTCGTGCTCGAAATGGAAGAAAAGGGCTTTAGGAAGGATTTGATAGCTAACTGTGTCGAAATTTTAAAAGGGGACGTCTCGAAATTGGTGGATTCGTTTCAAAATAAGAATACCGTCACACAGATCGATGATTATCAAGAAAATAGTTTTTGGTATGATTTTGTGTAGATGTAGAAACAGTATGGGTATCTTTACAAGGAGAACCATTTTGGTTACTTCCCTCCGGCCATGAATTCTCAGATACAAATGATACAGGGCTTCGACTTTACGGATTACAAGACCTTCTTGATATCGTTCGTATTCATCTTTCTAATCGTTTTTTTAAGGTATCTATTTTTATCGGGTGTCTATTATTGGATTTTCTTGGTAGTATACAGAAGAAAGTTTAGGAAAAGAATGTTGTCCAAGCAAGACCCAAAGGTCGGACAGATCAAAAGAGAACTTTTACTTTCCGTTTATAGCGCATTGATTTTCACTTTTATAGGAATGGTGCTCTTGATACTCTGGCAAAAAGGATATACAACTATTTATTCCGATATCAGCGAATACCCGCTTTGGTACATACCTGTTAGCATATTGCTTTACCTCGTATTACATGACACCTATTATTACTGGTTACATCGATGGATGCACGAATCAAGGGTCATTCGCGGTTTTCATATGGAACATCATAAAAGCGTGGACACTACGGTATTCACTTCTTTTTCGTTCCATCCTGTAGAGTCCTTCCTTCAAGCATTGATAGTTCCGGTCTTACTTTTCATTATCCCCATGAGTGTAATCGCCATCATGATTACCCTTGCGCTTATGACCATTTCGGCGATAATCAACCATGCAGGGGTTGAAATTTATCCATCGAACAAAAATTCCAGTCTCTTCCGCAAATATATTATCGGTGCGACGCATCACGACTATCATCACCGGAATTCTAAAAAACACTTTGGCCTTTATTTTACGTTTTGGGACAGACTTATGAAAACGGAATTGTGAGTCCGAAAGGGCTTGACTAAGGCCGAAAAAACCCAGAAATAAGCAAAATCCGCTGCCGTATAAATGTCAGACCCTTATCTTTGCCATCGATAAATCTCTTTTATGAGCAAAGCTGTTTACATCGCCACTACCGAACCCGATAGCGGCAAATCTATCCTATCTTTGGGCTTGATGCAATTGCTGTTGGGCAAGGCGGCCAGAGTGGGGTATTTTAGGCCGATTATCGATGATTTCGAGCCGGGCGGTATCGACAACCATATCAATACCATAACCCAATACTTCAATCTCGATATTCCGTTTTCCGATGCGTATGCCTTTACCCGCAGTGAAGTCATCCAACGAAAAAATGAGGACCGTGACGACGAGATTATAGGTAAAATCATCGAAAAGTATAAGGCGGTCGAAGAGCGGTTTGATTTTGTTTTAGTGGAAGGCACCAGTTTTTCTGGGGAAGGCACAATCATCGAATTTGACATTAATGTGGTCATTGCCAAAAACCTGGGCATTCCTGCGATTTTACTGGCCAGTGGTGTGGGCAAAACTTTAGAGGGGTTAGTGGGCAATCTGCAGATCGCGTATGATACCTTTAAGGACAAAGGTGTAAAAGTACTCGCCGTCATTGGGAATAAAGTACTACCCGAAAATGTCGAGCTTGTAGTAGAGGGACTTCGGAAAAAACTTCCCGCTTCAGTATTGGTCAATGCCATTCCTACAAATCCGGTTTTGGCAAACCCGTCAGTAAAGGAAATTTGTGACACCCTAAACGGGGAAATCCTTTTTGGGGAAGCCTATATCAATAATCAGGTGGACGGATTCAGCGTGGGAGCCATGCAGTTGCGCAACTACCTCGTTCATCTCAAGGAAAACGGACTCGTTATAACTCCGGGGGATAGAGCGGACATTATTTTAGGGGCTTTACAGGCTAATATTTCAGCGAACTATCCTGCGGTTTCCGGTATTATTTTAACCGGCGGAATTATTCCCGAAGAACCCATTCAAAAGTTGATTGAGGGCCTCTCTGAAGTAGTTCCCATCATTTCGGTACCTGGCGGCACTTTTGCCATGGCCAATCAGATCGGGGCCATCAAGTCACAGATGTATGCCGAGAACACCGAAAAAATTAAAACTTCCATCAGCGCTTTTGATAAATACGTCTCTACGGATGCTCTGGCAGAGAACCTGATTACATTTCAGGCGGAGGGTATTACCCCCAGAATGTTTCAATACAATCTTTTAAAACGGGCAAAGACCCATAAAAAGCATATCGTACTGCCGGAAGGCACGGATGAACGCATTTTGAAGGCCGCCAAATTATTGACCGATATAGATGCCGTTGCCATCACTTTATTGGGAAACCTCAAACAGATTACCGACAAGATCGAAAAATTAGAACTGGGCCTAGACCTGAAGAAAGTCCATATCATAGACCCTGTAGCCTCCGAAAACTTTGAGGCCTACGCCACTACCCTTTTCGAATTGCGAAAGCATAAGAACGTCGACCTTACCATGGCGCGCGACCTGATGGAAGATGTTTCCTATTTCGGCACGATGATGGTCAATCAAGGCCATGCCGACGGAATGGTTTCCGGAGCGGTCCATACGACACAGCACACCATTTTGCCCGCATTGCAGTTTGTAAAGACGAAACCGGATGTCTCTTTGGTATCCTCCATATTTTTTATGTGCTTGCCGGATCGGGTAGTTGTTTTTGGCGATTGTGCTATCAACCCCAACCCCACCGCCGAACAGCTGGCGGAAATTGCGATATCTTCTGCGGACACCAGCACTGCTTTCGGCATCGAACCGCGAATTGCAATGCTCTCCTACTCTTCGGGTGCGTCGGGCATCGGCGAGGATGTAGATCGCGTACGACAGGCTACGAAAATAGTAAAACAAAAACGGCCCGATCTCAAAATCGAGGGACCAATTCAATACGACGCCGCCGTTGACCTTAAAGTAGGCCTAAGCAAATTGCCTGACTCCCAAGTAGCCGGTAAAGCCACCGTTTTTATTTTTCCCGATCTCAACACGGGCAACAATACCTATAAAGCCGTACAACGGGAAACTGGAGCTTTAGCCATCGGCCCCATGTTGCAGGGCCTCAACAAACCGGTAAACGACCTGAGCCGCGGCTGCACGGTAGACGATATTTTTAATACGGTGGTTATTACGGCAATACAGGCACAAGGAATTTAAATTTCAAATCACCTCCAAAGTCTCGTCGCTAAAATTCTAAAAAGGAACTTCTAATGTTCACGATTAACTTTTAACCGATACCTATTTAATGAATATACTCATCATCAACGCTGGCAGCTCTTCCATAAAATTCGAGGTACTTCGAATGCCTGATGAAAAAGTCGTCTGTTCAGGCATGGTAGAACGTATCGGTTCGGATGATGCCATCCTTAAATACCGATCGGATACGTTCGAAATCGAAGAGGTAGATGCCATTGCGACCCATAATGAAGCCTTACAAAAAATCGTTGGATTTCTGCTAGATCCGCAAAGAGGTTCCATCAAGAATTTCCAAGAAATCGATGCCATCGGCCACCGAGTAGTTCACGGTGGGGATTCCTTCTCAGCAACCACGCTGATTACGGAAAAAGTTAAAGCGGAAATCCTGGAATATTCAGCCTTGGCACCTCTGCACAATCCACATAACCTGGAAGGCATCAAGGTTGCCGAAAAGCTATTTCCCAAGGCCAAACAAGTGGCGGTATTCGACACTGCCTTCCATCAGACTATGCCGGTAACGGCCCGGAAATATGCCCTTCCCGATACATTCTTTACGGAACATCAAATCAAGGTCTACGGATTTCATGGTACGAGCCATAAATATGTTTCCGAAAAAGCAAAGTCGTATTTGGGCAATACATCCTCGAAAATCATTTCCATCCATTTGGGAAACGGTTGCAGTATGACCGCTGTCGTCAACGGTAAAAGTAGGGACCACAGTATGGGATTCGCGCCATCTAACGGATTGATCATGGGCTCTAGAAGCGGGGATATCGACCATTCTATCATTTTTTATCTTATCAATACTTTAGGGTATACCCCTGAGCAGGTGAACACCCTATTAACTAAAAAAAGCGGTATGCTCGGTCTGACCGGTTTTACGGATCTGCGAGACATTCAGGCCGGTGCGGAAAACGGAGATTTGGGCTGCCAATTGGCGTTGGACATGAACGCTTATCGCATTAAAAAGTATATTGGAGCCTACACCGCTGCCATGAACGGATTGGATGCGGTCGTCTTTACAGCCGGTATCGGCGAAAATTCAGCCACGATACGGAAAATGGTCTGTACCGATATGGACTATCTGGGAATCACGCTAGACGATTACAAAAATGAAATTCGGTCAACCGCCTTTCGAGAAATTAACACAGAGACTTCAAAAGTGAAAATCTTGGTTATTCCAACCAATGAGGAGTTGGAGATTGCAAAGCAGGTTTTTAGTTTGGTAACTTGACGATTAAATCAATATGCTTATGAATTGGATCCTATTGATCATCGGCGGTCTCTTTGAAACGGCGTTCGCGATAAGTTTAGGGAAGGCGCATCATACCTCAGGAAAGGAAATGTGGCTTTGGCTCATAGCCTTTGCCATCAGTGTGAGCATAAGCATGTATCTTCTTTTTAAGGCCATAGGGGGTCAAAACGCTATTCCAGTTGGTACGGCCTATGCGGTGTGGGGGGCAATCGGTGCCATCGGTACGGTCATTGCGGGGATTATTTTATTTAGGGAACCTGTGACTTTTTGGCGGCTGTTCTTTCTCTCTACCTTGGTGATTTCGGTGGTCGGGCTGCAAATCGTGAGTAGCCAAGGATAGCGAAAATCGCCACATCTTGAGGGGGCAGATCGAAACATAACCAAGAAAATCAATTATAATCCCGTGGCTTCTCTTGGCAATAGCGTCAAAAACATCATCGTTAAGAATCAATTTCCTAAGCGTAATCACCTAGTTTTACATTTAATACTTAAAAATTCAACTAATGAAAAATAATTCAAACATCGGATTGGCGCTTATCACAGGAGCTGCTTTGGGTGCAGCATTTTCAATTTTATTTGCTCCAGCCCGAGGGTCCGAAACCAGAAAAAAAATTGCTAAAAGCACGGAAGATGCCACTGATGCACTTCTAAGAGCCGGAGAGCAACTTAAAAATAGTACCAAAGAAAAATTTTACGAAGGGAAAGACAATTTTGAATCCCGTTTAAATGCAATTTCCTCGCATTTACATCAAAATTCTGAAGAGTATATTCCCCTGCTAGAGAAGAAACTGGAAGAACTCAAAAAAAAAGGTCGTAAAATCAACAAGAAAAAGGTCAAGGTATAATTCATGGCGACTTTTATAAAGCTTACAATCGGCCCCGACATTTCGGGGCCCTTTTTAGTTAACGTATCCCCCAATAAATTACGAGAGCCTACAACCGGCAGCCATTTATTTTTACATCGAACAAAATCAAAACACTTAATTTAGTACACTCAACCAATGGCTTTCTATGGGCATCGACTTGATCCTTACGTTTTGTATCATCGGTATCGGGGTATTTCTTTTTGTAAAGGACTATTTCTCGATCGATACGACCTCGATTTTGATCATGGCTCTTTTTATAGTAGCGGGCGTACTGAGTCCCGAAGAGGGTTTTTCGGGGTTCAACCATCCGGCCACCTTGACTTTGGGTTGTATTTTTGTGGTCAGTGGCGGGGTATTCCATTCCGGAATTTTGGATGGTTTGAGCCACCGCATCGTCAAATTGGCCAAGATTCATTACTCGGTGGCATTGGTGACCTTTTGCCTGCTTTCAGGCGTGTTTTCGGCCTTTATCAATGACACTGCCGTAGTCGCCCTGCTCTTGCCGATAGCCTTGACCGTTTGCAGGGAAACGGGTATCAGCCCTGGAAAATTGTTGATGCCCATCTCTTTCGCCGCTCTTTTCGGAGGTACCTGTACCTTGATCGGAACCTCAACGAATATTCTCGTCAGCAGCTATGCCAAAAAATTCGGGTTGGAAGAGTTCGGCATGTTCGAGTTTAGTGGCGCGGCCCTTTGCCTTTTGGTCTTAGGCTTTGTTTATCTGTTTTTGGTCAGTCCGTTTTTGCTTCCCGATAGTAAAGATAACCTGCACTTGACCAAAAAGGCGGAGGAGTATATCACCGAGCTAGAAGTAGCAACGGATTCCCCCGATAGCAACCGCACGGTCGTAAAATCGAGACTGGTCGAAAACTTTGACGTCCGTATTCTTTCGATTTTAAGGGATGGCAAACTTAATCACCATATAGGACCTGAAACTATTTTGTTAGAAGGTGATATTCTAAAGGTCATTGTGCCCCCTTCGAGTTTTAATAGACTTTTGGATGCCAAAGGCTACCATATTATAGGGGATAAGCGTGCGGAAACCGACCAAAAGGACGAGACGTATCGCTTGTATGAAATCATCCTGCCCTTTGGCTCGCCATTGACCGGAAGCTCGTTACAAACGTTGATGTTCAGCCAAAAGTACCATCTATCGGTATTGGCTATCCGCCATAGAAATGAAATTATCATTGACAAACTCGCTCGGGTAGCCCTTCGGGAAGGCGATATGCTACTTGTACTCGGGAAACAGGAAACCATCGACCGTCTCGAATCGCAAAAATTAATCGTCACCCTTTCGGAATACGAGAAAAAAAAGACGAATTATAGGAAGGCGATTCCTGCCATCCTCATCGGCATAGGCGTCATCTTGGTCGCCTCGCTCAATCTGACCGGAATTTTGATCAGCGCCATGGTCGGTGCCCTGCTTATGATATTGACGGGGGTGCTGACACCTAACGAAGCCTATAAAGTTGTGGAATGGAAAGTTATTTTCATGATGGCCGGTGTACTATCCATGGGGTCCGCCCTAGAAAAAACGGGGGGCGCGGAGCTGATCGCCCAGTTTATCGAGACCAATCTGGGGCAATACGACGCACGAATCACATTGAGCATCATCTATCTGGTCTCTTTCATATCAACCAACCTGATTTCCAGCAAGGCGACGGCCGCATTAATGGCCCCGGTGGTCATTAGCCTTGCCGCGGCCATGGAAGTCAGTTACCGTCCCTTTTTAGTGGCGGTCATGTTTGCCTGCTCCCTGACCTTTATGACGCCTATGAGCTATCCGACGAACACCATGGTTTATGCTCCAGGTAACTATAAGTTCAACGATTTTCTAAAGTTCGGAACGCCCCTGAACCTTATTACCTGGGTGGCGGCGTCTTTTGTTATTCCCTATTTTTTTCCATTTTGAATTGGAACATTTGGGATGATCCACAGGAGACCGATAGATGAGAAAAAGGCTTTAACATCCATTTAAGCCCAAGGTACAGTCCATCTAAAGGTTCCATCGTCTTCGATTTCGGCATTGTTGGCGACCAATTCCCATTTCAACGATTTGTTGCCTGCATGGCAAATTAAACACCTACCGCTAAGAAACGTAGTGATCTATAGCGATTTCTCTTTATCAGAAGACCCCACCACAAGTATCGGATCTGTAAGGTAACGTTCTGGGGCGGGAATTACATATAAGGAATGGAGCACGCTTTCTTTTATCTCTATTTTTTGCAAGGCTACGGTTTGTAGACTAGCATCAAAATGCACATGCACGTTGTACGTGCCGGTATCCACCTCTATGGTTTCGCTACTTTTTGGGTAGGCCGTGGAACGTACCTCCTTTTTCCCCTTGTTGTTCATAAAATCAAGCGAAAATGGTACGGCACCGGGCATCAGATGCATCACTCTTATTTTTCCCGTGTTTTTTTCAGCGATATAAAAATCGTTTTGAACGATCAATTGGGGCAGATAATCGTTGGCGGTAATACCCTCGGATCCTTCAACAATGGTATGCAATTTTTGCATCGTACTTTTTCTGTTGACGGGTTGGTTTTTTTCGGGAATCCCGGTCAATACCAAGGTGTATCGGCCATCACGTCCCATACCGATTTTCTTTTCCAAAAGTAGCTTTCCGTCTGCCCAAACCTTTATAAAATAGATTTTGGCTTCGAGGGATGTATAGTTTGAAAGTTTCCCATATTTAAGTTTTAGCGAAGTCTTTTCTTGCTTTCCATCGTACAAGGTAATGGTCGCATTTTGAGTGGAAAACAGAAACTGCCCTACCCGAAACTGGGCCGGTGCGGCTTCCTTGGGTGAGCAACCCGAAAGAAGTGGGACCATCATCATCAGTACCAAAATTTTAATCCTAATTATCATCCGTACCGGTTTTCATTTTTTTGTTATGCTGCAGCAATAAGGGTCTTCCCAATACTACCAATAGTACAATAAAAAGAAGTCCGCCGAAGGCTACCGGCTTGGAAATAGCTACGCGAAACAAAAGTGTACATGCGGTAATGACGGCTATCACAATTCCAATGGCCGGTATCCATTTTAGTTTTTCGCTCTCGCGAAAACATAGCCAATTAACGGTTCCAAAAGTGATTACAAAAATCAAACTTGCGGCCTCGACCAAGGCGGTAAGCGAACCTGCAATGGCCATTATGCCGGCCAAGGAACCCAGCACGATAATAGCCCTATCGGGTATGTCCTTCCCGTTGGTGTGCTTAAACCATTTCGGGAGTTCGTTGGCCTTAGCGATGTTTTTGGTCAGGTTGGCCGTGGAAAAGAGGGTGGAATTGATGGCGGCCGCCGTAGCGAAACCCGCAGCGACCGTCATGATGATTACCCCGGTCTGGCCAAAGGCCTTTTGTGCCGTGATGGATAGTGCGATGGCCTTAAAATCCACTAGCGAAACGGCGCCCCCGATAAATGTGGCGCCTAAGGCAACAATAATGTAAAGCACCACCACAAAGACCACGGCACTAATCATAACTGGCATAAAATTTTTAGCGGGATTCTTGATGCGGTCGTATTCGTAGCTCAAAAGTTGAAAGCCCTCATACCCCATAAATATCGCCCCGCCCCCGACCAGTGCAGACCACACGGGTCGAGGCTCGATACCAGCAACCAATTGTACGGCATCCCATTTTGTGAGGCCGTAAATACCCAAGGCCAAAAGCACGGCAAGGTTAGCGCACACAATACCGATTTCCACTTTGGTCATTTTTCCCACTCCCGCCAAATTCAACAAAATCAAGGCCGCGATAATACCTACCGCCAATATCCGTATGACAAACGCACTACCGTGAAAGGCAAAAGAAACGTAGTGGCCAAATGCGTAGGCATAAACAGAAATGGTAAACACGTATCCTAAGATAAGCAACCAAGCAAGGTTGCCTGCCATAGCCTTATCGTTTACCTCTTTTAGAAAGGCAAAGACCCCGCCACTATCATCGAACTTGTTGGAGAGAAACACATAACTATAGGCGGCGGTAACTGCCAAAATACCGATAATCAAAAAGGCCAACCAGGCCCATTGGGCCGAAACCGCGATAACCACTCCGAGTACCGTATAGATGCCACCCCCGACCATACCACCTGCAGCCAAGGCCCATACCGATATAGGATGTAACTTTTTTGCCACGATTGTTCCTTTTATATATGTTGTATGCAGTCCATATTCCAAAAGTACCCCAAACAAACCAATAGTTAACCCGAAAGCAATTCTGTTCTTTGCTGCAAAAAATTATTTATTAATTTGATAAAAATTACGGAATAAAATGATCGTTAGAAAATCATCTAAAGGGCTTCACATCATCTATCAGGCAGCTCACGGATTGCTTGCCGGAAAAATCGCCCAGGCCCTGAAACTGGACTACCGAACCGATCGCTGGCTCGACACCTTGATTGCCATCGTCGAACACGATGACCACCAGCTCGATTTTGAGGAAAAGAAATATTTGTCAGATTTTGGTATTCCCTTAGATTTTACCGAGGATGATGTCAGTACCGATAAAATTCTGAAAAGGGCCGAACGGGTGGTTCGACAAGCGAAAAGTAAGTCACTATGGACAGCTATGTTGGTATCTTTTCATCTTGATTTTCTTTATGGGAATCTCAGGGAAGAAAGCAAAAAAGCTAAGCAATTTCTAGAATCACAAGATACTTTTCGAAACGAGATGATAGCTCATTTCGGAATCAGCCAAAAAAAGGCGGAATCGGCGTATGAACTTCTACGGTTTTGTGACCGATGTTCCCTAATTCTATGTAAAGACGAGATACCCGGCAATCTTCGAAAGTTGGAGATAAATACCTCCATCAAGCAGAAAACGTATTTCATACGGGAAAAAGAAAACGGAAAGATTTCCGTAAATCCCTGGTGCTTCGAAGCATCGGATTTTGAGGTGAGCGTCGAGGAAACCCTTCTTGAACAACCGAAATTCAAAAATCAAAAAGAATTTCAAGCGATATTGGAAAATACGGATCGAACCTATCGGTCTTATAGTTTTGAACGTTGATTTTAAGGACCAGCCGCCATTTCCGCTCTCATCGCAACAGGAAGTCGACTCGCAGAAATCGATGGAACTCCCTTGCAGAAATATTTAAATCAATAGGAATCAATTCCCCAAAATATTTAAATACAGTGCCAAAATTAAACCGATACTGGTCGCAAACCCTGACCGGTATCGGTCCATTTTAGAAAACTTTCAGGCTTACCCTAAGGTCCAAGGATTCCGATAGTCACGTTTAACGAACTGGTTTACTTCATCGATATTGGTAACGCGCATTTTTTCGGCGTCCCAGAGCATTTCAATATTTCGGGCGGGATAATCGAAATAAGTTTTTCCTTGGTCGTTTTTCATTTCCTTTCTGATGTCTACGCCCCTAATGGCGAGGTTGGCGATCAACAAGGTTTCGGTCAGCGGCCCGGCAATCTCGAAAGGTGAGCTCAGTTCCTTTTTACCATATCCCGCGATGGCGGCCTCGACCCATTGGCCATAATGGCCATCGGTACTACCGGGCACCCTTGCCAACTTTTGAGGCACCTTGACTTCATCAGTCTTCGAGGTAGGCAACAACCGCGCGTTCTCGCCATAGGTGCTGCACATCATCTTGCCCTTATCGCCGATGAAAAGCACGCCGTTTCCGCCATCGCCAAAGGTCTCGTTCGGGCCCAGCTCCTCAGGCCGTGTGGGCTGTATGCCACCGTCCATCCAGTGCAGTTCGACCTCGCCATCGGTTTTATCCGTCTTAGGGAAGGTCATCGTTACGTGGCTCGAAGGTGGACAGCTATCCGGAAAATATCCGCGTTGAAACTCGTCGACATATACGCTACCCACGCTACATTGAACGTCTTTAGGATATTTCAGGTCAAGGGTCCTAAACGGGGACTCTACCAAATGGCAGCCCATGTCGCCTAGGGCACCCGTACCGTAGTCCCACCAACCCCGCCAGTTGAAGGGTACAAGCCCGTTTATAAAATCCTTATAGGGCGCAGTGCCGAGCCACAGGTCCCAATCGAGTTCTTTGGGAACTTCCGCCTTGGTCTGGGGCCAGGGAATGCCCTGCGGCCATACAGGCCTATCGGTCCAGCAATAGACCGTGTGTACATTTCCGATGACCCCGGCATCGTACCACTCGCGTACTTGGCGAGAACCATCGGAAGAGGCGCCCTGATTGCCCATTTGGGTCACTACCTTGTATTTTTTAGCGGCCTCGGTCAATTGCCGTGCCTCGTAAATATCATGCGTCAAGGGCTTCTGAACATAGACCGCCTTCCCCATTTCCATGGCCGGTAATGCCGCTACCGCATGAGTATGATCGGGAGTGGAAACGGAAACGGCATCGAAATTTTTGGATTCTTTGTCGTACAGTTCCCGCCAATCCTTATAATATTTGGCTTTGGGGAAACGGGCCACGGAATCCGCCGCCCTGCGTTCGTCAACATCACAGAGAAAAGCGATATCGGCCTTTTCCGTTTTCGCAAAATTGGCGATATCACTTTTCCCTTTGCCACCTACCCCAATGCCGGCTACTACCAGTTTATCGCTAGGGGCGATAAAACCAGGGCCGCCCAACACGTGGCGCGGTACTATCGATATTCCAGCGGTCGCTATCGCCGTATTTTTAATAAAATTCCTTCTTGATCCTGCAGGCACATTTGATTTTTTTGACATGTTTCTCGATTTAAAATGAATGTCTTATCCAAGCGCATTTTAATATACTAGGGAGTTGTACAATTGCGCTCAAAATAAAACACGATTAATTTACGTATAAATCTACTTTTTTCTGTTCATTTCGGGGAAATAATTCCGTTTTTCCCATTCCGCGACCCGCAGCCTGCCTCAGTATTTAATTTTTTTGGTTCAATACAAGCAAATGTTGATTCAAACCGGCCGTTGTTTGTTTTCAAACGCGCCTTACCTTAACTTTAAAGCAAAACATAGTATTATGAACCCACTATTGGAAGTACTACAACAAGGACAGAGCATTTGGCTAGATCTTTTGGATCGAAAAATGATGGATTCTGGCAAATTGAGATCTTGGATCGATGATGACGGGCTGCGGGGCATTACCTCGAATCCGGCCATTTTTGAAAAAGCGATCAGCAACAGTTCCGACTATGACGAAGATATTGCGTCGCTCGCCAAAAACGAGAACAACAACGAGGCTATTTTTTTCGGCCTGGCCGTAAAGGATATTCAACGTGCCACGGATATCTTTCAACCCATTTACGAAGAGACCGAAGGCCTGGACGGTTACGTCAGCCTTGAAGTATCCCCATTTTTGGCTCGGGATACCAACGGCACGATAGCACAGGCTAGGGAGCTTTGGAAAAAAGTAGACCGCAAAAACGTGATGATCAAGATTCCCGGTACCAAAGAAGGATTGCCTGCCATACGAAAATGCATCAGCGAAGGCATCAATATCAATGTGACCCTCTTGTTCGGTATTCCCCGGTACAAGGAAGTAACGGAAGCCTTTATCAGCGGTCTGGAAGACAGGCTCGACGCTGGTAAATCCATTGACGGAATCGCGTCCGTAGCCAGCTTTTTCCTGAGCCGTATTGATGTGATGGTCGATCCCATGTTGGAAGAAAAAGGCCTAAAAGATTTAAAAGGCGAGGTGGCCATTGCCTCCGCAAAAAAGGCCTATCAGATCTATCAGGAAGTATTCTCCCGCGATCGTTTTAAAAAATTAAGGAAGAAAGGGGCAAAACCCCAAAGGGTACTTTGGGCCAGTACCAGTGTCAAAGACCCCTCGTTCCGCGATGTCAAATACGTAGAGGCCCTTATCGGTCCGGAAACCGTCAATACCCTGCCATTAGATACTTTGGAAGCCTTTCGCGACCATGGTAAAGTGGCCAACGAGCTGACCGAAAATACCGATCACTCGGATAAGGTGCTACACCAATTAAAGGAAAAAGGAATCAATATCGACAAGGTCACACAAGACCTGGAAGACGAGGGTATCGAAAAATTCAATACACCGTTCGACAAACTTTTAAAAGGGATCGAGGCACAAAAACAAAAGGCGGTTTCTTAATCTTTCGGTTGATGAAGCTTAGAATAAGCATAGCATACATGATGCGGCCATGCTCTCTAAAAGTAGCCTTTAAATTATGATTATTTTAACTGTTGCTATACATTTTATTTACACACTTTATGCGATAGTCCTTTTATTTACCCTGACATCGTGGTAATTTTTCTTAACGCTCTTTTTTAGGGAACGTGGCACTACGCTCATTGGCATTACGCTGTGATTGTCATCGGAGTTATCATTGGATTTAAATACAAAAAACCAGCTTAGGGCTGGTTTTTTTTAGTTTAAAGGCGTTGAAAAGACCTTACGCATTATCTCTAGGCTGGTGCTTCTCTTGCCGCTGTTTTTCCTGCTGGTTTATTTTCTTGCCATCGGTTTCTTTGTGATTGATGGCCTGCTCACCAATACTTTGCTTTCCTTTTTCGATTTTATTCTTGTTTTTATCCATAATAATAGTATTTAAAATTAGCGTTTATGGGATAATTCCCGTTTCTTATTTTTATAGTATCAAGCCTTGGCTATGGTATTTTGGTTCAAGTAATCTTTTGGCACAGCGGTCAACTTTCCATCCGAATCCTGTTCTTCGTTCAAGGTATTCTGTAGTTCATCAGCATGGCATCAAGACCTATTTCCTTTGCAAGGCGAACAATATATCATATCCAGATATTTTTAGAAATAATACTACCTTAACCCATATTACCAAGTTAGGAGGTAACTGACGGATCTATTGACCCAAAAGGGCTTATCTATGACCTTAAAGCAAAATCGGTTCAGAATAGTTAGTATAAAAAGGGGACAGACTATCAAATTTCAGATCGTCTTAACAGCACCGGAGATCAATTTTCGTTATATTGTTGTAAAAAATAATGAAAGATTCAGCTATGTTCTGGGTGGCAGCCACCACCCTTGTTTTGATAACAGTTACAATCATGTCGGTTATGAACTTTGCCTTCAATTGGGTGTTTTATATCACCGTATTAGGGCAAATAATGATTGTATTTATGGTCTATAGGGTGTTACGGGACAACTATACCACCGATAAAACCTTTGCCGACTTTTATGAAGACCATCCCATAGGGCGGCAGGAGTAACCTAGCGCCAGGCTTGACGGTTAGGCATTACGCCGAACGCAAATCGCTTTACGCTTCTATTGGCTCTACGGCATACGGAGTAAAACAATAAGCTTCGCCGACTAAATTTTGGAATAATTGTAATAAGGGTTTAGCCATGCCACTTCCTAGCCTCAATTTGACACCGCGTTTTGCCCAGAAGATTTTCGTTTGGGCGCGAGCCCCATACCCAGTTCGGGAATGACCAATAGCGGAATTTGGGTGTGGAAAGCCACACGCTTGACTACCGGTTCACGGGTCATACGCTCCATATAGCTGTGTTGATAGTTGAGCATGGCCAGTAAATGGATATCGAGTTCGTTGGTAAAGGCCTCCAAGGTTTTTGAGACGGAATTCAATTCGGAAACCGTATGCACGTAATGCTCAACGTTCTTTAAATATTTACGAAGCATGCCTAGATTGAACTGCTGAAGCTCCGTCAATGCCATGATTTCATACTGTACATGAACAATGCGGATAGCCGCCCCAAAGGCTTTCGCCATCTCGATCAACGGCTGTAGCTCAGATTGCGCATAGAAACGGTTAAAGTCCGTTGCAAAAGCGATTTCAGTAGGAGTCACAAAATCGAAATCTTGTGGAATGGCCAATACCGGGCAATTTTTGATGGATTTGATCATGCGTACGGCATTGCTTCCCATAAAAACCTCTTCCATGCCCGATGCCCCCTTGGTTCCGGTCACGATCAAGTTGATATTGTGGTTTTCGACCGTATCCTTGATTTCGTCCACCAAAAAACTGAAAGATGAAATGGTTTTATAGTGATGATAGGGATTGTTGTCCCATTTTTTTATCCGCTCCACCCATGTCTTGAGTCCCCTTTCGGAATGCAGATGTGCACCATCTTCGAACGCCGCCCCGTCAAAATTGGCGGCCATAAAACGACTACTGGCTATGGCCGGTGTGTATACGTTCAGTAAATGAAAGATACATTTCTCGTTCTTGAAAAGATCCATAGCGTATCTTGCGGCGTTCCATGCGTTTTCGGAAAAATCCGTAGGTATCAAAATGTTCTTCATGAGTGTTGTGCTTGGGAATATGGCAACAAATGTATAGGGGACCATTAACGAAAACTATGATATTTATCAGGTTTTCTGCGATTTGTTCAACTACTCTTACTTTACGTGACGTCACAACAAATAATCAAAACATAGCCTGAGTGGAAGTTTGCTACAGTAGTCTCCAAATTTTAGTCATGCCGGATAGTCTTCTCAAAATCCGTCGATCACGTTCTGAAGTCCTTTTTCGTCAACGATGGCAACCTTTTTACCGGAGGTTTTCAGAAATCCCTTTTTCTTAAATTCTGAAATTATCCGGATACACGATTCCGTTGCGGTACCGACCACATTGGCAATATCTTCTCGGGAAAGGGTCAAGGATAAAAACCCGTTCTTATCTTCCCCAAAGTTTGTTTTCAGGTACAGAAACGCCTCGGCAATGCGCTGTTTTACCGTTTTTTGGCCCATGTTCACGATAACGTCATCGGCTTCCTTGAGATCGTGGGCCATATGGCGCAACACCTCAATAGTGAAATTGGGATTTCCGTTCAGCGTAGTGGAAATAATCTCTTTGGGTATAAAACAGACTTCCATGTCATCGACAGCGGTGGCACTTAGGTTGGTGACTTCTTCGGCAATAACGGAACGCTGGCCCAATACCTCGGCCTTGGCGGCCAATTTCACAATTTGGTTCTTCCCGTTGGCACTCAGTTTCGACAGTTTTGAGACTCCGTTTCGCACACAATAGACCCCTGGCAATTTTTCGCCTTCCTCAAAAATCGGCTGTCCTTTCTTGACTATTTTGACGGTTTTGGCATCAGAAACTTTTTTCAGTTCTTCTTTACTCATTGCCCGCAAGGCATTGAACTGCCTTACGATACAACTTTCACAACGGGTCTGTATACCATCTATCATACGCTCGATATTTTCTCAACGGTGTAAAAATACAGATTACAAAAAAGAGAAAACATGACAATTATCATATTCTCGGACGGCTATTGTCGGCATCTTTGCTACCGGTATTTAGAATAGCTATGGAAACGGTCAACTGTTATCATTGTGGGGACGATTGTGGGGCCGCGCCAATTATTTTCGACGAAAAAGAATTTTGCTGCAACGGTTGCAAGACGGTCTACGAAATATTCGACACGAACGACCTATCCTATTATTATGATTTGCAATCGGCCGCGGGTGCGACCCCAAAAACGAGCGAGGGTAAATATGATTATCTAGAGACCGAGGCTATCATCGAACGCTTGACGGAATTCAGCGACACCGAGCTGCAGATTATCAATCTCTACATTCCACATATTCACTGTAGTTCTTGTATTTGGGTACTTGAAAACCTGAACAAATTGAATCCGGCCATCAGCTTATCGCAGGTTGATTTTCCAAAAAAATCGGTGAGGGTCACGTATAATCCCTCAAAAATCCCCTTAAAGCAACTGGTGATCCTACTTTCGAAAATTGGCTACGAGCCCTATATTTCCTTGGATGATTTTGACAATAAAAAGAAGGACATCGACCGCAACCTGATCTACAAATTGGCGGTGGCGGGTTTTGCTTTCGGCAATGTAATGTTCTTATCTTTTCCCGATTATTTTGATATGTCATTGAGCCGTACGTCAGGTGGTGAATTCTGGCTCAACCAATACGAGACCTTATTTCGGTGGATGATGTTCGCCTTTTCGTTGCCCGTTGTTTTTTATGCCGGAAGGGATTATTTTATCTCCGCCTACAAAGGCTTGCGCAGTAAACTATTAAACATCGACGTGCCTATCGCTTTGGGCATTCTGGTACTTTTTCTTCGAAGCACGGTAGAAATCATTTTCGATTGGGGAAGCGGGTTTTTCGATTCTCTAACGGGATTGGTTTTCTTCCTATTATTGGGGAAATTCTTCCAACAAAAAACCTATGACTTCCTTTCTTTTGAGCGGGACTATAAGGCCTACTTCCCAATTGCAATAACCCGGATTACAGCCGAAGGAAAAGAAATCACAACACAGTTACATGAAATTGAACGCGGCGATCGTTTGTTGATCCGCAACGAAGAACTGATTCCGGTCGACGGTATCATGATCAATGGAACTGCCCGAATCGACTATAGTTTTGTTACGGGAGAATCGGAACCTATAAGCAAGCAATCGGGGGATAAGGTCTATGCGGGAGGAAAACAATTGCAGGGCGCCATCGAGATGGAGGCCTTAAAATCCGTCTCGCAATCGTACCTGACCCAATTGTGGGGCAATTCCGTTTTCCAAAACAATACGCAGAGCAAATTCCGTACGTTGACCGACAGCATCGGAAGGCGGTTTACGATTGCCGTGCTGTCCATCGCTTTTATTTCTACAGCTTTCTGGCTTTACCTCGACCCGAGCAAGGCGCTGAACGTCTTCACCGCTGTGCTCATCATTGCTTGCCCCTGTGCCATCGCTCTCGCGGCACCCTTTACCTTGGGAAACCTACTCCGCATCTTCGGCCGTAAAAAATTCTACCTAAAAGATACGCAAACCATCGAGCAGCTCGCCCTTATCGACACGGCCATTTTCGATAAGACGGGAACGATTACAACATCCCAAAAAAGTATGGCCACCTATGAGGGCATGCCCCTGACCGCTCAAGAAGAATCGCTTTTAAAAAATACCCTCCGCGCTTCGAACCATCCGCTTAGCCGCACATTGTACAACATGCTCGCCGAACAGGATATCTATACCTTAGATGAATACGAAGAGCATCTGGGCAAGGGCTTGGAAGGCACAAAGGACAACGACCATATGAAAATCGGTTCGATGGATTTTGTAGGCAATCGGCAACCGAAAGACGCCCTCAACACTTCGGTGCATATCAGTAGCAACGATTCGTACAGGGGCAAATACGTGTTTTACAACCACTATCGTGAGGGGGTTAGCGAATTATTTCAGGGGATGTCCGGATTTTTGGACCTCGCCCTACTTTCGGGGGACAACGAAGGCGAAAAAGAGCGGTTACAGCAACTGCTTCCTCAAAATACGCCGCTCCATTTCAACCAAAAACCGGAAAGCAAACTGCATTTTATAAAATCGTTGCAAGAAAAAGGCAAAAAGGTCTTGATGCTCGGCGACGGACTGAACGATGCCGGCGCCTTGGCCCAAGCCGATGTAGGAATCGCCATTTCGGAAAACGTAAACATATTTTCGCCAGCATGCGATGGTATTTTGGATGCTTCCAAATTCCAGCAGCTTTACCAGTACATTCTGGCATCCCAAAAAGCAATGAAAATAGTCAAACTTTGCTTTATCCTATCTCTATTATACAACGCAATCGGCCTCTATTTCGCCGTAACCGGACAGCTACGGCCTGTTGTAGCTGCCATTCTGATGCCATTGAGCTCAATTAGCGTAGTGGCATTCGCAACGGGTATGACGAATATATTGGGAAGGAAGTTAAGGTGAGGGAAGAAAGGATTGTGGAAATCGGGGTCTTGAACAGCCAATGATTTATAAAAAAACAGAAAACCTGATAAATATCATATTTCGTGAAATATCCCGAATGTAGTTTTACCCCGAAATTAAAAAAAGTATGAGTGTAATTTATGTATTGTTGGCCATCAGCCTTATCGTTGCGCTCATTTTCTTTGTTGCCTTTATCGTTTCGGTCAAAAGCGGACAGTATGATGACTCTTACACGCCCTCGGTACGCATGCTTTTTGACGACGAACTTGTCAAACCTACCCTTCGGACCGGTACGGACGGAAAATCCCAAGAAAAAGTGCAGAAAAATACCTTGACCCATTTAAAAACAAATAAGAATAATCCAACTGAATAGAAAAGAGACCTCGAGAAAAGAATAGAGATAAAATTGAAGCTAATGACGCATTTCTTTATTCTCTTTTTTCCTTCTTTTAATAACAACCAATACTATGGAAGTACAACAGTTCTATTACGATAACAAGATCGTAAAACAGTTTCTCTACGCAACGATGTTCTGGGGAATCGTGGGGATGTCCGTTGGCCTTATGCTGGCCTTTATGTTCATGTTCCCAAATTACACCGACGGTATATCGTGGTTGAGCTTTGGCCGTTTGCGCCCCTTGCACACCAATGCGGTTATTTTTGCATTCGTAGGCAACGCCATTTTTGCGGGAGTCTACTACTCCACCCAGCGATTGCTCAAAGCCCGTATGTTCAGCGATGCGTTGAGCAAGTTCAATTTTTGGGGCTGGCAGGCAATCATTGTCGCAGCGGCGATCACCTTGCCCTTGGGCTATACGAGCACCAAAGAATATGCGGAATTGGAATGGCCCATAGATATTGCCATTACGTTGGTATGGGTAGCCTTCGGATGGAACTTGATCGGCACTATGCTCAAAAGAAGACAGCGGCATCTATACGTTGCCATTTGGTTCTATCTGGCCACATTTGTAACCGTTGCCGTACTCCATATTTTCAATAGTCTCGCGATTCCGGTGGGTGTGCTGAAAAGTTATTCCGTTTATGCCGGCGTACAGGATGCACTGGTGCAATGGTGGTACGGGCATAACGCGGTGGCTTTCTTTTTGACTACCCCTTTCTTGGGCCTGATGTACTATTTTGTTCCTAAGGCGGCGAACAGACCTGTTTATTCCTATAAACTATCCATCGTACATTTTTGGTCCTTGATCTTTATCTATATCTGGGCCGGGCCACACCACTTGCTGTATTCCGCATTGCCGGAGTGGGCCCAGAATCTGGGTGTCGCTTTTTCCATAATGTTGTTGGCGCCTTCATGGGGCGGTATGATTAACGGCCTGTTGACCCTCCGTGGCGCATGGGACAAGGTGCGTACCGATCCCGTTCTGAAATTTATGGTCGTTGCGATTACAGGTTATGGTATGGCTACTTTCGAAGGCCCCATGCTTTCCCTCAAGAATGTAAATGCCATCGCCCATTTTAGCGATTGGATCATTGCGCACGTACATGTCGGTGCCTTGGCATGGAACGGATTCTTAACCTTTGGGATGATCTATTGGTTGGTCCCGAAAATGACGAAATCAAGATTGTATTCCGTTGGATTGGCGAACTTCCATTTCTGGATCGGTACGTTAGGAATCATCCTATATGCCCTGCCCATGTACGTGGCCGGATTTACTCAGGCTTTAATGTGGAAGGATTTTAATCCGGATGGCACCTTGGTCTACGGTAACTTCCTGGAGACCGTAAACGAAATCATGCCCATGTACTGGATGCGTGCCATCGGTGGCAGTATGTATATTATCGGTGCCTGTGTGATGATTTACAACGTCGTGGTCACCGTTCGTTTGGGAAGCAAAATCGAGGATGAACTCGCCGAAGCCGCTGCATTGACACGAGTATCTAAAAGAAGGACTGCCGGCGAAACTTTCCACACGTGGTTGGAACGTAAGCCGATACAGTTGACCATCTTGGCGACCGTAGCAATTTTGATAGGGGGCATCATTCAAATCGTTCCTACCATTTTAGTCAAGTCGAATATTCCGACCATATCAAGTGTCAAACCCTATTCCCCACTTGAACTTGAGGGTCGGGATATCTACATTCGCGAGGGGTGTGTGAGCTGTCATTCGCAGATGGTACGGCCGTTCCGTAGCGAGGTAGAACGCTATGGGGAATATTCGAAAGCGGGGGAATATGTATATGACCATCCCTTTCTATGGGGCAGTAAGCGTACCGGTCCCGATCTGCATCGCATTGGCGGAAAATATTCCGATAACTGGCACTTGAACCATATGTACGACCCGCAGAGCACCTCATCGGGTTCAATCATGCCCTCGTATTCCTGGTTGATACGCGACAGGCATGATCGCAGTGACGTAGAAGTAAAAATGAAGGCCATGGTTACCCTTGGCGTACCCTATACTGAAGAAGATATTGCAAACGCAGTAGCTTCCATGGCCGAACAGGCGACAAAAATCGAAAAGAACCTGTATACCGACCCCGATTTTGCCAATGGGTATGAAGCGGACAAAAAATATGCCGCCGATAACGGGGAGGAATTCATAGAGATGCGGGACCGTGAAATCGTATCGTTGATCGCCTACCTGCAACGTTTGGGTACAGATATTAAAATAAAGGAAACCGGAGAGGTCATATCGGAAAAGTAGATCGTCGAACTGCAAGAGGTTGCTGGCTAAGCGACTTCCTTGTAGATCAAGGCCGGTATAGGCCCAACTAAACCTTAAACTTCAAAAAAAGATCTCGTAGGCTAACATCTAAAATTTAAAAAATGCTAAAATTCGTAAAGGGATACATGGAAAGTATAGAGGGTGTCGCCACCTATCCCATGATATCGTTGCTGATCTTTTTCGTGTTCTTCGTAATCCTTTTCTGGTGGGTGTTCACCGCCTCAAAAGGGCATATTAAGGAAATGAGCGAAATGCCCTTGGAGGAGGATTAGAAGATAGAGAGTAAAAACCAACTAAAATGCAAAAACATTAAAATATGGAAAATAACAGACTTTGGTGGCTTCGCATTCCCATCGCATTCTTCCTTATATTGGGCCTGATGGAATTCTTCATCGATTCCGGAAACAAGCTGGCCATTCTCGAATATCCGATGGCACAAGCTTTTATGCTGTTCATTCTCTTGCTGATCATCGCTATTGAGTTGATACTGGCGGCCATTGAAAACGTAATGTTCCAAACCCTTTCAGAAGAAGGCAAAGAGCGCTATTTGGCCGCCAAGAACGAAAAATGGGAATGGGAATGGGGCAAAAGAACCTACAGCAAACTTTTGGGTTCAAAGCCAATGGAAGCCGAAGGCGAAATTATCTTGGACCATAATTACGATGGTATTCGTGAGTTGGATAACAAACTGCCGCCTTGGTGGGTATACATGTTCTACGCATCCATCATTTTTGGGGTAGCCTATATGGTGCGCTTTCATGTGTTCAACGACTATGACCAAGTTATGGAATATGAACAGGAAGTGGCCGCTGCCCAGCTCGAAATCGAGGAATACAAAAAAACGGCCAAAGATATGGTAGATGTTAACACGGTAGAACTATTGACCGATGCGTCCGACCTCAGTGCCGGACAAGCCATTTTTGAAACCAACTGCGTCGCTTGTCACATGGCCGACGGGGGTGGTGGTATCGGCCCCAACCTGACCGATGCGAACTGGATCCTGGGCGGCGGAATCAAAAATGTTTTCCATACGATTTCCGAGGGAGGCCGTGACGGTAAAGGTATGGTCGCGTGGAAACAAAATCTTAAACCGTTGGAGATGGCCCAGGTGGCCAGCTACGTGCTTACCTTTGAGGGTACAACTCCCGCAAACCCTAAAGAGCCTCAAGGTGATATTTGGGTGGATGACAATACGGGCCTGCAAGGGGCCGAAGGAGACTGAACGGTATCCGAACAGCACTGGGAGTCGATCTCGATAGTGACCGATTCCACGACCTTGGCATCCCAAAAAAACACGTCCGTGGTGCTTCTCAATGAGGTGGAATTGTTGCAGGCGATATAAGGTATCATTTAAAAAATCCCGGGAATTCCCCGATGGGAATATAGGGCATAATATGGCACAAGACCAAGAGCATTTTAGGGATAGTATCGGCACGGTTGACGAAGAAGGCAAGCGTACTTGGGTGTTTCCCAAAAAACCCAGTGGTAAATTGTATGAATACCGTAAATATGTCAGCTATATGCTGCTGGCCTTTTTGTTCGCGGCCCCGTTCGTGAAAATCAATGGCAACCAGTTCTTGATGTTCAATGTACTGGAACGCCGTTTCAACGTTTTCGGTCTTCCTTTTTGGCCGCAGGATTTTTATCTTTTCGTGGTCCTTATGATTATAGGGGTAGTTTTTATCGCCCTGTTCACGGTAGCCTTCGGGCGTATTTTTTGTGGATGGATGTGCCCCCAGACCATTTTTATGGAAATGGTCTTCCGTAGGATAGAATATTGGATCGACGGCGACCGAGGGGCACAGATCAAATTGGACCGCCAGCCCTGGAACTCCGAAAAAATAAAAAAACGCAGCTTGAAATGGTTCGTATTTTTTATTATTTCGTTTCTCATCGCCAACGTTTTTCTCGCCTACCTTATCGGTAGCGACAGACTGATCCAGTATGTGATGGACGGACCGCTGCAACATTTCAGTATTATGGTCTCGCTCTTAATCTTTACGGCCGTATTCTATTTTGTATTCGCTTGGTTTCGGGAACAGGTCTGTATCATTGCCTGCCCCTACGGTAGAATGCAGAGCGTACTGCTCGACAACAAATCCATCGTGGTGGCCTACGACCATAAACGCGGCGAGGCTGAAAACGGCCGAAAGAAATTCCGTAAAAATGAAGACCGGGAAGCCTTGGGCCATGGCGATTGTATCGATTGCTTTCAATGCGTGAACGTTTGTCCAACAGGTATCGACATTCGTAACGGTACCCAACTGGAATGTGTGAACTGTACCGCCTGTATCGACGAGTGCGATACAATAATGGAAAAGGTAAACCTACCCAAGGGCCTGATTCGGTACGCCAGCGAGGATGAAATCGTAAAAAAGAAAAAATTCGAGTTTACCCCAAGACTCAAAGGTTATACCGCAGTATTGACCATATTGACCGGTCTGTTGATCGGTATGCTCTTTCTGCGCAATGATATCGAGGCCAACATACTTAGACTACCCGGACAATTGTACGAACATAAAGACGGCAACATTATCAGCAATGTCTATACCTATAAATTGGTCAACAAAACCACGAGAGACATCCCCGATGTGCATTTTAAGCTCATTTCGCATAAAGGGAAAATAGATTTGGTACGCCACGGTGATTTCAAGGTACCGGCAGAACAATTGACAGAAGGCACACTGTTCGTAGAAATAAACAACGCCGCACTTAAAACGGATAAGGAAAAATTGAAAATCGGCGTTTACAGCGGCGATGAACTGATTGAAACCACCCATACGATGTTTATGGGGCCGAGGAGTTATAAGTGACCGGCAAGGCGCCATTGAAAGAGCTTTACCTGCAAGGTGATGCCAACACCGGAGGGCTCCTTTAAGGTCAGGTCAATCTAAAGTTAAAAAAAAGACATATCATGAAACTAAACTGGGGAACATCAATAGTCATTGCTTTTGTAGCTTTTATAAGCTTCATTCTTTTCTTCGTTGTACGCATGAACACCGATTATCGCGCCAATCATGACCTCGTCACCGAAGATTATTACAAGGCAACACTCGAATACCAAGAGGAAATCGATGCCGAAGAAAATGCGAATTCAAAGGCACCACTGAAAGTAGAAAAATCTTCAGAAGGGGTACAATTGACCTTTCCGGAAAATTTGAATCTCGAAACAATAAAGGGACTCGTGTCCCTCTACAGACCATCCAACAAAAACTTGGATTTTGAGATACCCATCAGCCTGTCCAATACCCATCTACTCATACCTGCCAGCCGTTTGTTGGATGGGCGTTGGAACATCAAAGTCACTTGGGAATACGAGGGTGAAAAGTATTTACATAAAGAGAGCCTTATGTATTAGACAATTGACCTAGGCTTCAAAGACCATTAAGTCCTCAACCACCGACCGCATATCAAACGTTTTCAATCTAACCTCTAAAATCTCAAAAATGTTTTGGTCCGGCCTCATACTAGGTTTAATGGGAAGCCTTCACTGCGTCGGCATGTGCGGGCCTATTGCCTTTATGCTTCCTGTGGACCAATCAAACAGTCTAAGGAAATTCGGACAGATCTTCATCTACCACTTCGGTCGCCTCATGGCCTATGGCATCATCGGACTTGTGTTCGGCTTGCTCGGCAAAGGGCTCTATGTCTTTGGGATGCAACAAAAGCTGTCCATCGCCATTGGCGTGCTGATGATTCTCGTGGTACTGATTCCCTATAAAACCTTTAACCGGTACAACCTTTCCAAGCCTATTTACAAAGTTATCTCCAAAGTTAAGAACCGGCTGGGCCTAGCACTTAAAAAGAAGTCTCCCGATACGTTTTTGACCATCGGCTTCTTGAACGGATTTCTACCCTGTGGCCTTGTTTACATGGCCCTTTTTGGAGCAATTGCCATGGGCAGTGCGGTCAAAGGCAGTCTTTATATGGTGCTTTTCGGGTTGGGCACCGTCCCTTTAATGACGACCGCCATATACTTTAGTGGATTGCTAAAAGGAGGCATGCGGCAAAAAGTGCAGCGATTGATTCCCGTTTTTGTGGTAGTGGTCGGCGTGCTTTTTATCCTCAGAGGATGGGGACTGGGCATCCCCTATATATCCCCGAAACCTGTTGTTGAAGTGGTATCCAGCCAAATGGAATGCCATGAATGATTTTACGCTCGTAGAAAGCCTTGACCAATGAAAGCCCTTCCCAATGAAATCGTACTTAGACCAAGGTTTCAGCTAAACTTGCCCGATGCTAAGGAAACACTACTTAAGGCCTTCGAAAATTCCGAAAAAAAGCCATTCTTGGTCAACCGCATCGACGACCATGTTTTTATCAAGTTCAATCCCGAAAAGAACCATTTTTGGTCGCCACAACTACATCTTGAAATCAACGATTTGGAAGAGCATTTGGAAGTCAATGAGCAAAAAGGTAGTAAACTCTACGGCATGTTCGGCCCCAACCCCACCCTATGGACGTTTTTCATATTTCTGCATTTCGGAGTCGCCACTATTTTTATAATTTTGGGGATATGGGCGTATTCAAGCGCATCCTTAGACCGGCCATACGGGCTTCAATTGGGCCTCATGGGTATTATGCTGATACTTTGGTCCATTCTGTATGCCTTTGGACGTGCGGGCAGGCATAAAGGAAAACCCCAGATGCAAGAGCTTCATACGTTTATGAACGAAGTTCTTGACCGATAAATTTTAAAAGGAAAGTACCACATGGAAAAAAAAGAACTCAAAAACAGGGACGACGTACAGCTTTTGGTAGACACATTCTACGGAAAAGTCCGTAAGGATAAAGTCCTTGGTCCCATTTTCAACACAATTATAACCGATTGGGAAAGCCACCTGACGTTATTGACTGATTTCTGGGAAACCCAACTTTTCCTCAAACGCAAGTATTACGGAAACCCGGTTACCGCCCATCAAGCAGTAGATGACAAAATGAATCACACAATCACGTCAGAACATTTCGGCCTATGGCTTAATTTGTGGTTCGCGACCATCGATGAGATCTTCGAAGGGGAAACAGCCTGGATCGCCAAGAACCGGGCGCAGAAAATGTCGACCATGTTGTTTATGCAGATCTTTCAGCATCGATCACAGTGAAAATTACTTCGGAAAGGACCTTCGGATAATCGTAGTTCCTTAAAAAAAACTACCGCTTGGTTACCGTGGATCTTATTGAATGATTTTATGCGACCAACCTATCTAAATGGTATCATTATAAACGCTCCTCAATTTCGATTTCGGCTATCTTTTTCATGATTTCCGTAGTTTCACCACTGTTTTTTTTAACGCTGGGGGATGCCGACAGATGCAGTTGCCGCAGCTGTGCACCAAGACGTGCCAATTTCCAAAACACAACTCGTTTGTGGGGACAATGGAATTCAACAGCATCAATCTTTGACAAATCCTTGTATTTCCCGAGAAAGCGCGGTGAATGCAATACCGCATACCTAAAATTTAACAGGTGTTTGGCATTAAAGGTATCCCTATAATCGTCGCGGACTTCGGGACTGTGCGCCATGCATACATTGCCAGCTTCCTCTTTTTCGGATAAAAACGTCATTCTTAATTTTTCTTCGATTTTTCCAATGGCTTCCTTATCCAAGTCAGGGATGCTTCCCAAGACATCCAAAAAAATAGGTCCTTCGGTAGAATCCCTGCTTTTTTTATGTAACGACATTGTGGTTTTGATTTGACATTAGAGCCTATTTAATCTTCCAAATACCCGAACTTCCCTGTATTGAATTCATTGAAGGCTTCGGCCAGCTCTTCCCTGGTGTTCATCACAAAAGGACCTTGCGCCGCAATGGGTTCGTCGATTGGTTCTCCGCTTAAAACCAATACTACCGCATTGTCCGTCGCTTCGACTTCAAAGCTTTCTCCATCATTTGCCATCAATGCTAAATGGTCGGTGGGCACTTCTTCTTTTCCGTTGACCCAAATATGCCCTTCCAGAACAAGAAGCGCCGTATTATAATTGGCAGGAAACCGGAAATCGGCTTTTCCGCCCTTGTTCAACTTGGCATTGAACATATGTAAGGGCGTAAAAGTTGAAGCAGAGCCATTCGTACCTTTATATTCGCCGGCAATGACTTCGATGTTCCCTGCCCCGTTCTGTAGTTCGTAACGGTTGACATCCGCATATTTTATGGCTTGGTATTTAGGGTTACTTTGTTTGTCTTTTGCAGGAAGGTTGACCCATAACTGAACCATTTGAAACTCGCCGCCCTTTTTGCTCCATTCCGCTTCGTGATATTCCTTGTGCAGCACCCCTTTTGCAGCGGTCATCCATTGTACGTCGCCTTCGGATATTACGCCGCCGCCGCCGCTACTATCGTGATGGGCGACCTTGCCTTTATAGGCTATCGTTACGGTTTCAAAACCTTTATGGGGATGAACTCCCACCCCTTTCGGTGTATCGGAAGGCGGAAATGTGTAGGTTGAATTGTAGTCCAATAGTATAAAAGGACTCATTCGTTGCATATCCAGCCGAAATCCGCTGGGAATGAAATTATGTACCCGAAACCCGTCGCCGACAAAATGCGGTGCCCTTGGGCTTGCTACCAGTTCTACAGTTTTTGTTTTCATGATTTTTTATTATTGATAGGAACAAATCTATGACGAAAAAAAAGTATCCGCATTGATGTATGGTAAGAACTACGGCTTAAAATTCTTTTGTGCCAATTCCCGGCGGACACGACTTAAACTTTCCGGGGTGATGCCCAAATAGGATGCGACCATCCATTGGGGCACGCGGAGCATCACATCGGGATAAAGTTTGATAAACTCGAGATACCGCCGTTCCGCCGTTGCCCCCAACAAAAGTGCAATCCTTCTATTCAGGTGACGCACATGGTTGTGCAACAGCCTATCGTTCTTTTTTCTGAAATCGGGACTTAAACCGGAAACCGTATCGATAAAAGCGTTGTCTATCGATATTACCGTGGATTCTTCAATGGCATCGATGCAATAATGGGAAGGTTCGTTGAAGTATACACTTCCCCTGTCGCTTACCAACCCATTTTCCGAGGCGAACTGTAGTATGTTCTCTTTGCCGTCCTCGTTTAGCCCGTATAGGCGGAGCAAACCTTTTTCAACAAAAAATGTCAGGGTGGAAACTTCGCCTTCCCTCAAAAGGAAATCGCCCTTATAGACTTGTTTTGATTTTATAAAGGGCGTCAATTGTGCGACCTGCACATCGGTCATGCCCCAATTATCCCTGAGGTATTTGTTAAAATTCTCGTGCATATTTTCAATTCCCGTATTTTAAAAATGCGTTTTTCTCAGTGGATGACCTACATTAAACTTTCGAAAGAGCACTCCCTTTATGCGCGGCAATATGATCTGATGTATCGCTTTTGATTTCATATTGCGGATCATCTTTACTGGCGTGGTGCGTATAGCCCTTGTAATCAAAATCCGAATGATGGACCTTGATTATTTTGCCGGAAACATGACCGGCCTCCGAGTTCCATTTTACATGGTCACCTACTTTAAAATTTGTCATGATACTTAACTTTTCGATTCTTTTTTCTAACGTATTTCATCACTAATGTAATGCGAAAAATTTTCCGAGGCAAAACATTATTGCGATACTTTTGTCCGAATTAAAAAAATAGTATATTTGTCCAAAATTTCCCCAAAGAATGTTTTCCAAAGCGTGCGAATACGGAATCAAGGCTACCATCTATATCGCCCTGCAATCGTTACAGGGCAGACGGGTGAGCTTAAAGGAAATCGCAGAAAAAGTCGGCTCCCCCACAGCCTTTACAGCTAAAATACTACATCAACTTGCCAAGAACGATATTCTAGATTCTACGAAAGGACCGACAGGGGGGTTTCAAATCGAAAAGAAACGAATAGATGACATAAAATTGGCCGATATCGTCTTTGCCATCGATGGCGAATCAATCTACGAAGGCTGTGGCCTAGGGCTTGACAGGTGCAACGCCAACAAACCCTGCCCGGTACACGATAAGTTCGTGGTCATCCGTGACGAACTGAAACAGATGCTACAAAACACCAGTTTGTTCGAATTAGCAACAGGTTTGGAAGTGGGACTAACCTATTTGAAAAGATAAAATTTCAAAACAATTAAGATAAAATGGGGAAAATATCCAGATTAATGGTTCTTGGGAAATATACATCGGTTTTCTTGATACTGGCTTTGCCGGAATTTGTCATGGCCCAGGCAGAACCCGTATCCTCTGAAAATTGGGTCACTAGCCCGGGAATTATCGGCACCTTGATCTTGATATTCATTGTGCTTTTCGTTGCGGCGATCATCTTCTTGGCCAAACTCAATGCCTACGTCGACAATTTAAGGACGAGGCAAATCGATAAGAAAAAAATGGCCTTCGATGAAGAATTGTTGGCCCTCGAAGAAGGGGAAATAGACGCCATTCTTGACAAACGGAAAAAAGCGTTGAACTACAAACTGACCGGTAACGAACTGGGCGGTAACGAACGGGTGGTGGACGAAAAGGGACTGGTAAACCGGGTAACCCACGAACCGGAGAATCCCATGGTCGACGAAAAGAAAAAAACGCCCCTCGCCATCGAAACTCCCGAACCGCTGAAAAAAATCGTAATCTATTATTTGGGAGCGGCGGTATGTTGGCTCGTATTCGGCACGTTGGTGGGTCAATATCTGGGCATGAAGTTCGTCTGGCCTGAAATGGACAGCGTATCATGGCTGTCCTTTGGCCGGCTTCGTCCCGTACATACGAATGCCGTTTTCTGGGGATGGGCCTCCCTGGCCATGATCGGCCTGGGGTATTTTGTGATCGCACGTACGTCGAATACCAAAATATATAGCTATAAAGCAGCTTGGTGGGCGTTGATCTTGATCAACCTAACGGTAATCTTGGGCACTATTTGCTTGATGGCGGGTATCAACAACGGAGGCGGCGAGTACCGGGAATATATTTGGCCGGTCATGCTGCTTTTCGCCATCGCCCTGGTCATCACGTTCTGGAACTTTTACAAGACCGTGGCCAGCCGAAAAATTTCGGATATCTATGTGTCCAACTGGTACATTCTTGCGGCCTTGATCTGGACGACCGTTTTGGCCATAATCGGATACCTGCCCTTTTATCAGGACGGGCTTGGCGAGACCGTAACGCAAGGCTATTATATGCACCAAGGCGTAGGTATGTGGTTTATGACCTTTACTCTCGGCCTGGTCTATTACTACCTGCCGTCGGCCCTGAACAAGCCCATCTATTCCTATTCGCTTGGCGTACTGGCGTTTTGGACGCAGATGCTGTTCTATACCATGATCGGCACGCACCATTTCGTGTTCAGTCCCCTGCCCTGGTGGTTGCAGACGACCGCCATCGTCTTTAGTGCGGGCATGTTCATTCCCGTGGTCGCAGGCACCACCAACTTTTTGATGACCATGAAAGGCAGTTGGAACCATATTTCCAAAAGTTACGTACTGCCCTTCTTTTTGGTCGGTGTCATTTTCTATTTTGTGGGCTCGACCCAAGGAAGCCTGCAGGCCTTCCGGTTTACGAATTATGTATGGCATTTTACCGATTTTAACGTGGCGCACTCGCACATGACCATGTACGGGATCATCACTTTTATTCTATGGGCCTGTATGTATACCATTTTGCCCAAACTGACGGGCAAGGAACCTCCACAAGTTTTTGTCGGCGCCCATTTTTGGATAGCCTTTCTTGGCCTTTTCGCTTATATGGTTTCCCTAATGGTGGGGGGCACCTACAAGGGATTGAGCTGGATAGACGGGAACGCGTTCATAGAATCGGTCATTTTGATGAAACCCTATTGGGTCTGGCGCGCCATCGGAGGGACCGCGATGTTTATCTCCCATCTTATCTTCGCCTATAATTTTTACTATATGGTGAACAACAAGAAACCGATCGAGAACTTGGATGCTCCCGTGCTCGAACGTGTGAACAATTAAAAACAAAACGGAATGTTCGATTTTCATAAAAATCATAAAATACTGGTCCTTGCTTCCCTTGTAGGCTTTGTGACGTTAAGCTTTATCGTTGCGGTATTCCCCGCCTATCAGATGCAGGATGTGGCACCATTGCCCGACCAAGCCAAATTAACGGACCAAGAACGGGAAGGCTTGCACGTTTATATCAGCCAAGGTTGTGTGACCTGCCATACCCAACAGGTACGGAACATCGAAATGGACAATGTCTGGGGAGATCGCCCCTCCATCCCATCCGATTATTATTACAGCAAGCAACGGATAGACGTTTGGCGGCAATCGCCCTCCCTTTTGGGCAGCGAGCGCACCGGGCCCGACCTGACCAATATCGGCAAAAGGCAATCCAGTCCGGATTGGCATTTGCTGCACCTGTACAATCCAAGGTCGGTGGTCGGGGCATCGGTAATGCCTTCGTATCCTTGGCTTTTCGATGTGGTAGATAGTAGTTCGGTAAAAGAAGAAGATGTGGTCGTCAACCTACCCGAGAATTTTGCCGGGCCATCGGGCACAACGGTGATAGCCAAAGACGAGGCGCTCCAATTGGTGGCCTATCTGAAATCCTTAAAACAAACCGAACTGCCCGATGGCCAAGTCGAAAAGTTTATTCCCGCATTGAAAAAAATACAGACCGAAGGAATGGAAGGTGGCACCAAAAGCACGGGGCCCGATGGCGGTAATCTTTACCAACAGGTCTGCGCGGTCTGTCATCAAGCCGATGGCACAGGGGTCGCCGGTGCGTTTCCACCCTTGGCGGGAAGCCCTATTGTCAACAACGAGGATCCCGAAATGATGATCAAGATCATCTTGCAGGGCTACGATGCCCGCAGCGAATATGCCGTGATGCAGCCCTTCGCCGACCAACTCTCCGATGTCGAGATTGCGGCCATTGCGACCCACGAACGAAGTAGTTGGGGCAACGACGCACCCGAAGTAAAAGAAGAGGACGTTAAGAAAATACGGGATTTTGTGGAGCAGGAAGCAATGCAATAAATTATCTAAAATGAAAACACGTACCATCTTATTCGCCCTTTTTATTTTGGCGTATCAGCCTGCCCTATTGGCTTGTGACCTCTGTAAAAAGAACCAGCCTAAAGGTTTGGAGAACATTACACACGGCGCGGGACCTTCGGGCAACTGGGATTTCGTAATTATCTGGTCGGCCGTAATTCTGGTGTCATTAACCCTGTTTTTCAGCGTCAAATATTTGATACGTCCCAAAGAAAACAATCCCAGCCATATCAAGAACATCGTATGGGACAAAAATTTCAGCGAGCATGGAGGATAATAGAATCGTAAAAGTTTATCTGGATGACGAGCCCAAACCGTTCGCGGAGTTTTCGCCGCCGGTCAAGTTCGTACTCGATACCACCAAAATTCCCGATGGCAAGCATACGCTGAAAATCGTTGCCCGATCTTCGAGCAATGTCGAAGGGGTGCGCACCATCCCTTTTGAAGTACGCAATGGTCCTGAGATTTCAGTGGTCGGGCTAAAGAAAAACGAGGTAGTCGATACACAAATTCCCATAACCATAAATGCATATGGTAGCGAAACCAAGGATTCGTTCGTAATCAAGGGATCAGAGACCCCACAGGCCATTCCCGCATGGGTCTGGGCCTTGATTATATCGTTCGTTGGCTTTGCGATGTTCTATGTCATTATGTACTGGAAGCCTGAACTGTATAAATCATTTTTTTGATGACGGAGTGAAGATGGTCTAAATAACTTGCCTTCGTAAGCCCCACCACTTGCAAATTCGGATTTTTGTCTCTTTTTTCACGTTGTCGGCTTGAAAATTTTAGACCGTAGCCATGGCTCTACTTAAATTTTGTCCTTGGTAAAGTAAAGGGTAGATTATTCAAAATACCCAATTACTTCATGGTGGGAAATAGGCCTCAAACTTTTTAAAACCTAGAGAATGTCCGATACCGGGGAGAAGATCAAAAAGAAATATGAAAAACTGGGAGAAAACCCCGAAACCTATCTTGAGGGTCTTCTTCACGCTAAGCCTATCAATTATTGGGATTACATTGAGGTCGACACCTTGCTCTCCCTTCAAAGGCCCAGAACCCATTTTAAAGACGAGACCATCTTTATTATGTACCATCAGGTAACGGAGCTGTTGCTGAAAATGATGCGCCACGAACTGGAACAGATTGTGGAAGAGGAAAAGGTTACCGAAAAGTTCTTATTTACCAAATTAGGCAGGTTGAACCGCTATACCACTATGCTGATCACTTCTTTCGATATCATGAAGGACGGTATGGACTATGATGATTATAACGAATTCAGGAAAACCTTGACTCCCGCAAGCGGCTTCCAAAGCGCCCAGTTCCGCTATATCGAAATTCTTTGCACCCGTCTGGAAAACCTCATCAACAATGCAGGCAAAAAAAGGCTACCCTCCCACCCCACCGTGGAACAGTATTTCGAACAGATGTATTGGAAAGATGCAGGCCTAGATCGCAAAACGGGCACAAAGACCCTGACGATGCAGCAGTTCGAAAAAAAATATCTGGATAGTTTTATCGGTCTGGCCCAAAAAGTACAGGGTAAAACTCTTGAGAATAAAGTGCTGGAAATACAGAATCCATCCAAAGAACTTACTGAAAAACTAAAGGAATTCGACCGCCTGTACAATATCGAATGGCCTCTCGTACACCTACGCACCGCGGACCATTATCTGAATAGCAAGGGCGAGAATAAAGCCGCAACCGGCGGTTCGCACTGGAAAAAATACCTACATCCGAAATACCAGCAACGCAAATTCTTTCCGACGCTTTGGTCGGAAGCCGAGAAACGGAATTGGGGAGCATCGGAGTAGGCCGTTTATGCGGTATGGCATTTTTTTTGTGCAAGCGGACGCTGTTTGCCATTACGTAGCTATTTTATTGGCAGTGTAATCTTAAGCCACATTTTTTTGTAGCCATCCTTTTATTAGATTTGATATGAAATGCCCTATGCCAACGAAGGTTCTAGGGATAAGCTATTTCAATCGATTTTTATTTCGGATGTTTTTGTCCGAATTAAAAATATTTGCTATCTTTGTTTCAGATTCAGAAAGACAGAGTTGCATTTTGCGATATTATTATCCGAATATCATTTGTTATCAGTGCGAATTTGAAAATAAGTAAATTCCAATAATAAGAAAAATCATGGAAGTATTGAACAAACCCGAATTGATCCGTTTAGCAATGGGCGATTCAATGAAAACAATTCTGGTAAAGGGTCTGGCCGGAATGACAATGCCCCCGCACCACAGTACTAAAGAAGCCGTTATCGTGGTACAGGAAGGCCAGGCCCTCTTGAAAATGCCCGAGAGCGAACACCTTCTAAAAGAGGGGTCTACCTTTATAATTCCCGCAGGAAAAGAACACACCTTAACTATTCAAACGGATTTTAAGGCCATAGCGATTATGGCTACCGATTCACAAATCAATTTTATTTAGAAATACCATGGAAGAAACTATGCAACAAACCATTGGCCAGATGGTAGCGGAAGATTATCGAAAGGCCCAAGTATTCAAAAATCACAAGATAGACTTTTGCTGTAAGGGAAACCGCAGTCTCGCCGAAGTGGCCGAAAAGAATAACTTGAAAATCGACGATCTGTTAAAGGAACTGGAAGCGGTACAGGAGGAAGAAAACAACGATACCACCGACTTTAAATCATGGCCGTTAGATCTGCTCGCCGATTACATCGAAAAGAAGCACCATCGCTATGTTGAAGAACGCATACCCGTGTTGAAACAATATCTTACCAAGCTCTGTAAGGTTCACGGTAATGATCATCCGGAACTTTTGAAAATACAGGAGCATTTCGAATTGTCCGCCGGAGAACTGACCATGCACATGAAAAAAGAGGAACTGGTGCTCTTCCCTTGGATTCGTAAAATGGTGAAATCCGAACAAAACAACGAGTCCATTGGCGAACCACGTTTCGGTACCGTGCGCAACCCCATACAGACCATGATGCAGGAACACGAGAATGAAGGTGAACGATTTCGACATATTGCCCGGTTAAGCGATGATTATACGCCACCTAATGACGCCTGCAGTACCTATCGGGTAAGCTTTGCACTGTTACGGGAATTTGAGGAAGACTTGCATCGACACATCCATTTAGAGAACAATATCCTATTTCCTAAAGCAGAGGTACTGGAATCGAAACTGAACGCTTGACCCGAATCGCCAATCCAACCTTTGCGCGGATACCTATTATCCGCAACCTAATCTTCAAATAAGATTTACCTGCCTACGTGCTGATCTTATTTGATGATTAGGTTTCTAAACAAATAAGCAGATTAAAATGTATACCATGGACAAAGACCCCTATAAGCTAAGAAAGAAGTTATCGGTTTCTGGAAAAAACTTGGGCTACTATAGCCTTTCCGAACTTGAAAAACAGGGGCATGGAATAAGCAAACTTCCGTTCTCCATCCGCATTTTATTGGAAAATGCGTTGCGGAACTACGATGGTTTTGCCGTGACCAAAGAAAATATTGAAACTATTTTAAACTGGCGGCCCGAGGCCTCGGACAAGGACATTCCCTTTAAACCCGCCCGAGTGCTGATGCAAGATTTCACTGGAGTTCCTGCCGTGGTTGATATAGCGGCGCTCCGCGCCGAAACGGCCCGAAAAGGAAAAAATCCCGAAAAAATCAATCCCTTGGTGCCAGTTGACCTTGTCATCGACCATTCCGTACAAGTAGATTATTTCGGTACGGCCTATTCCTACGATCGCAATATGGAAGAGGAATACAAGCGGAACAAAGAACGCTACCAGTTTCTGAAATGGGCGCAAAAGTCCTTTACCGATTTTAGGGTAGTGCCACCGGGAATGGGCATCTGCCATCAGGTCAATCTGGAATATTTCTCCAAAGGGGTCATCGAAAGAAACGGCGAGCTCTTTCCCGACACCTTGGTAGGTACCGACAGCCATACGCCCATGGTCAACGGCATCGGGGTGGTAGCCTGGGGCGTTGGGGGTATAGAGGCCGAGGCGGCAATCTTGGGGCAGCCGCTCTATTTTATCATGCCCGAGGTCATCGGTTTGAAACTTATCGGAAAACTACCCTTGGGTTCCACCGCCACCGATCTGGTGTTGACCATCGCCAATCTGTTACGTAAACAAGGGGTTGTCGGTAAATTCGTTGAAGTCTTCGGTCCCGGGCTCGACCATCTTTCGGTACCCGACAGGGCGACGATCGGCAATATGTCACCAGAATTCGGATGTACCATTACCTATTTTCCCATCGACGACAAGACATTGGAATATATGCGAAAAAGCAATCGTTCCGAAGAACAGATCGAACTCGTGGAAAGGTACTGCAAGGCGAATATGCTCTGGCGGGAAAATGAGGAAGATATTACCTACACCTCGGTTCTCGAACTTGACGTATCGACCATCGAGCCCACAGTGGCCGGCCCCAAACGCCCTCAAGACAAGATACTTTTAAAGGATTTCAAACCCAAGTTCATAGACCTGCTGGGCAAATCCTTCGGTCGGGAATATATCGAACAGAAAGACCGTGAAACGTTACGTTCAGAGACAAGATGGAAAGATGAGGGAGGCAATCAGCCCGTACACGAACCCGCAAAAACGCAACGGAAAGGCACGGTCGAAACCAAGGAAAAAGACGGACTCAAGACCGTTTGGATCGATAGGGACGATACCACCTTTATGCTCTCCGATGGTTCGGTGGTCATCGCCGCGATTACGTCGTGCACCAATACCTCCAACCCTTTCGTCATGATCGGGGCGGGTCTGGTGGCACAAAAGGCCCGCGAACATGGTATCGACGTAAAACCCTGGGTAAAAACCTCCCTGGCCCCGGGTTCCAAGGTGGTTACCGATTATTTAGAAAAGGCCGATCTGATGAAAGATCTTGAAGCCCTTCAGTTCCACCTGGTTGGCTACGGTTGCACTTCGTGTATCGGTAATTCCGGTCCCTTGCCCCCTGCGATCGCAAAGGCGGTCGACGAGCACGAATTGGTGGTCGCCTCCGTACTTTCGGGCAACCGTAACTTTGAGGCCCGGGTGCATCCTCAGGTAAAAATGAACTTTTTGATGTCGCCCATGTTGGTGGTCGCCTACGCCTTGGCCGGCAGGGTCGATATCGATTTGATCAACGATCCCATTAGCTATGATAAGAACCTGCAGCCCGTTTACCTAAAGGATATTTGGCCCACGGACGCCGAGATCAATGAAATTCTGGCCCGCGTACTTTCCCCCAAGGACTTTGCGAAGAATTACGGCGAAATCTTCGAGGGCAACGAGATATGGAGGAACCTGGAAATTCCCGAAGGACAATTATACCAATGGGACGAGAATTCCACCTATATCAAGGAAATCCCATTTTTCCGCGATATTTCGGCCGAGGCACCGCCTTTAAAAGATATTAGTAATGCCCGCGCCCTATTGGTGCTCGGCGACAGCATTACCACCGATCATATTTCGCCTGCGGGATCTTTCAATGAATATTCATCCGCTGGGAAATACTTGATCGAACAAGGCGTAGACAAGAAAGATTTCAACTCCTACGGAAGTCGCCGCGGCAACGATGAAGTGATGGTACGCGGCACTTTTGCGAACGTGCGCATCAAAAACAAACTCGCCGATAAAGAGGGCGGCTACACCCGCTATTTTCCTACGGGAGAGGAGCTATCCGTTTTTGATGCTTCCGTAAAATACCGGAATGACGAAATCCCATTAGTGGTGTTGACCGGCAAGGAATACGGCAGCGGATCTTCCAGGGATTGGGCGGCAAAAGGCACTTTGCTCTTGGGAATCAAATGCGTACTGGCAGAAAGTTACGAACGCATCCACCGAAGCAACCTAGTAGGCGTTGGCGTGCTTCCCCTGCAATATAAAGAGGGGGACAGCGCCGAAAAATTGGGGGTCGATGGCAAGGAAATTTTTACAATAATCGGTATATCCAACGACATTAAACCCCTAAAGGAAGTTCAGGTTACCGCCAAGAAAGAATCGGGCGAAGAAATTCAATTCGATGTCATTGCCCGGCTCGATTCCCTGATAGAAATCGAATATTACCGCAACGGGGGCATATTGCAATACGTACTCCGACAGTTTTTAGAAAAGGAAAATCAGTAAAACCTGGGAGCGTTGTATTAAACAGGTTCTAAGAAATTTTAAGGTATAAATCAAAAACATAACTAATGAAAACAGCATCATTAAGTAAGAACGTTGAATACCACGAAAGTCGACCCACACTACAGGTTTTACTGGAATCGGAAACCGGAAAGGAAATTAGGATCGCGTTTAAGGAAGGTCAAATAATGAAGCAACATAAAACACCCTTTCCCATTGTCGTAGAAATATTTGAAGGAAGCATCGATTTTGGGGTCAACGGAGAGGTACATACCCTAAATAAAGGAGACCTGATTGCGCTGGAAGGCAATGTGCCCCATGACCTTACAGCCTTAAAGGACAGTATCGTGAGGCTAAGCTTAAATAGTGCGGACACGGTTAAACGGGTAGAAGACGTAGCAAAAAATTCCCAAAGATAATTGGATGGAGGAGATAAAAACAAAGAGAATTTACGAAGACCCGTCCGATGATGATGGCTACCGTATTCTGGTAGATCGCATCTGGCCTAGGGGCGTGTCGAAAGAAGATGCTAAACTCGACGATTGGAACAAAAATATCGCTCCCTCTGATAAACTGAGAAAATGGTTCGATCATGATCCGGACAAGTTCGATGAATTTGCCAAAAAATATCGCAAAGAGCTGGACGACAAAAAGGAAGATTTGACAGCAATCCGAAAAAAAGCAGAAAAACAAAAGGTCACGGTGCTGTTCGGGGCGAAAGATACCGAACACAATCAAGCCGTAGTATTACAAAAAGTGCTGAAGTTATAAAACCCGTATGCTAATTATCCAAAATGGTCGCATCATCCAATACGTCTTTTGCGGCATCACGGCGTTTAAAACTAATTTTATAGCTACAACCATCTAAGGATTTTCTGCCAAAGGCTGACATAAAACCCACGATCACATGTTGCGGCATTTTAGCTTAGCTTAAACCCAGGTTGGGAAACAAAATAGGAAACCTAAATACTGAAAAGATGGATCTCATTGAAAATTTGGCACACTTTTTTAAAAAGCCGAAAAAGGAGACCGAAGGCATGACGCCCGAAGGAACATGTCCTATCTGCTGGGGCTATCAGCAATACGACGCCAAGATACGCCAGATGTTCAAGGACAAACAAATAGATGTCAACAACCATCGCGACCATTATATGAAGGTCCAAAAATTTATGGTCGAATATATTGACGGAATACATTTAAAACAAGGTGAGATCAGGGAATGCCCGACCTGTGGTCATCAAGAGCCACTGAAAGACGATTTAAGGTGCGAACCACTAGAAAAACCAATGAATAACATGGAAACAAAAAAGCCGATCAAAAGAAATAGAGACCTTCAAGCACTCAGTCGCGATCACCACCATAGCTTATTGCTTAGTTGGAAAATCAGAACGGGCTTTTCAAAAGGAGTGGCAGCAGATAGGATCAAACACTATATAGACTGGTTTTTTGAACACCATATCCAACCTCATTTTGAAATGGAAGAAAAGTACCTCTTTCCCATTTTGGGAAACGATAACGAACTGGTTAAAAAAGCCTTGGCGGAACATCGTAGGCTGAGTAGGCTTTTTAACGATACCGACGATATCGAGAAATCTCTCAGTTTGATCGAGGAAGAACTGGAAAAACATATCCGCTTTGAGGAACGGATACTTTTTAACGAAATTCAAAAAGTAGCTTCCAAAGCGCAATTACAATTAATTTCAAAAATACATACCGATGAAAAATTCAGCGACAATACCGATGACGAATTCTGGAAATAAAAGTAAAATCAATGGGTTTATGAAAATGTACGATAATTTGTTGGCCGAATTTAAAAGGGAACAAACGGGTTACGCCTCGATTGCCATCATACCGCAAAGCTGCATCGGAGCTGTAGCGGCAATGATGCTATTATTGAGCGGTTTAACTCCGACCAACCTGATATTGTTATTTATGGTTACCATGTTCTGCATGGCTTATAATGGTGCAGTTTTGGCACAACTAAAATCCAAGACTACGTTTAATCTATTGATACTGAGCGTAGTTTTCAGTTGCATCGTTATCATTGCCCATTTATTTTGAACCACGGAAAAAGCCGTTTCAAATTAGGTTACAATGGCCCTTAAAACCTACAGCCTTACGTATTTCAACGAGTTCAGCGAAGAATGCGACGCCACTTTCAAGACCAACGAATACCATAGCCTGATGGAGCTGCTCTTCGATAAATACATCGAAGATTGGGGCGAATGCAAAGGCCGGGCATGGTGCGGCACATGTCACATACAAATTATTGAGGGTAGCGTTTCCGAAAAAATGGGTGTTGATGAAAAAAACACCCTTTCTAAAATCCGCAATACTTCCGAAAAAAGTCGCTTGGCCTGTCAGATTCCGGTGAATAGCGAGTTGAACGGGGTTATTTTCAGGATATTGAAGGATGATCAGGTTTGACCGCCCCTCCAACTGAAGGCCAGCATTAAAAGTAAACTCAAAGGAATCAGGGAACTTCCTATCGCCAAAGCTTCAAAATAGCCTTTGAAAATAGGGAGGCTTTGCCACGCCGCCAATCCCTTATAGAAAATCAATAGTTCAGTAATCACAAATCCTGTGAAGTAAAACACATAGGCTTTGCTGGAAATCCGCATCAGTTTAAACCAATCCAAAAAGAAAAACAGGGCGATGGTGACCACCCCCAGAAATGTCCAATGCAAATATCCGATGGTAAAGTCGAGAAAGGTTGCGGCCAAGTTGGCAAAATAAGGAAAGGCCGTAAGCAACTGCAATACCATTTTTACGAACAACAGTACCGCCACTGTTTGTAATAGGTTCCATTGCCATTTTGAGAATATGGTCTTCATTCTTCCCCTAAGCGGAAATAAAAACCAAAGCAACAAAATCAGGGCAAAAAGCTGAAGAACTCCTCCCACCCCACCGATAATATACACTAGTATCGGGGGTTTTGTAAACAGCGTCGATAAAAAAGCGGACAGGATTATCCCTGTATTAAGACTCCAAAACAACTTTTTGAAACTACTTTTTGAAGGCTTGATCTGGCGGTGTTCAAGCAGATGCAAAAACAAGCCGAACAAGGCCATAATCATCCATCCATTATAGAGGAAATGCAGATAAAAATAGATGGCTAAACGGTACCAAATCGATTCAGATCCCAAAAGACTGATGACCGCACCCAACGCCCAAGGCCCCAAACTGGAAAGTACCAAATACCAAAGTGCGGCCGTAATGCAGGCATAGGCGTTCGTTTTTTTAAATTCACGCATGCCGTGCTTCCTAAAAAACCAAAAGAACCAGTATGAGGCAAACAAGAAAAGCGTTGAAAAAACGATGGAAAAAAGCGCATAACCGGTAAATGGAAAAGTTAAAAGCATTCCCACAAGACTCAGCTGTGTAAACCAAAAAATGCGTCGGTACTTCTTGTCCTTCAACGGACTTGCTACGAACAGCTTATAAATCAAAGTTGTCAAAGCGATATAAACCCAACCCAAAAGGGCTATATGTGAGTGGGTATGGACGATAAACTTATAGTTGACAGGAATTTCGATGGATGCATACGATCTCAATACCAAACCCAGCAATGCCGCCATCAAAAAATAGGCGAAAGCCGTTCTAATATGTAGTTTTAAATCTATCATTTTGCCACCGCAATTTAAATAAACAAAGGGACATAGCACTTTCAATTTGGTGTGTTAAAACCCATCGGCAACTATTTAAGACAAACCTAACAAATATCAAATTCTAAGGAGATTTTTGTTCTGAATTTTGTAACTGAAAATTGCAAAAATTCAGCATGCACCCGACCCTGATAACAGCGTTGCTGATTTTTCTATTAGAACACGCGGGAATCGCATATTACGAAGCACTTTTCACGAGTTCCACAAAAGTGTTCAAATCTTCTAAAGCGAGAATTCTATATGATTTTCTTTTTGGTAAGGATCCTTTGGAAGCATTGGTCCTGGAAATTGAAGGACTTGAAATTGCCACAACATGAGAATAGAACATGACAAGTGTCATGTTTTGGAATAAATGGCTATGCTACCTTTAACCATTATAAAGGATAAAAAATGTCCTTTTATGTTTGAAAACAACCAAAATCCATACCAAAATGAAATCCAATCGACTTAAATCAGCAGCAATGCTATTCACGGCAGCCTTGGTGCTATTTCTTTCGTCCTGTAAGGATAACAATGAAAACAAGGAAATCGCAAGTGTCGACATACCGGCCACGGTAGAAATGAAGGCCACATTAACCTCGCCACCCCACGTACCGCCCCCTACGGGAAAAAGAAAGGCCAAAAAGCTGATCGTCGATATGGAAATCCTCGAAAAGGAAGGCGAAATGACCAATGGGGTCAAATATATGTATTGGACCTTTGGTGGTACGGTGCCCGGAAGTTTTATCCGTACCAAGGTCGGCGATGAGGTGGAATTCCACCTCAAAAACCATCCCGACAATAAATTACCGCACAACATCGACCTTCATGCCGTAACCGGTCCAGGAGGTGGAGCGGAATCTTCTTTTGTCGCTCCTGGACATGAAAAAGTGTTCTCCTTTAAGGTGCTAAATCCGGGACTCTTTGTATACCATTGTGCCACTGCTCCCGTGGGAATGCATATTGCCAATGGCATGTACGGCCTGATCTTGGTGGAGCCCGAAGCTGGTCTACCCGATGTGGACAAAGAATATTATGTAATGCAAGGTGATTTTTATACGAAGGGCAATTACGGAGATCGCGGCCTTCAACCCTTCGACATGCAGAAAGCGATCGATGAAGATGCCGATTACATAGTCTTTAACGGAAAGGTCGGCGCCCTAACCGGCGATAACGCCATTACGGCCAATGTGGGAGAAACCGTTCGCCTCTATGTGGGCAACGGTGGCCCCAACCTGGTATCTTCCTTTCATGTAATCGGGGAAATCTTTGATCGGGTGCACATTGAAGGAGGAAACAGCATTAACGAAAACGTGCAAACTACTTTGATACCCGCCGGTGGTGCAGCTATCGTTGAATTCAAAGTAGAGGTGCCAGGCACATTTATTTTGGTCGACCACTCCATTTTCAGGGCCTTCAACAAAGGTGCCCTTGGAATGTTGAAAGTGCAGGGCGATGAAAACAAGAACATCTATTCCGGCGAATTGCGAGATGACATCTATTTACCGGAAGGTGGCGGCATTCAGAGTATGCCCAGTATAGCGGAAGGATTGGAATCCGAAATTCCCGCCAAATCGATGGCCGAAATGCTGGAATTCGGCAAGCAAACCTACATGCAGACCTGTTTCGCCTGCCACCAGGGCGAGGGCCAAGGAGTACCGAACGCTTTCCCGCCCTTGGCAAAATCCGATTACCTGAATGCCGATCCCGAAAGGGCGATAGGTATCGTTCTTCACGGTAAAACCGGCGAAATTACCGTCAACGGGGAGAAATATAACAGCGTTATGACCGCCCAGACCTTATCCGACGATGAGATTGCCAACGTGCTGACCTACGTTTATAACAGCTGGGGCAATTCCAAAAAAGAAGTGACGCCGGCGATGGTAAAATCCGTCCGGGCCGAAAAATAAAATAGCAACTATGGATTCCTTCCTCAAAATCATACTTATTTCGCTATGCATTGCCATTTTTCAACCGGTCTTTGCACAGGATGATATGGCCATGGTCCGGGGAGGAACCTACATTCCCCTTTACGGTGTGGATTCCACGGCCGTAACCATCGATGATTTTTCGATGGATGTCTATCCGGTAACCAACGCCGATTATCTGGAATTTGTCCAGGAATTCCCGCAATGGCAAAAAAGCAAGGTCAAACCGCTGTTCGCCGATGGCAGTTATTTAAACGCTTGGGAGAGCGACCTTTCGTACCCAAACCGGTTTTCGGCCGATGCCCCGGTAACGAACGTTTCGTGGTTCGCCGCCAAAAAATACTGCGAATGCCAAGGAAAAAGGCTGCCCACCATCGATGAATGGGAATTTGCGGCGATGGCCGATGAAAAAACCGCCGATGCCAGAAAGAAGGAATCCTATAACCAAAAGATATTAGACTGGTACGAGGCTCCCAAAACCTTCAACAACGAAATCGGCTCTACCTTTAAAAACTATTGGGGCATCTATGACCTGCACGGCTTGGTCTGGGAGTGGACGATGGATTTCAACTCCGTTTTGATCTCGGGGGAATCGAGAAAAGACGTGGACAAAGACAGTAATCTGTTCTGTGGAAGTGCGGCCGTCGGGGCATCGGACCTGATGAACTATGCTGCCTTTATGCGCTACGCCTTTAGGGGCAGCATGAAGGCCAACTATTCCGTAAAGAACCTGGGATTCCGTTGTGCCAAGGACATCCCTAAAATCTAAATTGAAATGAAAAAAATAACCTACATCCTGTTCCTCATTTTGCCTGTGGCCAATTTATCCTCTTGCTATACCAAAAAGAAAAACGACCTCGCTATGGTCGAATATCAATGCCCCATGAAATGTGAAGGGGACAAGATTTTCGCCGAACCGGGCACGTGCTTGGTCTGCAGAATGGATTTACAGCCTGTAGAAACAAAAATCGAGGAAACCGATGAAATTTCAGGCCTATCAATCTACAACCTGCCCTCAAAGTGGACGACCCAGAACAATTCACAGATCGAGCTCAAGACACTCAAGGGCGAAGTAGTCGTCATGGTCATGATATATACCTCTTGCCAAGCGGCCTGCCCAAGGTTGGTGGCCGATATGCGGGGCATCGAAAAACAGATTCCCGAAGCCCAAAAAAATAAAGTGAAATTCGTATTGGTCAGTATCGACCCTGAAACCGATACCCCCGAACGGCTCAAGGAATTCTCCATTGAAAATGAACTGGATTCCAATCAATGGGTCTTACTTCGGGGTTCCGAAATGGACACCCGTGAATTTGCCGCCGTGCTGGCGGTAAACTACAAACAGATTTCCCCGATGGATTTTTCGCACTCTAACATCATCAGCGTTTTCGATGAAAAAGGTGAATTGGCCTACCAAAAAGAAGGGCTTGGAGTGAACCACAAGGCGACGGTCTCAAAAATTTTGGAATTAGTGAACTAAAAAGTATTAAATAACCAACCGTTTCGTTGAAATGGCCACCTTCTTAAATCCATTCCCTAAGTTCTTATCCCATCTTCCAAAATTTGGCAAATTTATTAACGAACATTCTCAAGGTTGAATATTTTGTTAACTTTTTCTGTTAATAAATTTTAAATGTATTCATTATCAATTATTTATATCTATTTTTTGTACACTTTATGATTTTTGTCATAAAAATGTTACTTTCTTTTTGACTAATTTTAGTACATAATTAGCGCCTTTTCAAACCAAAATAGAATTTAAAATGCACCCTACAACATTCCCGATCCCCACCACCAACTACACCCAAAAAGAAGCCTTTGAAGCTTCACTGATCTATTTCAAAGGCGACGACCTGGCCGCCCGTGTTTGGGTCAACAAATATGCCCTTAAAGATTCGGACGGGAATATTTACGAACGGACTCCCGATGATATGCACCAAAGGATCGCAAGCGAAATCGCTCGGGTCGAAGCAAAATATCCGAATCCGATGAACGGGGAAGAAATTTTCGATTTGATAAAAAATTTCAAATATATAGTCCCCCAAGGCAGCCCTATGGCGGGTATCGGCAATCCGTTTCAGATCGCATCCCTTTCCAATTGTTTTGTGATCGGTACCGATGGCACCTCGGATTCGTACGGCGGCATAATGAAGATCGACCAAGAACAGGTACAATTGATGAAACGCCGTGGCGGGGTCGGGCATGACCTTTCACATATCCGGCCCAAGGGCTCCCCGGTAAAGAATTCGGCCTTGACCTCGACCGGGCTGGTGCCTTTTATGGAACGCTATTCAAATTCTACCCGCGAAGTGGCGCAAGATGGGCGAAGGGGCGCGCTGATGTTGTCCGTTTCGATCAACCATCCCGATGTGGAGGATTTTATCGACGCCAAAATGGAACAAGGCAAGGTAACGGGCGCCAATATTTCTGTACGGATGGACGATGCCTTTATGAAAGCGGTCGAAGCTGAAGACACTTACACGCAAAAATTCCCTATCCATAGTGCCGACCCCAAATACTCAAAAGAGATTGAGGCCTCCCGATTATGGGAAAAAATTGTCCATAATGCCTGGAAGTCCGCCGAACCGGGAATTCTGTTCTGGGATACGATCATTAGAGAATCGGTGCCGGATTGTTATGCCGATCTAGGCTATAAAACGGTCTCCACGAACCCTTGCGGTGAAATTCCCCTTTGCCCTTACGATTCCTGCCGTTTGTTGGCGATCAACCTTTTTTCTTATGTAGATGCGCCCTTTACCGAAAAGGCATCCTTCAATTTTCCGCTCTTTAAAAAGCATATTGCGGCGGCACAGCGCATTATGGACGACATCATCGATCTGGAGCTCGAAAAAGTGGATGCCATCCTAAATAAAATCGCCGACGATCCTGAAGAGGAAGCGACCAAAATGGTGGAATACCAACTTTGGCAGAACATCATGAAAAAAGCCCAAGAAGGCCGACGTACAGGTATCGGCATCACAGCCGAAGGCGATTTGTTGGCGGCCCTTGGTTTGCGCTATGGCAGTAAAAAGGCCAATGAATTTTCCGTTGAAGTACATAAAACAATTGCCTTGGAAGCCTATCGGGCATCGGTAAACACGGCACGGGAACGCGGTGCCTTCGAGATTTTCGATGCGGAACGGGAAAAGGAAAATCCGTTTATCCTCCGGTTAAAGGAAGCCGACGAGAAACTGTACTACGAAATGCTCGAACACGGCCGACGAAATATTGCGCTGTTGACCATCGCCCCCACGGGCACCACAAGTTTGATGACACAGACTACCTCGGGTATCGAGCCGGTATTTCTTCCCGTCTATAAACGCCGTAGAAAAGTAAACCCGAACGATAAGGAGGCCCGGGTGGACTTTGTGGACGAAGTGGGCGATTCTTGGGAAGAATATCTGGTTTTCCATCACCAGTTCAAGGCCTGGATGACGGCCAAAGGTTACGATACCGATAAAAAATATTCCCAAGACGAAATCAATGCCATCGTAAAAAAGTCACCCTATTACAAGGCTACTTCGAACGATGTGGACTGGTTGAGCAAAGTGCGTTTACAGGGTGCGGTGCAAAAGTGGGTAGACCACTCCATCAGCGTTACCATCAACTTGCCCAACGATGTTTCGGAAGAACTGGTGGCACAATTATACCTCGAAGCTTGGAAAGCCGGTTGCAAGGGCGTGACCGTCTATCGAGATGGATCCCGTTCGGGGGTTCTTATATCTAACGATGGTCAAAAAGAGGAAGGCAAGGACACTCTGACGGCCTTCCCTACCAAGCGGCCACAGATCCTTGGGGCCGACGTAGTTCGTTTTCAGAACAATAAGGAAAAATGGATCGCCTTTATCGGACTTATCGAAGACCAACCTTATGAAATCTTTACCGGGCTGGCCGATGATGAAGACGGTATCTTGATTCCCCGTTGGGTGGATAAGGGGTTGATTATCAAAAACCGGAACGAGGACGGAACCTCCCGCTATGATTTTCAATACAAGAACGCTAGAGGTTACAAAACCACGATCGAAGGATTATCCCATAAGTTCGACCCCGAATATTGGAACTACGCCAAACTGATATCCAGCACCCTACGGCACGGCATGCCCATCGAAAAGGTTGTTGACCTTATCGGCAGCTTGCAACTCGATAGCGAACAAATCAACACCTGGAAAAACGGAGTGGCCCGGGCATTAAAACGATATGTGGCCGATGGTGCCTCAGCAAAAGGGCAACAATGCAGCAATTGCAAGTCGACGAACCTGATTTATCAAGAAGGTTGTCTGACCTGTAAAGATTGTGGATCTTCAAAATGTGGATAGGGGAAGTTTTTGCTTTCAAAAAACCCACTGCCCGGCCAACCAGAAACAATTAGGCTTTGTGGCTACCACCACTTGGGGATAAAAAGAAAGCGCATGCTTATTTTTTTGATAGGATATTGTTAAGAATTATCAGCAATTAATGCTCCTTTTATCTTTAATTTCAAAGGTAAATCTCCGCTATGGGTGAGCATATGATCTTTGTCTGAAATTCAAAAAATATCGAGGAATTTTAGCGACCGCTTTCCAAACTAAGGATTTTCCCCGGTAAATTTGTGGCGATACGCTTCTATTGTTGAAGTCGGACGAGGAGACCCTACGGCATCGGAAGAAGTCATCTGGCCTAAAAATCCTTTTGCTTCGATTTATGAATCAATCGCCAGATGGGTAAGACAGTCCAAAGAACCAACATTAACATGGAGACGAGAAAACCTTGGTTGGTACCAAAAAATTGCTTGAAAACGGCTCCGGTATATCCCAAAAGGGCGGAAATATCCAATTTTAAAAGAATCAAGGTTCGGGAAAGATCGATTGGGTTGAACATCGTCGCCACCAACGAAAAGGTATCCAAAGGATATTCCTCAAATACAATCAGCGACATTAGAAAAAGTCCGTCGTAGATGACCGCCAAGAACAGCCAAAGCAATACGGCGTACCCAAAACCCTTGATTTTGTTTTCGTTGGAAAGCGCAATGTTAAACGATAATGCCGTAAAGATCATGGTCAAAAACGCTCCCGTGACCAGCAGCAACGAAAAATCGAAAATGGCATCGCTACGGAAAAGTCCGTAGAGGACGAAGGGAATGCCAAGGCCCAGAACGAGGCTTAAGGTCAACGAACCGGCCACGCCCAAATATTGGCCCAAGAAAATGGACGAACGCTTAACGGGCTGCGCCAGCAGAAGTTCCGTAAACTCCTTGGAATTGTAAAAATACATGACCCCGAAAATCGTTCCGATCAAGGGTACCAATACGATAATAATATTCATCAGGGTAATGACCGCCTTTGAAACATCGTTGTTCAAGAACAACAGCACAAAGCCCAACGCTAGGTAGAATAAAAAATAGACATAGCTCCACCGGCTACGAATCAGGTCATAAAAACTGTATTTGAGTATCTTAAACATTGGCTGGGGTGGTTGTTATGGCCGCGATGGCGCGTTCTACGGTAGTTTGGCCGGTTAGCTTTTTCAATGCCGGGATAGTACCCTTGAAATAAATCCTTCCCTCCAAAAGGTATACGATTTCGTCAGCAATCTCTTCGACAAACTGCATAATGTGTGAGGTGAGCAAAATAGTTTTGCCCTTTTTCTTTTCTTTCTGGATCAGTTCCTTTAATCGGATCATGGCCATGGGGTCTAGCCCACTGGTAGGTTCATCGAGAATGATCAAAGGGTTGTCGAACATAAAAGAAAGAACGATATTCACTTTCTGTTTGGTACCACCCGAAAGGGTCGCCAATTTTTTGTTTAAAAAAGGTTCTAGGCCGAATAGCGTGATCAGTTCTTCTTCGTCGCTCGGTTTTTGCCGAAGGTCCTTGATCATTCGAATCAGCTCCTTTACTTTTAAATTACCGGGGAAATTCGCGATTTGGGGCAGATAATTGATGCCTTCGCGATATTTCCATTTGTTTTTGATGGAATGTCCATCGATCGAGATGTTGCCTTTGTTGGGTACTACCATGCCTAAAATCCCTTTTATCAAGGTGGTCTTGCCCGAACCGTTGGGGCCGAGGACGGCGAAAATGCCGCCCATTTCGATATTCAGGTCGAGGCCTGTCAGGACTTCGTTCTTACCGAATTTCTTATGTAGCTTTTGTATTACTATCATTTTTTAATGTACAAAGTAGTTAGTTCCCCGTATTTATTTTCACTGACGACCGCGACTGCTTTCTACTTACTTTTTACGGCCAATTGAGGCTCCTTACTGCCTGCTTTCTTCATCAACGGATTCGCATCCAAGAGATTATCGGGCGTAAAGACCGGCGACACTTTTTCGGAGAAATCGATGATATCCATAAAAAGGCTTCTCAGCAATATTATCGTTTCGGGAGTACGGTTTACGATATATGAAAACAATTTTACGGGGCGATAGGGCACGTCGCCGATACCGTCTTTGTCGAGGTCGTAGCCCGTGTATTCGCTCCAATAATTCTTATCGAAAACATTGTCGTTCAAGTTGCTATTGTACGATAGGTCGAAGGAATTGTACAAGAAATTGTTGTTCGTGAAGGTATTGCCGTAAATCGCGCCCCTCACACGCAATGCCCATCCATTACCGATAAAATTATTTTTGTTGTACGCTATTCGGTTGGTACCCTCTATACTGATGCCAATTGTGTTTTCCTCAAAAGTATTTCCGATGATTTCGGCATCGTTGATTTCCTTTAGCAATAGGCCATAGGATGCCGTGCCCCAATTTTCCCGAAAGATGTTGTGCCGCATATCGATGAATTTTGAGAACATTACGGCCACCCCTGCCCCATTGTTCTCAAAGACATTGTTTTCATAAACATCGTGGTTCGAGAACATAAAATGGAGTCCGTAACGCACATTATTGTGGCTATGGTTGTTCTTGACGGTGCAGTTGTCGGCGAATTCAAAATAGATACCGTCCCTTACGTTTCGGATTTCGTTGCCGATTATCTCGATATTCTTGGCGTACCAAAGATGGATGCCGTTGCCGGAGCCAAACTCGTCGACGGCATCGCCCTTAATCTTGTTGTTGATAATCTTGCCATGGGACGCCTTTTCGAGATAAATACCGAAAAACAGTTTTTCAAGCACCACGTTACGGATCTCGAAATTTTTATTCTTGATCATACGGATGGCCGCATGGTCTTTGGTGTAGCTGGTGCCTACATTTATGATTTTCAGTCCGTCGAGTATGACCCCATCGGCGGTAACGGTAATTATCTCGCCCTTATCCTCACCGTCGATTATGGGAAGGTTCTGACCGATTAGGGTCAAGGGTTTGTCAATATGAATGTTGAATTCCTTATAGGTGCCCGCTTTAATGAGAAGTGTATCATAATCGACGGCTATTTCTACACCCTCTTTTATGGATTTAGTTTCACAGGATGGACATATCGTTATAGTTTGTGCGTGAAGCGAATGGCCTAGGCACAGGCATACCATAAAAAAAATTCCTTGCCAATATTTCATTGAATTATAGGTTGAAGGTGATAATATCCTACTACATCTGCCAACTTCATCGGTCTTCCCTAAACTTCCCAATGATATCCATGCTATTAATGCGATAAACAATCGGAATTTTTCGTTCTTGTAAGCGGCTTGAAAATTTAGGTATGAATTTCGGGGACTCTGCGTTTCTGTTTGCTAAGGTACGCTGTACGCCTTCGGCTTCCAATAATTCTAGACATTCCGACGTTTCCATATTTTTTATAGTGGTGTTTTCACCGTCCGTCGCTCTCATCTATTTACGTTTATTGGTTTGTTAACCGTTTTTTAAGCTCTTCCCAAGTAAACAGTTCACCCTGCAATTCGGATTGAACGCTATCCGCGGCTGCCCTATTTTCGAAAGCGGACAAGTTCCCGCCCATAGGACTGGTGATATTCTTGCTAATGAGATAGGTAGCCTTGGTGCCATTGATCAATTGACCGGGATTCTCGAAATCGTTGACCAAGAAAAGCGCTATTTTAGTGTCATTGGTATCCTTGAGATCGTTCATCATACATTCTATGGCATCAAACTTAAAGGCTTTGCCGGTATCGGTCACATATTCCGTGGCATGTTGTTTGTCGACGATTGTCATGCTACAATAATGACAGGCGTCGGAACCGTAATTAATGGGGTCGGAATCTATTTTGCATCCTCCCAGAATCAAGAGGGAAATAAGCAAAATGCTAGTGTATTTCATTTTTCGTTATTTCATTTATGTAAATAACATTGTTTACCCTTTAACCTATTATCCCCAGGCTATACTTTTTTTCGTTTTGTCCATCCTACCAAAAATGCAAAGATCGTCAACATCATCCCTGTGAACATCATCCAGGCCCCGGTGGCGGGCAAAGAAGTGACATCAAAATTCAACATTTTCTCGTGACCCAGTAAAGGTGGACTATAGGTCATGGGGGTGCCATCGGGTTGGGTCAGCTTCATAATGGCATTAGGATTAAGATTACTGCCATAATCGGTCAACCAGGCATTGAAATCGTACATGCCTAAAATACCTAGAACGGACATCAATATGAACCAGCCCATAAACCATTTATAACTTACCTTTTCGAAAATACCCAGAAGACCTATCAGCACTCCTAGGGCGACCATTATGATAATCACGGTGGGGAAAACCCCGAATTCCCACATGTCTTCTGGCTTGGGAATGGTACGCATGCCGATATAGTGGTTCAGACCATCTATATTTTGAATATCGAATTCCTCCTCCCCCTCGATTCCCTGGATATAGATATTCATACCCAAAGGATCGGGATACTGTGGTGCCTCCAACTCGATGTTCCAAAGGGGAAATTTGAAAAGTCCCAACAAAAGCAAGGAACCGATGATCATTAATAGACCTGCTTTTTTCATCACTATTATTTTTTATCATTCCTGCGCAAGTAGAAGCGAAGGAAGAAATCTATTGTTAAAATTAATCCGACAGGTAGTTCCGTTCTATTAAAAAAGCGGGAAGCTTCTAAAACACAACCCGCTTTTCGTCTGAAAAAATGAAATCTTTAAGGGGGGACTAATCGCCCAACGACCAAGTAAGCTCTGTATTCGAGTCGGCGGGGGATACCCGGATATATCCTGACATCTCTTGGTGAAGTGCCGAACAGAAATCCGTACAGTAGAATGGCCATACACCTACTTTTTTAGGATACCAGACCGTAGTTTCGGTCTCCCCGGGCATGACCAACAGTTCCGAATTTTCGGCCCCTATTACGGCAAACCCGTGGGGCACGTCATAATCTTGCTCCAAATTCGTCAAGTGAAAATAAACCTTGTCGCCCACTTTGACCCCTTCTATATTATCAGGATTCAGGTGGCTACGGATCATGGTCATGTAAACATGGACCTCGTTGCCTTCCCGTTCCACCTTAACGTTGGCATCGGAAGTGGTCGCATAGGGATGCTTATTCTCGTCAAGCCTATAAATTTTCTTGGATTTCGACTGTATCAATTCCGCAGGCACCATAGAAGCATAATGGGGCTCGCCAATTGTGGGGAAATCAGAAAGTAGTTCCATTTTTTCGCCTGTAATATCGTACAACTGGGCAGATTGGGACACTTCAGGCCCTGTGGGTAGATACCGGTCTTTCGTAATCTTGTTCATTGCCAATAGATATTTACCCCAGGGCTTTCGGGAATTTCCGCCCGGAATGCTCAGATGGCCCGGGGAATAGTAGGTGGGCTTTCGATCTAAAATTTCCCAAGTGCCTAATTTCCATTTTACGACCTCCGAGGAGATGAAAAAGGTGGTATAGGCATTGCCCTTACCGTCAAACTCCGTATGCAACGGGCCAAGACCTGGCTGCTTTACCGTACCGCCCAACACATCCTCGAAATTCAGAATGGGGATGTTGTAGGCCTCACCGTCGAATTTTTTGTTCTCGATGGCATCAAGCATTTTCGTAAAGGAATGAACTGTTAAATCTGCGGATAGTTTTCCGTTACCCACAATGTATTCTCCCGTAGGGTCTACATCGCAGCCGTGCGGAGATTTAGGGGTCGGCAAGAAGTAGACCAGACCGGGCAATTCAGAGGCATCGAGCACACGAACCTCGTTCTTAATGGTCGAAGTGGCCATATGGGTATCCTCATCGTATATATTATGCGCATATTCCGCTTTTTCGGTCTTGAACTTACCTTGTTTTATATATTCTTCCGCTTTTTTCCAATTGACGGCGGCAATAAAGTCCTTATCGTTTTGGGAAGCGTTCACCTCAAGAAGCGTATGGGCCTCTTCGGTATTATAGGTAGTGATAAACACCCAACCATGGGATTTATCCCTGCCCGGATGAACCAGGTCGTAAGCAAAGCCGGGTAATCGTATCTGAAAGGAGAGATCCATTTCACCGCTTTCCTGATCAACGCTCAAGAACGAAAGGCTCGCCTTGAAATTCCCCTTATAGTCTTTGATGGGCATATCCTTTTGGGGAATCGGCACCGCAAAACGAGTACCGGCGATAACGTATTCCGTATTCTCGGTAACAAATGAGGAGCTGTGGTTCCCGGCACTATTGGGAATCTCGATAATTTCGGCCGTCTCAAAGGTGGTAAGGTCTACCCGCGCAATCCTTGGGGTATTGTTGCCGTTCATAAAGACCCACCGCCCATCAAGTACCCCTTTGGTCTGTGACATATCGGGGTGGTGCGTATCGTCCCAAGGGATAAAGCCATGGGTTGTATTTAACATCGGTTTGGTCTCCTCGTTGTATCCGTAGGCCTTTTCGGGATCCTGAGAAAAGACCGGAACTACTTTTAAAAGCCTACCGGAAGGGATACCGTACACTGCCAACTGGCCGCTGAATCCTCCAGATAGAAAAGCATAGAACTCGTCGAATTTGCCGGGTTCGACATATACCCTCTCCGCCGCATTGGAGGTTAAAGCCCCATTAGAATTTTCACCTTGGTCCTTACAACCGGTGATGACAGTGGCAAGCACTATAAATGTCATTGTTAAATAGCTGTATGTTTTCATGCTTTCTTAATCTTTGGATTGAACTCCTTTTGAATTTTTTGTGATTTTATGCTATAAAGTCCTGAAGTATTCGAGAACAGATCTCGCTTGTTCTTCGGTCAACCCCTGGTTGGCCATGGGTGCTCCGTTAAATTCCTGCAAAAGATCTTTTGCCAACGGATCTTCCTTGATCATCACTTCGGGATTCAATATCATGTTCATGACCCATTCTGGGCTACGTCTTTCCAAAATGCCTTTAGGTGCAGGACCGATAAACTTTTTATCCGGTCTATGGCAGGCCACGCACATTTGGTCGTAGACCTCTTTTCCCTTATCGGCCAATGCCTGGTCTATTTCGGCACCGAGTTCTACGGAAGTTATCGGACCGACTCCCTTATTTTCGAGTTCTACTCTTTCTGATGCCGGCGTTCCAGTATCTGCCGCAGCCTCTTGGGGTTTTTCAGTAGTCGTCTTTGCGCGCTCAACGCTAAAACCTTCTTTTTTCTTTTCTTCCTTTCCCCCGCAGGCCATAAGCATTAGGGAAAAGAGTACCGCTACACTTTTCATTTTTAAATTCATTTTTTCAGTTGTTTTAAATTGTGACACAAAAATATGGGCAAAGATGAGAATAAAACATGATATTCGTCATGTTTCGGACAAAATTGTCATTTATTCTGTGTTTATGGATAGAAGTTTTGAACCTGAGGGTGGCAGACACTCCTTGTCTCCTATAGTACCACATCGCATGGAAAAAGGGAGGACGGCACTGAAAAATTTAATTACAAGTAAAAGGCCAACCTTATTTCGATGGATGGCCTTTCTAAAAAAAATAACTTTTAAAATTCTATCTCAAAAAAGAGACTGCTGCTTTCGTTTTCATCGGTAACAGTCTCGCCCTTTACAACTTGATCGGCCTCGTTCATCAATTGTAGGTTGATCTTCCAGTAACCCGTCATGGTCAGGGATAATTTTCCATTGTACATTTTTGAGGTCGCATCGTATATTAAATCAACATTGTTCGGCGAACTATGGTTACCCATACCGGGCATTCTTGGATCGATGGCTATCTTATAGTTTTCTACTGCGGGAAAGCTCATCATGTTCTCCATCTTGAATACCATGGCCGAAAAATCGTTAACCTTTACCCCAGGGTCAAATGCCGTCATAGCTACGATGTAACGGATATCGTCGCTTCCCATAAAACTAGTGACCGTTCTTTTGTCGTCGGCAGGGGCCTTAACCTCAATACGTTCCGCGGCTTTGAAGGTTTCTCCGTTTATCGTGTATTCCAAATTAAGCTCCCAATACTCATCGGCGTTTCCAGGCATCTGAAAAATTACGAACCCTTTGTATACGGAGGCATTTTCGGTCTTGTAAATTTCAGATTTTGGACAGGAATGCATCATTTCAGCCATTTGCATCACGGGCATCAACGTGATTTCCGCATCCTTAATATAGCTATCTGTAGTACCGTCTTTTATTCGGATGAAAAGTTCGTTATAACCCATCGTAAATCCATCTTGATCGGAATATACTTCGATATCATGGCCATTGGCGGTCAAGCTCGTAAGCATAGTATAGTCCGCCAAAGGGTTTTCTTCTAGTACAAGTGGATTTTCATCCTCATTTGAACAAGAGGTGATGGCAGCCGTAAGCGCCAATGTTGCGAATAGATATTTTATTTTTTTCATGATTAATTATTTTCTTTGTCATTCCCGCCCTTAGGCTAAGTTTATATTGGTGCTAATCGAAATGCTCAGGATAAATTTCGACGGGAACTTTTTGAATTGATTTGTTATCGTTTTTTAATTAATAGCATACGAAACGGTAGCGAAAAAGTTCCTTCCCATTCTTGGGATGTTCTTCCAATCGGAATAGGTGGAATAATATGCGTCGAAAATATTTTCAACGCCCAATTTCACGTACAGCTCATCTAGACCAAAGGAAAACTGTTTCCCCAGGGTCAACGAAAAGACCGTGTAGGCATCGGTTTTGTCTTCGCCGAATTCGGGATTGAAATTGACCTGTTGCCCGGCACCCCGCATCGCTAAAGTCCCTGTAAAGGTCTTATGGCTGTACCGTACGTTCGAGCCATAGGCAAAGGGACTGATAAATGGAAGGTTGCGCCCTTCTTGGTCCGTACCGCGATGGTACGAAACGACGCCCCACCATTTCAATGCCGGAAGGATTTTGTATTCGCCGTCAAAGGATACATTGTACAGATCGGCATTTTCAAGATTCTTGTAAATCTTGACGCCATCGGCGCCGATGGTCATCACGCTCAAGATCGGATCGATCTCTCCGATGATGTAATCGGTCATGTGGAAGTAGTTACCCTCCAACCCAAGGCTAAAGTCCGCTTTCTTAAAGGCTATTTTTGCATTGCCTTCCAAGGCTTTTTCATTCTTGAGGTCGGGATCTCCGATATAATCGTGGTTGTCGAAACTGTTAAACAGGTAAAATCCGAAACCTTCGGAAACCGATGGGGCGCGATCACCATAAGATAGCCCACCATTGAAATGCCATGACTTCAAGTTCGTTTGGTACTGTGCCGAAACACTCTTTAAGAACCGTGTTTGGTGTTGTGCCATTTCCGGATAAAAGATCCGTAAGCTGTTCAGCCCGAATTCGTCGGCAACATTGAAATTTTGAACGGTCAATCGTGTGGCGAGCTTTATCGAACTTCCCTTCAGTTGTATGACGTCCCCTGCATAAAATCCAGAGTTGAATGTGCGTACATCGGGCCAGGTAAGCATAAACATCTCGTTTTCGTTCGGGTCGTTCGGATACATGGTCATCTCGGCGAGGGACCGGTTGTAATAGCCATCCAATTTCAACAGGACTTGGTGCCTTTCGTTTTTCCACTTTGTTTGTGAAAAATAGCCATAGGTGTCGCTCCATCCGGGCATATCCATATGTATGGGCACACTAGGGCGTTGTGTATCGTCCATGATGTGGGTGATCGTGTTGGCGTAGAGTTTGGTTTCCCAATCCGTGAACCTTCCTAAAAAATCATTTTGGAGCCAGCTTACCGAACCGATGAAGGCGCGTGCCAGCGAAACATCCATCGCCAAAGCGGGGTAGCCTACATCTTGCGCCTCGTCGAAAATAATGCTGGCGGACAACTTTTGGTCATCGCTGAACTTATATCCTGCATTCGCCGAAACATTGTACTTTTCGAACTGCGAAAATAGGACTTCCTCCCCCCCACCGGCCGTATAGTTTTCGGACTTTCTATAGATGACATCCGTGTCGAAGTAAAACCTTTCATTGGAATAATTGAGTTCCCCACCGATGATTTGGGCGTTGTTACCCGATTCGCCGCCCATTTCGACCGAACCTACCCAGTCCGTCGGCCTAAAATTACTTTTTTCGACCTTCAGATCAATGGCACCACCAATCGTATTGCCGTACTCGGCCCCCTGTTGTCCGCTGGATACGTGAGCCTCGGACAGGTTGGATACGTCGACATACGACGTTATGGGATCCATTTTATCGGTACAAGCCCCTAAAATGTGCATGCCGTCGATGGTGATGGCAAGCCGTTCGGACGACATATCGTTCAAGACCGGCTCCCAGGCATAGGCTCCGCGCTTGATCATGTTGACTTTTTGCGAGGCTTCCAAGTATTCGTCCAAGGTCGATAGCGGTTTCGTATGCGCATTGTGCTCTAACTTTTTTTTATGGGAAGAGATAACGATGACTTCCAACAAATCGATAGGGAGAACTGAATCTTGTTCGACTTCCACTTTCCGTTCTTGGGCATGGCCATGCGTCGCCAGCGATAGGCAGCAGAGCATCCCAAAGAGCAAGGACAATTGTTTCGGCCCGGCCAGCATCGTACAATGTGGCGAGCCCATTATTTTAATTTTCATCTGATCGTGATTTAACCTAATTCAAGAGTTTGAAGCGTACGCGAATATTCTAGACGAAAAATCCATCCAAAGAAATATCGGTACATTTACCCATTCTATATGGGCATATTGGAATCAGGCCAATTCGGGCGGATGTGAAATATCGGTAGTAAAAAGTGTGGAGATAAACTCTTGGTCAGTCTTGAAGTTATCGAGCCCCTTGTTTAGGATATCAACAGCAAAATCCATTTGAAGCAAGGCTTGAAAAAACACCATGGGCTGTATCTCGGTCTTGGACCGATTTTCACCGAACGGATTTTTGTCGCTCTTTTCGGTTTCCTTCGCCAATTGTTTGGCAAGATAACACTTGCCGTCGCAATGCATCTGCGGCTTGTCTTTATTCTCGCAAAGCACGTTTATGATGTAGTCGTAGTTCATAATATACTCCGCTACCGGCCAAAAGGGCTTGACCAGCATAACAAAGGTAACGGACAAAACTATGAACTGTTTCATTGAGCAAAAGTAGAGTGGAAGCTAGAGCCGAAACATGATTTAAATCAGTTTGTGGGCAAACATACAAAAAAAGGAAATTCCTCACAGGATTCCCTTTAAACTTGGGCGTACACAAAATCAACTACCCTATCCTAAAAGTAATGACAGGAATCTTAGCGCGGTTTGTGACGTCTTCTCCGATGCTACCACTGAAAAAATGGGCTAGGCCTTTTCGCCCATGTGTCCATAAAGCGATGGCATCGGCTGCATTCGCCTTGCTGTAGTTTAAAATGCCCATCTCTACACTGTAATCATTATAGATTTCAACCTGATCGACGAGGTTCGCCTTTGCCAAGAACTTGTTGATTCGTGTAACGGCATCTTCGGTACTTAAAAAATCACTGTACGGCGTATTGATATATACAAGATCGAGTTCAGCAGAAACCAATTCGGCGAACGCTTTGGCTTTTTCAAAGGCTTTCATTCCCTTTAGCTTAAAATTCGACGCAAAAACCAATCGGTCTATCTTAAAATCTTTATAATCGTTCTTGACGACCAGAACGGGAATAAGGGAATGGCGTACCACTTTCTCGGCGTTCGAACCCACGAATATTTCCTTGAGACCGTCACTACCATGTGAACCCATGACCACTAAATCTGCATCGTGCATTTCAGCAATTTCGTTCAACTCGCTGAACACCTTGTAATGCTTGATAATCGGCGTCACATTGATGCCTTTTAGATAAGGTTTGTCCAAGAACTCCTTGAGCCGTTTTTCGGCCGCTTTGATTAAAAATACAGTGTATTCTTGATTCACTACCTCTGGCGTAGGGTTCAGACTATTGTTGAGCTCTAACATGTGCACTACCAAAATCCCGGCATTGTGTTTCAGGGCCAATGACGCCGCTGTTTTCAGGGCGTATTCAGACTGTTTTGAAAAATCTACAGGTACGATAATCTTTTTCATCATGATGCTAATTTAATAGGTTAAACTAATTTGCCCAAAAGAATGTAAACGTCAACTTGAGCAACGGGTGCTGGGCTGTAGATTTTAAAAAAAAACTCCTAAACCCATAAACTTATGGTTACTGAGCCTGCCTGAAGTTTGAACTTTTTGCCTCAAACCGTCATCGAAAACAATCTCGTTTCGGGTGCTTTTCGGTGCAAGAGGACATCGAAAGCCATACAAATATTACGGACGAACGGCCGTCCATTTTCGGTTATTTTTATGTCGTGCATGCCTATCTCCAAGAGACCGTCCGATTCCATTTCGGATAAGCCTTCGATAATACTTGGTAAATCGGGAAAACACATAGCGTCATCTGCCCATGAAGTCCGCAATCGGCACATCAAGTTCAAAATGTGCTTTCGAACGATCTGATCTTCTTCTGACAAGATATGTCCGCGATATATGGGGATAATGGCATGGTCTACCAAGTGTGCATATTCCTCAATACTTTTTACGTTTTGGGTAAAACCGTACCAACTATCGCTGATGCTCGATGCGCCGAGACCGACCATCAAAAGGGTCTTTGATGCGGTATAACCCATAAAATTCCGGTGCAATCGGCCTGTATTCATAGAAGCGTACAGGCTATCGGAAGTCAGTGCAAAATGGTCCATTCCGATCTCTTTGTATCCCGCTTGTGCCAATCGTTTTTTGCCTTCTTCGTACTGCCTGCGTTTTTCTTCGCCTTGGGGCACATCTTCATCTTTATAGCCCCTTTGTCCATTACCTTTGAGCCAAGGCACATGCGCGTAGCTATAAAAAGCAATGCGGTCGGGCATCAGTTGTTTCGTCTTCGCAATGGTTTCTTCGACATGCTCCAAAGTCTGATGGGGCAATCCGAAAATAATATCGTGGCTTACGGAGGTGTACCCAATCTCGCGGGCAACTTCTGTAACTCTTTTTACGTTTTCAAAAGGCTGTATCCTGTGAATGGCCTTCTGTACGGTTTCATTATAATCCTGCACCCCGTAGCTTACCCTTCGAAAGCCAACATCGTACAGGGCCTGAAGATGTTCTCGGCTCGTATTGTTCGGATGTCCTTCAAAACTAAATTCGTAATCTTCTGCCTTATCAGCCTTTTTGAAAATTCCGTTGATTAGCAGTTGCAGATGCTCGGGGGAAAAAAATGTAGGGGTACCGCCGCCTAAATGCAGTTCCTTTATTTTAGGCCTATCGGGAAATAGCTCGCAATACAGTTTCCATTCCTTTAAAACGGATGCGATATAGGGCGTCTCTACCTCGTGTCTTTTGGTAATGCGCTTATGACATCCACAGAAAGTACACAAGTTTTCGCAAAAGGGCAAATGGATGTAAAGACTAATGCCTTCAACTGCATTACTCTCATTAAAACTTTGCCGTACCGTACTTTCCCATTTTTTTCCCGAAAACGTATCCATATTCCAGTACGGAACGGTGGGATAACTTGTATAGCGAGGACCAGCAACGTTATATTTTTGGATTAGACTGCACATAGATTCATTGTATTTAGTACAAAAATACTATGCCATTGGCAGGATAAATATGATAATTATCAGGTATTGCCGAAAGATGATATCATTTTCGAGGATTTCCAAAACGTAAACCGTATGGTATACTGATAATTACCCGAATTTTTCTTGACCGGAAACCCCTTGTGTTTGAAGTTATGGTAAGTCTCCAAAATCCAATTACTTTCAGAGAATGTCGACAATCGCGTATTTATGGCTTTTCAGGAATAACCAAAAAGGGAATATCAATATTGAACACCATTTTTTCGATGATCGGCTCGCGCAACATTTTTTCAAAAATGCCATGTTCGTTATTGACCATGACTAGTAAGCCAATGTTCGAATCTTCTAAGAACAGCTGTATTAACTTTGTTTTACTGATAAAATCGGGCATCCGGTCAAATGAAATTGAAAAGGATTTCAAACAGGTCTTAAGTGCCTTCAAGTTTGATTTTTGAAGATCATCCAACTTTTTTTTCGTATCGATATGTAGAATGTTAATGGAGGCCTCCCAAAGTTGGGCTATAAAAATCATCGGATCGATCAGTGAGGTATTAAAACAATTTTTATAGTCCGTTGCAAGCGCAATTCTCTTCGTCGGATTAAAGTCGGTGTTTTTCGGAACCAATAAGACCGGACATTTTTTTATCGATGCCAAAGTCTTCGTAGCACTACTTCCCAAATATACAGGAATACTACTCTTTTTACCCTTATTGCCCATTACGATCAAATCGATTTCCAGTTTTTCCACTAACTCGTCGACTGCCTGTATCAAATCGGCAGGCTTAGAAATCAGTTCATAACTGTGTTTTAAATCGGGATTTTTCTTTTTTATTTTTCGTAAGGTTTGTTTCAAACGGGCTTTGGACTTCTCCCGTAACGTATCGGAAACATGCGCTACATCATCATAGCTACGTTTGCCATTAAAACCTTTCTTTTCATTATATACGTTCAATAAAAAAAATGTACACTTTCTATTTCCAAAAAGTTTTGAGGCATAAGAAAGCGCATGGTTTGCATTATTCGAAAAATCGGTAGGTACCAAAATATTTTGCATAGTATCAGTTATGTTGTGTGAGGAATGACCATAAACGGAATGGTTACATGAAATCCTATCTTTTTGATCGTCGGCTCTATAAACGTATGCTTGTTCTGTACCATGGCCAAAAGGTTCATACGCTTCTTCATCTGAAAATTGTTGATTGCCGTGATGACCTTCTGGCTCGACAAGTCGTGGAACAAATGGGTGGGCAGGATTATTTTTTTCATATCGTTGTAGTATGAAGTACTTAGTAGATCGTATTAGTTATGTCAGGTTTCAGTTTCACTTTAAAATCAAGGTTCGAACCCTGCTACGACGGACAGGATCGACACTTGCAGTTTTTACCGCGCAATATTCTGTAGCACCATAAACGGAATTTTCAGATGCAAGCCCAGTTTATCCATAGATGATTGGTAAAGCATATCCTCTAGATACGAATGCCTTGAATTTACGATGACTAGCATATCGATGTCATTATGCAGTATGTATTTGGTAATTGCAAACGTCTTCTCCTTTTCGGGCGTGGTCTCAAAACGGAGTTTCGGTTTGCTTAGACAATTCTTTAAAAACTCCCGGTTGTCCTCTTGCCTTAGGGACAGTGTATTTATCGGATCGATATACAACATATGGACGGTCGAACAGAAAGACCCGGTCATTTCGCCCAATAATTTCAATTCGCGGTTTTTGTAGGGTACCATATAATTGGTTGCAAAAAGAACCTGCTTGGGCGGTTGGTATTCATAGTCTTCGGGAATGGCCAAAACCGGGCAGTTCACGTACCTCATCACTTGCAGCGTATTGCTTCCAAAAACGATTTTACCATCACTTGTCGCACCACGGGTGCCCATGACCACGATATCCATATCCTCATGTTCCACCCAGTCGTTGGCGGCATCAATCAAGTTGGCGAATACCGAAACGAAGGTATAGGTATGCTTGGGGTTGGCCGAGTATTCCTTGAGCTGGTCTTCGGTCTGTTTCAATTTACCGTCCGAACGCTCCAGAGCGGATGCCTTCAACGTTTCAAGAGTACTGCGCTCTTTTGCGATATCCTCCCGATACACTTCATCGGCATAGGCATGAATTATATAAAATTCGCTTTTCTCATATTTGAATACCTGACAGGCATACTTTAATGCATTAAAGGCGTTTTCCGAAAAATCGGTGGGAATCAATACTTTTCGCATGCTACTTCCATTTTGTGACAAAAGTAAACAGCATGGTATGCAAAAACCATGATATTCGTCAGTTTGAGGGATTGTTATTTGGTTTAAATTTGTGCTACAGACAGTAAGCAATGAAAAGAAGTTTTCAAAAGATCATAAATTCAAAAACAATTTTCAAATACACTTCTTAGTCCATTTATAGATCCATTCATAAGCGTGAAATCAGATAGGCGGCCACCGAAATCGAACCTACCGAAGTATACGTTTTTTACTCATGCAGGACCAAAAACGGCACTTTGGTATGGTAGCTTATCTTTTCCACTTCGGGGCGGAAAAGAATCCGTTGAAAAAAGTTCAGGTTCTTGGCGACCATCGCGATCATATCGATATCCCTACTTTCGGTAAAGGCTTGCACGGCGGTCTCCAATTTTGTACCGGTCAGGGAATGGAAACCATGTTCCACATCGACCAACTAATCGTCGAGAAAATCTTTGTTCTTTACTTGTTCGTCGCAGAGTTCTTCTCCCTTTTTTGAAATGTACAGTACCCGAATAATGGAATTGTGCAAAACCGCCATGTTGATCAAGGTATCCAATACTTTTGGGTCGTAACCGATATGAAAGTCGGTAACGAAGGCAATTTCTCCGGGCGGGGAAAACGCGGCATCTTCGGGAACCGCCAAGAGCGGGCATTTGACCTTCACGATGACATCGCCCGTATTGCTCCCTATTGTCGCTCTCTTGAGTCCCGATGCGCCTTTGGTACCCATAATGATAAGGTCTATCTTTTTCGTTTCGGACTCCCTCTTAACGGTATCCACAAAATAATCATAGAGCGCTATCGGAACAAAGGTATGCCTATCGTTGGCAGGTAATTTTTCGATACGGACCAAAAGTTCCTGAAGGCTTATTTTGCTCTCCTTCAAAAGAATATCCTTAAAGTTTTCGCCCGCCGCTTGAACCGAGGTTCCCGCACCGGAATAGGGCGGAATCGAATTTACGTGCAGCAGATGAATGGTACATTCGGTCTTTTTGAAAAGTTCCAGCCCATATTTGAGGGCATTCCAAGCATTTTCGGAAAAATCGGTGGGAATAAGTAGCTGTTGCATGTCAAGATCGGCTTTTGTCCAATCTTGTAAAATTAGGATACCCGAACGCCGCACAAAATGATTACGGTCATGTTGTTTTGGAAAGTTTTTTGGCTCCCCTCCTACCCGAAGTTTCTGGGCGGGTAGGGAAATGAATCCTTATTTTCCCTTCAATACACCCGACTAAGTTTGTCCATATCCAAAATTTTGACGTTCCGGCCCTCTATTTGAACGAGCCCTTCTTTCTTGAAGCCCGAAAGGGTGCGGATAAGCGTCTCGGTCGCCATACCCGCCACGCTAGCAAGGTCGCTGCGGAGAATATGGAGATTTCCTTTGGAATCTTTTTGCAGCTTCTCGGCGAATTTGAGGATGGTGCGGGCGGTTTTTTTGCGAACGGAACCGTAGGCCATTTCCAATAGCTGTTCTTTGGCCTCGAATAGGTTTTCGGATAGAAACTGCATCAGCTCAATGGCCAGGCAATCGTTGCCTTCGAGGAGCTGTCGAAGCTTTTGCGAAGAAATGCCGACCAGTTCGGTTTTCTCCAGGGCCGTTGCATATTCGGTATGTACAATGTCTTTTGTAAAAAAACTAAAACCGAAAAAATCATCGGGCCTATGGATACCGGTTATAAGTTCTTTGCCCTTTTCGTCCAGTTTATGGATTTTTACCGCTCCTTTGAGTATCAGATAGATGATGTTGGCATGCATACCTTCGCAATAGATGGTTTCCCTTGTTTGGAACGAATATTCCCCGCCGTTATCCTTAATATAGTTTTTGAATTGTTGCAGTGATTTTATTCGTTTTTCGGAAATGGTACCGGATATGGAATTTTTGTCCTCCACATCCTTCAGGATCACCATTTTCGCTAATCGACTTTTAATTGCCCCGATAAGTTCGGACTCTGTGAAAGGTTTGGCCAGGTAATCGTCGGCACCCATTTCCATGCCCTTGCGAATGTCTTCGCGCTCGGTCTTGGCGGATAGGAAAATAAACGGAATACCCCTGGTCTCTTCGGTTTTTGACAAGGCATCCAATACTCCGTAACCATCAAGTTCCGGCATCATGATATCGCAGAGAATAACATGCGGAAGGTATTCTTTGGCCGCGATCACACCTAGTTTTCCATTAGAGGCCGTCCGCACCTCAAAGTTTGAAAGCTCCAATAGTTCGGCGGTATTTTCCCTCAAGATCGTATCGTCCTCAATCAGTAGTATTTTTTTCATAGGTGCGTTCTTCGCGCCGCTTGGTCGGCAATGAAGCAGAAAGACCGGTCTGGCGACTAAATTTTGTGCAATAAATATAATGACTTTTACCATGATGATCCCTTCTCCATAGTAATGCTAACCCCTGTTTTAACCTGTATTTATAGTTAGAAGCCGGCGTATTTCCCACATCCCCAATATAATGCTTAAAACACGATTTGTAAAAATTATTGCGGAATTGATCGTAATAGCTATAAAACTTGCGGCCGGAACGGCCCAATACCGTTTTCTTATGACAAAAATCATTTCACGTTCCTCCTCTCCTTAATAATTTTGGCCTCATATGAAACATTCCCTCCATTTAAATATAGTGCCATTACCAAAAAAATGGTGGAAACACCTGAGTTTGGGCTTTCTCTTTGCGCTGCTGGGCATTTGGATTTTCATAACCCCTTCGGCGAGCTATATGTCGCTGAGTTTTTTCTTTACGCTAATTTTAGCGATAACCGGAGCATTCGAAATTATTGCCTCGGTGCTCTACCGAAAGGAAACCAAATACTGGGGATTTCATTTTATGGGCGGGGTTTTGGAGCTGCTTGTCAGTGGATTTTTACTTTTCAATCCGGTAATGACCATGGATCTAATAACATATGTCTTAGCACTTTGGCTATTTTACAGGGGATCTAGGGCGGTATGGGTTTCCGTTCGCCTAAAATCTTATAGTATCGGGGGATGGGGATGGATTTTGGCTACCGGAATCGGAACATTGATTTTCGCAATCTTAATCATCGTATATCCGATACTGGGAGGATTGAGCATCGTTTACGCCATGGCTTTGGCCTTTTTGGCCTTGGGGATGTTCAATTTTTCGGTCGCGTACCATTTGGGTGGTTTGCGGAAAAGGGTTGGGAATTCGGTTTGAGTTTTTTTCATGTTCATTACTACTGCTGAATTTCTTGTTTGTAGACACTACAATAGCTATCACGATCTGCATCGGTAGGTTTAGACCTTAATTTCCTCTTTTCCGAAGGATGTCATTTTTTAACCCGGAATGACAGCCGTCATGTTTTGCCTCAAAACTGTTACTTACTTTTGAACAGAACGTTAAAAAATTTATGTCATGAATAAAATTTCGACCATTCTCGTGCCCTTCGATTTTTCAAAAAGTGCCAAAAGGGCATTGGAATACGCCGTAGCCTTCGTAGGACGCGATGACGATATTCAAATTGTATTGGCCCATATCTCCGGACATGGTAATTTTAAGTTGGATCCCGGAAATTTCACAAAGTTGGCCGAAAAATACGGCAGGGCTCTCAGAAAAAAACTGGAATGGACCATTCAAGGCGGATCGGTGACTCAAGCCCTTTTAGACATCCAAAAAACAAAAAAAATAGACCTTGTGATCATGGGCACTTTGGGCACCAATAAGGAGGACAGTGCCGAACAGACCAATACCTCAAAGCTCGTTATGGAGGCCGATTGTCCCGTTCTAATGGTCCCAAAGGGCTATCAAGATTTTCAAATGAAGCGTATCGCCCTAGTTCTTGGAAAAGAGGAAATAGACGATACCCAAGATTTAGGGGCCTTGTTAGAGGTCGCCCGAAGATTCAATGCCAAAGTACATGTGGTAACGATAAAGAACCGCCCGGGCAGTTATGGCTATTCCGAAGAAGAGGAGAAGAACGAGAAGGCTATAGAGTACTACCTCGAAAATTTCTATTCGGAACGTGTATTTATCAATAACGAAGATGTCGTCGATGGTATCTTGGCCTATGCCGAAAACCATGACATTGACCTTGTTGCCATCCTACCTAGAAACCATGCAAAACGAAGCGAACCTTCGGCAGGACAGTTGACCCAGTTGTTGACCCTGCATTCGACAGTAGCCGTATTGGCTATTGATTGAAATGTGATAAAACCATTAAATAGAAGCCCTCCCATTCGTCATAAGCATTGAAATAAATGAAAACCAAGGAACTAATCATGGAAGAAACACTAATGAAAACATCCAAGCATAACGACTTAAGTAAATACGGACTTAAAAATGTTTCCGCCCATTGGAACCTTAACGGCGAAACCCTCCAAAAACTGACCGTAGAAAAAGGAATGGGCACCGAGACCGAGAATGGGACGCTCTGTGTCAACACCGGAAAATTTACCGGAAGGTCGCCCAAGGATCGTTTTTTAGTCAAGGACGATTACACCAAGGACAAGGTGTGGTGGGGCCGTACCAACAAACCCTTGAGCCCTGAAAACTTTGATCGTCTTTACGATGAAGTGGCTTCGTATTTGTCCGGAAAGGAAGTCTATGTTCGAGATGCCTATGTCTGCGCCGATCCCGAATATCGGATGAACGTGCGTACGATTACCGAGTATCCCTGGTCCAATTTTTTTGTCAAGAACATGTTCCTCCGTTTGGAAGAAGTTGAACTTGAGGGTTTCGAGGAAGAATGGATGGTACTCTGTGCTCCGGGATATGAAGCTGAAAACCCGGAATCCTATGGTATTAGGGCCGGTAATTTCTCCATCCTTAATTTTACCAAAAAAATTGCATTAGTTGCGGGTTCGGCCTATACCGGGGAGATAAAAAAAGGTATTTTTTCGGCCTTGAACCTGATTCTTCCATCCGAGAAGAACGTACTGCCGATGCACTGTTCAGCAAATGTCGGGGAAAAAGGCGATACCGCCATTTTCTTCGGGTTATCCGGCACGGGAAAAACGACCCTTTCCGCCGATCCTGACCGAAAATTGATAGGCGACGACGAACACGGCTGGGCGGCCGACAACACCATATTCAATTTCGAGGGAGGCTGCTACGCCAAGGTCATCGACCTCAGCGAAGAGAACGAACCCGATATTTACCGGGCCATCCGACCTGGGGCGCTCTTGGAAAATATCGTTTTCAAAGAAGGTACCAGAGAAGTGGACTATTCCGATAGTTCCATTACCCAGAACACTCGGGTAAGCTATCCCATCGAACATATCGACAACATACAGGTACCCTCCTTCGCAAAAAATCCGAAGCACATTTTCTTTTTGACATGTGATGCCTTTGGGGTATTGCCCCCGGTATCGAAACTGACTCCCGGACAAGCGGCCTATCATTTTATTTCGGGCTATACGGCCAAAGTAGCGGGCACCGAAGCAGGCATTAATGAACCGGTTCCCTCCTTCTCGGCCTGTTTCGGGGAACCTTTTATGCCTTTGCATCCGACCGTATATGCTGAAATGCTGAGCAAGAAAATGACCGATGCAGGGGTCAACGTTTGGCTGATCAACACGGGTTGGACAGGCGGACCCTACGGTGTAGGATCTCGGATCAAGTTAAAATATACAAGGGCCATGATTTCCTCGATCTTGGAAGGCGAACTTGAAAAAGTGGATTATGAACAGCATCCTATTTTTGGGCTGCACATGCCCAAGTATTGTAAAGACGTACCCTCGGAAATGCTGGACCCCATGAACACTTGGTTGCAAAAAGGGGCGTATGTCAGCAAAGCCATTCAATTGGCGCATTCGTTTCACCTGAATTTTGACAAGTTCATCAACCAAGCCTCCGATGAGATTATGCACGGGGCGCCCCTGATCGACGCGCACCAGATTATGGACCATATGTAATTCTAAAAGCGGTGCCATGAGTGAACTGAATGCCAAAATTCCGGTAGGCCCCTTAGCGGAAAAATGGACGACTTATAAAAATAGTATCAACCTGATAAGTCCGGCGAACAAACGTTCGCTGGATGTTATAGTGGTTGGTACGGGTCTGGCAGGAGGATCCGCTGCGGCGACCTTGGCGGAATTGGGTTATAACGTAAAAGCCTTCTGTTTTCAAGATTCGCCACGTCGGGCACATTCGGTCGCGGCACAGGGAGGCATCAATGCAGCCAAGAACTATACAGGCGATGGCGATTCCGTCTATCGTCTTTTTTACGATACTATCAAAGGAGGCGACTACCGTTCACGTGAGGCCAATGTGTACCGTTTGGCCGAGGTGTCTTCCAACATTATCGACCAATGTGTAGCCCAGGGCGTGCCCTTTGCGAGGGAATACGGGGGGCTTTTGGCCAACCGCTCCTTTGGGGGCGTACAGGTATCCCGTACCTTTTATGCCAAGGGTCAAACGGGGCAACAGTTGTTGCTGGGGGTCTATTCGGCCCTGAACCGACAGATAGCCCGCGGAAAAATCGAAATGTTCAATCGGCACGAGATGTTGGATGTAGTTTTATTAGGCGACAAGGCCCGTGGTATAATTTCCAGAAATTTGGTGTCCGGAGCGATAGACCGACATTCGGCCCATGCCGTTGTCATTGCCTCTGGTGGTTATGGAAACCTATTCTACCTATCCACTTATGCCATGGGCTGCAACGCTTCCGCCGCTTGGAAAGCCCACAAACGGGGTGCTTTTCTGGCCAATCCCTGTTTTAACCAAATCCATCCCACGGCCATTCCCGTAGGTGGCCCGAATCAGTCGAAACTGACCCTTATGTCGGAATCGCTTCGCAACGACGGGCGCATATGGGTGCCAAAAGATCAAGAAGATGCCAAGGCCCTTCGTGAAGGTGTTAAACAACCGAACGATATCGCCGATGCAGACAGGGACTATTATCTGGAAAGACAATATCCCGCCTTTGGTAACCTAGTCCCCAGGGATGTAGCGTCAAGGGCCGCCAAAGAACGCTGTGATGCAGGTTATGGGGTCAACGTTACCGGGCAGGCCGTATTTTTGGATTTTCATTCCGCCATATATCGCTTCGGAAAAGAACAGGCTCGCATAAAAGGACTTGACACTGATGATGATCGCTTGATAACGCGTTTGGGCGAGGAAGTCATCAAGGGAAAATATGGTAATCTTTTTCAGATGTACCAGAAAATTATAGATCAAGACCCCTATAAAACCCCCATGATGATCTATCCGACGACCCACTATACTATGGGCGGACTTTGGGTGGATTATAATTTGATGACCACCGTGCCAGGGCTATTTGCCATTGGAGAGGCCAACTTTTCAGATCATGGCGCCAATCGTCTAGGCGCCTCCGCTTTGATGCAGGGTCTTGCGGACGGTTACTTTATCCTCCCCTACACTATAGGAGATTATCTTTCACAGGATATCGGCACTGGAAAAATTCCGACGACAACGATCGAATTTGAGGAGGCGGAATTGCAAGTTACCGAAAGGATACACCGATTGATCAACAACAAAGGTTCCCATCCCGTGGATTATTTCCATAAAAAATTAGGAACGATCATGTGGCAGTACTGTGGCATCAACCGGAACAAAAAAGGATTGGAAACCGCAATGGAAGAAATAAAGTCCGTTCGCTTAGCATTCTGGGAAAACGCGATCGTTCCCGGAACGGCCGAAGAATTCAACGAAGAACTGGCCAAGGCCGGTCGTCTGGCCGATTTTTTGGAACTGGCCGAACTGTATGCCAAAGATGCCCTTTTCAGAGAAGAATCCTGTGGCGCGCATATGAGGGAGGAATTCCGTACCACCGACGGCGAAGCCCTACGCAACGATACAGATTTCGCCCATGTTGCTGCATGGGAGTACAAGGGCGAACCCAGAAATGCCCTGTTGCATAAAGAAAAACTGGTCTATGAAAACATTGAAGTGAAGCAGCGAAGCTACAGATAGCCCATGAAAATAGCAGGTTTGAAATGAGCCACATTAATTCTTCATACCCACCGAGACGATTATTGGCCAATTACATCTGAACTATAAAAATCAATAAGAATCAACGGATGAAACTAACATTAAAAATTTGGCGACAGAAAAGTCCGGAACACAAAGGGAAGTTGATCGAATACCGTATAAATGATGTCAACCCCAATGATTCATTTCTGGAAATGTTGGATACGCTCAACTATGACCTTATCTTAAAAGGAGAGAACCCGGTATCATTTGACCATGATTGTAGGGAAGGTATCTGTGGTATGTGCTCCCTTTTTATCAACGGTAGGCCGCACGGTCCCGATAGGGGAATCGCCACATGCCAATTGCACATGCGTAGGTTCAATTACGGCGACACCATCTATATTGAACCGTTTAGGGCCAAGGCTTTCCCGGTCATCAAGGATTTGGTCGTGGACCGTTCCGCCTTTGACCGGATACAGCAAGCAGGCGGCTATATTTCCGTGAATACTTCCGGTAATCCGCAAGATGCCAATACCCTACCCATAGAAAAATCGGTTTCTGACAATGCCTTCGATGCCGCGACCTGTATAGGTTGCGGGGCCTGCGTAGCGACCTGTAAAAATGCTTCGGCCATGCTTTTTGTCGCTGCCAAGGTATCCCAATTTGCCCTGTTGCCGCAGGGAAAAATAGAGGCCGGCGAACGGGTAGCCCATATGGTAAAACAGATGGACGCCGAAGGCTTTGGCAATTGTACGAACACCGGGGCTTGTGAGGTGGAATGCCCCAAGGAAATATCTCTTGAAAATATCGCCCGAATGAACAGGGAATACCTAAAAGCAAGTCTAAGCAGATAAAATAATTTGAATTTTTCTTCTTGTGCCCCAAATGACCTTCGTCATATTAAAAGGATTTTTTCGTAATTATCTTTAATCCTTAGAAGTATGAAAAATTCCCTACCCGACTCCTGTCCCCAGTCCCGGTCTGCAGGTTCATTGGAATAAAAATAAAAATCCGGACTCATGAAAAAGATTCTATTGCCCACCGATTTTTCCGATAATGCCCAAAAAGCTATCGACTATGCACTTTACCTTTTTGAAAAGGAAACATGTACCTTTTATCTGTTGCATGCCTATTTTAATGTGCCCTCTGCAACTGGAAATAAAATGACCGCCAAAGAAGATTTGAAACAGCTGGCGCAAACTTTAGAGGCCAAAAACAATTCGAAACACCTTTTTAAAACGATTATGGAAACCGATTCCGTAATCAACTTGGTTAACAGAACGGTCATCAATAAGGGTGTGGATTTTGTCTTTATGGGCACCAAAGGATCGTCGGCCATGCGTGAGATATTGATTGGTGGCAACACTACCGATGTTTTAAAACACCTTGTCTTCTGCCCAGTAGTTACCGTTCCCGAAGGGCATGACCACGGTTTACCGGAGGAGATCGTCTTCGCCACCGACTTTAAGCATCGTTTCGAAAAACATGAATTGGTGCCGTTGATTATTCTAACAAAAATTTGGAATTCGAGATTGACCGTAGTACACGTCCATACCGAAAAGGAATTGAACGACGACCAAAAACAAAATAAGGAACTGCTCAAACAGGGTCTAAAACCAATAAAATCAAAGTTCATGGAAATAAAAATGGAAGATACGATTGCCGGCACCTTGCGGAATTTTGAACGGGAAAAAACCGAAATCGGTTTGCTCGCCCTTTTAAGGACAAGGCATGGATACTTTCAAAAATTATTACGGGAACCCGTAGTTCGAAATATGGCCTTTCGAACGGAAGTACCTTTTATGGTGCTTCCAATCGTAGAATAACCTAGTTCTTTCATCCACTATCCCATACCTACTTTACAACGAACGGAACCTCGAAATAACCCAGAAAAATAATTGCGGCACCAAAACTTAATCGCAATTTTACGATTAATAAAGGAGAAAAACGAGATCAGCAAAGACAGAGAGGTTTACCGACCTTCAAAATGAAATAGCTCTGTTCTCCAAAGCTTTTGGCCATCCTGCGAGAGTGGCCATTTTGTAACGTCTTTTCGAAATAAAGCTTTTCAGCATTACGGTTTATGCAGAAAAAGGGGGGACGAAAGAGGAAAGACCAAAAGTAACCCTTGCCGAAATTCATACTTCGGATCATGTGGGCCAACAAGCGGATGTTGTTGATTTTATCAAGTTCATCGATGGTACTGTTTGAAGCTCGGTCATTGCTTGAAAATTGAATACGGAAATTTTATTTTCGATTTTAGTCGAAAATAGGAATACCATTGAGTTTCGCATTGGCAGTGTCATCCACTCGATTAAGCCTTTTTTTTTCTTAAATTTGATTATGGGAGCATCCAAATTAAAAGCTGGTAAGCGTAAGAATAATAATTACGCAAATGTTCTAAAGGGCTTACACAAAGAACTAGTGCAGCTTCAGGAATGGATAAAATCAAAAGGACTGAAGGTGGTAATTATCTTTGAAGGAAGGGATGCCTCAGGTAAAGGCGGCGTAATAAAACGAATTACTGCTCCATTAAACCCACGTTCATGTAAAGTGGTCGCTCTAGGCATACCTACGGAAAGGGAAAAGACGCAATGGTATTTTCAGCGGTATGTGGCACACTTGCCGGCAGCAGGTGAAATGGTGATTTTTGATCGAAGTTGGTATAACCGGGCAGGAGTGGAAAAAGTAATGGGTTTTTGCACTGAGGATGAATACAATGAGTTTTTGCGCTCTTGTCCGTACTTTGAACGCATGCTGGCCAGATCGGGTATAATCGTACTGAAATATTGGTTCTCAGTGAGTGACGAAGAACAGGAGAAGCGCTTTAAGAGCCGTATAAAAAATCCTTTGAAACAATGGAAATTTAGTCCTATGGATTTGGTGTCGCGTTCCAAATGGTTGGAATTCTCCAAAGCTAAAGACGACATGTTTGCCCATACCGATACCAAACAGGTACCTTGGTTCGTAGTGAATGCCGACAATAAGAAAAAAGCACGATTAAACTGCATTAGCCATATTTTGAGTCAGATTCCATATGAAAAAATGGATTTCCCATCCATAAAGCTGCTTCCCTTGCCCAGAAAAACTAGTTATGTGCGCCCTCCGATGAAATATCAGACCTTCGTACCTGAAAAGTACTGACTTTGATACCCTGTTGCACACATTTGTATAGCGACGTAACACCCATTTGGGTATTTTTAATATTATCCATTCAATATAAAATTCATCCCTGAAAGAATATGTTTATTAACTCAAATTAGTCAAGAAAATCTGGTAACTTATTTCCTCTTTCATCCTTAAAAATATCAAAGTAATTTGCTATTAATTTACATTACTTTACATAAATAAGTATAGAAGGAACCTGATACAATCATTCTACCTGTTTGTCGTATGATAAAAAAGTCATTTTTTTATTCGTTCTTAGTTGTGCTTGCCATTGTTTTGGTTTTTTACCCCGATTTAGAGCCAATTCTCGCAGGAGTCGCCATTTTACTTTTCGGCATGATCATGTTAGAGGAAGGATTTAAGGTTTTCACTAAAGGTCCTCTCCAAAACATTTTAAAAAAAGCGACGGAGAAATTGTACAAAAGTATTGCTGCCGGAGCCTTGGTCACCGCCCTGATACAATCAAGTTCATTATTGTCGATAATTACCATTTCATTTATAAGTACCGGCTTAATAAGCCTCACCGGTGGAATGGGACTCATTTTTGGGGCAAATATCGGAAGTACGGCCACAGCTTGGCTTATCGCGGGTTTCGGTCTGAATATAAATATATCGACACTGGCAATGCCCATGCTCGTATTCGGCATAATTTTCTCAGTACAGAAAAGGGTTTCGCTAAGGGGAATCGGGAATGTTCTGGCAGGACTGGGTTTTTTTTTCTTGGGGATCCATTACATGAAAGAAGGTTTTGATGTTTTTAAGGAATACATCGATCTTAATCAATATGCGATTCCGGGGTTCTTAGGGATAGTGGTCTATACAGGAATAGGTATTGTCGTAACTACTATTTTGCAATCAAGCGCAGCGACCATGGCGTTGGTCTTAACTGCTTTGGCAGCCGGACAAATTGAATATGAGAATGCCTTGGCACTGGCCATAGGTGCAAATGTTGGTACTACAATCACTGCAATCTTAGGTTCCCTAAGTTCGAACATGGCGGGGAAAAGACTTGCCGGTGCGCACTTGATATTCAATGTGGTTACGGGGATTATTGCCATAGCCTTCATATATCCGCTTGCTGACCTGGTGAAGTATCTTTCCGATGCGGTCGGCATTTCAAGCGGTAATTTTATGCTTCGATTGGCGATGTTCCATACGCTTTTCAACGTGTTGGGCGTAATCGTAATGCTACCGCTCATGAAAACGATTCAGAAGTTCTTGATGCGGTTTTTCGTTGAAAAGGATGATAAAGGTATCGAAGAACCCAAATATTTGAACGAAACCATCCTGCAGTTTCCGGGTACGACGGTTTCCGCACTTGTGAAAGAATCTAAATATTTATATGAAAATGCAGTTTTTGAAATCGTCGCGCACGCCCTAAATATTCATAGAACGGATATTATATCCGAGCTAAGTCCCAAAGAAATCGTCGAAAAATCTAAAATGGATTTGAATGCGGATGTCCGCAATCTATATTACAATAAGGTAAAAACTATCTATGGTGAAATAATAAGGTATGCCACCACGGCTCAAGGCACTTTAAACCTGGGCAAAAATCAGATCGACCGAATTTCCGAGATAGTCGTTGCCAATCGTAAGATGGTGGAAATAATAAAAGCAGTTCTGGAAATGAGTATAAATGTTGACTTATATCGAGATTCGAAGAATGTTCACATGGTCGATCAGTACACTAAGTTTCGGAAAAAAATCATTAAGGTGCTGCGTGTCATTTACCTGTTCAGGACCCTTGAAGATAAAGAACAGCATTATAATAAACTTTTGGCACTGAGAAAGAAGGCGAAAGAGCGAAAGCATAAAACCAATAAATCTATAAATAGCCTTATAAGGGAAAATCTGATCGACGCCAAAATGGCCTCTTCCTTAGTAAATGACAAGGATAATCTGAACGATATCATTAAAAACTTGATTTCGGTCGCAGAACTTCTCTATGTAGAAAAAGACTCTCTACTGGAGAATGGCAAACAATATCATACTGCGGAGGCGAGATTCGTTTGAAATTTCTGTGAGCTACTCATCTAGGTCAAGAAGCTCCTTTGAACGTTGATGTTCCTCGTAATATAAATTTAGGATGTTCATATTGGCCATAATCAAATCCTTGGTTTCAAGGAGTATGCTGAAATAAAGGGTGGTGTTCTTAGGACTAGAGTCTTCGGTCCGAGTGCGTTCGACCTGTTTTTGTATGGACTCTTGAACGCTTTCGAGCAGGGCCTGTTTTTCTTCCATAATCGGGGGAAAAATTCTATCGAACGTTCTGGTCTCGAAAACTTCCCTTATTTGGTCGAAAAGTTTAATAAGCCTGTGATTGATGGCCAAAAGTTCCTCGGCCTGTTTTTTCTTTAACACCTTATGGTTGTTATTAACATGTTTATGACTGACATTTGCTATAAAACTTGACGATTGGGCCACATCCTGTATGCTTCCGATGACATCGATGTAAAATTTACTGGCATTCAAATAAGAATCATCCAAATCTTTAATGAAATAAAAGATATCATTTTGTAATTCCTCTATTTCGGATTCCAATTTGACCACCATGTTCTTCGCTTTTTTAAGGGCATCCAAGTCTTGATTGATCAGTCCAACCATAGTGTTATTAATTATCTTTCCAACTCTTTTTAGGGACTTAGAGATGTTATCCGCAGTTTCTTCAATAACACCGTGAATAGAATTGCTTTCCGCTTTAATCAAGCTGTCTTCGGCCCTAACCTCCCTTGTTTTCTTTACATGTTTAATGTAGTTTCTTGTCAACAATAAAATGGCCAAAAGCAACAATACAGCAATCATTGTTCCACCACCCAGATCGATCAAATACGCAACCGTACCAGCTGCCACAAACGCGCAAATGGCCGTAAAAAACCATCCCCCTATGACGTTCAATACCCCGGCAACCCTGTAAACAGCACTTTCGGCACCCCAGGCCCTGTCTGCAAGGGAAGTACCCATGGCCACCATAAAGGTAACATAGGTAGTCGACAAGGGTAGTTTCATTGAGGTCGCTATTGAAATCAACATACTGGCAACCATCAGATTGACCGCGGCACGTACCAAATCAAAGGCGGGCAGGTCATGCGTTTTCCCCCTGGAAAGCGCGATAGAAGGTTTTACAAATTGTTTATCTATTTTCTTTTGGATGGAATCTGGAATCACCGTGCTGGTATATTTTGAGGCAAGCAGTGTAAACCTCACCAAGTTCCGCGACAAAAAATTTGGACTAAAACGTTCTTGGGTCGCTTCCTGACTCGAAAGGTCAATAGAGGTCTTGACCACTTTCTTTGCCTTACTTGAAAACCATAAGGTCAGCACCATGATCAAACCGGCGATCAGAAGAAAAATTGTGGGGGTAGGCACCTTTTCGTCCAAGACATCCATTGCAAACTCGGTAGCCGGCATACCCGAAGCCACCCAGGCTTCATACGATTGCCAAGCGGCAATAGGAACGCCAATAAAATTCACCAGATCGTTGCCCGCAAAAGCCAAGGCCAACGCAAAGGTGCCCACAGCAATAATGAGCTTGTATATATTTTGTTTAAATACCGTTATGACCAAATAGGATAAGAGCGACCAAATAATAAAACTGAACGTTACGATCAAGACCGTTCTACCTTCTATTAGCGGCTCGATTTCCGTGTAAAAATCCGAGCCCTGTAGTCCCTTTACAAAAATGAAATAGGTGATGGCGGACAAAGCAATACCACCGAAGACGGCACCCACCCAGTTAGCTTTCTTTTCAAAGTTGAAAGACAGTAAGACACGGGAAACATATTGTACTGCTGCGCCAACAGAGAAAGCTATAACGACGGAAAGCAGAATTCCTAGAATTATTTCCGTAGCTTTTATAGTATTGATATAATTCAGAACTTCGGAAAAAGAACCATCATTGGCACCGATTTTTATCAGGGCCATGGCTACGGCGGCACCTAACAATTCAAACACAATAGATACCGTAGTTGAGGTCGGCATACCTAATGTATTGAAAAAATCGAGTAATAAAATGTCCGTAATCATTACGGCCATAAAGATGATTATGATCTCACTGAACATGAACTCACTAGGCACGAAAATGCCTTTTCGCGCAACCTCCATCAGCCCGCTTGAAAACAGGGCACCGCAGGCGATACCCAAACTGGCAACAATTATAATGGTTCGAAATGAAATGGCCTTCGAACCTATCGCAGAATTTAAAAAGTTGACGGCGTCATTGCTAACCCCTACAATAAGGTCTGCAATAGCCAAGAAGGCCAAGGCTACTATCATCAAAAAGTAAATGTTATCCATAATCAATACCGTTCCAACCAATAGACGAATCAAGCCGAATTATTGTAATTTAAAGGTAATGGGAATACTATAGGGTACCTTTACCGGCCTACCCCTTTGCATACCCGGGGTCATTCTCGGTATTGCCGCAACAATGCGCGTTGCTTCCGCTTCTAAATTTTTATCGGGACCCCTTACCCTAACATCGGAGATGTATCCTTTATTGTCTATGGCAAATTGTACGAACACCCTGCCTTGCACCCCCATTTCCACTGCAACTTCGGGATACTTGAATTCCTTGGCCACATGCTCCTGAATCTTTTTTTGGAAACAAACTTTTTTCGCCTCATTGGTCATACTATCCTCACAACCAGGGAAAACAGGTACGTTCTCAATAACTGAGAATGGCACCGATACCTCCTCTTCTTCTTCTTCGACTACAACATCCTCGACCTTCATAACCTCTTCTATAACCGACTCCTGGTTTGTTTCGGTACTTTCGATAATCGTTTCCTCAATATCGTCATTGTCCTCCACGATTTCTATGACTTCCGGTGCTGACGGCGGCGGCGGCGGCGGCGGTGTCTTGATTTGCTCTGTTATAGGTACGTCTTCCAGTATATCGTCGGACACGTTCATCGCTTCCACAACAAATTTCTCTTTTTCGTAGGTCTTATATTCCAAGGCTCTCCAAGTGAAGAAAAGAACAAGGCTCAGGCCAATTACAAAGTAAAGACCACTGTTTCGATTCAGGTCGACTTTCGGATTTTTCTTAATTTGCATGACAGAAGGGTTTGAACGGATTACTTTCTTAAAATTAATTCTGTTTTTTTGGAATTCATATGATATTTATCAGTTACATCATTATCTAGCGAAACACTAATCTATTGTTCATCAGTAATCTAAATGAAACTTGAATGCTTAAGTTTTGGTTGGTCCCAAATCGGGTTTTTTCAATTGGGACACCTTGGTAGCGTTGCCCTGAAGTGACGCATTTCATATTTTTAGACAATATTGCTGCGGATGTTATCCCAGTCCAGTATAAAAATGATACTTTTCACAAATCAAAATGCTGTAGTTAGCTAACTTTTTCATTTAAGTTCCAATACGTTCAAATCATCACATCCCATGGCTTCTAAAAATACGTTTGACATAGTTTCTCTAGGCAACGCGTCGATTCCTTCGCCCATACATCTAAGTAAAACTGCCGGGGAGAAGATTTTCAGTTTTGTAGAGGACAGCGATAGAATGCTTATGGATGTCTCTTTGGCAGATTTCAATTCGTGTATCCGCAATAACACACAACCGAATTGTCTGGAAAAAGCCGGACCGCGTGAAGCGCTATTTTTTGACCCAAAGAGCACTACGGCGGCAATTGTTACCTGTGGTGGACTTTGCCCAGGGATCAATAATGTAATCCGCAGTCTGTTCATGGCGTTACATTATTTTTACAAGGTTGAGCGAATCATCGGAATTCGGTATGGATATGAAGGACTGATACCTGGAAATGGGCATGATTTTTTGGAGTTTACGCCAGACATAGTAAAAGACATCCATGAGTTCGGAGGTACCCTATTGGGTTCATCACGCGGAGCGCAATCCGTCCCGGAAATGGTCGATGCCCTTGAAAAAAATAAAATCGACATATTGTTTACCATCGGTGGCGATGGAACCCTCAAAGGTGCAAATGCTATCGGGGAGGAAATCGAAAAACGGGGTTTGAAAATCGCCGTTGCCGGAATTCCTAAAACGATAGACAACGACATCGACTTGCTCGATAAGTCGTTCGGGTTCGAGACGGCCTTCGATGTCGCAAGCCCCATCATCAGAAATGCACACAACGAAGCTACCGGAGCTTTTAATGGCATTTCCATCGTAAAATTAATGGGAAGGGACAGTGGCTTTATAGCAGCATCGACCGCCATAGCTATGCCGGTGGTCAATTTTGTGCTCATCCCTGAGATCCACTTCGCGCTAGATGGACCAAATGGTTTTCTGGAAGCCTTAAAAAAGCGAATAAATCTCAAACACCATGCGGTAATCGTAGTGGCCGAAGGAGCAGGACAAAATCTTTTCGAGACCGGAACGGAAGAAGTACACGACGCGTCCGGAAACATAAAACATCAAGATATCGGCCTATTTTTAAAGCATCGGATAAAACAGTATTTTGATACTATCGAGACCAAAACCACCATTAAATATATTGATCCAAGTTATATTATTCGCAGTGCGCCAGCCAATGCAAACGATAGTCTCTTTTGCAATAGGCTTGCCCACCATGCCGTACATGGGGCAATGGCAGGAAAGACGAAATTTGTAATAGGCCGGCTCAACAACAGGTTTGTATACATTCCCATTTCAAAAGTCGTGAACCAACGTAAAAAAATCGATATGGAGGGCGAATTTTGGTTTGCTGTCCTTCAGAGTACAGGTCAGCCCTTCTCGATGAAGTAAAGAATACTATACCAGTTTCCATAATATCGCTTTACTATCTATTAATAATTGGAAACTTTAACCCCGTTTCTTGCTTTCGCTACGGCCTGTGGCACACGAGTTAGCAACTCTCATTAAATATGGGGTTGGCCGTTGTACAATCCTCGTGATTCCTCATTATCAGCGGATTCTACAGTGTTTTAGATGGTGCTTTCCAGCGATGTGGGAATCACGACAAAAAGCCTGGCCCTGATAGATATCGAAGCTTGACCGATGTGGGGGCAACTCCTGGTCTTCTTTATCATACTGGACTTCGTACAGTGGTTTACCCATATTTTACTGCACAAATACCAGTTTCTATGGCGATTTCATGAAGTATACCACAGCGTTAAGGAAATAGGTTTTGCGGCACATCTTCGCAATCATTGGATGGAAAATATCCTTTACAAACCCTTAAAGACTTTTGGGGTTATAATTTTTGGTGGTTTTGAACCCGAGCAGGCCTATCTCGTCCATTTCTTTGCTATCGCCATTGCGCATTTTAATCATTCGATCACTAAGATAACCTGGGGGGCCTTTAGAGTTTATTTTTGAACAATCCTGTCATGCATTTATACCATCACGCATACGATTTGCCAGAAAGCGAATACGACGTCAATTTCGGGATCAGCCTTAGCCTTTGGGATTACCTCTTCAAAACGAATTATATTCCCCAGACCGGTGGAAAGATCAAATTGGGGTATTCTGGCGATGAACGCTTGCCCAAGGATTTTTTCGGACAAATAACCCACGGTTTCAAAAGGAAAAATAAGTATTAAGACTTCTAAGAAATAAAATTTGGCTCTATTCTATTTTTGTGCGCTCCATTCCCCATACCCCCCGGAGTAGTCGAATATGGTCTTGAATCCCATCTCTTTTAATTTCTGGCTTGCTTTTTTACTTCTACCGCCCATTTGACAATAGATGTAAACAGGTTCCTCTTTATCAAGATTTTGGAATTTTTCGGTAAACGCGGGATTGTCTAAAAAGTCAATATTTATCGCATCACCTATATGTCCGGCATCATATTCTTTCAAGGTACGGACATCAACGAGTTGCACATCTTTCCCGATTACTTCGGTCTTGACGGTTTCAATATCGATACTTATAACCTGGCCGTTGCTCTGAGAAGTGCACGAAGTTGTACAAACAAGTAAAAGTAAAATGATTAGGTTTCTCATATTTTAAATATTCAATCAATATAATTACACATTCAGAGTTAGATCGTTGTCGGACAAACATACTCCGAAACGGGCACTTTTGCCTCCTTGATGGCATCAAATCCACCGGTAACATCGATGAGATTGTGAATACCCCTACTTTTTAAAATGGATGAAGCAATCATACTACGGTATCCGCCAGCGCAATGCACAAAGAAGGGTTTATCGTCGGGAAACTCGGCCAAATGATCGTTCAGGTAATCAAGCGGGGTGTTATTGGCCTCCAGTACATGTTCGGATAGATATTCACTTTCCTTTCGAACGTCGAAAACCGGTGCCTCATCTTCTTCCAATACTTCCCTCAAACCATCGGCACTCATTTGACTGACCGAATCATATTCCATTCCGGCCTTCTTCCATGCGTCGAAGCCGCCTTCCAAATAACCCAAGGTATGGTCAAATCCGACACGGGAGAGTCTTGTTACGGCCTCTTCTTCGCTTCCTTTCGGAGCGACCAAGAGTATGGGCTGCTTCACATCGGCGATCAGGGCGCCGACCCATGGAGCGAAATCTCCATTGAGGCCAATAAAAATAGAACGCGGAATATGGCCTTTGGCAAAATCGTCTTGATGGCGTACGTCAAGTACTACGGCTCCAGTCTCGTTCGCGGCGGCTTCGAAGGCACTGGGCGCAAGAGCGTGGGTGCCCCTTGCTAATACCTCGTTGAAATCATCGTAGCCTTCTTTGTTCATTTTGACGTTCAAGGGGAAGTATTTCGGGGGCGGCAACAATCCGTCCGTTACCTCTTTTATGAATTCATCCCTGGTCATATCGGCCCTTAAGGCATAGTTCATTTTTTTCTGGTTGCCGAGGGTATCGACGGTTTCCTTCATCATATTCTTTCCGCAGGCCGAGCCGGCACCATGGGCAGGGTAGACGATGACATCGTCGGCCAAAGGCATAATCTTTTCGCGGAGGCTATCATATAGAAATCCCGCTAGGTCCTTTTCGGTCAAGACGCCCATTTTTTGTGCCAGGTCGGGCCGGCCGACATCTCCCAAGAACAACGTATCGCCGCTAAAGATCGCATGATCTTTTCCGTTTTCATCCCGAAGTAAGAACGTCGTGCTTTCCATCGTGTGTCCCGGGGTGTGCAGGGTAACAATCGTAATGTCACCCACTTTAAACTGCTGACCGTCTTTGGCAATAAGGGCTTTGAAAGATGGGTTCGCGTTTGGTCCATAAATAATAGAGGCTCCCGTTTCCTTGGCCAACGAGACATGACCGCTCACAAAATCGGCATGAAAATGGGTCTCAAAAATATATTTGATCTTTGCATTGTCCGAATTAGCGCGATCGATATACGGCTTGACCTCGCGCAAGGGGTCTATAATAGCGACTTCGCCCCTACTTTTAATGTAATATGCACCTTGTGCCAGACAGCCGGTATACAATTGTTCGATTTTCATCACTCTCTATTTTTTACTTTGCGTGTTCAAATATATCGTATTTGTAACAAAGCTTACCCTGAAACATTCATCGCATCATAAATTTCAAAGACATAGGTATCGAGTTGAAAAGGTCGGATACTTTATTTTTAAAGCGGATCGGCTGTAGAATCGGCACCCCCAGTGTCGAGTCGAAACGGCACCGTCTAGAACGCAAAACATCGACGATATCGACATTTATCAAGATGAAAAAATAACCGGTCTGATCTTGACCAATCTTTTAGGCAATGCCGTAAAATATTCCCCCGAAGACCGCGAAATAGATTTAAAGGTGCATCTTACGGACGACAAAATCGCTTTCCATGTAAAAGATCAGGGCATCGGTATCCCTGAAAAAGAACAAAAATACATTTTCGATAGATACTTTAGGGCCGAAAATGTATTGACGGCCCAAGGCACGGGTATCGGCCTGAACATCGTAAAAGGACATATAGAGAATTTGGGAGGGAAAATAAATTTTATGAGTAAAGAGAATGTGGGGACTACCTTTTCGGTAGAATTGCCGTTGAGGAACTAGACTATGCAGTTCCGGTAAAAAAGTAATGTAATTCGAATTATGGCAAAAAAATATTCTTTATAGAAGATGACCCCATCCTACTTGAAAACACGGCAGTTCTTTTAAAACTTTCCGATCATGAGGTGCAAACGGCATTTCATGGGATTATGGGTGCGGGCGACTATCTGACCAAACCCTTCGAAGAGTCGGAACTAAATGGGGCCATTGAGAGCCGTCTGGCCAAAATGGCGATTCTGAACGATAATCCTAATAAGAACTTACCCACAGCAATTTCCAAAAAAACGATACACGACCTCACAAACTGTATCGATGACAACGGACAAAGGGAAGAATTTAAATCAGGAAAAACCGTATACCGCGAAGGCACGTATTCCAATACATATTTAGTGACCCATGGCATCGTAAAGAGGCATGAATTAGACCGCAATGGCAAAGAACTGATTACCGGTATATTCAGTGCAGATGATTTTTTCGGATTTGGTTCGTTCGTTCCCAACAGCTCACACAGCGACTACGCCACCGCAATGGTGGTTACGGTTGTGGTCGGCATCCCGGCCCAAACGCTTAAAAGTCTTTTGGAACAAAACCCCGACCTAATCCTAAAGCTAATCCAATTTCTATCGGAAAATCTCACCAACGCCAAGACCCAACTATTGAAAATGGCCTAGGGTTCCGTTCGGAAAAAAACGGCAAGTACCATTCTGAAATTTGCCGAAAAAATTCAAATGGATTCCAAGGAAAACCTTCATATTCTTCGTAGCGATTTGGCCAGTGTCGCGGGTATGGCGACGGAAACATTGATACGAACGCTTTCCAGCTTTAAAAAAGAAGGTCTTATCGATATCGAGGAGCGGAGTATTCGAATCTTAAATTTCGAGGGCCTGAATCGGGTTAAATAACAGCGATATGATTAATATCATTTCCTGTCCGGTCGAACCGCTCTAAATTTACGTTTTTAATCCAAAATTAAGAACGGCATGAAGCACATCCTTATTCCCACCGATTTCTCCGAAAATGCATGGAACGCCATTACCTACGGCCTTGAAATGTTCAAAAAAACGAAATGTACGTTTTATCTGGTTCACGTCAACCCAATTCCGGCCTATTCCGGTGCGGGCACCTCCCTGCGTTCTTCGGATCCCGGTTTTAGAGACTCCCTTTTAAAGCAAAGCAAACTAGAACTACGGCAATTGACAGATCGTATACACAAAGTTATCCCGCTTAATCCAAAACATAACTTTATCCCTTTGGCTTTCTACGATTTTTTCGTGGATGCCATAAAACGGGAGGCAGAAACCAGAAAAATCGATTTGATTATAATGGGTACCAAGGGGGCAACGGGACTAAAAAAAGCTACTATAGGAAGCAATACCGGCGATGTCATCACGAAAGTGGCACATCCGTTATTGGCCGTTCCGGAAAATGCGGAATACACTACCCTAAAGGAAATCGCTTTTCCTACTGATTTTCAAATCGGCTATGACATAAAGGTATTGGACACCCTTATTGAAATAGCCACCATGAACAAGGCAGAAATCCGTATCATGAATGTTTCAAAAAACGGGAAGAATCTGACCGAAGAGCAACAAAAACATAAGGATTTTCTAGATGATTATCTCGTCGATATCGATCATAGTTTTCATTCCCTCACAGAACTCAAACTCGAAACCGCAGTTCAGGCCTTTATCGAAAGCCGTGATATCGACATGATTGCCATGGTCGCCAAAAACCTCAACTTTTTTCAACGGATATTATTTCGCCCAGACGTGGAGAAAATCAGCTACTACACCCAAGTGCCGTTTTTGGTATTGCACGAGTAGCGAATGGTCCGAACTTTTTAAGTCCATAGACCTTGATTAAACCCTTTGTCCTTTCAATTCCGCTACGAGTTGTTTGATATGTTGATTGCGCAATAACCCACCAAACTCTATTTCAAACGAAGGTAAATGAGGGGCCGCGTTCGCTTCCACAAGGGTAGGACCACTTGGAGTGATTGCAACATCCCAACCTATAAATCGATCCGGTATCACCGTAACGCCCTTTAGGACTTCTTCACAAGCTTCTTTAAAATAGGGTATTTTAAAACCTTCAAGTTTAAACCCACTGTCGGGGTGTTCATAAATCTCACCTCCGCCGTAATCAAGAAAATAGCGTCCCATCCGTTTTAACGTGCCACTAGCAACGTTCACTCCAACTACAAAACCTCCTGAACTTGCATTATCGACAACACTACTACCAACCCCAAATCTCATAGCAGCACCAATAATTTCAGCTTGGCCTGAAGAAGTTATCAATGATATTATTCTCATGGTAGATACCGACCTATTGTGGATTTTATCGATTTCTTCGTGCTGTTTTATGATCTTCGTGTGAACGTAAGACCCTTTGAATATTAAATCGATTATAGCATCTATTTCTTTTTTCAGATGGTTTCGGGTCAATTTAAAACAGCCCTTTCCGCCATAGTCGGATAGCGGTCGAAGAAATAGACCTTCTAACTTATTTGCCTTAAAGACATTTTCAAAAAACTCGATAAGTTCAGCTTTACCAAATATTTGCCTATTCGTATTGTTGTAATGGAAACTGTTTCCAAGATTATAGCTGACTAACTTTGGGGTATGAAGTGAAGATTTTTCCAATAACAGCGAAAAAAATAATTTGTTGTCCAATAGTGATCGGTAAGCAGGTTTGTGCAAAAGTTTACTATTTCCGATCGCGTTAATTTCTCCAGTGCTTAAATAATCCAAATAATTTTTGACTTCCTTTCTGTATAAGTACTTAAAATAATAAAATGGAATTTCCCTCTTGGCCTTAATAATGACGAATACCTCTTTAATTATCTTGAAAAAACTCTTTTTATTTGGGTCATTGATAAAAACCTTAACTCTCCCAATATTATTAAAATTGCGCATACCATTAGATAGTAAGGTGTCATAAAGTCTGACGCCCTAAATTAACCATTTAGAAAGTTTCCAGTTCTTAAAAATATAAAGTTTTATAGGAACGTTCGTAAAATAAAAATTTGGATAGACCTGTATTTCAATCGATTGTGTTAAAAGACATATCCAATCCCTATGAAAAACGTACGCTCATCGTGCTGATAACCCGCGGAACATCAATGTTAATGGGCCTTAGAATGATATATTGGCGCAAACCCTTATGAACCCATTTTTCTGTTATACTAATCGTTGTAATAACGTCAATACCCACAAAGGTTGATGAATAGCTTTGCATATTAAATCTAAAAAACATACAAATGAAAAATCTTTATCGAGGGAATTCCAATAAGGCCCAGCTTGGAAATAAACGTACTGGGAAAACAACAAGAAACGCTTTGTTACTAGCCGTCACCATGGTATTCGGGGCAGTGGGTATTTCGAACGCACAGCTAAGCAAAGGAGATGTGATGTTGGGAAGTGATTTTGGCAGCGGGCTGGTCAGTACCAGCAATAATGGTCTTTTTGGTTTAAATTTCGGTCTAAACGACGGTGCAGGGTACAACGTAGGTCTTAGCCCCAAAGTCGGTTTTTTTATAGCGGACAATTTTTTGATCGGTGTCTCCACCAATCTCGGGTTCACTAAATCTCCCGAGGTCAACGGTGTGTCGGCCAAATCTACGGTATACGGCATTCAGGCCTTGTCAAGATACTATTTGTTTCCTGGGGAAGTTGGGGTCGAAAACTTGTTACAAAGAGGTCGCTTTTTCGTAGAGGCCAACGGTGGTATTTCGGGCGTCAATATTAAAGATGGCCCTTCCACTAATGGTTTTGCCCTTGGATTCGGACCTGGCTATTCGTACTTCATTACCGATAATGTTGCTTTGGAAACTACCTTGAAATACAACGGTTTGGCCGGTGGCGGGGACACAAGTTATCAAAATAGCATCGGATTGAATATTGGTATCCAGATATTTTTGCCTGCTTCCGAAGCGGAGAATATCATCGATCGCGAAACTAATAACTAATAGGATATTTGGAGCGCTGCAAAGTATTTTTAAAAAGGGCCGGAACGATGTTCCGGCCCTTTTTTTATATCCGTGTTCAATGTCACTTTTGACCGTACGCAATATCCATAACCTCAAACAACCTATATTCCTTAGCGAGTTTTAATGTAACCTTCTCTCCCACTTTTTTGTTCGTCAATAATTTAGCGATTGGCGAAACAAAAGAGATTTTTCCTTTGGATATATCCGCTTCATCTACGCCCGTAATCTGATATTTTTCTATTTTATTTGTAGTCCCGATCTTAAGGGTAACAAAGGCACCAAAGCGGACTTCATCTTTAGGTTGGATGTTCAGATGGACCACTTTCGCGCTCAGGATCCTAGTGTTGAGCAATTGCAGTTTAGCGTTGATATGGTTTAAAGCAATACGACGCTCGTTCTCGTTGGCAGTATCCAGTGCTTCCCGTTCCTTGATCAGAAGTGTTTTTTCATCCGTTAGAGCTTCCATTCCCTTAGGAGTGACATAATTGGTTACCCCTGCTGGCAAATCGGCCCTTGGGGGTACCATCGGCACTTCTTCCTGATCATCCTCCTTTACAAATCCTCTACTCATATTCGTTTACTTAGATTAATTTTCAATCCCATTCTCAAGATAAGAATAATATAGAAAAAGAAAGTCACATTGGGTTGGTTTTGCTTATCTTAACACCGAATTGTTAATTCCAATAAACGGATACCGATGAAATATGCGTTCGCCACAGTTGCTGTCTTTTTTATTGCTGTCGCGTGCAATGACCAGCCTCGGGAACTAAGTTCGACCAATCCTATCAATTGGGAAAAAAGAAGGATGACTAGTCCCATTTCTGATACGTTGGATACCGGGCACACCTTTTTATCGATCTACTCCTCCATTTACATGCGCAACGATCAAGAGCAGTCCGACTTGACCGTTACTGTCAGTCTGCACAACCCGAACCGCGACGAAGATGTTTTTATCGATAAAGCGGTTTATTACAACACCCACGGAGAGGCAATCCGTACTTATTTCGACCAAACTATTTTTATAAAGCCTATGGAAACCGTACAGATCGTTATCGACGGTATCGATAAGGAAGGCGGTACAGGTGCCAATTTTATTTTTGATTGGCAAAAAAAACGAAACAGCAACGAGCCTCTTTTCGAAGCCGTAATGATTAATACTTATGGCTCGCAAGGCCTTTCTTTCGTAACCGAGGGGAAACGTATCAAGTAACTTCCGAACTGGCCGAACCATGTATTCTCCGACTACCTCCCTAAAATGCATTTATGGATTTCAGGTTTTTAAATTATAGATTATGATTGCAGCCATAACATTATTCCTCGTTGTTTCTCTTTCTGCCCTGATTACAAAAATAGCGGCGATCGCACTGATTCATACGGGTCTTTCGACCGACATCGCCCGTTTTCAAGCGAGATCGGCCTATACCGGGGCAGGATTCACATCGAACGAATCCGAAAAAATCATGAACCATCCCGTGCGCCGCAAAATCATTTTCACCCTAATGCTGGTAGGTAATGCCGGTATCGTTACGGTGATGTCGTCCCTGATCTTGACCTTTGTATTGCCCGATACCTTGGCCACAAAATTATACGGCCTCCTGATCGTTATCGTGGGCATGAGCCTTATCTGGTGGGCCATTAAAAGTAAGTGGATCGACCGGAGATTATCTAAAATAATCAATAGGATGTTAGTGCGCTATACCGATTTGGAGGTTAAGGATTTTGCCGCCATATTGCATTTGAAGGACGATTTTAAAATCAGTGAAAAACGGATTGCCCCGGATGATTGGATGGCCAACCGGACGCTTTTACAGCTGAACCTACGGGAAGAAGGCATTACCGTGCTAGGTATCGATCGCAATAACTATGAGTATTTCGGATCGCCCTCGGGAGAGTTCGAGATCTTGCCCGATGACGTGGTGACCATTTATGGAAAGGCCGATGGGATAAGAAGTGTTTACAACCGCAAGAAAAACTACAAAGCCGAACATGAGCACAACGAACATGTTAGACAGGAAACAACGCGGCAGCTAGTCCAAGAACAAAGACAAAAAGAAGATAGCATCGAAAAGTAATCGAGTTCGATACGTCGTTGTATTCAGTTAAACGGGGTAAAAAACCTTGGCATCGAACAAGGCTTCTCCCCATCGTTCAGGCTACCTTGCAGATATTCCACAATGTAACACTTGTAACAGTTCCAATCGCTCATTACAATCATTTATGAATTCAAAAATATTCTTCATTTTACGCATACTTCCCGGCATCTATCGACTTACTTTTTATGTGGAACTGGACTCTAAGAAAAAAAAACTTGAAACTTTCTATCCCTTTGTGAAGGTCGCTTTCAAAATAGAGGATGATGCCCACTACCATGTACCCATTGCGCTTTCAGATACTCCACTTACCGTGGTAGTTAACCTAATAGAACCCTAAGCTTATTTACTAAATACCCGGAGTGCTTCTATCGCGTTCGGATTCATTTTTCATATCGTTGATTTCAATTTGTGATGAAACCAAAACTTTCAAATTCCGTTCTGTATTTGATGAGTGTGTCCGCGGGGCTGATCGTAGCGAACCTTTACTACAATCAGCCCTTGTTGCACCAGATATCGGTCACTTTTAAGGTTTCAGAAGCCGCGGTGAGCAATGTTGCACTTTTCACCCAGTTGGGTTATGCTTTAGGGTTGCTGTTCATTATTCCCTTGGGCGATAAGATATCCAACAAAAAGATTTTACAATACGACTTTTCGGTCATCATCGCCTCACTAGTGGCCGCGGCAAGTTCTACCTCGCTATTGTGGCTGACAATCAGCAGTTTTTTTATCGGTTTTTCCTCGGCCATACCCCAGCTTTTCGTTCCTATGGCAGCGCAACTTGCGGATGAAAAAAACCGGGGTCGGGCCATCGGCATCGTCATGAGTGGCCTATTGATCGGTATTTTAGGGAGCCGGGTCGTTAGCGGCCTTGTTGGCGAGCGTTTCGGATGGCAGATGATGTATTACGTAGCGGCGATTTTAATGGTACCCCTGTTTATTTTATTGCAGTTCAAATTACCTAAACTCGTACCGGAATACAAAGGAAGCTATGTAGGCTTGCTCAAATCCATCGGATTTTATTTCAAAACAGAACCCTCGGTGCGCCTTGCGGCGCTTCGTGGCGGACTGGCTTTTGCGGGCCTTAGCGCTTTCTGGACCACGTTGGTCTTTCTCATGGAAGACAACTTCGGCTACGGCAGTGATATCACGGGTGCCTTTGGTCTTTTTGGTGTCGCCGGTGCCTTGGCCGCGGCTTATGTAGGTAAACTAAGCGACAAAATGGATGCCGATAAAATTATATGGTATGCGGCGCTGCTCTTGATCGTTTCGTGGGTAGTTTTCCTTTTTTCTGGAAATTCCATCATCGGATTGATTATCGGGGTAATTCTGGTCGATTTGGGATTGCAGGCTTTACATATCACGAACCAAAATATCATTTTCTCGAAAAATCCCGAGGCCAGAAATCGGGTCAATACTATTTATATGGTAGGATTTTTCATCGGCGGCGCATTGGGCACCTCGTTAGGGGCTTACGCTTGGGATCAGTTTAAGTGGATCGGGGTATCGGTATTGGGGATTTCCCTTTCTGTAATTATAGCCATTGTACATTTGGTTTTTAGAAAACGAACAATTTGAAAAATACAATCCGCATGGCACGATATTGATCCGCAAGACAAAGGTGCCGGGCTTGGTCGGCGAACAGTGCCCGATGTGTGCCGCCGCGCACGTTTGGGTAAATTGGTCACCATCGAAGATTTGAGTTCAGCAAAACAGCTCGACGAATGGCTTGACACGGTGCAGGTGTCCATCCGCTTCAATCCTATTAATGAAATCGTTGCGAATATCGTAGTAAAAGGACCTGCCACGGGTAAACTGCTCGAAGGGATAAAGAAGCTGCAGCTAGAATACCACAATCTCGCTTAATTGACGATTAATATAGGCACGTTTATCCTGTGCCGCACCGCATCCAAAGTAGTCCCAAAAATCAGGTCCTTTACCCCTTTATGGCCGTGGGCACCCATCACCATAAAATCGATGCCTTCGGTCTCTACAATTTTTGCGATTTCCAACGCGGCGTCCCCGAAACCGATTTTATGGTCGGTGGTGTAGCCCAATACGGCCAATCGCCGCTCATACTGTTGCAGACCGGCTACGTCTAGTTGGGTTTCGTAATCCCCGGAATTAGTACCCAAATATCGGGCAGCAGCACTTTCGACAATATGGATAAAAGTGTACCTACAAGACTTCCCACCTTGCGACAATGCGTTTTGTATGACACGTTGGTCGTTTCCGGAGAAGTCGATGGTAATCCCGATATGTTCATAAACAATGCGTGTTCCTTCTGTAAAATTCTCGGCATGGCCATGGGGTAATTGGTGTCTTTCCCTTGGTACGGACTTAAGCATCGGATGGATAAACACATAGACCAGCAGTGCGAAGCAGGCCAGGGCAATAGGAATGACCACGGCGTAGATAAGCACGGTATTTTCTCCCGAGGAGGCCTTTATCCAACCCTCAATTTCGTTGATGACCAAGGTGATGTTCAAATACACAATGACCGCCGCGCTCATCCAGGCCAAAATCCTGACCCAAAGCTTTATGGTGAATTCTTTCATCATCTTCTTATCCGAATTAAAATGGATAAGGGGGATAACGGCAAAACCTAGCTGTAGACTAAGCACTACTTGACTCAAAATAAGCAGACTGCCCAAGGCGTCCTCCCCAAAGTATAGAATAGTGAACAACGCGGGAATAATGGCCAATAGGCGCGTAATCAAACGGCGGAGCCACGGTTGTATACGCAGGTTCAAATGGCCTTCCATAACGATCTGGCCCGCAAGTGTTCCCGTAATGGTAGAACTCTGCCCGGCGGCGACCAAGGCAATTCCGAAAAAGGTCGGGGCCACGCTTCCGAACAAATGTTCGAGCAGTTCGGAGGCATCCTGTATCTCGGCTACGTTGTAATATCCATTAACAAAAAACGCCGCTGCCGCCAATACTAAAATAGCGGTGTTGACGAAAAAGGCCAAGTTCAGCGCGATGACCGTATCTATAAAATTATATTTGATCGCCTTTTTAATGCCCTTGAACGAGCGGTCGATCTTACGGGTCTGCACCAAAGAGGAATGTAGGTACAGATTGTGCGGCATGACGGTGGCCCCGATGATACCGATGGCAATATAGAGCGCATCGCCACTAAGGGCCGAAGGAACCAAGCCCTTGACCACATCTCCGTAAACGGGACCGGTAATGATCATTTCGACTACAAAGGATATGCCGATGATGAACACCAGCCCGATAATAAATCTTTCCATCGTACGCATGCCGCGCCGCAACAGAAAAAGCAACAAAATGGTATCCAAGGCGGTCAGGCAAATGCCCCAGACCAGCGGTAGCCCGAACAGCAGGTTCAAACCGATGGCCATACCCACGATTTCCGCAAGGTCACAGGCCGCGATGGCAATTTCCGCAAGAATGTACAGGGGAATATTGGCCCATTTGGGATAGGCGTTTTTGGAGGCCTGGGCCAAATCCAAGCCCTTTACTATGCCCAACCGTGCGCTTAACGATTGCAGCAACAACGCGATCAGATTCGACATCAAGAGCACCCAGATCAGTTGGTAACCGAATTGAGAACCCCCGGCAATATCGGTCGCCCAGTTGCCCGGGTCCATGTAGCCGACGCTCACCAAATACGCTGGCCCTAAAAAGGCCAAAAACTTGCGCCATCCCTTTTTTTCGGTCTCGACCGAAGAATGTACTTCGCTTAATGATTCTGAAGACATGAATTATAGTTAAATATAGGTTCTACCCGTTTGATAGTTTTTAAGATATGGGGGAATTCAGATAAAGAAGCGAATATGTATAATTAATCTTCTCAATATTTAGGCAAAGCTAATAATTTTTTATAAAAATATAACTTATATTTGTATAATACTTGAAATTTATGTTTAGCCAATCCGAAGAAAATTATTTGAAAGCTATATTCCATTTGCAGCAGGAAATGGATGGTGGCGTATCGACGAGCAGCATTTCAGCGCACCTAAATTCCAAGGCTGCCTCCGTGACCGAAGCGGTAAAGAGATTGGCAGAAAAAAATTTGGTGGATTATCAGAAGTACTACGGCGTGCAATTAACCGAAACTGGAAAGGAACACGCTTTGGCCGTGGTCAGGAAACACCGCTTATGGGAATCATTTCTTGTAGACCGTCTTAATTTTAATTGGGACGAAGTCCATGAAGTAGCAGAACAGCTAGAACATATAAAATCACATAAGTTGGTAGAGGAACTCGATATTTTCTTGGGTCGACCCGCCTATGATCCCCACGGTGATCCGATACCCGATGCGAAGGGAAATATACCCGAGATTCCAAAGAAAAAGTTATCACAATTACAAAAAGGCGACCGCGGCACCTGCAAAGGGTTTAACGACGCTTCATCACCCTTTTTAAAGTATTTGGCCAAATTACAGATCGGCTTGGGCACGTCAGTAGAGGTCATCAACATTGAAAAATTCGATGAGAGCATGACGGTACGCATCGAAGATAACGAAGTTCAACTTTCGAAAACCGCTACGGATAATATTTATGTCGAGCAGTGAAAAAATCAGATAGATTATCCCGAACATACAAATTGACAAAAGGTACAGGCAAAAACGGTGCTAAACCTAGCTACAAAGAACAACTTACTCCAGATTTCGGAAAATATTGTTTCGCTGACCGATAAGGTACAAGAGTTTACTGACGAGGCGCTGCGCTATTAGGTATAAGGAAACCGCCATTAAGGAGTTGAAGGAGCGATATTTTTTATTTCGCGGGTAGACGTGGCCTACACGAACTCCATTTAAAAATCCATAACCTCTTAATCCATTCCTTACCCGACACCCTCATTTACAGTTTCAACCTTGAAAGTTTTAGAGTGAATTTTTCCATCCATACCTTCTCCACTGATAATCAACCATTCCATATTCTTCCGATACTGCTTGATGTTATTTTTCTGTTTCGGGTCCATGACCATTAAATAGATCCACTCATTGTCCAATAATGCTTTTAGGTTTTCGTTGCGGGATAGGATGTCGGCAACCCGGTCTAATGGGGCTTGTATCAGTACCGAAAGCCTTAAAGGCCGGTGGTACATGCCATCATCGCATCGGTTTACCGATTGCAGGGGAAGTCCTATTTTCAAGTCGCCTCCATTGCCTTGCACCACTCCGAATTTACCGGTGATGTTATGGGTAATCTTGGAGCCACCACCGAATTTATCATTGTCGACCGTTGAGAAATAATAGTGGTTGTTGATCCATTGGGTGACGACCATCGGGCCTTGCATAATACCTTCCAGGGCTTTGCCCTCAACATCCATTTCCCAGTTGTAGGAATGTAGGAAGCAATGGCCATCAAGGTTCTCATTTTTGGTGAGTGCCCTAGGGGCCACGATAAAACCCGCATTTTTAGCGAGGCCCCATTCGGGTCGGGTCTCGCTCCAATTATTCGCCTTTCCCTGGGCTAACGTCACACCGTTGTGTCCCTCGCCCAATCGTTCTCGGGTAGCGGTTTGCTGGGCATTTGCCAAATGCAATTTTACTTTTTGCAATCGCTCGCGATGGGAATCGGGGACTTCGGAATCGAACACTTCAATTTCATCGGTGGTCGTATTATGTTCTGCACCGATGAAGACGGTATCCGCAGGAATTCGGAGGTTATATTTATCGGCTAAAACCATCCTGACCTCCTGCAGGTTGGCCAGTTTTGCAAACATCCGGGCGTTGTGCCTTCCGGGAGTCGCGGCGCAGGCGCCACAATCTAGACTGGAGCCGAACGCATTGTTCGCGGAGTGGCTTCCATGGCCTACAAAAAGTACCAAGGGCGCGAATTTTTTCCATCCCGTAAGGTCAAAGGCGGATTTTACGATGGCCACTTTTTCATCCAAAGAAATACCGCTAACCGCATCTTCCTGAACCTTAGCCGCATTGATTTCGGGCTCATGTAAGCTTTCGTATGATGACGTGTTCTTTGCCTTAACGCGGTAAAGGGCGCCCGGCGTGAAAGTCCTGGCCAATAGAGATAGGCCGTAATAAAAACCTGACCCTTCTACAAATCCAAAAGCGGAAGGGAGCATGTTCTTCATCCTTTTAAGAAAATATTGCCCAAATTTCCGGATTTCATTTTTTCGTTCATATACCGAAACATCCTCCTTTTTACCCGATTGTGGACTTTCCGAAACGGTATAGGCCGAGGCCACTATGGGGGGACAGGATTTTCGCACCGTGCCATCATTCGGATTGGCATAATCCATCGCAATACCGAAAAAACCGGCGTAGCCAAAAGTCTCATAATTGCCTTTGGCCTCTACATGTCTTCGTATGGCTTCCGATCGGGTATCGATACAAAAAACCAGCTGCGCATCAGAAAAAGTAGCGCCGTTTGTAGAGAAATCGGACTTTAATGATGCCTTCCCTAACGTCTTGACAAAAGTGTTTTGCCAACTTTTTTCCCAAGCTTGTAGCCAGATATACTGAAGCTTTGCCATATCTCCTTCCCGACGGGCAGCATTTATCTTTGGCACGATTTGCGCATTTATCTTTCGGGCTATCCAAAGACGTACCCCTAGATAATCTTCCAAACTAATGGGGTACTCCCGCTGCCAAAGCGAATCGGCTTCCCTTCGGTAGTTGATGTAACCGGTCCATCCCGGTAAAGCGGCCAAATGGTAGGTACATATCTTTGTATACTCCTGTTCGGGATACTCCGATAACACATTCGACAAAACCTCGGAACTATTTTTCGGAATCTCACTGGACATGTTCACGCCCAATTCGTCATCATACACTGCCAGTGCCCGCCATGCTTTATAGAATCCCTTTTCTTTACCGGGCATCTGCCACTCGGCCAATCCTTCGTCCAAAAATGAGGAAAGCCACTTTACCATAATCCGATCCAGAGCATGGTTTTCATTTTTTTCACCCCGGCCATCCGAAGCATTCATTTTCCGAAGGTAGACCTCCGGGGTTTCGGAATATCCATTTTCCTTGAGCAGCCCTTCCAAAACCTGAACATCGATTTCGCCGTTTGCAAACGCTTCGCGATATACATGGGTTTTAGGGAAGACATGGGCATTCAAATGGGCCTTGGCATATTCCACCGCCTCCGGGAAAGACAGTTTTTCATAACCCGATAACGGATTCGAGGTGACGAACGAATATAAGGGCCATGTTTTGCCGATGACCTTCGATGCTGCATCGATACTTTTTAAAACGTGCTGTGATATCATTAGAATTTTGATTTATAGAAAAGAATGGATTTGTTATGAGGTTGGGATAGATTCAGTAACTTCACATAAAGCCAAGGAACCTTGCGGTAGGTACCCAACTTCATGAGGAAAAAACCAATCAAGAAAACGATACCGAAAACCATCTGTACCGTTGAAAGCGGAAGGGGCACCGCGACCATCGGCATATCGGACATCAGGCTGGTCACACCGTTGTAAATCAAGGCATAGGAAGCGATACCTGCCAAAAACAGCAGGGGCGGCAAAATTATTTTCTGAAGTATCGAGAGGCTATGTTCCTTTACGATATTATAAGTAGCCTGCCCCACGGTAATCGCCACGATCAGGGTCAGAAAGATTCCGCTGTTCAGCTCCGTTCCTTTGCCGGTCATCACCGCGAACAGGATGGCTCCGAGAATCCCGAAAAACAGCACAACGACCGCTTGCAACGGCTTGATTTTAATACGTACCGGTTTTTCGGGCCTTGAATGCGCTATTTCCTCTCCCGAAGCCAAAAATAGATAGGCCTTGTAAAAGCCGTGAAGTATCAAGTGTGCCACAGCCGCATTAAAAAATCCCAGTCCGCATTGCATGATCATAAAACCCATTTGGGCAATGGTCGAACAGGCCAGTTTTTGCTTGACATTGACCTGAAGTAGTTTGGTAAACTGTGCGATAATGGCCGTCGACCCACCGATAACCAATAGCAGGTTCAAGGTATTCGACGCGAACAATACTGTGGAAAACAAGGCCAGCAGAATACCCGCCCCGTTTACAAAGCCGGCGTGCATCAGGGCCGACGCAGGAGTCGGGGCAGTCATCGCCGAAAGCAACCATCGATGGAATGGATAGATGGCCGATTGTACGATGGAAGCGGTTATAATACAAAGCGCGGCAATAAAGACGATTTCGCCGGGTAAATCCTGTATGGAAGCCATTATGACATTTACTTCAAAGGTTTTGCTTCCATAGGCCAGCAGAAGTATTCCAGCACTCAAAAATAAAGTGCCGGCCAGAAAATACCGCTGTGTAAATTTAGATGCCTCACGCGCCTCTCCCCAATCGGAGTCGACACCGATCAAGCGCGACATTAAAAATCCCATGCCCCACCAACTCAGTAATACTAAGGCGACATGATTCGAGGCGACAAACAGCATGACCGATAACGTGAAGCTTAGACAGAGCAGCATAAAGCGCGTGTGATATCTAAACCCGTGTAAATAGCTTTTGGCATAACTGCCGATCAAAGCGCTAAAAAAAGTGACAGTAGTAAATATTAAAATGGTAAAGCCGTTTATCCTAAAAAAACGCCCTTGATACGCTTCCGAGGAGGCTGTAATATAGTATAGTAGATAACTCAGATTGCCGATAAACAAAAACCATAGGCTCCAAACAACTATTTTTGAAAGTATTGGGGCGGTGTAGGTATCGTTTTGATCATTAGATTTTATAAGAGCCGGGTCTTGAAGAGTAGTGTCAAGAATCATTATATAATTATTTAGGCTATTTAAGTTAGGAGTATATTTAAAATAGGTTCGAAAATGCCGGTAATCAACTGCGAAGACCGGCGCATACTAGCTATCCGCATCTTCAATTTTGATGACACCATCGATCTTAAGTTTACGTTTCTCACCTTTGATAGCGGCGAAGAATTCTTTTGCCGTTCGCTTTTCTTCGACCAATTCTTTGATCCGCCCGTCAAGTTCGCTAGTTTCGAAGCCGTGGTTTCCTTCCCAGTGCTGTAGGCGTTGCATTTTATGGAAATTGATTTTTTGGTCTATCAGCGTACTGATGATGAGAGATGCTTCAGAAGGACTGAATTCCCCTTTGATCAACTGAATTATTTGCCCTGTTTTGACCTCTTTTGCTACTTCTTTGGTTTCCATTGCTTTTGCTTTTAGGATTAATTTTTGGGATGGTCTATCCAATCCGTGGACAAAGGTGCGGCAAATCAATCATTTATTTTTATTTATATTTGCTATGTTACATATAAATATTATTTATGGATTACACCTTGCGACAACTTCAGATATTCCTCAAAATAACTCAGAAACAGAGTGTTACCAAAGCTTCCGAAGAGCTTCACTTGACCCAACCTGCCGTATCGATCCAGCTTAAAAATTTTCAGGATCAATTCCCGATTCCACTGACTGAAATCGTTGGTAGAAAGCTGTATGTCACCGATTTTGGGAAGGAAATCGCTGTGGCAGCGGAAAAAATTCTGTCAGAAGTGGATAGCATCAATTACAAGACCTTGGCCTATCAAGGCCAGCTTTCGGGCCGGCTCATCGTATCGGTTGTCTCTACGGCAAAATATGTAATGCCCTATTTTTTATCCGATTTTATGAAAGCCAACACCGGGGTGGAACTTATTATGGATGTGACCAATAAATCAAGAGTCGTCAAAAGCTTGGAACGTAACGAAGTGGATTTTGCACTCGTTTCTGTATTGCCTAAAAAGCTAAAGGTGAACCGGGTAGAACTCATGCCAAATCGGCTTTTCTACGTTGCCAATACGGACTTAAAGTTTAAAACCACCCCGACCAAGAAAAAATTGTTCGAAGGCCTACCGCTGATTTATCGGGAGGAAGGTTCGGCCACTAGAAATGCCATGGAAACCTTTATCTCAAAAAATAAATTCTCGGTACGACAAAAAATCGAGCTGACCTCCAACGAAGCGGTAAAACAGGCGGTCGTTTCGGGACTAGGTTGTTCCATAATGCCTTTGATCGGTATAAAACATGAACTGAAGAACAAGGAGGTACAGATTGTACCCGTTAAAGGGCTACCCATAAATACCACATGGAACCTGATTTGGTTAAAATCCAAAAAGCTATCCCCTGCCGCAACGGCGTATCTCGAGTTTATATCCACTGAAAAAGAAGCGATCATCAAGAAAAAATTCGCTTGGATCGATTCTTTTTGATTTGGATTGCCTGCGATTCTTGTTATCTTTGCACTGTGAAATTGATAGCAGTACTCTTATCACTATTTTTTTTGGCACTCAACTTCATTCCCTGTAATGATGGCGAACTGTTAGGTGATGAATCTGGTATCGAAACTATAAGTGCCATGGTTGCAAACCATGACCATGGGGCATCTGATCTTTGTTCCCCTTTTTGTAATTGCCATTGTTGTCATATCCATACCATTGAATCCAATATACTTTCGTTCAATCCCTTGGTTCTAATGAGCTTTGAGAAAACCTTTGCCCATTTCGATAATTTTGGCAAAGATATTTCGCATTCACTTCTACAGCCTCCCAGGGCCTAATTCAGTTTTTCTATAGGATAGCTATATCCTGTTTTGATATATCCCGATGATGGGAATATCATCATGGCACTTACCCCTTTCTACCCATACGACAGGCACTGGGGCAAAAGTGCAGCTCTTTGTTCAACTGAATTAATATCCCGATCTATGATTAACAAAATCATTGATTTTTCAATCAATAACAAATTTATTATTGGTCTCTTTACGCTTGCCCTAATTGGCACTGGCATATGGAGTATGACACAGGTACCCATCGATGCCGTACCCGATATTACCAATAATCAGGTACAGATCATCACGCAAGCGCCCAATCTGGGAACGGAAGATATGGAGCAATTCGTAACCTATCCGGTCGAGGTTGCGATGAGCAATCTCCCGAATGTCAAGGAAATTCGTTCGGTTTCCCGTTTCGGACTTTCCGTAGTTACGATTGTATTCGATGACAAGGTCGGAACTTATTTGCCCAGACAGCTTGTGGCCGAAAAACTGTCAGAAGTGCAAGAACAGATTCCTATGGGTTTTGGGAAGCCTTCGATAGGTCCCATCTCAACGGGACTGGGCGAGATCTATCAATACACACTGGAGGTCGACGACGAACACCAAAGTGAATATTCCGCCACGGATCTGCGAACGGCGCAGGATTGGATAGTCCGCAGACAGATGGCGATGGTGCCGGGCGTAGTGGAAGTAAATGCCTTCGGTGGAAATAAGAAGCAATACGAAGTAGCCGTTGACCCCGACGAACTTCGTGCCATAGGTATTACGATTTCGGACGTGTTTGCAGCTTTGGAAAACAACAATCAAAATACGGGCGGTGCCTATATCGAACGCAACCATCAAGCCAATTTCATTCGTGGGGAAGGTTTGGCAAGAACCGTTGGGGACATTGAAAATATGGTCGTCAAAACGGTCAACGGGGTACCCATTAAAATAAAGGATGTAGGAGATGTGAGGTTGGGAAGTGCCGTACGCTACGGTGCGTTGACCAAAGACGGTAAGGGAGAGGCCGTTGGCGGGATGATCCTGATGTTAAAAGGAGCAAACTCCAATGAAGTTATAAAGAAGGTTACCCAACGAATGGAACAGATCCAGCAATCCCTCCCGGATGGGGTTAGCATTAAACCTTTTCTCGACCGAAGCGAATTGATTGCGGAAACTACGGGAACGGTTACCGGAAACCTTTTGGAAGGTGGCCTTATCGTAATTTTTGTTCTGGTCTTGCTTTTAGGCAATTGGCGAGGGGGTCTGATCGTGGCCTCTACGATACCCCTTTCGTTATTGTTCGCCTTTATTTTGATGAACGTTTTCGACGTGTGGGCGAACCTGATGAGCCTGGGAGCCATCGATTTCGGCATCATCGTAGATGGCGCGGTCATTATTGTGGAAAGTACCGTTTTTTTGATGTACTCGTATGTCGTAAAAAAGAAAACCGTAAATGGGGAGACCCGTGATGAAATTGCGGCCAAAGCCTCGAAAAAGATGATGAATGCGGCCTTTTTCGGCCAACTAATCATTCTAATTGTATTTCTACCCATCTTGGCACTCGAAGGTGTAGAAGGCAAGATGTTCCAGCCTATGGCGTTGACCTTCATCTTTGCGATGATCGGGGCAATGCTGTTGTGTTTGACCTATGTTCCTATGATTTCGGCCTTGTTCTTACGACCGGCAAAATCGGAAAAACAATCGTATGGAGATCGGTTTGTACATTGGATAGAACGAAATTACGAACCGCTATTGAACCGATCACTGGCCAAGTCAAAAGTGATCATAGGTATTGCCATTGCCCTTTTTGCGATTGCCATTTTCGCTTTTACTAGATTGGGCGGCGAGTTCATCCCACAATTGGACGAAGGCGATATTGCGTTTCATGCCATTATGAAGCCCGGTAGTTCCCTCACCGAAACTATCGAAACCACCACGAAAATCGAACGTATTATCAAGGCGGAATTTCCGGAGGCCAAATCCGTATTAAGCCGTATTGGTGTGGCGGACGTGCCTACTGATCCGATGCCGATGGATATTGCCGATGTTTTTGTCATCCTTAAACCAAACGAAGAGTGGACATCGGCCGGAAGCAAGGATGAATTGGTCAAAAAAATAAAGGAAGCCATTAGTATTCTTCCGGGTGTCAATTTCGAATTTACCCAACCTATCGAAATGCGATTCAACGAACTTCTTACGGGTGTTCGTGAAGATGTTGCCATCAAATTGTTCGGGGAAGACCTTGATGTTCTGGCGAGCAAGGCCGAGGAAATGGGGCAGCTCATAGCGACGGTTCCCGGGGTTGCCGACATGAAGGTAGAGGCTACCGATGGGTTGCCACAAATAACCATTGACTACAACAGGAATAAACTGGCCCAATACGGTCTGAACATCAACCAACTCAATAGTGTGGTACAGGCTGCTTTTGCGGGTGGAAAAGCAGGTGTGATTTTCGAGGGTGAAAAGCGGTTTGATCTGGTTGTGCGACTGCAAAAGGAAAATCGGAACAGTATCGAGGATATTCAAAACCTGTTCATCAATCTGCCCAACGGTTCGCAGATACCGTTACGGGAAATTGCGGACGTAAGTTTCGAACCCGGCCCGATGCAGATAAGTCGGGACAATACCAATCGACGGACGTATGTGGGTATCAATGTGCGCGATCGCGACGTGAAATCGGTCGTAGAAGAAATTCAGGCAAAATTGGAAGCGCAATTTGACTTGCCCACAGGCTATTATATCCGGTACGGAGGTGCTTTCGAAAATTTGGAACGTGCCAGTAACCGATTGCAAACGGTAGTTCCCATAGCCTTAGTACTTATTTTCATCCTGATTTATTTCGCATTAAAATCCGTTCCACAGACCTTGATGATCTATCTAGCCATTCCGATGGCCACTATAGGCGGTGTGTTTGCCCTATGGGCTAGGGATATGCCTTTTAGCATTTCAGCAGGCGTTGGGTTTATTGTGCTCTTCGGGGTAGCGGTCCTCAACGGATTGGTGATGATAAGTGGCCTGAACGAACTGAAGGAGGAAGGCGTGACCGACCTAAAAGAAAGGATTATAGAAGGTACAAAACGTAGGATACGCCCCATAATGCTCACGGCCTTGACCGATATTTTAGGTTTTCTTCCCATGGCCATTTCAGCATCGGCGGGGGCCGAAGTACAGCGACCATTGGCAACCGTTGTTATCGGTGGTCTAATCACTTCTACGCTCTTGACACTTTTTATCCTTCCCATTTTTTATCAATGGGTCGAGAAGCGTTCCGAACGCAAGACAAAACCCGATCCGAAATTTGTAACTGCCACAGCGGTAGTCTGTCTTATGTTTACATGCGGTCTCACACAAGCTCAAGAGTTTCGACCGAACGGTTCCCTACCCGTTATTTCACTGGAGAAGGCAGTAGAGATTTCAAAGGAAAACTATCCGCTATTGCAAACGAAAAAATTGGAGATTCAGAGACAAAACACGCTGAAGGGCACCGCTTACGACTTTGGCAAAACCCAAGTTTTCACAGGCGGCGAGGAAATCTCGGTTGATGGGGGTGTCTACACTTTGGTTGGTGTAGGTCAACAGAACATCAATCTATTCGGTATAGGCGCAAAAAAGCGTTTGCAAAAACAACGCGTAGCCTTGGCCGAGACTTCCTTTGACCTATCGGCACTTCAAGTGGAACAGGAAGTGAAAACGGCTTGGTCGCTAGCCTACCGGGAAAGACAAAAGTTTGAACTGTACCGCGAACTGGATTCCATCTATTCCCAATTCGCAAGGGCCATCCAACTTAACTTTGAGGTAGAAGCCATTTCACGCTTGGAATATGCGTCAGCCACAAATCAGGCCTTACAGATCAGCAACAAAATGCATCAGGCCGAAAGCGATTATGCCATTGCCCTGCAAAAACTCAACCTTTGGTTGGTTTCTGCAACCTATTATTCCATTCCCGATAGGCTCGACGAAAGCGAGCTCGCCGTATCGACACTGTTTACGGAAATAAGCACGCACCCCGAACTCGAACTTTCACAAAACCGTGTGGCCGAGGCCGAAGCCATGTATGTTGCTGCCCGTTCCGATCTGCTGCCCAATTTCAATGCACAAGGAGGCCTCCAAAAAGTAAACGGCAACAGCGGATTTTACAGCTATCAGGCAAGTATTTCCCTTCCCTTGTTTTCAGGTTTGGAACGCAGCCGTGCCAAGGCAGCGAAAATCGATGGCGAAATCGCAAAGGCGAATGCGGATTTTACCCAACGTCAACTGCAATCCGAATATCGGCAGGCCGCAATAGCCTATCAAAAATGGGAAGCCTCTTGGCATTTTTATAGGGACAAGGCTCTGCCGCTTGCCGAAGAACAGCGCAAGGGCGCATTGCTTGCCTATAAGGAAGGAGCGGTGGACTATGCAGCGTTCACTCAAATCATACGGGATGCCGTACAGACCGAAATTGATGCGCTTGACGCTCTCGATAAGTATCTAAAATCAGTTTTCGAATTACACTACTTCAAACAATAACAAATGAAAAAGCTATCTAAATACAAAGCTGTCGCGTTATTACCAATGCTTTTAGGTCTAACGGCCTGCGGCGATTCCAAATCCCATACCGCTGAAAGCAAGGCTCAGAATTCCCAAATGGAAATGGAGGCTTCGCATACAGCAACAAGAGCTGAGGAAGTCATGCTAACGGCAAATCAGTTCGACGCGCTACAGATCAAAATCGACACCGTGCCCATGCGAAATATGAGCGGCTATGTGGAAGCGAACGGGCAACTGGAAGTCCCGCCACAGAACGAGGCCACCATCACTACGGTCGTAGGTGCGAACGTGGTTTCCATTGAGGTGATAGAGGGCGACAAGGTCGAAAAAGGTCAAACGGTGGCATATTTGTCGCATCCCAATATCATTCAAAAACAGACCGATTACCTCAACGCCTACAGTAATAGCGAATTTCTTAAAAAGGAATTTGACCGACAAAAAACCTTGTATGATGCCGGGGTGGGCAGCGGAGCCAATTTTCAAAAGGCCGAAGCGGAATATCAGGCATCCCGAAGTAGGGCAAAAGGACTGGAAGCGCAACTGCAACAGTTGAACATTGGCGCATCAGGTGTTAGAAACGGTACTATTTATCAGCGTGTGGCCTTACGAAGCCCCATAGAAGGCTTCGTTCAAAAGGTGGAAGTAAGAACCGGGCAGTATGTAGAACCGCAGACCGATCTCTTTGAAATCGTGGACACCCATCACGTTCATGCCGACTTGATGGTCTTTGAAAAGGATGCGTACAAAGTTAAAGAAGGGCAGACGGTTAGCTTCAATGTCCAGTCCCTTTCAGGAAACGAACTGACCGCCAAAATCTATTCGGTAGGAAAAACGTTTGAGCAAAACCCCAAAGCATTGCACGTACATGCAGAAATTGAGAACAAGCAAGGCAACCTGATACCGGGGATGTACATTCAGGGAAGGATTCAAACCGACAATTCCCTGACAAAGGCAATACCCGAGAGCGCCATAGCCTCAGATGGCACTAAGTCATTTATCTTTACCGCAGAAAAAGAAGGTAACGATTGGAGTTTTACCCCGGTAGAAATCAAAAAAAATATAACCGATGGGGAATGGATCACCATTGACTTTCTTACCGATCAAGCGCCAAATACACAGTACGCCTTCAACAATGCCTACTACCTGATGGCGGAAATGAAAAAAGGCGATGCGGAACATCCCCATTGATGCAGCTAAAAAGACCATTATGAAAAAGAAAAAACTAAACTTAAGGGATATCGACATCCAAAAACATTCTGGCCAACATAACCACGATGACGGCCACAACCCTACCGATCTGAATAGCCCTTCTAAGTTTAAAATGTATCTGCCGGCTATTTTTAGTTTTGTAATGCTAATTACGGGTATCGCAATCGACTATTTCGAGGTCGTTCCCTTTTTTAAGGGTTGGGTCAAAATCGTTTGGTATATAGTCGCCTATATACCCGTAGGGTTTCCGGTAATGAAGGAAGGCTGGAACAGTATAAAAAACGGTGATTTCTTCACTGAATTTTTGTTGATGTCCATCGCAACCCTGGGTGCCTTTGCCATAGGAGAATATCCCGAGGGCGTTGCCGTAATGGTATTCTACGCCATTGGCGAATTATTTCAGGGTGCCGCCGTCAAGCGCGCCAAAAGCAACATCAAGGCGTTACTCGATGTACGGCCCAATGAAGCCCTAGTATATCGCGATGGCGAGTATGTTTCCGTTGACCCGGAAACGGTTGAAATCGGTGAAAAGATTCAGGTGCGCGTAGGCGAAAAAGTACCATTAGACGGTATTCTACTTTCAGCAAAAGGGTCGTTCAACACCGCCGCATTAACCGGTGAAAGTAAGCCGGATACCCTTGTAAAAGGCGAATCCGCTTTTGCCGGAAGCATCAACCTGGAGAGTGTAATTGAAATTGAAACCACGAAGGAATTCAAGGACAGTTCCATCGCCCGTATTCTCGATCTGGTTCAAAATGCCACGGCGCGAAAATCAAAAACGGAATTGTTTATCCGGAAGTTTGCCAGAATATATACGCCTATTGTGGTTTTCTTGGCCATAGGCCTTACGCTACTCCCCTACTTTTTTGTCGAAGATTATGTATTTAGCGACTGGCTGTACCGCGCCCTTATTTTTTTGGTCATCTCATGTCCGTGTGCCCTGGTCATTTCCATTCCATTGGGCTATTTCGGGGGGTTGGGGGCCGCATCCCGCAATGGAATCTTATTCAAGGGCGCATCCTTTCTCGATAGTATGACCAAGGTAAACACCGTGGTAATGGACAAGACGGGAACCGTTACAAAAGGGGTTTTCAAAATCAAGGAAGTCAATGCGAAATCCCACGAGGAAAAGGAATTTATGAAATACCTAATGGCGATGGAACAACAATCTACCCACCCCATTGCCAAGGCTATACTAGAGTACAAAGTCGATGGGGGAAATTTTGAAGCCACCGGAGTTTCCGAAGTGGCGGGAAAAGGATTGAAGGGCAGCGTGAACGGTAAGACAGTTCTGGTGGGAAACAAAGAATTAATGACCAGTAATGGCATAGAAGTACCTTCGGAAACAGACACCATCATTGAATCGATAGTTATGGTAGGTATCGATGCCGAGTTTGCTGGTTATGTAACCATTGCGGATGAACTGAAGGATGATGCCCACCAAGCCATCAAAGCTATTCGAGAATCTGGTATTTCTAAAATAATAATGCTTTCTGGCGATAAAGATTCCATTACGCAGCAAGTGGCCAAAGAACTGGGAATCGATTGGGCAAAAGGCGGACAGTTGCCCGAAGACAAGCTCAAAGAGGTGGAACAACTCAAAAAACAGCCCAATACCAAAGTAGCCTTTATCGGCGATGGAATCAACGATGCGCCTGTTTTGGCGACTAGTGATGTCGGTATCGCGATGGGCGGCCTAGGCAGCGATGTGGCTATTGAGACGGCAGATGTCATTATTCAAACCGACCAACCGAGCAAAATTGCAAGAGCTATTAAAATTGGACGTTCTACAAGGCGGATCGTTTGGCAGAATATTGCGTTGGCATTTGGTGTGAAGATTGTAGTTTTGATTTTGGGTGCCGCTGGTATGGCTTCCATGTGGGAAGCGGTGTTTGCCGATGTAGGGGTAGCTTTGTTGGCTATTTTAAATGCGGTTCGGTTGCAAAAGATGAAGTGGAGTCAGTAATTTTCTAAGGTTACAGGGCCATGAAAAGGCAGTCTTTGAAATTAGTTCAAAATGTCTTGTTGTTGATAAAAACAATTTACTTCGTATGGAAAGAACGGGCCGAGACCGGAAAAGTAAATGTTAGAATTCTTTATTTCGAGTATCCTAATCCATATCCCTTTTTTAAATTTGGCCATGGTAATCAAATATAAATAAACTGGAGAATAGCAAAATGTAATTACGGGTATAAGAACGTTATTTGTAACGCCCGAGATAATCGAGAATGTTCAAAAAAAACCTCGTTTTCCCAAACTAGTCCATTACCCTTTTTTTAAGCCTTGAACCATTACAAAGGCCGAAGGTTTCTCTATCCTTTCCCTATATAGACAATCATCGGAATTTTAAAATTGTAATCGCATAAATGCAGCATTTTAAGTTCGTTTCGAGCATTTTTGTTTACTATTTTTACAACTGAAGTAAATAGGGCGTATCAAACAGTGGTTTACTCCATATTCCTATTGTCCGTTGATGAAAAACCAAATAGAAACGTATACCAAGATTACGCCAACGGCGGATATAAAAATTGAGCCGTTCGATGTCAACAAACGCTACACTAGACCCCATCGGCATACTAAGTATCTAGAGCTGGTCTATTTCAGAAAAGGTTCGGGATTCCATTATATGGACCAGCAGAGCTATGCAATAGAACCGCCCATAATTTTTTTGATCAAGAAGGACGAAGTGCATCATTGGAAAATCGATACCGTCCCGGAAGGATTCGTCATACTCATCAAACAGGATTTTCTGGACTCGACCTTAGATAAAAACATTAACCTACAGCTCCAGCAACTCAGTTTCCAACAGAAGATCGAGATACAGACCGACGTTACGATCGACAGCCTATTTGAAATTCTATGCAACGAAATGGAGGGAAAGCGGGCAGGGCTAAATGAAGTGGTCGAAGGTGCGTTAAAGGCCCTGTTAGCTAAAATCATAGGCTATGCCAATATGGAGGGCACATCCAATATGGGGGACACCCTATCCCGGTTCGACGGGCTCTTGGGCAAAGAACTCAAGAACAAGGTATCCCATTACGCCGCGCTGCTCAACACCACCGCACAGAACCTGAACTCACTTTGCAAGGGGAGGTACTCCAAAACGGCTTCACAGGTCATTGCCGTACAGATGGTCAAGGAAGCCAAACGCCTATTACGCTTTACTGACCTTTCCGTTACCGAAATCGCCTATAAATTTGCTTTTAAGGATGTCTCCCATTTTGTAAAATATTATAAACGGTATGAGGGAGAGACTCCCATGCAGTTCAAAAAGAGGCAATGATACCTTAACTTTTTCAAATACACCATAATCCGGTTTTCCTTAAGCGTAAATTCAACTTTTTTTAAAGCCAAAAAATTGTTGTTGATGAACTTACGCACCTCCTTTCTATTATCCTTACTTTTCGTTTCGGCCCTGACCTTTAGTCAGGTAACCGGAACCATTACCGATGGCACCAATGACTATCCCTTGGAATACGCAACCGCGGCGCTCTACTTTCAAGAAAACGGTGAACTGGCCTCAGGGGTAATTAGCGATATCGAAGGCGTTTTTACCATTCCCGATGTAAAGAAAGGCACCTATTATCTTGAGGCTTCCTTTATTGGTTTTCAGACTAAGATCATAAGGGACATTAACGTGCACAATAGAAATACACCTGTGGATGTTGGTACCATCGAACTCTCCATAGGTGAAAACCAGTTGAGCGAGGTCGTGGTCAAAGGGGAACGAGCAACGGTCATCAACAAGATAGATCGACAAGTATTCGATGCCCAGAAGTTCCAGAACAGCCAGGGCGGCAGCGCTACCGATATGGTCAGGAATATCCCTTCGGTCAGTGTCGACGGACAGGGCGAGATTAGTGTCCGAGGGAGTACAGGTTTTGTGGTGCTGCTCAACGGAAACCCCGTGCAAGGTAATGCATCTACGCTGTTGAACCAGCTTCCGGCAAATGCCATAGATCGGGTGGAGGTCATTACGGCGCCATCCGCCAAATACGATCCCGAAGGAAAGTCAGGGATATTGAACATCATTACCAAAAAGGGAGCTGCCGATGGAGCTTTTACCCAGATCAACGTACGCGGTGGTTTTCCCTCTATCGAACCATACGACAATGACAAAACGCACCAGCGCTACGGTATCGATGCCACCTATAATATCATAAAGGGGGACTGGAACATCTCCCTAGGGGGTAATTACCAACGTAACGATTTGGGGGGTAGACGCGAAGGCGATATTTTTACTATCATCAACGATACTTTGACCCAATTCCCATCCGACGGGGAACGCAGTTTTGACGAGGTCAACTACAGCGGAAGGTTTACCGTTGATTTTACGCCCGATACCCTGAACACTTATTCGTTGGGCTTTTATGCGGGTAAGCGTCAAAAGGACCGTTTGGCCGATATCGTCTACTTTGACAACCACGCCATTACCCCTGCGGAAGACGGCGAGCGGGTCTACACTTTCCAATATTTCAACCACAACCTGCGTACGCGAAGAAGCGATTTCGTATTGGGCAGTTTTGATTACGCACACGTTTTTAAAAATAGTTCGAAACTCTCCACTTCCTTGTTATATGAATACACGCTATTGGGCGGACCAACCGAAAGTGATAATCTGGGATTTCCCGATAACGCTATTATATATCAAAAGGAATACAATACCAACGACAACCCTTTGAACGGCATCCGCTTTCAACTGGACTACACATGGAAACCGTTTTCCTTTGGACAGTTGGAAACCGGGTACCAATACCGCAACCTGAACCACCAAGGGGATTTCGTCTACGAAAGGCGCAACAACGCTACAGGCGAATTCGAATTGGTGCCAGAATTTTCGAGCGAGGTCGATCTCGTACGAGACCTCCATTCTGCCTATGCCCAGTTCACGGCCAAAAAGGATAAATGGGAATATGCCGCAGGTCTGCGCATTGAGGGCATGGACCGTAACTTTGACCTACAAGATAAACTTGGCGAGATAGATACCACCTACACCTACAACTACATCAAACCTTTTCCCTCTGCCTCTGTCCAATATAGCTTCGAGAACAATACCAAGTTAAAGGCGGCCTATAGCAAACGGGTGGAGCGTACTACCACTTTTAAGATGAACCCTTTTCCTGAACGGGAACATTCCGAGACGTTAGAGCAGGGCGACCCCACGCTACGGCCAGAATTCATCGACCTTTTCGAAATGGGCGTAAGCAAGAATTTTGATGGGGGTAATTCCGTTTATGCCACTGCCTACTACCGCAATGTCAAAAACCTGGTCAACCGGGTCAACACAATCTACAACGATACCATCTTGAACCGCATCTATTCCAATGTGGGGGACAGCCGTTCGTTAGGGCTTGAATTCGGCACCCAATTAAAACCGACCAAGAACTGGTCGAACTTTATCGGGGCAAATTTTTATAATTATACTATCGAAGGGGTCTATGAAGGAAGAAGTGTAGATAGCGATGCCTTTGTCTATTCAATCAATGCCATCAGTACGTTCGATTTTTCTGAGACCGCCTCGGCCCAGTTTACCTTTAACTATGTTTCGGCGCAGAATACCGCCCAGGGCGAGGATTCCCGTTTCTATTCCCCTAACCTTACGTTGCGCAAGACCTTTTGCGACGACCGCCTTGTCGCGATCCTGCAATGGCAGAACATCGATATGGGGATTTTGGATACCAACGAACAGCGTATAACTACCTTTCGCGAGGGAGAGTTCTTTACCACGACCAATTATGTGTACGAGGTAGATATGATCATTCTCAACCTGTCCTATACCTTTAACAAGAACAAGGACAAATCGAAATTCATCGACAGCGAGTTCGGGAAGCGTGAATTTTAAGACGAGAATACAACCCCTAGAACTTGTCATAGCTCCGTATCCGGCAAGTCCGCTTCCTATTTATTTTTTTAGTCCCCTGGTCGGATAAAAAACAATCACCAGCACAATCATACCAATGACAATAAGAAAAATAATCTCAAGGTTGGAAAGCAGGTTGTTGGTAGCCAATGATTTTCTAGCCATTTCTGTCAGTTGACGGCCTTCTGTCAGTTGCGTCAAGGCTAAATCGTTCAAATCTTCCATTATCCTTTGTAATGACGACTCTATTTTCCCACGCGCGTTTTCCGTCATTCCTTCCGCACTATTTTTGATTGACTGTTCCAAAGCCGAGAGTTCCTCGACGTTTTTCTGCAACTGCTTAAAATAAAAAGACTCTTTAGCAGTAAGCTTTGTTTTCCCAAATTTCATCAACAGCTCATCGATATGCGCATTTTCCCTAGAACCGTCTGCCAGCGAATCGTGAACCCCTAAAAACAATCGTTTCTCTTGAAACAGATTATTGAGGCGAAAGATATAGTCCTGCGCCACTACCCGATCCTCGAATACGGAATTGACCGTGTTCTGTACCGTCGAAAAATGTCGATGGTCTAGCCGGTTTGTTGCCAAAACCAATAAAAAAACTATGGCCAAGGCAAGACCAGCTTGAAATTTGTGTGATAAGCTTAATGATTTAACCATAGTTTTTTAGGTTATGAAATATTTTAAAGCAGGTACAATGCAAACCTGAATCAGCGCAACTCACCCGATGCGAGGGCCTGTTTTACATTCGCAGCAACGTATAGGTGGCTTCCAAAAAAGCGCTTGCCGTCAGCACGTTTCAAATACACCTTTGCAGTTCCCTCTTTTCTTACTTTTAAGGAGGCAACAACTACTTGAATGTTTTCCATCGCTTGATAATTCGCAAAACCACCACGCTTTATAATGAAATTGGCTCTTGGAAATTGAATGTGCTTATAGTAGTGCGCTGAGGCTTCACCAATTTCGAAAACTGCTCCCACCACTGGTATTTCCCAATTCTTTTCATCCATCACTGGTGAGACCTGTGCTTGCAAAGTAGTAGCAAAGGTTCCAATCCATAAAAAAAATAAGATATTCTTCATAATCAACCTTCGTTTGAAATTAATGATTCAATACATCCTTTTTAGTAAAAGCGTTTCCGTTAAACGGACACCGCTGAAAACCATCCTTAGAACGGTACAAAAATACCAATCTCCTCCAAAAATAGTAGAATCACTATTGTTAATTGAAAGTTAAACTATTAATTATTAATAGTGTTACTATTATATTTGCAAAGATTTAATCCGATTCCAATGGAAAGACTTTTAGAGTCCATCAAAATTACCGTCAACGATAAATTATATATAAAAGATCCCGAATCTTCCGACTTGGGCAAACGTATAATCGAGCATAGCATTCTGATGATTAACGACATGGGCTTTGAAAATTTTACGTTCAGGAAACTCGGAGCAGAAATAAAATCAAACGAAAGTTCCGTTTACCGGTATTTTGAGAGCAAACAAAAGCTATTGCTGTATTTGACATCTTGGTATTGGGGATGGCTCGAATATCGGCTGGTATTTGCCACCAACGGCATTCCCGATCCGGAGCCTAAATTGGCCAAGGCTATAGAAATCGTTACGCAGACAACGGTCAAAGATTGGGTGTTCGCGCATATTAATGAAGAGCTGTTGAACAAGATCGTCATCAATGAATTTTCTAAATCATATCTCACCAAAGAGGTCGACACCAAAAACAAGGAAGGTTACTTCAGTATATATAAAAGATTAATCACCCGAATTAGTGAAATGATCAAGGCGGTCGACAATCATTATGGGTATCCTTTAAGTTTGGCCAGCACCATTTTAGAGGGTTCTTTACATCAACATTTCTTAAAGGAGCATTTTTCATCGCTGACCGACTGTCATAAAGACGAACAACCGACCAAATATTTTACCGATCTGGTCTTTAATCGATTAAACAACCAACCCAATGTCTAAATCTGTTCTCACCGCGTGGCAACGGTTGATTGCGCTGCTTAAACTAGACAGACGCGACATATTGCAGACCTTCTACTATGCCATATATGCAGGTTTGGTGAACCTAACCCTGCCCTTGGGGATTCAGGCGATCATCAATTTGATTCAGGGCGCAGAAATTAGTACCTCTTGGATCATTCTCGTCGTTTTGGTTACCGGCGGTGTGGCTTTCGCCGGTATTCTGCAATTGATGCAGATACGAATCATTGAAAATTTACAGCAGAAAATTTTCACTAGGGCATCCTTCGAATTTACCTATCGGTTTCCCAAAATTAAGATGAGCGAACTTCGAGACTATTATCCTCCTGAATTGGCCAATCGCTTCTTCGATACTTTGACTGTTCAAAAGGGAGTTTCAAAGATTTTAATAGATTTTCCGGCAGCCGTCCTACAGATAATTTTTGGGCTACTTTTACTCTCTTTCTATCATCCCTTCTTTATTATTTATGGCATATTGTTGTTGCTCTTGATCTATGTGGTCTTCAAGTTCACAGTACAAAAGGGTATGAATACTAGTCTTGACGAATCGAAAAGTAAGTATAGGGTCGCACATTGGGTGCAAGAGGTAGCGCGTTCGCTGGTCAGTTTCAAACTCTCTGGAAAAACAAGTCTAGCGGTGAACAAAAACGATCTTCTGGTCACCGAATATCTCAAGGCCCGCGAAAGCCATTTTAGGGTCTTGGTCATTCAGTTCATTCAAATGGTAGGCTTTAAAGTTTTGGTGACCCTTGGGCTGCTATTGATCGGCGGATTGTTGGTGCTGAACCAAGAAATGAATATCGGACAGTTCGTCGCCGCCGAGATCATCATCCTTTTGGTAATTACATCCGTAGAAAAACTGATACGCGGACTGGATACATTTTACGATCTCTTGACCTCGCTCGAAAAACTGGGCCAGGTCGTGGACAAGGACCTGGAAAACCAAGGGGGCGAAACACCTTTTGAGGAAAATACCGAGTTTACGGTAGAACTTGAGAAAGTGGCTTTCGGTTTTCAAAAGCAAAACCCAATTTTACAAGATATATCCCTGACAATACCTCCACGAAGCCATACGTTGATTTTAGGTGCCAGCGGTTCTGGCAAGTCCACGCTCCTGCGCTTGGTCGCAGGTCTTATCGAACCCACCAAAGGCACCATCTTTATTAACGATATTTCTTTGGATGGCATCAATGCGAACCATTACCGATCGTTTTTAGGCCAGTCGCTGACTGAAGAAACTCCTTTTGAGGGTACGCTCTTGGAGAATATCACCTTCGGGGATACCCGTATAACACAAAAAGATCTGCATTGGGCCTTGGAAAAGACCGGTTTGCAGCAGTTCGTCAAGGAGCAGAAAAACGGCATACACACCATGTTATATCCCGAAGGTCAGCAGATACCACATACGGTGATGAAAAAAATCATTCTGGCCCGTAGTATCATTCGAAAACCAAAACTATTGATCCTGAAGGATCCCCTACACCGATTTGACGAAATGGAGGCATTACGGATTATCAAGTTTCTGACCGATTCCAACAATCCTTGGGCCTTACTGGTTGTTAGCCATGATCAAAAGTGGTTGGGCCATTGTGAACGCATCGTAACTATAGCCGGAGGTAAAATCATTTCTGAAAACTAAACTATGCTGAACATCTCAAAAAATCCTGTGAACAAAACCGTGCACCTTACCGGTTTCAAGTCGACGGATATGGTCTTTCATCAACGGCACTATAAACATTTCAATCGGTTTTTGCTGGGCTCGGCGATTTTTGGCTTTATCGTGCTGTTTCTTCCTTGGACCCAGAATATCAGGGGAAGAGGATTTCTTACGACCCTGTCTCCCGACCAACGCCCCCAGACGATACAATCGCCCATTCCCGGCAGAATAGAAAAATGGTACGTACAAGAAGGCGATGTGGTTCAAAAGGGAGATACTATCCTATTTATTTCCGAAATCAAGGGGGAATATTTCGATCCCAAGCTGGTCGAGCGTACCGGCGCACAAATAAAGAATAAAGAATCGTCGGTCATCTCCTACGGAGCCAAGGTCAATGCCTTAAACCAGCAGATCAGGGCTGTGCAGGAGGAACAGGTCCTAAAGACAGAACAGGCCAAGAATAAACTCCTACAATCCAAATTAAAGGTACAGAGCGACAGTATTGACCTTGAGGCGGCAAAAACGAATCTCAAAATTGCCGAGCGGCAGTATGAACGTACGGAGCAACTACAACAAGAAGGCCTTAAGGCCATGACCGATGTAGAGGAAAAGCGTCTAAAGCTACAGGAAACCCAGGCCAAACTTATTTCACAGGAAAATAAACTACTGGCGGCCCGCAACGAAATACTCAACGCGCAAGTAGAAATTCAGCGTATTCGAGCCGAATACACCGATAAGATCTCAAAAGCCCAAAGTGATATGTATACGGCACAATCCAACCAATTCGACTCCGAAGCCCAAGTAACGAAACTGGAGAATTCCTATACAAATTACGCTATGCGGAAAGAAATGTATTATGTCAGGGCACCACAAAAAGGATACATCAATAAAGCCATTCAGGGCGGAATCGGGGAAACCTTCAAGGCAGGAGATCGTTTAGTCGGTATCATGCCCGCTAATATCGATATGGCAGTGGAAACTTTTGTGGAGCCGATCGACCTGCCCTTGGTGCATACGGGTGAAAAAATACGGATACAATTCGACGGTTGGCCTGCTATAGTCTTTAGCGGATGGCCGAACGTATCGTACGGTACTTACGGCGGAATAGTAGTGGCCATCGAAAATTTTATAAGTGAGAACGGAAAATACAGGGTGCTATTGGCCCCCGATTCCGAAGACCATCCATGGCCGAAAGATATTCGGGTAGGTTCGGGGGCCAATACGATTGCGTTACTGGAAGATGTACCGATTTGGTATGAACTTTGGCGGCAGTTGAACGGTTTCCCACCCAACTATTACCAACCCCAAAACACGGCCTCAAGGGATAAAAAATGATGGGACGATTCTCGCTTGCCTACTTCTTACTACTCGGCTTCGGTGCGATTGCACAGCACCCGGATACGCCGGTTTTGAAATTCAGCGAGTTCATAGGCTATGTAAAGCAATATCACCCCATCGCCAAACAGGCGGAACTGGGCATTGACGCTGCCCAGGCAAACCTTATGCGCTCACGAGGAGGCTTTGATCCTAAAATAGAGGTCGATTATGGACGGAAGGCGTTCAAGGGCACGGAATATTACGACCGCCTCAACGCAACCTTCAAAGTACCCGTTTGGTATGGCGTTGACCTAAAGGGGAATTTTGAACAGAATGACGGGGAATTTCTAAACCCATCCGAAATAACACCTACAGACGGGCTGTATAGTGCCGGGGTGTCGGTATCCCTTGGCGAAGGCCTATGGATGAACGAACGGATGGCCACCTTAAAACAAGCTAAATTGTTCAATGATCAAACTTTGGCCGATCGCGATATCAGGGTTAACCAAGTATTGTTCGACGCCTCGTTGGCCTATTTCGAATGGCTGAAAGCCTATCTCGACCTACGTGTTTTTAGCGATTTTCTGGGCAATGCACAAATACGGTTCGAGGGGGTCAAAACAAGTGCCGATGCAGGTGAAGTCGCCGCTATCGACACCGTCGAGGCGAAAATCGCGGTGCAAGACCGTAAACTACAGCTAGAACAGGCGAAACTGGACTTGATGCGGACCGGGCTTGAACTATCCAATTTCCTTTGGATGGGCGACAACATTCCCATGGAACTGCAAGCGAGTACCTTACCCGATACCACATTGATAGATGAGATAGATATCACCTTGAAAATCGAGGGGAACACATTAGACACTTTTACCATTGCAAACCATCCGAAACTGAAATCGTTACGCTTTAAACTCAACGGCCTCGAGGTAGACAAACAATTCAAAACCAATAAACTGCTTCCCAAGATTAACGTTGAATATAACTTCTTGACCGAAACCCCCGAGTACATCAACTCCTTCGAGACTCAAGCATATAAGGGCAAAATTACCTTTAGTATGCCCCTATTTTTAAGAAAGGAACGCGGAGATCTTAAGTTAGCAAAAATTAAAATCCGGGATGCGGAGTTCGAATTCGACAATACTGAAATTCAGATAAAAAATAGTATCGAACAGCTTTTTAACGAACTGGAAGGCTTAAAGGTGCAAACGGCCCTTATCGAAGAGATTGTCGGTAATTACGACATCCTTTTGGCAGCGGAAGAACGAAAATTCAGGTTTGGGGAGAGTTCCCTGTTTTTGGTAAACGCTCGGGAAATCAAACTTATCGATGCCCAATTGAAAAGGAATAGGATGCAGAACAAATATTTCACATCGAAAGCAAAACTTTTCAAAAGTTTGGCCATTAATCCTATGAACTGATTGTTTTAATAGAGAAATCAATTAGACCTTTACTTTTACCTGCGGTATTCACATTTTTCATTCTAATTTTATCATTTTTAAGTTCCGTAGCTTAGGCTATGCAACTGAAAAATCAGACCATTAGGCCAAATAAGCCTAATTTCTCGGTTCCAAACAAAAGGTCTAAATGACTTGAGAGTCAAAAGTTGAAATGCAAAAAATCTAGGTTGAGGATGGTGATTTGAAGCAAAAACCAATGGAATACAACACCAGCGTATTCTAAAAAAGCAATATCTTTCTACACATTATTACTATTAACTAAAAATCATTAAAAAGATGAAATCAAAACGCATCTCCGATAAAATGGAAAAATTATTGAACACCCAGATGACTACCGAGGCCTATCAGGCGCAAGTGTACCTCTCCTACGCCTCTTGGGCGGAAGTAAATAGTTTTTCGGGAATAGCAACCTTTCTCTACGGCCATATGCACGAAGAGCGGGAACATATGTTCAAAATCCTCAAATACATTAACGACCGCGGCGGGGAGACACAAATCGAAGCCATCAAGGCTCCACCCGCAAATCCAAAAAATATCGGCGATTGCCTCCAAAAGGTGCTGAAGGCCGAAATGGACAACTCCAAGGATATTGATAAAATCGTTAACCTGGCGCACGAAGAAAAAGATTGGGCCACCTTCAATTTTGGCCAATGGTTCGTAAAAGAACAAATCGAGGAAGAGAGCCTGGTAAACGAAATTATCGACAAATACAATCTCGCTTCCAACGAGACCAGCGACAATAACAGCCTCTACGAAATGGATCGTGATTTGGCAGGACATTCACAAGAAGGCGATATGCCACGGGAGGAAAAGTTTTAAAAATTGGTTGAAATAAGTAGGACGACCATTAAAACAAAACTCAACACCGTCCCCTAGCGCATGAACCAATGGCCGGTCGAAGGTGTGGAAACGATTGCCGATACTATATAAAATACCATTTTAAATACTAGAAGACCAATCGGAATGCGGTAGTTTTTCTTATGAACAACCATGGATTTTGATTTTTAAAGAGGGATAAACGTTTTAAGGTTCAAGAAAAATACTACTTCATGGGAAGCTTTAGGCAAACTGGGGTTTGCGTCATCTTCTTTTTCGTAGATTTATCGGATAATTTAAAACGAGAACATTAAAATTAATGTAATGAAGAAAACTGGAATTAAAAATTGGATTAAAACCACTGCTATAGTCCTTTTGGCCCTAGCGAGTTTCAACACCTACGCCCAAGAGAAATTCGGGGGACTGGCACTGTACACCGTACGCGACGATATGGGTACCGATGCCAAGGCAACTTTGAAGGCCGTAGCCGATGCAGGCTATAAAAACATCGAAGCCGCGGGATATGATGACGGAAAGTTCTACAACATGAAACCCAAAGCATTCAAATCTCTCTTGAAAAAACTACAGCTTACGCCCATCAGCACCCATCAAGGCAGTGTAACCTTAGAAAATGCAGAGGCCATGATGGCCGAGGTGAAAGCGGCCGGCTTCGAATATTTTGTGATACCGGTACCCCCGATGGGCCTGTTCAAATTCGACGACAAAACCCGAACGATGAGTATGGCCGGCGGTGCCAAAAATCTAGCGGAAATTTTGGATACCTTGGGCGAAAAGGCAAGTGCAGCGGGTCTCCAATTGCTCTACCACAACCACGATTTTGAATTTAAAAAAGATGCCGATGGCATCGTTACTATCGATTACCTCTTGGAAAACTGCAACCCCGATTATGTCAACTTTCAAATGGATCTCTATTGGGTCGTCAAAGCGGGCGCCGATCCCCTAGCCTATTTCGAAAAATACCCCGGACGTTTTAAAATCTGGCACGTAAAGGATATGGACGACCAAGGCCGCTTTGCCCCCGTAGGAAAAGGCCATATCGATTTCGCCCGTATTCTGGATAAAAAAGAACAATCGGGCATGGAATATTATATGGTGGAACAGGATCGGACCTTCGACGGTATGAAACCGTTGGAAGCTATAAAAATAAGCCACGAGGGCATTAAGGAATTTGGATTTGAGTAGCAATTGCCGTCTGAAAGAAATAATTTTCGGTTAAGCTCAATGAACAAGACTCAATTACTTCCGGGGTTTTCATAGTTGAATCTCTATTCAACAGGTCATCATATTGAAAGTGAATTAAGCGATCAGCGGTTTTCGCATTTTATAAATTGGAAACCGCTGCCTTCGCCCTTTCAAACTCTTCCATCATATCCGCCACGATTTCCGCGGCAGGTTTAATCTCATGGATGAGGGCGGATACTTGCCCAATTTCCAGCTCGCCTTCTTCCATATCGCCTTCGAACATACCGCGTTTGGCGCGGGCGCGTCCTAAAAGTTCGCTCAATTCTTCGTTTGTCGCTCCATTGGCATAGGCTTTTTGAATATCTTGGTAAAACTTGTTCTTTAGCAAACGCACGGGTGCCAGTTCCTTTAGGGTCAGATGTGTATCCCCTTCCCCAGCGTCCACTACTCTTTGTTTGAAGAGGTCGTGGGACGAAGCTTCATGGCTAGCTACGAACCGGCTGCCGACTTGTACCCCATCTGCGCCCAATACCATAGCGGCCAACATGGCGCGGCCCGTTGCGATTCCTCCAGCGGCGATAAGGGGAACATGAATCTTTTCCTTTACTGCGGGAATCAAAGTCAAGGTAGTGGTCTCGTCCCGACCATTATGTCCACCTGCCTCAAACCCTTCGGCAACTATGGCGTCGACATCTGCCTCCTGAGCCTTTAAGGCAAATTTTACACTGCTGACCACCTGAACTACGGTAATTCCTTTTTCCTTTAAATAGGAGGTATATTTTTTAGGATTCCCGGCGGAGGTAAAAACGATTTTCACATTGAGTTCTACAATAATATGCATAAGCTTGTCCACATCAGCATACATAAGAGGTACGTTCACACCGAACGGAAATTCCGTAGCCTGTTGGCATTTTTCTATATGTTCGCGTAAAACTTCTGGGTACATGGAACCTGCCCCGATAAGTCCCAATCCCCCGGCATTGGAAACCGCAGATGCCAAGCGCCACCCACTCGCCCAGACCATACCCGCTTGAACAATAGGATATTGCACACCAAAAAGTTCCGTGATTTTATTCTGCAAAGGATTATTGGATTTTAAAAGGATTAAAATAGTTAAGGAACATCAAGATAAAATGTTATGCAGGAGCGAGGCTTGCCTTCCTCTAGGGTTTGTAGGCTACGAAATCACGCCCGACCCGATCAACTCGTCTTCAACATACCAAGCAACAAACTGCCCTTCGGTGATGGCGGATTGCTGCTCTTCAAAATCAACATACAATCCTCCGTCAACCTTGTACAAAGTTGCTTTTTGCAAAGGCTGGCGATAGCGGATACGGGCCATGACGGACATTGCTGCATCCACTTTCAAGGCCAGATCCGTACGCACCCAATGGATCTCATCATCCGTTACGAAGAGCGTTCTGCGATACAGTCCCGGGTGCGCTTTGCCCTGTCCGGTGTAGATTACATTTTCTTCCACATCGGTATCGATAACAAAAAGTGGTTCTTTGGTGCCGCCGACATCCAATCCCTTGCGCTGGCCTTTCGTAAAATAGTGGGCGCCTTGATGCTCGCCTACTATCCTACCATCCTTAATTTGATATTGCGGTTTTTGGGAAAAATAGGCCAATTCGTCGGCCTTACCATTAAATTTCGGCAAAATTCTTTGATAGTGGACAACATCCGAAGGCACCTCGACGATAACCCCCTTTTTAGACTTCAGTTTTTGTTGCAGAAAATCGGGCAACCTGACCTTCCCAATAAAACAAAGGCCTTGGGAATCCTTTTTATCCGCTGTTATCAAATCATTCTCCCCCGCAATTCGACGGACTTCCGGCTTGGTCAGCTCACCGATGGGAAAAAGCGTTTTTGACAACTGGTCTTGGGAAAGCTGGCATAAAAAATAGGATTGATCTTTATTGGTATCCTTCCCCGCCAATAATTGATAGGTTTCCGACCCGTCCGTATTTTTCAATATACCCTTTCTACAGTAATGGCCGGTCGCCACAAAATCGGCACCAAGCTGTAACGCAATTTTAAGGAAGACATCGAACTTGATTTCACGATTGCAGAGCACATCGGGATTGGGCGTGCGCCCCCTTTCATATTCCGCGAACATATAATCGACAATACGCTCCTTATATTCCACGCTCAAATCGACCGTCTGAAAAGGAATCCCTAGTTTTTCGGCGACAATAAGCGCGTCGTTGCTGTCTTCCAACCACGGACATTCCTCGGAAATTGTCACGGAATCATCGTGCCAATTCTTCATAAAAAGGCCGATGACATCATAACCTTGCTCCTTAAGAAGGCACGCCGCCACGCTTGAATCTACGCCGCCAGACAATCCGATGACCACTTTTTTCATCCCTTTACTAATTGAATCGCAAAAATACGAAATTCATCAAAGGATATTATTGTAGCCGAAGCTCTAAAATAGCACAGATTTCAAGATAGACGCAAGTTTTTATTTCGCTCAATGGCGCAGAGATTTATCAGCGTAGTAGAGCTAACCACCCACTACAAAAACAATTTATTTTGTTTATTATAATTTAATTAACGTTAAACAAAATTGACTTTTATGTTTTTTCCATACTTTAGCCTTAAACTAAAATTGCAGCACATTTTGTTCGGCTTAATTACTAATTTAAAACCCTTTAATATGAAGAATTTTAATTTTAAAACCTTATCGGCATTAACGCTGGTTCTTTTTATGGCCTTTTCATGTAGTGACGATGATAATGGCGCGACCCCTCCGACGATTCCGGATCCGGTAGACCCAACTCCCCCTACGGAAGAGGCTATGAGTATTGTTGAGACAGCGGTAGCGACTGAAGATTTAAGTACTTTGGTAGCGGCCCTAGAAAAAGCCGATTTAGTAGAAACCCTTCAAGGAGACGGTCCTTTTACGGTATTCGCTCCGACCAATGAAGCCTTTCAGGCATTTTTGGATGCCAACGATGATTTTGCCAGTTTGGACGACATACCCGTGGAAGTCCTTACCCAAGTGTTATTGAATCATGTAGTTGCAGGGGAAAATACTTCTTCTACCTTGGCAACAGGTTATGTAAGTTCTTCATCCACTGCCGGAGTCGACGGAAAAGCATTAAGCCTTTATGTGGATACGACTGATGGTGTAAAAATTAACGGTGTTTCAGTGACCACTGCAGATGTTGCAGCTTCAAACGGAGTTGTGCATATCGTGGATCAGGTTATTGGTCTTCCGAATATCGTAGACCATGCGATCTACAACGGTGCGTTAACCAGTTTAGTGGGTGCCCTTACAGCAGATGGCAATACTACCTTCACAGACCTTTTGAGTTCAACAGACCAAAAGTTTACCGTATTTGCACCGGTCAACGACGCTTTCACTGCGTTTGAGAACCTTAACGGTAATGACATCAATATGATACTTGCGAATCATGTAATTGCCGGGAGTGCATTGGTTGCCTCAGATCTTTCGAATTCATACGCCAAAACGGCTGCTATGAATGTCGACGGAGATGCATTGAGTATTTATATCAATACCGACGACGGAGTAAAGCTAAACGGTATCAGCACGGTAGCCATACCGGACATAGTGGCTACCAATGGTATCATACATGCGGTAGATACAGTTATCGATTTACCTACCGTAGTGACGTTTGCCACAGCTGACACGGAAAACTTTTCCTCCCTTATTGGTGCTTTGACCGCAGAGGGACAACCCGATTTTGTAAGTGTTCTTAGTACCCCGACCGGTACAGACCCTGCGCCCTTCACCGTATTCGCACCGGTCAACAGCGCATTCGAAGCATTGGCCGAAGTGCCTACCGGCGAGACACTTACCGCAATATTGCAACATCATGTAATTGGTGGAAACAATATCGTTGCCGGAGACCTGACCGATGGCTTGATCTCACCGGCTACCTTGGAAGGCGATGTCTTGACCTTTACTGCAGCTGGTGACGGTTTTAGTATTACCGATGGAGCTGGAAACAGTGATATCAATATAATCGTAACCGATGTCCAGGCCATGAACGGTGTTGTTCATGCGATTGACAAAATGATGATTCCCAACTTGGATAACTAGCATTATTCATACTTAATATCATAAAGCCGCTATTTGTTAGCGGCTTTTTTATTTTTTATAAATACTATTACATCCATTTAGCTATCAATTCATTTTACTGATTTTTAAAATTAGTATAAAATTTAAATGCTTCCTCCAAAACATTTTTTGTTTTATATTATGAACCTAATGTTAAACAGATTACTTGTATAATAAATTGTCAGTTGCCTTAACTACTAAGCATATATTTTACCATCAACCAAACCGAATTGTTAAAATAATGGATGATTTTAAATAAGTCTGGTTTTTTGATTAGTAAATCATTTATTAAACTTTTATCTAAAGCTATTTATTATGAACTCTTAGAGGCATCCTTTGGAACCGAGCATATAGGATTTTGAGGTCAGATGTAACAGAAAATGATGCTCAAGTCTTGCAAGCCGATGCAGAAGCCAGCAATGGTATCGTTCATGTTATCGATAAGGTATTACTGCAACAAGAAGTGTTGACTATTTTGAATCCGCCTTCACATTAATTAATGGGATGACTCTTCCAATTTAATGAAACCTTTCTAGACCTATTCTAGGAAAGTTATTTTATTGAACCATCGTGGTAGTTTACTTATAGAAAATTCAAACATCAAAATTGCCATCCTTGGCATACAAGAACAGGAGCTTGACAACTTCCATTTTTTTAAATGGGACGTAACCCGCATCTTTACCCTCCCAAATCTTACCAAACCAATCTAACTTGATGCTTGAGACCCTGACAGGAATGTCGGGGTCTTTTTCTTAATGCATTAGGCTGACTCTAACTTCATATTTGAGACCCTTACAGGAATGTCGGGCTCATTTGTCTAATGCACTGGATAACCTTAACCTTATGTGTGAGACTCTAACGGGAATGTCGGGCTCATTTGTCTAATGCTCTTGGGTAACCCTAACCTGATGCTTGAGACCCTGACAGGAATGTTGGGGTCTTTTGTTTTCTGCACTACGCTATCCAGATGTTTGAAAACCCGGCCACTAAATAGCAATGGTTTTTTTCTATCGCTTTCCAACTTTTTTCTGCTCCTCGGCCTGCTCCATCATCTCGCGCATTTTGCGTTGGAACTTGTTTTCCTTTTTTGGTTTCTTCTTGTTCTCCTGGATCTGGGCATGGATCCGGTCGTTATCGAGAATAAAGTTCTTAATGACCAACATGATACCTATGGTAATCAAATTTGACACAAAATAGTACAAACTTAGGCCACTAGCATAGTTGTTGAAAAAGAACAGCATCATCAAAGGCATCAGGTACATGATAAACTTCATGTTCGGCATGCCCGGCTGTGTGGGCATATTCTGCCCTGTGGTCATCATCATGTAAAAGAAAATAGCTATAGACGCCAAAATCGGGAAAAGACTCACGTGATCTCCATAGAACGGAATCTCGAAAGGCAAATTAGCGACCACATCGTAAGAGGAAAGGTCATCGGCCCATAAGAAGGGTTTTTGACGCAGCGCAAACGAGGTCGGGAAGAACATGAACAGCGCATAGAATATCGGCATCTGCAATAAGGCCGGTACACATCCACTCATGGGACTGACCCCCGCCTTACCGTACAGCTTCATGGTCTCTTGCTGCTTTTTCATGGCATTGTCCTTATACTTCTCCCCCAGCTCGGTGATTTCCGGTTTCAGCACCTTCATCTTGGCCTGTGATAGATAAGACTTATAAGTAACGGGGGACATGGCCAGTCGCACCAAAATGGTCATGATGACAATGGCAATTCCAAAAGGCAGAAACGAACTTAAGAAGGAATAAAAGGGAGTAAAGACATAGCGGTTGATCCATCCGAAGATACCCCACCCGAAGGGAATGGAATCGTCAAGACCCAATTCCCCATATTTTGATAAAACATCGATATCGGTAGGACCATAAAACCAATACATGTTTTGCGAAAGCTCCCCGCCATCCATCGTCAAGGGAATCGATGCACCAAATTCTTTGGTGAAGGCTTGGGTATGGGTTTCTTCTTCCACCAAGTTTGTAGAGGTAAGATCGGCACTTTTAAAATTACTCTTGTCGGCCAATATCGAACTAAAAAAGTGTTGTCTAAAAGATACCCATTTGACGTCTTGGCCCTTCTCATCATCATCGCTACTGATCGATAAATAATCGATATCCCCGCCTTCATTGTTATAAGTAAGTTCGGTGTACCTGTTCTCATATTTTACACTCTTCGAATGTCGGATACCTTTTAATTTCCAGTTCAAAGTTATAGGCTGGCTGCTATTGACTACGCCGTTCAGGCCTTGAGAGCGCACGGTGAAATCGACCAGATAATCATCCGGTTTCATTTCGTAGCGGTATTCCAAGAATTTATCTGGACCCGCTTTGGCCTTCATAGTAAGGACTTGATTACCATTGCTTTCGCTTAATGAGGGCTCAAAATAAAGGTCTTCGGTATTTAGCACACGATTATCGGAAGTTGTAAAATGCAACCCGAACGAAGCATTGCCATCCCTAATAAGGTATACGGGTATGGAATCATACGTATGGTACTGCTTCATGCGCGCCTCGATAATCTGGCCGCCCTTGTTGCTGATTTCCAAGTAGACCAAATCATTCTGCAGCTTGCTCGTCTCATCCGAGGCTTGCGTAAAACCGAAGGCTCCGATCTTGCTCTTATAATCGGCTACGGCGGTCGAATCTTGAAGATTGATCTGTGCGGGTTCTGGAGTTGCTTTTTCTTCGGTTACCTGCGGTTCGGCTTCTTCCGCCATTTGTTCTTGTTTCGCCTTTTCCGCCTTGACCTCTTCCGGTGTGGGCCGGTTTTGATAAAACATAAAAATGAGGATACCGAATATCAGCACAAAACCGATAATAGAATTTATATCTACTTTTTTCTCTTCCATGTAAAATTTTAATTTGGCTTTGGCCTGGTCGGCTAGACCCGTCAGGTTTTCGTTCCAATTAAATAGTACGAATATTCAAACTGTACGACTTTGCCAGCTAACATAAGCCCGACAGGTATAATTATTCCAATTAACAAATATATGTCCAATTCTCGAACTTATGTCAAACTGGCACTAGTTCGCTTCAATTTTTGGGTCAAGGCCGCCTTTACGAATCCGACAAAAAGCGGATGCGGATTAGCCACCGTGCTCTTATATTCAGGATGGTATTGCACCCCGATAAACCAGGGATGATCTTTTAATTCGATAATTTCTACCAGTCCCGTTTCCTTATTTATTCCCGAAGCCATCAATCCGGCTTCTTCAAGTGGTGCTTTATACGCATTATTGAACTCATAACGGTGGCGATGTCTTTCCGAAATGGAACTTACGTCGTTATAGACTTTTCGCACAATGCTATTTTCGGCCAGCTCACAGTCCCAGGCCCCTAAACGCATAGTGCCGCCTTTGTTGACAACATTCTTTTGCTCTTCCATCAAACTTATTACCGGATCTGAGGTGCTGGCATCCATTTCAGTGGAATTGGCATCTTTTAATCCCAATACATTGCGGGCATATTCGATGACCGCCATTTGCATCCCCAGGCAAATACCCAAAAAGGGAATACCGTTTTCACGGGCGTATTGTACGGCCCTGATCTTGCCAATGATACCCCGTTTTCCGAATCCGGGAGCGACAAGTACCCCATCGAGCAAATCTAATTTTTTAACCAAGTTCTTTTCCGAAAGATGTTCGGAATGAATCGAACGGATATTTACCCGCACCTCGTTGGCCGCCCCGGCATGGATCAGGGATTCTAAAATGGATTTATAGGAATCCTGTAACTCCACATACTTCCCGATAAGTCCGATAGTAATCTCGTGCTTCGGATTTTTATGCCTGTTCAGGAATTCGTTCCATTGGGTAAGATCCGGTTCGGTGTTGTTCGGGAGTCCCAGTTTTTTAAGCACTACGGTATCCAAACCTTCCTCTTGCATCAAGATTGGTACGTCGTAGATGGTTGATGCATCGATCGACTGTATGACCGCCTCACGTTTCACGTTGCAGAAAAGCGCCAATTTATCCTTCAGATCATCGGGAATTTCATGTTCCGTGCGGCAGACCAGGATATCGGCCTTGATACCGCTCTCCATAAGCGTCTTTACTGAATGCTGTGTTGGTTTTGTCTTCAATTCCCCGGCTGCGGAAAGATAGGGGACCAAAGTAAGGTGTATGACGATACCATTATTGTCGCCCAATTCCCACAACAACTGGCGCACGGCCTCTATATAGGGCAATGACTCGATATCGCCGACGGTACCACCGATTTCGGTGATAACCATATCGTACTCGCCGCTATTGCCCAGCAATTGAACTCGGTGTTTAATTTCATTCGTGATGTGGGGAACGACTTGCACCGTCTTTCCCAAAAACTCGCCGCGCCGTTCTTTTTCGATAACACTTTGATAAATTCTGCCGGTGGTAACATTGTTCGCCTGCGAAGTACGCACGTTCAAGAAACGTTCATAATGGCCCAAATCGAGATCGGTCTCCGCGCCATCATCGGTCACATAACATTCTCCATGCTCATATGGGTTCAACGTGCCCGGGTCTACGTTGATATAAGGATCTAATTTCTGTATCGTGGTCTTGTATCCCCTTGCCTGCAACAGTTTGGCAAGTGAGGCGGCAATAATCCCTTTTCCTAAGGATGAAGTTACTCCTCCCGTAACGAAAATGTATTTTGTGTCTGACATGGTGGCTTCGTTGTACGGGAGGCAAAAGTACAAAAGGCAGGGAGAAATCAACGTAACCGCCTTGGAAAATCTTTTTGAATTTTATGGATGAGCGGTTCCAGTCCGTTTACCTTGATTTCTAGGATGGAGGCCATCAGCTTTCCCAGTTTACCATCCGGAAAGCCTTTTTGCTTGAACCAAATCAGATAGGCCTCTGGAAGGTCTACCAAATATCTGTCCTTGAATCTTCCAAAGGGCATACGGTAGTGGGCCAGTTCGATGAGCTTTTCTTTATCGGGAGTAACATCCATTTGTAAAGTAAAAATACTATATTTAACCTACTTTTAGGTAAAGGGGAAAACAAAAACAGCAAACTACTTACAATGAAACGAAGAACTTTTATAGGCACATCCGCCGCCGCATCGGTCGGAGTATTGGCCGCCCAGACAGGAAACGCCATGGCATCCAAAGAGAACAAACCCTTGGAACTCAAGAACAATATCAACCACAGTGCCTGCTTTTGGTGCTACAACCCCATACCCTTAGATGAATTTTTGGGAAACCTGAAAGACCTTGGCGTTACGGCCATCGATTTGGTCGGTCCGGAAGATTGGCCGCTATTGAAAAAACACGGTGTTCATGCCGCAATGTGCTGGGGTGCCGGACTTGGCATCGAAAAGGGATGGAACGACCCTAAATTACATACCGAATTGATCGAAAGCTTTACCGATGTTATACCCAAAGTGGCCGAAGCTGGCTTTACCAACCTCATCACCTTTAGCGGAAATCGCAATGGTATGGACGATAAGGTCGGGCTTCAAAACTGCGTTGACGGCCTAGAACAAATACTACCCTTGGCAGAAAAATATGGCGTGGTAATTCAGATGGAGCTGCTCAATTCAAAAGTCAACCATAAAGATTATATGTGCGATCACAGCCTATGGGGCGTTGAGCTCTGTAAGCAGTTAGGCTCGGAAAATTTCAAATTGCTCTACGATATTTACCACATGCAGATCATGGAAGGTGATGTCATCCGCACTATTCAGGACTACCATCCTTATTTTGGACATTACCATACAGGAGGCAACCCCGGCCGCCACGAAATCGACGAGACCCAGGAACTTTTTTACCCGGCTATCATGAAGGCGATACTAGCTACAGGGTACGAAGGCCATGTGGCTCAAGAGTTCGTTCCGTCTTGGGATGATAAGATTGCAGCCTTAAAGCAGGGGGTTGCAATATGTGATGTGTAAGAGGCTGAAACTTTTTACCCCTTACCCCTCAGATGCAAAAAAGACACAGAACCAGTAAACAATCAATACCTATTGAATCATCTTAACATCAAAATCAAGAAAAATGAAAAAAGCAATCAGTTATTTAGCACTTACGGCTATCGCTCTCTTGACAGTACAATCAATCTCCGCCCAAGAATTTAGTAAGGGCACAAACGTCATCAATGCCGGTATCGGTATTGGAGGTAATTTTTATTATGGCGGTTTGGGTAATTCCTCTCAAAGTATAGGTCTGAATGCAAGTTATGAAAGGGGAATTTGGGAAACGGGAGACTTTGGCATTGTGAGTCTTGGAGGCTATCTCGGCTATAAATCATACACATCGAATCGTGGATTTGGCGGTGCAACCTATGATTACAACTATACGATTATTGGGGTACGTGGAGCTTTTCATTATATCGATCTTGATGTCGAAAACCTAGATGTCTACGGCGGAGCAATGCTTTCGTACAATATCGCTTCGATCGATAGTGGTTATTCTGGCGGTCTGGACAGTAGACCAAGTGCTACCGTTTTTGTAGGCGGCCGTTGGTACTTTACAGAACAATTCGGAGTTTTTGCCGAAGCTGGTTACGGGGTATCCATTTTATCCCTTGGTGTAGCCTTTAGATTCTAGGAAACTGCACATTCAATTCTCAAAATTTCGAGAAGCCGTCCCTTAACCAAACGAGACGGCTTTTTTTTTGTGATTTCTTCCCGGCTTCCTACATTAAGGAGCTTAACTATTCAAATCTTGGGAAGGTTCCAAAGGGGTTTGGGACTTCCTTTTTATGGTTCGACGACCAACTCCTCGGCGATGCTTCGATTCCATAATAATTGACGCTGCAAATCTTTTGAAAAATCGGTCTCCCGATCGTATTTGTTTTGGAAAATAAGGAGTTCTTTGAGTATTTGTTTGTAGATATCCCTCACTTCTTCCTTGACATTATCGGTGAATCGGAATTCTGCCAAGCGCTTACGGAATTTACGGGCATGCAGTTCCGCGATATCGAAGTGCAATCGCTCGTGACTTAAGATTATGGAGTCGCAAATTTCGGGACGGTACCATGATTTTTGAGGAAAGAATACGCACTTCACCTCGATCCCCAAAAATTGCTGTCCGTTTTGCTCATTTGCCGTAAAAGCATAACTAATACCGGTTGCCGTGGTAGCCGCCGCCCACTCGGTCTTGAAATAGCTTCCCTTAAAATCGGACCATTGTAGTTTGCGGTCCGCGTTCCAAGGGATAGTCTCCTCCTGTGAAAAAACAAATCCTATTATACAGAGGAAAAATATGGACAAATAAAATCTCAACGCTCCCAAGAAAACGTAATTACCTTTTCGATATCGGGATGTAAACTGTAGTGAACGGAGCAAGTATTTGCCGTGTTTTCCAAGATTTTGCGGTGCTTATCCGAAACATCGGCGGGTAAATTTAGCTTCGCTTCTATTTTGGCTATCCTTCTAGGGCCGGAAGCCATATGTTTGGTGATTTCTACGGTGGCGTCCGTCAAATCTATATGCAAGCTTTTAGCCTTTATACCCATAACGGTAATCATGCAACTTCCGAATCCCGTGGCCACGGTATCGGTCGGGGAAAATGCCTGCCCCAATCCGTTGTTATCCAACGGGGCATCTGTCATAAAGGTATTTCCTGAACGAATATGTTCGCAGGTAGTCCGCAATTCGCCGTTGTAGGTAATTTTTGAAGTCATATCAAAATCTAATCACTGTACCTGCTTGATCCGCAAATCCTCAAAGGTCATAATATACGAAGCTTGGTTAAAATAGCCCTTGACGGGATCTTTTTCATAATCGAATTTAGTGCCCGCGTACTCGGTCTCGCCGATATATTTCGAAACCTCCATCAAGTTATTTTTATACGCCAGTTTCAGCAACAGATCATAGGTTATATCGAAACCCCTTACGGCATAACGATCGGGCAAACTACCAAAGCGTTTTTCGTAGCGCCGTGAAAAGGCACTGCTCTCAGGTATTCTGTACACCGAAGGATAGGTAAAACTCAGATTCGAAAGATGCGTACTCGAAATGACATCGTTCTCAAAGGCGGAAGTCTTGTTTGTGGTAAACATTCGTAGCTTCAGTTTTTCACGTTCCGGTTGCTCGATATCCAAAAGGGTATTCTGAAAAGAATTCAGGATAGAGCTTACACTGGCCACCAGCTTAAAGTTATCGGTCTCTACAAATACCCAGTTTTCCAATTCATCGGAAAGTAGCATTTTAAATTTCTCGATATCGATACCGATGTTTTTCTCTTCTTCGATGACCTCGGCAACTTTGGCATCGGGAAATCTGGACAGAATGGAATCTCTCGCCACAACGTGAATGGAATCGGCGATGACGACCACGTTCTGGCCTTCGTACTTTTCTTCGGCAAAATCGAGCATGCGGGCCCGAAGCACCGTATTCGGGGTATACGAATAAAACACATTCGACAGGCTAAGATCACTTTCTGCAGGTATAGGTGCTATAACTGGCACTTGCGAACCTTTCGCCCGGACCGCGGTTTCCTTTAGGGAAGCCAAATCAAGAGGGCCGATAATGGCACTGACCGTATTGAGATTTTCCTTTTGCAAAATTTCTTTGGTTCTAGCGAGACTTAACTGATTATCATAACTATCTACGTCGACCGATATGCCTAGGTCGGCTATGGAATCAAGGGCAATCAAAGCCCCGGAATATAGGCCCAGACTGAATTTAAGACTGTTTCTATCCTCAATAATATCGGTCACCTCTTCCTTGTTTGCCAAATCAAGCTTGTCTATCCGAAAAGGGAACATAAACACCACTTTCGGGACGTTCTTCACATCGATACTGTCCAACAAATTGATTTTATCTAGAACCAATGCGTTACGTACATCAAAATCTCCTTTTTGATCTTTGGGCAATTTCAAGACCATGCCCGCTTTAAGACCATCGCTCAAATCGGGATTCAGTTCCAGCAGATCTTTATAGGTAAGGCCCAGTTTACGGGTCAATGAAAATACCGTCTGCTTCGGCTTCACCTCATAAAAATTGTAATTATCGGTATTGACTTCCCCCGCATCCAACGTTACTTGGGGAATACGGATGACCATGTTCTCTTTTAGACCGCCCTTTTCTGTTATCTCGGGATTCAACCTGACAATCTCATCGGACTTCACTCCAAATTTTTGCTCCAGTTGATAAAAATTCATTTTCGGGGGAACGGTATACGACAGGTAAAGCTGTGTTTTTTGGTTTTCAACAGTACTTCCCGCTGGTCTGGGCATTTTCAACTCCTGCCCTACCGCCAGATAGTCGGTGGCTTTTGAAAGCTCGGGATTCAAAACCAACATACTGTCAATAGTAATACCGAATTTATTGGCGATACTCCATCGAGTCTCCTTGGGAGCCACGGTATACGTTTCCAAATCTTCATCGCTACCGGCGGCCTGTTCGGCTTTTGTTCTGCGGTACTGCGGAATTTTCAAGGTCATACCCTTATTCAACTGGGCAGAATATAATTCGGGATTGTATTTTTTGATTTCGTCTTCGGTGATACGAAAACGTTGGGCGATACCGTACAAGGTCTCCCTTTTTCTAACCCGATGTGAGGTAAAACCTATAGGTTCATCGCCTTGGATTACGGAATCCTTCGATTGGTCAGATGTGCTAGGCCGGGTTGCCGTGGGTGTTTTCTCCCCTCTAGGTATGACCAAAATAGTGTTGGCCTTTAATTCATCACCCTGTTTAATTTCTTTATTATATCTCAAAATGGTAGCAGTGTCTACCCTATACTGTTTTGAAAGACCGGTCAAGGTCTCCCCTTTCTTTACGGCGTGTGTCGTAAATTTCTGCGCCTTACAGCTTGCCAACGCAATGGTCAACAGCGAAAAGACGAGTATATTTCTAAAAAATCGGTTCATTGAATCCAATCGTTAATTATTGTGTTAAAAAGATAATTTTGCTAGGTGTATCACTCCCATTCTATCGTCGCCGGTGGTTTCGAGCTAATATCGTAAACTACCCTATTCACACCCGGCACTTTATTGATAATATCGTTAGATACCTTCTGCAAAAATTCATAGGGCAGATTGACCCAATCGGCCGTCATACCGTCGGTACTCTCTACAGCACGCAAAGCTACGCATTTTTCATACGTTCGCTCATCGCCCATCACCCCTACACTATTTACGGGCAAAAGCATGGCCCCGGCCTGCCAAACCTTGTCATAAAGTCCCCAATCGCGTAAACCTTTGATAAATATATGGTCGACTTCCTGGAGAATGGCCACCTTTTCGCGGGTAATATCGCCAAGGATGCGAATGGCCAGACCCGGTCCCGGAAACGGATGTCTTCCCAGACGTTCGTCGCCTATGGCCATGCTTTTTCCTACCCTACGCACCTCATCCTTAAAAAGCATTTTCAGTGGCTCTACGACCTTTAATTTCATAAAATCGGGCAATCCGCCGACATTATGATGGCTTTTAATCGTTGCCGATGGACCGCCGGTAACGGAAACGGATTCGATAACATCAGGATAAATGGTACCCTGCGCCAACCATTTCGCATCTTCCACAAGATGTGCCTCATCGTCAAAAACCTCAATAAAGACCCGACCGATACTTTTGCGTTTCTTTTCAGGATCACTTTCGCCTTCCAACGCATCCAAAAAACGTGCCGAAGCATCCACACCTTTGACATTAAGACCCATATGCTCATATTGGTCAAGTACTTCTTCAAACTCGTTTTTGCGCAATAATCCGTTGTTGACAAAAATACAGTGCAAGTGTTTACCGATGGCCTTATGCAAAAGCACGGCAGCCACGGTGGAATCCACTCCGCCGGATAAGCCTAGAATTACCTTATCCGTACCTATTTTCTGTTTCAGTTCGGCAACCGTCACGTCTACAAAAGCATCCGGTGTCCAAGTTTGTTCGAGTCCAGCGATGGTAACCAAGAAGTTTTCGAGCAGCTTTTTACCGTCCTTTGTATGATAAACCTCTGGATGAAATTGAATACCATAAGTATCCTCACCTTCAATTTTATAGGAAGCATATTCTACATCATGGGTACTGGCCAGAATCGTCGCATTTTCCGGTAGCGTTTTTATGGTATCGCTATGGCTCATCCACACTTGGCTACCTTCGGAAATGGATTTAAAAAAGGGTTCGTCAGATTTTATATAAGATAGATTGGCCCGCCCATATTCCCTCGTATTCGATTTTTCGACGCTGCCGCCGTTGAAGTGAACGAGATATTGAGCACCGTAGCATACGGCAAGCAATGGCTTTTTTCCTTTGATATTTGAAAGATCTGGATGCGGGGCATCATCGGCACGCACCGAAAAAGGGGAACCCGATAGAATGACCGCTTTGTAGCCTGAAAGGTCTTCGGGCAGCTTGTTATAGGGCTTTATCTCACAGAAAATATTCAGTTCGCGTACGCGCCGGGCGATAAGCTGGGTGTACTGGGAACCGAAGTCAAGAATTAGGACGTTGTTTAGCATGCGCAAAAATAGGGAATTACGGATTTTCCGGAAGCGTGTTTGCGCATATTTATGATCAGGTTTTTAACAACATTGTAAAAAAAGCATAGGGAAGATACAAAGTAGAAAAAAGAAGATGTCAAGATTAGGAGCAGATGCAGGGGTGGAAAATTTTCCCAACATACCTGATTGAAGTCAAAAATGAACTCGGATAAACTCTGTTTCTGTAGTAAAATTCAAAATTTTTAGATATTATAACCAATACTGCAATTGAACACATTTATAATACTGGTCTTTAGTTTTTTAAATCGATTCCTACAAAGTGTTAAAATTCGTTAAATATGTCCGTTTTAGTGCACATTAGTAGTATGGATTCAATACTATTCCAAGAATATAAAAGTGCTAAATCCCTTCCGAAGTATCCCACTATATCCAAAAATGGTTGTCTATTCATGAACACCGATCTTTGGCCAGTAGTTCTTGATTGCAATGTCCCTTGTTGGAAGGCAATAATAATACGAGGCGAAATAAGTTTATCCATACTATCGAAGAAGGAGAGCTTATGGGAGACAATCAATCGTATTGCACGTCATACGATGGAAGAAGAAGGTACAATCGGAATTTTTGTAGTGTGACAGATTACGGAGAAAGTAATAGGGATCGATGTAGCGGTAAATCCTTAAAATACAAAAGTCCGGGCTACCAAACCCGGACTTTCAATCAAAATCAAAAAACCAACCTAAACACATAACTTATTGAAACTTTTTCACGGCAATTTTTATATATAACAACCTACTTCTGGATTACCCTACCTCATTTTAGAAAAAAGTTTAAGCCTTACTATTTCGACAAGATTAATTGCCAAAAGTTCATAGGTGTGGCCGAATAAATAGGGAGGGGTATCAACAATTGCGACGCGATTGATCTTGTATCTAATCCGTTCAGCATGTGGACTTATTTTCTGTATCTTTATATAAATCATATGCGAACAATGACCGACGCTTTCTTTCAAGAAATAGAAGATGAACTGAAAAAAGGAACCTCTAAAAAAGGCCACCCTTTTCGGTATTGTACCTTGGGCACAGTGGGGCTAGGTACTACTGCAAGATTGCGCACCATAGTGTTGAGACAGGTTTCCGAAGATTTAAAATTAGTTTTTTATACGGATAGGCGTTCCAAAAAAATCAGCCATATCAAAGAAAACAATAGCGTAAGCCTTTTGTGCTACCATCCCCAAAAATTAGTACAGTTGAGAATCGAGGGCAGGGCAACACTAGTCTCTGACGTCGAGCAACTGAAAAAATATTGGAGCGGGGTACAGCCGGCGAGCAGAAAAGATTATACCACTACCTCAGCCCCCGGAAGCCCCATTTCGAACCCTGATACCGTGCACTATCTGGAGGATAAGAATTATTTCGCCATTGTAGAAATCGATCCTTTTAAAATCGAGTATCTCAAATTGAAACGGCCGAACCATTTGCGCATACTCTTTTCCAAGGAGGATGGGGAATGGGATGGCAAGTTTTTGGTGCCCTAGGGTGCTTCGATATGAAATTCCCGCTTTCTACGGCCCCATTTCTCTGTCGGCATATACAAAACCCTTTTATCATTTGGGGTTAGGAATTCATTGTCCCTTTTCCGATTTTGGGTTTTTGAACGAAAAAACCTTCCATCCAACTTCTAGGTATACCAAACTACCACATTTAAGCGTTGGGTTTTTAAGGCTTGTAAAATCCAAATTACAATCCCAAACCTGTAATCTACAGCCAGCAACTCTATTTAACCTACAATCCCCATGTCAAAAATTATTATCCCCAAGCTCATTTTGAACGGCAAGGATTTCCTTACCAAGCACGGCTATAGCGCCACCGTTGAACAATCCGTTGGAGGGCACAGCGTCTTCAGCATCTCCTTTCCCGCCAACGCCACCGAGACCTATGCCGGCACGCTGATGGACAACGCCATCGGATTTATAGGCAAGCGTATGTATATCGGGCTCGACAACGGTGCCATGGAGTATACCGGGCTAATCACCTCTGTAGACTTGCAGAAGGGAGCCGCCGCAGCCGGCACGATTGTCGTTTCCGGCCACGGGCCATCCGTACTTCTGGCAAATTCGGTACAATGCCTAAGCTATGAACAGGGCACGCCTCTTTCTCATGTGGCCTCCGATACGCTCAAGGGGCATTCCAAGGAAATATTGAAAGCTATTATGGGCGAAGGTACCGACATCGCCCTGCCCTATACTGTTCAGTATAACGAGAGCGACCTATCATTCCTGCAAAGGCTCTGCCGGAAATACGGTCTTTGGTTCTACCATAACGGACAGGACTACTGCATCGGTCGCAGCGGCAGCAAACAGATAGCCGGCACCTACGGCGTCGAAGTAACGGCTTTAAACCTCTCCACGAACCTGCGCGAACAGCGCTTCGGGGTCAGCGGCCACGACTGGATGGGCGACGAGCTACTGCAGACCCCATCGTCATCGTTCGGGGCGAATTCGGGCCACCCCTATTTCGGCCAGGTAAAGGAGGAATCAGATTTCGTCTTTGACAAAAAAGGGAACTACGACTACACCGTTGGCCAACACGAGTACAGCCGGCAGATGGGTATGGACAGGGCCACCAAAGTAAGCGTGCTGGCGGCGGCGGCCGGCATGGTGGCCGCCACGGGGATTTCCGAGCTCGTAAATCTCCGGGTCGCCGATATACTCGCTCTTGAAGGCTTCAATTTTACCGACGCCACCGAAAAACACACTTTCGGCAACTACGACATTACAAAAATCGTTCACAGCTTCGACCACAGCGGCCATTACCAAAACCGTTTCGAGGCCGTGCCGGCGGATACCGACCATCCTCCGTATTCCAACGGTTTCTTGGCCCCCAACTGCGCCGACCAGCGCGGGCTGGTACTCGACAACGCGGACCCCGAAGGACTGGGCCGTGTCAAGGTACAATTCCCGTGGCAGCTGGAGATTTCGCAGTCCACCCCGTGGATAAAGACATCGACCCCCTACGCCGGAAGCGGTAGGGGCTTTTACTTCGTGCCCGAAAAGGGCGAGGAGGTTCTGGTCGGCTTCGAGGGGGGCAACCCGGAAAAACCGTACGTGATCGGCGGCGGTTTCAACGCTTCCGCTAAGAGCGGGTTTGCGGATGGGCAGAACAATATCAAGGCGATACGGACAAGGAGCGGGCACACCATAGAGCTGAACGATACGGAAGGCGGCGAGATGATAACTATTAAGGACAAAAACAACAATAGCATCCATATTAAAACCTCCGAAGGTAAAATGGTCTTTACAGCGTTGGGCAATATGGAATTCAATGCGAAGAATGTTCGTTTTAATGTGCAGGAGGATATGGATGTTGAGATTGGAGGAAACAAGAAGGAATCCATCAAGAAAACCTATGAGCTGGATACAAAAAACAGTACTGAAAGAGTTTTTGACGATAAAGAAATCAATATCGGCAAAAGACTGGAACAGGTTTCGGGCGAAAGCCTATTAACGACCACACGAGGTGAGATGTTGATCGATAGCACCGGGAAGTTAACACTACAAAGCAAGGATGCGGTCGATTATGGCGATTAGGCTAATTACAGAAAACTAAATCCCTATAAAAAACTTAACCTTTAAAAAACCATGGCAAGAAGAGACTACGTTGTAGAAGGCGCAATACTGGAATGTACCTTGGGTACGACACCTGGGGAGATGATTGTAACCTCTCAACAAAAGGTGAAAATCGGCGGTAAGTTAAAAGCTACATGCGAAGATAAGATACCGAAACCCCCATTTTTTGGCTCCTGTACCTGTTCTTCGCCCAACCCACCCTGTTCTCCGGTGTTCAAAGAATGGCAACAAACGAGCAAGGGCTCCACCATGGGCGACAAGACCTTTTTAATGGCGAATTCGAAGGTGCCCTGTGAGAAGGGGGGTCTCGTTACTATAAAGGATGTCGGTCAGAAATTGGTGGGTAGCGGAAAAAAAGAAAGCGAACTCGACGAAAAATATGCCGAACTGAAAGGGGAAATTATCTTTGCCAATGGATACTTTAGTTCCTCTTTGGGTGGCGTAATGAACGCGCTGTTCGACAATGACACCGATGGGCATGAATCTTTAAGATACAGAGGTCTAAATGCTGACGAGAATGACAAAACTAACCCACAGGATCTGCAATTATCAAGGGAAAATGAGGAAACCGACAACATGACCTGTGATGAAATAGAGGCCGACCGAATTGACAAAGCGTTTACCGTTCACTATCCAACAATTGAATTTGAGGATGCGCAGCTTAACTTTCCCATGACCATGTCGCCGTTAGTTCCCTTTTTACCCAATATCGACGTAAAGATACCAAGAATCAAAGATGGGTCGAAATCCATCGATATTCCCGTAGAAGCCAAACCGATATCCTTGTTGACCCAAAAAGAGACGAAAGAATTATTCTGGGGCTATTGGAATTTATTTTCGAATAAATTTATGGGCTCCCAGACCTACGCCGACCATTTCAATGCGGGCAGTAACCAGCATTTTCTAAACGGATCGCACGGTTTGGGATCCAATGCCGCACACCGTCTTGACCACGGCATCGCCCAAGGGTATCATTGGGCAAATTACCAATGGGGCATAATCTCCAAGAAAGAGGTCGACGAGACCAAGGAAAAAGTTACGTACATCGAAAGCTATTCCCCCGCCTATAAACCTCTCACCATAGTCATGCACAGCCAAGGAAACGCCCCGGGAGTAGGTTTTGCACTGGGAGCCATGAAATACGCCAAAGAACTGGGCTGGGACGAGATTCCGCTAAACCTGATATTTCTTGGAGTACACCAGCCGCAAAACCTTTGGGAAGAGGAATATGAAAAATTTATTGAGACCAAAGTTAAGTACTATGGAGTGGACAAGGATTTTTGGGACGGGGCCGCCTTATCCCCCTTTTTAAAAAAAGATAAACGGGTACATGCCAAATTTAGCAACGCCCTGTCGGAACTCTTTAGTCCCGAGTACCATAAGCTTCGCAATAAACGCGGAATTTACGAACATCTACAGGCCATTAGCGATTTTGGCGCCTTAAAAGAGCGTTCGGTCCAGTTTACCTTTGCCAACGACCGTGGTGACCTTGTTATTAGGGATGGTGACATCCCCGAAATCGATAGTGCCTGTAATCCCAAAAGAGATACTTCGACATTTAGTTTGGAACTCTACTCACATAATGTCGATATTCCAGAGTATTATACCGGTGAACAAGGAAAGGAGGTCATTTCTTTGGAAAATGGCCAGCTGGTTATACCGCCCTATGCCGCCATACCGCGTATAGAGGTGGAAATAAACGAGAAGACCGGCGAGGAAGAGTTGAAGGAGTGGGGGGACTACCGCAGTATCGCCATGGACTGGGGCAATGCTTTTGCTACTTATAAAAAGCTATTGAAAGAGGACCACTTTACGTGGAAAGACCTTTTCGCACCTTATCTTGCGGGAAGAAAATTAAACTTATCGTTGTGGCACAAAAGAATGTTGTACCATTATGGTCGTATACAGCATGCAGATCTATACGCGCATTTTAGTCCCGTTGGATTGCTCCTAAACGATAAAATATTAAAGACTAAGGATTTTGAGGATGGGTTGGGGAATGAGAATATTTGGGAACGGATTAAGAAGGTTGGGGAGAGAAAGTTTTATCGGGTAGATGATGGTTCAGAAAAAACACCCGAACAAAAACGGGTCAAAGAAAAAGATGATATCGAAGGAAAACTCAAAAATAGAGTTATTAAAACAAACATAGCAGATACAGCCTATATCAATAACGTTATCAAAGCCTATGTTGAAAAAGATGCAGATGCGGTAAAAAGAATATATGAAGAACCAGTCTTTACTGATAGAGAACAAGGTAAAATCAACAATTTAATAAAAAAGTTCGGGCATACTGAAAAATCACTGCGCAGAGAAGGCCACACGGATGAAGAAGTTGAGTTGCTAAAAAAAAACCAAATTACACGGGATAATACCCCAGTCACCAAAACAAAACAATTTTTAAAAAAATGAGTTAATGAAGAACATATTTCTCATAAGCATAGTTCTAGTCTTAACCAACTGCAAAATGAAACCTGAAAAACCAAATGTTGCCCATTCATTATTTCAGGAAACCCATAAACATGCAGGGAGTGAAAATTATGAAATAGTTGAAATATTCGACAAAAAATTCGAAGTCAAAAAAATTGAACTTGATACTCATAGTAAACAAGCTGTCATTTACGGAAAAACAAACCCTACAGATAAAGAAAAATTCATATCCAATAGAGTAAAAACATCAATTCTGGGGGATATAACTGGTGAAGGAATTACAAATGCTGAAATAGAGAAGGATGGTTCTATGCATGGATTCGATTTCTATTCGAATTGGATTATAGATGGTGATACTATTAAACATAGATATATAGATCCGTTTTCCAACGAGGAAATTAATGATCCTTATGCGTTTAAAGCGGACGAGGAAAATCCTGCAAAATGGTTAGCAAAATTCAAAGAAGTATATGATAAAGCATCCTATGTATACGAATCCTCTTGGAATTATTTCCTAAAGATTGATAAAGAATGGTATTTCATCAAATACAATTTAGATTTAGTAAACGATGCTTTTGTAAAAAATTATCCCCCAAAACAAGAACAACCACCACGCATGCTGGAACTTGAAAATCTAGCCCCGATATGGTATCACAAAAGTTCTAAAGAAAGAGACACCAGTCTGATAAAAATGATAGATTATAAATCTACCTTTTACACTGAAGAGAAATTCGGTCTGGTAAAACGTGGTTATTCCGCAGGTTGGTGGTATCTCGAAGTGTACATGCCCTTGGGCGATACGCTAAGAATAAAACGGTACAGCGACTTCGAAGATCCCGACCTAAAACTCTACCAAATCCCCGCCGCCTACGGCGGTCGAAATGATGTACTATTTATCGTACAAAAGCCAGAAAAGCTTTTCCCCGAGCAGGTGGGTGGAATGTATGTGATTCGCCCTCGCGATGCACAACAGCCCGACCGCCGTTACAAAAGTATTTCGTACGGTGATATGTTACAGGGACAACCCTATATTTTAAAGTCTGAAGAAACGGAAGAGTATAAAAATTGGAAGATGGAGCAAAAGGGGTAATATAATTTTCAAAGCGTTGCTCTTGAGGACAAAAAACGACTGATTGCACCAAAATGCAGTAACCAACAGGATTTTGTAAACTTCATCAGGATTATTGAAATATCTGGCTTAATGGGAGTGTTTTGTATAATCGATAAGTAACCCCCTACCCCATAGTCCCCAAAATAGCAACAATATCTTCCTCCGTAGTATCGGGATTTATAAAGCAAAACCGCGCCACGGTCTCATAGGCACCACCTTGTTTCCATTTCGTTGGGGTCACAAGCGCAAAGCCCTCGCGCTGGTTTTTATAGGTCCAGTCGCGATAGTCGTCGGGGGTCCAGCCCTTGCGTCGGAAAAGTACACACGAGAGACTGGGTTCGCGCACAAGTTCTACGACAGGGTTTGCTTCTATAAGCCTACCCGCTAAATTCGCCAACAAAATACCTTGTTCAACGGCCCATTTATATTTGTCGGTGCCATGCATGGCCAATGAAAACCATAAGGGCATACCCCGCACGCGGCGCGTCAACTGAATCTGATAATCCGAAGGATTAAAACCATGGGCGCCTTCATCCTTAAAAATATCAAGATACGAGCCTTCTTGGGAGTGGGCCTCCTTGGCCAGTTGGGGATCTTTATAGATGACCGCCCCGCAATCGTAGGGTGAAAACAACCATTTATGGGGATCTATAGTAATACTATCGGCTCTTTCGATACCGTTGAACAGATGCCTAACGGAATCGGCGGCCAAAGCACCCCCACCATAAGCGGCATCTACGTGGAACCACAACTTTTCAGTTTCGCATATTTCCGCGATTCCCGAAAGGTCGTCGATAATACCAGCATTGGTGGTACCGCCCGTACCGACCACTGCGAAAAGGCGCTTTCTTTGCTGGGCATCCAAAGTTTTCAAAACGCTTCGAAGTGCCTCTCCCGACATCGCATCTTCGGTTTCGACTAGCCATAAATCGACATCGATGACCTTTGCCATGGCCTTTACGGAAGAGTGGGCACCAACAGAAGTAATGATGAGTCCTTTTATATTTTGATGTTCAGGATTTTTTCGCCAGTACTCCCGTGCAGCTACCAATGCCGAAAGATTGGCCGCCGTGCCACCACTGGTAAAGACGCCGAAAGCAGGTTTGGGTAGTCCCGTGAGCGACACCAACCATTTCATGGCCTCGTTCTCGCAGAAAATACCCCCGGCACCTTCCATCCAATAGGCACCGTGGATACTGGATGCCGCAGTGACAAGGTCGAACATGATTGCCGCACGGGTCGGGGCGGCGGGTACGAAAGCCAAATGTCTGGGGTGATCTATGGGCACGGTCGCTTTGATCAGTACATCCTTAAAAAGTTGGAACGCGTTTTCGCCGCCGATACCCCTATCAGTTATGGTCTCGCCTACCAACCTTCTGAGCTCTTCCTCTTTTTTGGGACTGCCCAGTTCCAACGAGGTATTGGTAATACGGTGAATGGCGTATTTCATGACATCCAACGTCATTTCAATCAATTCCATATCAATATTATGCATGGATATTGTTTTTTCCGACGTAGGATGCTTTGACATTGTTCCTTTTATTTAGTATTTCTATAAACCCTAAAATTCCAATACCGTAAACTCCAACCGTAAAGGTTCCAGAGCCTTCATCAAGGTGGGAATCAATTCCTCCCCCAACTCCAAATAAAGTTCGGAGAAGTTGAGGTTGCGTTCCTGTAAGGATTGACCGGGGAAGAGGGCGTTCTGAATTTCGGTCATGCGACGTACTTGGTCTTCGAGCTTTCGTTTTTGGGCCCGTAGCAAACGCTTTTCGAGGTTGTCGAGTCCCTTTTTTTGTTTGACCTCTTGGGCTTTTACAGCGCCCAGGAAGGACTTGTCCGTTTGCTCGGCCATGTCGTAGAGCGCTTTGAACTGGTCTTCCAAAAGCGCTTTCTGCGGCGTGAAATCGATATCAATGTTGGAGATTTCACGGATTTTTTTGTTAATAAAACTGCTCTGCCTAAGAAAAATATCGGCTACCGAAAGGTTCATCTTTTGTAGTTTCTTACTTTGCTTTTCTGTGATGACCAAGGCGGAATTTCGTAGCAGCAGCACGGGAAAGGGTACGTCCATAGCCTCGAACATGGATTTCAATTCGAGCCAATACGCAATTTCGCCGCCGCCGCCAATATAGCAGAGATTGGGCAAAATGACTTCCTGATACAGCGGACGGGCGATAACGTTCGGTGAAAAACGTTCTGGATGCTGCTCTAGTTCCGCCACTAGTTCATCCTTTGAAAACCGGAGTTCGCTATTGTCGATAAAATAGGTACCTTCCTGTTCGATAATGCGTTCGCGAAGGCCATCCTTTAAGTAAAAATAATTAATCTCCCTGGGGTTGACCTGAATACCATACTTTTCGGGTAGCCCCTCAATTTTAGAAACGGTTTCTGAAACTTTTTTATAAGATACGCTCTCGAAAATATCTTTTTGGGCGTAGGGAATCAATTGCTCTTTCAGATTTGTATCATCCCCATCAAGAATCACCAACCCGTATGCCCCGAAGAGTTCGTTGGCGAGATATCGGGTAGCATCCGTGAGCGTAGCGTGCTCGAGATAGGCATTCCGAAAAAGTTCCTTCAACTGTTCGGCATTGTTGCTGGTTCCCAAGGCATTGGCAAAGGCTTCGAAAACATCGGCTAATCCATCGGTCTTCATATGACCTACCGCTCCGGAGGCTTTCCGGTTCCACTGCAGTTTTTTTCCCTTGAAATTAAAAAAGTTGATTTCCTCGAAATCGTGGTCCTCTGTGGCCATCCAATATATAGGTACAAAATTGTACTTGGGATAGGCCTTTTTCAGATCCTTGGTCAAGTTAATGGTCGAAATGATCTTGTAGAGAAAATACATCGGCCCGGTGAACAGGTTTAGCTGATGGCCGGTGACGACGGTAAAAGTAATCGGCTCCTTGAGTTTTTTGAGGTGGCTTTCCGTTTCACTACTTAGGGCAACATTCTTATATTGAGCCCGTAACGTTTTGTACAGGATTTCGCGGTTGGCATCAGGAAAGTGGGTCGCTTTTTCAGCAATTCGTGCTTCAAAGTTTTCCAACTTCGGATAGCTATTGTAAAGGTTTCTAATAGTTGGTTTATCGGCAAGATAATCGCAGATAAATTCGGTAAAATAACCGGTCCGGTCGAAAGGAAGATGGTCGATATTCATAGATGGTAAATATAAAACTCTTCAATTTGGAGGATTGCTAAAAATACGTTAATTACTTTGGCCCCAATTTGCGGCCGATAGTAGAATTTAGAGTTGATGTTGGTTAATAATCCTTAGATTTACAATCCTTTCCATTGCCCTATTGCTGATTTGTATTTGTTTGAACAGGAAAAGGATATCCGAATAATCTATGTGAATATGAAGCACTTTTTACTCATAATTACAATTTCCCTATCCTTCTTGACCACTGCCCAAGACCTTAAATCGCCTTCGGAATTTTTAGGTTATGAGCTTGGCACACAGTTTACGCGGCATGATCAGGTGGTCGACTACTATGAATATTTGGCGCATGCGGCATCCGATCGAGTGCAACTACAAGAATACGGACAGACGAATGAACGCCGGCCGTTGCTATTGGCCTACATCTCGTCCAAAGAAAATATTTCCGACCTTGAAAACATCCGCAAAGCCCATATCGCAACGACCGAAGGCAAAGGAAATCCGTCTAAAGTCATCGTTTGGCTGAGTTATAACGTACACGGCAACGAAAGTGTGAGTACCGAAGCCTCGATGCAGACGGTCTACACCCTGCTGACCGAAAAAAGCGATTATCTCAAAAATACGGTCGTGCTTATGGATCCCTGCGTAAACCCCGATGGGCGAGAGCGTTACGTTAATTGGTACAATCAGTACAGAAATACGCCGAACAACGCCGACCCCAATAGTAAGGAACATCACGAGCCTTGGCTGAACGGCCGCGCCAATCATTATATGTTCGACCTCAACCGCGATTGGGCCTGGCTGACGCAGATTGAAAGTCAACAGCGTATCAAAATGTTCAACCAATGGTTACCGCATGTACACGTCGATTTCCACGAACAGGGTATTGATGCCCCATATTATTTTGCTCCGGCAGCGGAACCTTTTCACGAGGTCATTACCGATTTTCAGCGGGAATTTCAGGTGACCGTCGGTAAGAACCACGCCAAATATTTCGATGCCAAGGGTTGGTTTTATTTTACCAAAGAAATTTTTGATCTTCTTTATCCCAGTTATGGCGATACCTTCCCGACCTATAACGGCAGTATCGGTATGACCTACGAACAGGGCGGTAGCGGCGAGGCCGGCTTGGCCATTGAAACCAATACCGGAGACACGTTGACCTTAAAGGATAGAATCGCGCACCACTTTACCACGGGAATATCGACCGTGGAAATTTCCTCGAAAAATGCCGAAAGATTGAACACTGAATTCAAAAAATTCTATCAGGCTAAGGATTATAAATACAAAAGTTATGTGCTTAATGGGGATGAGGACAAAATCGATGCCCTTACCCATCTTTTGGACCAACATGAAATCGAATATGGATGGGGCAAAGATGGAAGCGTCAAAGGATATAACTATTTGACCGAAAAAAATGAAAGCGTAAAGACCTCCGAAAATAGCCTCGTGGTTTCATCCGAACAGAAAAAAGGCACTTTGGTCAAAGTCCTTTTCGAGCCGAACGCGATGCTCAGCGATTCACTCACGTACGACATTACCGCATGGTCGCTACCGTATGCGTATGGCCTTAATGCCGTGGCTTCGGAAAATAAAACGGATGCCACATTAGTAAATAGAAAATCTGACAACGGGGTCAAGACATCCAAACTGTCAGAGGAGGCCTATGCCTTCCTGACCGATTGGAACAGTTTTAACGACGCGCAATTTTTAGCGGAACTGCAGCAAAATGATATTCTGGTACGCTATGCCAAAAAACCATTTACGATGGACGGTGTCGACTACGATCGAGGCAGTTTGATCATCACCCGTGCCGATAATAAGAACCGATTGGATTTTCTGAAAAATCTTTCCGAAATCGCTTCCAAGCACCATATCCTATTGAACGCTACCAACACCGGTTTCGTCGAAGGTGGAAAAGATTTCGGATCTAGTGCCGTTGCCCTGATTCGTGATAACAAGATAGCCGTGTTATCCGGAGAACCGACATCCACCTTACAATTTGGGGAAATCTGGCATTTCTTTGAACAGCAGCTGCATTATCCAGTAGCTGTAATCGATACGGAATATATGGCCAGAGTCGACCTTTCGGAGTATGATGTACTTATTTTACCCGATGGCGAGGGGTATGAAGATTTTATGGATGCCGATAGACTGACGCACCTCAAGGAATGGGTAGGCAACGGCGGTAAATTGATTGCTATGGGCGACGCCCTAAAAGGACTTTCCGGCGAAAACGGATTCAAGATCAAGGCCAAGGAAATGGAAAAAGATAGTACGACCAACCTACAGCCGCACGAGGATAACGAACGTGAACGGATCAAAAGCGCTATTACCGGGGCTATTTTTAAGGCCAAGGTAGATTCGACGCATCCGTTGGCGTTTGGGTACGACGACACCTATTTCAGCCTAAAATTAGGCGATAATGCTTACGCGTATTTAAAAGAGGGCAATGTGGTCTATTTGGAAGCTGAGAGTACCAAGCCCGTTGCCGGATTTGCCGGAAGCGAGGCCCGGAAGAAAATTGGCGACACCCTCATATTCGGGGTCGAAGCGCACGGCGACGGACAGGTCATTTATATGGTCGACAACCCGCTCTTTCGCGGCTTTTGGGAAAGCGGGAAGCTGCTTTTTGCCAATGCCCTTTTTATGGTGGAATAGGGTGAAGAAGCGATTTTACTTGCAGGAACTCAAAACTGGTATAGCTAGAAATAGGATTTTGAAAACACCTATTAATATCAAAAAGAAAGAAAAATTACTTCAACCCTACTTTCAGAACATAATCGTCCGCGGTAATAAAAAGCGTCTTTTGGTCGGCGGTAAACGCACAATTGGAAGTCGCTTCGCCGGTATGGATTCTCGCGATGGGTTTGGCCTGTAGGTTGAATATCCAAAGTCCGCCGGGGCCGGTTGCGAACAGATAACCTTTTGAGTGCATCTTCATTCCATCGGGAAGCCCTTGTTGGCCTTCTTCACCGATCCGATCGGTGACATCGAAGAATAACTGCTTGTTTACCGTTTTTCCGGGATTCGTGACATCGTACTGGTACCACACCGCATGTTCCGGGTCGGATACCGCTACATACAATTGGGAGCCGTCGGGAGAAAGGGCAATACCGTTCGGGCGCGTTAGGGTATCGACCAAAATAAGTTCCCCTGTCTTTTTAAGACAATAAACCCCCTGAAAATCAAGTTCCTTGGTCGGGTCATCCATTTGTCTGGGCAGGCCATAAGGCGGGTCTGTGAAATAAAGGTTGCCGTCGGCATCAAAAACTCCATCATTCGGACTGTTGAATCGTTTACCTTCGTAATTGTCGACCCATGTTTTGTATTCGGGTTTAGGATCGTTGACCGCAGTTTTCATTTGTACTACTCGACGTTCACCGTGTTGTAGAAGTACGAGGGCTCCATCGGGACTCAGCAAAAGTCCGTTCGAACCCGGTTCATTACCGTAGGAACCTTTGCCCAGATATCCCGAAGGATATAAGTATTCGGAAGTCTTTCCCTTGGCATCAATTTTAAATACTTTGTTGTTTGGGATATCCGAAAAAAGCAGATAATCACCATTGGCAATCCACAAAGGACCTTCCGTCCATGTAAATCCCTGACCGATAACCTCGATTTCAGCGTTCGGGTCGATACGCTCGAGGGCCTCGTCTTCCAAAATCTCAATGGAAAATTGATGTTTCTTTTCTTGGGAAGCTACCGTGACCGATACCGCCGCACAAGCTAAAAATAGGATGGACTTCATCATTGTTTTGCTTTTTTTTGTTGGCTAAAAAACTGATTCACGGTCGGAGTGATCAGGAGTATTATGGTCATCGCCGACAGGCTAAGGTCAAAGTTCATTGACGCAGGTTTCGAACGTGACCGCCTTGCCCTCGAACTTTGGTTCTCTTCGACCGACGATTTCATTTTTATTGGTTATTTACAGGAACAACCCGCGTGGCGGCACCTTTATATCTCTACTTTTTCTATGAACTCATTTAGACTTTTTCTTTTACCTACGAATATCACATTTTGAGGCCATATTTCCTCATTTTTGAAAACCGTAGCCCTGCTATGCTATTAAAAAATGACTTCATCTGACCTCAAAAGCCGATATTCTCGGTTCCAAACAATACCCCTAAATGAGTTCTATGTGTAAATCGCTTATCGGTCGTTGGGGATGAGTTTTAAGAATTTTTCTGCGATTGCGGTAATCTTTTTAAAGTCCGCCTCCGTTGTAACATTGCTTTTGACCAGACTGCTTCCCAGTCCTACCCCATCGATACCCGCTTCGAACCAATCCCGCATATTGCTTTCGTCAACGCCCCCGACCGCAAAAAAGGAAGCGGAGTCAAAAGGACCTTTGAGGGATTTAAAATATGAAATTCCCAAGTCCCCCGCTGGAAACAGTTTTATAATATCGGCGCCATAGACCAGCGCATCGGCGACCTCGGTAGGACTCATGGCGCCCATCAATACAGGTATACCGTTAGCATTGCCTACTTCCGCCACTGTTTTGTTTGTATTTGGAGTCACCAAAAATTGCGCTCCGCCTGCAATCGCCTGTTTCGCCAAATCGGAGGTAACTACCGTTCCGGCCCCGATCAGGACGTCTGGATGATGCTTGCGTGCTTTTTCGATCGCTTCGGCAAAACCCGGGGTATTGGTCGTAATCTCCAAAACCTGTATTCCACCCGCCACTAGCGCATCTACCGTCCGCGCTACCGAAGCCTGTTCCCTCAACCTGATGATGGAAATCAACTTAGCGGAGAGGATGCGGTCGATTATGTCTTGTTTTATAATCATCGTATGACGTGTCCCGAAATATTTCCTTCGACTATCGAATTGATCTCCTGTTCGCTACTGGTATGGATATCACCAATCATCGTATGTTTTAATGCAAAGGCGGCCGTAGCGAAATCGATAGCTTTTTGTTGATGCCAGCCGTTCCCCAATGCATGCAGAAAACCCGCTGCAAAAGCATCTCCGGTACCAAAGCGATCTGTAATTTCGATGGAATACGTATTTGAAATTATGGGTTCATCCCCTGAAATAAAGGCCCCTCCCACTTGGTTTACCGAAGCGGAGCTGTGATCACGGATGGTAAACGCTAGCTGCTTTACCCCAAACACATGTCTTGCCTTTCGGAGGGCGTCGAGGGTCTGGTCGGTGTGATTGTTGCCGTTGAAGGTCAAACCATATACATCTTTTAGTACGCCAATGTTACCGAAAACCAAATCGGTATGTTGCAAAATCCGATTAAAAATCGTTTTTGCGGTATCGGAATTTTCCCAAAGGCTTCTTCGATAGTTCAGGTCAAAACTGACCTTTACCCCCATTTCTTCGGCTGTTTGTACTGCCAAAAGGCATTCTTCCGCGCATTGTTTCGACAAGGCAGGCGTGATTCCCGAAACATGCAGCCATTTTTGATTTTTAAGGATATGCTCCCAATCGAACTCCCCCTCTTTTATGCCAGCTATTGCCGATTCGGCCCTATCGTAAACCACCCGCGAGGGGCGGATAGAACTACCCAGCTCGATAAAGTAAGTGCCTATTCGATGGCCTCCTTCGAGAATATTTTCGGTGGATACATGGAACCGGTCGAGGGATTGCCGAGCGGCCTGGCCCATTGGATTATCAGGTAACTTACTGATAAACTGGACATTGTTTCCCAAACAGGCCAAAGATACGGCCACATTAGATTCAGATCCGGCGTAATCTACAGCAAATAACGACGTGGTACTAAGCCGGTCGGCCTGACCCGTGGGAACAAGCCGTAGCATGATTTCACCAAAAGTGGAAAAGGACATTGACTGGTTGATTTTCCTCTAAAGTAAGGAAAAAAAGTAAAGTGCGGAACCTGTTATGAATTCTTTGCAAACCTTACGACTTCTTTGCGTTTTCTTTGATGTCGCTCAGGCCCGGCTTCCGGTTTTAGATTCGCGCAAGGCTCTCCATACAGGTCGAAATCGGCAGCCTCGGTGATTTTGATATCGGTGAATTCCCCCTGCTTCACGTAGAATTTAGAAGCATCAATAAGCACCTCGTTATCGACATCGGGAGAATCGAATTCCGTACGGCCGATGAAATAATTGCCTTCCTTTCGGTCGATGATACAACGGAAAGTCTTTCCTATTTTCTCTTGATTGAGTTCCCATGAGATTTGGGACTGGATTTCCATGATTTCGTTGGCACGCTCTTGCTTGATTTCTTCGGGTACATCATCGGTTAAATGATACGCATGCGTATCTTCCTCATGGCTATAGGTAAAACAGCCCAACCGCTCGAACCGCATTGCCGTCACCCAATTTTTCAAGGTCAGAAAATCGGCCTCGGTCTCGCCGGGATATCCAACGATCAGCGTAGTACGGATTGTCATTTCAGGTACTGCCGCCCTAAATTCTTTCAACAACTGGGTAGTCTTCGCCTCCGTTGTACCCCGGCGCATACTTTTTAAGATGCTATCGGAAATATGTTGTAGGGGAATATCAATATAATTACAAACTTTAGGCTGCCGCTTCATCACGTCTAAAACATCCATCGGGAAACCTGTGGGGAAGGCATAATGTAATCGTATCCATTCGATACCCTCTACCTTGACCAGGTTTTCAAGTAGTTCGGCAAGGTTCCGTTTTTTGTAAAGATCAAGTCCGTAGTAGGTAAGATCTTGCGCAATCAAAATTAATTCTTTAACGCCGTTTGCAGCTAGTTTTTCAGCTTCGCTTACCAGGTCTTCAATCGGCTTGCTTCTGTGCTTGCCCCTCATCAGGGGAATCGCACAAAAGGAACAGGGCCGGTCACAGCCCTCGGCAATTTTCAAATAGGCGTAATTTTTTGGAGTCGTAGTTAAACGCTCGCCAATCAGCTCATGCTTGTAATCGGCGCCCAAGGCCTCTAACAAATTCGGCAGTTCACTGGTGCCGAAATACGCGTCCACATCAGGAATCTCCTTTTGCAGATCCGGCTTATAGCGTTCGCTCAGGCATCCGGTTACAAAAACCTTGTCGACCTCGCCGGCTTCCTTTTTTTGAACGTACTCCAAAATAGTATTGACACTTTCTTCCTTGGCATTGGCAATAAATCCACAGGTATTGATGACCACCACGTTACCTTCCTCTTCATGCACCACTTCTTTATCGTTGGCCCGCAATTGCCCCATGAGCACTTCGGAGTCGTACACATTTTTGGAACAGCCCAAAGTGACTACGTTGATTTTATTTGTTTTGAGGGATTTTGTACGCATACATTTTTATTGGGATGCAAAAATACGATAAATACCGGGTCGTTAGAACAATCGCCATCTTATTAACGGACAATAGCATCGCTATCGAAACCTAGCTACATCAACATGAAATTATCGTGCAAGCCCGAAAGGGGAACTTTAAAGAATTTTCAAAATAATGAACACTAGCAACGATATCAATTCGAATACCTCGATGGCATTCTTCGTATGTGGGTAGCCTCTTCAAAGGCCTTTCCTAGCTGTAGTAATTTTTCTTCATGAAACGATTTGGCGATAAAGGTCAAACCGATCGGCTCCCCATCTATCGTATACCCCATCGGTACTGTTAGCGCCGGATATTTCGCGACGGCTGCATACCCGGCATGGTAATTATTGATAGATAGGATGGCATCTAGATTGTATTCATCTAGCGCCGTATCAAAAAACGAACGTCCGTTTTTTTCTAAGGTGGATTTGATTTTATCCAAACCTTCGGCCGTGGTTGAATCAGCCATTATTCCTTCGAACAGCGACTGTCCGTAGGGAATACGGGTCAAGGAATCGGCAGCGTTAAAGACAATGGCGTCCTCAATCGACTGGATTTCAACCGCTTGCTTATTTTTCACTTGAGTCTTGATATATTTTGGAAGGTCATTGCGCATATCAACGTTCAAGATACTTAGAAAACCATCCATATTGACCTCTGGAGGTGTGAATTCGATAATTTCCGCTCCCGCTTCCCTCATATTTTGAACGGTGCTTTTATAAATGGAATCTTCCTTTATAAGGGTAACCATAGCCCCAAAGCGTTTACCTTTTAATGAAGTGCTTTCGGTAACGGATTTCAAGTAATCGATATCCGCAGCTACCGATTTAGAATCCGTATCATCTTTACCGGTCATAGCGGAAAGTAAGATGGCGTTGTCCGTGACATTTTTGGTCATGGGCCCCGGTGTATCCAAGGTACTGGAAATGGGCACGATGCCGGTTCGGCTCAAAAGTCCTACCGTAGGTTTGAGTCCCACGACCGAGTTTTGACTGCTAGGGGATAAAATTGAACCGGAAGTCTCTGTACCTACCGCGGCCACGGCATAATTGGCAGCGACCGAGGTGCCGCTACCGGCACTGGAACCGCCCGTTTCAAAAACCCGTCTCCCATAAGGGTTAAGGGTCTGTCCGCCAACGGCGCTATAGCCTACGGGACATCCCTCGCATAAAAAATAGGCCCATTCACTCAGGTTGACCTTGCCTAAAATCAATGCCCCGTTCTTTTTCAGTCGTTGGGCGATAAAAGAATCATCGGTGGTATTATCCATCAAAGCAATCGATCCGGCACTGGTTTTCATCCCCGAAGCCCCGATATTATCCTTTAATAAAATGGGCATCCCGAAAATAGGATGGCGTTTTTCGTTGGGATTCACCACTACAGCGGCATCGCATTTTCGTGCCTCGGTAACGACATTTTCGTTCAGGGCCAAAATGGTGTTCAAGGTCGTTTCATTATCCAGCTCATACCTATACATCCTGAAGAGATAAAACAATACAAGCCGTTCGTAACTTAACTTACCGGATGCAATGTGCGATTGTAGCGTGGGGATATCCTGTTCCAAAACCAAAGGCTTTAGCGCTTCATACGCCTCATCATCAAATTTGGAAACCTCAGCGTACAGGGGCCGGAAAACCTCGTTTTTATCCAACACTTTCGATTGAATCAGTTTGTAACGCATCCGTTCGATTTCATGATCTTGATTGGCGATCACTTCGGCGGAATCGTTGTAGGGTTTCCAGAGAACGACATCGGCCGCAGCTTCCTTTTTATCCTCGTGACAAGAAAAAAGACATAGGGCAATACCGGTAACGCAAAGAATTTTTTTAAGCATATTTTATCCGAAAAAAGAATCGACGAACTCATATTTATTGAACACCTGCAAATCTTCGACCCCTTCCCCTACCCCAATGTACTTCACGGGAATCTGGAACTGGTCGGATATACCGATGACGACTCCGCCTTTTGCGGTTCCGTCCAGTTTTGTGACGGCCAGCGCTGTGACTTCCGTCGCCTTGGTGAATTGCTTAGCTTGCTCAAACGCATTTTGTCCCGTTGATCCGTCAAGCACCAATAATACCTCGTGAGGCGTATCGTCTACCACTTTTTGCATGACTCTTTTGACTTTCGTCAGCTCGTTCATCAGGTTTACCTTGTTGTGCAACCGTCCTGCGGTGTCAATAATGACCACATCGGCATTTTGTTTAACCGCGGAGCTGAGCGTATCGAACGCTACCGAAGCCGGATCGCTGCCCATTTTCTGTTTTACGAGGGGCACCTCTACCCTATCTGCCCAAACCTGTAATTGATCGATGGCTGCCGCGCGAAATGTATCTGCGGCACCTAAAACTACCTTAAGTCCCTGTTTTTTGAATTGATAGGCCAATTTACCTATCGTGGTCGTTTTACCCACGCCATTAACGCCGACCACCATAATCACGTAGGGTTTTTTATCCCTAGGAATATCATAGTCCGTGGCTTCCCCGGAATTGGTCTCTGAAAGCAGGCCGGCAATCTCTTCGCGAAGAATCGCGTTGAGCTCATCCGTGCCCATATATTTATCCTTGGAAACACGGGCCTCGATACGTTCAATGATTTTTAGGGTGGTGTTCACCCCCACATCCGAGGTGACCAACACTTCCTCCAAATTATCGAGTACATCATCGTCTACCTTGGACTTTCCGGCAACGGCTTTGCCAAGCTTTGAGAAAAAGGAGTACTTGGACTTTTCAAGTCCCTTATCAAGGGTTTCTTTTTTTTGAGAAGAAAAAATATTCTTAAATAGGCTCATGGATACACTAGATTGATTGTTCCAAAGATAAGAAAGTAGAAGTCAAGTCCACAAAAAAAGCCCCAACCTATCGGTTGGAGCTTTATATAGTATTAAATATACAATTTAATGTTTGGACAACCATTCGTTGACCATTTCGGGGGCCATAACCGATTCCACGAAAATATAAGCCCCACTTTTGGGCGACTTGACCATTTTAATGGCCTTGGTCAATCTTTTTGAACTTGTCTGTAAGGTTGCTACCGTCTTCTTTGCCATGGTGTAGTACTTATTTTATTTCTTTATGAACCGTCATCTTCTTCAAGATCGGATTGAATTTTTTAATTTCCATCCTTCCCGGCGTATTCTTTTTGTTCTTGGTCGTAATGTAACGTGAAGTACCCGGCTGACCGGACTCTTTATGTTCGGTACATTCCAAAATTACCTGTACTCTGTTGCCTTTTTTTGCCATCTTCTAGTATATTTAAGCGGATTTTTTTACAAATCCCTGTGCCCTTGCTTCCTTGATAACAGCGGAGATACCTCTTTTATTGATGATTTTCAATGCCTTTGCAGATACCTTCAAAACGACCCAACGGTCTTCCTCTGGAAGATAAAAACGTTTCTTGGAAAGATTCACGTTGAACCTTCTTCTGGTCTTGTTGATGGAGAACGATACGTTGTTACCGAACATGGCTCTCTTTCCCGTAATTTCACAAACTTTTGACATTGCGCTGATTTTTCTTTAAACAGGGTGCAAATTTATATCATTTTTATGGATGGACAAAACAATAGTTTACATTTTTAGAATGAACTCATTTAGATCTTTTGTTTGGAACCGAGAATATCGGCTTTTGTGGCCAGATGAAGTCATTTTTTAGCAGCATAGCAGGGCTACGGTGATTAAAAATGGGGAAATATGGCCTCAAAATGTGATATTCGCAGGTAAAACAAAAGGTCTAAACGAGTTCAACTTCTTTCTGCAGCATCTCAAGCGCCTTGTTCACCGTCTTTTGGATAATCCGTTCCCGATGATTGCCCATATTGAATTTCTCGGCGAAAAGACCTTTTGGGGAGGCAATGGCAATATATACCGTGCCGATTTCGGCATCGGAATCTCCTTTTGTGGGACCGGCGTTTCCCGTAGTAGCTATGGCAAAATCGGTTTTCAAAAGTTTTTTTACATTTTCTGCCATGGCTTTGGCGACCTCGGCGCTCACCACGGAATGCTTTTCGATCATTGCGCCGGATACTTGCAAAACATCTACCTTAGTCTCCGTGGCATAGCTTACAACGCTACCCTTAAAGTAGGCCGAAGCACCGGACAAGGCCGTCAATTGCTGTGCTATTCTTCCCCCGGTACAACTTTCCGCGGTAGCCAGGGTCATCTTCCTTTTGGTAAGCAGTTTAGCGACGACTTCCTCGAGCGTTTCCTCATCCTCTATACCATATATAATGTCACCAATCAGAGGATTCAACTTTTCAAACTCGCTTTCAATGGTATCTTCCAATACTTTTCGATCAGCGCCTTTGGCCGTCAACCGTAACCTTACCCTTCCCAAACTGGGCAAATAGGCCAATTTTACATAGGATGGAAGGCCATTCTCCCAATCCTCTATTTTATCTGCAATCGCACTTTCGCCCAGACCATAAGTGACTAAAGTTCTATGAAGGATAAAAGGACGCTTGAATTGCTCGGTAATTTTTGGGATGACCGCATTCGTTATCAAATTTTTCATCTCGAAAGGCACGCCGGGAAGCGACACAAAGGCCGTTTCACCAGATAGCATCCACATTCCTGGAGCGGTACCATACTCGTTTTTTAGTACGGTCGCCTTTGAGGGCACCATAGCCTGTTTTCTGTTGATATCGGAAATGGGGGTCGACGTGATATATTTTTTAAAAAGATGTTCTACATGTGCCAAAACATCGGGGTCTTCGACCAAAGTGTCATCGAAGAATTCGCAAAAAACATGTTTTGTAATATCGTCTTTGGTCGGGCCCAGACCACCGGTTACGATAACGACGCTTACCCGCTTTTTGGCATCTTCAAGGGCCTGAAGAATATGCTCCCTATCATCTTGTACGGACGTGATTTGATAGACCGATACTCCAATTTTGGTCAATTCTTTCGCGATAAATGCGGAATTGGTGTCCACAATCTGGCCAATGAGAATCTCATCGCCTATGGTGATTATCTCTGCGTACATTACAGGTGAAAATCATTCTTAAGCTCGCCGACGACCTGATAGATATCTTTTTTGAGCATCTGAAATAGTTTTTCCATCGCCGATATGTCCGCTCCTTGTTTTCCCAAGGTCTCAATTTCCAACGCCGCTGCACGGGTCTGCTCCATCCCTAACAAATCTACGTTCGGCTTGATTTTATGTGCCAATTGGTAGGCTTGTTCGTGATTTTTTTGATTTAAGGCGATTTCCAAGTCCTCAAGGTCTTGGGGCACTTCCTCTAAAAAAACGGAAATCACGGAGTTGACGAAATCTTCATCGCCCTCGGCCATTTCATTTATTTTATCGAGATTGTAAATCATCTAGTAGGTTTATTTGGATTGTGTTTGGTGTTTTCTACTTAAAAGGAATTATTTCACGCTGACCGAGAACATTTCATTTCCCTCTAAAACGCCAACAAGGTAATCATTTGTAATGATTTTGCCAACACCGGATGGCGTACCGGTAAATAAAATATCACCCTTTTTCAACATAAAAAATTGGGATACGTAGGCTACAAGTTCGTCAATTTTCCAGAGCATTAGTTTGGTATTGCCTTTTTGTACTTCCTCTCCGTTTTTTTCTAACGAAAAATCGAGGGAGTTCAAATCTTTAAACGCTGATTTGGGTAACCACTTACCAATGACCGCGGCGCCGTCGAATCCTTTTGCTTTTTCCCAAGGCAGCCCTTTTTCCTTTAACTTGGATTGAAGGTCGCGGGCGGTAAAATCAATGCCCAGTCCGACTTCGTCATAATAGGTATGAGCGAACTTCGCGTCGATATGCTTTCCGACTTTCTTGATTTTCACAAGTACCTCGACCTCATAGTGTACGTCATTGGTAAATTCGGGAATATAGAAATTCTGATCCTTCGGCAATATGGCGGAGTCGGGCTTTATAAAAACGACAGGGGCATCAGGCCGCTCGTTTTTCAATTCTTTAATGTGGTCCGCGTAGTTACGACCGATGCAAATTAGTTTCATTCGGTAACCTTTTTTATAAATCAATGCACCCGTGCAGCTTTATGGGTTTAGGGTTTGATTCTGCCCAACTTTTCACCCAAGCTTGTTGTTTAACTGACTCAGTTTTATCTGTGTCAAAACCTTTTTTGTATACAACGGAAAATCGGCGTTCAGCATCCATCCGAAATACCCGGGTTCTTTTTCCAACACGTCGAGTATTTTTTTGCCTTTGTGCTTTCCGAAGGAAAAGATTTCTATTCCGTCTTCGTCATAGCCCAAAAAGCCCGCGAAATCGGCGAATTGGCGGTGGGTAGAAAATTCGGCCAGTTTTTTGACGTTGTTTTCCAGTTCGGGATACCGGTCCAATTGGGACAGCAAAACCTCGTAGGTCGCATTCGTATCGGCCTCGGCACTGTGGGCATCGGTCAGTTCTTTGTCACAGTAAAACTTATAAGCTGCGCCAAGCGTACGCTTTTCCATTTTATGGAAAATGGTCTGCACATCGATGGAGACCATGTTCTTCATATCGAAATCAACCTCGGCACGCAGCATTTCCTCTACCAAAAGGGGAATATCGAAGCGGTCGGAGTTGAAGCCGCCTAGATCGCAATCCTTTATCATCCCATAAATTTCCTTGGAAAGTACTGCAAAACTAGGTTCGTTCGCCACTTTTTCGTTGGAAATGCCATGGATGGCGATGATATCATCGGGAATTTGCATCCCCGGATTCACGAGCCAGGTCTTGCTTTCACTAGTGCCGTTAGGATGCACTTTCAATATAGAAATCTCGACGATACGGTCTTTGGCAATATTCGTACCCGTAGTCTCGAGGTCAAAAAAACAGATAGGGCGGGTGAGGTTTAAATGCATGTTTGGGGTTGTTTAGGACAAAGATACGGTTTGGAGAAGTTTTGACAAACTTTATCGCTCCGGCTGCACTAGAGGTAAAATCACGTGAAACTCCGCACCCTGACCTTCTTCCGAGACTGTATAGACGGCCCCCTTGTGGTTCTCGATAATTTTTTTGACCAATGAGAGACCGATACCACTACCCTTGTGTTCCCGCGATTGGCGAAGGCGTTGAAATATCATGAATATCTGCTCTTGGTATTTGGGATTAAAACCGATACCGTTATCGCTTACAATCAGTTCTATGTATGATCGGGACGATGATAGCGAAGGGAAGTCGCCTGTTTTCCCTTGGGCAAAGGGCCGTGAGGTAATCCGTACTTCCGGAACGACATCCTTTTTTGAGAATTTTAGGGCGTTGCCGATCAAGTTGTGGAGCAATTGGCCGATTTGAAGGGGAATAGCCTCTATTTCGGACATTTTTTCCACCGTTACCTTGGTCCCCTTTTCTTCAATAAGCAATTCAAAATCGGAAAGAATATCGTCGACAATCATGTTCAGATCGATGGGCTCGAACAAATCTCCATGGTGCGCCACCCGCGAATAATCGAGCAGGCCCTTGACCAGGCCGGACATGCGTTGGGCGGCATTTTCTATTTTATCGATAATGGTCTTATCGACCTCATCCGTGATATGGCCCCTGCCCATCAACCGATCTGAAAATATCATGATTTTTCGAAGGGGCTCCTGCAAGTCATGGCTGGCCAGATGCACATACCGATCCAGTTGTTCGTTGGTCTTGCGGAGTTCGCTGACACTGGTTTTAAGGTCGTTTTCTATTTTCTTTTTAGAGGTAATATCCTCTATGGACAGTAAAATAAGCGCTCTATCCTCTTTTTTACGAATAATTTCGCGGGCATTAAACAAAAATATCCGATTCTCCTCGGAATCGTTCTTCAACATAATTTCTTCTTCGGCAATCCATTTATGCTGGGGCAGCACTTTTTCGAGTAGGTCGCGCAATCGCCCGTCGTTCCATTGCTGATTCTGTATCTCAAAGAACGATTTGCCATCGATCTCCGATTCACCGACTCCGAAGTGTTGGAAGAAGGAGGTATTCGCTTTGTTCACACGAAAATCATTTTCGAGTACCAAAAAAGGTTCTCGTACCGTCGCGATCACCGCATCCAAAAAATCGAGGGTGTCGTTGAGCTCGTCCTGTTTTTCGATCAGTTCGCGGTTGACCACGATCAGCTCCTCGTTGGTCGATTGCACTTCTTCCTTGGACGTCTCCAGCTCTTCGTTGAGGCTCTGCATCTCTTCGTTGCTGCTCAGCAGTTCTTCGTTCGCGCTCTGTAGCTCTTCGTTATGGGCCTCCTGTTCCTCGGTAATGTCCCTTACGTCTTCGCGCACTTGTTCCAGCTCTCTTTCAAGGGCCGTATTGCGCTGCTGCAACTGGTTTTTTTCGGAGGATGAAAAGGTGGACTTCAACTTCTTGCCCAACGTTTCGAATACGGAAGTGTTCGGGGATTTATTCTGAAATAGGATGAGATAATGCGGTTCAACAATATCGGTAAGGGGTACAATTTCAAGCGTAGTTGCGTACTGTTGTCCATTATAACTAAAGGGGATGCTCTCCTTGATCACCGTTTCTTTCGATGCCTTGGCCTTGTACAACGCATTGCGCAGTTCGAATGCGAGTTCTTTTCGGGCCAGTTTGAGCAGGTCGTGGGAGGGCTTGCCGGAAGTATGGATCAAAAAAGGTGCAACATCGCCATCGATATTGACCACGGCTAGGTGTTCATCGACGATAACGCTCGCGGGACTATATTTGGAAATCAGCACCGACTCGGCACTTTTTTTGAAGTCCGTTCGGGTATTGGCCGGCAAAGCGGTCTTTTTTTCGTTGGGTACTTTTTCGCGCTTTACCGGGTTTTGGGCAGTTTGCAAAAAACGTCCGGTACCTTGCTTTCGTGAGAATAGCTTTGTTTTTTTTGAAAAAGGCGCGAAAAGATCCGTCTCTTTTCCGGGGGTTTCCGATATGCCCAAGAGCAAGTGCCCATTTTCATTCAGGGCATAATGAAAGGTGGTCAACGCCTTTTTCTGAAGAAATGGATCCAGATAAATGAAAACATTGCGACAGCTGATCAGGTCTACCTTTGAAAAAGGGGGATCCTTTAAAAAATTATGTACGGCGAACACGATGGTGTCGCGAACCACTTTTTTGACCCGATAACTGCCGTCGGTCTTCGTAAAATAGCTGTTGAGCTGGCTTTCCGATACCGCTTCCAGTTCCGAGGTGCGAAATACACCGGCCCTCGCCTTTTTGATAGCAATTTCAGAAAGGTCGGTCGCGAACAATTGGATTTTGGCACGAGGGTGTTCCACCCCTTCGCCAATGCCGCCCATAGCTTCGAAAAGACAAATGGCCAGCGAATAGACCTCCTCGCCGGTCGCACAGCCCGCAACCCAGATACGAATCGGGTCGTCACTCGCCCGATTTTCCAAAAGTTTGGGAAACACGGTATCGCAAAGTTCGTCGAAAACTTCGGCATCCCGGAAAAACGAGGTCACCTTGATAAGCAGATCTTGAAAAAGAGCTTCCTGCTCGACGCGGTTTTCCCTAAGGAAGTCGAGATAGTCCTCATATTTGGCCATTTGATTGATGGCCATTCTACGGTCTATCCGGCGGAGTATTGTCGGTTTTTTGTAGTAGTTGAAGTCCACACCATTGTTACGAAGGATAAGGGAAAGGATTTTCTTGATCGCACTTTGGTGGGATGGGGTCTTGTCCAGATTATCGACATCTTCTTCATATTCGGTCGCCCCATTGCCATTGGCGTATGAGAAAAGTACCTCTTGTAATTTAGCGGGGATTTCTTCCGCAGGAAGCACAAAATCGACTACCCCCGCATCGATAGCACTTTGGGGCATACCCGGCCATGCGGCCCGGTCGGGATCTTCGGCAAAGGCAATGCCGCCTTGTTCCTGAATATTCCTGAGCCCTACCGTACCGTCGCGGGCGGTGCCGGATAGCACTACCCCAATGGCCAAGGCTTTGTGCACCTGTGCGAGGGAAGTAAAAAATACATCGATCGGCATTTGATGGGTATCCTGTTCCCTGGGCAATAACTTTAAGGAATGGTCGGTGACCTTCAGCATCTTGTTCTCCGGAATGACATAGATATGATTCGGCTCGATTTTGCAATCGTCCGTTATTTCATGAACGGGAATCTTCGTTGCATGGGATAAAATCTCGGGCAAGATGCTCTCGTGCGTAGGGGAAAGGTGCTGCACCAAAATAAAGGCCATCCCGGATTTCTCCGGAACGGCCCCCAAAAACTTTTTAAACGAATCGATACCCCCGGCCGAAGCACCGATACCGACTATCGGGAAGTTTTTGGAAGATGCAGCTATCGTCATTTTCAGGAGGTTCCGAGTATCGTAACCGGTTCAGATCGTAGGTTACCTATTGTTAGGTATTTGATAATACAAAAGTAGTATTTGCGTTAAATTTAGACAAATAAAGAGGATAGCTGTTCTCAAACGGAAAAATATTTGACCGGTATGGGTATCAAAATTTAAAATATCTACTATCTTTCCATTAAATATGCCACTGAACGAATGACAACAACCAAAAAAATCATGATTGTCGACGATGACGAAGACGACATGGAATTCTTTTGTGAGGCGGTTAAGGAAGTCGACGCCTCCTGTGCTTGCATAACCGCCACGAACGGTGAAGAAGCTTTACAAAAATTACGCAAGGGCAAAACGAAATTGCCCGACCTAATTTTTCTCGACTTGAATATGCCCCGAATGGACGGGAAGACTTGCCTTAGGGAGCTTAAGAAAGACAGGGAACTAAAAAACATCCCCGTTATCATCTCCACCACTTCTTCACACCATAAAGACATGGAGGAAACCTTAGAGCTCGGCGCCGTCCATTTTATGACCAAGTCGTCCACCTTCGACCAGATAAAGACGGGAATAGAGAAAGCTTTGCAGATGGTTGGTTCCTTTGAGAAATCTAATTAGGGTAGTGGATAATTTTATAAACTACAATCGCGTATTGATTATATTATTGAAAGCCGATCCAAAAGTATAGCTCAACCCTACACTAAAGCCCAGCTCGAAATCGGTAGCGATCTGCTTTTGCTGTAGCAGCACATCTTCGATAGAGGCATCCCCACCGGGTAAGTTGATCTGGTCCCGTATGATTTCGAACCTGCCCGAGAACCGAACCGAAAGCCCTTTAAATACCCTCACCGATAGACTGCTGTTGACACGGAACCTGTTCTTGCTGAAATCGTTCAAAAAGGTCGAGCCCAGTAACTGGGCGGATACGTTGCCCCAAGGTTGCCGATAGCGAACCTGAACGTTTAAGGAATGGCTGAAAACGCCTTCTTCGAATTTACCGAAAATGGTCTGTTCGATATAATCGTTGTGAAGGTACCCTATTTTATAGGCCAAGGTAATCTCCCGGCGCAGCACCTCCCGATAGGGAAAAATGTTGTATTCGAGAGCGGGTTCAAAATAATAGCGAAAATCGAGGTTGGTAAAGGTATCGTGGCGGGCACCCGCAAAGATTCCGGTGGACCAGTGGTCCGACAGGCTTCTGACGATACTGCCATTGCCCGAGTACCGGTATCTTTCGCTGGTAAAGGTCTCCCCTTCCCGTTCGAATTCGCTGTTCGCTTGGTACAGGCCCAAATCGGTGCGTATACGCCATTTTTCGGTCACATGATCGCTCTCGAAACCGGCTCGGTACTCGAATTCCTTACGGCTCGATTCCTTATCGAGTTCGGCGGAGGCATACACTTCAAAAATCCAATTGTTCCACGGGTCGGTAAAATCGACTTCCTGAACCTCTCCAGTTCCATCATTGTTGACTGTGTAGGTTACTTGATCGGCCAGACCTGATTCGAGCACGTATTTCAAAAGTCCGGACTGCACTTTTTCCAGCAATCCCTTTCTGACCTCGTCACTGGTCATGCTCGCGGTCGTGTCATAGGTCAACTTTCCAAAAATATCCTTATAATCGTCTTTGCCCTCGAACTCCAGATTATATTTCCGGCCACCACTACCGTTGGCAATATCATAAATGAAAAGATTTATATTGGCCTGTGATTGATCGCGAACGTGACCTACATACTGTATTTCTTGGCGCAAATAGTTCTTGTCACAGTTGCAATCGATGTACAAGCGCATTGGCGCCTTCTTTTCACTTTCAGTTTCCTGTGAAAAAGCGAGTAATGGGAGTAGCAATAGAAATAAATAGAGCAATTTCCCTCTATTTTCTAAGGAAAGTGCTGTACATCTTTTTGTCATGTGTGGTTTGGAAAACTTTAAAGGTAGGGGCAAAACTAAGGAAAAAATGTTTTCGATTTTTTAAGAGACCGTTTTGTTACCCATTAAACTTCCCGATCAAGGTCCCAAGCCTCCAAATAATCAGCTACTGCCTTGACGAACATACTGCCAAGTGCCCCGTTAACGACTCGGTGATCATAACTGTGGGAGAGATACATTTTACTACGGATGCCGATAAAATCACCGGCTTTGGTCTCGATAACCGACGGTAGCTTTCGGATGGCTCCCAAAGCCAGAATCCCTACTTGGGGCTGGTTGATGATGGGCGTACCGAAAACACTGCCAAAGGTACCTACATTGGTAACGGTATACGTGCCGTCTTGCACCTCATCGGGTTTTAAACGATTTTCCCTGGCGCGTGATGCCAAGTCGTTGACCACTTTTGCCATCCCGACCAGGTTCAATTGGTCGGCATTTTTAATGACCGGTACGATAAGGTTGCCGTTGGGCAAAGCGGCGGCCATACCGATATTGATATTCTTCTTTTTGATGACTGTGGTACCCTCCACAGAAATATTCATCATGGGATATTTCTTTAGGGCTTTGGCGACGGCTTCCATAAAAATGGGCGTGTATGTCAGTTTTTCTCCCTCCCGTTTCTCAAATTCGGTTTTTACCTTGTTGCGCCAGTTCACGATATGGGTCACGTCGACCTCGACAAAACTTTGAACATGAGCCGAAGTGGAAACGCTTTCAACCATGTGCTTCGCAATCAACTTGCCCATTCGGTTCATTTCGATGACCTCATGTCCGTCGGAAGAGGACACGGTCGAAATCGGTTGCGTTTCATTGAAAGCGCTTGTTTTTTCGGGCTGGGGAACCTCCTCTTTCTTCGGAATATCATTTTGCCGTTTGTTCGAATCTTTTTTGCCGTTCGCCACATACTCCAAAATATCGTTCTTGGTGACCCGGCCTTCCATTCCCGAACCGGAAATCGTATCCAGCTCAGCCACAGAAATTCCTTCCTGTTTGGCAATATTTTTGACCAAGGGGGAATAAAAACGTTCGGATTCTTGATAGGATTTCTCGGGCAGTGCGCCCGAAGCCATACTGGTTTCCTGATGCGATTTTTCAGGATGCCCTACCGAAGCTTTTGCGGTTTCCTTAGCAATTTTCATCGTTTCCTCGACTTGGGTGGCAGCCTGTTCGCCCGAATTTTCAATATCCGAATTTTGAGAACTTTTTTTCCCTGTTTCCGACATACCGGAACCCTCTCCTGCAATCTCGATTACCGCGACGGTCTGGCCTACCTTGACAATATCATCTACCTCAAAGCATTTTTCTACCAAAACGCCTTCCACTTCACTAGGCACTTCACTATCGACTTTGTCGGTAGCAATCTCAAAAATGGGTTCGTCGAGTTCTATGGTATCGCCTACTTCCTTTAACCAAGTCGTCAAGGTCGCCTCGGCAACACTCTCCCCCATTCGCGGTAATTTCAGTTCGAATTTTGACATTTTTTTTTGTAATCTGTTAAATTATCGGAGTTTTTTCAAACCCTGATCGGTAACGGTTAGTCCACGGCAAATCTATTCCAGGATTGTACTTTCCAAATCCATTCGTTCGTATAATATCCGTTCTACCTCAATTTCCTCTTCTGCGATAATCCTATAGAAGATAATATGTCTGTTGGTCCTTAGTCCGAATAAATTTTCGGTTATCCCGTTGTAGTTTCTACCCAGACTTGTATTCTGTGCCAGTTTTTGACAACTGGCAATCAACATATCATAATAGTCATCAGCCTGTTTTTCAGACCACCGATCAAAAGTATAGTTCCATATTTTATCCAAATCTTCAACCGCTTTATTAGTCAAATTATATTCAGCCATTCGACCTTTTTTTTGCTTTTAACGATTTTAAATGTTCTTTCGGGTCGAAATCGTATGCACTTCCGCTGTCAATTCCCTCTTGGATGGCCGTCCGAAGAGCGTTAACTTTTCTCTCCTCTTCCTCTAAAAGCCGTAAACCCGCACGTACGACTTCGCTGACATTTTTAAATCTTCCTTCCGAAATACGATTACTGATAAATTGGTCGAAATAGTTGCCCAGTGATATAGAAGTGTTTTTGCTCATTAAAATCTTGTTTTATCCAAATATACCAAAAATTGGTAAATCAATCAAGTTCAGTTCGCTTTCAATGACCCCTCAAAAGGAATCCGGTTCAAAATACTCCGTCCTAACGTGACCTCATCGGCATATTCAAGCTCGTCGCCTACGGCAATGCCCCGGGCGATGGTCGAGGTGTTGATATCAAGACCATCCAACTGCTTAAAGATATAGAAATTGGTCGTATCCCCTTCCATGGTAGAACTTAGTGCAAAAATAAGTTCTTTTATCTCGCCCTCCTTGGCCTTTTTAATCAAAGAAGAAATGGTCAGGTCATGTGGACCGATACCTTCCATCGGGGAAATTTTTCCTCCCAAAACATGGTATAGTCCTCTGTATTGACTCGTATTTTCAATGGCCATCACATCGCGGATATCCTCGACGACACAGACCAAAGTCCTATCTCGTTTGGGACTGGCACAGATCTCGCAAATGTCAACATCCGAAATATTATGACAGTTGGCGCAAAACTTTATATCCTTTCTTACGGTATCCAACGCAACGGACAATTTCGAGGTTTGGTCTTCAGGCTGCTTTAACAAGTGCAGCACCAAACGCAATGCGGTACGCTTACCGATACCCGGCAGCTGCGACATTTCGTAGACGGCGTTTTCCAGGAGTTTTGAAGAGAATTCCATATTCCGCAAATTTACGATTTTACGGCAATTATCGAATACATTCACCAGAGGGTTTAAAAAATGTACGATTGGAAAAAAAAGACATCCTTAGAAGTCTGCAGGTGGACTAAAAACGAAACCACTGAGGTATATTAAAGAATATATCAAACCATATACAAAAAAAGCGGGGCGATGCCCCGCTTTTCAGCTAACTCACATAAAACGAATTTAAACGAAGTTCCTCAAACCTTAGTAACCGGGGTTCTGCGTTAAATTCGGACTATTGATAATTTCCTGTTCAGGCAGTGGAAACAATAGGTGTTTCTCTTGCAAAGGCTGATCCGAGTTTAGGTTTACATGACCGACAAAGGCATCAAAGCCGCCTGTAGAAACATTATAGACTTGTCGCAATCGTACCATATCGAACCAAGCTTTCATTTCGAAAGCGAGCTCATGCCACCGCTCCGTCCATACGGCCTCTCGGAATGATTGTGCGTTAAACGTACCCAAAGCTGGCGTATCGAGAGTGGCACGGTCACGTATGGCTTTCAAAGCGTCCCATGCGCCTTGAGTAGGTCCGTTCACTTCGTTTTCCGCTTCCGCGTAAATCAAGAGTACTTCGGCATAGCGGAAAATCATGAGATTCAAATTATCCTTAGCTGTACCGGGAACACCTTCGGTACCATCTGCGGTGCGGTTAAAATATTTAAAAATATACGGTTTTCCTAAATCGAATAGTTCCCCGGTACCATCGCGATAGTAACTGCTGTAGAACCAGCCTTCTCGATTTACCTTTCTCAAATCGGCATCATCATAGGAATTGTAGAAATCGATATCGGGGATGGTGCTGCCCGTTCCGGAAGGCCCACGGTAGGTTACCGGTTGAAAATTGGGGTACATATTGCCCATAGGGTTACTAGCGACCAAATCATTATACTGTAAGCTGAAAATATGCTCTCCCGTATTATTGAGGCTTTCGTCATGCAATTCGCCATAGGTATCAAAAAGGCGAAGAGGGCCGGCATTGTCAATGACTTCTTTCGCTTTTGCGGCGGCATCGGCATAGCGCCCCGTTTCGTTGAGCGGCTGGCCGGCCATAGTCAAATATACTTTGGCCAATAAGGTTTTGACCGCCGCCTGACCAACTCTTCCACTTTCATCCGTCCAAGGGAGACCACCATTTTCGGCTTCGGTCAAGTCAGTAAGAATAAGGCCGTAAACCTCTTGTTGGGGTGCCCTTACCGGGGAAAAATCTTCGGAAGTGGCACTTTGTGGAAGCGTTATCAAGGGCACATCGCCCCAAATTCTGACGGCATAGAAATAGGCCCAAGCGCGAAGAAATTTCGCCTCGCTCAAAATCCTGTTTTTTTCCGCTTCATCCATATCGATTCCCGGAACATTCTCCAATACCAAATTGGCATTGGCAATGACCTGATAAATACCTCCCCACCAGTTTCTGACGTGAAGTGTATTGGCATCGAAAGAAAGGGAGTACAGATTGTTTAAATCTGAATTTTGGGCGGTCTCCGTGGTAGTGGTACCCGTTGGGGCCATTAAAAATTGCCAGTTGGAAGAAAAAATACCGGCACCATCGCCGACAAACCTAGCTTCGGCATAGACAGCAGCAATGGCGGCCTGTGCATGCGTAGCCGTGGTGTAGAAGCTTTCGGGTTGCAAGTTCGAAGGATCCTGTTCGTCCAAAAAATCGGAACAACCCACAGTGCTTATCAGCAGCACCGACAAGCCTAGAATCTTGTTTATATGTTGTCTTATATTATTTTTCATGATCTCTATACTTTTAATGTTAACTTATAATTAAATGCCCACTTGCAATCCTATCACAAAAGTGGTAGATCTCGGGTACTCATGCCATTTCATTCCTTGTGAAAATACATTGTTTCCCGCCCCCCCACGAATGGGTATAACCTCGGGGTCACCAATAAGTTCTTCATCGGTCAATAAAAAGAAGTTTTGGGTCGAGGCATAAATCCTAAGTTTATTGAGGTATAGGCGGTCAAGCAATTGCTGATTGAACGAGTAACCAACCATAAGGTTTCTACCCCGTAGAAAAGAGCCATCTTTGACCCAATGCGTATCTACGTTAGTTACATAACCGGCACGGGTATCACGAACCTGGGCTATCGGGGTATCTTGATTATCGGGCGTCCATGCATTCAGTACCGTTCGATAGCTATTAGCAAGTGCCTGTCTATCCTCGCTGGAGTGCGTGTTCATATCCATAACATCGTTACCCCATGAATATTGGAGATCTAGGGTGAAATCAATTCCCTTATAGGTTATGCTATTTATGAAGCTTCCCTCGGCCGTTGGATAACCGTTTCCGATGATGCTTCTGTCCTCATCGTTGATGATTTTATCGTTATTGAAATCTTTGTACTTGATATCCCCCGGCAATAGGGTGAGGCCGTTTCGATAGCTTACAAAACTGGCGGCTTCCTCGGCCTCGTCCGTATTCCAAGTTCCCAAACGGGTAAGACCCCAGAATGCCCCGACGGGCTCGCCGATACGTATGATGTTCGTCTCATTGGTAATACCGGGGCCCCCTACTCCGAAAATATCAGATGGTGTAGCCAACGAAAGCACTTTGTTCCGATTCATCGAAATATTAAAGGAAGTATTCCAAAGAAAATCATCGGTGACAATATTTCGAGTATTCAACGAAATCTCGAGTCCCTTATTTTCCATAGAACCTACATTTCTTCGTATGGTCGCATACCCGCTGGATTGTGGTACGGGCGCATCAAGCAGCATATCGGTGGTCTTTCTGTAATACACATCGGTCTCTATACTTATACGGTTATCGAAAAGACCAAGTTCAATGCCTAAATCATATTGAGCCGTTTTTTCCCATTTCAGATCCGGGTTCGCCAACCGGTTCAATCCTGTACCTCCCACACGGTTTCCTCCCCAAATGGTCTGATAACCGGAACCGAGTAGGGAAAGTGATGCATAGGGAGGTATCTCTGAGTTACCCGTTAAACCATAACTGGTTCTTAGCTTTAAATTTGATATAGTTTGGCTGTCTTTCAAGAAGTTCTCATCGGATACCCGCCAAGCAAAGGCCGCAGAAGGGAAAAAGGAAAATTTGTTGTTATCACCGAATTTTGATGAACCGTCGGCCCTTCCGGTCAACGTGAACAAGTATTTACCGTACAGGTTATAGTTAAGTCTACCGAAATAGGAATTCAGTGCTTCCCGCTGTGCGCTTGAATTGACTCCTAAATTATCCGAACCTGCTCCCAAATTATTATATCCTAAATAATCTGTTGGAAAGTTATTTGACTGCGCATTTACGTAAAGGGAATTCGATTGTTGCCAAGATAGGCCCAGTAATGCGTTCAACGAATTATTTTCGTTGATTTCCTTGGTATAGGTGAAATAATTCTCGATGGACCAGAACATTTCTCTATTACTACTTATAGAAGCAAAGGCTTGAGTGTTGCCTGCCAGTGTTCCATCACGGAATTCGGGATTTTCTTGTGTAATGACATTGGCAGCGACTACGGTTCGCATCTCAAGGTCTTTCGTAAAATTGACGTTTGAATAGACACTTCCGGTAGCGGTTTGGGTATTCAAGATATACTCTTGTCCGTCTAACCGGTGAACGGAACTATAGGTACCTTCTGCAAAGGGGTAATCCCTATTATCGGCGAAAAGCCCCTCTCTCGGATGGCCGGCCGGGTAGCGAACGGGCAGGAACGGGAAATCCTCCACCATCCTACGCGGTACTTGGTCATTGGTATCGGCCAGATTTTCGGTCTGATAGTTGTAACTTAAAGAACCTCCGATCTTGACCCAATCCTTGATTTGGTCATCAATGGAAAAACGGCCCGAATAGCGTTTTTGATAGGTGTTCGTGAGAAGTCCCTGTTCGTCGTTGATTCCTAACGAGATGGCGTAGGTGGTTCTTTCGTTGCCTCCGGAAAAGCCCAATTGATGGTTCTGTGAAAGTCTGTGCTGCTGTATCTGGCGAGGCCAATCTGTATCATAAATTGCATTTCCATCGCTATCGAACAATGGGGCTATTAGGGGATCTTGCCTTTTTAATCGGGGTTCGTATTGCGCATAATTTCCCGCGGCCCAACCTTCGGGATCGAATTTTTGGGTATTTTCCCAAGATGTCTGTTCTACCTGTGCATATTCTTCGGCATTGAGTACATCGGCCAGATTTGGACCATATTCCTTAACATTATATTCGACATTATAGGTTATCCTACCCTGACCGGCCTGGCCTCTTTTGGTCGTTACCAAAATAACACCGTTGGCGCCCCTGGCGCCATAGATAGCAGTTGAGGAAGCATCCTTGAGTACTTCTATGGATACGACGTCGTTAGGATTCAAAAAATCGATTGCCGAACTGTACTGGTCCAAGTTACCTTGCGGTAGTTGCACCCCATCGACGACATAAAGTGGGTTGTTCGACGAATTAATCGAGCTAAAACCTCTGATCCGTACATTGGTCTTGCCGCCCGGACGACCTGAGGTCGTGTTGACCTTTACGCCTGCCAACCTACCTGCCAGTGCCTGATTCAGCGATTGGGCCGGCCTTTCTTGCAGCTCTTCGGTACCGACCTGCCCGACCGCACCGGTAAGATCGGATTTTCTTGAACTACCATAGCCGATGAGCACCACCTCATCCAATTGGGCGGCGTCTTCTTCGAGCGTTGCGTTTATCTGGGACTTGCCGTCAACGGAAATATTCAATGTCTTATACCCGATATAACTAATGACCAAAGTGGCATCATCATCTACATTGTTTAAGGCATAATTACCGTCAAAATCGGTTTGTGTACCGTTCGTGGTGCCTTTTACTAAAACGTTCGCGCCGGGCAAGGGGCCCGTTCCATCGGAAACTGTTCCGTTTACTGTTTGTCCTTTCGCGAGGCCAAAGCATAAAAATGCCCCGACCAAGAACAAACTTTTCATAAGTGTTCTCTTCATGGTTATGGTTTTAAGTTAGTGTTAGCATAGGCATCGCTTAAATAATTGTTGGTCCCGTAAAATCTATTCTCGCATAACTTTCCCAAAAAGCTAAATAGCGCTTTTGGTGGTCAAGTAATCAACAAAATTGCGGGGAATCGCAAAGCTTTTTAATCAAAGCCCTGATTTTCAGAATGTACATCCTTCAAGCAAATGCTTAACATAATTTAACAGCATGAAAGTAGTTCGAAATCGATATAGTAATACTAAAATAATGTTAAATTACAGTTAATTTGTATCTTTTCTCCGTCAAAAAGTAATTTATACAGAAAAGGATTACACTTTACATATACCGCTACGCCTTACTTCCAAACCCTCTTTTTAAGTATAGCAATCTTAAATAAATTTTAAGAGAAATACCTAGCTTCTTACTCGACGTCTTCTTTTCGAAGATTACATTCTAAAAATTATGAATTGCATTTATATGCATTTCCTTAACTTCGACCCACCAAACACCAACCCTGTGAGCCTATACTTAGTCTTTTCCGTTATCGCTGCCTACTTCATCTTATTGATGGTCATATCGTATTTTACCTCCCGAAACAGTAGCGACGAATCGTTTTTTACCGGAGATCGCGAGTCGCCTTGGTTCTTGGTGGCCTTCGGTATGGTCGGTGCAGGGTTGTCGGGCGTAACTTTCGTGTCCGTACCGGGCATGGTAGGCAATAACTTCCTGTTTTTCTTTCAATTCGTATTGGGGAACGTGGTCGGCTATCTATTCATCACATTTGTACTGGTACCCTTATATTATCGTATGCGATTGGTATCGATCTATTCGTACCTGAACGAACGTTTCGGAAGATATACGTATAAGACCGGCTCCCTTATTTTCTTGATTTCCCAATCTTTCGGGGCGGCATTACGGCTGTTGTTAGCTGCGAAAATACTGCAGTTCGCCTTTTTCGATAGGGTTGGCATACCCTTCTTTATAACGGTTATCATCATCTTGTTGCTGGTCTGGCTATACACCAACAAAACCGGTATCAAGACTATTGTTTGGACGGATACCATGCAGACCATGTTTCTCATAACTGGGGCCGTCGTGACCATTTATAGCATAACACAATCGCTCGACCTGTCATTTGCAGGATCGATTCGAGCGGTGACCGAACATGAATATTTTCAGGTATTTAGTTGGGATGGACAATCGGGGAACAACTTCTATAAACAGTTTATCGCGGGTATCTTAATCGCCATTGCCATGATGGGACTGGACCAGAACATGATGCAAAAGACCTTGACCTGTAAAAATCAATGGGATGCCCAAAAGAATACCTTGACCTATAGTATGATCTTGGCCGCAACACAGTTTCTATTCTTGGGGCTGGGCGTTTTACTTTACATCTATGCCGAAAATAATGGCATCACCTTGCCCGTTGGCCCAGAAGGACAGTTTTTGGATACCGACACCCTCTTTCCCGCACTCGCCCTGAACCATTTGGGGCTAGTTGCAGGAATAAGTTTTTTACTGGGGATAATCGCCGCATCGTTTTCAAGTGTGGATTCTGCCTTAACAGCGCTTACCACATCATTTACTTACGATTTTTTGGATATTTCTAAAAAAACGGGAAACGAAAAGAAGAAGTATAAAAATTGGGTGTTGATCGGGTTTTCAGTAGTGCTGTTCCTCATCATTATGGCCTTTTCGGAAAGCCGTGGGGATGTGATTTCCTTGATTTTCAATGTAGCCGGATATACCTACGGACCTTTATTGGGCCTTTTTCTCTTCGGGATGTTTACGACTGTAAAAACCAAGGATAGATTTGTTCCTATGGTATGTATCTCCGCTCCCGTTCTTACCTATTTTCTGAGCTGGTACTGTGCTTCAAAATTCGATTTTAATTTCGGGTTTATCAGTATTGCGGTAAATGGTACTTTGACGATTTTAGGATTGCTGTTGATACGAAGGAAAGTGATTATTGAATCGTGAATAGCGAATAGTTAATAGTTAATAGTTAATAGTTAAATAAGATGTTTTTGCTAGACTTATAAACCAATAAACCGCTAACTTTCTTAACCTTGATACTTAATGCTCGAACTAGTATTCAGTATTGCCCCGTACCCAAGAGCACCAAGGTACAGGCCACTTCGACTTCTATCCCATTTTTTTTAAGGATTTCATACAGTTCGGGATTTTCCGTACCGGGATTGAAAATGACGCGTTCCGGCTGCAGCTGTAGTATTTTATTGATGTATTCCGATTGGTGTTTTTTACCTATATATAAGGTAACGGTGTGAATATCCTGGAAATCCTCGAAATCGGTCTTAATATCGACCTCTCGTATTGTACCCACCCGTAAACCGAAAGCTTCCGTTTTTATTCCTTTATCCAAAAGTCGATTTACCGCCAGGTTACTGTACCGCTCCGGTTTTAGGGAAGCTCCAAGAACAAGTGTTTTTTTCATATATTAAATGCCGGGTGCTCGATGTTCAAAAAAATAAACTTCTAAACTTATAAACTCCTTCTGTTCTTACCATCTAATAATAGCACTGCCCCACGTGAACCCACTTCCGAACGCGGCCAGAACCACCAAATCACCATCCTTAACTTTGCCGGTCTCCCAAGCTTCGGTTAGGGCAATGGGAATAGATGCTGCCGTAGTATTTCCGTATTTCATTATATTGTTGAAGACCTGATCATCGCCAAGTTTAAATTTTTTCTGAATGAACTGCGAAATACGGAGATTGGCTTGATGCGGCACCAAAAGATCAATATCGGACGCTTGCAGATCGTTGGATTTCAGTCCTTCTATAATCACCTCACTGAACCGTACGACCGCGTTCTTAAAAACGAACTGTCCGTTCATATACGGGTAGTATGATTCGTCATCGGCATCATTATCGGCAATAATATCGGTGACCCAACGTTTGCCCATTCCCGGTGCAATGAGCGAAAGTTCTTCGGCATGCTGCCCCTCGGAATGCAGATGGGTCGATAAGATTCCTTTAGCATTATCTTCTTCCCTACTTAAAATGGCTGCCCCCGCCCCATCGCCAAAAATAACGGAAACGGACCTGCCCCTAGTACTCATATCCAATCCATGGGAGTGTAGCTCAGATCCTATGACCAATACATTTTTGTACATCCCGCTCTTGATATATTGATCGGCTACGGATAGGGCATAAATAAAACCCGAGCACTGATTTCTGACATCGAGTGCCCCTACGGTCTTGATGCCCAGATCGCGCTGAACGAGCACCCCGGGACCGGGGAAATAATAATCCGGACTCAAAGTCGCAAAAACGATAAAATCAATATCCTCTTTGTCGATTCCCGCGCGTTCAATGGCGATTTTTGCCGCTTTTACGCCCATCGAAGTGGTGGTGTCATCTCCCTTGATGACGTGTCGGCGCTCTTTGATTCCGGTACGTTCCTGAATCCATGCATCGTTGGTATCCATGATTTTAGCCAAATCGTCGTTGGTCACAACGTTTTCGGGCACGTAATACCCTAATCCGGTAATTTTTGAGTTGTACATGATAGTGGTTCTTGAATTAGTATGCTATTCGATTAAAGGGAAGAAACTAAAGTAATCAATTTGATGGACATGAATTACAAAGCAGCTTATTTAAGCTATTTCAGAACGACAGGATGGCAGAAATTGACAGCAACTTTTGGGAAAAGAATCCCTAATCCGAAATAACCATATACTTAAAGGGAAAGATATTTCTTATAATCGTTCACCTCTACCTGTGCTTTCAGGTCGTGCAGTAAATTATAGAGCCCGAAAAAGGTTCGGTTCATATATAAGAAATGTTTGGAACCTCGGTTCCCGTTCATTTTCCGAATCTGGCTGTCTTTAGCGTAACGTTCGCTCAGGTCCGCAATTTTAGTCCAAAAATCATTGGCACCGAAATCGAATTGTGCTTCATTAAACGGCGAAGTAAAAAGGGTTAGCATTTCCTTAAAGAGTGCCTTGAAGAATTGGAGTTCTTCGGGGGAATCAGTTGAGGTCAAGATTTCCAATTCGTACATCTTTTCGGTAAATATAGTATCGTTTTCTATACTCTCCTTTTTTGCCAATTCGAAATAAGGCACGTAAAATTCGTCGGGTACCGCTTTAATACAGCCAAAGTCGATAGCGATCAAGGTCTCCTCTTCACTGACCAAAAAATTACCGGGATGCGGGTCGGCATGTACCTTGCGTAAGCCATGTATTTGGAACATATAGAAATCCCATAGCGTTTGACCTAATTGGTTGCCCAGTTCTTGTGAGAAATCCGTTTTTGCGAATTCGCTGAGGTGTTGCCCGTGCATCCAATCCATCGTAATGATACGCTCACTGGATAACTGTTCATAGTATTTCGGGAAATCCAAATTCGGAATGATACTGCAGCTTTCCGTAATCTCTACACTTTGTTTTAGTTCGAGGATGTAATTGGTCTCCTCGACCAGCTTATTCTCTATTTCCTTAAAATATTTGTCCGAATCTTTTCCCTTTAGGTTAAACATTCTGATGGCGATCGGTTTCACTAAAGCGAGATCGCTACTGATACTTTCAGCCACGCCAGGATATTGTATTTTCACGGCCAATTCCTTCCCGTCTTTTGTCGCTTTGTGCACTTGCCCGATACTTGCAGCGTTTATAGAATCGCTTTCGAACGTATCAAAAAGATCTTCGGGATATTTACCAAGATATTTCTTGAAAGTCTTGCGTACCAAGGGTGCGGAAAGTGGTGGAACGGAAAACTGTGAAAGGGAAAACTTCTCGACATACGCCCGCGGCAAAAGATTTTTCTCCATGCTCAACATCTGGGCCACTTTGAGCGCGCTACCTTTCAGGGTTTTGAGTCCGTCATAAATATCACCGGCATTGTCTTCGTTAAGCTGGTCTTTGTTCAATTCGGGATTGACCAGTCTTTTTCCGTAATATTTCAGATAATTTCCACCGATCTTGGCACCAGTTGTAACCAATTTACTGGCGCGTTCGATTTTTCCGGTAGGTATCTTGTCGAGGGTTTTCATTGAAAGGTGTTCAGGGTTTAAGCAAAGGTCTCTTTATAAAGAAACTTTCCTAGATCGATGATATTCTCCAATGGGGTGTTATCGAAGACGTCAAAAACCGTGTTGATGGATTTCTCGATAACGATGTCCGTCTTTTCAAAAGCAGCGGACGAGTCGTTCATCCAGAATTTAAGCACGAACAGAAACTGCAACCATGCTCCCTCTGAGAAGAGGCTAGGGTTATGTTGGGTAAGCTTTGAATTTTTGTCGGCATTTCCATCGTCGATCAAATCGGTGGCGAAACCTTTGATATGACTTCGTAAACCTTTTAACTGCTTCATGTTCTTCATCATTCCGCCATCTTCCTTTAACGCAAAGAGAACATAACTTCGATTCAAGGTTAACATTTCGAAAAAGGTATAAAAGAAAGTGAGCATCTTATCTTTGTTGGAAAAACCCACATACTCCTTGTTCTTAAGTAGCAAGGCTTCCGTATTCGTATAAAATTTGCTCCAAATCGCTTTTTGAATACCTTCTACCGAACCGAAAAATCCATAGAAATCGGTTTCCTCTATGCCATTCGTCTTGCAAAACTTGTAAATGGACTTAGGAATCGCTTCATGTTCCAAAACATAATTCATATACATACCAATGATGTCGTCTTCGGTAACTTTTTTCGCTTTTACTTTCGTCTTTGTGGCCATATATAAATGCTATAGTTTATCAATTCCTTGGGAATAGGCTTCGAGATAAATTAATGATGAGTAAATTTACAGGTTATCTACGGCAAACTGTGTTAACGGATTACGAAATAACCGTGTTTCAGAATAGGATGCTAATAAAAACGTGCCTCCAAGTGAAGACACGTTTTCAAACAACCTAACCAATAAATAATCAAAACATGATTATGACCTAATCTCTTTCTCATAGCAATTCTTTCATAATCGAGTCAAAGATATATAAATGTTTAATCATTTCAATAATAGTTTAAACAAAAAAATGTTAAACTTTTCTTAGGGTTATTACGAAGGATGCTATTCACCATGAAATAAGTGTCAGTTTGTCACTATAATAGGCTATGGTACTTTTTTTGACCATTCATAAAAAAATATATTTTTATGGCTACAGGTAAAATCAACGTTTCGGTGGAAAATATTTTTCCGCTGATTAAGAAATTTTTATACAGCGATCACGAAATCTTTCTTCGGGAACTAATTTCAAACGGAACGGACGCGACGCTCAAATTGAAACACCTCGCCGCTATCGGTGAGGCGAAAGTGGAGTACGGTCATCCTATTATAGAGGTCAAAGTCGATAAGGAAAATAAAAAAATCCACATCACCGATCAGGGAATAGGGATGACCGAGGAAGAGGTCAAAAAATACATCAATGACATCGCCTTTTCCGGTGCTGAGGAATTTTTGAACAAGTATGAAGATGGTGCCAAGGATTCAGGAATCATCGGACATTTCGGACTCGGGTTCTATTCCGCTTTTATGGTGGCCGAAAAAGTGGAAATCCTCACCAAAAGTTATAAGGAAGATTCCGAAGCAGTGCACTGGAGCTGTGACGGATCGCCCAATTTCACCTTGAAAAAAGGAAAGAAAAAGAATCGCGGTACCGAAATCATTCTCCATATCGCAGAAGATTCTACCGAGTTTTTAGAGGACAATCGAATTACTACCCTTTTGCGGAAGTACAACAAGTTCATGCCGATACCCATCAAGTTCGGCATGAAAACGGAAACCCTTCCAAAGCCCGAAGACGCTAAAAAAGAGGATAAGGCTCCCACCAAGGAAGTCGATAATATCATAAACAATCCCAACCCGGCGTGGACGAAACAGCCCGCCGATCTCGAGGATACCGATTATAAGGAATTCTACCGCGAACTCTATCCCATGCAGTTTGAAGATCCTTTGTTTCACATCCATCTGAATGTAGATTATCCATTTAATTTAACGGGCATTTTATATTTCCCGAAATTGACGAATGATCTCAACATCCAAAAAGATAAGATACAACTCTACCAGAACCAAGTGTTCGTGACGGATAATGTCGAAGGCATCGTGCCTGAATTCCTGACGATGCTACGTGGTGTTATCGATTCACCGGATATTCCATTGAACGTATCGCGTTCTTATCTTCAAGCGGATGGCGCGGTCAAAAAAATAGCCTCGTACATCACTCGCAAAGTGGCCGATAAACTGAATTCCCTCGTCAAAGACAATCGGGAAGATTATGAGAAGAAATGGAACGATATCAAGATCGTGATCGAATATGGAATGCTTTCGGAGGATAAATTCTTTGAGAAATCGGACAAATTCGCATTGTACCCCACGGTAGACGGAAAGTATTTCACCTTTGACGAGCTTAAGGAGAAAATTAAGTCCAATCAAACCGATAAAGACGAAAAACTGGTCATCCTCTATGCTTCGGACAAAGAGGCGCAGCACAGTTATATAGAAGCGGCCAAGGCCAAAGGATATGAAGTTTTATTGTTGGATTCCCCCATCATCGGGCACTTGATACAAAAACTGGAAGGCTCTAAGGAGAAGATTTCCTTCGCCCGTGTCGATGCCGACCCTATCGACATCCTCATTAAAAAAGAGGATACGGCCATCAGTAAACTCTCCGAAGAGGAAAAGGATCGGCTGAAGGCGAATTTAGAGGAAGCCATTGAAAATAAAAGCTACACGGTTCAGCTCGAGGCTATGGACAGTGACGCCTCGCCCTTCATCATCACCGAACCGGAGTTTATGCGCCGCATGAAAGAAATGCAGCGGACCGGTGGCGGCGGTATTATGGGTATGGGCAGTATGCCGGAGATGTACAACCTGGTAGTCAACACCAATCACGAGTTGGTCGGTGAAATCTTAAACACCAAGACCGCCAAAAAGCGGGAGCGTTTAATCAATCAATCCGTTGATTTGGCGCGGCTCTCAAAGGGGCTGTTGAAAGGTAAAGAATTGACCAATTTTATCAAGCGTAGTTACGAAATGGTGAAATAATCAATTTTTGGTCATTCCCGCATTTTATCTACGCTAAGCGTGAACTTTTGTGGGAATTTTATGAACAGCGTTAAAAACCGCCTTTCCTTGAATGAAATTTAGGAAAGGCGGTTTTTCGTACACTTACTGCTAAAAAAAATTACTTATTCCCAAAAGAATTAACACTTTTCATATGTAGAAAATAGAGTAGCACATGGACTTTGTTCAGCTTGTCGTTAAACAGCACATCCTAAAATTTAACACCCTACGAATCAGTGGATAGTATACCTTTGATATTAACGTAAAGCCAAATCTGATTCATGAAACCCAATCTTTTTCTATTGATTTTTTGTTTTATTTTCGCGACCTACTTATCCGCGCAAGATGACCTTCCCATACAAATTGACGATACGCAAATCAAACCCCTGCGGCAATTACTGGATAGTTCGCTTCAGATCCGTTTTGAACAGGAACTGAACAGCCATGCGGATTGGGCCACCCTGATTGCCCAAAAGAAAATGGCAGTGGGCATCGTTGATTTGAGCAATCCCGAAATACCTCGTTTTGCACGAGTGAACGGTAGCTACATGATGTATGCCGCCAGCCTTCCCAAAATCGCCATTCTTTTGGCGGCAACCGATGCCATTGACAAAGGGGAACTCGAAGAAACGCCCGAGGTGAAGAAGGACATGCGCCTTATGATTAGCAAATCGAACAACGAAGCCGCGACGCGTATGATCGACCGCGTGGGCTACGATAAATTGGAGGCCGTTATGACCGACCCCAAATATGATTTCTACGATGAGGAAAAAGGAGGCGGACTTTGGGTCGGCAAACGTTATGGCAGTGGGGGCACTACGAACCGTGAGCCCTTGAAACATTTAAGCCACGCGGCCTCGGTCACCCAAGTGTGCCGATTCTATTATTTGTTGGCCAATGGAAAACTGGTCAACGAAAAGCGTTCGAAAGAAATGTTGGCCGCACTTGAAAATCCAGAATTACACCATAAGTTTGTGAACACGTTAGACCAGATTGCGCCCAAAGCCAGATTATTCCGCAAGTCCGGTTCTTGGCGTACCTATCATTCGGATTCTATTTTGGTGTGGGGCGAAAATCCGGATAGGCGCTATATTATCGTTGCCCTTGTTGATGATGCCAATGGGGAACAGATAATTCGGGATTTGGTACGGCCAATTGAAAGGGTCTTAAAAAAGGATACAACTTTGGCAACAAAATAGGATAGTATGAGTTCTTAGATAGCCAAAGTCAACCTTTAATCAATGCTCCGTAACCTAATTCAAAAAACATTCGATGTCCGTGAAGGGGAATTCCGGATTTCCTTTTACATGCTCTCCTATATATTTTTGGTCATTGCGGTGCTGATGATCATCAAGCCTACGATAAACGCACTTTTTCTATCGGAATTGGGCGTCGAGCAGCTGCCCTTTGCATTTTTGGCGGTCGCAGTAACGGCCATCGGTAGTTCGTTCTTCTATTCCCGAGCGTTGACCCGGTTTCCACTAAACCGAATCATCAAGTTCACTATTTTCGGTTCTACCATCGTCTTGATCAGTTTTGGATTGCTCTTGAAATTTAACTGGGTAGGCGGCTGGTTGCTGTATTTATTCTATGTATGGGTGGCCCTCTATGCGGTTTTGTCCGCCTCGCAATTCTGGGTATTGGCCAATTTGGTCTATACGGTGAGGGAAGCCAAACGACTTTTCGGATTCATCGGATCGGGCGCGATTTTGGGGGGGATTTTCGGGGGATATCTCACCTCCCTCCTTGCCCCTATCATTGGTACCGATAACCTGATTTTTCTCGCGGCAACGCTTCTCTTATGCTGCATCCCGTTGTTGCAAAAAATTTGGAATTCCAGTATTAAAAAACTCGGAAAACAGAAACGCCCCAAACGGATGCCAAATGCTGCTGAAAGACCTTGGCAGTTGATTATAAAATCCAAACACCTGACCTATATCGCGTGCATAGTTACGGTCAGCGTCTTGACCGCCAAATTGGTAGACTATCTCTTTAGCGATTTTGCCTCCGCAGCTATACCTGACCCCGATGAGCTAACCTCCTTTTTCGCCTTTTGGTTCTCGACCTTTAATCTGCTCTCCCTGACCATCCAATTATTTTTCACCCATCGTATCGTTGGCATCTGGGGGGTAGGTTTTTCGCTTCTATTGCTGCCCATCGGTATTTTTGCGGGCAGTATGTTCTTTTTTATCCTTCCCGAACTTTCCGCCGTAATCGTCATCAAGGCTATGGACGGTGTGCTCAAACAGTCCGTGCATAAAAGTGCATCGGAACTTTTATCGTTACCGCTTCCCTTTGATTTAAAGAACAGGACCAAGTCATTTATCGATGTGGTAGTGGATAGTGTAGCCACGGGACTTGCCGGTTTCCTATTGATTTTCGTGGTGAAGGGCCTTGATTTGCCTTCCTATTATATTGCGGCCATCATTATAGGATTGGTCGGGGTTTGGGTATTTTTCATCCTTAAGGTGCGCCAGGAGTATTATAAGACTTTTCGGAGTAATTTGGAAGAGCTGACCGAACGCAATGAACGAGCTGCAAAACCGATGGCAAAAAAAGTATCGGTGGTAAAAGGCATGCGAAATGTATTCCGGACAGGTTCTGAGGAACAGATTCTTTTTATGCTGGGTAAATTAATGGAAATTAACGATAAGCGGTTTCAAGAGGATGTGCAGCTCCTATTGGACCATCCTTCGACAAAAGTTAGAACGGCGGCTATCCAAAATCTTTATTTTCTGAATACGTCGACCATGGTATCCAATGTCAACCCGCTTTTAAAATCCGAGGATGAAGGCCTGACCCTTGCCACTTTGGAATATCTGTTGCTGCATGCCGAGAAGGACAGTTCGCTGGTATTTGACCGATATTTGGATAACGAAAATAACCATATTTCCAACGCCGCCCTGTACTGTTTGGCCAAGGAATCGAGAAACGATGAGGTCTTAAAAAGTACATACAATCTTCATTACCGCATCCAATACCAAATCACTAAAGTTACAGACGGAAAAGAGGAAATAGCTACTTTAAAGTCCCTTTTAAAAACTATCGGGGCGGCCAATATCCCTGGTTACTTTTCTTTTGTGAACCCATATTTTGAGGATGAAAATCCAGAAATCGTAGCATCGGCCATTTTCGCAGCGGGCCTTGCCAAAGATGATTGCTTTATTCCGGATTTGATTTCATTATTGCCGCAGAAAAAATTCCGGAAACAGGTCATCGAAGCCCTGTTAGGTTACGGGAGGACGATGGTTCCCTTACTTACCAAAATTGCGCTAGAACGGCTAGCGCCCCTTGAAACTTGTCGCTTTATTCCCGCTACGCTACAAAACTTTCCCTCTCAGGAAACGGTACGCTGCCTGTTCCAATTGATAGAAGATAGCGATTTGTCCATGCGATTGGAAAGTATAAGGGCCTTAAGTGAAATCCGAAAAAACCATTCGGGACTCAAATTCGACAAGTACAGGATTGTCGCCTTGATCTATGAGGAATGCAAACTGCACCATCGTACCCTTTCTGCCATGCATACCCAAATTATTATATCCTATAGAAATCGGACAAAATCCAAAAAAGAAATCAGCGAGGAGGAGCTGGACGCCCGCACCAGTCTGTTGGAATTACTAGAACGCCGACTGGATGCCGGGCTGGAGCGCATTTTTAAATTATTGGGACTCCGTTATGCCCAAAATGACATCGAAATCGCCTATGAAGGCCTGTTGAGCGACAAACAGGAAGCTCGAACCAACGCCATAGAATTTTTGGACAATCTGCTTACGGGGGACCTGAAAAGCACCCTTTTACCCATCATCGAAGAATCTGCATTAGATACCTCATCGGATGAAGTTTTGCAAAAAATCAAACACAAAGTACCTACGGAAATGGAGTGTTTCGAGCTACTACTGAATGGCAACGACCTAAAGCTAAAACTCGCCGTGCTGTATCTGATAAAGCATCAAAAGGATGAGAAATATGTACCGCTTGTCATGAAATTTATTAAAAACGATGATCTTAAACTGCGAACGTTTGCCCAAGAGGCTTGGGAGGGCATTCTTAATTCCGGATAATCTTATCGATACTCCCCGCCAGATACATATGATCACTGGCGGAGTTTTTACGGAGTACGTTGGTCATTAGCACAACCATATAGGTGCAATTGTTCGGGTGCTCTACAATGGCAACGGAGTTCATGAAATTGGTGACATTACCCATATATTTTTCGCAGGCCTCGCCTTTGCTACGGTCGCATTTGTAGAGACTGCCGGATTTGAAGTACACGGCGGCTTCTTTCAAGGCGGGTGATTGCGCATAACGGATACGGCGGTCGGTCATGTACATTAGGCGCTTCATTTCTAAGCTGCTCTGTTCGTCGACTACTTTTCCCTGTTCCAATTGCACCAAGAATTTCATCAGGCCCAATGGAGACCCGATACTACCACCTTTGTCGCCTACAAAGGTGTTGGCGCCTCTGGTAAAGAAGCTGCCCAGTCGCCATTCGTCGGCGGTTATTCCTAAATCGCGTAAGGGGAGGTTAACGACGTCGTTGCCGAGATCGGTCAGCTCTTTTTTGGGGGTTTCCTTGAAATAGGCATCTGCTTCTTCTTGGGTCAGATTGGGATATTTTTCTTTAAAAGCAGCCATCAGCAAGACTTCGCGCCATACAATACTTGCCGCTCCGTTGTTGCTGACCGATAGCATATGATCTGCCCATTCGTAGAGCGAAAAAACGTCGCTGGCAATGACCTGCCGTTTGACCAATGTGTTTTTTTCAATGTTGTAAATGGGAATGGTATGTTCATCGGTCAGGCCCCATACACCCGCTTTGACGGATTTGTTCTTTAATAGTTCCGTACGTTTTTCGAAGGAATCGGGATAGATTCTGGCTAGTTGCGTAAAAAGTCCGTTAAGTACGGCCAGTTTGCCGACGCTGCCTGGCTGGTAGCCCGCCTTCTCGTTTCGCTCGGCATATCGGATATTATTGACATCGGAAATATCGAGTACGGTCAGGGAATAGCTTTTGTCCAAGCCCCTGAAAAGGCTATTGATTTCTTTTTGGAAGTCTTCGTCGATGGTCATCAAGGCGGCTGCGCTGTCTGCTGCCCTTGGGAGCAGGTTGAGCTTGATTTCATAGTAGGACTTCATGGCGCCCGCCGGCAAAGCGGTTTTTTCCACGATTTCGCCAGTTTTAATTAATTCTAGGCGTTTTAGGCGTTTGATGCCGGTTTTTTCGTAGCCGTCTATGGGATAATAATTCACTACGGAGAATGCAGAGCAGAAAGCAACCAAAAACAAGAAGGCGAGTGTTTTTTTCATTACAGTTCTTTTAAAAGTGAAATTTCCTTTTTGGTATCGATTTTCGGCGTAATCGACTCCAAATACGCGGAACTTAGGGCCTTTTTGTTTTCTACGAACGGCCGAATTTGAAACAGCCACAGTTTGTTGTTTTGAAATCCAAGCTCTACATCATAGGCACCCTTATAATCGGATTTTGTCTCTTTGGGAAGCGTCTTGCGGATGGTGTTGGCAAAATCGCGAATCTCGTCGATGTTCTTTTCGTTTAGCACGGGTTTTTCAAAGGTTGCTATTTTTTTTCCGGTGCCGCCAGTAGCAGGTAAATTGTTATAGAAGGTTTCACGAGCGGGGGCCAACAATCGATAGCCGCCATCGTCATATATAGTGTAGGTTTCGGCGGATTGCCCGTCTACGGCACCGCCGGCACCTCGGCTAAAGGCGATAGTGAGGTCTTTTTCATTGCCGCTGTTAATACCTTTGGTAATTAAGACCCCCGAATAATCGACATCGACGCTGGGAATCACCAAAATGGATGGGAAAACGTTTTCGGGGTTCAACAGATATTTCTGACGCCATTTAAAGCTGCGTTCGGTGTAGGGCGAGGCCCAAACTTCCTTAATTCCGGTGATGATGGCTTCTTTATCGACTACGTTGAATTTGGTGAGGTTGAGTCCGGCACCGGTGAAATCTTTTAGATCTTCCATGTTGGTGTCGCTGCGCAGGAAAACGGGGACTTCACCTAAGCTTTTTCCTAAAATGGAGTTAAAATCCTTTTCAAGTTCGGCTATGAAATCCGCTTTTAGGGGCATTTTTGCGATGGCCGCGCGAAGGGTTTCCAACTGCCTCAGCTGGAAGTTTTCTACTTCGGGTTCGGGTATGTTCTGGGTGCGCATTTTTTCGGCTTCGGCGAACATAGTATTTAGAAATTTCCAATAGGAAACAGATTGCCCGGGCATTGACTGATCCATGTGCTGCCGAAAAATACCGAAGGGGATGACCAAGCCTTCGACTACCTTGTCGGGGAACATCTTTTTCAGCTGCCCCAAATTCGCGGCTTTCGGGCCACATAGTTGACCGGAATCGCTAGCGTCGACGCTGCGGAGGTTTAGGACATCGGTATTGTCCAGCCGGATTTTGGCGATGGGGACTTCTATTTTTTCGGTGTTCCGTTCTTTTTTTGCGAATAGGTCCCGCTCTTGGGCGGTCATTTGGGCTTCCGGTTTTAGGATGACGTTTCCTTTGTTCGAAACGGCGTAGAACACGCGTTGGCCATCGTACTTTTTAAGGCTTTGTAGGTTTTCATCGGATAAGGCGGCGTTAGGGATTCCCAGATTTCGCGCCAACAATTGTACGTGCGAGACCATGTTGCCTTCGGCCACGGTGGCGATGCCGGCAATGGGCTTTAAATCAGCGGGCGAACGCATGAAAATATATATTTTGTCGGAGGACACCTCAATATCATCGGGCGAACTGGCGACCACGACCAGTTCCCCAAAGGCATAGCCGGGGTTTAGTCCGCGTATGTTACTTTGGTTGGAGATGTCCATGACCTTGTTGGTGAGGTCAGATTCTTTGGCGATAAAATCTCCGAGTTCGCCAACGCTTTTTCCAAGATGTAAGGCTATCGAACCTCGGATACGGTCGTCAATAAAACCGTAGGCTTTGGGTTCAAAACCGGTGTAAACATCTACGATATCCTGATAATTGGCTTTGACCATGGCGGCGCTCCACTCTACTGCTCCGCGGGCGGTTTCGAGAATGCGGTTCAATTCGGCCAAGGTCATTTTCTCGGTATCCGAAGTGTTCAAAGTGTTCTGAATCTGTTCGTATTCCCACAGCTCCAGATAACCTGCTCCGGCCGCAGCGGTAGTTAGAGCCTGAATTTTTTGCAACTGCTCCTTAAGCGTTTCCGGTTGCCATTTTGAAGCATTTTTGAAAAGGATTTCCTCCAGTTTCAGCGAGATGTCCAGCAATTGCAATCGGGCCATGGGGCGTTTCTCTTCCCCAATCCCTTTTCGGATGTCCAGCAATACCTGCGCTGTTGCGGTAATCAATTCAGAAGATTTTGTTGCGACGGAATGTTTGCCGATAAAATCATCCAAAGTCTTTCCTAAGGGAGTTCCTCTTAGCAAATCCGCTTTTTGGCCCAACTTTTTGATGTCTATTGGGCTGAAAAAATCTGTCATTGTAGCTATAAGTCCTTCGAATTGTTTATTCTGGGCAGCCATCAATTTGGCGCTGTTCTTTTTTTGGAACGCCTTTACTTTTTCGATATCCGCGGCTTCCGGTTGGCCGTGGATTTTTACACGTAAATCCATAAAGGGCAAGTAGGCATCTGAAATGACCTTTGATTCGCTCCGCATCCGCTGTGCGAGATTGTCGTCACCGCTGTGGGGTACATCCTTTAAAGACTGGCGAACTAAAAAATAGCGCTCCGCTAGGACTTCGTCCTGAGGTAGCATCCATTTATAAAAAGCGATTCCCCATGCCTCTTCATCTTCGGACTGTACGGCACCACGGTAAAATTGACTCTTTTGATTGATCCAGCCGCTGTCGACCAAACGCAGGTATTTATCCAATTGATATTGTTTTAAACGGGAATGGTCATTTTTTGCATCCCAGAAATCGGGTGCATCCGTGTAGGCCAAAAGTTGCCCCAAATAAATATGGTAGTCCTTTGCGATTGCTTCCACATCGTCTTTATAGCGGGCATGTTGTACACCCGGTCCGATTTCAGACGGACAGGGATCTTTAGGAGCGCGAACGCTTCCATCGGTACAAAACCAGCGGATATCTTTATAAGGACCCCGAATGTCATTTTTATAGAAAGCAATCCGGGCTATCAATTGAGCGTTGTCGATTTTGTTTTGGCCCATCGCGGCAGTAGAAAAAAACAATACGGTAAGCACTAGTAGGATAAATTTGGTCATTTTAGATTTTATAGGATGATTTTGGTTGCAGTTATCAAAAGTACTGCCAAATTATATAGGAAATTAAATAATCGAATGAGACAGCTTTCATAAATCCTTTTAGCTATATTCCTATCTATCAATAAATCCTTTAAAGAAAATCCTATCAAAATATGAAACTACAGTATACTATAGAACCGATAAAATTCCAAACCATTGAAGAACTTCCCCACGCATGGAACGACGAGGATTATAAAAAATTGTTGGATACCGCGGAATACGGAGATACTTCGGATCTTTCTTCACAGGAATTAAAGGAGATGTGCCTGCTTTCCATTTCCGACAACGAACCTGATGAAGCGGCGAAGCTAGTTTTGGCATACGTTTTCGGCGAACGTCTCAACCAGGGCCAAATCGATAATCTATCCCATGAAATGGAAACTGAAAAAGTGTGGGAAGAGTACGCCGAACTTTCCATGCACGAGGAATTTTTTAATGCGACACAGCTTTTATACAAGGCGTACAACGGTAAATTTCCCCATCCGGAAGCGGTGCGGTTTAAAATGAAGGTGACATCCAAAGAAAAAACGGGCATGGAAATATTTGAAAAGGATACCGAAACCGGCCTTATTCGACTTTTAGTACAGGGAATGCCCAAAAACACGTTGATCAACCGACTTTTTGATGAAGAATTAAAAGGTGGTGATTTTAAGGATGCTAAAGATATTATCTGGCAGTATACCAAAGAATCCCCTACGGATAACCACCAAGTTTTCGAAATCATTTCGTCAACCTACTGGTTCAACGATCTTAAATTTGCGGAATCTTTTGATGCTACCCTTGAAACAGAGGAAGATTAATATTCTACAAAGGGTGGTTCAGGTAATCGTAAAGTATACAAAAGTCACATATACTGCGACCAGTAGCAGCCCATCACGCCAATTGAGCCGGAGACCTTTTGGGATGAACACTAACGGAAGAATCATGAACGAGATACCGAGCATCCAAAAAATATCGCTGCTTAATAATCCTTGGTCCATTACACGGATGGGGGTTATGATGGAAGCAATACCGAGAACGGCCAAAAGGTTAAAAATATTCGATCCGATCAGGTTGCCTAAAGAAATGGCTTTTTCCTTTTTGATGAGCGCTATGACCGAGGCCGCCAATTCGGGTATACTGGTGCCTACTGATACTACCGTCACGCCAATAACCCGTTCGCTGACGCCGTAAACCGTAGCCAGACCTACGGCACCGTCAATCAGAAGTTCTGATCCGCCCCAGAGCGCAACGCCCCCAATACCCAAAAATAGCATCGTCTTCCATAGCGGCAGTGGTACATCGTCTTCAGGCATTTCATCGACGACCGCCTGTTTTTGGAATCGCAGCAGATAGACCAAAAATAAAAATAGGGCGCCCACCATGATGATACCCTCGTATTGCACCAATTCCCCATCAAAATAGATAAATCCGAAAAACAGGAGAGATGCCAGCATCATTACAGGCCAATCCGTCGTGTAAAAACTACGCTGGACTTCGATGCTTCCCAATAGGGTCGTAATTCCCAAAACGAGTCCTAAATTGGCGATGTTGGAGCCTACCACGTTGCCCAAGGCCAAATCGGGAAAACCATCTAAAGCGGATTTTATGCTTACAATAAGCTCCGGTGCCGATGTGGCAAAGGAAACCACCGTCATACCGATGACAATCTTGGGGATGTTCAAGCGCAGCGAAAGTGCCACGGCGGATTTTAAAAGCCAGTTGCCGCCTGCTATCAAAAGAACAAGACCGAGAACTATAAAAAGAAGATTTTGCATGGAATGGTATGTGGGAACTTGCACAAATATATGTGAAGATTTTAAATTTATGGGATTCTTTTAGAGAAGCTCGATTTTGCCTTTTCACAAATGGGGGAAGCCATCCCAAAATGATGGAAATACCAAAAAACCGCACTTTTCTTCTAAAAACCCCCCTAGACAATTTAAAAAACCTTCGAAAACCCCCTTCAATTATTACATATTGAAACCTTAAATATGCTTTTTTACTTCTATTTATTACTTTATCCAAGGCAGGTATTGAAAAATAAGAATATAAATCATCTTTTTGTTTATACTATCCTATTCAAATCCATTAAATCGCATCCCCGTATTAGGAGGTGACTATTTCTTTTATATATCTTGATTGAATAACCGATTATCGAGTAGTATTTACTCATGCCTTTATAGCATTCTTTTGGATAGTATAGCGGACAAACTCTAAAAACAGAGCACTATGATTACAATTGCTAAATTTTTGGTATTGCTAATGGCATCACTGATTATGATACGGGCATGACATCATCCTAGCCGGACTCATCGTGGCCAAATGCCTTTAAGGTTGATAAAACAAAAGCTATTTCGCTATATTTGTGTCGATTTCAATGGGATGAAAAAGGCTTTCTTTCGGTTTTTGGCAAAAGTGAACAAGGCGGTTCTACCCTCCTACACCAAAAGGCAATTAAATCTTTCGAGCGCGTCCACATTTCAGATGGCTATTATCGGCTGGCGTTATTATGTGACTACGAACGCATTAGGTTAGCCGCTTTCCGACACTATTTTAATAGTGAATCAAAGTCCGTATCTCGTACGCTCGAAGTTTCTCCTCACCATTTAAAAAATCGAGTACCATCAAAAAATTACACTGAACGATTTCGCCCCCCAAACGTTCGACCAGCTCACAGGTAGCTTTAGCCGTGCCACCGGTGGCCAGCACATCATCGTGAATCAACACTTTATCTCCTTTTTGAATGGCATCCTTATGTATTTCCAAAGTGTCGGTGCCATATTCAAGGTCATAGATGACACTGATCTTTTCAGCAGGTAGCTTATCGGGTTTGCGAACGGGGACAAAACCGGCGTTTAGATTCAAAGCTAAAAGTGGACCGAAAAAGAAACCACGGCTTTCCATGCCAACAACTTTGTCTATTTTTTGATTCCCTACCAAATCAAGCAGTGCATCCATCGCTAGCTTCATGGCGGCGGGGTCTTTTAGTAGCGGTGTGATGTCTTTGAAGATGATGCCTTTGGATGGAAAATCGGGGATATCGCGGATGAAGGATTTTAGGTTCATTTAAACGGCTCGGTTATTTTGCGGTAAATTTAAAAAGAAATATATTTGCACCCGCCTGAAATAAAATACAATATTGGTCCTGTGGCGCAACTGGATAGCGCATCTGACTACGAATCAGAAGGTTACAAGTTCGAATCTTGTCAGGATCACGACACTCGGTAAACCACGCCCCTTTTTGGGCGTGGTTCTTTGTTTTGTGGAAATGCTAAGCGATAGCTTAAAGCATTGGAACAAAACGGAGAACCACGGCGATAGCCCGTGGTTTACCATTTGCAGCTTTGATGCCCCCAAGAACACCGAAGGTAATCTTGTCAGGATCACGACACTCGGTAAACCACGCCCCTTTTTGGGCGTGGTTCTTTGTTTTGTGGAAATGCTAAGCGACAGCTTAAAGCATTGGAACAAAACGGAGAACCACGGCGATAGCCCGTGGTTTACCATTTGCAGCTTTGATGCCCCCAAGAACACCGAAGGTAATCTTGTCAGGATCACGGCCTGGAAAGCCCCTTAAACAGGGGTTTTTTTAATGTTAGCCCTCATCTGAAAATCGGTAAAATAATAAAAACGTTAGCATATTATGATACTATTACCGAACGGCTGCAATTGCAGCAAACCAACCCTTAAACCTACAAACTGGAAAACCTCCAAAGCATCAACCAAAAAACCTTGGTACGTTCAATACTATTTTAGGGATCCATTATTTAAGGATAGATACCCCAACGGGAAATATATGGTCGTCAAGGGTATGAACCGCATAAAGGACTTGGAAGAAAGAAGAAAGCCGGTGCAATCGATTATCGATGTGAATTGCAAATGTTGCGCGTGGAAGGATACAAACCTATTACGGGAAAATACAATCCGCCGTCCGCGCCAATAGTTTACGAGATCGAACCGGATACACCACTTTACAACGCCATTGATTCGGCGTACGATAAAATTGAACTTGCGCCCAAGACGTTAACGGAAATCAAGTCCGCTAAAAAGTATTTCCTTTTGTCCGCAATCCAACTTAGGTATGATTTTTTCAAGATTTCAGAAATAAAGCGCAAGCACGTCCGCGCCATTCTCGAAAACCAATCCAATCAAAACCGGTATACAACCCGGTCGCAAGTATTCCAAAGAAAAAGACAATCAAGAAAATCCGGGAATCCCTGAGCGTGGAGGAGGTCGCCAAGGTAAAGGAAACGCTAAGGCAAAAGAAATACGATTATTATCGCTTTATAGAAATCTTCTTTCATTCGGGATGCCGTACCATGGAATTGCTGGGAGTACAAAAAAAAGGTTTAAACCTAAAGGCGCGGGTTTTCAAGATTACGGTATTAAAGGGCGACGTTTATTCGGAAGAAATGAGGGCTTTAAGTAACAACGCGCTAATCTTTTGGATCGAGATTATGGAAATGGCCAAAGCGAAAACCGACTACTTATTTTCTTCAAGGCTCGTACCCGGCGCAGAGCGGATGGATAGAGATCAGATTTCGAGGCTTTGGAAACGCCATATTAAGGACAAACTAGGTATTACGGCGGATTTCTATTCTTTGAAACATCTGCACACGACAATGATAATTAACGAACACGGAAAGGAACTTGCGGCGAATATCAACGGCCACAAATCAAGTAAGATGAACGACGAACATTACGACCTACTGGCAAAAAAGCGGCTTTTAAAAGTGGCGAAAAATTCGGATGTGGGGTTTTAAAGGCTACGTATAATCTATCCCTATCATTTTGTAATATTTATTTCTAATTGGAGGTGTTCACCACCATTACCCACTGTTCCCGCCATTACTACAATATTTTTTGGTTCTACATCTCCACCAAAAAAAGTTCTTGGGTAAGAATGGTGAGAGAGCGTCCATCATTTGGATCAGGTCAATATGATACTCTTCCATCATCAATCGATCCACCTCGATCATCTGGGGGGTGTCGATCTTTGGAAAATCGGTGGGCTGTCTTTGATATATGCATTCACTGCGCAGGGATTTTTCTGGTTTTTATTGTTTTGACTTTATAAAGTTGGTGTTCTGTATATAATTTTACCAGGGCGGCTACGGACCAGGCCTGCTGAATACATCCGCGCCCAGCCTTGGGATTTTCCCCATCAAAAATTTCGGAGATACAATGAATGCCCTCGGATTCGTAGAAATGTTTTTCCAAAGGCTTCAATGCCTTTACGACCTGCAACTTGGCCTTTTCGGAAAAATCGTTGACCCTTAAATAGGCCTGCCAATACTCCATCAACAAAAAGGGCCAGACCGTACCCATGTGATAGGCAACGTCCCTTTCCCATTGGTTTCCACCATAGTGCCCTATAAAGAGGGGATTTTCCTTTTCTAATGTTCGCAGACCATAGTCTGTCAATAGCTTATCGCCGACAAGTTTAACGATTTTCTTTTCTTGGGTTTTGCTTAGCACGGAGAAGGGAAGGCTGACCGCATAGATCTGATTGGGACGGAAACTCGCATCGGCATCTCCATTTGAAGTCAGCACATCGTATAAATAGCCATGCTTGTTAAGGAACTTTTTTTCAAAATTTTGTTGGAATTTTTCTTTAGCTTCCTTTATCCGTTGATGAAGTTTAATGTCGCATCCCCCGCAGAAATGGTCATAAATGCACATGGCGTTGTACCATAAGGCATTTATTTCAACCGGACATCCCTCTCTCGGTGTAACCACATAATCGCCGACTTTGGCATCCATCCATGTAAGCTGCCAACTTTCCTGACCTCCGCAGATAAAACCCGCTTCGGTCAAATGAATGTTGAAGCGCGTACCGTTGACATGGAACAGGAGTACGCTTTCCAAAGCTTTTAGGTTATCCTCTACAAACGTCATATCCCCAAATTTTTGATGGTATTCGTACATGGCCACGAACAACCACAAAGTGGCATCGATGGTATTGTATTCCACGTCCTGGCCCTCATAATCGGGAAAACGGTTCGGCAGCATACCCTCGTCGAGATATTTAAGAAAAGTGGATAGGATAGACTTTGATGTTTCCTGATTCCCCGTAGCGATGGTCAGGCCCCTCATGGCGATCATGGTATCCCTTCCCCAATCGGTAAACCAATGGTAGCCGGCAATAATGGTTTTGGATTCAGTGGAGGCCCTATGGGCCAGAAATTGGTTTCCCGACACCAATAGGTCATTGTAAAACGTATGTTTTATATTCTTATCCTCTAATGAATTGACCCGATTTACCTTTTTCTTTTGAAGACCGGACAGACTTTTGCCTACCATATTCCCGTCTGTGGTCATCAACAATGATATACTTTGATTCTTTTTTAGGGAAGTGGTAACGTACCCGATACGATAATAATCCTCTACAGAATCTTGGCCCCTATATTGTTCCTTGGGCAGTTCAATATTCTTATACCACGCCCTATGCTCGGTAAATTTTCCCTTCGACCAATTCAGGAACAAAGGTGTACTGTAGGGATAGGCATATACTTTGATATCGGACTTGCCGGATTCGTAATAAAAATCGAAGTCGTTTTCTCGAAAATTGGAATGGTAGTCCTTGTTGGCCAAAAGAGGGTGTAATTCGATATCGAATTCCAAACCTCCAATGTTTTTATAAACGACCACCGTAGTGTTGCTTTGGGGCACCATAAAAATCTGCTTTTGAAGCTTCCAATTTTTGCCCTCATAGATCCAAGTGGAAATCGGTTTTCGTTCAAAGGATTTTAAATAGTGATGGCCTTGGGGATAAATGGTACCGGGATATTGGTTTACCGATATATCATGGGTAGCCTTTTCTTCAATAATCCGTTCCTCAACTTTCGATACCAGTACCCTTCTGTCGGTCGGAGGATTCAATGAAGCGACCAACAATCCGTGGTATTTTCGGGTATTCGCCCCAATGATAGAAGAGGAAGCATAGCCGCCTATCCCGTTGGTTTCGAGCCATTCTTTGTTGAATAACGTGTCTATATTCTCTTTTGCCAGATTCATATCTTCTAAAATTTAAGCACTATAGTTTTCCCTGTTCATCTCTGGATAGGAAAGCAGGCCAGACTTACATCCAGCATGATTCATCTATCATTTGAGCCACACAGCCAATCCAACCCGTTTGATGGCTAGCCCATACCCCGCGGCCATTATCGCTATGAAAATATTCATAGAACAGGATAAGGCCTTTAAAATGCGGATCCCGATACCAATCTGGTACAATCCATTTTTTTCTCGATAATTTCTAAACCATTTCAGGCCGCGGGTAAAGCCTTTTAGCTTACTAAGTTTGGCCTTTTCCAAGACCAGTACGGCGTTCAGCGTCATTAGGCCTACCAGTGATCGTACCTTAATCGGCACATAATTATCATTGGGAAGCACCAAAATATCGTAAAAGAAGCCTTCTTCCTCGTCCCAACTGTCTTGCCAATCATCTCCCATTCGATTTGGCGAGGAGGCGATGTACACGAAATGCTTGAAGAATTTGGTACACATATCCTCATAGGTCGGGTCTTCCATGGAAATTTCGAGCGCAATCTGAAGCATGTTCAAGGAGTACATGGCCATCCATGCGGTACCATCGGCCTGTTCCAAATCGATATTTATATAAAGTCTTAATACTTCTCAAACCTGTACAAAACAAATCAAAATTCCCTCTATTTACCTAATCCTTAACAATTAAGTCGCCGAACCTATGTCCATATATTTGACATACCCTGTACATTTATTTTACACTTCTCAAATGTATATAAACTCCAAATAATCCTAATCGTCTAATTAAAAGATATTTATGTTTTTGGCATAGATATAGGTGTAGAATTTTTATCTCATCTTAATCTTTGACCGCCATTTCCGTAAAAAAGGTATGGAGTGGATCGAAACGATATAATCGTCAAAAAACCATAGAACATGCTAAAAAACAACCTGAAAATCGCTTGGCGCAACATAAAACGCCACATTGGCTACAGCCTTCTGAATATCGGTGGTATGGCCATCGGGCTAGCGGCTTTTTGGCTGATCGCTTTGTATGTCGCCGATGAACTCAGCTATGAGCGATCCTTTTCCAATGCGGAGCGTATTTACAGAATCGCCCAACATGCGAATTGGGAGGACGGAAATTTTGACATGGCCGTAACATCCCCCCCGTACGCATCGACTTTGAAAAGGGACTTTCCGGAAGTGGAAGATGCCGTACGGATCGGTATCGAGGCTGGTGATGTCATGCACTACGAGAATAATACCATAAAGCAAGATGACATCTGTTTTGCGGAAAATTCCTTCTTCAGACTATTCGACCATCCCTTTTTGTACGGCGACGCAAATACCGCCTTGGTCGAGCCGGGATCTATTGTCATTACCGAGAGCCTTGCTCTTAAATTGTTTGCCGACCCTTCTCGAGCCATTAACGAGACCATAGGTTTCGGCAGCGGAAAATATCCGGTCAAGGTAACCGGCGTTATCCCCGATATGCCACCAAATTCACATCTACAGTTCAGTGGCATCCGTTCTTTTAAAAAGGATGATCTTAAAAGTGAAAATTGGGACGATATATTCCTATATACCTACATCCTATTAAAAAAGGGAACCGCTATCAAATCCCTGGAAAACAAGCTTCTCCCACTCGAAAAAGATATTGCCCAACAGATGGGTGTTACTGATTTTCAAATGGAACTACAGCCGCTGACCGACATTCATCTAAATTCCGATTTGGACTATGAACTGAGCAGCAACGGGAGCTTAAGTCGAGTCTATATGTTTATTGTAATCGGCCTGCTCGTCTTGTTGATCGCAGTAATCAATTACATGAATCTTTCTACGGCCCGATCAACCATGCGGGTAAAGGAAATCGGGATTCGGAAAGTGGTAGGCTCCGGAAAAACCCACCTGATAGGACTGTTTATTTCCGAAGCCTTGTTGGTCACCTTTATCGCTGCGGTAGTCGCCTATATTCTGGTGCAATTGACCCTCCCGTTTTTTAACGAACTCGCCGAAAAAGAGTTGGGCCTTTGGCGTTTTGGTATCGTAAACACCATCGGGGCAATTCTGGTTTTTACGGCGTTGACAGGAGTTCTCAGCGGAAGTTATCCCGCCTTGTTTCTGTCCCGGTTCAAGATGATTCCATCCCTCAAAGGGCAACTGGGGAATATGCGCTCAAGCGTTGTCTTACGTAAATCGTTGGTGGTGGTACAGTTTGTTATCACGGTCTGCCTGATCAGCGGCTCCTATATTATATACCGGCAAATGCAGTATGTTTCCCAAAAAGACCTGGGCTTCGATAAAGAGCAGATACTGATATCCCATATCGATAATATGAAATTACGCAGCGAGATCGAGGCATTTAAAGAGGCACTCTTGAAAAGTCCGTTTGTCGAAAGTGCGGCAACGGCCGGTAATCCTATGGGTACGGGTTACATCGGTAAAGTTGGTTTCAATTTTGAGGTGAACGGTCAAGTACAGGAAACGCCCCAAGTGGCGAATTTTCTTTATATGGATGAGGATTTCCTACCGACCAACGGTATGGAATTGATACAGGGAAGGAATTTTTCAAAGGATATGCCAACGGACAAGGATGGTGCCGTGATCATTAACCAAACCCAGATGGAAGCGCTCGGCTATTCGGATGCCATCGGAAAAAAAGTGCAATATAAAACAGGAAACGACAGCACAGTGTACCGCCAGGTTATCGGTGTGGCTAAGGATTTCCACTCCACTTCGCTACTGCATAAAATCGAGCCCATGGTGATGCTAATGCCCCCCGAAGATGGGGAACGGGACAATCTATACGTAAAAATCGCAAAAAGCCAAGCCGCGGCCGGTATCGCCTTTGTAAAAAACACCTTCGACAAATTCGACCCCGACAACCAAGCGGACGTCCATTTTCTGGATGACAATTTCAACCGGCAATACCTTGCTGTACAAAAGCAGGAAAAATTGTCGTTGATCTTTACCATTCTAGCGTTTCTCATTTCCTGTTTTGGTCTGTTGGGTTTAGTACTATTTATAGCCGCACAGCGCAAAAAGGAAATCGGTGTGCGAAAAGTACTGGGGGCATCTATAAGCTCGGTGACCGTTATGTTGAGCAAGGATTTCGGTAAACTGGTCGCCATCGCGGCCCTGATCGCTTTCCCTATTGGGTGGTTCATTATGGATCGATGGTTACAGGATTTTGCCTACCGCATAGAACTGAAGTGGTGGATGTTTTTGCTGTCCGGCGGAATCGCCGTTGCCATTGCTTTGCTTACCGTAAGTTTTCAGGCCATAAATGCGGCGATGGCCAATCCCGTAAAAAGTTTGCGGACGGAATAATCTATGCAAAAACAAGAACCCTGTTTAAAAACAACCTAAAAATCGATTGGCGGAACATCCGAAAGAACATCAGAAGTCGAAATCACTGTAAACGAACCGCTTACATCAAAGGTTTCCGGTTTGGGGAATATCCGATACCGCGGCAATCCGAAAAAATTGGATAGCAAAGTTTCTGGTTCAGGTAATGTATCCAAAGAATAAAAGGCATCCATCAAGCATCCATGGAAAGAAAAATCGAGCTCACTCCCCTATTTCATCCGACGAGCGACCACCTGCGACCAACGACATAGCCCTTGGCTATCCTAGTTTTCGAAAAAATATCCATAGTATTTGCATACCTTTCAAAAAAAAATAGAGTCGAAATGAAAAAAATTAGCATTCTTATCTGTTGCAGTATGGTAACCTTCCTCACCGCCCAAGATGACTTTAGCGATGTGCAGATTACCTCCGAAAAACTTACCGACAACATCTATACGCTATTCGGTGCGGGAGGAAATATAGGTCTTGCGATCGGTGATGATGCCGCTTACCTCATCGACGACCAGTTTGGTCCACTGACCGAAAAAATCGCAACCCATGTGAAAACAATCACCGATAAACCCATCAAATTTGTACTCAATACGCATTTTCACGGAGATCATACCGGTGGAAACGAAAATTTAGGCAATGCGGGAGCCATGATCTTTGCCCATGACAATGTGCGCAATAGAATGGAAACCGGTGACGAGCCCAGTCCTACGAAGGCACTTCCGGTCGTAACTTTTAACGATAAAATGACCCTGTATTTAGGCAATGGCAAAAGTCTGCATGCTATGTCTGTCAACCCCGCACATACCGATGGGGATACCTATTATTATTTTCCGGAGGATAATGTAATTCACATGGGCGACAATTTTTTCAGCGGTCGTTACCCTTATATCGATATCGATTCGGGCGGCGATATCGACGGCCTGATATCGAACGTAACTATGGCCCTGGGTATCGTCGATGACACGACCCAAATAATTCCCGGTCACGGAAAGATGTCCTCAAAAGCGGATTTAGAGGATTATAAAAACGTTTTGATTACGCTACGCGAGCGTGTCAAGAAAGCAAGGGATGAAGGAAATTCGTTGGAAAAGACCCAAAAAATGGGCCTATCGAAAGAATGGGACGCTACCCACGGACAAGGTTTTATCAACGCGGACAAAATCGTGGAATTTATTTATACGTCGGCGGATTAAGAGATTGTTTGAATGTTCAACTACTGCAGTTTCACAGTGAACTCATTTAAACTTTTACTTTTACCTACGCATATCACCTTGGAGGCTTTATTTCTGCATTTTTGAAAACCGTAGCCCTGCGATGCCATTAAAAAATGACTTCATCTGACCTCAAAAGCCAATATTCTTGGTTCCAAGCAAAACCTCTCAATGAGTTGATTAATAGATTTAGAACGCCGGATGAACAATTCTTTTTATTTATTATTTAACGGAATCCTTTAAAAACCCTAAATCGAGCCTATTGGTTTGCTTCCCTTTTTTAATGGCAATATAACTGTTAACGGTGTTTAATTCAGAAATTAAGGATAGTTTGGTTTCAACAAATACCTGATATCCCTCAATATCCTCTAGAATCACCTTGAGTATGAAATCATAATTTCCTGCCACCTGGTAGCACTCCAAAACCTCGGGGAAATCACTGACCTTTTTAAGAAATTTTTCCAAGTAGCTGCGGGTATGGCCTTTTAGGGTAATTCCTATAAAAACGGTTTGCTTTAAGCCCAATTTTCGTTCGTTCAAGACGGCCATATAATTTTTTATATACCCTTCCCTCTCCAATTTTTTAATTCTTTCGAATATGGGGGTTTGGGAAAGGTTCAACCGCTCACCAATTTGCTTCGCGGTCATTTTAGAATTCTCTTGCAGCAACTCTAAAATCCTAATGTCCGTAGTATCCAATTCATTCTTCATACAGTTAAATTATTTGCCGGATAACTAATCGCTACCAAAAAATAGATTATAAAAACAGATATCATCTATTTATTAGCGAATATAACCAAAATTTAATCTATCAATAGTGAAAACATATATAAGGTCGGGTTTATACAGTAATTTTATAGGAATGGATACGGAAACAGTCTTTAAGTCATACGTCAAAAAGAAGGATTATGCCGGTGGCATTACCAGGGAAGAGGTACTTGCCGATAGGGATATCAGCAAGATATGGAAACTATCTTCCAATGAAAATGCACTGGGCCCTTCCCCTCTGGCACAACAGGCTATTATTAATAGCCTTCAAGATATACATGAATACAAGTTTAGGGATGACCATTTATTGAAGAACGCTATTTGTGAAACCTACCCTCATCTGACTCCGGAAAATATCGTAACGGCGAATAGTGGTATTGAAACCTTAGAACTGATCACCCGAGCCTTTTTAAGTCCCGGGTTAGAATGTATTATCAGTCATCCTACCTTTGTGGCCTATGAAAGTATGATTGAAAACGAGGGAAGTAAAGTTGTAAATGTTCCCTTAAATTCAGATGATTATACCCTGAACGTCGATGCGATATTAAAGGCCGTTACCAAAAATACCAGGCTTGTTTTTATTACAAATCCCAACAATCCAACTGGGACTTATACCGGTAAGAAGGATATCGATTTTTTAATAGATAATTTACCGGAAGATGTTATCGTGGTTTATGATGAAGTGTATTTTCACTTTGTCGATGCCCCTGATTATCCAAGAGCTTACGATTATATTAAAGAGAAGAAAAATGTAATCGGCATTCATAGTTTTTCAAAAGCATACGGCTTGGCAGGGATACGATTGGGCTATGGAATTTCTACGCCGCAGATTATTTCATATATCGAAAATATAAAGAGACCCTTTATAATCAACACCCTTTCGATGGTCGCGGGGATTGCTGCCTTAAAGGACAAGGAGCACTTAAAACAAACGGTTGATCTGATCCGAACGGAAAAAAAATGGCTGTATACTGAATTCGATGCATTGGATATAACCTATTGGCCCAGCCAGACCAATTTTATTTTTATAGCGCCAAACATAAAGGACTTTACTACTCAAATGCTGTCAGAAGGAATAATGGTTAGACCTTGTGATAAATTCGGAGCCCCAAATGGCATTCGGATTACCATCGGTACCCACGAAGCCAATCGAGCCTTAATAGCGACCATTCATAAAACGTATTCCTATGCCTAGATATCATACCTTGGGAGAAATACCCCATAAAAGACATACCATATTCAAGAACGATTCCGGTGATTTTTATTACGAGGAATTATTCGGAACCATTGGTTTTGAAGGGATGTCATCACTGCTATACCATACGCATCGCCCGACACAAGTCAAAGAAATATTGAAATCGTATAGAGTAGCGCCTAAAATAGCGGTGGAGAAGAATATGAAAGCCATGAGCTTAAAAGGCTTTGACATCGCCGCGACGGACGATTATTTGGAAAGCAGGAAAATTATACTGGCCAACAGCGATTGTTATATTGCCTTAGCAGCGCCCAAAAAATCGTTGCGGGATTATTTTTATAAGAATACGGATTCGGATGAAGTCCTGTTTGTGCATAGGGGGACCGGCAAACTGAGAACGTTTTTGGGAAATATCGATTTTAAATATGGTGATTATCTCGTTATTCCCAGAGGGATAATTTATCAACTGGATTTTGATACCGAAGATAATCGACTGTTTATTGTAGAATCCAAGCATCCTATTTATACGCCAAAACGCTATCGCAACTGGTTCGGGCAGCATTTGGAGCATTCCCCATTTTGTGAACGGGATATGCATCCGCCCAGTGAATTGGAAACTTTTACGGATAAGGGGGATTTCCTTTTAAAAGTAAAAAAACAGGATATGATACATGAATATATCTATGCAGGCCATCCCTTTAGCGTGGTCGGTTGGGACGGATATAATTATCCCTATTCACTTTCCATCCATGATTTTGAGCCGATAACGGGTAGAATCCACCAACCGCCCCCGGTACATCAAACCTTTGAAACCAGCGCCTTTGTCATATGTTCATTTGTTCCTAGATTGTATGATTATCATCCGCAATCGATACCTGCGCCGTACAATCATAGCAATATCGATTCTGACGAGGTCTTGTATTACGTGGATGGGGATTTTATGAGCAGAAACAACATCGAAATCGGTCAGATTACCTTGCATCCGGCAGGTATTCCCCATGGGCCGCACCCCGGGGCAATGGAACGCAGTATCGGACAAACGGAAACCCAGGAGTTGGCGGTGATGGTGGATACCTTTAAGCCGTTGATGGTTACGGAGGAAGCAATTACTATTGATACCGGGGATTATCACACCTCATGGTTAGATGAAAACCATTGACCTTCAACTAAGAGAACGTAATCAATATTGATACTGGGGAGTATCACCCCTCTTGTTTCGATGAAAGCATTGACACTTAAATAACACAAGTTATGGCAGGCATAAAGCATTTAAAAGATTTACAGAATACCGAGTACGGATTACACAAAATATTTGAGGAAGCTGAAGATTTTCTTCCCTTGAACGGAACGGATTATATAGAATTGTATGTTGGCAACGCAAAACAGACCGCTCATTTCTACAAAACGGCATTAGGCTTTCAATCGGAAGCCTATTCAGGTTTGGAAACAGGAATAAAAGACCGGGTCTCCTATGTTTTAAGACAGGATAATATACGCTTGGTATTGACCACTCCCCTTCAAAAAGACGGACCTATCAATGCCCATATCAATATACATGGTGATGGGGTAAAAATAGTGGCGCTTGGGGTCGATGATGCGACAAAAGCATTCGAAGAAACTACGAAGAGAGGTGCCAAACCCTTCATGCAGCCCACTAAGACAGCCGATGAAAACGGGTACGTGATTCGTTCCGGTATTTACACCTATGGCAAAACCGTCCATATTTTTGTAGAACGTAACAATTACAACGGTATTTTCTTGCCCGGATATAGAAAATGGGAATCCCACTACAACCCAGCCCCGGTAGGATTAAAATTTGTTGACCATATCGTGGGCAATGTTGGGTGGAACGAAATGAGACAATGGTGTAAATTTTATGGTAAAGTGATGGGTTTTGCCCAAATTGTTTCCTTCACCGATGATGATATATCTACCGATTATACGGCTTTGATGAGTAAAGTAATGAGTAATGGCAATGGCAGGGTCAAATTCCCTATCAACGAACCTGCCGAAGGGAAAAAGAAGTCTCAAATAGAAGAATATTTGGACTTTAATAATGGCCCCGGAGTTCAGCATATTGCGGTTGCCACAGATGATATTGTAGCCACCGTTTCTGCGATGCGGGATAGAGGCGTAGAGTTTTTATATGTTCCTGAGGAGTACTATGACGATTTATTGGAACGTGTAGGCGAAATCGATGAAGATGTAGAGGTATTAAAAAAGCATGGGATTTTAATCGATAGGGATGAAGAAGGATATCTATTACAAATTTTCACAAAGACCATAGTCGATAGGCCCACTATGTTTTTTGAAGTCATTCAACGCAAGGGTGCGCAGTCATTTGGAGTAGGAAATTTCAAAGCGCTATTTGAGGCGATAGAACGGGAACAAGCCAGTCGAGGTACTTTGTAAACACGGACTTTTTCTAATTAAAAGTTAATCCTGAAATAAAAATCAGGCTATTTTGAAAAGTAATAACATGGCCAGAAAAATTACTTCATGGGTAGACATTCCTAAAGATTCGGATTTCAGCATATACAATCTTCCCTTTGGAATTTTCTCGGTTGGAAACGGCAACAAAAAAATTGGCATCGCTATTGGTGACCAAATCGTTGATGTATCTGCTATTGCGGAACTAGGGCATTTCGAGGATTTAAAAGTAGATAAGAAAACTTTTGTTACCACTTATCTGAACGATTTTATTAATCTTGGCAAACCGGTCAACACTGCGGTCAGATTAAAGGTACAGGACTTATTGTCCGATAAAAATTCCTCGTTACTTGATCAAACACAAGTTTTGGTGCCCCAATCCGAAGCCCACATGCATCTTCCCGTTCGTATAGGGGATTATACCGATTTTTACTCTAGTATCGAGCATGCCACTAACGTGGGAAAAATGTTCAGGGACCCTGAAAATGCGCTATTACCTAACTGGAAGCACCTACCTGTTGGCTATCATGGAAGGGCTTCCTCAATCGTGGTCAGCGGTCAAAATATTTACAGGCCAAAAGGTCAGGTGTTGTTGCCCGATACTAAAGCCCCGGTTTTTCAAGCTTCTTCGAAAGTGGATTTTGAATTAGAAATGGGCTTTATTATTGGCAAGAATTCCCGAATGGGAGAATCCATTACAACCTCGGATGCAGAGGATTACATTTTTGGGAAAGTGCTATTTAACGATTGGTCGGCTAGGGATATCCAAAAATGGGAGTATGTTCCCTTGGGGCCATTTTTAGGAAAAAATTTTGCGTCCTCAATTTCTCCTTGGATAGTTACTTTAGAAGCTTTGGAGCCTTTTAAAGTCCAAGGTCCCGAACAAGAACCCGAAGTATTACCGTATCTTACCTATAGCGGTCAAAAAAATTACGATATTCATTTAGAAGTGGGCATTAAGCCAAAGAATGGTGAAGAAAACATCGTGAGTAGATCCAATTTCAAATATATGTACTGGAATATGGCGCAACAATTAGCCCATCATACCTGCAACGGATGTAACATGAAGGTTGGCGATGTGCTAGCATCAGGAACTATCAGTGGAAAAGAGGCGAATTCTTACGGGTCTATGTTGGAATTGGCATGGGGCGGACAAAAACCCATTATCTTATCCAATGGTGAAGAAAGAAAATTTATTGAAGATTTTGATACGGTAATCCTAAGAGGGTATTGTAAAAAAGACAACATCAGAGTCGGATTTGGTGAAGTAAGGGCACAGGTATTGCCCGCTTTAAATTAAACTACTTTTACCTAAAAATCGGGAGGCCGGCCAAGCGGTATCCGCAAATCCTTCGAAACTCTTTTTGCGTATTGCACAATGCGTAAAGCGCAGGGCAAAAGGCGTAAAGCGTATAGCGTATAGCGGACTTCAAAACAGTAGTAAAGCGGGGATTTTCCCAAAAAATAGCACATAAAAAGTATGAACGAAATCACTTCAATAGATGTCAGTGAAATTGGTACATCAGAAATCTATCAACTGCTAACAACGGCCATTGCGCCAAGACCCATAGCTTTCGCGAGTACAATAGACAAAGAAGGGGTCGTAAATTTAAGTCCCTTTAGTTTTTTTAATGTCTTCAGTGCCAATCCTCCTATTTTGATTTTTTCCCCGGTCCGAAGAGTTAGGGACAATACTATAAAGCATACCCTTGAGAATATTCGGGAAGTAAAAGAAGTTGTTATCAATACCGTCAACTATCCCATGGTCGAGCAAATGTCATTGGCAAGTACCGAATATGACAAAGGCGTCAATGAATTCAGTAAATCGGGATTGACCCCGATTGACTCCATTAAAGTGAGGCCGCCCCGTGTTAAGGAATCTCCGGTTTCCTTTGAATGCGTAGTAGATAATATTGTCGAACTAGGAAATGAAGGAGGTGCTGGCAATCTACTTATTTCAAGAGTAGTATATATTCATATCGATAATAAATACTTGGACGGGAATAAGGGATTAGAAACGAAAAAACTGGATCACGTGGCCAGAATGGGAGCGAATTGGTATACCCGGGTTACGGAACAGTCCCTATTTGAAATACCCAAACCCATTCGGAACAAGGGCATTGGGGTGGATCAATTACCAAAACATATTTTTAAAACGGATATATTTTCCGGAAACGATATAGGCAGGTTGGGCAATGCAGAAAAAAAGCCTTCCGAAGAAGACCTAGATGAATTCCAAAAAAAATCCAGTATTGCTCAAATTCTAAAGATACGCGGCAAGGATGAAAAAATCGCGCAATTGCACAAGACTGCTAAAGGGTATCTCCAAAAAGGTAATTTAGATTTTGCGCTTAAAACACTTTTCTCCGACGGATTATAACCGTTATCAGAGATACTGATACTCTGTTTCTTAGTGTGGGTAAATTAGGGCTCGTTAAAGAACAGCGCTTAATTTACAGGTTCATGCCAAGGGGACAGCGTTTAAATAACACTCCCACAAAGGAAGTTCAAACAATCTCCGCACTCAAACCTGCGCGCAAAAGTCCGCTGCACCGGGGCTCCAAATCCTTATATTCCCCGGTCTTGACCGTGCACTTACCATTATAATGTACAATTAGGGAGCATTGCTCAGCCTGTTCGGGCGTATGCTCGCAAACATCCATAAGGGTTTCGATCACGTGGTCGAAGGTGTTGACGTCATCGTTAAAAACAACAATTTCGTTATGTTTTACCGTTTCTTCCTTAAGAAGAACTTCTTCCAATACTTTCTCTCTCGTACTCATGACAAATTATTTTCCTTGAATACCCTAAAATACATATTTTACGGCAACCCAATGGTTCTTTTGGAGGTTTTTTTCGAATTTGAGTCCATTTTCCGCGCATTTTTTGGATAGTATGGGGAGGTCTTCCGCATAAAATCCACTGACATAAAGCGTTCCGTTTTCCCTTAGATTTTGGATATAAATAGGGATATCCCCCACTAAAATATTCCGGTTGATATTGGCCAATATACAATCATATTTTATATTGCCCAGCAAGCTCGCGTCCCCTTCGTAAACATTGATTTGCGAACAATCGTTTCTTGCTACATTTTCCATGGCATTGAGATAGCACCAATTATCGATATCGATGGCATCGACATGTGCCGCACCTTTCATGGCAGCAAGAATGGCAAGTACGCCGGTACCACTGCCCATATCCAAAACGGATTTCCCTCGGAAATCATGGTCTAAAATGAATTGCAGCATCATGTGGGTGGTTTCATGATGGCCGGTGCCAAAGCTCATTTTGGGTTCGATAACGATATCGTAATCCACATCGAATTTCGTATGAAAAGGGGCACGCACGGCACATCGATTGTCGATTTGGATGGGATTGAAATTGTGCTCCCAAGTCTCGTTCCAATTCTCTTGGGCGATTTCCTTGAAAGTATGTGAGATATCGAATTGGGCACTTTGTAAAATCCGGATCGTTTCCAAGATCTGTTTATTCCATTCCTCTTTTTGGATATAGGCTAGAATACCCTCGTCGTTCTCTACAAAACTTTCGAAACCCGCCTCGCCAAGTTCTGCGATCAGAATGTCGGATGCGGGTTGCAAAGGTTTAATTTGGAAGCTATATTCGATATAGGTGGACAAGGTTTCTCGTTGAATTTTAAAGATTGCGGGCAATCAAATTGCCTCAATAATGGCAACAAAATCATCCGCTACCAAGGATGCCCCACCGATGAGTCCGCCATCGACATCGGGTTTTGAGAAAATCTCTTCGGCATTGGCTGGTTTTACACTTCCACCATATAGAATAGACACATTAGTAGCGATTGAAGTATCATACGCGTCGGTAATGGTCTTGCGAATAAAAGCGTGCATTTCCTGCGCCTGTTCTGGTGATGCGGTCTCTCCAGTACCAATGGCCCAAACCGGTTCGTAGGCCAATATAATGGATGTCCATGCTGACGCATCCAAAGAAAAAAGGGCGTTTTTTAACTGGGTTTCTACGACATTAAAATGGTTTTCGGATTTTCGATCATCGAGTTCCTCGCCGAAACAGAACATGACGCGCATATTCTTTTTTAAGGCGGTTTTTACTTTTTTGGCCAAAATTTCATCGGTTTCCCCAAAATAGGCCCGTCGTTCGGAGTGGCCGATGATAACGGTATCGATACCGATATCCAACAACATATCGGCGGAGATTTCCCCGGTGTAGGCACCGCTTTCACCGAAATGCATGTTCTGGGCAATCACCTCTATGGTCGAGGATTCCAATTGCTTAACGGCCGACTGTAGGTTCACAAATGTCGGGGCGACCATGACCTCTGCCTGGGTGTCCGGTAATTTTGCGGCCAGTTCAGTGAGCAACGCCTCGGTTTCGGCCGAATTTTTGTTCATTTTCCAGTTTCCTGCTACTATCTTACTTCTCATTTTTTGTGTGTTTAAGTTTTCTTCCTGCATCCCTTGCCTCGTCTTTAGGCTAATCTGAGACTCTTTATAAATCCTATAAAATTACTATTTTGTGAATTTACAAAGCTTTACAGTATATGGCGAATAGGTTCGCAGCGACTTTCGTTAAAATTCCAGTTCATCCAAATCGTTGTAGTGTACTTTTTGTCGTATCGTTCCTTTTTCCAAGACCAACGCTCCCGGATTGGAACGTACTATCGTTTTCAAGGTAGTCTCATCGGTAAAGTAAAATTCAAAGTCCAGCTTATGATCTTTTATCAGTTTTGAGGTTTGCTGGTCGTTTGAAGCGGACATCCCGATTACGGTATACCCTTTCTTCAAGGCAACGTCCGTTATTTTCTTTACCTCCGAATAGATATCTTCATTGGTCTTTGCCAAGTCATAGGCGATAACCATGACCAATTTTGGCTCCTGCAACAGTGAAAGGGCAAAATCTTCACCTTCCTGTTCAATTGTAAAATCGTGAACGGGCGGCTCATATCCCTTTTGTACCTCTGTAGTTTCCACATCGATAAACTCACCGTCAACGGATGGGTAATCCCCTTGGGTCACGATTATTTTCTCCTCGCCGTCTACCTCAAATCGCCACGCATAATCGTAAATCGGTTTCGGCGCATCTTCCGGAACGGTCATTCCATCCTCGATATTGGCACCGATCTTATAGGGTCGGAAGTCTATGACGGGCAGATGGTTGAGCACATAGTAACCATATACAACGCAAAATACAACGGCGACCAAGGTGATGACCCGAATCGTATTCGATCGGAACAAGGGCGTTATGAATCTTCTACCAACAAATAAAATAATAATCAATACCAGCAGAATAAGATCCTTGGTAAACGATTCCCATGGGGTTAATTTGATGGCATCCCCAAAGCAGCCGCAATCGGTGACCTTGTTAAAATAGGCGGAATAAAAGGTCAGGAACGTAAAGCCGACAATCATTATTAAAAGGCTCCACACCGTAAATTTAACCCGAAAACCCAATAAGAGGATGACGCCTAACAGGACTTCAAAAATGACTACAAAAAGGGAAATGGCCAGCGCATACGGCTCCAAGAATGGAAGGTCGAGCACGCCTTGACTAAAGTATTCCCCAAGTTTGAACGAAAAACCAACGGGATCGTTCAGTTTGATCAGGCCGCTGATTATGAAAAGAATGCCGACTAAGATTCTGCTTATGTTTACTATGTACTTCATTGTTTTAAAATTCCTACTGAATAGTTTATGGGTTTATACGATTTATAAGTTTGTGGGGTGCTACCGGATTTTTCATGGCTGTGTAAACCCCTAATCTCATAAACTCATCAACTTTTCAAATGTATTAGTGCAAAAACCGCGTAATTCACCATATCCTGATAATTGGCATCGACCCCTTCACTAACGGAAGTCTTGCCTTTATTATTTTCAATCTGTTTTACCCGCAACAACTTTTGAAGAATCAGATCCGTTAACGAGCTGACCCGCATATCGCGCCAGGCTTCGCCGTAATCGTGGTTCTTGTTTTCCATCAAAGCTTTTGTGGCAGCTGCGTGCTTTTCATAGAGCTGGATGGCCTCTTTGGTAGAAAGGTCGGGCTGTTCGGCAACGCCTTTTTCCAATTGGATAAGGGCCATAATGGAATAGTTGATAATACCGATAAACTCCGAACGCTCGTCTTCATCCACTTTACGGACCTTGTTTTCCTGCAAACCTCGTATGCGCTGTGCCTTGATAAAAATCTGATCGGTCAACGAAGGAAGTCTCAGAATACGCCAAGCGCTGCCGTAATCTCCCATCTTTTTTTGGAAGAGCTCCCGACAAATCTCCATCATCGCATCGTATTGCCCGGAAGTATTTTGCATAAATGAATTTGGATTGCTTAAATTTCGTCCGTTTTCCCGAACCGGCCAAAGTTCGTGTTTTAATGTTTGTTAATCAAGTCATGTCCAAATCATTTATGACCATCAATTGCAAAGGCCACCTCATCGACCTGACCCATCCCAAGGTAATGGGCGTTTTGAATATCACTCCGGATTCCTTTTATGATGGGGGGAAATACAAGGATGAAAAATCGATTTTGTCCCAAACCGAAAAGATGTTGAACGAGGGCGCTACTTTTATCGATGTGGGGGCCTACAGTTCACGGCCGGGCGCGGATTCCGTTTCAGAGGATGGCGAGTTGAACAGGATTCTTCCAATAGTCGGAATGCTGCTCAAAGCATTTCCAGAAATCATTCTGTCCATAGACACCTATAGAAGCAAGGTGGCCGAAAAATGTCTAGAAGCCGGTGGGGCCTTGATCAACGATATCTCCGCAGGAAAGCTGGACGAAAAAATGCTCGCAATCATCGCAAAGCACCAAGTACCTTATAGTATGATGCATATGCGGGGCACACCGAAAACCATGCAAAAGCAGACCGAGTACGAAAATATTTTGGTCGATATCCTAAAGTATTTTTCCGAACGCATCGCACAAGCCAGAAAGCTCGGTATTATTGATATTATCGTCGATCCCGGATTCGGATTTGCCAAAACCCTGGAACAGAACTATGAACTGCTTTCAAAATTGGCCCTGTTTCAAAACGTGGACCTACCCATCTTGGTAGGACTCAGTAGAAAGTCGATGATTTATAATGTCTTGGATACGACCCCTGAAAACGCGCTGAACGGCACAACCGCCCTGAATATGGCTGCGCTCATGAAGGGGGCCACTATTTTGCGGGTTCATGATGTCAAGGAAGCCATGGAATGTATTACACTTGCAGAACGATTGATAGAGATGCGATGGTAGGCAGTATTGAGTTACAGAGACATAAAATCTTTTTGTTCTAAACCTATAAACTCCCCTGTGCTGAGCGCAGTCGAAGTATAAACTTTTTCCTAAATTTACAAAAACCCCTACGGATTGGATTTTCTTGATTTTCTTGAGTTTCGTATTACCGATGTCCTTGACATTATCTTGGTAGCCATTCTTCTATACTACATCTACAAATTGGTACGCGGTTCCGTCGCTATCAATATATTTATCGGAATTGTCATCATTTGGGCCTTTTGGAAGCTTACCGAACTACTCGATATGGAGATGATCAGCAGCATGGTCGGCGGTTTTATGCAGGTCGGACTTATTGCCTTGATCATCGTGTTCCAGCAAGAGATCCGTAAGTTTCTTTTGATGGTCGGTTCTACCAATTTCGCCAACAAACGAAATTTTCTCAAGCACTTTAAATTTTTAAAAACCGAAAGCATCGGCACAAGTGTCAATGTCGACGCCATTATTTCGGCCTGTGAGAAAATGAGCATGACCAAGACCGGTGCTATTATCGTGATAGAACGAAACAATTCGCTGGATTTCGTAAAGTCTTCGGGAGATCAAATGTATATCGAGGTCAACCAACCGATTATTGAAAGTATTTTTTTCAAGAACAGTACCCTGCACGATGGGGCCGCCATCATCCAAAATAATTATATCGTAGCAACACGGGCTATTTTGCCCGTGTCGAACGAACGCAACATTCCTCTTCGCTTTGGCCTTCGCCACAGGGCGGCGGTCGGCATCAGCGAAAAAACCGATGCACTGGTTCTGGTAGTTAGCGAAGAGACGGGAAATATCTCGTACATTAAAAATGGGGAATTTGTCGACTATGAGGGGCCGAAGGAACTGACTTCTATGTTGAAAGATGATTTAATAGATTAAGCTACTTCCTCGGCCAAAAATTGCGCCTCATAAAGATTACTGTAGTATCCGCCTTGTTTAAGCAGCTCTTTGTGCGTGCCGGTCTCTACGATTTTTCCGGCATCCATGACGATGATTCGGTCGGCTTTTTTGATGGTGGCCAGCCGGTGGGCGATGATGATGCTCGTGCGGCCTTCGGTGATTTTTTCCGTGGCGCGTTGAATCAACTGTTCGGAATAGGTATCCACTGAAGAAGTGGCTTCATCAAGCACTAAAATACTGGGATTGCTAACGTAGGCGCGTAAAAAAGCGATCAATTGGCGCTGTCCACTTGAAAGCATGGAGCCCCTCTCCTTGACGTTGTATTGGTATCCACCGGGAAGACTGACGATGAATTCATCGACCAAAATCTCTTTGGCAGCGGTTTCAATACTTTCCAAACTAATAGATGGGTCTTTAAGGGAAATATTGTTCGCAATGGTGTCGGCGAACAGAAAAACATCCTGTAATACCACGGCAATATGGGAACGTAAGGAGGTCAATTTAAAATCCTTGATATCGACCCCGTCTACTTCGATGCATCCGGAATTGATTTCGTAGAATCGGCTGAGCAAGTTGATAATCGTAGATTTTCCTGCACCCGTGGCTCCTACTATGGCAACGGTCTCCCCAGCTTTTACCTCGAAAGAGATTCCGTGAAGGACTTCCTCATCCTCCAGATATCCGAAATGGACGTCCGTAAACTTGATATGGCCACGAACTTCTTCCTTATCTACGGTACCGACATCCTGTATATTACTATCGGTATCCAAAATACGGAATACCCGATTGGCCGCGACCATACCCATTTGTAGGGTATTGAACTTATCGGCGATCTGCCGCAAGGGGCGGAAGAGCATGTCGATCAGCAGAATGAAGGCAAAAATGGTTCCGAAATCCTCCCGGGCCAAGTTGGAGACGTTCAGCAGACCGCCATACCAAACGATAAGCCCTACGGCAATGGAAGAAACGATTTCGGCAATAGGAAAAAAGATGGAGTTGTACCACACCGTTTTCAGCCAAGCGTTCTGGTGCTTTTCATTGATGGACCTAAATTTGTCGCTCTCGATTTTTTCACGGGTGAACAACTGTACGATTTTCATGCCCGTGATACGCTCCTGTACAAAGGAATTCAGGTTGGAGACCTGTGCCCTGACCTCAGTAAAGGCAACTTTCATCGCCTTTTGGAACTGTCGGGTGGCATACATAATTATAGGAAGAAGCACGAACACGATCAAAGCCAATCTCCAATTCATGTAAAGCATTACGCCAGCGGCAACGAACATTTTGAGCAAATCGGCTACGATTTGAAAGAAGCCCTGACTGAAGATTTCTCCGATCCGCTGCATATCGGCCACGGCCCTAGTGACAAGCACCCCCAAGGACGAGTTGTCAAAATACTTCATGCGAAAGCCCAACATGTGCTGAAAAAGGTTGACCCGAATATCTTTAATGACCGATTCGCCCAACCAATTGGCGTAGTAATTAAAGCCCAACTGACTGACCACTTGGCCCAGAAGTACCCCGAGCATGGCCAAAGTCATGTATAGCAATTTATCGGCGTTGGCCTGCTTTATGGCATCGTCGATAATCTGCTGCAAGATAATGGGAGTCAGCACCGCAAAGACGGACAAAAGTATGGCGGCCAAGGCGACGCCATAGAATGTCAATCGATAAGGGCGTGTCTTTTCCAACAAGCGGTTGAAGAGTCGTAGATCGAATGCTTTTCCGGTATCCTTATTATCCATGCTTTTCTAAAATCTCATCGGGGTATCGAACCGAGGTCAAATATAAGCCTTTTGCGGGTACTGATGTGCCTGCTTGCGACCGGTCCTTACTATTTATAATCCTTTTAACATCAACGACCGTGCGTTTGCCATGACCGACCTCCAACAAGGTGCCGACAATGGCCCGCACCATATTGCGTAAAAAGCGGTCGGCGGTTATAGTGAAGACCAGCTTGTCGCTTTTCACTTCCCAAACGGCCTTTTTAATGGTACAAAGATAGGTCTTGACATCGGTGTTCGACTTTGAAAAGCATTCGAAATCCTTATACTCAAATAGCACTGCTGCCCCTTCGTTCATTCGTTGTACATCCAAAGGATGTTTTATATAGTGGGCATGGTCGGAATAAAAGGGATTTTTTTCTTGAACTACCCAATATTCGTATGTTCGTTGAACGGCATCGAATCGGGCATGGGCATTATCAGATACTTCGAAGATCTGCCCGACCGCAATGGCTTCGGGAAGCAAAGCGTTCAAGCGGTACACCAGATTTGCCTGCTTTTTTATTGTTTCTGCTTCGAAATGGGCGAACATCTGTTTGGCATGTACCCCCGTATCGGTGCGCCCCGCCCCTACCGTTTCGATAGGCCTTCTTAAAAGTGTGGATAAAGCTTCATCCAGCACCTGCTGCACCGTTATCGCATTGGGCTGTTTTTGCCAGCCATGGTAGAGTTTCCCGAAGTAGGAAAATTGGATGAAGTATCTCAAATCGATTCTTTAGTTTTGTGGAAATGCAAAGATACTGAAGATTGGTTGGATGCTCGATGCCCGATGCTCGATGTTTGAATTGGAATAAAGGATTTTACGGACATCGTGCCAATGGTACAATTTATTAGCCACTCCTTAACTTATAACTCATATTTAAAGAATGACCCGAATCTTACTCCTCTCCGATACCCACTCCCACATGGACGAAAATATCCTCAAATATGTCCGTCAAGCGGATGAGATATGGCATGCGGGCGATATCGGAAGCTTGGCCGTGACCGATGTCCTTCAAAAAATAAAGCCGGTCCGAGCCGTTTATGGAAATATTGATAATAAGGACATTCAAATGGAATTTCCTCTGAACAACCGATTCAAATGCGAGGAGGTCGATGTTCTGATGACTCATATCGGAGGCTATCCTCCAAAATACAATTCCCGTGCAAAAGACTTGATCGGAGAAAATACGCCTAAACTTTTTATATGCGGCCATTCCCATATTCTTAAGGTGATGTGGGACAAAAAACTAGGCGTCTTGCACATGAATCCCGGTGCCTGTGGCAAGCATGGTTTTCACCAAGTTCGGACCATGTTGCGTTTCGTTATCGATGGGAAGGAGATCAAAGATCTGGAGATTGTAGAACTCGGAAAGCGGGGCGGGTGAGACACCATATGAAAGGAAGGGAACAAAAAAATACCAAAAAGAACTGCCCTATAGCAGGTTATATTGGTGTTAGTTGAACACATAGCCTAATAACCAATACAGCACAATGAATGCAATCAGGGCAAAACAGCCACATTTTCCACCGCTTAACTTTTTAGCGCCCCAGCCGGCCAATAAGGCTCGTAGTATTTTTTTCATTTTCTCAATTTAAAGTTTAATTCAGTGTGGTGTTACCCCTGTTTAGGCGGCCCAAGCCTTGTTCTTTTTCACTTGGTTTTTCACTAAAACGATATCGGATGATATTACCTATGTCGAATGCCCAAAAACTAACCATTAGTCGTAAAACCGGGATAGCAAGTCATTCCCCCATCCACAAAAATCGTAGTGCCGTTAATGTATTCGGACTCGTCTGATGCTAGCCAACTGGCCACGCTACCGATATCTTCGGGCACCCCGATGCGCTTGTACGGAATTAATTTCAACATGTCCTCGGCACCTTCCTTGGTACTCCACACCTCTTTATTGATATCTGTTTTTACCGCACCGGGAGCAATACTGTTGCAGCGTATTTTTTGTGATCCGTACTCCTGACAAATACTTTGCATCAACATGGTCAAGGCGCCTTTGGTCGCCGCATAGTTGGCATGGCCCGCCCACGGAATCACCTCATGCACCGAACTCATGTGGATAATTTTACCCAATGATTTGGATATCTCTTTGCGCATCCCCCTTTTCAAGAATTCCCTGATGGATTCACGGGCGCACAAAAACTGTCCCGTTAAGTTCACATCCAACACCTTCTGCCAGGCATCTAGCGGCATTTCATGCAGAGGGTGGTCGATTTGAATACCAGCGTTGGCGACACATACATCCACGGTGCCAAAATGGGATATGGTCTTTTTGAACATGGCCTCTACATCATCCTCCTTGCTGACATCGCATTTAAAAACGATCGCCTCGCCACAATCGGAATGTTTGGATATCCAATCGGCGACTTCCTCAGCTTCGGCCGCACCGCTATGATAATTGACAACTATGTTTGCACCCTCCGTGCCCATCGCCTTGGCCACTGCCTTCCCGATACCTGAACTGGCACCTGTTATGATACAGGTCTGATTTTCTAGTCGTTTATTCGGTTTCTGCATGTTTCCTGTTTCCTATTTTTTATTTCCTATTCCATAAATGTATATAAAAAAATCATCCTATAGCTGGAATATCCGTTTGGAACAAAATTTTCGGCAAATGCATTCAAAAAAGGCCCGGGAAACTACCCCCGGGCCATACACACTAATACTACTAAGTAGATGTTGGTCTTATCGTAGACGATCCACAGATTTCACGAGATCTTCATCCTTCTTGATGGCCCTATTGGCAAGAACCAACAAAACGATAGAAATAATAGGAATCAGCATCCCAATACCCTTCTCCGAGACCGTGGTCTCTCCAGATAGATTTAGCGATCGGTAAACGAAAAATCCCAATAAAAAAAGATTCAATATGAGGTTCAGCCTGTTCAGCACAAACTGATTTTTTCTTTTCTTGTAAATAACTATGGCGATTAAGGCCAAAAATGCCGATAAATAAAAAGCACCTGAAACCAAAATATCGTTCTTTGCAAAGATAGCGGTTCCGTCGGCATCGGACCATAGGTTTACCCAAAACGGCAGTATACCCGAGATGAGCATCACGAAAAACAAATAAACGGTCTGAATTCTTTGGATCATGGAACGAATTAGGTTACGACGGACAAAAATACAGGCTTTTTGAAAAAAAACGTCGAGGTATTGAAAATAATTTGTAATATTGTAACGTTATAGGTTACAACACTTACCTCAACGGAAATCTTTCCTGCATAACATCCAATCGAATATTCACTTCTTGTTATTCTTATTTAGACACTTAATTTATATCATACTTAATGTTTGAAATTTCAGATTTAAAAGCAAAAAAGCTGCCTGAGCTTCAGGAAATAGCTAAGACCCTTAATGTTCCCAAATACAGGACCCAGAAAAAATTGGACCTGGTCTACCAGATTCTAGACCTACAGGCGTCTAATCCAAAAATCACCTCGGAAGTCGCTTCTGCGGATAATACCGAGAAAGCGAATCAGCCGAAACCGAAGCCGAAACCTAAACCACGGGCACCGAAGGCAAAAACAACTAAGGAAGATACCGACAAAAGTTCGTCCAATGCTTCCCCGAAGCCTTCCTCTAAGGATTCTAGGGATGCAAAAGACTCCAAGAATTCGGATACGGCAACAAAGGAAATCAAAAAGCCAAGACCGCGTCCACAGAATGCAAAGGCCCCTTCGGCCAAGAAAGATCAAAAAGACAACTCGAACCACAAGAGCCAGAACACCCCTAATAAAAATCCGCGGCATCAGAAAAGCAGTTACGATAAAAGTAACTACGATAAAGATCTGAAGAACCGTTATAAAGCGCCGGAATTCGAATTCGACAGTATTATTGAAAGCGAAGGGGTTCTTGATATTATGCAAGACGGCTACGGCTTTTTACGTTCTTCGGATTATAACTACCTCTCATCGCCCGATGACATTTACGTATCGCAGTCGCAGATTCGTTTGTTCGGCTTGAAGACCGGGGATACGGTTTTGGGTAATGTTCGCCCGCCGAAAGAAGGCGAGAAATATTTTCCGCTTATCAAGGTCAATAAGATCAACGGAATCGACCCACAAATTGTGCGCGATCGCGTTTCCTTTGAGCATTTGACCCCGTTGTTTCCACAACAAAAATTTAATCTTGCCGATCGTCAAAGCAATATTTCCACACGGATTATAGATTTGTTCTCCCCCATTGGAAAAGGCCAAAGGGGCATGATCGTTTCCCAACCAAAAACGGGAAAGACCATGCTGTTGAAAGCCATTGCCAATGCCATCGCGGCCAATCACCCCGAGGTGTTCCAGATTATATTATTGATCGATGAACGCCCGGAGGAGGTTACCGATATGCAGCGAAACGTACGTGGTGAAGTGGTCGCCTCTACCTTCGACAAGGAAGCTACCGAACATGTGCGCGTGGCCAATATCGTTTTAGAGAAGGCCAAGCGATTGGTGGAATGTGGCCACGATGTGGTCATTCTATTAGATTCCATCACCCGTTTGGCGAGAGCATATAACACGGTACAGCCCGCTTCCGGAAAAGTATTGAGCGGTGGTGTGGACGCCAATGCCCTGCACAAACCGAAACGTTTCTTCGGAGCTGCCCGGAATATCGAGGGTGGCGGTTCACTGACCATCATAGCTACGGCATTGACCGATACCGGCTCAAAAATGGACGAAGTTATTTTTGAGGAATTCAAGGGAACTGGCAATATGGAACTTCAACTCGACCGTAAGATCTCGAATCGAAGAATTTTCCCTGCCATCGACCTTACTTCTTCAAGTACACGAAGAGACGACCTTTTGTTGGATGACAATACTATTCAGCGCATGTGGATCCTTCGCAAATACTTGGCGGATATGAATCCGGTAGAAGCGATGGAATTCATTGAACAACGCATTAAACAGACCAAGAATAACGAGGAGTTCTTGTTGACGATGAACCAATAGACCGCTGTTGCGGCTAAGCCTAAAGGTATCACCCCGAGTGCAATCGAGGTGCCAAATCCCAAATTCCAAACCGCTCGGTTGGGAGTTTGGGATTTTTTGGGGCAGATATCGAACACAAATAGCATTAGTTATTCACCCATGTAGTATCGTAGTATTACCATATTCCATTTTATCCATTATGTGATTGGCGAGTGCCTGTTGTTTCCAAAAGCAGGTTTGAAAACCCTACTTCCTGAAAACCGGTATTTCTCTTTAAATTGTAAATCGATTCTTTACGATTTGTCATGACATTTTCGTTATTTTCAAATATATTTACCACGTAGACAAATTTCTTCCCCCGATTTTTGGTTCCCCCGAACCTGCCCGTCCCCCGCAGGTAGCCTTAGTATATTAAAATCTAACCTTAAAATCGTATGTTATGAAAAATGCTCAAAAGTTCGTATTCAAATTTGCTATGGCCCTAATTCTATTATTTGGGATTGTCGGTTGTGATGGTTTTGATAAATCGGCTAAGGAGAGTGTTGTCACTGCGGATGATGTCAAAGACATAATCATTTCCGACAATCAAGCGAAAACACAGTTCGATAATTACAGCGAATATCGCGGTAAAATCATTAAAATTTATGAAGATAACGGCAGAAAAATAGGCGACTCCCTTTCTCGAAACCCTCAATATAAGCAAGGCAAAAAAGAAGAAGATAAGGCGGGTATGCAAGCGGACGAAAAAGGATTTGTACCTGTGCAATACACCTATTATAAATATGATGAATTCAAAAAGTACTTAAAATTTATAGAACAAGAGACTAAAAAAGCAGGTGCCGATATATCGACCATACGCATTTACTTTGCGAACTACTCCGCAGATAATCCAGATTTCGACAAGCAAAAAAGAAATACGGTAATGTTCGTGCCGACCATCGCTATAGATGGGAATGAATCTGCCTATTATATTTCGGATGAGGGACAAGAGGGCAAACCAAGACCTTATTTACTTTCCGATTCTTTCGTAAGGGCAAATAAACCGGCCCCGACAAGCAGTCTAGAAACTCCAAAGAATACGAATGAGGCCAGCCTATTACCGAATTGGACCAATACGCCCACGCCATCTCTCTTTTTTGCGGAGCAGAGTGTGATAGGCAATGAAGGCAGTCGAAATCCTCCCAGATAATCGATAGTGGCCCTAGAACACCCTCATTATAGCTAAATATCATGGAGGAAAGCCTAATGCGTACGATACTGGAGATGGGATACATTCCACTTTATGCCATTACTCTTGCGGTCGCATTATGGCGGTATCCTAACTATTTCGATACCCCGTTACGCTTTGTACCCATACTATTTCTTTACACCTTTTTAAATGAGTTGCTTGGCGCTTTAATAATATCTGATGAAAATATAGCGTTAATTTTCAGCGACCTGGCGGATAATAGTATTATTTACAATCTGTACACTATTATTTCATATCTGTACTATTATTATGTCTTTTGGTCTTTTTCAAAGGATCACAGCTTTCTAAGAAACATTCGGTATGCGGCCCTAATTTTTTTAACATCCTGCATCATCAATGTATTTTTACAAAGTTTTGCATCCGATTCACAAACCTTGACTTATCTGGTAGGCGGATGCTTCTTGTTATATTGTACCATTTCTTATCTACGGTATTTTATTTCGCTTCCACAGCAATTTATAATTAAACAAAACTTTCTTTTCTGGATGAGTCTGGGACTTACCCTATTTTATATCGGATATCTTCCCATAAAAATTTTCTGGTTCTTTAAATTCATATATGGATTCAGCGAAAGTCCTTGGATACGCAGCATACATCTGATCCTTATATTTGCAATGTACATACTCTTTATTGTTGGATTCATTCGAATGAGGCGACCCCTTAGCAGAGCTGTCGAAATGTAAAAATATCCATTGAAATTTGCGTGGGGCTTTTTTTTGAGTACTTGAATTTCGAAAATAGGAATGCAATTTGCTTTCATCCCTGACAGTATTGCAGTCCAAAATCGACAATATTACAGGGTATTGCCTTATAACAGCAAATCTTTAGATTATCCATCTTCATTTATAAAAGACGCCTATTCTGGCTTAAACACTTAGTAATAGGTGCTAAGCGCTCATTGGATTGAAAATCATATATTTCGCCAAAGAAAATAGCAAACTTTATCCTGTTTTCCGGGTTTTCGTACGGTTATTGTTCCATTAGGTGTTGAATAAGTAACAAAACCTAAAAAACTTAAAATGAAAGTATTAGTTATAGGAGCTGGCAATATGGGATTGACCTATGCCGAGGCCATGTCAAAATCGAAACTGCTTAAGAAAAAGAACGTGATGATTTTGGACAACTCTCCCGAAAAAATTCTATCCCTTCAAAAAATTTCCCATTTCGATGTATTTGATAATATGGAGGATTGCCTTCCAGAGGCCGATTTAATTTTTATTGCCGTAAAACCGTACCACAGCGCAGATCTTTTTGCTAAGATGAAATCACTGATCAATCCGGGGCAAATTATTATTTCAATTATGGCAGGAATTACGATCGCTGCTATGAAAAATGCCTTGGGTATCCAGAAAGTGGTTCGGGCCATGCCCAATTTACCGGCACAGGTCGGAAAAGGGATAACATCGTATATGGCTTCGGATGAAATTAGCCGTATCGAATTACTGACCGTAGAAAACCTATTGGACACGACCGGGAAATCCATTCGCGTGCAATCGGAAAACTATATCGACGCCTCTACCGGCATTTCCGGAAGCGGACCGGCCTACGTTTTTTATTTTATGCACAGCATGATGGAGGCTGCCTTAAAAATGGGCTTTTCTAAAAATGACTCCAAAGTACTGGTCAGCCAGACTTTTGAAGGCGCGGTCGAACTGTTCAACCAGTCCGATCTTTCGCCCAATTCCTGGATGGATAAAGTGGCATCGAAAGGCGGCACTACCCGGGCAGCACTCGATTCTATGGATGACAATAATGTTAAGGACCTCATTGAAGAAGCCGCGTATGCGGCATTCAACAGGGCCGTAGAACTTGGTAAAGAAAAATAATATGTACAAGCAAAGAGTAGTAATTAAGGTCGGCACGAACGTAATGACCAACAAGGATAATCGGATCGTGCGACCCATTTTAAAAAGATTGGTCAAACAAATCGCCGAATTGTACGAAAACGATATCATGGTGGTCTTGGTTTCTTCTGGTTCGGTAATCGCCGGCATGGAAGTCATGGGAGATTGTCAAATTAAGGACAAAACCATTCGCAGACAGGTATATTCGGCCACGGGTCAGCCCCGTATGATGCGGCTGTACTATAACATTTTTCGGGATTACGGAATGAAATGTGCCCAAGTACTTGCTACTAAAAGGGACTTCAACCCCGGGATACACCGTGAAAACATGATCAATTGTTACGAGGGATTGATGTCCGAAGGAATCGTGCCCATCGCCAATGAAGACGACGCAGTTTCAGTGACCAATTCAATGTTCAGCGATAATGATGAACTGGCAAGTTTGGTCGCAGAGCTGATCAAAGCCGACAAATTCATTATCCTTACTGATATCGACGGTCTCTACACAGGGCACCCCGATGATGAACATACCGAAGTTATAGAAAACGTCGGTGTCGACGAAAATGTGGAGAAATATGTCAAAGAAGTCAAAAAAGGAGAGGCCGAAGGCCGTGGCGGTATGGGCTCGAAACTTAGTATCGCCAAGCAGACCGCCGCGAAAAACATTCCTACCTTTATCGCCAACGGAAAACGGGATAATATTATACTCGATATCGTGGAAGGCAAAAAGGTGGGTACTCGAATAATGGCGTAAGAGGATGTCGGAGTATAATTTTAAAAATAACAAAAGACATGAAAATACTGGATACTGAAATAAAAAATAACGTTTTGAAATCGATGATTTCGATTTTGGATAAAGATCGGAACAAAATAGTGGAAGCCAATAAAAAGGATTTGGATCTTTTCAAAAAAGACGACCAAGCGCTTTATGATCGGCTCGTCGTTACCGACAAAAAAGTAGATGACATGATCGCATCGGTGAAAGAAGTGATGGGTCAGGAAGATCCGGTCGGTAAATTAAAATCCAATCGCACATTGGAAAACGGACTCGAGATCAAGAACAAGACCGCCCCTTTCGGCACCATTATGATTATTTACGAATCTCGGCCCGATGTTACTATCGAAGCTGCCGTGCTGGCTTTTAAGGCGAACAATAAAATACTTTTAAAAGGAGGGAAAGAAGCCTATCATAGTAATAAGGTTCTCGAAGCCTGCTGGCATCGCGCCTTGGAGGAAAACGGATTGGATACGGATTGGATTCGACTGCTCATTATGGATCGGAAACAAACGCAGGCATTTTTGAAAAATCCGCCCGAAAAATTGGATCTTATTGTACCCCGCGGCGGTGAAAGACTGATTGCCTTCGTAAAAGAACACGCGCAATGCGCCGTGCTGGTGAGTGGACGTGGTAATAATTTTTTATATGTGGATGCCACTGCAGACTGGAAAAAAAGCCTGAATGTCATCCTCAATGCCAAAACCCAAAAAATATCGGCCTGTAACGCATTGGACAAAATTCTGATCGATAGCGCTATTCCCGATTATCCCGAAAAACTAAAAGAATTGGATACCTTTTTAACCAAAAATGGAGTATCCATTTTAGTGGATGAAAAAACAGGTTCCGTATTAGGGGAAAGATCCATCATTACCGATGAGTCGGTATGGAAGGAAGAATTCTTGGCCATGAAATGTTGCATTGGTACCGTAGATGGTCTGGAGGATGCTATCGAAAAGATAAATACCTATTCCGGGGGACATTCGACATCCATCATGACATCGGACAAAGATGCGGCCGTAAAATTCATGGAACAAGTCGATTCGGCCGCTGTTTACCATAACGCTTCCACCCGGTTTACTGATGGCGGTGCCATGGGAGTAGGCGCGGAACTGGCCATAAGTACCGACAAGCTGCACCATCGCGGTCCGTTGGGCCTCGAACAATTGGTCACCAACAAATACTATGTATACGGCGATGGCCAAGTGAGGGTTTAGTCTGGTGACACTACAAAATCAGTTCACCTAACCCCAACTGAAAAAGCCCCAACGGAATTTATCCGTTGGGGCTTTTCTATATATTCAAAATTATTCTCTTGACTATAAAGCCGCGACGTGCTTGGCCAACTTGCTCTTTAAGTTCGCCGCTTTGTTGTCATGGATGATATTGCGCTTTGCCAAACGATCGATCATACTGTAGACACTTGGCAACAAGGCCGATGCATCTTCCTTCTTCTCCGCCCCGCGCAATTTCTTGATTGCGTTACGCGCAGTTTTATGCTGATACCGGTTGCGAAGACGTACCGCTTCGTTTCTTCTGATTCGTTTTAAAGCCGACTTGTGATTTGCCATCTTATTTAATAGTTATTGCGTTACTTGGTCATTCGTTTCTCCGGTGTGAAATTAACAACGATCAATTCACAACACACAACTTATAACCCTAACTTGTTTATAGTAGCCCGTAGGGGAATCGAACCCCTGTTACCAGGATGAAAACCTGGCGTCCTAACCCCTAGACGAACGGGCCTTTCGCTGGTTATGAGTCTAGAGTCAAGAGCTATTAGTTGGTACACTTCATAATTCTTAACGCTGCACTCTTACCTTGTTCCAGTAGCCCGTAGGGGAATCGAACCCCTGTTACCAGGATGAAAACCTGGCGTCCTAACCCCTAGACGAACGGGCCAATCAAGAAACGAAGTTAGAAATACGTGATGCGAAATAAAAAACCATACCTCGTTCGTCGTACTTCTAACTTCGTACCTGTAATTGCGGATGCAAAAATACAATTATTTTTCACTATCGCAAGACCTCTCAAATATTTTTCGGAATTGTGGTCGGTTTAGTACGCTTTCGCGAACAACACCCGTCTTTCCGACCGTTTTCCGGTGACCATACAAAGGCCTGCTTCCCGTTCGTCATCTATGGGAATACAACGGATAGTGGCCTTGGTCTCATCCTTGATACGGTTTTCGGTTTCCAGGGTCCCGTCCCAATGTGCGGAAATGAATCCGCCTTTTTCCTCAAGTATGGTTTTGAATTCCTCATAGGTATCCACTTTTGTAATATGGGTATCCCTAAAATCGCGCGCCTTTTGATAGATGTTTTTTTGGATATCCTCCAATAAAAATTCAATTTTGGCAACTACCCCATCCATGGGCACGACTTCCTTCGTCAGGGTATCCCTTCGGGCGACTTCATAGGTGCCGTTTTCAAGATCACGCTGTCCGACGGCCAAGCGCACGGGTACGCCTTTCAATTCATACTCGTTGAATTTAAATCCTGGTTTATGGGTATCCCGATTATCGAATTTAACCGAAATTCCCTTTGACCGAAGCTCCTTCACTAGAGGCTTTATTTTTTCGGATATGGCATCCAACTGTTCCAATCCTTTATAGATAGGAATAATGACTACCTGTATCGGCGCCAGCTTGGGCGGCAGCACCAATCCGTTGTCATCGCTGTGCGTCATGATCAGGGCGCCCACCAATCGCGTCGAAACGCCCCAAGAGGTAGCCCAAACGTATTCTTGTTTACCTTCTTTGGTGGCGAATTTCACATCGAACGCCTTGGCAAAGTTTTGGCCTAGAAAATGGGATGTACCGGCCTGCAATGCCTTACCGTCTTGCATCATTCCTTCTATACAATAAGTTTCGACCGCACCGGCAAAACGTTCGCTTTCTGTTTTTAACCCCTTAATTACCGGCATGGCCATGTGGTTCTCGGCAAAATCAGCATACAGGTTCATGATCTTTTCGGCCTCTTCAATAGCTTCCGGCTCAGTAGCATGTGCCGTATGGCCCTCTTGCCAAAGGAACTCCGCGGTACGGAGAAACAGTCGCGTGCGCATTTCCCATCGCACAACATTGGCCCATTGATTGATCAACAGGGGTAGGTCGCGGTACGACTGTATCCATCTTCGATACGTATCCCAAATAATGGTTTCCGAAGTAGGCCTTACGATGAGTTCTTCTTCGAGCTTGGCATCCGGATCTACGATAATACCGCTGCCATCCTCTGCATTTTTCAGCCGATAGTGGGTGACGACCGCACATTCCTTGGCAAAACCTTCTACGTGACTGGCCTCTTTGCTCAAATAGGATTTGGGGATAAACAACGGAAAATAGGCATTTTCATGCCCCGTTTCCTTGAACATCCTGTCCAATTCCGCCTGCATTTTTTCCCAAATGGCAAAACCATAAGGTTTAATGACCATACAGCCCCTAACCCCGGAATTCTCGGCGAGATCGGCTCCTACCACTAATTCGTTGTACCATTTGGAATAATCTTCGTTTCGCTTCGTTAACCTTTTACCCATGTGTTGTAGTTTGGCATAAATCTTGCTCTTATTAACTAAAATAATTGGGTAAAACTACTTATTTTTACTAAGTTCAACAATAAAATTACTGCTATGATATATTCTATACCCGTTCCAAAAATCCGTATTTCGGCCCTTTTCGCACTCTCGGGCATCGTATTGGCCTCTTGTGGATCATATCAGTCCGCTTCCTATTACGACAACGATGGTATTTACTCCAGTGACAATCAAGTCACTGCTGAAAGACCCCAGCGAAAAGAAGCGAAAAAGCAAGAAACCGGCAATGAGGCTTATACGAACTATTTCGGACAGCAGGCCGCGCAATATGAAGAGATGCTAGATGGCGAAATCTTTACAGATATCAACTCGTATAGTAGCGACTCCGAAATGGAAAACGACAGTGTTCCGCAAGGCCAATTGACCGATTATTACGACAACGGTAACGACTATGCCGGCTATGCCGGTTGGGGAGATAATTCCACCGGCGTTACCATCAATGTATATGACAATAGCTGGGGCTTCGGTGGCTTCGGCTTTGGTTCACCTTGGCTTTACAACTCGTATGGCTGGGGCGGGTATGGCTTCGGATGGGGTGGCGGTTATTACAACCCATGGAGATACCGCTATAGCCCATGGGGCTGGGGCGGTGGTTATTATGGCTATGGTGGATATGCAGGGTATTATGGTGGCTATGGGTACGGAGGCTACGGCACTTGGTGCCCGCCTTTTGGCTACTACCGCGGTTACAACAACCGATACTATGGTTTCAACACCAATTACGGACAGAGAAGCTATGCTTACAATTCAACGCGCAGGGGCTACTACCGCAACACCAATTCCATTACGGGAGGTACTTCAAGATATGCTTCAAATAGCAGTTCGAACGTCAATCGGAACAGATCAACGCCACGATATAATACGGGTAGTGCAAGGGCAAGTACCAATAGAAGCTCTGCCGCACGAAGCTCGCGAAGCTATAGCGGTGACAGAAATAGCTCGGCCACATCGAGAAGAACTGTAGGTGTTGACCAGAATCGATCGTACCGCACAAGCAGAAGTACGCGGGCTGCCCCTAACTACAATCGTTCTTCGAGAAGTAGTCAAACCGCTAGAAGTGCTTCGCCCAATGGCACCTATAGAAGCAGTTCAAGCGCGACCCCCAGAAGTTCAACGTACCGCAGCTCGGGCACAAGAACCCAGAGGAGTAGTAGCACTTACCGAAGTTCTTCGCCACGAAGTAATAGCAATAATAGCAGCTATCGGTCATCAAGTAGTCGCAGTTCGAGTCCTAGTAGTAGCTACAGAAGTTCTGGAAGTAGTTCAAGAAGCTCGTCGGGCAGCGTTAGAAGTTCAGGAAGTTCCTCTAGAAGCTCTAGCGGTTCGTCGCGCTCTTCTTCATCGGGTGGAAGAAGAGGCAATTAGAATAAGAATCATCTCGTCCATAGGGGTCAAGTTTCAAATTTGAATGAATGGTCGATGATAATTGCCGAGTCATGCCTTTATAAACAAATCCAAAATTGATTTAAAAATTGCTTAGAATGAAAAGACTTTTGACTTTCATCGCGTTATCCGCATGCGCTATTTCAAGTGCCCAGAACATCGATGATGTGCTGCGGTACAGCAACGAGAACCTTCAGGGAACGGCCCGCTTTCAAGGTATGGGCGGCGCTTTCGGAGCCTTGGGGGGCGACCTTTCGGCACTGAGCACCAACCCGGCCGGTAGTGCGGTCTTCAATAATAGCCTATTTACATTTACAGGCACCTATTTTGATCGTCGCGCCAAAGCGGACTATCAAGGAATTCAAACCAACGAAAATTCGAATTCATTGGACATCAATCAGGTGGGTGGCGCTATGATTTTTAAGTCGAAAGACCCTGATGCTAGATGGAAAAAGATATCCGCTGCCTTCAATTATGATATGGTGCAAAATTTTGACGACCGTATCTATGTGTCTGGCTTAAGCAACGAGGGTATCGATACTTATTTCCTGGATTTTGCGGATGGGATCTTGGCCGAGGATATAAAAACACAGGACAATGAAACTTTGAACGATGCCTATTTGGACATAGGCGCCACTGATGGTCTTGGATACCCCGCGCAACAGGCATTTCTTGGTTTTCAGGCCGGTATTATCGATCCTACAAATCCCGATGATCCGAATGAAACTACGTATATTTCAAATGCAGATTACAACAATCTTTCGCAGAATTTTCGCCAGACGGTATCAGGACAAAACAGTAAGTTTACCGTGAACGCGGCCACACAATATGGCGATTTCCTCCAATTCGGTGCTTCCTTGAATTTTCACAATGTGTTGTTCGATAGGCTGAACCGCTATCAAGAGGAGTATTCGGATACCAATTCCGAGGTACGTAGAACTACTTTTGAAAATTTGTTACAGACCGAAGGTAGCGGATTCTCTTTAGGTTTAGGTGCCATTGGAAAGTTGAACGACTTTATACGACTGGGCGCAAGTTATCAATCACCGACCTGGTACCGATTGACGGATAACGTGGCGCAACGCATCAGTTCAAATTATCGCAATAGGGGAGATTTAATCGATGGATCACCTTTTTTGGGCACAACCATCTTTGACTACCAAATCAAGACCCCCGGTAAATTGACAGGAAGTATTGCCGCTGTGTTCGGCCAAAACGGACTTCTAAGTTTCGATTATAGTTATCAGGACTTCTCGAAGGCCGAATTACGCCCTACCAGCGATGCTGTTTTCGCCTCTGAAAATTCTTTTATTTCGGAGAGACTAGGCGCGGTTTCTTCCTTTAGGGTCGGTGGTGAATACCGAATCGAAAGGCTCAGCTTACGGGCTGGATACCGCTACGAGCAAAGTCCGTATGCAGATGGAAACATCATAGGCGATCTCAACGGTATTTCGGGGGGACTCGGTTTTAACTTCGGTGGAAGCCGATTGGATTTTGCAGTTAATCGTATGGAGCAAGACGTACTTCGCTATTTAGCAGAGACCGGAATCAACACGCCTGCCGTCGTTAACAAAATCAATATGACGTATAGTTTGGGATATACCTTAAACTTCTAGGGAGCGCGCGATTCGCTTGACACCATTCGCTGACACCTTTCGCTTTAAAAATAAGGCGAAACGCGTTCAGCGCTTAGTGAAATCAGCGCTTCAACGTAAAATGCGTCTGTGTCGATTTCGCAACCAACACCCCATCCTCTTGTCCTCCATACTCCAATCGAAACCAATAGTCGGAAGAAGGTAGCGGAGAACCGTTGAAGGTACCGTCCCAATCCGAATTGATTCCCAACTGCGCCAGGAACTTTCCGTATCGGTCGAAAACCAATACCGAGGGATCGGTCAAGGTTTCTATACCCCTGATGTTCCAAGAGTCGTTCGCGCCGTCGCTGTTCGGGGTAAAGAATTTTGGATAACCGACGACCAAAAATTCTAGCGGATCGGTACTGCCACATCCATTTTTATCATTGATGATGACCGTGTTGATTCCCGGTGGCACGTCATTGAAAACAGGGTCATCTTGAAAATCACCACCATTGACGGCATATTCGTAAGCCCCGTCGCCATCCACAAAAAATTCGATAGTGTTCCTATCCGGATTCAAGGAGAGGTTGGAATTTAAAAGTTCGACCCTATCTAATACGGGAATACCAAAAAAAGTAATTAAGATATCATCGGTCACCTGTCCAAAACTAGTAGTGATGTCGACAAAATAGCGTCCCGTATTGGGGCTGGCTACGATAATTTCAGTAGCTGAGGGGCTCGAATCCAACGGCGCATCGATTGTACCATCGTCATCGTAGTCGACAGACCAGGTAACGTTTAGAATATCAGGTCCCGCAGGAGAATTCAGTGCGCTCAAGTGAATATCGGGGTCGCCTTCGCAAGCCACGATATCCAATCCTAAAAACTCGTCCCTTAAGGTACAGTCCAAAGCACTGTTCTGATCCGCATCCACCGAACTACCGGTAAACGTGAGCATAAAATGTTCGGCCTCGTCATCGAAATTGGTATTGTAATTATTTATAAGGATGTAATACATTTCCCCTGACAAAACCTCCAACCATGGGGCGTAGGTATTGTTATTCCCTTCCGTAACATCATCCACAAAAACACCGCCTTCCTGTCCGCTTACGGGATTCACCCCGATACCCGTAAAGTTGGTGTTGTTGACCTCGTAATTACAGGCGGCCACAGGTGCCGTCCCGTTACTGATCGCACTACAATCGGGATCCGGACCAAAGACGATAAAATCCCACTCTGCCGTCGGGGTGCCCGAACCACCGACCGGCAAAGCCTCGATATCAAAACCGACCTGCCCGCCCGTACCGGCACGAAAGACAAACCATGACGCATTATTTTCGATGTTGGCAGAACTGACACTACCTTTCTCAAGACAATCATATAACCGAATTACCTCTGGATCAAAATCATCGATATCCCCGCTACCATCGGCATAACCCATGATAGGCGCATCGGCACATACGGGGATAGCGGTTCGGCAATCGGGGGAATTTTGTGCGTGTATTCCCAAACTAAAGAGCAGGAATAGGGCACAGAATGCATATAAAGTAGGTCGCATAAGAGTCAGGCTAAAAATGCTTTTATCTATAACTATTTAAGACCCTGTTTAGTATGTTTCAACGGGGAAAATTGGCAGTTAATCGATGACAGGAAGGAAGGGAGTTTAGAGTGGGTCGTTGGGCAGAGAAAAAAATATACTGCTTTTCGGTTAACATCAATTTATGCTGCGTAAAGGTGCTCAGGGCGCATAAAGTGCCATATTATGCATATCTTTGCATCCGTTTTACAGCTGATAGAATGCGAATTTTAAAAAGGCTTTAGTTTAGGATACTTATGAAAATAGACAACACTTTAGAAAAGCAGTACGAAGAAATGGGTGACGACCATGCCTCCGCATCGGAAGAAACCCCTCTGCGTGGGGATGCCTTCGTTTTGGAGGATTCTGAAAAAATAGCGCGTATTCGCGGTAATGTGCAGGAAATCATGATGACTTTAGGCCTTGATCTTGAAGATGACAGCTTAAAAGGTACACCGGATCGGGTGGCCAAAATGTTCGTCCAAGAAATTTTCGGAGGATTACATCCGGACAGAAAACCCAAATCGTCGACCTTTGCCAACAAGTATAAATATGGCGAGATGTTGGTGGAAAAGAACATTACCCTCTACTCCACCTGCGAGCACCATCTGTTGCCCATCGTTGGCAAAGCCCACATCGCCTACATTTCCAACGGAACCGTAGTCGGACTATCAAAAATGAACCGTATCGTTGATTATTTCGCGAAACGCCCGCAGGTACAGGAACGTTTGAACATACAGATCGTACGCGAGCTTCAGCAAGTTCTGGACACAGACGATGTGGCCTGTGTCATCGACGCTAAACACCTTTGCGTTAATTCAAGGGGCATTCGCGATATCGAAAGCAGTACGGTCACCGCAGAATATGGCGGAAAATTCAAAAATGAGGAGGTTCGCCGGGAGTTTTTGGATTATATTAATTTAGATACCAATTTCTAAACCTCTTCGTCCAATATGCAAGCCTACCAAAACCAATCCATAAAAATCCATAATTCCCTTTCGGGCAAAAAAGAAGTTTTTGAAGCGTTGAACGAAGGCCACATCGGCATGTACGTCTGCGGCCCTACCGTCTATAGCAACGTGCATCTCGGCAACTGCCGTACTTTTATGTCTTTCGACATGATTTTTAGGTATTTCAAACATTTAGGCTATAAAGTGCGCTACGTACGCAATATTACCGATGCCGGACACATGGTAGACGATGCGGAAGACGGTGAGGACAAAATTGCCAAAAAGGCCCGTTTAGAACAATTGGAGCCCATGGAAGTCGTGCAGCGGTATACCCTTGACTTTCATAATACGCTGGAAAAATTCAATCTTTTGCCCCCCAGCATCGAACCTACCGCCACGGGACATATTATAGAACAGATAGAGATTATCAAGGATATTTTTGAAAAGGGATATGCTTATGAAGCCAACGGCTCCGTATATTTCGATGTCGCGAAATTCAGCAAGACCCACGAATACGGAAAATTAAGCGGTAGGAAGTTAGAGGATATGATTGCCAACACCCGCGAGCTCACCGCCCAGGACGATAAGAAAAGTCCACAGGATTTTGCCCTATGGAAAAAGGCCGAAACCCAGCATATTATGCGCTGGCCATCGCCATGGGGCGACGGTTTCCCCGGATGGCATTTGGAATGTACCGTGATGAGCACCAAATATCTGGGGGAGACCTTTGACATTCACGGCGGAGGAATGGACCTGAAATTCCCGCACCACGAATGCGAGATTGCCCAGGCGGAAGCCAGTTACGGCCAATCGCCGGTCCGCTATTGGATGCATGCCAATATGCTGACCATGAACGGAAAGAAAATGGCCAAATCTACGGGCAATAATATTCTGCCCGGTGAAATTTTTACCGGTGAAAATGAATTGCTTAGCAAGCCGTTTTCGCCATCGGTAGTAAGGTTCTTTATGATGCAGGCGCATTATGCCAGTATTTTGGACCTGAGCGACGATGCGCTTCTAGCCTCCGAAAAAGGCTTTACCAAATTGATGGAAGCCTTTGATGCGATAAGTGGACTGAAAACCGATAACAAAAGTGATTTTGATGTCAAGGCATGGGAGCAGCAGTGCTACGATGCCATGAACGACGATTTCAATACGCCGATTCTCATCGCCCACCTTTTTGAGGCCGTCCGCCATATCAATCTGATCAAGGAAGGAAAGGAAAGTATTACCGCAACGGACAAGGAAGCCCTGCAGCATACCGTAAACAACTTTGTTTTCGATGTACTCGGCCTTGAACAGAAGGCGGGGAATGCAGCAGATATCGAAAAACTTTCCGGCGCGGTCGAAATGTTGATCCAATTCCGAAAAGAAGCTCGGGAGAACAAAGATTTCGCTACCTCCGATAAGATTCGCGACCAATTGGCGGAACTGGGCATTCAACTGAAAGATGGTAAGGAAGGAACGACTTTTAGTGTGAGTTGAACGTCAGTTCCTCAAAGAACACGCAACAATGAAAAAAATTCTGATAGCCCCTTTCGTTCTTTTGATCCGGTTCTATCAGGTCGCGATTTCTCCCTACACGCCTGCTACCTGCCGCTACTCCCCCACCTGTTCGAAATACACCTTGGAAGCTCTAAAAAAATACGGACTTTTTAAAGGCGGATGGCTTTCCCTGAAAAGAATATTAAGTTGCAACCCATGGGGCGGTGACGGGTACGACCCGGTACCATAAAATGTAAATATCAAAGACAAATTCAAATAGATTTATTTAAATCATAATATCCCGCACTCCCTTCCTCCTTCAGCTACTTAAAAACAACAAACGGAAAAACGCCAAACCCCAAACCCATTTTTGTATCTTAGCCGCTTCAAAACTGAACCACATGTATTTCTTGGGAATTATTTGGAATCCGAACGAAACGCTTTTTACGCTCGGCCCGATACAGATTAAATATTACAACCTTTTATGGATTGTCGCCTTTGCGCTGGGCTGGGCTATCATGAAACGGATTTTCCTCAACGAGAAAAAAACGGTCGAGCAACTCGATTCCCTTTTTATTTATACGGTGCTCGCCACTATGCTCGGCGCGCGTTTGGGCCATGTTATCTTCTACGATTGGCCTTATTATCAAAATCATTTATTGGAGATTTTACTCCCGATCCGCGAAAGTGCCGACAGTGCGCTGTTCGGGTTTATCAACGGCTATGAGTTCACCGGCTTCACAGGCCTAGCAAGCCACGGCGCCATTATTGGCGTTATTATCGGAGTATACCTATATACCAGAAAACATCAAGGCTTTACGATGGTATGGTTGTTAGACCGTATGGTGATTCCCTTTGCAATAGGGGCTTTCTGTGTACGGTTGGGGAATTTCTTCAATTCCGAGATCAACGGAAAGATAACCGATGCTTCTTCCGCTTTTGCTGTAAAGTTTATCCGAGATTCCGATGATATGCATCCCGCAAAGGCATTGGCGATCACTAAAGAAAAAACGGTAAATGCCGCTTATGATGCTATAGAAAATAATCCGCAGTTTTCGCAATATCTGGCAGATATCCCCTATCGTCATCCTGCGCAATTGTATGAAGGGGTCGCTTATATTTTTGTATTCATTATCCTATATTTTCTCTATTGGAAAACCGACAAAAAGAACAACCGAGGATTCTTGTTCGGCCTGTTTCTGGTGTTACTATGGACCATTAGGTTCTTTGTAGAATTCGTCAAAAAAAGCCAAGGTGGTTTCGAAGAATCACTAGGCCTTTTATCAACAGGGCAATGGTTAAGTATTCCATTTATCTTGATCGGCCTTTATTTTATGTTCAAACCCAATTCAGTAGGCAGTAGATAGTACAAGATAGTAGGCATTCTTTGGGAACCCTTTGACTTCGTTCAGGCCCTACTTTGGGTTTATTTTTAGCGCTAAAAATGGAATGGTCGACTGTTGTGATTTTGAACTCAATTAGAATTAATGGTCAACCTTTTCTAAACCCATAAATTTTTTATTGCCATGAGATTGCTCAAATTAGTATGTTGTTTTTTTGTGGGAGCTATTTTGCTCCATTCCTGTAAAGATGAACCTAAAAAAGTCATCAAGACCGAACCGATAGCCTTTAAAAAGGAAGGTGAGCTGACCCTTTTCAAGGCCAAAACCGATTCGGTGTTGAGCAAATTGAGCATCGAAATCGCCGATAACGACTACGAGACCGAAACGGGACTCATGTACCGTCAAGGAATGCAAGACGACCAAGGCATGCTATTCGTTTTTCCAAATCAGGCCATGCATTCTTTTTATATGAAGAACACGGAGTTCGCCCTGGATCTCATCTTTATCAAAAGCGACATGAGCGTGGCTAGTTTTCAGCAGAACGCGCAACCCTTGAATGAAACAAGCCTGTCATCAAAAGTGCCGGTAAAATATGTATTGGAGGTCAATGCGGGATTGGTGTCAGAGTGGGGGCTGAAAGTCGGGGACAGCATTTCGTATCAATAACGGTAAATCTCCATGAACCTAATTCTATCTGGCGAAGAAACGCAGCCTTTAATGTTCAGAAAGCTTCTTACCTCACACGATCATGATTGGCTACCTTTTCACCAAAACCCCAGAAGTTCAGAATTTTGGAAAGGATGGCCCGAAAACCCTGAAAAAGATTGTCATCAGCAATTTGAAAGGGTTTTCGAACCCTACGAAAAAAACTTGGGTGGCATAAACGCCTTTTTAAGCCGCCTCTTATGAAGCTAGAACACTGGGCCATTTTTCTCGACAACACTTCGAAAAAAGGCTACCTCATCGATTTACTTTTACAGGGAAATCCACCAGAAAATTTTCAAGGTCTACAGGGTGCCAAGGGTGCTCTATATTCAAAAATTGCGATAGAGCGGTATATCGACGAAGAAGATCGCCACGGTATTAAAATATTGACTTCGGATACGGAGCAATCCTTAAAATCAATGTCCAGCGGCGAACAGAAAAAAGCCTTGCTCAAATACATCCTATCCTCAGATTGTGATTTCATTGTTTTGGACAATCCTTTCGACAATCTGGACAATGACACGCAAGCGGAACTCAAAATCCGATTGGAAGCGGTTTCCCAGAAAATAGTAATCGTACAGCTAGCTAGTAGAAAATTAGACCTTTTACCCTTCATTGAAAACTTTGCACAACTCGAAGGAGAACAATTGGTTTGTATTGACAATGAAAAAGCACTTTTAAATCTCGGGGCAATAAATCAATTCGAGCAAGAAATCCCCCCTCCTTTACATCCCATGGATTTTGATGGGGATGTCTTGATAGCACTTAAAAAAGTGAATGTTTGCTATGGCAATAAATCTGTTTTAAAAGATATAGCTTGGACTATAAAAAAAGGTGATTTTTGGGAGCTCCGCGGAAAAAATGGAAGCGGAAAAACCACAATCCTCTCCATGATAACGGGCGAAAACCCGAAAGGCTACGGACAGGAACTCTATATTTTCGGCCGTAAAAAAGGCAGTGGCGAGAGTGTCTGGGACATTAAAAAAAAGATAGGCTATTTCACACCCTCGATGACGGACAAGTTTACGGGCTACCATTCCGTCGAGCATATGATCATATCCGGACTTACCGATTCTATTGGGCTGTATATTAAACCGACCGAAGTACAATTGCGACTCGCCAAAGCGTGGTTACAGTTGATAGGCCTATGGCAAATCAAGGATTTGCTTTACCATGACCTCTCCATGGGACAAAAGCGCTTGGTTATGTGCGTCAGGGCTATGATCAAACATCCGCCCCTACTCATCTTGGACGAGCCCACCGCCGGTCTCGACGATACTAGCGCAGCACTCTTCGTAGCCCTGGTCAACAAATTCGCCAAGGAAAGTGAAACCACTACTATTTTTGTATCCCACCGCAAAGAACCGGGACTCGAACCCCACCATATCTATCAGTTGGAAATGACGAAAGAAGGATCCATAGGCCAAAAATTGTAGCTACTGAAAGTTATAAAAGCGGAAATAGGATATCGTTCACAAAAATCATATGAAAATGCAAGCTTTGAGGGAAAAGATCTGAGCCATTATCTAGTGTTGTGTTAAGCCTGCCTTAGCCGGTCCAAGCCTTGTTCTTTTTCACCAGTTCTGCTTTAAAAATGACTCCGTAGCTACGATTATGCAATAATTTTTTGCCTAAATCTGGTAAAAAATAACGGCGGCTTAACCGACACAACACTCAATCGGGTCATAAAAAATAGGGACTGAAAATTATCAGCCCCTATTTTATATGAGTTCCAACGGATTATAAAAATCTAATGCCCTTTTGATATGCTATGACTTTACCGCTTTTTTCGATTCTACTTTCTTGGTGGCCCCTATCTTGGTCGCGCTCGTCAAGGTATCGTACATGACCGGAGTCGCAATGAAAAGCGAAGAATAGGTACCTACGACAATACCCACAATCATAGCGAACATAAAACCGCGCAACGATTCGCCACCGAAAATGAATATGGCTATCAAAACGAACAAAGTGGTCAACGAGGTATTCAAGGTTCTACCCAACGTACTGTTCAAGGCTAAATTCGTGTTCTCACCGGCACGCCATCCCTTTTCAGCCACGATTTCACGAATACGGTCGAAGACGATCACGGTATCGTTCAACGAATATCCGATTACGGTTAGTATTGCGGCAATGAAGGCCTGATCGATTTCCATATTAAAGGGCATTACCGTTCCGAACAATGAGAAGATACCCAATACGATTACCACATCGTGAAAAACCGCAACTACTGCCCCAAGGGAAAACTGCCACTTTCTAAAACGCAGCAATAAATAAAAGAACACTACGGCCAAAGATCCAATAATGGCCAAAAACGCATTGTTCTTAATGTCGTCAGCAATCGTAGGACCGACTTTTATCGATTGTAGGATACCGATCGACTTTCCACTGCTTCCCACTTTAAAATCCTGTAGGCTAGTGCCATCGGGCAAGTATTTTTGTAGCGCATTAAAGAGTTTGGACTGAATTTCATTGTCCACTTCAATACCTTCCACATCGACCTTGTATGGCGTAGTAATCTTTATCTGGTTCGCATCGCCAAACGTCTTGACATTGGTACCGCTACCGAAAACATCGTTCAGTTCCGAAGCGATTTCAGAGGGGTTCACTATTTTCTCGAAACGCACTTGGTACGAACGACCGCCTACAAAGTCAACACCTTGCTGCAAGCCATTGGTCGCCAACGAGAATACGGCAATAGCCAACATGATTAGGGAGAATACGTAGGCAATCTTTCTTTTACTCAAGAAGTCGATGTTGACGTTCTTAAACAAGTTCTTGGTGATGGCCGTAGAGAAATCCAACCGCTTTGATTTTCCGCCGATATACCAGTCTACCAATAAACGTGTGATAAAGATGGCGGTGAACAGCGAAGTTAGTATACCAATAATCAAAGTAGTCGCGAAACCTTTTATAGGCCCCGATCCGAATACGAAAAGGATTATCGCGGTTAGTCCCGTGGTAATGTTTGCATCCAAAATAGAAGAAAGCGCATTGCCGAAACCGTCGGCGACCGCTTGGGATTTTCCTTTGCCCTTGGCCAGCTCCTCTTTGATCCGTTCAAAGATAAGTACGTTGGCATCTACCGACATACCAATGGTCAAGACGATACCGGCGATACCGGGCAGCGTAAGCACGGCGCCCAAACTGGTCAACACCCCGAATATTAAAAGGATGTTCAACAAGAGGGCAATGTCAGCAAAAACACCCGCCTTACCATAATAAAAAATCATCCAAAGTAATACGAAAATCATGGCGATGGCGAAGGACGTAAATCCGCTATCAATAGCCTCCTGACCTAGCGACGGACCAACAACTTCCGACTGTATGATATCTGCCGAAGCTGGTAATTTACCGGCGCGCAGTACGTTGGCGATATCTTTGGTCTCGTTGACCGTGAAAGAACCGGTTATTTCAGTTCTACCACCTGATATGACGCCCCTTGCACCTGGCGCAGTATACACTTTATTATCTAAAACAATAGCGATACCGGTTTGATTATTGAAGGAATCTCCGGTGAGCTTTTCCCACTCCTTGGCACCGCGGGTATTCATGGCCATGGTCACGATGGGCCGTCCATTTTGAAATTCGTCCCTGGCATCGGTCACCACATCACCGCCCATACGCGGGGTACCTTCCCTATTGGATTTTACGGCGAATAGCGAGGCGACCTCGGAACCTTCCGAAGGTCGTTCCCATAGAAATTTTACGAATTGCAGGCTTGCCGGAAGCAATCTGCGGATTTCCCTTTTTCTTAGCAATGCACCGACTTCCGCTGTATCTTGCACTGCCGCAAGACCTACGGCATAACTTCCGGTCTGGCCGAGCTGAAATTTGTCAAAAAGCGGGTTCTGCCCAGGTGCGACATCCAAGGAATCTTGGGATACGTCGGACAATAGGGAATCAAGCTCGGATTCTTGCTTCGCAGGCTTTTGTTGCGTGGCCGTAGTGTCGACCATTGATTTCAACTTTTCATTGGCCTGAAAAAAGAAGCCTTGTAATTCTTGGTTAGTTGGCTGATAGGTTTCCCAAAACTCCAATTCCGCCGTACTTGAAAGCAGGTCTTGTGCACGGGCAATATCCCGGGCACCTGGTAGTTCGACCAAAATTCGACCTGAATTGCCCTCCCGCTGAATATTAGGCTGGGTCACCCCGAAACCGTCAATACGCTCACGCAATACCTCAAAAGCGGACACCACGGATTCATCGATTTTTCTTCGGATGATAGGCTTGACCTCTTCATCGCCCATTTGAAAGTTAATTTCACTACTCAGGCTCTTATTGGCAAAAATATCGGGGGAGGCCAATTTGCTATCGCCTTTGATCTTGTCCCACGCCTCGAAAAACAGCTCTACATAGGTATCATCACTATTTTTAGAAGCCGCATCCGCATCGGCCAAAGCCTTGTTGAAAACGGGATTTTTAGAGCCGTTAGCCAATCCCTTTAAAATATCCTTTACAGAAATCTGCAGGGTAACGTTGATACCTCCTTTAAGATCGAGCCCTTTATTAAGCTCCTTTTTCTTGGCCTCGTTGTAGTTCGTAAACCCAAAAACGGTCTGGTCTCCGATGGAGTCCAAATACCGGGTTTCCAGTTCTTGCCGCTTGGTTACATAATCTTCCTCACTTTCCGGAACGCTATTAATAGCGTAGGTTTTGGCATCGCTTTCAAACTTGTCGCCGATAAATGTGTAGGATAATTGATAGATGCTCACTAGCCCGAACAAAAGGGCGAAAAGCTTTATAAGTCCTTTATTTTGCATTGGTTGTGTAAATTTGTGGGTACTTTTTCTTACAGCGTGCAAATATATGGATTTTCCAAACGGATTGGGCAATATATTCGGGAGTTATTGCAAAGGAAAAATCATAGACCGCTGCACTTTGACAAGCGCGGTGAATCTGCCATTAGAAGCAGGACTCATGCCAAGCATCTCGAAAAAATCTAGCTATACAGGGAAACAGCAAGGGTTGAAAATGAAAACATCCGCAGCGAATTGCTTCTTTTGCGGATGTTATTTTAAAAGGATGTTACCTTTAAAGGATAATGATTTTAAAGGGTATTGACTATAAAGGATGTTAACTTGTCACAGCTCTAGAAGTGCGTTGGTTTTTTTAACCCCTTCCGCACTTTCCTGCATTTTAGCTTTCTCGGCATCGCTAAGTGGGATAGTGACGATTTTTTCGATACCCCCGCGGCCCAAAATCACGGGTACACCGATACAGATATCGTCAAGATCGTATTCCCCTTCCAATAGGGTGGAACAGGGAAATAGTTTCTTTTGGTCGCAGGCAATGGCCTGTACCAAGCCGGACACCGCCGCCCCGGGCGCATACCAGGCACTAGTACCTAAAAGCTTGGTCAAGGTCGCCCCGCCTACTTTCGTATCTTCGGCCACTTGCTGTAAACGGTCTTCCGACAAAAATTCAGATACCTTAATACTATTTCGGGTCGCGTGCGAGGTGAGCGGCACCATTCCCGTATCGCTATGTCCACCAATGACCATACCGTCGATATCCGATATCGGCGCCTCCATGGCTTCCGCCAATCGATACTTAAAACGAGCACTATCAAGAGCGCCGCCCATGCCGATAATCTTGTTTTTAGGAAGTCCGGTTGTCTTATGAACCAGATACGTCATCGTATCCATAGGATTGCTCACTACGATCAGGGTAACGTCGGGAGAATACTTTACAAGATTCGAGGCGACAGTCTTTACTATGCCCGCATTGATTCCGATCAATTCCTCTCGGGTCATACCCGGTTTTCTGGGGATACCAGAGGTGATTACGGCAATGGCACTATCTGCCGTTTTGGAATAGTCATCGGTAACGCCAGTGATTTTCGTATCGAACCCGTTCAACGATGCGGTCTGCATCAAGTCCATGGCCTTACCTTCGGCGTAGCCTTCCTTGATATCCAACAAAACGACCTCGGCCGCAAAATTCTTGATGGCAATATACTCCGCGCAACTTGCGCCTACGGCTCCTGCCCCTACTACGGTTACTTTCATGTGTATGAGTTATAGTTATTAATGAACTGATTATTTAAAATCGAGGTTTCCAAAAATAATCATTCTCCTTCTAAAAGTCCGATGAAATGCCCATAATTCTGTTTTCAGATTTTAAATGCTGTTCGATGAACTGCAGCAGTTGTTAAAGAAATTTACCGTTCAACGAATAATGGTCCAACCTACGAACCATACATCGAATTTAAGCAATAGCGGACGGCTGTTAGGCGTTCTTTTCATATGAATGTCCAAATCCCCAAAAAACCTGCACAGTGAAAAAGCTTTTTTCCCTATTGGCCATTATCGGTATCGTTTTGGCCAGTAACTGTTCCCGAATTCCCGAAAACAACAATCCCATCATCGGGATTTGGTCCGATGTGGAAGTGTCGGAAGCTACAACGGCTGCAAAAAAAAAGACCCTTCGACAAGAATGGATTTTTAACGATGCCTATTTGGGTCGGTACCATCAAAAAACCAATGGCAGCATCACCTTCAAAACGGATTTTCGTTGGACATATGAAAACGACGCCTATACCATTACGTATCCCGGCACCGATATGGAAGAAGAAACAGTATCCATGCAAAGTGGCGATGATGCTTCGATGCTTGCCGATACCGAAGGAAATGTCATGGCCACAAGAGAATAACATTACTTTACACAGGACCCTAGTCAAGTCCTAATTTTCAAATACGCTAAAAGCCGAGGTCATTTAGACCTCGGCTTTTTAAATTCCTATCTTTTGAAAGTAAACGAATTGGCTTACCTACGCATCAATATTCGCATACTTTGCATTTTTCTCGATAAACTCCCTTCGTGGGGGTACCTCGTCACCCATCAACATGCTGAAAACGCGATCGGTTTCGGTAGCGTTATCAATGGTAATCTGGCGCAAGATCCGGAAATCGGGGTCCATGGTGGTGTCCCATAATTGTTCGGCGTTCATTTCCCCCAAACCTTTGTAGCGCTGTATGCTGACGCCGCCGCTGTAACTGTCAGCAATCTCGTCGCGCTCTTTGTCAGACCAGGCGTAGCGTTTTTTGGCTCCCTTTTTGACCAAATAAAGGGGCGGAGTAGCGATATACACATGTCCGCCTTCCACCAATTCGCGCATATAGCGGAAAAAGAAGGTCAGGATCAAGGTTTCGATATGGCTACCATCGACATCGGCATCACACATGATGACTACCTTGTGATAGCGTAGCTTATCGAGGTTGAGGGCCTTGCTGTCCTCTTCGGTACCGATGGTCACGCCCAGGGCCGTATAGATGTTCTTGATTTCCTCGTTTTCGAAGACCTTGTGGGTCATGGCCTTTTCGACGTTCAATATTTTTCCCCGTAAGGGAAGAATGGCCTGAAACTTTCGGTCGCGTCCCATTTTTGCAGTACCGCCCGCGGAATCTCCCTCCACGAGAAACACCTCGCAATTGACGGGATCTTGATCGGAGCAATCGGAGAGTTTTCCAGGCAGTCCCCCGATGCTCATCACCGTTTTTCGCTGTACCATTTCGCGGGCCTTCGTGGCCGCATGCCGTGCCTGCGCCGCTAAAATCACTTTTTGTACGATGACCTTGGCATCATCGGGATGTTCCTCCAAATAATTGGTCAACATCTCCGAAACGGCTTGGCTGACCGCCGAGGACACTTCGCGGTTGCCCAATTTCGTTTTGGTCTGGCCCTCGAATTGGGGCTCCCCTACTTTCACGGATACGATGGCAGTAAGGCCCTCCCTAAAATCATCGCCCTGTACCTCGAATTTTAATTTATCAAGCATACCAGAGGCATCGGCATATTTTTTCAGGGTAGTCGTCAATCCCCTTCTAAAACCCGAAAGGTGGGTTCCGCCTTCGTGGGTATTGATATTGTTGACATAGGAATGCAAATTTTCAACATAGCTATCGTTATAGATCATGGCGACCTCGACGGGAATATCGTTCTTTTCCCCTTCCATCGCGATGACTTCCTTTATTAAGGGATTTCGGGTAGCATCTAAAAACCGGATGAATTCCTTTAGACCTTCATCGGAATAAAAAACTTCGGAAACAAATTCGCCATCATCTTCCTTTTGACGCCGGTCGGTTATCGTAATGGTGACACCTTTGTTCAAAAAGGAGAGTTCGCGCATACGATTGGAAAGGGTTTCGTAACTATACTCTATGGTCTGTTTGAAAATATCCGTATCGGGATGGAAAGTGACTTCCGTACCTCTTTCGGTGGTCTCACCCACACTTTTTACGGGATATAGGGACTTTCCCCTTGAATACTCCTGCTCCCAAATTTTACCATCGCGATAGACCGTTGCTTTCAGGTTATCGGAAAGTGCGTTGACAACGGATACCCCGACACCGTGCAATCCACCGGAAACCTTATAGGAATCCTTATCGAATTTACCGCCGGCCCCGATTTTGGTCATAACCACTTCAAGGGCGGAAATCCCTTCTTTTTTATGTAGGTCAACTGGGATACCACGGCCGTTATCACGTGTGGTAATCGAATTATCCTCATTAATAATGACACTGATGGTGTCACAATGTCCGCCCATGGCCTCATCGATGGAGTTATCGACCACCTCGTAGACCAAATGGTGCAAACCGCGAACGCCTACGTCACCGATATACATCGAAGGGCGCATGCGCACGTGTTCCATGCCCTCAAGGGCCTGAATGCTATCTGCGGAATATTCTTTGGGTAGTATAATTTCGTTCCTATCGGAAATTTCTTGGGGCTCTTGTCCGGAACCATTTTCTTCGTTCAACTCTTCTTCGTTATTCGGTTCTTCGCTCATAGGATTTTAAGGTTGTTTCACACTAAATTCTGCAATCCTACAAATATACGCAAAACCCTATGAAACATAGGGTTTTGGGATATCGAATAGCTTCGAAGTTATCAACAAAAAATGTGGAAAAAGTAGCTATTTCTCATAGGCATCGGCATGCACTTTGGCCACTGCCCTACCCGATGGGTCGTTCATATTCTTAAAAGCTTCGTCCCATTCCAGCGCAATCTGTGTACTACAGGCTACCGAGGCTTCCTGAGGTACGCATAAGGCAGCGGCGTCAGAGGGGAAATGCGATTCAAAAATCGAACGGTAGTAGTATTCTTCTTTTGAGGTCGGGGTCTGTAAAGGATAGCGAAACTTGGCGCTGGCCATTTGCTCATCGGACACTTCTTCTTTGACGACCTCTTTTAAGGTGTCTATCCAACTGTAGCCCACACCGTCGGAGAACTGCTCTTTTTGGCGCCAGGCCACACTTTCGGGCAGCATATCCTCAAAAGCCTTCCGCACGACCCATTTTTCCATACGCTCCCCGTTGATTAATTTGTCCTTCGGATTGATGCGCATGGCAACGTCCATAAACTCCTTGTCCAAAAAGGGTACGCGGCCTTCGATGCCCCAAGCGGCCAAGGATTTGTTGGCCCGCAGGCAATCGTACATGTGTAGCTTACTCAACTTCCGTACGGTCTCTTCATGGAATTCCTTATCGTTCGGGGCCTTGTGAAAATACAGATATCCCCCGAAAAGCTCGTCCGCACCCTCTCCGGAAAGTACCATTTTTATACCCATGGATTTGATGACGCGCGCCATCAAATACATCGGTGTTGAAGCGCGGATCGTGGTGATATCATAGGTTTCCAAGTTGTAGACGACATCCTTTATAGCGTCCAGACCTTCTTGTATCGTGAACTTGATTTCGTGGTGCACTGTGCCGATGTGATCGGCCACTTTTTGTGCCGCGGCCAAATCGGGCGAACCCTCCAAGCCTACGGAAAAGGAGTGCAATTGCGGCCACCAGGCATCCGCAGTATCATCGGATTCGATACGCTTTTGGGCATATTTTTTGGCAATGGCCGAGGTGACGGAAGAATCCAATCCACCGGAAAGTAACACCCCATAAGGCACATCGGACATCAGCTGACGGTGCACGGCGGCTTCCAAGGCTTCTTTAATTTCCTGTATACTGGTCTCGTTATCTTTTACGGCATCATATTCCATCCAATCTCTTGAATACCATTTTTTAAATTCCCCATCGCTACTGTGCATATAATGTCCCGGAGGAAAAAGCTGGATTTTGGTACAGGTGCCTTCCAAAGCCTTCAATTCAGAAGCCACGTAAAAGGTACCGTGCTTATCCCATCCTATATATAATGGGATGATACCCATGTGATCACGGGCAATGAAATATTCCTCTTTTTCGGTATCGTAAATGGCAAAACCGAAGATACCGTTCATCTCATCGAGAAAATCAGCTCCTTTTTTCTGGTACAAGGCGAGAATGACCTCACAATCGGATTCCGTTTGAAAATCATAGTTGCCCTCGAACTGCCTTCGCAATTCCCTGTGGTTATAAATTTCACCGTTCGCGGCAAGGACCAACTTTTTGTCCGGACTGAACAAAGGCTGCTTTCCGGAAGCCGGATCCACAATGGCCAGACGTTCATGGGCCATTAACGCCTTTTCATCGGCAAAGATTCCGCTCCAATCCGGACCACGGTGCCTTACTTTTTTTGACATTTCCAAGAGTTGTGGCCGTAAGACCTCACTACTTTGTTTTATATCGAATGCACATACAATTCCACACATGACTTTTTATTTATTTTAATTTCTAGGCAAAGATGTTGTTTATGCTTCTGATATCAAACCCATACTCTATTATTAATTACTAATCATCCATTATTCATTTCTTATTATAGAAATTTGTAACCCATAGTAACTTTGAATACGATATTTTGGAATGATTTGTAAGAAGCGTGAAATTTAACGAGTTTTTAGTATAGAAAATGGGGAAATCCAATTAGATTTAGCAGGAATAAAATTTAATAATTTAATGACCCGGAAATGAATTCAGGGTGAATCAAACACAACTATGAAAAAAGTATCTATTATCACCTTTATGGTATTCACATTGGCCTTTTCGACGGAGGCCTATGCACAGGAATTTAGCGGATTGGATAAGAGCCCTATGGATATGGCGGCTTTCCCAACCAGTTATAAAGAAGCGAATAAAACGATTCGCATCGTTTACAGCAGACCCCAACTCAAAGGAAGGTCTATGCAAGAACTTGCCCCTGAAGGAAAGGTTTGGCGAACCGGTGCCAACGAGGCGCCGGAAATTACGTTCTATAGCGATGTCAATTTCGGCGGAAAGGATATCAAGGCGGGTACCTATTCACTTTTCACTATACCCGGGCAAGGAGAGTGGACCGTTGCCCTGAACAAAAACCTCAACCAATGGGGTGCTTTTTCCTATGACGAAGGTGCCGATGTTGCCCGGGTCAAGGTTCCGAGCAGTTCCGATGGCAAGTCCTTGGAAGAATTCTCCATCGCCTTTAAAGAGGTTGACGGGGGTGCCCAAATGGTCATGGGATGGGACAAGACACGTGTCGCTGTGCCGATCATGATGAAAATGTAATTTCCTGAAACACCTATAATCGGAAAACCGGCGTCTTTGGCGTCGGTTTTTTTTGTTCTGGCCCTGCGCTGTAGAAAGGGTTATCTTGTAGGTCCGTAACCGATTCGGGTTAGACCTACATGTATAACTTGTGCCTCGCTCATTCTCCTTGCCGATCAGTTTATTTTTGCGGCTAATTCTAGCGCGTAACCCCATTCACAAAAGTCTGCTCGGCCATAATCGTAGGAATCTCTTGTACCGGTACCTTCATCATATCTTTGTCGTAGATAACGAAATCGGCGAACTTACCTACTTCGATACTTCCTTTTTCATCTTCTTCGAAGTTGGAAAAGGCGGCCCAAATGGTCATTCCCTTTAAGGCTTCCTCACGGGTTAGGGCGTCCTTCATCTGAAATCCCTCTTTGGGATTTCCTTCAAGATCTTTTCGGGTGACAGCGGCATAGAAGGTCAGGAACGGACTCACATCTTCCACGGGAAAATCGGTGCCCAAGGCGATAATTCCAGCTTGGTCCAACAGTTTTTTAAACGCGTAGGCCCCTTTCATCCGCTCTTCGCCCAAACGATCTTCTGCCCAATACATGTCGCTAGTAGCGTGGGTGGGCTGTACGGAAGGGATTATATTTTTTCCGAAATATTTAAAATCGACGGAATCGATGACCTGTGCATGCTCTACCTTCCAACGGCGGTCGGAACTATCTTTTAGAACATTTTTATAGGTCCGCAGCACCACAGCATTGGCGGAATCTCCAATGGCATGGGTGTTCATCTGATATTCCGAAATGGCAAGTCGCCTAGCCAGATCCTCGATGTCTTCGATGGGCGTGACCATGGCACCATGATGGTCCCATTTGTCGGAATACGGTTTCTTGAGATAGGCACCCCTTGATCCCAGAGCCCCGTCGGCGTATACTTTTATGGAGCGAACGTTCAAGCGGTCGGTCTTGATCGGACCTTTATAGATATAATGATTTACGTTTTCAGGAGTATTGCTCACCATGGCATATACCCGTATGGAAAGTTCACCCGCCTGCTGCAGGCTGTCGATAAGTTCGATGGTAGAGCGGTCAAGCCCCGCATCGTTGACCGTGGTCAGCCCGTGGTTCAGACAAATGCGTTCGGCATCCTTTAAGGCCTCGACCCTGGCTTCAAGGTCAGGCCCGGGAGTAATGGAACCGATAAGCTGCATGGGGTTGTCGATCAGCACCCCGGTAATGCTGCCCATGGCTCCCTTGACAATTTCCCCGCCATCGACTTTGGTGCTCCAGTCGATGCCCGCAGAATCCAGCGCAACTTTGTTGACCAGCATGGCATGCCCATCGATACGACGGAGTACCACAGGGGTATCTGGAAAAAGTGCATCGAGTTCTTTTCGGGTAGGATACTCTTTATTTTCCCAATCGTTCTGATCCCATCCCCGGCCCAAAATAAAATCCTTGGGATTTTTGCGTTGGAATTGTACCACACGCTCCAATACCTCTTCGAAACTTGTAGTACCCCTAAGGTCGACCACCTGTTGGTTAAGACCTAAACCATAGAAATGGCAATGGGCATCGATGAGTCCGGGTGTGATGGTGCGCCCATCGGCGTCGACCAATTGGTCGCTAGTATATTGGTCACGTATTTCTTCTGTGGTACCGACCGCAATAAATTTTCCTTTATGGACAGCAAAGGCCTCCGCTTTTGAAAAGCCTTCATCCACGGTATAGATATTGGCGTTTACAATGACAAGGTCCACTTTGTCCTTTACGTATTCGCAACCGGTAAGAAAAAGTAAAAATAGGGGCAGTATCTTTTTCATTTCTTGGAGCTTTACCGCTTGCCATCCCTACCGGGTTGCCAAAGCACATGCGCCGAAAGGATAAAATAATTATTTTTTCCGGCCTTTAGAATTAGAATCCATTTTGACAGCTATCAATCAATCCATCGAAATGGTTTTCTCACCTTTAATGGTATAAGAACCTTCCGAAGAGGTGCTTTTACCGGTTATCGTAGCACCCTTAGCGGTCAAGCTTACGGCGACTTTACCGCCCTCGACCATGACGTCGAAACTGATGGTGCTGCCACTAACCTTTACGTTATCCCCCAAAATTGTACCCCCGCCGGTCTGCACTTGCACTTTATAACTATCGCCTTCTTTAACGATGACCAGAAGTCCTTTTTTATAGCCTTCGGGCGCGCCTTCAACGGTATAGCTCCAGCCGCCGACGAACTTATCGGCGAGTAGACTGGAAGAGGTATCTGTCGTATGCTGCGAAATGGCCATCACTGGTGATACCGCAAGAAGACATAGTATGGCAATAAATAGGGCTATTTGTTTTTTGATTATGGTTTGCTTCATAATGTTCATAGTTGAAAGTATTTACTTTTTATTCGTCTTGTAAATATACTAGTTTCTGCCTAAAGGGTAGGTACTATGAAAATTCGGATTTTCGTATACCCCCTTATGAATATACCCGCTCTATTTTTTGTTTCGGCCGCTACGCTGCTTTTCCTTGATTTTCACATAGACCAGTTTCTTTCGGCCCTTTGAATCTTCCCGCCGCTCAATCTCGAAATGGGGAATGGACGAAAGCAACGGCGTCAATTTTTGGAAGCCGTAGTTCCGCGAATCAAAATTGGGCTGTTTTTTTTGCAAAAGACTGCCCACATCGCCCAAAAAGGCCCAACCATCGTCGTCGGACACATCGTCAATGGTCGTGGCAATAAACCGAAGGTCTTTAGGCGTTATTTTTTCAACACCACTTTTTGAGGTAGCTGTGTCTTTCGAATCAGTGGAAGTAGGGCTTTCCGGCTTTTTCAATATCTCGATATAGATAAACCGATCACAGGCCACGATAAACGGATTGGGCGTTTTCTTTTCGCCAATACCATACACCTGCATGCCCGCTTCCCTAAGCCGTGTCGCCAAGCGTGTAAAATCACTGTCGCTGCTTACAATGCAGAACCCGTTCACCTTTCCGGAATACAGAATATCCATCGCATCGATGATCATGGCCGAATCTGTCGCATTCTTTCCCTGTGTGTAGCCGTACTGCTGAATGGGCGTGATGGCATTTTCCAAGAGGATGTTTTTCCACTTGCCCAATCGCGGGTTCGTCCAATCCCCATATATACGCTTGATGGTCGGGTTACCGTATTTGGCGATCTCTTCCATCATTTCTTTGACATAGGCGGAAGGGATGTTGTCGCCGTCTATGAGTACTGCTAGGTTTAGGTCCATTTGGGATGAGGAGTTAGTGGATTAAAAATCAGTGAGCTTTTGGATTAATGAACTAGTGGCTTGCCAATTTATGGTTGATATTGACGGGCTGCAATTTACGTGGAATTTGTTTTGATAGGATGCTTTAAATAGAAAAATCAACTAACAATTGTGTTTATATGCCAGAAGTTCGCTAAGTTTGGGAGGTACCAATCGAAATCTCTATGAAAAAACATCCGCTTGTTTTGTTTCTGACCCTTATCTTAATTTCCGCTTTCGCCACGGACGGGTATTCCCAAGATCAAAAACGGGAATACTACCAGTTAAAGACCTACACCCTTCAAAATGAAAAGCAGGACAGCGTAATGGATTCCTATTTAAAGGATGCCTACTTACCAGCCTTAAAACGTGCCGGAATCGAGAAGGTGGGCGTGTTCAAGTATCGCCCCAACAACTTCTTGACTGCCAATAAAATTTTTGTCCTGATTCCCTTTGCTTCTTTTGAACAGTTCGAAACTTTGGACGATATGTTGGCGCAGGACAAGGCGTACATCGCTGCTGGGTCGGACTATATTAATGCCAAATCTGACGAGCCGCCGTACGAGCGTATCAACTCAGTCTTGATGCGTGCCTTTACCGGAATGCCCCAAATGAAACCTTCCGAAGTACAAGGGGATAGAAAAGACCGAGTCTACGAACTGCGCAGCTACGAATCGCCGACGGAGGCGAAGTATCAAAACAAAGTAGACATGTTCATCAAGGGCGGTGAAATAGAACTTTTTGAATCGGTGGGCGCCAATGCCGTTTTCTATGCGGAAGTACTTTCGGGAGATCGAATGCCAAACCTCATGTATATGACCACGTATCCGAATATGGAAAAGCGGGATGCCGTTTGGGAATCTTTTTTTGGGTCGGAAAAATGGGGCGAACTTTCTACCGATCCTAAATACCAGAACAATGTGAACAAAGCGGATAAACTGTTTCTTTATCCTACGGAGTATTCGGATTACTAATCACGAAAGCTTCTATTCTGCTTCCTTGCCGCTTCGGAAGCATTCCATACCATTGATCAGGTATTACTCCAACGAATCGATATACGCCTGTATCAAGGCCACGCCTTCAGTGTGCAATTGAGTGGCGCCCAACTGGGGCATCGAGTACGTACCAAGGCCGGGGGGTGTACCTACCCGGTTTTTGATATCTTCGCCAAAATCGGAAATATGGCTGGCTTCAAACGAGGTTTCGTACCTTAAATCAGGGCGATCGGCGATGCTGGCATCATGCTGGCCGCCGGGTTGATGACAGTGGGCGCAGTTGATATCCATATACGCCCGGGTGCGCTCTTCCAAACTCAAAGAGTTGTCCGACCAATCTGGGGTTGTCTCTATTTGGGTCATTTCAGGGGCATCCGCAAGTAATCCCAGATCCACAAAATTCTGCAGCTGGTTTTTTCCGTTGAACGTAAAATTCAGATTCCGTGCCTTGGGCCCTATAGGTATAGTGGTATCACTTTTATTATGGCACTGTACACAGGCAAAGGCGTTGGGCACCTGATAATCTGCCGATCGGTTATTGCCCGACATATCGACCCATTGAACAGGTACGATAGGGCCGGCAGTACCAAGAAAGGCCTCATTCTGTTCGTCGTTCCACAGGTAGTTGCCCAAGTTCCAGACCCCATCCTTTTTTATAAGCAGACGGGTCTCTATCAGTTTTTTTCCGAGAGATGGATCGCGTTCGTCCCTAAAATAATAAAAGGTCTTGCTAATGACCGTGTTATCAGGAAACTCCAAAAGACCTTCCCCATTATAGGTCATCTGCGTTCCCTCGGGAAGGGATATGGTTCTGAATTTATGGGCATAGTCGGAATACAAGGGGGTAATCAGACTGTACTCGAGCGTGGTACTACTGACTACTAATTCGGAAGGATTTCCCCTGAACAATTGCACTTCGGATAATGTGGGAAGGAATTCCGCCTTGGCAAAAACCATCTCTTCCAAGTCCTCAAGGTAGGGATTGGTATTGGCAGCGACCTCATCGCCGTTGCTCACGCCGTCGCCATCGCAATCGGAATTCGCCCATATCGAACTGGATGCGTCATAGCCCGTATAATCCTCGTTCTGAACGGGGTCACAGGCACTATCTTTATCCGTGCCGGCTACGATTTCTTGGAAATCGGGAATACCATCGCCATCCCCATCCTTTAGTTCATCGACGAACGGGTCGGAGCCGTCCACCAGTTCTTGGGCGTTCGTTATCCCATCCGTATCGCAATCCGCTCCTAACCAAATCGTATTGGCCTTATCGTAACCGGAATATCCGGAAGCCAGTTTCGGGTCGCAGGGATTGTTCTTATTGCTGCCGTTCAATACTTCGTCTGTATCCGAAATACCATCGCCATCGGTGTCGACATCGATGATGGGATCGGTTTCGGTACTGTCGGATTTACAGCCTACAAAAGCCAAAGCTAATACTATGATTAAGAAACCGATACTTTTCTTTGCCGTAAAATTTTTGAAATATCCCAAACCATTAAAAACACGGTTGAAAGGGTTCAGCATAAAATATAGCATAGCAACTATTTTTTTCAAGACTTTGCAAAAGTAGGGAATACCCATGAAAATGGGGTATAGTTACTGATGATATACGGGGAAACTCGTTTAGCGGATTGGATTTTTTAAGCTTCGTGTTAAAGGTCGAACTTGTAGGTTAAACCTCCCAAAATCTGCAAGCCCTGAACCGGATAATTGGACCAATGCTGGTAGTTGTTGTTGGCAATATTGGCCGCTTTCACAAAAATGGAAAGTTGCTTGTTCCAACGGTAGCCTAGGTGGGCATTGGCATCGAAGAAACTGTCTAAAGTAACAATTTCCGCCGCAAAATTCGAGGGAATTCCCGTCTGATCGGCTATCGTGGCGACATCCTTTCGCTCGCCTATAAAAAACAGGTTCGCCCCGGCATACCATTTTTCGCCGATCTGATAATCCATAAATAGCGAACCTTTCAAATCGGGACGGTTCCACGCCGGATTATCGGTTTCAGTGGAATAGTTGTAATACTCCGCATTAACTCCCAGCGTAAAGTTGCGGTTCACGTCAACGTTCAGTTCTCCGAATACGCCAACGGTCTTGATATCGTCATAGAATACCTCGAACGAATTGCCGTAATAATAGCCTTTTTCATCGTTGCGGAAGGTGTTCTGCGGATTCAATTTGAAAAGGGGACTGCGATCTTCTGCTGTGTAAGAGGCTTTTATGTTGTAGCTCAGAGTCGGTAGCAGTTGGCCCTTTAAGCCGAGATAGCCGTCGTATTTGGTGTCGGTAGGGATAATGTTCAAGGTTGGGGATACATAGGGATTGCTTTCTGCAAAACCGTAATAGGAGTTCTGTTGAAGCCCGCCTTTTACGCCCCCGTAGACAATCGCCAATTGATCAAGCAGCCGATAGGATGCCGTCACCGCGGGATAAATATAAAAATTGCCGTCATTGTTCTCCATATCTATACCGTAGACCAAGTTGACGCCCAGATTCAGGGAAAAATCTTCGTTCAGCAAGGTCAAATTCGGGTTCAGACCGGCTTGCAAATGGCTGTACTTGATACCAATAGCATTGGTCGCGTCGTTAAGGCCGGAATTTTCAAAAGTGCCGTTGACAAAATCCACTTTTGCCTTTATGCCGAAGGACTCATCGGCCACGGGAAAAGCAAAGCCCGTTTTAAATATCGCACGGTTCTCGCCCGATTTTATGGCATCCCAAAAACGGCGGTATTGCAGTTCCGCATTTTCGAAATACGAATCCTGAACATTGATATGGGCTCCCGCTTCGGCCATAAAATAATTTTGGCGTTCTTCAATGGAATTGACCACTTCTTCGGTAAAGACCCCATCAGGAATTCCATACCAATTGTAAAGCTGATGCTGGGCGCCCATATCAAACCCCCAATCGAAATCGCGATCCCGTTTAACGTAAGCACCATCCAATTTAGTGTTGGAGTACACATTATCCAGGGCTACCCCTTTAAGGTCGCCACGGGAAGAATTGTGGTCCAGCCCCACGGTATATCCGGATTCCCGATCAATGGCACGGCTCGTATAAAATTTGGCCATAAAATTGGCGGGGTTTCCACCACCTGCAGAGGCGTACGAATTGTACAGCAAGGGCGGCGGTGTTTTTTTGACGGCCGTGGCAGTACCCTTCGCAGGCGCAAAAGTCGAGGCCACCGGTACCGAAAAGATACTGTATTCTATATTTTTCTTCTGGAGGACTATGGAATCGTTCAAGGTCGGAACTGATTTTATCTTAAACGCATCGGAAATCGTGGGTGTATACGCTTTCGTTACCGTTATGGATTCCGTGCCGATATCATCGGTTTCCTCATCGTTTTCGTCATCTTGGGCGAAGGTGATCTGCGAAAATCCGAAAATTAGGATCAGTAGTAGTTTTATGTTTTTATGCATATGAAGTGTTGTTCTATTTTCCGTGTTCTTTACTTCTGTAGGTCTCAAATCTAATTATCCGTTCGAATCGACGAATTGCTCTTCGCTTCCTTAGATTTGATAATCGCCAGCTCGGCTTTCGCTTCGGAGACCAGTTCGGTATATTGGCTGAAATTGGTCGTCACGTTATCCAATATATAGGTGGCTTGATAGGCATCGCCCAAAGCATAAAAGTTCTTGGCCATGATGACCAGGCCTTTTCCGCCCCATTCCTTATAGCTGGAATAATCTTTCGCTAATTTTTGAACGGAGGCGTTCGATGCCTCAAAATCTTGCGCCTTGTTCTTAAAATAGGCATCATAGTATAGGGCTTCGGCAGCGGTGCCTCCGGTTGCGATTTTCAGCACGTCTTGATAGGCGCTTTCCGCTTTGGCCTCATCATCGGTTTCAATCGCAGCGCGGGCAATCATAATCTGGGCATCGCTCTTGATACGGTTGTCAATGGTCGGCACGGCCAAAACCTTATCTGCATAGGCCAAGGTCTTCTCGTAATTTTTCTGCTCATAATAACCCTTCATCAGATTGGACTGTGCAAAAACGCGATTCTGCTGAATATCCGCCTGATTTTCCAAGCGCTCTAAAAACGGAATGGCCGTCACATAATCATCTTTTCCAATGTAGATTTCACAGACCCGGGTCAGGGACTGCTCGGCGTATTCGCCACCGGATTTCTCGGCTACATATTTGTATTGTGGTAGCGCTTTATCTTTTTGTCCCCTACCGAAATACAGTTGTGCCAAGTTGAAATGTGACTTCACCGCATTGACCCCGTTCGGGAATTGCTTGATATAGTTTTCATAGCCTTTGATGGCTGCATCCTTTTTACCCTCCATATTCTGCTTGTCGGCGGATTCGAAAGTGGCATTGTCCAGTTCCCTATCGGTGACTTCCACGAAATCGAGGTTCTCGACCCAAGCGGCGTACTCGTCCACCCGGCCTAAATCAACATAAATCAATTTTGCGGTAGAAACGGCTTGAATCGCTTCCTGGGTATTCGGGAAATCACGTACGACGGACCTAAATTCCCCCAACGCCTGCTCACTTCGGTTCGAATTGTAGTGTACCAGTCCTTGGCGTATCATGGCCTGAGGTACAAGCGGACTAGTACCATACTCGCGCCTCAGGTTATCGTAAGCCTGAAGGCCCTGTTGCTCTTTTCCGGCGGAAATCAAGGTGTTCGCCAGTTCGAAAAGGGCATCATCTCGCAAACTCGAATTCGGATATGCCGATGCGAACGTGCGCAGTTCCTCGATCTTGGTGTCGCGCCGATCGACGAAGCCGTAACTGATGGCCTTTTGAAAGGCGGCATAGGCCTTGTCTGTACCCGTAAGCGCCAAAGCCTTATTGTAAGTTTCGATGGCCGGCCAGTATTTGCTCGTCACAAAATAGCTATCGCCCAAACGCAGATACGCATCGTACATTTTTTGGGCATCCTCGCCTCCCTTACTTGTGGAATTGTTGAAATACGCTATGGCATTGTCATAGTCCTTCAATTTGAAATAGGTGTAGGCCAAATTATAATCTAGCTCCTTATTTTCGGCTGTGGATTTCGCCATGGGATTTTGCTGGAATTGGATGTAGTCGACCAACGCATCGTCGAAACGGTTCAAGAGATACTCCGATTCCGCTTTCCAATAATTGGCGCGCGCTTTAAACAGAGCGTCTTCGGCACTGTCTAACGATTTTTTGAAATTGTTCGTCGCTGCGGCGTAATCGCCGTCCATGAACAGTTCTATACCACGATAGTAGGCCACTTTCTGATAGGTGGCCTTGCTGGCGTATTTTGGATTATTTTCCAAAAGTTCCATAGCGCCCTCGAAATTCTTCGACGTGATGTACGAATCCACCAACAATTCCTGCATCTCTTGCGTGTGCTGTTCGTTGGGATATTTGGCCAGATAGTCGGAAATTACTTTTGGGACGGGTTCATAGGGATTACCGATCTCATAGCTCAACCGCGCGTAGTTCAGGTCGGCATCCTTTTTAATTTCAGGGGAAAAATCCATTTGGGATGCATTTCGGAAGGCATTTAGCGCTTCCTGTTTTTTATCCAATTTCAAATAGCATTCCGCCAAATGATAATACGCATTCTGGGAGACACTGTTCTTACCGTCGATAATCTTGTTGAACTGCTGCACGGCGTTGGTATAATCGCCCTGCTTGTAGAAGGAATATCCCAATAAATAATAATCCGTATTGCTGAACTTGCCTTTTTTTCCCGTGTAATCCTGTAGATAGGGAATGGCGTTCGCATACTGCGCCATATTGAAATAGCTCTCACCGATGATTTTGCTCAATTCGGACTTCTCTTTCCGGTCATTTTTGGCCATCTGCTTTTTCGCCAAGGCAATCGCTTCGTCGAATTTACCAAGCTTAAAATTCATATCCGCTTGATAGTAGTCCATCTTCTCTTCCAAAATCTCGGGATCCTTGATTTGATCGAAACGTCGGTTGGCCTCATCGTAATCATCTTGTTGATACGCGATATACCCTTGGTAATATTTGGACTGTGAACCGTATTTCGGGGAATTTTCGACCTTTTGCAAATAGCTTTCCGCTTCCTTTTGCTTCCCGGAGGAAAAAAGGGAATAGCCGTAATTGAAATTGAACTTGTCCATCTCCCCACGGGAAAGGGCCTTTTGGTCCACTTTATTGTACCACTTCAAGGCATAGGGGTATTTTCCGGTCTCGAAATAGTACTCCGCCACATCGACAAAAGCGGAGTTGCGCTTGGTGGAGGTCGGATAATTTTCCACAAAACTTTCCATCAGGCGATCCGCGCCCAATTGGTTCAGGCGAACGGCGGCATTGGCTTCGAAATAAGCGCTATTAGCTTTGGTCTCTAAATTATCGGTATTCTCCTTGACCTTCGAAAAAATAGATTGTGCCGCCTGGTACTGCTCGTTGTTATAGAGCGCCAGGGCATCTTGATAGTTTTTCTGATCGTGGGTATAGATTTTGGTCTCTTGGGATACGCCCGTAACGACGATTCCCAAGAAAATAGGGAGGAAAGCGGTGATTTTTTTTAACATAGTGTCCAAGTGATACGTTAAGCCGAGAATAGGATTACCTTAATTAATTTTAATAACGGCGAATATTGCATCTAAGTATATCCGCGGTGCGCTTTTCGCTTTTCGAAAAACACCTTTCGCCAGTATTAGTGTGAAATCGCGCTTAGCGAAAAGCGTTTAACGAATGGCATTTAACGAATGGCACATTGTTTTTCAGGTGCAAAGAAAAAAAGAGTATTACTTTTGAAGGAAGAATTAATGCTAATTGATTATTAAATATGTCCGAAACCATCCTAGAACTTAAAGACGCCGCCATCTTCCAAAAGGAAAGTCTAGTGCTGAACGAGGTTAATCTAGACGTCAGGAAAGGGGAATTTGTTTACCTGATCGGAAAAACGGGCAGCGGAAAAAGCAGTTTTATGAAGACGCTCTACGGTGATCTTCCACTAAAGCAGGGTACGGGAAGTATTGTGGAATTCGATCTGACCAAACTCCGGGAAAAAGATATTCCCTTTCTACGCCGAAAGCTCGGTATCGTTTTTCAGGATTTCAAGCTACTCCCCGACCGGAACATCAACAATAATATGGCCTTCGTTTTAAAGGCTACGGGATGGAAAGACACTCATAAAATGGCCCTCCAAATCGAAGATGTGCTCGGCAAGGTCGGTATGAAGACCAAGGGCTTTAAGTTCCCACACGAACTTTCCGGCGGCGAGCAGCAACGTGTTGCTATCGCCCGCGCGCTGCTCAACGACCCTGAATTGATCTTGGCCGATGAACCTACCGGGAACCTCGATCCGCAGACAAGTGTAGAGGTCATGAAAGTACTACAGGAAATCCATAAATCGGGCCGCACCATTTTGATGGCCACCCATGATTATGCGCTAATCTTAAAATATCCGTCGAAGACCTTGAAGTGTGATGGGAACAAGATTTTTGAAGTGGTGCAAAGGGCTGTCTGAACCAGAGTGATAATTTCTTCACTATCAGCGTTTAAAAGTAACTAAGCTGACGTTAATATTTTGTCTTCTACCTTAAATATCCGTACCTTTCCTAAGGCGGTATTTGATAGTGTTAGCCCGCCAAACTAAAATCCATCTATTATGTATCCATTGTTCGTTTTAGGAGTTCTTTTCGTATTGTTTCTGCTTTCCGGGATCCGCATTATTTTTGAATACAAAAGGGCATTAAAGTTCAGGTTCGGAAAGTATATCAAAACCTTGCAGCCCGGTCTTAGATGGATTATTCCTTTAGTAGAAACGGTACAGAGCGTAGATATCCGTGTAATAACCATCAACATTGTCTCACAAGAGGTAATGACGGAAGACAATGTGCCCTGCAGTATCGACGGGGTGGTTTTCTTTAAAATATTGGATCCTGAAAAAGCGGTCTTGGAAGTAGAGGAATACCGGTTTGCAATCACACAATTGTCCCAAGCGGCACTCCGGGATGTTTGCGGAAAGGTAGAATTGGATACCATTTTGAGCAAACGCGAAGAAATGGGCAATAATATCAAAGAAATAGTGATGCAGGAAACCGTGGTCTGGGGCATCGATATCATAGATGTCAAGATCAAGGACATACAATTGCCTGAAAACATGAAGCGGATGATGGCCAACCAAGCCGAAGCAGAACGTTCAAGAAGGGCACAAATCATCTTGGCCCTTGCCGAGGAACAGGCCGCAGGAAAATTACTTGAAGCGGGTAAACTGATAGACCAGTCCCCTTCCGCCATAAAATTAAGGCTCTACCAGACCTTGGCGAACATAGCCGCCGAAAAGAACTCTACCATTCTTTTTCCGTTCCCCGAAGAAGTTTTGCCCAGAAACCCTAAAAAAGAGTAAGAGCCGGTTACAATCCTTTCGACCGCCCTTAGGCCTCGAGGTCATAAAACCATTGCTCGGCCCGAACGATTCCTTGTTCGATGGCCGCTGCTTCCGAAATATCTTCAGTTTCCAATAAACCATTCGCAATTTCAATGGCCTTTTCCCTGATTCGCGAATCTAATTTATCCAATCGGGGGCTAAAGCCTTCAAAAGTCCATTTACCCGTTTTATCCATAGCGATAAGTTACAATTTATTTTAATCGGATATTCCCTTCTTGTAGCCCAATAGCGAAGATGGTAACATATTTAAAGGTTCTCCTGAAGGCTCTATAAAAAAAAGCCAACTCTAGTCGATATCTTACTCACAAACCGTCTCTGCAACCGATACGGCCATTCTACGGTACATTTTTCCCATAACGCAGAATCTTTAGCCAGAGTGTCGCGTAGAACGGTGTTTGTCAAAAGTTCGTAAAGTATCCTTTTATGGGACAATAATCGTGATTGAAAATACCTATATCCTTTGCCTAAGCAAACTTCGAATTTCAAGTTAAATCGTTTAACAACTGATACCTTTATTTTTAGAATAATTATTCCATAGCTTTGAAGGCTTGGTTTGCATTTCTCGATCCAGTGGCCTATGATCAAAAAAAAACGCGTCTATAAAGCCGATAAAAAAGTGAATCCGTTTATCGGGGTGCTACTGTTTTTAATTTCCATTGTGCTGTTGGCAGTTACAGGGCCACTGGGTTTTTTATATGGGTTTTTCCGTAGCCTTTTCAGAAAGGGATTTAAGGGAATAGGCGAATATCTACTGAAAATCGCCATTTCGGTAGACCAGTTAGGTAACGTTATGATGCAGCACCTGTTGAACACGCTTTGGGTCAAAAAGGGACGCTATAATTTCGGAAACCGCGACGAGACCATTTCCAGCGCCTTGGGGCGGAACAAAAAACTCGGCACTTTGACCGGATTCGGCAACTGGATCGATAAACTTCTTGATGTTATCGACCCGAACCATTCGCTGAACTCCATAGATTATTACATAGAACCTTCCGATCAGATTATCGACAAATTGGCGTGGATCCATATCGTGGACGGCCGTATTTTGATGACCCGCACCGAGGGCCGTGGCAACTATAATATTCCCGGTGGCAAACGTGAGCCCGGTGAAGGCGATGCAAAGGCGCTATTTCGGGAAATCAAGGAAAAGCTGGGCGTAGATATCGAAATTTCAAGCTTGTACTTTATAGGAATTTTCGAGGCACAGGCAGACGGCCATAAACCAGGTGTCTTAGTGCAGAAGACTTCCTACGCGGCATCCTACAAAGGGGAATTGCAACCGGCTATGGAAATAGCGGAAATGGTTTGGCTCAATTATAAGGATAGGCACATGGTCTCGGAAGTCGATATGCTGATTTTTGATTTTTTGAGGGAAAAGAGACAATTGGAATAACAGTATCCCCGTGAATCCCTGCCTCGGTGGGAGGCAGGTTTGCGGTTACCCGTGAATTACTTCTTCATTGGCCTTTAGGCTGTAAGAGCGAAAGCGAATTCCACGGAAATATATTGAGATGGTGCAAAGGTTCACAGAATGAAGAGGTCCACAGAAAAAAACAAGGATTATGTTATATTATTTTCGCTTTGTACTGCTGTTTTTGCTGGTATTGGGATGTAAGGATGAAAATACCCCATCCGAAAAGAAGGTCCGCCCCAATATCCTCTTTATTGCCGTTGACGACCTTCGCACCGAATTGGGCGCTTACGGCAGCATTGCCAAGTCCCCTAATTTGGATGCTCTAGCCTCGGAAGGGGTGCTTTTTACCCATCACTATGCTCAGGTGCCTACTTGTGGGGCTTCAAGGCATGCGCTTCTAACCGGATACCGTCCCTTTAAACGCATCCATTTATCAAATAACGCAATTGTGGAAGAACTTTCGGGAAAGGCTGAGGATTCCATTCCCGAAACGTTTATCCATCGGTTTAAACAAGCAGGCTATCACACGGTCGGCATCGGAAAAATAAGCCATTCCGCGGATGGTTATGTCTACGGATACGAGGAACCGGTATCCGACAAAAGGGAACTGCCGTATAGCTGGAGCGAACTGCTTTTCAATGCCGGAAAATGGGAGACCGGATGGAACGCCTTCTTTGCCTATGCCAACGGCGAAAATCGGCAGAGCCTCAACAAACAGGTCAAGCCCTATGAAGCGGGGGAGGTAGAAGATGAGGGGTATCCGGATGGCCTGACCGCTAACCTAGCCATATCCAAATTAAAAGAACTTAAGAATAACGAAGAACCCTTTTTCATGGGCGTTGGATTCTTTAAGCCCCATCTGCCCTTCAACGCTCCCAAAAAATATTGGGATCTTTACGATCGGGCAGAGATTCCGGTGTCCGACAATCCAGGAATCCCAGAAAACATCAATCGGGCAAGCCTGCACGAAAGCGGGGAGTTCAACCAATACGCCCTAGGAGACGAAAAGGCCGGTTTAGACGCCTCCGTTTCCGAAGCCTACGCCAAAAAATTACGGCACGGCTATCTAGCCTCCATAAGCTATATCGATACGCAAATCGGAAAATTGCTGCAAGAACTCAAAAGATTGGAATTGGATGAAAACACTATTGTCGTTATATGGGGCGACCACGGCTGGCATCTGGGAGATCAACGGGTCTGGGGCAAGCATACTCTCCTCGAAAACGCCCTGAAAAGCACCTTGATCATTAAAACACCCTTCGCCGAACATCGGCACAAAAATGTAGATGCCATCGTAGAAAGTGTTGACCTCTACCCTACCCTTTTGGAACTGTCCGACATTCCCTTAAACCATAAAATCGATGGTAAAAGCTTACTGCCACTAATGGTCTCGGACAATTTGAAAGATCAGGGAAAAGCGTACGGGTATTTCAAAAACGGCATTACCCTGCGAACGCGGGATTACAGATTGACGAAATATTTTAGGGACGAAGAACCGGTTATTGAACTTTACGACCACACGAGTGATAACCCAGAAGATAGAAATGTTGCCAGCGAACGGCCGGAAATCGTAGATCAACTTATGCCGATTTTGGAAAAAGGGAACACGGGACTGTATGATAGGGAATAGAACTATCAGAAAACATTACCCTACCATCAAAACTTTTCGTATTTTACCTTCCTAAAATTTAACAGATATAAATGGAAGTTCTTGGTATTGACGTCGGCGGTTCCGGCATGAAAGGAGGTATTGTAAATATTGAAACCGGTGAGATGATTTCGGAACGGTACCGTATTCCCACCCCCGAATCTCGGAAACCGGAAGAGATGGCGGAGGTCATCGCCGAAATCGTCAAACACTTTGATTACAAGGGAAAAGTGGGCTGCGGCTTTCCTACCGTCATCAAAAAAGGCATCTGCAAATCCTCAGGAAACCTAGATGAGAGTTGGCTGGGAGTCAATATCGAGGAATTGTTCGAAGAAAAAACGGGACTCGATTTTACGGTGGTCAACGATGCCGATATTGCCGGTTATGCTTCCATGGAATACGGTATCGGAAAAGGAGTAGAAGGTTTAGTGATCATGATTACTATTGGAACCGGACTGGGCAGTGGCGCTTTTTACGATGGAAAACTGATTCCTAATTTCGAATTGGGACAGATGCCCTATAAAAAATACAAAAAAATCGAACTTTGGGCGGCCGCTTCTGCCAAGGAGCGTGAGGGACTATCCTATAAAAAATGGGGCAAGCGTTTCAACAAATTCCTTAAATATGTCGATTTGATCGTTGCGCCCGACCTTATTCTTTTGGGCGGCGGTACTTCAAAGGATTTTGATGAATTCAAGAAATATATCACTATCGATACGCCTGTAAAGCCTGCAGAACTTCAAAACCATGCGGGTATTATAGGCGCAGCGGCAGCGGCCATCCATAAAATTCCAATGGACTGATTCACGGAAAGACCGGATATATCTATTAAAAAAGCCCTAATCGATAAAATATCGATTAGGGCTTTTGTATTATCAAATAATTAGACTCTTCGGAAAACTAACTTAAAAAAGTCTAAGCAATCTTATTTCGTTTACGATCATTCTCCGTCAAATAAATTTTTCGAAGTCGCAAATGTTTTGGCGTCACCTCGACATATTCATCTTTCTGAATATACTCCAAGGCTTCTTCCAAAGAGAATTTGATGGCAGGAACTATTTTTGCCTTGTCATCAGCTCCTGAAGAACGTACGTTGGACATTTTTTTGGTCTTGGTGATATTGACGGTCATATCATCGCCACGAGAATTCTCTCCGATAACCTGACCTTCATAAATATCCTCGCCCGGATCGACAAAAAACTTACCCCGATCTTGTAGCTTGTCAATGGAATAGGGAATTGCTTTTCCTTTTTCCATCGAAACCAATGAACCGTTCTGACGCTGTGGAATATCGCCTTTCATCGGTTGGTACTCCAAGAAGCGGTGTGCCATGATAGCTTCACCGGCAGTAGCGGTTAACAATTGGTTACGTAGGCCTATAATTCCTCGAGAAGGAATTAAGAACTCGCAGATCATGCGTTGGCCTTTAGCTACCATACTGGTCATTTCGCCTTTTCGTATGGATACCATTTCCACGGCCTTCCCGGAAACTTCCTCTGGCAAGTCTATGGTCAATGCTTCAATAGGCTCACATTTGACGCCATCGATTTCTTTAATGATAACCTGTGGCTGACCTATTTGCATTTCATAGCCCTCGCGACGCATGGTCTCGATCAATACGGACAAATGCAAAACGCCCCGACCGAACACCAAAAACTTATCCGCACTATCCGTCGGGTTGACTCTTAGGGCCAAATTCTTCTCAAGCTCTCGCTCCAACCGCTCCTTTATGTGGCGGGAGGTAACGAATTTACCATCCTGTCCGAAAAACGGACTATCATTGATCGTGAACAACATGCTCATCGTAGGCTCGTCGATGGCGATAGTTTTAAGACCCTCCGGATTTTCGAGATCCGCAATAGTATCACCGATATCGAAACCTTCAAGACCGACAATGGCGCAGATATCGCCCGTGACCACTTCCTGCACTTTTTTACGGCCTAACCCTTCGAACGTAAACAATTCCTTGATTTTCGATTTTACGATGCTACCATCCCTTTTTACCAGAGAAATCTGCTGGCCTTCCTTCAAGCTGCCGCGTTGTAATCTTCCAATCGCGATTCGCCCGGTAAACGATGAAAAGTCCAAAGACGTAATAAGCATTTGGGTATTTCCTTCTTTGGGTTCGAAAGTTGGAATTTGTTCGATGACCATATCCAGTAAAGGTTCAATATTGTCGGTCTCGTTTTTCCAGTCGTCGCTCATCCAGTTGTTCTTGGCGGAACCGTAGACCGTGGGAAAATCCAACTGCCACTCCTCTGCCCCTAGCTCGTACATGAGGTCGAATACTTTTTCGTGCACCTCTTCGGGCGTACAATTTTCTTTGTCCACTTTATTGATGACCACACAGGGTTTTAATCCCAAATCAATAGCTTTCTGCAAAACAAAACGCGTCTGTGGCATCGGGCCTTCAAAGGCATCGACCAACAAAAGCACTCCATCGGCCATGTTCAAAACACGTTCGACCTCACCCCCAAAATCGGCGTGACCAGGGGTATCGATGATATTGATCTTGGTATCTTTATAGACTACGGAAACGTTTTTAGAAGTAATGGTAATACCGCGCTCCCGTTCGAGATCATTATTGTCCAGAATTAAATCGCCCGTATTTTCGTTGTCGCGAAAAAGATGGCAGTGGTACATAATCTTATCGACCAAGGTAGTCTTACCGTGGTCTACGTGGGCAATAATGGCGATGTTCTTTGTAGTTGACATTTGTATTTTTTAATTTATTTCTGCCTCTTCTATGTAATGAAATAGGTCTTTATTTCGGGCGTGCAAAGATACGGCTAATTTTAGTTGATTCGACTAAAGCCGTATTATTTTTATTTTACTGATTTTTAGGGGGATAATTTTACCTCCGATGGGTTAGCAGCCAATGAACCCAAGGCATTTAAAGGTTATAGAAATGATGGCACGAGCCTACACGGTATACCGTATCCGCGGTCTGAAACTTTCAGTAATTTCAGGAAAATGGTACAGATTATTCGAAAGTCGGCTTTCTAGATTTTCGATTAGTCGCCACCCATCCAAAGTTGAGGCCAAAAAGCGGTCCGTAACCTGAGGGTATGCCGTCGCCACGATAATAGCCAGCACCTAATTCCACATTAAAATTGAAGCCTTTCGGATAGGTTCTTTGGATGCCATATACCATTCCATAAAAACCCAAGTTGAAATCGCTCGGTCCTTCAATATTGGTCTTTATCCGAACCTGGGAAAAGAAAATGGCCTGTGCCGCGGCGATATAATTTCCCGAATTACCAGAAACGTTCTTGCCCTTGTCGATCCGTCGGTTGAAATTATGATAATAACGGTATCGATTGTTCATCGCCAAACCATAGGCGTATCCTTCTTGATACGTGGCGAGTCCCAATCCCAAACTTGTCGAGACACTTTGGTTTTTGAAAAGTCCCAATTCGTAACTCAATCCGGGAGAGAGCAGATCGAACTTGAATTGATGGCGTTCTAAATTAATAAGATCGAAGGTTTTTGTTCTTTGCTCATCTTGCCCAAATACATTCGAATAAGCAAGCAGAACGAAAGAGCACATGATGAACAGCGTTGATTTTTTCATCTGAAGCGGTTTGGTATACACCGAATCTAAATACTAAATCACAGTTTTGGAGTATATTTGACGAAAATTTAAGATATGGACCTTTCGCTTATCCCCAAACTTAAACATGCCGATAGCAATAACTTCTTTCTCCTTTCCGGACCCTGTGCCATCGAAGGCGAAGACATGGCCTTGCGAATAGCGGAGCATATCGTCAAAGTAACGGACGCATTAAAAATTCCCTATATTTTTAAGGGAAGTTTTAAAAAGGCCAACCGCAGCCGTGTGGATTCCTTTATGGGTATCGGGGATGAAAAGGCGTTGAAGATTTTACGGAAGGTATCCGAGACCTTTGACGTACCGACCGTGACGGATATCCATGAAGCTTCCGATGCCGCCATGGCCGCGGAATATGTGGATGTACTCCAGATCCCAGCTTTTCTGGTGCGTCAGACGGATTTAGTGGTAGCCGCCGCCGAAACGGGAAAAGTGGTCAACCTTAAAAAGGGACAGTTTATGAGTCCCGAAAGCATGAAGCACGCCGTGATCAAAGTGACCGATTCCGGTAACGAACAAGTGTGTATCACCGACCGGGGGACCATGTTCGGCTATCAGGATATGATTGTTGATTTCAGGGGCGTGCCCACTATGAAACACTATGCCCCTGTGGTCTTGGATGTCACCCATTCGCTACAACAGCCCAACCAGTCTTCGGGAGTCACCGGCGGCCGCCCCGAACTCATTAACACCATGGCAAGGGCGGGTATTGCCGCCGGGGTCGACGGTATTTTTATAGAGACCCATTTTGACCCCGCCAACGCTAAAAGTGATGGGGCGAATATGTTGCATTTGGACCGATTGGAATCATTGTTGACGAATTTGACCGCGCTACGGAATACAGTGAACCAGCTGAAATAGAGAACCTACCCAGAACATTTAACGTATGACTACGCTCGGTACAGGAATTCAATCGCCATGGTGTAGCTGTTCAAAGTGTGCTATTCACTGAATTTGAAGCCCTCGAAGGCCAGGTTTGAACCCTTATCATGTAATGGATACAAAGCTTGAGTTTTTTGCTTCATTTCATTCGATAAGCCTCAAATAGCACTGCATCCCTTTTATAAAGTCATAAACCTCTAAACTCCTAAACTTTTTCACTAATTTGGATGTTTAACGAAAAACTATCCTAAATGAAATCCGGTTTTAACCTGCTATCCCTAATTCTACTGCTTTCCATTTTCTCCTGTACGGATGAAAAATCCAACGAAAAAGAAACCAAACGCCCGAATATTGTCTTTATCATGTCCGACGATCACGCATATCAGGCCATTAGTGCGTACAGCGACAAACTGATTCAAACGCCCAATATCGACCGGATCGCCAATGAAGGGATACTTTTCACCAATGCCAGCGTGACCAATTCGATTTGCGCACCCTCCCGTGCGGTCATCCTCACTGGAAAACACAGCCATATCAATGGAAAGATCGATAACCTTACCCCTTTCGATACGACCAATGTGACCTTTCCGCAGATTTTACAAAAAGCGGGCTACCAGACGGCCATGTTCGGGAAACTGCATTTTGGTAATAATCCCAAGGGATTTGATGAGTTTAAAATCCTTCCGGGACAGGGGGACTATTACAATCCCAAGTTTATTACCCAAAAAGGCGATACGACCATTCAGGGCTATGTGACCGATATTACGACCGATCTTACTTTGGACTGGATGGAAAAGCGGAGGGACACTACAAAACCCTTCCTATTAATGTACCTGCACAAAGCACCCCATCGCTCATGGCTTCCCGCAAAAAGGCATTATACCGAGTTTACGAAAAAAACCTTCCCGCTTCCAGAAACACTTTTCGACGATTATGCGAACCGAGGTACAGCAGCTGCGACGGCCGAAATGAACATCCTCAAACACATGACCTACAATTACGATAATAAGGTATATCCCGAAATCGTCAAAGCCCTGAACATCGATGACCGGGAACTCTATAACCCGATCGAACGAATGACCCCGGAACAACGCGCTTCTTGGGATTCCGTTTACGGCCCGATCAACGAGGACTTCAAAAAACGATATCCGGGCATGAACGACTCCACCTTAATGGTCTGGAAATACCAGCGTTATATGCAGGACTATTTGGGTACGATAGCCGCCGTAGATGAAAACGTCGGACGGCTGTTGGACTACCTAGACGAAGAAGGTCTCACAGAAAATACCCTAGTCGTCTATACCTCTGACCAAGGTTTCTATCTCGGCGAACACGGTTGGTTCGACAAACGGTTTATGTACGACGAATCGTTCAAAACGCCTTTGCTGATCCGGTGGCCGCATGTGATAACCCCCAAAACCACCTCTGAGGAGTTGGTACAGAACCTCGATTTCGCCCAGACCTTTTTGGAGGTCGCCGGTGTGAAAGCGCCCGATGATATGCAAGGGGAAAGCCTCATGCCCCTGCTCAAAGGCGAAACGGAAAAATGGGACAGGGATGCCGTCTATTATCACTATTACGAGTACCCAGCCGAACACGCCGTAAAAAGGCATTATGGCATCGCGACAAAGAATTTTAAACTCATCCATTTCTATTATGATGTCGACGAATGGGAACTCTACGACCGCAAAAAAGACCCCCTGGAAATGAACAATGTGTACGACGACCCCACCTACGCGGAAACCCTTGCCCAAATGAAGGAAAAGCTGACCTCCATCCGAGAAAAATATAAGGATTCGGATGCCCTAAGCGAACAATATATCGACATTTATAAGGATAAAGGCTTGATTGAGTGATTGGGAATGGGTAGATACATGAGAAGTTCTTCTATTAACCAAATCGTTTGATCCTTGTCGATATTGAGCCCCTAAAATCACTATTTTTGGTAAAACCACAGACCATGAAGCTTTTGAGCCTCTTATTTTCGTTATTTTCTTGTGCAATCTGCATTGCCCAAGAACATTCCCACACCGGAGCCCAACCGCTCAATTATCCCGATATCGAGGGATACCGAACACTCAAGACCGATCTACACCAGCACACCGTGTTTTCGGATGGGAGCGTTTGGCCCACAATTAGGGTACAAGAAGCTATACGCGAAAACCTGGATGCCATTTCCCTGACCGAACATTTGGAATACCAGCCCCATAAGGAAGATATTCCCCACCCCGACCGCAATCGTTCCTTTGAACTGGCCAAAGCTATGGATGAGGCAGAAGAACACGGATTGCTAATCGTCCATGGCTCGGAAATTACCCGTTCCGAACCTGTTGGCCACAGCAACGCCCTATTTATTACCGATGCAAACCCATTGGTACAGGACGAGCCCGAAGCCGCCTTTGTCGCTGCAAAAAAACAGGATGCTTTTGTATTCTGGAACCATCCGGCCTGGCATGCACAACGTCCGAAAGGTCTGCCCGTTTTAAGCGATTTTCAAAAAGCCCGTATTAAAAATGGGGAACTGCATGGTATCGAAGTCATAAATTCGGTTGATTATTCTCAGGAGGCCTTGACCTTGGCCTTAGAGCAAAACCTGACCATAATGGGCACCAGCGACATTCACGGCCTAATCGATTGGGACTACACCGAAAAAGGAAACCACCGCCCGATAACCCTGGTATTCGCCAAAAATAAAAGCATCGAAAGTCTTCGGGAAGCCCTCTTTGCAGGCCGTACCGTGGCGGTCTACAACGACCTGCTAGTTGGCAAGGAAGAGTTTCTTACACCTTTACTTCAAGCCAGTATCGAAGTCGTCAAGGCGGAATATCTCCCCAAGACCCAAGTTTTAGAAGTTGAACTGAAGAACGTTTCAAGTAGCGATCTGCTTTTCGAAAACCAAATGGAGTTTACTTTTTATGACAGTTCACCCGTATTCGAAATCCCCGCTGGGGAGACGGAAACTTTGCAGATCAAGACCTTGGAGAAAAAGTCCTCCATTACTCTTAAGTTGAAGGCCTTAGGTTGTTTTACCGCGCCTAAGGTACAGCCAGTGGTTGAATGGGAGGTTCGGATAAATTAGACGACCACTACCTACTCCTTCCCGTCAACATAATCCTGCAAATACGAATACCGCTCGGTCAGCTTCCCGTTTTGCGTCATGCGTGCTCGGTGGAGTACGCCATCCTTATCCCCATTGAAAAAAGCGGGAATCACGTTTTTTAAGAAAGCTTCGCCAAAGCCCTCGCTCGCATCGCGGGGTAGTTCACAGGGCAGGTTATCCACAGCCATTACGGCAATGGCAGATTTGTTTTTGAAATTAGTTTCCTTTTCCTTTTTGGGATCGTAGCCATAAATAGGGTCGGCAATCGTCGAGGGCCGAATGGTACTAGCAACCGGCCCATCGATGTCGCAGCTCACATCGGCCACGACCTTTATTTTAAAATCCGTCTGCTTGGCATCTTCGCGTGTAAACAGATAGGGTGCGCCCTGCCCATAAAAATGTCCGGCAATATAAAAATCGGTTACTTCGGCGAAGCGATAGAAATCAGATTTATATTCCCCGGGATTTTGAAAGAAGTCCGCCTTGTTGCCGCGAACGCCGTCTTTACGCTTATTGTATTCACCGGCATCGATTTGGCAGTAGACCGGTTCTTTGAACTCTTCGGACAGGTAAGCGGCTACATTGACCCGTCGCATGCCCATACCGTCGAGCATTTCCCGCGAACCATTCCCCACTCTGCCTCTACCTGTCAACAGGATTTTGATATTTGGTAAGGGTACTTTTTTAAGGGCATCGATTAGTGCCGTTTGATTCGGAAGCTTTTCCGCCTTTGGCAATTTGAAAAGGTCATATTTGAGACCGTAGGCTCGAAAGCCATTGTAGGCACCAACGATGCCGGCGTATCTTCCAAAAGCGACAAGGCGCTGTTCTTTGGCATTGGTGATGACCTCGTGATCGTAGAGCTCGATATTTTTATCCAATATCGCGCGTAGCAGTTCTCGGTTATAGGGCTGTTTTTTGATGGTATGGGAGAAAAAGAAGTATTTTTTATTCGGGATGAGGTCATCGATGGGCACCTCTTTTACTCCTAATAGCACATCGCAATCCTCCATTTTCGGGCCGACGACTATTCCCGCTGCCCTATACTCCGCATCGGTATAGGTGCGAATAGGGGAAGGCTCGACGATAATTTCGGCATTTCTGTGTGTCGAAAGTACTTTTTGACAGGCTTTCGGGGAGAGTACCACACGTCTGTCGGGTGGGTTTTTGCGTTCGCGGATGATTCCGAATTTCATTGAAGGGATTATTTGTTTTCGTCACATTATTTACCCTAAAAGTACCTCGAAATGTGGGTTTGGACAAGTTCTCTGTTCGATAAATTTATGTAGAACGGGGAATTTGATTAACTTTGCAGTCCTTTTACGGGGCCGACTGGTTTTGACAGCGAGACCAATGGCAATGTAAGCATGCCGAGCGCTGGGGTACAGCTCGTAAATATCATACTTCACACTTTTAATTGGCGAATCTAATTACGCTCTTGCCGCGTAATCCGAATTATAGTAGGATTATGCCTCGTTCCGACAAGGTCGGAAAGCGAGATGTCCCTGAACAGCCCTTGTTGACGGCGGTTCATTTCGGGGCACCATAAAAGTCAACACAAGGGTAGCGTTCGCTTTGGCGCTGCCACCAAAACTTAAAGAAGCTAAGTGTACGTTAGGCCGTTTCCGGTCAGGCGTGCATCGAAAACCAATCGGAAACTAAGCACGTAGAAAGCATTGTAATTGCTTGTTTGGACGAGGGTTCGAATCCCTCCGGCTCCACTGAAACAGTACCAAAACAAATCAAAAACCCTGTAATCGTATGATTCACAGGGTTTTTTATTTATTTTGTATTCATTTGAATCCATTTGATATCAAATAAAAAGTCACATATTCGGTGAGTACTTTTTATCTTAAAAAACACTCACCGATTTCGATGTAATTAACTGAAAATATGTTAATTATAAAAATGGTATTTTTCTTTTTTGTACTTTTATTAGTGTTAAAAAGATACCTAAAATGAGCCATTCTTTCTCACAGCTATTTTATCTAAAGGGAAAACACTTCGAAAAAGATGTGAAAGTCCCGATATACTTACGATTGACCGTAAACGGAAAAAGGAGCGAACTAAGTATTTCACGTAAAGTCGACCCCGAAAAATGGAGTGCTCGGACGGGGAAAATGCGGGGAACGAACCTCGAGGCGAACGAACTGAATTCGTATTTGGATGCTGTTCGAAACAAAATAAACAAAATTCATGCGCGACTTGTTGACGAAGACAGACCCTTCAACTCATCGGACATAAAAAATCTTTATGTAGGCAAAGGAGAGAAAATCAAAATGCTTGTACAGCTCTTTGGTGAACACAACCAGCAAATGGAAAAATTGGTGGGAATTGAATTCGCTCTGGGTACTTGGAAGCGATATCACACCACCAAAAGTCATATTTCCGAGTACCTTCAATCTGAATATCGAAAAAAAGATATTCCGGTAAGGGACGTCGATTTAAAGTTTATCAAAGGCTTTGAGTATTTTTTAAAGGTAACAAAGGCCTGTAATCATAACTCCGCATTAAAGTACGTCAACAACTTTAAAAAAATAGTTCGGATTGCCGTTGCCAATGATTGGCTTACCAAAGACCCTTTCTATAACTATAAAGTGCAATTCAAGACCGTAGAACGTGAGTTTCTCTCCAAAGAAGAGTTACAGCGTCTAATTGACAAATACATTGACGGAGAGCGCCTAGGCATCGTTCGGGATATGTTTGTGCTTTGTTGCTTTACCGGTTTAGCCTATGTAGATGTTAAGACCCTAAAGCCAGAAGAAATTCACCAAAACGAAGATGGTAGTTTTTATATAAAATCAAAACGATCTAAAACGGATACGGGTTTTACAATTCCGTTGTTACCAACTGCGGTGGCCATTATCGAAAAATATAAAGCTCACCCCAAAGTGGTTAATAAAGATTGTGTCATACCAGTACTGAGCAATCAGAAATCCAATGCCTATCTTAAAGAAATTGCAGACCGCTGCGATATCAAAAAGAACCTCACCACCCACCTAGCCCGCCATACCTTTGCTACTACGGTTACTTTGACCAATGGCGTGCCCATTGAAACGGTTGGGAAAATGTTGGGGCATAAGAATTTGCGGACCACGCAGCATTATGCCAAGATTATTGATTCCAAAGTTGAGGAGGACATGGCGATTTTGAGGGGGAAGTTGGCGGAGATGAAAGTTAAGAAATTTTAATGAAAGGATACATTTCAAATTTTCATTTAATCGAAAATGAAGACTATGAAGAAACCTCTAAAAAGCAGCCAAAAATTATATATAAATATTTCGCAACACTTGTCATTGGTATAGAACTCGTTTAAATTTTTTCAGTTGGCAAAATCCCCACACCCCTGACCTGTACAATTGTAATTGAGATAAAAATATCACAATATTTTGGATTTTGAGATGTTTACAAATAGTCGAAGAGCAAATCTATTTTAGTCATCATCCCTCAAGAACAGCCCATTTATGCTTAAAAACAAACTATTTCTTTTCCTTTTCCTCATTCATTTTTTCACATTCTCTCAAGATAACATCAGTTTTATCTCTTGGAACATTCGGGATTTCGGCAAGACCAAAAATACAGAGGAACTGGACCGAATAGCCGATATTGTAAGAGATGTAGATATTGTTGCCCTTCAAGAAGTCGTAGCGGGACCCGGGGGTGCACAGGCCGTTGCACATCTTGCCGATATACTTAATAGAAAAGGGAGTAAATGGGACTATGTCGTCAGCAATCCTACCAAAAGTCCTAAATACGCAACCGAACGCTACGCTTTTCTTTGGAAAACTAGCCGTATCAAGGTTAAAAAAAGAGGTAACCTTATCAGTGAATTAGACTCGTTGGTAGATCGCGAACCTTTTTTTATCGATTTTTATAAGAATAGCAGAAAACTATCTGTAATCAATTTTCACTCACGGCCACACGATAAAAATCCGGAATCGGAAATAGCCGTGATAACGGACTATTTAAAGAAATCCTATAGGCACACGCCTTTATTACTGGTGGGGGATTTTAATGTCGATGAAAAAGAACCAGTCTTTGATAATCTAAAAAATTTGGGTTTTAGGGCTGCGGTGTCCAACCAAAGAACCACCCTTAAATTATCATGTGACAAAAACAATTACTTAAACTATGCAATTGACAATATTTTCTATTCCCACGACATTCTTAAGTTACAGGGAAGCGCCTCGGATTTTGTTATGCTCTGTGAAAATTTGACTAATGCCCGAATGCTCTCAGACCATTTGCCTGTGTTTTTTGAATTCAGTTTGTAATCGGAGAAATCTAAAAAAACAGAAGGTGCTGTAGCCTTCCCTAATAATTACACCCTTTCAGGTATAATTTATATTAAAATCGACATTTTATACCCAAAAAGGTATAATTTGATTTATTTCGCCTATATTGTACCCGAAAAGGTATACTAATGAAAGAGTGGAATAGACATAATCCTATCGCTCAATTTACTCGAAAAAGAAGGAAAGAGCTTAACCTTACTCAAGTTGAGCTTTCAGACACAACTGGAGTCGGACTTCGATTTGTACGTGAATTGGAGCAAGGAAAATCCAACTTGATGACGGACAAAATCAATCAAGTCTTATTGTTCTTTGGCCACGAATTAACCCCAACACCGATAAGTCATGCGACAAGGCGAGATTTGGGTAAATAGAGACTTAGCAGGCATCTTGACAGAAGATGAGGAGGGCTATCATTTTACCTACTCCTCGGAATACCTATTGTTGGCAAATGCAGTTCCAGTTTCCTTGACATTGCCGTTGCAAGAGGAAGTTTTTCATTCCGTTTTTTTATTTCCCTTTTTCGATGGATTGATTCCAGAAGGATGGTTACTGGATATTGCCCAAAAAAATTGGAAACTAAATGCTCGTGACCGTATGGGACTTCTACTGGCCACCTGTAAAGACTGTATCGGCAACATAAGTATAATACCACTTAGACCATAAAATGACCCATTCAAACGCATTCATTTTCCGTTCTATTTTCTTCTTCAAGATTTCCTTAGCTCAGGCTATGCAAATCATTCACGGCGGCATAGAACAAAAAAGCAATTTTGTTTTCGGTAGGCAATTTTATGGTCAAACTGATATATTGGAAAAATGAGTAACTGCCTAGCATGTCAAAAACCACTTACCTCGGAAGAGGCGACATATCATCCGGATTGCCTAAAGGCATTTTGGCAAGAAGACACACCTGTACTTGAATTGGATTACGAACTTTCACAAATCGAGGAACTGGCCAGAGAAAATGTAGCCCAACGTATCATTGTAACCGGAGTACAACCGAAACTTTCACTGGGCTTTACCCAAGAAAGCAATTCCAGATTAACTATTGGTGGTGCATTAAACGGTAGGTACATTTTAAAACCACCTTTTTCCGAATATCCACAAATGCCGGAAACAGAGGCCTTATCTATGCTACTGGCGCAGGCATGTGGTATCGATACTGTACCTTTTTTGTTGATACCATTGAAGGATGGGCATTTGGCTTACCTGACCCGAAGAATAGACCGAGATGCAAAGGATAACAAATTTGCCATCGAAGATGCTTGCCAATTCACAGAACGCCTAACCGAACACAAGTACAGAGGCTCCTACGAGCAGATTGCGAAAGCTATTATCAACTATGCGCAAAACCCATTATTTGATGTAGTACGATTTTACGAACAAGTCATCGTTTCTTTTTTGATTGGGAATAACGACATGCACCTGAAAAATTTCTCATTGATTTCCTATAATGGAATAACACATGCACTTAGCCCTGCTTACGATATGATTTCGGCACAATTGTTACTGCCTGATGACCCCGAGGAATTGGCACTTACGCTGAATGGAAAAAAAAGAAAATTAACCCAAACCGATTTTGATACCGCCATGATCAGAGCGCATATCCCAAAAAAAGCGATTGAAAATCTTTGGAGACGAATTGCAGAAGGTACAAGCAAATGGACAACTTTAATCCATACTAGTTTTTTAAAGGAAGATAGCAAAGAGAATCTAGGTGTTTTAATACATACCAAAATGAAGCAGCTACAGTTGCATTAGTAGTGACGCTTGAAAGTAGTGGGCTAAGTACTACGCAGCATTATGCAAAGCTTATTAATAAAAAAGTAGAGTCTATAAGCTGATCCCAGGCAATATCTTTTAACGGGAGTTCTTTAGGTTGATACGGATTCATGGTTGTGTCTTATGTATGCTACACAAATTATTTTGTGTCTCAAATATACTAAAATATGAGATATAAAATGGTTTGTGTCATGGATGGGATGGTACTGGGAATACGCCAATTTGTTTGAACGTCATTTTCATCATCAAGCCTGAAATCACGTTAATCAATTCTTAAAGTAGGCTTAAGCCCTTTTTAATTCATCGAGTGTTTTACCCTGGTTATCCTTCCAGCGTTTCCAGCCATTGGCCGCACTGGCTAGAACGGTTGCTGCTGCAGCACTTGGAGAATTGAAAATATAGTCTGATGTGAAAATTAATACACCATCCTGTTCTTGTAATACACTTTCTGCTATTAATTTTTCACGTAGATTCAAAATCCAGGTCGATATGCCTTTTCTATTAATAATCTCGCTTTGACTTCCTTTATATACTAAAAAACCTTCATCAACCAGCTCCCCTATTGCCTTTATCGTACCGCGTTGGCAAAAAAAGATCTCTTTGGTTTGTTGCGGCTTTCTCTTTTCCTCAAAGATGGGATAGCCAAGGGTAGCCAAGAGTATTTTGGCGGTATCAAAATTATCCAATAAGTCATATTCGCGGCTTTCCGGCAGAGAAGTCTTTCTTGAACCCGTGTCGTTATCCAAATGATATCTATCAATTTGAGTGGCAATTTGAATACTGTAATGTTCCAAAAATTTTACATCGGTTTTGGTATATTCATTAGTTTTGGTGGTTATCACTATACAGTAAGTCCAGAAATCTTTTATACGATTATGGTTAAGTATTCGTTTATAACAATCCTCACCTTCTCCAATATAAACAACAGGTTTTGCAGCATCTTCTTTAGCACCAAACAAGAAATAGACCCCTGTAAAATGAACTAACTCACGCTTTGCTACTTCTTGCAATTTATTTCTTGGGAATAAGACAGCCTTAACTAATCGATTTGTCAATTCAGCTTCACGGATACTAGTCGGTGTACCGTCAGGGAGGAAAATTTGAATGGTTTGTGGTCTTGGCATTTATGACAAATTTTTTAGATAGGTTTCATAGAATTTTAATATTGGCCCTGATATCTACTGTTGTAGCCTTACTCCTGTCAACAATATAAACCAACAAATACTCACCCTGCCATTTGGTTCAAAGCTTAAAAAACTTGATCGTTAAAAAATTGGCCCAGACATTATTCCTATTATCCCATCAACGGCCACTCCGAATACTGCCCTTCGGCCTGTTCGATGACTTCTTTTAATAGCTTATCCAATTCCGAGAAGGGGACTTTTCCCCGGAGTTCTTTTTTTACCGCTAGACGGATGGCAGCCCGGGCATTCTCTTTCTTGGTCCAATCGAGTTGCAGGTTTTTCTTTACGGAAGCTACGACCGTATGGACCAAATCTTGAATCGGTCCCGCTTCGTTCAGTAGGGCGCTATTGGCAGAAAGCAAGTCGTAAAAGGCCAATTCATCTTCCGTCAATCCGAGTTCTTTGGTTCGCTTATCGTCTTCCTTGAACTCGTTGGCGATGTCCAGCAAGTGTTTGATAGCCGCGATACTATCTAAACTGTTTTTGTGGTATTTGCCCAAAACCTTCTCCAGTTCTTCCTTGAGCTTACGGCCCTTTTTGATGTTCTTCTGCATCCGCACTTTCAACTCATCGTTGATAATACGCCGAAGCAGTTCCACTTTGATGTTTTCGCCTCCTTTCTCCTTCACTATGGCCTGAAAGGAATCATCTACGATGGAAATATCAATCTTATCTAAATCATACATTTTGGCCAAATCAACGATGGAGTGGGATTCCAAGGATTTACTGATCAAATCTTTGATACGCTCGTTCTTTTCGCGGGACTTCCCAGGTGGATATTTGATCTTGCGGATGACCGCCCGAATCTTTTGGATGATGCCCACTTCTTCCTGAATCTCCCAGATGCGTTTATCGGAGTGGGTCATGGCGACCAACTCGGTAAGCTTTCGTTCTTCATGCAAAAAAGCATCGGTGTCCTGATCGTTTTTGAGTAGGCCGTTGACCATTTCGTTCGACCATTTCATCCGTTCGGATGCACTCATGGCATTGATGTCTTCCAATTCGAAACCACTCATGAGGCTTTTTACCGTGCCCAATTGTTCGATACAGAGTTCCACAGCCGCGTCCATGTCAATGGTGGGTTTGCCGGCACCACCACTTCCCGTATATTTTTTGGTGGCCGCGGCGAGAAAGCCGGAGATACCGATAAAGTCCACCACCAAGCCGTTCGGTTTGTCTTGAAAAACGCGGTTGACCCGTGCGATGGCCTGCATCAGGTTGTGGCCTTTCATAATTTTGTCCACATACATAGTGTGGGCACAAGGAGCATCGAAACCCGTGAGCCACATGTCGCGGACGATGACTATTTTCAAGGGATCCTCCGCATTGCGAAAGCGTTTTTTGATGGCCTCCATGTTTTCCTTGGTACGCATGTGCGCATTCCAGGCCACAGGATCTTTGCCCGGATTACTGGTCATGATCACGGCAACTTCGGGGCAGTCTTCCAAAGCGGTAAGGGCATCGTACATTTTTACGCAGTTCCTACGGCTCATACAGACAATCATGGCCTTACCGTCTAAGGTTTCGATCCGGGCATTGAAGTGTTCGAGGATGTCTTTGGCTACACGATCGACCCGATCTTTGGCACCGGCCGCATCTTCAATGGCGGCCCATACCCCTATGGTCTTATCCTCTTCCGTTTCCCGTACTTCTTCGAGCTCTTGGTCGAACTCCGCTTTAATGTTGAGCGGGACCATCTTTGGTTCGTAGTAGATGGGCACTGTGGCACCATCGTCTACCGCTTGTTTGATGTCATAGGTGTGGATGGTGGGGCCAAAGACCAATTGCGTATCCGCATCTTTGCCGTCAACGGGAGTTCCCGTAAAACCGATAAAGGAAGCATTGGGCAAGGCCCTCCGGATGTTCTGTGCAAAGCCCCCACTTTCGAAACCATATTGGGTACGGTGTGCCTCATCGGCCATCACGATCAGGTTATAACGTTCGCTCAGGACCGGATGCACCTCTTCTTTCCCTGTTTCTAAATCTTTCAACCGGAATTTTTCGATGGTCGTAAAAATTACCCCTCCCCCATCGGAACCGAGCAGTTGGCGCAGTTCATTCGTGTTCTCGGCGTGCTGCACATCGCCCACCAAATCTTTGGCGAGTACAAAATTCTCATAGAGCTGTTGATCCAGATCGGAGCGATCCACCTGGATCACGATGGTCGGGTTTTTCATTTCCGGAAGCTGTCTCAAGATGCCCGTAAGAATGGCCATGCTGATACTCTTGCCCGACCCTTGGGTATGCCAGATGACCCCGAGCCGGCCGTCTCCGTGAGGTTTGATATGTTCCAAAGCATTTTCCACGGCTTTGTTGACGCCCCAGTACTGATGATACTTTGCGCCTTTTTTAATGATTTTGCCGTTATGGTCTTCGTGGAATATAAAGTGCTGTAAGTAATTAAGAAGGGTGGCCTTGGGGAAGAGACCGTGCAACAACGTCTCTAATTGCAGGGCCTCATTTTGTTGGATATCGTCACCGGCCAAGCTTTTCCAAGGGGCGAACCATTCCATGGACGAACTGAACATACCATGTAAGGTCTCGCGGCCGTCAGATATGATGCAAAGGGCGTTATGGTCGAAAAGTTGCGGAATGTCCAATACATAATTTTCGATTTGGCGGTGGGCATTGTCCACTCCCACTTCGGCATCGAATTGGTTCTTGAATTCGAAGACAATCAGCGGAAGGCCATTGATAAAAATGAGCAGGTCCGTTCTGCGGCTGTTCTTACCGATGATCTTGACCTCGTCAGCGCAGATAAAACTGTTCCGATCGGGATTTTTATAGTCGATGGGATACAAATGCTTGGCCTTTTCGTTGCCTTGCGCATCTTTCCAGCTGATATCGATGCCTTGGGTCAGCTTACGGTGGAAGTCCCGGTTGCGGTAGGCGACATCCATACCCTCGTGTTGGGTAAACTGGGCTAAAGCCTCGTTAATGGCTCCTTTGGGAACATCGGGATAGGTTCGCGTAAGAAAGTTGTGCAGCTCGGTATCCAGCACTACCTTCTTTAGGTCACGTTGCAGGACGTTGCCAGTGATATGTGTATAGCCCAGATCTTCCAACCATTCTATGGCGGCGTTCTGTACGGTATGTTCGGCCATGCTGCTCATAAGACTTCACTTACTGTTTTCTCGATATCTTTTACGCGGACTTCTCCACTGACGAGCTTGGGGAGAAGGGTGTCGCGGAGATTGGTGAGGGTTAGGTTTACTGAATTATTATTTTGAATTTGTAGGAAATAAGGTGAAATTTTAGATGCATATGATTTAAACATTTCGTCAGGTGGAATTGGATATTTGACTTCCTTAATAGCACCTTGAGTTATTAAAGGCTGAGCAGAACCAGCAGCAAATTGACTATAATCAATTAATCTCAATGTTTGAATCAACCACCATATATTTATAGGTTCTGAAGGTTGAACAGTAACAGCATTATCAGAAATCCAGCAGGGGTCTGTTGAATAATGTACTTCACCATAATTCGCACCAACTCTCCCGATTGCGACAACAGGGGTATTAAACATAGTTTCGTTAGTCTTTCCAATAATTCCATTTGAGCCAAATACATTGTACAGACCTGAGTCATCTTTTAGCTCTTTTTTCAATCCTTTACCATTTCGAAATCTCGAAAGTTGGTGCAGCTCTTTCACCTCCCACCCCTCCGGAATCAAGCCTAGTTCAGAGTCGACAAAGTTGCCGTCTTGAAAAGGCCCGAAGTCTACGAACCAGTGTTTATAGAGGGCCATGGCCATGGCTTCCAGGGTCTTGTTCATGGCCAAAGTGTTTTCGATTTTGTCATCAATCTGCCATAGGAAATTGGAAATGGCCAATCTTTCTTCCTTTGGTGGACAATCGAATTCAAATAACTCCACAGCATCCTTTGTAATCATCCTTACGGTGGTTCCGCTGGAGACGGATTTCATATGCCTTTTATACATCGGACTTTTTAACAACCAATAAAGAAATCTGTTGTCAATCTCAGATTCATTCTTTACCAGAAATAAGTTCGTGCCCCCTATAACGGATTTCTCCTCAAATTCTTGTGGAACAATAGCAGGCAGTCCGATAATTGGCAAATTGTCTGATTGCTGTCGCGTAGCCAAAACCATATCCCCTGGGTTTAAAAAGAAAACGGAACGGCAGTCACCTGAATAGGGTCTTGCTCCAGAAATTAGAAATCTTTTAGAATTAGACACACAGCCCATTCCAAGGAGGAGTGAGTCTCCTGATCCGATATATTTTCCTTTATAAGAGAATCCACCTCTGATTGATATAAGATCCCCAAGCTTATATGTCTTCCAGTTTTCGGGCATTTGGTTTTTGTTTTCCGGGGCTTCGAGTGCTTCCTTCGCTATCGCTCGGTCGCCCTCAGCCTCCTACCTTTTTAGTTCTGATTATCCTTTACTATTTGGTTCTTCGGGGGCTTGGGTGTCACACTGAGCCTGTCGAAGTATCCTCGAAGTCCCCGTGCTCGAAAGGTTCTCGGGGGCTGAGGTTCTCGAAGCCCCCGTGTTCAAATGTTTCTCGGAAGCTTCGGGGGCTGTCGAAGTCCCCGATGCCCCCGAAGCGACAATATCCCGATATGCCAACGAAAGCTCGGGCAATTTGTTATGTTCACCGTTGATCAATGCTTCCTTTTTTTTACGGTTCCATCCCTGTATTTGTTTTTCCCGGTAAAAGGCTTCGTCAATTCTAGAGAATTCTTCCACATATACCAACTTTACGGGCAACCTTTTTTTGGTATGGTTGGCGCCTTCACCATTTTGGTGTTGTTGCAGGCGTTTTTCCAAATTCTTAGTGCTTCCCGAATAGTAGCTTCCGTTGGAACATTCTAGTATATAGGTGCATCCTTTTGCCATTGCTGTGCCGGGGCTTAGAGTGCTTCCTTCGCTATCGCTCGGTCGCCCTCAGCCTCCTACCTTTTTCGTTTTGATTATCCTTTACTATTTGGTTCTTATAGGGCTGAGTCACTCGAAGTCCCTGTTGCTATGGTTCGATTATGTTTTGTTCCTATTTAATACACTAATGACCAACCGCTTTACGGTTTCCATTTCCTCTGGTTTGCTTGCAGCGATAAAAAGGGTCAGGCTTGCCAAAGTATCGTTGCTAAGTATCGGTTGCCCTGCCGTTGTAAAAAGTTGGTCGTTCCGTTCCAAAAACTTTAGAAAACACGCTGCCGCAATGCGTTTATTGCCATCTACAAAGGAATGGTTCTTAACTACTAAATATAATAGCGTTGCCGCTTTCTCTTCTAGCGTAGGATAAAAATCATCTGCTCCGAAGCCTTTTTCAATTTGCGCTATGGAACTTTGAAAGCCCTTATCCTTTTCTTTGCCGAATACCGCTGAATCAAATTCGGTCAGCATTCGGGCAATAAGTTTTTGATAGTCTTCTAAACTTGGGTAACGGGCCTTTGTTTTGGTTAGGCCTTTTTCATCCAGTTGTTCGTGGTCGTAATCATCCAATAAACTTAAACCCTTGGCAAAGGTTTCCAACAGGTCTTCCCTTGCTGCTTTTTCTTCTATGACTTTGCTTACGCTTCTGGTCAAGATATGAATACCGTCTTTTAATACCCGTACTTCTTGTTCTTTTTGGGCCAGGCGTTTTTCGTTGATGGCATACCCGTTGACCAAATAATCTTTTAATATCTTATTTGCCCATATCCGAAATTGGGTACCCTGTTTAGAATTAACGCGATAGCCAACTGAAATTATGGCATCCAAGTTGTAAAACAGAATATCTCGTTCGACCTGTCTACTTCCTTCGGTTTGAACTACCGAGTATTTCTCGGTAGTTGCCTTTTTATTTAGCTCTTTGGTTTTAAAGATATTTTTAAGATGTAAACCAATGGTGTCACTATCTTTATCGAACAATTCTGACATTTGCTTCTGGTTTAGCCAAATGGTATTGTTTTCCAAACGTATTTCAATGGTGGGTTTATCCCCATATATTAGTATTTGTCCTTTATTCATTTAATCAATTCAAAAATTGTTGTCGCAAATTTTGCGACAACTGGATTTCTTTCCAATTCACCTTCCTTAAAAACATTGTTGATATGTTTACCAATAGTTTTTACATCTCTATTAAAAAGTTCGGAGAGTTGATTTCGATTTAGCCAAACGGTATCCTTTTCAAATTGAACGGATACTTCAATTTGGTCGTTCTTGGCTTTATATATCAGTATTTCACTCATATACTTTCGATTCAAAACTATCGCCTATTTTGCGACAGTGGCTTCCCTATTTAATTCATCTTTGAACACCGCATTCTATAGTTTCTCAAAATTTGCCAAAATCTGCTTTTTTAATTCTTCTCCCTTTTCAAACTGTTCTACCAACGTAGCTTTCAGGTCCTCCATTTTTTCTTCAAAGGGAATACCGTCATCTTCTTCGGCCTCCGTGCCTACATAGATACCGGGGGTCAGTTTATAATCCTGTTTTTGTACTTCTTCTAGGATGGCCGCCTTGCAGAAGCCGTCTATGTCTTCGTATGGTTTCTCGACGGAGCCTGTCTTGCGCGGAATCGAAAGGCTCGAAGTGACAGAAGGGTCGATGCGCCAGTTGTGATAGGTGTCCGCTATTTTTGAAATATCCTCGTCCGAGAATACACGTAGTTTTCGGCTGGCCATGCTGCCCATTTTGGCAGCATCCAAAAAGAGGATTTCCTTCATTCGCTCGCGGTGTTCGCCGTCCTTGCCATCCCGGTTTTTGCTAAGTATAAAGAGGCAGGCGGGAATGCCCGTTGTTAAAAACAACTTGTCCGGAAGGCGCACAATGGCATCGATCATGCCATTGTCCACCATGTGCTGGCGGACGTTCTTTTCGCCTCTGGTGTTGGAGGTCATGGCCCCGTTGGCCATGACGATTCCCGCGGTACCGATATCGCTCAAGTGGTTCCAGAAAGTCTGCATCCACATATAATTGGCACTGCCATCCGTAGTAAATTCTTCCCGTGGACCAAAAAGGCGAGGGTCGTTTTCGGGCAGATCTTCAGGGTGCCAATTGCTCACATTGAAAGGCGGGTTGGCAATGACAAAATCGGCCTTTAGTTCCGGGAATTTATCATCGAGAAGGGAGTTTCCCAGCTTTATGTCAAAGGAAAGATTGCGCAAAAGAAGGTTCATCAGGCAGAGCCGCAAGGTCTGCGCGGTCATTTCTTGTCCGTATATGGAAATATCACTTTTATCGCCGCCATGTTCCCGGATAAATTTCAGTGACTGTACGAACATACCGCCACTACCGCACGCGGGATCAAAAATCCGTCCTTTGTAAGGTTCCAGAAGCTCGACCAATAAACGGACGATACTACCCGGCGTAAAGAATTGCCCTGCACCGGAGCCTTCGGCCATGGCAAAACGGCCGATATAGTATTCATAAATGCGTCCGAGGATATCGCTCTCCGGGTTCTCTTTCTCGGAGAACTTGGGATGCGAGAGTAGGTTGATAATGCCGCCGGTCTGTTTGGCGGAAAGCTCGCTTTTTACAAAAATACGGGGCAGCAAGTTGACCAACTGTGGGTTGTATGTCGTAAGCAGTTCTTGGATCACGTCAAAAGCATCGTCCACCTTAACCTTGATATCGTCTTGCTCGGCATTGTCCTTTAGGTATTGCCAAGAAGCGGTCTTGGGTATGACAAAGGTGTTGCGGGCCCGGTACTCGTCGGGGTCGGCCAGTACATATTCCTTTTCCGCTTTATCCGTTGTGTAGTATTCCGAAGAAGGTTCGTTGAGAATATCCTGAAGCTCATCGTGAACGATATCAAAGCGTTCGCTCAGGTGCTTTAGGAATACAAGGGGTAAAATGTAGTTTTTGTAGTTGTTTTCAGAAACGGCACCGCGTAGTTCGTTGGCGGCATCCCAAAGTTCCTTTTCAAAATCGATATCCGCTTTGGCGGTTTTCTTTTTAGTCATGTACTAGTTGGTTTGGTTTTATAGGATTTGCTGTATATGGTAAGATAAGAGGGTTTTGTAAAAATAGGACTACTTTCTATATATACCATAAGGAAATTTGGAATTCACTTTTTATGATGTTGTTTAGTTCACTAGCTCGTTGAAAAAATCTTGTCATTGTCGAAATACAGTAACTCCCGGAGATAGGGTTATTTCCCCTCCCAAATCTTACCATACTTACCTGCGCATGGATCCTGTGGAATTTTTGTAGCGATTCCGGCAGATTAGCGTGAAGCAAAAATTCCATAGGGCGCATCTTGCTTATGCTTATGGAATATCAATTTATTCCCTCCCTGTAAGTTCCTGCCGAATTCCGTCCAGTTCAGTTTCTTCTATTTCCACTTTGAAATAGGGCTTTCCAAATGTGGGTTCTACTTTGACAATACTATCTAGCATTTTCGAAAAAATCCGTCGGTCATTGCCCCTAGCCATTATGACGCTATGGTACTTGTTGAAAGAAACTTTTCCTTCTTCCATGTTCCATTCCTCCCTGGTCATTTGGATAGAGGCCTTATCCAGAAGCAAGGGTTGCTGCTTTTTTTTGAGTGCAGTTCCATCGAAAAGACTTTTGAGCATATCATGTGTCGGTTTTATGTGCTCCCTGTCCATTGTGCGTAACAGTTCTTCTATATAATCATATCGTCCTATCAGGTAATTTTGGAATTTGATGAAACTGATCATCACCTCGCTTTTTGGTGAAATCTTCGCTTTTTCGAAAAAGTCGATCATCGTATCGATTGTTTCTGAATGCGATCTGGAAACGGTCTTGGAATAGGCACGAAATCGCTCCGCTGTTATCCGGTTAATACTTATGGCCGAAAAAGTACTTTTTTGCGTGGTCTTTGTTTCCATTACAGTAATAATTTATAGTGCTTATAGGCCTTTCAGGGGGTTTTTGGTCAAATTTATCCTAATCATAAAATCTTGAGAGTTTTGCAATTTTATACAATCCATTGAATTACAGTATTTTAATCGATGGACTATTTTATATGATAAAATTGGTTACTGTAAATTTTTCCAGTGTTTCAGGGGCGTTCGGGGCGTTTGACGCAAATTTAGCATAAACCTCAAAAAGAAATATTTTACAATTCATTGAAAATCAAATGTTTGCAAAACGTAACGGGGCGTTAGCCCGTTACCCTCTTGCTATTCTTTTCTTCGTTTCACTTCGCCAAGAATACCTTTCTTTCATGGCTTGAAAATCCTGCGTTCCTAAGTAGGCACTATAATAGGTTTCCCGATTATTTCCTTCTGCTCGGGCCATCCAATTTCAATAAATTGAACATTTGGATAAACCGGTCCGCCATCTGCCTGCCGTACCGGTTCTCGATTTGGCCCAGGTCCAGGTTCGTCGTGATATGGGTCTTTGTTCCTTGATCTTCAAAGTTCCGGTATCGATTAAGCAGAATGCGGACGAACACTTCCTCTTTCCCGTACTGGTAAATGTTGTTTCCGGCCATCTCGGCTCCCAGGTCATCGAACAGAAAAACACCTTTGGAATAGTATTGGATTACGTCCTCCTTGTTCCGTTCAACATTGAACTTGGAAACTACTTCTTGGGTCGAAATCGCTGGAAACCACAGTTCACGTACCTGATAATGTTTGGAAAGGTTTTGGATAATCCGAAAACTTGATGTTTTTCCCGTACCATAGGAACCAAAGACCATTATACCTTTTTGCAAGGAAATATTTTCCATGACCTCAAAGGCCTTATCCCGGTTCCAATACCTGCAGAAATGCCCCAGAAAATTTTTATTGGAACTATCCACCTCGAAGTCAAAGTCATATTTTGCATAATGTTCCTGGGCCTCCCTGAAAAACACCTTTTTGAAAATATCGGGTTCGCATAACGTCCCTTTTATTGCGTTTGTTTTTACCGACCATTTTGACCATTCCTTTTTCATGTCCCTCATTCTAATATTAAACTTCGATTTTTAGATTTTTCTTTTAAAGAAGTAGATGATTTTATATTTTGTTTTGTAACTGGTTTATTATGGTGGACACTATTGTCATCGCTGCTACGACAAGATCGTCTATGCAGACCAGACACAACTGTCCGATCTGGGTCGACCGTACGGAAACTGAACTGGAGTATACTTCTGAGATATCTTTTTCTCCCGTCGAAGGCCATTTCCTCGATCCAGCCAACTGTCTTCAGTTCAGAAATATATCGGGAAACCTGCCGTTCGGAGATATTCAGGAACGAAGAGATATATCCGTTCGACATATAACATTCCTTTGCGTTTTCCGTAAAGCTGTGTATTTCCAAGAACAAAATCTTGGCGTACCAATTTACTTCGGTATTCAAGTAGATTATCTTGGGAATCCATATGCCCTGAAAATTTCTATCGGCGGCTTTCATAGCTTTAGATTATTTGGTGCCGTTATGATGTTTTCTCGAGTGTGCGTTTGCCTTTTCCTCGACATCTGACCACGGTTAGCGAAATATCTATCCTTCCTTCCAATGGCCCTGCGGTCAACTGGGAATAGGTGTTGTAGAACCCTTTGTACTCCTTCCTGTAATCGATATGGCTCGAAATGCAGGTAAAGCCGTCGTTCTTCGGCACCTTGGCCAGGTAGTCCTTGCCATGGTCCCGGCGGATGGTTTCGATGTTCCAATGCAACAGTATTTCGTTAATGTCCCGCGATAATGGGCGCGTGTACCAGCTTATAATAGGCGGTGCCCACCCTTAAATAGGGTATCTTTTTCATGAAATTCTGTTTTATGCCAGAGGCGTGCCCTCGGTCAAGAGTTAGGAAAGTAGTGGCTCCGTCAATGGGTAATCTACCCCTTGACGTTTCGCATAGTATGAGCCGGAGCTTCGGCCTGTATTTCCTGCGGGGATTGGCGTCCGTTGCGCAGTAGCCAGTGGACGATTTTCTTCTTTTCGAAAAAAATCAGTTTCCCATTGGGTTTTGAATGCGGGATATGTCCTGCAGCAGTAAGCTTATAAAGGTAGCTTCTCGAGATTTCCGTGTAGTCACAGGTCTCCTCGAAGGTCAGTACCTCCTTGTTGGCGGTGATCAACCTTTCCAGACGGTCCAGTCGTTCAAGTATCAAAAAATTGTCCATTTTGTTTCTTTTTTAGGGTTACGAAATGAACAAAAGCGCTTTTGTTTTCCTTCAATAAAGTGTCGGGATAAAGGTATCAAAATAGTTGAACGGACGGAAGAATATACTTGGATATTTATTCACAAATAACTGACATACAATAAATTGAACCAAAATCGTATTAATAATATTGGGATTGCGAACCAGTAATTATATATGCTTCCATTTGATACCAAATAGCACCAAAATAAATGATGACCAAATAATGATTAAACTGGAAATTACGGAGTTATCAACAATCGTAAACTGAAATTAATATTTGAAGCCATTTGATGGCCCTACGAATAGGAAAGTAAAAAAATAGACGGCCCATTAAGTCTGGAAAACGACTAACTTGTTAAAGTCTAAATAATCGTGGGTTTTAATTACTTTGCCTCATTTATTGGGAAACCAAGAATTTGGACAAATGAATTTATATCTTCCTTAACTCCCGTATCGTATAGATAGTAAACATCTAAAAAGAACTACTTATGGGAAGATGGGATAGCTTAATGTACTCACATTGATTCCATAAAACATTCGTGGCTGTTGCACAACTCCGATAAACATCAATTTTTGCTTTCACCAATGCGCGGAAATCCGTAAATTCAAGGTATGCAAGGCAAAAAGAACTAT
>NZ_FNAO01000020.1 GCF_900101815.1 Pricia antarctica
AAAAAGCTGAGGCAAAGTACGGTGGAGCCCGTGTTCGGCAGCCTGACACAGTTCTACGGCCTACGGAAAATAGGCGTACTGGGCAAGGCCGGTGCGCACAAGGTCATGCTCATGGCCGCGATCGCCTTCAACCTTAAAAAGTACCTCAAGAAAGGGGGAGGGAAACCCTCTATTCGCATTTTAAAGACCATAATGGAGGCATTCCAAGGCTACCTGACAACCCATTACCGGCAAATCCGACCAAGACCGGTTCTCCTAAGGGCTCTGTAAAACAGCCGCCTTGGATCAATCTCTTTTACGTAGACCACTTCTGCAACGGCCACGAACGTTTTTCGGCACTACTACCGTTTCGTAGCCGATATTTACACGATCTTTTTTCAAAAACTAAACATGAGACGGTCGATTACCGCCATTTGGATAATCTTTAAATTGATTTCTCCTTATATGGATTTATAACATATCATTGGTGACCAATGTCAACAAAAAGAACTAAAGTTTTAGTTTAAACCAAATAATCAATTATATTTGTTTCGTTCGTTAGCCTGATCAATGCTAAAAACACTTCGTTAACGGTAAAATATAAATGATGATAAAAAATCTTCCATTTATTTTATTCCTGTTGGTTATATGCTGTTCAACAAATACCGAATCGGATATCGACCAGAGAAAAATCGATAACCTTAAGGCCTTTGCCAAAGTCTACGGATACGTAAAATATTTCCATCCCAGTGACGAAGCCGCCGCATTGGATTGGAAGGCATTTTCCATTTATGGCGCGGACCGGATAAAGGAATGTAAATCCGACGATGAACTTGTGGAGGCCTTGAATTCGTTATTCCTTCCCATTGCGCCATCCATAAGGTTTACTCGGGATCTGACCGCTTCGAAATACGATCTGGCGATCATTACCCCCAAAAATATAGAGGGCTACAAACCTGCGTTTTGGCAACATTCGGGGGTAAGCAAGGGCATGCAATCCGATTTTTACCCCCAAAATCCTTACCGGAGTGTTCGAGTGAACGGGACAATAGAACATGATTATTCCCAAAAGCCAAGTAAGCTCATGTTCAGTATCGATCCGACTGAATATAGGGGCAAAAAAATCAAATACTCGGCCTGGGCGAAGTTCGGTGACAATATTCCCGAAAAGGGATATCTTAGGCTGGTCGTGGATAGATCCGATGGCACTTCGGACCTGAAATCTGAACCGGTCGTCGATGATCAATGGAAACGGTACGAAATTATAACGACCGTGGATACGCTGGCCACTTCGGTTACCATTGGAGCGACCCTTCAAGGTAAAGATTCCCTGTTTTTCGATAAGGTGAATCTTTCTTATCAGCACGATAATAACTGGATAGAGATACCGGTGGCGAACAGGGATTTCGAATCCGGGGCCTTGACAGGATCGGAAGAACCCTATAAATGGTACTATGACGGCCTCGGCTATTCTTTTTCCATATTATCTTCCGACGGTTACCAAGGGAAAAAATGTGTGCTAATGCGTTACACCGGGTTAGATGAAGTGGAAAGGGGGCAGCCCATTTTTGATTACGCCCCCCAATTTGGGGAATTAATTGAAAAACCCGTTACAGGATCTATTTATTGTCAAATCCCTCTAGTCCTCTATTCCGGAGAAAACGGGACGTTCCCTAGGGTGGATTCTTTACGATTATCCAACTTAATGAACCATTTGAAAATTGGGGCCGAGGAACAGCACAAGGGATCCCCGAACGTTAGTTGGGATACTGAACCCAATATTCGCTATGATCCCGGTGACGAATCAGTTAGATTGGGCAACGTCATCAATACGTACAATGTGTTCCAACATTTTTTCCCATATATGGAAGTTGTCGATGTGGATTGGGACCAAGAATTGGAAAAAGCTCTGACCAGGTCCTTAACGGACAAGACCGGCAAGGATCACCTTATTACAATACAGAAATTTACGGCTCCCCTAGAGGATGGACATATAACCGTTAGCTATAAGGGATATAGAAACTTTTTCTCGCCCGGTATTACCTGGGAGTGGATGGAGGGCAAACTTGTTATAACCAATGTCCAAGATCCAAAAATTCCGTTGAGCAAGGGAGATGTGGTAGAACAGATTGACGGCATGACCTCCAAGGACTATTTTAAGGAGGTAGATTCCCGGGTTTCGGCCGGCACAACGGGATATTTGAATCACAAGGCCGAATCCATGGGTCTATTGGGAGAAAGGGATACCGAAATGATCATAACCGTAAACGATGAAAAGATTCCGCTTGTCAGGGACAGTTATCCTAACTCGACCGCTATATCAAACCCGGATTTTAAAAGGATAAACGATAGTGTCGTTTATCTAAACATCAATAAGATTTCCATGGACTCCATTGACAGTTCATTGCCGGAATTGGAAAAGGCGAAATCCATTATATGCGATTTGAGATTTTATCCCAATGGAAATCAAGGATTTCTGTGCTATTTGCTCAAGGAAAATGACACTACGACATCATGGATGCAGATTCCGAAGAATGTTTATCCCGATCAGGAACATTTGATCGGTTATGAGGACGGCAGTTGGCATTTGCCCGCCAGACAGCCCTATTTAGGGAATAAGCGAATTATATTTCTCGTTCAAGGGTCGGCAATAAGCTATGCCGAGAGTTATATGGGATATGTTCAAGGTTATGATCTGGCTACAATAATCGGGGAACCAACAGCGGGCACCAATGGGAACATCAATCCGTTCGAACTGCCCGGGGGATATCAAATAGTTTGGACCGGTATGAAGGTCACCAAACAAGACGGTTCACAATTGTTCGGAGTCGGCTTTATCCCTGATGTCCTTGTCCACAAGACGATTGAAGGGACAAAAGAGGGAAGGGACGAATTTCTAGAAAAGGCGATAGAACTTGCCAATCAATAGGAATCCCCTGTTTCACTATTAAATAAAAGTTGAGATCGACTTAAGAATATGATTAATTTCAAACCAATTATTTCTATCCTTTTTATTCTTCTGTTCATTTGCTGTAGTGAACCGACCCCTAAAGAATATCTTATTACGAGTTTGGAAATAATGCAGAACAATTCGATTCATAAGAATTCAATAGATTGGAAAGAACTCAGGAATGACAGCTTTAAGCAGTTGGAATCCAAAAAGACTCTAGAAGAAGTCTATCCGATCATAGAACAAGCGTTGGAGAAATTGGGCACTCATCATAGTTTTTTTCACTCTCCCGAAAAACTCGCCGGGATATACGATGAAAAGAAAACATTACCGGAAATTGAATCCAGGATAATTTCTTCTGAAACGGCCTATATAAAAATCCCGGGGTTCTTAGGGAACGAAAGTTTAACAAAAAAATTCGCAATAAAGATACAGTCCACCATTAGAAAGCTTGACGACCCCAACGTGAATAACTGGATTATCGATTTGACGAGCAACTGGGGAGGTAACATGTGGCCAATGTACCTGGGCCTGGCGCCAATTTTGAAGGAAGGCGTTTCGGGATATTTTGTAAGTCCGGAAAATAAATTTTTGGAATGGAACTTTTCTCATGATGCGGTTTATGAAGGGGATGAAAAAATGTTGGAAATCAGTAATTCATATTATTTGAGAAATAAAAACCCAAAGATTGCAGTTTTAATCAGTCGAAATACTGCCAGCTCTGGCGAGGCGATCGCCATAATGTTCAAAGATTTCCCCAATACAAAGCTTATCGGTGAATTTTCATATGGCGTCACGACAGGAAACACAATTTATGATTTATCGGATGGTGCGCGAATAGTACTCACCACAGCTATTTTTGCAGATAGAAAAAAGATAATATACGGAGGTCAAATTACTCCCGATATATTCTCACAGAATCCAGTCGATCAGGCCGTCGCTTTGTTAAATAAAAAAGAAGAGTAATTTGGCCTATATAATTTGGAGAACCTATTTTTGGTTGACTAAATTTTAAGAAAACCATGTTTTTATAATCTTAAGAGCAGTCCCGTAATATGAACCTTTCTCGGTGCTTTCACTTCCTTTTCGGAAAGGACCATTGATCGGCCGTTTTATGGGACACAGATATATATTAAAAATTATTAGCGTAGCGTTATATGTCAAACATTTTCAGTTGGTTATAATCACGTTCTTTGAAACTTTGTAGATTGGTTTTGCTAAATAGCTGATATATAGGCTCTTTATCAAATATGTCGATGCTCAAAACCTGTAGGATTTCGTAGATCGACTGCTCAATCTTGAGTTCCTTTTTCAGGATCATGATGGTCACGTATACGGTGATGGCTATCCATATCTGGGTCTTGACCGCATTTCTGGTCGTTCCCCAGAAGGATTTTATCTTCAGGTGCTATTTTATCCACTTGAAGAAGGTCTCGATGAACCATCGGTGCTTATAGAGCATGGCCACTTCCATGGCCTTGAGCTCGAAATTGTTGGTCAAAAAGACCAATGTCCTGCCCGTTTCACTGTCATGGTACTTTATACGCCTCAGCTTTTCCGGGTAGTCCTTGGACGAATAGAACCCGGCAAGTCTGATGGTCTGGTCACATTTCAGTCCCTTCGCCTTGTCGACCTTTGCGGAATACGCCCGCTCGAATTTCATGTTCTTCTTTGCCCTGATCAAAAAATATGCGCCGCACCTGTGTATCCGGTAAAGTCATTCGAAGTCGAGGTAGCCCCTGTCCTTACATAAAAGGCACTGGCCAGGAAGACGATCATGTCGAGTACGTTGACATCGTGCATCCTGCCGTCCGATATGTATGAAATCGGGGATCGAGTTCTTCGCGTCCATTTTCGTGTGCATCTTTACCGCGGCCTTGGCCTTGCGGAACTTCGACCAGGGATAAAGGCTCAAACAAAGGCCGATGGTCGAGGAGTCGATGATGAAGACGTTATCCTTTATACCGACCTCGAGCTGGCTGTCCCCCTTATAAAGTTCCTTCGCCCTGGATATGAGCGAAAGCGCAAGGTCACGATAGATCCGCCAGTCCTGTTTTTTGTTCGCCCGGTTGAGGGTCGATTTGCTCATTGCCCTGCCGATACCGAGATGGTACAGTTTTTTGGTATTGGCACCGATGCACATTACCGTGTCGGAGAGGCTTTCCCAATGGGTCAGTTGGCCGAAGGCCCATTCAGCGAAAAAGATTCTCGGACCGTATAAAAGGCAAGCACGAGCCTTTCCCACTCCGGGAACAGGGCTAATTTGGGTCTTGCGACAAGGTCGCCGTCCAGGGCTAAAGCGGCGATGAAACGCTGGATGCGGCTGTCGCAGGACTCCGGGGCAGCCTTGAGATCGAAGACGTGGGCCAGTTTCGTGATGCAGACGCTGCGTGCCCTGCAGAGCGCAGGGACAAATTTGGCGATCAGCTTGACCCGCGCGGGGTTCAACTTGCCCCCGAAATGTATGTCGGGTATTGCAGCCAGTCCGTTATTTTTAACACAAGCATTTGTTTTCCCCATTAGAAAAATGAATGGATTATTCTTATAAGTTACTTAAAATTAAAGCTTTATCCTGTTATTTTAGAATATGAATATCTGATTTTCACCTGTTTGCATATTGTCATGTACTAAGAATGTGAATACTGCGTTTTATAAAGAAAAGAATATCATGCCTGCGCCAAAACCCCACATTTATGCAAAATCAGGGGGTTTCTTCTGGTTGGGTTGCTACTTATAAACGCAGGGTGATTCCAAGATACCGAACGTTGGATTCCAATTGGTGTCAGCGACTTTTTACCCCCCCCCCGATGAAGTCCAGTATTAATAAATGAAATCAACCGCGGAAATGTTACAAAATTTCAGAAAATGCTTGTTTTGGTCTTTGGATGTTTTGAGAGGAAGCAAGGTCAAGGCCCATTATAGGGATATTCAAAACATTATAGAAAATTTTTCCTCGGTCGAATCAAGGAACAGAAGGGCCGAAAGTCTGCGCAAACTTTTGAACCACGCTGTAAACACTACACCATTCTATCGACAGTTTGCCGAATTTGGTTCCATTGAAGACTTTCCCGTAATAAACAAGAACAGTATCCGTGATCAATACGATAATTTTGGGTCTTCGGTAATCAAGGACGAAACCAATTATCAGGTCTACACCAGCGGCTCTACCGGAACGCCATTTAGGGTTTTCCACGACAAGAACAAAAGGGACCGGCATTCGGCCGACGTTACCTATTTTAACCGAAAAGCCGGTTTTGAGATAGGCAATAAATTATACTACATCAGGCATTGGGACCGATACAACACATCGAAACCTTGGATGGTCTGGAGAAAAAACGTGCATATGCATCCGGTATCCCGTTTATCCCCGAAAGACATAGAACATCTTCTTGGTGCCATGTCAGAAGATAGGTCTCCAAAGGGAATTCTGTGCTATGCTTCGGCCTTGGATGAAATTAAACGCTTTTTGGAAAGTACGGACAAGGCACCACACATTAAGGGAATCAAGTCCATAATCGCCATGTCCGAGACGCTAAACCAGCATACCCGAAAAAGTATAGAGGAGTTTTGGGGCGTTCCCGTGGTTTCGCGATATTCCAACGTTGAAAATGGGATTTTGGCACAGCAGTCCTTCGGGGGGACCGAATTTTATATCAACTGGGCCAGTTATTTTGTTGAGATACTGGAAATGGATACCGACAAGCCTGCCAAACCTGGAGATCGGGGGCGAATAGTAATTACTGATCTGTACAACTACTGCATGCCCATGATCCGATATGACACCGGTGATATAGGCCAGATGGGTCAATACACCGAAAATGGAATCGAATATCCCGTACTTAACAGGGTAGAAGGGCGAAAAATGGATATGGTCTTCGATACCGAAGGCAAAATGTTGTCGCCCTATGTGGTTTATCATATCCTAAAATATCCACACATTGAACAGTACCAGTTTATACAGGAGCGTGAAAAAATGTATTTGATCAAATTGAACGTATCGCCGGAGTTCCATAGCGGAGAGGCGATCAAGATGGAATTCAAAATACATTTGGGCTCCGACGCGGAAATCCAATTGGAGTTCGTAGACGATATTCCCTTGCTTTCCTCGGGCAAACGAAAATTTGTAATCAATAAATTACATGGGGGCATGGGTCAGGAACTAAGCCGATCGCAGGCGTAAAAATTGGAAAATAGAACGATTATCAATGCGAATTGTTCTATGGAAACAAGGCCCTTGAAAATTTTGCCAAAGGATTTAAAATTCTTCGGCTTGCAGGAAATCATTGTTTTCCCCTGCCGTTCAATGCGCCAATCGGTTCTTTTACAGCTTATTTAAAACTCAGGATCCCCCCATTTCATTGTTCCCTCAAAGAAAAGTCATAAACACTTAAAATATCGTCACGGGAACAGGCGCGGCATCAAATTAGACCGGTCGTGTATTGCGATATGGTACCGGTCCAATTTATAGTAGACAAGAACTTTGAAACCCTTGATATGAACCATGAATCGTTTTTGGGCAGGTTATAGGGACAAAAGAAAAAACCGCATGGTTTTGCCCACCTACTTCACGTTATCCCTTGATCACCTTTCCTCTCAGAACCGTTTCTCCGTTGGCAATAACTTCTATAATATAAAGCCCTATCTGCAAATCGGTCAAATTATCCACTTCTAGATGGGCCTTATTTTTAAAGGATCTCGACGCTACGATCCTTCCCGATAGGTTATAGATCACTACCGTCGAAGCGCGGACGCTCCGATCCATTTGCACTCCGATGACATCCGTAAACGGATTGGGAGAATAGGTTATGGTCATGTCGTTGGCAACAAATTCCTTCGGATTAAAGGCATTGCCATCCAAAATCGCCTTATCGTATCCAAATAGATCCTGCCTAATTGTATTTTTAGCACTTAAGGATAGTGCTTGGGGGAGAACCTGGTTGTCGGTATCAATCGTGCCCACAAAAAGGGCACCGGCGGCCGCTTCAAAACCGGGAACAAGCATGATCCCATTGATTGATTCTATTTTACAGTTGGCACCGGATGGTACCATAAAACCATTGCCCGCTTCTATTGCATATTGATAATAAAAATTTTCCACCGGGCTATGGGCATTACTTACGGTGTACCCATACATTTCGGCCAATCGGTTCTCGGCATAGAAAACGCCCAGGGCATTGCTGGACACTAGATCATCCGGGTCTGTCGAGGGGAGGGTTGTACCGTCAAAAACATACGTGCCGTCATATCGCAACATGGAAGTGATAGTAAAGGATGATTCGCCCTGATGTACACTTTCCCATTCTGCCCAGAGTTTATCGATATAGGTATGGTGAAGATAGAATACCGGATCCCTTGGTGAAAGTGGGGTGCTCATGGCACCACCGATCCAGGCATGGGCGCCCCTGTGTGTGGCCCCCCTTTCCATGTCATTGGAATATATGAGGAAATCACTGGAATTCTGTACTGCCGTAACAGTTGTAGCATTGGGCAGCGGACCATTTCCCCCTAGGTTCCTGTTCAACGCCCACACGTTATCGAACTGGCCCATAAAATCGGGTGCCCATAAAGGCGATGTCGTGGACTGGTCCGTCGAAGAGTCCCACCACGGCATACTTATACGGGGGTCTATGGTCTGCATGGCCCGTTCAATCTCTAACATCTGCATTCTGTGCCACGCAAAGAAAATTTGGCGTTGGGGCTCATCGGGCAGGTTAAAATGAATGTCCGGTCGGGGCGAATTGCCAAAATTAAAATTGTCACTGTGAAAAGTGGCAAGGTCACTGATCAGGTCCGGTCCGGTCCGTAGTTGGTAGAACGCATTGACGAGCGCACTTTTTTCCGCAACCGTCATTTCCTGATAATTCTTGCGTATGCTTTGGGCGCTGGTCCCAAATGCAAGACAGGTCAATACGTATAGCACATAATATTTCATAGGAGTAGAAGTATGGTTAGCCTAGCGACTTTATAGTAATTATTCCTTATCCTCTTTTCTTTGTTCCAGGGTTTTCTTAGCCGGTCCGATCCTTTCGCCCTTCTTTTCAAGTTGCCTTATTTTTTTGTCCTGTTGCATAAGATATAGGGTCAGCTCCTCGATTTTCTGTAACAGCAGGGCATTCATTTCCCCTAGATCGATACCGTTCGCCTTGACTTCATCTGCGCTGGGAAGACCTGATAAATGGCCTTTTTCCCTTATATGCCTCTCCACTTCATATAGGGAAGGCAGGGCATACTCTTTTTCGAACACAAAATCGGGCCAATTCGTCTGTAATGCTATTTTGACGCTCTCGGCCACAACATCTCCGGCGACGGCCAATGCATAACCTTGCGTATCGGTAGTCCCTATACCCATCGTTTGGGCGGCGAATACATTTCTGGCTTGCCAATCGACCGAGTCCAAATTTGCATTTTGGGAAGTGTAATCTACTATTCCGCCAGATTCTTGGGTGATGACGTTGACCGTATTACCGGCGGCGGATACGTTGCCCGCGGCGTCGACCGCACTTACTGTGAATGCGTATGAGGTGCTCTGGGTAAGACCGGTGACCGTATAGGCAGTGCCCACCGGAGTCCCTATTTGCGTCCCGTTCCGAAACACTCGGTAGCCGGTGACACCGATATTGTCGGTGGAGGCAGACCAGGAGAGCTGCGTTCCCGTGGCGGTCGTGCCAGTGGCCGCCAGCGTCGTGACCGCGCTCGGCGGCACGGAGTCCGTGCCCTGTGGGGTGGTGACGTTGACCGTATTACCGGCGGCGGATACGTTGCCCGCGGCGTCGACCGCACTTACTGTGAATGCGTATGAGGTGCTCTGGGTAAGACCGGTGACCGTATAGGCAGTGCCCACCGGAGTCCCTATTTGCGTCCCGTTCCGAAACACTCGGTAGCCGGTGACACCGATATTGTCGGTGGAGGCCGACCAGGAGAGCTGCGTTCCGGTGGTGGTCGTGCCAGTGGCCGCCAGGGTCGTGACCGCGCTCGGCGGCTCGGAGTCCACTGCCATTATGGATACGTTATCGATGTAGATGGTATTGCCTGCCGTAGAACTTGTGGCTGCGTTGCTCGTATAAATTCTTATCAGAGGAGAAGTCGAGGTAGCCGTAACATTGAACACATACTCCGCCCAATCGGTTCCATTGATCAAAGTGGTCGAAAACCCGGTCATTCCGGACCACACGGCAAAAGCTGGAGCTGCGGGATTGGAAACCTGTGGCCCTTCTTTTGCCCAAATGCGAATGGTATATTGCACCCCGATCTGCGCATTGTAGGTATACGTCAAAGTACGACCGTTCGAAGCGGTTGAAACTGCTTTTATAGAAGAACTTCCAAGTTGTGACTCTGAGGCATCCGAAGAAATTACGGCTCCGCCCGACCAACCTGTTACTGTATTGGCCTCATTTTCAATAGAAGCTGCATTGGCATGGGTATGTGCATTTTGTGCCCACATCCTCGCACTTGCCATGCATAACATCAAAAGTAATAATGGTACTGATTTCATAATCTTCCTTTTACAAAATGGTTAGAATGTATTGCCTTGCAACAAGGTTTTATAGGTATCTTAAGGGTGAAAAGAGGGTAACTATTAATCGATGATTAAAATTGATGGAGTAGCCGATTGCAGTTCCCCTAACGGTATGGTTCTTGGAGTCTGGCGGGACAATCTGTTATGGTATTGGCCATAAGTGGCAAGACGGAAGTTTTGTTCCTGTTGCCGCTGAGGTACTTATCACCGGCCTTCCTTTTTCTTACGATAAGGGCCGGAGATCCATAGGCGACCACATATCCCCCGACATCTTTTATGACCAGGGAACCGGCACCAATTACTGTCTGCTCCTTGATTCTTACATTTTCTATAATAATGACCCCCATGCATACCACGGAATATTTTCCCAAGTGAAAGTTTCCCCCTGCACGGACGCCCGATGCCATACTGGAAAAGTCATCCATAACCCCATCGTGCCCAAGGGATGCATTGGTGTTTAGAATACAGAAACCCCTAACTTCCGAATTGGCATTTACAATGGCACCGGGCATGATTATGGTACCCATTCCGATTTGCACATCCTTGCCGATTATGGCACTCGGATGAATAGAGGTGATAAAATTAAAGTTCGGAACTATCTCAGAAATCCTATCCACAACGCTTTTTCTGGTCCAATTGTCACCAATGGCAACAATACCGCCGTATATATTGAACATTTCCATCAAATACAGAAGATCGTTCTCGGTTCCCAATATTTCGTATCCGTTTTGTTTTGTTCCTTTTTCCTTGAAGGAATCCACGAATCCTAACACGTTGTATTTACCTTCCTTTTCGATACAGTCCAGAACCACGCTCCCGTGGCCTGAAGCCCCAATTATCACAATGTTTTTCATTCAATGAGTTTTAATGCCCTTTGGCGATTATTATATATGATTTTGCAGTCTTCGAACAGTAAAACGACTGAACTTTTTAAATGTCAAATTTTTAGGTACAACATCTTCCTTCAAATTAGGCCGCAGTGGGACTGTAATGGGAGAATTCTCACCCGAATGCGCTATAGGTAAATTGGGGCTTTCGGAAAATGCCAGGTTGGCGGCCGCAACTTCGGTGACATTCAAAAATCCCAGGTCGCCTTAAATTCTTGGACTATGCTCGCTACAACATTCGGTCCTTGGTACATTTGAATGAAAAAATGTTACTGAGATCTTCAACTGCGACCTCGAAACCATTAACGTCATCGTTGTAATTCGGCACCCCAGTCTTTATTACTGAAAGTACCTTGGTATCGGCAGCGGTATAGGGGCCCTTTCCAGTATCGGCATTGATACGCTCAACGGTATATTCAAAATGGGTACGGTCTTGCTGGGAAACGTACACTGTGGGGTTGGGACCAAAACTAATGAAGTTGGATTTTCGATATTGACACCATTTAGTCCTTTCGAACTAGAAATTTGTGCGTACGAAAAGGCTGTGAAAATCAAGGTTAGAATCAAACAGGGGAGCGGACTCCGTCGGGAATAGAATTGCATCATAGGTTATGTGAGATTTGGTTCAATACACCTACTGACCTGGGGTCGATAGATAGTACAAAATTAACTTGACTTCTGCTAAACTCATAGAATACAAGATCTTATTCGATTAGTTTGTGATTTTAATCGCTGAAGAGTATACCGAGGAGCAGGCTATCGGAGAAACTTGCCGATGATGGACGTGGAGTTTTGTTAGAATGGGTGAGAGATTACTCTACGCTTCTTTGTTTACGGAAGTAAAATTTTTTCTAGCTATTTCTGCGGATACCAAAAAATAAGTAAGGCCCTACATATTTTAGGAATAGCTTATGGTTAACGACCACATACCAATATTTATGAATATCAACCGACGAAACTTTGGATAGGCTTCAAAAGCCTGTAGTACGGAACGCCCTATGCTGTCTTAAATAAAATATCGGACAAATCTTTTGGAGCATATTGGCACAATTGGTTCAGCATGTACGGAGGGGGTAAATACTACGTGAAAATAAGGCACATTTAGCAGTTCCGACTCGCGCGCCCGTACCGATGCTTTGTGCTTGTGTTCTTGACCTTGTGGACATTGCCGATTACGGCAGCTATTGAAGCTTAGGGAGATCCGTTTACCACGAATAAGCAGATCCCACAGGGGAACATAGCGGTCTTTACGACCTTTGCCCCGGCGGATATGGAGCTGTTTACTATCCATGTCCACATCTTTGATATGCAGGTTGCGAAGGCCACAACCATAAAGCAGCGCCAATAGTAAGCGGTGCTTATGTAGCCTGGATGTTTTTAATTCGCCTTGAAAATCCACCTGCTTTGCAGGTGGTAATGTCCTAACGGCTTTGCCTATATTGCGTACTCCTTGACCCTGTTGCGTTCTGTTTTGAGTAAGAAGGCAAACTTGATGGTTTGAAAGCACTTGCTATAGTCACCCCCTTAGGGGGCTAGCCAAAGCCACATTAGAAGGTGTGATTTTTACTAGTAGTCTTATTTCTTCTCCGCTTAGCACTATGGGAAGTTTCTTCGGGCGTTCTATAGGTAAGCATCCGAGCAAGTACACCCTAATTCGGTCTGATAAGATTGGGCAAAAAAAAACTGAAAGTAATAAAGAACTGAGCTCGAAGACACGTACAATCCAGCTCAATCTACCTCATATTGTCAATTTTTAAATTGTCCCATAAACGAACGTGGCCGTTGCAGAAGTGGTCTACGTAAAAGAGATTGATCCAAGGCGGCTGTTTTACAGAGCCCTTAGGAGAACCGGTCTTGGTCGGATTTGCCGGTAATGGGTTGTCAGGTAGCCTTGGAATGCCTCCATTATGGTCTTTAAAATGCGAATAGAGGGTTTCCCTCCCCCTTTCTTGAGGTACTTTTTAAGGTTGAAGGCGATCGCGGCCATGAGCATGACCTTGTGCGCACCGGCCTTGCCCAGTACGCCTATTTTCCGTAGGCCGTAGAACTGTGTCAGGCTGCCGAACACGGGCTCCACCGTACTTTGCCTCAGCTTTTT
>NZ_FNAO01000016.1 GCF_900101815.1 Pricia antarctica
AAACCCGTTCTTGAAAAGGAATTTAACTGGACCGAAACCGATTATGCCTATATAATAATGGCCTTTACGGCAGCTTATGCCATCGGCCTCATATCCTTTGGGTGGCTGATCGACAAGTGGGGGACCAAGTTGGGCTATTCGATAAGCATAACCGTTTGGAGTGTGGCAGGCATGCTCCATGCCGTAGTAAGAAGCGTATTTGGTTTCAGTATGGCGCGGGTCGGCCTGGCCTTGGGAGAGGCCGGGAATTTCCCGGCGGCCATGAAGGCGGTATCGGAATGGTTTCCCAAAAAGGAGCGTGCGCTGGCAACGGGTATTTTTAATTCGGGGACCAGTATCGGTGTTGTGGTCGCACTGCTGGTAACCCCTTGGATATTGACCAATTATGGCTGGCACGAAGTTTTTTGGATTACCGGTTCATTTGGTTTTATATGGTTGATATTCTGGTTGTTTCTTTATGATATACCCGCAAAGCAGAAACGATTAACGGTTCAGGAATATAAATATATCACAGAGGGACAGGATGAGGAAAATTCGGATGAACAAAAAATTGATGTTAAATGGAAAAAGTTGTTTACTTTCAAACAGACCTGGGCCTTTATTGTCGGAAAAGGATTGATCGATCCTATTTTTTGGTTCTTTTTATTTTGGCTGCCTTCTTATTTTGCCTCTACATTTAGCCTGGACCTTACAAAGCCGAGCGTTGAACTGATGATCGTTTATGGGGCTACAACGGTTGGGAGTATCGGGGGGGGATACTTCTCCTCTTGGTTGATCGAACGTGGAATGCCCGTTTTAAAAGCTAGAAAATATGCATTATTATTGTTCGCTTTGCTCGAGATATCCATTATCCTTGCACAGTTCGCTACCGATGTATGGATGGCCGTAGCACTTATCAGTGTGGCGGTGGCAGTGCACCAGGCATGGGCAACCAACGTCTTTACCATGGCTTCGGACATGTTTCCCAAGGAAGTGGTAAGTTCGGTGGTCGGTATCGGGGGCATGGCAGGTGCCGTTGGGGGAATTTTATTTCCTATCCTTGTCGGGGTACTGTTGGACAGGTACAAAGAACTTGGAAATTTGGAAGCAGGATACAATATATTGTTCACGGTCTGCGGGTTTACCTATTTGTTCGCATTGACAATTATCCATCTGCTTACCAAAAAACACCGCAGTGTAAATCTAAATGAGCTGAAATAGGTATAGGTTAAGGACTACTCTCGAAGAAAACAGCTATCGCCTTTTTAGGATGTCCCGTTTAAGTGCGGTCTGACTTAATTTGGGACATTCAGAAGTTAATTAACCACTTGATTATCAGTTAAATAATCCGTATCTTAGAGTAAACAAAACCCCGAAAATGAGTTCTAAGCTCGAAAAACGGGGTTCTATATCAAAAACTCTATGTCCAAGATACGAAGAATCCGAGATTTCCAGCACAGTTTTTCTTTTTCGTCCCAACAGGAACAGTTCGGGGCCTTCTTCGACCGGTTCCTGGAATCGGACCTGGGAAAGATCTACGGGGCGGTCCCCTGGGAGGATACGGTCACGGCCCTCGGCCTGAAGGAGGCGAAAAAAGGCCCGAGGGCCATCTTCTCCCCCCGGGGCAAGGTGGCCCTGATGTTCCTCAAACATTATTCGGGCTGTTCGGACAGGAAACTGGTCGAGGGGCTCAACGGCAACCTGGACTGGCAGTTCTTCTGCGGCATCTACATCGGGACCGACCGCCTGGACAATTTCAAGATAGTGAGCGAGATCCGCTCGGAACTGGCGGGGAAGCTCGACATCGGCGATCTGCAGAAGGCCCTCTACGGCCACTGGTCGCCGCACATGGAGGGCAGGAACGCCGTCACCATGGACGCGACCTGCTACGAGAGCCATATGCGGTACCCCACCAACGTGAAACTGCTCTGGGAATGTACCGACTGGCTGCACCGGTTGCTCAAAAAGGTATGCAGGGAAAAGAGGACCGCCATGCCCCGCAGCAGGTACCTGAAGTGGAAAAGGCGCTACGTATCCTACAGCAAGATGAAAAGGAAGACCAAGAAGAAACGCCGGGCGTTGACAAGGGCACTGCTGCTGTTGACCGAAAAGTTCTCCCTGGAACTGGACGGCATGGAGAAAGAGCACGGGCTTTCCTTTACCGCGGACCAATATGTTCGCAGGGCCGCGGCCAAAAAGGCACGGGAACAACAGGATGCCCTGTTCCACAAAGGCGTGCGCCCCGTGGGCCGCATCGTCAGCCTGGACAGGCCCTACGTCAGGCCCATTGTAAGGGGCAAGGAGAAAAAGCCGGTGGAGTTCGGTGCCAAGGTACACAAGTTCCAGCTCGACGGCATCGGGTTCATCGAGCACCTTTCCTTCGACGCCTTCCACGAGGGCATACGGTTCCGAAAGACCGTTCTGGACGTACAGGGCCTGACAAGGACCAAGGTCAAGATCGCCGGGGGCGATGCCATATACGCCACCAACAGGAACCGGAGGTTCGCCACCGGAAACGGCATCCGTACCGACTTCAAGCGGAAGGGAAGGGCCGGCAAACACGAAAAACAGCGGAAAAAACTGGCGGGGGCCATAACGAAGGAAAGGGCCAGCCGCCTGGAGGGCAGCTTCGGCAACGACAAGGAGCATTACGGCCCCGGGAGGATAAGGGCCCGGACCAAGGCCACAGAGATACTTTGGATATTCTTCGGCATACACACTGCAAACGCCCTTGAGATAGGCAGGCGCATGGCGGTGGAACGGCTGCAAAGGGCGGCCTGAGAACATAATAGCAAAAGAGACAAGGGATACCTATCTCCCATCGTCACCGGAACGCTCCGGAATCCGGACTTTATAGGCAAAAAATACCCGGAAAGAAGCGATAGGAAGCAAAAGCGCCGTTCGACCTATCGGACCGAACGGCGCTGCCTTCAAATTTTATAGAAATAAAGCCTTACTCCTGAATATCCCTAATTTTTTCTTCAGTGCTAAGATTTTTTCTTGAACATCGGCCAGTTTTAGGTTTGCTCTGCTGTGCCTTAGAAAGTACGTTTTAACCTCCCTCGTTAGTATTCGAAAAAAGCTAATTTTATTTTAGGGGCAAAATATAGATAAAGGTGGGTTTAAGAATACCAATGAAATTTAGAGACGGCCCCGGGAACGTTCTTAAGGCACTAATGTCATTATGTATAACCCCTATCCAATCCCTAATCATTGTGTCAACGGTTTTCCGAAGATACCCCATACCAGCCTATAGGGCTATTATTACCACCGACAATACTATACAAATTAGAGAAATGTTATGTTTTACAACATAAACGTAGTGGCGTTCGCCCTTAAAAAATGGAGTGCCTTTGACATTTGGTTTTCAACGGTCTTCACCGATATTCCCATCTCCAGGGCGATTTCTTTATACTTTTTTTCCTCCAACTTGTTCTGAACGAATATTTCCCTGCACCGGGGGGGCAACCCATCTATCAACCTCTTCAACTTTTCCATTCTAAAATCATAAAGATCGTCCTCCAACGTTGCCTCTGAAACAACGTCCCATCTTATTTTATCCAAGGTATCGAATTTTATTTTTTGACTTCGAACATGCTGTAAAAATTGGTTATGGCATGTCTTGAAAAGGTAATTCTTAAGCGATGTGGTAATAATTATTACCTTTCTTTTTTCCCATAGGGCAACAATGGCATCCTGAACGATATCCTCGGCCAAGGAACGATCGTTACATAAACTGAAAACGTAGTTACAAAGCCAATCATAGTATTCCGAAAACAAATACCGATAGGCCTTCTCCTTGCCTTTTCGCAATTTTCTGATCAATTTTTGTTCGTTCATATTGAATCGGTTATAAATCAAATCTAAGAAAAATTAAAAATACATAGGGGTTTTTTGTGATTATTGCATCTTTAAGTTAAAGGGAACACAGAATGTCACAGTACCATTTGTTGATCGATAAATTTATTGACGGGTCCATATCATCCGAAGAACGCGAAGTCTTGGAGCGATGGGTCCTGGAAAACGAGGCCAACATGTCTTTCTTTAAGAGCCGTCTCAAGGAATCGAATCGAAGAATACCGGCCGACTTTGATGCCGATTTGGCATACCGAAGATTTTCCGAAACCCTGAAATCAAAAAAGAAAGCCCCAGAGCCATTCCGTACGATATTGAAATACGCGGCAGTACTCGTTATTTTGTTTTCTATCGGGGTTTTGGCAAAACGGCAACTATTTCCCAAGAGTTCCGGAAGTTCCGTAACCGTTGTTGAAAACGATAAAGATGCGCCCGTTGGCAATGATATTGTGATCAAGTTGGCCGACGGAACGACCAAGGTCCTGAATTCCGAGGGCAACGAAACCGTAATGGATGCGGATGGAACTATTGTAGCGACCAAAGGTGGAAATTCCCTTACATTCGATGGGGCCAAGGAATTGGCAGGGAACACCCCGATTTACAATGAGGTCTATATTCCATATGGACAGATTTTCAGGTTAAAGCTTTCGGACGGTACGCTGGTATGGCTAAATGCAGGATCAAAACTTCGTTTTCCACAAGGTTTCGTGGATGCCGATAAAAACAGGATGGTATATTTGGAAGGGGAGGCCTTTTTTGACGTTGCCAAAAACAGTGACAGGCCGTTCATTGTGAATACCCAGGAGGTAGATGTGAAGGTACTGGGCACCAAGTTCAATATTTCCTCCTATGAGACCGACGATCATATAGCAACGACCTTAGTAGAGGGGTCGGTCGGCGTTTATGAAACCAGGATTCCGGAAAACGGCATCAGGTTGATTCCAAGCTTTCAGGCAAATTATGACAAATTCGGCAACAGTTTCACCAAGGCAAAGGTCGATACGGATATCTATACGGCCTGGCTGCAGGACCGTTTGGTCATCGACAATCTAAATTTTCCTGAAATACTGGTCAGGCTCGAAAGAAAATATTCCGTAAAATTCGTGAACAAGGCCGAAAGTCTGAACGATGAAATCTACAAGGGGGAGTTCATGGACGAGGATATTGAATCCGTTCTTAAAACGATTGCCTTGAGTACGCCTTTCAGCTATGAAATAAACCAAAATGTGATCACTATAACGAAATAAAAAAGAAAGGGAAGGTTGGAGCCCTCCCCTTTTCCGATTGCCCATTAATAATAACTATTTCCAACAATCAAAGACACCAAAAATTATGGAAAAAAATGATGAGCACGTCGTTCTTAAAAAAGAGCACGTCAAAAAATTGAATTTTAAAATGAAGTTCTGTCTTCTTACGGCTTGCTTTATGCTTTTTCAGTTGTCGGCGAATTCCCTCATGTCGCAAAAGAAAATGGAATTTGAATACGACAATGTCCCTCTTAAACGTATTCTGAACGAAATCACCTCCCAAACGGGCTATCGGTTCTTTTACAATGTCAAAGAAATTGACGATAAGCAAAAGATTTCCTTGAACATAAATGGAGAAAACGTAAGGGAGGTAATGAACGAATTAGCGGTAAAGGCCAATTTTGATTTTAAAATAAATGAAAATCAGATTGTCCTGACACAAGGGAAAACGACCTCCCATAAATTTCAAGAAAGAGAGATAGAGGGAACGGTCACGGATGAACAGGGCACGCCACTACCTGGTGCCAATATTATCGAAAAAGGCACTGCCAATGGAGTAACCGCTGATTTTGATGGCAATTTTTCCATTTCCACAGATAATGAAAATGCCATATTGGTGGTGTCCTATATCGGTTTTGCTACCAAGGAAGTCGCGGTCGAGGGTAAATCTGAAATACAAATAACGCTATCGGAGGATTCGGCCAAGTTGGATGAAGTTGTCGTTGTTGGCTACGGTACGGTCAAAAGAAGTGACTTGACTGGAGCTACTAGTTCAGTTTCCACCAAGGATATCGAAGATCAACCTTCCGGAAGAGTGGACGAAGTATTACAGGGAAGATCACCAGGCCTTGCCGTTCAAAATAGTTCGGCATCACCCAATGGGAATATAAATATAAGGATCCGTGGAAGTAACTCCGTAAATGGTTCAAACGATCCCTTGGTAGTAGTTGATGGCTTTGTCGGCGGCAACCTCAATACGATAAATCCCAATGACATTGCCGATATCCAAGTGCTCAAAGATGCCGCATCTACCGCTATTTATGGCTCCAGAGGTGCCAATGGCGTTGTACTTGTCACAACGAAAACGGGGCGTTCAGACAGTAAGTTTATTATAGGTTATGACACTTTCATGAGCTATCAGACCATACGAAAGAAAATAGACTTGCTCAATGCTGTTGAATACGCGGAAACCGTGAACGCACGCCGTGCGGCTTTAGATGTTGCTTTGCCTTTTACTATGGAAGATATCGAAGGATTTGGAAGAAATGGAGGAACCGATTGGCAGGATGAAATATTCAGGCCGGCACTTCAGCAGAGTCATCAACTAAGTGTATCGGGAGGAACTGAGAAGTCAACCCTTTATTTGGCCGGTAATTACCTTAATAATGAAGGTATAATGAAAGGCTCTTCTTACGAGAGGTTTTCGTTCAGGGCAAACACACAAGTTCAGATAAATGACCGCTTGAAGGTGGGGGTTAACTTATTTCTTTTTAGATCTGAGGATAACCCGAATATCAGCGGAGGTTCCCAAGATGCCGCACCTACGCATGCGGCACAGGTTTATGCACCTACACTTCCCGTTTACAATCCGGATGGTTCATATTCTCAACCTTCCGGTCAGTATGGCCCTCCCCAGCTCAGAAATCCATTGGCTTTAGCTGTGGAGCCTATCAATGATAATATAGCAAATAACCAAACGCTTAATACATCTGTAGATTACAAGCTGTCAAAGAACCTTTCCGCCAAAGTGATTTTTGGTTACCGTTCCATTCATAACGAAAACAGCTTTTATCGGAATACTAAGCCGGAAGGTGGAGCAAGTCAGTCCAGAGCATCGATTACCAATAGCAGGTTTACGGTATTACAGAATACGAATCAGCTTAATTATAATAAGACCTTTTCGGAAGTCCACTCTTTGGATGTTACCGCGGTTTACGAACAACAACGAGAAGACCTTAACAGTTCCTTTACTGGGGCCGAAGGTTTTGCTTCGGATGCGTTTACCTATAACAACTTGGCATTAGGGAGTTTTCCTCAAATACCTCAATCAAACCGAACCCGTAAGGATATTCAATCGTTTGTCGGAAGGATCAATTATGGTTTTAAGGATAGATATCTATTGACCTTGACCACAAGATACGACGGTGCTTCGGTATTCGGACGTGATAATAAATGGGGCCTTTTCCCCTCAGCTGCATTCGCATGGCGACTGTCCAATGAAGCCTTCATGGAGCAGTTTTCCAAAATTAATGATTTTAAGATACGGGCAAGCTATGGTATAACAGGAAGTCAGGCCGTATCCCCCTATTCATCACTGGCCAGGTTCGATTCAAATCAGGGCTATGCAATTGACGGATCCACTTATTCGACTGGTGTCGGTCTCGGTGAGCTGGGCAATCCGGATTTAAGATGGGAGAAAACCGATCAATTAAATATAGGTCTTGATCTGGCAATGTTCAAAAATAGACTGCAGTTCACTTTTGATTTCTATAACAAGGTCACCAAAGATCTGTTGTTGCAAATACCACTTCCGCGAACATCAGGTTTTGGAAGTCTTTTGAGAAACATAGGCGAGGTTCAAAACAGGGGCTTTGAAATTAATCTAGGAGGAGATCCGATTACGGGTAATTTCTCATGGAATACCAATGCAAATTTCGCGGTGAACGAAAATAAGGTCTTGGCACTTGCCGGAGACAATGAAGTTACCTTGGGATCGGTAGGTTTCCCCAATTTTGGCAACACTGTGTTCCTTGAAGTAGGGCAACCTATAGGTTTGCTTCGTGGGTATATACAAGATGGAGTATGGAGAACCGATGAAGCGACGGAAGCAGATACATTCGGGGCTTTTCCCGGTGCTCCGAAGTATATTGACCAAAACAATGATGGTCAAATCGATAATGACGATATTGCCAATATGGGTACTACTCTGCCAAAAGCCACCTATGGTTGGAGCAATACTTTTAGCTACAAGAATTTAAGTCTGAACGTATTACTTCAGGGGTCTATTGGCAATAAATTATACAACCTTACCAGGGTAAGGACCGAACGGGCTTCTTCAGATTCCGACGCGACCGACAGCCGGATATTGAACAGGTGGACACCGGAGAATCAAAATACCGATGTTCCATCTTTCTTAGGATCCAATAACTATGAACAACTCCAGACGAGTAGGTGGCTAGAAGATGCATCCTATTTACGTTTCAAGAACATAACGCTTAGCTATATGTTTCCACAGGACTTGTTAAAGAGACTAAATATCAATTCGGCGCGAATATTTCTCAGCGGAATCAATCTCATTACATTTACGGATTATTCGGGCTATGACCCGGAAGCTAGTACGAACGTCGATGCTTTTGGCGGTATCGACAATGCTCCCTACCCAAGTCAGAAAGCCTATTCGATCGGATTAAATTTAAGTTTATAAAAAATAAGACATGAAAAGATTTATAGTTTATACAAGATATAGTTTAGTATTATTTATGGTCGGTTGCATAATTGGCTGCACGGATGTTTTAGAAGAAAATCCAGTGAGCGTTGTAGCGCCCTCTAATTTTTACAAAACAGATTCCGATTTTGAAGCGGCCATAAATGGGTCGTTAAGAGCCTTGTTCGGGGGTTACGGTAACTTCTCAAATGTACCTCCCCATATTATTTCGGCAGGAGCGGAGGATACCTCTTCGAGGGCGGCGGCTCCTAGTTTGAACGAGTTCGATACATTCCAGCCTACGGTAAATAATAATTTTGCCAGGAATATGTGGATTGCATTGTATAATAGCATTAATGTATGTAACAGCCTTATCGCCAATATTGATGGTGCGACCGAAGTAAGCGATACCAATAAGAGGAGCTATGAGGGACAGGCCAGATATATTCGGGCGTTATCCTACTTCTACCTGACCCGATGGTGGGGCGAGGTTCCGATAATTACGTTTGAAAATCAGCTCGATGCGGCCAATGTAGGACAATCATCTGTTGCCGCGATTTATGAAGTAATCGTTGATGACCTGACTTACGCCGAGAGCAACCTTCCATTAACTTTTGAAGATCGGGGGAGGCCTACTAAAGGTGCGGCACAAATAATGTTGGCCGAGGTTTATTTGAACATGGCCGGATGGCCACTTAAAGATTCCTCGAAGTATACTTTGGCCAGGGATATGGCAAAAAAGGTGATAGATTCTGGAATATACTCATTGGAAGATGAATTCCTTGACTTGTGGCTTGTTGCCAATAAAACTACCAATACTGAATTTATTTTTGCGTTTTACGGCAGCCCATTCAACGGTGCAGGTGCAACCTCGCCTGTCCATCAATCCATGAGGCCGGGAGAGGAAGGTGGTTTTAATACAGTGTTGTCCGAAGCAAGGTTTTTTTATTCTTTCCCGGAAGGACCAAGAAAGGATGCTACTTTTTGGACCGTCTTTGCAGATGAAGCAAATACTACTTGGGAAGAATCTGCACAAGGCAAACCAGTGATTGCTAAATACAGGGATGGTGGGGTGGCCGCAAGTCGCGACCAGGGTCTTGTGAACGGCTCGGCGGGAGAAGGTTTTTTTGTCGTCAACCGTTACGCCGAGGCATTGCTCATTTACGCTGAGGCATCAAATATGGCAGAAGGGATGCCTTCGCAAGACGCTCTGGATGCACTCAATATGGTGCGAAGACGGGCATCGGGATACGACCAGTCGGTTTATCCGGATCTATTGCCCGGAATGGCACAACAGGCATTTGATGAAGCGGTTATCAATGAACGAAAATGGGAATTTGCATTTGAGGTCAAGCGCTGGTTCGATTTGGTTCGTAAAGAGATGGTAGTCTCCGCCAACATAGATTTATATCCGAATGTGAAGGAACATAATAGATTGCTTCCAAAGCCGCAGACAGAGGTGGATCTGATCAATGGGCTTGAGCAAAATGAGGGATATTGAGTGTTGCGACAATGAAGGTTGATGCTGTCCCAAGGATGGGAGCAAGGGCACACGGCATCGGTGCAAAGGCGGGCCGCAACAACGATAGTAAACAGCTTTGAACATAAACCTTTTTCGTTTCACCTTTGACCTTCAAATATCCAAAACCATTGTCCTTGCAAATACATGGGTAAGTGTAGTTAATCGATTATGTCCGAAGTTAGAAAAGATAAAATGAGCCGAATAGATGCTAAGATAATTTGTTTCCCAAAGTTATTGGTCCTAGCTATTTCAATTTTGACAGGTTGTAACGATTTTCCCGATGCTAATCAAAACGTGGATTGGCCCGTGTACGGAGGAAATAAAGCCGGTAACCGATATTCCAAACTGGAACAGATAAAAACGGATAATGTAAATCGACTGAAGGTTGCTTGGACCTATGACGCTTCCGATACTCTAGAGCTAGATGAAAGACCAAAGGAAATCCAATGTCAACCCATAATGATTGACAGCATTCTTTACGGAACTACCCCAAATATTCAGGTGTTCGCCCTGAATGCTAAATCGGGAAAAGAACTTTGGAGATACAATCCTGAAGAAGATAATCAAGGATACAGAGGTCAAAATAGAGGAGTTTGTTTTTGGCAAAACGGAGAGGATAAGCGAATTTTATTCGTTGCCGGAAATCGATTAATAGAAATCAATGCCATGACCGGTAAACCAGTTGAGGAGTTCGGTAACAATGGAAAGGTCGATTTTTATCTTGGCTTAGAAAACGACATGTTTGATGTAAGGAATCACGTGGTTACGGCTACCAGTCCGGGAATCGTTTATAAGGATATTTTTATAACGGGCAATAGGGTTTCGGAATCCGGTGACGCCCTATCGGGCAGTATCCGAGGCTTTGACGTCCATACGGGTAAGCTTCTGTGGGTTTTTCATACTATCCCGCTTCCTGGGGAGGATGGGTATGAGACTTGGCCCGAGGATGCCTATAAAAAGTTTGGTGGGGCCAATAGCTGGTCGGGAATAGTACTTGATGAAAAGCGTGGTACGGTTTACCTTGGCACCGGCTCACCTTCCGTGGATTTTTATGGAGGTGATCGAAAAGGGGCCAACCTATTCGCCAATTGCATCCTGGCGTTGGATGCAACATCTGGAAAACTGAAATGGCATTACCAAACCGTACATCATGACCTTTGGGATCTGGATATCCCCAACCCACCCAATTTGGTGACCGTCGAGCATAAAGGCAGAATGGTGGATGCGGTTGCACAGACCACCAAGGACGGCCTTGTTTATTTGCTGGACAGGGAAACCGGGGTCTCATTGTTCCCAGTCGAGGAGCGGCCCGTGCGCACGGACGGGCTTCCGGGCGAACACCCCTATCCCACACAGAAGTACCCGGTAAAGCCGCTTCCGCTGGTCACACGTCAGGTCATTACAGAGGCCGACCTGCCCGATTCCACATATTTCCCCGAGGCACATAAAGATATGAAGGAAAGGTTCCTGAAGACCCGGCATGGATCTAAGTTCATCCCGCCCAGCGAGCAGGGTTCATGGTATATCGGTGTCAGCGGGGGCGCCGAATGGGGAGGCAGTGCGGCTGATCCCGACGGTATCCTTTACCAGAACGTGAGCGAAGAGCCGTGGGAGATGAAAATGGTCAATGTTGCGGAAAAATTGAAAAAAAGCACTTCTTATGGGAACTCCCTATACATTGCCCATTGTGCGGCCTGCCACGGTGAGGACCTGAAAGGCGACGGTGCCATGTTCCCCAGTTTGGCCGATACCGATGAGAGGTTTTCCAATGAATACATACGGGATATCTTAAAGAACGGACGCGGACGAATGCCCGCTTTTCCCAATATTTCAGAAAAGGACCGTAATGCCATAATAAAATTTATAAGTGGACAGAAGGAGAACTACAACGCTACCGACGACGAGCATAGTAATACGGAAGTTATAGCTGCAAAGGGCGAGGATTTTCCTTATATGCCACCTTATAATAGAGGCGGCGGGGGGAAGGTCAGAGATTCTAATGGCTATCCAGGCATCAGGCCCCCTTGGGGCACGCTCAACGCAGTGGATTTGAATACCGGGGAGTATTTATGGCGGGTACCATTGGGGGAGTACAAGGAACTTACTGAGCAGGGCGTTCCCATAACCGGAACCCCAAATGCGGGCGGACCTTTAGTAACGGCCGGGGGGCTTGTTTTCATTTCGGGGACACAGGATGAAAAGATAAGGGCATTTGACAGGAAGACTGGTAAGGTGGTTTGGGAATACCAGTTGTCTGCCGGTGCATTTGCAACCCCTATTACCTATATGCTGGACGGCAAGCAATACGTTGTCATTGCGGCAGGGGGTGTTAGGTACGGTCTCAAACCCGGGGGCAATTACATAGCATTTTCATTGCCTTAAGATTTTATCTAGGATAATACGGTCGATTTCAATTTGATACATTCAATATTATGTCCACACGGTCCATTCTAATAGCTATGATTTTAATGATAGGGTGTCTGTCAGTAACAGGACAAACAAAAGGGGTCTCCGGAAAAAATGGAACATATATGCTCCAATGCGGGGACATGGAAATGGTAGTCGATGGCAATATAGGTGCTAGGGTAGTTTCCGTTAAGTTGAACGGGACTGAGATTCTAGGATCGAAAGAATTGCATCCCAATTCCTATGGTTCGACGCTTTGGCTTGGTCCTCAAGGAAAATGGTCCGGGCATAAGGTACTTGATGCATCGGCCTATGACTTGGAATCCTATTATAACCGGAACTTAAGATTGAAGAGCATGAATGACAGCTTAAACGGTTTTACAATTTCAAAACAGTTTAGCCTAATCCCATCAGATTCATCCATAGCCATTGAATATAAGATAACCAACATCTTGGAAGAGACCCAAGAAGTTTCCCCGTGGGAGGTAACACGCGTGCCCACGGGAGGGCTAGCTTTCTTTCCAAAGGGTTTTCCAAATGATACCCCTAGCGGCCATAAGGGCCTTCCTTATTTGAAAATTAAGGACAGTTTAGGTATCATATGGTATCCTTACGATAGCTCGACCGATTCTCGCGAAAAACTTTTTATGGACGGAAGTGAAGGCTGGTTGGCTTATGCAAGGAACGGGACTTTGTTTATTAAAAAATTTCCCATCATCGACCCCTCCGAGGCGGCACCCGGGGAAAAAAATGTAGAAATCTATGCCAATAAAGAAAAAACCTATTTGGAACTCGAAAATCAGGGTCGATACCAGATTCTTTCCCCGGGGAACTCCTTATACTATGAGGTAGTGTGGTATGCCAGACAGTTGCCGCCGGACTTGAAATTAAATCCAGGTAACAAAGCATTGGTTGACTTTGTTAGGGAAGTAGTTGGGAAAAGATTATGAACAGAAAAATGCCAAGGACTTTGTAGAATTAAACGTTAGAAAACCTATTGAAAATGACAGATCAACGAAAATTTAAAAAAATTCTAGTTGGAGGAATTTCACTGGGTGTGATGATGATTGGCCGAATTTCACCGAATGCCTTCCGACAGGTTCGAAAATGCAATCAGGATGGCTTGCTGGCACTTAGAAAGATACTCACAATTATTTAAATAAACATTACTATGAACTACTTTTTCACCCTAATTTTTTTACTGTCATTTTTTAGTCATGGATTATCTGCGCAAGATTCCGGGAGGCCGAATATAATTGTTATAGACGTCGATGAATTGCGATGGGATGCGCTTGGAATAACAGGGCACCCCTTCGTTAGGACACCGAATATCGATCGAATTGCTAAGGAAGGTATGCTCATGAAGAATTCTTTTGTTGTAAGTCCCATCTGCGGACCTAGTAGGGGAAGTATCTTGACCGGTCAATACGCACATACCAATGGCTCCTACAAAAACACACTCCCGTACGGTTTTAATCAAACGCTGACCACATATCCGATGCTACTACAGGCTGCTGGGTATAAAACCTGTTTCATAGGCAAATGGGAGACCGGGAGATACGCTGATACAACGCCTCATCCCGGTTTTGACCGCTGGTTTTGTACAGGCCCCAATCGGGCGTATAAAATGGATCCTACCGTAAATGTGGACGGTGTCCCGACAGAGTTTAAGGGCCATGCTACGGATATATCGTGCAACGAAGCCGTAAGATTTATAAAAGAGAATTCTGATGGCCCTTTCAATATCGTACTTATGCCCAGATCGGTACATACAAGTTACGGTACTGAAGATCTTCTTGCGTCGGAAAGAAACAGAAACTTATATAAAGATGTTCCGATTATCAGGGCTAGAAGTGCCGATAGTCCAATATTAGGACAGCCGGCGGTGAAGAATGCAAAACTGCCCCCCCCGACGGATGAAGGCATTCGTAATGTCTCACCTATTTTGAGCGATATTGATGATAGCCCAATAGTTGGAAAGCCTGCGTTGAAGAACATAAAAATGACCCCCCCGACCGATGAGGACATTCGTAATATCTCACGTATGTTGGTCGATATCGATGACGGAGTTGGATTAATACTGAAAACTTTGGAGGAAGAGGGTATTCTTGATGAAACGATGATTATTTTTACGGGTGACAATGGGTTTTTCTTTGGTGAACATGGCTTAACCGAGAAGCGAGCCCCTTATGAGGAATCTATAAGAGTGCCTTTTTTCGTGAGATATCCTCCACTTGTAAAGGCAGGTTCCACTTCCGAAGTTTCCATACTAAATATCGACGTTGCACCCACCATTCTATCGCTCGCGGGACTTCCGATTCCTAAATATACGGAAGGAAGATCTTTCCTTCCCGTTTTTGCGGGAGGGAAACTTGAAGAGCCCAGACCAGCACTTCTATTCGAATTTTATCCGGAATGGTATGGGGTTAAGAAGAATGGTGGTGGCATTCAGCCCTGGAAAGCGGTTAGAACCGATGAATGGAAATACGTTAATTGGACGGATCTGCCCAATGCGGACGAGCTCTATAATTTAGTAGATGACCCGTTGGAGATGAACAATCTAATTCAAAATGACAAATACAATCAAGTTGTAAAAGATATGAAAGCTGAATTGGAGAAACAGAAGAAACTTTACAACGATCCAGGTATAATGTTTCAAGTGATGTCATCCTATGCCAAAACCCAAAAATAATGATGTTCAGGATAAAATTTAAATCAACTTTTATTGGAGGTAATCTTAATAGGATAAGCAAAGGTCAAGTGAGTTCTTTGGTATGCAGTTGACTTAAAATATTAAACTTCGAAGTGAGGCACAAAGATTATTGATTTCGCTACTAGAATCGGATTACTGACGACGTATCGAGACGGTAAAACATTAAAATAACATTAGAAAAACCTATTGGAAATGGAAAATCGCCGAAAATTTATTAAAACTTCTGTACTTGGAGGGATTTCACTTGGTGGGATCATGCTTGCTCCAATAGAAGCCCTTGCTGCAGCAGCTCCCTTGAAATTAAATAGGGATTCCGACGCACATATCCACGATCAGCAGCTATATCTGTCCCGCTATGTTCCGAACCTTGAATATAGTGAATCAATAGATCTTACTGCCGATACAACTACTGCGAAATACAAAGCGATTTTTGGCGAAGGTGACAAAGATGAGGCGTATCTCAACGGAATAAGCCGGGTGGGAGAACTTACCGTAGAATCCGGAGGGGCAAGTGCCGTAATCAGTCGAGCTAACGAAGAGTATGTTCTGTACGTGACCCAAGGTAAGGGTATCCTTACCTACGATCAACAGGAGATTCCGCTCAAAACCAGTGATTTTTTGTATGTGCCAGCTGGCGTCAAGCACGGCATTGCCAATATGGACGATGAGCCGATCAAAGTGCTTTTTATGGGGTATAAACTGGGCGACAAAAAGGGCTACAAACCGAAAGATGAGCTACAGATTGCTAATGCGGACAAAGTGGAGCTGCAGGTCTTGGGATCACACGGTCCGTCCACTCAGTACAAATTGCTCATGGGCGATACGGCCAGCACTCGTGACCGATTATCAGCGGCATCATTAATGAAGAGTCTGTTTATAATGGATTTTGCACCGCACGGAACGAACAATCCCCATCGCCATAAGGCACAGGAAGAAGTGTATTTTGTGCTACAGGGCAGTGGCTACATGATTGCCGGTTTGGACGAGTACGGTAACAAAGAGCGTCACCCTAGTCAGGAAGGGGACGCCTTTTACTGGGCGGCCGGAACCGAAGTGGGTTTCTATAGCCTGAATAAGGAAGACGAGGAACATTCGATCATTCTGGCCATCCGCTCCGACGATCCGACCAAACCTCAAACAAAAAACGATTAAACCAATATAAACATGAAAGATCGTCGAAAATTTCTAAAAAATTCCGTTCTAGGTGGCATCTCGCTCGGGGGGATGATGTTCGCTCCTATCGAAAAGGTTGTGGCCGCTACCACCTCCAATGTCAGTCGGGTTTCCAGCCCCTCAAAACTAAAAATTACCGACTTACGCTATGTAATTGTAGAACATTTGGGTAGGCCCTGTCCCATCCTTCGAATAGATACCAATCAAGACATCTATGGTTTAGGGGAGGTGCGTGACGGCGGGGATAAGAAATATGCGCTACTACTAAAAAAACATTTACTTGGGAAAAATCCCTGTGACGTCGAGAAAATTTTTAAAATGCTTAAGCCGCATGGTGGCCATGGCCGGATTGGAGGAGGGGTCAGTGGTGTGGAAATGGCCTTATGGGATTTAACGGGAAAAGCCCTTGGAGTACCAGTCTGGCAATTGTTGGGCGGCCAATACCGAAACAAGGTGCGTTTATATGCAGATACACATGCCGATACCGATTTCGATATGATTATTTCAAAAGTGAAACACCGTATAGAAAATGAGGGCTTTACCTGGTTGAAGATGACCCGTTGTTTCAAGGTGGTGCAAGGCATACAGGGGGGGTATTATAACGAAGGGTCCCAAAAACTTTCACAAAAAGGGATAGATGAGATTGCTGAATATCTGAAAACGATCCGTAGCGCGGTCGGAAATGAAATAGCCATTAGTGCTGATCATTTCGGAGATCGCTCAGTAGATAATATGATTCGGTTGGGGAATAAACTTGAACCAGTGCAATTGGCCTGGATGGAAGAGCCTGCCCCTTGGGAGGTGCCCCATCACCTTAAAGCCGTATCCGATGCGATCCAGACCCCCGTTGCTTCAGGTGAAAACATATTCGCCAGGGAAACATTTCAGAAATTATGTGAATTGCAGGCAGTAGATATTGTACATCCTGATCTGGCCACCGCCGGCGGAATACTTGAGACCAAGAAAATTGGAGATTACGCCGAAGATTATGGTATCGGTCAGGCCCTTCACTATGCCGGAACGCCTGTTTCATTCATGGCGAATGTTCATAGCGCCGCGGCCACCCAAAATTGTGCGGTACTGGAGTTCCACCCGGAAGGAGATGAAATTGCGGAGTGGACTAAAATAGTCAATACCATGGATGGTCAGCCGCTCATAACCCAAGGTCATGCCCATGTGCCCGATTCACCAGGATTGGGTATTGAGCTCAACATGGACCATATAAAAACATTGCTTCATCCATCTGATAGGACCATTTTCGCTTCGACCGCTGATTGGGATACTTAATTTTGGGTCAAGCTTTTATTGATGTATTGCTATTCAGTATGTGATAAGAAACCAATATATGTTTACAAATATCTTCTTGGTGCTCACAAAACTCAGGTCGTATTTCACGGACAACCACTCATACGTTATACAAACAAGTATGGTTTTTTTAAATTAACATTTAATATACATAGGAAAATGAAGATTTATAGCAAAATGTTATTTATATCGGTTGTGTTTCTAAGCTATGGAAATGCCTTGATGGCACAGACCATCCCCAAGAATGAATTAATTTTTCTGACCTCGGAATGGAAGGGGGAGCGTTTCGATGACGGTAGGCCCAAGATTCCGGACGAGCTATTGGAGCGGGCCAAGAAAATTGGTATCGACGACGCATGGACCGTTTTGGAGAACCAAGGCTATACCAACCAGTTCGAGGGCAATTGGAAAATGGTACACAACGATGTGCCTGTTGTCGGGCGTGCGGTGACCGCCATGTTCATGCCCAGCCGCCCCGATGTGGAGAAGAACATCAAGGAAAGGGGCATAAATTCCCAAGGCAGAAAGGGCAATACCAACTCCTGGCCCATAGAAGAGCTTACCACGGGGGATGTATATGTGGCCGACAGTTTCGGCAAGATAGATGCGGGCACGCTTATGGGGGCCACCCTGGCGACCTCTATTTTAAGTAAATCCGGCAATGGGGTTGTTTTCAATGGCAGTGCGAGGGACCTTGAGGCCATCAGTAAGATAGAAGGTTTCAACGCTTTTGTACGTGATTTCCACCCCTCTTTTCTCGAGGAAGAGGTACTAATCGGGCTTAATACTCCCATACGTATCGGTGGGGCGATGGTCCTGCCCGGTGACCTGGTACTGGCCAAAAGGGAAGGCGTCCTTTTTATTCCCGCCCATCTGGCCGAGCAGGTAGTCGGTACGGCGGAGTTCGTTTCCCTGAAGGATATCTTTGGTTTCGAAATGATCAAGTCCAAACAGTATACCACGGGGCAGATAGACAGTCAGTGGACGGTCAAGATCAAGGAGGATTTTGTGAAGTGGCTCGAAAGACATCCTGAACTCGGCAAGATGACCAGGGAACAGATCGATAAAATATTGAGCAAGCGGACGTGGTGATAGTATTGCTACTTTTCACCGATTCTCTAATTCCATCAAAAATTAATCATCGGCCGGGTTCTTTTAAAAAGCTTGCCAATATTCCATAGTTAAAACATATAAAACGGCAACAAATCATTTTATAAACGACATACCCATGAAAAAATTTAGTCTTCTGGTCTTTGCGTTGGTTTTACTTTCCTTTTTGGCATGTAAAGAGGAAAACAAACAAGCTGAACCAGCTGTTACGGAAACCAGGGAAGAAATACCAGCATTGACGAAAAACGAAATCGCAAATGCTGTCGAGGCCCTGAACGGTGCTTTGGCGGATCCCCAGAAAAGCAGCTTGGAAGACATGACGTCCGAAACGTTGAGTTACGGACATTCAAGCGGAAAGGTCCAGGACAGGGAGGAGTTTATCGACGACCTGATAAACGGCCCCTTTGATTTTGTGTCCCTCGACACCTCCGAGGAAAGCATTCATATCTCGGGGGACACTGCCATAGCTAGGCACGTACTTTCGGCCAAGGGGACGAACAAGGGCGAACCCGCCGACGTACACATTGGAATTGTGTTGGTCTTTCAAAACCGAAACGGCAAACTGCAACTCTTGGCAAGACAGGCGTACAAATTGTAAAGCCAGAAGGCTCCTTTTTTGAAAGAACTACCGTTCAACGAACTTTTCCGACAACCGATAAAGACACACCATGAAGAAAATCAACCTATACTCCGTGAGCCTGGGACTCGCCTTTTTGATGTTCCTTGTTGTGCTGGGCATGGTCTTTACGGGAAATATCGGTAGTTCCGGTCCGTATACCTTGGTCTTCTTTGCGGCCTTGGCCCTCGGCTTTAGTGGATACAAGACCTTGAGCGGCCTGGTATTTACCACCATGATCTTTGCCGGGGTATCGGCCGCTCTGTACTATCCGAAACTTTTCACAAATGTAGGGGATTTTAAGCTGACCATTTTGATCATTCCGCTGATCCAGATCATCATGTTCGGTATGGGCACCCAGATGGGCCTAAAGGACTTCGCCGCGGTCTTCAAGACCCCAAGGGGAGTTGTAATAGGCGTTGCAGCGCAGTTGCTGATTATGCCTTTTGTGGGCTTTGCGTTGGCCAAGGTCAGCGATTTTCCACCTGAGATCGCGGCGGGCATCGTATTGATCGGATGTTCGCCCAGCGGGGTCGCATCCAACGTAATGGCCTATTTGGCCAATGCCAATTTGGCGCTCTCAATCACCATTACCTCCATAGCAACGCTATTGGCCCCTTTTCTGACCCCCTTGTTGATGAAGTTGTTGGCCGGGGAATTTGTGGAGATAGACGTGCTCGATATGATGTGGAGCATTACCAAGATGATAATTATCCCCATTGGTGCCGGGCTGTTGTTCAACCGGCTCTTTAAGACAAAATGGCTCGACAGGGCCATGCCCGTGGTATCCATGTTGGCCATCGGTATCATAATTACGATTATTACTGCGGCCGGCAGGGATAGCCTTCTAGATATCGGGGGGACTCTGATGCTATTGGTACTGGTACATAACCTGTTCGGCTATGGACTGGGCTACGGATTCGCTAAACTGTTCAAAATGCCGGAACAGGACGCCCGTACCATAGCCCTCGAGGTAGGTATGCAGAACGGTGGGCTGGCATCGGGCATTGCGGATTCCCTGGGCAAGATTGCCACCATGGGCCTTGCGCCGGCGGTCTTCGGCCCTCTGATGAACGTTACGGGATCCATTCTGGCTTCCTATTGGCACAAGAAGCATCCCAGCAACAGAGTTTCTTTAAATAATAGGGTGAAAAGTAAAAATTAAATCAGTTTCTTATGCATTCTATGGCAACCCTTCACTTTGCTTATAAAGGAAGAAAGGGGATAGGGGAATAATAGGAGGAAACGATGTGGTAATATTGCCGATAAAATCAGATTTAAAAACTTTTAAAAGTGAAATTAATTTATTATAAGTATAACGCGATCGGGCCGTACAAATTCCTTTTATTTTTCATTTTAATTTTGGCTCTAGGATGTAGAATAGAGCCTGAAAAGAACGAAACTCAACTTAAAAATCAGAACGAACAAAATACCAATATTGAGCTTTTAATTGGAACTTCCACGAGTGGCAATAGCAAAGGAATCTATAAACTGGATTTTGACCGTAAGACCGGGACATTAAGTAACAAATCTCTATTGGTCGAAAGTCAAAATCCAGGATATCTTTATCTTTCGAAAGACAGACACAAGGTCTATTCTTCCAATTCGACTAAACCGGGAAGTGTTTCCGTTTATGAGTGGAACGATACCAGAAGCCATTTGAAAGTTATAGGCCAACACTCGAGCGAAGGAGACGGGGCGTGTTATATAGAATTAAACCCATCTGAAACCCTCCTTGCTGCGGCCAATTTCGGATCAGGCAGTATAGTAGTGTATCCGCTTGATAAAGATGGGAATGTGGCAGGCTTTCCTCGAAGCGTAAAACATACAGGTAGTGGTCCACATCCGAATCAAAAATCTGCTCACGCCCATTGTGTTAAATTCTCTGAATCCGGCGAGTATCTATATGCCGTTGATCTAGGAATGGATGAAATTGTGGCATATAACATCACGGCCGATAAACGCTTATTGGGCCAATCACAAACTGTCTTAAAATTGGATGCTGGAGACGGCCCCAGGCATTTGATATTCCATCAATCGAAAAAAATGGCATTTGTTATAAACGAGCTGTCCAGTACGGTTATTTCGGTAAAAATTAACCCAGCAACGGGACAATTTGAACGGATTGATAAGCAGAGCACACTACCGGTCGATTTTAAAGGGGAGAATAAATGCGCGGATATCCATTTAAGTTCGAACGGTAAGTTTTTGTACGCCTCCAATCGTGGTCATAATAGTATTGCTATTTTTTCGGTATCGGAACAGGGAAAGATGGAGTTACTGGCCAATGAGCCGGTTCAAGGAGATTGGCCACGGAATTTCGTCCTGTCACCGGATAATGAATTTCTTTTGGTTGCAAATAAGAAATCCAATAACATTAGTGTTTTTAGCGTTGATCAAAAAACCGGACTCTTGGAGTATACCGGTAATCAAATAGTTCTTTCTCAACCTACTTGTTTGAAATTCTAGAAAGTGGACACAGTTTCTCTATTTATAATTTTCGCAAACCGACTCATCTTTAGTATATATTGCTGCAGAAGCAGACCAAAACCGGTCATTACCACCCCTTAACTAAATACATTTAAACCCCCGTGGCTGTTGCACAACTCCGATAAACATCAATTTTTGCTTTCACCGATGCGCGGAAATCCGTAAATTGAAGGTATGCAAGGAAGAAAGAACTATACC
>NZ_FNAO01000050.1 GCF_900101815.1 Pricia antarctica
ATGAAAAAAAGCAAGTTTAGCGAAAGCCAGATCATCAAGGCCCTCAAGGAGAACGAACAGGGTCGGACCGTTGGCGACATCTCCCGGGAAATGGGCGTCGACAGGAGCACGTTCTATTATTGGCGCAAGAAGTACGGGGGCATGGAGATCGCCCATATGAAACGGCTCAAGGAGCTCGAGGAGGAGAACCGGAAGCTCAAACAGATGTACGCGGACGTAAGCCTGGACGTACGCATGCTCAAGGACGTACTGTCAAAAAAGTTCTAGGGCCTTCCGACAAAAAGCACCGTGCGAAGTACCTTCAAGAAGCCTATCCGGTAAGCACCTCACGTTCCTGCGATGTCATCGGGCTCGCCCGTTCGATGTGGTACTACCACACGAAAAAGGATGATAAGGCGGTGATCGATGCACTATCGAGGTTGGCGGAGGAACTCCCGACCAGGGGTTTCGAGGTGTATTTCAAGCGGCTGCGTCGCGAAGGCCATAAATGGAACCGTAAACGCGTACTGCGGGTATACAGGGAGATGAACCTGAAGCTGCGCAGAAAACATAAGAAAAGATTGCCCGCAAGGGTCAAGAACCCGTTGGAGGCACCTGCCGCCGTCAACGAGATATGGAGCATGGACTTTATGTCGGACGTACTCTCGGACGGTAGAAAGGTCAGGGTGTTCAATGTCATGGACGATTGCAACCGCGAGGCGCTGGCCATGGACGTCGGGCTGAACTATCCGGCGAGGAAGGTCGTCGAGACCCTCGGGTATCTGGAGGAGGAGATAGGGCTGCCGAAAACGCTGCGATGCGACAACGGCCCCGAGTTCATCTCGAAGGCCCTGGCACAATGGTGCAAAAAGAAACGGGTGGAACTAATGTTCATCCAACCGGGCCGGCCGATGCAGAACGGTTTCATGGAGCGCCTGAACAGGTTCTACCGAGAAGATGTACTGGACGCCTATTGGTTCAACGACCTGCACCAATTAAGGACAAGGACCGATATCTGGATGGAGGATTACAACACCATGCACCCACATTCATCGTTGGGCGATACACCGCCCGTGGAATTTAGGCCCCGATTTTATGCCGGATCAAGATCCGTCACAAAATCCGGGCTTAAGAACAAAAAATTTCTGAATTTAGCATTGTCCTAAAACGGGTAAGGCTACA
>NZ_FNAO01000009.1 GCF_900101815.1 Pricia antarctica
TTTCTCGAATTCCGTTTGTTCTTCTTTTCTCATGGTTCTGTCTGAATAAAATTAATGATTAAATTTATTTCAGACAGAGTTCAGTTTACACTCTCATGCCTACTTACGAAAATCATTTAATGTTTTCCTAATAGGTTTAATTCTTTCTGTACTAGGCTTTATTATTTGCCATGTTTTTTTTGGTGCTATTTTTCAATAAATGTGAATTAGAGTAATTAATAGGTTTTCTAACTATTAATTAATTTTAGCGTTGATTCTTATTTCAAAACCCCTGAGAAAAGGAAAAAGACCTTACCGATAAGCACCAAATGATCACCTCTTAAAAGGAACGTTTTTTAACACTTAGTAGAAATATGTTCGTCCCAAATACTTACCCCGAAACTTTGCGCGTGGATCCTGTTTCGATTTTATAGCATTCCGGTAGATAAGCGTTAAGTAAAATCGAAATAGGGCGCATTCTGCTTATTCAGAACTAATTCTGTTTCGCTATTTCCAGTTTAGCTCACGCCGAATACTCTCCAATTCCGTTTCATCCATTTCCACTTTAAAATAGGGTTTGCCAAAGGTGGGTTCTACTTTGGCGATACTGTCCAGAACCTTCGAAAAAATGCGTCTGTCCTTGCTCCTGGCCTTAATAAGGTCATGGTATTCATCGAACGAAACTTTTCCCTCTTCCCTATCCCATTCCTCTTTGGTCATCATTAGGTTCTTTTTGTCCATAAGCAAGGGTTGCTCCTTTTTCTTTAACGCGGTTCCTTCGAACAGGCTTTTGAGCATATAATGGGTGGGTCTTAGCTGTTCCCGTTCCATGGTCTGTAACAGTTCTTCCAAATAATCGAACCGCCCCATCATGTAGTTTTGAAACCGGATAAAGCTGATCATCACCTGGCTCTTTGGTGATATCCGCGCATTTTCAAAGAAATCGATCATCGTATCAATGGTTTCCGAATGTGATCTGGAAACAATCTTGGAGTATGCCCGAAATCGATCGGCGGTGATACGATTGATGCTTATGGCCGAGAAAGTATTATTTCGTTTGGTTTTTGTTTCCATTACAGTAACTTTTTATAACGTTTATAGGCCTTTCAGGAATTTTTTCATAGAATTTGCGACAATGGAAAATCCTCAATAATTCACAATTATTTTCAACCTTTTGAATTTCAATGCTTTAAATTATTTATGCAGGTTCTTTAAAAACCGGTTACTGTAAATTATCTCAACGTTTTCGGGGACTGCAAGTCCGTTTGACGCAAATTTAGCCGATGATATGAAACAAAACTATTGTCAATATATTGATAATCAATGCTTTATATATCGGAACGTGGCTTTAGCCCGTTACCCTCTTGCTATCCCTTTTCTTCGTTTTACTTCGTGCAGGAATACCTCGTACCGTTTTATATGAAAAGGCTGAAATTCAAAGCTAATCCCGTACACCCATTCCGCATCATTTTCTTCTACTTGGCCCATCCAATTTTAATAGGTTGAACATTTTAATGAACCTATCGGCCAGTTGCTTGCCATACCGTTGTTCGATTTGACTTAGGTTAAAATTCGTTGTAATGTGCGTCTTGGTGCCAAGACTTTCAAAATTGCGATAACGGTTCAGTAGAATACGAACGAATACTTCCTCCTTCCCATATTGAAAAATATTGTTTCCTTCCATTTCTGCTCCTAAATCATCAAATAGAAAAACCCCTCTGGAATAATATTTAATGACTTCCTCTTTGTTCTTTTCCAGATTGAACTTGGCCACCACTTCTTGGGTAGAAATAGAAGGGAACCATAATTCACGCACCTGATAGTGTTTGGCCATATTTTGGATGATTTGAAAACTGGAGGTCTTCCCGGTCCCGTACGAACCGAACACCAATAGCCCTTTTCTCAAGGAGATGTTTTCCAAAAGTTCAAAGGCCTTGTCCCGGTTCCAATATTTGCAGAAGTGTTGCAAGAAACTTTTGTTTGAACCATCCACCTCAAAGTCTAGATTGGTATTGGCATAAAATTCTTGGGCAATTTTGAAAAAAACTTTATTGAAAACATCAGGCTCGCATAGCGGACCCTTTATTTCTTTTTCCTTTTTCAACAGCCCTGATATTTTCTTTTTCATAGGTTCTATTCTAATATTGAACTTCTATTTTCAATATTTTCTTTTAAAGAAGTAATTGATTTTATTTCTTGTTTTGTTACTTGTTTTATATGATGGTCATTTTTGACGTTGCTGACACGATAGAACTGTCCATGCTGCCTGGACACTTTTGTCGTATCTGCTTTGCACGTTCGAAAGCTGAACTCCAATGTGCTTTTAAGGAACCGCCTTCTTCCGTCAAAAGAGACCTCGGCTATCCAGCCGACTGTCTTTAGTTCGCTAATGTATCGGGAGACCTGTCGTTCGGAGATTTTCAGAAATGAGGAAATGTACTTGTTGGACATGAAGCATTCTTTTCCGTCTTCCGTAAAGCTGTGGATTTCCAGAAATAGGATCTTGGCATACCAATTCACCTCGGTATTCAAATAGATCCGTTTAGGAATCCATATACCCTGAAAATTTCTATCGCTGGCTTTCATAGTGCTTTCTTATGGGTTACCCTGATGGTGTCTTTTCAAATGGGCATTCGCTTTTTCTTCGAGTTCCGCTTCGCCATAGGAAGGATTTTGAAGCAGCCATTCCTCTATTTTCTCCCGTTCAAAGAACAGGGAACCATTGGTCGGCTTTGAAAAGGGGATCAACCTCGCCGATGTGAGCTTATAGATTTTAGAAAGGCTCCAACCGGTATACATCTGTAAGTTGGTGACATTAAATACCCTTTTCTTGACCAGGGCGGCTTCATCGAGATGGTCAATCTTTTCAAGGAGCAATTGTACCAGGGAAGAATTTTGTTTGTCCATAAGGCTTTCAAATTAAGTTTTCATACTTTTTCCATGATCAGTACATGGAACTATTTGAAAGCAATTTGGGTACGTTAACGCAGCAAATCAAGTAAGGGAAAGGCTTCCGCTGTTTTTCTTTACTTTCCTTTTCATATTATGATCGACCAATAAATACAAGGTGGTTTTCTATATCGATTTTCAGGTCCATACGCCTTTTGGGATTGCAGTTTTTCCAACCCGAATGTGCCTTTTGAAGTTGTTTTACCGACCATTCGTTGTCCTTCGATTTAAAATTTTGGGTGATATATGTGCATAGACGTAAAAGATTTTCCCCATAGTACCCTTCTAAGTTCTCGTCGGAGATATGGTTCAGAAACTCGAAAAAAAGGCGAAAGTTGGGTAGTTTCCTATCGGTCAAAGGAAGCCAAGTCAATTTCTCGGAGATTTGTTTTCCTGACAGGAGACTGAAGAAGTCCTCCCGGTTCGTTTTTAAGTAGTCCTGAAAAAGGTCTGAATTGTCATAATCTATCTTATGGACAAGCTGATCGAATCGTAAAGGTGCCCTATACCTCCTATCATCCTCCCTCGCGCCTGTTCTTTCTTTTTGAACCGAATAGGGGCTTTTATAGTTCAGGAGCTGCGAAACGTAGATTTTCGACAATACCAAAAACACTATGGTAAAAACCAGTAACAAGAAAAAACCAAAATAATTGAGGTAGGGTATTCCCTGAGCGGACAGGAACGGCCACAATAACCAAAGTACCAATAGATATAATACCAACCCTAAGACCAGTACGATCCACCAGTGCGGAACTTTCTTCGTTTTCCATGCCCTACCTTTTCGATGCATATCGAAAACCGCTTTGTCGATGCGCCGGAAAAGCGAAATAATCGTATTTTTAGTAGAAGATTTCATAACCGCATGAGAGCCGTTTATGAAGATAAGAAGATATATGCAAAAAATATTTGTTTCACCCTTTTTTCACCCCTGCCAAAAAAGAAAGGCCCCGCATTTCTGCGAAGCCTTTGCCTGTGCTAGCTCCTCCTCTTGGGCTCGAACCAAGGACCCTCTGATTAACAGTCAGATGCTCTAACCAACTGAGCTAAGGAGGAATTTATGTAATCTCTAAGGCTAATGCCGCTTATTTCCGCCAAAAGCGGCGTAAGCGGGTGCAAATATAAGCACTTTTTGAAATATCGCAAACAAAATAAAACGGGATTTTTCGGTCTCTAGAGAAATCTTTTGATAATATTCCAAATATCGTTTCCAAAGATAACTGCCATTAAGCCCATTACGATAATGAATCCTGCGATTTGACCACGTTCAAGAACTTTTTCACTCGGTGGTCTACCTGAAATCATTTCATAAAGCAAGAACATAACATGACCCCCATCAAGTGCTGGAATTGGCAATAGGTTCGCAAACGCCAGCCAGACCGAGAACATCGCCAAAAAACTCCAAAAGAAACTCCAATTCCATTTGGCCGGCATCATTTCTACGATACCTATAGGGCCTTTGACCGCTTTATAGCCCTTGGTCTTTGTGTTAAAGATAATTTTAAATTGCTTCACCTGATTGGTAAGCACATCTATCGTTTCGTTGAATCCGGCGGGTATTGCGGCGGGCAAACTATATTCATCGGTTACGGACAGGTCATCCCTACTCATAAAAACGCCTATAACGCCTTCTTCCGGCACCGTAAGATTTAACTTTTGCAATTTCCCATCCCGCATAAGGCCCAGTTGAATAGGGGTATTGGCGGACGAAGTTATTTTACTGATGAACTCATTGTTAAAGGTATTTGACTCACCATCGACCGAAACAATTTCGTCACCTGCAAGAACACCTGCCTTCTCGGCGGGGGAATCCGGTAAAACACTATCTATAACCGTTTTTTGACGGTACCCCAGAAAACTTTTTCCTTGACTGGACAGCACATCGGCAAGAGCCTCTTCTTTTATGGGAAACGTAATTTCCTGTCCATTCCGGTTTACGGTCAATTGATCTCCCAATAAGATATCGATTTGGGCATCCGTAAACTTTTTAGATTTCTTCCCGTCTATGGCCACTATTTGATCTCCGGTTTTTAATCCTATTTTTTCACCAATGGAGTCTACGACAATACCGTACTTCAAATTATTGGCAGGTATGTAGGTATCTCCGTTAACGGCTAGCAATCCCGTATAAATAATCCAAGCCAGTAAAAAATTGACCGTCACGCCACCGAGCATCACGATTAAACGTTGCCAGGCCGGTTTACTTCGAAACTCCCAGGGTTCCGGATCTTTTTTCATTTGCTCGGTATCCATACTTTCGTCGATCATACCGGCAATTTTCACATAACCGCCAAGGGGTAGCCAACCGATGCCCCATTCCGTTTCACCTATTTTCTTTTTGAATAATGAAAACTTCCAATCAAAGAACAAATAAAACTTTTCCACCTTGATCTTAAAATATCTCGCCGGTAGATAATGCCCGAACTCATGCAGAACAACGAGTATCGAAATAATGAGAACAAATGTGAGTATCTTGATTACTAAATCCATTTTAATTTTTAAAATTTGAACGCACAAAAGTACGCTTTTAGCACCGCTTAGAAAAAGAAACTATATTACGGCCATCCGTTTTTAAGAAACATTTGGCAGCAACGGTTTTGATCACTCTTGAACGCCTCCCCTTACTAACGTATCTTTGTCAAAAAGCGTATGCGTTCATTTTTCGCCAAATACCGGCTTTTCGGAATTGTGTTCTTCTGTCTTTGTGCAGTAATCATATATCTTTTCTACGAGGCCTTACAGCCACAGAAATTGTTGACCATCTACCAGCCTGCCATGGTGAATCCCGAATTGGTGGATAGTGCCATGCAGTACAAGCGTAAATACCATACCGTGGCCGACTTTTCGTTGATCAATCAGAATGGCGAGACCATTACACAAGAAACATACAAGGATAAAATCTACATCGCCGACTTTTTCTTCACTACTTGCCCTACTATCTGCCCGATCATGACCAGCCATATGTCCGATATTCAAGACCGGATCAAGAACGATGACGATGTTATGCTACTGTCCCATTCCGTCACGCCGCAAATCGATTCCGTTGCCCAACTTAAAAAGTATGCGCTTGAAAAGGGGGTGGATGATTCGAAATGGAATCTGGTCACCGGTGATAAAAAACAGATTTACGAACTGGCGAGAAAATCATATTTAGCCGTTAAGGAGGATGGTGATGGTGGCCCCTACGACATGATTCATACCGAAAACTTTATTTTGGTAGATAAGCAACGGCGCATCCGAGGATTTTATGACGGTACTAAAAAGGAGGATGTCGAGAAGTTGATGGGCGATTTGGAGATTTTGGAAAACTCGTATCGCAAAGGGAAGGAGTAGATGCTAGCTGTAGGCAGTATTTTTCCAGTTTCAAATTTGAAAATAAAACCAAGCCGCGCTGAACCTTGACTCACCGACCGACTTCGGGCAACTTGGTAAAAAGGTCAAAATACCGATTCGGTGTTTGTTGTTAAAAAAGTATGCGTTCAACGGAAAAAACCAACGAACAAGTTAAAGACCTCAGAGCGATGGAAGTGTTCTATTTTTCATGGCTACCTGCAACTGCTAGCCGCAACTTTTCAATATATCGCCGAATTTTTCTTTTTCCCGCGAAACATCCCATTAATTCAACATTTTTCCCTTAAATTTGTCTTACTTATAATCAATCTAAATAAAGATTGTGAAACGAGAATAATGACGGTAGCACAGTTGAAAAGAGGGCAAAAGGGCATAATCAGGGAGTTTACCGATGACATCCTTCCCATAAAATTATTGGAACTGGGCTGCTTGCCCGGCAACGCTATCGAACTCGTACAGATTGCCCCCTTCAACGATCCTATCTATATCAACGTCAATGGTTGCCATATCGCCATACGTCGCGAAACGGCACTGCTCATCGAACTTGACATTGTTGAAGACACCCGCGCACTATGAGCAAGCAGATCAACGTAGCCCTCATTGGCAACCCCAACACCGGCAAGACCTCCGTTTTCAACCAACTGACGGGCCTGAAGCAGAAGGTCGGCAATTACCCCGGCATTACCGTTGAAAAAAAAGAAGGGATTTGTAAATTGCCCAGAGGCGTAAAGGCTCATATCCTTGATCTTCCCGGTACGTATAGCCTGAATACGACCTCGTTGGACGAAAGTGTTGCCGTCGAACTCCTTCTGAACAAAAACGATAAAGACCATCCCGATGTGGCTGTCGTGATTTCGGATGTCGAGAACCTGAAGCGCAACCTTTTGCTGTTCACTCAGGTAAAAGATCTGAATATACCCGCAATTCTGGTCATAAATATGGCGGATCGGATGTCGCGTAGGGGTATTTCTTTGGATGTCGAACTGCTAGAGCAAAAACTCAATACCAAAATCGCCATCGTCAGCACTCGCAAAGGCACTGGCATCGATACGTTAAAAACCTTAATTGCTGAATATAAGACGCTTTCCGCTGCGAAAAATGTGGATGTTACCGTAATAGCACCCGAATATTTTAGAAATTTAAAAAAAACATTTCCCAAACAAGACCTCTACAAATTATGGCTGGTCATCACCCAAGACGTCAACTTTATGCCCATCGAAAAAAAGTTGATAGAGGACAGCTCGTCTTTGGGAACCAAATCAAAATCGGAGCTTAAACGCCTACAACAGAAAGAAACAATTCTTCGCTACCAGTTTATCAATGGTATTCTCAAAGAAACCTACAAAGTAGACCCGGCAGCAGCAAAAGGCTTTAGGGCTTCGGTAGACAAAATACTGATGCATAAGGTCTTCGGTTATTTAATTTTTTTGCTCATCTTGTTGACCATATTCCAGGCCATCTATTCTTGGAGCGAATATCCGATGGACATGATCGACGAGTTTTTTGCGTCGGCCAGCCAATGGGTAAAAAATACATTGCCCGGAGGCGTATTTACCGATCTTCTGGCAGAGGGAATCTTGGCTGGCATCGGCGGCATTGTCATCTTTATCCCCCAAATCGCCTTTCTTTTCCTGTTTATTTCCCTTTTAGAGGAAACCGGATACATGAGCCGGGTCGTCTTTTTAATGGATCGGTTGATGCGCCCTTTCGGACTTAGCGGCAAAAGCGTGGTACCTTTGATGTCGGGTACCGCCTGTGCCATACCCGCCGTCATGGCCACCCGGACTATAGAAAACTGGAAGGAGCGTCTCATTACCATTTTGGTCATCCCTTTTACCACGTGTTCCGCCCGCTTGCCCATATACCTCATCATCATTGCGCTCGTAATTCCCGAAGGCACTTTGCTAGGACTTAGCTTTAAGGCACTGACCCTGATGTTACTTTATCTGATCGGTTTCGCCGCCTCGGTGCTATCCGCCATGTTGTTAAACAAGATCCTAAAGATGAAAGGGCGTTCCTTTTTCGTTGTGGAAATGCCGAACTATAAGCTCCCACTCTTCAAAAATGTCGCCTACACGGTTTGGGAAAAGACCAAAAGCTTTGTTTTCGGAGCAGGGAAAATTATCTTGGCCATATCCATCGTACTCTGGTTTATGGGATCCAATGGCTATTCCGACAATTTCAAAAATGCGGATAGCATTGTTGCCGAGCGTGTTCAAGAGGATGGATTTTCAGCCTTTAATCAATCGAATATCGCCGATGAACTATCGGCCTATCAAGAGATCTTGAAAGATAGTTTAGGCACTGGTTCTCACGAAGCCGCTCCTATCATTATAGAAGATGCCTTACAGCAAAAGGAGGATGCATTAAAACAAAAGGCCCTCAATCAGGAAATATCCAGCTATAAACTTGAAAATTCGTATATCGGCAAAATGGGCAAGGCCATCGAACCCATCGTAAAACCCTTGGGATACGATTGGAAAATTGGCATCGCCGTCTTGACCTCCTTTGCCGCACGAGAAGTTTTTGTCGGCACCTTGGCCACAATCTACAGCGTAGGCAGCGACGAAGAGGAGACCATCCAAAACCGGATGGCCGCGGAAACGAACCCCAAAACGGGGGAGCCCCTGTTCAACTTGGCCTCCGGGATTTCGCTATTACTTTTCTATGCCTTCGCTATGCAGTGCATGAGTACCCTTGCCATCGTAAAGCGCGAAACCAACAGCTGGAAATGGCCCCTGATGCAATTGGTTTTTATGAGTGCTTTTGCGTATATTGTTGCTTTGGTGGCGTATCAGGTTTTGAAATAAAACTGGGCCGTGGCGCTCGTGGTAGTCATTACCTCCCCCGATAAAAACCGGGATTACCGTTGAGTCGATATGACCCAGAATCAAAATACGGGGTACTAAATACAAAGTAGGAGGTTTAAACAAATATTGGAAAATCAGACTTTTAGACACTTTGCCTTTAATAGTAACAAATCTAAACCTGTGACGTAAAATAAAAAAAAATGGATTTTCTTCAAAACATACTGGTTTATATGGTTCTTGCTGCGGCAGTCGGCTATTTGGTCAAGAAGTTTCTGTTGCCAAAATCTCTATTTGCTTCGGGGAAAAGAGGTAGTAAGGCTTGTGGCGAGGATGGCTGTGGATGTCATTAATTAGTTGCTACTAGCATGCTCGGTTACCTGAAAAATTGCCTTGCGCAAATCTGATTTGTTCGATTTGTAATTTTAAAGACTATGTCCCCAATAGGAAGCTTCTTCCCAAATTTTCAGCTTGGTCTAAATTATTCTCTTCGATTCCGTTAATAAAAAAATAATTCCATACTAAAAAAATCAAAAACAGGAGGCGTTGTTCAATTGCTATTGCTTTTTTTGAGGAATCAACCCCAATAGTTTATGCCACGCACCATCAATCCCATTGTTTTTCTGCTTTTCATTAGCATTGCGGTGCAATCCCAAAACCTAAGTTCGACCATCATCGATTCCGTGACCAAAAAACCCGTTCCCTATGCTACCGTGCAACTGAACAACAGGGGCATGATTACCAACGAAGAGGGGCGGTTCAAATTTTCCTTTGACTCAACTATTAGGAAAATCGATACCCTTTATATTTCCAGCATCGGCTATGAATCCATCGGAAAACCGATTGGTGAGTTTACCGATAGCATTATCGTTTTACGGCCCAAGGCCATAGAACTGAGAGAGGTCATTGTTTCCAATAAAGCATACACGCCAAGGGAAATCATCGAATTGGTCGAGGATAATATCGCTAAAAACTACTATACGGATTTCACTAAAAAAAGGATTTTTCTACGGGAAACCTATCAAAACGAGGTTTTAAAGACGGACTACGAACTGAAGGAATCGAGCATTGCGGCCTTCAACGATAACTTTTTGGATAGCGTAATCAGATCCTTACCAAAGCAAAATACGTATTATACCGAAATGCTGGGCGACCTTTACGGCAACGACGATGCCGACAATCAAAAACTGGATCTGATCAAGGCCTCGGAAATGTACGATAAGGACAAAAATCTCGACGTGGAAAAATTGGAGGAAAAGTTCAATCAAATCGTAAAAGAGAATATTAAATCCGATTCCTATTTCAAAATAAAATCCGGATGGTTTTTTGGTACTAAAATAGATGCCGACGAGATGGGAGACCTTTTCAAAGACGATATAGATTCTACCGATGTGGCCGCCCTCAACAAAAGATCAGAAGAAGAAAAGAAGCAAAAGGAAAACCGCCGAAAGTCCTTTTCGGGCTATAAGAGAAAAACGCTGGGCAACCTGATTGAAAACCTTCCGATTTTCGATGATACCGATTACAACGTCATTTTTAAGCCCGGAAGGTATGATCTCACCCTCGAGAGTTTCACCTATCTCGGTGATCAAGCGGTATATGTGATTGATTTTATCCCCGATGGTTCTCCCGAATACAAGGGAAAACTCTATATCAATGCCGACGATTTCGCCCTAATACGAATGGATTTCGAAAACACCGAACCTTTACGGGATTTCAAATTGCTCGGGGTTTCCATCAATGAATATCTAGCTAAAGGCAGCATTCTATTCGCCAAGGGCAGCGACCAAAAGTACCATTTGCGGTACTACGACATTATCAAAGGGGTTCGGGCAGGCGTCAAAAGGCCTTTAAAAATCATTGAAAAGAACAAAAACGTAAAAGGCCGGAGAAAGCAGAACGAACTGTCACTAAAAGTAGACGCCGCATTTGGCAATGTAAACCATTACGAACTGGTCGTCTTTAACGAAGAACTTATTAATGAGGAACAGTTCGAATATTTTAAGGAAAATAACGACATACTGCCGACCTACATGCCTAACTACGATCCAGAATTTTGGAAAGGATATAACATTATCGAGCCCAATCAGGCAATCAAAGCGTTTACTTCAGAGGCGGAGTTGGTAAATTGAACGGCATATAGGTCAGGTCAATGTTTTGTGGGATGCGTTATCACGAATGAGAACTTGCCCTAAAAATAAGCAGCATCAGAAATATCGTCCAATAAATTGGTACAGTAAAAGACCCCATCCCATTACCAAAAGCAAACCACCCAACGGTGTGACAGGTCCCAAAAAATTCCACTTCCTTCCTTTGGAAGCGCTTATTGTAAGGCCATATATACTGAACGAAAAAAGGAAGGTGCCGATTAGAAAACAGTACACCATATATTTCTGTTGGGAAGTATCCAAATTGAAGTTGAAGCCGACCATTATAAGAAGAATCGCATGGTACATCTGATATTTGACCCCGGTTTCGAAGCTTTTCAATTGTTCTTCCGAGAAAGATTTTTTAAGGGCATGTGCGCCGAAGGCGCCGAAAATTACGGCTAATATGCCGAATAGTGCGCCGACAGACTGGGCGATTAGAACCATAGTGTTGTGTTTAAATCAAAGATAAGGTTTCCGCTTAATTTTTGGGAATTTAGAAAAAGTCAGGTCTCATATTTGCGGAGATCTTAATAACAAGTCATAGACGGTTGGCACGTTAATCTATTTAATGGGTACCGTTATCGCCTGGTCCGAAGTCAGTTCGAAAGCACATTCTTCAAAACTTGGCGGCCCAAAAGTTTTCATCTTTCCTTTTGAAAATCCCAAGGGTTCTTTTGGAATTCCAAGCATGTTCGTATCAAGCTCATCATTGTCGTTCTCATCGTGAAAGACAGCAAGAGCATATGTACCTTCCGGCAGGTCTTTAATTACGACCTCCGTAGTTCCCTTTTTGCTGGGTGCACTATCGGCCTTGAAAACCTTATCGAATTTTAGGAAATTGTTCGCATTCTCATATACGGCTACGCTAATTTTTCCGTCAGTCGATTTAACGTTCTCTACAGTAACCGTAAGTTTGAATTGTGCCATTGTGAATAAGGGGATTAAAAGAAAAAGGGGGAATAGTCTCATAGCCATGGTGTTTCTTGAAACTCACAGAATACCCAAGAATTCAAAAAAACATACCACAATCAATTGGAGGTCTTAGGAATTTTATCTGTCAAGAACTGGTACGTGTTTTGAGTTTCGATCGAATCCTTAAAATTAAAGTATAATTTTAGGGAATCTTGATACGTTACGGCAATTTTTTGATTCGAAAAATTATCGACGAACACGTAAACCTTCTTATCGGTTAACGAATCTTTGAATTCCCTGTAGATTCCCTTCCCCTTTTCTTGGGCCGAAAAGCCGTTAAGGCGTTCCATCGGTGGAATCTTTTCTACGAACTTGACGCTATCCAATTCGGAATACTTCAGCTTTTTATAGTAAAATCCGGAGAGGATTTTCATTTCAATGGTGTCGGTAGAAGTCCAGTTTTTGTAATGCATTACAAACACCAATGAACAAAGGATGACAGTCACCACCGCCAAGATATTCCATAGCCAATGCTGCTTTTTCAATTTAAACTTTTTATCATTCCCACTTCCACTGCGCTGAACACAGGCTTTGGTGGAAATTTGTTCATTATCTGTTAGTACCTGAAAGAAGCGTAAGGTTCTTTCAGGTCTTACTAATGAAACTGGTCAGATGCGATAATATTGTTTCACTTTAGATATTTTTATGCCTTACCCTTTTAAAAGATGCAATTCTTATAACGCTAGTTAACCAGATATCATTTTTGTTAATTGTAAAAATCAGCGTCATCCGCATGGCATTGACAAATTATTTCGAGATCGCCTTCAAGTACGAAAAGAGCCACGACATCTACCGCGGCTCTTTTCAAAAATGTATCAATGACTATAATCAGACCTAATCGAACCGGTCGAGGTTCATCACCTTGTTCCAGGCCGAGACAAAATCCTTAACGAATTTTTCTTTGGCGTCATTGGTAGCGTAGGCCTCGGCGACCGCCCTCAGTTCGGAGTTAGAACCGAAAATTAGGTCGACCCGGGTACCTGCCCATTTGACCTCGTTCGTTTTGCGGTCACGGCCGGCAAATACCTGTTCCGAATCGGAGGTTTTTTCCCATTTCGTACCTAAATCAAGCACATTAATTAAATAATCGTTGGTCAATGCCCCTTTGTTTTGGGTAAAGACACCATGTTGCGATTGTTTATGATTGGCGTCAAGCGCGCGCAGACCACCTACCAAGACCGTCATTTCAGGTATGGTCAAAGTCAGCAACTGCGCCCGGTCAATCAGCATCTCTTCTGCAGAAATGTCGTGTTTGGTCTTGTCAAAATTACGGAAGCCGTCCGCTTTGGGTTCCAATACCTCGAAAGCTTCTACGTCGGTCTGCTCTTGCGACGCATCCGTACGACCTGGCCTGAAAGGAACCGTAATGTCATGATCCGCGTTCTCGGCTCCTTTTTCAACGCCTGAACATCCTCCTAAAACAATAAGATCGGCGAGTGAAATTTTCTTGTCCCCAGACTGATTGCTGTTAAATTCATTTTGGATTCGTCCAAGAGTATCCAAAACATTGGCCAACCGCTCCGGCTCGTTCGCCTCCCAATCCTTTTGGGGGGCAAGACGGATACGGGCACCATTGGCACCGCCGCGTTTATCGGAATCACGATAAGTAGATGCAGAGGCCCAAGCGGTGAATACCAAATCGGCTACTGAAAGGCCGGAAGCCAGTATATTGGCTTTCAGTGATCGGATATCTTCATCATTAATCAGTTCGTGGTCAACGTGAGGCACTGGATCTTGCCAAATCAATTCTTCCTGAGGAACTTCAGGCCCCAAATAACGGCTAACGGGTCCCATATCACGGTGGGTAAGCTTATACCAAGCCTTTGAGTAGGCTTCCGCGAACTCTTCGGGATTTTCATAAAAATGCCTTGATATTTTTTCATATTCAGGGTCCATTTTCAATGAAAGATCCGTAGTGAGCATAAAGGGGGCATGTTTTTTGTTCGCGTCGTGGGCATCAGGTACCGTGCCGGCACCTGCATCATCTTTAGGCTTCCATTGATGTGCCCCGGCTGGACTTGTGGTCAGTTCCCATTCGAAACCGAAAAGGTTTTCCCAAAAATTGTGGCTCCATTTGGTGGGCGTCTGCGACCAGGCACCTTCAAGGCCGCTAGTGATAGTGTCACCAGCATTACCCGTTCCAAAAGAATTCTTCCATCCAAGCCCCATCTCCTCGATTTCGGCACCGGCAGGTTCGGCACCCACATATTCTCCGGGATCCGCTGCGCCATGGGTTTTTCCAAATGTGTGTCCTCCGGCAATCAAGGCGACCGTCTCATAATCGTTCATGGCCATCCTCCCAAAAGTTTCACGGGTATCGCGGGCCGCAGCCACAGGATCGGGTATTCCGTTCGGCCCCTCCGGATTTACATAAATCAATCCCATATGCGAGGCAGCTAAAGGCTGTTCGAGTTGCCGGTCGCCCGAAAAGCGTTTGTCGTTTTCCATCCATTCGGTTTCCGAACCCCAGTAGATATCATCTTCGGACTGCCAGACATCGATTCGGCCACCGGCAAAACCATACATTTTCAGACCCATAGATTCATGGGCGCAATTACCGGCAAGTACAATCAGGTCGCTCCATGAAATCTTTTTCCCATATTTCTGTTTTATGGGCCATAGCAACAAACGCGCCTTGTCGAGACTGGCATTATCGGGCCAGCTATTTAGGGGTGCAAAGCGCTGGGAACCGGAACTAGCACCACCACGCCCATCGGAAATACGATAGGTACCTGCACTGTGCCATGCCATACGAATGAAAAACGGACCGTAATGCCCGTAATCGGCGGGCCACCAATCTTGGGAATCGGTCATCAATTCATACAAATCTTGCTTTACGGCCTCCAAATCAAGTGATTTGAATTCCTCGGCATAGTTGAAGTCTTTGTCCATCGGATTGGACTGCGGCGCGTGCTGACGAAGAATATTCAGTTTCAACTGGTTCGGCCACCAATCACGGTTGCTCGGGCCTCCGCCGGCCACATGGTGATTCTCCCCCCCGAGGAAAGGGCATTTGGCAGTAGATTCGTTTACGTCCCAAACCTTACCGTTTTCCGATGTGTTTTTGTTATCAGTACTCATAATATCTTGATTTTAGCGTTTCCTATAGGCAATAACCCATTGTATTTACTCGTTTAAAAGTAATCAAAACAAGGTGAACCACATAGACTGTCCATATTAAAATGTTATTAAATGATAGGAATTTTCTATTCACATTTCCTTTATTTCAATCGTTAAAAAAATCAATAAAAGTTCCGAAAGTTTTTTTAAGTAATTTCCTGCTCTATGCACTTAAACGTATTTGTAATCCCCCAAACCGAAATCTATCTTGGAAATAGCATCGATTAACTTTTTGATCAAGGATTCCCCAACAGCGGTCGCCATCCTAGATTTGGATATGTGCTTTATCAGTTATTCCGAAATCTGGCAGCGCGAATTCGCACCTAATTTCGATTCGATTGTCGGCAAATCCTATTACGATATCCTATCAGATACCCCCGAAGCCCTTCGAAAAATTTATAACGATTGCTTGAACGGAGCATCCAATAGCAATATCGGAAGGAAATTCATAGCTGCTAACGGGGCCATTACATGGCTCAATTGGAGAATAGACAGCTGGAAAGACGACAATGGCCAAATAAACGGATTGATCGTCACGTTAGCGGACATCACCGAGACCAAGCGCAGGGAAGAACTATTAATCAAGGCCCAAAAAGTCTCGTGTACCGGGGCCTATGAGGTAGATCTTTTTTCAGACAGGGTCTATTGGACTGAAATCACCAGGGAAATTCACGAAGTATCCAAAAATTACATACCGAGCCTTGAAGGAATTATCAATTTCTACAAAAAGGGAGAACATCGTGACAAGATAACCCGTCTGGTAAGTGATGCCATAAGCGAAGGCACTCCATGGGATACCGAACTTATTATTATTACGGCAAAAGGAAACGAGGTTTGGATAAGGGCCAAGGGCGAGGTCGAAATCGTGGACAACAAACCGGTGCGCATCTATGGTACTATTCAAGATATCGACGAAAAAAAGAGAATTGCACTAAACTATAAAGCGGTCACCGATAAATTAACGGCCGCTACAGTGGGCGCCAACTTTGGAATTTTCAATTTCGACATTGTCAATAACGTATTGAATTGGGACGAAAGCATGTATCGCATCTACGGTGTCGATAAAAATGATTTTACGGGCGAATATGAAGCTTGGCGATCCGGTCTGCATCCCGATGATATAGAACGTTGTGATATCGAAGTGGAAATGGCCATTTCCGGGGAGAAAAACTTTGATAGTGAATTTAGGATTGTCTGGCCCAATGGAGAAATACGGCATATACGCGGAATCATCGTCATGGTGCGCGATGCCGATGATAAAGCCATTGCAATGACAGGCACCAACTGGGACGTTACCGAACTGAAGGTCGCCCAATTCAAGCTAAGAAAAAGTGAGGAGTTCTTCCAAACGGCCTTCGAAAGCTCCAATATCGGGATGGCCATGGTAGGCCTTGACGGCAAATGGATAAAAGTTAACCAAAGTATCTGCAACAGCCTGGGCTACTCGCAGAATGATCTATTGCAGATGACTTTTCAGGATATTACCCACCCTGAAGATCTTCAAAAGGATTTGAAGTTATTGAACGAATTGTTTGAAGGTAAAAGTGAAGGCTATCAAATCGAAAAACGGTATTACCACAAAAATGGAAATATTGTCTATGTGATTCTGGCGGTTACTGCGGTACGAGAAATCGATGGCCAACTATCCCATTTCATCTCCCAGATAATGGATATCTCTCCACGGATAAACGCTGAAAAGAGGCTGAACCGTTTGGTAGACGTTACCACGGAGCAAAACAAAAGTTTACTGAATTTCGCCCATATTGTCTCGCACAACCTACGATCACATTCCAGTAACCTATCGATGTTATCTGGTTTCTTGAGTACGGAGGAAAATGAAATGGAGCGAAAGAACTTGTTGAACATGCTGTGTGACGCTTCCGAAAGCCTTAACGAAACTGTTTTACATTTGAACGAAGTTGTGCAGGTAAAGGTTGATGCGCTCGACAAGATGAAAGGGGTGAACCTTAACAAGATCATTAGGGACGTCAAAAAAAATGTAGCCCTTTTGCTACAGGATAAAAATGCAGTATGTCATATAAATATTGACAGAAATTTAAAAATCAGGGGGATACCCGCTTATCTGGATAGTATTTTTCTGAATCTATTTACCAATAGTATCAAGTATAGCTCGCCTGAAAGAACCCCTGTCATAAACATCGTTTCAGAACGCATCGAAAACAAGATCTTGCTTTCATTTTCTGACAACGGCCTGGGCATCGACCTAAATCGGCATGGCGATAAACTTTTTGGCATGTACAAGACATTCCACAGGAACAATGATGCCAAAGGAATAGGATTGTTTATTACCAAAAACCAGATCGAGGCCATGAACGGCAGCATCGAAGTGGAGAGTACCGTAAATGTAGGCACCACGTTCAAACTTTGTTTCGAGATTGGATTTCTTTGAAATATGGATCTAAAATTGCTAAAAAAATGAGATGAAGAAAATTAAAACAGCCTGTATCATTGACGATGACCCAATTTTCATCTACGGTACAAAGCGCCTTATGGCAGAGGTCGACTTTTGCGAAACCGTTCTGGTATTCCAGAATGGACAAGACGCCATTGACGGCCTAAATAAAATTACGGCTAATGGCGAAATACTTCCATGTGTTATTCTTTTAGACCTGAACATGCCGATAATGAACGGATGGGAATTTTTGGAGGAGTTCGTGAAAATCCCCAACCACAATCGGGAAAAGGTTATAATTCATATCATCAGCTCTTCGGTCGACCCCCGAGATCTGGGCCGGATAAAAAACTATGAAGTGGTCAACAACTATATCCTTAAACCCATTTCCAAGGAAGATTTGGAAAGTGCCCTTGAAAATAGTTTCTAAAATCATTGCTTATTATCTAACCTTTTATGGAAAATCATAACCGAACCTGTATTATCGATGACGATGCCATTGCTATTTTTGGCCTTAAAAGAGCCCTGAAAAGTATTGGTTTTACGCCCGACCTATCGGTTTTCGAAAACGGACTAGAAGCCCTTGAAAAATTCGAGAAGCTCTTGGAGAATGGTTCTGAACTACCATCCTTAATTTTCATAGACCTGAACATGCCCGTAATGGACGGATGGGATTTTATGGAGGAATTCACCAAGCTGATACCCTCCCAAAAGGATATGCCTGAGATTTACATCATGACCTCTTCCATGGATTTTAAGGATGTAGAAAAAGCCAAAACCTATGGTCTTGAAGACAATTATTTAATCAAACCGATATCTAAGGAAGTTTTGGAGGGGATTGTCGGTTCACTATTGCCGTACGGCTCTTGCCTTGAGATTAAGGGGGAAGCCAATAATCTATAATCACCGAATTAAAAGAACTGTGTCTCTTGAAAAGTATGACCTACCCCTGTAATGACACATTCTTTAATCCCGCTTGCCCGGTGTAAAATCTTGTGGTGCAATCTGGGGCGCCTTGATAGTTCCTGAATCCCCCGAATCGTTGTTAATGGTCCATTCGATAAAAGTAAAGTTCGGATTTCCTTCGGTGATGCCTGTGTTTCGTATGGCCCTTCCATCTTCGAATTCGTGATTGGTGCCGGTGCCATCTTCACCAATAACCCCAAATACATCAACTACTGTTCCGAACGGGTCGACAAGTTCGAGATTGTCATCACCGTTGGAGTCCGCGGGACTATTTTTGCCGACGGCCAAGTCGGGTGCAAAGCCATAGACTGTTTCAAACTCGGTGGCATTGGGCGAAATAACGAGCGTACTTTCGGCGCCGATCGTAAAATCGGAGAGGTCTGTCGCCGAGCTGATTTCGGTGTTGGCATTCGTGTAGCGATGCAACGTCCATCCTTTCAGATTCAAGGGTTCTTTGGCCGAATTGTACAACTCGACGAAACGCGCCGCTAAGTTGTTGTCGGGATCCGCCAATTCGGATATGAAAATTTGGTTCGATGAAAATTCATCGATCAAATCGGCGCAGGGTTCGTTGCTGAAATCCATATCCTCCAAACTACGAATAGCCAGCCGGTAGTTGTCATTTTCACGTAATAATACCCCAGTAATACTCCCATTGCCCTCGGGAAGAATTTCAGCTTGAAAGTCTGAAAATCCGCTGTTAAGCAAGACGATCTCGTTATCGTTACAGTCGGTCAACATACGCTCGGTCTCTCTCCCCTCCGTGGCAAAAGATTTGCCCAGTTCGGCTTCCGATAATTCAAAACCATCAAGGCGTACCAGGGTATTCGTGCGATTTTTTGGGATATCCGGAAGGGATATAAGGCTAGGCTCAATAGCCTCTTTTTCATCACAGTCCACGAAAATATGAGCATCGACAACTATAGAAGGCAATCTGCCAACCGATACATTTCCAAAGGAAGTGAAAACACCACCGATCTTGAATACATCTTTGCTTTTTCCCAGGTACAGGCCCTTCAACTTAATAAAGATTTTGCTACCCACCGGATAGAACAGGTGCGAATCGCGCAGGTCGATCTCTATCTCAAACCCTTCGGAAGGATTGCTGGGACTATCCTGAAAATAAAGTACACTGAAAAAATTACCAGCTTCATCGGATGAGCTTACATAACCTTCAATAATCAGATCTTGTTGAATTTGGAAGGTTTGGTCTGTGTAAAGTTTTTTGACTTCGGCATAGGTGGTGTTGGCCTCCAAATCTGTAGAGCAGTCGGTGGGCAGTGCGTCGAAGTTTCGGGATTTGGTGCAAGCCAAAATCGATATTAATCCCATAAGGATAAAAATCGATGCCCTAACTAATGCCGTGAAATTCGTTTTTCTATTCATTTTTTTAGTTTGTTCCGCAAGGTCGCAGAGAGCCTTTCAAAAACTATAGGCAAAATTCAAAAAATACGTCCGCCCATAGCCATACCAATATTTTGGTGCGAAAGAGGGCGTTCCGCTGAGATTATCCTGTTTTAGCTGTCCGTAATTACCGTTTCTGCTTTGCTCGTAGCCACCGGTTCGGAACACGTTATCGAACAGGTTGTTGACACTGGCGAAAATACTGATGTACTTGCCGTTTTTGAGCCACGATTTTCCTCCTACCAGATTTAGCAAGTAAAAATTATCCAAGGGCTGCTGTCCCAATAGCCGGTTTACATTTTCTTCCGTTGCCTCGGGAAAATTTTGCCCGGTCTCAGGGTCGAGATAGAAACTTCGCGTTCTTGTGATGGCCGAAATACCGGCGTAGTTATCGGCCAAATAATTGGCGGTCATACTTACCCACCAATATTTCGGGTCCCGATATTCGATACCAACGGCATAGGCCTGTTGCGGGCCCTGCGACAATCTTAAATCTTTGATATTGGCGATACCGAGATCGCTATTACCCTCCAAATTGATCAGATCTTCTTCGCGACCGGCGGTATCGAAGTTGATGGTGAGGTTGGGATTACTGGCGTATAGAAATTTGCCCACTGCGGCTACCCCGGTCAGCTTTACCGAGGATGAAACTTGATATTCTAGCCCCAGCTCGGTGCCCATATGCAGTTTATCGAGATCAGTAAGGACTTCCTGTACAAAATCGGAACCTACACCGGTATCGACAAAGAAAAAATTGATATCGGTAGTGTTTTGAAAACGGGTATAAAAGCCGGTCAGTCTTCCGGTCAAATTGGGTAGTCGAAGGTAATAGCTCAGATCAACGGTCGATACAATCTCGCTTTTAATATCGGGAACGACCCGATTGTTTTCCCTTGAATTGATAAATACGTTCTGCAAAACTGGCGCACGCGTCAAATAGCCGCCTTGAAGGCTCACCCCATGCCGGCCGGTCAGGTTATAGGTGAATCCGGATTTGATTCCATAATCCGAGAATTTGACATTCTCGCTTTCCCCTAGAGAGCTATCGGGAAACCTTTCGTTTTGAAACAGTCCTTCGCGTTGATAGTTGGTCGTGGAATAATTTCCTGCAAAAAAGGCGTTCCACTTGGTATGGGTATACCTGAATTGGGCGAAGCCGTCGGTCTGTGCGGCCTGTATCCTATAGTTATAATTAAAAATAGCATCCTCATATTTCTGGACTTCGCCAATGAGATCGTTCAGTGTGTCGGAGAACGGGTCGATATCCTCATAAAAATCCGCCCCTAGTAGATCATTGATTTCCGCATAATTAGTAGAGGTCAATTTTTTGTAGGTCAATCCAAAATCAGCCTGTAAGCGGTCGTTGATAATCCAGTTAGCAATCGTATTTCCGGTAAATTGCGTATCATCGGCAATATCATCGTATAAAACATAGGCCGCCTTTTCACGGGCATTCGCAGTGTAGACCTTTTGCCAGTCGAGTTGCGGGTTTCCTAAAAAGCCCTCTTTGGTGGTGTTGGCACTTATAAAATTAGCCCCGATCGGGCTGTTGATGTAAAAACTGGGAAGGTATCGATAGTACGTAGGGTCGGGATTCGGTGCGTTATAATAGCCCAATCGGCTACGCGCATTCGTGCCGAATTGATAGGAAACACCGGTATTCAAGTTGAGATTGTCGGATTCGTAAAAGTGATTTAGCATGAGTATAGGCTCGGCAATCTTGCGCTCCCTTGAATTGCGGATTTTCCCATCCTGTTCGCCCCAGTAGGGATTATAGCGTTTGCCGGCCAGTTCAAAGACTTCCTCTGTAATTGCCGAAGAACGACCACGGCGGTTCGACGCCAGCATTCCTGTAAAATTTAAACTATTACTTTCATTGAACTGGTATTCCAAAGCCCCAAAAACCGAGTAGGCATCGTATAGCGTGCCGTCGATATACCCCTGTTTCGCCCATCTTCGGGAAGCCGAAACGCTGTAGGCGAGTCCGTTCTTCTGTACTTTGGAAGTATAGGTCGCCATCAAACGTCCGGCGTAGGTGCGGTTCGAAGCGGAGGCCGATAAACGTGTGCCGGGCCTCATACCCGAAGGTCTTGTATCAATATTGGTATTCCCCAGAATTCCTCCGAACGTATGATCGGAAGGGGCCAGGCCGTTGCTGAACTGTTGGTTTCGCGTTACGTCGTTCAAGCCGCCCCAGTTGTTCCATTGCGGTCTGCCGTCGTAAAATTTGTTCATGGAGATACCGTTGACAAGTACCTCTCCGTTTTGTGAATCATAGCCACGTACGCGAAAGAAAGCCTGTCCGAAATCAAAGGCCGCACGATTCAGGAATACGTCGCGGGTAGCTTGCAACAGGGCGGAAGAATTCGAATTGATTTCATCGTCCAGAAGTTCGGATTCGGTAAGGCTGATAAGATTGTCGGTTTGTTCTACGGATATATCCTTATCCAGATATAAGGTGCCCAAATCGAGATTTTGATTTTCGATAACTACAGGAATCCGTTTGGTCACAAAATCGGAAGCGGTAAAGTTCAAGATGTAATCTCCCTTGGAAGAAATGGCAACTTCGAATTGACCATTGCCATCCGTTGTGCTTGAACCTGAATGCGCTTCGATGGCGACCAGTACCCCGGAAATAGGCTCTTTGGTTCGCATATCTAAAACCGTTCCGGAAACTGAAAATTTTTCCTGCGCACATACGGCAGAAGGAAAGACAAAAATCAATACAAAATAAGTCAAAAATCGCATCGGATCTAGTTTTGCGTATAGCGGATTTTGACAAGTTATCGAGTAACATATCCTTTGAACAAAAAAATCCTTTGAAGCGGTTCTTTATTCGTTAATTGGAATTTTAACATCTATGATACGATGAAGATCAATCTAATAATACCCTTTATAATTCTTTCTTTTTTCGCTACGGCCCAAGAAGAAAAACAGTACAAAATAAGGACCGTCGCGTTCTATAACCTCGAAAACCTCTTCGACACCGAGAACGACACCCTCACTTTTGACGATGACCGCACGCCCGAAGGAAAAGACAACTGGACCCTTGAGCGCTACAACAAGAAGCTGGACAACCTTTCAAAAGTTTTATCCGAAATCGGTTCGGATATCACGAAAACCTCTCCAGATATTATTGGTATTAGCGAAGTCGAAAATTTAAAGGTCATCGAAGACTTGGTCAATCATCCCAACCTGTTATCCAAAAATTATGGAATCGTCCATTTCGATTCGCCCGATAGGCGCGGTATCGATGTGGCTCTGCTCTATAAAAGGGCGGTCTTCATGCCCACTTCTTTTGATAGCAGGAGATTATTGCTGAACAACGACGAAGGAGAACGGAAATACACCCGTGACCAGTTGGTCGTCGGCGGACTTTTAGACGATGAGCAGTACTACTTTATGGTCAACCACTGGCCTTCGCGAAGTGGAGGCGAAGCACGGAGCAGACCCAATCGCATGGCCGCCGCCAAACTGAGCCGACGGATTATTGATTCCGTTCAAAAATTGGATGCCACGGCCAAAATTGTCGGGATGGGCGATTTTAACGATGACCCGATCAACGACAGTTTTAAAAAAATATTGAGGACCAATGCCGACCCCGATGATAGGCCAGCTTATGAAAATCAATTGGAAGAGGTTGCCCTGGTGAACCCCATGGAAGAATTGTTCCGCAAAGGTATAGGCTCCCTCGCCTATCGGGATAAGTGGAATCTTTTTGATCAGATCTACTTCACCGAAAACTTGGAACATGCCGAAAATAAGACCTATCGCTTTTGGAAGGCCGGAGTTTTCAATGCGCCCTATCTTATCTCAAAAAAGGGGCCGTATAAAGGATATCCGTTTCGTACCTATGCAGGCGGGAGTTATGCCGGTGGGTATTCGGATCACTTTCCGGTTTATGTTTATTTGATCAGGGAAGCCTCTTACGTCGAGGTTAAAAAGTAGCAGTCATTGCGAGCCGTGTCTGTCTACGGCAGACTACGGCGCAGCAATCTGTTGAGTTTCCTAGAAGGTTCAACAGATTGCCGCGTCGTTTCGTCTACGGCTTCACTCCTCGCAATTACGTCTCAATTCAACTCCTTAAGTTTAATATTCCGCCACTTCACTTTTATTCCACCACCGGCATGAATCTGAAGGGCAATCGAGCCTTCCCCCTCTCCAATCTTTTCATCGGCGAGAGTTACCATTTCGGTACCATTAAGCCATGTCGTTACGGTATCGCCATCGACCCGAATCTTCATTTTGTTCCATTTACCCATTTTTAAGGCCTTGTCTTTTGCAGGGTCGGGCTTGATGAGCCATTCGCGGCCGTACGATTCATAAATGCCACCGGTATCATGTCCCGGAGGAGCTACTTCGATTTGCCAACCGCTGATTTTTGTGCCATCGATGTTAGAGCGGATAAAGACTCCGCTATTGCCATCGGCTTCTTGTTTGAACTCCAAGGTAAGCTCGAAATTCTTATAGTGCTCGTCGGTTCCCAGGTAGCCGTATTGGGCGTCGGGGCCGCTTTCGCAGATTAAAAGTCCGTCTTCGACGTACCATTTTTCGGTGCCGTAGACCGTCCACCCGTCAAGATTTTTGCCGTTGAAGAGGTCTTTTTTTTGGGCGAAGCTAAAAGTTGTTACAAGGACAGCAGCTAGAACTAGTAGTTTTTTCATTTTTTGGATTTTAGTTTAAGTGTTCTTTAAATTTCAGGCACTCCCCCGCCTGAGGCACCTGTACATTTTTCGTGTTCCTTTGATCGCTATTCGGATCCTAGGCAGGGGAGAACTTTTGGATTTGATATTTTGATGGTTTTCAACATATTCCGGCCTTCAATTCGATTTGGTTCAGTGACCCCGTCGGAATGACAAATAATTATGAATTTAGTTTATCCACTGCCCCCATGGAATACGGCTCAAAATCAATACTAAGCCAAGGCCGTAAAAAATGGTGATGCTTTTAAACTTTTTCCTCCCCTCCATAAACTTCTTATGCCGTGACCAACCTATGGTGATAAGTATAATAGCGATGATGTTGATAAACGGATGCTCTACAGCCAATAACCTGGCCGGGGCATTTAACCCGCCCATACCAAAACTCTGTATCGCCTGCAATCCGCTAGGCGACATGAAATAAAGCAACAGCCCTACCAAAAGCTGAATATGTGACAATATCAGGGCAAAAAGACTGATGCGCAGGTCTTTTTCCATGGTGAACATCTTGTTGTTGATCCACCCCATAATGGCGTTGGCTACGGCCAGAAAAAGTATGGCCAATACCACGTAAGCCAAGTAAGAATGAAGTGATTGTATCCATTGGTAGCCTAATCCGCTTTCGGTCATTTGAATTACGTTTAAAAATTTTTTAAATGTACTGAATTTTCGGGGACAAAAAAACCCTGACTGTTCCGTCAGGGTTGGTTTATTAAAATTCGTATCGGATTTAGAAATTAAATCTCACGCTGGCATTCCAAGTCCTACCAAAACCGAAGTATACACGGTTGCTTACGTTAATACCGTCGTAGGTCTCATCGCCGGCCTCCACAAAATCATTCGTGTCGGATTCAGCGATATAGGTTGTATCGAAAAGGTTGTTAACATTGATCCGAAAGCTTAGCAAATTCTCGCCTAAAGGAAGCCCGTAAGATACGCCTGCATCGGCCAGACCGAAAGAAGGCAGCTTCAGGGCACCGTTCTCGTTAACATCGGTCGCATCGAAATCGGCATAGAGATTATCGGCAAAGCGATAGCCAGCATCGAAACTGAGGTTTTCTATAATGCCGATATCAGTACCGATGTAGGCCGTAAATTGCGCGGCATCGCCGACCTTGACACCGTCCAAGGGCAGGATTTCTTGCTGTGGCTGACCATCTATAATTATCGGTTCTTGGTTGTTATCAAAAAACGTGGCACTCACATCACCTTGATATTTCCAATTACCGATGGACATCATCCCCGTAAAGGCGATTCTATCGCTGACCTGTAGTCTAGCATCGAATTCCGCGCCTGTATGCACCTGCGTAATTCCCAGCAAATTAGCAGTGCCGCGTATCTCTTGCGGGGTGCCTGCGTTAAAAGTTGCTCCCGTATTAGCGAACCTATCTTTCCAGCTGGTTCTGTACAGGTTTACATTGGCCCTGAAGTTAGAACTTCTATAGCCGTAACCCAATTCGGCTCCAACGATTTTCTCGTTCGTCAAGTTCGGATTCAAATTATTGCCAAAGTTAATATATACCGCATCGAACAGAGGTTGTTTGGAATAATAGCCCGCATTCGCAAAAATATTGTGGTTGGCATTAATATTCCAGTTGACACCCCCTTTTACATTACCACCCAAGATATTTTCAAAATCTGTTTTTTCGGGGGGCGTTTCCTCAAAAAATTCTTCCCTAGCGAAACCCTGATTTGATAAAGCGCCCTGAACGAAAGCGGTAATATCTTCGGTAAAGTTGTATTCCACCTGCGCAAAAACACCTAGCCAATTGACGAGTCCGGTATTGTAATAATCGATCTTTTCTTCGTCATCGATATTACCGAATACCCACCAAGGCTGGTTCCCCGGGTAAGTTTCCAAAAACAAATTGGAAGCGCCTTCTCCCAACGGATTATTTTGGTCATCGGTTTGTTGATATACATCGCCTCCCAATCTATCATTTACTCTTCTGTAGTGATATCCTTTATATGTTCTTAAATCAAGCCCAAAATCAATTGTCAATTTTTCGCTGATACGATTATTAAAGTTCGCCAGCAAGCCATACCAGTTGTGAGAATTTAAAGATGACCTTCTAGTAATTCCATTCGTGTTGTTCGCGTTAGGATTCCTATCACTATTGTTAACATATTGACCATCTATTTGCTCTCTTGGATTGCCATCATTGAAATCAGCTACCGCCGTTCCGCTATTGTAGGTAGCAATATCGTCTACGCGTACTAAACCGTCGGCGGTTCGCGGCAAGGCAAATTGCCGTCTCCCTCCAATCTCACCGATCTCACCCAATGAGCCACCCCGTCCGAAAGATGCATAAGTTGATGTTTCTAAAGTAGTTTTATCGCTAATATCCCAGGACCAGTTTAAACTGATTACCGGTTTATGATAAAAATTGCCTGAAAATGTATACTCCTCCCCATTAAGATATCCCCAACTCTCATTGTATCTTCTATTCGGTTCACCATCGCCATTACCATATCTAATTTGATCACTTATCGAAGTAGCGCGACCTCTTTGATTATGCCATTGCGGAGCACCGGTAACCGTAAATTCCAAACTATGTTTTCCGGTAGAATAGCCTAAAGCCACAAAGAAATTATAGCCTTCGAATTCAGTACCATCGGCGTACATGCTGCCTCCGGTTCTACTAAATAATAGAGATGTTGAAAAACCATTGTCCAATCGACCTGTTGAATAGGAAGCTAACGTCTTTACATAACCGTCATTACCTACAGTGCCCCCAATGGTACCCCCTTCTGCGTTCGCAGCACTTTGTGTGACCACGTTGATGGTTCCCCCCACGGAAGAAACGGCAAGTTTCGAAGATCCGAGGCCCCGTTGTACCTGAATGGCAGAAGTGACATCCGCAAGACCGGCCCAGTTGCTCCAGTATACCTGTCCGTTTTCCATATCGTTAACGGGTATTCCGTTAATCATTACGGCGGAGTTGTCTGTGTCGAAACCCCGAATATTGATTCGGGAATCACCGAAGCCGCCCCCGGATTTCGTGGCGTAAATGGAGGGCGTGGTATTCAAAATTTCAGGAAATTCCTGTGACCCCAATTTTTCCTGTATTTCTGCCGCCTTTATCGTAGAAACGGCAACAGGTGTTTTTCGGTCTTTGGCAATATCCTGCACTCCGGTAACGATCACTTCATCTAAACTTTCCGCATCTTCGAGCAAGGTAATCCGCCCAATATTCCCCGGTCCGTTAAAATTCACTTCCTTTCGTATGTATCCTATATACGATACCACTAATGTTCCGGATGCTTCGGAAACCTCAATGGAAAAATTACCGTCAAAATCGGTCGAAACTCCATTTGTTGTTCCTTTCACAACAATATTAGCGCCGGCCAAAGGTTGATCCATTTGTTGATCGATAACCGTACCCGTAATCGTTCCCTGCGAAAAAGCAACGGCCGCAATCAAAAATACAGCCATTGCGAAGTAGAATTTTTTCATTTTCTTGAGTGTTTGTTAATTTTCTTTTACGCTGCAAAAGTGCCGTATTTTTAGCAATCGCACATTAAGCGAACGTTAAATAAGTTCTGCAAAATTAACAGGAAATTGGGGTTACTCACGCCTATAAGACAAGAATTTATCGGCAGGTTATGAAGAAGTATGAAATTATAGTTTCAATTCTTAAAAGACTGTAAGAAATTTAATTGAGAGGAGCTTAAATTAAGTATTTCGGAGACGCTTACCCATACATAAGCGGGTTTATTTGTCGAGCGAAGCCAAATCTTCCGGCAGCATCTCTTTTTCGATCGGCATTTCTGGATACTCCATACAATCCAATTGATCTTTGATCGGAGTGATATATGTAAAATAATCGGGCTGTAAGGTCTCGGCCAAAGGTTCGGCTTTTGGAAGGTCTTCTTTCAAAGGATCTACCTGACGTCCGTTTCTCCAAAATCGGTAACAAACGTGGGGGCCGCTGGTATTACCGGTCATACCGACCCATCCGATAACGTCACCCTGTCGAACGTATTCGCCTCTTTTTACCTTCTGCTTTTTCATATGCAGGTACTGGGTGGAATATGTGGCGTTATGGCGGATTTTTACATATCTGCCATTGCCTCCCTTTCGGGTCGATTCGGTTACGGTACCATCGGCAGTGGCCATTATAGGGGTGCCTACCGGTGCCGCATAATCCGTTCCTTTGTGCGGTCGTATCCGATTGCCATAATAACGAATCCTTCGTTTTAGATTATATCTCGAGGACAACCTTCCGAATTCAACGGGCATTCTTAAGAAAGTTCTTCTCAGGTTGTTGGCATTTTCGTCAAAATAATCGACTATGCTTTTGAGGGAATCGTTTTCATAGGCGAACGCATATATCGGTTTTCCGTTATGTTCGAAATAGGCGGCTTCGATAGGTTCGGATCCCGCATAGATGGAATCGTTAATAAATTTCTCTTTGTACAGCACCTTAAATCTATCTCCTTTTTGAAGCCTTGAAAAATCTATGGTCCAAGCGTAGACATTGGCCATATTATGGGTAACCATATAATCTATTCCCTGCTGCAATAATGCATCCGATAAACTTGTTTCTATAATACCGGAAAGTTCTTTCTCTACAAATTTTACTTTTTTCCGTTCTTTGTATGCCCTTACACTGTCCCGCAAATCTACCACCGTATAGTTTATCGCGTCGTTCTCGTAAATAAAGATCTGTGCGGTCTCGGCGGTATCCTTTGATTTTAGGATGAGATAGGGATTGCCCACTCGAATTTTCCTTACATCGAATGTATCGCGGTATTCCTGTGAAATTTTGTAGATTTTCGGATAGTCCACTTTGTGCTGTAACATCAGCTCCCCGAAGCTATCGCCTCTTCTGACCGTGTCTTGCTGTACCGTAAATTCATCAAGGTCGAACCCGAATTGTTTGACTACAGGCTTTTTAATGGGCACAATGGAAGCAATTTCCTTTTTTGATTCCCGTAAGCCCGACTCGGCATCCCTATTCTCCTTGCAGGAAAAAGATAGCGCCAGTATTAAAATGATGCCCCAGTATTTTTGCATTGTAACTCCTTTATTTTTTATTTGGATTAAAGATATGGTCTACCCATTGTTTTCCCCAATCATTTAACTCTTGTTTAGAATATAGTGCCGGAAAAAATATGATTTTCTGAAAATCGGGCGGTAGGAATTCTTTCCAATTCGTACCCCCTGTAGCCTCAATTTCGCCCTTGTCGTTGGCCAGATGTCGATGGGCGGCCCCCATATGCATCAAAGGCCAGTTGATGTTCGCATTGGTATCCAATATCTTTAACGCTTCAATAAGTGCTTTATTATCTTTTTTCTCCGGGGAAAGGCCCAAATATTTGTGATAGACCGTATTGTTGTGCACCTGTTTGGATATACGTATCAATCTTGGGGTATACCGATACTCGAATTGTTTCAACGTAAGGGTTTTTTCTCCGGTAGCCAAATCGGTCGCTCCTTTTTTCCAATATATCGCTTCGTAAAGCTCTTCAATGCTGCTTTTTGGGGAAAATTGGTCTCGTTTACTGTGGTGCACCAAATTCTCCATTGGGGTAGCGTAGATTTCGATCATGCGAAACTGTGCGGACTGAAAGCCGCTGGCCGGCAGCAGTGCCATTCGGTATTGCAAAAACTGTTCGCGCTCCATTCCCTTGATCATAATACCAAAGGACGAAATCATGGCCTCGTAATAGCTATTGATACGTTTTGCCTTTTGGATGAAAAAATCGAGGTTTTGTGAACGGTCGTCGACGAGTTGTTTCTGTTCGTGAAGAATGAGCTTAAAATACAGCTCGGTAATCTGGTGGTACATGATGAAAATTTCTTCATCTGGAAAGTAGGTACGCGGCTGCTGTAGGCTCAAGAGGGTATCGAGATTTATATAATCCCAATACGTAAGATAGCGTTGGTACAGCAATCCATCGAGATAAGAGCTAAGATCTTGTCCAGAGTCTTTGTATTTATCCTCAAGTCTAAGAATCTGCCCGTCGATCCGCTGTTTATCCTTCATTGTATGGCTTCAAAGCACAAATTTACTGGAAACGAAACTTTTTGCCAAGGTCAGTCTGAGAAATAGGATGATTTTGTTCACAACCCTAATTTAATTTGTAAAGGTGGATTCCGTAGTGTCTATAATAGGATTACTTCAATCCATTATAATCTTGAACTGGTTTTTTAGTCCATTGTAAGCTTCAAGATCTACTTTTATCGAACCTACCGCCAAATCAGCCTGTATTCTTACAGGGATGCGATTATCATCGGTAGAAACCCACAACGCAAGGCTTTCTTGCTCTTTAAATATCCTGCCGGACTGTACCAAGGGCCTAAATTTATAACACTCGACCTTACCAAACTTTGTCTTTAGTACTTCTGTGCCGATATACTTAAGCTTAAAGTCGAAAATGCCGTCATCATCAAATAACATCTTCAGATTGACCGCTTCGCCCTCTACCAAATCTTTAGGGTCATAGTTGTTTCTCAAATAATAAAAAGCGGACAGAAGGTCTTGAATGCTGTCTTGTAGATTAAAACTATAGGTTTTCTTATTTTTTTTATCGTTCAGTACCGCAGTATCCTTTTGATGGTCAAAATTTATCTCGTAATCTTTGGTGTATCCGCCCTCATCAATTTTACGCACGAACCTGTAGGGTTTCATATCTTCCATCCCAAAATAACTTTCATACGTATCGTCTACCTTAAAGAATAGGCTCGCAAAACCTGTGGTCGCGCCTTTTCCGACCACATGATATACGGGCACACCCTTAATAGTATTGGATTTCACATGTAATGTGGCGTAGCTTGCATTTAACAGCCCGTAATGCATACGAAATTTAAGCCACTCGCCCGGTTGAAAAGTAGATTCCCTTTTCGGGTGTTTCTTGTTTTTAGCATGGGGAGTACTTACCTCGGAATTCAGCGCCACGTCACTCGAACCGCTTTGTTGGGCATTGGTCAGCAATCCGAACGATAGAAACATTAGTATCAGAACATTCTTCATAGCTTTCAAATTAAAATAAAATTACAAAATGCCTTACTTAATATACGTTGGCTAACTATAACTTAAACAAAATTTATTCCAAAGTATTGTCCGCTATTCAAGATTAACTTCAATTCGAGAGATCCAGCCCTCCGGTGGGAGTAGGCGAGACGCTGCTCGACCAAAAAAAAAGCCCTGACAAAATTGCCAGGGCTTTTCCTAAATAACCAACCAAACTTTAAATTATGAAAAACCAATACTTAAAGTTGTAAGGGAACCACCCCTTACACTGACAAATATACGCCACATTTTCAGATGGAAAATCGTTTTAACTTACTTTAACTCGCGCCTTAACAAATCTTTAGGCATAGCAGCTCGATTTAACAGGTTCATTATATAATTGGAACTTAAAATATTTAAACATTTCCTATCTTTCATTTTACAATGATGACTTTAGGAAAAGAAACACAGCAACCAAAAAAGTGTTTTTATAGATGCCACATTTGGGCTGTTGCATTAAAATATTGAGATAGGCCCATTTGCAAAATTTGTGGACCGCATTAATTTTTAAAATGCCGATATACAGATAATTTTAAAAATTGAAACTTTTAGGGTTGTCTAAAAACGTTCAAGCCATTTCAAATCGTCAAATGATAAAATCTTCTGTACACACAATAGTCATCATTGAAGTGGGAGATTGAAAGCTTTTTAACGCAACAGCAGTAATGCTACATTTAGTGTACGTTTAGAAACAATATAAACTGAAAATCAAAAGTTTAAGGTTCTGGCTATAGATTAAATAAGTTGTATATCGGGATACGGAACCTGTTCAATTTGACGCCAAGGTTCTTAAATTACTGCTTTTGAGAACGGATAGTTTCTAAACAAGCTATTAAGTTTGGACCCTAATATCATTATAAGCCGTTTCAATCAGTGCTGCTCCATACTGCCGCTCCAATCGCCGGATACCGAAATGTGCCTGTGCCATATTCTGAAAATGGCGAATAAACGCCAAGTTAATCGCTCCGCCTCCTACCGCACCGACCACGGGTACCGCCTGTGCTACGAATTTTTCGGAAACCTGAATACTAAACCGGGAAGCCACAACGGCAAGCACCCGGAGCATCGGCTGGGAAGCCCCGACTAGAAGGCCTTCCACCAATTTGCTCGTTGAACCCTTTACGGCGGCGTTCAGGGCAAGACGGCTAGCAAAATATCCCGTATCCAAACTGTCGTCGTGTTTGGTCTTCCCGCCTAGGGCGAATACCTGAAGACAGGCGAGTTGGGTGTCGAGGGTATTTAAATCTTCACCCTCGCTACGGGCGATATCCATAATCGAGCGCATCATCAATTTGGTGGTCAGGCCGAGATCTATGGCAAAGGCGCCAGCGCCGAAAGCACCACCGAGAATTCCCGATGAAGTGACCATCGCCTTGTATGCATTGTTCAAAGGGGCTATTTCAACCTTATCCGATTTCATTGAAATCAGATTGGTTTCCACTACTTTTTGCAATACTTTGAAACTGATCTGTTGCAGCCATTTTTGTTGTTTTTCCGGCAATAGTTTTACCCGGCCATCGATAAAACTTCCCATTTTGTTCAGGCCTTCCATGGCCCAACCGATGTCTTCCATTTTTTGTTTGGCGGTACGGAGGATATCAAGATCTTTCGTATTGAGGGTTTTTGTTGACGTCATATTATTTTTTTCAGTCTATAAAAAGAGCAACTGGCAAAACTTAGAAGGCCGTATTAGCATTTTCTAATCCCTAAAATAAGCAATTCCAAACAGTGTCGTATTATCATGTCGAAGTTTCCATCCGAAAATCTTTTTTGTTACATTTAACCATATACCGGTTATACTGGAAAAAACGAACCGATTTCCCATAACCTTGAATATTTTCACATACAATTATGCACAAAATAAATCTATACCTATTTTTTATCCTATCTATAGTCCAACTTTCCGCACAAACAAATAAAGACAGTACATTACGCGTCGGGTTTGCCGGATCCGAGCCTTTTGTAATGGTTAGTGATGAGGCTCAGGGTATCGCTCCCGATATTTGGAAGGAAATTGCCTTTAACGCTGAGCTGGACTATGAATTTAGCCCCTTCGCGTCAATCAACGATGGCATCGCAGCGATACAATCCGGCGAGCTAGACGCCTTAATAGGCCCGATAACCATAAATTCACAACGGGCGCAGAACATATCGTTTTCGCAACCGTTTTTCGATACCGAAATGGGCATACTGGCCCCGGTCATGGAACAGACATTATGGGACCGTATCAAACCCTTGTTCAGTACAAATTTTTTGATTGCCGTTATAAGTTTTTTACTGCTGTTGACCTTTGTGGGCCTTATTTTTTGGTTAGTCGAAGGACGAAAATATCCCGAGGAATATGGAAACAAACCTTCTAAAGGTATAGGTTCCGGCATTTGGCTGGCCTTGGTGACCATGACCACGGTCGGGTATGGTGACATGGCTCCCAAGACCCCCGCCGGAAGGGTGGTCATAGGCTCATGGATGATTATTTCCCTGATTATGGCGACCTCCTTTATCGCCGGTATTGCCACTACCCTATCCCTAACGGGGCGAAGTGAAAAAACGATTACCGAACTGGGCCAGCTCGAAGGCAAGAAGGTAGCGGTTCCCAACTATAAAAAAATGCTGGATAACTTCAAGGCGGTGGGCGGTACGCCGATAACCGTCAACAATGTCGAAGAGGGATATAAGCTATTGACCGATGACGGTGTAGACGCGCTGGTTTACGACATTGTACCCTTGGAATACATCGCGAACAAGGCACCGCAAGCAGATTTCAAGTTGAGCAAAAGAAATATCAATCCGCAACATTATGGCTTTGTTTTCCCTTTGAAAAGTGAATTGCGCCATACCGTAAACCTGGAGATATTGAAGCTGAAGGAATCAGGCGATATAGATCAGATAATTACCGGTTACGTTCAATAAAAACGCAACTCACTTTTCATTAAATTTACTATCCTCCGAATAGAGCAGAAGATTATGAATACGAACCTGATACTCATTTCAATACTGCTGTTTGTGTATTTGCTCTAAGTTAATCCATATTGGCTAACTTTGACACCTGTAATCTGCCCCGTAGCAATGTCTATGGCAAAACCTGAAATTTCTTTGTACGACTATATCAAAGCCCTGCACCTGATTTTCGTCATCACCTGGTTCGCCGGCCTGTTCTACATTCCCCGTCTTTTTATTTACCACATAGAGGCCTCCAAAAAACCATCGCCGGAAAAAGAAATACTGACCAACCAGTTGCAAATGATGACCAAAAGGCTGTGGTACATTATCACTTGGCCTTCCGCTGTTTTGGCCATCCTCTTCGCTGTTTGGCTGTTGGTGCTTATGCCGGGTTGGCTTCAGCAACCATGGATGCATATTAAACTCGGATTCGTCTTGCTACTTATAGCTTATCATCTTAAAAACCATCAGATTTTCAAACAATTACAGCGAAACGAAGTCAAATATACCTCGAACTTTATGCGTATCTGGAACGAGGGAGCCACGCTTATCCTATTTGCAATCGTATTTTTAGTCATCCTTAAAACTTCATTCAATTGGATTTTTGGGGTCATCGGAATCCTAGTCTTGGGAATTCTTTTGATGTTGGGGATTAAGCTTTACAAACGGATCAGGAACAGAAATCCGGAAGCTTGACAAGAACAAGTTCAAGCGCAAGAATCAAATTCAAGTTCAAAGAATACACTTAGATACTCCTACTAAAACTGAGGTTTTGTATCTCTAGATATGGATAGCTTTCCGATTATCAAATGTGATACGCCAATAGAAACAATTTCAAAATCCTACCATGTTTTTAGAAAAGATGAATGATTTTGAGTGTGGCTTTAAACAGATAAATAGATTCCATTATTTCTTTTTGAACCTGCGTTAGACGCTTGAACTTGAACCTGAACTTTTTTTGGTTCAATATTTGTTACTTTAGTAGTAAATTCCAACCCCTTGTTCAAAAAACTTTCCCTAAGATCGCGCATATTCGTGTCCATGATCTTGTTGGTGGTCATCTCATCGGTACTGATTGCGGGCGTAGCCATATTTCAGTCCCGCGAACAGGTACAGGACTATCACCATGAACGATTGGAACGCAAGGAAGAACAGGTGCGGCAAAGCGTCGAATATGCCTTACAAAGCACTACATACCCGGTTACCACCGAAAATTTGGGATTGATTTTCTCACAGCAGATCTATCAGATCGCGAACGTTCAAGACCAACGGCTAAACATTTATGATCTTGAGGGACAGCTAATCAAAAGCTCACGGGCCAAGTTTGAAACCGATTCGATTTCCAACTGTTTGGATTACTATATCCTCAAAAGATTGGAATCCAGTCCCAACAAACGCTATGTGGAAGAAAAAGCCTTGGCCGGCGATAACTATCGCGCATCCTACACCTACATCAAAGACCGGCGATTTAAACCTATCGGTATTTTGAACCTACCGTATTACGAAGACGATTCGTTCAATAACATGGAACTTCGGGAACTGCTTATGCGTCTGGCCGCCGTGTACTTTTTGATGTTATTGATCGCCATCGGATTGGCCTATTTTATATCGACCTACATCACGCGTTCGCTACAGACAATATCTGACAGGCTCGATCAGACCGATCTGACCAAAACCAATCAAAAAATAATGATTGTAAATCCCAGTGAGGAAATAAAAAAACTGGTCGACTCGTACAATGCCATGATCGACGAACTTGAACACAGTGCGGTCAAACTCGCCCGTAGCGAACGCGAACAGGCCTGGCGAGAAATGGCGAAACAGGTGGCCCATGAAATCAAGAATCCACTGACTCCCATGCGGTTGAGCGTACAGAGTTTCGAACATAAATTCGATCCAAAAGATCCGGACATCCAAAAAAAAGTGGCCGAATATTCCAAGACCCTGATCCAACAAATCGATACCATGAGCAGTATCGCTTCCGCCTTTTCCAATTTTGCCGAAATGCCTGCCCAACAGAACGAAACTCTCGACGTGGTAGATGTTGTTAAGCTATCATTGGACATCTTCAATGAAGATTATATCCATTTTATTTCCGAGGAAAAAGAACTTATCGCCAAGGTCGATCGCACCCAACTTATCCGCGTGGTGACGAATTTGGTGAAAAATGCTATTCAAGCCGTACCTGAAGTGGAATCGCCGCGTATTTTGGTCTCTGTTGCCGCCGATGGCGATTTTGTCAAAATCTGCGTGGCGGACAACGGTATCGGTATTGAGGACAGTTATCGTGAAAAGATTTTCGAACCCAAGTTTACAACTAAATCGAGTGGTATGGGCCTTGGTCTGGGCATGGTGAAAACCATTGTGGAAACCTACAAGGGGAGTATCGATTTTACCTCGAAACCTGGGAAAGGCACGGTGTTTTCAGTGCGGTTTCTGCGGGAAAACGTAAATTGAGTTCTTGTCGAAAAATCTATAAGGTTGCGTTCGCTGAACGGGAATAGTTATTGAATTATCAATTCGATAGGTTAATCATTATCTTTGAAAATAGTCTGATTTCAAAAAAGAATACTATCAGCCCCTAAAATTGCCAATATGAGTTACAACAACATCCTAGTAGAAGAAACTAGACCCATCGGCACCATCACCATCAACCGCCCCGACAAGCTCAACGCATTGAACCGCGAAACAATCCAAGAATTACACAAAGCGTTTAAAGCCTTGGAATCTCAAAAAGAAATTAAGGTCATCGTCTTGACCGGCAGTGGTGAAAAAGCCTTTGTTGCCGGGGCCGATATCTCGGAATTTGCGGATTTTTCAGAGGAAGAAGGCGGGAAACTTGCTGCAAAAGGACAGAAACTATTGTTCGATTTTGTTGAGAACCTATCCAAACCGGTAATTGCCGCCGTCAACGGCTTTGCTTTGGGCGGTGGATTGGAACTGGCTATGGCCTGCCATTTTCGGGTAGCCAGCGATAATGCGCGAATGGGGCTTCCTGAAGTTTCGTTGGGCGTAATCCCTGGATACGGAGGTACCCAGCGTTTACCGCAGCTTATCGGAAAGGGCCGGGCGATGGAACTGATCATGACCGCTGGGATGATTGATGCGGCCAGTGCCTTGGATTACGGCTTGGTGAACCATGTTGTTTCCCCAGAAAATCTGCTATCCTTCTGCAAAGACCTGGCAAATAAGATATCGAAAAACTCCCCTGTGGCCATCAGCCATGCAATAAAAGCGATAAATGCGGGTTTTAAGAATACGGATGGATATGCCGAGGAGATCAAAGCTTTTGGACAATGTTTTGGTACCGCCGATTTTAAGGAAGGTACTACAGCATTCCTGAACAAGCGCAAAGCCGATTTTCCGGGGAAATAGCGAACGAAAAATTCGTCCAATAGATAAGTCCGCCCGCTGACAGATTCTGAATCCCAAATCAGGTTCTTGAAAATAGGCCTTACAAAAATCCTACTTATGAAAACTTCAAAGAGCCTTGCCGCCCTTCTCCTATTGACCGCGCTGAAACTTTGCTCGGCTCAGGATATCCCCGTGGAATATAGCCTAAGTGAAAATTATTCCGATAGGTATAAATATTCCACCCTGCTGACCAGCGATAGCTCCGCTGCAGGTGAGACGGTGTTCGTACGCACCTATTACGGAGGATATCCCCTGAGTCCAAAAGGGCATTTTATAGAAATCTACGATGCCGACCTCAACTTGGTTGGGGACTATAATTACAAATATGCCGGAGATCACATGGTCGATGGTTTTGTAAAAAATGGACAACTTTATCTGCTCGAACTTGCCTATAATGTCGGGCAAGAGGCCTATCAATATGTGGTACACCAAAGTCCGCTTGCCGACTTTAATTTTACGGAACGATTGCTCCTTTCGGTTCCTTCGAAAGAAGTAAGCAATCCCCTTGCCGTCAGCAAATACAATCAAAAATTTGGAAACGGATTTTCAACGGCGGTCCATTTCAACGATGAGCGTTCTGCCTTCGCCATTACGGTACATCACCGCGAAGGTAGGGACGAAAAATATCATTTGTATCTCTATGGAACGGACTTAAAACAGCAGCTGGATTACGATTTTACAGGACAAATTGACGATAAAAACTATGCTTTCGAGAATATCGAAGTATCAAAAGACTTAAAGACTCTTTATCTTACGGGAAAGGCTTTTTTTACAAAACGCCGTTTCGACGCCACAGAAAGACGATTTCAATACGAGCTGGTCAAAATCAATGGTGCAGGACATCAGATTCAGGAATTCAACGACACCGGCAGATTTCCAGAATCGCTGAAGCCGATACTGATCGGCACGGACCTTAAGGTCGTCGGTTTCTACGCCGACCGAAAGGACAACCGCTACAACGGACTGGTCTATTTCGATTTGGATGCTAATTCGCTGAACATCAAGAACAAAAAATACAATCCGTTTTCAGATCAGTTTATGATGGATAAATTCGGCCGTGAGGTAGATGCAGAACTCAAAAACCTCATTTTCAAAAATGTCCATATTACGCCCGAGAACAGCATTCTATTCAGTGCCGAAGAGTACTTTGTGACCAAGGGAGAAGATATTTCCGGAGGGGGTACCCAGATTACCGACCGCTATCACTACAACGACATCGTGGTCGCAAAACTGGATGCGTCCGGTGAAATGGAATGGGCCCGGAATATCAATAAGGCCGAAGTGACCCAAGGTGATGCTTCGTATGCTTCCTACGCCGCCTATGGCGATGGAAACGACATGTACTTCTTCATCAATTCAGGCGAAAATCCCCAGAAAATGAGCAAAGAACGGCTAATGTTCAAACAGGGCTACAGCCGTAATCCGAATATGTTCGTTATCAAAGTTGACGATAACGGAACGCTATCCCATAAAAAATTGGTGGACGATAGGGATGTGCGCCTACCTATCATGGTCTCCCGGCCGCTAATCGATAAAACTACCGATACCCTCTTGTTTTATGCAAAACGGGGGAGTCGAAAACAATTGGTACGGGTTTCTGTGAGGTGATCGCCTTTTTAAATTGGCAACCAAACATCTGAATATCAAAGATTTTTTTGGAAATTCGTACCCCCAGAGTAATCCCTCCGCCTGCGGCGCCTCACAAACCTTGCCGTCGTACTTTCTCCGTTTTGCCTTGTTCGTCTTGCCTTCTTCATAGAACGCTACGGAAAAAATCGGGCGAACTATAAAATTAACGTATTTAAATCTAAAACATAGGGTTATTTCCATAGATTTGGAATAAATCCATGTATTGAATTCTAACAATTTCATCAAAGGTCGGGGTGCCCAACAAAACACCCCCAATAGATTTCTCGAAAATAGTCACGAGACACGGGATGATTTTCTGGAATTCTGCCGTCTCGAAGGCGAGGATGCGGACAAGAACAAAACCCAGTACATTCCCATTTTCCCGAAGACCATTGTCAATAAGGTTAACAGTCCCGATGTAGGGATGTTGTATTCCATGAACCCGTATCAAGGCTGTGAACATGGCTGTATTTACTGCTACGCGCGCAATACGCATGAATTCTGGGGGTATAGTCCCGGTTTGGATTTCGAGCGCAAAATTTTAATCAAAAAAGCAGCGCCCGAATTGTTGGAGGCCAAACTGAAGAGCAAACGCTGGGAGGCCAAAACTATCGTACTATCCGGCAATACGGATTGCTACCAACCGGCGGAGAAAAAGTTCGGTATTACCCGCGCTTGTCTTGAGATTTTCCAGAAATACCGACATCCCGTGGGGATAATTACAAAAAACTCGCTAATTCTTCGTGATTTAGATATTCTGAAGGAACTGGCCAAAGACCGACTGGTCGGTGTCAACGTCTCGGTCACCTCCCTGTCCGAAGAAACACGCCGTATTTTGGAACCTCGAACGGCAAGCATCAAAAAACGGCTGGAGACCATCCGGATTCTATCCGAAAACAATATTCCTGTAAACGCAATGCTGGCCCCGATCATTCCGGGCATCAACAGCCACGAAATCATGAACTTGGCGAAGGCGGTTTCCGATAACGGGGCGCGGTCTTTTGCCTTTACAATCGTACGGCTAAACGGAGCGATCGGCGGTATTTTTACCGATTGGATAAAGAAAGCCCTTCCTGACCGAGCCGATAAAGTACTGCATCAAATCGAGGAATGTCATGGCGGTAACCTTAACGATAGCAGGTTCGGTATCCGTAGCCGTGGGGAAGGTAAGATTGCCACGCAAATACACGATTTGGTACGGCTGGCGCGGCATACCTATTTTAAGGATAAAAGCTTTCCTAAGTTAAACCATGAATCGCACTTGCCCTATAAGAGCGGACAGACGCGATTATTTTAGATACTGTTTTGAATTATATGATTAGAATTTTTAAAGGTCCCTAAATGGAATCACTTCCTTCGTTCGTTAGTGCCAACGGGTTCCATTCCCTATAAAATTGTTTTAGATACTCCATCATGTACCCATGACGATCTTCGGCCAGTTGCTTTCCGGTTTCCGTGTTCATTTTGTCCTTTAACAAAAGTAGTTTTTCGTAAAAATGGTTGACGGTCGGGGCTGTACTCGTCTTGTATTCTTCCTTGGTCATTTTCAGGTTCGGGGCGATTTCAGGATTGTAGATTTCCCTTTGTTTGAAGCCTCCATAATTGAACGCGCGTGCAATACCTATGGCGCCCATGGCGTCTAGCCGATCGGCATCTTGAACGACTGCTAGCTCCTTTGAAAAAAACTTGCGCCCCCGCTTCTTTTGCAAGCTGTTCTTGAACGACATGTTTTTTATGATCTTGACCACATGGCCGATGGTCTTTTTTTTAACATTGAGCTCCGCTAAAAAGTTTTCTGCCATTTCTGGACCCATGGTTTCGTCGCCATCATTGAACTTGGCATCTGCAATATCATGTAGAAGTGCGGCAAGGCTGACGACCAAAATATCCACTTTTTCATCCTTGGCAATAAATAAGGTGTTCTTAAAAACGCGCTGTATATGAAACCAATCGTGCCCTCCTTCGGCACCCAACAAGGTTTCCTTGACAAAGGCGATAGTCTGTTCGACAATTTCGGTATCGGTCATCTTAGTCATCGTTCGCATCGTTTATTTGTGTATTTGTTTCAAAGGATGTTATTCCTGAAACTACTGCTTTTTCTGTGGATGCTATAACGGTATCCAAATTTTCAGTGATTTCCATGGGCGGGTGCACCCGAAAGCTGATATGATTGCCAATACCGTTGGGAAATTTGCCATAGCGCAACATTTTCCAGGAGTTATCGATACTTACCGGCACCACCAAAGCGGATGGCGCGTTCTTCATCAGCAGTTTCAGGCCGGTGGACTTAAAGGGTTTCGGATGACCGGTTCGGCTTCGGGTGCCTTCTGGAAATATCACGGCACTTCGATTATATTTCTCGATATAACGCCCTAGTTTGGCAATTTCGACCAATGCCTGCCTACTATCTTTACGGTCTATCAAAACGGAACCGCCGTGCCTCAGGTTATAGGATACACTGGGTATGCCTTTTCCCAATTCGGTTTTACTGACGAATTTCGGATGATATCTCCGCATAAACCAAAGTATTGGCGGTATATCATGCATGCTCTGGTGGTTAGGCACGATAATCAATGGCCGGTCCCTCGGAATGTTATTAGGTTTTTCAAAAGTGTAGGTAGTCCCCAACAAAATCGTAGAACGCATAAGAAACCAATTCATAAGGGCCACACTTTTGCGATGCGCCTCATAGCCAAAAAGGGTGAAACAGACCCATTGTATTGGATGAAACACCAATAACGTAAGGCTGAACGCCATAAGGTAAAGCACGCTCAACGGATATGCCAATAACTTCTGCATGCTGCAAAAATAAGATACTGGGAATATTTTCGGAAAGAAAAATGGGATAGACGTTGGATGATGGGTAACAACTGACGTAATAGAAGGAAACCAAAAATAAAAAAAAGACCATCTTTTTTATAAAGTGGCCTTTTTTTCAATTTGTAATTCCTTCTGATTCAGAGGACTAATCACGACGACCTAACAAAACTGGTCATAAGCCCCAATCAAATTTTCGGCAATCAGCTCAGCAGGTCTGCCTTCAATATGATGACGCTCTATCATATGTACCAACTCGCCATCTTTGAACAAGGCAATGCTAGGGGAGGATGGAGGAAAAGGCACCATCAAATCTCTTGCCGCATTAACGGCCTCAACATCGACACCTGCAAAAACCGTAACGGCATGGTCGGGTCTTTTGGCGTTATGTAAGCTCAATTTCGCAGCAGGTCTTGCATTTGCTGCTGCACAGCCACAGACCGAATTGACAACGACCAAGGTTGTACCTGGTTTATTGATTGCATTTTCGACCGCTCCGGCCGTATGTAATTCTTCGAACCCGGCCGAGGCCAAGTCGTCTCTCATTGGTTTTACTAATTCTGCGGGATACATAGTTTTGTGTTTTTTATTTGGAGAACAAAGATACTGAATTAGTCGTGTTTTATAGGATTACTTAACGTTTCGTTCGGAAATTGATGGGCATTAGGCGCGCTCCAACCGAAATGGTTCACGGTTGAATTCTGCCTTGCGGCAGTTTTAAGCCCGTTGGCCGGCACGGCAGGTTTCAGGTCGTATTCTACTTTTTTGAGCCTTTAACTGTTACGCTGAGTACGGTCGAAGCTTTGTACAGAACTGCGAAACAGTTTTAGTCCTTGAATTTTATACGACCAACCACCACTGCTTACTGCCACTTTTGATATCTTTGCCAAAATTTTTATACGATATGATCAAATGGTTCGCGGCCATCGCAGGATATTATCTATTTCGGTTCCCCGGGGCGATTCTCGGGTTTTTAGTGGGCAGTTTTATCGATAACCTCAGTAAAAAAGGAGGCGGGGCACAGTCGGTTTTTAGCGACATGACAAGGCAGAGCGTCTCCCCTGCCGATTTCGAATTGAATCTTCTTTCACTTTGTTCTATTGTCATCAAGGCTGACGGACAGGTCAGCCAGCGCGAGATGGACTACGTGCGCCAATACTTCCTCAGTACCTATGGCAAGGAAAAGGCCAATGCAATTTTTAGGACGTTTAATGAAGTGGTCAAGAAACGGGAAATATCCGCCCAACGCATATGTGCTTTTCTAAACCAACGCACGCGTTATGAAGTTCGTCTTCAGCTTTTGCACTTTCTCTTCGGCATTGCACAGGCCGACGGTTCTGTAAGTGCTTTAGAAGTGGAGAAAATACGTGAAATTGCAGGGTATCTAAGGGTCGGTGCACGCGATTTCGAGAGCATCAAGGCCATGTTCATCAAATCGGCCAACAACGCTTATAAAATTCTCGATATCCAAAAATCGGCCACTGATGACGAAGTGAAAAAAGCCTATCGTACCATGGCGAAAAAATATCATCCCGACCGGGTAAACACTCAGAATGAGGCCATCAAACAAGGTGCAGAAGAGAAATTCAAGGAAGTACAACGGGCCTACGAAGAGATTCAGGCCGAACGGGGAATCGGATAGTTCGGCATTTGCAATAGGCAGCTTCCCCTGAATACTAACCATTATGCAAGACTTCTGGTTTTACATAAAACTTGGCCTTGACCACGTGCTCGATATTAACGCCTATGACCACATTCTGTTCTTGGCGGCATTGGCCTTACCATTTACATTCGAAAGTTGGAAAAAAGTCGTTGTTCTTGCCACTGTATTTACGACAACCCATTGCGCTTCGCTGGCGTTGAGCTCCTACGATTTAGTGGTCATAGATGCCGAGTTTATTGAATTTTTGATTCCCGTTACGATTGTGATGACCGCCATTTTCAACCTTTTGTATGTCAAGTCGGGCGCAAAGGGTGACCATATTGGGCTGCATGTGCTCGCCACCGCTTTTTTCGGATTGATCCACGGGTTCGGGTTCAGTAACTACTTTAAGATGCTGATGGCGGAGGAAGACAATACGCTTTCCCCCTTATTGGGATTCGCACTGGGCATTGAAATTTCACAGGTAATCATCGTACTCTCGGTATTGGTCGTCTCCCTTCTTGTTTCATCCCTTACAAAAGTGAAACATCCCTTTTATGTCACCCTTGTATCTGTTTTGATTATCCTTTTGACCATTCCCATGCTCATCGACACTTTTCCCTTTACCTGACCGCACAACGATTTTCACGTAAAATTAACCCTGGATTATTGTGAGGAAGTCACAAAGCGGCTACCTTAGTAATCTTTCCGAAAGCGGAATGAAAGAAAGTAAACAAAAAAAATACGATAAAGCTTACTTACGCATGGCCCAGGAATGGGGCAAGCTATCCTACTGCGAACGCAGGCAGGTGGGTGCCATTATAGTAAAGGACAGAATGATTATTTCCGATGGTTACAATGGCACGCCTACGGGATTCGAAAATATCTGTGAGGACGATGAAGGATATACCAAATGGTATGTTCTACATGCAGAGGCTAATGCCATCAGCAAAGTCGCCGCTTCCACCCAATCGTGCGAAGGTGCTACCCTGTACATAACCCTATCCCCTTGTAGGGAATGTAGCAAACTGATCCATCAGTCTGGCATAAAACGTGTAGTGTACCAAGTGGCCTATAAAGATGGTTCGGGACTAAAGTTCTTGGACCGGGCAGGGGTCGAGCTCGTTCACCTGCCTGAAATCAAGACTTTAGCTTAGTATTAAATAACCCCGAAAACCTATGAAAAGAATACACAGCTATATTTGGCCGACCATCATAGCCGCTGCACTGGCCCTTGGCATTTTCGTAGGTGGCAAACTACATTTTAACGATTCCCCCGAAAAACTCTTCAGCACCAATTCCAAAAAAGATAAACTCAACCGGCTCATCGATTATATCGACTATGAATATGTCGACGACATCGATACCGATAGCATTGTAGACGTCACGGTAAATCAAATATTGGAAAAATTAGATCCGCATTCCGTTTATATCCCAAAAGATGAAATGGGAAGGGTCTCGGAGAACATGAAAGGGGATTTCGTAGGTATCGGCATCAATTTTTATCCCTATAAAGATACCATTGCTGTTATCAGAACTATACCCAAAGGCCCCAGCTCCCTCAACGGAATTAAGGCGGGTGATCGCATTTTGATAGCCGATGACGATACGCTGTACGGCAAGAATTTCGCCAGCAATGCCATCGTTAGCAAACTAAAAGGCAGGAAAGGGAGCTCGGTAAAGTTGAAGATTTATCGAAAAAGCACTGATAAAACCTTTACCGTAAACGTTAACCGTGGTGTAATACCTATCAAAAGTGTAGAAGCCTATTTTATGATGACAGACGATATGGGCTATATCAAACTAAACCGTTTTGCGGAGTCTACCTACAAAGAATTCAAGTCCGCATTAAACAGCTTGCGGAAACAGGGCGCCAAGAAACTCACCTTGGACCTTAGGGATAATCCTGGGGGCTATTTGGGGATTGCCGAACAATTGGCCGATGAGTTCTTACAGGATGACAAATTGATTCTCTTCACCAAGAACAAAAAGGGAAAAATCGATAAGGTCCGTGCTACCAAAAAGGGAAGCTTTGAAAATAAGCCCGTCTATGTCTTGATCAACGAACGTTCTGCCTCGGCCAGTGAGATTATTGCAGGCGCCCTACAAGACAATGATATCGGCACCATAGTTGGCCGCCGCTCCTTCGGGAAGGGACTCGTACAGCGTGAAATGGAACTCGGCGATGGGTCAGCAGTGCGGTTGACCGTCTCAAGATATTATACCCCTACCGGACGCAGCATCCAAAAATCATATAAAAACGGGATCAAGGATTATTATCAAACCTTTACAGACCGGTATCATAGCGGGGAAATGATTTCGGTAGACAGTATAAAAGTGGCGGATTCCTTAAAATTCACTACGCCTAAAGGCAAGGTGGTCTACGGTGGCGGCGGTATCATTCCCGATGTTTTCGTACCGATCGGCACGAATGAGGAGGAAGCTGTGGAAAGTATGGACAGTTATGGCTGGCTTTCCTATTTTATTTTTGAACATTTGGATGGAAACAGAAAACAATACGCCGGTTATTCGGAGCAAGAGTTTATTGAAGATTTCTCGGTGGACGATATTCTCTTTGAAGATTTCGTGGATTACTCCCTTCAAAGAAGCCTGAAAATGAATTTTTACGATTATGAAAGGCCTATCAAAATATATTTGAAAGCTGCCTTGGCCGAACAGTTATTTGGTCCCAACGTCCATGCCAAGATAAAAAGTTCGGAAGACGCCATGCTCAAAAAAGTTTTGGAACTAGACAACCCTGTTTTCAAACAAGGCGATGCCGAAGCTATCCAGGCAATTAATTAGTGTTGTGTTAAGCATTTTTGCAGAGGGCGCTAAGCGCACGTCAACATGGGGCGCATTACTTGCCCTCAATTTTTTGTTCGATTTTTTTGCTAGTCCTAAAAATGAGTAAAAGCGCTATTGCGCATAGCGGTGCCAAAATTCCAATTAAAGCCACAGTGCTATCCCCTTCAAAAGGATTTTCAAAATCAATCATCGTAACATTGTAGGCCATAAGTGCCAATGCCAGAACTATTAGGATTAGGTGTAGTTTCTTGTTCATGTTTCTATTTTAAGGGTGGCGAAGCAATGTGTCAGTTCCGTACGGTTTATTGTTTCCCTTTAAAATCTATTAAAGCCAAAGGTGGCGATGGGTTTTCTACTACTTAGGCGGTTCAGTACAATCTCATCCAATACATACATACCCATTATAACCATTCCCCTGTGGGACTTTTTGTCTAAAACAGTTGATTAATGTTGGTCGCGAACAACTTTACTGCAATCGCCAATAAAATCACTCCAAAAACCTTTCGGATTACACTGAGGCCGTTTTTGCCCAGAACCTTTTCAATTCGTTTTGACGATTTCAAGACCAGATATACAAAGATAGTATTTGCGATGATGGCTACGATGATATTCTCCACATGATATTCCGCACGTAGTGATAATATAGCCGTCAACGTACCCGCACCGGCTATTAATGGGAAAGCAATAGGCACTATCGAGGCACTTTCAGCTTCTTCTTCACGGTAAAGGCTTATCCCTAAAATCATTTCAATGGCCAAAAAGAAGATGATAAATGCCCCAGCCACAGCGAACGAATACACATCGATACCGATAAGTTTTAAAATTTCCTCCCCGACGAACAAGAAGGCCACCATGATTACCGCGGAAACAATAGAAGCCTTTTCCGATTGGATATGGCCCACCTTTTTACGCAATCCGATAATTATGGGTATGCTGCCCAAAATATCGATAACTGCAAAAAGTACCATGGTCGCCGTGGCGATTTCCCGAAAATTAAAATGGAATTCCATATAAGTGTTGTGTTACCCCCGTTTTAGTCGACCCGAGTCTTGTTCTTTTTCACCAAAAAGCGTTCTAAGCTTTATGACAAGAAAATTTTCGGCAAAACTACAGTTTATGAAGAGGATTCCCGTAGAGAAATGCAAATAAATTACGGTTCGTAATCCCTTGTGGAAAAGCTATCTTTGCGCACCAAAAGTTCCAAAAATGTTCCAACTAGGAAAAACCATAGTATCCGAAGATATTATTGAGAAAGATTTCATCTGTAACCTATCGGCATGTAAAGGCGCATGTTGTATCGACGGTAATGCAGGGGCGCCGATAGAAGATGACGAGACCGAAATTCTGGTGGATATTTACAGCAAGGTAAAACCCTTTTTACGGCAAGAAGGTATAGACGTAATCGAAGAACACGGGGCTTTCGTAAAAGGTGAGGATGGGGAATGGGAAACCCCCTTGGTCAATAATAGTGAATGCGCCTATGTGACCTTTACCAAAAACGGAACGGCAAAGTGCGGTATCGAAGAGGCTTATGAAAAGGGTGTCATAAAGTGGAAAAAACCGGTGTCCTGCCACCTCTATCCCGTTCGGGTGCGGGAATACACCGAACTCACGGCCGTAAATTACCACAAATGGCAAATCTGCGACCCCGCCTGCGCTTTGGGCGAAGAACTGCAAGTGCCCATTTACAAATTCGTAAAGGAAGCCTTAATCCGTAAGTTCGGGGCGGAATGGTATTCGGAACTAGAACAAGTTGCGGATGAGCACAAGTGAAATCCCAAATTCTAACTTCCAAAAATTTTAGCTTAGATTCTTTCCTGCCCCTAGGCTTTGAGTCAAAAGCGAGGACATTCGTTTAGAAACAATGCAACTAAGGTATACCCAATAATTGTAGGACTTTGCCTAGATCACCTGGATTCACCCAATCGTTGCATAGCTGGCAAACCAAATACCAATGCCTTTTTGGGATTTGTGCTGGAGTTTATAATTTTTTCATGCAGTAGGAAGATGTAGCACAACCTTGGTGCCGCTAGCCTTTCCGCTTTGGTCAAACAGGTCGACAATCTCCAAATAAAATGAATTTTGATACTCTTTGGCAAAGTTGGCCAAGCGCTCTTTGGTAATCTCGATACCTACCGATTTTCGTTTCAATATTTTATTCGCCTTTAACTTTTCAGAGGCTTCCCGGCCTATACCGTTATCGGTGATGGCAATATGAATATACCCTTTTTTGTCACTTGAGATATGCACGTTGATGTTTTTTTCGCCTTGCTTGCTTGACAATCCGTGCCAAAGGGCATTTTCGAGAAAAGGCTGTAAAATTAACGAGGGAATACGTACTGTGTGGGTATCGATATCGTTATCAACGGTGATGTCAAAATTTATTTCGTTCGAAAAACGGATGTTCTCGATGGTCATATAAAGTTCGACGGTCTCCAGTTCTTCGGCCAACGGAATTTCCCTAACAGAGGATGATTCCAGAATTTTTCGCACCAACTTTGAAAATTTGTTCAGGTAGTGGACGGCATTTTTCTGTTCGTTGTTGATGATGTACAGTTTAATGGAATTCAGCGAATTGAACAAAAAATGCGGATTCATCTGGCTACGGAGCATGCTCTGTTCCAAGGTCAACAATTTCTTTTCGTTCTTGAGCTGGTATTGCCTATAAAGAATATAAAAAATACCCGCCAACAATGCTAGGGCAATGCCGCTTATGAGCAAGGTAGTTTTGGTCGTGGCCAGTTGCATTTGGATATTTTCGTTCTTTTGGGACAATTCTTTCAGATTGTTGCTGTCCTTCACCGCATTATAACGAAAAATCATATCGTTAACATAGCGAACCGTACCCTCGTTCAAGATTTCTTCATCGATCTGGTCCGCTGTTAACTTATGGTCCAGTGCCTTTTTGTAATTGCCCGTATGCCCGAAAAGCTCCGATAAAAGATGATTGGCCTGTGCGGATGCCTCCTGCAATTCTAATGAATCAGCAAGTTTCAGGCCTTCGAGTATATTCTCTTCCGCCCTGCCATATTGCCCAGATCGCATTTGCGCCCAACCCAAATCGATGTAAACAGGAGAAGTCAAGTATCCGTCGCCCAATCTTTGCGCCATGGGCAAGGCGGACTTGAGCAAGTTCAGGGCCTCGTCAATTTGATTTTGTTTCAGGTACACCTGTGAGATGCTTGTCTTACAGATGACACGGCCCATATCGTTGTTGATCTGTTCGTTATAGGCCAGCGAGGTACGGTAATTCTCAAGGGCCAGATCGAGCTTGCCTTGCGCTTCAAGACATTGACCGATATTTTGATGGTTGACCGCAAGCCCGAGGGTATTGTCCAATTCGGCTTCAAGTTTCAGGGACTTTTCAAAATAGTCAATGGCCTGGTCGTATTGCTTGAGCATTAGATAGAGGTTACCTATGCCGTTGAACGAAACGTTAATGCTTCTTTTTAGATTTTCGGATGGGTTTTTGATATCTTGGGCCAGTTCTAGAGCCTTTTGATGGTAATCCATGGCTGTGCGTAGGGAAGATATTCGGCGGTAAGCCACCCCGAGATTGTTCAGGCTATATACCCTAAAATCCAAATTATCGGCTTTTTCTGCAATGGCAAGCGCCTCTTTGTGCAAGGCAATGGCCCGATCGTATCGCGAGATATTGCGATAGGTTCTGCCGAGTTCGTTAAGGGCATATGACTGTCCCGCCGCATAGCGGTTGACTGCCGAGGTGTTGGCCACATGACGCATGAGCAGGGTGTCCCCCCTATTTTGGCCCAATATACTGTGAATATCGGCAAAGGCGTCCGGTTTGGCCTGTACTAGACTATCGACACTATTCAAAAAGGTATCGGGTATCGATTGAGCATATCCTCCAAAAAATACAAGGAATAAAAATACAGGAACACAAAGTTGCGCGGGATTTAAAACCCACAGACGGGGGAAAGCTGCGTTAAAAGGAATTTGGGATTGCATGAAATCAAATGCTACAACATATCTAAAAATCCGGATTTTTTCTGTCGGGATACTGGAATTTTATGGTTTGACTTCAAAACAACATAACCATCGGTCTTCAGAAACTCCTTTATCTTGCTTAAATTGATGATATATGAATTGTGAATCCTAAAAAAGGAATCGTCCGGTAGCAGTTCGTTAACCTCCTTCAACTTTTTGGTAAGCACCATCTTGTGGCCGTCGACCAGATATATGGTACTGTAATTACCGTCTGATTCGGCGTAGAGAATATCATCGCTATCCAAAAAAACCAACTTTCCGTCCGTATTGAAAGTTATTTTTTTATGAATGGCGTTCGCATTGAAGTTCAACAGTATTTTCTCTAACCGCTCTGCCGTAAAGTTCTTTGCGTTGTATTTTTTGATTTTTGCTATGGTGTCTTTGAGATCGTCGGAATCAATAGGTTTCAGCAAGTAATCAATGGCCTCGTTTTTTAGGGCCTTGATAGCGTATTGGTTATAGGCAGTCGTAATGACCACTGGAAAATTTTTGTTCGTCAGTTTTTGGATAAACTGAAACCCGTCCATCGTCGGCATTTCGATATCCAAAAAAAGGCAGTCCGGCGTATATTTTTCCAAATAAGCCAGGGCCTCAAAAGGATCTGTGAATGAGGCCTCGACATGAATTTCATCGCTAAAATTGGTCAGTTCCCAAGTAAGGCTCTGCAATGCCTTTTTTTCATCATCTACGATTACGGCTTCTAACATCTGATATTTTTTAAAGTTAAGGCACTGTTTTGCTCGAGCCCTGAAGCCAATTCCAAAACTACCAGTCAAGATGACTCCGTAGAGCAAACTCTAATTTACTCAAATATAACCGTATACTCGTGACTGAAATCGTTAATTGTGCGGATGGGTATGTATGATGTACGATCGGCATAAAAAAGTACTTCAATGGGCAAAGAGGGTTTTTCATTTCGTGAAGGTTGTTCAGTACCCATTTCCCCGACGGTAACCTACATATTAACAGATTACACAACAACTTCATGCACTTTCACAACAAAAATTTACCGTTCATCGAATACTGGCTTAGATTCGTCCTGTATTTGAAATTTAAAGTTTGACTTATTACTGACTGTGTAACCAAACTTAACCAACCCTACTTAAAAAGAAAAGCCCTCCTGACCGGAGGGCTTTTCAATTATATGTACTCTATTTCTAGTCTGGGCCTTACCTAAAAGGCATAGTTGAGTCCGAACAACCAATAGGTTTGTAGATCGTTGTCGGTATTCTCGAATGTTGGGATCGGTGTAGGGACTGGAGTCTGGGCAAGGGCATTGGCAAGGGATTCTTGGTGGTTGCCCCTCAGGCCAAATTCGAAACCGAGTCCGATACCTTTCCATAGCGTGTAGCCCAAGGAATTTATCCACGTAAAATTGGAGTAATTAGCACTTTTATAACTCTGAAAGGTCGAGAAATTGGATTTAAGATTTAGTTTTCCAAATTTACGAGTATAATCGGCGACAATTTTCGCGCCGGCAGAGGACTCGTAAATATTGTCAGTACTTGTGAATACGAAATTGTAGTTCAAGGGATGGACAACTACGGTCAGATTCTCAATAGGTGTCCACGTAGCACCCACACCTAAATCGAGATAACCCGGGTCATTAAAGTTATTGATGAGAGAGGTACGATACTCGCCCAAAGCGGAGACAGCGAATTTTTTGCTCAATTTATATCCATAAAGCGAGGTCACTGTAAAAACATCGGTCGTGCCTTCGAAGTCTTCACTATCGGTATTGATGTCCTTATTATCCAACTTCACCCATTGTAGGTTTGCATTTCCCGAATTCTTCCAAAAGAATTTGTCACGGTCTAGGTTGGCAAAGGCATTTACGGTAACTCCAATATTACCCGATGAATTATTGGGTACGCCTTGTGAATACCAGTTGTTGAAATTGGAAAGGTTGGCGCCTATAGTACCAAATGCACCTATTTTCCAACCCGGAAACGAATTAATTTGGCTTTGGATGCCATCGACCCTGCCCTGAATTGCACTTATAGAGTCATTTTTTGCAGCTTTTTCAGCTTTTAATTCCTCCAATGTCTGCGCAGAGCCTACAATAAAGGCAAGACAGGTCAGAGATGTCAACACAATTTTCTTCATCATCATGAATATTTATTATTTGAAATTTAAGACGGCAAAAGTAAGAATTGCTAACAACAAACCAACAAACTTTTCAACAAATTTAAGGGCTTTACTTAGGGTATAGTTGCAGTTATGAAAAGTTACTTTTTCTTAAATAGAGGTACGGAAGAGCAGGCCTCACCGTACATGAGGGACTTAACAACGGGTTGGAGCTTTTGGGTTATCAACAAATAAGCATTGGGTGGCACAGGTTTGTTGGAGCAGCCTTTAACAATGACGAGACGGCCTTCGAACTCGGAAACATCCAACTTTTCGATAACCGATTGAAAGAGTGAAGTTTCGAGTTGTTCAAGGTTACCTTGTACAGTTTTCGAAGCGTAAGGCTCTAGCTTTGTAGCAATAAGCATATAGGCCCATCCCGGTACGATAGCTTCCGACGAACAGTGCAAGGCCACAAAAGCGTCTTGGTACTGTGCCCAATCGTGTTGCATCAATGCTGCCCTGAATTCTTTTTCCTTAAGGATAATTCCTTCATATAGCCAATCCTTTATATCCAAAAGAATTCTTTTGCCTTCGGGATAATAATCCTCAAGGTTAAACGTGAAGATTTTGCTTTGGGAGACTCTGTTTAGAATAGTTTCTTCGTTCATAACATCCCGAGTTCCAACTTGGCTTCTTCGCTCATCAGATCTTGGCTCCATGGAGGATCAAAGGTTATTTCGACTTCGGCATCCTTAACCATATCTAACGATTTTACCCGCTCCTCAACTTCCGCGGGTAAAGATTCGGCTACCGGGCAGTTGGGAGATGTCAGGGTCATAAGAATTTTCACCTCATTATCCTCATTTACGAACACGTCGTAAATCAATCCCAACTCATAAATATCCACAGGAATCTCTGGATCGTATATGGTTTTAAGAACGGTGACGATTTTCTCGCCCAACTCATTGGTGTCTATTGTTATTTCTTCGCTCATATTACAAGTTTATGGGTTTATGAGTTTATGAGTTCATGAGCGGTATATAAACTCATAAACTAGGCCGATGGCCAACATAAACTGATAAACTAGTTCAATTGTGTTTGGTACGCCACCGCGTAAAGTTTCAATTGTTTGATCATACTGACCAGGCCATTGGCCCGATTGGGGGACAAATGCTCCTTTAGACCAATTTCATCAATGAATTCGGTATCTGCCTCGATAATATTCTGCGGTTTTTGGTCACTGAAAGCCCGAATCAATATCGCTATAATACCTTTCGTTATAATTGCATCGCTATCTGCGGTAAACACCAGTTTATCATTCTCAAGTTCGGCGTGAACCCAGACCTTGCTTTGGCAGCCTTTTATAATATTGTCATCGGTCTTGTACTTCTCATCGATTAATGGAAGCGACTTGCCTAGTTCGATCATATACTCGTACCGCTGCATCCAATCATCGAACATGGAGAATTCCTCGACGATTTCTTGCTGAATTTCTTTAATTTCCATTCCAACTATTTAAGAACCCGTTTAAACTTTTTCCTTTCCTTTCAAATATTCCATTTTAGGTTGCAAACAAAAGATTTGAACAAGTCCTATACAAAAATACGATAAGTAAGGTTCCCCATCAAAGGTTTATGATAGTTATGGGATTGTGCAAATTCAACTTTGAAAAAGTTCATCAAGATATTTAGGACATTTGCAGCTTCAAATTCGTGAGCGGCTATTTTTTGAAGGCCATTCGCTTTATCAAGGTTTAAAGAAGCATGTTAACCGCCCGTTTTACCCCTGCTACCAAGGCATCGACTTCTTTCTTGGTATTGTAGAAGCAAAAACTGGCCCTTACCGTACCGGGAATTCCATAGAAATCCATAATAGGTTGGGCACAGTGATGCCCGGTTCTTACGGCAATGCCCAATTTGTCTAAAATCGTCCCGATATCGTAAGGGTGTATTCCTTCAATATTAAAGGAAATGACAGAAGTTTTGTTCTTGGCGGTGCCATAGATTTTGAGTCCATCGATATCCAACAATTTTTGAGTAGCATATTCCAACAGCTCATGTTCATAGGCAGCTATTGCCTCGAAACCTATTGAATTCATATAATCCAAAGCAGCGCCAAAAGCGATTCCCCCACAAATATTGGGTGTACCGGCCTCGAATTTATGGGGCAGCTCGGCATAGGTAGTTTTTTCGAAAGTTACCTCCGCAATCATTTCGCCACCACCTTGATACGGCGGTAATTTGTTGAGCCATTCTTCTTTTCCATACAGCATTCCAACACCGGTAGGACCGCACATTTTATGAGCGGATACCGTGTAGAAATCTATATCGAGCTTTTGCACATCAACTTTGATGTGCGGTGCGGCCTGTGCACCATCAATCAAGACGGCCGCTCCTACGCCGTGGGCCTTTTGTATGATTTCTTCAATGGGATTAATGGTGCCCAAGGCATTGGAAATATGGTTACAAAAGACCAGACGGGTCTTGTCGGACAGTAGGTCATCGTATTTGTCCATCAGCAATTCGCCTTCCAAGTTCATGGGAATTACTTTTAGGATGGCCCCGGTACGCTCGGCCAACATTTGCCATGGCACAATGTTTGAATGGTGCTCCATGGCGGATACCAATAGCTCGTCTCCCTTCTCTAACAAGGTTGAAAAACCGTTCGCGACAAGGTTGATACTATGAGTCGTGCCCGACGTGAAGATGATCTCGTGGGATTCAGCGGCATTGAAATGGTTTTGAATCTTATGCCGTGCCGCCTCATATTTGTCGGTAGCTTCCTGTGAGAGGGTATGTACGCCTCTGTGAATATTCGCGTTGTAGTTGGAATAATAGTCGACAATTGCGTCCATGACCTGTTTCGGCGTCTGGGAGGTTGCGGCGTTATCGAGATAGACTAAGAGCTTCCCATTGACCTCTCGTTTGAGAATGGGAAAGTCCTTTCGGATTTTCTGTACGTCGAGCATAGTAGTTTCCATAGACTGCAAAGATACCGAGTAAGCTTTTAAATGTCGAAGGCCAGTGCGCTTTTATATTTTTCCTTGATGTAGATTCCAAACTGGAAAAATAAAATCGTAATCGATCCAATTCAAATTTCCATCAACAACCTTGAAACTTAAAAATTGTGATCCGTCCAGATACTTCTTTATTGAGGCATGCATTGATTTCATCAAAAAGCGCTTACAATCGATTCACTTTTCCGTACCGCCAGTACAAGATATTCGCACGCTGAAGTCACCAATATAATTGGGACTTCCTACGGAAAGTCTATCGTTTTCTGTTGGTATAATAGCATCTAAAAAGCCGTTTTATTAAAGGTCAAACCCCAAATTAACCCCCAACTTTTTGGCAATCAACTTGTTTATACGCGTCTTTAATTCCGGAATCCGAACACTGGCGAGTACATTGTTGGCAAAGGCATACATCAACAAAGCACGGGCCTCTTTTTCAGGAATACCCCTTGTTTGTAGATAGAAAAGGGCTTCGTTGTCTAATTGACCTATTGTGCAGCCGTGGGAACATTTCACGTCATCGGCGAAAATTTCCAGCTGGGGCTTAGAGTTGATGGTGGCCTTATCGCTGATCAGAATATTGTTGTTTTGCTGAAAGGCATCGGTCTTTTGGGCAATTTTGTCGACGATAATCTTTCCGTTGAAAACTCCGGTGGAATTTTCGCCATAAATCCCCTTGTAGTCCTGATGGCTCTCGCAGTTGGGCTGCTTGTGATGTACTAGGGTATGGTGATCGACATGTTGTTTCTCGCCCAAAATGGTCACCCCTTTCAAAGTGGAATCGATAAATTCCCCATTTTGGTAGAAGTTCAGATTGTTTCGGGTCAATTTTCCGCCAAAACAAAAACTGTGGATTTTTACCACACTTTTATCCTTTTGGTCGATATAGGTGTTGTCAATTAACGAGGCCGTGGAATTATCGTTCTGAATTTTATAATAATCGACAATAGCGCTCTTGGCGGCAAATATTTCCGTAACTGAATTGGTCAATACTTCATTAGAGGTCAAACTCTGATGCCTTTCGATGACCTGAAGTTCAGCATTTTCTTCGACCACGATCAGATTTCGGGGCTGTAGCATTAAAGAGGCCTCGTTACCCGTGGCAAAATGAAGGATTTCGACCGGTTTTTTGGGCATTTTGTTCTTGGGGATGTAGATATAGGCCCCTTCCCTGCTGAATGCCGTGTTCAAACTCGTCAATGACTCGTCTTTTGAGGCAATCTTATTGAAATACACATCGATCACCTGTTTGTACATCGGTTTTGTCAAGGCGGCGCTCATTAAGCAGATGTCAACCCCATCGTGAGTGGTTTCGGATAGGTAGGAACTGTAGATGCCATCCACAAAAACAATTTTATAGGTATCGATTTCGTGTATAAAATATTTCTTGACGTCTTTGTATTCCAAGGTGTTCTCTTCCCTTGGAAAAATGCTGAAATCGGTCTTTTGAAGACTGTTGAGGGAAGTGTATTTCCAATTTTCCTCTTTTTTGGAAGGAAAGCCCCTGGTCTCAAAATTCTTCATGGCCGCCGTACGGATATCGTGTACCGAGTGTTCGACGTCGATATTGTTTTCGAACGCCATAAAGGATGATATTAACTTGTCTTTTAAATCCATCTATAAGATAATTTATTGTCATTCACGCCCTTCGGCTCCACTGAGGACAAACTACAGCGGGAATCATTTTCAATTAGCCCTTAATTTTGTTCAACGGATTGCCCTATGGCTCCATTCAAGATAAAACAAGGCGGGAATCTTTATCAAATATTGTTAAATACCGTGTAGGTATTATGAAGTATTTTCAGGTTGACTACTATGATCTGTCTACCTTCACTTCGACTGCCCATTTCTTTTAAACTGCAGCTTCTTGTTTTAACCAATCGTAGCCTTTATCCTCTAATTCCAAGGCCAACTCTTTGCCGCCGGACTTAACGATTTTGCCATCGTGGATAACATGAACGAAATCGGGAATAATATATTCCAACAACCGCTGGTAGTGCGTGATTAGGATTGTAGCCTTATCATCACTGCGCAATTTATTGACGCCATTGGCCACAATTCGAAGCGCATCGATATCGAGTCCGGAATCGGTTTCGTCCAAAATGGAAAGCTTAGGTTCCAACATGGCCATCTGAAAAATTTCGTTCCTTTTTTTCTCGCCACCGGAAAAGCCTTCGTTAAGCGAACGGGAAAGAAACTTTCTATCGATGTCCAGCATTTCTGATTTCTCACGGATAAGTTTCAGCATTTCTTTAGCGGGCATATCTTCCAAGCCCTTAGCCTTCCGTGATTCGTTGATAGCCGTTTTCATGAAGTTAGTAACCGAAACCCCGGGGATTTCTACCGGATACTGAAAAGAAAGGAAAACACCTTTGTGCGCCCGCTCTTCGGGAGAAGCTTCGTCAATGTCTTCTCCTTCAAATTCGATGGAACCTTGGGTTACCTCAAACTCCTCCTTTCCGGCAATAACCGAGGCCAAAGTACTTTTACCTGAGCCATTCGGGCCCATAATGGCGTGTACCTCGCCAGCATTGACTTCAAGGTTGATTCCCTTTAATATTTTTTTACCTTCTACGCTTGCGTGTAGATTTCTGATTTTTAGCATGTTGTTACTTATTTACGTATTTTTTCAAAATTGAGTCAGTTTCCTCCGACCTATATCGGTCGTTCCGGACAACCTATCCGACGGATCCTTCTAAACTGATTTCCAATAATTTTTGCGCTTCCACGGCGAATTCCATAGGCAGTTTGTTCAATACCTCCTTGCTAAACCCATTTACAATAAGTGCGATAGCCTTTTCCGTATTGATGCCGCGCTGATTACAATAGAAAATCTGGTCCTCGCCGATTTTACTGGTCGTGGCCTCATGCTCTATCATCGCCGTTGGATTCTTTGCTTCGATGTAAGGAAAAGTATGCGCCCCGCATTCGTTACCCATTAACAGGGAATCGCATTGGGAGAAATTCCTGGCGTTGTCGGCACGGCTATGTACCTGAACAAGGCCTCGATAACTATTTTGGGATTTTCCTGCGGATATGCCTTTGGATATGATAGTACTACGGGTGTTTTTTCCCAAGTGCACCATTTTTGTACCGGTATCGGCTTGCTGAAAATTGTTGGTCACGGCAATGGAATAAAACTCGCCGATAGAATTGTCGCCTTTTAGGATGCAGGATGGATATTTCCACGTCACTGCGGATCCCGTCTCAACTTGCGTCCAAGAAATTTTGGCATTCTTCTCGCACAATCCTCTTTTAGTCACGAAATTGAACACTCCGCCTTTACCTTCCTTATTACCTGGGAACCAATTTTGTACCGTTGAGTATTTTATCTCGGCATCATCCATGGCGACCAGTTCGACTACGGCGGCGTGCAATTGGTTCTCGTCTCGCGATGGTGCGGTACATCCTTCCAAATAACTGACATAACTGCCTTCTTCGGCAATGACCAAGGTTCTTTCGAACTGGCCTGTACCCGCTTGGTTAATTCGGAAGTAGGTGGACAGTTCCATGGGGCAGCGCACGCCTTTCGGGATATAACAGAAACTACCATCGGAAAAAACAGCGGAATTCAATGCCGCATAAAAATTATCCCGCTTGGGCACGACTGAACCCATATATTTTTTCACCAATTCCGGATGCTCTCGTATCGCCTCTGAAATTGAGCAGAAAATAATACCCTTTTCCGCCAAGGTCTTTTTAAAGCTCGTCGCCACAGAAACGGAATCCATGACAATATCAACGGCAACACCGCTCAATTTCTTCTGCTCGTCTACCGAAATCCCAAGTCTTTTGAAGGTGTCCAGCAATTCTGGATCTACGTCATCGAGACTGTCGTATTTGGGCTTACTGTTCGGTGCGGAATAATAGGATATAGCTTGAAAATCGGGCTTTTCGTAATGTACGTTAGCCCATTCCGGCTCTTCCATTTCCTTCCAATACTTGAAGGCTTCCAAACGCCAAAGCGTCATCCATTCCGGCTCTTCCTTCTTTTTGGAAATGGCGATAACGACCTCTTCGTTCAGTCCCGGGGGGAAGGTATCCGATTCGATATCCGTGTAGAAACCGTATTCGTATTCCTTCGTCTCCAACTCTTTTTTAAGTTCTTCTTCTGTATATGCCATGTTTTTTGATTAATCGATTTAAACGGGTCAATTAACGAACGGATCCCGATTCAAATTTTCAAATTATAGGGAGAAACTTTCTCCGCAACCGCAAGTACGCTGCGCGTTGGGATTGTTGAACACAAAACCTTTTCCGTTCAGGCCCCCTGAATATTCCAAGACCGTACCTACCAGGTATAGGAAACTCTTCTTATCCACTAGAATCCGAACATCGTTGTCTTCAAACACCTTATCGGAGTCATCTTTCTTGTTGTCGAATTTCAATTCGTAGGAAAGTCCACTACACCCGCCGCTCTTTACACCCACGCGAACGTAGTCTTTAGTAGCATCGTAACCCTCTTCGGTCATGAGATTGACTACCCTTTTTTTAGCTGTTTCAGATACTTGAATCATAGTTCATTGATATTGCACGAAATAGTCTACAAATATACGTGTTTCATAGGGTTTAACCATAGATAGTAACATTATTATAACGTATGGGGCCATTGGAAGTTTTTATGATGTAATCGCCATCTGGCAGGTTGATATTAATAAACGGCACCAAGGTTTTTTTTATTGGCAGTAAAAAATAATTCAAGTACCTTGTTCGCTACTTTAGTTTTTCTAAAACCAAAATCATAGTATGTCAAAAAAGAAAAAAAGTTCGATTACGAGCAAATCGCGTAGAAATTTTGTAAAACACTCGGGGCTTGCCGCCGCAGGATTCATGATCGTACCTCGACATGTACTCGGCGGGCCGGGCTTTGTTGCGCCCAGTGACACGCTTAATATTGCCGGTATTGGCGTAGGAGGCAAAGGTGAGGGCGATCTGGCCGCATTTGCAGAAAGTCCGAACGTAAACATCGTGGGACTTTGTGATGTCGACGATCGGCAGGCCGTTAAATCCAGGGAATCTTTCCCCAAGGCCAAATATTACAGTGATTTCAGGGAAATGTTGGATAAGGAAAAGAACAATATCGATGCCGTTTCCGTTTCCATTCCCGACCATAACCATGCCGTTGCCGCCTACAAGGCCATGGAAATGGGGAAACATGTATACGTACAAAAACCCCTTACCCACGATATTTGGGAAGCTCGAATGCTTACCGAGGCGGCCAAAAAGTTCAAGGTCGTCACCCAAATGGGCAACCAAGGTGGGTCGGGAGACGGCGTACGCAAAATGAAGGAAATTTATGAGGCCGGATTAATCGGCGACGTTCATACCGTGCAATGCTGGACGAACCGTCCTATTTGGCCACAAGCACTGGAAACTCCTACCAAAAAGAATAAAATACCGAAAGGTTTGGACTGGAATCTTTGGTTGGGTACTGCGGAAACACGGGACTATAACGATGCTTATCTGCCTTTTGACTGGCGGGGCTGGTCGGACTTCGGTACGGGAGCCCTTGGTGATATGGCCTGCCATATCATGGATCCGGTGTATCGAATTCTTCCCATTCTCTATCCTACGACCGTTGAGTGTAGTGTTTCCAACTCTTTTAAAGGAAAATTCGAGACCGCCGACTACCCGAAAAGCTTTCCCAATTCCAGTACGATATACTTGAAATATCCAAGAACGGACGGTAAAGGCAGTATCGATGTCAGTTGGATGGACGGTGGCCTGCGTCCTGCTAGGCCCGATGAGCTCGGCGATGACGAAGCCTTCGGAAACTGGGACGGGGGTGTCCTTTTTATCGGTTCAAAAGGAAAGTTATTGGCAGATTGCTACGGTGCCGATCCCCGATTATTGCCCCTGTCGCTCAATGAGCAGATCAGCGTTAAAGAAACCATTCCACGTGTGCCCGAAGGCCATTACCTACAATGGGTGAACGCTTGTATGGCGGGATACGGCAATGCGGAAACCAGTTCGTCTTTTGATTATGCCGGGCCGTTTACCGAAAGTATTTTAATCGGAAACCTAGCATTGAAATCATATTTCGAAGTCGACCCCAATGCCGAAAATAAAGGGTTCTGGGGCGGCGGCGCCCAATTCCAGGGTAGAAAACGCCTGCAATGGGATGCCGACAACATGAAAATCACCAATTTCGAACCTGCGAACAAATATGTTAAGCGTACCTATCGGGATGGGTATTCCGTTGGATAACACCGAGATTTTAAATTCCAAGCATCAAATCCTCAAATTTTTTTGCGAGGTAAATGTGATAGACTGGAGCTTAACCGCTCCAGTTTTTTTGCGTTGATTTTTTCAAAGAAAACCCTAATTCTAGCAAAAGTCAACCTTTTTTTTGGAATTTGGAATTTAGAATTTGGTGCTTTTATTGCCTTACCTTTGCCCTATGCTAGAAGACAAAAACCAAGAACGTACCGCACTTGAACAATTGGGCGAGTTCGGACTGATCGACCATCTGACCCAAAATTTTGCGATTTCCCGTAAATCTACCCTAAAAGGCATTGGTGATGATGCCGCGGTGCTGGATTTCAAGGATAAAAAAACAATCGTCACCACAGATATGCTCATCGAGGGAGTACACTTCGACCTGAGCTATATGCCCTTGAAGCATTTGGGCTACAAGGCCGTCATGGCCAATCTTTCGGATGTCTACGCCATGAACGCCACCGCTACCCAAATCGCAGTTTCCGTAGCCGTCTCGAACCGATTCCCCTTGGAAGCCTTGGAGGAACTTTACGCGGGCATTGCCCTAGCCTGCCAAATTTTTAAGATAGATCTCATCGGGGGCGATACGACCTCGTCGACCACCGGAATGTTGATCAGCATCACCGCTTTGGGGGAGGCCGACGAAGCTGAAATCGTATATCGCAGCGGGGCCAAGCCGAACGATCTTTTGGTCGTCAGTGGCGATATCGGTGGCGCCTATATGGGATTACAAGTGCTGGAACGCGAAAAGGAAGTTTTCAAGGTGAACCCCAACACGCAGCCCGATCTATCGCCTTATTCCTATATCGTCGAGCGGCAACTAAAACCTGAAGCCCGAAAGGATATCGTCGAACTTCTGAAAAAACTAGAGGTGCAGCCAACGGCAATGATCGATGTCAGCGACGGATTATCCTCGGAAATTCTCCACCTTTGTAAAAACAGCGCCGTCGGCTGTAACCTTTTCGAAGAAAAGATTCCGCTAGACCCCACCGTAATATCCGCTTGTGAGGAATTTAAAATGGACAGCACTTTAGTAGCCCTCAGTGGCGGTGAAGATTACGAACTCTTGTTCACTATCGACCAAAAAGATTTCGATAAGATCAAGGGCAACCCCAATATGACCATTATCGGGCACATGACGGAGGAAAGTGAAGGTGCGCATTTAGTAACGCGGGGGAATACCAAGATTCCGCTGACGGCACAAGGATGGAATTCTTTTGGTAAGGAATAATCACCACTGACTTTCCTTATAAACGTTAGTTTGGCCGCAATTGGTGAAGTTAAATGGAAGTCATACGTAATGCAAGCCTCCGCATCGGGGGAATGCTATTTTTACAGAAAGCAATCCATCCAAAGAAAAAATGAAACCGTTACGAAAACTCCTTAGACTTTTAGGCATGGTATCGTTGACCCTCTGCGTCGGTGCCAGCATGTATTCCTGTGCCTCGGTACCCAAAGTATCGAAAGAAAACAAAGAAACAATTAAAGAGGTCATGCGGAGTCCTATTCTTGAAATGGTAAAAGGAAAAGCCGGCTTTGCCAACTCTCAAGATTGGAAAGTTTGGTACGAAGACATCGTCCCGAAAGATTCCGTAAAAGGCACTGTGGTATTGGTGATGGGTGCGGCCAACGATGCCCTGAGCTGGCCCTTAAATTTTATCGCCAACTTTACCGATGCTGGATATCGCGTCATCCGCTATGACCACCGCGGCACGGGGCTTACCGATTCGGAGGAGGGTTGGGACAGGAAAAACCCCTATTCCCTTGCCGATATGGCCCAAGACCCTATCGCCATATTGGATACACTGGGTATTCAAAAGGCACATTTTGTTGGTGCTTCTATGGGAGGGATGATTGCGCAGATCATGGCCATTGAACATCCCGAGCGCACGCTTAGCCTCACCTCGATTATGTCGACAGGAGATATTTTGGATAGCGAACTGCCCCAAACCGATCCGGAAATCCTTCCCAAGATGATAAGTGCCGTGATAAAGCATGGTATCCTTGGGGGCAAAAAGGGAAAGATCAAGCTTCAGTTGGTGCATAAGAAAATCTTGATGGGCGAGGCAACGGGCGACATTGCCGTAGAACCCATCGCCGAAGCAGCTTTTTACAACCTAAAAGAACGTAAGGGCTATCACTTTATAGCGGGCCGGCATCATCAAAAGGCCATTGAGGCGTCAGGTTCACGATATGAGGCCCTTGCCCAATTGAAAATTCCTGTTTTGATTATACATGGGGAGCAAGATCCTGTAATTCCTATCGCCCATGGGCGAAAAATGGCCGAGACCATTCCTTACGCCGATAGCCTTTGGTTGGACAATATGGGGCACGACCTTCCGGATGCGCTATTGGATACGATTGCGAAACGTAGCATTCGAAATTTCGAGAAAAGTGGGACGTAAAGGAATATGTTTCTCCCCCCTTACTCTTCCATCCCATTATGTTCCATCAAATAATCGGTAAGCAATGTATACAGATGGCGACTCGTATTCTCACCTTCATAAATACCGTGTGAACGGTTCGGGTAGGCCATCATCGTAAACTTTTTGTTCTGGCGGATAAGCTCATTGACCAGATACTCCATATTCTGGTAGTGGACGTTGTCATCGCCGGTGCCGTGCACTACCAAAAGGTCACCCTCGAGGTTCTTGGCATAGGTGACCGGTGAGCCCTCGACAAAATCTTCCTTATTCTCTTGGGGAAGGCCCATATATCGCTCCTGATAGACATTGTCATAAAAAAGCTGATTGGCCACTGCGGCCACGGCCATTCCGGTCTTGTAGATTTCGGGGTAGCGGAACATTAGGTTGAGGGTCATTGAGCCACCGCCGCTCCAGCCCCAGACGGAGACCCTTTCCTTGTCTAAATACTCCCATTTTAGGACTTCTTCCGCGGCCTGCGCTTGGTCCCGCGAGTTCAACACACCCACTTTTCGGTAAATGCTTTTGCGCCATTCGCTTCCTTTTAAGGAAGGTGTGCCGCGATTGTCCATGTTAATAACAACAAATCCCTTTTGGGCGAGGAATATCTCATAGAGTCCTACCCAAGTGTCCGTTGCTACTTGGCCCCAAGGCTCTCCGTAAACGTGAAAAAGCACGGGATACTTTTTGGAAGCGTCGAAGTCCAAAGGCTTGGTCATCCGGCCATCGATATCGATCCCATCAGCCGTGGTGACACTGAAAAATTCGGTTTTCGGCAGTTCAAGAGTCTTGAGTTTTGAGTTTAGTTCCGTATTGTCGACCAGTTCGGTAAGAATTTTATGGTCGGGCAGACTGACCAAACGCGTCGTTTTGGGCGATGCGACATCGGTATGGTGGTGTATCGCATACTTGCCGTTCGGGGAAATCTGATACGTATTTACCCCGCCAAAAGTTTCGGGGGTGATACGTTTTGCTTTGCCCTTGCCATTGATTTTTGCGCTATACAGATAGCGCTGGGTGGGGTTTTCGGGGGATGCGCTAAAATAGACCTCCTTGTCCGTAGCCGCATAAAAGGCGGCTACGTCATAATCACCAGGAGTCAAAAGTGTCTTTTTTCCGGATGCGATATCCACTTTATACAGATGCCGCAAGCCATCGGTCTCTGTCATGCGGATAAAGGCGGAATTGCCATCTACCAACAGCAGGCTATTTGAACCCCACTGATTGGATGAGATATCAGGATAACTCAAATCGACCCAAGTGTCCTCGGTCTCGATATACACTTTTTTCAGTTCTTCGCTCGATGGCCGATAGGTAAAAATGTTCAGGATATTCTGTTTTCGGTTAAGCTGTTGAATAAGCAACAGGTCTTCATCGACCCACTGCATAGCGGGAATATAATGCTGTACGGCATCCCCGGGCACCGGAATCCACTTCGTTTTATCGTTTCTTGCATCGACTAGTCCCACTTTGGCAGAGGAGGGGTCGTACCCCACTTTAGGATATTGCAGCGGCACCGGCTCGGAATACACCGAATCGGTGTTGTTGATCATATAAAAAGTTTTTATCTCGGAGGCATCCAACTGCCAATAGGCGATCTGTTGGGCATCGGGACTCCAGCTAAAACCATCCCGTGCCCCGAATTCTTCTTCGTAGACCCAATCGAAGGTTCCGTTGATGATGTTGCCATCGCCATCTTCGGTCAACTGTGTCATTTCGCCGGACTTAAAATCCTCTTTATACAGATTGAACCCAGATACATAGCCCACAAAGGTATTGTCGTCAGAGAACTTGGCGAACATCAGGGAAGATGAGGGCAATTCTTTTCCGATTTGGCTTAACCTGTTGGTATCAAAATCGTACACCCAATAATCGCCCTTGGTGTTCGAACGCCATACCCGGCTGGTATTGGTGAAGATCAGCACTTTGCTGCCGTCTTTCGACAGGCTGAAATCGGATACCGAGAGGGGTTTGCCGTTTTTTGGTGTAAGCTGCTCCGTGGAAAGAAAGCTGCTTTGGGTGTTGTCTCTACTGAGATATTTGACCAGTTCATCGACGCCCTCGCTGTTTTTTTCAATGGTGATAAAGGCGTTTCCGTTATCGACCCAAGATATCGGGCGTTGACTTTCGCCCCTGAACTCGTTTGAGTTAAAGATACGGTCAAGGGTTAGAAGCGATGTTTCGGTTTCTTGGCCCTGTAGGAGAAGGGACGAAACTAAAAGAAGGAGAACGAGTAAGGCGGTGGACTTTGTTTTCATTTTTGTGTATTACGAATTTTTCAGTTCTTCGATTGCTTCTGGCGTTTTCGCCAGTGGTTTTCCTAAAAGACGACTTCCAGACGCAGTGATGGCAAAATCTTCTTCAACCCGTATTCCGCCGAAATTTTTCATTTTTTCTAATTCGTCGTAATTTACAAAATCGGTGTATTTGCCTTCCGCCCGCCAAGCATCAATTAAAAAGGGATTGAAATAGAGTCCGGGTTCTACAGTAACCACGAAATTCTCTTTTAAAGCCTTGCCCAAACGCAGGGATTTTAATCCGAATTCGGTGCTTTTTTTTAAATCGGGAGTGTAGCCCACGTAGTGTTCCCCCAAGTTCTCCATATCGTGGATGTCAAGGCCCATCATATGGCCGAGTCCGCATTGGAAAAATAAAGTATGCGCCCCGGCCGCGACCGCGTCATCAGCATTACCTTTCATCATGCCCATGTCGGTCAGGCCTTCCACCAGTTTTTTAGCGGCTAGCAGATGCAAATCTTTGTAGTGAACGCCCGGCTTTAGAGCAGCGACGGCGCTGTTATGGGCATTAAGCACGATATCGTAAACGTTGCGCTGTAAGGCGTTGAACTTTTTACCAGCGGGAAAAGTGCGGGTCATGTCCCCTGTATAACCCATGGCATTCTCGGCACCGCAATCACAGAGTACCAGATCGCCTTCGGAAAGGGTGTTCTGGGTGGCGTGAACGTGCAAGTACTGTCCATTTTTGGTCAGAATTATGGGAAAGGCAATATTTCCGCCACCTCCTATGGCAATGGACTGCAGTTCACCCGCAATTTGGAGTTCGGTTCTGCCAGGCCGGGTGTTTTTTATCGCATGTGTATGCATGGCCACGGTAGTATTTACCGCCTTTTCGATTTCGACCAGCTCTTCATCGGACTTAATCTCGCGCTGGGCGACGATGGCCTTAATCAGATTGACGGATTTATTTTTATCCACCTCGGCCAGCTTTATGCCCAAGAGTTCGGCCAATCGTATTTTAGTATCCGCACGGTATGGGGACAAATAATGTATCTGTTGCCCCTTTTGCTTTTTCTGTCTTACATAAGCTTCAAGTTCATTCACCACCTTAACGGAAGTAATCCCAGATTTTGCGGCTAAATCCGCCATAGGTGCAGCGGCGCCCGTCCAGACCATTTCTTCGGGCGTGGCATCGTTGCCGAAAAGGATATCGCGATCGTTGTCGATATCGATTAAAAAATACAGATTGGGAATGCCGTTGATTCCGGTGTAATAAAGAAATGAACTATCCTGCATAAACGGATACCAATTGTCTGCATAGTTCATGGGGCTTTCCGCGTTTCCGGGAAAAATAACTAGTCCAGATTTTAAGGTTTTTTTGAGTTGATAGCGTCTTTCGATATATGTTTTTGATGGGAACATAAAGATGTTTTTGATTTCAGCAAATATAAAGAGTTTACCAAAGCCTCTTCAATAACAGCGCGAAAGGTTTACTATGGAGGTGGAAAATCCGATTGAACTCCTCTAAAATGAAGAACTTTTTCAACGCATGATGGCAGAATTTCAAACGCTTGTAAACTAAAAAAGGGGTAAAAATTTTGGATTAGAAGAGAACACTTGAAAACCATGAATAAAAAAACCGATGTACGAGACACATCGGTTTTATTAAACTAACTTAAATAATCAGTTGCTAAATTCGAGGTTTGATTCCGGTTACGGGTTAAGTGAACGTGAGGGTATCATTAGTAAAATCCACATTTAATTAGTGGATAGCTCTATCGATTCCCCCTTCATTTGGACCGGGTCGATCTTAAGACCAAGCCTCTTTAAAATCGTAGGTGCAATCTGGTTGCTGTAAAACTGTTCTTGATGATCTACTTCCCCCTTTGGGGATACATCTTTCCCAAAGAGAATCATCCAGACACTTCCGGCGCCTTTGACATCACTACCGTGGCCTTTCCAGCTTTTTAAAGGTTCGGTGCCACGACCATGATCGGTGGTGATTATAAAAAGAGTGTTGTTTTTATAGAAGGGGTCGCTCTGGGTAAAATACCATAGCTGCTCTATTAAAGCATCGGTAGTATGGGCCGATTTCAAATACGAATCATATTCTCCATCGTGCGCAAAATCATCGGTTTCACCATAGGAAATGTACACAAATTCCGGGTGGTCTTTCTTCATTTTTTCCAAGGCGTAGTAGTGCGTAAAGGCATCGAAACGAACGGAGGACCAAGGACTGGGGACTTTCGGCTGTAATTCGTTCAGGAACATTTCGCGATCGGTCAAATCCTTACCTTGAGCCAGTTCGAAACCGGCATTGACCGGCACGTCCGCGCGTTCTTCGTTGACGATGTACGGGAATACGTCCCAACTTCCGAAAGCGGCGACCTTACCTTTATATTTTGAATCTGTATTGGCAATTTCGAGAATAGTCGTGTTCGGATTTGGAATTTTATCATTGCTGTCGATGCGGGCATCATCCGCTTTACCGGTCAAAATTTCGTTGTAGCCGGGATAAGAAAACCACATTTTGTTGGTCAAGTCCACTTGGCTACCCAGCATCCTATTGCCGTGAATCTGTCCCATTTTTGAAACTTCCTTCCAAAAAAAGGGCATTAGGGCTTCCCGTCTTGCCTTGGGTGTTTCTTTCCAAAAGCGTTCCTTTAAATCGGTGGTATCGTTTACATATTCCGAATTGGCGATCAACAGCGAATCGGCGCCAGTAAAAAGATCTTGCCAACGGAAGCCATCCAAAGTAATCAGTATTATCTTGGTATCATCGGTTTTTTGGGCACTGCACAGCATTGGAATTGAAAATACCATGGTAAGAATCAGCTGTACCAATTTTCGTCGCATAGTTTTGTGTTTACGTATATTATACCAAATTACAATTTTCCCGCCTATTAAAAAAGTAGTTCACAACGTGCCGTATCTAGCATTGACAAGAACAGGACCGAATTTATCCGGACGGGTATCAAATACCCGTATTGACCAAAAAAAGAAATCTGAACTTTACCCCTGATTTTTAAAGCTCCAGCGCTACCAAGAACTACAGCGAAGATTCCCCGCTCAAATCGACATCAACACCCTAATCATCTACTAAGTTCACGAACAGCGCAGGAAAAACAGGGTCGAATAATGGGCAATCCATTTCATTGGCATCATCATCCGTACAGGAGAACAGCATACTGAATATTAATATAACCAGAAGAAATCTCTTCATCTTAAAAAGATACGTAAAACGCGAAACGGTTGCGTGGGTTCGCCTGTATTCTATTGCAGTGCCCCGACACTGCAAGGACAGTAACCGCCGCGCGTTACCGTACAAATTATAGAAACGAAAAACCCCAACAGTTTTATAATCAAACAGTTGAGGTTTTAATAATCTGTGGAGAATACCGGAGTCGAACCGGTGACCTCTTGCCTGCCAGGCAAGCGCTCTAGCCAGCTGAGCTAATCCCCCTTTTGGCTGCGCAAAGGAAATACATTTTGGGAAAGTATCAAAATACTTGTTAAAGTAATTAAACAATATACTCGTTATAGCCTAGAATCAATGCAAGCTGCAAGAATCAAGAACCAGCGCTTTATTTGGTTTTAAACGCTAGATCGGAAACTTGGCGCCTCCTTAATCCTTCTTAACGCTCAGCACCAATACGGGTATCCGCGCCGAAAATTCCGCTTTTGGTATCGTACTCTTTTCCCAAAGATTTTTAAAAAATCCTCTTTTTCTCCTGAACACACATAAAAGATCCGGCTGCTGTGCTTGCAGATGCTCCAGTACGCCCAAATAGGTGCTGGGCGCTTCGGTGAGTGTCAGTTGAGAACTGATATCCATCAAGGCTGTGTTGATTTTTAGGTCATCATCGGAATAACCCGGGGTCTTCACCATAAGCAGATTGACCTTGGCGTCGAACTTTTGTTTAATGGCTATCAGGGGATCCAGTATCCTTTTACGCTTTAAAATACCCGATTTAAATGCGGTCAAAATAGTTTTCATCGGCTTGAGGGTGGTGCCCTTGGGCACTATCAGCGTGGGAATATTGGTTCTTTTAACTATTCTTCCGGAAGTATATCCTAAATAAAGTTCTTCTTTGACATCGTTGCTTCTTGGGGCCATAATTATAAGGTCTATGCCCAGTTCTTTATCGATATCCTTTAAGCCGTCAACAAGATCTCCATTATAAGTAGCAATCTTAATTTTTATATTTTTGGAATCTATTTTATCGATGACCTCCTTTACATGTTCCTTACTGCTTTCGGCCACTTTTTGCTCGACGTTGGCCAAACTTTTACCTGCTCCGACCGAAACGTTGAACACTTCCATAACATAAATGTTGGCCGAAAACTCCGTGGCGAAATTCACGGCATACTGCAAAGTGTGAAAGGAATCGGGGGATGCACCTATGGGTACCAATATATTTTTTATCATAACGGTCAGGGTTAAAGCTTTAAATTTACAATAAAATCGTTCAAAGATGATTCGACAGGGAAAAATATTCGAAATACCTGAAATTCTTGCTATTACCGCGGCCTGTTCGAAGCACATGATCGAAAAGGATATTTTTCAATGGAATCAGCATTACCCGTCAAAGCAGATCTTTGAAAAAGATGTAGACCGTTCGGAACTGTATGTGCTGGAAATGGCTGGCCAGATTATCGGAACGATTGTGGTTTCTATACATAGGGATGACGAATATGCCCAAGTCGATTGGCTGACCCCTAACAAAGACAATATCTACGTCCACCGATTGGCGGTACATCCTGATTTTCAAGGCAAAGGTTTTGCACGGAAATTGATGGATTTCGCGGAAAAACACGCCCGTGAAAAAGGATGCCTCTCCGTTAGATTGGATACATTTAGCAAAAATCAACGCAATCAAAGGTTCTATGAGGCGAGAGGATACCAAAAGCTGGGCGATATCATCTTCCCGAAACAGAGCGAACATCCGTTTCATTGTTATGAGCTGGTGCTTCAATAGTGTCATCTCAACTTGACATGACACTAAATTCCGCATACCTTGCCGCCCTTGAAAACAACTATAAATTTTAAAGCCATCAACCGTTTGGCGATTCCTGCGACCATCGCGGGCATTGCCGAACCCCTCTTGTCGATTACCGATACGGCCATTGTGGGCAATATTCCGGTTGACGGGGTCGAATCGCTTGCCGCTGCAGGAATTGTCGGCTCGTTTCTATCGATGTTGATCTGGGTGCTGGGCCAGACCCGTAGCGCTATTTCAGCTATTATTTCCCAATACTTAGGAGCCGGAAGGATCGAAGATGTAAAAACCTTACCCGCACAGGCCATTTTTCTCAATATTTCCTTGAGCCTGCTTATTTTGGGTTCCACCATTTTTATCGTCGAGGATATTTTCAAGTTGTTCAATGCCTCCGGTAAAATTTTGGACTATTGTGTCTCGTATTATTCCATTCGTGTCTGGGGCTTTCCATTGACGCTCTTCGTTTTCGCCGTGATGGGTATCTTCAGGGGATTACAAAATACCTACTACCCCATGATTATCGCCATCACCGGGGCCGTGCTCAACATCGGACTCGATTTTCTTTTGGTCTATGGAGTAGAAGGATGGATTCCCGCCCTGTATCTCGATGGCGCCGCCTATGCCAGCTTGATTGCGCAGGGCAGTATGGCCGTTATGGCGTTTATTTTACTGTACACGAAAACCGATATTAGCCTAAAATTAAGATTCCCCTTCAACCCCGAGCTCGGGAGACTGATCGGTATGAGCCTCAATCTTTTTGTGCGTACCATCGCCCTGAATACGGCCATGCTCTTGGCTGTTCGGGAGGCTACCGATATGGGACCCAGATATATTGGCGCCCATACCATCGCCATTAACCTATGGCTGTTTTCATCATTTTTTATCGATGGATATGGTGCGGCGGCAAATATCATGGGCGGACGGCTTTTAGGTGCTAAGGATTATAACGGATTGTGGACCTTGGCCAAAAAGATAACCGGATACGGCTCCGTTGTCAGTTTAGTATTGATGCTGGCCGCTTTTCTATTCTACGACCCTATAGGGAATGTTTTCTCCAACGAGACCATCGTACTCGAAACTTTCTATGCCGTTTTCTTTATCTTGATTCTGGGATTGCCCATCAACACGGTAGCTTTTGTTTTAGATGGATTGTTCAAAGGATTGGGAGAAATGAAATATCTGCGGAACACACTACTAGCGGCCACATTTCTAGGATTTATCCCCGTACTTTATTTGGGGAAGTACATGGATTGGAAACTCTACGGCATCTGGATGGCATTCACGGTTTGGATGCTTATCCGCGGGGCCGCTTTGGTCTGGAAGTTTCGAAGAAAGTTTCGGCCGTTGTTGCAAAACGCTTAAATTTGATATAAAGGATTACATTATGTATTAATTACCGGTAATTTCTGGTCGAGCGTGGTCGAGATCTAAGTCGCAAATTGCCCAGAGGTCTAGACCGCGCTCGACCCGACACCGGAAACCCTCTAGTCTCCTAATTCACAAACTTCACCTTTACAACTTCTATAATTTCACCCTATGGCAACAGACAGACAAAACGGAAGCTTATACACCCATATCACTGGAAAGGTCGCTACCTTAGAATTCGGCCATCCTGCCGGCAATTCGTTCGTGCTTGAAATGTTGGATCGATTTGCGGCTGAAATCCAGAAACTTTCCATTAATGACACCATTTTGGTAATCGTTCTTAAATCAGAGGGCGATAGGGCCTTTTGCGGGGGAGCATCCTTTGACGAACTGATGGCCATATCAAATCTAGAGGAAGGCAAGGTCTTTTTCAGCGGATTTGCCAAGGTCATCAACGCCATGCGCAAATGCACAAAGGTCATCGTAGGCAGGGTTCAGGGCAAGACCGTTGGTGGCGGCATCGGGCTTGTATCCGCATGTGACTATGTCTTTGCTTCAGAAGCGGCATCCATTCGATTATCGGAACTTTCGATCGGTATCGCCCCACTGGTCATCGCCCCTGCGGTAGCACGAAAAATCGGAACCGCTGCCCTCTCCGAAATGTCGCTCTCCCCCACCGAATGGAAAAGTGCCTATTGGGCGCAGGAAAAAGGACTCTTTTCCAAAGTATTCGACAACATCAAGAAACTGGACAAGGAACTGGACTTTTTTGCAAACCAGCTCTCCAATTATAATCCAGATGCTTTAGCAGAATGGAAAGCCGTGCTGTGGGAAGGCACTTCGCATTGGGATGCCTTATTGACGGAGCGCGCCGCCGTCACCGGAAAATTGGTATTATCCAAATTCACAAAAAACGCACTTTCGAAATTTAAAAAATGAGCTCGTTTCAACTTTTTGTTTGGAACCGATATTTTCGGCTTTTGTTTCCTAATGTTGTCATTTTTTTATGGCATAGCCTTTGCCCCGGAACTCAAATATGAGGAAATTAGGGTGCAAAATGTGGAAATCGCAGGTAAAAGAAAATGTTTAAACGAGTTCAATAACTCAAATTCAATTAGAATGAACGGAAATATTATATTCCTACTTCTTGCAGTTATCGTAATCGTCATCTGGATCTTTAATCGTTGGCGGGGGAACAGGATGCACGGGAAGTGAGTTTGAAAAATGAACTTCAAATATCCATGCACCAAAACTGATTTAAAAATCGGTGACAATGAAAATAAATCGACATTTGCTCGAATGACTTGGTTACCAGTAAAAATTTCTTCACCAAACTGTTCGATTTCACTGAAGACCATGACAGAAAACGACAACTTCTACCTCAATCAAGAAGAACCAAATAAAAGCTGCCTGCTCGCCTTACGAAGAATCATTTTGGACCAAGACGCAGCGGTTGCCGAAACCAGAAAATGGGGCATGCCCTGCTTCTGTTATCAAAAAAAAATGTTCTGCTATCTGTGGACAGATAAAAAAACGAAGGAACCCTATCTACTTTTTGTGGAAGGCAAATACCTTGACCATCCTAAACTAGAACAAGGAAATCGTTCCCGGATGAAAATTTTTAGGATAGCGTCCCGTAAGGATTTACCCATTGAAACCATTGAATTGTTGCTGATTGAGGCTTTGGATTTGTATAGGAAGGGGAGGGTTAAAATCAAATAGAACACAAGTCCCCCTGAACAATTAAGCGTCTGATTTACCAAGCTTATGACATCCGAAGAAAACCGTATACATCCCGAATATCTACACCGCATAAATAAAGCCTTGGCATTTATTGACCAAAATCTCGACACCCATTTGACCTTGGAATCGGTCGCGAACATCGCCTGTTATTCCCCATATCATTTTCACAGGTTGTTCAAGGCCATTACGCGAGAAACCTTGAACGCTTATATTGCCCGCAGAAGCATTGAAAAAGCCGCATCCATTTTAATGCATAAAAAAGAAGTATCCGTCTCGGAGCTTTCGTTGCAATATGGTTTTTCCAGCAACTCATCCTTTACCCGGGCCTTCAAGAATTTTTATGGGGTGCCACCTACGGAATTCAGAAAAAAACACGTTGACCGACATAGCAAGATACGTCAAACGGAAAGCAAGAATGGACAAGAAAATCATCTCTTTGAAAAATACATTTGCAACATTGATAACCTAATACAATGGATTACAATGAACTCTAACATTGAAATCAAGGAAACGCCCGAACTACATCTGGCAAGTATTACCCAAATTGGGGTCAATGGTATCGAACAGGCCTTTGAACGCCTGATACGTTGGGCGACCCCTAGGGGTCTAATGAACAGCAACGAAGCAAAAATGGCCCGTATTTTTCATGACAGCTTTAAAGTTACCGGACCGGACAAGGTGCGCATGACTATTGGTTTACTTACCAATGCGCCTTTCAAAACCGCTGGTGAAATCCACAAAGCAACTATTGAAAAATCAAAATGTATCGTCGGCCACTTTGAAATAGCACCTGACGGATTCGAGAAAGCCTGGAGCGGACTTTTTATTTGGATGAACGAAAACGGCTATATAAAAGCGGAAGAACATCCCTTTGAAATTTATCAGAATGATTTTAGGGAACATCCTGAGGGAAAAGCTATGGTGGATATGTACATACCTATCGAGTAGAAGAAAATAACAAAGACAAAAAAGGATCAAATCCTATCGTTCTTGGAATTCCTAGTCTTGAACATTTTGTGAATCGCGATCGAATGTGGAAACGTAACTGCCGCTAAGAAGGAGAAAAACAATGCATAGAAAATCTCAAGGTCTTTGAATACATAGTATAGTGCTACAATCCCAATTACGGAAATCAGCCAAAATGGTAGCGCCATTTTCCAATAATCCCAAACTCCTTTTTTATCGACCCTATTATTAAGAAAATAAATTTGGTCATACAGTGACGGTAAGCTATGCCAAAAGACAAAATAGATGGCAAATCCCCATATGAGTGAAGAAACCTTGAAAATAATGGTAAAAATAACAAGATAAAATAGTTCGGCCAGTACTTGTTTCCTAACGATGTTGTCTCTTACTATTAAGAATAGCCACAGCGGTACCAATACAATCAAATCAGAGTAGAACACGTATGAAATGAACGCTTCCGAAACATCATACCCGCTGATAGCAACTACAACTTCATTGACCTCTTCATTTTTTAGCCAAAATAACAGGCTAAGTATAAACATCCCATAGAGTAAGTAAAAAAAACGCTTCCAGATACCCTCGACCAGCGTAAAATCATTTTCCCAGTGCTGTTCCCCAAAGTGGTAGGCACTGCATAGAATGAATATCGAAAGTGCAACAATCGGGGCAAAATAAAAAAGGCCCAAGGCCAAAAGGACAAATACAACATAAAAACTTAAAACGCGACCATAAGATGTGAGCGGACCGGATTCCCAAATTTTGGAAATTAAAAAAATATCATTGGACCCATGTAAAATACCAAAAGACAAAATGAGAAAAAAACTTAAGATAATCTCATATTCGCCATGAATGTAAGAAGTCAACCAGATACAAAAAAAACTGGCCAGAATAGCTATTTGTCTCAAATTTTTCAAAAAATCGGATTATTCATCAATTTATAATAATTCTTTTGAAGGTTTCATAAATATTTTGTTTAACTTTAAACGATTTTGGTTAAACAAACATATAACTTTAAAAAACAATTACTATGAATTCATTACTTATTTTCGCCGATGTAAGCAGCAAACTAGATCCTACCGATTACGTGGGATTTACTTTTTTTGTAGGCAGTATGGCCATGATGGCAGCCTCTGCTTTCTTTTTTCTTTCCTTAAGTCAATTTGATACCAAATGGAGAACCTCTATTCTGGTATCTGGTTTAATTACCTTTATAGCGGCCGTACACTACTTTTATATGCGGGACTATTGGTTTTCAAACTTAGAGTCGCCGACTTTTTTTAGGTATGTAGACTGGCTGCTGACCGTACCCTTAATGTGCGTGGAGTTTTATCTTATCCTGAAGGTGGCCGGTGCCAAAAAATCGCTGATGTGGAAATTGATTTTTGCCTCCGTTGTAATGTTGGTCACCGGGTATTTCGGTGAGGCCGTATTCATGAGCCAAGCAGCGCTGTGGGGTGGTATTTCAGGTCTAGCCTATTTTTATATTGTATATGAAATCTGGCTCGGAGGCGCCAAAAAACTTGCAATTGCCGAGGGTGGGGATGTATTGAAATCACATAAGATCTTATGCTGGTTCGTACTCGTCGGATGGGCCATATATCCGCTGGGATACATGCTCGGTACTGACGGTTGGTATACCAGTATTATAGGGACCGGTAGTGTTGATGTTGTCTACAATATTGCGGATGCTATCAATAAAATCGGTTTCGGACTTGTCATATACGCATTGGCCGTTAAAAAACAAGCGGTACATAGTTAAAAAAATCAGGCTGAAAAAGGCGTGATTCTCTTGGAATGGGGGTCACGCCTTTTGTTTTGAAGTTCGGAGAAAGCTTTTTATTTGGATGAACGAAAACGGCTATAAAAAAGCGGACGAGCATCCCTTTGAAATTTACCACAACGATTTTAGGAAACATCCCGAGAACAAATGTATTGCCGATTTCTATATTCCTATTGAGCGGAAATAGGTGGTACATAAGTTTGAAGAGGATGAAAAAGTATGTTAAATACTGAAAAACATAGTTCTGTTTGTCCTAATTTTGATGTCCGAATGTCACTAAATGATGTGAATTGCCGATAAGCACATCCTAAAAACCGATATTTTAGTACTAAAATATACTAATCGCTTTTCGGCCACGTTGTACCCTTTAAATTTATAAGATGACTATCCTAAATTTTCTGAACGGCAACCTTATCTTTCCGATTTTAGCCCTCTTTGTGCTGGTTATCTTCTTTATTAACCGCCAACGGATGCGGAGGAAATATAAGCGTTAGACGCAAAGTCGCCTATCTTCTTTCCAAGAATCGCTACCTTTGCCCTTTAACCGAAATACATGGGCAAAATACGCATTACCAAACAGTTCAATTTCGAGACGGGTCACGCCCTGTACGGCTATGACGGCAAGTGCCGCAATGTGCATGGGCATAGCTACAAGCTTTCCGTTACCGTTATCGGTACACCGATTTCGGACACCTCGAACGTGAAATTGGGTATGGTCATCGACTTCGGGGATCTCAAAAAAATCGTTAAGGAAGAGATTGTCGACCAGTTCGATCACGCCACTGTTTTCAATAAAAATACGCCCCATGTCGAATTGGCCAAAGAATTGATAGACCGAAACCATCAGGTCATCTTGGCCGATTATCAGCCTACAAGCGAAAATATGGTCATCGATTTTGCAGTGAAAATTAAAGCGAGATTGCCTGAAAACATACAATTGTATTCCCTCAAACTTCAGGAAACCGAGACGTCGTATGCGGAGTGGTACGCCGTTGATAATACGCCCCTTTAATCCTCACACGAGCACAAAAATCCGCTACGCCCCTTTCTTTTGGATTAAAAAATGCAACGGGGCTTTTTCCTATATTTGCCTTCCATGACTACGATTAACATTTCACAGGGCAAAAAGATCTATTTTGCCAGCGATAACCACTTGGGAGCCCCAAATCATGAGCAAAGTTTACCTCGGGAAAAAAAATTCGTGGCCTGGTTGGACGAAATTAAACACGATGCGGCCGCCATTTTTTTATTGGGCGATCTTTTCGATTTTTGGTTCGAATACAAAACGGTTGTCCCCAGAGGCTTCACGAGAACCCTTGGTAAGCTGGCAGAAATATCCGATTCCGGTATTCCTTTGTTCTATTTTGTAGGCAATCATGACCTTTGGATGCACGGGTATTTTGAGGAAGAGCTGAATATTCCTGTTTTTCACCAACCCGAGCAATTCGAAATTAACGGGGCCTCTTTTTTTATAGGGCATGGTGATGGCCTCGGCCCTGGCGACTTCGGTTTTAAACGAATGAAAAAGTTCTTCACCAATCCTGCTGCCAAATGGTTTTTTCGTTGGATTCATCCGGATATCGGAGTTCGGTTGGCGCAGTACTTCTCCGTAGAGAACAAATTGATTTCTGGTGACGACGACGCCAAATTTTTGGGAGAGGATAAAGAATGGCTGGTGCAATACGCCAAACGCAAACTGGAAACCCGGCACTACGACTATTTTGTGTTCGGCCATCGCCACCTTCCTTTGGAAATCGACCTAAATGGCAACTCAAAATATGTGAATCTGGGGGATTGGATCCAGTATTTTACGTATGCGGTTTTTGATGGCGAAAGGCTTCTGTTGGAAAAATTTAAAAGGTAATCGATAATACGCTATTTTTTGACTCCGCTCTAATCGCCACTTTCAAAAGATAAGAAAAAAGCAGCGCTAATTGCTCTCCTCATGTTCCTCGACATCTTTTTTCAAATCCAAATTCCTAAAGGTCGGCGAAACAAAGGCCGTAATTCCCACCGTTAATAAGGTCATCGTTCCCCCGAAAACTACTGCCGTTACCGTTCCCATAAGTTTAGCGGTCGCCCCACTTTCGAAGGCACCCAGTTCGTTCGAAGACCCCACGAACATCGAATTGACTGAGGCGACACGGCCCCGCATATTGTCCGGTGTTTTCAGCTGCAAAATAGTCTGGCGGATAATCATGGAAACACCATCGACCCCACCGCTTAAGAACAAAGCGACTACAGACAGCCAAAAAGAGGTCGAAAGTCCGAATACGATAATACAGATTCCGAAACCGAACACGGCCAATAGCAATTTTTTTCCAGCATTCCTATGCAATGGAAAACGGGTCGATGCGAACATAATCAATGCCGCCCCGACCGCTGGGGCCGCCCTTAAAATTCCAAAGCCTTCCGCACCAACCTGTAGGATATCTTGTGCGTAAATTGGCAATAGTGCTACGGCTCCACCAAAAAGTACGGCGATCATATCCAAGGTCAATGCGCCGAAAACAGCTTTAGAACCAAAAACGAACTTTAAACCTTCTTTTAAGCTCTGAAAAACAGGTTCGCCTATGTTCGGGTTCATAATCGGCTTCTTTGATATTTGAAAGAGGAAAATCAACGCCAAAACCGAAAACCCAAAAATTAGACACATCGACCAGTGCACACCGATCAAGCTGATTGAAAAGCCCGCTAAGGCAGGCCCTAGCACCGAGGCCATCTGCCAAGTGGTACTGCTCCAAGTGGCCGCGTTCGGATATATCTTTTTTGGAACAATCAGGGCAATCAACGAAAAAATGGTCGGGCCTAAAAATGCGCGCACGATTCCCCCTAAAAAGACCAAGAAATATATACCGTATAGCAGGTTTAGGGTCTCCGTTTGGGCCAGAACTGAAGGAAGGCTCAAAATAAAGAGTCCAAAACTAATGACCGAAAAACCTAAGATACATTTAACCAAAAGATTGCGCTTTTCCTTCTGGTCGACAATATGACCTGCGAAAAGGGCGGTCGAGACTGCTGGAATCACTTCCATCAAACCGATAATCCCTAATGAAAGTGGGTCTTTTGTCATAGAATACACCTGCCATTCGATAACGATAAACTGCATCGACCAGGCAAAGACCATGGCAAAGCGGACCAACAAAAAGATATTGAATTCTCTATAGCGGAGTGCGGCGTACGGGTCCATGGTTTACTTTCTCGTAAAAAATTGGCTGCAAAGATAACATTCCAGCCAATTGGAGTAGTTTGTAATAGCTTTAATTTTAGTCGTCCTGTTTTTTCGAAATCGATTGATTGGTCGATTTTAAAGTCCTCACCTCAGATCTCGCAACTTCAACTGTAAACTAAGATTCCCCTGCCATTCATTTTCATCCAAAGAAAAAACGGCACGGAACGATTTTCGTTGAGCGACCAAAGGCAGTTTGTCTCCAAGGTTGAAACCAATAGCGCTTATTGGGCCGATACCGTACTGGGTAATGGAGAGTTTCAAATGCGCCCCGTTTTCGCCAACCCCTTTGGCATATCCAGTATCCTTTAAATACTCGGCCATAAAAATTGGGGCCCGATTCCCAGGACCAAAGGGCGCGAACTGACCAATAATACGCAACAGCTTAGGCGTAATTTGTTGAAACTCGATTTGTGCGTCCACGGCAATTTCGGGTGTGAGCAAATGAGGGTCGATACTTTCGGAGACCACTTTTTCGAACTGCGCCTTGAAAGGTTCGAACTGTTCTTCAAGCATGGTCAGGCCCGCAGCATACTTATGGCCCCCGAACTGCTCGATACAATCGGCGCAGCCTTGAAGGGCATTATACACATCAAAACCTTTAACAGATCGGGCCGAGGCGGCCAGTTTATCTCCACTTTTGGTAAATACCAGCGTCGGCCGGTAATAGGTTTCCGTCAGGCGGGAGGCGACTATGCCGATGACCCCTTTGTGCCACGATTCGTGGTATACGACGGAAGTGAAACGTTCTTCCTCCTTGTTTTCCCGAATCTGAATCAAGGCTTCTTGGGTAATCTCTTTATCAAGACCACGGCGGTCGGTATTGAATTTTTCGATTGTGGACGCAAAGACCTTCGCCCGTTCCATATTGGTTTCTGTCAGCAGGTTTACGGCGTGTTGACCATGCTCCATACGCCCGGCGGCGTTGATGCGGGGGGCGATGATAAAGACCACATCGGTAATGGTCAGCCGTGGTTTTTTTATCTGTTCGATAATAGCCTTAAAACCGATTCGGGGGTTCGTATTGATAACTTGTAGCCCGTAATAGGCCAACACCCGATTTTCTCCCGTCATGGGAACAATATCAGCCCCAATGGCCGTAGCTACCAAATCGAGATAGGGAATCAAATCATCAATGGACTCGCCCCGAAGTGATGCCAGTGCCTGAATTAGTTTGAAACCGACCCCGCAGCCACATAGCTCGTCATAGGGATATAGACAATCTTCTCGTTTGGGGTCTAAAATGGCCACGGCATCCGGCAGATTTTCACCGGGTCGATGATGATCACAGATGATGAAATCAATACCCTTTTCCTTGGCATAAGCGACCTTATCGATAGCCTTTACGCCACAATCAAGTGCGATAATGAGGGTAAACCCATTGTCTTCTGCAAAATCTACACCTTGAAACGAGACACCATAACCTTCGGTATATCTGTCGGGAATATAGGTCGCCACATTGGGATAGTAGCTCAGTAAATAGGATGAGAGCAAGGCAACGGAGGTCGTGCCATCTACGTCATAATCACCATACACCAGAATATTCTCACCCTTCGCTATCGCCGTTTGGATGCGATTTACGGCGACATCCATATCCTTCATCAAGAATGGATCGTGCAGCTCGGATAGCTGCGGGCGGAAAAAACTTTTGGCATTGTCGTATGTTTTTATTCCGCGTTGTATCAGTAATTGCGCTATCAGGCCGTCAACGCCCAAAGCTTTTGAAAGGGTGTTGATGTCGGTCTCAGCTGATTTGGGTCTTATCGTCCAACGCATTTCGCAAATACAAATTCAAAAGTCAAACACAAATTCAAGTAGTGGTCTTAATCTTTATTTTTAATTCTTGTGGCAAATATCTTAATTAACAGTTCGACTTCACCTAAAAAGTCGTTTCATTTCAAACCTGCACCAAATTCAATCTTCGAAAGGATTTTCAAATTCATTCATAACTCTTTCACTACTTTCAAGAAAATAGTAGCCTTGTTCTAAAAATACTTTTCTGATTGCATCTCCTGCATTTCACCAAGATTAAATGTAGAACTACCACTCGAGCGCAATAATTGGTTTCCATAATACGGCCCGGTAAAATCATTCGGTATTGCGACAAAAGATAGAAGCGTTCGCTAAAGAGTTAACAGTCCTTTTTCAAGGTTATAAGGCCTATCTGACATCGGTTTAAATTTACGCTTGACTTTTTGTGTTCGTCTTTGTTTTAAACAGAGTGAAACACTGTTTTAATCTCCATTTCCGCAAACTGGCGAAACATCTCCATCACCCCACAGTACTTCTCAACCGATAGGTTTACGGCCCTTTGCAGTTTTTTCTCTTCGAGATTGTTCCCGTGAAAATGGTATTCGACAACGACCTTATCATAAAATTTCGGATGCTCGTCCGTAAGATGGGCAATCGTTTCGATATGGAAATCGTCGACCTCTAGTTGCATTTTTTTAATAAGTCCGGCAACGTCTAGGCCAGAGCATCCTGCCAGACCCGATAGCATCAGTGCTTTCGGTCGAAACCCCTTGCCTTCTCCGCCGTCATCGGGGCCTGCATCGATTTTCAGGTCTAAACCTGACGGATTATTGCTTTCAAAGGCCATTTTACCGAGCCATTTCGTAGTAATATGATTTGTGGTGGACATAATTTTTCGTTTCTTGTTAAGGTACAAAAGTATGATAATCCGGCTTGTCATTTCGAGCCTTTCGACTTTAGTCTGTGATGAGCGCGGGCAAAGTACTCAATATAGATACACTAAAGTCGAGAACTTAGGAACACGCATCTCGATTATACCTGCCCGCCGGCAATAAACCTTAGCTATGACGCCAATAACAAAGAAACTATGCCACCTATAAACCTAAACTCTGATTACGCATACAAACTCTTGACCCTTATAACAATGCAACTATGCCACTAGTAAACCCCCTATCCCCAGACCATAGTCCCGAGACCAAAAAACTCGCGGAATTCTTCAACGAAACGCTCGGATTTTGTCCTAATTCCGTGTTGACCATGCAGCACCGGCCTGCTATTTCAAAGGCCTTTATCAACCTCAACAAAGCGGTGATGGCCAACGAAGGCAAAGTCACCTCGGCCCTAAAGCGTATGATTGCCTGGGTAAGTAGCAATGCCACCGGCTGCCGGTACTGCCAGGCCCATGCCATTCGCGCCGCCGAACGCTATGGGGCGGAACAGGAGCAATTGGAAAATATTTGGGAATACCGCACCCACCCCGCCTTTTCGGAAGCGGAACGTGCCGCATTGGATTTTTCGCTTGCCGCGTCACAGGTACCTAACGCGGTCAACACCGAAATCAAATCGCGTTTGTACAAACACTGGAACGAAGGAGAAATTGTCGAAATGTTGGGTGTAATTTCTTTGTTCGGATATCTCAACCGCTGGAACGATTCTATGGGAACATCCATAGAGAATGGTGCTGTGGAAAGTGGGAATCAATATCTAGGAAAACATGGATGGGAAAAGGGGAAGCATGACGGATCAAGATACTAGACCTACTTCGCATGACTGTTTTATAAAAAAAGAACCTTGTCTTTCGGCAGGGTTCTATATATCATGATATCGAGCTGAAAACTACTGCTCGGTATTGTAATAAAATCGTTCGTGTACGATATGGTCACCTTTCCAGCGTTGAACGGCTACCTGTTCCATTTTAGCGCGTTGGCCTCCTTTGAAGGTAACGTCCATAACCGATTCGATAAATGTAACGCCCTCTTCTACATCAGACGCCAAATTCACGATTTCCAAAGAGTGGAATTCTCCTATACTAGCCAAAAATTGCTCTTCATACTGGCGGCATTCGGCCTTACCCGTTCTAGTACCCCGTGGTTCTGTCATGATGATATCATTTCCATAATACTGGTCGAAGGCATCCAAAAGTTTATCTTGTTGTAACTGATAGTAGATATCCTTTGCTTTTTCTTTATAATTCATGATGTTAATTTTTAAGTTCCTTCAAGCATACAAATATTATCCATACAACATTTGTATGTACAAGTTATTAATTTATGATTGATAGATTTCGTACTGATAGGCGACCTATTTCAAGCCCTAACCGATAAAAGTTCTGAAACGCGTTTTCGCAACTCCGGCACAACATCAGCCTCGAACCACGGATTCCTTATTGTCCAAAAACGGTTGACGGGCGACGGGTGCGGAAGTACAAAGTAATCAGGCAGGAATTCCGTATAATTCGTGACATTCTCGGTAAGGTTCTTTTTTGAGGTCTTCCCTAGGTATTGATCCTGCGCATATTTTCCGATCAAAAGAGTCAATTTTACCCCCTTCAACCTCTTCAAGACCGCATCGTGCCATAAGGGCGCACATTCTTTCCGGGGCGGCAGGTCTCCTGATTTTGCCTTTCCCGGATAGCAAAACCCCATCGGCAGTATCGCAAAATTATCAGGATTATAAAATTGCGCTTCGGTAACTCCGAGCCATTCCCTAAGTTTTCTTCCGCTGGGGTCTTTAAAAGGCAAGTTATGTTCGTGGGCTTTACGGCCCGGGGCCTGGCTGATTAGAACGATCTTTGAATTTTGGGTACCGGCCACGATTGGTCGCGGTCCTAGAGGCAGGTATGCCTTGCAGACCTCGCAGTTCCTGATTTCGGAGAGTAGTTTTTGCACATTGCTAATTTTGACGATGATAAAATGGTAAAGTCCATAGTTGTATCACGCCGGTTTATGAACATAGGTAATTGTACTAAAAATCGTTTATACCTATGAATATCTTAGTTTTTGAAACCACAAAACGACTACTTCCTACCTCCAACGACCACAACAATCTCCCCCTTCGGCGGTTTTTCAGTATAATGCCGCAAAACTTCCTCCGCGGTACCACGAACCGTTTCTTCATAGAGCTTGCTTAGTTCGCGTGAAACCGAAACAGGGCGATAAGCCCCAAAATACGTCACAAAATCAGTAAGGGTCTTGATTAGCTTATAGGGAGATTCATAAAATAGTATCGTCCGGGTCTCCTCGGCCAAAATTTTTAACCGCGTCTGCCGGCCTTTTTTGGGGGGAAGAAATCCCTCGAAAACGAATTTGTCGTTGGGAAGTCCGCTATTCACCAACGCGGGAACAAAGGCCGTAGCTCCAGGAAGGCAATCCACCTCGATATGTTGTTCTAAACAGGTGCGGACCAACAAAAATCCGGGGTCTGAGATGGCCGGGGTGCCCGCATCGGAAATCAGGGCCATGGTCTCCCCGGCCTGCATGCGTTTGACGAGACCGTCTACCGTCTTGTGCTCATTGTGCATGTGATGGGATTGCATCGGGGTCGCAATCTCAAAATACTGCAGAAGCTTCCCGCTGGTGCGGGTATCTTCGGCGAGAATGATATCGACTTCTTTTAGAATGCGGATGGCCCGTAAGGTCATATCCTCTAAATTGCCGATTGGGGTCGGCACCAAATACAATTTTCCCATTGAATTGATTTATACCTTTTGTATTTAAGCGAAAATTAGTGATTTTTTGACCATTTGAAGTCCTTTTTGAGTTACATAGCAGGGCTACGAACCGAAAAAAAAGCGAAAAAGGACAATTTTTTAGCGAATGAAAAAGATTTTAAATCAGTTCATGGGAAAAATGAGAAGCCGGAATTCGTTCAAGCGATTTCCGGTTACAATTTTTCAAAGGGATTGATAATTTAAGGGCAAGTTTAAAAACAATGTAAACTAGAAATCAAAAGTTTGAGGTGCTGGCTATACATTAAACCCAACAGAGATTAAGCCCAACAGAGATTAAATCGGTCGAATATCGATATACGGAACCCATTTAATTTGATGCCAAGGTTCTCGAAATACCGATTTTCAGGAAGCCAGATCATTAAATAAACGCCAAGGAAAACATACGCCAAGGGCAAACTTTACGAAAACCTCCGCTCGATCAAGAACATAAACCGTTCTTCATATTCTTCTTTGCCCGCCCAATGATTATAGTCGGGTTTGACCATATTTTCTATAAACGAAATCGAACGCTCATGGCTATCGATGGTGTTCAGTTGAGAGAGTACGCGATTGTAATCTTCGGTACTGCCGTTAAACAAATGTTTTACGAAAGCCAAGCGGTTGTTCAGGTCGACCTTGAGCAATTTGTTCGTGCCTTTATCATTAAGCGATTTCGTTCGAATCTCTTTTCTTGAGGTGATATCCTCCTGTGGCATAAAGAGTTCTTTATCGTTCTTCATGTATTCCGGTTTGGCCAGAAATTCCGCTAACACTTCATCTACGGGAATATTGCCGGGCATTTCCGAGACCATATCCTTGATGGTGTCGATACCGGGTATCATAATATCCTCTTCATGTGGATTGCTTTCGGGTACGGAAGAGTTTTCGCTGAGCACAGCATTGGCCATTTTTTCGAACTTGGCGGCGATGACGTTTTTGGACCCGTCCACTTCCACATGATTCAATTTTTCCTCGATAAAACGCAGTACAGCCAACTTTTCGTACAAATTTTTGGCCGCCTCATACAGCTCCCCAATATTTTTCATATCGCGCGAAGTGATGATGTCGGTGGATAACTTCCGTAGTTCTTCCTTCAATTTTTTCTTCATCGTTCCTTTTTTTTGGTATCTGTAATTAAGCTAGCGCTATCTTTTTTACCTTTATCCTTCTATAGTAACAACGGAAAACACTTTAATTTCGTGTTGAGAGACCGTTTTAAAATGGATCAATTGCTTTTTTATATCTCTTTTTGCACATAACTTCGTTAAAAAAATATACCGTAGCCCTGCTATTCTTGAAACTTTTGCCTTGTTCTTTACAAAAATAGTCAATAAAAAATTCAATCGTAGGCTTCAAAACGGTCTTTAAAATTACAAAATGTTTCTCGAAAACACGGTCAACCCCAAGGAACAATTCGGATGGATCGAGGTCATATCCGGCTCGATGTTCTCCGGAAAGACCGAAGAGCTCATCCGCAGATTGAAGCGAGCCAAGTTCGCCAAGCAAAACGTCGAGATTTTTAAACCCATTGTCGATAACCGCTATGATGAGGATAAGGTGATTTCTCACGATGCCAATGAAATCCGGTCTACCGCCGTTCCCGCTGCGGCCAACATCCGTATTTTGGGAGATACCTGCGATGTGGTCGGTATTGACGAGGCCCAGTTTTTCGATGATGAGATTGTAACCGTTTGCAACGATTTGGCCAACAAAGGCATTCGCGTCGTGGTGGCCGGCCTTGATATGGATTTTAAGGGAAACCCCTTCGGCCCCATGCCCGCCCTAATGGCGACTGCCGAATATGTAACAAAGGTTCACGCCATCTGCACCCGCACCGGTAATCTGGCCAATTATAGCTTCCGTAAATCGAATAACGACGCCCTGGTACTATTGGGGGAAACGGAATCGTATGAACCTTTGAGCCGGGGGGCCTTCTACAAGGCCATGTTGAAGGAAAGAGTAAGCCGGTTGGATGTTGATATAGAGGATGTTACTGCGAGTATAAAAAAATCGGATGTCTAAAGCGACCGAGACCGTTCTTGAAATCGACCTTCGGGCCTTGGAACATAATTATCTATATCTAAAAGGAAGGTTACGGCCGGAAACTGGCTTTTTAGGTGTTGTCAAGGCCTTTGCTTACGGAAGCGACTCGATTATCATAGCCAAAAAACTGGAAGCCCTAGGTGTGGACTATCTTGCCGTCGCCTATGCAAAGGAAGGCGTGGTATTACGGGATGCTGGCATCCGGACGCCAATTTTGGTGTTGCACCCGCTACCGGTCAACTTCGATGAAATGATAGAATGCTGTCTGGAACCCAGTCTGTATTCCCAGAAAATTCTAGAGGGATTTCTGGAAGCTGCGAAAAGAAAGGTCCAAAAGGATTATCCCGTACATTTGAAATTTAACACGGGGCTCAATCGGTTGGGATTTGTAGGCAGTGATGTTGATTATCTCGCCGCACAGCTGAACGGTCGGGAAGAACTTAAGGTGGCATCCATCCTTTCGCATTTAGCGGCCTCTGAAGATCTCAATGAAAAAGCGTTTACCCAGAACCAAATCGAAGCTTTTGAAAAAATATCCGTTAAAATCCATAAAAAACTGGATGCGCGTCCCTTTCGTCATTTACTGAATACTTCGGGCATTATCAACAACCCTGAGGCCCAATACGATATGGTGCGCAGCGGTATCGGCCTGTACGGGTTCGGCAACGATGTCAAAATTGATAAACAACTGAGGCCCGTAGCTACCCTTAAAACCGTGATTTCACAAATCCATAGTATTGCGCCCGGCGAAAGTATTGGCTATAACCGGGCCTTCGTCACCCATTCCCCCCGGGTCACCGCGACTCTGCCCATTGGCCATGCGGACGGAATCGGACGGCAGTATGGCAACGGAAAAGCACATGTGACCATACGGGGAAACAAAGCACCTATCGTTGGAAATGTCTGTATGGATATGATTATGGTAGATATCACCGATATCGATTGTCAAGAAGGGGATGAGGTCATTATCTTCGGGGGAAATCATACGGCAAACGAATTCGCCCGTGATGCCGCTACCATTTCCTATGAGCTTTTAACCGGAATTTCCCAACGTGTAAAAAGAAAGATTCTATCCGAATAATTATGAGTTAACATTTCGTTGTGAAATCTTTTTTTGTACTTTGCGCAAGTATTGCGTTAAGTTTCGTGTGTTGGCTAAGCGGTCGTCGTTTTTTGCCAGGTTAAGGCACGACATCGCGAAAGCTGTGGACGAGTCGAGGCGAAGGCAAGGCTTAGCCGTAGCTATGGAACGATTTTTTAACGCAGGGGTTTTAAAAAGGAACAAAGCATGTGCCGACCATAACAAGCTTAACATACCAATACTATAAACAGTTAACACCTAAAAACACAAGACCATGTGGAAAGAATTTAAGAATTTCATTATGACCGGCAATGTTATCGACTTGGCAGTTGCCGTAATTTTGGCAGGTGCCGTCGGACTCGTTGTCAACGGATTTGTAAATGATATCATGATGCCCATAGTTGGTTATTTTGCCGGAGGAATGGATTTCGCCGATATGAAAGTGATACTTTCCGAAGCTGTAATGGCCGCGGACGGGACAGTGGAAAAACCGGAGAGTGCCATCCGTTACGGAGCTTGGATCAATTCGATTATCAACTTGATCATTGTCGGATTTGTACTTTTCATGATCGTGAAATCGTACAACAAGGTACGTGCACCAAAGCCTGCACCTGCACCAAAAGGTCCAACCGCCGAAGAGTTGCTTGCTGAAATTCGCGATGAATTGAAAAAGCAGAACTAAAATAGCATCCGCGTTCCGGTTTAACCGGAATATCACCGCTACATTACATTTATAACCGTAAACCGTCAGTGGGAATTCGCAATTTCCATTGGCGGTTTTTATATTGGGATTTTACTTCAAAACTATGTGGTGGAACCGGATAGGCAGGTGGGTAAGCCTTTAGATGGCTACCAATTTTGGCGAAGTACCGCATGTAAGTTGAGTCTCATTGTGTGCCAATTACATCCGAATTCAAAATTGTTGCAAACACAACATTTTGTTGTAAAATTAATATTCTGATGAGGTATCTTGCCCAATAACCCGCATTGATTTACCTTTGTCCTTCAAAATTCAATACAAGATGAAAGTAGCCGTTGTAGGCGCCACCGGAATGGTAGGCGAAGTAATGTTGAAAGTACTGGCCGAACGTAATTTTCCGATTACGGAACTTTTATTGGTTGCCTCGGAACGTTCGGTGGGCAAAAAGTTGGCCTATAAAGGAAGGACTTATACCATTGTAGGCTTGGCAGATGCCGTTGCGGCTCATCCCGATATCGCCATTTTTTCCGCTGGTGGGGATACTTCGTTGGAGTGGGCTCCAAAATTCGCGGAGGCAGGCACGACCGTAATCGACAATTCCTCGGCCTGGCGCATGGATGCGGACAAGAAATTGGTGGTTCCCGAAATCAATGCGAATGCTTTGACCAAAGCCGATAAAATCATAGCCAATCCCAATTGTTCCACTATACAATTGGTTATGGTATTGGCACCACTGCATAAAAAGTATAAGATGAAGCGAGTCGTTATTTCAACATACCAATCGGTGTCCGGAACGGGCAGTAAGGCGGTAAAGCAACTTGAGAATGAAATGGCCGGTATACAAGGCGAAATGGCCTATCCCTATCCCATAAACCGGAACGCCCTGCCCCATTGCGATGTTTTCTTGGAAAATGGCTACACCAAGGAAGAAATGAAACTCGCCCGCGAACCACAAAAGATATTAGATGACCGCACTTTTTCTATCAGTGCTACCGCTGTGCGTATTCCTACGTCAGGAGGGCATTCGGAATCGGTCAACGTGGAATTTTTGGAAGATTTCGACCTGAACGATGTCCGTAAATTGTTAAATGATACGCCCGGTGTGACGGTTCAGGACAATCCGGATACCAATACCTACCCCATGCCCATTTACGCCCATGACAAAGATGATGTTTTTGTAGGCCGTATCCGCCGCGACGAGACCCAACGTAATACTTTGAATATGTGGATCGTAGCCGATAACCTTCGAAAAGGGGCGGCGACCAATGCGGTTCAGATTGCCGAGTATTTGGTAGAAAACGGATTGGTTTAGTTTCAAAATTTAAAATATTCCACAAGGTCTCTGACAAAATTCTAAAATGTCGAGGGGAAGCTCAGTGGCCAAACTACGTGTTCCAAAATTTAGGTTAAAACCTACCATCTGTCCATTTCATGATGGTATTTTTAGCGAATATCAATCCGTAGCCTATGCCAAAGACCCTAACTATAGTATTGGTAATAATTTTTTTGATACCCAATTCCTCCAAAGCCCAAAACGAAACTAGTAAAGTGAACTATCCCGATACCAAAAAAGTCGATACCGTTGATACTTATTTCAATACCGAGGTCAAAGATCCGTATCGCTGGCTAGAGGACGATCGTAGCTCAGAAACAGAGGCCTGGGTGAAAGCAGAAAACAAAGTCACCTTTGGATATCTGGAAAAAATTCCCTTTCGCACGGCTTTAAAAACCAGGTTGGAAAAACTTTGGAACTACGAAAAATTAGGAGCCCCGTTCAAAGAAGGCGATTACACCTATTTTTATAAAAACGACGGACTTCAAGACCAATATGTCGTTTATCGTCAAAAGGATGACACAGCGCCCGAGGTTTTTTTAGATCCAAATACATTCTCTGATGATGGTACGACCTCGCTTGCTGGATTGAGCTTCACCAAAGACGGGACTCTAGCCGGATATCTGATATCAGAGGGCGGTAGCGATTGGCGGAAGGCCATGGTTATCAATACGGAATCCATGGCAATCGTAGAGGATACCCTGATCGATATCAAATTTAGTGGATTGGCGTGGAAGGGCAACGAAGGCTTTTATTATTCAAGCTACGATAAACCTGAGGGCAGTGAACTCTCCGCCAAGACCGACCAGCACAAAGTATATTTTCACAAATTGGGAACATCTCAAAAAGAAGACCGATTGGTATATGGAGGACAATTTGAAGAAAAACACCGCTATATCGGAGCTTCGGTCAGCGAAGACCAACGTTTTTTGACCATTTCAGCAGCTACCTCTACTTCCGGAAACAAACTGTTCATTAAAGACCTACAAGATCCGAACGGGCTGCTAACTCCCATTGTATCCGATACGGATTCGGACAACTACCTTATTGACAATGTCGGTTCGAAACTTTACATTGTTACCAATAGAAACGCCCCGAATAAAAAAATAATAACAGTAGACGCTGCCGAACCGACCCCAGAAAACTGGAAGGATTTTATCCCGGAAACGGAAAACGTACTTTCCCCGGGCACAGGCGGGGGTTATTTTTTCACGGAATACATGGTCGATGCGGTCTCAAAAGTCATGCAATACGACTACGATGGTACGTTAATCCGAGAGATAAAGCTTCCGGGAGTCGGTAGTGCTTCCGGTTTTGGAGGGAAGAAAGAGGAGACCGATTTCTATTTTTCCTTTACCAATTATGTCACGCCCGGCTCATCCTATAAATATAATGTAGAAAGCGGTACATACGATTTGTATTGGAAACCTGAGATCGATTTTAAATCGGATGAATATGAATCGAAGCAAGTATTTTATTCTTCAAAAGACGGCACGAAAATCCCGATGATCATCACCCATAAAAAGGGATTAGATCTGAACGGTAAAAATCCGACCATCCTGTATGCCTATGGAGGCTTTAACATCAGTATTACTCCCGCGTTCAGCATAGCCAACACCGTTTGGATGGAGCAGGGCGGTATCTATGCGGTGCCGAATATCCGCGGAGGGGGCGAATACGGGGAAAAATGGCACAAAGCAGGTATTAAAATGAAGAAACAGAACGTTTTTGATGATTTTATAGCCGCGGCGGAATACCTTATCGACAAGAATTATACAGCTTCCGACCATCTGGCAATTCGTGGCGGCAGTAACGGCGGACTGTTGGTAGGCGCGACCATGACGCAAAGACCTGATTTGATGCAGGTAGCCCTTCCAGCGGTAGGCGTTATGGATATGCTGCGATATCATACTTTTACCGCCGGCGCGGGATGGGCCTACGATTATGGAACGGCAGAAGACAGTAAAGAAATGTTCGACTACCTTAAAGGCTATTCGCCCGTTCACAATATCAAAAAAGGCATCGAGTACCCCGCCACCTTAGTAACCACCGGCGACCACGACGACCGCGTCGTACCCGCGCACAGCTTTAAGTTCGCCGCCGAGTTGCAGGAAAAACAGACTGGCGAAAATCCTACCTTGATCCGTATCGAAACCAAAGCGGGGCATGGCGCGGGAACCCCCGTAAGCAAAATCATCGAGCAGTACGCCGATATCTTCGCCTTTACCTTGTATACTATGGGATTTGAGGAATTGCCGAATCAGGCCGTTTTGAACTCTCCTTGACTTTTGGTTTGGAACCCAAGGCTAAAGAATACGTCAAGGCGAGTGCCTTGAAAGCGTTCAAAGATTAATCTTTTGAACATCGGAAATGTACTGGAAAAACCGTTTCTTGTACTGACGGATTAATAATTGTTCCAGAACACCCTAGTATGCTACACGTTGACCATGTTTCCTTTGCCTATAATACCCATATTCCTGTATTGGAGAATATCAACCTCAAAGTGGCCAAGGGCGAACATGTTTCCATAATCGGAGAGAGCGGTTGCGGAAAAAGTACCCTGTTGAAGATTATTTATGGTTTGTTGCACCTCGAGGTAGGTGAAGTGTATTGGAACGATACACAAGTACTAGGTCCCCTGCACAATTTGGTGCCCGGGGAGACTTACATGAAATACCTCTCCCAAGATTTTGACCTGATGCCCTACACCACGGTCAAGGAGAACATCAGCGAATTTCTTTCCGTATTCGAACCCCAAGAAATGAAAGCGCGCAGCCTTGAACTTTTGGAGATGTTGGGAATGACGGATTTCGCCGACACCAAGGTCCGATATCTAAGTGGCGGCCAGCAGCAGCGGGTGGCCCTAGGTCGCGTACTTGCGCAAGAACCGGAAATTTTGTTGCTCGACGAACCCTTTAGCCACATCGATAATTTTCGTAAGAACGACCTACGGCGAAACCTTTTCGGATATCTGAAACGTAAAAAAATAACCGTGTTGACCGCCACCCACGACCACAACGATATGCTTCCCTTTGCCGACCGGGTCGTCGTGCTAAGGGATCGTTATATTATCGCCAAGGGTACGCCCAAGAATCTTTATGAACATCCCAAAGATCTATATATCGCCTCATTGTTCGGCGAGGCCAATAAAATTCCCATTAACATTGTAAAATCCTATGCCGATACCAAACGACGCATTATCGTATACGCTCATGAATTCAAGGTTTCAGGCCGATCAGGACTCGAAGTTGTGGTAAAAAGTGCCTACTACATGGGCAATTACTTTATGATTGTCGGTGTTTATGACGGACAGGATATCTATTTTCACCACCACACGCCCTTTGAAAGCGGCAAGGTGGTTTTTCTGAACATTTCCATCGAGACCATCAACCAAAGGATGACCGACACGTTATAATGAACAAAACGATAGTCATACAGGAGTTAGATTTTAAGGCCGTTAGAAGCGGAGGTGCGGGCGGGCAAAATGTGAACAAGGTTTCTACCAAGGTCGAACTAAGTTTCGACGTCGAAAATTCACTAGGCCTTTCCTCCAATGAAAAGGAACGCTGCTATCAAAAACTCGGCAGTAAACTGACCAAGGAAAATATACTGCTTTTATCTTGCGACGAGACCCGCAGCCAGCACAGAAACAAAGACCTGGTCATCAAACGGTTTATGGAAACGATGCGAACAGGGTTAGTTGTGCCTAAAATACGTAGAAAGACAAAACCCAAGAGATCTGCGATAGAGAAGCGGTTGAAATCGAAGAAGAAGAATGCGGAAAAGAAGGCGCGTCGGCAGCGACCGGATATACGATAAATTGTATTCAAAAATCAAATTTCAACTGCACCAAAACCGGTTCCTCCCTGCGTTTCTCCTTTTTATCCCCCGTATTCAGATTGGCCAATGAAATGCCTAACAGTCGCACGGAATTCTGAAGCTCTTCTTGGTACAGCAGCTCTTTGGCGGTTTCAAGAATCAGATTTTTATCGGCAATAAAATAGGATATCGTTTTGCTGCGGGTGTTCAGCGTAAAATCGCTGTACTTTATTTTTAGGGTAACGGTCTTGCCGGCGATTTTCGATTTTTTGAGCCGGCGCTCCAGTTCTTCGGCGATATGTTCCAAGCGTTCGAGCATAAAGATTTCGCTGCTCAAATTTTCGCTGAACGTTCGCTCCGCCCCCACCGATTTTGGAATGCGATGCGGTTTTACCTCGCTGTTATGTATCCCGCGAACGACTTGGTAATAGTAACTGCCGCTTTTTCCGAATTTCTCCGCGAGAAACTCCAATGGCCTTTCCTTCAAATCCTTCCCAGTAAAAATACCCAAGCCGTACATCTTTTCAGCGGTGACCTTCCCTACCCCATAGAATTTTCGGATATCCAAATCCTCTAAAAAACCAAGAACCTCTTCGGGATTGACGGTTTTCTGTCCGTTCGGTTTGTTGATATCACTGGCGACCTTGGCAATAAACTTGTTGACGGAAATGCCCGCGGATGCGTTTAGTCCCGTTTCCTCCAAAATCCTTTGGCGGATTTCCTTGGCGATCAAGGTTGCGGATGGATTTCCTTTCTTGTTGACGGTCACATCAAGATAGGCCTCGTCCAAAGAAAGGGGCTCCACCAAGTCGGTATACTCATAAAATACATTCCGGATCTGTTTCGAGATTTCCTTGTAGCGGTCGAATCGGGCCTTTACAAAAATCAATTCGGGACAATTGCGTTTCGCCAAAACGCTGCTCATGGCACTGCGCACCCCGAATTTTCTCGCTTCATAGCTTGCCGCTGCCACGACGCCGCGCTGCGAACTTCCACCAACGGCGATGGGCTTTCCCCGTAATTCAGGATTATCCAATTGTTCTACGGAGGCGTAGAAGGCATCCATATCGACATGGATGATCTTTCGCATCGGGAAATCGTTGTCCATATGCAAATTTAAGGCTTATCTTAGTGTTGATCGGTAAGGCCCCGTCCATTTTCAGCGAAAACGGATACTGAAACAAATTCAACACAAATGATTGAAATAGAGCGTAAATTTTTGGTGACCTCCGCAAAGTTCAAACAAAAGGCCACATCCAAAGAAAGAATAGAACAAGGTTTTTTAAATACCCATCCCGAACGGACGGTTCGAATACGAATCAAAGGCGATACCGGTTTTTTGACCGTCAAGGGAAAATCCAACGAATCGGGCACTTCACGTTTCGAATGGGAAAAAGAAATCACGGTAGCGGACGCTCAAGCGATGCTAGAACTCTGCGAGGAAGGTGTTCTGGAAAAAACTCGCTACGAAATCCCCGTAGGCAAGCATGTTTTTGAGGTGGACGAGTTTCATGGCCAAAACACAGGCTTGATCCTTGCCGAGGTGGAACTAACATCCGAGGAAGAAACTTTCGATAAACCCGGTTGGCTAGGCGACGAAGTTACCGGAGATGTCAAGTACTACAATTCGCAATTGAGCAAAAACCCTTTCCAGCTTTGGGACAAGGATTGACCTTCAAAACATTTTGAAATTTGGTGCTTGGAATTTGGAATTTTAACATCACTGCCATCCCCCGCCAACGGCCTCGTACAGGTTAACTATTGACTGTAATTGGCTGAAGCGCGCATCGATCAGGTCAAGGCTCGAACGCAGGGCATTTTCGCGTGCATTGAGCACTTCTAAATAGTTGGCCAGACCGTTGTTCAACAACTGCTCGGAATATTCTGTCGCGGTCGAATAGGCATCGTACTCCTTGTTCTTGACGTCAATTTTAGCCGTGGCCGCCTGATAACCGAACAAGGCGTCGGACACCTCTTTACTGGCGGTCAGAATAGCCCGCCTAAAACTCAACCGGGCTTCTTCCTGCTGGGCCTGAGAGACCTCGTATTGGGTACGAATTTTTCTACCGTTGAAAATGGGCTGGGTAAGACCTGACATGATACTGGCAAAAAGGGAGGTGGAATCAAAAAGATCGCTAAAATCGAGACTTTGTAATCCCCCCGTGGCGTCCAGGGTCAATGAGGGATAAAAATCGCTGCGGGCCACATTGGTCAGTTCGAACGCATTGACCAGATCGTATTCCGCCGCCATGACATCGGGGCGGTTTCGCACCAATTGAATTGGAACGCCCACGTTCAGTTCGGTCGTAATCTCCTGGGTATCCAAAGTGGTGCGTTGTATGTCGCCAGGCTCCTTTCCCAATAAAATGGACAAGGTATTTTCGACCAAACGGGACTGGTTGTTGAGATCGATCAGAATACCTTGGGCGGTGTAGTACTGTGCCTCGGTCTGCTTTACGGCCACTGCGGTAAGGGTTCCGGCTTCCTTGAGGGCCTGGGTAGTTTCTAGCGAGTTTTTACGGGTCCGGACGGTTTCTTCAGTGATCCGCACCTGTTCGTCCAATGACAACAACTGATAATATAGGGTTGCGATATTGGCGATGAGATCGGTCTTTACTGCCTGATGTGCCGCCACGCTCTGCAGGTAAGTGGCCTGGAAAGCCCGTTTATTACTGCGTATCTTTCCCCAGATATCGGCCTCCCATGATAGCCCCGCGCTTACCTGATATTGATCCAACGTATTGAACTGGCCCCCAAACTGGCTGTTACCCGAAAGTTCTTGATGGCTATATTGGGTAGAACCTTGCAAAGTAGGCAGAAATCCCGCTTTGCCCTGTTTGACATAGGCCTCGGCTGCCAAAATACGCTGTAGAGCGATGCGGATATCGATATTTTCCGCCAAACCCTCTTCGATATAGTCTTGTAAGGTAGGGTCGGTAAACATTGCTGTCCAAGGTACGGTAGCCATGGTCAGGCTATCCTGCGGCAAGTTGTCTGTTCGGAAATTGGCCTCGGTCACCACTTCCGGCCGTTCGTAGGTCTTGGCCGCAAAACAGGACACCAGCAATAGGGGGAGCACTGTTATAAAAAGGAATCGATACAGGCTGTTGATCTTCATACCGTATTATATTGATTTTGTATTATTTGTTACTCGGTCAAGCCTTTTGAACCGGACTCAACGGCAGGCAGATTTGAACTAGTGCTTGCACTTGAACTTTCGGTGGCCGCTTCAGGCGCCCCCGATATTTTTTCCTGCAGCCATTGGAAAAGTATAAATAGGATAGGGATTACGAATATGCCTAAAATCGTACCAATAAGTAATCCACCGACCGCGCCAGTCCCGATTGATCGGTTTCCTTTGGCGCCCACGCCACTGGCCAATACCAGAGGCATTAACCCAAGGATAAAAGCAAAGGAAGTCATGAGGATGGGCCGTAGCCGGGCTTCTGCGCCATTAATGGCCGCATCCAGTAAAGATTCGCCGTTACGGCGTCTTTGTATGGCAAATTCCACAATTAAGATAGCGTTCTTGGCCAACAGCCCGAGCAGCATAATCAGGGCGATCTGAAAATAAATGTTGTTCTGCAGTCCGGTAAGCTGTGTGGTAATGTAGGCCCCAAAAACACCCAGAGGCAAGGACAGCAGTATAGAAAAGGGCAGCAGGTAGCTCTCATACTGCGCTGCTAGTAAAAAATAGACGAATAAAATCGACAACATAAATATGGTCGTCGTCTGGTTACCGGCGTTCACCTCTTCACGGGTAAGTCCGGAATAAGCGGTGGAGTAATTACCAGGCAGCTCGCTGGCCACTTCTTGAACGGCCTTGATGGCATCACCGGAACTGTATCCGGGCTTGGTCGCGGCCGTGACGGTGGTAGAATTGAACAGGTTGAACCGGGTCACCGATTGTGGCCCGTATACCCGCTTTAGGTTGACAAACTGCGTTATGGGGGTCATCTCGCCACTTTGGGTGCGCACGTAGAGCTGGTCAAGCGCCGATTTGTCGGCACGATCCTGAGGAAGTGCCTGCACGTATACGCGATATTGTTTGCCGAAACGGGAAAAATCCGATGCAAAAATGCTACCGATATAGCCCTGTAGGGTCGAAAAGATACTACTAATGGAGACCCCCAGTTCTTTGGCAAGCGGTACATTAAGCTCCAGCTCATATTGTGGATATCTTGTATTGAAAGACGACTGGGCATATTGAATTTCCGGTCGTTGGCTCAATTTTCCTATAAATTCCTGATTGGTGGCATCGAGATCTTCGAAAGTACCTCCTGAACGGTCGAGCAAGTTCACTTCCACCCCCGCAGAACTACCGAAACCGGGGATACTGGGCGGCGCGAAAAAAACGATGTTCGCCTCGGGAATCTGCGCGGCGACACCGAACATTTTACTCGTTATCGTTTCAATGGAAAGGGAATCCGCATCGCGTTCGTCCCAATCCTCCAACCGAATGAACCCAAGGCCGAAGTTGCTGCCCGCACCACCCAGAAAACTCCTGCCCTCGACCACCGTACCGGCCTGAACACCAGGGATTTTTATAAGGCCTTCATAGAGTTTCTGGTTCACCTGATGCGTCCGATCAATAGAAGCACCCGCCGGAAGTTCGACGTTCAAGAAGATGATACCTCGGTCTTCATCGGGTACAAAACCCGTTTTCAAGGTCGATGACGACCACCAAATACCTGCACCTGCTACAATCAAAATAGCGGCGGTAATCCATTTGTGCCGGTACAGAAAATGTACCGACTTGCCGTACTTTTTTACCGTTGCATTAAAGCCGCGGTTAAATCCTGCAAAAAAACGCTGAACAAAACCGGGTTTTTTTCCTTTTGAGTTCTCCTTTTCATCGTGTCCTTTTAAAAACAGGGCACACAGGGCGGGACTCAACGTCAGCGCGTTCACCGCCGAAATTACGATAGCTACAATCAGCGTGACCCCGAACTGTTCATAGAAAACTCCCGTAGGCCCTTGTACGAAGGTAACCGGTATAAAAACAGCCGCCATCACCAAGGTGATAGAAATAATGGCCCCCGAAATTTCATTCATGGCATTTAAACTTGCCCTTTTCGGATTTTCTTCACCTTCATCGATCTTGGCATGTACGGCCTCGACCACCACGATGGCATCATCTACCACAATACCGATGGCCAAAACCAGCGCAAAGAGGGTCAATAAGTTAATAGAATATCCGAAAAGGTTCAAAAAGAAAAACGTGCCAATGATAGATACAGGCACTGCAATAGCGGGAATTAGGGTAGAACGAAAATCCTGTAAAAAGATAAAGACCACTAAAAACACCAATAAAAAAGCCTCCACAAGCGTAGTGACCACTTTTTCGATGGAAGCGTTCAAGAAATTGTTCGTATCATAAGGAATGAAGATGTCCATGCCTTTGGGTAACTCTTCCTTAACACCCTCCAGTACCTTTTTAACCTCTGTAATGATTTCACGCGCATTGGATCCCTTGGTCTGAAAAATACCCATACTTACCGCAGGATAGCCTTTGGTCACCGAACTTCCAGAATAGGATTGGGCACCTAATTCAATATCGGCAACATCACTAAGCCTAAGAAAATCACCGTCCCCCAAAGCCTTGATTACGATATCGCTATATTGGGCCTCGGTCTTGAACCTGCCCCCATATTTAATCGTATATGAGAAAGCTTCCCCATTGTTTTCCCCAAGGGCTCCAGCGGCCGCCTCAAGGCTCTGTTCGCGCAGGGCTGCCGTAACATCGGAGGGAATCAGGTTATAGGCAGCCAATTTTTCCGGTCGAAGCCAAATACGCATTGCATAATCCTTGCCCCCGAAAACATTGACGTCACCCACCCCATTTACACGTTGTAGCTCAGGTATAACATTGATTTTTAAGTAGTTTTGAATATAGGTATCGTCATAATCCTTGTTGCTGCTGTAAACGGACAAGAACATCAGTGCACTGCTCTGCTGTTTTTGGGTAGTGACCCCGGTCTGTAGTACGGCCTGTGGCAAAAGCGGATTGGCCCGTGCTACCCGGTTCTGCACATTTACCGCGGCAATATCCGCATCTACATCTTGATCGAAAAAAACCTGGATTGTAGCGGTACCGCTATTGGTAGCTGTTGAAGTAAGATAGGTCATCCCCTCGACCCCATTGATCTGTTCCTCTAAAGGAATGACCACACTTTCCAAAATCGTTTCCGCATTTGCACCAGGGTAGGTCGCACTTACCTGAATGGTCGGAGGTGCGATATCGGGATATTGGGTGATGGGCAAAGTCGTTACCCCTAAAATACCCAGAATGACGATTATGATGGATATAACCGTGGAGAGTACGGGCCGTTCTATAAATGTTTTTAGCATAGTTTTCTGATTCTGGGCCGGTTATCGGAATACGGTTTCTAAGGGTTTGGCAATGCTGTCAAAAGGGGTTTCTTGTGGATTGATTTTGGTCTCCCCCCTAAGTTTGGCCACGCCCTTTCCTACGATACGATCATCCTTTTTTAGTCCTGAACTAACGACATATAGGTTCTCTACTTCCTTTTCAATCTCTATTTGGGTCGCGGTCGCCAAACTATCTTCGCCCACTTTATAAACATATGTGCTTCCCTGACGTTCAAAAGTAGCCGTTTTGGGCACGACCACGGCATCGGTATAGGTCTTTGGTACTCGGATCTTTCCGCTGTTCCCATTGGTTAACAGTCGGTTCGGATTCTCGAAAATAGCTCGGAAGGAAATGGTGCCCGTTTGCGCGTTTACCTGGGAATTTATGGTTTCGACAGTCCCTTCCTTTTCATAGATACTACCGTCGGGCAAGACCAACTGTACCTTGGGTAATTTCTTTATAACTTCCGCAATACTCTCACCTTCGGTGCTCCGCAGAAATTCGATATAGTCTCTTTCGTTCATTGAAAAATATGCATACACCTTACTTATATCCGATACCCTGGTGAGGGGCGTTTGGTTGCCAGGACTCACCAACGAACCCTTGCGAAGGCGTATCTCGCCTACGTAACCGTCAACGGGGCTCTTGATATTCGCATAGTCGATATTGGCGGCAATACTGCTATACCCGCTTTTGGCCTGCTGAAGTTTGGCCTTTGCGGTCTCCATCTGTACTTCGCTGATAATATTCTTTTCGACCAAAGGCTTTAGCTTGTTTAACTCAACTTGGGCGGCGTTCACGTTCGCCTCAGCCGCTGCAGCATCTTGGCTGAGCGATTGGGTTTCCAACTTAAAAAGGGTCTGTCCACGTCGCACCTTTTGGCCTTCATCTACCAGAACGTCGGTAATGTAACCGCTGACCTTGGCCCTGACCTCACTGTTTATGATGCCCTCGATACTGGCCGGGTAAGTGTTGTAGGCAGTTAGTGTTTTTAACGGGATTTCGGTGACGGAAAAGGTGGGGGTCTGTTGGTTTTGCTCTGCTCCACCCGGTTTCTGTTCCTGAACTCCGTTTCCGCATCCGGTTAAAGATAAAATGGCAACCAGTAATAAGGCCAGACGGAAGTGTATAATTTTTTTCATTTCAATTTTAAGATTAATCGTTGTTGGCTTCGTTCGTATGATCCCTGCGGATGTCTTTCATAGAACTAATGGCCTGTTCTAAAAAAGTCAAATATTTTTTATGGAATGCTAAATCTAAAATAACTTCGTCGGTCGCATCCGAATGATCGGTTATTTCCTGTTTGTAATTAACCATCTCTACATGCAATTTTTTCTCGCGATCCCAATTTTCGATCATCTTATCCAGATAACGGACCAAATAGTCGAGACTCTTAATAAAATATTTCTTACGATCGCCCGCCTTGGTAAAATAGGTAACACGACCGGTGTGCTGTAAGTTGTTCAAATGTGTGGAGATGGTGCTTTTGCTGGCGCCAAGGTTAGCTACAAGTTCGTCAAAGGTGACCCCCTGTTTTCCCGTCAGTATCAAAGTAGCTACAATACGTGCGGCAAGTGGGGCCAATTGGTCCCTACATTCCAGATACACACCCAAGCGTTCTATCAACCGTTCTTTTTTTTGTAACAAATCTTTCATAATGACCAGGAAACCGCATTTTTCGGGAGGCAAATTTATTATTAGTTCGGTCAAAACCGAACTAATCTGACCCAATGTTGTGTTAATTGATACGGGAGTTTATACTTGCGCCATCAGTTCAGATTAATTTGGCAAAATTACGATGTGCAGAATGATGAATTTGCCCCTAGAAGTTAATTAATCGTTAAGGCCTTGAAGTATTGTCACTTTGGTAAAATACCGTCCTTTTCAATGACAGGTATGGATTTAATAGTGCTCTGTTTGACAGAATTCTTGGGAAATACGAACCGTTTTTCGTACAGCTTGTCATCAGCAAAGAAAGTAACAAAGAATTCATTATTCAGCGCAAGTACATCTTCCGGGACCAATTCTATCTTTTTAAAGGATTTTGGCCCAATTGATCCCATACCGTGGCGCATGGTGGAAGTTTTTCTATCCCTATCAAAACCTTTGGAAACTACCAGTACCATATCAATGGCCGCATTTCTGCCGTTGATGAGATAAGCATTCCAATCCTTTGAAAGAAATTCATCGTTACATTCATGGATGAGAGCCACATGAACGTCTTTGGCAATGGGTATCTCGATATCTTTTTTCATAATTCCTGTTTGCACTTACGATTTAAATGACAGCAAAAACTTCCGTTTAGCATAGGAATCCAGCCTTTCGCAGTTCAAATGGATTTACAATGCGCTCCTAAATTGCTCCAGAAACCGAACATCGTTCTCGCTGAGTAGACGGATATCCGAAATCTGGTGCAGCAAAAGGGCGATTCGGTCGATGCCCATACCAAAGGCAAATCCCGAATAGGTTTCGGAATCGATGCCACAGTTGTCAAGCACGTTGGGATCGACCATGCCACAGCCCATAATCTCAAGCCATCCGGTGCCCTTGGTCATGCGGTAATCGGTCTCGGTTTCCAAACCCCAATATACATCGACCTCTGCGCTGGGTTCTGTAAAAGGGAAATAGGAGGGGCGTAGGCGGATCTTGGATTTTCCAAAAAGTTCTGTCGTAAAGAACTGTAGCGTCTGTTTCAGGTCGGCAAAGGATACCTCTTTGTCAATATAAAGCCCCTCCACTTGATGGAAAAAACAGTGCGAACGCGCCGAAATGGCCTCGTTTCTATATACCCTTCCGGGAGATATGGTACGAATGGGCGGTTGGTTGTTCTCCATATATCGCACCTGAACGGACGAAGTATGCGTACGTAAGAGGATGTCGGGGTCGGTCTGCACGAAAAAAGTATCCTGCATATCCCTTGCCGGATGGTGCTCCGGAAGATTCAGCGCTGTAAAATTATGCCAGTCGTCTTCAATTTCAGGCCCTTCGGAAACGTTGAAGCCTATCCTTGAAAAAATTTCTATGATTTGGTTCTTTACTATGGAAATAGGATGCCGCGCCCCTAATTCTATGGGTTCGCCCGGCCGTGTCAGATCGCCGTAGATTGGGCTGAAATCGGTTTCATTCTCCAACGCCTCTTTGAGCGTATTGACCTTTTCGGCGGCCAAGGTCTTGAGTTCATTGATGGTCTGGCCGAACTCCTTTTTCTGGTCATTGGGCACGTTCTTGAATTCGGCGAAAAAATCGTTAAGGAGGCCCTTTTTACCCAAATATTTGATGCGGAAGGCTTCAACAGCTTCCTTCGAATCGGTCTTAAAAGCTTCTACTTCAACGATGTGTTTTTTTAGCGTATCGATCATGGTAGCTTGATATGATGGCAAATTTAGTTCTTTGCCGCAACTTTGACAAAGTTGATCCGCATGCTAGTAAGATTTAAAATCCATAGATTAAGGAAAACAATCTTAATATCCCGTAATCCTATAGATTCTAGAATTATTTACGGCCAAAATCCGCCGGAATCTCGCCCCAGGCTTTCGTCTCCCATTTAACAATAGGTGTATTGTACGAATTGTTCTTTAGCCATTCGAGGGCACGGCGAACCAATTCGAAGAGCGCCTTGTTCTTATCGGTTTCCTTAAGTTTCGTGTTGCATGTGCGTTTGCGTACCCAGCTCATGGCGGTGCGGGAATCGGTGTAGATGATGCGGTCACTGTTTTTTTGTTTGAGGAAGGCGAGACCATGTACGAGGGCCAAAAATTCACCGATGTTGTTGGTGCCGTGCGCGAAAGGACCTTGATGGAACAGTTTTTTTCCTGTTTTTGTGTCGACGCCTTGGTACTCCATCACCCCCGGGTTTCCACTGGAAGCGGCGTCAACGGAGATGGAATGGTAATTGGGGGCTCCGTATTTGAGCAGCTGCTCTGCGGTGAGCGAGGGTTCTCCCTTTTTCTTCCCCTTATAATCATCATAATTGCCATTGTAGGCCTTTTTGGCGGCGGCAAAAGTGGGGAATGATTTGTATTGCGCGCCTGCATAGCCGTTAATCGCCGCCTTGCAATCTTTCCAAGTATCATAGATGCCGGGGCGTTTGCCTTTCCAAACGGTATAGAATTTTTGTTTTTTGGCCATTGACATCTAAAAATCGTGTTTGTTTTCAAATGGATGTGGCAAGAAGAAAAAGCGACGGCTAAAGAGCTCGCAACAACACGTTCTGCCCACTTCCCGAATACATCCTTTCCACTTTACAACTTCATTCTATCGGATCTCCCACCAAAAGTTGCTCGATGACTTTTGGAAAATGGGCAAACTCCAATTCCCGGATTTTTTGGGTGATGCGCTCTACATCATCTTCTGCTTCTATCCTTGTTTTTGATTGATGAATGATGGCTCCCTCGTCATAGTTCTCGTTAACGTAATGAATGGTAATACCCGTTTCGGCATCCCCGTTCGCCTTCACGGCTTGATGAACTTTGTTGCCATACATCCCTTTACCCCCATATTTAGGTAACAGGGCAGGGTGGATATTGATGATTTTGTTCGGAAAAGCCCGGATAATTTTTTCCGGGATTTTCCAAAGAAATCCGGCGAGCACGATTAAATCGGGATGAAAAGCTTCTAAAACATCCAGTATGCAATCATTATCGTAAAAGGATGTCCTATTAAAATATAATCCACTGATTGCAAGGCTGTCACACCTATCCAGCACTTTCGCATCCTTTTTATTGGTCAAAACGGCAGAAATGGCAACCTCGGGCCTATCCTGAAAATAGCGTACAATATTTTCAACGTTAGAACCGGAACCGGAGGCGAGAAGAACGATGTTTTTAGTTTTCAAGAAAAATAGGGGATTAACGTCTGTGTTTAGGATGAAGGCAAAATACCTACAATTGGGTTAAAATTCCAAATTAAAAGTCCAACTTGTCCGCTAATCCGCCAGCAAGTAAGATTTCAAAAGAATCTAACGGTCAAAATTCATATAACCCCTATCACGATCTGTCGACTTGAACACTTCTCGAACCCAAGTCGAAGGGTTAAATCGCTTTAGGGCGACTACCAACCGTAAGCACTATCAATTTTTTTAAGCTTAAACCATCCATCATATCCTTTAATTCATTAAATTACCATACATTTTAACTGCAAATAGTATTATTACGTCAAAGTTTTTTACTTTTGCCATCAATTAAAATTTTAAAACCAATATTATTATGTCAGACATTGCATCAAGAGTAAAAGCTATCATCGTTGATAAATTGGGTGTTGATGAAAACGAAGTGGTAACCGAAGCTAGCTTTACGAACGACCTCGGGGCAGATTCTTTGGATACCGTGGAATTAATCATGGAATTCGAAAAGGAATTTGATATTCAGATCCCTGATGATCAAGCCGAGAATATCGCAACCGTAGGCCAAGCTATCAGTTATATAGAAGAAGCGAAGTAATTTTTATGATTTCTTGAAGAAATCCTAAAATATCCATGCGGTACCTCTATCGCATGGATATTTTTTTTTAATTTACAACCAAAACCAAGTCCAATGGAGTTAAAGCGAGTTGTGGTTACCGGGCTGGGCGCCTTAACGCCTATCGGCAACAATATCGATGAATATTGGGAAGCTTTAAAAAACGGCAAGAGCGGTTCTGCTCCCGTGACCTATTATGATACCGAAAAATTCAAGGTCAAATTCGCCTGTGAACTGAAAAATTTCAATCCTGAGGATCATTTTGATCGCAAGGAAGCACGGAAATTGGATCGTTTTGCACAATATGCGCTCGTTTCATCCGACGAAGCTATAGCAGATTCAAAATTAGACTTGAACGTAGTTGATAAATTCAGGGTCGGAGTCATCTGGGGCGCCGGTATCGGAGGTCTGGAAACCTTTCAGAACGAGGTAATGAACTTTGCCAACGGTGACGGTACGCCGCGTTTCAATCCTTTCTTTATCCCAAAAATGATTGCGGATATCGCTCCGGGCCATATTTCGATCAAGCACGGCTTCATGGGGCCGAACTATACTACGGTCTCCGCCTGCGCATCTGCCGCGAATGCCATGATCGACGCCCTGAACTATATTCGTTTGGGACATTGTGACGTGATTGTCACCGGTGGCAGCGAGGCAGCGGTAACTATTGCCGGCATGGGCGGTTTTGGAGCCATGCATGCCCTAAGTACCAGAAACGACAGTCCCGAAACGGCATCCAGGCCATTTGATGCAACCCGAGACGGCTTTGTTTTAGGAGAAGGGGCAGGAGCTCTGATCTTGGAAGAATTTGAACACGCCAAGGCCAGAGGTGCCAAAATATATGCCGAAGTAGCCGGCGGTGGACTTTCAAGCGATGCCTATCACATGACAGCACCCCACCCCGATGGCATCGGAGTAGTACAGGTCATGAAAAATTGCCTACGCGATGCGGGACTGAAACCTGAGGATGTCGATGCCATAAACACACACGGAACCTCAACCCCCTTAGGTGACGTTGCCGAACTAAAGGCCATTGTAGAGGTTTTCGGAGACCATGCACCGGATATCAATATTAATTCCACCAAATCGATGACCGGACATTTGTTGGGTGCCGCAGGTGCCATTGAGGCCATCGCCTCCATTTTGGCCATGAAACATAGTATCGTACCGCCGACCATCAACCATACAACGGTCGATGAAAATATTGACCCGAGGTTAAACCTAACCCTTAACGAAGCGCAAAAACGAGAGGTCAATGTAGCTTTGAGCAATACCTTCGGATTTGGCGGCCACAACGCGTGTGTGATATTTAAAAAAATTAGCCAGTAAATTCCATGGGGTTTTCATCCAAAATATTCGGTTCCCATTCTAAAAAGGATGGGGATTTTTTTATAGGGATGACCAAAATCCTCGGTTTTAAACCGAAAAAATTAGATTGCTACCAAAAGGCCTTCTTACATCGGTCCGCCAACGAAAAGGACGAGGATGGAATCCCTATGAACTACGAGCGTTTAGAGTTTCTGGGCGATTCGATGCTCGGCACCATTATCTCACGACATCTTTTCATCGAAGTTCCGGAAGGTGACGAAGGTTATCTGACGAAAATGCGGTCAAAAATCGTTAGCCGTAAACATTTGAACCAATTGGGTAAAGATCTGGGGCTTATCGATTTCGTGAAAAGCCGGATACCTAAATCGAATTTTGGTGACAACATACATGGTAATGTCTTCGAAGCACTGGTAGGGGCGATTTATATGGATCGGGGCTATAACTACTGCCAGAAATTCATTCATGAAAAAGTGATAGCCCCTTATGTAGATATCGAACAGCTTGAGGGCAAGGTCATCAGCTATAAAAGTTTGATTATTGAGTGGTGCCAGAAACAAAAAAAATCATTTGATTACGAGGTATACGACGACACGGGCAAAGACGCCCTGAAGCACTTTGCCGTTAAGCTGACCATAGAAGACCAGATTGTTGCAAAGGCACGGGCTACGTCAAAAAAGAAGGCCGAGGAGAAAGCGTCGAAACGGGCCTATTATGCGTTACAGGACAAGATGGGGAAATCGTGAGCAATATGGCGTTTGATGAAAAGCGATGTGGGCATTGCCTTAAAAAATCTTATATTTGCGGTTTCCACCCTGATGGCAGCAGTACACAAACTTACGGAAGATTTGTATGAAGATTCCTTCGACCTTATTGCCCTACATACCAGTCTTGAAGACTTCGCATTGGGGTATGCCCTCAACCTTGCGCTGAAATCCAACTTTAAAAGACGGCGGAGAGATCTCGATATTTCCGCTCGAGTAACGATTCCAATCTTTGAATGGAAGGATGACTTGAACGACCGATATTGGACTTTCTTTACCAACAAGGGAATAAGTCAAGACGTGGTGGCAGAAAATGGTTTTTTTAAGGAAGAACCATCCTACCGAAATTACCATATGATTTCGGAATATCGCGAAGTCGATTATTTTTTAAAGATAGAACAAGACGGTTCGGAAAGCCATCGCCAGGCAGAGAACGAAAAAATCACCACAAGGTTACTCACCATATCCAAAGTGATTACGGCCTATACTGTGGAAACCCAAAAACTGAAATCTAAAAATAATTTAATTTTTTAAAGCAATGCCAGTACAAAAAAAGACGAAGATAGTTGCCACCCTAGGGCCAGCTACCAGCACGAAAGAAGTGCTTCGCAAAATGATCGAAGCCGGTGTAGACGTATTCCGCATTAATTTTTCGCATGCCAATTACGATGATGTAACCGCCCGCATCAAGATGATTCGGGAACTTAACGAAGAATTAGGCAGCAATACTTCAATTTTGGCCGACTTGCAGGGTCCTAAGTTGCGAGTGGGCGTCATGGCCGGCGAAGTAGTCGTAGCACCGGGCGACGAGATAACCTTTGTGACCGGTAAACCCTTCGAGGGCAACTCCGAAAGGGTGTATATGAACTACGCCACCTTTCCTCAGGATGTGAAGTCGGGTGAACGTATCTTATTGGACGATGGAAAACTGATTTTCGAGGTGGTTTCTACGGATGGCAAGTCAGAGGTGAAGGCAAAAGTTGTTCAGGGCGGCCCGTTGAAATCAAAAAAAGGGGTCAATTTACCCAATACCAACATATCGCTACCGGCATTGACCGAAAAGGATATCAAAGATGCCGAATTCGCAGTTTCCCAGAACGTAGATTGGATGGCCCTTTCATTTGTACGCTTCAGTCAAGACCTTATCGATCTTCAAAATATCATAAGCCAACATTCGGAGCATAAGATTCCGATCATCGCAAAAATCGAAAAACCTGAGGCTGTCCAAAACATTGATAAGATTGTAGCCTATTGCGACGGATTGATGGTAGCTCGCGGCGATCTTGGTGTCGAAGTGCCCGCCCAAGAAGTTCCGCTTATTCAAAAACATTTGGTGCTCACGGCGAAAAAAGCCAGGATTCCCGTCATTATCGCCACCCAGATGATGGAAACTATGATTACAAGCCTTACGCCTACCAGAGCCGAGGTAAATGACGTAGCCAACTCTGTTATGGACGGTGCCGATGCCGTAATGTTATCGGGCGAGACTTCGGTTGGCAACTACCCAGTTGAAGTGATCGAGAAAATGACAAGCATTTTACAGAGTGTCGAAAATTCGGAGCTCATTCATGTACCTCATGACCCGCCACATATTCGTACGAAACGCTATATCACCAAATCAGTCTGCTATCACGCTGCCATCATGGCCAATGAAATCAAGGCCAAAGCGATATCTACACTTACCAATAGCGGATATACGGCATTTCAAATTTCCGCTTGGCGGCCTAGCGCCCATATCTTGGTCTTTACCTCCAACAAGCGGATATTGACGCAATTAAACCTACTATGGGGGGTAAAAGCCTTTTATTATGACCGATACGTCTCTACGGACGAGACCATCGAAGATGTGAATCGAATCGCCTGTCAAAAAGGATTTTTAGAAATCGGAGATATGCTCATCAGCTTAGCGGCAATGCCCATTAAGGACAAGGGAATGGTCAACACCTTGAGAGTTACCGAAATAGAGAGCGATGATTTTTAAAATCAGGGAAAAGAAATAAAAAAACCAAGTAAAGAAAGTTTGATATTACGCATAACGTAACTTCAATTTACACCAAGAGCTTAAAATTTCCAGTTTTGGAATTTGGAAATTGGTACTTGGGATTTCTTAAGCGACCTCTTTTTCGTAGGCAATGAAATTTACCAGTTCACCGCTAGTGTCGAATATAGGTTCGCCCGTAATCCAGCAATTATAGGCGCTTCCGTCTTTTCTATAATTTAGGATTACAGCCTCGAACGGTTTTCGGTTTTCTACCGCTTTTCGAATTTGTCCCGCGGTCTTTTCACTCGTTTCTTTGCCTTGGAACATTTTCGGTCTTTTGCCCAGAATTTCATGAGGAGAATAACCGTTCATGTGAACTATGTTATTTGTGGCATGTACAATATTCAGTTGGGTATCCGTAACCAGAATGACCTGCTCTTTCTGTAATAAGGCTTCATTGAACTTTGAGGTGTACGACCATTTGTTGTCTTCGGACAAACGCAGTAAAGCAATGACATCATCGTGATTTTTGCAAAGATTATCAAAATATAGTCCATAAATATCCCACGACATAAGGGGCAGACTCTTCAGATCCAATGCACTGTAATATCGATATGCAGCGTTATCATACTCTTTCATGAAATCTTCTTGGTTGGATTAATTGTAAAAATAGCTATAAATCCATCAATACTACGCAAACTAACTTTGTTTAACAAATATGAGACTTCGATTAACAGTATTATTGTCCGTTTAAACCCGTCCTTTTAATTCTTTTTTGTGATTTAACAGCGTATTTTGCCTGAGTGTAGTGGTATTTTTGCGTATTCTAAATTACCTATGCTAGTAGATTTGATCATTGCGGTACTTTGGAGCCTGTCTCCCTTTGGGGAGGCCAAGGTAGGTATCCCCTACGGTTTGCTGAAGGGTCATAACATTTATCTTGTGTTTATAGTCTGCTTTTTGGCCAATCTGTTGGTGTTCCCCATGATGATGTTCTTTCTTGAAAAGATAAATAGCTATTTTCTGCGCTGGGTCTTTTATAAAAAATCGGCCATCTTCGTTGCGAGAAGGGCAAAGACCGGATCGGGAGCGAAAATACAGCGTTTCGGGTTTTGGGGGCTCATTCTGTTCGTCATGATTCCTTTACCAGGTACCGGTGTCTATGCGGGTAGTATCGTCACCTATCTATTTAAAATTGAAAAGCAGAAAGCATTTTGGGCGAATGCCATAGGTATTTTCTTCTCTTCGGTCATTATTTGGTTGGCCACCTTGGCCTCGATTAAAGGCATGTCGTAAAATACACGATTGCCTTATGCTCTATTTCGGCTTTAACTCAACACTAGTGCACACTTAAAATCTCTGTGATAGTATTATGAAATAGGAAAGTATCACCAGCTGATTTTCCAAGCAATAAACGTCCTATAGGCGTATCGGCAGAAATACAGAATACGTTACTACTATCATCTTCAAATTGTCCTGCAGAAATAGCCAAAAAATAATCGGCTTTCGAGGTCTTGACCCAACTGCCCAAACCAGCGATTTGTGAAGCTTTTTCAAAAGGTACTTTCAACAGCACTTGTTTCGTTCTTTCGGCTTCCGCGAGCTGTTGCCCTAGCCTTTCACGTTCCAGTTGCAGCATCGCTCGAGCGGTTTCGTGCTTGTCGCCTGCACTACTCTTGGTTTCCGAGGCAAGGGATTCCTGTATATCGCGAATGTTTTTTTGGATACGGCTTATACGGCCCTCGATGAAGGTTTGGCAATAGTTGAAGAGGATTTGTTTTGATGGCATGTTTTGATTTTAATCTCACGGGTCTAATAGAGTTCCCGTTTCACATTTGACCCCGAGCCTCCAACGAGAAAGTAAAGGTCTGCACCCTTAAATACCATGACAACATACTTGTCGATTTCAAAATCAGTAGTATCGATGAAACGGTCAAACCAAATCTGCCAATTCCTTTCCGACCAAACTACCAATGGCAATGCCCATACCCCCCAATCGAACTCCACAAAACACATGTTCGGAAATTTGTTTTACAATAGGCCGCTTCTGGTCGCCCACCCCCATAATACCGCTCCACCTTCGATCAATTTGAAATGGCGTATCGGGCAGAATGACTTCCTTGAGCAATTTTTCCAACTCGGTTTGAATGTGTTCAGTTTGTTCGAATACTGTCGTTTCCTCGGTTTTGAGATCAAGATTTCTGCCGCCGCCGAGCAAAATACGGTCGTCGATATTTCTAAAGTAATAATAGCCCTCATCAAAATGAAAGGTGCCTTTAATGGAAAGGTTTTGGATAGGTTTAGTAATCAAGACCTGGGCCCTTGCGGGTTTTATGCGTTCGTTCAAAAGTTGGGACGCAAAGCCATTGGTGGCAATAAGCAGCTTTTTTGTCTTGAATTCGAAGCGGTCGGTGCTGACCGCAATATGCGATGTATCATCCGAAAAATCTTGTACGGAAATCCCGTTCAGAACGATAATGCCTTGATTTTGGACAAGCCGTAGTAGCTGGGCCATCATTTTACCGGTATCCAATTGAGCTTCTAAGGTATTCGTGATGTACTTGTCCTGAATGTTCTTGAAGTGAAATGTATTCGGATGTTCATGAAAGGCATCATTACCAAAAACGGGATGCAACAGCCTGTTGATTTCATCCCTTTTATTGCGGCAGGCCTGAAATAATGGCACATCTTTCTCCAAGAACAACTCATGCCCGCCAAGTTGTTGGAAATCGAGAACTTTGTCACCTAGTGTCCTCCGAAGCAATTGTATGCCGTTCCATCTTTTTTGAACTAGTCCGAAAACCTCTTCTTCAGAATGATGTTTCAGGTCCGATATGATTTCAGAAAGACTTCCAAAACAAGCGAAGCCCGCATTTTTGGTGCTAGCACCTTGCGGTAAAAATCCCTTTTCGAGAACAAGTATTTTAGCTTCCGGAAAGCGCTGTTTGAGGTGTAGCGCACAGTTGAGACCTACGATACCGCTGCCCACGATCGTGAAATCGGTGTTGGAGAGCCAGGTTTTGTATTCCCAGTAGCTGAGGTTCATGGACAACGATTACTCCTCCGCCTGTGGCTCCATCTTAAAGTCGTCCATAAACGCGGTCGTGTAGTTGCCCGCCAGATAATCGGGATGGTCCATCAACTGCCTGTGAAAGGGAATGGTCGTCTTTACGCCTTCGATTACAAATTCGTCCAAAGAGCGTCTCATTTTGTTGATGGCCTCCTCACGGGTCTGAGCCGTGGTTATGAGCTTGGCGATCATGCTATCGTAATTGGGCGGAATACTGTACCCGCTATAGACATGCGTATCCATTCGTACCCCGTGTCCTCCGGGGATATGTAAGGTCGTTATCCTTCCCGGGGATGGTCTGAAATTGTTATAGGGATCCTCGGCATTAATCCGGCATTCGATAGAGTGCAGTTTCGGAAGATAGTTTTTTCCGGAGATAGGGACTCCGCCGGCTACCAATATCTGTTCTCGAATCAAATCATAATCGATGACCTGCTCGGTAATCGGATGCTCGACCTGAATACGGGTGTTCATTTCCATAAAATAGAAATTCCGGTGTTTGTCGACCAAAAATTCAATAGTACCGGCGCCTTCGTATTTAATAAATTCCGCTGCTTTGACCGCTGCTTTTCCCATGGCTTCCCGTAGCTTGTCGGTCATAAAGGGAGAAGGCGTTTCTTCGGTCAATTTTTGATGGCGGCGCTGAATAGAACAATCCCGCTCTGATAGATGGCAGGCTTTTCCATATTGATCACCTACTATCTGAATCTCGATATGTCTTGGCTCTTCGATGAGTTTTTCCATGTACATATCGCCGTTGCCGAATGCAGCGGAGGCTTCTTTAACGGCACTTTCAAAAAGGGCATCCATTTCCTCCGCTTTCCTCACGGCACGCATACCCTTGCCACCGCCGCCGGCGGTAGCCTTTATCATGACGGGGTAACCCATCTTTTTTGCGACTTTTCTGGCATCGGCAAGGTCTTTCAGCAAACCGTCGGAGCCCGGAACGGTCGGTACGCCCGCTTTCTTCATAGTAGCTTTTGCCGAGGCTTTATCGCCCATTCTGTCAATCTGCTCCCCAGATGCCCCGATAAATTTTATTTCGTGCTCGGCACAGATTTTCGAGAATTTGGAATTTTCGGATAAAAATCCGTAGCCGGGATGTATGGCATCGGCATTGGTAATCTCGGCCGCCGCAATGATATTGGGGATTTTAAGGTAGGATTCGCTACTCGCCGCAGGGCCTATACAGACCGCCTCATCGGCAAAACGTACGTGCAGGCTTTCTTCATCGGCCTTGGAGTAGACCGCCACTGTTTTGATGCCCATCTCTTTACAGGTACGGATGACCCGTAATGCAATTTCTCCCCTATTCGCTATCAATATTTTTTTGAACATGGTCTATTGAATTAATATTCGTGAAAACCAATTTGTCCCCGAGAGTTGGGGATGTGCTTGGCGCTTCGACTTCAGTTGATACCGAGAACAGCCAAAGTACTCAGTGTAACAATTTTAGAATTTACCTTTAGGAGGGGTCCACCATAAACAAAGGCTGATCAAACTCTACGGGCGAGGAATCCTCCACCAATATTTTCACGATTTTTCCAGAAACCTCGGATTCGATATCGTTGAAAAGTTTCATCGCTTCGATCACGCAGAGCACATCGCCCTTTTTGATAGCGGAGCCCACTTCAACAAACGTATCTTTATCAGGGGACGGTTTTCGATAAAAAGTACCAATAATGGGCGACTTGATCGTAATGTACTTTGAATCGTCCTCCTTTTTATTCTCTTTGGATGCTTCGGAAGTAGCCGCTTCCCCGGCTTGTGCAGGTGGTGATGACGGTTGTGTCATCTGGGGCTGCCCCATAGGAATTTGCTGAATGTACGTGGGCTCGTGATGATCAGATTCCGCAGGGCCTGTCTTAATTGTAATCTTCAGATCGTCGGTTTCTAATTTTACCTCTCTGGCCCCTGACTTCGCAACGAATTTTATCAGGCTTTGAATTTCTTTTATATCCATGGAATTTGAATTTTATAGTGTTCGATCGGTTTTGTTCTGTTCTATTTTAATTATACGCCCATGTCAAGTATATCGACCCCCAGGTAAAGCCTCCGCCGAAAGCTGCAAACACAAGGTTGTCTCCTTTTTTAAGCTGTTTCTCATAATCGTACAACAATAGGGGCAGGGTTCCCGATGTGGTGTTCCCGTAGCGTTGAATGTTCATCATCACTTTCGAACTATCAATGCCCATTCGGCTGGCCGTCGCATCGATAATCCGCCTATTGGCCTGGTGGGGCACCAACCAAGCTACGTCTTTATGATCTAGATCGTTCTGCCGCATAATTCGCGCCGCCACGTCGGCCATATTCGAAACGGCGAACTTAAATACCGTTTTCCCTTCTTGATAAATGAAATGTTTTCTGTTTTTGACTGTTTCTTCGGTCGCCGGCATTAAAGAACCACCGGCATCCATGCCCAAAAATTTTCTCCCGTTGCCATCTGCCCGAAGATATTCGTCTTGCAGACCAAGGCCCTCATCGTTCGGTTCGAAAAGCACCGCCCCGGCTCCGTCACCAAAAATAATGCATGTGGTACGGTCGGTATAGTCGATGATGGACGACATTTTATCCGCACCGATCAGCAGCACTTTTTTATATCTGCCGGACTGAATATAGCTCGCCGCGGTCGACATCCCAAAAAGAAAACTGGAACAGGCGGCCAATAGGTCATAGGCAAAAGCATTTTTTGCCCCTATTTCGGATGCTACGAAAGCAGCTGTCGAAGCTACCATACTGTCCGGTGTAGCGGTAGCTACGATAACCAAGTCGATTTCCCCAGGATTTATATTTTTTCTTCGGATAAGGTCTTTGGCAGCCTTTATGGCCAAGAATGAAGTACCTTCGCCCTCTTCAGGTTTTAAAATGCGCCTTTCCTTGATTCCGGTTCGGGTGACAATCCACTCATCGTTGGTATCGACCATACCTTCTAGCATTTGATTGGTCAGCACAAATTTTGGCACGTAACCCCCTACAGCCGTAATCGCTGCCGTTAATCTACCCATCTTACGTCGGTTTGATCTAAAATCCTTTGAAAATCCCTTAAAACTCGTGAAAATTAATCATTTTCCATGAAAAATATTCCAAAAACCAAGTGTTTTTAAAATATAAGCCCACCCATTGATTCTAAAACCACAAAATACAACATCACCTTAGTATATCCATAGATTATTGTAGCTCCGATAAGGCGTGCATTGCAACAAGAAATTTCCATCCATAAAAAAACTCCCGCTTACATCACGGGAGTCCTTGAATCTTTAAGGGTTTGGTCTATATGACCTAAGCTTCGACCTCTTCGGTTTTATCGATTAAAACTTGACCTTTGTAATACAGTTTGCCCTCGTACCAGTGCGCCCTATGGAACAGGTGCATTTCACCAGTCGTCGGATCGGTCGCCAACGTAGGGGCTACCGCTTTGTAGTGGGTTCTTCTCTTGTCTCTTCGGGTTCTCGAAATTTTTCTCTTGGGATGTGCCATCGTATTTTATTTATCCGTTAACAGTTTTTTTAATTCGTCCCATCGGGGATCGTTTTCGTTTTTATTTTCTTTTATTTGCTTGGGCTGCAATTCTTCCAGTTTTTTCAAAGCTTCCGATTGCAAACTGCCATCAAGCACCCCGGGATGTATTCGTTTCAGTGGAACGGCTAAAACCAACATTTCATATACATACTGGGCGATATTGACCTGATGTGACCCGTGGGGAACAATCAAAATATCATCGTCATCGTCATTGTATTCGTCTCCGAACTTTACCACCAGTTCCAACTCGGCCGAAATCGGTTGGTCATAAGGTTCACTCGTCAAATCGCAATCTACATTTACCGTTCCCGTAGCTTCCATCTCGAATTCGAGCATGGTACTCATTTTTTTTAAGGCGACATTTAGAACGATATTGGCCCCATTGAACTCATCATACCCAAAAGACTCAAAGAACGCGTTATCTACCGTATATTGAAAATTGTGTTTTCCTTGCTTTAATCCCGAGAAAGGAATGCTAAACTCCTTTTGCACCATCATTTCAACACTAATTTTAAAAACCTATATGCCTATTATGCTCCTGCTGAGTACAAAGGCGGGCGCAAAGATACTATTATTTTCATTAATACCAAACCCTTACACATGGTCTTAGCGACCGCTTTAAAGTCTTACAATGCTTGCGGCAAATGCCGAAACCTATGTACCTTTAATCTATACAATTGTCGTTCCGTGAAAAAGCAAAAAACAATTTATCGGGAATCTTATCGCCAAGTTTTGAAAAAAATGTTTTACGGCTACGCGCAGGTCGAAGTCCGGTTTGAAATGATAGGTAGGTCCGGCAAATTTTGATACATTAGCTAAAACGACAAAGAAAAATAGTAAAAATGGATATCTTAAAACGTGAAAGCATTAGTTCCTTATTACAACGGACTCCCGTCGATTGGCAAAAAGTTCTTTCTGACTGTATTTCTTGTTTTGGTTGTTCGACCGGAACCCTGCATTTTTTAGTAGCGAACACCGATATATTGAAATTGCAGGCCCAAATCGGTATTCCACAATTCTTACTTCCCAAAGTATCGCAGATTCCCATAGGAAAGGGCATGGCGGGTATCGCGGCTGAGAGGCGAGAACCGGTAGAAATGTGCAATCTGCAGACGGATACTTCGGGAGTAGCCCGTCCGGCAGCGAAAGAAACTAAAGTAGAAGGATCGATTGCGGTGCCTATGATGCTCGATGGCAATTTGTACGGTACGTTAGGTATTGCGAAACCGGTGCCTTATAATTTTACCGAAAACGAACGGAACGAACTTGTAAAAATCGGGGAGGAAATCGCTAAGCATTTAGCTTAAAGCGCTATTCGGCGTTCGGCGTTCGGCGTTCGGCGTTCGGCGTTCGGCGTTCAGCGTTCAGCGTTCAGCGTTCAGCGTAAAAAAAAGGAAATTCTTGTAAACCACAAGAAAATCCCACAGAACTTTTAACTATCGCCGTACCCTTTGACGCTGTAGCGGGTTCTCCGTCAGTTCTAGATATTCCTTGCGGTTCCTGAAAATTGAAATGGCAGTAAATACCGCCTCCTTGAAGGAACTAGGGTCGGCCTTGCCTTGCCCGGCGATTTCGTAGGCAGTGCCATGGTCAGGTGAGGTGCGTATCTTTGATAGACCCGCGGTAAAGTTCACGCCCCTACCAAAGGATAGGGTTTTAAACGGAATCAAGCCTTGGTCATGATATGCAGCCAAGATAGCATCGAAGTTTTTGTAATTATCCGATCCAAAAAAGCTATCGGCGGAATAGGGGCCGAATACCAGATGGCCGGCATCCGACATTTCCTTGATTATGGGTTTGAGTATCTCCTCGTCTTCCTTACCGATTACACCATTGTCCCCGCTATGCGGATTGATACCCAAAAGAGCCACTTTGGGCGCACGAATGCCAAAATCCATCCGCAATGATTTTTCGATGGTCCTGACCTTACTTCGGATCAAGATCGGGTTAATGGCCGAAGACACGTCCTTTACGGCTACGTGATCGGTAAGCAAACCCACTTTTAATCCCTCGGTGACCATGAACATCAAGCTTTCGCCTTCAAGCTCCTGCGTAAGAAAATCGGTGTGCCCGGGAAATTTAAAGTCCTTCGTTTGAATGTTGTTCTTGTTGATGGGCGCGGTGACCAAAACATCGATGTCTCCGTTTTTCAAAGCGTCTACGGCCGCAAGTAAAGATTTCAAGGCGTATTTCCCCCCTTCTTCGGTGGCCTCGCCGAACTTGATATCGGGAATTTCCTTCCATACGTTGACCACATTGACTTTGCCGTCAACGGCCATTGAAGCTTCCTGAACGCCGTTGTATTTAATATCGATATTCAGTTCTTTTTGTTGAAAGGAAATGGTCTTGCTAGAGGCAAAAAGTATCGGGGTACAGAAATCCAACATCCGGGAATCCTCAAACGTCTTGAGCACGACCTCGCATCCAATACCGTTCAAATCACCTATGGAAATACCCAATTTTATTTTACCGTCTTCCTGCATGATATTCTTTACCTTTGTAAGGGTGAATTGATTTATACTTTTTTTTGCGATTGCACTAGCTACAAAACTAGTTAATTTAGACGGAATATGTTTACGGGAATCATCGAAACCTTGGGGGAAATTAAGCGATTGGAGCGCGATGGGGAGAACCTTCACGTCACCATAAAATCACCTATGGCAGAAGACCTGAAAATCGACCAGAGCGTATCCCATAACGGGGTCTGTCTAACGGTCGTAGCTCTAGACGGACAGACCTACACCGTCACCGCCATAGCCGAAACCCTTCAAAAAACGAACTTGAATCGGCTAAAGGTGGGCGAAAAGGTCAATTTAGAACGTGCGATGATATTGGGAAGCCGTTTTGATGGCCATATCGTTCAGGGCCATGTTGATCAAACCGGTGTTTGTACCGCTCGAAAAGAAGTGAACGGCAGCTGGGTATTTACCTTCGAATATGATTCTGAAATGGGCAACCCTACCATTGAAAAGGGTTCGATTACTATCGACGGCACTAGCCTTACCGTAGTGGATTCCGGTAGCAATACCTTCAGTGTGGCCATTATTCCATACACCTACGAACATACAAGGTTTAACGCTTATGAAGTCGGCAGCGTTGTAAATTTGGAGTTCGATGTAATCGGAAAGTATGTGGCGAAGTTGATGAAACAGAATATTTAAAATCGGCAATCTGACACCCCGCTCAATCTTGAACCATGTCGTGGAACTATGCAGATCTATAGAAACAAGCTAAAAGTTTTCATTCCTCAAAAAAGCTGATTGATGATCCGATCCAGGTTTCGTCGACCTGATGCGAAACATTAATCATTTCACCTTTGCTCATCCGGGTCAGATTGATTACTGGTTTCAATCGATTTTCTTCGGTACTCCAGACGTAAAGCATCCGTAGCTCCACCTTTGAATTCTTCTCATTTTTGGTTTTCACCACAGCGGCATATTTCACTTTTTGTTGAAGGATATAGTTCTGTTTTTCTTCTATCGCTTCAATAGTTTTTTGATCGGGATGTAAATTTACACCTTGGCCCGCAAAGGAAAACAAGGGTTTCAATACATAATCCCCTAGATTTAAATTTTTTGGATAGTCGTTCAAATAATAGGATGCCGGTATGTTCTTGTGCTTTAACAAAGGCATAATGCACTTTGAAATCACGAAAAACCAATCGGGGTGGGTAACCCACCGCACGTCAAGGTCGTCGCTAAGATTGAAAGCGACATCAAGGTTTTCGATACGTTGCAGTTCGTCAAAGATAACGCGATTATAAATCCTGTGGATGGGGATTTTTCGACCGTCTTTTTCATAGAAGAGTTTTTTTCCTTGCTTAATGACCTTGGTCATACAGACCACTTCGATACCCAAGGCCTTTTTGGTGGCCCAGAAATCGATGCGCGTCTTTTGCTTTTCGGGGAAAAGCTCCAAAAGGATGACGTTCTCCGGTTTTTCATTTCCAAGGATTACTTCCTTGATTTCCTTGAGATAGCTTTCTTCGTTCAATCCGCTGAAATAATAATTTAGGCCCTCTTTAGGAAGGTTCGGATAGCACTTGCGATACGCCTCTCCAAGAAAAGGCTGGTAAAAGAACAAAGTCGGAAAGGCCTGCAGTTCGATAAGCTGGGGCGTAATACCCCCCTTGCCGTCATCACAAAGTCCGAAATCGATGGCCAAAAAATCAGGATTGCCCATCGGAAGCGGGGATTGTAATTCTTTTGGAATAAAGGTATCCCGTATTTTTTGGAAGTCGATTTCCCCAAGCTGTTCTATTATGGCATCACAAGCGGAAAATACATCCTTTTTTAGGTTTACATCGATAAAAACCGGTGTTTCAGAAATTCTGAAGGCACTGGGTTCCGAATAGGTGTTTTCAATATGTTTGAGTAGATCTTCGTAATATTCCGGTTTGAATTCCGCATTGAACCTATCCCTGATTTCTGATATCATACTACTTGTAATTTTTCGATGTCTATGGCTTCCGCTGCCAACCGTAAGAAATTGGGGATAATCGTATGGTTGGTTTTCATTATCTTTTCATCGTCTACCAATTGTTCCAGCATATTGAGATATTTCCGTTTGCCGTATTTTTTAATGATGGCATTGCGCTTGTCCTCTTTCTTAAAGTGGCGCAACATCCCTTCGGAATCCGCTTCCGGATGAAACTGCACTCCAAAAATCTCCCTGCTGTAACGAATGGCCATAACTGCCCTCTCTAAAGGCACATGCGCGCGCACCTTCTCCCTACATAAGACTTTGCCCTCTAAGGTATCAAGTTTCCATTCAGAAGGACCGACAACTTGATAATCCCTTGAGTCAACGGCGTAAAATGGATTGGCCAAGCCTTCGAGCAATATTTCATGCTCCCCGCTGTTGGTCTTAAATATAGGATAAATTCCAAAAGAGGTAGAGCGGCGCTTAGTGACCTTCGCCAGATCCCAATGCACGCAGGCCAATTGAAACGAATGGCAAATCAAAAAAAGGTGTTTTTTATCCGGTTTCGACAGGTTATGCAAGAGCAGGGCGTCAAGAAAACCGAAATATTTAAACTCCCAATCTTGCCCTGATATTAATGGTGATCCGGGGCCGCCGGAGGATAGATAGATGTCAAAATCATCCAATAGGGGAATCTCTTCATTGACCCTTACCTCGAAAACTTCGTAGTGACCCTCCCTACCTTCTTGCGCCAAAAACTCGCCCGCTAGCATTTTCAGACAGCGCATACCTTCATTGGGCTCTCCGGCATTCATATCGAGAATTGCTATTCTGTATTTGTTGATCATGTTTTTTTCTAATCGTCATTGCGAGCTTTTCAGGCCTTTGGCCTCAAAAGCGTGGCAATCTGTTGAACATCGGCGAATGGCGTTATGAAACTACTTGCCCACTTCAACGGATTGCCACGCCAATTTGGGCTACACCCTCATTGGCTCGCAATTGTTCAGTTAAATAACGCCATTCATGCTTTAATAGTGTGTGTTCTCGATACGATGTCTAAAGCCCCTTCTTTGTCTGCTGCACGATATACTTTGACACATCACACAGGTCGCCAGTTTGTTCGAACACCTTAAGTTGGCGGTCGGCACCTGACCCCTGCTCGAGCATTTGATACACGTAATTCACTTCGCTTCGGCATCCGAGGTCGTCGACGACATCATCGATGAATTCCAACAACTCGTTCATCAACTGATTAAAGTGAACTTCCTCTTCCTTGCCGAAATCGATTAGTTTGGCCTCTACGCCCCATCTTGCGGCACGCCATTTGTTCTCGTTCAGGAGCAGGCGGCGGTAATTTTTGAAAGTCTGGTTCTTTTTGTGCATTTTATACAACTTAGCCACGATACACTGCATCAGGGCCGCGATGCAGGTCACCTCATCGACCGTCATTACGACATCACAGATCCGGAACTCGATCGTTGGATAGAACGGATGCAAACGAATGTCCCACCATATTTTTTTGGCGTTGTCAAGGCAATTGGTACGCACCAGAATATCAACGAACTTGTCATATTCTCCAACGCTGGAAAAAAAAGGCGGAATTCCGGTTCTGGGAAATTTATCGAACACCTTGCTCCGAAATGATTTGAACCCGGTTTCGCGCCCCTCCCAAAACGGACTGTTTGTTGAAAGGGCATAGAGATGCGGCAAAAAATATCGCGCCACATTCAGTATCTCAAGGCCCTCTTCACGACTGGGGATGGCCACATGCACGTGCATGCCAAAAATGAGGTTGCCCCGTGCCACGTCTTTCATTTCCTCGACTATTTCGTCGTATCGGGGTTTCGAAGTAATCAGCTGTTCGTGCCAAAGCGAACTGGGGTGCGTACCGGAAGCGGCCACCTTGAGACCTTCGGCATCGGCCAGTTTGATGATCTGTTGCCGAAGATAGGAAACCTCGTCCCGCACCTGATTTATGTTCTCGCATACATTGGTACCCATTTCAATCATCGACTGGTGCATTTCTTCCTTGATTCGTTCTTGCAGCAGTACCTTGCCCCCATCGATGATTTTCGACATCTGTGACCGAAGCTTGAACGTATCGCTGTCGAGAACCTGGAATTCTTCTTCTATACCCAGTGTGAATTTATGCATGTTGATGGTTTTGTTTGATCAGATTGCCTATTTGGTCTTTTTGGGAGCCGACTTAGCCGGGGATTTTTTAGTTACACCAGTTTTTGGTTTGACAGGGGTTTTGCCTTTGGCAGGGGCTTTAGCTTTCACCGGAGCCTTTTTATTAGCCTCCACCTTCGCTGGGGCCGGAACTTTCGATTTTGTTTGGGCTTTTGACTTGGCGGGCCCTTTTTTGGGCGGTGCCCCTTTTTTATCGGATTCTGTTTTTTTCTTGGCGGCGGCTGCTTTTTTCTTTGCTTCCGTAGCTTTTTTAACCTCTTCCGCAGTTTTTAGATTGACCTTGCCTCTTTTTGGGGCTTCGGGTGCAATCGAATCCTTAACGAAACCGCCCCAAGAGGTATTGTTCTGTTTCGCCTTGTGGGCATTTGCCTTTTCAACGGCATACTTGGCGGAATGCTCGACAATCCAATCAAAATTTTCTTGGCCTACGGAATGTAAATCCGCATCTGGCGCGGGATTACAAAAATCGATGGCGTAGGGTATTCCGTCCCTTACCGCAAATTCTACGGTGTTAAAATCATAGCCAAGGGCCTTATTAAGTTTTAAGGTGTAGTTGTGTATCGTCTTCAATAATTTATCACGTTCGTCACCCGTGGCCTTGATTTCACTCACATACCGCTCGTGAAAAGGTTTTCTAGGGTCGTAGGGCATAATATGCACATATTTTTGACCGAGACAATACACCCGGAAATAGTCGTCAAAAACGATTTCTTCCTGTAACATCATAACCAACTGTCCGGTTTCGGCATGGCTGGCGAAGAGTGCATCTGCATTTTCTACCTTATATACATCTTTCCATCCGCCTCCATCAAAAGGTTTCATGTAAGCGGGGAAGCCGATGTAATTAAATATATAATCCCAGTCTAACGGGCCCACTAGATTTCTGAACGATTTCTCACTCGTATCATTGGGCCTTGTGTTCGAGGGCAATAATACCGTTTTTGGCACGGGAACGCCCAATTCCATTGCCAGACAATTGTTAAAAAATTTCTCGTCGGCACTGAACCAAAACGGGTTGTTGATGACCGCCGTACCCATTAGGGCCGCATTTTTGACATACGATCGATAAAAGGGAACACCTTGCGACATACGGTCGAGTATGACATGATACCCATAATCGATACCCTGTTGCACCTTATCTATCTGAACGGGTTCGGCAACTACTTTACCTTTGCCCAATTCGTTCACTTTGTCTATAAAGGCCCAGGGAAACGTGTCTTCCTGACCGAAAATAATACCTACTTTTTTTGCCATAATAATTTTTGTTTTAATTGTCATTCCCGCACTTCGGCTCTAGTTTATGCTGAGCGCAGTCGTAGCACTAAGCACATGCTTCGGCGGGATTCTTTATGTTATTTTAATATTTTTAGCTAGATCGGTTCATGGTTAAATTGAAGAGATAATTCAAAAAAATCGGTCTATATACTCCGGAAACATCATTTTCCACAGCGGCCAGTCATGGGGCGTCCATTTTTTTTCGTCGTACCAGTGATCAATGCCCTTGGCGTTTAAAATACCGGCCATGTGCAAGTTTTTATCCCTACAGATATCCCAATCTGAAGTGCCCAATACGATTTGCATGTGGTTATACTTCCAGGCTTCCTCATTTTGCATAAACTCATCAGGACAGTTATAATAAATGCGCATGTCGTCGCTCAGCTGGGCCATGTTGCGAATGTTGAACGCCGCACTCATGGCAATCAAATGCGAAACCAGATCCGGAAAGCGAAATGCGGTATTGGCCGCATGAAAACCTCCGAAACTTACCCCGGCAACTGCTACCCGGTGCGTATTGCATTCACCTTGAATATACGGAATCATTTCGTTCCGCAAAAATTGCATGTACAATTCGTAGTTATGGATTTTTTCCTCGGTGATCATATGATCGTGATAGAACGAAAGCATATCCAAAGTTTCCACATTGTAAAGCTTGATTCGCCCCGCTTCGACGAACTGCATCACTGCTCCCGTGAGTCCGAAATCGGTATTTTGGGTAAATTGGCCGCCAGATGAAGGAAACATTAAAATCGGATGGCCCCAATGCCCGGTGACCTCAACATTTATGTTGCGCCCAAGGGTATTCGAATAGTAAGGTATATGTTCAATTTTAGCCATTAGAATAAATATAGCTCAAAATAGGTAAAGATGAGCGGATTAAGGTGCGCAAAAGTAATTTATTTTAAAGCAGACAATATGAATATTTTTAGGATTCGTTATACTTGCACTCCCTTTACAGTAATTTATGCAATTCCAAATCGATTTTATCGGCGCAAAAGGCCGTTTCTTTTCAAAATATTTAGACCGTATCGTCACTTTTCGTTTTATGGCACCCGCCAACTATTGGGATACGAGCTATACCTTTCCCGTGCTTTTAATGAACGACGGACAAGATTTTACGGCCATGAAGCTCGAGAAAACCTTTTCGGAAGCCTATGCCTCGAAGGCTGTGCGCCCGTTTGTATATATTGGTCTTGAATGTAACGAAAGCCGTATTCACGAATACGGCACCGCTTCAACGGCCGATTTCAAGGGACGTGGCGGCAGGGCCCTCGAATATTCAAAATTTGTTATCGAAGAGTTTATTCCTTTTTTAAAAAAGGAATTCAAGGTTTCTACGGATAAAAAGGATTGGGTCTACTGCGGCATGTCTTTAGGGGGATTATCGGCCTTCGATATCGCCTATCGCAATTCCAATCTCTTCAGTAAGATTGGTGTGTTCAGCGGCTCATTTTGGTGGCGCAAGAAAGCCTATGTAAAAAAGGATGTCGCCGACCGAAGCCGTATCTTGCTAGATGTTATCAAAGACGGAAATGCTGCGCCACATCTGAAATTCTGGCTACAAACAGGCACCGATGACGAGAAAGCCGACCGGAACCAGAATGGCGTCATCGATTCTATTGACGATACCTTGGACGTTATTAAAGAACTCCGGGCCAGAGGCTATTCATATCCCGGAGCTATCGTCTATGAAGAAGTTTTGAGAGGAAAACACGACTTGCCTACCTGGGCCAATATTTTTCCGAAATTCGTATTGTGGGCCTTCGGGAAATCGCTGATGACCCCCGCCCAAGGTGGTCTACCTCGATCCTCAAAATAAGGCCGGTAAAAACCGTTGATGTTTGCCCACTCAGCGCCTATATCAAAACTTGTACTCCAACAAAGTTTCAAAATTGGCGTATTCCAACGCTTTTGCATGAGTCGCCTCCAAGACTACTTGGGGCGCCTTGCCCTCTTTCTCGGCTTCGAGCCAGCGTGAGACACAAAGGCACCAAGTATCGCCAGGCTTCAATCCGGGAAACTGCCACTCAGGCCTTGGGGTTGAGAGGTCGTTGCCTTTTGCCTTCGTGTATTCCAAAAAATCTTCGGTCATGATAGCGCAGACCACATGGGTGCCGACGTCTTGCTCACCGGTCTTGCAAAAGCCGTCGCGGTAAAAGCCGGTCATTGGGTCGGTACAGCAAGATTGCAGTTCGGTGCCCAGAACGTTCTTTGGTGTTTTGTTCATCTCTAAATAGCTCTTAACGAATACCGGTCTGAAATTAGTGATAATTCGTGAAACTTGCTTTGCATAAGGCGGTTTAGCGTCTAACTGATGCCGCTTTGCGGAATTTAACGTGTCAATGAAACCAACGGAATACCATCCGAGCCAGTTTCAGTTTCCAGAGTTTCCTTGTTTTTTCAAGGATCCCGCGTATCGTTTTTTGATTGATACGTGCAGCAACGGGATACGGATAGACCCGGTCGTTCAATTCGCTTATTGGAATATTGGCGTGCTTGGCCAGTTCAAGTTCCTGCACCAGTTCCCCGGCATGGGGCGCGATCATGCTACCGGAAAGGATTTTTTTACTGCCGGTACTGTTGCTGTTATCGAGCCATAGCGACATCTGTCCGTAGGTATATTCCTCAACAATAGCCCTGTCATCATGAAGAAAACTTTGGTCATGTCGTTGAAATTCTACGCCCCGTTCCTGTAGCCTGTCTTCCGTAAGTCCGAAATGCGCAACTTGGGGATCGGTAAAGGTGACCCAACTGAGATCGTTCCATGTGTTTTTCTTCTTGAATATCGGAACCAGCAGATTACGCCAGAGCTGCCGCACCATTTTCTCGGCACCATGGGAAAACATATAGCTTCCGGCGGCATCACCGATGACATATACTTTCTTGTTGGTGCTTTGCAGGTATTCATCAACTTTAATCTTTCCTTTTTCCGTCAGTTCGATGCCCGCGGCATCGAAATCCATCCCTTTTGTGTTCACCGTCCTTCCTGCGGAAATCAAAACGGCATCACAGGGAATTTCAAGAATATCTTTTTCTTTGGATGCGATACCTGCCTTTCCATCCTTAAAAAATTGGACTTCCGCATGGCTCGAGATTTGGATGCCCTCTTCCTTAAATCGGGTTTCCAAAATTTCGGACACTTTTTCGGGTTCTTTGTTTAGCAATCGGTCGCCCCTATTGACAATCGTGACTTTTGAGCCCAATCTAGAAAACGCCTGCCCCAGTTCGCAACCGATGGGGCCACCGCCGATGACGACAAGATTTTCCGGCAGTTTACGGCAGTCGAAGAAAATGGTTTCATTGGTGTAGACGTCTACCGAATCCATTCCCTCGATATCGAGCATTCTGGGCGAGGAACCCGTGCAGAGCAGTATGATACGGGCGGTATGGGTCTCGCCGTTCACCTTAAGGGTATCCCTTGAATCAAAAACAGCCTCTCCGATTACCACATCGATCCCTTTTTTGCGTAGGGCCGCGGCATCTTCTGTATCTTTAATAAAGGTCTGCATTTGGTGGATATGGTCTAAAATACGCCCCATATCGGCCTTTCCGCTTGTTTTGAGTCCAAATCGTTCCGCGGATTTCGCTTGGTGAAATTGGTTGGCGATATGAATCAAGGCCTTGCTAGGCACACAGCCGAAGTTCGTACAATCGCCACCGAAGTTATCACCATCTTTTTCGATGAGCAGGGTTTTTAGGCCCAAAACATTGGCAACGCCCGAATTTCCCAGCCCGGCACTACCTGCACCGATTACGATAACGTCGTATTTTTTCATGGAAATATTTTTAGGAAGGAATTGCAATAGTCGTGCTATTACAAAAAACTTACGGTATCGAACATTGCCCTTATGCTATTTGTGGGGTTAGGCTTGCTTCCTACGCTGAATTTTCTACTTCTCGATGCATCTTTCTCCATATGACAAAAACTGTCGGAGTCAGAAAATTTTAGACTTTAATAAAAATCTTACGGGTATACAGTATATAGGCCAGCAAACAATAAAACGCTACTACGGTAAGCCCATATAACAAGGATGAAAGTTGCAGCGACATAAAGTCGTGTACGTAAACCGTGTCGAACAGCCAGCCGTGCAGAGACTTGTCGCCATCTATCTTGATCATGCCCATTATTTTGGAGATAAAACTGGACAGAAAATAAAGGATAATGGCATTGGCACCGGCATATCTAAAAATACTGCCAAATGTGATTCCCTTGACATCCGTCAAGTAATAGATCAAGGCCAGGATGAGGTTGGCCCATCCGGCGGTTACGAGTACAAAGCTGCTGCTCCACAGGGCCTTATTGATCGGGAAAACTACATCCCAAAGGTATCCGAGAATCAAAAGAGCTCCGCCCATACCCATGAGAATGTTGGCTTTTTTGGGTTGTTTCGAGAGCAAGATCAATCCCGTGAAAATTCCCAATAACGAACTAACGATAGATGGAACGGTACTGAGCAGACCTTCGGGATCGTAATCGTCTTTATAGATATGGGTGCCGAAAACCTGTACATCCAAATAATTGGCCAGGTTGTTCGGGGCGCGGTCGAAAGTGGATTCCACTCCGTTTACCGGAACAAACCCCATCAAAAGCCAATATCCTAGTAATAGAACTACCGAAATACCGATCAAAGTCTTCCAATTGCAATTGATAAAGAGGATGGATGCAAAGAAAAACACCACCCCGATTCTTTGCAATACGCCCGGAAAGCGTATATCGGCAAAATCTTTTATAAAGGGGAAGGTTAAAGTAAAGGCGCCGAGAAAAAGACCCAATCCGATCAATTTCAAACTACGGACACTGATTTTTTTATAGGTGCTCGCATCGACCGATTTATTTTTATAGGCGAAGGCAATCGAAGTGCCCACAATAAACAGAAAAAAAGGAAATACCAGGTCCGTAGGCGTATATCCATGCCAACCGGCATGCAAAAAAGGCCTGTATACGGCCGACCATGTACCGGGCGTGTTCACTAAGATCATCAGCACTATGGTCATGCCACGGAAGATGTCTACGGAAAGGATACGGTCTTTCATAAAATATCCTCCTTCATTCTGTTCCATGCCTTTATCAACAAAAAGGCGGAAACAATGGCCACGCCCGTGAGCACCAAAGCCGGAGTAGTTCTACCATAAATCCAGTATCCGGTAGCGAACATAATCGTATATATTAGCACACAGCCCAATAACATTGCGGTTATACCCTGTGGCACACTCCATTTTTCATCTTTGGCAATTGCTTCACCGTCGGCTTTTGCTTCGTTGACTACTTTGGCCCATCCAGGTCCGCCGGGTTGGATTTTTTTATAAAACGAACGAAGTACTTCTGGAGATTCCGGCTGAGTCATATATGTAGCCGCAAGCCAAATTGCGGTGGTTACTAACACTACGAATGGATATTCGGCCCAATCAGGGAAAACCCCAGTTTCGACATCAAAAAGAAAAGGTCCAAGTGATGTGGTCTTTAAAGCAATGGACAAAATTCCGGACGCGAACATGGCCGTAATTTCACTCCACGAATTAATCCGCCACCAAAACCATCGCAGTATGAAAATGAGTCCCGTACCAGCGCCAAAAGTCAGCAGTATTTCGAATATCTGAAGGGCGTTCTCTAAAGCCAAGGCCAAAACAGCGCTTAAAACCATCAGCACAACCGTTGAAATTCGCCCTACGGCCACCATTTGCTTTTCTGTGGCATTAGGGTTGATCTGTTCTTTGTAAAAATCAAAAACAATATACGACGACCCCCAGTTCAATTGTGTGGAAATCGTACTCATATACGCGGCCACCAATGAAGCCAGAACTACACCCAATAGACCGCTCGGGAGTTTGGTCAACATAGCCGAATAGGCCAAATCCTGTCCCAGCTTATTTTCTGCAATATTGGGGAAAGCTTCATGAATACTGGCGACATCTGGAAAAACGATTAGGGAGGCGAGTGCTACCAAAATCCACGGCCATGGTCGTAGTGCATAATGCATAATATTGAAAAAGAAAGTTGCCCCTATGGCATGGTTTTCATTTTTTGAAGCCAACATCCGTTGGGCGATATAGCCGCCGCCGCCAGGTTCGGCTCCCGGGTACCATGAGCTCCACCATTGCACCGCCAAGGGAATGATAAATAACATGATCAGTGCGTTCTGGTTGCTAAAATCGGGTATGATGTCCAATTTTCCCTGTACGTTCTCATGGGCGATCAACGCCTCGATACCTCCGACTTCTGGTATATTGACCAAATAATAGGCAGCTCCAATGGCACCCGACATGGCAACAAAGAACAATAGAAAATCGGTATAGACCACACCTTTAAAACCGCCCAAGGCACTAAAGGTGACCGTTATTAAGCCCGCTCCGACAACGGTTTCCCAAGGTTCAAGTCCCAACATTATGCCGCCAATCTTGATGGCCGCAAGGGTAACCGAAGCCATGGTAATAATATTGAAAAGCGCACCGAGGTAAATCGCACGGAATTTTCTCAAAAAACTGGCGGGCTTCCCACCATACCTCATTTCATAAAATTCAAGGTCTGTGTTGACATTCGATCTCCGCCAAAGTTTGGCATATATAAAGACCGTCAAAAGTCCCGTCAGTAAAAACGCCCACCAGACCCAGTTTCCCGAAACTCCGTGAGTACGGACGATATCCGTGACCAGGTTCGGCGTATCGGTCGAAAAAGTGGTCGCTACCATGGAGACGCCCAACAACCACCACGGCATATTTCTTCCGGAGAGGAAGAATTCGGAGGAATTCTTACCTGATTTTTTGGAGACATAAACTCCTATTCCTAAGACAATCGAAAAAAAAACAATGATAAAGGTATAATCGAGCGTAGATAATTCCATGGATGGTTTATTTTCGGTTTATGGTTTAACAATTTCTAAAGATATTATTTTTTAAGATACTTTTGCTTTCCAACCTAAGAAGTTGTCTTGAGTTTCTTTGTTTAACCGAGATTTGCGGCTTTCACAGCCTAATGAATGTTTTTTGATCAGCATAGCAATAGCAATGGTGAGAGCGAAAAGTAAATTAGGCTGTGAAATGTGGAAATCGCAGGTAAAAAAGAAGTTTAAAACGAGTTCTTCAATACCTTATTTTTGTCTGTAGCATCCACATTCGACATCTCGATTACCTCATGGGCTTTTGCCATTACAGCAGCCTTTATTGTCGGTCTCTCGAAAGCTGGCATCAAAGGTATTGCCATTGTAAACGTTACCTTGATGGCGCTGGCCTTTGAGGCCAAGGCATCGACCGGTCTGGTCGTTCCGTTGTTGATCGTTGGAGATGCTATTGCGGTCGTTTATTACCATCGTCATGCCAATTGGTGGTATATCGTTCGGTTCTTACCTTGGGTGGTTGTGGGCATTCTACTTGGCGTTTATTTGGGGAACGACCTTGACGAAGGGGTTTTTAAAATTTACATGGCCATCATCATTTTGGTAAGCGTTGTCATGATGTACTGGTGGGACCGCCGGAAATCGACTTCCGTACCCACCCATTGGGCCTTTGCGGGGCTCGTAGGGACGCTCGCAGGCATCACCACAATGATCGGCAACTTGGGCGGACCGTTCAGCAACCTATATTTCTTGGCCATGCGGGTGAAAAAAAACGAGTTTATCGGTACGGCGGCCTGGCTTTTCCTGATCATCAACCTCATTAAACTGCCCTTTCATATTTTCGTCTGGGAAACCATAAATGCGGAGACCCTGCTCTTTAATTTAAAACTGGTACCCGGCATCCTCTTGGGCATGCTGGTGGGCGTTCGCTTGATCAAAATCATCAAAGACGATTTCTATCGGAAAATGATTTTGGTGCTAACAGCTTTGGGGGCAGTGATGATCATGATACGGTGAAAAAGAAAAGTACAAGCCGCAAATTCCAAATTTAAAACCTATGTAGCCTAACCATTGAAAAAGGTGTTTGAATCTTAAAAAAGAGAGATATTGCGACATGGCCATAGGTTTTTTCAAAAAACTTACAATGTTGTCATAATTTTCCTGTTTACTCAACTTTCACCTGATAATTTCTTCCCCAAATAGTTCCCATAAATTGCAAAAGATGCAGTAATATCCACTTTTGTAAGACCTGCTGAAATTATATGTAAATTTAGATCCAATTCACATTTCTTGCTTTCATAGGTATTCAAGAACTACACAAAAGTATCCTTGCATGGAGCGACTATCGAAAAACCCAAAAAATTATCCGTTTTTGCCGCTCGTTTTCCTGTTGGTTATCGGATCTTGTAAACAAAAGGAAACTCCTTCTACACCCTTCGAACAATTCCTCCCCAAAATCGAGGCTTCTTTGGATGAACTGGTCGACGTTTGGTATCCCAAATCCATCGACACACTCAACGGCGGATTTTGGTCGGATTTCGATTATAAATGGGATAAGAAAGGTAAGCAGGATAAAATGCTCGTTAGCCAGGCCCGACATGTTTGGACGGCTTCCGAACTGGCTTTATATTATAAGGATGATACATTCAAGGAAATCGCGGCCCATGGCTATCGGTTCTTGAGAGATGAAATGTGGGATAGCGAAAATGGTGGGTTCCATACCCTTTTAGGTATTGACGGAGATTCTTTAAAGGTGCTATCCTCGGGAAAAAGTACGTATGGTAATTCATTCGCCATCTACGGACTCGCCAAATATTATCAAGTTTCAAAGGATACAAGCGCCCTTGAATTAGCGAAAAAAACGTTTTATTGGCTGGAGGAACACGCCCACGATTCCGTATACGGCGGCTATTTCGACGTGCTGCAACAAGACGGCTCCTGGATGCTCGACGTAACCGAAAATGACAAGAACTACGATAATTTTATTAGAAAGGACTGGAAAGACCAGAACTCTTCTATCCATCTTTTGGAAAGTTTTACCACACTCTACGAAGTTTGGCCAAATCCGCTCTTGAAAAAGCGATTGGAAGAACTTTTACTCTTGATCCGTGATACCATTACCACAGAAAAAGGGTATCTGACCCTGCATTTAGAAAGAAACTGGACGCCCGTATCGCTCCGAGATTCTTCGAAAACCTATCGAAAACAACAGTTTTATCTAGACCATGTTTCCTTCGGCCATGATGTGGAGACCGCTTTTCTTATGCTCGAAACTTCCCATGTTCTGGGAAGAAAAAACGATACCACCACCGCCCAAAAGGCAAAAAAAATGGTAGATCATGCCCTGGAATGGGGCTGGGACGAACAAAACGGAGGCTTCTACGACGGCGGTTACTACTGGGGCGCATCCGGTAAACGCACTATCGAAAACCGGGCAAAGGTCTGGTGGGCGGAGGCTGAGGGACTGAATTCGCTATTACTTATGGCGCAATTGCATCCCAAAGATGAACAATACGAAACCCTTTTCAAAAAACAATGGGAGTATTTGGACACCTATCTTATCGACCACGAACATGGCGGATGGTATCCGGAAGGCCTCGACACCGATACCGAAGCCGAAAAAGCGGCCAAGGCACAGGTATGGAAAGTCAATTACCACACTATTCGCTCCCTAATTAATGTGATCACTATGTTAAAAGGAGATTTCGAATTGAGCAAAATTGAACATTGATTCATAATATAAGGTGAAAATTAAGGGGTTTTGCCCTTTTCCTGTTGATTCCCGTAATCAAGAATTGTATATTGCCTTTGGCTTTTGTTGATTCAAACTTTTTTTAATACAAGCGTGACAAAGTATTAAATACCGCCGTAATCGACTGTTACTATTGCGATATTCTGTTAAATGCACAGTTTATCGGACCAAATCCATACTAAATAAGTAATTGAAACGTTCGCTACTTATATGAGACCATTTTTCACATATTTAGGAATACTTCTACTGGCTGGCTCGTGCAGCACGTTGGGCTTAATTGGCAAGTCGGATAAAAAGGTTAATCCCGATATGCTGTCACAAAATAGCGCAAAGACATACGATAGGCTGATTACCGAAAAGGCCATTACCCAAAAGGGGCTATTTGACGTACATAAGGTCGGGAGCAAGTATTATTTCGAGATACCCGACAGTCTGTTGAACCGTGAAATGTTGGTAGTGACCCGGTTTATAAAAACGCCATCGGGCGCAAGCAACTACGGGGGGGAAAAAATTTCCGAAAATACCATAACTTTTGAGAAAGGTCCGACAGACAATATATTTCTGCGGATTGCTACCTTGGTAAGTGCCGCCAATGAAAACGATGCCATCTCAAAAGCAGTGAACAACGCAAACATTACCCCGATTTTAGAAGCCTTCGATATCAAGGCGAACAACGAAGACGCGAATTCCTCAGTTATCGATGTTACCGATTTTATAAATGGGGAGAATCCGTTGCTAGCCTTGGGCAACGAGCAAAAAGACGACTACAAGCTGATGTCGCTCGAAAAAGACAAGTCGTATATCAAGGAGATCCATTCCTTTCCGCTGAATACGGAAATCAAAACGGTAAAAACGTATAAGGCCAAAGTGGGTTCCAACAATCGAAAAGAACTTCCCGCAGCTATCTTGGCGGGCGTTGTGACCTTGGAAATCAACAACTCATTTATTCTGCTTCCTAAAAACCCCATGCATAAACGGTTGTATGATGCCCGAGTGGGCTATTTCGCCAGCTCTTATTTAGAATATGGTGACGACCAACAAAAAGTGGACCGCAATACCTACATCCACAGGTGGCGGTTGGAACCCAAGCCCGAAGACTCCCTAAAATGGCAGCGGGGCGAAATGGTAATACCCAAAAAGCCGATTGTATACTACATCGATCCGGCTACCCCAAAAAAATGGCGGCCATATCTCATTCAAGGTATCAACGACTGGCGGGTCGCTTTTGAACAGGCCGGTTTTAAAGATGCCATTATTGGGGTGGAATGGCCGGAAAACGACCCTACGATGAGTCTGGAAGACTCTCGTTTTTCGGTACTACGGTATTTTGCCTCTCCGTCTAAAAACGCCTACGGGCCGAACATAGTAGACCCCCGTAGCGGCGAGATTTTGGAAAGCCATATCGGTTGGTACCACAACCTGATGAGCCTATTGCACAGTTGGTACATGGTACAGGCTGGAGCCGTCGACAAACGGGCCCAGAAAATGGAATTCGAGACCGGACTTATGGGCGAGCTGATTCGTTTTGTCGCCTCCCATGAGGTGGGACATACTTTGGGCCTTCGGCATAATATGGGTGCCAGTTCGGCCACCCCTGTAGAAAATCTGCGGAACCCGGTATGGCTTAAAAAGAATGGGCACACAAGTTCTATTATGGATTATGCGCGCTTCAATTACGTCGCACAGCCCGAAGACAGTATTCCTACCAAAGATTTAATGCCGCGTATCGGCGACTATGATAAATGGGCCATTCAATGGGGCTATTCCCGTTTACCCGAAAATTTGGAACTCTCCGAGGAAAAAGAACTTTTGAGCCAAATGGTGGTCGATAGTGTTTCGAACAACCCAAGACTTTGGTTCGGCGGCGAGGGTCGCGATTTTGACCCGCGTTCCCAAACCGAAGACCTCGGTGACGACGCCATGCAGGCCAGCATGTACGGCATTCTCAATCTACAGCGTATAGCCCCGTTCCTAAAAAAATGGACGAAGGAGAACAATAGTGACGATTATACCAATCTAGATCAGGTATACAAAGACCTCGTCGATCAATACAAAGACTATGTATTTCACGTGGCACAGAATATCGGCGGTATTTATGTTACTCCCAAGACTATGGGTGAGGAAGGTCAAGTATATCGGCCCGTGGATAAAATGACGCAAAAACAGGCACTGGTTTTCTTGAACGACTATATATTCAAGGAGCCCAAATGGCTGTTGCGTAACGATATTCTGAACGCCATACAATCCCCACAATCCAAGGAGGCGGTCACCAAAACGATGGAAAGTGTTATGATGAACCTGCTTGGGGGCAGCCGCCTGAGCCGTATGACCTTTATCGCCGAGCGCTATGAAGATGAAGACCCGTATACCCCCGAAGCGTATATGGACGATCTTGCCCAAGTGGTTTGGGGCGATATGAACGTTTTTTATCAAACCACTGCCTATCGCAGAAAACTTCAAAAATCATACGTGGCAAACCTCATTACCCTTTACAAGCCCGACGAGGCGGAGGGTATGGTAGAAGGCATCTTGGCCAAACTTTCGGAAGGCTATACCGTTAACACGGATGTTCGCTCGCTTGCCTTAGATAATCTTTTGACCCTACAAGGGAAAATCAAGCGCACCCTTCCCGTTATGACCGATCGCTTGACCATTGCACACCTGAACTATCTCAAAAGGGAAATCGCTACGGTAGTCGGCGAAACCAAAGATATCGATCCGCTGTTTATCCCGTTTCGAAGGGATGTTTCCATCAAGGAAAGTGGCGGGAAGTAAAACCACTTCACCTTATGCCATTTGTAAAAACGTTTTTAGTACAAGTTTCCCAATTTCTTGTTTAAAAAGGGGCGGGTAAAAATAATTTTATGGCTCCGATGTAAACAAAAATCCAATGTTGAGTTTTGCGCATTTAATTTTGAGAAAATTATACTAAATCTCAGGAATGTCTTGGAAATTTGGCATTCAACCTATTTTAACCTCCCCGAGCCCGGACGCCCCCGTTGGATACAATACGCCCTTTTCCAACCGGAAAATACCTTTAAAAGGATCATCTACCACATCTAAATGGCCGTCAAGATCGGCGAAATGGATATTGGGGCGCGACAAAGCGAAATGGAGTCCTGCGGAAATTCCCAGGGCACATTCGTCGTTACAGCCGATCATGCTTTCAAGACCGGCCGCTTTGGCCACGGAATTGATGTGCATGCCCTCTAAAATACCCCCTACCTTCATCAATTTGATGTTGACCATATCGATGCGTTCGTTCTGGGCTAGGCGAAATACATCTCTGAGCGTTTTGATACTTTCATCGGCCATCACCGGAATGGCGACCTGATCGGTCACCTGCCCAAGACGCTCTTCCTTTTCCAATTTTGTGGGTTGCTCGAAAATTTCTATACCTATATGGGCCGTGGCCCTTACAAAAGCTACAGAATCAATGACCGAATAGCCCTGATTACCATCAAAACGAAGAGCCAAATGCGGATGTCTTTCATGCAAGCGGGTCATTTTTTCGATATCCTCAAGCAGGCTGTGCCCTCCTTTTACCTTAACTATGGAAAATCCTTGCCGGACAAACTCATCGGCCTGCCGCAAGGTTTCGTTTACGGGAAGAATCCCGATGGTGATACTTGTGGCGATGCTGGTACGATATCCTCCCAAAAATTGATACAAAGGCACATCGGCCTTTTTTGATATCAGGTCGTGCAGGGCCATATCGACCATGGCCAAAGCGGAAGATTTTTTACCCAGATACGTTTTTAATTCCTTCAGGATAAGGGCATACGTAAAAGGGTTTTTTCCAATTAGATAGGGCAAAATCACCTCTTTTATGGCTTCTTCTACCTCTACCGGATGCTCGCCCGTCACCGCCTTATCGGGTGCCCCACAGCCATAGCCGACGATAGTGCTATCGGTCTCTATTTTTAGAATGAAATTGGTAGATTTGCTTATGGTCTCATAGGCAATCGTGTAGGGTTCGGAAAGTTTTAGGTCAAGGCGTTCGTAGGATATTTTGGTAATCTTCATAGGAAAGTTTTCTTCATTGGCTATATTTAAAGCTCAGTCTTGATTCTCAAATCTTTTCTTTAAGGATTTCGACCAACCCCTCCACTCCATATTTTAACACATCAAATGCCGGCAGTTTTGTTTCGAGGGTAATCTGTTTACAGGCCTCCAAAATTTCATCTTCGGCCATATCTTCATGGTTAACCGTTATGGCGATGACTTTTTTGCCGGAAATGACCTCGATTGCGTTGATCTGTTCGGGAAGGGAATGCATTTTATACCCCGGGAAACCATCGTATTCTGCACGCTTGGGGGCGTGTTGCAAGATGACAAAATCGGGTCGGCCTGCTGCCAAAATCTCAAAACCGCCTGGATATGCGGGGTTCATCAAACTGCCCTGACCCTCTATAACGATAACATGGGGCTTCTCATTTTTATAGGCACTAACTACGGCATGCTCGATCTCGCCCGAGACGAAATCATTGATACAACTGTCCATCACCATGCTATATTTGGCACCTTGCATCCAAGCAGTCTGGCCTGTGCCGATCATTTCCGCTTTCAATCCGGCATCCCGAAGACCGTGAACCAACAACCAAGCGGTGGTACGTTTCCCCAAGGCGGAATCTGTGCCGAGCACAGCTATCTTTAGGCAGTCTACATTTTCGATTTCCCCGGTAAAAAAATGGAGTTGGTCACGATCAGGAGTTTTTCGCACGTCACGGATGCGACAGTTGTTTTCGCCGGCAAGCTGGTTCAAGGTTGCATCGTTGGTCAAAAAATCGTGCAGGCCACTATCAACGTTCCAGCCCATTTCCAAGGCTTTTTTTATGACGGTTTTGGCCGGGTTCGGTAATCGGCCTCCGTCGGGAGCAAGACCTATGACCAAGGTTTGGGGCAGGTTGTCGCTGGACTTTAATTCTTCAATAGCGGTATCCAAATCCTTAAAAATCGGAATCCCGTTGGACTTTCCATCCAGGGTTTTTCCTGCATCTTGTCCGGCGTATTTGCTGTCGAGAACGCCTACAATTTCATAGCGTTCGGTGAAACGCACCAAACCGTGGGCCGTTTTTCCGTTAGGGGTGTTAAAGGCACCTTCGCAGTACACGAGCGCCTTTCCATCAATTGAATTTTTCATGGTGTTTAGTTTTTAGCAGTCAGTACCGCTACAAAGCGGCCCGGCTCAAAATTCATCTTTTCATCAAATTCTAAAAGTGCTATTAGACCCGCTGTTGCCGCCGGCAATATTCGAAAGCCTTCTTTTTTTGCCAAAAGGGAGCTCATTTCCCGCAACTTTTTATCGCTGATATTAAACGCCTCTCCGTTGGACTCCCTCAGTGCGTATAAGGCTTCCTCCCCATCAAAACTGTGCCAGTTAATTAGGGGCTCGTTGTATTTGGTTTCCTTTATCGCCTCGGGAACTAAATCTTTACAATGGTCCAACCCTTGCAAAAACGATTGTACAATTGGGTTTTTCCGGCTCGACGAGGCCGCAATCATTTTCGGGACGCGCGATGTTTTTCCCCTTTTGTACAAACTTACGAACCCCCTATAAATCCCTGCGAACAAGGTACCGTTAGATACCGGGACGGCACAATACTCGGGGGCATCGCCCAATTCGTCAAAAATTTCAAAGGCAATCTGCGAATAAGCCGAAATCTGCAATGGCGTGTTCGAGCCACCAGGATTCGCATCGTACCACTCCTTTTCCTTGGCCAGTTCACTACTTTTTCTTACAACATCTTCGTAACTGCCGGGCATTCGAATAATTTCAGCGTGTAAACCTTCCATTTCTGAAATGCGTTCGGTATGGTAGCTTTCGGGGATGAAGATTTTACAGCGTATGCCGGCTAAATTTGCGGCCAGTGCCATCGCAACACCATAGTTGCCGCAAGTTGCCAATGCGACGGCATCGAATTCACGCCGTAGTGCATCGTACACTTGGGCAAAGGCAATACGGTCTTTTTGGGTACCGGTCGGGTTGTCTCCCTCATATTTTACGTATAACTGGCGCATGTCGAACTCTCTTTCCAAAGTTTTGGCGCGGTGCAGCCCGGTATCACCCACCTCAAGATTTATAATGTCTTCATACGATTCCAAGCGATCCACTAATGATTTGCTTCTGTCCTTCACGAAATCACTCAATTTTTTAGCCTCCGAAGATACTTTGTTCTCGGCGGTCTTCACCCCATCCTTTAAATTCATATCGTAATCATTATCCTATCAAAAGTACTGCCTTTTGCAGAATTTACAGAAAGGCATCCCACTATTTTATTCATACCCAATAGCTGAGGTTTGTACGGTCAAAAAGAGTGTTTTTAAAAGGATTTCCTTATCCCAAAAAGCTATTCGGGTTCGCCACTTTGTATGCACACTTCAACTTCATCGAGCCCTTCTTGGGTATCGGAAAGCACTATTAATACGTCATTGGGCTCGATTACCGTAGCGCCATTGGGCACCACGTAGCTACCATTACGCTCTATCATGGCTATGATCGCTTTTTTCGGAAAATTAAGCCTCACTATTTTTTTGTTCACGGCATAACAATTCTCCCCTACCTTAATCTCTTTCATCGCAGTCTTCGGATTTTCAGCCAAGAATGCGTCCGTGGGATAGCTGGGTCTATCCTCTTTAGGCAAGGCGACTTTCAACCATTTCGAAAAAACACCCAAAGTTGTGCCCTGAATCAAAACGGACGTCACTGATATGAAAAAAACAATATTGAAGATCATTCCGGCCTTTTCAATCCCGGCCAATAAGGGATAGGTGGCGAATACAATGGGTGCCGCACCGCGCAATCCAACCCATGAGATATATAAGCGCCGCTTGAGATTCATTTTGAAGAAAAGCAAACTAATGAACACCCCGATAGGCCTCGCCACTACAATCAAAAAAATGGAAATCAAGATTCCAATGCCAAGAACCGGTACTATTTTCGACGGGAAGACAAGTAGTCCTAAAGTAAGGAAAAGCACAATTTGCATCAACCATGCCAGACCGTCGTACATGCGCATGATGGTCTTTTTATGAATCAGATCTTGATTGCCCAAATATACCGCACAGATATAAATGGAAAGAAAGCCGTTACCCCCCACAAAATCGGTAGCCGAAAAAGTGATGAACATCAAGGCGATGGCGAGCACCGGATATAGCCCTTCAAAACTTAAGCTAATTCTATTTATAACCAATTTACTCAGTTTTCCGAAACCTAGACCTGCCAAGGCACCGACCACCATTTGCAAAAGAAAAAAGGGCATAAGAGAGAGTAAATTCTGTTCCGGATGCAATACAAGTGTCAAAAATGCGATGGTAAGCACATAAGCCATGGGATCGTTACTTCCACTTTCTAGCTCCAACGTTGGCCTCAAATTGGTTTTTAGCGAAAGACTTTTGGCCCGAAGAATAGAAAATACGGCCGCCGCATCGGTAGACGATACTATCGAACCCAGCAACATGCTTTCGTAGAACTTAAAATCGGTCAACAGCCACACAAAAGTTCCGAGAGCCGTGGCAGTCATTAGCACCCCAAGGGTCGATAGCGCAAGGCCTTCTTTAAGAATGGGTTTTACGGTATTCCAATTCGTATCAAGTCCGCCGGAAAACAATATGAAGTTCAAAGCAACCAGTCCGATAAATTGGGCAATTTTAGGGTCGTCAAAATAGATGCCGCCAATGCCCTCGGAACCCGCAAGTATACCGATAATCAAAAAAATTAACAGGGTAGGCACTCCGTATTTGTAAGCTCTCTTGCCAATAATGATACTTAAAAAAAGTAGTAAGGAGCCTATTAATAAAATGTTTTCGATGGTTATGTTCATTCCCCTTTTATTATACCCTTACTCGATTTGCTACTCCATCGCAAAATAAGATATCCGATAATTCCTGAAACCAAAGATCCAAAGATTATACCCACTTTTGAAGAATCGATAAGCATCGTATTACCCGGAAAAGCTAGGTTGGCGACAAATATAGACATGGTAAAACCGACACCTGCCAAGATGGCGATACCAATAATTTGTTTGAAATTACTGCCTTCGGGCAAGACCGCTATCTTCAGTTTTACGCCAATAAACGAAATAATGGCGATACCAAGTCCCTTTCCAACGAATAAGGCAATGGCTATGTTCATCATTATGGGCATGTCAAGTTCCATATCGACGCTGAAAGCAACTCCGGCATTGGCCAAGGCGAAAATAGGCATGATAAAATACGCCACCCAGCCGTGGAGCCCATGCTCTAAACGTTGTAGAGGGGAATTGAACTTTTCCCTCAGGTCTTCGAGATCATCCATATGTTGGTACTGTTCTTTAGACAAAATAGGAAGGCCGTCACGCTCGGTTTCTTTCAGGCGATGAGCGATATTGGTCAGGCTTTCGGTAAAATCCTTCATATTTATCTTTTGCCGTATAGGAATAGTAAAGGCCATAAGCACCCCGGCTATCGTAGGATGGATTCCGGATTTCAAAAAAAGGAACCACACGATCACAGCGAAAACTACCGATAGATATTTAAAGTAAAGGCCTCTAGAAGACAATAAAAAGAGAATGCCCAATGGAATCATCGCGTATAGGATCATAAGCCAATCGATGCCCGAACTATAAAATAGGGCTATCACCAACACCGCCCCCAAATCGTCTACAATGGCAAATGCGGTCAGAAATATTTTCAGGCTAAGGGGCACCCGATTTCCTAAAATCTTAAGAATCGCCAAAGTAAAGGCGATATCAGTGGCCATGGGAATCCCCCATCCGTTGGCCGTATCCGGTGATCGGTTGAGAAGAAGGAATAGCCCGAGCGGAAAAACGATACCACCGATGGCCGCAATCAATGGGAAGGAGGCCTTTCTAAGACTGTTCAATTCGCCAATGATCAGCTCCCGCTTGATCTCAAGTCCGATCAAAAAGAAAAACACCGCCATCAACCCGTCGTTTATCCAAAGGATAAGGGGTTTGCTAAGCTCAAAGCTTTCTGTACCCAAACCGATGTTGTAGCTCCACAGGGCTTGATAGCTTTCACTGAAACCTGAATTGGCCCAGACCATGGCGATTACGGTCGCCCCGAATAGGAGGATGCCGCTAAAACTTTCGATTTTTACAAATTTCTGAAAAGGGGTAAGAATGACTTTTGCTATCATATTCAGATTTGACTTTTTCTTGAAGACAACCGATACGGTTGGCAAAACTTCTTGGGAAACCTTGCTTTTTGAATGGTAAAAATAACAAACGCTTCGACGTTCGTGTCGACTGCGTTAAAGAAATAAACCGGACCGAACCACATTAGACCGGCATAAAGATTCGCGGCGTTTAAAAAACAACCCTCCAATCATCAATTTTCATTTGCGGTAAAAATCTCTCAGACCTTTCCCGGTCTTCCCGCTCCCAGTCCCATAATCAGTTTAAGGACGGCGATCACGAAGAGAAAGACTAGGGAATAGGTCCAACTTCCCGAAAAATCAAAGATGCTACCGAAGATGATCGGGCCTGTGGCGGCAATCAGGTATCCTATGGACTGTGCCATACCCGATAGTTCAGTAGCGGATTCCGCATCGTGGGAACGGAGTACGATAAAAAGGAGGGCCAATCCAAACGTTCCGCCCAGCACAAAACCGATCAACGAAACCCATAGAGCAATCCATCCGAACTGTGGCAACAGCAGGCCAATGATTCCGATAATTTCGACGAGGACCAGAAACCAGACAATACCGCGTTGGTCCCTTCTCTTTCCCGCTAGTATGGGAACGGCCAAAGATCCCAGAATGCCCATAGCCTGAGAGAGGGAAAGCATCCATCCGGAAAAGGAAGCGTCATATCCACGGCTTTGCAGAATGGCCGGCAACCAGGCGAGAATGACATAAAAGGTCATAGATTGCAAGCCCATAAACAAGGCGACCTTCCATGCCAACCGAGACTTGCCCAAGCTTTTCATAGCTTCAAGATAGCTTTGGTTCGTCTTTATTTTCTTCAATCGCGACAGCTGCGGCATCCAAATAAAAAAAGCGATTACAGCCAAGATGGACCATACCCCAAGCGAGCCCCGCCACCCCAACCCGGCGTCATGGGCCAGCGGAACGCTAATACCCGCAGCCAACGAAGCCCCCACTGCCATTACGGAGGAATACAGACTGGTAATAAACCCTGAATTGGTCGAAAAATTGCGCTTGGTCAGACCGGGCAGCAACACGTTGCCAAAAGCGATGGCGATTCCTAACAAAAAAGTGCCGAAATATAGCGCGGGCACCCAAGCAATAGATCGAATGCCAATACCTACGGTCAACAGGGCCATTGCGCCCAACAAAGTGCCGCCGATACCAAACCTTCTTGTAAATAATGGAGCCAAAGTAGATACGGTCCCGAACATCATAAGCGGAATGGTGGTCAAAATGCCCAATAGCGTGGTTGAAAGCCCTGTAGCACCCCGGATATCCTCGATCAATGGGCCGACACTGGCCAACGCAGGCCGTAGGTTGATGGCAATGAACAGAATGCCTGCGATCAACAAGACATTCTTCGATTTCGTCAAGGTCTTCAGAAACTTTGGATTTTAGTTTTGATACACAACATATCGGTCTGGGTGGCAATTTGATATCTGTTGCGAAAAAAATAAACCGATGACCATAATGGCCATCGGTTTACTTTTTCCGTGAAGTAAGGGCTGCGACCCTTCCTTTTTATTACGTGGAGAGCCCAGGTATAGGTTCCATTTTCCCGTTCTTCAATTTTCCGAGAACGGTTACATCTTTGGTCTTTTTGTATTCATCTATAGCCATTATCAATTGCTGCTTGGTTTCCCTAACAATTTTGATTCCTGATTTTTGATTTTTATTGCGGACTTCAATATAATATCCATCGCGAAGTTCCGTCGGTTTTGTGGCAGGTCTTCCCATAATACTGATTTCTTTTTGTTCGTAATTTTAATTAACGATAAACATAGGCAAATTAAGCTAATAAGCTAACTAATTCAGGGTTAAGCTAAAGTTAAAGTATAAATTTTTTTTTTAAGCTCTGTTTTACAATTTTCACGTGCCCTTTTCTAGTTCTTCGTATTTTTAAAAATAGTGCTTGATCTGTCTCTCTAACCAAGGTTGGCGACAGGTGAAAAAAAATCCAATTTAATTGGATTCACCGCACTTAAACCCCTACGTTTCATAGGGTATCGCTCAATAGTCAATGGGTAACCCGCGAACTGAACTTAGTTAAATGAAACATCCATGATTGGTTACAAACACACAGGGGAATGATTATTTTGCGGCGACCCCTAAATTCTATCGATATGAGCGAACAAGTAGTAGCCCTCGAGCAAATAGTTGGCATCGACGTCTACAAAAAAGTGCTTTCGGCGACTGCGCGGGGCACGGGATTCGACCTGCTACTTAAAAAGGAATATAGCAACGTCATACAGACTATCTGCCCGAAGCACTGCTTTTCTATTTAAAAAAACGCAACCTGCATCGTTAGCGATCCAAAACAGATTTGAAACCAGTATTTCCAGAGAAGCTCAATCCTCCTTGACGAAATCCTTTTTCAAACGGGTAGGGCTGTCGGGCACCCTATTTATCAATCGCTTTTTACCGTTTTTCTTGATGATTTCAAAAGCGTCATAAAGGTTTCCTGTGGGGGTGTATGCCCCGTATTTTATGGTATCCTTTGAAACCGTTATGATTTGAAAGAGTTGGGTAAACTCTCCGCGCCGCACCATCCATTGCTGCTCTTCCGACTCGTACATTTTAGGTCCGCTGACCGAAACGGCATAAACGGTACCGGCATCCTTTACCGTGGTAAGGCCCTTGCCCTTATTTTCGGCATAGCCTCTGGCATAGGTATGATCGTGCCCTTGCAATACCAGATCCACCTTGTATTTGTCGATCAAGGGTTTAAGGGCGTCTCTCAATTCCCAATTATCCCTGCCCTCGACCGTTGAGAAAATGGGATAGTGTGTTGTGATGACCGTCCATTTTTTTGTGTTTGCAGCTAGTACCGAATCCAGCCATTTGATTTGCGCCGATCGGGTTTCTAGGTGCTCGTCAAAGCTTTCTGAATCGATGGAGATTAATTTCATGTCTTGATAATCTAACGTATAACAGGTTTCTTTGAGGTCATCCATAGGTCCGTTTTCGGGCAGCGTGAATTGCGGCCTCCATAACGACGACAATACGCCATCGCGGTACTCGTGGTTGCCGGGCGTCATCATGCTCGGAACGGTGGCGTGGATAAAACTGCCGGCATAGAACCATTCGCCCCATTCCAGGTTCGCATCCCTATCATTGATCAGATCGCCCGCGTGCAGCATAAAATCTACCTGTGGAAATTGTCGATAGGAATTGCGAATAACCCGGGACCATAACGATTTTATGTTGTTTTGGGCGTCCCCGAAATAGATAAAACTAAAGGGCTCTTCCATGTCGATTCCCGCAGTGGTAAACTGAAACCATTCGCTCCAGTAGTTATTGTCTTCCGAACCGTTCCCTACCCTATAGACATAAGTGGTGCGAGGTTGTAAATCGGATATTACGGCCGAATGATAAACCGCTTTCACCAAAGGCTCGTTTCTATTTTGGTTTTCAAACCGTTCCGTCTTGGCATCGATCTTACTCATGTTCCCAAGCAAGAATTCGGGGCCATCGGTAGCCACGGCAATTTCTACTACTCCTTGGGCCACTTGCTGATCGGTACGCCAGTTGACCGCAAAACTATGCGCAGGATCAACGGTCAGGTTCGCTATGATACGATCAGGCGTTTTGGATGGGTACATCAGTTTATGCCCGGCCACCGAATCATGTTCGGTATAATGGCTATGGCCATGATGTTCCGTTGCGCCGGGTTCTTGTGCGGTCAACACCAACGCAGACCCTAACGCTACTACTACGAATAGAATACTACTTTGAGTTTTCATGAATTGATTCATTTGTTGTCCAAATTTATTTTGTTGTCCGTGTTCAATAGCCTGTTCAAGCCACACTTACGCGTTTCCCTAATCTATGGCTTTCCTTCAATTTCTCGATGACAATCATATTATTTACGGCGTCATCTAAACCAATAGGTGCTTTATTATTCCCGAGGATGCTTAGGGCAAACGCATCTGCCTGCAAAGCATATTGATCACATACTTCAAAATCTATCAGGGTTCTTTTGTCTTGCTTGACCAACCAAATTTTTGTGGGCCTGTCTTTCGGGGGATTAAAAGGGATTTCAAAAATTAGGCTCCCTTTCGTACCAAAGATTTGCGCCTGTTGATTGTCGGCCAGCTGAGTGGCACAAAAAAAGGAAGACTGTCCCTTTTCAAATTCAAGGATACCCGAGGCCAAGATGTCTACTTTGAATTCAGGATGATATTCGATGTTCGCCAGTACATTTTTCGGCTCTTCCCCGAACAAATATCGGGATATTGAAATGGGATAGCACCCGATATCCATCAAACTACCGCCTCCGAACGGTTTGCTGTTTACTATACTCTGCGGGTCGTCCTCAAAAAAGGAAAAAGAGGACTGAATCGTTTTCAATTCCCCGATTTTACCGGCATCTACCAGTTGTTTGGCCTTGAGCCACTGCGGATGGAACCGGTACATAAACGCCTCCATCACTTTTAATCTTGGGTGTTTCTTTGATTCGTCCACTAATTTCTGCGCCTCTATACTATTTAAGGCAATAGGTTTCTCGATGAGCACATTTTTGCCGGCCCTTAAAGCCTTAATGGCCCATTCAACATGCAAATGGTTGGGAAGCGGGATGTAAACCACTTGAATTTCAGCATCTTCCAATAGGTCCTGATAGCTTCCATAATATCTGGGAATATTGAATTGGTTTGCCGCCTTTTCCGCCCTATCCTTGTTTCTCGAAGCAATGGCCGTCACCGAACAATAGTGGCTTTTTAACAGGGCGGGGATCACCTGCTCAACTGCTATATCGGCGGTGCCCAAAATACCCCATTGTATTTTTTTATCCATAGTATTAGTAGCATCAGCCCTATATTACAAAGTAACCCTAAACGCATTCATTGTACCACCAATATATTACATAAATCATATTATATCTTAACTTAAGAAGTCGAAAATTTTCCGTATCATTATCATATGAGTTAAACTATATCTTGATATGGAATTTGTTTGTGAAAAAATTTTCGTACCCAGCAATCACTCTTTTATATCCCGTAAACTGCCTTTGTCGTCAAATGCGAGGATACATTCCCACAAAAATTACGAGTTGAACTACATCACTTCGGGTGTGGGCAGAAGAATTGTCGGCGACAATATTTCAGGCTTTGAAAAAGGAGATCTGGTGCTTATGGGCCCCGACCTGCCGCATTGCTGGGAGGTTCTTGATACCGAGGGAGATGAAATACCTGCTAGTATCGTTACCCATTTTTCGGAAAACATCATTGATTCTGACTTCTTTAAAATGCCAGAACTTGAAAAAGTGGTCGCTTTGTTAAAACAAGCGAACCGTGGCATACGTTTCAAAAGCGAAAACGATACCAAAATTCGGGAGATATTGACCGACATGGCATGTAGCAAGGGTTTGGAATATTATATCGGACTTTTAAAAATATTCAACCTTCTCATCAAAATCGAAGATACGGTGCGGCTCTCTAATCCCATAAACCGATCCTCGGTCTTTTCAAAAAACATCGATAAAGTAAATAAGGTCTATGAGTACGTTTTTCAAAATATACATGAGGGTATCCGGCTCGATGAGGCAGCAGACGTATTGAACATGGCCCCTAGTTCATTCTGTCGTTTTTTTAAGAAGAAAACGGGCAATACCTTTATGGAATATGTAAAAAACGTACGGGTGGGGATAGCTGCGAAACTTTTGGCCGAGACGGACAAACAGATTACCCAGATCTGTTTTGAAAGCGGTTATAACAACCTGGCCAATTTCAACCATTATTTCAAGGCCAACATGGGGAAAACCCCTTCGGAGTACCGTAAAAATTTTCAATGATGGTCGCGTCCGGTATTCCTGATGTAACGCAATTATTTGTGTTTCCAAAAATAATCTCAAGCCTGTCGTTTATCCGAACCTATTGTGACTTCCGGGCAATTCACCATGTATGCTTATGGCTACCAAAGAAAGTAAGGCGATAAAAACGACGATGGCCAAAAGATACAGTCCCCATCTTTTCGGAGATACTGCGTTGGAACCCACATTTACAAACTCCGTTTTTCCGTTACGGATTATGCTATAAATCACTAGAATATTCAAGAGGTACAAGTGATGGTTCACGCCCATTTTTCCGGCAAATAATCCTGTAACCAAATAACTTAGCACGGCGTACACGCCCAAATAGAGAAAAAGAAAAAATGTGGCATCCTTTGAACCGTAGTTACTGTCTTTTAGCTTCCAGAATACAGAAATCGCCATCAGCGCTAGTACAATTGCGGCTACTATAGTGCTTATGCTGGCAATCTGTTCTACATTTGAAATTTCTCCCAAACGATTCAAAATAGGATCATAGGCCAGTGACTCCCTAAAAATCATCAACGGGATAAAAACCAACAACACGAACAAACTTAAGATATTGACCCAAGTTTTAGGTTTTCCTGCGTCGTCAACCGGCCATTTGGAGCTGAATACCCCATAAGCCATACCCGCACCGCCAAAGAAACCGATGCTGTACTCCATAACGTTCCACATGTTGAACGGTATTTCGAGCACGTTGCCCGTAACTTGCAAAAAGTTGCCAAAGCTGAATCCGAAACCGCCGCCCAATGCCGAAAAGATCGCAACCCGTATGGCGGAATTTCGCTTTGCGCGGGCCATATGCAAAAGCATGGCGAGTCCGGCCCCTAAAATTACGGCCCAGGCTTCCGATCTAGGGGGTGTCATCTTAAACCCGATTTGCTCTATCAGAAAAAAATAGGTAAGTAATGCCCCTGCTACCATTTCCGATACCAGAGCGCCCCAATTGACTTTTGTCTTTTTAGTCGCTTCAAGCACTAGGCCCACCATTCCGCCGCCTAACAATCCGAACAAGGCACCGATGACGAAGAGCATACCTAACCCATAAAATACGTTTATGAAATTATCCGCTTTGCCGTAACCCACAACCTGTCCATAACTGATCATGCCGCCGGCGCCCCACCCAATCGCGGATGCCAAAGCTATCAATACCATTTTAGCGTACCAGTCCTTTCTATTGGAAACTACAACGAGTGCCAGTCCACCAATGGCACCGGCCCACGCGGCGCCCTGTTCGTGACCGAATTGGCCCCTGATCGCCCAAGCCGTTGCCAGCGATAGCGCTACAACCAAGACCCTCGTGTTTTGTTTTTTAGTGCGCATTTTTGGTTAGTGTATCGATTAATTTGTCTTGATAACTTAAAGCTGCATCGCCTAAAGCAATGAATAACACTACGAGCCTATAAACATTGGTTTGTATTCTTATTTTTAAGATTGTGCCTTCAGCGTTCGGGCTATATAATCGAACGAGTGGACTTGCCGTATTCGAACAGGTCTAAATGATGTTTGATTTCATTGCGCTTATCCGTACTAAGTCTTTTCAAGGGAGACGCCATATAATCTTCGCAAATGCCCAAGATGGACAGGGCACATTTTATGGCTTTTATACTTCTTGTCGGCGAATTTTCTACGCTATAGATAGTGTCGTGAATATGCAAAATCTTTTTCCGGATTTTTGCTATGCCCGGCAAGTCGTTTGAAAGGGAAGCTTCGTAGAGGTCAACAAATAATTTGGGAAACACATTGGCCCCTCCCGCAACGCTTCCATGGCCTCCCTTCAAAATGGCGTCGGATAGAAAGAGTTCGTCACCAACGATTACCGAAAAATCCGGAGTATCCTTGAACGCTTCGATAAAAGCATACAGCACCTCAAGGTCCCCTGAACTATCCTTTACACCGATGGCCCCAAGTTCCTTGCCTATTTTTACGGTAGCCGGTGATAGGCTCAATTTGGTGCAGCTGGGAATATTGTAGACTAAAAAGGGTAAAGGCAGCAAGGGCGCGAGCACCCGAAAGTAGTCGTTTATTTCTTCTTCGGCCAACGGAAAATAAAAAGGCGGGGCTACCACGAGCGCATCCGCTCCAGCAGTTTGGGCATGATGTGCTATATCCAAACTTGCTTCCAAAGAGGTGTCCGTAATACCCACCAAAACAGGAACCCTGTGTTCTATAATTTCGCAGGCCTCTGTTATCAATTGCTTTCGCAGCTCGTAGCCCAAACTTGGTCCCTCGCCGTTTGTGCCTAACAAAAAAATTCCGTGTACTCCTCCATCTAAAAGATGTTCGATAAGATTTTTTAGGCCTGCACTATCCAACTCCTTATTTTCCAACAAGGGAGTAATCATCGGCGGGATGATACCTTTCAGGGGCAATTTCATAAATTTATATTTGGGTCTTAACAAATTAACATCAAAACCACGCCTTAAACCACTATAATTTTGTGAGAAACATATTATATATTAACCTTAAATCTGATTTCAAGTCAACTATGAAAGGATTTTAATTATACTTCTACCTTTTCTTTGGAAGCCGTTATACGTAACTTATGATATAATTCAAGGTTAAAAATGGTGTTTACTTATGAGAAACCCCGTTGGCTTTTTGTTGTCGGATGGAGCATTGTTTTTGACCTCTAAAATGGTAGGAAGCATACGTAGAGCGCCCATGTGAGTATGGCCGACGAGGATGAAATAGTATAGTATTTACAGCTAATATTTAACGTATTTTCCGTAAAATATGACTAGCTCGCAAACCTTGAATTTAGTTTATTTACAAAAATGAAAAATATGAAATATTTTTGTCTGCTAACGTTCTCACTGTTTTTCCTTACCTCTAAGGCCCAATCCGTAAAACCGATCGACGTTATGTTAATAGACCATCCCGCCGTAATAACCCAGGAATTTATTTACGAACTCGAAGACGCTTTGACCCCGGAGTGTCACGCCTCTACCGTGGAGGTCAGCAATGGAGCCGTTGTCGCCTCGTGGTTCGGCGGTACCAAGGAAAAAAACAAGGACGTCGGCATTTGGGTATCGCGGAATACGGATGGAACGTGGTCTATTCCAATTGAGGTCGCCAACGGCGTGCAAAAAGATGGTACACGCTACCCGAGTTGGAATCCCGTACTTTTTAAGCCTAAAAATGAACCCTTATACCTCTATTATAAAGTAGGACCCAGCCCGCAAGAATGGTGGGGGCTTTATATGACTTCCGAGGATGATGGCAAAACTTGGTCGGAACCGGTAAAACTTCCGAATGGTATTTTAGGTCCCATAAAAAATCAGCCCGTACAACTAAAGAATGGTACCATTATTTCGCCTTCGAGCAACGAGACCCCATCAGGGGAATGGACCATCCATATAGAAAAAAGTACCGATAACGCTAAAACCTGGACAAAGTCTGAACCCCTGAACGACCCTGCCGAATTCGGGGCCATTCAGCCCGTAGTCTTAAACCATGGAAATGGCAAATTGCAATTGCTCAGCCGGACAAAAAATGATGTGATCTCACAAAACTGGTCGGAGGACAGCGGAAAAACTTGGGGAGAAATGACGGCAACCTCCCTTCCCAACCCGAATTCAGGTATCGACGGCGTGACCTTAAGAGATGGCCGCCATCTGTTGATCTACAACCCTACCAGCAAAAATTGGGGTGATCGGGTGCCATTGAGCTTAGGAATTTCTAAAGACGGCAAGAACTGGGAGCGCGTAATTGAACTCGAACCGCTTCGGGAAACCACCGATAGGGAAGGCGAAGAATATTCATATCCCACTGTAATCCAAGCCGAGGACGGCAAAGTGTACCTAGTGTATACTTGGAATCGGAAAACGGTTAAATATGTCGTTCTGGATCCTTCGAAAATCAAATAGATGCGTACTAGGGATGCGAGCCTTGGCAACTGTATTCCCGGCTTTGTGAGAGAAAGTTAAGAGGGCGGATTTCAACCCGATGTAGTCGAATGGCTCGGGGAGAAATTAACTCAGTTGATTATTGATGCCCGGAAAGACAAGAAGGTTTCAAAGTTTTCGTCGGAGTAGCTCTGAATCTCTAATTTGATACGTAAACGCCGTATTGGAGAAACAGGAAGGCTAAGCGATCAATTAGACTTAGGAACTTTTTAACTACAAAGCGGCAAAAAAGCCGTCATCGGCCCTTGGAACGATACATTTAGTTATAGCAGATTTCCTGAGGCTTCAGCCTTAGAATCCATAGTGCGGCCGATAGTTAAACCGATTAGCATTCCGAAACCGATACCCAATGAAATGCCTACAGACCGCTCAAAACCGGATAAAGCAATCACTCCAAAAAGTAGACCAAAAGAAGATCCAAGAGCTATACCCAAATTAGTATAATACCTTTTGGGGGTTAAGGAAAATGTATCCTTTAAATATTTTTTAAACTGTTTAAGGACTTTATTATAATTTTCAGTAGGTGTATTAAAATTAAGAGCATTAAGCGCGCGCTCTATAGATTGAATTTCAGTTTCTGATAAATTTCTCTTCTCCAAACCGATAATAATTTGAATGAATTCATGGTAAACCTTGATTTCAGATTTTTTACTCTTTTCGGATACTAAACTTTCAAAATAATTAAGTGCGTTTTTTAGTGTCATAATTTCTAGTGTTTTCTTGGTTAGTGGCTGAATAGAAGATTTATTACATGCCGACGTATTTTTAAATATAAGGTTCAAAAATTACTCAACTCAGTACCTTTAGAAAGTGCTTATTTATTTAATTCTTCTATATCAGCAATTAATTCATCTAATTTTTTAAATACCCTGCCATACACCCAATTTAAATCCCATTGATAAATTCTACCCCCAAAGACATACATTAAAACCGCAATTACCAGGGCTATTATCCACATAAAAGTGGGAATTCCATAGATGAGGTGAAATCCGGAATTCAAAATCGCTTCATTCGTCATTTCTTCTGCTTTCAATGCATGTACTATGGGCATCAAAGCTGCCAAAAATATTAGGGGATAAAAAAACCGCATAAGCTTTATGTTGTTTGAAATGGCCATTTTGAGCCAACTGTTAAATAACTTGAGATAATCATAGCTACTCACATTGGCATCAATCTTTTTGAGGGTATTGGCCCGTTTCATGCTTATCCAACATACCCTGATCAAGAGGAAAAAAATAAATGCACCTGCAATTGGAGTTCCCAAGGCAGCGTACACCCCCAACTGTAAAAATGCAAAAATCAAAATGAGGTACATATTAACCTTCATCATTCTTTTAAATTTGTCAATGATATGAATCGATTTTTGGTGATAGAGGTTATTTATTTTCGGTGCAATTAATGCATCCTTTTTAAGAAAACCGGCTTTCCATACATTTTCAATTGATTTTTCCATCTAATAGTATCTTTAATCTGTTTTTAATCCTTTTGACCCTGACTCCAATATTATTCGGATTTGTTCCTAAAATATCAGCAATTTCGATGTATGGTTTTTCTTCTAAATAGAGCATAATAACGGCCCTATCAATTTCTGATAGTTGTCTAATAGCATCATATAATATATTTAGGGATTCGTCTGCAAATGCGTAAGTATCTTCAATTTCCTCAGCTGCCAAAGAATCAGATACAAAATGATGGCCATTATTTTTCTTTTTCTTGAGCAGGGTCAGGCAAACGTTTAATGAAATGCGATAAACCCAGGTACTCCATTGCGATTCTTCACGAAAGTTTTCCTTACTCCTCCAAATTTGCAAACATACTTCCTGAAAATAATCTTCAAAATCCTCCTGAGAATCAGTATAGGCCCTACAAATTTTTATAATTATTCCGGAAAAGGGTAAAATTGATGATATGTAAAAATCGCTCCCCAATTTTTTTTCTACTTCTGGTTTATTGCTTTTTCGTTTTCAGTGGATTCTCTTGATAAAAGCAGAAAGTGCAGTGTATACCCAACAATAAGAATAGTAAATATAGGCATTGAATATTCTGTATCTGACAACACCAAACTACAACCAATCATAACTGCTGCCCAAGTGATTGCACTTATAATTCGAACATTCGTCAACAATCCGATTATTTTCTTTATTGTATCCATTTTTTAATGTTTTCTTGGTTAGTGGCTTAAATCTAAAATTATTACACGCTACTGATCTTTTTAACCGATGTGGCTTGGCTGATATAATTAATTGCCAGCTTCATTCCTGACATGAAATCAATGAATTGAAGTTTGCTGCTGTGCGTCGATTTACTGCGGTCAAGGCTACTTCTTTTATGAGCTCTTTTCCCTTCTCAGTATTTTTATAATACGGTTTATTATAATTTCCGATAAATTCCAGTCGTAACCATCAAAATTAGTTGTATTGATAAATTGAATGACCACCGTGTCGATGTCTTTATGGTATTCTGCAAGACTCTGATAGCCGGGAAGCAGACCTCCATGTTCGTATACGTAGGGATAGATTTCCTGTTCCCCCTCATCAAACACTGACCCATCGTTTAATGCCCTAAGGAATATGCCCACATCTTCTGCTGTCGCTATCATTGAACCATAATCTTCAGCCTTTTGATCATTCTCATACCCCACGTAATAGCCACTCATTAAATCGTTCATATTTACATCACGAATCGATCCGAACGTATGTTTTAGTCCTAAGGACGTCAAAATTTTCTCCCTGATATATTGGAAATGGCCATAACCCACCACTTTTTCAATGAGTTTGGAAAGCAACAAATAATTCGTATTGGAATATTCATAATCTTCATCCGGTTTAAAGTTGGCCGGCATATCAAGGGCATATACAAGAGCTTCTTCACTGCTTTTCGGTGGATTTTCCCAAAAACCGGGATGGTCGGTCAGATTGGGAATGCCGCTCCGATGCTGCACCATCATTCTCACGGTGATTTTTTCTGCATTTTCAATCCTTCCCACAAGTTCTGGAAAGTAATCGGCGAGCGTTTCATCCAATGATAAACGCTTGTCATGTACTAACTTTGTAATAGCAACGGCGACATACAACTTGCCAATACTGGCGATCTTGAATAAGGATTGCGGGTCGGCCGGTATCTGATTCTCTCTATTTTTCCAACCTGCGGCGTAAAAGGCTGGTTCCTTGCCCGCCTCATCAACATACACAATCATTCCGTCAAATTCATATTCAATGGCTTCATTTACTTGTTCTTGAACCGTATCTGGCAGTGGCTTTATCCACGCCTTTACCAAAATCCATGGTACAAACCATAAAGAGCTTATGCTTGCAAGTATAAATACTATTCTGAGCATTTGTTTTGTTTGTTTCTTCTTCATAATGTCATGTTTTGTAAGGACAATGTACTTTTATTAAATTGCTCATATCCAATGTAAAACTGCTTACTATTAATCGGCAGAAGATGTATTGTAAATTACAGGCATTTTCCCTTTCCACTTTTTCCATAAATCACCATCACTTATTAAAGTGGCCATAAAGTGACCCACATTAATACGACTGACTTTACCTCCATTAAAAATAGCACTTTTGGTCGGGGAAGGGTGTATTTCGTAATCAGTGACTTCATTCTCATCGGTTAGTCCATCAGGTCTAACGGCGGTCCATTCTATAAATTGATTGTTCTGTCCGATTTTAGTTCGCAAATAATCTGCGGCCTTTTCGTTATCTACATGTGGTGGTAACAGCAAACGAAGAAGGCCTATAACGCATTTCTGTGCAAATGAAATAGGTTCATTTAAGTCACGATTGCGGTTACCGGTAGTATTCATCAAAATAAACCGTAAACGTTGCTCTGGATTATTGACTTTGATGGCTTCACATAATCTACGCGTAGCATCTGTAACCAATTTCCTAGGCTGTCCATAGACACCTTTCCAAGTTAGGTTATGACCAAGACATGATACAATGGCTTGACAACCATGACTATGTTCGCTCATTTCTCTGTCACCTAATTCTAAAATACTTGCGGGGATGATTTGCAGGCCGTCATTATTTTTCCAAGATTCCGGCAACTTTTCCGGAGACCTTACAATTGCTTTTACTTGATGTTTTTGAATGAGAAGTTGTTCAACCAAATGTTTTCCTGTTGCGCCACTTGCACCTACTACTAAAACCGTCATATTATTTTTATCTAATTAATTTTTCAAAATACTTATTTGCTTCTCTACTTTGGCGAATTTCCATTTCAGTCCGAACAAAGGTCTTAAGAAACCAAGCCTTCTTATGATGAACTCATAGATTAGATAGCACGCTAAACCGGTAAAGGCCACAATGCCTATGAATTTTAATAGGATGGGCATTTCCAATGGCAATATCAACAGGGCCCCGGCATATAATACAAACATGTGGATAATATACACAGGATACGCCGCTTGGCTTAAGTAGCTTAGGGTTTTACTTGGTTGGTTCAAGTATTTATAACCAAAACCGAATATCCCAAAAATCCAGCAATTGGATTCGATGGCCATAAGATATCCAGGTGCTTCGGTTCCAAATTGTGCGAATCTGATCCCGTACAGAATGATGGCCAGACCAGTGTACAATCCTCTCCATTTTAAAACGGTTTGCCAGAAGGGCTTACCACTGTACACCAAAAGAAAACCGAAAAAGAAGGTAAGAAACCCATTAATAAAGCCATGCCAAGTTTGGGCATACATTACAAACGGCTGGGGCTTTACCAGCACCACCTCCATGACAAAAAATAGGCTAATCATCAAAGGTCCAAGGGGATGGCTCATTAGCGCCGATACCGCTCTTTTAATTTTACCGTTCCCCTGATTCTTCAGATAATTAAAAATCGGCAAAAGTAAGAGTACGTACACAAAGATATTTCCCAGAAACCATAAATGGCCTTGATGGGGGTAATAGCCCAAGGGAATACTGTAGTACTTCTGAAAAATAAACATATGCAATGGAACAATGGCCACTATGCCAAAGGTGTTTATTTCGTCAACGGACTCATGGAATCGACCTTGAACAATTTGCAAAAGATCCAAGACTTTAGAGTCGTCAGCCGGACTTCGGCAGAAAAATACGGCAACAATAAGAGGAGTATTCCAGAAATAGCAGAGGACCTACATGTCAACTATGTGGTAGAGGGTAGTGGCCAAAGGGTAGGAAATCAGATATTACTGAATATCCAATTGATCGAAGCTTCTACCGACAGACCTATTTGGGCAGAGCAGTATAGCCGTGAAGTGGTGGATGTATTTGCGCTACAGAATGAAGTGGCAAAAAAAATCGCAGATGCCGTTAAGGCAAAGATGACGCCGGCCGAACTAGCGCAAATAGAAAAAAAACCTACTGTAAATCTAGTAGCCTATGATTTCTATCTCAAAGCCTTGAGCCCCTTCCATATGCGAACCAAAGAGGGATTGGAAAAAGCAATTGCCCTATTTGAGAAGGCGATTGAGCAGGATTCACAGTTCGCTATTGCCTATGCCAATATCGCAATATCCTATTACTTTCTCGATGTAGATCAGAAACAAAAACAATATACCGAACAAATCAACAACTTTGCTGACAAGGCCCTGCTTTACGATACCAAATCTGCTGAAAGCCTCATCGCCAAGGCACTTTACTACATGCAGAACAACGAGTATCAATTGGCCTTGCCACATCTTGAGAAAGCCTTGGAGTACAATCCCAACTCCTCGGATGTAATCCAGATGCTTGCGGTTTTATATGCCGATGCCGTTCCCAATACAGGCAAATATCTGGAGTACGCTTTGAAAGGCATCCAACTCGATATGGCTGCCAAGGATTCCATGACCAAAAGCTATATCTATTTGAGTCTAAGTAACGCACTCATCCAAAACGGTTTTGTGGATGAGGCGTTTACCTATATCAACAAGTCTTTGGACTACAATCCCGGGAATTATTATTCGCCATTTTTGAAATCTTTTATTCTGTACGCCAAGGACGATAATTTGGATCAGACCAAAAACCGATTGATTAAGGAATGGTCCAAGGATACTACCCGATTGGACATCCTGCAGGAAGTGGCGAAATTCAATTATTATCTGGAAGATTATGATAGTGCATTCTATTATTACGAAAAATTCGTCAAGGCGCGTGAAAGAAACGGTCTGGATATTTATCCTCAGGAGGATATCAAGATTGGCTTTGTTTACAAAAAGAAGGGCCTGAATGAACAAGCGGTACAATTTTTCAATGCGTATGCGCGATATTGCGAAAAAGACCAATCAATTTATAAGAGTGCCAGCACGGCGGTAAAGTACACGTATGAAGGGCAGAACGACAAGGCGATCGAGCAACTGAAAGTTTTCGCAACACAGGATAATTACCAGTATTGGATCTTACTATTCATGGAAAAAGACCCGCTCATAAAACCCTTGAAAAGCCATCCGGAGTTTAATGGAATCCTTCAAAAGATTAAAAATCGATTTTGGCAAAAGCAGGCTAAACTGAGAACGTCCCTAAAAGAGAAGGGACTTATATAATCATTCAAACAAGATTTCTATCCGTTTGACCTTGTGAATACCCAATTGAGACATACTCTAATTCTTCTATCTATAATTATGGATTTCATACAGACTGCTCCAAATGAAGCTTGACTAAAATCAGAAAAGTAAGAGTCCCGTATAAAGGCCCGATTGTATTAATTAACACTTTTCCCAAAGCACGGAATCTTTGCCTACAGTTTCACATTTCTGGTCCATTTTAATATTCTTGCTAATCACCTTTCTATGGGACACCTAATTCCTTAAATGAGTTTAAAACAGGATATTTTCTTTGGCTTGAAACGCATTTCTTGAAGCCAATTGCGTTATCACAGGCTTTGTAAAAAAGGTTGGGTAATTTCTGAATACTGGCCTATGATCCGGTCGGCCAGTTGAAGTTTATCAGGGTGTTCAGAGTTGGTAATCGCAATACACTTCATGCCGGCGGACTTTGCCGATTTCACGCCGTTTTCAGAATCTTCGATCACTAAACAATCTTCGCTTTTCACTCCCAGCTTTTCAGCGGTCAAGAGATAGGGTTCTGGGTCAGGTTTTCCGTTTTTGACATCTTCCGCAGTGACTATCGTTTTAAAAAGGCCGCCGATATCGAGCTGGGTCATTACCGTTTCGACCTCATTGCAAGTAGAACTGGTCGTAAGAGCCAAGGTATAGTTGTTGTGAAGTCTTCGAATTAATCCGACTACGCCTGGGTATATTTTCAGATTGTCTTTTATTAATTCCAAATAAAATGAGGTCTTTACGGAAATCAAATCTTCGGTAGTTTTTCCTTTGATCTGAAACTCAGCCATCAATTCTTCGAATGCCGTGATATCCGGTCTTCCTAAACAGTATTTCCTATAAATTTCAGGAGTGATCGCTATGTCCACTTGATCGAATGCTTTTTGGGTCGCCAGTTCGTGACAATCTTCGTCATCGGTTATGACGCCGTTCATATCGAAAATTATAGCGGTTATCATTACTACGTTTCTTGAGGTCTATCCGATTATAAATTCACGACTTCTCCCGTCTTTGCAGATTCGTAGGCCGCATCTACAATACTCAAGACAATCTGACCTTCTGACAAACCGGGATTCGGTTTTTTATTGTCTTTGATGGATGTCATAAAATGTGCCATTTGTCGGTTGTAGATGTCCTGATCGCAATGCTCCTTTCTTTCCGGAAAATCGGGAATGATTTTCTCGAAGGACTCCTCCCCTTTGGTTATTTTCAAAAAGGTGGGGAAAAGGTTGGCATATCCCTTGGTCCCGAATAGGCCGGCACCCGCTTCGGGACCGTCCATATGGGGCTGCCACCAGCCGCTTTCGATGATGCTTTCCGTACCATTGTCCCAAGTGATGACTATAATCCCGGTATCGTCAACGTCATAATCCCCGAAGTGTGTTGCGATGCGGGCGTAGACTTTTAAGGGGATTGGGTCGCCCAACAGATATCGAATGGTATCGATGGCATGTACGCCCATATCGGCCAAGGCACCGCCTCCCGCTAATTTCTTTTTGGTAAACCATCCCGTTGGCCCCCAATTCTCATGGATGCCATAGCCCTTGGTCTTGAAAATCTTTCCGAGTTTCCCAGAGGAAATAGTCTCCTTTACATAATTTACATCCGTATCGAAGCGCCACATGTGCCCGACCATGACCGATCGATCGTATTGCTTGGCAATTTTTTCAATTTGGTGACCTTCCGAGGCATTTATAGCCATGGGCTTTTCTAAGAAAACATGCTTCCCGCTTTCTAGGAACTTGATAGCGTAAGGCGCATGGAATTGATTCGGGGTACATATTACCACGGAATCAATGGCATCGTTCGCCACTATTTTTGATATATCGGTAAAAGCGTTTTCGATATCGTATTCCAACGCAAATTTCTGAGCGCTTTCTATTTTGGTGGTCACAACCGCAGCAATTTGAACGTTCGGTAACGCTTTAAGCGCCCGTGCGTGGTAGTGGGCAATGAAGCCGGCGCCGATAATGGCTACTTTGATTTTATCCATGGAAAAATTTAATTTGGTAAGAGGTTGACACATATTTCGCCCATATCCTTTTTAAGGATTGTCCGTATGGATTCCAAAAATTGGAAATTACAATTATCATGTCACTTCGAGCGCTTCGATTGCGCTCAGCTTGACAAAAGCCAGCTTTCGGCATTATCATATATCTTCTTTATCGCCGTAGCGATAAGGTCCATATCCCCTCGGTTTCCCAATAATATTTTGTGATGTAGGCAGACGGATTCCTCTTTAAAGATACGTTCACAGACCGGCAGCGAAAAACGGGTGGGGTCGATAGCATCCCAGTATGCCTCGTTTAATTTATGCCGTGCGGGTTTGGTGTGCGGCACATATAACGGACAGATGTTCAAAGGTTCATAGCAGGCATCTACCTTAATACCCAGTTCAGCTTCCAGCGCACTTCGGAATTTTTCGATGGGCAAACCCTTAAATTGCTGTTTATGGTACCGGAAGGCAAAATTGAAATAGGCCTTTTTGGTCTCCCTGGCATCTCTTTTTAGGGGAGCGACACCGGGAATTTCCTTTAAAAGTCCGTTAAGATAGGCTCCATTGGCATCTCTAATAGCATTTTGTTCGGGCAGTCGTTTTAGACCTTCGACTAGAATGGCCGCTTGAAATTCGGTAATCCTTAGGTTGCCCGACTGAATGAAATTACCGTCGTCGCCATAATCACCGATACCTTTGTCGACTCCGATGAGGGAGTCGCCCTCAGGTCTACGACCACAGTTTCGTAGGGCATCCAGTTTTTCCGCCAAATCTGGGTTGTCAGTGGTCATGGAGCCGCCTTCACCGGCAGTCAAATGTTTTGAAAGTTGAAAACTAAAACTACCGACATCTCCTATACTACCCGCTTTTTTGCCCTTCCACTCGCCCCCGTGCTTATGGGCGCAATCCTCTATGACATACAAATCATGTTTTTTGGCAATTTCCATAACGGCATCCATCTCGGCAAAGGCTCCGTACAGGTGAACGGGAATGATGGCCTTTGTTCTTGGGGTAATCGCTTTTTCGATAGCCGCGGGGTCGATGCACCAAGTATCCTCAAGCACATCGACCAGAATGGGCGTCGCATTGACATCGATGACAGTTGCGGCAGTGGCCTGCCAAGTCAGACCGGGCACGATAACCTCATCGCCGAGACCTATGCCCATTGCCTCCAAGGCGAGTTGCATGGTCAACGTACCGTTTACTGTACAAATGGCATATTTAGTGCCCGTAAACTCGGCAAAAAGTCGGTTGAACTCCGTTTCCTTCGGCCCGTTGTAAGACCATACACCACTGTTCAGGACCTCGATTAACGCCCGTTCTTCTTCCTTGCCCCAAATCGGCCATTTCGGCCATGGATTTGCGGTCGTATCACAACAGGGCTTTCCGCCTTGAATCGCTAATTTTTGCATAATTGATTGTGTTTAGATTCCAACCTTCTACCTTTAATTCTGCCGCTGCCGAACCTGCAAAAGTAGTCCGTAAGGTTCTTCTTTCACCGGGCAGCAAACTGATAAAGTTATCCTCCCAAAAAATGGGAAGAATAATTTCGCCAGTATCTTTTTCGATTACTTTAAGGTTGATCAAAAAGGCGATGGCTTCGCCTGTATTTTTTACTATAGCGGTCATGGTCTGTTCTTCCACATCCTTTTCAACATTATATGATACCTCTAAATCTACTTTGGGTAGGGTGTTGAGCAAGTTTAAATCCGCATAATGTTTGCTTGGGGTATGATAGGCGAATTCGCCTAAATCCGCAGCGTAATCCAACGTTTCCTCTTGGGTGGACAGCCAATAGAAATTACTGCTGATTTCCCTATTATGTCCATCCGACAAACGCAAATCCAGGAAATAGGTGGTCGATAAGGTTTTAAGAGTATTTATTTTGAATAGGGGAATGGAACTGTCGGCAAGCGCATCGAAAGACAGATTTTCTTCCAATACCAGTTTGGAATCGATATCGTAAATGCGGATATGTGCTTTGAGATCATTAACCTTATGAAAATTGTCATTGATTGCATAAACCTGATGGTCGCCATAGTTGTATACCAAATGTAAGGGTGAGCAGGCTTTTTGTGTCGCATAAAACGCCCCGGTGGGCATTAAATAATAATCGTAGAGCTGCCAGTACATTTTGGGCCAAGCCGCATTCAACATCCATTGGATGATGCCGGTGCATTTACTTTTATTGACCTGAAAAGCCTCGAACATTGGACGCATCAGTTCATAGTTCATGGCCTGGGCTTTTTTATCGAACTCCTCTATGGAATGAGGTCGGCCGTAACGCGCATCCATGGCTTCTATAAAACGATTTAAATCGGAGAACTCGTAGCGCCCGCAGTGGTACTCCCAGATGTCGTTGATCGGCCATAATTTATTTTCGGGAATGAATTTTTTCAGACTATCCAACTGGGGGATTTGCGCGCCCGGTCCCGTTTCGGTATTGAATCCGTAGGCGCCGCCAAAATTGGTGTCCGTAAACCAGTACACAGGGGCGGTATAGGCATAGGGACCCAACATTTTCACTCCCGATGAACCGCTGATTTCACTGACCACGGCTTCGCTGCCGATTACATGCCGGTCGCTACCGACACCTCCTGTCGAATTCAGATAGGGTCGGGTCGGGTCGTATTTGGCGAAGGTTTCGATATATTTTTGCTCCAAGGATCCGATCGGCACTTTGTCACTGGCGACTGTCCAAACAAAGATACTGGGATGGTTGCGCAACCAAATTACCTGATCTTCCCAAGCTTGTGCCACATGTTCGATATCCTCGGACTTGTACACCCCGCCGAAACGTTCGTCGACCGGAACGCCCATGTGGATTTCATGCTCCCAATGACAGCTCCATCCTACCATCAGTAAAATGCCATGTTCATCGCACAGGTCGTAAAGTCTGTGATCTTTCCCCCAAATGCCTTCGAGACGGATGCAGTTGAGATTCATCTGTTTGACGTATCTGACCTGTGCTTCGAGATTTTTATCCGAGTTCCTTAGGAATAGGTCATCGGTCCAACCCGCACCTTTGATCAGCACTTTTTGTCCATTAATTTTAAACCCGCGGTGGATATTGTTCAGCCAATACTCTTCGACCTCTCTTATACCGAACTTCGTATATTCAACGCTTGAAATCTGCCCGTCGACAGTAAACTCCAATTCCAATTCATACAGTTCGGGGCTTCCGAAATGGATTGGCCACCAAAGCCTGGGGTTTTCTATGGCCAATTGCGGGAATTCGGCAGCCGTAAACTCGACCGGTATTTTCTTGTTTGCCGGAACCGTTATTTTATGCTCAAATACGGTGGATTCTATCGTTCCCTTTAAAATCCCAGAGATAGGTTCACGGGTATCGTTTTTTAATTCGGCGGAAACCGTTAGTTCGGCACGCTTCAAAGTTTTTAGGTCTACCTTGGTCTGTATAAAAGGATTTTCAATTCGTACCCCTTTATGAAGTTCTAAGGTAACCGGTCTAAAGATACCCATATTGCCATCGGGAGGGGCAGGATTCCAGTCAACAAAACCCGTACTGAAATCGCCAGGTTTTGGTGGAACAATTTCCACCGCCAACATATTTTCCCCTGCAACAACATGCTCGCTGACATCGAAAGACGTGCGCCGATAGGCACCATTTATCTTTTTGATATCCGTTATCTGTCTCCCGTTGAGCCAAACGTTCGCTTTGTAGTTTATGCCATCGAAATACAAAGCAGCTGATTTTTGGGACTGCAGATCATCAAGTGTGAAATGGGTCGCATACCACCAAGGCACCGTAAAATATTCAGTAGGAATCGCTTTCAAATTATCCCCAAAATAAGGGTTTTCGTATATTTTATTGGCGACCAAGGCACCGAGAACGGTTTCCGGCACATTTGCGGGTATCCAAGTTATCTTCTCATGGTGCAAGGTCGAAATAATCGCCCCCCTTTCTCGAATTAATTTTGAGGTTTGTATTTTCCAATTGTCCGATAGACGTATCTTGATACTCTTCTTCATATCTATATACAAGTAGGGTCAGTTAATACTGAGCCTAAAATCGAGTTTTTCGTCATTTGCCCCTATTATTTCGTTGTTATTTAACGGATTAGCCCATTATGTTTGCCGAAAACCGCTTAAAAATCCTAAAACTTTTGATTTCCATTTGGTACTAACATGCCCTAATTTGCTTCTTCGGGCTTATGTTTTTTCAATGTATGTGTCGCCTTCCATAACATGCCGCCGCCTATGGTCATCAAGACCAGACCAGCCACCATATCGGTCATTTGTTGAATGAAGGTTTCGGTAAAGACCATAGCAAAGGTTATGATGATTCCGAAAAGGAATATAAAAACCCCCAAGGCTCGGTTTATTTCCGCCGTTTTAATTTTGCCCGTTCGCTCTGCTTCGTTCATAATCATTTAAATTCAAAATTGGTAATACACGCTCGCCAAGACAGCCAGCACCGCCAATGACCAAAGTTTTAAATTGTTCCACCAGTGGCGATCCTCTTTAGCAATGCCTTCGTAGACATAGTCGTTTGGCAGTATGAGAACCAGTGCGCCTATAACAAAATAGAGCCCAAAAAATATCAGTTTTGCCGTTTCTGTGGAAATTCCCGAAAGCCAATCGAAATTCAACATATCACAAGGTTTTGTTTTTGGTCACAATTTTTGAGCTGAACACCAAGCCATCCAGTTCTGCCTTCGTGTGTTTTTTGGTCAATAGGCTTACAACTACGTTTACGATAAAGGCCAATAAAAACGACCACCACGAAATATAGAGAAAGGGATCTTCTATGGTAAAGAACCCTGCCTTGAACACATTGAGAAAAATGGCAAAGCCGATACCTATGACCAAAGCCGAAAGTCCGCCCCATTGGGTACTGCGTTTCCAAAAAATTCCCAATAAAAGAATGGCAAACAAAGGCCCTTGAAAATAGGACATAAACGTCTGTATGGCAACGTAAATCCCCGGGAAATCACTGCTTATCGGTGCCGTGGCGACTCCAAGACCCAATAATACTAAAGTGGTTATCTGCCCCACCTTTAAATAATGTCGATCATCGGCGTTCTTTTTAATGAAAGGCTCATAGATATCCTTTGTAAATAAAGTAGCGGTGGAATTCAGCAAAGAATCGACGCTTGACATCAGGCCTGCGAAAAAAGCGGCGAACATCAGGCCTACCAAACCCGGTGGCAATATGGTTTTGATCATCATCGGTAGGGCTTGATCTCCATCGGCCAAATCGGGGTGCACAACAACAGCCATAAGACCAGGGAACAAAACCAAGATGGGAATAAACATTTTCAAGGCCGAACCAAAGATCATACTGGCTTTGGCGTGCCATTCGTTCTTGGCCGTGAGGCAACGTTGCACGATAGACTGGTTGCCGATCATATAGGCGTTGGCCATGACAAAGGTTAGTCCGAATAAAATTCCGGTCCACGGAAAGGGCGATTTGGTATCAATAGGTCGAATAATGTCAAAATGGCTTTGATATTCCGGGCCCATTGTGCCAATTTTTTCTACCATGTTTTCCCATCCACCGACGGCATCGAGACTAAGAAATACCAAGGCAAACCCACCGATGAACATAATAATCATTTGTACGACGTCGGTCATGATTACCGCTGTGATTCCCCCGAAGTAAGTATATAAACCTACAACTCCCGCAGTGGACAAAATCGATATCCAGATCGGCCAGCCCATCAATACGTTCAAAAGCACGGCGCTGGCCCAGAAAAGTACGCCCAGGTCAAGAGCAAAGAAAAGAATCCAAGTTGCGGAAGCGATGGTGCGTACCGATTTATTATACCTTCTTCCCAGGTATTCGGGGATGGTGTACATACCTCCCCGCCAGAAATAGGGAATAAAAATGAAGGCCGCCAGCAACATAGCCGGAACGGAACCCACCCAATCAAAATTACCGACCGCAATTCCGTAACGATATGCTTGTCCCGAGACTCCTACAAAATCCAACGCGCCGATATCGGAAACCACAATCGACATCCCGATGGCCCAAAAGGGCAAGCTTTTACCACCTAGAAAATAATCTTCGGAACTGCTTACGAATTTTTTAAAATAAAGCCCTAGCAAAAGCATACCGACGATATACGCTATAACTATAAAATAATCGATTCCGGATAACATGGTTTGTTTTTGGTTGCAGTTGCAGTTGCAGTTGCAGTTGCAGTTGCAGTTGCAGAAAATAAAAACCTAAACCAATAAGGTTTAAATCTTTTTCCTGTCTTTCGCAATTGTCAATGGTCTACTGATTAGTACAAATTAAACCGAATTACCACTAAATCGCATAGTAAATCTTATTGCCTTTGCATGGAATATCAACCCAAATCTTACGTTGACTTCCGGTAACCTATAATTAAGGTAAAAATTCATCGGTAGCAAGAAATCATATCCTCTTACCGTATAAAGAGTTCGTTGCAACAACCAAAAACGGTTTGCATTCAACAGTATACCGTGCTAACACTATTTTAACCTAAAAGTTACATTTAAAAACAAAAGATAGGTTCAGGGACAAAATATCACCTATAACTAATAATATACTGTATGTTTTCCCAAAATTTTTAACATAGCTTTGAACAGCACTAACTGCTTAATCAAAACTAACAGCCTTATGAAAAAAAGAAACTTGCCATTTTTGACGCTCTTTTTCTTCAGCATGGTCATTGGCACTTTATCTGCCCAACAAGAAGTTACCGGAGTGATCAAAGACAATACAGGAGAAGTATTGCCCGGGGTAACGGTCTTACTAAAAGAAACTGTTACAGGGGTAACTTCCGATTTCGATGGAAACTACAGCATTTCGGTGCCGAACAACTCAGCGGTACTGGTATTTTCATATTTGGGGATGTCAACCCAAGAAATAGTGGTAGGCAATCGCTCGACCATCGACGTTGTTCTTGAGGATTCATCACAAGAACTGGACGAGGTCGTGGTAACGGCATTAGGTATTTCAAGGGATAAAAAATCTCTAGGTTATGCCGTAAGCGAGGTGGGTGGGGATGCTATTGACAACGTTCCCCAAGAGAACGCTTTGAACGCCCTTTCGGGGAAAGTATCGGGGGTGGCCATCAACTCCACGGGGGCTGCCGGTGCTTCGGTAAGTATGGTAATTAGAGGTTCTACCTCACTTTCTGGCGACAACCAACCCCTATTTGTTGTCGACGGCGTGCCTATTTTTAACACCTTGAATAATGTGGGAGGCGTTGGATCGGACAACCGGGTCGATTATGGTAACGCCATTTCGGACATCAATACCGACGATATCGCAAGTATGACCGTATTAAAAGGAGCCAGCGCCGCAGCCCTCTATGGATCAAGGGCCGGTAATGGGGTTGTTCTGATAACAACCAAATCCGGTAAATCACGCAAAGGATTGGGTGTAACCGTAAATTCCAGTACCGTTTTTGATATTCCTTATCTTTACTTGGACACCCATACCAAATATGCTGCCGGTTCGCGGCCCTACACCCCGGATAACTTCCCTACAAACCCCTACGGTGCGATTCAGATCAGCGAGACCGCTTCCGCCTGGGCCGGACCCGCCCTAAATCAAGGCATCAAGGCCATACATTGGCCCTATACGGCCCAGGAATTGGAAAGTGGAATACCCGTGGCCCGCGAGCTCCGTTCCCATAACAATGCGCGAAACTTTTTCAATACCGCCGTTACCACGGCCAATAATATCTCGATACAAGACAATACCGAAAAGATTAATTATCGTCTTTCGTACAATAATCTGAAGAATAAAGGATTTATCCCGAACACCGACCTGAACAAGCATAGCATCAACCTGAATTCATCAATAAATCTGAACAGCGCTATCTCTGTAAGCTCCAGTTTGAATTATACCAAGACCTATTCGGACAACCGGCCGGCCGGAAACCGGGGCGCCAACCCCATACAGGCGATGTACGAACTCGCGCCCCATATCGATGTTCGGGACCTTAAACAATACTGGTTGCCAGGATATGAGGGCCTTTTTCAAAACTCGCCGTTTGAGTTTGGGGATGATCCCACCGAGACCGAATGGAACAATCCCTATTTCTTGGCCAATGAGGTAAATAATGGGTTTGTAAGAAACCGTTTTTACGGCAACGTAAGGGGTGATTGGAAGATTACCGACGATTTCTCAGCCATGGTACGCTATAATTTTGACGAAATCAACGAACAGCGGGAGACCAAAATATCCAACGGCTACACCAATGAAATCAACGGAGCCTATGGCATTACCGATCTCTTCCGCAAAGAAATCAATGTCGATTTTTTGCTGACCTATGACAAGAAATTCGATGATTGGGACTTTAGCGTGTCGGTTGGCGGCAACCAACGAAAATTTGACGCTTCCACTGTAAGTAACGCTACCAAAAATAGGGGACAAGGACTTTTAACGCCTAATCTATTTACGTTGACCAATATTGCAGCGAGCAATCTAGACTTCAGATCTAGCCAACAGGAAAAAAAGGTAAACAGTTTATACGGTTTGGCGAGCATCGGTTTTAAGGATATGTTCTATTTGGATGTCACTGGCAGAAACGATTGGTCAAGTACCTTGCCCGATAGCAACAACTCTTATTTTTATCCTTCGATATCGGGAAGCCTTTTATTGAACAACACGTTCAATATGGGTAATAAAGTGTCATTGGTCAAGCTTAGGGCCGGCTACGCGGAGGTGGGCAACGATACCGACCCCTATAATCTGCAACCCATTCTCAATAGTGGTGGTGCTTGGGGAAATGCCTCACTGCTTTCGGTACCCGGCAATCTTTTGAATGCCGAGTTAAAGCCTGAATCACAAAATTCTTGGGAAGTAGGTGCCGATTTGGCCTTCTTCGGCAATCGCCTGCGTTTGGACGCTACCTACTACGAAAGTGACAACCGGGATCAGATATTTCCTGTAAACAACCCGATTTCTTCGGGTTACGAAACTAAATTTATCAATGCCGGCCTGCTTTCGAGCAAAGGTGTAGAAGCCGGGCTAAACGGTACCATTGTGGCCAGTAACGATTGGAATTGGGATATGGGCTTTGTCTTTACCAAAAACCGCACGAAAGTGGTAGAATTGGCCGACGGCATGAATTCGATAACCTTATGGACCGATGCCAAGGGTGGCGCCATTACCTGGCTTGGTGAAGAGATCGGGAACATTGTCGACCGCAAACTGGTACGGGTAGAAGACCCTAATTCACCCTATGACGGTTGGCCCATCATAGATGACGAAGGTTTTGAAAACAGTGATAGCACGTTGGAAGACGAAGACGGAAACCGGGTCGCCCCCGTTATCGGCAACTTTAATCCTGATTTCATATTGGGTATGACTACTTCGGTATCTTATAAAAACTGGTCGCTTTCCATGAACTTCGATTGGCGCAAAGGCGGGCAGTTCGTTTCACAGACCCACCGGTATGGGGAGTCTGATATGCATACCCAGCGCTGGCTCGATAAATTGCACAACTTTAACGATGTAGGCGATCTTCCTACCTATTTAAAGGAAAATGAAGGTGAATTTTTAACAGAGGATGGCGAATTCTACGTACTGGTCGGTGGGCCTACCGCCGAAGAAGGGGGCTTTCCGGTCGACGATGGGGGCATTACCCTGAGCGACGGGGTCTTTATGCCTGGGGTGCAAGGAGAGTACGACGACAACGGAAATTTTGTGGTGACCACCGAAAACCTGGGCGGGCCAGGTACGGCCTATACCCGGTATCAAGATCATTATGGGTGGGATTTTACGCGGACGTCCCTTTTTGATTCCGATTTCGTAAAGCTTCGTGAAATATCATTGTCCTATGCGTTGCCATCGCAAAGCCTAAGGCAGATCGGAATTCAGAACATGACGATTTCGCTATTCAGTAGAAACCTGATACTTTGGACGAAGGCCGGTATAGGTATCGATCCAGAAATGGCCTTTCAACCCGAATCGGAAACCCAGGGCAGAAGCGGTATTCAGTTTAAGCAAGGCATCGAACGTTTCAATGTAAACCCTTTTGCCATTCCCATCGGTTTCAAGGTCAACCTTAGTTTCTAAATGAGACCTAACATACAACGCAATACAATTATGACTATGAGAACTATAAAAAAATTAATAGGGACAGTCTTGGCAGTGTCCTTCTTTTTGGCATTATCCTGCGACAATGATATTACCGAAATCAACAAAAACCCCAACGGAGTCAATTTAGAGGAAGCCAACCCAAGTTTTCTGCTTGCGGAGGTAATGGCCAAAACCGCCAAGGACGTTGGCGAAAAGGGCTATGCCGAACCCTTGGCCGCTTTTGTGCAGTACGTGCAGAAAGATTCTTGGGGCAACAACGAATATGATTGGGAGGGCAGTGGCTGGGAAACCTATTACAACAATCTACGAACTGCCGATCTCGCCTACACCCGTTCGTTGGAACTCGACATGAAATTCCATCAGGCTGTGGCTATGATTATGAAGGCCCATTTATTTGGCCTATTGACCGATTTTTATGGAGATGTACCCTATTCCGAGGCCTTACGGGGCGATACCGATATCAATCTGCCGAAATACGATGCGCAAGAAACCATTTATAAGGGGATAATTGCCGATTTCGAAGCAGCTTCTGCCCTTTTATCGGGTAACCAAGGTCAACTTGAGCCGTTTATTTCCTCACAGGATATTTATTTTCAAGGGGATTCCGAAAAATGGATCAAATATGCCAATTCGCTGACCCTGCGCTACTATATGCGGCTTTCGGAAAAAGATCCTTCATTTGCAAGTGCCGGCGTTCAAAAAACCTTGGCCAAGCCCTTAATCGCCAGTGTTGATGAAGAACTAGCCGTACCCTATGTTGGTGTGAGTCCCGACGATTCACAACCGAGCAACGGCAAAAGTGGTACCCCCTCAAATTTTACCCGGGTAAAGCCCTGCCAAACCCTGGTCAACGTATTGGACGGGCTGAATGATCCTAGGAGGGAGGTTTGGTTCGCCCCCGTAGCCATTCCCATTAAAGTGGTCGCCCCGGCAGAAGTTCCTGGAGGTGGAGTCGACGTCTTGGTCAACGGGGTTCGCTATATCAACTCGGATAGCTTGGCCGACAATTTTACGATTTATACTCCTGAAACCTGGTTTCAAGACCGGTTAAACGGCTTGACGATGATAGATACCAGTTCGGTCTATGTAGGCATTCCGGTATCGAATCAAGGTACCGAGCCATACACATATAACCTAAACCCGCAACCGACGCAAGGGGGCGACAACGTACATGTTTCCGAAATGAACGCCCAATTCAACGAAGTGGAAGGCCCGAACCTAAAAGCCCGCATTTTAACCTATGCCGAAGTCTCTTTCTTAAGGGCCGAGGCAGCATTAAAAGGATGGGGACCTGATGCGGAGGAAAATTACAACAACGGCATACAAGCTTCGTTCGATGCCTGGGGCATAGGCGAACTTGCAGCGGATTATATGGACAATGACGGAGTGGCCTTCGATGGCTCGCCGGAACAGGTAATGGAACAGAAATGGATCGCGAACTTCTCCTCCGCCTCTGAATCGTATATGGATTGGCGAAGAACGGGCCTGCCCGATCTTAAGCCCGGCCCTTTTGCCAAATCCGATGTTATTCCTGTCCGTTTCGTGTACCCGGACAACGATCGCAATTTTAACCGCGAAAATTATAATGCCGCTTTGGAAAGCCTTCAAACGACAGAATATACCGATGACGTGCCCGGATATGTTGAGAACGACACGCCGTGGTCCAAGCCTTGGGTTTTACAGGGCGTTACGGCGCCTTGGTGATGAGATACCAAATTTCTGAAAAATCCCAAAAACGGTATCCCGAGCGCAGCAGAGGGGCGAAATTCTCCCCGGAATTTCGGAACTAAAAAATGGAAAATACGGGGTTCCGATGATTATGGGTCAAAACATATAATGGTCGAATAACAGGGGGTTATTCTATTTGCTATTATTTTTAGTTGAGTTAGCTTAAAATTACCCGGGGAGACTCGGGTAATTTTTTTAAAAGGAGGATCTAGATTCATGAACAGGAAATTGTTAGAGTTGTTTTTAACGGTTTTGTTCCTATCCTGTAACGGGAAACGTGGGGTTAGTTTGGACTTATCCCAAGCCAGCCTACTCATTTCGCCAGCATGGGAAGAAACTTTCCAAAACACTACGGAGACCATTTTTTCGGAGGAAATCGGGAAACGGACAGGCCTAAAGTTCGACCGCGCCGATGTTTGGGATACGGATACCATAATCGCCATAGCCATAAGCGGGGAAAGCGAACTGTACGGGAGGTCTGTGCCTGCCCGAATCAATACGCATCCCGAATATCAAAAGGAAGGGTACCGTTTCGTACACGAACGTAAAAACGGCAAAGATGTGCTTTGGATTATCGGGGCTGACAAAAGAGGGGTTTTGTACGGTATCGGCAAGTTTTTACGTACCGCCTACATGCAACGGGGTCAGTTATCCATTTCCGAGGATGTGGACACCTCCGAATCGCCCAAATATGCCCTTCGAGGCCACCAGTTCGGTTATCGAGATACCGCCAATTCATGGGATGCTTGGACGGTCGACCAGTTCGACCAACATTTTCGGGAACAGGTGCTGTTTGGGGCCAATAGCTTTGAGAACATTCCCTTTCAAGATCCCGGCTCGAGCGTCCATTTTAAGGTCGATCCGCAGGAAATGGAAATCCAACTGAGTAAAATATGCGCCAAATACGATACCGATTACTGGGCCTGGACCCCAGCCCCTGAAGATTTGACCCAAAAAAATGCCAGCGAAGAAGGACTTCGCAAGCAAGAGGCTTTTTACGCCCGCTGTCCCAGATTGGATGGGGTTTTCGTGCCGGGCGGCGATCCGGGAGACAATCATCCCTCCGAATTGATTCCGTATTTAAAATCCCTTTCGGTTCTACTTAAAAAGTACCATCCGGATGCTGGAATCTGGGTCTCTCTGCAAGGCTTTAACAAGGAAAAGACTGATTATTTTTTTAAGTATTTGGAAGAGAATAGCCCAGATTGGCTTACGGGATTGGTCAATGGGCCCAGCAGTCCTCCTTTACAGTATGAACGAGACCGTCTTCCCAAGAAATACAAATACCGTTTTTATCCCGATATCACCCATACCGTGCGCTGTCATTATCCCGTAGAAAATTGGGATCAGGCCTTTGCGCTGACCTTGGGGCGCGAACCCTGCAATCCGCAGCCTTTTCGCTACACGGAACTTTTTCGTCGGGACGTTCCGATTACCGATGGTTTTATCACCTATTCCGACGGTTCCCACGATGACATTAACAAGGTGGTGTGGAGCCAACTGGGGTGGGATCCGAATAAAAATGTTGGGGATATTGTGACGGAATACTGCCACTTTTTTTTCGGTCCGGAAGTCGCGAAGGCTTCAGCGGACGGCATATTCGATTTGGAACAAAACTGGGACGGTCCGATATCGGAGAACGAAACCATCGAAGAAACCTTGACGCTCTGGGAAAAGCTGGAAGCGGAAAATCCTCAACTTCAGGATAACTGGAGGTGGCAACAACTGGTCATGCGGGCCTATTACGATGCGTACGTTCAAACCCGTCTTGCCTACGAGAAAAATCTGGAACAGCAGGCCTACCAGATGCTTGCCGATGCGGACAATATAGGAGCGGACAAAGCGATGGACCATGCTTTAACACGCCTGCTTCAAGCTGACCGGAAGCCCGTGGCATCATCCCTCAAAACAAAGGTTTTTCAATATGCCGAAAAACTATTCCATTCGATAGGGGCACAAACCGGCGTAGCAAAATATGGCGCGAAAAGTCCGGAAAGAGGAGCTATTCTAGATTTTATCGATTATCCTTTGAACAACAAATGGTGGTTGGAAGACGAATTCAAAAAAATCAGGGAATTCAAAACAGAGAAAGAGAAATTGGGCAGGCTCGAATTTATAAGAACCTATGCGTCGCTTGGACAAGGCAGCTTTTATGATAATATTTCAAGTGCCGATGCCAAGCACGTAACTTCGAAAACCGACGATGCTATCGATTATTTGTGGGAAAACGACGGTTTAAGCAGAAAACGGCTGTCCACACAACTTTTCCAATTTACGCCGACCTTGGAATACGACGAACTTGACCCCGAAGCAGATTATTTGATACGGGTTTCGGGATATGGGGAAGCGCTATTGCGAGCGAACGGACAGCGACTAAAACCGACGAAATATGAAAAGGGATACGAGCAATTCAAGGAATTTCCGCTACCCAAGGATTTGATAATGGACGGGAAACTAAAAATAACTTTCGACAAACCGGATGAAGAGCATTTGAACTGGAGAAAACAATCACGGGTCACCGATGTGTGGCTATTGCGGCAATCCCCAAAAACTCGATAAAAACCAAAAAATCCTTATATTTATAATTCAAGCATAAACCTATGAAACCAATCGTACAGATCTCTCTCGATTTAACAAACATTGACGAGGCCTTGGAAACCGCAGCCCTGGCCATACGTGCAGGGGTGGACTGGCTTGAAGCCGGAACGCCGCTTATTTTGGCGGAAGGCCTGCACGGGGTGCGAAAATTACGGGAGGCCTTCCCTAGTGTGCCAATAGTGGCCGATCTAAAAACCATGGACGGGGGCTATCTGGAAGCGGAAATGATGGCCAAGGCCGGAGCGACCCACGTGGTCGTCATGGCACGGGCCCACGAGGAGACCATAAAGGTCGTGGTGGAGGCAGGAAAGGATTACGGAATAAAGGTGATGGGCGACAATCTAGGCTGTGAAGATCGTATCGAAGGTGCCAAATGGCTCGAGACTCTCGGCTGTGATTACGTGATCCACCATATCGGCTACGACGAACGACGCGGAATAGCCGCACAAGGACTACGAATGCCTAGCCCGCTAGATGAACTTCGGGAAGTGGTACAAGCAGTAAATGTTCCCGTACAAGCGGTTGGTGGGTTGACCTTGGAGCAGGCCATTTGCTGTCCGGAATATGGGGCGCCGATGGTGGTCTTAGGTGCGCCGTTGACGATAGACGCCGATGCCTTTAAGACCGCCGATGGCGATCTGGAGGCTTCCTTACGTCTGATCTGTGAAAAAATTCATGCGTATGGAGAGGTTTCAAAATAGGATGAAGGAAGCTGGTGAGTTATGAGTTAAAAATTAGTCACAATTCGTGTCTACACTTGACACTAATTCCCACCAATTCTTGAAAATGGTCATTTTGCAAAATAAAAAATAAACTATGAAACCCACAGCCGTAGTAAACTTCGCCCCCAAATCAGGGAGTGTGGAACTCCGTGAAATCGACAGACCTTCCATCGGAGAAGAAGACGTTCTCTTGGAAGTCGCCAACGTAGGGGTCTGTGGTAGCGATCTTCACCAATGGACCGCCGACCATAGCTGGCCCGTGAACTATCCGGTCGTACTTGGCCATGAATTCGGGGGCCATATCGTCGAATTGGGAAAACGGGTTAACGGATGGCAGGAAGGCGACCGGGTCGTCAGCGAGACCGCGGCGGTCATCGACCCCAACAGTCCGCTTACAAGACAGGGACTCTATAATCTGGATGCCTCTAGAAAGGGATTCGGCTACGGGGTCGACGGTGCCATGACCCGTTATGTAAGGGTACCGGCCCGATGCCTTCATAGGGTACCCGAAAACCTGCCCTTTGAACAGGCCTGTTTGACCGAACCTTGTTCCGTGGCCTATAACGCCGTGGTCGTGAATTCCAAGATTGCACCTGGCGACCGTGTAATCGTACTCGGACCGGGAACAATCGGTATTCTCTGCGCGGCCATGGCCAGATTGTGCGGGGCCGAGGTCGCTATTGTGGGGCTCGAGGCCGATCGTACCAGACTCGAAATCGCCCGACAATACGGATGTGACCCGATTGTACGGGATGCAACGGAATGGGCAAACAAACAAGATGGACTTGGGGGGGATTGTATAATCGATGCTACCGGTGCCAGTGCCGCTTTGCAAACCGCACTGCAACTGGTGCGACCCAAAGGCCATATCACCAAAGTAGGCTGGGGTCCGAAGCCTTTGAATTTTTCATTGGATGCCCTGGTACAGAAGAATGTTACCCTTCAAGGAAGTTTTAGCCATAATTGGCCGATATGGGAAAAAGTACTATCACTTTTGGCTTCGGGCCAATTGGATGTCAAGCCCATAATAGGAGGCGTTTGGGGGCTCTCCGATTGGCATGATGCTTTTGAGGAAATGCATTCGGGCAAAGTGGTAAAAAGCATTTTAAAACCGGAATGAACCACCTCGTCAGAGCCATCAAGGTATCTGAAACTTGACCCCCGAAGTTTCGGGGCTTCAAGAGCCTAGAAACTAGATTGTTCTTGGCTCTTGGTTCTTAGGTCTTGATTCTTCGTGCATCTTGATTGTCTGGATGCACTTTCCGAGGCTGAGTCACCTTCAATTCTATTGAACAAGAAGTTATGCGTCTACAACAAAAATTAATATTGATAACCGGTGGATATACGGGCATCGGTCGTGCGATTGCCATGCGTTGCGTTGCGGAAGGCGCCAAAGTTGTGGTCAACGGCCTTGACGAGTCCAAGGGTCATACCTTGGTCAAAGAATTGGGCTTCGAAAATGCGTTACACCACACCATCGACATTACCGATCCGGATGCCCCGGAACAATTGGTAAAGATCGCCCTCAAGAAATTCGGAAAGCTGGATGCCGTGGTCAATAATGCCGCTATGGTATCGTCATCGAATATAGCGACCACCGATAGCGCGTTTCTACAGCGCATGCTCGCTGTCAATACCATCGCACCCCTTGCCCTGATCCGAGCCGCCCTGCCCCATTTGGCAGAAACCCGAGGCAACGTATTGAACATCGGCTCTATCAATGCCTGGTGCGGCGAACCCGACTTGCTGGCCTATAGTATGTCAAAGGGCGCACTGATGACCATGAGCCGTAACCTGGGGGATACGCTGTTTCGTGAAAACGGCGTGCGCGTAAACCAGATCAACCCAGGTTGGGTGCTGACGGAACGGGAAGTAGTTGACAAAAAGCAACAGGGCATGCGCGAGGACTGGTACAAAGACCTACCGGACATCTTTGCCCCTGCGCAACGTATTTTTTCGCCGGAGGAGATTGCGGCCGCTGCCGTTTATCTGCTTTCTGACGAATGCGGGCCAGTGAGTGCTCAAGTAATTGAACTGGAACAATTTCCCCTTATCGGCCGGAATCTTCCCAAGAAATGGGAGGGGTCGCATGAAAGAGAGTAAATAACAAAATATGCCAAAACTAGCCGTATTCCCCAAAGCCTTTATGCAGGCGCTCTGCAAAGACGGTACGATGAAACTTACCGAATGGATTGATTTGGCCTGTGGTTTGGAGGTCGATGGTCTAGAATGGTACGCAGGTTTTTTGGAAATGGCAGACCGTTCGCAATGGACCGGCTTTCGTCAACAGGTGGAAGATGGCGGAAAGGTCATTCCCATGCTCTGTTGCTCCCCTGATTTTACCCATCCCGATAAGGCCTACCGCCAAAAAGAAATCGAAAAGCAGATGCATTGGATCGAGATGACCCATAGTTTGGGCGGTTCGTATTGCAGGGTGCTCTCGGGACAAAGGCGCCCACAGCTGACCATGGACGAGGGCATATCCTTGGCGGCGGAGTGTATCGAGACCTGTCTGCCCAAAGCGGAAAAATTGGGTATCACCCTAATATTGGAAAACCATTACAAGGACGATTTTTGGGAATATCCGGAATTTGCCCAGAAAATGGATGTTTTTTGTCGCTTGGTCAATCGAATCGACCACCCCAATTTCGGGGTCAATTACGATCCGAGCAATACTTTTTTGGCGGGCGAAGACCCCTTGGAACTACTCTATCGGGTCTCCGACCGCGTAGTCACTATGCACGCCAGTGACCGTTACCTTATCGAAGGAACCATCGAAGATCTAAGAAAGGAAGAGGGCGGGGCCGTCGGCTATGCCCAACGCTTGCGCCATGGCGAAATAGGAAAAGGCCTCAACGATTACGATGCCATATTTAAGGAGTTGCATCGGGTAGGCTTCGATGGCTGGATCAGTATCGAAGATGGGGTAGACGGCATGGAACAGCTCGAACGTAGTGTTGGTTTTTTACGCAAGAAAATAGTGGAGTATTGGCATGATTTTAGTTGATACCCTACTCTTAATCAGTGCCGATAGGATGAAAATGATTTCGACTACATCGCTTTGCGGGCTTTACCTTCGTGCACCGGCCCTCCAATAACTCCCAAATACCGCCCCATCCAATAGGGCAACAACCAGATATCCCCAGCAGAATATTCTTCAGTGCCATCACCGCCTAACTTATCCAATTGGAACATGTTGGCGTTGTGCCGCTGAATACGCCTTTCGTCGGGGGGCAGTACTTCGCGGGTGGTCTGCTCCCTGAAGTTCGGGGCTATCATTACAATGTCCTTTCGATGGCTGTTCTCAATGTCCCAAGTTATCAAGTCCATAGGATGTTCCCGAAGATACCATACGGCTTCGTCCAAATCAAATTCGGGGGTGCCGGTGAGTGCGGTCATGATATTCCATAAACCTTCCTTTTCGGGGCGCTCGATTTCCCAATGGTCGATAATCGCCTTTTTATATTTAGCTTTCAGGGTGTCGTTAAAGGCATAGTTGTACAATCCCCAATAGCCCACAAAATACATTTCATCATCGGAATGGTTCCAGGATTCGGACAACATTTTGCTCCAGTCATCGGCATCATCAGGTGCATTCGCTACTTTAGCCATAGGGTACATCAAGTTTTCGAGATACCCGTGATTCTCCATCAGGTCAAAGGCTTTTTCCTTGTATTTCTCTTTGCCCGTAAAATGGTACGCGGTCTGAAGCATTCCGATAATATTCGAGGAATTTATTTTGCGGTCCCCGACCATTTTCGGTCTTGAGTTGACATACTCGGGGTTCCATCGGCCCCAGGTGGTCGGTTTGCCATCATAATCGACCATGTACAAATCGTTCCGAACGACATGGCTCATCAAAGTATCTATAAGAATAATCGCGCGATCTTTCAACTCGTTGTCCATCAGTTCGGCCATGGCTCCATAAGCGAAAATATGGCCAATGGCCTCGTCACTGCTGGTAGTCGCCTTCCAGTCCCACTCTGGATCCGAGCTGTTTTGCCACCGCTCTGGGTCGTGCAGCACATCGATATAGCCGCTGCGATCGAACGATCGGGACGGGAATCCAGGAACAGGGTTGATACTAAACAAACGCTCCATGGCATCCATCGATTCCCGACAGTTTTGCAGGGCTTCCTCAGATCCGGTAACTGCATACCGAAAAACTTCTCCGGCAAGGTACATGGTCGTCCAAAGTCCATCATTATCGGAATCTGAAAGCCTTCCGGAATCAATGTCCCCATTGTCCAAATCTACCAACGAGGCGTTGAAGCCATAACGGATATGCCTGTCGCGCACCTGTTTCTCGTAGTATTGGGCTTTATCAAACAGGGTCATTTTCTCAAATACGATCTGGCCCAGGCCGTTATTTGTCAATATCAATATGGAACCATCGGTACCTTTTGAAATATGTTCGACCCTGTTGCTGGGCAACCAGCGTTTGCCGTAGTAATAATCGATGCCATCTTCCCGCAGTTTGAACGCGCCTTGGGTCGAGCCGAACCACAATTGGCCGTCGATCGTTTCCACATCGGTAATTTCCGTGGCAGGGAGTTCGATATGCCTATCGCCGATTTGCTTTCCCGAAGACGAATCCACAACCAAATAGCCCGAACTTGTGCCTATGATCAAATCGCTGTTGTTAAATGCAAACGCGGTAAAAGCATCTCCTTGCATCGTAGTTTTAAATTCATTCGTGACCGTGTCAAAGTTCGCCACTGATTTTTCGCCCAAGACCCAAAATTTCTTGCCGGTCTTATCATAAAGAATATCTTTTATGGTATCGTCCATCAATTCCCCGTTCCATGTAACCTTTGATTTTGACAAAAACTCAAGTGAGGCACCATCGCTTATCATAAAATCGAAACCCTCACCAGAAGTAACCATATATGCTTTTGGCAAATCGTGCTTAAGATAAAGGGTGCCGGCCCACGCATTGCTAAAAACCGCGGTATCGTCGACGTAGACAAATTGCTCTTGGTAAACGCACATTCCCTTGACATTTTTATCGGTAAGTGGCCGGTAGGTTTTGTCTTTGACCAACTGACCGGGATATAAAAACTGGCCGTCGTGCGTACGAAGAATACCTTCGGACGATGCGACCTGGATTACGCCATTTCTATCCATAAAAACTTTGGATAGGGTGGTGTTTTCGTCTTCACAATCGTATTTGATGGCATAATCCTGAAGGTAAGGCACATCATCATAAACGGGCATTGCCGCAACGGAGTCCGTTTCCTTCTCGGTATGGGTACAGGATAGGGATATAACTGTGATGATGGCAAAGAGGAAAAAAGGGTTCGGATTTTTCATCTATACTAAGGCTTTGTGGTTGGTTTTCGTTGACCATTATGGGCATAGCGGCACTATATTCAAACAAATTAACCGAATAAAAAGGTAATTTGCTTCTGCTATTTTACAGGGTTTGCGTGGTATTTTGACCGGATATTGGTGTTAAGCCGGAATTAGGGGTCAAAAAGTTAGGATAGTTGAAGTTCGGCAAGTGAACTCATCTCGAGTTGTTGTTTGGAACCGAGATTTTTTGCTTTTGTGTTCTGATGAAGGATTTTTGGAGCAGCATAGTCATAATTACGGTGCGAGAAAAAGACAAAATTAGGGCGCAAAATGTGCGAATAGTAGGTAAAAGAATAACTTAAGATAAATTCAATATTGATTCAACAATTTTATCGCAGCGTATTCTCAAGTAGGATAACAGAAGGACTGTCGGTCAACCACTTTTTACTGAGTCCGGTAGTATCTCCCTTTGCCAAAAATTGCACGAACGACCCGAGCGCCAAATCGATATCGCCGTCCCCATCGATATCGCCCGCATCCATAACGATCCATCGTCCTTTGGTCGATTCGGCGAACGTGTAGGCATCAAAATTTGAATTCCCTTTATTCTCAAGATACACAAAGCTTTCTTCGGGCGAATTGGTATAATCGGGAAAAAAGGAAATTGTAGCTATGTCCAAATCCCCATCCATATCATAGTCCCTCGGCAGGGCTTTATAGGCCCCGTTCTGATGGTAGAAATAGGATTGCTCAAAATTCAGTTTCCCGTCATTGAGAAAAATATATACGCCGTGATACGCTTTCAATATCGGGGTTTTATCCGCATTATCTCCACAGACGTAAAGAATATCGTCGAACCCATCCCCATTAAAATCGGCAAGTTCAAAATATTGGCTGCCGTTTAGCGGTGAGAAGCTCAGCAGCCGTTTTTCCTCAAAAACACCATTTCCCGAATTTTGAAAATAAAAAAGACCCTCGTCGCCCTGGGCCATCAGCACAAATATATCGTTGTGGCCATCCGCATTATAATCCTTAATAATCGCTTTAATGGCACCGGGCTTGCTTTTTAAAATATGGGCGGTATAGGTCCCGTCCCCTAAATTTTCGTGCCAGCTAAGTTTCCCCGTAAGGTCGCCATATTCGCAAGCGACGACATCTTCAAATCCATCTCGGTTTAGGTCCCCATACGCCATATTTACCGGACGCTGTAGCTTCGGAATCAGCATTTTTCCAGCTGTTGAATTTTTTACAATTTCGTCCAATCTAAATTTTTGGAGTGCGCCGTCGGACAGGTCGTTGGGAAAAACATTTTTCCCAATGGTGGTCAAGTAGACCGTATCGGCATTTTCATGATACTGGATTGGGGTGTTCGCGAAAGGAAAATCCCCCTCTTTTTCGAGATTAGGGGTCAAAAAGGTCAACCTATTGCGGTTGCGTTTGCTGTCGCTGAATACAAGCCCCCTTTTATCAGGAAGAATTTTGACCATGGCCGTCAGCGGTGGGCCGTTTACAAATGAAGCCTCGGTATACTTGAAATGCCTCAAGCCTTTTTTAATTGTGGTAATGCGTTTCGGGGGAAGGATGGTATCCGGGGCGTTATCCACATAATAGGAAACTATCTTCGTCCAATCCTCCCTGGCCAACATCGGTTTTTCGGGAAAGACGTTCGCCTTTTTAACAATAGATGCATTTCGGAAAGAGCCAAAGATACTATCGGGCTGATGTTCACCATTGAAGATGCCCAATCGATTGCCCATGGCGGGCAAAACATCATTTTCCCAAATTGGTTTCGATAAAGTTTCGGGACTTACGAACGAATGGCAGCTTGCGCAATGAATATGGGCCAATGCTTGGCCGGAAAGCGCTGAAACCGAAAGGGAATCGAGAACGGTGTTTTTAGCTTCCTTGGTTTGATTGCATGAAAGAACTAAACCCACCAAAAAGCATACTGGAATGTGTAGTTTCATATTAATTCATATCCCTTATAACCCTCATGATATAGGAATTATTTATATCTTCAACCTCATTTTTAATCCTTCTGAAATAAAAATAGGCTTAAAATTTTCAAATACAATTTATTACCAATGAAGAAACTACTTTTTATACTCCTTTTTATTCCCAATCTCTTTTTTGCACAATCGGCATTGCGGTTGCCCGATATTCTTAGCGACCATATGCTACTGCAGCAAGATTCAGAAGTGAAGTTCTGGGGATGGGCCAACCCACGTTCAAAAATCCAGATTATCACGGATTGGAACAGCGACACCCTTAGAACAACGGCAAGCAATAAAGCAAAATGGGAAGCCCTACTAAAAACGCCAAAGGCGGGAGGTCCCTTTAGTATTCAAGTTTTAACTGAAGAAGAGAGGATTACTATCGAAGATGTTATGATCGGTGAACTTTGGATCTGTTCGGGACAATCGAACATGGAATATAACGCGGACAAAGGCATAATCGATGCCAAGACGGCCCTGCCGGACAGCAAAAATGATCAAATCCGGTTTTTCTTTGTTGAAAAAGCAACAGCCGATTATCCACAAGACGAGCTCACGGGGCATTGGGAGATATGCGGTCCCGAAAGTATGCGCAAGTTCAGTTCGGTCGGTTACTTCTTTGGACGAAAATTGAACGAAGAACTGAACATCCCCGTCGGGCTTATCAACTCAAACTGGGGAGGAACTCCTGTAGAAACCTGGATTCCCAATGACGAAATCAAGGATTTGGAAAAAGTACAGGCCGAAGTCCAGAATTTAAATGACAGTGAAGGCTGGGACCGTGATATTGCTACCACCTATAATGCCATGATCCATCCCCTCACAAAAATGAGGATTGCTGGCACTATCTGGTATCAGGGGGAATCGAATACCCCGAATGCGAATTCCTATTCAACCCTTTTTACCACGATGATTGAAGGATGGAGGGCAAAATTCCAAAACGAATTTCCATTTTATTACGTGCAGATTGCTCCTTTTCAAGGTTATAGCATCCCTTTTAGTGCGGCCATCGTACGGGAGCAGCAGCAAAAGGCATCATCCTTTGAGAAGTCGGGAATGGTAGTTATTTCCGATTTGGTAGACGACGTGGACGACATCCATCCTAAATATAAAAAGGAGGTGGGAAATCGATTGGCCAATTGGGCCTTGGCGGAAACCTACGCCAAAGAAACACCGAAGTATACGTTCGCGACAGTAAAGGAACAAAAAATCAATGGCGCTAAGATTCAGGTCTCTTTCGACAATGTAGGTGAAGGTCTCGTCGTAAAGAGAAAACGTATCGAGGCCCTAGAAATCGCCGGGGCAGATAAGAAGTTTTATCCCGCCGACGGGAAAATTGACAAAGACACAAGTACCCTAATCGTAACGTCTAAAAAGGTTAAAAATCCTAGGTTTGTTCGCTATATGTTCGGAAATGGAAGCATAGGAAACCTGTTCGATGAATCGGGTCTGCCTGTTGCCCCGTTTAGGACGGATGAGATTGTTTATGATGTATCGGAAAACCCGTAGCGTCTGAGTACCTCTTTAAAAATAGTATTGATAAATCCGCACATAATCAATTTCAAAGGTGTCAAAGGTGAAATCCGGTGGAACATCTCCACCCAAATTACCGCCCATAGCTATATTCAATAGGAGATAGTGTGGGTTGTCAAAAGGGTTGTCTTGCGTGTTCGGAAGATCAACGACCACATTGTCGTCTACGGTCAATTTTATCTTTTATTTATGGAAATATATATTATCGACATCAATGGTCATGGCACCCATGGGTGGCCCTGCTTAAATGAACTGTGCAATATTAGATCTGGCGGTAAGTCTGGGTAAATCGGTAAAAGGGATGTCTAGAGATAGCCATGTATTTTGTTGTATATCTGAAATTGTTATTTCATGTTCCGTATCGTCCCCGCCATCAAAGGCCCAATCAGGCCCAAAATCTACAAGCTTTATCCTGATTTCGGTGGCATCGGCCGTCCATATATCCGTATGGAAGAATTCCATATCAGAGGCAAAATAGCCGTTTCAGAGGAAAAAATAATTGAATTGGTTAATAATGATTTACTTATCGCATTGCCATATTGAACGTGGCCAAACGATTACCAACCCCCTTCCAGTACCCTTAGAAAATAAAAAATCCATAACTCCTTAATTAAAAGTGTGCTATGGATTTAAACCGTGGTCCCACCTGGGCTCGAACCAGGGACCACCTGATTATGAGCCAAGTTTTTGGACTCCAAACCACACCACATCATAACATAAATACTTTATTTTCAACAATTTAATGAATTTTGTACTCATTTAAATTTGTTTATAACTATCCGTTTGCGTGCAAATTGCGTGCAAATTTTTATGGGTAATTCCTTAAATTTGTGTGAGTTATATTTTTTCTGCGTGCAAATTTAATCTCTTTAATAGATGAAAACCAGTGTAACCCTTAGTTTGGACAAAAGGCGTTCCCAAAAGAACGGTGACTATCCCATTGTTCTGCGCCTTACCCATTATAGAAAAACAACCGGAATTTCTACAGGACAATCGATACCGGAATTATTCTGGGACCAGAACAAAAGTAAGGTCAAAAAGAACTATGATGGAATAAAATCCGTTGGCAATCTGAATAATTTTCTGCTAAAAGAATTGGGAAATGCCCAGGATGTAATTAATAGGCTTCATGAGAAAGGGGAACTCAGTTATCTATCCTTGGTCCAGGTCAAGGATTACATTGTAGGAAAAGGTAAATACAGGTCGTTTTTTAAGTTGGCAGCCGATCTGGAACTGGGCTTAAGAAAATCAAACCGGATCGGAACGGCCGACACCTATAAACATGCCGTAGCCGCATTAAAGAATTTCACAAATAAACGGGATGTAAAAATAAACGAAGTGAACTATGATTTTCTAAAAAGGTTCGAGACTTTCCATTTATCCAAAGAAAGTAATACTTTGAACGGATTGGCCTCCTATATGCGAACAATCCGAGCGATTTATAATAAGGGGATAAAAGCCAAGTTTATAGAAAAAGAAGCCTACCCTTTTGAGGATTATAAGATAAGGACTACCCCAACAGCAAAAAGGGCCATTGACCACAGTTACATCAAGATGATTCTGGAACTGCAACTTGAAAAAGGCACATGGCCATTTCATTATCGCAATTATTTTTTAATTTCCTATATGTTGTTCGGAATGTCCTTTATCGATATGGCATTCCTGCAGGTCAAGAATATTGTTAATGGTCGGGTAAAATTCCAAAGAAAAAAAACCTCAAGAGGTTATGACATAAACTTAACTTCTCAACTTGAAGAAATATTGAAGTTTTATATAGATGGTAAATCAAAAGAGGATTATATTTTACCGGTTATATCGGAGGAAACGTTGGAAGGGAGGTACAAACAAGTGAGAGGTGCCAGAAAGCGATATAATAAAGGTTTAAACAAAATAGCCGAGCAATTTGGGCTTGAGGAGAACCTTACATCCTATGTCTCCCGTCATAGTTTTGCGACACATGCCATGCTAAAGGATGTTCCTCTTCAGGCCATTTCAGCTATGTTGGGTCATCAGAAACTGAACACGACCCAAATTTATTTAAAATCCCTGCCTAGTAATATTCTCGACTCCTATCAGGAACAACTGGTTATTAGATAAACAGAAATAAATCAATGCTGGATGAAACCGGACAAAAGTTCTTAAAATAGTATTGGAGCTTTGAACATCCAATATCCAAGGTGGATAAACGGGAAAGAGAAAATAAGTTCAACGAACGCAACCGGAACGAGGGCAGGTTCTGCTAGGCGAAGCAGGGCTACCGGCTCAAAAAATGATAAAGGCGAAACCGAGCGGAACTTGCCATTCATGGACAGATATGGAGCTGTTCCCAACCAATCCGGTCAAGTTCTCACAACTGCACGATTTTTCAACTCTGATTTTTTGGATAAAACCCATTTAGCATACATAGACTTTTGACGTTAATTTTTGCTGATAAAAGATTGCAGTCCCTGTACTTCTCCTATCGAGCAATTTCTTCTCATGCAACGCCGCGAATTTGCTAATGTTCTTCTTAGTCGAATTTTTACGGGGCCAACGGGTCCTATAAGTTTATGAAAGAAATCCGAAAACTTGTCTTTATAGACCGTCGGCGTTTTGAAAAAAATTCCTTTCAATAAATTTGTAGCTAATAATTGGATTGTTTCCGCCGTTTGATTCGAGCGAGGTAGTCCCTTGGCTTTATTTTCAGAAACTTTTCGAAAGCCCTATTGAACGCCCTCAAGGATGTAAATCCGTAAAGTTTGGCAATGTGTTCCAGTGTATAGATCGATATTTCCGGATTATCGGCCATATCACCGAATGCATAACGGGCGCGTAGACCGTTTATATAGTTGCTATAGCCCTTTTTGTATGTGTTCAAATAATTGGAGAGGTACGCATTATTTGTGTGCGCTGCGGATGAAAGCTTTTGGAGTGACATCGTGGGCTCCAAGAAATGGTCGTTTGCCTCGAACTTTTGGAAGAACCTGTCGAACTGGTCTTTAAGCTCTGTAGATAATGTGTTTCTATTTTGGTCTACGACCGGTTTAGGACCATGGATCGTCCTTAAATAATTCCCCGGATTTCCGATCGCTTCCCTTAGCCGCCTTTTCTGTTGGAAAGAACGTCTTAGGAAAAATATAACGGACGCTATGAATAAAACCGAAAGCCCAATGATCGTGTAGGTCAAATTCCTTTTGGTGGCCCGGTCGGTACGAAGCCGGTTTCTTCTTTCCATAAGCAACGGCAGATCATAATCCGTATCGACCCTTGAAATAAGCCCCTTGGATTTGGATCCGAGGATACTGTCTGCCACCATAAACTTTTCTATGTAGGCCAATTGTTCCCCGTTTTGGTCCTTTCTTTTCGCGTTCTCGTAGAGCCTGTAATACACGTTTTTTATTTCGGGAAAATAAATTTGCGGTTCTTGGTCCAGGGACGAGATTTCCTTAAAATAATAAAGGGTACTATCGGCATTGCCCATTGCCTCGTGGGCAAGCGCGGTATAGTAATATGAACTGCCCAGGTCTATCGTGTCCGCGGACAGGGCCCTTGACTTTTGAAGGCTGTCCAATGCCCTTTTTAGGTTTCCCTTCATATATTGCGAAACACCGTTGAGCCTTAAAAGGGATGCATAATGAAACGTATCCTTTTCCAGTAGGGCTTCATGGATTCCGATAGTACTATAATAGGAAAGGGAATCGATATTTTCCAGTCCATAATGGCAATTGGCAAGGTTAAAATAAAGCCCCAAACTATCCTCCGGACCCAATTGGGCATATCGATGGTATAAGGCAAGGGATTCGGAAAAGTCCCCGGCCATAAATTTGATCGCCGCCAGGGCGCTTGTCGTGGCCCTAATATAATACCCGTTGTTGGTCTCGATGCTCAGTCTTCTGGCCTTCAGGTAAAAAGCCAAAGCTCTTGTAAAATCATTGTTGTCATAGAAATAATGATCGCCGTTCGTGGTCAGACCAAAAATTTCCTCCGTATTGTTCAGCCCTTTGGTCGAATATTCCAATGAGTCGAGATAGGGTAGATTATTTGGATGGCTGCGGTAAAGATAATTACCGTAATGCCCCCATGAGACCGCCGAAGAATCTTTTTCCATGCGTGCCCGTTCGGTCAGATAATCGGACAGGGCTATCGCATCGGAACTGTCCCTTTGCCGATATATAAAATCCATTATCCGGGGCAAGGGCTCATCCTTTAACGTATCGTTTTGCCCCCAGATCTGCCATGAAGAACAGATTAAAAAAGTTAAGACCGGTATCTTTAGCATGTCCTGGGTATTGTGGAACCGTCAATTACAATATCTTCGATATCGTCGAACAGTTCTAAAAATATATCCGTGTTTTTGGTCTGCCCTACCCGTTCCCGTATTTCGGCAATGTCCCGCTATACCCCTAACTGCATCATGACCATGGCCAGGGATGGAGCTCCGCAGTCCATGGCATCAAACTGTGCTTGTGACGGATATGTAGTATAAAACATAAGTTGAAAAATAGTCGCCGCCGTTTACCACGATAAGATAATACGCACAGACCGTTATTACATATAAAATGGGTAGAATGCCCAATATCAGGGATGAGATGACCTTTTTATAAAAAAACTAAACCTTGATCCGTCAATTTCATCGAACAAAATTGTTACGGACCACTGGCTTAAAATCACTCCGAACACTGGATTTTTGAATACAACTACATGCCATTTTATAAAACAGGATTCCAATTTATTAAACCGTATTTCTTCGATTTTCGGTTGCCCGATTCGGGTCATATATTTAACTCATCTACTCAAAGACCAAAATTCGCTAGGAGATGCCTTACAAAGAATTGTTGTCCGATTTCGAAAAAAGATTAAAGGAACTGCAGAGGGCGGCTTCAAGTCCGTTGAAGGAGGCCATGGCCGGCATCCAAATTTGTAACACTGCCCTTTCCGATTTCCGGGAAGCGGTAGCGGAACACGGATTTAAAAACAGGGAAGCCGAGATCCATTTCTTTAAAAACGTGAAGAGCGGACCCCTTCGTTTTTTGATATATTTCACGGAGGTACGCTCCTGTGAAATGAAAATGCCCAAGTGGGGGTTAAAGTCCAAACTAGAATTTATCGAGGCGGAAATCAACAGGATCAACTCTTTCTTCGACCATAACCTGGACTTTCAACTTTACATGGAAAATGGAGGTTCTGAAAAGGACGAAGGATACTTTACACGCAAACATCTTAAGGACCAACCTTTAACCACATCGTACCCTTATTTTAGAGACCCGTTGTTCAACACTTCACATGACGAGTTATGGGCGATGGTAAAAGGCTTCGGACTATATGGGAATTTTTTGGGAAAATTAAAGGTCCAATTGACCGATACGGCAAACCAAACACCGAGCTCGCTCGAAACACCACATCCTCCCTTTCGTTTCACCATGCCCCCTACGGCGGCCATGGAATTTATATACGCCTTCAAGGAACTAAGGGCTTTCAACCATGGCAATTTCGATATCAAACCTTTCACGGACTATTTCTGCCAGGTGTTCGGTATCGAGATAAAGGACCCATACGGTCTTTTTGTACAGATAACCAATCGCAAGACCAAACGGGCCAAGTACATCCAAATGCTCCTGGACGCCTTTCTAAATTCGTTGGAAAGACGCGACGGATATTCATAGCGTACGTATATACCCTATAGTTTATTATATCATCCATTCTATTGAATTCCCTTGCTCTTCTTTGACGTGGATTGTACCGAATTAGGGCGATTTGGTGCAGACGTCGGACCCCGACAAATTTATATCCTCCATTTATATACCCTATAAAAAAGTCCGGCGGTCCTGCCCAAATTTGCCGAAGAAGGATTTTAAAAGGATCCGGATGAACTAAAATCGATCAAAATGCCAGCAGCGATTATCACTACCGATGACCTACATGAATTTAAATTGGAGCTCTTTGAACGGATACGGGAAATCCTATTGGAAAAAGCCGTGGAGGAAAAGAACAAGACATGGCTCCGCTCAAAGGATGTCATGGGGCTGCTAAAGATCAGCCATGGAACGCTCCAGAACCTTAGGAACAACGATACCATCCCCAGCCATAAGATCGAGGGCCTGATCTTTTACGATGCCCACGAGATCGATAAGATCTTAATGGACAACAGAACCATTAAGCATTCCCGGGACCGATGAACTACATAAAGCACCTGAACGCCGCCTTCCGTAAAATGTATTCGGATTCCCGCCTTCACAGCGGCCATATCAGCCTGTACATGGCCCTCTTTTTCTATTGGAACCTGCAACCGTTTCGCCGACGGTTTCTATGCCAACCGTATCGAGATCATGAAGATGGCAAAGATCGGTTCACGAACTACCTATCATCGGTTGATCAAAGAGCTTTCCACGTGGGAATATATCGAGTACCTGCCCACCCAGAACCCGAACCGAAAAACAACGGTCAGAATGTCCCATATATGTACCGACAGTAGTACAGAAACGGGACTTAACGGTACACTTATGGAACGTTACTGTCCCAAAAATGTACTATCTACCTTATATAATAAACAAAACAAACAATATAAACTCTCTAAGAGAAAGCCGAAAAATGAATTTGAAGTCTTTGATTTTTTTAAAAGAAAAAAATGGCCGGCCATGGAGGCCAAAAAGTTCTACAACCACTATCAAGGGATCGGCTGGAAAATAGGCGGCAAGGTGCCGATCGAGGATTGGACGGCGATCGCCGGGAACTGGATGCTAAAGGCCGATGAAATAAAAAAAACGGCGCCGCTCAAAATAGTCCCGAAAACCGGGGACCATCTCATGACAAGCAATCAAAAAAATTATGGTGAACCCCTCTAAAATAACCGAAGGCGGCACGGTCCATTCCCTCGGGGAGTTCGACGGAAAAAAAGTGGACTACGATTTCGCGAAAATACTCGCGTATCTCAATGCCAAGGGCAAACGGCTGTTCGGCCAAAAATTCCATATCTGGGAGGAAAACCTCGATATCGTCTACCGGTTGAGCGTGTATATGATCAAGGACACAGAGGCCTGCCAAAAGTTCGGGATCGACCCCGACAAGGGAATCCTGCTTACCGGTCCCGTCGGGTGCGGGAAGACAACCATCATGAAACTCATCAGGCACATAGTTCCCCATATCAGACCCTATGAGATCATCCCGGCACGGAACATCACCTTCGGTTTCAACAACCTTGGCTACCGTATCATCGAGGATTACGGGAACAATAGCTTTTACTGTTTCGACGATATCGGGGTGGAGCCCATCGGAAGGCACTTCGGAAAGGATTGCAACGTCATCGGTGAGATCCTGCTCTCGCGCCACGAAGTGTTCCTTAAAAGCCGCGTCAGGACCCACGGGACTACGAACCTCAATGCGGACGAACTGGAGGAAAGGTACGGCGAACGGGTACGGAGCCGGATGCGGGAAATGTTCAACCTGATCGCCTTTAAAAAGGACGCAAAGGACAAAAGGAAATAATAACGGATTTCCGTTTTTGCGGGAATATTAAAAACCAATACACTTATGAAAATAGCCACTTTTAACATCCAGAATTTGTTTTACCGGAACAGGGAACTCCTCCAAAAAAACCGATCGAAAAATGCGGCCGATTGGATAGCTGAACTGGACATGCTTTTACGAAAATATCCCAAAGGTCGCGGAGATAGCAATCGGATCAACGATCTCTCCTGTCTTCTGGGTTTTGACAAAATGGAGGATATGCCCTATGCGATATTGAAGAACAAAGCGGGAGAACTCTGTTTTACAAAACAGGGATTCCGGAACACGGCCAAAGCCTCCTTTTTGACCGATTGGGAAGGTTGGGTAAAAGTGGCGAACGGACCGCTCCATGAAAAGGCCGTTTTCAGCAAAGCTTACGTAATCGCGGAAACCGACCCCGATGTCCTGATTCTTCAGGAAGTGGAGGACCGGGCCTCGCTGATGGAGTTCAACACCGAATTTCTTCCTTTGCTCAAGATTTCCCCGTATCAGGAGGTAATGGCTTTCGAGACCAATGATCCGAGGGGCATGGGAATGGGATTAATGCTCAAGAACGGTTATCGGTTGAACGGTGTAAAAAACCACCTTTACGATCTGGATGCGGACGGTCTTGCCCTGTTCAACATGGATTGCCAGGAATATGAGATCGGTACCCCCGATGGAGATACAATCTGGGTTCTGTCCAACCAGTTCTCGCTGGATGATGTGCAACGAAAAAAACAGGCCGAAAAGGTGGCCAAAATCTACAACCGGATGCGATCGGAAGGCAAAATGGTACTGGTCTGCGGTACGCTCAACGACGTTTCGTATAGCCATGCCCTATCCCCGCTGATAAGGGAAACCGATCTGAAGGATATCAGCAGGCATGGACGGTTCAAAACGGATACCGATCAAGGCAGGGACGGCAGTTATTTCAGGTTGGGGGCCTATCGTCTCGGGGTAAACATCAAACAAAAGGATTATTTACTTCTACCGCCGTACTGGTTCGAAAAAGTCCAAAAAGCCGGGATGAACAGAAAGGGGACTTGGCCGGATCGAAAACCCAATTGGGCGTTATATCCTTCGATCGGCGGAAAACATCATGCGGCCAGTGAACACCCATTGGTCTGGGGGGAAATCGATCTTTGAGTTATTGAAAACCACCTTTTTGCGCGTTAACTAAGTTTCCACAAATTGTAAGGTAAATAGATGTCCAATGAAGATACTTGCCGTTGAAAACGGATTACTTTTTCCTTTTCAATAGTCGCCATATGGTCCCTGTAAATTCTACTAATATCGATTTTAACAACCGGGCCAATGTTTTTGTAATTTCAATCATGGTAGAAGTATTTTACAAGTGTTTCCAATACTAAAAGCGCATAGGCGGAGATACTTGATTTTTTATCGTTATGCTCCGCCTCTTCCGCATTCGACAAAAACCCCAGTTCCAACAAAACACCGGGGCAATTCCCGGTTTCACGGAGCACCTGAAAGTTACCGTATTTGATTCCCCGGTTTTTAAGCCCCAGCTTTTGGTTCAGTCCGGCCGTGAACGATCCGGCCAGACGAGCGGCTTTTCCATTACCCCGTTTTATATAGACCTCAATGCCCTGGGCCTCATTTCGGATGGCTTGGTTACAATGGATGGAAACAAAGACATCGGCCTTTAGGGCATTGGCAAGTTTCGTCCTGTTTCCCAAGGAAATCAACGTATCGGTATACCGTGTGGAATAAATTGCCAGACTGTCCCCGAACATTTCCCTATTCAATCGGAGTACTTCCGCCGCTATCTTAAAAACCACATCTTTTTCCCTGACCCCGTTGATTCCGGTGGCACCGGAATCCGTTCCCCCGTGCCCCGGGTCGATCACGATAATCGGCCGTTGATATTTTTCTTGCCCGAAAGCATCGTGAAAACCAACCGGAACGATCCAGATAAAAAAACAAAACCAAATTCCCTTCATCGCATGAAATTTTAACTGCGTGTTGCACAATTTTCATCGATTTCCGCGAACGGCTTAGAATCCGTGAAATTTTAACGCTTCGGACTGTTAATTTTTCGTCGATTCTCTGGATTCCCTCCCATCCTTTGGAAATTCCACAAGTATTAGCGAACGGCAATCGGTTGTTCGCCTAGACACATCAATAATTAACCGCGGATTTGATCCGCAAAACAAACAGTTATGAAAAACCGGACCAAAATGCTTTTGCTGTTATTGTTGGCAACGGTGCCTACCTACGCCCAAATCGGCGGGATCGAGGATTCCGTTAACGAGATTTCCGATACCATTAGGGTAATTTTCCCGATTATCCTCGGGGTTATTTTCCTTGTGGGCTTTTTGTTCAACGCCGGGCATTTCTTCGGTGAAAACGCCGACTTGAAAAAAGGTATTACCCGCGTACTGGTCTTTGTACTGATCGCCGGCGCGGTGGTCGGTATCTTCACCTATCTCATAACCCTTGTCGTATAATGAAGGATTATAAAGTATATCGCAACATTCGCAAGCGGGCATTGATATATGGGCTTCCCGTCTCCTTGTTCGCCTTGCAGATGTTAGGGGTTATCGGCTCGCTGTTGGTAATCATATTTTCCTTTGGCCTGTTTTTGGTCATCGGAGCGGTAAGCGTAAACCTTACGCTGTACTTCATCCTTTTGAAGTTGACCCACCAGCCCCATCTATTACATTTCGCCAAGGTCTTTCCCTCGGCCATTTCCAACAAGAAAACCTCCCCTTTACATTATGAGGATTAACCTGACACAACATTATCCGATAGCGGACATACAGTGCAATATGGTCTTTGCCAACAACGGCAACCTGGTCCTTTGCTACAGGGCCGATTTGCCCGAGATCTATTCCCTTTCGGAAAAGGATTTCGAGGATATGCACGGTAGTTGGTTCCAAGCGCTGAAATCACTTCCCGCCGGGACGATGGTACACAAACAGGATGTTTACAGAAAACGACCTTACGCCGCGGAGCAACTGCCGAATTCCACCTTTTTGGAAAAGGCGACCCATGCGCACTTCAAGGGCCGCCAGTTCATATCCCATGATTCCTATCTATTTTTTATCTGGCCCAAGAACAAGGGGCTTAACAGGGCCAAGTATGTCAATCCCTTTAAAAAAGTGGCCAAGGCCGTGCCCGAAGGCCTGACAGACTCTTTGAACAGCTTTGTAAGTGCGGTAAAGGATTCCGTAGGATTTCTGAACAATAGCCAAAAAATGGATTTTGTTCCGTTGAACCAAATAAAGATCCTGTCCCTGACCGATAATTTCTTCAACGGCTTCAACGAGGGTTTCGATACGGATATCGTCCTCAATAAGGACCATGCCCAGATCGGGGACCACTTTTTCGATGTACTGGCCGTCAACAACGAGACCTGCTTCGGGGAGAGCGTGCATAGCAGTAAGACCGATGATGCGTTCACCTCCGATGATTTTGTATTTCACCAAGGTTTTATCGACGGACTTGGGCTTAACCTCAATGAAAACCATATCGTCAACCAGATCATCTATCTGGACGATAAACACAAATGGCGAAAACTGTTGGAAAAACGATTGGAGGAACTTGGAAAGAGTTCCAATTTCGGTACTCAAAATAAGGTGGTGCACGAAAAGATCATTGCCATCCTCGACCAAATTAACCAGGACGACAATGCCAGGATCGTCCGTGGACATCTCAACGTAGTCTTCTGGAGCGGTCGCAAGGACGAACTGGGCCCAATAGCATCCCGCATCAAAACGGAGTTCAAGGAACTGGACATCGTGCCCTATTATCCCAAGGGCGAAGAACGGAAAAATTATCTACTGAACAGCTACTGTTGCTTTTCTTCCAATTTCTCGGACGAGGATCTGTACGTGACCGATCTGAAACATTCGCTGTGCCTTCTGATCAACAATACGAACTACAAGTCGGATACCACCGGTATCATTTTCAACGACCGCCAACATAATACCCCGGTGTTAAAGGACGTATGGGACGAACGGAAAAAGCGGATCAAGGCGCGGAACTTTGCCATCTTCGCCCCGACCGGCGAGGGAAAATCCTTCCTGGCCAACAACATCCTTCGGCAATATTTCGAGAGCGGCGTCCGCCTTGTCATCATCGATCTCGGTGGCAGCTACACCAAGTTCGCGAAATTATATCCCGAGCAATATATCACCTTGCGCTACGAGCAGGGCAAGAGCCTTGGCATCAACCCTTTTTTTATAACAAAGGCCGACGATGTCGGCCCGGAGCGGTTGGAGGACCTCACGGTCTTCCTTTTGGAGCTCTTCGCTTCGGGTCTTAAAGTCGCCAAGGCACAGGAGGTGGCAATGAAAAAAATCCTCCGGAACTACTATATGGGCAATCCCAACGGGACGCATTCCTTGGAGGGGTTCTACAACTTTGTCAGGGACAGTAAGGAAACCCTGCTTGGCCGGCTCGGTATCGATGCCGCCTACTTCAACATCACGAACTTCCTGCATATCATGTCCGAATACGTTGGGGACGGACTCTACAGCTTCCTGTTCGAGGTCAGGGAGGACCAGTCCTATAAATTGGAGGACAAACGCCTGATCGTATTCGAACTGGACGAGGTAAAGGACAACAAGGAAGTGTTGTCAGTAATGCTCAAACTGATAAAATCCGCCATCCAACGGACCATTTGGCGGAACCGGGCGGAAAAGGGCATTATCCTTTTCGACGAGTTCGCAAAACAGCTCAAGTTCGACAATGTGCTGGAAAGCGTTGAGTTCTACTATCAGGCCATCCGAAAGCAGAACGGGGCCATCGGCATCATACTGCAATCCATCAACCAGTTACCGAGCAATTCCACCTCGGCGAGCATCCTTGAGAACACCCAGATCATCTATAGCCTAAGAAACGAAAAGGGCTATGCCGAGCTGGTCAAACGGTTGAACCTCTCAAGCCACGACCTGAACCAATTGAAGTCCATCAAGAACGACCTGAAGGGGGAACGAAAGTACACCGAAATATTCATCAAGATTGGGAAGGAGAGCAATATCTTCCGATTGGAAGTGCCACCGGAGGTCTATGCGGCCTACCTGACCGAGGGCTCGGAAAACGAGATTATCATGAAGCTCTATCGGGAACATGGCGATATGCCAACGGCCATCAACGAGTTCGTAAAAATGAAATTTCAAAAATCATATTCATCCAATTAAATCCATTATGAAAACACTAAAAAAAAGAACGATGATTTTATCCGCCCTGTTCGTTATGGCAATGGGGGCGAAAGGCTCCGCCCAGGGCATACCGGTATATGACAATGTCGGCTTTATATCGCTGGTCAAACAGATTTTCGAGTCCGCCAAGCAGACCACTGAAATGATCAAGACGGTCAAATTCCTGAAGCAGGCCAAGGAGGCCATAGACAAGGTCAACGATGCGGTGAAACAGTACGAGGCCGTGAAAGAAATTACCTCGAATAATGAGGCTTTGGTCAATATGGTCAGAAACGACCTGAAGGGTATTTTAAATTCTCCCTATATCCGTCGGGGCGAAGTCGATGCAGTCTCCAACGCTTTCAACACCATTATCGACGGCTCGTTGCGAAATCTGGAATTTATGAACCAGGTGCTGTCCAACGACTTTCTGAAATTGAACGATGGGGAACGCTTGGCGATCCTTGAGAAGCATCGCGACGATTCCAAGAAAATGGTCGCTGACATAACCCTGAAGAACAAGCGGTATAAAATGATCATTTCGTTCCGTGAGATGCAGGACAAGATCAACAACAGGGAAACCAACTACTAAAGCCGATAAATATGCTTTTATCCATCGGATTGGAATATGTCGACGCCGTTTTTCAAACTATCAAGGATAGCGATTTCGCGGCCTATACGATTATCGGAATGAAGGCCTTGGCCGTCCTTTTCTTCCTCGTCAATATCCTAAAAAAGTATTACGAGGGAGGGGCCTCGGACCAAGGATTGACCTGGGGACTGACCCCGACCGAACTGATCAAGAATTTTTCGGTCGTTCTGGTGGTCATTTTTTCCACCGAGGTACTGGATGCCTTCGATTCCATTTTAGTGGCCATCGAAGGGCAGTACCGGGGAACGGCGCCTGTACTTTTGCCGTTGGGTATACAGGAAGTAGAAGTGGAGGAGGATTTGGGACTGTTGGATGCCACTACCAAGGCAATGGGCCTTTTGTATGAATGGCTCGTTACGCCCTTTTTGGGAATTCGCATGCTCGCCTGGGGGTTTGGGCTTTTGCTGTGGGTACTCGATCTGTTCATTTATCCACTGTTTTTGGCCGAACGCTATTTTCTGTTGGGCATCATGCAGGCCTTTTTCCCTTTGGTCATCAGCATGGCGGTATTCGAAAAGTTCAGGGATATGGGCTACCGTTTTTTTAAGCTCTATGCCGCGGTCTATATGATCGTTCCCGCCTTCTTTCTGGTCAACGTTTTCGTGAACGAGCTACACAGGGAGATTACCGACAATTTTTGGCCGAATCTTTTCGGGACGGACTTTGGAAGCGAGCTGTTCGCACCGGTCATCGAATTGGCGGGGATAGGGTTCATCCTGTTATTAAAATTCAAGCTTTACAAACGGGCCACAAGTTTCACGTTCCGGTTGTTCAGTCCATAATCGACCTTTATTAGAAACCTATGAAAACACCTTACCAGAATATTTATAGCGTCCTAAGGACCAATCGGTTTATCGTATTGGCGGTCGTAATTACCTGTCTGTTGACCAGTAGCTTTGCTGTGCTTACCGTGTTCCGTTTCAACAACAGAATGTTGAACAGTGCCTTTGTCGTAAATACGGACGGCTCGATCATTCCCCTGAAACTGGTATCACAAAAAGAGAATATCGAGGTCGAGGCGCTTTCCCATCTAGACCTCTTCCATAATTATTTCTACGGGATAGATGAAAGCAATTATGAGCGGAACCTCGAAAAGGCCTTGTGGCTGGGCGACAGTACCGTCGATAATATATATAGGCAAAAGAAAGCGGACGGGGTCTATAATCGACTCCTGCAATACTCCCTTGTACAAAAGGTACTTTCCGTGGATACCGGGCTGACGCTGGACAAAAAAGGGATGTCCTTTAGGACGGAGACCGTTTTCGAGATCAACAGGGGCTCGGCCGTCGACCGCTACCAATTAATCACCACTGGCAATTTGATTACCGTGGACCGGAATTTCCCCAATAACACCCACGGCCTCTTGATCACCGATTTCTTCGAAAGCTCCCTAAAGAAAATCAATAACCGACAATAGCGACAACAATGGAAATGGACAGGAACAAGATCATCTTTATTAGCTTAATCGGTCTCGTACTGAGCTTTATTATCTGCTATGCCGTCTTCGTTATGGACGACGATGGTAAGGCCGAAACCGTTCTGACGCAGACCGATGTGCCGGAACTAAAGGACGGACAAAAGGAATACGGCTCGAAACTGGAGGCCATCAACGACCTAAAGGAGGTAAGGGAATCCAATGCCCCGAGCATCTATGACGAATCCCTTTTGGACTCTACCGGAACGTTCGACCCGCTACACCGGCAAAAGGAACGGCAGCAGATCGTCGATAGCATATACAGGAACGGGCGGATCGATTATGGATCGGGAACCGCCACCGATACCGGAACGAATTATAATAACAATGGCCAACAAAATTCAAGGGAGGAAGGTCGGCCGTCGCTGCCCGATTTCCCGAAGGCCCATAATGCCTTCTTCGAGGTGTCCGAAAAACCCGGGACCAAGACCGTCGACGGCATGGCCGCAAAGACCGATTCCTTTATCATGGTGGAGGTAAACGGCGAGCAGACGGTCAGGAACGACGAGCGTTTGGAGCTCCGGTTGGCCGAGGACGCACTGATCAACGGCGAAACGGTTCCCAGGAACTCATTGGTCTACGGTTTTGCCAGTTTCAAGGCGAACCGGGTGTCCGTCCACATCACCAACATCGATAACAGGGCCGTCGATCTCAAGGCCTTCGACCTGATGGACGGAAATGAGGGCATCTACATCAAGAACAGCGTCCGGGCCGAGGCGACCGGGGAGGTAATCGACGATATCGTACAGGACATCAATATACCCGGGGTTCCCCAGATCGGTGGCATCAAACAGGTCTTCCGCCGGAACAACCGGAACGTAAGGGCCACGATATATAACCAGTACCAACTCATTTTAAAACCTTCGCTATGAAACTATTTTTGATAGCCATTTTATTGGTAATCCATACCGGTATGAATGCCCAAAACCTAAGGACCATATTTACCAATGAAAGGGATGCCGTGGCGTTGTTCTTTCCGAATACGATACGCCAGGGATTGACCGGTTCGGAAAGCTTTACGTTCAGCTACAACAGGGAGAATCCCCAGCATGTGGGAATCGTCCAAGGTGTCAAAGGCGACCGGAGCAATCTCCTCGTTATTACCGAAAACGGGGACGTGTTCAGCTATCGGTTGGTTTACCGGAAGGTCTTGGATACCCTTAACTATTTCGTGGCGGGTACGGAACGTATCGGTAACGAAGCTCCTGCGTCTATATTTTCGGGAATAGATTCTATATCAAAAGTGGGTTCTACTAAAAAACCAGACCCCGGAAAGGTCGATTCACTTCGGTACCGCAAGGAACATTTCAGGAAGTTCAGTTCATTTCACCTGAAACACAATGACAACCTGCTGAAAAAAAGGCGCAAACAGGGTTTGGTCTTGCGGTTGAAGGATTTGATATATGACCGTACCGAGGTGTACGCCTTGGTCGAGATCGGGAATCGGTCCGGTATCGATCTTGAAACGGATTATCTGAAAGTCTTTAAGGTGCACGGTAATAACAGGCGAAAATCTTCCTACCAGAAACTGCCGCTGGATATTTTATATCGGCATAATTTCCCGGACAAGGTCAGGGATGGGGAAAGCGCTTCTTTTGTCGTGGTTCTTCCCAAGTTTACCTTGGGGGATTCGGAGAAACTGATGCTTGAGTTGAGTGAACTTCATGGGAGCCGGAATATCCGGTTGTTTTACAAATAAGAAGTTTGTTTGACGTAGCAGTAAAAATTGAAACCCGGGCCGACACCGGTTAAACTTTAAACAAATTATAGTTATGGGATTGAACAACTTTTTCAAGATCAATTTGCCTTATGGCATCAGACGGAACGAGCACGGGCAATGGGCGGCTTTTAACAGGGAGTATAGGCCCTTGGGAGACAACAATCCTTTTAAATGTGTAACCGAATCTGATTTCATTTACACGGATTACGGCAGGTTACCGGACAGATTTTTGATGAACCTGGCGGATGATCCAAGTTCCGTTCAAATGGACGAAAATAATGTGATAATCAAGGTGTTTTTTTATAATGACACGACCAACCCATCAAATCATCCGGAAAAGGGATATTGGGAAAAATACTTCGGGAAACTGAGAAAGCTTTTTACCAAACAGGCTGGATAAATTTCATCCATAATAGTTCGCCAGTTTTGATAGGTTTTGGCAGATTATATCAAAAACAGGTGGTGCTCCACCAGGGGGAGATTGAAACGGACCTGGATTCCATATCCCGGTTTCTCAGTGTCTCGGAGTATACCCATATTGTCGACCTGCCCTTGAACAGGCGCACCGTGAACGTATTGCCGCGAATGAAGGGTTTGTTAGGTTAGCAGTATAACTTAAAAGATATGGAAAAAGTTTCTCTCTCGGAGTTGGCCCTTCAGAAAAATGCGGGAAGAAGGACATTGTTCGAGACCGAGGAGCTTTGCCTCTATACCGGCATAAAAAATGTTGCCATAATTGTGAAGAATCATTCAGACAGAGTTTATAATGCCCACCAAAAAGTAACGTTTCCCATCATTGTCTACGTTCCACAATTTTAATTTCTTCTTCCGTCAGTCCGTACAAACCATAGACCATCTGATCAATCTCTTTCTCGGTCCGGTGAATTTGGTTTTGTAGTTCTTGGGCTTTTTTCTTATTCTCCTCAAAATAGGTAAGCCACTCACTCTCTTCCTTCAAGGTGAGATTTACCTTTTGTTTTTTCAGCTCTTTCAGAAAGGAAGCAAACTCCAATTGATGCCAGTTCTGCAGCTTTCTGCTCAATTTTTCAAGTCCAAATTTGGATTGTACCAGATCTGATAACCCGGTCAGACTTTCATTTAGTGCCTTTGTCAAGGCAATCATTGAATTGACCGAATCGTCCAATTCACCGTTGAGATCAGGAATCGGTATCCTACCAAAATATTTCCAGATAAGTTGACATCCATTTTGGATCTGTGTGCAATACTTTGTGATAAGCCACCAGCCCATTTTAGAATTCAATACACCCACAAGGCTTCTGTTCTCACTGGGAATTATCCACATAGAATCATTACAATACAAACCGTTCTCATCAAAAATAAAACAGGGCTTTATCTGAAATTTTTGATACATGATTTTCACCTTCTGAAAATCGGAATAGTACTCACAAGCCCGCAGCTCCCACCAAAAATCACCTTTATCCGTTCTTTTCTTTGCCTTTGTTTTAAAAGGTGCCAACCACTTAGATATTGAAGGATACGTTTGAATCATCCACTCCCAAGCAGTCTCTTCATCACAATCACCTATTTGGGACTTGGTAAAGCCTTTTTCAAGGAGCAATAAGTAGTTTTTTGGTATAGGACTCGTATAAGGTTGTACTTCACGTCCCAGCAGAAATGGAAATAGAAATTGTTCCGCCTTGAAATCATCTTTAATCATTTGATCTTTTACTTCCTCAGATATTAAAAATGCTTCCGTTAACCCTGTTAAAACGCCTCTTAGGGCTCTGCCTTCAGTAAATTCCTGAAGAGATTTAAAAACACTTTCAAGCCTAACCAGAAGTTCCTTATCCTTTTTAGATGAGATTACCCAGGTCTTTTCGTCAAACCCTTTCGTTTTATAGCTCTCAAAGCTTAATGTCACATTGGTCTGAAAATCGGAGGCGGTGGCAGATTTCAATACAGCGACATCAAATTCTTTTGCAGGTGTGGTATTTTCTGCAACAAAAATAAGAGGGTAGGTCGTTGCCCCTTGAAATATCTGAATATCCCCGAAATCTATCAATTGCTTTAATCTTTTGGTTAAAAGATATTTTCGCAACGATTTTCCATAGCCGGCTTGCAACCATTTGTTCGGCATTATGAAAGAGAGCTGTCCGAAGGGCTTTAAAATCTGGAAACCTTTTTCGACAAAAAGAACATATAGATCACCCCTCTTGTCAAAGGTCTCGAAACCTACTTTTTCCAACTTAAGGGAGGCATCTTTTATGGCTTCCAGTTTTACATAGGGCGGATTCCCTATCACCACATCAAAACCGCCATCTGCGAAAACCGTTGAAAATTCATGTTGCCAGTTAAAAGCCTTATCGCCTGCCACCTTTTTATCTTCGATAAGGCTATTGCCGCATTTGATATTGCTACTGAGGTCGTTCAATTTTCTTCGCGGCTGTGCGGTGCGCAACCATAGGGAGAGCTTGGCAATTTCTACCGATTCTTCATTGAGGTCGACACCATAGATGTTGTTTTCGAGAATGGTATTTTCAATATCGGCAAAAATAAGGCCGCCACCCAATACTTTTGCCTTTAGCTCATCGATATAACGATGCTCTTTGATCAGAAAGTCCAAGGCCTGATTTAAGAATGCACCCGAACCACAGGCCGGGTCACAGATGGTCAGGTGTATGAGCCAGTTGCGATAGTCGTCGAGTACCTTCACCAGTTCCGCCAATTTCTTTTTCGGACGGTTGGTGCGGCCTTTGAAATATTCCTCTTCCTTGAAACCGAGTTCGGTTTTCTTTTCATCGCACAGCTTCCCCACCGTATTTTCGACAATATATTTGGTGATGTATTTTGGGGTATAGTACACCCCATCCTTTTTACGTTTGCTTTTTTGCTTATCGAACTCGGTACCTTCGATCTCGGCGTTAACCCCTTCGATCTCGTTCAGGGAATTTTCGAAAATATGACCCAAGATGTTTACCCCGACCTGGCTTTCAAAATCATATTTGGTCAATTTTAAGGTGTGGCGATATAATAGATCGTCATCTATTTCCAGCCCGTCCAAAACGGAATCCGGCTGAAAGAGTCCGCCGTTATAGGCATATATTTCGGCCCGGCTCTGCGTACCTTTTCTACCGGTGTCCAAATACTGAAAGTATTGTTTGAAGAGGTTGTACAATGGGCGCTCATCCCCAAAGTCCATATCGGCTTTCCATTTGTTCAATATCTGGAGCGTAGAATTTGGAGTCAATAAGCCCCTATCCTCCGCAAAAAAGATAAACAGAAAGCGGTCGATAAGCTTCTGGGACTTTTTGAACAGTGCCAGTTTTACATTCTTGCTAAGAGTTTGGAGTTCTTATTTATAAGCGAGGTCGGTAGTAATTTCCTCCAATTCCTGTTGTCGAGCAGTTCGGATTCTTTTCGCGTTCCGTTTGACCAGATCTCGAAAAAGCTCCCGTTTAAAAATGGAATAGTCTTTATAGAACTCTTTGGTTATCCGTTCCTCTACCACCAAGGAATCCTCCTTTATTTTTAAGGGAACATGGCTTAGGATATTGCCCTTATGAAGGCACAGATGCAACAGCCCAAAATCGAGTCCGGAAAGTTCGAACAGATCGAACTCCAAGAATTCGGTCGCGTCGTTGATATAAAAGCGAAGCTTTTCAAAGTTGGAAGTAATGACGTAGACGCATCCCTTTTGGTTGGCCTTATAATCGAACGCCTGCCTACGGATGCTTTCCAAATCTTTGGTCCTGGTGCCCTTCAGTTCTATGACCCCGATGGCCAGGCCGTTTTTCAAAATGGCGCCATCGGCCTTACGATTGTTCTTTTGGTTCTTGAATTCGGTGGTAAGATCGAATTCCGGATCGGGGTTGATGGTGTAACCGAGCACTTTCACAAAGAGCTCCGTTAAAAAGGTAGCCTGGAACTGTTCTTCTTTTGCGTTTCGAATGTTCTCCTGCCTAACGGGATGTAAGAAGTATTCTGAATACCTTATGTAGGCTTTATCCAGTGTTGCCTTATCCTGTTGTTTGAGGTATTTTTTAAGTACGGAAGATTGATATAGAGCCATTCAAAAAGTTGGTCGGGTTTCGGTCTTTAAAAATAGGGTATTTTTCCGGTTGAAGGTAAAATCTAACGGGAAACTCTATTTCCGGACTCTTTACGAAAGGTGGGTTATGTATGTAAAGAGAATCGTTTATTTGAACTTGTATTAATTGTTCAGATTCTTGAATGGATTAAGTGAGTTTACCAAATCGACCCCTTTGAACAGCATCCAAATTTGAACGAAATAGTAGATGATTATGTAAGCTTCCCACGTTTCGAACTGCTTGTTAATCCAAAATTATGCTTTTTTCCGTTTTAAATAGGTCGGCTTTCTTTTCATGATGTTTCTTTAAAGCCGATTTATTTTAAAATGCGCCCAGCGGTAGCGACACGCCTCCTTTGAGCGTATTTTACCGGTGGTATCCTTCCCAGTCCGTCGTGCGGTCTGTGATGGTTGTAATCGTTCATCCATATACGCGTTTGTTCCCGTACCTGGTCTATGTTCTCGAAGATGTACTTGTTCAGTACACCTCTCCTGTACGAACCGTTGAAACGTTCCACGAACGCGTTCTGGGTCGGTTTTCCCGGCTGTATGTATTTGAACACTATACCGTGCATTTCGCTCCAGTCCTTCGTGAGATGGGCTATCAGCTCAGGGCCGTTGTCCATCCTGATCTTCTTCGGCTTTCCCCTTTTATTGATCAGGTGGTTCAGCACCCAGACGATACGGTTGCTCGGCAACGAGAAATCGACTTCTATATGTAGCGCCTCTCGATTAAAATCGTCTATGACGTTGAACGACCTGAAACGGCGCTTGTTCTCCAGTACATCGGTCACGAAATCAATGCTCCAGGTATGGTTGATCTCGGCAGGGACCTCCAAAGGTTCTTTGACCCTTGCCGGCAAGCGTTTTTTGTGCTTTCTTCTAAGTGGCAGGCCGAGCGCCTTGTATACGCGATGGACACGTTTGTGGTTCCATGGCCTTCCCTCGTTGCGCAAACGGTGGTACGCCTTCCAAAAACCTTCTTCCGAATGTTCGCTTGCCTTCTGTCTTAAGGCTTCCTCGATATGAGAATCATCCTTCGGCAAAGGTCTGTAGTAATAAACGCTCTTACTCATATTGAGAACACGGCACGCCCTGCTGATACCGTAATGAATAAGTTCTTTGGTAATTCTTCGCTTACGGCAGGGCTTCAGAGCTTTTTTTCGATGATCTCCTTTGCCATTTGATGGTCGAGTGCCAAGGTCGCGTACATCTGCTTGAGCTTGCGGTTCTCCTCCTCGAGCTCTTTGAGCCGTTTGAGTTCCTTGGAATTCATTCCGGCGAACTTGGAACGCCACTTGTAAAAAGCGGCGGGACTTACGCCATGTTCGCGACTGATCTGATCGACACTTTTACCATTGTCGAACTCCTTCAAGATCTTGGCGATCTGCGTTGGTGAAAATTTGCTCCTTCTCATACTGTTTAAAATTAAGATTATTATTCTACTTTTAAACAGTTCGGTTTTAGGGGAAGCTTACAATTATCCACACTAGCCCAGCAAAGTTCACATCAAAGAAATCCCCACCATTTCTGACAATATAATATCCAGAAATGAAATGTAACTCCTCAGATTAGAACGGACTTCTAAGCTCAATGAAATTGATAAAGCGCGCAGTTAAGTAACTCCTAGCAGCCAACATAATAAAAACGAGACTTACTAAAGATGACCAGATTTTCACCCTCGGTTTACGACTTTATGGTTGTGGCGCATTTGACTTGGAGTTAAATTCACGCTTTAATTTACCCTTGGACCATCGCCCTTGAGTAATTATCCCGTCTTGACTTAAGATGCCTCGCCCATGCTCAAGGCTATTTTTCCAGTTTCCGTTATAGTAATCCCCGTCAGCATACGTGAATTTGCCTTGCCCATGTCGCTGGCCATTTTTCCACTCACCCTCATAAACATCACCGTTGGTATAACGAAGTGTTCCCTCGCCATGCCAAGACCCATTTTTAAATTCACCTGTGTAAATATAGCCGTTGTCATATTCGCACACAGCGCGACCGGTGTAGTCATCAATCGCGTTTTCAAGGATGACCGGGAACCCATTATAGGACAGATATGTATCCTCTTTTTCTTGTCGCGGCATTGTGGCCTCGTCTTTGTCTGGATGGAATTGAATCGATTCCTCGCGCTCCGTAGATGGGAGGCTCTGAACAGACCGCACGGTCTACGTGCGCTCATCTTGTTCCTTGATCACAGAAGGAGGCGTTGTCTCAATGCGGATTTCTGGTTGCGGCATTTTTTTCTTGGTGGGCGTGATCACATCCTCATCATTCTCGCCAAACAATGCCCCAGCTAGAACAAGGGCTGCAAGACCGAACGCACCATAGGCAAGATTCTTGAAACAACCACTTTTATTCCCATTCTCAGGAGTCAGTGGTGGGTCTGGGCTATATATTTTTCCAGAACCAGCACATCCAGTACACATTTCATTTCTACTATGGACGAAATCGTACGAATAACCAGTTCCACCACATTTTCCACAATTAACTCGTGCCATGTTTTTGTCTTTAATTCAATTGCGGCTTTGTTTAGTATCTGTGCTTCTTCCTTGCCGGGGGCGTAGATAGCCGTTGTCATGATATTCGCACCATTCAATCTGCAGCATATTAAGCGTAATTATTTTCCTTAGTTTTAACCATACAATCGAACGATTACACCTTTTTTTTGGATAATGTTTTGTTAAAGTTATTTTCGCTATCGTTTATTTAGACTTTGCAATAATTAATATTTTTTCAACGATGATATAGCATGACAATTGGAGAAATGAGGGACATTTAGCATAATTGTATCTTTACCCGTCAACTTCTCCCTTCACCTTTTCTATATAATCATTGGTCTGTTCCATGGAAATAATAATTTCCCCTAGTCTATTGGCCATTTGCTGTTTTGTCATTTGTATCGTTTAATTAGACTTTAAGTAATCTCTTTACCATTCTAAATGTTTCCAGGTTTTGTGAAAAATTCCACTATTCTATCTTCTTCAAGTAATTTATCGGTAAACCTATTTATTTCTTCACTTGACAGTTGGGGCAATTCGATTTGCATTGATCTTAAACTTCCGTTCTTTTGCGGTGCTATTAAAATTGTTTTTCCAAAATCGAGATTAAAAAGTCTAGTGCTGACAATTGCATAAGATTCGTTTTCCGGTGTTGTAAAAGCTACGTAATCAATCGTGGAGTTTTTGGTCTTATAAAATCCCTGTCCTACATAATCTGGATGGTTGCGAGAAATAATTTCACTACCTACATGTGAGAAATCAACCGAATCAATGGTATCGGTCAAAACGAGTATTTGAAAAAATATTTCGTCCTTTCTATTTTGTAATCGTTTCTGGTTTAGATTGTTCTTCTTAACGAAAAAGCTGTTGTACAATATTATTTTGTCCTTTATTGTTTTGTAGTACTTCCCGGCACCGCTGTATCCAAAATTGCCTAGACCGGAGAAGGTTCCCTTCCCTATTAAATCATAATTGGGTACTGGGAAGGCACCAAACATGAAGGGACCGGTTGGTCTCTCGTTCTTATATGAAAGGTCTGTTTTTAACATTTCAGTGTCCCAATAAGAAGAGTCTTGTCTTTTCTTAACCACCAGTGACCTTAATGAATCTGGGAAAATTACATGATGAGAATTTTCACCTTTATCAATAACACCAACTTTATCAGGATTACTATCTGAACAAGAAAACGCGATCGCTATTGTTATTATGAGAATTAACTTCTTCATTAATAAAATCGTTTATTTGAACTTTAGAGAACTGGACTGGGGCTTTTCATAGAATATAGTGCTAGCCACAGCTATTTTTCGTTGATATAACCTTCATATCCGCTTTTTTCCAAAACTTCTTTAGCGTCCATTCCGTACAATTCTTTCCACGAATCTTGTCCGTGTTTTTTAACATAGTTTTCTATAATTCTAAAACCTAACCAATAATAAAGGGTTTTAGGTGCATCCGGATAAAGTTTATGCGTGTCGTTCCGCAATAATGGATTGTCGCCCGACTTGTCGTCAAAATATGGTTTAATGCTTTTGAAAATGTCCTTTTCTCTTTGCAAATACCAATCCCAATCGTTTTCGGTCATATTTTCGACCGCCTCCCATTTTGTGATATTCCCATCGAAGAATGCCCAAGTGAAATAGCAAGCAAATCCCTCGTCTATTGTCAAAAACAAGGCGGTGCCAGATGATGGGTCGTTTGATGTTAGTGGCTCGTTGGCCAAATGGTTTAATTCGTGCGGTATTCCTTTTTCGATTGTGTAGGCTACATCATAGTCTTTATTGTTCAGTTCAAAACAAAACTCCTGTCCGCTGCAACCTCCAAAACCTATTCCTTGAAATGGGGTAAAAAGGATGCTTATACTTGCCTTTGGGCTATGTGGCACTAATTTTTTAAATCGGTAAAGATTGGCATTAAGGGCCGAATCGATGTTTATGTCCCGGAGTTCGTTTGCCCTTTGCTGGAAAAAAGCTTCGTTTTCAGTATAAAGCGTTCTGTTCCATTCGACCATTCCATTAGTAGTATTGAATTTTGAACTATTTTCCTCTCCGAAAATCATTGCGTAACAATTGTCCCATAGTTCTTGGTGAGGTCGATAAACTTTTTCAATAATCATTATACTATCAAAGTCCGTTCCTCGATGTGCCAAAATTTGGCTTTTGAAAAGATTTTTGATAACTATATCGTTAACTTTTATACTGTCCGACAGCTTTGTGATTCGTTCCATAAATTCCGATTCGGAATTCCAGTTTTTATTTCCATTTATAGCGTCTTTACAGGATAAACTTCCAAATAAAAGTCCGAATGATAATATTAGCAGTATTTTTTTCATAGCTGTGGATAACTATTGTAAATAGCAACAAGTTACTATTTTGTAATCACTTTAATTTCGGCCAATGATGTAATCGTGGCCGTTGCAGAAGTGCTCTGTGCGTAAGATATTGACCCGAGCAGGCTGTTTTTACGGAGCCTTTTGGAGAACGGGTCTTGGCTGGATCTGC
>NZ_FNAO01000006.1 GCF_900101815.1 Pricia antarctica
CCCCCATAGACGATGGGGTCGATAGGCCGCAGGTGGAAGGGCAGCAATGTCCGTAGCCGAGCGGTACTAATTGCCCGTAAGGCTTGCGCATACGCTCCCCCAACCTTCGGGGAGGGGGGGCGCAACAAGTCCTTTTTTATTGCCGTAGACGCAAAAGTGCCCTTTACCTGAAAAAGTGTAGTTCGTTTCACCAACCTGTCCCAATTTTTTTTATGTCATACATGCCCGGCGCCACAGTGCGGCCGGACATTTAAAGCATTGCCGTACCATATGTGTACGGCGGTCCCCGGGCGCAGGCCCCGGACCGAAGACCCAGGTGGCCATGGCGGCGGGGCCCACCCCTTTCCATTCCGAACAGGGAAGTTAAGCCCGCCAGCGCCGATGGTACTGCCGCAAGGTGGGAGAGTAGGATGCCGCCTTACCTCGAAGGTCCCGATCGTTCACGATCGGGACCTTTTTTTGTGCCCGGAAACGGGATCCGGAACGCAAGAAACGGGCCGCCCTCTTGGAAGCCCCCACCAAACCGGGTGCGTTAATTTTAACTGGATTACAGGGGTAGACCGATCTTACTGTAAACACTAGCAAGACGCCTGCATCGCCGGACGGGCAGGCTGGCGCCAACCCGTCTATGATTTTGCTTGTTCCAACACGAACACCGAATTATCTGCTAGCGCGAGCGTCTCGCTCGTGCTGTTCTTATCAACTCTCGTGCTGTTCTTATCAACTATAGTAGTTTGACAGCTTATGATCTTATCCTGCGGAACGCCACTGGTTCTTTATTTATGAGTTCTGACGGGAAATCCTTAATCGGTGCGGAACGCCACTAGTTCTTTGTTTATTTCGATGTAGTCTGATTGGTAATCGTTAAGTTTGTACTGTTCCCATTAAAAAATTGCTTTTGAAAATACCAACGATTTATATGAAAACGCTAGTTTTCACAGCATTGCTATGCGCAGTGCTGATAGGCTGTACCCCATCCTTCAAAGAACCGAAAGTTTCCTTGGAATCTTATAAAATTGAAGATGGTTTCGAACTCCAGGTAATCGCCGCCGAGCCGCTTTTGAGCGCTCCAGTGGCAATGGATTTTGATGACAAAGGTCGTATTTGGGTGGCCGAAATGCCCGCGTTTAATGACATTGAAGACAGGGGAGAAGACAAACCCACAGGTGCTATACGTATTTTAGAAGATTTGGATGGAGATGGTGTCATGGATCATTCCAAAGTGTTTTTAGACAGTCTAGTAATGCCCAGGGCCTTGGCCTTGGCCTATGGAGGTTTACTCTACGCCGAACCTCCCAACCTGTGGTTCGTCGATATTGAAAATGACAGACCGGGACAACGTACCTTGGTAGATTCATTATATGCCCCCGAAGGCAATCCTGAATACCAACCCAACGGACTGGTACTCAATATCGATAATTGGATCTACAACGCAAAACTGCCCTACCGATACCAGTTCAAAAATGGTAAATGGCTTAAAGAGCCTACCAGCGTTCGCGGTCAGTGGGGCATAACACACGATGACTTTGGGAGATTGTACTATAATGACAATGCACGACAACTTCTGGGAGATTACGTCTTGCCCAATCGATTGGTACGAAACAAGTTTTTAGAACCCAATAAGGGGGTTAACCAACTTCTGACCGATGACCAACGGGTATATCCGTTGCACGCCGCCAGCGTTAACCGGGGCTATGCGCCTGGTGTACTGGACAAAGACAGTCTTTTGAAAGAGGTAAGTGCGGCCTGCGGACCTGTGGTATATCGTGGCGGGACATTTCCCGAAGGCTATGAACAGAACGTATTCGTCTGTGCGCCCGAGGGCAATTTGATCAAACGCAACATCCTTACCTTTCACGGAGACAGCATTAGTGCCAAACAGGCCTGGCAAGAAAAGGAATTCTTGGCCTCTACCGATGAGGGTTTTCGGCCGGTAAGTTTATACAATGGTCCTGATGGGGCCCTTTACGTGGTTGACATGCACATTGGGGTGATTCAACATTATGCATTTTTAAGTCCCTATTTAAAAAAGGAGGCACAAAAGAAGCAATTGGATACCTTAAAGGGATATGGACGAATTCTTAGAATAAAGAACAAGGATACGGAACCCGTGAAAATGCTCGATTTTGAAAATTTGTCCGGAACGGAATTGGTCAAGTTGCTCCAAGATAAAAACGGATGGGTCCGCGACCTTGCGCAACATTATCTGATTTTTAAGAATAAAAGGGAAGCGATACCCGAACTTCAAAAATTGGCGATGGAAACCAATAACCCGTTTTCACAAATTCATGGGCTCTATGCATTACAAGGATTGGATGCCCTGTCCTTCGATTTCTTGAAGTCAGTAGCACAAAAAAGCAATCCTGATGTTATTTCTCATGCCATTGTTTTGCTAGAGGATTTTGTATCCACAGAAAATGCCAAAGAGGCCCAAAAACTTTTTCAGGAGATACTGGCCAAGAACGACAGATCCATCGATTTGTATTTGGCAACCACGGTCGGAACCTGGGCAAAAGTTGCTAAGGAGGATTTTTTGCCTATAATCGATAGCCTCTTTGATACCTATAAAAACAATCAAATAGTAACGGAAGCCCTTTTGAGTGGGATGGGCGACACGGCCGAAAGCCTGTTGACCGATCTGCAAAAGAATTCTGGTTTTAAGGACAGTGACCTGCAAACTCGAATGCTACAAAGCGTGGAACGCCAAATGCAGGACAGACCCAACCGGATTTTCACCAAGGCAGCGGTAGCTATGGATACCCGTACCAAGGGTGCCCAATTATTCCGTCAGATCTGCGCTGCCTGCCATGGTATAAACGGTGAAGGTACCGACGGCGTAGCCCCGCCATTGATGGACTCGGAATATGTGGCAAACTCTCCCGAAAGATTGGGATTGATTATCCTGCATGGCCTGTCGGGTCCGGTTCATGTGAACGGCAAGCGATACGAGTTCAATCAGGCGATGCCCGGCCTTAATGGTAACCCGAACCTATCTGACAAAGATATTTCTGACGTTATCACCTACGTGACCAATGCGTTTTCCAGAACACCTCATTGGATTAAACCTGAAAAAATAAAAAAGCTCCGCGATAAAAAATCAGAAAATGGTGGGGAATATTCCGAACCGGAACTGCAAGCGTATTCGAGATGAAAGAATATTTGGAAAGAGGGGGTGTAACTTTGAAAACTTATTTAACCGCAACCTATGCAAAGAACTTGAAATTCATTTTCTATTGTACAACTGCTGACCACGTAACCCTGCCCACTTTCATTCTTTACTTCTCGACTTCCATAGGGCTATCATCACATTTCAGATCACCGACAACATACTGCATCCCGTCCAAAAAGAATTGTAACAGTTCGGGGTTGTCCATGCTCTGGGCGTTGTGGGACGGAGAGCTATAGAAAACCCTTCCTTTCCCGTATTTCTTAATCCAGGCAACATAATTTACCTTTTCGTTTACAGGATTTTTTAATCCTTCCAGTTGGTCTACCTTAATGTAGAGCAAAGGCCTAAAGTTTAAATCGGTATAGGCGTTCTTGAAAAAGTAGGGTTCATCGATATGGGTAAAACCATCCCCTTTAAAGGCCTGTACCAAAGGATGCTTTGAATCTACTTCCATGACATGTATTTTTTGTTGTTTCGGATGATAATCAAAGCTGCCCCCCGTGAGTTTGCTAAATGCTTCGGAATTGTTTTGTACCGTAATCGCACCGTGCATGATCATTAGTCCCCCGCCCTCCGCAACATATTCCATTAAATTTTGCTGATATTCAGATGCTTTTTCGGCAATTTCGTTATCCGGCAAAGTCGTGTTTTGCCGTAAAAGATCTGCAAAAAGGTCGCGGTCAGGACCACTGGGGTTTGAATTATTGAGAATGACCGCATCGTATTTTTTAAGGTTTTCTATTTCAAAATTCGCGATGTCGTAGCCATTTCGGATTTCAAAAGCATCACTTTTTTTGGACAAAATCTTCAACATTTCGATGTTATGGGGAATCGTCCAGTGATAAAATCCTGTTGCTTTTGAGAAAACGAGGACTTTTTTCTTTTCCATGTTTTTGACCGTCGGTTCGGCAGGTGCAAGTTTTTCAATTTTGGCCAGCCATTCTTCGGTAATCTCAATGGGTTCCAGTTGTTGGGCGGTGACCGTTATGCAAAATAGAAGAAGGAAAATGCTACTGTTTTTTTTTGACATGATGGTTGTTTATAGCGTTTTTTAGATAATGAACTCATTTATACTTTTACCTCCGAATATCACATTTAGGGGTCCTATTTTCTCATTTTTGAAAACCGTAGCCCTGCTATACTGTTAAAAAATGACTTGATCTAATCTAAAAAGCCCCAATCTCGATTCCAAACAAAAAGTGTAAATGCCTTCAATACCTTTAAATGAGTTCAATTCTTGATAAAGAACAATTTAGAAAGAGGGTTCGCTAAAATTTTCGTTAAATTTATCGAATAAACAACAATAGTATGGCAATAAGATTCATTTTTCTGATTTTGACAGGTTTTTTGATGTTATCCGTTTCCTGTTCGGAAGAAAATGAAGCGTACTATTTTCAAGTAAACAACGATGTTACCACCCTAGTCGGCCAACCCATATCCATCGATTTAAAACAGCTTAAGGATGCGGGCATTAATCTTAAAAGCCCTCTACAGCTCAATCAAGAAATCGATGGGAACGAAGCGCGGCTCGACTATCAGATAGATTCGGTCAACGGCACTTTTTCGTTCGTTCCGACTTACGAGGGAAATACAGAAGGCGATACATGGTATCGCATCGAAAATCTGACGAAACCTAGAAAATTGGGTGTCCATGTCTTCGAATGGTAGTTTTCGACGGTGATCTAAGTGCGGATGAAGCCGAGGCCTATTGGCAGTCATTTGCACATCCTCTAGAAATTCATATTATCCAAAATTAAAAATCTAAACCAAAGATATGCAACGAAGAAAATTTATAAACAGAACTACCTTGGGCACAGCTGCAATGGTAGGTTTCCCCAGTATTGTACCCGCTCATGTGTTGGGCAAGGACGCGCCCAGCAATAAAATCAATATCGGCCAGATCGGTTGCGGTCGTATCGCGCAAAGCCATGATATGCATGACACCATCCGTTTTGACGAGGCACGTTATGTCGCCGTTTGTGATCTGGATTCCAAAAGGGCTGCGGACGCAAAGGTCTTGGTAGATGATTTTTATAAAAAGAAGACGGGGAAGGAAAAGTATATGGATACCAAAATCTATGATGATTATAAAGAATTGCTCGCAAACAATGACATAGATGCGGTCATCGTCAGTACACCCGATCACTGGCACTCTCAGCCTGCTATGGAAGCCGCCTTGGCCGGGAAAGATATTTACTTGCAAAAACCGACATCGTTGACCGTAAGGGAAGGCCAGCAACTTCGTAAAACAGTTCAGGATACCGGGGTAATTTTACAAGTCGGAACCCAACAAAGGGCCATGCCCCAGTTTCGCCGAGCGGCCGAACTGGTTCGCAACGGCCGGATCGGTAAGGTCCATACGGTGAAAGTAGGCCTTCCGGGCGATCCGGCAGGTCCCGAAGCACCGGTGATGCCCGTGCCTTCCAATCTGAATTTTGATATGTGGTTGGGTTCAACGCCCGAAGTGCCTTATACAGAAATTGGGGTGCATCCACAGAACGATTACAGCAGACCGGGCTGGCTTCGCATACGCAACTATGGTGCAGGAATGATCACAGGATGGGGCCAGCACCACTACGATTCCGCTGCCTGGGGCTTGGATACGGAACTGACAGGACCGATTTCCGTTGAGGCCTTGGCAGAGTTCCCAAAATCGGGACTTTGGAACGTACACGGCGACTTCTTTGTAAAGCACCAGTATGGCAACGGAACAACCGTCTACACAAGCGGTGGTTATCCCAACGGAATACAATATATTGGCGATGATGGCTGGATTTTTGTATCCCGCGGCGATTATCAGGCCTCCGCTACCGATCCGGTGGACAAAGAAAAAAGTAGCAATGCCTTGAACGCTTCCGACCCCAAAATTTTGGAATCCGTCATCGGTGAAAATGAGACACACCTGTATACCATCGATGACCAACATGGCAACTGGCTGGAGTGTATCAAGACTCGAAAAGCGCCGATATCGCCTATTGAAAAGGGACATAAAGCCTGTGTGATCTGCTTGATCAGCGATATAGCTATGCAGTTTCCCCGTAAATTAGATTGGGATCCCGAGAAGGAAATGTTTATTAACGATGACGAGGCCAACGCCCTGTTGCACCGTGAACAACGCAAACCCTATGGAACCGACTTTGTGAAGGTTTAATGTGGAGATATCTTACCGAAGCCTTTGTACTACATTCCCAAGATCTCATCCCGAACGCAGTCGAGGGACCAAACTTAAGCATCCAATTCAAATGAAAAATGCTATTCCTTTTTTACTTATTTTTCTCTGTCTATCCTGTGGGGAACAAAAGAAGAATGAAACAATGACCCATGAAACAGCTACCCCGAAAGTCAAGTTGATGACCTTGGATCCCGGTCATTTCCATGCCGCTTTGGTGCATAAAACGATGTATCCGCAGGTCGACTCCACCATCTACGTTTTTGCGCCTGAAGGTCCCGAAGTGACCGATTTTTTAAATAAGATCGAGCAATACAATATACGGCCTGATTCTCCGACCGCCTGGAATATCGAATCCTATTTTGGTACCGATTTTGCCGAGAAAATGATAGCTGAAAAACCCGGTACGGTGATGGTCGTAGCGGGAAAGAATTCCAAGAAAATCGACTACATATTAGAAGCCGTTAAAGCAGGTCTAAACGTATATGCCGATAAACCTTTGGTAATCAATCCTAAGGGTTTTGAAAAATTGAAGGAAGCCTTTCGCGTTGCCGAAGAAAATGGGGTCGTGATCTACGACATTATGACCGAACGTTTTGAATCTACCACCGCCTTGCAAAAGTTGTTGTCGACCTTGCCCGATGTTTTTGGGGAATTGGTCGAAGGCAGTGCAAATGAGCCCGCCATTGTCAAAGAGAGCGTGCATCATTTTTTTAAATATGTATCGGGGAATCCGCTGGTGCGTCCACCTTGGTTTTTTGATGTCAACGAAGAGGGCGAGGGTATTGTAGATGTCACGACCCATTTGGTCGATTTGATACAATGGGAAGCTTTTCCGGAACAGATTATCGATTCCACGGATATCCAGATGATCAAGGCCGAACGCTGGCCTACCATTTTGACCAAAGAAGAATTCCAGAAAGTGACGGGACTGGACTCCTATCCCGAATATCTGCAAAAAGATATCAAGAATGATCAATTAAATGTGTATTCCAATGGCGAAATAATCTACAAAATCAAGGACAAATACGCCAAGGTTTCCGTGATATGGAACTATCAGGCTCCAGAAGGCACGGCCGATACACATTACAGTATTATGCGGGGTACCAAGAGCAACCTGATCATCAAACAGGGGGCGGAAGAAAACTATAAGCCGGTGTTATACATCGAGTCCAATGGAAATAAAAGTTTGGAGCCAGCATTACAAGACGCCCTAAAAAATGCAGTCGCCCAAAAATTTCCAGGAACAACAATGGAAAAAGTATCCGACACCCAATTTAAAATCAATATTCCTGAAGCATTTAAAGTAGGCCACGAGGCCCACTTCGGACAGGTAACGGAGAACTTTCTGAACTATTTAGAGGATGGAAAACTTCCCGAATGGGAGGTGCCGAATATGATTGCCAAGTATTATACGACCATTGAAGCCTTTAAGATGGCGAAAGAAAAGTAATGTACTAGTTTATGCGTTGGTGAGGTTATAAAAGGGAAATTTTCAAACTTCGGTAGGTTTCGCCTTACAATAAATACGCCATCCCTATCCCCAAAATAATCACTACCATTTTCCGTAGATTGAATTGATGGCCTTCCGAGCTTTCAAATAGAATAACTGTTGAAATATGTAGAAAAACGCCAATGACCAAGGCCGTTATAGGCACATAGTAGGTCTCGGCAAACGTCGAATGTGCGGCGATATAACCTCCAATGGGTGTCATTAAGGAGAAGGCGATGATAAAAAGTAAGGCTTTTACGAATTTGATTTTTGAGTTCAACAAAAAAATACTTAAAATAAGCGCAATGGGTATTTTGTGGATCAGTACGCCATAAAGAATGCTAGTATGCCTTTCTATGGGAAAGCCTTCTAAAAGGGAGTGCACGCATAAACTGACGAACAAGACTAGGGGAAGCTCGGTCTTTCCCTCATCTAAATGTACATGGCCGTGTTCGGCACCTTTGGAAAAAAATTCCAAAAAAATCTGAAGCAAGATTCCCAACATCACAAAAACCCCGACGGTTTTGGCATCTTCCTTTTCATAGACTTCTGGTAAGAGCTCGAAAACAGTTAGGGCCAGCAAAAAAGCACCGCTAAAAGCTAAAAGAAGTTTGAAATGGTTTTTGTTCTTCGGTTTGGTGATAAACACAAAGGCAAAACTTAGAAGAACGGCAACTATTAATAGAAGATAATTCATTTGATTGAGTTCGGATAAATGGATGAATACCACGCACTGACTTCGTAAAGTTGGGGCTGAAAAAGTGAGCTTCCATCCGTTCAAGCCTTTCGGCTACGCTCAAGTTACTCTAAGGTCGAGAACTTAAAGTTTTTGGCGGCCTGTTAGATCTCGACTGCTCTGACCTGACCAACTAAACGATTTGTACCCTTAATAATGCCTCTGCACTTGGAATTTTCCTTAATGGGGCTAAATTACCTTATTTTTGACGAAATACTAAAATGGCTTATGAATAATAATTTTAAGATGGTCGCCAAGACCATGTTCGGTTTTGAGGAAATCTTGGCCAAGGAAATCCGAAATCTGGGCTGTGCGAACGTGACCGAGGGCATTCGTAGCGTCACATTCGAGGGCGATACGGGGTTTATGTACAAGGCCAACCTCTGTCTTCGTACCGCGATCAAGATTATTAAGCCCATCCATACTTTTTCGGTACGCAACGAGGATGAACTCTATAAAAAAATATATGCGATGGAGTGGTCGGAATATTTATCCGTCGACACCACTTTTGCCATAGATACTACTGTCAATTCCGAAAATTTCACCCATTCGCTGTACGTTTCCCAAAAAGTAAAGGATGCCATCGTCGATAAGTTCAGGGATATGGACGGTAGTCGCCCCGATGTTGACGTGAAGACGCCCGACGTGCGGATAAACATCCATATCAACACCGATTTTTGTACGGTTTCCTTAGATAGCTCCGGTAGGTCTTTACATCACAGGGGCTACCGAACGGCCACCAATATTGCCCCGATAAACGAAGTGCTGGCAGCGGGATTGCTCTTGCTCAGTGGATGGGACGGCCAATGCGACTTTTTGGATCCCATGTGCGGTAGCGGTACCCTTTTGACCGAGGCGGCAATGATTGCCTGTAACATTCCCGCGAATATCAACCGCAAGGGATTCGCCTTTGAAAAGTGGCACGATTTCGATCAAGAGCTTTATCATAAGATGGTGGAGGTCAGCCTGAACAAAGCTCGGGAATTCCATCATAAAATAGTTGGATACGACAAGGCACCTTCCGCGGTACGCAAGGCGCAGGATAATATCGAGAATGCGAATCTATCGGAGTATATCAGCATAGAACGCAAGAACTTTTTCAAGACTGAAAAATTTACCGAAAATAAACTGCATATGGTCTTCAACCCGCCATACGGGGAAAGGCTCAGCCTTGATATGGAAGAGTTTTACGCGTCTATAGGTGACACCCTAAAACAAAATTATCCGGGAACAGAGGCCTGGTTTATCACTTCGAATCTCGAAGCCTTAAAATATGTGGGACTGCGTACCTCCAAAAAAATAAAAGTGTTCAATAGTCATTTGGAATCCCGCTTGGTAAAGTACGTGATGTACGAGGGCAGCAGGAAAGCCAAGCACCAGGATTAGCAGTCCAAAAAAAGCGTGTAAGATATTTCCGGACAGCTTGCAGACGATAGGATAAATAGAACTTATGATTTTTGACCAATTATACCTTGAATGCTCCTAAATGCCATTGTCAATCTGGGGCACTCCAACATCTTCGCCAGGGTTTTCATCACTAGGGATTTGATTTTCAGGTGTTTCATCAATAGGGACATCGTCGCTAGGAATACCTTCTACCGGAGCGTCAACTTCTTTTTTCTTTTTTTCTCTAGGAACATTCGCTTTTTTGTACAAGGGAATGAGATAGGTAATGGAATAATTATAGCCAACACCAAATTTACTACCCTCGGTAACTTTATTAAAACCCGGGATGAACTGATTTTGAAAATTATCGGGATCCTTGTTACTAACCAAAAAGGCCAGTCGCACACTCGCACCAAAATAAAGGTTTTTGATCATCTCCGCCTTAATTCCCACCACAAACTCGAGCCAAGAAGCGGTAAGTCCTGTAAATTCCTTGTTCGGTGAAGTACCGATGGGAAAATCATCGGGATTCCAATACCGGGAAGTATCGAATATTTTATAGTCGTTGACCGTTTGGCTAAAGCTACTAAAAGCGTAGCGACCGCCGATATAGATCATGTTCTGCTCGCCGTACCAATTCCCATACGTATTATAATCGATGCCCGCCTTTATGTAGCTGCCCGAAGCCGTAAAATCGTAGAGTTCACCTTCAGTAGTATTCACTTTATTGCCCAAATCAACACCTATCGTCTTTTTTTCGTTACCTAGCTCCGCGGCAATATAGAGTTTTTGCGTCAGTCGGTAATCACCTACGATTTCAAGACCGGTATACCTATCCTCTAAAAATGATACGAGAATGCGGCTCATATCGATACCGGCGCGGATTCCATAGGGTTGCTTGTATTCCACGGTATCCTGTCGATTGAGGTCGATTGGCCGGTCTTGTGCATACCCGGATGCGCCCCCTAAAATAAAAAATAGACTAATGAAGTATCTTAACATGGGTAGCTGCTGAGTTTTCAATAAGGGCGGTGTCTATGATAATACCTTTGATCCAAATGGAATCTGGATTTTTGATGGTAAGTGCCGCCTGAAGGTTCTCGTAATTTACGGTATAGCCACAGGCTCTCGATTTGAACACTTCCTTTGCCTCGTAGTTAAAAGTGATGGTGTCGGTGTTCTTATCAGTGATACTAAGCGCACGTTTTAGGGTAAAACTTGTGCTGGTAGCGTTAGGTCGCAGCGAAAGAATAATGGAATCTAATGCGACATTGGGAATGGTATCCCGAACTCCCATCTCATCAAGACCTATAACCACCAGGTTCTGCACGTCTTTGGATATTGTGGTGTCCAACGCATCGACAAATCGGATAATCAACCGCGGTGTATCTGCATCGATACAGATATCATCTTTTTCGCAGGCTGAAAAAGCGAGGATACCAAGCAGAATGACAAGGGGGAATTTAAATTTGCTCATTAATGGGATACGTTATCGCGTTTTGACTTACTTACGTTCCAAAAGTACAACATTTTCGACATGATGGGTCTGGGGAAACATATCTACGGGCTGTACCTTGGTCACCGTATAAAAAGCGGCCATCATTGCGAGATCGCGGGCTTGGGTAGCGCTATTACAACTTACGTAGACCACTTTTTTCGGGGATATGTCCAGAATCTGCTGCACTACGTTCTTGTGCATGCCGTCTCTTGGCGGATCGGTAATCAGCACATCGGGAGTTCCATTGACTTGGATGAAGTCCGCATTGAATATGTTCTTCATATCCCCTACGAAAAATTCAGCGTTGGTTATCCCATTGTTCTCGGCGTTCGCTTTGGCGTCGGCTATCGCTTCGGGAACCGATTCGATGCCTACTACTTTTTTGGTGTTTTTGGCGATGAACTGGGCTATTGTTCCCGTACCAGTATATAGATCGTAGACGAGTTCATCACCATTTAGCCCTGCGAAATCACGTGTTACCTTATAAAGTTCATAGGCCTGTTCGGAATTGGTCTGATAAAACGACTTGGCATTAATTTTAAACCGGAGTCCCTCCATTTCTTCAAAAATATGGTCACGGCCGGCATGACAAATGATTTCTTGGTCATAAATGGTGTCATTGGCCTTTTGGTTGATGACATAAACCAAGGATGTGATTTCAGGGAATTTTTTTTGGAGATGATGCAAGAGGATGTCCCGCTTGGGAGTATCATCCTCGAAAAACTGGACCATGACCATAATTTCCCCGGTAGATGTGGTACGGATCATCAGGGTGCGCAGCAAACCGTGTTGATGTCTTGGATTGAAAAAGGATAAATTGTTTTCAATGGCGAAATTTCTGGTTTCTAAGCGAATAGCGTTCGATGGGTCCTGTTGAAGATGACATTTTTTGATGTCCAGAATTTTATCCCACATCCCGGGAATATGAAAACCAAGGGCATTTTTATCCGTAATTTCTTTGTCCGATTGTATCTCACCCAACGTCAACCAACGGCTATCCGAAAAGGAAAATTCCATCTTGTTCCGGTAGAAATACTGTTTTTTGGAACCGATGATGGGCGAAACTTTGGGAAGCTCCAAATGTCCGATGCGCCTTAAGTTGTTTTCCACTTCCTTTTGTTTGTAGAACAACTGATGCTCATAGCCCATATCTTGCCACTTACAGCCACCACATACCCCGAAATGCTGGCATTCGGGCTCCACACGTTTGTCGGAAAGGGAATGGAAATGCGTCGCGACCCCTTCGAAATAAGCCTTTCTTTTTTTGGTCGTCATTACATCCACCACATCGCCCGGCACGGTATTGGTCAAGAAAATGACCCGGCCATCCGGAGCTTTTCCGATGGTTTTTCCTTTCGCCCCCGCATCGATTACCACTACATTTTCAAATACCTGTCGTCGCTGTTTTTTTCGCATGGGGCAAAAATAGGATGTTTCTTTCGTTTTTCCGTAATTTTACGATTCTACAAGGATGATTTCTCTCCTACGCTGAATTTTCGAAGCTTCGAAAGGATAAAGGTATAGAAGGAATTTCTGGAGTTTTACATTAAAGTAATTTTATCATGTCAGTTTTAGAACAGATTAATTCTGAAGATGCCATCGCATTGGAAGATACACACGGGGCGCACAATTATCATCCGTTGCCCGTCGTATTGAACCGTGGAGAGGGCGTTTATGTTTGGGATGTGGAAGGCAAAAAATACTATGACTTTCTATCCGCTTATTCCGCAGTGAACCAAGGCCATTGCCATCCGAAGATTGTAGGTGCGATGACGGAGCAGGCACGGACACTGACCTTGACCTCAAGGGCTTTTTATAACGATAGGCTCGGCCAATTCGAAAAATACGCGACAGAAACCTTCCATTTTGACAAGTTGCTTCCCATGAATACGGGTGCGGAAGCCGTGGAGACCGCGCTAAAGATTTGTCGGAAATGGGCCTATGAGAAAAAGGGAATTCCCGAAAATCAAGCGCAGATCGTAGTCTGTACGAACAATTTTCATGGCCGCACTACCACCATTATATCCTTTTCGAACGACCCCATTGCCCGTAAAAATTTTGGTCCCTATACGGAAGGTTTTCTTAAGATTGAATATGACAACCTGAACGCCTTGGAAGAGGCTTTGGAAAACAATAAAAACGTAGCCGGATTTTTAGTGGAACCCATTCAGGGCGAGGCGGGTGTTTTTGTCCCTTCGGAGGGTTACCTGAAATCCGCCAAAGACCTTTGTGAAAAGCATAACGTCTTATTTATTGCCGATGAAGTGCAAACAGGCATTGCAAGAACCGGCCGCTTGTTGGCCACTTGCGGAAACTGTTCGTGTCCCGATAAACACTGTAGCGGAACACCTGAGGTGAAACCTGACATCTTGATCTTGGGGAAAGCCCTGTCAGGAGGCGCCTATCCCGTATCCGCCGTATTGGCGAACGACCCCATTATGGGCGTCATCCGCCCCGGAAACCATGGCAGTACTTTCGGCGGTAATCCCATTGCCGCCGCGGTCGGTATGGCGGCTTTAGCTGTTGTAAAGGATGAAAAACTCGCCCAAAATGCCTTTGAACTCGGGGAACTTTTTCGACAGGAAATGAACCACTTTATATCCACCTGTAACCTCGTCACGAAAGTAAGGGGAAAAGGCCTGTTGAACGCTATTCTAATTAACGACACCGAAGACAGTTCTACCGCTTGGGATATCTGTATGGCCTTGAAGGAAAACGGTTTGCTGGCCAAACCCACCCACGGAAATATCATCCGCTTTGCGCCACCCTTAGTGATGACCAGAGGGCAGTTGTTGGATTGTATAAGGATTATTACCGATACCTTGAGGCAGTTTGAGAAATAGAAGGCAGAAAAAATCCCCTGAATTGGTTTTCAGGGGATTTCTTCAGGCTGCTATCCTTATCTCTTAGTTCATACCTGTCTCTTAGTTCATACCTGCATCAGAAATGGCGGCGAAAATAATAGCGGCAATGACACCAAAATAGATGATTGCTAACAGCAAATAAATACCCGCCAATGCCAGTCCGATATAGGAAAGAATCTTACCGGTCTTGGCATTTTCTATGCCCGTATATTCCCCGCCACTCTGCATAAAAATTTTCTGCGCCGTTTTCGCGTTCGACAATCCGAGAACGCTGAAAATGGCACCGAAGGGGCCACAACAGGTAAGGGTCAATACTATCGATAGAATACCGAAGGTCATTGCGTTGCTCGCGCCTGGAAGGGGTTGGGGTTGCTGATTCATTTAATCCCAATTCTATTCTTCAATACCATATTGCTCCATCATTTCCCTGCTTTGTTCCATCATCGCATCCCAGCCCACGGAGCTGATTTGATAGATTAGGCTTCCAATGGAATAGAGCCCGAGAACAATACCGATAATGGCTAAAATCTTTCCCGTCTTTATCGTACTGGAATTGACGTACATTCCTGGATTCTCACGATCTAGTTTTTGGGCCTTTAGGGCAAGTACCAAGGCTATTACCGAAGGAATAAGTCCAAGACCAAAGCACCAACAGCAAACAATCCCAAAAATTGACAAGACAATTACAGCAGTTTCGTTAGGTAGTTTTTGTTGTTCCATAATTCTAATATAGCGGGTTAGATAAATTTTAAAATAAAGTTGGTGAAAATGGCGAGGAATGTGACAAGCAACAAACCAAATGTAATTTTATTTTCAAATCTAATGCTTACAATGTGTTTTAATCCGATAAAGGAAAACAAAAGTACCATTGGGTAAATAGCCGGATACATCTGAAAGGCCGCTACAAAATCCCCCTGCAACAAAAACAACACGGATCGCTGCAAACCGCAACCGGGACAATCAAAGCCCAAAAATTGCTTGGTCAGGCAGGGCAGCATGTAGTCTTTCACTTGTATTAAAAAGGTGAACCATTGCATTTTAACGCGTTAAGAATTCTTTCACGAAAATTACCATTATTTTTGGGGATACAAAATAAATTTATGGTTGTTTTTCGAATCGGGGATAAAGTAGAGACGCTTGATGATGTAATTGGTGGGATCGTTACAGGAATTTTAGGGGATGATATTACCATCGAAACCGACGATGGTTTTTTGCTCGATTTTCAATCTGATGAATTGATCAAGATGGCTAAGACCGATAGAATCCAGGTCAGTAATCATGAGGTAGCCCAAGTAAAGGCCGAAAAGGAAGCGCCCAAAAAACGAAAACAGCAAACCATAAAACCCAAAGAACGCAACGCGCCGAAAATGGAAGTGGACCTACACATCCAGCAATTGACGAATTCCACAAAGGGCATGTCCAATTACGAAATGCTGAACCTACAGCTAGAGACCGCCCAACGCCAGTTGGAGTTTGCTATTAAAAAGCGTATTCAAAAAGTGGTCTTCATTCACGGCGTAGGGGAGGGGGTACTTAAGGAAGAGTTGAACTATCTGTTCCGACGCTATGAAAATGTAAAATATTATGATGCGGAATATCAGAAATATGGTCTCGGGGCAACCGAAGTTTACATCTTTCAGAATACCTGACTACGGAACAGTGCATTACGTTTTTAAGCTCCCATTGGGTTGACACTTTAACCGTTTATCAGTGCGAAAAGCGAAAAGCCTCTGGCGTAAGCATACTGAAGAATTGGTCGTATCGTTTGCCTGATTTGAACCTGAGCTTGATTACTATTGAATCGTCACATACGTACCAAACCCTACACTAGGGATTGCCGCGAGGTTGATATTCGCCCCGCCGGCTTTTGAGGTCAATACCATATTTTCTAGCGTAATGGTATGGGTATAGGTTATGCTGCCATTGGCATCCGGTGCGCTTGCAACGGTCTCTACTTTTAGGTTTCCTGCCGTGGATACGAAGCGCCAACTTTTTAGGTCATCCCCGTAAGTAGCTGCGCAGGCCAGATCATTGTTGGCCAGCGAATCAAAGACCGTATAGGTAAAGACTTCTTTATCCATTAAATCCAAATTTCGAGGTATGGAATCGGTCGCTTCATTGAGGAACATATTATCTGTAGTCGCGACGTTCAGGGCGATAAACTCATCATTAATTACTTTAAAAAGGCGAATTGTACCGTCTACAGGGGCTATTGAACACGCTGTCGGCAGAATGTCGGAATAGTTGGAAAATGGGACTTCCAGTTTAGCGCTGTTTTTTGGTTTGGTGATTAAATCGCCGTAAACCAAAGTGGATAGGTCTGTAAGCTGTTCACCTTTGTCATTTTTCAAGGAAAGGTCTGTAATTGAAATCGTGTGTCTGTAATCTTTGGTTTCGGCGGTTAGCGTATCCACTTTGGTGTCGATACTAATGTTTCCCGCCGTCGCTAAATTTTCCTTTACCACGCTGGGTTCTAAAGGCGGAATGGCATCACAAAAATACGCGGAGGTGACATTGCCCGAAAAAAATCGATAAATCAGGTTTGAGGGCTCAGGTATGGTGCTCGCTAGCGTTCCAGGTTCGGAGGTCGCGTTATTGATAAGGCCTCCTGCCAAATTCAGTAGTAGGGCCTCATCTTGATCGATCTTAAAGAAAAAAGTGGTTTGCGTCGGGTCCGCAAGTCCGGGACAGGATTCTATTTTGGAGGCGTCAAAATCGACTTGCTCAATTTGCAGGTCCCCGTCATCACAGGATGATAATCCGATCAAGAAGACTAAAAAAAGGATTTTTCTCATGCTCCAAAAATAAAGGAAATAAAGGATAAGTTTATGGGGATCGGGGGATAAAATAGAGTTAATTCCGGTAATTTTGCAGGAGTACGGAGAAAGCAGTTCGCATGGAAAAAATATATTTAGACAACGCCGCCACGACCCAGGTCCGAGAAAATGTCATCGCCAAAATGCAGGATGCCTTGTCGAATTTTTACGGCAATCCGTCTTCAACCCATAGTTTTGGACGGTCGGCAAGGACCGCAATTGAAAGTGCCCGCAAAACGATTGCCAAATATTTAAACGCGCAGGCATCGGAGATTATCTTTACTTCCGGGGGCACCGAAGCCGATAACATGATATTGCGCTCCGCTGTTCGCGATCTCGGGGTTGAGACCATCATCACTACCAAAATCGAGCACCATGCCGTTTTGCATACCGTCGAGGACCTGCAAAAGGAATTTGGAATCAAGGTGGAGTTCGTTGCTTTGGACGACTTCGGAAATGCAAAACTTTCGCATTTAGAAGCATTGCTAAAACAGGATGGGTCCAAGAAATTGGTCAGCCTCATGCATGTCAACAATGAAATTGGCAATACCCTCGATATCGACGAGGTCTGTCAGCTCTGTCAAGAGCACCAAGCTCTTTTTCATTCGGATACCGTGCAGTCCATCGGGCATTACCCGTGGAATGTACAGGAGACTCCTGTGAATTTCATGACCGCGGCAGCGCATAAGTTCCACGGTCCAAAAGGTATCGGATTTGCCTATATCCGCAAGAATTCGCGATTAAAACCATTGATAATGGGGGGTTCACAGGAACGCGGATTCCGTGCCGGTACGGAATCCTTTCATAACATAGTGGGGTTGGAAGCCGCATTTATCGCCGCCTATGATAACCTCGAAGAAGAAATGGCCTATGTCTCAGGATTAAAAAAGTACTTTCTCGATAGCATTCAAAAAGAAATCCCTACCGCCACCTTTAATGGCCATTCCGGTGATATGGATAAAAGCACCTATACCTTGGTCAACCTCTGCTTGCCTATCGACCCCCAGAAAGCCCTGATGCTTCTTTTTCATTTGGATATCAAAGGCATTGCGTGTTCAAAAGGTAGCGCCTGCCAATCCGGAAGCGATGCGGGATCCCATGTGCTCAACGAAATTTTATCCGAAGCGGACCTGAAAAAACCTTCGCTGCGATTTTCATTTTCGAAATACAATACAAAAAAGGAGCTGGATTATGTGGTTGAGGTTCTGAAAGAATTTGTTCAAGAATAGAAGTGGGATTATAGACCCGCGCTCATCCGACGGCGGGTTTAACGGGAGGCAAAAGTGTATTTGATTTTTGGAGTTTAAGAAGGGGGGAAGTGATTCCTTTTAGCATCGGGCATCGGGCATCGGGCATCGGGCATCGGGCATCGGGCATCGGCCACAAAACACCAATCACATGACTTTTAATCTGTAGCATCCCGCTTCCGATCCCTTCGCTTCTCCCGATCATAAGGAAACTTTCGTGCGGCGAGTTTCATCATCCGATCGATGAGGTCATCGGTGTTCTTTCCGGATTTCTTATTGATTTCCTTTTCGTATTTCCAGAGGAGCTTTCCCGTTTTACCGTCACTTATTTTTACACCTATCCGCCCGTAATCGGCTTCCCCTAAAAAATAATCCAAGAAATTGAATTTCGTTTCGACACCATTCGAGAGCAGTACGTTGAGGTCAAGATTGCCGCTAATGATGCCATCTACACCCAAAATCTCGCTCAGTTCCTTAATAGTGTGTACATCGATGTTTTCGTAATTGATGTTGTTCTGGACCAACAGGGCATTCGTGTTTTTGATATTTTGAAAATCCACCGAAAATTTCTTCTTTTTTTTCCGTTGGGAAAAGTAAGTTTCCAATGCATTCTGAACGGCATAGCCTTCTTTTTCTTCCCGGGCTTTGAGCTGTTCCTTCGATATTTCGTTCTCAAGGTCAAGATGGGTAAGAAAAGGTATGATGGCCAATACATCGTGCTCTTCGGTCAGGTCATCAAACTTCTGGCTTTCGTAAATGTTCTTTTGTGAAGTCGCATGAACTGCAGTTAACAAACACAGCGTGAAAAAAATATGTTTCATGGGTAATGGGCACTAAATGATCATTTTCTAAAAAACGTACTCGTAAAGGTAGTTGAATTCCCTACATTGTCGGTAACAGTCAGCTCTAAATTGCATTCCCTTTTATCTAAGATGATATCGTCGAAGTTATAGGTGAGCGTATTGGTCTTGGGTTCGTATTCCATTAAAATCCATTCCCCGTTAATGGTAGCGGAGTAGGTATCAATTCCGCTAAGGTCGTCACTTATGCGTAAGCTAAGGTATTGGTAGTCATTAAGCCATTGCTTTTCCTTGAAATTGCGTGGCGATATTTTAGGGGCAACGGTATCCTTGGCCAACGTATAGGTGCCCAAATTTCTGGTTCTTGCCGTAAAGGTGGTTCCCCTTTTATAGGTAGAAACGTATTGGGGCCGTAATCGGTTATCCAGACGGGCGATGAACAATTGTTTTTTTTCCTCCTCGGAATACTTGGCTACGTCGAAAGTAATGGTGAAGCTTCGATGGGCGGCTACGTGGTTGTTGTGTATCTTAACCGTATCCTCGCCTTTTTCTAGGTCGATGTAAAAATTATCATAGAAGGTATTAGCCGGAAAATAAACTTTGGCCGCCCCTAGGTCATAATTGTTTGGCTTTTTAGTAATCAAATAGTTATCGGTTTTTTCGTCTTCCCTTTCAATCTTAACGGGTTCTTTTTTGCCCTCGATAGGTATTAGGGCCTTGACTTCGTTACCTTTAATATCCTTGATAAGAAGTTCCACGTTGTAGGTTAAGCCTTCCGTTATCTCGATTTTGCCATCGTTAAATAACGTCTTGTAAATGCTCAAACGATTGCCCGGCCCTTTAAATAGCTTCTGTATTTTCTGGTAGTAACGGCCATAGTGGTCGTAATCGATTAGGGTATTGATGTATCGGGATTCCCCGAACGAAAAGGTCTCAAAATCGTATTCACTAAACACTTTCCCGTTTACGGACTGCTGTACCGAGTAGACCCCATTTCTGTTGGCGGCAAGGTCCAGCCTATCGTATCCGATAAAACCTAGGCCAATCGTTCCAGTAGCATAGGCTTTCTCGGCCAAAAAAGTGCCATCTTCCTGTCTTTTGAAGTTAAGTTCCACCTTATTTTGGCTTTCATTGATTTCGGCGTCTTGGGACAAGGGATACGCATAAAGATTGTTCAGTATGGGATTGGTGGCGTCCCGAACATCAAAACCGTAAAGCAGCGGATTGGTCGGTTTTTCGGAAATGCTGCTACGTATCTCGAAATGCAGGTGTGGCCCCGCTGATCCGCCGGTATTGCCAGTATAAGCGATAACCTTCCCCTTTTCCAACTTTACCTCTCCGTAATCGGGAAACACTTCTACCTCGTAGGATTTTTTCTGGTACTGTACCTTTTTAATATAGGCTTCGATTTCAGGCGCGAATTTTTGAAGGTGTCCGTAGACCGAGGTATACCCGTTCGGATGCGCCACATAAAGTACCTTGCCATAGCCCCAGAGTGAAACCTTGATGCGGGTAACGCTACCGTCGGCAATGGCGTAAACCGGAAGTCCCTCGCGTTGTTGCGTTTTGATGTCCATGCCGGAATGGAAGTGGTTCGAGCGCAGCTCGCCGAAGGTGCCGGCTAAGACAAGGGGAATATCCAGAGGGGAACGAAAAGCGTCTTTGGGATAATCGACCTGTCCGAAAATAGGCATAGTAACACATAACAATAGCACGGAAAACGCTTTCTTCATAGTTGATTTGTTTCCTTCATTATAAAACTGGTAGCGAACGGCAAGATTCGGTGGTTTTGTATGCGATTTCAGTGTATTTCTTATCTTCAGGGTTGCACGGTATGGCTCAAAGGGAAGTGCGAAATTAGCTAAACCGTTTGAATTCCTACAAAGGCAAGTGGCAAAATGTGTCAGCATTCTCTTTTTAACAACGGTTGGTAAGTCAATAAAGTATCGGGTAAACGAACAGATCCCAGAAAATTTTGAAAAACCTTTTAAGGATTTTGTTTGTCGATTTCGCTTTGAATCCAGTTTCATAAATGGTTCCTATAAATAACATTACATTTTGATATTCAGTTTTTTAAACCTAATATATTCATCCTAAAAATGAACTATAACCAATTCGTTCAGGAATAATTGAAAAAAGTATTGTCAGGTAGACGCAGGTGTGTTAACTTTGTGTAAAATGCATTGCGTTTGATTTATGGGTGAATTGGTCAAAGTAGTTGATTCCTTAGAGAACAAAATCAGCAAGTTGCTGCATAAGCTGGAACTTTTGCAGCAGTCCAATATCAAATTGGTGAGTGAGTTGGACCATCTTAAACAGGATAAGGTCGAAGTTTCGAACTCCGTCTCGGTATGGGAAGAACGGTATAATTCATTAAAATTGGCAAACACGATGCTTGGCAGTACTACAGATAAAACAGAAGCTAAGCTTAAAATTAATACATTGATCAGGGAATTGGACCATTGTATCGCCCAACTCGCCGAATGATTATGGTATTAGAATTAGAATAAAGATGTCGGAAAAGCTCAAGATCAAGCTTTCGATCGCCGATAGGGTTTACCCCCTGACCATAGACCCCGCCCAAGAGGAAGGGTTGCGGAAAGCGGCCAAGAATATCGAGCAGTTGGCAAAAAAGTTCGAACAGAGCTATGCCGTTAGGGACAAGCAAGACGTATTGGCCATGTGTGCCCTGCAGTTTGCCTCTAAGATAGAACAGCGCGGCATCGATCAATCCGAAGGATCACAAGAGGCTATGCAACGTTTGCAGGCTTTAGATCAGTTGGTCACGGAGAAGCTTGGTAATAAATAAGTCCCTTTTGGGATGATACGTTCTTTAAAATAGCATTAGTTACTGCCCACATTGGTATTACCTTTTGACGAGCTCAACACTTATATTTTTGAAAAGGGTGAGTTTAGGCTGTAAAAGCAGGCCCTACTTGTATAGGGATCCTTGATCAGTCTGTTAGCCCTAAACCTGTTTACTGGAGTTCGTTCAAAACTTCTCCAATGTGGGCTTTTTTTTACCCTGCCGTAGCGTAAGGGCCTACGTTTCTTACGTAGGATAATATTTTCTTAATTCGAAACAATATATGGATAGTGCAACACTAATAATAGTAGGTATCATAGCTCTGGCGATCGGATTCGCAATCGCAAAATTTATGGAGAAGGGCAAGGCTACCAAAACCACGGCAAACGCTAAAAAGGAAGCCGAAAGTATTCTGAAAAATGCCCAAACCGAAGGGGAGGGTATCAAAAAGGATAAAATCTTTCAGGCCAAGGAAAAATTTTTGGAACTGAAAGCGGAACATGAAAAGGTAATCCTTAGCAAGGATAAAAAAATTAACGATGCCCTGAAACGCACTCGCGACAAGGAATCACAAGTAAGTAGCGAACTCGCCAAAAGCAATAAACTCAATCAGCAGTTGGATGCTAAGATCCAAGAGGTAGCCCATAAGGAGGAAATCCTGGAAAAAAAGCAGTCGGAACTCGATAAATTGCATTCGAACCAAGTTCAGCAATTAGAGGTGATTTCCGGCCTTTCCGCCGACGATGCCAAAGGGCAATTGATGGAATCGCTCAAGGAAACGGCAAAGAGCGATGCCATGGCCTACATACAGAGTGCGGTCGAAGATGCTAAAATGACCGCGCAGCAGGAGGCCAAAAAAATCGTAATCAATACCATTCAGCGTATCGGTACCGAAGAGGCTGTAGAGAACTGTGTCTCTGTCTTCAACTTGGAATCCGACGATGTAAAAGGACGGATTATCGGTAGGGAAGGAAGAAATATCAGGGCTTTGGAATCCGCTACCGGTGTCGAAATCATTGTCGACGATACCCCGGATGCCATTATTCTTTCCTGTTTTGATTCCGTTCGTAGGGAAATTGCCCGCCTGTCTCTGCATAAGCTGGTCACCGACGGTCGAATACACCCGGCCCGTATCGAGGAAATCGTGAAAAAGACGGAAAAACAGATCGAACAGGAAATCGTCGAGGTCGGCAAGCGCACCGTTATCGATTTAGGTATTCACGGGTTGCATCCCGAACTAGTGCGGGCGGTAGGGCGTATGAAATATAGATCTTCATACGGACAAAATTTACTGCAGCATTCCCGGGAAGTCGCCAAACTTTGTGCCGTTATGGCGGCTGAACTGGGACTCAATCCCAAATTGGCAAAACGGGCAGGACTCTTGCACGATATTGGAAAAGTGCCGAACACCGAGGCCGAGGTTGAAACGCCACACGCCATCTTGGGGATGCAGTGGGCCGAAAAATACGGGGAAAAACCTGACGTCTGCAACGCCATTGGCGCCCACCACGACGAAATAGAAATGAAAACCTTGATATCACCGATCGTTCAGGTCTGCGATGCTATTAGCGGTGCAAGACCCGGAGCACGTAGACAGGTGCTTGATTCCTACATTCAGCGTTTAAAAGATCTGGAAGATATTGCCTTTGGTTTTGGGGGAGTGCAAAAGGCGTACGCCATTCAGGCCGGTAGGGAACTTCGGGTTATCGTTGAGAGTGAAAAGGTAAGCGACGAAAAAGCGGCAGCGTTATCCTTCGAAATCTCGCAAAAAATCCAGACAGATATGACCTATCCCGGACAAGTGAAGATTACCGTTATCCGGGAAACGCGGGCGGTGAACGTTGCGAAATAAGAAAGCATAAATATTTTGGTTTCAGGGAAGAATCTTACGCATATCCGGCGGTTTTTGCAGCTGGTACCGTCAAGATTTTTAGTAATTTCACGTACATGTTATAAACCTGAATCCAATCTTACGATGTATAAAATCCATAAGTACTCCTTTTTGGCACTTTTGCTTCCTGCAATCCTTTTTAATTCCTGTAATGAAATAACGCCTCCTGCCGTCGATTACGCCTCTCTTTCCGAGGCTGAAAAGCGAAATCCTGATAATGCCTTGGCTTCTATGGAAGTGGCCGACGGACTGCAGTTAAGTCTTTTTGCCTCCGAACCGATGCTGGCCAATCCAACGAACATGGCCATCGATGCCAAGGGAAGGATATGGATCTGTGAAGGCACGAATTACCGATCATTTGCCAATCCCGATATATCGTATGACAATAAGGGCGACCGTATTCTTATTCTTGAAGATACCGATGGCGATGGTAAGGCCGATACGCAAAAAGTGTTCTATCAGGGCCAAGATATCAATGCCGCTTTGGGCATTGTGGTTTTGGGGAATAAGATCATCGTTTCCGATAGTCCCAATGTGCTTGTGTTTACGGATGAGGACGGGGATGACGTTCCCGATTCCAAAGACGTGCTATTTTCGGGAATTAAAGGAGTGGACCACGACCATGGCGTACACGCTTTTGTATTCGGTCCCGATGGCCGGCTTTATTTTAACCAAGGCAATATGGGGGAGCGGTTGTTGGACAAAGACGGAAATACGGTCGTTGACATCTACGGCAACAAAATAGACGCCGAAGGTCCCGAATACCAAGAGGGGATGGCCTTTCGGATGGAAGAAGACGGGTCGGACGTTGAGGTCCTGGGCGATAATTTTAGGAATCCCTATGAACTGGCGGTCGACTCTTATGGGGGTCTTTGGCAATCGGACAACGACGACGATGGCAACCGGGGTACACGTATAAATTTCGTTATGGAATACGGCAACTACGGTTATAAAGATCTATTGACGCGCCAGAGCTGGCGAGAACGCCGAACGGGTTGGAACGACGAAATACCCAAACGCCATTGGCATCTAAACGATCCCGGAACGGTACCGAATCTTTTACAGACCGGTTCTGGATCGCCCTGTGGCATTTTGATCTACGAGGATAATCTACTGCCCCAAAAATATCATAACCAATTGATCCATGCCGAACCGGGACATAATGTGGTTCGTAGTTATATTTTGGATAAGGAAGGTGCCGGCTATGGCGCTAAAATCCAAAATTTGGTAAAAAGTAAGGATGATTGGTTTCGGCCCGACGATGTGACGGTCGCTCCCGATGGCTCCCTCTTTATTTCAGATTGGTACGACGGCGGGGTAGGCGGCCATAAAGCGGAGGACATTGAAAGAGGTCGTATCTATCGTTTGGCACCGGAAGAAAATTACAAGCCCACTAAACTTAACCTGACGACTGGCGAGGGCGCTGCCAAAGGATTGCTATCCGATAATATGGATGTATTCTATCAATCGTGGCATACCCTGCACGCTTTAGGCGAAAAAGCCGAACCTTTTCTTACGGATCTCATTGCGAAAGGCGGTACTGCGAAGGCCCGTGCCTTATGGTTGGGAGCCAAAATACCCTCAAAAACAAATGACTATATCCAGTCGGCCCTTTCGGACACGGATGAAAAGTATCGAGCGCAAGGTGTTCGGATGGCCCGGTATCTGGCAAAAGGTACTCTTGAAGGGTACTTGGAAAATGTCGCCAAAGATAATTCCCCTCAAGTCCGCAGAGAAGCCGCCATTGCCCTCGCCCATTTAGGTACGCCCAAAGCGGCGGAACTATGGGCGACGCTTGCCCAAGCATACGAAGTAGGAGATCGTTGGTATCTCGAGGCTTTGGGAATAGGTTCCGACAATTATCCAAATCTCTATTTTAAGGCCTGGAAAAATAAGGTCGGGACCGATTGGATGAATGAAAGTGGAAAAGATATCGTGTGGCGTACCCGTGCCTCCGAATCCGTGCCGATGTTGGCCGAAATGATAAGAAACGACGAGGTGTCCGACAAAGAGCTGCCTTCCTATTTTCGTGCTTTTAATTTTAAAGAGAATCCGGAAAAAAATGAAATCTTACTCGCCTTTTTAAAGCTAAATCATCCGTTAAGCCAAGAAATCAAGAGGTATGCCGTGGGCCAACTTGATGCCGATTTCCTCAAAGAATCACGACAGAACATTCGTTCCGTCAAAACGGTGCTGCCTAACATCAAGGGAACGCCGGAATGGTTAATGGCGATTAAAAAATTAAATTTCAAAGATCAGAACGAAGCTTTGTTCGATGTGGTCGTAAATGGCAAAGATGAGACTTTGCGGAAGGAAACGGCTACGGTATTGTTCGATTTTGGTGGCGGCAAACTGGTCGATTCCTATTTAAAATCGGATGCGCCGGATGCCGGGAAGATGGAAGTTTTAGGAATGATGAACAGTGTAAGGAATCCCGAAGCTATCGCTTTGCTATCCGAAAATATACTTTCTAAATCTTTGAGTCTTCCCTTGACCCAAAGAGCCGTAGAGGCCTTGGGCAATACCGGTGAGGGGCAGCAAGCATTATATGCCTTGTTGGAGGAAGGGAAATTACCTCAGGAACATAAAACCACCGCCGTTTTGAAACTCATGAATAGTTGGGACCAAGAGATCAGTGCAAATGCCACCAAATATTTAAATGGTGATTCGGATCAGGAATTGGATATTGATGCTTTGGTAGAACGCAATGGCGATGCCGCCCATGGAAAGAAAATCTATTCCACATACTGCGTTGCATGCCATGTATCAGGCAAGGAAGGCGTGGAGTTCGGTCCCGCTTTATCCGATATCGGTAACAAGCTCTCCAAACAATTTTTGTATTCCAGTATCATATATCCGAGTGCTGGAATCAATTTTGGGTATGAAGGTTATAATGTTAAAATGAACGATGGTAGTTCGGCGACCGGCTATATCTTAAGCCGTACCGAAGACGCTGTTACGCTAAAAATGATGGGCGGTACACAAAAGGAGATTCCATTGGCCGATATTGAAAATCTGGCAGCTATGGATAAATCGCTTATGACCGAAGGTTTGGCCAACGTGATGTCTGAAGATGATTTGGTCGACCTGGTCGAATATTTGGGTACCTTGAAGGTAGATGAGGAAATTCTGGCCTTGAATTAGGTTTCCGATTCTTCTGATTCTTGAGGGTCTTCTGATTCTTCCGATGCCCTCTGGATTCTGTTTTTCATGATATTGAGCTTTTTCAGTTTGGCCTTCCAGGTATCCAATGCTGCTTTGTGAGCATCCACTCTTTTAACAACATCCTGTAGCAGGGGATTGTCATCCGAGGCATTGGAAAAGAATTGAAGGTTGGTCTCCAATTGACGTATTTCGCCCTTGGTCTCCTCTATATTTTTACGTATAAAACTACGCTCCTCCTGAATAGCCCGTTCGTTGTCACCGTCGGCCAATTGTTGTATTTTGTTGCCATATTTAAGGAGTTCGGCTTCTTGGGGAGCAAGCCCCATTTTTTTGAAAAGGTCGTCTAACGCCTCATTGAACTTTGTGTCGATATTCTTTTTCTTGAACGGGACCCTACCCAAGGTTTTCCAAGTTTCGACGAAGGTTTTTACGGTTTTAAGATCCACATCGCGTTCACCCGACGGTGCAAAAGCCGTTAATTCCTTCAAGCTGGCCGTTTTCTTTTCAAAATTTGCTTCCTCTTCTTCGCGTCCTTTATTTTTAAGGGCATTCAGTCTATCAAAATAATGGTTACAGGCATTTTTGAATTCCTTCCATATTTTGTCGGAATACTTTCGGGGTACATGGCCGATTTTTTTCCAGTCCGCCTGTATGCGTTTCATTTTCGGGGTAACGGTATCAAAGTCCTCACTATCTTTTAACGTTAAGGCCAAGTCCACTAGTTTTCTTTTTTTGTCGAGATTGGTTTGTTCTTCCTGTTTTAGGTTTTTATAATAGGCGTTTTTAGTCCGATTAAAGCGGCGTACGGCATCTTTAAATGCGGCCCAGGTCTTTTGGTTTTTGTTGCGGGGCACTTTTCCCGCTTCGAAGAAAGCCTTTCGGTGGACTTCCAACTGCTTTATTTGCTTTTGCAGTTCTCGATGGTTGTTGGATACATTTTCGCCCAAAGCCGAAATCGCCGCTATAATTTCGATTTTGTTTTCCAAATTTTTCTCGTAGGTCGCTTCAAGCTCCTTATAATAATCCTGTCGTCTTTGGTGCAGTACTTTGGTAGCATTGCTAAAACGTTCCCAAATTTCTTCACGGTTAGCTTGACGAACGGGACCGATATCTTCCTTCCAGATTTTATGCAAGGCTTGCAGTTCGCGGAAAACACGGTTGAGGTCGGGTTCCTGCGCCAAAGCTTCGGCGCGTTGCACCAGTTTTTCTTTTTCCTCCAGATTGCGCTTAAAATCGAGATCGCGCATCTCTCGGTTCAGGTGTAGAAAATCATAAAATATTTCGGTATGGTGGCGATATGTGCGCCACACATTATTGTAACTGTCACGCGCAATCGGTCCCGCATTGCGCCACTTTTCCTGCAGGTCTTTAAAAGCTTTGTAGGTCGATCCCATGTCTTCCTCGACGCTTGTCAGCCCCTTTAATTCCACTATGATTGCCAGCCGCTGCGATAGGTTTTCCTTTAGATTTTTTTCTAGGCGTTTATAATACTGGTTCCTTTGTTCACGATACTCTCTATAAACGTCGTTGAATTGCGTTTTGGTTGTCGAGTTGTACCTGAAGTCGATTTCATTGCCGCCGCTTTCGATGAACTTTTCTTTTTTGCCTTCCAAAAAATCATCGAATTTCTGATCGAATTCGTATTTGATGCCATCGACATGCTTTTTGATGGATTGTACCTTTTCATTTCGGACCAACTTTTGCAGTTCCCCTACCAAATCTTCCATCGACATCGCTTCATAATCCAATAGCGGAATGGCATGCCGGCGCTCGTTATCGGCATCTTCTGCATCTTCAGCGTTCTCGTCGTCCAAAACCTCGTCTTCTTCTTCGGATGTTTTGGTTTGGGATGTTTTTTGCAGATCGGAGTGCGTGTTTTCGTCGTTTAAAATCTCATTTTTCTCTTCGGATGTTTGGGTTTGGGATGTTTTTTTCAGATCGGAGTCGGTTTCCTTCCCTTTAGGCTTTTCGCTCTTTTTTTCAGATGTTTCGTTTCCGGAAGTTTTTTTGGTGACGGCTTCGGTTTCATCCGCGTTGGCATTCTCGGTTTTTTCTTTGGAGCTTACGGATTCCTCCGAAGTTTTCAAAGGCTCTTCTTGTTTTGGCTGATGATCTTTTTTTGAACCGGAATCCTCTAGAAGTTGTTTTTTCTCCTCGGATATGGATGTCTCGTCAATACTAGTGGAATTCTTTTCATGCACGGGACTGCTGGCCGATTCTGGGTCGGTCTCTTGTCGAGTTTCAGTTTTATCCTCGAATGTGGAAGGTTCTTTTTGTAGTTCCTTCTCTTTATCTTCCCCCATGGTGACTATAATTGGTTGAACAAACGGTTAATCGTTCAAGATACTAACAACGGCGTTAATGGCAAAGGTTATATTGGACTTCTTTGGCTATCACCTTAAAACTCAAACTCAAACCTAAAAACAATTCATCCGATCAGACCGTCCCTACGTCCAATATCTAAAAACCGCACCGTCTGCATGACGGGCAGGCCAAATGCTATTGTCGCCATATCTCCCAAGCCCTATCTGCCTGAAGCTGCAGCATGCCAAGTCCATTAACGATATCGGCACCCCGCTGTTTCCCTTCTTGCAGAAATGCTGTTTTCTCGGGATTGTATATCAAATCAAAAAGCAGGTGTTGTTTCGTAATGTGGGTATAGGGAATATCCGGTTTTTGGTCAAGGTTCGGGTATGTACCCAAAGGGGTACAGTTGACTAGAACGAGATGGTTTTCTAACACCGATCGAGTGAGATCGTCATATCCGATTTGAGTCGCATCGGGATTTCTGGACACATAGGTAACACCGATTCCGAGTTGGCCAAGCACAAATGCAATAGCCTTCGACGCACCGCCCGTTCCCAAAATGAGTGCTTTGGTATGACGTGATTTCAAAAAAGGTTCAATGGATTTTTGAAAACCGTAAGCATCCGTATTATAACCTATAAGGCGTTTTCCATCGAATTTTATAGTGTTGACCGCACCGATTTCCTCGGCTTGGGTATCCAATTCATCCAGATAGGCTATCACTTCCTGTTTGAAGGGAATGGTAACGTTCAATCCCATTACCTCCGGATTGGATGTAAGGAGTTCGGGCAATTCATCAATATGCTGCAGATCAAAATTTTCGTAGGAATATCCTTCTAATCCCAAATTCGAGAATTTATCGGTAAAATATCCTTTGGAGAATGAATAGGAAATGTTTTTTCCCACCAATCCGAATCTGTATTTTTTCATCGGTAAAAAAAAGTTTACGAGTATATTAGGTTAGAAAAAAATAAGTTCGACTGACTACTGACTACTGACTACTGACTACTGACTCCTTCCTCCGTTTCCCATACCAATCCAATCCCAATAAAACTACGATACCGACAGCCACAAAGAAAAGTGCCCACCAATTTTCGCTGTTGGTGAAATCGGGAAAATAGCGTTCGTAGTTCGCAATAACTGCCTTGCCATTGGAATCGATAAGCGGCGTGCCGGATCCGTCCAATTTATAGAGGGTTTTTTTCCAAGGCCAGACCACGCCTAGCGATCCCGTGATAAAACCGATGATAACCGCTGTGGTAATGTGTTTATAATGTTTCAGTACATAGCTTAACAAATGGGATAGGCTTACAAGTCCCGTGGCGGATCCCAACGTGAAAATAGCTAGGATTTTCAGGATATGCAATCGTGCCTGATCTTGGATAAAACTGAAATCTCCCCGTAACATTTCACCAAAAGTTTCATAGAGTGCATTCACCGAATCGACCAATAGCAGTACATAGTTACCCAATAAGATAAGGATAAAGGAACCCGAAAGTCCCGGAAGTGTCATTCCCGAAACGCTGATGATGCCGCATATAAAGATAAAAATGAGGTTGTCGTTTTCTTTTGCAGGATTCAAAAAACTGATGGAAATACCTACGATAAGGCCAATAATACCTGCAATCACGGTCTTTTGGTTCCAATGTTCGAAATCTTTGCCTATGTAGTAAATCGATCCCAGAATCATCCCAAAAAAAGAAGACCACACGAACAGTTCTTTCTTGACCAAAAAATAATCCAGCAGCTGCGATATGCTAAAATAGCTGACCAACATGCCAAAAATCAAAAGCGTTAGGAAGGTGCCGTTGGTATAGCGATAAAAACTTTTGAACCTTCCGTTTAGGAGCAGTTTGAAGGCTTTGGCATTGATTTTCTGTAGGGAGTAGATAAACTCTTCATAAAATCCGCCAACAAAGGCCACGATACCGCCCGATACACCCGGCACTTTGTTGGCCGCGCCCATGCAGAGGCCCTTGATGACCAAAAAGAATTTGTCGGTAAACGTTCTCGGGTTGTACATGAAAAAAGCCTATTTTTTGGAGGCGGTACGCTCGAGGATAAAAATAAGCGAAAAACCGATGATAGCGACTATTAGGGCGTAGATAAGTTGGTTGTCGCCCTCGAAGGCAAAAGGCGATACATTTTCATCAATGATTATCTCTTTTTCACCGATTGTTCTGGTCTCTAATATTCTTTTCCACGGCCATATTTTATTGAGAGAACCCAAAATAAAACCGGTGAGTACGGCCAAGGTGATATCTTTATGATTGTTGAACATCCACTTGAGTAACTTGGCAAAACTGAGGAGTCCGAAAATGGCTCCCGCCCCCACAACGGCAATTAGGGTGATGTTCCGTTCGTGGACCGCATCGAGAATGGTTTTGTAAGACCCTAAAAGTACCAAGATAAACGCTCCGGAAATTCCGGGAAGAATCATGGCACAAACCGCCAAGGCGCCCGATAGAAATAGATAAGGCAGGCTTTCACTGTTTCCGGATGGCGGCAGTGTAGTAATATAATAGGCTATCGCGGCACCGATAAGCAGCGCAATACTAGTTACTATAGTCCAATTTTCGATTTCCTTGCCTACAAAAAAAACGCTTGCCACTACCAGTCCGAAAAAGAAGGACCATAACAGAATGGGCTCATTTTCAAGTAGCCAGCTAACCAAGGTGGCCAAGGAGAATAGACTGATAAAAATTCCTAAAAAAAGAGCCAGTAAAAAATTACCGTTCAACTGCGTCCAAGCTGCCTTGAATCCGTTTTTTTTCCAAGTTTTAAAAAGGGATAGGTTTACATTGTTTATCGAGGTAATCAATTCTTCGTAAATACCGGAGATAAAGGCAATGGTACCGCCCGATACGCCGGGCACGACATCGGCCGCGCCCATGGCCATTCCTTTTAGTGTGACAAAGGCGTATTGTAACAAGTTTCTGTTTTCCATGAAAATTTTTTCAAAGGCAACAAAAATAGGATTTTAAATTGGACAAATAAGAGGAAAGGGTTTGTAGTTGGGTATACGGTAGGTTGCAAGAATTTTTTGGCCTTGAAACTTTAAACCGATCGTAGACTGGGCTGAACCGAGAATTTTTAAAAGGCGAATTACGGGGTTGATCGCCCATTAACGTGACCTACGGACCACTTTTGAAACGATATTCTTTACCCAATCGGTATCGGCGTATTGGGGAAATTGATCGGAAAAGAGTTGAAGTTTCGCAAAATCAAGCTTTAGGGCATCGATAAGGCTGATCCGGGCATTGATGAGGTCATTTATTTCAAGCTGGAAACCCGCTGTTTTGAATTTGATTTCGGCACTTTCGGGATAAAATTCCAATCCTTGCGATAATATATGTATGGCACCGGGTATATCTTGGTTGCGAAGGGCGACATCTGCCCAGCCTAGCCAAGTACGAAGTTCGTAGTTGCCAAGCTCTACGGATTGCTTATAAGCGAAATCCGCCTGATCGAATTTGCCCAAAGCAGTGTTGATCTGGGCACATTTTTTCCAATAATGCGAATTCTCCCCGTCGATGTTCAAGGCCTTGTTGATGTAATACAGGGCCTTTTGATGGTTTTTTCTTCTATAATAAAAATCGGTTATGGCGAGCCAGCCCTTGTCCAGTAACGGGTCTTCATGTACGGTGTGATAGTAATAATACTTGGCCATTTCGTCATTGTCGAGCTTCTCATGACATTTGCCTATTCGCAGATAGGCATGCGAGGTGGGATCTTCCATCTGAATGGTCGTCTCATAATTTTCGATGGCGTCTTTGTATTTCCCCATTTTTTCTAAAACTTTTCCCTTTTCGAAATAGGCTCCGATAAAGGTGTCGTCCGAAATAATGGCAAAATCATAAGCCGTCAAGGCCTCGGAATACATTTTCTTTGTGAAATACTGTTTTCCCAATTGGTGCCAGGCTACCTCGCAATAGGGGTTTCTATCTAAATAATCATTCAGGTAGTGTATGGCACCATCGTACTCCTCTAAAAACTCAAAGCAATAAATCACGTTGTAGAGCGACGAATAATCTTGCTCATCGAAAGAGACGCAGCGCATAAAACTTTCCTTCGCGAGCTTAAAATCGTCCATAAAAAGATACTCCATTCCTAAAAGGGAATGGATATCGAAACTATTTTCGGATAGGGCTAATGCTTTGTTCAAAAGCACCACGGCGGCTTCGTGATTGTCCTTTTTGGAATAGATATTGGCCCTTTGGATGAAAATCTCTTCATTGGTGCTGTCCAGCACCTGAAGTGCATCCAAATAATTTTCCGCGAGATCGAGATGGTTCTCGAATACGAGCACCTCTACCTCAAGCAATTTCAGTTCAATCGAGGCGGGATGCTGCTGTAGACCGATTTTGATAGCCTTTTTGGCCAAGGCTATCTTCCCGTTGTTGAGATAGTGGTGAATGATATCCTCAAAATCCTCTGCGTCGAAGAAATAGACGTCGTCGGTCTTGAGCATCGATTCAAACTTGTTGATGGGTTGGTTGGACTTTTCGTTGGATTCTAGCGCCATAGAATGGTTTTGGTTACGGAATCGCCCATCGGAAAAATGTAGGACGAATTTTTACTATGGATTTAAAAGTAGCCCTTTGGGACTTTCTTTTTTCCCGTAACGAGCTATATTATTAACAAATTAATTAACAGGTTATTGTTCGTACTGCGTTAAAACTGCAAGAATGATGTCGCAGCCTTTGTGTATTTCGTCAATGGATATGGTCAACGGGGGCGATATTCGCACCGCTTTCGGTTCGAACAAAAGCCAGAAAAGTATAAGCCCTTTTTTTGCACACGTAAGCACCAAATGATTAGCTATATCGGAATTTTCCAAAATTAAGGCCAACATGAGACCCTTTCCCCGGATTTCTTTGATCAACGAATGCTTCAATAATTTCCGAAATATTATTTCTTTTTCGAGCGTTTGTGCCATGAGTCCCGTTTCCGTGATTTCTCTAAGAGTAGCCAGACAGGCCGCTGCGATCACCGGATTACCTCCGAAAGTAGTGATATGACCTAATTTGGGACTATCTTGTAAGCTGGCCATCATTTCTCGGGAAGCTGTAAAGCCTCCGACAGGTAATCCCGAGGCCATGCCCTTGCCCATTACCAGAATATCGGGCGTACATCCATAATGTTCAAAGGCGAAGAGTTTGCCCGTTCTGCCGAATCCGGGCTGAATTTCATCCAAGATTAACACCGCTCCGGTCTCGTTGCAACGTTGTCGGACTTTTTTAAGATAATCGTTTTGGGGTACGATAAAGCCCGCACCGCCTTGAATGGTCTCCAAAACAACGGCGGCGGTTTTTTCCGTGATATTTTTAAGGTCTCCTTCGGAATTAAAGCGGATAAAGGAAACATCGGGAATCAAAGGCCGAAATGCCGCTTTTCGTTCCTCGAAGCCCATAAGGCTCAAACTGCCCATGGTATTGCCATGATAAGCATGTCGGGCTGAAATCAGCGGGCTTCTACCGGTGACCCGTCTGGCCAGCTTGATTGCCCCTTCGATGGCCTCTGTGCCGGAGTTGACTAAATAAGTGGTTTCCAAGCCATCGGGTAGAAGGGAGGCTAGTAACTTCGTATAGTCCACCGCTGGTTTTTGCATATATTCTCCATAGACCATCACGTGCATATAGGCCGCCGCCTGCTCCTGTACAGCTTGTACTACTCTCGGATGACAATGGCCCAAGCCACAAGCGGAAACTCCTGCCACAAAATCGAGATGGGCATTACCTTCGGTATCGTAGATGTAACTGCCTTTGGCATGCGATATTTCGAGAGCCAGTGGATTTGGTGTAGTTTGTGCCTGATATTTTAGGAAGTCGTTTTTCATGAAGACTGGTTAAGGTTTGCAAGTTGCGTCTCCGACCTGCAAGATATTGCTCTTCGCAGACAGGGCTCTTTATAAGCAGGTCGGAATGTTTAAACTTCCGGATTCCGACCTGCAAGGATTACTATTGGCTCGCTCACGCCTGCAGGTCATTCAGCGTTTGGACGTTCTTTTTGCTATTCGCTCGAACTGTTGGTCAACTTCTTCAACTTAGGCCGTTCTCCCGGTTTTGGTTTAGGATTGAGGAGTTTTTCATCTTCCTGCCGGGAAGGTGATTTTGAATTTTCACTCTTCGGTGTCAATTTCAGAATAGGTATTTTGTTTATGGGATCTCCCGCATTCGTATCCCGCTCCTTATCCTCCGCATCCATATCAATAGGGTTATCGATACCACGGATTACCGGAAGCACAAGATTATTATCGTCGTCATCGAATATGTCGTCTTTGGTCAAAATGCGTTCGTCGCCACGCCATATAAACCCTTTTAACAGTCGACTTGCCGGTGGAAGTTCTTTTTCGGGAAAAATATCCCCTTCGGGATTGGTGAAGAAGGTTAGGTCTTCCACGTCGTTGTTCGCCATGGTAATACTAATTTTACTGCAGGTCGTTTTATTGATGCCGAGCAATTCGTCGTCATCGTTGTACATGTAGTAAATAACCTCCGTATTTTGAACGAGATCAATTATTTTTAATTCGTTATCAACGAATTTCCCATATAAGTTAATTCCCTTGGCTTGATTGTAGCCTGTCATGCTGATACTGTCCAAGGAGATGATAAAGGCGTTTTGAAGAACTTTAAGAGAATCCAGTTTTTCGGTTTTTTTGTTGGACAACAGGTGGATACTATCCCCCGTCATCTGGTTTTCACTGTTCCAAATTACAGGGTTTTTGATCAATTGGGTGAGGCCCGTTTTTTCTTGGGTATGAATGGAATCACATTTTCCGCTGAGGTCGGTCTTATAGAATTTGGCATTTCGGAAAGCCCGTAAAATCCGGTTTTCTGGCTTGCCTGTTATCATTAGGGTATCGCCATGCATGTAGAGTGAATCCTGTTCGACTAAACTGATAGAAACGGCTCTTTTCGTAGCGAACACCGAATCCTTGGCCTTGAAGACCTCGGCGTAATGGGCGCGTATTAACCCCTTGTTTACCGTATCGGTAACCGTAATATTGTTCGTCGCCGATGCAAATTCGGTAGCATTATCAAAATAAACACTATCGCCCTCTATGATACGATTATTGTAATCGATACGGGTATTTTTAATGCCGTAGCCGCTTTCGATCTTTGTATCGTAAAAACCGCGTTCGAAATAAAATTTATAGGTGTCGCCGGTAATCGTGGAGGGTCCGTACATGTAGGCGTTCTTCGAGGTCTCGTAATAATCCAATCGCTTGGAATCGACCATGTAATCGGGGTTGTCTATGTGGACACTATCCAAGAACTGTAGCTTTTTTAGCTCCATGAAATAGCGCCCGATCCTACTGGTCAGTGTGTTTGCAGAATCGATAATGGTACCCGAATCATTGTAGTAGGATTCTTGTTTTTCTCGATCAAAATAAAGCGTATCGGTTCGCAGGGTGGTTTTGTTACTATTTAGAACCACAGTTTCAAAAGCCTTGGCTAGTTTGATATTCCCGTCGTAGTTGATTTTGCCACTGGTCAATTCAACGGAATCGCCCTGTTTCATACGTACGTTGCCCAGTGCCCTAATCCGCTTTTCCTTTTGATAATAGATGGCAACATCGCACCACAGATTCGCTCCCTCGTGTTCGAACTGAACCTGCCGATCGTCTTTACTAAAAATCGATGCCCCCGGAAATTTTGCCTCGTCCTTGGTGAAGTTGGCGCCATGTACAATGTTGATCGGTTTCGTGGGCGTGGTGTCCTTTTCTACAGCGGCCTTATCCTGTGTATAACAGATGGCCGTGGCAAAAAGAAAGAATAAGATGTACTTCGCGTGCTGCAACTCCTCTGAATTTTTCCCAAAAATAGGATTTTTTTAGGGGAGGTAACAATCGATTGGGATAGAATTAGGAGGATGTAACCAATTAATAGTATCCAACAAAAATGATATCAACGATGTATCGTTTGCGTACGGTCCGGCCCAACAGATACGATTTTAATGGGTGTTTCAAGTTCCTTTTCCAGAAAGTCGATATAGGCATTCAAGGTGTCGGGCAGCTGTTCGGCCTTCGTCATTTGGGTAAGGTCTTTTTGCCATCCTTTCATTTCCGTATAAATGGGAGTCAGGTTTTCGGGCTCGATGTTGTAGGGCAGGTGCGTAATCTTATCGCCTTTATAGTTATAAGCGGTGCAGACTTTGATCTTTTTGAATCCGCTTAGAACATCGGCTTTCATCATCATCAGCTCGGTTACGCCATTGATCTGTACGGCATATTTTAGGGCAATCAAATCTAACCACCCGCATCTTCTGGGGCGACCTGTAGTGGCACCGAATTCATTGCCTACCCGGCCCATGGTCTCCCCATCTTGATCAAAAAGTTCGGTGGGGAACGGGCCACTTCCAACACGGGTCGTATAGGCCTTAAAAATACCCTTGACAGCTCCAATTTGGTTTGGGGCTACACCTAGGCCCGTGCAGGCACCGGCAGCGGTGGTGTTGCTTGATGTCACAAATGGATACGTGCCAAAATCAATATCCAATAAGGACCCTTGTGCACCCTCGGCCAAGATTTTTTTACCTTTCTTTTGGGCTTGGTACAGATATTCCTCGCTATCGATAAAGGTCAAATCCCTTAAGGTTTCAATTGATTTGAAAAAATCCGTTTCAAGTTCGGCAAGATTGTATTGTATATCAACATTGTAAAAACCGATCATGGCCTCGTGCTTGTTGGCGAGCGCACGGTATTTTTCTTTCCAGTCGTCTAGCTCCAAATCGCCGATCCGCATGCCGTTACGACCGGTTTTATCCATATAGGTCGGACCTATTCCTTTTAAAGTAGAGCCGATTTTTGCCTTCCCTTTGGCGGTTTCCGAGGCGGCGTCCAAAAGTCGGTGTGTCGGTAATATGAGGTGGGCCTTTCGGGATATGAGCAGTTTCGATTTTACATCAAGGTCGAATTTTTTAAGCGCATCGAGTTCCTTCTTAAAAATCACCGGATCGATGACGACCCCGTTACCAACGATATTCATCGCATTTTTGTGGAAGATGCCGGAGGGTATGGTATGCAATACGTGCTTGATACCATCGAATTCCAGCGTATGCCCTGCATTCGGACCGCCCTGAAAACGGGCGATAATATCATAGTTTGTAGTCAGTACGTCGACGATTTTTCCTTTTCCTTCGTCGCCCCACTGGAGGCCTAACAATAAATCTACTGCCATTGGTGAAATTGGGTTAGCTGTTTGTGTTTTCTTTCTTTTTTTCTATTGTAGCGGGTTCACCATGTTCATGGTCGGGGGTATTTCGGGTTCCGTAGAAATAAAGGGAATGTGTATTGATCTTGATATCGAAAACCTCTTCAATCGTCTTTTTGATGGATTGGATGCGCGGGTCACAAAATTCAACTACCTCGCCCGTATCGGTCAAAATAACATGATCGTGTTGGCGGTCGAAATACGACTTCTCGTACTGCGCCTGATTTTTGCCGAACTGGTGCTTGCGTACCAATTTACAATCCAACAAAAGTTCTATGGTATTGTACAGGGTAGCCCTGCTGACCCTGTAGTTTTTGTTTTTCATGCCGATATACAGCGATTCAATATCGAAATGCTCTTCACTATTGTAGATTTCTTGGAGAATTGCATATCGCTCGGGTGTCTTTCGATGTCCGTTTTCCTCTAAAAAGGTGGTGAAAACGTTCTTTACAATTTCCTGATTTTTGTTCGCTACCATAACAAGGTTCCTTCTCTGTCAACAAAGGTACTGTTCTTTTTCAAACTCTGATAACCTTATCGATTCCATGTATTTTCTTTAGATTGGAAATCACCTTTTTCAGGATACCATTATTTTTTACAACGACGGTAATATTACCGGTAAACGTGCCCCCATCGGTACTGAAATTAAGGTTTCGCATGTTTACGTGCATCTCGTCGGAGATGATTTGGGTAATGTCGTTGATTAGGCCTAGGTTGTCGATGCCCGTAAGCTGTATTTCCGATTGAAATTCCTGCTGGGTCGAATCTATCCATTTGGCACTGATGATACGATATGCATAGTTCGACTGCAATTGTATCGCATTGGGGCAGTTTTTTTTATGCACCTTTATACCATCGTTGACACTGACGAATCCGAATACGGGATCTCCGGGAATAGGGTTGCAACACTGAGAAAGTTTGTAGTCCAGTTTTTCTTCCTCCTGTCCAAAAACGAGCATATCGTACTTCGAGGTAATCTCGTCCCTATCAATATCTTGAGGGGCCGGGGTACGTCGTATCTTATTCTTAAAAAAGCTGATGAAAGCATTGTTGTACGATGATGCAAAATCTTTGAGCATCTGATTGTCGATAGATCCGTTACCGACCCTATAGAAAAGGTCTAGGCTGGTCTTGAGCTTAAAGAACACTACCATTTTGTTGACGGAATCTTCGTTCAGGGTGACTTTTTGGGATTTCAATTTTCTTCGGAGGATTTCCTTGCCCTCTTCGGCAGTCGCTTTTTTCTCTTCCCGCAAAGAGGACTTTATCTTGGCCCTTGCCTTGGCCGTGTTGGCATAGTCCAGCCAGTTCTGGTTGGGCTTTGCCTGTTCTGAGGTAATGATTTCGACTTGATCACCGCTGTTCAGGGTCGTGTTGAGCGGTACAAGTTTGCCGTTTACTTTAGACCCACGAGTGTGCATGCCCACCTCGGTGTGTATGTTATAGGCAAAATCCAATGGAGTAGACCCTTTGGGAAGGGACTTTAAATCACCTTGGGGAGTGAATACGAAAATTTCTTTGGAGTAGAGGTTCAGTTTAAATTCTTCAACGAAATCCACTGCATTCGTATTGGCATTTTCCAAGGCCTCTTGCAGGCGGTTCAGCCAGACCTCGATGCCCATTTCCTTTTGTTGGCCGTGTTTGTATTTAAAATGGGCCGCATAGCCTTTTTCGGCAATTTCATGCATACGTTCACTGCGGATCTGCACCTCTACCCATCGGCCTTTTGGCCCCATGACCGTAATGTGCAAAGCTTCATACCCGGTAGATTTGGGCGAAGAAATCCAGTCGCGCAATCGCACCGGGTTCGGCGTAAAATGATCGGTTACCACAGAATAGATTTTCCAGGCCAAAAACTTCTCGTTCTGACGGTCGGACTTGTAAATTATACGAATGGCGAACTTGTCGTAGATTTCGTTAAAGACCACGTTTTGAGCCTTCATTTTCCTGCGGATGGAAAAAATCGACTTCATCCTGCCCTTGATGATGTAATTGAGGCCTTCCTCTTTCAATGATTTATCGATAGTGTCGGAAAAAGCGTCGATATACGCCTGTTGCTCTTCCTTCGAATCCTCGATTTTACCCTTGATGTCCCGGTATACCCTAGGTTCTGTATATTTCAGGCTCAGGTCTTCCAATTCGGTCTTGATGTTATAGAGTCCGATTCGGTGAGCTAGGGGCGCATAGATGTATAAGGTTTCAGAGGCCATTTGTACCTGTTTGTGCTCGGGCATGGCGTCCATGGTGAGCATATTGTGGTACCTATCGGCAATTTTGATGATAATAACGCGAACGTCGTCGTTCAAGGTAAGTAGCATTTTCCGAAAGTTCTCGGCCTGCTGCGAGGTGCTCATATCCTTTTTAAGATGGGCTATTTTTGTGAGCCCGTCTACGATACGCGCCACGGTCTCCCCGAACATACGCTCGATATCATCGAGGGTGTATTCCGTATCCTCTACCACATCATGCAATAGGGCAGAGGCGATAGAAGTAGCATCAAGACCGATTTCGGAGGCCACGATCTTGGCTACGGCGATAGGATGGAATACGTAAGCCTCCCCCGATTTCCGGCGTTGATTTTTATGACCGTCAACAGCTACCTCGAATGCGGCCCGTATCAGTTTTTTATCTTCATCGGACAGATGTTGATAACTGATGCGAAGCAATTCTTTGTATTGCTTGGCAATCTGTTTGTTTTCTAGTTCTAATGCGGCCTGTGTCATTATCGGGAGTTCTAAATCTAAAATACCACAATCTTAATTGATGTACAACAAAAAGTATGCCCGACGGGTTCAAGGTTCATTCGTACGGGTAGCCGGTTCAAATTCAATGTTAAATTAAAATATACGCACCTCGCCTGCAGGTAGGTGAAATAGCTACGAAGTGGCGAGCAAACCTTGAAATTTTGTGTTGAAATGCGCTATAAACCGACGCATCATAGCCTCTTAAGATTCCTGATCCTAGCGATGAGCGGCGGATGCGAATAGTGCATGAACACATACGCGGGATGCGGGGTAAGATTGCTGAGGCTATTTTTGGAAAGTTTTTTTAAGGAGGTAATTAAAGGGGATGCCGCATAGGTGTTCTTGGCATAATCATCGGCCTGGTACTCGAATTTTCGCGATAGGTGGTTCATGATGAGTCCCGTTACCTCCGAAATGGGACTGTATAAAATACCAAAGCCGATCAATGCGGCATGAAAACTAGGTTGCGAAACACCGATGGCAAGGGATACCTCAGGATTATTTATAAAGAGGGACAAAAGGAAAAGGGTGAGTCCCGTTAATAGGATGGAGGCTGCAAGGTTGAAAACGATGTGTTTTCTTTTATAATGGCCGACTTCATGGGCGAGCACGGCTACGATTTCCTCCTCTTCCAAATCGTCGATAAGGGTGTCGTACAGAGTTATCCTTTTCTCCTTACCGAATCCAGAAAAATATGCATTGGCCTTGGTGGAGCGTTTCGATCCATCGATAACAAAAATATTTTGGAGCTCAAAACCCACATTCTCGGCGTAGTTCTCGATTTTTGTTTTAAGGCCGCCAGCTTCCAGTGGGGTAAGTTTGTTGAACAGGGGAACAATCAACTTGCTATAAAAAAGGTTCATAAATAAGGTGAAGACTGCAACGAGCACCCAAGCATAGAGCCAAAAGTTGCTGCCGGCCCGCTCAAAAAACCAGATGATCAAAGCTAATAATCCCCCGCCGACTAGGGCCATCATCCCCCATCCTTTTAGTTTGTCCATAAAGAAGGTGCCTTTCGTGGTTTTATTAAATCCGAATTTTTCCTCAATGACGAAAGTGGCGTAATAAGAGAAAGGCAGGGTCACGATGTCGCTTCCAATCATGATAATCCCAAAAAACAGTAAGGCAATAAGAATCGGGTTGGCAGTTATGTTTCGCGCAATTTGGTCTACCCATTCAAAGCCTCCAAGTACCAAAAATCCCAAAGTGAGAAGCAATGAAAAGGTCGAGGTCAGGAGTCCGAACCTATAATTGGTCTTCTTGTATGCCTGGGATTTTTTGTACTCCTCCGCATTAAAAATAGTGTTCAGTTCGTCCGGAACCGGATCGCCGTAACGTTGCGCGTTGAGGTAATCCAAGACCGTTTCGAGAATGAATTGGGCGGCTAGAATGGTGACGATGATGTAAAAGAGACTATTCAAGATTTTAAAAAGTTTTATAGTTTATTGGTTGATGAGTTTATAAAAAGAACGGTTTGGGGCTAAGCAATAAGGGCAACAATTATTTTGTCAGTTCCGAAATGATTCAAAATTTCTTTTGGTGAAACATTCGCAACGTTTTCAATAGATACGGTCGCAAGCCAGCACAGCCCACTTTTATTTATCGATTCCTTGATTTCTGTCGTTGGTTCCATTTTCTCTGCTTACGCAGAATTTCTTATAACTGATAAATGTGACTACTGCCAAACGGGACAGCAACTACCTACGAAGAGAACCCCCGTTGCCGCTTCGCCTCAAAGATAAGAATCGCCGCGGATACCGAAACGTTCATCGAATCTATTTCACCCATCATAGGTATGATGATATTTTGTTCGGAAGTAGCTAGCCATTCTTGGGAGAGTCCCGTTGCTTCGGTACCTACTACGATAGCGGAAGGGGTGGTGAAATCGACCTCGGTATAGTTCTTCGAGGCCGTAAGAGCGGCACAATAGCAGTGAATATTTTTGTCCTTTATATAGGATATGATTTCTGAGGTGCTTCCAATCGCAATGTTGTTCGTAAATACACAGCCCACACTTGATCTGATAATATTGGGGTTGTACAAGTCGGACTTGGGGTTGGCGATGATAACCGCATCCAAACCGGCGGCGTCGGCGGTACGTAGCAAGGCTCCTATGTTTCCGGGCTTTTCAGGGGCTTCCGCAATCAGGACCAATGGATTTTTAGAGGGCAGAACGAGTTCGTTCAAGGCATGTGGTTTGCTATGCGCCACTGCTAATAGGCCTTCCGTGGTTTTACGGTAGGCCAGTTTGGCGTATATCTCCTTGGATATAGCTATGATATTGGGTCGGGGCAATGAGGCATCCAAGCTATCAAAAAGGACATCCTTAGAAATTAAATCCCCTTGATACACAATGGTATCCAAGGTATAATTGCCTTTTACGGCGAGTTGCAGTTCCCGCAAGCCCTCTAAAACGAACAGTCCCGATTTCTTGCGTTCCCTTGATTTATCCTGTAAAACCCCTATTTTTTTGATCAGAGGGTTTTGCAGACTGCTGATTTGTTTACTTTCGTACATGCCTCAAAAGTAACTAAAAGGGAAGTATCCCGACTAAAATGGTACATCCTAAAACCGAAACGGTATGAAACGATCCCTAATGGCCATGGCACTCTTGGGGGAGAACGTAAAGGGCTTTAAATAGCAGGGACCGAACGCTGTGTGTGCTACTTTGAAGGAGAATGTTTTGCGCTTTGCGGATGGCGTATCGCTTTAATTTATGTAACTTGTATTTTTAATTAATTTGGAATGGAGGTATTGTTATTTGGAATTGCAAAGGATATTGTGGGCAAAAGCTCTTTTCGTTTCAATGCGGATGAACTGGCGCCCGGTTCGGTGTCAGAACTGAGGGAGCGATTAAAAAGAAGCTTTCCCGAATTCGGGAAACTATCTTCTTTGGCGGTCGCCGTAAATAGTGCTTACGCCGATGATGCCGTTCAATTGAAGGAAGGAGACGAGATAGCTCTAATACCACCCGTAAGCGGAGGCTGATGAAAGGGAATATAAGCATAGAAATTTTTGATGTCATCGATACTTCCGCGGTATTCGCGGAACTCTCGCACCCCCAGAGTGGCGGTATTTGCGTTTTCGTCGGAGCAGTTCGTGAATTTACGGATAATGAGGAAGTCCTTTCGTTGGAATTCGAGACCTACAAGGTAATGGCACTTAAGGAAATGAACAAAATTGCACTTGAGGCCATCGAAAAATGGAACTTGAACAAGGTCGTTATCCGCCATGCGGTAGGACCCAAGAATGTCGAAGAACCGGTGGTGGTGGTAGGCGCTTCATCTGCACATCGCGATGCCTGCTTTAAAGCTTGCCGGTATCTGATCGATACCTTAAAAGAACGCGTGCCGATCTGGAAAAAGGAAATTTTTAAAAATAAATCCGTTTGGGTTTCGGCTCATCCTTGAAAGAGGGAAAAAGTTGAAGATTAATACTAATCTTGATTGCCGATGATTCGAATTAGAATTTTTATGTTTATTGGATTGTTGGACGTTTCAACTGTATCACACATCGCGCACCGAACATTGCGCACCGTGCAAATAGCCTAACCCCATAAACACACAAGCTTTTTGAATTTGAACTTGCGCTTGAAATTGAACTTATCATGTTAGTAGACAATCACAATAGAAAAATAGATTACCTGCGTTTGGCGGTAACGGACCGTTGCAATCTGCGGTGCAACTACTGTATGCCTGCCGAGGGGATAAATTTTGCCAAGAACGAACGGCTTTTCACCATCGACGAACTTTCGCGTTTGAGCGGGATTTTGGTGTCACAGGGCATCGATAAAATCCGGATTACGGGCGGGGAACCCTTTGTACGCAAAGATCTTATGGTCTTGATGCGCCGGCTTTCGAAAATGGAGGGACTTAAAGATATATCGATTACCACCAATGCCACGACTATCGGAAAGTATATCGACGAACTCAAAGAATTGAATATTCGGAACATTAATGTCAGTATGGACGCTATTAATCGGGAAACTTTCGAGAAGATAACCCGTCGGGATCACTACGACACCGTACATAATAATATCATCCGTTTGATAACGGAGGGCTTCAACGTGCGCATCAACTTTATTGCCCTTGAAGGCCAAAATACCGAAGATATCTTACCGATGTTGGAACTTACGCAACACTACGATGTTTCCGTGCGTTTTTTGGAGGAGATGCCCTTTAACGGGGGCAGCAAAAATTTTGATAGTATTGTATGGGATTACAAAAGGATATTGGAATATATAGGGGAAGCCCATCCGGAATATTATAAGCTGGAATCCCCCAAAACATCGACCTCCATCAATTATAAGATTCCTGGTTTTAAGGGGAGTTTCGGGGTAATCCCCTCGTTCAGCCGGACCTTTTGTGGCAGCTGTAACCGACTCCGTATTTCTGCGACCGGTGATGTCATCACTTGCTTATATGCCAAGCCGAGTATGAATATCCGGGATATCTTGCGGAGCGAAAATTCCGAGGAAAAAGTAAAGGAACAGATTTTAATGGCCATCGGAAGCCGCTCTAAAACGGGTTTTGAAGCTCAAGAAAAATATAAGGGGGTTTTTGACAATTCGATGACCTCGATCGGGGGGTGAAAAAGTGCCTTAGTAGTAGATGCGGAAAACAAGGTGCTATTAAAGCAGATTCTTTAGGTCGTTGGCGCGAGCATCTTGCTCCCGCCAAGAAGAATTCGCCTTTCGAAGATGTTGAGAACAAGTAAATGAGATTGAACGGATAATGGACAAAAAGCTTTCCCATTTAGACGATTCCGGTAACGCCACAATGGTCGATGTTTCCGATAAAAGGGTTACTGCCCGCACGGCAGTGGCGTCCGGTCGGGTCGTATTTCCCTCGGATGTATTCGAAACCTTGGCTGCGCAGGATTTTTTGGGTAAAAAGGGGAGTATTATCCAAACAGCGGTGATTGCGGGTATTCAAGCGGTTAAAAGAACTTCGGAGCTGATTCCGCTTTGCCATCAGATCAATTTGTCGAAAGTGCAGATCGATATCCATCCGAAGAAAAATATTTTGGAAATCCGTTGTACCGTTAAATGTGACGAAAAAACCGGGGTGGAGATGGAAGCATTAACGGGAGTTTCGGTAAGTGCATTGACCATTTACGATATGTGCAAGGCCCTGTCCCACGATATTAGTATTACGGATATACAATTGGAACAAAAAACAGGAGGAAAGCATGATTATAGGTCCTAAAATATACGGTTTGGTGCTCGCCGGAGGAAAAAGCAGCCGCATGGGAAAGGATAAGGGCATGATTCCCTATCACGGTATGCCCCAACGGGAATATCTATACCATTTGTTGAGTCGTGTGTGCGAGGAAACTTTCGTTAGCATTCGTCCCGATCAAAAATCGGATTTTCCTGAAGACATGCAGTCTATCGTAGATGACAATACCTTTAAGGGACCTTACAACGGGATGCTTTCCGCTCACAATACATTTCCCGAGGTAGCTTGGCTGGTGCTGGCCTGTGATCTGCCATTGCTCGATTTGGCATCATTGCAGGAACTGATAGCGGCCCGCGACCCGAATGTGATGGCAACTACTTTTGCCCAAAAAGAAGACCCGCTGCCCGAGCCTCTTTGCGCCATTTGGGAGCCCCACGCGTTTGAAAGTTCCAAAACCTATTTGGAAAGCGGAAACGGAACCTGTCCCCGTAAATTCTTGATCAATAACGAAACGAAATTGGTCATTCCCAGTAAGGCGAACGTCTTGTTGAACGCTAATTCGGAGGAAGAATATAAGGAGGCAATTGTAAGATTAACCATTGAATGATTATAAAATGGACGCTACCACCAGTCTGCCATTGGCGGGCCCAAAGTTTCTCAAATAGTGTTTACTATTGTGATTACCAGTTACAAACTCATGGTAGCGGAAAAAATTAAGTATGAACTTCGAACGCTACGATAGACAGACTATATTAGCCGGTTTCGGTATTGACGCGCAAAAGAAACTGCATCAGGCAAAAGTGCTTGTTGTCGGTGCCGGAGGCCTGGGTGTTCCCGTACTGACGTACCTGAACGCGATGGGCATCGGCACTTTGGGAATTGTAGATAACGATGTGATCTCTATATCCAACCTTCACCGTCAGGTGCTGTATTCCGAAGCAGAAGTAGGCCAATCCAAAGTTGGGGTTGCCATTACAAAGTTGAGGAACCAAAATTCTGAAACGGTCATTATTGCTCACGAGACATTTTTGACTCAAGAAAATGCCCTCAATATCATAGCTGATTATGACCTAGTTGTTGATGCTTCAGATAACTTCCCCACCAGATATTTGATTAATGATGCCTGTGTCATCTTAAAAAAATCATTTGTATACGGTGCCTTGCACGGATTTGAAGGACAAGTAAGTGTGTTTAACCATAATGACGGCCCTACCTACCGTTGTCTTTTTCCGAACATGCCCAAATCCGATGAGGTCCCCGATTGTAACGAAAATGGCGTGTTGGGGATACTCCCAGGTATCATTGGAAATTTTCAGGCTCTTGAAACCGTGAAGGTACTAACAGGAGTGGGGGAGGTGCTATCCGGAAAACTCCTACTGTTCGACGGACTTTCGAACACCTTTCAAAAAATAAGCTTTTCGGCAAGGCCCGAAAATCGAGAACTCCATGGGCTACGCCCTTGCTATGATTTTGAATGCGCCTCCGTTTTTAACATAGTGGATGCCGAAGCGTTTCTGGGTCTAACGGAATTCGAAAAGTTGCAACTTATCGATGTCCGAACGCCTAAGGAGTTTGACCGAAATCATCTGAAAATCGCAAAGAATATTCCCTTGCCCGAGTTGGATATCCGGCAGAACGAAATTAACTTTGATGAATTTATATATGTCGTGTGCCAATCGGGCATACGCAGTAAAAAAGCTATAGAGCGGCTTTCCAATGCGCGTCCCGATGCCCATTTCATCAATCTTTCCGGCGGAATGAATCAGATAAAAAAACATGGGGTTACCAATTGAAAGCCTGATTTTATTGTGTTTGGGTTTCTTCGTAGTCGCGACCTTATACTCTTCCGTAGGCTTCGGTGGCGGATCGAGCTATTTGGCCTTGTTGGCCTTGTTTTTAGGTGGATTTTTCGCAATCCGCTCCATTGCCTTGATCTGTAATCTGATTGTCGTCTCTGGTAGCACCTATCTCTATTTTAAAAATGGACACGCCAAAATACGGGATTTTTTTCCCTTTGTCATAGCAAGTATTCCCTTGGCGTTTATCGGTGCGTCCTTTCGTTTGGAAGAACATATTTTCTTTATTCTTTTGGGATGCTCCTTGGTTACCTCGTCATTATTCTTGGCTTGGCAGACATTTTCCAAAAAACCTACTTCCGAACACATAAAAAAATATCCTAAATATCTAAGCTATGTTTTGGGCGGTAGCATCGGCCTTCTTTCAGGTCTGGTAGGTATTGGCGGAGGTATTTTTTTGGCTCCCATACTCAATCATCTGCGATGGAACACGTCCATCAAAATAGCCGCTTTAGCCAGTTTTTTTATCTTGGTAAATTCCCTATCCGGGATTGCCGGCTTGGTTCAGGGCGATATGCTGCAACTTCCTTGGAAGGAAACCTTGGCCTTGGCGACATCGGTGCTAATCGGTGGACAGATAGGCATCCGCATAAGTTTAAAGCGCTTGACGCCGAACGGTATAAAAAGGGTGACCGCGTTGTTGGTTTTTGTTGTAGGAATACGCATCTTGGTCAAATATTTACCGATGATTTGAGAAAACGTGTGCACTGGTTACATCTTGAATCCTAAAATTCAAGGTGTTATCTTAGCGAAAGGCCTTGTTCAAAGTATTGTGTTAAGACGGAAAGGGAGGCGCCTTAAACCTTTTATGCTTGGAGGTTGAATTTCTCAAATCATTACCTTTGTCCTGTAAATGACAAATCTATCGATCCCTTGAAAACCCTTTTGCATCCTACCTATTTCCCCAACATCGCTACTTTTGCGGTCATCGCCCAAAACGATATCCAATGGGAGGTCGAGGACAATTACCAAAAACAGACCTATCGAAACCGTTGTTATATCTGTACGGATCTTGGACGCCTTATGCTCAGCATTCCCGTTCAACATGTGGGAGGGGAGCAAGGTCGGCAGAAATATAAGGAGGTCTTGGTGGACAATTCTTACCCTTGGCAGCGACAACACTGGCGCACATTACAGACGGCCTATAGAACTTCGCCTTTTTTCGAATTCTACGAAGATGATATTGCTCCTTTGTACGAGCACACCTTTGAAAAGCTATTGGATTTCAACTTAAAGACCATTCAGTCGGTCTGCGATTGCCTCCAAATCCATATGCCGAAACAGAAAACCATTGAATATCGACCGGAACCCAGCGATGTGAAAAATTCCCGTTTTTTAGTAAGTTCAAAACGGAAGCTTGAGATACGGCAGGAAAAATACGTACAGGTGTTTGGGGATCGGCACGGCTTTGTAGAAAACACCAGTATTTTAGATCTGTTGTTTAATGAAGGTACGAATGCGTTGGCATACTTACGGAATCAAAATACAAACTTCCTGAATGTTTAGGTTTATTGTCCATTACGGCATCCATTTCGTAGTGCCTATCGCCATTGGATTATTCTTTTTTAAGCAGCGCCGATTAAAAGTAACTCTCATTTTATTGGCAGGAATCCTAATAGATGTAGACCATCTTTTGGCAGATCCCATTTTTGATCCTGAGCGCTGTAGTATTGGGTTTCATCCTTTACACAGCTATTGCGCGATAGCGGTGTACTTCGGATTTCTATTTTTTAAGAAAACATGGATCTTGGGCCTAGCCCTGCTCATCCATATTTTTGCGGATGTTATGGATTGTTTTTTAATGCCTTAGGATTTACCACTTCTTCAACCGAAATGACGCCATTACCGGATAGTGATCGGAATACTTGAAATTGTAGTTTTTATGTGCTTTGACCTCGAACGAACTATCTGCCATGATAAAATCGATTCGCAATGGTATTTTTAAAAAATTGAAGGTTCGGCCATATCCAACCCCCGCTTCGATAAAGCTATCCTGCATATCCCCCTTGAGTAAATGGTACTCTTTCGAAAACTGGGTGTTGTTAAAGTCCCCGCAAAGCAGGGTTTTATAAGGACTTGCTTTCCGATGTCGCGCCATCATTTCGGCCTGTTGTTCCTGTCGCTTAAAGGCGTTAACGACCTTTCGATATAGAAATTTAGAAGAGCGGGAGCGTAGTACCCCAGTTCCTGGCGTTATACCCAGCGATTGCATGTGGACGTTGTAAAGTCGCACTGTATCCCCTTGATAGGCAATATCGGCGTACGAACCGTTGTTGATACTGTTGGGAAAGGTCAGTGTCTCGGCATTGACGATCGGATATTTTGAAAAGATGCCCAAATGCACCTTGTCGCCCGTTGGTATTTTCTTCAAATAATGATACGGATAATCTAAAAATTGTTTTTTCATGCCAATACTAACTTCCTGAAAACAGACAATATCTGGCTGTTCTTCTTCTACCAGATCTCTGATGGCATTAAATACTTCTTTACGTTCCGCCCATCCGAATTCATTAAAACTACGTATGTTGTAACTCATTATTTTCAGGTCATCCTTTAGGAATTCCTGTTTGGAGAAATTGAACTTTACGAAAGTCCCTAGCACGAAATAACCGAAAACCAGTACGAAAAGCGATGGAAGCATTTGTCGTTTTCCTTGGAAGGCCCAATACAAAAAAAAGAGGAAATTGATAGCAACCAAAACGGGTACGGCCAAACTTAAAAAGGATAAAAAGGGAAGAAAATCAACGGACAGATAAGGTACTGCACAGGCGATTAGTAGAAGGGAGACAAAGATAAGGTTGAGCGCATAGACGATTTTATTGAAAACGGATAGTCCCTTCACATAATTGGATTTAGAAAAAAAATTAGAAGTCCGCCTGCCTTCTAATCCAAAATCACTTTTTCTAGGCACTAACTTACGAATTTTTTAGGTCATCGACAATCTTGTTACTTCAATTGAAAGGTAGATTCCCATTTTTCTTTCTTCTCCCTATCCACATAAAACGCCCGCAAAGGGCGCAAAATTGCATGAACGCATCACTTCCTTGAATGTAATCGTTATAGGGCAGGCTACACTTCTTCGCTTTTTAAAAAATAGGAAACCCTTGGTAATGAAAAGCCTGATATGGTCCTTTGGAAATTTCTCAAAAGCATTGTCTATGCGTTCGATATTATTGTTCCCACAATATAGTGAATGAAAAAGAATTTATTATTTATCTTCCTCCGGTTCCAGTTCCTTCAAAAATGTTTTAATTTCTTCCTGTGGGGCAGTACCGAAATCTGCAAAATCAAATAAAGTATAAAATGTACTGATTCTTTTATTCTTAAGTATATCACCTTCTTTTTTAATTGTTTTTTGCTCAAATAATCGGGCTAAAACTTTTTTAGTACTTTCCTTATATTTTGTAATCAAATTACCAGGGCCGATATATTTCTGAACGGTATTCGCATACTCAAATACCGAATCGATTTTTGCTTGAATTATGGCATCACTTTGGGCTTGACTTATCTCATCACTTTGTTTGATTCGATTATTTATATTGAACCGTTGGGTTTGCAACATGGTATGTGATTGGTTGGCATTCAGCCAAATTTGAAACTTATACACTTTTCTTTCCTGGTTTAACACTTCTTTCGCGAAAAAGAACAGTAGCGCAACTTGCAAATCTTTGATTGATTTGGACGCATTTATGGAATCAGGAATAAGAATTCCCACAAGGTTTAAGGAATCCGGGGGAATTCGCCAATTTTTCCACCCGTCTTTGCCGTTCCTTTTTAAAGGCAATTTATTGTTCTGGGTGCAGATGAATCTTTCCATCCAAGTCATAGAACCACCACATGGAAGCCCTTGTGGAGGAGAATTGACTTTGATTGATGTTAGGGTGTCATCTGACTGCTTGATGTCATCCTTAACCGTGAGTTTTACATTATAAATGCCTTCCGCATCAAAAGTGTGTGATAGGATAGGGCCCTTGGAAACATGGCCATCCCCAAAATTCCAATCGTAACTGACTATGGTGCCATCATCGGTTGAGCCCGTTCCGTCAAATTCAACCGTTAAAGGCATAGAATCATTCGAAATTACTTTGGTCTTAATAGTAGCTATTGGCGATTTGTCAGGGAGAACCCTTATTTGAACGGTATCCCTAACTGTTAACCCCTGTAGATTCTTAGCGGTTAAAAGAACGTCATGGATTCCTACACTGTCAAAGATATGCGTGGGCCTAGCTAAGTCTGAACTAGTGCCATCTGGGAAAATCCATTTATACTGTCGAATCGCATTGCTTACCTCAAAATCAACTTTAAATGGGATTCTCCCTAGAGTATCAGAGACCGAAATTACGGGCTGAGGGGCTACAGTAACGGTTGTAATAGCGGTGGCTTCCCGTCCATTACTATCTATAACGGTTAGGCGAACGTTATAGGTTCCTATACTGTCAAAGACATGCGTTGTATTGGCTAAGGTTGAACTAGTGCTATCCGGGAAATTCCATATATATTCAGTAAATGTATTACTTGCCACAAAATCAACTTTGAATGGGGCTATTCCTATAGTGTCAGAAGGCGTAATTACAACTTTAGGCCGACGTAAATCTGGGATTTTCACTATCTCATTAACCTCGCCCGTTAGGCTATCAGAATCCCAAACCTTCAGGCGTACATCGTAATCTCGGTTGGGCTCAAAGGTGTGGAATGGAGACACATTTGGTGAGGTTCCACCATCATTAAATTCCCAAAGATATTTTACAATAGCAACATCATCTGTCGAACCACTTCCATCAAAATCCACTTTAAAGGTAGTCTCGTCAATACCCAAAATTCCCAAGACCTTGATTTTAGCAATAGGCGCGATCCCTGAGGGAGGGTCTTTCCCAACTTTAATAATTAAATTATCGGAATACACATCTCTCCTGGTGTCCCAGAGTGTAAGTCTCACATTATAGATGCCCTTATTCCTAAAAGTATGAACCGGATTTTTCACAGTTGAGGTATCTCCATCATTAAATTCCCAGAGATATCTGTTAGCTACTAGAGCACTATTTGGAGAAGAAAGGCTTCCCTTGAAATTAACTTTTAAAGGAGCCTTACCAGAATCTGGCGATGCAGAAATAGTTACTTTTACTATTGGCGATATCGCACTATCAACTTTTATTTTAACCTCTTCCGTCCGTATGCGATGCACACTATCATTGGTTGTAACAATGAGACGAGCAGTATACTTTCCGGGTGTTTTATACGTATGCCGAACAGAACTTTTATTATTAGAAATCGTGGTACTATCATTATAAAAATCCCAATAATAAGATAGGATATGGACGTCACCGATGGTATCGACCCGAGTAAAGATAAAATCCACGTCCAATGGGGCAGGGCCTCTTGTGGGTAAAACCGTAGCAGTGCCTATAGCATTGATAATCAAACCATTGGACACCTCTTCTTCCTTAACAACAACATTTTCTTTTTCTCGTAGTTTATCAAAACCGTTATCATTGTTGGAACTAGGGGGAGTTCTAAAAAATGCCCACAAACCAAGTAATCCTGTGATAAGTAATAGAAAAAGTAATATGAAAATCAGTATCCACAACCTTTTTCGTTTACGCCTTTCGACCGAGTCTTGAATGGGTTTTACCAGATTAAAATGGCTAATTTCAAAGCTTTGAGTACTTACACCCTCTTTAAGTTTGAACTCTGATCGCAGCAAATGTTCATCTTCTAGTTTCCCTAACGTATCTTCATATACGTTATAGCGCCGTTTAATCTGAGATCCGGACAGCGCTACGCGATTCCCTTTTATAATAAGGCCTTTTTCTATTAAATTCTTGGCTTTTTTTCTTTTAAATAAGTCAAGATTGTCTATGACTTTTTTGTAAAACTTCTTTAATATATTCGATGGGTCACCGAGGTCTTTAAGTGTGTACTCAAATTTGCTGGCATATTGAGTAACATTTTGTTTACCTAATTTGGCCTTCAGTTTCGCATTAGACTCGGTATTTCTTTTTTTGGAGACTATGTTTTCTTCGGCATGTTGTCCTATCAATTGCAGCTGAAAGGTCTCAATGTCTTCATTCTCCAATTCGATTCCCTCTTTATTTTTACCTTTTAAATAACTGAGGATTTCTTTAATGGCTTCATCGGTGTATGTAAATTTAGGAGAAGAAAATTTACCGTCTTTCTTGGCCGGTTCCTCTAGGGCTTTTTGAGCCTGTAATTCGGTTAGGGCTTTTAACTCATACGAATACTTGAAAATTTGCGGTAAAGAACGTTTTAGCTTATCGAGCAAACTAAGGTGGTCACTAGCCACCGAGAAAACCACTTTTAGGTTGAGGGGTTCGTACAATTGATCTAATTCTCCCTCGGTAAATGAATTTAGGTTCTGACTTATCAGCCCCAGCAATTCATCAGGCGGATTAGAGTGGAGCAATGCAGCCATAGTAAGACCAAACCGATCTACCTCTGCATCGTCATAATATCTGAAAAGCTCCTCGAACTGGTAGAAAACCAAGGTCGTCGCCTCTGTAATTTCTTGGGTTAATTGAATAAACTTAATATAATACCATAATGTCGCCGTGAGATTATTAGGCAATTGGTTCGGGACATCCATTTTTTCAGTTAAAAAGCAGGATTTTCCATTTTGCCGCTCCAAATCTTTTTTAATAATTCCGATTTGGGTCACTAAATGATTTTCGAGTATTTCAAGTGGTTTCGCCACTGCCCCATTTGAGTCCACATCTGGGGGCATAAAGCGAATTTTGATAGGGAAATGATGTTTGTTATGTCTTAGGTATGGGATGACCCCGGCATTTAAAAGTGAAGATTTGCCATAGCCAGATTTACCGAATAACACTACTAGATTTTCAAGGTCAATAAGATCGCTGAGTTTTTTCTTATCATGGTCCCTCCCAAAAAACAAGTGCCTGTCCTCTTCCCTAAAAGGGCGTGTACCGGGATATCTTGAGCGGTTTTGCATTTGGTGCTGGTTTGGTGTTTGGTGCTAGTTTGTTATTTGGTATTGATTTATCGCTATTCAGCCATTCTTAGGAGGGCTCTATGCGACTTTATTATCTGCTTACTTATTACATCGAATTTAGTTTTACGGTGTTCATCTACATCACCTAAATTTGATTTTTTTAGCACGCCCGTGATGTCATCAAAATCTTTCAGAATCTGGTTGTATTTATTAATATCATCCATAAATGTTCCCGCTTTACCAGGGTCCTTAGCAATTTCTTTGCCGATGTCTTTTATTTTCTCATTCCAAAAATCCTTATATATGCCTAAATCAGTGGATTTGAAAGTTTTTGCATCACTTAGAATAAGGGGAAATATCCGTTCAACAAAATTTCCATTATTGAATATTTCTGAAAGCTCGTACATACAGTGTTCTGATTCCAAATAGGCATGACTAACCACCACTAAAATACCATCCGCCTGCCCGATATGCTTTTCGAATTCTTCAATGTTTCCTTTATACGGTAATTCTTCCTTATCAATTTTTACCACTATTTTTTTCTCTGTTAAGGTATCTTTCAATTCATTGGCCAATTTTTCACTCTCACCCCCCCATTTGTAGGAAATGAATACTTTTGGGGGCGGCCCATCAAAGGCGTCTTCTTTTTCCCAAGAGATTTTACCACTTTTGACGGCTTCGTTCAATACCTTGATTGCCTTTGAGGCATCATCCTCAAAAAAATCCATACTAAACTCATTCATAATAAAATTTTTGGTATTTAATTTTTTTGGATCAAGATTATTGGAATTTAAGATATCACTATCATCATCAAAATCCATTATCTGTAAAAAAAGTTGAAAAAAAAGCTGAAAATACCATCTGTCAAAACTACAACCAAAGAACAGTACGGTCTCGGCATCATGTATTTTCGTTCTCAATTCGACATCAAGATTATCTTTTTGCATAATACTGTAGAGATATTCATACATATCCTTAAAAGTCAGAACTAATGACCCGTGAAAGTTGTAATCCCCAAAAATATTATAGATATGTGTTGTTATCCTATCTTCTGATTCCTCCGCTTTTTCAAAATTGTGCTCGTAATTTTCAACCGGCAGACCCTTGTGGTAGTAAGAATAACTTGGCGATATCCCTTTGTCTTTCATAGCCTTTAAGAGGAATTTATCTGGGGCAGTGTTGATCACTAAGGAAAATGGAATTTCGGAAAGTAGTTCGTACACTTCATTCGGTTGATACTCGTCAAAAAAGGCATTTATCTTGGGCTGAAGAAAGTTGTTCCTTGTTTTGGCCGCAATTCCCAATACATCTTCATCTTTGTAGTACGTCACCTTATCGACATCGGAAAGTTTAGTATTTAATTCCGTAAGTATGCTACCCTCATCTTTAGTAGCCAAATGAGGTCCTAGAATCACAATACATTTTTCAGTATTGATTTTATCGATAAGATTTAAGAGTTCTTCTTCCTTCATGGTATTTTATTCTATTTCAAGAATTGGTATTAAGGCCTATAATTGTGGCATAGGCTAACGTCGTCCATCGGCATTTTCTCAATAAGAAGGGCGCTACGAATACCGTACCTGCTTCATGTTGTTTCCTGGCTTTTGCCAATTCCTTAAGGCAATATTATCGCACTGACCCATACGTTTTCTTAGACCATTTATGATATCGGCCCCGAGTCAAACCTCCGCGGGGATCAATAAGGTTCGTAATTACAAATTTGTATGTATGGTTCCTTGATCTTTTGCTTTTCTTGCAATAAGAAATAGCAATACCAAAATTAAGACCTAAAGTGAGCGGGGGGAGTCTACTAAAAGGAAATTGTTGAATTCTAAACAGTGAGCGAATCAGCTGACAAGCATTTTTTCAGCTATATATCGTTCTAACTTCTCGCCCTAAATTACTATTTAATTTATATTTTACGGGTAAAATGCCAAAATTTTTAAGTGGCGGCTTGTCATGGGCCAGCTTTTGGACGGACGTGGGCAGATTTTGGATTTTGGTCGCTTTGGAATGCCATCCTATAGGATTGATCTTTTCTTCCCTATATAATCTATTTCCTTTATTTAAAAATATGCCTATAAAATTCGGCCCATCAGACGCAGCAATTCAAGAATTCTACCTATCTTGAAAACTTAACGTTACCCCCCCCCCCTGAAATATAAATCCAAATAAAAATTAAGGAAATGACAGAGGAAGAATATATGAAGGACAGGGTGGACGATCAAATTGCTTGGTACGGTAAAAAAAGTGGCATTAACAAAAAATATTACTTATGGTCCAATGCCCTAATCATTGTCTTTGCGGCATTGATTCCATTTTTTGCCGGACTGGATGCGGAAACACTTGTTTGGGCCAAATACCTTATAGCCTTATTGGGAGTGCTGACGGCAACTTTTACAGGTATCTCGGCCCTGTATAAATTTCAGGAAAAATGGATGACCTATAGAATTGCCGGGGAATCATTAAAAAGAGAGAAACTTCTGTATTTGACAGGCGCCCAACCGTACCAGGGTAAGGCCTCGTCCTTTCCGGAATTTGTGCGTACCATGGAAAATATTATGAACAACGAAAATGCCGTGTGGACGCAGGTTATCCATAAAAAGGAGGAGAGTTCCGAAACGGAAGACACGACGGTAATTCCAAAATAAACCCAACCATAAACCACAGAACGCTACTTGGCGGCCATTTGAAATAGGTCAAGATTGCCGATTGCCCACCCCTTTCCGGTCTATATCGACCATGGTTTTTTTTCACGGCGTGCATAAAATTTAGATTAACGGTAATATCCAAAATGTGGATAGTGGTATATATTTGCGGTACGGCTTGATATGAAAATAAAAATCTTGGAATCTACTATGCCCCACGTGTACTTAGATGTAAGGGCTTCGCCTATACCGATACGCTTCGAATCGAAAAATAGGTTGCCTTTATCGCCATCGGGTCTACGACAATCTTTTAAGGGTTAAAAGATATTTTTGAACCCTCAGTCCTATTGCACTGTTTTCTTCCAATTTACTAATGGTCGATTGTGCAGAGGTGGCCGATGAAGCCAGTAGGAACATTGATACGATAAGACCAAAGCACCAATAGACCGGGTTTTGGTTCAAGTGGCTATACTTTTTTATAAATTGGTTGTTTTAGTGTTGTCCTTAGCTTGTTTCAGAAAATGGAATCGGGAATTCACGGTGTAGTTCCTGTCTTTCTTCAGTTAGTTACAGATCACTGTAGTTTTGGCTTGAACTTAAGAAAAGCGTTGGTGATGTATTTTTTTCCGAAGTTGGCATCAATATCGAGCGACTTTTCCCTACCTAGCGTATAGTAAATACAATCAATGCCGGGTTCGGAATAGGAGACTATCAGATCGGCCAAAACATTGTAGGCAGCTTTGGTAAATTTACCGTTGCCCAATTGCCCATCTCCATAGGCCGCAAAAGAGGCACAGTCCACTCCCTCATCCTTATGGTTGATATAGCTTTGTCCAGCTATTACCTGGCAGCCTGCGGAAAAATTGGTCTTCCCTATTCCCGACCAATGAATATTGATAGTATGGTTGGGTTCAGGATCCAGGCCCACCTCGAGATCCGCCTCGGTAAGTGCATTGTCATCATTTCGATCGCGAAATACCAGCACTCCTTTCCCGTAAGGCTTTAACGCGCGATAAACGCTATTGTGCCATCCAAATTTGTATTTGTGCTGTCCCTCTACCAGAAAAGCCTCATCAAAACGTCCCTTTTTGTTCTTTGCGTTGTAGGCCATTGCCTGACTCGGGTCGGTAGAGCCCCAAAACTTAAAGACCATACCCTTGATGAGCAATACGAACAGATCGTCGCTTTCGCGGGCCGAACTGCCAAGGTTCTGCCCCCTACGAATACCGATCAGATGCACCTGCTTGGGGTCGAAATCCCAATCGTCTACCTTCCGGGTGTCCGTTTCCTTACCACCGGCGGAATCTTTCCCAAATTGTTTTACTTGGTCCAGAATAGGATTGGAATTCACTTTATAGTAGCTTTTGGCCTTGTTCAGCAAAGCCAACCATTGCGTATACTCAGGGGTGGGGTTATCCGAAGACCATTTTTTCCAGTCGGAAACTTTTTCGGCATCGGCTCCCCAACGTTCCATATGTTTCATGGTTCCCGATCCTACGATTCCGTCGACGTCTATTTTTAATCCTTCTACACTACGGACATATTCTTGAAACAGCCGCACGGCGGCCTGGGTTACATAATCGAACACCCCGTCAATGACCCCTCTTGGCATAAAGCCCTTATGGAAAAGAAATTCCTGTAATTGGGTGACCTCGTTCCCCGTCAATTCGGTAAATTCACGGTTCTTTTTAAGGTCGTCATCGTTAAATACCATTTTCTCGGTTAGGTCTTCAATACCTCCCTTATGGTATTGCCTGAGATAGGCTTTTCTATCTTCTGCCGTTTTAATTCTACCGACATCAAAGCTGCCAAGTGTCAATGTACTCATGATGGTTTGTTTAGGTGAATATTCCGTTGCTATTTCTTTAAATAATGTGTTCCGGCTTTATAAATCTGGCCGCTGCTCTAGATCCAATGTCGTAAAGGGTATTCTTGTTTTTTGCTTCGTCCATCTTTCTTAGGGATTCCAATTGCTTTTGATTAAAGTTCAATCCCAGTCCGTTCAGTTCATTTTCCTCTAGCAACACATTATAGCGCACATAATGAAGGGCCGGTTTCTCGGTGAGCAGGTCATCTTTGAGATCTAATATCTCGGAATCTATCCTACGGGCAGTTGGCGAATTGGAAAGATATTGCAGAATGGTTTGGTTCAGATAATTGGCATCTTCCATAAACAGTTCGGGAATCATCTGTGCCCAACCCAACAGGTTTTTTCCGGCTATTTTTTTTGCATCATAACGCTTGGTATAAGTTCCTGTTCCGATGGAAACAAGCGATAAATTATCTTCTCCCAGTCGCCATCTATAGGGGAACTCCTTTAAGGTAGCGATCAGAAACAATTGTAGGCCCGGATTGTTTGCTAGGCTTACGCCTCCATCGACAAAGGTGGCGATCTGGTTATCGCCCACATCGATTTGTTGCGCCATGAAATAGCTCGGGGCAGCGGCACTGGCACGGACTACCTGCCGCAGCAGCATATTCTTGTTATACTTGAAGTACTTGCCTTTAGGATGGTTCAATATGGGCCAGGTACTCAGCGTATCGGCCCGTTTGGTAACCACGCAAAGTCCAGTTTTGATTTCGTCCCCGCCCATGGTGATATTACCGAATACTTCGGCAAGGGCGCGCTCAAGGGGTTCAAAACTGTATGCGGCTTTCATCCGCTTTACGGGATGTTTGAAGAAACTGTATTTTTCCCCAAAAATCTTATCGCCAATATTCAGGTAGAGCTCTTTAATATCACCGGCCGACATTCCAATGGATAGTCCTGCTGCAATGATGGCACCGGTACTTGTGCCGCCGATAAGGTCAAAGTAATCGCATAAAAGGAGATGGGGATTCCCTTCCCGCTCGCGAAGGATAGTTTCGATTTTTTCTAGGAATCCGAGCGTTAAGGCTCCCCTTATTCCCCCGCCGTCAAGGGCGAGAATTCGTTTCGGTAGTTCGGTTTTCATTTGGTTGATGCTTTGTTCGACAATTATCCGATGACCATAGATTACATCTAAGTACTACATCGGGGGTCTGTACATACATCAACAAAAAATAGTAACCGAAAAAATTGAAGGGTAAAATTATGAGAGTAAGTTAAGAATTAATAGATAAAGTCCGTTTAAAAAACAAATAAATATAATGTGGTCTATTAAAGAAACTCGGCATTCCAATCGACTCCAAGTTTATTCTGTTTTTATGGGGATATCGTGTCCGAATAGTTTAGGCTACAAGATGAATTACGAACATAGGTCGTAGGTCTTTTTGAAAATGTCGTTATCGATGGCCCACATTTCCCCTTCAATCCCGACCATAAGCCAGTCACCGGCTTTACCTTTTAAGGTTCCTTCGAGAGTTTCGATGGTAAAGGGCTCCTTGATCTGCACGCATTTTACGCGCAAGGGTTTTTTAATGGCCTCCTTAAACGCTAATTCCGGTATTCGATTTGCCTTGAATTCTTTCATGGAACAGGGTGTTAGGATAAAAACTTTTCATGTAAGAATTGAATAAAATCATCTTTTAGGGAGTTGGTTTGCATCAAGGAGGTGTACCCCGCGTATGCATTTAAGTGGATAGAGATTTTTTCGCGAATACCCGCTATATCTGCAGCTTTTTTATAAAACTTCTTTGCCAGATCCAATTGGCCCAGATACATATTAGCTTCTGCCAAGGTTGCAAATTTCCATAGATTATCTCCGCACTTTTCGCAAGCATCAAGAGCGATGTTGGCATAGTGGCGCATTTTTTCTTTATCGTTTTCAACGACGATGCTGAGAAATGCAAGGTTAATGGCATGATAGTACATCTGGTCGTAGTTTTCTTTTGCAGTCGATTGCTCCAGTGCCAGTTCGTAATAGACAAAGGCCGCTTCCCCATCGTTCTTGGAAGGAAACTTCAAATAGGCCCGTTTATATCTGCCCCCGATAATCCCCATTAAATCGGTGTCTACCTGAGCTTTCGGATGTTCATTTAAAATTTGGAACGCTTCATCCCTTCTATCCAAACCTTCCAAGCCGAAGATAAGCTGCTTCAAGCCTTTTTGATCCAGTCTGTCCTTTTCCGGCAATAATTTTTTTACCACCTTATCGTACTTGCCAAGTGCGATATTTACTTCTTCGCTATTGGTGTATTGTTGGTAAAACTCAGAATTGGTCAATGTGCTTTGGATAAGGATATAGCCGTCATCATTTTCTGTTTTGGGTTTCACCATGGAAAAATGATTGCCCTCGATAGCAATATGATGTTCGCTTTCAAACGGGCCATAGCATGAATCCATATCCACGAACTCATCGTCTATGGCCGCCACAACTTTTAAGGTAAAGGGATATTCCTTTTGGAAAAGTTCGTTCCAATCCTTTCGTAATGTCCTGATAAAATGGCCCTCACTACTCATCTCGTTATACTTACCGTTCCATATCTTTTTAAGCTTTAGAGGCGAAATACCGGCACTCGGTGTGCCCAGTAAAATTAAATGTGAAATTTTAGTTCGATATTCTTTCTTGAAATCAAGAATGGCCCTTTGGGCGATCAGCCCTCCGAGACTATGGGCTACGATAGCTATTCGGTCGTATTTATCGTACTTATATTTCACCGAGGTACAGAGGTTATTTGCAATCCTATCAACATCTTCGATACCAGCCCAGACATCCTTGCCCATTTCAGGGGTTACATATTGTGAATATCCAAAGGGTTTCATATCCCATCCATTCATTTTAGGGTCGTTGATGAGCATTTCGGGGATATCGCCAAAAGTGGCACTAGCTTCTCCGGTAAAACCGTGTATAAACAAAAGCAGATTATTGGCATCTGGGGACTCCCGAAAAATAGTTTTGGCTTCGGGGGCACCTTTGCTATTTTCAATCTGGGATGCTTGCAGTTCATCCAATTCGAGTCGCTTGCGCAATTTCTCGGGAACTTGACTGAGGATGAAGTTGTCGTACATTTCCAAGTTCACATAGGGCTCTTGTTTGATGGTCAAGGGTGGATCCTGTTGTGCCGCCACATCTTTGATGGTCTGGGGAATGATGCGTAACAAATACCCCGCCACTTCTAATATGCGAACATAGGGTTCTTCAAAATGGGTTTGATGATGGCCGTTTAGGGCTTGTAGTAAGTACTTGGTAAATAAACTATTTCTATCGTCCCCCAATTGATATGATTCTTGGTCTTCCTTGCACGAGGCTACGATTGAAATGCCTCTTTCATTATCGATTTTTTGGGCCAGGCCTTCCGCTTTCGTAAACTTTTGAGAGGTATCTTGTTTCTCTTCAACAGAAGTAGCCCCAGCATTCCGATTTGCCGATATCCCACTTTTAGCAATTCCGGTAGCATGACAGCAGTCCAAAAAGAAAATAAGCCTTTTGGTCTGTAGGGCATTTATACTTTCCTTAATTTCATCGGCGGTTACCCATGCGGCCTTATATTCTTCTTCGGTCATACCGTCTTTCATTCCGTGGGGCACAAAATGAAACGTTTCTTCGAAAACGCCCCCGTGACCGGAATAAAATATGAATACGGAAGAATGCTCGTCCGTTTTCTCTTGAAGTGTTTTAAAGGCGTTGAGAATCCCATTTCTGTCCGCTTTCTTACCGGTAAGCAGCAGCACATTTTCAAAGGGATAGCCACAAATGGTTTCATCTGTTAGGATTGTGGCAATATCTTCGGCATCCCCGATGGTATTTAGCCCGTCCTCGTAAGCTATGCCTATAAGGAGTGCATAGGCTTTTTCTAATTTGCTCATTATATCTATTTTATCAGGGGGGACTGTTATTCAATTCGTATCGTTGTTAATGCCAAAACTTTAAAACGCGTTGGAATCCGTCGGTTTTGAGATAGGCTTTAAAAAATGGGTCGTTTTGAAAGGAGGAAGTTTCATACCAATGTCCTTCCGCAACGGCCATAGCTAGGTAGTCCATGGCATCTGCATCCTTGCCAATGGCGGCATAATACTGAGCTAGGGCATAAGGAACGCTTCCATACTGATATTTCGATTTTAGCCCTTGCAAATGTTTAATTTGATTTTCCGCTTCAGCAGGTTTACCATTTCTTTGATATACGACGCCCAATAGTGCGTTTTGCGGTATTAATGATGGGTCTAGTTCAAGTAATTCGTTAAGAACCGCTTCCGCTTCAGGATAGTTTTCCTTAAGAAACAGCACTTCCGCCAATACTATTTGTTTTTCCTTAGTATCCGTATTGCCGGTAGAAACAATGGCATCGATAATCTTGTCCAGATATGGATTTGCCAATTCCTTATTGTCACGAATTAAGAATTCCTTGGATGCGAACAAATAGATATCCATCCATTCCTGGGGATTGGTAAGGGTGATATCAGAAAGTATTTTTTTAGCAGCCTCCAAGTTGTCGGATTTTATATATGCCCTCAATATGACTTTTTTGAGCATGGCGTACCCCTTCAGATTGGAGAACTCTTTCAATAGGTTTATAGCTTGGTCATATTCTTGCAGTTCAATATCCGCTAAGGCCATAATTTTGAGGCGTTCAGGGCATATAGCACAACGTTGAAGCATGCCTTCTTGCATATCGATTTCGCGATAGATGGAGTCGACGGCCTCGGGTTTGTTTACCAATTGTAGTGACAAAGTCATCATACTGGAATTGGTTTCTAGGTGAAATGGTGTAATATTATACTCTTTCTGTTGGTATTCGTAGGCCATTTTATAATCCGCTTCCAATAAGGCGGCATAAAGATTCAGAATGTTTTGTTGTCGCTCGTCCAAATCGGCCTTTACATTGAGCCTGTTTAACAAGGAATCGGCCATCTCATATTGTTGCGAATTATAATAGTACATAAACTTATAAAGCCTTGGTTCAAAAAAGGTACTATCGGCTACAATGGCCCTATCAAGCAATTTTAAGTATTCCTTATAATTTTTATTGTTGGCCTGATGCTTTGCATTTTCAAGATATCGGTACGCTTCAAAACTAGGTGGGGTACCTTGTAGGCTGATTTTTCCGTTGCCTTCTGTGGCAAGATAGCCCAAAATACGTTCCCTTAAAGCCTCGATGCATTCTAGGGGAGAATTAGGGTCACAGTCTACCGGTTTAAAGGAAATTAAGGTTTTATCCATAACTTCATCCCGGATGGAACATTGGAACAAAAGGCGATTTTTGTTCAAAAAAAACTCGCCATCAATAATCTTTGCAGGTTTTAAGTAATCGGTTACTAAAGTATTCCCACCTGTAGAAACTACGGAGGACTTCAGAATTTTGGAATAATCAGCGATAATCTCGGGAGAAATAACCTGGCCGAACTTGTTTTGGGTAATTCCATGGATAATCCAATCTACTGCCATTTTGCCGGCAATGTCGTATTCCGCGTTGCCTGTATTATTGTCAAACTCCAAAACCGCTATTTTATCACCCGATGTCTTGGTAGGTGTAACGCCGGTTTCAACTGCCAATACAGCGCTCTTTTCGGGGAAGTTTCTTCGTACGATAAAAAGGATAACCCCCAGGGCAATTACGGTAATTATGGATAAAAAAGTAAAGTACGCCTTTTGAAAGGGACTTTTAGTGAATTTGCCGGGCACCGGTGTTCCCGTTTGGTCTAGCAGCGGTTTTTTTTCGACAGTGTCAACCAATTGATACTTCCATACGGAATAAATGTATAAGGGAAAGCCAACTAACAAGACAAGAAGGATGTAGGCCACAACGGATTGCGAAAAACCCAAAGGTTCGGCGATAAGTGCGACCACTTGTAAAAGGACCCAACTCGAGACAATGTAAACGGAAAGATACCTTAAAACACCTTTTGAACGGCACTCATCGATAAATTTTTTGAATTTCATGGTGGTAGTAAAAAGTCGTTAATACATTGATTAGCCGACTTATTTTTGGTTTGTCGCGTATTTTTTACTAATATAGTGAAAGAAATTTTAAAACCGTCCGTCATGTCCAAGCCAGAAACACCCAAATCAGGTATCACATCAAAGTCAGGTCCAGCCATCAAATCGAAAACAGGGCCTGCCATCAAATCCAAAACAGGACCAGCCATCAAATCGAAAACAGGACCAGCCATCAAATCGAAAACAGGACCAGCCATCAAATCGAAAACAGGGCCTAAGCCCAAATAATTGATTCTCGAAGGACAACCGACGAGGTATTTAACGGAAGAGCGTTGGATGAAAGCCATCCGTTTTCAAACTTTCCTCTAACGCCTCCGCTGCGGGGTAATTTTAATGATTAAATATTTCTCGGGTCCAATTTTAAGTTCGTTTGGAACACATCAAAGCGTACCAATGTGGGTTTTTCCCAAAACCATGCAAATATATTTGGTGTAAGGTCATGTGACTTTTGGTTTCTTATCCTATTCCATTCCTTTTAAGCAAATTGGGGGATGCTGAACCCAACCGGTATTTAGCCATAAATTGTTTATAAAACCATAAATAATCAAGGTTATGGGAGAACGGTATAGATTATAGTAATTACTTGTTATCGCATGGCTCGCAGGCTTCCGGGCTTTTTGGATGTAGATGCAATGATTCACTTAATTTTGGGATTTGCCGTTTACCGGCCTAATCCTCTTTCCCCGCCTTAAAAAGATAATCTTTTTCCGATTTGGAAAGGCTTTCGTAGCCAGATTTACTTATTTTATCAAGTATGGCATCTATTTTTTGTTGGTGGTTATCCTTGGGAGGGCTGGACTTCGAGCCAGAGGAAGATTGTTGCTTGCGATAGACGGTTTTCATTGGCGCTTTCTTCCTACCATTGCCGACGGTCGCACTGCTTTTCTTGAAAAGGTCCGCAATACTGTCCATCAATTTCGAGAATCCCTCTCCGATATCCGTACCCTTGTATAATTGTTTGGCATAGACATATCCTAAGAAAGCACCCCCTAAATGGGCGAGATGTCCCCCGAGGTTGCCGCCCATGGGAATTTTTATCAAATCCATCAATACCACGAAAATCCCGACCTGCCATAGTTTGACGTTGAAAAAAATAATACGTACCTCTTGATTAGGGATATAGGTGCATATAAAGATCAGCACAGCCATGACCCCGGCCGATGCCCCAACTAGGGAGGTATTTAGTCCAATAAGCGAGGGAAAAATATTGTAGCTGAATAGAAATAGAAGTCCCCCTAAAATCACGCCCAAAAAGTAGACGTTCAAAAACCGTTTACCATCAAAAAGATTGAGCATAATGCGTCCGGCGACGTAAAGAATATACATGTTCCAAAGAATATGAAAAAAGTCGGCATGTAAAAAGGAATAGGTGACGATGGACCAAGGCTGAACGAGAAAATCAAAAAAATCCTGAGGCAACGCGAACCAGTTTTCGATGTTGGGACCTATCAAGGCGGTAATAAGCCACATCACGATAAAGACGATTACGTTAATCGCAATCAGCTTTTCGGCAACGCTCAGCCTTGCATAATGATATCTTAGTTCTCCTCCTTTCATCCCAAATATCCTGTTAATTCCACCTCTTATTATTGAAATCATTCTTTTTCCAGTACCACATCATAATAAATCCTGCGATAGCACCGCCAATATGCGCAAAATGGGCAATGCCGGTAGAGGCACCCGTAAAACCGAAAATCAGGTCGCCCGCAATCAACAAGGGCACGAAATATTTGGCCTTTATGGGAATCGGTAGAAAGATAAGCATAAGTTCCGCTTCGGAAAAGGCAAAAGCGAACGCGACCAGAATTCCGTAAATCGCACCTGACGCACCGACAGCCGGGGTATTAAAGGCGCTTAGAAGGCTGTTCACCTTATCCGCTCCGATTAAATCGTTCCAAGCGGGACTATATTGTCCGCCTGCGATAATTTCCATAACCTGATTTTCATCGACACCTTGACCGACCAAGGCCTGTAAACTATCGTGAAACACGTAGTAATTCACACCACTATGCAACAGGGCCGCCCCGATTCCAGCCGAAAAATAAAAGAACAAAAACTTATTGCGGCCCCACATCTGTTCCAAGGGTGTGCCGAAAGCCCAAAGGGCATACATATTGAACGCAATGTGGAAAAACCCGCCATGCATGAACATATGCGTAATGATCTGCCACCACTCAAAATTCGGGTTCTCGGGGTAATAAAGCGAGAACCAGGTAAACATTTGAGGATAGATTTGTGAAGCCACAAAAACTATTACATTTATAATCAGCAAATGCTTTACGGCATCGGTCAATCTTCCCATTTATATAAATTTTTTATCGATATCGTTTTCCGTAATAGTAATATATACGGGTTTGTTGAAAGGGCTGATCATGGATTCGGTACAGGCAAAAAGGTCGTTAACCAAGGCCAATTGCGATTGTCGATCCAATATTTCCCCAGTCTTTACCGATAGCGTTTTTGCCAAAGTTTTCGACAACATATCGGTATGCGAGAAACTCTCGCCGATTACTTCTTGCTGATAGTCGGAAATCAACTGATCCAACACCATGCCAACCTCGCTTTCGGCCACTAGTAAAGGTACACCGCTTACGGTAATGGATTCTCCTTCGATTTTTTCAAAAATAAAGCCCACCGAGACCAGTATGTCCTCGATTTCTTGTAATGCGCCGATTTCCGAATTTGAAAAAGTAAGTGTCAACGGAAATAGTAATTGTTGGCTTATGGCTTCTTTGATCGTACTGTTTTTCAAAAACCGTTCATAAAGCACCCGCTGATGCGCCCGGCTCTGATCGATGACCACCATACCTGACTTGATGGTGGTCACTATATATTTTCTGCGGATTTGAAACGTGGTCGTAACGGTCTCCTGTGCTTCTTTTTCACCTTCGAAAATAGTTCCGGTAATGGTATCGGATTCGTAGCTGATACTGCCACCATTACTGTCGTTGCCCAATTTGGATTCCATACCGATGTAGCCATTTTCCCAGTTGGCGCTTTGCTTTTTGAAAGTTTGTGCTGTAAAACCGCCTTGCTGCTTCTCTTGAAACGGATTGAACCCCGCATCAACGGTGACTTGGGGTATGATGGCCGATCTGTTCCTGAAACCGTACGGTGTTTGCAAGTTCGGATCCTGATCAAAATCAAGCGCCGGTGCCACATTGAACTGGCCTAGGCTGTGTTTGATGGTGGAGCGTAGGATAGCGTAAAGACTATGCTCGTCGTCGAATTTTACCTCTGTTTTAGTTGGATGGATATTAATATCCAGTGACGCCGGATTCACCTCGAGATACAGAAAATAACCAGGATAGGTATCCGATTTTATCAGTCCCTCAAAAGCGGCGACAACCGCATGGTGCAGATATGGACTCTTGATAAACCGATGGTTGACAAAAAAGAATTGCTCTCCGCGGCTTTTTTTGGCAAATTCGGGTTTCGTAATAAAGCCCTTTATCTTTACAATAGGCGTTTCTTCTTCCACGGGAACCAATTTTTGGTTGGCTCGGGTTCCGAAAATAGTAACGATACGTTTTCGATGATTGTCCGCCGGCAAATTGAAAAGTTCGCTGCCGTTGTGGTAAAAATGAAAAGCCACATCGGGGTGGGCCAGTGCCACCCTATGAAATTCGTCGGTTATATGCCGAAGTTCGACGTGGTTCGATTTGAGAAAATTCCGGCGTGCGGGAATATTGAAAAAAAGATTTTTCACCGCAATCGACGTTCCTTTTGGCGTTACGGCAGTTTCTTGAAAAACTATTTCACTACCTTCTATCCGAAGATGGGTGCCAAGCTCTTCGGTATCGGGTTTGGTCTGCATCTCGACATGGGCGATAGCGGCGATAGAGGCCAAGGCTTCCCCGCGGAACCCTTTGGTGTGCAAATTAAAAAGATCCTCCGCCTTTTTAATTTTGGAGGTAGCGTGACGCGAAAAGCTCAACCGCGCGTCTGTGGCGCTCATTCCCAGACCATCGTCAACGACCTGAATCAAGACTTTACCACCATCTTTGATGATGAGCTTTATGCAAGCGGCACCCGCATCCAGGGCATTTTCAAGAAGTTCCTTGACAACCGATGCAGGCCGTTGTACCACTTCACCCGCTGCTATCTGATTAGCCACATGGTCCGGCAAGAGTTGGATGATATCTGCCATTATTTCGAAAGGAATATGGATAGGTCAAAATCTAATATGTAGAGTGCAATAAAAACAAGTACCGCAATAATAATGACCATCCGTTTTTTAAGGTTGCGATCGCCTTGTTGGCGCACATCGGACATGGCGCTGCCGAACTTACCTTTTAAACCCCTTGGGGAATTGACGGTGCTCCGGTATTTGTCAAATTTAGGCTCCATTTTAAACGGATTGCCCTTGCCCTCGTCATCGAAATAACGCGGCTGGTAATCGAACTTCTTACTGTTCTTTAATCGTGTGAATTTACTGAGCATACCCATGATTTTCAAAGTTACTCAAAATCAAAAAATATGCCGTAAAGTCAGTGCCAAAATTTGTTAACCTTTTTTTTGCAGGGCGGCTCCTCAAGTAGTACAAATGGTGGTTTTAGTTGCTCGCTGCCGTTTGCTAACGAGAATGTTGATGGTCTCAAAATTTCGGGAGGAATGGGTTTTGGATTTAAATCCCCAAGGTTACCATTTTAATCGCCGCAATTGCCGCTTCAGTGCCTTTGTTACCATGTTTTCCACCGCTTCGTTCTTGAGCTTGCTGAAGATTGTTGTCGGTAAGCACACAAAAAATAACAGGTATCTCGCCGTTGACGTTGAGGTCCATTATGCCTTGTGCGGTCGCACCGCATACGAAATCGAAGTGTTTGGTTTCCCCTTGGATAACACTACCAATGGCGATAACGGCATCCACCTTTTGGGAAGTCATCATCTTTTTACAGCCAAAAGTCAGTTCAAAACTGCCGGGCACGTTCCAACGGAGGATATTTTTTTCCAAAGCACCACAATCCAACAAAGCTTCATGGGCGCCCGAATACAATCCTTCCGTGATTTCAGAATTCCACTCGGAGACCACTATGCCGAAAAGAAAATTTTTAGCATTCGGAATAGTCGATTTGTCGTAAGCGGAAAGATTTTTAGCAGCCGTAGCCATGGGTCAGTTTTTAAATTTTGCGCTTCGACGGTGCGCTCGACGTGAACAATTTGGAATTCGGGATTTCAAACCCCACCTTCTGCCATTCCGATAAAGGCATCAATGTTTCTGGCAGCCTCCGAGTCGGCGTACTCCTCTTTTATCCTTTGAAAGAATTTTAGGGCTTTGTCGTTTTGGTTGAGTTCCAGCGCGGTAATCCCTGCCTTGTACAGATATTTAGGCGCGGTATACTCGTTATCACTGTGATTAAAAGCGCTCTCGTAGTAGCCCAAGGCATCATCGGGTTGGCCGAGCTGCATAAAGGCATCTCCGATTCCTCCTTTGGCCATAGCGCCTAAAATAGCATCTTCAGAGCTGAATTTTTCCAAGTGGGATATGGCTTCCTGATATTTTTGTAAGTTCAGATACGACATTCCTGCGGAATAATTGGCCAGGTTGGCTGCCCGGGTGCCACTGTATTCGTCAATGATATCCAAAAATCCATATTTGCCTTCGCCGCCGTTCAAGGCGAGGTTGTAAAGGGAATCTTTTGCGGCCGTATTGATCAATGCCTGATCAAAATACTGCTGCGGATAGTACATTTCGTTGGATGCGCTGGTTTCCTTGGGTTTTTCGACAAATTGCACATAGGCCAGATAGCCCAGCACTCCCACGGCGACTACCCCGATAAGGCCCAAAATATAGTTTTGGTTTTTCGAGACCCAGGCCTCCGTTCTCGATGCCCCTTCGTCAAGCGAGCTGAAAACCTCGGCAGTGGCACTGTCGTGCTCCAAACGTTCCTGTTCCTCTTCCTTGTTCTTTGGTTTGAATCCCCTTTTCTTAAATGTGGCCATGGTCGTTTTCTTAAAGTCGCGCAAAAATAAAGTTTTTATCGAAAACCGAAAGGGTATTTATTCGTTATTTTTGGGGATTTGCGATTGTCGTGAAAATTATCATCCTGGTTTTATCGACAAACCCATTTTTTTACAGCTACCGAAATGCGATGTCATGGCTTAATACACGCTATTGCCGGCAGCACGCAAAATTTTAGTGGCCTATATAAAAAAGTCTTGCGTCTTAGGTCGTTTAGCCTTACGCGTCAGAAAAGTAGTCATACAGTTTAAACTGACTTCAAAGTCAAAATCCCATAGCAAACCACGATGTTTTTAAAACGATTGTCCCTATTAAACTATAAAAATTTCGAATCCCAAGACTTTACGTTCGATAACAAGATAAACTGTATCGTTGGCCCGAACGGTATCGGCAAGACCAATGTGCTTGACGCCATTTACCATCTATGCTTCGGAAAGGGCTATTTCAATCCCATTTCAACGCAGAACATAAAACATGAGGAGGATTTCTTCGTAATCGATGGGGAATTCGAAAAGAACGATCGGGATGAAAGAATCGTTTGTAGTCTTAAACGGGGAACAAAGAAAATCATAAAACGTAACGGAAAAATCTATGATCGACTGTCCGACCACATCGGGTTACTTCCATTAGTTATCATATCCCCGGCGGACCGGGACCTGATTATCGAAGGCAGCGAAACGCGTCGCAAGTTTATGGATGGGGTTATCGCCCAATCCGACCAAATTTATCTGCAGGATCTCATGAAGTATAACAAGATTCTTGCGCAACGGAACTCGTTGTTGAAATACTTCGCCGCAAACCATACCTACGACGCGGCGACCTTATCCGTTTATAACGAACAGCTAAATGGCTACGGCACCGATATTTTTAACAAACGTGTGGAATTTCTTGAGGCGTTTATCCCTATTTTTAAGGCGCAATATATTGCGATTTCAGGCGGTAACGAAGAAGTTTCGCTCCTATATGATAGTAAGCTAGGTGAAGAGGGACTTCTTGATCTGTTGAAAAATAATATTGAGAAGGATAGGGCCTTGCAGTACACCTCTGTCGGTATACATAAAGATGATCTGGGGTTTGAGATAGCGGGCCACCCCATTAAAAAATTTGGGAGCCAGGGGCAACAGAAATCTTTTTTGATTGCGCTGAAGTTCGCGCAGTTCCAGTTTATCAAAGAACAGTCGAAAACAACCCCGATCTTGCTTTTGGATGATATTTTCGATAAGTTGGACGAGCATAGGGTCGCTCATATCGTATCATTGGTCAACAACGAGAATTTCGGACAGATTTTTATCAGCGACACCCACGCCGAACGTACGGAAACAGTGGTGAAACAAATCCATCAGTCCTACAAAATTTTCAGATTGGGATTGGAGAATCAAAAGATTGAGAAATGAAATTACGCTAACCGCTAACCGCTAACCGCTAACCGCTAACCGATTATTGCTCAAACTTTTAGGGCGTATGGCGTGGCGCGAAAAGCACTTAGCCTTCTAAAAAGGAATTTGGACATGCATAAAATTATTGTAATAGGATATCTTTTTATTTTCTTCGGATGTTCCAGCGGCGTATCCAAAGAAGACCTAACCCAGCTCAACGGATATTGGGAAATAGAGCAAGTAGTTTTTCCGGATGGTAACACCAAAGAGTACAAAGTCAGCACTACGGTCGATTATATACAATTGGAAGGCTTGGAGGGATTACGAAAAAAAGTGAGTCCGAAATTCGATGGCACCTATCAAACGTCGGATGACGCCGAGACCTTTACAATTTTGGAAACTGATGGAAGTTTTACCATCAACTACAAAACGGAACTCAGCGAATGGTCCGAAAAATTGGTAGCCCTTGATACCGATACGTTTTCCGTGGTCAATGCAGAAGGTTTTCAATACGATTACAAACGTTTTGAACCGATTTCGATTGAAAAATAGAACTGTTACCCTTCAACCTACAATCCAAAATGGCAAAAAGAAAAAACGACAACCTGAATATGGGCGAGGCCTTACAGGAATTTATCAAAGAAAACCAGCTACAAAAAGGTATGGACAAGGTTGATGTCCGCGAAGCCTGGTCGAATCTAATGGGCAATGGAGTAAGCAACTACACCACTGCCGTCGAACTGCGCAGCGATACCCTTTTCGTATCCCTATCCTCTTCGGTGCTCCGCGAGGAGCTCAGTTTAGGAAAATCAAAAATCATCACCATGCTCAACGAAGAACTCGGCCGAGATTTGGTGAAAAAGTTAGTACTGCGTTGAGGGGCTTAATAGATCTCCCTTCCCGAAAAATGAAACGCCCCTTCGATAGCGGCATTTTCATCACTATCGGAACCATGTACTGCGTTCTCGGCAATATCCGTTGCATATAATTTACGGATGGTTCCCTCGGCGGCATCCTCTGGATTCGTTGCTCCGATCAAGGCTCGAAAATCCTCCACGGCATTTTCCTTTTCAAGAATTGCAGAAACAATGGGGCCACGGGTCATAAAATCTACCAGCTCATCAAAGAACGGCCGCTCTTTGTGAATCGCATAGAATGCTTGGGCATCCCGCTTGCTCAACTGCGTGTATTTCATGGCGACAATGGTAAAGCCTGCGGAAGTTATCTTTTCCAGGATACCACCAATATGTCCATTTTCTACCGCATCGGGCTTTATCATCGTAAAAGTTCTGTGTGTGGTCATTTTTCGAAATTTTGGCAAAAGTACGCTTTCTTCGGTAATCGACAATGTATAAAAGTTTTAAAACCCTATCTTTGCCCGCATGAATTTTGAAGACATCCAAGCGGTAAAAAATCTACTTTCCGAACCGCAAAAAATCGTAATCATACCCCATAAGAATCCAGATGGTGACGCTATTGGCTCGACCTTGGCCCTATGGCATTATTTGAAGTATAGAGGTCATGAAGCAACCGTTATCGTACCGAACGACTATCCCAAATTCTTAAAATGGATGTCCGGCAACGACCAAATCCTTAATTTCGAAAGGGAAAACTCCCAAGCCAAGTCCAAGATTGAAGCCGCCACGTTAATCTTTACGCTGGATTTCAACCATCTTGGAAGAATCGGACAAATGGAAGAGCCTCTTGGAAAGTTAACGGTACCTTTTGTCATGATCGACCATCATCAAGAGCCTTCTGATTATGCAGAGATCATGTACTCCGATGTAACGATGAGCTCCACTTGTGAAATGGTCTATAATTTTATCGAATATCTGGGCGATGCGGAGTCGATCACTCCTGAAATGGCAAGTTGTCTATATACGGGTATCATGACCGATACGGGTTCCTTTAAATTTTCGTCCACCACCGCTAAAACACACCGGGTGGCCGCCCAGCTTATTGAAAAAGGAGCGGAAAGTACCGAGATACACCATCGTGTTTTCGATACCAATACACCGGGCAGACTTCATCTTTTGGGTACGGCGTTGAACAATATGGTCATCTTGAAGGATTATCAGACCGCCTATATCACCCTAAGCCAAGAGGAACTCGACGCCCATAAATACCAAAAAGGCGATACCGAAGGTTTTGTGAATTATGGACTTACGCTCGAAGGTATTATATTTGCCGTGATTTTTATCGAAAATAGGGAAGAGGGCATCATCAAGATATCTTTCCGATCCGTAGGGGATTTTTCGGTCAACGAGTTTGCGCGAAGGCATTTTGAGGGTGGGGGACATACCAATGCCGCTGGTGGTAAAAGTAATACATCGTTGACGGAAACGGCTACTCATTTTGAGTCGCTTTTGGAAGATTATGCGGTGGAACTTGCAAGACCTTCAATTTGAGTTTTGGGAAATAGGAAAAATTACCAGTTCGAAACTATGTCGTATAAACTTAGAATTATAAATTAACTACTAAACTTTTTACCAGTAAACCTCAGGCCGACCTAAATTTTGGAATTTGGTGCTTGGATTTTGGAATTTTTTAAAAGGGATAATGTTTCAAACATATAAAACAATACAATCCGGTTCACTGCTCTTGCTGGTGCTTTTTCTCCTCGGCTGTGGCGGCCCCGAACCACGTAGGCCGGTGGAGGTGAAATCAGGTAGTTTTTTTAAGGCATCCGTCGAACGTAGCAAAGCGCTTTTGGCGAAGGAGGAAAAAAAGATTCAGGAAATCATTGAAAAAGATTCGGCCAACGAATACGTGCAAAGTGCCGCAGGGTCCTGGTATCGTCTCGACGTCGTAAACGCAGCGGCGCAATATAACCCCCGACCTGACGATCTGGTGGTCATGACCTACAATGTGATCGGTTTAAATAACGATACCCTATACACAAAGGATGATATCGGCGTTGTTACCTATAAAGTGGACAAACAGGAATTGTTTCCTGGATTACGAAATAGCGTAAAGTTGTTAAAGGAAGGTGAAACGGCGACATTTTTGTTTCCATCATCCTTGGCTTACGGGTATCATGGTGATGACGAAAAAATTGGAGTCAACGTTCCGATTAAAACTACCCTATCCATCTTAAAAATTGAAAAATATAGGGATAGTGTTCAGTAGTAAGAATAAACCAATAACTTAAGACAAAGTAAACAGTAGGTATTGAACAGTCGGCAAGTAGACAATAATCTCGTTTTCAAATTATTAAATTTTCTTGTCTAAAAGGCAGGTTTTTAAATCACAATCGCTTCAAATCAGTACATCCTCAAATTAAAATTAAAATTCAAGACATGAAAAAAGTATATTTTTTAATGACGCTCGCCATTGCCCTGACCGGCTGCAAAAGCCAATACGCCGAATTGGGTGATGGATTGTTCGCTGATATCCAGACCACGAACGGAGATATCATCGTAAAATTGGAATACGAAAAGACTCCCGTTACGGTGGCCAACTTTATTACCTTGGCCGAAGGCACGAGTCCTTTCGTTTCCGATAGTTTAAAGGGAAAGCCATACTATGACGGAATCATCTTCCACCGGGTCATCAAAGATTTTATGATCCAGACCGGTGATCCGACAGGAACAGGGATGGGCAATCCCGGATATAAATTTATGGACGAGTTCAACGATTCGTTGAAACACGATAAAAAGGGCACGCTCTCCATGGCCAATTCGGGTCCGACCACGAACGGAAGCCAATTCTTTATTACCCACAAACCAACCCCATTTTTAGATGGAAGACATACCGTATTTGGTCATGTTGTCGAAGGTCTTGATGTCGTAGATTCCATTGCTAATGTAGAGACTTCCCAAGAACAAATGACAAAAGATAGACCTTTGGTCGATATTAAGATGGAAAAAGTGTCCATTGTTCGCAACGGAAAGGCGGCCAAAAATTTTGATGCGGTTCAGGTGTTTTCCGATTATTTTAAGGAAGAAGAAGCCCGAATCGCGGCCTTTGAAAAAATGAAATCCGATTTTGTCGCGACGATTGCCGAGCAGAAGGAAACGGCCGAGACGTTGCCGTCGGGTCTAAAAGTTTTTAAACTGGAGGAAGGTAATGGGGAAAAACCGAAAATCGGCCAAAAAGTAAACGTTTTCTATGCCGGCTATTTAGAGGATGGGTCGCTCTTTGACAGTAATTATGAAGCGGTGGCCAAAAAGTATAATATGTTCGATGACCGTAGAAAGCAAGGTGGAGGCTATCAGCCAATTCCGATGGAATACAGTCCAGATGCCCAGCTTATCGCCGGGTTCAAAGAAGGGCTACAACAGATGAAAATTGGTGACAAGATACGTTTGTTCATTCCTTCGCATCTAGGTTATGGCTCCCAAGGAACTGGTCCAATCCCTCCAAACTCCGATTTGGTATTCGATTTAGAGATTACCGGTATCGCGGAATAGGGCGTATGAATCAAACGTTGTAAGAGGTTATTGATAATTTTCGACCGCTACTTCCACCAACGCTGTGACCTCATTTTTACGGTAGCCTTTAGAATATCCTTCTGTGAGATCTGTCCGATCAACTTGCCATCTTCCAAAATAGGAAATCGGCGTCGCTTGTCATTCAGAAATTTGTTGGCGACATCAAAAATGTTCGTGTTGCCGTCAATATCAAGTTGGGCAGGAGGGTCACTTTTTCGGCGCATCTTCCAAAATTGCCAACAAAAATTTCCAGAATTTCTGTACCGACGAAATGCTGACCCGTTCGTCGGGGGAGTGGGCTCCGTTAATAGTGGGACCAAAGCTAATCATATCCAAATCGGGATAGTTTTGGCCCAATATACCACATTCCAATCCCGCATGGCAGGCGGCCACTTTCGGATTTTCTTTAAAGAGTTCTTTGTACTTGGCTTCTGCAATTTTCAAAACCGAGGAATTGGGATTTGGTGTCCAACCCGGATATTCACCATTAAATTGGACATCACAACGTGCCAGTTCGAAAGCGGATCTTAAGGTATTGGCTAGGTCCATTTTGGCCGAATCCACTGAAGATCGGGTCAGGCAATTGATGAGGATTGCCCCATCACTGACGGCTACACGTGCAATATTGTTCGAGGTTTCGACCAAATCGGGAATGGTCGCATTCATGGCATAGACACCGTTATGGGCCGCATAGATTCCCTTTAGCAAACGTTCTTGGGCGCCAAGACCCATGATCATATTCGGTGCAGACGTTTGTTCGAGGGTTATGGCCAGCGTCGGCTCCAAGCTTTGTAGCTCTTTCTTAATGGTAACCGCCAGTTTCATCATTGCGGTCTCGAACTCCTCGATCTGGGATTTCAGAACGACCAGCTTGGCGACGCTTTCACGAGGAATCGCATTACGGAGTCCGCCTCCGTCGATTTCCGCTAGGCGCATCATGAAATTGTTGGAGGCGTGGTATAGCAAACGGTTCATGATTTTGTTCGCATTGCCCAACCCTCGGTGGATGTCAATACCGCTATGCCCACCTTGAAGTCCCTTGACTTTTATTTCATATGCAGTAACGGCTCTTGGTACCGGTTTTCCGTTGTATCTTCTAGTGGCGGTCACGTCGATACCACCGGCGCAGCCGATGTCGAGCTCATCATCTTCTTCGGTGTCGAGGTTTAAGAGGATTTCCCCCTGAAGAACGCCTCCTTCGAGCCCCATCGCCCCGGTCATTCCCGTTTCTTCGTCAATCGTAAAAAGGGCTTCCAAAGCAGGATGCTTGATGACTTTACTCTCCAAAAGGGCCATTATCGCCGCTACACCCATGCCGTTATCCGCGCCAAGGGTAGTACCGTCTGCCATTACCCAGTCGCCGTCCACCAACATTTTTATCCCTTGGGTTTGGAAGTCGAATTCCGTGTCCGCATTCTTCTGGTGTACCATATCGAGGTGAGACTGTAAGGTAATCATCTTACAATTGTCCATACCCTTGCTGGCCGGTTTTCGGATGATGACGTTTCCTACCGCATCCTTTAAGGTTTCCAATTTGAGGGATTTTCCGAAGTCCATCATAAATTGAATGACCTTTTCTTCTTTTTTCGAGGGTCTTGGTACGGCGTTCAGGTCGGCAAATTTGTTCCAGACCTCCGTAGGCTTTAGTTTTCGTATCGCTTCGTTCATGGAATGTTGTTTTTTTCAAAAATACACCGTCAAAAATTGATATGGCGTATTATTGGTTAATTTTGATGCCCGAAAGGATGAAATTTTAATCCGTATCGATTTGAACGACAAATTAAGGAATGGCATTGCGCTAAGCCTGATACCCCAGTTGCTTTTTGTACTATGGCTCGGCAGTCGGCCCGATTTGGTCGAAACCTATTACAGCAACGGCATCTATCCGGTTATCAGCCAATTTTTTAGGATACTTTTTGGATGGATACCCTTTTCTATCGGCGAGATGCTCTATACGTTGTTGATCATATTGGCCGTTCGGTACCTATTTACAAATCGGACAAAAATCAAAAAGCATCCTTGGCTTTTCCTTAGGAACGTTGTACTGGTGTTTTCCGTTTTCTATTTTACCTTCAATTTGGTCTGGGCCCTCAATTACTACCGCATCCCGATAGCGGAGCAATTCGCCATCCGCGACAGCGTAACCCCTTCCGAAGTCATTGACCTGACGGAAAAATTGATTGTAAAGACCAATCGCCTGCAATTGGAAATAACGGGGGACAGCACCGAAATGGTGCACGTGCCCTATGATGGCAACACCATTTTCGACAAAACCGTTGAAGAATACAGTCGTATTGGAGAGGAACTCCCTTTACTAACCTATTCCCATCCAAGCGTTAAAAAAGCAACCCTTGGCATCTTGGCCAGCTACATGGGTATCGGAGGCTATCTGAACCCCTTTACCAACGAGGCCCAAGTGAACGGCCTGACTCCGGTCTTTCGTCTGCCGGTCGTTACCGCCCATGAAATCGGACACCAGGTGGGCTATGCCAAAGAAAATGAGACGAATTTTATCGGTTATCTGGTTACCCTGAAAACCGAGGATATCTATTTTCAGTATTCCGCCACGGCCTACGCCCTAAGCCATTGTCTTACCGCGGTCCGCAGAACCGATGAGCAAAAGTTCGAAGGGCTATTCGCCAAGGTAAATTTCGGGGTGCAAGAGAATTATAGGGAGTTGTACGAATTCAATCTAAGTTATGCCAACCCCTTCGAACCTATTTTTAAATCCATCTTCAGCACCTTCCTAAAAGCGAACCAACAGAAGGAGGGTATCAAGAGTTATAGTAAGATCGTGGAACTGATGGTCGGGTATCATGAGAAATATCCGGTGTAAAGTTCAAGTTCAAAATCAGAAGTTTATGAACGTACCCAGCTACAATTTCGGACTTCGTACTTCCCATTTCTTTTCCTAATTTTAAACCCGACGAAAAATACTACGACGAATGAGAAAAATACAACTTTTGGTCCTCGCACTTTTGGCGGGCTCTACTTTTTCTTTTGCACAGGAATACTTTCCGAAAAATGACGGTGTCAAGGCCGAGAACAACAACTATACCGCCCTTACCAATGCTAAAATACACGTAACACCCACGGAGGTTATCGATGGGGGTACGCTATTGTTTCGAAAGGGCAAGGTAGTCGCCGTCGGCCAATCGGTGACCCTACCTAAAAATACGGTGGTGATTGATATTAGTGGGAAATCCGTTTATCCCTCTTTTATCGATATTTATTCTGGTTTCGGGGTGGAAAAACCGGAAAAAGCAAAATCGGACGGGCGTTCTGCGGAGTTCGATACCTCACGGGAAGGTTTCTACTGGAACGACCATATCATGCCTGAAAACGAGGCGGTCGCTAAATTCGAATACGATGATACCGTGGCCAAAACCCTTAGGGAAGCGGGCTTTGGAGTAGTCAACTCTCACATACAGGATGGTATCGCTCGGGGAACGGGAGTGCTAGTCGCACTGAACGGTGCTGGAAACGATGGCGAGCGCATCATAGATGACCGATCTGCCCAGTATTTCTCGTTTGAAAAAAGTATCGCAAAAAAACAGTCGTATCCGACCTCCTTGATGGGCGCAATGGCGCTGTTGCGTCAAATGTATTATGATGCCGATTGGTACGCCAAAGGTACTATTGAGACCAAGGACCGTTCTCTTGAAGCCCTGAATAAAAACAAGGGGCTCGTTCAAATATTCGGGGCAGACGATAAGGGGAATGTCATCCGGGCCGATGGTATTGGGGATGCTTTTGGAATACAATATGCGATTTTAGGCGGTGGGGACGAATACGAGCGAGTGGCCGATATCAAGGCGACGAACGCCAAACTGATCCTGCCCTTGAATTTTCCGGAAGCCTACGAGGTTTCAGACCCCTATGCTTCCGGATATGTCAATTTAAAGGATATGCGGCATTGGAACCAGGCTCCGGCCAATCCTAAAATCCTGGCGGATAACGATATCGCTTTTTCCTTTACGCTGTACGACCTGAAAACCCCTGCAGACTTCAAGGAAAAACTCTTGAAGGCCATTGCATACGGTCTTCCCAAAACCAAGGCTTTAGAGGCGCTGACCACTGTTCCTGCACAGATTCTAGGAAAATCGGCGGCAATAGGTACGCTGCAAAAGGGCAGTTATGCCAATTTCTTGGTGACTTCGGGGGATGTTTTTGACAAAGAAACAGAACTCTACGAAAACTGGGTGCAAGGCACTAAAAATGTAGTCAATGATTTGACGTTGAAGGATATCCGTGGGGAATATGATTTAACGGCATCCGGACAGACCTTCAAACTTTCCATAAAGGGAGAAGCTGGAAGTCCCAATGCGGAAGTTAAACAGGATACCGCCAAATTGAAATCCAAATTCAGCTATGCCGACGGGTGGATGGCGCTTTCTTTCGCCACAAAAGACGGAGAAGAAAACTACCGCATGACGGGCCTGATCAATAAAACTTCGGATGAATTAAACGGCAAGGCCGTGCTTCCAAATGGTAGCGAAACCGTTTTTAAAGCGATAAAAACTTCTCCATTTACCGAAAAGGACACATCCGAAAAGGACAAAAAAGATAAGAAAGACCACGAAAAGGATGCTCCAGAAATGGTCGCGGTGACCTATCCCAATGTAGGCTACGGCTATTCTTCCATCCCCAAACCCGAAAATATCCTTTTTAAAAACGCCACAGTCTGGACCAGCGAGGATGCAGGTATCCTCGAAAGCACCGATGTACTTGTAAAGGATGGAAAAATCTCCAAAATTGGAAAAAATCTCCGTGGCGGAAACGCCCAAGTCATCGATGCGACAGGCAAACACCTAACGGCTGGTATCATCGACGAACATAGCCACATTGGAGCCTTGGCCATCAACGAGGCCGGACAGAACTCATCCGCCGAGGTAAAGATGACCGATGTAGTCGATCCTGAAGATGTTGGTATTTATTATGCCTTGGCAGGTGGGGTTACTTCCCTTCAGCTGTTACATGGCTCTGCCAACCCTATCGGCGGGCAATCCGCTATCCTGAAATTGAAATGGGGAGAAAGTGCAGCGCATATGAGCTATGACAACTCCCCGAAATTCATCAAGTTTGCCCTTGGCGAAAACGTCAAACAGAGTAATTGGGACAGCCACACCCGTTTTCCTCAAACGCGTATGGGCGTTGAACAGGTGTTTACGAACTACTTTCAGCGCGCGAAGGAATACGAGGCCAAAAAGAAAAGCGGCGAACCCTATCGCACCGACGAGGAAATGGAGACCTTGGTAGAGATATTAAACGGCGATCGGTTTATCACGTGTCATAGTTACGTGCAGAGCGAAATCAATATGATGATGAAAGTCGCGGAGAAATTCGGGTTTCGGATCAATACGTTCACCCATATTCTTGAAGGCTACAAGGTGGCGGATAAAATGGCCGAGCATGGCGTGGGTGCCGGCACGTTCAGTGACTGGTGGGCCTATAAGTACGAGGTGAACGATGCCATTCCCTATAACGCAGCCATCATGCACGACCAAGGCATCACCGTGGCGATCAATAGCGATGATGGCGAAATGATCCGTAGGCTGAACCAGGAGGCCGGCAAAACGATAAAGTATGGGGGAATCACCGAACTGGAAGCCTGGAAAATGGTGACCATCAATCCCGCAAAACTCCTACATCTCGACAATCGAACCGGAAGTATCAAAGAAGGCAAGGATGCCGATTTGGTGTTGTGGAGCGACAATCCACTGTCCGTTTACGCCAATGCCGAAAAAACGGTCATCGATGGTGCTACCTATTTCGATCTCGAAAAAGACAAGCAACAGCGCGAGGCCATCAAAGAAGAGCGTAACCAACTCATCAACATGATGCTAAAGGAAAAAGCCGAAGGTGGAGAAACCCAAAAACCAAAGCAGGATAAGAAGGAGGCGATGCATTGTGAGAGTGGGGTAGGTGCGAAGTAAAATGTAATAGTTGATTATGAAAAAAATAATAGAATTTATAGTACTGTCAATGGGCACCGTATTTTCAGGGGCAGCCCAACAAACTCCTGCTCCATCTCAATCCGAGCCGGTTGTCATCGAAGGCGCGACCGCACATTTGGGCAATGGAGAGATTATTGAAAACTCCCTGATCATGTTCGAGGACGGGAAATTGACCTTTGTAGGGCCCGCAACGACTAAAATTGCCAGAAATGGTACACAGATAAAAGGCAAGGGTAAACATGTGTATCCCGGATTTATTGCGCCCAGCACTTCCTTGGGTTTGATCGAGATAGATGCAGTACGGGCTACGGATGACCAAGAAGAACTGGGTGAAATGATTCCCCATGTGCGAAGCCTTATCGCCTATAATGCGGAATCGAAAGTGGTGGAATCCATGCGGCCCAATGGTGTGTTGCTGGGGCAGATCACTCCAATGGGAGGCCGTATTTCCGGAACCTCGTCCATTGTACAGTTCGATGCTTGGAACTGGGAAGACGCCGCGGTAAAAGTTGATGACGGTATTCACTTGCGATGGCCGAACACCTTCCGACAAGGAAAATGGTGGGAGGGCGAGGAACGCGGCTATCAACCGAATGAAAAATATGAGGAACAGGTAACGGAGGTCGAAGTATTCTTGAGGAATGCCAACGCTTACGGTGATGGTAACGGTGAAGATATGAATCCCGCTTTTGCAGCCATGCAGGGTTCTTTCGACGGTTCCAAGAAAGTATACGTATATGCCGATGGCGAGAAGGAAATCATCGATGCCATCACCTTGTCTAAAAAGGCGGGTGTAAAAAACGTTGTATTGGTAGGCGGTTATCATGCTTATAAAATCACCGATTTTCTAAAGGAGAACAAGGTACCCGTACTCGCACAGTTGACCCATAACCTCCCCGTTTTTGAGGATGAGGATTATGACCTGCCCTACAAATTGCCCAAACTTTTGGTCGATGCGGGATTACTTGTCGGATTACAGAATGGAGAGGCCTCCAACTTCCAGACCCGCAACCTGGCCTTCTACGCCGGACAGCTCGTGGGGCAGGGAATGGACAAAGAAAAAGCCCTTCAATTGATAACCGGTAACACCGCTAAAATCTTAGGTATCGATGAAAACTACGGCACTTTGGCGGAAGGTAAAAGTGCCACGCTTTTTATATCGGAAGGCGATGCCCTTGATATGCGGAGCAATCAGTTGACCCACGCCTTTATCGATGGCCGTGAAATTTCCCTCGAAACCCACCAGACGGCGCTATGGAGGAAATATTCTGGAAAGTATAGGGGAAATCAGAGATGAGCAAACTTTACCAGCCGGATGGGGGTTTATCGGCAATTGTCGCAAAGGAGGCACAAGGTTTGCCAAGCAGTTAAAATTGCGGTAGTACCTTTTGTGTATTTGCTATCGGTAGCAAAATTGTCAATGTGGGCTGCTATGGACTATTCGGGGGCAATGGTTAATCTGCAGATGGAAGACCTAGCAGATTTTGAAAACGGGCTAAATCAAGGCCCGATTTAAACACAAGAAATAAGCTCAAATGCATTCCCTTTCGCAATTTCTGTTTCCCCTGCTGGCACGCAAATGAATCCATCTGTTTTTGCCAAGCTTACTAAATCTCCCGACCCGTTGCCCTGTACTAATTTTGCGAGAAGCTTTCCTTTTCGCCGCTCCGTTCGTACTTGAAGAAAAAGGGTTAAGTTGGATTGCGGCTGAACAGTCTCATCTAAAATTACATGTTGTTTTTCCATTTCGATACCCAATGTTTTCGACAACCACGGCAAAAAGTAGACGTGATAGTTCGCAAAAGTGGATACGGGATTTCCGGGAAAAGAAAAAACCACTTTTTTATGGGCTATCTGTATGCCGAACCAAAAAGGCTTTCCTGGCCGTTGCGACACGCGATGGAAGATTTTCTCTACACCCAAGGCCTCCAGGGCATCGGGAATAAAATCGAATTTTCCTTTCGATACTCCTCCGCTGAGCATCAGTACGTCGAATTCCGCCAAGGCTTTTTGAAGTTTCTTTTCAACAACCGTACGGTCATCTGCCAAATGTAATTGTGTAGGAAAAATTTTGATTTTTTCCAAAGCCGCCGTTAATGAAAGCATGTTAGATTTTCGTATCTGATGAGGTAAGGGAGTTTCCGAAACTTCGACGAGTTCATTTCCTGTCGAAACGACACAGACTTTGGGTAATTTTTTGACTAAAACCTCGGTTTTGCCGACCGAGGCTAGGACACCAATTACAGCGGCGGTTATTTTTCTGCCTTTCTCCAATAACACGGCGCCTGCTTTTTCATCGCTACCTTGTCTATGTATATTTTGGCCTTTTTTTGGTGTTTTTGATAGTATCGCCCATCCGTCCTTGATTGCCGTTTCTTCGTACATGACGATGGTGTCGGCGGCTTTCGGAAGTACGGCCCCTGTCATGATTTCAAAACAGTTGGCATCCGAAGAAAGCGTTTGTTGCGCCATACCTGCGCTTAAAGTCCCCACGATTTTAAAGCGGTCGTTTCCCTGTTCGATGGCGGAAAAATGAATGGCAATACCATCTTTGGTAGAGCGGTCAAAAGGTGGGAAGTCCCTATCGGCCTTGATAACCTCGGCTAGAATACGGCCGGTACTCTGCAATAAGGTAACCTGTTCATTTCCTAGATTTAAGGGGTGATCCAAAACGTTTTGGAATGCTTCTTCGAAAGAAATCATGGTGCGGTAACAAGATTATTTGATTTAAAAACTGGGTCACAAATTAGCAATCGTGAAACGAACCTACCTAGGCTGGTTTTTATCCCCTCTCTGAGGAACGCCCCAAGCTGAACGCCATTTGGAAACAGGCGGCGAAATCTCTGAAATCGGGGAAGAGTGCCGTATTACTTGCTTTGAGTCCCCAGCCAGATTTGTCGTCTATAATCAAGAACTTTTTTCTTCTTTGAGCCCGGCTAAATATTCGATCAGATCACGCAACTCCCGTTTCGTAATCAGCTTGCCCATAGCAGGCATCGCCGATGGCATATTTTCCCTTTTTTCGATGCGAGCAGCTGGAATTTCCAAAGGTTCGGCGGCATTGGTTCGAAGGGTGAGTCCTTCTTCGGTTTCCTCCTCCAAAATGCCGTTTACTTTTTGACCGTCTTTTAAGGTCAGGGCCACACTACCGTATCCGGGTGCCAAACGTGCGCTTGGTTCGATCAATGCTTCTAGAAGCTGTTCTCGGGTCAGCGTGTTTCCGATATTTTCCAAGTGTGGACCTACGTCGCCTCCGGCTGCGCCAACGGCATGGCAACGCGTACACTGGGCAGTGGGGTTGTTGTTGAAGACTCGCCATCCCTGTCGGGCGTTACCCCCTTGCAGGGTTTCTTCGTAGGCGGCCAATGGGTCGCCGCTGTCTTTTGGGGTGTCCAATTGGGCGATCAATTTTTCGGAATCTGTGGCTTTAACGGCTTCGGTCAAGTCAAGCACGATACTTTCATCTAGCTGATCGGCATTTGCTTGGGCAATTAATTTTTCTAGGACATCGCCACTTTTTTCCAAGGGGAGTTTCCCCAAAACACTCAACAACTCTTGCTGTTCGCGTACCGATCCCTTTTTGAAAATCGGATTGACGATGGCCGGAAGTTTTTCCTTCGAAATATCCATTTGGGGAATCAGTCCCAAAGCGGTAGCCCTAACTTGTTGGTCTTTATCTTGCATACCTAGGGCCATGGCGGTTTCGATATCCGTGAATTGTAGCCGACCTAGAGCCTTTAAGGCAGCGGAACGAACGTCAGCGGATTGGTTTGTCCGCATTATCTGAAGCAATTTTTTATTGTGGGAATCGATACCAAGATTGGCCAAGGTCTTCGAAATACCTATCAGAATTTCAGGATTTTTATCCTCCAAAAATATAGGAATATCCTTCTCGATTTTCTCCTTGACCGTATTAGCGTCCCGTTTTATCTCGCCTCTATATCGGCCATCGACCCTATCGAGTACGGAAGGTTCGGCCCAAGTACCAATGGCCGCCAGAGCCTCTCCCCTTAAAGTATCCGACACACTTTTTCTTTTGGCAAAGGCAAGCAGATTTTCCAATGCCGGGTCGCTACCGACCCGTAGTGCCGCGTTGATACCCCGACGCAACAAAGGTTCGGAGGTGAATTTTTCAACGGTCAATACCTCCGCCAATTCCGGAAGGGCTTTTTCGATGGACCAATCGTCGTTGATGGCACGAGCGGCTTCGGTGACGATGTATTCGTCCTTATCTTGGAGGAATTTTGCTACGCGTGGGTCCTGCCATTTGCGCAGGATCAAAACCGCGGCAATGCGAAGGCTGCGGTCGGGATTATCCGCCAAGGCAACTATCGGTTCCTTTTTTCCTATTCGCGAAAGTGCGAGCACAGCGGCGTGTCGTAGGTATAGATCTTTGTCGTTGTTTGCGGCAATCATATCCAATAGGGGTTGTACGGCCGATTCTTGGTGTATTCTCCCTAAAGCTTGCGCCGCAAAGAACTTGATTCTCGGATTTACGTTTTTTAGAAGGGGAATCAACTCCGGTCCTGCGTCCTTATATTTAACATCCCCTAATATTTTCACGGCTTGCGCGATGATTTCGGGATCTTTGTCCGACAAAAGTCCCGTAAGTGGTTCAGCCTTGTCCAAATCGTTTGCGGCGAGCTGACCGATACCCCAGATAGCGTGAATGCGCGCGAGCTGGTCTTTACCATCCTTGATCACCCCATTAAAAGCTGTATCTCCTGAACCGCTTTTCACCAAGGCGAACTGCGCTTTTTGACGGATGCGCATATCGGGGTAGGCGAGCAATGCTACCAATTTGTCCGTCGATTGGTCTTCGTAGTCCAAGGTCATCAACCGCTCGGTTTCTTGACGCTGTTTGGCGAGGTCATTTTCAGTATCCGTAACGTCAAGCTTCCAGACGCGGCCGTAGTTTTTGGTGTTCCATCCATTGATCCAATCTGCCACATAAAGGGCGCCATCGGGACCGAATTCGATACCGGTCGGCAAAACCCCGCTCAAGATGCTTTCGTCGGTGTCCAATTCAAAACTGGCACCCTTTGGTTTTAGATCAAAGGCCCAAATATGTGATCGATCGGGATTGCCGACAAATTCGACCAGAAAAAACTTGTCCAACCACTTTTTACCTAAGGCCGTTCCAGGATTATATTGCATGCCCGTTGGACCATTGTGGAAATTTTGGATAGGAGGGATGATATAGGCCGCCTGACCTTCCCATCTGGGGGTGAACATTTTTTCATCCATCCAAACATTGTAGCCGTTGTTCTGGGGGTCCGTATATTTTCCATACTGCCAATTGGAGCGCCATCCGGCATCGGACCCTTCTACGACATGCACCAAACGCTCGCTTTCTCCCGCGTGGTCGCCATCGTTGTCCGAAGAAATGATATTGCCATAGGCATCGAAAACGAATTCGTGGGTATTGCGAAGACCATGGGCGAAAACCTCGAAATCGCTGCCATCGGGATTGCTGCGTACGATGATCCCTTGGTTGGGATAGAAATGTTCAATGTCTTTTTGATCCGTAATATTAGCGCCGATATCGCCGATGCCCCAGTAGATTTTTCCATCCGGACCCTCAATGGCACCGGACATGCCGTGTCCGCCAAAGCCGATATGTACATCGAAACCATGGGAAATGGATGTTTTTTCGTCCAAAACTAAATCATTGTTGGTATCGGTAAGCCGCCACATATCGGGACCTACGCCTACAAAAACATCGTTGTCGCGAACGAGTAAAGCACCGGCAACATCGGTAATCTCTTCGTTGAAATCTTCGAGAATGCGGGTAGATCGGTCAGCAGTACCGTTATTATTGCTGTCTTCCAACATCCACACTTCCTCTTTTTCAACGGCGAGATCTTTCCAGTCGTGTGAGCCGTCTCCGTTCAGGTCGGCAAGCCATTCATTTTCTGCGCTCTTTTCGGGCGCAAAGGTCGCGTGCAGAAATTCGCGCCTTTGTTCTACGGATTGCAAGGCGATGGAGGCGGTCATCCAATCTTGATGCCCACGGATATCGAACTCCGAATTTTTTTGGCGATTGGTACGGGTCAGGTACACCTTACCCTCGTTGTCGATGGACATCGCAATGGGATCGGGAGCCAACGAGTCTGAGGCCCAAAGTTTAAGTTCAAGGCCCTCTGCAATTTTTGGGGTAATACTTTCCCGTATCTCTTTGGCCCTGTTTACTTCAGTAAGGGAGTCCTCTTGAATGACCAAGGGTTTTTCCTTAGGTTTTTTTGGGGTGGTATCGCAGGAAACGAAGAGGAGTAACGAGGTAAAAAGTACAATGAGGGAATTGGGTTTGAAGTTCGATTTCATAGTCAGTATTAGCGTATTATTAGATGATAGGTGAAGGGGTACATAGTGTCGAAAGGGAAAATTTATTCCTTATTATCCGCTAAAACGCGTTTTACTCCGGCCAGCGCCTTCTCGGCCTCATCATTGTTTACATGAATCTCCCTGTCTCCATCGATATTAGCGGCAAAACCTGCCAAACGTGCCGATTCCGATTCGTCTTTTACGATGGGTTCTATGCCCATTTCCCGCAGTTCCGAAACAATCAATTGCGTAATAAACGGGTTACCGGTGTAGATTTTAATGTAGTCAGAGCTCATATTCCTATTTTTGAAAAACAGCTACTAAAGTAGCAATAAGTTTCTAAAAATCTTTAGTTATTACCCGACAACACTGATTTTTTAATGAATATTGGGTTTAATTCGTGTAGGCTTGCCCCGAGGATTATTCACTGAATTCGGAATTTTTTAAAACGCTGACCGTCACTAATAGTTGCCCTACATGGCGCTGGCTGTGTTCGGCCGCGTGAAAGAGAAGGCCGAGGATTGTGGTCGGCAGTTTTTTTCGGCCAACGCTACGGTTTTCCATCAAATCGGAACCGTTCAACGTTTTAAAGTATGGTATGGCCTCATCCACCTTTTGCTTAAAATTTTCTATCAGCTGTGCCGATGTCGTTTTCGTGTCGGCATTTCCCTCATTGCGTAAATATTCAAACTGTTCTTCGGATAGGGATTCCGCCTTGGCATAAGTCATCAAGCGGTCGAGCACTCCGGTCAGATGTTGCAGATGAAATCCCACGGAGGCCCTGCCGGATGGTTTTTCCCAAAGTAGGTTTTCGGGAAAGCCGTCCATATATTTTTTGGTATCCTCGGTGGATTGTACTAGGGCGTGGGCAGCAGGTTGCAATTGATCGGGAATGCCTTCGATCGGACCTCTGAGCCAGACTTCGGGGCGTTCGTTTTTTGTACTTTTGTTCATTGAATTGTGGTTGTTTACAACGTGTTCATACTTTCTATATGCCTATTAAACCGTTCTAAAGTTTCTGCCAGCACCGTAATCTGTTCCTGAGCTTCTTTCCAGTCTTTTTGCTCGATGGCTTCCCGCACGCCAGGCAGGGTCTTCACGCCATATCCGGTATAAAATCCCGGGGCGTAGATCTGATGTTTATACCAAGATCTTCGTGGGAGTCCTTTTTCGGTGGTCAATACTTGCTCTACCTGCATCAACTCTTGGTTCAGTTTGTTGCGCTTTTCTGGAGATAGATTGGATTTATCGGTGGATTCGAATGTATCGATGCTGCTTTTAAGGGAGGCCAACTGGTTTTGTACCGGCGCAAAATCCAGATAAGGAACAGCTTCCTCTTTTTCGGGCTTTACAAAAGGTTCCTTGGGGTCTGCCGCCAGTTCGAAGGTATTGCTATCTACCATTTTGTTATGTTTTTCGACGGTTTTACGCAGGGTATCTGTTTCCTTCATTATCTCATCCAAATAGCTTGAAACGGTTTTGTGCCATTGTTCGAACTCTAAGGGAAGCACGTCGGCATTGGCCAAACGCAGAACGATACGTCCCGCCGTATTGGCGAGTGCTACGCCGTATGCAAAGTCTGGATCTTTAAATCTTTTGTAATTGGGATAGGTGTCGTAGATGGTATGATATTCCCCGCCAGAATCTTCCCCGCCATATCCTAGATTTAACGAAGCGATGCCCGCATGTTGTATAAAGGGGGAATAATCGGAGCCAGAACCCACGGCATAGATTTCAAAATCATCGCTACCACCGTCGATACGATTGTGTGCAATTTTCCGTTCCTTGACGGAAACTCCTTTTTGCGGATCGGTAACCGTTCCGGCGACTTCACTCACCATGACCTGCAGCGTATGCGAGCCGCCTGCGCTAAGAAATCCGCGTCCGTTGCCATCGGTGTTGATATAGGCCACCGCCTTTTCTTGCAATTCTTTGATATGGTCCTCAACCCACTCGGTAGAGCCTATAAGTCCCGGCTCCTCGGCATCCCAGGCACAATAGACCAAAGTCCGTTTCGGTTTCTCTCCATTTTTGGCGAGTTCACCAATGGCCCGGGCCTCTTCCATCAGGGCGACCATCCCGCTTACCGGGTCGCTGGCGCCATGTACCCAAGCATCATGATGGTTGCCGCGCAGTACCCATTGATCCGGGAAATCAGTACCTTTCATCGTGGCGATTACGTTGTGGGCGGGTACGAGCTGCCAGTCGAACTCAAGCTTTAGGTGGACTTTCGCCGGACCGGGGCCGATGTGGTATGTAATCGGTAGTCCACCGCGCCATGTTTCCGGCGCGACCTGTCCTTTCAAAGCTTCCAACAAGGGTTGCGCATCTTCGTATGAAATGGGCAGCACCGGGATTTTCGTAAGGGTAGGGGCATCCTCCCTTTTTAAACGTTTGGCATCCTTGGTTGCCGCATAGCCGGGAGTAAGCACATCTCCAGGATAAAGAGGCATGTCCATCACCGAACCACGCTGTACGCCCGTTTTGTTTTTAAAGGGACCTTTAGGATAGACATCCCCTTGCACATACCCGTCATCTTTGGGATCGGAGTAAATAATACATCCGATAGCCCCTTTTTCCGCGGCCAGCTTCGGTTTGATGCCCCGCCATGAGCCGTAGTATTTTGCGATTACGATTTTTCCCTTGACATCGATTCCCAATTTTTCGAGCTGCTCATAATCTTCAGGTACGCCATAGTTCACGAAAACGAGTTCGGCTTCGACATCACCATCCTTCGAAAAGGCGTTATAACTAGGCAAAAGTGCATCACCCTGGGCGGTATATTTGTCGCCTTCGACGGCCGCGGGCGTTAATTTCGCTTTATAAGTCGTTGGGGCGGTAAGTTCGAGTATCCGTATCTTGGGATAGGGAAACAAGACATGATACGTCTCGATTTTCGTGTCATAGCCCCAGGATTTGAATTGCTTTTGGATCCACTCGGCATTTTGGCGTCCGTATTCGGTGCCTACCCAATGCGGTTCGGCGGACATGCGTTGCATCCATGAGTCGAGATTATTGGCAGACAGTTTGCCCTCGAAGGCCTTTTCAAGGGCGATTTCCTTTTTAGCGTTATCGGGGGTGAAACCGGTGATTGTGGTTTGGGCATTGCCCGTACAAATTGCGGTAACAAACAAGATGATAAAGAAATTTCGTTGCATTGATTTTGATTTAGACGTTTGGAAAGCCTTGCAAATGCTATGATGGAACGCGCTGCAAACGCGCATCAACTACGAATTGGTTTTTGACGTTGAGATGGAAGCCGATACCAACGCGGATGATGAGGGAAGATACCATTTTTTTTGAAAGTATCCGACAACGTATTTAGTCACTATTTCTGCCTGATATGGAAAATCTAATGAACCCAGTTAAACTGAACTCATTAGAGGTGTTGTTTGGTACCGAGAATATCGATTTTTGAGGTCAGATGAAGCCATTTTTTGACAGCGGCTACGGTTTTTAAAAATAAGGAAATAGGGCCTCAAAATGTGCTATTCGTAGGCAAACGAAAAAGTCTAAATGAAATCACTAAGAAAAAGCGAAAGGTTGCAGTTTTGGATTGGAAGACTTTTATAATACAGAATCAGCACTGTAACTGAGCAGATTGATACTTGGTTTTTCGATGAGGTCGAGCTGTTTGTCGTATCCTTCTTTTTTAAAGGAACGAAGCAGACTTTCATATCTATTGCCGCTGGTTATCATGGTCAACTGACACTCCCTGCATTTGATAATAATCTGGGTCTCGCTTATTCGATATTCTGATGGAAGAATACTCAAGTACCGAGAAATAGAATTGGGTACACCAAGTTTGGAAAGAATGTGCATAGGGGAAAGCGGAAAAGTATCTATAACTTCTTTTCCACGGATAAGGGTAATCGATTCGATTTCATCTTTAATTACCGGAATCGTACGGAAATTGGCCGTAAAATTACCTAAAACCATGATGCCAACGGGTAGAACCTCTAAATTACATTTAGTTTGGCTCAGCAATATATCGGTTTTGTGCTGTTCGTTCTTATAATCTACCAAGCGATACCGATATTTTGTTTTTTTGAAGGTTGCCCCGGTAGGTTTAACTCGGCTTAAATCGGATGAGGTAGGTGCGGTGTTCATTCCTATGGGGACAGTTTTGATGAGTATTGAAATAACCAGGGCAAAAGTATCTGGATTGGAAGCTGCAATTTAGCGTTTTGAGTAAAAATTTTGACTCCATAACTGGTTGTAATCCTATTTTACAGGCTGTAAAAAGATGTATTTCGTCGATGGAGCCCTACCGGTCGGTGGCAGAGAAAGTTGTTAATTGTTATCGATAACTTATTAACAATACGGTATATAATTAGTTCTCTCACAATCCTGTATATGACGCATGGCGTATTGCGTAGGGTAATATTTACAAAAGGCCTCTTTCCTTGATCGGGAGGTATTTATTGATAGTATGTACGGTTTTAGAAAATGTACGCTTGGCTTCAAACGCAACGGCAATCATAATGTAATCGTATCTTTGAGCGATCAAATCAAGAGGTGACAAAAAGGCAAAAATTGAGCTATTGACCGCATAACCTCGAACTTTCAAACTGTAAACCTGACCGCCTCATGTTCTACTTCATCATCGATCTTCTAGGAACCATTGCCTTCGCCATTTCGGGCGTGCTGGTCGCCATGGAAAAAAAGCTGGATATGTTTGGGGTCCTCATCATCGCATTTGTTACCGCTGTTGGGGGAGGCACGTTACGGGACCTGCTGATCGGTAGCACCCCGGTATTTTGGATGCGGGATTACAGTTATATTTCAATCATTATCGGCACGGTGATATTTGCGGTACTTTTTGCAAAACATCTGCACAATTTTCGCAAGACCCTTTTACTTTTCGATGCCATCGGTATCGGCCTGTTTACCATGGTTGGGATAGAAAAGGGATTGGCCTATGACCTATTGCCGATAATATGCATTGCCTTGGGAACAATTACCGCCTGCTTTGGGGGGGTGATCCGTGATATTCTTTGTAATCAAATTCCCGCTGTTTTCAGTAAGGAAATCTATGCCACTCCCTGTATTCTGGGCGGTATTATTTATTTTGTTCTCATACGTTTGCCTTTTGAGGATGCCTATGCCTATAGTATTGCCATTACGGTCATCATCGTAGTCCGTTTATTGGCGCTCAGGTTCGGTATTTCGCTGCCGAATATTTACAGGAATGGGAATAGGTGAGCATTGGCGTTAGCGATTGTCGATATTTCAGGCTCAAATCCAGGTACCAACTACTCTACAACCTCCGCCTTTTGAATGTAGACGTTCTGATTTGGCCAGTCACCTTCGCCGACCTCTACGCTGTTGATTTTATCGACCACATCCATTCCTTCGATAACCCGACCGAAAGGAGTGTAGTCGCCATCGAGATGATAGGAACCAGGATGGGTTACTACGATAAAAAATTCGTAGGGTGAGGCGAGCATATGGGGATTGTTTTCTTTTTCGCTACTGGGCATCGAAAGGGTGCCACGATCGTGCCGGTGTCCTTTTCGGGTATCCGGCGGTAGCAGGTAACGGCCGATTTCACTACGTTTTTTCCCTGTTTTTATATCATCTGAATTACCGCCCTGAATTATAAAATCCTTGACCACGCGGTGGAATTGTGTTTCGTTGAAATAGCCCTTTCGGGTCAGATAGATGAAATTTGCCTTGTGGTAGGGCACATCGTCAAAGAGCTGTACTGTAAAACTGCCCAATCGGGTCGTGATTTTTACCTTGTTTACTTTGAGGTCTTTTTGGTATTCGAAAAAGAAATCTACGGCATTTTCATCGGTCAGCACAAATTTTTCTTCCTTTTTTTGCTTATTTTTTTGTTTTGCGGAATCGATTGTAACTGAATCTTTTTCAGCTTCCGTTTTGGTAGTCGTTGCGGACTTTCCTTTTGGATTATCCCCACAGGAAGCCATAAAAAATAGTAGTAATATTGCAACTGTAAAAAAACGGTGAAGTACCATGAATTTTGATGATTTTGCTTTACGGGTCCCAAAAATAAAACAAATGCCGTTACCTGGGGAAGCATCCCATATAAAAATGGCGCCGAATTTCCGATTGAAAGAAATGCAAAGGGCGAGATCGGAACAAAAAAATCCGAAGAAGGCTGGGGTGATGGCGTTGTTCTATCCCGATAGCCAAAACAATACGCATTTGCTACTTATTTTACGTCCACCCCATCCGAAAGACGTACATTCCAACCAAATTGGTTTTCCTGGCGGTAAATTCGAAAATCAGGATACGGATTTAATGGCGACAGCCTTGCGTGAAACTTGGGAAGAGGTCGGGGTATCCCCAGAAAAAATAGAAGTAATTAAGGGATGTAGTGAGATATATATTCCTCCAAGTAATTTTGAGGTAAAGCCTTTTATGGGCCTTTATCATAACCGTGGACGGGAGCCCTTTGTACCACAAAAATCGGAAGTTGCCGCCTTGATCGAAGTGAGCTTGTCCGCTTTACTTGACGATGCCAATCTTTTTACCCAAACCCTGACCACCTCGTACGCCCAAAATGTTACGGTACCTGCCTTTAAATTAAACGGATATACCGTATGGGGCGCGACCGGTATGATGCTCAACGAGATGAGAACGTTGTTGCGGGGGGTTCTGTAAAGTAAGATTACTGGATTATTGGATAGGCAGGGTGAATTCTTATTTATCGGACTAAAACACATCTGTTTTATCAAGCACCGGGCAGCGTGCATCCAGTCATTTGTCTTCCAACGAATATCTCAATTCTCAAATCTTGTTTCCGGTTTCTCCATTGTTTCGTACATTAGCACCCTATGGGGTTATTCAAAAAAAATCCGTTCGGGCATATCCTGTTTTTAAAAAAATGGTTGATCCGTATTTTGGGGCTGATGACCCATTCGCGGTACAAACAGTTCAATAGTCTTGAAGTGGACGGTTCTGAGATTATACGGTCGCTTCCTGATAGAAACGTACTTTTCGTAAGTAATCACCAAACCTATTTTGCCGATGTGGTGGCGATGTTTCACGTGTTCAATGCCAGTTTGAGCGGAAGGGTCGATAGTATTAAAAATATCGGATATATCTGGAACCCGAAGTTGAACATGTACTATGTGGCCGCATCGGAAACCATGAAAAAAAGCCTGTTGACCAAGATTTTTGCCTATGCGGGATCCATTAGTGTCGAGCGCACATGGCGTTCAGAGGGTCAAGATATTAACCGGAAGGTGAAGTTTAGTGATATTTCAAGCATCGGAAAGGCCTTGGACGATGGCTGGGTCATCACTTTTCCACAGGGCACTACCACACCGTGGAAGCCCTTGCGTAAGGGTACGGCGCACATCATCAAAAAGTACAAGCCTGTCGTCGTGCCGGTGGTTATAGATGGTTTTCGGCGTTCGTTCGACAAAAAGGGACTACGTATCAAGAAAAAGGGCATCCTCCAATCTATTGTTATCAAGGAACCTTTGGATATCGACTATGAAAACGAATCCTTCGACGCCATCATCGAAAAACTAGAGTATGCCATCGAACAACATCCTTCCTTTTTAAAGGTCATTCCGCAAAAAGATCTGATGGCTTATGAGCAAGAGAACGAACTGCGCCGTTTTCGAAATCGTAAAAAAGTGTAATTCGGTCTCTCACACCTCAAGGCGTTTTAGCTCGTTATAATTTTTGTTGAGCCTTTTCAACAGAATACCATAAACCAGTCGGTAAAACAACCAGATAAAGCCTATCATAAAGCCGATGCCCAGGAGAACTATCAGACCGCAAAGTAACCAAAAACGCATTTCCGATCCATTATCTTTTAGGGTATCGAGCAATTTTATCGTTTTTTCATCGTGAGTGAAAAGGCTATAAAAAGTATGAAGGGTAATAATTACCACCATAATCAGATTGTATGCTACATAATAGCGAACGATACGCCGGGTGCGCAATATGCTCTCCATCACATTCTTTACACTGTCGACCGTCGAGATTGCTTTATAGGATTTAAAGAGATAGTATACAAAAACCAAGACTATCACGATAGAAAGAACGGTGAAAGCAATAAAAAAAACGTCATCGCCCTCACCATAAGTATCGTTAAATTTCTTTTGAATATTTTTCCAAAAAAAGGGCAGGGCACTTAGTAGAATCCAAAACGCCAGTTCAATTAAACTGATATAGAACAGCCATTTGACGATGGATGAGGATTCCTTCCTGAGCATCCGATAGATTTCGTGGTAGGTCAGCTTGGGGAGATTTTCTCCCTTTCGCTGCCAATCTTTCTTTAATAGTTCTAGCTCATCCATCATAATTTCTATGGATTCAATATGGTTCTTAATTTGATTTTGATCCGGTTCATCTTTACTCTGGCGTTCACTTCGCTGATTCCCAAAGTGTCACTGATCTCACGATAGTTTTTATCCTCAAGATACAAGAAGACCAAGGCTTTGTCGATATCGCCCAATTCCTTGACGGCCTTGTACATCAATTTCAGTTGTTCTTCTTCGGTCGCGTCGTATTCGTCAGCTTTTATCTTGAAGATTACCGATTCGTAATCTTGGGTAGGAATGCTTTTTTTTGTCTTTCTGTAAAGGGTTATCGCGGTATTTAAGGCTACCCTATACATCCAAGTACTGAATTTCGAATCCCCACGAAACTTGGGGTAGGCTTTCCATAGTTGAATGGTAATTTCTTGAAACAGGTCGTTATGGGCATCGCGATTATTGGTGTACAGCGTACATACCTTGTGAACAATGTTCTGGTTGTTCTCGAGTTCCGTTACAAATTGATGTTCCAGGTCTTTGTTCACGTCAAGATGGTAGGTTGCTGTCGATTAGTAGTGTCTTTATATGCTTCGTTACAGAAAAAGCTGAAATGGGGTCAATTTAACAAAAACCTTTTGTTTAATTTTAGCGATCAGAAAAAGAATTATGGGCGATACCGACGCACTGAACATTCCGAAATCAAGTTTATCTAGAATCGTGATCGTAGGAGGCGGCTTTGGCGGCATAGCCCTTGCCAAGGCCTTGAAAGGAAAGGAAATGCAGGTAGTGCTGCTGGACAAGAACAACTATCACACCTTTCAGCCCTTGCTCTACCAAGTCTCGACGGGCGGTCTCGAACCCGATTCCATCGCGTATCCGCTGCGGAAGGTTTTACAGGGCTATCCCGATGTTTACTTCCGTCTTGCCGAAGTACGCGAAGTGATTCCCGGATCAAAGCTGATCCGCACCGATATCGGCGATTTGGGGTATGATTATCTCGTTATCGGAACAGGTTCGGAAACCAATTTTTTCGGAAACAACGAAATCGAGAAAAACAGTATGGGCATGAAATCCATTCCTCAATCCTTGAACTTGAGGAGCCTGATTTTGGAAAATTTCGAACAGGCCCTATTGACCGATAACCTGCGCGAGCGCGATGCCTTGATGAACTTCGTTATAGTAGGCGGCGGCCCAACGGGAGTGGAACTGGCCGGTGCCCTTGCCGAAATTAAAAAGGGAATTTTGCCCAAGGATTATCCGGATCTTGACACCCGAAAGGCACAGATCAACCTGATTCAATCAGGAAATCGGATTTTAGCTGAAATGAGCGAGCAAGCCTCTAAAAAGGCAGAGGATTTTTTAGAAAACCTGGGCGTTGAAGTATGGAAAGATTGCCGGGTCACCGGATACGATGGAAAAACAGTCCGCACTAAAACCGATTTAGTGTTTGAGGCAGCTACAATGGTATGGGCTGCGGGAGTAAAGGCCGTTTCCATACAAGGGCTGAACGCCAAAGAACTTTTAGCGCCCGGTAACCGAATGAAAGTAAACGAATTTAATCAAGTACTAGACCATGAGGCTATTTTTGCAATCGGCGATGCAGCCTGTATGTTTTCCGAGGATGCACCCCAAGGACATCCAATGGTAGCGCAGCCTGCCATACAGCAGGGACGGCACCTTGGTGAAAACCTCGTTCGCCTTTTGAAGAAAAAGCCAATGAAGCCTTTTGTTTACAAGGATAAGGGTAGCATGGCGACCGTGGGCCGTAATAAGGCAGTGGTGGACTTAAAACATTACCGATTTCAAGGCATATTCGCTTGGTTCGTTTGGATGTTCGTACACCTTTTCTTCTTGATCGGCTTTCGAGACCGTATGGTAGTCTTTGTAAACTGGGTTTATAATTACATTAGATTCGATCGTGAGGCTCGGTTAATTATCCGGCCCTATAAACGGGACTATAGTCAGTTCAAAGATTGTAAAGATTCTAAGAGCGAAAGTTAAAACCCTTCACCCGTCACCTTTCCGCGGATGAAATTCGTTCATGACGCGAGACAGATCGTTACGATTTATGTGAAAATATATTTCTGTCGTGGTAATGCTTTCGTGGCCCAACATCTGCTGGATAGCCCGTAAATCAGCACCGTTCTGCAGTAAATGTGTGGCGAAGGAATGTCGGAAGGTATGGGGACTTATATTTTTTTGCAAACCTATTTTTTCGGCCAAGCGTTTGACGATGGTAAATAACATGGCCCGCGTCAGCTGTTTGCCCCTTCGGTTCAAAAAAAGGATGTCTTCGAAGCCTTTTTGGATGATTTGGTGTATCCGTATTTCCATGCGGTATATTTCTATATACTTCTTGTTTATGGGGCTGATGGGTACAAAACGTTGTTTATCGCCTTTGCCTGTGACCTTGATAAAATCCTCCTCGAAAAAAAGGTCCGAAATTTTTAAGTTAATCAGCTCTGATGCGCGTAGGCCGCATCCGTAAAGCGTTTCTATCATAGCTCGGTTGCGTTCGCCCTCGGGTTTTGATAGATCAATGGCACTGATCAATGTATTGATCTCGTCCTCGGAAAGGGTGTCGGGCAATTTCCTTCCTATTTTTGGGGATTCTATGAGGTCTAAAGGATGGTCTTTGCGATACTCTTCGAACACCAGATAATTAAAAAAACTTTTAAGTCCTGAAATTATCCTTGCCTGTGACCTAGGGTTCATGGTCTTGGCCACTTCATAGATAAAGCGCTGTACCGTCTCTTTGGCAATCTGTATGGGATTATCGGTCAAACCATGGGTGTCAAGAAATAAAACAAGTTTTTTAATGTCCCGAATATAATTCTGTTGGGTATTGTCCGAAAGTCCCCTTTCTATTTTTAGATAGTGCCGGTAATCAGCGAGTGCCTGCTGCCATTTCATTTTATAAAATAAAGGTATTCGTTGCGCATTCCAAAGTTTTCTATCTTTGAATTTTAAACAACCATAAATCCACAAAGTATGAAGCGTAATTTTTTTGCGATAATCGCAATAGTTTTTTTTGGTTCGGCACTGATACATGCCCAAGCTATGCAGGATAGCGACATTTCGGGTAGTATCGGGGACATTGGGTTCGGGGCAAAAGCGGGAGTTCACCTTTCCACATTTTTAGGTAACGATTTTGTAGGCATCAGCTCAAAAATTGGGGCGTATGCAGGAGGTATGGCCGAGATACCGGCATTTTTTGAAAATTTTTACTTGCAACCCGAACTACTCCTTTCATTTCAGGGAGCCGATATCGGTCCGGGTAATTTGAACCTAACGTATCTTCATCTTCCGCTAATGGTCAAATATCATATTACCGATGGGATTGCGGTCGAATTTGGACCGCAGATAGGGGTGCGCCTGGGTGATAATGGAGATGATTTTGGAGGATTTGATACAAATAATACGCATATAGGACTGAATTTTGGTGGGGGCTATCGGCTGAATGACAATTTTTATTTCCAGTTGCGTTACGGCCTAGGCCTTTCAAAGGTGCGCGACAATACCGATTTAAGAAACGGTGTAGTTTCATTAGGAGGTGCCTATTTCTTCTAAATTTGTTGAATGTTTTGATATATAAAATTGTTGGTATGAAGATTCTCATTGTTAACGGCCCAAATCTTAATCTTTTGGGGAAACGTGAACCCGATATCTATGGTGACCAGACCTTTGATGACTATTTTGCGGACTTACAGTTTAAATTCAAGGAGGTTCAATTGGAATATTTTCAATCGAATATCGAAGGAGAGCTGATCGGTAAGATTCAGGAAGTGGGTTTTTCGTACGGCGGTATCGTACTCAACGCCGCCGCCTACACCCATACCTCGGTCGGTATCGGCGATGCTGTTAAGGCTATAGAAACGCCTGTGGTCGAGGTACATATTTCCAATACACACCAGCGAGAGCCGTTTCGGCATATCTCCTATATTTCGCCCAATGCCAAGGGCGTCATTCTCGGTTTTGGATTGAAAAGCTATGAATTGGCGATACAGAGTTTTCTTGAGTAGCGTGAGAAATTAGTACACTGAGCACACATCCGCTTTTATTTCAGTAAAATTCCGGGGATTGGTAGCGAGAATTTTATACTAAATTATCTTTGAACTCCACTTTTCTGACCCGCAGCAACAAGAGCATACCGATCAAAAAAAACAATCCCAAAAAAATAATCGAATAGCGTATGCTACCGGTTACTTGGGCGATGTATCCGTAGCTGAGCATTCCGATAACGATACCTATTTTTTCCGAGACATCGTAAAAGCTAAAGTACGACGTGGTGTCCACAGCATTCTCGGGAAGCAGTTTTGAATAGGTCGATCGGGACAAAGATTGTATGCCGCCCATCACCAGCCCGACGAAAGCCGCTGTAAAATAGAATTCCATTGGCGTAACGATCGTATAGGCGAAAATACAGATACCTATCCATATAAAATTCAGGGCGATCAACGTACCGATATTCCCGAATCGAGCGGAACATTTTGAGGTAAGGAAGGCACCTAAAATTGCAACGATCTGTATGAGCAGAATGCTGACGATCAAACCGGTGGTGGAGTTGGTCTCGCCCCAATCCAGTTCTTCGATACCAAAATAGGTGGCGATCAGCATAATGGTCTGCACGGCCATGCTGTACACAAAAAAGGCACCTAAATATCGTTTAAGGGGCACATTGGCCTTGATTTTTTTCCAAATCTGCATTAATTCCTTAAAGCCATTGAAGAGTACGTTTTTAGTTAAGGTTTGTTTCTTGTTTCCCTTGGGCAAATGGTAATAGGTGTATTGACTAAATCCGATCCACCAAAGTCCGGTCAGTACAAAGGACAATCGGGTAGGGGTGGACTCATCTTCAAATCCGAAGGTGTCGAATTTTAAGATCATCGCCAGACATATCAATAGCAATAGCACACTACCGATGTAACCGAGCGAGTAGCCCTTGGCACTGATAGCATCCTGTTGCTCGGAAAAGGCGATGTCGGGCAGGTACGAATTGTAGAAAACCAAACTTGACCAAAAGCCTATCAGGGCCGTAAAGTAGCAGAGGAGCCCAAACCACAAGTGTTCAAGGTCAAACCAATACAGCCCGATGCACGAAATGGCACCCAAATAACAGAAGAATTTCAAAAAGACCTTCTTGTTACCTACATAGTCGGCAATCCCGCTCAAAAAAGGACTCAGAAAGGAGACGACCAGAAAAGCGGCGGCCGTCACGTAACTGATTAAGGTGTCATTATTAAAATCCGTACCCAAAAATCGAACGGTATCATCGACTACCTTGCCATTTTCATCCTTTACTAGAGTCAATGCCCCATAAAAAATAGGAAAGACAGTAGAGGAAATGACTAGATTGTAGACGGAGTTCGCCCAATCATAGAACGCCCAAGCGTTCAACAATTTTGTGCTTCCTTTGGCAAGGGGTTGGTTCGGGTCGGTCATAACAAAATAAAAAGCCGTTCTGTTCAAGAACGGCTTTCAAGATACGATTATTGTCGATAATCTGGTCTACTGGAACGATGTCACCCCGTATTTTTTGGCTTCGGCCTTTGCAGCTGGCGCCCATTCGGTCAGGTTTTTGATTCGGGTGTCATTGGAAGGGTGGGTGCTCAAGAATTCCGGTGGAGCCTGTCCGCCACTGCTGGCTTTCATCCGCTTCCACAGTGCAGCGGCTTCATCGGGATTATAGCCTGCGATGGCCATGATCTGTAGCCCGATACGATCGGCCTCGGTCTCGTGGCTTCTGCCAAAGGGTAGCATAATACCAACGGTCGAACCTACGCCGTAAGCTTGATTGAAGAGGTTCCGCTTTTGGTCGTCCTGAATCGCAATATTACCGGCTACTGCCCCTAACTGTTGTAAGGTTCCCGCACTCATGCGTTGCGCCCCATGGTCTGCCAAGGCATGCGCCACTTCATGGCCCATTACCACGGCAACACCGGTCTCCCCCTTGCAAATCGGTAATATACCGGTATAGAATACAATTTTACCTCCGGGCATGCACCAAGCATTTACCGTCTCGTCCTTGACCAGATTATATTCCCATTTGTAGTCTTTCAGATAGCCTTGATATCCGTTTGCCGAAAGCCATTTTTCTGCAGCGGAGGATATCCGTTGCCCCACCTTGGTGATCATTTTGGCATCCGCAGTGTTTTCAACAACATTGTTTTCTTCTAAGAACTGGTCGTATTGAGCGAAAGCCGTTGGAAATATCTGACTGTTTCCGTAAAAATTAAGAGTCTTTTTGCCCGTGAACGGATTGGTCTTGCAAGCCGATACCCCTATGAATATAAATAGGATTAAAATTATTTTTTTCATACTATTTTATTTAGCATTTTTAAAAGAACAGAGAAAAAGACGGATACAGAAAAAATCGGAATCTTAAATCCCTTGTTTCACTCTCCCGTAATATGCAATTGCGTAAAATCTTTGAATACTTCGATGCTATTATCCCCATTCAATTTGATGGCCTCTAGATCCACTTTCTCATTGTCGACCTCTACACTTTTGATTTTGAAGGGAAGCCCGTGCAACTGTATTTTGAAAGTTTCGTAAGTCGTTATAAAACTACCGTCTTTAAACTGTTGAATGATAAGTTCTTTTTCTTTGCCCAACAATTTAAAATTCCGAAGACTATACTTGCCATTTTCATAGGCATAGCCATCATTGGCATCTTCATACACCATAGAATTCTCGGCCCCTTTGGTATAATATACGTCCAAAACCAATTCTTTGATCACTTTTTCGCCGACATACTGCTGTACCGGGTATTTCGGAATCATAGCGCCTGCCTTGATGAACATCGGGATTTTATCAATACCGGCAACGACCCACTTTTCTTTTCCTCCTCCTATCATCTCATCGTTCCAATAATTATACCAATTACCTTTCGGTATATACATTCGGCGACCTTGTGCGTTGGGTTCCTGTACCGGGCAAACCAAAATCTGCTCCCCAAAAATAAACTCGTCTGTTCTAAAGTGGGTCTGGGTATCTTTTTGGTCAAAGCACACTATCGGTTGTAGCATGGGCCTACCTTCTCTGGTGTATCGCCAGAACATAGTGTATAAATAGGGCAATAATTGATAGCGTAGTTCTATGAATTTCCGTACAATATCGGTGATTTCCGTACCAAAAGACCAAGGTTCTTGGTCACCATGGTCGCCGCTGGAATGGACCCGGCAGAACGGGTGGAATATCCCGATCTGAATCCATCGGGCAAAAAGTTCTCCATTGGGCTGCTCGGCAAACCCGCCGATGTCGGAACCCACGAACGAATATCCGCTCATACACATACGCTGCATCTGTACGTTTGCGATCCAAAGATGTTCCCAAGTGGCAACGTTATCGCCCGTCCAGGTCGATGAAAAACGTTGGGTGCCGGCGTAGGCCGCCCTAGTTATGACCATGGGTCTTTTCGGGTAGACATATTTTTTGACACCTTCGTAAGTGGCCCTTACCATCTGCATACCATATACGTTGTGTGCCTTACGATGGCTACAGGGGTGGCCATCATAGTTATGTCGGGTATCCAAGGGTGCGGTCTTTGTCGGCACCTCCATCACGGCGGGCTCGTTCATATCGTTCCAGACCGCATGCACGCCCATTTCGACCATGAATTCCTTATACAGATTTGCCCACCATTCCCGCACTTCAGGATTTGTAAAATCCGGAAAATTACATTCGCCCGGCCATACCTTTCCCTTCATGTTCGGACCGTCGGCACGTTTGCAGAAATAATCGTTTTTCAGAGCTTCTTGATAGACCGAATACTCTTTGTCTATTTTGATTCCGGGATCGATCATGATAACAGTCTTGAAACCATCCTCCTCCAATTCGGCGATCATTCGTTTCGGGTCCGGAAATTTGGTTTTGTCCCAAGTAAAACAGCGGAAGCCATCCATATAATCGATATCCAAATAAATCGCATCACAGGGTATTTTTTCGTCCCTGAACGTTTGGGCAAGCTCTTTAACCTGACTTTCGGGAAAATAGCTCCATTTGGATTGATGGTATCCCAAGGCCCAAAGCGGAGGTAATTCAGGTGCTCCGGTCAAATTCGTGTAGGCTCGGACAACTTTGTACATTTCAGGACCGTAGAAGAAATAATAATCCATATCCCCACCATCCGCCCAGTAACTGGTCGTGTTGCGCCTTTCGTGGGCAAAATCGAAGTGTGTCTTAAAACTATTATCGAAAAAGATACCGTAAGCCTGGCCTCCATGCAAGCCTATATAAAATGGGATGGCCTTGTACAGAGGGTCTTGGTCTTTCCCGTAGGCATATTGATCGGTGACCCAGTTGCTCACCCGTTTGCCCTTTAAATTGCTATGGGTGGCCTTGTCGCCCATACCGTAGTAACTTTCGGAGTTTTGGGTTATTTTACCCATTTTAACGGTGTTGCCGCCATATTCATAGTTTTCTTCCCAGTGAAAACCAAGTTCATCTTCGTTGATGATGTTTCCCTCGAGATCAGAAATTTGGGTCCGTAAGGTTTTTTTGTCGACCAGTACCTGAACTTTGGCGGTCTCGATAATATATTCCGTTTTCGTCTCGACAATATCAAGACGGTTGTAGCCCCTTCGAGCATCGGGATCAATGGCGTAGGAAAAATCGGGTTGAAAGGTATGCTCGGTGGCATAGCGAAACCTGATGGTGCGGTCTTGAATGACGGTAATTTCCAGTATTACCCCATTATCAGTGGTAAAGTAAAACTTATCTTTATCCCTTATATACTCGACAATATGGTTAGGATAGAGATTGCCTTTGTATTCCAGTTCTGTATTGGTAATCATTCAGTATATCTTTAAAGACCCGCAAAAATAAGCATATTAACGTTTAGTTACGAAATGGGCTGTTATCATTTGTGAACTATAACGTTGTCGTTGGGTAAGATTACTGAAAAACAACAATGCTCAGGGGCGGAATGGTCAATTCGATAGACTGCTCTCGGCCGTTCCACGGTTTTTCGATAAGTTGCGTCAGTTTACTCTTCATGCCCGATCCGCCGTATTTCTTGTCGTCGCTATTCAAGATTTCCTTGATTTTTCCAGAGTCTTTGGGTATACCGACCTTATAATTCTCTCTAGGTGCCGGTGTAAAGTTGCAGACGACGAAAAGATCGTTCTTGGTGTCGTGCCCCCTTCGGATATAGGTCAAGACGGAATTTTCATGATCCCCGTAATCGATCCATTGAAAGCCATCGGGACTAAACTGTTTTTCATAAAGCGCGGGTTGGCTCTTATACATCTTGTTCAAATCCTTTACCAAGGCTTGCACTCCTGCATGCACTTCGTATTGCGTCAGGTGCCAATCGAGGCTTTGTTGAAAGTTCCATTCCGAAGTCTGGCCGAATTCCCCGCCCTGGAATATAAGTTTGGTGCCGGGGTGGGTGAACATATAACCGAACATCAGACGTAAATTCGCAAACTGCTGCCATTCGTCCCCTGGCATACGATATACCAGCGACTGCTTCCCGTAAACGACCTCGTCGTGTGAAAATGGAAGCATAAAATTTTCCGTAAAAGCGTAGGTCATGCTAAAGGTCAGGTCATTCTGATGGTGCTTGCGGTATATCGGCTCTTTTTTGAAATACTGTAATGTATCGTGCATCCATCCCATCATCCATTTCATGCCGAAACCGAGTCCGCCGTATTGTACGGGTTTCGATACCCCGGTAAAGGCCGTGGATTCTTCGGCGATGGTCTGCACATCGGGAAAGCTGCCATAGACCGCCTCGTTGAATTCCCTGATAAAAGATAGAGCTTCGAGATATTCGTTGTTGCCGTACATATTGGGCTGCCATTCACCTTCCTCCCTTGAATAATCCAAATAGATCATCGATGCTACGGCATCTACCCGCAGGGCATCGACATGATACTGGTCTAGCCAAAAAAGGGCGTTACTGATCAAAAAGGCACGGACCTCGTTTCGGCCATAATTAAAGATAAGGCTTTTCCAATCGGGATGATATCCCTTTTGTCTATCGGGATGTTCGTACAGATGCGATCCGTCGAAAAATCCGAGGCCGTGGGCATCCTCCGGAAAATGAGAGGGTACCCAGTCCAAAATCACTCCGATACCGGCCTGGTGCAGTTTATCGACCAGCAACTTGAACCCTGCCGGGTCCCCGAAACGCGAGGTCGGGGCGAAATATCCGGTAAGTTGGTAGCCCCAGGACGGGTCATAGGGAAATTCCATGATCGGCATGAACTCCACATGGGTAAAGCCCATATCCTTAATATAGGCGACCAAATCTTCCGATAATTGTTCGTAGGAGAGAAAATTATTGTCCTTATCCCGTTTCCAAGAACCAAGGTGAACTTCGTACACCGAAAACGGGGTATCCAAAGAATTTTTAGACTTACGGGTATCCATCCATTTTTTGTCCTTCCAATTGTAATCGGCTTCCCAGATGACGGAGGCCGTTTTTGGGGGCTGTTCGCAATATCGGGCAAAGGGGTCTGCCTTTTCGGTCACTACGCCGTGATTGTTCGAATGGATTTTATATTTGTAGATTTCGCCTTGGCCGATATCGGGAATAAAACCTTCCCAAATACCACTGGCGTCCCAGCGTACGTGCAGGCGATGCTCGTGTTCGTTCCATCCGTTAAAATTACCGATCACCGATACCGAGCGCGCGGTAGGTGCCCAGACCGCAAAATAGGTGCCCTTGACCCCTTCGAGTTCCATGGGGTGAGAGCCCAGTTTTTCATAAAGGCGAAAGTGTTTGCCCGATTTGAAAAGATCGATATCGAATTCGGAAAAAAGACTGTAAACGGTTACGTCGGCCATAATGATGGATGTTGGGTTAATAATAGAAATTGGCATCAAATCTAAGCAACTTTGCCCAATGCCTGACTTCTTTGTCTTAAACTTAAGGAGTTTTCTTGTTTTTCGGACAAAAGATACGGTTTTTTAAAAAACGGAACACTTTTTGAATCTTTAAGTTTAGATTACGGAATTTAAATCTTTAAAAATTTAGAATTATGAAAAATGTAGCAACAGTCTTGGGTACTTTTTTGACCCTGTTTTTAGTTTCGTGTACAGGTGACCCGGGGCCTCCGGGATTTGATGGTCTTGATGGGCAAGATGGGATAGATGGTGCGGCTTTTGAAGCAGCAGCCTTTGAAATTGATGTGGATATGGATTTTAATACCGGATTAAATCGTTACGAGGCTTTATTGCAATATCCATCAGATATTACACTTTTGCCAGATGACGTTGTATTAATATATAGGCTGGAAGAGATTGATAATGGTCTTGACGTATGGCGACAGTTACCGCAACCTTTTTTCAGTGATCAAGGCCTTCTCTACTATAATTTCGATTTCACTCAAGAAAACTACGGTGTTTTTCTTGAGCCCGAATTTGATGCAGCATTGGTTGCGAATGATTTAATCGACGGACAAGTATTCCGAGTTGTGATCATACCAGCGGATTTGGGTACAACGGCAAAAATGGACAAATCGAATCTTAGCTCTGTAATGAGTTCTCTGGGAATTACAGAAAAGGATGTTCAGAAAATACATATGAATTGATTTGATTATCATATTTAAATTATTGGACCCTGCTATACAAGTAGGGTTCGATTTTTTTGGACGTATCTTTATCCCATATGCCAATAAAACTTAGGCGTGAAATCCCCGTACGTATAGTTGAAAGGATTGTACCTCCATTACGTCTAAAACATACACATATAAAACTCAAACATCATGTACATTAAAATAGCATTTGCACTTTGTCTCTTACTCACAGGCTGCCAGGGAAACTCACAGGAAAAGAAAACGGCAATGACCCAAGATGACCAGACCGAAAAGAAATTCGAGATCGTCAAAACGGATGCCGAGTGGCAAAAGGAATTGACTCCCATGGAATATCAAGTGCTGCGCCATGCGGCCACTGAAAACCCTTTTTCAAGTGACTTGCTCGAAAACAAAAAGGAAGGCACCTATGTCTGCGCTGGCTGTGGCACCGAGCTCTTTAAAAGTGACACCAAATTCAAATCCGGTACCGGATGGCCCAGTTTCTATAAGGAAATCAAAGGGAATGTCGCTTATGATGTCGATTACAAAATCGGCTACAAGCGTACCGAAGAGCATTGTGCCACCTGTGGTGGCCATCTCGGACATGTTTTTGAAGATGGCCCGGAACCTACTGGCCTGAGACATTGTGTCAATGGCGCGGCTTTGAAGTTTGTGCCGGCGAAAAATTAGCGATCCGCAATAGCAGTTGGCGGTGGGGTTCTGCTAAAGTTTGAAATTCTGCTAAATTGGTTTATCTCTTCGATTCCCATTTGTACAAAGGTTCAATCGCAACTTCCTAGCTGTTCTAGGTTCAAACTGATCAAGGTCTACTTTATACCTAGAATCTGTTTCAGGCAGACCCGCCTGCCGGACGGGCAGGATCTGGACCTTGAATTTTTTTGGTCCTGAAACTTCGAAAGGTACTTGGGATTTGGAATTTCATTTCCGTACTTTTGCAGCTCTAATTGCAAATAAACAAGAATATGGCCGATTTCGATGTAATTGTTTTGGGCAGTGGCCCCGGAGGATATGTAACCGCTATCCGATCTTCGCAACTAGGGTTCAAGACCGCTATTATTGAGAAGGAAAGTCTCGGAGGGGTTTGCTTGAACTGGGGCTGTATCCCGACCAAGGCCTTACTAAAATCCGCCCAAGTATTCGAATATCTTAAACATGCGGAAGAGTATGGTCTCAAAGCTGAAAACATCGATAAAGATTTCGATGGGGTAGTGAAGCGTAGCCGAAAGGTAGCCGATGACATGAGCAAGGGGGTCCAGTTCTTAATGAAAAAGAACAAAATTGAGGTCCTTAAGGGATATGGCACCTTAAAAGCCGGAAAAAAAGTAGCAGTTAAGGGTGAAGATGGCAAGGAAACCGAATACACTGCCAAACATATTATTATTGCTACAGGTGCACGGAGCCGCGAACTTCCCAGTTTAAAACAGGATGGTAAAAAAATCATTGGCTACCGCGAGGCCATGACCTTGGAGAAACAGCCGAAGAAAATGATTGTCGTAGGCAGTGGTGCTATTGGTATCGAATTCGCCTACTTCTACAATTCCATGGGAACCGAGGTGACTGTTGTCGAATACCTTCCTAATATCGTTCCGGTAGAGGATGAGGATATCTCCAAACAATTGGAGCGCAGCTTTAAAAAGGCGGGCGTAAAAATCATGACCGCATCGGAAGTGACCAAAGTCGATACCTCTGGCGATGGCGTAAAGGCGACCGTTAAAACTTCAAAAGGGGAGGAAGTGTTGGAAGCCGATATTGTTCTATCGGCAGTGGGAATCAAATCTAACATCGAAAATATTGGTTTGGAGGATTTGGGTATTAAAACCGATAAGGACAAAATTGTGGTCGACGACTTCTATCAGACCAACGTTCCTGGATACTACGCTATTGGCGATGTCACTCCCGGTCAGGCATTGGCGCACGTAGCGTCGGCGGAAGGCATCCTATGTGTTGAAAAAATCGCCGATATGCACGTTGAGCCATTGGATTATGGGAACATCCCGGGTTGTACGTATTGCATGCCGGAAGTAGCATCCGTAGGACTTACTGAAAAACAGGCAAAGGATAAGGGTCTCGACATCAAAATCGGGAAATTCCCCTTCTCCGCTAGCGGAAAGGCCAAGGCTTCCGGTACCCCCGATGGTTTTGTAAAAGTTATTTTCGATGCAAAATATGGGGAATGGCTCGGCTGCCACATGATCGGCGCAGGCGTTACCGATATGATTGCCGAAGCCGTAGTCGCCCGTAAGTTGGAAACAACGGGGCACGAAATCCTAAAAGCGGTACACCCGCATCCTACCATGAGCGAAGCGGTCATGGAGGCTGTTGCGGCCGCTTACGATGAGGTTATCCATCTCTAATATAGTTTATCAGTTTATGGGCGGCCTTTGGCCGTAGTTTATGACTTTATAAAAAGCTGTTGGAAACCTCAAAAGGGAATTGAGATTGAGCCCTTGTAATTTTTAAAAAATGCATGGATTTTATCATTTCACCAATAACGGAAATGAGCAAAGAGCTATAAACCCATAAACCCATAAACTAATAAACTCTTGCAAATGCTAACTCTTTTCAGAACTACGGCCATTCTCGAAGGCATATCTTATTTGGCGCTCTTTGCGGTTACCATGCCGTTGAAATATCTAGCGGATTTGCCAATGCCCAATAAATATGTAGGCTATGCCCACGGGGTGCTGTTTATTGCCTATGTCGTTTTGGCCATCCTTTTCTGGAGAACGAAAAAGTGGGGCTTCAAAAAGGGATTTATCCTTTTATTGGCTTCACTCTTGCCCTTTGCCACATTCTATGTGGAAAGGAAGTATTTGGCGCCCATAGCAGATTAAATTTCAATATTCTGTGTACCCATACTTCGGTTATCTAAAGTGCCGTGCCGATAAAAAGGTGTACACATAACCAAGGGTAACGGTCGACCATGTAGTCTCACCTAAATCAATGGCGGTGTAGGAGAAATTAATCTCCGATTGCGGACCCACCTGAAATCCGATTTGCGGCCGGTAGTAGAATCCGCCTTCATTGCCTTTGTTCAAACCCAAAGCATGGCCTACGTCGCCTCCGAATGAAAATGATTTCACGGGCCAGATCCTTACAGAAGCGGCTATTGGTGCGAACTGCACACTGGGCAGTTTTACGCTGACCGTTTCTGCTTTAAACGTTTCCGGAAATCCGTGAATTATTCCTGTTTTTACTCCTAAGTCAAAGACTTTGTTGGGTGCCCATAGGTACCCTATATCGGCTCCGATGACAATGCCTATTTGTTCATTTAAATCCCCAAGAGGTATTCCGCCATGGGCGCCGATCTTGAAGCCTTCTTGTGATGTGGCTATTTGGCATGTAAGTGCAAATAATACAAGTGTCAGAAACTGCTGAGTGATTTTGATGGTCATGGTTGAGGTCTGTTTTGAAAAAGATTACAGCTAAAAACAGCCTCTAGAACGTATTTTTTGTTGGTTTTGTTGTAAAGGGATTGAAATTATTTATGTTGAACATGCGACGTTAAAGCTCCCTTATTTTCTTACTAAGAGAGCGGATAATCTGAAAGTTATCCCCTCGAAATATCCCCAGACCCCGACGTCTTCGTATCCACTTTTTTCGGGTTGCCACGGTAGCTAATATCGCCAGAGCCAGAAACTCGGGCCTTTAGCGTTTTATTGGCGGTAACCTTGATGTCCGCAGAACCTGAAACGGTCGCTTCCACATTGTCGGCAATGAGGTCGAAAGCCTTAATATCACCTGAACCGGAAATGGTTGCCTCGAAATTTTCGGTATTTCCGCTAAGGTTCATATCACCGGAACCGGACATCGAAGCGCTAAGGGATTCCGTTTCGAGGTCTAGGGTGATATCGCCTGAGCCGGACATGGCGGTCTTGAAATCGGATGCTTTTAAGGTCGTTTTTCCAACGATGTCGGCAGAACCTGATAAACTTATGGCATCGATGCTTTCCACCGGAACGGTGATACGAATGCCGTCCTTCCAACTTGAAGGTTTTAAGTTGACGCCTTTTTCCGTTTTGATGACCAATTTACCGTTTTCAACCTCGGTAATGATATACTCCAGAAGATTTTCTTCTCCTTCCAAAGAGAGTTCGCCCTCTTTACCATGCACCAGGTCCACATCGAACCATCCCGATACCGCTATTCCGTCATATTCCCCAACGCTGCGGTCGATGCTGACGGTGTTGCCATTTCCTTTGATGCCCTTGCCCCATTGCGCTGAACAGGAGATCGTGCATATTGCCACTAAACTTAAAATTGCTACTTTTTTCATGAATTTCTTGTTTTTTGCCCTGAATTCATTCCAGGACCGGATTGATGATTTAATTTTGATAAAACGTAATTCCCCCATAATCACTACTTATCGAAACTACGTTGCTGCTATTGGAAGATCCATAATAGCCTTTATAATAGGTACTCGTATTTTTCTCTTCGCTGATATTGATCTGAAAATTGTCTTTGCCGATGACGCCTGAATAACTGGTTTTAATTTCGAAATTGAAATGGTATTCGGGATCGTAACCAATTTTTACCCCCGTATAGTCCGTATTTATCCGCAGGTTTCCGGCGTCGGACGCCATCTTGTCAATTTTTAGCGAGCCGTAATCCGCAGAAATATCTATATTGCCATGAATGGTGCCCAGCTGAACGTTGATGTAATCTCCGTTGCCCTGTACGTTCTTGGCCTCGCCGACCTCGATTTTGCCGTAATCGCTAGAATATTGCAGGTTGCCCATCTGCCTAACTTCCGAATTCGTATAATCGGCGCTGATGATTAAGTCTCCCGCTTTTTCGATGGTAAAACCGGAGTAATCCGCTGAAATTTTTCCGCTTTTGATATATCCGATGGTCGATTTCGAGGTGTAGTCGAAATTCAGTTGGTTTTCGCGGCCGTTGAGTTCACCGATATCCAAGCGACCGTAGTCGCAGCTGATGTTGGCATGACCATCAATCCGGTCCAAAAAGATGCTTCCATAATCGTTGTTCAAGTCCACCTTACTTTTTACGGGCAGTTTTATGGTATAATTGACCTGCATATCGACATTGTTGTTCCTGCCCCAGTTCCATCCCCAGCCCGAATCGCTGTTGTCAAAGATGGTGCGGGCGGAAACCCGACTGCTACTGTTCTCGAAATCGATATGGATATCGTCCAGTTTTTGCTGCACCTTCTCGGCGTTGTTGCCGCTGGTCTTGACCTGCACCTCGATCAGTATTCTATCTTCGTTCCAAGAGGTAATGTTTAGGTTGCCGTAGCTGTTATCGACCGCTAGAAGCACATCCGAATTTACATCGAACTCCTTTTTGACCGTCTTTTCTTTCCTATATTTTCCGTTACCCTTGCCGTCATGGGCAAAGATTATCATGGGCACTATGAAGATTACCAAGGCAATACCTTTAAATCGTAGTTTCCGTATCATCGTAAGGTTTTAAGTTTTTAATAGATTCAATTGTGTCGAGAACCTCCTGCAAAAAATCGATGCGCGTGCGAAAGTTGGTGATCATCGCACTTAAAAGAAGTTTGCTGTTGCCCCCGTTTACGAGATCTTGTTCCAATTGGGCATAGTCGGATTCTAGTTTTCCAAGTTGCAGCAAGGTATCGTCGATTATCTGTCGGGTCTGCGGGGTACCCTCGTTTTCAAGTGCCTTGACCTGTTCTTCGATCAGACCGGAAAAATAAAACGAGGTTCGACTAACTTCGGGCGAAATATGGGCCACCTGCTCTTCCAAAGTAGGCTCTGATTGGTAAAGCCCGAAAGCGAGGGTACATAGCAAAGCGATCGAAGCCGCTATGGCGAAAGGTTTCCACCCTAATTTCTTTCTCTTTTTAACGGGTGCGATTCCTTTTGAAGCGTTCAACTTTTCGAGAAACCGAAGTTCATGGCCGGCCTTCGGTGCTCTGGTATCGAAGGATCCCCGAAGGCTGTCGAACAGTTTTTCTATATTTTCTTTTTCCATCTTAAGCGGGTATCAATTTTTTCCTCAAGCTATTTTTTGCCCGGGATATCGTCGTTCTGCAATTGGCATAGCTGATATTCATAATTCGGCTGACTTCCTCATAATCATAGCCTTCGATGAGATGTAAGGTCAAAGAAATCCGGTAGTTATCCTTTAATCGGTTCATGGTCTCCATCACTTTTTGAGCCTTCAGTTCGGTAGACGCATGGTCCGGAACACTTGTCTCGTTATATTCGACCTTGTACATTATATCTTGGAGTGCTATCTCATTCTTTTTCAGTTGTTTTCGATAGTGTTGAATGCTGTTATTGATAACAATGCGCTTCAACCAGGCCCCGAACGCGACCTCTCCCTTGAAGGTATGCAGTTTCGTAAATGCCTTTAAAAAGGAATCCTGCATAACGTCTTCTGCCTCGTTGCTATTTTTTACGATTCTAAAGGATGTGTTGTACATAGCTCTGTAATAGCGGTTGTAGACCTCAAGCTGTGCACTTTGTTTTCCTTCAAGACACCGTTGTATCAGCGTATCGATATGTTCCTCTTTGTGGCTCAAAAAGTGGATGGTTTTTATAAGGATGGGATAAGTTAGGGATTGTTACAGTTTTTTGGATTTTTTTGGTTCCGAAATTTCAGGAAGTATTTGGGATTTGGCATTTGATATTTGGTGCTTCCCCGAAGTCTGTGGCACAACAATTGTCTTTATACGGTCGAAAGAAAAAGTTTTATTGTATTTTAATAGGCACTAAGGGGCCTTACAAGTATTTTATAATTTAAGATAATATAGGATTTCTGTCTCATCAATGACAGAATGACCGAAAATATACCTATGGGAGATTCTAATTTTTCAGATTTTGACAATATGTCGTTACAGTCCATCGACGAGGATGCGGAATTGATTCCGTTATTGACACCCGAGGACGAGGAGGAAATGGCCAACGAAAAGTTGCCGGAAACTTTGCCGATTTTGCCACTTCGCAATACGGTCCTGTTTCCCGGAGTCGTAATTCCGATCACGGCCGGACGGGATACTTCTATCAATTTAATAAAGGATGCCAACAATGGATCAAAGGTTATCGGCGTCGTTTCCCAAAAGGACGAGGAGACCGAAAATCCACATGCCAAGGATATCAATACCTTGGGCACGGTAGCCCGCATCTTACGCGTCCTAAAAATGCCGGATGGAAATACTACGGTCATCCTACAGGGCAAAAAACGTTTCGAAGTCGCTGAAATTCTTACCGAGAAGCCTTATATGACGGCAACGGTAAGAGAAACCGCCGAGGAAAGGCCGGAAAAAGACGGACAGGAATTTTTGGCCATTATTGAATCGATAAAAGATCTGGCGCTCAGGATTATTCGCGACAATCCGAATATTCCGAGTGAAGCCTCCTTTGCCATTAAGAACATCCAAAGCAACTCCTTTTTGATCAATTTTGTATCGTCGAACCTCAATCTCGGGGTGAAAGAAAAACAGGAACTTCTTGAAATCAATAGTTTGCAAGAACGCGCCTTGTCCACTTTGAAATATATGAACGTGGAGCTTCAGAAATTGGAGCTTAAGAACAATATTCAGAGCAAGGTGCGCAGCGATATGGACCAGCAGCAGCGCGAATATTTTCTTCACCAGCAAATGAAGACCATTCAGGAGGAGCTGGGCGGGGTATCCCATGATGATGAAGTGCTGGAAATGAAGGCGAGGGCCAAGAAAAAAAAATGGTCCAAAAAAATAGGTAAACACTTTGATAAGGAGCTCACCAAAATACAACGGATGAATCCGCAGGTCGCGGAGTATTCCATCCAAAGAAATTATCTGGACCTTTTTCTAGATTTACCGTGGAATAAATACTCCAAGGATAAATTCGACTTAAAACGTGCGGAGAGAATTCTGGATCGAGACCATTATGGACTTGAGGATGTGAAACGCCGAATCATTGAATATTTAGCGGTACTGAAGCTTCGTAATGATATGAAATCCCCGATTTTGTGTCTTTATGGTCCTCCTGGCGTTGGTAAGACCTCCCTTGGAAAATCCATTGCGGAAGCCTTGGGAAGGGAATATGTGCGGATGTCGTTAGGCGGCCTACGCGATGAGGCTGAAATACGCGGCCACCGGAAAACCTATATCGGCGCTATGCCCGGTAGGATTGTACAGAGCTTGAAAAAGGCGGGCACTTCGAATCCCGTTTTCATCCTCGACGAAATCGACAAACTGGCCAGTAGCCATCAGGGCGATCCGTCCTCCGCGATGTTGGAGGTGCTTGATCCCGAACAGAACAGCGAGTTCCACGATAATTTTTTGGAGATGGGCTACGACCTGTCCAAAGTTATGTTCATCGCCACGGCCAACAACCTTTCGAACATTCAGCCCGCTTTGCTCGACCGTATGGAAATCATTAAGGTGACTGGATACACCATCGAAGAAAAAGTCATGATTGCCAAAAGACACCTGCTGCCGAAGCAATTAAGGGAACACGGACTTACGGCGAAGGATATCAAGATCGGAATGCCCCAATTGGAGAAAATCGTCGAGGGCTACACCCGGGAATCCGGCGTACGTGCCTTGGAAAAGCAGATTGCCAAAATGGTGCGTTATGCGGCGAAAAATATTGCCACGGAAGAGAAATACAACATAAAAATATCGAAGGAAGACGTAGAAACCATTTTGGGCCCCGCACGAATGGAGCGCGATAAATATGAGAACAACGATGTAGCAGGGGTAGTTACAGGATTGGCATGGACGAGCGTCGGCGGCGACATCCTTTTTATCGAATCCATTTTATCCAAGGGGAAAGGCACTTTGAATATTACGGGAAATCTTGGTAAAGTGATGAAGGAATCAGCCACTATCGCTATGGAGTATATCAAATCGAACGCCGATCGGTTCGGAATCGATTCCGAGGTGTTCGAAAAGTATAATGTACATATTCACGTGCCGGAAGGAGCGACCCCGAAAGACGGACCAAGTGCCGGGATTACCATGTTGACATCCCTCGTCTCCCTTTTTACCCAGAAAAAGGTGAAGAAAAGTCTGGCCATGACCGGTGAAATCACGCTCCGGGGCAAGGTGCTTCCCGTCGGCGGTATCAAGGAAAAAATATTGGCGGCCAAACGGGCACGTATTAAAGAAATCATTCTTTGTAAGGACAATGAGAAGGACATCCTAGAAATTAAAAAGGACTATTTAAAAGGATTGACGTTCCACTATGTTACCGACATGCACGAAGTTGTCGATATTGCGATTACGGGGCAGACAGTGAAAAATGCCAAAAAATTGTAATGCGAAAGATCACTATTGCCATTGATGGCTATTCATCTACAGGAAAAAGCACGCTGGCCAAGCAATTGGCGCGGGCTTTGGGCTATGCCTATGTCGATACCGGGGCGATGTACCGGGCGGTAACGCTTTTTGCCATACGAAATGGGTTTATCGGCAATGGAACTGAACGTTTGCAGGCCCTTGTGCAGTTGTTGCCCAAAATTCGGTTAAAATTCGTACCCAATGCGGAACTGGGTTTTTCCGAAATGTATCTGAACGGTGAAAACGTAGAAGAGGAAATTCGCCAAATGGAAGTATCCAACCAGGTAAGCCGTATTGCAGAAATTGAACAAGTGCGTTATAAGTTGGTGGACATGCAAAAAGCTATGGGAAAGAATAAAGGGATTGTCATGGACGGTCGCGACATCGGCACCACCGTTTTTCCCGATGCCGAGCTGAAGATTTTCATGACTGCATCACTTCAGGCAAGGGCTACGAGAAGATATAAGGAACTTTTGGATAAAGGGGAGAACGTAGTCTACGACGAGGTACTCGAAAATGTTCAAAAACGGGATCATATCGATACCCATCGTGAATTTTCGCCTTTGAAAAAAGCGGAGGATGCCATTGTATTCGACAACAGCGATATGGGGTTAAAAGAACAGTTCGAAAGGTTGGAGAGTATTGCGCGGCGGTATATGGAGAAATAGCTTTGCGCTTTGCGCCCAACGCTTTGCGCCGAAAGCTTTACGCCATTGGAATTTGTTTAAAGACATATCACAATACTCGCGCGGCCTGTCAAAAAGTAAACAGGGCCGACCATTTAGGGCGACCCTGTTTAAATGTTGCGTTTGTCAACACATAAAATAAGTTTTTTGCGCAATGCGCATGGCGCCAAGCGCTAGCGACTACGGATTCGGAATCACCAAAACCTGATCTGGATGAATTACATCGGGGTTCTTCAAAATGCCCGAATTCGCCTCAAAAATCTTTTTGTACTTCATGGGGTCGCCATAATAGTGCTTGGAAATCTTGCTTAGCGATTCTCCGCTTTTTACCACGTGCCGTGCGTATACCGATTCGTCAGCAACTGTAATGTTGGCCTTTATATCCGATGGATTTTCGCCTCCGATTTCTTTGATTTTATCCCACAACAGATTTTTTTCATATTGGGTATTGGCTTGTCCCTTTACTTTTAAAACCCCGTTTTCCTCGGTTACGTCCCCGTCTTTAATATTCAATTTTTCACCCAAGTTCAATACAGGCTGATATTTGTCTTTAACACTCATAATAATAGCTTTAAAATGATTAAAATAATGGCTCTCAAGATAAGGATAATTGGCTTATTTTAGGGAATTTGGCCAAAAATTCTTCGGATGAATATAACCTGTGATATATAAGGTTGCTAAAACAAGAATAATATCGTATTTTTGCACTCCTTTTTTACAGGGTAGCAAGAGGAAAAGGGATACTGAAAACTATAATTTTAACTACTTCTACGGCGATTGTTCAACTCTTGTAGCATCGTAGGATACAAATTTTAAATCGGCAAATGGCTGAAGAAAAAGCAACCGCAGAGGTGGAAGAAACCACCGACGCACAACAGGAACAGGACGTTCAACAGGAACAGAAAGTGAAAGAAGAGGCCCCAAAACAAAATCCCCAGGAATTTTTGGAGAATTTTGATTGGGAAAAATACGAAGAGGGCATAGAGCCGGTCGACGACGCGAAATTGGCGGAATTCGAAAAATTGGTTACGGAGAATTTCGTGGATACTGCAGACGAAGAAGTCGTTGAAGGTACTGTTACCTATATGACCGAACGTGAGGCGATTATAGACATCAACGCAAAGTCCGAAGGTGTTATTTCCCTTAACGAATTCCGTTATAATCCCGATTTGAAGGTCGGTGATAAAGTTGACGTGCTTATCGATATCCGTGAGGATAAAAGCGGGCAGTTGATCTTATCCCACAGAAAGGCCAGAACGATTATGGCTTGGGACCGGGTGAACAAATCCCATGACGAAGAATTGGTCGTAAGCGGATTTGTGAAATGTAGAACGAAAGGCGGTATGATCGTCGATGTATTCGGAATCGAGGCCTTCTTGCCCGGTTCTCAAATCGATGTCAAGCCGATTCGCGATTACGATCAGTATGTAGGTAAGACTATGGAATTCAAGGTGGTGAAAATCAACCACGAGTTCAAAAACGTAGTAGTATCTCATAAAGCTCTGATCGAGGCCGATATCGAAGAGCAGAAAAAAGAAATTATCAGCCAGTTGGAAAAAGGACAGGTGTTGGAAGGTGTTGTGAAAAACATCACTTCGTATGGTGTGTTCGTAGATCTTGGTGGTGTAGATGGATTGGTGCATATTACCGACTTGTCGTGGAGCAGAATCAATCACCCGAACGAAGTGGTCGATTTGGATCAGAAAATCAACGTGGTTATCCTCGATTTCGACGAGAACAAATCACGTATCCAACTAGGTATGAAGCAGTTGGAGAAACATCCTTGGGATGCCTTGAGCGATGAGATCAAGATTGGCGATAAAGTCAAAGGTAAAGTTGTGGTTATTGCCGACTACGGGGCGTTTGTCGAAGTGGTAGAAGGTGTAGAAGGCCTGATCCACGTATCTGAAATGTCTTGGTCAACACACTTGCGTTCGGCGCAGGATTTCGTAAACGTAGGCGATGAGGTAGATGCGGTAGTATTGACCTTAGACCGCGAAGACCGAAAAATGTCTTTGGGTATCAAGCAATTGACTCCAGATCCATGGACGGATATTACCTCTAAGTATCCTGTTGGTTCGAAACATAAAGGGATTGTTCGCAATTTCACCAATTTCGGTGTCTTTGTAGAAATGGAAGAAGGTATCGACGGATTAATTTATATCTCCGATTTATCTTGGACCAAGAAAATCAAGCATCCCTCGGAATTCGTCAACGTTGGCGAAACTATTGAAGTGGAAGTGCTAGAATTGGATGTGGAAGGCCGCAAACTGAGTATCGGTCACAAGCAGGTTACCGAAAACCCATGGGACAAATACGAAAAAGAGTTTGCCCTAGGTACTATTCATAAAGCCACTATTGGCGACATGGTAGATAAAGGGGCGACTATCGATTTCAACGAAGACATTACGGCTTTTGTACCGCAACGTCACTTGGAGAAAGAAGATGGTAAAAAGCTCGGTAAGGGCGAAGAGGCCGAATTCAAGATTATTGAATTCAATAAAGACTTCAAAAGGGTCGTAGCCAGTCATACCGCTATTTTCCGTGAAGAGGAGATACGCAATGTCAAGCAGGCACAGAAGAAAGCCGCTGCCGCTGCCGATGAGGCCAAGCCTACCTTAGGTGACGCTAACGAGGCCTTACAGGCATTGAAAAAGAAAATGGAAGGTAACGAGTAGTACGTAGTTTTTGATTTAAGGACTGAAAAACCCCGTTCGCATGGTTATGCGAACGGGGTTTTAATATACTATATTTTAGTACTGCGAAATAAGGTTCGTAGTAGGTTCTTATGATGTTATTGAAATTATTAGCTGGTTTTATAAAGGCTCATCAACGCGATCAGCTTGATCAGCCTCAGGAATTTGCTCTATAAACTCGTGCTGGGAGATATCGGCATTCGGTCCATAGGCCATCAATAGGGTTCCCTTCAATCCATCTGGAGCTTTGATAGCGTAGAGAATCGATAAATCGGAAGGGTTACTCATGCCCTCAAAACGATTTTCGCCCATAATCATAAGATCAGTCGGTTCAAACTCTTGGCTGGTCTCGGATGAGATTAACTTTCCTTTGACTATCCTAAAATTATCAGTGAATCCCTTTTCTTTATATTCTTTGATGAATTCTAGTTCATGTTTGGCATATTCATCTTCCATATCTCTATATTTTTTAAATTATACCGGTATTTTAGAAGCTTTTTCTATCCGGTATTAATCACGATGTGTTAGGATTGTCTTTCAGAAAGTCCTCGATTGCTCATTTCAATACACGGTAATAAATAATGAAACTATACTTTCTATTATCGGCTGGTGGACTTTATTGCAATAAAAAGTAACCATATCCAAAAATGGGTTGGGCCTATTACATTTTGGGTCAAAGGGCTTTCTCCCTTTTGTTATGGTAAATGTATTAGGGTCAAGAATAAGATGATTTGCGACCGCGAGCGCATGGGGTTAAATTCTATCTTTAAACCTTAGAAAATAAATACTCAAATGGGAAAGACAGAAACTACTGGAAAAATATTTATGGCCGTCTTGGCCGGTGCGGCTATAGGTGCAACCGTGGCCGTGCTTTATGCACCGGAAAGTGGTAAAGTAACGAGAACAAAAATCAAGGATGAGGCGGTCAAAGGTTCTGAAGAAATTGCAAGTAGGGTAAGGAATTTAACTGACAGTGCGAAACAGGATCTATCGGAGAGCGGTGACAGTCTAAGTTATCTCGTTGTATCTGCAGTGGTACGCACAATATTTAATCTGGAAAAAGTCGTTCAAATAGTAAAGGATAAACTTTCCGAAATGGTACACGAGGCGGAACTAACGAAAAATAACCATCGGATTATCGAACTTCCATCAGAAGATAATTGATGCAATTTTGGTCGTGTAATATATTTAGAAAAGTGATGCTGACACTCGCAAAGAATACTCCGTACTTTATATATCTATATTCAATTTTTTTTCTTCCTTCTTGACCGCTATTTCACTAGGCTGAATGCCATGACCGTAGTGGTCGGCGTATACCTTAGTGAACTCCGCCCCAAAATTATAAGATTAAACAGGAGTAAGACGCCCAAAGTAAAATCAGCACGACGAAGCCTGCAGCCCCGTAGGTACGAATTCAGTATTCTTGTCAGTTTCTTTGTTGTCCATACTAATTTAATTTGCTTTTGTATCCTCGGCAAAAAAACCCAATCAAGCCAGTTTCATCGACTCGTTCCGATGGATTTTTGTGAATAAAAAGGGCGCCGTGTTGAGCGCCCCTTCAATTAGTCTTAAAATTTAATGCAGACTTTCTAAGCTGTCATTTTTTGCAATGTCCCGTTGAATATCGTCCCGCTGTGCAATCAGTAAATTTTTAAGTCCGATTGGGAGATTGTCATATTTGATGACATCGTTATACTCATCAATCGCTGCCTTATCACCGGTGAGGGATTCTTCTAGCATAGACTCATCGCTATCCGCAGAAAATAAATTTTTGATATCCATCCATGCACGGTGTACAGTGCCCCCAAATGATCCACTATCGTCGAAATCGGTAAAGGCGCCCTTGATTTCCCGTCTAAGGTTGATATTGAATTCCTTTCTTTTGATCGCCTTTTGACGGAAATAAACCGTTAAAGTATGACTGTCGGCGTTTTCGGCAGCTTTTTCATACCCTTTAAAGGCATCTTCGTTCTTCGCTAAAATCTCTTTAATTTCATCGAATATTTCTTCAGTTTTTTTGCTCATGATATTTTATTTTTAAGGTTATCTAAAATTAGATGCAAGTGAGCCATGGGTTTATTCTTTTTGAAAGAATTTTTGACTGCATCCAGATTGTTATAGAGATTTTTGGTTCATTTAATTTTTTTTGAATTCCCATTCTGTGCAATACTTTTTTTGCTCTGTGCTAGTTTCCGCATCAGAAGGGGGTCATCTCCCATATAAGCTTCCATTTCTACAAAGCAAAATTCAGCGAGTTGGGTGCTGGGAACAAATTCGAAAAACAGCACGCCGCCTTTGGCAGATTTCATTCCCTTGGCATCGGGAAGTTTATGGCGAAGTATAAACAACTGGGTCAAATAGTCGATGGCGGTCAAGGCCGTTCCGGGGTCATTAATGGCGGGCGAGCTTGCCTTTACGGCCACTTCGACCAAATGTTTGAAACCGATTTCGAATACATCGATCGCTTCCACACGGTCTATGCTGATACATCTTTTGATGCTATTGACACTCTTGGTATCGATTTTTGCAGAAGCCGCCAAAACCGGTTCGTTTTCCATTACAAAACTACCCATGGTTTTCAATAGTTTAAAACTGATTCCCTGTTTTTCGGAAATGCCTATCAATTTCTGTAGCCTGATTTTGTTGAGGTATCCGCAGTGTTTAAAACAAATGGTATCGATCCAGACGTCTTCCTCCTTATTCGATATAAATTGCAGATCGGAATAAATTAGTTTCATCAGATTATCCCTGGTATTTTTAAAGGATTTATACAGGATAAAATTCACTTGAATGGTCTGTGATACGCTGTGGATAAAATAAATGAAAAGTACGATGTTGGCCATGCTCATAATAATGGCCAAGGATGCGGCCATAGGAGGAAAGTCTTCGTTATTAGAATTAGATATAACAATAGCCATTACAAGGGCATAGAGTAGCGTTCCGCTGGTCACTCCTAAAAGGATTTGATGCTTTTTTTCCCGAAGGATAAGAGGAATCAACCGAGGCGAATAATTACTGATACTCCGATCTAAAACATTCATTACCATCGTAAAGGTGAAGATGGTCAGCGTAAAAACGCCCCCGATAGTAAAGGAAAGTATGAATTTGATATTTTCCTTATCGGTAATGGCCAATCTAGGATAATCGGTTAAAAGGTTCGGTCGAAAGAAGACCAGGGCAAGTGCCAAAACTCCAAAACCTAAAGCGATACACATGGTTATAAACGAGATACTGTTGCGTATGCGCCGCAGTAATGGTAAAACATTGTTCATTATTCTGGGTATAAAAATGGCCTACAGGTACGAAAATCTAATCGTAATTCATGTAGCATATTATTGAATTCTTCCGTTTTTAGTTCATAGTTCTTAACATCCGTAGGAAAAATAGGGCAATCACCCGAAGGCGGATTCCACGGCACCTCCGTCAATACGAATGTTGCTACCATTAACGTAGCTCGCGTGTTCCGAACATAAAAATGCGACCACCGATGCCACTTCTTCAGGTCTTCCCCTGCGTTGCATGGCGATATGTGGACGTTTGTTTTTCACGAACCATTGTACCGCTTTTTCTACTGTCGTATCTTTTTCCTTGGCCAGTTCTTCCATCATGGCATCGGTCATCGGGGTTTCGATATAGGCAGGCGAAATACAATTGAAAAGTAGGTTCTCTTTGGAGTACGATCTCGACAAACATTTAGATAGGTTAATAATCGCCGCTTTGCAGGCGTTATATGGACTTTCTTCTTCGTAAGGCTGAAAGGCATTTTCGGAAGCTACCAAAATCATACGCCCCCATTTCAGCTTTTGCATCTGAGGTACGAACGCTCTTGCAATGCGGACCGCACCCATCAAATCTACCTCTATGGTCTTCATCCAGTCATCATCGGTGAGTTTCAAGAAATCGCCTGCCGCACCCCGGGCACCGGCGGAATGGAATATGATGTGTGCGCCACCGAATTCCGTATCGATTTTATCGGCTAAATCCAAAACTTCCTGGTTTTTGGAGATATCGGCCGCTATCCCCATCACCTTAGCTCCGTTTTCGCAGTCTTTTTCGACTTGTTTTACGGCTTCCTTCAGTTCCTTATTATTTTTCTTGTCCGACAAAATAACATTAACGCCTTCCCTTACAAGAAACTTTGCGGTCTCGATACCCAAACCGGAATCTCCCCCGGTAATCAATGCCGTTTTTCCTTTTATCTGTAAATCCATAGTATGTACTTAAATTTATTTAAAAATAAAAATACCCAGTAATTTCTACGCATAATGACCCTATGCGTTTAATTCCGGCTTCAAATGGATTCGAGTTCCGGAAGTATCTTAAGCACTTATTCCGACGTTGATACACCCGATTAAGTAGCCGTCGCACTAGAATTGTAGCCCAAATGAAATAAGGATTGATGGAATAGCATTTGCCGGGTTTTTAAACCGGACAATTCAGTAACTTTAAATAAAATACAAATAGTTCCTTACTTTTTTGCAGTAAGAACACGCAACTATTAGCATTTATTATCATGGAACTTCACTACAAAATATATCAAAGAGTAAAAATTTACATTGATAAAATTCAATGTGCCCTGATTAATCTGGAGCTCTTAAAAATCCGGACCGTATTTGCCCAGACCGAAAAGTTGATAAAGCTACGATTTGAGGCATTGCGTTCTGTACGGGCACAACTTGTCAGTTTTTGTCTAAATCTCAAACCTTCGACACCTTTTGTACCCTCTTCCCGGTGCAAGGCCATTACCTCATGGTACGGCGGTAAGAAGCTTCAGTGGGGTAAAAATCCATCAGATTTTCAAAAAGATCTTATCGAGGCGGACAAGGAGGTTATTGAGGAAGCAGAATTTATTATTTCCGACACGAATGCACCGCCCGTCCTGATAAAGGTTTTAGAAAAACATGTGGAGTGCTTTGAAAAGATGCAAGAACCAGTAAAGACTTTCAATGAAAATTAAAGGTGAAGTGCAGGTTGATCACGATTATGAAATTATGGGTAGCGGAAAGAAGACGCTAGTTTTTATCCATTATTTTGGCGGTGATGCCGGTAGTTGGCATTGGTTGGCCAGGAGACTCCAAACAAATCATAGGTGTATTTTGTTGAACTTGCCCGGCTTTGGGTCGACCCGGCCTATGTCCCATCCTTCTATCTATGAATTCTCAAAGTTTATCAATGCCTGCATCGATGAACTCGGGCTAACTGAATATATACTCTGCGGCCATTCCATGGGAGGAAAACTCGCCCTGTACGCTGCCAAGATTATGGAGGGTGTCAAGCCAAAAAAAATCATACTAATTGCGCCCTCTCCACCCACCGTAGAAAATATGGCCGCTGAAGAACGGGACCGCATGCTGAAGCATCCGAACGCGGAGGAGGCCCTAAAGACCGTGAAAGGTGCAATTAAGAAGAAGTTGGGAAAGAAAAAGTTTACCTATGCGATAGAATCCCAACTTAGAATTGACGAAAACACTTGGGACTGGTGGTTAAATGAAGGGATGCAAAACAATATTGCCGAAAGAATAAAGGATATGGATATTTCTACACATATTATATTCTCAAAGAACGACCCGGTCATAGCACAAGAGGCCATTTATTCGGAAGTATTGCCGTACCTTAAAAATCCCTCGGTCATCACCTTGGGCAAGATAGGTCATTTGATCCCAATGGAAGCTCCCCGTAAATTGGCCAGACAAATCAAGAGAATAACCAAACAGGATGTTTTATAACTGTAGCTAAATCCTACCTTTCCCTTGATAAGCATGAATTTGAGGGTATTGACCCGTGGTCTGGTCAGCGATTTTAGCCTAGAGCATTTCGGTAAGTAAAAAAGTAGCCACCACCCATAGCAGTAAGGATAGGAAGCCACCTATCAAAAGAAAGTGCTTGAATTTATAATTGCCTATTCCATAAATTAGCGTGTTCGTTTGGTATCCTACAGGGGTGAAAAAGCTAAAATTGGCCGCGAACATTACCCCGAGTATAAAAGGTTTAAAATCCAGTTCCAAGCCCTGTGCCACCGAAATGGCGATAGGGGTCATGATGATAGCCGTAGCGTTGTTGCTGACCACCCCGCTCATCAGCATGGTAACCAAGAACAGGGTTCCAGTCACGACCCAGTTCGGCCGCCCCGATAAAAAGCCCAATAGTTGCTCCGAGATCCACATATCCGTACCCGTATTGTTCATGGCAAGGCCCAAAGGAATCATACCGGCCAACAAAAAAAAGATTTGCCAATTGACCTTTTTATATACGGTGGTCAGATCAAGGTTTCCGGTCAACAGCAGCAAACAAACCCCTGTTAGGGCGCTGACCATTATGGAAAGTAGCCCTGTGGAGGCCAGTATAATGACTAAAAGGAGTATGGAAAGCGAAAAATACCGCTTGAATTGTGATACCACGTTCGTACCCTCGAATTCTTGGAGAATCACCACATTTTCAGTGGCATTCAATACCCAACTTATCCTCCACGGAAACAGTTTAAAGATCTAAAAAAAGAAAGACTAAGCCCGCTGCGAATCTCAGCGATGGCCCTGCTAACAAAGGCTTAACACAACCCTAATTATCCTGTTTCCAGCTTTCGTAGGCGGAATATTGTTCCTTGGAAAGTATTTCTTCTAACTGACGATCTTTTTCGTCGGATAGGGTGCCCATCATTTCACCGCTGGCCGTATTTTGTTGCTGGGTGGTAAAATCTTTTATGGCATTTTCAAAACTTTGGATTTGGTCGTCTGTCATCCTAAGTTCTTGATACATTTGCGTATTGTCCGATTTATCGGTCACGGTAGTTGTGGACGCAGCGTCGATATTGACATTGGAATTGCCACCGCCGGACCCGTTGGCCATTTGCACGGAACTCGTAGCGTCGTCCATCTCTCCGGTGTTTTCGACAGAATCGTCCCCCATAGCCCCAACTTGGCTTTCATCGGTACCTTCGGCGACCATCTCATTTTGATTTTTTTCCATTTTTGATTGTGTACTTTTTTTGGCCCCGCAGGCCACACTAAACAGTACTATTATTGCGGCGATAATTCTGCTACCTGTTTTCATTTTTTTAGATTATTTGTTAATAGACTTATTTAAACTTTTTCTTTTACTTGCGAATCACATTTTGACGCCCCATTAGCTCATTTTTGAAAACTGTATTCTTGCTATGCTGCTAAAAAATGATTTTATTAAAAGCTGCTAATTTCACTTCCAAATAAGAACTCTAAATGAGTTCAATACTCAAGTATCCATTCAGTAACTCTCCTCAATGACCTTTCGGGCCAGTTTCTCACTTGCCGAAAGTCCGAACGCGGTTTTAACTTCTTTAAATGGATTTGGGTCGGGCAGGGTTTTTTCGTCGATGGATCTGAATAGCGCTGGGTGCACGTAATAATCCCGACAAACGGTCGGGGTATTTCCTAATTCAGCGGCGACCATTTTTATAACAATGTTGCTGAACTTCTTTCTGCTGCCATCCTCAAGTTCCTCCAAGGCCAACGGATAACATTCCACCGCCAATCGGTTGGCGGACCATGTGCGAAAATCCTTGCTCGAAAAATCCGGACCCATATATTCCGCAATATATTCGTTGACGTCATCACTGTCTACATCGTGAAAGTTCTTTTGCTCATCGCGGTACCTAAAAATCTCATAGCCAGGTAAGTTGGCGACTTCCTTGATGAAAGGCACTAAGGTTTCATCATCGATATGCACCTCCTGTTCTTGATGGCTTTTTCCCATAAAGGATAACAACAATTCGTCATCTTCTATGTTTAGGTGTTTTCTTCGCAAGGTGGTGAGTCCGTATGATTCGTTCTGTTTTTTGTATTCCTTATTTCCTATGCGGATGCCGTACTCGTCCAAAATCAAGATAATCAATGCTACTAATTTATGTTTATCCCAGCCTTTGACGTCAAGATCTTTATGCGCTTTTTCACGAATTTTAGGAAGCAGCTTCGAAAAGTCGAGCATCTTCTTAAATTTCGCCTCCTGCTGCTGCTTTTCATATACTGAATGGTATATGTACTGCTTTCTATTTTTGGCATCGCGCCCGATAGCCTGTATATGGCCGTCGTCAAAACGGCATATCATAACACCCTGCCACATTGGTGGTATCACCATGCCACGGAGGCGTTTCAGGACTTTTTGGTCCTTGATTAGTTTTCCATTTTCATCATAAAAACTATAACCCTTGCCGCGTTTCTTTCTTGAGATGCACATGGCCGAATCGTCGATTTCCCTAATTTTTTTCATGGAAGCTCAAAATATTAACATGGAGATAGGGTCAAAATTTGGATATCTAATTTCTAGGGAATGAGTATTTAGATTTTTCGTTGCAGGGGAACGCCCCCCGATTTGACCTTTTCGATCGAAAACAATTCTAGAATGCTAAATTTTTAAATCGCCCTGCTCACCCAAATCTTGCTTTTCCCCGGTTATAGCACCCATACCCATTTTCAGAAGGCTCACCAGTTTGCCGTTTTTAGTATCCCAGTAATGGGCATCCTTTGGTATCACTTTTATTGCCGTCAGATTCGGGTCGTCAATGCCGTCGAACCATGCATCGTCCGACTTTCCGTAATATTTTTCAAGTACGGGTCGTTCGGTAGATATAAAAGCATGACCGAAAACGGTCATGAATTCCATATCGCTAGGTTTGGAATAAATCAGTTGAATGCTATTTTCGGTACTTAAATAAGCGTTATGCTCACTATTTTTATTGCTTAAGAACCAAATGCATCCATCTTCATCTACATCTTTGGTACTCATAGGAATGACATGTGTCGGCTTTGATCCCAAATGGGTTTCCATCATCGCAAAGTCGATATTTTCTGCCAGTTCCTTAATTTTTGCTTTTGCTTCCTCGTTGAATAAATTGTTCTTGCTCATGAGTTTTAAATTTTTTTAAAAATAATATAGACAGGTCCAGTTTGTTATCCCAAAAAGAGGATGTTTTAGCTGTTTCGAAAAGGGCTTGTTCAAAATCGTTTTTAGGATTTCAAAAAAACAATGAAATTCCTATCTTTCGCAACTATAGGGAACCGTGTAAGGTTTAAAAATTCCGATAGTAGGTCAACATTGCCTCGACCGGTTAGGCATAGAACTATTTTGAAGGTTTTATACTTTAAACACTGAACAGTTACAAAGATTAAATGCTACAAAGTAGCGTTTGAATCTTAAACAGATAAATTAATAATACGTACTACCAATGGCATCAGGATTTTTCGCATTACTCGACGATATCGCAAGTATGATGGACGATGTGGCCGTCATGACCAAGGTTGCGGGCAAAAAGACCGCCGGTATATTGGGCGATGATTTGGCCGTAAACGCCGAAAAGGCATCCGGATTTATGGCCTCCCGTGAAATCCCCGTGCTTTGGGCGATTACCAAGGGCTCATTGCTGAACAAGTTGATTATTTTACCGGTCGCTTTTCTGCTCAGTGCTTTTCTGCCGGCAGCGGTTACCATAATCTTAATACTTGGTGGGCTCTATCTTGCATACGAGGGGGCAGAAAAAATCTATGAGTTTTTTGTACCGCATGAACATGCCATCGAAGCAGTCGCCACGGAGATGACCGAGGCGGAAATCTTGGCTGTAGAAAAGGAGAAGATAAAATCGGCCATCGTGACTGATTTTATTCTATCGGTCGAAATTGTTATCATTGCTTTAGGCAGCGTAGTTAAAGAAGATATTTGGACACAAGTAATAGTTGTCTCCATCATTGCCCTGTTGGCAACCGTTGGTGTATATGGTATCGTCGCACTTATCGTACGTATGGACGATTTCGGGACCAAGCTTATTTCCCTCAACAAAAGGGACGATAGTTTTTCGGATAAAATCGGCCGCTTTTTAGTTAGCGCCCTTCCAAAAGTGGTTAAAAGCCTATCCGTAATCGGTACTGTTGCGCTGATTTTAGTAGCTGGCGGAATCTTCGTACATAATGTACACTTTATCCATGATTGGCTTCATGCCTTGCCATCCATTTTGGCTGAATTTTTAACCGGTTTGGTAGTCGGGTTTGCTTGTTTACCCTTGGTAATGGGATTTAAAAAAGCTTGGAAGAAAATAAAGGGGTGATAGCAAATACAAAAGCCGGCAATTTAAATTGCCGGCTTTTGTGAATTAATAGATTTAAATTACATCTTATCTATTTCATCTTTCAACTCCTCTTTGGTCTTTCCAGTTTTTTCTTGGAGCTTACCGAGCATTTCATCGAATTTTCCTTCACCATAAGTAACGTCATCGTCAGTCAGCTTACCATATTTTTGCTTGAATTGACCCTTGACCTGTTTCCATTTTCCTTCAACTTGATCACTGTTCATAATATTCGTTTTAAATTAATATTTTCATTTTAGTTAAAGTAAAATTAAGTTATAACTCTAGATACGATGAGCGCTAAACGAATATGTTTTAATGCGAAAAATGCTCTCATCCGACAATGGGAATAAAAAAAGCGATTCTTTTTTAGAGAACCGCTTTTTTGATATTTTAAGAATTTCTTTAAAAATTTACATCGCTGTACCTTCCACTACTGTTTGGGCTTGGGCTTTATTATTGGCTTTTCTATTCCGGACCCAAAATAGAAGAATAATAAATAGTACGATGAGGATGGCGGGAAACGTTACCATTGTACCAAGTGTGTCCTGGCCTGCGACCAATTCAAGTTCATCACCCGTAAGTCCTTTGGCGGCCGCAGCTGTTTTATCCGTATCGATCCAGCCACCTATTATAGGTTGAAATATAGAGGTTGAGAACATACCTATACCTCCCATAATGGAGAGGCCCAAAGCCCCACTTTTCGGAACTTTATCAGCAATAAAACCAAGCATATTGGGCCAAAAATAAGCAACCCCTAATGCGAAAAATATAGCGGCTACATAGGCCATTGCACCGGTTTGCGTACTAAAAAGGTAGACGCCGATCGTTGCCAGCACGGCACCGCCCAAAAGCACACCGGTCTGGTCGAATTTGGCTACCACACTTCCGCCGAAGTATCTAGCGACCGCCATCAAGCCGGTAACCAAGGCCAAAACCAGCATGGGTTCGGCCCCGCTTTTTGCTAAAATAAGTCCGACCCATTGTTGCGGTCCGAACTCGCTAATGGCGGTAAGTGCCATACAACAGGCCATAAAAATGAACAAGGGCGATAACATAGCCTTAAAGTTACTTGTTAGATTGGAAGCTTCATCGATTTTCGCTTTTGGCCACGTTTGTCCAAAGAAAAGATAAGCGTATATCAGGGTAGGGAGCATAATGATCCAGACTTGGGTTTCCCAACTGAACCCACTATCGGTCATAAATTTTGAAATCAGGCTACCTATAACGATACCGCCAGGAAACCACATGTGAAAACGGTTTAGCTGAGTGCTCATTCGATTTCCCTTGTAGGCATCGGCTATCATAGGATTACAGGCAGCCTCGGTACAGCCGTTGCCCAAACCGATTAGAAGTGTGGAAATTAACAGACCAGTATAGCTTCCCGCATATATGGTCAAAATAATTCCGACGGCATGGGCAAAAAATGCGAATTGCATGATTGCTTTTCCTCCAACTTTATGATAGATAAGTCCGCCAATTACCATGGCTATCGGAAATCCCAAAAACCACATAGAGTTGATAAAGCCCAATTGTTCAGCTGAAAGACTCAGTTCATTGCCCAATTGTGGGAGGATTCCAGCCCTTATGCTAAAAGAGAAAGCGGTGGTGATAAGTGCGAGACAGCTTGCAAAAAAGAGTCTGTTCGCATTAATTGTTGCTACGTTTGTAGATGATTCCATGAATATTGGTTTAGGGTTTAGAGGGATAAATTTTTATAAATATATACTTTTTCCAACTTGATTTTTAAGAAAACCCAAACAAAAAAGTGTTTAAGGGAAGGTTAGTAGCCAAATGTGGGGCCATTATCCTGTAAAATAGGTCAATACTGCAACCACAACAAGGACCAGCATATCCGATAACAAAATATCGACCCAAGTATAACTTCCGATAGCCGCTTCTTTTTGCTCCGAAGTCAACGCTCCGAAAGCCAAACCTTTGATTGTGGCATAATCGGGCGCTGCGGTCGCCAAACTGGTGCCAAAGCAAACGATTACAGAAAAATAAACATTAAAATGGTCGTGTGTGCAAAGTTGATGGTCGCAAATGCATAGGCAATACCTGAAAGCTCGTTTATCTGTATTTCGGCGGTAATCCGCAATGCGGCTACTATCAGTCCGGAGAACAGCGTTACGATGGCGACGGTAGAGTTGACGCGCTTCTAAAGAATTCCCGAAACGAACACGGCGGTAATGGGTGGCGCGATGTATGACTGTGCGCTTTGCAGGTACTGATGGAGCACGCCCCCACCGATTTTATCCATAATGGGAATCCAGATAATCCCTAAAAGAACGACTAGGCCAATGGCGACCCGGCCAAGGTGCACTAGTTTTTACTCGGGCGCCGAGCACTACCCAGTCCAAGCGCTCTAAAACAGTTTCTATAAAGTACCCCTTGCTTCCTTGGGGGATAAATGTAGCGTTTATTTCGTTTTTCGACAATTATATTGTATCAGGAATGTGAAATTCATAGATGATGATTGGTATTAACTGCGAGATTCTTTATACCTTGAGGGCTGTTTAAATAAGATTGGACATTTGGCTAATTTTAAATATAATTTAAAGAAACACATAAAATGAAAAGAGACGAGACCAAACCTGATAATAGTAAAAATCCACGTAGGGATTTCGTAAAGAATACAGCCCTTTTTACCGGAGGTGCGATGCTGTTGCCTAATCTACACATGCAGGGCATGTTCAACTCGGCCAACGACAAAAAGCTGAAAATCGCCTTGGTGGGTTGCGGTGGCCGTGGTACGGGCGCGGCGGTACAGGCGCTGTCCGCTGACGACAATGTAGAATTGGTCGCGATGGCCGATGCCTTTGAGGATCGGTTAAAAGGTAGTTTGATGAATATCTCCAAGGAGATGGGTGAAACAAAAAAAGTGAACGTTACCCCTGAAAACCAGTTCGTAGGCTTTGATGCGGCGAAAAAGGCCATGGATTTGGCCGATGTGGTCATTTTGGCAACCCCTCCCGGTTTCCGTCCCCAGCATTTTGAATATGCCGTCAACAGCGGCAAACATATCTTTATGGAAAAACCCGTCGCGGTCGATGCGCCCGGTGTGAGGAAAGTACTTGCCGCCGCAAAAAAAGCGAAGGAAAACAAATTGAACGTAGTCGTAGGCCTGCAACGGCATTATCAAGATAGTTATCTGGCGGCGATCGAGGAACTAAAAAAAGACAGCATAGGTAGTATTGTATCGGGACAGGTATATTGGAATAGCGGCGGAGTATGGACGCGTGAACGAGAGCCCGACCAAAGCGAACTCGAATTCCAGATGCGCAACTGGTATTATTTTAACTGGCTGTGCGGTGACCACATCCTAGAGCAGCATATTCACAATATTGACGTTGCTAACTGGTTTATAGGTGACTATCCTGTATCCGCTCAGGGCATGGGTGGCCGTGAAGTCCGAAAGGGATCGAATCACGGAGAGATTTTCGACCACCATTTTGTAGAGTTTACCTATCCTAACGGCGCGGTTATCGCCAGCCAATGCCGTCATCAGCCGGAAACGATGAGCCGCGTAGCAGAATTTTTTCAGGGAACCAAGGGAACCATTTCCACCGAAGGCGACAACGCTACCTTAAAGGATTGGAGCGGCAAGACCCTCTTCGAACACCGGGGCAAGGATGATCCCAACCCGTACGCCGTGGAGCATGTCAAACTTTTTGAATCCATTCGAAGCGGCGGTGTTCTCGCCAATGCGGAATACGGGGCAAAAAGCACGATGACCGCAATCATCGGCAGAATGGCCACTTATTCCGGGAAGGTCATTAAATGGGACGAGGCCATGCAATCAGATCACGATCTGGCGCCCGACGACCTGACCTGGGATTCACCCGCTCCGGTACAACCCTTAGAAAATGGCCTTTACAAAATTCCCACACCTGGAGAGACCGAGGTAATCTAAGTTTTGGAACATATGGTTTTGGAATATTTGCGTCATGCTCCGTTCTAGACCTTTGTATAGAAAATTAAAGTATCCCTGCTTTTGGCAGGGATTTTTTATGGGCAATACCGAATAAATGGTACGCTGTCCCAGTTTCCCTTTGTTCCCAATATGTACAAGTGAACACTGCCCGAAGCCAAAATTTCGGGTTGCAACTTCAAACGCATTCTCTTGCGGATGCTCCCATTGGCAAAGGCCAAGGTTTCGCTGATTATTTGATTATATTTGTTTCTCAAATTTTCAAAAAAATACATGTACCATAGTATCCAAGTTTTTACGTTTCTCTCCGCTTTCGTTTTTTTAATAGGATGTAAGGAGGAAAAAAAGACAGCCCCAACATCCGAAGAAACTTCCCAGAAGATAAAAAAGGAAGTATCTCCTCAGGATACGACCGTCATAAAAGAAAAGCCTCAAGGTATCGACACCCCGGACGGTATGGTATGGATTCCCGGAGCCATCATCGAACAAGGCGCCGTACCCCAGGATAAAATGGCCATGGAACACGAAAAGCCGGCGCATAAGGTAGCGATTGATGGCTTTTTTATGGACATCACCGAAGTCACCAACGCCGAGTTCAAAAAGTTCGTCGATGAAACCGGATACAAAACGGTCGCGGAACGTGAAATCGATTGGGAGGAAATGAAAAAGCAGCTGCCCGAAGGTACTCCGAAACCCCACGACAGCATCATGCAGCCCGGGTCGCTTACCTTTAAAAAAGCCAAAACTTCGGTACCTAATCTCTATGATTTTTCCCAATGGTGGCAGTGGCAGATCGGAGCGAATTGGAAACATCCCGACGGCCCTGAAAGTTCCTTGATCGGAAAGGAGAACGAGCCTGTCGTTCACATCGCCTATGAAGATGCCCTAGCCTATTGCGAATGGGCCGGTCGTCGTTTGCCCACAGAAGCGGAGTGGGAGCGGGCAGCTCAGGGCAACCAGTCCGAATCCGTTTACTTCTGGGGCGATGATGCCTCCGGACTATCAAAAAAAGCGAATACGTGGGAAGGCGAATTTCCCGTGACCAATACGGAAGCGGACGGGTTCGATAAACGCGCCCCCGTAAAATCGTACCCGCCCAACGATTTCGGACTCTACGATATGGCCGGCAACGTGTGGGAGTGGACCAACGATTGGTACAACACGGATTATTATACTGAGGTAGCTGCCCGGAACACCATCCTTAAAAATCCCAAAGGAGCCGAATCTCCCTTTAACGCAAGAGACCCCTATGCCAAGGAAAAGGTGATGAAAGGAGGATCTTTTTTATGCAATGCCTCCTATTGTGCCAGTTACCGAATTTCGGCGCGAATGGCAACAAGTCTGGATTCTTCTTTAGAGCACTTGGGCTTTCGTACCGTGGCGAGCGCTGACATGGTGGAAAATAGTAAACGCTAACCGTTGGTAGTTTAAACCTAAAACAATCTATGGAATTCCTAACGACCTTCACCCCCGAGTTGACCATTACATCCCCAGGAAGAATCAACCTTATCGGCGAACATACCGATTATAATATGGGGTATGTACTGCCTACGGCCATTGAAAAGAAAATTATTTTTAAATTTCAAAAGAACGGTTCCGATTCCGCATGTAACGTATACAGCGAAACCTATGATACAGGGTTTCAACTCGATCTGAACACCATCGCCAGAAGTGAAGTGGAGTGGGAAAACTATATTTTAGGCGTTTTGAACGAAATTTCGCTACGTACCGATAAAGTGAGAGGATTCGACTGCGTATTGCAAAGTGACTTGCCCACGGGGTCGGGCCTAAGTTCCTCGGCCGCCTTGGAATGCGGACTAGCCTTTGGCCTGAACGAACTCTTCGATCTGGGGCTGTCAAATTTGGAAATGGTGCAATTGTCCCAAACTGCCGAACATACCTATGTGGGCACGCAGTGTGGTATAATGGATCAATTTGCTTCGGTAATGAGCAAATCGGGACACGTCATCCTGTTGGATTGCGAATCTTTGGAATACGATTACATCCCCATTGATCTGCATCCGTATCGAATCATCCTATTGAATACCAAAGTTTCCCATAATCTGGCGTCTAGCGAGTACAATACCCGAAGGCGGGAATGTGAGGAGGGGGTGAAAATTATCCAAAGAAAACATCCGAAGATAAAATCGCTGCGTGATGTGACGGAAGAAATGTTAGATGCGAGCAAACCGGAAATGGACTCTACGGTATTTAATCGGTGCTCCTTTATCGTAGCGGAAAACAAAAGGGTACTTGAAATGGCCAAGGCGCTACGCGAAAAAGACCTGATATCGGCGGGGCAACTTTTATACGCGGCCCATCACGGGATCAGCAAACTCTACGAGGTAAGCTGCGCAGAATCGGACTTTTTGGTCGAATTCTCAAAAGATAACCCTGATGTACTGGGGGCGCGGCAGACCGGCGGCGGATTTGGCGGTTGTACGCTGAATATCGTACACGAAGATGAGGTCGATACATTTATAACCGCTGCTACCAAAGCGTATAAGAAGGAATTCGATATTTCCCTTGAAGCTTTTGAGGTGAAACCTAGTGGGGGAACTTCATTTTTTTAACCTTGATTCGTCGGGTGTGTTAAGCAAGGCTTCTTCCAGTACTGTTTTTTTATGCCTGCTCAAGGGTAGGCGATGCCCGGAAACTTCTACCTCGGCCCCACTGAAATTCTGTACTTTTTCCAGATTAACAATGTAGGACTTGTGGATGCGCATAAATTTTCTTTTCGGTAAGTCCTCCATCAGGGCCTTCATGGTCATAAGCACTAAAATGTTTTCTTTTTCGGTAACGATTTTTATGTAGTCGCCCAAACCTTCTATCCATCGAATGCTGTTTACCGACACTTTTACTTTTTTAAGCTTGCTATTCACGATAATGTATTGGTCATCCGTTATTTCCGATTCAGGATCGGTACAGTTGGCCAAGGCCTTTTTGACAGAAGTACCGAAGCGCTCGGCCGTAATGGGCTTGAGCAGATAATCCGTCACATCGTAATCGAAAGCTTGCATGGCATAATCGGCCTTTCCGGTTACCAAGATAATCTGTGGCCGCTCTTCTAAGGATTCAATAAAGTCGAAACCGCTGATGATCGGCATTTCGATGTCAAGAAAGACCAAATCTACCGGGTGCTCTTTCATGGCGATACGTGCTTCGATACCGTTCTTGTAGTCCGCCGTAAATTCCAGTTTTTGATGTTTTCGTACGAGTTCGGCGATAGCGGTACGCTGCAATTTTGAATCGTCGATGACGATTGTTTTGAGTATTCGGGGCTCCATGATGAGTTGTGGTTCTGGTTTAGGCCAAGCTGCCGTGCATCAAATATAAAGGATATTATTCGATAGGGAAAAAACCGAACGCTATTTGTAGGGATAAAACCATGCCATTTATGAATAATGACGTCTATTTTGAAATGATATTGAAGTTGAATCTGAACCTGAATCCAATAGAGGCTTTACTTCACTCCACTCCAAGCGCATCTAACAATCTTGACTTTCTTTTTCGACTCAGGGGCAATTGTTTTCCGCACACCTGAACTGCGGTATTGTTGAAATTCTCTATGCGGTCGAGGTTTATGATGTACGATTTATGTATTCTGAGGAACCGATTATCCGGCAATTTTTGTTCAAAAGCCTTCATAGAGGTCAAGACAAGAATATTCTTCTTTTCGGTAATCAATTTCACATAGTCGCCCAAAGCTTCGATCCATTTGATATCGTTATAGTCCACCCTAACTTTTCTGAAATTGCTCCGCACAAAAATATGTTCTTCCTCATTTTGTCGGTTTACAGTGCCGGTACTTCGTTGCGCCTTTTTGATGGCCATATCGAACCGCGTGGGCGATACAGGCTTCAACAGGAAATCGGTAACATCGTAATCGAAAGCCCTGAGGGCGTGGTGGGCCGTCCCGCTGACCATAATGATCTGTGGTGGTTTTTCAAACGATTCCAACAGGTCGAACCCATCTAAAAAAGGCATCTCCACATCCAAAAAAATTAGGTCGGCGTTTTTTTCGCATCCGTTATTCTTCGCCTCGATACCGTTGCGGTAGCTGCCCTCGAGCACCAAGTCGCGATGGTTTTCGATGAGTTGTTTCAGCAGGGCACGGTGCGTTGAGGAATCATCGATTATGACGCTTTTCATTGTTTCGGTTTCCATTAAAGCATGCGTTTTGGCTGTGACGCCTTCTGTTTGTTTTAGGATGACGATTTCAATAGTACTTACGAAGTAAGGAATCGATGGTTTGGTTTTTGAATAATTTTGATTTACAGCGTTGATTTAGTATACTTTGTAGGATGTATTTCGCGGCTTGTAAGCTTGCATATTGAAAAACGACTAATTGGTTCCCGAATTTTTTCGCATAGAGATAGGGCATAGGTAGTATAGATAACTTTTGATAAATTTAGGGATACATTTTTTTTAAAAAGGCTATTTTTGTCCTTAGCATTACATAGAACTCAAGAAGAATTCATAGAAGTATTAGATTATGTCAGACAAGACCGAACGATTGAAAACGATGATCATAGGATCCGGCCCCGCCGGATATACCGCCGCGATATACGCGGCGCGTGCGGATTTAAAGCCTGTCGTATACACAGGATTGGAACCGGGCGGGCAATTGACCACAACAACCGAAGTCGATAATTTTCCAGGCTATCCCAACGGTATCGACGGGCCCAGCATGATGGTAGAATTACAACAACAGGCCGAGCGTTTTGGTACCGATGTTCGTATTGGTAGGGCAACCGCGGTCGAATTGAGTGATGAGGTGGGTGGCATACATAAGGTCACGATAGACGAGGATAGGGTAGTCGAGGCCGAAACGATCATCATTTCTACAGGGGCCACCGCAAAATACCTGAACATACCCAGTGAACAGCGCTTGCGGGGTGGTGGCGTTTCCGCTTGTGCCGTCTGCGACGGATTTTTTTATAAGGGACAGGATGTCGCGATTGTTGGCGCCGGAGATACCGCTGCCGAGGAAGCCTCCTATTTGGCGAATATCTGTAACAAGGTCACCATGTTGGTACGCAAGGATTATATGCGGGCCTCAAAGGCCATGCAGCACCGGGTGGATAGTCTTAAAAATCTTGAAATCCGTTATAATTCAGAAGTTGACGAAGTTTTGGGCGATCAGGTGGTCGAAGGCCTACGGATTGTCAACAATCAGACCGGCGAAAAAGAGGAAATCGCTATCACAGGACTTTTTATTGCCATCGGTCATAAACCGAATACCGATATTTTCAAGGGACAGCTTGACATGGACGAAACCGGTTATATTATTACCGACGCAAAATCCACCAAGACGAACAGACCCGGCGTTTTCGCAAGCGGCGACGCGCAGGACAAAATTTATCGTCAAGCCGTTACTGCCGCGGGAACAGGTTGTATGGCCGCACTAGATGCAGAGCGGTATCTCGCAACTATCGAAGCGGCGCCTGAAGAAGTGGTGTGACAAAACTGTAGCCTGTGCAAGGTTCAAAGACCCACCCAGAAGACAGACTTCGAAGGTATAAAACCAAAAAAAGTCCTGATGTTATAAACATCAGGACTTTTTTGTTGGGACGACTTTCTAATCAATCCGTCTGTAATTTTCAGAAAAGCTACGTACCCCATTTTCGTCGACCGTAAATTGACTATAATTGTCTGCGTCAAGTTGCAGTTCGAATTTGAATACTTTAACAGTATCTTGAATATCCATCATAGTTTTCGATCCGTATTCAAGGCGTTCTTCAAGTTCGTTATCCGTATTGGTATACGATCCGTACCCGAACCATTCCGATGGGTCGTCTGGGGAATAGCGGGTCCACATCACCTTACCTTTGCTATAGATTTTAACTTGTCTATACCCATTGGTATTCGGCAACGTATCCACAACATAGCCATCTTCCCAATTGTAGCGGTTGATCAGTTCCCAAGTACCTTCCAAAGAGCTTTTGGCTTGGGGTTTCGATGAAATAAAAGCGGTCGCAGAGATCAATAGGGCTAAGGCAAGAGCCGATTTAAGTAGCTTTTTCATGATATAGTATTTTAAAGTTCTCTAATCCAATTAACTTTATTAAAGTACGATTTATTTTATAATAACGATAATTTTTACATTTAAAATTTATCAAAATGTTAATATGAGGAAGTCGTTCAAAATAGGTCTTTTCTAATCTAACTCACATATTGTTAAGGTCTTGTCACTAAGCGTATATAATTTCAAACGCTACCCCGTTTTGATAAATATTAAGATATTAGATTTATTTCTTACTTTTAAGTGTTAATTAACTCTAAGATCTATGAAATCACTTACTTTAATACTGTTTGTCCTGTTGTATTCCTACAACTCGTATGGACAGACGATTACGGGAAATGTTACTGATGCAAGCGATGCACCCTTACCGGGGGTAACTATTGTTATTGGTGGGACAACAAATGGAACAACGACTGATTTTGACGGTAATTATTCGATAGTAGCAAATTCGGGCGATGTATTGCAATTCTCATATATCGGTATGCAGTCCAAAGAGGTAACTGTAGGGTCCAGCAATTTGATAAATGTTATCCTACAGGAAGATTCCGAACAGTTGGATGAGGTTATTGTAACCGCTTTCGGTATTTCCCAAGAGAAAAAATCTTTGGGCTACGCCGCGCAGAATATTGATGCCGATGCCATTACCAAGACCAAGCAGACCAATTTGGTCAGTGCATTACAAGGTCAGGTGGCCGGTGTGCAGATCACGAATTCTGGCGGGGCGCCCGGCCAAAGTTCACGAATAATTATTAGGGGGATAAACTCATTGGATCCTTCTGCCGATAACCAACCCCTATTTGTGGTCGATGGTGTGCCGATAGACAACTCTACCATTGAATCGGGCAATAACGATACCCCTCGTGGTCTTACCAATAGGGCGGCGGATATCAATCCGGCCGACGTTGAATCCATGTCCGTACTTAAAGGTGCTGCGGCGACTGCTCTATATGGTGTAAGGGCTGCAAACGGTGCTGTGATCATCACTACAAAAAGGGGAAAAAGCGGTAGGGTCAGTATTAACCTAAATACCTCGGTAGGCTTTGATGAATTGAACAGTTTGCCAAAGCTTCAGAAAGAATACGGACAGGGGTTCAGTGGCGAGTATGACCCGGAAAGTTTTTGGCCGTCTTGGGGCGCCCCCATTTCGGAGGTGGCCCAGACCGTACCGGGACACAAATATCAGGACAACTGGAACCGCGCCTTCAATACCGGGCTTCAAACGGATAATAGCCTCAGCGTTTCCGGCGGAGGTGAAAATGCAACGTTCTATGGATCATTCGGCCGCTTGGACCAAAAGGGCATCATCCCCTTCAGTGATTGGGCGCGAACGACCGCTAAATTATCCGGTACGGTAAAGGTTAGCGAAAAGTTTGATTTTAGCGGATCTATCAATTACTCCAACTCAGGAGGTAACCGGGTACCACATGACCGATTTATGGAACGGATGATGTATTGGTCGGAAACAACGGATGTAAGGGATTATATCAATGCTGACGGAACGATGAAAACCTACGGCAATACCAACCCCATTTATGATGCCCGTTTTAGTACGTACGAAGATGATGTCAACCGAATGATCGGTAATTTGAACTTTAACTACAGTCCTACCGATTGGCTGACTCTGTCCTATCGATTGGGCACCGACTATTACAGTGATTCAAGAACGAAGATCACGCCGGGACCTAAAGGTATCGTTGGCGAAGTCCCGTTGAGCTCTACGGGTACAATTGAAGAGACCCGTATCAATAGTAAGGACATCACCTCGAACTTTTATCTTACACTGAAAAAACAATGGAACGATGACTTGAACACCACCCTACGATTGGGTAACGATGTTTTTCAACGAAAATTCGATCGGGTATCATTAAGAGGTGAAGATTTTGTTATTCCGGATTTTTATAATGTCAATGTTACTCGTCAGGGTTTTCTCGGTCAGGACAAAAGCATTCGTAGGTTGGTCGGTTTTTATGGCGATCTTATGGTAAACTATAAAGAATATTTGTTCCTGAACGTGACCGGGCGTAACGATATATCTTCTACTTTACCGAAAGATAACAACTCTTTCTTTTATCCCTCTGTCAACCTGGGTTATGTTTTTAGCGAACATTTAGAGCTTCCTTCATGGTTTACCTTCGGAAAGCTGAGGGGATCTTGGGCACAGGTCGGTAAGGATACCAATCCCCATGTTTTAGGAATCACATACGTTGCCCCAGACGTTTTTCCACTCGACGGGCAGGTAGGCTTTAGTCGAAATAGCTCCTTTGGAGATCCCGAACTCAAACCGGAGTTGACCACATCGATTGAATTCGGTACACAGCTGTCCTTTTTTGAGAGTCGGCTCGATTTGGATGTTACGTATTACAAATCGAATGCCGTCGACCAAATTATTCCTGTGCCCATCTCCGACGGCACCGGTTTTTCCCAATACATTACCAATGCCGGAGAAATTCAGAATAGCGGGATCGAGGTCGTTCTTGGCGGCGACATTATCAAAAATGAGGATTTTCAATGGACGGCTACAGCCAACGTTTCCATGAACAACAATGAGATAAAGGCGATACGCGAAGGTATCGATGAAATCGTAGTAGGTGACCAGTTCGGATACGCGGGAAGCAGTGTGACCATGAAATTGATAAGGGGTGAAGCATTCGGAAATCTATACGGCACCAGTTACGAGCGTTTTGGTGCCGATGAAAACAATATATTTTTGGATAGCGAACTGCCTATTGTCATCGGAGACGACGGTTTTCCGGTTACAGGCGGGAATCAGCTTATTCTCGGAAATGCCGTGCCGAAATGGTTCGGGGGCCTACGAAATGAACTGACCTATAAGAATTTTGAACTCAGTGTTCTCGTGGATTTTAGGACCGGCCTAGAACAATATAACCAATTCGACAACTTTCTCTCTGCCTTTGGTAAACCGGAATATTCCTTGGCCAGAAACGATTTTAGGGTTTTTGAAGGTGTTTTGGCCGACGGTACCCCCAACACCCAAGAGGTTTGGCTGGGCCAAGGGGTCGGACCAGATGGCAGGGACTATGGTGCCGGATACTGGAGAAATGCATACCGGGGCGTGAGCGAGAATTTCGTACAGGATGCCAGCTTTATAAAGCTGAGGAATATATCATTAGCCTATAACCTCAGCGATAAAATGCTCGATAGGATTCCCTTTAAGTCTTTGAGAATCTCGCTTGCTGCAAATAATATTATTTTATATTCCCCATGGGATGGGTTCGACCCCGAATCCTTTTCCGCGGGAGCGGGCGGTAATGCCGTTGGCTTTACGGGCCTTGGGTTTCCAGGTACGCAAAGTTATTTCTTGACCTTTAATTTCGGACTTTAGATTACTTGATTTTTAGTCCTTTTTATAGATTGAACACTTAAAAATGCGAACAGATGATTTACAAAAATAAAATTAGAACGGTTTGGATGTTAGGACTGGTTTTTCTGGCCATCTCCTGTGATTCTTATTTAGATGTCAACGAGAACCCAAACAATCCCGAGGATGCGCCGATTTCAGGCTTGATGATAAATAGTACGTACGAGTCCGCCAATAATGTATATCGTGTGGGAGATATTACCTCCAACTATGTACAGTATTTGGCGTCACCTAATCCCGGCAGCTCATCGGATACGATGGAGCCGGTAAGTAACAGCAACACTTGGTTTAATCTGTATAATGTTATGACCGATCTTAGCGTTTTAATTGATAAGGCTGAAGAAGAAGGTGCCGGCCACTATCAGGGTGCGGCCCAAGTTCTAATGGCGCTTAATCTCGGTACGGGTGTGGATATTTTTGGGGATATACCTTTTTCGGAAAGTTTTAATTTCGAGACAGTGACACCGAAATATGACCCCGATGTGGAATTGTATGGTAATGTAATGACTTTATTAAATGAGGGCATAGCCAACCTTCAAGGGGAAACTACGGCCGAGCTTGGAGATGACGATTTTATTTACGGGGGAGATATCGATAAATGGATTGCCTTTGCCAATATGCTGAAAGCAAGATACATGATTCATTTAAAGGACGTACAGGGCTATAGCGCGGCCGAAGTGCTCACCGCGGTCGAAAACGGATTTCAATCCAATGACAATAATGCGAAGGTCAATTTTTTTGAACAATCGGTCAATCCGTGGTTCAATGTGGCAAGGGACAACGCCGATTTGCTATTGGGCGGTTGGATTTCCGAACAGTTGATCCAAGCCTTGGACGGAACTTCGTATGATGCGGTAGACCCTAGGTTAAAACTCATGGTCGGCACGACCGATGACGGGGAATTCGTCGGCACTGAAAATGGTGCCGGTAGGGGGAATGCACCTGAACAAGGGGCAAGATCAACCCTGATAGAGGACCAATACTATACTTCCCAGACTGCACCAATTTTGATTGCTACTTACAGCGAACAAAAATTTATAGAGGCCGAGGCGGCTTTTGCCGTTGATAAGGCCAGATCGTATCAGGCCTATTTAGACGGTATCACAGCCCACATGAACATGTTGGAAGTGCCGCAAGATGAAATAGATGCCTATTTGGCCAATCCGCAAGTGGGTATGGGCGAAGCTGCGTTTACGATCGATGCCATTTTCAAAGAAAAATGGATAGCTTTGTTCTTACATCCTGAGGCATGGAACGATGCGCGACGGTACGATTATCAGTATAAGGACATGACCTTGCCCGCGAACTTGAATTCAGGCCTGAACGGCGAATATATTAGAAGATTGCCCTATCCCGATAGCGAAACTAGTCGAAACGGGCAGAACGTTCCTTCCGTCACCTTGCTAGACCGTATTTTTTGGGATGCCGAGTAAAAGACCAAAAAGTGTATAGTATGCTTTACAAAACCGTTTCCCAGAGAATTATTGATCCATCATATAATCATAAACCGTCTTAGATATCCCGGCCAACTGTTCCGTACCCTTATCAAAATTCTCTAAATTTTTAGAAAGTAAAACTAAGATGTAGCTGCGGCCATCCGGTAGAAATACGATGGCCGTATCATGATGGACCCCTGTAATTGATCCAGTCTTATGGGCTACACTCACGTTTTTGGGTAAATAAAAAGGAACGATATCGTTAAACTGCTGCTCTTTTAAAATAGCTATCATGATTTCACAATCTTCCGGTGTGCCTGCGGAACCGTCAGCGATGCCTTCCATAATTAAGAGTAGGTCTTTGGCGGTCGTCGAATTGCTCAAACCTTGATTATAAGCTTTCTGGTCTTCGACGCCTCTTAAAACTTCAATATTTTCGGCTCCCAGATCTCTCATGGTCCCGGTGACCTTTTTTGCGCCGACCAGTTCAATCAACACATTGGTAGCCAGATTGCTGCTTACGGTAATCATACTGTACATCAAATCTCTAAGGGCTACTTTAGACCCGATTTGGCCATAAACGACATCATCACTATCGTCACTGACGTCCATGCTGTAAGAACTACCGTCAACAATACTTTTAAACTCATTTTTCAATAGTATCGAATCGTTCAAATCTATTTTCCCCTGTTCGGCCTGTTTGAACAGCTCTATCATAACCGGGACTTTCATCGTGCTGGCGGCATGAAATTTCTCGTTCTCATTTATAAATAGGCTGTCTTTCGGATCGGAGAGGGTATAAAATACCACGGCCACATCGCCATCAATAGAATCGATTTGGGATAGGACCGTCTTTTCGAAATTCTCTGCCTTGGACAATGTTTCCCGACAAGCCCCAAGAAGACCTAGAAACAGGAAAAAATAAGTCCTTTTAATTATTAACCACCTCATAATTTTTTTGAATCTCCTGCCTGTCAGCAGCCAGGTTGTGTACTTGGGACGTGTATCCCGCACGCAGATTTTTAATTTCAATACCCAATCGACGCTCCATCCGGACTCGATGAATCGGAAGCGCCGATATACATATTCAGTTTAGGGTCATAAATAATACCCATGAGTCGACCTAAGTTTTGCACTCCTCTCGTTTTATGTCCCATTTTTTCAAGGGACTTTTGGGTATCCGGGGAAAGCAGATCCTTTTCGTAGACCAGTTGATCTGGCAGCCATTGGTGATGAATCTTCATCGTTTCTATCGCTTTCTTGATGGGCATTTCGTACCCCAAAACGTTCAGCACGGTCTGAAAAACGGTGTTGATAATCGTTCTGCCTCCGGGACTCCCAATAACCAAATAGGGTTTCCCGTCCTTGCCGACTATAGTTGGTGTCATGCTCGAAAGCATCCGTTTTTCGGGGCGAATGAGGTTGGGGTCGCTTCCAATCAGTCCACTGCTGTTCGTATACCCTGGTTGAGGGTTGAAGTCCCCCATTTCATTGTTGAAGATAAACCCTAGTTTCGAGGAACCCATTTCGGATCCATAGGACTGTTCCAGGGTATAGGTAAGCGATACGGCATTATGGTCTTTGTCGACGACGGATAAATGCGTGGTATTAGTTCCGTCATAGAGCTGTGCGAATTTAGTGGAATCACTTACGGTGGCCTTATCAAAATCGATATTGCCATACCGCATTTTAGCAAATTCCTTCGAAGTCAATTTATCAAGTGGCAGATCAGGATTGAAATCGGGATCGCCTAGATTTTCGGCCCGATCGGCAAAGGCCCTTCGCATGGTTTCGGCCACAAGGTGCACATAAGCAGTGGAATTGAAGGCTACGGAATCAAGATTGGCCTGCTCCATCAGATTCATCATTTCGATGAGGGCTACACCTCCAGAACTGGGCGGGGGCATGGAATAAATATCATAGCCATGATACGTGCCTTTCATTGGCTCGCGTTCAATAGCGGTATATTTTTCCAGGTCTTCAAGGCTAATAAGTCCGCCATTATTTTTCATGTAATCGGCGATTTCTTGAGCTACTTTGCCTTTATAAAATCCGTCCTTACCGTGTTTTTTAATCTGTTTTAAGGTATTTGCCAGTTCTTTCTGTACCCATACATCTCCATATTCAAGCAACCTCCCCTCGGTATCGGTAAAGTAATTTTTAATAAAATCCGGGGACGGGCCCGATTGAATATTTTTAGCATGGGACGCAAGCGTATAGGAAAGAACGACCCCTTTCTTGGCCAAATCGATAGCGGGCTGCACCAATTTTTTCCAAGGTAATACTCCGTATTTGCCATGTGCCAGATAGAGTCCCGCCACTGTTCCTGGAACTCCCACTGATTTTAGTCCATTATGGTTACTCCCTTCGACAAGCTTGCCCTCTTCGTCCAAAAACATATCGGGTGTGGCGAGCAAGGGAGCTTTTTCCCTGAAATCAATGGTTGTTGTTTTGCCGGAGCTATCCATAAAAACGATAAAACCGCCGCCACCGATATTGCCGGCCTGGGGGTGAACGACTGCGAGCGCAAATGCGGTGGCAACGGCAGCATCTATCGCATTGCCTCCCTTTTTTAGAATATCGATCCCCACCTGTGATGCCAAGGCATTATCGGAAACGACCATACCCTGTTTACCATGGGTTTGCGCCCATGAAGTTGTGAGCGTTAGTAGTGCCACCAAAAAGAGGCTGGCGCTTTTGTAGCGAAAGTTTTTCATGATACTGATTAGCATTTGCTATGTTTTTTCAATTTTAGAACAATTCGATGGCTCAGCAAGGGTAGTGCTCGTAAATTTATATGGTCCTGGTCAGAAAATCGGCCAGCCCTAGCTACCTTAATTTTGTATTTTACACTATTTCAAACCCGCTGCTCATTGAGCAAATCGGTCAACCTTATAATATCCTGTTTGCGATGATGGGCGCTGAGAACGATTCTGCTCATAAGTTGGGAATGCTCATCAGGATACGGAAAATTGGTCAAAATGATTCCTTCTTGCGCTAGATATTCCGTGAGTTGCACATCTGAAAAACTAAAAGCGGGATGGTCTTTCATGCCACTGAATTTCTTTGGATTTTTAAGGCTACGTAAGAATAAGGCGATATTGTTCTGCAGTTGTTTTCTTTTCCCCGAATATATTATTTCTGCATCCAACAGCGTTGCCAGTGCCGCAGGGGCTGCGGGACTTGAACCGCCGAAAAAGGCAGTTTCCTTTAATTCTGATATCCGTTTTTTCTTACCGAAGACGGCTCCCGCTTGTATACCGAAACCTTTACCGAGCGAACAACACACTAGCAATTCTTTTACGGGCAATTTTGAAAGAATCCCAAAAACGCCACTTCCGTTATTACCAACGATACCAATACCGTGCGAATCATCGACGACCAGTATAACTTGGGCTAATGGTAATAGTTGTAAAGGGTCAAAATCGGGGTAGTTACAGCCCGAAAAATCGATGGTATCCAAAAAGACTACGGGAGTTTTTCCGGGCTGGGACCGCAAATGTTCCCTGATGGCAATGTTTAGGGCTGTAAATGTGGTGTAGGATTTGGTTTGGACGGGATAAAGGGCGGAATGGGTGTTGGGCGCATAAAAAAAACGGTGTGCTTTCGTGTTTAGGGTCTGGGCCACGAATTGTCCGGCCAAATAACCGGAGGATACGATAGCACAAGCCTCCGTTCCTACCAAACGGGACAAGTAGTGTTCGGTTTTTTCGAAAATCGACATTCGTATGTTCGACTTACGGGAGGCACTATAGTTGGTACCGTACTTTTTGATGTTTTTAATAAAAAGATCCTGAAAGGCCTCATCGGTCTGCAGGCCCAAATAGGCAGTACCCCCAAAGTACAGGTGTTTTTTTCCATTTATCAAAATCTCACGGCCCGGAAAGGAATCGATATACTGTGCCATCATCTTAAGGTTACGCCACTTCCTCCCAATTCGGGGAAAATCAGTTTCCCACCCTCCAGAATTTGGATTCCGTCTGCGATATCTTCTTTGATCAACAGTGGCCCGTCCATATCAACATAATCGAGCTGCGGCAGCAACTGGGCAATGGCCGAGATGCCGACGGTGGATTCCGTCATACAGCCGACCATGGTTTTTAGTCCTAATTCTTTTGACTTTTGAATCATGCGCAGGGCAGGGGTAAGGCCGCCACATTTGGTAAGCTTGATATTGATGCCGTTGAAGTGCAGTCCACATTTTTCGACATCGGCTTCCACAATACAGCTTTCGTCCGCGATAACGGGCAATACGCTTTTATGCATTACTTTTTCCATGCCAGCCCAATCATCGGCTTTCAGCGGCTGCTCTAAGAACTCTACTCCCAAATCTTTTAGCAAGGGCGCATTTTCGATAGTCTCTTCGGCGGTCCAAGCACAGTTGGCATCGACTCGAAACACCGCGCTGGTATGTTTACGGAGTTCCCTTACAATGGCCACGTCATCTTCCGTACCCAGTTTTATCTTATAGATGGGCCATGGGGTTTCCTGCATCTTGGAGCGCATTTTTTCTATGGATGCGATACCGATGGTATAATTTGTAATGGGATAATGATCAATGGTCGTTCCCCAAATTTCATACAGCGGTTTGCCCAACAGTTTTCCGTAGAGATCGTGTGCCGCCAAATCTAGGGCACAGAGCGCAAAATTGGAGAGGTTCTTCTGCGAAAGAAATTGATGGAAGGCTTCCGGCTTTTCGAACCGGAAGTTTTCGATATCGCCGCGAACCGCCTCGATTTCATCGGAGAGGCTTTCCATCGTAATTTTATAATAGGGATTGGAAGTGGTTTCACCGAATCCGGATTTCCCATCCAAAGAAAGCGATACGATCAACGTATCCTGAAAATCGTGGGATTCCCTGGAAATACTAAAGGTATGCTTTAAGGGAAGGGTGTATTTTTTAAATTTTAGCTGCATTAAAATCGTTTTTACGAAGATAGCAAAAGACCTGTCAGGTTTCAAAAACCTAACAGGTCTAATTGGGAAGTCTTTTGAGCATACTCCCGATTGATTATGGAATCAATAATTAATAATGATGGACACTTCCCGAAAGTGATTTCTTATTTTGTACTTTCGGATTCCCCGAATATCCAATATTTCCTCCGCTGCTGGCATCGGCGGTCAGCGCTTCGGAGACTTGTATCTTAACGTTGCCACCGCTGCTGGCATCGGCGTTACAACTTTTGGTCTTTAGGTCTTTCGCGTTGATATTGCCACCGCTGCTGACATCTACTTCGGCATACTCGGCATCTCCGGAAATAGTCAGGTTCGCCCCGCTACTGGCATCGATTTCAAGGTTGTCGACCGACAATTCCAATTCAATCAGGGCACCGCTGCTACCGTCGACTTCGAGTCGATCACTTGATACGATGCTTTCTCCTTGCAAATGTGATCCACTTGAACTTTTTAAAGCGGTCACTTCGGGCAAGGACACGTAGACTTTCTTGGTAGCATTGCCGATATTCTCACGGGCGTGAATGCGGAGCTTTCCGTTTTTGATGTCCGTGGCGATCAGATTGATGATATTATCGTCAGCCTCGACCTCGATATTAAAGTCATTGGCTTGGGTTACATAGACCATTAGGCCTTCCGAAGCGGAGACCTCGGTAAAATCCTCGGTAATTTCACGGGTTTCGGTTACTATTTTGCCGTTTCCTTTTTTGCCGGTCGTGAAGTCCCCAAGGTTGATGTCGAATCCGCAGGAAGATAAAAATAAGGCTACCAATGCGGCTACCGCAATACGTACTAAAGTTGTCATGATGCTTGTTTTATGCTGAACTCGTTTCCGTATCTAATACCCCGAAATTTTAAGGGTTTTAGCATTTACCAGAATTTGTACAGCTTTGATTACTACTTGTTTTTCGATTGATGTAAAGGTGTTTATTATGATTGTTTTCTAATAGTTTTTAGTCTTGAATTGTTGGATTTAGTTGCTGGATCGTAAATTTCGGTGATGCTAATTCAAAGAATCCACTTCCCCCTGCAAATCGATATCCATTCCTTCGCGATTAATATGGATTTCATTGTCTCCGTCATTCTCGTTTTCCTTTGCTTTTAGGTTGATGCCCTCTTTATTGATCTTAAGTTTGAAAGATTCGCCATTCTCTTGAATATCGATATCCACGCCATCCTTATTAATACTAATTTTATTTTTTTCAGGGGTATCCGTTATTTCCGATTCGGGACATCCCTGACATTCCAGCTCACCGTCGGCACCCATTTTCCATGTAAACTCCTGTAAATCACATCCTCCTAAATTCCTGTCATTGTCAAAATGGAAACGCCAGCAACGGTAGTTCGATTCGTTCCTGAAATCCAGTACCGTACCCTCTGGAAGCATCAGATTGACACGTATTTCTTGGTCCATCATCCTATTTTCCCGCGGCGTAGTGATAAAATCGTTCAAAAATAGGGTGTTGCCCTCTATTTCATAATCATAAACAATAGCAGTTGCCAGTTCCTCGGCCCTATCGAATGAAGAACCGTCCGATTCCTTTATCATTTCGATGTGGGCGAGGGTATCTTTTGATTTTTCAAGATAGACCTGTACATCGTCAAGAACAATGACCTCTTCACCTGCTTCGTTGCGGCTAATGGTTCTTCCATCGCCCATCTTTATCGTTCGTTTGTTTCTATAGGCACGGTCATACGAGGCGATATCAATGCTCAAGGTGTCGTTCAGATCTTGAAAAACCAGTTGTTCCTTACTTTCCACAACATCGGAATACGCCCGGGCGGTCGCCTGCCGAACACCGAAGACGATGAGCAGTATTATCGATATCAACCACAGGCCGAGTAGGGAGAATTTCGCAATGCTTCCAATGGATTTCAGGTTGTTGACCAGAATTTTCAATCCTAAATAAAGTAGGAAGAAAAAGGGAATACCGATGGCAAAAAAGCCTAACAGTGATACGAACCAGATGGGCATATTACTGGCATCGACTACTTGGTATAGGTTAAGGCCGGGTATATTGACCGCATCGGCGATGCCTACCGTAATCATACCGATAAAGAGACCGATAATCGTCGAGGCACCGATGATGATCAACAGGATGCCTATGAATTTACCGATAATTTTAAAGAGGAATAGGATGACATCGCCTACGGTATCAAAAAAGGTCTTGCCGCTGCTTTTTACCCTGTTCCCGACCCCCTCGTAATCGACGCTCTTAATTTTTTGGGCAACATCATCAAAGCCTTCCTTGACCTTGCGTTCTATATTGCTGATGTTGACATCCTCCCCCCGCATATCGAGCTTTTGGGAGGTTGTGACCGCTTCGGGTACCAAAAGCCAGAGAAGACCGTAAATCAGAATGAATCCGCCGCTCGAACCGATGGTGAGAATAATCCATAACAATCGGATCCATAGCGAATCTATATTGAAATAATGGGCCAATCCCGATGAAACGCCGGCCACATATTTCTGGTCGGTATCGCGATAGAGTTTTCTTGACCTTTTAGGTTCGGCCGTGCGTTCATTCGATCGGGGCTCGTCTTCGAAGATATCCTCGTCGACGATATAATCTTCGGGCTGTCCCATGACGGCGATGACCTCGTCCACCTCTTTTTGGGTAATGACCTGTCGCTCGTTTTCCAATTTTTCATAAAAAAGTTCGGCGATTCGGGCCTCTATATCGGCCAGAATCTCGTCGCTTCCCGGCGTGTTCGCAAAAGAACGTTTTACGGATTCCAGATAACGCTGCATCTTTAGGTACGCCCCTTCATCGATATGAAAGAGCCTGTTGGCGAGGTTTATATTGACTGTCTTGTTCATTTTTTTGATTCTTTTCTCCTGAACTTTTATGCTGGGGGCGGTCGAAGCACAGGGTCTATTTGTTGATTGATTTACGTTTTTACCAGCTTATTTATTCTGTGTCACCAAATTGGTGGCCGTTCTCAGTTCGTCCCAGGTGTTGTCCAGTTCTTTCAAAAATAGAATACCGGTCTCCGTCAAGGCATAGTATTTTCTGGGCGGCCCCGAAGTGGATTCCTCCCAGCGGTAGCTGAGCAGGCCTGCATTTTTTAATCGGGTCAAGAGGGGATAAATGGTACCCTCGACTACGAGCATCTTGGCGTCTTTGAGGGTATCCAGAATTTCGGAAGCATACTTGTCCTTTCCATTAAGAATGGCCAGAATGCAGTATTCCAGCACCCCTTTGCGCATTTGTGCCTTTGTATTTTCTACGTTCATAATTTCTTTTTGCTTTTTATGCAGTTCCGCTGAATCGGGGGAACGCGGTTTTTGATGTATGGCCTTTGCCTGCATAGATTGACTGCTAGTACCGAATTTAAGTTCGGTGTTCGTTTTTCGATTTGATGAATAAACTCCTGTTTAGATTTAAGGGGTGTGATGAGAACCCGATGGGATTAATTACTGATTACTTGCCGTTATTTCTTATCCACTTTCCACTTTCCACTTTCCACTTTCCACTGTTCACTGCTCACTTTTCACTGTTCTTTTTCCACTATTTAATAAACTTAATGGTTATTGGATACTCGAATACCTGTCCTTCGTTCGTACGGATTGTCGCTAAAATGGTATAGACGATATTCACGATAAATAAAGTGCCCTGAACCAATCCTGCAATACCTAAAGGCAACAACCAGGATCTAAAATTAAAGTTGTCGCTATCAAAATGGATATTCAAATTGTTGTAATTATTCAGCCGGTCGAACCCGAAAAACCCGATATCAAAAATGTCGGGAAAGAACCCTATAAAAAAAGGAATACTTATAAAACCAAGTACGATGGAGTAGAGTAGTAGACTGATTTGAAAGTTCAGCGCCTGCTTTCCGTTTTGGTTCACAAACGGATACTCCTCCTTATTGGCTGTCCATAATACCAATGGAATGATAAAATTTCCAAAGGGAATAAAGAATTTCGAAAAGGTGGAGGCATGGATTGCCGCGGCTAGATTTCGCTCATGTTTGGTCAAAGTAGTTTCCATTGGATATTAGTTTCTTATGCAAATATATATCTAAAAGAAGGTACTATGCAAAACAAAGTACTGTAATTTAGTAAAATATTAACATTTATAACTTCGTTAATTTTGGCTACTTTTGAGGAAACCACAAACCATAATGGGCGTTACAGCACAAAAATTCAACAAGTTCACTTTTTTTAAATTACCTGCTGCTTGGTGGACCGGAGTTAGAGTGAAATCCATTACCGAGCAGCAATGTGTGGTTGCCGTGAAGTACGGATGGCGAAACCAGAACCCTTTTAATTCGATGTTCTGGGCGGTTCAGGGCATGGCCGCGGAGCTGAGTACGGGAGCCATGGTCATCAATCAAATACGGGAGAGCGGGAAAAAGATTTCCATGCTTGTTCAAAATAACAATGCGAATTTTTCAAAAAAAGCTACTGGGAGAATTACGTTTACTTGTGAGGATGGCCATTTGATTCAGGAAGCCATCGATGAGACTGTGGGAACAGGTGAGGGGCAGACTTTTTGGATGAAGTCCATCGGCGTGAACGAAGACGGGGTGGTCGTTTCAACCTTTAATTTTGAGTGGACGGTAAGGGTTAAAGGTTAGATCATAAAGTTTCAACATGCCTTGAATTTATTTTGTAACAAAATCTTATTTTCGCTACCAATATTCTGTTGATAAACTCCTAAACATATAAACTTATAAACTTTTTTCAAAATGAACGCACACGAAATAGATTACAAAATATTTGGCGAGGAAATGCAATACGTCGAAATTGAGTTGGACCCGAACGAGGCGGTGGTCGCTGAGGCGGGGAGTTTTATGATGATGGATTCCGGTATTGATATGGATACCATTTTTGGAGACGGCTCCAATCAAGAAAAAGGAATTTTAGGCAAGATTTTTTCGGCCGGAAAACGAGTTCTGACGGGTGAAAGCCTTTTTATGACTGCTTTTCTTAACGCGGGGCAGGGCAAGAAGCAGATCAGTTTCGCTTCACCATATCCGGGAAAGATCTTAACTATCGACCTTTCGGAAGTTCAAGGGAAGTTTATCTGCCAGAAAGATGCTTTTCTATGCGCGGCAAAAGGCGTGTCCATAGGTATTGAATTCTCAAAGAAATTAGGCCGCGGCCTTTTCGGTGGCGAGGGTTTTATCATGCAAAAATTGGAAGGTGATGGACTGGCGTTCGTACATGCGGGAGGTACTTTGGCCAAGAAACAATTGGTCGAAGGCGAAGTTTTAAAAGTGGACACGGGCTGCATCGTTGGCTTTACCCAAACGGTCGATTACGATATCGAGTTTGTGGGAGGTATCAAAAATACTCTTTTTGGTGGGGAAGGCCTTTTCTTTGCTACCTTACGGGGTCCCGGAACCGTTTATATTCAATCCTTGCCCTTTAGTCGATTGGCCGGTCGGGTGCTGGCCTCCATCCCAAGGGGCGGAAAGGATAAAGGCGAAGGCAGTATTTTAGGCGGATTAGGTGATTTGCTGGACGGGGATAATCGTTTCTAAAATTGCGAGCGAAGCGAAGCCATCTTTTGAACAGGAACACAAATGGCGACTTGATTTTTATCTTTTGAACCAGAGTGAGCACAGCGTATCGCATTTTTCGCCTTCTTGACCAAGTTCAACAGATTGCCACGCCTTTTCTTGGCGGAGCCAAAAAACGGCTCGCAATTGCGTGTTCCCATTAACTATTAATCTCCAATAAATGAGTTTCAATAAACTATACGATTTCCTCCGTGAGCTTGAAAAGAACAACTCCAAAGACTGGATGGATGACAACCGAAAACGGTATCACGAAAACCGGGATTGGTTCGCCTCCTGGATCGAGGAATTGAATATCAAGCTACAAAAAGTCGATAAAGACTACACACCCAAACCGGGAAAGAAGGCCCTGAACCGTATCAATAATAATCTGATGTACCATCCAAATAAACCTACCTATAAAAACCATTTCGGGGCGGGCTTGGACAATCCCAATAAATTTGGAGATTTTTATATCCATATCGGTACCAACGAATCGTTTATGGGCGGTGGATATTGGCATCCCGGTACCAAAGTGCTAAAAAGTATCCGCGATGCGATTGATTATAATGGTGACGATTTTCAAAAGGTTTTGGATAAAAAATCCTTTAGGAAAATGTTTGGCGGCCTGATAGATGACAATCCGTTAAAGACCTCTCCCAAGGGATATCCTGCCGACCATAAACACATCGCGCTACTGAATCACAAGAGTTTTGCAGTGACCCGACAGGTGACGCAAAAAGAGGTGATGGATTCTGATTTTCAGGATAAGGTAATCGAAGTGTACCAAGAAATACTTCCTTTTCGTCGCTATCTGAACAAGGCGGTTACCGTTTGATACAATAAGAAGCAAATTCGGACGTTAGTTAAATATTGTTTAAAAGCTGCGATTTATAGTAAAGCCAACCTGCCAAATTTTGTACACCATTGAGAAAAAAAGTTTTTGAAACGCCTTTAGTTATTTGGATTATTGACGATGACCTGGTTTCGCTATATGCAACCCGATATCGGATAAAACAATCTGGAAGTAACGCCAAAGTCTTCGATTTTGATACCGCGGAAATCGCTTTGCAAGCTTACTATAAAAATAAACAGGATGGACAAGAATTACCCCATATCATCTTTTTAGATTTGATTATGCCCGGAATGAGCGGATGGCAGTTTTTGGAACAACTTGCCAAAATTTCGGAAGCGCGCAAGAAAACCCAAGTCTACGTACTTTCGGCCTTTTCGAATTCTAAAGACCGGATGCAGGCCAAGGAACATACGGCCATTATCGGTCATTATGACAAACCGCTTTCCAGAATCGATATGGATCGGACGTTGTTGACTGTTAACCCCTAAAGGGTATCCGAAGCCGGTATCATCTTGGCACTAAGATCTGGTTCTTTCATGTCTTTATCTAAAGGAAACATGGGTCTTTTGATTCGTTTATAGCCAAGCCGTTGTAGATCTTGGTCTACGCCGCCGGGGGTTAGTGCCATAATCCAGTCCCCACGCATGTCGTAAAGTTCGGGAACGAGGTAGCCGATTTTCACCACGATGATATCCGATTTTTTAGGTTGCAGTCCCAAATCTGTGAAATCACTTGTATGGTGATAGGGCTTCCGCTTTTTGGTCACGATGACGTGAACGCTTCCGACCTTTACGACCACTTCGGTTTCCGCATCGACATCACCTTGCTTGATGGCTTCAACCGTACCGGATAATGGAATCGGTGGTGCAAATCGGTCGTCAACTTCGGCACCGACCGGAGCGCTGACTTTTCCACCGACCCCGACTTTGACGGCTTCTTTGATGAGTTGAGGTCCTGGCAATGAGGCATAGATCAATGAAGGTCCTTGTTCGGACTTGAATTCCGGCCGGGCCAGAATTTTTGCTAAGGTCCAAGTAACATCGCCAGCGCCGCCTGCCGTCGGGTTATCACCCATGTCACTAATCATAAATGGCTTTTTATCACTGGCAAGGGCCATGTCCAGACTTTCGTTGAGCGGCGCGACCGGTGCCACGAACTCAAAAGATTCTCGTACATCCCAAAAGCTTTCCGCCAGTCTTTCCGCGCCATTTTCCACTTTTTCCTTGTCGTCTCCTGTGACCATAACTACCGCATGGTTGCGCGGTTCATCAGCCCAGGCATAGCCAATCCAAATCGCGGCATCGATCACACCCTCTTGATTCGCGACGTTTGGAACTTCGGCATACAGACTTTTCCCCGGTTCGATACGGGTACTTGTCATCTCGCCGGGCAGCAGAATGGGGACGGGAACATACGCCTTGTATTTCGGTTTTCCTTTTCCACTTTCAAGGCGATCCAATAGATTATCAACCGCGCGTTGTCTAGATTCGTTGGCATCTTCATGGGGCGCCATGCGATAACACGTAATCAGGTCGGAGTGCTTTGCCAAACGTTCGGATACATTGCCGTGCAAATCCATCGAAGTAGAAATCAAAGGTTCCGTACCGATGACTTCACGGATGCGCTTGATCAAATCCCCTTCCGGGTCATCGAGACCCACCACGCTCATCGCCCCATGGATGTCAAAAAAAAGTCCGTCATACGGTCCATTTTCCTCAAGCATTTTTAAGATTTGCCCCGTAAGCGACTCATAGGCCTCCCGGGTAACGATACCACCCGGCAGGGATTTCCCCACCAATATGGGTACCCATTCCGCGCGTGTTCTCTCGTTTGAACCCGCCGTCATAAAAGGGTACCTGCTAAAAATGGAATCTCCCGTTCTGGCGTGAAAGGCTTCTTCAGTCGATTGGGCAGGGGAGAACGTGCTCGATTCTATGCCGAGGCCGGCAATGGCAATGCGAGGAAGTTTTTCGGATTGCGCAAATACCGTAACGGTGGCGAATTGGAGGAGTATGGCGAATAGGAATCGTTTTTTCATAATCAAGTTCTTCAATCTCAAAGATAATTTAAAATAGCAATTTTACCCATATGAGGGTATCTCCATTGCAAATTCAATCTTTTTGGAATACCATGTAGTCCCTTCTACCTCAATAAGTATCCCGAATCTCCTCAAAAATATCCTGCATCCTTTTTTTCACTTCCGAGCTGGGGTGGCGAAAATGGTTGTTCATAAAACTGAAGATCAGGGTCTTTCCGGATTTTGTTACCAGATAGCCGCTCACGCAATGTACGTTACCCAAACTTCCGGTCTTGGCGTGGAGGTAGGGCTCTGGATCACCGGGGTACCAGCGCTCCAGGGTTCCGGAAACGCCTCCGGTAGGGAAGATATCAAAAAGGCGTTCTTTCGGTATTTTCTTGTACAATTTATGCAGTACGTGTACTATGGATTCCGGAGTAAATAGGTTATATCGTGACAGGCCCGATCCATCGACCCATTGGGGTGTTTGTTTAAGATCGGAAAGTTGATTGTTCAAGACGGAGTCCCGCACCTTTCCGCCATTAAGCGTGTCGGACAGGGTGGAGGAGGCCAGCAATAAAAGTTGCTCCGCAACCATATTATCGCTTACGTGCATCATCCGCCGGTAGAGGGAGTCGGAGGGAAGGCTGTATAAAACCTGCTTTTCCCCAATAGGCATATGGTCGGCTATCCGGATCTTTTTCCCCAATACATCCTGCAAAAGCATCCTTGTTAAGGTGGAATCCGTTTTATAGGGAATCTCAACGGTGTCTTTGCGGAATTTCCCAAAATAGAAAACGTTTTTCTCAGGTTCTCGTTGTAGCTTATAATTGATTGGAACCACTTTGTTCAGAAGATAAGATGGGGCCACCTTCAGTACATCCGTATTATGTAGGGTCGCTACGTTGCCGTAGAGGGGCAACGGACTTCTTTCGGGCTGGTAATAATATTCATAATCGGCCCAAGACCATCCGGGACCGAACTTATCTTCTTCAAAATTGTTGAGATAAAGAGCAATATTTTTATGTCCGCGCAAGAAGTTTAACGCTGTGCTATCCTTAAAATAGGGATGTAAAAAAGAGGGGTCTCCAGTACCTTCAATATAAAGGGTGTCGTTTTCGATCAGATACTTCAGCGCGGGAATTTTGTCCGGTAAAAACTGGAGGGCCGTAAACAGGGTGAAAATCTTGGTATTGCTCGCCGGGGTAAAATATTTGGTGCTATTGAGGTGGTAGAGCGTATCGTTCGAGTCGGCATCAAGCAATAGAAATCCCGTAAATTGATTATCGAAAAATGGTGATTCCAGAATGGTTTTGGTCGAACGTTGTAGGGTTCTCTTAGCACTCGCACATCCAAATAAAAATAATAGGACGGTGCAACCGAATACAATTTTTTTCATTGTTTTTTATTCGTTTGGAATACCAAAGATAGGGCGTTTAACAAGACTTTGGCGAACTTTTAACTAGACGTCTACAACATATTTCAGGCTTTATTGTTTAACTTTATGCATGAGATATACTCATAACAACCTAATTAATTAAACATTTTGAATATGGCTAGCAGCATGCTTGAGTACTCTAAAACGGTACTCAAAAAAGTCAGTTTTGATGTAAAACTATTTTGCAAGGAACTGGAAAAAGCGATTTCAAGATTGCTTCCCGAGGAAATCGAAGAACTCAAAAGCTGGTTAAAACAGTTCATAACGGACAAACCGGAACTTCAAAACAGCCTCGTTTACATAAAAGCTTAATCTAACCGCCCTTCGATTTTCGAGGGGCTTTTTAATTTTTGCTTATTGGACTGATGATTTTCACGTCTTGAAAAGCGATTGCACCTCTTACAATCGCCGATATTACATCCTTCAAGGCTTCCGTAATCTGTATTTTCAGCTCACTTTTATGATAGATAAGGCTGACTTCCCGAGCAGGGGAGGGGTTCTCGAAATACCGTAGATTTTTTTTCTTTTCATCATCAAGTACCAGCGTATTTAAAAATGGCAAAAGTGTCATTCCCAAACCCTCGTCGGCCAAGTTGACCAAGGTTTCGAAACTGCCACTTTGCAGATGGAAATTTGCATTTTCAAAATTCTGCGGAACCTCGCAAAGGTTGATAATCCCCTCACGAAAACAATGGCCGTCCCTTAAGAGCAGTATGTCGTTGATGTCAAGGTCTTTTGGGTTTATTTTTTGCGCCTTTGCCAACCGATGGTTTTTCGGCACATAGCCGACGAAAGGTTCATAATACAGGGGGCGTTCCCTAATATACTCGATTTCGAGGGGTGTTGCGGCAATGGCGGCATCTAAATGGCCGTCTTGCAAGTTGCGGATAAGGCTCTCGGTATTTTGTTCCTTGATTATCAGGTTTACTTTGGGATATCTGTTAATGAAGGTTTTTAGGAACATGGGCAGTAGGGTAGGCATGACCGTAGGGATGATTCCGAGCTTGAAATCGCCACCGATGAATCCCTTTTCCTGGTCTACTACATCTTTGATGCGGTGGGCCTCGTTCACAATATTTTGGGCCTGTGCAACGATTTTTTTGCCTACCTCGGTAATGGCTATCGGTTTTTTGCCGCGATCAAAAATCAATACATCCAGCTCATCTTCCAGCTTTTGCACCTGCATGCTTAAGGTCGGTTGGGTCACAAAGCTTTTTTCGGCCGCCAAGGTAAAGTTCCGGTACTCGGCAACGGCCAGTACGTACTGCAATTGTGTGATAGTCATAGCAAAATAAGTTCAGCCGATAAAAATAGGAAAACAGGCGATAGAAACTATCGTTGTTGTAGCTTGTACTAGTTATTTGCCATAGAGCGCATCCATCCCGGGAATATTGGGCATTCCCTCTTTAGCGACAGCGGCCAGTTCAGTTTCGTTTACCTGGGTCGCTTTTTCGATGGCTTTATTAAGGGTCAGTATCAGGTAATCCTCCAATTGTTCCCTATCCTCCAGTAAACTTTCGTCAATTTTGATTTCCTTCACTTTTCGATTGGCGGTTATGGTAACCTTTACGAGACCTTCCGCAGAACTTTCATCCAACAGAACTGTATCCAATCGTTTTTTGGTAGCGGCCACCTTTTCTTGGGTTTCCTTGAGTTTCCCCATCATTCCCATCATATCTCCGAACATAATCCTATTTTTTAAATTTATGTGTCCAAATTTACTAAATTGTCGGTTGATTAGGGCTATACGTCTATCGCTTTACCTTCGTACGCGTATCGCAATACTCTTAATGGTCATTTAAAGCCCCAAGGCGAAAGGCGTATAGCCTATGGTAAATGGCGAAAGGCCGTTTTACAATCCAACGAAAAGTGTCAAAGATGAACATATCCATTAAATACAAAACAATCTTGGCGCTATTCTTTACATTTGCCGGCTCAATGTACAGCCAAGAAAATACTATGAAGGAAGTTACCGCGCCCGTAGCTCAAAAGATTCCCGAAAAACTGGAAAAGCACGGCGATATCAGGGTAGATGATTATTATTGGATGAAGGATAGGGAAAACCCCGAGGTCATCTCCCATCTTGAAGCGGAAAATGCGTACTACAATACATTGACCGCGCATACCAAGATTTTTCAGGATTCCCTTTTTGCCGAAATGAAATCCCGAATTAAGGAGGATGATGAGTCGGTACCCTATAAACAGGAAGGTTACTGGTATATTACCCGTTATGAGACGGGAAAGGAATATCCCATCTATTCCCGAAAAAAGGAAAGTTTAGAGGCGAAGGAGGAAATTATGTTCAACGGTAACGAAATGGCCGAGGGGCACGATTATTTCAGTATCGGGGGCATCGCTGTGAGCCCCGATAATACGCTGGCCGCTTTCGGTGTGGATACGGTTTCTAGAAGGCAGTATCACATCCAAATAAAAAATTTACGGAACGGGGAAATTTATGAAGATAGGATAGAGAATACGACCGGTGGCTCGGTCTGGGCGGACGATAATACAACTCTGTTTTACAGCAAAAAGGATCCGATAACCCTGCGATCGGATAAAATCTACAAGCACAAACTAGGTACTTCTTCTGAAGATGACGAACTGATTTTTCATGAAAAGGATGATACCTTCGGAACGTTTGTCTACAAAACCAAATCAAAGAAATACATTGTTATTGGTTCGTACAGCACCTTAACTTCTGAATATCAGGTCATACGTGCCGACCAGCCAGACGGGGAATTCAAAATGTTCTCGCCCAGAACAAGGGGTCTTGAATACAGTATTTCGCATTATGACGACCATTTTTATGTACTGACCAATAAGGATGGCGCGACCAATTTTAAATTGATGCAAGTCGGTGAGGCGCAAACGGCTTCGGATAAATGGGAGGAGTTTATTCCGCATAGAAAGGATGTTCTTTTGGAGGACATCGATATTTTCAAGGAGTATTATGTGCTTTCAGAACGTGAAAACGGACTCAACAAAATCAAGATTGTCAGATGGGACGGTTCGGATAGTTATTATCTGCCCTTTGACAGCGAGACTTACACAGCGGGCGTCGGCCAAAATCCGGACTTCGATACCGAGACGCTACGATATGGGTATACTTCCATGGCTACCCCGACTTCAGTCATCGATTTTAATATGCGTACGAAAGAAAAGGAAGTTAAGAAAGAACAGGAAGTACTTGGCGGTAAGTTCGACAAGAACAATTATGTGGAGAAACGTATATGGGCCACGGCGCGGGATGGCGTGAAAGTACCCATGTCTGTCGTATACCATAAGGATACAAAATTGGGCAAAGACACCCCGGTTTTACAATATGCCTACGGATCTTATGGCGCCACCATCGACCCTTATTTTTCTACGGTCCGTTTGAGCCTTTTGGACAGGGGCTTTGTGTATGTGCTCGCGCATATTAGGGGGGGGCAGTATCTGGGCAGACCCTGGTATGAAGACGGTAAATTGTTGAAAAAGAAGAATACGTTCACCGATTTTGTGGATTGCTCCAAATATTTGATTACGGAAGGCTATACCAGTGGTGATCATTTGTATGCCATGGGCGGTTCTGCCGGTGGACTTTTGATGGGCGCCGTCGTGAACATTGCACCCGAAATATACAATGGAATTATTGCCGCGGTACCCTTTGTAGACGTGGTTACTACAATGCTCGATGATTCGATTCCCTTGACTACAGGTGAGTACGATGAATGGGGCAACCCCAATGAAAAGGAATCGTATGACTATATGAAATCGTATTCGCCCTATGATCAGGTCAAGGCACAATCCTATCCGAATATGTTGGTAACTACGGGGCTGCACGATTCGCAAGTCCAGTATTTCGAGCCCGCAAAATGGGTGGCCAAACTGCGCGAGGTCAAGACCGATACCAATCAGCTGCTCTTCGATATAAATATGGATGCCGGTCATGGCGGGGCTTCCGGGCGGTTTGAAGCCTTGAAGGAAGTAGCCAAGGAATATGCATTTTTATTGGATCTGGAAGGGAAGATTTGAGGTTGTGCTCAGAACTCAGCGTCGTAAGCTATACGCAATTTTCGGTATCCGAGAATGGCGTGCAGCGCACAGCACATAGCGCAAGTGGCGTTTTTTCCCGTTTCAGAAGCAAGCTTTCCAAAATAATTAGTAATTTTGCAGTAAGAATTGACCAAACTCTAGCTATTTTAGGGGATTCCAAAACCAGACATTCTGTATGGCACATAAGATAAACGCTTATAACAACGTCCTAGAACTCATAGGAAATACGCCCCTCGTCAAACTCAATAAAATCACTAAAGGCTTTGCCGGCAACTTCTTTGCCAAGGTCGAAGCCTTTAATCCCGGTCACTCCTCGAAAGACCGTATCGCGATGTATATAATTGAAGAGGCTGAACGTAAGGGTATTTTGACCGAGGGAAGCACCATTATCGAGACCACTTCGGGCAATACCGGTTTCAGTATCGCCATGGTCAGCATCATCAAGGGTTATGATTGTATTTTGGCCGTAAGTTCTAAATCCTCTACCGATAAAATAAACATGTTACGCTCGATGGGCGCTACGGTGTATGTCTGTCCGGCGCACGTCAGCGCCGATGACCCAAGATCTTACTATGAGGTGGCCAAAAGACTGCATGAAGAGACAGAGGGATCGATTTATATTAACCAATATTTCAACGAACTGAACATAGAGGCCCATTATGTCAGTACCGGCCCGGAAATATGGGAGCAGACCAATGGGCATATCACCCATCTGGTTGCTTGTAGCGGTACAGGTGGAACAATTTCCGGAACGGCCAAATATCTGAAAGAACAAAACCCGGATATAAAGGTCATAGGTGTCGATGCCTACGGGTCTGTTCTGAAAAAATATCACGAAACCGGAAAATTCGATGCTAAGGAGGTTTATCCTTATCGTATCGAGGGATTGGGCAAAAACCTGATTCCAGGTGCAACGGAATTTGAACTTATCGATGAGTTCATCAAGGTGACCGATTCCGAAAGTGCCCATACCGCCCGTGAAATAGCACAAACCGAAGGTATATTTGCAGGTTATACCAGTGGTGCCGCCATTCAAGCTATAAAACAGCTCAACGAACGCGGCGAATTTGGTGCGGACGATAACGTGGTGGTCATCTTCCCAGATCACGGATCACGTTACATGAGTAAAATCTACAGCGATCAATGGATGGAAGACCAAGGTTTTCTTGATACCGAACCTGTTGAGAAAACTCAAGAAATACAGTATATTAAGGAATAGTTCTTTAAATGCAGAAAACAAAAGAGCGACGGTTATCAACACCGTCGCTTTTTTTTTGGGGATAAAAATTTCCCAAATATTCCCTATAAACGCTTACTTTTGCAAACGAATCATAAGTGAAAATCAATGCAAGATCTATTCGACAGAATATTGGAAAATAAAGGCCCGTTGGGCAAATGGGCGTCGCAGGCGGAAGGCTATTTTGTTTTTCCCAAGCTTGAGGGCCCGATTTCGAACAGAATGAAATTTCAGGGCAAAGAAGTGATTACCTGGAGTATCAACGATTATCTAGGTCTGGCGAATTTGCCCGAAATCAAAAAAATAGATGGTGAGGTAGCCGCCGAGTACGGTTCTGCGTATCCGATGGGGGCTCGTATGATGAGTGGCCATACGGAATTTCATGAACAATTGGAACAAGAGTTGGCCGATTTCGTGAAAAAGGAGTCCGCCTACTTGCTGAACTTTGGCTATCAAGGTATTCTGTCGGCAATCGATGCATTGGTATCGAAAGACGATATTATTGTTTACGATGTTGATTCGCACGCCTGCATCATCGATGGGGTTCGCTTGCACATGGGCAAACGTTTCACGTTCGTTCATAACGACATGGAAAGTCTCGAAAAGAATTTAGATCGGGCTACGAAGATGGCAGAGCAGACCGGAGGAGGCATTTTGGTAATCTCGGAAGGGGTATTCGGTATGCGAGGTGAACAGGGAAAACTTAAGGAAATCATCGCACTAAAAAAGAAATTCACCTTCAGGTTATTGGTCGATGATGCTCACGGATTCGGCACTTTGGGAAAAACAGGCGCAGGAACAGGTGAGGAGCAAGGTGTTCAAGACGGTATTGACGTCTACTTTGCCACTTTCGCCAAATCAATGGCCGGTATCGGGGCCTTTTTGGCCGCTGACAAACAGATTATCGACTATCTGAAATACAACCTACGCTCGCAGATGTTCGCCAAATCCCTACCTATGATATATGTGAAGGGTGCCCTTAAAAGGCTGGATATGTTACGGACCCAACCCGAACTTAAGGCAAAACTGTGGGAAAATGTAAACGCCCTCCAAAATGGACTCAAAGACAAGGGATTCAATATCGGGGATACGAACACTTGTGTCACTCCTGTCTACCTGAACGGAAGCATTCCCGAAGCGATGGCCTTGGTAAAGGATTTACGTGAAAACCACGGAATATTTTGTTCCATAGTTGTTTATCCAGTTATACCTAAAGGGCTGATTTTACTTCGTATGATTCCCACTGCAACGCATACTATGCAAGACATCGAGGAGACCTTGGTCGCCTTCTCCGCGATTCGAGACAGACTGGAAAACGGTACGTACAAAAAGTTGTCAGCTGCCGTTGCTGCTGCGATGGGGGAGTGAGACGAAATCTGAGATTTTCTCAAATACCAAAAATGTAAAGTTCCAAATTCCAATTTTATTAATCCAAATTTATTGAGGGTTTCATTGACTATTTTTCGAACCGGCACGGGTCGATAGTACTAGGTAAACCTAATTTTATTTGAGATTTGATATTTGGAATTTACCGCATAGGTATATAGGTCGAGGTCCATCATGAAACTTCCATGCGGTACGTACACCTCCGCTTATGAACAGTCGGCTGCACGTGCTTCCAAATCTGACGCGCTGCGGTATTGTCACTTAGTTCCGGTGTTCGAATACCCGTTGTAATTCCCCTTTTATTGAAGGTTTTGTAATACTGGTTGAAGATAATGGCGGTCACGCCTTTGTTCTGATAATCGGGGTGAACGCCGATAAGATAGAAAATAGCGCGTGTGCAATTTTTGCGAGCCTTCAGCAAATAATACCATCCGAACGGGAAGAGCTTGCCTTTGGCCTTTTGTAGGGCTTGCGCAAAAGACGGCAATACTACCGCAAAGGCGACTAGCTTGTCGTCTTTATCTACCACAAACTTGATAAATTCCGGATCTACGAAGCTCATAAAGCGGTTTTTAATGTACTCCCGCTGCTCGCTCGAAATCGGGGCGTAGGAGGCCAAACCACTATAGGTAAGGTCCAGAAGGTCGAACATGGGGTCTACCCAACGAAGTAATTCCTTTTTGTTTTTTACATTGACTTCCCGAAGCGAATACCGCTTTTTGACCAGTTCATTGATGCGTGCAAAGAATGACGGATCCGCCTTTTTCGTCGGTAACGTATTCTCAACATACTCCTTTTCTACTGTAAGGCCCAGCCGCTCATAATGGGATTGGTAATACGGATGATTATACCATGTGACCATGGTACCTAGGCTGTCAAAGCCCTCGGTCAATACACCAACTTTGTCAAGATTTGAAAAGCCTATCGGACCTTCGACGTGATCCATCTGTTCGGTTTTGGCGAGTTCGATGACCTTATTGAACAAGGCTTTAGAAGCCTCGTAATCATCGATAAAATCGCACCAACCGAATCTCATTTTTTTAATGTTTTGTTGCTCGACTTCCAGCGTGTTGATAATGGCTGCAACACGCCCCACGATTTCATTGTTTTTATACGCTAGGAAAAGCCACATGCGGGCGGTTTTGAATGCGGGATTTTTCTCTTTGTCAAAAGTATCCATCTCATCGGAAATCAGTGGCGGCACCCAATAGGGAGAGCCTTTGTAAAGGGTAAAGGGAAACTTTACGAACTGTTTGATTTCAGCTTTTGATGTTGCTTCCTTTAAGGTAATCATGCAGTGAATTTTGTGTCTTCAATATTAGGTATTAATGGGGAAGGAACGAAAACAAAAGGATAAATAGTGCACCCCATGTTCAAAATTCAATCTCCCCACTATCCTCCCGCTTCTTTTTCTCCGCCTTCCTCATTTTTTTCAATTGCTTTTTTGAAGGTCCTAAATCAATATCCTCCGCCCCCATACCATCTTCTCTATTCCCTCGTTTGTTTCTTTTCATGGCATTTTTCTGGATCGCCCCGCCATTACCGTCCGCATCTTGATCGTCGATGGCTAATGCTTTGTCGTTGTGCAGATCGAAGCGGTACGATGCACCCATGGTTACGAAGATCCGGGAAGGGGTGTTCTTAAAACTGGCACCCAGATTAAAATCCACTTGAAGGTCTTCGGTCAGCAAATGTGCCACACCGCCACGGAGTAGAACATCTGAATATCGGTCGCTTTGAATACCTTGATTCTCCAAGAACGCGCTCCATTTTGGATTTCGAAAGGCATGGGATAGCGATACCAAATAGCTTAATTCAGGAAAATCGGTGCTGATACGGTCGTAAGCGATGTTGGTTATCAGCACGAACCTCGGCGTGAGTTTGCTTTGTGTCGCCACCATTCCTCGATAGGAAACACTGGGGTCGCCGATATAAAACGGATTGTCTCCCAAATTGAAAGTGGCCCCACCATAAATAGAAACGGAGGGAATCAAATTCTTAAATTGAAAAACATTGTTCGCCCGCCAGCTGTAAAGATTCACCTTATTGCGCTCTTCGGATTTGTACCTGTCGTAGATCAAATATTTCAGTCCGACTCGGTTTCTTGAAAAGTCCGTGAGACTTTCGGAGGTTCCAAAGTTGATCAAAGTGATGTTTTGATTTTGATAGCTGCCTTCGTAATTGAGCTCCAATTGTTCGAAGAGCAGGCCGTAGCGCAAGGAGATATCGGTGCCCCAGATGTTGCTTTCGGTGTTCAAAAGTGAGTGGTCGCTCTGTTCGTAGAAAAGTCCCGCTTCCAACTGTATCACATTCTTCCCAACGGCATAGGCACTGACCGATAGTCCGGGCCGGTTCGAATTGATTACGTCGGTGTATTGGGCGAAGGCCGTCAGGGGTAGGACGAATGCGATTATTAAAAGAGAATGTTTCATTGATTGTGAAGGTTGAATTTTTTATTTGCTACGGCTCACCGCGACTGCAATTGCCTACAGGAAACCGTTTTTACCATTATTTTAGCGTTTCTCCGTTATCAGTACAACGTTAAAATCGTATTTTTGATATATCAATAACCGATTATTATGGTATTATTAAAGACAATTCTTGTAATTCTTCTGATTTACTACGGATTGAAGATATTGGTGCAACTATTCGCCCCAAAGATTTTTGGCTACGCCGCCAAAAAGACAGAGGAACATTTTAAGGAAAAATTCGGGGAGTTTGCCCAGCAAAATCAGCGTAATGAAGAACGAGTTGGCGATGTGATTATCGACAAAAAACCTTCCAAAAAGAATACTTCAAAGAACGATTCTTCCAATACAGTCGGTGACTACATCGATTTTGAGGAAATTGATTAGTTTTGCCTTTATACTCCCGTCACTTAAAGTTCTGGATTGTTAAGTGCCCGAAGTACTCAACCCACTAATTATAGGTATGCAAAAGGGATTAAAGGCATTTTTCATTCATTTTTTCGTTATCGTTTTCTTTGTCATTGCCGCCCTGGCCTATTTTTACCCAGTACTTCAAGGTAAGGTCATTAAGCAATCCGATATCGAGCAGTTTACGGGGATGGCCAAAGAGCAAGTCGATTTCCGGAAGAAGACCGGCGACGAACCCTACTGGACGAACTCCGCCTTTGGAGGGATGCCTACCTATCAATTGGGTGCCTACTATCCCCATGATTATGTAAAGAAACTGGATCTGTTTATTCGATTTTTGCCGCGTCCGGCGGATTATGTCTTTCTTTATTTTGTTGGATTTTACATCCTTCTTTGCTGTATGAAGGTCGATTTTCGATTGGCCATATTAGGGGCCCTGGCCTTTGGTTTTTCCACCTATCTCATTATTATTTTAGGTGTAGGTCATAATGCGAAGGCTCACGCCCTGGCCTACTTGCCGATGCTTTTGGGAGGGATCATCCTGGTCTTTCGAAAAAAATATTTATGGGGGTTTTTACTGACCGCTATCGCCATGGCTTTGGAAATCAGGGCCAACCACTATCAGATGACCTATTACTTTATGTTGCTGGTTCTGGTCTTGGGCGTGGCCTATCTGGTGGATGCCCTCCGTAGGAAAACCTTAAAAGAATATTTCTCAGCAGTGGGATTGCTTTTGGTTGCCGTAGGATTGGGTATCGCCGCCAATGCGACCCCCCTGATGGCTACCAAGGAGTATGCGGATTGGAGTACCCGTGGAAAATCGGACCTCACCATAAATCCGGATGGCTCGACCAAAGGAAATACAGACGGACTCGAAAAGGAATACATTACCCAGTGGAGCTATGGTATCACGGAATCCTTGAACTTATTTGTTCCACGACTTTTTGGTGGATCTAGTAGCGAAGACCTTGGGGAGAATTCCAAAAGCTATGATTTCTTGATCGATCAGGGCATTTCCCGCAGTCAGGCACTGAGTTTTTCCAGTGCCCTGCCTTTGTATTGGGCCGACCAACCCGGTACTTCCGCCCCGGCATATATTGGAGCCATTATTTTTTTCCTTTTTATTCTTGGATTGATTATGGTAAAGGGAAGGGCCAAATGGTGGCTTTTGGGGGGTACTCTATTGTCACTTTTTCTTTCGTGGGGCAAGAATTTTAGCCTATTGACCGATTTTATGATCGATTACTTTCCGCTGTACGATAAGTTCCGGGCGGTTTCTTCGGCACAGATTGTTCTTGAACTTTGTGTCCCCATCTTGGCAATTTTGGCGCTAAGGGAAATTTTTAGTGCATCTGTAGAAAAATCGGATAAAATTAAATCACTGAAAATTTCCTTTTTCATCGTCCTCGGATTGGGCGTCTGCCTATTCCTTTTCAAAGGGATGTTCAGTTTTGAAGGTCCGAACGATGCCTTCCTGAAAAAGAATTACGGCGATGAATTGGTTTCCCTCATCCAGGCCGATCGAAAGGCGGTGTACAATAGTGACCTTTTCCGTTCCCTTATTTACATCTTTTTGGCAGCGCTTGCCCTTTGGTTTTTTATAAAGGATACGCTGAAGTCCAATAGTGCCATTATCGCTTTAGGAGTGTTGATTATTGCCGATTTAGTGGGCGTGGATAAACGATACGTCGATAACAACGATTTCGTGGCGAAACGGAAAATGTTGCAACCTTTTCCCGAATTGCCTTTAGACCAACAGATTAATAAGGACAAAAGTATTTTTAGGGTCTACGATCCGTCCGAGGGTCTCAATGGGGCACGTGTCTCTTACTACCACCAGTCTATCGGCGGGTATCATGCGGCAAAACCGGCGCGCTTAGAAGACCTGTTCAGTTTCCATATTTATAAAGGCAACATGGGCGTACTCAACATGCTAAATGTCAAATATGTCGTGCAGCAGGATGAAAAGGGGCAAGCCTATCCTGCAGTAAATCCCGAAGCGAACGGCAATGCCTGGTTCATAGAAAAACTTGTCAAAGTCGAAAATGCAGATGCGGAAATACAGTCTTTGGATACCTTGCAGACGAAAACTGTAGCGGTTGCTACAACCGAGATGCTACAAGACGTTGCCGGTTCCGAATTTAATGTGGACTCCCTGAGCAGCATTGTCTTGACGGATTATGTCCCCAATCATCTGACCTATACTTCCAAAAATGATGACAACGGAGTGGCCGTCTTTTCAGAAATGTATTATGCCCAAGGATGGAACGCCTATATCGACCGACAACCCAAAGATCATTTTCGGGTCGATTACACCTTGCGCGCCCTACAAGTGCCTTCGGGCCAACATACCATAGAATTTAAGTTCGAACCTGAAGTAATCAAAACCGGAAGTCAGATTACCTTGGCCAGTTCGATAGTATTCGGGTTGATTCTTTTCGGGGGAATCGGGTTTACGTTTTACCGGTCCCGCAAGGATGAAAAGGCTTAGCACCGAATGGTCTAAGGTTTAAGTGCCAACAGCATATTTGAACCTTAAATTTTTCAAACAAAGATTTTCTTTGACAATTGTCTGGTTATTAAACTTATTTTCATGAAGAAAGTTTTAATCATCACCTACTATTGGCCTCCCGCGGGCGGGCCCGGTGTTCAGCGGTGGTTGAAGTTCGTGAAATATCTTCGGGATTTCGGGATAGAACCCGTAGTGTATGTTCCTGAAAATCCCCATTATCCCATCGAGGATCCATCTTTGGAAAAGGAAATCCCAAAAGACATTGCCGTTTACAAACAGCCCTTGTTCGAACCTTATGGTCTGGCCAAATTACTATCCTCCAAAAAAACAAAGCGCATTAGTTCGGGCATTATACAGGCCAAGAACCAATCCGTTTTGGAGAAGGCGATGCTATGGATCAGGGGCAATTTTTTTATACCCGATGCCCGAAAATATTGGATAAAGCCCTCTGTGCGGTTTTTATCCGAGGTATTGGATAAAGAGGACATCGATACCGTCATCACCACTGGGCCGCCACATAGCGTTCATTTGATCGGACGGCAATTGAAAGCGGAAAAAGGAGTGCGATGGCTGGCGGATTTCCGGGATCCCTGGACATCCATCGGCTACCATAAAAAATTGAAACTTACCGCATCCAGTAAAAAAAAACACAAGGTATTGGAAAGTTCGGTCCTGAACCAGGCCGATCATATAATCGTTACCAGCCCGGCGACCCAAAGGGAATTCCAACACATTACAGTAAAGCCTATCACCGTCATAACCAACGGCCATGATTCCGACTACGAAGGCGGCGCCCATTTGGATAATGACTTTACCATCTCCCATATCGGATCCCTGCTAACGGGCAGAAACCCGAAAAACTTGTGGAAGGCGCTCTCCCAGATCGCCTCCGAGAACTCCGTCTTCCGTGCTGACCTGCAGCTGGAATTTATGGGTGTCGTGAGCAAGGACGTCATGGACAGCCTCTACCGCTTCGAACTCGGACCGTACATCAAAATGCGGGGTTACGGATCACATGCAGAGGCACAGCGCCGACAGCAAAAATCGCAGGTTTTGCTGTTGGTCGAAATCGACTCCGAAGAAACGAAAGGCATCATCCCCGGAAAACTTTTCGAGTACATGGCCGCAAAGCGTCCTATTTTAGCCCTGGGCCCTAAAAACTGGGAGGCGGGAAAAATTATTGCCGAAACCCAAACCGGTGCCATTTTCGATTACGATTCCCACGAGGGACTAAAAAAAACAGTTTTGGACTGGTACGCCAGTTTCAAGAAAGAAAATTTGTATTCGAAGGCAAAAAGCATTGAAAAATATAGCCGAAGGGCGCTAACCGAGGAGTTAGCGAATATTATTTGAAAATCGTAATGTTTTCCTAGTGTGGTTTAAGATATATCTGAATGCGACGGGGGAAGATTGAATTTACATACACCTTCATGAAGACAAAAAGTTTGATAATTTCACATAGCTCTCTGGGTAAAATCTCAGTAAGAAAAGTTCCCAAATGGGTGTAGTCCTTAAACAATCCTTGAACAATACCCTCGTGACCTACCTTGGCTTTGGGGTGGGAGCGATCAACGTACTTTTTTTATACACCAATTTCATGTCCGATGAATATTACGGACTGGTCAACGTGGTGCTTTCCGCCGCAATGGTGTTAATGCCCGTTTTAGCCTTTGGGGTTCCGAACAGTTTAATTAAATTTTACAGCAGTTTTAAAGATGACAGAACCACGGACGGTTTTTTGACCCTGATGCTTTTTCTTCCCGTCGTCCTAATTCTCCCCGTCGCCGGTTTGACATTTGTAGCCCATGAAGCCATAGGCAATTTTTTATCCAAAGAAAACCCGATTGTAAAAGAGTATATCTGGCCTATTTTTTGGATTGGTATGGCCATGGCCTATTTCGAAGTCTTTTACGCTTGGGCCAGAGTACGGATGCGGTCCGTTTTCGGTAACTTTATGAAAGAGATTTTTTCAAGGGTCGGGGTTACCTTGCTATTGTTCCTTCTATATTTCGATTTGATTTTCGTAGAAGCTTTTATCCCTATTGCGGTCGGTATCTATTTGTTGCGTACGCTTATTATGGCCGTTTACGCTTTTAGTATTCGCAGGCCCCGATTGGTCTTTGATTTTCCGAAGAATACGAGGAATATCCTGGTGTATTCCGCTCTAATTATCTTAGGAGGTTCCGCAGCCATAGTACTGCTGGAGATAGATAAGGTGATGATCAACCAATTCATAGAAATTGAAAACGTGGCTTACTACAGCGTAGCCGGCTTTATAGCCATGGTCATCGCCGTGCCATCCCGGTCGATGCACCAGATTACCTATCCGTTGACGGCGGAGCTATTGAACAAAAGGGACAAGCCTGCCCTTGCAGCATTGTATCAACGCAGTTCCCTGACGCTATATATTGTTTCCGGATTGCTATTCATGCTCATTCTATTAAATTTGGACGACCTTTACAAAATGCTTCCAGAACCCTATCGCAGTGGTTTTGTCATCTTCGTTTGGCTGGGGCTTGCTAAGGTGTACGATGCGCTTTTGGGAAATAATAACTCCATCCTCTATAACTCCGACTATTATCGGGCCATATTGGTAATGGGGTTTCTTTTGGCGGTCTTGACCATTCTTTTCAATCTATGGCTGATTCCAAAATACGGACTCGACGGTGCCGCTATCGCCAGTTTTGCCGCTTTTTTTATTTACAATACGATTAAATTGATCTATGTGAAATCCAAATTCGGCATCCTTCCTTTTACCGACGAAACCTTGAAAGTATCCGCATTGTTGATCGGCATCGGGGTTATCTTCTATTTTTTGGATTTTCCTTTTCATCCCATCTTGAATATTGCCCTAAAAAGTATTTTGATCAGTGCCTTGTATATCGGCGTTATCTATCGTTTTAAGATTTCGGAGGATGTTTTTGGGGTCCTGACCAAAATCTTGAGAAAATAATTCATCCTGTGTATTTGTTTTACCTTGGGCCAATCCCTATTTTTATTCGTATAATTTATCTGGACAAGGTTAAGTAGTAAGACTTTTCGTAAATACGTACTCAGCGTTCTTTACTACCTAATGGATAGCCTCGAAAGTGATCAGAAAATACGGGGTAATTTTACGTATTGGTATAACAGGATATAGGATGGGTCCGATAAATACATCAGTCCAAAGATTGCTCGATACGGGTTTCAAAAAGAAATAAATGGGAGGGAAATATGAAAGATGACTTTAAAAGGAAGGTTTCGATTCACGGATCACAAGAATTTTCGGATAATTTTGAGTTTAAGGATCCCGTTCACCACGCCGCCGGTATTTTGGGCGTAAAGGAAGCCCTCAAACACGGCTTTAAGGAAATGGGCATCGTAAGATCCATGCGCGCGCTGCTCGATATGAACCAAGAAAGTGGTTTCGATTGTCCGAGCTGCGCGTGGCCCAACCCCGAAGACCCTTCTCCCGTCGCCGAATATTGTGAAAATGGGGCAAAAGCGTTAGCCGATGAGGCTACAACGGCACATATTGGAGCCTCTTTTTTTAGCGAAAATTCCGTCGAAGCATTGTCCCAACTCACCGATTACCAACTCAACAAATTCGGAAGGCTTACCGAACCCTTAGTACTTCGGCCCGGAAGCATTCACTATGAGCCTATTTCTTGGACGGATGCCTACGGACTGATTTCCGACCAACTGCATGCCCTTGATTCCCCCAACGAGGCCATCTTTTATACCTCCGGGCGTTCTAGCAATGAGGCGGCCTATCTCTATGGTATGTTCGCAAGGGCCTTCGGTACCAATAATATGCCCGATTGTTCGAACATGTGCCACGAATCAAGCGGCATCGCTTTAGGAGAAACCTTGGGTATCGGAAAAGGATCGACAAAACTGGAAGATCTCTATGAAGCCGAAGTAGTGATCGTAGCCGGACAAAATCCCGGTACGAACCATCCGCGAATGCTGTCCGCCCTTGAAAAATGCAAGAAGAACGGCGGAAAGATCATCAGCATCAATCCCTTGGAAGAAACGGGACTGGTAAACTTCAAAAATCCCCAAAAAATTACGGGATGGGTAGGTGGGGGAGAGGATATGGCGGATATTCATCTTGCGGTGCGGATAAATCAGGATATTCCTCTTATTAAGCTTGTAATCAAAAAACTGGCGGACATGGATACCGCGAAGAAGGATGTCTTCGATCATGAGTTTTTACGTCAACATGTGACCGGTTACGAACGTCTGATGGCCGATATTGACACTTATGATGTAAACGAACTTTTACGACTGTGCGGTGTCGAGGAAGGCAAAATCGGGGACACCGCATTGCTGCTTGCTAAAAAATCCAAGATTGTCGTCTGCTGGGCGATGGGTCTGACGCAGCATAAAAATGGCGTCGCCAACATTCAGGAGTACGTCAATTTGCTCTTGTTGAAAGGATCCATCGGAAAACCTGGCGCAGGCACCTGCCCCGTGCGCGGCCATAGCAACGTACAGGGCGACCGCAGTGTAGGTATCCAGCATTTTGTCGATGCGGCAATGAACCAACGTATTGAAAAACATTTGGGCTTCACACCTCCGGATAAGGAAGGCGTTGATACCGTCGGTGCCATGAAGGCCATGCACGATGGAAAGGCCAAAGTCTTTCTTTGCTTGGGCGGAAATTTTCTAATGGCCGCTTCCGATACCCAATACACTGCAAAGGCCTTGCAAAACTGCGACCTGACCGTGCAGGTCAGTACCAAGCTCAACCGTACGCATCTGGTGACCGGCAAAACCGCACTGATATTGCCCACCTATGGCCGCTCGGAAAAGGATTTGAAAAATGGCGACCTTCGCTACCTCACCATGGAAGATAGTATGGGCCGGGTGCGCCAATCCCGCGGACTATTAAAACCGGCTTCCGAAAACATCAAAAGCGAACCTGAACTGATTGCCGAACTGGCGGACACCTATTTTCAAGGAAAACACGCCGTACCCTGGAAAGCCATGGGCGATGACTATTCCCTGATTCGGGAAAGTATCGACAAAGTGGCCAAAGGCTTTGAGAGAACGGGGGAACGTTCCAAAGGAATCGGTTTCTATCTGCCTAACAACGTCCGTAATCTTGATTTCAGCATGCTGCCCGAAGGGAAGGCGCAGTTGACGCTCAATGCACTGCCCGACCATACCTTGGCCGATGATGAATTTATGCTAATGACTATCCGTTCCCACGATCAGTTCAATACCACGATTTATGGGCTTGATGACCGTTACCGAGGGGTCTATAACGAACGAAGGGTGCTATTTATGAACGCCGAGGATATGGCCTCCAGAAACTTTACAAAAATGGATGTAGTCAACATTCACAGTAACTATGACAATACGTTAAGGACCGCGCCGAATTTTTTGGTGCTCCCTTACAACATTCCCAAAGGAGATTTGGCGGCGTATTTTCCCGAGACCAATGTGCTGGTGCCTTACAACCACTTTGCTGAAAAAAGCAAGACGCCCATCAGTAAATCGATCAAGGTTACGGTGGAGCTTGTTAGAGGTTCTTGACAAGATGCCCCTTATGAAAAACCCCCGCAGCGCATAAATCCGCTACGGGGGCAAACAACTAACCAACCTAAAAACTATTTTAATTTCTTCTAGAACTTCGTGATGACGGTGTTTTTGCTGCGGTGTTCCTGTTGCTTACCGAAGACGACCTGCTTGCCGTACTTCTCGAAGGGGCCTTGCTTATACTTCTTGAAGACGAGCTTCTTGTAGCGGCACTGCTTCTGCTTCTTGACGGTGCTTGGCTCACGCTCCTCGATGAAGAACTTCTTGAGCTAACGCTGTTTGCGCTTTTTGATGGAACTGTGCCCATGGTTCTTGAAGACGAGCTTCTTGTAGCGGCACTGCTTCTGCTTCTGGACGGTGCTTGGCTCACGCTCCTCGATGAAGAACTTCTCGAACCGACACTGTTTCCCCTTCTTGATGGCGCTTTGCTTATGCTCCTTGAAGAAGAACTTCTGGTCGCAGAAGTATTGCTGTTACTAGACGGAGCCTTGCTCATGCTTCTTGAAGAAGAACCTCTGGTTGCAGAAGTATTTCTGTTACTAGACGGAGCCTTGCTCACGCTTCTTGATGAAGAACTTCTCGAACCGATACTTTTTCTACTTCTAGATGTTGCATTATTCACGCTCCTCGATGAGGAACTTCTTGAACTGACAGCGTCCCCTCTTCTAGAGGCATTGGTACTTCTTGTGGCTACACTTCGATTGCTGCGTACTGAATTGTTCCTAACCGAGACCCTTTTATCGTTTCTATAGATTTGCGAACGTTCGCTGCGCGCTGAATTGTAGCGGTGGGTGCGACCTATCGTGGCATATGCCCTTCGGGTGTTGTGCTGATAAGGGTTATAGTAGGTATAGCGTACCGGGGTATAATACCTTCGATAAGGTCTGTTGTACACCAAACATAATCCTATAGAAGGTCTCGCAAAAAACGCATGGAAAGGTTGGTAGACGTAATGTCTGTTGAACACGTTGATATATCCGGTATGATGATCGTAGAATCCACTACGGTTATAATAGACATACATGTTGCCCACACGGTTTACCCTATTCCGGTTATAGTTGATATCAACATCACCGATTTGGGTAACACGACCGTAATTATCGTAATAAACAGGTACATCCTCAACCTGAATGACTGCACCATAGTCGTCATATTGGGCATAGGGACTATAATCATATCCGGAGTTGAATGTTACCCCGTCCCTACGTCCCGTAACCTGATTTTCGATATAAAAATCAAATTCCCCATCAGGATATACCGAAAACGTTATGCCGTTCTCGACAAAAATAAAGGAGTCGTTGTAGCGATAGGCTTCGTTTTCCGAAACCTTATCCGCAGAAGTATTGGTAGCTGAGGCCTTAGCACCTGAGGTGCCTAAAAGTATAGCCGATAAAAAGAGGACTACGTTTTTCATGATATAAGGTTTAAATTGAGAATGCAACTATTTACATCCGTCTTGAATAAAACAAACAACGTGCCAAAGAATAATTAAAATCGTAATTAACTGATTGTTAGATTTTTAAAATTATGAAAGAGGGGTGTTAATGGTAGCCTGGAACTAGGGCGTATTGCGTTAGCGGGCTAATTTTATAAAGGAGTAGAACTCGTTCTCTCGAATGGATTATCAAAATATATCAAACCATTAATTGACAGTGAAAAAAAATTGATCTATGCGAGGTAGTGCTGGAGATAAAATTCGGCTACAACGTATTTTAAATGCTATTGTGGAATTAGAATCGTAAGCATAGTCGAAATGAGAGATGTGCTAAAGTAACACGTCAAGTATCACAAAACCCCTCATAACTTGTCCTTTAAATACCCCGCAGTAAAGGAATCCTTACTTTTAATTATTTCCTCGGGAGTGCCTTCCGCTAACAATTGGCCGCCATTCTCACCACCTTCGGGCCCTAAATCAATGATATGGTCGGCACATTTGATGAGTTCGATATTATGCTCGATGACGATCACGGAATGACCTTTGGCAATTAAGGCATCAAAAGATTTCAATAGTTTTTTGATGTCGTGAAAATGGAGCCCGGTTGTGGGTTCGTCGAAGATAAAAAGCACCTTATCCCTAGTCGTTGCCTTGACTAGAAACGAGGCCAGTTTAATCCGCTGCGCCTCGCCACCGGACAGGGTAGAGGAGGACTGTCCCAAAGTCACGTAACCCAGACCTACATCTTGCAGAGGTTTCAGCTTGTTAACTATTTTATCCTGTTTGTTCCGATTAAAAAAGGCGATAGCATCGTCGATGGTCATATTGAGTACGGCGTCAATATTGGCCTCTGCAAATTTGACTTCCAGCACTTCCTTTTTAAAGCGTTTACCACCGCAGGTATCACATTCGAGATGCACGTCGGCCATAAATTGCATCTCCACGGTGATTTCTCCCTCGCCCTTGCATTTTTCGCAACGGCCGCCATCTACATTAAAGGAAAAGTGTTTGGCCTGATAGCCCCTTATTTTGCTCAATTTCTGGGAGGCGAAAAGATTGCGGATGTCGTCGTAGGCCTTGATATAGGTAACGGGATTGGAGCGAGAAGACCTTCCGATTGGGTTTTGGTCAACGAATTCGACATGTTTTATGGCCTTATACTGGCCTTCGAAGCTGGTAAATTGTCCCGCTTTTTCGCCATAGCCACCGGTTTCCTTTAGTATAATAGGATACAGCAGCTTTTTCACCAAGGTACTTTTCCCACTTCCGGAAACCCCGGTCACCACTGTAAGCATGTTCAATGGAAAAGTAACGTTGATATTTTTCAGATTATGTTCGCGCGCTCCTTTTATAGTAATGTAATTTTTTGAGGTGCGCCTTTGTTTAGGTACCGCAATTTCTTGGGTACCGTTAAGATAGTCCGCTGTCAGGGAATTTGACTTCAAAATTTCGCTTAAGGGTCCATAAGCCACCACTTCGCCCCCGTGTGTACCGGCTTCGGGACCGATATCGATTACCTCGTCCGCCGCTTTCATGATATCCTCGTCGTGCTCGACTACAATTACGGTATTGCCCAGGTCGCGAAGGGATTTCAGGACTTCGATAAGATTTTCGGTGTCCTTCGGGTGCAACCCAATACTGGGTTCGTCCAAAATATACATGCTTCCTACCAGGCTGCTGCCCAAGGAGGTGGCTAAGTTGATACGTTGGCTTTCCCCGCCGGAGAGGCTGTTCGATTTTCTATTAAGCGTCAAATATCCTAATCCAACTTTTTCCAAAAAGCCCAGACGGGTGTTGATTTCCTTTAACAGGCGAGAGGCAATTTGGGCATCGTGTTCGCCCAATGTAATTTCGGCAAAGAAACCGATCAATCGCTTGATGGGCAGTTCTACCAGGTTGGAAATGTGCTGACCATCTACTTTTACATACTCCGTCTCTTTACGTAAACGCTTCCCCTTGCATTGGCTACAACGGGTCTTGCCCCGGTAGCGGGAGAGCATTACACGGTTCTGGATTTTGTAACTTTTTTCCTCTAAGGTCTCGAAAAACTTATGTAGCCCTATAAAATGGTCGTTGCCATCCCATATCAGTTGTTTTTGCTCTTCCGAAAGTTCGAACCAAGGTTTGTGGATGGGGAAATCGAACTTATAGGCTGAATTCACCAGTTGGTCCCGGTACCAGCCCATACTTTCCCCGCGCCATGCAAAAATGGCGTTGTCATAAACGGATAGGGCCGTATTCGGAATCACCAAATCCTCATCAATGCCAATAACATCGCCGTAACCTTCGCATTTGGGGCAGGCGCCATAGGGATTATTGAAACTGAACAGGTGCACATTCGGTTCCAAAAAGGTCATCCCGTCCAATTCAAAATTATTGCTGAAATGTTTCCGGTTTTCGGTTGATAGTTCTTCTATGATCAATTCCCCTTTTCCTTCAAAAAAGGCGGAATCAACGGCATTGGCCAGGCGATTAAGGAAATCTTCATCATCTTTGGTAATGATACGGTCAACTACCAAATCGAATTCCCTACCGATATCCTTGGGCGCGGCATCGATCCGAAAGATTTCATTCTTATATTTTATACGGGCGTATCCTTGCTTGGATAATAATTGTAGGGATTTTAGGGTATCCCGTTTTTCGTCGATTTTCAAAGGGGCCAACAATAATAGTTTTGTTCCCTCTTCAAAGGTTTTGATATAATTAATGACATCGCTGACGGTATGTTTTTTCACTTGATTTCCCGAAATCGGCGAAAAAGTCTTCCCGACACGGGCATAGAGCAACTTGAGGTAGTCGTAGATTTCAGTAGTGGTACCAACGGTAGACCTTGGATTGGTAGAATTCACTTTCTGCTCGATGGCGATGGCCGGGGCGATTCCTTTTATATAATCCACTTTGGGCTTATCGAGCTTGCCCAAGAACTGGCGGGCATACGAAGAAAGGCTTTCCACATAACGCCGCTGTCCCTCTGCATAGAGCGTATCGAAGGCCAGACTGGATTTCCCCGACCCGGATAGTCCCGTAATAACCACCAATTTGTTCCGGGGAATAACCACATCGATATTCTTCAGATTGTGCAGTTTTGCACCCTTTATAATGATGTTTTCCTTCGGATTTACATCCTGTAGCTTAAGTGCGCCTTTGTTCATTTTGCAAAGATACAACTTGCCCCTAGGTTGATAAGTTCTTTTAATGGCAATATTTTAGCGCAAGCCGATCAAATTAATGAACCATTTGGTAAATTTTAACGTATATGTATACAGCAAATGATAGTATTTATAAATGATTTTTCCCGGTCGGTTATTTTTTTTCTATATTTGGCCCCTAACGAAACGTTAATACAACTTCACGCCTATAGCATAAAATTACTTTTTAAAGATTTTAGTATTCTTTAGCAGGTTCTTTTCAATATGAAAAGTACTTGGGTATAATCAAAAAAAGTAATTGTTATGGAGCCACAAATCGAAGATTCCCTTCTTATACAACGTTATGTTTCCGGTGATGAAAGAGCCTTGGAAGGCCTTATCGACAAACACAATCAACGACTTAGCAGTTTTATCTATTCCAAGGTAGGCAATCGCAGTATTACCGAAGATATTTTTCAAGACACTTTTATAAAGGTCATCAAGACCTTGCGAAGGGGCACCTATAATGAAGAAGGTAAATTTCTGCCGTGGATTATGCGTATCGCCCACAACCTAATTATAGACCACTTTCGAAAGAGCAGTCGAATGCCAATGTTCGAGGGGGCGGACAGTTATAACCTCTTTTCTATGATGGGCGACGATAAGCTTGATGCCGAACGGCAGATCATCAAAGACCAGATCGATTCTGACCTCGGGGTGTTGATAGAAGAACTGCCATTAGATCAAAAGGAAGTATTGGTCATGCGTATCTATAGAGATATGAGTTTCAAGGAAATTTCAGAAAACACCGGGGTTAGCATCAATACTGCCCTAGGCCGGATGCGCTATGCCCTTATCAATTTGAGAAAAATTATCGAGGAGAACGATATTGTTTTAACGAATTAACGCGTTCTAGGTCGAATGGTGGCATCCTTTTTAGGTTGGGTGGCGTTATGGTAGCGAAACAATACCGAATAATCATGGAAGAAATATACTTTGATATACAGGGTAACTGTAGATTGATAAAGGCAAGTAAACCCGGTGTGGACTTTTTACTGGCGTATTCAAAATCCTTACAAATGACCGAAGTTGGGGGTGCTTATTTCGAAACGCATTTGAACTGAGGTTACTACATATAATTTTAAGGCCCCTGAAACAATCCGTTTCAGGGGCTTTTTAATTTCCGACCATCCGAATTGCGCCATCCAACGCAAATGAAACGGATTTATTTTATCGAAAATGCAAAAAGTAGGATTTCACATCAAAAATCGGGGGTTTGACAACATAGTTTTTTCCAAACGCCCACTTCTGTCTAGTTTTACTTCAGATAAAAAAAACAAGGCTATCCCCACAGGATAACAAATCACTCAAAAATTAACCCTAACTCCGGTATTTTCCCCTCGAAAGTCCCAACTCTAAAAAACCCTACAAGATGACCCAGCAAATTGAAGATTCAGTACTAGTAAGCAATTACATCAGCGGTGACGAAAAAGCCCTCGAGGTTCTGATCAACCGCCATAACCAACGTATCAGTAGCTTTATTTATTCTAAGGTGCTTGATAGGGATGTTACGGAAGATATTTTTCAGGATACCTTTATAAAGGTTATCAAGACCCTGAAAAAGGGTTCATACAGTGAGGAAGGTAAGTTTTTGCCTTGGGTCATGCGTATCGCCCACAACTTGATCATCGATCATTTCAGAAAGAACAAAAGAATGCCGATGTTCGAGGGTAACGATGATTTTAATATTTTCTCGGTTATCGGCGACGATAAACTCAATGCCGAAAAACAGCTTATTCAAGATCAGATTACTGCCGATTTACAACATCTTATCGAAGAATTGCCCGATGATCAGAAAGAGGTCTTGGTCATGCGCATCTACAAGGACATGAGCTTTAAGGAAATCTCCGAAAATACAGGGGTCAGCATCAATACCGCTTTGGGAAGAATGCGTTATGCGCTAATCAACCTTCGTAAGATCATCGATAAAAATAATATCGTATTGACCAATTAATATAATTTATTTCCGTAGATTTTACATCTTGTCATTCATTTTGACAATATTTCAGATGTAGTTGCGTTATTCTTGTATAACAAAGCTACTATTATGGAAAAAATCTACTCTGAAAACCTTGAAAGAGGTACAAACATTACAGCTAAGCCTGAAACCGTACAGTTTTTGTTGGGTTTCTCTAAATCGCTGCATATCGTGAAATATCAAAATTTCCGATTTGAGAACAATTTGAATTAGAGCTTTATCGCCTTATGGTATCGCCATGTGCCGTTTGCCATCTTTTGCGCACAGCCCCTGGCGATGTAGGTTTACCAAATCATTCCTTTTTACTCCCAGTGAGTGCTCTAGGCTAATGCAAAAAAGAGGTATCGGATTATGCGATAATTTCGGCTTAATTTAGCATTCGATCAGAAAATAGTGCACTCGCTATCGTCTTATCCCTTTTTACGATAATATGCGTTCAAGACCGACTTCCTTCCAATGGTCTTTGTGATAATATCGTTTTCCAAATTCCAGCCTCTCGCTTGGCAATATTCCCTGCCGTACCAGATAATCTGAAGATGCAAGTCGTTCCAAAGTTCTTTGGGAAAAAGACGTTTGGCATCTTTTTCTGTCCGCACCACATTTTTTCCGTTCGAGAATCCCCAGCGGTACATTAAACGATGGATGTGGGTATCGACTGGAAAAGCGGGTATTCCAAAAGCTTGCGACACCACCACACTCGCCGTTTTGTGGCCGACGGAGGGCAGTTCTTCCAATAATTCCATTTCTTGGGGCACTTGTCCGTCGTACTTTTCAATCAGTATTTTCGATAGTCCGTGAATGCCTTTGGATTTCATGGGCGAGAGCCCGACCGGTTTGATAATTTCCCTAATTTCTTCTACGGATAGTTTTGCCATATCATAGGGATTATCCGCTCTTTCAAATAAAAAGGGCGTTATCTGGTTTACCCGAACATCGGTGCTTTGGGCCGACATCAGTACGGCGATCAACAAGGTGTAAGGGTCCTTATGAGCAAGGGGAACAGGAATTTCAGGATAGATTTCCTGCAAAGTCCGTATTGTGAAATCGACCTTTTCGGCTTTCGTCATTTTTGTTTAATTTCGTTGCAATTTACAAATCTAACATCAAAATTAGCTATGAACAGATTGCAAGTAGGAGATCAGGTTCCCGAATTTTTATCCAAAGATCAAGATGGTACCATTATAAAATTATCCGATTACCAAGGGCAAAAACTTGTTGTTTTTTTCTATCCAAGGGCCAATACACCGGGTTGTACTGCGGAAGCCTGTAATTTACGCGATAACTATTCGAAGTTAAAGGCGGCTGGATATGAGCTTTTGGGGGTAAGCGAAGATACCGGTAAAAAACAGTCCAACTTCAAAAACAAATACGATCTGCCCTTTCCTTTATTGGCCGACGAAGATCACACGGTTATCGACACGTTTGGGGTCTGGGGCCCAAAAAAATTCATGGGTAAGAAATTCGACGGATTGCATAGAACTACCTTTTTACTCGATGAAGATGGGGTGGTGGAAAAAGTAATCGACAAAGTAAAGACTAAGGCACACGCCGAGCAGATTTTAAACTAACGGGTTTGGACTTTGGACCTGTTTAGAAACTGGCAGTTTATTTTTTAGACAGGCCCTAAGTTGTTATTTGGTTTGAATCGCTGAAAACTCAAGTTTCGATTGCGATTTAATAGCTCTTAAAGACTTAAATGCCAGTAAACCACATTCAACCTTAAACCCCACTTACCACAGAATTGAACGCTTTGACCGGTCTACTTCAATTGCAGACTTTCCTTACGCCTTTTCCGTTTTGACAAGTTTTCTCGTAAACAGATTCTTATCCTTAATCGTCTTGGCGATTCCCTTGGGTAGCATTTCTTCCCATCCTTTTTCGTCGTTGATGATTTTCTTAAGTACGTCTCTAGAAAAGATGTGCATAATTTCGGGATCGTAGTCAATAATGTCCATCACTTTGCCGTTGTACTTGAAAAATTTGTAGAGTTCCTTCATTCTCGGATGCACCTTGATGTTATTGCTGGTCATAATCTGTCCGGTATCGGCATTTTTCATCGGGTAGAGATAGACCTGAAGATCTTTAAAGAACAATTTGCCGAAGGCTTCGAGGATACCACCACTCAAATGGCGGTAATATTTCTCGTCGAAAATGTCGATAAGATTGTTAACCCCCATCGTTAAGCCGATTTTCTCTTTTGTATAGTTGTTGAAATATTCGACCAATTTATAGTATTCCTGAAATTTTGATATCATTACCGTATGGCCCAATGCACCCAACAACTCGGCCCGGTCCATAAAATCGCGCTCATCGATTTCGCCCGAGGCCTTTAGATTCGACAGGGTAATTTCGAAAATGACAATGGTACGCTCTTGATCGACCGCCGGATCTCGCAGAAAAATATCATACGATTTATGGAACATATCCATATTAACCTTAGTCACAGGCCTAAAACTGCCCCGCAAAGCCAGAATATTTTTTTTGTAAAGGAGCGTCGCAGGAAGCAAATTATTGCCATCGGGTCCGAACATGACCGCATCTGTCATATCGTTTCGTATTAATTGCAAGCTCATCAACCGGTTGTCGACATCCTTAAAATTGGGACCTGAAAAGTTGATCATATCGATTTCGATGGTGTCCTTATCGATATGGTCATAGAGATATTTCAGTAGTTTTCTGGGCTTGTGGTATTTGTAAAAGGCCCCATAAATTAGGTTTGTGCCTACCACGCCCAATGTCTCTTGCTGCAAACGTGCCTCGTTCTGTTTGAAACGTATATGCAGTACGATTTCGTCATAATCCTTCTGTTGGGGATCCAGCTGGTAGCGTATTCCCAGCCACCCATGGCCTTTATAGCGTTTCGAAAAATCGATGGTAGCCACGGTATTCGCATAAGAGAAGAAAAGGCGATCTGGATGTGTCTCCCTGCTGATGCGTTCTTCCATCAGCTTCATTTCGTGGGTCAACATTTTTTTTAAACGGGGTTGGGTCACATATCTGCCGTCTTCCTCGATGCCGTAAATCGCGTCACTGAAATCCTTATCATAGGCACTCATAGCCTTCGCTATGGTACCGGAAGCCCCTCCGGACCTAAAAAAATTACGTGCAGTTTCCTGTCCTGCGCCTATTTCAGAAAAGGTACCGTAGATATCGGGATTTAAGTTGATTCTCAAGGTTTTGGCCTTGATGGAAGGAATGTTTTCAAATGCGATGTCCCTATCAAGAACTGAAGCCATAGCTTTTTTTTTGTTAAACAAAGTTAACAAGTTCGGGAGATCTAATAGATTATTTAGTTATAAATTTGATTTTAGAATAATGACGCTTTGAGAATTATATTTTTAGGTACTGGAACATCCCAAGGTATTCCAATTATTGGCAGCAAGCATCCCGTTTGTCTGAGTGATGACATAAAGGATAAAAGACTGCGGGTATCCGTTTTGATTTCTTGGGAAAACTACAATTACGTCATTGACTGTGGCCCTGACTTCCGGCAGCAGATGCTCGCCCACCCGGTCGATAGATTGGATGGTATCCTGTTTACCCACGAGCATTCCGATCATACGGCGGGACTTGACGACATCCGTCCCTATTTTTTCCGTCAGGGTGATATCCCCATATATGCCCATCAGAGGGTTGCCGATTCCTTGCGCAAACGTTTCGATTATATTTTTGCGGATACCAATCGGTATCCAGGAGCTCCGTGTGTGGATGTCCATCTGGTCGAAAACAATCGACCTTTTCCTTTGGGCGATATTTCCGTAATACCTATATCCGCCAAGCATAATCGGGTACAGGTATTTGGGTACCGATTTGGAGATTTTACGTATCTCACGGACGTAAAGACAATAGATGAAAAAGAAATGGATAAAATCAAGGGATCGAAAGTTTTAGTGATCAATGCCCTTCGGGAAGAGGCACACCATTCCCATTTCAATTTGGAGGAGGCCTTGGCATTTGTTAAAAAGTTGAAACCCGAAACCGCTTATTTCACTCATATCAGTCATATGTTAGGATTTCACGCAGATGTGGAAAAGAAATTGCCCAAAGGCGTGCACTTGGCTTATGATGGATTGATAGTCGAGATATGAGATGCTGCTAAACGAGAAATTTGAAGAAAGAGATTTGAGATATTGGGAATTAGATGTGAGCAATCAGATTTGAAATTTGAGGAATGAGATTCGATATTTGGGATTTGACAAGTGGCATTCGAGACAATAGACGATTGATGTTGTACGTTATACTTGTTTACTAGAACCCCGAAGAAATAGTAAAAACCTTTGGGACGCAACGCTAGCGCTCCCTTACCAAAAAAATAAACACCATTGAAAAGCAAAATTTTCCTGTACCTATTCCTTTTTATGGCGATGATTAGCCTATACCTTTTTGTTAGTAGTGGCAAAATGGCGGAAGCCAAGGATGCACAGATCAAAAACCTGCAGGCCGATGTGGAACAATTGCAGGATTCCGTTAAAAATACCCAGTTAAAGGTGCTGGAAATGCAGTATTTTTCTTTGGAAAACAATGATGATGCCCTGGCTTACTACGACCATTTGTCCTTGAAAAACCCTTCGGGATACATATCCGATAAACTACTGGAGACCAATGAAAGCAAAGGCACCAACCCGCTTGTGCCTTATGAGGGTATGGAGGGCGATTTCAAAATCAATAAAATCAAGGTGTTGAACCATAAATGGATATTGGCCGATTTTTCCGATGGCAAATATTGGGGCGAACTACTAATTAAATATGAATTGAAAGATGATTTAGGCGTAGATTTCACCTTGATAGATCACTTGTTGTATACGAGAAATAATTGATTCCTTAAATTTTGTCAGTTAGCCACTTTTTAAACGAATGAAAATTCTGTGGCGCGACACCATGTCCTACGGGGAATTCCTCATATACATGGTCAATTCCTAATGTATTTAAAAACGGAGAAGCTTTTTGGGCCCATTCCGGTGGAATAACCTGATCTACTTGTCCATGCGAGGCGTAGAGGTTGAGATTTTGATGGTTTTTACCCGCATAGCCATCCACAAGTATATTCTCGTTGATATACCCACTTAATGCAATTAAATTTTTAATCTTTTCAGGATAAGACAAGGCCACCGCATAGCTCAGTATCGTCCCTTGGCTAAACCCAAGCAAGGTAATTCGCTCATCATCCAATCCATAAACTTTACAGGCTTCTGCGATAAATTTTACAATTTTTTCCCGGGACAGTACGGCCTGTTCGTCATCGCTCCATTTACCCTGTTGCGCATCGAAATTAATAGCGTACCAAGCATTTCCGAAAGGTTCCATGGGGTAGGGGGCACGGACTGAAATGATGCATAATTCCATGGGAAGTTCAGGGGCAAAAGAAAAAAGATCTTCTTCGTTGCTTCCGTAACCGTGTAGCATAAACAATACAGGTGGTTTGCCCTTGGTCAAGGATGAAGGACGTATTACGTGTTCGAGAGATAATGGGGCTGTCGTCATTCTTGGAAACTGTAGTTTAGGGAATTTTATTCAGGAACTCAGTAATGGGATTTTTTGGCGCGATGCCCAGTACTATTTTAGCCCAGTAGAAGCTCAAATTTTAAATCATCTTTCCTCTTTTATCCGTCATACCAACTTCAACTTATAAAAGTTAACCATTTTTGAAAAAAATCTCCCAAGATGGGCACGGACTGCCTTTTCTCTTGCAGGGCACCGATAAATCCATATCCCCAGAGCACGATATAGCCGATGTATAAACCGTAAAAGGCATAGGCGTTGAACCAAACACTGAGAAAAAGGGCGAATCCCAAAAAAAATAGATGTAGCCCGAACGCCTGCCGAATGTGGAAACGGGCAAAATCATTCTTTGGCTCGCTGTTCATGCTTATGGCGATCAAGGCACCGACAAGGGTGAAATAGGCGACAATGGCTGCTGTCTTTCCTTCTTTAATGGAATTCATAGCTTCAAAGTTAGTATAAGTACGGAAGGCGTACAAAAAAGAGGACGTGACTTGACCCCTTATTTCCGATTTCCGATTTTTTAATTGGATTATTACCCTATAGTTCCGATAACAGGAAGCGGGGTCGTTTTACCGTTTGCCGCGTTTACGATTCCTAAAATGACAAGGACGAATATACCCAGACTTATTAGGGTGGTTATAAGACCTAAAGAAGATGGTAGTATCCATGCGAGCAAATAATTGGCGAACGCCAGTACAACAATTCTAACCGATTGCTCAATATGAAATTGAGCAAAGGGGTTATTTTTGCTGTTGTTCAGTAGGTAAGCTATAATCAGCCCAATGATGGTGATGTAGCTGATGATCGCAATAGTTTTTCCCTCGTCAATAGTTGTTTGGTCCATAATCTTGGTTTCTAGGTTGAAAATATAAAGTAGGCTTAAAAGTAATCAAAAAAGTGTTCGTCCATTATGTATTACCCCATAAACCTTGCCCTTGAGCCCTGCACCCAAAAACATACTGTTCTTGGAAGTGGAATGGATGTTCTTGGCCTCAAAACGATATTTCACTTCTGGATCGAATAGCGTGAGGTTGGCCGCTTCGCCTTCCTTGATTTTTGGTTGTTCCATACCATATCTTTCCCTTCCCTTGGTGAGAAGGCCTATGGCGGTTTCGGTTTCGAAAATTCGGTTTAGAATGCCAAATGAGCTTTCTAGCCCGATAGTTCCGTAGGCCGCATTTTCGAACTCCACTTGCTTTTCCTCGATATTCATAGGTATGTGGTCGCTGGTGACGAAATCGATACTGCCTTCCTTAACCCCTTTTATCAATGCCTTGGTATCTACTTTGGTGCGCAAAGGCGGCATTACCTTGTAGGCCGCGTCGAACTCCTCTAATTTGGAATCGGTATACAATAGATTGTGAATCGCGACGCTGCAGCTAATATCCAATCCTTTTTTCTTGGCATCTGCAATCAATTTCACTGAACGCGCGGTCGATAGGGTGGGGATGTGTAATTTTCCCCCGGTATATTCTAAAATAAATAGGTCCCTGGCTATCCGTAATTCTTCCGCAAGGGCTGGGATTCCTTTTAGTCCAAGCCTTACCGCTGACTCACCTTCGTTAACATTTCCCTTGCCGGCAATAGCAGCATCCATCGGAAAGGAATAGGCCAATCCCCCGAAATTCGATACATATTGCAGCGCGATTTTTAAAAGGTTCGCATTTTCCATGGGATGTTTAAAATCGTAGAAACCTACCGCTCCGGTATTTTTCATATCGAAGAGTTCGGCAAGGTCATTTCCCTGGGCCTTCATGGTTAATGTGCCCAAAGGATGCAGACCGGTTACCTGGCCTTTTGCCGCATTTTTAAGGAAAACGATATCGGAACTACTATCCGGCACCGGATGAGTATTAGGATTCAATACGATATCGGTAAAGCCGCTTTTGGCGGCCGTTTCTAATCCATTCGCAATGGTTTCACGCTCCTCAAAACCCGGCTCGCCAAAGCATACCCCGCTATCGAACCACCCTAAGGAGATATGTAGGTTTTTTAAGCTCACGGTCTCCGTCTGGTGATCGGGGGCTATTTTGGCGGCTATCTTCTCGATTTTACCGTTTTTGATGAGGATGTCCCGTTTCTTGGAATGAAGTTCCGGGTTGGATACATCAATAATCTTTGCGGCTTTAATCAGTAAGTTCATTGGGAATCAGTATTGATTATAAAACATAGAGTATACAATTTTTAAAAGTCGTAATTTAAATTTTTTATTCAAGTGTAAACCATCTTTTACTTTTAGATGCAATAGTTTGATTTAAGGGATAAGCTTTTGAATCAACACCTCCATCAGCAACATCAGTAACGCTAAAATAACGAACCATTTCCAAAGTGCGGTGATGCGATTGTCTTTTTCAAAGGCGTCGAAGAGCGAGGCGATGGAAGACGCTTTTGATACCCCTTTAAGTTGGTCAAGGTTTAGGTAGGTGAGGTCGCTTTCTTCGCGGTCAAAATTAAAACTGATGTTTGTAAGAGGTGTGTCGCCTTGAGAAATTGTGTAAATGCCATCCTCCTTCAAATTTTCGTCGAAGGTTAGCGTGACCTTGTTGGAAAGTGCCTTTTGTTGGGGAATAAATTCATTCTCCCCCTTCGAGACTTTTAAAATAGTGTCGTCGGGCAAGCTGGCGGAAACGTCTATGGAAAAGCCGTTTCCCAAAACTCCATATAGCGGGGGCAATCGTAAGCTGTTGCTGCCCATATTGTAGAAGGTCGGTACAATCAAGGGTGAGTTTTTGAAGTTGGAATTGTCTGCAGCGAGCGATGCGGTGAAAATGTACTTGCCGTCGCCACCAATCAGGAACGGCGTATTATCCTGAAACGAAAGTACTGAAGGTGCGGTGGTCTTGATCTTGAAATGTTTCGAAACTTCCGGATATTGAAAATTTGTCACATTTTTTACAAATACATTGCGGTATAAAGGATGCGAAAAGGAAATATTGGTGAGAGGGCGTTTAGCGTCAACCTTTTGTATGAATGAAGTTGAAAAATAATTGGAAGTCAAAAGGTTGTAAGAATTTAACTCGATTTCTTCGGATGGAATAATGACCAGGCTTCCACCACCTTCCGTAAACGACTTGAGGCTAGTGGTTAAGGCAATTGGCAAGGCTGGCACTTCGTTTAAAATAATCAGGTTTTGAGTGCCCAAATCACCGTAATTGAGGTTCTTTGGGGCTGTGGGCGTAAATTCGAATTCATCATCGGGATAAATCCTTTTCAGAAAGTTGCTATTGGAATCACCGACAACCAGAACCTTGATTTTTTCTTTCGTGTCGATATTAAAGTATAGGTGGTTGTCATAGGCCAATCCCGTATCGGAAATTTCTAGTTTACCATCGATTTGCTCATTTTTGGGAAGTGTAAATTGTACCTCCGTCCTGTCGCTATCCTTGAAAACGGCTGACGTTTTCGCGATAAGTTGCTCGCCGTTAAACAGGGAAACGGGAGTGCTCTTTATTGAACCTTTACGTGACACTATTGCTGTAAGTTCTATGTTTTCAGAATTTTGCCCATCTAAATAAATGGAATCCAAAGCTATGTTTTCCGTGTTTTCGGGTGTCAATGGAACAAGATGTTTTTGCATAGTGCTGGCCGAATCGATTACGGAGGAGAGCATCCGTCGCTGAAAATCGGAAACCAGTACAAGATTCCGGACAGTCTCCGAATCTCCCTTAAAAAAAGTATTTCCCTTAAGATATATTTCGTTCAGTTGAAGTTGTTTCGGAGTAGGTACGATTGCTATTAAGTCGTTCTGCGCCTCGGGCAAGGAAACCTGTTTAAAGACCATGTCATTCGTGAACAGCGTAAAATTTTGGTCTTTGGGTATGGATTGTAGGAGGGATTGCACCGCATTTTCCAACAATGTAACTCCGTCGGATTTGGCTTGCATGCTAAAAGAATTATCCAAATAAATAATCGTTTCCTTCTGTTGCAGTGCGGATTGCTCCGCAAAAAAGGGTTGGGCAAAGGCAATGACCAAGCCTGCCAGCATAACCAATCTGGTCAGTAAAAGAAGCCATTTTTTCAAGACATTGCTACGCCGGGATTCCGACACGACTTTTTTAAGAAACTTGACGTTGGTAAACGGCGTTTTTTGAAACCGCCGCAATTGAAAAAGATGGATAATAAGGGGAATCAGGAGAAGGAGGAGGGCCCAAAGAAGTTCTGGATGTTTAAACTGCATTTCCCGGTTTGAGATTGCAAAGGTAGGGAAAAGTAGTTAGTACTTGGTATAAAGTAATGCTCGCATAGGTGAAAATATTACAAGATAAAAGTACATAGTACAAACTAGTAAGCACGATTCGTAATAGTTTTGTTTATTGACCCCTATTTCATCTTCAATACAATTCTAGCAGAAAAAGAAATAATCCACCATATGCTTTCGCCCCAACTTTTCGAAATAGCCCATTATGATGGTTTGGGCCTCGCCATTTGCCACGGTGATAATGCTCTGTGGGTTCTCTAAAACCTGCAATTCGCCGTAGTGCAGCATCTTTTTCCCATAAATTTCCTTTCCGATTTTTTTCGGATTATCGCAGATCCATTGAAAAGGGATGTCTTGTTTTTGGAGTCCTTTTGCGATTTCCTTGCCCTTTTTGCCTGCCCCCCAAACGATCAAAGGTCGGTCAGGATTGTAATCCAGTTTGAGGAAATAATGCAATTTGATATCCAAAAAATAGTTTTGGGCGTAGTGTTGGCTGGTGCGGGAAGTGCGGGTGTCGTAGTCCCGCCAATGGTGGAGTACTTGGTTGCAGGGAATACATTGCAGTCCCTTTTCATAAAAACGGAAGGCCAGATCATAATCTTCGGGATAGCGGTCCGGTATAAAGGCGCCACAGAAGTCCAGATCCTCCCGAAAGGCCATCCAACAAGGGGAGGGGATAACACATTCCTTATAGATTTCGGAATAGTTGCTGCCGGTTTCGGTAAGTGCGTTCAACCATTTTTCGTAGCGGGCGTATCCGTCGCCGATGCCTTGGTCGGAGAAATAGTTGACCTGCCCCACAGCCAAATGGCCCTTGCCATGCCCTAAAAGGCAATCGACCATGATCCGCAGTTTGTCCGCCGTCATGATATCGTCGGAGTCCATACGGGTAATCAGTTGGCCCTTGCTCTGATGGTAAGCAGTACGTAGGGCTTGGATAATACCAGTACCTTTGTTGTTGAGCACCTTTATCCGTGTTTCTTTTTCAGAAAGGGATTCGACGAGAGCCCTACTTGAATCCGAAGAATAATCATCCACCGCCAATACCTCCCAATTTTGGTAGGTTTGTGAGCGCATCGAATCCAGACAATCATAAAAAAACCTTTCGGTATTTTTAAAAGGGATCAGGATGCTTACCAAAGGGTTTTTCATGATAGACAAGGTATAAAAAGCATGGGAAAATCCTATTTGTAATACGTTATAAATACCCTGTTACGAATTATTATAGAAATACTTTTAAGAAACAGAAAAAGCTTTCTATATTTGCGCTCGCATAGGAGAAATGGCAGAGTGGTCGAATGCGGCAGTCTTGAAAACTGTTGAGGGTCACACCTCCGGGGGTTCGAATCCCTCTTTCTCCGCTTAGAGCAAAGCTCGATTTCTGAAAAGAAATCGGGCTTTTTGTTTTGGCCGCTTCGAAAACACAGTTTTCGTAAGTGTCCAAAACAAAAAGACCGTAATTGCGACAGCAATTTCGAGCATTATTGTCAGGTGGGGAGATTGTAGGGAACACCGCAGGTAATCCCTCTTTCTCCACTCGTAGTTTACCAAAACTGCACAAAACCCTGTAAACATCATGTTTACAGGGTTTTTCATTTTATATGTATCCATTTGAATTCGAATGATACTAAAGATAAAGTGAGCTAATCGGTGAGTAGTCTTCCGAATGATTACTACTCACCGATTTAGCTATAATTTACTGATTTTGTATTACTTAAAACTATATTTTTTCTACCTTTTGGTGTTCTGTTACACCAATATTAATTACTCACTTATGAAAAATTCATTTTCTATTCTCTTCTACACTAGGTTTGGATGGTAAGCGCATCTATAAAGGATTTGAAATACTAAGGAAAAAGGAAATAGAAAAAAAAGTGTGTAAGGGGCTCTCTAGTGGATTAGTATTGCAAATAAATTATCTTCATTATACCACCGTATATTCTACGCTACCCACCGCTTTTTGAACCGGATTGTCAGCTTTTGGTAAGGTCAATATAAAGGTTGTGCCTTTTCCTTTACCCTCGGATTCTGCCGTAATCGTTCCGCCATGGGAGGCGATGATTTTTCTCACCATATATAGCCCAAGTCCGGTTCCCTTTGTTTTTGCATGGAAACGTTTGAAAGGGGTGAATAACTTATCTAAAGACTTTGTATCCATGCCTGAACCGTTATCACTGATAAAAAACTGCTGAAAATCCGGACCGACCTTAGTTTTGATGGCTACCACAGGTTTTTCTTGATTCCCCATATACTTTATCGCATTATCGATTAGATTCTCAAAAACTTGGACGAACCGGTTGCGATCTCCGTAAATATTCGGAAGCGCATCTTCAATGATTACCTGGGCCTTCCGTTCCCGAAGGCGACCGATGGCCATATTGCTGGCTACTCCAATAATCTCTTTGGAGTCTAAAATTTCCATTTTATTTTCAATTTTTCCCAATTTGGCAATTTCGGTAATATCGGCAATTAGACTGTTCATGATGGTACAGGACTGGATGATATACCCAAGACATTCTTTTGCATCGGTGATTTTACCCTCCTCGAAATCCAGCGAAATGAGGTCGGCCATGACCTGGATACTGTTGAGCGGACTTTTAAGATCATGGGAAACAGAATACGTAAACCTCTGAATTTCATCATTTTTTATGGACAGCTCTTCCGCCACATCCGCTAATTTTTTCTTTTGTAACTGTAATTCTTGGGTGCGATCGGCTATTTGTTGTTCCAGCTTTATCTGATGCCTTTTTATATTCCGTACCTTAAAGAAGTACAGCAGATATATGATTCCTAAGAAGACAATTGAAAGCAAGGTGCGGAACCACCAGGTTTTCCAAAAAGGAGGATTTATGGTTAGGGCAAGGCTAATGTCGTTGGTAACCCAAACTCCATCTGAATTGGTCGATTTAATTCTAAGGGTATACTCCCCCGGATTTAAATTGGTATAGGTCGCTGTGGGGTTGTTGCCCACATAATTCCAATCCGTTTCAAAACCTTCCAAGAAATAAGCATAGTTTACTTTTTCGGGATGTCTGAAGGTGAGTGTTCTAAAATTAAAGTTGATAACGGATTGATTATAATCCAAACTTATGGAATCTATCTGGCTGATATCCCTTTTGAGGATGTCGGACCCATCATTGGGCATTACAGGCTTATTGAAAATCTTTAGTCCCGAAATAAATAGTTTCGGCTCGTCGTCTCTCTTCACCACATCCTCAGACTTAAAAATGTTGAATCCATTACTTCCACCGAACAAAAACTCGCCCGAAGCCGTTTTAAGAGCAGATTTTGCGTTGAACTCATTAGACTGAAGACCGTCTTTCATATCATAATCTAAAACAGTTTTCGTCGCTGTATCGTATTTTGCCATTCCCCATTCGGTACCGAGCCATAAGTGCCTTGTCCCATCAATTAGTACACTTCTTATGGCATCGTTCTTCAGACCGTTGGCTTTTGTGATGGCCCGGAAAGAGTTGCTTTTAGGATGATATTGGTTAAGCCCCCCTTGTGTGCCTACCCATATGGTACTCGATTTATCCTGCACAATGGTATTGACATAGTTATTACTTAAGGTTCCTTTCCTACCAATATTATGGAAGTGATCGATTTTCCAGGAATCTTTCTTCGCTGTCAGCCGAAACAGCCCGGCATTAAGGGTGCCAATCCAAACCTGGCCATTGTTATCCTCTAGTATCGTGTAGGCGGAAGTAATTTCAGAGCCATCATGGGCCGATTTCAGTATAACGTCGGTATGGCTATCCGTATCCGGATTATATACTTGAACACCACCATTATAGTTTATAATCCAAATACGTCCTTTTTTATCCCGCATTAAATCGCTGATGTGATTGGATTTTAAAAAGGAATTCTCGGTATTCCACTGATAAAATTCTTTACTTACTGTGTTAAAAACAATGATACCGTTTCCCCAAGAACCCACCCAAAGCTCATCGTCTTTGGTTTGAAGGATGGATAAAACCACATTGGTCGCAAAATTTTTATCATTTAATGAATAATGATCGAAGGTGTCAGTAGCCCGGTTCCAGTAATTCAGTCCCCCGCCGTCGGTTCCTATCCATATGTTTCCAGCGATATCCTCATTAAAAGAATTGACCAATTTATTGTTTAGGGAGGTTGAATTAAAGGGATCTATGTTTATATGTTTGAATTTATGGTATTCGGAATCGTAGAAACTTAGCCCGCTCTTAAAACAAGCAATCCACATTACCCCATTGCGTGCACTTAAAAGCGACCAAATAGAATTGTTGGAAATCGAATTGGGGCGCGCCGAACTATACTTTAAATGCGCTACATCGCCGGTAACTTTGGAGTAGATGAACAGACCATTATTTTCCGTACCAATCCAAAGGGCATCGTTTTTATACTTTGCCAAAGATAAAATTACGAACCCCGGACTTATGCTGGTTTTTTTGATCGATGTCTCCCAAGTAGGGCTTACATTAAATTCAATTATCGATCCCTCCGATGTGCCGATTACGAAATTCATTTCATCGAATTGTACAACACTCGTTATATTTTCTTGTACGGGTAACTGATTAACTATGTTCAGATCAGTATCGATCACAAAAATATTGTAACTGGATACGACCAATAGATGCTCAGCGCCCAAGGAGGTCACTTTTAAAATATGATTGTTACTATACTTTCGAATCTCTAATTTTTCGTTCGCCAGGAAGTGTCTCACTTCGCCGGTCTTCGTCTGGTAGGTATACAATCCGTCAGATGAGGTGCCCAGCCATAATGTGTTCGCAGTCTTGGCAATCGATATGATATTCTTCGATTCGATTTCCTTTGCCGACTTCTTAAAATGATAAGGAGTTACGCGTTTCAGGGTACGGTCATAGATGCTCAAACCTTGATCGGTGCCGATATATATGTCCCGGCCATCTTCGTATAGGGCTCCGATATATTCATCCGTCAGGCCGGTCACGCCATCTACACTTTTCTCGAATATCTGAAAATCCGTACCGTCATACTTATTCAGACCGTTTCGGGTTCCAACCCAGATAAAACCATAACTATCCTCTAAAAGTACGGTAGCCGAGCTTAGCGACATGCCATTTTCGATATGGTGAAAGGTGTAAGGTTCTTGAAGCTGTGCCTGTAGGTTGGCGGCACTACAACAGATGAGCGCCGAAGTTAGAATCGTTGATAATTGGGGTAGTATCATTGTAGGCTCTTTGGGTAGGGGCCTTATAGTAACGTAATGTTGGGTACGAAATTACTTTTACTTACATAATATTAAAAAGTAGAGGCTACTGTATCCTTACTTGACAATCTGAAATTTAAATCACTGTGAATGAAATAGGGTGTTTTGTAGTTCGGTCGCCAGAAACCTATTTCGGTTATACATAAAATCTTTTTACCTAATAAGCCCTGTATTTCATCGAATATCTTTGAAATACCCAATTTTTTACTTGAAGGTATCCCGAACACGTAGACCATCCTTGTAAATGTCAATAAACATGCGAGATTCAGGCGTTTTTCTGCCGATAATCCTCTGCCAAAACCCCTGCCTTTTTAACAAAACCCATCCCATAAAACCAAAAACCTATGAATTTTTACTAAGAACGCAACGGGAATGTTTTTTGAACTTTGTCGAAGTTATTAACCCCTTAATCGATGAAATCATGAAATACCCCCTGACCTCCGTGATTTTCGGCTCTGTTTTTACCTGTCTGAGCTATTCGGTATCCGCACAGGATATCCATAAGAATAGTAATCAGGATGCAAACGGCCAAACCGAAAAAAGAATGGACAATTACCGTACCCTGAAAAATTTGGGCTACGATGACAAAGCTATTTATGAAGACCTTGGCAATGCCAATTTCCTCAATAAAGATTATGAAACGGCTTTATTCTGGTACGAAAAACTACAAGAAAGCAGCAAGCACAATACCTTAAGTGCCAGCTACAATAAAAGATACCTGCACGCCAAACAACAAATGCTGGCCGATAATTCGTCAACTACAACGAATACTCAAGATTGGATGGCGATGATTCAAACGGACTATCAGGTGAACGGCAACAAAATGGCCAGTACCGATAATAGCACAGGCAAATACCGGAATCTCGATTTCAACAGAGGTTATGATATACAGTTTGTGGAAGATCAATTGCTTTCGGACGCCGATGTTGAACTATTGGAAAACGATAGATCTGAAATGGAGAATAGGTACAAGGCGCCGATTGCCTTGACGCCTGATGGCAACGTCGCCTATTTCAGTAAACCGAAATATGTAAAGCCTGAGTACGGGGCTTTTTCCAAAAAAGAACTGGTACATAGGATATATCGGGCGGAAAAGAAAAACGGACAGTGGAAAAATGTACGTGAAGTCGCCGTGGCCCCAAAATATGCGTCCGTAATGCATCCGGCCTTGTCCGAAGATGGTAAGCGGTTGTTCTTCGCCTCTAATATGCCCGGTACCTTTGGAGAGTTTGATATCTATGTATCTACCGTAGAAGTGGATGGTAGCTTGGGTGTCGCCAAAAACTTGGGCAGAAAGGTCAACACCAAGAAAAACGACCTGTATCCTAATATAATAGAAGGCAACACCCTGTCTTTTGCATCTGAAGGCCATAGGGGTAAAGGTGGACTCGATGTCTACATGGCCCAGGTGGGACGCGCCAATGTTAGCTTGGCCATCAATCTTGGCGACGAAATCAACAGTGACGGCGATGAATTTGCGGTGTCCCTAGCTTCTAAAAACGGTACGGGATATGTAATGTCGAATCGAGGAAACAACAAGACGGATGTGCAAAAAGTGGCGTTCTCTTACAACGATAATGGAAACGGACAAGGCGACTATGATATTATGGAAGCCATGAACAATTCCCAGATCGATTATACCAGTTCTCTTTTCGAGGACGAATGATCGAACTTGACCCTACCGATCGCCAGCCGATACCTTAAGGCCCGGTCAGTATAAAACTGTGTAGCGGATGCATTGGGTCGACCGGAAGAAAAACTTGACAAAAAGTTTCCCCAAGTCGATCCATCATCCCACAGTAAAATCCCAAATACTACCCCACAGATTAACCATAATTCTATTGCCATGAAAATCTCTAATAACATACAAAATAAAATAGGAATGCTCCTCTTGTTTTGCGCCGTACTAGGCCTGCAAAGCAGCTTCGGTCAAGAACAGGCCCCGAGTTTGGGCACCAAGAGCACCTATCAAAACCAATTGTTCTTCAACCGATATCTGATCAACCCTACCTTTTCATTGGTCCGCGAGAACAAATCCTACATCAATATACTCCACAGAAACCAATACGCGACCTTCGAAGATAACGATCAGAACTATTTCTTAGGATTTAGCAACAAATTGAACGATCGAACCGCCCTGGGCATCAGTGTCTACAGCCAATGGTCCGGCGTTGTTCAAGAATTCGGCTTTAATGCCAATTACGCTACGGCAGTACGCTTGGGCGAAAAAAATAAACTGACATTCGGTACCAACATTACATATTTCACCAAAGGTCTTGACAAAAACCGGGTCATCGTTGCCGATGTTGACAACAAACTCGAAGAGTCCAAAAAGGAAAGCCAAATTGCCATTAAGCCGGGCATTACGCTCTCAATGGGCCAATTCGATTTCGGAGTTTACGCCACAGACCTTTTCAAATATAACCAGACCACGAACGAATTCGTGACCGACTTGAGCGCCAAAAGTGTAAAAGCCTCGGTACAGTATACCTATGAATTTATGCAGAACAGGGGCCTTTTGGCCAATGCCCGTCTAATGCCGCTCGTACAGGTCGGCCAGAACGAAGACGGTAGCGTCAATTATGCAGGCTCTATGCTGCTCGATCTGCCGGATTATGGATGGTTTCAAACCAATTTTGACCAAGAATACGGACTTTCTCTAGGCCTTGGTTTCAACCTGAGCAAAAAAATGTCTTTGGGATACCTATTGGAGCGGGATGTAGTGAACAAAGAAGCCGATTTGGGCTGGAACCATGAAGTTACCTTAGCCTATACTTTGGATAGGGAACACAACGCCAAAGGTCTTTTTGCAGAGGGTTCAGAGGATGAGAAGGTCGACCGTATCGTACGTAACTATGAAGAACAGATATTAGCTCTTAAAGAGGAAGTGGAGAAAAATAAGGCGGCCAATTCCAAAAAGGAGGCTGTAACCGAAGTCGCCGATCGTGAGGTTATGGAGGCCATGGCGAATATGAACGACGCGGATGCCAATGCCCTCGCCTATGAGAACCGTTTGATCTTGGACGAGCTTATTCTCAGACAAGATTCTATCGATGCCGCACGCACCGCCGCTTTCGATTTGCGTTTACAATCTTTGGTAGGCGTTATAAAGGATTCCTTAAAGCGTAGCATGCAATTGCCCGAACAGCAGGGTAAAGGGGCGTTTAAGACAGCGGTAGCGTCGAACGATACACCATCCGGCATAATCAGTAAGAAGGATACTACTTCGGATATGATCAAAACTGCGATAGCTACACCCGAGAAGAAGGATGCTCTTTTAGCTGAAACCGACGAGGCTTATACCCGAACCGTAAAATTTGAGCCGGTACATAAAGTATTGGGAGAGTTTATTTCAAAACCGGCAGTAACCCAAAATGTAGATTCCGGTGATATGAAAGATGGTGTCAAACTTCCGTTTAAAACAATGAAGCAGTCCGATTTGGTAGGTGTTAAATCCGGATACTACGTAATCGCTAATGTATTCAAAAGCAGAAAATATTTGGATGCCTTTATGGGCGACCTAAAGCAAAAAGGTTTGGACGCCGGCTATTTTTACAACAAAGAAAACGGATTGCATTATGTTTATTTGGCCGATTACAATTATAAATCGGATGCCAAGACTGCTTATGTATCGAATATGAACGGACAGTACAATGCTGAAAAGTGGATCATGCAAGTAGATAATGCCTCAGCGATTGTCGATAACTTTTACGAAGATCAATAGAATTACAATATTACAATATGGTTAGTGGGACCTTGTTTTTCGAAAAGAGAAATCAGGTAAATTTACAGCGGGGGAGGCCCCGCTGTTTTTTTTGTTTCTACAAAAAGGCGAATTTATTATATCCAAAAAATCGGATGTACGACGCAAAATTTTGGCAAACTACTGTATTTGAACGAAAATCTATCTAAAATTCATAGGTGGTTTATGAATTTCACTAAGTTTGATTTCTAATTCAATGGTATTATAAACAATTATATAGAAATTTAACCTTAGTAGAAACCCAAATCCCACACCATGAAATTCTACCTACATCTACCCCGTTACAGAAAAGAAAAGAATTCCGAAATGAGTTCACATCCTCTTCCCATTCACTTCAATGAGGAAGTTTTTATCCTATTCCAAAATCACAATCGAAATCGTGTTGCTTGACAATGTAACCTGCATTGTGTAAAATCTTTTTGATTTAAAGTGCATACGGATGGTTTTCCGTTGAAATATTGAGCTAAAACCCTGTAGTATACCTATCTCTTTACAAGGTTTTTAACCAGATATTTTGCCACGTCAACCTAGCTTTCTCTCGATTAACCTGATTGATGAGACCGTAAGTTCCTATGCCTTGATCGACTATGATTTCACGTATTTCGATGGAATAATAATTACAATTCACCCTAAATCTAACCGATATAGCCCAGAGTCTCAATAGGGTTCGCGACTATATCCAAAAAAATCCCACTACCATGAGTATTAACACCTTAAAGAGTATCGTTATCGATAACGACCGTTCACTTCACAACACGTATCGCCAGTATTTTGACATGTTTTTAGAATATTCACTGGCCGACGTTTACACTTCCGTAGAAGAGGCGCTAATGGCGTATGACACCCAATCTCCCGATATCGTTTTTATCGAAGAATCCCTTAACGGGGAATGTGGTATCGAATGCATTGAGCGTTTCAGAAAAAAGGATGGCAAGGTGAAGATCATCATGTTGAGCGGTCGGAACGATTTCGATCTTGTTAAAAAAGCGTTCAAGAATAATGCCAACGGCTACCTGTCAAAACCCATAAGCGAGCGGAAGCTTTACAACGCGCTGGATTCCATTAAAAATGAAGGCGCGACCATGAGCAACGACATAATCAGTCTGTTCATTGCCACTTTTCAGCGAAAATCACGCGATATTTTTTCGGAAAGGGAAAATCAGGTCATCGACTTGCTTTGCCAGGGCGCGACCTACAAATCCATCGCCGAAAAACTGTTCGTAACCGCCAGCGCGGTCAACTTTCACGTGCAGAATATTTATTTGAAGTTGGATGTGAATTCCAAATCGGAGGCCCTGTTGAAGTTACAGCAGTTAGACTATGTGGAAAAGGCCGCCTAGTGACAGGTCTGATCGACCGCAGTCGAGCATTTTAAGCGGTCCGTCGGTGGTGCTGACTAAATTTCGATAGGTTTCAAAGTAGAAATCCTCTTCAGTTGTACATCATTTTTTCCCCTGTAGCAAAGAGGCCGTTTGAAAAAGCGGCCTTTTTTTATGTGTAATTAGCGGCAATAGCTATGATTTCTTGCCAATGGGGATAATACAATCGATATGATGTCTATCAAATGATTTTTAGGCTATCCAGTTTTTTAACAATGATTTCGAACTCCGCTTTTAACTTGTCCTCATCAATGGGCTTGTTGATGATATGCAGAGGGCCTTCGCTTTTGGCATTTTCCAGGGTCGCGTAATCTGAATTTCCTGTTAGAAATACAAAGGGAATATGGTGTTTTTCGTTGATAATGCCGGCCAATTCGATGCCGTTCCAACCTCCGGAAAGTCCAATATCAAGCAAAATCACATCGGGGGAATGCTCTTTGATCAGTGCAATGGCATCATCGCCATTGTCGGTCGAATCGAGAACTTCATGCCCGATTCCCGATAAAATTTCTTCTAAGAACATTTGTATGATAAAATTATCCTCTACAATTAAAATTTTCTTTGGCATAGGCTATGAAGTTTGTTCAATTTCTTGAAATGTGATGATGTAGTTAGTACCAATTTTTGAATTATCCATTTCTACATTTCCACGCAACTGTAGGGCTAATTTATGTATCAACTTAAGACCAAGGGACTTGGTATTTCTGAAATTGATATCTTTAGGAATCCCGGAACCATTGTCGCCAATTCTAAGCGAATAACTAAAGGTACTTAACTTATTCATTTTTACGGTAATCGTGCCTTCTTCGGAATCGGAAAATCCGTATTTTAAGGAATTAGTTATGATTTCATTTATCAAAAGGCCCAAGGGGATTGAGGTATCGATATTTAAGCGGATATTCTCGACCTCTGTTTCAAGTCTGATATTACTTTGGTCACCTTTCATCGATTGAATCAAAGTATTGACGAGTTCCCGGATATAGGCGCCATAGTCGATCCGGTTGAGGTCATCGCTCTTATAGAGCATTTCATGCACGATGCCCATGGAATTTATCCGGTACTGGCTATACCGGAACAACATCTTGGTTTTTTCATCCTTGATGAAGCTAGATTGTAAGCTCAAAAGACTGGCCACGACCTGAAGATTGTTTTTGACCCTATGGTGTATTTCCTTGATAAGGGTATCCCTTTCCTGCAACCGATTTTCTATAGATCGGTTTAATCTTGAAATGTTCCTGTTTTTTATATGGAGTATTTGTACCACCAGCAGAAAGAACAATATCCCTATCGATAGGGCCGCTCCGGTCTTATATGCCTGATTCCTGAATTTTTCAAATTTTGCATCAAGTGCGATATTATCCTGTTTGGTGTATAAAGTCCACTTTAAATTATTTTCTAGATTGATTTTCTTTGAAAAAAATAAGGGATATCCATACTCATCTTTTTCGTCTAGATTTGTTCTGTTTTTTTTATCAAAGTTGTTCTCTGCCCCAAAATAAATTTCATGTTGGGAACTAATTAGCCCAAATTCGATATCCTCAAAAATATTGAACCAACTTTCAGGATCTAGATTAAGGCCTAGAAGTTCTGTTTTTCTTTCAGAATCGAAAACGGGTGTAAAAAAACGCATGGTAGGGCGAGAGCGATTTCCGATTTTATTCTCCCCGTACTTGATATCCGTTAACGAGAGCGCAACATCACCCTTCTTTAATCGAAGGGCTTCTTTAATATAATTTCGATCGCCCTTATATTGAAGTTTGTCCGCATCTTCAAGTATTACTGAACCTTCAATCCGTATGGCGTTGACCAGCTCCGTTCCGGTGGAGTCTAACAGAACGGCCTGATAGTAGTTGAGGTGAACCCTTAAAAACGCTGCCAACTGCTGTGCCGTAAAGGACGTGGGGACGTTATTGAGGGAATCAAGCTCGCGCAGATTCGCCAAGAAAAGCGTTTTTCTTTTGGTGATAGTATAGAGTGCGAGCAAACGAGTTTCGGCCTGATTAAGCGTGTTGTTCGCCTTTTCCTGTTCTAACTCAAAAAGATTTTGTTTTTGGTGGGATACCCTTGTTTGAATCGATGTCCAAATAAAAATATTCGTGATAAGAAAGAGTATCAAGGAGAAAACGGTAAGTTGAATAGCGGTCAACTTGAATTTCATAGGCAGGGGAAATAGAAGTTCGAATCGATTTTACAAACAAATACTGCGAACGATTTCAATTTGTTCTTTAATTGGGAAATATCACATTTGGTAGCCAAAATTTGTCATTTTTGACCGCCGTGATTTTGCCCAGCAGAATACAAATAACTTTTCTTGGGCCCAACAATCAAAAGTATTCGGCCGCACATAAAAGGTATAAATTGGTTCACACACAAAAATCTAAAAAATGCCGACAATAAATTGCATCTCACTTATAAATTCTTAATTACGGACAAATGTAGGGTAAAAAATGAGAAATTAATAAGTTTTTTATTACAAATTCCAGATCTTAGTCAAAGATAGAAAGGCCCGCAGCATTGACCAATATGATAATTTGGGCTTAACTTTATACAACCTGCTGTAATGGTCGATTAAGCGCCGTAATTATTTTACTTTTGTAGGTTGATAATGGAATTTTAAAGTTTTATGACAAAAACCATAAAAAATCTCGAATGGAGGTACGCCGTTAAAAAATTCGATGCGGAAAGAACCCTTTCCGAAAAAAAAATTGAAGGCTTGAAAAAAGCGTTCAATCTTACGGCAACCTCCTATGGGCTGCAACCCATTACGCTGATAGTGCTGCAGAATAAGGCACTTCAAGACGAATTGGTGGCGCATTCCTACCAACAACAACAGGTCGCGCAAGCATCGCACGTTCTCGTTATCTGTATCCAAAAAATCATCAGTAAGGATTATATTACCAACTATTTCAAACAGGTAAAAAAAATCAGGGGCACCAGCGATACCATTCTTGATTCCTTTAAGGACGCTATGGTCGATGATTTTTCAAAAAAAGATATTTTAGAAATCCGGCAATGGGCCAAAAATCAAGCCTATTTGGCTTTAGGAAACCTACTTACCATTTGCGCCATGGAAAAAATCGATTCCTGTCCGATGGAAGGTTTCGATCCAGAGGGCTACGATACCGTTTTACAACTCAAAAGCAAAGGCCTGACGTCCGTTTTGGTTTTGCCCGTAGGGTATAGGGCCAATGACGATATGTTTTCCGAATTCAAGAAAGTACGTAAAGATTTAGAGGATAGTGTGATCGAAATCAGATAATCAACAAGTACAAGTGCATAGGTCAAACTCGGTTTTTTCAATTTTTTTCCTGGGTTTGATATTTGAATTTGAGTTTTACCAAATGACCATAAATAACAAACATAAAAACCCCACTGAATGCCCGGATTCGAACTTTTTGGAGATAAAGAAAGAGCACAAGTACAAGACGTATTGGATTCCGGCGTTCTCATGCGCTACGGTTTCGACGGTATGCGCAACGGCCACTGGAAGGCCATAGAACTGGAAAGGGCTTTGGAGAAACGTATGAAGGTGAAGCATGCACAGCTAGTCAGTAGTGGCACCTCTGCTCTGACGGTCGCTTTAGTCAGCGCAGGCATTGGGGCAGGGGATGAGGTCATTATGCCCACCTTTACCTTTGTGGCCAGTTTTGAGTCCATCTTGGCGATTGGGGCTGTGCCGATCTTGGTGGATGTCGATGATACCATGACCTTGGACCCGGAAGCGGTAGAAAAGGCAATTACTACCAAAACCAAAATCGTGATGCCCGTTCACATGTGCGGTTCTATGGCCGATTTGAAAGCCTTGAAGTCCATTTGCGAAACACATGGTTTACTATTATTGGAGGATGCCTGCCAAGCTATTGGCGGCACCTTCGAGGGCAAACCCCTTGGCAGCTACGGCGATTTAGGCTGTTTTTCCTTTGATTATGTGAAGACAATTACTTGCGGAGAAGGCGGTGCAATCATAACGAACAACGAAAATTACAAAGCCAACGCCGATCATTATTCCGATCACGGCCATGACCATATAGGAGAGGACCGTGGAGCGGAAAGCCATCCCTTTTTAGGATATAACTATCGAATATCCGAATTGAACGCAGCAGTCGGCCTTGCCCAACTAGCGCGTTTGGATGAATTTCTGGCCCTTCAAAAAAAGAACTATTCCGTTTTGCGTAAAGCTTTGGAAGACATCGAAGGAGTCACCTTTAGGCGCGTGCCAGAAGGCGGAGTGGGGAGCTATGCCTTCCTGACTTATTTCCTGCCGGATGCCGATATCGCTAAAAAGGCACATACCGCATTGGGGCAGGCTGGCGTTGACGCTTGTTTTTATTGGTACGATAACAATTGGCATTATTATCGGAAATGGGAACATCTTATCCATAAAACATCCCTTGGGAAATTGCCACAAGAGGTATACGACAGACTTCCGGATTATTTGACTTCCGATTTTTCCAGATCCGACCATTGGGTGGGGCGGGCTATTTCGTGCCTGATAAAATTAAAATGGTCGGAAGAGGAGGTTCGGGAAAGGACGGATAAAATGGTAGAGGTATTAAAAAATCTTCTCAAATAAATAATTATAACATGTTTTGAAAAATTGTTGTTCGTTGAGTCTGCGACAAATTGGATTTTTTAAGTTATTTTTGAGTATAGACCCACACTTCTGAAAAATGAAACAGCAACGATTTCTATTATTTCTTATGATTTTAGCCTGTGGAACCATGGCTTGGTCACAGAACGAAATTTCCTCAACCAATTTAAGCGAAACGGAAACACCGATTTCCGATGTCGATAGAAAAGGCTTTGAATACAAAAACAGAGACTCTCTTACCATTAATATAACAAGAAATAATAGCGTAATCACTACTACTAATTTAGAGGGCGATGGCGAAGTGTATGATGTAAGTCGTAATCTTTCAAAGCCTTTATACGTTGTAGATGGTGCAATCTTCGAAACTATCAACATGTTAAACCCCGATGATATTCAATCCATGACTATTTTGAAAGGTGGGTCCGCCACTGCCATTTATGGTTCTAGGGGAGGGAATGGAGTTGTCACGATTACCACAAAGAATGGTATCGAGGGCGTACGATTTATATATGACTCTTCTATCGGAAAAGGACTCTTTTAGAAAATCATCAACATTTTGGTGCTCAAGCAGAAAAATTCTTATCCTAAAAAAGGACCTCATTATAGCTGGGTATACTTATGTATTGCCCTTTTTTCTGTTGGATTTTGCGAGGCCCAAAAGCCCAAAGATTTCCCAGCCTCCGACCCAGCATCCGACCCTGTCGACCTTGTATACCCCCTGCTCGACACCGAAAATTCCCGCTGGTTTTTCTTTTCCTCGGCCAGCCGCCCTTTTGGGATGGTCAATTTGAGTCCCGATACCGAAATAGACGGTGCTTGGGGCAGCGGCTATCGCTACAAAACGGATACCGTTAAGGGCTTCAGTCATGTACATGGTTGGCAGATTTCCGGACTTTCGGTAATGCCGGTTGTTGTTTCCGATGAGAATACGGAAGCCGTTTTCACCGATTTTTACTCCAAATTTTCCCATAATACCGAACAAGTGTTTCCTGGGTACCATTCGGTCGAACTGGAACGATACGGTATAAGAGCCGAACTAACTAGTACCAAGCGGGTAGGACTGCACAGATATTCTTTTCCAGATAGTGGCCGTCCTGCCATCCTATTTAATCTGAACACGATGCTAGGCCCCAGTGCGAATGCAAATGGCATGATGGAAAAGACGGGAAATAGAAGCTTATCCGGTTCCCTAGCTATGGAACCCACGCACCGCCGCCCGAAACCCTTCAAATTGTATTTTAAAATCAAGTTGAATGTCGATATCGATTCGGTCCGTCAAGATGAGGGAACAGGAAATTATTTGGTCTACACTGATTCGGGCATAAAGAATATACTAATGAAAGTGGCCATTTCTTATACCTCCTTAGAAAACGCCACTACTAATTTGGATTCCGAACTGAAGCATTGGGATTTCGAAAAAACGGTGGCCGATTCCAAAAAAGAATGGAACGATCTCTTGGGTAGAATACAAATTGAAGGGGGTACAGAAACGGCGCAGCGTCGATTTTATACGGATCTCTGGCATGCCCTTCAGGGAAGAAGAACTATTAGCGATTTTAACGGATCCTACCCTGACAATACGGATGAGAAATTTCGAATCGGACAGCTGCCGCTTGATGAAAATGGAAATCCGAAGTTCGCCCACTACAATTCCGACTCCTTTTGGGGAGCGCAATGGACCTTAAACACCCTATGGGGATTGGTCTACCCGAATATTATGCAAGACTTCGCCTTATCCCTTTTGCAATATCAAAAAGATGGCGGATTGGTTCCCCGTGGTCCTTCCGGGGGTAATTATACGTATGTGATGACCGGGGCCTCTTCAACTCCCTTTATTGTTAGTGCCATCCAAAAGGGCATATTGACCGAAGATCTGGAATCTGTATATCAAGCCTTGAAGAAAAATCATATGGTCAACGGAATCATGGCCAAAGCAGGGTATGAACACAATACCTCATTGGGCGGGGGATTAAAATATTATTTGGAGGATGGGTATGTACCCTATCCCATTCCCGAAGGTAAATTTGGAGGCCATCAAGACGGTGCCAGCCTTACTTTGGAGTATGCTTATCAAGACTGGACGCTGGCGCAGCTGGCTGATAAATTAGGACATGTGGAGGATTACGACTATTTTCTGTCACGTTCCAAAAACTACAAAAATGTGTTCGATGTTTCCACAGGCTGGATGCGGCCCAAGAATGTCGATGGCCAGTGGAAGGAAGACTACGACCCTTACCAACATGAACATGGTTTTATCGAATCGAACGGGGCCCAGGCCACTTGGTTCGTACCCCATGACCTGGAGGGTTTGGTAGAATTGATGGGCGGAAGCAAAAAAGCGGTTGAAAAGTTGAACCTCCAGTTCGAAACTGCCAAAAAACTGGGATTTACGTCCGGAAGCTCCCATTCTCAGGAACTGCATCCCGAATACAGCCGTATTCCCATTAATTATGGTAATCAACCCTCCATTCAGACCGCATTTATCTTCAATCAGCTAAACCGCCCCGAGCTGACCCAATATTGGTCTCGAAAAGTCACGGAGAAAGTTTTCAGCGGTCTTTCGCCATCCACAGGGTATAACGGGGACGAAGATCAGGGACTTATGGGAAGTCTGGCCGTGTTGTTGAAAATCGGTCTTTTTCAAATGAACGGGGGTACGGAAGAAAACCCGCAGTATCAAATCGGAAGCCCTATTTTTGATTCCGTGAAAATCAGACTCGATCAAAATTTTTATCCGGGCAAAACTTTTAGCATTAAAACTATCAACAATAGTGAAGACACTATTCAAATAAAAAATAGTACCTTGAACGGTGAAAAAATTGAAGGATCAGCCCTTTTGCATTCGCAAATAACCGAAGGTGGGGAGTTGGTTTTAAAAATGATTACATCCAAATAATTTCTAAATCCAAATTCAGTACAAACATGAAATCAAGAACACTTTGGTCAAGTTTGACCGCAATTGTATTTGCAGTATCCGCAGTAACCGCCCAAAAGCATTCAGGTACGCCACCTGAAGTATCCCCCATGCCCATGAAACCGGAAATGACCGAGATTTGGGAGCCCGAAGTGACAGTGGTGGAACCCGCCAAAACCTTGGGAGATGCCCCGTCCGACGCCATTACACTTTTCGATGGAACTAATTTTGACCAATGGGTAAGCTCTAAGGATAGTACTTCAGCGGCCCCTTGGAAAATAGTCGATAACGACCATTTCGAAGTGGTACCCGGTTCTGGAAACATCCAGACCAAGATGAAATTTGGGGATGTACAGCTGCACATCGAATTCAGTGCCCCCGACAAGGTAGAGGGCGAGAGCCAGGGTAGGGGCAACAGTGGTCTGTTTTTACAGAACCGATACGAGCTACAAATACTGGATTCCTATCAAAATCGAACTTATCGCAACGGACAGGCCGGCAGTATTTACAAAGATAAAGCCCCTTTGGTCAACGCCATGAGAGGTCCCCTAGAATGGAATACCTACGATGTGGTCTACCGCGCACCCCGTTTTAAGGACGATGGCCAATTGGACACCCCCGCAACGATTACGGTGTTGCATAACGGCGTTTTGGTGCAGAACAATACGACCATCAACGGCAACACCTATTATATCGGACTGCATAATTACCCCTCAGCCCATGGCGACGATGTTATCTCCCTACAGGACCACGGCAACAAAACCCAGTTCAGGAATATTTGGCTTAGGAAACTTTAATAAATCATTCTGAGAGAAAATTCCTTGCCTTTAGGCGAACACTTTAGTTTGATCTGCTGTTCGCTTTGCGCTATACGCCGCACGCAAAAAAAAGCGTAAAGCGATCTGCATATGGCCTTGGGCCAAACGGTCGGACGTTAGTCGACTTTGAGTCGGAAACAAAACCCATTGGTTTTTAGTTGATCGCAGTTTAGTTGTCTGAATCAGACAAAATAAGGGAAAGTGCCACCTAAATTTTGATTTTTGCCAATTTGAACTAAATTCACCTTTGGCCAAGCCTTTGTTTTCAATTTTTCTAAATTTTTGTCATATTTTAAACCTTTTTGTAACCAATAGTGTAGAGACAAGTGGCAAATATGGACAAAGAGTTTGAAGATATCTTTCTAAATGCAGGGTAACAAAATCAGCAAAAGCTGCTTCGTATACGCAAAAGATGCTAGCGGTACCAAAGACCTTTTTCAGGAAGTACTTTTCAATATTTGGAAATCCATGTCCAGTTTTAACAGTGATACTGCCATCGGAACATGGATGTACCGCATCACCCTGAACGTTTGTCTTCGTATGCGTTCAAAGGAAATCAACGGGCAGGGTTCAAGTCTCAACCCTAATATCCTACCTGCTCCACAATCTCCAACCCATACCCCACGATCCCGACCCGTTTGGTCTGCGTAGAATTTGTTAGCAACCGGATTTTAGAGATATTGATATCGTGCAGAATCTGTGCGCCGACCCCAAAGTCTTTGGTATCCATATCGATTTTTGGGGCTTTGAAGATGCCTTTTTGCTGAAGTTCCTTGAGTTCGGAAAGCCTGTTCAAGAGGTTGAGGGACTGTGATTCTTGATTGATGAAAACAAAAGCTCCTTTATCGGCGGCGTTGATGGCATTGAACATGTCCTCCAATTTTTTATCGGGATTGTTGGTCAATGTGCCTAAAATATCATTGTTTACCAAAGTAGCGTTGATACGGGTCAGGACGGGTTCACCTGCTTCCCAACTCCCTTTGGTCAGGGCGATATGTATTTGATTATTCGTAGTCTGTTGGTAGGCGTGAAGACGGAATTTCCCGAAACGGGTCTCGATATCGAATTCCTCTTTCTTTTTGATGAGTGAATCGTGGTTCATTCGGTAGGCAACCAAATCTTCGATGGATATAATCTTAAGATCGAATTTTTTGGCTACTTCCACCAGTTGTGGCAGACGTGCCATAGTGCCGTCTTCGTTTAAGATTTCCACCAAAATGCCGGCAGGCTGCAACCCTGCCAACCGGGCCAAATCAATGGCTGCCTCAGTATGCCCCGTACGTCTTAAAACGCCGCCATTTTTGGAGCGTAGGGGAAAAATGTGTCCCGGTCTCCCCAAATCATGGGGCTTTGTATTCGGATCAACGAGCGATAAAATCGTCTTTGAGCGGTCGTGTACGGAAATTCCGGTAGTACAGCCCTGTCCGATCAAATCGACGGAAACGGTAAACTGGGTCTGGTGCAGAACGGTGTTGTTTCGAACCATCATTTCGAGGCCAAGCTCGTTGCATCGGTCTTCGGTCAGCGGTGCGCAGATGAGACCGCGGCCATGTTTGGCCATAAAGTTGATCATCTCGGGCGTCACTTTTTCTGCTGCCGCAATAAAATCGCCCTCGTTCTCGCGGTTTTCGTCATCGACTACTATGATAATTTTCCCATCTAGAATATCGGGTATGGCTTCTTCTATGGTGTTCAGCAAAATTTCTTTCTTCATATCGACGATTATGCCGTAGCATTTTTATCTTTTTTAGTAAAAAGCCTTTTCAGGCGGTCCAAGCCATTTCCGAAAGTCATCATGCCCTTGTCCGCCGTGGCGCGTTTGGTCAAATAAACACCCAAAGGTAACATTATCATCGAAGGTAGCCATGCACCCAGAATAGGATTGATGTTTCCTTTATAGGAATAGTTCTCAGAAAAGACCCCCAAGAAATAATAGGCCAAAAATAGAAGAACGGCGATTACCATGGGCAATCCGATACCACCTTTGCGTATGATAGCGCCCAAGGGTGCACCTACAAAAAACAGGATGATGCAAGAAAATGCCAGGGCGTATTTATCGTGTAATGAAAAAATATGCCTTCTGTGGATTTCGTACCGCTTGTCCAGCTCCATTTTTTTTCCAGTTATGGAGGTCAATAGGTTGGTAACGGAATTTTTTGCCGTGTTCATCAGCTGTAACTTTTGCCAATCCTGAAAAAGATCGACGATGTTTTTTTGTGCTTTGGATGTCTCTTTTTCAAGGTTTGGGGCTGGGATGTCGGATGGTACCACGGCCGCCGTATTGCCATTAGTTTGAGACACATTGGTAGAATCTAACGAGGTCGCGATTAGGGCCAGAGAATCTTTTTTTCGTTGTTGTATTTTGTGGGTCAATGAGGTGTCGCGCTGGACAATAGGTGCAAAGGCGCCCATACGGTACACGATATTTTTCGAAAATGCCTCAACGATACGGCGGTTATCCTGTTCCAGCGAATCCATATCCTTTAATAAGCGGGAAACGTTCTTCATCTTTTCTCGGTTGGATACATTTTCTTCCTCAAGATCCATATCCATTTCTGGGATTTCGATGTTCATCCTATAGATATTAAAATTCGCCTTGGCAAAAGGATGCTTTTTCTTATCCGCAGCCTTGTTAGTCGCGATATCCCTATAATAATGACCGTCCCGTAGCACCAATTGGATAACATCGGAGGCCTCACTACTGATCAATTCCCCCGTTTTCGACTTGATGACCGTGCTATTTACATTTGCTGCCGTTTTCTGATGGATGATGACATCCTTTAAAAACCGGTCTTGTTCGCCATATTTATCTTCCACCTTGATGCTCATCCCCTCAAAATCACTGAAAACTCCCTTTTCTATGGCCGCTGCGGGTTTGACCTTGGCGATATTACGCCGCATATTGTAGATTTTTTGTTCGGAAGCGGGAATTACGTTATTCGCGAAATAAAAGGTAACCCCTCCCAAAATGACCATAAAAACAATCAAGGGAAGCATGGAGCGCTGTAACGAGATACCGGAGGCTTTCATAGCGGCAAACTCGTAATTTTCGGCAAAGGTACCAAAGGTCAAAATGGAGGCGAGCAGGACCGTTAGGGGAAGAACTTTTTCGGTAAGGCTGGGTATCATATAGAAAAAAAACTTGCCGATTATCACCACGTCCAGCCCCTTGCCGGCAAAATCGTCAATAAACAGCCAGATGGTCTGAAAGACGAAAATAAACATCAGTATCACGAACGAACTGAGAAAGTTATACAGGAATCGTGATAAAATGTACCGGTCTAGGATTCTCAATTTTACAATCTTAAAAATTAGAAGAAATTTTTGACACTGAACCAGTTTTGGAATAAATCCTTATTCGAATTTTTCTATTCGCTATTCGCTATTCGCTATTCGCTATTCGCTATTCGCTGACAGCTATACGTTTTTCCATATCGCGTAAAGCGTTTTATACTGTTATTGGATAGGTAATCAACTTAAACGGAATGTTTACTCTTAATCCAAAGAAAATTTAATTCTTAATAATATAGTAGCCATCATCCTCATATTTCTTCTCGTCAAAAGTAAACAAGGTTTTCGACAAGGGCTGATCGGTTTTGAAAGAATTAACGGTATACGTTGTGGTGGTGCCGTTCTGTCCTTTTTCTATGACCTGATAAATATTCTTGGTCTCCGCGTCGACACCCAGTAAGATGGACTTTGTCTCGGAATCAGTGTCCATTGGGGTCAATTTGACGTACTGAATTTTTTTCCCCTCGATTGTTTTTAGTTCCCCAATCTCGTAATTATGGTCTTCACGATAGAAGGTGAGCATCTTGGCCGGGGTCAGCGCATTTTCATCTTGCGATTTGTCCTCGATGGTGACCTCTTTGTTTTCAGGTACTATGGTATATACCTTCGTGCCGTCAAAAATTTGCTGCGCCCCGAAAAGATCGGCTGCATATTTTTCGCCCTCGAGGGAAACATTGCCCCGGGTTTCTTGGTTAATACCCGCTTCTTTATTGTTCAGCACGTATTTGAAATCAATTACGATATTGTCGTAACTTTTGACATTGCTGTACACCTCTTCAAGCAAAGCCTTGGCCTCACCTGAGCTTTGTGCCATGGTTGGAGTTGCCGAAACTAGTAGGATACAGATTATGAAGTATAATTTTTTCATTGTTTTATTTGTTTTTTTTTATTTATAATCCATTTGATATTTGCAAGTACCACAACTTCTTACCGCTAAACACACCTCACGGCAATTACTTAAGCTCCTCGCTCAACAACATATTCAAGGCGGCCAGGTCGGGCACTAGCACTTGCCGCGCCTTACTGCCTTCGAACGGACCGACAATTCCCGCAGCCTCGAGCTGGTCGACAATGCGTCCCGCACGGTTATAGCCTAATTTCAGTTTTCTTTGGATAAGGGATGCCGAACCTTGTTGGGCTATGACAATGACCTCGGCGGCCTCTTGAAAAAGGGCGTCCCTGTCCGCTATATCATAATCAAGGTTTGTGCCAGAATCCTCCCCGGAATATTCCGGTAGCTCATAGGCTTGCGGATATGCTCTTTGCGAGCCTATATAATCGGTAATTTTCGCGATTTCGGGTGTATCGACGAAGGCACATTGAATACGGGTCACCTCATTCCCTTGTGTAAATAGCATGTCACCACGTCCAATCAGTTGGTCGGCGCCCTGTGCATCCAAAATGGTGCGGGAATCGATTTTCGAGGTAACCCGAAAGGCGATGCGGGCGGGAAAATTGGCTTTAATAATACCCGTTATCACGTTGACCGAAGGTCGCTGTGTGGCAACAATCAAATGAATGCCAATGGCTCGTGCCAGTTGGGCCAAACGGGCAATAGGCGTTTCTACCTCTTTCCCCGCGGTCATGATCAGATCGGCGAACTCATCGATGACCAATACGATATAAGGTAAAAATTTGTGTCCGTCGTTGGGGTTCAGTTTCCTTGCCTTGAATTTGGTATTGTATTCCTTAAGATTCCGGACCATGGCTATCTTTAACAGCTCGTAACGGTCGTCCATTTCGATACAAAGGGAGTTTAAGGTATTGATAACTTTGGTATTGTCCGTTATAATGGCCTCGTCGGAACCGGGTAGCTTTGCCAAATAGTGGCGTTCAATTTTGTTGTAGAGCGTCAGTTCAACCTTCTTAGGGTCTACAAGAATGAATTTTACCTCCGCAGGATGCTTCTTGTAGAGTAGGGATGTCAATACGGCATTCAGGCCGACTGATTTTCCCTGCCCGGTCGCTCCCGCCATGAGCATGTGCGGCATTTTGGCCAAATCTACAACAAAGGTCTCGTTGCTGATCGTTTTGCCAAAGGCGATGGGCAATTCCATTTCCGCCTTTTGGAACTTGCTCGACGCGATGACGGAACGCATCGAAACGACTGTGGCATTTTTATTGGGAACTTCGATACCGATGGTGCCTTTTCCGGGAATGGGCGCAATGATACGTATACCGAGTGCGGCAAGGGAAAGGGCGATGTCATCTTCCAAGTTCTTGATTTTCGAAATACGGACGCCCGCCTCCGGTACGATTTCGTACAGGGTCACGGTAGGGCCGATGGTTGCTTTGATCTGCGCAATACCGATTTTGTAGTTCTTGAGGGTTTCAACAATTTTATTCTTGTTGTTCTCCAATTCTTCTTGATTGATAGTGATTCCGCCGGTTACCCCGTGCGGATCTAAGAGGTCCATAGTGGGGAACTTATAGCTGCCCAGTTCAAGGGTCGGATCGAACTCCCCGAAATCGGCGACCAGCTTGTCCGCCGTGTTGTCTTTTTCCTCCTTTTCTTCTACGATTTTTTCGACCTCCATGGCCAACTCTTCAGTTTCTTCCTCAACGGGAACGGTGACCTCAAAATCGTCTTTGGCCTGCTTTTCTTTTTCAAGCGCCGGAATATCCTTTTTATGGGTGTAGGTGTCGATGGTTAAGGGAGCATCCTTTTCGTTACTCAATAGCATGTCATCCGAGTGTATCGCGTCGGCCTTTGTTTGCGAACTTCCTTTTAAATCGGAGGACAAGGAAGCTGTTTTTGACTTGAAAAAACGGGCTATCCCATCGGGCGTAAACTCAAAAAATCGGACTAGGATAAAGGTCAATCCGAAAAGCAATAGTAGAAAAACGCCGATCTTTCCTGTATAATCCTGTAAAAAATCGTTCATTTCATAGCCGACCAAACCGCCCAGTAAGGGTTGTGTATCCGCGAGAAAACCAAGAGCGATGGAAATCCATATCATAAAGATCAAGCCCCAGATCCATTTTTTAAACAGTCCTTTTTTCTCAAGGCTCAAGAAATAATAAAGTCCCGTTACACAGAGCAATATCGTAAGTATCAACGAGGCTATTCCGAAACCTTTATAGACCACAAAATGACTGACGCTCGCCCCGAATTTGTTGAGCAGGTTCTTAGCCTCTTCGTTTCTATCCGCGAACTCCGTCAAAAGGCTTTGGTCGTCTTGCCATGTGAAATAAAAGGAGACGAACGAGAAAAACAGGGCCATGCTGAGCAATATCAAAAGGCTGCCCAAAATAATTTTGTTCTGCTTGGATAATTGTAGGGAAAAGCCTTTCTTCTTCGTTTTCGGCTTTGGTTTTCGTGCCTTTTTTGCCATCTATCTTTTTAAGGAATTTTCTATTTCAGGGGGCTAAATTACGAATTTGTCGGGGAAGGAGCCGGATGGTGAATCGCCGCTTTAAAATATTTTGGGGAGATAGATGATAAGCCCCACAATGATAGCTCCTAGGGAGACCAGCATTACGGCCCCTGCGGACACGTCTTTGATAAAGCCTATTCGCTTATTGAATTCCGGATGAATGAAGTCGCATATTTTTTCGATGGCCGTATTGGCCCCTTCGATACCGATTACCAGTGAGATGGCAAGTACTTGTAAAATCCACTCTGTGTTGGATATTTCAAAATAAAAACCGACGGCGGTCATCAAAATGGCCAGAACGACCTGTATTTTAATGCTAGGTTCGGTACGAATCAAAAGAAGGGCCCCGCGTAATGCGAAGCCCACACTTTTTATACGATTTCGTAAAAAAGATTCTTTAGGCATTGGTAATGGCTTCTAGAGCTGCCTTATAATCAGGTTCGTCGACGATTTCGGGTACCTGTTCGGTATAGACAATCTCTTGATTCTCGTTAATCACTACAACGACCCGTGAAAGCAAAGATTGTAGTGGACCATCGGAAAATTCAAGATTATAGGCCTTACCAAAATTCCCGTCGCGAAAATCGGATAGCATTTCGACGTTTTCGATACCCTCGGCACCACAGAAACGGGCTTGGGCGAAGGGTAGATCCTTAGAAATGCACAACACCGCCGTATTGTCTAATTTCGCGGCCTTTTCGTTGAATTGCCTAACGGATTGCGCACAGGTTCCGGTATCGATGCTGGGAAATACGTTCAGCACTGTTTTTTTACCTGAATAGTCTGAAAGTGAAGCATGGGATAGGTCTGTCTTTGTCAATTCAAAATCGGGAGCCTTGCTTCCGGTTGCGGGCAGGCTGCCCGTTGTATGTACTTTGTTGCCCTTTAAGGTTATTGTCGCCATGTTATTTGTGTTAAAGTGAAGCGTGAAATTATGAAAAATAAGTGGATGGGGAAATTATAAAATATTTACGTTAAATGATCGTATTGGATGTATTCAAATCAAGAATCGATGGACCCCATGAACCTTTACATAAATTTATTGAGCGCCACCTTTTATACTGAAAAATGGATTTAAAATCCATCTTGGCGAGAATTCTTTTTTTTATTGGAAGTCGACTTCTTAGACGCCAACTGCTTGATTTTTATGTGAAAAGCGGCAAATATCAGGGTCATGATGGGACTTAACCAATTAAAGATGGCAAAAAAGGCATAATCTACAGTCGGTACGCCCAGAACACCGCTGTGATAGGCACCACAGGTATTCCAAGGGATCAATACCGAGGTTACGGTACCGGAATCTTCCAAGGTCCTGCTCAGGTTTTCAGGGGCAAGTCCCCTGTCTTTGTAGGCTTTGGCGAACATTTTCCCGGGCACGACAATGGCGAGATATTGGTCGGAGGCGGTAACGTTCAATGCCAAACAGCTCCCCACAGTGCTTGCAAAAAGTCCAAATGTCGTTTTGGCCATCGCCAATAACGAATTGGTAATTCGGTCCAGGGCACCGATGCCGTCCATAACCCCTCCGAAGACCATCGCACAAACGATCAACCATATGGTGCCCAACATTCCTGCCATACCCTTAGCGGAGAACAGATCATTTAGTACCGGGTTATCGGTTGGTATGGCCGTCTCTACCGTTATGGCGTTTAGCACGCCCTTATAGCCCGATTCGAAAGTGAGTGTATCAGCTCCTGTAATTCCCGCCACGATGTCGGGTTGAAAAATTAGTGCAAAGACCGCTCCCAACAAAGTGCCGATCAACAGGGCGGCCAGGGGGGGAGTCTTTTTTACGATCAGGAATATAACAGCGGTGGGTACGATAAACAACCACGCATTAATGGTGAAGGTCGAATCAATGGAGGCTAAAAGGGAATGGATATCCGCTGTTCCGCTCGTGTCGATATTCAAGCCTATGATCACAAATACAATGAGGGTCACAATAATGGTAGGTACCGTGGTGTAGAGCATATATTGTATATGGTCAAAAAGTTCACCTCCCGCCATGGCGGGTGCCAAGTTCGTGGTGTCGCTGAGCGGAGAAAGTTTATCTCCGAAATACGCGCCGGATAGCACGGCACCGGCGGTCATACCCAACGATATGCCCAACGCATCTCCAATACCGATCAGAGCTATACCAACAGTCGCCGAGGTCGTCCAACTGCTTCCGGTGGCTATTGAAATAATGGAGCAGATGACTACACAGGCACCCAAAAATATGGTGGGATTTAAAATCTGTAGTCCGTAATAGATCATGGCGGGAATGACACCGCTGATCATCCAAGTGCCGGCCAGCGCGCCCACCATTAATAAAATTAACAAGGCCCCAGTGGTGGATTTGACGTTTTCTTCGACCTCGGCCAACATTTGTTCATAGGACACCTTATTTAGAAAGCCAACGATAGCGGCGACCGCTCCGCCCATCAGTAAAATAAACTGGTTGGAGCCGCTTAACGCGTCATCACCGAAAACATAGACGTTGTAAGCCAACATGCCTACAAGGGCTACTACGGGAATCAGGGCTTCCCAGATGCTCAACTCCCTATTCTCCACAATATGTTCGTTTTCGCGATGTTCGCTTGATTTAGGACCTTTCATAAAAAGTTGGATTCTATAGGTGGTAATATTACGATTTTGGATACGTTTGTGCAACTTCCCTTTGCTATTCGCCCTTCGCTATAGGCCATAGGCTTGGTTAAACCTAATTCTCCTAGTATAAAACGCTAGGCGGCTTACATTTAGTACAAGGCAGGATATTTGAATGCTGGCCTCTCGGTTTTACTTCGATAAGTTTACTAATTGCGCTCGAGTTGATATGGATGGGTCTTAACCCCTTAATCCACTCTAGAGTTAAAGATTTCGTGTTTGGGATTTTGCCTTGAAACCGGAAAATAGTGTTAATTTTGTCCTTCAACAAAAGCTAAGATTATGAGTTCATACGACGTAGCCATTATCGGCTCGGGCCCTGGGGGTTATGTAGCGGCAATCCGTTGCGCACAATTGGGAATGAAGACCGCGATTATCGAAAAGTATAGCACATTGGGAGGTACCTGCCTCAATGTGGGCTGTATTCCCTCAAAAGCCATGCTGGATTCCTCTCACCATTACGAGGATGCCGTTACACATTTCGAAGAGCACGGTATCGACATTCCCGGGGAGATTAAAGTCAATCTGGAAAAAATGATCGCTCGAAAACAGTCCGTTGTCGATCAGACTTGCAATGGGGTCAAGTTTTTGATGAAGAAAAATAATATTACGGTTTATGAAGGTCTGGGGAGTTTTAAGGACAAGACCCATATCGATATCATAAATAGCGATGGTGAATCAGAAACTATTGAGGCAAAGAATATTATCATTGCTACCGGAAGTAAACCTTCAAATCTTCCTTTTATCGAATTGGACAAAGAGCGGGTCATTACTTCGACCGAAGCTTTAAAATTAAAAGAGATTCCCAAGCACATGATCGTAATCGGTGGCGGAGTCATCGGACTCGAACTGGGCCAAGTCTATAAGCGTCTCGGTGCCGAGGTGACGGTTATCGAATTTATGGACCGTATCATTCCCACAATGGATGCCGCACTTTCGAAGGAATTGATGAAAGTGATGAAAAAGCAGAAGGTAAAGTTCAATCTATCGCACAAAGTCAAATCCGTTGAGCGAAAAGGGGACGAGATTATTGTTAAAGCGGACAACAAAAAGGGCGAGGAAGTGGAGTTCAAGGGAGACTATTGCCTAGTTTCCGTTGGCCGTCGCCCATATACCGATGGCTTGAATGCCGAAGCTGCCGGGGTAAAAATCGACGGCAAAGGTAGAGTGGAGGTCAATGAACATTTGCAGACTTCGACCGCTAACGTTTATGCCATCGGCGACGTCATCCGTGGTGCCATGTTGGCGCACAAGGCCGAGGAGGAAGGAACTTTGGTGGCGGAACAATTGGCGGGCCAAAAGCCGCATATCGATTACAACCTGATTCCCGGCGTGGTCTATACTTGGCCCGAAGTGGCCGCTGTCGGCAAAACGGAGGAGGAGTTGAAAGAAGCAGGCATCGAATATAAATCCGGACAGTTCCCCATGCGCGCCTTGGGCCGTTCAAGGGCGAGTATGGACCTGGATGGTTTCGTTAAAATATTGGCCGACAAAAAAACCGATGAGGTTTTAGGCGTGCATATGATCGGAGCCCGTTGTGCCGATCTGATTGCCGAAGCCGTTACCGCCATGGAATTTCGGGCTTCCGCGGAAGATATTTCGAGAATGAGCCATTCGCACCCTACCTACGCCGAGGCAGTCAAAGAAGCGGCCCTTGCAGCTACTGGGGATAGGGCACTGCATATTTGAAAACTTCCTTTCGTGCAGCTATGCGTAGCTGGGTGGAAGAATGGCGAAGCACCTGGTTTTTGTCACGCTGAACCGGATGAATTATCTTCAGTTCTCCTTTTCGTTTATTCTCTTGATTTGCAGTTACTAGAGAAAATGGGCATTTGGTGGAATTCATTTGTTTTCTTAAAATTAAATTAATATTTTCGCTTTCAATTGAACGAAAATACCCCGAAGCCTGTATTATTTCTATTCTATTTGTAAGAATTATCTCTTGGGAGCTCATTCAGATCAGTTTGAAAATAAAAGCTGGGATGGCCTATTAGTTGATTTTAGGGTATTATTTGGAGGGGATTAACTGGGTATTAATAAGCAACCATAAACCAATACGTTATGAAAAAGGGACTGGCAGGTGTCATTTTTGTTTTAGCAACTCTTCTATGGGGCTGTGAAGCAGAGGAAGTTACCCATCTTGAGGCACAGCCCGAAAAGAAGGAAAAAGTCGAGGAAGCGCTGGAAAGCGAAGGTTCGGAGGGGACTGAAGAGGGCGAAGAAGAATCGACCGCGGAAGAAACAACAACTGAAGAAACCCAAGCCCCCGGGCAGGTTGAAGAGCCTAGTGAGCCACAATTTGGCTTGGTTTCCTATAGGGGTAGAATTCCTAGTGAAACTTCCAAAGTACCGTCTTGTAAGACCGGTAGTCCTGATACAGTTATCTTCAGATTGGTAGATGCTACGGGCACCAGCCGTGAAGAAAGCGTTCCTGCCGAAGAAAACGACGGATTGGTCACTACATTGACCCCTGCGTCATTACCCATAGGGCAAAGCACCATCAATGCCATACTTTTGATGAAAGGCAAGGATACGCTTTACGCCATACCTAGTGAGACCGACTTTGATCTTGCCCGGTTTGCCGATGCTACCGTACCCTTTGAGGTCGAGGTGACCGAAAACACGGAATTGACCGGTTCCGCGTTCTGTTATACCCAAGAACCAATCGATGTTCCTGAAGAGGAGCTGATAAATGGCGGTTTCGGTACCCAAAGGTTACAGACCCTTTGGATCGATATTCAGGGAGAGTGCATCGATATTGTCACGGTGACAATCGATGCCTATAGAGTGCTTGAAATCTATCCTTTTCAAGATGGATTATATGATATTCCCATTCCAGAGAATTATGATCAAATGGAGATACGGGCCTACACTCCGGAGTTTCAATCGGGTGTTAACGATTTTGAGGTGTTTACCTTTACCGCAGCGCAGCCTTATAATGCAGATGGAGTGCTGAAAACCGAAGATTTGGTAAAGTTCAGTTACGATTGTCTGGTCGAGGAGTTCTAAGGGAATGAAGATTTTTAAATGTAAATCTATACAAGCTAAAAGCCTCGAAATCTCAAATTTCGAGGCTTTTTCATTTTCCGATTACATCTTGCTCTGAATAAATTTTATGCAATCCATTGCCATACGGCGTTGTGGCGTTGCGCTTACGGGCGCATAGCCATGCATGGTGAAAAGATTAGTTCTTCACAACGCCAAAGCGGCGCAATACTTTATAAAATCGGTCTTTCGCAAACTCCAGGGCATTAGCGCCCACTATTTCCAATTGTACCAAAGTGTATTTTCCTGCCGTAGCCAGACTTAATTTGATGGAAAATTTGTGCTTTTCGTATTGCAAAGCTGTATAGGTGCTGATAATCATAAACGCCAACGCACCTGAAATTGCTAGCGCTGGGTTCAAGGAATGATGAAGGAATCTATATAGTCCGAGACCTGTGAAACTTCCATAAAGAATGATAAAGTGGACAATGTATATGGATAAGGTACTCTGTCCTATTTTTAAAACGGTCGTATTTTTCAGCAAACTTCGGAACAACATGAATACGGCAAAAACCAGAAGCACATCTCCCAAACGGATAAATAGATAATTGTTAAAGGAAATATCGGCGAACAATTGTATTCCCGTGAATCGCGAAAGGGCCAAGAATGGATCGGATGAACCAAAAATCAATCCTATGCCTCCCAATATGGCAATAGCGCTAGCAGTTGGATATAAATAGTTAAAATTCTTGAATTTGGTGAATAATAGGGAAATAAAGCCTCCAAAGGCCGCATAGCCGAACCAAGGGAAAATGGTGAATACCGACCCGTTCGATTTGGTCAAATAGTTGGCAAATGCGTCCGGAAGAAAACTAAAGCTCCATGTCTTATAAATCGGTTCAAATAGAAATAGAATTACTGTGACACCCAATAACAGAAATGGGAAGAGGGATTTTTTGTGTTTTTGAACCATCAAATAAATCCCGATAATGCCCAAAAGGGAAAGTCCGATACAATGTAAAACATCCACCAGATAAAAAGAATCGTAAAGTTCACCTTGTAAAAGTCCGAACAGGTTCATTCGCAGCAGATATCCAATAAAAAGGAGTTCCAGGCCACGTTTGATTCCCTTTTTGACCCTAGGATTTTTTAATCCCTGTTTGTCGCCGCGTACCAAAAGATAGGTGAAAATAAATCCGGAAACGGTAAAGAAAACCGGTGCGGTCATTCCCCTAAAATACTTCCAAACCGCGAATATGGGACTGGAATCGTCGCGAAATGCGGTATCCAGAAGTCCATCCACAAAATGCCCTTGCAGCATCATCAGAATGGCCCAGGCCCTCATGGCGTCGATGAAATATAATCTTTTGGTCTTGTTGTCCACTTTAATTTACTTTCCCACTCCCTAATATACTTGTACAACAGCACATTTGGATGTTTAAGGCGGCAAAATTAACCAAAATTCGGTCAAATTATAGGGAATTGCCATATTTTCGCTAAAAAGCACAGCACTAAAATGTACCATCCCTTGCGCAAAACCAACACTTTCACGGTTTCCGACATTGCCGACTTCAAAAATAAGGTCCTGCATTGGGCCCAGAGTTTTGACGAGATAGTCTGGCTGGATAGTAATGGTCACGAAGACCGCTACGGTGCCTTCGATGCCTTGTTGGCGGTAGACGGCCTTACTTCGCTCGTAACGGACGTGCAAAATGCCTTTTCGGATTTAAAGGAATATCAAGAAGGGATACATGACTGGATTTTCGGCTACCTTTCCTATGATCTTAAAAACGATATTGAGCTATTATCTTCAAAAAATTTCGATGGACTCCATTTTCCCGAGCTGTATTTTTTTCAACCCAAAAAAATCATCCGTATTACGGGGAATACGATTGATTTTATCTATTTGAACATGGTGGGCGATGAAATCGATGCGGATTTTGGGACAATTTCCAGAAGAAAACTTCCGAAGAAGGGTGGAATTCAGGCCGCGAATGATATCCGTATAAAACTTAGAACTTTTAAGGATGACTATTTTAAACGGGTCGCCGAACTGTTGGCGCACATCCATCGAGGCGACATTTATGAAGCCAATTTTTGTCAGGAGTTCTATGCGGAAAATACAATAATCGATTCCCTGAGAACCTATCGCAAACTAAATGCTATTTCAAAAGCCCCGTTCGCCACATTTTTAAAATTCCAGGATAAATTCCTATTATCGGCCTCTCCCGAACGCTATTTGAAAAAGAAAGGTAATCGGATTGTCTCCCAGCCGATCAAAGGCACAGCAAAACGGGCCACAGATCCTAAAATGGATGCTGGATTACGGTCGGCCTTAAAGAAGGATGCCAAGGAACGGGCCGAAAATATCATGATTGTTGATTTGGTACGCAACGACCTCTCCAAGAGCGCCATTAAAGGTAGTGTTCGCATAGAAGAACTGTGTGAAGTCTATTCCTTTGAACAGGTGCACCAAATGATTTCGACCGTAACCGCCGAAGTCGCCGAAAATAAAAATCCCGTTGATATCATTAGGGAGACTTTTCCCATGGGCAGTATGACCGGAGCCCCCAAAATATCGGCGATGCGGATTATTGAGGTGCTGGAAGCTTTTAAACGCGGACTTTACAGCGGCGCTGTAGGCTATTTTACGCCCAAGGGGGATTTTGATTTTAATGTGGTCATTCGCAGTATCCTGTACAATGCTTCAGAAAAGTATGTGTCCTACGCCGTGGGTGGTGCCATCACCGCCAAATCCGTTCCTGAAAGGGAGTATGAGGAGTGTTTGTTAAAGGCCAAGGCGATGCGGGAGGTATTGGAAGGTTAAAAGTTCGAGTGCAAGCCCAACTTCAAAAGAGTATATACTTCTGACTCTTGCACTGCCGAGCCATTAACCCATACTCCTATAATTCTAAAACCTCAAACCAAACTTCTTCACTACCTTTGGGATGTGTTACAGGCATTTAAAATCCATATCGAAACGAAGTTTCCGGAGTTGCTGAAAACGCGCTTTCTTTTGGCCTGCAGCGGAGGTATTGATAGCATGGTGCTGACCGATCTGTGTGCGAAGTGCGGAATGGATTTTGCCCTAGTCCACTGTAACTTTCAGTTGCGCGGGGCAGATAGCGATGCCGATGAAAAATTTGTTGGGGATGCGGCAAATACTTTGAATCTAAAATATTACGTAACCCATTTTGATACAATTAATTATACAAAGAAACATAAAGTTTCAATGCAAATGGCTGCCAGGGAACTTCGATATGCCTGGTTTGCTGAAATTATGCGACAAAGCGGCATCAAACTTTTGGTCACCGCTCATCATGCGGATGATAATCTGGAAACTTTTCTGATCAATCTATCCCGTGGAACCGGTATTAAAGGTTTAACGGGAATCCCCGAAAAAACGGATAGTATCGCCCGGCCTTTGCTGCCATTTTCACGAGAACAAATTGCAGAGTATGCTCATGATGAAAAAATCGAGTGGCGCGAAGACAGTAGCAATTTAGATATCAAATATCTTAGGAATAACATCCGGCATCGAATTTTGCCATTGCTAAAAGCTTTAAACCCTAAGTTCTCGGCGAACTTTCGGGATAGCCAAAATTATTTGTCCCAAACAGCGACAATTGCCGATAATCATATCGGTCGGGTGAGGGCCGCTATTTTTGAAAAGAAAGGAAAAGTTATTAAAATACCGATCGCGGAACTTACCGGTTTAGGACCCTTACAAGGGTACCTCTATGGATTGTTCAACTCATACGGATTTACGGAATGGGACGATGTTGAGAACCTGCTAACGGCCATGACTGGAAAAGAGCTGAGATCAAAAACCCATCGCTTGGTCAAGAATCGGAATTTTCTTTTATTGACCAAAATTAAATCCCGCGACAGCCGAACCTATCAAATTCAGGAAGGCCAGACCGAAATCGAAAAACCGGTTAAAATTAGCATTACGGAAGTAGCGGGTATTGAAGAAACCGGCCCGCATATACTTTATGTAGCCAAAAATGCGTTAAAGTACCCCCTAACCCTCAGAAAAAGGGAAAAAGGAGACTATTTTTGCCCGTTTGGCATGGAAGGTACCAAAAAACTATCCAAGTTCTTCAAGGACGAGAAGATAGATCTCATCGCCAAGGAAAACCAATGGCTGCTCTGTTCCGAAAAGGCGATTGTCTGGGTCGTCGGTAAACGGGCCGATGAGCGGTTTAAGGTGTTGGAAAATACCGAAGAGATTGTAAGGTTTAAATTGAAGTTATGAAGCAAATAACCCTATTTATCGTTTTATTTATCAGTGGTGTATCTGTTTTCTCACAGGATGACCAAAACCCTGTTAAGTTCTCCAATGAAATTCGCAAGATTTCGGATACGGAATACGAGCTGATCATGAAGGCGGACATTTATGAAGGCTGGCATGTCTATTCCCAAAAAACCGCTGATGGTGGTTCCCTACCCAGTGAGTTCGCCTACGAAAAAGCGGGAGAAGACTATGAACTTATTGGCGAGACTACTGAAAGCGAAACTATAGTGGAGTTTAGCGATGTTTTCGAGGTGGATGAGACCTTTTTTAAAGAACACGCGATTTTTACCCAAAAGATAAAACTCTTAAAACCAGATGTCAATCAAGTAGACGTCAACTTATTCTATCAAGTCTGTAAAGAAGTCTGTATTCCCGCCGATCATGATTTCAGCTTTATGTTGGACGGAAGTGTGGCGACCAACACAAAAGACTCCGTCGACGAACGCAGCTTGGCCATGGGGTCGACTTTAAAACTGGACCTTAAGAATAAAGAACTGCTACATAATGTCGGAGAAGATATCGGTGCCGCCTCTGGCCTATGGGTAATATTCGGATTAGGTTTCTTGGGCGGTTTAATTGCCCTGCTGACCCCATGCGTCTTCCCAATGATTCCCCTTACGGTCTCCTTTTTTACGAAGCATTCCGAGAAGAAATCCAAGGGCATCGCCAATGCCATGCTTTATGGATTCTTTATCGTGTTGATTTACTTTTTATTGAGCCTGCCCTTCCATTTGTTCGATTCCGTCGATTCGCAGATATTGAATACCATTGCAACGAATATTTGGCTTAACGTTGGGTTTTTTGTAATCTTTCTATTCTTTGCCTTTTCCTTTTTCGGCTATTACGAGTTGACCCTCCCCAGTTCTTGGGCAAACCGAATGGATGCGGCGTCTACCAAGGTTGGCGGTGGTATCGGTATTTTTTTTATGGCCGTTACCTTGGCACTGGTTTCTTTTTCCTGTACCGGACCAATTTTGGGAGGTCTGTTGGGCAGTACCGTTTTGGGCGAAGGCGATGTGGCTACGAATTTGAGCGCCGGTATGACCGGTTTTGGGGTCGCATTGGCGCTTCCGTTTGGTCTTTTTGCACTTTTTCCGACCTGGTTGAACTCCCTGCCCAAATCCGGGGGTTGGATGACCACGGTAAAGGTGGTATTGGGCTTTTTGGAACTGGCCTTGGCCCTGAAATTCCTATCCAACGCCGATATGGTCGCTGGATGGGGGATTTTAAAACGTGAAATATTTTTAGGTATATGGATTGTATTATTCGTCGCACTGACGCTTTATCTTTTTGGCGTCATCCGTTTTCCGCATGATGGGCCTAAGACTAAGTTGCCCCCGGTTAGAAAGGGCATCGGCGTTGTCAGTGCCGCATTTTCCATCTATTTGATACTGGGACTTTTCAATTTTTCCAGTTTAAAACTGTTGAGTGGCTTTCCACCGCCCCATTTCTATAGCATTTTTGAAACGGAGAGCGACTGTCCCCTCGGTATCGATTGCTTTAAGGATTTTGATGAAGGGGTGGCACATGCCAAAAAAGTGGATAAACCGATACTTTTGGATTTTACGGGATGGGCCTGCGTCAATTGCCGTAAAATGGAAGCCAATGTTTGGAGCGAAGCCGATATCTATCCTATTATAAAAGAGGAGTATGTCTTAATTTCCCTCTATATCGACGACCGCGAAGAACTTCCTGAAGACCAACAATTCGATTTCAAATTCGATTCCGGACGGATAAAAAGTATTAAAACGATAGGGCAGAAGTGGGGCACTTTTCAGAGCGTTAATTTCAACGCCGCTTCGCAGCCCTATTACGTGCTACTTTCTCCTGATTTAGAAGTTCTGAATAACGCAGTACAATATACCGATAGGGATGACTATCGGAATTGGCTGTTGAAAGGTCTACAGCGGTTTAACGAAATTACAGCTGATTAGTTAGTTGCCAAGAAAAAAGGCCGCCCTCTTGGACAGCCTTTGGTAACACTTTCTAGTATGTATTTAATTATCTTGCCACGGCATCCACTGAAAGCGGCGAATTCAGAATTTCGTCCAGTTTTGAAAGAAAGGCTTCATGAACGGCCTGTTGACTGATTATCTTACCATTTTTTTGTGCCCCGCTGGCCAAATCATATCCAGCCCTGGCAGCAGCTAATCGCTCGATTGGCGTACCATGGTGTCCCGGGCTTTCAAAACCACAGTCGCCAATGTTGAAAAAGGCAGTCAAGAAATCTTCGACACGCTTCCAGTTATAGGTTCCACCCCTTTTATGCGTGAGGTAATAGCCTGTGATAAAATCGGCTTCCAATTCCGTCATTCGTGTTGATTCGGGCGTGTCCGAAAATACGGGTATCGGATATTCCCATTTTCCGAAATTTAAGAACTGTATTTGGTGTCCCCATTCATGGGCTAAAATACTTGACCAAATAACTTTAGGATCGAGTCCTGTGTCTTCAAGAAAGGTAACTATGCCGTCACCAATTACTATCTTTTTATCGAATGTTGCAAACCCATCGGAGGCGTAGAACGGATTTTCTGGAATTTGATTACTAGCGGTATTGAAAGATTCCGCAATAATCAAGATTTCCTCGATTTCATCTTCTGTTGCGGAAGAATAATTTTCATAAACATATCGGATGAAATCAAGATCTTCCAGTGTTTCGGTATGTTGACCGTTAACGGTGACCAAGTCGGCCATGTCCCAGAACTTCTCCAAACTACGGACTCTTTTCTTGACATAATTGGTGTATTTACCGTCTGCGCCGAAATAGTCCGTATTTTTGTTTTCATCGGCCGCTGCAATTTGATTAATAACAAAATAGTCTTCTAATATTATGCCTATGGCATCCGGATTACCATCCCAGACCGCGATAAATCCTTCAATGAGTAAATCATTATAGAAATCCGCAACTTCATTGAAAGGCGTATCGCTACATTCACTGGGTGCTACTGCGTCGGAAAGATTCAGTTTGCTATCAAAATCGCTTACGGTCAAGAGAGAGGACGATATGTTAAACCTATTTGAGGGGGTGATGTTATTTGGAAGTTTTTTAAAGGATGTTTTAGCCGAAACCGCACTTGCAGGTGCTTCCTCGATTACATTTTTTTCTTCCTTAGTACAGGAAGTTAACATTAGGCTTAAGCCCAATGCAAGCGGATAAAACTTTTTTGAAATCGTCTTCATAGGGGTTTTTTTTAAGATTTCTTCGAAAGTATTACAATTTATTTAACCAGAAAAGTTAAAATTCAAACATTTTTTGTAGGAGCAACGATTTTTATTAACTCATTACCATGGTTACTTTTATTTTTATAATACATCTAATACGACTATCTTTCCTATAAAACCGGGCTAAATGCGAATTGTACGAAAAGTTGCGTGGTCACTACTTATCCTTGTGGTAATTTTATGCTTGGTAATCGGTATCTTCATCTATTTGGCAAAACCCGACTACAACGGCAAAAAACAGCTATCCGGCCTTTCGGGCGAAGTCGAGGTCTATTTCGATACCTACGGGATTCCCCATATTTACGGAAATAATGAAAAGGATGCTTTTACCGCTTTGGGCTACGTACATGCCCAAGACCGCCTGTGGCAAATGGAATTGTTGCGGCGGATCGGAAGTGGCGGAATCTCCGAGGTCTTTGGAAAAGATTTTATCGGCACGGACAAATTCTTCCTTGCTTTGGGTATTGACGATGCTTCTGTTAAAACCGTGGCTCAACTGGACAGGACCAAGAAATCCGTTTTACTTTCCCAAGCCTATCTCGATGGCATCAACCAATTTATCGACGAGGGCCCTACGCCAATCGAGTTTTTTCTTACGGGCATCGAAAAACGAGAATTTACCCTGAAAGACATTTACAATACCATGGGATATATGGCCTTTAGTTTCGCCATGGCGCACAAGACCGATCCTTTGCTGACCGACATTCGGGACAAGTTGGGACCCGACTATCTGAAAGATCTCGAAATCGAAAGCGATTCCGGTTCGGTGTGGATTAAGAACTATACTCCCGGAACTTCAGATACGTTCCAAAATACCGTAATTGCCAGAGTAATGCAATCCCTCAAAAAATTAGAGATTCCCCTATTCGAGGGAAGTAATAGCTGGGTGCTCGCCCCCGAAAAAACCAAGAACGGCAAGGTCATTTTCGCCAACGATCCGCATATCGGGTTCTCTCAGCCCTCGGTCTGGTACGAGGCGCATGTGAGCACGCCATCTTACGAAAAATATGGCTATCATTTGGCGGGCATCCCTTTTCCGCTGCTGGGCCATGACCGAAACTTGGCCTATGGCATGACCATGTTCGAGAACGATGATGTGGATTTCTATTACGAAGAAGACCACCCATCCGACAGTACCAAATACAAAACCGATTCGGGTTGGGCGGATTATGAAATTATTGAGAAAGCCATCAGGGTCAAGGATTCCACGGATATCAAGTTTTCCTATAAAAAAACCAATCACCGTCCCGTTTTGAACGGAATTGCCGACCAAATCAACGGCGAGCGTCCCATTTCAATGTGGTGGGCCTATACCCAACTCGAAAACAAGGTAATGGACGCACTTTACGGCATGTCGCACGCCCAAAACATTCAGGAATTCCAAAGGGCGTTACCGTATATACACGCGCCGGGCCTCAACATAATGTATGGTGATGCCGAGGGAAATGTGGCTTGGTGGGCGACGGCAAAACTGTACAAAATTCCAGACAGCATCCAAACTAAACTCATATACGATGCCAACAAGGGACTTTCAGGGGATAGGCAATTTCTTGATTTTTCAGAAAATCCGCATGCGATAAATCCACCATGGCATTACGTGTATTCCGCCAACAACCAACCCGACTCCATTGCCGGTATGTTGTATCCCGGATATTATTTACCTGAAAATAGGGCCAAGCGTATCGTCAGTTTATTGGCCCCAAAAAATGATTGGGATGGGGAGTCGGTACGTACGATGATGACCGATATGACATCCCCCGTAAACCCCATCATCTTGTCCCACTTGTTAAAGGATATTGATACCGATGGCCTCACCGGAAATCAAGTAATAGCCTTGGACAAATTGCGATATTGGAAGGGGGATTATCCCTTGAAAACTATTGAGGCGACCATGTATCACCGTTGGATATACTTTTTGTTGGCCGATACCTTTGAAGATGAATTAGGACAAGATTTGTTCGATGCCCTCCTAGAAACCCATCTGTTAAAGCGCTTGATCGCACCACTGTCTCACAATGAATCGTCAATTTGGTGGGATGACGTGGCGACAAAGAATACTATAGAAACCAAAAAGAATATTGTCAACATCTCTTTTCGACAAGCCTTGCAAGACCTTGAAGCCACCTTGGGCGAAAATTCCACCGATTGGACCTGGGACCGTGTACATACGTTGGAGCATGGCCACCCCATAGGACAGATAGACGCGCTTCGGCCCTTTTTCAACGTAGGCCCCTTCCCCGTCACCGGAACACGTGAGGTCATTAACAATATGGCCTTTCCCTATACCCAAGACGGATTTTATAAAGTCACTTCCGGGCCATCGACACGGCGTGTCATCGATTTTTCGGACGTGGAAAATAGCATGAGTATTCTTCCGACCGGCCAATCCGGGAATCCCTTTAGTAAACATTACAAAGATCAAGCGGAAATGTTCGTAAATGGAGAGTTTCGGAAGATGATGATGAACGAAGCGGAAATCAAGGCTAATTCGGAGGCCGTGCTTCGATTTGTTCCCCAATATTGAACGTTCTATTTTTTTAGGACGAACAATACCTTATTATTGATAAATTCGCGCAACCATTTGAATATTTTCCCATCTTGTAAGCAGTATATCGAATCATCCCATTTCTAACTATGACTGTAATTAGGCAAAGTATTCTTTTCTTCATGGCAATCCTTTTATTTTCCGGCGTAAATGCTCAAAATCAAAATCCCGATTATTTAACTTGGTTCGATTCAACAGTTGGTATCGAGAATACACCAATTTTTGAGGGGCTGGGGTATGTGGAACAATTTAAGTCCATTAATGAAAAGCACAAATTCTTTACCTCCGAAGATTTTGCACCGGGTTCGATCATGTATGATGGTCAGGAGTATCATCGCCTAAATTTGAAATACGATCTCTCGGTTGATGAAGTGATCGTTAATCTTAAGGATGGATTTGAAACGGTATCACTTCAACCTGAAAAGAGAAAAATCAGCGGTTTTACCGTTTATGGAAGTAAATTTGAGAATATCGGAAATCCCACAGCATCGGCTCCTGAAATTTCAGGATTTTTTGAAATTTTATTTACTGCCCCATCACTTTCGCTTTTAAAAAAACATCATAAAAAAAAATCGAAGAAAATAGGGAAACTGGTATATTACGAGTTTTACGACGATAACTTTTATGTGCTACGCCATGACGGGAGGTACCATAGGGTTAACTCGAACAGGGATTTTAGCAAATTATTTCCAGCGTATCGAAAAGAGATAAAAAAATACAAAATAAAAAAATCGAACAAGGATGAGGCTATGAAAGCATTGTTAAAACGGCTTTCCCTTATAATGTCCAATAAAAACAAACAATAGCTTGATTCATAGAATTTTACTTTTTATATTTTTTTTGAATATTTCTTTTCTCTATTCCCAAGAACAGGAGCCTACGATATCATTGCGCATCGAAGAAAATAGCATCGAGCATGCTATTGAACAAATCGAAGATGTTACCGATTACCGGTTTTATTACTTGAAAGAATGGCTTCCAAAAAATACAATTTCAGGTAACTACACAGAAATGAAAGTTTCCGAAATTTTGGGGGATATCCTAAAAAATACCGTAATCAACTTTTACATCCTCGATAAGAGTAGCATCATACTTACGCAAAACAAAAGAGTTTACGATAGTTTACCCAACACCTTTTTTGGAAGAAAAGAGGGAGGTTTAAATACTGGAATCGCGCAAACTACCGTTGATACGAATCCTATTTTATTTATGGATGATAATGGTGGCGGGAAAAATACAAAGATAGAAACTGTTTTTATAGGCAAGGAAACTATTCAAGATCAACGAAAAGCTTTTATTCTGTCGGGGTACGTGACCAATAAAACGGACGAGCAACCTATTTCAAACCTCTCCATTATTTCGTCGAAAAATGGAGCTACTACCGATGATCTAGGATTTTATGAGCTTCCGCTCCCACGAGGGGAAAACCTATTGCAAACCAGGTCGCTCGGTATCGAAAACCAAAAAAAGAGGGTCATCATTTACAACGACGGAAGGCTCGATTTTGTTCTCGATGAAAGTGTAGAGCGCCTGAACGAAGTTATTGTGGAAGCAGATGCGGCCAAAAATGTTGAGGAAGCGCTTACCGGCACCAATCAGATCGATGCCGAAGAATCAAAAAACATCCCTTTGGTGCTGGGCGAACGGAACATCTTAAAGGTCGCCACGGCCCTTCCGGGCATTTCGACCGCTGGGGAAGGCGCCACAGGCTTCAATGTGAGGGGCGGGAAGACCGACCAGAACCTGATTTTGCTGGATAACGCCGTAATCTATAATCCCACCCACTTTTTTGGCATCTTTCAGGCCCTGAATCCGTTTACCACTAAAAATGTTACGATTTATACGGGCAGTATCCCGGCGGAATACGGTGGGCGGTTGTCCTCGGTTTTTGATATTACGACCAAAGACGGCAATGTCGATAAATTTGCCGGAGAAGCATCCATTGGCCCTGTCACAGGAAATTTGGCTTTGGAAATCCCTGTAATAAAAGGGAAGTCCGCACTGATGTTAGGGGGTAGAGGCACTTATTCGGACTGGATTTTGAGGTCTTTGGACGAAGAATCCCTGAAAAATAGCAAGGCCTCCTTCTATGATGTGGTGGCGAAGTACAACCATAAAATAAACGACAAAAATGAGCTAAGGCTAAATGGATACTACAGTAGAGACCAGTTCAGCATTACCTCGGACTCCCTATACGGATACAACAATCAGCTTTTTTCCGCAGAGTGGAACCATGAAATAAACCGGAAAAATACCGGAAGTCTAATCTTGACCCATAGCGGTTATGATTTTGACATCGGCTATGACGGTCCCAACAGTACCGATTTTGATTTTGGATTCGGGATCAACGAAACCGGAATAAAATTGAAGATGAGATACCTCCATAGCGAAGCACATAAATTCACGTATGGCCTATCCTCCAAACTCTATAATGTAAGCCCCGGCGGTATTTCTCCAAAAGGTGCGGAATCAAATATAATTCCAGTTGATATTGCAAAGGAAAAGGGTTTGGAATCGGGGATTTTTATATCCGATAACTTTAAGGTAAGCGATAGACTTCTTTTTGATATCGGTTTACGATATTCCATGTTTCAGGCCTTAGGTGAGGCTTCGCCCAGGGTTTATGAGCCGGGTATGCCCAAGAACGAGGAGACTGTTTTAGATACTTTACAATTCAAGGGAGGTGAAACCGTAAAAAGCTATGGGGGTCTTGAGCCGCGCGTATCGGCCCGATATTTTCTTACGCCCGATTTTTCGGTAAAGGCAAGTTACAACAGGGCCTATCAATACATTCATACCCTGTCGAACAATACGACCGCTTCGCCCATCGATACCTGGAAACTATCGGACCTGAACATCAAACCTCAAAGCGCCGACCAATATTCACTGGGCCTCTTTAAAAATTTTAAGGAAAACACTTATGAAGTGAGTTTAGAAGGCTACTATAAGAACATAAACGATATTCTTGATTTTAAGACCGGGGCACAGCTATTGCTCAACGAAAACATTGAAACCGAGGTTCTACAAGGCCTTGGTAAGACCTATGGCCTTGAGTTCTTGATCCGTAAAAACGAAGGCAAATTAAATGGTTGGCTGGCGTACACCTATGCGCGCTCGTATATAAAACTCGACAGTGATTTTAGTGAAGAGCAGGTCAACGGCGGCGATTATTTTGCTTCCAATTACGATAAGCCTCATGATTTAAGTGTAGTGGCCAACTATAAACTTACGAGACGTTTTAGTTTTTCCGCAAATTTCGTGTACCAGACCGGCCGACCGGTTACCTACCCTTTGGGGAGTTATCGGTTCCAAAATGCGGACTATGTTTTTTACAGCGATCGAAATAAATTCAGGATTCCCGATTATTATAGATTGGATCTCAGTTTTAATATGGAAGGGAATCACAAAATAAAAAAATTCGCCCATAGTTTTTGGAACCTATCCATATATAATGTATTGGGAAGGAACAATCCCTACTCCGTTTTTTTTGTAACCAACAATGGGGAGGTAAAGGCGTATCAAAGTTCTATTTTTTCGATTCCTATACCCACAATAACGTATAATTTTAAATTTTAACCCAGATGCCGGCAAGATCTTATCGGAAATATCGGAGAAAAAAAGGAGTATACCTCCTTTTTATCCTGAGCCTTCTTCATAGCGGGTGTGTTGAGGAATTTCAACCGGACACGGAATTTTTTGAAAGCGCTTTGGTCATCGAATCGGTGGTTACCGATGAAGTTAAGCCGCAGGAAATTGTATTGAGCAGAACCTTTCGATTTGAAGAAAACAATCCCCAACCCGAGCAAAATGCAAAAGTAAGTATCATCGACAACGATGAAATTGAATACGCCTTTACAGAGGTAGAACCCGGTAGGTATCTTTCGACCGATGCTTTTGGGGCCATACCCGAAAAGGAATACAGGCTAAACATTGAGACCGATGACGGCACAAGATATAATTCGGATGCTTCTAAATTGACCGGAGCTGCCGATATTCAAGAAGTGTATGCAGTTGCTGCGACGAACCTAAACAATGTTGAAGGGGTATCTTTGCGGATCGATACTTTTGACCCTACGGGCAATTCCCGATATTACCGTTTCGATTACGAGGAAAGCTATAAAATAATCGCGCCCAAATGGGTGAATGTCGATGCCGTGTTTGAGAATGGTGCACTAAGCTTTCAGCCCAAGACACGTGAGCAACAGACCTGTTATAACACGGTACTTTCCAACACGATCAACCTGGCTTCGACCAATGGACGGGTTGAGGATAGGCTTACTGGTTTTCCTCTCCGTTTTATTGAAAAGGATAATTATATAATAGCGCATCGGTACAGTATTCTCGTACATCAATATGTCATATCGCCAGAAGCTTTCAGCTACTATACCTATTTGGCGGATTTATCGACTTCAGGAAGCCTCTTCTCGGAGAGTCAGCCGGGTTTTTTGGCCGGAAATATATTTTCCGATAATGGCAGCGAAAAGGTTTTGGGTTATTTTGAAGTATCATCTTCGACCTCCAAAAGGATATTTTTTAACCATAGGGACCTTTTTCCCGATGATTTTTCGCTTTCGTATCCGAATAGCTGTGAAGTTGCGAAGCCAGAATCGCTGGTGGCCATACCACTGCTGGAAAGTGGGGATGCCAAATTTTTTGGGTATAACGTCGAACCGGGTCAATATGAAGGGCCCTATGTCTTGGTGTCCAGGGTTTGTGGGGATTGTAGGGTTTTAGGGGATAATGTGGTACCCGATTTTTGGGAAGAATAAGAGAATGAAAAGAAATTTATTTACATATTTGCTAGTAGTTTGTCTAGGTGTAAGGGTCGTTTGTGGGCAATCGTCTGCAGGTAGCGACATGAATATTAATGAAATCCCTCAGGAAAATCTTTTTATACATTACAACACGACGTTGTTAATGTCCGGAGAATATCTGTATTACGAGATTTACTGTAGAAACGCAAAGACGAACAGTGCTAGTTCTATAAGTAAAATAGCCTACGTTGAGCTGGTCGCAGAAAATGGAAAATCCGTTTTCCGACATAAAATATTTCTTGAACAGGGCAGGGGCCAGGGCGATTTTTTTGTTCCGGTTTCAGTGAAATCCGGTAATTACAAACTTGTTGGATATACCCAATGGATGAAAAATAGGGGTATTGACCATTTTTTTCAGGGAGACATCAGTATTGTAAACCCGTATCTATCTGATCAGACCCCGCTATTGGCAAACACCAACGATACCTTGTACACGGAAAGTAATTTCAAAGTAGAAGTCGAGGCAAATAGAAGTCGCACCGAATATCGGATAGATGGAGAGGTACTCTCCCTAAACGATTCTGTCTTTAGTAATCGGGAAAAAGTAAATTTGACCTTTCGAGCCAAGTCCGGAGCTAGTATTCAAGGGGATTACTCCCTTTCCGTTCGTAAAGTCGATTCGTTTACGGCCTCTCCAATGATTTCCTTACAAAATTTCAATCCATCCGAAACTCGGAGAGATTCAAAGGCTGAGCATTTCTTCTATATTCCTGAAATGCGAGGCGACCTTATTTCTGGAACGGTCACATCCATAGCTGAAAACAACCCTCTTAAAGATGCCCAGATTGCCATGTCCATACCCGGTGAGGAAGGTATGACAAAGGTTGCAAATAGCGATAATGAAGGTATCTTTTACCTCAACCTAGATAAACCATATACTTCAGGTCAAGCGATTTTCCAAGTAATAAACCGAAAGAAGGACCAATATCGAATTTCCATCGACCCCAAGGCTTCTTTGGAATATACCGCTCTGTCTTTTTACCACTTTAAGCTCACCCCTCAAATGAAAGATGCGCTGCTTCAAAGAAGTGTCCATAATCAAATCGAAAACGCTTTTTTTTCGGTCAAACCCGATACGTCTGTAACTGCCGAAAGTCGAAGACCCGCGTATTTAGACAAAATGTATTTTTATGACTTGGATGAATATACCCGGTTTCCAACCGTTCGAGAAACTTTGGTCGAAATAGTAAATAACGTCTATTCCCGTAAGATAGATCATGAAAACTATCGCATTCAGGTCAGAAACTATATTTTCGATAGTTATGTACCCCCAAACGCCCAACCTTTGGTATTGGTCGATGGTATATTTGTTCAAGATCATACGTATCTTTTGGATTATGATGCGCGAAAAATCGAAAAAATCGGGGTTTTACAGGATAAGTATATTCTTGGCCTACAGATTTTTCAAGGGGTGGTGGTCATGGAAACCATTGATGGGGATTTCAGCTTACCGGAAACCGACGCTTTTACAACTATACAACAATTAGGGAAGCCACAGGAGCGCAAAAAGTATTTTAGTCCGGTATACGGGGATAGTCTATCCCAAAAAGAGCGGATTCCCGATTTTCGGCATCAGCTGTTATGGAAGCCGAATATCGTTATCCATGAAAAAGAGGCTAGTTTTTCTTTTTATACTTCCGATGTAAACGGAAGGTTTGAAGTGTCCTTAAAAGGTTTCACTACCGGGGGCAAAGCTATTTCCCTGACCGAAAGCTTTCTGGTCGAATGACATTCGATCAGGTTTAAAATCCCGCACCTTTACTTCATTTCGGACCTATTCAAGATGCGGAAACATGGAAATAAAAAATCGTGACACATAGGTCATCGGGCAAAATCGTGCCATTGGTCTAATTTATGCCATCGCGTCCGATTTTGTTTCTGGGTTCTTGTATCTTACATCTCCAACCTAATTTAATCCGATTAATACGAGTTCTACCCTTGAACTTATAAAACCAGACCCTACCATGCTCACAAAAGTCTATGGAAGCGCCGTTTTCGGCATAGAGGCAACTACCGTTACCGTTGAAGTCAACGTAGATACCGGCGTAGGCTATCATCTGGTCGGTCTACCCGATAATGCCATAAAGGAAAGCAATTACCGTATCGCGGCCGCCCTCTTGAACAACGGCTACAGGATTCCAGGTAAAAAAATAACGCTCAATTTGGCTCCTGCCGACCTGCGAAAGGAAGGATCTGCCTACGATCTGACCTTAGCCTTGGGAATTCTGACCGCATCGGGACAGATAAAGTCCGCTAATCTGGAGAAGTACATAATTATGGGCGAACTTTCGTTGGATGGCAGTCTACATCCTATCACAGGCGCCCTACCTATTGCCATCAAGGCGAAGGAGGAAGGTTTTGAGGGCTTTATTCTTCCAAAGGACAATGCACGCGAAGCCGCTATCGTTTCCGACCTGAAGGTATATGGCGTTGAAAATATCAGCGAGGTCATCGCGTTCTTCGATTCGGAAAAGCCCTTGGAGGAGACCATCATCGATACTCGCGCGGAATTCCATAAAACCCTGGATTTCCCTGAATTTGATTTCTCCGAGGTCAAGGGGCAGGAAAGTATTAAACGCTGCATGGAAATTGCTGCCGCAGGTGGGCATAATATCATTCTGATCGGCCCTCCGGGAGCGGGAAAAACCATGTTGGCAAAGCGTTTGCCTTCCATCTTGCCTCCGATGACCTTGCACGAAGCGCTAGAAACCACTAAGATTCACAGTGTAGTCGGAAAGACCAAGAAAATGGGGTTGATGGGCCAAAGGCCATTCCGGTCGCCGCATCATACCATTAGCGATGTTGCTTTAGTTGGCGGGGGAGCCTACCCGCAGCCCGGGGAAATCTCGTTATCGCACAACGGGGTACTGTTTTTAGATGAGCTGCCGGAATTTAAACGCGGAGTTTTGGAGGTCATGCGCCAGCCCTTGGAAGATCGGGAGGTAACCATTTCCCGGGCTCGTTTTACGGTGACCTATCCGAGCAGCTTTATGCTAGTGGCCAGCATGAACCCAAGTCCCAGTGGCTACTTCAACGATGCCGACGCTCCAATAACTTCCTCTCCCGCTGAAATGCAGCGCTATCTGGGTAAAATATCAGGACCCTTACTGGATCGTATCGACATCCACATCGAGGTAACGCCCGTACCTTTCGAAAAATTATCCGAAGACCGAAAAGGTGAAAGTAGTGTCGACATCCGCAAACGGGTGACGGCCGCGAGGGAAATTCAGACCCAACGTTTTGAGGCATTCGATACGGTGCATTACAATGCTCAAATGGGTGCAAGGCAGATCCACGATTTTTGCAGGCTCGATGAGCCGTCCAAAGAACTCCTAAAAAACGCTATGGAAAGGCTCAATCTTTCCGCGCGCGCCTATGATCGTATCTTAAAAGTGGCACGGACCATCGCCGATCTGGAAAAAACCCAAAAAGTGAATGGTAATCATATCGCCGAAGCTATCCAGTACAGAAGCTTGGACCGTGAGGGTTGGTTAGGTTGAATCAAAGTTGGAAACCGGCTACAAACGGTTGTTTTTCAACTAAAACGGAATATTAGTTAAAAGATAATAAGACATAATTACAATAAAGATGATGTTTATTGCGATATAGATGTTTATAAGGATGTCACGTCTTTTCATGTCCTACTATTTTGGAGGTTGTGACACAAAAATAAACTTGAACAATATAAACACCACCAATAAAAACCCCATAATTTTGGGTTTTATTTGTTAGGATATGAGGGTTGTGTTCTAAATTTTGAAAATAGTATTCCTATACATAAACCTAGCCTTTTATTCCTAGGGGCTTGTTCGCAAATAAAGTTATTTTTCTATCGCTTGAAATCTTTCATAATTTAGATACAAAGCTTTCGCTCTTCTTCGATTCTTTGAAATATCTGTACGCTATTTTTCAGAATAGTACGATTTGTTTTAATTATTAAGTCACTTTAATCTATCGCGATGTAATCATTCGATTAACCCACAATTCTTAGGTTTAGTGTGTGGGAATTACTTTTACAGCTTCACCAAACAATTCTTTTCAGCAGCTTTGTAAACCGCTTCGACCACTCGGATATCGCGCAATCCCTCCTCGCCTGGCACCAACATATCGGTAGTATTGAGAATGGACAGCGCATCATCGTCCATCTGCTTGGCCTGTTGGTTTTCTAGGGGGAAATCAATAATGGTATTGTCGGAACGTACGCCTTTGTTGCCGCTATAGGAAGAATGTGGCGACATTTTAATCCAACCTTTTTCGTAGTTGATGTTCAAATAGTTCATTTGAATGCCGAAGCTACTCTGGCAGGCTGCGCGCGCACCACTTGGGAATTCAAGTTGGTACATAGCGGTTTCCTCCACTTCATTGTAAATGTCGGGTCGCGTAGTAAACGTCTGCGCCATTACCGATATGGGTTCCTCGCCCGTCGCCAAGCGCGCACCCTGAATAGCATAGACGCCCATATCGCCCATAACTCCACCGCCCATGGCTTTCTTTTGTTTCCAATGATCGGTACGACCGTCGAAATAACCTGCACTTGAAGAAACCATCTTGACGGCTCCAAATGTTTTTTCCTTGGCGGCTTTCATATAAGCTTGAATATTGGGGTCGTGCTGGCAACGGTAACCGATAGACAATTTCACCTTATTGGCATTACATGCCTTGATCATCGATTCGCATTCCGTAACACTTGGTGCCATTGGTTTTTCACACCAAACGTGCTTTCCGGTGTTGGCCGCCCGAATAGCATATTCGGCATGCATCGATGGCGGCAGTACAATGTAGATAACGTCGATATCGGGGTTGTCGGCAATTCTATCCATGCCTTCGTAATCGTAGATGTTCTTATCAGCTATACCGTATTTTTCCTTCCAGTTGGGAATCTTATCCGGACTTCCGGTAACAATGCCTTTTAACTCGCAATGTTTGGTGAGTTGTAGGGCGGGAGCTAACAAATCGGTACTATAGTATCCCAAACCTACTAGGGCGATACCCAGTTTTTCTTTTTGAGGCCGCGTGGCGGACCATAGGGCATTGGGTAAAAATGCGGTAGATGCAGCTATGAGTCCAGTTTGTTGAATGAATTTTCGACGTTGATTTTCCATATCCTTATAGTTTTAAGGTCAGAAAATACGATAAGAATCCGAATAAATCAATACAAGATGAACAATGTTGATTTTGAATCGCCAAAGATTTATGAGGGAACTTAGTATTAGAATCATCAAAACTTATGATCAATAAACTTGAACAGCAAGCGTGCTATGGGGTCAGACTTAAAAGTATCACATAGATGGCCCACAGAAAGCAAAAAGTACAAAAAGTATAGATCAAGTATTCGTTCAGGGTAGTTTTATCTTTCATAAGGGACTTTTTTTCACAAGTCTCCACTTTCTGTTATCGCCGACCCCAATATTTAGAGGGAGGCGGCCATAGAAGTCCAGACGAGTTCTTTAAACTAAAACGGGGGAATCCTGAATATACGGTGTCACAATTCGGACAAAGGGAAGAAAAACCGATTTGCGACAATAATTCCGTCAAAACGTAATTTTTATCTATAAAAACAGATGCGGCACTTTACGGAATAACCGATAAAACCACAGTTTATCGTGGATAAAATGAGCTCAAAATGGATAGAAGGAGAATGATTTTGACAGATGGGATAGAAATAAACCCGCCCGCCGGAGAGGGGCAGTTTTCAAGAATGACTACACGTTTGGCTATTCCGTTAAAGCTGATACTCCTCGTTATTACTATCCTCTTTTTCAAGTTTGTTCGATGTAAAGACATCTTTGAGAATGAAGGCCACGATGATTAAGATTCCAAATACCATCAGGGGAATGGCAAATTGCCAACCTAATATGTTGAGCAGACTACCGGCGATAATGGCGAAGGTGCCAATGACCATGGCGAAATTCCAAAGCACTTGCGATGTATTGCGTTTGGCTTTTCGATCTTCGTCTAAAAAGTAAGCGGTACCTTCAAGGATAATCCAGATCAGGAAGGATATGGCAATAATAATTTGAAAGAATAGGGAATACGTGAAATCCAAAGCTCTGAAAATTCCGTTTGTCGCCCAGAATACGACCAAAATCAATTTTGTATAATCAAGGAAATGTTTTTCGGGTTTTTTCCAAAATCGAAAGGGATATAATAGTCCTATGCCTACAAAAGACGCTATAATAATTTCGGTAGCGTACGGCCAATGCAGAATCCGCGACAGCATGCCCAAGAGTAAAACTGAAATAGCAATTCTTAGGGGAGTCGTCAATATTTTTTTCGGCGTAGGCATAAAAGTAGGTTTAGATTGGGATGGCCATTCGCTTCGAGCTATCTGCCTAGCGTAAAAAAGCGCTGGGCGTAAAGCGATAAGCGTATAGCGTTTGGCAGCATAGATCTAAATAGCCTTCAAGTGTACCCGAAGGCCTTCCATAATACCAAGAATATTTACAACGGTTTCTTTGAGATAATATTTTATAAGAACATGGGGAATTCGAATGGTGGTAAATCCGTTTTTAAAGGAATGCATTGCTTTTTCCAGATCGTTGATGGCTTGTTCGTGCGTCATTCTGTCATATTCCGTATCGATTTCTATGTTAAGCTTGACTCGTGAAATAGCGATATCGATAGATTTGTTGCCGTCCCACCATTCCAACATCGCGTTAACCCCGGCCTCTTTCAGACCATAATAGAGTTGAATCGCCTCGCGGGGGGTGGCGTTGGTATCCATAAGTTTGGTTATTCGCCGTTGATGCACTTCACAGAGCTCGACACCAAGAGTATCCATGGCATTTTTGTGATTGGCATAACCAAGCTGCTTATTACATTCTAAACACGTCATTGACATAGTTTAACTGGGTTTGATTTGAGATAATTATGTCCAGGGGACTTCTTCTAATAACCCTGTTTTTTATGGGATAGTATACCCGTTCGACGTACGGCACCCTAGTTTTAGACGAATTGCAAATTTTTAGATTAACGGCGTTAGAAAATGTTAAAATTGTGGTGTAGGATGGGAGACAGGTTCAAGCTAGCTGCCCTAAGAGGATTTGAAAATGGAGCAAAAGGCAGAAGGCAACGGTGGTTTTTTTCTAGCATAGCGCAATAAACAGCAAACAAAGGTTGAAGATTATGACGCAATGGTAACAGCCATTGCCCTGGTCGGCATTCGGGTGGTGCCGTATCAACTATTTTTACGCGCTGCCTTGGTCAGTGAAAAATAGAAGTCGGAGTCCGACCTACCCCCAGGTCGCCGACGGCATGTTGTTGCACATCATGGCCGTCCCACTTTATCCATAAAATTCCACAACTCGGTATTTCTTATTCTTCGTTGTTGATTATCTGATCGATTTTTGGCACATCAAAAAACGAATAGTCATGATAAGCAACTGTACCTTAGGTATTTTTCTTCTTGTAACCCAATATGCCCTCTGCCAGACCATTGTTTCTGGAACGGTCAACGATACTTCGGGAATTCCAATTTCCGGGGTAAACGTATAGGTCAAATTGAAAAAGAACTTTAGCAGTCGCTTCAACCTGTCTTTGGGAAGCGAGTATTTTATCACCGATTACGAAGAGCGTTTTAAATCATCGGATGACTTTGCCCGCAACTCGGGGTATGGCGACCAACTGTGGGCCGGTTTTGTCGAGAGCGATATTTTTTTCAGCAATAGACTGCCCTTAAAGCTGGGGGTAAGAGGGAAGTTTAGCGGTTTAATCGAAGACTTTACCCTGTCGCCCCGGCCCTCGTTGGCCTACAAGTCAAGTGAAAAAGGACAGTTCTCACTGGCTTATGGGGACTTTTACCAAACTCCCACTAAGGAAACGCTGCGGTACGACAGTTCCTTGAATTTTGAGAAAGCATCCCATTATATCCTGAACTATCAGTTTTGAGTGACGGAAATACGTTTAGGGCCGAGGCGTACTATAAAGAGTACGGTAGCCTGGTTAAATACAACACCAAAATACCTCGGATCGATTCCAATTTCAACAATTTCGGAACCGGATACGCATCGGGACTGGATATTTTCTGGACGGACAACAAGAGTATTAAGAACCTCGATTATTGGGTATCCTACGGCTATCTAGACACCCAACGAACCCTCAAGAAAAATACAATTATCATTCTCTTTTTAACAACATCACTTCCGATGAGTGCCCAAAACAAATACACCGACGGCATGCAAAGGGCCCCACAACTTTGGGGTGAACAAAAGACAACACTGGCCTCGAACCTTTTTGAGCGCATTGCCATGGCGGAAGAGTACAACTGGTTGCCCTATCACTATGCCGCCTTGGTGAACACGACCGCATCCTTCGGGGAGAGCGATAAAAAAATCCTTACCCAACAGTTGGAAAAGGCAAAGGAGTTCAACGACATCGCTAAAAACCTGTCGCCCGCCAACCCCGAACTGCTGGTGATGGAGGCTTTGATTAATACCGCCTGGATCGCTTTTGACGGAGCCACCTACGGCATGACGCTAACTGGAAAGAATACACAACTCTATCAAAAGGCGCTACAACTTGCCCCGAAAAAACCTCGAGTAGTTTTTTCCAAAGCGGAATGGGACTTGGGCTCCGCACGGTATTCGGTAAGGATACCACCCCCTATTGCAAGGATGTGGAGCGAGCTTTGGAACTTTTCGAAACCTTTGAAAATGACACCCCGTTTTACCCAAAATGGGGAAAGGAAAGGGCGGAAGGGGTAGCGAAGCAGTGCATGGGCGAATAAACAGTTCAACTTGTTACTTTTTGCTACCTTTAATCGAAGTAAGATTTTAGACCCTTTCGAATCAGGTAAGAGACCGTTTTGAAATCTGCGATTAGCTCAGAAGTTAACAGATTTCAAATCGGTCAATAAGATATTTTTAAAATTCAGAGTGTTAGATAGTAGGATATGCGAGTATTTTTAAGGGAAATGAGTAAAGGGACCATTGTCGGAACCTGCATTTTTGCAGTGTTGCTGATTATAGGCTACTTCAGTGGGAAATTCGACAACGGCCTTAACTATGACGAATTATGGGAAGAGTATTACATCAACCTAATGTATTCGGTCATTATTTATATGGCGAATGCCTATCTCTTCATTTACCTTTTGAATAAATTCGATAGAAAACTATTTGGCTCCAAAAGTTTTCCGATTTCCATAGCTGGTACGGTAACCGTTTCCTTGGCGGCCCTATTTTTTGCACGATTTTTACACCGGATAGTTTTAGAGGGTATGCCGGTACAGGAGTTTTGGACCAAAGAAAGTTTAAGGTATTACTGGGTATCCGTAGTCATAATTATTGTGGTGTCAAGCATTTTCTACGCTTTCTTCTATTTCAAGAACCGTCAGGAATCCAAGTTCAAGGAACAAAAAATTATAGCCGGTACCGCTTCCGCCAAGTTCGATGCCCTTAAAAATCAGTTAGATCCGCACTTTCTGTTCAACAGCCTGAACGTGCTGACCAGCTTGATCGAGGAGAATCCACAGCAGGCGCAGAAATTTACTACGTCGCTATCCAAGGTATATCGGTATGTGTTGGAACAGAAAAACAAAGATCTGATCAGTGTCGATGAAGAGCTTCAATTCGCCAAGACCTACGTGCAGCTTTTAAAAATGCGTTTTGAAGACAGTATCGTTTTAGAAATTCCCGATACAAGCCTGAATCCCGACGCCAAAATTGTACCGCTTTCCCTGCAGTTATTGTTAGAAAATGCAGTAAAACACAATGTGGTAACCCCATCAAATCCCTTATACATAAAGGTGTTCGAAGATGTTGATAATCTTGTCGTCCAAAATAATCTGCAAGAAAAACAGACCGTAAAAAAAAGCAGTGGCTTTGGCTTGCGCAATATCCAACAGCGTTACGGCATTCTTACCGAGCGAAAGGTGCACATAGATAAAAACGGAACTCATTTTAGCGTCCGTCTACCGATGCTCTTCAAAAAAATAGCGTTTATGGAGACGCAACAGGAATTTATTGCTGACAAGCGCTACGAAAAGGCGAAGGCACGAATGGAAGCCATAAAGCGTTTTTACGGCAATTTAATAGCTTACTGTATTGTCATTCCAATCTTGGCGGTTGTGAACTACCGCACGACAAGTTTTGCGTGGGTGCTTTTTCCGGCCATCGGTTGGGGCTTTGGGCTTGCCAGGCAAGTCATGGAAGCTTTTGGGTATAATCCGATTTTAGGTAAAGACTGGGAAGAGAAAAAAATGCGGGAGTTTATGGAGGATGAGAAGTAGCCCTTAAATGCGGTGAGGAACAGTTCATCCCCAGAAACCGACACTTCGGAAATTCCTATTTACAAGAGCTTTCAGATATTCGGATATTTACAAGAGTAACTAATTAAAATACTTCAAATGAATAATATAGACCAAGAAAACAAGTATCTAAATGCCAAGGAGCGGATAGCGGAAATCAGAAAATTTTATAATAATCTGATATCCTATATAGTAGTCATATCATTGCTGGCCGGCCTGAATTATTATACCGACGAATGGAATTATCCCTGGTTTCTCTGGGCCGCTTTCGGGTGGGGCATCGGACTGGCCTTTCAAGCCGCAAGGGCCTTCGTCATAAATCCTTTTTTTGGACGGGATTGGGAAGAGCGAAAAATCAAGGAATTTATGCAAGAAGATGAGCGGAAAGCCCGTTGGGAGTAGTGACAGTAGCAATTTACCGATATAGAACGCAAACTAACGATAAATTATAAATAAGCATTATGGAAACAAATAGAAGAAACAAACAGTTAATAGCTAGAAAACGGGTCGCACAGCTCAAGGGTTTTTACATTCATGCGACGGTATATGTGCTGGTAAACCTTTTTCTAACAATAGTATCGGTCAACTCACGAATGGGCAACGGTGAGAGTTTCAACGAAGCACTTTTTGATTTGGATACGTTTATAACTCCCCTATTTTGGGGCATAGGTCTGGCATTTCATGCCGTAAGGGTATTGGGCTACAGTCCTTTTTTCAGCAAGGACTGGGAGGACCGACAAATTCAAAAATACATGGAAGAAGATCGGATACATTCGGAAAAGTACAAATAATGTATTCCTTGCCCCACCGCAACCTTCAACTAATAATTCGTTTTAGTAAACCCCAATCCCGCGTTCTATGACTACCATCATCATCGAAGATGAAAAACCCTCAGCCCGCCGTTTGGCGCGCCTGTTGGCCGATTTGGGCGTTGAGGTCACCACAATGCTTCATTCCGTCGAAGAATCAATCGATTGGTTCAAGGACAACGAACATCCCGATCTCATTTTTTTGGATATCCAACTGTCCGACGGACTTTCCTTCGAAATATTCGATGCGGTTGAAGTACACAGTGCCATCATCTTTACCACGGCCTTCGACGAATATGCGTTGCAGGCGTTCAAACTGAACAGCATCGATTATCTCTTGAAGCCTATCGATGACGAAGAACTTGAGATGGCTGTCAAAAAGTACCGAACCCGAAAGCCGGCACTTCAAAAAATGGCGTTGGATTTTGAGGATATCAAAAGGTTATTGGTCGATCCGCTGGAGCGGGAATACAAAAAACGATTTACCGCTCGGGTAGGGCAGCATCTTAAAATTATAAACGCCGATGAGGTTGAATGTTTTTACAGTGAAAACAAGGGCACTTATGCCGCTACCTCCGATGGAAGAAATTACCTGCTCGATACCACTTTAGAAAATTTGGAGCGTGAACTTGAGCCTAAAACTTTCTTCCGTGTCAGTCGTAAGTTCTATGTGAACATCGACCATATCAAAGATATTATTTCATACACAAATTCAAGGCTTCAAATCAAGATGAAACGGTTTTCGGAGCAAGAAATCATAGTGAGTAGAGAGCGAGTGCGCGATTTTAAGTTATGGTTGGAGTAGATGTATATAAAATATTGATTTTAAGTTATTTACTATTAACTATAGATTTTTCTTATAATTGAAAATTTGTAAGATAATACTTATTTTTCAATTCGATTTTCATCAAAAGCAGAGGGTAGTAACTTAGGAATCAATTTAATGAATATGGGAAGCAAAACCGCCCCTCCGGGGAGTATGAAAATGGCTAAGGAAGGGATACTTTTGAATACATCCATCAACTGGTTTTGAACTTTTTTCTTTTCCTCTTTGCTAAGATCCTTCACCGCGGATTTCGAAAGCAGATAAACGAGTTCCTTACTTTCCGAAAGTTCTTTTTGAAGACGCTTGCTGTTCCTTAAAATGAGCTTGTCTACCACTTTGGCCATACTGTCATAAAACTGTACCGCCGCATTTGTATCCTTTAAAAAGGGAATCTCTTCTGCATTTTCATTAAAAAAAATGCGGGTTTCATCTAATGTTTTGGCAATATGTCCGTCATCAAAGCCAAGGTTTTGGCCTAGGCCGAAAATAAATTCCGACTCCCTATGCGCCAGCGATTTATCCTCCCAAACCGTCATACAGGCGATATCGAGTAAATATTGATTTTCCCATGTTTTACGATTATGCCACAGCTTTTCACGGTACGAACCGTCAAAATCCTCTGCATTGCTATCGATAAAGGTCAACGAGGCCGCAAACAGGTCGGCCAGCCGTTCATCGCTTTTGCTCTTTTCTTTCGAACTCAATGCGTGATAGGTTATGTTGATGGCCAAGTATTCCAACAATTCCGCATGTTTTCGAATATCACCCGGGCGGTGGAGGTACCTTTTAAATAGAAGTACGTCAATACACAATAGGGAGTTGGTGATGATACGGTTAAAGGTCTTGCTGATGACGTTATCGGCAAGATATACCCGAGAATCTATCAGTTTTTCGAGCTGTGCGGATGTTTTACTCCCGGTAAGTATTTTGTTGAGAAAGGAGCTGCGGCTGACCTGGAGATCTTTGTAAAATTGAAAAACCTGAGATACAAATTGTCCGAAATCAGGTTCTTGCGAGGTCAATCTGAACGTTGTGTAAAGGGCGTTCAGTAGATTGATCTTGGCTTTTTCATCTTCCGAAAGAACGTGTTCTGGTGAAATAAAATCAGGAATCGAAGTATTGATACCGTATATAAACCCTGTTTTTTTTAAGGATCCGTAGAGTGCAGTAAAATCCGAATGGGAAGTTACGTCCTTGGTAATCAAGGAGCCGAATTTATTTATCCAACCGGAGGCTGAAGGGTTCATAGGTTGCGATTAAAGGGCGAAATTACTATAAAATGAATAAAGATCTATAGATTTCATATGGCTTAAAGTCTAAAAATATTTAGGTGATAATCAGTTACCGTATTAAAAGTTAGTGGTTTGGGAGGATAGAAACATAAAAATATTGCTTTATGGTACAAATTGAGTCGAAAAACAAGATTTGCTTTGATATTGATACATCATTAACCAGCATCATATTACACTTCTACGAGAAAATTAGTATTAACTTTATTTTAACACTTACGTTAAAACCTCGCTAAAATTGTTACGTAAGTAGGGTTGAATAATAATCTTAAAACTTTAAAATGAAATAGCGCCTGATGCCGCCACAACCTAATTCATTACAGGGTCCGGAGCGCCTGATTTTACGCGATTGGTTTTACGGGTAGAACACCACAAGATGACGTAATCGATGTTTCCCTTATCCTTCTTTTTGGAGGTTCGACCGGTGATCGTTTTAACGGTCAAGAAGTTGAAGGCGTTGGAACCTTCCCACAATTAGTATCAGATGGTGTTGCCCTAACAGCATCCCCATCAGACGATTTCCCATATTTGGGAGCTCCTGAATAAGACATCAGTCTATGAAAAAGGGAGTTATTCTGGGGGGATGGGTTTCCCATCCTCCCTTTTTTTATCCTAGTTATTTATCAAATACGCTCAATACGCTTTACAACCTTACTAACACAATGACTGCTAAAATTTCGAAGATGAAATATATTACTACAATTATATGGGTACTTTTTTTATCCTCCTGCCAAACAGCTAGTGAGAATCAAATCACGGATAAAAAGGATTATGACAAATATTTGGTTTCCAGTCCCCCGAAAACCAATTCAAAATATTTTGAACTTTGGAATTCCAAAATTAAGCCCGATAGCTCGCAACTGATGAGCTTTGGAATCGTTGGTGGGGAGTATAACCGCTACTTTCAGAACACTGGCGACATTAGATACTTGAAAAAAGCAGAAAAAGTGCTTAAAAAAGCCGCCGATATTGCCAATGTCAGCCGAGCGAGTATGTATAGGGCTTTGGCGCGAAACTATATTTCGCAGCATCGATTTAAGGAAGCCAAGCAATGGGCCGACTCGGCGAACGCCATAGGCAGCGGTCTCAAACAGACCAAAGGCTTGATGTTCGACGTGCAAATGGAGCTGGGCAATTACGATACGGCCGAAAAATATTTGGACAGCCTTAAAAATAGGGACGATTTCGGATATTTAATCCGTTTGGCCAAATGGAACGATCATAACGGAGATCTTGATACGACCATCCGTTTTATGGAAAAAGCTACGGAGAAAGCCGAAAATTCTAAAAACACGGGATTAATGGTATGGTCGTATACCCATTTAGCCGATTATTACGGTCATGCCGGAAGAATCGACGAATCGTACGGTCATTTTCTAAAAGCCTTACGGATAGACCCCGAAAATGCTTATGCTAAAAAGGGAATTGCCTGGATTGTATTTTCCTATGAAAAAAAACCGGAAGAGGCGATGCGCATTTTAGACTCCGTTACCCAGTATTATAAATCTCCCGTTTATTTTTTACTAAAATCCGAAATCGCCGAATATATGGGCGACGATATGAAAAGTGTGGTCAATCTCGACAAATATTTCAAATTGGTTCAAGATTCCGCTTATGGCGATATGTACAATTCATATAATATTTCCCTCTATTTAAACGATACTGAGCAATATGATAAAGCCTTAGCGCTAGCCGAAAGGGAGGTAACAAACAGGCCGACTCCCGAATCCTACAGTTTTTTGGCGAATTCCTATTTAAAAAAGGGAGACACGCAAAAAGCGCTCGATATTGTTGAAGAGCACATTGAGGGCAAGACCTATGAACCTGCTGTACTTCTTCGTACCGCAGAAATCTATAAGGCCACCGGTTCGACCGATCGTGTAAAGCAACTTAAGGACGAATTGCTCGGGGCAGTATACGAATTAGGTCCTGCAACGGAAAAGGAGATAGCGCAATTGTAGGGGATTGCAAAAGATTTTGATTCAACGCTTAGAATGAGATTTCCTACAGTTCTGTAAAATTATCCAAATCTAAAGTCCAGTCGTAATTTTTATAGGTAAGGTCTATGTTTTTCGTGGTGGGGATGATACCGTATTCCTTTAGAATATCCTTTACGCCGTTTTTACAGCCAAAATCACCTCGGAACCAGCTGAATAGGGGAGTTGTCTTTACTTCTTTTGTATCTGAATCGTACTCCGACACTCGCTTTAAATAGGCCTTTGTGCCTTTATCGAACTGTTTCTCAAGTCGATCAGCTTCGTAGATGGCTACCGGCGGACAGTCTTTTGCGCCACAGTTCAGTGCAAAATGGATGTGATAGTTGCGGTCATCGACCCGCAGTTTACGCTCGAATTTATTCGGAAACCATTTTCGTATAAGTCCCCCGCCCAGTTCCCATTGGGATTTACGGATGATGCCATGCTCGATTTTGGCAAAGGAAATTAATCTTCCAGCTATAGGAATTTGCTCTTTTTTGAAGAATGCTTGCCTATCTTTGTATAGTTCCGGATTTTCTGATAGGATTACCTGTATATAGGCATTGTAAATATTCGTCCAAAAAGCCAGTTTTTCATTATCGGTCTTTAGTCCGTTTTCCAGTTCATCCAGGGTCGTATTGTACAATTGGGCCCTGATTTCATTGGTGTCACCGTCATTGATGATGTTTTTTAAGAATTGTTCGGAAAGGGCGTTAAAATCCGAAATTTTTACGTTCTGGTTTTGGGCCTGAATACTAAAAAATGTGAAAAAAACGTAAATTGAAGTAGTTAAATATTTAAATCGGGATACGTTCATTAGATTTGTTTATGGTTTATACTGTTATTTACAAAAACTGGGTATACCGGTTTGGTCGAAAATAATCACAAAACCTTAACGGTAAATCTACATAGATAGTACTCATTGCAGACAACCTTCTCATACGCATATTTACTACGCATACTTATATTTACTAATTGATATCTCCTGCCCCTTGGCGCACCCTTTTATGACGACCATTATCATTCCTGCCCACAACGAAAAGGAAAACTTGCAAGCGCTACTACCGCAATTGACCGAATTTCGTGAAGACTTTCCTTTAGAGATTATAGTAGCGCTTTCTTCCGATAATTCAGATGGTTCCGAGAGGTTGACTTCAGCGTATTCTATAAAATGCATACGGTGCAAGAACAAGGGAAGGGCTGTACAAATGAATTCCGCGGCGAAACTGGCGAAAGAAGGTATCTTGGTTTTTTTACATGCGGACGTTACCCCTCCCGATGCATTTATCTCGGATATTTCAGCGGCGATTCAAGAGGGATTCGATGCTGGTTTTTTTTCGTACCATTTCGACAAAAAAGACTTTTTCCTACAAATAAACGCTTTTTTTACTGCTAAGGATGGTATTTTTACGGGCGGTGGCGATCAATGTCTTTTTATTAAAAAGAAAGTTTTCGATACCTTGGGAGGTTTCGACGAGAAACAGGTTTTGATGGAGGATTTTGAATTTTTTAAGAGGATGAAAAAAAATAACATCCGGTACACCATCATAAAAAACGACCTCATTGTTTCGGCGAGAAAATATAGGAACAATTCGTATATGAGAATAAACTTGGCCAATTTTCTGTTGGTAATACTTTTTAAGTGCGGTTATCCAGCAATAAAATTAAAAGCACTACACGAACGACTGATCAAGATGCCTTATCAAAATAATACATAGGTAATTGCAATAACGAAGCCTTAAAATTGGAATTATTTGCGTCCGAAATCAATCCGTTTGATTGGCTAAACGCTAAACGCTAAACGCTAAACGCTAAACAATAAACGTTTCGCACCAACCGTCCTATTTTCTTTGCGAACAGCGAACAGCGAACAGCGAACGGCGAACAGCGAACAGCTTGAAGCGTACAACAGTCAAAATTCGTGATTGAACCAATACCCTGACAACATGGCCAAAATCATCAACGGAATCCAGCAGATAGGTATAGGTGCGGCCGATGCCAAGAAGGTTTTCGACTGGTATCAAAAACAGTTGGGTTTCGATATCCTTGTTTTTGAAGACGTGGCCCCGGCCAAGCTGATGACTCGATATACCGAAGGCAGTGTTCAGAACCGCGTTGCACTTTTAGCCCTGAATATGGTCGGGGGAGGGGGACTTGAAATATGGCAATTCAAAGACCGTAAGCCGCAGGCACCTGAACAGCCACTACAACTAGGAGATTTGGGAATCAACGCCATGAAAATTCGATCGCGGAACCTAGCCGAATTCCGAGAACACCTGACCGGGTTGTCTCTTGACGATGTAAAGACTATCTATGAAGAATCACATTTTTTCTTCGCCGATCCTTGGCGTAACTGGGTGCAGGTCGTACGGGAAGACTATAGTTTTACATCCACCAAATATTTATCAGGGGGTGTATTAGGCGCTTTAATAGGAGTTTCGGACATGGAGGTTTCCCTGAAATTTTATCGAAAATTGTTGGGTTATGATACCATCGAAAGCGACCTTAAAGGTGTTTTTAATGATTTCGCGGATATGCCCGGCGGAAAGGGAAACTTTAGACGTGTTCTTTTAAAACATCGCAAACGGCCTGTTGGAGGTTTTGGTGATCTTTACGGCCCCTCCCAAATTGAACTGGTTCAATCGCTAGATCGTAGTCCGGTCCCTGTTTTCAAGGATCGAATGTGGGGCGATTTGGGATACATTCATCTATGTTTCGATATACGGGGTATGGATGCCTTTCGTTCGGAGGCCAAAGGCCTAAATCATCCGTTTACCGTCGATAGCGCCGACAGTTTTGACATGGGCGATGCAGCCGGCAGATTCGCCTATGTCGAAGATCCCGACGGCACCTTAATCGAATTGGTGGAGACCCATAAAGTACCCATTTTCAAACGTCTGGGAATTCACATAGACCTGAAAAATAGACATTCGGAAAAACCCCTTCCCAAATGGTTGGTCAAAATGATGAGGATACATCGGGTACGTTGATAAAAGAATCCAAAAATTAGTTGGAAGTGATTAACGAAACGATTTTGCAATGGTACCTTTGCCGCAAAATTGGCGCATGATAGCTAGGAAATATCCAAATTCCTATTTTCTGTTTTTTTTATTGGCAATCATCCTTTTACCGATGATGGAACTCAGTGCCCAGGCCTTCACACGGGATGAATTCAAGGATTCTATACAGAATATACCTTATTTTACCATCCATAAAGATAATTATTTTATCACCGGATTACCCACGAATACTTCCGTAAACAGCAACACGGCCAATGCCAAGTATCAGATCAGTTTCAAACAAATGATAACGCGAAACGCCTTGCCCTGGGACACCTATCTTTTTGCGACCTATAGCCAAAAAGCGTTTTGGGACGTTTATAAGGAATCTTTCCCCTTTCGAGAAATAAATTTCAATCCAAGTATTGGGGTAGGGAAGGCTATTTTTAATAAAAGGGACCGGTTGAAGGGTATTATATCTATCAACTTTGAACACGAATCAAACGGCAGGGATAGTATATTTTCAAGAAGTTGGAATAGATTGAACATAGAATATGCTACTAATTTAAGCGACAAAATAAGGGCTCGAGGAAAACTTTGGTTACCGTTTGCCTATAAAAAAGGAAATTCAGATATTTTAGAGTATAGGGGGCTCGGGGAACTTCAACTTTCTTATGAAATGAAACCGAATAAACTCTATTTTGAGGTACTTCTGCGAAAAGGCTTGACCTGGGATACTAAAGGAACTTACCGGCCCCGTATTTATTATAGTCCTTTTAAAAAAAACAGATCGAACCAATATTTTATGTTGGAATGGTACGTGGGCCAGGCCGAAAGTCTTATGGACTATAAGGCTTTTACTAGTATGGTGCGCATCGGCTATGTCATAAAAAGCAACGAGCTTAATTTTCTCAAAGGCAAGTGATTGCAATCACTTCAAAAGTTTATCGATACAGAGTCAGTTCAGGAAGTATTTGGAATTTGGATTTCCCCAATTATTTATCAAAATAAGAGAGCCGCCCTTGTTAACGTTTAGGGATAAAAAATCCCTGTAAAAAACTAATTTTACAGGGATTGACAAAGCTTTATCGGTACTTTTCCCTAGGATGAAGAAACGGCCCCAAGTGTATACAACTGTTCCATGGTCGGCCCTTCACTACCACCGGCAGGTTCGAGCGTAATTCCGAAGGCTTCCGATTCGTTGGGGTTGTTCAAGGTGAATATCTTATTATCGTCAGAAGCAAAATTCTCAAGAAGCCCAACGCTCGTTGGGGTTAGCGGATTCATTTTCAACGACCATACCTGATATACCATGCCATCGGGAGGTTCGGGCAGCCCCTGGGCATCGATAAGCACTTTTCTCTGTTCTTTGTTCCAGTAGGCCTTGGCATACGAGTCGGGCGAAACTTCCTGTCCGCCCAAGGTTATCACCGAAACGTCTTTGTCCCTTAGAGCGCTCAAAAGTTGCTCTGTATTGGTCAAAGAACCGCGGGCCTCTATTATTTGTTGCTCCAATACCCCATTCTCCTCGTTGACCATTTCGATATCCGATTTCAGTTGGTCGTTCTGTACATAGAACCAAGCTAATCCGGCAGCGAAGATTACTGCGGCCGCCCAGCCGATATAGGTGCTTAGGTTGGATTTTTCCTCTTTCGGCATTTGTACCACTTTGGTATCCTTGCGCTCACCGATACGTACTTTAACGTCTTCAAACCCTTTTCGTTTCGCATATTTTGGCGCTACGGCCTGGGACAGTTCGAGTATGGCCGCCTCGATGGCCAAGATTTCGTTTCTGATTTCGGTATACTGGGTGGCATTCTCATGTACCTCCAAGTTTTCGTCCTCCGTTAGCAATCCAGCCACGTAAAGTTCCAAAATTCCCGATGTTATGTATTTTTCTACTTCCATTCCAACGTTATATTTTCCCTTAGTTTAGAAATACAGCTTCTGTTCCTGGTCTTTACCGTTCCCAAAGGTATGTCGAGCTCGTGGGATGCTTCTTTTTGAGTATATCCCCTAAAATAGAGCATTTCGATAATCTGAAGGCATTTTTCTTTCAAATTCAGTACCAGTTTTTTGAGCGCGGAAGTGTCGATGGTAGTTTCGTTCGGTGAATCGTTAGTATCCGCTCTGTCTAAAATACCTACGAAGAAGTCGGCGGACAGATTCTTTTGTTGATTTTTATAGGATTTTGAGCGCACTTTATCGATGGCGGAATTACGGGCAATATTCAATATCCAAGTAAAGAAACGGCCTTTTGACGGGCTGTAGCTATCGGATTTGTTCCAAATTTTGGTAAAAACGTCCTGAGCGATCTCTTCGGCCAAAAATTTGTCTCTCACGACGGTATTGATTGCCCCGCAAATATTTTCCCAGTACATTTCATAAAGCTTTTCAAACGCTATGACGTCTTTTTTCTGGAAACGCGTTACTAATTCGTCTAAATCCATACGTATTGAAATTGGTTATTTAGGAGTTGCGGAACTTAGAGGCCCCATATTTCCGAGAAGCTAAACTGAACAACGGATTTCACCCTTGATAAAGTTAGTTTGTCCAGTTTATAAATATAAAAAAAACCGCCAAATAGGCGGTTTTTAATTGATTAACAATTTACTCAGTGATTTCACCACAACTTACTCTCGATCCAGCATCGCCGCTAGGTTGTGACGTAAAGTCATCGGGACCGTCGTGTACAATAATCCCATGACCTATAATATTCATTTTCTCGTCATCACAGCCGATACACCATTCATCGGTCGTAAACTCCATAGTGGCCTTACCCTCGGCATCAGCGGTCATATTACCAATATCACCGGTATGGTAGCCTTCTTCAGCGCCCCATTTGCCATGTGGCATATCCGTTGGGTTCCAATGTCCCCCGGCCGATTTACCGTCATCAGAAGAACAGTCGGCATTTTCGTGAATGTGTATGGCGTGTTCCCCTTCCTTTAGTCCGGAAAAATCAGCCATCATTTTTACTTCGCCATCCATTTGCTCAAAAGTAACGGTACCTTGAACCTCGCTACCCCCTTTGGCTTGCATTTGTACGGTGAGCGTTTTGCCCATCATATCATCGTTCATGGCATTGTCTTCCATACCGTCCATGGATTCTTCCATCGAATCCCCAGCCTTATCGGCATCCTTTTTAACTTCTTTACAACTGTAAGTGCCTATTAACAAAAGACCTACTAGCGTTAATTGTATTGTTTTCATGTTTTTAGATTTAAAAATTCTGTGTTAAAGGTAAGCATAATATAGATTCACTCTTGCTCAAACCGATTTGATTTTAACAGTATCGGCCACAGAAAGCATCCGATTTCACAACTGATGGCGTTGAACGCTATCAAAAAACTAACTCAAAAATGAATTAAGTCAAACTATATGCATTGAATCATTAAAACTTGAAATTCAGTTTGCTGAATATCCGTGTTCCATCGATGCCGAACTGGGTCGTTTGCCATGGATATTTGAATCTTCCGACAAAATCGAGGTTTCTGTCGTTGGGTACTCCTCCATTATCACTATAGGCATCGGCGAACGTATCCGGGTAAATATTGAATAGGTTGTTGGCCCCAAGGGTGAAGGTTATTTTATCGGTGAAGTCGTAGCTAAAGCTCAAATCCGTAAGCCATTTACCACCGTAGGTGGCATCGTCGTCGGTGTTGCTAGGGTGGCGATAGGTAACTTTTCCGTAGTTCAGAAAGGATAAATTCGTTCTGAACTTGTTGATGCTATAGTTGACCGCGGCCACTATTTTTTGTCTAGGCCTCCAACTTTCTACCCTAGAAATATCTTCCCGGGAGAAAAGGGCATCCTCTAAATTATTTTGAACTATAAATTCCGGGAAGTTGGTATCCTTTACCTCGGTCTTGTTGAAATTGGCAGCGATACTACCACTTAAAAACCCACTGCCCAATGCGATGTTATCGTAATTGAATACGATATCGATACCTTGTGTACGAGTATCAATGGCATTCAAAAAGAAACCGGCCGCGCCTACGTTTACACTCTGTAGTGTCTGGTCTATGGGGCTATTGGGATCACCCGTTGGTGTCACCTGGCCCGACAGTACGATGCGGTCGTCAACATCGATTTGATAGACATCGGCGGTCACACCAATATTTTTACTGATACGATACGTCATACCGCCACCAACGTTAAAAGAAGTTTCGGCATCGAGTTTGGGAATGCCCAAAGCCCTCAACGCGGGATCGGCATTGTTAAGAATACCGTTCTGCTGTACCCCGTTTTCGGTCAGGGTAGTGGTCAGAGCCGTATAAAATACCTGATGTAAAGAGGGCGCCCTAAAACCACTGCTTATCGAGACTCGAAAGGCGAGCTTGTCATTGAATGTTTTCAGCCTGCTGTTCACTTTCCAGCTTAAGTTGGAGCCGAAATCACTGTAATTTTCATACCGCAACGCACCACCTACCAAAAATGATTCAGAAATATCGGCTGTCATATCCGTATACAGGCCAATATTACTGCGATAATCGTTCGAGGCGTTCTCTGGCTTAAAACCACCGAAAGATTCCGATCCGGTTCGGTCGGTCGGGTCGTCGGGAGTGGCGTCACCGTAGGAGGCGAATTCACCCGCCTCGGTGACGAAGTGCTCGGTTCTATGTTCCGCACCAAAGGCAAGGGTAAAGGCATCTATACCGATATCCTCAAAGGTTCGTACGACATCTAGATTATTCACGACGTGGCCGAACTGGTGTGCGCCATTGTAAAAATCAGAAGGGCTGCCAGCGCCGAAGGACTGGTTGAAGGAATTTTTGATATAATAGTCAATTCTGTTCCTGCCCATGGTAGAGCTCAAATCAAAATTCCAGTTGTTGTACGTGGTCTTAAGGCCCAATGAAAAGGTGTAATCTCCGATTTGCGGAGCCATTTCGGCCAAAAAGAAATCTGCACCGGGATAGATTTGTTCAAATCCGGGTACCCAATACGGGACACGGGCGAATTGTGGTGCCGACCCGCTTCTATTCGCCAAGGCACCAAAAGAATACACTTCAGTGCTGCTCTCTTCGTCTAGCGTGTATCCCATATTGTAGGCGATGTTGGTGATGGTCATATCGGGCAGTCCCACTTGAAAACCGGCACTTGGATTTCGTTGTAGAAAAGAGGTGAGATCTTCTGTCACGCCCCAATACGCTTCTTCGTCGGCCGCGCTGGTAACCGTACCCGCACGCTGGGAACGTGACTGGTCAAAATAATTGAAGGTAAAATTGGCGTAGCCTTTATCCGTTATATCCATTCCAAAGCCGGCTTCTATTTGATATTGCTGACCATCACCTTCTGTGGTCGTACTGTAACTGGTATTGATGAAGGGATCGGATTTTTTCTTCATGACCAGGTTGATGACCCCGGCGACGGCATCGGAACCGTATTGTGCAGCGGCACCGTCACGGAGCACTTCGACCCGCTCCAAGGCACCCGAGGGTATCGATTTCATATCTACGCCGACCTCACCGCGGCCGGGCGTCACATAACTGTAAACGAGCGCACTGGCATTTTTACGTTTTCCATTGACCAGCACCAAAGTCCTGCTTGGAAAAAGTCCTCGTAAATCGGCGGGACTAAAGTGGGCCGCGGCATCGGAAATCGGTTGTTGGGTGGAATTGTACGAGGGTACTTTGAACATCAACTGTTGATCGAGTACACCTCTACCTGTAGCTTCCAGTTCTGCGAGCTTTAGGTTGTCAACGGGAACGGGGGAATCAAAAGAAGTTCTAGGCTTGCCACGGCTGCCCACGACAACCACGTCGTCAAGTTGTGCGGCGGCCTCTTCCAAAGCAATGGTAATGGTATCTTTTCCTGTAATATCTACTTCTAAGGTGCGAAAACCGATATAGGATACTTCTAGAATGGTTTTTCCTTCAGGGACTTCCAACGTGAACTTTCCGTCGAAATCGGCCTGCGCGCCGACAGTGGTACCTTTGACCAAAACGTTGGCACCCGGCAACGGCGTACCGCTTTTATCGGTAATCGTACCGTTGATTTCCATGTCCTGTTTGGATGCCTCAGTGGTTCCCCTTGATTTTGAGGTCAGCACTATTTGACTTTCGTTAATTTTAAAATCAAAATTGGCGAGGACGCCTAATTTATAGAGCACCTTATCGATAGTTTCCCGCTTTACCTTAAAGGTAACGGTGGCAGCATCATCGATTTCCTTAACGTTGTAAAAAAAACTATAATCCGTTTGGGCCTTTATCTCATCCAAAACAGTCTTTAGAGGGACTTCCTTATAATCCAGATCAATTTTCTTTTGTGAGAATATCGAATTGGCCGATAACTGCAACATAAAAAAAAAGACGGCTGCGAAACTAAGTTTCATTTTCAGATTGGTTTTTCTACGACGATTTCTTCGAATAATGTCGGTACTCGTGTAACAATTTTTCATAATTTAGAGTATTGGAATTAGTGTATCAGTTTTCGTTTAAGCAGTATGATGATATTCTAATTTTCAGGGGGAATGTTGGCGCATTTCCCTTTTTTATTTTAGTATCGTTATTCTATTTTGTTCTATTTTATATGAAAATGGGGTGCTCAGGGCTATTGTTTTCAAAATCGATTCAACACTCTCGTTATGGAATTCACCCTGAAATACGGCCGCGTTCAAATGCGGCGCCTTGTTGATAAACGTCACATTATGGGTGCGTTCCAATTTTTTTAATATTTCAGGAAAGGTTAAATCATTTATTATCAATTTATTTTGCATCCAAGCGGTATACAGGCTGGTATTGACCTTTTGTTTCCCAAGACTTTTAGTCGATTTGTTGAAATTCGCCTGATAACTTGGGGAGAGCCGCGTTCTGTTTTTGGGCGTTTTGATTTCATAAACATTCACGGCCCCCTCAACCAAGGTAGTGGCAATCGCATCGTCAGTTCCGTAGGCCGACAGGTTGAACCGGGTGCCCAGCACTTTAATATTTATATTTTCCGCAGTAACGATAAAAGGTTTTTGCGCATTCTTGGTAACATCGAAAAATGCTTCGCCTTCGAGAAATACTTCCCTTGATTTCGAGCCTCTGGCAAAGTGCTGTGGAAAGCGTAGCTTTGAACCGGAGTTCAACCAGACCCAGGTACCGTCGGATAATTTAACCTTGAACCTCTGCCCGTTCGGAACGTAGAGCTCATTGAATCTGACCCTTGTTTTTTCTGTTTCTGCTTTCGAATCGAAGGTCAATTGGTTCTTGTCTTTGTTCGCGATGACATTTCCCTGTGCATCTTGTACTAGGCCATCGCTTTCTGAATCGATTTCTTGAGTGCTGCCGTCGTCCAACTTAAGTACGATGCCCTCTTTGTCAGGAAATATAGGCTGCTCTTTGGTAACCCTGTTGTCGGTGGGTTGGGGATTATCCAAAAAATGTGATTTCACAAAAATGGCCGAGGCTAGAAGGATGGCAAAGACTGCCGCATACCTGAAGATATGAAAGGGGATTCTTTTTTTGGATTTCTTTGTAGTAATAGCACCTGAGAACTTTAAAAAGGCAGCTTCGTGGTCAAAATCCGTTGAGCAGTTGCGGTCGTATTCACGAATGCGGTTCTTGAAAAAGACCCTATTTTCCTCTTTGGCAAGTACCCACTCCATTAACTTTTGACGCTCAGCTTTGGTCAGTTCGCCTTGAAGGTATTTTTCTATTAAAACCGATGTTTCGCACATACTAATTATAAATTCATTTTGTCTTTTTCTTTTACCTACGAATATTATATTTTGAGGCCCTATTCCTCATTTTTAAAAACCGTAGCCCTACTATGCTGTTAAACGATGACTTCATCTGAGCTCAAAAGCCGATATGCCCCGTTCCAAAACAATACCTCTGAATGAGTTCTATTCATAACTTAGATGGAATCAAACAGATGGATTCAAAAAGTCTTCTTTACTTAAAGGATGCGTTTTTTTAAAAAACCCCTATGTTTAATAATTTTTATTAGCTTTGAGAGGTGATTAAATACGAATGAAAGAGGATACATTGTTAAAAGGATTGCAAAAAGGCAATGCTTCCGCGTACAATGAACTTTTTTCGGAATACTATGTCTGGCTGTGCAATTACATCTTCACGCTATCCAATGATAGAGGCCTATCGGAGGATATCGTGCAAGAGACCATCATCCATATTTGGGAGAAAAGAAAACGAATATCCGTTCAACACTCCCTTAAAAATTATCTGTTCCGGTCTTGCCACAATCGATTCTTGGCCCATTTAAGAAAAAAGAAAGTAAGGTTTGATTTTTTGGATCAAATCCGTTGGGATATACTTGCCGAGGTCCGCATCGAACCCGAAGTACGGCAAGATTCGAAAATCCAAAAAATGCATCGACTTATCGATGAACTTCCCCCGCGGTGCAGGGAAGTCTTCGTCAAGAATAAGTTCGAAAAAAGGCAATACAAAGAAATAGCCGTCGATATGGGTATATCTATTAAGACCGTAGAAAACCAAATGTCGAAGGCCCTGCAGTTCTTAAGGGAGAATGCTACAGGGTTTATGTTGTGAAGATTTTTCTCGAATTGGAATCCTAGGACTGTAGGATGCTCGATACATAAAAATTACTTCAATCGGGATTTCATTCAGCCCGTTTCCAAATTTCATCGTTATCATTGCCAACACCTGTTTGAATCTAGGTATCTCTTTATACATCCATTTAATATGGTAAAAGTTTGACCAATTATTCCGCAAACCCTAATTCAGATGGTACCTCCTTATCCCAATAAAAACAAACACCAATCCCGTATACCCAATAAAAAAAGGAATAATGTAGTCTTTTAGCCCAGCGACTTGCATCAATCCGATGAGTAATAATTGAAAACCTAACCCGAACGTTGAAACACCGGTCATTAACCATTTAGGCAGGCTTTTAGCCTCCGCTGCCTTGGGATCCAGAAAATAAACGACACGATCAAAAATCCCATAGAATAATTGGTATAGGGAGAAGAGGAAATCTACATGACTTTGCTTTTCGCCTTGCAGCGCCTTTGGGGCATCGATTTCGAAAATACGGCTGGTGGTGTCTCCTTGATATTTATTTCTCAGGATTACATAATAATAGTTGTACAATGTACCTTGGAGCTGTATGCCAAAAAATGCCAACAATGTATAAATCAGCGACCCTTCGGTCACGTAGCATATGCTCAACAAAACCAGCAGGTTAATTACAATATCGGATACCGAATCGAGATAGCGGCCTGTGTGTGAGGGCGTATGCTTGATACGGGCCAATTCCCCGTCCGCAGCATCTAGAATGGATTTTAGTACCAAAAAGAAGAGCGCGGCCCATGGCATATACTGGAGTATGCTGGCGATGGCGACCAAACCGGAAACGATAAAGGACAAGGTCACCTGCACCGGGGTAACGGATGTATTTTTAAGCACTCGGGCAATAGCTTTGGCGACCGGTCTGCCATAATCGGACAGGTCGATGAATTGGTGTTCTTTGGGGAGTTTCGACATGAAGCATACCCGTTGAAATTGAAAACCGGAAACGAAAACACGCTGGCCGGTCACGTTTTTCAAACAGGATGCAAAGATAAGGCTAAAAATAGATCTCAGAATTTAAACCATATAGTTTTGTGGTGTTTTCAATGCTTATCCTTACTTTTATACCCTGAAATTTAACAAATATTCCCCCCATACATGAAAAATAGTGTCCTTCTCTCGATATTGACCCTTTGCCTAATCTTTGCAAGTTGCGGAAATCAACGCGACGGAAATCCAAAAATCCTAGTCTTTTCAAAAACCATGGGCTTTAAGCACGCCTCAATACCTACTGGAATTGCCGCCATTCAAAAGTTGGGGAAAGAAAACGGATTCGAAGTGGACACGACTAAAAATGCGGAACTTTTCAACGAAGACAACCTAAATCAATACTCCGCCGTCGTTTTTCTGAGCACAACGATGAACGTGCTGGACGCCAAGCAAGAGGCCGCGTTCGAGCGTTATATTCAATCGGGTGGCGGATACGCCGGTATTCATGCCGCGGCCGATACCGAATACGATTGGGGCTGGTATACCAAATTGGTCGGGGCGCAATTTCTGAGCCATCCTTCCGGTACGCCCGAAGCGGACTTTATAATTAAGGACAAAAAATTTGTCGCGACCCAATTCTTTACAGATACTATTTGGCACAGGGCCGACGAAATCTATAACTATAAAAAAATAAATCCTGATGTTAAGGTCATCATGACGGTCGACGAATCTTCCTATAAGGGCGGTGCAAACGGCGATTACCATCCTTTTGCCTGGTATCACCAATATGATGGAGGACGTGCCTTTTACACCGGAGCGGGACATACCGATGAGAGTTATTCGGACGAGCAATTCCTCAAACACATTTTGGGGGGTATCGAATATGCCATTGGCGATAACGAAAATCTGGATTATGAAAAAGCGGTGACCCAAATTCCACCTGATGCGGACCGGTTTTCAAAAAAACAGCTAGTGGTCGGTGAATTTTTTGAACCTACCGAAATGGCGGTACTTCCCAATAACGACGTGCTGATAGCGCAACGGCGGGGCGAGATCATGTTGTACGAAGACGCAACCAAAGAGGTGAAACAAGTGGGGGCTCTTGACGTTTATTTCAAAACTTTGAACACACCCGGGGTCAATGCCGAGGAAGGTTTGATGGGATTGCAAAAAGACCCGAACTATGCCGAGAACCATTGGATTTACCTGTATTATGCCCCTTCCGGGGATGAATGGGTGAACCGGCTTTCGCGCTTTACTTTTAAGGACGGTGTTTTCGACAAAGCATCCGAACAGATTATTTTGAATGTGGAAACCCAACGCGAAATCTGCTGCCACACTGGGGGATCCATTGCTTTTGGACCTGATGATTTGCTCTACTTATCCACAGGGGACAACTCCACGCCTTTCAATGAAAAGGGTGTGAAATATGTAAATAGCGGGTATGCGCCCTTAAACGATATTCCCGGACATGAGCAGTACGATGCGCGCCGATCATCTGGCAACACCAATGATTTGCGAGGAAAAATTATACGGATAAAAGTCAATGCCGATGGTAGTTATGATATTCCCGAAGGAAATCTCTTCGCCAAAGGAACCGAAAAGACCCGTCCTGAAATATATACCATGGGGCATCGTAACCCGTATCGGATTTCCGTAGACCCGAAAAAGGGCTATTTGTATTGGGGCGAAGTCGGACCCGATGCGCGACAGGATTCCATGGATACCCGGGGGCCTCGTGGCTACGACGAAATGAACCAAGCAAGGGAAGCGGGTAACTACGGTTGGCCATTATTTATCGGAGATAACAAACCTTATGTGAGTTACAACTACAAAACCGGGGAAAGTGGGAAAGCTTTCGACCCCAAAAAGCCGATTAACGATTCGCAGAACAATACGGGGTTAAGAGAACTGCCGCCTGCGCAGCCCGCGTACATTTTTTATCCCTATGCGGAAACCACTGAGTTCCCGGAGGTGGGTTCTGGCGGGAGAAACGCTATGGCCGGCCCGACCTATTATTCCGATCAGTATCCCAACGGAGGCACCCTCCCGGGATATTATGATGGTAAGACGATTATCTACGATTGGATGCGGGGCTGGATGATGGCCGTCACTCTCTTCGATGATGCCACGTTCAACAAAATGGAACCTTTTGCCTCGGATATCGACCTAAACAATCTGATCGATATGGAAATGGGTCCCGATGGCCGAGTATACCTTCTAGAATATGGCAGCGGGTGGTTCTCGAAAAATGCGGATTCCGGTTTGAGCTATATTGAATATAACGGCGGGAACCGTCCGCCACTGATCGATAATATGATAGTGGACAAAACCTCGGGCAAATTGCCCTTGTCGATAACCGCCAAGGTGGAAGCCAAGGATAGGGAAGCCGATGCCCTGACCTATGTTTGGGACCTCGGGAACGGGGAAACCCTAGAAACCAAGGATCCCGAAGTATCTTACACTTATCAGGATGCTGGGGATTACAAGGTTTCCGTAACCGTGAAAGACGACAAGGGCGAGGCCGTGAAAAGTGAAATCGTTCCGGTGGTCGCCGGTAATTCAAGGCCTGAGATCGCCATCGATTTGAACGGGGGTAACTCTTCGTTCTTCTTAAAGGGCGTGCCAATTAAGTATTCCGTTACGGCCACTGACCCTGACGGTACTACCATTGACCCTTCAAACTTGTTCGTTTCGGTAGATTATCTTGAGAGTTACGATCAGCAGAACCAATCGTTAGGGCATCAACAAGTATCTGCCACAGTAACAGGTAAAGCCTTGACCCAAGGTATGGACTGTAAGACTTGTCACAAGGAAGCGGAAGCCTCTATCGGGCCGAAGTACACCGATGTGGCCAAGAAGTACGCGGGCAAATCGGATGCCAAGAGTTACCTTCAGAAAAAAATAGTATCAGGTGGGGGTGGCGTTTGGGGCGAGGTAGTCATGCCTGCACACCCGAGTGTAACGCCGGATGAGACCCGGCAAATTGTCGAGTACATTATGGCTTTGGCAGACGATTCCGCAAAAGCAAAATCGTTGCCCGCTTCCGGGATCATCGAACCCAACCCCAAACAAGGTGATAACGTGCTGGTGTTGACCGCTAGTTATACCGATAATGGGGCAACCGGTACCATTCCCCTGACGGGAGTAAAATCAGTAGCCTTGCAAGGGAGTACGGTCAGCTTTTCCGATAAAACCAAAGCAGAGGGATTCACCGCTGTTCAATTCAATGGTCAGAACCTGTTGATGGTGCCCAAACAACAAGGATGGTTTGCGCTGGATAACGTAGATCTTAAGGGAGTCAATTCGGTCACCTTGACCGCAGGATGGCGAAAAGCCCCCAAAACCGGACTTGATTTCGAGATGCATTTGAATGCACCGGACGGCGAACTTTTGGGTAAAGGTAGTATGCCCAAACCAGCGGCCGGTCAGCCGGGAGGAATTTTTTCGATTGAAATGGAAAAGGACAAGGATGTCAAAGCGGATGAAATCTATTTTGTATATAAACCTAAGGAAGGTGAAGATAGTGGTGCGCCCGTAGCACTAAGGAATGTACGGTTCGAGGCGAAATAATAGGCGGATTCCATTCCGTCTTAGAACCCGGTTTTGGAGTAGGGCAGGCGTTTGACGCAAATCTTTACGTTTAGAAACGATTTGCGTTGATTCGTCAATAAGGTGCTATTTTACTCCTATTTTGGTGAACACTGCACTGTACCCCGCATTAAACCATTCCCTCGCTAAATCCTACCCCTTGGATTGCACATAAAAATTACGGTCGACCTTCAAACTGGACAAATCGCCCTTTATTTTTTCCGTTTTCCATTTTTCGGAGGGGGTGATCCAATGCATTTCGCCGTCTACAACTATTTTAATAGGCATTTTAAAACCTTTTACGACATCTGTATAGCGATACTTTACGGAAGTGTCATCCACTTTATACTCGAAAACAGGAATTTTTGCAGTCCTCAGATACTGGTCGAAAACTTTGGATAGATTCATGCCGGATTTTTTGGACATATAGTTCTCGATCTGTTTGGTGGTCACGGTCTGGTGGTAGAATTCTTTGTTCAATCCACGTAAGACCTGCCGCCATTTTTCATCGTCGTCTACCAGCTGACGGATGGTATGTAGCATATTGGCCCCTTTATAGTACATGTCTTTGGAACCTTCTTGGTTGACGCCATAAGGACCAATAATTGGTTTGTCGTTGACAATATTTTTTTGGGTGCCGATTACATAATCGGCGGAGGCCTCTTTTCCATAGTAATAATCCACCATTAGGTTTTCGGAGTAGGCGGTAAAGGCTTCATGTATCCACATATCGGCAATATCCCGATAAGTTATATTATTGGCAAACCATTCGTGGCCGGATTCGTGTACGATGATAAAATCGAATTTGAGTCCCCAACCCGTTCCCGATAAGTCTTTGCCCAGATACCCGTTTTCGAATTGGTTGCCATAGGTAACGGAGCTTTGGTGTTCCATACCCAGGTATGGGGCTTCCACTAATTTATAACTATCCTCATAAAAGGGATAGGGACCGAACCAATATTCGAACGCCTTCATCATTTTTGGGGCGTCCTGAAACTGTTTTTTGGCTTTTTCCAAATTATCCCGCAGTACATAATAGTCCATATCAAGCCTGCCCTTTTCCCCCTTATACTTTTCCCCGAAATGCACGTAATCGCCGATATTGATGTTCACCCCGTAGTTATTGATTGGGTTTGATACGAACCAATCGTAGGTATTGGTGGCCTCATCCACATTGCGAAGCCTGCCGTTAGAGACGTCCATCAGGCCTTTTGGGGCTTTTATGCGTATGAGCATACTATCGACCTCGTCGTACATGTGGTCTTTGTTGGGCCACCAAACGCTGGCGCCCAGCCCTTGGTTCGAAGTGGCCACAAAGTCTTTGCCATTTGTATCTTTGGCCCATGAAAAACCACCGTCCCAAGGGGCACGAACCGCTACCTTCGGATGACCGGAATAGTGGACGATAATCTCATTGAAATCTCCTTTTTTCTGAATTTTTTGCAATTGAACGAAATGGGCGTTTCCGTTATCCTCGACTTTCAGTGCTTTTCCATCTTGGGTCACCTTATCGATTATTAGGGGAGGCTGTAGATCGACCTGCAGTACTTGCTCGGGTTTCACAACCTTATAACGAATGGTATTTTTTCCGGATATAAATTTTTGGTCGGGGTCTACATCGACGTAAAGGTCGTAGTAGTTGAGGTCCCACCATTCCCTTTCAGGAGTGATGCTGCCGCGGAGGGTGTCTTGTTCGGAGAAATTTTGACCGAATAATGATGTTGTTATGATGCTTGCTGCTATTAAAAGGGTGTACTTCATTTCTGTAGTATTTAGTGCTTTTTATCTTATGATCCCATTCGGGAAAACTACCACGCTCTCAAACCCGTTCTCCTCAACGGCCGCTACGCCAAAGAAAAAATTATCGATAACGACTCCATCTAGGGTGTACTCTGAAATATCGCCTACATAGCGGCTATGGTCCCAAGTGGGAGAGGTGGTGTCGCGCCAATAGATTTTATAACCTGCTGCGCCGTCGACCTTGCTCCATTGCAATTTAGCAGCGGGTTCTACTATGCCGCCGATCATTACCGTTTCGGGAGCGGGCGGGGCCCAAGCGATGGCAGCCAAATTGATAGCGTTGACGGCCGTAAGTTTTTTGGCGTAGTGAAAATTGACATGCTCCAGCTTATCGCCATATTCGATTCCGTCTTCCGTTCGTATATCCTGATGCTGTTGGGTGTAATTCTCGTGTGCCTCCATAATCCGGATACCCGCAAAACCGGTATCGTTAAACGGACGGTGATGTCCCCCTCGGCCAAAGCGATCCAGTCGATATATCATCATGGGATTCATTTCTGGCATGTAGGTTTGAGTGGTTTTATGGACATACCGAGCCAGTTGCCGAGAGATGCCATCGACTTCGCCACCGTAAAAGCGTCTTGCGTTTCGTTGTTGCTCCGTTTCGGTGGGTGAAACGGGCTCTGAGAATATCCTGAAATCGGTATTGCTGATAATGCCGTCGACCCCTTTGATGTTCCCGATCATATCGTTGTTTAAGATACCGATTATTTTCCAACCTTTTTCCTTGGCATGGGCAGCTAATCCTTTTCCGCCATAGAGCCCTTGTTCCTCTCCCGAAAGTCCGATGAAAATGATGCTGTTTTCAAAGTCATATTTGCTGAGTACCCGGGCAGCTTCCAGAGTACCGGCCATTCCGCTGGCATTATCGTTGGCACCAGGGGAATCGGAAGTGACATTGTTGATATCGCTGACCCTGGAATCGATATCCCCGCTCATCAAAATATAGCGATTTGGATATTTGGTACCCAGTTTGACGGCAAGAACGTTTACGATTTCAACATCTTTGAAAATGCGATCGTTGTCGCCCTTTTTGACTAAATTTTTCTGATAAGAGACGTCCAAACAGGCATTACAGGCTGCCGAGATCTTTTCGAACTCCGCTTTAATCCATCGCCTTGCTGCGCCGATGCCCCGGGTTTGGGAAATGGTATCACTTAGGGTATGGCGCGTCCCAAATTGGACTAACCTCGAAACATCTGCTTCGATATGCTCTGCCGAAACCGCATCGATAATGTCATAAATGCGCTGGTCGGTCTGGCAGAGGCCGACAGTAGAAAAAGAAAATAAAATCAGAAGTGCAGTTGTTTTCATCATAGTTTATTCCTCTTAGCGGATAAAAGTAACTTTGGCAATTTTTCCATTTTCCACTTCGTAAATCGCCACGGCGCTGAAATTCGAACCGTTCATGGTAATATATTCTTCATCAATGACCTTGTTTCCGATAACGATCCGATTTTTTATCTTACAATGTAAATCCGGAGTGTTCCGAAAAAAATCGGCATATTGCTCGCGCATGTTGGCCTTACCTTTAAAACGTAGCTCATCGGGAAAGTTAAACACTTGCACATCTTCGGAGTAGGTATTCAAAAAGGCATCGATATTTCTGTCGTTATAGGCGTTTAATTGGTTTTGGACTATAGCTTCGGCCGACTGTTCGAATACCAAGGATAGGTATTTGCCATTGGGACTCACCGCTATTCGACTGATATTGCTGATTTCCTTTTTTTCAAGTCGCAGAAACCGCGTCCATTCCTTTTGGTTTTTAGGATGGACCTCGACCAATACCTTATCATCCGCGGCGATGATGGTACCATCGGCCAACCAGCACATATCATCTGTTTTTTGATACATGTCGGTAATCTTTCGAACTGCGCCGGTCAACGGGTTCAAGGAGCGGATTTCCCAAGGGTCTTGTGCCTTACTGATAAAACTGACAAGATCGGAATCTGGAATTTTATGCAATGACCGGCCTACATTTTGCTGAACGGTATCATGGGTGCCGTCTCTTAGGTTTGAGACTACCAGGTCCATACCGTCGGCTGCCAGAACCGCCGACACTATGATATCTTTGGTATACCATACATGATAGGCCACTTTGAGATCTTTGAGCAGCTCGGTCGAACTTCCGTCCCAAACGCTATATTCATAAAGACGTTGCAGTCCGGTAGTATCCAAACGGATGGCAGAGATAGAATTTTGACCCGGAATTTTTAGTGGGGAGTACTCGCTGCCTTGAGGGGTATCGGTAATCCATGAAATACTATCCAACTTAATATGGTATCGGGCAATATCGGTCTGTCCGTTTCTTGTGGACGAAAATAAAATGGTTTCCCCGTCGTAAAAGGAGGGTTGGTTGTCGTAGCCCTCATTATTCGAAATGTTCCTTGGGTTTACAAGCTCCGTCTTTCGGTCGACAGTCTTGATATCCAAAAGATACACTTCGGTATTTGTCTGGGCGAAAAGGGCGGTCGCCGCCAAAAGAAATAGTGTGGATAGGGTGGTTTTCATGGGTGTAGTTTGGTTCTTTCTTTTCTCACTTTGTGAACCGCTTCAACAACGCCCGAACATTCTTGATGCTATCGACATAGTACCCTGCCTGCGTCTTCTGGCGGCCGACCTTAACGGTGACCGCAGTTTCGGGTAGTTCCTGAAACATGAATTCATCGGTCCAGTCGTCACCGATGGCGAATACGAAATCGTACTCATCTTCTCCGAAAATCCGCATGGCGGCGCGGCCTTTGTTCACGTTGCTACTTTTTATTTCCATGACCTTATTCCCGTTCAGAACGCTGAGCTCGTCGGTGCCTATCAGGCTGGTCAATACGGTGTTGAGCTCGGTGGCGCGCTTTTGTCCGAAATCGGGATCGGTGTTTCGATAGTGCCAGGCCAAGGAATAGTTTTTTTCTTCGATAAAGCTACCGGGGGTACGGTCTACGAACGATTCCAGAACCGGTCTGATTTTTTCCATCCAATCCTTTTTAACGTTTTCCAATACCTTGAAATCTTCGCCCCCAGTTGAAATCCATACCCCATGCTCGACGATCATATTATATTTCTTGGGCAAGAACCATTTGGTGAACGTATCCTTATCCCGACCACTAATAAGGTACATATCAGTGTTTTCCACTGCTGAGATCGCATCTAAAAGGGCATAAAGCTCTTTATCGGGCGCCGCTTTTTGCGGGTCGTTGTGAAAACCGGCCAAGGTACCGTCGTAATCGATGAACAACAGCTTCTTCTTGGCCTTTTTGTAAGCTTTGGTAACGCTGTTCATCTGGTCGACCGACATTCTTCGGGCAACGTACGAATAATCTTTTTCTTTTTGGTCCAACAGGGAGTTCATAAAATCGTTGGCCCATTTTTCGACATTGTAGCGTTCCAATCGTTTTTGTAATATGGCATTGCGCTGCTTTTGTTCTTCAACCGGCATATTGATTGCTGTATGCAAGGCATCGGCAATCTGCTCAAAATTATTCGGATTGATAAGTAAGGATTCGTTCATTTCATTGGCGGATCCGGCCATTTCGCTCAATATCAATACGCCGGTTTGGTCGGTACGTGTGGCGATATATTCTTTGGCGACCAGGTTCATACCATCGCGCAGTGGTGTTAACCAAGCAATATCGCTAGAGGTGTAGAGATCGATCAGGTTTTCGAAGGGCATCGAGCGGTAGAAGTACCAAATGGGCGTCCAGCTAACCGTTGAGAATTCCCCGTTGATGCGGCCGACAAGTTCGTCAACTTCGCGCTTCAATAATTGATATTGGGGCACGTTGGAACGGGAGGGCACCGCCAAAACGATCAAACGGACTTTCTCTTTGTACTGCGGATATTTGTTCAGAAAATATTCAAAAGCGTATATGCGTTTGGCAATCCCCTTTGAATAGTCCAACCGATCTATGGACAGAAAGAATTTGGCATCCGGTGCGGACTTTTTATGGGTATCTAGGCGTTTTTGCAATTCCGATTTATCCTTTTCCTTGTTCTGATTGTGCTTTTTGGCGGCTTCACTAAACTTTTTGTAATCTATCCCCATGGGAAACGAGTCCACTTTAATTACCCGATCATCCAAAGAAATATCATTGAAACTGACTTCTAGACCCAGCAAGCGGCGTACTGAACTTAAAAAATGCCGTTCGTAGTCATAGGTATGAAAACCGATCAAATCCGAACCCAATAGCCCGTTCAAAATTTCTTCGCGCCAAGGTAAGGTCCGGAATATTTCAAAGGATGGAAATGGAATGTGTAAAAAGAAACCTATGGAAATATCCGGTTTTTTTTCACGCACCATTTGCGGAACGAGCATCAGCTGGTAGTCGTGCACCCAAATCGTATCGCCATCATCCGCTTTTTCGAGGATGGCATCCGCAAATTTTTGATTTACTTTTTTGTACGCTTCCCAATATTCGCTTTCGAACTCTGAATATTCCAAAAAATAATGGAACAACGGCCAAATGGTACGGTTACTGAATCCGTAATAGTAGCCGTCAATTTCGGACTCGGTCAGGTTTACTTTTGAGGATCCATGTTTCGCTAGCGCTTTATCGATTTTAGGGGCAAGCCGGTCGGGAATTTCCTCGTCAGTTAGTCCGCTCCATCCTATCCAAAGACTATCACCGCCCGAATGAACCGATTTCATACCTGTCGCCAATCCGCCGACGCTGGGTATTGCGGTAATTTCCCCATTGTCGATTTGCAATTGAACCGGTAGTCGGTTTGAGATTATGATAGTTTTGCCCATGACGATTTGTGATTTTAGGATTGAAGTCTAAGGTAGCGGTATTATTTGGCTGGATTCCCCTTCAAATAAAAATTATTTCTCTAAATTTCGGAAAAACCAAGGGCAAATGCAATCAGAACTCATTTAAACTTTTTATTTGGAACCGAGAATATCAGCTTTTGTGGCCAGATAATCTCATTTTTAAGTAGCATAGCAGGGCTACGGTAATTAAAAATGAGGAAATATGGACTCAAAATGTGATATTCGAAGGTAGAAGAAAAGGTGTATGTGAGTTCTTAACGCCCAAATGAATCAAGAATTTTATTGAATGGATAACTTAGATTATGGAATAATTGGGAATTGCAGAAGCGCCGCACTGGTGTCAAAAACAGGAAGCATCGATTGGTGCTGTTTACCGGAATTCGATTCCCCATCGGTATTTGCCAAGTTGTTGGACAAGGACATAGGCGGCAGTTTTGAAATACTGGTCGATGACACATATACGATTACCCAGCGCTATAAAGAGCATACTGCGGTTTTGGTAACTAAATTCTCGACGGGTGATGATATTTTTGAAATACGTGATTTTATGCCGCGCTATCACAAAGCAGACGGTGGGTATCACGCACCACCCGAAATCGTGCGATATATCAGGCATATTAAGGGAAAACCGAAATTCAAGGTGCATTATGAGCCGAAATTGGAATACGCCATAGGAGAGACCAAAACCTATGTCAAACGGAATTTTGTCGCCAGCCTGACCCATGCTGAAAAATTCGACACTGCTTTTCTTTATACCTCGTTCAACAAAAATGCCGTAGTGGAGGGCCGTGAAATCGATTTGACTGAAGACGGCTATTTTTTATTGGGATACAACGAGAAAATTCTAGCGCCAAACACCGAAAAGATGTATCTCGAGCTCGAGCGTACCAAGGTTTATTGGTTGAACTGGAGCAATAATACCCCCACCTATAAAAAATATAACGACGAAATACATCGCAGTGCAGTGACCTTAAAACTGCTAAGTTACGATAAGACCGGGGCGGTATTGGCTGCCGCCACGACCTCGTTGCCGGAAACCATTGGCGAAGTACGGAATTGGGACTACCGGTTCTGCTGGATACGGGATGCCTCGATGGTAGTGAAAGTGGTCTCCGATCTGGGCCACAAAAATATCGCTAAACGCTACCTTCAGTTTATCATCGACCTGATGCCGGACAAAGACGAGAAGTTACAGATCATGTACGGTATCAACAAAGAAAAGAAATTGACCGAAGAGACCTTGGAACATCTCAGCGGATATAAAGGCTCAAAGCCCGTACGGGTCGGTAACGCGGCCTACGAACAAAAACAAAATGATATTTACGGTATTTTGATGGATGTGATCTACGAACAGCTGAAACGTTTCAGTACCGATGTAGAGAACAGCGAAGAAATCTGGAGTATTACCAAAGGCATTGTCTGGATTGTTGAAAATCATTGGCAGGAAGCCGATAAGGGCATCTGGGAATTCCGTTCCGAGGACAGGCATTTTACCTTTTCAAAAGTACTTTGTTGGACGGCAATCGACCGCGCCATTAAAGTGGCCAACATCATGAACAAAAACCATAAAATTGAAAAATGGAAGCCCTTAAGGGAAGAAATCTGGAATGATATCTATGAGAAAGCTTGGAACGAAGAGGTCGGGGCGTACACCCAATCCTATGGAACCAAACATCTGGATGCCTCCGTACTGTTAATGGAATCTTACGGCTGTGTTGATGCCAAGGATGAGCGTTTTAGAAAGACCGTCAAGGCCATCGGAAAGGAATTGAGCAACGACGGCCTGTTATACCGCTACAAGAACGAAGACGATTTTGGCCTGCCATCATCCTCATTTACGGTATGCACCTTTTGGTACATCAACAGCTTATTTAAAATCGGGGAAGTCGCGGAAGCGGAAGCACATTTCGAAAAATTATTGAGCTACAGTAACCATTTAGGTCTCTTTAGTGAGGATATTGATTTTAAGAGCAAACGCTTGCTAGGAAACTTCCCACAGGCCTACTCGCATCTCGCATTGATCGAATGTGCCATCAACTTTTCGAAAAAACATAGTGAGGAGAAGATTTTGGAGTCGATGCGGGAGTGAAAGGGCGAGACGTGAAGCTAAAATCCTCCACCGCGAAGGGGAGGTGGCGACAGCCGGAGGGGTTCCCGCAGGCTGTTAGGACGTTTAATTTAGTAGTAGATTTCTGATGTAGCGCACAAAAAAACCGCTTGGATTATGAAGCGGTTTCTCCTTCTAAAAATAGAAGCTACAATTTGAGTTAGTATAATCTTGAATCAATCAAACGTATAACCGCTATCGGCCGAAATTCGGTCTGCGATTTGGGTTCGTAGGGCTATAATATTTGGATTGTTGGTGTATTTCGTGAAACGTTTCAATCCCATCAACATCATACGCTGTTCGTCACCTTCGGCAAAGGAAATAATGGCTTCCTTTCCTTTTTGGATGATGGTCTCGGTGGCCTCGTATAGATATAGTCTTGACATGGCAATTTGGATTGCCTGGGCTTCTTCCCCGTAGCGTTTGGCGTTTTTCTCCGTTCTCAGCAGGGTGCTTTCGGCCATATAGACTTCGATAAGAATATCCGAGGCCGCCAACATTAGCTGTTGGTGCTGCTCCAGTTCTGGACCGAATTTCTGCACCGCGCTTCCGGCTACCATTAGGAACACCTTTTTCAATCGGGCCAACACATCTTTTTCCTCTGCGAAGAGTTCTGAATGATCGGGAGTGTCAAAAGAGGGGATTCCCATCAATTCTTCACCGACCGCAGTGGCAGGGCCTAACAAGTCAACATGGCCTTTCATGGCTTTTTTGACAAGCATGCCAACGGCCAACATACGGTTGATTTCGTTGGTACCTTCGTAGATACGGGCGATACGGGCATCGCGCCACGCTTTTTCCATCGGGGCATCGGCACTGAAGCCCATTCCCCCGAAAATCTGAATGCCCTCGTCGGTGGTGGTTTGGGCATCCTCCGAAACGGCTACCTTTAAAATAGAGCATTCGATGGCATATTCTTCGACACCCTTTAATTCCGCTTCTTGATGGGAATTGCCTTCAGCTTCCCGAATGGCGATTCGGTCTTCGATATTTTTCGCAGCTCTATAACTCGCGGATTCACCCGCATAGGCATTTGTGGCCATTTTGGCCAATTTAGCTTTTATGGCTCCGAAATTTGCTATCGGCGTTTTAAATTGGATGCGCTCGTTGGCATATTTTGCAGCTTCGTCAATGACCCTGCGTTGTGCTTCCAAGCATGCGGCTGCCAATTTTATACGGCCGATGTTCAAGGCGTTCATGGCAATCTTAAAGCCGTTGCCACGGTCGGAGAGCATGTTTTCTACCGGGACTTTCGTCTCATTAAAGAAAACCTGTCGGGTAGAGGAGGAGTGGATGCCGAGCTTTTTTTCCTCGGGATTCATTGAAATTCCATTTTCAGGGTCGTTCTCGAGGATAAACCCAGTAACGTATTTGTCGTCTTCTATTCTGGCGAAAACGATGAAAAGATTGCAGAAACCTGCATTTGAAATCCACATTTTTTGTCCCGTAATGGAATAATGGGTTCCGTCCTCGGACAGTACCGCCTTTGTTTTTCCCGAGTTCGCATCCGACCCCGCTCCAGGTTCGGTCAAGCAATAAGCGCCGAACCACTCTCCGGAAGCCAATTTTGGCACGTATTTTTGTTTTTGCTCCTCGGTGCCATACAAGGTAATCGGCATGGTGCCAATTCCGGTATGTGCCCCAAAAGCGGTACTGAAAGAGCCTGTCGCCCCGGAAATATAATCACAGACCAACATAGTGGAAACAAAGCCCATGCCCATACCGCCGTATTCTTCGGGAACGGCTACACTCAGTAGACCAAGTTCGCCCGCTTTGCGCATACATTCTTCTGTGTAGGCATAATCTTTTTGTTCAAATCGCTCCCAATGCGCCCAAAGTTCACGATCGACGAACTCATTGGTACTGTCGCGCATCATACGTTGTTCTTCGTTCAGGTCTTCTAGGGTGAAAACATCTTCGCAGTTGGTTTCTTTTACCAGAAACTGTCCACCACGTAGTAAGCTATCTTCTTGTTTTGTTTCGGTGCTCATGCTTGTCAGTATTACGTATTTAATTTAAAAATTCATAGATGCCGGCTGCTCCTTGGCCAGTGCCAATGCACATGGTGACCAAGCCATATTTCCCCTGCATGTTGCGTTTGCGCATTTCATCGAAGAGCTGCACTGATAATTTTGCTCCGGTACAGCCAAGCGGATGGCCCAAAGCTATAGCACCACCGTTGACGTTAACAATATCCTTATCTAAACCAAGCTCACGGATTACAGCGATGGATTGGGAAGCAAAGGCTTCGTTCAGCTCTATGAGCTCAATATCCGATTGCTTTAATCCCGCTTGCTTTAGGGCTTTGGGAACGGCTGCGACTGGGCCAATGCCCATGATGCGCGGCGGTACTCCAGCGGCGGCATAGTTGACCAATCTCGCGATGGGTTCGAGGTTCAATTCCTTGACCATTTCCTCGCTCATCACCATTACGAAAGCGGCACCATCGCTCATTTGCGATGAATTACCCGCAGTAACGGAACCGTTCGCGGCAAAGACCGGAGGAAGCTTGTTCAAAACTTCTATGGAAGTTTCTTTTCTGGGGCCTTCATCCTTAGTTACCGTATATTTTTTTGTTGCCCGCTTTCCTTTCTCGTCTATATAGGTCTGCTCAACTTCGATTGGAACGATTTGGTCTTGAAAGCGGTCTTCGGCCTGGGCCTTCAAAGCTTTCATATGGGAGTTATAGGCAAACTCGTCTTGGTCTTCACGGGAAACCTTGAACTCGTTGGCTACCGCTTCGGCCGTATTCCCCATGCCCCAATAATAGTCTTCATGACCTGATTTGGCCAAATCGTAGTTCAGTTCAGGTTTGTAGCCTGTCATGGGCACGGAACTCATGCTTTCCGCACCTCCCGCGATGATACAATCCCCCATTCCCGCTTGAATTTTAGCCGTTGCGATACCGATAGTCTCGATACCTGATGAGCAGAAACGGTTGACCGTAACTCCAGGTACGTCAACAATATCCAAACCCATTAAGGAAATCAGACGGGCCATGTTTAGGCCTTGACTTCCTTCTGGCATTGCGTTCCCTACAATAACATCGTCGATTCGCTTTTTATCGAATTCGGGTAGTTCCTTCATCATGTATTGGATGGTCTCGGCAGCGAGTTCGTCGGTTCGTTTGAAACGGAAAACGCCTTTCGGGGCTTTTCCCACAGCTGTACGATATGCTTTTACTATATATGCAGTCTTCATTTTTTAGTACAAAGTATTAAGTAGTTAGTACAAAGTATTTTGTGGATACTGTGTGTAAAGCGTCTGACGACGCTATTTTTTGAGTTTAAGTGATTTTATTAGTGCATAATTCATTTTTTGAATCTCACCTACTCGGCTTAATAAGTGTTGCACTTGATTTTCTGAAAACAAATGCAATCGATAGGCTAGGACTAATTGTGTGAATAGCTCGATCAAGGAACCACTCGCTATTCCTAGAAAATTTTTAAATTCTCCATTCGTATTTCTACCTGCTCCCTCTGCAATATTAGAAGGCACGGGCGCTGCACTTCTTTGAACTTAACTTGTGAGCCCGTATTTTTCTGCCTTGGGAAATAATGCCGACAACAGATAAACCTCCTCCGTGATATCCATGCCTTTTGCCATATTTTCAATTTTTCAAATTGATGCATGATTTTAATCTAAATTTCAATTTTCCAAATGAGTAGTTCTAAATACTATGTACTAAGTACTCAATACTAGTTAATTCCTCAACGGCTTCCCCGTCTTCAACATATGCTGAATCCGCTCCAAAGTTTTCTTTTCCGAACAAAGTGACAAAAATGCCTCACGTTCCAGGTTCAACAGGTATTGTTCAGAAACTCGTGTGGGTTCTGACAGATCGCCCCCGGCCATCACATACGCTAGCTTGTCGGCAATTTTACGGTCGTGCTCGCTAATATATTTACTGGCTTCCATGGAATCGGTACCGACTAAAAACATACCCAAGGCCTGTTTGCCCAGCACTTTGATATCCGTTCTTTTTACGGGCTGAGTGTATCCTGCTTCCGCCATCAATTTGGCATGTGCCTTGGCGGTCGCAATCTGTCGGTCTTTGTTGACAACTACAATGTCCTTTCCGTGTTGTAGATAGCCCAAATCATAAGCTTCATAGGCGGAAGTGGATACTTTAGCCATTCCGATGGTCAAGAAATATTCTTGGAGGATGTTGAGTTCTACATCCCCTTTTCTAAACGTATCCTGCGCGCGTACGGCCATTTCTTTGGAACCGCCGCCACCGGGAATCACCCCAACACCGAATTCTACCAAACCGATATAGGTTTCCGCGGCAGCTACCACTTTGTCGGCATGAAGGGATAATTCACAACCTCCGCCCAAGGTCATATTATGGGGGGCGGACACGGTTGGAATGGAAGAATAGCGCATCCGCATCATCGTATCCTGAAACATCTTGATAGCCCTATTTAATTCGTCATATTCCTGCTCTACAGCCATCATAAAAATCATCCCGATATTCGCGCCTACGGAAAAATTGGCGCCTTGGTTGCCGACGACCAAGCCCTGAAAGTCCTTTTCGGCCTTGTCGATCGCGGTGTTCAATCCCGCCAAGACATCGCCGCCGATAGTGTTCATTTTGGACTGGAATTCCACGTTTAAAATGCCATCACCCAAATCTTCAACGACGACTCCCTTATTCTTAAATACTTCCTTGGATTTTCGGATGTTGTCCAAAATGATAAAGGCATCCTGTCCGGGAACCTTTTTCATGGATTTGGAAGGAATATCATAGAAATAAGATGCTCCGTCCTTGACGGAATAAAAAGAATCACTGCCGGATGCCTTCAGTTCGTTGACCCATTCCGCTACCTCCAAATCTTCATCCTCTATCAGTTTCAATCCCTTTTCAATACCGATGGCATCCCAAATCTGAAACGGACCGTGGCCCCATCCGAATCCCGCCCGCATGGCATCGTCGATTTTGTAAAGCTCATCGGTGATTTCTGGAATACGGTTCGAGGAATAGGCGAACAAGGCCCCAAAATTTCTGCGATAGAATTTACCGGCCTTTCCGGTGTCGTCAACAAGTACCTCAAAACGGTCTTGCACATTATCGATGGTCTTGGTCTTTTCCAGCACGGCGAACTTAGTGCTTTTCTTGGGGCGATAGTCCATCGAATCAAGATCGAGTCCAAGTATTTCGCTGTTACCCTCTTTATCCTTTACTTTTTTGTAGAAACCTTGATCTGTCTTGCTGCCATACCATTTGTTTTCCATCATGGTATCGATAAAACCGGGCAGTTTGAAGACGTCCCTGCGCTCGTCATCCGGGCAGTTTTCGTGGATACCGTTGGCCACATGAACCAGCGTATCCAGGCCTACCACGTCAACTGTTCTGAATGTGGCTGATTTTGGGCGGCCAATAACCGGGCCGGTCAACTTATCGACTTCTTCGACGGTCATGTCCATATCCTTCACCGTATGAAAAAGGCTCTGAATGCTGAACGTACCGATTCGGTTACCGATAAACGCAGGGGTATCCTTTGAGACCACGGAAGTTTTTCCTAAGAATTTTTCACCATATCCGTTTAGGAAATCCAATACTTCCGGCAAGGTCTTGGGACCGGGAATTATTTCGAATAGATCTAAGTAACGAACAGGATTAAAAAAGTGGGTACCACAGAAATGTTTTTGAAAATCATCGCTGCGCCCTTCAGACATAAAGTGAATGGGAATACCTGAAGTGTTCGAAGTAATCAATGTTCCGGGCGTTCGGTGTTCTTCGAGTTTTTCGAAAACCTGTTTTTTAATATCCAATCGCTCCACCACCACCTCGATAATCCAATCTACTTTGGACACTTTGGCGATATCATCCTCCATATTACCGGTAGTAATCCGGTTGGCAAAATCTTGATGGTAAATAGGGGAGGGCTTTGCTTTAAGGGAAGCTGCCAACGAATCGTTGACCAATCGATTGCGGACTCCCTTATCTTTCAAGGTCAATCCTTTTGCTAATTCGGCATGGTTCAATTCTCGGGGCACAATATCGAGCAACAAAACGTTGACGCCGATATTGGCGAAATGGCAAGCAATGCCGCTGCCCATGATTCCTGATCCGATGACTGCTACGTTTTTGATATGTTTATTCACAATATACTCTTATTGATGATTCATACTGGGTAACAAGTACTTCTAACCTCGTACCTTTCATTTCACTGAATTCTCACTAAATATATTCTTTTCCGAAACCAGTTGATTGATGACTTCCATGACCTCAAAAAACCCGTCCAGTTTCTCTTGGGAAACGTTGGCTCTTACGGTATCATTAAACTTTAGAACCACATCTTTGGAATCTTTTCTTTTTTCCAAACCGAAAGCCGTCAAGTAAATCAACACGCCCCGACCATCTTTTGGGTTAGGTCTACGCTCAATAAGTCCCAATTCTTCCATGCGCTTTAAAATACGGGAAAGGCTTGTGGCCTCCATGCCCATTTTGGGGCCAAGGGCTGTGGAAGGTGTTCCTGTTTTAGGGTCTATACTTAATAATGTAAACCCGACCGCCATGGTCGAATCGAACTTTTTTGCCTCTTCGTTATACATGCGGGCAACCGATTGCCAAGTCGCACGAAGAGCATAGTCGATGGTGATTTCTTTCATTTAGGTTTCGTTGGAAATCAAATATACTAAAATATGTTATGCATGCATAATAAAAGAGTGTAATTTTTAGTAATCGTTAGTGGTGGAGTGGAAACTTAAGAGGTCAATTTCTAATTGCAGGTTGCATGGCTTTTTTTGCATGAATCGGGCTAGGAAGAAATAAGGCCAAAAGGTAATTTAGGGTGTGTTATGCTCTAAATCTATAAGGTTTAGGAAATTATATCCTTCTTTTTCAATAGATCGTAGTGAAGTCGTTTAGCCTTTTTAAAAGTAAAACTCAACAGGAAAATACCCCCAAAAACCATCAATGACCGTAGATATCATTATACAAATCAATATATTTCTCCTTTACAATTTTACGCCGTAATTTCATGGTAGGGGTGAGATGGCCGTCATTGATACTCCAGACATCGGGCGTGAGTCTGAATACCTTGACCTTTTCCCACTTGGCGAACTTTTCGTTGGCCTTGTCCACTTCTTCCTGATATTTGGCGAGGACTTTCTCGTTGATTACAATATCGGAATTTTCAGGAATAGTGATACCATCTTTGACCGCCCAGTCGTGCAAATATTCGAAATCGGGCTGTATCAGGGCCGCCGGCATTTTCTCGCCCTCGCCGACCACCATGATCTGTTCGATGAATTGGGATTGCTTAAAACGGTTTTCCAATAACTGAGGTGCCACATATTTCCCCCCCGAGGTCTTGAACATCTCTTTTTTCCGATCGGTGATTTTTAAGAAACCGTCCGCATCTATTTCCCCAATATCACCGGTAAGGAAATAGCCGTCCTGCAACACTTTTTCAGTCTGTGCGGCATCATTGTAATAGCCGATCATGACTTGGGGCCCTTTAATACAGATTTCGCCATCGTCGGCAATTTTGACCTCTGTTCTGTCGAGCGGTTTTCCGACGGTTCCGATCCGAAATCCACCATTGCGCATATCGTTTACCGAAACTACCGGAGAGGTCTCGGTGAGGCCGTAGCCTTCCATTACCCCTAATTCTGCCGCATTGAAAATGCGGGCCAATCGGGGCTGCAGGGCGGCGCTGCCCGAAGATATAAGCGAAAGGTTTCCACCCAGGCCTTCTTTCCATTTACTGAAGATCAGTTTTCGTGCCAGCTTTAATTTGGTTTCGTACCACCATCCGTTCTGTCCGTAGGGTTCGTATTCCAATCCCAGATCCACCGCCCAGAAAAAGAGTGCTTTTTTTATTCCGGTCAGGGACTTTCCTTTAGCGAGAATTTTGTCGTAGACCTTTTCCAGCAATCGCGGCACGGCGGTCATCACATGGGGCGCGGTCTCCTTTAAATTTTCGCTGATCTTGTCTAACGACTCCGCAAAATAAATGGTCACTCCCGCATATTGATAGAGATATATCATCATACGCTCGTAGACATGGCAGATCGGCAAAAAGCTCAGGCACTTGACCTGACCGTAGTCGATGGCCAGCCGTTTGGCGCTTTCAAGGGCATTGCTGACGAGGTTTGAATGGGACAGCATGACCCCTTTGGGCTTGCCGGTCGTTCCAGAGGTATATATTAAGGTAGCCAAATCTTCGGTCTTGACCGCATCCTTTAATTTTTCCACTTCCCCTTGGTTCGAAGTATCTTCACCAAGCTTTAGTATTTCTTTCCAGTTTTTACAATCGGATAGGTCGTCGAAAGAGTAGACCTCCTTCAGGGCCGGCACACGATTTTGCACCACCTTTACCTTGTCGTAAACTTCGCGGCAGGAGACAAAACAGTAGATCGATTCGGAGTGATTGAGTACATAAGCATATTCTTCTTCGGATATAGTAGGATAAATAGGTACGTTTTGAGCACCGAGCTGTAGGATGCCGATATCCATAATATTCCATTCCGAACGGTTGTTCATCGAAATCAGCGCGATTTTATCATTGGGTTTTATCCCAAGGCGCAACAGGCCACGGCTGATGGCATTGGCCTGGTCCACATATTCTTGCGTAGAGGTCGCAATCCATTGTCCGTCGTATTTGGTGACCAATGATTTTTCTAGATTGTACTTTTCCAGTTGGTAATACGGGAAATCGAAAAGTCGGGTGATGTTTTGCATAGCTTGATTCGAATGGTTGTTGAAATATAGGGAAAATTTTGGTTTGGAGTTTAGCGTTTATGGTTTGGGGCCGAAAAAATAGCAGGAAAGGCACGTTATATATTTTACAAGATTGCACAAGGGATGCACAGACCGTCCTGCCGGCGAGTCGAGGTTTCACGGAGAATGATGAAAAGAATTTTCATTAATTTTTACTGCGACTGCGACTGCGACTGCGACTGCGACTGCGACTGCGACTGCGACTGCGACTGCGACTGCGACTGCGACTGCGACTGCGACTGCGACTGCGACCGCGACTTTCTACTTCAAATGTAATTTCATCCCCACATGACTGGCGGTGAATCCCAAATTTTCATAGAATTTTAAAGCTTTCGACCGTTTTTTGTCCGTGGTCAGTTGCACCAAATGAGCTTTTTTCTCTTTTGCTCTTTGGATGGCCCATTGGAACAACTGTTGTCCGATGCCTTGTCCGCGATAATCCTCATGCACTCGAACAGCTTCGATTTGGGCGCGGATGCCGCCTTGATAGGTCAGGTATTGAATGAAGCTCAATTGTAAGGCACCAATAATCTGACCTGATTGGGTTTCCATAACCATTAATTCTTGATTGGGGTCGGCGAAGATATTTTTATAGGCGTCGTAGTATTTTTCGGGAAGAGGGTCACGGTAATCTTCACGCAGCTGGCCTAGTGTATCGTTAGCGATCAAGGAGACAATCGATGGGACATCCTTTTTTTTGGCTTCACGAATGGTCAACACAATTATAATATTTTATTTTTGCTACTGCTACTGCTACTGCTACTGCTACTGCTACTGCTACTGCTACTGCTACTGCTACTGCTACTTTTACTGCTTACTCTTTTCCTCCACCCATTCCCTAGCATTCACAAAAGCGGCCAACCAAGGTGAAACAGTGTCGTTTCTATCCTTTGGATAATAGGCCCAGTTCCAAGGAAAAATCGAACGTTCTATATGTGGCATTGTTACTAAATGGCGGCCGGATGTGTCGCACAGCATAGCAGTATTGTAATCGCTGCCGTTGGGATTGGCGGGATAGCCAGCGTAACCGTATTTCGCCACGATATGATAGTTTTCTTCGGACTGCGGGAGGACAAACTTGCCCTCACCGTGGGAAATCCAAACACCTAAGGTGCAACCTTCCAAACTGGAAAGCATTACCGAGTTGTTTTTTTGGATTTTGACCGAGCTAAAATTGCTCTCGTGTTTGTGGGAAGCGTTGTACGTCATTTTACCGTGCGTTTCGTGATCGGGATTGATGAGGTCGAGCTCCATGAACAACTGGCAACCGTTGCAGATGCCTACGGATAAAGTATCGGGTCTGGCAAAAAAGTTTTTGATAACCGTATTGGCCTTTTCGTTGTATTTGATCGCTCCGGCCCAACCCTTGGCACTCCCCAACACATCGGAGTTGGAAAAACCGCCGACTGCACCTAGGAATTTAATGTCTTCAAGGTTTTCACGCCCTGAAATCAGGTCGGTCATGTGCACGTCTTTGACATCGAAGCCGGCCAAGAACATGGCGTTGGCCATTTCGCGTTCGGAGTTACTGCCTTTTTCGCGGAGTATTGCCGCTTTGGGACGCCCATTGCGAGGAGCAACGCCCGAAGGGCCTTGAGACGAAGCAATCTGTTGAGATCGGGGCGAGGGTACTTCAAGAGACTTCCCACCATGCTCAACCGATTGCTTCGCTTCGTCTGCCCTGCGGGCAGTCGAGCTCGCAATTTCTTCAGGAAAAACATACGTCAACCCCTGCTCCTTATAATTCTTATACCGCTCTTTTGCCAAACCGTTCGACGTTTGTTTATCATCCAATAAATAGGAAGTCTTGAACCATGTATCCCTTAAAGAGGCTATGTTCAATCCCATTTCCATACCTCCGTTTTTTATGTTCAGCTTACTTTCGGAAGCAACTTTACCTATCGTTTTAAAATCGATTTTTTTGGTGGATAGTATTTTTTCCAGGGAGGCATCCCCTTGAAAAACAATCCCCGCATTTTCGGAGAACAAGAGTTTTATCGTATCCGATTCCCCCAGATCCGATAGATCTAATTCGGCGCCCAACCCGTTATCCGCAAAGCACATTTCTAGCAATGTAGTTATCAATCCACCGGAAGCAACATCATGGCCTGCCCTAATTTGTCCGTTTTTAATTAAAGTTTGAATCGCGTTGAATGCGGATTTAAAATAAGCGTCATCGATAATTGTTGGGGCTTCGTTTCCGATGGCATTTCGGATTTGCCCGAAGGATGAACCGCCCAATTTGTAAGTATCTTTTGATAGGTTGATGTAATAGATTAAACCGCCGTCTTTTTGTAATACCGGCTCAATGACTTTGGTGATATCATCGCAATGTCCAGCGGCAGAAATAATGACCGTTCCGGGAGAAATTACGTCGCCATCAGGATATTTTTGTTTCATGGATAACGAATCCTTCCCCGTGGGAACGTTAATTCCGAGTGCGATGGCAAATTCCGAGATGGCCTCGACCGCCTTGTATAATCGGGCATCCTCACCTTCATTCTTACAGGGCCACATCCAATTGGCGGAGAGGGAGACGGATTTGAGTCCGTCTTTCAGCGGTGCCCAGATGATATTAGTCAAGGCCTCGGCAATGCTGTTTTTGCTGCCTGCCGCCGGATCGATAAGCCCTGAAATAGGGGAGTGGCCAATGCTGGTGGCGATACCTTCTTTTCCTTTAAAATCCAAGGCCATTACGGCACAATTGTTCAAGGGTAGCTGTAAGGGACCTGTACATTGCTGTTTGGCGACCCGTCCGCCGACGCAGCGATCTACTTTATTGGTCAGCCAGTCTTTACAGGCGACGGCCTCCAGCTGCAATAGCTGTTCGAGATATTCATGAAAGAATTCCAAGGAATAATCCGCATTTTCATAAGTTCTTTGAAGAGTTGTATCGGTCATCACGGTCTTCGGCGAGCTTCCGAAAATGTCCGAAAGATTCACATCCATAGGCTTTTGGCCGCTGGTTTTGGATTCGAAGGTAAAACGGTCGTCTCCGGTAACTTCGCCGACTTCATACATCGGTGAACGTTCGCGTTCGGCGATTCGGGCGAGCAGGTCTATGTCTTTTTCACCGATGACCAAGCCCATGCGTTCTTGGGATTCGTTGCCGATTATCTCCTTTGCTGATAGGGTCGGGTCACCTACGGGAAGTTTATCGAGATCGATTTTTCCGCCGGTTTCTTCCACAAGTTCGGATAAGCAGTTGAGATGCCCTCCCGCCCCGTGATCGTGAATAGAAACAATGGGGTTGGTATCGTTTTCAACCATCCCACGAATGGCGTTCGCCGCCCGCTTTTGCATTTCGGGATTGGAACGTTGTATGGCATTTAGCTCGATCTTGGAATCGAGTTCCCCCGTATCCGCACTGGAAACGGCCGCCCCACCCATGCCGATGCGATAATTGTCACCACCGAGAATCACGATTTTATCGCCGGCTTTGGGTGTGTCCTTCAAAGCTTGATCCGCTTTGCCGTAGCCGATGCCACCGGCCTGCATGATAACTTTGTCGTAGCCCAGTCTTCGCCTGCTCTCGTGCCAAGTGCGTTTGGCATGTATATCATCTTCGGAATCGTCCGGCTCAGTTTCTCCGGTATTGTAAGTGGCGTCAGGTATGGCCGTTGTATATTGATGCTCAAAAGTTAGCACGCTCCCCGCAATCAAGGGTTGTCCGAATTTATTGCCAAAGTCCGACGCCCCGTTCGATGCTTTGATAAGAATATCCATTGGGGTCTGATAGAGCCAATCCCGCTCGGTCATAGCCATTTCCCAAGGCCTGTTCTTTTCCAATCGGGAATAGGCGGTCATGTAAACGGCGGTTCCAGCCAAAGGCAAGGAGCCTTTTCCTCCCGCCAGACGATCACGGATTTCCCCGCCCGAACCCGTTGCGGCGCCGTTGAACGGTTCGACGGTAGTGGGAAAATTATGGGTTTCCGCTTTTAGTGATATGACGGAATCGAAGTCCTTTTCCGCATAAAAATCAGGTTTGTCTGCGGATCTGGGAGCAAACTGCACCACTTTAGGTCCTTTTACGAAAGCCACATTATCTTTATAGGCCGAAACTATACCGTTAGGATGTTCTTGGGATGTTTTTTTAATCAGCTTAAAAAGTGACGAAGGCATCTCTTTGCCATCGATGATAAACGTACCGTTAAAAATTTTATGTCGGCAGTGTTCCGAGTTGACCTGACTAAATCCGAAGACCTCCGAATCGGTCAGTTTGCGGCCTATTTTTTGCGAAACTTCGTTCAGATAATCAACTTCTTCTTTGTTCAGCGCCAATCCTTCTTTGCTGTTGTAAGCGGCAATGTCATCAATTTCAAGGATGGATTCGGGAATGATATCCACTTTGAAAACATCTTGATCAAGCCCGTCATATTTTTGGGAAAGCATCGGGTCGAAATCCGTAAAATCTTCCTTAACCGCTTGGAATTCCTCGATACGGACTATCCCCGAAACACCCATATTTTGAGTGATTTCCGTGGCATTGGTACTCCAAGGTGTAATCATGGCGGCACGCGGACCAACAAAAAAGGCGTCAAGAGACGCCAAAGGTTTGTCGGTCGTTCCTGAAACCCCGCCTGCCGGAGGGGCAGAAAGTTCAGGACAGGCGAACAACCAGATGAGTTTATCGGTATCTTCCTGTGAAAGTTCTTTATGCGTTTGAACTGCGAAAACCTTTGCGCTCGCATCCCCGAAAAAATAAATCATTGACCGTATAAATTAATGGGTTGGGAAAACGCGAATTTACGGATTTTTAGGCAATGATTTCTGGGGAATAGTTAACAGGGAAGAGGGTTGATTGTTAATTACTTTGACGTTTGATAGGAAGGTAGACCTACAAAGATCTCTCGTGTACTTGGACTAGGCTCAGCACGACGTCTGGCCCATACAAGTCGACCAAGATCTGCAGGGCATTGCACTTAGCTCAGTCGAAGTGTGCTGTCGCGGAAGCAACCTCCTTTTAGGTCTGGCCTAATTTCTAGCTAAAAGCGCCATAAAAAACCCGTCAAAACCGCTCTTGCTCGCATAGATTTTCTTTTGTCTTTCCAACGAAAAATCCTTGCCTTCCTCCGAAGCCAAAAACGCTTGTATTTGATCGGCATTTTCTTGCGGTAGTATCGAGCAGGTGGCGTACACCATTTTACCGCCCGGCTTTACGATTTTACTATAACTGCGCAGAATTTCTTGTTGTGTCTTTGTAATTTTCTCCAAAAAATCTGGCTGCAGTTTCCACTTCGTATCGGGATTCCTGCGGATGACCCCCAAGCCCGTACAGGGCGCATCGATCAGCACCCGGTCGGCACTGCCATACAATTTTTTAACTACTTTGGTGGAGTCAATTTCCCGGGGTTCTATATTGTGCGCGCCGTTTCTTCGGGCACGGCGTTTGAGCTCCTTGAGCTTGCTACCATAAACATCCATGGCGATAATCTGGCCTTTGTTTTCCATCAAAGCAGCGAGGTGAAGGGATTTCCCCCCGGCTCCTGCGCACGTATCTACGACCCGCATCCCCGGTTGCACCTCCAAAAATGCGGCAACCAATTGTGAATTGGCATCCTGTACCTCGAATAAGCCCTTTTTGAAGGCTTCGGTGACGAATACATTGGCGCGCTCGGGTAAGCGTAGGGCCGATGGATAACCTTTAATCGGCTCGGTGACAATATCTTCGTCCAATAAGGCTTGAGCCAATTGTTTCTTTGTGGTCTGCAAGGTGTTTGTCCGCAAGATAACTTCGGCCTGCTGGTTTAAGGCGGCGCTCTCGGCCGTCCATAATTTTTCTCCCAAGGCCTTGGCGCAGAGCTCGTCGATCCAATCGGGAAAGGCTTCCCGGTATTTCCGTATTTTGGAGAGTTCGTCAAATTTCCCTTTTATACGGCGTTCGGGCGTAGGCTCGATCTGTTTCCAATCCGGTAATTTTATCCCCTTTAAAACCGCCCAAACCGCCCACATCCGGAACAGATCGGTACGGCTGAACGGAGCTTTGACCTCGGCAATTTCGGCATAAAGACGTTTATAGCGCACCATTTCGTAGGTGGTCTCAGCGATAAACCCCCGATCCCGACTACCCCAGCGTTTATCGAACTTTAACACTTTCTGTACCACCTTGTCCGCATACTGGTCTTCATTAAAGATAAGGTTCAGGCCATCGATTACCGCAAATACCAGATTTCTATGTAATTTCATTCTTGAAAATTAAGGCCGCAAAGGTAGTGAACTCCTCTCAAGTTTTTCTTTTACCTTCAAATTTCACATTGTGCAACCTAATTTTGTCTTTTTTGAGTTCCGTAGCTAAGGCTATGCAATTCAAAAAACCCTTCATTAGGGCACAAAAGCCAAAATTTTCGGTTCCAAAGAAAAACTCAAGACGAATTCATGGTATTGGTCGGGATATCGGCTACATTTGATTTGGAAACCATAGATTAAGGCGCATAGGATTTTTAATCGGAGCTAGACCTTTCAGGTTTCCCTTCTGAACTAGACCTATCAGGTTTGGTTTTGAAACGAATGTCCACAAAATACCTCAAACGATGCAACACCTTGCCCTCATTCTGGTTGTTATGCTCGGTTTCTCCTGTTCCGACGATAAAGATAACGCCAAGCCATCCCTTCCCTTTACATCTGTCAAAATCGAAACTATCTATGAAGATTCCGTTAGTATCCGCGCTATCGAGATTATTGATAAAAGTCTAGCTTATGCCGGAAGCAATGGTGTATTTGGAAATATCGACCTAAAGTCCGGAAAAATTATGGAAAGCGTGCAAAAGTACGACACGATACTTCCAGAATTCAGGGCGGTGGCGCATACTTCTTCCGACTTTTTTATGCTCTCGGTTGCGAATCCTGCTTTGCTGTATAAGACGGGCGATGGCGGAAAAATGCAACTGGTCTACACCGAAGCCGATGAAGCGGTCTTTTATGACGCTATGACTTTTTGGAACGATCAAGAGGGCATCGCCATGGGCGACAGTTTGGAGGGTTGTCTAAGTATTATTGTTACAAGGGATGGAGGGAATACCTGGAACAAAATTCCCTGTTCCAGTCTCCCAGACGGTATTGACGGCGAAGGTGCCTTTGCGGCCAGTAACACGAATATTGAGGTCGTAGGAAAAAAAACATGGATAGCGACCACCAGCAGCCGCATCTATTTTTCTTCGGATAAAGGGAAAACTTGGGAAATACAACAAACGCCCATCGTAATGCAAGAACCCACACAAGGCATTTATTCCATAGATTTTTACGACGAAAACTTAGGGGTTGCCATTGGGGGCGATTATCTAAAACCTGAAGCGAATACGGCCAATAAAGCCTTGACCGACAATGGTGGCAAAACTTGGCAATTGATTGCTGATAGTCAAAATCCGCAGTATAAAAGTTGTATTCAATTTGTGCCGAATGCCAAGGGAAATGGCATGGTGGCCCTCGGTTTTACGGGTATTTCCTATAGTGAGGATAAAGGAGCGACCTGGCAGCAGCTTTCCGATGACACTTCTTTTTATACGCTCCGTTTTTTGAACGATTCGGTGGCGTATGCCGCGGGCAAGAACAGGATTGCGAAGTTGGTCTTTAAGTGAAAAGAATCGATCTGCTAGCTTTTCAGCCGACGGGGAAGTCTAGTAGATTACTCCTTGTTATGCCGGTACTGCTTTAACAACTGTTTTTTGAATTCATACTCCGAACGCAGCAATAACAGTGTTTTTTTTGCGGAGATGACCTTGCTTATCCTTTCGGTAAAATTTTTGTCCAGTTCCTCTTCGTTTTCTTCGAAAGTGAGATATTGCTTTATGAGCTCGCCCGCTTCTTTTTCAGAAAGATTCTCCACATCCCCCATTTTACGGTATACACGGTCTTGTTTCTGCTCGTGCATGGCATCCCGTTTTTCGTTGTATTCATTGTAAATGGGCCAAAAGGTCTGAGCCTCTTTGGAGCTCAGATCCAAACGCTCTGTAAGAAAGGCTACTTTAAGGGATTTTATTTTGTCCTTATCCGGTTTGTGCTGGGCGAAAAGTATAGACGACATTAGCAATACCGACGTGACCATTATTTTTGTTCGATTATTCATCGTATTCCATATTTAGTTCTTCAAAGTTTTCGGTATTGTTATCGAGGTAGTTCAAGATCATATCCTCGTTTAGTTCTTTGGATAAAATATCTCCGATTTCCAGTTCGTCGACCGGTACTACTTCAGCAATTTCATACGTACTTAAATCCAGTGAATTGTCTTCAAAATAGTTTTCTATATCAATGTTGGCGATGTCTTCAAAAGTGATTTCTTGGGATAGATTTCGGTTTAGCATAAATGCGACCAAGGCAACCGCAGCGATGGATGCCGCCGCAAAATAGTATTTTTTATACCGATGTAAAGGGATAACTTTGGTTTTCTCAGCTTCCAATTTTTGCAAGATGTCTTTGTGTATTCCTTCGAAATAAGCGTCCGGAACGATAAAACCTTCATTTCTGGGAATATCAGTGTCTTTCTCCGCAAGCCTTTTCATAAGACCTCTGGAAAAATCCTCAAAATACCCCTCGGGAGTTTTAAATGGATTTTTATTATTAAAATCTTTCATCGTTTTAATTTGACTGTCAAATGCTTAAAAGGTTTAATCAATTAGGGGCTCGATTCCCCATTTCCTAAAATTCTACGCCTCTTCTTTTAGATACGCCTCTATTTTTTTCACCGCCAAATGGTATGAGGCTTTCAGTCCGCCTACAGAAGTCTCCAAAATTTCCGAAATTTCGGTATACTTCAGTTCCTCGAAATATTTCATATTAAAAACAAGCTTCTGTTTTTCCGGAAGGGTGGCCATTGCCTTTTGCAACTTTAATTGAATGGCATCACCCTCGAAATAGACATCCGCCTTTAGGTTGCCAAGCATCCTATCCTGTAACTCACCAGAACCTACGTCGAGTTTTTTGGCGTTGCTTTTCAAAAGGGTCAAGGCCTCGTTCGTCGCTATCCGGTACATCCACGAATACAATTTGCTTTCGCCCTTGAAACCCTTGATATTCTTGTACACCTTGATAAACGTATTCTGCAAAACATCATCGGCATCGTCGTGGTTTAGCACGATTCTTCGAATATGCCAATACAACCGCTGTTTGTAGGTGTCGACCAACACCTCGAAAGCCTGTGAACGGGTTTCCGGATGCTGTAAATCCTGCACTAAAGTTTCTTCGGCAATCAATAGTCGGAATTAGGTTCGATAATTGGACTCTAAAGTAAGGAAAAGGTTTAACATCAAGCTTTTTATAAATTCACTGAAAGCAGGGAATGAAAAATGGAAAACGAGCCGGAACATTTGACGAAAGTGTTTACTTTTATGACGCAACCTTTTATGCAGTAGCCCATCTATTCTAAAAACAACCTAATGAAATTTATAAAAGCTTATTTTGCGATTTTACTAGTATTGGTTGGTTGTACGACCTCCGATGATGGGCCTAGCGACAAAGATTTGGGCTTGGATCGCGCGCTCGAGACTACGGAAGCCAAAACGATGGTAGCAACAAATAACGAATTTGCCTTGGATTTTTTCAAGGAAATCGCAACTACCGAAGCAGCGGAAAATTATATGGTTTCCCCATTGAGTCTCAGTTTGGCTTTGGGAATGACCTATAACGGAGCCGACGGAGACACCAAGGCGGCCTTCGGCGACGTCTTGGGCTACGCCGATGTGGATGCGGCCAATAGCTTCAACAAAAAGCTGATAAAATCGCTTACGGCCTCCGGTAGCGGTGCCGTTTTAAATCTGGCCCAAGCCATTTGGATTAAGGACGATTTCCCTGTTGAGGCGGACTTTGTAACCACCAACCAAAACTTTTATGATGCTGAAGTGGGCAATTTGGATTTTGAAGACCCAAAAGCGGTAGACGTAGTCAATTCTTGGGCGTATGACCATACCAAGGGCAAAATCGATAAGTATATCGATAGTTTCGAACCCAATACGGTTCTTTTTTTGGCCAATGCCCTTTACTTTAAGGGAACTTGGAAATTTGAATTTGACCCTAGCGACACCCGACAGGCCGCCTTCCATGCTTCATTGAGTGAAACGGTACAAGTGCCGATGATGTTTATGAACGCTACCGTACCCTATTTTACAAACGAAATGTTTTCCTCAATTATTCTGCCTTATAAAAACGACCGCTATGAAATGTTGCTATTTTTACCCCACGAAGGCTTTTCGACGACCGATATTGTTTCTGAACTCAACATGGAAAATTTAAAGAACTGGCTGGATAGTTATTCGAAAAGCGGATTGGCCATACAGTTGCCAAAGTTCAAGTTGGAATATAAACGCGAGCTCAATGAAGAATTGACCAATATGGGCTTAGGCGTTGCCTTTTCAAATACTGCGGACTTTGGAAAAATCAACAAACAAGCTGCGCTACGGATTTCGAAGGTGCTCCAAAAAACGTTTATAGAGGTCAATGAGGAGGGAACGGAAGCCGCAGCAGTAACGAGCGTTGAAATCGGGTTAACTTCCACAGGTGCTACATTTATTGCGGACCATCCTTTTCTTTATATGATAAGGGACAGCTATACAGGATCGATTTGCATTATGGGGCGCATAGGTAAACCATAAACCGAAAATCGCGCACCCTCATCATCCTGCAAGCGACTGCATGTCCACCAATTTTTTATACACCCCATTTTGGGCGAGCAGTTCGGTATGGGAGCCTTGTTCGACAATTTCCCCTTTTTGCAGTACCACAATCTTATTGGCATTTTGAATGGTCGAAAGCCGGTGTGCGATTACAATGGAAGTACGGTTACGCATCATTTTTTCGAGCGCATCCTGTACCAAGCGCTCACTTTCGGTATCAAGCGCCGAGGTGGCCTCGTCCAAGATCATGATCGGCGGATTTTTCAGGACGGCCCGTGCGATGGAGAGTCGTTGCTTTTGTCCGCCACTTAATTTGTTGCCGCCATCGCCGATATTGGTATCGTAACCTTTCGGTAAGCCTTCGATAAATTCGTGGGCGTTCGCGATTTTGGCGGCTTCCATAATTTCCTCCCGACTGGCGGTTTCTTTGCCCAAAGAAATATTCTTGGCCACGCTATCATTGAACAGAATGGAATCTTGGGTGACGAGTCCCATCAGCTGCCGCAATGATTTTTTGGTGATATCCTTAATATCGGTACCATCAATTTTAATTTCTCCCTCATTCACGTCATAAAAACGGGTCACCAGATTGGCAATAGTACTCTTACCGCTACCCGATTGCCCGACCAAGGCTACCGTTTCCCCTTTGGGAACGGTCAGATCAAAGTGTTTCAGTACGTAATCATCCTCATATTTGAAGGAAACATTTTTCAGCGTAATTCCATTTGCAAAACTGCTTTTTTCAATGGCATCAGGCTTGTCGGTTATCGGATTTTCGGTTTCCAAAATTTCCAGTACCCTTTCCGCGGCAGCATTTCCTTTTTTGACGCCATAGGAGGCTTTGCTGATAGATTTTGCCGGTGTCAAAATGTTATACGAAAGGCCCATATACGCTATGAAGGATGCCGCGTCCAACGTGCCGTCGATCAAGACCATTTTACCTCCGAACCACAAAAGCACGCCAATGACCAAAATACCTAAAAACTCCCCAATGGGAGAGGCAAGATTTTGGCGATTCAACAGAATGTTCGAGAATTTGAAAAAGCGCCCCGTCGAAGCCTTGAAGGTGTTGTAAAACCGGGACTCCGCATTGAAGGCTTTTATTACACGTAGACCGCCCAAGGTTTCTTCGACGATAGAGAGAAACTGACCCTGTTCCCTTTGTACGTTGTCGGACTGTTTCTTAAGCGACTTTCCTACCCTGGAAATAAGCGCACCCGCCAGGGGAATGAAAATAAAAACAAACAGCGTCAGTTTCACACTAATCAAAAACATGACAATAATCGTAAATAATATGGTCAGGGGATCGCGAACGATCAGTTCCAAAATTGATAGAAATGAGTGTTGTATTTCCAGAACGTCAGAAGTGATACGCGCAATTACGTCCCCCTTTCGCTTTTCGGAATAGTAAGAGATCGGCAATTCGGTAATTTTACTGTACATTTTATTACGAATATCCTTTAAAACCCCGTTTCGCAGAAACGTAATAAAGTACATCGCCAAATAATTAAAAAGGTTCTTGAGCAGAAAAAGTATCAATACCAAACCAATGACCAAAATAAGGCCCTTCATCTCATCATCGCCGGAATACTGCGAAACTTTGTAATTCATGGAATCCATAAAATAATCCTTGGCATTTCCAAACCCACGAAAAACAGGGGGTTCTTTGAGTTGTTCCGTTTTGTCGAACAGTACATTCAACATTGGAATCAATGCTGCAAAAGACAAGGCACTAAAAAGTGAGTAAAGAATGTTAAAGAAGATATTGAGATAACCGTACTTGCTATACGGCTTCGCAAAGCGAAGAATTTTTTTGAAATATTCCATTAAAGACCTTTAGGCTATTTTGACACCTACAAATATCACATTTTAAACCGCGATTTCACCATTATTTTAAAAACAAGACAGCGTTGCTTTTAAAATAATGGTGAAGCGGTGGTTTCAAAATGAATACATTGAGAAGTATTAACCCAATTTGAGTTCACTTTTGATTCGATCAATCTTGGCATCAAGTTCCGCGGAGACTTTTTTGAAATTTTCGGCCTTGTCCAGTTTCCCATTCGTGCTGATGTAGAATTTGACCTTAGGTTCCGTACCGCTGGGCCGGGCGGCGATACGTGTACCGTCTTCGGTTTCATAAATCAGTACATTTGATTTCGGGATGTCAATCGCTTTTTCCTCGCCGGTCAAAACATTTTTAGCGGTCGAGGTGTTGTAATCCTCGATCCATTTTACTTTGGAACCGGCTACGGAATTAACAGGATTTTCCTTAAAATCCTTCAACATCTGCTTTATTTCTTCGGCGCCGCTCATCCCTTTTTTTGTCAGGGATATGAGGTGTTCTTTGTAAAACCCGTACGCTACATAGCAATCGATCAGTTCTTTATAGAACGAACTACCGTTTGCCTTTGCCTGGGCACCGATCTCACAGGCGAGTAGGGTAGCGGTGACGGCATCTTTATCACGCACGAAATCGCCGATCATATAGCCGAAGCTTTCCTCCCCACCTCCTAAAAATCGCTCTTGGGGATAATCCTTTATCATTTTACCGATCCATTTGAATCCCGTTAACGCAGTTTTAAATGTTACGCCGTAGGCTTTGGCCATAGCTTCCATCATAGGGGTGGAAACGATGGTCGTCGCTACGAACTCATTGCCTTCGAAACCTTTTTGCTTTTGCTGTTCCAAAAGAAAATGGGTCATCATGATCATGGCCTGATTGCCGTTTACGATTTCCATTTCCCCTTCGAGATTACGGACCGCCACACCCAGACGATCACTGTCGGGGTCGGTGCCCACTACCATGTCCGCTCCAATTTCTTCCGCTTTTTCAATGGCCATAGACAGGGCTTCCGGTTCTTCGGGGTTAGGAGATTTTACCGTCGGGAAATCCCCATCGGGTTTGGCCTGCGCTTCAATTACCGTCACGTTTTTATAGCCCGCACGTTTCAATACTTCGGGAATGGCGGTAATCGATGTACCGTGCAATGAAGTAAAGACAATCTTAAAATCGTCTTTCCCGTCCGCATTGAAATTTCCGTGGGCGACTGAGGCCTTGAAAAAAGGTTCGTCGACTTGGGTATCGATGAGTTCTATCAGGCTTTCATCTGCCTTGAATTTAATTTCCTCAAAAGAAAGCGCATTGATAGCCGCAACAATTTCCCCATCCTCTGGCGGAACGATTTGGCAACCATCGGACCAATATACTTTATAACCGTTGTATTCAGGAGGATTATGGGATGCCGTCAAAACAATACCCGCATTGCATTTCAAATAGCGTACGGCGAACGAAAGTTCTGGGGTAGTGCGCAATGCCGAAAATAGAAATACTTTGATGCCGTTGGCGGAGAAGACTTCGGCCACCGTTCGTGCGAGGGTATCGCTGTTATGACGGCAGTCGTAGGCAATGACTACTTTGATATCTTCGCCTTTATGTACCTTTTTAAGGTAGTTGCTCAGCCCTTGGGTACTTTTTCCCAAGGTATATTTATTGATTCGGTTGGTGCCGACGCCCATAATACCGCGCATACCGCCGGTACCAAATTCCATGTTCTTATAAAAGCGGTCCTTGAGCTCGTCGTTATCGTTCTCGATCAACTGTTGTACTTCCTTTTTAACGGCGGGATCAAAAAAATCGGTGAGCCAGGTTTTTGCGGTGTCTAGAATGTTCTCCATGGACTAGGTTCTTTTGTTATTGTATTGTTTCTTTATCAATAATGTTCGGCGTGAGCGGCCGATAAAGGTAGGAAGATATGGAATTTTTGGGATAAAAGGATGGAAAATGCTATTTCGTCGGATGTTATTTTAACTAAACCTTACGACTAATTTCTTAGTCATGTTGATAATTTAAAATTAGGCTATTACAAGAAGACGATAAACTTTCGATTAAAAATAATATGATAAGGAAGAATCTAGTTTTTATTTTTTTTAGTATTTCCATTGACATCCCCTAAATTAACCCCCTCCGAAATCGTATACCGCGTCTCATTTCTCCGGTTACGAACCAAAATCTCCCCAAGAAACCCGGCCAAAAACAACTGTGTGCCGAGAAGCATAGCGGTCAGGGCGATATAGAATTGGGGCCGATCGGTGATTAAGCGTCCGAATTTGTTGATGAAGAGTTTGTCGATACCCAAGTAGATGGCGAAACCGAAACCGATAATAAACATCAATACGCCCAAAGCGCCGAAGAGGTGCATCGGGCGGCGGGCGAATTTCGATACGAACCAGATGGTGATGAGGTCTAGAAATCCATTGGTAAATCGTTCCATGCCGAATTTTGTTTTACCGTATTTTCGGGCTTGGTGGGATACGATTTTTTCGCCAATATTGGAGAAGCCCGCATTTTTGGCGAGTACGGGAATATATCGGTGCATTTCTCCCGAGACTTCGATATTTTTAACCACGGTCTTGTTGAAAGCTTTTAACCCACAATTGAAGTCGTGCAGTTGTACGCCCGACGTGCGTCTCGCCGCCCAGTTGAATAATTTCGAGGGCATATTTTTGGAGAGAACGGAATCGTAGCGTTTTTTCTTCCAGCCCGAAACCAGGTCGTATCCTTCCTTGGTAATGAGCTGGTATAATTCGGGAATTTCTTCGGGATTATCCTGTAGATCGGCATCCATGGTAATTATTACCTCGCCTTGAGCCGCTTTGAAACCGGCATGCAAGGCCTGTGACTTTCCGTAGTTCTTGAAAAAACGTATACCTCTGACTTGGGGATACGCTTGGGAAAGCTGCTGGATCAGTTCCCATGAATTGTCCGTACTGCCATCATCGATAAATAGAATTTCGTACGAATACCCTTTTGACCGCATGACCTTAACAATCCAATCGTGCAGTTCTTGAAGGGATTCTTCCTCGTTGAGAAGCGGTATGATTATGGATAGATTCATGGATTGCTGCTGTAGATCCGTCCAAAAATACGATTTTGATACCGAAGATATTTAATAGGCCGGTTTTTGTTTTTTTAGAATAAGGCCGGTAATCAAACCAATCACAAAACCAATAATAATGTTAAATAGGAGGATTAGGGGATATGTCACCCATGCAAATTTCTTTTGCATCTCGATACCCTGATCAATTTGCTCCTCGGTAAGTTTTGGATTGTTTGCCAACGCCTCCTGTTTTCCGATTTCTGTAAGGTTTGCCATATAATCGGGCTCGATGAAGTTCGAAAAAACGTAAAAATAAAGTAGTCCGATTACCCCGGCGATCAAGGCCACACCGGCCCCCACCTTTAGTGCGTCGGAAATAGTTAAAAAACCGAGATTCGCTTTTTTAAATTGTACGATACCCAAAACGATACCAGCAGCTAATATGGCTATTTGAGTGCCTTGAACTGCAATACCCCGTTCGTATTGCATGTCTATCATGTAAAGCATAACGCCGAATACAATACCCGCACCACCTACGAGCAAGCCATAATTCAAAGCGTATTTTCCGGTTTTAGGTTGATTTTCTTCCATTTTAAGTTCTAATTTTAGGTTGTTTAAAAAGTTGGTTGTTCCAAATGGGATATTGTTACAGCTAAATGTACATTATTTTTATCGTACTTTTTATAGGTTAGCATTGCAATTCTCCAAAAAATACCTAAATTTGCAGCCTTAAAATGAGTGCCTGTCGGAATGGGCGCATAAAATTTTTAGCTCAATGAAAAAAGACATCCACCCAGAGAATTATAGATTGGTAGCTTTTAAGGACATGTCGAACGACGAAGTGTTCTTGACCAAATCTACCGCGGATACCAAAGAGACCCTAGAGGTCGACGGAACCGAATATCCACTGGTGAAGTTGGAAATTTCAAGAACATCGCATCCGTTCTATACCGGAAAGGCCAAACTTTTGGATACTGCCGGGCGTATCGACAAGTTCAAGAACAAGTACGACAAGTTCAAGAAGAAAAAGGCGGCTCCCGCAGAAAAATCGGCAAGGCAAGAAGCTCCAAAGGCCGAAGCTGGCAAGAAGGAAGCACCAAAAGCCGAAGCTATTAAAACAGAGGCTCCAAAAGCTGAAACAAAGGCGGTACCCGCTAAAAAAGAAGCTCCGAAGGCAGAAGCAAAAGCTGACACTGTTAAAAAGGAAGCTCCAAAAGCCGAAGCAAAGGCAGACACTCCTAAAAAGGAGGCTCCGAAAGCTGCAGGGGATACCAAAGAAAAAGAGTAATCTTTTTGTACAAAGCTATTTTATAAAATGCCCTCGATGTTCGGGGGCATTTTTTTTCCACATCTTCGTCCAACAAAATCCTTTCGAATAGAATAAGCATCAAACTTTAGCGTTTTTAAGGCAATACCGCTTTTTATTGCTTCACCGAAATAGCAACCCATGAACTACATTCTTTTTGACGGCGCGGTCCGGAACAATCTGTTGCCATTTACGTTTACCAGACCAGTCGCGGACATCCGTATCGGTATTCTTACCATCCGCGAAAAATGGGAAAAGTATCTGGGAAATACGACTACGACGATTACTGAAGACTACCTATCCGAAAAATATCCGATGGTAGAAATGGAGGAGAATGTTTTGATAAATGCCTCCTTTTTACCGACCAAAAAATTGGCAAATTTGATAGCAGATCTCAAAGAGAACGAGGCCATTTTCCAAGGGGAGGAAGTCATTGCCTTTTTTACAAAGCAAAGCCAGGAAGAGGTTGATTTTTCATCCTATAAAGCCATAGACTTCAAGGAAGATATACTGAGGCTTGTCAATACCTGGGATATTTTCGAAAAAAATGGAGCGGCTCTCGAAGCCGATTTCGAGCTGATTACCTCTGGAAGAAAAAGTGCACCCATTTCAAAATCAAATACCCTAATCTGTCCCGATCGCATTTTTGCGGAGCATGGTGCGATTGTCGAGCATAGTATTTTGAATGCTAAAGATGGCCCGATCTATTTGGGGAAGGATAGCGAAATCTGGGAAGGTAATTTGATTCGCGGTGCTTTTGCGCTATGTGAAAAAGCAGTGGTAAAAATGGGTGCCATGATCTATGGCGCCACTACCATCGGGCCCTATTCCAAAGTCTGTGGCGAAATTAGTAATGCGGTGATTTTTGGGTATTCCAGTAAGGGCCATGACGGATATTTGGGCAATTCGGTGCTGGGTGAGTGGTGCAATATCGGTGCTAGCAGCAACAACTCGAACCTAAAGAACAATTACGCCAAAGTGCGTTTATGGAATTATGCTACTGAAACTTTTGAACAAACGGGACTCCAGTTTTGCGGCCTGATGATGGGCGACCATAGCAAAACGGCTATTAATACCATGTTCAATACGGGCACCGTAATCGGCGTGAACTGTAATATTTATGTACCCGGATTTCCGAGAAATTTCGTTCCTAGTTTTAGTTGGGGCGGGGCAACTGGCTTTTCTACCTACTTGCCTGAAAAAGCATTTGAAGCTGCCCAAGTAATGATGGCTCGAAGACATGTGGAATTCGACAATAGGGAAGCCCATATTCTAGAGCATGTATTTGAGCTTACGAAGAAGTGGCGGCATTATTAGGGGGTGCAAGTGAGTCCCGAGGCTACGGGGATACCATAATAAGAAAAACAAATTACCAAAATTCCCAAATTTCTAAATGGCACCAGTATATTTGTAATCCATACATTGGAAAGCGTATTTGCAAGTATTTGAAAAGAATTAGGGTATGAACAAGAAAGTTGCCTTCTACACCTTGGGCTGTAAGCTCAACTTCTCCGAAACCTCTACCATAGCAAGAGGGTTTACCGAGGAAGGCTTCCAACGCGTAGCCTTTTCGGAAGCTGCCGATATGTACGTCATCAATACCTGCTCGGTAACCGAGAATGCCGACAAGCGCTTCAAGACCATTGTGAAAAAAGCGCAAAAAGCGAATCCCGATGCCTTTGTGGCTGCCATTGGTTGCTATGCACAGCTAAAGCCCGAAGAGCTGGCCGCGGTCGATGGTGTCGATCTGGTTTTGGGTGCTACCGAAAAATTTAAGATTACCGATTACATCAATGATATTTTGAATCGTCCCTCGACCGCGCTTAGGATGACAGAAATTCATTCCTGCGAAATTGAGGATGCTGACTTCTACGTTGGCAGCTACGCCATCGGGGACCGGACACGTGCTTTTTTGAAAGTGCAGGATGGATGTGATTACAAATGCACCTATTGCACCATTCCACTGGCGCGGGGTATTTCCCGTAGCGATACGCTGGATAATGTGCTAAGAAATGCTGCGGAGATATCGGCCCAGGGAATTAAGGAAATCGTTTTGACCGGTGTCAATATTGGTGATTATGGCAAAGGGGAGTTCGCTAACAAAAAGCACGAACATACTTTTTTTGATTTGGTTAAGGCTTTGGATGAAGTAGAAGGCATCCACAGATTGCGGATTTCATCCATAGAGCCCAATCTTTTAAAGAACGAGACCATTGACTTTGTTGCGCAGAGCAAAACCTTTGTACCCCATTTCCATATTCCCTTACAAAGCGGAAGCGACCAGATGCTAAAACGGATGCGCCGCCGCTATATGAGCAATCTGTATGAGGATAGAGTTCGAAGGATTAGGGAAGCCATGCCGCATGCCTGTATCGGAGTAGATGTTATTGTTGGCTTTCCAGGGGAAACCGACGAACTTTTTTTGGAGACCTATCATTATCTCAACGAACTCGATATTTCGTATTTACATGTGTTTACCTATTCGGAAAGGGAAAACACCCCTGCAGCTGAAATGGATGGGGTAGTGTCCAACAACGTCAGAAAGAAGCGCAGCAAGATGCTTCGCGGGCTATCCGCCAAAAAACGTAGAGTATTTTATGAGGGTCAGTTAGGCGCGGTGCGTCGTGTTTTATTCGAAGGGGAAAACAAATCGGGCTATATTCATGGATTCACCGAAAATTACGTTAAGGTAAAAGCTCCTTGGGATCCAACCTTGGTAAATACATTGCATACGGTCAAATTGACCGAAATTGCGGATGACGGAATGGTGCGGTTTGAATTCATTGCGAGCGAAGCGACGCAAGCTGTTTCAATTTTCTAGAATGCCCAATAGATTGCGTCGCCTCGCTCGCAATTTCCCATAAAAAAATCCCGCCGATCGGCGGGATTTTTTTATGATAATCCTAAAAATCATATCAGATTCTGATGCCTACGGGCAACATCTCTTTGTACTGTCTGTTTTTCCTCAAAAAGCCTGCAATTTCAGGGCTTGTTGGAACTACTCGAAGATTTTGCTCTTGAATGCGGTGAAGAACCGATTTTATAAAATCTTCCTTGAAACCCGCTTTGGTGATTTCTTCCGGAACTACTAATTTGGTCAGAAATACTTTACGCTCCTGTGAAGAATACTCGATTTTGGCCAAGTGACCATCGACCCTAGTTTCAAATTGACGCAAGAAACTGTTGTCGTTGATTTCTACTTCATTCATATAGTTAGGATTTGTGTTTTGGCATCAGAAGAAAAAAACGGTGTTCTCAAGCCGTTAATTTAGCTACTTTTGCCTAGATTAGATAAACGATGGAATTTTCCAAAGCTGACAACAAAAGTAGTGAATACTATGTTAATTTCCTAATTATTACCTGCTTTTGCTACTGAAAAATTAAAGTTCTTTATGAACGATAGCAAGATTCATGTCTATTTTATGCCGGGTATGGCAGCCAATCCTACCATCTTTAAGCACATCCATTTACCACATGAAATCTTTGAACCGCATTTGCTGGAATGGTTCGTGCCCTCAAAGAATATGAGCCTTGTGGACTATGCCCGGACCATGAATAGGCAGATAGCACATGAGAATCCAGTTTTGATAGGAGTTTCTTTTGGGGGTTTGCTTGTCCAGGAGATGGCCAAATTGATTGCGGTGCGAAAGATCATTATTATTTCAAGTGTAAAAGATGCTTCGGAACTGCCCAGACGGATGCACTTTGCCAGATATACTAAAATTCATAAGATTTTGCCAACAGGTTTAGTCAACAATATCGAACTTCTCGCCAAGTATGCTTTTGGCGAAACTGTGACCAAACGCTTATCATTATATGAAGAATATCTCTCTTTACGTGATAAAGTGTACATCGATTGGTCGATTGATAAGATGGTCAATTGGCAACAGTCCGAACTTCCCGATAACCTTGTACATATCCATGGAGAAAAAGATACCGTTTTTCCGATTCGGAACATTACAGATTGTATTCCCGTGAAAAATGGTACGCACACCATGATCATCCATAGGGCAAAATGGTTTAATGAACATTTACCCACAATTATTTTGCAATAATGGAGTTGTAGTATTATATTAACTCATAAATTCGATTTGAGTTTTTTTGGAACCGAAATTTTCGACTTTGTGCGCTAATGACGACTTTTTTTAACAGCATAGCCGTAGATACGGTTCCCGAAAAAGAAAAATGAAGTGTGCAAAATTTAAAATCGCAGGCAAAAGAGAAACTCAAGACGAGTTCTTTAATATATAATAACAATCGGTTCGTAACTTTGAAAAAACACCAATTAGAAATATGAAGATTTTAAAGAACGGTTTACTATTTTTGGGCCTTTTTTTCGTGGTCAGCACTTTAATTTATGCCGTGCAGGGCGATAGTGAAGAGGGTAATAATGTGCGTATTCCTACCGATGCGACCGACTCGATACTAGAGAAAAACGTTGCACAAGGATATCGCATTTCCGCAATCGACATCCCCGAAGACCTCAATTTTGCGGGAGAGTCCGTCCCCCAAAACGATCCCGAGGTCATGGAGCGTATCGACCGAGAGTTTTTGGTCAATACCTATTGGCAGTCGAATGCTGTTTTGTTGATTAAAAGGGCGAATATGTACTTTCCGATAATCGAACCGATATTAGCTAAAAATGGTATCCCTGATGATTTTAAATACTTGGCCGTTGCTGAGAGTGGACTCCAAAATGTGGTATCCCACGCTGGTGCTACAGGGTTTTGGCAAATCATGAAGCCCACCGCCCAGCAGTACGGTCTTGAGGTGAACGATAACGTCGATGAACGCTATCACTTGGAAAAATCGACTCAGGTCGCTTGTGAATATCTGAAAAACTACAAGAAAAAATATGGTACTTGGACGCTGACTGCCGCATCCTATAATGCCGGTACCGGGGCAATAGACAAATATATGGGCATACAGCAAGTCACCAATTATTACGATTTGTTGCTCGGCCAAGAAACCGGTAGATACGTCTTCAGAATTATGGCGATAAAAGAGATTTTGAGCCATCCCGAAAAGTATGGTTTCGATGTGAAAGAAGAAGATCTCTATACCGCCGTGCCTACTTTTAAAGTAGATTTGGATCAGCCTGTACTCAGTTTCGCCGATTTTGCCCAAAAATATGAAATCAACTATAAGATTTTGAAAAGGCATAACCCTTGGCTGCGCGAGGCGCACTTGAACAACAGTTCGAGAAAGAAGTACAGTATTGAAATTCCTAAAACGGGATATTACAGGGTTACTAAGTAAAAAAAATTTCTTTTAGCGGTGATGCCCGCTGCTGTAGGGGATGACATTGGACGGTTTTAATTAGAAAATTTTAAGGTTAACACCCTAATTGTCCAAGGGGCGCCAGGCATGGCTTCCCTCCTGTTTTTTTTACGATAGTATTAGTCACTTATCTTCTTTTAACAAAACCATAATTTTATTCCGTACATTAGATTCCGAAGCAATCTAAACTCGCGTTCGTGAATTCAATACTTGCATACGGCAGAGACAATATCTGGCTTATCGCCCTGACCATAAACTATATTTTGGTCATCAGCTTGTCCATCTTCATCATATTAAAGAATAAGAATCCCGTAAAGACGCTATCCTTTCTATTTGCGCTGGCCGCGCTTCCTTTTTTAGGGCTGGTGGTTTACTATTTCTTTGGACAGGACTATAGGAAATCGAAAATTTTTGAGAAAAAATACATTCTCGACAATGATCGAATAAAAGGATGGCGTGAACAGTTCAAGCTCGATCAAGAAGAAAAGGATAGTTTCCGATCGGATTTTGGCGAAGGTATTTATAAGATCTACACCTTGTTGAAAAAGAACGAGAAAGCCATTCTTACTTTCGATAACGAGTTGGAAATATTGGTCAACGGAGAAAAAAAGTTCGAGCGCCTACGGGAGGATCTCGGAAAAGCCAAAAATCATATCCATATGGAATATTTCGTGCTCTTCGACGACGAATTGGGTACCGAACTGATCGATATACTCAGCAAAAAGGCGAAAGAGGGCGTAAAGGTACGGTTGGTGTACGATGACGTAGGAAGCGATATATCTTCCAAAGCCAAGAAAAAGATGACGGAGGCGGGCGTGCTACATTTACCGTTCATGCCCGTGCGGTTCTCGAACTCTACCAGTAAACTGAACTATCGCGATCATAGAAAAATAGTAGTTATCGACGGAACTGTCGGTTATGTAGGTGGCATAAATCTTGATCAGAGATATGATAACTCCTATAACAACGAAAGATACTGGCGCGATACCCATTTGCGTTTGCAGGGCGGTGCTGTAGGTTCTTTACAATCTTCTTTTTTACTGACCTGGAATTTCGTTACGGGCGATGAAACAGAGATCGATCAAAATCTTTTTCCTGACAACAAACCCGAATCACAGGATCCGGTTGCGGTACAAATGGCTGCTAGTGGGCCCGATACCGATTGGGCCAATATAATGGAAGCACTCTTCTGTGCCATGACCGCGGCGCGCGAACGTATTTTCATCACTTCGCCATATTATATGCCCAACGACGCCATATTTACAGCTATGAAAACTGCTGCACGCAGCGGTGTCGATGTTCGGGTCATATTGCCTTATGAATCCGATTCCTGGGCAGCGCAGTATGCCTCCGATTCGTATATCGAGGAAAGTCTAGAGTCTGGTATCCGTATATTTAGGTACTGTAAAGGCTTTGTGCATGCGAAGACCATGTTGGTCGATAATCGATTGTCTACAATAGGTACGGCCAATTTGGATTATCGAAGTTTTGCCCTGAATTTCGAAATTACCGCCCTTATCTATAACACGGCTATCAACGATCAAATGGCGGGCATCTTCGAAACCGACCTCGAAAATTGCGAAGAAGTAACATTAGATCGCTGGAAAGAACGTGGTATTCGGCGGAAATTGAAGGAATCGTTCAGTCGGCTGTGGGCACCGTTGTTGTGAAAAAGCACCAAATCGTAAGCACCAATTCCCAAGCATCAAATTCCTAAAAAAGTGTTTTTCGCTGCGATGGGTCGATGATTTGTTTGTGCTCAGGTTGGGATATAATTTTAATAGGATGCTTTACTGTTTAAACGTGAAAATTGGAATTTGGAATTTTCCTATTTGAAATTTGCAGTTATTTAAATTTTCTTCATCTGCTGCTGCATCATCTTAATTTGATCCGTAAGCATATTGTTCTTGTCCAACTTTTTGGCTTCCTGCAATAGTTTGGTAGCTTCCCTTTTACGACGTTTTTGCATCGAGATACCCGCAAGGCTCAATTTCGCCATGGCCACGTCATAATCCATAGTTAACCCTAATTTAAGTGCTTTTTTGAAATATTTTTCTGCGGTAGTCAGATTTTTTTGGGAATAAATAATGCCATGGAGATAATTGTAGTAGCCCTGCTGTTTGGTAATCAATGCCGATTTCGGTTTTTTTATCTTGTTAAGCCATTTTTGGGTGCCTTCGAGATCTTGCTTGCGCATCCGAAGAAAGGCCAATAAAATTATCTCATTCCTGAAATATAGAAAGATAAAGATAAGGGAAAGCAATAGCAATGCAATCCCATTGCCGATATTGCCGTCGACAAACTGGTAAACGGCATAAGCGATGATAAGGCCGGCGATAACAAGTTTTATGTTTTTATTGAACATATTGTTTTAAATTATGCGTCTCTATTTATAACGAGACGCGAATTTTGCTAATTGAACCCTTACCCCTTAAAATCTACTCGACGTATGAATCTATACGTTCATAGGTAATCTTCGATTTTATGCGGGTCGGAATTTCTTGGTCTCCCATTTGGGTCATGGTCGAAGTCCCTTTCGATTGGCCCTCAACGTTCATGAATTTGATAAATCCAGAAGCGGTGTCGGTGGTTATCCGGGTTTGTTGCGTACCGGTAAGCTTCATGGTGGTCGCTAACTCGATTACATCCATGGTGACATCCGCGGTTCCATTAATTGTTGCTTCATCTTTCATTAAGGCTTCCAAGGTCCATGTATTTTTGGCCCCGAGTTTACCTGAATATTCATTTTTCCAACTATCACCGATCTTTACCGGTTTTTTGGGATAAATAAAAGTCATCTGTTTGTAGCTTTCGGAAAGGGCTTCGGAACCAAATTCCTTTTGAAGGGATTTTTTCATCATGTTCAACGAAAACGCATCTTCTAGTCCGGATGCCTCCGCCATTTTTACCACAAGGCTATCCCCTCCCTTGACTTCTAGGATATCCCCCGTTTTGGCAAGTATCATTTGAACAGGACTATTCAACAGACTACTGAATACCTTCGATTGCATATCGTCTTCGCTTATTTCTTTGGCACGTACGTTCAACAGTTCGCCCTGAATACTCGAAGTCATTTTAAGATTGAGGTCTTTAAAGGTCAAAGCAATTTCGTACGTGCTGTCCCGTTGGGTCAATACTTTGAACTGCAAGATACCATCGATTTTGTTGGTCAATTCATGGGTCGCCCCATCGAGCTCTTGAATTATGATCTGTTCGGCATCTTGTTTTATGGTAAATGTGTCCCCTTTTTCCAGCGTATATTCCAAAATGGACTGTGCCGAAAGGGGAACGCTATAAACAAGTAAAAAAAGTAAGGGGGTGAAGTATTTCATATATGGTATGTACCCGTCTCGAATTCAGGCTGCAAAAGTAGTGAAAAAGGCATTTGTAACAGAAAGAAGCTCGGTAAAAATAATTTTACCGAATCCATTTGTAAAAGCAAAAAGCCTTTGTATATTTGCCACCGGAATTTTGGGGACGAACCTTCAAGTTTCACAATCAAGAAAAGTATCAAAAAATGCCCGGACAGAAGAGAACATATCAACCATCAAAGCGCAAGAGACGAAATAAACATGGGTTCAGGGAACGCATGGCATCCGTTAACGGAAGAAAAGTATTGGCCCGAAGAAGGGCAAAAGGAAGAAAAAAGCTATCCGTATCCTCTGAGCCGAGACACAAAAAATAATGATTCCATTCTTTTAAAATATTAAGGTGTTACTTTTTTAAAGTAGCACCTTTTTTTTGCCTGCACTGGAATTTTTCCGGTGTTTATGCCTGACAAGATCCGATACCATTTCCGTAGAACCTTTTATACACCATGTAGCAAATGCCCAAAAGAGAAGATTTAAAATCGATATTGATTATAGGTTCAGGTCCCATTATCATTGGTCAGGCCTGTGAATTTGACTATGCAGGATCCCAGTCTTTGCGAAGCCTTCGCGAAGATGGTGTCGAAACGATACTGATAAACAGCAACCCGGCTACGATTATGACGGACCCGACCATGGCGGACCATGTCTATTTAAAGCCGTTGACCACGAAATCTATTGTTGAAATTTTAAAGGCACATCCACAGATAGACGCGGTTCTGCCAACGATGGGCGGACAGACTGCACTGAATTTGTGTATACAAGCGGACGAAAAAGGTATTTGGGAAGATTTCGGAGTAGAGATTATTGGAGTCGATATCGATGCCATTAATATTACGGAGGATAGGGAAAAATTCCGTGAGCTGATGTTGAAAATTGGAATAGGAATGGCGCCTCAAGCTACGGCCACTTCATTTTTAAAGGGAAAGGAAATTGCGCAAGAATTCGGATTTCCCTTGGTCATCAGGGCATCGTACACCTTGGGCGGCGACGGAGCTTCAATTGTCTATAAACCGGAAGAATTCGACGAAATGCTAAGCCGCGGCCTTGAGATATCACCCATTCACGAGGTAATGATCGATAAGGCTTTGATCGGATGGAAAGAATATGAACTGGAGCTACTTCGCGACAGAAATGACAATGTTGTGATTATCTGTGCCATTGAGAATATGGATCCAATGGGCATCCATACCGGTGATTCCATTACGGTCGCACCCGCGATGACCCTCTCCGATCGCACCTATCAAAAGATGCGGGATATGGCGATTCATATGATGCGCAGTATCGGAGATTTTGCCGGAGGATGTAATGTGCAGTTTGCCGTGAGTCCCGATGAAAATGAAGATATCATTGCCATCGAGATAAATCCCAGGGTTTCCCGATCTTCGGCCTTGGCTTCCAAGGCAACAGGATATCCGATTGCTAAGATTGCCTCAAAGCTGGCCATTGGCTATCATCTCGATGAGCTTGATAACCAGATTACCAAATCGACATCAGCCCTTTTTGAACCGGCTTTGGACTATGTCATCGTAAAAATCCCGCGATGGAATTTCGATAAGTTCGAAGGTTCCGATCGTACCTTGGGCCTTCAGATGAAATCCGTAGGAGAGGTCATGGGTATCGGCCGCTCGTTTCAGGAAGCTTTGCATAAGGCGACACAATCCCTTGAAATAAAAAGAAATGGCTTGGGTGCCGATGGCAAGGGATATAAAGATTACGACCAAATCATCAGCAAACTCACTATCCCTAGTTGGGACAGGGTCTTTGTCATTTACGATGCCATTCAATTGGGCATTCCGCTCAGCCGCATCCACGAAATTACTAAAATCGATATGTGGTTCTTGAAACAATATGAAGAACTGCATTATCTTGAAAAGGAAATATCAACTTATACCATCGCCACGATTACCCGTGAACTGATGTTGGAAGCCAAACAAAAGGGCTTTGCCGACCGTCAGATCGCACACATGCTCGATTGCTACGAAAGTGAAGTCCATAAAAAGCGTACGCTAGAGATGGATATCAATCGGGTCTATAAACTTGTGGATACCTGTGCGGCCGAGTTCAAGGCGATGACGCCTTATTACTATTCTACTTTTGAGGCAGAAATTGAAAAGCCCGACGGTACGCGATATGTTGAAAACGACAGTATCGTTACCGATAAGAAAAAAGTCGTGGTGCTCGGTTCCGGTCCAAACCGGATAGGGCAGGGCATAGAGTTCGATTATTGCTGTGTGCACGGAGTACTTGCCGCGGCGGAATGTGGCTATGAGACCATTATGATCAATTGTAACCCCGAAACAGTATCAACGGATTTCGATACGGCGGATAAACTTTACTTCGAACCCGTTTTCTGGGAACATATCTACGACATCATCCTGCACGAAAAACCGGAAGGCGTTATCGTACAGCTTGGGGGGCAGACCGCGTTAAAATTGGCCGAAAAACTGGACAAGTACGGTATCAAGATCATTGGCACCAGTTTTCAGTCCCTCGACCTTGCCGAAGACCGGGGCAGTTTTTCCGAACTGCTAAAAGCCAACGATATTCCCTTTCCCGAATTCGGGGTCGCGGAAACAGCGGACGAAGCCCTTGCGCTGGCCGATAAACTGGATTTTCCATTGTTAGTGCGACCTTCGTATGTATTGGGCGGCCAAGGCATGAAAATCGTCATCAATAAAACTGAACTCGAAGAACATGTTGTAGACCTACTGCGAAAAATTCCGAATAACAAACTCCTGCTCGATCATTATCTCGATGGAGCCATCGAGGCAGAGGCCGATGCCATCTGTGACGGGAAAGACGTCTACATCATCGGTATTATGGAACATATCGAACCCTGTGGAATACACTCCGGAGATTCGAATGCCACCTTGCCACCGTTCAACCTCGGGGAATTCGTGCTACAACAAATCAAGGATCACACCAATAAAATCGCCTTGGCACTCAACACGGTCGGTCTTATAAATATTCAGTTCGCTATCAAAGACGATATCGTTTATATCATCGAGGCCAACCCTAGGGCATCGCGAACCGTGCCCTTTATCGCAAAAGCCTATGGCGAACCTTACGTAAACTACGCCACCAAAGTGATGCTGGGCGAGAAAAAGGTAAAGGACTTTGATTTCAATCCCCAATTGGAAGGATTTGCTATCAAACAGCCCGTATTCTCGTTTAACAAATTCCCCAACGTAAACAAGAACCTAGGGCCTGAAATGAAGAGTACGGGAGAGAGTATCTTATTTATCGATAACTTAAAGGATGATCAATTCTATGACCTTTACGGTCGGCGGAAGATGTACTTATCGAAGTAACATTCTATCGCTTCTTGTCCTGTATAGTAAGAACGATCCACGAACGATCCATCATGTGGGTCTCTGGCTAGATGCGGGTTGCAGGTCTTTGTTTTTTCAAGTTAATTTACCCTCCCCATAAAGCCGTCTGATTTCTTTTTTGTCAAACTTGCCCACGCTGGTGCGGGGTACCTGTTCGATAAAGACATAGGTATCGGGAATCTGGTAGCTGACAAAATCATGAGCTAGGAATTTTTTCAGTTCGTCGTGCGATAAGGTCTCCTTTTTGTCCGCAAGAACGATGATTGCCAAAGGCCGTTCGGACCATTTTTTATCGGGAATGGCGATAACGGCAGCTTCCTTAATCTTGGGATGGGCCATTAATGCGGATTCCAAAGCTACACTCGAAATCCATTCGCCACCACTTTTGATCAGGTCTTTGGTGCGGTCGGTGATTTCCATGTAGCCGTTAGCGTCAATGGTACTTACATCCCCGGTTCTGAACCATCCGTCTTCAGTAAAATTCTCACGGTTGTGGGTCTTGAAATAAGAGCGGATTACCCAAGCGCCCCGTACTTGAAGTTCGCCCATAGTTTTCCCGTCTCTTGGGGCGACCGATCCGTCTTCCCCGACTATCCGCATTTCGATTCCGGGGAACTCGATACCTTGCTTCGCACGTACCTTGATTTTTTCATCCGGATTTAAATGTTCATGCATCGGCTGTAGTCTGCTGGCCGTGCCCAAAGGTGAGGTCTCTGTCATTCCCCAAGCATGTACGGCTTTAATTCCAAAATCTTTTTCAAAACCCTCGATCAGACTTCCGGTAAGTGCCGAACCGCCCACGATATATTCCTTAAGCATCAATTTCTTTTTCGGAGGATTTTTCTTCATTTCCTCGTATACGGCCATCCAGATGGTCGGAACGCCGTTGGCCTTGGTCACTTTTTCTTCTTGAAGTATTTTGATAATCGCTTGCGGACCAAGATTTGAGGATGGCATCACCATATCGGATCCACACAAAAGGCACATATACGGGAAACCCCAAGCCATTACGTGAAATTGGGGCACTATCAATAAAACAGTCTCCGAATTGCTATAGTTTCCCGCATTTGGGGAAAGGATGGTCAGCGCATGAAGGTAGGTCGAACGATGGGAATACAACACGCCTTTGGGCATGCCGGTCGTTCCGCTGGTATAGCACATGCCACTGGCATCGTTCTCGTTAAGTTCTGGCCATTTGAAAGTTTCGGATTGTCCTTTCATTAGGTCTTCGTAATGCAGGATATTGGGTAGGCTAGTGCTGAAACTTTCAGAGGCATTGATAACGATAAAATGTTCGACCGTTTCCAGTTTCGCACTGATTTTTTCCAATAGCGGCACTAAGGTCGCGTCAACAAAAATGACCTTATCCTCGGAATGGTTGATGATAAATTCCGTCTGTTGCGGTGATAGCCGAATGTTGATGGTATGGCAGACCGCTCCTATGGCCGGTATACCATAATAGAGTTCCACATGCTGGTAATGGTTCCAAGCGAAAGTGCCGACCATATCGCCCTTGGTAATACCCAACTTTTTGGTCAGGGCGTTGGCCAATTGCTTGGTACGTCTGTAGAGGTCTCCGTAACAGTATTCGTGGCGGGTGCCATCCGGTAAATGAGTGATCAGTTTTTTATGGGGAAAGGCGGAGTTACCATATTCCAATATCGTATTGGTGGTAAGCGGGTAGTGCATCATCAAACCTTCCATAAAGCGTTTTTAGGATGAATTATTGTGTTCGAATTTCTAAAGTTACGCTTTTTTTAAAATGGATTTCTGTTGAAACTTAAATCAGTTGAACCAAACTGCATAGCGTTTTCGGCGCAGCTCCAATGCCAAGGTCTCTTCCATTTTCAGGGCGTCCGCTCTTGAAAGAATAGGTTGAATATGGATGTAAAGACTAGGACGCAGATACGAACCGTATCTTTTCACGATAGAGGATGAGAGTTTATGTCCTTTTTTATTGATATAGCCCGTTTTATGCTGTTTAAAACGCTCTTTTGGGGTCTTACTGGTCATGCCGACATATAGGCATTCCAATACCCCATTAAACTGCGGGTTGGCTTCACGAAACCGCTTGTTTTCGGTATAGACTTTTTTGGAAAGTTCGATGACGTAGATGTGGTATGTTGGCATAAAACTAAAAACAATCTAACTTTACTTTTGTAAATCAATCCTTTCAGAGGGTAAATTCTTTAGGATAATATGTAAAAATTCCGAAACTTCATAGGGTTTGTGAATGATATCGCTGATGCCCGAGTTCAATATATCATTTCGCATCTCATCCAGCTCGACGGCGGTCAAGGCGATAATCGGAATTGTTTTGTCAATTTTTAGTATCATTTTTGCCGCTTCCATTCCGTTAATTTTCGGCATGTTGATATCCATTAATATCATGTCAAATTTTTGCGATCGGTTCATTTCTATGGCTTGTTGCCCGTCATCGGCCAGACTTGATCTAATGTGGTATCGTTTCAGGATTTTTTGTGTGATTTTTTGATTTATTCTATTATCGTCGACAATTAAAATATGTAAATCGGTATTGCTAAAGCGGTCCGCAAGACTAGACTTTGTGGCGCTATATTGATTTTTTTCTACCACCTCGTCCGTGTTTTTTTTGAGATTAAGCGAAAAACTAAACTCCGAGCCCTCTCCCGGATTACTTTCAAGTTGAATTTTACTTTTGTATAATTTCAATAGTTTTTTGACTATGGTCAACCCTAGGCCGGTTCCCTTATAATCATGGTTCGTATGTTCAATTTGTGAAAATTCTTCGAATACTGTTTTTTGCTTGTCCAGTGGTATACCGGGGCCATCGTCCTTTATCGTAAAACGGGTTTGATATAAGCCCTTGTTAGTGACTTTGAGAAGGTCTAAGGCTACCCAGATATTTCCGTCTTGATTGAATTTAGCGGCATTACCAATCAAGTTGATCACTATTTGCGATAGTCTTATGGGATCGCCGATTAAGGCATTGGGAATATTTTTATCAATCTTTAGATGTAGTTTATTGTTGTTTTTTTGTAAAATAAATTCAAAGGAACGAACGATATTCTGTATCAGAAAGTCAAGTTTGAATGGGTTTTGCGAAAGTTTTATCGCTTCGGCATCCATTTTACTGAGCAATAGCACATCGTTGACCAATGCCAACAAATAATCCGCAGAAAACTTTAGTGACTTCAGATCTTCTTCATACGCCTTTAATTTCTCGTCTTCCTTGAGAAGTGTTGAAATACCTATGACCCCATATAAAGGCGTGCGCAGTTCGTGACTTACCGTTGACAGAAATCTTGTCTTTATTTTCGAAAGTTTCTCTGCTTTTTCTTTGGCCAATACGAGTTCTTGATTTTTGGTTTTGAGTTGTCGTATATACTTCTTGCGTGTGTTGAAAAACAGGTAAAAACCCAAGAGGGCAAAAAGTAGAATAATTGTAGCCACAATTAGAATGGTGGTGAAGAACTTCGATTTCGAAACAAGCTCTTGGGAATATTGCTTTTCCTTAAGCGCTGCATTCAAGTCTTTTTGCGTTTGATTCAGATTAAATTTGGCCTTTGCCTTTTCCGTTTCCTCAATTTTTTCTTCGGTAAAAGCTTTTTGCTTGTAATGGTTGTATTTGTTCAGACTTTCGAAGGCGTTTTTGTAGTCTTTTGCTTTATGATATCCTATGGCAAGATGTTCATAGGTCTCTAAGGCTAAGTCTGTTAAAGAGTCTCTATCGGCCTCCTTTGCTACAGATTCCAGTTGAATTATTGCAGGTGTATACTCTTGCTTGGCCAAATAATACCTTCCAAAAAGTAATTCGACATAGCGTCTATCTAACGAAGCTACTTTTGTCGTATTACCTATGGATCTCGCTTTTTTTAATACAATGTACGCTTTGTCTACTTCGGCGTGGTCTAAATGCGTCCATGCCAAATTAATGTAGGTCAGATAGACTTGGCCCAGTTCATTGTTTTGTTCATTGATGGTAATACTTTCTTCAAAAAACCGGATTGCTTTTTGGTACGTTTGAGGTATGTCGGAGAATAGAATACCCAGATTTAAGGTACCCCAGGCAATAAGACTGTCCGACTTTGAAATTCTGGCTATCTCCAAAGCTTTTTCCGAATATATTCTGCCACGTAAGGTATCATCAAGTTCGGCGTAAACACCGCCAAGCATATCATATCCTAAAAATGTGGCGTAGGCGCTTTTATATTCCTTACCCTTTTTGATAAGTGTCGCACCGTACTTTATAACGTCTTTGTAATTATATGTCTCATAGGCCTCGTTCGATCGGGAAATAATCGACTGTAGGCTATCGATCTGATGCTCCAGTAATTCTTGGGATGTCACACGATTAGACAAAAGTAGAAGAAGGCAAATAATTATGGTAATTCGAAGAGTCATGAGGCCGATTGGGGATGCATTCGATTATAATTATCTAGCTTTCTTACATTGCTAAGATACTAATTTGCAGCATTTTTTGTAGGAATTTTTTGGAATAATGGCTTTCACTTTTCTGTTCTGAGCGTTTCTTTGCTGAAACCCGATCATCCTATAAAAAGTGTCTGTAGGTATCCCATACCCTACTTAAACTCTACAACAAAGTACATTGAAACTCAATTCTTATAAACTTCGACCCCATCGGCAGTAAAGGAGAACGCCTGCGCCCCAAGGCCCCCTACCATGACCGCTTGAAACAAGGGATGCAATGGTTTTCTTGAATACCAATCGATAAGAAAATTGGCGCCGCTGCCGCCAGCGTTATCCCGTTGTTCTATGACGTAATCGAGAGATTCCATAGGGCGGAGGTATATCGGCTGATCGATATAACTTCTTACCAAATCGCCTTCGGTATTATAGTAATCTATTTTACTAATAAAAAGACTGTCACCGATGCTGGTGTTGCGAATGCTCAAGGTTGCGGTAAGTAAGGTGCGAGAATCGCGGGTCTGGTTGTAGATGTCGGAATAGATGGGTACATAGACTTCGCGCATCAGCGAATCAACGAAAGCCTCTTTGACACGCCTATCTAAAGTATGTTCGTCCAACACATCTACCCGCTGATCTGCTGGGTTCGAATCTTTGCAGGAAATAGCACAAAATAAAAGGATCGACATGGAAACGGTCAAAGCGTTTTTTGCCAAAATAGCTGGACGTACGAAGTTAATAGCATTCATTTTTTAGAATTACCTGCTTGTGTTGGTGGGCTTGACACGAATTACCGCTACTTTGACTCCCATTCCGTATGGAAAATCCCTTCCTTGTCCAATCTTTCATAGGTATGTGATCCAAAATAATCCCGTTGCGCTTGAATTAGGTTTAAAGGCAATCGGGTAGTTGTGTAGGCATCAAAATAAATCAGGGAATTTGAAAGTCCCGGTAAGGGAATACCGTTTTTGGCACCAAAGGCGACCAGCTCACGGGCGGAAGCTACACTGCCCTGAACTTTGTCCACAAAATTTGGAGAAACCAATAGATTCGGAAGGTCTTTGTCTTTTTCGAAGGCTTCGGTAATATCGGCCAACAATGCAGCACGTATAATACAACCTGCACGCCAGATTTTGGCGATAACGGAAATATCAAGCTGATACCCGTACTCTTTTGAGGCTTCCGCCAATACATGCAGTCCTTGGGCATAAGTTACTATAAAGGAGAAATAGAGGGCTTCTTCAGCCAATTTTTCCAGTTTGGCCTTCTCCATGGTTGCTACTTTGGGCCTATCGTAGATTTTGTCCGCAGCCGTGCGTTCGGATTTTAAAGCGGAAATCTCGCGCATGTTCACCGCTATATCTATGGTTGGCACGGGAATACCTAAGTCCATCGCATTTTGGCTTGTCCATTTACCGGTACCTTTTTGCTTGGCCTTATCCAAAATTTTATCGATTAATCTTTCGTTACTTTCATCGTCCTCTTGTTTGAAGATTTGGGAGGTAATCTCTACTAAGAAGGACTGTAAACGGCCTTCGTTCCATTTTTTAAAGCTATTGTGTACCTCGTCGTTGTCGAAATCCCCGGCTTTTTTGAGAAGGTCATATATTTCGGAGGTGAGTTGCATGAGTCCGTATTCGATACCATTGTGGACCATTTTCACGTAGTTCCCAGCGGATTTTGGTCCTAGATACGCTACGCAAGGCTCCCCATCGTATTTCGCGGCGACGGCCTCAAAAATGGGTTTGATATGGGCGTAAGCGGATTTTGAACCTCCAGGCATAATGCTTGGCCCAAGACGGGCGCCTTTAGCTCCTCCGGAAACTCCGGCACCGAAAAAGTTGACCGCTCTTTTTTGAAGCTCCTCTTCCCGGCGATCGGTATCCGTAAAAAAGGAATTGCCACCATCGATTAGGATATCCCCACGATCGATATGCGGTAAAAGGCTTTCGATCACCGAATCCACAATTTTTCCCGCAGGGACTAAAAGCATTATTTTTCGGGGCTGTTTTAAGGCTTTTACAAAGGTTTTGATACTTGTGGAAGCATCAATCTTATGTGCTTTGTTTCCTTCATTTTTAAGGGCATTGACCTTTTCAACGTCGAGATCATGGCCGAAAGCGGAAAATCCGTTATCCGCCACGTTCAATATAAAATTACGTCCCATTACACCGAGACCTACCAATCCGAAATCGTATTTTTCTTCCATTAATAAATGTATTTGTCATTCCCGCCATGCGGCTCACCTAAGGAGAAACTCAGGCGGAAATCTGTTGAATTTTATCCCTAAGAGCATGTTTAAAAAACCTATTTGCTGAAAACCAGTATTTTGAGAAACCATGGCGTCAAATTAAATAAGTTCTGTATCCCGATATGCAACTGATTTAATGTATAGCCAGAACCTCAAACTGCTGATTGTCAGTTCGCCTTGTTTTAAACATGCGCTAAGTTTTTTATTTTATCACTTGGATTAATTTCATGTTGGGCATTTTTGCAAGCACCCGAAATAAACAACGTATGTGTTTTTTTATCCTCTAATTCAAGTTTTCATTTTAAGCATACTTCCTTCAAAAATAAACGAAAATATTGAGATGTAAGATTAACTTAGGGGAAACTCGTTGGTATTGGGCATTCTTTTCGATACTTTTAAGGTTCTAAATCTTATAATACACTATGAACAAGACAGAAAACCAAATGTTGGTCATATTCGGCGCCTCGGGAGACCTTACCGCTCGAAAACTGATACCTGCTATATTCGCTTTGGCCAGGGACGGTTATTTGCCTGAAAACTTTGTCGTTCTTGGCGCGAGCCGCAGCCCATGGTCGGACGAGGAGTTCAGAGAAAACGTGGTTACCGAGAGTAAGCATCTCAGAGAGAAAATTGACGAGAGTCAAAAGAAAATGATCACGGGGTTTGCCGACCGCTTGTTCTATCACGAGTTGAGCGATGATCAAGATTCCGATTATGGTCCCCTGAAAAAACGTATCGATAGCCTGAACAGTGAACATCATACCGACAGTAATTACATATTTTATCTTTCCACACCACCATCCGTTTATGGTCCGATTTCTAAGAATCTACACCAGCAGGGACTCCACAAAGAAGATGAGGGTTGGAGGCGTCTGATTGTGGAAAAACCTTTCGGATACAGCTTGGAAACTGCTAAAAAGTTGAACAAAAGTCTACACCAGTATTTTAAGGAACCCCAAATTTTCAGAATCGACCATTATTTAGGCAAGGAAACGGTACAGAATCTTTTGGTGACCCGTTTTGCGAATAGTATTTTCGAGCCGCTTTGGAACCGGAATTACATTCACCATATCGAAATTACCAACGCCGAGAGCGGGGGCGTCGAGAAACGTGGCGGTTATTATGATAAATCAGGGGCGTTGCGCGATATGTTCCAAAGCCATCTGATGCAGATAATCGCCTTTGTGATTATGGAACCACCGTTAAATTCGAATGCAGAACAGATACGTGACGAAAAATTAAAAGCGTTGAAATCTTTGCGGGTAATGACCGATCCCAAAGTACTCCATGACAATACTATACGGGCCCAATATATAAGTTCGGTTATCGATGGGGAAAAAGTAAAGGGATATCGGGAAGAAGCCGATGTCGATCCGGAATCAAAGACCGAAACCTATGCGGCCATTAAATTTTTTGTGGATAATTGGCGCTGGGCCGAGGTGCCCTTTTATGTGCGGACGGCCAAGCGGATGCCCACCAAGGTAACAGAGGTGGTCATTCATTTTAAGACCCCGCACCACCAGATCTTTAAGGATGCGGGGATGAGCAATAAGGATAATAAGTTGATCATTCGCATTCAGCCCGACGAAGGCATTCTCATCAAATTCGGCGTGAAAGTTCCCGGACAAGGCTTTAAGGTCGAACGGGCAAATCTTGATTTTTATTATTCCGGTCTGGCAGAAAACCATGTTATGGAAGCCTATGAACGTTTGCTTTTAGATGCCATGCAAGGCGATGCCACCCTTTATGCACGTGCCGATGAAGTGGAGGCCGCATGGGCGTTCGTCGATCCGATATTGGAGTATTGGAAGAATTCCGACGCCAAGGTGCACGGATATTCCGCCGGGGCATGGGGCCCTGAGAATGCCGATAGCCTCATAGACGGTGTCGGAATGTGGCGAAACCCCAGTGAGCAGTTGGCCGATGATCCTGGGTATTGTGTAATTTGCTAGTCAAGTACGAGTTCAAAAGAACGTATCCAATTCAAAAATGTAAACTGCCTGCCGATCGACAGATTCTAATCTATTATTATGCAATTGAAAATCTCAAGGACAAAACAGCAAACGGCCGAGGCATTTACGGATTGGCTTATACAGTTGATCGGTTCGCAGGATAGTCTGCACATTGCCCTATCCGGCGGTAGTACCCCAAAAATCGTGTTTGATGAACTGGCATCACGCCATCTTTCGAAAAACGACTGGCAGAAAGTACATTTATATTGGGGCGACGAGCGCTGCGTTTCTCCCGATGATCCCGAAAGCAATTATAAGATGACCGTAGAATATCTTTTGTCGAAAATCGAGATTCCCGAAGAAAACATCCACCGTATCAAGGGCGAGAACGATCCACGACAGGAAGCGGAACGTTATACGCAAGTTTTAAGGGAGAAACTCCCGATAATCGATGGCCTTCCACAATTCGACCTGATTATTTTAGGTATGGGCGATGACGGGCATACAGCCTCCATTTTCCCTTATGAAATCGGATTGTGGAATGCCGATCAGCTCTGCGAAGTTGCCGAACATCCGAATACGGGGCAGAAACGGATTACCATTACCGGTAGAATCATCAACCATGCAGATAATGTAGCTTTTTTGGTGACCGGGGAAAGTAAGGCGGAAAAGGTTGGGGAGATTGTCGATGAAAGAGGCGGTTATAAATCCTACCCCGCTAATTTGGTTCATCCCCTAAACGGAAATCTATTTTGGTTTTTGGACGAAGCTGCGGCTTCCGAAATTACAAGTCAATCTTAACATTTTCATCGATCAACCTTTTCAGGTGCTCTTTCATCTGGAATTGCGATTCATCGAATCGGGTATCCCTTGAGAAGGCTTCCTTTTTCCGTTGTTTGCTTCGCGCAAAACGCCGCACCGCCTGTTCGTTTTCCAGAATAAGTCCGGGTACAGGTACGCTTTTTCCCTCCTCATCTTTGGCTACCATCGTAAAATAAGAGGAATTGCAATGACGCTTGGTGCCTTCGGTGATGTTTTCGGAATCCACACGAACGCCTACTACCATTGAAGTTTTACCGGTATAATTGATAGATGCCCTAAGCGTAATTAGCTCACCCACCTCCACGGGACTTAAAAAGTCCACCCTATTTACCGATGCCGTTACGCAATAGCGCTGGGAATGTTTCGAAGCACAGGCGAAAGCGATTTGATCCATCAGATTCAATATGTGCCCCCCGTGTACCTTTCCGCCAAAATTAGAGTGGGAGGGAAGCATCAGTTCGGTTATCGATACGCGCGAATCGCTTGGGTTTTTGTAGTTTTTCATGGCTGCTGGTGGTCATTTAAAGGTTGGAAGATATAGGGTTTTTCGTTTTTTCGTCCACCGCATTTGGAACCTGCGGCAGGCAGACTATTTCGGAATTTATATATTCGAGATATTACTTTCTGAAATGTGGCGATTCTTCCTGTTCGACATTTGTCACAAAATATTTGGTATCGCCCAGCCAAAAGAAGGTGGCGTAACGTTCAATATAGTTCAGTTTTACGTATTGCCCTTGGTACTCCTGTAGTTTTTCGATGACCTCTTGATCTTTGTCCAACACGGAAAATGAAAATATCTGTGCCCCGGAGATACCTTGGCTAATCTCGCCTTCCCAGGTTTTGACAAGCATGCCTTTGTGGCTTATCTTAATGAGTTCGCCCGTTCGGATCCCATCGCTAAAGGTTACAAAATAGATGAAGGCGTAAATTAGGGCAAAAAGGACTGCGATACCGCCTAGGGTTATAATTACTGCTTTTTTCATGAGTTCTTGTTGTGGTCTGAATTAGGACTATTTAGGATTTTAGGACTACAGGATATTAAGAGCTTTACGTATTAGGACTTGGATTATTCGGAATTTCACTAGTTTGTTTACTGCAACGGCAACTGCTACTTCTCAATCTCATTCTCAATCTCAATCTCAATCTCAATCTCAATTTCTTCATTATCATCTTCCTCCGCCCGTTTCAATATACGTTCTGGAATGGACTTTTTAGCTTTCGCACCCATTTTTTTTAGTTTTTGGATACTGGAGACAATGTTACCACGGCCTTCCACCAACTTGTTCATGGCGCCTTCGTACTCCGATTTCGCATCGTCCATTTTCTTTCCGACTTTGGTGAGGTCGGTTACGAAACCTTCGAATTTATCGTAGAGGGCTCCCGCCTGCCGCGCGATTTCAAGGGCGTTGCGTTGTTGTTTTTCGTTATTCCACATGCTGTCTATGGTGCGCAAGGTCGCCAATAAGGTCGATGGTGTAACGATAACGATATTCTGCTCAAAAGCCCTGTTGTACAAAGAGTTGTCATTGTTTATAGCAACTGCAAACGCAGGTTCGATGGGAATGAACATCAATACGAAATCCGGACTCTCCATCGCATAGAGATCCTCGTATTTTTTGGCGGAAAGTTGGTCGACGTGATTTCTGAGAGATAGGATATGTTCTTTCAAGAATTTATCCCGAAACTCGTCCTCCGCGTTCACCATACGCTCGTAGGCGACCAAGGATACTTTTGAATCGACGACCATCTTTTTACCGTCCGGAAGATTGATGATCACATCGGGCAATACCCGTGAGCCATCCTCCCGTTGAAAACTTTGCTGCACGGAGTATTCGCGGTCTTTTTCCAGTCCCGATTTTTCGAGCACGCGCTCCAGCACCAATTCGCCCCAATTGCCCTGCATCTTACTATCCCCTTTAAGGGCCTTGGTCAGGTTTTCGGCCTCTTGGGTAATCTTTAGGTTTTGGGTTTGCAGGTTGAGCAGTTGCTCCCGTAACGCCTGATGGATACCATAACTTTCCTTTCTACTTTCCTCCACTTTTTTCTCGAATAGGAGAATCTTTTCATTGAGCGGCATCAAGATATTTTTGATATTCTTTTCATTACGCTCGGTAAACTTCAGACTTTTTTCTTCCAGTATCTTATTGGCCAGGTTTTCGAATTCCTTGGTAAACTTTTCCTGTAGTTTTTCCACTTCTTGTTTTTGCTCAAGGTTCTTTTCGTGTAGGTTCTCGAGATCGGCTTGATAACGTACAATCTGGTTGCCCAGCTGCTCTTTTTCAGCTTGTAGGTGGGTTTTGTGCGCTTCGGAATCGCTTAATCGTTGATTCAATACCGTGATATTGTTTTTCAATTGTTGTTCTCGTTCTTCGAGCGTGCCTTGAGTAGTTTTGGTTTTCAGGATTTGGATGTAGTTGCCCAGAATATAGCCTACGGCCAAACATATAAGACTTATTGGAAGGTATGTTAAATAGTCGTTCATTGGTGGTGAAAAGGTTTGGGATAAAGATACAAGATTGGTATTGAATCCTCAGTGTATCTCTGCGGTACTCTATGCAACTCTATGTAAGAGCTATCCTGCAAATGCACGTAGTAGATTCCCCGCGTTTCGCAGCCTTGACCGCGGAAATGATTTTATTTTTGTATTCGAAAAGAACCGGTCGAGGCGTCAAAGGAGACAGCATCTCCCGGAAAAAGGGCCTCGAACGCCCCTTGTTCAATAAGATGGCAAGGTTGCCCGAAGGGATTGTTCTTTCTATCTAACAGTACCATCTTATCGCATAACTGAATGGCCATTTCGATTTCATGGGAAGTAAAGACAATGGTTTTTTTGGTCCGATGGGCGATGGATTTCAAGAGTTTCAAAATCTTCACTTTATGGTAAAGATCCAAATGGGTGGTCGGTTCATCCAGTAAAATGATTGTGGTGTCTTGCGCCAAGGCACGTGCAATCATCACTCGCTGCAGTTGCCCATCGCTGAGTTCAAAACATTTTCGGTGTTGCAGCTCTTCCAATTGGAGCATGGAAATGGCTTCCTTGATTTTCGTTCGGTCTTCTTTGGATAGGCTGCCAAGCCAATTCGTATACGGCTGCCGACCGAGTGCGATCAATTCGAGAACTGACATGTTTTTGGAGGCGATGGGTTCGGTCAGCACCAGACTGATTTTGGCGGCCAGTTTTAAAGCGGGATAATTTTCCAGTTCCCTTTGCTCTATTTTGATGCTTCCCGATAATTTCGGCTGTACATTGCCCAAAGTCCGTAACAGGGTAGACTTCCCGATGCCGTTTATCCCGACAATGGCCATCAGTTCGCCCTCCGACACGTTGAAATTGATATTTTTGGCAATAACAGCGGATTTGTAACCGATCGCTAAATCCGCCACTTCCAAGGTAAGCCTTAATTTTTCATCCTTTTTAAAACTCATAACTCATAACTCATAACTCATAACTCATAACTCATAACTCATAACAAAAATTCAAAACGGAACTCCACACGTTTTCTCTACCTTAAAAAATCATCCGCCGTTTCCTCACCAGCAACCAAATCACGACCGGTGCCCCTAAAATACTGGTAATCGCATTGATGGGCAAGACGCTGGCGGAATTCGGAAATTGCGCCACGGTGTCGCAGAGCAACATCAGAATCGCACCGTAGACCAGCACGGCCGGAATTAGAATTTTATGGTCCGTAGTGCTGATAATCTGTCGGGTCAGGTGGGGAACTGCCAGTCCGATAAAGGCGATGGGGCCGGCGAATGCCGTTACACTTCCGGCCAGCAGTCCGGTCGCCATAATTATAAGATAGCGGGATCTTTTAAGGTCGACGCCCAAACTTCGCGCATAATCTTCGCCTAATAAAAAGGCGTTCAAAGCTTTTATCGACAAAATACTGCAGAGAATTCCGATTAGAATAATCCCCAATAGAATAGATAGTTGCGCCCAAGATAGGTTGCCTACGCTTCCAAAGGACCAATAGATGAATTGCTGTAACTTTTCCGCATCGGTAAAATAGGATAGCACACTTACAATGGCCGCGGTAATACTGCCGAACATAAGGCCGATAATCAATAAGGCCATGGTATCCTTAACTTTCGCGGCGATGACCATCACGCCCAACAGTACCAAAAAACTTCCGATACTTGAGGCGATGGCCAATGAAATGTCGTTTAGGAGTCCGAAGGCCATAAATCCCGAAAATAATGAGGAGCCCATGATAAGCAGCGCGGCCCCCAAACTCGCCCCGGAACTGATGCCCAGTACAAAGGGCCCCGCGAGCGGGTTGCGGAACAGGGTCTGCATTAATAGTCCGCTTAAGGCCAGGCCGCTGCCGACCAAAATGGCTGTGAAAGCCTTGGGAATCCTATAATTCCAAATAATATATTCCCACGATCGGTTTTCAAGATTTCCGCCGACCAATGTGCTGAAGGTTTCCGAAAAGGGAATGGAGACGGAACCCAAACTGATATTCAACCCAAAACAGACCACAAGGGCGGCCAGTAGCAGCGAAAAGGAAAGACGATATGTTTTTCGACTTCTCAATTAATCCAAGGGTTTAAAAAAGAAAAGTTCATGGTCGGGTAACAGTTCGGGATGAAAGATATGGATGAGGTCTTTCAAAACAAGATCAGGCCGCTGCGGAGCGAGTTCGTAATACAGCACCCCACCCGTTTCCCCTGTATTTCCGGCATACGAATAGATGTTTTGGTTTTTGAATGCATCAAATTGCAGATAATGGCGGTTGGCGCCTTGTATGGCTTTATACGAAGTGAATTGTGCTGGGGATATCCAAAAATCTGCTAACTTCCCTTTTTCGAAAACGGATTCTAGGCTAAGGGAAATGCTTCCTGTTTCCTGAGTGTCCGTCCATAAGTAATCCGCATGGGCATCGCTAAAGAACTGGGCCATCCAACTGTTTCCTCCGGGCAGGTACCAGACATCCTTATAAAGCGCGCCGCTAAGCACGGTCGGTTTTTTGTTAGCGGTTTTGGCCAGGGCCTTAGCTTCCAAGTAGGAAGTTTTTATCCCTTTAAAAATGCTATCCGCTTTCACATCCTTATTAAAAAAAGGAGCAAAAAACTTGATCCATTCCGCTTTTCCCAAAGGTGTCTCTTCCGTCCAATCCCCATTATATACAACGGAAATATTCGCCCGTTGCAAGGTGCTATAAGCTTTGTTCTGTCCATCAACGCCAAAGCCGACTACGACTTCGGGATTCAGTTCCAGAACCATTTCGGTATTGATGGCCTCATTGTTGCCGAGTTCTTTCACCTGGCCCGCATCGATACGTTTTCGAGTCGCTTCGGAGGATATGTATTTCGTATTCGGGAAACCGACCAACCGATTGCCGACGCCTAATGCTTCCAATGCGGGAATATGAGTGGTCGATGTGACGACAATCCGCTCGACGGGTACGGCGACTACGGCATCATATTCATCTTTGTTCAAGGTCATCGCCGCCATTTTTTTCTTGGGAATCAGGGCATAGGTAAAAGCTGTTTTAGCATCTGGCCATGGGGATGCTACTTTGATGATGGTCAGTCCGGAATCCGATTTTTCTATGGAAAAGCCTTTGGCATAGTTGATTGTAGAAGTTTGCGTAACCGGTAGGGTCGGAAGGGATTCTTTTTTTTCATCCTTACAGGAAACAAAAGAAATAAGAAAGATCAAAAGAAGTACTTTTTTCAAATCTGGAAATTTGGTGCATCCAAAAGTAGTATTATTTCAAGTTAACGCTGAAAGATGAATCGTAATGTTTACTTTCGCCGTGAATTTTGGTTTCTATCCCCATTTTGAGGTGATGGGATTAAAAGGGAATCCGGTGGGATGAGGTACGAGATGGAAAATACGAGGTACAACATAAAATAGTACGATCGTAATTCCGCAATCGGACATCAAAGAATCCGGAACTGTTCCCGCAACTGTAAGTTTTTGCCCTAACTGCTTTTCGGCAGTTATGTATTGGCACCCCGAACAAGGGATAGTATTTCTTCAGACCACTGTCCGCCTCAGCGGATGGGAAGGTCAAATGCTATAAAATAAGTCAGGAGACCTGCCAGGTTCATCAAATACTGTCAAACTTTCGGGATAAGGGTTTACAAACGATGAAACGCGCCATAACCGCCATAGCATTCCTATTGTCTATATCCGGACATGTATCCGCCCAAGATAAACCGCTCTGGGAACTGGATGAAGTGGTCGTATCCGACACCCGCTTAAAAAATTACACCGAAGGGCATAAGTTGAGCCGTTTAAAGGATAGCACGATACAACGAAGCGGCACTTTTTTAACGGCGCTGCTTGCATTCAATTCCAACCTCTATTTTAAGGAAAACGGCTTTGGGATGGTATCTTCCCCAGCCTTTCGGGGCACCAATGCCTCTCACACCGCCGTAATCTGGAACGGCATTAATATCAATTCCCCGTTGAACGGACAGGTAGATTTCAACACCATCAATCCCTTTAACTATAGTTCGGTAGACATTCGTAGTGGTGGGGGCAGCGTTCAGTTCGGTACCGGGGCGATCGGTGGCAGTGTGCACCTGAACAACGACCTCCGATTCGAAACCCATTTTGACAACCGGATTCTGGCGGGGTACGGGAGCTTTGATACCAAAAAAGTAAACTACGGCCAAAATTTTGGAAACGGAAGATGGTCACATAATTTCGGAATCAATTACACGACATCGGATAATGATTATAAATATCTGGAAACGGATAACAGGAACCGCAATGGGGAATTCCAAAATGTCACCCTGAATTTTAATGCCGGATATGTGCTGTCAGATAAGAATCTGCTGCGCCTATATCATCAAAGCTTTATCGGAGATCGAAACCTTTCCGGTAATCTGGTTACACAGGGTAGGAGCCGATATGAAGATAATCACTATCGCACCCAACTGGAATGGGTAAGCTTGGGCAAAACATCTACCTCAAAACTAAAGCTGGCCTATCTTTATGAAGGTTTCAACTATTTTGAGAACAAAGACTCCGCTATTTTCTCCGAGGGAAACGTGACCACTTTATTAGCCCGATACGCTTATGACATAAAGCTCTCCGATGCCTTTCGGTTAAACTCCTTTCTGGAGTATAATCATTTTAAAGGCGGTGGTAGTAGTTTTGGTGACCCACAGCGTAATGATGTTTCTTTGACAGCCCTACTAAAACACGAGGTTTCAGAGGTTTTTGTTTATAATTTTGGACTCCGAAAAGATTTCTCATCCGATTTTTCAAGTCCCCTTGTTTTTTCCTTGGATGGAGAGTATACGGTAGGGGATCACTATGGTCTGCAATTAAGTGCTTCCCGAAATTTCAGGATGCCTACTTTCAACGATTTTTATTGGAAACCCGGCGGCAACCTTGACCTCGTACCCGAAAGTTCGTACCAGATCGATTTAGGGCAGCGTTTAGAATTTGGAGCAGCTAGATTCAACTTAAACGGATACTACATCGCCACCGATGATATGATTCGATGGCTTCCAAACGGATCGGATATCTGGTCGCCATCCAACATAGACGCAGTTCGTATTTATGGGCTGGAAGGCGAATTAGCGCTGGCCTATCCCATCCAAAGAAAACAAAATATCGAATTCAAGGCAAACTATGCCTATACGGTTTCCGAAGACCTGGCGACCGATAAACAGCTGATCTATGTGCCGTTCCATAAGGCTAATGCCTCTATCGCTTATAATCTGTCACACGTTGGCCTTTTCTATCAGCACTTATATACTGGTCCGGTATCCATAATCGGAGGAGAGCTCGAAGGCTATCAGGTAGCCAATGCAGGTATCACGTATTCACAAAAATTGAAAGGAAAATTACAATATAGTCTTGGCTTGACCCTGAACAATCTTTTTAATACCTATTACGAAAATGTGGCCCTGCGCCCCATGCCCAACAGAAATATTCAAACCCAATTACTTCTAAATTTTTAAAACGATGAGATTAAAACAATTCGTATTGAGCACGGTTGCGGCCGCTTTGTTATTGACAGGATGTAGCACCGATGATGGCGCACCGGTCTTGCCGGAACCCGGTACCGATTCCGCGGCCTATGAAAACGGAATTATAGTCGTGAACGAAGGCGGTATTACTAATGGAAACGCCTCGGTAAGCTTTATATCCGATGATTTGAGCGAAGTGCAGAATGCTATTTTCAATACTGCTAACGGGGTAGATGCTTGGGGCGATACGGCACAGAGTATGGCTTTTGATGGAGATTTTGGATACATCGTAGTCAGTTATTCCCAAAAAATAGAGATAGTGAACCGATACACTTTTGAATCTATCGCCACCATCGGAGGTCCCGGTAAGTCTGAATTTTTAAATCCCCGTTACATGGCGATTGCCAATGGAAAGGGCTATGTGTCCAATTGGGGAGACCCAGAAAATCCCGACGACGATTTTGTAGCCGTCATAAATTTGGAAAGCAATTCCGTCGCAACAAAAATTCCGGTTGGGGAAGGTCCCGAGCGTGTTTTAGTAAAGGATAATTCCATTTATGTTGCTTTAGAGGGTGGTTATAATTTTAATACCAGCGTTATTCGGATCGACGCGACTTCCGATACCGTAGCAGATTCCATCACGGTCGCAGAAGGCCCTAATTCTTTACAGTTGGATGCAGAAGGTAACCTTTGGATACTTTCCAGTGGAAAGCCTGCCTACACGGAAGATGAAACCGCTGGTCAACTGAATAAAATCGATACGTCCAATAATACCGTTACCGAGACGTATGCGTTCTCCTCGACGGAACATCCCGGATACTTGGCTTATGAAGATGGTCTTTTATATTATAGCGTAGCGGGAAGTATTTTTAAGATGGATGTTTCAAGTATGACATTACCGGGGGAAGCAACGATTACAGGAACCCGTTTTTACGATATGACGGTAAAGGATGGAAAACTTTACGGCGCGGATGCCAAGGATTTCGCCAGCAAAGGGGCATTGGAAATTTATGACCTATCTGATAATTCGCTTGTAACTACTAAGGAAGTTGGCATTAATCCCGGAGCGATCTATTTCAACGGTTCCGCGGTAAAATAGTAAAGTTTACAGGACTCAAGATAAGTTCAATTAAGAAGGGTGATCTATGTGCGCATAGCCACCCTTTTTTTCTAGCGTTTCATCACCAGCCATCTGTATATCAAATAGAATCTATCTAATCACCGGCAAATCCGTAACATACATAGTATCTCCCATAGGGGTTTGCAACTTAGAACTGGTGATGGTTTCCATGGGCAAGGCTACCGTAAAATCCATTTTGGCGGAGACGGTGCCCGTGATTTGTTGAATGGCCTTGGCCAAGAGTGGCTCGTTTAAATCACCTAAATCACCTAAGTTGGACAAATCTTCCTTTAATGGGATATCAGGTTGTAGTCCTGCGGTATAATCGGAGAATCCGTCCGCATTTTCATTGCGTCCCAAAAGAGGCTGGATGGCCCATCGGTTATTGGACTTAATTTTGCCTACGCGTTTCGGGCTGTAGAGATAGTTGTTTTCCCGATCATCGACCATGGTGACCGAAAATTCGTTTTTACCACGGGTTTTTTCACCTATTTGCACGACATCCATATAGGGTTCGAGGCCATTAATGACCAATTCGCTAGCAGAGGCTGAGCCCTGAGTAGTCAAAACATAGATCTTGGAAAGTTTCAAGGTGTTTATTGCAGTTCCTTTACCAGTCTTGTCCGCAAAATAGTCATGCAAATCGGTTTTCTTGTCTTCCAGAATTTTTTGATATTTATCATTGTATCTGGCTTTTAAGAAAACATCTTTGGTATTTGTTCCGTAAATCATACTCGAAAGTAGGCGAGCAGTATTCACAGAACCACCGGGATTATAGCGCATGTCTAAAACCAAATCGGTCACACCGCCGGTTTTAAACCGACCGAAAGCGTCATTCAACTGTTCATCAAACTCATTGGTAAAACTGTTATAGACCAAATAACCAATTTTTTTTCCGTTGGTTTCAATAATCTTGTCAAGAAAAACGGGATTTTCTTGTAAGTCCTTCTGTTTTGTTAAGGTAATTTCTTCTCCGTTGGGTACCGGTGTATTATCCACTATAGTAGCCATGTTCAGGGTATAGGTGTCGCTGTTACCGAAGAGCAGACCTCGATAGTTCGATTCCGTCAGGGTAGTACCGTTGACTCCCGTAAAAAGGTCTCCCCGGTGAATAGGTTTTGTAGCGGCATCGGAATTGGGAATGATATATCTTACATAGCCTATAATGTCGTTGCTATTAGGAATACGAACGAGGCCGAATTCCATACCATTGCTTTTCGAAATACCCGAAAGTGATTGTGTCAGTTCTACATAGTCGTCACTGTAGAAACTAAAACGATCTTCGTTAAATTGTAATTTGTTTTCAAAAAATTTACCGGGATCGTCTTCGGAGGCCAGAAATTCAGTATACGCTGCTGTACCTTGAGTAGTATTTGGAAATCGGTTATCCGCCAGGTTTTCGACATCGGCTTGCCAGAAATACCAGAAATTCATGGCCTTCCACATAAAATCCTGAACCTGTACCCCTGCATCGGGATCTGGTTCTACGGTATCAGAGAGGTATAAATCGTCTTCTTTTACGCAAGAGGACAATAGGAAAAGGGATAAAATCACCCCTGTTTTAAAATAGTTAAGCATAGCTTTTTCGATGATGGGTTGTATTTTAAGGATGAAAGGTCGATCCTCCTAGACGGTACAACGAAAAAAACATCAATTTATTTTTGAATGGATGTTAAAGCAGATGGTTTGATCAAACCATCCATAAACATATTATCACCAGCGGGTTTAAACATTTTTGAGTTGGTAAGGTAATCAACAGATAAAACAGCTTGAAAGCTACTTTTTGCCGTGTTGCCTGTAATGACGGAAAGCGTAAACGCTAGCATGCGTTCGTTTTCATCACCGAGAACCCCTAAATTTTCAATGTCCTCCCTTATTTCGAAATCAGGCACAAGTCCGTTTTCATAGCCAGAAAAGCCGTCGGCATTCGCATTTTTCCCTAATAAAGGCTGAAGTGCCCACTGATTGTCGGGATTGATAAACTGTATCCGCTGGGGGTCGTAGAGAAAAGCACCTTGAGGATCATCTACCAAAGTATAGGAAAATTCACTTTTACCCGTTGTTGTGGTCCCGATTTGTACGACATCGACAAAAGGCTCTAATCCGTTTATTACCAACTCGCTGGCAGATGCGGTAGAACGGCTGGTAAGCACGTATACGCGATTGAGACCAAGTTCGTTCAGCGGGGTTTCGGAATCAATAGTAACATTGGTAAATTTATCGGGCTGTCCAAAAAAAGTATCCTGTAGATTTTTATTGACACTAGGTTGAATAAAAATCGCGGTAGTATCCGCTTTATATATTGAACTGGCGATTTGCACGGCAGAGGATACTCTTCCCCCCGGATTATATCGGAAATCCAGTATGAGTTCATCAATGCCCTGTGCAGAGAAGTCCCCAAAAACATCATTTAGTTCATCATCGTATGCCGCCAGAAAGCCATTATACATCAAATAACCAATTCTTTTATCACCTTGTTCGATAACTTTATGGACAAGAATGGGATTTTCAGAAAAGTCAACAATTTTATCCAAAGAAATGGCTTTGCCGTTATTCACAATATCTTTTCCGGCAATGTCGGCCATATTCAAGATGTAGCTACTTGCATCCCCGAACAATAAACTGATATAATTATCAATATTCAGATTTTGGCCATCAACGCCTACGAAAACGTCACCTCTTTTAATGTCTTTGGTAGATGCATCGGAATTTAACATTACATAAGTAACGACACCATATACCCCAAAACCGTCGTCATTCAGGTACAGATTAAACTCAAGGCCATTACTTTGTGAAATGCCTTGTAACGCGTTTACCAAATCTTTATAATTTTCATTGACCACACTAAACCGATCAATTGCGGCATTATTTCCGACCGATTGCTCATGCTGGTAAGTTAGGTCCTTGTAGAAAAAATCGGTCGGGTTATCTTCGGAGTCTAAAAAAGAAATATAATCTGGGTCTTCCAAATCAGAAAATTTATTATCCGCCAAATTAGGTACATCAGACTGCCAGAAGTAAAAAAGATTCATGGCCTGCCACATAAAATTCTGAACGGGATAATCCGCTGCGGTTTTTGTTTCCGCTGGTTGCGGCTTTTCCTGCTCCGGTTCGACATCCGGCAAGATATTATCATCATTGGAACAGCTCGTCAAGAACAGTCCCATGGCAATACATACTAAAAGAGATTTCATATACTTTTTCATAGCGGAAGAGTATCGTGGATTATGTGATACATCCCCAAATCAAGTAACGTTCCAAAGAAAAAGAAAATGACTTATTAATCGGGGGATGGCATGGATTTATTACATCCTAATATACGTAAGCATTTAGTATAAGGTTGCCTAAATTACTTACATTTCAGGGAAATTAAAATTTATTGTAACAAAAATCGTTGTACTTCGTCTTCCTTATGTAGAACGATCACATCAATCAAAAAACAATCAGGCGCACCTCAAAATGCAACAAACGGAATTTCTTACTATCGTAATGCCTTTTAAGGATAAGTTGTTTCGACTGGCCAAACGTTTGCTGGTTTCGAAGGAGGAGGCGGAGGATGCTACTCAGGAAGTCCTGTTGAAATTGTGGTCGAAAAACAAGAAAATGGAAGGATATAACAATGTAGAAGCCTTCGCCATGACCATGACCAAGAATTTTTGTTTGGACCGTCTGAAGTCCAAACAGGCGGCAAATCTGAAATTGGTGCACAGCAATTATACGGACAACGATAGTTCGCTGGATAAAAAACTGGAGGCGACCGATAGTGTCTCCTGGGTACAGAAAATTATGGAGGAACTGCCCGAGCAACAAAAAATGGTATTACAATTGCGAGATGTGGAGCAGTACGAGTACGAGGAAATATCGGAAATGCTCGAAATGAAGCCTACCGCAGTACGAGTAGCTTTATCCCGGGCACGGAAAGCGGTCCGGGAAGAATTGACAAAAAAACATAATTATGGAATCGTATAAAACAGATAAAATAGAACAATTACTGGAAAAATATTTCGAGGCCGACACTACGGCCTTCGAAGAAGCGGATCTGCGTGCTTATTTTTCCCAAGATACGGTCGCGGAACATTTAGAGCAGTATGCTCCAATGTTCCAGTATTTTTCCAAAGAAAAAGAAGAGCGGTTTACGAAAGAGGTGTTGAAGCCAAAAACCGGTACATCTCGAAGAATTTGGTACTCTTGGGTTTCTATCGCAGCCATCGTATTACTTTTGGTCGGGGCCTATTTCAAAACATCTATGGCTTCAAGTACCTTGGAAGATGAGTACACCCAAGAAGAAATTGCGGCCGCGCAAGAAGCTTTGTCCCTACTATCTATCAATTTCAATAAAGGAGCAGGGCAAATAGTATATTTAGAAGAATTTGAAAAGAACACCAACCGTTTTTTGGATAACTGACAAAAATCACATTACTAAAACTAATTAAATAGCAAGCGCGAATAAAATCCCTCAATAACAAAATAAATTAGAAATCATGACAAAGACAATTATTCTAACCGTACTGGCCTTTTTGCCCATCGTAAGCTTTGGCCAGGATATTTTCGATAAATATGAAGACAGTGATCAGGTCACTTTTGTGGCCATGCAGCCGAAGATGTTCCAGATGCTCGGCAAAATGAGTGTCAGCAGCGATGATCCCGAAGCGGCGGATTTTTTTAAGCTGGTGAATTCGATTACCAGTTTTAAGGTCATTACTACCGAGAATGCCAAAATTTCAAAGGATATTGACAGTTGGGTGACCACACGCCTAAAAGGTTCGGCCTACGAAGAATTGATGCGGGTCAAGGATGGCGGTTCCAATGTAAAATTTTATGTCAAGGAAGGTAAAGATGCCGACCATGTAAAAGAACTGCTCATGTTCGTAACGGGCCTTCAAGAAGCCGATATCGATATCGATGGAAGAAAAATAGAGACCGTTTTGTTATCGCTAACTGGGGATATCAATTTACAGGAAATCGCCAAACTGACCGATAAAATGGACTTGCCCGGTGGGAAGCAGTTGAAGAAAGCGGGGAGTCGGTAGGCATTTGCGGTTGGTAGTTGCAGGAGGTGATGGCATGTTGAACCATATAAACCAAGTTACGTAAAAAGCTTCAGTCGCCACAGTACATAATTAATAATTCGTTTCATTTTAATCATCAATTAATAATCATTAATCAGGCCCTGAAATACATTCAGGGTGAAAAACAAATAGTCATGAAAAAATTAAATGTAATCTTCGCTTTGGCGCTTTTGCCGCTCTTCGGTTTTTCACAATCCGTTTTCGATAAATATGACTCCATGGATAATGTGGGTTCGGTAACCGTAAACCAAAGCATGATCAAACTTGCGGGCAGTATTGCGGCCTTCGATCAAAACGACCAAGAATCCCAGGATTTTGCGGACATTGCCCAAAGTCTGGAGGGCATCAAGGTTTTTATAACCGAGGATGCCGATATCTCAGAAGATATGGCCCTAACTGTTAAACACTATTTGAAAGCTTCGACCTTAGAGGAACTGATGCAAGTAAAAGATAAAGATGCCACAGTAAAACTCTACGTTAAGGAGGGAAAAGACGAGGACCATGTCAGCGAACTATTACTGTTTGTATCCGATATTGACAACCCCAAAATCGGATTCAAGAACCGAAAATTCGAAAGTATTTTAGTTTCCATGACAGGGAATATAGATTTGAATAAAATCGGGGCGCTAACCAACAAGATGGGGCTGCCAAAAGAACTGAATCAAGCAAGCAGGAAATAGGCAGACGCTTTTGCGGAGGACAATGAGCGCAGCCATTGAAGACCCTTGACTTTCCCTAATAATCTGAAAATATCAATATGAAAACTATAAGACTAAGCATCTATACGCTGTTTTTGTTGGCCTTTGCTGCGTGTAATTCGACTCAAAGCCTACAGGAGTACTATGTAGAGAATTCTTCAAACCCGAATTTTTTGTCCGTCGATTTGCCTGTCAGTCTCTTGAACATGACAAAGGCCGATTTGACGGGAGCGCAAAAAGATGCATTGCAGTCTCTACGCAAGCTCAATGTTTTGGCATTCAAAAAAACGGATGACAATGTTGCGGAATTCAAAACCGAAAAGGCCAAAGTAAAATCTATTTTGCAGCAGAAAAAGTTTAACGAGCTCATGAAGATAAATACAAGCTACGGCAAGGCCACAATCACCTACTTGGGTGCTGAGGATGCCATTGATGAGGTGGTCATTTACGGTGACAGCGACGAGAAAGGTTTTATGTTGGTAAGGGTTTTGGGCAAAAACATGAATCCAGCCAAAATCGTCCAATTTACCCAAGCGCTACAAAAGTCGGATTATAATGGCGAGGGCCTTGAAAAAATAGGAGAGCTGATCAAATGATGATTTAAGGTATTAACTCTTCGACTCCTTCCCAATTTGGCTTTCCGTATGAACGGTCAAATTATTCTTACCAAAATCCAACGTGCGAATGGGGAAAGGGATATTGATATCGTTGCCATCGAAATGCTGCTTCATCAGTTTGATGGCTTTGTGCCTGGCGGCATGTTCCTGTTTGAACCCTGTAACATCCGTCCAAAAACGCACCATAAAGTTAATGGAGCTATCTCCGAATTCGGTAAAGAAAAATTCTACGCCCTCACCATTTCTTTGTTCAAAATTCTCACCTATAATCTTGACGGTAAGGTCTTCGACTTCTTGAAGATCGCTTTCATAGCCTACACCGCAATTAACGGCAATACGGCCTCTCTCCGTTAAGGAATAATTGGTAAAAGCCCCATCTACAAATTTTGAATTGGGTATTACGGTAATGTAGTTCTCCGGGGTCTTTATAACGATGTTGCGAAGCGAAATTTCCTGTACTACACCCGATGCATCCCCGTTCTTAATAGAATCATGAATGCGGATGTCGGGCATAAAGGAGAGCATAAAACCTCCTACGGTATTGCTCAGGGTACCTTGTAAGGCCAAACCGATGGCCAGACCCAGAACCCCGGCTCCCGCCAAAATACTGGTGAGAACCTTATCCAAATCTAGAACGCTCAAGGCGGTGAAAAATCCTATCAAGATTACTGCGATGAACACGCTTTTGCCCACAATATTTTGTATAGACTCTTGACCAATATGCCTCAAGAGATATTTTCTGAGTAAATTTCGGACACCCTTGGCAATAAAGTAGAAAAGAACCATGGTTAAAATGGCCAATACAATATTGGGTAGTTTCAAGATGATTGCATCTAGCCATGCATCCATTTTATCCCAAAGTTTGCCAATGGAGTCTTGTATCGAAAATTTGTCTTGCATGTTCGTTTGTGTTTTTTAGTTGCTATTTACGTATAGCATAGCTATAACAAATATCGCTTAATCCATTTACAATCTGTTATTCTATGGCTGTAATCTGAAAAAATCCTGCTTCAAATACCTGTGTAATTCATGGGGGAAATAGCTTTCAGTTCTTTTTTGATGCTGTCTGAAACCTGCAAGGTATCTATAAATCCGGCAATCGATTTTTGATCTATTTGGGTATTGGTACGGGTCAGCCCTTTTAAGGCTTCATAGGGATTCGGATAGCCCTCGCGTCTCAAAATCGTTTGAATCGCCTCGGCAACGACCGCCCAGTTATTTTCGAGATCTTGATCGAACTTGGGCCTATTGAGCAATAGTTTGTTCAATCCCTTCAAGGTCGATTGAAAGGCAATTATCGTATGGGCAAAAGGCACTCCAACATTCCGTAGGACTGTGCTATCGGTCAGGTCGCGCTGTAAACGTGAAACGGGAAGCTTGGCCGACATGTGTTCGAAAAGAGCATTCGCAATGCCCAGGTTCCCCTCGGAGTTCTCAAAATCGATCGGGTTGACTTTATGGGGCATGGCCGATGAACCGACTTCGCCTTTTTTAATTTGTTGTTTGAAATAATCCATGGATACGTAGGTCCAAAAATCCCTGTTCAAATCGAGAATAATGGTATTGATGCGTTTTAAGGTATCGAACAGGGCTGCCAGATGGTCATAATGTTCGATTTGTGTGGTTGGGAACGAGTGGTGCAAGCCCAATTGCTCCTGTACGAATTTTTGAGCAAAAGCCTTCCAGTCTATCTGCGGATATGCGACTTTGTGGGCGTTGAAGTTTCCCGTGGCACCGCCGAACTTAGCGGCACTAGGGATGTCGTTCAGCAGATTGAACTGTTCTTTTAAGCGTACGGTGAATACGGCGATCTCTTTGCCCAAACGGGTAGGAGAGGCCGGTTGCCCGTGCGTACGTGCCAACATGGGTACGTCGGCCCATTCTGATGCCAATTGCTCTAGCTTTTTCAATAGTTCGAGATATTGTGGAACGTAGACCTCGTTCATGGCCTCTTTTACGGAAAGCGGCACGGCCGTGTTATTGATATCTTGGGATGTCAATCCGAAATGAATGAATTCCTTGAATTTTTGGAGTTCCAATCCGTCAAAAGCGTTTTTAATGAAATACTCAACCGCTTTTACATCGTGGTTGGTCGTGCTTTCGATTTCCTTGATTTCTTGGGCATTGGTCGTATTGAAGTCCCGATAAATGTTCCGCAAAGCTTCGAATTGGGAAGCGTCAAAAGAAGATAGCTGCGGCAGGGGAAGCTCACAAAGGGCAATAAAATACTCGATTTCTACCCGAACGCGATATTTGATCAGGGCTTCTTCGGAAAAAAAAGGGGACAGTGATTCCGTTTTGTTTCGATAACGCCCGTCGATAGGTGAGATTGCGTTCAGTATATGTAAGGACATAATTTTTATTTGGATTGGATTTTTGGAAAATACAAAGATACTGGATTAAAAAAAGTTTAGGGCGGCTTACTTAATCTAAAAAGGGGTATTGTTGTCTTTTGGTCACGAAGATTGGGCGATTAAATCCAAAACTAAAGGAGGAATCCCTTGCACAGCCGTTTTGGGAATGATAGTCAAATTGTCGTAATCGTATTTTGAAACGCTGGGTTTGGGGTCGATAAAATAGACAGGTACGCCCTTTTGCGCATAATCTACCAGACTAGCTGCGGGATATACTTGCATAGATGTACCGATAATGATGACGATATGGGCCGATTGGGTCTTCTCTGCCGCTTTTTCCAACAGCGGCACGGCCTCGCCGAACCATACGATATGAGGCCGCAGTTGATACCCTTGTTCGCAAAGATCTCCGAGCATTATATCCCCCTCGCAGTCTAAAATGGAACGTTCATTTCCCGAACTCCGCATTTTCAAAAGTTCACCATGTAGATGTATTACGTTGGAGCTTCCCGCCCGTTCGTGCAGATCGTCAACATTTTGGGTAATAATGGTTACGTCATAATGATCCTCGAGTTCCACCAAAGCGAAATGGGCACGATTGGGGGAAACTTTCTTTAATTGTTTTCGTCTTTGGTTGTAAAAATCGAGGACCAAAGCGGGATTTTTTGCAAAACCTTGCGGGGAGGCCACTTCCATCACCTCGTGACCTTCCCATAGTCCCCCCGCATCCCGAAAGGTATTAATACCACTTTCCGCACTTACGCCAGCACCGGTCAAAACGGTAATTTTCTTCATCCTATAAAAATAAATAAAGTTTACCCATTCTCCCCAGACTTTTCAACCGCAGGATAAAGAATAAAGAGGATGGGTAAATTGGGTCAAACCTGGAATATGATCGCCTCGGCCCTTGATCCGAAGCGCAGGGGCAGGCCTCTGGTCCCTATTCCCTTTGAAACGTACAGGCTGCTCAGGGCATTTTTATACCAGCCTTTGACATAGTTGCCGCTGCCATGAGGAGTGAAAATAGCTTTTCCGAAAAAAGTTATTTGACCGCCATGCGTGTGGCCCGATAGAATCAATTTTATCTTTTGCCCGAGTTTGGCGTTTATCGCATCTATTTCGTCTCGATAGGCCGGACAATGGTTAAGAACGATGGTATCTACCGACAGGTCTAAATCTCGGGAAGCTTTCAAAAAATCCGGATAACCGCAGAGGTAGTCGTCAACACCGACAATGTTCACTGTACGATCTCTCACTTTAAGCTTATGATTTTGATTGATCAAAAGCTTTCCGTTATGTTTTTTATAGGTTTCTCTCAACGTAGCACTGTTGACTCGCCCCGTATAATCTACATTGCCCATTATAGCAAATTTGGGGATGTCGTAATCGATCATGGATAAAAAGGCATCCAAGATCGGAACCCCACGCTTACTATTTACGGAGTCGCCGGTCACAAAAAGAGCATCGGGCCGCTCGTTGTTGATTCTTTCGGCCATCGTTTTGTGAAAAGACTTGATGGAATTGATATGTAGATCCGAGAGATGTATCAATTTTATCTTATTCTCAGAACCTTCCGAAATATCGAATTCCTTCCAATCGATAATATATCGCTCGAGCCAAAATGAATCTAAGAACACCAAACCCATGCTTCCCAGAAAAAACGTTAGAAGAAACTTTCTTCTACTCATTGTTGATCTCTTGGTTTTTAGGATGTTCATTCTAGAATTATGGTTTGTCAGTACTAAAACATGTAGTCTTTGAAAGTTGGAATTGAGACGAAAAGCCCTCAATGGTCAAAAGCCATACCATACGCATATAGGAATACTTAAAAAAACCGAAAATCGACCAAAATGCAATCGGAAAGTCATAAAAGAGGCTAAACCTTACTCGGCCACTTCAAGAAGGGCAATATCATATTCATTATCGAGAATTACCTTGCCGTTCGCAACGGTAACCACGGTATTTGAGTATGTGTCGTGAAGTTTGGTGCCATCACCGAAGAAACCTTTTACCCATAGCGATTTTTTCCCCTTGGGTAATTCGAGCCCGATGACCACCTTATCCTTAATAGTACCATTGAGATAGGTTCTACTAAAAACATAGGGTTTTTTGCCAAGCCTGAGATGTTTGCCGGCCCCTACTGCCAAATGGTCGTGTCTAAATTTCCCCAATTTACGCCAATGTTCAAGTATTTTTAGGGTTTGGGGAAGACTATCGATTTCGTTCCAGTTCATAAAAGATCGCAAAGTGGCATCGCCCATCACGGGACGATCTTCAGTGCCTTCTAGGGTAAGGTCTCTCGCGGTTTCGTCCCCATAATAGATTTGTGATGCACCTGGTGTCAATAGTAGTATATTGGCGGCCTTAAAGGGGTCGTTACGTTCGACGTCATAAGGGTGGCCATCGTCATGGGATGTCAGGTAGTTCAATACGCTTTTGTCCTTTAAGGTGGTATGCAGAATATCGCTATATTTCGTGAAGATCGTCTCGTATTCTTGAAGCGCATCCGTTTTAAGCTCAAAATTGATCAGACTTTTAAAGCCGTGGTTGAAATAGTCTACTTTTTTATCCTTGAAATCAAATTTCCTTCCTTCTGAAATTCCATAGTCGTATACTTCGCCGACCATGTAAAAGGGAGTATCGTCCAACACTTCGTCAGGATGCATTTTTTTCCAGTTTGCAAAGGCGTGCGAAGCTTCTTTTTGCAGTTCCGTCCATGCGTTTTCGTTTACATGCTTTACGGTGTCGACCCTAAAGCCGTCAATTCCTAGGGCGTTCACATAATCGGTCAGCCATTTAATTATGTAGTATCTAGGTGCCCGTGGATAGCCTGTCCGTTCAAAAAACAATTGCAGTTCGTCGAGTTCTTGGCTCAGACGGCCCTCTGCCTTCCACTTTGCCAAAAGGCCGTCGGGCAGTTCGACCGCTTTGTCGGATTCTGTACGGATGTCAGGTAGATTTTCGACCAAGGTGCATTGGGTGGTACTCTGATAATCTGCAAACGTACAAGTAGGGTCAGTGCGTACCCATTCTTCGGGCCAAACGGGATCTTTTTCAGTAACGGGACCAGTATGGTTAAGCACCACATCCATAAGCATACGAATACCAAATTTATGAGCGGTTTCGACCAATTCTTCCAGGTCTTTTTTCGTGCCAAAGTTGGGATCTAACACCGTCCAATCCTTGGTCCAATACCCATGATAGCCATACGTATTCCCGGTTTCTTCATTTGTGGCACCATGAATTTGTTCCACTACCGGGGTAAACCAAATGGCATTCACCCCTAGTTCGCTAAAGTAGCCCTGCTCTATTTTTTCCGTGATACCAACAATGTCGCCGCCCATAAAGCCTCTCAAGGGACCTGTGGGGTCCGTTCGCTCGAAATTGACATCGTTCAAAGTGTCACCGTTGTTGAAACGGTCGGTAAGTAGAAAATAAATATTTGCCCCTTCCCAAGCAAAAGGCACTTTATTAGGATTAGGCGCTGCGGGAATCGAATCCCTGATTAAAGTTGTGTTTTGGATTGTATCGGTTTCTGCTTGTTTGCAGGAAGCAAAAAAAGTCAAAATCACAATAGCCAGGAGCATTTTTTTCATGTTCTAAAGCTATAAAATGAAGGTGGAAACGAAAAATATTTTTGAAGCTATAATTTGTTTCGTTGAGAAGAAGCTTTCCCCTACCCGAAATCCGCATTACGAGGAGCAAAAAAAGCGCAGTGCGATATGCTTTTAGCGCAAAGCACGCATGCACCTGACCTGCCTAATTTTTTCGATTGAGTACCTTAAAGTCTTCGTAACAACTGCTGATGGCATCCAGAATTTGAAGGTCGTTTGCGGTGGTGATGAAAGATTTTGAGTAATTGCAGTTATTTAAGATATCCTGAATATCAACTTTTTCGATCTGTAGCATTTCCATAAGAATTTCACGATCGAATTTCGAGGCCAATAAATCCCGTATCTGATCATCTTCCTTCATCTTGCGCAATTTCTTCATTTGGTTGGGCTGTTTGCCGAATAAATTGCGCAGCAGGTCGGCGGGATTTAGAATTGCCCCCAAAACCTTGGTGACCGCACTCGCGCTTTTGTTACCCGCTTCGTAGCCCACCGAAAGCCCTGAAATACTGTATTGGTAGGCATTGTTGATAGGAAGATTCTTTACGTCTATTTCTAGGTAGCCCGTAAGTTGGTAGGGCCGTACAATGACTTCCTCGAGGGCATAGGCTAGTTCGGTCAAAGAAATTTTGGTGTCCTCAAACTTAAACATATCATTTGTGACCCTTATTTTTTGGGACTTAAAACCTAAAAAGGAAAAATAAAGGGTGTCGTTTACCGCTGCGGAAATCGTGAACTCACCTTTTTCGTTGGTAATCGTACCGACCACTTGGTTGAGATTGATGACATGAACGCTTTCCATGGTTTTTTCGTTCTGTGCATTTACCACCACGGCGGTAATTTCCTGGTCGACAGCTTCGTCTTGTTGGGAAAAAGCAATACTTGTAAATAGGATACAGACAAACAATAAAAATGGTCTCATTATGTATGGTTACGGAATAAATGTACTAAACAAAACAAAAAAATACGCCGAAGCGTATTTTTTAATATACAATTAACTCAAAAATTAGGTTATCAAGATAAGCTAAAAGAAATCACTTCTGCTCTGCTTGCTCCTTCTTTTGCCGGAATTACCCGATTTATCTTTCGCACCGTTTCTTTCGCGACCCTTACTTCGGCCACCTCGATCGTTGAATTTGTTATCCTTTCTTTTTCCTTTGCCTTTCTTGCCGCGATAGCCACCGCTATCACCGCCGCCGCTGCCTCCGGGATTCTGTGAAATTTCAACATTGATAAACCTTCCGTTCAATTTAAAATCGGTAAAGAACCTGAGTATCTGATCAGTATGTTCGGCTTCTGTGTTAAAGAAGGAAAAAGATTCTTTAGTATCGACTTTATACACATCGTCTTGGCCTAGGCTCAAAGTATCACGCAGAAAATCTTTTAAGGTCATCCAATCGTAGCCGTCTTTTTCGCCCACATTAATGAAATAGCGCACAGATCCGTTAGATGATGGCGCACTGCTAGCTTCTCGATCGCCCCTGCTACTTCTACTTTCTCTACTATCGACCGTATTCAGGTCTTTCGTCTTGTTGTAGTAGTTAGAAAAACGGGTAAATTCGACCGATACGATTTTTTTTATTAACTCTTCGCGATCAATACCTTCCAAAACCTCATTGATAGCGGGCAGATAGTTTTCAACGTCCTTGTTTATTTTGGTTTCCTTGATTTTATTGGCTAAGTGATAGAGCTGGGTCTCACAGATTTCAATACCTGTAGGTATCGTTTTTTGGATGAATTGCTGTTGGATTTTTTTCTCTATGGATTTTATTTTACGAATTTCACTACGCGTCACAATGACCATTGAGATTCCCGATTTGCCGGCTCGACCCGTACGCCCGCTTCTGTGGGTATATACTTCAATTTCATCGGGAAGCTGATAGTTGATGACGTGCGTAATGTCATCTACATCGATACCGCGTGCCGCCACATCGGTGGCGACCAACATCTGTATCTGCTTTTTTCTAAAGGAATTCATGACCAGATCACGCTGGTTCTGGCTTAAATCCCCATGTAAAGCGCCTGCGTTATATCCATCTTCAATCAGTTTTTCGGCAACGCGTTGCGTATCTCTTTTCGTTCGACAAAAGACCACGGAAAAGATATCGGGATTAGCATCGGCCAGTCTTTTCAAGGCAGGATATCGATCTCGTCCGCCGACCACATAGAACTCGTGGTTGACCGTTGAGATACCTGCATTTCTGGTACCTACGGTAATCTCAACAGGATTGTCCATAAATTTCTTGGCAATCTTCGAAACTTCCTTTGGCATGGTGGCAGAAAACAACCAAGTGGATTTTTCTTTGGGCGTATTGCTGAGAATATCCTTGATATCCTCATAAAAGCCCATATTGAGCATCTCATCGGCCTCATCTAGAATACAATAATCGATTTTGGAAATATCGACAAGTCCGCGGCCGATCATATCTTTCATCCGACCGGGGGTAGCGACTATTATCTGCGCTCCGCGTTTGATTTGCCGTGCCTGATCGGTGATGCTCGCACCCCCATAAATAGCAACGGTGTTCAGCCCTTTTACGTACTTGGAATAGGCCTGCATTTCGTTGGTGATCTGCAAGCAGAGTTCGCGGGTAGGGGAGAGAATCAATCCTTGTGTGGTACGGCTATTGCTATCCAGTTTTTGGATGAGCGGAAATCCGAAAGCGGCGGTTTTTCCCGTTCCAGTCTGGGCAAGTGCGACCAGATCGGTATCGCTTTCCAATAAAATAGGGATTGCTTTTTCCTGTACTTCCGATGGGGTATCAAAACCCATGTCAGCAACAGCATCTAATAGAGGCTTGTTTAGCCCCAGTGCTTCAAATTTAGTCATAATGTGTTATAGTTAATCGCAAATATGTGTGTTGTAAAGAGCGATTAGCGTATAACCCATTGGACTTCTCCGTACAACACCTGCCATACCGGCGGCGTTAAAAATGGCGGCAAAGGTACGTTTATTTATTGGGATATGCTATTTTCCAAGAAGCATAGCAGTTGATGTATGGCTTTTCCCCGGTGGCCGATTTTGTTTTTTGTTGCTACGGAAAGTTCCGCAAAGGTTTTTTCGTAGCCCGAAGGCCTGAAGATAGGGTCGTAGCCGAAACCGCCGCTTCCTCTTTTTTCGTTTATGATTTCACCTTCTACCGAGCCTGTGAAGGTATGGCGTTCTTGGTTAAGGTTGAGGGCGATTACAGTCGTAAATCTTGCTTTTCTGTCGTTTTTACCTTGTAGTGCTGCTAGTAGTTTATCCATATTGTCCTCCGAGCTTTTTTGGTCTCCGGCATATCGAGCAGAAAGCACGCCTGGCATACCATGAAGGGCGTCTACTAGAAGTCCCGTATCATCGGCAAAACAGGATAAGTCAAAATTATCGGTCACGTAATCTGCTTTTATTCTGGCGTTCTGCTCCAATGTTTTTCCTGTTTCGGGGATTTCTACCGTACATCCGATATCGGCCAGAGCCACCAGGTCTATATGCGCAGGTATCAGTTTTTTGACTTCAGCGAATTTGTTTTGATTGTGTGTTGCGAAGACGAGTTTCATTCTTGTAAAAATAGTAAATTTAGCGCATGAAGCTAAAAATTCCCCCGGGCGTTGTTTTTTTGAGTTTCGGTTTGTTGATGTACCTACTCGCCGAATTTCTTCCTGTCGGATATTTTGATTTTTTTGGACGCCATCATCTTATGATTGTCTTGGCCATTTCCGCTATACTAATTGCAGGAGTGGCACTTTTCCAGTTTTACGCTGCAAATACCACGATAGATCCTACACAACCCGGTAAAACAAAAAAATTGGTAACCAATGGAATCTATGCCTATACCCGAAACCCGATGTATCTTGCAATGCTGTTACTGTTGCTAGCGTGGGGCGTTTGGCTGGGCAATGCGTTCAATACCCTTTTGGCCGCAGGTTTTGTTGCCTATATGAACCGATTTCAAATCGAACCCGAAGAGCAGGCGTTAACGAAAATTTTCAATAAAGACTACAAACAATATGGTCTATTGGTCCGAAGATGGTTTTGATAGTAGAACATGTTTAAAGACCCTGCTTTCTCAAACAGCATTTTGAGAACCTTGGCGTCAAACTAAATAGGTTCCGTATCTCGATATGAACCTATTTATAGCTATGGCCAAAAGCTCAATCCACTGATCTTGAGTTTGCTTTTAGACGTGCTTTAATTAAATAGCTGGATTTATGGAAATTTGTCGTACACCCATAGAAACTTTTGGAATAGTTTCCCACGATAAGCATTTTAACTTATATTGCATATTATTAGCTTTTTAGCTTATATAATGAAATATTAGCTAATTCGATTATATATTCATATATTAGCGTTTTGACTTATAATTTGATATGATAGCGATTATAACGGGCGATATTATTAATTCCGAAAACTATGAGGTTTCCGAGTGGCTCGGCATATTAAAAAAGTACTTGTCCAATTTTGGTGAATCGCCCACCGACTGGGATGTATACCGGGGCGACGAGTTTCAATTAAAAATACCCCGCGAAGACGTACTTGGTGTGGCAATACACATCAAAGCTTTGTTAAAGACCATAAAAGGGCTAGATGTACGCATGGGTATCGGCTTGGGCACCGAAACCTTTACAGGTTCAGGGGTCAGTGAATCCAACGGGCCTGCGTACCAACGTTCCGGTAGAACTTTCGAATCGTTGAAAGAAGATAAATTGAACCTTACCATCGCAACGGGCAGCGGTTTCTACGACGATACCCTGAACCTAATGCTCAAATTGGCCCTCGACTTCATGGATGATTGGAGCCCCGTTTCCGCAGAAATCGTGGTTATGGCCTTTGAACATCCAAAAGCTTCGCAAGCCGATTTGGCCAAACGGTTGGGCATCCAGCAATCGGCCGTGAGCCAACGCCAAAAAAGGGCGCGTTTAGACCTGGTCTTTGAATTACTTGATTATTACGATAAAATTTTAAAAGATCTGAACCCATGCTGATTTTCACGAAACTTCTACTGGCGCATTTAATTGGGGATTTCCTAGTACAGCCAAAACGCTGGATCGTTCACAAGGAAGCAAACAAGGTCAGATCTAAATATCTATATATACATGTATTGCTACATTTTGTGCTGACCATGATGCTTTTGTGGGATTTGAAGTACTGGAAACTGGTCTTGATCATTGCCGTTTCCCATTTCATTATCGATTTGGCCAAGCTATACACCACGCCTTTGTTCAGACTGAGGAGCATCCCTTTTTTCATTGATCAGGTCTTACATTTGGCTGTTTTGTATGCCGTTGCATACTACGGGAATCTGGTAGGGCATACGATTGCCCTGTTCGAAAAACTGGATTGGCCATTGGTCACCGCCATTGTCTTTGTCACCTTTCCCGCAGCAATCATCATGGGAAAATTGTTGGAAGCTATGGGCGAAAAGATTGAACTGGACCATAAATCCCTTCCCAATGCGGGAAAATATATCGGTATCATCGAACGCCTTTTTGTTCTGATGTTCATTATTTTAGGACGTTGGGAGGCTATCGGATTATTGATAGGTGCCAAATCCGTTTTTCGTTTCAATGATTTGAAGGAAAGCAATAATCGGAAGCTCACGGAGTATATCTTGATCGGCACGCTTATGAGTTTCGGTCTTGCCATTGTGACCGGTATTATATACAGAGGCTAAAAAATTTCCGCTTAAAAAGCGATTATCGATTCGTATCCGTTTCGATAAATCCCTATCAAATTACTATGGATTAGTGATAGGAATAACATTTAATGCCAATCCCGGAAATCGGAAAAAATTTATCTTTACATTTGTCTCCTTAATTTTAAAATTAAATGCCGATTCCAGTCGTTATACAGGATTTGGTTGCAATAGATATATGGTAAATACAGGTAGAAAGTACGTATTTGATTTCGATAGCACTTTGACCAGGGTAGAGGCCTTGGATGTTTTGGCGGAAATGACCCTGGCGGGAAATTCCAACCGCGATGAAATCATCAACAAAATCCAGGAAATCACCAATTTGGGTATCGATGGGGATATTTCTTTTACGGAATCCTTGGAAAGGCGGATTAAATTATTAAACGCACATAAAAATGATCTTGAGCCATTGGTGGAAGAATTAAGGCAGAAAATTTCTAAATCCATCGAAGCGAACAAAGAGTTCTTTGAAAAATTCTCCGATGATATCTATGTGATTTCCTGCGGATTCAAGGAGTTTATCGATCCAATAGTGAAAGAATACAATATTCCGTCGGATAGGGTATACGCCAACACCTTTGAATTCGATGAAGACGGAAAGATAATCGGGTTCGACGAAGATAACGTACTCGCTTCCCATAATGGTAAAATCGAGTGCCTAAAGCGCTTGGACCTAGATGGTGAGGTTCAGGTCATTGGCGATGGATACAGCGATTATGTGATGCGAGAGGCCGGAATCGCCCACAAATTCTTTGCCTATACCGAAAACGTACACCGCGAAAAAGCAGCCAATAAAGCCGATTATATAACTCCGAATATGGATGAATTTTTATTTGTGAACGATTTACCTAGAAATATTTCTTATCCCAAAAACCGCATTAAAATATTGTTGTTGGAAAATGTACATCCTAACGCTTTCGATAATCTTTCGGGGGATGGATTTTCCGTAGAACTTTTAAAACATAGCATTCCCGAAGACGAACTTATTGAAAAGATCAAAGGAGTACACGTACTGGGTATTCGATCGAAGACCCAAGTTACCCAAAAAGTGCTCGATGCCGCCAATAAATTATTGGTGGTCGGAGCTTTTTGTATCGGTACTACCCAGATCGATCTTGAACATGCCAAAAAGAAGGGGGTAGTCGTTTTCAATGCCCCCTATAGTAATACGCGATCGGTGGTCGAACTGGCCATAGGCGAAATTATTATGCTAATGCGCAGTATATTTCCCAGAAGTACTGAAATACACGGCGGATCTTGGCAAAAGACGGCTACTGGATCACGGGAAGTTCGGGGAAAGAACCTCGGTATCGTGGGCTATGGAAATATCGGAAAACAATTGTCCATTTTGGCGGAAGCCTTGGGCATGCGGGTTTATTATTATGACATAGAGGATAGTCTGGCCTTGGGCAACGCAAAAAAATGCGCAACCCTTGAAGATCTATTGAACGTTTCCGATGTGGTCACCCTGCATATCGACGACAATCCGGCAAACAAGAATTTTATCGGCGAACGCGAAATCAAGCAGATGCGGGACGGAGCCCTTTTGGTCAATCTCTCCCGAGGTTTTGTAGTGGATATCGAAGCCTTGGCGAAGGCCCTGAAAAGTGGAAAACTGGGGGGTTCCGCCATTGACGTATATCCTGAAGAACCTGCGAGCAATGGTGAGTTCAAGACTGAATTGCAAGGCCTTGACAATGTAATTCTTACACCACATATCGGGGGAAGTACCGAAGAGGCCCAACGAGATATAGCCGATTTTGTTCCCAATAAAATAATGGACTATATTAATTCAGGTAATACGGTCGATGCCGTAAACTTTCCCAATATTCGTTTGCCTAAATTGAGTAAGGCACACCGCTTTTTGCATATCCATAAAAACATGCCTGGAATAATGGCTAAGATCAACGCAGTTTTAGCTGAGTATGAGCTGAACATTTCGGGACAGTATCTATCTACCGACAGCGAAGTAGGCTACGTAATCACGGATTTGGACAAAGAATATAACAAAGATGTTATCAAGGCCTTGAAAAAAGTGGAGAATACGATCAAGTTTCGGGTGCTGTACTAATTTTTGTCGTTTGCGTTTGCTTTTGGACTTCACCCATGATGATATGGCTCGTTCTTCAAGATCGTAAACGCCCTATATACCTGCTCGACAACAAATAAACGCACCATCTGATGGGAAAATGTCATTTTTGACAGGCTGATTTTGCCATGTGCCTTGTTGTAAATGGCATCACTGAAACCATAAGGGCCTCCAATGACAAACACCAATTGCTTAATGCCTGAATTCATCTTCTTTTGAAGATATTTCGAAAAATGGATTGAGGAAAAATGTTTTCCGTTTTCGTCAAGAAGCACGAGGATATCGGTCGGCCCCAATTTTTTTAAAATTAATTCGCCCTCTTTATCTTTTTGTTGTACTTCCGAAAGGTTTTTTGCGTTCTTGATATCTGCAATGGTCTCGAGCTTAAACCGAACGTAATGCTTCAAGCGGTTCTCATATTCTGAAATAAGCTGTTGAAGTGGTTTACTGTCCGTTTTGCCAATGGCGAGTAATTTGATGGTCATGTGGCAAATGTAATTTGCAAATTCCAAATCTCAAGCAACAAATTCCAAAATGTATGCAATCCTACCTTCAAGCGCACGACTGGCTTCGTAAAAGTACATCTATCACTATCGCATTTTCTATCTGTGAATTCTATGTGTAACTCTGGCTAATACCATAGAACCTAATAACAATTTACTACTTTAGCACAAACCCATAATCGCACACATGATTACCGAAGCACAATTTCAAAAAGAAATCGATCGTATCATAGAAAACGCTATTCGCGAAGATGTGGGCGATGGTGACCATAGTTCATTGGCCTGTATACCCAAATCGGCCAAGGGAAAGGCCAAATTGCTGGTCAAGGAAGACGGTATAATTGCAGGTATCGATTTTGCTATGCAGGTCTTTGCGCGGATAGATGGAAATTTGGAACTTGAAATTGGTATTACGGATGGTTCACCGGTAAAATACGGGGATATCGCCTTTTATGTTTCCGGCAGTTCAAGGAGCATTTTGAAAGCAGAGCGCATCGTATTGAACGCCATGCAGCGCATGAGTGCCATTGCTACCAAAACCAACGCCTTTGTAAAGTTATTGGATGGTACCCGTACCCAAATTCTCGATACCCGTAAAACCACACCGGGCATACGTGCCATCGAGAAGTGGGCGGTCAAAATCGGTGGCGGCGAGAACCATAGATTCGCATTGTACGATATGATTATGCTAAAGGATAACCATATCGATTTTGCAGGCGGCATCACAAAGGCCATCCAGAAAACAAAACAGTATCTCGAAGATACTGGCCGCAATCTAAAAATCATCGTTGAGGCCCGAAATTTGCATGAAATCAAAGAAATTCTAGAATTCGAAGACGTGTATCGCATTCTTATCGATAATTTTAATTATGAGGATACCCGAAAGGCGGTAGAAATGATCGGTAATACCTGCCTGACAGAATCCTCAGGTGGTATTGACGAAACGACAATCAGAAAATATGCGGAATGCGGTGTGGACTATATCTCTTCTGGTGCCCTGACCCATTCCGTTTATAATTTGGATTTGAGCCTTAAAGCGGTATAAATGTCTCAAGAAGTAGAGGAAAAATTAGATAAAATTCCCGGTGTCAAAGTTTTGGTGCGCTTCTTAAAGGGGATAAAGCTATCCGCTTTTGAAGGTCTCTCACTTTTCGATCTTCTGGAAATTTACGTTTTCGGTATTTTAAAAGGCACCTTGTCCACCCGCGCCAGTTCGATTGCCTTCAGCTTGTTCCTGGCCCTTTTTCCTTTACTGATTTTTTTACTGACTTTGGTCCCGTTCGTAATTCCCTATGTAAGCGTCGGAACCGAGGATTTTGATTTTCAGTTTCTCTTGTTTTTGGAATCGTTCTTACCCTCTGCTACCAGCGATTATTTCCATGAGATCTACCAACAGATAAAAGACCAGAAGCAAGGCGGCCTGCTATCATCCGCATTTTTTATATCTATATTTTTAATGGCCAATGGGGTAAACGCCATTTTTGGAGGATTTGAAAATTCGTACCATGTCGAACTGACACGTAATTTTTTCAGGCAATACCTCTACGCGCTCATGGTTGGTATCATTCTTTCTGTTCTACTGATTGTCGGCGCAATCGTTTTTGTATATTTTGAATTTTATATTTTGGACTATCTGAGCGTTTGGGCATCGAAGACGAGGGGTTACGATCTTACCGATGGCGATATTATCGCGGCACAGGTCGGTAAGATACTTTTCTTTATCATACTGTCGTATTTTACTACTGCCATCTTGTATTATTTTGGAACAGCTGAAGGTAAAAAAGCTCGGTTTTTCTCTTTGGGAGCCTTAATGACCACTTTACTTTTTATGTTAACTTCCTATCTCTTTGGTGTATATGTGGATAAATTTGCGCGGTACAACGAATTGTACGGTGCCTTGGGGGGATTATTGATTTTAATGGTCTATATCTGGATAAATTCCAATATATTGTTGCTCGGCTTTGAGTTGAACGCCACCTTGAATTCCCTTCGGAAAACCTATAAAAAACAGGATGATATTGAATAAATTAGTCATTATATGCTTTTTGATACTAGCCGTGCCTACGCTGCAGGCACAATCCGTTTTCGGAAAGTGGAAGACCATTGACGACCGTACCGGGAAGCCGAAGGCCATTATCGATATTTATAAAGATGATGCGGGCTTGATGGATGGTAAGGTCATCGAAATAGTTGAAGAGGGAAAAGAAAATTTTATCTGCGAAAAATGTGAAGGTGACCGCAGAGACAAACCCGTTTTGGGCATGACCATTATAGAAGATGCCGAACATAAAGGTGAGGGCATTTACAAGGGCGATACCTTATTCGACCCGCAACAGGCCATGACCTTTCGCTGTAAGATTTGGCTAAACCCCGAAAACCCCAACGAGCTCATGGTTAGAGGCTATTTTGCCTTTATTTATCGTACGCAGACGTGGAAGCGTGTTGGAGGGTGACGAAAAAAGCCATGGAATACTTCATCAACGTCATCTTACCGATTCCCTTAGAAAAATTGTTCACATACAGTGTTTCAAAGTCGGAAGCGGAGTTTTTAAGACCCGGAATGCGGATAGGGGTCCCCTTCGGGAAGTCCAAAATTTATACGGCCTTGGTGTATTCGGTCCATAACAAGCCACCCGTAGTATACGAGGCCAAAGAAATCCATCGGATTTTAGATGAACATCCCATCGTAAATCTTTATCAGCTTGAACATTGGCAGTGGATCGCGGACTACTATATGTGTTCATTGGGGGAAGTTTTCCGATCGGCCGTGCCTAGTGCATTTTTACTGGAAAGTGAGACCCTGATCCTGCGCAACGATAGGGTAGAGGTCCTTGAAAGCGATTTGGAGGATGATGAATTTTTGGTCTATGAGGCCCTACAACATCAGTCCACCCTTAAGGTTCATGAAGTAAATTCCATCGTCGATAAAAAGAATATTCTGCCCATTCTCAATCGGTTGCTGGAAAAGAAAGTCATCCTTTTAAAGGAGGAAATGTACGAGCAGTATAAGCCGAAATTGGTGCGCTACGTCAAGTTGGATACGAAATATCTATCCGAAGAAAAATTGGAAGCTTTGTTGGAATCCTTGAGCCGCGCCCCAAAACAAAGTCAGGTCGTACTGTCCCTTTTTCAGTTGCAAGCGGTCAAAAAAAAACCCATAAAGGTTTCGGAGCTCGAGGAAACCAGCGGAGGTTCAAAGGCGGTCATCAAATCTTTGGTGGACAAGGAAATTCTAGAGGAATATTTCATCCGAACCGATCGGGTAAAGTATGAGGGTGAAGAAGAGAATTTCGCCCTTAAGGAGCTAAACCAATATCAGCAGCAGGCTTTCAAGGATATATCCCGAGGTTTTGAGGATAAAAAAACGGTATTGTTGCACGGCGTCACCTCTTCGGGAAAGACCGAGGTGTATGTGAAATTGATCGAGGAATGCATCCGGTTGGGCAAGCAGGCGCTTTATCTTTTGCCGGAAATTGCGTTAACAACCCAGTTGATTTCCCGTTTGCAAGATTATTTCGGAGAGAAGGTATCCGTTTATCATTCCAAATACAACATACAGGAAAGAGTAGAGGTATGGAACAATGTTTTGGCCAAAAAACCAAAGGCACAGATAGTTATCGGGGCAAGGTCCGCCCTGTTTTTACCCTATTCCGATTTGGGTTTGATCATCGTCGACGAGGAGCACGAGGGGTCTTTCAAACAGTTCGACCCTGCTCCGCGTTATCACGCCCGCGATGCCGCTATTGTACTGGCAAACCTGCACCAAAGCAATATTATACTGGGTTCGGCCACGCCCAGCATTGAAAGTTTTTTTAATGCACAAACGGGCAAATACGGCTATGCCCAAATAAAACGCCGCTATGGCAACGTACTCATGCCAGAGATAGAACTCTTGGATCTTAAGGAGCACACCCGAAAAAAACGGATGAAAGGCCATTTTTCGAAACGTTTGCTTGAGGAAATAAAAGAAACGTTGGATGCTGGCGAACAGGTCATCCTGTTTCAAAACCGCCGCGGATACGCGCCTATCGTGGAATGTACGACATGCGGCCATTCGCCCCAATGCTCCAATTGCGATGTGAGCCTTACCTTTCATCAGTACAAAAAACAGTTGCGCTGCCATTATTGTGGTTATCATATGGCACTGCCGGAAAGTTGCCAAGCCTGCGGAAGCCTTTCGTTGGATACTAAGGGCTTCGGTACCGAGCAAGTTGAAAAAGAACTGGAAACCTTATTTCCCGACGCCAAGACCTGGCGTATGGATCTCGATACCACCCGAGGCAAGCACGGCTATGAAAAAATAATTACCGCCTTTGAACAGCAAGAGATGGATATTCTCGTCGGAACCCAAATGCTTACCAAGGGCCTCGATTTCAGAAATGTTAGCTTAGTAGGTATTATGAATGCGGATTCCCTCTTGAACTTTCCTGACTATCGGGCGCACGAGCGCTGCTTTCAATTGTTGACACAAGTAGCAGGCAGGGCAGGGCGGACAAAGAAACAGGGCAGGGTGCTCATCCAAAGTTACAATCCTTACCATCAAATCTTAAAACAGGTCTCGACAAACGACTACGAAGGTATGTTTAAAGAGCAATTGTACGAACGGGAGCAGTACAACTATCCCCCTCAAAACCGTATTATCCGCATTACATTTAAGCATAAGGAATACAACCGATTAAATGAGGCGGCCGAATGGTTCGCCCAAGCACTGCGAAATGCATTAGGCATTAATGTGTTGGGGCCCGAATACCCACCGGTCGCTCGAATACGTAATCAATTCTTAAAGAATGTGATGGTCAAGATTCCCCAAAATCAATCCTTGCCAAAAACCAAGACGGTGATCAAGCGAATCGAAAAATCGTTCAACTCGGTATCCCAGTATCGAAGTGTGCGGGTAATTTATAATGTGGATCATATTTAAGATTAAGCAAATAGCCTAATTTGTCATCCCGAGCGCGCGCTTGAATGACATATCGGGCTGGCAGTCGAGGGGTAATCAAAAAAAAACCGCCATTTCCTTCAGGAAACAGCGGTCTATACTTAAAGAAGTAGAAGTGCTAGACGTTGCTCAATGCTTCGGCCAACTCGGTCTTCTTGTTCCTGCTTAAAGGAATAGACCGTCCACTTACTTCGACGTTTTTACTATTGAACTTTTCGATTTTCTCCAAGTTCACGATATACGATTTGTGAATACGAAGAAATTTATCTTCGGGTAATTGCTGTTCGAAAGACTTCATCGTCGATAAGATAACGATATTGGCCTCGTCCGTTACTAATTTGATGTAATCGCCAAGCGCTTCGATCCATTTGATATCGTTAAGGATGACCTTGCGCTTTTTCAGGTTGCTCTTGACGAAAATATGCTCCTCGTCTTCTTGTACCTGATGCATTTGCTCGAATTTCGAAATAGCTCTTTTGACCGAGGCATCGAAGCGGGCCAAAGTAATCGGCTTGTGCAAATAATCGGTTACGTCATAATCAAATGCCTTGAGCGCATAATCGGGTTTACCGGTGATTAATATTACCTGTGGACTGTTTTCTAGCGATTCGAGTAGGTCGAATCCGTTAATGATAGGCATTTCAACGTCGAGAAAAATAAGATCGATCTCATGATTTTTAATACCGTTTTTGGCCTCGATCGCATTGCTGTATTCCGCAACCATAGCAAGGTGCGGATGACTGTTCACCAACTTTGCAACGGCCATACGTTGCATAGACGAATCGTCTACGATAATACTTCTTAGTTTCATAAATAGGGCGATTTGTGGGGTTAAATCATCGACAAAATACTAAAAAAAACTCCTTCAACTACAAAATAATGTATTGCCGGTCGTGTTTTCTTTATAATTGACAATGAACATAGGTTAAGATTTGGGTAAAGTTCGATTTTTAGGATTATACTCCTATAGAACGAAGAAATTCCAGTTTTCTTGTAATGTGTCTCAATTATTCTTACTTTTGCGCACTTAAAAAATATATATTATATGAACCATTACGAAACTGTTTTCATTTTGAATCCCGTGCTTTCTGATGAACAGATAGCGGAAACAGTTAAGAAATTCGAGGATTTCTTAATTAAGAATGGCGCCAAAATGGTCACCAAAGAAAATTGGGGACTTAAAAAATTGGCCTATGCCATACAGCACAAAAAAAGTGGTTTTTACCACTTGTTCGAATTTACCGCCCCCGGCGAAGTTGTTTCTCCATATGAGCAAGAACTGAAAAGGGAAGAGCGTGTTATGCGCTTTTTAACGGTACGATTGGATAAGCACGCCATCGCGTGGGCAGAGGAAAGAAGAACTAGGTTAAAAACCAAAGCGTAAAAGTATGGCAACACTACAACAACAGGCGAAAGGGAAAAAGGATGGCGAAATCCGCTATTTGACCCCATTGAACATTGAGACCAATACGAAAAAGAAGTATTGCCGTTTCAAGAAAAACGGTATTAAATATATCGACTATAAGAATCCCGATTTTCTTATGATGCTGGTAAACGAACAGGGCAAACTTTTGCCCAGGAGGCTTACCGGAACATCATTGAAATATCAGCGCAAAGTGGCTCAGGCCATTAAAAGGTGCCGTCACATCGCACTCATGCCGTACGTAGGGGACTTACTAAAATAATCAAAGCAAAGATGGAACTTATACTAAAAAAAGACGTAGAGCATTTGGGCTTTAAGGATGACCTCGTAGACGTGAAAAACGGATACGGTAGAAATTATTTGATCCCACGTGGCATGGCCACAATGGCGACTCCTTCGGCCAAAAAGGTATTGGAGGAGAATTTGCGCCAAAGTGCCCATAAGGAGAAAAAAGTCGTTGATTCGGCCAATAAAACTGCTGAAGCACTTAAAACACTGGATATTAAGATACCCGCAAAAGTAGGTGCCGCCGACAAATTGTTCGGTTCGGTTACTGCTTCAGATCTTTCCAATGTATTGGCCAAAGATGGTCATGAAATCGATAAGAAATTTATCAGTATTAAAGGGGGAGCTATTAAAAGAGCCGGGCCTTACACCGCCGATATCCGATTGCACCGAGAGGTCATCGTCGAGTTCAATTTCGAGGTGGTTTCTGATCAGAAGTAACCCCTATTAAGTTAAATAAGATAAGCCTTCCCGTAATTCCAGGAGGGCTTTTTTGTGAACGTTTATGAAATGAAATACAGAAGGCTCACGCAACAACAGTTGGAAGAATTGAAACCGGAGTTCATCAACTTTCTGGCTACACAGTCCATTACTGGTGAAGAATGGAAAACGTTAAAGGCGGAAAAACCCGCCGTTGCCGAGGATGAAATCGATGTTTTTAGCGATTTGATCTGGGAAGGGGTACTTGGTAAAGTAGCCTATCTCGAAAATATTTCGGCCATGAACATGCATCTATTTCATTGTGAGGAAAAGGAAATGAAACTGCTGTCGGTTAAAATAATGAATCCTGATATCGATCTGACCACCACAATAGGCTTCGATTGGTTTAAGAAAAACTGGCAATCAGATTTTGTGGAATACCTGACCGCCTCAAAGGCGTATTCCGAAGAACCTAACCTCGATAAGTTTAAGTTAATCGACCAGGGTGCGGTGATTACGAAAGGGGAATTGTATCAGTGGTTTGAGAACGTGATCGGTCCCTCGGCCAAATAGTTTCTAAATGAATTTGGGTTTCCAATGCCGCTTTGCTGAAAAAATTGAGAGTTTAATGCTTGCGATGGTAGATTCAAAGCTCAAAGCTCACAGTTCAAAGCTCAAAGCGGATTCTGATTTGAAAGTTGCATTAAACTTTGAAAGTGAAATTTAGAGCCCAAGTTATTTGTTCTTCCTTCTTAGACTGTGGGAAAACAACGCTATCCATTATTATTTGAAGGTCGTAAACTGTTATCTTCGTGCATGAAAAAAATTAGTGGTCCCAGAGAGTAATCGAAGGGATATTTGTACATCAAATTATTTAAATGGCACAAAAACCAAGTATACCTAAAGGCACTCGCGATTTTACGCCCGCAGAAGTAGCAAAGCGCAACTACATATTCGATGTTACAAAAAGACATTTCGAAACCTTCGGTTTTCAGCCTATTGAAACCCCTTCTTTTGAAAATTCCGAAACTTTGATGGGCAAGTATGGCGATGAGGGGGACCGTTTGATTTTTAAGATTTTGAATTCGGGAGATTACCTAAATAAGGTGGATGATGCCACCTATACAACTAAGAATAGCACCTCTTTAACTTCAAAAATTTCCGAAAAAGCCCTCCGCTACGATTTGACCGTACCCTTCGCCCGCTACGTCGTCATGCACCACAACGAAATCGACTTCCCCTTTAAGCGCTATCAGATCCAACCCGTATGGCGTGCCGACCGCCCCCAAAAAGGCCGATTCCGGGAGTTTTACCAGTGCGACGCCGATGTCGTAGGTGCAGATTCTTTACTCCAGGAAGTAGAATTCATACAACTATATGACGCCGTTTTTACCGATCTAGGACTAGATGGAGTCGACATCAAAATCAACAACCGTAAAATTTTAGCAGGTATTGCCGAAGTAATCGGAGCCAAAGATTTGCTGATCGACTTTACGGTCGCATTGGATAAATTGGACAAAATCGGAGCGGAAGGCGTAAAAAAGGAAATGGTCACCAAAGGTATTTCAGCGGATTCCATCGCTGAAGTCGAACCACTTTTCTCATTATCCGGAAGCAATTCCGCAAAAGTATCCACTTTAAAGGAACTGTTGTCCGATAGCGAGGAAGGAAGCAAGGGCGTTGAAGAGCTGGCCTATATCTTTGAAACCGTAGCGGCATTGGGACTTCAATCCGCAAAACTTTCCATAGACGTTACCTTGGCCCGGGGACTGAATTACTATACCGGTGCGATTTTAGAGGTAGCCGCTCCCAAAAACGTAGATATGGGTTCCATCGGTGGTGGTGGCCGCTACGATGACCTTACGGGAATCTTTGGCCTTAAAGATGTCAGTGGTGTTGGTATATCCTTTGGATTGGATCGGATCTATTTGGTTTTGGAGGAATTGGGATTGTTTCCTGACACTTTGGACCAAAGTTTACAAGTACTATGTTTAAATTTTGGGGTAAAAGAAGCAATGGCCGCTCTCAAACTGACGACTTCCCTACGAAAATCAGGAATTAAGGCAGATTTGTATCCATCGGATGCTAAAATCCAAAAACAGTTTAAGTACGCCAATAACCGTAATGTTCCCTATGTAATCTTAATCGGTGAAAAGGAATTGAAGGGGAATTCGTTTGTGGTAAAGCATATGGACAGCGGGGACCAAAAGTCCTATGACCTTAAAAACCCCGATGATTTTATTCAACAATTGAAAAACGGGTAAGCTATATCGGTTATAAAGCGGGGGCTGGTGGAAGACTCTAAGGCTTTTCCCCCCTGTTTACCAATAAAATTCAGGAGTTTTCTCGTGCCCGCTTATAATCTCTATTGGGTATAATTCCCTAAGCCTTGCCTCATGAAATGAAAAATAGGTCCCGAAAACTGCCTTGGGGGGCTTGCCCCGATGATTTTTAACTAAAATTCGACGATTCCAAAAACCTTACTTCTGAAAACCTTTACAATCGTTCCTTTACCGCCTTTATAATCGTTTTGTAATACTCCGCCCCATGCGGTACATATTTGCCGAGATTGGCTAATCCCCAAGTTTCTTCAGAAAAGCGGATAAGGGGAATCAATTTCAATTCCGCTACCTCGCTAACCTGTTTTATCAATGCGCTCAAGGGTAGATTCAACTTGCCTAAAAATACATGGTGAAATTCGCAGTCTAACAAATTTTCAGTGTGTTTATGAATCGCTTTGAAAATGCCTATTTCCTGTAAATCGGCGTTGATAATTTCAAGTCCAATTTCTTCTTTTACCTCCCGAACTGCAGCATCTTCAATTTGTTCTCCAGCGCCCACGTGCCCCGCTACGGATACATCCCAGAGTAGGGGATGTGCGTCCTTGTTCTTTGCCCTCTGTTGAATTAAAACGCTCCCATCCGAAGTAAAAAACCAAATGTGCACGGTAGCGTGAAACCAGCCATTTTCGTGTGCTTCCGATTTTAGACCGGTTCTACCGGTAAATTTACCTTCGGAATCGAGAATATCTACAAGTTCATCCATTGAAAAAAAAATTAACTCAAAAGCCTCTCCTCAATTTTGAGGGGAGGTGCCGTAGGCGGATGGTTTGGTCAAGGTTCGTTGGAATTCTACCTATTATACCGCTAATCCTCAAAATAACTAAAAGTCTCCCCATCCTTGATATTCAGCAAGGTTTCATAGATCAATCGGATTACGTTCTCCACATCGTCTCGATGAATGGTTTCGACCGTGGTGTGCATATAGCGTAAAGGCAATGAAATCAAGGCAGATGCTACGCCTCCATTACTGTAGGCAAAGGCGTCGGTATCGGTTCCAGTAGCTCTGGATGCCGCCATGCGTTGAAAGGGTATCTTGTTTTTCTCTGCCGTTTCAAGTATCCGCTCGCGTAGTTTATTCTGTACCGCGGGGGCATAGGAGATGACAGGTCCCGCACCGATTTCGGTATGGCCCTGTGTTTTCTTTTCGATCATTGGGGTGGTCGTATCATGACATACATCGGTGATAATCGCCACATTGGGTTTGATCCGCTGCGTAATCATTTCCGCACCGCGTAGACCGATTTCTTCTTGTACCGAATTGGTGATATACAATCCGAAAGGGAGTTTCTTTTTGTTTTCATGAAGCAAGCGCGCTACCTCGGCGACCATAAATCCTCCTGCCCGGTTGTCAATGGCCCGGCACACGAATTTATCCTTGTTCAAGACTTGAAATTCATCGGGGTAGGTGATAACGCAGCCGACATGCACGCCCAATTTCTCTACCTCTTTTTTATCCTTGGCACCGATATCGATAAAAATATTGTCCAGTTTAGGTGCTTCTTCCTTTGATTTATCCCTTGTATGAATTGCAGGCCACCCGAAGACCCCTTTCACCATTCCATTCTTGGTATGGACGTTCACCCACTTTGAAGGCGCTATCTGATGGTCGCTGCCCCCGTTTCGAATGACGTAGATCAATCCGTTATCGGTAATGTAATTAACGTACCATGAAATTTCATCGGAATGCCCTTCGATGACCACTTTGTATTTCGCTTCTGGATTGATGACACCGACCGCTGTACCGTAAGTGTCTGTAATAAAAGTGTCTACATAAGGTTTTAAGTAGTTCATCCAGAGTTTCTGCCCTTCCCATTCATATCCGGTCGGGGAAGGATTATTCAGGTATTTTTCGAAAAAATCCAGTGATTTTTTGTTCAGTATATTTTTTTTGGCCATTTGTTTTTCTTATTTCCCACAAACTTAGAGTATGTTTAAGAGCATGCAAAATGTTAAAGCTAATATTCACTTTAAATTAAGAGGAATTCGATAATAAGAGCGTTTATTTATCGTTAATTTTGGCAGGACTTTTGTTCCAACAACCCCAATGAAAAAGTTTTATAGTACTTTACTTTTTTTGATTCTCGGCTGGTCGGGCTATGCCCAAGTCGAGGAACAACCTATCGATTCCACCACCGAAAACATGATTATTATCGAGGGGGATTCCATTTTTCGCAGTTCCATCGATCTTGACGAGGTCTATCTTTTCGGAAACCTCAAATTTGACTCCTATAAAGATAAGCTGCGGTATTACATTCTTCGCAGAAAGACTCTAAAGGTCTACCCTTACGCCAAATTAGCGGCGGAACGGCTGGTCGAATTGAACGATAGCATAACTAAAATCAAGAAAAGAAGACATCAGAAGCGTTACACCAAGGAAGTCCAAAAGTTTATTGAGGATGAATTTTCAGCGGAACTCAAGAAATTGACGCGTACCGAGGGCCAGATTCTCGTCAAGCTTATTTATCGGCAAACGGGTACCACCGCTTTTGATCTGGTCAAGGAATTGCGTAGCGGGTGGCGCGCTTTTTGGTATAATACGACCGCCAGCATATTTAGCATTAGCCTTAAAGAGCAATTTCATCCCGAGCGTATTCATGAAGACTACCAGATCGAAGACATTCTACAACGCGCTTTTGCAGCCTACCGATTAGAACGGCAGGAATCCGTTTTAGACTACGATTACGCCCAACTTACCGACAAGTGGGGATCTACGGGTGCGAAGCAATAGGCCGAACGAGCTACCGATTACTGCTTTTCTCTTTCTTTCCAAATAAAGAATCAAGAATAACTTTAATGCCGTAAAATCCCATGGCTATTGCCGATACGCCGAGTATCAATCCTACGATAAGCACAGGCCAATACCAAGCATGTTCTTCATTTTTGAACGCCTGATAGATGACGACCGGTGCCGAGAACATGAGCGCAATGGTGTATGCGATGTACTTTAATCCTTTTACCAGCAGGTCTTTATCCGTTTTCATTACTTATTTTTAGACCGCTTATAGCGGTACTATGAGGGTTCTGTTAATTTCGGATAAATTTATGGCTTCTTTGGATGCCACAGGAGTGATTGTCATCCGTCATCGCGAAATCCTAATTCGGACGCTACACGGTCCACTTAGATTATTCTATTACAATCGACTTACTAAACGTCTGGCAAACTGCAAAATAGCCTAGTCCAAAATTGTTACGATTTTCAATATCGTCGCTGCTCGTTACATTCGTAATATTGCCCCGAACGGTTGCCGAGGGGGTCTGAAACGGGCCTTGATCACCGCCTGCCTGTACTATTAATTGGTTCATGTAATTGTAAAAAGTTTCATCAACACCAAGAAGGTCTATTTTGATTTCCATTCCCGGGTTAACATCCTCATCGTAGAAATAGGAAAATTCGAAAGTCTGTCCTTGATAGAATCCGTCATCGGTAACTAAATATTCATTAAAATCGAAATCAAAGAGATAAAAATCATCTCGGGTTGGGTTGTCGGTAAAAGCGACCAGTATTTCGGTCTCGTCACCCGTAAACAGTTCTCCTTCGCCCTGTACTAAACTGTCGATAGGTACAGCGGGTACGTATTTGGTTATCGCTAGATAGCGGGTGTCACCGTGAATGATTGAAAGTTCCAAGGTTCCGTCGGTGAAAAACGACGTGTTTTTTGTGGCCTCATAACGACCGGCCCCAGTTTTGGTCAGTGCTATAAAATTTTCATCTGAAGGTCCCGTGGGTATATAATCGCGGTTCAAAATGCTGATTTCATCCAAATCTGCAGCTTCGGTATCTCCAAAAAAAGAACTGGTAAGATTCACCTTGACGACGACATTGGTAATAGGCTCGCTCTCATCGATACGGATTAGGGCGTCTACTGAAAGTCGTGGCGGTTCGGAAGGTGTGTCGATTTCTACGACATCTTCACATCCGATAAAAAGGAATATCCCTACAAAGAATAGAATATATCGCTTCATGGCCTTAGAATTTGAAATTATAGGTTGCTGCAGGAACAATACCGAAAATCGAAGTACGTACGGCTTCATTAACTCCCGTGTCTTGGTTGCGACTAAAACTGATCGAAGCCGCATTTCGACGGTTGTACAGATTGTAGATACTGAACACCCATTCGCCCTGCCATCTTCTACCGGCGTTCTTTTTTGGGGTAAGGGTCGCCGCAACATCGATACGGTGATAGTCGGGCAGACGCTGTTCGTTGCGCACCCCGTAATAAGGTACGGTAAGATTTTGAAATTCGAATTGACCAATGGGGTAATTGGTAGGCTGTCCGGTCTGATACACAAAGTTGGCATTGAAGGTCCATTTTTTGTTCAGGTCATAACTGCCATACAGCGAAAAGTCATGGGTTTTATCGTAGGGTGTATTGTACCATTCACCGAAATTTATGCCGGGTTCATTTTCTGAGAGTCCATTTTCGGTGGTTGCGATTCTACCGGGTGTTCGCTGTTCGGATTTGGAAAGGGTATAGGCCAACCATCCCTGAAACCGCCCCTCGTTCTTTCGTAACAATAGTTCAAGGCCATAAGCCCTTGCCTTTCCGTTTAATATTACGGTCTCAATCGCGTCGTTGGCAATCAGGTTGGCCCCGTCGATATAATCGATCCGGTTTTTTACATCCTTATAGAAGACCTCAGTTTCCAAGGAATAATCACCATTTTTGAGATCCTTAAAATAGCCCAGGGCATATTGATCTAAAAGCTGGGGTTTGATAAACGGGCCGCTGGGTGTCCAAACATCCAATGGGGTAGGGGAGCTGGTGTTCGACAATAGATGCAGGTATTGCGCCAAGCGGGTATAGCTTGCCTTTACCGAACTATAATCGTTGATGGTATACGCGAGCGCGGCCCTCGGTTCTAAAGTATTGAAAGTGGCCAACCTACCATCCCGACCTGGATTAATAGTTCCTATGGGGTCGGCCTCGGAATATATGGATAAGGAAGAATCATAGGCTACTGGATTATCATTTTCGTATACGTTCAGTTCTTCTTGCCCCAGACGGATAAAGTTGCTCAAACGAAGGCCGTAATTCAGGCTCAGTTTCGGAGTAATTTCATGTTCTACATCGACGTAAGCCGCAAATTCATTGGCATATTTTTGGATGAGTTGCTCTTCCAAAATTCCCGAATCCGCTCGGCTGGGCTCAATTTTACCGGGATTAAACCGATAGTAGATATCATTGACGCCATAGTTTATCTGTAACTTATCGTTGACATAGTGCTTAAGATCGTATTTCAGATTGAAGTTCTGAATGCCGGAATTCCAATCGAAGCCTACGAAATCAAGTTTGAGACCGTAGTAGTAATCCGAATAAATGAGGGATAGGTTGGAGAATAACTTGTCGGAAAAGAGATGGTTCCAGCGAAAATTGCCAACGGCATTGCCATAGGTGTTGACGAAGCTATCGCTGATGCTAAAAACGTCCCTACCGAAATAACCGGAAAGAAAAACACTGTTCCGCTCGTTGATGTTGTAGTTGATTTTCGTATTCAGGTCATAGAAATACGCTTTATTATCTATATTGAAGAGCGGAAGGAACAAATGCGCGTATGATGATCGGCCACCGACCAAGAACGCTGCCTTGTCCTTTACGATGGGGCCTTCTGCCAACAGCCTGCTCGCGACCAGTCCGATACCTCCGTTGACCTCGAATTTTTTACTGTTGCCTTCTTTTTGAAAAATATCCAGCACCGACGAGACCCGACCGCCATAACGTGCGGGAATTCCCCCTTTATACAACTTGATATCTTTGATAGCATCGGGATTGAAGACAGAAAAAAAACCGAACAGATGCGAGGAATTGAAAATGATGGCTTCATCCAATAAAATGAGATTCTGGTCTACCGCACCACCCCGAACATTGAATCCGGATGCGCCTTCTCCGGCATTCGTCACGCCGGGCAATAGCAAGATGGATTTAATAACGTCGGCTTCTCCCAAAATCACGGGAATCTTTTTAATAGTTCCTGCGGATAATGTATTGACGCTCATTTGAGGTTTCCGAATATCCATTTTTTCCACATCCTGGGTAACCACGACCTCATCCAGTGCTTCGGCAGCCTCCTCCATTTTGATGTTGAGCTTTAAATTTTGGGAGAGACCGATGGTCTGCACTACTTCTTTGAAACCTAGATAACTTATTTGCAGCTGATACTCCCCTTCGGGAAGTGTAATGGAATAAAAACCATATTCATTGGTGGTTACCCCGGTTCTTAGTTCTGGGACGGCAACAGTTACGCCAATTAGGGTTTCATTGCTGGCCGCTTCGGAAACGGTGCCGCTGATGGTAAATTTTTGTTGTGGAAAGGCCAGTAGGAAGCTGTTGATAAAAATAAAAAGAAAGATTTGGGTCATTCTATCCATCAACGACAATTTTTTTAGCATCGGGCATCCTCTAAATATTCGCAAGTATCCCATTCAAGGTTTTACTGGGCCGCATGGCTTCCTCCACCATTTTTGAGTCAGGCAAATAATATCCCCCAATTTTTTGTGGACGACCTTGGGCGGCCGCCAACTCCCCGATTATTTTTGATTCGTTTTCCTTCAGGATTTCGAAAACCTCTGAGAACCTAGATTTCAAATCTTTATCTTTATTTTGTTCAGCCAAGGCTTCGGCCCAATAGAATGCCAAATAAAAATGGCTGCCACGGGTATCGAGCTCATTTACCTTGCGAGAAGGTGACCTATCATTGAGGAGAAATTTTTCCGTGGCGGTATCCAAAGCATCCCCAAGAATACGGGCTTTTTCATTGTTGTATTTCTCGCCATAAAAATCCAGCGATACTCCCAAGGCCAAGAATTCCCCTAGGGAATCCCATCGAAGATGTCCTTCTTCCAAGAACTGTTCTACGTGTTTTGGCGCGGAACCGCCAGCACCGGTCTCAAAGAGACCACCGCCGTTCATCAATGGAACGATCGATAACATCTTGGCACTCGTCCCTACTTCCAAAATAGGAAAGAGGTCGGTCAGATAATCACGCAACACGTTTCCGGTTACGGATATGGTATCTTTTCCTTCCTTAATCCGTTCAAGCGTAAATTTTGTAGCTTCTAGAGGTGATAAAATACGGATATCAAGACCTGAGGTATCGTGTTGCGGAAGGTAAGTGTTTACTTTTTTGATCAACTGGGCATCGTGGGCGCGATTTTCGTCCAACCAAAAAACGGTCGGATCTTTTGTGGCCCTTGCACGTGACACGGCCAGCTTTACCCAATCCTGGATCGGAGCGTCTTTCACTTGGCACATACGCCAGATATCGCCCTTTTCAACGGAACGTTCGAACAGCACGGCCTCGGTGTCCAAATCTATTACCTGGACCGAACCGGCAGCGCCGATTTCAAAAGTTTTATCATGTGAGCCATATTCCTCGGCCTTTTGGGCCATAAGCCCGACATTGGGCACCGTACCCATGGTAGTCGGGTCAAAAGCCCCGTGTTTTTTACAGAAAGCAATTGTGGCGGAATAGACATCGGCGTAACTGCTATCGGGTATCACGGCTTTAATATCTTGTGTTTTTCCGAGGGCGTTCCACATTTTTCCGGAATTGCGGATCATGGCGGGCATCGAAGCGTCGATGATTATGTCACTTGGTACATGTAAATTCGTAATGCCCTTATCGGAATTGACCATAGCGAGATCAGGCCCATCGGAGATGGCTTTTTTGATATCGTTTTCGATTTCTTCGCGTTTATCTGAAGATAATTCGTCGAGTTTGCGGTATAGGTTTTCGAGTCCATCATTGGCGCTGACGCCCAGTTTCTTGAAAGTGGACTCGTATTTATCAAAAACGTCCGCAAAAAATACTTCGACCGCATGGCCGAAAATAATTGGGTCGGAAACTTTCATCATGGTGGCCTTCAAGTGCAATGAAAAAAGCACTCCTTTTTCGTTGGCATCCTTCAGCTGTTTCTGAAGGAAGCTCATCAACGCTTTTTTTTCCATCACCGTGGCATCGATAATCTCACCGGCCAACAGTGAAGTTTTTTCCTTTAAAAGAATGGTTTTTCCATCGTTTTGTACCAATTGAATTTTTATATCGGTAGCCTTCTCGATGGTAAGCGATTTTTCATTGGATTTGAAATCACCGTGATTCATAGTCGCGACATGCGTTTTTGAATCGGCGCTCCATTCGCCCATGGAGTGTGGATTTTTCTTAGCATAATTTTTAACCGCACGGGGTGCCCTTCTATCGGAATTACCTTCCCGAAGTACTGGATTTACAGCACTTCCCTTAATTTTATCGTATCTTGATTTTATTTCCTTTTCCTCGTCGTTCGAGGGTTCATCGGTGTAATCGGGCAAAGCGTAACCTTTTTGCTGCAACTCGTTGATTGCTTCTTTTAATTGGGGTACGGATGCGCTGATATTCGGCAATTTAATGATATTGGCTTCGGGCTTTTTGGCGAGTTGCGCTAACTCGACAAGGTCGTCCGAGATTTTCTGATCGTTGTTCAAAAAGTCGGGGAAAGAAGCGATTAACCGCGCTGCAAGCGATATGTCCTTTGTTTCAAGGTCAACATCCGCTGTTTGTGCAAAAGCTTTTACAATCGGCAAAAAGGATTGGGTAGCCAAAGCCGGGGCCTCGTCTGTTTTGGTGTAGAAAATTTTGGACATGAAGGTTTTAATTTTGGAATTCGTCTTGTACTTTAATCCGTAAAACTGCGGGAGTATAAGGGGCATTGCATTTCAATACGTCCTAAAAGAAAAAACTCAAAGGCAGTTCTTGCTTTAAGCGGAGCAAATATACAATTTTATGTGATGTTGGGAAGGGAAAGATAAAAGTCGCATGGCGGTGTAATTTTAATCGCAGTAAAACAAAAAGCCATATCATTGTATAAATACATTGATATGGCTTTTAAGAAGTAGTTAGCGAACTCTCTTCACTGTATAAAAACAGATCGGCAATCCTTGATCGCATTCGCATCACTCATCCTGACGTTTGAAACAGTTTCAGTCCTTGATTTTTACGCCAAACGACCAATTATTGTTTCTTTTCCATTGTTTTAATATGCTTGTTTCTGTGTGTAAAACCAGTGTTTTACAGGTTCGAACAAGTGATACATCCACCTGGTCTTTGTCCAAAAAGCGACAGCCTCTTGGCACCAAGCTCGTTTTTTAATTGGTAGTCATGATATCATTAAGAATCAGTATACCCAACTAAAAACTAAACAATAAATATAAAGAACGTGAACTTTATAATGATTTCAAAATCCGCTTTAGACAAGCATCCTTCCTAATCATACTTTAAAAATAGTGTAAAATAGTTCAGTTACCAAATTATTTACCAAATGTAAAATCAACACTTTATGAACAGAAGTTATGAACAATTGTTCATAAACAAACGACCCGTCAAGATAGATATCCTGACGGGTCGTGTATATGCGCTTAAAATAAGGCTACGAGCGTATTTCTTTAATCCGTGCTTTCTTACCGGTAAGCTCTCGGAAATAGAAAATACGTGCTCTTCGTACTTTTCCTTTTTTATTTACTTCAACCTTTTGCAAAGCGGGCATATTTACGGGAAATATTCTTTCTACCCCGACGGTGCCTGACATTTTGCGAATGGTAAAGGTCTCCGTAGAGCCGCTTCCCCTTCTCTGAATGACTATCCCCTTAAAAAACTGGGTTCGTGTTTTTTCACCTTCTTTAATTTCGTAGTACACCGTAATGGTGTCACCTGCTGAAAATTTCGGAAACTCTTTTTTTGGAACAAACTCGTCTTCTACGAATTGTATCAATGAATCCATGAACTTGATTTATGGTTATATTAAAATCAACGTTCACGATTTTCGTCAGAGGTTGAATTAACAGGATGCAAAAATAAGAGATATATTAGAACCTGCAATGTATTTCTTTTGAATTTTTCATTCCATTAAATCCGGTCGCAATCGTTCCGTTCGCTTCTGGGCTTCATCTTCACGCCACTCCTCGATTTTTTTGAAGTTGCCGCTCAGTAGTATTGCGGGCACTTTCATGCCTTTGTATTCTGAGGGACGCGTATATACGGGCGGGGCGAGAAGATTATCCTGAAACGTGTCGGTCAAGGCGGAGGTCTCATTGTTAAGTACACCGGGAATAAGGCGAATAACGGCGTCGCACACTATGGCAGCCCCAAGTTCACCCCCTGAAAGCACGTAATCGCCTACAGAAATCTCTTTGGTAATATAAGCCTCCCTGACCCGGTGGTCAACACCTTTGTAGTGGCCACAAAGAATAATGACATTTTTTAATAGCGAAAGGCCGTTGGCCATCTTTTGGTTCAGGGTCTCGCCATCAGGCGTCATATAAATGATTTCATCGTAATCCCGCTCCGCTTTCAGAGCGGCGATACACTTGTCGATAGGTTCGATCATCAAGACCATTCCCGCACCGCCGCCGAATTGATAGTCGTCTACTTGGTTGTAGCTTTTGTCAGTATAGTCCCTAAGGTTGTGCATATGTACTTCTACCAATCCTTTTTCGATGGCCCTTTTTAGTATGGAGGCCCCGAATGGACTTTCTAAAAGTTCCGGTAGAACGGTGATGATATCAATGCGCATAAGGGCCTTTGGTAAACTTAAAAAAGCTCCGAAGGGAGCTTTTTTGATTTTTATTTCTGTTTTTTGTATTTATTGATTTCGTCCTGCAGTTGTCTACTTATCTTCTGCTCTCTTTCCAGCGCCCTTCTTCGATGGTCTTCGTATTCCGTTTCCAGTTCCGAAAGATTGGTTTTGGCTTCTTGGGTCAGAATATTGCTGTTCCTAAATCTATAGATAAAGAAAAGTAAAAGGATGAGCAGTCCGGCGATGACCGTCCATAAAATAGCGTTGTAAGTGCCTTTTGACACAGCAATGCCCAAGAACGACATATTGTCTTTCTCTTCGGTAACGACCGCGAGGCTATTCGTGGTATCCTCCAGTTTTTTTTCTAAAGAAGTAATCGTCGATTCGTGGCCCGCAATGGTTGCTTTCAGTTCAGCAGCGCGGGTATTGAATCCACTAAGGGTGTCTAAAACATTTTGGCGAAGCTGGTCCAAAGAAATTGTGCGTACCACCTCGTATCTTTTTCCATCCGCTCTATAGTTCCCCGATTGTTTATAAACAAATTCAAATTGACTATCGATCGGACCTCTTTCCAACGACACCTCTTCCTCTTGATCCTCGTCTTGGGCGTGCGAAAATTGTAGACCAAAAGTCAACAAGGCCGCTGCCATCAGTAGTATTCTAAAACCTTTCATGTAAAGTTGGGTCTTTGCGTTATTGATTTAGGGGACGAAAGTAATTCAATATTCTCAATTTAGAAAAAAAATTGCCCATAAGGTTATCCTTTAGCAGGTGGGCACCAAAAAAAAACGTCCTAATTAAGGACGTTTTTTTATTTTAAGGAGGTTCATTATTTATTGAAAAATCAATCTTTCGCGTTCCCCATCTTCGTTCAACATGGTGATAACGGTCTTTCCATAGTTCGAAATCCGGCCAAAAAGGGCACGTGCCTCCTGTATATCGTTGATTTCCTCATCACCGAGAGCCAACAATATTTTTCCGTCAAGTCCGTATCCGCGATATCTTTCGGGCACCCCGACAATACGTACTCCGGATTTTATCTTAAACTTTTTACGTTCCTTATCCGTTAGATTTTTAACCTCGAGGCCCATCTCAGGAACCACCAAGGTCTGTATCTCGCTAAGCATTACGGGAAGGGTCAATTTTTCGCCATCCCTATCAACGGTAACCTTCACCTCGTCTCCCGGTTTTTTGGTAGAAAGATATCCGGTCAGGTCGGGAAACTGATGTACCGCAATATTATCTACTTGTTTAATGATGTCCCCACTGCGAAGGTCGGCATCGGCCGCACCGGTGTTTTCTTCGACCGCATCTATATAAACCCCATCGATATCCTTAATCCCCTTTTTCGCGGCGTAGGGCGTATTCATTGGAATGGTATTCACTCCTAAAATGCCCTTCTGCACATTACCATATTCCAAAATATCGTCTACCACTTTTTTGGCAATGTTGCTAGGTACGGCGAAAGAATACCCTACGTAAGAACCGGTCTGCGACGTGATGGCAGTGTTGATGCCAACGAGATCTCCATTGGTATTTACCAGTGCACCACCACTATTACCAGGGTTAACGGCAGCGTCCGTTTGTATGAACGATTGGTTGCGGCCCATATGCAAATCCCTTGCCTTGGCACTTATGATACCCGCGGTAACCGTGGAGGTCAGGTTAAACGGATTGCCGACCGCCAAGACCCATTCGCCAATCTTGATATTGTCGGAATCCCCAAACGCGAGGTAGGGTAAATCTCTGTCCGTATCGATTTTAATCAATGCAATATCGGAATTTGGATCGGTACCGATCAGCTCGGCATCGTAGGTCTTATTATTATTGAGGGTGACTTGTAATTGGGTGGCATTCTCGATGACGTGATTGTTCGTTACGATATAACCGTCTTGGGAGATGATTACCCCCGAACCTGTGCCTACCTGCGCCCTTTCCTGACCGCTGCCCTGCCCATAGAAAAATTCCATGATATTCGAAGGCTGGGACCTGCCGATAGAGACGTTTTTAACGTGCACTACCGCATTTACGGTGCGTTCTGCAGCCGTTGTAAAATCAACGTCATTGAGTCCCGAACCATTGGGCGACGTAGGGGTCAAACTGGTATGGAACGTCGATGTACCTGGGTCGTCGGAAACTACGGCGTATTTGGTGTTTTCAAAGAAATATTTGTAGGCCCCCAAAGTAATCGCTCCCGCAAAAACGGCGACCAATAATGTACTTGCAATCCTTTTCATGTTTTTGTTATTTTATAATGTTAAAATTAAGGTTTTAAGAGACAATCCTATTCTCTTTTGGCACGCTTTAACGGCTTTTTAACTGCCAAGAAATTCTTAAACATTTTTTACCAAAAAAGCCCTAATCCCTCTCATATGGTGATTTCGCTCTTTAAATTTGTTGGGATAATTTTATTTGCAACTTGGATTTAGCTAATTTATAGTGAGAAAATAAAAAGCGAAATCCCTTCAGCAATACGCTCTTTTCCAGATTGACCGATGCGCTATACACAGTAAAAAGTATAATGCCTTATATTTGTCGTTTCTTAAACTATGACTGTTCCTTTCTATAAATATCAAGGTACCGGCAACGATTTTATAATGATCGATAATCGGCAATCCGTTTTTTACAAAAACAATGCCAAGTTGGTGTCAACGCTATGTGACCGCAGATTCGGCATCGGCGCGGACGGACTCATCCTTTTGGAAAATGACGCGCTTTCCCATTTTAAAATGGTGTATTTTAACGCAGACGGTAACGAGGGCAGTATGTGCGGTAATGGGGGAAGATGTACGGTAGCCTTTGCGAAGTATTTGGATATTATTGCGGATACCGCGACTTTTACCGCCGTAGATGGAATACATGAAGCCACTATTGACCACGATCGGGTAAGCCTTCAAATGCAAGAGGTCTCTGAAATCAGGGTAAAACCAGATTGTCTCTTTTTGGATACCGGATCTCCCCACCATGTGCAACTGGTAAAGGGTCTTGCCGATTTTGAAGTGTTTGCGGAAGGTAGAAAATTACGGTACGGACTGTATGGAAAATCCGGTAGTAATATCAATTTTGTTGAGCAGCTCGACGATACGACCTTTGCGGTGCGAACCTATGAGCGCGGGGTAGAAAATGAAACCCTGTCTTGCGGTACGGGTGTTACCGCAGTGGCCTTGGCGATGCACAAAACGGGAAAAACCAAAGTAAATGTGGTAACGGTCAAGACCCAGGGTGGAGACTTGATGGTTGAGTTTGAACAAAATGGGGGCACCTACAGAAACATCCATTTAATCGGGCCTGCAAAACAGGTATTCAAAGGCGAGGTCACATGTTGAGTTTAAAAGGAGAGCACATACGTCTACGGGCCCTAGAGACTGATGATCTTGACTTTTTATACGAACTGGAAAACAATGTGACCGTCTGGGAAATAAGCGGTACGACGACCCCTTATTCCCGGCACGTGTTGAAGCAGTATCTTGACAATGCCCATCGCGACATATACGACGTAAAACAATTGCGATTGTGTATCTGTGATAAAAATGACAAGGGTATCGGCCTTATCGACTTGTTCGATTTTGACCCTAAGAACCACAGGGCCGGTATAGGCATCATCGTTTTAGAGGATAAAAATAGGAATAAGGGAGTAGGTACAGAAGCCATCCGTCTTATGATGGATTATGCATTTTCTACTTTGGCCTTGAGGCAATTATTTGCCAATGTGTTGGTAGGGAATGATGCGAGCATCCATCTTTTTAAAAAGTTGGGCTTTCAGGAGGTAGGTATAAAGAAAGACTGGATTTTTTCCAATGGTAGGTATAAAGATGAAATTTTGTTTCAAAAATTGAAGACTTGAAGTACTAGTGTTAAGTAAGCCGAAAGGCGTATTGAATTTTACAACGATTTTGGCTTAACCTAGCAGTAGGTAGTTATTAAAAAAACAAAGTACGAGGTACATAATATGAGGTACAGCGTATGAAGGTCACTTTTTCGAATCACAAACTAGTAACCACGAACCCAACAACTTCATGTACATTAAAAAAATATTGCTTTTCATTCTTCTCGCCGGCCTTGTGGTAGGTGGCATATTCGCCTACATGGTCTACGATGCCATATTTGCGCCCAATACCAGTTTCAGTAATGAACAGGCCTATGTATTTATTCCCTCGGATGCTAATTTTGAGGATGTGAAACAACAATTGGATCCCCTTTTGCAGGACATGGATTCGTTTCGCAAAGTGGCGGATAGAAAAGGATATATTCTCAATATCAAAGCAGGAAAGTACGCCATCAAAAAGGGAATGAACAACAATGAGATCATCAACTCCCTCCGTAGTAACAACCTTCCTGTAAAAGTGGCCTTTAATAACCAGGAAACTTTGGCGGATCTCGCCGGACGGATAGCCGTTCAACTGGAACCCGATAGCCTCATATTAATGAATACGTTGAATGACCCCGATTTTTTAAAAGCCAGCGGATTTACCGATGATACAAAACTGACGATGTACGTTCCGAACAGCTATGAATTTTTCTGGAATACTTCGGCCGAAGATTTTAGAGATCGCATGCTAAAGGAATACAAACGCTTTTGGAACCAAAAGCGTTTGGAAAAGGCGAAAGCGCTTAACTTGACGCCTTCGGAAGTAGTTTCTTTGGCCGCCATCGTACACAAAGAGACCGCCAAGGTCGATGAACGCCCCAGGGTCGCCGGGCTTTACCTTAATCGCATTCGTTCAGGAATGTTGCTACAGGCAGATCCTACCGTTATTTATGCCATAAAAAAACGTACGGGAAATTTTGATACCATTATTAAAAGAGTGCTGTACAAAGATTTAGAATTGGATTCTCCCTATAACACCTATAAATATGCGGGGGTACCCCCGGGACCAATTACCATGCCCGATATCACAGCCGTTGACGCGGTTTTAAATGCTGAAAAAAACGACTATTATTATATGGTCGCCGATGTCCAGAATTTCGGATATCATATGTTTGCGAAAACGGCGGCGCAGCATAACCGTAATAAGGTACAGTATATCCGATGGTTGAATGAACAGAAAATTAAGAGATAGGCAATTCATCCGTATTTAAATGTCGGTCATCTAAAACCCGCATTTTTTAACAAAGCATTTATAAAATAGGATATAAACGCCTTTATCTTTGTCCCCAGTAATCTAAGCGAACCTTTAATTTCGTAAGTCTTAGGAAAAGCAACATATGAGAAAGTGGATTCGAGTTTCGATTCCCCTGATCATTACCAGTATTTTATTGAGTTTTGCGTTCAAACCAAAAGAAGAGGTTAAAGTGCCCGAAACCCTTAAAGTCAACAAACCTACTGCGGTTTTGTTCCCCAAAAACAAAACCTTGAATGCTAAGATGTTAATGGCTCCGCCCTTTTTGGGCAGCTCGTACATCGGTTTTAAAGAAGCCTTGGCCTTTAAAGAGTCTCGAGGTAATTACTTTACGATCAACACCTTGGGGTACTTGGGCAAATACCAATTTGGTATAGGCACCTTACAGCTTATGGGTGTTTACAATGCCACACTTTTTTTGAACGATCCTATTTTGCAGGAACAGGCTTTTCACACGAACATAGCCCGTAACAAATGGATTCTCAGAAAGGATATCGAACGTTTCGTCGGTGCAACTATCGGCGGTATCGAGATTACGGAATCCGGTATGCTCGCTGCGGCCCACTTGGCCGGTGCCGGTAACGTAAAAAGATACCTGCGTTCATGGGGTGCCTTCGACGTTTCGGACAGCTACGGGACCAACATTGCTAACTACATGAAAAAGTTTTCGGGATACGATGTATCACACATAGCTATGAAACGCAATCCGAAGGTTTAAGTGTACCTACTAGTATGGTAAAACTTCCACAGCTGCCCTTCCAAATCCTTCGACGAGGCTCAGGAAACAAGCTCAGTTACCTTACCGGATTCTAGCACTTGGCTATTTCGTTGCAACAGTACAATTTTTAGTACATATGAAGATGGGATAGGCCCCGACGGCAACATCGGGGTTTATTTTTTAAATTGGACTGGTAGACTTTAAAAATAAAAATAGGCAGTTCATCCCGTAAAACTTACCATTCACACAATTCATCCGGTCGATCCTAATTTATTTGTTATTTTTATCAATAGTAATGACATTAAGTAGTTGGTGAATATGACTTGATGTTCCAGTTCAATAATTTAGAATTTTGCAAGAAGTGCTCATCGGTTACTTGTTTAGAACTTGTGTAAAAAAAGCCCCCAATGAAGTTATGTAATCTCAATTAATTCAAAAGCGGGGAAAATGCTACAAACTTTCAGGAAAAAATTGTTTTGGTCATTGGACGTTTTAAAGGGAAGCAAGATCAAGACCCACTACAAGGATGTCAAGAATATTCTGGAAAATTTTGATTCGATTGAATCAAAAAAGAAAAGGGCCGAATGTCTTGGCAAACTTTTGAAACATGCGGTAAATACCACTCCTTTTTATAAAAGGTTTACGAACTTCTCCTCGTTGAACGACTTTCCGGTCATAAACAAAAATATGATCCGTGATCATTACGATGATTTTAAGTCTTCGATATTTAGGGATCAAAAAAATTATGCTGTCTACACCAGCGGTTCTACCGGCACCCCATTTAGAATATTCCACGACAAGAATAAGAGGGACAGGCATTCGGCCGACGTTACCTATTTTAACCGAAAAGCTGGTTTTGAGATAGGCCATAAATCTTACTACATTAGGCATTGGGACCAATACAATACATCGAACCCTTGGATGGTCTGGAGAAAAAACGTGCATATGCATCCGGTATCACGATTATCCCATGAAGATTTGCACCACCTTTTCGACACAATGTCAAAAGACACGACCCCAAAGGGAATCTTATGCTATGCTTCGGTCTTGGATGAAATGAAAATCTTTTTAGATAGTTCCGATACGGCACCATCGATTGAGCGGATAAATTCCATAATTGCTATTTCCGAGACTTTAAAAGAGGATACAAAAAAAGGTATTGAAAAGCATTTGGGCGTTCCCGTTGTCTCAAGATATGCCAATGTAGAAAACGGAATCTTGGCTCAGCAATTCTTAACTGGTAATGAATTTCATATCAACTGGGCCAGTTATTTTGTTGAAGTATTGGATATGGATACCGATGAGCCCGCTGCACCCGGCGAGCGTGGCCGAATCGTAATTACCGATCTATATAACCAGTGTATGCCTATGATCAGATATGATACCGGTGATCTGGGTCAGATGGACTACCGTATTAAAAATGGTATGGAGTATCCCGTCTTGGATAGGGTGGAAGGGCGAAAATTGGATATGATATATGATACCGACGGTGAAATGATGTCACCCTACGTGGTATACCATATTTTAAAATATCCGCATATAAAACAGTATCAGTTTATTCAGGAAGGCGAAAAAAAGTATTTGATCAAATTGAACGTATCACCTGAGTTCAATAGCGGTAAGAACATTCTTAGTGAGTTCAAGAAACATCTGGGAACGGACGCAGAGATCCTGCTGGATTTCGTAGAGGATATTCCGTTGCTCTCTTCTGGCAAACGGAAATTTGTCATCAACAAATGGCGCAGTAACTTAGTAGAGGAACCATCGCGATTGCAGGCGTGAAGGAAATTAGAAAATATAACGATTTTTAATTCGAATTGTTTCCTAAAACAAGGTCCCATGGTTAGTTGCCTGTATTGCCACAGGATTTAAAATTCTTGGGCGTACGGGAACTATGGTTCTTTCATCCTCAAATGAATCTTAACTGGTTATTTCATAATATATTGAAGATTAGGATTCCCCAACTCAATTGTTCCCCCAAAGAAAAATCATAAACCCAAAAAAAAACATCATGGGAACAAGAAAGAACGCCAAGTTTTTAACTCCTTCCGAAAGGGAAAATTTTGTGAGGGCCTGCGTTTTGCTTAAGGCCGATATCGTAAATCCGGGAGCCCTGGCGAGCCTACGATATAGTAAATGGGACGAATTTGCTGCAGTACATTGGATGATTCAAGAGGCATTTGCGCCGGGATCCCCGACCGTTAATTTTGGTCATGGCGGTATGGGGGCGTACTCGTTTTTGAGCTGGCATCGTTATTTTTTGTTCCATATGGAACAGCAGCTGCAAACCAAAGTTGCTGGTGTAACTGTACCCTATTGGGATTGGACCGATCCCACCAGTATCATGACCAATACCTTTATGGGCCCTGACGGAACGACAGGGGGTCGGGTACAACAGGGCTATTTTGCGGTGAATAGGCCCGGCACGGGTCCGAACACCACTACTTCTCCCGGCTGGTGGCCGGCATCGCTCGACGGGTGGACCTTGAGCAATATATTTCCTACAAACGCCCGTGGGGGGCTTAAACGCAGTACAGGGGCCGCCGCAGCCACACCGCTGCCTTCTCCTGCCGATATACAGCAGGCCCTTGCCAAGGCCAACTTCCCGGACTTTCAAGGCGCCTTGGAAGCGGGTGCAGGAATAGCCTCGGGACATCGATTGCACAACGATATGCATAAATGGATCGGGGGACATATGCAGATTCTTCAGGCATCTCCTTTCGACCCGTTTTTTTATCTGGTGCACGCCAATGTAGATCGGCTTTGGGCCATGTGGCAAACGGACGGTCACATGAACGAATATCCCAATGCAGGGGGCTTTCAGCACCACCGTAGAAACGACTTAATGTACCCTTGGATGGGGGGTGCGGCCGGGTATGGTACCAATGCGGCCATTGCGGGTTCCGTGCCCATGCCTTCTTGGGTAACGGGGCCTGGTGCAAAAACGAACGCAAACACCCTCGATTTCCGAAACGAATTCGATTATACCTACGATACCATTCCCATAATGGGCATAGGGCTTGACCGTACCGGCAGCATGACCGGCCTTACGCCCGATCCCATGGTCGTTACCGATGCTGATGTCACCAAATGGGAAGCCGCCAAAAGAGGAGTGTCCGCATTTTTACAGGATGCCGAAACCGCCCAGGCCAGTGGCGAAATCTATTTGACGGCCGGTGTAAAGACTTTTCGGAGTTTAATCGCTAATGATTTTGACTCCGTCTTTGGTGCTCCGGATTATGGACTGATTAAAACAGGAAGCAGTTTTAGCAAATCGATTTTTGATTCTAATATTGCCTCGGTAACCCCTGGGGGGAGCACGCCCTTGGCCGATGCGCTTCAGGATGTGCAAAATACCCTGGTGGAAACCCCATTCGGCGGCGACCCCGGCGATGAACGGCGCTATCTGGCCATGTTGACCGATGGCGTACGAACCTCCGGGTCTCCCATGAACTCCATCCCAAACGGCAGTTTTAGCAGAACGGCCATCTTTGCGATGGGTTTCGGTACCGGGGCCGATGTAAGTTATACTACCTTGGAGACGATGAGGAACAAGGGGCAAATATTGGGTTCACAGCAGATATTCCACGGGGAAAATGCCGGTACCATCGATAAGTTCTTTTCGAATTCATTAGCTGCAGCTATTGGCTTTACGACTATTTTTGATCCCGTCATCGAACTTTTTGCCGGGGAGCATACCCATCTTTATTTTGATGCCACCTCTGCCGAGGATTCCTTTTTTATAACCGCCCAGGGAATGGATTTTGAGGACAGAAATTGGAAATTTATGTTGCATGGCCCCAATGGGTATGTGCTCTATGGAGATGATATGGCGCATGGACACGGGGAATCTTGCCATCATTGCTGTCCTTCCCCCCATGTTACTGCCAAGCGCTCCGATGGGCGTTTGACGGTAGTGGTGCAACGGGGGAATACCGCAAAGCATTGCTGGGTCGGAAAATGGGAGCTCATGATCGCCTACAAAGCCAAAAATATAGACGGAATGGTGATGCAGATGCTGGGGGAATTGATGTTCCCCGTTGCAGCCGGACCTATAAGGGGCCATCGGTATTCGCGTCTCCTTGCCCAGCCCAAAAAAAGGACGGCCGTCAGGAATATTTTTACCAAGAGCCAACATGGGTTGGATATGCGGGCCTTGAGTTCCAATAGAAACGACAACGATGCCTGCAATATTACGGTGAACATCTATTCGCGCACCAATCTGAAAGTAACACTTGACCCCAAGAGCTTGGTAATCAAATCAGGAGAGGAACTGAATATTATGGTAAACATGCAAGCCATGATAGGCGGAGTAAACCAATTAAGCGGATTTGCCCGAATGGTCGCACCAGGTTTTGATATTCAAAAACTATTGCCCAAGGATAAAGTGGACATTATACTAAAAAAAATCGAACATCCAAAGCGGGAGAATGACGGGAAGAAAGATGGAAAATGTAAATCCGAACTTGATATAGCCCTTATACTAGGCCACTTAGAAAAAGAAAAAGAAGGACTGGAATTTATCAAGGATAGCGAGGTTAAAGTAGTAAGCCATGAGGGCGGGCCTTTGCATGTTCATGTGAAAGACACTGAGGTGCCGGGTACCTATCATTTCGGTATTTATGTAGAAGGTACCTATATCCCCAACGCCCCTAATGAGAAAAATAACCACGAGCATGGAAACATGGAAAATGCGCCCGCGAACGAAGGCGAACCTGAAACTTTTTCAAGACTGTTAAATATTAGTATTGGCGTTATCGGTGCATGACAAAAACTAAGGCCCGGTGTACAACGGATTAGGTTATCGGGCCTAAACCGGCTGCGAGTCTCAATGCTTAAAAAATCCTCGGTGATACATAAAAAATATAGATATAAACATTAGAAAGAACATTAGTAAAATGAGCACAGCGGAGAAAGCCGCTTACGTTAATGCGGTTTTGGCCCTAAAGGCCGATACTACGAGTGCAAGGCCTGCCGCCGCCAATATGGCCGGGGCACAATACAGATATGACGTATATATCTGGATTCATAGTATGGTCATGGGCGCAGCGCATAAAGGAGCTGCTTCTACCGCATTGCGTAGGGAATTTTTAAGGCAGTTTGAACTGGAAGTACAAGATGTTTCGGGTAATCCGAAAATGATGATTCCCTATTGTATTTGCGTCAAAGGATGTACTTCTTCCAATTCGGGATATTGACAACCAGTCTATTTTTAGAAACAAAGGCTTGTTTATGGAGAAATATATGTTGCCTCGTACACAGCTTGGCCCAAAAGCTGAAAATAGCAAGAGATTATTCTAAATTTCATATTATTTCTTGATCACTTTTTCTCTCAGTACCGTTTCCCCATCGGCGATCACTTCAATGACATAGAACCCAATTGGTAAATCGGTTACGTTATCCATTTCTAAATAGGCTTTATTATTAAAAGATTTTGATGCTACGATTTTCCCCGACAGGTTATACATTAGTACGGTAGAAGTACGGATTCTCTTATCCATTTGTATTCCAATAATATCTGTAAACGGATTGGGTGAATAGGTTATGGCTATGTTGTTAACCATAAATTCCACCAGATCATAGGCGTTTACATCCAAAATTGCCGCATCGTATTCAAATGGGTTCTGACTTCTTGCAATTCCAGTATTTAAGAGTAGTGCTTTGGGTAAAATATCGTTGTCAGTGTCTATACTACCCACAAATAAGGCACCGGCAGCCGTTTCAAAACCAGGAACAAGCCTTATCTCATTGACAGATTCTATTTTACAGTTGGCACCGGAAGGCACCATAAAACCATTACCCACTTCGATGGTATATTGATAATAAAAACTTTCTACGGGATTGTACGCATTGTTCACGGTGTACCCAAACAATTCTGCCATTTGATTTTCTGCATAAAAGACGCCTAGGGTGTTGCTGGTAATCAGGTCATTCGGATCTACAGATGGGAGGGTTGAGCCGTCAAAAACATACGTGCCATCATATCGTAGCATGGAACTAATTATAAAGGAAGATTCCCCTTGATGTAGGTGTTCCCAATCCGCCCAAAGTTTATCGATATAGGTATGGTGAAGATAAAAAATAGGGTCTCTAGGGGAAAGTGGCGTACTCATCGCCCCACCCGTCCAAACATGGGCACCCCTATGTGTAGCTCCTCGTTCCATATCATTGGAATATACGAGGAAATCGCCTGTATTCTGTACTGTCGAAATTACGGTAGGGGTTGGCAATGGGCCATTTCCTCCCAAGTTCCTGTTCAACGCCCAGGCGGTATTAAATTGGCCCATAAAATCGGGGGCCCATAGAGGTGACGTTGGAGATTGATCTGTCGAAGAATCCCACCACGGAATACTGATATTCGGGTCGATAGCTTGCATGGCCCGTTCTAGCTCTAACATCTGCATTCTGTGCCAGGCAAAGAAAATTTGACGTTCAGGCTCATCGGGCAAGTTAAAATGAATGTCCGGTTGGGGTGAAATTCCAAAATTAAAATTATCACTATGAAAATTGGCAAGGTCACTGATTAAATCCGGGCCTGTTCGTAATTGGTAAAACGCATTGACGAGCGCGCTTTTTTCCGCAACTGTCATTTCTTGATAATTCTTACGGATGCTTTGGGCATGAATCTCAAATGCAAGAAAGGCCAATACAAAAAACACGTAATATTTCATAGGAGTAGAATTGTGGTTTGCCTTGAGACTAATAAGTGCTTTTATTCCTTTTTCTTTGTTCTGGGGTTACGTGAAAGAACTCAAGCCTCTTGCCCTTTTTCTCAAGTTCCTTTATTTTCTTATCTTGCTGTATTACATATAAAGTAATCTCCTCTATTTTCTTTAATAGTAGGGCATTCATTTCTCCCACATCAATTCCGTTGTCCTTGACTTCATCTGCGCTGGGCAAACCCGGTAAATACCCTTTTTCGATTATAAATCTTTCCACTTCTTCCAGTGAATAAAGGCTGTAATCTTTATCAAATACATAATCGGGCCAATTCGTCTGTAATGCTATTTTAACGCTCTCCGCCAAAACATTTCCGGCGACGGCCAATGCATAACCCTGCGTATCGGTAGTCCCTATACCCAAAGTTTGGGCGGCGAATACATTTCTGGCTTGCCAATCGACCGAGGCCAAATTTGCATTTTGGGAAGTGTAATCTACTATTCCGCCGGATCCTTGAGTGGTGACGTTGACCGTATTACCGGCGGCGGAGACGTTGCCCGCGGCGTCGACCGCCCTTACTGTGAATGCGTATGAGGTGCTCTGTGTAAGACCGGTGACCGTATAGGCAGTGCCCACCGGAGTCCCTATTTGCGTCCCGTTCCGAAACACTTGGTAGCCGGTGACACCGATATTGTCGGTGGAGGCCGACCAGGAGAGCTGCGTTCCCGTGGCGGTCGTGCCGGTGGCCGTCAGCGTCGTGACCGCACTCGGCGGCGCGGAGTCAGTGCCCTGTGTGGTGGTGACGTTGACCGTATTACCGGCGGCGGAGACATTGCCCGCGGCGTCGACCGCCCTTACTGTGAATGCGTATGAGGTGCTCTGCGTAAGACCGGTGACCGTATAGGCAGTGCCCACCGGGGTCCCTATTTGCGTCCCGTTCCGAAACACTTGGTAGCCGGTGACACCGATATTGTCGGTGGAGGCCGACCAGGAGAGCTGCGTTCCCGTGGCGGTCGTGCCGGTGGCCGCCAGCGTCGTGACCGCGCTCGGCGGCGCGGAATCGGAGTTCACTCGCAGTATGGATACGTTATCTATAAAGATGGTGTTTCCTGCCGTGGAACTCGTGGCTGCATTGCTCGTATAAATTCTTATCAGAGGTGAAGTCGAGGTAGCCGTGACATTGAACACATACTCCGCCCAATCGGTTCCACGGATCAAAGTGGTCGTAAATCCGGTCATTCCGGACCATACGGCAAAAGCTGGAGCTGCGGGATTGGAAACCTGTGGCCCTTCTTTTGCCCAAATGCGAATGGTATATTGTACCCCGATCTGCGCATTGTAGGTATACGTCAAAGTACGACCGTTCGAAGCGGTTGAAACTGCTCTTATAGAAAAACTTCCGTGTTGCGACTCTGAGGCATCCGAAGAAATTACGGCTCCGCCCGACCAACCTGTTACGGAGTTGGCCTCATTTTCAATAGAAGCGGCATTGGCATGGGTATGCGCGTTTTGGGCCCCCATCTGAGTGCTTATTAGGCACATTGCTAAAAGTAGTAATGGTACTGATTTCATAAGCTTCTTATTAAAATATATCGCCTTGTCAAAAGGTTTTTAAAGCCTTATCCATTGGGGGAGATATAGGGGAAAAATGCCGATTGGTGATTAATACCGATGGACAAAAGGATTACATAACCAAAACAAATCGCGGCCAGAGTTTGCACTCAGACTAAGAAAAAAGAAAATGATTGCCTGCAAAGCAGGTATTTTTTCGGGGGAAAATAAAATAAAATGAAGAGGGATTTTCAATAAAAATATCTCTATTTTTTGATATATTTTAAATTAATCTTCGAACAACAAATAAATGACGATGAACTGCATATTTTTTACAAACTTTCCAGATTAATATTTTGGTTTTCAGGGTAAAGCAATCAATAATTCGTAAGGAACATTAGCGTAGCTACAAAAGTATATTTGACACATATTTACTGCAAATACATAAGGTATGATGGAACAAAAAGCTTCCCCGCATGGAAACGATGGGTCACATGTTGCGGGCTACTAATGACAACTTGGGAGTCTTGCGCTTACCCCCGCTGAGATAGCGTTCGCCAGCTTTCCTTTTTCTCACTTTATGCGCGGGGGATCCATAGGCTACCTCACTTCCCCTAACATCTTTTATTACAAGAGAACCCGCACCGATAACTGTATGGTCCATAACCCTAATATTCTCTATGATATTGGCCCCCAAACAAACCGCGGAAAATTTTCCGAGATAAAAACAGCCTCCAGCAGTGACACCGGATGCCATGCTGGAAAAATTATCCATAAAACTGTCGTGCCCAAGTGTTGCATTCGTATTCAAAACGCAAAAATCTCCCAGTCTAGAATTGGCATTTACGATGGCTCCGGGCATGATTACGGTGCCTTTTCCGATTTGTACATCCTTCCCGATTACGGCTTTTGGATGGATCGATGTAATAAACTTGAAGTTTGGGGCTATCTCAGAGATTCTCTCCACAACGTTCTTTCTAGTCCAGTTGTCACCAATGGCCACAATACCGCCATGCAAATTGAACATGTCAATCAAGTACGGAAGGTCGTGCTCGCTTCCCAGTAGTTCGTATCCGTTTTGTTTTCCTCCTTTTTCCTTAAAGGAATCTATGAATCCCATAACGTTGAATTTACCTTCCTTTTCAATACAATCCAGAATCACACTCCCGTGACCTGAAGCTCCGATGATTACAATATTTTTCATTTCAATAAGTGTTAAAGCGATATATAGAATATTAAAATAGGGTAAAGTAAATTTGAACAGTACCACGACTGAATTACTTAGACTTTAAAAAAACTAGGTGGGGGATTTTACTTGAAAAGTAAGCCGGAGGGATGTAAGAAGTATAATGGAGGGAAAACTTTGATGTTCAATGATTGCAATCTCTAAAATATTCTAGGCCGTACCATATGGTTTTGTATAACTAGACAATAAAAATGTATAAAGCACGTAAAAATGTACCTTTTGAAAGGTTCCACTTCATTTTTAAAGTAGGATTTATGTGGGATGGCCCAATTTAGAGCCCGTTTTGAGATGGTGTACAGTATCAGTATACCAAAACTGATGCGATTTGGATATTCTAAAAATTTGAGGTCTTGCCGACCTTGAGACTACGAACGAACTACTGAAAATTAGTTTGAAGTAATCTTAAAGTCCTTTGAGGAAGTGTTGTTCACCTTCTATCCTTGAACAATGAAAATTGCCGGTCGTTTGTGAAGTTCGACTTTGGTCATTTTCCAATCTGTAACAGATTTGGTGGCAATGTATTCAGAAGGAAGTGTAATATCGCAAGCCACGCATAATCGGGTGTTCGGATGCAGCACTTTAATGAGTTCCGCCAACAGCTTGTCATTGCGGTAGGGGGTTTCTATGAAAAGTTGGGTTTGGCCCGAATCCCGTGAAATTTTCTCCAAACGCTTGATAGCTGACTTTCGCTCGGCCGTATCGATGGGCAGATAGCCGTTAAAGGCAAAATTCTGTCCGTTCATTCCACTTGCCATTAATGCCAAGATTATCGAAGAAGGGCCGACTAAGGGAACAACCTGAATGCCTTTTTCGTGAGCAATCCGCACTACGTCGGCACCTGGATCGGCAATACCGGGACAGCCGGCCTCGGAAATGATACCGATGTCATGGCCTTGGGAACCGGGCGTCAAAAAACTAGGAATTTCCTGTGCTTCCGTAAACTTATTCAAGACCGATATATGAAGGGCGGATTGGGACTTTCCCGAGCTTATTTTTTTGATGAAACGACGCGCGGACTTTTCGTTTTCAACAATATAATAGTCAATGCGTTCGATGGCCTTTTTAATGGAAATGGGTAAAACCTCCAAGGGTGCGGTGTCGCCCAAGGTAACGGGTATCAAATACAGTTTTCCAGTACCATTAATTTTCTTTGCCATGAATTAGGTTCGGTTATATTTTTTTTACGATTGCATCGCAGGCCTGATCAATAAGGTGGTACACATGCTCAAAGCCATCCTCTTCATCATAATATGGATCGGGGACTTGTTTTTCAGGCAAATCGACTTCCTCCAAAAGTAATTTTACCTTTTGGATATCGGTATTGTTTTGAGCCAAGGCAACGATATTATCGTAGTTTGTTTTATCCATGACATAAATTACGTCGAATTTCTGGAAGTCCGGCACTTGAAACTTTCTACAACGCTGCTTTTCGATGTTTAGTCCATATTTCCGGGCAACGGCAATGGAACGGGGGTCGGGAGCATTTCCGACGTGAAAACCGCCCGTGCCTGCTGAATCGACAAAAACGGCTTCGGGATTAACTTTGCTTTTGAGAATACCTTCGGCCAAAGGCGACCGACAGATATTTCCAAGACATACCATTAACACTTTATATCTCATAAAAAGATCTTTTTGACTTTAATAGGTCAATGGAAGGAATAAAGAGGCGTTTAAAAGGGCAAACCCAATAAATAAAAGGTTAAAATTGCCGATGAAAATTGTAGACCAAGAATTTAAAGTACAAATCTATTAGTCCAGTAAGGTGAGTGCGCCTTGCAGTATGTTCAATGTAATCTTTACCTTGAACAGCAACGAAGTAGGGATTGAACTTTGAATTTTTAATGCCTCTTCAATTTCTAAGCCAAATTTTATATGTTTTATCGTTCGTAGATAGGCGATTATCCGTGATCATGACAACTTCTTACGAAGATCTTCAATGTATTTACGAAACTGCTTATCGGTCTCGGCCAGGTTATCGACGGTCTTACAGGCGTGCAATACCGTGGCGTGGTCGCGTTTTCCGATTTGTGAACCGATACTGGCCAACGAGGCCTTAGTGAGTTTTTTGGCAAAGAACATGGCCAATTGGCGTGCCTGTACAATATGTCTTTTGCGAGTTTTAGATTGTAGGGTGGCCACATCCATTTCGAAATAGTCGGAGACCACTTTTTGAATATATTCTATCGATACCTCGCGCTTGGTATTCTTGACGAATTTTTCAACGACCTGCTGGGCGAGTTCAAGGGTAACCTCCTTTTTGTTGAACGAAGACTGGGCGATCAGTGAAATAACGGCACCCTCAAGTTCACGAATGTTGGTCTTGATATTTTTGGCCACATAATCAATAATATCATCGGGCATTTCAACTCCGTCGCGGTATAGCTTATTTTTCAGAATGGACACCCGGGTCTCGTAATCGGGATTCTGCAATTCGGCGGAAAGCCCCCATTTGAATCGGGACAATAGCCGTTGCTCGATATCCTGCATGTCGACGGGGGCCTTGTCGGATGTCAAGATGACCTGCTTTCCGTTTTGGTGCAAATGGTTGAAAATATGAAAAAATACATCTTGTGTACCCGACTTCCCGGAAAGGAACTGTACATCATCGATGATCAGCACATCGATCAACTGATAAAAGTGGATAAAATCGTTTCGGGTGTTTTTCTTGACCGATTCGATATATTGTTGGGTAAACTTCTCGGCAGAAATATAGAGTACGGTGCGTTCTGGATACTTGTCTTTGATTTCGACTCCTATGGCATGGGCCAGATGGGTCTTGCCAAGACCGACACCACCGAATACCAGTAACGGATTGAACGAGGTACCGCCCGGTTTGTTGGCCACAGCCATACCGGCTGATCGCGCCAAACGGTTCGAATCGCCTTCCAGAAAATTATCGAAATTATAGTTGGGATTTAATTGTGATTCGATCTTGATATTGCGGATACCCGGAATCACGAAGGGATTCTTCAGCTGCGGGTTTTTAGATTTTATGGGAACATCCATTTCTTGGGCGCCCATATTCCCGCGGTTAGAGCTGGGTATTTTTTCGGTAAAAGGTTCTTTATTGCCGTAGGTGTTTTCCATACGGATGATATACACCAATTTCGCCGTATCCCCGAGCTCTTTCGTCAGGGCCACCTTTAAAAGTTTTACGTAATGCTCTTCGAGCCATTCGTAAAAAAACTTACTGGGTACCTGAATGCTCAAAGCACTGTCGCAAAGCTTGACGGGTTTTATGGGTTCGAACCAAGTTTTGAATGCCTGCGGTTGAATGTTGTCGTTGATAAATACCAAACAGTTGTTCCATACGGAATTTGCAGTCGCACCCATGTTAAAATTTACTTATTTATCGGTTAGAAAAAACGTCAGTTGGTCGAAATCCGTCGGAGGAGACTTACTTTCTTGGATGGGCAAATATGTGAACAAAAAAGCTAAAAAAAAAATCGAAAGTCTATTGATTTTACCCTTTTTTTTCACCATGTTCGAAGACCCTATATCCATATCTTTTAAATATAGGATTTTAAACCGATACTAGATGAATTTTAACAAAATTTCTTTCCGTGTGCGATATGCAGAGACCGATCAGATGGGTGTCGTCTATCATGGCAACTATGCGCAATACTTGGAGATGGGAAGAATCGAGTGGTTGAGGAGGTTCGGAATTTCTTACAAAAGTATGGAAGAAAGTGGTATTATGCTGCCTGTCGTTTCTTTACATATAAATTTTAAAAAATCAGCCCTGTATGACGATCTTATTACCGTTGAAACCCAGCTCAAAAGAACGCCACTGGTCAAGATTGAATTCAACTATAAAATTTACAATGAAAAGCAGGAATTGTTAGCGGAAGCTAATACCGTTTTGGCGTTTTTGGACAAGCATACCAAACGTCCGGTCAAATGTCCGGATTATGTTTTGGACAAAATCAAAATGTAGAGGTGTCCTATATTTCTATTCCCTAAATACCATCAAAAAATTGCGGTACCTCGTCGGCATCATTCAATGTATATGTATCAGAAGTGATATCCATCAGAAAAAGGCGACTAATAAAATACTTATGACCGCCAGCCCGATGCCGCCCCAGTTTTTGGCGCTGATATGCTCTTTAAAAAGCACGATACCCAAAAGGGTAGAGAACATGACGATAGCCACATTGTTGATCGTAAAAACAGAGGCGCTGTTTAAGCTATCTTGTTGCAGTGCCTTGAGCAAAAAGTAGATTGAAAAATAGTTGGGAACCCCTAGGGCAATACCTCCCAAAATATTCCGGAAATTAATTTTAACTCGCTTTTTAGACGATTTAAAGCCGATAAATAGAATACCAGACATGGCCGCAGCGGCAAACACGGTCGCCGAGAAAATGGGATAGTCGTCTTCCCTAATATGGAATTCCTGAATATACTTGATACTTGTGTCGATAATGCCAGATCCCAAAAATACCGATAAAGGCAGTAGAAAGGAAGTTTTTTGCAAGTTGACGGATGTATCTTTGGCGGATGCAAAATAGACGGCGGCCAAGGCTAAAACGATTCCAACAACTTTCAAAGGCCCCAGTTCTTCGTGATATACGCTAACCCCAAAAATTACGGGAATAACCAATGACATTTTTGTAGCGACCGATGCCACCGAGACACCCACTTTTTGCGCTGTTGTGGCCATGAGATTGAATACCAGAATAAAAAGTAAGCCTAATGCCACGGTTGCAAAAAACCATGATTTTCCGGGAATTTCGGAAAGGGAAACATCCCCCTTATAAAAAAACAGTCCCGCAGCGCAGGCCACCACATAATTAACGACAATGGCGAAAAGCGTCTCGACTTTGAATCGAGTAAACAGCTTGAATACAACAAAAATGAATGAGGACGATAAAACGCTCAGAGCCAAATAGATCACGCTATAATTTGGATTTTAGTTGTACGATATCCTCTTTACCTACCTGTAGATTCCAACAATGGATACCCAATTTTTCAGCGGCTTCCGTATTTTCCCGGGTGTCGTCGATAAAGAACGTCTCTTCGGCCTTTAATCCGTTTTCATTGAGAACGAACTCATAAATTTCGAGGTTGGGCTTTCTTAAGTTGATTTCGTGGGACAGATAGAACTTTTCAAAGGAATTCTTGAATCGATGGAACTTTTCGCTGCCCATGATATCTTCTACATGTGGAATGTGGAGGGCATTGGTATTGCTCAATAGAAATAGGCGATAGTGGCCTTCTTCAGCCAAAGCCTCTATGAATTCTAGGCGCTCATCTGGAAAATCCAGTAACATGCTGTTCCATATGTGTGTAATTTCCTCAGATTTGGCTCGGGGATATACTTGGCCCAGATTTTCGATAAACTCCTCCGAAGAAATACCACCGACCTCATAAGTATCATTGAGCGTTATGATTTCAGGAGTAGGTTCGGCGGTACCCCCGAATTTTACCATTTCCCGGTAGATAACCTGTTTATCAAGATTGATAAAGACGTCGCCAAAATCGAAGATGATGTTTTTAATCATTGTAATGGATTTTTAAAGTTTCCAAACCGATAGGTGTAGAAGCTACTATTTTTCCGGATAAGTGGGGTGCGGCTATTCCTTTTTTAAAGGAGGATGTTCCTGTAAAAATGCGGGCTTCATCCCATAGACCGGCATCGATAAAACTTTGAAGAGTCTGTGCGCCCCCTTCGACCAGAACGCTCAAGATGTTGATTTCATGAAGGATACTGCAAATTTGCGATATTACATCCTTAGAAAAATCCAATATCCGATAGTCGATGCCTTCATAATAGCGCGAAGCCTCTGCGATTTCGGTGAGGATCAGGGTGGGATTGCTGCCATCTAACACATGGTAATCCCCATTTATCCTTAATTTCCGGTCTAGTACGACCCTAAGCGGATTTTTTCCTGTCCATTGCCGTACATCCAGTTTCGGATTATCTTCCAATACCGTATTCGTACCCACCAAAATCGCCTGTTCCTCGCTCCGCCATTTATGTGTCAATTGTCGGGAATATGAATTGCTGATCCAATAGGGTTCCGGATTTTCATTGCGTTCCGTTGTATCTGGAGCTATAAAACCATCCGCAGTTTCGGCCCATTTCAAAACGATATAGGGGCGTTTTTTTTCGTGAAATGTCAAAAAACGCTTATGGTGATCGCGACACTCGGATTCCAGTATTCCCGTAATGACGTCAACACCTGCATTCCGAAGTTTTGCAATACCTTGGCCGGCTACTTTCTCGTGCGGATCCAAGAGTCCGACAACTACAGACGGAATTTTATGTTTGATAATCAGATCGGCGCAAGGCGGAGTTTTCCCAAAATGAGAACAGGGCTCCAAGGTCACATATAAGGTAGCTTTTTTCAAGAGTGCCTTATCGGCTACCGAACCGATAGCATTCACCTCGGCATGCGGACCGCCATAGGGACTCGTAAAACCCTCGCCGATTAGTTGCCCGTCGTGAACTAGTACTGCCCCCACCATAGGGTTCGGTGCCGCAGGACCCAATCCGTTTCGAGCGATTTCAATGGCCCTTGACATATATTTTTGCCGTATATTCACAGCGCAAAAATAGGATATTAATTTATGGAATCCAGCACCCCTGTCATTCGCGAGATCAGACCGGAAGACAATGCCGAAGTGGCCCAGGTGATCAGAAAGGTCCTAGTTGAAATAGGCGTTCCAAGGGTAGGTACGGCCTATGCCGACAAGGCCTTGGACCACATGTATGAAAACTACGATGTGCCGCGCGCCGATTATTTTTTGGCCGTCCAAGAAGGAAAAATTCTGGGGTGCGCGGGCATCGCCCAACTTGAAAATTACCAGGGCAATGTCTGCGAGCTGCAAAAGATGTATTTTTTGGAGCAAGCGCGAGGAAGGGGCATAGGCAAAGATATGATGCAAGTTTGTCTGGATAGGGCAAGGAAATACGGATACGAAAAAGTATATATCGAAACGATGCCGTACATGAAGGCCGCCCAAAAGTTGTATACAAAATCAGGATTTGAATATATCGATGCCCCCATGGGAAATACCGGCCATTTTTCGTGTCCGGTTTGGATGCTTAAAAGTGTTCAATGACAGGGGCCGTAGGTAGCAAAAATTCAAGGTTTGACCGCCGTTTCGTAGCTGTTCAAGACTTAGGTGAAAATACCAATTTCGAAACCTGTTTTATCGGTAGGTGGTGGTGAAGCTTGCATGGTCAAGCTTGAACCTTGCGCGGCCGACTGTTGCTGTCAACACAAAAGATATGCTGCTAAAAGAAATAAAGAACATCTTTCACAAAGAACTCGACGGAAGTTATGACAAGGCAGAGGTCGACAGCTTTTTCTATTTGCTCATCGAGCATTATTTGGGTCTGGAGCGTTTCGTGTTGGCTTTGCAACCGAATTTGACCATAAACAAGAAAGAAGAACAACCCCTTTTCGAAGCCTTGGCGCAACTGCGATTACATCGCCCTATACAATACATCATCGGGAAGTCCCATTTTATGGATATGGATTTTTCGGTCGATGGTACTGTGCTTATTCCAAGGCCGGAAACCGAAGAACTGGTACGATGGATTATTGAAGAGTTAGACCCAATTAAGAGCCCGGTACGAAGCAAAAGGAGCACCATTTTAGATATAGGCACCGGTAGTGGTTGTATTGCTGTTTCTTTGGCTAAAAATCTCCCAAATTATGAAGTACATGCATTGGATGTTTCACTCGGGGCGCTTCATACTGCAAGAAGTAACGCAAAAGCAAACGATGTTGACGTCACCTTCGTTGAAATTGATATTTTAGACATTGAAACTTCAGCCGTAAATAGTGAAGATTCAACCATAGAATATGACATTATGGTCTCCAATCCCCCATATGTACGGGAACAGGAGAAAAAGGATATGCATAAAAATGTCATCGACCATGAACCGGGACTTGCCTTATTCGTTTCCGATGAGAATCCCTTAAAATTCTATGAAGCCATCGCCACTTTTGCCAGCAAAAAGCTGAAAAAAAACGGAAGTTTGTATCTAGAAATCAACCAGTATCTAGCAAAAGAAACCGAACACCTTCTCAGAAAACATAATTTATCGGAAATCGAGCTACGAAAAGATATGTTCGGGAATTTTAGGATGATGAAAGGTGTCAATTTGAAGTTGGATTGATTTGAAAATGGAACTTCCTTGCGTGAAAACGAATATTCCCTGATTCAGAAAGTTCTCAATAAAATAATTTAAATGAAAAGCATAGTAGTATTCTGTGGCAGCAGCGAAGGCAACGACCCTGATATTTTGGAGTATGCGGCCCGACTGGGAAAGACCTTGGCCGAACGGCAAATTACCTTAATTTACGGTGCCGCCAAAATCGGCGTAATGGGTAAAGTGGCGCAAGGCTGTTTAGATTATGGCGGAAATGTTATCGGTGTGATTCCCGATTTTTTGATGCTCCGTGAGGTCTATCATAACGGCTTGGCGGAATTAATCATCACCAAGAATATGCACGAACGTAAACTGAAAATGTACGAGCTTTCCGAGGGCATCATTGCACTGCCAGGCGGGTACGGCACTTTAGAAGAACTCTTTGAGATGATTACCTGGGCGCAACTGGGACTGCATCAAAAACCGATCGGAATTTTGAACATAAACGGATTTTATAACGACTTGCTAAAAATGCTCGAAAAGATGGTGTCTCAGGGATTCTTGAAAAACGAGAACTACGAGATGCTTTTGGTCGACGATTCCGTAAACGGACTGCTACAAAAAATGGACACGTATAAACCCCTGCCCTTGCCCAAATGGATTCAAAAAGACCAAATGTGAAGTCAATATTCTTGAATTTTATATTTTTAAATGGTGACCTGCACATCTTTACCCCTAAAGCCATTATTTTTGACCATGACCAATAAAGAGAACATAGAATCTTTGCGAAAAGAACTTCGTGAGCACAACCATAATTATTATGTGCTTGACAACCCGATAATTTCCGATTACGATTTCGACATGAAATTGAAGGAATTGCAGAAGCTGGAAGAACAGTATCCGGAATTTCAAGATCTGACCTCGCCGACTTTACGGGTCGGGGGTATGGTGACCAAAAATTTCGAGACCGTAGTACACAATTACCGCATGTATTCTCTTGACAATTCGTATTCCAAAGAGGATTTAGAGGATTGGGAAAAACGGATCCAACGTATTTTGGGTGATGCCGAAGTGGAATTTACCTGCGAACTGAAATACGATGGCGCGTCGATAAGCCTTACCTACGAAAAGGGTGAACTTGTGCAGGCGCTAACACGAGGCGATGGCTTTCAAGGCGATGCCGTCACTACTAACGTAAAGACCATTAAATCGGTCCCGTTGCGTTTAAAGGGCGATTATCCGGATAAATTTGATATTCGCGGCGAAATAGTGCTTCCGTTCGAAGGATTTGCAAAAATGAACGCCGATCGGATAGAAAATGGGGAAGAACCCTATATGAATCCACGGAATACCGCCGCCGGCAGTTTGAAGTTACAAGACAGCGCCGTGGTGGCGCAACGCCCGCTCGATTGCTTGCTTTACGGGATTGTAGGTCAAAACACGGGAATAACATCCCAATGGCAAATGCTGGAAAAAGCGAGGGAATGGGGCTTCAAAGTACCCACGGCCGCCAAATTGTGCAAGTCGACATCCGAGGTCATGGCCTTCGTGAATTATTGGGACAATAACCGGCACGATTTGCCTTATGAGACCGATGGGGTAGTGGTGAAGGTAAATAGTATTCAACATCAGGATGAACTGGGATTCACTTCAAAATCTCCCCGATGGGCAATGGCATATAAATTCAAGACGGAACAGGTTACCACATTACTGAACGAGATTACCTATCAGGTGGGTCGTACCGGAGCTATTACTCCTGTAGCTAATCTCGCGCCAGTATTGTTGGCGGGTACCACTGTGAAAAGGGCCTCTCTGCACAACGCCGATCAGATTGCCAAGTTCGATATCCGTGAGGGGGATACGGTCTTTGTAGAGAAGGGTGGGGAAATCATTCCTAAAATTATCGGAGTCGATTTTTCGAAACGACCCCAAGATTCGAAGCCAACCCTATATATTGACCATTGCCCTGAATGTAGCACCCAATTGGAACGCACCGAGGGCGATGCCAAACATTATTGCCCCAATTTTTACGGTTGTCCGCCTCAGATTACAGGACGCATCCAACATTATATATCCCGAAAGGCAATGGACATCGAAGGTATAGGTGGGGAGACCGTAGAGTTGTTGTTTAAAGAGGGATTGCTAAAAAATTACGCCGACCTGTATACATTGACCAAGGAACAGATTCTTCCGTTGGACCGGATGGCCGAAAAATCAGCAGCGAATTTGGTCAAAGGAATAGCGGAATCGGTAAAGATTCCCTTTGAACGGGTACTTTTTGCATTGGGCATCCGCTTTGTAGGCGAAACGGTGGCTAAAAAGCTGGCTAGGGCCTATAAGAATATTGATGCCCTGATGTCCGCTTCGGAAGAAGAACTGACCGCCGTAAACGAAATCGGGGAACGTATCGCCAACTCGGTAACGGAGTTTTTCCAAAACGAGGCGAATCGCGATATCATATCCCGTTTAAAAGGCTACGGCATACAGTTCTCTTTGTCCGAAAAACAGATGGAAAACCAAACAGATACCTTCAAAGGGTTGACCATCGTGGTGTCGGGAGTCTTTAAAAGCCTAAGCCGTGACGAACTAAAAAAAATGATCGAGAACAATGGGGGCAAGGTCGGGTCGAGTATATCCTCAAAAACCGCATATCTCGTCGCTGGTGATAATATGGGTCCGAGCAAACGTACAAAGGCCGAAAGTCTTGGCATACCGATCATTTCTGAGGGAGAATTTATGAAAATGGTCGACTCCCCCATGCAGGATTAGGTTGAAAAAATTAGGTCTTATGGGATTAGCTGAGTAAGAAGCGAACGTCAGTTTCGCGATATGGAAGGCAGCTGATTTTGGGCATTGAGTCCTGAAAGAAATGCAAAATAGAATACCGCAACAAAGAATGGATTCTTCATCCTTTTTTGATTTATTCTCTAAAAATAGCAGAAATTAAACATTCCAAAATAGGAAAGTCGACCCCATGGAATCGACTTTCCGTAAAAAAATTGTCCAAGAATCCTTAAAACATGCTCTTAAAGCGGTTTACGCCCAGAAATGATGTTGTAAAGTATTATCACAACCGCAATAACAATTAGAATATGGATTAGGCTATTGGTGCCCAGTCCAGGCACAACACCCAACATCCCCAAAAGCCAAACTACAATACAGATTACGGCTACAAGCCAAAGAAGTCCTCTCATGATTGATTATTTTATGATTTATTTAACTAATATACTAAAGATTTTAATACGAGTCATAAATTGAAGAAAAAAAATGGAGTATATGGTATAAGCTACGTACGCGACGATTCTAGGATGGATTTGGGGATGGGAATTTAAAATTCAAATCTCTTTCGGGATTTTTTTCTACAAAATGATACAGCATTCCATGAAGTACCATCAGTGCAATTAGTAAAAATAAGTACTCCCCAAAAAACGTATTTTGCCCGAGGCCCAATTCAGGATACCACTGAAAACAGAACCAAAAGTTTACTGAATTTAAGGCCATAAAGGCAAGTAGATAGGATCCTCTTTTAAATACCTTCGAATAAAGTCCAAATGAAAATATAAGTTTGATTTCCTGTCCGAATAATTGGAAAAACACGGGCCATATAAAGAATAGAGGTAGTGCGAACAATCGCGTTTCCCGTGCGAAGGCGGTCAGAATAACGATAGGTGTGTTGATTATTACGGTGATCAGAAAGGCGCCGACCCATTTCTTTGGGGAGGCGAGGGCCTGTTTTCTTCGCATTTGCACGGCGACCAAATACAAAAACGGGGCCAAGGCCAGAAAAACGGATGTCCAAGTTTCAACAGTGTTCTTGGCACTCTCAAAATTTTCAAGGAAACAGGAGTAGCGACTGGCCATTTCGATTTGGGTCGCTTTCAGCTGGTCATGGGTGTAAATAAAAAGTGCTAGATAGATACTATAGAAGAGTAGAGGAAGCAAAATCGGAATGCATAGTCTTAGGTGTTCTTTGGAAAACAAATTTTCATTTAATTTTCTCAGCCCCGGCATAAAGAATAACAAAGCCGGCAGTACTAACATACTCGTTTCCCTCGAAATCAAAGCCAGCGTAAAATAAGGCACGTACCAGGCCCATTTTTTTTGAACGAAAGCGATAAGAGCCAGTAAAATAAAACAGTATTGCAACGGCTCGTCATAGCTAAAAACCGGCGGAAAAAAGGCAAACAGTACGGAAAAGGATAAAAAATAGGCACATATATTGGCCAAGGCCTGTTCGGTACTGGCTTTTAGAGTTTTTGATAACTTGAAAAGTACCAATCCGCTGAGGAACAAAAGTGTAAAATTGATTAAAATAAAGGCGTGTCCGGATCGCAGTCCGAATTTACCCGTGACACTCTCGATAAGAAAACTGGTAAGCGGCCTTCGGGCAAAGGGAGCAATCTCTTGGTGATAATCAATCTGCGATTTTAAAAATCCGTGGGAGATACGCGTGTTGTTCTCGTTCAGCATACTATCCATATTCGGCAGCATGTGGATGCCGAGAATAATCAATGTAAACGACAATGCCACCAAATAGGGTAGGGGCGGCCAGCGTACTATTTTTTCGAACCTTGTAAGCGTCATGGATACGGATTAACCCATCGAATTTAGGTAATTTTGGAAAAGAAAGAACACGAAAACTGAAAATGATGCCCGATCAAAAGAACTACGAGGATTTTAAAAGTACGCTACTACATAAAAAACCGGATTCCGCCTGGCCGGAAGCGCTAAAATCCCTTTGGTACGATGCCAAAGGTGATTGGAAAGCTTCCCATGATATCGCCCAAGAACTACACAATGATATCGGAAGCTGGATCCATGCCTATCTGCACCGAAAAGAAGGTGATGAATACAATGCGGGATATTGGTACCGAAGGGCGAACCAAGAGTTCCCTGAAATTTCATTGGAGGAGGAACATCGGAAGATTACGGAGTTTGTAATTGGAATCTAAAACCTATATGATTACGCATCAATCATCCACTACAGTTAACACCGCTATTTTCACACCATTATCGATACCCCCTCCGCCGTTCTACTGGTATTGCTATCAAAATAAAAATCAATTCGCCCCAAGTTGAGACCGAAACATCCAACTTGGTTGACCAATATTTCACGGTCCATTCTATTTTTTACGATGGTAGGCTTGTCCAAAAAAGTATGGGTATGGCCCCCGATAATCAAGTCGGTGTATCTGGTTTTGGCCGCAAGCGCAAGATCGTTGGGTCTGTCATTGATTTTATAATCGTAACCAATATGCGATAGGCAAATAACCAGATGGCAGTTTTCATCCTCTTTAAGACGGCGCTCGAAATCAATGGCAATCTCATACGGATCAAGATACACCGTTTCTTTGTACATTTTTTTGTCGACCAAACCTGCCAATCCGATACCTAAGCCGTAGACCCCGACTTTGATACCATCGACCGTGTAGGTTTTATAGGGTTTGACATGTCCGTCCATCACGGTATTGCTAAAATCGTAGTTGGCGGAGAGCAGGTCAAATTCCGCATTCGGCATTTGGGCTAAAAGTCCTTCTATACCGTTGTCAAAATCATGGTTGCCGATGGTCGCGGCGTCATATTTCAGTTTGCTCATCAATTTGAATTCCAGTTCGCCGCCGTAAAAGTTAAAATAGGGGGTACCCTGAAAGATATCTCCTGCATCGAACAATAAGGTATTCGGATTTTCCCTACGAATCGTATCCACTAACGTAGCCCTCCGCGCCAGGCCTCCCAAATTTGGAAATTCGGAATGACTTTTCGGAAACGGGTCGATATGGCTATGCACGTCGTTGGTGTGTAAGACGGTGATGTGCTTTTTGGTCTCCCCAAGGCAGGAATTTAGGGATATCCCGCTAAGGCCTAACAGTGCGGTCGAAGCGGCACCCTGCTTAATAAATTTTCTTCTTTTCATGAAAAATGTTCAAATCCTATCCACCTAAAAATACCAATTCAGATGCGCTACTGCTAGTCTGCGAGTAGGGGTCGTAAAAGTAAGTACGCATTCATCTTTACCAATCCTAACATCCCGCACCCCCTCACTCCATCCTATAAAACCGATCATCAATATCTGGCGTAATGGTATCCACTTTACTGAAATAATCGATTATGGCATTTCGGATCTTATAATCGATGTTAGTTACTTGGGTTGCATCCTTGAAAAAAACCATATCATCACCTCCGTTCAACAAATAGTCCGACGTGGCTACGTTGTAGGTATCCTTTTCATTTAAGGGCTTTCCCTGTATACGAATGGACTGAATCTCGTTTTCTTTGGTAAGTACTACCTGTAGGCCCGATATGGGATGCGGTACTCCATAATCCCTCAAATAAAGCACCAGGTTCTGCACGGATTTTCCGCTAAGCGCCGCTATGACGATTGAATTCTCGAAGGGCATCACTTCGTATGCATTGCGAGCGGTCACTTTGCCCTTGGAAATGATGGAGCGGATGCTCCCGTGGTTCAGTAGTACGAAATCAATATCCTCACCGGTACGGGACCTAAAAATAGGTTCCGCTTCGGATAGCACGATATCGGCCAAAAGATTCCCTGCGGTGGTATTGTACTTACCGTCTGTTTTTGAAATCGTCGACGGAGCATAAGCCAATGCGCTATCCAGCACCGCGTCTATCCGCTTTCGATAGGGGGAGACAAAATTTTCTATGGAATCCGAGGCCTTGATCGATGCCTCAATTCCAATCTGCCGGCCTTGGATTTTGGCTAAGGAAGTGACATCCCGACAGGATAAAAAACAACTGATTGTTAAAAATATAACAAAATGTTCAATTTTTAAACTCATGGTTCGTTTTATCTTTGTGCAATAAAAATAATGCGAGGAGTTTCCTTACATTTGTATGGCTGCCTTTCTTTATATTGGAATGTCGGATGCACAAAATGTAAAAGTACATGTTTACGGGTATAAAAGACAAGTTCAAGTACAATTCGAGTGTTAAATTCCTTAAGCAGGAATTGGCAAAAGACCCCCCGAAAATAGAGCGGGAAAGTGGTATCAGCTCGGTAGGATGTATCGTAGATCTAGACAGTTTTGAGGATGCCAACCTGTTCTATGATTTTGTGGAGGATTATAATCTGCGGCCCAACGGGGTCAAGATTATCGGCTACAGAAGCTACTACGATAAGACTTCGCCCTATTCCACTCCCGTTTTTTCGGATAAGGATTTAGGCTGGAACGGCAATATCGAAAACAGTTACGCCCATGAATTTTTAAGTAGGGAATACGATCTGTTGGTCAATTATTATACGTCAGAGAATTTGCTCATCCAGTTAATGAGTATCAAGACCCGAGCCCGTTTTCGGGTGGGTTTCAAAGATGTAGACCGGGTCTACAATGATTTGATTATTGACACTCCATTGAATGATTTTACCACCTTTAGAAAGGAAATTAAAAAATACCTCGGTGTTTTAAACGAGATACGATAATGGAACAATTACAAGGTACGGGCGTGGCACTGGTCACCCCGTTTAATACAGACTTATCCATAGATACCGAGGCTTTGCGGCGCATCGTCAATTATTGCATCGATGGCGGGGTCGACTATTTGGTCGTACTCGGTACAACAGGCGAGTCCGTTACCCTGAACAAGGCCGAAAAAATGTTGGTAATGGATACTATTGTTAGCGCTAACATGGGTCGTTTACCTTTGGTATTGGGTATAGGTGGCAACAGTACCTATAGAATCGTAGATGAAATCAAGTCCTTTGAATCCGAGCATTTTTCAGCAATTCTTTCCGTTTCCCCCTATTATAACAAGCCTACCCAAGAAGGTATTTATCAGCATTTCAAAGCCATTTCAGAGGTGACCCATACCCCGATTATCATGTATAACGTGCCCGGTAGAACGGGCAGCAATATGCTGCCGGAAACTAGCCTACGCTTGTCGCATGATTTTGAAAATATAATCGGAATTAAAGAAGCTTCGGGTGATATGGTGCAGGTACAGAAAATCCTAAAAAATAAAAACAAGGACTTCATGGTGATTTCCGGGGATGATATCACCGCTTTACCGACGGTTCTCGCCGGGGGATCTGGCGTGATATCCGTTTTGGGACAGGGATTGCCCACAGCATTTTCTCAGATGATCCGAGCGGGCCTGAATCGCGAAGTAGACGCGGCATACCAGCTACATTATGCATTGCAGGATGGCATGGAACTCATATTTAAGGAAGGAAACCCGGCAGGAATCAAAGCGATTTTCGAGACGCTGGGCCTTTCGAGCGCCGAAGTGCGACTTCCTTTGGTGGAAGCTTCATCGGCTTTAAAAAAGGACATTGCCGCCTTTGTACAGCCGTTTTTGAAGGTTACGGCATGAAAAAAAATTGCAAATCCCCCGAAATCTCAAGATCAAATCCAAAAAAACAATTGCGTTTTTCTTTGGCCGTTCCGACAACGGGGCACGTAACTCAATACTCTTGAAGGTCGCTGAGAATTGACTATTTAAGAATCCTCTCTTGTAGGAACCCGTGAATAAACCACCAAAAAAGCCGTCTCGTTTTGTTTTGAGACGCCTTTTTATTTTTTGATTGGGCTACCGGATTAATACCCATACCGTATCACCATATTAGGTCCGTACATGAACAACATCGTGCACATGGCTAAAATAAGGCTGACAATCGCTGTAAACAACAGAAGCGATGTGGCCTTGAACCATTTCGGCATGTCTTTAAGAGAAGTGTTTTGAACAATAGTGTAATAAACATCCATATTTTTCATTTTTAGTGTTAAACTCGTTTTGAGTTCGTTAATACACACAGCATGATTTTTTCGGATGTAGGTCTCGGTCTCTGTCGAACTTGGGGTTCTTTGCAATGAAACAACAAATAGAACCAAATCCCTAATTCGCAGTATTATTTTTCGCTGAACGGCATAAAAAAAGGAAGAACAGTAGCGTTCTTCCTTTTTTTAAGTTTGGGGTCTCGAAATGTCCAGATCAATATATCTATTCACATCCCCCGGAAAAACCAGTGGCGTTAAATTTGGTCTGGACCGCGCCTTGTACACCACCTTTTGTTACTTGAATGGCCAGATTGTTATCACCACTACGTTTCGGACTGCAGTATTCGAAAAGGTAAAAACTGCTGGCCCTAAGGGAGACCAATTCCGATATATTGTTAAAGGTCGTTTCAAGCTCTTCTTTATTATTCGCAACAACACTCGATGTCTTTCCGATATCGGTCAGCACCTGGGTATCGATTTCGGCACCGAGACCGATCGTAAAGAAAGAGATATTAGGATTGGCCGTATCGACTTTCTTCTGTGCGGCCTGTTGCGTAAAACGGGAAGCTTGATCGGTACCATCGGTAAAGATGACGACCGACGCCGCCCCGATTTTTTCACCTTTTGTGCTTTCCGCCAAAAGGTTAGAAGCAATATCGGTAGATTTAATGACCGCCCCGTACAAATCGGTAGAGGGGTCGTTGCTTATATCGACCGTAATACCTTCGACTGCCGCCGTAAGTTCCGCCTTTTCTGAGGTCAACGGGTTCAGTTCGTGCAATACGTCTTCGCCATCGAACCAATAGATGGCCATTTTATAGGACTCTTGGGTAGTCGCGGGCATCACATTCTCTATAAAACTGGCGCTGGCGGTCTTTAGTTCATCGAGGCTGCTGCTTAATACACTGTTGCTCAAATCGAGTACCAACAATGTATTATTGCTAAAAATCTGCGAATTGGGTGAAATACGGGAGTTGGCCTCTGATTTCGATATGGTATTGAAACAAGCATCATTTTGCCCCTGCTCGTAGATGGTAAATTCATCTGCGGTAAGGCCCGGTACGGGATTTCCGTCCGCATCGGAAACCTTGAAAAATACCGATACTTTCCCCGGTTCTGTGGTATACTGGTCCTGAATGGAAAGGATGAGGTCATTCTCGCCAAGTTCAAGACAATCATCGACCGGCTTTCCTTCGCCGAGATCTCCACCGGTGTTCAGGCCGAAATTCACGTCGTCATCGGCATTGCCACAAGACACAAATAAGCTGATAGCGCAAAATAATACTAATAAATTGAAATAGGATTTCATTGTTGAGATTTAGTGTTAGTTTCAACCAACACAACGAACAATTCGATTGAATAGTATACTAGGAACCACAAAAAATGTTAAAGATTGTTAAGTAGGATGCCCTATAATTTTGTAGTTTTCCCACAGATTTCTTTATAATGCAGAATTTATGATTCGGATTGCCTTTTTTCTTCTCCTACTTTGCACTTTCCAGCCTTGCCTTTCCCAAAAAACGAATGCGTCGTTCCGACTAAACATTCGGAAGGCTTCGGCACCGATAACCATAGATGGTGTTGGCGACGATAAGGCCTGGCAGGATACCGATGTGGCCACCGATTTTTTTATGGTTTTGCCTATGGATGAAGGAAAGGCCAATGAACCCACAGAAATCCGGATGGCCTACGATGATAAAAATATATACTTGCTGGCAACTTTTTACCATAATATGAAGGGGGATTACTATGTAGAATCACTGCGGCGGGATTTTAATTTCGGAAAAAACGACAACTTTCTGCTATTTTTAGATCCGTTCAACAACCAGACTACCGGCTTTTCCTTTGGATCGAATGCCTATGGTGCCCAATGGGACGGTACCATGTACAACGGTAGCACCGTAGATTTGAATTGGGATAGTAAGTGGATTTCTGAAACGACCCGTGACGATGAAAAATGGGTTTTCGAGATGGCACTCCCCTTTAAGTCCATTCGCTATGAGGATGGCGTTTCGGAATGGGGCATCAACTTTAGCCGTTTGGATTTGAAGTCCACCGAAAAATCAAGCTGGACGCCTATACCAAGGCAATTGCCCACTGCATCCCTGGCGCATACCGGTACGTTGGTATGGGATACCCCGCCGCCGCCGCCTGGCCTAAATTTTTCTCTTATTCCCTATGTTTTGGGGAGCGTCGGCAAGGATCTCGAAAATACCGGGGATTCGGAATACGTTATCAAAGTAGGTGGTGATGTGAAGTTCAGTCTTACGTCTTCCCTGAATCTGGACCTGACCGTAAATCCCGATTTCTCGCAGGTGGAAGTAGACCGGCAGATTACCAATCTGGATCGGTTCGAACTGTTTTTTCCGGAAAAGCGGCAGTTTTTTTTAGAGAACGGCGACCTCTTCGCCAGTTTCGGATATGAGAACATCCGTCCCTTTTTTTCGCGGCGTATCGGTTTGGGCGTGCCCATTCAGGCCGGGGCAAGGGTCAGTGGCAACCTGAACAAAAAATGGCGTTTGGGCCTGATGGATATGCAGACCGCAAGCGTTGATGAAACGGGATTGCCGAGTCAGAATTTTGGAGTGTTGTCACTGCAACGCAAGGTTTTCAGCAGGTCTAATATCGGATTGCTTTTCGTGAACAAGCAATCTGTCAACTATCCTCGGGAAAACGACTCGATTTCAGCACTTTATCCAAAATTTAACCGGAATTTGGGATTGGAATATAATTTGGCTTCATCCGACAATCTATGGAACGGGAAAGCCTTTTTTCTAAAATCCTTTTCCCCCGATGAAACGGCGAACGGCATTACACAGGCAGCCCATTTGGAATATAAAAGCCGAAAGTGGAGCTGGCGGGTTCAAGAAGAATGGGTAAGCGATGACTATTCGGCCGAAGTCGGTTTTGTGCCTAGAATCGGATATTTAAACTTTAATGGATATGTTGGCCATTTGTTCTTTCCGAAAGGTGGCACCGTATTAAGCCACGGCCCTCGTATGAACGCCAAATATTACTTTAATGAGAATTTTGCTAAGACTGACAATACCAGCTTCTTACAATACTTGGTCAATTTTCGAAATCGAAGCGACTTGATGGTCTTTGTTTCCGACGATTACGTAAAACTACTGTCCCCTTTCGACCCTACCCAACTTGGCATAGCAAAACTCAATATTGGCACCGAACATCAATGGAATGCACTGGGGTGGGAGTATATATCGAAACCACAGAGCCTGTTCACCTATACCCTTGCCGGACGTTTAGGCGGCTATTACCTCGATGGCAACCGTACCAGCCTAACGGCGGAACTAGGCTACCGCTTTCAGCCGTATGTAAGCCTAAGCGGCAACTTGAACTATAATCATATACGATTGCCCGCACCTTGGAATACGAATGAATTTTGGCTTATAGGCTCCGAAATTGATATAACCTTTACCAATAAGCTGTTTTTTGCCAATCTATTTCAATACAACGAACAGACGAAAAACTTTAACTTGAATTCCCGTTTTCAATGGCGGTACAGTCCCGCTTCAGATCTATTTTTGGTCTACACCAACAATTATTTTATCGAACCTTTCGAAGGGCGGAATTGGGGGTTGACCTTAAAATTCACCTATTGGTTCAACCGGTAGTGGCGGAAAACAACTCACGGATTTTTAGTATTGCAAAACTAGTCTTACTTAATGAATCGCGGAAAAAAGGGGTTTGGAGCCCCCTTGAAATTAAGAAATTGTTAAAATAAAATTAAAAGCCGATTTTTTTCATATCTTCAAAGCTAATCTTATAGATTCTAGGTTCTGGAATCAATTGAAAAATAGCACATATGCCAAAATATAATCTGAACGTCAACGGAAAACCCCGGTCTATCGAAGCCAGCGCAGATACTCCCCTGTTGTGGATTTTAAGGGACCATCTAGACATGGTCGGCACGAAATTTGGATGCGGCATTGCCCAATGCGGTGCCTGCACTGTCCATATCGATGGAAACGCGGCCCGCAGCTGCTCTTTGCCTGTAGCTTCGGCGGAGGGCAAGGAGATTACTACAATCGAGGGACTTTCAGAAGATGGCTCGCACCCCGTACAGATGGCCTGGAAAGAAGTTGATGTCCCCCAATGTGGGTATTGCCAGGCGGGTCAGATCATGACAGCCTCCGCATTTTTAGCGCAGAACAAAAATCCGTCCGAAGCCGAAATCAAGAACGTTATGCACGGTAATATTTGTCGCTGTGCGGCGTACAATCGCATTCAGAAAGCCGTGGAAATCGCGGCCGGAAATATGGAATAAAAACCTTTTGGAACAGGATTTCCTAATTGGTAATCATCCACCATGATGGAAGTCTTACTAACTCTATCCTTAACTTTCAAAACATGTCAGCAACATCAGCTTCAATAACTTTCAGCAGAAGAAATTTTCTCCGCACGTCATCCTTGGCCAGTGGTGGTCTTCTTATCGGTTTCAATCTCTTTACCGCTTGCAAATCCGATGTTAAACCTCCAATTGATTTGGCAGAACTTAACTATAAAGATTTCAATGCCTTTATTAAAATAGCTAAGAATGGCGCGGTCACAATTTTCTCGCCGAATCCCGAAATCGGTCAGGGCGTAAAAACAGCGATGCCCATGATCATCGCAGAGGAATTGGATGTCGCATGGGATAAAGTGTTGGTGGAGCAGGGTGTTCTCGACACCGAAAACTACACCCGACAAGTGGCAGGGGGTAGCCAGTCTATTCGTTTTAGCTGGGACGCCCTACGCCAGACGGGGGCGACCGCAAAACAAATGTTGGTGAACGCCGCTGCTGCCAAATGGGGCGTCGATGCCTCAGAACTTTCGGTCAGTGAAGGTGTGATTACAAACGCGGCTGGGAAAACTTTAGGATATGGTGATGTAGTCGACGCAGCCGCGAAGCTCGAAATACCCGAAAATGTTGTACTTAAGGAGCCCAAGGATTATAAAATCATTGGTACGGATCAGGTTAACGTCGATATCGACAAAATTATCACAGGAAAACCCCTTTTCGGGTTGGATTATAAGGTAGACGGAATGGTCTATGCCGCAGTACTGCGCCCGCCTGCATTCGGACAGGAGCTGGAATCGTACGATGCGACCGAGGCCAAGACCATGCCCGGGGTTATCGACGTTATCAAAATTGGCGAAAAGGCAAAAGCACTTTTAGGAAAAGAAGAAATCAACTGGACTGCACAATTAAGCCCTAGTGAAAAAGTGGTCGTAATCGCCAAAACAACCTGGGATGCCTTTAAGGCAAAAAAAGCCATCAAGGCCCAGTGGAAAGATACCTCAACCTTGGAAAGCACAGAGTATCAGGACAAAAAATTAAACGATCTTTTAGATGGTAAGGAGTTTACTACCCTAAGGGAAGATGGCGATGTCAATAAAGCCTTCGCCCAAGCCGATAATGTCTTGGAGCGTACCTACGAATCCCCGTTCCTGCCTCATAATTGTATGGAGCCCATGAATTTCTTCGCCCATGTAACCGATAAAAAAATCCATTTAGTGGGTCCTATACAAACGCCCGAAGATGCGGCAAACACGGTAGCCGAGTTGTTAGGTCGTGACGTAAAGGACATCCATTTGGAAATGACCCGTCAAGGAGGCGGTTTTGGGCGACGATTATATGGCGATTTCGTTTACGAAGCTGCCGAAATAGCGGATGCCATTCGGAAACCGGTCAAGATGGTCTCTTCACGAGAAGACGATATGACCACAGGAGTATACCGTCCCGCCATTAAATATCGCATCAAAGCGGCTATAAAAGGCGGTAAATTAACGGGATATCAATTAAAAGAAGCAGCAATCAACGGCAATATGTACGGTCTCATTCCCAATTTCTTTCCCGCTGGTGCGGTAGAAAACTATCGGGTAGATGTCGCCAATTATGAGAGCAATATCACCACGGGGGCTTGGCGCGCACCCTACACCAACTTTTTGGCCTATGCCGAACAGAGCTTTTTTGACGAAATCGCCGAGGCGATGGATATGGACAAAGTGCAATTGCGGTTAGATTTGCTTGAAAAAGTAAAGGGTACTACAGACGAGCGAATTCAATACAACCCCGAACGCCTTCAGGCGGTCCTTAAAATGGCTGTTGATAAATCTGGATGGGGCAAGGCGCCGGAAGGCACGTATCAAGGAGTCGTCGCCTATTATTGTCACAATTCCCACGTCGCCGAGGTAGCCGATGTACAGATTGAAAACGGCATGCCGGTCGTGAAAAAAGTGACTTGTGTGGTCGATTGCGGTATCGTAATCAACCCCCTAGGTGCCAAGAATCAAATCGTAGGCGGGGTAATCGACGGTGTCGGACATGCCATGTACGGCCAATTCGGATTTAAAGATGGTGTGCCCAGTTCCAACAATTATGATACGTATCGGCTCATCCGTATGAATGAAGCTCCGGTTGTCGACGCTTACATGATACAAAATGAACTTTCCCCAACGGGACTTGGCGAGCCGGCCCTACCACCAGCTGGTGGCGCAGTCGCCAACGCACTAAGAGCCGCCACCGGAAAACGCATTTACAAACAGCCCTTTATGGAAGATCTGGATTTTTGGAGGGTCGAGGAAAAGGAAATCATAGGATAAATAGGTCAAACACAAGTTCACACTAAATGACCCACGAACTAAAAAAGATTATCCAAGCTTTTAAAAATGCAAAGGCCAAAAAGGTAAAGACCGTCCTCGTGACGGTCGTTGCTTTAGAGGGCTCTTCGTATCGAAGGCCAGGAGTCCGCATGCTTGTTCGCGATGACGGTAGAACGGTCGGTGCGGTGAGCGGGGGATGTGTCGAAAAGGAAATTGTTTTACAGGCCCAAAGCGTTTTTGCCACCGGCGTTCCGAAAATGATGACTTACGATGGGCGCTATCGATTGGGATGTGAAGGTATTCTGTACATTTTAATCGAGCCATTTGAACCCGAAACCGAGTTTTTTACGGCTTTTGATGATATGCTACAAAAACGCCATCCGTTTCAGGTAACTTCCTTTTTCTCAAAAACGGAGGGTTCGGACCAAGCCTATGGGTCCGTTTTTCGTTTTGATGGAAAGAAAATCCCTGTTCGGTCCTCATTGAAACCAAATACGGTCACGGAATGTTTTGAACAACAGATGCAACCTTGCTTTAAGCTTGTGATTGTCGGGGCGGAACACGATGCCGTTCAATTGTGCCTCCTCGCATCCCTTTCCGGATGGGAGGTGACTATTGTTGCCTCGGCATCCGAAGAAAAGAAAATTACCGATTTTCCGGGTGCCGAAAATTTTAGGTCGATAGAGCCCGAAATGCTATCCACAGAAAATATCGATGGGCAAACCGCATTGATGATCATGACCCATAGCTACGTGCGCGACCTGAAATATCTTTTGGCCTATAAGAACTCCCGACCGGCCTATTTGGGCCTTTTAGGTCCGTCAAGACGCCGGGAAAGATTATTGGGGGATTTTATCGAACGCCACCCCGAAATTTCCGATGCGTTTATCGAGAATATCCATGGTCCGGCGGGTCTCAACATCGGTGCGGAAACGGCTCAAGAAATCGCCCTGGCCATTATTGCAGAAATACTTTCCGTGACCAGGAACAAAAAGCCTATGCTGTTGAAAAACAAGTCAGGTAAGATTTTAAGTTGATGACTTTCCCTAAAAAAATAGCCATTGTCATACTGGCTGCCGGGGCTTCTTCCCGAATGGGTGAGGCCAAACAATTGTTGCCGTGGCAGGATACCACTTTGTTGGGCAACGCCATTCGAAACGCAAAAGCTTCCCATGCCAATTCCGTAACTGTCGTGTTGGGTGCAAATGCGGAAGCTATCCGAAACGAAATCTCAGAAAGTCAGATAGCAATTGTGGAAAACCGGGGCTGGGCTTCCGGATTGGGAAGTTCCATTGCCTGCGGGACGATATTCCTGCTCAGAAAAAAAAATAAACCTAAAGGTATTTTAGTCATGTTGGCCGACCAGCCTTTGATTGATCCCGCCTATCTCAATGCGATGATGGCCGTTTTCAATCCTCGGCAAGAAATGATTATTGCCACTGCGTATGAAGATAGGGCAGGCGTACCCGCATTATTTTCTAAAGACTATTATAAGAAATTAACTAATTTAGATGATGATTTTGGAGCGAAGAAAATCATAGATTGTGATAAAAAGAAGGTTTCGATTTTAAATTTTGGGAAGATTACTGTTGACATAGATACAAAATCAGACTACAAAAAAGTAAATAAAGACTTAAGTTAAAGTGTTTTAAATATATGAAAATTAGATTATTATTTTTTTCAATATCTTCTATATTGTTCTATGTGCCAGAATTGCCCGCCCAAGAAATGGGCTTTGAGGAATACAATCCTAAATCTACACTGGTAGTGCCCGTGCATAAAGTGTCAAAGTCTAAATTTCCTTTTATCGATGTCCATAGTCATCAACGTAATATGTCCCCCGAAAGCTTGAAAGGGCTGATCACCGATATGGATGCCTTGAACGAGGCCGTCATGGTCAATTTAAGTGGCGGGTCGGGTTCAAGTCTTCGGGAGCAAATCGAGAATATCAACCAAGTCTATCCCAACCGTTTCGTGGTGTTTGCCAATGTCGACTTTGATGGCGTCGGCACCAAAGGATGGACGGAAAACGCAGTAGCACAACTTGAAGCGGATATTAAAAACGGTGCCAAGGGACTCAAGGTATTCAAAAGTCTTGGCTTACGGAACATGGATAGCGATGGTAACCGATTGGCGGTCGATGATGAGCGTATAGATGCCATCTGGGCGAAATGTGCGGAAATGGGCGTCCCCGTATTGATACATTCCGCAGATCCAAAATCCTTTTGGGACGATATGGATGGGGACAACGAACGCTGGCTAGAGTTGAAAACGCATCCCCGAAGAAAACGTTCCGACACAGATCCGGCCTCTTGGGAACAGATTATTGAGGAGCAGCACCGGATGTTCAAAAAACATCCGAATACAAAATTCATAAATGCCCACATGGGCTGGTACGCCAATGATTTGGGCAAACTGGGCCAGCTTTTGGACGAAATACCGAATATGAATGTAGGTATTGCCGCCGTTATTGCCGAATTGGGTCGGCAGCCCCGTAATGCAAGGGAGTTCTTTATCAAGTACCAGGATCGCATCTTATTTGGTAAGGACAGTTGGCAACCTGAGGAGTTTCCGACCTATTTCAGGGTGTTGGAAACCGATGACGAATATTTCCCGTATTATAAAAAGTACCATGCCTTCTGGGCCATGTACGGGTTGAACCTACCGGATGAAGTCTTAAAAAAGGTGTACTATAAAAATGCCCTGAAACTGATTCCCGGTTTGGATAAAAGTCTTTTTTCCAAAAATTGATTCCAGGTCCCGTGCATTTCGTCCTTACGCAATTAAAATTTTGTCGAAATAACGAGTCTGCCGTTAGGCATCTTTGAACACCCGCCATAAACTGCGTCGAAGGCTTGAACTTTGCTAAAGCGCATAGGCTTGAACTTAACATTACACTTGAACTTGATTTTGAATATCGTATTTTCGTAGGATAATAAACAGCTATGATTTTTGCGTTCCCAAGACCGTCTTTAGGATATCTTGTCTTGCCCTTACTCTTTCTTTTGTCCTGCAAGGAAAACCAAGGCCAACAAATGGAAAAAACCCATAAATTTACTAATGCCTTGGCAGACGAGACCAGTCCGTATCTGTTGCAACACGCCCACAATCCCGTAAATTGGAGACCTTGGAGCCAAGAAGCCTTAAAAGACGCTGAAAAAGAGAACAAATTGGTGTTGGTCAGTATCGGTTATTCCTCTTGCCATTGGTGCCATGTTATGGAAGAGGAGACCTTTGAAGATGAAGCAGTGGCCAAGATAATGAACGAAAACTTTATCAATATCAAGGTCGACCGTGAAGAGCGGCCCGATGTCGACCAGGTCTATATGACCGCCTTGCAGTTGATTTCGGGCAATGGCGGATGGCCCCTGAACGTCATTACCCTGCCAAATGGGAAACCCCTTTACGGTGGCACTTACCACACCAAGGAACAGTGGGCCAAGGTGTTGACCAAAATCAGCGATCTTTACAATAACGACCCCAAAAAGGCGGCTGAATATGCTGATATGGTCGCTTCCGGCATTGCCGATGCCAATATTATCGAGCCTGCGGAAAATATCGGTTCGCTAACAGAGGAGACCGTTACTAAAAGTATTGCAAATTGGAAACCGAACTGGGATTTGCAAGAAGGGGGTGATAAGGGTACGCAGAAATTCATGATTCCCACGAATTTGAGCTTTCTTTTGGATTATGCGCTATTGACCGGCGATGCTAGTGCCAAAGCGCACGTGAAAAATACTTTGGATAAAATGGCACTCGGCGGTGTCTATGATCAGCTCGGAGGCGGATTTTACCGATACAGTACGGACGCTCATTGGAAAGTGCCACACTTTGAAAAAATGCTCTATGACAATGCCCAATTGTTGAGTCTGTATGCCAAGGCCTACCAAATTTTCAAAAATCCGGAATACAAAGCGGTCGTTTTCGAAACCATCGAATTTTTAGACCGGGAAATGAAGAACACCGCTGGCGGCTATTTCGCCGCATTGAACGCGGATAGCGAGGGAGAGGAAGGCAAGTTTTACGTCTGGCAAGAAGCTGAATTGAAGTCCGTCTTAGGGAACGATTTCGAGCTTTTTGCATCCTATAATAACATCAAGCCCAAAGCGATTTGGGAAGAGGGAAAGTACGTACTGCACAAGCCAATGCCCGATTCTGCTTTTGAAAAGGAGCATTCCTTAGCGGAAAATAAACTTAAAGTTTCCAAGAAAGTATGGCGTGATAAACTCTTGAAAGCTAGGGATGAAAGAATACGGCCGTCCACCGACGATAAAATCATTACCTCTTGGAACGCCCTGTTAATCAATGGATTTATAGATGTGTATGAAACCTTTGGGGAAATTGAGCATCTGGACAAAGCGAAATCCATTTATGAATTTATAAAGGCAAATGCCTACGATGATGGAAAACTGGTGCATACCTATAAGAAGGGCAGTCGCCAAAAGGAAGGGTTTTTGGAGGATTATGCGTTTTTAACGGATGCATCCCTGCAGCTTTACAGCGCGACCATGAATACCAAATACCTTAAATTTGCGCAAAAGTTGACCCAAAAGGCGGAAAACCTATTTTTCGATACCGCCTCGGGCATGTACCGCTACAACGACGGTGATGAGCTAATCGCCAAGATAATCAAGACGGATGACGGCGTGCTGCCCTCGCCCAATGCCGTCATGGCGCACAATCTTTTCAGATTGGGACACCTCGAATACAAAACCGATTACACTGAAAAAGCGCAGCGGATGCTTTCGGCCATGGTTCCCATGATAACAGAACACGCCCCCAGTTATTCAAAGTGGAATTCCCTGTTACTAAACACGGCCTATCCTTATTACGAGATTGCCGTAGTAGGTAAAAAAGCAGCGCCTTTGCTCAAAGCGCTTGCTCAGAATTATGTACCAAATACCGTGGTCGTTGGAAGTACTTCCGAGAGTGATCTGCCACTATTTGAAGATCGCTATTTTGATGATGGTACCTTTATATACGTATGTAAGAATACGACGTGTAAGTTGCCGGTGGAAACGGTTGAAAAAGCCTTGTATCAGTTGAGGAATTTTTGAAAACTAATTTTTTAGTGTTTTAGATATATAATTTTTAACTTGTCTGCTTAATTGAATTACAAAAAATCCAAACTATGCAAATAAAGGAAACCCCCGAGCAGTATGACGTGATAATTGTCGGATCGGGTGCTGGTGGCGGTATGGCCACCAAACAATTGGCCGATGCCGGTCTAAACGTCGCCGTTATAGAGGCGGGTCCGTTTTTCGACCCTGCGGATCCCAAGACGATGACCCAATTGAAATGGGCCTATGAATCTCCACGGAGGTTTGCCGGAACCGACCGTGCTTTCGGCGGCGCCGATATGTCTTGGGGCGATTGGAAAGTCGAGGGAGAACCGTACACACATGCTGAAGGTTCTACTTTCCGTTGGTGGCGTTCTAGAATGCTGGGTGGGCGTACCAATCACTGGGGACGTATATCGCTGCGTTTTGGCCCAAAGGATTTTAAAGGAAAATCACGTGATGGCCATGGGGAAGATTGGCCCATCGGCTATGAAGACGTAAAGCCCTATTACGATAAAGTAGACAAATTGATAGGCGTATTTGGCAGCAACGAAGGTCGTGAGAACGATCCAGACGGCTTCTTTCTTCCGCCGCCAAAACCTCGATTGCACGAACTATTCTACATCAAAGGCGCCAAAAAATCGGCAGTTCCCGTAATACCCGGAAGGCTATCCATGTTGACAAAACGGATAAACAATGATAGAGGCGTGTGTTTCTATTGCGGCCAATGTAATCGTTCCTGTTCGGTATACGCCGATTTCTCTGCGGGAAGTTGCTTGATATTTCCGGCCCAAAAAGGCGGCCAAGTTAAACTGTACTGTGACTCTATGGTACGAGAAGTGACTACCAATGAGGAAGGAAAGGCTACAGGAGTATCGTTCATCAATAAAATAGATCGAAAGGAATATAAATTAAAGGCCAAAGTGGTGGTCTTGGCGGCTTCTGCTTGTAGTTCTGCCCGTATTCTGTTGAATTCCAAAAGCAAACAACATCCTACTGGTTTAGGCAATAGTAGTGATTTGGTCGGTAAATATTTACACGATTCTACCGGCGGGGACCGTGCAGGTTTCGTTCCCGATTTAATGAACAGAAAGGTTTCATACAATGAAGATGGCGTAGGGGGTATGCATGTCTATTCACCATGGTGGGGCGACAATTCAAAGCTCGATTTCCCGCGGGGTTATCATATTGAAGTCGGTGGGGGTATGGGAAATCCCAATTATGGTTTTGGTATGAACCCAAATGCGTTCAATGCGTTTTTTGGTCTTCCAGTAGGCGGTTACGGGGATAGTCTAAGAACTGATGTTAAGAAATATTACGGTGCAGTTGTTGGCATGGCGGGTAGAGGAGAGGCTATAGCGCGAAAAGAGAATTATTGTGAAATAGATCCTACAACAGTAGACGCTTATGGTATTCCCGTGTTAAAGTTCAATTATCAATGGTCGGACTTTGAGATAAATCAGGCCAAACATATGCAGGATACCTTTGAAGAAATCATCCATAATATGGGTGGGGAACCAATGGGAGATAAACCAGGAAAAGATCGGAATTACGGACTTCATGCCCCAGGCGAAATTATACATGAAGTAGGAACGACCCGTATGGGTAATGATCCAAAAACGTCAGTAACCAATAAATTTCAACAGCTTCATGATGTGGATAACGTATTCATAGTCGATGCCGGTCCGTTCGTATCACAAGCGGATAAAAATTGTACTTGGACGATTATGGCACTTTCTTGGCGGGCATCAGATTATATAATCGAACAATTAAAACAACAAAATATCTAGGACAGCATGGATAGAAGAAAAAGTATACAAACGATAATCCTAGGTGCCGGAGCATCCGCTTTGGCGTTTCATGGTTGTAAGACCGATGGGGAAAAAACGGTAAACGAAGATATTCCGGCGACCGACGATACTAAATATTTTGGACGAAGGCCCGTGGAACTGGAACGGATAGAAAAACTGAACGCCGAGCAATTGTTCAACGACCACGAAATGGAAACCATAGCTGTTCTCAGTACGGTCATCCTGCCTCCAAAAGAACCCCACGGAGGCCCGATCGAGGCAGACGTTCCCGAATTCATCGAGTTCATGGGCAAGGATATTCCAGAGATGCAGAACACTTTACTGGGAGGACTCATGTGGATGGACCATAAGAGCAATACGGAGTTCGGAATCGAATTTAAATCCGCAACGCTCGAGCAGCAAAAACAAATATGTGATGAAATTTGTTTTCATGATCCGGAAATTCCCTTAAACAGGCAACCTTTAGAAATCCAATTCTTTGCATTGATGCGAAATCTAACCGTATCAGGCTACTACACCTCAAAAGTAGGAATTGCCGATTTGGGCTACAAGGGAAATTCGCCCAATGTCTGGGATGGGGTACCGCAAGATGTTTTAGATCAACACGGTGTGGCGTACGACCCGGAATGGATCGCCAAATGTGTTGATCAAAGCAAGCGTAACGAGATTGCGGAGTGGGACGAGAACGGGAAGCTGCTGACGTAGTATGTATGGTTGCTTGTTAAAGGTTTCAACGAACAGGTTAATTGTTCGGCTCTTCCACGAAGTTCATTCAGCCCAGTCGAAAAGGTTAGGAGATGGGTTTATACTGTCTAAAAGCAGGTTCAATACTTCGGATGCACTCAGCAAAAGCGTTCAAGGTAAAAAAGTTAAAGGTTTAAAGTCACAGGTTAATTGATAAAATTTTAAATGAAAAAACTACTCATTGTTTTAGGGATACTAGTGTTCACAAGTCCAATTTTCGCGCAAGAAGTCGGTCTACAACTTTATAGTTTGCGCGACCAGTTCAAGGAAGACGTACCTGGTACGTTGCAGGTGATCAAGGATTGGGGTATCACGAAGATCGAGGGCGGAGGAACTTACGACCTGCCCATGAAGGAATTCGAGGCGCTTTTAAAGAAAAACAATCTTGAAGTGGTAAGTGTGGGCGCCGATTTTGGAGATTTGGAGAACGATGTCCAAAAAGTAATCAACAATGCTAAATCTTTCGGGGCAAAATACGTCATGTGCGCCTGGGTGCCACATGATAATAACAAATGGGATCTCGAAGAGACCCAACATGCTACCGAGGTGTTCAACAAAGCGGGAAAGCAGTTGAAAAAGAACGGTTTAACCCTGGCCTATCATGCTCACGGATATGAATTCCGCCCGTATAAAGACGGTACGCTTTTCGATTATATGGCCCAGAACGCCACCGATTTTACATTTGAACTCGATGTATATTGGGCCCAGCACGGAGGAGCGGATCCTTTGGCGTTGATGAAAAAATATCCCGATAAATTCAGTTTGATGCATTTAAAGGATATGGAAAAGGGCGTGAAAGGCAACAATACGGGCCATGAAGACGTGGAGACCAATGTGGTACTCGGTACGGGTCAGATAGATATCGCCGGTACGGTTGCGGAAGCCAAAAAATTAGGTATAGAGTATATGTTTATCGAGGACGAATCTTCTAGGGTGGTCGAGCAAGTACCCCAAAGTTTGGAGTTTTTGAACGGACTAGAGGATCAATGAGTTTAGGTATCGGTCGTCGGAGTCAAGTGAAAAAATGGGTGGAGCTTTCTACGACTGCTTAAAGGAACATCCCCCTTAAAAGCTGTTCTATATGAGAATTCCAAGCTTATTTTGTCTTTTTGCCCTATCACTCTCAAGTTGTAATCAAAAAATATCCGAAGAAGCTGCTACAAACAAACCCCTTCCCAATATCATTTGGCTTGTTGCCGAAGACCAGTCTCCCGAATGGTTCCCCATGTATGGCGACAGTACGATATCCTTGCCGAATTTAGAAGCTTTGGCCAAAGACGGTGTGGTGTACGACAATGCTGTAGCACCCGTTCCCGTCTGTGCTCCGGCAAGGAGTGCATTGATTACGGGTATGTACCCGACAACCCTAGGTACGCACAATATGCGTACCTATGCGCCAGGCCGACGGGAGGGCGACCGGCCGTATCCGGGTTTGGACATTCCAAGTTATTCTCCCGTGGTTCCCGACGGCGTCAAAATGTTTCCCCAATATCTTCGGAGGAAAGGCTATTATACCGCTAACGGCCCTAAGGAAGACTACAACTTCGAAAAGACCGATGCCGCTTGGGACGAAAGCAGCTCGGATCGACATTGGCGAAAAAGGAGGAACGGGCAGCCCTTTTTCACAGTTTTTAATTTTGCCGTTTGCCACGAATCCCAAATTTGGAAAAGGGGTCAGGATTCCCTTTTTGTGGATCCTTCAAAAATCCACGTACCTCCGTATTTTCCGGATACGGAGACCGTTCGCCACGATCTTGCGGTCAATTACAGCAACCTCAAGCGGCTCGATGAACAAATCGGAGAAATTATCGCTGATTTAAAGGAAGATGGCCTCTACGAGAATAGCATTATTTTCTTTTATGGCGACCATGGCGGACCTTTTCCAAGGCATAAACGGGCCTTATACGATACGGGCGTCCTAGTGCCTCTGATCATAAAATTCCCTGAAAATGCGCATGCAGGTGAACGTGACGACCGATTGTTCTGTTTTATCGATTATGCGCCGACGGTATTATCCTTTGCCGGTATAGAACCGCCCAAAGTCATGCAAGGTATCGCGCAGTTCGGAGCGTATGAGGTAGAAAAGGAATCCGAATATACTTTTCATTCTTCAGACCGCTTCGATGAACTCTACGATCGCCTCCGCGCCGTCAGATCAAAACGCTATAAATACATAAAAAGTTACAATACCAATATCAGCCATGCCCTGCCCGTAGGCTATCGCGAGCAGATGCCCATGATGCAAGAACTTAGAAAGCTGCATGAAACCGGGAAGTTGAACGTTAACCAAGACCTTTGGCTCAGCACCATAAAACCCGAGGAAGAGCTTTATGACCTCCAGAAAGACCCGTATGAACTCCATAATCTGGCCGGCAATAAAGATTTAAAGGACACCTTGGTACGCTATCGAAAAATCTTGAAAGATTGGATTAAGGATACCAAGGATCTCGGAGAATATCCAGAAAAGGAACTGATCGATAACTGGTTGGTCGACGGCAAACAACCCAAACTACCCCCCTTGGAAGTGGAAGAGAAAAATGAAAGTATCCGTCTTATCTCCAAAAAATCGGATGCCACCATCGTTTGGAAGCAGCCTCAAGATTCCGTTTGGAACGTCTATGGTGAACCCTTGCCCGCCACTATTCCCTTCGAGGCCAAAGCAGAGCGGATCGGCTATTCGGATTCTGCGGTTTTGCGGTTTGAATAGTCGATATTTCTGTTATGGAACACACTTAGACTTTTTGTTTCGAACCGAAAATAGCGGATATGTGGTTAGGTGAATCCATTTTTACAGCTAATTTTCATTCCACCTTCCTAAAAACCAACAACCGAACATCCGCAACCTCCCGGCCGGCGACTTTCAAGGTTTTCAAGGTCAACGTACCCTTCCCTTTTTTCAATACCATCGTACCCAAATCCATGGGCTTAAAATCCTTTACATAGGATTCTTTTCTGGGTACGCGATCATTTTCCATTCCTTCTAACGGCGGATTGTTCGACTCGGTTATCTTTTTGGCTATTTTACTGTTACCAAGGCTCAGTTCAACGATAGATCCCAGGTTTTCTTCGGTAACAGTGTAGTAAAGTTCGACATCAAAATGACCATTGGCCAAGACTTCGACATCCCACGTAATGGAATCATTTGCGCTTGACCAATTGGTGAAAAAACTGTCGTTCGGGTATTGGTTACTACGCTCGATAGCACCATGGGGAATACCGTCGCGGGCGGGGAACCATGTGTACAGATAGCTAGGATGACCCAAGGTAAAAAGCCTTGTATCGGTTTCCGCTGTCTGCGGTTTGACTTCGGACAGCCAATCCGTTTTTGCCTTTACCAAAGAATCCCTCAACTGTGGATATCGGGCGGAGATATCGGTTTTTTGTCCCCGGTCTTTTTGAATATCGTAAAGTTGGTCCTCAGCGTCCAATCGGTATTTTTGGGTGCGTAGGCTGGTTCTTCCGTTCCAATGATTGTAGATCAAGCGATCTTCCCATTCGGGATTTTTATCGAAAAGTAATGGCGTTAGGTCTTTCCCATCGATAGGTTTGGCGGTAATCGGCGGCACGCCTACCAATTTCGACAGTGTGGGCAAAATGTCCAACGCACTAGCGATTTGAGGAATTGTTTTCCCTTCGGGAAGTGAGTTTTTCCATTGGATGTAGAAGGGGGTACGCACGCCTCCTTCGTCCGTATCCCCTTTTTTGCCGCGCATTCCGCCGTTCCACCTAAAACTGTTCGGGCCGTTGTCACTCAGATAGATGACAATGGTGTCATCCTCTAGGTACAGCTTGCGCAACTTGGCCATAATCCTCCCGACGTTGTAATCGATGTTTTCTACCATCGCCAGCGCTGCTTTGTTAACATTTATGTTTTCGGTATCTTTTGCATCCTTTTCATTGGAAATTAGGGTTAAATCTTTGTCCTTAAATCTATCCCAGTATTCGTCGGGTACTTGCATAGGGCTATGTGGCGTGTTGAAGGGCAGATAAAGAAAAAATGGATTGTCCTGGTTTTTTTCGATAAACTTCAGTCCGTGTTCGGTGAGGTCATCCACTAAAAATCCATTTCCTTCAACGGGTTGTCCATTATGTTCAAGCATGGGACTGAAATAGTTGCCCCAATGGCCGGAGGCGAATCCGTAAAAATCTTGGAATCCCTGTGAATTCGGATGATAGGGCGGTTGCGTTCCGTTGTGCCATTTTCCGTAAGCGGCAGTTTGGTAGCCTGCTTTATTCAAGATTTCCGCCAAGGTGGTCTCCTCGTAGTCCATCCGTTCGCCACCGGCCGACGTGGAATAGACTCCGGTTCGTGGAAAGTGCCTTCCGGTCAACAGTTCGGCGCGGGTAGGGGAGCAGACCGGTTGCACGTAAAAATTATCGAATGATATGCCATATTTGGCAATGGCATCGATATTCGGGGTCTTGAGGTCGGTGTTTCCACTGCTGCCAAGATCTCCCCAACCTTGATCATCGGCCAAGATCAGTACGATGTTCGGTTTTTTTTCACCACGTGAATCGGCGTTTTTGGGGGTTTCTTCCTTCTTTTCTTGACATCCTATTAAACAAAACATAACATAAAATAGGACGATGCTAAGACGACTATACATGGTTTCTAAAACTTTTGTAGGTAAAAATACGATTTATTGTATTCTGATGCTACGCATAGCCTAACCCACCTTTGTTTCAGTGGATATAACGATAAATTCCTATATCGGGCCAGCTCGGATTTAACATTTGAATTCAAAAAAAATGGTATCTTGAGGCTGGTAAAACCGAACAGCTACCCCAATGTCCCACCGAAGATTCTATACGTTTTATCTGTCGTTATGTGCACTCATTTTCGGGTTATCGGCCTGTAATAAAAAAGAGAAAGTCCAAAATCATGTACTCGAAGGTTCCCTTAAAAAATGGCAGCCTGTAACCCTTACTTTTGACGGACCTCAAGTTTCGAAAAACGACGCGATCAATCCGTTTTTGGACTATGCGCTTTTGGTGAATTTTCATAATGGCAAAGAGTATTTTACGGTTCACGGTTATTTTGCCGCGGATGGGGAGGCCGCCGAGACCGGAGCCGAAAGTGGCAACAAATGGCGAGTAAAATTCGCGCCAGATGCAGAAGGAAAATGGGAATTCGAGGCGTATTTGGCGGAAGGCACGGATATAGGTATTAGCGAAGATCCGCTGAAGGAAAAGAAAAAGGCCTTATGGAAATCATCTGGAAGTTTTGAAATTGCTCCCCCAGATTCTACGGCGACAGGATTCTATAGTACGGGAAGATTGGAGTACACCGGAAAGCATTATTTGGAGGAATCCGAAACCGGAAAGCAGTTCCTTAAAAGTGGTGTAGGTAGCCCAGAGAACTTTTTGGCCTATCATGAATTCGACGGTACTTTTGATAACGGAGGGGCAGAAACTCCCACGCTGACGAATGGATTGCACCAGTATTCGCAACATATAGGCGATTGGAAGGATGGAGATCCCATTTGGGGCGACGATAAGGGCAAGGGAATTATTGGCTCGCTTAATTATTTAGCCGATAAAGGCATGAACAGCCTGTATTTCATGACTATGAATGTGGCGGGCGACGGCAACGATGTATGGCCGTGGATCGATCCGGACAAGCAAACCCGATATGATGTTAGCAAGCTGGCGCAGTGGGAAAAGGTTTTTACACATATGGACAAGTTGGGTATGGCGATGAACGTTTTCACCCAGGAGACCGAAAACGATACGCTTTTGAACCATGGGGACCTCGGTCTCGAGCGAAAGTTATATTACAAAGAACTCGTGGCACGGTTCGGTCATCATTTAGGCGTTGTGTGGAATCTGGGCGAGGAGACCAACCGTAGTACCGAACAATTGGAAAGCTATGCCACTTACATTCGAAGTGTCGATCCGTATAATCATCCCATAGCGGCGCACAATCACGTTCGGGTAACCGGAAAAAGTATTGCAGGAAGGCCATTAGATCCCATACAGGAAACATTTTTGCCTTTGTTGGGCTTTAAAGACTTTGAGATTCCGTCGTTACAGATGGCCGATACCATGGAGATTCATGAGGAAGTCAACAAATGGCGTAATCTTTCCTTGGATAAAAAGCGACCTTGGGTCATATATTTAGATGAGATCGGCCCTTATGATATTGGCGTCACCACCGATTCCGCGGCCAACAATAATTATGACGCGGTCATGCACACTAGTCTTTGGGGAAGCCTGATGTCTGGTGGGGCGGGGACATCTTGGTATTTTGGAGGTTCTGATATTCCCAACAATGATCTGTCCGCAGAAGATTTTAGGACACGGGATCAATGGTGGGATATAGCCACTAACGCCCACCAGTTTTTCAATCACCATCTGCCATTTTGGGAGATGCAAAATCACGATGAACTGGTGAGCAATGAAAAAAGCTACTGTTTTGCCAAAAAAGATGATATTTACGTGGTGTACCTGCCCAAAAATGAGACAACCGACCTTCAGATCGGCGATGGTGCCTTTACCATAGCCTTCTATGACCCGAAAAAGGGCGGCATGCTGCTCGACAAACAAAACGAAGGATGGAAAATCACCAAACCGAATAGCGTAGAACTTTCGGCGTTTAACGGTCAAAAGAACAAAGATTGGGTGATTGTCATAAAAAGAAAATAACCTAAAGCTTATACAGAAAGCACCAAATGACTCGCAATACCTTGATATTATTTTTAACAATTAGTTTTTTCTACGGATGTAAAGAAAATCCAAATAAAGAAAAGAAACCCGCAGCGGTGTTTCAGAAGATTGAGGAAACTATCAATAGAGTACCGCAAAAACAGACCTCTCCCCAAAAATCGTTTCGTACTTTTGAGCACCTGGCGGATACTACCTTTGTGCGTTTGGCGGATTTTAGCGACGGCTTTGCCTATGATTTGCGCTATGCTACCACAAATAATTTTTTAAAGGAAAAAGTGTACGACTGCGCCGAGTGCTATACCCGGGTAAAAACTGCCAAGGCTTTGCTGGCGGCCAACAGCGAATTTCACGATAATGGGGTACGAATCAAGTTTTTTGATTGTTATCGGCCGAATTCCGTGCAGTATAAAATGTGGGAAATCGTACCGAATCCCCAATACGTCGCCAATCCTAAAAAGGGGTCCATTCATAATAAAGGTGGAGCGGTAGACATTACTTTGGAAACCTTGGCGGGGGAGGAACTCGATATGGGTACGGATTTTGATTTTTTCGGAAAGCGAGCCTACCACGATATGTCCGATTTGCGGCAAGAGATACTCGATAACCGAAAATTGCTCAAGGAAACTATGGAAAAACATGGTTTTTGGTCCATTAGAACCGAGTGGTGGCATTATAACTTAGGGGCGGCATCCAATGATAGGGTGGCTGATTTTAAATGGGACTGCGATTGATGGTTGAATTTGAAAACTTGTCCGTGTGTCCGCCAGACCGGTTTAAAAATCGGTAGATTTGAAAATAATTTCCATTTGTCCAAAAAGTAATAGTATCATTATGAAAAATAAAATTTACATTATTATGTCAACCTTCTTTTTCGGAGCCACTGTTCTGGCCCAAGACACCATCATGCCCCTATGGCCCAAAGATAAAATTCCAAATCGCATCGAAAGTGATGAAAAAGAGGAGCATGTCAGCGAAGACATTGTAAGGATCAGCAAGGTGCAAGAACCTACGATCGAGGTATATCTGCCCGCCAAAAAAAACGCTACCGGACAGGCCATGTTGATATTTCCAGGTGGCGGATATGGAATTTTGGCCTATGATTGGGAAGGTACTGATATTGCTAAATTCCTCAACGGAAAGGGCATTGCCGGGATTGTGGTAAAGTACCGATTACCTTCCGACAAATCGCAGACCGAAAAATGGAACGTGCCCCTTATCGATGCCCAGCGCGCCCTACGATTGGTACGTAGCAAGGCAAAGGATTTTAATATTGCCTCTGACAAAATTGGAATTATCGGCTTTTCCGCAGGGGGTCATTTGGCATCGACCTTGGGTACGCATTTCGAAGAAAAAGTATACGATCAAATTGATGAGGCGGATGCTCAGAGTGCCCGCCCCGATTTTATGGCATTGATATATCCAGTGATTACGTTTACGAAAAGTACAAAGCATTCCGGTTCGCAAAAAAACCTTTTGGGAGAAAATCCAACACAAGAAATGCTAAAACATTTCTCGAACGAGCTTCAAGTGACTTCGGAAACCCCGCCAACCCTATTGGTACATGCAACCGATGATCCCGGCGTTCCGGTGGAGAATAGTCTCATGTTTTTTCAGGCCTTAAAAGACAAGAACGTATCCGCCACGATGCACGTTTATCCAAAAGGCGGACACGGATTTTCCCTGGCGCGCAAAGACCCGCACTTGAGAGGTTGGACAGAACAACTTTTCGAATGGATGGAAAGTTTGAATTAGTTTTTCGGATTTTTCGTAAAAAACGAAGGGTAATCAAAAGGTGTTTTATATTTTTGCAATCCAATTTCGAAAAACGGAATCCCTTTTTTTCGAATTTGGAATGTAATAGCGTTAGCTATTTTTCGGGATGTAGCGCAGTCCGGTAGCGTACACGCCTGGGGGGCGTGTGGTCGCAGGTTCAAATCCTGTCATCCCGACCAGTAAGCACGGGGCCTCCGAGAGATCGGGGGCCTTTTGTTTTTCCACAGGTACAACATTTTTGAATGTTTTGAAATATGTAACTGAACCTGTACGAACATAACCTTGTGGATTACTTTTAAAAAACACCGATTTGGGAATGATGGATTTTTAATCCAATCTTGAAGACTGCAAGATTCAATTTTGAAATTTACCTGTTGAATAGGTTGTCGCTAGTTCGAGCCCAAGAGGAGAAGCTATTACCAACAAAGGCCCCGCAGAAATGTGGGGCCTTTCTTTTTTGGCAGGGTTGAAACAAGGGTGAAACAATTAATCTTTGCATTTATCTTCCTATCTTCATAAGCGGCTTTCATGCGGTTATGAAATACTCCTTTAAAGATACCATTATTTCGCTTTTCCGGCGGATCGACAAAACAATTTTCGATCTGCATCGAACGGGTACGGCGTGGAAAAACAGGAAAGTCCCACATTGGATCGTTCTGGTCTTCGCGATCGGGTCGTACTTTCTTTTACTTTGGCAGTTATGGCCGTTCCTATCGAATCCGCAAATATCCTTTTTTGGATATCTTGGATCTTTCTTTCTGCTGGTATTTACGATCCTGTTCTTGGTGTTCGCTAAAATCTACATTTCACGGCTTCTCAATTATACGAGCCCGTATCCGATCCAAAACAAGAAATCCCATATAGCGAAAGCGATTTCGAGATACCTTTCCGCTATTCCAAAACAGCCCATTGCATTGATTATGATAGGGCCAATCTTTTTAAGGACTATCTAAGAACGGATAGGGAGGACTTCTTAAGACTGCAATCGGGAAAGCGGGTTTCCCAAAAATTGATATGGCTGCCCTTGACCGATAGGAAGCTGCCCAACTTCCGGCTTTTTTTCGAGTTCCTGAACCATATCTCCGAAGAGAACCTGTAAGGGTATTACGGGGAAAACCTTTTACGCCTATGTAACTATATCATTTCCCACTTTGAGTCAAGGGATATGGAATGGTCGGTAAAACAACTTCAAAAGGCACATTCGGGCTGGAAAAACTGCAATCCGAAACGGCGTATGGACCTGAAGATAGATATCGAAAACCACCTTGTACTTATTGACCGATCATAAAATGAAAGGGAATGCATAGGAAAACGGCGGAACGCTTTCCTTTACTTGATTTCATTACATAATACCCTCAAATTGCTTTCAAATAGTTCCATGGGCCGATCATGGAAACAATGTGAAAACTCAATCCGAAAGCGATATGGACAAACAGAATTCTTCCCTGGTACGACTGCTCCTCGAAAAAATATACCATCTGGACGAGGCCGCCCTGGTCAAAAAAAAGGTGTTCAACGTCTCCAATTTACAGATGTATACGGGCTGGAGCCTTTCCAAGATCTACAAGCTCACCTCGGCACGGTTGATCCCATTTTCCAAACCGACCAACGGGTCGCTGTTCTTCGAACGGGAGAAGATCGAGGAATGGCTGCTTCAAAACCCTTCCTATACGGAAGACGATATCGAGGAAAGGGTCAGTGCACACTTGAGAAAAAACCATCGCGGTAATTCATAATATATAGCTATGAAAGCTGCCGATAGGAATTTTCAGGGCATATGGATCCCCAAGATGATCTACTTGAATACCGAGGTGAACTGGTACGCCAAGATCCTGTTCCTGGAGATACACAGCTTTACCGCGAACGGAAAGGAATGTTATATGTCGAACGGATATATCTCGTCGTTCCTGAATATCTCCGAACGGCAGGTTTCCCGATATATTTCCGAACTGAAGACGATCGGCTGGATGGAGGAGGTTTCCTTCGACGGGAGGAGGCGGTATCTAAGGAGCGCACTCGAGTTCAATTTCCGAACGGGCGCACCTGATACGACAAAAGTGTCCAGGCAGGATGGACATCTCTATCGTGGCAGCAACGTCAGAAATGACCATCATATAAAACAAGCTACAAAACAAGACATAAAATCAATTAATTATTTAAAAGTAAAAAATCGAATTTTAGAATAGGACCTATGGAAAATAATCGGTCGGAACGTTTGTAGCCTTACCCGTTTTAGGACAATGCTAAATTCAGAAATTTTTTGTTCTTAAGCCCGGATTTTGTGACGGATCTTGATCCGGCATAAAATCGG
>NZ_FNAO01000010.1 GCF_900101815.1 Pricia antarctica
TTCTCGAATTCCGTTTGTTCTTCTTTTCTCATGGTTCTGTCTGAATAAAATTAATGATTAAAATTTATTTCAGACAGAGTTCAGTTTACACTCTCCCCTAATTTGGATTTATATCGAAAGTCCCCTACCCTTGTATTTCGACCAATCCGTAAACTCGTCCTTGAACCCATTATAGACCTCTTCTGACTTCTTGCGGCTACTCCCTAATAAAGCACTGACGGCATACACGCCTTTCCGCAGCAAGCGGTTTTGTTGGATGCTAGTTCTTCGTTCGGATACTTCAACAATACTTTTCCGAAGCCCATTGTCCATGTGGTGTTGCACCATCTCCTTATGTAGGTTCGGATAGGCTTTTTCATTGGTCAACATAAACGCCACCTTGTCGTACATCCCTCTTTCCATTAAATGTCCTACCCATAGGTTTTTAAGGTTGTTCCTGCCCTGTTCAGCAAGGTTGTTGATGACGGGGTATTGTTTCTTTAATGTTGTTGTTACATCGGGAATTGAACCCAAATATTGGCTCGTCCTTTTTGGTAACGGGCAACTTGTTTTGTTGTCCGTGTAGATGGATTTGACCTCGAAGCCCTCCTCCCCTTTTACAAAATAGAACCCCTTAGCATTAAATAAGGCGATATAGTCCTTCGCGGATTTTTCAAAGGGGGTGTGCATCCGCTCGGCATTTTTTACGTAGGAACCCAAGGCGACACTTTCATATTGTTTTTTGTAAACAGCGTTCATTTTTTCGTAGAGCTTAGGAAAAATCATCGGCAGGAAAATGGCCGATGCCGTTAGCTTGGGACTATTTTCGGAAGACTGTTCTGTCAACATTTCCAGCATCAAATGGTTTTGACGCACGAAACCCGAGGACACATAGCTCTCCATGGCGTCGGGAAAAGGCAGTTTGTCCAACTTTACGGGTACGGTATGCTTGTGCGATTGGGCAAAGGACAATTGGTTATCATGATACTTCACCCCCAATGATTGGAACAAAAGACGGACGCTCCCCTGTTTCGTGCCGACATTGAAAACATCTTTTTTCAATACGTCGCGGATGAGTTTGAATTTATTTTCCAAGGTTTCCTTTTCCTTTCTGATTTCCAGTTGGTACAGCCGTTCCTTTACAATAGGGAATTGTTTTTTGATTGTTTCCCTGAACAGTACTTTTCGGTTATTTTGGATATAACGGTCAAGAAATAAATAGTTTTTGGATGCCGTTAGGTCAGTGAGAATATCCCCGAGGTTTTTGGTCCTGATATGTTCCGAAAGCAGTCCATCCTGTTTGGGGGATTTCAGATAGGATGTCCGGAATGCCTCTCTTATCATTTTTTGGATCTCGAGTTTGAACTGCTTACTTTCGGTATCGATTTCCGTGGGTCGGTCGCCATTGCTGAAAATGTCCAAACGGTTTTGCATCCGGATTATCGGGCTTAGCTCCCTTTCCCGGAACACATATCTCGATTTGTCATAAATCGTGTATCCCAAGATGGTATCCTCTTTTTTGTCCAGTTTTATATCGATGTCCTGATACTCCTTTAGGACTTCCTCAAGGTCGTGCGGACGGATAGTCTTGAAAAGGGCGTAGGTAGTCTCTATTTGTTTCAACAGGCGTTTCCGGTGCATCGGCAACAACTTCGATTTGGAATGTGTATCGAAGACCTTTTGCAGTTTGGGGCCGCTCAACCCTCGGTGTACGGTCGAACCGTTGATGAACCGGGTTCGGTAACCTTTTTGGTTGTTCAAACCGTAGGCAACACCGATTCTACCCGTTTCGTTCTTGGTGGTTCTCAGTTCGATATGATAGGGCCTGACCAGTTTTGCCAGTTCTTCGAAACTCCTCACCTTGTATTTTTGGTTGATGCCGTTCAGCACATCCTGTAGATAAAACTTCGTGCCTTGGGTGGCCTCCATACCGAACTGTAGTTCGGGCAACCTGTATAAGGGGAGTTGCCTTTCCTGTTTTGTTTTTGGCGATGGGGATGGGGCTAGGCCATACTTTTTTTCGAGATGTTGGTGCGTTGCGATGTTCCTGCGGTAACTGTTAAAGATTCCGAGCACTTTTCCATCTTCCTTTACGTTGGTCGTTACTATATGGACGTGCTCGTGTTTGGTGTCGGTATGCCTGACCACGACATAGGGCTGTTCCCCATAACCCATGTTGTCCATATATTCTTTGGAGATTTTTAGGAAAGTACCGTCATCAAGGTGTTCCCCGTGCGGAAGGTTCAGGCTGATATGGGCATAGCGGTTATTGGTGGCGTTGCGCTGTCCCTGAAAATGCAGTACGCTGCCGAAGAACTTTGGCGATATGCCTTGGGAAAATGTATTGCCGTAACCGAGTATCCGCATACCTTCCTTCCCGAAGACATAGTTCAATGTCCCCCTACAGGTTTCGCCATAAACTAGCTGTCCTATCATATTGATCGTTCTTCCATCATAATCTTTATGAGCGCGTTCAGCAGTTCGTTCGTTTTTAGTATCTCGTTCTCCAAACTGCTGTTCGGACTTCTAAGGTTCTTATGGTGTGCGATCTTGACCAGTTGGTTGATGTTATTGCCGATCCTGTTGATGTTGTAGGCAAGGTTCGAGGGGTCGGGGAGCCTGTCCTTTTCTTCGGATTCCTTGTTCAACACCAATCTTCTTAGAAGGGGACTTATAACTCCCCTTTCGGAAATATCCAGATCAAAGGATTCGCAGATTTTTCCCAATCTTTCGTAGTCCGTATTGTTGAACCGCAGCATTACGTTATGGTACCGCTTCTTGTTTCCCAATCGTTTTCGGCCTCTTTTCCGTTGTTCCATTTACGTTGCTTTTTAAGCAAAACACTTCGCCAGAAGTAGACAATTCTAAGTAACTTAGAATCAAGCTTGCTATCCGTTTCACGGATAAATATAGGTAATCATATTTGAATATAAATAACTTATTATCAGCATTTTAAGTCTTAACACCATATGGGACCATGTGAGACTATATGGATACAAATAGGATATTTATCTGGTCCTATTTGGTGTTAAGGAATCATGGAAATATCATTTTTTTTGTGGGTAGGGGGAGAAAAAGGGCAAGCGGCATTTCCGCCGCTTGCGTTTTGAGCGGTTCCGAGGGGGTCGAAAAACGTAGCCGGAAAGACGACCGAAAGCGGGCGGGCGAAGGTCGCCCGCTCGGGAGGAATGGAGGCGGAGGTTTTTCGACTTCCGCAGGAACATGGCCGAACACATCGATAGCCAACTCTAAGATTTATAGTGCTGTTTTCCTTAGGGATAGACCTATTTTTTTGGGGTCTGTACTGGAATAGAATGGGGAAAGGGTATGGTACGAAGATTTTGAAATCCGGTCGTAAAAAGAAGATATTACTTGTCATCAAAAGTCTCTATGGCGTGTGCCTCAAGATATTCGTTGATGGAGTCCCGGTCATAGACGATGTGCTTTCTTTCGGGCTTTGAGAATCTGATTTTGCCTTCGTCCCGCAATTTCTGTAAGGTGGTAGGCGATTTTATCCTTAGCAACCGCATCGCTTCCTTTTTGCCGACCCACTTATCTCGGATAACTGATTCCATTTGGGATTTGACATACTTTATTACCCCATCTATTAGGGTGTGAAAAGCGTCTTCCTCGATACAGATTACGTTCATAATTGCACCAATATAGTAAAAGGTTTCGGGTATTTCCGAATTTGAAAACACATGAAACTACATGAAAAGGAATTGCGCGATGATGACGCTTAAGATGGGAACTTTAGACAAAAAAAAAGAAAGACTGGCACAAGTTCGACCAGACCAGTTGTCTGATTAGGTATCGCAAATTGTAATCTCATATGCTTTTAATGGAAAACATTTTTCAAAAAGCAGGCTATGCTGGAAAGTATTTTGCTCAAAAGAAGGGGTTAGGGTTTAATTGGAAAACCACAAAAAGAATTATAATAGAAAATATTTTACTTAAAACAAATTATATTAGAAAATATTTTGCAATTTTGCTTTTAATTTAGTTATAGTGGAAAAAAATACGCCTTTACATCTGCAAGAGATCATCTATGGTTCGCCGGACTCGGTAACTTCCCGTAGGATATCGAAATGGGAGGACGAAGGTATCGTACGCAAAATTGCCCCAAGAATCTATACCTCGAACCTTCAGGAAACTCCGGCAGCTATTATACGCCGTAATCTATTTCCAATTCTTGGGAATTTATATCCACAGGCTATTTTAAGCCATCGATCCGCTTTCGAGTTCGCTCCAACGGCAAACGACCAAATCTTCGTGACCTATAAATACACTAAAAAAATACAGCTTCCGGGTATAACCATACGTTTTATGGAAGGCTCAAAAGCAATCGAGGGCGACACTTCTTTCTCGGGGGCTTTAATGGTTTCGCAACGGGAACGCGCCTTGCTCGAAAACCTACAGGTTTCACGACAGACCGGTGCCGATTCCAAAACCCTTGCCTATCCCCAGATTGAGGAAAAACTGGAAAAGATAGTGCGCGTAAATGGAGAAGCGGAACTCAACCAGGTACGCGATCGTGCAAGGGATATTTCCAAAGAACTAGGAATGGAAAAGGAGTTCGAAAAGCTTAACAAAATCATAAGTGCCCTTTTGACCATTCGACCGGCAAAAGAATTGAAATCTCCCCTAGCGACAGCACGGGCAATCGGCAATCCGTTCGACCCGGCCCGTATACAATTATTCGAGCTGCTTTTTCGGGAGCTGAAACAACAAGAGTTCAGATACCGTGAGGAACAGAATACGAGTACGGAAGCCTATCGGAATTTTGGGTTCTATGAAAGTTACTTTTCCAACTATATCGAAGGAACGGTTTTTGAAATCAATGAAGCAAAGCAAGTAATCGCTACGCAACAGCCCTTACCTGCACGAAACGAAGATTCCCATGATGTGCTGGGAACATATCAATTGGTTTCTAACAAGCGGGAAATGAAAATAGTTTCGTACTCCGCTGAGAATTTTTTGGAAATTCTTCAGTATCGCCATGCTATCCTACTCAGCGCGCGCACCGATAAAAAACCAGGAAAATTCAAGGACAAGAACAATCAGGCAGGGTATACTTCCTTCGTGGATATGGAACTGGTACGAGGCACATTGTTACAAAGCTTTGACTTTTATAAGGCATTGACACATCCTTTTGCTAAAGCGGCCTATATGATGTTCGTCGTAAGCGAAGTACATCCTTTTTTGGATGGCAATGGCCGTATCGCGCGCGTCATGATGAACGCCGAACTATCGACCGCCGATCAGACTAAAATAATTGTCCCCACCGTTTATCGTGAAGATTATTTAGGAGGGCTTCGTAGATTGACAACAGACAACGACCCTAAAGTCTATATCAGAATGTTGGAACGCGCCCAAGCATTTAGCCATACGCTTTTGGGAAACGACATGGAGGCGATGGAAGTTGTTTTACGGGCAAGCAAAGCCTTTACCGAAAGCAATGAAGGGGTTTTGAAAATCGTCGATTCATAATAGAATTTGGCTATTCTAAATTCGGAAAATCCCGAAAAGTGTGGGCAGCTAAACGCACGCGGTCAATTCTTCTTCGGTCGCTTGGTTTTTTGTCATCAAACTTAAAACGGAAATTCCGAACAAAAAGAGAGGGACTTTAGAAAACCTAAGGGTCAAAATTTATAACCATAAGTTAGATTACACCGCTTATCAAGAAATCATCACAGACATAGTCAAAGGAGATTATTCCAATATTCATTTATCAGCCTTTATTACGGCATGAGCGAGCGATAGGATGGATATCAATGAAATTGCAACGGATGTAATACTTTCCTCGGAACAAATAAAGAGGGTCTTCAACAAAGAAGACGGATGCTTTGTATGTGGCGACGCGGAACGTTTGTCCCCTGCGGATGATATCCTGATAAAGGTTGAAAAAGCCTTGGATATTGATAGTGAAGGACAACTTATCGCATCGGTCTTATCCAAGAAAGCGGCGGCAGGTTCAAACCATGTCATCATAGATATGCCAGTTGGGGAGACCTAAAAAGTGCGCAGTAAGGAAACCGCTGAAAAGCTAAAAGAACACATCGAAGTAGTGGGTGAAAAAATAGGTCTAAAAACATCGGTGGTCATAACCGATGGTACACAACCAGTTGGAAATGGCATTGGGCCCGTATTGGAAGCGATAGAAGTGTTGCATATTTTACGTGGGGATACAAAAGCTCCGGTAGACCTAAAGGAAAGGGCCTTACTGCTTGCGGGGAGACTATTGATATTTTCGGGAAAAGTTGCCGAAGGAAATGGAAATGAGACCGCTCGGGAACTCTTGGAATCTGGCAAGGTTTACAAAAAATTCATGGCCATTTGTAAAGCCCAAGGAAGATTTACAGAATCTAAGATCGCTGCATATAGCGACAAAGTACGTTCGGAAAATAAGGATACGCTCGTGCGAATAGACGATAGGAAAATTGCAAAGTTGGCCAAATTGTCCGGAGCGCCCGAATTCAAGGCGGCAGGAATACTATTGAATGTTCATTTGGGCGAAACCTTAAAGAAAGGCCACCTTTTATATACGGTCTATGCCGAAGCGGAGGGAGAACTAATCTATGCGATGGACTATTTGAAGGCTCATAAAGATGTGATGACCATAATCTAGATAGAATGAAAAACTTAGTTTTTTTTAGTCTACAGGGAAATGAAAAATTGAGTGACCGATTGGCCCTAAAAATGGGTGCCCAAAAGGGAAAGGCCACTTGTCGAAAGTTCCCGGACGGAGAGTCTTATATTCGGATTCATTCCCATATCAAGGACAAATCTGTTGTATTGGTCTGTACCCTTTACCGACCCGATGAACAGTTTCTGCTACTTTACTTTTTATGCCAAACGGCCAAGTCTTTGGGTGCTAAAATTGTATGTTTGGCGGTACCTTATCTGGCCTATATGAGGCAAGACAAAGCCTTTAACCAGGGTGAAGGGATCACTGCACTGTATTTTGGCAAACTCATTTCCCAGTCTGTCGATAGCATCATAACCATTGACCCCCATCTTCATAGAATAAGTTCACTTTCACAGGTGTACCAGATTCCGAATATTGTCATTCTTGCAGGTAAGGAAATTTCCGAATGGATTTTGCAAAATGTTGATCATCCAGTGCTCATTGGTCCGGATGCGGAAAGCAAGCAATGGGTGTCAGATGAAGCGAGAAAAACCAAGGCCCCTTACCTTGTACTTCAAAAAATAAAATCGGGCGACAATGAAGTAAAAGTCTCCATCCCAAAAGTTGGGCAATTAAATCTTTACCCCATACCTATAGCCCAGAGGTTTTCTGGTCAGATATTCCAAAAACCATAGGGCAGATTGAAAAAATCTTAAGAGTAGCGGTATTCTCACTACCGCTTGTTATGCGCTTTTCGCTGAACACAAAACTACAGTTAACTGGACTTGCTCTTTATATGGTAGGACTAGTGCTATATTTTTTATCATGGCTCTTGCAAAGGTATTTTCCAGAATTAGATTGGAGCAAGAGTGTATTTGGGTTTATCGCACCTGCTTACACGACGCTAATCTGGTTTGTAGGAATTGGTTTTGTTGGTAATAAGACGTTTGTGAAAATTCCATATATATCTTTACTCTATATTCTAATTTCGGTATGTTTGGTGGTAGTTCATACCTTACGCGCCTACAAAGTCTACCATAAAATATAGCAACTCATTTTATCATGGAAAAAGAAATCTGCTTTATCACAAATAAGGAAATGCCATTGGATGAATTGGTGGCCGGCACCTCTATTACCACCCAAGTCGTAAAATTGATCAAACAGGAACATCCCGGATTTACAACGGATAAATTCATTTCAAGGGATGCTTTAAGTCATTACAGGAAAAAGTATTTGGAAGGTCTGATAAAAACAGAACATAAAGATTTGTCCAAACTGGATAAAGAAGTCCATAAGGCTATAGAAAACAATCAATTGCTGTCTGAGAATATTGAACCCGAAATGGCATCGGAACTCACCGTGGGTCAAAAATTGGCAGATAAGATAGCCAGCTTCGGCGGTAGTTGGACGTTCATTATAATTTTCTTTTCATTCTTGTTTGTATGGATGATTGTCAACATTTGGTTACTGGCCACCAAACCTTTTGACCCCTACCCCTTCATCTTACTCAATTTGATTCTATCTTGTTTGGCAGCGATTCAAGCACCTATCATCATGATGAGCCAAAACAGAAAGGAACAGAAAGACCGTTCAAGAAGTGAACATGACTATCAGGTGAATTTAAAGGCCGAACTAGAAATCCGATTATTGCACGAGAAATTGGATCATCTTATGATTCATCAAAATCAAAGATTGCTCGACATTCAAGAGTTACAACTGGATTATCTGGAAGATTTAGTAAAGAAATATGGTACTCCAAAAAAGTGAAATTAGTATTTCAAGGTCATTAAATATTCCCCAAAAGAAAATTACCGGTAAACCTATTCATTCCCGTATGGCTAGGGATATTATATATGTCTTAGTTCTGTTTTAAATGCCAGAATTGCTTTTTGAAATATATTAAAAAGGGAGTAATCCTTGACAAAATCTGCTATTGCTAACTGACATAGGTCATTTTGGACCGCTATCACTTCATTTAACTTTGATTGAACATTTTAATTGAAAGAATTTGAAAATGAAAAAATCAGCAATAGCATTTACAATACTATTTATGTTGATATTGAATGGCTGTAATCAGAATCCCGATGTAAACGTTTTACTTCAAAATGTAGAAACAAGAAACGCAATTTTTAAAGCATTAGAAGACAATAAGGATTACATGACAGCATTCATGGGAGAAATGCAAACCAACGAAAATGCCATGCAAATGATGCAAGGTGGAGGTATGGAAATAATGATGAACGATAGTACCCTAATGAAAAATATGATACATAACATGATGGGACATAAAGGTATGAAACATGCGATGATGCAGCAAATGATGAATGATAGTACAAGCATGAATGGGATGATGCAAATGCACAAAAATGGCATGATGAGCAATGAGTGCATGCAATCCTGTATGAAGATGATGAATAAAAAGAAATGAAAATGAAAGCAAAACCAAACGTACTGGTTCTAGGATGCAATTTTGCAGGACTAACAGTAGCAAGATACTTGCACCACGAGGCTAAAGACGCTATTAAGATTACCGTAATAGATCGAAAGAATTATGTGAATTTTATACCCAATATTCCTATTGAGGTATTCAATAATAACGATCCTGCGGATAATTTAGAATTTTCATTTTTAAAATTTTTGAAAAAAGATGGTACTTCATTTATTCAAGCTGAAATAGAAGAAATTGATGCCGCGAACAAAAAAGTATATTTCACACCCAACGAAAGAAATGGTTCTGCAAAAGAATCTATTAGCTATGATTATTTGGTTGTAGCTGTAGGGTGTAAGTTATCATTTGACAAAATTGAAGGTTTCGCTGAATATGGACACACATTTTCAGACACGTACTACGGTAATAAAATCCGTAAGTTTTTACATAACGATTACAAAGGTGGACCAATTGTAATAGGTTCAGATCGCTTTATACAGGGTCAAAGTCCTAAATTACCAAAAATACCAACTGCACTGGCAGCCTGTGAAGGACCACCCGTAGAACTTGCCTTTTCTTTAGCCGATTGGTTAGAACACCATAAATTAGGCGATGCAAAAAAAATAACATTATTTACACCTGCCGAAGTAATAGCAGAAGACGCTGGCAAGAAAATATTAGATCAATTACTGCCCATGGTAACCAAAATGGGTTATGGCTATAAAAACAACACCATTGGTATTAAAAAACTGACTAAGGATGCCATAGAGTTTAAAGACGGAAGCAGTTTAGAAGCAGAATTAAAAATTATTTTTCCTAATTGGGAGCCGCATCATTTTTTAAAAAACCAACCTTTTACCGATGACCAAGGTTTTGTGATTACCGATTTTTATATGCGAAATCCAGACTATCCTGAAATTTTTGCAGTGGGAGATGCAGCAGCGGTAACAGTTCCAAAATTAGGTTCTTTAGGTCATATGGAAGCAGAAATTGCTGCAAAAGTTATTGCCTCTGAAGTTTTGAATACTGAAGATAAAAGCGAAATCAAACCATTATCGCCAATGGTTTTATGTTTTGGTGATATGGGCAATCACAAAGGGTTCTATATGCACACCAACGAATGGTGGGGAGGCGATATTAGCATTCTTAAAATGGGATACACACCATATGTTTTAAAAATGGGATTCAAAAACATGTATTATACCCTTGGCGGAAAAGTACCAAGTTGGGGAATGCCATTATCCGAACTTATTGGCGATCACACTCTAATATAACTAAATCCATTATTAATTTAAAATTAAACACGATGAAAAGAAACATGGGATCAACAGACAAAGTGGTGAGAATTCTTGCGGCAGTAATAATTGCAGCTTTATACTACGCAGATTATATTTCCGGAACGGTAGCCACCATACTTTTAGTAATAGCTGGGATATTTATTGTGACCAGTTTCATTAGTGTTTGTCCCCTGTATCTTCCTTTTGGGATTTCTACCAGAAAGAAGGTAACGCAATAAAAATCGATAGGCTATTAATATGGATAAATATTACAAGGCTTAATCGGTTTGAGGAGGTATTTATACAGCGAAAATAAACGCCATATGTAGTTAAAACGGTTATTTAACTCTAGATGCTAAAGAGCGTAACTGTCAAATGGTTTTTTCGAATTTGTTGTGGCCCACACCTTTGTATAAAATGTAAAATTGGGATGTTCAATACTATGGCCTTCCACGTTCACGACTCCTTGAGCGAGCGCTACCCCGGAGAAGTTACAGAGGCCATCGGCGTAGCGATGATGATGGGCGGCGGAGCTTCGGTCACGTATGGCTGTGAAGCTTTGGAGGCGTTAAATCAATTTTTAGCTTTAGAAAAGAATAAATAAACACATTTGACCTTAAAATACCCCTTATGAAAAAAGAAATCATCAATAATTCAGACCTGCATTTTGAGCATACGCAATGGCGAAGTGAGCTCTTATTTTGGGAAGACGAATTAAAAACATTTAATAACCGTTTGGAGGAACTTGTTATACGCTGGACAAACAAAGATGTATTGGCGCAGTTAGAACATTTTCAAAATCAATTTATTCGTCACGGTGAAGTTATTGACACCTTGCAACACGATATTAATGTACACGAGACCAATATGGCGGCTCATAATGAAAAGGGTGAAGATGTCATTAATGTACTATTGGCGAAAAACCATATAGCCTTTAGGGAGCGTATGGAAACACAAAGAAAGATTTACGGCGATTTGAAAAAAGAATTTTACCGTTTTCTTTCAAGATTTATGTAGAAAGTGACTCATTTGATGTTTCTGGATTTTTCTAATCAAATGATTGATTTGAGTACAAAAATCAAGAAAAAAATAATTGTGAAAATTTAATAAAATGAAAGTACTAATAGTATTAACATCCCACAACACATTGGGGACTACAGGAGAAAAAACCGGTTTTTGGATCGAAGAATTCGCATCGCCTTATTATGTATTGTCTGATAGTGGCGCAGAAATAACGATTGCATCCCCGAAAGGCGGCCAGCCACCTGTAGATCCAAAAAGCGAATCGAAAGATGCTCAAACGCCTTTCACAGAACGATTTTATAAAGACAATGTTGCAATTGACAAAGTAGCACATTCCTTTAAGCTCAGCGATATAAAGGAAGATGATTTTGATGCAGTTTTTTATCCTGGTGGACATGGGCCCTTATGGGATTTAGCAATTGATAAAACATCTATCAAATTAATTGAAGCATTTTATACTCATCAAAAGCCAATCGCTTTTGTATGTCATGCACCTGCAGCGTTGGTTAACGTAAAAGCGGTCAACGGAGAACCACTTGTAAAAGGCAAACAGATAACGGGTTTTTCAAATACAGAAGAAGAAGCAGTTCAATTAACAGACGTGGTGCCCTTTTTACTGGAAGATGAACTCACAAAGCATGGTGCTCATTATACCAAAGGAGCTGATTGGGCTTCTTATGTAAAACAAGACGGGTTATTAATTACAGGTCAAAATCCGGGCTCCTCAGAGGCAGCGGCCCAATTACTATTAAAAGCACTCAAAGGAAAAAAATAGTGACTGCAACAACCCCAACGCCATAACCTACATCTTTTAGCGCTATCGGTTCAAAGCGCGTGAACGAAATACTGGTTGGCGCATCGATTACTTTTTAGTCAGTTCCAGAAGAGCCTCTTTAAACGCCCCTGGGGGGGTCGAGGTAAAAAACGAACTTAGAGTGGACTTTGACACAATCTACCGTATGCAAGAGGACATACAAAGAACCAGGATAAGTTATAGCTCAAAGATTGGACCTACCTGCAATCAGCTGATCATTTTCTATATATGAACAATAAAAGTGAAGCAGGCAGCAATTGGCACAACCCCTGCGAAGGGCCCTATGAAGCGTTTATGAAATACATAAACGTGCTTTCAGATTTTCAGATAAGACTCCAGGATAAAACTAAAACAACATCAGCAAGAAAAAAGCGTTCGAAAAATACACAAGTTTAAGTATCTAAAAAATAATAAATGAAAGCATCCATTATCAACAATCAAATATATGGTTTCTTGCCGACCGACATCGAAGGGGTCGATACCCTTGCGGAGCTCGCCCTTGACCTGCGATGGTCTTGGAACCATGCCGTAGATGAAATCTGGTACAAGCTAGATCCAGATTTGTGGATGGAAACACATAACCCCTGGGTCGTTTTGCAGAACGTATCCCGTGACCAGCTTAAAAAGCAAATGGACGATCCCGTTTTTAGAAAAAAAATGGACGAAATGATAAAGTTGAAGGAAAAATCAATTTCTGAGCCCGCATGGTTTCAAAAGGCACATCCGAATGCACCACTGAGCTGCATGGCATATTTTAGCATGGAGTTCATGCTCAGCGAGGCGCTACCTATCTATGTAGGTGGGTTGGGAAATGTTGCCGGCGATCAATTAAAATCGGCCAGCGACCTAGGGGTACCTGTAGTAGCCTTGGGATTGCTCTACCAACAAGGTTATTTTAGACAGGTCATAGATCGATATGGCACCCAACAGGCACTTTTTCCATACAACGATCCGGGCCAACTACCCATAAGCCCATTGCGCTTGCCCAATGGCGAGTGGCTAAGATTGGCAATAGACTTATCCGGACATACCGTTTGGCTGCGTACTTGGCAGGTACAGGTGGGTCGTGTAAGGCTTTACCTGATGGACAGTAACGATCCTGCCAACAATCCTGTTCATAGGGGCATAACAAGTGAAACATATGGCGGAGGATCCGACCTTCGTATTCAACAGGAAATTATATTAGGAATCGGGGGATGTAAATTGCTCCAAGCGTTACAAATAGAACCTGAAGTTTACCATATGAACGAAGGCCATGCCGCATTTCTGGTATTGGAGCGCGCCAGTAATTTTATGAAGGCAAAAGGAACATCTTTTGAGGAAGCACTAGCTTGTACAAGGGCAGGCAATATATTTACGACCCATACCGCTGTTGGGGCAGGTTTCGATCATTTTGACCCTTCTTTGATGTGGCAGTTTTTTGGCGCTTATGCCAAGAATGATCTGAACATTGATTTTAATGATCTACTAGCGCTGGGTAGGGAGAATCCTTATAATTCCTCAGAAAGGTTCAATATGGCTTTTTTGGCCATTCGGGGAAGCGGCGCTGTGAACGGGGTAAGTCTTTTGCACGGGGAAGTCAGCCGCCAACTTTTTGCGAGTTTATTTCCACGTTGGCCCAAAAATGAATTACCGATAGGTTCGGTTACCAATGGTGTTCATATGCCAAGCTGGGATTCCGAATTCGCAGATAAAATCTGGACGGAGTCCTGTGGAAAAGAGCGATGGCGCGGAAATCTCGAAACCGTAGGAGATATTTCAGGGGTTTCCGATGCTGACCTGTGGCTACTTCGAAATAATTCCCGAGCCAAATTGGTGGATTATACAAGGCAAAGATTTACAAAACAAATGAAGGCCGCTTCGGAATGGCCCGAAGTTGCCGAAATAGCAACTAACCTATTTGATTCAAATACTTTGACCTTAGGTTTCGCCAGACGTTTTGTCCCCTACAAAAGGCCAAATCTGCTTTTGTACGATGCGGAACGGTTTATTCGAATATTGACTAATCCTGAGCGCCCCGTACAGCTTATCATTGCGGGAAAATCGCCACCTTTCGATGAATCGGGGAAAGCATTGATACGGCAATGGGTGCAGTTCATCCAACAGCATAATTTATACCATCATGTGATTTTTTTAAGTGATTACGATATGTTATTGACAGAACATCTAGTACAAGGTGCAGATGTATGGGTCAACACCCCTAGGCGCCCTTGGGAGGCATGTGGCACAAGTGGTATGAAAGTGCTTGTCAACGGAGGTATCAATTTATCGGAATTGGATGGTTGGTGGGCCGAAGCTTACACTCCCGAAGTAGGATGGGCATTGGGCGATACCTACGAACATGGTAACGAGCCTAATTGGGATGCGATGGAGGCCGATGCACTATACCGGATACTTGAACAAGAGGTCGTACCCACATTTTATACCCGCAATGAAGATGGAATCCCCGAGCAGTGGGTAGCAAAAATACGGAACAGTATGTCAACATTAACGCCCAGGTTTTCGGCTAACCGTGCCGTACGGGAATACACAGAGAAGTATTACCTGCCTGCAGCCGTCAACTATCTAAAAAGAGCCACTAAAAATGGCAGTGTAGGGAAGAGAATTGTTAGCACTAAAAATGATTTGAGGAACAAATGGAACGGTATCTCTTTGGGGGAAACCACCATTGATCACGTCGAAGGTGGTTTTCAGTATAATATATCAATATCCCTGAATGCTGTAGACCCGAATACTATTTTGATTCAACTTTTCGCAAATGGATTGAATGGAGAGCTACCGGAGATTGTAGAAATGGAGGTCGGGGAGGAACAAAAAGTGGGAGTATTTAGGTGTCACGCCCATGTGAACTCAAAGCGACCCGACAGCGATTATACAGTGCGAATTATTCCGAATTACGAAGGTATTTCAGTACCCCTGGAAGACAATCAGATACGATGGCAACATTGAATTGGCGGAATTCTAGGTTTATATAAACGACGCTAACGTAGGTAATAGATTAAGTATAAATAATTTGAATGGGATGAAAGTTTAAAAACAAACCGATGTATTGCCATTCTGAAAAAGAATTACATTCGCCGGTTGGGTTATATTTCAAAAATAACCCGTCATTCCTGTCAGATGGGGAACACCCGATGACGCGTTATGTGTGGTTTGTGGTTAATGTCGGGCAGTAACATTCAAAACCATCTAGTTTTCATTTATTCTGAAATCATAGCTTCTATAAGCCAGCGATAACCTAGGGGTTTTGAAAATCATTGTGGTCTAAATTGTAAAAGTTCTATTATTTAATGCTAACTGTGAAAAGGGTATCCTAAAGGGTTATACTGGATTAACTTATGTTTCACGACACAAATATCAACAAGTCTTTCTTTCAATCCAAAAAAGTTTAAATCACTTGTATTTAAGCACTCACATATTGCAACAATACGCTACATATTTGAAACCAATAAATGCCATTATCAATCTGATAAATCCTATCTTTAAAAAAAATGTGTTCATTAACAAATACAATCTAAAAATATTGTATCCCCAATAATAGCATCCATTTTGCAACAAAATTACTAGAGATCGCTTCATATATTTTATTTCCCTTAAGGGGCTACATTTATATTTGTTATGTTAAATTTTCATAAAAACGACGCTTACAGATAACTACCTAAAAAATTAATTAATTATGAGTAAACTCAAGATTTCATTCATTGTATTTGTTGCAATGTTGGGGCATTTTGCCTATTCGCAAGCTACTACCGTTACCGGTGTTGTGTCTGATGAAGGCGGCACTCCACTACCTGGGGCTTCAGTTGTAGTTTCCGGAACAACAAATGGCACACAAACGGATTTCGATGGAAAGTATACGCTGACAAATGTTGCTTCCAATGCCTCCTTAAGTTTTAGTTATATAGGGTTTGTTGCCCAACAAGTGGCATTAAACGGCAGAAATTCTATTGACATAACGTTACAGGAAGATTTACAAGCCCTTGACGAAGTAGTTGTAGTCGGCTATGGCTCTCAAAGTAGAGCTTCGGTAACCGGTGCAATCTCAAGTGTTAATTCCGAAGAAATTACCGCATTACCCGTCTCAAATGCTACCGAAGCCCTTCAAGGTCGCGCAGCAGGGGTTACGGTAGTGAATACTGGAGCTCCAGGCACTGAGCCATCTATCACCATTAGAGGTTTGGGTACTTTTGGGAACAACAGTCCTTTATTTGTTGTTGATGGAGTTATTGTAGGTAACCTCTCTGGAATTAATCAAAATGATATAGAAAGCATTAATGTTTTAAAGGATGCTTCCACTACTGCAGTGTATGGGGCTCAAGGTTCGAATGGTGTTGTTCTTGTCACCACGAAAAAAGGGAAACCGGGGAAAACTGAATTGTCTTTGAATTTACATAGTGGGTTTCAAATGAATACCCAGCGTTATGACCTTTTAAATACGAATCAATATTTACAATATGCCGATGAAGCGTTTGGTATTGTTCCGAATACTCCTTCATCGTCCTCTGGCAGAAATACAAATTGGCAGAATGAAATTTACAAGACAGGATTGATCAGAAACTATCAGATGGCTGCCTCGGGTGGCGGTGAAAAGAGCAACTTCCGGATTTCGGGTGGCTATTTTGAAAGAGAGGGTATTTTACTGGAAACAGGATTTGAACGATATTCTTTTAGGGCAAATAGTTCTTTTGATTTTGGAAAATTAAAAGTTGGGCAGAACATGTCCGTTAATTTTAACGACATTAACCCAGAGCTTGATGCCGGTGGTCGTTCTGTCTTAGAACACGCCATTAAATCCGCTCCCTACTTGCCCATTTATAATCCAAATAATCTAGGTGGTTTTCAGGGCCCAAACAGTGCCGGTGATGGTCAGGATGCTGAAAATCCAGTCAAAGTTTTACGATTTGGAGAGGCGCAAGATAAATCTTTTGGACTCATCGGTAATGTATATGCGGAATATGAAATTATAGAGGGGCTCACCTATAAAAGTCAGGTCGGTCTAGACTACTTCAATTTTAATAGTAATCGTTTCCTTCCGTCCTATAATACAGATAGTTTTGGCGGTACACACCAACAAACGTTTGCTGCAATAACAAAAAATTCATCTTCTGGGCAAACTATTATTTTCACAAATAGCCTAACCTACAACAAAACATTTGCAGATTTACACAATTTTGAATTTTTACTGTTGACGGAAAAATTTGAAAGCAAAGGAAATGGGGTGAACGCTAACAGTAGAAATGCGGTTTCTAATGATATCAATGAGCTTTCCAATGAGGATTCCAATTTGAACAGTAATTCTTTTGAGTATAACAGACTTGGGTATTTGGGAAGATTGAATTACAACTTTGACGATAAATACATTGCAGCATTTTCCATAAGAAGGGATGCATCTTCAAAATTCGGCGCTAACAACCGTTGGGGCTGGTTCTCTTCATATGCCTTGGGGTGGAACATTGCTAAAGAAAACTTTATGGCAGATACTGCGTTCAGCACTTTTAAATTGCGGGGTAGTTTAGGCTATTCGGGGAATGATAAAATTGCCAATTACTTGTATAGTGCGACATTGGTGAATAATTTTTTATATCCCATTGGAGGTAGTGCAGCAGTTGGCACTACTGCTTTTGGTCTGGCAAATCCTGATTTGAAATGGGAAGAGACCAAACAACAGAACATTGGCTTGGATCTTGGATTATTTGATAACAAGTTTACTGCAGCTCTAGAATATTATGAAAACAGAAGTGATGATCTTTTGATAAGAGTTCCCACACCAACCTCTGCGGGGATCAATGAGGGAAGCCAGGTCAGGAACGTTGGTTCTGTTGAAACGAAAGGATTTGAATTAAGTCTTGGTTTCAATGATTATGAGGGAGATTTTACTTGGTCGGGTAATCTAAACCTCTCCACTAGTAAAAACAAAGCTTTGGCACTAGGTGGCGTAGAGCAGTTGATAGGAGGAGATTTTGAGGCTCAACAGATTACACGGGTCGCTGAAGGAGAATCTTTATTCCATTTCTATGGTTTGGTAACAGATGGTATTTATCAGAACCAAGCTGAAGTAGATGCTGTTTTTACGGCTGATCCTGGACAAACAACCGTTCAGGCAGGAGATATCAGGTTCAAGGATTTGAACAATGATGGAACTATCAATTCAGACGATAGGGCAATCATTGGTAACCCCCTTCCGGAGCTTACTTTCGGTCTTAATTTGGATGCAGAATACAAAAATTTTGATTTTAATTTATTTTTTACAGGTTTGATCGGTAGGGATTTGTACAACACCAACATTTATGATTTAGAAGGTATGCCGAGATTATTTAATTCCGGTGTTGCGGTATTGGACAGATGGACGCCCAGTAATCCTTCAAATACGGTGCCTAGGGCCGGTGGAGCACCACAAAACATTCAATTATCCGATCGTTTCGTAGAAGATGGCTCTTATGGAAGGCTTAAAAATCTGACCATAGGGTATACGTTGCCAGGCGATGCTTTTGGAAAAGATATAATTTCTAAATTTAGGATATATGTCAGTGGTCAAAACCTCATTACCATTACAGACTATTCAGGTTTGGATCCAGAAGTTGGAAATGGGGATTTATTTGAATATGGAATAGACAGAGGGGAGTATCCACAACCGAAAACGTATCTGGTAGGACTTCAAGTAACTTTTTAAAAAATAAAAAAATAGATATGAAAGCGACAAAAATTATTTTTTCCTTTTTACTGTTCAGTGTTACCGTATTGGCAATTAACTCCTGTGGTGACGAAGATTTAGAATTGGTGAACCCCAATGGGTTATCCCCCGAGACATTTTTCAAAACAGAAACCCAGATACAGTCATCGGTAAATGCGGTTTATTCCAATTTACAAACTGGCGGATTGTATTCTAGACACATGTTTTTTTCACAAGATAATATGTCCCATGAAAATTCTGGAAATCCCCAATTGGAAGCTGATAAAAAACAATACATCGATTTTTCTTTTGACTCTAGCCATGGCCCAATTGCAGATTATTGGGAAAGTTGTTTTAGGGGAATCAACAAGGCCAACTTTGTAATTGGCAACGAAGGAATCATAAATGCTATTGATGATGCAACTGTTAGTCCAGAACTAAAAGCTAAATTTATTGGAGAGGCAAAATTTTTGCGTGCTCTTTTTTATTTTTACTTGGTCACTAGATTTGGGGACGTTCCGCTAATCACAGAAATCCCTACTACCACTGAAGGTGTTGCAATTTCTCCAAGCGATGCAATTTATGAGTTAATGATTTCTGATTTGCGAACCGCAGCTTCAACACTGCTTTCAAAAGAGGTAGAAGAGAATGGAAGGGCCACCAAAGAAGCAGCAACAGCACTGCTGGGAAAGGTCTATTTGTTCAGACAACAATACGGACCTGCATTGGAAGAGTTTAAAAAGTTAAGTGGATTTTCTTTAGAGCCTGACTATTTTGATAATTTTAAGGAAGAAACTGAACATGGTATTGAGTCTATTTTCGAAATAGAGTATGACGATGAGTTGGGAACAAGTGCCCAATGGGATTCCCAAGTGACCGGTGCAGGACCAAACGAGGCCACTTTCAGAGGTCAAGAATACGGATTCAATGATTGGTTTAACGTTTACCCATCAGACGACTTACTTGATGAATATGAAGATGGGGACCTAAGGTACCCGGCTACATACTATTCGGTCGGGGATACATTCGCTGGGGGAGTTGTAACAGCAGGTGACTTAACTGCCGGTGAAGAAAGGAGAGCCGGTTGGAAGAAATATCAAAACTATTATAAGGATACCAATGAGGATACCGAATCAGGTATCAATTTCAAATATTTGAGATATGCCGATGTTTTGTTGATGATGGCAGAATGTGAAAATGAAGTTGGCACCCAAGACGCTGCTATAGCATATATTAATAGAGTTAGGGAGAGAGCTGGTTTAGATGATTTACCAAATGGCCTATCTAAAACTGCCGTATTTACAGCGATCGTCCATGAAAGAAAAGTTGAACTAGCCGGTGAACAGGTTAGATTTAATGATATTTTGAGATGGAATCTGGCATCTACCGAATTGGCCGGTACAAACTTCCAAGCCGGTAAAAACGAATTATGGCCAATTCCTGATAGAGAAATCTCATCTAATGAAGCTATTACCTCCGCTGATCAAAATCCTGGATACTAAAAATTTTATTTTGAGTTAGTTTAGTTTAATTTAAGGCAGCATGTGAAAGCATGCTGCCTTTTACATATAAGATTATCCATATGATAAGTCCGCATTTATAAGGGCAGCAAAAATTAATGATTCTTTGCCGTTTCTGAAATGGAATTAACGTAAAGCGTCTCGTACAAATTAATTTTTAGGTAAAGTGCATTCTAGAAATTAGTAAATCACCAGTTGTATTAGTTTTACATAAATGAAAATGTGCTAGGTATATTGCAACATTATCTTTAACCAGGCTATTATAGTTTTAAAACGCCGCTTATCGTAAAAGGCCTTCTATTTTGAAGGTTATCATTTTCAAAAAGTTTAAAATGAATTTAAATAAACTGTTGTTTCTTCTTTATTTTTCGATCTGCCTTAATGCCAATAGTCAGAATTTGGATGGCTATAAGCTTTGGTTAAACTATGATAAAATAGAGGATCCCCAATTAGCATCCGATTATTCGAATCTCGTTCGTTCTATTTATTTATCCAACAGTAGTGATATACTAAAAAATGCCCAAAATGAATTAGGTCGGGCAATACCTCGGTTACTAGAGAAAAATGGGTCTTATACTGCTACTATCCAGCCAGAAAATACATTGATAATAGAACTTTTCGAAAAACTTCCCAGTGATTTAAGATTACAATTAGAAAATGATTTCCGTACTACAAACGATGAAGGCTTTCTTATAAAAACCATTAGTTATAAGAGCAATCCAGTTACGGTTATAAGTGCCAAAAAGGATATTGGAATACTATATGGTGTTTTTAGGTTGCTACATCTGATGCAGACCCACCAAAAGCTAACTACCATTGACTTAATAGATAGTCCAAAGGTGAAACTGAGAATGTTAGACCATTGGGATAATTTAGACCGAACCGTTGAAAGAGGATATGCCGGGTTTTCACTTTGGAACTGGCAAAAACTTCCTGGGTATATTGATCAACGTTATATTGATTACGCGCGGGCAAATGCATCCATAGGTATTAATGCTACTGTGTTAACAAATGTAAATGCCAATGCATTGATACTGAATCCAATGTATTTGGATAAGGTAGAGGCATTGGCCACTATTTTCAGAAGTTACGGCATTCAAGTTTATTTAACCGCAAGGTTTTCTGCCCCAATTGAACTCGGGAACTTAAAAACAGCGGACCCCCTTGATCCAGACGTTCAAAATTGGTGGAAAAACAAAGCTGCTGAAATTTATAAGCGTATTCCAGATTTTGGCGGATTTTTGGTCAAAGCCAATTCAGAAGGACAACCAGGCCCCCAAAATTACGGTCGTAATCACGTTGACGGAGCCAATATGATGGCCACCGCCTTGGAACCTTACGGGGGAATTGTCATTTGGCGTGCTTTTGTTTATTCAGAACATGATGATACGGATAGGGCCAAACAGGCGTATGACGAGTTTTTACCCTATGATGGTAAGTTCATGGACAATGTACTGGTGCAGGTAAAAAACGGACCGATCGATTTTCAACCCAGGGAGCCTTTTCATCCATTGTTCGGGGCTATGAAACAAACGCCATTGGTTATTGAGTTTCAAATCACCCAAGAGTATTTGGGCTTTAGCACCCATTTGGTATTCTTACCCAAGCTTTTTGAGGAAGTTTTAGATGCCGATACTTTTCAAAAAGGAAAAGGTTCTACCGTGTCAAAAGTAATTGACGGTAGTCTATACGGTAATACATTGACGGGTATGGCCGGTGTTGCCAATATTGGTACCGACTTAAATTGGACAGGACATCCGTTTGCCCAAGCAAATTGGTATGGCTTTGGTCGTTTGGCTTGGAATCCGTACTTGAGTGCAGAAACTATAGCCGAGGAATGGTTAAAAGCCACCTACAGTAGTGAGAAAGCATTTGTAGAACCCTTGAAAAAAATGATGATCACCTCTAGGGAAGCGGTTGTCAATTATATGACTCCGTTAGGGCTTCACCATATTTTCGATACCGGGCACCACTACGGTCCAGGCCCATGGGTAGATGATTTGGGTAGACCGGACTGGAATCCAGTATATTATCATAATGCTGATTATAATGGTATTGGTTTTGACCGAACGCCAACGGGTAGTAATGCTACTGAGCAGTATGCAAAAGAACTTGAAACTATATATAATGATACCCGTAAAATTCCTGAAAAATATTTGCTTTGGTTCCATCATTTGCCATGGGATTATAAACTAAAAAACGGGATTGATTTGTGGGATGGTTTGGCCCTTAAATATCAAGAGGGTGTAAATCAAGTAAAGGATATGATCACTACTTGGAAAAATGCCAAACCTTACTTGACCGAAGGTCAATTCAAGGAAATAAATATGTTACTTCAGATTCAACTGAAGGAAGCAGAATGGTGGAGAGATGCCTGTTTACTTTATTTTCAAACCTTTTCACAAAGGCCATTACCAAAGGGTGTTGATAAACCGGCCCACACCTTAGCATACTATCGCTCTCTAAAATTTCCTTTTGCACCGGGTATCCGTCCGCAATGGGACTAAAAATTGAGCTGTTTGTCCTCTTGTGCATTAATGTGGAATACCTATTAAAAAATATTTAAATTGTAGGCAATAATGAAAGGAAATCTGTTGTCTTTGCTGTCCATAAGCTTTTGCCTACTCTTAGCAGGTCCCGCCAAAGGTCAGACCAATAACCACCAATATCACTTTGTCACTATTGATGAAGGTTTTCCGAAAAGTGCCATTACCGATATTATTCAAGGTCATGATGGGCTTATTTGGATCGCTACGAATGGAGAAGGACTCTACCAATATAACGGCACCGACTTAAAAGTCTATAAACACAATCCGAAAGATAGTACCAGTATCAATAGCTCTATAGTAAATACTATATTCTTGGATTCTGATAATACTATTTGGGTCGGCACCGAAGGAGGCTTGAATAAGTATAATTTGACCCTTGATGCATTCGAGGAAATTAAAATTGCTGGTATTCAATCGGAAGATGAGAATTATTCTGTTTTTTCGATTCGTGAAACCTCAAACAAATCTTTACTAATAGGAACCCCCGGTAATGGACTATATAAGCTAGCGCCTAACAGGCTTTCAATTCAAAAAATCAATGAAAGATTATCCTTAAATAGTACCAAAATCATTATAAATTCAATGTTGCCCATTGAAGATGGCAATATGTTACTTGGCACCAATATGGGCCTTTTCATCTATAATGAGACCTTACATATTTGGGAAAAGAAACGATTCGAAACCGAAAATGGCCCCGAAGAAATTGATTATGCCATAGAATCACTTGCAAATGACGAAGCGAATAACCTTTTAATAGGCACTTTTAATAGAGGCTTGGTCAGGATTAATACATCTTCGGAAATTTATACTTCTGAAGTTTTCGATTTCACTAAAAAACGAATTTTTGATATTGAAATAACGGCTGACCATACCATACTCTGTGCTACTGAGAACGACGGTTTATTTGTTTTGGAAGCCAACGGAAACGTGAGTGAGAATTATAGATATGACAAGACCGAACCGAGTAATATTCTTTCCAATTCTATTTGGTCTATTTGCCGAGATGCCCAAAATCGAATTTGGATAGGCTATTACAATAGGGGCATCGGTGTTTATGATGCTTTGTATGATAAGTTTTCCGATTTACAAAGTATTCCGAATAAGAAGAATTCCCTTCAGTCACCTTCTGTTACAGGGATAGTACAAGCTGATGATAATCATCTATTAATAGCAATGGATGGCGGTGGAATTGATAAATTTAATTTAAAAACCAAAGAATTCTCCCATCTATCGGGGAATACCAATATCAAAGGTCTTGATAAATTAGATGTTCAAACCATCTATCTCGATAATGAAAAGAACCTATGGGCAGGAACATGGAGTTCTGGCATCTATTATTTAAAGAAGGGAAGTAATACGTTTATAAACTATAATACGGCCAATACCGAGGGTAGACTCACCTCAAATAGAATTACCGGTTTTTCGGAAGATTCAAAGGGCACTTTATGGATTGCTACCTTTTTTGGCGGCTTGCACTCCTTTAATTCAGAAACCAAGGAATTTTTGAGTCACTCCAATGATTCATTTAAGACCATTTATGGGAACGAGGGGCATATTCGTACGGTTTTTGTAGATCATAATGACAATATTTGGCTCGGAACACCCAAAGGGCTTTTTAAGGTGATTTCGAGTAATAAAACCACCTATCAAACCATCGCTATAAATGAGCCTATCTCAAATAATGCACTAGTTGAGGATAAAATAAACACTAGAACTATTTTTGAGGATAGCAGAGATAACATTTGGTTTGGAACCTATGGAAAAGGTCTTGGTAAGATAACTACCCAAAATAACCATATAGAATGGTTTCAAACCGAAGAGGGATTATCCATAGAGAACATATCATCTATAATCGAGGACAACAACAACAATATTTGGGTAAGCGGGGATACAGGTCTATCTATGCTGGATACCCAAACCAAAGAATTTTCCAATTACAATAAAGAAGATGGGTTACTAGTAAATAATTTTAATTTCAATTCAGTTCTAAAAGACAATAAAGGCATATTATATTTTGGAAGTTACGAAGGAATAGATTATTTCAATCCCAATAAAATTATCCAAAACCAGAACGAACCAATCGTTTATTTGACGGATTTTAAATTGTTCAATAATTCGGTTGTTCCCGCAGCTAAAAACTCGCCACTTACTAAAAATATTTCTGAAATCCAGAAATTAACGTTAAAACCAAGTGAATTTGTTTTTACATTAGAATTTGCCGCTATAAATTTCACACGTGCCAATACCAATCAATATGCTTATTATTTAGAAGGTTTTGAAGAAAATTGGAACTATGTCGGGAACAATAGATCAGCCACGTATACCAACCTATCGCCCGGAGAGTATACCTTTCATGTTAAAGCTTCCAATAACGATGGTGTTTGGGCAGAAAATCCTTTATCCCTTCCTATAACCATCCTTGCGCCATGGTGGGCTACTTCTTGGGCAGTTCTACTATACATCCTTTTATTTATAGGATTGGCCTGGTCTATTAATTGGTTTTTGAATAAAAGATTAGAGGATAAAAGAACATTAAAATTAGAAAGGGAACAGCGACAACAAGAAGAACTCTTAAATGAAAAGAAAATACAATTCTTCACTAATATATCCCATGAATTCAGAACACCCTTAACATTGATCATCAACCCTATTACCGATATTATAGAATCAAATCAGATGAAGCTGAATAAAGGCATTAAAGATAAACATAGAATTATTTACAGGAATGCGCAACGTATGAAGAATCTGATAGATGAACTTATGGATTTTAGAAAACTTCATCTCAATAGATTAACATTGAATGCTTCCCAAATTGATGCCTTTAAATTTGTTAAGGAAGTAGTGGAACATTTTGAAGAGGAGGCGTTTGAAAAAAATATAATTCTAACCACTGAATCCGATGACAAGGAGTCCGATTTTTGGGCCGATCCGGGATTATTGGAAAAAGTCATTTTCAATCTTCTTTCCAATGCATTTAAAGCAACTGCTGAAAATGGAATAATAACGTTGGGTGTTTATGTGAGTAAGGAAAAAATCCTGTTCCCCTTGGTGAACAAGGATATTCCTTTTAGTGCTTTGGAAATAATTATCGAGGATACCGGTTTTGGCATTACCAAAGAAGATCTTGAACATATCTTTGAAAGATTCTATCGGGCAAAAGATAGAAACCAACAATATTATGGCGGTTCTGGAACTGGAATTGGTCTCGAACTAGTTCAGAGTTTTGTTGAATTGCACAAGGGTAAGGTCGAAGTTCAAAGTGAAGAGGGGGAAGGGACTAAATTCAAATTACTTTTTCCACTAGGAAAAGACCATTTATTTGAATCTACAACTATAATTCCCTTACTACCTAAGTTCAAAGCAAATATTGACCTTACCCAGATTGAAATCGATCCGAACACAGGAAACACCTTAGAATCAACCAAAAGCCTTTCATTTATCGATAAAGACAGAAAAACAATTTTATTGGTAGAAGATAATAGGGAACTCAGGAATTATATCAAAACAAAATTACAACCAGAATATATGGTAATTGAAGCAGAAAATGGGCAAAAAGGCATTCAATTAGCGCTTAAAGGTTTACCCGATATTATAATTACCGATATTATAATGCCAGAAATGGATGGATTTGAATTTTGTAAAAAAATTAAAGAAGACTTAAAAACAAGTCACATTCCTGTTATAATGTTAACCGCTAAAACTATGAACAGTGATAAGATCAAGGGTATTGATTTGGGTGCAGATGCATATCTGAATAAACCCTTTGAAATGAAATTACTACGTTCCTATCTAAAACGATTGCTGGTGAGTAGACAACAATCCCTTCAAAAAAATATCCATGAAAATAATACGATTACTCTTTTAGAGCATACCACCGCTATTGACAAGACGTTTATGCAAAGAGTTTTAGATTTTATTACTGAAAATATCAGTGAACCCGACCTGAATGTGGAATATCTAGCCGAAGATATGGCGCTAAGTAGAAGTCAGTTGTATAGAAAAATTAAATCAATTACAGGTATGACGGCCACCGAACTTATCCGAAAAATTCGCTTGGAAAAAGCAAAACGAATGATCGAAAACGGCAGTGAGTCCATAAGTGAAGTCGGTTTCAAAGTTGGTTTTTCATCACCATCCTATTTTAGCAAGTGTTTTAAAAACGAATTTGGTGTTCTCCCAACAGAATTAAAAACAACTATCTAAATACGTCCCTTCTTCCCATTTGCCATTATAAAATATTCTGTTTTTACCTGCCCAAACTATATATTTCCTTTATTTAACAGCTTAAAATTTAACAATGCAACATGTTTATTAGGTATTGCTTCAATTGTTTCAATACAGTTTTATGCTTTGTATTATTTTTAACTCCGAGTTAAATTAATAACCACCCAAAAACGTTTGCAAAATTTAAACCGACACTAATCTATATGACACCCTATAAACAAACTTCAATACTTATAATTGCGTTGCTCTTGACAACTCTAAGTTGTGAGGAAGCAAATAAATCGCACCAACCCAAACAAAAAACCGAAACCTCTTTAAAAGAAGCTTTTCAAAATGAATTTGTTATTGGAACGGCCCTGAACGAAAATCAAATTTTTGAAACCGATTCCTTGGATAGCCAACTTTTGAAAAAAGAATTCAATAGCATCACTCCAGAAAATTCTATGAAATGGATGTTTATGGAACCTGAAAAGGGGAAGTTTGATTTCGATACTGCAGATCGGTTTGTTGCATTTGGGAAGAAAAATAATATGTTCGTTGTAGGTCATAACTTGGTTTGGCATAGCCAACTGGCAAAATGGGTGCCCACCTTACAAAGTACTGAGGAACTTTCTACTAGTCTTGAAAATCACATCAAAACGATTGTGGAACGTTACAAAGGTAAAATCGATGGCTGGGATGTCGTAAATGAAGCCTTGAACGAGGACGGAACGCTAAGAAACTCCATATTCCTTGAAAAATTAGGAAATCGTTATTTGATAGACTCCTTCAAATGGGCCCAAGAGTCTGATCCCGATGTAGAGCTCTATTATAATGATTATAACATGTGCAATTCGGAAAAAAGGGCCGGTGCCATTAAACTTGTTAAATTATTAAAGGAAAATGGTGCTAAAATAGATGGCATCGGCATGCAGGGTCATTGGAATTTAGAGGAACCCTCTTTGAAAGATATAGAAACCAGCATTGTATCCTACGCCGCTCTGGGTTTGAAAGTGATGATTACCGAACTGGATATAACGGTACTGCCAAATCCTTGGGATTTAGAAGGGGCGGAAGTGGGCCAGAACTTTGAGAATAGCGAAACCATGAACCCATATCCAAACGGATTGCCTGACTCTGTCTCTTTACAGTTGGCGAAACGGTATAAAGATATTTTTCAATTGTTTAAAAAGCACAGTGATAAAATCAGTAGAGTTACCTTTTGGGGCCTAAATGATGGGCAATCATGGCTCAATGGCTGGCCCATAAAAGGAAGAACCAATTATCCATTACCATTTGATAGGAATAATAAGCCCAAAATGGCCTATGACAGTATCATTCAAGTCGCTCGAGACAGCATTTTATAAAGGCAACCTAACACCTCTTAAGTAAATGGACCATAATCATAAAATATCTTTAAGGGAGAAGATTGGATATTCTTTAGGTGATCTTTCCGCAAACCTCGTGTTTCAAACCTTGGTTACGTATCTGGCCTATTTTTATACGGATATTTATGGGCTTGAGAACAATGACGCTTCACTAATAATATTTATTGTGGGGATGATTGCGGCATTTGCTTTTAATCCAATAATAGGGGCTCTTGCCGATCGTACCCGAAGTAAATGGGGGAAGTTTAGGCCATGGATATTATTTACTTCGGTTCCTTTAGGTATCGTCGCCTTACTGGCGTTCAGCACCCCTAATTTTGATTATACCGGTAAAGTTGCCTACGCGGCGATAACGTATACGCTATTACTATTGCTGTATGCCGCAAATAATTTACCCTATGCCGCCCTAAGTGGTGTAATCACAGGGAGTATGAAGGAACGAAACAGTATATCATCCTATAGGTTCGTAGCTGTTATGTTCGCACAATTCTTCGTGCAAGTCTTTATGTTACCCATTATTGAATATGCCGGTGGCGGTGATAAAGCGGTGGGAATCGAAATCGTGATGACCTATTTGGCGATTATTGGTACCGCAATGTTGCTCATCACTTTTTTTACCACTAAAGAAAGAGTAATCCCTACAATAGAACAAGAATCCAGTCTAAAAAATGATTTAGGGGATTTGGTCAAAAACCGACCTTGGATTATTATGCTGGTGCTTACCACTTTGGTATTTATAACATTAGCAATGAAAGGAGGCTCTTATGTCTATTACTTTGAAAATTATGTCGATGCCACTAGCTTAGCAGATTTCATAGGTCCCTTATTGCATGGCCTGTCCAATATTGGTGTTGATTTTTTTGGTGATAATCCTACCTCTGCAGGATTTGGTCTTTTTAATGCCGGGGGAATTATTTTTATGATCGTAGGCATTTCACTATCCAAGCGTTTGGCGGATAAATTCGGTAAACGGGATGTTTTTGGATCTGCACTATTCATATCTACTTTGTTCATTGCTGTTTTCTACTTCTTTGCGCCTACCTCCGTTGAATTAATGTTTCTATCCCAAATTTTACATGGATTTTTCTACGGTATCACCATTCCGCTGTTATGGGCCATGATTGCGGATGTTGCGGATTATTCCGAATGGAAAAATAATAGACGTGCCACCGCTATTATTTTTTCTGCGATGTTGATCGGTTTAAAATTAGGGCTGACCATTGGTAGTTCACTGGTTACGTGGATTTTGGGTCTTTACCATTATATCCCTAAGAAATTTGCGGTCAATGAATCCATTATACAGCCCGAAACTGCCATTCAAGGAACAAGAATGTTGGTAAGTATATTTCCATCCATCGCTTTTTTCTTGGCGATTGCCCTACTTTTTTTATATGAAATCAATAAGAAGATGGAGGTGGAAATTGAAGAAGATTTAATTACAAGAAGAAAACAATAGACTATGCCGGAAGAAAGTATCGATGATATAGATTTTACCAAATTAAACGAGAACGCCATTTCCCGACCTTTGGTTTCCCATATATATACGGCTGATCCCTCGGCCCATTATTTTAATGGAAAAATATACATTTACCCTTCCCATGATGTTGATGCCGGGGAGGCGTTTGATGATCTAGGGAGCCACTTTGCCATGGAAGATTACCATGTTATTTCAATGGATTCGATCGATGCCGAAGCGGTGGATAATGGTGTGGCGTTACATGTTACTGATGTACCTTGGGCCGAAAAACAGATGTGGGCACCGGATGCCGCATATAAGGATGGAAAATATTATTTATTTTTTCCGGCAAAGGCCCACGATGGTGTTTTTAGAATCGGAGTTGCCGTAGGCGATAGCCCTATTGGGCCTTTTATTGCGCAGCCGGAAGCAATCAAGGGTAGTTTTTCAATTGATCCTGCCGTATTTGAAGATGGGGACGGTAGCTATTATATGTATTTTGGCGGTCTTTGGGGAGGACAATTACAAAGGTGGCGCAGCGGAAAATTCAATGCCGAATCTCCCGATAGTCCCACTGCACATATTCCAAAAGACAATGAGGGGGCATTATTGCCCATTATTGCAAAAATGAGCGATACGCTCCTGGAGTTTGCCGAAGAACCAAAAGAAATTGAAATTTTGGACGAAAATGGTGACTTGTTATTGGCCGGGGATACGAATAGGCGCTTTTTTGAGGCTTCCTGGATGCACAAGTATAACGATACCTATTATTTCTCCTATTCTACCGGAGATACCCATTTCATATGTTATGCCATTGGTGATAATCCTTACGGCCCATTTACCTATGGCGGTAAAATTTTGGAACCCGTTGTTGGTTGGACCTCCCATCATTCCATTTGTAAGGTTGAGGATACGTGGTATCTGTTTTATCATGATAGTAGCCTATCCCAAGGCGTTACACACTTAAGGTCTGTGAAGGTGACCGAACTGGAGCACTTAGAGGATGGAAGCATAAGAACAATAGAACCTTATTCGAAATAATAAGGGTAACTATTTTAGTAGTCTAAATGAACGTATCCAAAATCACTTTAAAGAACCTTGTTGTCTTTTTTATTTGCTTCAGCTCTTTTCATGCGCTTTCCGCACAAATAAGACTACCCCAAATCATAAGGGACAGTATGGTTCTGCAGCGTAATCACCCCATAAAAATTTGGGGATGGGCAGCTCAAAGAGAAAAGATTTCAGTAACCTTCAATGGAAAGCATCGTAAGACGGTTACATCTAGAGGTGGTAATTGGAGTGTAGAATTTCCCGAAATGAAAGCGGGTGGCCCCTATTCCATACAACTCAATGGACCTAATAAAATAGAACTTAATGATATCTTAGTAGGCGATGTTTGGTTATGCGCAGGTCAGTCCAATATGGTTCACCAGTTGAATATACATGACATTACTTATGCAAATGAAATTGCAAACGCAAATTATCCGGAAATCAGGCATTTCAAAATTCCGACCCAAACCGATTTAACCGGACCCAATAAAGATTTCAATGGAGGTTCATGGCAATCTGCTGTTCCAGATGAAATACGTTCCTTCTCTGCAGTGACTTATTTTTTTGCAAAAAAAATATATAAAAAATATAAGGTGCCTATCGGACTCATAAATGCCAGTGTGGGCGGCACACCGATAGAAGCGTGGACTAGCGAAGCAGGATTTCAAGAGTTCCCTGAAATTTTAAAAACCATAGAGAAGAATAAGGATACGGCTTATGTCAACAGCCGCATAAGGGGAAAAAGAGGTGCAGATAAAATGGCCGATGACATCGGCGATAAGGGTTTGATGGGGCCACTTGCCTGGTATGATCCGAATTTTGTGCCTAAAAACTGGCGACGAATCAACATCCCGGGGTATTGGGAAGATCAAGGAATTAGAAATTTAAACGGTGTGGTTTGGTATCGTAAGGTGATAGAAATCCCCACCGATATGATCGCTCAAGAGGCCAAGGTATTTTTAGGAAGAATAGTAGATGCGGATGAGCTTTATATTAACGGTCAAAAAGTAGGCAATACAACCTATCAATATCCGCAAAGGAGGTATACCGTACCAAAAAATATAGTAAAAGCGGGCACAAATATTTTTACCATAAAAGTCACAAATTATAATGGTAAAGGTGGTTTTGTTCCTGATAAGCCCTATTATCTGTTTACCGAAACGGATACGGTGGACTTAAAAGGCTATTGGCAGTACAAAGTGGGTGAGATTTTTAATCCAAGTGTCCCATCATCAACCTCAACAAGACCGATAAACGCACAGAACGAACCTACAGCGCTTTACAATGTAATGGTAGCGCCCTATACCCAATTTTCTCTTAAGGGAATACTTTGGTATCAAGGCGAAAGCAATTCAGGTGAGCCGAAAGCATATGAAGGTCTTTTAAAGGGATTGATCAACGATTGGCGCACCCAGTTTAACCAACCCGACATTCCTTTTATTTATGCACAGTTACCCAACTTCATGGAGGTGAATTATTTACCTGAGGAAAGCAATTGGGCAGAACTTAGGCAATCACAATTAAAGAGCTTGAGCTTATCAAACACAGCCATGACCGTAAATATTGATTTGGGCGAATGGAACGATATTCATCCGGATAATAAAAAAGACGTGGGAGAGCGACTAGCATTGTCCGCCATGAAACTTGCTTACCATGCGAACGTTGTGTATTCCGGTCCATTGTATGCTGATTATAAAATAAATGAAAAAGCAATCGAAATCACTTTTTCAAATCTGGGGAGTGGTTTAATTTCTAACGATGGGAAACAGCTTAGCGAGTTCGCGATTGCGGGTAAGGACAAAAACTATGTGTGGGCCAATGCAAAAATAGTCGGAAATAAGGTAATCGTTTGGAGTGACGCTATTCAAGACCCAAAATATGTGAGGTATGCTTGGGCCGATAATCCTGATAATCCAAATCTATATAATAAGGAAGGTCTGCCCGCGTCACCATTCACTACAGAATAACTTTCTAAACCGATGGTAATCTAAATAGTAGTTTGTCCGAAAAAGGTCAAATTAATGTTGGAAAAACAATGAGTAGAGGCTAAGCCCAAAATCCTTATTAATTTTAAAAAAAGATTTCTGGTAAACTTCAGATATGGATTCTACAGGTTACTTCTATCGTCAGGCCAGAAAAGAATACAATGACCGGTCCGTCACCGGTAACGGAAAAATTATGAATTAGATTTATAGAGAACACTGAATACCCTGATATTAAAATCTAAATTGAAGTTGTTAATGGTATTCCTTAAAAAGTAAACCATCCGATACACTTAGTGTTAAGTTAAGCCAAAATCGTCGCATAATCCAATGCATCTTTTGCGGCATCCCGTCGTTAAAAAATAATTCCGTAGCTACGGCTATGCAATGATTTTTTGTCTAGGGCTACCACAAAATCCACGATTGACTTATACGCCATTTCAGCTTTAACTTAACACTAGTTTTAAAATTGTTCGACTAATTTTAAAATATATTGATATATAGGTGTATATTCAACACTTCATAAACCATTCGTTTCAGCGCAAAGTTTCTATTATGAAAACACTGTTTTACCACGCTATTTTTTTTATTCCATTTCTATTTTTCGGTCAACAGTCCAGAGACTTAAAACTTTGGTTTGATGAACCCTCGGGTGAAGTTTGGGAAAATGCCCTTCCTCTTGGGAATGGCCGTATAGGTGCGATGGTCTATGGCAATGTGGGCACTGAAATATTCCAGCTCAACGAACATACGGTTTGGAGTGGAAGTCCTAACAGAAATGACAATCCCGATGCCCTTGAAGCACTGCCAAAAGTACGGAAACTGATATTTGACGGGGAGTATAAAGCCGCAGAAAAACTGGCAGACGAAAAAATTATTAGTAAAAAATCAAACGGTCAAATGTTTCAGCCAGTAGGTAATCTGGAACTTACCTTTCCTAATCACGATGGTTATGAAGCCTATTATCGCAGCTTGGATATCGGCAACGCGATTAGCAATACTTCCTATAAAATAGAGGGCGTCACGTATTCAAGGGAAGCCTTCGTTTCGTTAGCGGACCGGGTTCTCGTCATCAAACTTACTGCGGATCGACCAGGGAAAATTTCCTTCAGGGCAGATTTCACCTCTCCGCATACAAATCAAAAAATAGAAGTCAATGGTGATCATCAACTTTCGCTTTGGGGAAAGACAAGCGACCATGAAGGTGTAGAGGGCAAAGTAGAATTCAATGCATTGATGCGATTAAAATCCGAAAATGGAAAAATTTCCCAAACGGATAATTCTGTCCGAGTTGAAAATGCTGACGATGTCGTTTTAATGGTATCTATTGCCTCCAATTTCAATTCGTATCTAGATGTAAGCGGTGATGAAATGCAACGGGCAAAGGAGTATTTAGATACTGCCTTTGATAAAGAATACGAACAATTGAAGGCAGACCATATAAAAAAATACCATTCCCTGTTCAATAGGGTTCAATTGGATTTTGGTGATACCGATGCTTCAAAATTACCCACGGATGAGCGACTTGCGAATTTTAGAAGTACCAACGACCCTTCCTTTGTTGCCCTTTACTTCCAATATGGCAGGTATTTATTGATATCCTCTTCCCAACCCGGTGGGCAACCCGCCAATCTGCAAGGCATCTGGAACCAACATATGAAACCCGCATGGGATAGCAAATACACTATAAATATTAATGCCGAGATGAATTATTGGCCCGCCGAACGTACCAATCTTTCAGAACTTCATGAACCGTTTCTTACCATGGTTCAGGAATTATCGGAAGCAGGAAAAGAAACGGCCAAGGTCATGTATGATGCCAAAGGTTGGATGGCGCATCACAACACCGATATTTGGCGAATCACCGGGCCGGTCGATGGTGCCTTTTGGGGCATCTGGAACGGTGGCGGGGGTTGGACCAGCCAACATCTTTGGGAACACTATCTATACACTGGCGATACCCCGTTTCTAAAATCGGTCTACCCTGCGTTAAAGGGGGCGGCCGAGTTTTACGCTGATTTTTTGGTACAACATCCCAATTATCCCTATTTAGTGGTAGCTCCCGGAAATTCACCGGAGAACGCCCCGGAAGCGCATCAAGGTTCTTCGATAACAGCAGGTTCAACGATGGATAACCAACTGGTTTTCGATGTTTTCAGCACGGCCATACAGGCTTCGAAAATTTTAGGTGTCGACACTGATTTTTCCGATTCCCTCAATACCATGAGAAAAAAATTACCTCCCATGCAAATCGGCAAACACAATCAATTACAGGAATGGTTGGACGATGTAGATTCCCCAGAAGATCACCATCGCCATATTTCCCATTTATATGGGCTTTTTCCTTCCAATCAAATTTCGCCTTACAGAACGCCAGAATTATTTGCCGCCGCAAAAAACACCCTGCTGCAACGTGGCGATGTATCGACAGGATGGAGCATGGGATGGAAAGTAAACTGGTGGGCCAAAATGCAGGACGGTAACCATGCCTATAAATTGATTACGGACCAATTGACCCCTGTGGGCATCAACCAAGGTGGAGGCGGAACCTATAATAACCTTTTCGATGCACATCCACCTTTTCAGATCGATGGTAATTTTGGTTGTACATCCGGTATCGCAGAAATGCTGTTGCAAAGCTCGGACGGAGCCGTTCATTTACTTCCTGCCGTTCCTGATGCCCTTTCTTCTGGCCATGTTGGAGGTTTAAAAGCCAGGGGTGATTTTGAAGTGGTGGGTATGGAATGGAAGGATAAAAAACTGGTAGCGGCAACTATAAAATCTAATCAAGGAGGAAACTTGCGTTTAAGAGTTCCAAATACCATTGAACTCGTCGGCTCTGGCAGTTTACATACAGCGGAAGGAGCTAATCCTAATCCATTTTTTTATGTCCCTAAAACTGCTACGCCCCTAGTATCAAAAGATTCAACCATAAAGGAACTCAATTTAGGCCGTACTTTTCTGTATGATCTTGACACTGAAAAAGGAAAGACGTATACACTAACATTCAAGGATTGAAAATGAACAGATTTCGTCCTATTTCTTTATTTCTAGCATTTCTAATGCTGCAGTTGGGAATCAATGCCCAAGAACAAAAAGCAGAGAATCCCATTTTATTCGCAGATGTACCCGATGCTTCCATGATCAGGGTTAAGGATACCTATTATATGAGCAGTACTACTATGCATTTGAGTCCTGGCGTACCCATTATGAAATCAAAGGATTTGGTCAATTGGGAACTTGTAAACTACGCTTATGACCGACTGGGGGAAGTGGATGCCCTAAATTTGGAAAATGGAGAAAGCGCGTACGGAAGGGGGTCGTGGGCCAGTTGCATCCGTTACCATAATAATACATACTATGTATTCACTTTTGCCGCTACCACAGGTAAAACCTATGCTTACACCACAAAGGATATAGAAAATGGCCCTTGGGAAGTAAACTCTTTTGAACCTTCCTATCATGACCTTACTGTCCATTTTGACGATGACGGCAAAGTATACATGATTTGGGGAGCAGGAAAATTGATGATCGCTGAACTTGAAAGTGATTTATCAGGAGTAAAAAAAGGAACTGAAAAAGTATTGATCGAAAATGCCAGTGCTCCTGCCGGCGACAATATCATGTTAGGTGCAGAAGGATCGCAGCTATTTAAAATCGATGGTAACTATTATCTTTTCAATATTACGTGGCCAAGGGGCGGCATGCGAACCGTGGTTGTACATCGTGCCGCTTCTATAAACGGGCCGTATGAAGGACGGCTCGCACTGCAGGACAAGGGTGTGGCCCAAGGCGGATTGATAGATACCCCAGATGGAAAATGGTTCTCTTACCTGTTCCGTGACAATGGAGCCGTGGGTCGTATTCCCTATTTGGTTCCGGTAAAGTGGGAGGATGGTTGGCCCATTTTGGGTGAGGATGGAAAGGTTCCCAATACATTAGATCTGCCATCGAACAAAGGCCTAATTCCAAATATCGTGGCTTCCGACGAATTCAAGCGAAAAAAGAAAGACCGAAAACTACCACTGGTCTGGCAATGGAACCATAATCCAATAGATAGTCTGTGGTCGGTATCCGAACGAAAAGGATATCTGCGATTGAAGACGGGGCGCATGGACTCCACTTTTGTGGATGCGAGGAATACCCTGACCCAGAGAACTATCGGTCCGGTTTGTTCAGCAGAAACCGCTGTAGATGTATCCCAGATGAAAGAAGGGGATTTTTCAGGATTATCCCTGCTACAAAAAAATTATGGCTACATAGGTGTTACATTGAATAATGGCAGTAAAAACATTGTGATGGTGCATACCCATGATGACCTACCGCAAGAAATGGCGACCGTGCCAGTATCACAAAACAAAGTCTATTTTAAAGCAGAATGTGACTTTACCGATAAAAAAGATGCTGCCTATTTCTATTACAGTCTTGACGGAAAAAAATGGAAAAAAATAGGAACCAAATTAAAGATGACCTACACCCTACCCCATTTTATGGGATATCGATTTGGACTTTTCAATTTTGCCACAAAAAATACCGGGGGATATGTTGATTTCGACTATTTCACAATAAAGAATGAATTAACAGAAATACCAGAATAAGGAAATAAAGAACCCCATGATGAAAAAACGAATAAAGTTACTCGTACTCGCATTATCCTTTGCAGGCGCCATCCCTTTAAGCTTTGGTCAGCAGACTGAAACTGCAATTGATGATTTTAGACCCTCAAGTTTAAATCAGCCCGGTAAAGAATTTCCACAAGTAAATTCACAAGGCTACGCGCGTTTTAAAATAGAAGCGCCTGCAGCCGACAGTGTTCGGGTAAGCTTAGGACTTGGCGGAAGAGGGGGCACCAAACTGACAAAAGCGGATGATGGTACATGGATGGGCACCACGGAAGGACCCATGGACGAGGGCTTTCATTATTACCATGTAAACGTTGATGGTGGTATCTTCAACGATCCGGGAGCATTGAATTTTTATGGCTCCGTGCGTTGGGAAAGCGGTATAGAAATACCTGCACATGATCAAGAGTTCTATGCCTTAAAGGATGTTCCCCACGGACATGTACAACAAATCCTATTTCCATCCAAAAGCACCGATACATCACGCCGTGCCTTTGTTTACACCCCACCGGGATACGAGCAAAATCAAGCGGAGAAATATCCGGTATTGTACCTTCAGCATGGCTGGGGAGAAGATGAAACCGCTTGGACCAACCAAGGTCATGCCAATTTAATAATGGACAATCTGATTGCCGAGGGCAAAAGCAAACCCTTTATCATCGTTATGACCTACGGAATGACGAACGAAATCAAATTTGGGGGACTGCGAAATTTTGACATCACCCCTTTTCAGACCGTTATGGTAGATGAATTAATTCCGTATGTCGATAAAAACTTCCGTACCCTGGCCGATGCATCCCATAGGGCGATGGGTGGACTTTCCATGGGCGGCATGGAGACGAAGCAAATAACTTTGAACAAGCCTGATACGTTCTCCTATTATGCGCTCCTCAGCGGAGGAACGTATGCTCCCGATGATATCAAGGATAAGTCCGATGTCAACCTCATCTTTATAAGTTGTGGTAGTAAAGAAAATCCTGAAAGGGTTAATGAGGCCACCGAAGCTCTGAAAAAAGCTGGTTTGAATGCGGTTTCCTATATTTCAGAAGGTACTGCCCATGAATTTCAAACTTGGCGCCGTAGTTTGCATCAACTGGCTCCATTGCTTTTTAAAAATTAAAAATATAATAGGGAATGCTTAACATTTTTGATATGATTTTTACTCGTTTACTTTTTGTGATTTCGACATTCGTAGTGCTTTTTAACGTGAATGTTTGTTGTGCACAACAGGCCAATGTCAATTTGGACTTTAACCCGCAAAAAGATACGGAGGGCTTGATACCTTTTAGTGCAAAAGTGAATTCTCCTCAGGTACATGACGACCAAACGGTTACGTTTCGGTTGACGGGCCCTGATGCAGAAAAAGTTGAACTAAATCCAGGGGCTATAAACACCGCTTTAGGAATGGGCAGAGAACCTATTCCTTTTACGAAAGAAAATGATGGTATTTGGACGCTTACCATTGGGCCACTTCCCCCTGATATGTATGCGTATCATCTGAGGGTTGACGGTGTACAAATGGCCGACCCAAACAATACCCAAGCTGCGTTTACGGCCATGCCTCCCTATAGCCAGTTAATTGTTCATGGGGAAGGTCCTGCCTATTATGATGCGAAAAAGGTCCCCCATGGGAACGTTACACGTCACATTTATCATTCTGATGTAACCCAAGGGGAACGTGAACTTTACGTGTACACACCACCCGGATATAATCCTGAAAAAAAATATCCCGTTCTCTATTTAGTTGGTGGTAGTGGCGAACTGCCTTCTAATTGGATCTATGACGGTAGGGTAAATTTTATGATGGATAATCTGCTGGCGGAAAAGAAAGCCACCCCAATGATTATTGCCATCCCCAATAATCAGGTTATTCACCGTAATCATCCCGAACATGCCGAGCTGACTTTTGACCTTTTTGAAAAGGAGCTGAGAAACCATGTCATTCCCGTGATCAATCAAAATTATAGTACTATCGAGAGCCCTAAAGGAAGAGCAATTTCAGGATTGTCAATGGGAGGGCGTCATACAATGTTTATTGGCCTCAGGTCGCTTGATCTCTTTGCGAATTTTGGTATTCTCAGCGCAGGGGATGTGGATGCTGAAACTTCACTGAAGCATTTTTTAACTACTCCGAATATAAATGATAGCGTAGATTATCTTTTTGTGGGACAAGGCACCAAAGAAGCCGCAGGTTTTTTTAATAATAGGGTTCAGGCGCTAAACGACGCCTTGACCCATCACAATATAGAACACGAGTATTATGTAGGCGGAAATGGCGGGCATGATTGGTCTACTTGGCGTCATCTCCTATACTATCGATTCTTGCCCAACCTTTGGCAAGAAATCGACAACTAAACCAAAATCACCTAGAATGAAAAATATAAGTTTATCCCTGTTTTCAATATTGATAATTTCTTTGGTATCCTGTGAAAAAAAGCAGGAATCAATTCCAGGTCAGGTCAAAATTGCAGACGGTACCGTAAAGGGAATAGTAGAAGATAGTCTCACTATTTTCAAAGGGCTTCCCTTTGCCGCACCTCCAGTGGGTGAGTTAAGATGGAAAGCGCCACAACCCGCAAAATCTTGGGAAGGGGTTAAACAAACCACAGAATTTGCCCCGGCTCCCATACAGGGAAATGACCAAAATGGAAAGAGCGAAGATTGTTTATACTTGAATATTTGGACTCCGGCAACTAGTCCTGATGAGAAAATACCCGTACTCGTATGGATCTATGGAGGCGGCTTTAATTTTGGCGCCACCTCGGAACCCGTTTATGACGGTGCAGCACTCGCCAAAAAAGGGGTGGTCTTGGTCAGTATTGCCTACCGCGTTGGACAAATGGGTTTTCTGGCACATCCTGAACTGAGTGCCGAGAATCCTGTAAAGGTATCAGGCAATTTCGGCATCCTAGACCAAATTGCCGGTCTGCAATGGGTAAAGGATAACATCTCCGCTTTCGGGGGCGACCCAGATAAAGTAACGATTTTTGGGGAATCTGCTGGAGGTATTTCCGTGAGTATGCTCTGCGCCTCTCCTTTGGCTAAAGGTTTATTTCAAGGTGCTATTTCCCAAAGTGGAGGTTCTTTTGGGCCCTCTAGACCAGTAACATTCCCTGGAGAAAATATGAAAACCCTGGCAACGGCAGAAAAAGAAGGATTTGAATATGCAGAAAAAATCGGGGTTACCAGTTTACAAGAACTTCGAAATACTCCCATAGAAAAACTCCCTATGGGTATGGGAATGGGCGGTGCTTGGCCAATTATTGACGGACATGTCATTCCTGATGATCAGTTCAAACTTTACGAACAAGGCAATTATAATGATGTGCCGGTACTGATCGGGTATAATTCCGATGAAGGTGCCAGTTTTTCTCGTGAAAAAACTCCAGAGGAATTTATATCAAACGTTGAAAAAAGATATGGCCAGTTTTCAAAAAATTTGTTGGATGCCTATCCCGTAAGTGAGAATTCAGTTCCTAAAACTGCGAGGGATTTATCTCGCGATGCCGCTTTTGGATGGCATACTTGGAGTTGGGCAAGACTACAATCACAGACTGGAAACTCCAAAGTGTATTATTACTATTTTGACCAGCATCCCGACCACCCCGAGGATTCTCCAAAATTTGGCTATGGTTCACCGCACGGGCAAGAAGTTGCCTATGTTTTTCAAAATCTAGATCAAAATAATCCTGAGATCTCCGAATCCGACAAGTCTATTTCCGAGGCGATGGCCACCTATTGGACCAATTTCACGAAACATGGTAATCCAAACGGGGAAAAACTACCTGAATGGCCTGCCTTCAGCAACGACAATCCCGAAGTCATGTACTTTGAGCAAACTCCACATGTAGGTCCTGTACCTAGTGAAGCTTCCTTAAAAGTGCTTGACACCTATTTTGAATGGCGAAGGAGTGATGAGGGTGTGAAATGGGTAAATGAATAATCCATTGTTAATAGCGACGAGTTTTAATATTAAATCTACAATAAAATGAAAAAAGTGAAAATTCCTCTAACAATTGTTCTTCTAACGGTACTAACATTGGTAGGTTTTAACCGAATCGAAAACGATGACTATCCTGCCCCAAAAAATACGCCCTTATTTACTAAAGTAATCTATGAAGGCAACGATCAGGTATATAATGATTACGCTCTGGGAAGTGATGAGTTTTTCAATCCAATTCTACAAGGGTGCTATCCGGATCCGGCCATAACACGGAAAGGGGACGATTACTATTTGGTATGTTCCTCATTTGCAATGTTTCCCGGCGTACCCATCTTTCATTCCAACGATTTGGTGAACTGGAAGCAAATCGGACACGTTTTAGACCGATCCTCACAACTCGATGTACATGATACTGGTATAAGTCAAGGGGTTTATGCTCCTGGCATTACCTATAACCCCAACAATGACACTTTTTACATGATTGTTACCGCGTTTGCTGGCGGACTGGGGAATATCGTCGTTAAAACCAAAGACCCGATGAAAGGATGGAGCGAACCCAAAAAATTGAATTTTGGCGGTATTGATCCTTCAATTTTCTTTGATGAAGATGGCAAAGGCTATGTTATTCATAATGATGCACCTGACGAAGGAAAGGAACTTTACAATGGACACCGAGTCATTAAAATCTGGGAATATGATGTCGAAAGCGACCAGGTCATTGCCGGTACGGATAAAATTATAGTCGATGGTGGAGTAGATATTACCGAAAAACCTATTTGGATAGAGGCACCGCATATCTACAAAAAAGATGGAAAATACTTTTTGATGTGCGCAGAAGGAGGAACCGGAGGATGGCACAGCGAAGTCGTTTTTAAAAGCGATAGCCCAAAAGGACCGTTCATTCCCGCTCCAAGCAATCCTATTTTAACACAGCGCTATTTTGAAAAAGATAGAAAAAATAAAGTTGATTGGGCAGGACATGCAGACTTGGTAAAAGGGCCTGATGACCAGTATTACGCTGTTTTCCTTGCCATTCGCCCCAATGAGAAAAACCAAGTAAATACGGGTAGGGAAACATTTATTTTACCGGTGGATTGGTCGGGTGAATTTCCTGTTTTCGAGAATGGCTTGATTCCTATGGAACCCAAGCTTAAAATGCCAGAAGGGATTACCAATAAAACAGGTCAAGATGGCTATTTGCCAAACGGAAATTTTACCTACGAGGAAAATTTCTCTTCGGAGAATCTTGATTTTAGATGGATCGGGCTACGTGGGCCTCGGGAAGCATTTATCAAAATAATAAAAAATGGATTGGAGATTACTCCCTTTTCCACGAACATTAAGGAATTAAAACCAACTTCCACACTGTTTTATAGGCAACAGCACAAAACCTTTTCCTTTACCACTCAAATGCAGTATACGCCAAAAACAGAAAAAGATATGGCCGGGGTGACCGCATACCAAAATGAGGGTTCCAATTTCGTATTCGGTCTTACCAAAAAAGGAAAGGATACGTACTTGGTATTGCAGAAAAATAGCAGACCCGATAGACGTGGATCTACTAATTCCGAGATTATCGGCAGCACCAAAATTGAAACTAAAGACCTATTGACATTACGGATTTCCGCGGATGGAAATGAATATAAATTCGACTATTCAACTGATGGAACCAAATTTACAAATGTGGGTGGAACCGTAGCGGGAGATATACTTTCTACCGATGTGGCAGGTGGTTTTACGGGGGCTATGCTTGGCTTGTATGCGACAGCAGGAAATGATATTACACTTGAATAGGACGAACCCATTTTTATATTGTTGTGCCGAGATTACTTAAAATAAACATAATGAAAAAATTACTGGGTCTACTCTTTTTGGTCATCTGTTTTTTCACAAGCGAAAAAGCATTTTCGCAAGACTCTAATTTTCACATCTATCTCTGCTTTGGTCAGTCGAATATGCAGGGAGCCACGAAGGCGGAAGCTATGGATACCATTCCTGTTTCTGGATTTGAGATGATGAGTCCGATGGATTGCCCGGATTTGAATCGAACCATGGGAGAATGGTATCCCGCAATACCTCCTTTGGCAAGTTGCAATGCCGGACTTTCCCCTGCAGATTATTTTGGGCGGAAAATGGCGGAAAATGCATCGAGAGGCACTAAAATCGGTGTTATAAATGTGGCCGTTGGGGGTTGTAAAATTGAATTGTACGATAAGGAAAATTACAAAAGTTATGTAGAGACCGCTCCAGATTGGATGCTTAATTGGATTAATGAATACGGTGGCAACCCTTATGGTCGATTGATAGAATTAGCAAAAAAAGCTCAAAAAGATGGGGTCATCAAGGGTATTCTACTGCATCAGGGAGAATCGAATACAGGAGATACTTTATGGCCTAAAAAAGTAAAAGGTGTATATGAAAATATATTAAAAGACCTAAACCTTAAAGGTGTTGAAGTGCCTTTACTGGCCGGTGAACTTTTAAGTGAGGACCAAAACGGAGCATGCGCCAGCATGAACGAAATCATCAAAACCTTGCCAGAGGTTATCCCCAATTCTTATATTATTCCTTCCGATGGCTGTGAAGGTATTCCGGACAGGCTTCATTTTTCCGCCTCAGGATACCGCAAATTGGGTAAGCGCTATGCCGATCAGATGCTGCAAATCTTAGGCAGCGGTCAGAAAAATATTCAACTGAATGCGGCAAGTCCAGATTCTAAACTTAAACTTACCGTTAAAACGGAAAACGGCATTCCCACGTATAACCTGACCTATAATGACAAACCTTTTATTCTGAACGCACCCTTAGGTCTCGATACCAATATTGGGGATTTTACCAGGAACCTCGTTTTAAAGGATAATTTGACTATTACGCCTATCAGCTATTCTTATTCCTTGGATAAAATAAAAAAAAGCAAAATTAATTATCAGGCTAACGAAGCGGTTTTCACTTTTTTGAAGGATGGGGTAAACGCCTTTGATTTGATTTTTAATTTAAGTAATAACGACGTGGCTTTTCGGTATAAATTGTATCCGCACGAAGCCAATATCAGCTGTGTCATTAAATCCGAAGCTACTGGTTTCAAATTTCCGGAAAAAACAAAAAGCTTCCTGTCTAACATGATGACACCTATGACAGGTTTTGCACGAACAGCGCCAAGTTATGAAAGCGGTTATAGGGCCGATATCGCTATTGAAGAAAACAATGCTAGGGAGGGATATGTTTTTCCAGGACTCTTCCATATGGAAAATAATCTATGGGTCTTAATCTCCGAAACCGGGGTTCACAGTCAATACCCGGCTTCGCACCTAAGCAATTTTAAGGAAGGAGTTTTTACGGTTGATTTTCCCAATAGCAGACAAAACAACGGGTTTGGAAGTTCCGGAGCACAAATGGGCCTACCAAGTTTTACTCCTTGGAGAACGATTACAGTAGGTGAAACCTTAAAACCGATTGTAGAGACCACGATTCCTTTTGATGTGGTGAAGCCATTGTATGAACCTACACAAGAATATAATTACGGCCGTGGAACTTGGAGCTGGATTATATGGCAGGATGGTAGCATGAACTACGAAGATCAGGTGAAATATATTGACCTAGCCGCCAAAATGAATTATGAATATATCCTAATCGATGCTTGGTGGGACAGCCGGATTGGGTATGACCGTATGGAAGAACTGATTACCTATGCAAAGGGTAAAGGAGTAGACGTTTTTCTATGGTACAATTCCAACGGAACGGCAAACGATGCCTTTCAGACCCCAATCAATAAAATGAACACATCCATCGCTCGTAAAAAGGAGATGAAATGGCTAAAAGAAGCTGGTGTAAAAGGAATTAAGGCCGATTTTTTCGGAGGGGATAAACAGGAAACCATGCGCTTGTATGAGGATATTCTATCCAATGCCAACGATTATGGCCTTATGGTGGTTTTTCATGGAGCCACTCTACCGCGCGGATGGGAGCGGATGTTCCCGAATTTTATGGGTAGTGAAGCTGTCTTAGCCTCGGAAATGTTGGTGTTTTCTGAAGATGTGCGCCAGAAAGAAGCCTTTTATGCAACCCTTCATCCTTTTATGCGAAATGCAGTTGGTAGTATGGAGTTTGGCGGAACTGTACTCAACACATTTTTCAATAAAGGAAACATAAAAGGTCAAAAAAGGTTGACAAGTGAGGTGTTTCAATTGGCGACCTCCGTCCTTTATCAAAACCCTATTCAGTTTTTTGCACTAACCCCTAATAACTTGACAGATGCCCCAAAATGGGCATTGGATTTTATGAAGAGTGTCCCAACTACGTGGGATGAAACACTTTTTCTGAAGGGCTATCCCGGAAAATATGCTATTCTGGCTAGAAGGCATAAAAACCAATGGTATATCGTAGGTGTCAACGCACAGAAAGACGCTCTTAAAATGGATTTGACTTTGCCCATGTTCAATAAAGGTGACACGTTGAAAGTATTTAAAGATGATGCAAAATTAAATGGCGGCATGGAAACCATCAAACTGAAAAAAAATAACCAAATAACCATCGAAATCCCAAGTATGGGCGGAATCATACTTAAGAATGAATGAGGATTCACTAACCAAAACACAATCAACTCACCAATAACTTTTAACACATTTAACCATGATAAAAAAAATTGCGCCTCTGTTCTTTTCATTACTTCTCTCCTACTCTTTTGTGAGCGGACAGGTCCTTGAAAAACATGCCCCAAAAGGATTTGATGAAGCCAAAAGTTCCATCCGCAAAGGAAAAATAGATAGCGTTACCTATACATCTAAAACTGTGGGCACGGACCGGAAAGCACTAATTTATACACCCCCAGGGTATAAGAAATCAAAAAAATATCCGGTGCTGTATTTGTTACACGGCATTGGTGGTGATGAAAAAGAATGGTTGAAAAATGGAACTCCAGAGGTGATTTTTGATAATCTCTATGCTGACGGAAAATTGGAACCAATGATCGTGGTCATGCCCAATGGTCGAGCAATGAAGGATGACCGTGCCATTGGTAATATTTTTGCCGAAGACAAAGTGGCTGCTTTTGCAACTTTTGAAAAGGATTTATTGAACGATTTGATTCCGTTTGTCGAGAAAAAATTCAAAGTCTATAAGGACAAGGAGCACCGAGCCATTGCAGGACTTTCAATGGGTGGTGGACAGACCCTTAATTTCGGATTAGGAAACTTGGATACATTTTCATGGGTAGGTGCATTCTCATCGGCACCGAATACTAAAGTGCCTGAAGAATTGCTGCCTAATCCAGAGAAAGGCAAAGAATTACAAGTATTATGGATTAGTTGTGGGGATGCGGACGGTCTCATGCCATTCAGTAAAAGAACTAGTGATTATCTAAACCATCATGATGTTCCCCATATTTTTTATGTGGAACCGGGCGGACATGATTTTGAAGTGTGGAAAAATGACCTTTATATGTTCTCTCAATTGTTATTTAAACCTGTTAATAAAGGGTTATTCAACAAGTATAGCGTTCTGGGATTACCCGCAAGCACCAACATACGCAATGCAGCCTATCCACAGATACTTCCGGATAAGCGCGTTATTTTCAAAACCAAGGCTCCGGATGCCAAGCAGTTGCAAATAGACCTTGGTAAAAAATACGATATGGTCAAGGATGAGGAAGGTTTTTGGACCGTTACCACGGACTCCATCACAGAAGGTATTCATTACTATTCCCTGTTAATCGATGGTGTCGCCGTTGCGGACCCGGCAAGTGAATCTTTTTATGGTATGGGCCGTATGGCAAGTGGAATTGAGATTCCATTCATGGGAGATGAATACTATGGTTTGAAGGATGTTCCACATGGGGATATTCGGATAAATAAGTACTACTCCGAAGCTTCACGCTCATGGCGGGAAATGTATGTTTATACACCACCCAACTATGATACATCTTCGGAAAAGTATCCTGTACTCTACTTGATGCATGGTGGCGGAGAAGACCAACGGGGTTGGGCCAACCAAGGAAAAGCCAATTTAATCTTAGATAACCTGATTGCCGAAAACAAGGCCAAACCCATGATTATTGCCATGCTAGATGGTAATGTATCCGGTGCGGAAGGAATTGGTGGCTTCAATGAAAATTCGCTCAAAGCTTTTGAAAATGAACTTAAGCGAGGGGCAATACCATTTGTTGAAAACAGGTATCGTGTAAAGACGGATGCCCAAAACAGGGCTTTGGCAGGTCTCTCCATGGGCGGATTGCAAACCTTGCATGTCGGTGTTCAAAATACCGATATGTTCGCTCATTTAGGGGTTTTTAGTTCGGGTTGGTTCGCGGATAATACAGAACTGTCCGATCCAGAATATAGCTTTATGCAAGAAAATAGCGCAACCATAAATGATAACCTTAAAAACTTTTTTATCTCAATGGGCGGCGAGGAAGATATTGCCTATAAAAATTGTAAGGTAATGATGAAAAAGTTTGATGACTTGGGAATTAAATATGAATATAGCGAATATCCAGGAGGACATTCGTGGCCAGTATGGCGGCATGACCTTTATACCTTTGCTCAGTTGTTATTTCAACAATAAAACCTGAATGATGCTTAACTATTTTATAAACATTTGCATTCTATAACTTTATAAATCAAATTCACTTGTTCAAATAGTACTATTAATAAGCTTGCATTATAATTGAACTCGAACGATTAAATCCCACCTTAAAATCCAAATTTATGTCTCGTATTTCAATAGCTAAAAAAGTACTTTATAAGATATTGGGTATTGTCGTCATCTTTAATTTTGGGTGCAATTCATCTACCAAGCCTGAGTGGGAAAAGCGGAATTCAGAATTAATTAAGGACAATGGGTTCACGATAAGGGAACTTCAGGACTTACCTACCTCAACCCTTGTCCCGAATTTGGAATTCGGAAATCCAATGAATATCAATAATTTGGATAGTTTAGAACTTCACTCCGGCGTAATATCTAAAATTTTCTGGGGCAATGGTAATTTGACGAGCATGTTAACGCTGGACCCTAATGCTATTATTCCAAAAGAAAATTTACCGGCGAATCGTTTTTTAATGGTTATGGAGGGTTCCGGTCATTTAATTATAAATGGTAGTAAACGCATGATGACCGCTAAAAAAAGGGAAGAACCTGATGGCACACATAACGGAACACCGCAGCAAGATTTTATTTATCAAAAAAAAGGTAGTGAAAGCGAATTCATTGCAGGGGATTCGGGAGCGAAACTTATGGAAATCTATAGCCCTATACGTCTTGATTATTTAAATAAAATGGGGATTTCAGATGTTCCCTCAAAAATGAAAGTGGTAAATTCAAAGCTTGAACCTACCGTTTCTCCAAACGAAATTTATGACCTGTTCAACATTCAGCTGACCCAACTTTCGCCAGGAGTTTTTTCTAGATTGATTACTTTGGATGGCATACAACTTAGTTTTGTTTCATCGGACCCAAATACTAGAATACCTTTGCATATTCATCCAGAGGAACAAATGACCCTTTTATTAAGGGGCTCCCTTAAGCAAACCCTTTTGGATACCGAACTAGATTTGGAACAACATGACATAGTCCATGTGCCTGGAAATTTAATACATTCGAGTGCGGCAGGCGAACGCGGCTACGATGCAGTAGATATATTTTGGCCAGTACGTGAAGACTATTCCGCAAAACAACAATCAGCCCTAAAAAAGTACCATGAGATTATTCCTGAAGGAAACATGCCGGAATTAATTATTGATGGTTCAAAAACAGAACCGACATTAACATTTAGTGAAGGCCCCAAATGGATGAACGGTAAACTCTATTTCTCCAACATGTATTTCGACCAGAATTGGAATGCAGATCCCAAAAGAAGTTCCATCGTGGCTATGGATTCGAACGGGTCATATCAAAATATTACGGAAGGAAAAATGCAGGCGAACGGATTATATCCCTACAAAAATGATAATTTATTGGTCTGTGACATGATGGGTCATCGGGTGGTGGAAATGACCACTACTGGCAAAGTGGTTCGGGTCATTGCCGATTCTTATGATGGAAAACCGATAGACGGTCCTAACGATATTATTACAGATACCAAAGGAGGAATTTATTTTACCGACCCCCAATTCACTATGGAAGCCGAAAAATTTCAACCGGGCCGAGCCGTTTATTATGTCTCTCCAAAGTTGGATGTGACAAGAGTGGTAGAGCCAAATGAATTTGCCATGCCCAATGGAATTTTATTATCCTCGGATGGAAAAACACTTTATATCAACAATTGTTATGATGATGAAACATGGTATCCCGTAAACAGTTCCAAAGAAAATTTTGTTTGGGCCTATGATGTAAACGACGATGGCACAATTGCTAACGGCCGTAAGTTTACAGAATTACGTTTACCCGGCAATGTTCTGGACCGTAAGGGTAAATCTTCCAGTGCCGATGGTATGGCCATAGATACTCAAGGAAATATTTACGTGGCCACTTATCTAGGTGTACAAATATTTGATTCAGAGGGTTCTTTTGTCGGTATTATAAACCTTCCCTCGTTTCCGGTGAGTTTAGGTTTTGGTGACGAGGATATGAAGACGCTTTATATAGTAAGTTATGATAAAGTATATAAGATACGTACCCAACAGACAGGCTATGTAAATTATCTCTAATAAGCCAAGAAATTTGGTCAATCCTGTACATCATCACCCATTACATCATAGCCTCGCCATTTAAATTCCTTGGCAAGTCCGGAAGCGGCGGGCCAAGCAATCTGATGTTGGTCACTAGCTACCCATTTTCTGCGATTTTCCTCGGTATTAAATACTATTTGTATTTGATAATTGAAGGTAGTAGGCTCCGCTTGAATTTCCTTGGATAAGTCCTTTGGAAAAAGACGAAGTAATTTGGAGCTCAGGTATCCCTCTTGAACCACCATAGCAGGCAAATAGATGGAATAATACATTTTTTCGAATGCGGCTGCATTTTTTATGTCCACCACAAAATCCATTTGCAATGCCATAGCTTTAGGTTGCTCCAAAGGTTTGGAAATTGCCCGTCCACTTTTCTTTGAAGCTGCAATACCGATTACTAGCAATTCAAGATTCTCATTACCGCTGGTAGACCATGAAACATCTTCTCCCAGACCAACGTGGAAGGAATCATCCTTTTTAATAGTAACGGACTCTGAACCAACTGTAACCGAACCATTCCCATTAATAACGTAATACACTTCCTCTACCCCTTCAAGTGTGTCTTTTTGTGTTGATTTGCCTGATGGTATCGTTATATAGTCTACATGGTGCCAATCGGTTTTGAATACCTCAGGTCCCAAAACTCGCTTAGATAAAATCCCATTTTCTTTATTGTTGGCATCATCGGATTTAAGTAAGTTCTTGTCTAGGCTTGAAGAAACAAAAACGGGAGTATGATCCATTTTAGCACCCACCCGATCATCTGCTAGATCAAACGCATCTCCTTGACCTTTTTCTAGACTTACCGCAAAATTGAGCCATTTTAAGGGTTTCCCGGAAGTATTATAAATTCCATGGGAATCACCCAATTTACATGGCACCAAGGCCGGACCCTTAATTTTTGAAGTTCTTCCGTTTACGGTAAATTCTGCCTCTCCATCAAGGATAACATACATTTCTTCAATGGTATGATGAAAATGGTGGCCAATTCCAGATTTGGGTTGAATAACTCCGGAATGAAGATATAGGAAATTGGTTGCGAGATCATTGCGACCTATTAACTGTGTAAATCCCATTTTACCGGCGCCCGCATGTACATTATCCAATTCCCTGTATGTAGAAGGATCATTGTGAATAATTCTTTTACTTAAATTTTGGGCAAAACCTATACTGCCAATCAGGCAAAGTAGAAAACTTAGAATCGATTTCATAATTAGGTATTTAAAATGTGCTTCTTATTAAAATAGAATCAAAAGAATATGTACAGCGCAAAGTTTACTTCCTTTCCGGTATACCATAAACCACGTAACCCTTGGGTATTGCGCCAGGCTTTTTGGAATGGTCATAACTATCGCTCCTGAAATTAGAAGTAGCGTTGATCACTAAGTATTCCTTACCGTCCAAAGTAAACATACTAGGTTGTGCATTGGTCTCATGGCTTAAAGTCGTTTCCCAAAGCACCTTACCATTTTCAGCATCAAAAGCATAAACCTTACCTCCTTTCGCCGTTGCAAATACAATTCCTGTAGAGGTAACCACCATACCTTTTCGCTGCGTACCATTGGGAGCACCTTTTGTTTCATCACCTTGTACGTATAAGGAATCTATCCCGATAGGTCTGCGCCATTTAATTTTTCCGGAATTAAGGTCATAGGCCAAAATGGAGGACCAGGGTGGATCTATTAATCCTGGCCAGTCCAGACCATAATCTGTGGTATATCGTATTTCCGGATGCTCAACATCTTCCGGATAGTCTTCCATTGGTGCACCCCTCTGGGCATCTACTGGGATGGACGCCCCACCTGAAGCTACTACAGGTCCTTCTACCGGTTGTGCTTGTTGCTCTCCGCGTCTAAAATTTCTACGCTCAGGGTCACCGCCAAGAAATTGAAACAAAGCTTTTAAAGAGGCTTCATCCACATGAACCAAGCCTGGCATTACCCCTTTTCCATTGATTACGGTATTCCTGAATTCCTCATAAAACATATGATGTCCCAGGTTTTTAAGGGAAGGGCCAGCACCGCCCTCCATATTTGGACCATGGCAAGCTATACAAGTAGAACCGTAGAGCGATTTAACCTTATCTACATCATTAGCCGTAAGTTCTCTTTTTGGTGGTTCAACCTTATTCAATCTATAGGTTGACGCATATTCCTGGGTCTGAATATACATTATTCCGTTACGCGGGTCTGCCGCAGTGTTTCCATAATTGGCACCGCCCAATGCACCCGGCATCATTATGGTCTCATAAGTATCGGAAGGCGGCACATACAGACCAGATTTGGCAGAATCCAATCGTTGTAACCAATCTTGTCTAAGGCTGTCTGAAAAGAAAGGGTTCAAATTTTCCTTGGTCACCTGTTGTCTCGTAAATCTTGGTAGTGAGGTTATGGGTTGGGTCGGCCAAGATTCCTCGCCTGCCATTTCACTTTTGGGAAACGGTTTTTCCTCGATAGGAAATAAAGGTTTTCCCGTTACCCGATCAAACACGAAAACAAATCCGTGCTTTGTTGCAATCGCAACAGCATCTATTTTTTTACCATCCTTAGCTACGGTGAGCAATTGTGGAGCCGGTGAAAGATCATAGTCCCAAAGATCATGGTGAACTGTTTGGTAATGCCAAATTCTTTCCCCCGTTCTGGCGTCCACAGCGACCAAGGAATTAGCAAAAAGATTGCTCCCCAATCTATCGGCGCCGTAGTAGTCATAAGTAGGCGAACCAATGGGTAAATAGGCAATTCCCCTTTCCGTATCTACAGATATTTCACTCCAGACGTTGGTTCCACCTACGTATTTATATGCATTTTTAGGCCACGTTTCGTAACCATATTCTCCCGGGTGGGGTATTGTATGAAATATCCATTCCAATTTGCCGGTTACAACGTTATACGCCCTTATGTGGCCTGGTGGAGAAAAGTAAGCTTCACCAGGTGCTGAACCTAATATCAAAAGGTCATCATAAATTACTCCGGGCATCATGGATTGAATTCTTGTAACCGATGTTGGATCTCTATCCAGTCCTTCCCTAAGATCTACATATCCTTCAGCACCAAAATCTAAAATGGATTTTCCAGTGTCCGCATCTATAGCCTGAATGGAATTGTTCAATGTAAACAACAATCTTTTGTCCTTTTTATCCTCGCTTTCCCAATAATTGATTCCCCTTCGCGTAATACCGGGAAGATCCGTATGAATCCACAGTTCTTCGCCGGTCTTCGCATGTATCGCAATGAGAGAACTATTTTTACCTAACACGTACATGGTGCTATCAACAATTATGGGACTAAAAAAATAGAAACGATCATCCCCCGACGGATAGTTCCATAACACTTTCATCTGTGCAACGTTGGATTTGGTAATGCCAGGCGACTCAAAAAATTTGGATTGATCAGGACTTCCTCCATATTGCGACCATGTATTGTGTTTCGCAACTTCTTTTGTATGAGGCTCACATCCCACAATTGTCACTAAAATCGTTAGAATGGCACAAAAAAATAAAGACAGTTTACTTTTTGACATTATGATTGATCAAACATTCCTAATTACAGAACCATTATATCTTATATCTTTTTGAGGAAAGTCTAAACCTCGTTACCAGGTTCTCTTCTTTAAAATTTCTTGAATCTGTTCCTTTGAAACAGGAAGCTCGTCAATATGCTCGTTAAGCCATTTGCTGAAGTCCTTTTCAATTGCATCGGCCCAACGCGTATCAATTTGCCCAGCAGTGTATGTTCCCTGTCTTATGCGTTCATGACCGAACATATCACGTAAACGCACAACCTCTGAAGTTGTCACCACCTTCTCGGCCAAATGTGGCGGAATAAAGGTCACTACACCCATCTTTCCTAAAACGACATCCCCAGGCATTACAGTTACCGTTCTAATTCGAGTGGGTTGGTTAATACCCACAAGCATGGTGTTCAAATCCCCAGGGGGGTTATGGTGAGATGCATCGTAACTGGTATAAAAGGAAGTAAATCCACCAATTTCCATAAGGCCCTCCACATCCCGTAATGCACCGTCATACACTATTCCATTACCCGTTTTTGTAAAAATAGCGTTCCCCACATTATCACCGATGGTAGGACCGTCTTTATCAGCACCAAATTGGTCAGCTACATAAACATCACCCTTTTGTAAAATATCTACCGGCCATGTATTTTGCCCTCTTTTACCTTGGGCCTTTCCCCTATCATCGATTGCTTTCCAAACATCGGGGCGACCTGGCATAAAGGTTGCAGTAACCGCACGGCCTACCAGAACACTATCTGGATTAATCAATTTCCAGTCTTCTGCGATTTGATAACGATATCCATCATTCTTCATAACTGCCCAAGCTTCCTCGACGCTAACGGATTTCATCCTTTTCAAAATATCGTCCGATACCTTTGGCCTTCCATCATCAAATCGTTCTCCCTTCCACTCTTGAGTTAAAAAAATAAGTTCTTCCTTGCTAATCTGTTGACCCATTACTTGCGTTGTCAGACCTATAAGAACCAAAAATAAAATGTATCTTTTTCGTAACATAATTGTATCTATTTGAGTAATTCTATTTTATTCGAAAAATGGTATTCCTTCTGGCGCATATTTCCGCATGGCTTCCTCATTTATATCCACTCCAATGCCAGGTTTGTTAGAAACGCTTACAAAACCATCTTTTACCCAATCCGCTTCATCATAGGTAACTATTTCTTTGAACATCGGATCTGTATGGAAATAGGATTGCCACTCCATTAAATGAAAATTAGGAACTGAGGCACAAACATGTGCACACGCCATGGCTCCTAAAAAGGAAGCCACCATATGTGGTGAAAAAGGCACATAATATAAATTGGCAAGATTTGCAATGCGTTGTCCTTCTCCAAGCCCACCACATTTTTGCAGATCCGGCATGATGATGTCTACACCATTATCCAACAACTGTTTAAATCCGTGACCGAGATACACGTTTTCACCTGCCGAAATTGGCGTACTGGTTTCCTCTGCAAGGGTTTTAAAAGCATCAAAGTTTTCTGCCGGGATCGGTTCTTCTAACCATGTCAGGTTAAGATCTTCTACCTTTTTGGCGATGGTCTGGGCGGTTACATGATCATAACGCCCGTGCATATCTACACAAAGGTCAATTTTTGGCCCAACAGCTTCCCTCACTGCGGCCAGTTGATCATACATTCTAATAATTTCACCGGGACTGGCTGTCCAGTTATAACGGTCATATTTATCAGGGTCGCTTGCGTAATCCAAATCGAATTTCAAGGCATTAAAACCCCAGTTGTTGATGGCTTCTTTTGCTGCAGTAGCAAAATCTTCAGGGGAAGGGAATTTAACACGATACAATGCCGTATCACAGTAAACCCTAACTTTATCACGAAATTTACCGCCAAGTAATTGGTAAACCGGTAAATCAAGTGCCTTTCCCGATAAATCCCATAAGGCGGTCTCAATAGCCGAAAGTACGGCAACGTACATTCCTGATTGTGCTCCCCCAAAATGACCTCCTCTGCGGATATCCTCAAAAATTTTATGAACGTTAAAGGGACTTTGGTCTTTTAATCTTCTTCCAAACATTTGGACAAGATGATAGGTGCCTTGAACTGCATCCACCCCTTCTCCACATCCGTAAATTCCCTGGTTGGTATGTATTTTCACGAATAACCCACTACCCTGCCGTATATAACCACATTTCACTTCTGTGATTTTCAAATCTGATGGTGCAGATAATTTAGGGTTTGTATCTATTGCCTTTTGATATTCCGTGCCATATGCCGCTGAGGATACCAAACCTAATCCTGCACCTGCAATGACTGATTTTGAAATAAAATCTCTTCTAGAATTTTTCATAAGATAGTGTAGTATTTAATGATAGGTTTATACATGTGCCTGTTTATTGACGACCAAAGATTCTGCCGTTTTATCCGTTGGCCTTACGTGTAAATAAGAGCCCGGAATGGTTCCGGTAATTTTCATCAACGTTCCAAATACCGCAGGTGCCAATCCCATTGTTATAAGCCACCAAATTAGATGAAGCACATGAGATTAATACTAATATAAGGCATAATGAGATACCTGAGAGCACTTTCCGACAATCTAAACCCTCTTAAGCCTACGAACCATTAAAAAATACCATCACTCCGGCTACGATGATGATAATCAGTATAGATATGGCAATATCCAACCAATTATAACTGTTTTTGTTATTCTGTTTTTCCTCTTCGGTTATGGTCCCAAAAGTGAGGTTTATTATTTTCTCTTTATCCGGTGCCTTCGTCAGCAGACTAACTACTGTTAGGAATAGTAAGCAGAACAAAAAGAACCACGCCCCAAAGCTTAGGAAGTTCATATCCCCTATTTTGAACAAGAATCCATCTGGATCGAGATTATCCTTTACTAGTTCCAGGACAATCCGTAAAACGGCTACAACTATTCCCATTACCAAAGTTGAAATTGCCCCAGTCGCATTTATCCTTTTATAAAATATACCTAGAATAAATACAGCCGTAATAGGAGGTGCGATGTAGGACTGTACGCTCTGTAGATATTCATAGAGAACCCCTGAAATATTTGCCATAATAGGAATCCAAATAATCCCGACAATGACTACAAAAACAGTTGCTATTTGACCTGTACGCACTAATTTTTTTTCTGGAGCATTTGGTCTTAATTTTTTATAGATATCGACCGTGAACAAAGTGGAACACGAGTTGAATACCGATGCCAACGAGCTCATTAATGCCGCTAAAAGTCCGGCTGCAACCAACCCTCTTAACCCGGAAGGCAAAAGATTACTCATTAATACCGGAAAAGCTTCATCTGGATTATCCCACTGTAACTCGCCCCTCATTTTTAAGGTAAGTGCTATTACACCCGGGATGAGGAACAGAAACACGGGTAATAATTTTAACAATGCGCCAAATATGGTACCCCGTCTTCCTTCCTTAATATTTCGTGCCGTTAGGGCGCGCTGTACAATATATTGATCCGTACACCAGTACCAAATCCCGACTATGGTACTCGTAATAAGCAGAGAGGGCCAGGGAAAATCAGGGTCCGTCGCAGGACGCCACATATTAAAATACTCAGGTCCCAAAGTTTCCTGCATACTGCTCCAACCCCCTACCCTATCCAATCCAATATAGGTAAGAATTGCCGCCCCTAGAATCAAAAGAACTGCCTGCAAGGTCTCTGTATACACCACTGCGCGCATACCTCCTAAAATCGTATAAATACCAGTTAAGATTACGGTGGCTATCGCACCTGTCCAAAAATCGATTCCCAAAAGCGCTGAAACCACAACACCACCTGCATAGATGGTTACCGATATCTTTGTCAGTACATACGCTACAATGGAAAAAATGGACAATAACCACCTCGATCTGGCATCAAATCGCTTTTCCAGGAATTCGGGCATCGTAAATACCCCACTTCTCGCATAAAATGGCAAAAATACCCATCCTAGAATAAGAACTACCCAAGCCTGGATTTCATAAATCAATAAAGGCAACTTATTACTGGCACCCGTACCCGCCAGACCTACAACATGTTCTGATCCGATATTTGACGCAAAAATAGATGCCCCGACCACAAACCAACCTATATTTCTGCCGGCCAAAAAATAATCTTCCGTATTGTCCTCCTTCTTTCTTATGACCCAAACGGCTATTCCGGCAAGCACTAAAAAATAAAGAGAAATACTGATCCAATCTAATGTGTCTAATGGTTTCATAGGGATGGTTTATTGAAATTACATATTATGTTGGAATAAATGATAGTACGCTTCATTGGCATTCAAAAGTTCTTTGAATTGCCGTATGGTCGTATTCTTGTCGATCACCACTACTTCAATACCTGCCAATTCAGCAAAATCCTCAATAAATTCGGTGGTAAGCGCTTGTGTATACACCGTATGGTGGGCACCCCCGGCCAGTATCCATGAGGTGGCCGCAATCTCCAGGTTAGGTTTAGCGTCCCAAAGTACACGGGCCACCGGCAATTTGGGCAACTCGCCCATTGGTGCCACCGCTTCCACTTCGTTAACGATCAACCGAAACCTGTTTCCCAGATCCACCAGCGACACATTTATGGCAGGGCCAGCGGGAGAATTGAAAACCAAACGTACGGGGTCTTCCTTACCGCCAATTCCCAAAGGATGAACTTCACAGGAGGGTTTTGCAACCGCAATCGAAGGACAGATTTCCAACATATGCGAACCCATGACATAAGCTTTTTGAGGCGTAAAGTGATAGGTGTAGTCTTCCATAAAGGAGGTTCCGCCAGGCAAACCTTTGGCCATCACCTTAAGAGCGCGCAACAGAGCTGCCGTTTTCCAATCGCCCTCCGCGCCAAAGCCATACCCATCTGCCATTAAGCGTTGTGTGGCAATACCGGGCAGTTGTTTTAGATCGCCTAAATTTTCAAAAGTATCGGTAAACGCCTTAAATCCGCCTGCATCCAAAAAAGATCTTAAGCCCAATTCTATTCGGGCTGCATCGATCAAAGAACGGCGCATTTTGCCGTCAGGTAATACATCTTCTGCCAAACTGTACTCCTTTTCATATTGCTCCACCAAGGAATCCACCTCATCCTCCGACAATTTTTCAATATGATTTGTAACGTCGGAAGAATCATATCCATTCACTGAAAATCCAAAACGTAGCTGTGCTTCCACCTTATCGCCATCGGTCACAGAGACCTCCCTCATGTTATCCCCGATCCTAGCCACTTTTAAATTCTGGAACTCGTTCCAGCCCATGGCTACGCGAATCCAATTCCCCAATTTATTTTGTAGCCTGTCTTCTTCCCAATGACCAACGATGATTTTTCTCTTTTTGCGCATGCGGGTCATCATATGTCCGAATTCCCTGTCCCCATGTGCGGATTGGTTCAGGTTCATAAAATCCATATCAATGGATGCCCATGGCACCTCGGCATTGTACTGGGTGTGCAGATGACATAAAGGCTTCGTGAGTACGGACAATCCTTTGATCCACATTTTGGCCGGGGAAAACGTATGCATCCATGTAATGATACCAATACAGGTTTTGCTTGAACTGGCCTCCAAACAAATATCCGTTATTTCATTTGGCGTTTTTACCGTTGGTTTATAGACAATTTTTAAGGGAATATGGTTCGATGTGTTAAAACCCTCCACTATTTTTTGAGAGTTCTTTGCCACCTGTTCCAAGGTTTCCGGGCCGTACAAATGTTGACTGCCGGTTACAAACCAAATTTCCTTATCCTCCAATATTTTATTCATAGTACAATAGTCAATTTATTGCCCGTAATAGGCATTTTTTCCGTGCTTGCGTTCGTAATGTTTTTTAATAATGGATTCCTTCAGCCTTGGGGCCGAGGGATTTATTTGCAATGTCAAATAGGCCATCTGTGCCACCGTCTCCAAGACCTTACTGTTGTAAACGGCCTTGGCAGCAGTTTTTCCCCAGGCGAACGGACCATGATTTCCTATAAGTACCATTTCTACCTCCGATGGGGATAAACCACGCTCTTCGAAACAATTCAGGATCTGGATGCCGGTATTGTGTTCATAGTCACCTTCTATCAATTCATCCTTCATAGGAGGGGCGCATGGAATATCGGCTGTTAAATGATCGGCGTGGGTCGTGCCAAAAATAGGAATATCCATTTGAGCCTGGGCCCATGCAACGGAGTACATGGCATGCGTGTGGGCGATTCCACCGATATGTTGCCAGCTTTTATACAGAAAAGCATGGGTTTTTGTATCGGACGAAGGTCTCATTTCACCCTCTATTTTGTTATTCTCAAAATCGATGATTACTATATCTTCCGGTCTTAAATTCTCATAGGGGACACCGCTTGGCTTAATTGCAAAAACACCATCGTTTCTATCGACCGCACTAACATTTCCAAAAGTATAGATGACAAGACCCAAGGCATTCAATTCCATATTAGCCTCGTAGCATTCTTCTTTTAAGGTTTTATACTTTGAACTCATGTGATTTGTTTTGATTCAAATTATTTTCCATAAAACGCGCTAATTGATTGTATGAAACCATCAGCAGCTCATATTCCTTTACCGCATTTGCTTCTGGCATATATTCCGCTTCAAATTCACTTCCCATATGTTGGCTGGCTGTTACCACATCTTTATAAATTCCGGCGGCGACGGCGGCGTAAATCGCCGCACCCAGTGCGGGTGCCTGATCTGATTCCGCCACTTTTATAGGCATATTCATAACGTTCGCCAAGGTTTGCATGATATAGGGTGATTTTCTGGCTACGCCACCAATACCTATAACAGTATGAATAGCAATACCTTCTTCCTGAAAACGGTCCGCTATTTTTTTGGACCCGAAACAAATAGCGTTGATCAAGGCCTTAAAAATATGGGGTGCTTTACTGCCTAAGGACAAATTGGAAATGGCACTTTTTAAATATTGATCGGCATCCGGGGTCCTTCTACCGTTAATCCAATCCAATGCTGTAGGGATACTTTCCGAAAGCGGAATACCTTCGGCGGCGTCAGAAAGTTTTGTGATAAAATCGCGTTCTATCTCTACCTTTAACTCCAGCTTCTGTTGATCCGAAAGAATTTGGGAAGTCATTACCAAATTATCTATCGGCCAAGCAAGGACATCCTTAAACCAAGCCAACAAATCGCCAAATGCCGATTGGCCCGCTTCCAACCCGATCAATCCCGGTACAACGGATCCATCTACCTGCCCGCAAATCCCCTTTATGGTTTTACCATCAACATCTGCCGAGGTCGCCACCATAATATCACAGGTAGACGTGCCCATAACCCTCACCAACGTATGCTCTTCAATTTTGGCACCTACGGCACCTGCATGGGCATCAAATGTCCCCACCGCGATAATCGTATCCGTGGTCAAACCTAGTTTGTCCGCCCATTCCTGATTTAACCGGCCCGCAATTTCATTGGAGGTGTAGGTGTCCTGATAAAGATTATCCCGCAATTCAGACAAATAGGGGTCCAGCCCCGACAAAAATTCCTTAGGTGGTAATCCGTCCCAGTCCCCATGCCACATCGCTTTATGCCCTGCGGCACACCGACTTCTTTTAAAAGCGTCCAAATTGGATTCATCACAAATCAAAAAGGTCATTGCATCACAATGCTCCATCCAAGTATATGCTGCTTCCTTCACAGCTGCATCGACCCTTGCCACATGTAAAATCTTGGCCCAGAACCATTCCGAAGAATAGATGCCCCCTTCATATTTGGTAAAATCCTCACCACCCCAATCGACCGCAAGTCGATTGATTTCATCTGCTTCCAAAATAGCGGTATGGTCTTTCCATAATACCATCATGGCATTTGGATTTTCTTCAAAACCTTTGGTCAAGGCCAGCGGTTCACCATCTTTGGTCATGGGCATAGGAGAAGATCCCGTGGTATCTATACAGATTCCCTTTATTTGTTTTGTCTCGATATTACTTTTAGATACAATAGTTTTTATGGTATGTTCCAAGCCTTCGATATGATCCAAGGGATGCTGCCTAAACTGATTTATGGATGGGTCGCAATATTTTTTATCCTTCCACCTTTTGTACCAATGGACTTCGGAAGCTATTTCCCTTCCATTGGACGAATCCGTGAGTACGGCCCTAACGGAATCTGTACCATAATCCAACCCTATGACGTAACTGTTCATTTTAAATTTTTAGGTAGTCTATAAAATCTTAAACAACTTGATGAAGACATGCAATAATTGTTTTATTTGACACCTTCTAAAACTAGTACAGAAAAAGGAGGAATGGTCAATTCCAACAGTCCCTTTTTAAATTTGAAATCCTCAAAATTTCTGGGTATAATTTTATTGGGATTTTCAAAGGTATTATGATCTTGCAAACTATCTGAACTCAGTATGGAGCCAGTAAGATTCTTCACGTTCAAACCATTTAAATCAATAGATACGGTATTGCCATTTTTGGAATCGATATTGGTAAATGAAATATGCAATTTTTCGTTTGAATCTTTTGAAGCAGAAACCGTTAATGCAGGTAAGGATGCTTCCTTGAACTTGTACATAGGAGAATCAAAGGATAACGGGATCAATGTAGCATCTTGATGCACTTTATACATGTTCATAACATGATAAGTTGGCGTAAGAATCATTTTCTCATCTTCGGTGAGAATGACCGCTTGTAATACATTTACGGTTTGTGCTAGATTTGCCATTTTTACACGGTCTGCATGGTTATTGAAAATGTTCAGATTCATACCGGCGATCATGGCATCTCGCATGGTATTCTGCTGATAAAGAAATCCGGGATTGGTACCTTCGGCAACATCATACCATCCTCCCCATTCATCTACAATTAGATCAACTTCCTTCTTGGCATCATACTTGTCCATAATGGCGGTATGTTTGGTAATAAGTTCCTCCATCAACCAAGATTCCTTCATGGAATTGAAATAGGTTTCTTCATTAAAATCGACATCCGAACCTTTGGCATTCCAGTCAATAACAGAGTAATGATGAAGTGCTACACCTTGTAACAAGTTTTTGGGAATATTTTTCATTAAAACCTCGGTCCAATTATAATCATCATTACTAGCTCCTGATGCAATTTTATAGAGTCCACCGTCCACATCTGCTCCGGACATAAAAGTGGCGTATTTTCTATAAATATCTACATAGTATTCCGGACGCATGTTACCACCGCAGCCCCATGCTTCATTACCAACTCCCCAATATTTAACGGTCCATGGTTCTTCACGACCATTTTCGCGTCTTAAATCGGACATCGGGCTTGTTCCTTTATAATTGGTGTACTGCACCCAGTCTGCCAATTCCTGAACACCGCCACTACCCACATTGCCGGATAAATAAGGCTCAGCACCAAGTTCTTCACAAAGGTTCAGAAAATTATGTGTGCCAAAACTGTTATCTTCGGTTACCCCGCCCCACCACGTATTCACGATAGTAGGCCTATCCTCCTTAGCGCCTATTCCATCCATCCAATGATAGGTGTCCGCAAAACACCCCCCGGGCCAACGTAAATTCGGAATCTGCAATTCTTTTAAGGCATTAATGATATCTGTTCGTACCCCTTCGGAATTAGGAATTGTACTATTTTCACCAACATAAAATCCCTCATAAATACACCTGCCCAAATGCTCGGCAAAATGACCATAGATATGTTTACTGATTATTGGGGCATTTTCATTTGATTCCAATTTTATAAGCGTATTTTCCTTTTGTGCATACGCTATTTCACATGAAATTATAAAGACAGTTAAAATAAAAAACGGTATTGATTTAAAATATTTCATTTGTTATAGATTAGTTATTTTTGGGTTGAAATTATAATTAGATTATTGTAAATATCGTATTGACTGAAGACTATCGTTATTTTTTGAAAAAACAATTTTTATTTTATGATTTTGCCTCACTAATTTAGCATCCCTTACATCGCCTTCAATAAAAACCCCTGTTTTTTTTTGTGGAACGCTTTTAAAATCCCCATTACCTTTACCTTCCAATAGCACACCCTTACCTGCATCATTTGGTCCAAATTCTACCCGAAATGGATAATAATTTCCGACCAATAACAAATCGGTTATTTTGTCACCCGTAAAATCCTTTGCTATAATGCCTTGAACAGCTGAAAATTGTGACTCAATAGGCAATTTATGAATGATGAAACTACTACCCTTGTTTTCTAAATAAATGCTCTCAAGACTGTTAACATTAAGGTATTTCGCCTTCTTCAATTGCGTTTTAGAAAAGATAGTTTCTAATGTTGCCGAAGCATATTGGTCATACTTTAAATAATTTTTTCTCAAATAAGGGAATGCCCCTTGCATATCATCCAATGACGCGATTGGATAACGTTTTCCGTGAATATAACTACTAATGACGGTCGTGTTAACCCCGTCTTCTCTAAAATCTCCAATAAAGGCCTCGAGAGGTTCAAGTTCCGATACTTTAAATGGTTGATTACGTCCCATATTACCAACTATTAAATCAACATCACCATCTTGATCCATATCAGCGCTTTCTATCGTCTGCCATAAACCATTAGTCTTCGTCAATTTAAAATCTTCGGTTTTCTCAGTGAGTTTACCATTCGTATTCATAAAAATTCGAATTGGCATCCACTCACCTACAATTACCAAATCTTGCCATGTGTCGTTATTGATATCTAACCATAAAGCCCCCGTAACAAGACCGGGTTGCCTTAACTTAGAATTTACATTATCTGTATCAAGACTAAATTTGACAATACCTTGTGAAAGGTCACTATCATTCCTTAAAATTCCACCTAAGGCACAATTGGGATAACTACCCGGTAATGCCCCACCGCCTACAAACAAATCCGTATCCCCATCACCGTCATAATCTCCAGCAGCTACTACGCTACCATTGGAATAACCCATTGGCATTGTATTCTCTAAAGATATTGAAAAATAGCCTTCTCCATTATTTAAATAAAGCCTATCCTTTAGTTTGGGTGAGCCCAATTCCATTTCACTACCTCCACTAACAACGTATAAATCCAAATCGCCATCGTTATCGGCATCAAAGAATACCGAACCTTCAGATTCAAAATCTTTAGTAACCTTAAAACAATTTTCGTTAGAATTTAAATAGGCTCCATTAGGTTGTGACATAAATAATTTATCAGCACTGCCGAAAGGACTGCCGATAAAAATATCATCCTGACCGTCATTATTAATATCGGCAACCGACATTTTCGGACCAGACTTTGAGCTTTGTTTTAGGGCTAACCGGTTTACGTTAAAATCAATAAAATTATTCTCTTTATGAAGATATTCTAAAAAATTACTGTTATCTATGTTTTCAAAATAGTGCGCTTCTTGCAACTTTTTTTGAATACTAGATTTTGATGTACTCTCATTGAATTCGAGTAGGGAATTCAACTGAACATTCTCTTTTTCTGTTATACTACCTGAAGGCCATTTTATTTTAATATTTACATTTTCAAGTTTACCTAATCCGAAATATAAAATGGGATCAACCGAAGATTGATATCCTCTAATTGAATAGTTCTCAACAAACTGTGTAACTGAATCGGAATACACCCAAATTTTTGCTCCAAGGGCATGGCTATTTTTGTCGTTACCTCTAAGCTTTATTCTTAAAAAATTATTCTTTTGCTTATTAATGTTGTTTCTATAAAGGCCAACTTGCTCATTAGTGTTGTTTACCACCAAATCTAAATCACCATCATTATCCAAATCAGCATAAGCAGCCCCAGTCGATACAGTAGGGTTAGAAAATCCCCATAATTCCGTAACCTTCTTAAAAGTAAAATCACCTTCATTTTTAAAGATGTAATTAGGAATCTTGGTGGAAGGCATTTTTTTGACCAACTCGTAAATAAGGGAAGAAAACTCCTTTTTTCCAGATTCATCGAACAATTCTTTTCCTTTGGCTCTGATTTTTTCCATTGCTTCGTTTACCTCGAACTTCATGAAATCCTTGTTAGTATAGTCACGTAGATATCCGTTGGAAACGAACATATCCTTTTTACCATCACTATCAAAGTCAGCTATTAGTGTAGACCAACTCCAATCTGTAGTAGCGACCCCAGCCAACTGACCTATTTCACTAAACTTAGGAATCCCTTTATCATCAACACCTTGGTTCAATTGCAACATATTGCGCATTTGTTGTTTGTGATAACTACTGTCCACCGCTAATTGATAGCGGTCATATTCATCTGGGCCCTTTAATAATTTTTGCCTAAAATTATCCTCTGGAAGCATATCCAAAGATACCAGATCAGGCAGTCCATCATTATCTATATCCGCTACGTCATTACCCATGGAATATTTGGAGATATGTCCAAACGATTTTTTGGTGACATCTAAAAAAGTTCCGTCTCCTTGATTCAAATATAAAAAGTCTTGTTCATCATAATCGTTGGAAACATAGATGTCAGGCAAACCATCTTGATTAAAATCAGAGATACTTACACCTAGACCAAAGTTTAGGCCACTACCATAAATACCGGCCGACGCACTTACATTTATAAATTTATTGTTATCATTTCTGTATAGCGAATTTCCAAATTGTGGATGTCTGGTATTTCGCAATTTGGTACTGTTGTAAAAAGGCGAAAAGAATGTCTTTGAATGGTTTAACAAAAACATGTCCAAATCACCGTCAAGGTCATAGTCTAAAAATGCAGCTTGTGTACTAAAACTTCCTATTGCATCTAAACCAAATGCAGCCGCCTCATCTTCGAATTTTGGAATTAAATCTTTGTTAACTCCCTTATTGATAAATAATTGATTGGCGCGTTCTTCATTAGTCCCTAAGCCGGAATAACAAACATAAATATCAAGCAAACCATCACCGTTTACGTCTACTACACTTGTCCCCGTTTTCCAACCTTTTCTACCTCCTACATTAGCTGTACCTGTTTCATCGGTAAACTTAAAATTACCCTTATTGAGGAAAAGCTTATTCTCAACCATATTGGCCGTAAGATATATATCTGCTAAACCATCTTCATTAAAATCTCCTATCCCAACTCCGCCACCATTATACATATATTCATATTGCATAACATTGAGTTCTTCCGTCTCAATTATTTGGTTATCAAATGAAATACCTGTTTCTTTGGTTGTCAACAAAGTAAATAAGGCTGCTTTCTTATCAAAACATCCTAGAATTACGATGAACATTAAAGGCAACAAAATAATTTGATATGTCTTTTTTATGTTCATAGTTTCATAATCAAGAAATAGTTTTTTCTACTTTTCTTTAATGTTTAATTCTCTTTTATTGCATGATGTCTCAAATTGAAAAATAAATTCCTAATATTCATTTATTAAACTCAAAGTTAAAATTTTAGGACCGTTATTTATTTTTCAAGCATCGTTCTTTACTATTTTATAAAGTAAATGTTTTTCATTTTGTTTAAAGTAAACAACTAGGGGCATAACAATTTTATCTGAAATGCCCCATAGCAACAAAAACTTACAATCTTCTTTTCACCCTTAATTACCAACCTAAAATTTGCTTGGCAGCAGGATTTTTATCTATTTCATCTTGAGGAATTGGCAACACATAAAGTTTGGGAGGAAAGCTTCTAGTCTCAAATTCATAGCGTGTATATTTAAAATTATCCCCGACTTTTTCGATTTTCACACCAATTAAGGGTCCGTTTAAGAGGTTTTCCGCAATGCCCCATCTACGAATATCAAAGAACCTATGTTCTTCAAAAGCAAGTTCTACTCTTCTTTCATTTCTTATTTTATCTCGCATTTCGCTTTGTCCCAATCCGGATGCGAGGTTAGGGATTCCCGCTCTTTGACGTATTTGATTTAGTGCATCATAAACGCTCGGATCAGGTCCCGAAGCTTCATTCTTTGCTTCTGCATAATTCAAAAGTACTTCAGCATACCGAATAAATATCCAGTCCTGATCACTACTCTTGGTATAAATGGGATACTGTTCTTCGTGAAATTTACGCAATTGGTAACCTGTTTTGGTATCTTCCGGTTGATTGGTTACATCTGTACCACCTGGATAAAATTCCATTACTCTCCCGCGAAAGGCAGATCCGTTATGAACAACGGTGGCCTCAAACCGTGGATCTAGGTTTTCATATGGTTTAGTCTCATCATACAATGGAGAAACATCCTGTGCCTTACCATCGACCATCTCATACGAGTCAACAAAATTTTGGGTTGGGACATTACCTCCCCAACCAGCATCACTAGCTCCCCTAAATGATCGCGGGGTATTGATTACATCATATCCATTGTTCACATCAAAATGAAATTTATCGGGGGCCTGAAATTTTTTGGCATAAATAATTTCCTCATTATTTTTGGTAAGAAAAAGTGTTCTATAATCCTCGAATAAGTAATATTCCGTATCTATAACTTTTTCAGCAGCAATCGCCGCATCTTGAAACCTTTCGGCATATAACAAAACACGGCTTGACAAAGCATTGGCGGCTCCAACAGTTGCTCTACCTGCTTCGATATTTCCTTTAGTGGGTAGCAAGGAAGCTGCTTTATTCAAGTCGTTTATAATAAAATTTACCACTTCATCATAGGAGGACCTTGGGATTTCGAAATTATCCTCCAATGTCAAACTATTTTCCAGTATGGGTACCCCCGTTAGTTCATTACCATCTGATTTAATCCCGTACAATCTTAAAAGTTCATGGTACATAAACCCTCTTAGAAAATGGGCTTCTCCTAATAGCCGTTGCCTAAGGGATTCATCATCGAGCGTACCTAGATTTTCAATCGCAATATTAGCTTTTCTAATCAAGCTATAATAATCTCCCCAGGTTTCACCCCAAGGTACATTGGATGGTAAAAACTCCCCATTCTGCAATTGTGTCGAATTGGTCCATGGCATACAAACATCCCCATCGTCCGTTGCTCCATCCAATAAATAGAGCCCTTTAGCCCATCCTTGATAGTTTCTATCAAAACCCGATGGCATATTCCCATAAATGGCATTAACGAACTGAATAGCGCCCTGAGAATCGGTCCATACCGATTCATCTGTAAGCGAATCTTTTGGTAATTGATTGAGTATATCCTTTTCACAACTCGTAAGTATTGTGAAACAAACCAGTGCATAACCAAATCGCATTGTATTTTTAAGTATTTCCATTGTGATTTTTTTTTTAAAATTTAAAGTTTACACCAAAATTCCAGATTCTTAATTGTGGATAATCCCATCCTCTACCGCTAGCGTTTTCTGGATCAAAGTTTTTGATTTTAGACCAAGTGTGTACATTGTTGGCATTCAGATAAATACGCATACCTGATAATATATTGGTCTTGAAATTGCCAACAGGAACGTTGAAAGCCAATTCAACATTCTTGAGACGTACATAGGATGCATCTTTCATCCAGAAGGAAGAATCCGATTGATTCAAGTTGTCTACATCGATTAAAACACGAGGTTCGCTTGCGTCCGTATTGGTCGGTGTCCACCTATCTAAATTCGATTTTAATGCCGGCCCACCTACGTAAAACGGCCATGCCCCTTCCTGACTATAATATTGGTTCACATTAGTGGCCCCTTGAAACAAGAACGAAAACTCAAAATTTTTATACTGCATGTTGACATTATATCCATAAATAATCTCTGGCGTATTCGCTCTTCCTATATTAACCCTATCATTATCATCTATTTTCCCATCGCCATTAATATCATCAAAACGTATATCTCCCGGTCCTGTATTGCCCAATTGTTCAGGCGCATTGTCAACTTCCCCTTGCGATTGAAAAAGTCCGAGAGATCGGAATCCAAATTGAGTACCTAAGGGTAATCCTGTTCTCCTGATGTTCGGATTTTCCGAGGCAGGTTCATCTATAAAGATGATTTTGTTTTTGGCATATGTTAAATTGGCATTCATGGAATACTTAAAATTATCACCAATGCTATTTCTATGACCAAGTGCAACTTCAAATCCACTGTTATTTACCTTAGCTAAATTTTCGACAGGCAAACCCACGCCCAATAAGCTTGGAACAGAAAGATCTCTAGAACCTAGAATATCACTTCTTTTATCTGAAAAATAATCAATATTTCCAGATAAATTTCCTCTCCAGAGTATCCAGTCCAATCCAATGTTCAACTTTTTAACCGTTTCCCAAGTTACATTCGGATTTGATAAATTACCCTCAATAATTGCCTGTTGCACATCGGCATCCCCAAAAACGGCGTTGCCATCAATATTATATGATTGTAAATAAAGAAATCGCTGGAGGTTTCCATCAGCATCCCTTAAACGATCATTTCCTAAAACTCCGTAAGATCCTCTAAACTTCAATAAATCTATGGTTGATGAATTTTTTAAAAACGACTCTTTTGATATCACATAAGCTAAAGAACCAGACGGGAAAAAACCCCATCGATTACCCTCAGCAAATTGCTCCGATCCATCAGCCCTAAAACTACCCTCTAGGATATATTTATCATTAAAGGTCCAATTTAATCTACCCACAACCCCTTGCCTTCCACTAGTACCAGAATAGCCTGTATTGTTGCGGTTTGCTGCGGCTCCAAAATCCAACTCATCAATGCCTAACGTATACCCATCTCTAAATCCTCCAAGAAAATTCCACTTTTCTGTTGTTTGGGTATATAAAATTAATCCTGTTACATTACTCTTACCTAAAGACTTTGTATAGTTTAAGTGTGTTTCCATTGTGACAGAATGATAGTCGTTATGGTCTTGATCCAAGGATGGGGCTAGGGGCGTACCCTCCTCAAAAGAGCCATCGGGAAGACGATTATAAAAAGGCACAGTTGCAAAAGTCCAATTTTTATTATCCGTTAAAGTCTTGTCATAAGAAGCAATTGCCTTAAAAGACAAACCGTTTACCGGCAGTTCTTGATTTAATTCCATTCTTCCTTTGAAGGACTGAATACTTCTCTTTCTATATCCATTTTCAGGCTCAGCCAGATAAGAAGGGCCACTTGAATAACCACCATTTGACCATTTAATTGGAGACCTATTGGGCGGAATTGCCGACACCCATCGAAAAAAATCCGGTGAGGCCACAGCGTTATTTTGCTCGTCCCTACCTGAAATGTCAAATGACAACTTGGTGGTGTTGGTCACATCGGCATCAATATTGGATCTAAAATTATATCTCTTGAAATTATCTGATGGTATAATTCCATCCTGATCTAAATATCCTAATGAGGTTGCATATCTAACTTTATCTGAACCCCCACTCGCAGCAATGTTATAGGTGCGAACCAATGCGGTTTTATTCAAAACCGATAACCAGTCCGAATCAGGATGGGTATCCAAATTACTTCGATTTTTGTATTTTAACAGATCATCTTCAGAATAAAGCGCCTCTTTACCTTCATTGGCTAAAGCCTCGTTATAAAGTAAGGCAAAATTATAGGAATTTAAAATTTCAGGTTCCCTTGTTCTTTCCTGCACTCCAATTGTAGTGGAAAAATCAATTTGCATCTTTCCAGAAACTCCTCTTTTTGTCGTTACTAGAATTACGCCATTACCCGCCCTGATTCCAAATACAGCAGCACTAGCAGCATCCTTCAGAACTGAAAAGGATTGTATCTCGTTCGATGTTAGCTGTGAAAAATCCCTAGAAGAACGGACTATTCCATCTATAACATAAATCGGGGAAGCGTCACCGGTAGTACCGATTCCCCTAATCAAAATGTCGGAATCATCCTTACCAGGTTCACCAGAACGCTGCGTTGCAATAATTCCAGTTGCTTGTCCTACAAGGGCATTACTAAGGTTTGGCGAAGGGTTACGCGCAATTTCCTCCGTATCCACTTGCGAAACTGACCCTGAAATATCACTTTTCTTTTGGGAACCATAACCAATTACAACCACTTCATCCAATTTTGCAGAGTCTTCTACTAAAGCTACATCAACGGAGGTTCGGCCCGCTACGTCTACTTCTTGGGTTTCAAAGCCGATGTACGAGATAATGAGTGTTGAGTTATTGGTAGCTTGTATAGAATAATTTCCATCAAAATCAGTTACGGCTCCGACAGTTGTTCCCTTTATTTGGATATTAACCCCGAACAGGGGGGTACCATCAACAGCATCTGAAATCGTCCCTTTAATTAATTCCGGTTCTTGGGAATAACACGAGAAAATTGTTGCAAAAAACAAAACTGAGAATTTGAAAAGCGAATTAGAAAACCAGAATGTTCGTCGTTTTAAATATTGGTTCTTGTTCATAACATTAGAATTCTAAATGGTTAAGTGTGTCAATTACACCTGTAAATAAAACAAACAAAAACCATCTTTGCAAACTTTTTGTTAAAAAAAATGTTATTTTAACACTTATTGATTATAATCATCAATTTTATTTTGACTAAATATTAAAAAAAAATAGCATTAACGAATGGGCGCTAGTATCAGCAAAAAATTTTAAGAAAAACCAAACAGATTCTGGCTAAGTAAATTGCTCATCTATTCTGCCTCTTCTGATAGGTGCTCGTGAACTACTTTTTAAAACTATCCCACCCCGAATATGTCAAACCGTGAATTTACGGTCTCCTAAGACAGGCAAGTTTGGGCATAGGACACGATTTCCACATAACCAAAAGAAAACTTGATACACATTACAGTAACCTTCGCCCTTTTCCATAGAAAGCTAGAGGGGTGGTCAATGAGTCAAACATTTATAGCAAGTCAAACATTGACCACGCAGGAAGTTATTTTTCACAGCTTGGAAAATAGCTTTAAGATTGATTACAAACAAAAGGTATAATCATAGATAGCTGTATAACCTTATTTAATAGTTCATTTTTTTGTTACAAGTCCATCACTAGAATATCGAAAAAAAGGTGAACAGGTAACCTTATGTACCTAAAAGCCGAACGCTCTATGTCAAAGAAGTCCTTGAATAATAAGAAAACAATAAAAATCCACATGTTTATAAAAGGCCGCTATTTGTAACTTGCGACAAGTATCCGATGTGGAATTCGTTTTGAATACTCTCCAGCTCTTACCTATAAAATTTTAATACGGAAAATGTGGCTCCTTCGAGATGTTCAATGATAGACGTTTGATTTTATAGGTTATTCCAAAAATTCTTTTCTCGAAATTGTTGAAGTCGAATAGCTTTTTTGAGCTGACCCCTTATCAAAAGACGTTTCTAATCCAAAAATCAATTAATACCATTATGGTATAAATTTAAACGTATTAAAGTCAATACACTTAATATCAATTATTTAAACACATGAGAATAGAAAAAAAGAATATACACCTATAGACCAAAATAAAAGTTGGAAATAATTAATTCTTAAATTCAACCGAATCTTTTTAAATTGTGACAAAAAAAGTGTTTAGATGATCTTAAGTAATTATCGCAGTGAAGACAAAGTGCTACTAGCAGTAGACGGTATTATATTTGGATTTGATAAGGAAAAATTAAAAATATTACTGGTTCAAAGGGACTTTGAACCCGAAAAGGGCAAGTGGTCTCTTATTGGTGGGTTCCTTAAAAGGGAAGAAAATTTAGATCAAGCAGCCATCCGGATACTTCATCATTTAACCGGTCTTAACAACATTTATATGGAACAGGTCTATTCCTTTTCAAAAGTTGACCGAGACCCTGCCGAAAGAACCATTTCAGTTGCCTATTATGCCTTAATAGATATAGCCAGTCATGATAGGAAGCTCTTAAAACAAAATCCTATTCAATGGTTTAATTTAAAGGATGCCCCTGAACTCATATTTGATCATAATCGCATGGTGGAAAGGGCGCTAGCAACATTAAGACGAAGGGCCCTGAACAAACCAATTGGGTTTGAGCTTTTACCAGAAAAGTTTACCATGCGCCAACTACAGAAATTATATGAAGCTATTCTAGATACAAAACTAGATAAACGGAATTTTATCAATAAATTCAATTCATTTGACATCTTGATAAAATTGGATGAAAAGGACATGAGCTCCTCTAAAAAAGGTGCCTTTCTGTTTCAGTTCGATGAAGAAAAATACAAGAGAAAAGTGGAGGAAGGCTTTAATTTTAAACTATAATCGTATATCGTTTTGTATCCCTCCAGTTTTTAGGGAAGGCTACATGAAATTAACATTCGAATAGGGACTCTCCTATTTTTAGGGAATGCTACAGTTGCACTTACTTTAAAAAACCTGATAGTTATTTTATAAAATATTAAATATTATCCTTTTAAAATGATATAATACTATTAAACGTACCTTATTTGTTATGATTTAACAATGTCGCCAAAGAAATGCATCAAAATTACCAACAATTGCAACATGCATTATATTGCACGTAAATTCTTACCTATAACTTCGACAAGTTTGACAAGATTGTTTAAATGCTTTTTTAAATCGGTATTTTTAGCTCTAAATATACAAAGGCAATAATCGTCCCCTAACAGCTAAAATTAGCTGATTCATTACAACCTATTTTAGCATTTTTTGTAACCCCTTAAATCACTAGATATGAAAAAAAATTACTTTTTAAAATGGTTAACTGCTGTTTTGTGCTCAGTATGTTGCCTCAGTTCGGTGAGCGCGCAGAACCTTGTTCCTAATCCCGGTTTTGAGGAAGGAACAGGTGATACCTTTGTTAATTGGTCAAAATTTAATGGTGCCGATGCGTTGGTAGAGACAAGTGTTGCCACTGAGATTCAAGATGGCAGTAGAGCACTGAAAGCTATTGTAAGTGCCGACGGCAATGCATATGACGTGCAACTGGTCAGTGATGCCATTCCCACGGTAATCGGCCAAAGCTATACCTTCACCATTTATGTCAAAGGTGCCGTCGGTGGTACCGAAATACGCTTTTCTACAAACCCCAATGCCCTTTATTCTGCAAACTATGCCGTGTCCGAAGATTGGGTTCAGCTGTCTTGGACTTTTACGGCAAATGATACCGCTACCAGAATGGTCTTAGATTTGGGGGCACAGGCAAATACGTATTTCCTAGATACCATGGAAATGTTCGGACCGCCGGTAGAGGGTAATAATATTGTGCCAAACCCAAGTCTTGAGCTAGGCAGCGGAGATGATTTTGAAAATTGGAGCAAATTTAATGGTGCCGAATCAATGATCGAGACTACCGATCCGAACGAGGTTTATGACGGAGCCCGTGCACTTAAGGCAACAGTCGATTCTGATGGCAATGCTTATGCGCTCCAATTCGTAAGTGATGTCATACCGGTGATTGTTGGCGCAACCTACACTTTTTCTATGTTTATAAAGGCAACGGAAGCTGATAAAAACGTTCGTGTAACCATCAAAGACCAAAATGGTTCCGATTTGTTCTATGGTGCCGACCAAGTGGTACCGACCGATTGGGGAAGGTTGTCGTGGTCTTTTACGACTACTACTTCCAATGTGAGAATATCCTTGGATATCGGTGCCTTTGCAAATACTTACCTTATTGATGCAATGGAGATGATCGAGCCGGACTTTGATGAACCCAATCTGTTGCTGAATGCTGGGTTCGAACAAGGAAATGGTGATGAGTTCAACAATTGGGGCAAATTTAACGGAGCAGTCTCGCTATTGGCTACTACCGAGACAGCTGAGGTTTATCGAGGTAATAGGGCCGTAAAAGCTGTAGTTTCTCAAGATGGTCAGTCCTATGAGGTACAATTAGTGAGCGATGCTTTTGCCACCACGCCCGGGGCAACTTATAACTTAAAGGCGTTTGCAAAATCTCTATCTGCCGAAAACACTACCATACAACTTTCGGCCAAAGATGCAGATAACGGAAACGCTGATATTGCTTACAGTCCCAATTTTTTTACGCAAACAGACTATGGTTTGATTGAATGGTCGTTTGTGGCGACTTCAACATCTTCCCGTGTGGTTTTCAATATGGGACTTTTGGCCAATACTTATTTTCTTGACGATGTCAATGTTCAGCCTATATGTGGTGAGACGTTGTTTTCCCCTCCAGCAAATCAAACACCAATAGCAGCCAATAAGAACAAGTTTTTAGGAACCGTCTACAGTCCAAATGATCAGGACATCAGTAAATATTTCAATCAAATAACCCCTGAAAATGCCGGTAAATGGGGTAGTGTGGAAACTTCCGACGGTGTCTTTAATTGGTCAACTTTGGATGAAGCCCGTGGATTTGCCGCTCAAAACGGATTCCCTTTTCGTTTTCACGTCTTGGTTTGGGGCAATCAGCAACCAACTTGGTTGAAGCCCCTTAGCGACGAGGAGAAGGTAACACAGATCAAGGAATGGTTTCAAGCGGTCGCCGCACATTATGATAACAGTTCCGATGCAAGAAAAACACTGGAGTATATAGAAGTTGCAAATGAAATTATTAGTGACCCGCCAGATGATGAGGGCAACAATGTAAGTGATGATACTAGTGGAGGATACGTCAACGCACTAAAATCTTTGAACAACGAGTTGGGCACAGAACCTGGACCTAATGATTGGATTGTTAATTCCTTTAAACTGGCCAGACAATATTTTCCCTGTGAAACAAAACTTGTTCTAAATGAATATGGGATTGAGAACGAATCCGAAAAGACAGCTGAATATGTAACCATAATCGAACTTCTAAAAAAGGATAATTTAATCGATGTGGTGGGCATGCAGGCACACTCTTTCAGCACAAGGCGTTATGGCAATGGTCCATTGGAAGATACAACGGCTAATCTGGAGAACAATTTGAATACCATGGCGGCTACGGGATTACCACTCATGGTTACGGAAATGGATGTTGACGGGGATGCTTCCTTGGATGAAAATGGGGAAAGAACAAATAACGGTACACAGGAGGAGCAGGATAGTTTTCAATTGTCCGAATACCAAAGAATATTTGATTTGTATTGGAACCACCCATCCGTAATAGGCATTACCCTTTGGGGATATAGGGTTGGACTATGGAGAACCGCTCAGGAAGCTTATATTATGGATTCTTGCGACGGTGCAGAGAAACCGGCCATGGCCGATTATTTGAACACTGTTATACGCAATGGCGATGATCCATCGTTGAACGCGACGTTTATTGGCAAAATGGCGGAAATAGTGATAGACCCAGAGGTACAGCAATATTCCGATAATATTACTATTACGGTCAAAATACCTGGTGGAAACAGAAATTGTGCTTTAGGACAACAGCAAGCCACCATTTACATAGAAGAACAGAAAGTAGGTGAAGTGAGCCTTGCGCCAAATGGTAGCGACCTTATAGGTAGTTTAGAAGTGACTTTACTGGAATCAGATATTGAAGGATTGTTCGAGCCTGGGAACAAGAATGTTTCAGCTGTTTTTGATAATCCATCGGTGGAACAAGCCCAGACCGTTCTGGAAATTATCCCGGAAGATGCCCAGGTATCGTTGTGGGGAAGAAATAAGTACGTGGTCAAGGCATCTTCTGGAGTTGCCAATATAAAACTACAGGCGGTGTTGACCGACAATGGAGAAGATGACGGAGGTGATATTGGTGATCTGGCCAATGCTAAGGTTAGGTTCCTAATCAATGGGGAGCCCGTTGTGTTACCGAATAAAACCGATGCCGATGGATATCTTACAGAAGATTTGCAAGTTTTTAAGACTCCCGTTAAATCTTTTGCCAGGGCTACCTTAAATTATGATCTGTCCGTAGAATCCGAAATTGGAGAAATAGATTATGATGTGATAGCCGAGGTTAATTCCTATTATTATGGATTATCCGATGTCGGCACGATTACCGTGAAGGTAATAAATGGTCCCCCATCGGTCAACGTTTGGCCAAACCCCACTTGGGATGAGTTCAAAGTGGACCTAATCAACTTTGATAATAAGAAACCGGTCATAATAAGGGTATATGATATTTGGGGCAGAAAAATTTATTCCACAACCGAGAATGTGTCGGACACCATTACCTTTGGTCAAAAATTTTACCGAGGCGTTTACTTTTTGAGTGTAGCGCAGGACAGGACAGTAGTTTATAAATTGCTTCTCAAAAAATAAGTGAACCTTAATTTAACCTTTTTGCTAACAAAGAAAGTCCCGCTAGTAGCGGGGCTTTCTTATTGTTGATTGTTCGTATTTTCAATTTGTAATAAAACTCATCAAGATAACTCTGAAGACACTTTACTTTGGGCTTATGGAATAGCTTAGCAACGCCCTTTTCGCATTTTCAATGGCAACGTGCACCCATTTCAAGGCTTTGGCGTTAGGCGCACCGAACTATTTACATTGTGGTCTTGAAATCGAAAGGAGAATTCTTTGGGGAACAGAGATTCTTACATAAGGGAAACCAGATATAGCGGATAGCCAAGCCAATGTAAAAACACTTATAAAAAAACGCCCCGTCTTTCTTCTTGAATCGACGTTGTTCGAACAGTGGCTTTCTCTTCTTTTTCTTCAGACTAGTCGTCATCCTTTTCATCCAAATCAGCCCTTATCTACATTAATTGAATACGGAATGGAAATTGTACCCTTATTGGTAATAACAAGTTTAAATTCGCTAATCGAAATGTAACGAAATAAAAAAGAGTAAAGATTAGTTTCATTTCCTTTTTAAAAATGGTAATTTAGTGTCCTTAGGTCTAAAATTTGTCCCACCAAGAAAAAGAAATTCGATGATACTTTGCGTTTGTCCTAACCCTTCAATAGATACCTACGCATGGTTGCCGCAACTGACGATTGGTGGAGTGAACCGCATCGAAAAACTAAAGGAGTTCCCCGGTGGCAAGGGTACCCATGTAGCCTTCGCACTTAAGCAGTTAGGTGTTGGCACATCGCTATTTGGAAATTGGGCAGGAAATAATGGGGAATGGATTAAAAATGCTTCAAAGAAAGCGGGTATTCGTCCCGTCGGAATTTCATTAATGGGAAACAATAGAAAATGTTACACTTTTCGATCTGGTGATAAAACCATTGAAAACACCGAACTTCTCGAGCCTGGACCAGAAATGACTGAAAGCAACTGGCAGCAATTCCTGAGAAAATTCAATTCCGAGGTAAAAAAACATGAATTTATCTGCATGTCGGGCTCATGGCCTACTGGAGCGCCCGAAGACGCCTATCTTCAGCTATTGTTAATTTGTACGAAACATAAGAAAAGAGCCTTATTGGATTGTTCGGGCGTTCAGCTGAAAAATGCCTTAAAAACTAAATTTTTCGGATTGCACATTAATGAGCACGAAGCCCTAGAGGCTTTTGGGATCAATGACAGTGCCAAAGTATTTTCCCTCTTAAAAGATAAGGTCTCACTCCTTGCCTTGACCAATGGTAAAGAAGGACTGTATCTTCGTTCAAGCACAAGTTCATTTCACGCCAATGTCGTCATCGATAAGGTGGTCAGTACGGTGGGAAGTGGGGATTGCTTGACGGCGGGAATCGCCTATGGCGTTTCCAATGGACTTACTTTGGAAGATACCGCCAAATACGGGGTAGCTTGTGGGGCGGCCAATTGCCTGAACGATGATCTTGGAATGTTAAAGGCTTCCGATGTAGAAAATCTTTTTCCTAAAGTTAAGATTACTACTGGAAAAAAGGATTAATGTTCTAACCCAATACTCCAAATTCCTGCATTCATCCGATTTACTTTTTCTTGCCCTTTGGAGAAACTTCAATCAATAAAAACTGCTTGAAAGCAACATCAAGTTTTGGGTCTTTCCCGGATACAGTTCCCATATCGACCTCATTAAAATAATCGGTTACGGTATACTTTCCGCTAGCTTCCAATCCCTTCAATGATATTGTCCCTTTAAAATCATCCGCATAAAACGCGTAATACAGATTACCTTCCTTTTCAATGACGTGGGTTTCCGGTTTGTCGTACCCAATGTCATATAGTGAACCCAAATATTTTTCTTTGGACAGCATTTTCTGATCGTACAACGAAAACCATTTTTTCCAGACCTTTTCCTTTTCCGGGGTCAGCAAAAAGGAATCGGAAGCATCAGGATTGTCATTGGGCCAAGTGAATTTGGTGCCCAGCACGGCCCCGATTCCGAAAGAGCTTGCAAAATCGTTGCCATTATCGCTGAGTTCCACATGGTCTCCATAATAGGCAGTCTGTGGAATAAGCGCCTTGTAGGTCTTTCCCTTGTGCCGTATCTGCCAGCTTGATAAGGGATCCGACGACACCGCCTGGTTCATGGAGGCCATGTTAAAGTAAGACATACAGGTACCACAGGGGCAATTTTCGATAACCGCATGGGGCTTGATTTTTCTCGATTGGTCATAGATCATCTGGAAAAAATCGGGCAGTTTTTCTACGGATTCCTCAGGATAATCTAATTCCAAATCCTGGTTGTAATCGGGAAGTACTCCGTTCATATGCTGCCCGTCCATTTTGAAGGCATCAAAGCCGTACTCGTTCATAAACAGGTCAATGATCCCCTCAGTGTATTGGATGGTTTTAGGATTTGCGGGGGACAGGTAATATGCATCCCACCAAGTGATGAATTCTGGCGAACCATCTTTTTGAAAAATTCGCATATCGGGATTTTCGACCAAGGCCTTACTCCCCGGATCTGCGGCCAAGGGCGTCCACCAGACCTTTGCCTTTAATCCATGCTCGTGAATTTTATCTACCATTTCCGTGATTTCGATATTGCCACGGGGAAATTTCTTGGGATCGGCGTTCCAATCGCCCTCCGCTATCTGGAAACCGTCATCAAGTACTGCCCATTTGATGCCGAGTTCCTTAACTTTAGGCAGAGTGCCGATGACCTCATCGGCCGTAAATTTACGTTCATAGCCCCAAGCACACCAAATGGACTCGAAAGCGGCATCTTCGCGCTCGGGCATTGTAATGCCTTTGGCCTGCATAAGATTTGAATATTCCGACAGCGCATTGTAATAATCCCCTTGATGCACCATCACAAAAGTTTCTTCGGTTTCTAACGTCCCATTAGCTTCCAATACGGTTCGGTCCTCCAATTTCTTCGAAACGCCAATTTCGCCATAAGTCCCCATAGAATCTACCTCTGTAGGCAAGGAAACGAGCTTGGGCACCATGGCCAAATGGCCGACGGCTATGCCAACATCCTTTCGCCATAGATCTGTTACGGGAATACCGCCACCATAATCCGTCATATTCTGGCCCAAATAATTTTGCTGGAAATAGGGGCTCTGCAAAGGTTTTATCCAATCTTCGCGCGCATCCGTTGAACTTCCCTGAAACGCCCAAAAGGCAGGGGCATCGCCTTGGGAAAGGATTTTGTAGGCGTTATTTACCCATTTTTCGACAAATATCGCTCTCTCCAATTTGTTTACATAGGATACTTGGGTAGACAGCAAATCGGGGAACCCGTCATATTCTTTTACTGTAAGTCGTTTTTCAATGTGGATGCCATTTTTTTGGTACACCCCGGTGAATACCCATTGCTTTCCTTTTAAGTCGCCCTGGATACTACCCTCAGATACATCCATTACCTTAAAATCGGATATTTCGGCTAAAGGCATCACCAACTTCTCGGATGCTACAAAGCCATCCATTAACGGCTTTGCATCTTTAAAAGTGGATGAAAGGCGGACTTTCATCATCCCATCTACTTCCATCTTCAGATTTCCGTTCACGATGCCCGTAGTCTGGGCAATCCCTGTGAAGGCCAATAACATCAGTACGAATAAAAACCATCTATTTTGAACCATCCCCTAATTTTTTTTGCATTTTCATGATAGATTTTTCAAATGAATCCGTGAGCTTATTTAAAATTAATGGTATTTAGTTTTTCCATGACCAGCTCCGTGGTCTTTTCGGTCGCTTTCGGAAAAACCTCACGTAAATCTATATTGTCCGTTTTTTGTAGTACCGCTTGCAGGTTGGTCATAAAGCAGTTCTTTATTTCGGTCGCCAAATTAATTTTAGTGATCCCATTTTTGATGGAGGCCTGAATCTGATCTGCCGGAATACCCGAACTACCATGCAATACCAAAGCTGCGGTGACTGCTTCGTTCAATTCCTTGATAAGCTCTAATTGTAATTTGGGGGTTTCATTATAAAAGCCATGGGCCGAGCCTACCGCTACTGCCAAAGCATTTATACCTGTCGCTTCTACAAAGCGTTTAGCCTCGTCGGGCTGGGTATAGATCATTTTCTGGTCCTGTCCCAATTTTGAGATATAGCCCAATTCCGCTTCGACGTTGATAGCATAGCTTTCGGCGTACCGGACGATTTCCTTGGTTATCTTTATATTCTCCTTCAATGGCTTTTCACTCGCATCTATCATTACGGAATCATAGCCCGCATCGATGCAGGCTTTAACAACATCAACATCTTGCCCGTGGTCTAGATGCAACCAAGCGGTGACCCCGTATTGCTTGATAGCACTGGTCGCCATGCCCTTGGCCACTTCAAGGCCCAGGTACTTTATGGAACTCTCGGAGGTCTGTAAGATAAGGGCGCTCTTTGTTCTTTGTGCGGCGGTCAACACGGCCGAAAGGGTTTCAAAATTATAGAAATTGGTGGCCAATAGCGCTTTGCCGTTCTTTTTATTGTTCGCGAGCTGTTCCTGTAATTTGATCATTTTTCGATGTCGTATGAAAATTGGTTTTTGGCGATTGCGCCGATATATTCCCTGTTCTTAAAGGCCGCGGTTCCACCGGATGCGGTCGTATTAATAGCACCCGTAACGTTACCGAACTCCAAACATTCCGTCAAAGGTTTTCCTTGGATATATCTGTGGATAAATCCCGCATCGAAACTATCTCCGGCGCCGATACAGTCGACTACCGTATCGTTGCGATAGGCAGTTTTTGAAACCATTGCTCCGTCGCTCCACAAGTGGGCTCCGTTTTCACCGTCTTTGATAACGACATGATTTGCGATGGGAGACATCTTTTTCAGACCCGAAGCTATATTGTCACTATCCGTCAAAAATTGAAATTCCAAAACATTAGGTAAGAATACATCTATGACCGGAAGGAGTTGGCTTAAATCCAAGTCCCAAGTTTCTTGAGGGTCCCACTGCGGATCCATTGAGGTGGTAAGTCCAAGATTTTTGGCTCTTTTAAAGAGCCGAACGATATCTTTCTTTAAAGCCGTTTGCAAAAAGACGGAACTAAGATGCAGGTGTTTCGCGCTTTTGAGGATGGCATCGGTAACCTCTTCCTCCTTTAGATGCTCCATAGCTCCGGGAAAGGTAATATTCGCGCGGTCCATATCATAATTCATGACCACGGTCGCTCCAGTCTTATAGGTATCGGATTTTAGGATGAATCCCGTGTCCACATTTTTTTGACGGAGCGAACTTTCTACGGTCACCGCGAAATCATCAGTACCTATTTTCCCCATAAATGCTACAGTACTGCCTAAAGCACACAGATTACTGGCAAAAATAGCGGAACTACTGCCTAGGGTTAGATTAAAATTATGGGCCAATATCTCTTTGCCAATTTTGGGAAAACCTTGAATATCATCCAAAATGATATCCACATTTAGCTCTCCTACTACCAAAACATCAAAAGTTTTCATATAATTAATCCTAAGGCATCCAAAGATAGGAAAAATATAAAACTTACAAAACCTTTCTTTTTAAAGTTTAGATTCTTTCTTTACCTTGAAGAAACTGTTTTACTTTGACTCTGATATATTATTAGCCATTAAAAATTTCGGGAACGCTACAATGGAATCGGTTAACTTTGGTCTAAAACTTTGTATACAAAAGGTTTTCTTGGATTTATTTAGGCTTCGCCAAAAAAATATTCGTACCCCTTTCTTTTGATTTAAAGAAGTAAATCACTTGCTGAATAAGAGATAGCGTTTCCAACTAGTGGTAGCACCCGCAGGAGCCGACTATAAATCAATACGTACATAAGAACCATCTCCGGGGATAGTAGAGACCGTAGAATATCCTTCGGTGAGCTCTACAAAGCCCACACCCAAATAATCTCCTGTGAGCCCCAGAGCTGATTTGTCTAAAGTGAACTCAACTGCTTTCATGCCCTCCCCCGGGGCATCGCCTATAGCGGATACATTTAAAGTTGATGCGTCGGCCACGCTGTTATTAAATGACCATCCGGACTCCCCTGCGTCCTGGGCAAAAAATTCTCCCCAACTATCATTCACAAGAGGACCCTCGAAAAGAAGTTCTGCACCTGAAAAATCAGGAAAATCACCATCATCTAAAAACCCGCTAGTTTCATCCGCGTCCGTGTTCATATATATTTGGCAAATTTCTAAAAGCATATCGGCATTACCTTCTAAATAAAAGCTTATTTTCTCGCCTACCGTCCAAACTTTCATCAATTGAATTGCACTGTCCCCTGTGGTGTTTTCCGCAATAACTTCAACATCTTCCCAATCATCAAAGTCGCCATCTATTTCAATATCAATAATTACTATTTCGGGGGCGGTTATTGTTTTTGTAACAAAGCCCTCATTCCCATTCTCGTCAGTAATGGTTAAGGAAACCAGTAACTGTCCGCCGATGGGGTAGGTATGCTCCGGATTTTCTTCTTCGGATATAAACCCTAAATCGCCAAAATCCCATCTATATGTATTGCCACTCTCCGACTGGTTGGTAAACTTAAAAGTGCTTCCGTCATTCGTAAACGTAAAATCGGCTTCGAGTGGGTTGCCACCGGTAACAGGGTCCGCTTCTTCATCATTGGAACATCCAATCAGAAGAAAAATCACCATCAAAAAATTTAGTATTAGCTTTATTTTTTTCATATTTCAAATTTTTAAATAGGGAACTATTTAAAAGAGGCCTATACGTTGTAACGTTTTTTGAACACCTAAACAGGTATCAATAACCGCTCGTAGGTGACTCGGTTTATAATTAATTAGTATAACCGGGATTTTGCAAAAATTTTCCTTTACCCTCATTTATCCTTTCAAATGAGAAGGGGAAAACCTCTTTATTTTTGTTGCTTTGGCTTAAAGGTCCTACCAAATCCTTGTTATATTCCGTAAATTTTCCATGGCGTATCAAGTCTGAACGATATTGTCCGTTTTCGCACCAATATTCATGTGACCTTTCTAACAGGATTAAAGTATTGAAACTTTCCAAGTCCGAATAGTCTCCCAAGGCAACAGGGGCTATTTTCGCTCTGGTCCGTATTTGGTTCACCAGGTCTATTGCTTCTTGGTTTGGGGCACCATCCGAATTTGCGATGGCTTCAGCCTTAGATAATAAGACATCTGCATATCTATATAGAATAATGTCGACCGTGGTGAATTCTCCTTCGCGATCAGCGTCGGCATTAATTTTTAAGGCGAGGGGACCCAATTGAATAAAATCACCAGGATTGGCTCTGTTATAAGTGATGCCGTCTGTTCCGGTATACTCCGCTATCAGATTTGTTTTCCGCACATCATCGGGTTCAAATGAATCGTAGAAAGCCCAAGAACTTTGTACGGTACCCCATCCCGCACCATCAGGATAATTACTAGGTAGCACCATGAGCTGCCACTGATTTTCACTTGTTCCGGCATAGTCGGAAGGAATTGAAAAGATGACCTCTTTGCTATCCGTAGCCCCATTCAGATCCCAAAGGCCTACATAATCCTCCTCCAATTGGTAATGTCCCATGGCCATAATGGCATTGGCCTGTGTTTCTACATCGGCCCACCTCTTTTCGTGCAGGTACAACCTTATGAGAATCATTCTTGCCATTCCTTGGCTAAACCTACCATAGGGTGTTTTATCCGGTCCTTTTAAGTCTCTTGAGGCATCCAATAAATTTTGTTCGATAAAATTTACCATTTCATCATAAGGAAGCCGGGCCAAGGGTTCTTCTTGCAAAGGGTTGAGCAGAACTTCTAGAGGGGCTACCACTATCGGACCATACATGTCGAATAGCTCGTACGCAAGAAAACCTCTTGCACATTTAATTTCTGCAATAGCCAATTTTTTTACGGATTCTATGGCTTCAGATTTTTCAATTCTATCGATGCTGAGGGTCATACTGCTTATCTTATTATAGAACATATCATAGGGCCGTGTCGCCCCTTCCTCGTCGGGTGTCCAACTGTGATAGGTTCCAGCTTCCTGAATGCCATATTCTCCCATAAGAATTTCTGTAGATGAATCCAAGGTAAAAGCGAGCCCGTTTTCCGATGTTGTATGGATGCCATCCCACCAAGATCCTCTTAAAGGATAGTAAGCGGCCGCCACGAGAGCTTCCACATCACTTTCGGAAGTAGGGAAGATACTCGGATTGATTTCGTCATAGCTAACGGGCTCAAGATCGGGATTGCAGCCAGAGGATAGCATCAACAGCATCGCTATCAGGCCAAACTTTACATTTTTCATAATTTCCTTTTTTTTTAATTAAAATTTGAGGTCAATACCTACGGTATACGTGCTTACGTTAGGGTAAGCCGCAACTAGATTGTCTGTTTCTGGATCAACACCGTCATACGGGGTGATCGTAAAAAGGTTATTGGCATCCAATCTTAAGGCACCACCTCTCAATACCCCCCCAAACCATTTTTTAGGCAATTTATAAGAAAGGGAGGCATATTGAAGACGGATAAACCAAGCATCCTGTAACCAGAAATCTCCTGCACCGTCTTCGCCTCCGCCAGCGGAGGAGGGTCTGGTCGTAGAGGGATTCGTAGGGGTCCATCTGCCATATACACTTCGTAGTACATTGGTTCCGCTTGTTGCCACATCACCAATACCGACCCCATAGGTTAAATCGGTCTGGTTCTCGATTCTGCGCCCGAACATTCCGTTAAAATGAAAATTCAGCTCCAAATTTTTATAAGTGATAATATTACTAAAACCTGCCAGAAAATCGGGATCTGACGATCCAAGTAGTACAATATCCGCTTGATCTATAATACCATCCGGCGCGCCCGCCTTTACAAACCTGCTATTTTCATCCGTTATTGGATTTCCCTCAGCATCCTTGGCAAAACCATCTACATCCTTGATTTTGATACCTCCTGGAATAAGCAGTGGTTGCGCCGGGACGGTTTCCCCAATCTGCATAATTCCATCGGATAAGTAGCTAAATTGTGGACGAATAGGATCTTCTACACTTTCGAAAATAGAAGGTTTCCAATCAGGTGCCCTTTCCTTCCACCTGTCTTCGTATTTTGAATAGGTAAGGATGCTTCTCCATTTAAAGTTTTCCGTATCTATATTATAGGTATTTAGGGTAACCTCTACCCCTTTGCTCTGTGTTGCCCCAATATTGGCCCAAACTACATTTATTTCATTATAGGAATTGATGGGCTTTAAGCTCAAAAGATCCGTAACGTCTTTATTGTAGACCTCTACAGATCCTGACACTCTTCCCCTATACAATTCAAAATCCAGTCCAAAATTTCGTTCGGTCGTAGTTTCCCATTTTAAATCGGGATTAGCCAAACGATTTGCAAAAACACCTATCAAAAGCGATTCATCAGGATTTAAATAGGCTGGTTGGGCATAATAGGCAGCAAAAGCATTGCCGCCAATATCTGCATTTCCGGTAGAACCATATCCGAACCTAAATTTCAATTGGGAGACCTTATCCTTCACATTCTCCATAAAAGGTTCTTCTGCAATATCCCAACCGATTGCAAAAGAGGGAAATAAAGCATATTTATTATTTTCCGCAAACACACTGGCCCCATCTCGACGAACGGTCGAGGTCAATATGTATCTATCTTTATAAACATAATTTAATCTACTAAAATAAGATACAAATTTATTTTGTGATTTAAACGATCCCACCACCTTGGTGCCAGCACCCGAGTTAATATTATTCCACAAAAAAGCATCAGTAAGAAAGCCATTGTTTCCTAAATTGGAGCCCTGTGATTCGAAGTTTTGGGTAGAATACCCTGCCAATAGTGTAAGATTGTGATTTTCATTTAAAGTAGCAGTGTAATTGAGGGTTATATCGAGGAGTTTATCATTTTTGCGTTCATCTGCTATCGATGCCTGCCCATTCTTTACGGCCCCTTCCAAAACAGTTTTCGGAATATAGGTATTTCTACTTGTATTACCTTGGTCTATACCCGCCTGAACTCTTGCCGTTAAGCCTTTAATAGGTTTTAGCTCTACATAAAAATTGGTAAGCGTTCGATCGATGACCCCCTCATCGGCAATGTTCAAAAGAGAAAAAGGGTTTGGTTGCTTACCTGCCTTTGGATTTATGGGATAGTTTCCAAATTCATCGATTGCCTCCACATATGGGGATTGCTGAATTGACGCTCTAATAATCCCGGATTTTTCAAACCCTTCATCCCCTATGGAGGTGTTTTGGTTGTTAATCCTGCTCTTGGTCAGATTAAGCCCAAAACTGATATACTTATTAATTTTTTGATCCAGATTAAAACGCAAGGAAGACCTATCCATTTCGGAATTCCGAAGCACCCCCTTATGAGTAAATAGGTTTCCGGACAAAAAATATTTTGTGGATTCGTTACCGCCCCTAACCGATAGATTATGCTGCTGAATGAATCCATCGCGAGTGGTTAGACTTAACCAATCTGTACCGGGGAATCTCGGGTTCCTAATTTCATTATCGGAAAACACCCTCCTAAACGGAACCCCATTGACAGGGTCCGCTATGGCCTCATCAAGGCTTCTTTTCCCATAGGGAACAATTCGATTGGACGAGCTCCAGTTTTCCCAGGCAGATTCATTGCTTACCTCCATCCATTCTTTGAGTTTTAAGACATCAAATGCGTCGTTATAGTCTTGTAAGGATAGAGAAGATGAATAATCAATTTGAATTTTTCCTGCCACCCCTTTCTTTGTGGTAATTAAAATTACCCCATTGGCCGCCCTTGCACCATATATTGAAGTGGAACTGGCATCCTTCAATACTTGTATGTCATCGATATCGTTAGGGTTGAAGGAATTTAAAATATTTTGGGTACCTCCCTCGTATTGATTGCCGCTTTCGGGCTGTTGAAAATCAGTAATGGGAAAACCGTCAACTACGATCAAAGGTTGATTGCTCGCATTTATCGAGGCAGCTCCTCGAATCAGAAAATTCAACCCCCCTCCCGGCTGGGCGCTGTTCTGGGTAACTTGTAGCCCAGCCACTTTCCCTTGAAGTACCTGACCTATAGAGGCGGTAGACGAGAGAACAAGCTCTTCGGTTTTCACGGAGGAAATAGCGCCTACTACATCCCTTTTCCTTTGGGTTCCATAACCTACTACCACGACTTCATCCAAAGCACTATTGCTCTCTTCCATACTAACGTCAATAGTTGACCGGTTTCCGACGGGGGCTTCTTGGGATTCGAAACCCAAATAGGAAAAAACTAAAACCGCATTCTGATTTCCAACATCAATAGTATAGTTGCCGTCAAAATCAGTGGATACGCCATTTGTTGTTCCTTTTTCCACAACGTTGACCCCAGGTAACAGTTCCCCATTAGTTGTTACTTGTCCTGACACGGTTCGTTGTTGTGCATACCCAAAGGATACAAAGGCTAAAAATAAAAATAGGATAAAAGGCGCAATAATGGTTCTCGACGTCATATGGATTGAGTTAGGTTGAACAAAATCGTTAAAACGAAGTTAACAAATATTTATAAACTTTCAAAACCTTATCATAATATTTCAAATACTTTTCTTAAATATTTCGTTCTCTTCTGTTGGTGGATGATGTATGAATGTTGTTTCGTACCTATTTAAGTACGAAAAGTAGTATTAAGAATTAATTTTGAACTCAAGTGAAAAGAGGTAGTATTTTATATAATGGAATAGCATTTAGCTATACTTTTTACCTTCGCGACTACCGTTTGTTTTTCTGGTGGGAATAGTCTTTCAAGCTTACCTATTGACTACTACTTTTCTAAGGACAAAAGAGGGAATCAAATTAGTGAAAGGCTGCTTGAAAATGTGCGCAGATTAAAGCGGAATAGGTTCAATCTATACAAGTTATTTCTCTAGGGGGTAACTGTGGTTGAACCAATTAAGTTTGCACTAAGGGAAGCATTCCAAATATCGTGATTGGCAAACCGTATACAACGCTTAGTAGCGCTAAACTCCTTAGGGTCATTGATCTTCAAGTAAAGGTCATAGTCACCACGAGGTACCTTGCCAAATGCGCCCATTTCTACTGAGAAGTTTAAATCACGCCATGCAGCGGTATTGTCTGCCCTGCTGTCTAAATCAGGCCGCCAATCCCTTGGATCAAGGTTCGTAAGTGCCCTGTAAGTGTTAGAACTATCTTTAGCTTTCAGGATTATCGACACGTTTTTCTTGTTGACTACATTGCCAAAACCAACATTTTGGATTTTTCCTTCGAACCTCAGGGTGCCATTCTGATCCACAAATTTACTTGCATTAGCCTCACGCAACACTAATCGGTAGCCTAGTCTGTCACGCATATATTCCATTCCGTTTTTTCCGTTGTATAGCGGGTCGAAGATCGCCGTTCGAGTCACTCCATCGTGTGGGGGCGTAAACGGGGCGGTGACATTTTCTTCATTATAAACAAAATCGTCCCAAAGTTTATAAGTACGTTGGCTATAACTGGTGTTCAAATGAGTTGTTTGGGCATACGCTGCTTCATAAAGAACGTTCGGAAATCTGGGGTAGATATTATCGTCAGAACCGGGCCCAACTGTTTCCCCGCCATAGAAGTTATTTTGATTTCTTATCCAAGTTAAAGCAGCGTTACGATCATAGTCACTTTGATCACCATTTCCAATTAATGCAGAACCTTCCGAAAGAGAACCATTGTCGGTAATACTTGCGGAATAACTATCGTTGAACATGCCGAAACGTTGCGCCGGTGTTCCGCGAGCCGGGGCAGGCATCAAATTGGTAAAGCTATAATCGGTATCATACTCAACGTTATGCCATGCCATGACTCCGCCCGCATGTACTAAAATTGAACGCGAGGCGGGAACATAGTCGAGCAAGGCTTCCAAAAGCCAGTGGTAACCCTCCGCAGTTCGGGCATATGATGACGAGTGCATTTCGCCCCACGGGCCGAAGATACCCGCTTTAACAGTCATTATGCAATCTTCGAATTCGCCAAATACACTATGAAGCTGCCAAAGATGGTATTGTATCCAATTTTTATCCTCATGGCCAGGTATTCCACATAAATCAGATTCATTGATAACCCCGGAATCATACCAACCACGACCTTTTTTCGCCCCCGGTTCGCAATCATGAATGACCTGGTCAAACTTTTCATTGGCAATCCAGGTGTGGCCGCGTCCGTCATAATTAAATTTCACAATGGCAACAGCTTCGCTATTTCGTACTCTTTGAAGCGCATCCCTTATATAATCAAGCGCAGCGGGTGTTAAAGCTTGGGTTGTTCCATAATCTGGCGGCACATCCCCATCAGCACTCCAAGGTCCTATGGGTTTGCCGTTGAGGGGGGCATTCGACGAAAAGTTTTTCAGGTCAAATTCCATATAAACGATGCGAGCATCAACAGAAACCGTAGTACCACTTATAATGGTTCTTAATTCAGGAAAACTTGGAGTTTCACCGTCTACCGGAATCACATATGATTCGGGTCTGTAAAAGCCCCTGTCCGGATTCGGAACGTCTCCCACAAACTCAGTAAAGTTAAGATGCTGTGGCACCAGATTGTCCTGGGCGTTACCAACGCCGACAATCAAACAAAAAACAAGAAATTTAATTTTGGTCTTCATAGGATTTAATAGTTGATGAAAATAGCTAGGCTTTTGTTCGAAAAATACCTTACCTAAGGTTCTAAATACCACTTGGGATTTGCATTATTATAGGCCTGCAACGCAGTCCAGTTAGCAACGGAAGAGGTAGCTCTGCTTACGTTATCTAAATACACTCCATCAAAGCCCATGTCGACAATCTTGTCTATGGATGATCTACCATCAGGGAACAAGGAATGATCATATCTAGGATTTTTAAACGGGCTGCCGCCTCTAACAATAATGTCCCGCCACATAGGATGCCACCAAATTGGGGTGGCTTCATCAGCGTATTGTCCGGAGTAAGCCGACCATAGCATCCAGTTTGGTATGTCATCATCCCCAAATCTTTCGCGGGCAGGAATAAATGTGCCATTTTCAACAGTGCCATGAAGGAAAGATCCTGTGTTAGGATTAACCATGACTGGATCGGCATACCACCGGTATAATTCTGTCGTACCGATACTCAAATATGCGATAACTTGCCGTCTGCCGCCCTGGGGTTTCCATTTAAGGGTTTCAACCTCTTCCTTGGTAAGAGAACTCATGTTGAAATGCGCGTCAATATAAAATACATCCCACTCTGAGGCCGCTAGTTCCTCAATATACGCCTTCCTGCCCTCATTTGGAGCGTAGCCTTTCGCCACCCAAAAAAAGTCCCATTCCGTCCCGTGGTCTGCAATCGCTTGAGCAACTACCTCCGCAGGACCGGTAGGTTGAAACCGTCCTCCGGAGAAAGGAACCAAATAGCCGGCATTGGTGGAGATATCGAGACGATTGCCGGGATTAGTTTCCCAGTCCGGCCAATTCGAGTATTTACCGGTGCTTATCATGTACAGATAGTTTTTCGCATCAGACATACTGTTAATGTTGTTGCTGTTCAATGTGTTCGCTACACCGGCAGGTATTGGATCATGAATTATATTGTAACTGTTAGAGGGAGGCGAATATATGGGCTTGTAACCGGGATTTCCTATCCCTGGTGATTGATATACTTCTGCACTTAAACGCGGGTGCCAGAGAATATTATTATCGGCAGCAATTTTCTGGTTATCAGCAACAACTTGCACGGTACTTCCATTAGTGTTCGCCGTACCCTTTATGCCAACCTTAGAAAGGTTTGCCAATCTGGTTACAGTAGTAGTGCTGAAATTTTCAATTCCCCAGCCATCGAGCAAGTTAAGAACATTCCAATCATATGAATTAGTTGCGTTTCCATCTATATGGGCGTATTGCAGAGTGTCTTGCGGAACAACCTGAAAGTTTTCATTTCGAGTCTTCGCCTTGATGGCAAGCTCCATAATCAATGCCTGCATTTTACGGGCGCGCCCGACAGCGCTCACATCATCAGGATTGCCATAATACTCTTCAACTTTCGTATCTAGCTGTGTTAGAGTCTTGCCTCCCTTAGGTGTCCAAGTTAGATTTTGTTTCAATTCACCGGCAGATACGCAGTTGGGAATCCATGACATCAGAGATGGAGCAGCTCCCATGGCAGCAGCTGTCAGTATGCCGGATTTTAAAAATTTTTTTCTGTTCATACCTTTTATATATGTTATGTAAATAGTGTTCATTTACTCTCGCCCCAAAAAGGGAACGCAACCTTTGACAATATTGTCGAGCTAATTAAGTTGGCGACAAGGTCAGCATTTCAATTAATCACCTTATTCTCAAACTGTAAACAACGCTTTTTTACCTACTTATTTTTGATTTTAGCCCATTCTGTCACGAAAATATACCTCTCTGGTCAATCATAATAGTAGGGCTTCAAGAATGCTGTATTATATTCCCCTCTGTAAGAACGGAATTTTTCAACACCGTTGGCTGGGAACGGGAACTGAATCAAATAAATATAAACTTACGAAACCTTTCTTTAAAATTATATTTTCTTTCGATATCTTTCATATATTTATTGGGAGTCCTGGAATAATTTCGCATATATACAAAATAGAGATGTTTGCATGATATGATTTTGCAGTCCTTTTTACAAACGCAGTTTAGTAGCTTTCCTTACGGGCTTCAAAATATCTTCATAAGAAAAAATTAGTTTCAGTGCCACACAGCAAAGCCTGCTATGCATGTTTGGAAGACAAATTGAATTTGTTTGGGTTGAAGTAGCAATTTTTTAACCACCCCGCTGTTGGCCTTCGAAATATAAGAGGATAAAGTGTCAAGGTAAATGTAGACACCAATCTTAAACTAATTGATCAATTTGTAGTTTGATGAAATTCATTCTTTAAATACTAACAGTACAAAAGTTTCAGAAGATAAAAAATAGCAATAAATAAGTTATTTATATTATTTAACCTTTTTTTTTATAAATTGCAATACCCTACAAAGTCAAAATTTACTAAAATTTAGGAGAAATAATAAGGTTTGATGAAAGAAAGGCTACTATGAAATAATACCCAGCCATTTGAATACCAAGCAAAAAATTTAAAGGCGAGTTACACCTGATAAAATCAACATATAGAATTTATAAAGATGAATTTTTTTTTTTTATTTCTTATGAACCATAAACATATGTATTACAAATAGAAACAGTAACAAAACACATACATCATGAAGCGCAGAGAAATCATAAAACAGCTCGGGGTCTTTCCGATCGCCGGCAGTTTTTTGGCGACCGAATCCATGTTCGGCGGCCCCTTCAAGGAATCTTCGCCGATCGGTCCCGGCACACCTTTGGGCGACCAGTCCATTTTCAATGCCATCGGCGTCGAGACGATCATCAACTGTAGGGGCACGTTCACCATCCTCGGGGGCTCCACGGAGCGGCCCGAAGTGCTGGAGGCCATAGAGGCGGCGTCCGGCTATTTCGTGCAGTACGACGAACTGGCCTTCGGCATCGGCAAGCGCCTCGCGGAACTCACCAAGGCCCCGTGGGGCATAGTGTCCTCGGGGTGCGCCGCAGGCCTCAAGCTCGTGACCGCCGCCTGCGTGGCCGGCGGGAACCCCGAGAAGCTCGTTAGGATACCGAACCTTTCGGGACTGGAGAAGACCGAGGTGATAGCGCCCCGATATTCCCGTAACGTGTACGACCATGCCATCCGTAATATCGGCGTCACCATGATCGATGTCGACTCCCCCGAGGAGCTCGAACAGGCGATAAACCCGCGTACGGCCATGATCTATGTCAATTCCGATACCGATTCGGCAACCGGACAACCACTTTCCCTAGAGGTGATCGTAAAGATAGCAAAAGCCAGGAACGTGCCCGTGCTGGTGGATGCCGCCGCGGAAGACCTTACTATTCCCTGCGTTCATTTGGAGCGGGGCGCCACCGTTGTGGCGTACAGTGGCGGAAAGGCTATCTGCGGCCCCCAATGTGCCGGCGTGCTGTTAGGGGACAAGGACCTGCTCATGGCGGCATGGCAGGCCAGCTCCCCCCACCACGGCCCCGGTCGCGACAACAAGGTGGGCAAGGAGGAAATGCTGGGCATGCTGGCGGCCGTCGAGGCCTGGACGACCCGGGACCATCAAGCGGAGTGGAACACTTGGCTCTCTTGGCTCGACGAGATAGCGGCCAAGGTAAAGAAGGTCGATGGGATAACCACCGAGGTCACAAAACCCGAAGGGCTCTCGAACCGCGCCCCCGTACTGCACATCAAATGGGATCCCGACACACTGCACATTACCGGGGAGGAAGTGGCGGAGGAAACGGCGCGGAAAAAACCCAGGATCGCCATAGGGGCGCGGACGGCGGAAAACGGGACATCCATCAACATAACGCCCAGCCAAATGCGGCCCGGAAACGCAAAGGTCGTAGCGGACCGGCTTTTCGGCATCCTTTCGCAGAAGCGTAGCCCCAGCTCCGATGAAATGGCCCCGGCCAAGGGGAATGTAAGCGGCCGCTGGGACGTGGAAATGGATTTTTTCACCAGCAAGAGCGAACACAAATTCTTTTTGGAGCAGGACGGCAACTGGGTCAAGGGCAGCCACCAAAGCGATTTTTCAACCCAAGAGATCGCCGGTATGGCGGAAGGTGACGAGGTGAAGCTCAGGAGCCGGTACAGGGCCCCCGGTGATGGCATTACCTATTGGTTTTCCGGTAAACTTTCCGGAGATACATTGGCGGGATCGGTCTTTTTGGGGGAATACCTTACCGCCAAGTTCACAGCAAAACGTTCGGCATACAGGCAGGGGAATGAGCGCATCGTAGTTCCGGGCGGACCTCCGTTGGCGACTTGACAATCCCTAATTAAGGAACGAAAAATAAACCTATATCATGCATCACTTAAATGAACTAATGCGCACACGGTTTGCCATACTCTTGTTCTTACTGTTTTCATTGATGGATCTGCAGGCCCAAAAACTAGATATACTGCTCAAGGGCGGACATCTGATCGACCCGAAAAACAACATCGACAAGCTAATGGACGTGGGCATCTCCGACGGCAGAATAGCCGAGGTGGCGGCAAATATCCCCAGGGAAAGGGCTGTTAAGATTATCGACGTGTCGGGCCTCTACGTTGCCCCGGGACTTATCGACATGCACGTACATGTCTTTATGGGCAACGACCCGGGGGCCTATATCGCCAACGGGGCCACAAGCGTAATGCCCGATGGCTTCACGTTCCGCTCCGGGGTGACCACCGTGGTGGACGCGGGCTCTTCCGGATGGCGCAACTTCCCCCTTTTCAAGGAGCAAACCATCGACAAAGCCAAGACGAGGGTGTTGGCACTGTTGAACATCGTAGGCAAGGGCATGCACAGTCGGTTCGAGGAACAGGACGTAACCGATATGAACCCGGTGATGACCTCCAATATGATCACCAAGCTGTATCCGGATATCCTTGTGGGCATCAAGTCATCACACTACTGGGGCGATTTCACCCAGGTGGACCGCGCCGTGGAAGCTGGCAAAATGGCAAAAGTGCCCGTCATGGTGGATTTCGGCGAGCACGACCCCCCGAATTCCATCGAGTCCCTTTTTATGGAGCACCTCCGTCCGGGCGACATGTTCACGCATACCTATTCGTACGGCCCCAATGAGCGCGAAACCATTGTCGATGAAAACGGAAAGGTAAAGCCCTTTGTGTTCGAGGCACAGAAAAGGGGCATCGTTTTCGATACCGGGCACGGAGGGGGCGCCTTTTCATGGCGACAGGCCGTACCGGCGACGCAGCAGGGGTTCAAGGCCGATGTCATCAGTACCGACCTGCATACCCAAAGCATGAACGGCGGTATGAAAGATCTTAGCAATGTGATGTCGAAATTTATGGCCATGGGCTTTACCCTTAAAGAGGTTATTTCACGTGCGACATGGGCCCCGGCCCAGGTAATCGACAGGCCCGATCTCGGAAATTTGAGCGTGGGTACAGAGGCGGATGTGGCGGTTCTCGGACTCCGGGAAGGCGATTTCGGCTTTCTCGACATCCGTGGCAAAAGACTCCCGGGAAAACGGAAATTGGAGGCCGAAATTACCATCCGTGCCGGGAAGGTGATGTGGGACCTGAACGGACGGGCGGCCGAGGATTTTAAATAAATGGGTAGCCAAAACCGTCTTTAAAAATTGTTAAGATGATAAAAAATAGTATACCCAGTATTTTCTTGATTTTCCTATCACTAGTCGTACACAGTCAGGAAATTGATATCCTTATCAAGAACGGGCACGTGCTTGACCCGAAAAACAATATCGACGGGATTATGGACGTGGCCATAGCAGACGGGAAAATAGCGGCTGTAGGAAAGGATCTAGCGGAAGAAAACGTAAAAACAACGATTGACGCCACTGGCCTTTACGTATGCCCTGGCCTTATCGACATCCATACCCATGTGTTCGTGGGGCCCAAGGCCGGTAAATTTGCGGACGGGGTCAACAGCGTATCCCCCGATGACTTCAGCTTCAAAGCGGGGGTCACGACCGTAGTGGACGCCGGAACTTCCGGCTGGCGGAATTTCCCCAAATTCAAGGAACAGGTAATCGACCAGTCCAAAACACGGGTCTTGGCTTTTTTGAACATCGCCGCTGACGGAATCAGCGGTACCGAAACCACCCTTTCGAAAATCGAGGCGGCAAAGCACGACCTCGATGAAATGGACGTTCAAAAAACGGACAAAACCATCCGGGAATACCCCGATATAATCGTTGGTGTTAAAATTGGCCATTTTGACGGGGAATCCTGGGCCCCGTTCGATAGGGCTGTCGATGCCGCTGCGAAAACGGATAGACCGCTATTTGTGGAATGCCACCTGCCGGAATATTCCCTTGAAGACCAGTTAAACCATATGCGGCCGGGCGATATCATCACCCATTCCTTTGAAAACATCGACGAGCGAATGCCTGTGGTGGATGAAAACGGAAAACTGAGGCCTTTTGTCCTCAAGGCGAAGGACAGGGGCATTCTTTTCGATGTAGGGCATGGCGGGGCCGGTTTTTGGTTCGATCAGGCGGTCCCCGCTTTCGAACAGGGGCTTTGGCCGAATTCTTTTGGTACCGACCTGCACCGTTTCAGTATGAACGCCGGCATGAAGAATATGCTGAATGTGATGTCCAAATTTCTGACCATGGGCATGCCCTTAAAAGAAGTAGTATTGAGAGGAAGTTGGAAGCCTGCCCAGGCCATTAAACGGGCAGACTTGGGCAATCTCGATGTAGGCGCCGTTGCAGATATCGCTCTATTAAACCTGGAAACAGGTAAATTCGGTTTCGTGGATGCAGGTGGAAAACGCATCACCGGAAATCAAAAACTCGAGGCCGCGCTCACCGTTCGGGAAGGCAAGGTGGTTTGGGACCTTAATGGTCTGGCGGCCCAGGATTTTGTAAGAAATTAAATGCCAAGACGCTTTAAATTATAAAAAAAGGAGCATAAAATGAAAGCATGGTTCAAATCGGTTTCCCTCAATTCTTCTAACGGTTCCACTGTTGTAAATATTTTTTTAGTTGTCCTGCTTCTCTGTAGCTGTGAACCAAATGTGGAATTGCCGCCGAGCGACCCGGACAACGGGGGGCTTTTCCTTCCCGGTGGTTTCGAGGCATTGACGGTAACGGATAGCCTTGGAAAGACAAGACATATTGCAGTGAACGGCAACGGCGATATCTATGCCCAACTTATGTTCGCGGATGACGGAGAGGGCACTATCGCGCTCCGCGACAGGGACGGGGATGGCAAGGCTGACAGCATAGTCCGTTTTGGGGACTATCCGGACGAGGGCAAGAGCGCCACTGGAATAACCCTGCACGATGGGTATCTGTATGTCAGTTCCAGAAAAATGGTTTACAGGAACAGGTTGAACGAGGGCGAATTGGTGCCGAGCGGGAAGACAGAGATCGTACTTACCGACAAAGATCCCAAAGTCGATACGAATTGGCATACTACCAAACCCTTGGCCTTTGACGAACAAGGGAACATGTACGTTCCTTTCGGCGCGGCTTCTGACGCCTGCCAGGATATGGAAAAATACGGTCCAGTCGGCATCCCTGGCGGTCACGGACTGGATCCCTGTCCCGAGTTGGAGACCCATGCGGGAATCTGGAGGTTTCCCGCCGATAGACTTGGTCTGACCCAAGCGGACGGGAAAAAATACGCTACCGGCATCCGAAGTATTGTCGGAATGGAATGGAACCCCAAGGACAATAATCTCTATGCGGTAGGGAACGGGATAGACAATTTCCACACCGTTTTCCCGGACTTATTTACACAATGGCAAGCGGCCGTGCTCCCTTCGGAGACGTTGATGAAAGTGGCCGAAGGAACGGATTATGGTTGGCCCTACGCCTATTACGATCAAATACAAGGGAAAAATGTGCTACAGCCCGGTTACGGCGGTGACGGAAAAAAAGTGGGCAGGGCAAGTGAATTCGACAATCCCGTTATCGGGTTTCCCGGCCATTGGGCCCCGATGGACGTGATGTTCTACCACGGCGATCAATTCCCCGAAAGGTACAACAAAGGGGCCTTTGTGGCCCTCCATGGCTCTACGGACCGGGCGCCCTATCCGCAGGCCGGTTACATAATTTGTTTTGTTCCCTTTGATGACAAAGGGAAGGCCACAGGCGAGTACGAGGTATTTGCCGATGGTTTTGCCCGGGTCGATACCGTTGCCAATACCAGTGATGCCGTTTACCGGCCGATGGGCCTGTCCACCGGTCCCGATGGTTCCCTGTACGTCAGTGAATCGAACCACGGAAGAATCTGGCGGATCATGTACAAGGGCGACAGAACGGATTTCGGCAAGGACCAACTGGTATCCATGGAAAAAAGAAAAACCACACAGACCTATATAAAAACGCCTGATGAAAAAAAAGATATTCTACAAAAGGGTGACACTTATGCAGGCCGGATTCTCTACGACACCTACTGCGCCGCCTGCCACCAAGGTGACGGGAAGGGCGACAACAACCGGTTCCCCCCGCTCTACGGCTCCGAATGGGTGGCGGGTGATGAGAACCGTTTGATCGACATAGTTCTGAACGGACGTAATGGCGATATCACCGTAGTGGGAAAAACCTACAATGGCCTCATGCCCCGCAACGATCACTTAGACGACCATGCCATCGCCTCCATTTTGACCTATACCCGCAAACGGTTCGGCAACGGTGCCTCCCCCGTCAGCGCTTCCACTGTCGCTGAAATACGAACAAAAACGGCCAATAAAAAATGAGGAATGTACAACTTTAATACTTCGGGAATAAATCTGTGTTGTTATGCGCTCATCTTGGGTTCAGCATTCAATTACACCTTCGGACAATCCTTGGACGAACCAGACAAGAACGTCGCGACTACCGATCAAATAAACATAAAGCACAATGAACCGTTGCCAGTAGAAAGATGCGATGATTTTGAAATCACCGGAAATGGGAACAATCCCTATTGGAGTGCATCTGAATGGAACTTTCTCACCAAAATCGATAAGGGCGGCAAGGACTATGAAACCAAGTATAAGATTTTGGCCTCCTCTACGGGCATCTATATACTCTTTTATGGCGAGGACGACAAAATAACTACGGAAGATTATGGGGATATGGACAAAATTTGGAACGGTGACGTGTTCGAGATTTTTTTCCATCCAAATCCAAAAGAAACGGTATATTATGAATATGAGGTCAATCAATTCGAAAAACAGTTGGTTCTCACTATATCCGATTCGGAAGGGGGATTGCCATGGGTGCCCTTCAACGAATACGGTAAGGAACAGTACGGAGTTGAGAATAAGGTCGAAATAATAGGAGGAGCAAAGCAACTGAACGGAAAAATCAAATCATGGCGTGCGGAAATCTTTATATCCTACAAATCCCTTGGCCTTTTACCCAACGTCCCACCAAAAAGTGGGACAATATGGAACGCCAATTTTTGTAGAATTGACTATGACACGGGGAACATGGTAAAATGGTCGTGGACGCCAACCATTAAAAATTCGTTTCACGAACTGAACAAATTCCAATCCATTATATTCAAATAAAATAAAACCGACCGATACAAATCGTTCATTGACAAGTCGCATAACGTATCGGGAAGCTACGAGCCGAATAGTTAAGATGAATCATTAATTTAAATTAAAACAAATGAAAAACAGTAGAAGGGAATCCTTTAAAACAATAGGAATGGGCCTTGCCGGACTTTTCGGCATGGGAACCCTGAGTGCAATGAACCGGAATAACAGCTCTCAAAAGGAAGTTACAGGGGCGATTGTTACAGATCAAGAGATTCCGATGTTCTCTGGTTCCGTCAAACATGGTAATACGCTATACGTTTCTGGGAAGGGCGCCCAGTTCGAGGGCGATATCAAAACCCATACCGAACATGTGCTGAAAGAACTCGAAAAGGAACTAACGGAGAACGGCTCCTCCATGGAAAAGGTGCTGAAGGTAAACGTTTATCTTGCCGATATCGCGGATTTCAAGGGCATGAACGAAGTATATCGCGGCCGTTTTGGTAAAAATCCACCCGTACGTACAACGGTAGCAGTTTACGGGGGAGTCCCCGGCATTTCCTTGGTCGAGATGGACTGTATTGCTGCACTAGACTAAATACAAGCCCTATATTTCATAACCGTCTTTTAACAGGGTCTATTCTTTCATGGTCTAGCATCATCTCTTTTTTATAGTACGGTCACCATTTATCTTTTTCTGGCTATTGAACTTTGGTCACAAGCGATCTTATAAACTGCACGCTATTTGATGTGCAGTTTCCTGGAAAATTGTCCTTTCATCAACGAAGTGGACGTATAACTTGCTGTTAGCATATAGATTCCTTCAGTTACATTTCCGGGCTTTTTTATTATCCGGAAAGTTCCTTCCAAACCGGGCAACACCCAGTTATTCTTCTTTCCTCCCTGCAGTAAGATGTACGATGCCATTTGTTCAGTTTCCTCTGATGTAAGGTCCGGGTGCGCAGGCATCTCCATACTACCCCATTCTCCTATAGACCCATTTAAAATACGGTGCGAAAGGGATTTAATAGTACCCGCTGTATTTTTATATCTCTCTGCAATTTTGGAAAACGAAGGACCAGCAAGCACTGTCTTATCCGCATGACAATTAAAACAGGTGGATTTCTTCAGCAATGACAAACCTTTATCATCTGGTTCTATATCAGATATTTTAATTATTTCCTTTCCCTCTTCCCTATCTGTTTTGGGCAGAAATTCTATTTCCAATAGTACTTCGTTTATGTTTATTTCACCATACTTTGAATCCCCATCCACCGCGTCCGACACCTCAATGGAATAACGCACATCCGTATCCCAGTGATAATATTCTTCGCTATTTGGGGATACACTTAATTTTACATTTGGAAGGGATTTATCCTGGATTTGATTTGAGGAAATAGTGCTGGTCAAATGTAGACTTAAAGCATCTGAAGTGGGGGCATTCCCTCTAAAATAATGGCTTTTTGAACCTTTTTGTATAAATGGGTCTTCCACCTGGATATTCCAGATATTTGAATTACAACAAGACAATAGTGGAAATAAAAGCAAAATGTACCTCATAACTTATGTAAACATCTGACGGCTACGCTGTATCGATTTCCATGGCCACTCTACTGGCGGCATTGGTAGCTGCCTCCATTCCCCAACTTCTGTTATCCGTATGAGCCCCCCCGAAATGGATCCTACCATGGGCTGTCATAATATGTGGCCAATATTTCGATAAAACGCCCAGTCCCGAAAAACCATGGCGCTCGCATCCATGTACAAATGTATCCGTTGACCAATCTTTCACCAGGGTCTGTTCTATGTCGATATTCGATTTTTTGCCGGGGTAGAGTTCCCTAAAAGCGTCTAAGGTGCGTAATGGGTTCGTTCCGCCTGGCGCTTTAGCCATTAATGAAACCCTATCGGTATCCACTTCACCTGCCACTTGCCAAATATGGGTAAGTGCAGGATGGTTAAATGTCAGGTTAATACTTAAATTATCCTTTTCCCAGAATTTCGATCTTGCCTGGAAGACAATTCTTGTGGTTTGATCATAGGCAAGATTCTCTAAAATAAACTGCTTTTGAGCTGGTAACATCGGGGTTACGGGTATCTTTTTAAGCGCTGTCGTTCGAAGGCAACATGCGAGGAAATCAGCTGACATTTCCTTTACCTCCCCGAACTCCCTATATTTCACCTTTACTTTAGTTTCCCCATTTTCAATCTCTAGAATTTGACAATCTAGCTTCACTCTCGTTCCCAAACGCCGCCCCAGTTCATTTGTTAACATTTGGTTGCCACCTTTAAGGCGAAATAGTTTGAACTGATTATCGTAACCCCTTTTATGCATTATATAGGCTTGCCAAATACTATAAAGCGCAGAAGTCTCCTCGCCTCCTAAAACAGTCATGGCTGCCTTTGAGGCCCCTGCTTCTTTATAGATTTGGGAGACAGGTATGTTTTCAAGATGGTCATATCCAATTCCAAAAGGCTGATATTCATCCACGAATTTTGCAAAATAGGGTTCTAGGTAAAGCAGTTGCAGGTTGGTTGAAGGATTCGATACTAGAAATTGAGTTTCCTTTTTGTTAAACCCTCCCAACATTTCGACCTGCTGTTCGTAGGTTTCCTTTTGCGATTTCTCTGTGTGCCAGACGCCATCAACTCTAGTTAATCTGTTTTCCCTATGGAAATAAGGGAGGGCAGTAAGCTTAAATTCTTCAATATATTTCCAGTAATTTTCATAACCAGGTTGGGTAAAATTTTCTGCCCCGAAATCGGCGTACAGTCCATCGGAAAGTCCATCATGTACAGAGAGTACAGCACCACCAAATCGCCCGGAGGCTTCTAATACTAGTACCTCATGTCCTTTTTTCATCAATTCATAAGCACAGGAAAGTCCACTAATACCTCCGCCTGCTACGATGACTTTTTTAGTAGTACCTGAGGAGGTTTGTGGAATTTTAATGTTATCAATTTCAGGTTGCACCTCCGCCATGAGGTTAATGGGAATTAGGGTGGCGCCCAATCCTGAATAAATAGTTTTCTTTATGAATTTCCTTCTTTGAAGATTTTTCATAACTCCCTTAATTTTAATTATCAGTCTTTCTTTACCTAAGTTGTCAGGAATGAAGTTACCTTTAATTCTCCCTTACTTCAGTAACATCTTCGATATCGATTTTGTCTCCAATTTCCAGAATATGGTAGCGCTCCTGCATGGGTTTTGACAATCGAAATTTCACTTCATTTGGATACCCGGTTGTCCAGTATCTATTTTGATCAGTTACTTTAAAGGTGTCCCTGTGTTGTGGTAATATATAAGTGGGTTCTAATTCATTTATAAGAATCAGGGAGGGGTCAATATGTGTATTGTGTTCGGTGGGCGAGAAAAACAAAACGTCTACCTTTTCAAGAAAGAGATGGTCTTCCAGTAATACGGTATCTCCCATTTGCAGAAAGCGTTTCCCCCCAATCGTAATCAGGTACCCGCAATCTTCTAAGTTGGCATCGTAGTACACCGCGAACTTTGAATTACCATGGATGGCTCTTACCGGTTCAATTTTCACATCACCAATGTTAAAGGGTACTCGAGGAGTAGCTACATTAATTCTCTGTTCAGGAATTCCTACTTCTTGAATTGCAATCTCTTTGCAGTTTGATGGCATTACGAATACACAATTTCCTTTTTGAGCCAGAATTTTTGATGTTTCCCTTTCAAAATGATCGCCGTGCTCATGGGTGATAAAGGAAATGTCTAACTCCTCCGCCAATTCTTTTGCAGAGATTGGAGAAGGTACCGCCCGATCTTCCGATTCCAATGCCAAATCCGTTCCTATTAAAATATCGTTATATTTAATTAACCATCCGTTATGTCCGGTCCACCATACTGCCAAACCTTCAGTATGTGTTTTTATTTCATCTATCATCCGAACAGGATTAACTTCTTTCTGGGCAGATGAACTCTGAAATGATAAAAATATTAACAAGAATAGTAGTGGTGCATTTTTTACAAACATCATTTCTATTTTTAGTAAAAACCGATTCTAATTCAAATTTAATTTGCCAAAATAAGCAGGTTTTGCATAAAAGAAGTGCGAATATCCAGATACTGGTAGAGCCGGGAAATTGAATAATGCGCAGTTTATGAGACCTCAAATTTCACAACAGCCTTGTCGATATTCTTTATTTTATCGATTTCCAGCGTATATAAATGCCTATCTCTCCTTTGAGCTATTTTTGCGTCGGTAATCTTTAAATCATCCGAAATGAACCTTAGCTTTTTTTCGGATTCGATTTTGACGATCAGTTGATTAGTGCTCAGTTGATCATTCAATTTATTGGTTTCCACGAAATCAATGTAAATTTTATCTTCACGAATCTGTGCTTTTGTACAAACATGATGTACAAGCTGATTTCGAAATGACAAAGAATTCTTGGCTAATAGTGTATCGAGTTGATCATTATACGGCTTAAGAAGTTTCACCCAAGCCTCTACAATTTCAGAATTGCGATTCGGGTCGGGATGTAGTAGGTTTGGCCAATGTAATCCGCAGGTGGGCCCGGTTAGTGCCCCCCTAGGTTTTTTTCCAAAGTCATCCCAATGAAGCAAGTCTTCTCCCCGATCGATAGTAATAACTCCAGAATCAACCCCAAATAACCCAAACTGAGCCCCCTCGGCATTATACATATTACTAAAAGGGGTATTGATGTAATGAATGCCACGTTTCTTTACGACTTCTGCCATACTGATTTGATGATCACCTGTCAAACCAAACCCATGCAAAAAAGCGGTAGGCACAAAAGAAGTTGGAAAAGCACCTAATTGATTTTGATGCAACAATTTTTCAAAACAATCAAGATGAAGTTCAACCTGGTCAAGAGGTCGCATTGTTCCTGAACTGTCCGCCCATTCTGCCCGGGTCATGTTTTCATCTTTCCAATATTCATGCCCTACCCCATGCATTGTTAGCTCATAGTGATTTTGATTATTTCGGATAATATCTGCTGCCTCATCCAACCAGGGCCCCACCCATTTACTGTTATCCCATTTCTCACGCATCCATGTAATCGTCGGAACATTCCGCAACATATTTTCTCGGTCCCACTGACAAAGAATAGTTGCTGCTTGTGGTCGTACACCCAGTTTTATTCCAAGATCCGCAATTGCTTGATAATCGGCCGGAACATGATTACGACTTATGCCTGTACGGTAAGGCTGTTGACGCTCGTGGCCGTCTTCTCCAGACCACCAGCCAACATCATCAATGACAATTTGAATTGGCATGGGTATGGATACACTCAATTCAGCATTGCGAACGGACCCCTTTCCGGCAAATGCAACAAAATTGGAAGCTGCAAAACCGGCACCTGCTAAGGCAGATTTCCTTGTGAATTCACGTCTAGTCATATTCTGCATCGAAATTTCTTTTAATTCGTGGTTACCAATTTTGAAGTCCTAATAGCCGTATGGCATTTTTTGAATATATTTTATCAACTACATCGATGGGCAGCTTTAGTCCCTTTAACTCTCCAAAATTTTCTAGGTTGATTTTCTCATCCGTTACATAGAATTTCCATTCACTTACCCATCTGTCATTGATGTCTTTTTTGAATTCGGATGGACTTGTTGATGAATTGATCGAACTGTCCGTACCGTAGATAAGTCTATCCTGATATTTAATGAAAAACGCCCGAGTCTTTTTTCGGTTATTGAATGTATGAAGTTTCAAATTGGACAAACGCGTTAAATCAACGTACATGTTCGAAAATTTATCCAAGCGTTTTGCCAACTCGTCAAGGCTCCATTCCAGACTACCCAGGTGTGCACCCATAAAAATTAAATCAGGATGCTTCTCAAGCATATGGTCTCTAGCATCTATCTGATCTTGATAAGAAGGGTACTCCGGATGCAGATACATGTGATATTCTGGATGGGATCCGTAATAATCTTGGCTGAAGGTCATCTCATCAAGGGGCAACCAGCAATCTCTGGGTTCACCGTTGTGACCTAATAAGGGAATATTATTCGCTACTAGAAAATCCAAGATGGGATCGAGTCGAATATCATCGACCATCACAAATTTTCCGTTTCCGTCCCTCAGGTCCATCCCGATATTCTTCCAAATTTTGACGGCTATAGCGCCATCCAAAAAAGATTTTTCCAAGCCTGTTATTGTGTTTTCCATCCAGTCATCACTACCCCAATCTTTGACCGGAAAAGTGGTGGCAACAGCCATATTTTTTGAAAAGTTCTTTAAATGAAGCATGGCAATTTTTTGCTGTCCATCCATAGGTAATCCAAATGGACGGTCATCGATAATATCCAAAAATTGAAAATTATCTGCTTGCGCCTGCTCTATAAAAAACGTCTCTTCTGTATTGATATGAATATGAATGTCAAACTTTTTAACCTTACTGAAATCTTCCAGTTGGTAATACGCTTTGCCATCTATGGTAGGAATTAGTTGGTTTTGCCCCACCTGTACAGCTATCAAGGCACCAAGCGATAAAAGAGTACATACTAAAACGAATTTGCTTTGCGTCATTGTTGTAAATCTGATTAATCAAAAGTTAAATTTCAAATTTTATAAGTCCTTTTGGCATTCGCGTGAAATATTTTTTGCAATATGGTTGGAGGTAGGCCAAGCCCCTTAAATGTACCTTTTATTTCTGGGACAGTTATTGACTGTTCGTTTGCGAAAAAATCCCAATCCATTTTATATCGTTTATCCAAATAGGCCTCCAATTCATGATTTCTAGTTGCATCATCGGTAATCAGATCAGTACCATAAATAATGCGATTCTGATACTGCATAAAGAAATCATGTACCTTTTGCCAATTGGTGACAGCCTGGTGCTGGATATGAACAATTCTTTCCGCTAGGTCAACCATAGTTAATGGAAAGCTGTCAAGCCAAGCCGCGACTTCCTTAACATCATACTCAAGGCTTGCTAGGTGCAATCCCACAAACCGAAGTTTAGGATGTCTTTTCAGTACGTTGTTTCTCGCTTCCAACTGGGCCTTATAGTCAGGGATTTCAGGATGTAAATTCATATAATACTCAGGATGGGCCGAAAAGTATTTGCGGTCCGATTCAACCGTCATTTCATCTATTGGTAACCAACAATTCTTTGGCTCCCCATTATGGCCCAGAAGCACCACATCATTGTCTTCGAGATAGTTGAAAATGGGTTCAAAAGAGGGATGGTCTAGCATTACATATCGCGCATTTTCGTCCGTAAGGGACATCCCAATATTCTTCCATACCTTCACACCTACAGCTCCCATATCGAGGGATTTTTGAATGGTGTCAAGGCTTTTCTCTAGCCATTTTTTGGATTCCCAACCTTGACATGAAAAGGAAATTGCGAAGTTCAGATGATTTCCATAATTTTTTTTAAGACCTACTACCGTTTTTAACTGGTCTTCAATTGATGGAAATTCAGGAACGTCCGTAATAATAGATATAAACCGTATGTCGTTTTCAATACCGTATTCCAGTAGGTCGTTTCTGGTGGAGTTACAATGTACATGCGCGTCAATCTTCATACCTATTAAAACCAGTAGGCCCATTCAAGCCCCCATTTTTTAAATTAATAATGAAAGTAATTATAATTTTTAAAATTTCAAATTCTTTCTATTATTTGTTCTAATGTTTTTTTTACTTATTAATTAGGTGGTGTCTTCCCGTTGTAACTGGTGTTGACCTTTTTTTGGAAAGCCGTCTAAATACTAGCTCGCTATGATTGCTGAAGGTGTCGGAAACCTTGACGGCATACAAGGGTGACCACATAATCCTAAGTTATGTTAGGATCTCACATCCTTAAAATTATTTGGTCAAGGAGACAGCGACAGTGTTGATTTCCTTTGCCGACCAGATAAAGTCAGGAAACTATTGCTGCGGTTCAGTTTGCAAATAAAAATCGTAATAAGATATCTTTCAGTTTGTTCGAGTTAGTTTGTGGCTATTGAATTTTAAAAATCGCTAGATTTGAAGTCCCAACCTGATTCCCCTTTCAAAACATGGACTATGTATAGAGTGTTAAAGGAGTTACTTTTTGCTAATTTTTAAACTTTGTATCCTTCTTAAATTAAAACAAAAGGAAAAAAAGGAAAATTTAATGAAAAAGAAGGAAAAAGAAGGAAAAAGAATTAAAATAAAATAAATAAATGTTGTGTACTGCAAAGTTTTTAATAGATTTGATGCCTAATGATGATTAAATCGTATTTTCTAATTTGAATCCTTTGGTTTAAAAAGATTTAATTTGATATGGGTAGTTTTTCAACACTCAAAATCATTTGACAAATAGAATACTGACTAATCCACATTTCATTTAATGTACTTAAATACAGGCCTTAATGTTGTTTTTAAGTACTATTTTATTTTCGAGGCTGACTAGAATTGAAACTAACATTAACCAGATTTATTATGAAAAAACCATCCTTTAAAAGCTGTAAGCAAAATTTGTTTATAACGGCATTTCTCGCTCTTATGGTTTTAGGGACTTCGCACGTTTATGCACAAACATCTGTCACGGGTAAAGTTTCAGATACCTCAGGTGTACTCCCCGGGGTTAATGTAGTTGTACAGGGTACAACTATTGGGGCTGTGACCGATTTTGACGGTAATTATTCTATAAGCGTCCCTGAAGGGGAAAACGTTTTAGTGTTTTCCTATATTGGCTATAACAAACAAACCGTTTCAATAGATGGCAGGAGCACAGTCAATGTTACCATGGCCGAAGATGCGGAGGCTCTTTCCGAAGTGGTCGTCGTTGGCTACGGCACGCAGCGAAAGGCAGATTTGACCGGTTCAATAGCCTCAATAGGAGCTGCAGATATTGTCACCAAACCGATTACAAGTCCAGACCAAGCTTTGGCGGGTACGATGGCCGGTGTCAATATTACGAATAGAAGCGGTGACCCGGGATCTCCAATTAGTGTACGTATTCGTGGGATCGGAACTCCCGGGGTCAATGATCCCTTATGGATCATAGACGGGGTTCCCATTGTGCAAACTACCAACATCACTGTAAATACCTCTTCAACTACCGACTCCAATCCATTGGCTGGATTGAATTCAAATGATATTGAATCCATTGATGTTTTGAAAGATGCTGCATCAACGGCTATTTATGGGGCAAGAGCAGCTAATGGGGTTATTATTGTTACGACTAAAAGAGGAAACAGGGGTGATGCTAGGGTGACTTATGACGGGTATACCTCTTTTGCAAGTGCAAGAAATACCTTAGATGTTCTCAATGTTGATCAATACATTGATGTGCAAGGGCAGCTTGGTAATGATCTTTCTCAATTTAGAGGACAGCCATTTGTGGATTGGCAAAACCTTATCTTTAAAACGGGATTCGTTCAAAATCATAATGTTTCGGTAAGTGGCGGCAATGAAAAGGCAACTTACTACATCTCCGGTGGTTATTTAGATCAGGATGGTATCGAACGAGCACAGGGCTTTAGCAGATACTCATTGAAAGCCAATTCAGATATTAATGTTGGCGATAGGCTTAAATTTGGTCAATCCCTTTTAATAAGCCAAACAGATAGGCAGGTTCAAAGTGAACCAGGTATATTTGCTGGCTTTAATTCTGCCAGTAACGCACCGTATTACCAGCCCTATGGAGATGGTCCTCTAGGTTATAATTTTATAAATCAAGAGACTGTTGGGAATGGTGCTGCCACCAATTATTTATTCAATACCGATGATAGGTACACAACCACAACCATCCAGACCCGTAAAGTGTTGGGTAATTTTTACGGAGAACTGAACATAATTGACGGTTTAAAGGCCAGAACATCAATAGGTATAGACTATAATGCTGGTGCTGGTGAATATTTCACAAGCAACGATCCGGGATTGGCTGGGGGTAGTCCCGCATCACGTTTAATCCAGGGAAGGCCTACAGAGTTGACCCTAACTAGTGCGGCAACGCTTCAGTATGATAAAACTTTTGGTGACGGAGATCATAATATAGGTGCAGTCTTCGGCTTTGAGCAGACTAAATTTCGTTTTGATAAGCTACGAATTCAAGGTAATGATCTTTTTAATTTAAATTTTGCTTCTACAGGAAGAGCGGTTACTGGCACCAATGAGGCAGATTTATGGACATTGCAAGGTTGGTTAGGCCGTCTAACCTATAATTATAAGGGAAAATACCTCGCAACAGCGAACATACGTAGGGATGCGACTTCGAGATTTGCTCCTGGAAATAGAGATCAAGTGTTTCCTTCTGTTTCTTTAGGTTGGAGAATTACCGATGAAAATTTCTTCCCTGAAGATACCGCTTTCGATGACATAAAATTTAGAGCGGGCTGGGGGCAATCCGGAAATCAGTTTACGGGTCTTAATTTTGCATATCTTAATGCTATTGACAGCAACGTTCGTTATGCCTTAGGTAATGGAACGGTTATAGCTCCTACCCCGACAACATTTGCAAATTCTGAACTTAAATGGGAAACGAGTACCCAGTTTGACATTGGGGTCGACGCAAGTCTTTTTGATGGGAAATTGACGGGAACTTTTGATTATTACGATAAAACTACGGATGATGTGCTTTTAGGTTTCCCGTTGCCCTATGTTTCCGGGTTTTTCCTACCAGCCGATGCCAATATTGGGCAAATAAAAAACTCCGGTATCGAGCTTTCTTTCAATTATGCCAATGCAGTGGGTGACTTTAACTATAGCTTCGGTGGCAACCTTACTACGGTTAAAAATGAAGTAACCGACCTAGGTCCAATACCACAAATAATTAGCGGTATTGGCGGGGCGTCTACACATAGGACTATCGTGGGTGAAAGTCTGGGTCATTTCTACGGTTACAAGACCGATGGACTATATCAAAATGATGCTGAGGTGGCTGCCGCGGTACCTGATGTTAATGGAACACCTTCCCCAGGCGATATACGTTTTGTGGATGTGAATGGTGATGGGGTTGTAGATGCTAACGATAGGACAATTTTGGGAAGTCCATTTCCAGGATTTTTCTATGGCTTTAATTTTAATGCAGAATACAAAGGATGGGATTTTTCGATGCTCTTGAGAGGAGTAGGTGATAAGCAGGTCTATTATTCTGCAAGAGTTGGCTTGGAAGGCATGACCGGTCAAGGTAATTTCAGCACCCAAATTTTGGATAGATGGACTGGCGAAGGAACGGCAAATTCAAGTTCTAACCCTAGACTGGCCTTAAACGATCCTAACGGTAACAATCGTTTTTCTGATAGATGGGTGGAGGATTCAGGATATTTACGAATACAGAATATTTCTGTAGGGTATAGCTTATCTCCTGAAAAATTGAAAAGCTGGACAAATAACTTTGTCTCCAAGATGCGATTCTATGTTGCTGCCCAAAACTTGGCCACTTTTACTAAATATTCAGGATATGACCCAGAGGTAGGTCGCACCCAAAGCTTTCAAAAAGGAGATTTCACCTTGGCCACTGGTCAAGATGGTGGAGCTTCACCACTACCTAGGATTGTACAATTGGGATGGACAGTAAACTTTAATTAAAATAAGAAATTCAGATAATAAAATAATCATGAAAAAAATAAACCAATGTATAGTTGCCGTTTGCTTTTTGGGTACTTTATTCTCATGTAACGACCAATTAGATTTACAGCCTCTGGATAGGCTGACCACAGATAGCTTTTACAAAACTAGGGCTGATTTTGATGGTGCTGTCTTTGCTTCTTACTCGTCAATTCAAGATTTGTGGGGAACAAGTACAGAAACTTTAGGTGAAACTGGTGAGTTTTGGAAAATCTCAGTGGTAATCACCGATGATGTTGCAGCCGATGCTATTCAGTCAGATCAAATCTCTAGGGATATAGATGCATTACAGGTCAGGGCTGCGGATGTTCCCTATGCCGCAGCCTATACTCAAATTTATGAAGGTATTTATCGGGCTAATTTGGTGATTGATCGTTTAGACGGGGAAAATGAATTAACGGCAGAGGACAAAACAGTAATAGCGGCAGAGGCTAAATTCCTTCGTGCCTGGTTCCATTTTCAAGCACTCAAATTATATGGTACTCCTCCATTGGCTATGGGAATAATTCAAGGGATAAATGATCAAGCATTACCAAATGCTACGCAAGACGAACTATACACGGCAATATTAGCTGATTTTACTGAAGCTGCAGCTGGTTTGCCTGATGCTTGGGATAGTGCAAACTCTGGAAGGGCCACATCATGGGCTGCCAAATCCTTTATCGGAAAGGTTAATGTTTGGAAAGAAGATTGGCCTGCCGCTATCACTTCATTAGCCGATGTGGTAGATTCAGGACCCTATATGTTAATGCCGAACTATGAGGATAATTTTAATTTTACGACTGAAAATAATGCTGAATCCATTTTCGAAATCCAATTTGGTGGACCTTTTGCGGATGATAACATATGGGTTTTTGATGATACGCATTCGGAAGATTTTAAGGCCTCACAAGGAATCGCTAGAGGGAATTACTGGGATGCCGGTGGGAATGGTGTGCCTGGAGGAAAGAATGGTTGGTGGGCGCCTACACAGGATTTAGTAGATGCATTTGAACCGGGTGATACAAGGTTGAGTTCAATGGTATATCAACAAGGGGATACATACTATACTGTTGATGCAGGGGGTCAAATTGAGGTACCCTATGACAATACTTGGTCTTCAACAGGTTTCACCTCAAAGAAATATAGGGGACCTGAAAATACCGTAAGTGCGAATAGTTCATCGAACGGAGCGGCAGAATTTAATAATGAGCGTTGGTTCCGTTTTGCCGAACTTAAGTTGTTATATGCAGAAGCCCTTATTGAAGGTGGTGGAGATTTAGGAATTGCAGAACAACAAATTAACGATATTCGTAACAGGGCAGGGCTGGACAATTTAGCGGCCGGAACGGATTTGCTGACGGCTATGAGACAAGAAAAAAGAGTAGAACTGGCATTGGAGCCCCACAGATGGTTCGATATAACCAGATGGGGAATCGGCCCCCAAATATTCGGTGCGAATTGGAACGATAGACTAAACGTGTTTCCTTTTCCATTATCAGAAATAGAACGTTCTAACGGTTTGTTAACTCAAAATCCAGGATATTAATATCAAAAGCATTTGTGTTTAATGCGTTATTTGTTGAGTTAGTTTATTTTAGTTATACAATCCAATCTATCAAAAGTAGATTGGATTGTTCTTATATAGGAATACATTTATAGGATGTATGCCTCTGGTTTCATGCCCATTTATCAAGAATTTAAAGCTATTCCAATTAGTAATTGTTCCAATTACAAGCCTAGTTTTTTGAGCCGGTAAAGCGTGCAAGTTATGCTCTGGAAGAGACCAGAACCTATATTAAGAACGGCGGCTGGATAGAACGATTTATGTATTACGCGACGTTCGAGGAAAACCAAATACTTTTTAAATTATTATATCATGGCTGAAATGCAAGGAAAACCTAACGGTCGGCTTTTATCCCTCGATTTTTATAGGGGACTAACGATGTTTTTACTTATTGCCGAGTTTACCCATCTATTCACTTTTTTCGTATTGCCACAATTCGAAGGAACTTTTATTCATACCATTGGATCTCAGTTACACCACGTTCGCTGGGAAGGACTGCATTTCTGGGACTTGATCCAACCCTTTTTCATGTTCATAGTAGGAGTCGCCATGCCATTATCTTTTTCAAAAAGGATGGCGAGAGGGGATTCTTACAAAGATTTAACAATACATGCTGTAAAAAGGGCATTTTTAATGTTACTCTTGGGTTGGGGGTTATACTGTATTGATCCGGGCGAAATTGTTTTCAGGTTTCAAAATGTATTGGCACAACTGGGAGTTGCCTATATTCTTGCCTTTTTGGTGATCCGTAAATCCGTAGTAATTCAAATTGGATTTTCTGTAGTATTGCTTTTAATTACCGAAGGCCTATATCGATTCTTTCCTGTTGAAGGGTTTACACATGCCTTTGTCAATGGAGAAAATTTTCCAGCCTGGTTTAATATGCTTATTTCAGGAGAAGACAGTGGTGGCGGTTGGGCGATGTTTAATGCTATCCCAACCGCGGCACATACCATTTGGGGTGTTCTGGCAGGCCAATTGCTTATAGGCAATTATTCAGCCAAGAAAAAACTGCAAATCTTATTTGCAGCAGGGAGTATTGCATTGCTTATCGGGTATGGTCTGAGCCCATTAACGCCCATTATAAAAAAGATAGCAACGAGTACATTTGTATTTGCCAGTGGTGGATGGGCGTTGATAGCTCTTGCGCTATGCTACTGGGTAATAGATATCAAAAAATACCAAAAAGGCGTGTTGTTTTTTGCCGTAGTAGGCATGAACCCGCTATTTATTTATCTGTTTGCCCATGTCGGGGGAGCGGATCTTATTAAGAAGGTATTTCTTCCGTTTTCAAATGCCCTGTTTGGTTGGACAGGCGAATTGGGCTCGCAAATTATTTTAAGCTGTATTGTACTTTTTATGCTTTGGTATATTTGTTACTGGATGTACAAAAAGAAACTATTTATTAGAATTTAAATGGGTATGGTACGATAAAGGAATACCGTCTGCACGTTTGTAATTTAAAATTTTGCGATACAAATGTATTTTTTCAAAAAAATTGACGCTTCGAAAAAAAAACATCAATTCATGAAATGGCTTCTCCTCGGGGCACCGCTGATACAGGCTACAGCGAATTTGCCCACGGTGGTTCCTACTTGAGCCAATCCTCCAGAAATCTGATGCTGAACCCTAAAAGCGTGAACTTTGTAGAGCTATTCTCTTACACAGGACAACGGAAACGAATATCTTTAGAGGATGCGAAATAGCGCCTACATCACATTTTTAATTTCGGGGCTGCTACTTTGCGCATGCGCTCATGACGATACCTTGTTCGTTTCCGTACCATCGTCACATACCCATATCGACTTTTCGAACGATATCGAAGAAGATAGCCTGAACAACATTTACACTTTTATGAACATCTATACCGGTGCTGGTGTGGGTGTTGGCGATATCGATAATGATGGCCTTACGGATGTTTTTATGGCCGGCAATAAAGTGTCGAACGCATTATATCGCAATCGGGGGAATCTTGCTTTCGAGGATATTACCGAAAAATCGGGACTCACCTCCAAGAGCTGGGCCACTGGCGTTGCCATGATTGATATCAATCAGGATGGATGGCTCGACATCTACGTCTGTGTATCAGGGGATGCGGCGGTGCCGCAAAGGGCGAACCTCCTGTATATCAATCAAAAGGATGGTACATTTTCGGAGGAAGCCCAAAAATACGGACTCGCCGATACCTCGCAATCTACACAAGCCGCCTTTTTCGATTATGATAAAGACGGTGACCTCGATATGTTCCTCATCATCAACCCCGTAGATTATACATTGTCATCCGTCAACAAAATACGGTCCAAAAAAGTAAATGGCGAATCTAACAGCACCGACAAATTGTACCGCAACAACGGAGACGATACGTTCAGCGATGTATCCAAAGAAGCGGGAATACTCGTTGAAGGCTATAGTCTAGGCTTGGGTATTGCCGATATCAATAACGATAGTTGGCCGGATGTCTATATTTCCAACGATTTTTTGACCAATGACGTGCTGTATCTGAATCAGGGCGACAGTACGTTCAAAGATGCCTCGAAAACACTGTTCAAGCATACCAGTTTTGCAGGTATGGGCAACGACATCGCCGATTTCAACAACGATGGCCTGATGGACATTCTGGTACTCGACATGTTGCCGGAAGATAACCAACGACGAAAGACCATAGTACCCTCCAGTAGTTTCGACAAACTGCAAATGCTGACCGAGCGGGGCTACACGCCACAATATACCCGTAATACATTGCAATTGAACAATGGCAACGGCTCCTTCAGCGAAATCGGCCAGTTTTCCGGAATCGATAAAACAGATTGGAGCTGGAGCGTACTTTTGGCCGACTACGACAACGATGGCAACAAAGATGCGTTTATAACCAATGGTTTTAGAAGGGAACTGGGCGATCTCGATTACATCAATTACCAACAGCAAGACCTTTCGAACCCCTTCGGTTCGGAAACGGACCGAAAGCAAAAAAAACTGGACGCCATCAAAGACTTGCCCAGTGCCGCGGTAAAAAACTACTTTTTCAAAAATAGGGGCGACCTCAAATTCGAGAACGTTTCAGAAGCATGGGGCATCCGGGAAAAAAGCATGTCAAACGGTTCGGCGTTTGTGGATTTGGACAATGACGGCGACCTAGATCTTGTCGTCAATAATGTCAACCAAAAGGCAGATATTCTAGAAAATAAAAGTGAAAGGAAACAAGAGAACAATTTTTTGGGCATCCGTTTAGAAGGAAAACAGGGCAACCTTGAGGGTATAGGAACAAGTCTCACCTTAAAAACAAAAGGGAATACCCAATATTACCAACACTATCTGTCCCGTGGCTATGAATCGAGCATCGATCCGAAGATACACTTCGGGCTAGGTGACGAAAAAAAGGTCGATAGCCTGATCGTGACCTGGCCCGACGGCAAAAAGCAGGTCGTAACGAATGTAGATGCCGGACAATTGCTAAGCATGCGCTATATCGATGCCAAAGCGGGTAAAGAGACATCCACTACAACCAAAAAAACCTGGTTCACGGAAATATCGCAAGAGGTAGGCACGGACTATCGCCATATAGAGAATAAATTCAACGATTTTAACGTACAGCCGTTGGTGCCCCACATGCAATCGAAAAACGGTCCGAAAATGAGTAAGGGCGATATCAACGGAGACGGTCTCGACGATTTTTACATCGGGGGTAGTGCCGGATTCAGCGGCTATTTCTTCTTTCAGAAACCGGATGGCTCATTTACCAAAAAGCCCCTTGACCAAGATATCGCTTCCGAAGATATGGGCTCGCTGTTGTTCGATGCTGAAAATGACGGCGACCTAGATCTGTATGTGGTCAGTGGCGGCAGCGAGTTTCAAAAAGAGGACAAGGCCTATCAAGATCGACTGTACCTCGGCGATGGCAATGGCGGTTTTGTGAAGGATAGCGTAGCACTTCCCGAAATCGAAACTTCAGGTTCGGTGGTTGCTGCATCCGATTTTGACGGTGATGGCGATTTAGACCTTTTTGTGGGGGGAAGGGTGGTTCCGGGAGAGTATCCCCTACCCCCTAAAAGTGTTCTACTACGCAACGATTCCGGAAAATTTACCGATGTTACGACGAAATGGTGTCCCCAATTATCCAATCTGGGAATGGTCACTTCGGCGCTTTGGTCCGATGTTGACGGCAATGGCCGACCTGACCTTATTCTGGCCGGAGAATTTATGCCTATTACCATCCTAAAAAATACGGGGACCGAATTTGTCGACACTACCCAAGAAGCCGGACTTTCAAAAACCTCGGGGTGGTGGAACAGTCTGGTATCCGCAGATTTTGACAATGACGGCGACCTTGATCTAATCGCCGGAAATCTCGGCACGAATAGCCGATTTAAAGCCACCGTCGAAGAACCGCTTTGTATCTACGCCAACGACTATGACAAAAATGGTAGTATCGACCCAATTATGTGCTACTACATCGATGGAAAAAATTATATCGCCCACACCCGCGACGAAATCATCAAACAGATCGCCCCTATGCGGGCCCGTTTTCAGACTTATGGAGACTACGCCAAGGTTACGTTTTCCGAGGCCTTTTTACCTGAAGAACTTTCAGCCGCCCATGTGGTGCATGCCGAAAATTTCGAGAGCAGCTACTTTGAAAATTTAGGAGATGGTACTTTTGCCGTACACGCCCTACCGAACCTGGCGCAACTCGCACCCGTAAACGGTATCGGGGCTATTGATGTCAACAAAGATGGTAATGTCGATGTACTGTTAGTAGGCAACAATTATTCCGGCGAGGCGACCATCGGCAATCATGATGCCGGTATCGGGCTGTGTATGTTGGGCGACGGAAAAGGAGGATTCGCCCCGGTAAGCTTGGATAAAAGTGGATTTTTTATCGATGGCGATGCCAAAGACATCAAGACTATGTTAAGAAGTGACGGTCAGACCACGGTATTAGTGGGTATAAATTCGGTGCCGATCAAGGCGTTTTTGTTACAAAAACCATGATTCTTGAATCACGGCTACATGTGGTATTACTGGCTCGTTTTATGGATAGCGCCTCTTTATATCTCTTTTTAATACAATAAATTTACTATAAGTTTCAAACCGATGAAAATGAAAAAAATACGCATACTCCCGCTTATTGTAATGACGGCCTTTTGGGCACATGCCCAAAATAAGGATTCGGTCGAAATCGATATTATTCCCGGCGAATATTGGTGGGGCGGTCTTAGCACCGTAGGCCATGAAACGCCCTATGATTCGGAAACCGTCACTAGCCATGATCTTTGGGGCGATAATCTGGGAAACCAGGCGCAGCCTTTATTGCTGTCAAGTAAGGGAAGATACGTTTGGAGCGAATCACCGATCAAATACAGCTTTAATAAAGGCAAAATCACGGTTACAGACCGTGAAGGCGGCATACAATCAGGTACTGCCGGTAAAACTATTCGGGATTCCTATGACTACGCAGTCAAGAATTTTTTCCCTCCAAACGGTAAAATTCCCGAAGAACTGCTGTTTACAAAACCGCAGTACAATACGTGGATAGAGCTGACCTACAATCAGAACGAAGAAGACATTTTAAAATATGCACAGGCCATTATCGACAAGGGATATCCACCGGGGGTTCTGATGATCGACGATAACTGGCAAGATAGCTATGGTACTTGGGAGTTTTCTGCCAAACGCTTTAAAGACCCCAAGGGCATGATGAAAAAATTGCATGCTATGGGCTTCAAAGTGATGCTATGGGTATGCCCTTTCGTAAGCGCCGACACCGAAAACTTCAGGCAATTGGCCAAAGACGGGATGCTGTTGTTAGACGGTGATAAAACACAGGAAGTACTCTGGGCCAATACCCAGAACAAGGCAGCCATCATACGTTGGTGGAACGGGGCTAGCGCCTGCCTCGACCTCAGCAATCCGAAAACTAGGGAATGGTTCGAAGGTCGACTGAAATTTTTGATGGACGAGTATGGCGTAGATGGATTTAAATTCGATGCCGGCGATGCCGATTTTTATACCGGTGATATCGTTTCTTACGTGCCCGACCTGGCGCCGAACGACCATACGACCTATTTTGCAAAACTCGGATTACAATTTCCTCTGAACGAATACCGCGCCTCTTGGAAAATGGCGGGACTTCCGCTAGCCCAGCGATTGCGTGATAAAAGCCATAACTGGGGAGACCTTCAAAAGTTGATTCCCGATCTGATGTCACAGAGTATGATGGGTTATGCCTACACCTGTCCGGATATGATCGGGGGCGGGGAATATGGTTCGTTTATGGACCTGGCATCCATTGATGAGGAACTGGTCGTTCGTTCCGCGCAGGTACATGCCCTGATGCCCATGATGCAATTTTCTGTCGCCCCTTGGCGGGTGCTATCCGAGGAAAACAACCAAATATGCCTTGAAGCGGCCAAGTTGCACGAAAAAATGGGGAATATGTTCCTTAATCTCGCTAACACTGCCTCAAAAACGGGAGAACCTATCGTTAAACCATTAGCCCTGGCCTACCCAGAGAGCGGATATGAGATGATTAAAGATCAATTTATGGTCGGGGACAGTATTCTCGTAGCGCCCGTGGTGGAAAAAGGGTCACGGAAACGTAGTGTGGTTTTGCCTAAGGGAAGGTGGAAAGCCGACGATGGCACCTTGTACAAGGGCAATCGAACGGTCGAAATCGAAGTGCCTCTGAATCGGTTGCCCTATTTTACGAAAAGCTAGTTCAACCTAGGGATTGAAAAATTCTAGAACAAAACCAGGTATGTATTTCATTGACTAAAAAATGGCCCGTGCGCGTGTTTACGTGTTCGTGTTATTGGGCCGCGCGTGAGTTATATCATTTTCTGGGAAGATAGCACCGATATTCGTTCCCGCAATACATTGAACTTATCCTAAAAGGTTGGCAGTAAAAACTTTCGAATCATTTTTATCCAAATAAAAATGAAAGGTTACGAAAGATTTTATATATTTGATATTCATATATAATGTCGAATATCATTGAAACGTAGATCTTTTATTGGAAGAAGTGCCTTGGCCGGCCTTTGTACAGGGGTCTCCTTTTCATTTCTGGATAGTAAGATACCACCCCATAATTGGGAAGGGTATAATTTTGGCCCTCCACCTACCATCACCGACCGTTTGAACCAAGGTCCGTTTCACAACTATGGTCCCGATGCGAACGCACCCGGTGCGAATGTGGTCATGACCACCACCGCGGCGTCCGGCAAAGTACCCAATTTCGGAATGGGCATGGTCACCTATATCTGTGATGAGGTTGGGCCGCCCAAGGTTAAGGGTGAAGACTTAAGAACATCCATCGAAAAATTGGCCCGTTTACCTTTAGGCGATGTGCTGTACCTTCGCGTTGATTGGAAAGATATCCAAAAAGAACCTGGGAAACTCGATTTTCCCGAACATTGGAATATCACCTTCGAGATGGCCAAAAAATATGGTAAAAGGGTGGCATTTAGAGTGCAGTTGATGAGTCCGGTAATCGAGGGCCATTCCGTACCGGATTTCTTAGCGGATAAAATTCCTTTCGTGAAATTGGGGGTTACCGATGAAATCGGCATTCCCGGAAAAGTACATTACGCTCCGAGATATGACCATCCAGAATTCATGAGGGCCTTTAAAGAGCTTGACGACCTGCTATCGGAAAAATACAACGGCCATGAACTTGTGGAATATGTAGATACCTACATGTACGGCTTTTGGGGCGAAGGCCACACTTGGCCCTTTGAAGGCAATCCGTTTCCGGATTATCGCACTGCCGAAGAAACCTCTATCGCACTTTTCGAGCATCAAGCCAAGAATTGGATAAAAACTCCCTTGACTACAAACACACAACCCGATTACAGCGAAGTGGGCAATTCGGAAGTTTTGGATAGAACCGTACGCTCGCATAATTGGTTGCGCACAGACACTATTTTTATCGAAACCTCGCAAATAGATGCCCTGAGTAATCGCCCGTCTTGGATAGGCGCGACAATAGAACAGGGCTTGGCGACAGGCGATAAAAATAAAGAAACGAATTTCGAGGGAATTGCAAAGAACGAAAATATCATTGCCCATGTAAAGGACGTTTCCCCAACCTATTTTTCGTTGTGGAACTGGCACGTTATTTCTGCGGAAAATTTCCTGAGCTATTACGATAAATACCCTGGGCCATTAAACCATTTGGCCGCTTCGATAGGCTATCGGGTCAGGCCCTCATGGATCTGGTATTTTGAAAAGGACGGATATCCCGGACTGATTCTTGGATTGGTCAACGACGGACTTTCCGGGGTGCCCGGTGCGCTTCGCATATCCCTTACCGATACGGAAAAAACCTTGCACATCGAAGGAAGTCTCGATCCCGGATATCCGTTACCCGGCAAGGTAAGACAGGTACTTTTTCAATTGCCTAAAAACAAAGCTTGGGAGGGATTGCGTCTCTACGCACATATCGAAGTGAAACAAGTAAGACATCCTGTAAAATGGGCGTGTCACCAATCGCTGGAAAACGATGGCGCCCTCCTTTTAAGAAAAAATCTATAAACCTCGAATTACGGTCAAATGACCAAAAATAATACCTCTTATGAAATTGAAACCTTGGCTCCTTTATGCATTAGTAACCACCATTTTTTGGGGCGTTTGGGGCGCGTTTACAGGAGTACCTGCAGAAAATGGCTTCCCCGATACCTTGATCTATTGCGTTTGGGCGGTAACCATGATTCCCCCTGCCCTATTCGTTATGGGCCGTACCGGTTGGAAACTACAGCGCGATAAGAAATCCATTTTCTATGGATGTTTGATTGGTCTATTAGGTGCGGGAGGCCAAATGGTACTTTTTAAGGCGGTCACTGTGGGGCCGACCTATCTCATATTTCCTATTATCTCCCTCTCCCCGATTATAACCGTGGTGCTTTCTTACTTGTTCTTAAAAGAGCGCACAGGCAAGTTGGGCACCCTCGGTATCGTGTTTGCCATAATCGCACTGCCCTTATTCGATTATTCAAAAGGTTCCACCGAGGAGGATTATGGTATTTTATGGTTTGTTTTAGCCATTTTAGTGTTGGCCGCTTGGGGCATACAGGCCTATTTTATGAAACTGGCCAACGAGACCATGAAGGCGGAAAGTATTTTTTTCTATATGATGCTGACCGGACTTCTAATAATTCCCGTTGCCCTCTTAATGACGGATTTTTCTCAAGAAATCAATTGGGGGGCCAATGGCCCTTGGCTTGCGGCGGGCATCCAAATTTTAAACGCGGTCGGGGCACTATGTCTGGTCTTTGCATTCCGATACGGAAAGGCTATGGTAGTATCTCCTTTGACCAACGCCGGGGCACCCCTGATTACGGCCATAATTTCGATGCTGGTACTCGGATTTTTACCGAATCCCGTAAAAATAGCGGGTATCGTATTAGCGATAATAGCCGCTTTTTTACTGGCTATCGATCCGGAAGAAACTGCGGACACGCCAGAGGAGAAAGTTTGACATAATTTAAACTGAACTACCATCGGCTAAATACAGATGGCTTTTGATTCCGATTCAAGCTCGGTTAAAGTCCAACCGTTCGGCCCAACGCTATACTCAGATTGCTTTAGGCTTTTTTTGCCTTCGTCATATAGCGAACAGCGAATCGAATTGAATTGAAGTCTTCGCCTAAAGGCGAGGGCATTTCACCCAGAATGATGCATTAAGTTTCTATCGTATTGGGTGTATACTCGTTTAAAACTTAAAATGAATTAGGACGTTAAGACTTAGAAAACAGCATAAAATAGTATCAGAATCATTGTCTTGTTTGATAGCCATGTTATGTAAACCAAAAAATATGAAAACAATGAATATTCTATTTCTCGTGATAATCTCAATAGTTTGGAGCTGCAATAGCGATAGCGGTTCCGAAGAGCCGAAAAAAGAGGGTGAAGTCCAAGTCTCGGATAACGTCGTTGTAGACTATACAGAAGACGACACTGATTTTCCGAATCCCGATCGCGGTTTTTATCGCTATTCGGAAACCAGGGCAAGCAGCTATGAACCTCTTAGTGAAGATGCACTAAAGGCCTATCGAAATCCGTCCACGACCGAAGGGGCGACTTACAGCACGGTAAGCACATTGATATTCCGCTATTTTATTTTAGATGGTTTTAACGATAAACCCCTTTCGCAAGAATACCTTACTAACGTCGCTTCCGATTTCGAAATCGCCCGAAAGGCAGGGGTGAAATTGATTCCCCGTTTTACGTATACCGTTACCTCCACGGCCGGCAGTTGCCCCGAAGATTTTATATGCCCTCCATACGGTGATGCCCCAAAAGATATAGTTTTACAGCATATTGCACAATTGGGTCCGATACTTAGCGAAAATGCGGATGTAATCAATTCCATTCAAATGGGCTTCATTGGCACATGGGGTGAAAACTATTATACGGATTATTTTGGGGATTCTTCAGGTAACGCCGACCAAGGCAAATTGTTGGACGAGAACTGGCAAGACCGTATCGATGTATTGAAAGCCTTGTTGGATGCCACTCCCAAAGAAATTATGATACAGGTGCGCTATCCGCAGATGAAGCAGCGCTATATTTATGGAATAGATGCCAAAACAGATGTTACCGCCACTTCGGAAGAAGAAGCCTTTACCGGAACGGACAAGGCGCGGATCGCCTACCATAATGATTGTCTTTTCGCAAGTCCAGATGATTTCGGAACCTACGAAGATTATGGCAATTCGTCATCCCAAAGGGAAACATCCATTGAAAATCTAAAAGCCTATTTTGAACAGGATAGCAAATATGTCATTGTCGGGGGAGAGACCTGTAGTGATGGATACAGTCCTGAAAATGACTGTTCACCGGCAGGCGTGGCCGACATTGAATTACGCCAATTACACTATACTTTCTTGAACGCCGATTACAATAATGAGGTCAATAACGATTGGGTAGACGGGGGATGTATGGAAAACATCAAAAAGAATTTAGGCTACCGCTTTGTTCTGAAAAAAGGTACCTATCCTTCCAAAATTACTAAAGGTGGCTCATTAGAAATAGCGCTCGATATAGAAAACAAGGGCTACGCATCCTCTATGAAGAAAAGGAACGTACAATTAATTTTGAGAAATCAAGTTGACGGAACAATCACTGCCCTGCCTATAGCTACAAACGTTCAAAAATGGTTTTCCGACGTTAGCCTCTCCGAATCTTTGTCCCTTCCCAAATCTTTGATGGCCGGAGAATATGACCTACTCCTTCACATAGCCGATAGCCAAAATGACCTTGCGGATAGACCCGAGTATAGCGTACGTTTGGCGAATGTCAATACTTGGGAGGAAACCACCGGATACAACAACCTCGACCATAAGATAACCATTGAATAGACCCCTGCGGTCAAAGTGAAATGTAGGAACTATTGCAGCGCTTTTGGCATCAATCAGTTTTTTTTAAACGGTCCTAGGCAATAATCACTTTCACCCCTGAATCTTGAAGTTGTTTATGGTCTTCGGCACTAATTTTATCATCGGTCACCACGGTATCTATTTGGCCTATCGGACAGATAAAGGCAAGGCTTCTTCGATTGAACTTACTTGAATCGGCTACCAAAATAACTTCTTTGGCGATGTTAATCATAATTTGGTTAAGCGAGGCTTCTTCAATATTGGGGGTATAAATGCCAACGCGGGTATCAAAAGCATCGACCCCGATAAAAGCCTTATCCACATAAAAGTTCTTAAGATTTTTTTCCGCAAGGGGGCCGACCAATGAGTGGGAGTTTTTTCGTAGCGAGCCGCCCGGCACAATCACATTAATGTTCTGATTCGCTATCAATTGACCCACAATATTGAAGGCGTTGGTGATGACGCTCAACGATTTGATATCACCGAGATTCTTGGCGATTTCCATAGTGGTAGTTCCTGAATCTAGTATTACGGTTTCCGATTCTTTGATCAAAGCCGCCGCTTTTTTACCGATTTTTTGTTTTTCGACGTAGTTTATTTTGTCCTTTTCGGAAATTCCGTAATCAATTCCAACGTTGTTCTCATATTTCATGGCACCGCCCCTGGCCCTAATCAACAAATTTTTAGATTCGAACAAATCCAGGTCGTTTCGTATGGTCACCTCACTGACGCTAAACTGCTCACTGAGCTCATGCACGAACACTTGCCCGTTTTCGGACAGCATACTTAAGATGGTTTTACGTCTTTCGACGGTTGAACGTTTTGATTTCTTTTTTTTGGCCATGCCGTTATTTAGGTATTAGAAGACCAAAGATATTCGTATTCCATGGTTCTGCAATTAGTACCCCTAAAATAGGAAAAAGGAGATTAAATAATGTATTGGAAATAAAATACAAGGCTTTGAAACTTAAAATAAGTTCGTTATTTTTGTTACATAATATTATGGAAGTTTATCGCAATAAAATAGCTATCTTAAACATATGAAATATTTAGGCATCGATGAGACCGTACTCAAAAAAAGGAACGGTATTTTTACAGCCAGGGAAATAGCAGGTCAACCTGTTTTGTGGTCTACGATTAGGGATAAAGTTTCCGAAGAAAAAGTACAAATTGCTTCATTTCTTGATGAGGTACTTCCCAAAGTCGATACTATCATACTCACGGGAGCGGGCACTAGTGCATTTATAGGTCTTTCACTTTCCGGTGAGATACAGCGCAAGACAGGGGTAACCACGCTCTCGGTGGCCACTACACATTTGGTTTCACATCCCGAGGATTATTTTAGGAAAACTTCATCCATCTTACTTATCTCGTTTGCCAGATCCGGTAATAGTCCTGAAAGTGTTGCCACTTTGCGTCTTGCGGACCGGTATTGCCATACATGCTATAATTTGGTGATAACCTGCAACGAAACTGGTAAGCTTGCTGAATACAAAGTCAAGAACGAGCGCTATTCTTTCATCTTACCCGCAGAAGCAAATGATCAAAGTCTGGCTATGACAGGAAGCTACACGGGAATGATGCTAACTGCCCTTTTGATAAATACTATTAATCAACCGGAAGCCGTCAACCCTCTGGTAGATCACGCCATTACCTGTGCCAACACTATTTTTAAAAAATATAGCAACGAATTAAAAAGAATTACCGACCTACCTTTTAAAAGGGCGATTTTTCTCGGATCCGGCCCCCAATTTGGTACTGCAATGGAATCTCATCTAAAGCTTCAAGAATTAACGGATGGGCAGGTCATCTGCAAATATGATTCTTACCTAGGTTTCCGGCATGGACCGAAAGCGGTTGTAGACGAGGAAACTTTGATGGTTTATTATTTTTCCAATAATCAAGATGTGCTGCGATATGAAAAAGATCTGGTCAAAGGAATGGACCAAGGTAAGAAGCCTTTGTTTCAAATAGGCATTTCCGAGGTAGAACTGAAAGATATTTCTTTCGATGCCCATTTTCAGCTTCCAAAAATCAATTCGGCAGGTAATGAAGCTTTTTTAGCGGTCTCCAATATACTGTTCGGGCAATTACTGGCATTTTACAAATCGATGCAACTAGGTCTCTCGCCAGATTCGCCTTCATCTAGTAAAGCGATTTCTAGGGTTGTTGAAGGTGTTACTATTTATTGATAGAGTTCGTTCTTATCAGAATCCTATTAAGGTGGAATGTGCAAAAAATCGATACATAGCGGGATTCAGCGCGATTGAATTTTGAAAAGACACTTCCAAAAGCCATTAATTATGTTATATTTTATTTAAAAGGCAACATTAGACAGCTGTCCGAAAAACCATGCAGAGAAGCTGGTTCAAAGGAGTAGAATGCCTGACTTACCTGTTGCCGCCGTACTTCTTGACGATGCCATGTCCTTTCGGTAGAAAACCAGCTGATTGCGCAAAAACGTTACAAAAATTAATCAATTCCATATTTCTCTCTTTGTATACGAGTCAAGGGAGCTATGTGATCGCTTTTAAGAAAGGCTTCTAAAGTTACCATTTTCCACAAACGGGCGGTCCCATCTTGTGAACTTGTCAATATGGTCTTTCCATCGGGGGAAAAGACAGCGGATAAGACTTGATCCTCATGTTGCATTGGCTTCCCAAGGAGATTACCTTGACGATTCCACAAACGGGCGGTCCCATCCCATGAACTTGTCAGGATGGTCTTTCCATCGGGGGAAAAGACAGCGGACAAGACTTGACCCTCATGCTGCATGGGCTTATTAAGTGGACTACCTTGCAGGTCCCACAGACGGGCGGTATTAGAGGATCTTGTGAGTACGGTCTTTCCATCGGGGGAAAAGACAGCATTGAAAACCATACCCTCATGGTGCATGTTCTTTCCAAGGGGGTTGCCTTGCAAATCCCAAAAACGGGCGGTCCCATCCTTGGAACTTGTCAGGACGGTCTTTCCATCGGGGGAAAAGACAGCGGAATAAACTGCATCCTCATGTTGCATGGTCTTTCCGAGGGGATTGCCTTGTGGGTCCCATAAACGGGCGGTATTATCCGCGGAACTTGTCACTATAATCTTTCCGTCGGGGGAAAAGACAGCGGAATAAACTACATCCTTATGTTGCATTGGCTTGTAAAGGGAATTGCCTTGCAAGTTCCACAAACGGGCGGTGTTGTCCGCGGAACTTGTCACTATGGTCTTGCCATCGGGAGAAAAATCAGCGGAATAGACGTCACTCTCATGTTGCATTGGGTTTCCCAGGGGATTTCCCTTCAAATCCCACAAACGGGCGGTCCCATCCTCGGAAGTTGTCAACACAGTACTTCCATCGGGGGAAAAATGAGCGGAATAGACTACACCCTCATGGTGCATAGGATTTCCCAGGGGATTTCCTAGGGAATCCCACAAACGGGCGGTCCCATCCTCGGAATTTGTCAACACAGTACTTCCATCGGGGGAAAAATTAGCGGAATAGACTGCACCCTCATGGTGCATAGGGTTTCCTAAGGACTCAACTTGTGCGTCCCACAAGCGGGCAGTGCCGTCCTCGGAACTTGTCAGTATGGTCTTTCCATCGGTGGAAAAGACAGCGGAAGTTACCGACCCCTCATGCTGCATGGGCTTATAAAGCGGATTGCCTTGAGCATCCCACAAGCGGGCAGTCTTATCAAGGGAACCTGTCAGTATGGTCTTTCCGTCAGTGGAAAATACAGCGGAAGTGACCGCCCCTTCATGTTGCATGGTTTTCCCATTGGGGTCGCCCTGCTGATTCCACAAGCGTGCAGTCCCGTCCGCTGATCCTGTCAGTATGGTCTTTCCATCGGGAGAAAAATTAGCGGAATAGACCGCACCCTCATGTTGCATGGGGTTTCCTAGGGGATTCCCTTGAGAGTTCCACAAGCGGGCGGTATTGTCCGCGGAACTTGTCACTATGGACTTTCCATCGGGAGAAAAGGCAGCAGAATAGACTCCATCTTCATGTTGCATGGTGTTTCCGATAGAATCACCTTGCAGGTCCCACAAACGGGCGGTGCTATCGGCGGAACTGGTCACGATAGTCTTTCCGTCGGGAGAAAAGACAGCCGAATAGACAGCAAACTTGTGCTTCATTGCCTTTTGCAGAGGGTTACCTTGTAGGTCCCACAAACGAGCGGCCCTATCCTCACCACTTGATAGTATAGTCTTCCCATCGGGAGAAAAAACAGCGGAAAAGACTCCGCCTTCATGCAGCATGGGCTTTCCAATGGGGTTACCTTCATGGTCCCACAAGCGAGCGGTCCCATCCCGTGAACTTGTCAATATGGTCTTTCCATCAGGAGAAAAAACAGCGGAATTGACTGTTTCCTCGTGTTGCATTGGGTTTCCCTGAGGATTTCCCTGCGAATCCCACAAGCGGGCGGTATTATCGGAGGATCTTGTAAGTATAGTGCTTCCATCGTTGGAAAAAACGGCAGATTTGACTGCCTCCTGATGTCTTAAAATACGTTTGTAAAAACTATTTTCGCTATAAATGGCATATACATCCTTAGCGATAGTAGTATCGTCAGAACGTTTTTCAAATGCTTCCCCCGCTAATCGGAGTGCAAGGGTCGGATCGGTTTGAACTTCTCTATTCGCTTCCCCGATCAAGTAATTGGCCAAGGCTCTATTTTTTTGAGTAATAGCATTTTTACTCTCTATAAAAGCTCTATTACGCTGTTCCTCTGCTATATTTGTTTGTTCCTCTGCTTGTGATTTTTGATAAATTGCTTCTTTTTTTTCCCTTTCGGCTTCTTTTGAGCGGATTTCTGCGATAGCTGTTTGCCTCTGCGCTGTCGAATCAGAAACCTTGGCTTCTATGGTTTTTTGTTGCGCAATATTGGTTTGCTCTGTAGCATTAATAAATAGAAAGGTCATCGATAAGCCAATAAGCGTCAGAAAGGATATGACTCCAATTATGCTGGCACGCCTTTTACGACGTCGACGGAGGTCCTCCTTTAAACTTTCCAAAACATAGTGCTGCTCTTCACTGTCGAGTTGGTTACTATAGCGTTCAAACCAATTGGAAGCTTCGTGCAATACCGCGCCTTTAAGTAGTGTGTTTTTGTCCCTTTCGTTGTAGTCCCATTCCTGTTTAGCTCTGGAAAGTCGGCTGCGCCATAACAGAAATTCCCGGTCTTCGTCCAACCAGGTTTTTAATCGCTTCCAGGATCTAAATAAGGTTTCGTGTGCAACTTCTATAGTACCATCACCATTTTCGCCGCCACGTGAGACTAGCAACCTCCCCGCTACCAGTCGTTCAAGTACACCGTGAACTTCTTGGGGCATGTCACTCCATTTTGCTACCTCTCTTGTAAATTGTCCATTTTCGTTGATTCGGGACATAAAAAGAAATGCCTTACGAAGGTTTTCTTCTTGAGTTAAAGTTAGTTGTTGTCTTTCCAGCACTCCTTCAGCTGCTTTGGCAACCGCACCCTGAATTCCACCGAGAAAGTCTTTATACTCGCGATATTCTAATAGATTATCGTCGGCAAATTTATCGTACAGCTCACGCAAGGTAAAGGCAAGCAAAGGCAAGGCATCATCTGTTCCAGCATCTTCGATCAAGGCTTGCAATAATTTCGGTTCTATCCGCACCCCTGCCAATTCTGCAGGCTTTTCAATGATTTCTGTCAAAGAAGCTGTATCAACAGGACCCACTAAGATTTTACCATATTCTAAGCTACGCAAAGCCGAATTTTGTTGAAAGGCACCCAGAAAGTCGGATCGCATTGTTCCTATTATCACAAGTTTGTTATCCTTATTGTCCAATAGGCGGCGTAAAAAGACTAGAAACCGGCTGCCCAAATGATCTGGAGGTCGGTTGAGCAACTCTTCAAACTGATCAATGATAATTAAAAGACTGGCATTCTCTCGACCTGAGCCATTTAATAGCTCTTCTATAAATACTGGCCGTGAACCGTCATCATTGTCAGCGACGTCGGCATAGTTTGGAGACGCAAATTCACTGCGGAACTTTTGGAGATCCTTGAGGCTGGAGCGCAGTAATCCGTGTTTGGATGTATTTGTTTCGATGACACTTTTCTGGAGAAGACCTTCTAAGGTCTTTATGGCATCCTGCAATTCAGCAAAATCTATAGATGGTTCATCAACAGAAACAGTGTCATCATCACCAGTGGTTGTCCGTTCTATAGCTACTTCGTTGAAAATAAGACTTTCACGAATGGCATCGGCCTTTCGTTTGATTTTGGAATATTTGAGATAGGCCTTAGATAAAATTTTCGACAACTCAAGGAATGGGTCGTCTCCCGGTTGAAAGGGGTCTATGACTAACCAACGTGCCGGATCACGCTTCAATCTAGGCACAATTCCGGCTCTAACAAGTGAAGACTTCCCGCTACCGGAAGCACCCAAAGTCATGACGAGACCGGCGCCATCATAGCGATGGATTCCATTCAGTACATCAAGTCCGTCTCCGATTTCTTTGTCCCTTCCAAAAAAAATCGCGGCATCGGCTTCCTGAAAAGATAAAAGACCGGGATAGGGTGATCGACTACCATCCCAATCATAGGGGTCCTCGGCATCGATTCCTGCAATGGCCAGCCCATTTTTAAGGCGTTCGAAAGCTTCCTTTTCATCAAATTTCAAAAAGTCAACAACCTGCGAATCAGATAGTATTGAGTCTATTTTACAATCGGCTATCTTAAGTGGAAAGATATGTTTTCCTAAAGAGCGTGCCTGCGTGATTTCCGCAAAGCACCATTTAGAACCCATAAGGTTTTCGGTACAAATAACGATGACCGCACGACATACCCGCAATTCTTGATAGAGTTTCTGCTCCCAATTGTATCCAGCTGCTATTCCAGATGATCCGTCTATATCCAGGAATACGGAGCGGTGTCCAAGATCATCCAACCAAGCCATCAGCTTTTCACAAAACTCGTTATCCCTACTTGAATGACTTATAAAAATTGCGCTCATATTAAAATTTAATCAATAGAGTTGGTTATTTTAAATTCGACACGGAATTTGCAAACAAAATTTTGAAAGGGATATTAAGAGGGAGGGGGGACTAAATTTAGTACTAAATTTTAAGATGTCAAAATAGCATGACCAACAATCCTATGAGAGTGATGAACGCCAGTGAGTATGCCACTCGATTGGTCGATTATTATGACCAGCAAGACCTTTATAACTGGTATTACACCAATCCGACAAGTAGCCAGGGCAAACCGGCCCGACCCGATGTCACTAATCCTGAAATAATGACTTCAAGGTTAAGGACCGAAGAGGAAAAGTCCAATTATCTAGCGGGAAACGATGTTGATTGGGTCGATGCAGTTACGAGATTTGCAGCAATTCAAAACTACAACCTGAGTGTTGCGCAACGTACCGAGCGCGGTAATTATTTCGTATCGGATTCCTTTACCCGTGAATCCTTTTGAGATCCCGGTCGCACCTGGGGTGGATATAACCATAAAGATGTTTATGCGATCCAGCTTGCAGAAACTTACCTCTTGAGAGCCGAAGCCTATGTGTATATGGGAAACACGGCCTTAGCGGCACAAGATATAAATGTTATCAGAAACCGGGATATTGATAGAATGGGTGTTTATCGGCGGTAAAATGGGGCAGATCCACCAAACATGACTATTTTGCAAACGGATATCGGAATTTAACGGGATTTAATCATATAATTTACATCCATATGGGAACAAGAAGAAATTTTATCAAAAAAACGACACTTGGTGGTGCAGCCATTGCAGTGGGAAGTTCGGCCATGGGAATGACAGCAAGTAGTTACCGCCGCATTATAGGTGCCAACGACAGGTTAAATGTGGCCATAGCAGGATTGGGCCGTAGACTGGGCGCCTACTATGAGCCGATTGCCAAAAAGGAGGCCAATGTCAATTTAATGTATCTATGCGATGTAATGGAAAAACAACGGGAAAAGGCCTTGAAAAATTTTTCGGAACATATTGATTACAAACCGAAATTGGAAAATGATATCCGCAAAGTAATCGACGATTCCAAGGTAGATGTCTTGTTCAATGCCACCCCCGACCATTGGCATACCCCAGGGTCGATCATGGCTCTTAAAGGAGGAAAAAATGTATATGTAGAAAAACCGTGCAGCCACGACATGAATGAAAACGAAATGTTGGTGCAAGCAGCCAAAAAATATGGGAAAGTGGTTCAAATGGGCGTTCAGCAGCGTTCTTCCGACCATACCATAGAGATAGTTAACGAAATTCATAACGGCATTATTGGCACGCCCTTTAAAGCAGTTGCCTTTTACGTCAATAGCCGTGGCGAAGTGCCCGTCCAGAAAAAAGTTCCTGTACCCCAAGGTCTGGATTGGGAACTATTCCAGGGTCCTGCCCCACGCCGTGACTATACCGAGGAAACCTGGGACTATAACTGGCACTGGTACGGTTGGGACTACGGTACTGCCGAAGCAGGCAATAACGGTACCCATGAATTGGATGTGGCCCGGTGGGCACTTAACGTCGATTTGCCCCAACATGCCGAGGTATTGGCAGGCAAACGGCAATTTGTAAACGATGGTTGGGAAATGTACGATACTATGGAGGCTACTTTTAGATTTGCAGGGGATAAAACCATTCAATGGGACTGCAAAAGCCGAAAAGCTTACGATACCTATGGTTATGATCGCGGAACCATTATTTATGGCAGCGAGGGGGCAGTGTTTGTAAATCGCGGGAAGTATCTGCTCACGGATCTCGGCGGAAAATTGATCAAAAGCAGCGAGTCTACCTCCAACGAGGCAGGCACAGCGTTGGGCGGAGGAGGTGATATGTCGACCACCCATATACTAAACTTCTTCGACGCGATTCGCGGTAAAGCCAAGCTGAATGCGCCTATCGACGAGGCAAGCATCACTATGGCCATGGTGCACTATGCCAACATCGCTTACCGTATAGGAAAAGGGTTCGACGTTGACGATACAACCGGACGTATGTCCGACAGCGAGGCCATGAAGTTATGGGGACGTAAATATGAACAAGGATGGGACCTTACCGTGTAAGAGACCGTCTAAAACTATTTCTTATGAACAGAGCATCTTATTTACCAAGTATAGTAATCGCCTTATTGTTATCTACGGGAACCATTTTTTGCCAATCGGGCAACCTTCTTTTTCCCGAAACGCCCGGCTTGGTATCGTACACCCATCGAACCAGTTTCGAGAAAGACGTTTCGGCAACCCTAGATACTATAAAGACCTTAGGCATCACGGATATGGAATTTTCCAATCTGTTCGGCAAGACCCCCGAGTCCCTTCGCAGTTCTTTGGACGAAAGGGGCATCAAATGCTCGTCTTTCGGTACGGGTTATGATGACTTGGTAAAGGATACCGAAGAAGTAGCGCGAAAGGCAAAAGTATTGGGCGCTTCCTTTGTCCGGGTAGCTTGGATTCCCCATGAGGGCACCTTTGACCTTGATGATGCTAAAAAAGCCGTTGCAGACTTTAACCGGGCCGGTAAAATTTTAAAGGAAGACCACGGATTGACGTTTTGTTATCACAATCATGGGTATGAGTTCGAGCCCTATAAAAAGGGTACCTTATTCGATTATCTGATGCAGAATACCGATCCGAGGTACGTGTCCTTTGAAATGGATATCCTATGGACATTTTTTCCCGGGCAGGACCCTGTCCAATTACTTAAAAAATATGGTGACCGGTTTAAGCTAATGCACTTAAAAGACTTACGGAAAGGCGTTAAGGGCGATATGACCGGATCTACCTCCAAAGAAAACGACGTTCCACTGGGTACCGGTCAAATAGACATTCCCGCAGTATTAAAAGCTGCAAAAAAAGCAGGTATCAAACACTATTATATCGAGGATGAAAGCAAATTAAAAAGTGTTCAGGTCCCAAAAACTATGGCTTACCTAAAGAGTTTAAAAGAATAATATCAGGAAAATATATGTGAACACATTCTAGGAGCACATCTTTTAATATACCTGACACAGCAATTATTATTGCTTACTTATTCTTATTGCATTGCCCCGATAGATTTTCTCTAGGACAGAATCAGTTAACCCAAGACCATACAAAGGCCATTTATAACCCAGTAAATCGGTTAAATAAAAATGTTCATCCTGAGTTTCAAGAACCCTAAAAGTCATACGAAACATAGAGTCTAACTTGGTATTGTTGCCATAATCACCGTTCTTGTCCCAAACTTCCCAACCATAGTCCGTTCCGTAAACGATACGGTCTTGGTATTTTTCAAAGAATGCCGCTGTATTTCTAGGGATAGTCGAATATTCGGAGAAACGTGCTGAAATATCGGCATACAAATTTGGGAAGTCATCTAAAAGTCTTCCGAGAATGGATAAATCAAAAGTGCAATTCGCCAAATGGGCGGCCACGAACTTTGTGTTCGGATGCCGTTTTAATGTATTCGCAAATGTGGACATCAGTTTCATATGATCAAACTCGGGGTTCTTTACCCTCCATGTCCAGGATCGCATCAAACCATCATTGGTAGAATCCATGGTTTCGTACATCCATTTCGGATCTGAAACGTGCAAATTGACTGGAATGTTCAATTCCGAACAGGCCTCAAATAAAGCATCCATCAAAGGGTCATCGGGGTGCAGTCCCTGAACCAAGCCTCCGCCTTTGTCATGAAGTTCCCCAACACCTACGGCACCTTTCTTCACACAACGTCGAAGCTCCTTTACGGCTTTATCCGACCAACCCTTTTCCTGATATCCGGAAAGATCAAAACCGCAATAAACCTCAAAGCGTTCAGGATATTTGGAATACATGGTATACAGCGAATCAAATTTCGCTCCGGTTGAATTCGTGAAGATTACGGATTTCTGAATACCCACTTCATCCATAATCTGCACTCGTTCGGCGATATCTTCCGCTGTAGTGGTATAATCATGGGCATGCATATCTATTACCGGGAATTTCGCTTTTTCAATATTTGTAATTGGAACCTTGTAAATAGACTTAGGCATCCACTCTTTAAGAAGAAGGTTTTCGGGACTTATTGTATTCGCCTTCGAGTTGGGAGCATCAGAATCCCGATTATTCTGGCAGCCAACCATACTGAGAAGCGCCAGGCAAATGGTTGCGATTGTATTCGATTTAATCATTGATTATATTTAAAGATTTCATGTATTGTCATTGGCAAGATATTGCGTAATGCACTTACCCAATTGTCATGGGGGGCCTAGTTTTCCACTTGCCCTTAGTAAAATCGGGAACATCTACGGATTTGCCATTATTGGCCACGGATAAATTTGAAAGCGGAAACACCACACTACTGGTAACTGAATCGTATACATCAAAATAGGGCATTTTTTTTTCTCGCAAGGCATTCACCAATAAATGCCAGGTCAAAGGTGTGGTATTGCTGTTACCGCCGTGGCCTCTTAACGCTGACTTTCGAGGAGTTGGATTATAATTTTTGATTACAGGGTGTTTGTATTCTTCGAGGTATTTTGCGGCAGGTTCCCATTCGTGTTCCTCAGGGCTAAGTCCTTCAAGATAAATTTTCGGGCCATCCAAGGCACTTCCTCCTAAGTATACTCCCTTTGTACCTTGTAAGCGAAATAATTCTCTTGGATGTGGCGTATTCGTGTCGTAATTTAAAGTTATCAACCGTCCATTAGCTGTCCGAATTAAGGTTGTATTGACATCACCCTGTTTAAATTCGATCTTACCTTGTTCGGAGTTTCTGCCATAGTTCAATTCCGCATATTCATGGAGCATCACCGCTTTTGAACTCATGGAAATCAAATGCTCCAGCCTGTCACCATGGTTTATATTTTCATATGCCATAATGCGGTTCATCGGATGGTCTGGATATAGATTACCGTTATGTGTTACGTCGTAGGCTAAACGCCAAGGTTCTTCCGCAGGATTATTTTTGACAAATCTCAGGTCATGCACATAGCCACCCTCCGTATGCAATATTTCTCCAAATAGTCCCTTTTGTACCATGTTCAGCAACGCTAGCCCATCAGAACTTTCCAACATCGCTTGCTCCAAGGCAAGAGTGGCCCATTTACCGGTTTTTTCAGATGTTTCTACCAGTTCCCAAGCTTCATCGACCGTAAGAATAATGGGCACCTCCGATACGGCATGCTTATCATTTTTCATCGCAGCAAGGCAAACTGGGGCGTGCCATTCCCATGATGTAGAGCAAATTATGGCATCCAAGGTTTCTTCCTCACAAAGACGTTTAAAATCCGTAAGCCCCTTATCGTAGAGCCGAGGAGTCGGCTGGCCCGATTCTTCGATCCACCTTTTCGCCTGATACAGTCTTTCAGGCTTAATTTCACAGATTGCTGGAACCAATACACCTTCCATTCCCAATGCCACATCAAGATGGTAGGAACCCCGGCCCCCTATTCCGACAAAGCCCAATCTTATAGGATCTGCGATAGTACTATTTTGCGAAAAAATGTCGAGAGGTGAACTTATATTGGATATCGCCAAACCTCCCATTGCTACAGAAGACTGTTTGATAAATCTTCTACGGTTATCACTGTAATTACCCATAATCCCATTGTTTTTGAGTAGAATTCTACTCGAAATTTTTGATTTAAACCGAAATCGTGAAAGGTCGAGTCTATTTTATATAAATAGTCCTTTTTGGTTTACGATTCAAGCTAAGCTACTCAAAGATGACATAATTCAGGGCAGTACCTTAGCATTCAGTTCATGCTCGAATTTGACATAAGTAATTTTAGTATTCAGTTGGACTTTTAAAAGTCGGACTTTTTTGGAAGAATTTCCCCTTATACTATTTGGGTTTACCACTTTCTAAATCCTTTAAATAAAAATACACACTTTATCGGACTTTTGGTAACCAAGGCAATATTAAATCTGATTAAAATTCTCTACTTTTAAAATGTCCGGTTTAACGGGAGGAGGTCAAAGGAATTATTAAATATTATAAAAACCATAAATTATGAAATCGAATAGACGTAATTTTTTGACAAAAAGTCTTTCCTCCGCAGCTGGATTAGCGGCCGCTTCTATGATGCCACTCGGAGCTTTGGGTCATAGCTTAGGATCTACAACTAGACCTGAAGAGATTATTGTTAGACCCCAAAAACGTTCAAGGCCCAAGAGAGCAATACGATTTTCGGTCATCGGGCTAAACCATGGCCACATATATGGGATGGTAGATTCCCTACTTGAAGGCGGCGGAACCCTAGTGGCCGTTTATGCCAAAGAACCCGCTTTGTTACAAAGTTTCACAAAGCGCTATCCTAAGGTAAAGATTGCAAAAAGCGAAGAAGAAATTATTGAAGATACTTCTATAAAGTTGGTGGCGAGTGCATCAATCCCTGTAGATCGCGCTCCTCTTGGCATTCGTGTAATGAAATCTGGCAAGGACTATATGGTCGATAAACCTGGAATCGTGAATTTTAATCAATTTGAAGAAGTAACGAAAGTACAAAAGGAAACGGATCGTATTTATTCAATCACATACAGTGAGCGTTTGGCCAACCCTGCCTCGGTGTTTGCAGGACAATTGGTCCAAGAAGGCGCCATTGGCAAAGTCGTACAGGTCATAGGTCTTGGCCCTCATCGTATGCGACCCGAAAGCCGCCCTGATTGGTTCTTTTCTCCCGAAAAAGCAGGAGGTATCCTGTGCGATATAGGCTCTCATCAATGTGACCAGTTCCTTTTTTATACCAATTCAAAACAGGCAGAGGTAAGTTTTGCCCAAACGGGAAACTTTAATATTCCTGAATATCCAAGTTATCAAGATTTTGGTGATATGAGCGTACGGAGTCAACACGCTACCGGATATATCCGTATAGATTGGTTCACTCCAGATGGGCTAGGTACATGGGGAGATGGAAGAACCTTTATTTTAGGGACTGAAGGCTATATCGAAATGCGAAAGTATATTGACATTGCCGGCCGGGAAGGGAACAATCACTTATTTTTGGTCAATAAAAAGGAAACCAAGTATTTTGATTGTAGCAATGTTCATATGCCCTACGGTGAACAACTGGTGAGTGATGTAGTCAACCGCACCGAAACAGCTATGGCTCAAAGTCATTGCTTTCTTGCCACTGAACTAGCACTAACGGCGCAGAAAATGGCATACAAACTAGGATGATAATCCTATTATATATTAAGCATCTTAAATAAACAAACCTAAAGTGGAAGTAGCCATTACTAGAAATTGGATACGAATGAGGTTTTTGTAGACTAGGAAATAAACCGGAATTTTCCTTTTAGACTTTTAGATAGGCTTATCTGATTAAATGGCAACAAAGTCAAATTGTAAAAATTAATGAATCCTTCTGTTTCTCTAACGAAGTAGCAAAGGTATATTTGGGGACTTTCGAGGTATTGTTAAGGCTCATATCTTGGCTACTGCCTTGTGGTAAGCCAATGCATATCAAAAATAGCAGGCATACCACAGACCAGTGACCTTTACTGAGAATTTTCATGATTATTCAAGTTTTTGATTATACAACCATCGGGTCAATCAGTAAGAAATTAGTCCACCTTTACGCTCTTTTTTGAATTGCTGACAAAAGCGATGTGTTTACTATCCGGTGACCAAGAGTTGACATTGATAGTGCCCTGTCCCCCATACAGATGGGCAATCACTTTTGGCGCACCTCCCGATGTCGGCATCAACCGTAGCATTACCTTTTTGTACGAAGGATGGGAATTTAGTTCAATATCCGGCGAAAAAGAAATAAAGGCAATCCACTTACCATCGGGCGAAATGTGCGGAAACCAATTATTGTATTGGTCGAAGGTAATCTGCTCCTTTTCAGTTCCATCAGGTTTCATTCTCCAGATTTGCATAGTGCCCCCATTTTTGGAGCCGTTGTAATAAATGTACTTGCCGTCCGGTGAATATTCGCATCCGTCGGCATGGTCCCATTTTTTGTTATCGGTCAATTTGACTTCCTTGCCTCCTTTAATGGGTTTCCTATAGATGTCGTACACCTTGTTTTCTCCCCTTTGTGCCACGTAAACCACTTCTTTGTTGTTAGGTGCCCATCCGTGCAGATAAGACGGAGCCTGTTGAGTAACCGATTTGGGCTCTCCACCATCAAGCGGAAGATAGAACACATTGGAACCTTCTCCATCGTTATGGCTGATACCTAGCATTTTACCATCGAACGAAATACAATGGTCGTTGTTGAGATCGTCGGCGGAGCCCGTATTCAGTTTTTCGGTCTTACCTCCATTGATGGGAATGGTGTATAATGACCCGTCTTCATTGAAAAGGAGTTCCTTACCGTCGGGCATCCAGTTGGGTGCCTCGAAACGTCCGTCTTTTTCGTGGATCACTCTACGTTTACCGTCGAAAACGTTCATCGTTTCCATCCGGCATCCGATCCATCCATCCTTTCCGGGATTATAATCTTCGGCCACGGGCTGGTCAATACGAGCGTTCCATACTCTGGCGGTTTCGATTACGTTTTCATCGTGTGAACCTATAACAACACCCAAAAGCACTGCCTCTGGCATAAATTCTAATTGTTTGGAACTGATTTCCTGCAAAGGTTCACCCGGATGCGCGGCACGTACAATAAAGGTATTTCCGCGACGCTCCAACTGTATAATCTGCTGATAGCGCTTTTGGGCCCAAACGTCATCCTCGGGGTTTTGCATATCGGCCCCTTTTCGTTCGCGCCACTGGCCTGCCATTAGTCCGTCACCGTGAAGGAAACCGCCGACCATTACGGAATTGTCATTCTCCGAGGCACGTGCCATCCACCCGATCTTACGATGAATTTCTTTATTGCCCTCAAATTCAAAGTTAGCTGTCGCGACAAAGTCGCCCTTCACTTTACTGTACAGATAGCGGTGTTCATCGCGCTGCCCCCAAATATTATATCCGGCACCCTTTATTGTGTACGTTTGCGAAGTTTCGTCATAAGAAGCCGACCCCGCTAATTTTGGATTACCGATGTCCTTATTGTCCTCAAAAATTCCGATTGGATTTTCTTGTGAAAATACCGCTCCCGAAATGGCCATAAAAATTAGTAATGGTAGTGCTCTTTTCATAATGTCGTTTTTTAAATAGCTTCTTCCATTAAAGAAGATTACTACGGTTTAAGTAAATTTATAAGAGAAATTCGAAATATCACGCCGTTTTTACATTATTCATAGATATTTTCCATATCATAGGCCTCCAACGAAAGCAGTTCGCTATCCTGTCCTTGAGAGCGTAGGGAAACGCCCAAACTATCCTCCATTCCGGGATAGACCCGCACAGCGACGCAAAGTTTTCCATTAGCGAATACCTCGACCACACTTTTATCGATAAATACCCTTAATTTTAAGTTCTCATCGGGTTCCAGATAGAAAGAACCTGTTTCTGGGGCACGTGATTTCACGTCGGGTAGTATGGAGGAGTAAGATGAGTCTATGGTCAGCAAGCTGTTGAACTCTTGCTTCCAAGACTCCGGTCTGGGACGTTCGTAATTTCGGCCCTGCCATTTGCCCCGTTCTTTGTAAAAAGCAATCCTAGTGTATTCCTTTTTATCTGGGGAGCGCAGGACATTCAGTTCAACCATGGGTGCATCCTTGGCATCTATTTCTGCAACGATTTCCATAGCATTGCCACTGATATTGTCCAAAACGATTTCTTGATTGGCAGGAAGTGTTCTTTTTTCGACGGTTCGCTTATTGGAGCGAAGTGATTCGATGTCCCCGGCAGGTTCTTGTAACAGGGTATCCTTACCCTTGAGCATCAGCCTTCTGGGAAGGCTCATGATCTGGTCCCATCCATCGGTAGGTTTTGCCGCGTTCATGTTAAAGATGATGATTACGTCTTTCCCATTGTTCGCGGGTGCTGCGGAGGGCGCATGTACCCCCGCCGGATTGGAGGCCCCAAAATTGAATTTCCCATGGCCAGTTGCTACAAACTTGTCACGCCGCTTGTCGTAGTCGCCCAAAAAGTATTGCCCTCCGCTAATGTGGCTGTAAAAAGGAAGGATATGGCGATCGCCAATGGGCCAAAAATAAGGACAGGCACCATCATCGCCTACATGGGTAAAATGATCATTTTCTATAAATTCGTGCATATATTCCCAAGTTTTTAGGTCCTCGGATTTGAACAGGTAGTTGGAAACCATTGGGTTGTCTCCGGGATTATCGTTGGTAATTCCGCCGGACATAGAATAGTACACCCCATCCTTTTTCCAAATATTGGGATCGTAAACATAATACGGTAGGTCTTCACTGTTCGCGGTCATGGGAATTACGGCACCGTCACCGATTTTATCCCAATTCAACAAAAGTGGATCGTTAGAAGTAGCCACCATATTACCCAAGCGCGTACCATGGTACATGGCGATGACCCTATCGTCTTCTACCAAGGCCGACCCAGAATAGCATTGGTATTCCGGCCCCGGATAGATGGCATAGGGCAAATCCTTCCAATGCACCAGATCATCGCTTACCGTATGGCCCCAATGCTGGCGTGTATCTTCCGGTGGATAGGCCTGATAGAACAGGTGCCATCTTCCTTGCCAGTAACTTAGTCCGTTGGGGTCGTTCAGGTTACCTTCGGGACTTACAAAATGGTAGCTTGGACGATACCGGTCGTGCTTCATTTTTTCACGGGATGCCGCGAACCGTATCATCAACGGATTGGCCTTTAACTCCTCCTCTTGTCTTTCGAGGGTATTGGAAAATTCGAACTTCGGGACTTTTGAAGTATAGTCCACAGATTTATCTTGAGCGGATGTCAAGTATACGGGACCCAACAAGGCAAAAAAGTAAATAGCGTATAGTGTATCTTTAATTTTAAGCATTATATTACTTTTTAAAGTAAACGATTTAGGGGAAAAAACACGGGTCCTCCGACCCGTGTCCAAAAACTAACTCAAACTAACTCAAATCACTGAATTATTCTTCAACCACAAGGAAATTAGTAGCCAGGGTTTTGTACATAAACTCCTCCCGTAAAATCTATTTCCCGCTGTGGTATTGGATAATATTCGTCCCTGCCCGCAGTAAACTGCGCATTGTTCAGGAAATCCCTTTTGGTTTTCTCTTCGGCCAAATAAGCGTTTAAAACTTCCTCTGCTATGCCCCATCTGACTAGGTCAAAGAAACGTGGACCTTCCATACCAAATTCCAATCTGCGTTCGAACATCAGAGCTTTCATCGCAAACTCTTTATCTGGAAAAGCGCTATAAGTCCCGATATTGTAAATATCGTTCGCTCCGGCATCTAAGGGACGTTGTGTACTAGCGGCAGCACGTTCCCTTATCTGGTTGATGATAGGCAAGGCCTCGTCCCATCTATTCAATTGTATCAATGCTTCGGCTTTGAAGAGCAGCACATCTGCATAACGGATAAAATCCACATTCTTGGAAGTCCCCATGAAAGGCCCTTCCTTTTTATAACAGGAACAATCGGGTGCCTGCTGTTCTTTCATATTCCCAAAATAGCCATATACCCCAGGATCTCGCGCCCAGCTAAAGTTATATACCAAATCGCCCGGTTCATTGAGGGTGTTTCTATATTTAAATGGCCTACCGGGTACCCCTACTGTATGGTCGAGTCTTGGGTCGACGGTAAGGCCTGCATCAGGGGGCGTCTCGCCATCGGCATTTAAATTCGTAAAAATATCGGTATCGTTAAATGTGTCCAACAATGGAAGTCCGTTTGCGTCGGTCTTGAAAGCATTCACCATGTTTTGGCTTGCCAAATGAAAACCACAGCAACCATACAATGCTGTGCCGTGCGGTGAATTTAGTCCTGTTACATAACTTACCCTTCCTACTGTTGTACCGTCATTTATTGAAAATTGGGCCGCCCAGATGGATTCGGAACCGTTATCAAAACCGTCCAAATAATTATTACCGTAATCCGGCTCTAAACTTCCGGTAACCTCATCGGCATAATCAATGACCTCTTGCAAACGTGCCGGATTTATTCCTGTCACCTGATGTTCTTCATTCTGTTCGTAAGCCTGGTACAACCGTAATTTAGCCAAATAAGCCGCAGCCGCATTACGATCTGCCCTTCCTGGTTCTTCCTGTGATTGGGGAAGGTTGTCGTAGGCGTATAGAAAATCTTCGGCAATGGTATTCCACAGATCTTCATCGGAGACATCATTGGAAACTAAGGCAATTTCCTCCTGAGTAAGCCCTTCCCTAATATAAGGAATCTTGTTGAACAACAGCTTTAGCATAAAATGGGAATGTCCTCTTAAGAATCGAAGTTCGGCCTGCCGAGCGGTTTTATTCGGAACATCGGCTTCGGATAGGTCATTAATTACTGAAAGAGCAAAATTAGCTCTCGAAATCGCCTTATAAAAATTGGTCCAGGTCGCTGGGGCCATATCGCCGCCGTCATCGGGCACTGTCAAATTGTATTGTTCATAATGGTCCACAATATTAACATCCCCTCGGCCACCACCACCCTTGTACGAGTCATCCGAACGCACACTGCCATATACCCACATATGGGTGAGGGGACCACTAATTTGATCATTGGCGATGCCGGCATACGCTGCTGTAACTAATGCTTCGACGTTATCGGCGGTCGCAACGCTTTCACTGGACAACGCTCCTTCCGGCTCATACTCCAAAAAGGTATCCGAACATGAGAGTAGTAGATGTGCTGACAATATTACCAATATAATTAATTTGTAATTTTTCATGATTTTCATTTTTAAAAGTTCACGTTAAGACCCAATGAAAGCACGGTAGGTACTGGAATAGTATTAGTGTCCGTCCGCTCCGGATCCGATCCTATATAATCCCCTGGGGTAAACCAGAAAAGGTTTTCCCCTTGAAAATAAATCCTCAATGCCGTCATCCCGCCCCATTGGGCTATAAGATTCTCAGGAAGGGAATAGCCCAACTGTAAATTCCTTATCTTAAAATAGGAGTTGTTCCTCAAAATATAGTCGGAAGTATCGGTAAAGTTATTGACCAGAGACAACGAAGGGATGTCGGAACCCGTATTGTCGGGGGTCCAAGAATTCAGCACGCCAAGACCGGCATTCTCCCTCCCCTGAACAAAATTATTCCAGAATATATAGGGATCTGTTCCGCTGCGTCCCGCTACACCGGAACCAAACATGGCAAAATCAAAATTTTTGTACCCTAGGTTTACGCTAATCCCATACTCCAAATCGGGAAGGGTAATTCCTATGAAATCCCGATCTGAACCATTGATGACACCATCATTGTTCAAATCAACGATTTTTATTCCGCCGGGCCTAGCATTTCCTGTCTGTGCACCACCGGTAGGGTGTGCGTCGACTTCAGCCTGACTTTGAAAAAGACCATCCGTTTTATACCCAAATATCGAAAACTGGGACCTGCCGATGATAGAGTTTTCGGCCGTTCCCGGAAAGGCCGACCTGACTTCCTCGGGCAACTCGGTAATCTTATCCTTGAAGGCCCCAAAATTGGCAGAGACGCTAAAAGAAAGCTCGTTTTCCCATGTTTTGGCATATCCAAGCGAAAGTTCCCAGCCCTTGGTTTCGGTGGTGGCACCGTTCAAAACTCGCTGTTGGCCCTCACCAATAACAGAAGCTATGGGAGGTGTAGTTAAAATATCGCTGGTATTTCTGGTAAAGTAATCAAATGAACCGTTGATGGCATTGTTCAAAAACCCGAAATCAATACCAAAATTCCATTCCTTGGTGGTTTCCCATTTCAGATCTGGGTTTGCCGCCTGTACCGATACGAATCCAGAAGGCAGATTACCGGAATTATTGCCGCCCAGGTCATATGCCGTACCTATATTGTACCATTGGTCGAAACCGGTACTACCAAATTGACTGAAAACCGGCCCATATCTTGACTCGTATAGACCAAAACGGGCCAAATCCCCGATTTCTTGATTACCTACTTCGCCATAACCCGCTCGAAGTTTTAGATTTGAAACCACCTCCACATCACTCATAAACTGCTCATTATTGATTCGCCATCCAAGAGTACCAGCAGGGAAAATACCATATCTGTTATTAGCGCCGAATCTAGAAGAACCGTCCCTGCGTAACGTAAAGGATGCCAAATACCTGTCGGAAAAAGCATAGTTCAGTTTCCCAAATTGTGAGGATAACCTGCTCCCAGTTGATCTGCCCTGTGAGGTTCTTGGCCCCGATGCCGCGTTCAAGACAAAGTAGTCTTCCGTCTCAACAGCAAAATCATCGGCAGAAGCAAAGACGGAATCAAAATCGTCTTTAATGGATTCGACCCCCAAAAGAACTCCTATCCGATGTTCACCCAATTCTACATTGTAGTTCAAGGTATTAGAGAATACCAAACTCGTAAACTTGTTGGTATCCAAAATAAGTCGATTTGTATTTCGTGAAACAAACCCATTATCGACCTTTCGTTCGACATTCTTACTTTTGTAATCGTTGAAATCTATTCCCAGACTGGAACGGAAGGTCAAATTTTCGAGTATTTGCAGTTCAGCAAAAATGTTACCGAAAAAATTGTTCCGCTCCGTATTGTCCCACTGGTTTAAAAATTGCATTAATACTGGGTTGTTTCTATCGGAGTATCCTGCACCGATGGGACCCGCAAAATCACCATTACTATCGCGCAACGGTATGGTCGGAGCCAAGGTGATTGCAAGTCCGGGTGTGGGGGCATTCCCTACATCCCTTGCCGCCAAGGTTTCAGCCGATGTCGAAAATTGTGTGTTAACACCAAACTGCAGTTTGTCTTTGAAAAGCTTGGTGGCACCATTTATCTTTGCTGTGTACCGGTCGTAACTGGTATTTTTTAGCATGCCTGTATTTTTCAAATATCCTATGTTGATTAAAAGGGAAGATTTATCAGAACTTGCCGCAACCGTTGCCTCATTGTTAAAGACATAGCCTGTTTTGTAGGTTTCATCTTGCCAATCGGTATTTCCAGCAGGTACGTTTGGATCACCACCCACGAAAGGTTGTATCCCTACACTATTTAGTACGGGGTTAGCAAAATCGCCGTTCCAGTCAAAACTGTAAATTTCGCCATATCCGCCTGCGGGATCGGCACCATCATTAACCGAGGCGCGCCACAGTGCATCGCCCCGTTGCTGCGAACTTAACATATCGTACCGCTGATTTTTTTCGGACTGCACGGAAACTATCGAATTGATGGAGACACTTAGTGTTTCCCCCCTCGGAGCCCTGTTCTTCGTAGAAACGATGATTACGCCGTTAGCCGCCCGAGAACCATATAGGGAAGAGGCCGACGCATCCTTTAGCACCTGGATAGATTCAATCGTGTTGGGGTTAAGGCTTGCAAACACTTCAGGCCGTTTTGTGGGGACACCATCGATAACGTACAAAGGATCATTATTACCCAAAGTGGTGGCCCCTCGGATCAGAATACGACTGCTCGCCCCGGTAGGGTTACCGGATTTTTCCACAAAAAGGCCTGGCACTCTTCCCTGTAAGGCCTGCATTGCATTGCCAGAACTCAGGCTCTGCCCTTCTATAGGGGCAATATCCACAACCGTAACAGCACCAGTTAGGTCAACTCTTCGCTCGGTCGCGTATCCTGTCAGTACAACTTCATCGAGTTGCTGTGCATCGGGCTGTAAGGAGGCATTGATAGCGGATTGCCCGTTCACTTGCACTTCTAGCCTCGAAAAACCGACATAGGTAAAAGCTAGTGTCGCATCGGAAGCTACATCGTCAAGAGTATAATTACCATCAAAATCGGTGGTGGTACCCGTGGTGGTGCCTAGGATAACAACGGAGGCGCCCGGCAAGGGCATACCGTCATCTGCAGAGGTAACCGTACCGGATACCTGCATTTGTGACAGCAGGACTAAAGGTCCCAAGATCAGCAGAAATAATAGGAGTTTCATTTTCATAATAGTTGAGATTTAGTTAAATTTTAATTCATGTATTTCGACGTGCTTTAGTTTAAGTTTGTCGTCATCTGATTGTATCGATAAGGTTTCAAAAGGTGCGTTCGGAAAGAATATTTCGGTCATAACGTTGAGCCCATCGTCATAGAACAGTTCTATCGATGTTTTATCCAATAAAATCCTTCCCGACAAACTTGTCGCTTTCGAAATTCGTGGGGCTGTGATAATCGTATTTGCAAAATTTTTGGAGAAGTCTATTTTTCCGGATTTTGACCGGTCGACATAAAAGTTTTTGTCGTTACCATTATATCCAAACGAAAGTTCATCCCCCCCCGAATTGGTTAGCTTGAAGTTGAAACCGCCATCCTCGATATCCGAAATATCGAAGATGAGCTCGGCCCGGGACAGATCGATGGTTTCTGAATCGACGAGTTTCGTTTCCTCATTGACCGTTACACCGCCCTCTTTGTGTTTTTTGCCGCGATGTCCGATAATTTCGTCCGTAGGCCTAAAGACCAACCGATAGATACCGTCCGATTTTACGAGCCTTAGTTCTCGGGGCACTGTCATGGCGCTACGCCATGTTTCGGTAGGCACTTCGTTGGCATATTGCCAGTTTGACATCCAACCAATAAACAGTTTTGCGCCATCGGAAGTCGATATATTGGACCAGGTGACTCCCGCGTAATTGTCCTTTCCGAAATCGGCCCAAAAATCATGTTTCTTCTGCATTTCATCTTTGAAATTCTCATCGACCATGAACTTTTTTCCATCGAAATCTCCGATGAAATACTGGGTGGCACTTCCCCCATTGGGCCCACCCGGATTGATACTTACCAAGTGCACCCATTTGGTCTCATCGGTATCCTGCACTTTCAGCGGAAATAGGTCCGGACATTCCCAGACACCATCGTGATTACCGATTCCTTCGCCAAAAGTGGAAAGCAATTCCCAATCCTTTAGATTTGCAGAGCTATAAAAATAAGTCTCCTGTCCAGCCGCCAGGACCATATTCCATTGTTTGTGCTCAGCGTCCCATGAAACTTTTGGATCTCTAAAGTCACGCGCACCTGGATTCTTTATTACCGGATTCCTATCGTACTTCGTCCATGTTAGACCTTCGTCCAAAGAATAGGCAATGCCTTGAGTCTCCACATCAGTTTTCTTTGCTTCGGCTTTTTTGGGATTGTGGTAGGTGAACATGGCAATAATTGGGGGTATACCATTTTTGCCAAAGCCAGAAGTATTATCATGATCGACCACGGCACTGCCCGAAAAGATATATCCCAATTCATCGGGATACAATGCAATAGGCTGTTCCTTCCAAGTTACCAGATCGGAGCTGGTAGCATGCCCCCAGTGCATGGGTCCCCAAACGTTATCATCCGGGTAATGTTGATAATAAAGATGATAGTAATCTTTGTAATAGAACATCCCATTAGGATCGTTCATCCATCCACTCTTTGGGGTAAAATGGAAGTTTGGACGGAATAGTTGCTCCTCGGACATTGCTGCCTGTTTCATGCGTGTTGAGTCTTGAGCATTTTTCTTTTTATCAGCATTCTTGCATCCGACAATTCCCATAAACAATACTACGGTCGTTAATTTTACTAGTGTGTTTCTCATTGTATTTTGCTTCTAAATGACTGCCTTATTCTTGGTCCTATGGGGCCTGATCAAGGATTTGCTCAATGCTTCTAAGGGCACCCCTTTGGTTTCTGGCATCACAAATGCTACGAACAGCAACTGCAATACCATCATAAATGAAAAAAATGAAAAAACTATCCCGGGCCCAATGGTGGTGAAGAGGATAGGAATTAATGATGGCACTATTGCAGCCAATATCCAATGAACCGAACTTCCGAAACTTTGCCCATAGCCTCTCAAATGGTTAGGGAATATTTCCGAGATAAATACCCATATTACGGTTCCTTGGCCAACGGCATGGGCCGCAATGAACATGAAAAGAAATATTGCTACCGAAATACCTTCCCAATTGAAGAAAAAAGCACAGGCCACTAACGTTAATGAAATAATGTATCCGACAGATCCTATATACATCAATTGCTTTCTTCCCATACGATCTATCAGGAATATGCCTAGAAGGGTAAAAAGCATATTGGTGACACCTATACCTATACTGCTCAAAAGGGCAGTACTTGCACCCAGGCCTGCTTCTTCCAAAATTCTGGGCGCGTAATATAGAAATGCATTTATGCCGGAAAGCTGATTAAAGAATGCAATGCCGAATGCCAATATTAAGGGAAATCGGTACTTGTGCATGAAAATATTTTCACCAGATACCATATTTTCATTTTCGGTATTGATTTCCAACATTAACTGCTCTACATCCTCACCGGGGTTGGTGATACCCAATACATTCCGGGCTTCGTCAATCTTTAATCTGGACATTAACCACCTAGGACTTTTTGGTATAGTCAGCGCGAGAACGGTGTAGATTGCCGCCGGAACAGCCTCAACGCCCAACATCCATCGCCACGCATTTTCACCTATGTTGTTTATGAGGTAATTAGAGAAAAAAGCGATAAGAATACCGAATACAATATTGAACTGGTACAGGCCGACCAATTTCCCCCTGTCCTTTGCCGGTGCAATTTCAGAGATGTAGGCGGGTGCGGCAATCGTGGATGCTCCAACGCCTAGACCTCCAATAAAACGAAATATGGCAAAGGTTACAGGGTCTTTGGCAAAAGCCGAACCCAAGGCCGAAATAGTGAAAAGAACCCCAATCCATATTAGGGTTTTCTTTCGGCCGAGCTTATTTGTGGGGATACCCCCAAGAATCGCCCCGACCACGGTACCCCAAAGCGCCATTCCGATAACTATGACACCGTGAAATACATCGGAAGACTCCCACAACGTCTGAAGTTTTTTGTCCGCACCAGAAATTACTACGGTATCAAATCCGAAAAGGAATCCCGCCAAGGCAGCCGTAATAGACCAGATCCATATTTTTTTCATATTCACAATTCTAGTATACTCCGGCGAATATATTCATAAATATAAATTGGCTATTTTGACGATGTTACAATGTGTTGTGATTTAGTTAAGAAGAAATTAAAAGGAAGGCAACGGTTTCAATATCAGGTGAATAAACCATAAACGACCAGAACCGCTAACAAGGTAATTATACTGAGGTAACCTATATGTTTAAAATTGATACATAAAAAGGAAAAATATTCGCCGTTTACCGATGATAATTAACCTCAGGTTGATTTCCTATAGGATAATGGAGACATTCCGTAATTATTTTTAAAAGTGGTCGAAAAATAATTTGGCGAAGAAAAACCGCAGGTGTACCCAATCTCCGAGATGGTCAAGGAGGTATTTTCCAACATTGACTTGGCTTTTTCCAGTCGAATGTTGCCAATATAATCGCTTATGCTGATACCCATAATGGCCTTGACCTTTCTGTATAATTGAACTCTTGAAATATTGAGATTTTCAGCCAGGGTTTCAACGGAAAATTCCGAATTCCCCAAATTGTCTTTGATTAATCCGTTCAATTTATTAATAAATCGCTGTTCTATATTTCCAAAGGTATCGACGTGTTCTATTTTGTGAATGTTGCTGCTGTAGTAAAACCGTAGCTTTTCCCTATTGTAAAGTAATGATTTAATCGACTGTATCAGGATGGAATAGCTAAACGGCTTGGTCAGATAGAGGTCCGCACCCGAATCAAGACCTTTCAAATAGGATTCCTTATCACTCATCGCGGTAAGAATTATTGTGGGAATATGAGAGGTCCGTAAATCCCTTTTTAAGATTTCACAGATTTCAAATCCATTTTTATCTGGAAGGGCTATATCGCAAATAATTACATCCGGTATGACATTAAAAGCTTTTTCAATAGGATCCGTGCCGTCCGAGAGATGGATATCATATTCTAAAGTCAATTTATTTTGGAGGAATCTGAGCAAATCACGGTTATCTTCTATGATTAGGATAGAATATTTTTCATTGCCCTTTTGTGGTGCCTGTAACAGATAATCATCGTCGACCAAGTGTTCGGAACTAAAATCTATAATCTGGGTATCCACCAGATCCTGATCAGTAATGATCTCGGTTTCATCAAAATGGGCCTTGCCCTTATATAACGTGATGATGAACTCGGCGCCATGAAAAGACTTGATTTCGATAGCCCCTTTGTGCATTCCAACAAACTCCTTACTTAAATGTAGGCCAATACCCGAACTGTTTTTTCTGTTGTTGGATCCCTTAAAAAACGCCTGAAAAACACTATCCATTTCGTTTTCGGGAATACCGATACCGGAATCCCTAAAATGTATCGATACCGTGTTTTTATTCGCATCGTCATCAATCTGAATTTCAATTTTACCATTGTCGGGAGTAAATTTAAAGGCATTGGAGAGGAGGTTGAAATATACCTTGTCCATCAAATTTCTATCAATAAACAGCTCCAATTGTTCGTTGTTCGAATATAATTTGAAGCGAATATTCCTTTTTTTTGCCTCACGCTCAAAATCCTTAAAGATATTTTTGGAAAAGATAAATACATTGGTTTTTGACACGTGCAGGGTAAATTTCCGGTCCTCGACCTTTCTAAAGTCCAATAGTTGATTGATGAGCCTTAATAAGCGATTCGAATTGTTGTAGATCAACTCCAATTCGTTCATCAGTTTTGAGCTTCTTTCCATGGCGAAATCGCTTAACGATTCGATTGAACTCAATATTAAGGTAATCGGGGTCTTGAACTCATGGGAAAGTCCTGTGAAAAAGTTCAATTTTGCCTCGTTGCTTAACTTTATCTCTTTGGCAATTTTTTCGATCTGGTTTCGCTGGACAGTAATCTTTTTGTTCGTCAATTGCAATTGCCTATTCCTTTTTCTGATGGCAAAAATTGAATAGACGCTATAGATTGCCAAGCTTAGAATTATTGCCAATAGCGCCATGGTAACTTTTAATAAGTTGTTTTGGGAATAATACAACTCTTTTTGATATCTAATCGCTTCAAGCTGCTCTTCGATTTCGGTCTGTTGCTCATTTATCTTAGCGAACTGGTTGAACATGATATCCGCATTCACCTTATTAATGATAGTGGTAGACAGGATGTTGTTTTTAGCTACGGATTCCTTATTAAAAATTCTTAAAGCCAGATTTATGACTTCGTCGCCGCCCGTAGGATAGAGTATTGTAGCCTTTAAGATACCATCTTTCACAGCTTGTATTCCTCCATTTGCCCCTGCTAGGCCGTCTACTCCTATAAAATCAATGTCATTCTCCAATCCCAATTCGCGAGCCACTTCCCATGCCCCAATCGCCATTCTATCATTATGGGCAAAAATATAATCTACCTCACCATTTTGTTGCAGCAATTTTCTCAACTTTTCCTGTATAGACTCTTTTTCCCAATCCCCTTCGACACTCTGTACAATCTTTGCCTTACCAAACATTTGTATAATCTGACGGAATCCCTGACTTCTTTCTTCTGCAGGGGAGGATCCTGCCAGTCCCTTGATCTCAATAATTTTTATGGAATCTTTTGTATTCGATGCTATGATTTCCTTAGCCGCATTTCGACCTATTTCGATATTATCGGCTCCCAAATATGCCGTATACTCCTGGTTTTCCGTTTTCCTGTCGACTACCAGCACCGGAATGCCAGAATTAAGGGCCTTTTGTACTACCGGCGTAATGGGTTTTGATTGAATCGGTGATACAATCAGTACATCAAGACTATCAGCAATCAAATCTTCTATCTGCTTAATTTGTCGTGCGACTTCATAATTGGCATCTTTTATGATCAAATCGATATTGGGATTCAAGGAAGCTTGGAGCAGCATGGCATCGTTCATGGAACGACGCCAATCATCCTTGGTCATGGCTTGAGAAAAACCTATACGTATCTCGTCCGTCTTATTGTTCTTGTCACAAGAACATAGGGTAAAGAGTATACCAAGGATTAGAAAATAACAGTTTTTGAAAAGCATCAATTTTCTCTAGTTGACAAATTAAGCCTGAATGTACAAATAAGTATTTGTTCTTTGACTTGCCAATCAGGAATCGTTACCATTGGGGGGATTATAAAGAAACCTATCATTAGGTCCGCTATGTAAGCATCCGAGCAAGTGCATCTTTCCCAACTCTGGCCACCGGCATACCTTTGTCGCAAACAGATATAGGTTATGACAAAAAACGGCAATGCATTGCGGATGCACAAATTGGTGAAGGAATTCAGGGGATTCGGTCGGAGCCAAAAGGAATTTGCGGCGGCACATGGACTGTCGGAAGGCAAAATGCACTATTGGGTCTCCAAAACGGCACGGGCCGAACGACCGGCCCCTCCATCGATTGTTGCGAAGAAAGACTTTGTCGCCATCTCGGTAACGCCGGAATCTGAAGACCGCAACATCGTGATCCGCCTTAAGAGCGGCGTCGAGATCGAAATACCGGTATAGATGTTCGCCCTGACCGTTTCCCAACGTTTCGAACTCTACATGCGCCCCACCGATATGCGCAAGGGCTTCAACGGCCTTAGCGGTCTTGTGGCCAATGATCTGGATCGGAGCCCGGACAGAGGTACGGTGTACATCTTCATCAACAGGGCGCGCAACAAGGTGAAGCTGCTCCGCCGGCAGTCCGGGGGCTTCGTACTATACTACAAGAGGCTGGAATCGGGCACTTTCGAGCTGCCGGAATATGACCCCGAAGTGGGAAGTCTGCGCCTGGGCTACGCCCAACTGATACTGCTTATCGACGGCATCGCCATTACCAATATGGCCCGGAAAAAACGTTACGAAAAAGTATAGCTAGGGGTTGCTTTTTTGCCCTGTTACCAGTATTTTTATGGTAACGATGACCTATCAGGAACTACTTGTCGAGAACCGGGACCTTCAAAAGAAGGAGCAGGTCTCGACGGCCAGAATAACTTCTTTGGAACACCAACTGGCCCAGCTCTACAAACTTATAGGCGGGTTCAAGTCCGAGAGTTTTATTACGGAGACCGTCATAGATCAATTATCGCTGTTTTCAGGGGATACGGTCGAGACAATAGAAGAGACCCCACAGGAAACAATCACCTATACCAGGGACAAACAGAAGCACCGGGGGCGCAATGCGCTGCCGGAACATCTGCCGGTCAGGGAAGTGATCATCGAGCCGGAAGGGGATACCACGGGCCTGAAGAAAATCGGGGAAGAGGTCAGCGAGACCTTGGAATATACCCCGGCAAGCCTTGTCAAAAGAAGGACGATTCGCCCCAAATACGCCAAGGCCGACGGCGATGGCGTCCTGATCGCACCGCTCCCGACGCGCCCGATTGACAAGGCCATTGTCGAGGCCTGCCTATTGGCGCATATCCTGGTAAGCAAATATATCGACCACCTACCGTTCTACCGTCAGATCCGGATGTTCAAACGGGATTTCGGGTGGGAGCCCGCCCAGAGCACCATGGGCGATTGGATGGCAGGTTGCTGCAAGTTACTGGATCCGCTCTACAATGCCCTGAAACAAAAAATACTCGCTTCGGATTACATACAGGCCGACGAATCGCCGATCAAGGTACTCGATTCAGATAAAAAAGGCCGTACACATCAAGGATATCAATGGGTCTATCACAATCCCGTTCAAAAACTTGTGATCTTCAACTACCGTCCGGGGCGTGGCCCGAACGGCCCAAAGGAACTGCTTGCGGGCTATAAGGGCCATCTGCAATGCGACGGTTATAGCGTATATGACAAAATAGGGGCCGATCCCGATATTACCCTTGCCGGATGCCTGGTACATGCAAGGCGCAAGTTCCACGATGCGCTGGACAGTGACAAAAAGCGGTCGCAAACGGTTCTGGGGCTTTTTAGAAAAATGTACCTTGAAGAAAGGAACATCAAAGAAGGGACGCCGGACGATTTTGGGAAAAGAAAGCTGTTAAGGGAAAAAAAGATCAAGCCGCTGTTGGCACAGATCAAAACGTGGATCGGGGCCGAACAGTTCAAGGTACTGCCCAAAAGCCCCATCGGCAAGGCGATGGCCTATTTCATCAACCAATACCCGAAACTCAATGCCATTTTTGACGACGGGCGTATCGAACTCGACAACAACCTGATAGAGAACGCCATCAGGCCAATGGCCATCGGCAGGAAAAACTATCTCTTCTGCGGATCCCACGATGCGGCACAAAACGCCGCCATGCTCTATTCGTTTTTCGGCAGCTGCAAAATGCAGAATATCAACCCCAGGGAATGGCTCGAGGATACCCTGCAAAGAATCCCGGATCATAGCATACAAAAACTTGAGGAGCTCCTGCCCGGATATCAAATCAAGGTGTAGTTGCTCGGATGCTAACGACTGTTCAGTGCTTTAGCATACATCAATAATACATCGGCGTAGCGGATATAAGGGTTATCAAAAGGGGAATCGTTCACATAATTGTTCGGTTTGGCGGCATGCCATTTCCAAACTCTTTGATTGGGGGCGTCCAAAGACCAGGCCTCTTCATTATTCATGCCCTCCTCTGGAGTCCAATTGTTGGCATTGTGCTTTGCAATGTTGTTTGAAGAGCGAATATCATCTTCGCCATAGGTTTCGGCAAAATCGACATTAATAAAAGATGTACCGAAACCAGCACCTTGGTTCGTGTCGCCAGCCGGAACCATAAACGAACCTAACCGTCCGCCTTCATTAAAGCCCGGGCAGTCCATCCCGATAAAAAAAACGGTTTCGACACTCATCACCCAACGAGCTATCAAGTTTGGTGGATATTACCCAGTCCGGTTCCCTAGACTTAAATTCGACCTTCGTTGTGTCCAACTTGGTTTTGAATTCGTTTGAGGCATATTTAATAGTTGGATTCTGTAAACTATTTTGGATATCCAAAGTCAGTTTTTTCTCGGAATCGGTACAGGAAACCAGTAATAGAATAATTGTTAAGCATTCAAAAAAATATTTGTTCATTTTATCTTTAGTTTATGTCCTAATTCTGAGTCTTAGCCAAATCCTTAAGCTATTTAAAATCATTTACATAGACTTTAAACAGGGGCTAGTGGAGAGCAGCCGGTTCAAACAACTCCAAAAAATCCATGGAACGGGTAACCCTTCCGCTATAATTATTCCTTAAAGGGACCAACATACTGACTTTCTACCAAAAAGGTTCTTGTAAAGGAGCTACCCAGTCCAATATTCCCGTCAATATATTCGATATCGAATATGTACCAACTAGTGACAAAAACATTTCAACTAATCTTTGTATTAGTTTAACCGACTTATTAAAAAGGTCTTGCCCCTTTTGCAATATTAATGTCGCGTTCAGCCTGCAGCGTATATTTAGTCCAAGAAAAATACTTTGCATCTTTAAAACTGTTTGATGACGATTTATATCCTTCCAGGTAAGGGACTTCTTTATAATGAGAAGAAGTTATTTTACTTATTTTTTCCCAGTAAATGAGGCAGTTACCAAGCAAAGTAACAGCGTTCGCCTGTTGTAATTTATTTCCTGTGCGCCTGAACTCCTGTAATGCCACTCCTGCCCGCAGTTTATCGGCAAAATAAAGACTTAAATATGCCCAGGTTTCAAGATCGTCCAGCTCGCATGCCAATGGCGTTACTGAAGCTGTCTGCAAAGGTTTAACAAGCTTTAATACATCCCTGCCAGCCAGTTCGAGCGAATCGGCCAGCATTAAAGGAGTTACCTTATCTGATGTTAGCGTTTTATTTTCATCCATTGCTTTTACATAATCGGCTATTGATATAAACTTTGGATCTAATACCGGATGATCAATTAGTTCATCTACCGAAATAAAAGAAGACACTGTATCATGCAAGCCTGCATTTGCAGCAAATGGAGCAAGAAATCCTTCGGAATACAAGGTGTAATCCCATGTGGCAGCGAAAAAAGAGGCCAAGCTTAAAGGCATTTGGCTTGCCTCGGTATAAGCTGTAAGTAAACGCGGTCCTTCGCCGTTACCATACCTTGTATTAAAGCCTTCTTCAAACACTTCATTAGGAGTTGAAGGGTCGTATAACAGCCGCCCCCATAGTTTATAAAACAACCATTGTTTTTGAAATGCATAATCCCAGTTGCGATGGTTGTTGTCAATATGAGAGAAATCTTTTGCAGGAATATATCCTTCCGATCCAACAAAATAACCGTTTACAAAATCATGTGTATTTTCAGCAATGTGTGCCCTTATAAAATCGGGCTGTCCCCAACGGAGTATAAAAAAATCTTCATTGCGGATCATCCATTCAATTCTGTAATTAACAGGAAGCGGATTCCAGTAGCCGTCGTCTTTTTTTCCAGAATGTGAATCGTGCGTCATAGCCAGCACCGGCGTGGAGTGACCATGAGACCAGTTGAATTTCACTTCTACCAAAGTGGTGTCAGGAAGATCAGCATTGTTGATCACACGCCTCATTTCAAGAGGGTCAGACGACAACACAGAACGATGAAGCAACTTAATGGGCCTGTTGGCGGCTTTAATTCCTGCTACCACAGTTTCTTCTATCCAGTCTTCGCGATCTTTAGGCGTCATATCTGGCAAATCGCCGTTTGCTGTTTTGAAGTTGCTCATCCAGTCAGCAAGTGTAATTCCAATACCTGCCAGATCAGGATATTCATTAATCACCTGCGTTACCACTTCCCGGGTATATTGTTTTACAATTGCAGAAGTATCGTTTCTTTCTTTTACACCATAGGCCTTGGCAAACTCAGGAGATACAGCAATGTTCCAGTTTACTATAAATGGTTCGATGCCACGCTCTCTTGCCATGCGGAACAAGGATGTGAAAAAATGTTTCCGTTCTTTCATTTCTTCATCCGAAAAATTATTAGCTGCCGGAAAATTGACAGGCTTAACCATAAATGAAAATGGATGAATGTTCCATAAGGAAAGTATATTGAACCTGTTGTCTGCCATCTGATCTAAAAATGCCTGCCAGAAATGAAGGTCTTTACATAGCTCCATATTCTCCTCCATAGCGGGGCCTGAGCGGTAAGAAGACCAAGGAAGATTAAATTTGATGGCGCGTACTGCAAAATGAGGGTTAACGGTTTTCGCTTTGACTTCCTGCCATACATTTCCCAATTGGATCTGTTCTGCAACTTCAAGCAATCCATACATGGCGCCGGTTGTATCAATGGCAGTAATGCGTAATTTCTTATTTAAAAAACTTATGCGGAAGCCTTCCTTCTTTATGGAGGTATCCGCTTTGGATATGATGACCGAAATATCCTGTGCCGGATTTGCCGTTATATTAGTTGCTATAACCTGCTGACCTGAATTTTGAAAAGCTTTTTGCAACCTGTCAACACCAAAAGCCAGAGGTTTACATGCTGTATCAAATGCAACACTTACCTCCTCCTTTATTTCTTTTGCAGGTATATCGATTTTCATGGCATATTGTGGCACATTCACATCAATAATACGGATATTTTTAAACCATGAACTTGCCTTTTCGCGTTCGGGATTGTTACCTAAAAAATGAATTTTAAAAGCAATATAACCTTCATCGTATTTGGAGTTAACCAGGTGAGCTGTTGGTATTCCATTGAGCCAAACTTTTATTTCATTTCCAATAGCTTCTATTCTCCAGCGGTTCCATTCCCCAACCCGTTTTTCTGCATGCTGTGCACGCTTATCCTGCTGTAATGTATAAAGCCAGTTCCAGCTTGTACCAAAGTCATCAAAAATGCCGCCAGTCCAGTTTCGTGCAGTATGATCCACTTTTACCTGATAGCCATTTAATCTCACATGCGCAGTATCCGGAGCGTTTTGTGCACGAAATAAAATCCCATATTGAAATGCAGTATCCCGCCTGCAATCCACTTCAAAAATAAAATCCCTATAGATTTTATTGGTACGCAAAAAAGTATGTTCCTTTGTATTTGCTTTCATGTTAAGCACAATGCAACCATTTTCAACCCTTGCTTTACCATCACCTCCTGTAATCGTCCATCCATCCAAATTTTTACCGTTGAATAAGGACTTCCAAACCCCAGCTGTTTGTGATGAAACCGGCTGAAGCGTAGCTGATATAACAAATAGAATACAGACTACTATTAACCGCTTTACTTTTTCAGGCAAAGAGCTCCCGTTTAATATCTGTAAAAAATGAATCTTCATTAGTTCTTTTTTTTAACTGTATTAACCATCATTATAATCCAATAAAAAACCAGGGAATTACTTTACACCATTCATTCTGTTTCCTTAACCGGAATATCTATGCCACGTGAATACTTAGAAGCATTTTTACTGATGATGCGGATATTTTTAAACATTGCCTGCATCTGATCATTCCATTCGGTATTTTTCAGATAATGAATTTTGAGAGCAATAAAACCTTCTTTATACCTTGAGTTAATCATATTGGTTGTAGGAATGCCATTCACCCATACTTTAATACGATCCCCAATAGCCTCAATACGAAAGCGATTCCATTCACCAACGCGTTCGGCTTGCTGGGCGCGTACATCACCTTCTAGTGGATGCAGCCAAGTGACATAGCTGCCAAAATCAAGAAATATACCACCAGTCCATCGGCGTGTCAATGAAGGGTCTATTTTAATCTGGTATCCGTAAAGGCTTACTGCGGCGGTATCAGGTGATTTAATAGTTCGAAAAAGGATGCCTGAATCAAAACTGGTATCCCGCTTAACTTCAAGTTCAAGTATAAAGTCTTTGTATTTTTTTTTAGTGCGGACAAATACATGCCTGCTGGTGTTTTTGGTCATGTGAATGAGAAAAGCGCTATCCTTAATAACCACGTTGGCTGGCGAATCGACAATGGTCCAACCTTTAAAGGTTTTTCCATCAAAAATAGTATTCCATGCCTTTTCAGGCTGCGCAAACAAAGATGTGTGACTGCAAAAAACAATTAATAAAACAGCTGTAATTATTATTCTTATTCTTTTCATTACAATGATGGATTTTGATGAAGTTCAGCACTCTCTTTGTGTAATCATTTTTTTATATAAGCGTCAGTTACTTTTCTGATCATACCATTTTTAGCCATGATGTACAATTCATTTGCATAAACATCGTAACCAATTCTTAGATGCACTCTTTGGGTGTTATTGAGCTGCATAAGATCTGTAGGCGTATTGTTTTCAACAATTGACAAATCATAGACCGATGAATCGGACAACGGACCATCCATGTTCACGTAAAATAATTTTCCGGTTACAATATCACCAAAAACATATTTATTTTTTAAAGCATCCAATTTTCCTTCATATACATACCCGCCGCTGATTGCATGGCCTTCTGTATGATCAAATACCGCAAAAGGTGCAGCATACATAGCACGCTCCGAATCATTTAAAGGATAAATTGCTTTAAGATCTTCCTTAGTTGCAATTCTGTAATTACCTTCCCGCACAGGCCATCCATAATCTTTACCTTTTTCGATTACATTCACCTCTTCAATATTGGATTCACCAATATCTGCTAGCAGCATTCTATTATTTTTTATATCCCATGCCATGCGGTGCGGATTGCGAAAGCCATAAGCCCATATTTCTTTTCTTGTAGCAGGATCGGAATCTTTTACAAAAGGATTATCGGGCGGAATACCATAATGACCATTCTTACTGTTTGTTCCCAATGGATTGATGCGGATAACGGTTCCCAGTAAAGATTGCTTGTTATGGACCAGGTCTGGACGTTTGATATTATTAGAACCGCCATCGCCTATACCGAGAAATAGCATTCCATAATCCGGATTTTTTTTATCGATTGTTGGAACAAAAGAAATATCCTGAACACCATGAGCAGTTGTTGGTGTGTTTATACGAAGCAGTTCTCTCCTGGAACCTTTGAATTTATGTGCTTTGATATCGTTGATCTTCCATTCGGAAAGTACCCATTGCAAACCTGGTTCAAAAGTATCGGCAAACTGAAAATCGGTTGGCTTGCCAATAAACTGTTCTGCATGGGTAGTGTATATTAATCCATTGCGCAAGAAGTCGGGATGAAACGCGAAACTGCCAAGGCCGGTGCCAATTCCCGGCGTAAAAATAAAATCGGGAAATGCAGCTCTTACATTAAGAAAAGTATCTGCTTTGCCGTTTTCTATTCTATAAATAATTCCCATCTGATCACTTACAAAAAGTGTTCCGTCACCGGCAGGATAAGCTCTTAAAGTAGCAATACCTTTGTCGGGCGGACTGCCGTCTGCTCTTGGAATTTTTATAAAATCTTCCAGCTGTATAACAAGGCCGGACTTTTTAATATCAGGAGCGTATTTTTCCCTTACCTGGTTTTTATTAGCTGCAGCAGTATCAACTTTCAGTGGCTCTATTTTTGCAAGCTTTGATTCATTATCTATATAAGCAAGTATGGATTTAACATCATCATCTTTCAAAAAATCAAAAGAAGGCATTACCTGATTGTAACGTTTCTGCAAGCTGTTGGCACGTACATCACCGGATGCAATGATAGCTGCCGGATTATGAATAAAATCAAGTAGATGTTGTTCTGAAAGTACAGTTGTAACACCTCCAAGCCGGGGCCCCATACCTTCTTCCGAAAGACTATGGCAGGAGAGGCATTGTGTACTAAAAAGATTTTTTCCTTTTGTCAGCGTTTGCTCATCTACCGGATAAGCCTTTTTGCTTTTAGAAAAAAATATCACTATGAGTGCGATAATTATTATAACAGCAAGCCCAATGAAAATATTTTTTTTACTGCCCACAGGGATGTTTTTTAGAAGCTATCTTTTTATTTTAACTAAAACGTTCTTTTGTTAATGAGTACCGATCAGTATCCGGGATTCTGATCTTTTACAGGATCAAGTGCCTTATTAAAGTTCATTTCAGATATTGGTATTGGCCATAAATAATTTTTTGGAGCAATTGTTATTTCTTTCATAGCAAGAATAATTTCCTGTGCTTTTCCGGTGCGTTTCAGTTCACTCCAGCGTTTGCCTTCCAACTGAAATTCGTAGCCATATTCTTTTACTACTAAGTCGAGAAAACTGGACGCATTATAATCGGCCAATTTAAAATCTACAGGAGAAGGTGTTTTAGGATCATAACCATAACCCCGGCGATGCACCTGGTTAAGCGCTTCCATAGCTTGTGCAGTTGGGCCTTCTATTCTTGCCTCTGCTTCAGCATATATCATCAGTGCATCTGCATAGCGGTACCATGGTATATCGTTACCTGCGCCTGAGCTACTTGGTGCGAGCGGATCTATAAACTTTTTATTCATCATGGTCTTTCCGACCAGGCCCATATCAAGAGGATACCACAATTCCTTACGCTTATCATTATCATCCCAACCGGTATAATAAGGTGTTGTGGACCATGAGTAAAGAATAAACCATCCACCGGCACCATGAAACCCATTACTTGAGTGATTTACATGCATTACAAACGGAGTTCCAAGACCACTTTGCCGGGTACCTTTTGTATAGAATATTTCCTCAGAAGTTGTTACTACATCAGGGCCAAATATTTCCTGAAAATCATCAACTGTTTTAATAGGTACCAGCGCATACTTATTTGAACTGATAACGTCACCTGCTTTATCTCTTGCGCCGGTATAATTACCTGTTTGAAGATAAACATCAGCAAGCAGTGTTTTAGCGGCGTATTTAGATGGTCTTCCGGCAACAGCTGCAGTTTCAGGAAGTTTTGCTTCGGCATCTAAAAGGTCTGCAATAATCAAATCATAAGTTTCTTGGGCAGTACTTCTTTTAAGATCAACATCAAGCATATTTGTTTCTACACGCAATGGCACACCGCCCCAATTTTTTACCAGTTGAAAATAGGCGAATGCCCGCATGAACTTTGCTTCGCCAACATATTTATCAATATCTGCCTGAGAGATATTTTTTCCTTGTGGCGCAAGGTTAATAACCAAGTTAGCATTTCTTATACTTAGATAAAACTGATCCCAGGCACCAGCCGTACGGCTGGTGTTTGTTGTAGTTAAACCCTGGAAATCGCCAAAAAAAGTATTTCTTCCCACTAAATAATCTGAATATGATTCACTTATCGATATATAGTCAGCAAGGCTAAAGCTGCTGTTATATGGAGGGTAAATAGCATTTACGGCTCCTTCCACTTCTTCAACAGTATTGTAAAATGTTTCTCCCGACAAGAACTTGGGTTCTTCTACTAATGCTTTTTCGCAGGAACCCAATATTATCATTAACAGGAAAACTGCTATGATGGCATTCCAACTTTTTAAAAAATGCTTTGCAAAGTAATTTGATTTGTTATTATTATTTTTCATCATTTATTTTTTTAAAAGAAACTATTTATGTTTAGAACAGCAGGCAATTTTTAGATTAAAAACCGGCCCGTATACCCAAAGTTACTGACTTAGAATTTGGATAACTGGTAACGTCGAAGCCCTGATCAATTGAATTTGGTCCACCACTTGAATTCACTTCAGGATCCCACCAGGAATACTTAGTAACCGTTAAAAGGTTCTGACCGCTTACATATAACTGTATGTTTCTTATCCATGAAACACCGAGCTTTTTATCGTCCACATTATACGCTAACTGTATATTTTTAAGCCGCATAAAAGATCCATTTTCTACAAACCTGTCTGAAGCAAGTGAAACCGAATTCTCGGCAAACTGTGGATATTTTGCATTGGTGGTATTAGTTGGGGTCCAGTGATTGAGGTAAACATCCCTGGGCATATTTAATCCCAGGCCATAGTCTAATGTGCTGTTGATGGAACTAACGTTATAGATGTCATTACCCTGCACACCCTGTATAAAAAAAGTAAAGCCGAAATTTTTATAAGTCATGGATGAATTCAAGCCATAAATAAAATCAGGATTGGGGTCACCTATATAAGTTTTATCGGTATTCGTAATGGTACCATCATTATTCAAATCCTTATACTTAATTTTTCCTTCGGTGGTATAGCCGTCTTCAACATATCCATAAAACTGGCCTATCGGACGGCCTTCCCGAAGTATATTAACATTATCCTGTACCGCAGTTACACTAACTCTGCCACCGAAAATGTCCTCTCCACCATAAAGTTTTAAGACTTTGTTTTTGTTGAAAGAAATATTAGCATTTACATCCCACGTAAAACCACCATTTAAAATATTGGCATCAACTCCTATTTCAAATCCCCTGTTCTGCATTTTTCCAACATTCTGAATAGTTGTTAAGAATCCCATTGATGATGGAAGTTGAACCAAATTGAGTAAATCGCGTGTTATTTTATTATAATAATCGGCAGTAACAGTAAGCCTGTTTTCAAGTAATCCAATATCCACTCCAATATCCACTGTTTCTGTGGTTTCCCATTTCAAATCGCCGGGCAGTCGGATACTGGGTGCATAGGCTGTATAAAGCCCATCATTAAAAACCGTTTTAGCAGAATTTAATAGATTCAGTGTGGCATAAGCATCAATTGCCTGGCTACCGGTCAAACCCCATCCAGCCCGCAGTTTCAGGTCAGAGATACCAGAAATATTCTTAAAAAAATCTTCCTCCGAAACTCTCCATGCCAATGATCCTGATGGAAAGTAACCCCACTTGTTTCCTTCACTGTACTTTGATGCGCCATCATATCTGGAACTTACAGTAGCAAGATATTTATCGTTATAGCTATAATTTAAACGCCCGAGATAAGACATTAATGTTGATTTCACATAAGATGACTGCGGAATACCCAGCGTACTTGCAGCCTGCAATGAATGGGTTTGGCTGATATCGTTTATAAAACCCCTTCCACTTCCTTCAGAAGAAGTTTCAATAAAATTTTGATAAGTAAAACCTGCGAGTGCATCAATACGATGCTTACCAAAATATTTATTGTAACTAACCGTATTTTCAGACAATAAACTTCTGAACTGTGTGGTACGCACATTTGCAGCACCCTGTGAGTTGTAAAATTTAGTTGTTGTGTACCTATCAGTTCTGTCATCAGTGTTTTCAATGCCACCGGATATTTTAATGGTAAGATCCTTAGCCGGTTTATAGCTTACTGCTGCATTTGTTAGTACGGTGTTTGCTTTTAATACATCAGTTTCCTCATAAATAAAGTTCAGCGGGTTAACCATAACAGTAGCAATAAACGGATACTGACTTTCGCCCAGTACCGTGTAAGTACCATCATCATTATAAGGCTTTAATATTGGCGGTGACGATAAAATAGCTGAGATAAGCCCAGTGCCCCTGCTTCCTCCGCCGCTATTCTTGCGGTTACTTTGTATATTGGTAAGCGTGCTACTTAGGCTTACACTAAGTTTGCTGCTGATATCATGGTTTAAAGTAGTACGTACGGAATAACGGTTATAATCGCTTCCGATAATAATACCATCCTGTTTAAATACACTTCCTGAAAGTGAAAACTGTGTTTTTGCATTTCCTCCGCTAATATTTACCGAAGTATTGCTCATCGGAGCATCCCTAAAAATAAGATCCTGCCAATCTGTTCCTTCTTTGCCAAAACTTTGAATTTCTGCATCAGTAAAACGGAGAGGAACACCATCATTCACTGCCCCTTCATTGTATAAAGTAGCATACTCATAGGCATTCATGAGGTCCAACTTCTTGGATATAGTTTGAATACTGGAACTTAATTCCACATCAACCTTAGTGGCCCCGGACTTACCTCTTTTAGTGGTAATAATAACAACCCCATTGGCACCGCGTGAGCCATAAATAGCAGTAGCAGATGCATCTTTAAGAATCTGCATAGATTCAATATCACTGTTGTTAAGTAACTGCGCCGGGTTGCCGTTTAATGGAAAGCCATCCACCACATATAAAGGTTCATTACTTCCCTGTACGGAGTTGGTACCACGAATACGGACACTTACATCGGCTCCAGGAGAGCCGTTATTTTGGAGTATCTGCACCCCTGCCGCTCTTCCCGATAATGACTGCATTACATTAGTAGAAGGATAAGCGTTGATGTCTTCCTCTTTTACCACTGCAACGGAACCAGTAAGGTCTTTTTTTCTCTGAGTACCATATCCAATCACTACGACTTCCTCTAAACTTGCAGCACTTTCCTCCAATACGATATTCAAGGTAGTTTCTCCGTTCAACGGCACTTCTTTTTTGGCAAATCCGATATAGGAAACCACCAACGTGGCATTTTCATCGGAAACTTCAATCGAGAAGTTACCGTCAAAATCGGATTGTACGCCATTTATAGTTCCTTTTTCAAGAATGTTGGCGCCAGGCAGGGGCGCATCGTTTGCATCGGTTACGGTACCGGAAACGGATTGCTGGACCGTTTCTTCATCAATGATCGATGATCGGTCCCCGCTATTCTTCGAAGATAATTTCCCGATATCTCCGAGCTTAAGGATCACCTGTCTTTTTCGCAGGATATAATAGATTGCGGTACCTTCGAACATAATATCCAACACCTCCGATACCGGTCTATCTACAACCCTTATCGAGACCAACCTTTCGGCATCAATATTTTTATTGTTGTAAAAGAATTTCAGGTCGGTTAGAGACTCTATCGTTTCCAGTACCCTTCTCGTTTGCACCCTTTCAAGATCTAGGGTGACTTTGTTTTTCTGGGAATATACGCTCGCTTCAACGGAGAAGATAGAAACTAACAGAAGAATAGCGGTTAGTTTCATAGATAGATTGAGGTTTAGCGAACAGGGCTTAAAAAAGCCCTTTTCATCATAATTTTTCATATTTTTGTAAAGTTTTTTGTTGACTGCTACTAGTCGATTATCACTGATCGGAAAATGTTAGAGCATTTTCCGATTTTTTTTACATGACAAACGACCAATTTTTTATTGATACGATTTTTTTTAATGGTCTAATGCATAGGCGGTTATATTAATTATTTAGTGTTTGGTCGGTATATAGTAATCCGGTCCTTGTTGAATTTATATTGGAAAGGAGTTTCCTCGGCAAATATTCTTAACGCTTCATCAATGGTCTCTATATCAAAAGTGGCCGTAAAGACTTCATTGTTTAGGGCTTCATATGTATTGTCTATGCTTACATTATAGTAGCGCTCCAATTTAGGCACGATGTTTTTAAAGGACATTTCCTTGAGTACCAGTTTCCCATCAATCCATCCCGTGTAGATATCCGTGTCCACTTTCTCAACGTCCATTCTTTCATAAAACTTGTCCCAGGTCGCTTTATAGCTCGGCTCGAGCTTATCGGCTTTTTTGGGGTCATAGCCGCTTTCGGAACTGTAAAGGCTGACGGAGCCTTCGACCAGAACGGTATTTATTTCCCGGTCCTCGGGATATGCCATAATATTGAATTTAGTGCCCAATACCCTGACGTCCATTGT
>NZ_FNAO01000023.1 GCF_900101815.1 Pricia antarctica
AAAATAGAGATTTGCGATTAAAGGAATATAGCTTTTTTAAGAACCTTTAACCAGGCAGATGGTGGTACTGCACTATGTCCGCAACAACAAGCAATAGGACACAAGACAGTAACTATGATTTTAGAATACCGAGGAAATAAAAGGCTAGATGACTGAAATGCCTACCAAATCGACCTGGAAGAATTATATCTCTCTTAAGTTTGGCTTCAGTCCGATTTATTTCATAAACCGAAGTGTATTTAATCCGAAGACATTTTATACTTTCAAGCAAGCGGAAATTTTGAATACCGAAAATGACCATCCTTCGAAATCCTATTATACCCGATTTCATTAAAAAATTGAATTCTCAACTTGTCAGCTCCCGATACAACAGACTGTCCAATTTATGTAAATCGACCTCTGGCATATCGGACCCGTTCATCAGATAATCGAACTCCTCGACTAATTTTGCACGGACGGGGCATCGTTCACATGTATGCTTGTCTCATTGTTGCTCGTGATAACGCCACCGGTAAAGTTCAGGGATTCGAGGTTGGCAATCTCATCATTTATGATATAAATTTTACTAGCCAGATACGTAGTTCTAATGCCGTTTTCACTTATGGAAAGGACCGTTTGAAAACGAAATTGCTGATTGTTTCTATAGAATTGATCCTTTTGCGTTGGATTTTTTCTGTTATGTCTGGCAACCAAACAGAAAAGCAATAATGGATCAACAGCCATAGAAGTCTCATATCCTTTAACCAGTAGTTCGGGATAACAAAACCAATAAAAAGGCCGATGGCAGGTCCGTAAAATATCCGGGCCATGGTCATCCATTTGTTCCCGGTCCGCCCTGCTACCTAATCGATTTGGACTTCCTGACGGATAAACTCGGGTATGGTGCGTTACAAATACCCGTAGAAGTCCTTGATGGTTTCCGTGGTGGTCAACTTCATATCGATACCGTTGGAATGGAGTCCGATTAGCATTTAACCAGAAACGGGGAAAGGAACAGGCATACTGTCTTGACCTATTTTTTGGCGTTTTCGATTTCCCTAATCAGTTTCTTTACTGCCCCGGCACCGAATTAGACGTCATATATTTCATTATTGAAAAACCTAACTCTTCGATTTAGTGATGAACTTTAAAAATTCGAAATTGCAAAATCACAAAAAACACTGTTCCACTACAGACCCGAATACGAACGAAATATCCAACGTGTGAAAGCAGAGGGTCCGTATATGAAGGGCAAGCGGCAAAGCACTGTAGATTCTGTTTTAGGAACTTTGAACCAGTTAATGGGCCTCAGCAAAATCAATACGATTGGAATTAAGCAGGCAAACAAGGTGATGTGACTCTCACCATTGCCTATAACCTGAAAAAACACCTCAAATTTGACCAAAACGGTTGAAGGGAGAGGTAATGGCGCTCGCCTAGGCCGCATCGGTAAAAACGCCTTCAAAACCTGTCCGCGATTTTTGGAAAGCAGCAAAAAATGGCTTTCCACCACTGACCGGTCAGATGAAATATTCTTAAAGAGCCATATGACTTTCGTCTTCTCGGAATAATGGGGTTGTGCAACGGTTACCTATGCTATAATAAACCAAACTTGACTAAGGACAGCAGCTACCGAAAGGACATAGTACTCGTGTTCAAGCAGTACTATGAGAATTTTGCATGCTTTCATCTGGTTATGTGTGATGTCCAGATCTTTCGCAGAATATAGTTCAGGATGTGTTTGTAAAATTATTGATTAAAGGTAAATCATCTAGTATTTTCTACCTTAAAGTCTATATTTAGATTTGAAAATCTGTTAAAAATAGTAGCCTGATATTTGTGGTCAGAATAAAAAAAAGGATTTAATAGAGCCAAAAAGGATGACTCTGGAGGAGAATGTAGAAATTGAGAATATAGGATTGAATCTCAAACTTCAACAGGAAATGGACAAACTGCCTCCTCAATGTAAGAACGTAAATGTAAGAACGTATTTGCATTCAGTGTTATGAATCTTCTCAAATATAATTCTGCAGCAGATTCCCTGGGAATTTCTGTAAATACGGTGAGAACCCAAATGAAGAAATTATATAGGACATTAAGAGAAAACATGCAGATATTTAGTTAATCTCGTTTTCTTTTTATTTCAACTACTAAATTAATCTCGTTTTTTTAAGATTTACTCATTTTAGCATCACCCTTTTTATATGCTTCGGGGTCTATAATAACAGAGGTCAGTATATAAAGACCGTTATTGTGGAAAGCAATATCATGGATATATCAGATATAATAAAAAATTTTGCAGAAGTGGGGGCTAATAAAAAAACACTTAAAAGTTAATCGAAAGACTTGTAATACTTATAAAGACTAAATTATGCGAATTAAAACCTATTATGGAATTTTATCAATTATTACATTTGTTTTTGTTGCATCATGTACTGACAACAATCTAAAAGTTGATTTACAAATTAACAACGATGAAACTCCGGTTCAACTAGCCGTTGGAAAATTTGAAGAAATGGTTACCGAGAAAAATATTGAAATTTCGGCAGCAGATCCCGATTTGATTATAAGTGGAAAAATCGATACTTCTCTAACTTCAGAGGACGCCTACAGTATCAGGCAACGTGGTAAAAATATAAATATCACAGCAGGAGGTTCTACAGGTACGGTTTATGGCCTAAATCATGTAAGAGAACAGCTTGAGCAAGGGAAAAGAGAGCTTTCTCACGTTGATGAGAGTCCACATTACAGTTTCAGAGCTATTAAATTCAACCTGCCCTGGTCATCTTACCGCAGAAGTGAAGCACTTCAACTTCATTATGAAACTTGCCGGGATACAGTATTCTGGAAATCATTTCTGGACATGATGGTGGAAAACCGGTTTAATAAACTGACACTTTGGAATCTGCACCCATTTAATTATTTGGTAAGAACAAAATCATACCCTGAAGCCAATTCAATGAGCAATGAAGAATTTGCAGAATGGAGGCAATTTTGGACCACGTTATTTAGAATGGCCAAAGACAGGGGGATAGAAACTTACCTTGTGAATTGGAATATATTTGTTTCGCCCGAGTTTGCTAAAGCCCACAATGTGGCTACTTACAGCATCGACGGCAATTATTTTACCGACGGTGACACATCAGCCATTATTAAAGATTATACCCGTGAAAGTGTTAAACAGGTTATCGATGAATATCCAGACCTGACCGGCCTTGGAATAACCTTGGGTGAAGCCATGTTTGGTATGGGTGCGGAAGAACGGGAACAATGGTTATTGGATGGATATATTAAGGGAGCTAGAGAGGCTTCTCGTAAAATAAAGTTTATACATCGGGTACCTTTAACAAAGGGTGAAGGTGACAGTAATTCAATGGCAAGCGTAGAGCAAATAACACGTAAAACCCTGGACACGCTCACGGTCTTTGAAGGCCCAATAATAATCGAATTAAAGTACAACTGGTCACATGGGCATTCGTCACCAAATCTTTTTAAAGTGCATGGTGGTAAACTAACCGATGCATATTGGAATCCACCTCCAACAAACTATAAACTTTCATGGATGGTAAGAAATGAAGACTTTTTTATGCTTCGATGGGGCCAGCCAGATTTCATCCGAAAGCACATAGAATTAAACAATCAGGATTATGTTACCGGATATTTTGTGGGATCAGAAACTTATATACCTGCCGTAGATTATTTTACAGCAGGGGAAAAGGGCAGCTGGAAGTATGCATTCGAGCGACAATGGATGTTTTACAAACAATGGGGACGTTTACTGTACAATCCTGATACACCTGACGAATTTTTTGCCAATACATTTGAATCAAGGTTCCCGGAGAATGGGAATTCCCTTTTCGAAGCTCAATCGCTCATTGGAAAAGTTCCACTCATCATTGCTTCTTACTGGGACGCTACTTGGGATTATGCACTGTACAGCGAAGGAATGTCGAGTATTTTGGAAAATCAAAATACCATGAAGCTAATTTCACTTAAACAACTTGCCGAAAAAACTCCCATGGATACCCTATTGATGAGTGTGCAAGAGTATGTAAATAAAATTGAAAGCAATAGCACATTATCAAAGAAAATTTCACCGCATGAAATGGCTGATTCGATTGAAACTTTTTGCAAACGTGCGATTGATTTGGTATCACCTATACAAACAGATAATAGTGTGGACTTGGTTTACGAAAAAACCGATATCCTAACATGGGCTAATCTGGGATTATATTTTGCACATAAACTGCGTTCGGCTGTTGCATACCAACAATTTGTAAATAGTGGTAATCAAGATTTTCATAAACAAGCAATTCATCATTTAGAAAAAGCAACTAACTGCTGGGAACAAGTTTCTCTTTTAACTTCAGATTTATATAAAACAGTTCCGTTACAACATTACAATCGTAACGAGGGTAAATATTTCCACTGGAACAAAGTATTTAAGGAAGTGAAGAATGAACTTGATTGGTTGAAAAATGAAGTTCACAAAAAAGAAAATTGACTTAGGCGTTATATCAAGAACGTCTTAGTACTCAACTTAGGGCAGAAACACATAAATAGGCTATCTACTACCAAACGTTTATGAAATCAATAAATAATTTCATAGCTACAACGTGATATCTAAAAGTTCAAATAAAGGATAATGGGCAAACTAATCGCAGCATTAAATATAACACTTGACGGGTTTTGCTACCATACTGCTGGAATACCCGATGAGGAAATACATCAACATTATACTCAACTTTTAGGTCAGGGAGACGCAGTTCTATATGGCAGGACTACATATCAACTTATGAAATTTTGGCAGACCCTTTTGGAAAATCCTTCCGAAGAAAAGGCAATGAACGAGTTTGCTACGGCGATAGACAAAATTCCGAACATAGTGTTCTCGCGCACGCTTAAAAATGTAGGATGGGAAAGTGCAACATTAGCAAAACGGGACTTAAAAGATGAAGTCTTGGAACTCAAGCCACAATCGGTGAGCGAGCTATACGCAATTGTGTCAAAAGTGATAAAAGGATTACACTCCGAAATCAATAATTGCTGAAAACCTAAAAGTTAAGATGTACGTACCCCGCGCAGTGATTTGAGCGATAGGTTTGCTGTCCTAGGCGTTTAATCGGGAAGGTGCGTAAATTCAGATCGGTGCCCAAAAACAATTATTTCTTGTCCGTTGGCATAACCCCGGTAAATTTTCAGCCTTATTTTTATTGGGAATACATAGAATGTATAACTTTAGTGTAGGTACTGGATTTTATATGGAAACCATCCTTTTAGCTTCCTATATGGCGGCCACCTTAAGAGTAAGTATTCCGTTCCGCTGACAAGTTCAGTAAAACCATAAAATAAAGGGCTGTGTTATACTATAAAAAATGAACCGGACAGAGTTTAAATTACACACCCTAAGAAAATTTCTTAATATCATAATTTATTTAATTGCGGTTACCGCGGCATTTGGCTCTATACTCTCTTTTTTCAGAAATTCGGAAATCCGTTATCTAAAAACGCTGGACTTTCCGCGCATCCAATTTTTCATCGTTTCATTAATTAGCCTGATAGCATTTTGAATACTTGCAAGAAATTGGAAATGGTATAACTATCTATTGAGTTTTGCGCTGTTGAGCGGATTGATTCTTCCAAAGTGCTTTCCTGATAAATTATACTCCCCTTGTTCCCATAGATGTGCCTTGGGCAAAAGATTCACAGCCCTCTGAAGACCAGTTTAGTATCTTATTGTCAAACGTTAAAATGACCAATAGAAAAACACACCCTCTTCACGAATTGATCGAACAAAAAAAAACCCGATCTGATCTTGGCAATGGAGACAGATGAATGGTGGGACGAACAATTGAAGTTTTTGGAAAATGAGTATCCCTATTCCCAACATACTACTAACGAGGTAACAACCAAGTTTTTTTAAATCCTTGATAAGGGCAAATTATAAATTTGACAAATGTCACGCCAGTAGAAATGTTTTGAAATTCTGTTTTTCCAAGTATATTAAACAATATTTACCCAGAAATCTCTAGTTTTAAACTGTCCGGTTTAACGGGGGGAGGTCA
>NZ_FNAO01000029.1 GCF_900101815.1 Pricia antarctica
AGGCTATCCTGAAAAAATTAAACAAATAGAAAACATGGGAACCTCAAAATTTGACATAGCGGATTATTTGGACAGCAAGGAAATGATAGCGGAGTTGGATAGGGCGGACAAAGTGAACCACCTCGGGCGGATGAAAGTGAGCATAGCAAACCAGTTGCTCAAAACCAATTCTATAGAGGTCTAAAATTAGTGTTTATTTCTCAGTTTTTTGCGCATTGATTCTCCTTTGATATTTATTCGATGTGCCGTATGGACCAGTCTATCCAAAATGGCATCTGCAATGGTTTGTTCCCCTATTATTTCATGCCAGGCCTCTACGGGCAATTGAGATGCGATAATGGTGCTTCTTTTACCGTGTCTATCTTCAATGATTTCCATGAAAGAGTGCCTGTTCAGGTTGTCCAGTGCTTTTAGTCCAAAGTCGTCGATTATCAGTAGGTCTTGTTTTTCCAGTCGGTCTATCTGTTTGAGATAGGAACCGTCCGCCTTCGATATTTTTAGCATTGTAAATAATTTGTTGGCATTGAAGTACATCGCCTTGAAGCCCTGGGAGCAAGCTTGATGTCCTATTGCCGAGGCTATATAGCTTTTGCCCGATCCGGTGCTTCCCGTGATCAGGATGTTTTCTTGGTTCTTGATAAAGTCGCAGGTCGTAAATCGCCGTATTTGATTCCTATCCAGGTTTCTAGTGCCGTCATAGTCTATATTTTCCATCACGGCACTATACCTGAACCTGGCAGCTTTGGTCAAGCGCTCTATTTTTCTGTTCTGCCTATCGTCCCATTCCGATTGCATCAGATAGGCTATCAGCTCGTCATTGGTGTAACCGATGCTATTTGGTGCCAAGCTGGTGTTAAAGGCCCTGAGCATACCGTAGAACCTTAATTGTTTCATTTGTTCCAATGTTTGTGTATTCATATTCGTGGTTTTAATGATTTCTATTTGTAGTAATTGCCTCCCCTTATATTGTTATGGCCGGGAATCTCTATATCCTCTTCCGGGTCTTCATCAAGTTTGTCCCAGCCCTTTTTGAGTATCCTATCGATCATGTTATAGTTGTAGGCCTGGTAGCCCGAAGCTCTTTTACAGGCATTGTCCAATCTTTCGTTGCCTGCCTTTTTGGCCAGGTGCAATATCCCAAGGCACGACTTGTACGATTGCTCCGGATGCTGTTTTTTATCCAAGATCTCTATGATGTATTCTTTACAGTGGGCCCCGATATTGCTTGCCCAGTCTATGAATTTCTCAGAGTTCCATTCGCTTATGAACCGGTGGTGCGAGGGCATATGTTCCTTTACCGTGGTGTAGGCATATTTCCTTTTCTCACGACCATGTGCCGCAAGTCTTTCCTCCTTATAAAAAATCTCTACCAGACTATTGGAGAATATAATTTTCACGTGCTTGCCTATGTGTTGGTAGGGCACACTGTAGTAGTGTTTGTCCTTGCTCAGGTAGATATGGCTGTTCTTGTGGACCGTTGCCTTGGCGTACAATTTTATCTCGTACCGCTTTACCGGCAAAGGTTTTAATTCTAAACTTTCGATTTCCTTAAAAAGAGAATAACGGGAGTATTCCCTGCCCCTGAAGGGCATTTTATTATGGACGTCCAAAAGTTCTAGAATGGCCTTGTTGAGATCGGCCCCGCTATGGAAGGTCTGGTTTCTAAGAGGTGCGAACACCCTTGTGTAAATGATACGGACGGCATTCTCGACAATAGCTTTATCCCTTGGCCTGTAGGCTCTTGTAGGCAGTACTGCTGTTTCGTAATGCTCGGCGAAGTCGGCAAAGGTCTCGTTTACCTTTGGCTCGTAACGGCTACTTTTGGTTACCGCCGCCCTTAGGTTGTCGGGTACCAGGGCCTGTGGTACACCGCCATAATACCAAAGTGCATTTTCTACACACTGGATAAAATCTTCTTTCTTTTGACTTGCGCGGGCCTCCACATAGGTATATTGGCTACTGCCCAAAACACACACGAAGACCTCCAGGTCCTGTATTTCTCCCGTATGTTTATCTACTATATGAAGTTTCTTGCCCGTGTAATCGATGAACAGTTTGTCCCCGGCCTTATGCGTAAAATGCATTACCGGGGAGACCTCCTTGGTCCACTCCCTGTACCAATACCTGAACTGTGATAGCTGGAACCCGTCAGGGTGCTTGGCATGGTACTCCTGCCAAAGCAACTGTTTGGTCACACCTGTTTTTCGTAGCTCTTTGTCGAAATAGGGAAAGTACCTTTCTAAGGTCTGTAGCTGTTCACTTTTCGTGCGTTGTTCCGATTGGAACAGCTTGTGCAGCTCTTCAAGGGTCAGTGCATCGACTTCATAGGCTGTCAACTTATAACGCTTAAAGAACGCTATATACTTCGTTACCGTATTCCTGGAAAGACCAAGCTGCTTGCTTATTTGGCGCTTGCTGACGCCAGCGCTATATAGCTTGAATATTCGTTTTACTTTTCGCATTTCTATTTGTTTGTTGGCCATGATCTTTTTAACAAAAAAAGACCATTGACATAACCTTCAAATAGAATCGATTTTTAGTGGCTCACTTTCGTCCGCTGCGCTATGCTCACTTTGACCCGCTGCGGGTGGTTCACTTTGACCCGCCGCAGGTGGTATACTATATCCGTTTTTTGCAGCGGAGTACCTAAATACAGTTTTGGAAGAAGGCGACAATGCGGATGTAATCAACGCGATCGGACATATTGCAAAGGCGATTGGAATGACCAAGA
>NZ_FNAO01000033.1 GCF_900101815.1 Pricia antarctica
GTAACCGTTGCACAAGCCTATAATATCATGAAGGACGGACCTATACAAGCCTCTTGAAGGAGCTTTTCCGTGGCCGGATCAGTATGGGAAAGTCATTTTTCGGTGCGCTTCAAAGGCCCAAAACAGGTTTTTAAGGACGTTTCTTGCCGATGCCGCAAGGGCGAGTGCCATTGCCCCGCTTTTCGCACGTTTTTGAACAAATTTCAGGTACTTCTTCAGGTTGTAGGCGATGGCCGAGAGGTGCATCACCTTGTTCGCCTGTGCGAGCCCGATGGTGTTGATCTTGCGCAGGCCCATGAACTGGGTGAGCGTACCGAACACAGGTTCCACCGTACTCTGCCGCTTGCCCTTCATGTAGCGGCCCTCCCGGCTTTCCACCCTTTTTATGTTACGCTCGTACTCGGCCCGATAGTACGTCACGGTGAACTGTTTCTCCTTCACTTTTCCCAGGCACTTTGCCCGGAGCGGGCAGCCCGTGCAGAGCTTGCTCGATGCCCGGTAGGCCTTCTTCCTGGTCTTGGTACGGCTGTCCAGGAACACTTTTTTGAACGGGATTATTTTCCCTTGCGGGCACAGATAGTGGTCCGCCGTTTCAATATACTCGAAGCCGTCCGGGCCTCCCTTATACGTGCCATGGGGCGGAATGAAGCTTTTCAATCCCCGATCCTCCAAAAAAGCATAGTTCTCCCCCGAGCTGTAGCCCGTGTCCGCAACGCAGTTCTCCCACACCAGGCCTTCCTTCCATAACCGTCCCTGCAGACGGATCGCGATATCCTGCAACTGCTGGTTGTCCTTGCCGTCGGCATGGTAGGCCCTGATGTCCGTGATCACATGGTGCGCCGTATCCACGCTCAGCTGGGAGAGGTAATTGAGCTTTCTGGCCTTGCCCGGTTTTACGCTGATCCGGGCGTCGGGATCCGTGGGACTGTAATGCGTTTTGTTGCTCGTATATTTCGAGCCCTTGTTCCCTGCCCCGGGGCGTTGGTCCTGGTCCTTCGCCCATTTTTTGTTGCGGCCCTTGATCGCATTCAGCTCCTTTCCGCTTGCACTTATACTGCGTTGCCCCTTGTCCGACCTATCGTCCTTACTCTTGCGATGGGGCCCTTCTTTGTCCATTGCACTGATGGCACGAACCTTTTTCAAGTGTTCCTCCAGGTCTTCCGCGGGTACTTTCAGCTCCAGGGTGTCCATACTGGCATTGGCCTTGACCGGGGCCGAATCTATCGCCTGCGTATGGCCGCTGACCATTCCCTTTTCAACGCACAGGCCCAGGACCTTCGTGAATACCTCCTCGAAAACCGATTCGGGGAAGAGTTGGCGCGTCCGGCTTATCGTACTGTGCCATGGAAGTTCCTCGTCGATATCGTAACCTATAAAGTAGAGGATGTCCAATCGCATAGAACAGTGGGCGATAAGCTTGCGGTCGCTGATCAGATTCTCAAGGTAGCCCACCAGACATAGTTTGAAGAACACCACCGGGTCGATGCTCTTTTGGCCGCTCCCGCCATAATATCCCTTGGTGAGCGGATAGAGGTACCGAAGGTCGAGCACTTCTTTCAGGCGCCTGTAAAAATTGTTCCCCGGTATCCGTTCGCTCAACTGGAAACTGGCGAACAGTTTCTCTTGGTAGCCCTTTTTTCCTTGCATACCTAAAGTTACGATCGATTCCCGGATCGGCAATGATCACGACCGCTTTTTTTCATAACTTGTGCAACAGGCACA
>NZ_FNAO01000035.1 GCF_900101815.1 Pricia antarctica
CGTGGCTGTTGCACAACTCCGATAAACATCAATTTTTGCTTTCACCAATGCGCGGAAATCCGTAAATTCAAGGTATGCAAGGCAAAAAGAACTATACCGAAAAACTCTTCCTAAGTTTCCAGTTATCGGACCGGGTCCCAAAGGAAAACCTTTACAGAAGGCTCCGCGAAACGCTCGACCTGAGTTTTCTCTATGAGGATACTAAGGAACTCTATGGCAGGACCGGCAACCCTTCTATCGACCCCATTGTCTTTTTTAAGCTGTTGGTCACGGGATACCTCGAGAACATTACCTCCGACCGAAAACTGGTGGAGCACTGCGGTATGCGGATGGACGTGCTCTACTTTCTGAGCTATGACCTGGACGAGGAGCTGCCATGGCATTCGACGATAAGCAGGACGAGGCAACTTTACCCGGAATCCCTGTTCGTAACATTGTTCAACAAGGTATTCGCCCTGTGTGTCGATAGCGGAATGGTGTCCGGCCACACCCAGGCAGTGGACTCGGCCCCGATAAAGGCGAACGCGTCCATGGAAAGCGTAGTGCCGAAAATGCCGGCCACCCCGATGGAGAGCCACTTGAAAAAAGTGTCGGAAGAAAATCGCGAAACTACTAAAAAGCACGGAGGAACCATATCCCCCGTACAAATCTCCGCTCCGAGCATGAGCTGAAGCGCACGGAGAAGCACCATCAAAATCTGAGGGACAGTCCGGTACAACTGATCGGCGCGTCCAACAAGAAGGCACGCCTGTTAAGCGACAAGACACACTACAACCCTCACGACCCGGATGCCCGTATATCGGTAAAGCCGGGCAAGGCCAGAAAATTGAACTACCATTGCAGCATGGCAGTGGATACCGCGGAAGGGGTCATCTCGCATATCCAAGCGGACTTTGCAGACGGCAGGGACAGTCAGTACCTGACCGATATCGGCCTGCGGGTCCAGAACCGCTTAAGGAAAAACGAGCTCATAATGACGGATCTCCTGGCGGACGCAGGTTATTCCAATGGCGCCAACTACCATTTTCTCGAACAACGGAAGGTTACCGGATGGATACCCGTTTTCGGAAAGTACAAACCTAAAATAGAAGGCTTTCCCTATAATAAGGAAAGGGACGAATATAGATGCCCGATGAACAGGCCCCTGCCCTTCAAGGCATTCTATACCAACAGGGACGGGAGCGTACTGAAAAACTACTGGGCGGCACCGAAGGACTGCAAGGCCTGCCCCATGAAACCCCAATGTGTGCCGAATACAAAATGCAAAAAGATAATCAGAACGATCTATGACGAGCAATACTTGAGGGCCTACGCCAGACAGCACAGTGAAAGGGGCAAACGAATGAAAAACCTTAGGCAAAGTACGGTGGAGCCCGTGTTCGGTAGTCTGACCCAGTTCTACGGTCTGAGAAAAATAGGCGTACTGGGCAAGGCCGGTGCGCATAAGGTCATGCTCATGGCGGCAATCGCCTTCAACCTGAAAAAGTACCTAAAGAAAGGGGGAAGGAAACCCTCCATTGGTGTTTTCAAGACGATTATGGACGCCCTACAAGGCTGCCTGACCATTATTCGCCAGTATATCCAATCAAGACCGGTCCCCCTGAAGGCTCCGTAAAAACAGCCTACTCGGGTCAATATCTTACGCACAGAGCACTTCTGCAACGGCCAC
>NZ_FNAO01000022.1 GCF_900101815.1 Pricia antarctica
TTCCTTCGGGACCCGGTCCGACAACTGGAAGCTGAGGAACAGTTTTTCGGTATAATTCTTTTTGCCTTGCATACCTTCAATTTACGGATTTCCGCTCATTGGTAAAAGCAAAAAATGATGTTTATTGGAGTTCTGCAACAGCCACGTTCCTAATTTGAAACTATCTCTTTTCTAATAAATTTGCTATCCGATTGTATTTTCCTTGGTAAGAAATGGTTGATGATTGTGGCGTTTTCCGGTAGCTTTATACAAAGCGTTTGCCAATGCCGCAAAAATAGGGGGGTAGGTTGGTTCTCCGAGGCCAGTAGGGTTAACGTCTCTTTTTATAAAATGCACAGCGATTTCTTTTGGTGCTTCTCCCATACGTATCATTCGGTAGGTGTCGAAGTTGTTCTTTTGGGGCATACCGTCTACAAATGTTAGTTCGCCATAAAGTGAGGTACCAATACCATCAACGATTCCTCCTTCGGCCAAATTGGTCGACGCATAGGGATTTACGACGATACCACAATCGACAGCACAGGTCACTTTTTCGATAATGGGTTGATTGTTTTCCCAACGCATTTCCAGCACTTGGGCGGCATAAGAGTTGTGGCAAAAATAGGCAGCCACTCCTTTCGACAAGCCGTCATCCGAATTCCCCCAATTTGATTTTTCCTTGACCAATTTTAAAACGCCGGCATATCGTAAAGGGTCATAATCATTGGTTTTTCCTTCTAGGGGATTGGTGATGGCACGTTCCAGTAATTCCAATCGGAAATCAATGGGGTCTTTATTGGCCGCTTCAGCAACTTCATCCAAAAAGGACTGTTCCGCACAGGCCATAAAGTTGGAACTGGGTGCCCTGAAGGAACCCACGGTAAGATTGGTGTCGATGGTCCAATCCTCTGCCAGATAATTATCCACGGCACCTGGAGGAAAGCGGTCTTGGTGTAACGGACTTTGAGGAATACCCCAAGTATTCACATGGAATGCGATCAATTTGTTATCCGTATCCAGACCCGCACGATATTTTGCCTGATAAGCAGGTCGATAAATCCCATCGGTCATATCGTCTTCGCGGGTATAGACCAGTTTTATAGGGGCGTTCATTTTTTGGGATATGAGTGCGGCCTCCACTAGCCAATGGGCATACGATCTTCGACCATAGCCCCTACCCAACCGGGTCATTTGAATATCGATATTTTCGAGCGGCATTCCTAAACGTGCCGAAAGGGTTTGCTCGGTCAATTCAGGTTTTTGTAAGGGTCCGATAAGTTCCGCCTTTTCCGCAGTCACATCGGAAAAGAAATTCATGGGTTCCATCCAATTATGGGACAAAAAAGGTGCGGTATACGTGGCCTCTATAATTTTTGCAGCTCTTTTAAAGGCAGTTTCGGGGTCACCGTCCCGCCGTCTTACTTCTACTTTTTTTGAAGGTATGGCGTCCATTTGAGCATAATGTGCGCTTGTATTTTCCAATCCAGCCGGCGTATGCTCTTGCCATTTTCGGCCAAATCGGTCCCGGGACTCCGTTGAACTTTCAATGGGTTCGCATTCCAATTTTAAGGCTTTCTTGGCATTCATGACCTCCCAGGTGGAATCACCGACAATAACCGCCACTTCATTGAAGGTCCGCGTATCAAAAAAAGCCTTTTCATATCCGTCGTTAAAAACGTTGATGGTGAAAATGTCCTTGATTCCGGGCATATTTCTTGCCATGCTATCGTCAATGGACTTTAGCTTTAATCCAAAGGCAGAAGGATGTACGATCATGGCGATGAGCATGCCCTCGCGATGGGTATCGATTCCGAACAACGGTTTTCCGGTTACAATTTTTTGGCCGTCTACATTTTTTTGGGAAGTTCCTATGATATTAAAATCCCCAACATCTTTCAATTGAACTTCTTCGGGCACTTCCATTTTCGCTGCAGCAGATGCCAATTCCCCATAGCCTGCCGACGCACCACTTTTCCTATGATGTAAAAATCCACCCTCAGTGGTAATTTCTTCCCGTGGAACTTGCCAAGTTTCTGCAGCAGCCGCGATGAGCATCGCCCTCGCAGAAGCACCTGCCATTCGAAGTCCTTCCCATTCTCTTCGAATGGATTGGCTACCTCCAAGATATTGAAAGGTAAAGGCATCGGTATTTAAAGGTGCTTGTTCTACGATTACATCATTCCAATCAACGCCCAGTTCATCGGCCACGATCATGGGCATGGACGTTTTTACATTCTGACCGCCCTCCGGATTTGGGGATAAAATGGTGACATGTCCATTATCGGCAATCTTTAAATAACCATTGATCTTGAACCATTCCTTCGGTAATTCCTTCACCTCTTCTGGGGACATTTTACACGAAGCAAACCAGCTAAAACCGAGCATCATGCCACCACCGGCCAGTGCCGAACTTTTAATAAAGGACCTTCTCCCTATTTTAGTTTTTCAGTAGACATGAAATTTAATTTTAAAGTTTTTATTCTAATTTGGTAAAGATAGCTGGCATGTATTCAGGGTCCATCGCTTGCATATCGATCAGTTCCAAGGACTTCACCATTTTTAAGGTTGCCGTTTTATACTTTAGAAAATGCGGGGTTTTTAAATGCGATTGGTACGCATTAGTATCTGCATAGATCTCCAATAAACGAATTTGGCTGGGATACTCTTTCTGGTACATGGGATAAATACAAATTACACCCGGTTCCAAACGTACAGAAGCTTCCGACTCTTCCTTTAAAATGGCCTTATATTCCTCTAAGTACTCAGGAAATATTTCTAGGGCTGCAATCCTGACCATCATGTTTTCATGTCTTGTTGCATCATCACTAACCTGTGCTAGTCCCGAAAACGAGAAGATCATTGTTGCTACAAAGGATAAAATTACTTTTTGGTATCCCATAAAATAGAAAGATAAAGTTACCCAACCAGAGGGGGTTTGTCAGTTACAAATGGTTGTTTATAGTACCTTGTACCCGTTGCTTTGTCCAATGCATTGGCCATAGCTCCAAATACGGGAGGAAATGGAGGTTCGCCCATACCAGTTGGGTCAATTTCATTCTGCACAAAATGCACATCGATTTCATTTGGTGCTTCTTTCATACGGATCATTTGATATTGGTGGAAATTATTTTTCTGGGGTACCCCGTTTTCAAAGGTCAATTCGCCAAATTGGTTGTGGTTATTTGCGAAAAAACCAATGCTCCTGCGCAAAGCCATTGGCATAACGGGTGACTTCCATACTTTCCACCACTATTACTGGGTTATTCCCCGTAAAGCGAACCCAATCGCAAACATAATCGTCATTTGCCATTTGGGTAATATTCTCCATTTTAGGGTTTTTTACATTCGAATGAAAGCCCCTGACCATTACTTTTAAGCTGTCCAAGCCAAGTTTGTCACCGCCTGCATGGTTTACAAAATCGGTAGCGATTATATTATCGAGCTTACCAACATCCCCAGTTTCAAAAACTTTCATCAAAATATTGTCGGCTTTTATGTTCAACTTTTGCGTGGATTCAGAAGGTTTGCATGAAAAAAGTAGTATGCCAACTAAGGATATTAGAAGATTCGTTTTCATGTGTATTATTTTAGAGGTTTAAGGATATAGGGTTCGCCAGGAGCCAAAACCATGATTCTTTCGGGATTGACCACTTTTTCATACAAATCTTTAGGATCAGCATTGAACGGTGCAAAATCCGGGGCATCCACAGATCCCCAATGGTTAAGCAACAAGGGTGTATTCGGGTAGGCATTGGCAATTTTGATGGCACCTTCCAAGGTAAAATGCCACTCGCTATTGGAAAAATCGAACAGAATGGCATCCGGTGCTTCATATTCCAGATGCTCTTGCAGTAAGCGTGAATCTCCTGGTGCCCAAATGGTTCCTTCCGGTGTTTCTATCCAAAACCCACAGGCATCCTCATTCTTAAAAATACGTTCGCTCATTCCTGGATAGGCATTTTGATAGGCATGATCGGCCGCCGTTAATTGTACACGAATAGGTCCAACATCAAAAGTTGCGCCGATATCATGGCCTTGGGAGGTAAACCCTTCATTGGTCATTAGGGAGTCCACATAAACGGTCGAGTGAAAAACTTTGGTCACCCGAGCCAAATCTTTGGTCGTGGGAACGCTGTAATGATCATTGTCTGCATGCGTAACCAATATGGCATCAAGGCTAAGTACCTCTTCCGTCTTGATAGGAAAATCTATCATTATGGGCATATCGAATCCTTTTAAAAGGGAGTCAATCATCAATGTAGTACCATGACTATTTACAAAAAAACCCGCCATTCCCAACCAGCGCAAAGTCGTATTATCAGAAGACTTAAAAGCTTCCTTTCCAAAAGGCTGAGTTGTTGGAGGTTTAGCCTGCTGTTTTTTTGTTGATGTCTGCCCATCTTGCGATTGTGCATTTAGACAACCCGATACTATCAAAAGTAATAGTGTGGATAGGATTGAAATGTGCGAGTAATTTTTCATTTTAAGGTTCCAGTTAAATTTATAATCGTTTTTTGAGATTTCTATTAGGATTTGGGAAGCTATAGTTCAAGGAAATATTCCATGTAAAATCATCTTCCGGTACTATTTCGGTATCGATTACTTTATTCACTATTGCGGAAATGGAAAGAGGAAAATCTTTTTTGGCAAACGTGAAAAAGCCCGCCACGTAATATCCCTTTAAATCATCGATCTTCAAAAAGTAGACCTGCGGGGTTATATTAAAATAGTAGTGCTCTGAAACCAACAAATTAATAAAGGAGGAATTCAATACCAAAAAATTGGTCTGTTTTATTCCTTCGTCAAAACCCTGTCCACGCAAATAGTACATACCGATACTCGTTTTTTCGGATATTTTGTAAGTGGGCACAATCTCCACTGCCAAATACCTCCGCGATTCCAATAGTTCTTCAGCTTGGCCATTTCGAATTATGCTTACCGTCCTAAAATTCAATGCAGGATGTGCACCCAACCGTAGCGAGAATTTTTCTTTTTGAATCGCCTTGTAACGAAACCAAAAAAGAAAGGACCAAGGTTTACCTTCTAGTGGAAAGCGCATATCCGGTTCAAAACTGACCCTTCCCTTGGTGAACTTCAAATCGAACAGCAGTGCCGGATCACCCAGAGAAAAAGAGGGAATTAATGATATACCGTTGTTCGTAATACTGGCGGTTCCGCGGAAATCATCTAGAAACTGACGGTTCTCTTCTTGCGCATTTGCTTGTCCACAAATAACCAAAAAAAATAGGGTCAGTACTACGTTAGATATATGGTTCATCAGTCTATGATTTGCTCCGAATCAAAAATACCGTAATGAGATAGGAGTATACGTACCCTAATTACGGATGTTCATACCTTAATTACGGTTTTTTACATATAGCGTTGAATTCTTGGTTGTCAATGGCTTATCTTTATTTCATAATAGAGAAAAAATGGAAAACATATTTCATATCAAGACAGTGGCCGATTATTTTAAATGGCGAAGCTCCAGCCCATCACACCCGCTGGTTGGTATTTTGGATTACGAAAACGCCGATGCTTTTCCCGATTATTCCTATGATGGATTGCATTTTGATTGTTATGGGGTTTTCCTGAAGGATGCCAAAAACTGTAAGATGAGGTATGGAGGGGGAGACTACGATTTTGATGAGGGTTCTATGGTTTTTATAGGACCGGGACAACAGGTAGGGTTAGATTATGAACCTGACTATGTTCCTAAAGGCTTTGCCCTGATTTTTCACCCGGACCTGTTATTGGGAAGCGAATTGGGCAGAAAAATGAATTCGTACAATTTTTTCTCGTATTCCGTAAAGGAGGCCCTTCACTTGTCCGCCCGGGAACGTGAATTGATATTGAGTGTTTTGGACAAAATCCAATATGAACTGGAGCAAAATCTGGATAAGCACAGTAAAAAGCTCATTGTAAGCAATATTGAACTGTTGTTGGATTATTGTATGCGTTTTTATGACCGGCAATTTTTGACCAGGGAAATTCAACACCAAGGAGCTTTGGAAAAATTCGATATGCTGTTAGGTAATTATTTTTCATCGGAAAAACCTAAAACCAACGGTTTGCCTTCGGTAGGATATTTTGCTGAAAATCTGCATCTGAGTGCAAACTACTTTGGGGATCTGGTCAAAAAAGAAACGGGCTATTCAGCTCAGGAATTTATACAGAACAAATTGATCGATGTGGCCAAGGAAAAGGTCTTCGACCTCAGTAAATCCGTCAGTGAGATTGCTTATGAATTGGGCTTTAAAAATCCACAGCACTTTAGCCGGTTGTTCAAACAAAAGGTAGGACACTCCCCACAAGAATTTAGATTACTCAATTAGTGCCTTGATTATGAAAATTGATCAAACGAATTTAGAATAGTTTTAAGGCTTAGGTAGTACTTTTATAAATCCTCATTTCATGCACTACCAATCGATACCATAATTCTTAGGTCGGATTTTTTCAGTTGTTAGAAAGGGTATCGATTAATCTGAAGCCTAGAGTACAGTCTTTTATAATATTGCCTTTTCATTTTTAATTATAAGCTGTATATAATTGCTTGGTAAGGTTTCAGGGTAATGCTTATGCCTTTAATGGAAGTTTCGGTATAATTGTTAATAATGACATTTTCTGGGTTAATTCCTTTGAGTTCCTCTAGTTCGATGTCAGATTCGGTTTCCGAGAAATTAAGCAGCACCAAGAATTTCTTTCCATCCAGCTCTCGTGTATATGCATATATTTCTTCATGTTCGGGTTGTAGTAACGTATAGGACCCATAGACTAAAACGGGGTTTTCTGTGCGAAGAGCCGTCATCTTTTTGAAATGGGTAAGCACCGAATTTGGATCATCTTCTTGTAATGCTACATTGATTTCTTTATAGTTTGGATTGACTCTTTTCCAAGGGGTGCCGGTCGTGAATCCTCCATGTTCTGTAGTGTCCCATTGCATTGGGGTACGACCGTTTTCGCGAGAACTATAGTTCAGAACTTTCATAAAGGCTTCCATATTTTCATTGGCCGCCAAGGCACCTTTGTATTTTCCTTTCGCATCGATATCTACATATTCTTCAATTGTGGGCATATCCATGTTCGTCATACCCAGCTCGTCGCCGTAATACATGTAGGGTGTTCCCCGCATGCTTAACAAAAAGGTGTTTAACAATTGAGTGGAAACGCTTCGGAATTCAGGGCTGTCATTCCCAAACCGGGAAACCATTCTTGCATTATCGTGATTGGCCAAAAAGATGGCGATCCAACCCTCTTCGGCAAAAGCCTCATCCCATCGCGTAAATACATCCTTCAATTCTTTTAGCGTATATCCTTCAGGAGTTCGTGATACATCCACAGTTTCAAAATGGTAGGCCATTTGCAATTCGTTTCTATCGGCATCTACCAATTTATGGGCATCCTCCATAGTACTGCCCGCTCCTTCGGCAACGGCAAAAACATCATAGGGCTTAAGTACTTCGGTGTACATTTCTTTTAGGTAATCATGTAATGGTGGTCGCATTCCGTACCATTTGATAAAGTCTTTTTCATGCCCTTCGGGAAATTCAGGATAGGTAATATCTTTGCTTGCAAATTGGAAGGCATCCATTCGAAATCCGTCAACACCCTTATCGGCCCAGAATTTCATAATGTCATATACCTCTTGACGTAATTTTGGATTTTCCCAATTCAAATCCGGTTGTTCCTCGGCGAAGGTATGCAAGTAGTAAGAATCGGTTTGTTTATTATAGTCCCAACCACCTTCTGGGTCAAATAAACTATACCGATAAGGGGGGTCGCCCTTTTCCGCGGGCCACCAATGGTAGTAATCTCGGTATTCACTATCTCTAGAACTACTGGCCTGTTTGAACCATTCGTGTTGGTTACTACTATGGTTCACCACTACGTCGAGTACGAACTTGATGCCGCGTTCATGCATTCCAGCGAGCATGGCATCAAAATCTTCCATAGTGCCATAACGTTCATGTATGGCTCGATAATCACTTACATCATAACCATTGTCCACGAGGGGCGAATCAAAGAAGGGATTCATCCATACTGCGGTTATACCTAAACTTTCCAAATAATCTAATTTTTCGATTACCCCTTTGAAATCGCCGAAACCATCACCATCGGTATCCTTAAAACTTTGTGGATATAATTGATAGATAATTCCTTCTTTCCACCAGGTCTTTTCAATTTGGGAGGTTTGAAAGGGGGGTTCTTTTTTCTCAGCACAGGCAATTGCTAAAATGAGTAAGGCTAAAAAAGGGAATATCGTTTTCATTTAGAAAAGTTTATTAAACATATCTAAATATAGACCTTTTAATCAAAAAGAATAATGTTCACAAAACATAAATCATTGTTCTACAAATCGGCCGATCAATGGTCCTTTCCGAAAAGGAAGTGAAAGCACCGAGAAACGTTCGTGGCCGTTGCAGAAGTGGTCTACGTAAAAGAGATTGATCCAAGGCGGCTGTTTTACAGAGCCCTTAGGAGAACCGGTCTTGGTCGGATTTGCCGGTAATGGGTTGTCAGGTAGCCTTGGAATGCCTCCATTATGGTCTTTAAAATGCGAATAGAGGGTTTCCCTCCCCCTTTCTTGAGGTACTTTTTAAGGTTGAAGGCGATCGCGGCCATGAGCATGACCTTGTGCGCACCGGCCTTGCCCAGTACGCCTATTTTCCGTAGGCCGTAGAACTGTGTCAGGCTGCCGAACACGGGCTCCACCGTACTTTGCCTCAGCTTTTT
>NZ_FNAO01000030.1 GCF_900101815.1 Pricia antarctica
AGTTGTATCTACCTGGATACAAAGTTAAATATTTTTTTAGAATTAAGTGACTGGATTCCGTTTATTTTGGAAAGGTGTCATAATGCATCACAACGTGTTTGTATATGAAAAGTTGCGTGTAAATTAGCACAAACCTTTCGGATTAACACAGACTTTAAATATATGAAAAAGCCAACGAATTAAGCACTTTGTAGCAATTTTTTATATACGGTGTTGGGCGTTCGTTTTTCTTCCGCTCTATTTTGATTAACTCTAATTTTTTAATTCAATTCGGTTTTTTAAAGTCTGATTAAATTCCGTGTAGCTTTTTAAGAAAAAGTTCATAATGAAATTCCCCATAAATAGTGTCGCAAAACCATTTGCTTCGTCAGATTGAATTAGTTTTGTTTGACTTTCAGATATTTTTTCTAACTGATATTTGTGGTTGTCTGTAATACCCAAAATAAATGGGTCGCTCCAACCAAATAATTTGCCTTCATCAAAATGGATAAGTTCGTGTTTATAAATTCCGACTTTGCCTTTATTGTCCATAAAATGAACTACTGTCTGTCCGTTTTTTCTAAAATCGCCTTCTATTTTTTGTAACGATTTACTCCAAGTTGGCATTTGTTTAAAATCGGTTAATGCACGCCAAACTTTTTCGATTGGTGCGTTAATTACTATTTCTGTATAAACACTTCTTTTGAATGTTGAGTGTTTTGTGATTTTATTGTTTGTCATTATTCTGAATTTTTTGATTAATTGTTTGTAAATGTTCAATGTAAAAATGTCCTCTTTTTTCAGCGAAAAAGTCTAATGAAAGTAAAACAGCACATTGAATGAAAAGGCCTAACCCAAAGCCTTTCCAAAAGCCATAATTGGATAATGAAAACATTAAAACTACGCCCAATAAAATCATAGAAATTTCAAAATAGCGGTAGTAAACAAAGTTTTTCATCACTTTTTCCATTCTCGGAATTTCTTCTGTTTGAATTTTTTGTGGTTCATATTTCAGTACGTTTTCTACTCTTGAATTGTCTTTTGGACTTCGGGTAAAGATTGTAGTTCCAATAACAATTTGCACTATTGAGAAAAAGACTAACGGAATGGCTAAACCTTTCCAAAACCTATCTTTTAGATAGAAGAAAAAATAGACTGATAAAATAATGGCGAAAATACCGAAGCCCATAAATAATAGGCTTTCGGCTTTTTCTGCATTAAAATAATTTTTTATTACTTCCATTATCTTAACTTTTTAATGTCCAAGCATCAGCTTGAAGTTGTTTGATATAATCTTCAATAGGTTGTGGGCAAACATTTCTGAAATTTGGATTGTCAGAAAGTATCACATCTACTATCACATCAACCATCATTTGTGGGTCAAATTGTTGTGATAACATTTCCTCAAATCCTGCAAAAATTTGTTCTGATGTGAAGTTCGTTTTTGGGTCGTACCAATGTCTAATACTATCCATTCCTCTGTCATTAAAACCTGTGTCAAAAGCACCTGGATTTACGGTTGCAATTTTAATATTGAAAGGTTCTAATTCCGTTTTTAATCCTTCTGCAATCGCTTCCAAAGCGTGTTTTGTAGCACAATATGCCGAAGCGTAAGGAACCGTCAATAAACCACCCATTGATGAAGTGAAAACAATTTTTCCTGATTTTTTCGCAACCATTTTTTTGATAAATCCTTGTGCAAATTCTAATGCCGAGAATACATTAATGTCAAACATTGAGCGAATTAAGTCAAGTGGTTGTTCTCCAATCGGACCTGCTTCCATAAGTCCTGCGTTACTAAATAAAATATCAATGTCGTATTTCTTGATTAAGTAATCACGCTCTCTTTGCTTGGTTACATCCAATTTTTCTATTACCAAATTGGTAAGATTTTTTGCTTTTGCTTCTGCTTTGAGTTCTGATACTTGTGGCCAAATTTCTGCTGTTGCAATAACGTTATGTCCTTTTTCTGCTAAAATAAATGCAGTAGTTTTAGCAAATCCGTGACCTGCTCCTGTAATTAAAATTGTCTTTGTCATTTTTGATTATTTTTAAATTTCAGCAAATCTATACGAATAATTTTAAACCTACAACCAAAGAGTGTAGTCTATGGTTGTAGTTTTTTTAAAAAAGTTTATCTTTGTCAAAAAAAACACCAAAATGCTTATAAATGAATTGGCAAAACGAACTGGCATAACTGCACATACCATTCGGTTTTATGAAAAATCTGGATTGATAAAAGGTAAGCGTGATGAAACTATAAAGTCAAACAACTATTTTCATTACGATGAAGAGACTGTTGAAAAGTTAGAATTAATTATTGACGCCAAAGCAATTGGGTACACAATCAATGAAATTTCGGAATTGATAGATGCTTGGTATAGTAATAAATTCTCAAAAGATGAAAAATTAGCATTTCTTGATGAAAAGTTAGTTTCGCTTGACCAAAAAATTAAGGATTTAAAAGAAATGAAAAAGCTAATAAGTCAGTATAAAGAAGATGTCTTGGATGATAAATGTTAGGTTTAGTTCGGGTTTTTTTTAAATGACGCCCAACGTCTGGGCTATGGGGTGTGTAATTTAAACTCTGTCCGGTTCACTTTTCATCCATTTCAAAACTTGTCGGATCTTTTATCCGACGGGTTTTGGAATGCGCCCCCGCGG
>NZ_FNAO01000032.1 GCF_900101815.1 Pricia antarctica
TAGCCCTTTTTTCCTTGCATACCTAAAGTTACGATCGATTCCCGGATCGGCAATGATCACGACCGCTTTTTTTCATAACTTGTGCAACAGGCACACCGTGTAAAAATAATTGCTTGATTCTTACCTACTTGGAAAATCCTACGGATTTTCCTCTGGTTCGTTCCATTCTTAGTGAGTTAGTTGCTTAAACACGCAACTATCCTTACACATAAACGTTGACAACAAGCTAAAAATTTGTCTTCAAAATAAAATTGTTTACTAAAAAGGAAACTTCTATCTTTGTAGTAAACATTTACAAAATGGCTGAGAACTTTAAGGTCGAATTCCTAAAGGAGGTACTTGAATTCCTTGATGGATTGGACGATAAAGCAAGGAATAAAATTCTATTCAACATTGACAAAGCTAAGGTCAAAAACGACAAGACCCTTTTTAAGAAGCTGAACTCCGATATTTGGGAATTTCGGACTTTGTACAATAAGAAACAGTACAGACTTTTTGCATTCTGGGACAAATCCAATAAGAAAGTCACAATAGTCGTTGCAACTCACGGAATCGTGAAAAAATCCCAGAAAACACCAAAAAAAGATATTGAAAAAGCGACCGAAATAATGAAAGAATTTTTTAATGACAAAAAATAGCGATATGAAAACATATTCATTTGACGAAGTAAAGGACAGATATCTTGGAAAAGAGGGAACTGCAGAAAGAGATGCATACGAAAACGAACTTCGACTTGATCTGATCGGAGAGGCAATAAAACAGGCCCGAAAGGACAGGAATTTGACACAGGCGCAGCTTGGAGAACTCGTAGGAGTAAAAAAAGCACAGATTTCGAAAATTGAGAATAATCTGACCGATGCCAGATTTGAAACAATATTAAAAGTGTTCAGGGCATTGAACGCTAAAATCAATTTCAATGTGGTTTTGCTTAATCAAAATATGGACTTGGCATAACAGCGCGGAAAGCACTACAGATAACGGTGGCTATAGCAAATAGGGCGTTAAGTCCTATGCCCATTGGCCTGGGCGTATTTTCGAGCACCGCCAAATCTTTTGATTTGGCAACTGAAAAAGAAAAATAGTCACAAAATGCAAAAGATTTGGCTAGGGCTTGGCGGAAAAGTCGTTTCGTGTTATCCGCCCTACTTGCCATAGCCTTGACGTTATCTGCAAGCTGCCCATCAACAAATTATAAATTGGGGGAGAATTTGTAACTTTGGTTAAAATGGAATCGAGATGGACTTACAAAGCAGGAAAATAGAGTTTGTTCAGGAATTTTTGAAACTCCAAAGCGAAGAGGCTATTTCCCGGCTTGAAAAACTCCTCAAAATAGAAAAAAAATGGGACGGGGACGAATTGGAGCCTATGACCGTAAAGGAACTCAACGAACGGATAGACAAGTCCATGGAGGATTCAAAAAATGGGAGATTGACAGAAGTTAACCAGCTCCTAGCCGAAATTGAGAAATGGACTTAAAAATTCTCTGGACGGACTTCGCAAAATCGGAACTCAATAAAATCTACTAATTTTACTTTGACCACGCAGGTTCCAAGATTGCCAAAAACGAGACGAAAAAGATAGCTAAAGCAACACTTCGACTTAAAAAACAGCCGAAAATAGGCCAAGTCGAGGAATTTTTAAAAGGCAGAAGTCAAGAGTTTCGATATTTGGCACATCAATCTTTCAAAATTATCTACTGGATCAATTGGGAGCAAGATCAGGTCGAGATTGTAGACGTATTTCACACGGGACAAAATCCCGAAAAAATGCAGCGGACAAAGTAAGCCAGCAGATAACATTGGCTATATTCAATGCGGGCGTAAGTGCCTAGACCAAAGGTCTGGGCGTGTCGACGAACACCACAAAATCTTTTGGATTTTGCTCTTTCTCGGGACAAGATAAAACCAAAACAAAAAGATTTTGGCTTCCGCTGGGCGGAAATGCCAGCGCGTGCCGACCCAGCACTGCGCATAGCCGAGCCGTTGCCAAACATTTTGTTCGGGTATTCAGGTCTGTGCTTAACCTATAACTGAGTACACCGAAACTCGGGCGGAATGTGGACCTGCCGCTCATGCGCAAATGG
>NZ_FNAO01000025.1 GCF_900101815.1 Pricia antarctica
CCGCGGGGGCGCATTCCAAAACCCGTCGGATAAAAGATCCGACAAGTTTTGAAATGGATGAAAAGTGAACCGGACAGAGTTTAAATTACACACCCAAATCCTACACAGATATTTTAACACGTGATCAAATGAAAATTTGATCGAGAGAGAATCAATGGAGTCTATATATCTAACCTTCTGTATGAAGCTTATTCAGAGCAATAAGCCGCGCTTTTTTTTCCGATTCCTTGTACTGTTTTTGCTTAGTTGATTTTCTCCTTTTCTCCGCTTCGTAGACTAGCTGCACTAAATTCAGTCGAAAACTAACATAAAAGCCCCTTGTATAGTGTGAATACGTAATAAGATACCAACCATTACGGAGTTCCTTTTTTATCTTTCTAGTTTGGTAATGGTTTGAAAAATCCCGAATGCATCGGGAGAGTTCGGAAATAGATGTTACCGCTTTCGGTTTGCCATCCATTCTAGAAAGCCAAAATTTATTATCAATCTTACAGTAAGGTTTGTTTTGCAATATGCTCTTAATCGCAAGAAACCCCAGTAGACATGCTTTTTCGAAATCGTTTTTTTCGTTTTCAAAATAGTCCAAGTAAATTTCTATATTGAGTCCCACCATGGGACTTCCATCGGGGACCATTTTAAAAATTTTTTTACCCTCCTTAAACGTTGTTATGTTATCTCCTCCGATACAACCAAAGAATTTTTTTGCACTTGCAATTTTCTCGCTTTTATTTCCGTGTTCATATAATCTCGTCATAGAGTACAAGCTATAATTCCTTATGTCCCTTAAAACATCTCTTGGAAATAGCATAAAATTTTCTAACAATTGTATGGGGAAGTTAAAATATCGTTTGACACTCATGACCTAATCGTATAGTTCAAAAATTTTGTAGGTCTCCCCTAGTTCTAATAATAGATAACACTATAATTTGTAGATATAAGTTATACGATTAGCTATTGTAGGTCGGGATTCCAGTTTATCGACCGATAATGCCTTGGGCAATGGTCGCTGATTTGTAGCTGTTTATCAATAGTTTAAATCGTCACGGTCAGATTTGTTCCATGCATAGCTCAGCTCTATTTCGAGCAGTCTCTTTTTATCAATCATCGTTTTCATTTCTGTCACTAGTAGGGTGGCTGCGTGTCTTTGGATGTGAATGGCGGTGTCGCTTCTCAAACGGAAACCTATTGCGATAACTTCATTTAGGTCAAACACCTCAGTATTATAGTTTTTACCGTCGATGGCAGTATGGCCAATTTTGGCCCCACTGATTAACCCATCCTTTTTCAACTTGTTAATGTTGTTAGATAAGGTCTTTCTAGGAACGTTATATAGTTGGGCGATTTCTTTTCTTGTCGCGAACCTATTATTACCGCTGGTGACGTTAAATCGATTGAATATTGCTAAGTCATGTCCAAGAATGGAATTGTCTAGATTATTTCTTTCCATAGTTCTAGCCTTTTTTTTGTTGAAGTTTAACAAGAGCACCTTCTACCTCTGACCTTTTATAGTATACCCTGCCAGATAGTGCATAGGACTGCAAAAGACCTCTCTTGGTATAATTGTGTACTGAACTGATATCAACCTTTAAAAGGCTTGCTACTTCGTGACGGGTTAGATACTCCGTCGGTATTTTCGGCTGAAAATTTTCTTGAAGATATTTGAGTTGATTTTTGACCTCTTTTATTAGGGCCATCGTCTCATCAAATTTTTCAGGTGGCAACGGGATAAATTGAAATTTTTGCATTTGCGAAATATTTTTTTATTAATACATTGCAAACTTCGGACGTTCTCAATCCCGATTTATGGCAGTTTTTTCCGATTATCGGAAGTCTATTATATTCGGTAGTATTTCATCGAATAGTAGGTTGAAATTATTTTCTCGTTGATGTGAAGTAGATTTGGCCAAAGACCTGAAAAAACCTTTTTCTATAAGTAAGTCATATTGGGGCTGCTTGATGTGGCCGTATTCCAATAGCCATTTCATGTACATTTGCTGTTTAGTCGGCACCAATAATTTTTCATGTAACAACCGTTGGAATAAGTAACTGTGATCTACATAGTCCTCGATAATGTGTCGCTTCAAATATTTTTTAAAAATTTTAAGTGTTTTTTTATTTATCAAGGGGTAATGTGTTTTCGACGATGAATTTTGGGAAAAGGTTTGTTTAAGGTTATGAAAATATCTTCGAGTGCGTGAAGCAATTTTGTCATCTGTAGCACACTCCTTTTGGGAATAATAATCAACCAATTTGTTGAGCATTTTAACTCGGTGATTAGGAGTAAAAGATTCGGTCTTTCCCTCCAAAAATGCTAATGTACTTTTCGTAAGCAACTCATCCCCATTATGGGTTAATACCCTCCCTTTGAGGTTGATAACAAGGTTATTGACCTCCGTAGCATTATTTGTTGAGATCTGTCCACAGGCTAGTTCGTATTTAAACAGTGCGCTGTACGCTAATCCTTTGATTTTGATAGCATCACTTTTATTATACATATTTAATGAACCGACTTCGAATAAGATATTTTTAATCTGGCTTATGTCTTTAAACCATCCAATCCATATTAAATGATTGATGGTATTTACCAAGACCTTCTTTGTTTTGATGTGACCAATCAAATCAGCCAAGCATAAGAGCTGGTCTAAAGCGGTTAGGTCTAATCTATCACTAAAAGGAGAAGTTAAATATTCAATTATAATAAAAACCTCGTCATTGGAGAGTTTTGAAAAGTGCCTATCTAGATGGTAATTCGTCATGGTAAGTAGCTTTTATGACTACCCAAGATAAGAATGAGATTTAATAACGTGTAAGTTATTTTTCAACAATGGGGCTACGAGGCGGTGTCATTTTTGATCACTTTTAGTGAAGATTGGCGGATTTCTTCTGATGGTAGTGTGTTATAGTAATCGAAGAATACATCTACGTGAGTATCGTCCGCTTTATTGATGTAAGTTAAAAGGGTAGATTCTTTGGAATGGCCGGTAACCTTCATTATTATTGCGGTCGGCAACTGGCCGTAGTGGTTGCTAGCAAAAGTTCGTCTGCCAATATGAGTACTAATATATTCGTATTTTGGGCGAAGTTTTTTAACGCCTCTTTTGGTGTTTTTGTCTTGCTTTCGACCCATGACTAAGTTATTAACATTGGCGATTTCCCCGACTTCCTTAAAATGCTTATTTAGCTTTTGGGTAGACACGGTGTAAGGTAAACCACTTTCATATATTTCCCGAACTTTTGGCAGTACCGGAATCGTGACTTTTTTGTTGCCTTTAATTTGCTTGATTTGTATAATGTAGTTTTCCCCATATCTATGGAAATTCTCCGCTATTATCCGTTTAGTCAATGCTTGCCCCCTCTGGCCTGTATAGCAAGCCAAAATAAGCCATTTTCTAGCATTAATATGGGCGTCTTTTATAAGATGGGCTTTCTCTATTTTATCGATATCTGAGTTCGTTAAAACGATTACGTCCATATCGTCATCATAGGCCGAAATAGTCTTGGTCTTTATATCGTTTAACTCCGGTGAAGTTAAGACTCCGTTTGCTCGCGCCTCTATGCAAACAGTCTTGAGGTCGGCAACCTTTTTATAAACATACGTTGGAGAATAGGTTTTTTTACCCAACAACCATTTTTTAAAACTTTCGAATTTTAACTTGTCAATGTCCTTAACCTGAAAAGTATTGTCGCCTTGAAATTCTAAAAAAAGTTTTTTCAGCCTATTGTATGAATTAATCCTAGATTTCCCGATACCAATGCCACCTTTTGCATTTTCTCTTAAATGGGCATCTTCTACTATTTTATCCATCCAATAAGTAACCGTACCGTTCGGTGTGTTTCTTGCCTTTGGAGGATTATAGTATTCATTTATTTGCTGGGTTAACCATTTCTTGTCCACCACCGACAAATCGGTTTTTTGCAGGGCATTGAGTACATGGTTTTCGATACGCTGTAATTCGGAATTTACCTCAACTTGCTTATTTCTGATTAGTGGAACCTTAGAATTTGTAGAGTGCTTTTTTTTCCAATACGTTTTCTCGACAATTAATTTTGTTTTTGACCCTATAACGTAGTCATCTTTATCAACTCTGAACAGCAGTCGAATATTTAGAGGGGCCTGCGGTCGCTTAGAACGGTATAAGAAATTAACGGTTGCCATAATTACTGTAATTGAACAGGGCAAATATAATACTTTGTACGGTGTTTGTACGGTAAATTTCGTTGAGGTTCAATTTTGTTAGATTATTTTACAGTTCAAGTGATGCTTTTAAAAACAGGGAGAAGTCTAATAAATGAACAACTTCAATGGTTTGGATAGGTATTATTGATATTAGAAAAACATCAAAATAGAAGGGTTTCGAGTCCCGTCCAGACCGCTAGTGAAATCAAGCCTTTCGATATTCGAAAGGCTTTTTTATTTTTGGCGTTGCACGCAAATTGCACGCAATTTGGATATAGTTTTGTTATGAAAATAAAGCTATTTCACGCTTTAAATACTCTTTTTGGTTAGACTAAGTCTAGACTTTATAAGTAAACATGGATGTAGTGGGTTTTGTAGACAAGCCGGACTTAGGATTTGGTGCCGCAAGGTGGGGGAGTTCGAGTCTCCCCGCCCACACTTTTTCAACTACAAATTAATAGTAATAAAACCTCTCAAAACTGAGAGGTTTTATTTTTTGGGTACAACATAGGTACAACTTTTCAATTTTTTCAGACTGGGCATTACGATTAAATTCTTTTGACTTCATTCGATATCAATCTAAATTTATTCTTTCCTATTTCAATAGCATTCCACTATGATGGGTTTATTATCATACTATATACCCGCAATTTTGGCTATTTCGGAGTGATGGTGCCACCCATTTCGGTCAAATGGTGCCACTTTGAGAGATACTGCAATTATAGTTAAAATTTGTTTTTATTCCTTTTTTAAAATTCCTTTTCTTAGCGATTCCCCTTTGAGGTCTATCCTATGTGAGGAGTTTACGATACGGTCCAGAATGGCATCGGCAATGGTTCCCTCCCCGATGATATCGTACCATGCCGACACCGGTATCTGGGAAGCGATAATGGTGGATGTCCTATTGTGCCGGTCGTCGATGATGTCCATCAAGGCCTCCCGTGCGTGGTTATCGAAGCTCTGCAGGCCAAAGTCGTCCAAGATCAACAGGTCCGCCTTGAGGAGTTTTTTCAGTTCCTTGAGATAGGTGCCGTCGACCTTGCTCATTTTCAACATTTTAAATAACCTGGCGGTATTGGAGTAGATGGCCCTGTACTGCATCATACATGCCTGGTGTCCCAATGCCTGCCCCAGATAGCTCTTTCCCGTCCCCGATGCCCCGGTGATGATAATGTTCTCCTTTCGGGCCATAAAATCCAGTGTTGCCAGACGCTCGAACATATTTTTGTCCAGATTTCGGTTCTGTACATAATCGATATCGGCGAGGTTGGCGGGCTGTTTGAACCCCGCAAGTTTCAGGAGCCGTTCGATCTTACGGTTCTGCCGGTCCTCCCATTGGTGGTCGGTCAGCAGTGCCAGATATTCGTC
>NZ_FNAO01000024.1 GCF_900101815.1 Pricia antarctica
CCCTTAATATTGAAAACTATGCGATTGTCCTTCAAGATACTGGCACTCGGATATTCCGACTTTAGTTCGTTGATGGATTTCCAATCGGACTTTTCCGTCTCCCGATACCAAGACTTCAACTGCAGTTCGCAATCCCCGTGCTTCTCCCAAAATTCCCTCAGGGTCCGTTTCGCAAAAATCCTCACACTTTTTCGTTTGGTACAAATATAACCAAAAAAGTTACCACTAGGGTAACTATCTATGTTTTATTAGCTTGTTGTCAACGCCCGAGCTATGTGCAGTGCGGGGTCGCACGCCTGCCTTTGGGCCTTGAATTTAGCGTAATCTTTTGGTTCCGGTTTTATCATGTCCCGCGAGAGAGGAGAATCCAAAAGGTATTGCGGTGTTGCTAGACAGGCCAGAACCTTTGGTCAAGCACCTGTGCCCGCATTGCCCATAGGTTTTGTTGAACTAAACCTAAAGGTAGCTTCAAGAAAATACCCTTCACTACCTTTAAGTATTGTTCAATACTCAAGATGTAAATTATGAAAAAAAAGTAGTACCCTGATCGAACGGGCCTGTAAAAAGGTACCCGAGTTCGCTATTAACTATCGAAAGCTGGAGCGTTCGGTGGAATTGGCCGGTAAGAGCCAAAGTACCCTAACCAATTATGCGCGCTGTCTTTCCCATATGGTCCTGCATTTTGGCCGTAGTCCTTTAGACTTGGACAGTGAGCAGGTCCTGGATTATCTGCACTATCAAAAAAGGCAACACAAAACTCCTTCCGACAGTTTCTTCAAGCATACGGTCTACGGCCTTCGGTATCTGTACCGCATCTATGATCTGCCCGAGAATCGGGTGTCACTGCCCTCGATAGAACGGCCGAAGAAACTCCCGGTAGTGCTGAGCAGGGAAGAAGTAAGGCTACTTTTGAAAACACCCAAGTTACAGAAGCACCGTTTGCTGTTGGCGCTGCTCTACGGCTGCGGTCTACGCAATGCGGAGCTGCGCAATCTGCATATCAAGGATGTGGATATGGACAGGAAACAGCTCCATATCCGCCAGGGGAAGGGTCGTAAGGACCGCTATGTACCCCTTTGCGATCTGCTCGTACGCGGTATACAGATCTATCTTTCTTCCGAGCGTCCCGTACAATGGCTTTTCAACGGTAACGACAGGGAAGGAAACCCTGTAGGGCTGTCGCCCAACGGGGTGCAATGGGTAGTGAAACAGGCCAGGCAACATAGCGGTATCCTAAAAGAGGTGACCACCCATAGTCTGCGCCATACCTATGCTACGCATCTTTTGGAAATGGGAATGGACATTATGGGCCTAAAAGATCTTTTGGGCCATGTGGACATCCAGACCACCATGATGTACCTGCACGTATCGCAGCTTTCCAAACGAGCTGTTTTCAGTCCCTTGGAAAAATTATACGATAAGCGGTAATGTCACGGCCCTTATATCAAGTGGCCGATGTGTTGGAACGTAATGGAGCGCTGTTATCAAAGTATACCGGTAACACTTGGCAACTGCGTACCCTGCATGCCCTTCACAAATGTAGGACCGCGGCCCTAGGCGGTCATATAGACCGTTGCGACAACCCGCGGTGCAACAGGCTTCACTTGAGCTACAACAGTTGCCGCAACCGGCATTGCCCGAAATGCCAAGGGCACAAACGCGAACAATGGATACGGGCACGGGAAAAGGAACTGCTGAACGTGCCCTATTTCCATGTGGTGTTCACCCTGCCGGACACGGTGAACCGGCTGTGCCTATATGCCCCGAAACAGGTATATACTATTTTGTTCAGGACCGCATGGAGCGTATTGCGGGATTTTGGTGCCAACCCAAAGTTTCTCGGGGCCGGTATGGGCATGGTGTCCATACTGCACACTTGGGGACAGAACCTAGGTCTTCACCCACATCTGCATTGTATCGTTCCTGGAGGTGGTGTTAGTGGAAAGGGAAAATGGAAGTATGCCAAGAACAAGGGGAAGTACCTTTTTCCGGTAAAGCAGATGAGCAAGGTCTTCAGGGCACGTTTTGTGGAAAGCCTGAGAAAGGATTTCGACGAGCCATGGACATTTTATGACAAACTCTTTGCCAAAGATTGGGTGGTATATGCCAAACGCCCCTTTGCGGGCCCTCAAAATGTTGTGGAATACTTGGGGCGCTATACCCATAAAATCGCGATCAGTAATCACAGGATACGATCGCTTGCCGATGGCAAGGTCACTTTTACCGCCAAGGATTACAGAAAAGGGGGCGCAAAGCAGCTACTTAGCCTAAGCGATACGGAATTCATTAGACGTTTTAGTCTGCATGTCCTGCCCAAGGGCTTTGTGCGCATACGCCACTATGGTATTTTGAGCAGTAGCAAGAAGAAGATAATACTACCGCTGCTCATGGCAGAAATGGGGCAACGACCTCCAAAACAAGAATCACCGCCGATTCTGCACCGAAGGTGCCCTAGGTGTAAAGAAGGTATCTTGGCAACGGTTTTTATGTTCGACGGCAGAGGGCCGCCCAAAAATTGGATAGCTAAACTGAAACAACAAGATAGAACCCCAAAAAATAAAACGGCTCAATAGCTGTAAGGGATACCTATTGCCCAAAGTGAAAGATTTAGGTCAAAAGTGCCGATCGGCAAAAGAATTTAAAGGCTTTGGATAGCTGAAAGCATCCAAACGGAGTAAAAAATACGGTAACTGCAAAAGCACCCATCGAGATGCCACTCAAAACCACTCAATAAACCCATATCAAACTGCATAGCAACGGCAGATCAGCCGGTGTAGTTCAACACCGCGTTCATGTTGGGTCGTACCGACCACACGAACGCTTAGTTATTGTACACTGGCTTTTACCGTTCAGCTTGGTTTTGATAGTTAAATTTCTTTCCGCCATCTTGGACCTCAATTTTCGCAATACTGTCCATTGGAATTTGTCTTTTTAGGAGTTGTATGAATCTTGAACGTCCACCTTTTAAAGTATCATTTTCTAAAATCACAGTATCAAAATACATATGGAATTTTTTTCCGTTTTTATGAGTAACTCGCATTTCGATTGAGCCAGAATTATTCAGATAAGTTTTATTTCCATCTTTGTCCTCAACTACTATTCGGTTAATATTATTTGCGGAATATGAGATATTTCCAAAAGTCAGCGGATTATTAACTTTTACGTCTTTCATAGTCGACGAATTAGTATTTTTCATTTGTTCTCGGAAACTTTCGGTCGGTATAGTGTAAGTTTTACAAGATATAATCAGGAATAAAGCTCCAATTCCGATAAATTTTGATGTCAGTTTTTTCATTAGATTTCTCTGCGTTTTGTTTTTTTTATATTGTGGGCAACAATTGTATATAGTAACAAGTTACTATATTCCTATTTTAGGAACACTAATCTAATGGATATCTAGTAAAATCGTCTTCCTATAAGTTGAAAGATGTCTAAAACCGGTTATATGGCTAAATATTGCTTATCCTTAAAATCCATCATGTCAACTAAATAAAATTGAATAATGGAATGTTAAATTTTTAGTCCCCTAAAACGGCCGATAGAAAAAAGTTAGGAAGAAAAAAGCGGAAGCCCCTTAAAACGTTCTTCTTATAGAACACTTCAAAAATGCTCTAATTCGCCACTTTATCATCCAAATCCACTTCTTAGATGTGCAAATAGTATTTTTTACAAGTTCAATTAAAGGTGGCTTTGTTTGTTTTAAAGAATTCTCAAAAAACATTAAACTTTCAGTTTTACTATCATAACAGGTTTTATAAGTTAATCACATTCAGAAGCCTTCTGTAAATATCGATGTAGTTGATATATCCTTATATATGCACTGGCAAGGATAAAATTTTCCAACGCGTGTTTACGGGTTTTGAAAGTTTCTTCAAACCAGTTCCCATCAAAAGAAAGAGTATTTATAATCAAGACTGTCAGCCCCGAATCGAACTTTAGCGAGTCTAAACGAGAGGTTATAAATGGAGTTCAAAATTCTGACTCTGCCCATACTCAAAACTAGTAAATAATTCACACCAATTGAGAAGTAAAGAAATGGTATCTTAAAATTCTGCAAATTGGGCAATTCAAATATTGAATAACCCTTACGTAATATCCATAGCGGTCTGTCCAGTCAATCAGAGGTTTTGAATTTGATGGTCTCAATGTCCTGCTGAACGATAAGGCCGAATATGGTCTGTATATCATCAGATACATGGTCCACGTTTTCGCCAATAGTTAGTGACGTCAATTCCCGATTTAAGTTGTCCAAATTCAAATAAGGAAAATTCTCCAACACTTGGTCTGGTAATGTTCCTGTTAGGACACCGTTGTCGGATTTACCCCCGAAACTATATCTTGTGATAATATCCCGTTCCTCATCTTCATATGTCCAATAAGATGTATTACGATAGTAGTCCTGATTCGTAGTAAAACTATAGTCATAAATAGTGTTGCCATATGCCTGAAATTGAGGGTCTTCAGGTACATTAATGCTCGTTGGCATTACCCCTATTTTATAACGGTTATAAGTAGTTTGGTCATCATAGTGCAAAACCAAATCTGTATGAAAGGTATCGAAGCTATTGATATATCCCAGCTTCGCAACGCTCCGTGGCTGACGCCCTGAACTCTCTCGGCTAATACTAAAACTATTGGAGTAGTTTATTGATTTGTTACGAGCACTAACGTAAGCGGCATAACTCTTATAGTCAGGTAATTCGACCTCCAAAACATTATCATATTCTAGAAAATCATCGTAGTTCAAAACTATATTTGAGAAAGGATCGGGTAATTCCAAGATCTGATACTTGATTTCTTCGTTGCCATCCCTTAAAGACAGCAAATAACTTATGTCTTTATAGAGACGGACGCCACCGATTTCCAGCACATCAGTTTCTTGATAAAATGGATGCCCCTCCAAATGCCCTTGGGGTTGGGAAGATAACTCGAACCAATGTACGTTGGGCACATTATTGACGGTAATTCCAATTTGTGCACTGTTTGTTTTTGGTGGATTTAAAATTTTGGGCTCATTTACAGCCCATCCCCAAACTGTGCCCTTATTTATACTTGTTCTTGTATCCATCGCATGATGGTGGCCACCTCCTTCCCCTAGCCTGTGTTTCAATACCGTTACGGATAGTGTTTGAACGTTAAGTAGCATTTCGGCGGATTTCTTGAATTCGAGCGAGTCTCCAATTGCGAACTGCCTATAATCTAAAAGCTCGCCGCCCTGGTCGTGAAGAATTATCCAATTGTCGTTCCATTGTGAATAGGTATCGTTCGGGTCGGAATAGTAGGAAAAATAAACCTCGTTCTTTGGTTCAATTGGTTCTTCTGGATTTGTATCAGGATCTGGTTTTTCTTCGGCCTTTGGTTCTGGGTTCGGAGCTTCGCTCTTGGAGCAATTTAGAATCAAAAACGTAAAAAAAATTAGTACTGTGGATTTGGTAAATTTCATTTTTAGCACGTGTATAAGATACAAACGTACTCTATGTCGAATTATTTCAGTTCTTTATTCGATATAGCTCTCCTATTTACGATAATATCCACATGCACCATGGTATAAGGGGTATGAAGCCCATCTGTGCGAAAACGTACGCAAAGGATGGAACACAACAAAACACCGGATAATATTTCCATGTATTTCAAGATGAGATATGTTATAAGCCAGTGATTTATGGTTTACATGGCCTTTGGTGACAGTTATCCTTCCGTTAACGGATATTGTTGTGATGTTGAAAGTTCAAATAACCGTGAATAAAATAAACCATAAAGGAGTAAAGCCAAGCACCAAAAAACGTTCGTGGCCGTTGCAGAAGTGGTCTACGTAAAAGAGATTGATCCAAGGCGGCTGTTTTACAGAGCCCTTAGGAGAACCGGTCTTGGTCGGATTTGCCGGTAATGGGTTGTCAGGTAGCCTTGGAATGCCTCCATTATGGTCTTTAAAATGCGAATAGAGGGTTTCCCTCCCCCTTTCTTGAGGTACTTTTTAAGGTTGAAGGCGATCGCGGCCATGAGCATGACCTTGTGCGCACCGGCCTTGCCCAGTACGCCTATTTTCCGTAGGCCGTAGAACTGTGTCAGGCTGCCGAACACGGGCTCCACCGTACTTTGCCTCAGCTTTTT
>NZ_FNAO01000045.1 GCF_900101815.1 Pricia antarctica
TTCCTTCGGGACCCGGTCCGACAACTGGAAGCTGAGGAACAGTTTTTCGGTATAATTCTTTTTGCCTTGCATACCTTCAATTTACGGATTTCCGCACATTGGTAAAAGCAAAAAATGATGTTTATTGGAGTTCTGCAACAGCCACGGACGTTTTAGTGGAGCTAATCCCAGCGTTATCTGAACCTTTAGATGCTATTGTATCATGATAGCCCAAATCAATATTTCAACTTTTAACAAGAGCACAAGTTATGATACGGGTTTTGTTTAAACACTTCTTTGCAATTTTGGAAGTTTCTATTTGCATAAATTACCAAAATATAGTAATTTTATAGTGTTACTAATAAAATTCAGCAACATGAGCACCACGACCAGTATCAATGTAGGTAACCATTTTAAAGGATTTTTAGCGCGCCTTACCAAAGCCGGACGATACGGTTCCGCTAGCGAAGCGGTGCGGGCCGCCTTGCGTTTGTTGGAGGACGAAGAGGCAAAATACGGGGCCTTGATGAAGGCTTTGGAGGAAGGTGAGGAAAGTGGCGAATGTACCGAAAATTTTGACGACGTAGTGCGGGGAGCCATTGCGGAGCAAAAAACGGAGGCTGCGCAGTGAATAACTATACCCGTTCAAAAAAAAGCACTGAGGATATCCGGAAAATTACCAAGCGCAGTATGGCAGACTTTGGGGAGACCCAGACCTTGGAATATTTGGCGGGGCTCAAGGAAAGGATGCAGTTGCTTGCAGACCGTCCTGATATAGGGCGAGGATTTCTGCATACCCGTACAGAGAAACAGTACTTGTTTTTTAGGTATGAAAGCCATGTCATTTATTACCGAAAGCGCAAAAGTGATATTTTTATCGTTCGTATTCTACATTCCAAAATGCTTCCCGAAAAACATCTCTAATCGACTATTTGACGTTGCTAATATTTTTGGGGGCTCTATCATGCTCCCAGCGGCAATCACTCAATACCTATGAGTTTTGTTTTTCAATTTTCATACTTTCGGGAATTGTTAATAATCCAATTATTGCCACATAAATAGCTTGAAATCGAAGATCGAAGGGAGCAATAACCATAATCCATCAGTTCCGTAAATCGAACGTGGCTGTTGCAGAACTCCAATAAACATCATTTTTTGCTTTTACCAATGAGCGGAAATCCGTAAATTGAAGGTATGCAAGGCAAAAAGAAT
>NZ_FNAO01000034.1 GCF_900101815.1 Pricia antarctica
CGTTGTGCGTAATCTTCCTACCAGAAAAACCAGTTGAGTTTTTGAGCTAACGTGCGTACCTTTAGGCTACGCTCCTTGTCAAGGCCGGTTTTAGCAGTGGTGTTTAAAAAGCCCGAGCGCAATCAAGGTCCGGATGCAAAAAGTAAGGGACACTTTTCCTTTACTTGGGTTTGAGTTTAATGGCGATGCCCCCTGTGGCAATCCCGATTGGAATAATTTCAAAATACGTATTTGCATTCCCTGGAGCTGTTTTTTGTTAATCTAAAAAGTTCCTATCATGGGCAAAAAGAAAATTTCATTGGAAGTGGCCGATCCCAATGCGGCGGGGATCGATATCGGCAGTAAAAGCCATTGGACGGCCGTGGGCCAAAATGCGCAGGACGTAAAGGAGTTCGGGGTCTATAGCGAGGACAATTATGGACTGTGCCTCTGGCTGCAGGAACACGGGGTGGAGACCGTTGCCATGGAAAGCACCGGCACCTATTGGCAGAACCTATTCTCGTCATTGATGGCCTTCGGTTTCGAGGTCATCCTGGTCAATGGGCAGCAGACCAAGAACATCAAGGGAAAGAAGACCGACATCAAGGATTGTCAATGGATCCAGAAACTCCATACCCTGGGCCTGCTCACCGGCAGTTTCCTGCCCGACGGCACGACCGACATCATCAGGACCTATTCCCGGCACCGCCAGGGCATCCTCGAACAATCCGCCAGGACGGTACTCAAGGTACAGAAGCACCTCCGGCTGATGAACATGCGGCTGGACGTTGTGGTCAAGGACATCACGGGACTTACGGGCACCAAGATCATCACGGATTTCCTGAACGGGCAGACCAGCGGAAAGGAACTGGCCAAGAACAGGCATTACAACTGCCGAAAACCGGAGTCCGAAATAGCAAAGGCCCTGCAGTACAATGGCAGGGACGACCATTTTTTCGCCCTAAGGCAGGAATGGGCGACCTACCTCCACCTACAGGGCCAGATCACACAAATAGACGAACAGATCAAAAAACACCTGGAGGATGTCATAGATAATGACGGGGATAAAAAACAGCACATCCCCAGTGAAAAGCCCCATAAAAGAAAGAACAAGAATACGATAAGGGGACTGAACATGAACCAGGTCTCCTATCAGTACTTCGAGGGCGTGGACCTGATGGCGATCGAAGGGGTCAACGATGCCACCATAATGGCGATAATAAGCGAGATAGGGTTGGAAGGGATCAAAAAGTTCGCCAGTGCCAAACAGTTCACATCTTGGCTCAGGCTGGCCCCCAACAACAGGATATCGGGCGGGAAGGTACTCGGGCACCATCTGCCCAAGGGCAGCGGCAGGCTGAAAATAGCCTTTCGCCTGGCGGCGAATGCCATTGGCAACCTGAAGGAAGGGCATCTGAGCGATTTCTTCAAAAGGATCAATTACAAAAAGGGCAGGGCAACGGCCGTAAGTGCCACGGCACGAAAACTGGCCGTTATCATATGGAACATGTTGGTCAAGGGAACCCCCTATGATCCGCCAACGGAATATCTCTTTCTGGACCAAAAGAGAAAGTTGAGGCTCGTAGGCCGAATCAAAAAGAATATCGCTAAATTTGAGCTTAGACCGGAAGATGTCGGGTTTGGTAACATGATGAATATCAGTACTTAAAACTTGACGTTAGTTGGAAGCT
>NZ_FNAO01000036.1 GCF_900101815.1 Pricia antarctica
CGTGGCCGTTGCAGAAGTGCTCTGTGCGTAAGATATTGACCCGAGCAGGCTGTTTTTACGGAGCCTTTTGGAGAACGGGTCTTGGCTGGATCTGCCCGAGAGAAATGTTCAGACAGGCTCGGAAGGTATCCATAACCGTCCTGAAAATACCAATGGAGGGTTTCCCTCGCCCTTTCTTCAGGTATTTTTTCAGGTTGAAGGCGATCGCGGCCATGAGCATGACCTTATGTGCACCGGCCTTGCCCAGTACGCCTATTTTCCGTAGGCCGTAGAACTGTGTCAGGCTGCCGAACACTGGCTCCACCGTACTTTGTCTAATCTTTTTCATCCGCTTGCCCCTGTCACTGTGCTGTCGGGCGTAGGCCCTCAAGTATTGTTCGTCATGGATCGTTTTGGAGATTTTTTTGCATTTTGAATTTGGCACGCATTGGGATTTCATGGGGCAGACCTTGCAATCCTTCGGCGCTGCCCAGTAGCTTTTCAGTACGCTACCGTCCCGGTTGGTATGGAATCCCTTGAAGGGCAGGGGCCTGTTCATCGGGCATCTATATTCGTCCTTTTCCCTGTTGTAGGGAAAACCTTTTATTTCAGGTTTATATCTCCCGAAGACGGGTATCCACCCGGCAACCTTCCTTTGTTCGAGAAAATCGTAGTTGGCGCCATTGGAATAACCTCCGCCAGCAGATCTGTCATTACAAGCTCGTTCTTCCTTAAACGGTCCTGGACCTGGAGGCTAATATCGATCAGGTACTGGCTGTCCCTGCCGTCGGCAAAGTCGGATTGGATATGCGAGATGACCCCTTCCGCGGTATCCACCGCCATACTGCAATGGTAGTTCAGCTTTCTGGCCTTGCCCGGCTTTACCGATATACGGGCATCCGGATCACGGGGGCTGTAGTGCGTCTTGTTGCTGAGCAGCCTTGCTTTTTTGTGGGACGCACCGGCAGGGCGTACCGGACTGTCCCTCAGGTTTCGGTGGTGTTTCTCCACGCGCTTCAGCTCATGCTCGGGAGCGGAGACACGCGCGGGCGATACGGTTCCCACATGCTTTTTCGCAGTTTCTTGATTTTCTTCCGAAACCTTTTTCATGTGGTCGTCCATGGGGGTCGCCGGCATTTTCGGCACTACGCTTTCCATGGATGCGTTCGCCTTTATCGGGGCAGAATCCACCGCCTGGGTATGGCCGGATACCATCCCGCTGTCGACGCACAGGGCGAATACCTTGTTGAACAATGCTTCAAAAAGGGATGCCGGGTAAAGTTGCCTCGTCCTGCTGATCGTCGAGTGCCATGGCAGCTCCTCGTCCAGGTCATAGCCAAGGAAGTAGAGCACGTCCATTCGCATCCCGCAGTGCTCCACCAGTTTCCGGTCGGAGGTGATGTTCTCGAGGTATCCCGTGATCAACAGCTTAAAAAAGACCACGGGGTCGATCGAGGGGTTGCCGGTCCTGCCGTAAAGTTCTTCCGTATCCTTATAAAGGAAACTCAGGGCGAGGGTTTCGCGGAGCCTTCCGTAAAGATTTTCCTCTGGGATCCGGTCCGACAACTGGAAACTGATGAAGAGTTTTTCGGTATAGTTCTTTCTTCCTTGCATACCTTCAATTTACGGATTTCCGCGCATCGGTGAAAGCAAAAATTGATGTTTATCGGAGTTGTGCAACAGCC
>NZ_FNAO01000015.1 GCF_900101815.1 Pricia antarctica
ACAATGGACGTCAGGGTATTGGGCACTAAATTCAATATTATGGCATATCCCGAGGACCGGGAAATAAATACCGTTCTGGTCGAAGGCTCCGTCAGTCTTTACAGTTCTGGAAGGGACTATGACCCCAAAAAGGCCAATATGCTTTCGCCGGGATACAAATCGGCATGGGACAGGTTTTATGAAAAAATGGACGTTGAGAAAGTGGACACGGATATCTACACGGGATGGATTGATGGAAAACTGGTAATCAAGGAAATGTCCTTTAAAAACATCGTACCTAAATTGGAGCGCCACTATAATGTAAGCATCGACAATACATATGAAGCCCTAGACAATGAAGTCTTTACGGCCACTTTTGATATAGAGACCATTGATGAAGCGTTAAGAATATTTGCGGAGGAAACTCCTTTCCAATATGAATTCAAGAAGGACCGTATTACTATATACCGACCAATACTAAATAATTGAAATAACCGCCTATGCATTAGACCATTGAAAAAAATCGTATCAATAAAACTTGGTCGGTTGTCATGTAAAAAAAATCGGAAAATGCTCTAACATTTTCCGATCAGTGATAATCGACTAGTAGCAGTCAACAAAAAACTTTACAAAAATATGAAAAATTATGATGAAAAGGGTTTTTTTAAGCCCTGTTCGCTAAACCTCAATCTATCTATGAAACTAACCGCTATTCTTCTGTTAGTTTCTATCTTCTCCGTTGAAGCGAGCGTATATTCCCAGAAAAACAAAGTCACCCTAGATCTTGAAAGGGTGCAAACGAGAAGGGTACTGGAAACGATAGAGTCCCTTACCGACCTGAAATTCTTTTACAACAACAAGAACATTGATTCCGATAGGTTGGTTTCGGTAAAGGTCATAGAAAGACCGGTATCTGAAGTTTTGGATATCCTGTTCAAAGGTACTTCGGTCTATTATATTCTGCGAAAAAAACAGGTGGTCCTTAATCTCCGCAACATCGAGAAACCCGCTTCTAAAGATAGCGGGGACCCACTATTGATTACTGATCAAGAAGTTGTCCAACAATCCGTTTCGGGCACTGTAACAGATGAAAACGATGCGCCCCTGCCTGGCGCCAACATTCTTGAAAAAGGAACTACAAATGGTGTACAATCCGATTTTGACGGTAATTTTTCTCTAACCGTCGGAGATGATGCCGTATTGGTAATATCCTATATTGGTTTTAAAACCGTTGAGATACAGGTGGATGGACAGTCCAACATTTCCGTAAGTATGGAAGAAGATGCAGCTGGTCTCGACGAAATAGTCGTTGTCGGCTATGGACGGGTAAAGAAAGCGGATTTAACAGGTTCGGTCGGATCGGTAGACGCTGCCGACCTACAAGAAGTAAAGGTGTCAAACGTACAGCAGGCGCTTTTAGGAAAGGTAGCCGGGGTACAAATCAAGCCAAACGATGGTACTCCAGGAGCCCCTCCGCAAATAATAATTAGAGGCGTGGGCAGTCTTTCCGCTGGATCGGACCCGCTGTATGTGGTAGACGGGTTTCCCGTACCGGATTTACAGACCCTGAACCCGGACGATATTCAAAGCATGGATATTCTTAAAGATGCATCGGCTACCGCAATCTATGGTTCAAGAGGGTCCAATGGTGTTGTATTGATTACAACAAAAAGAGGTCAAGAAGGCAAGGCCAGGATTAATCTGGACATTTCCAGCGGATTGCAGGAGGTTTCCCAAATCCCTCACTATATGAATGCGTTTGAACAGGCTACCTATGCCTATTGGGGCTCCTATTTCAGGACCTTGGATTTGGGTGGTGACGTCTCAGGGCCACCGGAAGGCTGGCAATATAGGGTTCCTCAGACCGCTTTGGACATTCTTGATGGAAAGCCGGGAACCGCGGATGTTAATTGGATCGAAGAGGTTTTAAGGACAGCACCCGTGTCTAGCTATCAACTATCCGCTTCAGGGGGTAGTGAAGATATAAAATATGCGGTAAGCGGGGAATATCTAGACCAAGAGGGAATCATTATAGGAAGTAGCTTTTCCAGATATTCCCTACGCGCCAATTTGGATGCCCAGTTGACAGAAAAATTAGCCCTAAAAGTAAATCTAAACCCCTCTTATACGGAGAGGTTAGGCGAAAATCCAGAGGGTACCGGGTATGGCACATCTATTTTGGGGAACGCAACGAGTATAAATCCTTATTCCCCAGTCTACGACGAAAACGGAGACTATTTTGTTATTAACGGACTGCCTGAAGTTGGAAATTTCCCTAATCCTGTGGCGCTTGCAAACGAGGTCACGGACAAGACAAGTAGGACCAATTTTTTTGGAAACATTGACCTTTCATATTCTATTACCGACGATCTCATTTTTAATGTGATGGCCGGTGCTAATCTCTCGTCTAGCAGAAATTTACGTTTTGTACCGGACATACCTAGCCTTATTCGCGCCACACCTTTTGGTTCAGATACTACCGAACAAGTGGTGAACTGGATTTCGGAATTTACTTTAAATTATGACAAAAATTTTGGAGAGCATCATATTACCGGGTTAGCGGGTTTTACGACCCAAAAAAATAAATTTGAATCGAATTTTTTGGAAAGCGACAAATTTCCCAATAACCTGATCCCTTACCTAAATAGTGCGGGCGGAATCCTTACCAATGGAGGTGCAGGAATTTCCGAATGGTCATTGATTTCTTATCTGGGCCGGGTCAATTACGATTTCGCAAATAAATATTACATGACCGCCTCGATCCGTACAGATGGGTCCTCACGTTTCGGTAGTGAAAATCGGTATGGGGTCTTCCCTTCTGCCGCCGTGGCGTGGCGAATTTCGGAAGAAAACTTTCTTCAAGATTTCGACGCCATTGACAATTTGAAGTTAAGATTGAGTTATGGCGAGACCGGCAACAACAATATCGGTAACTATGCGTCATTGGCCACTATAGATAATGTCAATTATCCATTGGCCAATAGCCCGGTCGGCGGTTTTGTTCTCAACAGGATTGGTAACCCCAACCTTACATGGGAAAAACAGGGATCCTTTAATATAGGGCTAGATGTCAGCGCATTCAATAGTAGGGTGAATTTTACTTTGGATGGCTTCAGAACTATTAACAAGTCTCTGCTTTTAAACGTAAATATCCCCGCGATTACCGGATTTACCAGTTCACTTCAGAATATCGGAAAAATTGAAAACAAAGGATGGGAACTGGGGATTAACACCGTAAACTTTAGGGGAGACTTCCGATGGACCACCGATTTTAACATATCTTCTTATCAAAATGAAGTTCTCAAACTAGGCCCTGAAGGAGATCCAATCATTGGAAATAGGCACATCACCACAATCGGTGAGCCGCTTGGAGCGTTCTACGGTTTAGTACAGGATGGTATTTTTGAGACCCAAACAGAATATGACCAAGGCCCGATTTATAACCCTGGAGGATCTAACAGAACACGTGTTGGCGATGTGAAATTTAGGGATTTTAGTGGGCCCGATGGAGTTCCAGATGGCGCGATTGATAGTTATGATAGGGTGATTCTAGGTAGCCCATATCCCGATTTTTATTATGGAATGACCAATCGTTTCAACTATAACAGCCTTAGTTTAAGCATCTCCTTACAGGGAGTGCAGGGAAATAAGGTGGGGAGCCTTGCAAGAGACGTCGGCGGGCGCAATGAATTACGTGTGAACCAGTTGGCCCTATATAACGATTTTTGGAGATCGGAAGAAGAACCTGGAGATGGCAACGCACAACGGCCGAACGATGAGCCCACAGGAGGTATTCGCGAGTTCAGTACCCAAAAACTCGATAATGGGTCCTACCTTAGGATCAACAATATCTCCCTTGGCTATGAACTTCCTACTAGCGTTGTCGAGAGACTCAAAATGCGTTCTATTCGCCTTTATGTGAACGCAAGTAATCCTTTTACCTTCACAAAATTTGAAGGCTTTAATCCGGATGTAAGTAGAGGCACCGACCCTCTTGCGCCTGGCGAGGATAACAATAACTATCCATTGGCAAAAACATGGACCTTAGGATTGAACTTGGGATTTTAGCCTAATAAATTAAGTAAAACAAAATTATGAAAAGTATATTTTATTTTTTGACAATAGCGTGTTTGTTGACCACAACTTCATGCCAAAAGGATTTCATTGAAATCAGCCCCAAATCAGAAGGAACTTCTGAGCTGCGGTATAAAACGGACAAGGATTTTAGCGATGCAACGATAGGTGTTTATCGCGAATTTCAGGACGTGTACGATTTTTGGTGGCAATTCGGGGATGTGCCGGGCGAAGATGTCATACAGGCAGCTCTTCGACTTCCGGAACTTGTTCGCATCGACGATTTTTCGTTAGATGTCAACAATGACATTTTACTGAGCGCTTGGTTAGAAAATTACCAAGTAATCTCAAACGCCAATAAGCTATTGGCCGAAGTTGAAGATGCAGACGTATCCGTAATTGTCAACAAGGAAAGGTATATCGGGGAGGCAAAATTCCTCCGCGCTCTTGCTTACTTTAATCTAGTAAGAATTTTTGGTGATGTCCCTATGGTCACAGGGCCTTTAACGACCGAACAAGCCTTGGAGACCCCTCGAACCTCTGTAGATGTCGTCTATACCGATTTAATAATTCAGGACTTGCTTGATGCGGAAACCAAATTACCCGAAACATATGCTGCCGACAATGTTGGAAGGGCAACAAAAGGTGCTGCAAAGTCATTGTTGGGCAAAGTATATTTAACTATTGGCGATTTTGTCCAAGCCGAATCAAAACTGATGGAGGTAACTAATATGGGCTACTCCTTACTTGACACTTTTGAGGATCTCTTCGACTTTGATAATGAACATCATAGTGAGTACATATTCGATATTGAATACATTGACGGGAATATTGGTCTTGGCAGCCCCTTTACAAGACTTTTTACGGTAGAAACTCAGGATGTTGGCCCCTTTAAGGAATCATTATATCAGACTTTTGGTATTGAGGGAACCGAGGGCGGCGGACGTGGAACTCCTAATTTAGATTTTATCGATTTGTTCGAACCGGGCGATCTTCGTCAATATAGAACCGCTACCACGGGAATTTTCGACAATGAAGGGAATTGGATACCCATACCTGAAAATGCTGCCCTCCATGCAATATCCCTTAAATACATCACACCTGTTGGATCCGGCGGCAGCAAGACAAACTGGAGGGTCATCCGATATGCCGATGTTCTCTTGATGTTGGCCGAAGCGATGAACGAAAATAATAAAACCCCCGAGGCCCTTACGTATTTAAATCAGGTCCGTACTAGGGCCGGATTGGATGGTTATACCGGATTGGCCCAATCGGAAACGCGTGAAAAAATTGCTTTGGAACGAAGGTTTGAGTTGTTTTTGGAAGGGCAGCGATGGTTTGATCTGGTTAGGACCGGACGAGCCTTGGAGGTTCTAGCCCCTCTTGGCATACAGTCTCACCAGACAATTTTTCCGATTCCACAAACCCAGATAGAAGTGGTGAACGACCCTTCGATTTTAGATCAAAACCCTGGGTACTGATTTCATTCCTAAATTAAGATAGTTAATAGGTTAATGTCTCCATTATTCCATGGCTAAAATCAATGTAGACTAATTTTGTGAAGTTTAAAGTTCTGACTATACTTCAAAGTTTAGGCCGGATAGGTATAAATACATATTTTGTTCCAACGTCATGATATTCAAAATATTGAAGATTGGAGTGAAGTAAATTTAAACAAGCTTTTAAACGATTAAAAAGAAAGATAAAATGAAAAAGTGTTTTTTTACATGCGTAAGTACTTTTCTATTACTTGTTTCCTGTTCAGATTCCGAGAAAAGATTGACCTTGGATATCCAAAATAGTTTACAGAATTCAACTGTTAAGTATGCCATAAACGAATTCAGGACGAAGTTGGATACAACGAAGTTCGTATTAAATTCTACGGAACCCGACTGGGTAATATCCACCGAACTAGATAGCTCTTTAGGTGATGAGGCATTTGATATTAGTGTTTCGAACAATAAGCTAGTAGTAACTGGTGGAAACGGGGCAGGTATTATGTATGGTTTTTCGAATTTAAAGGAACAATTTGCTAATGGGAATACCGTAATCGAACCAGTTCAGGAAAGTCCTCGTTTTGAATTCCGGGCACTCAAGTTTAATCTACCCTGGTCTTCATATCGGAACGGGGAGGCACTGGATCTTCACAGGGAGACTTGTCGGGATACCGTGTTTTGGCGTTCTTTTTTGGATATGATGGCGGAAAACAGGTTCAATAAGTTGACGCTCTGGAATCTTCACCCATTCAATTATCTGGTCAAAACGAAGAAATACCCTGAGGCGAATGGGTTTTCCGATACCGAAATGAAAGAGTGGGAGAGTTTTTGGCATAGCCTTTTTAAAATGGCAAAAGATAGGGGAATAGAAACCTACTTAATCAATTGGAACATATTCGTTTCACCAGAATTTGCCAAAGCACATAATGTGGCCAAATATAGTATTGACAATGAATACTTTACAGAAAAAGGTGATACCTCTCCAATTATAAAGGATTACATGGCCGAAAGTGTTAAAGAAGTAATTGACAAGTATCCTAATTTAACGGGATTGGGCATAACATTGGGCGAAGGTATGGGTGGGATGACGGCAGAGGAACGTGAGGAGTGGCTATTAGACGGCTATATTCAAGGAATGCGTAGTGCGTCCAGAAAAGTTAAGTTTATACATAGGGTGCCTTTGTCCGCGGGCAAAGGTAGTGGCGGATCTACCAGCGCATCGGTCGAGCAAATGACCAGACGAACCTTGGATACGCTCAGTATCGCAAAAGGTCCCATCAATATTGAGTTGAAGTTCAATTGGTCGCATGGTCTTACTACACCCTACTTGGCCAAAGTACACGGTGGAGAGCTAACGGATGCCTATTGGAATCCTATGCCAGAGAACTATAGACTTGCATGGATGATTAGAAACGAAGATGTTTTTGTACTTCGTTGGGGCCAACCAGATTTTATTCGGGATCATATCAAAGAGAATGGGCACCCATACGTAAACGGCTATTTTGTAGGGTCGGAGACCTATATTCCCGCAAAGGACTATATTACATCGCTGCCAAATACTTCCTATCGTTATGCATTTGATCGTCAATGGATGTTCTACAAAACTTGGGGCCGTTTGCTTTATAACCCAAAGACTCCCGATCAAGTTTTTATTGATGCCTTTGATTCTCGTTTCCCAGGTTATGGCAAAAAATTATTCGAATCACAATCACTAGTAAGTCAAGTTCCTTTGATTGTGGCCACATATTGGGATGCTACCTGGGACCATACGCTCTATACAGAAGGATTTATAGGGTTAACGCACCCAGGTGGTATGAAGTTACTATCACTTGAACAAATGATCGAGAAACAGCCCATGGATCCAAAATTCATGGGAATCGAAGAGTTTCTTGCCAACGGTTCAAAACAAATCGATGGCAGAACAACCCCTATCCAACTTGCCGATTCCATCAATTCATTTTGTTCCAAAGCACTGGAAGATGTGGAACATACTGACACGGCCAACAACAATGATTTGCTGTACGAGGTCTCCGATATTCAGACTTGGGCACATTTAGGGATATATTTCGCCGAAAAATTAAAGGCCGCTGTAGCTTATCAGCAGTATTTAGAATCAGAAAATAAGGATTTTCTGGAACAATCCATAAAGAATCTCGAAAAAGCCACGCAGCACTGGCATAAGGTAGTCGAGATAACTTCGCCCATATACGACCCGATGCCTCTGCAACCCTATGAACATAATGATAATGAACTATTCCATTGGTCAAAAGTAGAAGAGGAGGTTCAACAAGAACTGAAATGGTTGAAAAATGAACTCAAATAAAATTTTATTTCCTCCCAGGGATATTAAATAGTGGCAAACACTACGGTAGAATAAAATAGGTAATTGCCAAATGTAAGGTGTTAGGTCCATAAAGGAAAAGCCTCTAAGAACTTTAAGATATAATAATCTGTTTAATTTTTTTAAAATGAAAAGACATTTACTAGCAAGATTTATTTTATCGTTCTTGTCGTTCCTCTTTAGCATAATCTCTTTACATGCGGGTGTAGGCGAAAAATCACCGGCTTTATCGATTATTACCGACAAATCACCTGGTGCTTCGGTTGAACACGGTCTCACTAAATTGATGGATGCTTTGGAGGAGAGGAATATCAGTTTTGAAAAAGTAGGGTCGATGGAAGAAGCCAATGGGGCCAGCATAATTGTAACGGGGCTGTCTTCTGGAGAAGGAATTGCTGCCGGACTCTTGAAAAATGGAAACCGTTCCATGCCACAAGTACCTGAAGCCTTGACCATATGGAGAACGGATTGGCAAAAAACACCAGTATGGGTAATAGGCGGATATGATGACCGGGGGCTTATGTATGCTCTGCTTGATGTTGCAAATCGTGTTGGTTGGAGCAACGATGTCAAAAATCCAATGGAAGGGGTCACGGAAATTACGGACGAGCCGGATGTGAGCGAGCGTGCAATTTCGATCTATACCATGAACCGGGCCTATTGGGAAAGTAAATTTTATGACGAGAGCTATTGGGAGAGTTATTTGGACATGTTGGCAAAGAATCGGTTTAATTCATTGGTCATTATTTTCGGGTATGAGAACGGCGGCTTCCTGGCACCGGCATATCCCTATTTTTTTGATGTCGAAAGTTTTCCTGATGTGAAGATGGTGGGTATCAGCCCCGAAGAGCAGAAACGCAATCTGGATACATTCAACAATTTGATTAAAATGGCTCATGAAAGGGGAATTGGGCTAACAGCTGGAATTTGGGATCATATTTATAGGGGAGGCGTGCAGGGAGGCGGTATTCCGGGCACCAAAAATGCTCCCGACCAACCTATGGAGGGTTTGGTATGGGGTGTGAATGCGGAAAATCTCATAGACTACAATAAAACCGCATTAGCCAAATTCATCGACACATTTCCCGATCTGGACGGCATACAATTCCGTATGCATAATGAATCGGGACTGGAAAAGGGAGAACAGCTAGGTTTTTGGTCGGATGTATTCGAGATGATCAAACAAAAAGCTCCGAACCTCCATCTTGACCTTCGCGCCAAAGAGTTGCCGGAACCGGTAATTCAAAGTGCCATTGACATTGGGGTAAATTTCAGGATTACGACGAAGCATTGGATGGAACAGATGGGTATGCCGTACCATCCCACCAAGACCAATCCCGAGGAAAGTCCCATTCGCCATAGTTATGCCTATCTGCTCCGGTATCCGAAAAAATACAAAATACATTGGAGGCTCTGGAACGGTGGCACTACGCGAGTATTGCTATGGGGCAGTCCGGAGTATGTACGTCGATTTGCGGAAAGTACTCATCTGTACGATGGCGATGGCTATGAAGTGAACGAACCCTTGGCCACCAAAATGGAGGCACAGCCGCATGATGAGAAACCATTTGATCTATTGAAGCCTGATCATGTTTACTACAAATACGAGTTTGAGCGCTATTGGCATTTCTTTCAGGTGTTTGGCCGAATCGGCTATAATCCCGACACTTCGACCGAAATATGGGATAAAGAATTCGAAACTCGTTTTGGCAAAAAAGCCGGGCCCATCATCGAATCGGCCCTGCACAAAGCCAGTTGGATTCTACCCCGCATCATAACCTCTGTCTATCCTTACCGAGGATTCCCGACCACTCGGGGTTGGGCTGAAAAACAGCGGCTTGGGGATTTGCCCGAATATGCCAAAAACGCGGGAAGCGACCTTATGCAGTTCGCTAATTTTGATGAAGAGGCCAAGCTGCTTGTTGAAGGTGGGGAGACTCCAAAAATACTTCCTTCCTCCAACAGCTTGTGGTTTGAACAAATCTCAAAAGAAGTTGACCAATTGATTTCCGATGCGGAAAAGGCTATTGGAACAAATCCCAACAAGGAGTTTGTTTCCACGGTAACCGATCTTAAGATTCTCGCGAACCTGGCCCTTTATCACTCACGCAGGATACCTGCTGCAGTAAGCTACCGTTTGTTCGAGCGTACCAAGAACGTAGCTGCGTTAGAAGATGCCATTGCCTATGAACAAAAGGCTATCAAAGCATGGCGACAGATTGTGGACGCCGCCGACGGGGTATATGCCGATGACCTGAAAATGGGTGTCTGCGTACACGATCTTTGTGGAAGCTGGAAGGACGAACTCGTACTCTTGGAAAAAGGATTGGTCAGCTTGGAACAGAATAGAAAAAGTATTACTCCTGAAAAAAACGCATCGGCGGTTACACCAAAATATAAACCTGCATCACAAGCCGACAATCAGGAATTGTTTCATATCGTCCATACACCTGTCACCGAAGCCCCCGTAGGAGAACCAATAGAAGTCAATGCAGAGGTAAGTGCTCCCGCCGGGATAGAATGGGTGCGCCTGCGTTACCGCAATGTAAATCAGGACAAGGAGTATCAAACCATGCCTATGGAAGCAACGGGAGAGAAAAATTCATACCGGGCTGTAGTGCCCGCTGATGAAATCGACCCCAAATGGGATTTCATGTACCTTATTGAAGTTATGGATAACAATGGCAACGGCAGCATTTATCCCGATTTGAACAAAGAGACACCTTACAAATTCATAAAATTAATCAGGCAATAAATAATGATATAAATATTCTTGACAATGAAAACACTATTCACATTCCTATTTTCTATTTTGCTTTTGGCACCATCTTTTGCGCAACACCCAAAAGAGAGAAAGGAGGGCAACCCTTTGGACCACTTGCCTGAAAATGTTGAAATCCTGACCTATTTCGGGGAACGGGCCGATTTTTCCCCAGACAATAAACGAGTAGCATTTATGGCGAAAAGTTTTGGCGATGCCATGGTGATCGACCTTGAAACGCGCAACATCGATTGTTTGACGTGTAATGTGCCAGGTGCGGCCTTTCTTCGGGTTATGCATCTGGTTACCGGGGATTATCTGCTAATCGGTCCTGATAATTTTCAGGATATCGAAACAAGCCGTTCAAGGGACAACGAACTTTGGTTCTTAAGCAAGGAACCGGGGTCTAGACCGATAAAGATTGGGATGAAGATGAGTGAAGGCGCTGCAATATCCAAAAATAGTATGAAAATAGCATTTTCCCAAGTACATGCACAAAACCCCGAACTTCCCGAAGGGGCATCGCGTATCATAATGGCCGAGTTGGACCTATCGGGCAGCGTGCCCCGACTTACCAATCAAAAGACAGTCTTCGAAAGTCCGGACAGGAGTTGTACAGCCGAGGCACAGGATTTTTACGACAACGACACGAAATTGATATTTGCTTGTTATGAACCAGATCATATGAGTTCAGCCATGGGAATTGATTTAAAAACGAGCGAGGCAATCAACCATACGCCAATTCCGGAGACATACAACGAACCGGAAGGTATTTTGCCCGACGGAAAATACACTTTGGTCGAATCGGACAGGCAGACCGAATGGTTGGGTGGAAGACGCGGGCCATGGAATATAGATATCTGGAAGGTAAAATTGGATGGAACAGGAAATGACTTTCAACGTCTTACGAACTTCAACGACTATGAGGGAGGCAAAGCTTCAAATCCCGTAGTATCCACGGACGGAAAATATATGGCCTTTCAATTGGCGAACAATACAGACCCTGCTGGTGTCGGTTACGGCATATTACTCTATAAATTCGATTGATTACATACAAACATGGACGATTCACTGATTGGAACATTTAGGAGTATTTGAATAATTTAAAAAAAGGGAAGGGGTTGTATGTTTGGCTTTTTCGAGCCGTCGAACCAAAAACCAGATGTCTATGGGCAGATCGGGACCAACGATATCCGACGATGTGGGGAAGTGATTGTAGTGGAACAATAGGAGCGTATGATGCGAGGGTATCACGTATGGCGCTGTGAGAAACTAGTAGGGAAAGCCCCCGGGTCTACTCGACAAAAATGATATTTTGATCGGATTCCAATTGGATGTAATGGAAAGAGCACGTTTTATAACTATTTTTTTTATCGGATTTACCCATTTGGTAGTTTCACAAACGGTGGATGTCCAGTATGATAAGTATTCTTCCACAGCAGCATATGCCGGTAGGAAATTGGAAAAATCCCTTTTGGGGCAGGGGTATCAGGTAAAGGGAGAACAGGTCGATTATTCCATCAATCTTACCCTGGATGACAAAATCCTGGACAAGGAGGCTTATGCCATAACAAGGGAGGGAAACCACATAACCATTACCGGAGGAGATGGAAAGGGTCTTATCTATGGGAGCCTTTCACTTGCTGAGGATTTGGGAAATGGCGTTTCCCTTGAAAAAACGAAAGCAAGGAACCAAATTCCAAATTTAGCTTTCCGTGCTATAAAGTTCAATCTTCCATGGGACGCCTATCGGGAAGGTTATGCGATGGACCTTCACATGGAAACCTGTAGGTCTGTCGATTTTTGGGAATCATTTCTGGATATGATGGCAGAAAACCGGTTCAATGCCCTGACATTATGGAACTTACATCCATTTACTTTTATGATCAAACCCAAGAACTTCCCGGAGGCAAGTCCCTTTACAGATCGGGAAATGAAAGAATGGCAAGATTTGTACCACACTATTTTTCGAATGGCGAAGGAACGGGGAATCGAGACCTATATCGTAAACTGGAACATATTCGTCTCATCAGAGTTTGCCAAAGCACATAACGTGGCGCTCGAAAATCTGAAAAATCGTATTCATTATGGAATTGGCGATACTTCTGAAGTTGTGAAACGATATACCAGGGAATCCGTAACCCAGGTTCTTGAGGAATATCCGAACCTATCAGGCCTCGGGTTTACCCATGGGGAGGCCATGAGAGGTATGACCCCAGCACAACGACAAGATTGGTTTAAAGACACCTTTATTGAAGGCATACGCCTTGCAGATCGCAAGACCAAACTTATACACAGGATTCCTCTTTTGGCCGATAATGATGCAGAACAGTTGACTCGGGATGCTATGGAGGAGCTTGATTTTTTGGAAGGACCTATATGGGCGGAAGTAAAATTCAATTGGTCGCATGCCCATTCTACCCCAAAGTTTATAAAAGTACATGGCGGTAAACTGGGCGATACCTATTTCAAACCTGAGCCCAAGAACTATAAGATTGCCTGGATGGCAAGAAATGAAGATTTTTTTTGCCTCCGTTGGGGCGAGCCCAATTTTATTCGAAAACATATAAGCACCAATACACAAAGTTATGTGGGCGGATATTTTGTGGGGTCCGAAGGGTATATCCCGGCAAAGGATTATTTTACAAAAATAACGGATTCCGTAGATTGGAAATATGCCTTTCAACGCCAATGGCTTTTTTATAAACTATGGGGCAGATTGCTATATGACCCTTCAACTCCCGACGCAGTTTTTGAAGCAGCGTTTACAAGACGTTATGGAAAAGAAGGTGAGAATTTGCTCCAAGCCTATTCGCTTGCCTCGACCGTCCCTTTGCGCTTGGCCTCTTCTTTCGATTTTACCTGGGATTTTTCGCTCTACAGCGAAGGGTTCATGGCTATGAACGGACAAAGTATGGACTATATTTCCATAGACCGACAAATCGAGCAACAACCGGCGGACCCTAACTATGTATCCGTCAGTGATTATGTCAAAAAACGGCTTTTGGGAGAATCTTTTTCAAAAGATAGAATTACGCCCCCTGTTCTCGCCAATATGCTTGAAAAGGATTGTCAAATGGCCTTGCGCCTGATAAAAAACATCGATATCGATAAAAATAATTCCCTGCTGTACGAGGTGGCGGATATAAAAGTGTGGGCCAACTTGGGAATGTATTTTGCCGAGAAGCTGAAAGGAGCGGAGGCACTGCAAACTTATCGCTTGGAGGGAGGGGAAAAAAACAAGCAAAATGGGATAAAGCATTTGCAAAACGCCCTTGGTTTTTGGGATAAGGTCATTGTGATAACCAGTCCCCTATACATGGAAATGCCGTTGGCGGCGTATAGTTACCCACATGAAGGAAATGCATCGGTAATTAATGACAATCGAAAATTTCATTGGAAAAAGCTACGGCCGGAAGTAGCCAAGGATATTGTAATAGCTAAGAATACCGTGGTAGAATCGAATGGGCAATAAGAATTGACAAATATTATACAAAATACATCTAGCTAGTCTCATCAGGGACCTGCAACTATAACCGTATTAAAATTATGTTATGATGAAAAAATATATTTAACAGCAAGATTTATTCTGGAAGTCCTATCATTTTTTTTGGCATCATCCTATTGGCTCAATACGAAATTTAGATAGACATACTTTGGTTATGTCGAATACGTTTAACCGAAAACCATAAAAGCTCATAACATGAAAACATTATTTATACTCCCGCTACTTATTTTATTCGTTACACAATCATTTTCTCAAAAATTACAGGAAAGAAAAGAGGGCAGCCCATTAGAAGGTTTGCCGGCTAACATTGAAATATTGACACTTTTTGGTGAAAGGGCCGATTTCTCGCCTGACAACAAACGTGTAGCCTTCATGGCCAAAAGTTTTGGCGATGCCATGGTAATCGATTTGGAGACCCGAAAAATCGACTGCCTAACCTGTAATGTACCCGGTGCGGCGTTTCTAAGGGTAATGCATCTGGTTACAGGGGATTATCTTTTGATTGGGCCCGATAAGTTCGAGGACATCGAGACCAGTCGGGCTCGTGATAATGAACTTTGGTTCCTGAGTAAGAAACCCGGATCGAAACCGATTAAACTGGGCATGAAGATGAGCGAAGGCGCGGCAATTTCCAAAAAGAGTCTTCAAATCGCCTTTTCGCAGGTTCACGCCCAAAATCCCGAACTTCCCGAGGGTGCATCGCGTATCATAGTCACCAAATTGGATCTATCCAGCGGCACTCCCAAACTTGTAGATCAGAAGGCTGTATTTGAAAGCCCGGATAGAAGTTGTGTTGCAGAAGCACAGGATTTTTATGACAACGACACCAAGTTGACCTTTGCCTGTTATGAGCCTAAGGGCATGTCATCGGTCATGTCATTGGATTTGAGTACGGGCGAATCCACGAACTTTACTCCCACGCCTAATGTTTATGACGAGCCTGAAGGTATAATTCCGGGAGGAAAATATACACTGGTCGAGTCTGACCGGCAGTGTGAGTGGCTAGGTGGGAAGAGAGGATATCGTAACTGCGATATATGGAAACTCCGAATGGACGGAACCGAAAACGATTATGAACGCTTGACGAAATTTAATGATTATGTCAACGGAAAAGCCTCCAATCCAGTAGTATCCACGGACGGTAAACACATGGCCTTTCAGTTGGCCAACCCAAATGACCCCGCAGGTGTGGGTTATGGCCTTTTACTTTATAAATTCGATTAAAGGAAAAACCATGAACGAATTAGTTATCAATATGGTTAAAGATTCAGTAGGAATATTGAGTAAAAAGTTTAGTGTTTTTTCATGGGCCTTTTTTATGGTTACTGTTGTTAATGCCCAATCAGCAAATGATAACGAATGGACGGATACACAATATCCACAATACATTGAGCGGCTCAACTATTTTGGGGAAAGGCCGGATTGGTCGCACGACGGCAAAAAAATACTTTTTGTAGGAAGGACTTTTGGTGATGTGTACGAAATCGAAGTCGCTACGGGAAAAATAGAATTGATAACGGGCCATTATTATCATGGGGGCTATTCGAGGGCACTTTATCTATCCAACGGCGACATCCTGCTGCTGGGGCCTAAAAACTTTCCTTCGGATGATTGGAGGGAGGCACGGTTCAAGCTTACCGAACTTTGGGTACTGGACAAAAAATTAAACAGCCCCCCGACCCGTCTGGGAGAATACATTTGGGAGGGCCCCGCGGTCTCAAGGACCCAGTTAAGAATTGCATGGGCGGAACATCACGGTAACTATCCTGACCAGAGAAGATACTGGCAGATATGGTTGGCCGACATTGACTTTTCTTCGGGAAAACCTCAAATTAAAGACCAGCAAGTAGTACTGGATAACTCTAAAGGCGAGATAAAAGGTGCAGTGTTGGAGCCACAAAATTTCCTCCCCGGAAATGAAGATGAGCTTACCGTACAATCAAACCACGGAGGGACGGAGGTTATGCTGCTGAATTTGAAGAATGGTGAAATTGTCAACTTGTCAAAATCTCCAAACTCATATGATGAACCGGAAGGTATTTATCCAGATGGCAAATATACCTTGGTTGAATCTGATAGGCATCAAAAAACCGGGTCACAAATTGACCTTTATAAACTTAAGCTTGATACTAGTGAAAGCTGGGAACGCATTACTTATTTTAATGAACATGGGAAATACAAAGCCTCCAATCCTGTTATCAGCGATGACGGAAAGTTCATAGCTTTTCAGGTTCCACGATTGGACGAAGTGGCTGGTGTAGGACATGGAATTTACATTTTGGATGTTGAAAAATATGAAGAAGCGAAACTCAAAAAAGCAAAGAAAAGATGAACGAAAAACAGAGAGAACTTAGGGAAACACATAAAGATATGCCACAATTGAATTTCAAAATAAACGGAGTGGAGATCAAAGGCGAAATAGAATCCGGCTTTGAATCTATTTTGACAAAGGAGGCTATCGAATTTGTTGTAAAACTGCATCGGAAATTTAACGGTACCAGAAAGCACTTATTGGAAGATAGGTGGAAACGTCAAAAAGAAATTGATAAGGGTGTTTTTCCTGATTTTTTGGAGGAAACCATCTCCATAAGGGAAGGTAATTGGCAGGTCGGAAATATTCCGGACGATCTTCAGGACAGGCGAACGGAGATCACGGGCCCCGTAGACAGAAAAATGGTAATCAATGCCTTAAACTCGGGGGCAAAGGTATTTATGGCGGATCTGGAGGACGCAAGTTCGCCTACATGGCATAATTGCTTGGATGGACAGATCAACCTTAAGGATGCGGTGAGGAAACGGATAGACTTTACGGCTCCCAACGGAAAGGACTATAAACTGAAAGACGAAACAGCAGTGCTAATGGTGAGGCCCCGGGGGTGGCATTTAACGGAAAAACATATCGAGGTGGACAGTGAGCCGATGTCGGCATCACTGTTCGATTTTGGCATGTACTTCTTCCATAATGCCAAAGAGCTAATGTCCAAGGGTTCCGGCCCATATTATTACATTCCCAAATTGGAAAACCATAAAGAGGCCAGGCTGTGGAACGATGTCTTTATATATGCGCAACAAACACTGGGCATTCCTGTAGGTACTATAAAGGTCACCGTTTTGCTGGAGACTATCCTTGCCAGCTTCGAAATAGAGGAGATATTGTTCGAACTGAAGGATCATATTGTCGGAATGAACGCCGGACGATGGGATTATATATTCAGTGTAATTAAAAAATTCAGGAACCACAAGGATTTTATCCTGCCCGATCGGGACCAGATCACCATGAACGTTCATTTTATGAAATCATATGCCGAACTTTTGGTAAAGCTATGCCATAAAAGGGGCGCACATGCCATTGGCGGGATGTCGGCATTCATTCCTTCCAAAAACGAGAAAAGCAATAAACTGGCTTTTGAAAAAGTGACCAAGGACAAAAAGAACGAAGCAAGTCAAGGATATGATGGCACATGGGTAGCGCATCCATTTCTTGTGCCTATCGCTATGGAACAGTTTAATAACGAATTCGGGGACAAGCCCCACCAGAAACATGTACTTCGTAAAGAAGTAACGGTCAATGGAAAAGATTTGATAGACACATCCATCAAGGAAGGAAAAATCACGGAAGCAGGACTCAGGCTCAATATCAATGTTGGGATATTATATATTGAATCCTGGCTACAAGGTGTCGGGGCGGCCGCATTGTACGACCTGATGGAAGATGCGGCGACCGCAGAAATCTCCAGGGCGCAGGTCTGGCAATGGCTGCACAATGATTCCGTAAGCTTAGATGACGGACGTATCATTAATTTGCCACTTTACGAAAAACTATTCGAGGAAGAAAAATCAAAAGCTGCCGAACTGTTGGGCAAAGAACGTACTTCTACCGGCAAACTGGAGATTGCAGCAAGACTGTTCGACTCTATGGTAAGAACACAGGATTTTGAGGATTTTTTGACTTTGGACGCTTATAATAAACTTAAGGGGTGATTGAAAAATCCCCTTTCTTGAGTATTTTTTTTACAATCCCAATGCTTTTGAAGTACAGATCCACAACAAAAACCAATCGAATATGTCAACGTCGTTACTTGCATTTTTAGCGGTGGTACCCATATTAACCGCCGCGGTTCTCTTGACAGGCTTTAGAACCCCTGCCAAAAAAGCAATGCCCGTTTCATTTTTGGTCACGGTTGTTATTGCTTTTGCGGTCTGGGATATCCCTATTATCGATATTATGGCCTCTACCGTTCAAGGGCTGTTCATCACTTTTGACATATTGTACATTGTTTTTGGTGCCATTGTATTATTGAATCTGCTCAAGTATTCAAAGGCTCTCAGGACAATCCGGGAAGGTTTTGCGAACATATCGGAGGACCGTAGGGTACAGGTGGTCATAATTGTCTGGCTGTTCGGTTCCTTTATCGAAGGGGCCGCCGGGTTCGGTACACCGGCAGCAATCGTTGCACCGCTCTTGGTGGGCCTGGGTTTTCCCGCCTTTTGTGCGGTAATGTTGGGCATGATGGTGCAGAGTACCGCGGTATCCTTTGGGGCCGTGGGCACTCCCATACTGGTCGGGGTAAGTGGCGGGATCCAAAGTCCCGAATTTACCGCCGAGCTGGCCGCATCGGGGCTTGAACTTTCCGATTACATACAGTTGGTGACCTCCGACGTGGCAATCCTACACGGTATAACCGGAACGCTTATGCCTACCCTTATGGTCTGCATGATGACCCGGTTTTTTGGCAAGAACAGATCATGGAAAGAAGGCCTGCAGGTACTGCCCTTTACTGTTTTCGGGGGACTCGCTTTTACTGTCCCCTATGTGCTTACGGGCATATTTCTTGGCCCAGAATTCCCTTCGATGCTCGGTGCGTTGGTGGCCATACCTATTGTTGTAATTGCTGCAAAACGTGGTTTTTTGATGCCGAAAAAAATATGGGATTTTGATGCCGAAAAAAATTGGCCTACCTCTTGGTTCGGTACTTTGAACGTAAAATTCGACAGTAGCGGCGACCAAAAAAAAATGTCCTTGGGCAAGGCATGGTTGCCCTATCTTAGTATGGCCGCGCTTTTGGTACTGTCAAGACTTCCGCAACTGCCGCTAAAGGGGTGGCTTAACGATGTTAAGGTTACATGGGCAGAGATATTCGATACCTCCATCTCGGCATCCAGCACTCCGCTCTATCTGCCAGGCACCATTTTGTTATTGGCGGGGATCATTACAATAGGGCTGCATAAAATGAAATCCGACAAGGTCAAGGTCGCGTTCAAGGATAGTGCAAGAATGCTGTTGGGCGCCGGTTTCGTTCTCGTTTTTACGGTCCCGATGGTCCGTATCTATATCAATTCGGGCGCAAATCCTGCAGGTCTTCCCGGTATGCCCATAGCCATGGCGGAGTGGGTCGCTGGCAAGGCGGGTGCCATATATCCCCTGTTCGCCCCCACCATCGGTGCGTTGGGTGCATTTATTGCGGGCAGCAATACGGTCAGTAATCTTATGTTATCGCTGTTCCAGTTCGGTGTGGCCGCCAAATTGGAAATGCCCTCTTTTATTATCGTAGCGCTCCAGGCTGTAGGAGCTGCAGCGGGAAACATGATCGCGATCCACAATGTTGTGGCCGCTTCGGCTACCGTCGGATTTTTAGGAAAGGAAGGGATAGTCCTGAGAAAAACAATATTGCCGACCATTTATTATTTGGTCGTTGTCGGCCTCTTGGGGCTGTTGCTGCTTTCCTGATTTGCCTGCGAAGTTTAAGATTATAATATGGAACTACGTCAATTGAAAAAGTATGTTTATGATATTTGATTTAAAAAGAATATTGCCCATTTATTGCCTGATGGTCCTTAACTTGTTTTATGGGCAAGAAAATACACAAAAATCAGGAAACAAGGACAGTTATCGGTTGGTGGAGGACTGGCCTCGTTCGCGTTCGGATTCAGTTATGGGACAACCTTCCGGGCTAGGGGTGGACAGCCATGGCGACCTTATTGTCTTTCATCGTGCAGGGGCCGCTTCCGGGGCCGATCCCAGTATCCTTATCCCGAGGAACACCATAGTAAAATTAGAGGCAAAAACGGGCAAGGTCCTCGATGCCTGGGGTGCCGACCTCTTTTCCTGGCCCCATGGACTAAACGTGGACCGGGACGATAATATTTGGGTCACGGATGTAGGGCTTCATCAAGTCTTTAAGTTTGCCGCCAATGGCAAGTTGCTGATGAAATTGGGCGTAGCGGGGGAACCGGGGTCGGATTCCCTGCATTTTAACAAGCCTACGGATGTGGCAGTAGCGGAAGATGGATCTTTTTATGTGTCCGATGGTTACGGAAACAGTCGTATCGTTAAATTTTCTCCTTCCGGAAAGTTTTTGTTCCAATGGGGAGAAAGCGGTAACGGAAATGGACAGTTTCATATTCCCCATTCCATTGATATCGATGGGGACGGTAACGTAATCGTAGCCGATCGCGAAAATGCGCGTATCCAAAAGTTTGATGCCAGGGGAAATTTTTTAATGGAATGGAAGAACGGTTCCGGTGCTGCTGTATATGGCGTAAAGGCCGTTCCTTCCCAGAATACTTTATTCGCCGTGGATTATCTTGTGAAGAACGATACCTTGATCTTAGGGTCGAATATCATCCGATTCGGGCCTGATTTCAATGTCCGAAAGCAGTTTGGCAGGATCGGCTCCTATGTTGGCCCGATATGCCGGTACCACGACATAGAATTGGACGGTAAACAAAATATCTATGTCGCAGACCTTCTGTACAACCGGGTACAAAAGTTTCAATTGGTTAAATCGAACCTACATTAACAATACTATGGAAAATCTATTTTTCAAGCTGAAAAACGACATTAAGGGAGATATCTTGATTGATGAGTACTCCCTAGGCATGTACGCTACCGATGCCAGCATCTATCAGATAAAGCCTATCGCCGTAATCCTGCCCAAGGATGCCGAGGACGTAAAAGCTGCGGTTTGTGTTGCAAAAAAAAATAACATTACCATTCTTCCAAGGGGCGCTGGCACCAGTCTGGCCGGACAGACGGTAGGCCATTCCATGATATTGGATTTTTCCAAATACATGAATACCCTACTGGAAATAAACGAACAGGAAAAATGGGTACGTGTACAACCGGGCATGGTTAGGGACGACCTCAATGCGGAATTGAAGCCCTACGGTCTACATTTAGCGCCCGACCCTGCTACCGGTAGCAGGGCGAATGTCGGGGGGATGGTGGGAAACAATTCCTCCGGCACCAAAAGTATTCTGTACGGCAAGACCGTGGACCATGTTCTCGAGGCTTCTGTGCTGCTCGCGGATGGCACTATGCTGCACTTTAAGAACTGTTCCCCTCAAGCATTTTCGGCAAAAGCCGCACAGACCAATAGGGAAGGGGAAATCTATGCCTCCTTTAAACAACTGATAGATACCCATTCCGAAGAGATCAAGCATCGATTTCCCAAGGTTATGCGTCGGGTGGGCGGCTACAATTTGGACGAGTTCGTTTATACCGACCAATGGAATTTAAGCAAACTGGTCTGTGGCAGCGAAGGCACCTTGGCAACGACCTTGGAATTAAAGATGAACCTAACGCCGTTACCCAAGCACAAATCGATCTGTGTGGTACATTTTTCGGAGGTTCTGGAAGCGATAGCTGCGGTCGAGTATATGCTGCCCTTCCGGCCTTCCGCGGTCGAAATTTTGGACAAGACGGTGGTGGACCTTAGCAGGGAGAACCTGACCACGAAGCACCATTGCCATTTTATCGAGGGAAACCCTGCCGCCATATTGATCGTGGAATTTTATGGAGACACTATGCAAGACGTAATGGACAGGCCCGAACAAATGATTGCACGACTGAAAGAAAAAGGATTCGGGTACGCGTACCCGATTTTTCCGGAAGGTGAAGCTTATGAGGATGTATGGGTCATCCGTAAAAAGGGACTGGGACTTATGCTGGGTCTCAAAGGAAATAAAAAGCCCCTGGCGTTTATCGAGGATGCGGCAATACCCTCGGAACACTTGCCCGAATATATCGACAAGGTTTTGAAAATATGCGAAAAACACGGTACCAAAGCGGCCATGTACGCCCATGCTAGCGTGGGGGTCATTCATGTCCGTCCGATATTGGACCTAAGGCTGGCCGAGGACATCGAACGATTGAAGGGAATTACCGACGACACCTTTGAACTGGTGATGGAATACAAGGGCTCGTGGAGCGGGGAACATGGCGATGGTCTAGTACGAAGCGCCTACAATAAACGATTTTTCGGGGAGACCCTGTACGGGGCCTTTTTGGAGATAAAAAAACTTTTCGACCCCGATAACCTGATGAACCCCGGTAAAATTGTCGAGGCCCAGACAATCGAGCATAACTTGCGCTATGGTACGGCCTATAAAGATCAATCCATTAGAACGGAATATAAATACAAGGCCGAGGAAGGTTTTGAATCTTCCGTACATATGTGCACCGGGGTGGGTGAATGCCGAAAATTGCTCGGGGGAACCATGTGCCCAAGTTTTAAGGCTACCAGGGACGAGGAACATTCCACGCGCGGTAGGGCAAATGCACTTCGAATGGCTATGTCCGGCCAATTCGGGGAAGAAGGGCTGTCGAGCAAGCGCCTCCACGAGGTCATGGACCTTTGTCTTTCCTGCAAGGCGTGTAAGTCCGAATGTCCCAGTAATGTGGATATGGCAAAAATGAAAAGCGATACCCTGCAAATGTATTACGACGAACATGGCATTACTTTCAGGGATCGGCTGATACGCGGTTCGGCAAAGGCCGCGGCAAATATTTCAGGGTGGAAAGCGGGCGCAGTGAATACCGTTCAAAGAAGCGGTCTGTTCCGATTTATTTTGGAACTTACGGCCAAAATCGACAAGCGGAGGATTATGCCCGAATTTGCTCAACAGCCATTTTATAAGTGGTTCGAAAAACATGCCCATAAAACGAACACGGGGAATAAAAAGGTGGTATTGTTCGCCGATACCTATTTAAACTATCACGAGCCCCGAATCGGCATCTCCGCCCTTCAATTATTGAATTCTTGCGGATATGAGGTAATTTTGGCGAACGTAGGCTGCTGCCAAAGGCCCAAAATTTCCCATGGTTTCCTTAGGGATGCCAAAAGGGACGGCTTAAAAACAATGAGCGGCCTAAAAACATTCTTGGACAAGGGGCTAAAGGTCGTGGTCTGCGAGCCTAGCTGTGCCTCCGCCCTGAACGATGACCTGCCGGATCTTATAGCCGATCAGGATATGGCCGATCAATTGAAAAACGGAGTGATGATGATCGACGTCTTCCTGGCCGATGAAATGGAAAAAGGCCGGTTGGATGTCCATTTTGAACCAATTTCCAAGGCCTTGGCCATTCACGGGCATTGCCACCAAAAGGCATTGTACGGCACCAATGCGATGAAGGCCTTACTAAAGGATTCCGTAAAGGGGGTCCAAGAAATACCATCCGGTTGCTGTGGTATGGCGGGTTCCTTCGGATATGAGAAGGAACACTATGACCTGTCCAAAAAAATCGGTGGGGAAGTTCTGTTCCCGGCCGTGGAACGATTGCAGGAAGATCACGATATAGTGGCCTGTGGATTTAGTTGCCGTCATCAAATACAACATTTTACCAAGGCAAGACCGATACACTTTGTAGAGTCCATAAGGGCGGTAAAAAATAATGATATAAACTAGAACAAGCTCTGAAACCAAATGTATAAAAATAAAAATAACGACAATGGGAAAAATTGATGAAATGAAAACAAGTACAAGGGTTTTGATGGGCCCTGGTCCAAGTGAGGTACATCCGAGGGTATTACGGGCAATGGCCACTCCTTTGATAGGGCATCTGGACCCCGAATTTTTAGGGGTTATGGATGATATCAAGGCCATGACACAAGAAACCCTGCAAACAAAAAATCCGTTGACCTTTGTCGTCTCGGCCCCGGGAAGTGCAGGAATGGAGACTTGTTTGGTCAACCTACTGGAACCTGGGGACGAAGCTGTAATATGCATACACGGTGTTTTTGGGAACCGTATGGCCGAAATTGCGGAACGGTGTGGGGCAAAAGTTATAAAGGTCGAGGCGGAATGGGGAACGCCGATAAAAATAGAGGACGTTGAGCGGGCCTTGAAAAATAGATCGCCAAAAGTTTTGGCCATCGTACATGCCGAAACTTCCACCGGCGTATTACAGCCTCTGGAAGAGATAAGTAGGTTGACCAAAGCGGCTGGAGCCCTTTTTGTGGTGGATGCAGTAACCTCCTATTGCGGGGCCGAGCTGAAAGTTGACGAATGGGGCATCGACGCCCTCTATTCCGGTACCCAGAAGTGTTTGAGCGCACCTCCGGGACTTTCCCCTGTCACTTTTAGTCAAGCTGCCATTGACGTTCTGGAAAGTCGAAAGACCAAGGTGCAGAGCTGGTTTTTGGATTTAACGCTGGTCAAAAATTATTGGGCGGGGGCCAAAAGGGCCTATCACCATACGGCCCCGGTATCGGCCATGTACGCCATGCGCGAAGCGTTGCGCATTGTTTTGGAGGAAGGCCTTGCCGATCGTTTCAAAAGACATCAAAGAAACTATGAACTGCTACGTGACGGACTGGAAAATATGGGGATTAAATATTTAGTGGAGGAAAAGTACCGATTGCCCATGTTGAATGCCGTGCGAATTCCGGAAGGTGTTGACGATACCGATGTCAGGAAACGCCTTTTGGAAAAATACAATATAGAAATCGGTGGTGGCTTGGGACCCTTTGCCGGAAAGGTTTGGCGCATCGGTCTAATGGGGGAAAGCTCGGATGCCAACCATGTAAATATGCTGCTGGCGGCACTTAAGGATGTTATGTGATTTTTTCGGAATTTACTGAAAAGAAAAGTAAGCGTATGATTTTTCATGCTGATCAAAAATACGGCTATATCAATGGTCGAGACAACTAATATTATTATAGCCCTGATAACGGAATTCCATTTAATCCGATAAATGATTATTTCGTCCCAAAGTAGTTGATGGCAAAATAATGTGGGGAAAACCATCCGAATAATTAAAACAAAAAACCCCTATTACAGAAGCGATTGGACAAGAAGAAAGCTTTAAAAGAAAGTTAGTTTGAGTTAGTTAGTTTTGGGCGCAGTGCATTTAATCGGCACTGCGCCTTTTTTAAAAAATCAAAAAGTCAAAATGAGCTGTTGAAACGGTAACAATCACCAAATGTCATGTATGGACATTTGCCCAGATTTTGATTTTAATACACTTAGGGGCCTTTGGAAGCACATTTAAACCAACAAATGTTTGTGATTAAAAAAGTGAGTTCTTATTACGACCATATTGACCCTAATGTGGTAACTGATTCGCCTCGATAATTGTCGAAATGATTCTTACATTATTTACGATAAAGGTAAATTTTCAATAGTTTTTTATAAAGATGTTTATAAAAAAGCAAAATTAATATTTATGACTGCTATTGGTGGATTATTAAAAATGAATTTTATAGATTTTTTCTTAAATTCTAAATTCCTGCGAATATGGCTGACATTATCAGTGAAAAGAAAACCCTAAAATTATGGACTTTTGCATGTGTTTTCATTTTGTTCAATAGTATCCAGGCCCAGAGCCTTAGGATTATTCTAGGAAACGAAATTGAGAACGATCCTGTAGCATATTATGGAGTAGAAATCTTTCGGGATTCTATGAAAGAAGTGGGATGGAACTGTTTTATAGAAAACGAACTGACGCCCTTACGAAAGTACGATCACCAGATACTCTTGGGATTTAGTGAGGGAAACGAGCTGTCCAATCGCCTTTTTAAAACGACAGGGAAAATAAGCCCTAAGGTTCCACAGAGTTATGCTTTGGTGTCAACTTTATGGAAAGGTAGTCCTGTAACAATCGTGATGGCGTTCGATTCCATTGGCCTTATTTATGCCTTGCAGGAATATGCTAAGATTGCCTTAGAGCTGGGCAATCAATCATTGTCCCAAAAATTGCCAGTTACACGTAGTCCATTTATCGCAGAACGGGCAATTTCAAAGACGGTTATGAACCCTTCGGAGTTTGAGCAATATTTCTATAACGACAATTACTGGAACGAATATTTTGATATGCTCGTCAAAAACAGATATACCACTTTCGTATTGATTATGGGATATAACTCTACGGGATATTTTTCCCCACCATATCCATATCTTTTTGATGTGCCTGGATTTGAATCTGTAAAAGTCTTGGGACTTTCGGCCGAGTCTCAACTCCGTAATCTTAAGGCCTTGGATAATATAATAAACGCGGCACATAAACGGGGTTTATTATTTAAATTGGGAATATGGACACATATCCATCGAGGACTCCCAGTGGGAATATGGACAGATACTCATCGATTACTCCCAGAAGAAATGGACCCTATAGGAATAAATGATGAAAATTTGTTGGCTTACACGCAAAAAGCATTGCCGAAATTATTGAACACTTATCCTGGTCTGGACGGACTACAGTTTCGCGTACATTTTGAATCCTCCCTGCCATTGCCCAGACAACTAGAATTTTGGAATTCGATATATAATGCAATAGGTCGTAGCGTTCATCCGAATATCGCAATCGATATGAGGGCAAAGGGCTTTACAGATGATCTTATTGATCAGGCAAATCAAAGTGGTTTGAATATACGTATAACTACAAAATTTTGGGGCGAACAAATGGGGCTTCCTTATGCACCTATACAATTAGGCCGGGCAGATCAATTTATAAGACGCCATGGGTATGCCGATTTGCTTAATTACCCAAAACAAATGAAAATGCATTATAGGCTGTGGAATTTTGGAACTACCCGAGTGCTGCCCTGGGCAGACCCGCAATATGCTAAGAACTTTGTGAAAAATGTGATGGAATTGGATGGTGATGGATTTGAGGTAAATGAACCTTTAGCCTTCAAAATGGCTGGGGTTAAAGGAAATACATACGATGTTCTCCAAAAGAAATATCAGTATTATGACTGGGAATGGAAACGTTATAATCACTTTTATCAGATTTTTGGACGTATTGGGTACGACCCTAATCTTAATGAAAATTATTACATCAGTGATTTCGAAAATGGTTATGGGAAAATAGCTGGGCCTTTGCTTATGAGTGCTTTGCATAAAGCAAGTCGTATATTACCTAGAATAAACGCATATGCCTTATATGATATTAGTGCTGATTACAGTTGGGCTGAGAAACAACGATGGGGAGATCTTCCTACCTACGCATCCACGCTACCATCGGACGTTGGTCAATTTTTATCTATGCAAAAAGCGACCCGACTTGATTTAGCGGGTAAGACTTCGCCGAAAGTTCATCCCAAAACTACTGCAAGGTGGTTTGAAAATCAATCAAAAGATGTGATGGATTTGGTTAATAAAGCTGAAAAAGAGAAAAAGGGTCCCAAGGACAAAGCATTTACTGGGATGATAAAAGACCTAACCATACTTTCACTTTTAGGGGATTATCATGCAAAGCGTATCCCAGCCGGGCTGAACTATGCCTTATATAAACAAACAGGGAATCCTCAAGCTTATCTCGATGCCATAACGTCGGAAAAGGAAGCCATAAATACTTGGAAAAAAATTGTGGAGCTTACCGAAGGATATTTCAATGATGATCTTATAATGGGCGATACGAAACGTATGCGGGGGAATTGGAAAGATGAATTAAACCTTCTTGAAGAAGGATATAAAAAGTTATCTAATCAAGATTATAAAGCTAAAACAGAGCCTCAGAAGATAGTAACATATGACATGGGCCCTTTAATATCCGTGAAAGGTGATGTTAAAATTGACGCCCCACAAACTGCTCCTTGGTACCAACAGTTTGACATAGGTAATCACGGGTGGACGAATCATAATATTTTTATTGAGACAAGTAGTAATGAATGGACGAAACGCTCTTTACGACATGACAGTGATAGAGATTTTCTTCGTGGCCCTCATCAAACTGCCTATGCTACTTTTTCAACAAAAATACCCAATGGAAATTATCGAATTGATTTTGTCATGTTCGATTCAAGAGACGCTCCGGAAGATTATGGTCCTATGTGGTTGCGCGCTAATGGAGTTAATAAGACCAATGAATTTAAAGTGCCGGCCGGAGAGCGAGTAGTTCGTTCATTGGAAGCAAGGGTTACAGATGGTTGGTTAAATCTTACTGTTGCTAGTAAAACTAACTCGATGTGGTTATTAAATAGTATTTCAATATATGATTTGGGCCCTTCTATTGTACAACTGAGTCCAAAATATGTAAAACCAAATCAACCCTACACCTTAACTGTATTGGTAAAATCCTTGGATTCAATTAGAAATGCTGTACTAACCTACGGTGATTTGTTAACAGGAATGAAATCTGTTCCTATGAAAAAAATACAGCCAGGACGTTTTCAAGCGATAATTCCTACTTTAGAAGGTGTTGAAAAACTAAATTATAAAATCGATATCGAAGATGACCAGGGGAGATGTACATTGTATCCAAAGGCAGAACTGGACAATGCCTTCGCCAGCATATTCTTTACCAATGATTTTGAGGCACCAATTGTAGAGCATGAACCAATAATCTCCTTTTCGAATAAAGATGCATTGGTTATTCGAGCGAAAGTATCAGATGCCTCGGCTATTAAATCTGTATATGTTAAATTTCGTGGTTTAAACCAGCATCAAAATTACGGTTCAGTTGCTTTAATCCCAAAGGGGAATGGATATTATGAGGCCGTTATTCCCGAATCACTATTACCCAAGAAATGGGATTTAATGTACTATTTTGAGGCATGCGACAATCAAGGCAATATTACTATGTTTCCCGATTTCGAGAAAAGAACCCCTTATTTTATAGCACGATATGAAAAATGAAAAAACAAACAATTTAAATAAAGGCAAATCAACTCGATTGATTGTACGACAAACGTCACTTTAAGCTGCTTTTTGATAGAAATTTTTGATTTTTTCCCATTGAAGAACTGGACAGGTTATCAATACCTAAAACCAATTTTGGTCAAATCGCTGCGTAACCAGTAATTTATTGTTCTTATAAATCGAATTCAAATGCATTGATAGAATATGCATGTGGAGAGTATTAAGGATTTATTTCATCTTAAATCATCTAAAATGAAGAAAACAAAAATAGTGCAACCGAAGCAAAAGACTTACCGGTATGATGGCAAAAGAAAAAAAAATGGAATCTTTTCAATATTAACGCTGCAATTCATAAGGATTATTGCAAGCACTGCAATAATCCTATCAGGTTCCTTTTCTTTAATTGGAGCCCAAACAAATGATACAGTCACCATCTTCGTCATTTCGGATGCATCTGATCTCGCTTTAAAACAGCCTCCCGTAGTTTGGGCAATAGGACAGTTGCAGGAGGCACTGCAAAAAAAGGATATTGTTACCGACATCCGGTATAACCTTGCCTCTATTCACGAGTCAGGAGACCGGATTATTGTAACACCCGGAGAATCGGGACTTGCGCAGACCCTTTCCAATCAAAGCGATGTTGACCTCCCGACTTCTGCAGAATCTTTGGCTTTAATTTCAGGGCATGTACAAAATCAAAAAGTACTTATGATTACGGGAGCTGATATGCGCGGCCTGGTTTACGGGATTCTGGAGTTGTCAGATCGTGTCGCCTATAGTGAGACACCCATTGCTATGCTCCGTGGTATTGAAGCGTCTGTTGAACAGCCCGTCAATAGCATTCGCAGTATGACACGTCTGTTTGTCAGCGATGTTGAAGATAAGTCGTGGTTTTATGATAAAACCTTCTGGGAGTCCTACCTGTCCATGTTGGTGACACAACGCTTTAACCGTTTTTCACTGACTCTGGGATTGGGCTATGATTCACCGAAGGAGGTTCTCGATTCCTACTTTATTTTCGCATATCCCTATCTTGTCGATGTCCCCGGATATTCAGTGAGGGTACGCGGTTTGGCTAAAGGCGAGCGCGATAAAAACCTGGCCATGCTGCAATTTATCAGTGAAGAGGCGTCACGTAGGGGCCTGCACTTTCAATTGGGCCTGTGGGGCCATGCTTATGAGAGTATAAATAGTCCTGATGTAAACTACATCATCGAAGGACTGACCGAAGACACCCATGCGGAGTACTGCCGCAACGCAGTGAGAACACTTTTACAAGCCTGTCCTTCCATCGACGGGATTACTTTTCGGGCGCATTATGAAAGCGGCATTCCTGATGGATCTAAAAGTTTTTGGGAAACCGTTTTTCAGGGCGTAGCCGAATGCGGACGGCGTGTTGAAATTGATCTGCACGCTAAAGGAATCACTTACGAACAGACCGAGATGGCATTGAGTACGGGGATGCCAGTCCGTGTCACACCCAAACTGACAGCCGAGCATATGGGTCTGCCGGCGCATCAGGCTGCTATACGCGAAATGGAACGGGTACCTTCGCCCAACAACGCCCATCCGCGGAACAGCATTGCACGTTACGGTTATGCCGATTTTTTGTCTAATGACCGGAATTATGGTGTTTACTATCGCCTCTGGCCAGGCATGCAGAAAATTCTGCTATGGGGAGACCCTGTGTTGGCCGCTGGATACGGACGTTATGCCAGTTTTTGTGGAAGTCTGGGGATGGAAGTGAGTGAACCGCTTTCCTTCAAGGGCCGCCAGGGTTCGGGTGTATCACCGGAACGGCGAATTTATGCGGATGATTCGCTTATCCCCGAAGGCGGTAATTGGCGAAAATATCTTTATACCTATCGTATCTGGGGACGACATCTTTACAATCCCGATGCCGATCCCGAATCCTATCGCCGTTATCTTCGCGCCGAGTTCGGTACGGCCGCTCTCAATGTCGAAAAGGCATTAGCCCACGCAAGCCGCGTCCTACCGCTGATCACGTCATCACACTTACCGGCAGGATCAGCCATGACCTACTGGCCTGAGATGTATACCAATATGCCAATTACCCAAAGCGGTCTGGATCACCCCTATGGTGATACGCCCAAACCCAAAGTTTTTGGTCGGGTAAGCCCACTGGATCCGGCGATGTTTTCACCAGCAAATGAGTTTGTTGATGACCTGATTGAAGGGCGACCCCACGCACGCTATTCGCCCGTTGACGTGGCAAGTTGGCTTGAAGGTTTTGCAACGGTTTCGACTGAACAGCTGTCCCTGGCTCAACAAAACGTTTCCGATCCAACAGACCCTTCATTCAGACGGGTGTTTATCGATGTCAGCGTCCAGAGTGGATTGGGCATGTTTTTCGCGCAGAAACTGCGTGCCGCTGTTGCCTTTACGCTCTATGAAGAAAAAGGAGATTTGGACTACCTGCGCGATGCGGTATTTTTTTACAGGGCCGCACGCAGCGCCTGGGTAGCCATTATTCAAGATACAGAAAATGTTTATGTGGATAAATTGGGGTTTGGCCAATTTCCACATATACGGGGTCACTGGAAAGACCGTCTGCCGGCAATCGATCAGGATTTGAATTATATGGAGCAACTACTGAGAGGAAAAATCGGCAAATCGGCAGCTTTCCCCAAGGAGCCTAGTGCATCTGCCAGCGAATGGTTAGACCCCCGTCCGCCCATCTCGTCATGCGAACATGCGATTCCGGTCGGATTTGATCCTGGTCAGCCTCTTGAGCTTACACTGGCCTCTCCGAGTCCCTTGGTCCACACTGCTAAGATCCACTATAGGCACGTGAACCAGGCGGAGACGTACCAAATTGAAAGCATGTCTGAAAAAGACGGAGTCTGGCGATACACGATTCCAGGTGGATTTACGGATTCGGATTATCCCTTGATGTATTTTTTTGAATTGCTTGACGATAGTGGCCATGCATGGTTTTACCCAGGCTTCGAGCCAGATTTGGCAAATCAGCCATACTACCACGTGCAGCGTTCAAAATGACGTCTGCATACAAAAAGTAGTAATTTTAATACAGATTTCCTTAAACGCCAAAAAATATTAAAAGCAGTATAGGTTTTCCCGGTTCCTGTGGCCATTGCCAAAATAATTTTGCTCTGGCCTTTCGCAATAGCTTCTATTGTTCTATTAATTACATTTTGTTGGTATTATGGATGGGACGGATTATAAGAACCGCTAAAAACGGCAAAACTGAACCACCTAATATTTCGTTGTACTGGTTTGAAGGTCAGTATTTTGTTGGTTGTTTTGCTATGCTCATTTTTTTCTGGCGAAGGTGGTATACAATGTCCGTTTTTTGCACATAACTAAGCAATAGATATAAATTCCACTTTGATTTTAGGACATAGTAGAAATCCAAGTGAAATAAAGTCCTTTAACGATGTTGCCGATATAGAGGAACAAGATGTTAGAATAACGGAGGGGAATACAATGTTAGATGCCTATTTTATTAAAACTTATAAACGGAGTGAGGAAATAATTAACGAAAATATAGATTATTTTCTTGCATTGAACAGTATTGGGGAAATTCTAATAATTGGCCCTTCAATGTCGGAGGTTGACTCCAAATATTTCGAGGTATTGCAAAAAATATAGATAGGCAAAAAGTGAAATGGAACGTAGGGTATCATAAGAAAAAAAGTATCCGGAAACGATTAAAATTATTGGTGGATTTGGGAGTTAGTGAAGAACTACTATCATTTCATACAATGAACGATTGGGTTAGTGGAACAGACCCGAATCAATTAGAGCTCTTCAAATAATTCATTTCCAAGAAATCTTTTAAAACTTTCGCAATTATTCTCATTTGCAACATATAAAAAGTAACCACTTTTCATGTTTTCTGTCAAAAAGTAATCGTTTTTCACGGAAAGTAATCGTTTTTCATGCTATATTTGTAATCACATTTCATGAAAGATGGTCATAAGTAATCGATTTTCACGGAAAGTAACCACTTTTCATGGTAGAGTTCTACCTGAAGAGGGCATATTGGTAGGTTACGCCCTCCTCCTTCAAATTTTGGAGGATCATACAGACAGACGATTACCGCTACCCGATGTACTGGCTGTGGTTACGGATAAGCAACAACGTTACAATACCGAGGAATGGCAGGTGTTTGCAAATCGCTATATGCCTACCAAAGATGAGATTGCCCATTTGATATTCACTTTGAAATACGAAGGCATTGATTTATTGATTTTAAAAGAATTCTTTCTTTATACAGGAGAGTCCCTCGTTAAAGATATGATGGAGAACGAACCCACCAGTCAGTATTCAAGACGGGTATGGTTCCTATATGAGTGGCTTTTGGACAAACAACTTGATATTCCCGATTTAAAAACTGGCACCTATGTAGAAATCGTAAATCCAAAACTTCAATATACCGGGCCTATTGAGAATAGTACAAGACACCGCATAAAAAATAATTTGCCGGGTACTCGTGAGTTTTGTCCTATGATTAGAAAAACCGAAAAACTGGATATTTACACTACCACCAAGTTTCCAGAGCTTATGGAAAAAGGTTTAAAAGGAAGGGATAGAGATTTGATCCGCAGAACGGCGGCCTTTCTATTACTAAAGGATTCCAAAGCTTCCTTTGCTATTGAGGGCGAATACCCCCCTAATATGAGAGCGAGAAATTGGGGCAAGGCAATCGGGCAGGCAGGAAAAAAAGAACTGTCCATAAGCGAGATTGAACGTTTGCAGGATATTGTAATTGGAGTAAAAAAATTGAAATACATGGGCCTTCGTTCGGGCGAGGGCTTTATCGGCGAACACGACCGAGAAACCTTTCTGCCTATGCCCGACCATATCTCCGCAAGGGCAAAAGATTTACAATCGCTCATGAACGGGGTCATAAATACCAACATGCTATTACAAAAAAGCGATTACGATCCTGTTTTGGCGGCGGCTAGCATAGCCTTTGGCTTTGTGTTCATACACCCCCTCTCTGATGGAAATGGCAGGATCCATCGCTATTTGATGCATCATATTTTAGTGCGCATGGGCTATACGAAACGGGATATGATATTTCCGGTTTCAGCCGCCATCTTGAACCGTATCGGGGAATATCAAGACGTTTTGGAAGCCTACTCCTCCCCTAGAATCGATTTAATCGAATGGAAACCTACAACGGACCATAATGTCGAAATAACCAATGAAACCATCGATTTGTACCGTTATTTTGATGCTACACTTCAAGCTGAATTTCTGTATGAATGCGTAGAAGAGACCATTGAAAAAATAATTCCCGAAGAGCTGGACTTTCTTGAAAAGTACGACCGAATGACGAACTACATTAATTCCATTGTAACCTTGCCGGATACCAAGGTGGACTTATTAATCAAGTTTCTGAACCAAAACCAAGGCAAGCTTTCAAAGAATAAAAGAGAAAAAGAATTTGAGGAACTGACCGATGAAGAAATCAAGTCGATTGAGGAGTCATACAACTTAATCTTTTAAGAAACACCTTGATTCTAAAATTCAAATTGAATCAAATCATTTTGTAGTTTGTATGTTTAAAGCAAAAAGTGGATGAGCCGGTCAAAGTATACCACGTGCGCCGGATTAAAGGGTTCTGTCGCATCTGTTCAAAATTAAAGGGTTCTGTCGCATCTGTTCAAAATAAATATGAAAGTTTGATTTGAACCTTGTTTTATGATGCTAATGAGATAAAGGTGGGAGGGACGGATTATGGGAACCACTAAAAACGGTAAAATTGAACCACCCAATATTTCGTTGTACTAGGTTGAAGGTCAGTATTTTGTTGGTTGTTTTGCTATGCTAATTTTTTCCGGCGAAGGTGGTATACAATGCCCGTTTTCTGCATGCTATTAGCCAACCACGGAAACCAAGGGTTAAATTTGGCTATTAAAAAAAGAAAAGAGAAAAAAGTTGTAAAAAGCAACCATTCAAATAAGGTTAATGGTCTTGACCGAAACTTTAGTTTTGGCCCAATGCTTATCTGGGGTATTTCTTTTTCAAAGACACGGGATAAATAGTTGGACTTATACTTGCTCCCAATGTTGGATATCTTGTCTAATGTAATTGGGTACGCTAAACCAATGATTGCAATATCAATTGCGACACATATTTCTATAATATATTTCAATTCCATTTATAATTGTTTCTTTTGTTTTTTGTCCATATACAAGTCAATCTCTTACAACCAAGGTTTGTTTCTTGATGCATTCCCTTTCCTTATAATCCATATTAAACTTCAGATTTAAAAGCAGATTCCATCAAAAGCTGTTCTTTATTGGATATGCCTATTTGATTGGCAAACGATTTCCAATCCTTCACCACACTTATAACTTCATCAAGTATGGTTTTCATTTCATTTTCGCTTAAGCGAAAAAACTCACCAACACTTTTGGCCAGTTCAAAATCCAAGGCATTGTCATCCATATCTATATTGAGCGCCAATCCATCTTTTTCAATTGACGGATTCAAATCGTAGGCTGGCGAAAGTTCCCAACCTTTCTCGGTAAGGATAAATCCGTGATTGCGTAAATGGTCGTCCGTATTTGATATGGCTATATTGAATACTACCCTACGCCACAGTTGGTGTAAATTAGCCTCAACATTAGTCCCGTAATTCTCAATTACGTCCACAATATCTAAATAGCTTGAAGTAGTGGCCTTAAGGATTTCTTCATTATATCCGGTCATTGTCATTGCAGAGGCAAAGTGGATGCGGCCATCTTTTTCTCGGTCAAACCTCTTAGTAAGAAATGTATGGTAGTGACCTGAAATCTTTTCAATTTTTGATTCTGCCATCTCTATACCACAGCTGACTGCAAGCGTATAGGCGAGGTATTCCCAAGCTGCCTTATCCACAGTATCAGTTTTAGATGGGAACTTAGCAATCCAGAGACTTTTATCCTTACTAAGAATATTCGCCTTTGGCCGTGCACCACCTAAAGAAGAACCAGGTGCAATCAATACAGCTATCCATTGTCTTACTTCGTCACTCTCAGCGTCGCTTTCCAGTTGGTTCACAGCTTCTTGTAAATCACCAAGGGACGACCAAGGTGGCGTAGGGTTTTTATCATCGTCATCTAAAAATGGTCCGTCTTTGTTGGTTTTAAATCGTAATGCGCCCATTCGGCTTTCGTCATAAACACCTAACAGATAATCTATTTCATATAGGGTTCGAGCCTTATCGTTACGAGCTCTGGCATCTTGTGCTTCGCGACGTTTCATCAATGTCTTGCCCCAAGTGTCTGGCATACTATCTAAGAATATTCCAAAGTTCTCTTTGTCAGTAGGATATTGAGGTCCTGAATAAAAGGCAATATCTGGGTCAAGCAGTTGGTACAAGCCCCTTTCCAACCAGTCCTTATTATATTCAAAGCTGAAGGCCTTTTTCGCTTTCGCGAAATGTGCCGAAAGCACACCTATTTGAATCGGGCCATCCAATCCAATCCAATCTGCATATACATATATATCAAACTTTCCCTGTGCCATAATCTATAATAAATCCAAGTCTTGTAGTTTACGACCAAATTCATCGTCTTGGGCAATTTTTGAGAAATCGCTCTCAAGGTTCAGCACCTTTAGCACATTAAAATAGATTCCGATTGCCACAGCTGGGTCGCCTTTTTCAATACGGTGCAACGTAGCGCGGTGTATTCCTGCACGTTCGGAAACCTGTTCTGTGGTTAGCTTTCTGCGTTTACGCGCCAGCTTGATATTTTCGCCAATACCATCAAACATCTTCTGATATTTTGGAAGGATTATCGCTTTCTTTGAATTCATAACGTTGCTTATTAACGACAAATATAACCATTTTGTTGTAAATAAGCGACATTAAAGACATTTTAGCTCTAAAGGAAACGGAATAAATGAGCAGGGGTGAAAACGTTAACTTTATGCCGTAGTCTTTTGATGGAAGTATTTTACGAGTTTAAATTGTGGATACTTCGGTTCGGATTGTGCCAGTGATTTCGGAAGCTTTGTGCCAGGCATTTCGGTTCGATCTGTGCCAATAATTACGGTTCGATCTGTGCCGGCCGATCTGGGATAGGCACCAAAACGTTTCGATCCGTGCCAGTTCCATCGGTTCGTTCTGTGCCACTTTGGGAGATCAAGTAATTACCTTATCGCGCTAACATAAAAGCACGATATGGCCAACACACTTGATCCAATGGACCTTAAACAAATTATCACCTTGCATTTGGACGGTTACAGCAACCGTAAAATAGGGACTGCCCTCGGTATCTCCCGCAACACGGTAAATACGTATATGCGCCTGTTCAAGGGGAGCGACTACTCTTTTAAAGAGCTGCTCTCCTTTGACAATGCCGCCCTGGAAAAACTTTTCCCTTCCCGTACAACCATCGACAACGGGCGGTATGACGGGCTCATGCGCTATTTCGAGGGCATGAACAAAGCCCGAAACCATCCCGGTTTCACCTTTCTCCATCATTACCATGAATATGCGCAAAGTGCAAGGGAGCCTTATGGCTATACG
>NZ_FNAO01000037.1 GCF_900101815.1 Pricia antarctica
AGGGCATGAACAAAGCCCGAAACCATCCCGGTTTCACCTTTCTCCATCATTACCATGAATATGCGCAAAGTGCAAGGGAGCCTTATGGCTATACGCAGTTCTTGGAGCATTACAGGCGCAAGTACGCCAAGATAAAAGGTTCGATGAAGCTCGAGCACGAGGCCGGAAAGGAGATGTTCATCGACTATGCGGGGAAGAAACTGCATATCGTCGACAGGGAAACGGGGGAACTGCTCCCGGTCGAGGTCTTCGTGGCGATACTCCCCAACAGCCAGTATACGTACGTGGAGGCCTGCAAGAGCCAAAAACGCGGGGACCTGATCGGCTCTTGCGAAAACGCCCTGCATTTTTATGGGGGCGTCCCCAAGGCCATCGTATCGGACAACCTGAAGTCCGCGGTAAGCCGGGCCAGTAAATATGAGGCGGACATAAACCGGGGCTTCAAGGATTTTGCCCGGCACTACGACTGTGTGATCAACCCGGCACGGGGATATTCGCCACAGGATAAGGCCTTGGTGGAAAATGCGGTCCATCTGGCCTATCAACGTATCTATTACCCCTTACGGGAGATGACCTTTTTCTCCCTGGAAGACCTGAACCGGGAGATAGGACGATTATTGGAACGGTATAACGATCTGTTGTTCAAGCGAAAGGAGGCCAGCCGCCTGGAACTCTTCCAATCCGTGGAGCGGGCATATCTAAAACCCTTGCCCGCCGCACGATATGAGATAAAGGAGTACTGCAGGGGAAAAGTACAGAAAATGGGGTATGTATATTTTTCCCCGGACAAGTCCTACTATAGCGTTCCCTATCGGTATATCGGCAGGGAGACCGCTATCCATTATACCAAGAACATGGTGGAGGTCCATTACAACCGCCAGCGCATCGCACTGCACCCGCGTAACGGCTCCAAAGGGTCATATAACACCAAGAAGGACCACCTGAGCAGTACCCACAGATATTATAGCGATTGGAGCCCGGAGTTCTTCAGGACCAAGGCGACCGCCCACGGCGGCCACGTTGCGGCGTGTGTGGAACAGATCATCGCCAATGTCGACTATCCGGAGATAGGCTACAAACGTGCCATAGGGGTCATACAGCTTCATAAGGCCTACGGCTCGAGGCGGTTGGACAATGCCTGTAAAAGGGCATTGCAGGCCGATGCGGTCAGCTATAAACGCATCCAGAACATCCTGAGGAACAACCTGGACGAAAGTTCCCTGTTCTTCCGGGACCTGGAAGAGGACAAGTCCCATATACCCGAGCACCGGAACATAAGGGGGGCCTCCAATTATAAATAGAACGTAAAACTTAAATATATTGACAATGAACAACAATCAGACCATCGAAAAATTGAGGGAAATGCGCCTGGGGGCAATGGCGGAACTGCACGCGGCCCACCTAAGGGACAACCGCATCGACAAAAGCACCGCCGACGAATATCTGGCACTGCTGACCGACCACCAATGGGAGGACCGGCAGAACCGTAAGATCGAACGGCTCCTGAAACTTGCGGGGTTCAAACAGCC
>NZ_FNAO01000007.1 GCF_900101815.1 Pricia antarctica
GCCAACAGTTGTCGCCGGAAATATCTTTATCATGGAAGCACCCATTGACCATGCCCTGTAAATTTCCGATGGGGTAAAGGCCCCCGGGAAAATAGAAATTTTTTTGTCCACACAGTTAAGGATAACTTTTTCATTAATAATGGGTGTTACGATAAACCGGGCCCCGGCATCAAGGGCCTTATCCAGGTCATTTTCGCTACAAACGGTTCCCGCCCCTATATTCATGCTAGTGGAATAATTATCAACGGCATACTTAATCATCTCTCCTGCCTGTGCGGTATTCATCGTTATCTCAATGGTCGTCAGGCCAGCGTCATAAAATTGGGGTAGAATATTTTTAAAATCATCAAAAGCCAAATTTCTTACTATTCCGACAATCGGGACTTTTGAAAACAGTTCCCAAGAAAATGGATTTTCTCTCATAAGCTTTGTCCCTTTGATTTTAACGATTCATATTGGAATATCTTGATCTGGCCTGCAATGGCGGCCTTATCGACCAGCTCACCGGAAATTAAAATAGTATCTTTTAACAGACCGAGTTCCTCCAAGGCCAATCTGTAAAGTTCATATAATTTGCTGTCGCTGCACAAAATCAACTGACACCCCATCTTTCGGCGAAGATGTTTTAATTCCTCTCCAATTAATAGCCCACTTAGAAAAAGGAAGTTCTGTTCCTTGTTCAACTTATCGAAAAGCCGGTTCGTCCTAACGGTAAATAAACTGTTCAGCACATTGGCGGATCTGGATTTCCCGACCCCTGATTTAAATGCATCCAGTTCCTTTTGAGAACATCTGTCCAGATCTATCGTTTCGACCGATTGTTTTAAAATGCTGTAATCGGCCATTAGGCCGAAAATCTCACCGGTCATAAAGGTCTGGAAGTCGATCAGCCGGTTATCCCTCAGCACAATATGTTTGGAATGCGTTCCCGGGAATATCAGAATAGATTCTTTTAATTGGTTCTTCGACAAATAAGCTGAGGCCGCCAACCCGATTAGCTGTGTCTCCTCGCCCCGCATTACATCGGTGTCGCTTTGGACACCCGAGATGAGCAGGATATGATGGGGGAAATCCTCCTGTGGATCAAGATGCACGATACTTGCTTCACTTCCGTCCACGGAAAAGGGTAATGTAGCATATGGGAGCTCCCTAAGGCCTATAGAGGAGGAGGCCATCCCTGAAATCACTATTGGAACGTTATCCAGTCCAATGGATGACGTATGGGATAATAGACCTATTTGCTCGCTTAACCGTTGCCGGAAAAAGCGATCCCGGGAACTGCTGCTCGTTCCTTCCTCGTTTTTCCAGGCATTGAAGGTTTCGGAGATACCATCGGTGGTACGCACTTCGCCGATAACTTGTTGATCAACAATGTTTACCAACTGTAACCGGAAAGAGGATGTGCCCCAATCACAGCACAATAAATAATTCTTCATCCTATCGAGTTTTTGTCATTATTGCCCTTCCTGCCCGCTCCAGGGAAGCGACCGGGCGAGTATGGTCAATAACAGTGGTGCAAATTCATTCCCCTGTCCTTATTTTGATTACTATCTTCTTTACCGGCGCATCGTTATCGACCTTGATTCCCGGACGATGGGCATCCTGCGGAAAGAAAATAAAGAACTGTTCCGGGTCCCCGATATAATATTTTCCTTCCCCTGTATAAAATGCTATGTCCTTAGGGCCGTCATAAGGCTCGGTAAGCTTCAGTGATGTAAAAGGTTCAATGCCCATCCATTCCTTCCCCTTGATGACGTATTGGATATCGCTATAATGCCGATGCGATTCCCACTTTCCCTGTTCGAATGATTTCCCGGGGCCTTCGGTTATGATAACGTACACATTTTTACCGTCTATTTGGAAAGTACCGGGCCCGATATCTTCAAGATCGGTTGTCCTCAGGTACTCAAAGGCTTTGTCCCATCCCGTTTTGTTGGCGCGGTATTGTCTTGCGAATTCCTTTTTATCTATGGACCGATGGGGCTTTAGCTGCAGCCCGTTCAGCCAATCATGGCCGTTGTACCACTGTAGGGTCTTTTTTGAAACGTTATTGTTTTCTTTCTGGGCCATAGTATTAAAGCTTATAAGGAAAAAAGAGATAAAAATTATCATTGTTAGTTTAAAGTGACGTTCCGTTTTCATATTGTAAAAAATTTAAGGTGAACATTAGATATGGTTGATAAACGTGTTACCAGTTATGGATGGAACCATCGGGGGCCTTCAGGACCGGATGCGAGAATTTCGACCCTTCGGTTATCTCCATTATAAGGTCGGCCTTCTTAGGATCGAACTTGACCCCCAGTCCCGGATTCGGGTTAAGGTACAGTTTGCCTTTCCTGAAGTCTATAAAATCCTCGTTGAAATAGGCCGGCCTTTCCGGTTCCCCTCCACCCAGTTCCATCATGCACCTGGATGGACTGCTCGACCCCAAGACGTGCACCAATGCAGCTGTTGCAAGTGGCCCGGTAAAGTGGGGTATCATGCCCACATAATGCGTCTCGCACATGGAAGCTATCTTCTTGAACTGCGAAAGACCGCCGGTATTGGGCACGGTAACACGGGAATAATCGATCAAGTGCTGCTCCACGAGCTCGTTGATGTCCCAGATATCCCCGAACTGCTCCCCTACGGCGATGGGTACCTTGGTCATGGTCCTCATCGTCCTGTAGGCTCCCGGGTTTTCGGACCTTATCAGGTCCTCTACAAAGTAGGGCTGCAGCTCTTCCAGTGCGGAACAGATCTTAATCGTCTCGGGAGGATCGAACCTGGTATGCAGGTCGATCGCCCAGTTGCCCTTGCCCCCCACGGCATTATCCATTCTTTTGCAGGATTCGATCGTTTTGTCCGCATTTCCATAGAAATCGAAAGGTTCTTCGCCATTGCCCCCTGTCGGGCCGATCCTATAGCACCTTAGCCCCGCCTCGATACAATCTATGGCTCTCTGCTCCGGTGTTGTGGCCATGGAGGCCCGGAAACCCGTGGCGTAGCACTCCACGGAATCCCTGGACGCACCGCCCATCAGGTCGTAGACCGGTACGTCGAGAGCCTTTCCCTTAAGGTCCCAAAGTGCCATCTCCAGCGCCCCCAGGGCATGAAGCTTTTCCCTTCCGGGGGGGTAGAACATGCCCCTGTATATATTCTGCCATATATACTCTATCCTGAAGGGGTCCTGCCCGATCATCATTCCGGCACATTGTTCGATCATGTCCCGGGAACCGCCCTCGCCGATACCGATGATCCCGCCATCGGTCTCTATCTCCACGATCCCCCGGGCCTGGTTGAACAGGGGCTTGTTGTACCCCGGGGCACCGTAATACCTGATCTTCGTGATCTTCATCCCGGAGCCCGCCTCTTCAAATTCAAGGCCGTCCCCCGCTCTAAGGAGCTGCAGACCACCAATTGCGGCCGCACAGCCTAGAAACCCAGATCTTAAAAAGTTACGTCTTTCCATGATTTCTTCTTGGTTTAAATGATATACATAATTTTTGGCGCTACCGATCTTATAAAGTCCCGGGATCCACCTAAGGCCTAACATGCCCTGTGCTATATATTTCTTCTGAAATAATCCTGTCCATACTTTAATCGGTCCTTTCTATATCTACAAATCGCATACCCGTTTTCAACAGTCTATAATCATCATGTTTTATAAAAGCATCGAATATTCCCGTGTTCTCTTCAAGATCCACATCGTAAAACACTAATTCGGTATCGCCTATATTGACCCCTTTTTCCTTTATTGCCTTTCCAAATTGAACGACCGCCTTGCCCGCCTCCTCAACGGGGTCGAAACGAAGCGTGATCTTGTATTTTCCCTGTTCACTGTGGACGATCCATTGTCCCCAGCGGCGACCGGAAAGAATTCCCGGTCCGCCCCAGTCGAACCTGGAAAGCACGGTCACTTTTTCGGCCGGATCGCCGATGTATATCGGCTGGACGCCGTTAACTCCATATTTGGCCCTGTCCTGGGTAACCTCCCTCCACCAGTTCTCATAGCTTGAGAGATAGTCATATACTATTTCGGGATGTTTTCCAGCTATATTGTACATCTCGCTGGAATCCTTCTGGACATCGTACAGCTCCAAACTCTCAAGTACGCTTTTCAGTTCACCGTCCCTTGGTTGAAAAATTATACCGTGGGGGTTATCCTGCGGGGCGACCAACTTGTACCGCGGTCCCCTCACCGCAAAATGCATGTATTCGAAGGGCACATCGGACTGATGCAGCTGAAAGTAGAGCAGGCGCTCCGGCAGGTCCGCCACCTTTTGTTCGATTAGCGGCAAGAGCGATAGGCCGTCGATCTCTACCCCATCCGCCGGCGATACCTTGCAAGCCTCCAAAAGGGTCGGCAGGACGTCGATCACGCACGCGGCATTGTCTATTTTTATCGCACCGGCGAATTTTGAAGGATATTTAATGAAAAAGGGAACGCGGATACCGCTTTCGTACACGCTTGTTTTGGTACCCCGTAGGTTGTAATTATACCTGCCAGGGATATTGTCGTTCTTCGTCCTGCGGTCCCTAGGGCCGTTATCCGACATAAAGATAACGATTGTACTATCCTCGATCCCCAGTTCCTTCAACAGCCCCATTACCCGGCCCACGTTTGCGTCGACGTTGGACACCATCGCGTACAATCGGGCATTGTTCTCGTGAAGGCCCATCTTCCTATAGGGATCCACCTTGTCGTCGTTTATGGTCAGCGGTAAATGTACGAGGGGGGTCGAAATATATGCAAGGAAGGGCTTTTTATCCTCGTGGCTTTGGCGTATGAACTGCATACCGGAATCAAAGAATATATCGTCGCAATATCCCTCATAACGTTTGGATACATTATTGTGCTCCAATATGGGGTCGTAATATGTATTACCCGGAGGACCCGCAGGCTGTCCGATACCCCCTCCCTTATGGACCAGCGCCTCTTGAAAACCGTTGTCCGTTGGCCTCATTGGGTAACTGTCCCCAAGGTGCCATTTTCCGAAAATCCCTGTTCGGTAACCGGAATCACCTAAAGTTTCCGCAATGGTCACCTCCTTGGCCTGCATAAGGCCTGCATAATAAAAAACACTTAGCATTCCAGTCCTATATGGCCACCTTCCCGTCATTACCGCGGCCCGGGTAGTAGAACAACTTGGGTATGAATAAAAACGGGTGAACTCGACGCTCTCCCTTCCCAATGCATCTATATTGGGAGATTTTACATATGGGTTGCCGTGGATACCAAGGTCCCCATAGCCCAGGTCGTCCGTCATGATCATGACAATGTTGGGACGCGATTGGGAATAGTTAAATTGGAATGTAAGGATAAAAATCAAGAAACAACCAATCTTAATTCCGTGGTTCACCAAAATAAATTTAAAATGAATCATTGTTTAGTTGTTAATTTGATACAAAAATGAACTGAGTATTAATAACCTGGGGTTTGCTTTAAAAGGGATGCGACCTTATGCCATCGTTCAATCTGGCAATGCAAAGGCGATATAATTATCCCCAGGCTTTAAGCCACGTGTTCCTCCTGCGGCCGCAATGACAATATATTGTTTATCATTTACTTCATAGGTAATAGGCGTGGCGAATCCAGCAGCGGGAAGTTGGTGCTCCCAAACGACTTTTCCGGTGGTTTTATCGAGCGCCCGTATTCTTTCGTCCCTGGTACCCGCTATGAATATTAGATCGCTCCCGGTCACAATAGGCCCCCCATAAATTTCCGTGCCGGTAATGGGTATACCGCGTTCGGTCAGTTCGGGAAACTCCCCGACGGGTACCTTCCATAGGTATTCGCCACTACTTATATCAATTGCGCTCACGGTTCCCCATGGTGGCTTAATTCCGGGGTAGCCCTGTTCGTCATAAACTTTGGTCCGGAGCTTTACATCATAGACCCCCTCAAATCCAAAAATATCCTTATCGGATTCACCAACGGCCGAATTTAGGTCGGAATGGGCTCCTCTGACTACTTCTGGTTCTGTTTGTTCCCTATATAAATAATCCATAATCAAATTTCTTTCAATATCCGTTAAATGGCCGAACGAAGGCATTCGTACTCCACCATTTAATAAAAGGCTCGCAAGATCCTTTTGTGGGTAGTTATCCTTGACATTGCTTATGTCCGGAAAATCGCGGCCATTGCCCTTTTTGTCCGATCCGTGACAAGACGCACAGTTCATAGCATATAGCTCTTGCCCCGAAAAGGCTTTTTCTTTCGTTTGATCCAACTTAGGGTTCTTTTCCATTGCAAGTATCCATGGATTATCGTTTGACGGTTGGTACAATATACCGTCTCGATCTATGGCGTTCCCGCCCCATTCAGCACCCCCGCTAATTCCAAAAGACAAGATTCCTTTCAGACTGGGTGGGGCCCACTTGTTATCCGTCCGGTAGCGCTCGAATATCTTCCTTGTATATGCTTCCGCTTCAGGGGAGATGTTCGAAATATCATCTTCCGTATACATTTGACGGGAAAATGGCAAAGGTTTTTCCGGATACTTTTGGGTGGGCCAAGGGTGTTCACCCGGAAGGCCGTTTGTTGGTACAGCCCTTTCCTCAATGGGAAAGACAGATACCCCGGACTCTTGATCAAGAACGTAGACCAATCCATCTTTAGTGGCCTGAACGACTACCTTCAACTTCTTTCCATCTTTGGTAATGGTCGTAAGGCTAGGCGGCTGTGGTATGTCCCTGTCCCAAAGATCGTGATGGACGGTTTGGAAGTACCACTTCAAACTTCCATCCTCGGCGTTCAAAGCAACTACACAATCGGAAAATAGGTTTTTCCCATCCCTATTTCCTCCATAATAGTCCCCGGAAGGCGAGCCTGTCCCGAAAAACACTACGCCTTCCTGTTCATCCAATACCATACCGGACCAATTATTCGCACCGCCATGTTGTTGATAGGCATTTGGGGGCCACGTTTCATATCCTTCTTCCCCGGGATGTGGGATGGTATGGAAAACCCACTCCAACTCTCCGGTAATTACATTAAATGCCCGTATCGAACCAGGTGCCGCATCTCCCGATTCGGATACTGCAGATCCAATTACCAGGGTATTATTATAGATGACCCCCGGCGATGTCGCCCGGACCCTTAATTTGTTCACGTCATTAGTTATCCCATCATCCAATCCCTCGCGCAGATCTACAATCCCATTGGCCCCAAAAGAGGATTTCAATTTACCCGTTTTGGCATCCACCGCATATAAATTTGATTCAACGGTATAAAATATTCTTTTATCCCCACCATCTTCCCAGTACATGACCCCTCTATTTATGTAGCCAACATCGTCCGGCGAAAATTTCCAGATTTCCTCTCCCGTAGCCGCATTCAGCGCAAACAGCCTCAGATCTGCCGTAGTCCCGTAAAGGATCCCGTCGACCACTATGGGCTGGCATTCTATCAGTCTCGGACGTCTGGTATTGTCTTTGGTTGTATCAGTGACCGATTGCCTGGTATCGTACATCCAGGCAACCTCCAACCTATTAACATTTTCTTTTGTGATCTGGTCCAAGGGGGAGTACCTGTTCCCGGCTTTATCGCCTCCATAGACCGGAAAATTCTTTCCTGTTGCATAAATCGATGGTATCGATTTTGAAGTGGGACCACCACATGAAAATAGGGTTACAAAAACTATTGAAAGTAATATGTACCTAATCGAGTTTTTAAACATAATTCTAAAAAGTATAAACTTCATAACAGCATCATAAAATCTATCATCGCAATAGCCCTCATTCTGCGCCCCATTGTTATTTTCTAAAAAGTAGGATACAAGATGAGTTTGACGTAGGCCCGGCAACCTTGCCCACACCCCATCCCTTTGGGACCGATCCTTCTTGAAAACCGCTCTTACCAATCAATGACCGAATTATCGTCCGGATCAAATTTGGGAAGATACGGTCTGGGTTCACCGACCTCGTTCATTAGTTTGTTCTCATCGATAGTAATGCCCAGCCCAGGTCCCGTAGGTATAGGCCGGTAGCCATCCACAACAGGGGGCAAGGGCACTGCCAGAAGTTCATGTTCCCTATTTCCCCTTTCCTGAACTAGGAAATTGGGAACGCAGGCGGCAATCTGGAGACTCGCGGCCAGCGAACAGGGGCCGTTCGGGTTATGGGGAGCAATGGGTGCATAATAGGCTTCCGCCATTCCGGCGATGATCTTTAGTTCGGTAATGCCCCCGGCATAATTGACATCGGGCTGAAGTATCATGGCCGCTCCCTTCTCCAATATTTCCCGAAAGCCCCACTTGGTGAAAATACGTTCTCCTGTGGCAAGGGGAACCAGTGTTTTTTTTGCAAGATCGGCCATTACATCTACGTTCAGGGCCTGCACTACCTCTTCCAGGAACCATGGTCTATGTGGTTCCAATGCTTTTATTAAAGAACTCGCCGTAGTGGGCTGGACGGACCCATGAAAATCGATGGCAATATCAACATCCGGATACTGTGCCTTAAGAGCGGCAAAGCGTTCTACCACCTCATCGATCATTTTAGTTCCCTCGTTATATTTGAAAGGCGATCGCGAGCCTTTCGGTCCGACCTTCATATGCCTCACGCCCGTCTTAAAATCGGGTTCTGTACCGTAGACCAAGGCCTTATCACGGGTGGGGCCTCCTAAAAGTTCATATACGGGTACACCAAGGGCCTTCCCTTTTATATCCCAGAGGGCTTGGTCAATTCCCGAGACGATGGCGGTCTTTATTGGTCCGCCCCGATAGAAAGCACCCCGGTGTATGGCCTGCCAATGTTTTACGACGGGACGCGGATCCTTTCCGATAAGGTAGGTGCTGCCCACCTCCATTGCCCCCGCCGCACAGGCCTTCGCATCGTCCTTGAGCATCTCGCCCCACCCGGTGATGCCGGCGTCGGTCGAGATCTTTACGAAGACCCAGGAGTTTTTTAGGACAAAGGTCTCTACCTTGGTAATCTTTATCTTGTCCTTGGGGCCGATCAGGGGAGTACCCACAAAAGGTTTTGGAGCAGCTGCGCTTAGACCGGTAATGCCTACTGTGGCCGCCACCGCCGTGGTGACCGTGCCCTTTAAAAAATCCCTTCTTTTGTTAGAATTATTGCCTAGTGTTTCCATATATGGTATTTAAGTTAAACATTAATATAAATTTATAAGATTGCCACAATTCATTGTTCTTTGCACGCCTCACGGGCAATCAACAAAAACGATAATACATCACCCGCACCATTTCATAGGGTACGTCAACGAGCTCGCTTCCCAAATTGGTCTGCGAGGGGTATGGGTACACCTTGCCCTGAGCCCCCTGAACGCCCCTTCCTGTAGAAAAAATCGGGCTGGTTTCGTCGGTTTTTTTTTGATATGTGGGTATCACTTCGGTGCCTTCGTACACGTTGACCTGAACGGAAAGAATGCCTGTGGCAAACACTATAAAAAAGATTGTTGCGTGAATTGGTAAAAGCCTTTGCGGATATTTTAATTTCATTGCTTTAAATTTATAAAAAGTGATATTTATTTTTTGATAATGAAAACCCCAAGATTCCTTGTCGAGCTATCCCGTGGATATTTCATACTTTTACCGTTGCTATATTAATAATAAACACAACCCCTATCCTATAAAAACGGTGTTCAAGGCTTGTGCAGAGTTTTGAATATACTTTGAATATCTGAAATGAAGGACGCCGAACGGTTGAAATATTGCCTAAACCAAATTGAGCGAAAACTGAATTGGGACAAATCGGTATTCTGGAAGGAACCTGAATTTGTTCAACTGGCCGAAATTATTTCCAAAGCTTCGGATATTTCGATCAGTCCACATACTTTAAAACGGCTTTTTGGAAAAATTAAATACAAGGCGTATTACAATCCGCAGCGCGCTACCAAGAATGCCTTGGCAAAGTATCTCGGATTTTCCGACTGGATGGGTTTCGTCGATCATTACAACGAAAAAATAGATAGGGAAAACGTCCCTCCAAAAATTTCCTTTTGGAAAAGTAAGCTTTTCAAAGCTGGACTACTTTTAGTATCGGGCATTTTGATTTCATTTGTATTCATGCAGTGGTTTATTGCGGCCGACCCTCGAGAAGGCCAAGATGAAACACTTCCTTTTACATTTGACCTGACAGATTCGATCGGCCCGGTACCCTATACCGTCTCGGTCAATTACAATATTGAAAAATTCCCCAATGACAGCACGTATGTCAATTTTGATTTTACACACCCGCTGTTCGGCCCACAAATTATAAAGTTAGATCAAGAACGGTCACTTCATAATTATACCTATCAAATTCCCGGATATTATCAAGTTACATTGCAAGATAACCGACATTCGCTTTCTACCCGCAACGTGCTGGCTACCTCGGATGATTGGGAGAGTTATTTGTATTATGAGGATAAACAAGGACTTTGGCTCGACAATAAAATAAAACCTTCTGAAAAAAGCGGGTATTTGTATTATAATCCAGAAACTTTGGTCGAAAACGGCTTTGATGTGAATGCGGTCTATTACACCATCCATCGATTTTTTAGGGAGTTTGAAATCGATGGGGATAATTTTGAAATGAAGGTCAGGTTCAAAAACTCGAAAGAAACCGGTGGAATTACTTGTTATGATTTTGTTACTCGATTGTATGGCAAAAACAATCTTGTCTATTTGAACCTAATGGAAACTGGATGTTCGGGATATTCGGGCATAAAAATAGGGGACACAGAGATTACCGGGGACCAAGAAAACCTTTCCGCCTTTACATTTAATGACGAAAGTTGGAATGTTTTGAATGTAGTGGTCAAAAATCAAAAGGTTCGTTTCTCCTTGAATGGTAAACTGATATATACAGGAGCTTACCAAGGGTCAAATGGTAAGATTGTCGGAATAGAGCATGTTTTCAAAGGTACTGGGATGCTGGATTATATTCGGTTAAAAGATTTTGGAACGCAAGTTGAGTTTTTTGATGATTTTGAGTAGGGAAACCTATTTTCGGCCGACGGATCACGTTATTGCTTGAAAATCAGTGGAAGTATGATGAAAAGGTAATTTTTGAGAGTTCTGCAGGAAAGCCAATTTTTTTCCAATAATAAAAGAATTGCCGTTGGAAACTCATTGTACTCATGATTCGTTTTTACTTCCTTTAGGAAATCAGCATTGTCTGCAAGCAGTGGTTGCACAATTTCAGGATGCTTGCCAGCTAGATTATGCAACTGCATACGGTCTTTTTCAATATCGTACAATTCCGTTCCGTTCACCAAGCGCCATTTAAATTTAATAATACAGTATTTTCAACATCATGGGGAGTGCGCCAGTCTTGTCGACTATGCACAAAAATGGAGCGTTCACTTAACTCTTTTGACTTACCCATGAGTAACGGAGAAAAGTCAACGCCATCTAATTTGACATTCTCATCAATTTTTAAATTGCATAACCCTGCCAAAGTGGGCAGCAGATCTATATGGGCCGTTACTTCATTGATATCTTAACCTCCTTGTACTTTACCATCTTTCCATCGGATAAAAAACGGTACTCTATGACAACCGTCGGTTCTATCGTTCTTTTTACCTCTCAGGCCCATATTAAAACCTATTTATCCATCTTTGCTTATGCCATCGGAAGTGCCATTGTCGGTCATAAAAATGAGTGTAGTATTATCAGCGAGCTTTTTCTTTTTTAGTAATTTCTCTAGCTTCCCGAAATTTTCGTCAATGTTGGTGATCATTCCATAGAACTCCGGATTCACAATTTCCTTTACCTTTAGATGTTGATAGGGTTTTGCATACTTTTCATCCACATAAATAGGGCTGTGTGGCGCATTCGAAGGCAGATAAATAAAAAATGGTTTACCTTTATTAATCTCCATAAATGTCATGGCTTCTTGAAACCAAACATCTGTACAATAGCCCTCGAATTGCTGTGGTTGATGATTTACATAAAAACATCATTGAAATAATTATTGCCCCAATAATCCGATAATTCACCAACACCGCCCGCTTTGTGATGAACGGCAACATCAAAGCCTAGATCCGTTGGTCGTACAGGATACTTATCACCTAAGTGCCATTTGCCAAAAATGCCGGTTGTATATCCGTTTTGTTTAAAAATTTGGGCCATTATATTTGCATCCTCCGAAAGTACATCCCTACCCTTATAGGTAGCCAAAGCCCCGTTATTAATTGGGTAACGCCTGGTCAGATTGCCCCTCGAGTGGGCGTACATACAGGATTCACATGAAAATCGGTCAGTCTTACGGACTGCTTGTAGAAAGTATCGATATTTGGAGTTTGAATCCATGGGTTTCCGTGGGCACCGAGTTCTCCGATACCTTGGTCATTAGTTAATATCAGGATGACGTTTGGTTGTTTTCCGTAGTCAGAATGAGTTTGTGAAATTCCCATGAGGGAAACCAAACCAAAAAGCAATAGGAAAATTTTTCGTATAGTTTAATTTATTTTGAATCCCATTCAAGTCTATCAATACTGATACCACGATAGGGCCATTCTACGCTTGATATGTACCACTGACCATCTTCCCCTTGAAAAATTTCCGGGGCATGAGCTTTTAAAATGGTTATTTCATTTTCTTGATCTATACCAAAATCGGTCAGGTCATCCGAATTGTACACATAGGCCTTCTGGGTGTAGGCACCTTGAATTTCCTTTCCGTCCCAGTCGTCTTCCCAAGCACAAACAAATAGGTAAAACGTGTTATTATGGAAAAGTAAAGTGGGCGATTCAGGGTCGAATTTGTTGGTCTGGAGTATGGTACTAGGGTCACTCCAGTTCATAAAATCTTTTGATGTGACCATTCGAACACTTTTAATGGAGCAATAGGTAAGATAATAAATACCCTTATAAAAAAGCAAATTTGGGTCGCGGGCACCGTCAGCATCTGAAAATAGTTCTCCTTTTGGCTCCCAATCATACAAATTTGATGATACAGCAAGCCTTATGGGGCTATGTCCATATACCATTTGATACAGTGCGTCTTTTTTAATGATATAGGGAGCGTGGTTGGCGGGTATTTCGCCCGGTCGGTCTTTTGGGGTCAATACTTTTGAAAGGTCATTATAGTGATGTTCTTTAACAGTTTCCTTAAAACTTGTTGTCAATGATACGGCGTGAAAAGAAGCATATTCGCCTTGGTGAATGCCCTTATTCAAAGGTTTGGTCTCAACAAGTGGATGCGTAATACCGAAGATGTGCCACTTGCCATCATCGCCTTTTACAAATGTATGGTCATTGGGTACCCATTCATCGTACCACTTGTCCTCCTTCAATTCTGGTGTGTCAGGGCCACAAAAGTAATCCCCGTCGGGTTTGTAGATCCGTACATATTCGCTGGCTTGTTTTGGTACTAATATATCATCTTGCGCTCTAAGATTTGCACAATATGCAATTAGCATCCCAGTACAAAGAAAAAGTTTAAGGTAGCTGGTCATGGCATTTTAAATTTTAATTCCCGTTCAGTTTTTTTGTTTCATTTGCAATACGCTCCCGCTGCTTGACACTTCACCCGTATTTCAATAAATATTCAAATATCGGAGTGCTGTGATAGCCTTTTATCTGCTTGTCCTCAATTTCTTGACTTAGATCGCAATCAAAGCGAACCAAGATTACATGATTCTTTTTCCAATAACGGTTAGGATTGAAAAAATGGGAAATACCCCATGTAATTCCCTGACCGTTTTCGGTATCCGTAAAGGCATCGGGTTACAAAGGGACCGGCGGCATCTAACATTAGCTCGACAGAAGTTGCAATTTCAAAATTCATCCAATCTTTGGCAAAGTTCAGGCATCGATATATAAACGGCTCATTCTTGTACATGTTTTTATTGGTGTCGGAGTGCCTACGGTGGCATCGTTATCGGAGTTGAACGGCATGTTGCAATCGTGACCAAAACGGGCCATTTTATCAATATTCGGGGTATGTATGTTCGGATGTCCATAGGCGCCGCTGTCGTCCGAAACCATATCATCGGCTATTATGAAAACGATATTCGGGCGTTCATCCCCTTAATTTTCAATTTCTTTTTTTGATGAACAGGCCGTTGTGAAAATAGTAATAAACAGTAAAGCGGAAAGTTTGAAGCTATTCTTCATAATGCATTTAATTCGAATATGAATTCAAGTTGACCCGCAATAGGTAATCATCTGCGGTTATGAACACATACCTTTCATCGTCGCTGAGTTCACAATTCCATGTATTTTTATCGGTTCTGATCGTATGCCTGAAAATAGGGCCTGGGAAATCTGGTTCTCTTTTATGGCCGTCTTCTGTACGACTAACAACCAATTTAATTACAAGAAATGGAATTGACATAGGATGCCTATTTCGATTTTTTATACTGCTCTGTCATGGGATGAAAGCCGATTTCGACACCGTCCAACATTTGTTGGTATTGTTCGGGCCTTTCCTTTTTCACCCATTCGAGAACATCTACGGAAATCGCATGAACAGGATGGTATATGGTACTTCCCGGCTTCATCTCTATATCGTATTCGAGGGTTCTTTTTCGTAATTTGTCAAGGATATCACCGTACTCGGGGTTTTCCGCCAAATTGTGCAACTCTTGGGGATCCTTCTCCAAATCATACAGTTCTTCTTTTGGTTTTGTAGGTTCGAAGAATATTTTTTGGGCGTCGTTTAGTTTGCCCTCCTTTTTCAACCTCCGCATTACATGAACCGCAGGCCTATAGAATTCCAAATAGGCTTGGTGGGCATCAAAAGGGACTTCCGGCCTATCATTTCGGATGTAGGCCCATTTGCCAGAGGTGACTGCCCTTGATTTTTCTTCGATCTCGTCCCATAGGTCACGGGCGCCGTACACATAATCCCGTTTGAAATTTTTATCGAAAATAGGTTTACCGGTCATATATTCAGGTACTTCGATGCCGGCGAAATCGAGAATTGTGGCTGTAATATCGGTAGCCGATACGACATCTTTCCGTATTCTATCTCCATCCAAACCTTTTGGGGAATACACGATAAGCGGAATATGAAGACCGGGATCCTGTAGGTATCCCTTGCCACGAATATTACAACGTCCATTATCACCAATAAAGATAACTATCGTATTATCGGCCATGCCCTTATCTTTCAGTTCTTGAAAAATCATGCCCACTTCATTGTCGAGGTACTCGATTTGGTCAAGGTATTTCGCCCAGTCCAAACGGATGATAGGATCATTCGCCATGAATTTCGGCAGTTCTACCTCGTTCGGGTCGACTGGGTGTTTCGATTGCTCCCTGACCTCGTTCCACCAATCTCCTCGGTGGCTCGCAACAAGCTGAATCTGGGCAAAGAAAGGTTGATCTCCCTTTTCAAAAGTGTCGTATTTATCGAAGATTCCGAATTGTGTTTTTCCGTCCCACGGGCCTAAGGGCTCATGCTTAAAATTGACATCTATTTTTCGCCCTTTTCCCATCACGCCATGATGCCCTAAAATTGTGGTGTATCCAGCCTTACGAAGCCAATAGGTAAAGGGTTTGAAATTTTCGTCGAGCGGCACGTCGCGATTACTCCTATGGTTGTGGGCATTGATCTTTACCTGGTGGGTACCCGTTAACATGGCAGAACGACTGGGCGAGCAGATAGGGTTCGTAACAAAGCAATTATCGAACCGAATACCTTCTTCGGCCATTTTGTTCAGGTTCGGGGTCTTGACGGCTTTCATTCCATAGCATTCGAGATCAAGGCTCATGTCTTCGGCCATTAACCAAATGATGTTTGGCTTCGATTGGCTAAGCCTATTAGATTTTTCTTGGGCCAAAATGGTGCATGCGAACAAAAGACAAATGTGGGTAAATGCAAAATTATTCATTTTCGAATTTTAGTTGTTAGAGATGCCCTTTCAAGAATGTGAATTACATTTTCTATATTCAATTCCATATTTTCGTTCTAAAATGTGGGTACTGCCTCTGCCTCCCATGCGGCCAATTCTTTCTTTAGATTGGACTCTTGCTCCAAATTTTCACCTATCAAATTGTGCTGTTCCGAAAGATCTTCCCTTACATTGAACAGTTCAAATTTTCCACTATGGTATTTGACCAGTTTCCAATCTCCCGAAATGACCGAAGCATACTGATCTTCATAACTTCGAAAAAAATAAAGGTTTCGCTTTGCCAAGATGCCGCCTTTTATGATAGGCATAAGGCTTTCCCCATTGATCCAATCGTCGGTACAGGGCTCGCCGGAGGCGATTTCAATGAGGGTGGGATAAATATCCAACGATTGCACCGGAATATCGGTCGTCGTATTTGGCTTGGTAAGTCCGGGGTAATCAATGATAAAAGGCACTCTCGCCCCGCCTTCCCCTAGGGTATTGCCTCCGGTTTTGCCGCCGCTCAATGGCGACTGATCAAAAAAACCACCTTGATCGGAAATCAGCAATACTACGGTGTTTTCGGCCATTCCTTTTTCTTTAAGCGCTTTTCGAACCCGACCGACGGACTCGTCCATGGCCGTAACCATGGCGGCATAATTGGCGAATCTATCTTCTAAGCCTTTCTTCTTATATTTTTCCACGAGATCTTTGGGTCCCTCATGTGGGCCATGAACATTATAGTACCACAACGAAAGCATAAAAGGTTGTGCTTTGTCATAGGTGTCTATAAAATTTTCGGCCTTGTCGGTCAAGACATCCGTAAGGTACTTATTTTTTGGAACGTCTTCCAACGGATTGTCTATCTTAAAATAAGGGGGATAATAATTGTTGGGGTGGCCCGCGTTCGCCGTACCATATTGTTCGTCAAAACCTTGTTTTATAGGATGATACGGCTCATGGCCCAAGTGCCATTTACCAATGAACATGTTGTAGTAACCATATTCCTTTAGACGTTCCGCATAGGTTATCTCTTCCAAAGGTAACCAATTATGGGAAGGCATTTGAACAGGGTCCTTTGGCCATAAATGGAATTCTTCATCCGTTCTGCCATTTTTAAAGCCTGCCTCATCTCCTCCCGGAATATGCCGTACCATTTGAAAGCGGACGGGTTCTTTGCCGGTCAATAATGAAGCGCGACTCGGGCTACAGGTGGGTGTTGCAATATAGGCCCGCGTAAATTCGAGTCCGTTTTTTTTCAATTTGTCAATGTTCGGTGTATGGAAGAGTTTTGTCCTGTACCCAAGATCTACCCATCCCCAATCGTCCACAAATAGCAAAACGATATTGGGCTTTTCAACAGTTTGGGTCGTTTCTGCCTGAGCTGTTTCCTTTACCGATTTTTTATCGGCCTTGCAGGCTACTGAAAATGTCAGTAGGATTGTGACTACGGCTGTAAGTGTGCGGTTGTTTTTCATTTTGTTGATTTAGAAAATACGTTATTCAATAAAAAAGGACGATTCAGGAATCTTGGACTTTGCCATCGAAGGCCCTTTCCATTGTAGGTCAATGGTATTTTCTTTATTAGGTTTATTTTGATAGTATACCCGAATTGGGTGGTAGCCGGCTTTCAAGTTCATTTTGCCCTCTCGTAGCGTTCCGGCGGCATAGTCATAATCGGCATCGATGACGCTGGCCTCATGAATACGGACGAAAGTTTTGTTAGTCGCATTTAGATAAAAGGTATATGCTCCATTTTCAGGAATTTTTATGTAACCCTCAAAAAGATAGACATTGCCCTGATTGCTATCGATTTGTTCCGGCGCTGGTGATTTAACAGTACCTTGTGCTACGGCTGTTAAGGTAGTTACCTGTGGCAACCAGGGAGCCTTGCTTTCATAGGCCCTCCACTTCACACCATTTTTTACATTTGAAATATGACTTGCGGGCACCAACTGGTCATCATAGGGCCGGGCTGCGGTACTATTAGGCATTCGCACTTGTAGTACGCTCTCTTTCATTTGCTTCTGTAGTTCGGCCATATCATTATTGCCAGCTAGGTTTTTCGCCTGATGGGTATCTTCGATAACGTTATAGAACTCGAAATCGTCGTCGGCATCTTGAATGTTATAGCGCAGACCTACGAGGTCGCCAACGCGCATCATTTGCATCTGCTTTCGAAGCCTACCACGATTATTGGGTGAAAATTCATTGTACTCGGGTGTTTTACCGCCTTGATTGTACTCCACATAAACGAGGCTTTCTTCCTGTTCTCCTTGTCCGGTCAAACTCGGTAGTAAAGATACGCCATCGCTATTGATGGGCGCCGGTAGGCCTGCGGCATCGGTAAAGGTGGGAAGCCAATCGTATCCGATACTTGGGGATTCCACGAGCTGATCGGCAGGAATTCTGGAAGGCCATCGAGCGATGGTCGGAACCCGTTCGCCACCTTCGAGGACATCTCTTTTTATGCCATCGAAAGGACCGAAACTATTGAAGAAATTGGCGGCAAAATCTTCGTCTGGTAGATAACTTTCTATGGAAGGCCCATTGTCGGAAGTAAAAATGACCAAGGTATTTTTATCTATATCAAGATCCGCCAACAACTGAAAAATATCCCCCACGGCATCATCGATTCTTCGGGTGCTGGTCGCATAGCGTTTATACACATTCGGCCAAGCTACCTCTGCGGTTTCGGGATTGTTGTCATGGTCATAGGTGGCATCCGCATAGTCCGGATGGATCCAAGAATCAACTTCCCCCGAGGCACTATTAATCATGTTTCCCGGTTTTCCCAACCATTGCAACCCCCCGTTAAGACCACCACCTTCGGGATATGCCTGTGTTGGAATTTCCGTAACGGCATGTGGGGTGTCATAGGCCAAAAACATAAAAAATGGGGTATTTTTTTCGGCGGTTGTCTGTTCGACGATCCATTTTTTGGCAACGGCGGTCCAGAGATCTCCGGTATAGCATTTATCCAGACCTTTGCTTACCTCATTTTTATTTTCATACACTTCTTTTGCGCCACGGTAGACGCCTTCTACCGGATAATGCTCGTGTCCGTCTACATGGCGCATATATCCATAGTAATAGTCAAAACCTCTATTTAATGGATGTGCCGGCCATGAATCGCCATCTTCCGACCATCGACTGGATCCCATTAATCCCCATTTTCCGATGGCGGCGGTTGCATACCCCGCCTTTTGCATGACATTGCCCACCGTATGGTTATCGGCCAAGGCTTTGTCGAATTGCCCATCGCGCACATTGGCATGGCCCTGACTTAGCCCGGACAGGAAAGAAGATCTCGACGGTGCGCAAACTGGTGCCGCGGTATAGTGATGGGTAAGCATAGCACCTTCTGCGGCCATTTTATCAAGATTGGGTGTCTTGGTCCACGGTTCACTATGATCGTTCTCTTTTTTACGCTGGTTTTGAAAAAACACCCCTACGTCACCATAACCAAGATCATCGGTCAAGATGTAGATGATATTCGGTTTTTGAATGGCCTGCTCCGTCTTTTGTAAAATAACATTTTCCTTTTTCCCGGAACACGAAAACAGGATTGAGCTGGTGACGATTGCTGTTAGAAGTTGCGTCGTGAATTTGAGTGTAGTCATCTGCTTTTTAGTTGTGAATTGAATTTGTCTTAGGCTGGATATTCCAATTAATCTATGGAAATTCTTTCAAGACAAGAATTTCGTTCCTTTTTACTTTTACTGTTAAATTTAATATTCTACAAAGCTGATTTTGATTATGTTACTTAAACTTTGAAAACCCTTTATTTCCTTTGATTTTTAAACGTTCTCTGGAGGAAGTGTCAGCGTTTAAAACCTTTGTTGAGGTTCCGTCATAGGTGTTCTTCAACACTTCAACATTTTCACAATTTTTAAAATCGAATTGTGATGCATCGGGGTATAAAGAGGGAGCCGTTTTGGTCTGCTTGATGGTATTTCCTGTAATAATTAGGCCGTCGACACGATCCGCCCACACGATACGATTGTCAAAAGTGGCGATGGTATTGTTCTCGAACCGGATATTGCGATCGTACAATTCAGTCTGGTCAAAACTTTTTCCAAGACGGGGCGTGATGTTCAGTACGGCGTGCTCCATACCGCTATAGGCGCAGTATTCAAAATTGTTATTATGGATCAAAACGTCTTCAACGGCACCCGATTCGAACCAAAAATAGGTTTCCCCTCGAAAGAAGACAGAGGACATCATGGAAGAAAACTCGTTGTTTTCGATTAGGATTTTCAAGGGTGTCTTTAAAACAATATTACGGGCCCTATGATCTTTTATGATACAACCACGCATCGTAAAGGTCGGGTTCCATGTTTTGTTTTCCAAAATATCACCTTGGGCCAGATTTTCGGGAAGTTTGTTCTTAAAGCGGAGCTCGGAATATTTTTCGTTTACAACGGAAACCACGACCACCTCATTTTCAGATGCCCTTTTCGGACTCGGATTTTGAATAAACCATATTCTATCGCCCACCCCTGCAAATTCGAATCCCATCTGCTCAAAGTGCTTGAGTTCGATTCGAACGGTATGGTCATCCAATATTTTATCGACTTCTACATAGGTGCCATGAACATTGGTACCATCGTCGAGCATGTGTTTAAAGGTGCAGTTTTCTATTAGAATATCACCTTTGCAATTCGCGAAATGCGTAGCATCGGCAATGGTCGAAACGACACGGTCGGAGCCTTCACGAACATAGATGCCACATTTGGAAATGGTTATATTTTCGGTTCGTTCGAAGAGAAATCCCATCCCTAGTGCATGATGAATGGTAATATCTTCAAAATGGATGTACTTTGATGATGTTACTTGAAAGGCCGGTGCATAGCGATTATGGTCATGGTCTCCTTTTGAATTTAGAATCGAACCAATAGGTGGATACTGTTTTAACTTCTCATGAAACCGTAATATGCCATTGGGCCGTTGCTCTACCCAACGGGGTCTGCTCGACATGTCCCAAGCCCCGTGTGCCACTCGTTTGTGTTTGGCATCGAAGGCAAGGGTGCTTCCCAATTCGGGAAAAACAAAGCCATCGATATTGGGGAAAAGTATGCGATCGTTTTTCAATTCCCACGAAAATCCCTCAGTAAAGGGCTTAAGATCGCGCCATCCTTCTTTTTTATCCACGGCAATAACTTCCCCTTGAAAGACAAAGGGAATGTCCCAATCTAAAATCAAGTTTTTAACGTTCACCTTACCGCAATTGTTGAATTGAAAAGGTGCCACCTGACCATGGAAAATAAACTCGGCACCATTACCTTCAATTTCAACGGAATCGAAGTCCTCGAACAAAAAAACGATACTTTTTAGTCCGTTCCCGTGGTTGGTGATATAGGTGAATTTTTCTAGGGCGTAATCGGGTAAGAAGGAATAGGTTCCCTTTTCGAAAACCAGTTTTACCGACTTTTCGGAAATATTTTCTAGTGCCTCCCGGAGTATGGGAGTCATATCGCCGGGCTCCGGTTTTATCGTGATTGTCTGTTGGGCGCTCGCTGAAATGGTTCCAAGAAGGAGGAACATAATATAGAGACAAAACCTATGGCCGATTTTTTTATTCATTCTTAGTGTTCTTTACAAATTTACCCCTGTTCCTTGCAAAGAACTATCGTGATCCCACGTAATCAACCAGGGATCTCTCGTTTCTTTTTGGAAGGTTTTCATCTTAACGATCAGTTCATCAAGTTTTTGTTTATAATCGGGGTTGTATGCCAAATTCTTCAGTTCATCAGGATCTTTTAAGAGGTCGTAGAGTTCAAATTCGGGTCTAAACAGATAGTTTTTCACCTTGCGCTTGCCAAAATACTCCTTGTCATTGCGATAAACTTCCTGCCAAGTGGATGCCGCCCACAGATCGGATGCAAAGGGGTATTCGGCACGCCATTCTATATTTCGTATCAACTTATAATTGCCGCTACGAACTACTCGCATGGGGTAGTACATGGTAATCTCATGAAAAGTATGCGAGGCGTAAACTTCGTTCCAATCTTTTGGGTTATCCTCATTAAGTACATTTTTAAATGACTTGCCATGTAATTTATATGGCTTGGGATCTATCTTGGCCATGTCTATTATGGTTGGCGTAAGATCGGCCCACGTAATCATCGCATCTACCACATAGCCTTTCTTTTTTACGAACGGGTCTTTGACGATACAGGGCAGTTTCATGCCCGGTTCGTACAAGGTTGTTTTTGCCCCAGGGAAGGCCATTCCGTTGTCGGAGATGTAAATTACGATGGTGTTGTCCGCTTTTCCGGAATCTTTCAATAGTTGCATAAGCTTGCCAAAACCTTGATCTATTCTTGAGATGCTTTGGTAATACTGTGCAATTTCTTCCCTTGATTCCTTACTGTCCGGTAAAAAGTCGGGAACAAGCACATCTTTAGGGTCGTAAGTGACGGTTTCAACACCGGGGTAGCCCTCTGGTCTGTTTCCGAAACTGTTCGGGGCATCCCAGCGCGATGGGTCGGTCGAGTTCGCACGATGGGGATCATCGGTACAGAAATAAAGAAAAAATGGTTTTTCACTTGTTAACACGCCTTGACATTTTTCGGCCATTTCATACGTGCTTCTGGGGTTTGCCTCGAGTACCTTTTGAAAGTGGTATACTGATTCCGGTGCTAAATGGTATTTTCCGATCCTTGCGGTTTCATAGCCCGATTTTTCCAGTATTTTAGGTAATGATTTCACAGTATCATAGGTACTAAAATGATGGTAATCATGTACATGGCCATAAGAGCCTGTGGCATGGCCATATTTGCCCGTAAGAATTACCGAACGACTGGCAGCACAACTGGCACTGGTACAATAGGCATTGGTAAAGCGGGCACCTTCGGCGGCCAGCTTGTCCAAATTGGGGGTTTTGATTACGGGGTTGCCATAAGCCCCGATGGCATCGAGGCCGTGGTCATCGGCTACGAATAGGATGATATTGGGACGATTCAAGTTCTTTGTGCTAATAGCGCTTTTTTGTGCCTCCGATTTCTCGGCACACGAAAAAATTATTGTGAACAGAATTGCCAATATGCCAAGGATAGATAATTGGTTTGTAGTTCTTTTCATTTTAATTCTTCTGTTTATTTTTTTCAAGGGAATGGTTCTTCTCACAATATTTATCTTAAAGCGACCAAGCTTTCCCTCCCGTCATTTTGTTCAGATCTCCACAAGAAACATATTCTCCCGGAACCGGTAAATAGGCAAGTACTTCTTCACCCACATATTCGGTACATTTGTAGCCCCAGATGGTCAAATCCCTTATTTTTGACGCATACGGAAGTTCTTTTTTACCCTCTCCTTGCAATGCGGCCAACATGACCGGGGCAAGATCTTCCGTTACAAGTTCACTCGCTTTTGATTTCCCGGAAGCTTTTAGGGCTTTGGCCGTCAACTGATCCAGGGTAGCTTTAAGCTGATCCTGCTGTTTTTTCTCCATGACCTCTTTCGCAAAGCTGTCCAAAAAAACATGAACGTTTACTTCGGAAGCCGATTTGGTATCGGTTTTGGGGAGTATGGCATCTACCAGATTTTTAAGAACAGCACCTTGCTCTGGCGATAAGAATTCAGGTGCACAAACTACTTTTTGATTGCCCTGGCAACTTTGTACAATACCCATGAATATCGGGGCCGCAATTACGTAGCCCATCGACATGCCCATTTGCATCAATGCTTTTCTTCTATCCATCATAAGTTTCCTTTTTTAAGTTCTTGTGCCGCATGATTGGCCGCCCGTGCGGTAAAGGCCATGTAGGTCAGCGATGGGTTTACGCAACTTGCGGACGCCATAAATGCACCATCGGTGACATACACATTGGGTACGGCATGTACTTGGTTATGCCCGTTCAGTACCGATGTCTTGGCACTTCTTCCCATTCGGGCAGTCCCCATTTCATGAATTCCATGACCTATGTTGTACTTGCTGTTATTCGTATTAATATCTTCAAATCCGGCTTTTTTTAACATTTCGGCAGCTTGCGTAACAATGTCCTCACGCATTTTAAACTCGTTGTCCCGTATTTCGGCATCAAAGGTTACGGTGGGCAATCCCCATCCGTCCAATTTGTCATAATCAAGGGTCATACGGTTATCTTCATACGGAAGAATTTCTCCGAAACCACCTACGCCCATTGTCCATCCGCCGGGTTTTAAAATGGCCTCTTTCAAAGCGACGCCCATGGATAGTTCGGCAACGGAATCTTTCCAGTTTTTGCGACTCGCACTGCCTTGGTAGCCGAAGCCACGTATATAATCTTTGCTTTTTGATTTTGCATCTATATTTTTAAATCTGGGGATATAGACTCCGCCCGGTCTTCGGCCTTTGTAATATTTATCATCATAACCATCGATTTTGCCATTGGCCCCGGCACCCAGGTGATGGTCCATAACGTTTCTTCCGACTTGATCGGAATCATTGCCCATTCCGTTAGGAAAGCGGTCCGATTTAGATTGTAATAGGATAGAGGCAGATGCCATGGACGAAGCACACAAAAAGATTACTTTGGCATTAAAAACTAACTCTTCTTTGGTAAGCCTATCGATTACTTTGACCCCGCTCGCTTTTTTGGTATCTGGATCGTAGATAACCTCGGAAACGATCGAATCGGGCCTTAAGGTTAGGTTGCCTGTGCGTTCGGCAGCGGGTAGGGTAGAGGAATTGCTACTGAAGTATCCGCCAAAAGGGCAACCTCTTGAACAGCGGTTTCTAAATTGGCATTTGGTACGGCCCTCGAAGGGTTTGTCGCCTGTTATGTGGGCAATTCTACCCGCGGTAATTATTCTACCGTCAAGATTTTTATAAACCTCGTCCCTGAAATGTTGTTCCACGCAATTGAGTTCCATCATCGGTAAAAACTGACCATCGGGGAGTTGGGGGAGTCCTACATTTTCACCCGAAACTCCAATATAGGTCTCCACTTTATCATACCATGGTGCAATGTCTTTATAGCGAACCGGCCAATCGACTCCGTGCCCATCATTTTTATTCGCTTCAAAATCAAGATCACTCCAGCGGTAACTGTGCCGGCCCCAGGTTATCGAACGCCCACCAACGTGGTAGCCCCGCATCCAATTAAAGGGTTTGGTCTCGTTATACGGATGGTCAAGATCGTTTACGAACCACTTATAGGAATCTGGACTTTTTCCCTTATTGGTTCTACTTTGTTTGGGTCGTTTTGCTTTTTCGGCTATGGAGAGTTCTTCGCCATGGGGAAAGTCCCACGGGTCCATATTGGCAGTGGTATAATCCTTTATATGCTCGACCATTCTGCCACGTTCCAAAATCAAGGTTTTTAGACCGTTTTCGCAGAGCTCCTTGGCCGCCCAGCCACCACTAATACCTGTTCCTACCACAATCGCATCGTAGGAATCTTGTTCTTCATTAAAATAAAATTTACTCATTTGGTGAATGTTTTAAACGGATATAGTATTAAATGCTTCGAATGTGATTAATCTAAAGTCAAGCCAAGACCTTCGAGCAATCAAATGTATCTTTTGAACTACGTCTTCGTTAAAAAAGAATGGTTTTGAGAAGTAGTTTTCTTATGAGTGCCATGGTCTTATACGGTATTGTTGATATGAGTTCAAAAGAAATCCAATTTTATAAAATAAAAGTATTTAGGAGTTTATATTATGTTTCTCTGCGTAAATGGGAAAATGAGTTGGAAAATTCAAAACGAGCCTATTGAAATTGCCCAACACGAATCATTTATCGGAAAGGCCCTTGTTCTTTTTAATGTGTATCATGGTGTTATTGTCAGATTGTTCGATTCTAAGAGGCCAGGTAAAACCGTTGAAGGTGTTTTTCGTTATTGTTACATCTTCACAATAATCCAAACTGATCGGTGGCAATTTTGAACCTGTCGGATAATCGGTGCTGAGGTCTATCGTATTTCCTTCAATAAGCAGACCCTTTACGGATCGGGCATGCACCAACAATCCATTATAACTTTTAATCACATTATTGGTAAAGCGAATATTCTGATGGTATTTCTCATCGCCCAAGCGCTGTTCATCGGTAAGCATGGGCGACACAAACAGGGGATAGCCCTCACCATCGCCAAATCCAATATCTACGAAGGTATTGTTGTTTATGGTAATGTCGCGAACCCCACCGGACTCATACCAGGCTTTGTTGTCGCCTTCGATAAGAATACCATTCATTTGGGAGGAAAAATAATTGTTCTCGATTAATACCTTTCCCTTGGTCGAAATAAGGGCGCTGCGCGCCCGGTTCTCCCTAACAATGTTCTTCGTCATTACTATATCAGGGTTCCAGGTAATATTTTCAAAGGAGAGCGGACCCGTTGGTAGATTTTCAGGAACTTCGGAAACCGTAATCAGCATGCGGTTATCATTTAGAATTTTTATGTCATCAACGGTAGTAGCGGAAATCGGTAAGACGGTTTCCCGCGAGGTAAACATAATGTTATCGCCCGGTTCGGCAAAGGTCAATCCCCATTGTTGCTGATGGCTAATGGAACACATAAACGTATTGTCACCTCTGTTTTCATCGATATTCACATAGGCCCCATGTACGTTGATACCGTCATCGAGCATATGTTGCAATAGACAATTTTCGACCTTGATCAGGCCCTTACAACCCAAAAAGTGCGCGGCATCGGCACGTGTTGAAAAATTGCGGATTTCCCTAGAGGTTACCACCAATTTATTTAGCGTAATATTTTCGCAACGTTCGGCGATCAGGGCCATACCTCCCGCGGCATAGACCGTTACGTTTTGAATAAAAATGTCTTTTGAATTTGATGCGTGTATGGCCTGTGCAAACCTATTGCCACCGGGGCTTGGGCCATAGGTGGCAAATAGGGTGCCTATCGGAGGAGTTTCCTTAGTGATATTCGTAAACTTGGCCTTGTTATAGTCCAACTTGACAATTTTCACATCGCTTCCTGAATACTTTAAAAAATAATCTTTGGTATTCCAAATGGGTGCCCTTGTTTTTGGGTCGAACGCAATATTCTGGCCGATACCATCTTGCCAATCGTAATGATTGAACAGGATTTCGTTATCCTTTACCTCAAATCCGAATTTTGGATTGGCAACTTCTGCGATAAAGGAATTCTCGTTCGTGTCGTTCTCGATTACTTTTAATTCGTTGACAAAAGATTTTTCCCAATCGATGCTGAAATTCTTCAAGACGGTATTGGTCGAACCGTCGATTATTATGGGACAGATTTTTCCATGGAACATGAAGGTCGAACCATTGCCGTCTAACGTAAGATTCTCAAAACCGAACAGCGGAAAAGCCATACGTTTAATACTATTGTCGTGATTGGCTACCGCCCGATAGGCTTCCACCGCATTTTCAGGATAAAATTCATATTGTCCCTTTGGAAAAAACAAGGTCACGTTCTTTTTCCCTTTTAAAGATTCCAGTAGTAGGTTGACATCAAGTGTGACATCCTTGCCCGGTCGAATACCATGATCGCCCACATTGATTACCTGTGCGTGAATAGCGCCCATAAGAAAAAAGTAAACTGCCGCCGTATATAGGAATTTGATCATGTGATTGGTTTTTAAATATTAAGATTACCTCGCCAATTACGAATTAGGAGGCAGTGGAATTTGATTTTCAGTGCGCCATTCGACCAATTCTTTTGTCAATTGTTGCGTAAGCTTTGGCTTCACCTCTGCAAGGTTAATGGCTTCGGAATGGTCTGATTTCAGATCATAAAGTTCCAGTTTGCCATCGGCCAAAAATTGGATCAACTTATAATTCCCCTTCCGGATTATGGAACAGGTACCATGCTTATATTGACTGGCAAGGGGCCAAAAAAGAGGTCTTTCCGAAGAGGATTCAGCATCCTTTTGAAAAAGATCAGTGAGTGAGTTACCGTCCAATTGTGCTTTATAATCGATGCCGGCTACATCCATTAAGGTCGGAAAATAATCAAGTACCGAGATAGGGGCAGCGGTTCTTCGAGCTCGTATTTTACCGGGCCAATTAATCATGGCGGGTACTTTGATCCCACCTTCATAAATTTCCCCTTTCGCACCCCGTAATAGTTTGTTTTCCGAAGCTATAGGGTGGTATCCGTAATCCGAAGTGAATACGATCATGGTATTCTCCCGAAGATCATTTTGATTCAAATAATCGACAATTTTCTTCATATTGTCATCCATAGATTCCACCATCGTGGCATCGAAAGGTACCTCCCACATTTTTTATAAAACCCCTGCCTTCGGGATAGTATTTCATCACGGCTTTGGTCTTATGGTTCTGTACCCAACTGAAATCCCCCGGATCAGGCTGGCATAATTTTTTCTGGATAGGCCAATTCATGGCCAGTTCTTTTTCGGGATAGGGGCCGACGATATGCCATTTGCCCAAATGAATGGATTGGTAACCGGCAGTGGCAAGTGGCTCCGCATAAATCGGATGTTCGCGACCGACCGTCCACCGAGAGAAAATGTTTTCCTGTGCATCGCCTTTTTCCAGTACGGGTACGGTATAGACCCCCGTGCGAAAAGATTGCTTGCCGGTAAGCAAGGCTGTTCGTGAAGGGGAACATGTGGGATACATATAGGCATTATCAAAGATCAGGCTTTCTTTGGCTAGAACATCAATGGCAGGGGTTTCGAAATAGGTTGAACCGTTAAAGCCAACATCGGCATAACCAAAATCATCGGCCAGTACGAAAATAATGTTCGGGGGTTGTTCTTGCCCATGCATGGGAAAACCTAACAACAAGGACAGATAAAATACGAAGGCGTAACTTACTTTCATTTGATTGAGGGTCTATTTCTGTTTAACATAATCGAGGGCCGGTAAACGTTTGCCCGTTTTATAGTCCAATCGCTTTCCGTAATAAATATAGTTGTCGAAAACGTCTCCATTGCCCAAGGTGCGCGGATCTCCCTGAGAAACAAGTTCTTTTTCCATGGTAGCCCTGAGTTGTTTCATTTCTTCGGCATATTCGGGCAGGCCGGCCAAATTTTTCATACAATGGGAATCTTGCTGAATGTCGTACAGTTCCTCCTCCGGTCGTTTGTCGAAGTTCATTTCAAAAAAATGGTATTCATCATCCTCGGGTTTAAGGTCCGTCAGGTAGCTTTTGGTGGGAGAGCCATCGCAATTTAAATAATCAAATTCGGGATTGCCGACGGGCCACCGTTCGGGTTTGATATTGTGGGAATAGAGATATTTGGACGTACGAATGGCGCGAACAGGATACCCCAGATCGATGCCGTCTTCATTGGAACGACCCACATCGTGACGTTCCTTGCCCAGTAAGGCATGGTCGCGAGCGGCATCGATCTGTCCCGATTTCTGGGAGGTTAGAATATCTATAAAACTGCTTCCGGTCATTTGAATATCGCGTGTTGTTCCGGTAACTTCCATAAATGTGGGTGCCAAATCGGAAAAACTGACAAAATCATCGACCGTACGGCCCGAGAGAATTTTGCCTTTCCAATAGGCGATCAGGGGAACATGAAAACCTTCTTCATAAATCTGCCCTTTTACACGCGGGAAGGGCATGCCATGGTCGGAGGAAATCACGACGAGCGTATTGCTTAACAATCCTTTTTCTTCCAAGATCTTTATTGCCCTGCCCACTTGGGTATCGAACCATTCCACCTCATTGGCATAGTCCAAAAGGTCACCTCTGATAGTTTCGTTGTCGGGGTAGAAGGGAGGCACATCGGCTTCTTCCAGTTTTTTGCCGGCTTTTTTCCAGGAATCCAATTCATAAAACCGATGAGGTTCTTTAGCGCCCAACCAAAAGCAAAAAGGGGCATTAGATCCATTTTTATCCAAAAAGGTCTCGAAGTTGCCGCTGTAATCGATATCCGAGATTCCCTTGTAGGGAGGGGTAAGTGTCAATTCATTATACTCCGGCCCGGCCGGATTGTCTTCGGTGTCGTAAACGCCTGGTCCCCATCCCTTACCGGTATAGCCAACATGATACCCCTTTCGTGCCAGCAGGGCCGGATAGGTCTTGAACTCTGAAGGAAAACGGCCATTGTGGTCCGTCGCTTCCTTGAGTTGCCAACTGTATTTGCCGGTGAGTATGCACGCACGCGCCGGCGAACATTTAGGGTTTCCGTTGTAGGCATTGTTAAAAACAAGGCCCTGCTTGGCCAAGCTATCGATAGCTGGGGTGTTGATAAACGTATCGCCATAAGCCCCAAAACTTTTCATAGAGGCATCATCGGCGATACAAAACAGGATATTGGGTTTTTTAGTGGAATTTTGACCATTTATGACACTTATTGATATAAGCAGAAAGAGGCCGAGTGTAATGTTATGTTTTTTGATGTTTCGCATATCTTGTTTTAATTTAGGATAAAGTAAATGGAAAACTGGCTAGGTAATGTCGTTGATGGTAAACGGATTGTATCTGGGAGTATATTTACATTTTTTTTGCTTGGCTATATTTTCCGGGAGATACCTTATACTTATTTTTAAAGAGCTTACTGAAATGAGTACGACTTTTGAAGCCGATCATAATGGAAACTTCATTGACCGATAGTTCTTGTTTTTGAGTTAAGAGTTCTGCAGCCTTTTTTAATCGGTACATTTTCAGTAGTTCAAAAGGAGTATGGTTTGTAAGTGCCTTTACTTTTTGGTAAAAATGGGTTCGATTTAAGTATAATTTTCTAGCAAATTGGTCGATTTCCAAATCTTGATTATCCAAATTCTCGGCCATTAGATTGTACAACTTTTCAAGAAAGGCATTGTCATTTCTATTGTTGATGTCATTATCATGTGTAAGTGGAATTCCTACCTCGAACCGCTCACGTAATCTTGTTTTGTTTTCCAACAGACCCTCACTTTGGGCAATCAGCTGTCGAACATCGAAAGGTTTTTTAATATAGGCATCGGCACCATCGCGAATACCCCTGATATGGTCGTCTATGTCTGTTAGCGCTGTCAAAAGAATAATGGGAATATGGCTTGTTGCCATATCTGATTTGATTTGTTTGCAAAGTTCAAGGCCGTTCAATTTAGGCATTTGAATATCGCTCACGATTAAATCTGGCCATTCATCCTCCATTGCACTTAAACATTCCTGACCGTCATTGAAGGTTTTGACCTTATAGAATTTAGATAGAAATTGTGATACATAATGTCTCATATCCGCGTTGTCCTCTACATAAAATATGAGATTTTCAGTATAATTTCCACTTGCCTTTATTTGTGCGGTATCGACTTTTAGATCTAATTGACTTTGAATGGAAAATTCTTTTTCAGCTAACAAAATGGTCTGCTCTCGTCGCTCTTGATCTAAGGCTGATTCTTTTTTAACTATGGGCAGACGAACATGAATCGTTGTGCCTTTTTCCAATTTACTTTCTGCCTCGATATAGCCGTAATGCATTTCGATCAGTCTTTTCGAAAATGCTAGGCCAATTCCAGAACCTGTGGAATGTATATTGTTCTTGTTATGTGATTGGTAGAACCTTTCGAAGATATGTGGAAGATCTTCTGCATCGATTCCTTTTCCAGTATTTTTTACTGACACAATTAAGTCCTTATCATTACTCTCATATTCTATGGTTATGTTGGCGTTGTCGCTAGAATATTTAAAAGCATTGCTCAATAAATTGTTGAATACTTTTTCTAATTTATCTCGATCCGCTGAGACTACAATATTGGAATGCTTACCAATAACCTCCAATTGTCGATTGTTGTTTGTGGCCAAAAACCTAAAGTCAATAAGTAGGTCTTCTAAGAAGACATCAAAATAAAATCGTGTATAATTCATTTCGATGAGGTTGGCTTCGGCGCGCTCAAAATCGTGTACTTGATCGACCAAGTGTGTTATTTTCCGAGATTGTCTCTGAATGATATTCAATTTCTCCTTGACATCGGCATTCCCTTTATATCTCTCGGATAATATTCTAACGGGGCTGGTTATAAGATTAAGAGGAGTCTTTAATTCGTGGGAAATATTCGCTAAAAAGCGGAGTTTGGCTGCATTCACTTCCTTCTCCTTGTTTTTTTCAAGTTGTTCGATTTCGACATTGTGCCGTAACGATTGTATTTTTAAAATGTAATACAATACTATACCGAGAATTAACAATGCCAGTAGGGCATAAAGCAAATAGGCTAACGGGGTTTTCCAAAAAGGGGGGGCTATAGAAATATTCAGAATTTTGGGTTCGGTCCATTCCCCGATGGAATTTGATGCCGCCACCTCAAGTTTATATTTTCCCGGTTGCAGTCCGTTATAATTCAGGATGCGCTGATCCGATGGTGCTTCGATCCAGTTAGTATCAATGGGCAACAATTTATATTTTATAAAGTGATTTTCCGGGGCGGCATAGTGCAGTGCATGAAGTTCTACGGAAAAAACGTTCTCATTATATTTTAAATTTAATGTGTCGGTATTGGAGAGCCGTTTTGGCAGAATAACCCGTCCTGCCAAGGTATCCATGGGGCGGATCGTTTTATTGAAAATTTTTAAATCTCCGAATTGCAAATTGGGAAGTTGTTCCTTGTCCGGAATATTCCCTGGTTTAAAATAACAAAATCCTTCAAGGCCTGTGACTACGAAATATCCATTGTCCAGTAGTGATGCACCATACCAAAAGTCTTCAAATGGTAATCCGTCTTCTTTACTGAACCGCCTAAATTTTTGTTCTTTGGTATTAAATTTATTCAGGCCTATATTTGTCGTAACCCACAGGTTTTGTTCATGGTCGATTAGAATGCTTTTTACCACATTGTTGGAGAGACCTTGTTTTTCCGAAAAAGACAAAAATTCCGGTTTTCCATCACTTTTCATCACTTTGCAGATTCCCGCACCCTCAGTACCTATCCATAATTCTCCCCTGGAAGAACGTACGATGTTCGATACAAAATTATTTGGCAACGCCCTATTGGACCCATCATTTCGATATTGGTCTATTTGGATCGCCGCCATTGGACGATTGTCCTTAACAGCTAACCTGAACAAACCATCTTCTGCAGTTCCGAGCCATATGTAATCAAATAGAGGGTCGGCATAAACATATCGTACCAACGAGAGTTTGGCATTTCTAAAAAGTGAATGGTCGTTCAAAGCTTCGATATGTAAAACTTTCCCGAAGGGATTTAAGGTTATCCTATACCCCCCATTTCTACAACCCAGCCAGATATTGCCTTTTTTATCTTCGGTTATTTTGTACGGTTCCGTGGCATCGAAGCCTGGTAGCGAAGAGGTATCTATGCGCTTTGGAACCAGTTCGCCGGCATCTAATTTAAAATACCCTACGCCCGTGATTTTAAACCATGTATTTTTTTTGGAATCCACATAAATGGCAGATACACGAGATAAATACGATTCATTTAATGTAAAAGCAAGCGGGTCAAAATTGCCCGATATTGTATTGAAGAGCGCCAATCCCCCGCGATTTGTGGTTAAATAAAATCTATTCTTATCTAATTTTGCTAGTTGTCTTAAATGCCCGTTGCTTACTCCGAAATTAAATTCAATTTCTCCATGAACCGATTTGAACGGATTGCCAGTTTGGGCGAACCTGTATAGTCCCTTGTCAAAAGTGCTCAACCAAAACCCATTATTCTTTGTTGACATGAAAGCGCTGACCCGAAGCAGCCCGGTCGAGGACTTAAAAATCAAAAAATTACCAAGACTGCCCGATGCTAGTGACTGTATCGTATCGATGCGGATAGCCCCTTCGTTCAGGGTTCCCAGCCAAAGATGGCCTGTCTCATCAAAAGTGGCACTGTTAAAGTTATAGGTGTTTAAAATGTTAATTCGAAGTAGGTCATAGGTATACTGCTTTCCTTCTTTTTTAAAGGATATAAGGGCTATCCCGCTGGACAAAGTCACGAGAAGGGTATTGTCGGTAATTTTGGTAATGGACCTGCTAAAGTCAATTTCGCTGGGTAATATCTTTTGAAACTGACCGCTTTCAGGGCTAAAACCGATTAGTCCCTTCGAAGTCGCGTACACGTAATGATCTCCGTCCAAAGTTACCGGACTAAAAAATTCTATAGGCCCATCAATAAAATCTTCCGGAGGTAAAAACTGCCCCCTTAATGTATAGTCTTTATTAAAGACGAGGATACCCTCTTTTTCGGTGGCGCAGAGCACAAAACCTGTATCGTCGATGGTGATGTCTCGGATAATAGGTCCTTTGACGCCCTTTTTTGCAAGCAGATTGGAATAGATAGTGTTAAAATTTTCAGAAGTATAGTGGTACAGCGAAATACCCGAATCGGTTCCTATCCATATATTTCCTTTAATGTCTTCTTTGATCGCCCTGACCCGGTTATTGACAAGGACGATATTGTCGACTTTGTTTTTAAAGGTTTTTAAGTCGTAACCGTCATATCGATTAAGTCCATCGTAGGTGCCTATCCACATGTATCCCCTTGAATCTTCCAAAATTGACGTGATGCCGTTATGGGCCAAGCCTTCAGAAATAGTTAGGTGTTGGGCATAGTCTAGCTTTTCTTCTTGTCCATGCGCCAAAATGGCAAGCAGAAAAAAAAAGAACAAACCAATCAATCGTCTACATTTGGTATGCATTAATTCAAGAGCTAATTAGTTTCGAAAATAGTAATATAAATAAAAAATAATTCTGATTTCCAACGTCTAAGTTAACGATTGATCATTTAAATGGAAGACATTAAAAATGTTTGAATCTTTATACTTTAAATTGTGTAAACGCCATTACGGCAAAATACTTTAAATTGAGTATACGCCGTTAGGGCAAATTCTTTATCCTAATTAATTTTTGATTACTTCTTTAATCTGTACTATGGGAGACAAAACAATTATTAATAGAGACAAAGAATTATAGCTTAAAAATAACTTTGTGCTTGTTATTCCATTCGTCAAAATACTTTACCTAAATAAAAATAAACCCCCAACTGAGGGTATTAAAATGACAAGAAAATTATGAAAAAAATTATTTTAGTTTGCCTAATATTCTTTATTGCCATGTCATCCTGTAAGCAGGGGCCTGAAAACAAGAGTAAAGTTGAAGATGTAGAAACAAAAAAACCAAATATCGTTATCATCTATGCCGATGATCTAGGGTACGGAGAACTTGGGGCGTATGGAGCTACGGAACTAAAAACGCCCAATCTTGACAAGTTGGCCAATGGAGGGGTACGTTTTACCAATGGGTACGCTTCTTCCGCTACTTGTACCCCAAGTCGGTATGCGCTATTGACAGGAAGTTATCCTTGGCGCAATAAGAGCGCAAAAATCCTTCCCGGTACGGCTCCGCTTATTATCGATACGGCCCAGATGACCATACCCAAAATGCTGAAAGGCAAAGGATATCATACTGGAATCGTTGGTAAGTGGCATTTGGGGCTTGGGACCGGAAATGTAGATTGGAATCAAAAAATTGCACCTGGGCCGAACGAAGTGGGATTTGATTACAGTAATATTCTGGCTGCGACCCAGGATAGGGTTCCCACGGTGTATATTAAAAACGGACATGTGGTCAATCTTGATCCTAACGACCCGATTGAAGTCGATTATAAGAAGAATTTTGCAGGAGAGCCAACAGGTTTGGAAAATCCTGAACTGCTTAAAATGAAATGGCATCATGGCCACAACAATAGTATTGTAAATGGAATACCCCGAATCGGATTTATGAAAGGTGGTGAAGCTGCCAAATGGGTGGATGAAGATATGGCGGACACTTTTTTGAGCGAAGCGCAACACTATGTCAAGGCGCACAAAGACGAACCCTTTTTCTTGTATTACGCCTTGCAACAACCGCACGTGCCCCGTACCCCTAATCCTCGTTTTGTTGGTTCATCTGGCCTTGGACCACGAGGCGATGTCATCGTGGAGGCCGATTGGTGCGTTGGCGAATTCGTTAAAACTCTTGAAACTGAGGGGTTATTAGAGAATACACTAATTATTTTTTCGAGTGATAATGGACCGGTACTCAATGATGGCTATTATGACGATGCCGTTGAGAAGCTGGGCAATCACAAACCTGGAGGTCCCTTGCGAGGCGGCAAATATAGTTTGTTCGATGCAGGTACACGTGTCCCGTTCTTTACCTATTGGAAAGGCCATATAAAACCTATGGTTTCCGATGCTATAATTTCCCAATTAGATTTACTTTCTTCCTTAGCTGAATTGGTCGATAGCCCTGTGAAAGGAGAGGATAGTGAGCCGTTGTTAAACGTTCTTTTAGGCGAAAGTGACACTGGTCGGGATGAAATGGTGCTTGAAGCCACTTCAAGAACCGCATTTCGAAAAGGGGATTGGGTTATGATTCCACCCTATGATGGCCCGGCGATTGCCAAAGAGGTGCAAATCGAGCTAGGTAACTCAGATGAATACCAATTGTATAATTTAAAGGAGGATATCGCACAGCCAAATAATCTCGCTTCTGCCAATCCGGAAAAACTTCAGGAAATGATAACCGCTTTTGAAGCTATCAGAGGAAAAGAGTATAAAAAAACAGAACAACTGGAGCTAAAATGACCTTCATTTGAGACCACTTTGGAAATATACTACTGAAATAGGTCTCATATCCTGATACCTTATAAATGGAATCAAAAAAAGATTTTGTCACGCAATTAATCGTCGAATCGCCAGGAAGGATAAATCTTATCGGAGAGCACAACGATTATAACAATGGTTATGTACTACCTGCCGCAATCGATAGAACGATAACATTTCGAATGGGAAAGAACGGGTCAGAAAAGCAATGTCGAATTAAGAGCAAAGGTTACGGTGATATACTTTACGTAGACCTTGGAAATATTGCGAAAAGCAACGAAGGATGGCAAAATTATCTTTTGGGCGTACTCTATGAAATTGGCCTTCGAACTGATAAATTAAAGGGATTCGATTGTACAATAGAAAGTAATTTGCCCATTGGGTCGGGAGTTAGTTCTTTGGCAGCCTTGAAGTGCGGTCTTGCTTATGGCCTCAACGAACTTTTCGGGTTAGGGTTGTCCAAACTTGAAATCATAAAATTATCGCAGACCGCAGAACACCAAGTGATGGAACTACCATTCTATATAAGGAATGAACATTATGAACTTCACTAAATAATTTAATTTTTCTCCTCTTCAACTTGAGTTTTGGGAGCAAACTCAACGTTGATAATCAAAATTTCCCTAGCTCCTGCGGAAGTAGGACAACCAATTATCTCCAATCCTTACCTTTTGGACCCACTACGCTGGTCCGCTGGGGATTCTTTCCGTTCCAGTTTTCCATGCCCTCTTTCAGCGGTACAGGATCGCGAGCGGCGAAAAGCCGCTCACCCTCTCTTTTCCTTACCCAAAAAATTTAAAGATTTTAAACTTCATTTTACGCAATCTTAATAAAACAATCTTAATTAAGTTGAATGAACAATTATCGGAAAAAAGATAGCTTTTTTCCGATAATTACAATTTGTATTACTATTTTAAACATTTGTTGAGCAGGCTTTTGAAAATAAATCGGAATTTAGGGGCAACAATACTATAGTTGGAAACTACCTGATTTTAACCGTAAAAATGTAACTTAAAAAACTAATAATGAATTTTAGAAATTTCACCGCCTTATGCTTAGTGATTACTACTTTGGCTTCGTGCGGTAACCAAAATAAGAAAGAAAAGACTGAGATAAGTGAGACAGATACCACCGAGGTTTTTAAACCCAATTGGGAATCAATAAAAGCACATTACAAAGACCCCAAGTGGTTCAGCGATGATAAATTTGGCATTTTTATACACTGGGGGGCATATTCGGTGCCCGCTTTTGGTTCGGAATGGTATCCGAGACAAATGTACATGGATACCGCCACCTTTTCTGCACAATTAAAATTGGGGGAAAAAGGGCCGAATGCCACATATACCTATCATAAAAAGACTTGGGGCGACCAGAAGGAGTTTGGATACAAAGATTTTATTCCTATATTCAAAGCTGAAAAATTCGATGCCAAAGAATGGATTGATCTTTTCAAGAAATCGGGTGCGAGATATGTAGTTCCCGTTGCCGACCATCACGACGGATTTGCCATGTATAACTCCAATACCACCCGATGGAACGCCTTCGAAATGGGTCCCAAAAGGGACGTGTTGGGCGAACTCTTTGAGGAAGGGCGCAAGCAGGGCCTTAAAATGGGCGCTTCGTCACATTTCGCCTTTAATTGGTCATTTTATAACAAAAAGGACAAGTTCGACACCGTAGAACCCGAATTTGCCGACCTCTATTCCAGCAAGGGCAAGGATCTTGAAGAACCGGTCTCCGAGAAATTCAAGCACCGTTGGTGGGACAGAACCGTTGATTTAATCGATAATTATCAACCCGATATTCTGTATTTTGATTTTTATGTAGATATCGACGACTTTGCCGATTTGCGCCCAAAATTGGCAGCCTATTATTATAATAAAGGAATCGAATGGGGAAAAGAGGTCGTTATCAACGACAAAAACTTTGACCATGAGGCCTTTCCCGAAGGAACCGTAATCTACGATTTAGAGCGAGGAAAGTTACCGGGCATTAGAAAATTGCCTTGGCAGACCGATACATCCATTGGTAAAAATTCATGGTCGTATGTGACCGATTGGGATTCAAAAACCCCGAACCAATTAATCGATGATCTGGTGGATATTGTTTCCAAGAACGGAAATTTATTGTTGAATGTGGGGCCGAAGGCAGATGGTACCATACCGGACGATCAAAAGAAAATTCTCTTACAGATTGGTGCTTGGCTTGCGACAAATGGAGATGCCATTTATGGTACCCGGTATTGGAAGACTTTTGGTGAAGGTCCGACTGAAGTTAAGAAGGGACACCATTCCGAAGGAAAGAACAAAGAGTTTACGGGCCAAGATATACGTTTTACCCAGAAAGGGAATACTCTTTATGCCATTATGTTGGCTTGGCCAAAAGCTGGCAAAATCAATATTGAATCCCTGGGCAGCAAAAGTGAATATGCCAAAGATCTTAATATTAAGGGGATCCGGCTTTTGGGAAGCGATGCCAAAATCAGTTTCGATCAAACTGAAAACGGGCTTTCTATTGAAAACCTAGGGAACAAAACTGGTGATTATGCGCATGTTCTAGAAATTACGATGTGATGGTGTTACCCTGATTGTATGTCTCATGGCGGCACGTATGTCTTGGTAGGACTTTCTAAAGGCCAACTGACCTTTTCACATGCCGCTATACATGCCAAAGAAACGACGCTTATGTGAAGCAGAAATGCGACTCTGGAAGATTTTGAACATGTAATCTCGGTTCTGGAAAAGGGCGAATTCCCCAAAAATTCGTTTATTACTCACAACGTTCGTTACGATCAAATGATCGACCAATTCGATAATTGGTTAGATCCGGCGAACGGCGTCATTAAGGCAACAGTCGATTTTTATGGGGACATTTTAGTATAAAAACCATTGATGCATCCGTACCCACATGGTATTTAAATCTTTGAGACCTTGAAAAATACAATTATCAATCATCCCAATACGTATCGATGACCTCCTGGATGTGCGGATAGTTTTTGTCCGTTTCATTTAGGTCTTCCCTTAATTGAAGCAATTGTTTTTTCAAATCTAAAATCGTTTCTTGATATGCAGGATCTTTATAGGCATTGTTCATTTCTTTGGGGTCTTTTTTCAAATCGTAAAATTCCCAAGCCGGAGGGGTATGGTTGGTAAAATCGTTGCCCCAGCTCTCTTTGTTCCATACGGCATTGGGGTCATCGGTATCGACCCAATATTTTCCGTAGAAAAAGATCAGTTTATACTCCTTGGTACGGATTCCGAAATGTGCCGGGTTTTGGTGGCGGTGAGCCAGGTGCATCCAGTATCGGTAATAGGTGGACTGTTGCCAACCCTCAGGTTCTTTTCCGGTCTCCAGAATTTCCTTGAAACTCTTTCCCTGCATATAATCGGGAGTTTTTCCACCGGCCATTTCGATTAGCGTAGGTGCGAAATCCGTATTGTTGATGATGGCATCGGTATGGCTTCCCGCCTTGATTTTTTCAGGATATCTTACAAAAAAAGGCATCCGCATCGATTCGTCATACATCCATCGTTTGTCAATATAATCATGTTCACCGAGCATAAAACCTTGGTCGCCGGTGTATACAATGATGGTATTTTCCAACAGACCTTCTTCTTCCAAATAATCCAATAACCGTTTAACATTATCATCGACTCCTTTTACACAGCGTAGATACCGTTTTAGGTATTCTTGATAGACTTTACTGGTATGTGCTTTTTCTTCAGGAGAATTCTTGAATTTTTCGATTTGCTTGCCATGGTAGTCCTCGGCGTTGCCATAATTTTTATAAATAGTACTATCGATGTATAGGTTCATCGCCTGGTTACGGATTAGATTTCGATGCGACACCGAGGAGCCGAGAATGCGGGTTAAAGAATCGTTCTTGCCCCGTGTTCCAACTGATCCATTATTACCATTGTCATAAAGACTTTCCGGCTCAGGAATAAAGGTATTTTTTAGATAATCATCGTATCTGGGAGCATTCTCAAAATCGTCATGGGGCGCCTTGAAATGGTGCATTAAGAAAAATGGACGGTTTGGGTCCCTTTTGTTCTTTAGGTAATCTAAAGTGGCATCCGTGATTTTATCCGATGAATGGCCAGATGTCTTGACTACGTTTTTTGGCCAGGCTTTGTCGCCCTGAACAAGAAATTCAGGATCAAAATACTGTCCTTGTCCCGGTAACACATAATAATAATCGAATGATGCTGGCTCCTCATGCAGATGCCATTTGCCCACAATGGCGGTCTGATATCCTAATTTTTTCATCTCTTGGGGCAAATATTGTTTCTCGACAGGCAGCATCCCCTCAAGGTCGAGCACTCCATTTGCTTGGGAGTTCTGGCCTGTGATAATGGCGGCCCTACTAGGTGTGCAAATCGAATTACTAACAAAACAATTGTCGAAAATCATTCCATCGCTTGCAATCTTATCAAGGGTGGGGGTAGGGTTTAAACTAGCCAAACGGCTACCGTATATTCCGAAAGCTTGGGTCGTATGGTCATCGGCCATAATGTAAATGATGTTGGGTCTTTCTACATCATCGGGAGTCGTCTTTTTTGGATTACATGATAAAAATAAAACAGTGCAAAGCAGGAGGTACTTGTAATTTTGAATCATAATTTCTTAGTTAGTATTGTATTCGTCGAGTGATTCGAGTGTCAATGGATCGTTCATTTCTTTTTGCAATTGCAAAAGACTATTAAAAAGTTCCGTTACTTTGGTTTTATACTCCGGATCTTCGGCCAAATCATTCATCTCCTCTGGATCCTTGTTCATATCGAACAACAGCACCTTGTTCAATTTTGGATATACAAGTAATTTGAACCCGTCTTTTCGTATCATGCGTTGAAAGTTGATGTAACCGTTGTAAATGGCCTCGTAATGACTTTTCGTGCGACTACCATCAACCAGATCCATTACGCTATTAAAAAAGACATAATCGGGTTTTTCAACACCGGCTATTTCTAAACTCGTGGCCATTGCATCCTGTAAATAAATATTGGCATCGACTTTTTTATTTTTTGGAACGTCCGGTCCAACGATCATGAACGGCGAGCGTATGCTGTGATCAAATTGTGTCTGCTTTCCTAAAAGGCCGTGCCTACCCATTGCCAATCCATGGTCCGATGTGAAAATGATATAGGTATTGTCCATCTTACCCGTTGCTTCCAATCCATCCAAAATTTCACCGATCTGCTCGTCCATATGTGTAATCAAGGCATAGTATTCATGAATATGGGTTTTGATGGCAAATTCCGTTCTGGGAAACGGGGCAAGTGCCTCGTCCCGTAACCCTGGTCCGTTACCTATACTGTCTTTAAAGGGATACATGGGCAAAAAACTATCCGGAACACTAATATCGTCCAGCGAATACATGTCCAAATATTTCTGGGGTGCTTGCCTAGGGTCATGTGCCGCGTTAAAAGCCAAATACATAAAGAAGGGATTTTCACTTTTTTTGGTCTGCTCGATAAAACCGAGGGCATCGTCCTTAAGTACTTCGCTCCAATGTTTGCCGCCTTCCCAAAAACCGCCGTATTTCATATCGGTGGGTGACCAAGTGGTATCATTTTCACTAAGGGGCCGGTTATACCCGACCGCTTTGATCTCTTTTTCAGATTTTCCCTCTTCAATCATCTTATTTATATATGGTATAGTGTTCATGTGGCTCCAAGAATCCCGTGGCATTCCCGGTCGCACATGTTCTACATGCTGAAAAACACTGGTTGCAGGAGCGTCGACATGCCATTTTCCGGTCATATAAGTGTCATAGCCTACACTTTCCATGAGTTTGCCCCAAGTTTTGTCCATGTCTTTGCCCGCTACCCAACCCTGTCTAAATTTATCGACGTCCCATACACTTCTGCCGGATATGATCATGGCCCTTGATGCCGCGCAGACCGCACCGTTCCAAGCGCCCATGTTATAAGCGTGCGTAAAGGTTGTTCCGTCATTTACCAAACGGTTCAGGTTCGGGGTCTTGACTTCTTTGTTGCCCAATGCACTAATTGCGGTGTAAGTCAAATCATCGGCAAAAATGAATACTACATTTGGCATTGTCGGGGGTACTTCCTTTTTTTCGGATTTACATCCAACAAAGGCAATCATAATCAGTGCTACTACTAGTTTCTTCATTTTTCAATTTGAGTGTAATAGGATGGTATTTTTTTTGCCATTGGAATCTATAAAATTACTTTCAAGTCTGTAACTTCCTTTTGTAAGCTTTCCTTCTAAAACCGCAAAAGGTCGGTTTTCATCGACGTTGGCCTTTAAAGCAACATCGCCCAAATTGACAATTGCCTTTGTAGGATATATTTTTCGTCCTTGGGGCAAAACATCCCGAAAAGAAGTTTCTGCAATTTCTTCTGCGGAAGCATTTAGCGCCAAACCTGATTCGGGAGGATATCGGTATAACTGGAACCTGTAATTTCCATCTTCGACCACCTTGAAACTATAATAGCCTTCAAGGGCTTTCTCACCCTCCCGAATCAGCCTCTGGTTCCATGGAATCGCATTTTCTGAATGAATATCATGCACGGTAACCATAACCGGGTTCGCTTCTTCATACCCTAGAGGAATTTCGGCATACGGTATATAAGCTTCAATATCTGCCCACCACATGTCATAAAAATCCTGCATTTTTTCGACCCGATCGGGATGCTCCGCGGCAATATCATTGTTTTGACCGGGATCTTCAACGGTGTTATAGAGCTCGGCCTCATTCACCAAACGCCATTTGTTCTGCATAACGCATGGGTTTCGCCCTTTTATAGGACATTGGTTTGGTTGAGTGTCGATGACCAACATGCGATTGGTACTATTTTCTGTTCCGGCCACTGTCTTTACTATGCTTTTTCCATATAGCGGTTTTTTGGCCTTGAATTCTATTCCCGTTGCTAAAGTAGGCAGAAAATCTACATGGGCGACCAAAAAAGGGTATCCCGATAAGTCCATCGCATTTCTACGCGCCATTGCCGATGGCGATTTAGTGGTCTAACATACCCATCAAATCTGGCCCGATGATGACCAATACATCGCTTAACAGTGCTTTATTTTTCGTAATTTACTATTACTATTTTTTATAATATGTCAAACGTTCGGGAAAAAGACAATACAATTGAAAGATGGTTCAATCTGCATGCCGATGAACTATTCAGTTGGGCTTTTCACAAAACATCCTCCAAAGAAATAGCCGAAGACCTGGTACAGGAAACCTTTTTATCCGCTGTAAAGGGCTTCAAAAATTTTAAGAATGAAAGTAAACCCAAAACCTGGCTTTTTGCGATATTGAACAATAAAATAATCGATTTTTATCGTAAAATGGCCAAATCATCTGCTATAAACGGTATAAGTGCAGAACAAAAATTTATCAAGCAGACCAACTCTTTTTTCGATTCAAACCAAAATTGGAAAATTACCGGAAACGAAGTTGCATGGGAAGAAGAAGTCCACCTTTTGGATAACAGTGAATTCAAATGAGCAACAACAGGTGTATGCGGCAGTAATTTCGGAATACGATGCCCGAATCGGGGAATTGTTCGACACCTTAAAAGTATTGGGAATCGATGAAAATACCCTGGTTGTTTTCTCTTCTGATAATGGACCGGAAATAACGGGAACTAAAAAAGTTACTGAAGATAATTCCACTGGCCCCGGTTTGGGCACCTATTATTCGGTAGGTGAAACAGGGGGACTCAAAGGGCGTAAGCGCTCCCTCTTCGCGGGGGGTGTTCAAATTCCATTTTTAGTGCGTTGGCCCGGTAAAGTAACCGCTGGAAAGGTCGATAAAACAACGGAATTGGCCAGCGTAGATCTGCTGCCAACTTTTTTGGAACTGGCAAGAACCTCGTTTCCCAAGGATTACGAACCCGATGGCGTGAGCATTGCATCTGCCGTTTCAGGGAAGGCCTTTGATCGACAAAAGCCCATCTTTTGGGATTGGCGTTATTCCAGCGATCGACCCCATTTTTGGCCAAGTGCGGCCGTGCAGCAAAACAACTGGAAACTGCTGACGAATAATACATCGGGAAGAACCGAACTTTATAATATTGCTTCCGATTGGTCTGAGCAAAAGGACCTGTCCGCTGAAAACCTGGAAAAACGTAAAGAACTAATGGAAAAGCTCAAAGCCTTTGAAGAGACAATACCCAAAAACCCTCCTGAAAATTGCTTTGCGGAAATGAGAAAAAACTTGGAATAGCAACGGCAAACATACTAAAATTGTTGTTCTAAATAGGTGGTCGAATCAAACAGAATGGGTGTTGCCACGATACTTTGAACATGCATCGGTTTGGGATTACTTGAAACAAAATAGTCCCTGAATACCCGAAAGCGACATCTGGATTTGACAGAATGATTAACTAACGAAAATAATGTAATGATGAAAGTACCAAAACGAACGATGAACAAGTATTGTTTTATACTGCTGGTAGCATTGGCTTTTTTGTTCTCATGTAAAGAAAAACAAGAAGAACCCATAAAATCGGAAACAAGGCCAAACATAATTCTGGTGATAACGGATGATCAAGGGTATGGAGACTTGGGCAGCACGGGTAATCCAATTATAAAGACCCCAACGATCGACAATTTTTCAAAGGAGGCGGTGGCCCTTACTAACTACCATGTAGGTACTACCTGCGCCCCGACTAGGGCAGGTTTATTGACCGGCAGAAATTGTAATAGAAATGGCGTATGGCATACTATTATGGGGGCTTCCATTTTGAATAGGGACGAAATAACGATGGCAGATGTGTTTCACCAGAACGGCTACAAAACAGCGATGTTCGGCAAATGGCATTTAGGGGATGAACATCCATTTCACCCCTATGAAAGAGGGTTTGATGAGACTTTTTATCATGGAGGTGGCGGTGTAGGGCAAACTCCCGACTATTGGAACAATGATTATTTTGGCGATACCTATTTTAGGAACGGCATCCCGGAAAAAACCGAGGGTTATTGTACGGATGTCTGGTTTAATGAGGCGCTAAAATTTATAGCCGATAAAAAGGACGAACCCTTCTTTTGTTACCTAAGCCTCAATGCGCCCCACGGACCGTACAATGTGCCAGAGGAATATTACAGTTTGTATAAGGATGAAACGGCTATAAGTGAAACCCAAAAGCGTTTTTATGGCATGATTACCAATATAGACGACAATTTTTCCAAACTCCTGAAAAAACTTGATACCTTGGGTATTGCAGAAAATACAATCGTAATATTCACCACCGACAACGGTACGGCGGCAGGCTATAAGGTCGATGATAAAACTGTTAAAATTGATGGTTATAACGCAGGTATGCGGGGTATAAAAGGCAGTGAATATGATGGAGGGCACAGAGTACCTTTTTTTATTAAATGGCCGGATAGGAATATTGGAGGTGGAAAACAACTTTCGAATCTCACAGCGCATGTAGACATGCTGCCAACCCTAGCCGCATTGGCAGACATCGATTTTAAGCCGGTAAAAACTATGGATGGCAAGGACATCAGCAGCTACTTACTTGGCACGGATGATATTCCGGACAGAATGCTGGTCACCGACACACAGCGCGTGCCCTGGCCTATTAAAGGAAAACAAAGTAGCGTAATGGATGGAAACTGGCGACTTGTAAATGGTAAGGAACTTTATAATATAGAAAAGGACCCTGGTGAAGAAATGAATCTGGCCGACCAAAATTCGGACAGGGTCAATAAAATGAATGCCTTTTACGAAAACTGGTGGACAGATGTTATAAAAGAGACAAAATATTCGGTTATAGATATAGGAAGTGGCGGAACAGATGTGCTAACCTGTCATGATGCGCATACAACAGATTATTATCCCCCGTGGAACCAAGAATTGATCCGGGAAGGCAAACCAATGAAACCGGCACCCTTTTCTGTAAATTTTGTAAAAACAGGAACCTATAAATTTTATTTGGGCAGATGGCCTCGGGAAAGCGAACTTGCTTTGGGCGACGAAGTGCTTGACGAGATACCGGCCACACCGTATACCGATGGCAGAATCAATGGCAAAGCAATGAATTTTACCAAAGCCCATTTGAAAATAGGAGAAAAGCAGGTAGAAGTGAACGTGGATAATACCGCCAAGGCTGCAATACTTGAGATGGAGGTTCGCCAAGGGGAAACAGAACTATTGGGATATTTCGATATGACGGACGGTACGCCAAGCAACGCTTTTTACATCGATGTAGAATTCGTCGATTAAACCAATTTAAAATCATTTACAGCAAGACTTCCTCTATGTATTAGAAAAATCGTCAATCTTAGGGTCAACTAAAGAAGCAAATGACCATAAATAGTTTGTATGAAAACTAGGATACATTTCGCACCCAATTACTTCTACGACCCAACGCATCCCATTACCATTGCGCTCATTGGAGTAGGAGGGACAGGCTCTTTGATGTTGGCAAGGTTGGCACGTATAGATTTTGCATTACGCCAGATAGGACACCCAGGGTTGCATTTAGTCGCTTATGATTCCGATGTTGTTGAAAAAAACAATGTTGGCAGACAGTTATATACACTTTGTGATATTGGGGAGTATAAAGGGGTCAATGCCGTCAATAAGGTAAACGTTGCCTTTGGGCTTCAATGGGATGGTATTCCTATGGATTCGCTCCCTGATGGCGAGGATGTTAGGGCGAACATCATAATTACTTGCGTAGATAATGCACGATTTAGAACGCTATTGTCAAAATCGCTTCATTTTCCTTTCAAAGGTTCTGAATATCAAACCATGTTCTATTGGTTGGATATTGGAAACAGTAGGGATACAGGGCAGTTCGTTTTGGGAACGTTGTTCAAGGAAGAAAGAAACATTGATGGGGAGGATTTTGAATTGGTGGACAACTTGAAAAACATTATCGACTTTTTCCCCGATCTGGATGCGCAAGATACACCTATTCTGCAGGGAGCGGGATGTGCTTACTCCGATAAGTTGAACGAGCAATCATTGTTTATTAACGATGTGTTGGTTGCCCATGCTTCTGATTGTTTGTTTCGGTTGCTTTACCATAAACTAATCAAAAAACATGGCGCATTTGTGAATTTGGAATCGGGTAAAGTAAGCTCTATCAGTATTTGAGTTTCAAGATAAAAGTTAAGGGAATAAAATAGAATTCGATTATGGAAAGACTAAACTACAAGGGTATAAAATTGAAATAGAACGGGAAGATTACCCTCAAAACCTGTTAAATGATTGGGACGGCCACGTATTATTTTGTCTACATCATAGACGATATGATTTGCAAAACGACACCGATTTCGATACCGATGAATTTGAGCATTGGAATGTGGTGAAAGAAGCGATTGAAGATGAATAGAGTCCATTGGTACTATTGCCGGTCTATTTGTACGATCATGTCGGTATAACCATTAAATCCAGTCCATTCGGTTGTCGGTGGGATAGCGGTCAAATCGGATTTGCTTTTATAGATAGACCGACAATGAAACAATGGGGCTTAAATGAAGGCGACAAAACTGCCGACGAATTGGAAGAAATAGTTGTAGGTAATGTTCAATTGTACGATGACTATCAAAGGGGCAATGTTTTCGGATATACCATAACGACACACATGGGAACATTTTGGATAGTTGTTGTGGTTATTATGGTGATTTGGGCAAAATGGATATGGTCGAGGAAGCCAAATCTATTATCGATAATGAAATAAAACAAAAGGCAATGGAACACATTTTAAGAGTAAAGAAGTGGATAAGGTCACAAGTTCCTTTTATTTATAGGGAATCATTCAGGCAAATTCAATCATAAATTTTAATTCCAATAGTGAGGTAGATATAAATGAAAAGATAGGTCGGTGGGAAAATGTCCCTGATTTCTGCTTTAACCAAGGTAGTCTTACAATTTTTTAAGCAAAGTTGGATTGATAAGGAAAACTACATAATGTTTTACCTATGTTTTACCTACGAATAAAAAAAGGCCTCCAATTTCTTGAAGGCCCCGTATTTAATGGTAGCGTGAGGGGGACTTGAACCCCCGGCCTCCGGGTTATGAATCCGACGCTCTAACCAGCTGAGCTACCACGCCATCGCGTTTTTAAAACGGCTGCAAATATAGAATTTAATTTTCGCTTCTTCAAAAATCCTTTCCTAAAAAGATTCTTTCGCTTTTGTTTTTTTATCATGGGGAAATCTATATATTGCCCGAAAGAAAATATCCCAAATGGACGATAAAATAAAATTTCAACTTGAATTCGTAATACAGTCATCACCGCAGTTACTATATCAGTATTTATCTACCCCATCTGGACTTTCAGAATGGTTCGCCGATAACGTGAACTCCCGTGGCGAAAAGTTTACGTTTATTTGGGACGGTTCTGAAGAAGAAGCAAAATTGCTGAAGCGCAAGAGCGATGAATTTGTAAAGTTCGCTTGGGAAGAATCTGAAGATGGTTCTTTCTTTGAAATGAAAATTATCGTTGACGAAATTACCAAAGACGTATCCCTTTTTATCACCGATTTCGCGGACGAAGACGAGGTAGAGGAATCGAAAATGTTATGGACCAACCAGGTTTCGGATCTGAAGCAGGTGTTAGGGTCGAAATGATGGGTTGTATTCGAAGTCCCGATTTTACGTATCTCGATCGGTTACCACCTTATATTTTCAGTTTTCAAAAAGTGTAGGGGTATATGAGTTCCTCAAAAGCACGGTTTTCCAATTATGACTTTTGCCTACTGATTACGTCTTAACTGAATACCTCTTAACTGATTACTTCTTAACTGATTACATCCTACTGACTGCTACCTTATGGTCAATTTCAACGGGGAGCTTCTCCCCACTACCGAAACATTTTTAGACCACCAAAATCGGGGATTACGCTATGGCGATTCGCTTTTCGAATCGATGCGGGCGGTCAGTGGAAAGTTATTTTTCTGGGAAGACCACTACCTTCGCCTGATGGCTTCGATGCGCATGCTACGTATGGAAATTCCGATGGATTTTACCATGGAATTTCTCGAAGAAAATATTCTTGGGGTCATCCTTGCCAATGATTTGGACCAAAGTGCGGCCCGCATCCGCCTTACTGTCTTCAGAAGTGATGGTGGACTTTATCTACCCGAAACTAATGTGATATCCTATATCATCGAGGCCAAAGCCTTACAAAATCCTTTTTATGTTTTAGAGGATAATCGCTACGAGGTAGAACTTTTCAAAGATTTTTACGTGAATCCCGATATGCTATCCACCTTAAAAACCAATAATAAGATTATCAATGTGGTCGGTAGTATCTTCGCACAAGAAAACGATTACGATAACTGTTTGCTAATCAATACAAATAAACAGGTGGTCGAAGCCTTGAACGGCAACCTCTTTTTGGTCAAAGGGAACACTGTAAAAACCGCTCCATTGAAAGATGGCTGCCTAAACGGAATCATCCGTAAAAAATTGATGGAAATAATTAACAAATTGGAAGGTTATGAACTAGAGGAAAACTCCATTTCGCCCTTCGAACTCCAAAAGGCTGACGAGCTTTTCATTACGAATAGTATTATCGGAATTCGGCCCATTACAAAATATCGCAAAAAGGAATTCGGTAATGTGACCGCAAAGAATTTGTTGGGTAAGCTGAACGCGGTGGCACGGTTGGGGTAAAAATTCAGTTCAAATTCGGATTTTCAGGAGCATTCGACCAAAGCAGATAATTACCCCCAAGCTCCATCATCTTTTCTTTCCAAAAGGCATCTGAAGATTTATGGATGATGGCGCTTTCGTAATCGTTTTTGACCACGACCCACGATTTTGACAAAAGTTCTTGATCTAATTGCAACGATGACCAACCTGAGTATCCCAAAAAGAATCGGATATCCCCTTCGGATATAATCCCTTTATTGATAAGGTCTATAAGGTTTTCAAAATCGCCGCCCCAATAGATACCATCGGATATTTCAATACTGTTGGATATCAAATCCGGCACTTTATGGATAAAGTATAGATTGTCTTGCTCCACGGGACCGCCATTGTACACTTGAAAGGGAATTTCGATTTCGGTAACCAGATCGTTGATATGGTAGTCCAACGGCTTGTTTAAGATAAAGCCTACCGAACCCTCATCGCTGTGTTCGGCCAATAGTACGACCGAACGGTTGAACGATACATCGCCTGTCAAGGTGGGCTCAGCAATGAGCAGTTTGCCCTTTTGTGGTTTTAGGTCGACCATGGTTTTTCGGACTTCATAGCTCTAAAATAAGACAATTCCTATAAATACCAATTACCTTTTAAAAAAAAGCATCCCGCAATTGCGGGATGCTTTCTAAATATAATATGATACCTACTAGTTTACCGAACTTGCCAAATCAGAACCTGCTTTGAACTTTACTACGTTCTTTGCTGCGATCTGAATCGTTTTTCCTGTAGAAGGGTTTCTGCCTTCCCTTGCGTTTCTTTTAGATACGGACCATGATCCGAAACCTACCAACGATACGCGGTTTCCTTTTTTAAGAGATCCTTCAACGTTGCCCAAGAAAGACTCCAATGCTTTTTTTGCTGCGGCTTTTGTGATGCCTGCATCTGATGCCATAGCATCGATTAATTCTGTTTTGTTCATAGTAAATAAATTAAAAGTTGTTAAAAATGCGTTTAAACGTTCAACAAATTTATACGGATTTGCCGTCAACGCAAGTAAAATAGGGGTAAATCCCTGTTTTTGTTGATAACTCGGGTTGTTTGTTAATAAAGTAAGGCTTTTTTTACGATTCTTGCAGCCCAATGGTAGCGGGGCTTTAGGTCACAATGGCATTTTCTTTGAAATTGAAGCCATTCAACAGGTCTTGTGTTTTCATCTTTCGTTTACCCGGTAATTGGATTTCAAGAAGATGTATAAACCCATTTTCGACGGCAACTTTCAGCATTTTGTTGTCGATCAGAACCTTACCTATGTGTTCATGATGGGTTATTTTTTCTTTGGACGCCTCATAAATTTTCAAGGCAATTTTTTCGTCGCAGTTGACCAAGGTAGTCCATGCTGTAGGATAGGGGCTTAGTCCCCTTATCTTATTATGGATGGCTTCCAGGGAATCCGACCAATCGATCTCGCAGGTTTCCCGATGTATTTTATGGGCTATTTTCAGGGAGGATGTATTTTTTTGCATTTCGGTTCTTACCGAACCCTTTTCAATCTGTTGTACGGTTTTAACTACAAGACTGGCGCCCATATGCATCAAACGATCGTGTAAGGTGCCGGCGGTATCGTTTTCTGCTATCGCTGTTTTTTCCTGAAGGATGATTTCCCCGGTGTCAATCTTATCGTCGATAAAAAAGGTCGTCGCACCGGTTTCCGTTTCCCCATTGATAATGGACCAATTGATGGGTGCCGCGCCCCTATAGTCGGGCAATAGGGACGCATGAAGGTTGAAAGTACCGTATTCGGGCATGGCCCAAACCGCCTTCGGCAGCATCCGGAAGGCCACCACAATCTGAAGATTAGCGTTCAAAGCCTTTAATTCGGACAGAAAATCCTCGTTTTTCAGGTTGGTAGGCTGCAGCACGGTAAGACCTTTGGATATCGCATATTTTTTAACATCGGATTCCTGTAATTGTCTACCCCTTCCCGCAGGTCTGTCAGGGGCGGTTATAACGCCAACGACCTTGTAGCCTTCGTCCCGTATTTTGGCTAGGGTAGCCGTAGCAAACTCGGGCGTGCCCATGAAGATAATTCGTAAATCGCGCATTTGGACTGATGGTTTAGTATTGATTATAAAAATAGTGATCGTTATTTCTGTAGAGGATTAAACCTCGAGTGCCTGGCACCTTGGCTATCCTATTTCATACTCATTCTTCGTATTCACTTTGATCTGGCCATCTTCAAGCATCATTTGTAGTGTCTTCAATATATCGGGTTCACTATGGTCGACCATGTTGATCAGGGTTCTTGAAGTACGCCCTTTTTCTTTTAGAACAACTGCTATTTCTGAAGATATAGTTTTAAAATCAGCCGATTTCGCCTGTTGATTTTTTCGGCATACATCGCAAATACCACAATTCTGAATCTTTTTTTCGCCAAAATAGCTTAAGATCTGTTTGCTTCTGCAAACCGTGTTCGTATGTAGGTATTGGAGCATCTGATCGATTTTTGTGACTTTGATCTGGTTACGTTCCTCGACCTGTTTGGCAAAAACGTTTATCGTACGGTCATCGTCCCTTGGTACCAAGAAAGTTATTTCGAGATCGGTCTTTTTTAATATATAATCGATGATATCATCCTGTTTTAGTTTTTCTAAAACAGAGAATACCCGCTTTTCGGAAACCTTGGTTTTTTTGGCGATCAACGATGGGTCGATTTTAGTCTCAAAATCGAAGATGCCGCCGTAAGTTCTGAGAATAGTCTGAATTATCGGTGCGGAAGCGCTATTTTTCTCGAGATATTCAAAAATGGAATTTTGGGAAACGATAAACCGAATCTCCGTTTTTTTGAAAAATGATTCTGAGAGCGCGATAACGGAATATTGATCTAGCACCCGCAACGCATTGTAGGTAAGAAAGGAATTCATTCCGTAGGCCGCAACAAAATCCTTGAAAGGGAATTGAAAAATTTCGTCGGTACTTTCCCCGAGCGATATCTGAAAATAGTTGTTGAGCTTATTGTAAACCTTCTTAAGGAAGGCCGCATCGGGCAAGGTGCCAAGAAACTGTTGCCGCATCCGGGCAACATCGGAAGCATTGGTCAAGAGTATGGCTTTTGCGGGGGCACCATCCCTTCCGGCCCTTCCGGCCTCTTGGTAGTAGTTTTCAAGGCAATCTGGAATTTGAAAGTGTACCACCGTGCGCACATCCGGTTTGTCAACCCCCATACCAAAGGCATTCGTGGCCACCATTACCTGAACTTGGTCGGTCAGCCAGCGCTTCAGTTTTTCCTGTTTCTCTTTTTTGGCGATGCCTCCATGAAAAAAATCGGCCTTGCAACCGTTTGCTTTGAGGAACCGGGCGATATCTTGGGTCATCCTGCGTGTGCGCACATAAACGATGCCGCTTTGCCGGGTTTTGGCGAAAAGTTGTTTCAGCCGGTAGTGTTTATCCTCGCACCACAGAACGCCAAAGGCAATGTTCGGTCTCGAAAAGGAATCTTTTACGATCAACGGCTCGGTAAACCCAAGATTATCAATGATGTCATTGGCTACCCGTTCGGTCGCTGTCGCGGTAAGGGCGATTATCGGCGTTTTGGGAAGGAGTTCCCGAAGTTTGGCACATTCCAAATAGGCGGGCCGAAAATCATGGCCCCATTGCGAGATACAATGCGCCTCATCGATGGCGACGAGGTTGACGTTCATCTGCCTTATTTTATCCTGTACTACCTCTTGTTGCAGGCGTTCGGGGGAAAGATATACGAACTTGTAGCCTCCGTACAGGCAGTTGTCCAACAAGGTGATAAGCTCGTCGAAAGGAATACCACCGGTCAAGGCCATCGCCTTTATCCCTCTCTCCTTTAGGTTGTTGATCTGATCATGGATAAGGGCGATCAAGGGTGAAACTACAATACATAGACCATCCTGCGCCATTGCAGGTACTTGAAAACAAAGAGATTTACCCCCCCCGGTAGGCATAAGTGCAAGAACGTCTTGCCGGTTCAAGACGGCATCGATTACTTTTTTCTGGGAGCCCCTGAAATTGGAAAATCCCCAGAACTCCTCTAAAATTTTATCAGGATCTTTATGCATTATTTGGGATTTACCAAGTCCAGAATAAAATCCGTTCGCTCCATTACGCTTCCTTTAGGAATAAGTGTGATTTCGTATCCAAAATTTCGATAGGTCTTTTCCAAAGCGGTAAAAATACGTTCCGATGTTGAATAGGATTCAAAACGTTCGGCGTCGGTAGCATATATTTCGCGCCAAGGGGGCATGAGCAAAACCTGATCATAGCGAAAGTTGTGTGCAGGATGTTCGAAAACATCCGTATACTCTTGTCCGAAACACGTCATATACGCATGTACATCGGGAATGCCACGATCAAAGAAAACCATCTTTTCTTCCATTTTTTCTACGGATCGGTACTGTGCGATTCTACCCTTTAGCAGTTTGTTATTGAATTCCACGGGATCTTTTACCGATAGAATGGGATTAACCATAATCGACTCCATATTTTTGGCAGCTGCCTCGGCCACCGTCAGGCTACGTACGAGTTCAGGGATACAAAAGCACCCTCTTTTTTCCAACTCGAGGATCACCGAGGTTTTTCCGGTACTTGGGCCGCCGGTTATCACTATTTTTTTTGTATTCAATAGAAAGTTTTTACCATAACAAAAATACGGATTCCCGACAAATTGAACGCTGATGAGCCTGACCCCCCCCTGCAGGTAGGCAGATCGAGCTAGTTTATACGGATAGAATCCTAATAAATCATAACAATCCACCTCCTCTAGGTTCCTTTGAACCAGAGTGTATTCGAATTGATGCATATCACAATCGGGAGTTCATTATCTTTGTCGAAAAGAAAAAGTATGGATACCAAAAATCCCGAAGAATTCTACAAACGATTACAAGAACAGTTAGCGGAAAGTACGGACTGGCCGTCGGATTATCTCTATAAATTCATTGTGGAAAGCGATCCGTCAAAGATTGAGAAGATCCATTCGATCTTTGATAATACCGGTGCTGTCATCGAATCGAAACAATCCAAAAAAGGAAAGTATACCAGCGTGTCCATCACGGTCAACCTCAAAAACCCGAAACAGGTCATTGATAAATATAAGGAAGTAGGGGAGATTGAAGGAATTATTTCCTTATAAAAGAGAAGCCCAAGCCCAAGCCCAAACTTCAATATTACATACAAACTCAAGCAAGTACATAGTGGCAAACCACCCATTCCATCACAAATAATACAAGGAAATAGCATTTCAGCCATAATTTTATTAATTTGCGTGCGTTATTAAAGAACTCGCTAGGAGTTCGATACTTCTCTTTTATTTTTAAGCAAAACACTTCAATTTGAATTTAGTAGAAAACCTTGAGTACAATACCGAGCGGTCACACCTGATTATTCCCGAATACGGGCGCCATTTTCAAAAAATGGTAGATCACGCCGTGTCCATCGAAGACGAAGAAGAACGAAACCGCGTTGCACAATCCATAGTTGCCGTAATGGGTAATTTACAACCCCACCTGCGCGATGTGCCTGATTTTCAGCACAAACTTTGGGACCAGTTGTTTATTATGTCCGATTTTAAATTGGATGTAAAATCACCTTTCCCCATTACGAGTAAGGAAGTCTTGCAGCAACGGCCCGAGGCTCTGGAATATCCACAAAATCATCCTAAATATCGTTTTTATGGCAACAACATCAAGCGAATGATCGATGTGGCCGTAAGTTGGGAAAAAGGGGATAAGCGCGAGGGACTTGAATATGCCATTGCCAACCACATGAAAAAGTGTTACCTGAACTGGAATAAGGACATGGTCGATGACAAGGCAATTTTTAAACACCTTTACGAACTGAGCGACGGTCAGATCGACATGGCCGCTGAGGACGAAACCCTCACGGATAGCGGACAGTTCTTGAACAAACGAACGCCAACGAAGTCCTCACGCAGCAGCAACGGGAAGAAAAATTCACGTAGTAATAACAATAATCGCGGTAAAAAGCGTTATTAATAGCAATCAACCTACAATTCACCACGTATCATGGGCACTTTTAAAATAGAGGGCGGCCACCCACTCTCCGGAGAGATTACGCCTCAGGGAGCCAAGAACGAAGCCTTACAAATTCTTTGCGCGGTACTGCTTACAGCCGAAGAGGTCACCATCAATAACATTCCCGATATTGTCGACGTCAATAAATTGATTTCCATTTTGGAAGATTTGGGAGTAAAGGTCCAAAAAAAGTCCAAGGGATCGTACACTTTCAAGGCCGATGCCGTTAATATGGATTATTTGCAATCCGCGCAGTTCAAAAAGGATGGCCGCGAACTTCGGGGCTCTATCATGTTGGTCGGTCCGCTATTGGCCCGATTCGGGAAGGGTTACATTCCAAAACCCGGTGGAGACAAGATTGGCCGCCGTAGATTGGATACCCATTTCGAAGGCTTTATTAAACTTGGCGCCAAGTTCAGATATAATAAAGAAGAACATTTCTACGGTGTCGAGGCAAAAAAACTCAAGGGTGCCTATATGTTGCTCGATGAGGCGTCGGTGACCGGAACGGCGAACATCGTCATGGCCGCTGTTAGGGCCGAAGGAAAAACCACGATCTATAATGCGGCTTGCGAGCCTTATTTGCAACAATTGTGTAAAATGCTCAATCGCATGGGCGCTAAAATTTCGGGAGTAGGCTCCAATCTATTGGAAATAGAAGGGGTAACCGAACTTGGGGGAACGGACCATACCATGCTTCCCGATATGATCGAAATCGGCAGTTGGATCGGTCTTGCGGCTATGACCAAAAGTGAACTGACCATTAAAAATGTAAGCTGGGACGATTTGGGACAGATTCCCGAGGTATTCCGAAAATTAGGGATACAACTGGAACGCAAGGGGGAAGATATTTTTATCCCCAAACATACCGACGGCTATAAAATACAGAAGTATATCGATGGCTCAATCTTGAGCATTGCCGATGCCCCATGGCCGGGACTCACTCCCGATTTATTGAGTATTATCTTGGTTATGGCCACACAATCCAAAGGCGAAGTGCTCATTCATCAAAAAATGTTCGAAAGCCGTTTGTTCTTTGTGGATAAGTTGATCGATATGGGAGCAAAGATTATTTTATGCGATCCGCACCGCGCCGTGGTCATCGGGCATGATTTTAAGTCCACTTTAAAAGCCACTACAATGACCTCACCCGATATCAGGGCAGGAATTTCATTGTTGATTGCGGCGTTATCCGCAAAAGGCACTTCTACCATTCATAACATTGAGCAGATCGATCGAGGTTATCAAGATATTGATACACGCTTGAGGGCTATCGGGGCTAAGATTTCTAGGGTTTAAAAAAGCTTTCAACCGTATTAGGTTATATTGATTCTAGTCTAAGATTGGGTTTTTCACAGATTTTTTCGAACCCTTCTTCCAGAGGTCTAACCGCTGTTAATAAATATTTGAATATTGCGTTTAGTTTCCTTCCTTTGTGTATAAGCCTGCTTTGCCCTATAGGCGCAAATTAAATGATCGTAGAAAATCCAAAGTTGCTTATATGAGGTAGTTGGCGATGCATGTCCAAAAATCTTAACTCATTCTTCGATTTTCAAATGGAAATGCAATAATAAAATAGCAGTATGAAAATCAGGATAAAGGGAAACTCTGTTCGCTTTCGATTGACCCAAACCGAGGTAAAGACTATTTGTGAGAAAGATAGGGTAACGGAAAAAACGCAATTCAACGAAGCACAATTTATATATGGCGTGAAGGCTTCCAACGATTATGATAGTTTACACGCATCGTTCTTTGATCACGGCATAATGCTGTTCGTTCCCAAGGATGCCCTAAGCGATTGGTATACTAATGACCGAGTGGGATTTTACCATACCCAGATTCTGAATAACGGCCAGAAACTGGAGCTGACATTGGAAAAAGATTTTGTCTGTTTGGATAATCGGACGGAAGACGAATCCGATAATTACCCCAATCCGAGAGGTCAGGAAAACATCGATTCGAAAGTTTTCAATCCCGAATAAAAATATTCTTTAAGAGTTTCGCGCCAATTCCGAAACTTGGAGATGGGTACCTTTGGAGTTTACCGCTCAATGAGTCGCCGTATTGATTTCTATCCAATAGCCATCCGGATCCTGTATATAAATTTGGTCCACCCCGTCAGAACGGTGTTTAATCGTGTTCTTCTTCCCCGTCCAGTCGTCGAAAATAACATTTTTGGTTTTTAAATGGGCACTAAGTCCACCCAAATCCTGTGTAGCCAAGGCCAGATGCATGGACTTATTTTTTTTAAAAGGTGCGAATTCTTTTTAGATGAGATGATTCTGGGTATTGTCGTTTATCATGAATCAACGAAATCCCGGTGTTTTATCAGGGTGGGGCATTTCTTCTAAATTCAGGACGCTAGCATAGAATTCCGCACTTTTATCTACATTGTCAACGACTATAGCGAAATGGTCGAACTGAAAATCGAAGGATTGGGCTTGGGTCAATAGGCAGTTTGCGGTCGCAGTTAGCAATACCAATATTTTCAAGTGTGATTTCATCGGCATGTTTTAGGGGTGTTTTTTAAAGAGGAGGAAGATAATAAAAAAACCTTTTGCATTATTTGACAGGTATTGAACAATATAAATACCATAGTAGCTGTTTAGTATCAAGGCGTTGGCCATAATCCAAATCGACCGACAGCGAACCAAACCTCATTTTATGAAAAATTTTAAAGGGCTTATCATTGTCCTATGTCTTTCAGTAGTTTTCTTCTCTTGCAGTTCAACGAATAGATTGACCATGAGTGCGGTAGAACCCGCTCGGATTTCTATACCCTCTGAGATCGTGAAAATCGGAATTATCAATCGCAGCTTACCATCGGATGCCAACCAAAACATCGATAAAATTGATAAAATACTTTCGTTGGAAGGGATTAATTTGGATAAGGAAGGTGCTGAATCTGCCGTATTAGGGCTGTTCGACGAGCTATCACAAAATGACAGGTTCGAATCAATTCGCATGATCGACAGTATCTGGGTACAGCGAAAGGGACTTGGCGTGTTCCCCGCCGCCCTTAAATGGGAGGATGTACAACAAATTTGTGAGGAATTCCATGTGGATGTCTTATTCTCCTTAGAATTTTATGATACGGATACTGAGGTCGATTATGAAATGGCCATGGTTCCCGTTCCAAATCAATTGGGTATCGACGTATCGCTTCCCGGGCATAAGGTCACCCTGAACACTTTGATTAAAAATGGATGGCGTGTCTATGATCCAAAAGATAAAAGGCTGCTAGACGAATTTGTTTCGAACGACAGAATTGTATCCGTTGGGCAGGGAATAAATCCGGTCAAGGCCATAGAAGCGGTTATTGGTCGAAAAGAGAGCGTTATGCAGGTAAGCTCCAATCTAGGGAATTTCTACGGATTGGATGTGCGACCACTACGAAAGCGTATTTCAAGAAACTATTTTGTTAGGGGCACGAATAATTTCAAGATGGCACAGCGTAGGGCCCAAACTGATGATTGGGAAGGAGCGGCGGATCTTTGGGAAAAGGAGTTGGACAACAAAAAGGAAAAGGTTGCCGGGCGCGCCCATTACAATATGGCCATCATCAATGAAATCAACGGCGATTTGGAAAGAGCGGTGGAGTGGGCATCTAAATCGTATTCGGATTACAGAAATAAAGATGGATTACGGTATGTAAATATTCTTCGGAACCGAATGGCAGAAGAACGGTTGCTAAACCAGCAATTATCGCGATAGAGCGCGTTGGGTTGAATGAGGGGTAATGAATATTAGATGCTCAATACGGAGAGTATGAAATTCAGCTCAGAAATTTTGGGGGTAATGTTGGTTTCTGACTATATTCAGCCCGCTTAAGACTTAGGTTGAGTATAAAAGATTTGGAATTTAGGGATTAGCTCACGGCTTCCTTGTAAACCTTTAGACAACGTTCCCGTGCCTCTTTATGGTCCACCATCTTATCCGGATAGGATTCTTGGTCATGTTCGGGCACCCATTTCGATATATACTTTCGATCTTTATCGAACTTGTCAACTTGCGTCATCGGGTTAAATATGCGGAAATAGGGAGCGGCATCAACACCACTTCCGGCGGCCCATTGCCAATTACCGACGTTGCTGCTCATTTCGTAATCCAACAATTTTTCGGCGAAATAAGTCTCGCCCCAGCGCCAGTCGATCAACAAATGTTTGCAGAGAAAACTGGCAACTAACATGCGTACGCGATTATGCATATAACCAGATCGGTTGAGTTCGCGAATACCGGCATCGACCAGTTTGAATCCCGTTTCGCCCTTTTTCCATTTTTCGAATTCCTGCTCATCGTTACGCCATTCGATACGGTCGTATTTTTTTCGGAAGGCCTCATTTGCGGTTCGGGGAAAATGCCAGAGAATCTGCATAAAAAACTCGCGCCAGATCAACTCGCTCCAAAACACCTCGTTTTTCTCACCAATGGCCTTTTTCATCATTTTACGAACCGATACGGTACCAAATCGCAAATGAGGACCCAGTCGGGAAGTCCCGTTTTCCTTGGCGGGAAAATTCCGGGTCTTTTCATAATTATCGATTAAGGTGGGTGTAACGGTGTACTCCGGGACTTTTATGGATGAGGTTTCGAAACCCATATCCGATAAAGACAGGTTGGGCAAGCGGGAATGCTCGATCAGATTGTTGAGATACTGGCTCGTATAGTGTATGGTCAAATGGGTGTCGGCATCGAAATGTTCTTTCCATTTGTTTTTATAAGGAGTATATACGACATATGGGTCTCCATCGTTTTTGACCACTTCATCTTTTTCAAAAATTACCTGATCTTTAAAGGTTTTGAATTCGACGTTTTTGTTCGTCAAAAATTCCCCGATTTTTTTATCCCGATCTTTGGCGTAGGGTTCATAATCATGATTGGTATAGACCTCTTGAACCTCATATTCGTTGAGTAAACCTTCGAAAATGGCTACCGGTTTCCCGTGAAATAAGGCTAGCGAACTACCCTGCTCTTTCTGAAGTTGGTCGCGCATACCCTGAAGTGTATTGTAGATAAAGGTGACCCGTGCGTCATCTTTGGGCAGTTTTTCTAAAATCTCGGTGTCAAAAATAAAAACGGGCAGCACAGGAAAATCACCCTTAAGCGCCGCCAGAAAACCGACGTTATCATCTAGACGTAAATCCCTTCGGAACCAAAAAATAGATATTTTATTGTTCATGTCTTGTTGCTATACGCATGACGCCGAACGCCATACGCTTTAATACATTTTTTTTTGAAATCGGTCGAATTCATGGGCGCACGGCGCTATGCGCTTAGCTAATGTTCAACGTAGACATTCCGCCATCGACACCGATAATCTGTCCGGTCATCCAAGTGCTGTTATCGCTGAGTAAAAATTGGGCAATATCGGCAATATCTTTCGCTTCACCAACCCGTTTCAAGGGATGTCTTTCCGCCATTTTCTCTTTCTTTTTATCATTGTTCAGCAAGCGTTCGGCAAGCGGCGTATCCACTAATGAGGGCGCGATCACATTAACCCTTAATTTCGGTGCATATTCTGCGGCCAATGACTTGGCAAAGCCTTCGATTGCGCCCTTGGCAGCAGCTACACTGGTATGGAAAGGCATCCCAACACCTACTGCGACGGTACTAAAAAGAACTATACTGCCACCATCCGCCATTTTGGGCAAGATTCCCTTAAGGACTTTGACCATCCCAAAAAAATTGAGTTGCATGTCCTCTTCAAAGGTGTCCATGCTCATCATTTTAAAGGGTTTCAGATTGATATTTCCGGGGCAATATACAAACCCATGCAGCTCGTCGGGTAGGGAAGAGGTGTCCAGTTCGTCGGAGGTAGCATCAAATTTGATGTATTCGACATCCAGACTTTCAAGGTCATCATTCGTGCGGGAAGCGATATAGACTTTATGATTTTCAAGTAACTGTTTCGCCAAGGAAAGTCCTATGCCGTGTGATCCGCCGATTAATAATATGTTCTTTTTCATGTATCAGTTTTATGAGTTTACAAAAGTTAGTGAGTGCTCGTTGGGCAGGTTCCCACGTTTATGAGTTAGGTGAGAAGGGTATTGCGTAGGTACAGGTTATTTAGGAGTTGATAATTTTCAATGTTAAAAACTGCAACTGCGAAGTTTTTTTATACCGAGGTAAAATGCAGCTCCTTTATGCTTCCTTCAATTGTACCAAAAAGCTCGATCAATTTTTGTTCCCGATGAGAGAAAATTTGCTGCAATTGCTTTTTAACTAAGATGGGATGCGCCAATTGGCCTAATATACCCAAAGGGAGCTTATAATCAATGATATCTTCCATCTCCGTTCCTCCCTGGATTTCATGTAGAAAATGCTTATGGTGCCATAACGCATACGGTCCAAAACGCTGCTCGTCGACAAAATAGTCCCCCTCCTTAACATGTGTAATTTCCGTCACCCATTTGGTGGAGTACACTGGAAAAGGGGATACATTATAGGCTATAATCTGACCGGCGAACATCGGCCTATCGCCTCCCGACAAAATGTTGAACCCCATGTGTTCGGGCGTAATGATCTTTAAATTATTGGGGTCGGAAAGAAAATCCCATGCCTCCTGTTTTGAAACGGGTAAAGATTGTTTGGAGTGTAATTGATAGAGCTTCACAATATTGTTTTTACAAATATAAATCCAATTTTGTTTAACGAAAAATTATAGTGGTTAAACAAATAATAAAGTCGGCTGGTGCCAATAGTAGGAAGGCCACATGAATCACGCTATCTAATCGGCAGATTACTCGGAACACCGTATGGAAGCGGAGTGAAATATGAATCGGATTTTACCCAAACGGGATTGATTTAAGATATCATTAACAGCTGTACTGGCTGTTTAGAGTAGCTTTGTCAAAACTTAAAAACGAACAGATGAAAAAATTATTACTATTAACAGCTTTTATTTTAGCGTCCTTGTCTTTGCAAGCGCAAATAGAGACTCCGGCGCCCAGTCCCTTCTCAAAAGTGGAGCAGAAGGTGGGCTTGACCGACATAACCTTGGAATATTCCCGCCCTGCTATGCGCGGCCGTACAATTTTTGGAGATTTGGTGCCTTATGATAAATTATGGCGCACCGGGGCCAATGCCAACACTAAAATCACCTTTGGCGACGATGTGACCATCGATGGCCAAGATGTAAAAGCGGGTACTTACTCCATATTCACCAAACCGGGAGAATCCAGCTGGGAAGTATTTGTGTACGCCCAAGACGAAGGTGGTTTGCCCAAGGAATGGGATGAGAGTAGGGTTGCGGCCAAGACCGTTTCGCAAGTGGTTTCTTTGCCTATGAAAATTGAATCTTTCACTATAGGTTTTGATGATCTGGAATCGGGTTCCGCTATTTTGGGAATGATGTGGGAAAATGTCTATGTACCGGTAAAAATCGAAGTGCCCACCGAAAAAATGGTCTCTGAAAGTATAGAAAAAACGATGGGGGGAAATCCTAAAGCTGAAGATTATTACACCGCTGCCGTATATTACCTAGACTCGGATAAGGATATCAAAAAGGCCCAGGAGTGGATGGGCAAAGCTATGGAAATGACCGATGATCCGGCATATTGGCAATTACGTCAGCAGTCATTGATCCAAGCCAAGGCAGGTGATACAAAGGCCGCCATCAAAACCGCTAAAAACTCCCTTGCCAAAGCCAAGGAGGCCGGTAACGATGACTACGTTAAACTAAATACGGATTCATTGAAAGAATGGGGCGCAGAGTAAAAGGCATCCTTTTTTAAAAAACAAGTTAAGACGAGTTCATTATAAACCCTGGTTTTTACAAGCCAGGGTTTATTGTTTTAGTGACCAAGTGGCTATTTCAAGAACATCCATTGGAACTAAATTTTCTGATTCAAGGACTTCTATTTCTTTGGTGTTGTTTTCATAGAGGGCAATTGCCAGTTTGCTTTTCGAATTAGTATCACCCGAAGTTTCTTTCAGTTTTGAAATATAGCCGGACAGCTTCCGATCTTCCCCCGATTTTTTCATCGCCAATAAACCGTATAGATGGTTTAAAGAATTTGAGTTCAGGTGATTTTGAGAGTATTCAACAATTCCATTAAGAAGCTCTTTACTTTTTTCGGTTTCCCCGGTTTCTTTTAGCGCTAAAGCCAATAGATAATCCTGTGCCCGTTCATCGGGAGTATAGGGCTTTCCCACACCGATGTTTTCAGGCCATTCTTTGGACTTTTCCAATATTTGTATCGCCTTCTTATAATTCTTACGCTCCAAATGCGATTTCGCAACACCTATATACGCCCTTTCGTATATATCACGACTTTCGCTGGCATGTTCGTAGGGCAGTACTTGAATATCCTTCAAAACAGATAGCACTTTTTCGAACCGACCTGTGTTTAGCAAAGCTTTGGCGTGGGCCAAACCGATAGTGTAGTTTTTCGGAAATTTTGAAAAGGCTTTGTTTGATAATCCATAGGCTTCTTTGTAATTGGCATTTTTAAGCTGGAATTGAATATTCTCTTCCCAGACCTTCCAGTCATTGGGCTGCACATCCAAAGCTTTGGTTAGGTCTTTCGATGCGCTTGCGGCATCATCATCCCCTGTCATCTTTGCTCGGAACCTGTAGAAAATATCGGAATCAGGTTTATCGCCCAAAGCCTTTAAGAGGGACTTCCCCTTTTCAATCTGTCCCACGGCCAAGTAGTTTTGTGCTAGGTAGTATACCACCTTCCAGTTATCGGATTGCTGTGCGGCCCATTCCATAACCGGAAGGGTTTCCCGGCGGTAGGGGGATACAAAGTCCACCTTCTCATTTGCGGTATCTTCCAGAAGCTTGCTGCTTTTTGTGGCATCCGTTTTTTGTAGTAAAAAGGCTTTCCAAATCTTATTTTTGGTATCTTTTTTATCTTGGTCCAATAGGTGAAGAGCTTCTTCCTCTAAGCCAAAACGTATGTATTGAATCGCAAGTCCCAAAAGGTTTTCCGACGGAAATTCATTGGTAAAGGCCAAGACGGAATTTTCTCCTTCCATAAAACTTTTTTCCGTTTGTATGAAATAATCCAAGGGAGCGATTTCTGAAATCGCGGTTATTTCTTTTTCGAATTTCTCTTTTTGTTGGTTCTTTCGTGCGGAGACGGCCAATACTTTTCTGGCATTTAGGGCATACCGGTTGAAATCTAATGCTTTTTGGCCATATATTTCAGCCCTTTGGTAGTTTTTCGATGCCAAATAGAGTTCCGCCATTTGCGCAAAGGCGACGGATCGGTATTTGACATCCCTGGCCGCCCAACCTAATGATTCTAGGGCGTTGATGGTATCGTTCATTGCGCGGTAAGTGATTCCCGCAATGTAATTGGCGCCGGAATTGTAGGTGTCCATTTTCAGCACGCTATTGGTATGTTGCAGGGCGGCACTGTAATCCGCTTTTCGATATTCGAGTTGAGCCAATTTGATAAGGCCAACCCGATGCGAAGGGTCCAACCGGACCAGTTCCGATAATTTCCTACGGGCCAGATCGTACTCGCGGAACTCCATGGCTTCCGTACCCTCGGCAAGTAATTGTTCCGATGGGGATACCTGTAGTTTTTGATCAGGATTAAAAGGCCTTTTCAGAAGGTTTGTCTTCGGATTGTTGGTATAAGACAGTTCGGTACCTTCGATAAAAACCCGTATGCTATCGGATGCCCGTACGGGAAGGGATTTGGAGAAAATTTCCATGGGCCGTAACTTCAGTTTTTCGGTGAGGGATGTTTCTCCATTGAGGACGACTGTAATTTTGGAATCGAGATTTTGCAAGGCGTTCAGTCCGATTTTAAGCTGACCCCCATCCTTTTCAACATTTAGGACCCCTTCCTCGGAAGCATCTACCATGCCCCCAATCTCTTTATAGGGAAACCAGATTTCGTGCCATTTGTCCATCATATAGGGGTCAAACCCGACTTGACTAATAGGGTTGATGGCCCCACCGGAATACTGGTCGAGCAACCTGCCCGCCTGAAATTCGATGTATTGCCCGTCGGAATCGGTCAGCAAATCTTCCCAAATACCACCGGAGCGGGACAAGGCCCACAGCCATAATTTTTGTCCTGGCATTTCTTCGTAAGGGGCCCATTGGCCGAAACCGAAGTTGCGATCGTGGTAATAGCCACCGAAAAAATCATTGTATTCCCCGACGACATGGTAAGATTTTGCAGGTCCGAAATCATTGTTTTTGTACAACGACAGGTTTCGGCCGTCCTCATCAATAGGCCAGGTATGGGCATTTCCATTATGCCCTACATAGGTATTGCCGGGAATGAAGAATTCAAGGTCATTGGTAGCCACCGCCGCGGCCGTCATCCAATTGTAATAGGATTCCGTTAAGGGGGATGCGTTATACCAAGAGGCGTTAGTCTCGAAATAGGCCTTGTCCTTTTCTAAACGGATTTCGACCGTCCAAGAGGTGTTTGACGGAAGGTCGGTAGCGCCCACAATACAGCTTACGCTGCCATCGGCATTGGTCCGAGTGATATAATCGACCGGGGTAGCCGTAGAAGGATGATGTCCGATAATACCGAAATTGAATTCGATACCGCCCGAGGTCCATGGGCCGCGCATGGCGATATTACGGAATTTGACGACTTCGTTCTTGTATAGAAATTCTTCCCCCGTACTTTTTTCGATGGCGCCCCAGACCTTTCCCCCAATTTCGGGAAGCACCATTACTTTGATATATTCATTTTCCAAGGTGACGACCTTCCAATCTTTCTTCTTGGACGTATGTTCGTATTCCTCGAACTTGAAATACGGGTATATTTTTGGATTCTCGGCAAGGATGGGCACGGGATTTGGTTTTGAGAACCCGTAGGTTTCCAAGGATTGTATTTCTTCCTTTATAGTTACGGATTGTGCCCGGGTTGCCGAACCCATTAGAATGGTCATAAAAAGGAATGCAAAGTAACTTAGCTGTCGAATCATTTTGATTGGGTTTGAAATTGGTAGAATTATACGAATTATTTCACTTCATAGGTTTTCACTCCCTCATCGTTTCTTGCAAAAAGGAGAAGTTGTTTTCCGTCTGCCATTTGAATGGAGGAGATATCCCTAATTTCCCCATCGATATTGAGTCCGCTTTCTTGCGTACTTACCGGTTCAAAATTGCCCTTGCCATTTCCTAATAACAGCAAGCCTTTATTGGCATCGTACCGACCGTACTTTACTCGGGTACCAAAGAAGTTGCCGGCGAGAATCACATCCAAATTTCCATCGGTATTAAAATCTTGGGCAAGTATGCCGTAAATAGGGGAAAACTGTGCGGGAGCGGGTAAGGGGCTTACTTTAAATTTATTGTTGCCCAGGTTTTCGATATAGCTGGTCGCGAAATTTTTGGCTTTCAGAATTTTTGCGTCGGAAAGTTCTTCGGATGTAAAGATGTCCGTGATTTTTTCATCGGCGTAGTCGGAATAATTCACGTACTTTCTTTTAAGGCCACTGAGCTGTCCCAGCAGGTCATCCTTTGAGAATACGGGATAACTCTCGCCCATGATATAGGAAGTCATAATCGGGTCAAGCGAACCGTTACCGTCAAAATCTTTATAGTACATCTGCACGGGTTCGTCAGGGGATGCTTTCAATTGGGAGTTGAGCCCGAAATTCCCCACGATATAGTCCATATCGCCATCGTTGTCAAAGTCACCTTGCGCGATGCGGTTCCACCAGCCTTGGGAATCCGTTAATCCGGAATTCACATTTAGTTCGGTCAATCGACCGCCCGTATTTTCAAAAGCGCGGATGGCCATAAACTCCCCAACTAGCATCAAGTCCGCTTTACCATCCCCGTTAAAATCGGTCCAAATCGCATCGGTAACCATTCCGGGGGATTCGAGAGCAGCGCTTACCGATGCGGTGATATCCTTAAAATTTCCATTCCCGTCGTTTTTAAGGATATAACTTCTTGTAGCGATCGGATATTGGCCGGGTATGCCCCTTCCACCAACGAACAGATCTTGGTCACCATCATTGTCAAAATCGTTGGCGGTCACGCATGAACCGCTAACGGCCATCGGTGGGAGGGAAGTGGGGTTGTTTTTAAACCCGCCCTTCCCGTTGTTGAAGTACAACCGGTCTTGTAGTTCCGGGGCATCGATTTCAAATTCGTTGCTTCCGCTGACCACGTAAAGGTCGAGATCACCATCGTTGTCGGCATCAAAGAAAAGGGCGTCTATGTCTTCCGATCCGGAATCGGCATCGAAAGCCTCCCTTGTTGTCTTGAATTCACCTTTTTTGGTCTGTAACAGCACTTCACCGGGACTTCCTTTGGCCCCTCCTATAAAAATATCATCCAGGCCATCGCCATTTACATCGCCCTTGGTCAATTTCGGGCCTTGGGTCGAGAGTTTGTGGGGCAGCAGTTGTTCGCGCTTAAAATCGGTATAGTTGTCCTCTATATGTATATATGGGATCAGACTATCTTGGGAAACATCTTTAAAATATATTTGATTGGATGCTTCTACCGTATTCTGAGCTTCTTTGTTCCGCACTTTTTTGGATTCACTTTGTTGGACCAAAAGCGTTTGATTCGTCTTGACATTTGTTAGGGTCTGTTTTCTGGTATCGGGCCATAACACGGTAAGACTATCAACCTGTTTAGCATCACTCAGACCGAAGACCAAGGTATAATCTACCGAAGATTGGTAGCCCCTGGTAGGTATCAGTTCTTGCACGAGCTTTTGTCCCCCGTTGTGAACGGTAACTTTAGATCCGATACCAAAAGTATTTTTGCCATCCCCTTTCAATTGAATTTTCAGGTAGTGGTTGTCAGTAAACTTTTCTGTATTGTTACGGTACACAAAGGCTGCGGACTCAATATTGTTGACCACCAGATCAAGATCCCCATCATTGTCCAGATCACCGTAGGCCGCACCGTTGGATAATGACTTTTGGTCAAGGCCCCAAGCGGAGTTTACCTTGGTAAAGGTCAAGTCGCCGTTGTTGTGATAGGTGTAGTTTTCTTCGATTGTAGACGGTATGTTTTTTAGGAGTTCCGTTATCGCGGTTTGTTTTCCGGTCTTGTTCTCCTTAAGCTTTTCTTGAACCGCAAAGTTCATAAAATCCATGTTTGTATAATCGCGTTTGTAACCGTTTGTAATGAATACGTCTTTAAAACCGTCGTTGTCGAGATCGGCAAAAAGGGACGCCCAGCTCCAATCTGTATTCGAAATGCCGGAAAACTGACCGATTTCGGAAAACGACTGTCCCTTATTGTTCAATTGTAACATGTTACGCATGGTCTGATTGTAAAATCCCGATTGGACCAATAGTTGGTATTTGTCGTAATTATCAGGTCCAGAAACCATTTTTTGACGGATATTGCCCTCGGGTAGCATATCCAATGTCATGATATCTGTGTAACCGTCATTGTTGATGTCGGCGATGTCGGATCCCATAGAGAACAAGGAGGTATGTCCGATAAAGTGCTCCAAGTTTTCAGAAAACGTGCCGTCTTGATTATTGATGTAAAGATAATCCTGTTCGTTATAGTCGTTGGATATGTATATATCTAACCAGCCATCGTCGTTGATGTCTGAAATGGCCAGGCCCAATCCGAAACCAAGAACGTTCGAAATTAACCCCGCCGCTTCACTTACATCCGTGAATTTTCCGTTATCGTTTCGATACAGTTTGTCTGAAAAGGACGGATTTTTTTTATTTTTTAAGGAAGCTGTTATATGGCCGAACCCAGCAAATTCTTGGGTGGAATGGTTCAAGACGTAAAGGTCAAGGTCACCATCTTTGTCATAATCAAAAAAAGTGGCCTGAGTGGAATACCCCGTATCGTCTATTCCGTATTCAGATGCTTTTTCCGTAAAAGAGACTTGTCCCGATTCCGCAGAAGGGCCGTTATTGATAAAGAGTAAATTTTTACGTTTGGAAGGGTTGGGAGCAGCCGAGCGACATACATAGATGTCCAACAATCCATCGGCGTTGACATCGGCCATTGTCGTTCCTGTGTTCCATAAACCCGCTGCGAAAACACCTGCTTCTTTCGCGATTTCCACAAATTCGAAATTTCCTTTATTTAGATAAAGATGGCTGCCGACCATGTTGCCCGTGAAATAAATATCGGGTAGACTATCATTATTGATGTCCCCGATGGAAACACCACCTCCATTATAAAGATAACCGTAGGTCAGTACATTGAATTCTTCGGTTTCCTGAACAAGGTTTTTGAAGTTTATACCTGTTGTTTTGGGGGATAGCAGCGTGAATTGTTTGTTGTCATCTTCCTGTTGGCAAGAATAGATTAAGGTGATTAGTAGACAAAGTTTTAAGATAGTACGCATAACATATTGAATAAGGGTACTGTAAATTTACTAGTTGGCAATTTCATTTTACAAAAAAGACCGCTTTAAAGCGGTCTTTTATTTAATAAAAATCTGAAATATTAGTTTTTTGCATCCCACCATAGTTTGGTTGTGCCCAAATCAGGTCCTCCCAATAAATTGGCAACCGCCGCTTCTGTTGCGGCGGTATTGTCAGCATATTCAGTTGCAGTATAGGTCACCCTTCTCGGTAACTTGTCTACTGGAATATTGGGGTTGATACTATTCAATCGATTATAAAGTGTAGGGTAGCCAGTTCTTCTACGCTCCGCATACGCTTCTTCACTATCCGGCCACAGTGCAATCCATTTTTGGGTAATAATCTGTTCCAGCTGTTCTTCTTGGGCGCCCCCTGCATTATAAGCCACGGGTACAGTAGATACAGGCGGCGTAGTGCCGTCAAATGATGATGGTGTCAACATACTGGTCACGTAATCTTCACCGGACAGGTTATTTCCGTCGTAACCGAGTTGTAAATGACTGGCAACGATACCTTGATTGTACAACTCTTCGGCCGTTCCTCCCATAGCCCAACCTCGAAGTGCACCTTCGGCTCTCAAGAAATAAGGCTCTGCTGAAGCCATCACCACCCATGCAGGGCCTGGATCTCCTCCCAATGTATATGGAGCTGCCATGTTAGAGGCCAAATCATTAAAATTAGTGGTTGCTTTAGATTCAGATGTTTGTCCGTTACGCATTCCTTCATAAGGAAAGTCAACACCAGCAGGGTCATCTGTCGGGTCTGGAATAACGGCAGGAGCAAAATAGCTAGCCATTCGGGGATCTTGATATCCTTTTAAGATACTTTCCATATCTGCACTCATTCGGAATTCTCCCCATTGAGTAATCGTGGTATAACTATTCTGGAAATTAATATCGGTTTTAATCATGGCATTATCGTCGTTAGATAGCATTACACCATCGGCGACCGCTTTTTCAGCATTACTTTGTGCAAGAGCTGGAGCCACATACGACACGCGCATTGCCAGACGCAAGCGTAACGTATTGGCAAACTTTAACCAAGAGTCTACATCGCCACCAAAAATCACATCATTTCCACCTAAAAACGAGGTTCCACCGGCATTGGCCTTAAGAACGGTCGCGGCCTCTTCCAGGGAAGTAAAGAAATCATTATAAATCGCTTCTTGTGAATCGTAAGGAACTTCTTTCTCCAAATTCCCGAAACTTAAGTAAGGGATAGGACCCCATAAATCCGTAATTCTATGATAGGCATAGACTCGCCAAACTTTCATCATTGCGTTTTCGACGGTAAAACCGAGCTCTTCAGCAGAGTCTTCGGAAAATTTAATAAGTGGAGCTGGTCGTTGATAGAAATAACTGTAAGCCCCGTTCAACCAACCTCCGACCAATTCAAATTGATCACTGCCAAAATTGGCCGCGGTAGTAGCAAAATAGTTGGCATAGATGTCCGGAAAAAGTGAGTGTCCCAACTGAAAAGGCCCCCTGGCCTGATCAAAAGGTAAATAATTTGGCGTATATAAAGCCCTTTTAAAAAACAAAGGATATTCAGCTGCCGTAACCGCATCTTCAGTAAAATTCTTGGGATCGGTGTTCAATTCGGTGAAATCATCGGTACAACTTGTGACATATGTTAGCAGTAATATGCCTAAACACAGTTCTTTTATTCTTTTCTTCATGTTTTTTCTTTTAAGATATTACAATTTTTTTTTAAAATCCAAAGTTGATCGAAACACCCACGCTGCGGGAAGTCGGTAGTGCGAAAGCCTCACGTCCTTCACTATCATTACTGACACTGTTAACGATTTCCGGATCAAAATTTTCTGCTTTGTTGGTAATAAAGAATAAGTTTCTTCCCACCAAAGAAAAATTGGCCGAGGTCAAAAAAGTGTCTGATAACATTTTTTGTGGTAAGGTATAGCCGAATACCATTTCCCGTAATCGTATATTGGAGAGTTCCCTGACAAATGCCTCACCTACAGGTGTATTTCTACCCCCTACCCGGTTGTAGTAGTCCTCTGCACTAACGGATATTGTATTTGGCGAGCCATCTTCCCTTACCGCTGTTTCCCCTGAAAAAATATTTTCGCCAAAGATAAGGCCTCCATCACGACCATTGGCAGTATAGTCCAGAACTCCATCTCTTGCAAGAATGGCCTCGGAAAAACTGGTTACACTACCCCCTTGTCGAATATCGATTAGCGTACTAAAATTAAAGTTCTTGTAACGGAACGAATTTCGAATACCACCCAACCAGTCGGGATTGAAGTTTGCCACCTTAACGGCATCGCGTCCAGGAGTAATCAGAGGAAGACCCAAAGCGTCTACGATTACTCGACCTTGATCGTCACGCTCAAAACCTCTTGAATAGATGTCGCCGTATTCACCGCCAACTTCCAGTACGTAATCACGGATAAAGTCGCTGTTAACCGTTAATTTGTCAAATCCTTCGGCTATTTCGAGAACCTCATTCTGATTGGTTGCAAAGTTCAAGTCTAAATCCCAAGAAAAGTTGTCATTGTTGACTATGGTTGCGCCCAATACAACCTCAACCCCTCTGTTTTCGATATTGGCGCCATTTTGAAAAACGTTGGCGATACCAGAGGCTACCGGTGTTGGTGTACTAAAAATCTGATCAAAGGTATTGGTCTTATAGTAGGTAACATCGAAACGCAGTCGGTTGTCGAAAAACCTTGAATCAAAGCCAAGTTCCAAAGACTGTGTACTTTCCGGTCTTAAATTTGTATTGGGTTGCGTTGGGTTGATATCTAAAGTACCGTTACGGATGTCTGCCCTTCGTGACAATCGAAAAGACCCCGTATCATTACCCACTTCGGCCCAGTTGGCCCGTAACTTCAAAAAGCTTAAACCACTTCCGAAATCGACCAAATCGCTCACCACCGCGGTGAGACCTACAGAAGGGTAGAAATAAGAGCGGTTACTTTCAGGTAAGGTAGAGCTCCAATCGTTTCTTGCCGTCAGGTTGAGAAAAATTGCATTTTTGTATGAAAATTCACCAAGGCCATAAATCGATTGTACCTCGAACCTGTCAAGAGCTTCGCTGGCGACTGGGTTTTGCGTGTTGCTTAATGCAAAGAAATTCTCTATGGTAAAATTAGTTCCTGAACCCGTCAACTCGTTCCTTTTATAAACTCTTTGGTTGGCTCCAGCATTTAGGCCTATTTTAAAATCTTCCGAAAGGTTTTTATTGTAGGTGATTAGCACATCAGTGTTCCAGTCGTACGAATTACTGGCTCTTTTGGTGTACTGTCCCAATGGTGCCTGCGTATAGGTGTCGTTATACCAAATCTGTTCTTCAGATCGACTGGTTCGATCCATCGCCGAGCGGGCAAATATCGCTAGGTCATCTGTAATATCATATTTAACGGACAGCATTGCCAAAACCCTTTCGTCCAATCGAGGTCTAATAACATTATTAATAGTCCAATATGGATTTCCGCCTCCGTTAAACTGTGGTAAGAAATAATGCTGTCTAAGTTTGCCCTCATCATTGATGAATTCGTAATGTTCAAAATCTTCCGTACGAATGTTCCTTGGTGTTTTATACAGATAACGAACTGGATTGTCGAAACCTTCCCCTGCGGAAAGTACATTTGAAAAATCGTCACGAATGTAATTGAGTTTAGCATCTATCTCTAATTTTTCGGTGACATTCGAATTCACCCTAGCAGAAATACTATGTCGTTTCAAATCGTTTCCTGGTACGAGACCTCCCGCATCAGTGAACGTATATCCTAAAAACACATTGGACTTTTCAGAATTGATATTGACCCCTAGATTTGTCGCCAACTCATGCCCCAGTTGAAAAAAGTCCTTAACATTATCGGGTTGGGCTTCATAGGCATACGTACCACCAAACGCGGAATAGTTGGGGTCATTGGACCAATGGGCTACTTGGCTACCATCAAAACGTGGGCCCCAAGAAGTTGTTGCTGTTGGGGAATAGGTTCCTGCGGAACCTTGCCCATACTCATTCTGAAAGTCTAACAAATGTATAGCACTTGTTATTGTAGATGCGAAACCCAGTGTGGCGGAAACCCCCTCGCGTGCTCCTTTGCCGGATTTAGTGGTGACGATAATTGCACCGTTCGCAGCCCTACTACCGTAAAGTGCTGCCGCGTTCGCACCTCTTAGTACGGAAATTTCCTGAATATCGTCCGGGCTAATATTATTAATATCACCATCGAGCAATATCCCATCTACAACGTATAAGGGTTGACTGCTTCCATCAATCGATCTATTCCCTCTCATGACTACCTTTACAGGGGCACCGACCCCCGAAGATGATCTAGTTACCGATACACCGGCAACTTTACCGCTTAATCCTTCCAAAACGTTAACCGATCTGGCTTTTGTTAGTTCGTCGGTATCTACCTGCTGATTGGCATAGGTTAGGGATTTTTCTTGTCGTTCCAAACCCAATGCAGTAACGACAACCTCTTCTAATTGGCTCGCATCTTCAACTAAAATCACGTCAATTGTACTCGAGTCCCCGATGTTCACACTTTGGCTTTTTGTGCCAATATAGGAAAATACCAAAATATCGCTGTCGGTGGCGTCGATGGCATAATTACCATCAAAATCTGTTTGGGTACCGTTCGTGGTACCTTGTACTAAAACATTGACCCCTGGCAGAGGCATTCCGTCCGCAGCGGAAGTTACCGTGCCGGTAATCGTTTTCTCTTGGGCATAAGTGCCCAAGCATAGAAACAACGCCCCGATAAAAAAGAAATAATTGAGTTTTCTGTTCATCTTAATGATGTTTAAGTGAGTTTTAGCTTTAAAGAATACGTTGGTTTACGAGCACGAAATTAACAACTTTTTAGGATTATGTATTATGTATGTTAATAAAATATAAGATCACCTTAGCACGTTATTTTTTAAGAATCTGATTAACAATTAGTTAATGTATTATAAACTTTTGTGATTTAGTTAAAAATACTTAAAATTTAGATTTTTTTTGGTTTTTAAAAACCAATTGAAATATTTTTCTTACCCTAGGGTTTGAATTTTGATTATTTGTCATAGGATAATTTTATATTTTCTGTAACACCTTGACTGCAAAACCCCCAGAGATCGCAAATTTTTCCCCACAGCCGATTTCATAGCCCCTTGTTCCCGGTATAATCTGATAACAGCTTATCATGGGGTAAACCTTCAGTTTCCTTAATCTTCCTGCGCACCTGTTTTTAAATGGTCATTTTCAGGTCATGATCTTATTTAGGGTTCGAATCCAATTGCCCCTGAAGATATTTTCCCTGTCCTTAGTTGCGTATCCCCTTTTTTCAAGAATGGCGTCGAATTTTTGGAGGTCGGCAATGGTATCGATATCATGCGGGGTTTGTTCCAAACCGAAAAGTCCGTCTAGATCACTCCCAAAACCGATATGCTCGCTATTGCCTGCCATTTGGCAGATGTGGTCGAAGTGGTCGACCAAAAGTTCCATGTGAATGTCGCGTTCCTTGGGATTGTCCCTGCCCAATTGAAAATCGGGATAGAGCATCCACGTATCCAAGGCACCTCCAATAATCCCGTTGCGTTCAAGAATACATCGGATCTGGTCATCAGAAAACTGGCGTTCTCCCGGAACGATGCTCCTACAGTTCTGGTGGCTGGCGACTACCGACCCCTGAAAGATGTCCAAAGCTTCAAAAAAGCCTTTGTCGGTAAGATGGGTCAAATCTAATTGAATAGGAAGTTGGTTCATTTCCCTCAATAGTTCCTTTCCTATGGGTGTCAGCCCGGTTCCGTCGGAATGTGTGCCGGCGGCATATCTGCCCGGACCGAAATGCGAGATTCCGATGGAACGGAGTCCCTGGTCATGATAGGTATGTAGATACTCGAGATCGACAATGGAATCGGCCCCTTCCAAGGCTAGGATATAACCAATAGGTTTTTTACGATTGTCATCGGGGCTTTGCGTCCACAGTGCTACATGTTCGGTCAATCCTTTTTTTGTGGTAATCTGCACCATTTCACCCAAAGCTTCCATTTCACGGTACCATGCCAACTGGCATTGCGCATGGGCATACGCCTGCCGGGGCGAGTGCCAGCCTTTCAAAGCCATGGTGTGCAAAGGACTTCCGTTTTCGGAATAGCGGGAAATGAGCGTGGCGAGTACAAGACCGACATTGCCTTCACGAAGTTCGGGCAAGGCTACGGTGCCTTGTCCGCGGTCTTGATACTCTTTCCATCCCAACAGTTGTTCCTTTTCCCTGATTTCATGTACCGTTTGTGTCAGGTCGCGGTTCAGGGTCATGGCATTGGTGGCTAGGTCTAAATGCCCGTCTACGATAAGAGGTACTTTGAGCGAATTTTTCAAGGTTACGTATTTGGAAAAAAATGATTAAAAAAATACTTTTATAATTTTGGCACATCTATTTTGCATCCTTATATAGAGTTGCCATAGATGGCTCATTCCGGTATCTCTTGGGAAGGAATTTTGGCTATTTCAGCGGCGTACTTTGCGGACAAGCGGTTCATGTCAAAGGCAAACCGATCAAAAGTTTCTGCCCATTTTTTCGCCTCCTCCGGGGTATATTCATAAAAGCCTTTCCCGTTAAAAACGCCATTGCCGTCCGCTTGAGCGATGTCGTCGATCAGTTTCGGAACGCTGGTCTGGCTGCTCAGTTCTGGAAAAAGATCTTTCATTACCGCGTGGTACGCTTGTAATCCCGTTAAATCCATATATCGGAAAGGTCCACAGAACGCCATCCATTGGCCCCCATTCTTGCAGGCGCGGTCGACATCGGCAATGGTTGCATGGCCCTTTTCTACCAAATGAAAAGCCTCTCGGTACATGGCATACATTATCCTATTGGTAATAAAACCCCTGATATCCTTTCGTACCAAGGTGGGTTCCTTTCCCCATTGTTTTGCGATTTCATGTAGTTGTTCGCCAATTTCAACCGGACTTTTATCACCACATATGATTTCTAAAAAACGGGAGGTATAGGCGGGGACGGCCCAGTGTATCCCAAAAAAACGTTCTGGAACCTTAAAAAAATTTTGTAGTATACTTATGGGTATGGCCGAGGTATTCGAAGTAATAATCACGTCGTCGGCCACATGGTCTTCTATTTTTTTAAAAACTTCTTGCTTGATATTCAGGTCTTCAAAAACAGATTCCATGACCAGCCAACAGGGTTGCAGATTGGCATAATCTGAGGTAAAGGTGATGTTCACCATCAGCTCTTCCGGTGTTTCTAGGGTCATGCCCTCCCGGAAACATTCCACCAAAGCTTGCCGTATACGATGGGGGGCTGATTTGTCTAAATCGGAGACTATCGGTGCCACGGCAATTACCTTTTGGCCATTTAGCAATAATGCCACAGCTATGCTGGTGCCCATCAGCCCTAGACCGACGATACCAATGGTAGCATTGTTATTCATTTGGGTTTTATTTTTGACGGTCCTTAGGTTTGTTTAGAAGCGGCTCATTCCTTGATCACTTTATAGGCAACCGCTGTATTACCGTAAAAAGTGGGTACTACCAAAAGATTTTGTTCGGGCAAATAAATGAGATCGGCCGCATTGAGGTGTTCGGCTTTGGTATCCAACAGCTTCTTTGTTTTACCGTTTGCCCAGACATAATAAACCTCCCCGTTCCAGTTTGAAATAATAAAATCGTCGCCAATGGGCGCTATACCGTCCCCACCCTGCAGACCCTCGGCAATTTTTCTCAAGGATTTTGTTTTTTTGTCTATTTCGTAAAAAATGCCTGCATTCATATCGATCATGTAAAACTTATTTTGATATGCCAAGAGGCCGTTCGGCTTTTGAAAGAAATCTTTTTCCAACCATACGCTGGCCTTATCGTTTTTAATTTGGTAGATTTTTTTGTTGTCGGAATCGGAAACATATACGATTCCTTTTTTGTCCACGGTAATATCGTTGAGCATACCAGCGCCCTCTACTTCGATCGTCTTGACCAATTTCCCCGTTTTGGTGTCGATTACTACCACTTTTTTCAGATCGGCTACATATAATAAGCCTTTGGAAAGACCAAGACCTTTCGGGGAATCCATTCCGCCGATCGCCCATTCTACTTCCAAAATTTTTCCTTCAGGTGAAATGCGTCCTATAGATCCATTACCATCCTTGCCGGCCTTTGGGTCATTGATATTCGACACATAGATTACGTTGGACTTCGCATCGAAAAGCACCGATTCCGGTTCTTTTAAAGTGGTAGGGGTTTCCCATTTTTTTTCCAAACGTATGTCCGTTTGGCCCATAACCGGCTCATAAAATGCTGAGCAGAGTGTGCATAGGCAGAAAAGCAAACTATTTTTAGGAGTAAGATTCTTCATGGTAAATTGATTTAGAAATGATAGTTAAAATCCGAAAAAATTTATGAACTTGTACGTGTCAACGAATATACAAAATGGATGCAACATAATATATAATAACATTGTGGCATATACCATAGACTACTGGTGGAATGCATGTGGGTCCTTATTACGAAGAGCGGAGGGGCGTTTGCACTTGAAAACATTTTCGGCTTGATATATACATGAAATAATGGTACTATGAAAACAGTAATGCTACTGGCAGGCTTTTTTATTCTAGCCAGTCAAAATCCATTGGAAATGCAAAAGGATAAAAAACTAATAGTAAAGGAAATCGAGCACAAGGGTGCGGCCAGTTTGAAAGAGGTTTCCACTTTACTGGAAGAGCAGACCGAACTGAACAGCATTGGCGTATTGAATTGGGAGGCATTCGCCTACGCTCCCAAGGTCCAATTCAGGATCGCCCGTAACAAAAATGACATTTGGTTGAAATACTACGTGACCGAAGATAATATTCTGGCCAAACATACCGACACAAACTCGGCTGTTTCAAAGGATAGTTGTGTTGAATTCTTTTTTGATCCGTTAGGGAACGGTAACTATTACAATTTTGAGATCAATTGCATCGGAACCATCCATTTGGCTTATGGATCTGGTCGAAATGATAGGAAATATGTGGATCCCATGGTGATACAAAAATATATCAAGGCCGAATCCAGTTTGGGAAACCGCCCCTTTGCAGAAAAAACGGGCGGCCATACTTGGGAAATGACTATCGTTATTTCGGCAGAAGCCATGACCCATAACAAAGGCATTTCATTAAAAGGCCTGTCTTCTAAATCGAACTTTTACAAATGCGGCGACGATACATCCCAAAAGCATTATATCACTTGGAATCCGATAAAGACCGCAAAACCCGATTACCACAGGCCCGAATATTTTGGGGATTTGGTTTTTGAATAAAGTATCCTTATTTAACGCTTTCAACTCTCCAGACGCGGATTCTTCAGCATCCTATCGAAGCCTTCAAAAACAAAGGCTACAAAAATAACCAGACCGCATCCGATAAAGTTGAGCCAAAGATACCCAAGTTTTTCCTCACCTTCGGGATAGTTGAATATCAGGGTGTAGAAGAGTACGAAAATGATCAGCTGGGTCAAGATGGCAGCAAAAAAGACGGCGTTACCTTTTACGAATTTGAAGAAAATGGCTAAAAGGAATATCCCGAGTACATTTCCGTAAAATATGGATCCGATGATATTGACCAGTTGGATCAGGTTATCAAAAAGATTGGCGATGCTAGCAATGCCGATGGCGATCAGCCCCCATACTAACGTAAAACCTTTAGTAGCTATGACGTAGTGTCGCTCGGTGAAATTTCCTTTTTTGTTTCTTTTGTAAAGATCCAGCGCGGTGATGGTACCCAATGCGTTGAGTTCAGAGGCTGTAGATGACATGGCTGCAGATAATATGACGGCCAGAAGGAGTCCGATCAATCCTGTAGGTAGGTTGTTGAGTATAAAATGAATGAACACATAATCCTTGTCGTTGGTTTCCACGACACTGTCGGACTGCGAAATTAAAGTCTTAGCGGCCTCGCGGTTGGCCCTGTCCTTTTTGTTCAAGGCGATGATCTGTTGTTTGGCCTCTTCAACGGCCGTATATTCCTTAAGCTCAAGCGCAGATGAAAATTTGTTCTGGGCCATTTTCTTTTCCTGCTCAAGTTTGGTCTGTCCCTCTTGAAGTATCTTATAATCCTTGGCATAGACCGAATTCATGACTGCGTTGGTCGCGGAAGGATTGAAGTTAAGGGGCGAGGGGTTGTACTGGTAAAAAACAAATACCATGATGCCGACCAAAAGGATAAAGAATTGCATGGGAATCTTTAAGATACCGTTAAATACAAGCCCCAATTGACTTTCGCGCACCGATTTGCCCGAAAGATAACGTTGTACCTGGCTTTGATCGGTCCCGAAATAGGCCAAGGCCAAAAAGAGACCTCCGGTAATACCGCTCCAGAAGGTATATCGGCTGGTGGTGTCAAAACTGAAATCAAGAATTTGAAGCTTATTGCTGGCACCGGCAATTTTTAGAGCTTTGCCGAAGTTAATATCCGCAGGGAGATATCCCAAAATATAAAAAAAGGTGACGAACATACCGGTCATGATGATGAACATCTGCTGCTTTTGTGTCACACTAACTGCCTTGGTGCCTCCGGATACCGTATATATAATAACCAAAACACCGATGATGACGTTCAGGGTGCGCAAATCCCATCCCAACACAGCGGATAATATAATGGAAGGAGCAAATATGGTGATGCCGGCGGCCAAGCCTCTCTGAATCAAAAAAAGGATGGCGGTCAACGAGCGGGTCTTTAGGTCGAACCGGCCTTCTAAAAATTCATAGGCGGTGTAGACCTTGAGCCGATGGTAAAGCGGTACGAAGACCAAGCAGATGATAACCATCGCCAAGGGTAGTCCGAAGTAAAACTGCACAAAACCCAGGCCGTCGTGAAAGGCCTGGCCGGGTGTGGACAAAAAGGTAATGGCACTCGCCTGCGTGGCCATGACCGATAGGCCGATGGTCCACCATTTGGCATCTTTACCGCCACCGACATAGTCGTCGACGTTTTTGCTCCCTCGCGTCCTCCAAACGCCGTAGCTTACTATAAATAGCAGGGTACTTGACAGTATGATCCAATCGAGTGTGCTCATATTAAGTAAAAGCGGTCATTATATAACTAAAGATCAGTACATACAATATGTTCAAAATAAGTACCAAAGTATATTCTTTTTTCCAATCGAATTTATCAAGCATTTTTTGGAAATTAATTGTTCGTTATCTTCAAATAAAGGAGCAGGTGTTCTAGAAATTTGTCGAGCACAAAAGTTTATGAGTTTATAGGTTTATGAGTTTATTATAAATAACATTGGCTATTGGCTACTATCCTTACCAACTGATAGCATATTAGCAAACAACTTGTAGGCTCCCGGAACTCCCGCCGGCAATTCCCTGAAAAAACTCAGTCCCGTGTAAATATAATGGCCCTTTCCGTACTTTGCTATCAAAAGGCTACCCTCTTTAGCGGATTCCCCATCATCTTTCATGGATAGTACAGGCGTAAATTCCTTGGCCCATTCGTTGGGGAAATACAGTCCCCGTTCCTGTACCCAGCCCTCGAAATCTGCCGGGGTAATGGTATTGGGAAAATTAATCAGCGGACTATCTTTTGCCACTATGTCCACTTCCGAATTTTCATCCGTCACCCTATCATGGGAAAGGGTAAGCGGGTAGGGCGCGATGTTCTCGAATTGCTCTTTCCATCGTCCAGCTGTATTATACTGCACAATCAACGTGCCACCATTTTTGACATAATCCATTAAAAAATGCTGTTTGAACTGGAGTTCGTCGACCACATTGTAGGCACGGATTCCAATAACCACCGCATCGTATGATTTCAAACTGCCCGCACTGATAGCGCTGGGCGAAATGGTTCGAACGCTATAACCGATTTGCCGCAGGCTTTCGGGCACTTCGTCTCCTGCACCGACAATATATCCGATCTGTTCCCCTGCCTTTTTAATATTAATCCTCACCGTTTTTGCTTCTGAGGGCAACAACACGGATTGCTTGGGTATATGATCGTAGGCTATGGTAACCAGTTCTTTAGTCGTTTCTTTGCCGTCAATTTTGAGAATCGGCGAAATGTAGTTCTCGTTTTCCTCGGCGGGAGGGGATAGGGTAAAGAAAACGGTTCTTTTGTCCCCTTTTTTGGCGATTTCAAATGTTTTGGTATCCGTATCGACCGACCAGCCTTCGCCGTGAATAAGTTGTATTTCTCCTTTGATGTTATCGGCGTGGGCCTCGATAGTAACAGGCACCTGTTTTGGTTTTCCATCGGCAAAGATCAAAACCTTATCCGAAAAGCTAGCCGTTGCCTTGGGCAGAACTTCAAAAGGCTGGTACAGTTCCCCTTTTTCCGGTTTTGCGTAATGGTAGATCACTGGTTTTTCAAAGTTGATTGTTGTGCCGTTGAAATCAATTTCGAACGCAGCCGTGAAAGCTCTTGGGGTTTCCGGTTTGCCGATAAGTTGCTGATCGAGGACTTTATACATGCCCAGACTTCCTTTTTCTTTTAACCAATAGGGGCTGGTGTATTCCGTATCCGAGGGCACATTTAGCGTCAATTCAAAGTTTTGTTTTGTATTGTTTTTCAGGGGGATGTTCGGATTCAAGGCGGCATCCGAAGAAGAAATCTGAATTGATTTTAGAACCATATCGGTATTACTTCGATTGATGGCCTCAATAGTGACTTTGACCTTCCCACCTGGATTTGTAGCGGCCGATTCCGAGGAAGCTTCCAGATAGAGTCCCGTTACATCGGCGATTAGGCTCTTCAATGCTTTGGATTTTACTTTTTTCCAATGATCATCCTGTATATTTTGGAGCAGGACATAGGCTTCCAAAAGCTGGGGCAGATGTTTTGTAGGATTTTCGAAATCGAAGTTTTTCTCCAGGGCGTTCAAGATAGTCCCGATAGCTTCACCGCCTTCGATACGGGACCACGACGTATCGATACCATCGAAAATGTTTGTTTTATCCTTGGGCAGGTCTCCCTTTAACAATTCCAGATATTCGTCTTGCACTCCTCGTTCCGACAACCTTCCAAAACCTTGGGACAGATGCTGGCTGCTGGCCAAAGCGGCAATTTCGTTGTTGGATGTTCCCAGAACGGGGTAGTAGTTTCCGACATCCAAATTCAGCATATTCGACTTGTCGGCTTTTTCAAATTTCTCCTCGCTACCATAGAACCACCAAGAGGTGTTGAAAAATAGGCGTTGGGGCTGCCATGTATCGGTAAGTTTCAGTTGTTCGGGGTAGGCGGTCTTGTCATTGGCCAGGTCAAAGGCCTCCACACTCAGCATGGCGGAAGAAGTGTGGTGCCCGTGGGTGGTACCGGGACTGCGATGATCGAAGCGGTCGATGATTACATCGGGCTTGAAATGGCGTATGGCCCATACCACATCCCCTAGAACGGCTTCCTTATTCCAGATTTCCAATGTTTCCTCGGGATTTTTGGAGTACCCAAAATCGTTCGCACGGCTAAAAAATTGTTCCCCGCCGTCGATCCGTCGGGCCGCCAACAGCTCTTCGGTACGCAGTACGCCCAAAAGTTCCCTAAGTTCTGGGCCAATAAGATTCTGCCCCCCATCGCCGCGAGTCAGTGAAAGGTATCCGGTGCGGGCGTGCATTCCGTTCGATAAATAGGATATGAGGCGCGTATTCTCATCATCGGGATGCGCCGCAACATAAAGCGCGGTACCCAAAAAATTCAGTTTTTGAAGGGAATGGTAAATCTCTGAAGAAGAAGGCTGGTGGGGCTTTTGGGCAAAAGCGGTATTGGAAAGGAAGAATATTCCTATCATACATACCAAAAAATGACGCATAGTGTTGGCTTTTTGCGGTAAACTATTAGTTAGGGAACCTTTTCAAATATAAGAAGAATACAAAGCTGCCCCGTTTTTTTGTATTTCTTTAACAAAAATCGTTCCGAGTTGTTCAAATACAACGTTAAGTTTTTTCGCTATACGCTATACGCTATACGCTATACGCTATACGCTATAGGCTATACGCCTTGAGCTTTGCGCAGCTTTTATAGCTTCAAGGGGGATGAATGGAAAAGCAAAAGGCATTTATCGAAATGGTTAAAGCCTAACTAGGTACCCTCTTCGTACATCACTTCATCTTTATATAATAGAGTAACCGCCTTCTGCATCATCAGGTTGTTGGGATAGACCAGCAGTTCGCCATTGTCTTTTCGAAGGCTTACGTGAAAGGCCCTGATATCTTCGATGAGGTAAGGTTCTTCCCCTTCAATATCCTTATCCATGATTTTGACGCGATCCCCTATTTTAAAGGGGAAGGAAAAGAAAAGAACGACCCCGGCCGTAATGTTGCTCAAAATGGACCAGCTGGCAAAAAGGGCGACCCCGATAATGGTAAAGACCGAGGCGAAGGCGATGCCGACGTCCTTGAATTTGATGTTCCAGATAAAAGTTAATAGTCCAAAGCCCAATATCGTAAGTAAAATCGAAACATATTTGGTAATCAACAAGGTACGGGCCTCGACAATATCGCTCATACGCCCCACCTTGCGAATGGCCTTCGTCAACACCAGTTTCAATATAAACAAAACTGCAATGAGAATGACGGTTGCTAGCAATTCCTGTTTGTAGGCAGCAAAAAATTCTTCCAACGATATCATAATTCTAAACTATCGCGCAAAGATAAATCCTTATTTCCGTTTTGTTGCCAATATGGGGTCTTTAAAGTTTTCATCTTGGTCGCTGTCGACGTCATCTGTTTCGCGTTTTTTCCAGACCCGCTTGTAGCGGTTTCCGTCCAACCTTGAATGGCGTAAGGAAAATCGGTGGAGAAATCGATTTTGAGTGTGCGTTCAAGTTCAGAATAGTTGATTTCATACGTGCTGATCCCTTCTGATTCGGTAAGGGCCAAACTAGCTTTGTAGGCCTTTACTTCTTTATGGGATAACCGAATATACTCCAAAGACGGAATCACATCGAAATCACCTGTGGGTAGACCTGCTGGGTCGATCCTGATTTTATTCCAAAGTTCGTTTTCCAGAATGGTCTTATCCAATTTCAGGTCTTGATCGGCCTCGCCTTCAAAATAGGAATGCGACATCAAATCAAACTGTTCCCTGTTGTTCAATTGTGCATAGACTTGTCCGCACCATTCCTGGGATGAAAAAGCGACCTTGATGGCGTGTTGGTTATCGTGTACGGGATAAAAGGTGCTGGTCATAATGGAGTAGGGGTAGATGCCCGTCACATAGTTTTTTGTCGCGTTCAGTTTGAGCACCGGAACATTATCCGGATGGCTTGCATCCGCTTTTACCTGAATTTCTGGCAAAAAAGGCTCGGTGACGTAAATAAGCACCGCTTCCCCATCGCGTGTTTCACCGTAACGCGCCTGTTGTAGTTTGTAGGAGGTGATTTCGGCTTCCCCCGCATACCAGTAGGTTTTGAAGGCTTCGGATAGTTGTTTTTTGGATGTTGACTCCGCTTTTTTCTCTTTTTGCGTTGTTTCTTGATTCTTAGCGGATTCTTTTTCGCTGCACGATGTTACTGACAGCGAAAGGGCGGCCAGGGTTAAAACAATGCGGTCTAATTTGATGTATGTTTTCATGTATTCATATTTTATTTTTCCGTAAGGCTTTGTGTTTCTCCACGAATTTCGGTGTAAAAGCTTACCTATTTAGGACACCGGGATTTGCCAAAGTAAAGTAGCCGAGTTTTCCGTCGGTATAACAAATTTACGAAATTACCCGCAAGCCATTATATCTAAAAGTGTCTCATAAACCAAATGCGTCGGCAGCCCGACCACATTCGGATACGATCCTTCGATTTTCTCGATACCGATTAATCCTATCCATTCCTGAATGCCGTAGGCTCCCGCTTTATCGAAGGGCTTGTAGTTTTCGATATAGAAACGGATTTCCTCGTCCTTCAATACGTTGAACTTGACTTTGGTGGTCTGGTTTACTGTCTTTTGGTAGTCTTTTGTAGTAAAACAGACCGAAGTGATGACTTCGTGCCAATCGCCAGATAGTGTTTTTAACATGGCGAAAGCTTCCCCCGCACCCTCCGCCTTTGCCAGCGAGATATTCTTGTGCCAAACTACGGTATCGGAAGTGATCAAGATTTCATTTGAAGCCAGGGTTCCCTCAAAAGCGGATGCCTTCAATTCGGCCAAATAATCGGAAATAGCGCTTCCTTCCAATTGATTTGGATAGATTTCCTCCACCGATTTGATACGGATCTCGAAATCCAATCCCATTTCCCGAAAAAACTGCTGTCTTCTTGGGGAAGCTGAGGCTAGTATGATTTTGTGATTTTTTAGTTTATCGGATAGCATACGTCTCGAATGGGATTACTGGATTTTTTCTCAATCATTCGCTGCATCAAAATTCGTCATCCAATCTCCCCTGACCTTCAAAACCTGTTCGATAACATCACGAACGCAGCCCTCACCCCCGTTTTTATGGGATACGTACTTTGAAATGGCCTTCACTTCCGGAACCGCGTTCTGCGGACAGGTGGGCAACGCCACCACTTGCATCGGGGGAATATCAGGAATATCGTCGCCCATGTACAACATGGTACTTGTGGATATTTCGTAGATATCCATATATTCTTCCAAAGCATCCATTTTATGGTGTGCCCCTAAATAAATATCCGTAACGCCCAAAGCCTTCAGGCGATTACGGACACCTTCGTTGGTGCCACCGGAGATAATACACACCTTATATCCTTTTTGAAGGGCCGTTTTTAGGGCATACCCATCCTTAACGCTCATTCTACGCAGCATTTCGCCCTCGGTAGTGATAATTAAGGTACTGTCGGTAAAAACCCCATCCACATCAAAGACGAACGTATCGATATGCTGCAGACTTTCTTTATAACTTTTTTCCATGTATTGGTTTCAGGTTAATGATGTTGCCCGTTGGTATCCTTCCCATATAATTTCCCTATCGACTTACTCAAAACCCCATAAACCTCCCCAAATCCGGATTTTTTCAACTCCTCCAAATGCTTTGAGATGGTCTCGGAATCTCCCCGACGTGCCGGTCCGGTCTGCGCTTGGTAAGGCGTCAACTGCTTCGTTTTATCCAAAGTTTCTTGAATTAAAGGTTGTAGAATCGCAAACGGTAATCCCTTTTCATCGCAGATTTCTTTTCCGATATGATAAAGATGGTTCGTAAAATTATTGACGAACACCGCTGCCAAATGAAGCACCTTCCGTTGTTCGGAATTCACTTCGTACACTTTGTCCGATAGTTTGCCCGCAAGATTTTTAAGCAGGTCCAGATCCGTTTCATCATGGGCTTCCAAACAATAGGGAACGGAATTCTTGGCTACTTTTCGGTCGTCGGTGAAGGTTTGTAAGGGATAGAAAACGCCATGGCGCCTTTGGCCTGATAATACATCCATCGAAACACTTCCAGAGGTATGCGCGATCAATCCTTTCTTATTTCTAAGATATTCGGAAACCGCTGCGATGGCATCATCCTTTACGGCAATAATGAAAATATCGGCATCCGAAATTTTTGAAAAATCCGAAAGGGTATCCACGGAGTTTCCGAAAATCTTTAAGGCAATTTTATTCCTTCCGATAATTTGGACAACTTTCACGTCCTCAATTTTCATAAAAGTAGCGAACAAGTGTTTCGCCACATTGCCGGTACCTAAAATACTGACGCGTATCATACGGCGAAAATAGGGAAAAATCGAGTTTATGGGTTTATCGGTTTACGAGTTTATTTTCAACGTTCAAGATTCCCAATTCACGAATTTGGCAATTCTCCTATGAATTATCGAATCCTGATTCAAATAAGACACATCGCTCATCTGGCATCTTAAATCCATTAATACCACACAGCCCAATTCCAAAATCACACTAAGGGAATCGGGCACCCAGCACCAAGCATCCATCGTTCCATCAAAAAACTTTCACTTAGAATTAACATTGCCATTCCACCGAATATGGCATTATCATCCCCAAAAATTACAAAAAGACCCGTATTTTTGCATCCTGAAAACCAATTCAGCTGCTGATGAAGGATTTGCTCAAAAATTTTTTCTTTTCCACTCGCCTAATGGCCATCCTTTTTATCGTTTTTGCCACCGCAATGGCCTTTGGTACTTTTATCGAAAGTAAATATAGTACGGAGACCGCCCGAATTTGGGTCTACAATGCTTGGTGGTTCGAGGCCATTATGGTATTTTTTGTTATCAATTTTATGGGTAATATGTTTCGTTACCGGCTTTTCCGATGGGAAAAATGGCCGGTACTGACCTTACACCTCTCTTGGATATTGATTATCATCGGTGCTTTCGTTACCCGCTATATCAGTTTTGAGGGAATGATGCCCATCCGTGAGGGCGAGACCGAAAAGGTGTTCTATTCCGATAAGACCTATCTGACCGCCTATGTAGATGGTCAAATCGACGGGCAACCGAGACGGAAGACCTTGCAGGAAGACCTAATCGTTACCGCCGAAGGGATCCAATCGGACCTGCCTTGGGATTCGGATTATAAGGGACAGCCCTTTACGATTTCGTTTGTGGATTTCATCGATGGCGCCAAGGAAGGCTTGATTCCCGATGAAAACGGCAAGCAGTATTTAAAAATCGTTGAAGCTGGCGACGGCCAACGCCACGAACATTTTTTGGAAAACGGACAGGTAGCCAGCATCCATGGGGTGCTTTTTGCCCTAAACAAAGACACGGAAGGCGCCATAAATATCATTTCAACCGACAGCATTTATCAAATCATTTCCCCGTTTGAGGGCAGTTTTATGCGGATGGCGGACCAGTTTCAAGGTCAGGTCGCCAAAGACAGCCTACAAGAATTTCAGTTGCGCTCACTTTACAATATGGCCGGGATGCAGTTCGTAGTTCCTGAATCCATTGTCAAAGGTTCGTATGGGGTGGTCAAGGTGCCCAAGAATGAAATGAACGAAGGTACCCTTGATGCCTTGATCGTTGAGGTAACGGCTAATGGCGAAACCGTGCAAAAGAAATTATTGGGCAGTAAAGGAACGGCCGATTTTTCCGAAAAATTCAATGTTGGCGGCCTTGATTTCAGTTTAAGTTATGGCTCGAAAGTATACGAACTGCCTTTCGGTATCAAATTGAACGATTTTATTGCGGAAAAATATCCCGGAACCGAAAAGGGCTACAAATCGTTTATGAGCAAGGTTACCGTAGAAAACGATCGTCCGTACGATTACGATATCTTTATGAACAACATTCTCGATCAAGGCGGATACCGCTTTTTTCAGTCCAGCTTCCATCCCGATGAAAAAGGTACCGTTCTATCGGTAAATCACGACCAATGGGGTACTCGAATTACTTATTTAGGCTATTTCTTGCTATATGCAGGATTAATGGGCATCATGTTTTTCGGAAAGACCCGTTTCAAAGATCTGGGCACATCCCTTGAAAAATTAAAATCCAAAAAAGCGGCACTGACTTCGGTCTTGGTATTTGCAGGATTGTTCGGACTGCAAGCGCAAGAGCCACAAAAGGCGACGGCCGGCAATGAACCTGAACAAGTATCCCTAGAACAGGCGGCCGATCTACAGGAGCATGCTATCGGTGACGGTCATGAACACAACACTGAGATGCCCACACAGGCGCAAATCGACTCGTTGATAAAGACTACCATTGTTTCTGAAGCACACGCCGAGAAATTTGGAAAGTTGGTTATTCAGGATGACGCGGGTCGTATGAAACCGATTCACACCTTTTCGTCGGAACTCTTGCGCAAACTGAGCCTCGACGACAAGTTTAAGGATATGAACGCCGATAAGGTATTTCTTTCGATGATGCTAACGCCGGCGGCGTGGTATAATACCGAATTTATAATTCTGGATAAATATGCTAAAAACGATAGTATTAGGCACGTAATAGGTGTTCCAGAGGGGCAGAAATATGTAAAGGCAACCGATTTTTTCACCAAAGAGGGTTCCTACAAATTGGAGCCCTTTTTGAAGCGGGCCACTACTACGAATATCCCCACGGAATTTGATCGGGATTTTAAGAGTGCGAATGAAAGAATAAGTCTTCTAGATCAGGCCTTAAGTGGCCGTATAGTGAAAATTTTCCCTTTGTTGAACGATGAAAATAACAAGTGGATTTCCGCGTTGGAATATCGTGGGGGGCAGTTCCAGATTCCCGACTCTTTGTATGCGAATTTTATTAAAAATTCCATTCCTTACTATTTGATGACCCTAAGAAGGGCGAACGAAACCGGGGATTATACCGATGCCGACAAGCTTTTGGATGCCTTTAAGCAAAACCAGAAAAACCATGGTAGCGAAGTACTGCCCTCGGAAGCGAAAATAAATACCGAGGTAATCTACAATAAACTGAACATTTACAGTTGGTTATGGAAAGCGTACGCAGTAGTAGGATTACTCATGTTTTTCATATTGATATTCCAGATTTTTAAGGACCGATCTATTTGGCGGATAGCCGTTTATTTTTTCAAAGGAACCATTTTACTTTTGTTTCTATGGCATACCGCGGGCTTGGTATTGCGTTGGTATGTCTCCGGCCACGCCCCTTGGACCAACGCCTACGAAAGTATTCTCTATGTTTCTTGGGCAACCATGGGCATCGGACTTCTATTTATAAGGAAAAACGATATGACGGTCGCCGCAACCGCATTCGTGGCCTCGATTCTTTTAATGATAGCCCATGGCAATTGGGTAGATCCAGCAATCGGCACCCTTGTGCCGGTACTTGACAGCTATTGGTTGATGATTCACGTGGCCGTAATCGTCGCCAGCTACGGCCCCTTGATCGTAGGCGCCATTTTAGGTCTGGTCTGCCTGCTTTTGATGATTCTCACCAACAAAAAGAACAAGGTCCGGATGGAAATGAACATTAGGGAGTTGACGATTATCAACGAAATCGCCCTCACCGTAGGCCTGATCATGCTGACCATCGGTAATTTCTTGGGTGGCCAGTGGGCCAACGAAAGCTGGGGCCGGTATTGGGGCTGGGATCCCAAGGAAACGTGGGCCTTGATTTCCATTATGGTCTATGCCTTCGTCATCCATACCCGTTTAGTACCCGGACTTCGGGGAAAATGGACGTTCAACTTTTTGAGTATGATTGCCATCGGTAGTATCATGATGACCTATCTAGGCGTTAATTTTTACTTGGTAGGCCTTCACAGCTACGGCCAAAGTGGCGGAGCGGCTATAACGCCCGATTATGTTTGGTACATTGTCTTGGGTGCCTTGATTTTAGGAGGCATCAGTTTTTGGCGGTATCGGGTGAATTATGGAAGGTAATATTAATCCAGAAATTGAGATTCATTCGCACTTCGGCAACTAAAACCTTTTCTCCCGAAAAAAACAAGCAAAAACGTTTGATACTCCGACCCTAGTTTTTTGCGTAGTACGCCAAAAGCTTTGGTAAGGTGCGCCTCTACTGTCTTGATGGAAACTTTAAGGTATTCTGAAATTTCAATATTGGTCAATCCCTCTTTTCTACTTAGGAGCAAAACCTCTTTACATCTTGGCGGTAGGTTTTCAATTTCGAGAGTTATTCGTGTCATCACTTTTTCCCAAGAGATATCATCGTGTTTTTGTACCGCTTTGTCCAAAGCCTCGAAATACTTCTGTTCCAACACCATGGTCGATCGGTTTTTCTTGTACTGGTTGATAAACTGGTTGAAAACTGACTTGAACAAATAGTTCTGAAGGGAGGTTGTGATACGCAGGGTTTTGCGCTTTTCCCACGTATTAAGAAAAACATTTTGAAGAATATCCTCTGCCAAAGTATGGTCGTTCGTCAATGTCAGGGCATACCCGAACAGTCTGCGGTTGTAAAGGTCTATTAGATGTATGAACGCCTTTTCTTCTCCATTTGTTAATCGTTCGATCAATTCTATATCTTCATTATCCATCGTCTACCATTGCTTTAAACACGATAAATATACTGGGACAAAATGTAATTGTGAAAGAAAAGTCAACTAAAAGTTAGGGTTATGAAAATTAGCTTTGTCTTATCAATATAGACCAGGCTAATTATGCTCGTCCGAGACACAGAAAATCGAATTGTCAAATATCTTCTGAACGAAGCAACAATTCAAGACTTGGATTTTTTATCCGATTGGATCTTGGTCGGGGACAACGAGCGGATTTTCGAAGAGTTCGCCCAGTCGCACTATGAAGCCACCACCGTTATGAACGAACCGGATAAGCATAAAATCAAGGAAGTCCTGATGCGGAGGATGAAGAAGGATAAAAACATCTTCCAACGCCAAAAAATTCGTTCGCTGTTGAAATATGCCGCAGTAGGGATGGTTTTCGTGACACTTGGTTATATTTTCCATGAGAACCAAACAAAAGACCCTGTTTCGGGTCTACTCGTACCCAAAGAAGAAGCGATAACCATCACCTTAGAAAACGGTACCGTTGAAACCCTAGATCCGTCGGCGAATAAAAATGTAATGGATTCACAAGGAAACATAATCGGGAACCAGAAAAGGTCTAAACTTACTTATAGTGGGTCTACTTCCAGTTTTGCCGAGTACGGCAATTCCAAAACTTTAGTTTATAACACCATAAAAGTGCCCTACGGCAAACGCTTCGACGTGATATTGTCCGACGGCACCCATGTTTTTTTGAACTCCGGTACGTCCTTGCGTTATCCGGTGCAGTTTCTAAAGGGACTTGGTCGAAGAGTATTTTTAACTGGGGAAGCCTATTTCGATGTGGCGAAAGACAAAGAACATCACTTCACGGTTCAAGCCGACGAACTGGACATCGAAGTGTTGGGCACCAAGTTCAACGTTTCCCATTATCCCGAAGACACCAATATCAATACCGTTTTGGTCGAGGGATCGGTTGAAATCAATATAAAAAATGAGAAGGATAAAAGCAGGGCAGGTATTTTGTTAGAACCAGGCTTTAAGGCCGAATGGCGAAAAGTGGGCGACGATATCTCTATCGAAAATGTTGATACCGAAATCTACACCGCTTGGGTACAGGGAAAACTCGTGTTTCGCAACACCCCATTTCGAAAAATCCGACAGGCCTTGGAACGCAAATACAACATAACTATCAAGAACAGGGATAAAGATTTGGACAAGCAATTGTTCGATGCAACCTTTGATATCGAGACTATTGAAGAAGTTTTGGAATCGTTTAATAAAAGTTATGCTATTTATTACAAAATAAATAACAATAAAGTAATAATCGATTAATATAAATTAAACAGCTTATGGATAAATTTGAATAGCTAAAAATCAATTCAAAAAGAAAAATCGGAAAATGCAGTCACATTTCCCGATTTGGTAAAACCGATTTAAATAAAACCGATAACACCACTTAATTATGAAAAAACGCTTTAAATTTTGGGATATTGCATGCAGTCTTCCTAAACTAAGCCGGAAAATGAAACTCACTTTATTGCTTACCATAATTTCTATGTTTCAGATTCAGGCGAACACCTATTCGCAAAACAAGAAAATCACGCTGGATATGCCAGATGCGACGGTCGAAGAAGTGATTCAGGAAATAGAATCCCTTTCAGATTTTAAGTTTTTATTGAATAGAAGGGATGTCGATATACATAGGGAGGTTTCCATAAAAGTTGAGAAGGAAAAAATCGCTACTGTGCTATCAGAACTATTTGCTGGTACTGACGTCGATTATGAAGTTTTGAAGAAACAGATAATTTTAAGGAAGGATGCTAAAAACACAACTCCGACCAAAGTGTCGAAAACTTTGCAGCCTAACAATACGGCAATACAATTTCAAGTCTCGGGTACCATATCCGATGCCAATGGAGCACCTCTACCCGGTGCGAACATTCTAGAAAAAGGTACGACAAACGGGGTACAGACCGATTTTGACGGTAACTTCTCCATTGAACTTTCCGACGAAAATGCAGTTTTAGTGGTCTCTTACATCGGTTTTGCTGAAGAGGAGGTAGCTGTCAATGGACAGACTACCATTAACGTGCAACTGGAGGAAAGTGCGCAAGGATTGGACGAGGTTGTTGTTGTCGGGTATGGTACAACAAACAGGGAAATGCTCTCTACGGCGGTTAGTACTGTCGAAACTGCCAACATTGCAGAACGCCCAATAGCCGATGTTTCTTCCAGTTTGCAAGGTCTTAGTCCCGGTCTAAACGTAACTCAGTCCACGGGTAAAGTTGGTGATGAACCAAGAATCAATATCCGCGGGTTTACGTCTATAAATGGTGGCCAACCATTAATATTGATTGATGGGATTGAAGGCAGTTTGAGTAACCTAAATCCAAACGACGTAGCATCCATTAGTGTATTAAAAGATGCAGGAGCGGCTGCAATATACGGTGCCAGAGGTTCTTTTGGGGTAGTTTTAGTTACCACAAAAGATGCTAAACAGGGTAATATTCAAGTTAATGTCGGTGTCACCACGGCCATCAGTTCACCGACCAACAATACCGATTTTGTTACTGACCCTTACCAAGCGGTATCTATCGTTGATGAAGCTTTTAGGAATAACAGCGGGGCTTCGTATACCGGTTATACGGAAGCTGATATGGCCGAGCTTTTAAAGGTCTCCCAAAATCCGTCACTGGCAAGGGTCATTGTCGATCAAAGGAATGGACGGGATCAGTATGTGCATTACGGGCATACGGATTGGTGGAACTATTTTTTTAGAAAAAACTATCCATCGCAAATCTATAATGCGTCAATTTCTGGAGGTTCAGAAAAAATAAAGGCAAATTTTTCTTATAGAAACTACAGGTCTACAGGTATCCTCAAAGTTCAGGATGATACGTATAAGAAATACAATCTAAGGGGGAAATTGGATATTGAGGCTACAGCTTGGATGACGTTTTCCAATAACATGCAATATAATAGTTCAGCGGATTTGGAACATGGCGGAAGCCAATACGGAAGCTATGGAAGGCCTTGGGGCAGCTTGATCTGGGTTCATGCCTTACCTTCTTATGTGCCCGTAAACCCGAACGGCGGAGCTCTCTGGCGTACAGAGTTGAACAACTACACAATTGGGGACGGGGTATATGCGGGGTTATTGCAGGGTACTTCAAAACAAGTAACGAATGCCGACGAATTTTCGAACATTGCTTCTGTTGAGATAAGGCCTTTTTCTTCAACTACTATCAATATGAACTATGCTATACGTAGAAATAATTTTAACCGGTATCAGCGTTCCACTAGAATTCCATATTCCATTTACCCCGAAGAGATAGGGCTCTTGGGCAACGATTATTTGAACGAGTACCGTACCGAAAGCAGCTATGATGCCTTTAATATTTATGGAGAGTACAGAGGGTCGTTCGGCGACCATAGTTTAAAAGTAACGGCCGGTTTTAACCAAGAGACATTTTTGACAAAAAGTATAGAGGCAAGCAAACAAAACCTGATTTCCAACGACCTGAATTCATTAGGATTGGCAACTGATAATCCCGAGGCGGGCGGCAGTGCTTCCGAATGGGCACTACAAGGTTTGTTTTATCGACTTTCTTATGATTTTAAGGATAAGTATCTTTTGGAATTCAATGGAAGATACGATGCTACCTCACGATTCCCGTCCGATTACCGTTGGGGCTTTTTTCCATCTGTCTCCGCAGGATGGTTAATCAACAGGGAAGGTTTCTTCGGGGAATCCAAAAACCTAAATCTTTTTAAACTAAGGGCTTCCTATGGCTCTTTGGGCAATCAAAATATTGATGATTATGCGTATTATCCCACCTTACCAAACGGTACTTATAGTTATCCTTTGAACGGCACGCGTTTGAATTATATAGAATCGCCCGGTCTGAATCCCTCCGAAATTACCTGGGAAGAAGTCAGCACTTTGAACTTGGGAACCGATATTGCCATGTTCAATAACCATTTGACCATGAATTTTGACTGGTTCCAGCGCGATACCAAGGGTATGTTGGCCCCGGGCGCAAGCCTACCGAGTGTTCTTGGGACGCAATCCCCTCTGGAAAACGCTGCTGATTTGAGAGCACGGGGTTTTGAACTTTCTTTGGGTTACCAAGATTCATTTGATTTAGATAATGACCCCTTCTCTTTTTCTATTACAGGAAATTTATCGAATTCCATAACTAAGATAACTAGGTTCGAAAATCCAAATAAAAGTCTTATAGACTTTTATGACGGTATGACTATCGGGGAGCTTTGGGGCTATCGAATCGAAGGCCTATTTCAGTCTGAACAAGAAATAGCCGACCATGCCGATCAGAGTTTTGTCTCTAATCGTATTTCATCTGGGGGTGGACTTAAGCCAGGCGACGTGAAGTATATAGATTTAAACGGGGACGGTTTTATCGGCGAAGGCGAAAACACGGTGAACGATCCCGGCGACAGGGAAGTTTTAGGTAACTCGGCACCCCAATATCTATATAGTTTTATTTTGGATGCCAAATGGAAAGGTTTTGATATTTCAGGATTTTTTCAAGGCGTGGGTAAACAGGATTGGTATCCCAATTCGGATTCCCGGTTCTTTTGGGCTCAATATAACCGGCCCTACAACTCTTACATTAGAAAAGATCTTGTTAACAATATGTGGTCACCGGATAATCCAGATGCTTATTTTCCACGGAACTATGGATATATTGCGTTGGGCGGTTCTTTGGAAAAAATAAACGACAGGTATTTACAAAGTGTGGCTTATCTTCGGTTAAAGAACTTGACGATTGGGTACACCCTACCCGGAGGAATAATTTCAAAATCCCCTTCCACAAAGCTAAGGCTTTATCTCAGTGGGGAAAATTTGTTCACCTTTTCGCCTTTGACCGATTATATCGATCCAGAAGCGGCCAGTTCTTCCGTGAACCTTAATAGTCCATCGGCATCTTCCAACAGGAGTACGGCACAAGTAAATCCTTTTTCCAAAACATATTCCTTGGGATTAACCTTTCAATTTTAAAAAAATCAAGTTATGAAAATTAAGCATATACTATCGATTGCGGCCCTTGCGCTGGGTTTATACGCCTGTAGCGATGATTATTTGGATAAGGAGCCCTTATCCGAGATTACAGCAGAAAATTTTTTCAATACCGAAGCTGATCTAAAACTGTATACCAATAGTTTTTACAGGATGTTTCCAAGCACTTCAATTTACGATGGGGATGCCATTACGGATAACATCATCCAGAATGAATTAAGTGAAGAGATGAGGGGCGCCCGTTTGGTACCAACTTCCGGAGGAGGTTGGGATTGGGCCTATTTAAGGGATATCAACTTCTTTCTTCAAGAATATGAAAAATCCGAGGAGGAAAATGCCAAGGCGCATTATGGCGGTGTTGCCCGCTTTTTCAGGGCCTATTTTTATTTTGATAAGTTACAACGTTTCGGTGCAATTCCTTGGTATGGTGAACCAATTGACCCAAAGGACTCCGAAACTTTGACAAAACCAAGGGATTCCAGACAATTTGTCGTTGATAAAATTCTGGAAGATCTTGATTGGGCAATCGCAAACATGAGAGCGGAACAGAATGTGTACGAGATTACTAAATACACCGCGTTGGCCTTAAAGTCTAGGGTCGGACTTTATGAAGGCACTTTTGAAAAATACCGGGGTATCGAAGGCTATGGGAAGTACTTAAACGCATCTGTAGCGGCTTCGGAAGAGTTGATCAATGACTCGCCCTATAAGCTCTATAGCAGCGGAAGCCCTGATGATGATTATAGGAACCTGTTCAATTCGCATGATGCCATAGCCGACGAAATAATTCTCTCGAGGGCCTATTCAGAGACCCTGAATATTGGCCATAATGTAAATTACTATACTACAACCAGTTCCTATGGTAGGCCTGGAATGCCTAAAGACCTTGTAGATAGTTATTTAAATGCGGACGGTTCCCGCTTTACCGATCAGGCGAATTTTGACCAGATCTTCTTTACGGAAGAAGTGGCCGACCGTGACCCGCGATTGTTCCAAACGATAAGGACCCCCGGCTATACACGGAAAGGGGAAGCAATCGAACGTGCGCCCAATTTAGGAGCAACGGTTACCGGTTACCAGATTATTAAATATGTGACCGAGCCCGTTTACGATACCAATGGCCAGTCGATTACCGATTTGCCTTTGCTCAGGTTCGGTGAAACACTTTTGAACCATGCCGAGGCAAAAGCGGAATTGGGGACTTTGACCCAGGAAGACCTCGATAAATCTATAAACCTATTAAGGGCGCGGGTTGATATGCCCGGTTTAATACTGGATGCGGCCAATAGCGATCCTGATTCCTTTATAGCCGATCAATACGTAGGGGTAGTGGGCGCAAATAAGGGCGTCATCCTGGAAATTCGGAGGGAAAGGCGTATCGAGTTATATATGGAAAATTTTCGGTGGGACGACATTGTCCGCTGGAAAGCGGGCGAAACCTTGACCCAGCCCATTCGTGGCCTATATTTTTCCGGTCCGGGGGAATATGATCTTACAGGTGATGGCGAAATTAACGTAGTATTATATGAAGGGGAACGACCGGACAATGTAATTACGGGAATCCAGTATTACCAATTGGAATCCGATACGTTTTTGGACAATCAAGGCTTAATAACGCCCCACCCCGATTATGAGAACAGGACCTTTGACGAAAACAAGGATTATCTCTATCCTATTCCAAGGGTAGAATTACAATTAAATCCGAACTTGGAACAAAATCCTGGATGGCAATGAAAAATATAATAGGTATCTTATGTCTCATTTGTGGTATTGTCGGATCTGCACAAAATACCGAAAAAAACCTGACGGTCATGACCTTTAATGTGAGGTATAATAACCCTGACGACGGCATTAATATTTGGGATAATAGAAAGGAATGGTTGACCAAGAGTATCCGGTTCTTTGAAGCAGACCTCGTTGGGGCGCAGGAGGTCACCTATTCCCAATTACAGGATATGGAGGCGTTATTGCCTCAATATGACCATGTGGGAGTCGGTCGGGAAGGTGGTAAAAAGGGAGAATTCACTCCTATTTTTTATAAGGAAGATCGTTTTGAACTTTTGGAGCACAATACCTTTTGGCTCTCGGAAACCCCGGAAAAGGTAAGTTCGAAAGGATGGGATGCCGCCCTGCCACGAATCGTAACCTGGGCAAAATTCAAGGATCAAAAAGGGGGCGAAGTTTTTTATTTTTTCAATACCCATTTTGACCATAGGGGCCAACAGGCAAGAAAAAAGGGCGCGGAATTGATTGCAATGGAAATCAAGCGCATTGCCGGTGAAAATACGGTGGTACTGACCGGGGATTTTAATACACCTCCAGATTCCGACCCCTATACGGTATTGACGGACCATGCCCTAAAAGATCCATTTTCTATGCTGGATGCCGAGAATACATATGGTACGAAATATACGACCAATGGTTGGGACATCGAGGCGGGGGAGGAACGCAATAGAATCGATTATGTTTTTTATAAAGGAAAACAAATAATTCCGATTAAGTACCATGTGCTTGATGGGCAGCGGGGAAAGCGATTTATCTCGGACCACTTTCCGATACTTGTCGATTTTAAGCTCAATGCCGTGAAATAAAGTTTGACGAACGTCGTATATTACAAACAATGAAATATCTATATCTAATCTTATTTTTCGGTACTATAGGTATCGCGAGCTTTTCCGGAATTTCAAAATGTTCCGGTTTTGATGAGACCAATAACCGCTTACATGGGGAAGAACGGCCGCTATGGATTATGGCTTACAATATCCACCATGCCAATCCGCCTTCCACGCCCGATTCCATCGATATTCCGGCCATTGTCCGTACCATAAGGGCACAGAATCCCGATATTCTGGCCCTACAGGAAATTGATGCGAACACCAAAAGGTCTGGACGGGGTAACCAAGCGGATATAATAGCGGACAGCCTTGGTATGAATGTATTTTTCGGCAAGTCCATCGATTTTGAAGGGGGAGAGTATGGCGTCGCCATTCTGTCAAAATTCCCCATTTCGGAAGGAACGGTTTATAGACTTCCCACGGCGTCCGGCACCAATGGCGAAAAAAGAATTCTGGCTACCGTAAAGATAGCTTTGCCCAATAATAGGTTTATCCGGTTCGGAAGTACCCATTTGGATTCCCAAAAGGAGAATACCAATCGTCTTCTTCAAATAAGGGAAATACAGCGCATTGCCTCGGAAGACGGTTTGCCCATGATAATCGCGGGCGACTTTAATGCTCCGCCCAGCTCGGAGGTCATCACCATTTTGGACCAAGGTTTTAAAAGAACTTGTGATACCTGTCAACCTACCATTCCCGTGGACCATCCGGAAAAGACCATTGATTTTATCGCTTTTAGACCCGAAAATTCATTTAAAATAATTAATCATAAGGTTATTAATGAAACCTATGCTTCAGACCATTTACCTATTGTGGCGTTACTTGAACATTAGCATATGATCATTTACTAAGCCATACGCTTGTACAAATCCTCCTTAAGTCCATGCCAACTTGAATTTTGACCCTACATGAACAAAAATCAAAAAATATCCCCAGAGAACAATGGCAGGAGAGGTTTTATAGGAAAGCTTTCTAAAGCTGCAATCATGGGCGCCTCTCTGCCTTTGAACCCGGTCATTGCCATGCCCACGATTTCGGAAGGGAACGGGGGCGGTCCATCAGAGGATTTGTTTGAGCTGTCGACCGCCCCCTATCTTCAGAATTTAACGGAAAGTTCCGTAACTATACTCTGTATTACAAACGCCAAAGCACATAGTTGGATAGAATTTGGCCCGAAAACCCTTAATCTCAGAACAGAAACCCATTCCGACGGTTTCGTGCAGGCAAATAACAGTCTACACAAAATACAATTATGCGGATTACAAGCGCATACTACCTACAAATATAGAGTGGCGAGCAGACCAATCGTCAAATTTGACCCATACGACCTTGTCTTTGGAGAAACCGTATTTAGCAACATGTTCAGTTTTACTACCCCAGCTACCCATGCGGATTCTGTTTCCTGTATAATTCTCAACGACATTCACGACCGCCCGTATTCTTTTTCAGATCTTCTTTCCCTATGTGGCGATTTCAAATATGATTTTGTAGCGCTAAATGGCGACATGTTCGATTTTCAGACCGATGAAAAGCAACTGATAGATCATTTAATTGAGCCATGCACAACACTTTTTGCCAGCGAAAGGCCTTTCCTAATGATAAGGGGAAATCATGAAACTCGGGGCAAATACGCAAGACATTTCAAAGATTACTTCACGTACAAGGATAATGAATATTACTTTTCATTTAAACAAGGCCCGGTGCATTGGATAGTTCTCGATACAGGGGAGGACAAAGAAGATAGTGCACCCGCTTATGGCGAAATCGTTTGCTTCGACCAATTTAGGGAGACACAAGCCATTTGGTTGGAAACGGAATTGGAGAAATTGGAATTCAAGGACTGTAAATATCGCGTCGTCCTCATGCATATTCCTGTATTCCATTCGGGAGATTGGCACGGCACTATGCACTGTCGGAAACTCTTCCATCCTATTTTCGAAAAACACGGGGTAGATGTGGTTATTTCAGGCCATACTCATACGTATGGCATTCACCCGCCAAACAATGAACATAGGTATCCGATTATTATAGGCGGAGGGCCTAAAACAGATACTCGGACCGTAATTCAGTTAAAGGCCGACAACCGGCAATTACAACTAAAAATGATACGGGATGATGGTTTAGTGGTTGGTGAGTATAGTATTGATTAGGAAATATGAAGAATTAGGAGTTCGGAATTGATGATAAACGATTTATATTTACGGAAATAAAACCTTGTTGATTGTCGAAAAAAGGACAAATACCGATATTGTTAGAAAATAAAATTAATATTAGCGAGATTCCACAATCCTTCTGATAGCCGTGCTGATTGCCACGGCGGACTTCCAACAATCTCTAATGCCTTCATTTCCGATTACGCTAAATTTGTACATGGACGTATTGCAACAACTTCTCGGCCGCTTACATCCCTTGATTGTGCACCTTCCCATTGGTTTTATCCTGTTGGGTCTGCTATTGCAATGGCATGACAGAAAAACCCGGCAGTACGGCAAAGTAATAGGTCTTATTTTTCTATGGGCGGGAATCAGTGCCGTTCTGGCTTGTAGCACGGGCTATTTGCAATATTTGGGAGAAGGCTATGGGTTCGATACCGTGAAATTGCATTTGTGGTCCGGTATCGCAACGGCCCTTTTTTCGTTCATAATGTACGCCCGCTTGAGGAAATGGAAACCAGCGGATTTCCTTGCTAAAATTCCGATGGTCGCATTTTCCATCCTCCTTTTTGTAATGATTTCATTTACGGGACATCAAGGCGGGAACATCACGCACGGCGAAGATTATTTGGTGGAACCTTTGCCCAACTCCATAAAATCGGCCTTGGGCTATGCGACTTTCGAGGAAAAGAAAATCGTGCTGAACGAACAAAATTGGGACGAAGCCCAACTTTATGAGGAGGTAATCGATCCTATTTTGAACAATAAGTGCATAAGCTGCCATAATCCCAAAAAAACTAAGGGCGAATTGCTTTTAAATTCAGAGGAAGGCATTTTGACCGGAGGTGAAAACGGCGAGGTGGTCGTGACCAACAGTGCTTCCGATAGTGAAATCTTTATTCGTATGAACCTGCCCAAGGACAATGACGACCATATGCCGCCGGAAGGCAAAACCCAGCCGTCAAAGGAAGAGATTGCCCTGATCGGTGCCTGGTTGGATGCGGGGCATCCTTTCGGGGGAACGATTGCGGAAAGTGGTCTGGGAAAGGAACTGTTCCGTCCATTTTTCCCCAAAAAAGTGGATAATGATTATCCTAATTTGGATATCGTCGCGGCATCCCAAGACAGTATCGACGCTATTAAAGACCAGGGCATCCATATCGATAAAATCAGTACGGCGGTTAATTTTCTTAAGGTTTCCTGCCTCAACAAGCCCTCATTTTCAGATTCGGATTTTGTCCTTTTGAATTCCTTAAAAAAACAGATAGCCGTTCTGGATCTGGGCGGCACCCGAGTATCCGACGCTATCTTCGAAAAGCTGGCGACCCTTCCCCATTTGACTATTTTGAATTTGGATGATACGGATATCACCGGAAAAGGTATCGAAAAGCTGGCGGACGCATCCGAACATCTAAAATCCATCAACCTCACCAACTCAAAATTCCAGGAGCCCTATCTGGAAAAATTGGCGGATTTCAAAAAATTGAAAAAGGTCTATGTCTTCAATAGCCAACTGGACGCCGACGGCACGAAAAGTCTAAAAGACGGACAGATTACCATTGATTATGGCAATTACGAACTGCCGGCAATCGCTTCCGATTCCATTGTTTATTGAAAAGAGTCGAGTTGAAAGAGGGCTAGCGGTTGCATTAGGCATCAGGGTCAGAAATCCTGCTTTATATTGAGAAGCTCATCGGTAAACCCGACCTCATTTTCGGGTGATATTTAGTAACTTTACGCCTTGCAAAAAATCAAACTCATGAATCCAAACAAAAAAGGTCTCAACACCATCTGCACCCACACCGGCGAAGTAAAGGACAAGCAGTTCAAGGGAGCGATATCCCCCTTATATATGAGCACTTCCTATGCATTCGAGGATGTAGACGTCAAACGCTATCCCCGTTATTTCAATACGCCCAACCAAGAATCCCTCTGCAAAAAAATCGCCGCTTTGGAACATGCGGAATCCGCCTTGATTTTCGGTAGTGGCATGGCGGCCATCAGCACTGCTTTGATGGCTTTTTTGAAAGCAGGCGACCATATTGTGCTGCAGCAGACCTTATACGGGGGTACCTATAATTTGGTGACAGAGGAGTTCCATAAATACGGCATCGAATATTCCTTTACCGAGGGATGGCAACCTGAGGCTTTTGAGGATAAAATTCAGGAGAATACCAAGGTCCTCTATATCGAGACCCCATCTAACCCGCTGTTGACGGTAACCGATTTGGATGCCATCGGCAAACTATCGAAAAAACACGGACTTATTTCCATGATCGACAATACATTCGCCAGTCCTGTCAATCAGAATCCCATTGATTTCGATATCGATATCGTCATCCACAGTGCCACGAAATATATGGGCGGGCATTCCGATATCTGTGCGGGTGCGGTGGCATCGACCGAAGAAAATATCAAACGGATATTTGCCCTGGCCAAGAATTTCGGGGGAAGCCTTAGTGATTACACGGTCTGGCTGTTGGAACGCAGTATGAAGACGATGGGCATTCGCGTAAGAGCACAGAACGAAAACGCACAGCGGATGGCCGAATACCTTGACGCACATCAAGATATCGGAGCGGTGTACTATCCCGGCCTACCAAACCATCCCGGTCATCGGGTTGCCAAAGCACAAATGAAAGGTTTCGGAGGGATGTTATCCTTCGAACTCCATGAAGGTCTGGACGCTTCCCAGTTCCAAAAATCCTTGCAACTAATAAAACCCTCCATGAGCTTGGCGGGCGTTGAAAGTACCGTACTTTCGCCATCGCAAACCTCGCATGCCCTTTTAGGAGCCGAAGAAAGGAAGCGACAGGGCATCAAAGATGGCCTGATCCGTTTTTCGGTGGGTATCGAAGAGACCGAAGATTTGATTGCGGATATCGAACAGGCACTCAATAAAATAAAATCAAAAGGTACTGCGGTAACCCGTTCATGACCTGTAAAATGTATCTCGGCCTTAAACCTGAGGGTCAAATATTGAACTTGAACTTAACATGAAACTAGACATAGTAGTATTCGGCTCCCACCCCGATGATGCCGAACTCGGTGCAGGGGCAACCATCGCCAAGGAGGTCGCCAACGGAAAAAAGGTCGGTATCGTCGATTTGACCCGGGGAGAACTTGGAACAAGGGGCTCTGCCGAAATCCGGGATAAGGAAGCGGCCAAATCCGCAAAAATTTTGGGCGTTTCGGTACGCGAAAATTTGGCATTTGACGACGGATTCTTTGTGAATGATAAAGCACATCAGTTGGGAATTATTCGTATGCTGCGAAAATATCGACCCGAAACTGTGCTTTGTAATGCCATCGACGACCGCCACATTGACCATGGAAGAGGTAGTAAACTGGTCAGTGATGCCTGTTTTTTAAGTGGATTGGTGAAAATCGAAACAAAACTTGATGCCAACGCTGAAGTACAACTTCCTTGGCGCCCAAAAGTGGTCTACCATTATATCCAGTGGAAAAATATCAAGCCGGATTTTGTAGTCGACGTTTCGGGTTATATCGAAAAGAAAACAGAGGCTATTCTAGCCTATTCCTCGCAATTTCACGATCCCAATAGTAAAGAACCCGAAACCCCGATTACGAGTAAGAATTTTCTAGATAGTGTAGCATACCGCGCAAGGGATTTAGGACGCTTGGTTGGCGTAGGGTACGGAGAAGGGTTTACCGTAGAACGGCACGTTGCCGTTAATCGCTTGGGCGATTTGAAATGAAACATAAATTTTAACCTGCTTCCCGTGACTAAAATTACACTAACTGCCACTAACGACCGAAATCACCCCGTCTTCCGATATGACTTCTTCGCCCGAGGCACTGTAAAATGAAACGTACTACCTTTTCTGAGTAAACTCTCCGCCCAGATGCTACCCCCATTTTTTTCGACCATTTCCTTACATAGCGAAAGTCCGAGTCCGGTGCCTTTTTCATTGTTGGTACCATAGGTAGTGTGATTGGAGTTCAATGCAAAAATCCTTTCGATGGTCTTAGCGTCCATGCCGATGCCCGTATCCCGAATGGAAACTTGCCAGTATTGACCTTTCTCTTGGGCCGAAATGGTTACCATTCCGTTTTTGGGCGTGAACTTAAGGGCGTTGCTGATGAGGTTCCTGATGACGATATCGATTTGATCACTATCTGACCACACCAGGGTATTCGTAGGTATTTGGCTTACGAGTTTGATGGACTTGTTCTGCGCGATTTCGGACAATAAATGGATGTTGTCCTTTACTATCGATTCCAGACCCACTACCGAAGGTTTCGTTACGGCACCGTTCATCTGCGTATGGCCCCATGTCAGTAAATTGTTCAAAGTAAAGGAGATATGGTCAATATCGTGCCGCAGTTTGGGTATGTATTCCATGAATTCGCTTTGGCTTATATCGCCTTCCTTGAATAGTTTTAGCAGCCCTTGGAATGCGCCGATCGGACCTCGCAGATCGTGACCAATGATAGAAAACAACTTGTCTTTCGTCCGGTTGATGTCTCGCAGTTCTTGCTCACTTTTCTCTAAATCTGTAGTTTTCCCTTTCAGTTCGGTGTTGAGATTCTTTTGTATTTTTTCACTTCGGCGTACCAAGAAGGTAATTACAACAAATATTAAAAGAATGGCCAACGCTGCGTTTACGTAGTTTCTTTGTTGTGCCAATTGCTTTCTGTTCACCTCGATCAGATCTTGCTTTTGCTTTTGATGTTCCATTTTGGTTTCTAGCAGGGTAAGGCTTTTTTTGTTCTCGTTGCTGGATAGGGAGTCCGACAATCTCTGATAAAGCTCGTGATATTCCAGCGAAGCGGCGAAGTTCTTTTTGTTCTTATGGATTTTGTACAAGGTTTTGGCACATTTTTGTTTACCCTCCATAAACTGTAGTTTGTCGGAAACTTCAAAGGCCTCGAGCGCATAACGTTCCGAAATATCATCCTGTTTTAGTCCGAAATAGGCTTCCGCCATTCCGTTGAGCAAATCGATTCTTCCACGATCGTCATCGAGATTTTTGTGCAACATTTCGCTTTGACTATACCAGTAGATGGCCCATTTGAACTTATTTTCTTTGAGATAGGTTTTCCCTTTTACTTGATAGGCAAAGGCGAGCCAATCCATAATTTCAAGCTTTTCGAAAACCGTGATACTACTATTGACGTTGTACATGGCATAGTCAAGTTGGCCCATATCGGCGTATAGCGATGCGATATTGCTCATGGTTTCCGCAGAATAGATTTCGTTACCGATTTCCTGATTTATTTTTTTTACTATTTTATAGAACTCAAGGGCTTGAACGTAATCTTTTTGCGAGATATAAAGATTGGCGATGTTTTCGCTCATTACAGAAAGCATTAAGGAATCGCCGTAGGCTTTCGCCAAATCAATTCCTTCCAAATAGCCGATCAAGGCTTTGGCATAGTCTCCTTTGTAACCGTATTCCCCTGCCAGGTTGTTTTGCGATTTCAAGATCAGTTCTTGGTTTTTAGTAGTTTTACCAAGTGATAGTGCCTTTTTATAATAAGTAATGCCCTTTTTGTGGGCACCTTTATCGGAGTAATAGTCGCCAAGGCCCAACAGTGCCTTATTTTCGCCCAATTTGTAGTCGGAAGATTTACTTAATTCCAGCGCTTGGTTCGACAGCTTAAAAAGGCTATCGCTGTTGTAAAATCGCATTTCGTTGCCTAATGCATTGATTAGGTCGATGTAAAGGGTGTCTTTGGTGGTGAACCTCGGTTGTGACCTCTTTATATGCAGCTGCTCTTTTAAACTATCCTTGACATTCTGCTGGGCGTTATTTTGAATGGGGACGAATAGGGCAACCCCTAAAATAAGCAGGTGTTTTTTTAAAAGGGAAGACAACGTCAAAAAGTAGGTTTTGACAATATTCATGCTTGCGACGAATTATAGACAATCGAAATTAGCCGTTGAAGCCCAGTCTAGGTAAATTTTGTTGTGAAACGCTATATTTTGTGTGTTTTGTCCGATTTGGGATGCATTTCATCGGAGTTTATCGGGTTTGGATACGAATTTCTGCTGGACCTAAAAAGCAAAAGTCCCATCGCAAAGCGACAGGACTTTTTGTTTACCTATTGGGTGGAAGACCGGTTTCGAACCGGCGACCTCTTGAACCACAATCAAGCGCTCTAACCAGCTGAGCTACAACCACCGTTTAAGAAGGCGCAAAGATATTTTTTTTGAGCGATCTTTCAAATTAAAAAGAAGGTTATTTTACAAGCACCGGCCACGCATAGCTCTAGCCTTTCCAACTTACTTACTCGCCTTATCGGCGACAATACGCTGTTCGCGATTGGCTATTTCCCAGGCGGTATAAAAAATTAACCTCGTCCGATTTTCTAACAGGTCGTAATTGATTTTGTCAGGCGTATCACCGGGTTTATGGTAATCGGCGTGCGTTCCGTTGAAGTAAAAGATGATGGGAATGTTGTTTTTGGCAAAATTGTAATGATCGCTACGGTAATAAAAACGGTTTGGATCGTTTTCGTCGTTGAATTTATAGTCCAACTCGATGTTGGTATATTTTTTATTCACCGCCTCGGATAGCTCGTGCAGTTCGGTACTTAGTTTATCGGAACCTATCAGATAAAGATAGTTTCGATTTCCTTTGTATTCCGGGTCAATGCGACCGATCATATCGATGTTAAGATCGGCGACCGTATTTTCAAGCGGGAATATCGGATCGAAATCGGTATAGTAACGCGAGCCCAAAAGGCCTTTTTCCTCGCCGGTAACGTGAAGAAACACGATAGATCTTTTGGGTCCCTGTCCGGCATCGGCAGCTTTTTTAAAAGCCTCTGCAATTTCCAAAAGAGCTACCGAACCCGAACCGTCATCGTCGGCACCGTTATTGATCTGTCCATCGGATGTGATGCCAATATGATCTAAATGTGAGGAGATTATTAAATATTCGTCCGGTTTTTCCGAACCTTTAATAATGGCCACCACGTTTTCGGAATTTACTTCCTTATTTTCACTTTTAATGGCGATGTTCAGTTCCACCGGTAAGACTTCGGGCGTGCCGTTCGTTTCGATACTCGGCAGTAGGGCCTTGGCCAGTTGGGCATCGATAAAAAAGTTGGCAAATCCCGCCTCCTGGTCATCGGCGAGTTCCATTCTGCCGCTATCGTTGTTCTTCATGTAATCGAATCGGCTTTTAAAACGGCTATAATTTGCCTCGTCAAAATAGAAAACGGCGGATGCACCTTTGCTGGAGGCCAGTTCCATACGCTTTCCAATAGATTCGGACATATTGCTCCATATCGATGGCTCGTTCGAACCGGATAAGGTATACGACCCATCTTGGTTTTTTGGCTCCCCGGCCTTGATCAAAATAACTTTTCCTTCGACATCCAATCCCTTATAATCGGAATAGTCGGCCTCCTCTATCCCATAGCCGACATACACGATGTTGTCATAGGTGCCTTCAGCTTGCGAGAAAGTCAAAAAACCATCCCCTAATGCATATTCTTTTCCGTTTACCGTAACCGAACCGGTAGGTACTTGGCCAACTTCTAAAGGTACTTTTTGAAAATAGTCCCCGTTTTTCTGCGCTGCGGGAATGTTTAGTTGCCCATATTGGGCCTTTAGGTATTCCACGGCCTTCTTTTGGCCCGGCTGTCCTGTTTCCCGGCCCTCGAATTCATCGGATGCATAGGTGTACAGATGTTCCTTCAATTCCGCTTCGGTTATCGTTTCCGCATAGGTCGTCGGATCTGAGACTTCCGTAGGAGTTAGTGTTTCGGTAGATTCGGATACTGCGGGTTGCGAAGAATTGCACGACATGGCCAACGCAATCGCCAAAAATGCGATATTTTTCATAGGGTTTCGTTTTGTCTAGAATAATGGGCAAAAATAGGCAAAACTAAAAGAACATTTTTATTTGAAGGCATACTGATTCGTGTACTTTGAAGGTACCATCCCCTTTAGCTTTCTGAACTGTCGATTAAAGTTCGATATCGATGAAAAGCCAGATCGCTCTGATATTTCCAAAACGGACAACTCTTCTTCATCCTTTACCAACAGCTGACAGGCGTGTTCAATTCGGAGTTCGATCAAGAACTGAAAGTAGGTCTTGTTCGTACGTTGCTTAAAATACCGGCAGAAAGCGTTCGGGGTCATGTGCACCAATCCCGCGGCTTCCTGCAAGGTAATGTCGTGCTGAAAATTCTTGATGGTATAATCGAAAATCAACTGCATCCGTTTTCCCTCCCTGATAGTGATTTCCTTGGGATACAGAAATTGTGTTAAGGCTTGTTTTTCGGAAGGGACTACTTTTTTTAGCAACAGAAGGAAGTTCATTAAACGTTCCAATTTCTCGGATTTTAAAATCCGAAGCATCAGCGCTGCGATTACTTTTTTGTTTCCTGTCAAACGAAATCCTTCTAAGGCCATATTGAAAAAAGGATACACCTCTTCAAGAACTGGAAGTTCAAAAAAGCCTTTCCCAAAAGTTTTCTCGGTAAAGAACAAGCTGATCATATGTACACCCTGCGGTGAAGGGTCATTGCTAAAAAGATGCGGACTGTGCGGAGGGATGGCGAAAAAATCACCGTCTTCAAACGGGTGCACACTATCGCCAACGATTAATTTGCCCTTACCTTTCACGATAAGGCTCAACTGCAGTTCTTTATGTTGGTGCAATTGGCCGTAGAACGTAGGCACCCGATCCTCCTGTACAATTAGGTTTTCATGTAGGGGTTTGGGAATTTGAAAAGGGAGGACTTTCATGGAGCTCTATCGGTAGTTTGTTGAGCAAATATATATCCAATTCCATCGAAAGCCGTATTAACTCGGTTAAAATAGTCTCAAATACGGATAAAATCCGATTAAAAATTGCGAAGATTCTGAAGTATTTTTGGACTCAAATTCTAAAACAGTACAACATGCAATTCGAATGGAAAGGGGTAATGCCCGCAATTACCACAAAATTTACGGATAACGATACCTTGGACATGAAAATGTTCGGGAAGAATATCAACGCACAGATCAATGCCGGGGTAACTGGCATCGTTTTGGGGGGTTCCCTTGGGGAGGCCAGTACCTTGACTTCTGACGAAAAAGTCGAACTTATTAAGGAGACCGTCAATTTGGTCGGAAAAAAAATTCCTGTGGTGATGACAATCGCCGAACAGGCCACTAATATTGCGATAGCCGAAGCGCAGAAGGCACAAAAAAACGGAGCAAACGCCCTGATGATATTGCCCCCGATGCGCTACAAATCAACAGACCATGAAACGGTCGAGTACTTCAAAGAGATTGCAAAAAGTATCGACTTGCCCGTGATGATCTACAATAATCCGGTGGATTATAAGATTGAGGTGACCGGTGATATGTTCGAAGAGCTTTTGCAATTGGAGAACATTCAAGCCGTTAAGGAATCCACCCGCGATATTATCAATATCGGAAGGTTACAGAACCGTTTCGGGGATAGGCTTAAAGTCTTGACCGGTGTAGATCCCCTAGCCCTTGAAAGCTTGCTGCTGGGAGCCGACGGATGGGTAGCGGGGCTAGTCTGCGCTTTCCCGGCCGAGACTGTAGCAATTTACGAATTGGCCAAGGCGGGATATGTCAAAGAGGCGACGGCGATATACCGATGGTTCTTGCCTTTGTTGGAACTAGATATAAGTCCGCAATTGGTGCAGAATATCAAGTTGGCAGAAGTAGCCACGGAAATCGGCACCGAAAATGTGCGAAAACCACGGCTTAAACTTCAAGGCGAAGAACGAAAAAGAGTACTGAAGGTTATCGAAGATTCCCTTAAAACCCGTCCCAATTTACCGGATTACAAGAATTTGGAGTCGATTGGGAGATTGGCCTCAGTTTAAACGTATCCGAAATACGTAAAGGTGACGGCATCCGAAATAAATAATTGTGATGGTCTCTATGGTCCCCGAAAAATAGGTTACAGGTCTGTTCGAGTGCAGTCGGGAACTTCGAGCTGCCGGCAGTTTCGGTCTCGATCGCGCTCGACCTGACAAACCTCGACCGTGGCTACCGAGTACATTGGCTACGCTAGGTACTGACGTAGCCAAGGTGCTCGACCTGACGAGCAGATGAGTCTCCATCTGATTAGTTTAACCTATCAGGTTTCACGTTACATGCGTTAAGTCATTATTAACAGCATTTCTCCTTCGCTTCTACTATCTTAGCGGAGAACCTAAAATTAGAACACACGATATGATTACCGGAAAAAACTACATTGGAAAAGAACTATCCTCCAAAGGAAGCAATACCTATACCACTTTCAATCCAAAGCTGAACTCCGATACGGAGTGGACGTTTCACGAAGCGACGAAGGAAGAGATCGATGCGGCCGTAAACAAGGCCTATGAGGCTTTCAAGGTGTACAAATCATTTTCGGGTGAAAAGAAAGCGGAATTTTTAATAGCCATTGCCGAGGAAATCGAAGCGCTGGGCGACCCACTTATCGAGGCCTATACCAAGGAGTCCGGTTTACCCGAAGGCCGTGCGAAAGGCGAACGGGGCCGAACCATGGGGCAGTTAAGAGCTTTTGCTACTTTTCTTAAAGAAGGCTCTTGGGTCGAGGCGACCATCGATACGGCACAGCCCGATCGTGAGCCGATGCCGAAAACAGACCTCCGTAAAATGCTATTGCCGATCGGACCTATTGCCGTGTTCGGTGCCAGTAATTTCCCCTTTGCTTTTTCTACCGCTGGTGGCGATACGGCCAGTGCTTTGGCCGCAGGTTGCCCGGTTATCGTAAAGAGCCATCCCATGCATTCCGGCACGGGGGAGCTAATATCCTCAGCCATTATAAAGGCTGCGGAACGAACGGGCATGCCCGATGGTGTATTTTCCAACTTAAACAGCAGTGGTATTGAGGTCGGCCAACAATTGGTACTGCATCCTAAGGTCAAGGGCGTCGGATTTACGGGTAGTGCCAAGGGCGGTACCGCGCTCTATAAATTGGCGAACGACCGTAAAGAACCCATTCCCGTTTTTGCCGAGATGGGGAGTATCAATCCCGTTGTGGCCCTGCCTTCCGCCCTGACGGATAAAGGAAGTGATTGGGCCAAGCAATATGCCGGTTCGATTATGTTGGGCGCGGGACAGTTCTGCACCAATCCCGGATTGATTTTAGGGATAAAAAGCACCTCTTTGGATAGTTTTATTGCCACTTTGGGAGCCGAAATTGAGCCGTTGGAACCGACCTGTATGCTGCACCCGAATATCCATAAAAATTATGAAAAGGGAAAACAGGAACTTTCCGGACAAGGGGGTACCAACGTTGTGGCCGCCTATGAATCGGATGTCGCACCCAACGTGGCCCAGCAAAAAGTGCTGACGGTAAACGGGTCGAATTTCCTGAAAAATCCGAAGTTGCACCAAGAGGTTTTTGGACCTTTTTCTATCGTAGTCCGCTGCGCCGATGCCGCAGAGTTGGAACAAGTGCTGAACAAATTGGAAGGTCAATTGACCGGCACCATTCTGGGCAATGCCGAAGAGATCAAAAAGTATGATAAAATCGTTGATGCCCTACAGGGTAGGGTAGGACGTATTATTTTTAATGGTGTCCCGACTGGGGTAGAGGTGTGCCCGTCTATGCAGCATGGGGGTCCGTTTCCCGCATCTACCGATAGTCGTTTTACTTCCGTGGGCACATCCGCGGCCAAGAGATGGGTACGGCCCGTTGCCTTCCAGAACTGGCCGGCAGCCGCGTTGCCCGATGCATTGAAAGATGAAAATCCGCTGGGTATTTCCAGGTTGGTCGATGGGAAACATACCGATGCCAAAATTTAAATGTCCAACACATTGACCCCAGCATCCCGAAAGTTCGTAAAACCAAACCACGATGCCACATAGTACTTTTGTCTGTATCGATGCCCATACGGCGGGTAATCCCGTACGTGTGGTGGCTAAAGGCGGTCCCGAATTGCAGGGCGCCGACATGAGCAAAAAAAGGCAGCATTTTTTAAGGGAATACGACTGGATACGAAAGGGATTGATGTTCGAACCTCGGGGCCATGATATGATGAGCGGTAGTATTTTCTACCCGCCATCCGACCCGAAAAACGATTTTGGCATCCTTTTTATCGAGACTAGCGGTTGTTTGCCCATGTGCGGCCACGGTACCATAGGTTCGATTACCATCGGCATCGAAGAGGGATTGTTGAAACCGAAAACTCCGGGAAAAATCCGAATGGAAGCTCCCGCGGGACTGGTTCAGATTGAATATGAATTAGTGGGAAAGAAGGTAGCGTGGGTAAAACTCACCAATGTAAAATCTTATTTGGCAGCCACGGAACTCACGGTGGAAAGCTCCGATTTGGGCGAGCTCGTGTTCGATGTGGCCTATGGAGGCAATTATTATGCAATTTTCGATGTGCAGAAGAATTTCTCGGGGATCAACACTTTTTCCGCCGGTAAACTGGTACATTTCAGTCAGGAAATTCGGGAAAAAATCAATCGGAAATATCCGGATAGGTTTATCCATCCAGAAGACGACACCATTCGCGATGTAACCCATCTGATGTGGTCGGGCAAGCCGATTTCCCCATTGGCCACGGCAAGAAACGCTGTGTTTTATGGGGATAAGGCTATTGATCGTTCCCCTTGTGGCACCGGCACTTCTGCCCGCATGGCGCAATGGTACACCATGGGAAAATTGAAGCTGGGAGAGGAATTTATTCACGAAAGTATTATCGGTTCCCAGTTTATAGGCAGGGTAGAAGAGGAGACCCTTCTGGCCGGTAAACCGGCAATTATCCCCAGTATTCAGGGCTGGGCGAAGATCTATGGTCATAACACGATTACCATTGACGACGACGACCCGTATGCGCACGGCTTTCAGGTCATTTGAGAATTGGAAAATTTTCAAGTCAATCATTTCGAAGCGTTGAAAACTGGCATGTTTACTGAATTTATTCGACACCGGACATCTTCAAATCTTCAAATCAACACATTTTCAAATTAAAACTATTGAAAAATATCATCATCATCGGCGGCGGCATCGTAGGTCTAAGCTCCGCCTATTTTCTGCAAAAGGAAGGGTATCAGGTCACCGTCATCGACAAATCGGATATTACCTCTGGGGCATCCTTCGTCAATGCGGGCTACATCACGCCTAGCCATATCATTCCTATGGCATCTCCGGGAAAAATTGCACAGGGCATAAAATGGATGTTCGATTCTTCGAGTCCCTTTTACATCAAGCCCCGCTGGGATATCGATTTCTTCAAATGGTCATGGTACTTTCATAAATCGTCGACCGCGGCGAAAGTAGAACAAGCCATTCCCGTAATTAAAGATATCAACATCCTGAGCCGTGGACTTTATGAGGATATAAAAGCTTCCGGCGATTTGGGAGATTTCCATCTCGAGCGCAAGGGTCTCTTGATGATCTACAAAACGGATGCGGCATTCGAACACGAAATGGAAGTGGCTCAAAAAGCGAGTTTTTTAGGGCTTGAGGTTGCCGAGCTGAACAAATCCCAATTGGAGACTATCGAGCCTGATATAAAGATCGACGCCAAGGGCGCTATCCATTATGAGTGTGATGGCCATATGTCACCCACCGAACTGATGCCCAAACTGTTGGCGTTTCTAAAAAGTGCCGGAGTTCAAGTAAAAACAAAGGAAGAGGTGCTCGACTTATCGGTTTCCAATGGGAAAATCAGTACTATTCGAACCTCAAATGGTTCATATACCGCCGACGAAATCATACTAGCCGCTGGTTCATGGAGCGGCATCCTATCTAAAAAGCTAAATATCAAACTCCCATTACAGGCCGGAAAGGGCTACCGGATAAACGTACCGCGCCCCCTGGGCATTTCGATGCCCTCTATTTTAATGGAAGCCAGTATGGCCGTAACCCCGATGCGGGAATTTACCCGCTTTGCAGGTACCATGGAGTTTTCCGGCATCAACACTACCATTCGAAAAGAAAGGGTACTGGCGATTGCCAACGGCGCTAAAAACTTCTATCCCGAACTGGAAATTACCCAAGAAGAAATCGCCGATGCCAAAACTGGAATGCGCCCTGTCTCCCCAGACGGACTCCCCTATATCGGCAAATCAAAAGATATCAAAAACCTGACCTTCGCCACCGGCCACGCCATGATGGGCTGGAGCCTCGGCCCCGCTACGGGAAAACTGGTTTCGGAAATTATGGGCAATAAAAAAACTTCTATGGATATTTCGGCGTTCGCGCCGGGTAGGAAATTTTGATTATTAACTGTTTGAAACTAGCCTCGCAATCTCCTTTGCCAGGTAAGGGATCTTTTAGTATTCATCGGATCAAATTTCTTATCAAATCCCCCTTCACTTCGTGGCCCCCTTTGAAAAGAATCTCTTCCGCTTTTCCGTCGAAGAGTTGTAGGATTTTTTCCGATTCCGTTTTTCGCCGTTCCTCGGTCACGTATTCATCATTGACGCCCACGATAACTGTAACTTTGGCATCCTTTTTAAAAAGGAAATCAAAATCGGATGACTGTAATTCATCGGGGATTCCGCCTGCATATAATACCAGCTGGTTACATTCGATTTTTCGCTGCGCAACCCAGCGAGAGGCAATGGAAACGCCTTGTGAAAAACCGAGGACGATGAGATTGCAATTTTCGGGAAGTTTTTCCGCGTCCAGTACACCATCCAAATAGGCCATGAGGTTTTCGGTTTCCCGCTGCGTATCTTCCTTGGTTAACCAGCTCGCCCCGACACGGGTGAAACTGGTGTTCAAATAATATTTTGAAGGGGCCTGAGGCGCAATGATATAGTTTTCATCCGCAGGGAGTCCGTCGAAATGTCGTATAAAATAGCGGCTCAGATACCCAAGGCCGTGCAGTACGATCCACACGTTCTTCGTACTCTCCGACAACCTATTTAAGGTAGTGTACGAATTGGTGCTGGTGTAGGTGAGGGTATTTTCCGAAGGAGTCATAAACAATTGCTTTAAAGGATGTCGATTTTGATATAGGATGATTATTTTTGAATGGATTTACGCCTGCTATTTCCGAATTCCCAAATTCGAAGTGACGCTGGAATAAAGTCCAAAAATAAAGGTTATGGATGATTACAAGGATAAAATACTCAAGGTTTGCAATAATTCCTCAAAAAATACCTTGATGGAAACCCTGCAAATCGAATATACCGACGTTGGGGCGGATTTTCTTATCGGCAAGATGCCCGTAAATTCCAAAGTCTATCAACCGGATGGGGTTTTGCATGGCGGTGCCATGGTAGCCTTGGCCGAAAGTGTGGGCAGCATGGCCTCGTATATTTTTCTCGATGCGCAAAAATTCTCCATTCGGGGTATCGAAATTGCGGCCAACCATGTGAGAAGTGTCCGCGATGGAGAGGTATTTGGCAGGGCAACAATGCTGCATAAAGGGCGTACCACCCAGCTGTGGGAGATCAAGATTACCGATGGCCAAGACCGTTTGGTTTCCGTCTGTAAATTGACCACGATCACATTGCCGAAGAAAACGTGATATCCGCTTGTAAATTGACTGCGATAGCCTGACCCACAAAATACTATGCCGTTGGATTTCTTTGAAAGTATTAACACACAGTATGGAAAAAGGCTTCCTTTCGTGGTCTACAGGAAACCTCAGGAGGATAAAGTAAAAGCCATCTTTCAGACCGACGACCGACTTCATCATCTCAAAAAATTCTCCGAAACGGGATTTATTTTCGCTCCTTTTGATGCAAGACATTCTACCATCCTTCTGGCGCCGGACGAATTTTTGGAGATTTCGGGTTACGAACAGCCGGCCAATACTACAAAACGGGATGTGGCCCTGTCGACATCCGGTCGAGAAGATGGGGCCATGCCGATGTCCGATAAAAAAGAAAAAGCGTCCCACATCCATCTTATAGAAAAGGGAATCTCCGAAATAACAAAAGGCACCTTTAAAAAAGTGGTACTTTCTAGGCAAATTGAAATGAGATCCACCGCATTGCCGCTAGATCTGTTTCAAAACCTTTTGGCCAACTATCCAAACGCCTTTTGCTATTTCTGGTATCATCCGAAAGTCGGTCTGTGGTTAGGTGCGACCCCAGAAATTTTGCTGATGCTCAGAAACCGTCAGTTGACTACGATGTCCTTGGCCGGAACACAAAAATATGCAGGGACCGAAAATCCGAAATGGGGTCATAAAGAACTTGAAGAACAGCAACTGGTCACCGACTACATTACCGACGCCTTAAAAGATCAGGTCGACCAACTCAGTAAGACAAAAACCGAAACCGTGCGTGCGGGAGAATTACTGCATTTGCGTACCAAAATCACCGGGCTTGTGGAAAAGGGAAATTTAGATGCCGTAGTAAAGGCGTTACATCCGACCCCTGCGGTCTGTGGTATGCCCAAGAAAAATGCACACGATTTTATAATGGATAACGAAAATTACGATCGGGAATTTTACACCGGTTTTTTGGGCGAACTGAATCTGAAGACCTGTAAACAAAGGAGTTTCCGAGGAAGAAACCAAGAGAACCAAGCCTATCGGTCCGTTGTCAATACAACCACCTTGTATGTCAATCTGCGCTGTATGCAGTTAAAAAATGATAAGGCGTACCTATATGTAGGCGGCGGCATCACCAAAGATTCCGACCCCGAACGGGAATGGGAGGAGACGGTGGCGAAAAGTAGCACGATGCTATCCATATTAGGATAATTTTAGATTTCCGTCCCGTGAAGGGTTCAACCCTTCGAGTTCCCTCAGTGAATGGGTTCAATTCTACCTTTGGCAGGTTCAAAATTCGAGGTAGCGTAAGAATTAGGTCAACTTTAAACCCTTGTATTGGGCAAAGTCGAAATATTGAACAGGTATGGAGTGGCGATTGAACTTTAAATATTACATACTTGCAATTTGCAACTACCACCGGTGATTCCTAATAATAAAAACAGCTTCTAATTATAGGCTTTCGATACCCTGAATCGTACTTTTGCAACCCTATGAGACACTCCAGCATTCCCTCGGCGCAATTGGTCGTGCAACATTGCAAGGCCAAACGGATCAAGAACATCATTATCTCTCCGGGATCGAGAAATGCCCCCTTGACTATCGATTTTACCGAGGATCCTTATTTTTCTTGTTTTAGTATCGTCGATGAACGTAGCGCGGCCTTTTTTGCATTGGGTATAGCTCAATATTTGAGGGAACCCGTGGCAGTAGTGTGTACTTCGGGCAGTGCGCTTTTGAATTATTATCCCGCAATAGCCGAGGCATTTTACAGTGGTGTTCCATTGGTGGTGATATCTGCGGATAGGCCGGTCTATAAAATCGATGTCGGCGATGGACAAACGATTCGCCAAGACGATGTTTTCCATAGGCATATCGGATATTCCGCCCCTTTGAAACAGGATATCGTACATGCCACGGACCGTGTCGAAAAGTACGCCCCCAAATGGCTTGAAGATGATTCGGAAGATGCGCTGCAAAAACGGATACAACAGCACAATGACAGCGAATTGAACACGGCCTTGAACGTGGCCCTAAAGGTAAAGTTGCCCGTACATATCAATGTTCCTTTTGAAGAACCCTTATATGATACTGCCCTTAAGCCAGCGGCAGTGCCCTTGGTAGTGCCGGCGGAAACAACGGAACACCCTGCGATTACGGATATCCAAATCTTTGTTGATGTGTGGGATGCCTCCGAACGAAAGATGGTGCTTGTCGGTGTCAATCCCCCCAACGCGGTCGAACAGCGATTTTTAGATCAGCTTGCGGCAGATCCTTCGGTCATCGTTTTCACGGAGACCACATCGAATCTTCATCATCCGAAATTTTTTGCCAGTATCGATAGTATTCTGGCGCCTATTGAAAAACGGGACAACCATGAAATGCTTTTCGAAAAATTAAGGCCCGATATTTTGCTCACGTTCGGCGGACTGGTGGTATCGAAAAAAATAAAGGCCTTTCTCCGGGAATATAAACCCAGACATCATTGGCACATTGATGCTTTAAAGGCGTATGATACTTTTTTCGCGTTGAACCATCATTTTAAAATGGCGGCCAATCCGTTCTTCCAACAGTTTTTTCCGGTTGTGAAGTCCAAATCAAGCGATTATTTTTCCTATTGGAATACCGTAAGAAACGCCTATGAGGAAAAGCGTGCAGCTTATTTTGATAGCATCCCCTTTTCCGACATGACCGCTTTTAAAATTCTTTTGCCCGGTATTCCCGAAGGATATCAGGTGCAATTGGCGAACAGCTCAACCGTTCGCTATGCCCAATTGTTCGATCTGCATCCCTCTTTGCATGTATACTGCAATCGTGGGACCAGCGGAATAGATGGCTGTACTTCGACCGCTGTAGGGTCGTCGGTATATGCGGAGAACCCAACGCTGCTTGTTACGGGCGACCTGAGTTTTTTTTATGATAGCAACGGATTGTGGAACAACTACGTACGTCCCGATTTCCGCATTATCCTCATAAACAATAATGGAGGCGGTATTTTTAGGATTTTACCGGGAAAGGAAGATACCGAAAACTTCCAGCGCTTTTTTGAGACGGTCCACCAAATGGATGCCGAACATTTGAGTAAGCAATTTGGCTTTGATTATGCGTCGGCGTCTGATGAAAAAAGTTTGAAAATGGAATTATCGGAATTCTATGCTGCCTCGGCCCATCCAAAAGTACTTGAGGTTCATACTCCTAGAATATTGAACGACAAAATTTTGCTCGGTTACTTTGATTTTATATCTTCGGATTATCATTAATTAGTAATAGGAATTTGTTTTCCCCGTTTTCCTTGGAATCGGCCCTCAAGACCCCGACTTGAGGTGAAATAACCGAAACAGGTTCATAAATATGACCGACAAATATGAGTAGCAAAAGAGATGAATTAATCGAGAAGTACGTTGCCGACATCAAGGACATCTTCGGCGAACAACCCGACATTGATCTGTTGACCAAAGTTGCCAAAGGTCTTGGACCGGCCATCTACAATATGGACGCCTCAAAAGTTTCCGGCGGTGATGACAAGGAACTGGAAACCGTTAAGAAGAATTACCTGATCAAGAAATTGGGTATGGAAGATGAACCAAAGCTTATGGAGGCCATAAAATCTGTCATGGACAAATACGGTGCATCGAATAGAAATAAGTATAGGGCGGTCATCTATTATCTGCTTTGCACCCATTTTGATAAAGCTTCCATCTATTAATGGATATTATTTTAAATGATAAACGACCGTTCACTGATTGTGAGCGGTTTTTTTTAACCCGTATCTTTGCACTATGATAGAACTGGGAAATTACAACGAGCTCGAGGTGTTACGCGATACAAGTGTGGGTCTGTTTTTAGGGAGCAAGACCGGCGTCGAGATTTTATTGCCGAATAAATATATTCCCAAAGACACGGAAATAGGCGACATGTTAAATGTGTTCTGTTATTTGGATTATGAGGAAAGACCGATAGCCGCGACCTTGACGCCTACGGTGATTCGACATAAATTCGGCTTTTTGCAGGTAGTCGAAGTCAATAACATTGGAGCATTTATGGATTGGGGACTCGAAAAACATCTTTTAGTGCCCTTTAGCGAACAGCGCGAAAAAATGAAGGAAGGCCAGTGGTATGTTGTACGTTGTTATTTGGATGATATTTCTTTCCGATTGGTCGCGTCAAACAAACTCGACAAGTTTCTTAGCAATGATGAGCTGAAGGTCAGGGAAAGGGAAGAAGTCGAAATACTTTTTACCCGAATGACCGATCTGGGGTGGGAGGTAATCATCAATCATCTGCACAAAGGTCTGGTGTACCACAACGAAATTTTCAAAAGTGTAGCGGTCGGAGATGTTTCCAAAGGCTTTATAAAGAACATTCGTCCCGATAACAAAATTGACGTCTCCCTACAACCGTTGGGAGAAAAAATTCTAGAACCGGCCGCCAATAAAATCTTCGAACGTTTGATGGCGCACGGGGGGTTTTTGCCGCTCCATGACAAATCCGACCCGCAACAAATCAAAAAAGAGCTCCAAATGAGCAAAAAAACCTTTAAAAAAGGTATTGGTACCTTATATAGGGAACGGAAGATCGAGATTCAGGAAGATGGGATTCGAATGCTCTGAAAACCAACATCATACTGATCTTTAACATCGTTTAAACCATTCTATACTACATAATTGGCTATTTTCGCAACATTCCGAGAGTGTATTTCATCGATCTTTCGGTATTTTGGTTAACTTTATCAACAAACTTACAGTCTGGTTCAAATAATTCTGAAAAAATAATAATATGCCCTTTATAGAAGAAAGCGATCTTTTAGAATTGCACAAAGATATAGACAAGGCGCAGATCATCAACGAACGTCTTCTCGATCAAATCAAGTTCAAGAACAAAGAGTTACGTAAGAATAAACTTCAGCGTAATGCCCTTGCTGGTATTACAGGCCTATTTCTCATCGGTACGCTGATCATATTTTCGTTTTCTGCCGGTAGAAGTGTTTCCAATAATTATGAAAGCCCGAGTAACCTGTTGGTTTCCATTGATAGTTTAGATGCTATAAAATCACGTATCAATAATTTAAAACAGCAGAACGAGGAATTGAGTTTGGTCAAGGAATTCTATTTGGCCAAGGAATTTCTACAAAAAGAGAAAATTTATTCCGTACAAATAAAGTCCTTTGTCGACAACAATATGACCTTGGCCTCCGAAGCGCTCACCAATACGATGTTCGTAAAAACCAATCCCTTTTATTCGTACTCGCTGGGCAATTTTGAAACCTTGAAAGAGGCTCAAAACTTTAGGGAGCAACTGGTAGACCTTGGGTTTCAAGATGCTTTTGTGGCATCGTACAAAGACGGAAAACGGGTTCAGATAGAAGACTCCGAATAGTTGGATTTTTTAAAGAAAATAGGGCCATGGCTCAATGCGGCTAGGTTAAGGACACTTCCGTTATCGGTTTCCGGAGTTTTGGTAGGTACGGGTCTTGCTAATTATTACGGTAAAAGCGATGTATTGATATTTATACTTTCCTTGTTTACGACCATAGGTTTTCAGGTTACGTCAAATTTTGCCAATGATTATGGCGACGGCGTAAGAGGCACCGACAATGATGATCGCATTGGTCCGAAAAGGGCACTACAGAGAGGTATATTAACACGAAAAGTATTGAAAAGAGGTATTTTGATTTCTGTAGTTATCGATGCTCTTCTGGTGATTTCACTGATTTATGCCGCCTTCGGCCCACAGAACCTACTCTTTTCGATTTTGTTTTTGATTTTAGGTGCTGCCAGTATTTGGGCCGCCTTAAAATATACCATTGGGGCATCGGCATACGGTTATAAAGGATTGGGCGATGTTTTCGTCTTACTTTTTTTTGGATGGGTGGCCGTTTTGGGAACCCTATTTCTATATACTAATTTTCTGACCCCTTGGGCATTCTTGCCGGCAACTGCCATCGGATTGCTCAGTGCCGGTGTACTGAATCTTAACAATCTAAGGGATCTCAATTCCGATAAAAAAGCAAAAAAAAATACTTTGGTGGTATTATTGGGTTTTGTAAACGGAAAAATCTATCATTATTTGTTGTTGGTTTCCGCTTTTGTCTGTATCGCCCTATTTCTGTATCTGAATTTCGAAAGCTCGCCAGTAAGCTACTTCCCCTTACTGGCCTTTATTCCTATATTCTTTCATCTAAGAAAGATTTATCTTACAAGTAGCCCCGATGTAATTGACCCTGAATTAAAGAAATTAGCTTTAAGCACCTTTTTTTTGGCAGTGCTTATGTACATCAATTGTAATATTTTTTCGTATTTTTAATTTTTAATATCAACTAAATTTGACCTATTTTGGAACAAGCCATTAAAATTCTTATCGTAGAAGATAATGTAATTATTGCCGATGATATGCAATCGATGCTCGAGGAAATCGGATATGAGATTGTCGATAATGTTATCGTTTACGAACAGGCAGAAGAAGTTTTGAAGAACCAACATGTCGATTTGGTACTGATAGATATTATTTTGGCCTCCGATAAAACAGGTATCGATCTTGGGAAGCACATTCGTGAAAACTACGATATTCCCTTTATTTTCGTAACATCCAACTCCGATAGAGCCACTGTAGAGAATGCAAAATCCGTTAAACCTAACGGCTACTTGGTAAAACCTTTTGAGCAACAGGATTTGTATACTTCCATCGAAATTGCACTTTCCAATTTCACACATTCCGATAAGGCTAAAGCTACTAACGAGGCGGATGAAGATATAGCGATGTCGAACACGGTGCTTAAAGATTCCATATTCGTCAAAAAACAACATCTGTATTATCGTATTCAGTTTGACGATATCCGTTTTATCAAGGCGGATAATGTATATTTAGAAGTAAATACAGTGGATAAGAAATTTTTGGTCCGCTCTCCATTAAAGGATTATTTGGAAAAGCTGCCCAAGAATAAATTTTATCGGGCCCATAAGTCCTATATCGTAAATGTAGACCATATCGATGCTATCAATTCGAGGGATATAATGATAAAAGATACGCTTATTCCGATATCCAAGGATTTCAAGGAGTTTATCATTTCCGCCATGAATTCATAAACTCGTTGCAATAAAAGCGAAGACTATTTTTCAAATAGTGTTCTCGTAAAGGGCCATGTCTTGACGGATAAGGCCTTTTTTAATTAAGGCGTTTATGGTACGTTCCTCTCGATAAACAAACCGTATTCGATACATCGAGGTAGCTTACCTATCTTTACCACGAAAAAACACAGTTTCACAACATAGGCCAATGGAGTTTATTAGCCCCCTATTGGATTTGAAGAACAGCCCAAAATGGTATACCAGTGTTCTGAAATCAAATGTAAATGCCTCTCGAGATCATTCGCCGTTTTGTTAACTATTTGTAAGTTAATAATTTAAAGGGAAAGAGATTGAAACTAATATCAGCTTGATTGGAAAAAGATTTTGACGAGATTTATCAAATTTGTCCGTTAAGGTTCTATTTTTGAGCTATAGATGCCAAACCTAACAATAGGCAGACAACAAAAATTAAGTAAAACTGCCGAATACCGCTACTTTTGGGTTTTTCCCCTGCTTACCGATATGATACAACTAAGAAGCAAGAAAACTTTTTTTATTTGGCTCTTTTTCCTGGGTGCCCTTTTCAGTAGGGCGCAGCAAGAAGTGGAGACGAAAAGGAACACTTTTGTCGAATTCCAAGATTTCGAATCTGCGGACGAACGCTTTAATTTCTTTTTCAATACGCCCAATAGGTATAGCGAAAATTCTACGTACGATTGGCTCGATACGGTAAACCTCTATCTCAACGACGCCATAAAAAATGGTGATACCGAACAGATCAGAAAATACGAGCTGTTACGTGCCCGAATTTATTTTGATCTTGGCGATTACGACAAGAGTCTGGCCATAGCCAAGGACCTCCACACCCATATAAAGGAATTCGATATCTATTTCAAATCCAAATTATTGGATCTGATGGACGATAATTATGGGCAATTGGCCATGTACCCCGAACAGGTAGATGTCAGAAACGAGATTCGTGAACTGGGTATTACCGACAATGTGGTCTTCTATGATATTTATTCCAATTTGGGAATGTATAGAAGGGCTATGGAAGATTATATCGATAAGGTCAAAAGAACTATTGAGGAAAACGACTTTTATGCCCAAGCGAAATACTATAATTCGCTAGGAAATTTTTTAAGGTTAGACGATTCGACGCCTACTGCCCTAACTAATTATAAAAAGGCCAAAAGTTTTATAACGGTTTTCTTGAACGATGCTACCCGCAAAAAAAACGAAAACGAATTGATTCAGGCTAGCTTGTTGAACGGTCTGATCGACGGTAACATCGGCAAATGTCATCTTCAGTTAAAACAATATAAAGACGCCATACCGCATTTGGAAAGTGCCATCTCGATCATCAAGGAATTCGGCAACGGCACCCTTCCCGATGAAATAACCGAAAACAGTCTGGCCATCTCCGAGTGCTACCTGCAATTAGAAGATTATGCCAAAGCTACCGACTACCTTAGCGATGACCTGAAAACGAGATCTACCGAGAACCTGCTTCGTAAAAATCGTCTGTTATCGATTTATTATGAAAAGACTGAAGATTATAAAAATGAGGCTATCTATCTGAGAAGAAACCATCGCATACGCGATTCGATTATCGGTTCCGAATCCCAACTGAGGAAACAACAATTGGCCACGGTCATGCAAAAAGACCTTGAACTTTCGAGAAATTTGGTGGCGAAGCAGAAGCTTGACCTTGAAAAATCATATAAAGATATGAACGAACAAAGGCGTACGAGCCAATTGGTATTAATCTCCTTCTTTTTTACGCTTTTGGGCTTCGCCGGCCTTGTTTATGCCTACCTCAAGAGTATCAAAAGCCAACGCTTGATCGCCGAGCAGAAATACATCATCGAGAACTCGTTGGTCGAAAAAGATTCCCTTTTAAAGGAAATTCACCACCGGGTGAAGAACAATCTACAGATGGTGTCGAGTCTATTAAGCCTGCAGACTAAAAATACGAGGAGCAAGGCCGCCATCGAGGCACTGGAGGAGGGCAAGAGCCGTGTAAAGGCCATGGCACTGATACATCAGAAACTCTATCAGAACGAAGATCTTTCCGTAATCGAGATGCAAAGCTATATCGAGAGCCTGATCAACAGTGTTCAGTCCGTTTACCGAAAGGGCGGCCACAATATCGAGATTACCATCGATGCCGAAGGGGTGGAGCTCGATATCGACCGGGCGATTCCTTTTGGGCTTATCCTTAACGAACTGGTTTCAAACTCCTTCAAATATGCTTTTCCGGAAGATAACGATGCCGATAAAATTTCCATTCAGATTCGTAAGACCGACGATCAGGAGGGCTATTTCGAGTATTCCGATAATGGTATCGGTCTACCTGAAGACAACGATGAACACACCAATGCTTCCATGGGTATTCGCCTGATGAACCGCTTGGCGAACCAGCTTCAAACGACCTTGAATGTCGATAACAATTTTGGTGGGGTTCGCTACTGGTTCAATTTTAAGTTGCCACCCGCTTCGAAACGCCCCTGAACGTCGATAGCAATGTTGATGGGGTTCGCTACGGGTTTAATTTCATGTAATCTTCCGATTCGAAACCACCTTATGTAAAAGTGTGGGAAAAAATCGTTTCAAATACACCCCGAAAACTTCCTTTTGGCCCATATAGACCTCAAGCTTTTTACGTTCGACGGCTTGGATTATCTTTTGCGCGGCGACCGCCACGGGAATTCCGTTCGCGATGGATTCGCTTTGTTCGTTTTTCGGACTGCCATCGCCCTTGAGCGCATTCTTCGCCACATTGGTGCGTACAAAACCGGGACAGACCAAGGTTACGTCAATATTATCTTTGGTATGTTCCATCCGCAGGGCATCGAAAAATCCGTGCAGCGCATGCTTTGCGGCACAATAACCGGAGCGTTGGGGCGAAGAAAACTTGCCCATCAAGCTGCTGATCGTGACGAAATGGCCTTTTTTACGTTTCACAAAATCGGGGAGTACTGCCTTTGAAAGAGCAACAGCGCCGAAAAAATCAACGTCCATAATCCTTTTGTAGACCTCCAGATCGGTATCGATAATCAAAGAACGTTGGCTGATGCCCGCATTGTTGATCAATATATCGATACCCCCAAAAGCGGCTTGTGCGGCGATGGCTTTTTCAGATAGGGTATCGAAATCCGAAACATCCAACGGAACAATCTTTACATTTTCGGGATGGGCACATTGCTTTTGGACCTTTTCGAGCGCATCCTTTTTTCTAGAGGATAAAATCAATTTACAGTCTCGCTCGCTCAGGGCATAGGCCAAAGCCTCACCGATACCCGACGATGCGCCGGTAATCCATATTGTTTTGTTTTCAAGTGTTGCCATTCTTGAAATATACTTAAATTTGGCCATTGCATGAAAGCATCCTATAAAAAATATATCCTCGATTTTAAACGCCCCAGCGGAACTTCGCGTGGGCTGCTCCGCCAGAAGGAAACTTGGTTTTTGGTTTTGGAGGAAAACGGTAAAAAGGGCATTGGCGAATGTGGTCTTTTAAGGGGATTGAGTTTTGATGATGTCGACGGATATGAGGAAAAACTTGCCTGGGCCTGCGCTAATATTGCCTTGGGACGCGATGCGCTTTGGGACGCCTTATCCGATTTTCCGAGCATTCAATTCGGGGTGGAGCAAGCTTTTTTATCCTTAAAATCCCAAAATCCTTTTATACTTTTTACATCCGATTTTTTGGAAAAAGGCCGTCCCATTCCCATAAACGGACTGATCTGGATGGGCGACGAAGAGTTTATGCACGAACAGATCCAACAAAAATTGGCGGAAGGCTTCCGTTGTATCAAAATAAAGATCGGGGCGATTGATTTCGAAACCGAGGTTTCGTTGTTGGCATCCATCCGAAGAAAATATTCCAAAGAAGAGATTGAACTACGGGTCGACGCCAATGGCGCTTTTAATCCAATGAATGCGCTTGATAAGCTCCATATATTGGCGCAATACGATCTGCATTCCATAGAACAGCCCATCCGGCAAGGCAACCCCGAAGCCATGCGCCGTCTTTGCGAGGTCACACCGATTCCGATTGCTTTGGACGAAGAATTGATCGGGGTAAGCAACGTAACGAAAAAGCAAACCCTGCTGCAAACCATCAAACCGCAGTACCTCATTCTTAAGCCAAGTTTTGTTGGGGGCTATCGGGGAAGCCGGGAATGGATCGATCTGGCCGAAAAACAAGCCATCGGATGGTGGATCACCAGTGCCCTTGAAAGTAATGTCGGTTTGAACGCCATTGCCCAATGGACGTACACGTTACATAGTCAAATGCCTCAGGGATTGGGTACGGGAAGTCTGTATACCAATAATTTTGAAAGTCCGCTTGAAATAGAAAGTGGCCAATTGTTTTATAAAAAGGATAAATATTGGGAAACCGATTTAATCGATAAATTATGTATATAGCGCAGGCGTACAAGGGTTTAACTGAGTCATGGAGATATGTTGTGGGTATCTTGGCCGTATTCTTTTGTTGGCAAATTTTGGGCGGTGTTCCGTTAATTGCCGCTTTAGTGCTTAAAGCCGATTCAATATCGGTCTTGGCAAGCGGTGACCTTGGTGCGATGGCCAAGGTATTGGGAACAAATCCGTTTTTATTCTATATGTTGTTGATGTTTGCGATCGGGCTGCTGTCGCTGTTCGTGTTTGTAAAATTTGTGCATAAGCAAAGTATTACACAATTGACGACCTCCAGAAAACGAATTGATTGGGGCAGAATAGCTTGGGCTTTTGGGTTATGGACGGTGATATCTACCCTTTTTATAATTATTGATATCCAACTTTCACCGGAAGATTATGTTTTCAACTTTAAACTGGAACCCTTTTTAGTTCTAGCGGTAATTGCGATAGTGATGATACCCATTCAGACCAGTATGGAAGAATATTATATGCGGGGCTATTTGATGCAAGGTTTGGGTGTAATGGCCAAAAATAGATGGTTACCTTTACTGGTAACCTCGTTGCTTTTCGGACTGGCACATCTTTTCAATCCCGAGGTCGAAAAATTGGGGTATGGTATTTTGGTTTACTATATCGGTACCGGTTTTTTCCTAGGGATACTTACTTTGATGGATGAAGGTCTGGAACTCTCCCTTGGATTTCATGCGGCGAACAACCTCACCGCTGCACTTCTCGTAACTGCCGATTGGACGGCTTTTCAGACCGATTCCCTCTACCTTGATGTTTCGGAGCCCGTTTTCGGATGGGATGTTTTGATACCGGTTTTTGCAATTTATCCCATCCTATTATTTATCTTCTCGCGAAAATATAAATGGAACAACTGGAAAGAACGCTTAACCGGCAAAGTCCCCTCGAAAGAACTTTTTTTAGCAGAACATACCGATGAAACCACTTTACCGGAAAATCCATAGCCATTTTAAGTTGAATGGCATTTCGTTATCGCATGACGAACTCAAGGAAGTCGCCTACAGCTTGATTAAGGAAGGCGAAACTTTCGAGAAAGAAATCGGTGACTTTCTGCTGGATTGGTTAGATGATAGTCCGACTTTGCAAGTGCATTCTTCAGGCTCGACTGGTAAGCCCAAGCCTATTATGCTACAGAAACGGCATATGGTCAACTCCGCCCTGGCCACCGGTGAATTTTTCGGACTGCTTCCGGGCGATACCGCTTTACTTTGCCTGCCCGCGACCTACATTGCGGGTAAGATGATGCTGGTCAGGGCGATGGTAATTGGGCTGGAGCTCGACTATGTAACCCCTTCTTCTAACCCGCTTGACGGCATACCCAACAAAACCTATACTTTTGGTGCGATGGTGCCGCTGCAGCTTGAAAATTCTTTGCATGACCTTGATCGGATTAATATTTTAATTGTCGGGGGGGCACCGTTGTCCCGTAAAGTTCAATCCCAAGTTCAAGATAGAGCTCGCCCGCCGGAACGGCAGGGCCAAAAGGTCCAAATACAGGCGCAAGCACGATCTACGGAACAGGAACTAACGGCCAGAAACTTTTCCACCGCCATTTTTGAAACGTATGGGATGACAGAGACCATTACCCATATCGCATTGAAAAAATTAAATTTCAGGCTGAGCGACCCTACAGGGCAAGGTCGAAGCACAGTCGATGCCCAAGTTCACAACCCCTCTTTCAAGACCTTGCCGAACGTAAGGCTATCGACTGATGAAAGAGGCTGTCTGGTCATAGTTGCGCCAACAATTACCGATGCTCCCGTTGTAACCAACGATGTAGTCGAACTGATTTCCAAAACAGAATTCAACTGGATAGGGCGGTTCGATAATGTCGTCAACTCCGGTGGTGTCAAGCTGTTTCCGGAACAGATCGAGGCTAAGTTGGCCACCGTTATCCCCTATCGTTTTTTTGTGGCTGGAATTCCCGATGAAGCATTGGGACAAAAACTGGTGTTGGTCATGGAAGGGGAAATTGAGGAAAAACAATTGTTTCAGGAAATCAAATTGCTAAAGCCTCTGAATAAATTTGAAGTGCCCAAAGAAATATTTACAGTTTCTGAATTCCAGCAGACCCAAAGTGGAAAAATTAAACGAGGCGAAACTCTGAAAACGATATTCCCATGAAAAAAGCCATCCTTCTTAGCTGTCTTTCAATCGTTGTTTCCCTAAACGCCCAGCGAATTTTACCCGAAGTCGAACGGGCCAGGATAGTCGATGAAATCCTCGCCGATCGTTTTGATACGCTGTTACCTAAATTGATGGATGAAACGGACATCGATATGTGGGTAGTCATCTCCCGGGAATACAACGAAGACCCCGTTTTGCGGACTATGCTGCCCGCTACATGGCTCAATGCACGAAGAAGAACGATTCTTTTGTTTTACAGGAACGCGGAGAACAACACTTTCGAGAAACTGGCGGTGGCTAGGTACAACGTAGGCGATCAGATAAAATCGGCGTGGGACAAGGAGAAGGAGCCGGACCAGTGGAAACGCCTGATGCAGTTGATCGAAGTCCGTAATCCGAAGAAAATCGGATTGAATTTTTCTGAAGATTTCAAGATTGCCGATGGCCTTGACAAAACGGATTATGAGGCTTTTATGGATAGGCTTCCGAAAAAGTTACATAAAAATGTGGTTTCCGCCGAGCCTTTGGCCGTACGATGGATCGAGACCCGTACCGAACGTGAGATGATCATATACAGTCAATTGGTCGATATTACACATGATATCATAGCTGAGGCCTTTTCCGAAAAAGTGATTACCCCGGGCATAACGACTACCAGTGAAGTCGAATGGTGGATGCGACAAAAGGTGACGGATATGGGATTGAACACCTGGTTTCACCCAACGGTCGATGTGCAACGCAGCCATGACGCTGTTGTCGGGCATGGCTATTCGTTTTCCAATCGCCCGGATGATACCGTGATACTGCCGGGAGATCTGGTACATTGTGATTTCGGTATTACCTATTTACGGCTGAATACCGATTGCCAAGAACTGGCCTACGTTTTGAAATCTGGCGAAGAAGAGGCTCCGGAATTTTTAAAGGAAGCATTGAAAGTTGGAAATACGGTGCAGGATTTCCTCACCCAAAACATGAAAAAAGGACGTACCGGAAATGAAATCTTGGCAAATTCATTGCAAGAGGCAAAAGCGGCGGGGTTGCGACCCTCGATTTACACACATCCTTTGGGATTATACGGCCATTCCGCCGGGACAACTATTGGTATGTGGGATTCCCAAGGCGGAGTGATGGCCGCCGATGGGGAAAGCTACCCTTTGAATGAGAATACCGTTTATGCCATTGAGCTGAATACCACCATAACCGTTAACGAATGGAAACGGGATATTCGCATCATGCTCGAAGAAGCGGGATTTTACGGAGCGGAAGGTTTCCGATACGTCAACGGCCGACAAAGGGAACTGCTTTTGATTCCCAGGATAAAATCACATCAGAAAAACTAAAACCCTCAACTTAATCTTTCAATTCCATTTCAGTTGCGAATCCCTTGCACTACTTTTGCCGGATGCAAAAAGAAAATGTAAAACCCAACTTTGAGTTTATCGCGTTAATGGCCTCTTTGATGTCGATCGTTGCCTTGGCCATCGATGCGTTGTTGCCTGCAATTTCAAGTATCGGAATTACCATCAACAGTCTCGATCCAACGGAAAACCAGTTGTTGATTACCATGATTTTTCTGGGATTGGGCGTCGGGCAACTGTTCTTTGGTCCGCTGTCCGACAGTTTTGGTCGAAAACCCATTGTTTACATGGGCTTCGGACTTTTTGCCGTGGCGAGTGCCATTTGCGTATTCGCACCCTCATTGGAAATTATGATTATTGGGCGGATATTGCAGGGTATCGGGCTGTCGGCACCGCGTACTATTGCTATCTCCATCATTCGAGATACCTATAAGGGCGATTACATGGCCAGGATAATGTCGTTCGTTACCGCCTTTTTTATTTTGATCCCAGTGGTCGCCCCGGCTATCGGCAAATGGATTATGGATGCTTATGGATGGGAAGCTATTTTCTATGTACAGCTCTTTTTTGCCTTGGTGGTCGCCATTTGGTTCTGGAAGCGGCAGGTAGAAACCTTGAGGCCACAGTACAAGATTGCCTTTTCCGGAAAGGTTTTTGTAAACGGACTCCGGGAATATTTGAAATATAAGGAAACGGTTGCTTTTACCTTCACCTCGGGATTTATTACGGGAGCATTTTTGGTCTATTTAAGTGCGTCGCAGCACGTTTTTGAAGACCAATACGGACTCGCAGCTTCTTTTCCCTATATTTTTGCGGGATTGGCATCTTCCGTTGGGTTATCCACATTTTTGAACGGCACTTTGGTGATGCGCTTTGGTATGCGAAGGTTGGCCTTGATGGCACAAACCGCATTTTGCGCGATTGCGGTCACCTACGTCATCGTTTTTTACGGCAGTCCGAATCCGAATGTGGTGGTGCTCGTGTTGTTTTTGTTCACCCAGTTTTTCTGTCTCGGCTTTTTATGGGGTAATTTTCGTTCTATCGCGATGGAACCTATCGGGCATATCGCGGGCATTGGGGCGGCGATTAACGGTTTTGTATCCACGATCATGGCCGTTCCTATTGCCAATTATATCGGCAGTTTTGTGCAGGAAACGGTTTGGCCGATGTTCGTCGGCCTGGCCCTTTGTGGATTGATATCGTTGGGCATTATGTTGCTGGTCAGGAGGAGGCGGGTCATAGCTACCGCCTAATGCGCTCCTAAAGCGAGTTTTCCATAATTTCCTCGATTACCTCCGGGTTTAGCAAGGTGCTGGTATCCCCAAGATTTGACGTATCCTTTGAAGCAATTTTTCTTAGGATGCGCCGCATAATTTTGGCACTCCGGGTTTTGGGAAGTCCCGAAACGAATTGGATTTTATCCAACTTGGCAATCGGACCGATATGTTCGGTAATCTGTTGGTTGATTTCCTTTCTCAGGTTGTCACGGTCCCTGCTTTCCCCTATTTCTTTTAAGATGACGAAACCGTAAAGTGCATTACCTTTCACATCATGTGGGAAACCGACAATGGCGCTTTCCGCCACCGCAGGATGTTCGTTGATGGCATCCTCGATGGGAGCGGTGCCTAAATTGTGTCCCGAAACGATAACTACATCATCGACGCGGCCGGTGATACGGTAATAACCTACAGCATCCCTAAGCGCCCCGTCCCCAGAAAAATACATATCCTTATAGGCTGAAAAATAAGTGTCCCGATAGCGATCATGGTTGCCCCAAATGGTACGGGCCATACCCGGCCAAGGAAATTTGATGCAAAGGCGTCCCTCTACCTTGTTGCCCTTGAGCTCTTTGCCATCTTCATCCATAAGTGCAGGTTGTACGCCGATAAAGGGTAGCGTCGCGTAGGTGGGCGTGGTAGGTGTTACATAAGGAATCGGTGTAATCATGATGCCTCCAGTCTCCGTTTGCCACCACGTATCGACGATGGGGCTATTGTGTTTGCCGACATTGGTATTGTACCAGTGCCAGGCCTCTTCATTGATAGGCTCACCAACGGAACCCAAAACTTTTAGGCTCGAGAGATCGTGTTTTTCGACAAATTCAAGACTTTGTTTGGCCAGCGCACGAATGGCGGTCGGGGCGGTGTAGAATTGATTGATTTTGTGCTTCTCAATGACATCCCAAAACCGGCCAAAATCTGGGTACGATGGCACGCCTTCGAACATCACTGTGGTGGCGCCATTGGCCAAGGGGCCGTAGACAATATAGGAATGTCCGGTAATCCAGCCGATATCCGCGGTACACCAGTAAATATCATTTTCACGGTACTGAAATACGTTTTTGAACGTGTAGGCCGTGTAGACCATATAACCGCCAGTGGTATGCACCATACCTTTAGGCTTACCCGTCGAACCTGAGGTATAAAGAATGAATAGCGGATCTTCGGCGTCCATAATCTCGGCGACGCAATCTGAGTAGGCTGCATCTAATAGGGGTTGCAGCCATTTGTCCCTTCCTTCTTTCATTTCAATGTCGCTGTTGATACGATTGACCACTAATACATTCTCGACACTAGGGCAGTCGTTCAAGGCTCTGTCCACGATTCCCTTTAAATCTATGGTTTTTGAACCACGATAAGAACCATCCGAAGTCAATACCATTTTACAATCTGAATCATTGATACGGCTTGCCAACGCATTGGAAGAGAATCCCGCAAACACCACGGAATGGATGGCCCCGATACGCGCGCAGGCCAAAAGTGAAATGGCCAGTTCGGGAATCATGGGCAAATAGATACAGACCCGATCCCCTTTTTTGATACCGTGATCTTTCAGAACGTTCGCCATTCGGCAGACCCGTTCGTGCAATTGGCGATAGGTAATGTGCTCTGCGGCTTCATTTGGATCGTTGGGTTCAAAAAGCAGGGCGGTCTTTTCGCCACGGGTGGTCAGGTGGCGGTCGATGCAGTTCTCCGTAATATTGAGTTTCGCCCCCTCGAACCATTTGATTTCGGGTTTTGAAAAATCCCAATCCAGCACATTGTCCCATTTTTTACGCCATAAGAAATGCTCTTCCGCGATTTCTTCCCAAAAACTTTCGGGGTTTCTGACGGATTTTCGGTACACTTGAAAATATTCTTCTAGGTGTTTAATGTGATAGTTGCTCATGTCTGGAAATAGTTAATGCATTATAAGGCTAATTGTAAAAAGGGATTTATACAGTTTCCTAATTTCAATTATCTCTGGTTATATTTAGTAAAAATTTCTTTAAGGGATAAGAACTCAATTAGTAACAGGGAAGTTACTGAAAAATCTGGTTACTGTCCAATTAAATTCAATGCCCCGTAGCCTCACCTGCCCCACTGGGAATACGGATATCCTCTACAATTTCTTGCACGAGTAAAGGTGGGTCCGGTGTGAATTGCATGACGCCAATGGCCACTGCGAAATTAAAGACCATGGCTACAGATCCAAATCCCTCTGGTGATATTCCGAACCACCAGTCATCAGGAGTACCTCCTCCGAACATGTCGAATTTAAATTTCATCATGTACAGGAGCATGGACACGATACCGACAATCATGCCCGCAATGGCACCCTCTTTGTTCATTCTTTTATAAAAAATGCCCAAGATGATGGCGGGAAAGAACGAGGCCGCCGCCAAACCGAAGGCCAAGGCTACGACAGCCGCTACAAATCCGGGGGGATTAATCCCGAAATATCCGGCGATGATCACCGCTACGGAGGCAGAAATACGGGCCGCCCAAAGTTCGCCCTTCTCCGAAATATCGGGTCGAAAGGTTTTTTTAATCAAATCGTGCGATACCGAGGCGGAGATTACCAAGAGCAAACCGGCCGCCGTAGATAACGCCGCCGCGAGTCCGCCTGCCGCCACAAGGCCGATGACCCAAGCCGGTAGTTGGGCAATCTCGGGATTGGCCAATACCATGATATCATTATCAATCGTTAGTTCGTTGGCTTGGCCGTCCGCCACGTATTGTATTACTCCGTCCCCGTTTTTATCTTCAAAAGTTAACAGGCCTGTAGTTTCCCAGTTCTTAAACCAGACCGGCATATCGGCGTATGCGGTATCGCTCACGGTGTCGATCAGGTTCGTTTTGGCGAAAATGGCCACCGCGGGGGCGGTGGTATATAGAATGGCGATCAACAGCAAGGCCCATCCGGCGGATTTACGGGCATCCTTAACGCGTTTTACGGTAAAGAAACGAACGATGACATGGGGCAGACCCGCTGTACCGACCATCAGGGCCAAGGTAATGGCAAAGACATCGATAACGGATTTTTTTCCTTCGGTATAGGCGGCGAAGCCCAGCTCTGTCGATAATCCATCCAACTTATCCAACAAATAGGTCCCCGAACCATCGATCAAGGTAGATCCCATACCCAGTTGAGGCACGGGATTCCCGGTCATCTGTATGGATATAAAAATGGCCGGTACCATAAAGGCAAATATGAGCACGCAATATTGCGCGACTTGGGTATAGGTGATGCCTTTCATCCCTCCTAAAACCGCATAAAACAGTACAATAATCATCCCTATGACGACCCCGGTATCGATATCCACCTCTAAAAAACGGGAAAAGACCACGCCGACCCCGCGCATCTGTCCCGCTATATACGTAAAGGATACGATCAAGGCGCAGATTACCGCAACGATACGGGCAGTTTTGGAATAGTACCGATCACCGATAAAATCGGGAACCGTAAACTTCCCGAATTTCCGAAGATACGGCGCAAGTAGCAATGCAAGAAGTACATAACCGCCGGTCCATCCCATCAAATACACCGAACCGTCATACCCCGCAAAGGAAATAATACCGGCCATAGAGATAAAGGAGGCGGCGGACATCCAATCCGCGGCGGTGGCCATACCGTTGGCCAAGGGCGATACCCCGCCTCCGGCGATATAAAATTCACTGGTCGACCCGGCCCGCGACCAAATGGCGATACCGATATATAGGGCGAAGGTAATGCCGACGAGCAGATAGCTCCAAGTTTGTACATCCATAAATAATAGTAGTGGTTAGTTGGTTAAAAATCTACTCATCAAAGCCATACTTCTTATCCAACTTGTTCATTAAACGGATATAGACGAATATAAGGATGACAAAAGCATAAATGGAACCCTGCTGTGCGAACCAGAAACCCAGTTTGAAGCCGCCGATACGGATACTATCCAGGGCATCTTTAAAAAGGATGCCCGCACCATAGGAAACGACGAACCAAATGGTCAAAAGAATAAAGAGATATCGGACGTTTTCTTTCCAATAGGCGGAGGCGTGTTTTTGTTTTTCTGACATGGGATTTTATTTTGATTGGAACAAGATAGGGATTTATGATAGACTTGCAATGCCTTGATTTCTTCACTTGCAGGTCAACTCGGTAAAAAAACCACTCCACTAGAGGAATCCCTCTTAGCCCCGGTCACCGAGCTCAAAACGTTGGTTTTCAATTCCGTTCGAAGCACGCCCATCAAGGCAAATACCAGCGCCTCCTTAAATTCGATCAATTTTTTGTCGGGGACGACCACTTGAGTGTCGCTGCCCAATTTTTCTTGCAGGGTCTGTATTAGAAAATCGTTCAAAGCGCCTCCGCCCGTAACCAAAAGAAGGTTGTCGGATTTGCGAGAATTGACCTTCACCTGAGTGGCAACCTGTTCGCAGATATGATGGATTCCGGTACACAAAGGATTTGCCATACTATCATCGGTGCCATCCACCAATGGAACGACCTTTTCCACAAACCATTCATAGCCGGTAGATTTGGGATAGGGAAGGTGATAGTACTCCAAATGGTTCAGCTGGGTCAGCAGTTCTTTATTTGCCCTTCCGCTACTTGCCAATTGCCCGCCTTTATCGTAATCTAGCCCGTTTTTTCGGGTAATATGGTTCAGGATCATATTGGCCAGACCGATGTCGTAGGCGATACGTTGGCCATCTTTGTCGAAAGATACATTGGCAATGCCACCCAGGTTCAGGCAGAAGTCGTATTCACCAAAGAACAAAGTATCGCCGATGGGTACCAGCGGAGCGCCCTGTCCGCCCAGGGCCACATCGTTCGTGCGGAAATCGCAAATGACCTTTTGTCCGCTGGCATTGGCCAAATGCTGTCCCGATCCGATTTGAAAGGTGAGTCCCATTTCGGGGCGGTGGTGCGTGGTATGGCCGTGACTGGAAATACATTCAACGTTCAAGGCGTGTTCCTCGATAAAGCCCTTGGATTGCTCACCCAACCAAGTGCCGTAGGAATTATGGAAACTCAACAGTTCCTCTGCGGGGAGAAAAATGGAATTCCGCAATTTTGATTGTAATTCAGGAGAATAGGAAACGCTCTTGGTTTCCTTGATCTTGAATTTCCAGTCTGTGCCCGACTGCCAGATGTGGCAAAAGGCCAGGTCGAGCCCGTCTAATGAGGTGCCGGACATAAGGCCTAGTATTTGGTATGTTTTCATTTTCTGTTTTTTGTTCTCCTACCTGCCTCGCCGGTAGGCCTGTTTTCAAAAGAGGAGGAGAGCTTTCACAATTCACGCTCTTATCTTGACCGACAATTTTCCTTTCGCCTCCAAGTTGCCCATAAAATGTTCCGCAGCAATTTCCTGAAACACCTCAAAATTTTGATAGGCGATTACCACGGCCTTTGTTTTTTCGTAATTGATATGGTTCAGCACATAGGGATTTCCAAATAGATAAAGCACAACGTTTTTAGTCTGAATAAGTTCGTTGATAAAGATAAGTTCCTCCTTAGCGAATCCGAATTTATGAGTGGGTTTTACCTGCGGTGGAAATAGCGCCAAAAGAATGTTTGCCCTTTCCTTTAGCACTCCATCAAACGATGAAATCGATTTAAACGCTATATTAGGGTTGATATTTTTAAAAAATTGATTATCCATTTTTTCTGGAAAACAAGCCCCTAAAAAATCAGTTTCCCTAAAATCTGAAATGAGCTTTGCCGAACCTTTGTATAGCGTCAGGCTTTCCACAGCAATTTTCCGATTTAATGTATTGGGACTTATTAAGTTTGAATTCGAGGTCAAACTTGAACTTGAACTCGAACTTGGTCTAGAACTCGAACTCGAACTCGAACTCGACACTTGGGTGTGCACTTTTAGCTTCCAGACCCGTTCAAAACTTTCCTCGATCTGTTCTTGGGAGGCATTTTTCAGGATGGTTTCGATGCCTTCCGCGATATGTTCGGCGAAACAAAGCACATCGTTGCCGGCATCGAAGGCCAACCACTCCAGTTCGCCTTTCAGGGGATGATTTTTAGCTACGGCGTGCATGTTGAGCGCATCGGAAATGACCACGCCTTTGTATCCCATATGCTCCCTCAGTATTCCTTTGATGATTTTTTTGGATAGACTTGAAGATTGGATTTTGCCACCTGACAGTGCCCGAACGGAAAGGTGCCCCACCATGACGGAATCCACGCCTTCATCGATCAACTTTTGAAAGGGATACAGTTCGTTTTCGAAGAGTTCCTCTTTCGATTTGTCGATAAGCGGAAGGGTTAAGTGCGAATCCGTCGCCGTATCGCCGTGGCCTGGAAAATGTTTGATGCTGGTCAGGATACCCGCGCTTTGCGTGCCTTTGATAAAGGCCAAAGCCTTTTCGGTCACCTTGTTTTTGTCGGCCCCAAAAGAGCGATAGCCGATGACGGGATTGTCGGGATTGTTGTTGATGTCGACACAGGGAGACAGATTCCAATGTATGCCTGCTGCCCGGCAATCTTTAGCGATATTCTCCGCGACTTTATAAATTAAATCGGATTGGTCATCCGCCAAGGCTCCCAAGGTAATGGCATAGGGATATTGCGGCGTGTTTTCAATACGCATGGCCAAGCCCCATTCAGCATCGATGGCAATCAGCAGCGGATATTTGGCCGCCTTTTGATAGCGCTTGATTAGGCTTTTCAGCGTCTCATAACTGTTCTCATTATGAACTACGGCTTTGACCCCTTCGAAATTGGTCGCCGCACTGGCGCGGCTATGAAAAAAACAGAGGCTCCCAACATCCTGGTTAGAGATCAGTTTTTCCAACTTCTGTATTTCTTCCTCCGTATCATTGATGAAAGCGGAAGGCATAAATAACTGTCCGACTTTCTCCCTGAGAGTGAGCTGTTTATTTGATTGTGTACAAGAAATTATGTTACGCATCCGCATCGTTGGTTTTCTTCCCGAAATCCGCGGGATATTCGATAAATTTTAATAAGAAAACGGCGGGTAGGGCGGCGATGACCACCCAAACGAAAAATCCGCCATACCCTAGCCATTGTTGCATATAACCGGATATCATTCCCGGAAGCATCATGCCCAGTGCCATAAAACCGGTGGCGATAGCGTAGTGGGAGGTCTTTGATTTTCCCTCGGCCACATAGATGAGGTACATTAAAAAGGCGGCAAAGCCGAAGCCATAGCCGAATTTTTCGAAAATAACGGTAGCGGTGACGGCGTAAACATTTGTGGTACCGGTCATCGCCAGAACGGCATAAAGAATGTTGGGTATATTCAGCGAAAGTACCATCGGAAACATCCATTTTTTCAGGCCGTCCCTTGAAATCAGGATACCGCCAAGTATCCCTCCGAGCGAAAGAAAGATGACCCCCACTGCGCCAAAAATCGTTCCCAGTTGTTCGGTGGAGTAGCCCAAGCCTCCTTTTTCGGGAGCATCCAACAAAAAAGGCGCTGCCATTTTCACCAATTGCGATTCGCCCAATCGAAAAGTCAAGATGAATGCCAAGGCGATGCCAATATTCTTTTTTTGGAAGAAGGATGCGAAAACGGCAAGAAACCCTTTAGGTTTGGCCTGGGTGATAGCGGTAGAGGATTCGAATTTAGGAGTCGTAAAAAAGTTGGCTACGGTCAAGGCCAGCATCAAAAATGCGGCCGCAGTCATGGTGATGCTCCAGGCTTTGGTATTATCGCCGTACTCGTTTTCCAGAAACCCCGCAATAACTACGATAAGACCTTCGCCCGTAACCATGGCTAGACGGTAAAAGGTGCTTCGCATACCGACGAAAAAGGACTGCTTTTGTTCCGTAAGTCCGATCATATAGTAACCATCCGAGGCGATATCGTTGGTCGCGGAGGCGAAGGCGGCCATCCAAAAGCAGGCTAGGGTAGTGGTAAAGAACATACTGGTCGGTAGGGTCAATCCTACACCCAATAGGGCAATCGCTATCAACAACTGCATCCCTAAAAACCACTTCCGTTTGGTGCTTTTGAGGTCAACGAAAGGGCTCCATAAGGGTTTCAAAACCCAGGGAAGATAGAGCAAGCTGGTGTACAGCCCGATATCTTCGTTGCTGACACCCAGTTTTTTATACATGATTACCGATACGGTCACCACCAGTACATAGGGCAGCCCCTGCGTGAAGTAGAGGACGGGCACCCAGGCCCAGGCCCATTTGTCTTTTTTGATCAAATTGTTAGTTTTTGTTCAATTTTATCTTAAATCTACAACGATTGGTTCGGATTCACGACCAAATCGATCAATTAAAATTACCGCAATCTGTTTTCGTTTTCCAAGGATTCTCTTGGGAAGAATTATCGAGCTGCTATCGACTATTGGGAATTTTACCAGCAGCTTTTTAATCGGATAACGGGATTGTAATTTCTTTACTGATGGATAAATCGTAATAAATTGAAAGGGTTTTAAATCCCTAAAATTAATGACGATAGCGTCGTTGGTCTTTTGTGTAGATTTAATTTCAAGATGGGCCGTTGCTCGACCGGACATCCACGGAGATGTTGGGGGAAGGGCTTCTCGCTTATAGTATTTTCGGCGCAGGTGTTTGACTACATCCGCTTTACTTTCCATCAGGCTTTTGGCACTGAAAAAAGCATTGCCCTGAACCCCTTTCGTATCTCTGGCGAATCGCAACTGTTTGGGCAGTTCGTTCTTTTTGTCCCATGCCTTGTCGTTATTATTGCGAATTTTATAGGGTCCGTTACCTATGTAGAGATTACTGTTTGTGGTGTTTTCGGCCCACCAGTGCACAATCTTACGGTGGGATGCAACCGGTAGGTCCATGCTCCAGTACACTTGCGGCACCAAATAGTCAAGCCATCCTCTTTTCATCCAAAGCAGGGGGTCGGCGTAGAGGTTTTCATAGGTGGTCTGTCCCGCTTGTGTATCCGAACCTCTCGGATCTGTGGATTTATTTTTCCAAACGCCAAAGGGACTGATACCGAACTGCACCCAAGGCTTTCGGGCCTTTATGATTTCATAGCTGTACTTGACCAAAAGATTGATATTGCTACGCCGCCAATCCCCCATCGATTGATTTTCGGATGCATATTTATCAAAACTCAGCGAATCGCCAAAAACCTCACCGGTAATGGTGTAGGGATAAAAATAATCGTCGAAATGAACGGCGTCGATATCAAAATTGGAGACCAGCTCGTCGATAACCGAGACCATGCGTTCACGCACGTCCGGCAGGCCGGGGTCATAATAGTATTTTTTTCCATATTTCAGCATCCATTCCGGATGCCGGTGGTAATCATGCTCCGGACTCAAAATTTCCGTATTCAGATCAAAAGTCGCTCGATAGGGATTCAACCAAGCGTGGAACTCCATGCCCCTTGCATGCGTTTCCGCTATCATCCATCCCAAAATACTTTCATCCGTTTGGGGAGCTTTACCTTCTTCCCCTGTTAAAAATCGTGACCATGGGGCATATTTGGAGGCATAGAAAGCGTCTCCCGCCGTGCGCACTTGAACGATGGCCGCATTGAAGTTGAGACTATCGTAAAAATCGAGGATTTTCAGGTAATCCGCTTTCTGCTTTTCGACGGGGTCGGAACCACTTTTGGGCCAGTCGATATTTACCACTGTGGCGACCCAAAACCCACGAAATTCCCGTTCTGGTTGCGCGATGGGGTTGAAAATCGCACAAGAATTCAACACCAACACTAAGAGTAGCAAGAGAGGAGTATACTTGACCATATAGCAAATATAAAGGTCTATTTGAATCCAAAAATAGACCTTTAGATATAGACAACGTGCCTAAAGAGGCATAGAACTAGTTCCAAAAACGGTTCTTTTTTCGCTTCTGATTCCGAAATTCCTCTCGGAATTTCAGTGGTTTCATTAAAACTTATACCTAACAAAGGCCTCCATCGCCGCATAATCGGCCAGGCCAAGGGCATGGTAGCGCTCGGCGGTCTCTTTGTTACGCTCTTCGGCACGCATCCAGAATTCCCGCGAATCGTCGCCTTGGAACATGACCCCGTCTTTTTGGGATTGGTGCGCGAAAATGGCGTTCCGCTTTCGCAATACCTGACCGGGACTCATAGGCACGGCCATTTCGATCTCGTTGATATCCCATTCATGCCATGCGCCGCGGTACAACCAGACCCAGCAGTCTTTCATGAAAGGTTCCGATTTTAAGCGTTCGATGGCCGCAAATATGGCATCTAGACATACCTTATGGGTACCATGGGGATCGGCCAGATCACCGGCGGCATAAATTTGGTGCGGCTTTATCTCTTTAATGATGTCGATGATAATCTTGATATCGGCTTCCGAAAGAGGATCCTTTTTGACGCGTCCCGTTTCGTAAAAGGGAAGGTCCAGAAAATGGACATTGGCATCGTCAAGACCGAGATATCGGACGGCGGCCAGAGATTCCCCTCTCCGAATATCCCCTTTCAATCGCAACACCTGTTTCGAGTCGTAACTACTTTCTTTTTTGGCTTTGATGTAATCGATAATTTCTTGGGCCTCTGTCGATTTGTAAATTCGCTTTGAGATCTCGGCAAATTTCAAGGCCTCTTTGTCGGATACGGCGATATTGCCAGAGGTCTGAAAGGCGACATGTACCTCATGGCCCTGATCGATTAATCTATCGAACGTACCGCCCATGGAAATGACATCGTCATCGGGGTGCGGACTGAATATAATCACCCTTTTTTTCGTAGGTTCTGCGCGTTCGGGCCTATTGGTATCATCGGCATTGGGTTTGCCGCCGGGCCAGCCGCTAATGGTATGCTGTAGCTTATTGAACATTTTGATATTGAGGTCGTAGGAATCCTGTAACGCCAATAGGCCAGACATGCCGTTATCGTTATAATCTTTGTCCGTTAAGCTTAAAATGGATTTGCCGGTCAGGGTGCAGAGCCAGACTACGGCCTTTCCGGTGAGTTCTTCCGTCCATTCCAACGATTCATCGACCAACCAAGGCGTTTTGTTTCGGGTAAGCAGGTTACCCGCCCCGGTATCAAGAACGAACGTACAGTTTTTGTGCTCCTGAAGATAGGTTGCCGGAACTGCGGATGAAATTTCGCCTTCTATCGTCTCCTGAATAATTTCTGCCTTGTTCTGCCCCCAAGCGAGCAAGACGATGCGTTTGGCATTGCGTACCGTAGCGATTCCCATGGTAATGGCCTTTCGCGGAACATTGTCAATACCGAAAAAAGCAGGACCGGCATCTACGCGAGTGATATAATCTAATGTAATTACCCGCGTACCGGAGTTGTAATGGGATCCCGGTTCGTTAAAACCGACATGTCCCGTACGACCAATACCCAATAGTTGGAAATCGAGTCCCCCATGCTTTTTGATTTCTTCTTCATAGGATAGGCAATAGTCGATTACGGCATCGCCTTCAACCGTTCCATCAGGTATATTGATATTTTCTTTTGGAATATCGATATGGTCGAACAAATTTTCGTGCATAAAATACCAGTAGCTCTGGCGGTTTTCCTTTTCCATGGGAAGGTACTCGTCGAGGTTGAAAGTGACAACGTTCGAAAAGCTGAGTCCCTCTTCCTTATGCATCCGTACCAGCTCTTCATAAACCCGTAGGGGGGAAGAACCCGTGGCCAGACCCAACACGCATTGTTTGTCAGCCGCCTGTTTTTTGCGGATAAGGGCCGCAATTTCTTCCGCAACCTTTATCGAAGCCTCGTTAGAATCGGAGAAAATTACATTATGGATTTTCTCAAAACGGGTCTCCTCGAATTGGCCGACCGGTTTGTAGCCGATATCTATATTTTTCTTTTGTAAAACTGTTTTCATATTTTTCTGTGTTTTTGGACGGAACTGCAAATGTAGCTAATAAATGAATGTATTGCAGTTTTATGCTTCTTATTTTGCGTCTTTTTGCTAGTTTTTAGATTTTCAAGATTTAAAACTGTAAAAAACGGCATATTGTTTTAATTCTTATCTTTGAACGAGAATTAAAGTTACAAACTGATTTTTGTTCGTTGGATAGGATTGTATAAAAAAATTCAAACATAAATTTTAAACATCCAAAATGCTAAAAGAAGAACGCCAACAGACTATTTTAAGCGAGGTCGAGCTTCACAACCGGATATTGCTCACTGACATCGCCGAGGCATTGGATGTCTCCATTGATACCATTCGTCGCGATGTAAAGGAACTCGATGGCGACCACAAGCTGCGCAAGGTACATGGCGGTGCCATATCGTTGGGGTTTACCACGAACAGCACCCGAAACAATAATATTTATAGGCTGGAGGACAAAAGTACCATAGCCCAAAAAGCCCTGGCATTGCTTAAAGACGGGGCCGTAATCTTTGTCGACGGCGGTACCACCTGTTTGGAGCTGGCCCGGTTATTGCCGACCGAACTTGACCTAACCTGTTTTACCCATAGCCTTCCGGTCGCTATGGAACTGTTGACTAAACCCAATGTTACCGTAATCATGGTAGGTGGACAAGTTTCTAAGGAATCCCAAACCGCAATCGGCGCCAACGCCATACACAATCTCTCCGAAATTAAGGTAGATTACAGTTTTATAGGCACGGGCTACGTAGACTCCCAATATGGATTGACCGAATTTGATTGGGATATTGTTCAGGTAAAAAAAGCCGTCATCAAATGCGCCAAAAAAACGGTACTTTTATCCATCTCCGAAAAATTGAACTCTCAGCATCGCTACAAGACCTGTGAGATCAATGCCATTAATACGATGATAACGGAGTTACATCCTGAAAACAAACTTTTGAATCCGTTCCGGGAACATGATATTCGGTTATTATAAGTCCAACTACAATCCACAACCCTTTAAAGATGTATAAAAAAATCACAGAAACCCCCTCGAACCACGATAATCTAGAGCAGTTGGATACCCTTTCCATCCTGACCAAAATGAATGAAGAGGATAGAAAAGTGGCGGATGCCGTGGCATTGGCCATTCCCGAAATCACGAAATTGGTCGATGCTTTGGCCGAACGTTTTGAACGGGGCGGGCGTTTATTCTATATCGGGGCGGGTACCAGTGGGAGGTTGGGTGTTTTGGATGCCTCTGAAATTCCTCCTACCTACGGAATGCCGCATACCCGGGTCATTGGAATTATCGCCGGAGGGGATACCGCCATCAGGAAATCCGTGGAGCATGCCGAGGATGACACGAAACAAGCTTGGCATGATTTGATGGCCCATGCCCTCGATGCCCATGATGTCGTTGTAGGTATCGCGGCTTCCGGTACGACCCCATACGTTCTTGGAGGAATCGATGATGCCAAGAAAAACGGACTATTGACCGCGGGAATTACCAATAACCCGGGTTCGCCTTTGGACGAATCTGCAGACATCGGAATCGCCGTCAATGTAGGTCCGGAATTCGTGACCGGAAGCACCCGTATGAAAAGTGGCACCTCCCAAAAATTAGTATTGAACATGATCTCCACCGCATTAATGATAAAGATCGGAAGGGTCAAAGGCAACAAGATGGTCAACATGCAGCTTAGTAACAACAAACTCGTCGATCGAGGTACGCGCTATGTAATGGAAGGGCTGAACGTGGATTACAGCGCGGCGGAGCAGTTGTTGAAAAAGCATGGTTCCGTAAAGGCGGCGTTGGAGGCGGGGAGGTAGCCGGCCGCAGTAATTGCGAGCAATATAGTAGTTTGAACCCGGAAAAATCATGAATGCGACGTGGCAATTCTAGCACCCGGCATAATGAAAACCGCAGCAATCTGTTGAGGCCGTTCAGAGTCTTCAATAGATTACTCAACTCCGTTTTCTAGTGGGGGTTTGGGGCGCAATTACTGGGGATATTCAATTCTCAGAAACGCTCTCGACCTCCGCTACGGTCACCATTTCCTCCGAAACATTTCCCCAAGAATTAAGAATGTAGTTCATGACATCGGCGACCTCCTCGGCTTCCAGTCCCGGATCGGGCATGGCGGTGTTGTAGGTGACGCCGTTCACTACAATTTCTTGTTGCTGCCCGAATTTTACGCCTCGGATACTGGCTTCCCGATTGGCCATCAGATAATCCGCGCCCGCAAGTGGGGGAAAGGTGTTCGTCACGCCCTCGCCTTCCTGCAAATGACAGGTTACGCAGAAGTCCGAATAAATTTCACTGCCCCGCTGCATACTTTCCGCAAGCGCTGCGTCTTGATTTTGGAAGAGGTAGAGGGATAGTGTAATAATGGCAGAAAAATAGATTAGTAGGAATGTTTTCATTGCTATTTTCTATTAGGTTGTTGGTATCGGTAATTGCGAGCGAAGCGCGGCAATCTGTTGAACCCGGCAAAATCTTTAAGGCGACGCTGTAATCTGTTGAACCTACTAGAATGTTCAACAGATTGCCGCGTCGTTCGCCTAAAGGCACACTCCTCGCAATTATTTCTTCGGAACTAACTTGTATACTCCCTTCCCCTCGACGGCCACATAAATCAAACCATCCGGTCCTTCCTCCACATTGCGTACGCGACCCAAACCGGGCATGAGTTCTTCCCGTTTGGTCACCGTGTGTCCGTCCATCGCCAGACGTTCAAGGTATTGGAATTTTAAGGAGCCGACCAGCACGCTTCCTTTCCAATCAGCCCCATATGTATCCGAAGAAATAAAGGCCATTCCACTAGGCGCAATACTGGGTACCCAATAGTGGATGGGCTGGGTCATACCTTCCATTTCGGTCTTGTCGGTAATCGGGGTGCCGCTGTAGTTGATGCCGTAGGTGACCACAGGCCATCCGTAGTTCGCGCCCGGTTCGATAATGTTAATTTCGTCACCGCCTTGGGGACCGTGTTCGTTATCCCAAATTTCCCCGGTTTCCGGATTTTTTGCCAAGCCCTGAGGATTCCGGTGTCCATAGCTGTAAATAGCTGTTTTCGCACCATCCGTACCGACGAAGGGATTATCCTCGGGAATACTACCGTCATCGTTGAAGCGGTAGATTTTTCCACCATCCCTAGTGATATCCTGGGGATTGTGATCGCGGTCGCCACGCTCCCCAATAGAAAGAAAGAGATAGCTGTCATTGTCGAAAGCGATACGAGATCCAAAGTGCTGGCCCTTGGTGGTATTCGGTGTGGCCTTGTACAATTGCTCGATATCTACCAACGCGTTATCCTTTAATTTGGCGCGCATCAAAGCCGTATGTCCCCCTTTTTCCTTGCCTTCATCCGAAGCATACGAAATATAGATCCATCCCTTATTTTCATAATCAGGGTGCGTGGCAACATCCAAAAGTCCGCCTTGGCCTCTTTTATAGACTTTCGGCGCGTTAGAGACCTTAGTTTTTTGTCCATCCTTATAATGAATAAGATCCCCCGAGATTTCGGTCACTAGCATACTACCGTCAGGCAAGAACGCCATTCCCCATGGAACGGGTATTTCATCGATTAATAATTCTGCCGTAAACGGTATTTTTTCAGGTGTATCTACCTTGTTTACAGTATCCTGTGCACAAGATAGATTGAAGGTTAGAATGGATAGACCAAGAAGAAGTACACTATTTTTCATGATTTGACGTTAAATGTAGTATTAAGATGACTGTAGAGACGGTCTCAAGGCTAAAGATAAACAGATTTTTATAAGTTCATAAAATTACACGAAGAATTTGTCGCCACCCAAATCGCGCCTGTTCTTGCCCAAATACGACTTAACCTATGCTTCCAAAAAAACCACGGCAACTTTTGTATGCCCTCATATTGCTTATTTTTTCTGCAGTAGGTACCACAGCCATCGCCAATACTAAGGTCCACGCCATTTTCACTGAGGTCGCTTCCGTTATAAAGGAGGTTGCTTCGCCGGAAATGAAAGAGACTGCCAAAGCTGTGCCTGAGCTCAAGGAAACCACGGTAACTAAAAGTGCTGCGGATATTAGTGCGGCTGCGCCGATGTTCGCTACTATTATTCTGGGGGCAGATGATGTGGTAACCTGTAGTAACGATGGTGCTACCGTCGCCCGATTCAACCTATGTGGTGATTCCGACGATCGAACGATTTCACTTTCCGGTGCTTCAGGTCCTATTTCTTGGCAGAAATTGGGCGGTTCATGTAGTCCCGATATTAACCAAAACTGTCCGAATACTACGGGTTCATGTTACACCACAGTGGGCACGGGTTCCACATTTAATCTTGACGCCAGTGGTATCTCTGCCACGACAGGGGGCGAGTTTAGGGTCGTGGCCAATGGCCAGCCCTATTATTTCAAGGTTAAGAAAAGTACGATTACCCAAAGCTTTGTTAAAAATGACTTTGTTTGTGGCGTACCGGGCAGGATACAGATAACCGGACTTTCAAGTGCCTACGAATTCAGTATTGACAATGGTGGTGGATTTGGCCCATGGCAGGGACCAATTTTCAATAATCTGATGCCCAACACCTACATTGTAAAGGCGCGCTTGCGCAATACGGCCAACACCTGTGAATATCCGTATGCGCCGATCCTCATTGAGCAGCAAGATATCGCTATCGATGTCACCTTTACCGATGCCCAGTGTTCGGGTGAGACCGGTACCGTCACGGTAACCGCAGGTAACGTACCGGGGCCATTTAAGTATACCTTGTTGGACGACACCGGAACAGCACAAGAGTTTACCGCTTTTATTCCCGATAATCCCTACACCTTTTCGGCCGTAGGTTTTGGTACATATACGGTACAGGTAGAAACAACGCAATGTACTGGCGATCCCTTGGCTGGAATCGATCCGCCGAGACAGGATAGGGATACCTCGAACAATCCTATAATTATAGGTGCTGGGGTTTCGGCCTTGGATGCCCGGGCGGAACCTAATAACAGCTTTAGTACCGCCTGCGGTATCAGCAGTGTCGATATTACCGTGTATACGTCGGGAGGAACGGCGCCCTATACCTATATCGTGAACGGAGCAGGACCCTCGAGTCCCAATTACGCTGCTTCAAGAGTCGAAACGGTGAACAGTCCCGGTACCTATGAATTTTTGATTACCGATGCGAATGGATGTACGATTACGGCCTCTGCCAACGTCGCCGAACTTACTCCGCCGGATATTACCGTAGCTGGAGTTGACGGAACCTGTACCAATGGTGGGGCACGCCTTGAATTTTCGATTATCGATGCAAAAGGGTATGACCTACAGTTTAGGGCCGCTCCGGGTGATCCTTGGAGCAATAACCTCATATTAACCGTAACTGCTGGAGCCTATAACAGCATTGAGGTGCAATATGAATCGGGTGCCTTCAGCTGTATTTTGGCTATGCCGAACACGGTAGCGGTCACCGAAGTCGGAACGATTACCGGTGACGCGATTAAAAATTTCGATGTTTCCTGTAATTTGGGAGGCGGCACCACGGGTGGCGAGATTGAATTTACCGGTCCGTTTACGGGAGGCTCGGGCACCGGCTATCAATTCAGCCTTGACGGCACCAATTTTTCGGCTACCACATTATATTCCGGACTTTCCGCAGGGGTATATAACCCAGTTATCATCGATGACAGTGGTTGCCGGAGAGTTTTGACAGCAATTACCATTACCGGGGTAACGCCCCCGACAAACCTCGATTTTGCCCAGAGTAACATCAATTGTGGGTTGGGTTCATCCGATGTGCAGTTGACACCGACGAGTACCAACACCATTTCCACCTACGAAATTGTTAGTCCAATTACGGCGAGTAACGGCACTGGACTTTTTACCGGCCTTAACACTGGTACCACCTATACGTTTCGTATAACGGACGATAGAAACTGTAGTTATACCGAAACCTTTACCCCTGTAACCATCAGTTCAATTCGGGCGCGGGTAAAATCGGGCGGTGACCTACGGGTCTGTACCGGTGCAACGGACGGTTCCGGCACGTATCTGATAGATGGATTTGGAAATAACTATACGTATAATATTAACGGAGGCCCTGAAAGTGCTCCGCAAAATGATGCAGAAGTAGACTTGCCACCGTCTGGCGCAGGTACCTATGTAATTACCGTCACCGATGCCGATACCGGATGTACCGATACGGCTAGTTTCGATATAGTAGAACCAGGTGCTCCGATAGATCTTACGGGTACTGTTAGAGACATGAGCTGTGCCAATGGCAATAGTGGCCGAGTTATCGGCAACGCTACCGGAGGCTGGGGCGCTTATCGTTATACATTGACCTATCCAAATGCAAGTACGGTCGGGCCAAGATCGAACCGTACGTTCAATAACCTAACGGCAGCCGGCAACTATCGGCTTAGTGTCGTGGATGCCGAAGGATGTACCGATACCTTTGATTTTACATTAACCCAGATTGATGCGCCGGCCATTGCCTTAGATGCCGCGGCATCCGATTACTGCTTTGTTCCCGGAACGGGAGCTACCGTTGGCGTAACCTCTACGGCGGGCTCCGCGCTATTGGCTACCCATCAATACCGCATCAACGGAGGAAGCCTACAGGGGAGCCCTGTTTTTACAGGGCTTACGCCTGGAAACTATACCATCGAAGTAGTCGATGGTAATAATTGTAGGGATGCCGTTAATGTTACGGTACGTCCGCAGTTACGTGTGAATACAAGTATCGACACCGATATTCCCTGTGGGGGATCACCAGGTCAGATCCGGGTAAGTATTACCGGAGGCTATTTGGCCAGTGCCGCGCCAAAGGATTATCAGGTCAGTGATGACAATGGTGCAACTTACGGAATTGCGCAGCCCTTGATTGCGAATAGCTTTTTATATCCGGTAACCACTGGAGCTACTTATGTTTTTAGGGTTACGGATAACGAAGGCTGCGAAGCGTTTTCTTCTCCGTTGGTAGTAGATCCTGCGCAGCAGATCGCTGCCGCTGCAGTCGACGTAAAGGATGTAAGCTGTGCCAGAACGGATAATGGAATAGTTACCATACGGCCGGATGCCACTAGCGGAATACCTCCCTACGAGGTCAGTTTTGACGGTGGGGCGTTTACCTCCCAAACCGTGTATTCAAACTTGACCGTTGGCACCTATCCTTTTGTGGTGCGCGATGCACGTGGTTGTGAAACTCCTGCTGCCGATGCGGTAGTCGGCACCGACAACACCCCCGCACCTGATGCTACGGTCAGCGAGTTGAGCGCCACCTGTAGTCCCGGCGGCGCTGTGTCCGGGGGCATCCGGATAGACAATGTGACCAACGGTTCGGAGAATTTTTCCTTCCGTATCGAGGATAGCACAGGCACGATTGTGGTCCAAGAGGATGATATTGCCCGCGCAGATATTATTCCCTATGACATCACCGATTCGGCATTAATCCCCGGCATGTACACCGTCATTACTTTGGATGCCAATGGTTGTAGGGATATTGATATCGTTGAGATTACGCAATCGGAAGTAACGGTAACACCATTGCCCGTACCTTCACCATCTTGTACTATCCTAGGTTTCAGCGAAACGGTGGATATCGTGGGCGGAACCGGACCTTTCTTGATCCGGTTAGAAAATGATCCTGCCGCACCGGTCAGTCCTAACGTTTCGCCAAGAAGACATACGTTTAACGGACTTCAATTCGGTGTGACCTATACCGTAGAAGTTACCGATACGTTTACAGGATGCATTTATTTGGATGAGATCCCCCCTGTTTCCGGGCCATCCCTTTTAGCGGTTACCGCAACTTCAACACCAGGCGCCTGTAATATAACGAATAGAAATGGTGAGATTACCTATGAGGTTACCGGATTTAATCCCGGTACGGACAATCTCCGAATTGAGCTAATGGACAATGAAGACGGTTCCCTTACGCTGATCGAAACGGTTACTCCCGTTTCCGACCCCTACTCGAACACGTATGGTGCGCTCGCCGGTGACTATCAAATTATTGTTACCAATTTAACCGACAATTGTTCCAACGCAACGGCGGTGCTTATAGATGAAAACTTGCCTGCCATCGATATCCTGGCCGAAGAGGCCGCAAACTGTAATGCAGCGGGACAGATTACGGTGCAGGGCCGGGGAGGTGATGGGGGTCCCTATGAATTCGCCTATTTAAACCAAGGCGCACCGGAACCATCGGTTGCAGATCCGGCCTGGACCACGGAGACCACCTTTGTTGCCATTGCAGGTAATTATGATATATATGTACGCGACGGTAGTGGCTGTACCTCATTTGATATTGCAACGGTGATTCAATTAGATCCCGATTTGGTGCCCCCGACTGTCGATGTGGTGAACCAATGTATCGTTACGGCAACGGCTTTTGATATCACGGTCTCGATGCCACTTACGGTAAATACCCCACGATTTACGCTTGCTGGCGATACCCAATTAGGTACTGACATCGGTAACGGTGTTTATGAATTTACCTATCAGGTGGCTAGTCCCGGTTCGTATGTCGTCGATGTTACGGATGCCAATGGATGTACCAGCCAAGCGACCGCCGAGGTTTACGAATTTCTTTCCGCTTTTGGTGATTTCAGTACGATGCCCACTTGTAACGCGGCCGATGGAACAATTACCATGAACGTGATCGGCGGTAGCAATGATTTTGATTATCAATTGCAGGACAGCAGCGGAACGACGGATATCGGAGCACCGATTACAGGTACCCGATTGGACGGTATCATCACCGGGGTCGCCCCGGGTACCTATAAGGTCGAAGTGACCGATAACGAGACCGGTTGTGTTTTTGTTGGAGATGTTCAATTGATAGCGGCCATACCTCCGGTAATAAATACCGAAGACCATCAAGATATTACCTGTCATGATGTGAATGACGGCACCATCAACATTACGCTTCAAAGCGGTACGGATGTCGATACGCCCATTGAATTTATTTTAAGAAACGTTCCCTCGGCAAGCGAGGTGACGCGAAATAATGCGGGATCCTTTGATAGCTTGGGCGAGGGCGATTATCAAGTGGAGGTTTTGACCGCAAGAGGATGCTCCGTACTTTCCTCCATCATTACCATCGATAATCCCGCCGATTTCATTATTACGGCCAATGCACCGGACTTTACCTGTGAGCCCGCGGCCAATCGTTTTAGTTCTACACTAATTACGGTGACTGTTGATGGGACAAATCCAGGTACTGTCGGCGGTGGCTATCAATACAGTATTGAAGGCTTTACCAATTATCAGACGGCGAATACCTTTGAGATCGTCGACGATGGTACGCCTAGAAATATTACCGTGTATGCTATCGATGGTAATGGTTGCCAGACCACTTTTGATTTGCCGACAATTAATCTGCCATTAGATGTAGTTCCTACGCTTAACGTGATTGCTCCGTTGAACTGTGCGAATCCCGAAGAAGTTGAGATATCCGTGACCGGTACTGCCGATTTTACGGTAATCACTACCGGACCTGTTACCACCAGCGTAGCCGACGTTTCGGTTATCGGTGGAAGCATTGCTACCGTTTCCTTGCCCGATGCCGGCGATTACTTCTTCGTAGTACGGGATGATTCCCCAGGCGGATGTAGTTACCCTTTACCGGTACACTCGGTCGAGATTCCTATTAACCCGACCGTGACTATTACCCCGGCCAATCCCGTAATATGTGCCATGCCCGGTAATGATGGTGCTCTTTTTATCGAGGTATCCGATTATGTGGGAACGTATGATTATCGCGTATATGAGGCTTCCGATGTAGGTAAAACAACGATTATAGCCACAGGTAATTTCGATACCGGCAACTTCCCCGATGTCAATGGGGATGCCGCGCGGATTACCGGACTACCCGGCGGTAATTATTTTGTAGAGGTAGTTGCCACGGATGTGCCTTTTTGCTCTTCCGATAGTGGTGTGGCCACCATTCGCGTACCGAACGGGCAACTTGATGTGACCGCCATAGAGATAGGTAATGTAACCTGTAGCGATAATTTAGGAACAATTTCAGCGACCGGAAGCGGGGGTTGGGATACTGATCCGTATGAATATCGCTTACTACAGAATGGTGTTGAAATCGTTCCTTTCGGTACGGTAAATATATTTAACAACTTGTCAAGTGGGGACGATTATCAAGTCGAAATTCGCGATTTTGAAGGTTGTACCGATATCTTTGACATTGATTTGCCTTCGATACCCGCGATTAACGCCGGAATACGTGAACCACAGAATCTGGTTTGCCCCGGGGGTAATAATGCAGTTTTGGAAGCCTTTAATATGACCACGGGCAATCCTGGTGCAGAAGGCGGTGTATCGGGTGCAGGTTATAAATATCAGTTGATCTACTTGGATAGTGACATGACGGGAATGCCCACACCAAGTGGACTCGACGAGCGAGATCGCAGCGGCTTGCAGGACAGTCCTACTTTTACGGGAACATCCGGCGGTGTGATCAGTGCCGGATGGTACGCCATTGAAATCACGTCGAGCTTTAACTGTAATTTTGTTACACCACCTTATGAAGTTATTCCGCCACCTCCCGTTCGGCCACGATTGGTTCAGACCCAGGTACCCGGTTGTGGTGGCCGTGGTGAAATGGAACTGGCCATTGAAAATCCCGATCCCGACCCGAGCGTTGTCTATGAATATGTATTGGTGGAAAATGGAGTGCAAATAGGTGTTTATGCGGATATGGCCGGCACAAGCTTCCGATTTCCCGGGGATGCAGGTATTACGTACCAAGTCGATGTACGTAAGAAAAACCTGAGCAACGTGTGCACGGCAGTTCGTTCGAATGGTATTACCATGACCGACGCTTCGGGGATTACCTTGCTACCGAATGCTCCAGGTGATATTTCCTGTGCCTCCGAAAATGATGGCCGTATCGAATCGTTTACTAACGGTGGGGTGGGCAACGAAGAGTTTCGCTTGTACATCGGTGATCCCGTAGATGCTTTTAGTCCCGATTCGGGAGCACGGTTGATCCGTACGCAGGATTTTGGCACCTTTGAAGGTCTGGACGAACAGTCGAACGCCTATTACATAGCAGTGACCAGTGGGGTAACCTGTAGTGATATATTTGGACCTATTTCCATTCTCAGACCAGACCCCATAGTGTTCACATCGACCGAAACACCGGTGAGTTGTACCGGGGAATCCGACGGTTCGATTACCCTAGAGGTTACCAGCGGTGGTGAAGGCCTTATCCAATTTGCAATAGCCCCGAACTTTAACGAGTTCTTTACGGATGTCACCAATCCGGGAGTATATACTTTTGAGGATTTGGCAGCCGGAGATTACGAAATCTTGATTCAAGACGAAAATGGTTGTTTTGAAAAAGACCTCATTACCGTCATAGAACCTGCTCAACTGATGGTGGCCGATGTCGCCACGAATCCGGAAACGTGTATCTCCGCGGCAGACGGTTCGGCGCAGTTAACGGTAACCGGAGGAACGCCGTTTGTCGATCCCATTACGTTGGCACCCTATTACGAAACTAAATTGATGGGTCCCGGTTCCGATGGTAGCGAGGTGTTCGAAAGAAATGACAATCTGTTTTTTGACAATCTGGCCGGTGGTGTAAGCTATCTTGTTTTTATTCAAGATGCGAATAGGTGCGAGACTTTTGTCGAGGTGCCGATTGAAATCGGTGTCGATTTGACCGCCGAGCCCATCTTACAGTACGGTTGTGAGGGTATTTTCCCGAACAGCACGACGCGTGTCGAGTTGCAGGATACTAGCCGTATCTCGGAAATCCTGTTCGCCCTGGATCCCATCGACCCGTCGGATGCTATTACTGCATTGGCCACGGACGAACGTGCATGGGGCGACCTGCCGGTAGGTAACCATATCGTGTATATCTATCATGAAAACGGATGTACCAATACTGTGGAATTCGAGATAGACGCGTATGAACCGCTGACCTTGGACGCGCAAAAAACAGGTCCGAACGAACTGACTGCGATTGCGGCCGGTGGTTTCGGCGGCTACGAATATTTCTTTAACGGGCAATCCTACGGGAGCGAGGGCATTTATACCACCACCGATAGCGGTACCGTCGAGGTGCGCGTGGTCGATGAAAGAGGATGTGTCGTGGTAGCTTCCATTCCCTTCGAATTTACCGGTATGCTGGAAATCCCTAACTTCTTTAGCCCGAACGGTGACAATGAGAACGATTTTTGGTCCCCGAAAAACAGGGAGTTCTTCCCCAATATCGAAGTGATCATCTATGATCGTTACGGTAGAGTAGTAGCAGAACTGAATCAGGTCAGTGAATGGGACGGGCTGTACGACGGCAAAGAATTGCCCTCCGGTGATTACTGGTACGTGGTTAACCAGAACGATAAACGTTCGACGCGGTATGTGGGGCATTTTACGCTCTACCGCTAGTAGCTGAAACATATTGGACTTTAAAATAACGGATGTTCCTTCGGGGCATCCGTTTTTTGTTAGCTAACCGTACATGTAAGGTGCTATTTAAAACTTTTTCATAAAAATATAATTAAAGCGTAGTACTTAGTTCTTTCATCGGCATACCTGCTCGCCCAACTATTTCCTATCCATAATTTGATACCTTTAGGACTTAAAATCAAATCTTCGGATGTCTAAAAACATAATTTTTCTTCTACTCATTGCACTAACCTTCCAAAGCTGCTCCGCCCAAGCGAAATACCGCTTGATCGATGCCGAACAGGAGGTGGTTACCAAGGAAAACTTCAGCTACTATCTGTATTATCCGGAGGATTATGGGGATATTGAGGATACAACGAATAATGACGATACAAGGGATAACGGAGCTGTCGGTGATAGAAAGGATATAGCCGATAAAAAGGATGTCGCCGATTCTGCTGAAAAAAAATTCCCCTTATTATTGTTTCTCCATGGCGGCGGCGAGTCGGGGGATAGCTTGGTCAAAGTGAGACGTAACGGACCACCGAAATTGATTGCCCGCGGCAAGAAATTTCCTTTTTTGATACTCGCGCCCCAAAATCCCCATAAAAAGAAATGGTGGGATACCAAGGCGATCAAACAATTGTTGGATACCATTGTAGCGAACAACCGAGTGGATAAAAGCCGTATCTATCTGACCGGATTAAGCAGGGGAGGGGGCGCAGCATGGGAAATGGCGGTGCAATATCCCGAAACTTTTGCCGCCATGGCGGTCGTCTGCGGCATGACTCCAGTTCCATATGCTTCTTGGATCGATAAGACCATGCCCATTTGGGTCTTTCATGGAATAGAAGATCAATCCATCCCCATTTCGGAATCCGATGAAATGGTCAAAAAATTGCGGGAGATGGGGTATAATGTACGCTTTACAAGATACAAGGGAGTGGGCCACGATTCGTGGATACAGGCCTACGAAACCGAGACTTTGTACGATTGGTTTGTGCAGCAAAAACGTAAAGCCAAATAAATTTGCAAGGTTTGAGGCCGAGCACCCGGATACCTTTCAGATCAGCCTTTCATGAAAAACCGTGTTGATGGTCGTCCAAAAAAGGGTTCAACAAATGATTTTACCGATTTTTTCGTTAAATTCCCCTTCCAAAGCAAGTATCCTCCTTCAAAAAAGCCATCCCATGAAAAAACTCAAATTTTTAACAGTACTAACCTGCATTCTTTTTTTCGCAGGCAAGACCCAAGCCAACACGGATCCTGAAAAACCATCCAAAAAGAAACCCAGAAATGTCATTTTTATCCTCACCGACGACCATCGCTATGACTATATGGGTTTTACGGGAAAAGTACCTTGGCTCGAGACTCCAAATATGGATAGGCTGGCATCCGAGGGAGCTTATTTGCCGAATACCTTTGTCACCACTTCGCTGTGTTCTCCCAGCAGGGCCTCTATTTTAACCGGACAATTCTCTCATTCCCATACCATAGTAGACAATCAGGCCCCGAACCCTGGAAATTTAACTTTTTTCCCTGAATATTTGGAAAAGGCCGGATACCAAACGGGATTTTTCGGCAAGTGGCATATGGGCGACCATGGCGACGAACCCCAACCGGGCTTTACCCATTGGGAGAGTTTTGTAGGGCAAGGGGTGTATTACAACCCTACCTTAAATATCGATGGAAAGCGAACGACGTATACAGATTCTACCTACATAACCGATCTCTTGACCGAACATGCCGTGGATTGGTTGGACAAACGGGACAAGAAAAAACCGTTCTTTATGTACTTGTCCCATAAAGCCGTACATGCGGGTTTTCAGCCCGCCCGTCGTCATAAGGGAAGGTATAAGGGCAATACCATAGCACTGCCCAGCACCTATGGCCAAACGCTAACGGGAGAATACCGCGACCTAAAATGGCCCGAATGGGTCGCTAACCAGCGGGTAAGCTGGCATGGGGTGGACTATATGTACCACGGATTTAACGATTTGAACGAAATGGTCGTCGATTATTGTGAAACGCTTTTAGGGGTCGACGAAAGCATCGGAACGGTGATGGACTACCTAAAAAAAGAGGGCCTCGACGATTCCACTTTGGTCATTTATATGGGCGATAACGGGTTTAGTTGGGGCGAACACGGGCTTATAGACAAACGCCATTTTTATGAGGAATCGGTAAAAGTGCCGCTATTGGTGCGCTGTCCAGACCTTTTCGAGGGCGGGAAGACGCCGAAACAGATGGTTCAGAACATTGATATCGGTCCTACGGTATTGGCGGAAGCGGGTGTAAAACAACCGGACAATATGCCCGGGGTCTCTTTTATTCCGATTTTGACAGGGGATACCACTGCAAAATCCCGCGATGCCATTTTTTACGAATATTATTGGGAATACGATTTTCCCATGACCCCCACGGTCTTCGGTATGCGAACGGACAAATATAAATACATTAAATATCAGGGCATTTGGGACAGAAACGAACTTTACGACCTTGAAAATGATCCCGATGAAATGTACAACCTAATTGCCGACCCCGATAAACAGGATATCGCCAAATCGATGGCCACCGATATTTACGATTGGCTCGAAGAAACGGGTGGTATGCAGATACCGCTAAAGCGAACGGTAAAGTACCGGTTTGGGGATTTTAAGCATGAAGGGGAATATTGATCTAAGAGCTTAGTAGGAATAAAATGGCTATAGAAAAGTATCTTTGCAGTAATTTATGAACAACAGCCTTTTTTCTTGCCTAGCGATGCTTTTCTTACTTACTGGAATTTCCTGTTCAAATTCTGAAGGAACCAAGGGGAAAGTAATATATGAGGCACAATGCGCAAGTTGTCATATGCTTCCTGCTATCCAAGACCTGCCGAAAAACTTATGGAAAGAAAAAGTACTACCCGAAATGGGGGCACGAATGGGAATTCGGGATTCTACCTATAATCCATACAAGGGGTATTCTTTTGAAGAACGATATGCAGCGACACGAACCGGGGTGTACTCTGTGGTGCCTTCCATCTCAAAAGAAGAATGGCGAATGCTCGTTGAATATGTGGTTTCCAATGCACCGGACAGCTTGCGTAAAAACGATGAGGTCGGTAGTTTAAAATCGATAACTCAATTTTTACCGCATTTAGTAAATGTCGATAGCATTCGGGGCAGTTATATCACTTTTGCCGAATTCGACCCGAAAAAAGATAAAATGATAACAGGCGATATCCGGGGAAGAGTTCTTGAATACGACGCCGTTAAAAACACTATCGAGAAAAAGTTCACCCTTGATAACGCCATTACCGACCTTATCGAAACTGACAGTACAGTTTATATTACCACTGTAGGTATTCTTGAACCTTCGGAGATTTTAGCAGGTAAGATTCATAGGGCTTCTAAGGGGTCAAGCGTCCCATTGCCTTTTGAATTTCATCGTCCCGTACATACCTTGGCCCATGATTTTAATAAAAATGGTAACCAGGAAATAGTCGTTTGCGAATTCGGAAATCTCACGGGCCAGCTTTCGCTTTTAGTGAAAGGGAATGATTCGGTATTCGAAAAAAAAATACTGTTGAACCATCCGGGTGCACTGAGAACGATTGTTCGTGACATGGATGGAAATGGCAAGGATGATATTATCGTTATGACGGCCCAAGGCGATGAAGGCATCACTATTCTTTATCAGTTCGGCGACCTTGATTTCAGGGCAGAACAGGTCATTCGTTTTAGTCCACTTTACGGTAGCAGTTGGTTTGAAGTCTTGGATTATGATGGTGACGGGGATCAGGACATTATTACGGTACACGGCGATAATGGCGATAAAACGCCGGTACTAAAACCGTATCACGGACTACGGATTCATTTAAATGATGGGTTCAACCATTTTTCCGAAGCTTTCTTCTATCCCTTGTATGGGGCAACACGCAGTGTCAGTAGGGATTTTGATCAAGATGGGGATATTGATATCGCACTGATTTCCACTTTCCCCGATTATGATTCCCGGCCCGAAAAATCGTTTGTGTATCTGGAAAATATAAGCAGTTCCGATTTTAGTTTTCAGCCGTATGGTTTACCTGAAAATGTTTCCGGACGATGGTTTCTGATGGATGCGGGTGATGTCGACAAAGATGGTGATGAAGATATTGTACTGACGTGTTTCACTTATTCTTTTACCCCTGTTCCTGAGGATTTATCAAAAAAGTGGCGCGAATCCGATTTTGATATGGTTATTTTGGAAAATGATTTGATTGATTAATTATTGATTTTCTTGACTCGCGTTTCTTTTCCAAAAGTGTCATAAAAACGGATTTCCAAGGCTTGTAGGGGTACCGTTACCGATCGGCTTGATTGCGATTGAAACGTACTGCCCCAGTAAAATTCCGAAAGCTGTTTTTCTCCGTTCTGAAAGCTGATCTCGGTCTTGACTTCATTAGGCCGTAATGGAATGATTTCACCCGGATATTTCTGATAACGCTCGAATACCTTTAGCGAATCATTGTTTTGGGAAGCCACTATCAGATTTTTTTCATTGTTGAGATTTAAGCGGATAAGGCTTTTGCCATCTCCGGGCACGAAGAATTGACTTTTATCCAGAGGAATAGGTTCAAAGCTGCCATTTCCTTTATTTTTAAGGGCAAGTCCAACCAGTGCGTCTGCAGGTCCTTGTTGGACTTCCATTCCGAAATCGTTGCCGACTAGCAAGAGGTCCATACTCCCATTCCCGTCTAAATCTTGTGGAAGAATTCCATAAATCGGGGCGATTTGGGCAGCAATGGGCAGGGCGTGTATTTTGAATTTTTCACCTCCTAAGTTTTCTATCCAGGCTGTTTTCATGTAGTTCAATGAAAGTACGGTAGCATCGTCCAACAATCCATCGGGAAACATTTCGGGTAAGGTCGATTCCCCGAATTCCCCGTACGAATTGAACCTTTTTCGAATACCCACATATTGTTTGGTTACGTCTTGCCATGGGTGGTACAAATATTCTTTTTTGGTTCCAACGCTGTCCCTAAGATAAAAGGAAATCAATGGGTCCACGGAGCCATTGCCATCAAGATCTTTGGCATATATGCGAACGGGCTCCTTTTTAGTGCCTTTGAAATTGATATTCTCACCTACGTTACCGGCAATGTAGTCGATATCGCCATCGTTATCGAGGTCGGCCGCGGCCAGGCTGTTCCACCATCCCAACTCATTTGCGATTCCGGTAGCTTCCGTTACCTCTACCAGTTTCCCCGATTCATTTTTAAAAAATCGAAGGGGCATCCACTCACCGGCCAAGATAAGATCGGGCCAAGAATCGCCGTTAAAGTCCGTCCACAGGGCGTCGCTGATCAACCCGGGAAATTCCAGTTCGGGGGACATATCTTTTGTAATATCCACAAATTTGGGATGGCCCTTGCTGCTTTCATTTCTAAGGATATACGAACGGTCTGGCTTCGGGTAAGCGAAAGGCAAGACCCTACTGCCGACAAATAAGTCTAAGTCGCCGTCATGGTCAAAGTCTGCCGCCTTAACCGCGGAGGAATTGGTTCGCATATCGGGTAGACCATTTTGTGAATCGGTGAAATTGCCTTTGCCATCATTGATCATCAGTACATCGGTATAAAACTCATGGCCTGAGGGATATTGGGCGCAGCCACGGGCGATGTAGAGGTCTAGGTCGCCGTCATTGTCGGCATCGAAGAGTAAGGTGCCGGCGTCTTCTTCGTATCGTTCAGGGGAATTCTTATAGACCACTTCTTGCTGAACAAAGCGTTGGTCTTTTTGTTGGATAAACCATTTTTCCTTAAAACTACGGCTCGCCCCAACGAATATATCGTCAAGGCCGTCGTTGTTAATATCGCCAACGGAGAGTGCGGGACCGTATTGTGAGAATTTATGGGGTAAGGTGGCTTGGAAATTAAAGTCGATAAAATCCTGATCTTCGGCCAGATGGTTTAGGTTGTACTTTGTGTCTGCCTTTTGAAAAAGGACGGCAACAGTAGTATCCTTACTTGTTTGCTGGATGGTAGCCGATGGATTATAGGCAATGGTAAGCACGGTATCTACAGCGATTCTAACTAACTTTTGACTTTTGCCGTCCGGCCAATATATGCTAAGACTATCGATTGAACTTCTTTTCCCCAAACCGAAGTGCAGGATACTTTCGGGTTGCGAAAGATACCCACGACCGCTCAAGAGCGATTTTTTTTGACGGAGACTGTCCGCAAAAATTTCAACGGTGGCCCCGATGCCTGCCGGATTTTTTTCGGTGCCCTTTAGTTTTATCCGAATATAATGGTCGTCGCTGTTGAGTTCGTTCGTCTTGTTTTCAAGTAAGAGGGCATTTTCGTTGATGTTGTTTACGACTAAGTCCAGATCACCGTCTTGATCGAGGTCTCCATAAGCAGCCCCGTTCGAATAGGTCGGGAAATTAAGGCCCCATGCTTCGGTAGTATCTTCAAATTCATAGTTTCCTTTGTTGCGGAACATAAAATTGGGAATCTTGATCTGGGGAATGGCGGATATGAGCTTTTCCTTACTTACAAATTGTTTGGCCGTGGTCCGGAAATCACTAAAATCACGGTCCGTAACATCTTTGGGAAAACCATTGGTGATAAAAAGATCCTGCAGGCCATCATTATCATAATCGGCGAATAATGGCGCCCAGCTCCAATCGGTTTCCTTGACGTTGGCGAGCATGCCTATCTCTCCGAAAACCGGGAGTCCCGTCTCGGGATTGATGCCTTGGTCGATTTGTAGCGTATTGCGGGTATATTGTTTTTCGTAGTCGAATTTTTTGGTAAAAATTTCCTTTTGATAGTTACTGGGTCCTTGAAAAAGTTTTTTACGCTTGTTATAATAAGGCTGCATCTCCGTCGTGTACAGCGACATTTGTCCATCGTTGTTCACATCGGCGATATCGCTGCCCATGGAGGAAAGGCTGAAATGCTTGAACATATTTCGCGCTTGGTTGGTAAAAGTGCCATCTTGGTTATTGATATATACTAAGTCGTTGCTCAAAAAATCGTTCGCAACGTAGATATCGGGCCAACCATCTTTGTTGAAGTCGTTGATAAGGGTGCTGTGGCTGTAGCCATGGTACCGTATACCCGCCTTTTCGGAAACATTGACAAAATTGGGATGTCCCAAACTGTCGTTTTCCTGGTTTTCGTACAACCGATCTTTGCTCAAGGAGGAGCCATCATCGTCTAAAGGTCTGAACTGGGTAGGGTCAATGCCTTCGATACGATTCACTCCAATGAAAAGATCGAGGTCACCGTCGTTGTCATAATCGAAAAATTGGGCATGCGATGAGTAGCTATCGTCGGCAACCCCATAAGCTTCTGCCATTTCTTCAAATAGGGGAATGCCATCTGCAGTGTTCCCTTGGTTGATATAAAGAAGATTTTTACGCCGTGTATCTCGTTTTCGAAACGTATTGCAGATATAGATATCCAATTTTCCATCGGTGTTGATATCGACGATAGAAACTCCGGAAGACCACTGAAGGGTATCGGTTTTTCCAATTTTAGAGGGTGCGGAGCTATCTTCAAACTTGAACTTTCCTTTGTTCAGAAAGAGTTTGTTGTCTACTTGATTGCCTGCAAAAAAAACATCGTCCATTCCATCTCCGTTCAAGTCCCCTAAGGCTACGCCCGCACCGTTGTATACAAATTCACTATCTATAATGTTGATGGAATCGTTTTCGGAGAGTTGGTTGTTAAAATCAAGGCCCGATTTTGAGCTATCGATTTTTACGAAGCGGGTAGAATCCTCAGAATCGGTACAGCCGTAACTAAAAATCAAAAAAAGCACCACTGTGATGTAACGGAAATTGATAGAAATTTGACGTAAAACTTTCATTCGAACTTTTGATTTATAATGAACTCGTCTTGAGTTGCTCTTTTACCTACGATTTTCACATTTTGCGCTCTAATTTCATCTTTTTTTCTCACCATAGCTTTGGCTATGCTGATTAAAACCTTTCATTAAAGCACAAAAGCCGAAAATCTCGGTTCCAAACAACAACTCAAGAAGAGTTCACTTCGGGGAATCACCGAACAAAGATGCGGCAATGTCTAAAAAGAAGCAAAAAAAAGCTGCCCGAAGAGGCAGCTTTTAAATAAACTAGTGAATTTTGATTACCAACCCGGGTTTTGGGTCAATATTCCAGGTTGTAAATCTAGTTGAGTCTGGGGTATCGGTAAATATTCGTTCTTTCCTGCCGTAAATTGACCGCCTGAATAGGCCGAGGACAAATATTGCTTTTCATAATTGATATAATCATTAATTACTTCGTCGGCAACGCCCCAACGGACCAAGTCAAAGAAACGGTGGCCTTCGCCCGAAAGTTCCAATTTACGTTCGAAACGTAAAGCCTGGGTAGCCGATTCTTTCGAGGCAAACTGTGACGGAGCGTATTCGGCAATTACATAATTAGCGGCATCAGTACCATCATCGTCCTTAACCCAGAATTCCGATTTGGCTGCCCTGGCACGTACTTGATTGACGTAGGTTCGCGCCTGCTCCAAAGAACCGGCTTCGATTTCAGCCTCTGCGGCCATCAATAGTACGTCCGCAAATCGGATTATGGTGTAGTTCATCGTAGCGTAACCGCGGGTCCATGAACTGGCATCGGTATACACCCCGTCTTGATTGACATAATAGACATATTTTTTTGGTGCATAAGGACCGCCGTAGCTCTGTACCCGTATCCAGGAGGCGCCTGGAAAAGGTTGCCATCCCAAATAGGGGATGCTTCTTCTTCCAATCGAAAAGTCGATTCGTGGATCTAGAGGCCCTGCATCAGCGGTGAAGGCTGCATCCGCAGCAACTCCCATATCCGTTACCAATTCATTTCCAGGGCTTCTGTAGGATTTATCCAATAAGGGGAGACCAGCAGGGGTCGTCCTAAAAGAATTGGCCAGTTCAAAACTGGGTTGAAAGAAACCGCAGCAATCGCCTGGGCCAGAACTACCTGTTTGATAGGGGTAGTTCAAGTCGTCCCACCAATTGGCGTTTAGTACGCTCCCGGTTTCGTTCGAAGACTCCACATCCATAACCACTTCGGCATGGTTATCGTTATCCGCATTAAAAATTTGTTGATAATCATCTAGCAGTTGATATTTGAGACCATTTGAGGTCTGCCCATTGGCGATTACATCATCGAACCAGGTTTTGGCTTCCGCAAATTTTTGTTGGTACAATTTTGCTTTGCCCATATAGGCCGCAGCGGCCCATTTGTTTACCCTACCTGCATCCGTTACTTCGTTAAGATTATCGTAGGCAAACTGAAAATCTGCTTCGATTTGTGCCCAAGCGTCCCCGTTATTGGGTAGCTCTGTAATCTCTGTTGACGACAAGGTTTCGTCGAACACCACGATATTGTTAAAGTGTTTTTTCAAATCAAAGTAAAAATGACCCCTCAACATTCTGGCTTGCGCCTGTAAACTTGCGGCCTTTTCGGCAGGTATCAAGTCGATAGATTTCGCAATGGTGGCCAATACGGCATTACACCTGCTCACGCCCTCGTAGCGAGCTCTCCATAGGTCATTAAACCTTCCATAGGTCGGATCGTTCTGGAATCGCTGTATGGTGGCCAGTTCGGCATCGTCTCCGGGATCCGTACCTTTGTTGGCATCCCCGCCGAGGATGGATCCGGTAATCCAATGGTTCGGCGCTGCCGCACGGTTCCCGTTCAAGTTTCCATTGATCATGGAGTAGGCACCTATTAAAAGGCCTTCAATACCATCAAGGGTACTGACTTGGGCATCCGCTAAGGTACCGGTGGGCGCCACCTCTAAAAATTCATTGCTACAAGATACCCCAGCGAGCAGGAGGATACCACCTGTAAGGGCAATGAATTTTTTTGTTCTACGTATTGTTTTCATAATTTTTTTTGTTAAATATAAACTTTTTTATGGAAATGAATATCACAGTTTTATCACGGATACCTAAATTCCTATTTCAAAATTAATAAGATATTGTGGAGCTACCGGATAGTTTCCGACATCGATACCAAAATTGGTATCTGCCGCGCCACCAATTCCCGGATCTTGACCGCTATAATTGGTAATCGTCCAAATATTGTTGGCGGCTAGGCCAATTTTCATTTTGGTAAGTCCGAGTTTTTCGGTCAGTATGCCCCGAAAGTCATAGGAGAGCGACAAACGTTGCAAACGTACATAACTACCATCTTCTATATACCAAGAGTTACCTACGGAATTGGTGCTAAAATTAGAAGCACTTTCCCAAATCGGTGCTACGGCATCATTGCCCAACTCGGGGGTCCATGATTTAAAGGCGGCTACTCCCTTGGCCGAACCTTCGAAAACCCCGTAGAAGTCAGTGTACCATTTGGATTGGTTCCAGACTTCGTTACCGAAAGAACCGTACCAATAGGTTTCGAACTCAAGCGCCTTGTATTTTAAATTTAGGGTGATGCCCCCGGTATAATCCGGTACCGGACTTCCCAAAAATTTACGGTCTTCAGGGGTAATTACACCGTTGCCATCGACATCTTCATATCTGAAACGCCCCAAGCCTTTACCATCTTGTTCAGGGGAATTCTCGACTTCGGCCTGGGTATTATAATATCCAACCACGTTATAGCCGAAAAAAGAGGAAAGGGAGTGCCCTTCAGCATTTCGTGTCGCTACAATATTACGAATAGATGGACCATCGAAAAACTCAAGGCCTGGTGCCAGAGAGGCAATCTCGTTTTTTAGGAAAGAGTTGGTCATACTCACTTCAAAACTAAAGTCCTCCGTAAAGTTTCCTCTTCCTATAATTTCAAAATCCAATCCCTTATTCGACATTGCGGCGATATTGACCGAAGGAGCGGAAGCGTAGTTGCCAGTAACACCTGGCAAGGGCAGTTGATATAGTAAATCTTCCGTATCCTTAGTCCACCAATCCAAAATAAATTCCAGTCTATTGTTAAAGAAACTGGCATCGAACCCAAGGTTTAATGTGGTACTGGTTTCCCATTTGGCATCGGGGTTACCGATACGGCTTTGCGCAAAGCCTTCATCAGCACCCGAGGCCTGGCCAGTTGTCTGATAAAAGGTATTGGCCCTATCGGAAGCATATAATGAATATTGGTTGTTAGGATCGACGTTATTGGAATTCCCCATTTGGCCCCAGCCTCCGCGGAATTTAAGATCCGTGATCACATCTTGATTCTGCATAAATGGTTCGGCAATGACACGCCAGGCGGCGGATACCGCAGGGAAAACACCATACCTGTTATTTCCTCCAAAACGGGAGGCGCCATCGCGACGTAATACGCCGGTAACATAGTATTTCTCATCAAAATTGTAATCCAGTTTTCCGAACACGGAAAAGAAATTAACGCCTTTAAATTGATTGCTATTAACTACGGGACTCTGAACTACACTCAAGCTCTGAAAGTCGGGATCGGTTGAAAACGGATTCAATCCAGAACCACTAATGTTTCGACCGATACCCGTATTCAACGCTTCTACACCTGCCAAAGCCTTGATGCGATGCACACCGAATAGTTTGTCGTAACTGGCCGTATTCGTAAAGGTCCAATTGAAATTATAACCACTACCTTCACCGTAACTATTGTTTGCCTCGGGCTCGGCATCTCCCAAGTATTTATAATTATAATTATTGTAGTAATAATTGCCGTAGCCTCCACCTACGCTTGATCTTAGGGTAAGACCATCAACAGGCTTTAGAAGTACGTATATATTACCGGTACCTCCAATAGAATAACTTTGGTCATCGCCATCATTATTTTTCAATTGTCTTACCGGGTTTCTCGCATTACCGAAACCTGCGGCCTTGGTACTCGCAAAACTGCCGAATTCGTCATACACGGGTATGATACTAGACATACGGAAAGACGAGAGAATAAAAGATTCGTCGCTCGCACCTCCGATGCCTCCTGCACCTCCAAATCCGCCCGTCAACGAGCGATACGTCACCTGAAAATTTTCACCGATGCTTAACCATGGGGCAATGTCCCATTCGGAGTTAAACCTTGCGGTATATCTTGAAAAATTATTTTCTATCAGGATACCATTCTGATTCTGCCCCGAAATACTGGAATAGAACCTCCCATTTTCAGTACCTCCCTTGAAGCCTACCGTAAACCGGCTTATAGGGGCTATCCTAGTGATTTCCTTGTACCAATTCGTACCTCTCAAATTCGGTCGGATCAGAAAAGTGTTATCCGGATCGTTTTCATAGGCCTGTCTAATTTCAGCTACATTGACCTGACTTGCAGAGACTCCGCTCGGGCCATTCGCATACAGGTAGTCCGGTAAGGTAGGTGTTGGGTTGGTGCCGTATTGTGGGTGGTTATATACGACCGGCTCGCCCAAGGCTGCGGCATTATTCTCATAGGCTATGTGCGTGTATCTCGCCTGATCAATAGGGCTCAGTATCTGTTTTGCACTTCCGGCGTTAGGATCGGAAACACCGCTGGAGATATTTACGGTAACTTCCGTTTTCTGTGTACCCCTAGAGCCTTGTTTGGTGGTATAGACCACGACCCCGTTAGCTGCCCTAGCCCCGTAAATCGAAGCCGCGGCCGCATCTTTCAGAACGGTAGTTGTTTCAATATCATCGGGACTTAAAAATTCGGTACTGCCCACGGGCAACCCATCCACTACATATAAAGGTTGGTTACCGCCAAAAGCGCCGAAACCACGAATACGTATTTGACTCGTTGTACCCGGTTGACCGTTGGTAATAACGGTTACACCGGCGACACGGCCTTGCAACTGCTGCTCTACGTTACCGGAAGGCACCGCTGCTAGCTCTTCGGCCTTTACAATGGATACCGCTGCAGTAGTTTCACGTTTGGTCTCCGTCTGATAACCTGTTACGATAACCTCGTCCAAGGCAGCAGCATCTTCAGCCATAGTTACATTGATTGTTGATTGACCATCAACCGCAACCTGCTGCGTTTGAAAGCCAATGTAGCTCACCACCAAGGTGGCACCATCCTCGACCTCCAAAGTAAAATTACCGTCAAAATCGGTTTGGGTACCATTGGTCGTCCCTTTTTCTAGAACGTTGGCACCTGGTAAAGGAACACCATCACTATCGAGTACTGTACCAGTTACCGTGGATTGAAGAACATCAATCGTTTTACTTGTAATCGTTGTCGCCGAATTGGCAAGGGCAAATTGAGACCCTAGACAAAGCAGCATTGAAAATAGCCCGATACCGAAAGAAATACCTTTCCCTTTGGGCCGTAACGCATAATTTGTACGCTTTTGATTCATAATCATCGTTTGTTTGTTAGTGAAAATTTAGTTGAGTTTCCGGTTTTATTAATGGCTTGAAGATTCAATTGTGTTAACAAAAACCAAAACCGACCGTAATAATACTAAAATTTTATGAAACTTTGGATGGAAAAATTTAAATCTTAATTTTTGCCATCCCTAAAAAGGGGAAGTCTTTATTCTGATATACATTTAATTTCCTGATATAGTTGAGGATATGCTATTTTGAGCTATTGTTTTTTCTGAATGTTAAATCTTCTTTGATTGTTAACGAAAACAGCCTTTCTAAAGATTTTTCTTTCACGATTGAATTGAGGTAAGTGATTACGAGATCCGAATAGTTCACGGAAAGCCTTTCAAGTTTTTGTACAATATAATACGGTTCGAACCTCGTTTTTATCGGTAACAAAAAATAGGTACCTATCTCCACCATCGGCAATTTTAAATTTCTTTCGTATTTCCGCCACGCTTTCCGAAAAATTGCGAGTGCTGATATTTGCCTTGTCCAGACCCAACCGCTTGAGGTTCCTTTTTGAATAGGGGAAAGCCATATCCAATCTAAAACGTCTTCCCGGAAAATCGACAAGGGTATCGGAGGTGTAGAGATGGGTATGCACATGTAATTTATATAAACCGTAACGATTGCCGACCATCCGAAAAGCCCCGGATTTTAAGATGGCTGCATTGGGCACATACACATAGGAGAGTGGTAACGAATAGGTTGGGCTCGCATTTTTTTCTTCATGTAGCCTAAATTGAAAGGTTTCTTTGCCAGTTTTCGAAAGGTTAATCGTTTTAACAGCGATTTCGGAAACGTATCCTTTACGTAACAGCCAAAGCAACTCTTTTACTTCGTTGTTTACCGCAATTACATGTATTTCCTGTACGTTTTTTAATTCGGCAATACCGATTGAAAAGTCCAGAAGCGGAGAGGTTTTTAATAGGATGTTATCCGATTTGGTAAATAATAATTCCAGGTCATCCAAAACGTTAGGTAAACAATCGGAAAGGCGGAATACTTTTCCTTTGCTATCATTTCTTCGGGAGGGATCGAGATAGATCCAATCAAAACGCGTTTCGGCATCCTTTAAAAATTCCATCCCGTCCGTTGGGATGGTCTTACTATTTTCCGCACCTAAAACTCTAAAATTATGGGCGGCGATTTGGGATAGGTTTTTATCGATTTCACAGTGGAAAACCCGCTCAATTTTTTGACTGAAATAATAGCTATCCACACCGAATCCCCCGGTGGCATCCAAGAGGGATTTTCCGGTAACGATTCCGGCTTTGTATCGGGCCGTAATTTCAGACGAGGTCTGTTCGATATTTAGTTTAGCGGGGTAGTAGATTTTCGGTGTTCCGAACCAAACAGGCAGTTTCTTTTCACACTTTTTTCGGGCTTCGAGCTGTTGGGCGAGTTCTTGGTTCGAAATTCCCTCGAATATAGGCTTTTTAAGAAGAACTGACATGATGTCAGTATTCTTATTATTCATTATAAATTTTTGAACACCAGTATGTAATATCTTTTTATTCAAACTTAAACTATAAACTTCTAGTGAGAGATTTCACGAGCTTATTATCGGCCAAAAACTCCTTCAAAATTACTTTTATAGCGGTATATACGGGTACCGCGACTATCATTCCAACGATCCCAAAAAGCAATCCGGCGATGATAATGATTAAGAAAATTTCCAACGGGTGGGACTTTACGCTATTGGAAAAAATAAAGGGTTGGGAAAAGAAATTATCGACCAATTGGCCTACGGCCAGACCGATGAAAACATAGCCGGCTTTCGGCAGGATAACGGTACTAAAATCCAACCCCAAATTACTGGTCATAGTGAGGAGTATCATGACCAGCCCACCGATGATGGGACCAACATACGGAATGATGTTGAACAGGGCGCATAAAAATGCAATGACGATAGCATTCTCGATACCAACAATCAGCAATGTGACCATGTAAATAACAAAGAGTACAAAAATCTGGAGCAGCAGGCCGACAAAATAGCGCGATAGCAGGCCGTTGATTTTGTCAATGGAGTGCGTGGTCCTGGTCTCTTTGGATTCCGGTACCAATGCCAAAATTCCTTTTTGCAGCAACAGGCGATCCTTCAAGAAAAAAAACGAGATGAAGAGCACCGAAAACAATCCGACACTGGCCGTGCTCAGCACACCTAGGAAAGTGTTCAAAAAATCGGGAATAAATCCCAGGTTGAAACCGTCCAAAACACTTTTCTCGAAATCCGAATTCTGCAGAAGGGCATTGAAGGTTTCCGTTGAGGCACCAAAATACTGGGTTATCTCTTGGTAGAGGGAGATCAGTTTTTGCTGCAGGTCATCAATATCGAGCAGCGACAAGTTTTTGCCCTGTTCCGTCAACAGGGGTACAAACAGCGCGATAACTCCCGCAAAAATACCCAGCATTAAGAGCATGGTGAGAATGACGGCCAACAGATTCGGGAATTTCAATTTTCGCCTTAAAAAATAGACCACTGGACTGCCGATCAATGCAATCACCGCTGCAATTGCCAAATACGCAATTACCGACTGAATTTGCCATAAAAAATAGAGGAGCAGGGAAATACCTAAAATAATGCCCACAGCCCGTAATATTCCCGTGGATATGGTTTTCGCAGTCATTGCTGAAAAAAGTTTATGAGTTTATTGGGTGATGAGTTTATAAAATATGAAGTTTTCTCGTTTTGTCTACCGCTGCTGCTACCTAGTATTGAATTTCAGTGCTCAAAAGCATATGCTACAATATTAGCCCCCATTTCAAGTGCCTTTTGGCGTACTTCCTCGGGGTCGTTGTGTACCGAAGGGTCTTCCCATCCGTTGCCGAGGTCGCTTTCGAAAGTGAACAACAGTACCAGCCTGTTCTTATGCATAATACCAAATGCCTGAGGCCGTTTGCCGTCGTGTTCGTGTATTTTTGGAAGGCCCTCCGGAAATTTGTATATTTTCTTAAAAATGGGATGGTCCGCGCCCAATTCCTCTAATTCCGCATCCGGAAAGACTTTGACCAGTTCTTTTCTGAGATAGGGTGCCATTCCGTAATTGTCGTCGATATGTAAAAATCCGCCGGATTCCAGATAGGTACGAAGATTTTCGGCCTCCTCTTGGGAAAAGACAACGTTGCCGTGGCCCGTCATGTGCAAAAAAGGATACTGAAAAATAGCAGAACTTCCCACTTCTACAGTTTCCGGTTTTTCTGTGATTTTGGTGCCGATATGGGCATTACAGAACCGGATCAGGTTCGGCAGCGACGTGGGGTTGCTGTACCAATCCCCACCACCATTGTACTTAAGTACGGCAATTTCCTGGGCATTGGCCATTGCCATAAAAAAGAGGCAGAAAGTCGTGCAACGCCGAATTTTTCTAAGGCTTGAACGTACAAAATAGTGTGTAACCATAATGGTGTCAATAAGTGTCAAAGGTATGAATAATCACAATGCGGTTGAATCGATAAAGCACTCGACATTGGTGTGCGACCACAAAAAGGATGCTGGTAACTGTTTAGTAATCCGTTTCAACAGTAATTTAGAAATCACACTTTGCTTGTTCGATCCGGTAATCAAAAGAATTATTTTTTTAGATTGGAGAATATCATCCATGCCAAGGGTCAATCCATACCTGGGCTTGATTTCCATGGTATTTGCCATAGCGTGCTGTAGCGATTGATGTGATAGGCGGGCCATATGGCAATTTGAATTCAAAGCCTCTGCCGGTTCGTTGAACCCGATGTGGCCATTCTTTCCCAACCCCAAGATGCAGATATCGATCGGACCATTGAGCCGGATTTCCTTTTGTATCCGCTGGCATTCTTTTCTGGGGGAAACCGGATCGCTTTTAAACGCAATATACCGGTCGCTTGAAATGTGCAAAGGCCGGAGGATTTTTTCTTGGATAAAGGTTTCACATGAATTGGGGTCAGTAGAAGGTATTCCGCCCCATTCATCGAGTTTTATAATCCTTAGTTTCTTAAATACTTCCTTTTCATCGAAGTAGCTTGCTGCCAAATTTTGGTAGACCCCAACCGGGGAATTTCCCGTAGCGGCACAAATCAATTGTCCGGGTTTTTCCCTTAAATCGGCAACGATCGAATCGCTGCCCGAACGGCTCATTTCTCCATAATCGCTACAGTACTGCACTTTCATATCAGCAATAGTTTTGGTTAACCAGAACAAATGTCATGCGCGTACTACTTGCCCCAAGATATCCGAACAGACCCATCGAAACCTACTGTTTCGGATAATAAGTATATATGATTGGTTTTTTTAAAATTGAAAATACTATTTTTTTGTTACATTTAGGAATCAATTATAACTAGGAATCAACCTAACTATTCGCCAATTGATAAGGGGTGATGATTTCTGGCCTGCCATGAATTACAATAAAACACTTGAAAGCAGTAATACATAAATACGGAACACAATGAAAAGAAGACAATTTTTGTCCCAGGGAACAATGACCATGGCATCGGTAGGATTTCTATCGCAAATGCCGACCGCAATTTTTGCTGCTCCTATAAACAAAGGGATAGCTTTACCTATCGGCTTTCAGTCGTACGTGCTACGGGAAGATATCGGTAAGGACCTTAATGGTACGTTGAACAAAATGGCCGGAATGGGCTATGAATATGTCGAAATGTGCTCGCCCAAAGGCTATCTGGGGCCTTTTGAGCCTTTGGCCAAATATTCGGGCAAAGAACTGATGCAACAGATCACTGATACCGGAATGAAATGCAATAGCAGCCATTTTACCTGGGACGAGATGAAAGGAAACCTTGATGAGCGTATCGAATTCGCCAACGAAATGGGTCTTGAACATTTTGTTGCCTCGGGAGGGCTACATTCCGAAAGCCTGGACGATCTGAAGGAGAAATGTACCCAATTGAACGCCATGGGAGAAAAGATAAAAAAAGCGGGCATGATTGCGGGCTTCCATAACCATATCTCAGAATTCGAGACCAAGTTCGATGGCAAGTATGAGTATGACGTGATATTGGAGCTGTTGGATCCCGAGGCTGTGAAAATGCAATATCAGACCCAGCCGATCACCATGGGTGTTCAAGGTTCTGCCTATTTTAACAAATTCCCGGGTAGGTTTATTTCAACCCATATGCAAGATTACAATCCAAAAGATACCACCAAAGAAATCGCTTTGGGACAGGGAATTGCGGATTGGAAAGATTTCTTCGCCGCCGCTAAAAAGGGGGGTGTTCAAGTTGCCTATGTCGAGATGGAGTCGAATCCCGGTACGTTGAAGGATAGTGTTAGATATTTAAAAAATCTTTAACAGTTCAATTCTAAATTCAGGGTTACCCATTATTGATCATAGTCACCACCGTACACGCTACAATGGCTGCGGTTTCAGTTCGCAATCGGGCCTCTCCGAGCGACACCGCCAAAAAACCCTTATCCTCGGCGGATTTTGTTTCGTTTTCGGAGAAATCGCCTTCTGGGCCTATGAGCACGGTAACATCGTGATCGGGTGCCACCCTTCGTTTTAGTTCGACCTTCGCATCTTGCGTACAATGGGCAATAAAAAGAAGTCCCTTGTGTTCCTTTTCCAAATAATCCTTGAAGGAGATGGCTTCGTTCAGCTGGGGAAGATAAGATCGCAGGCTCTGTTTCATAGCGGACTGCACTATCTTTTCTGACCGTTCTTGTTTGACAGTCTTGCGTTCTGAGCGTTCACAGATGATTGGCGTTATCTCATTCACGCCGATTTCGGTCGCTTTTTCCAAAATCCACTCGAAGCGATCATTCGATTTTGGTGGCGCGACAACGAGATGGAACCAATACATTCCCCGGTGCTTTTTGGCATTGGAAATAACCTGCGCCATACATCTTTTCGGATTGGCGTCAATTATTTTGGCCTCGAACATCTGCCCTTTTCCGTTGGTAATGTGCAAAATATCATCCGCTTTCCTTCGCAGCACCTTTATGATGTGTTTGCTTTCGTCTTCCGGAAATGTGAATTGTGAAACGCTACTGTCGAGATCGGGGTTGTAGAAGAGTTGCATAAAAACTAAATTACGGAAAAAAGTTCAATCGTAAGTATCCCTACACTTCGAGGGCAAGAAGTTTACAGGGCTGTCCTCCTCAAATAACAGTAATCTTTGAAATATTAAACATTCTTCAAACATGAACTATCAGGATTATTTAAGGATTGATTCCAATAAAAGAGGAGAAAACCCTGTATTCGTGGATTGCGAATCACAGTTTATGATGTTTTGGAATACCTGGCCTCAAATATGACCGACGCAAAGACCCTCGATGATTTTAAAGACCCCACCCGTGAAGACCTGAAAGCATATATTGCCTTTGCTGCCGACCGCGAACGTAAACTAATGACTATTGCTAATGACTACCGATTCCGTACCTCGCCTTCGCGGTAACCGCTTGATTGGCAAATAACCCTTCTTGATATTTCAAATAACCCACAATGCCTATCATTGCGGCGTTGTCGGTGCAGTATTCGAATTTCGGTACGTAGGTGGTCCAACCGCGTTTTTTTTCGGCTTGCTTGAGGGCCATCCGGATACTGGAATTGGCGGATACGCCGCCACCAATTGCAATTCGGGTAATACCGGTCTGTTTCGAGGCCTTTTTGAGCTTATCCATCAAAATGCCTACAATGGTTTTTTGTATCGAAGCACAGATATCCTTTAAATTCTCGGTTACAAAATCCGGGTTCTTCGCCGTTTCCCGTTGAATGAAATAGAGAATACTAGTTTTTAGTCCGCTAAAACTGAAATTGAGGCCGTCTACTTTGGGTTTAGGGAAGGGAAAGGCATCGGGATTTCCTTCTTGGGCATATCGATCGACTAAAGGACCGCCAGGGTAGGGAAGTCCCATTATCTTGGCACTTTTATCAAAGGCTTCCCCAACGGCATCATCTAAAGTTTCGCCCAAGATTTCCATATCGAAATGATGCTTGACCAGAACGATCTGGGTATGACCGCCGCTGATGGTTAGCGCTAAAAACGGGAATTCTGGGACACTGCTATCCTCGTTCTTGCCTTTACGCCCTTTACTACCTTGCTGCCTACCAATTCCTTCGTCCCTACCAATTTCTTCGTCCCTGCCAATTCCTTCATCCTCATCCTCTATAAAGTGCGCCAAAATATGGGCCTGCATGTGATTGACCTCGATCAGCGGAACATTCAGTCCCAGGGCCAGGGACTTGGCAAAAGAGGTGCCCACCAACAAAGAACCCATAAGGCCCGGTCCGCGTGTAAAAGCTATGGCTGATATGTCTTTTTTGTCGATATTTGCCTTGACCAAAGCTTGGTGTACCACGGGAACAATATTTTGTTGGTGCGCCCGAGAGGCAAGTTCGGGTACAACCCCCCCGTACTCCTCATGTATTTTTTGGGTGGCCACCACATTGCTGAGCACTTTTTTATTCTTTAGAACCGCAGCGGAAGTGTCGTCGCATGACGACTCGATGGCAAGAATGTAACTATTTTTTTGTTTCACCGTGTTTGGAATAAAATTTGGGAACAAAGGTATTTAAATTCAGTGCTAACCTGAAATAATTGGTTACTTTGGTTTTTGAGGGAAAAAAATTTAATATTCAATGGGATGGCCACGATCTATGAACCTGTAGAAGGTAACGTCGCGCATTGAACTGTTTCAATATCAGCATTTAACAAATATCGCTTTATCAAAAAACTGAGAAAAATACTGATCCGGACCGTACTGGTGCTTTTGCTGATCAGTGTTTTGGGTACGCTGATACTCTCATTGCCCATCGTTCAAACCAGTTTTGCCCGGTATGCCGCCGATACCATCAACAAAGACTTCGGTACGCATATCAGTATCGATAGGCTGCGTATTTCGTTGATTTCCTGGGATACCAATCTAAAGGGCGTTTATATCGCCGATTATCAAAGGGATACGCTTTTCTACGTCAATGAGCTCACGACTTCCATATTGAGCGTTCGAAACCTGATCAAGGGCCAGCTCGAATTCGGGGATATCGATATCGACCAGCTCGATTTTAAACTCAAGACCTACCGCGATACCACAAGTACGAATCTGGAGGTGTTTATCGATAAACTGGACGATGGCCGCCCAAAAGACCCGAACAGACCGTCCTTTTTCTTTTCCTCGTCCGATGTCGAGATAGCCAATAGTAATTTCATCCTCATAGACGAAAATCGGGAAACGGAGCAAATGCTACATTTCACCGGCCTTAATATCCGCGCGAAGGATTTTCAAATATCGGGGCCCCAGGTCACCGCAGATATCAAAGCGATGTCCTTTAAAAGCGGTAGGGGCATCGTGGTCGAGAAAATGGCAACCGAATTCAAGTATACCCGAGAGCAGATGCGCTTCGATTCGTTGCTAATCAATACCCCAAGGTCGCATTTGAAGGGGAATCTGGTATTCGATTATGAACGTACGGATTTCGAGGATTTTCTGAACAAGGTAAAGCTGACCGCCGATTTTGACGATTCTACCGTGGCGTTCGACGAGATAAACATGCTTTACGATCAGTTCGGAAAGGGCAAGGAGGTAAATTTTTCTTCGCAGCTCAGCGGGGTTTTGAACGACCTGACCACCGAGCAGCTATTCCTGCAATCGGACAATACCGGTATTCGGGGCAATTTCAATTTCAAGAACCTGTTTACGAAGACCAAACCTTTTATCATGAAGGCCGATATGAAAAACGTAAGCTCTAGCTATTACGAACTGCGGTCCTTGATGCCCAACATCATTGGCAAATCATTACCGCCGGTCGTTTTTCAGAAATTGGGCCAGTTTACCATCCGGGGAAATGCAACTATTTCCGATACTTCCATTGACGCCAAGGTAAATTTGAATACCGCTATCGGAAGTAGCTATGCTGACGTAACTTTAAATGGGGTAAACGACATCAACAATGCGACCTATAAAGGATTTATTTCATTGATGGATTTTGACCTAGGCGATTTTGTGGATAACAAAAGATTGGGAAAAACGACCTTGGATGTCAACATTGAGGGAAAAGGGTTCTTGCAAAAAACCCTGAACACCGAGGTTATCGGTGAGGTGTATACGCTCAATTTTAACGACTATACGTATAAGAATATCAAGGTATCCGGTATTTTAAAAGATCAACTTTTTGACGGTAGCCTGGTCGTCGATGATGAGAATGTGAAATTCGATTTTAACGGATTGGCCGACTTTGGCTCTGCGCAAAACGATTTTAATTTTAATGCCAATGTAGACTACGCCGACCTCAAACGCCTACATTTTATCAATGACAGCGTTTCAATTTTTAAAGGCAACGTAAACATGAACGTTACCGGAAACACCCTGGACGATCTGATGGGGGACATCTCGTTTACCAAAACCGTTTTCAAGAACAAGAACGAGGTCTACTATTTTGAGGATTTCAAGGTGTCTTCCAGTTTCGAGAACGACTCCATCCGCATCATTGATATCAATTCCCCCGATATAATCACCGGATACCTGAAAGGTAATTTTAAGGTGAAAGAGCTGGGTAAATTGCTCCAGAATTCCCTCGGAAGTATTTATACCAACTATCGGCCCTTCAAGATTTCCAGTGGGCAGACGTTGGCCTTTAATTTTAAGATCTACAATAAGATTGTCGATGTGTTCTTTCCCGAGGTGAAGTTTGATCCCAATACTTTTATTAAGGGAGATATCGTGGCGGACGAGGGCGATTTTAAATTAAATTTCAAATCACCAAGTATTGAGGCCTTCGGCAATGAGGCCGATAATATCGACATCCGGATCGACAACAAGAACCCTTTGTTCAACACCTTTATTTCCGTAGGCGATCTTTCGAACCGCTTTTATGATGTCAAGGATTTTAACCTGATCAACACTACCTTGAAGGATACGCTTTTCTTTAGAACGGAATTCAAGGGCGGCCGAGAGTTTGACGATAGTTACAACCTTAATTTTTACCACACTTTTAACGCCGATAATAAGTCCGTTATCGGTTTAAAGACCTCTGAGGTGAGCTTTAAGGGCAATACCTGGGTATTGAACAAAGATAATGACAACAAAAACAAAGTAATCATCAATCGCACCCTGGATAGTATCGATATTCGGGAAATCGTAATGAACAACAGCCAAGAAGAACAGATCCGACTTCGTGGCGAACTGGCCGACTCTACGTATAAAGATCTCGAACTACAGTTCAAGATCGTATCGCTGGATAAAATCACACCTGCCATTGACAGCCTGAAATTACAGGGTGAGGTGAACGGTACCTTGAACATACTTCAAAAAGACGATATTTACCTTCCATCCTCGAACTTGGGCATCGAAGATTTTTCCATCAACAATATCCGGTTGGGCGATTTGGCGCTTGGTATCGTGGGTAATAAAGACCTTACCGAATTCTCGGTAAACACGCAGATAAAAAACAAGGGTCGTGAAAAACTAAGTGTTATAGGCACTATTAATAATCAGGGCGACATGCCCGTGGCGGATCTTTCGGTCAGTCTCGACAGCTTTGACCTTGAGCCTTTCGCCCCATTGGGCGAGGCCATTCTTCGCAATATCAGAGGCGATGTTACCGGTACCGCCACCATAACCGGCCCTGTGAACAATCCCGATTTTGAGGGCGTCCTTACTTTAAATAATGCCGGATTGGGAGTGCCCTATCTTAATGTGGATTATAGTTTTGCGAATAGTTCACGGGTAAACCTGTACAAGCAGACTTTCGATTTCGATAACATACAAATAACCGATGTCGCCAAAAAAACAAAGGCGACCTTAGACGGTACGATAAGCCACTCCTTTTTCGATAATTGGTTATTAGATCTTAATGTGGATACCCAGAACGATCGATTGCTCGTTTTGAATACCGATTTTGAAGAGGAAGTATTGTACTACGGCACTGGATTCCTAAATGGAAAAGGAAGGATTTTTGGTCCCACAAAGGCATTGAACATAAAAGTGGAAGGCGAAACGGCCCGCGGAACCTCGTTGAAAATTCCCTTGAGCGACGTGGCATCCATCGGGGATTATTCCTTCATTAATTTTGTCAAAAAAAACGGACTCGATAGTATCGACGAAACACGCACCTTGGATGAATTTCAGGGGCTCGAGCTTACTTTCGACCTAGACGTAACCCCCGAAGCCGAGGTAGAGATCGTTACCGATACCGAAACGGGAAGCTCCCTTAGGGGAAGCGGAGTGGGGATTATTCTCATCCGAATCAACACGCTCGGGGCCTTCGAGATGTACGGGGATTTTGTCGTGGTAGAAGGGGAATACAATTACAAGTTCGGGGGCGTGATCAACAAAACTTTTCAGGTAAAACCGGGCGGTACCATTGTCTGGGACCGCGAGCCGCTCAAAGCAACCTTAGACCTTGAAGCAGTCTATGCCCTTAACGCGAACCCGGCACCGTTGCTCGATAATTCGGACTACAGACGGCGCATACCTACCGAGGTGGTCATTAAACTGACCAATGAACTTGAGAGTCCCGATATCGCTTTCAAGATTGATTTTCCGGGTACGAACTCCATTATTCAGTCCCAATTACAATATCGGTTACAAGATCCCGCGGTCGAAGAACGCAATGCCCTTTTTCTGTTGGCCCAAGGCTCCTTTGTCAACGACCAGACCGGCATCAACCAACAGGCGGTGACCGGCAACTTATTACAATCCGCATCGGGACTCCTGAACCAAGTTTTGGGCGAGAACGATAATTTCAATTTGGGTCTTTCCTACGAACAGGGCTTTATTGACCGTAGCACGGCCTTTGAGACAGAGAGCCGGGTCGGGGTCACGGTATCGACACAGATCAGCGATAGGTTGCTCTTCAATGGCAAGGTGGGCGTGCCGGTCGGGGGGACGAGGGAAACCGTAGTTGCCGGGGATTTCGAGATTGAGTTGTTATTGAACGAAGAAGGTACCTTAAGCGCTAAGTTTTTTAACCGTGAAAACGAAATACGGGAATATCTGGCCGATAGGCTGGGGTATACCCAAGGAGTCGGTATTTCTTATGAAGTCGATTTTGATAGTTTCAGCGCGCTTTTTCGAAAACTCCTAAAAAAGGATGCGGCCCCCAAAGAAGATTTGCCGGATCTCGATAAGGTACCTACCGCGGTGATGGGCAAAGACAGCCTGTTGCGGTTTTACCCGAAATCGAAGTTGAATGGCGGGCGATAATTTTTCAACTTATTGTCAGTTTCCATCTATTATTTCTACGAAAACGTTTGAGATGCTACGAATAATTCAAATTAGCAGCCTGCGCCCTACTTGAATTGGAACAAGTTTTGTAATTTTGCAGCTTAGTTTTTTTAATGGGTCCAGAAATAAAGAAAATTGGGGTTTTGACTTCCGGTGGCGATTCCCCCGGCATGAATGCGGCCATACGGTCCGTCGTTCGTACCTGTGCTTATATGAAGGTCGATTGTGTAGGTATCTATAGAGGATATCAAGGTATGATCGAGGGCGATTTCAAACCTATGGATGCCCGAAGCGTCAACAACATCATTAATAAGGGAGGTACGATATTGAAGTCCGCCCGATGTGACGAGTTCCGCACGCCCGAAGGCCGTAAGATGGCCTATGAACAGCTACGTGCCGAAGGTATCGATGCCTTTGTGGTCATCGGAGGCGATGGTAGCTTTCATGGGGCAATGACGTTCAACGAAGAATACCACTTTCCGATTATCGGTATACCCGGAACGATCGATAACGATATTTTCGGTACCTCGAACACCGTAGGTTTCGATACGGCAATGAACACCGTGGTAGACGTCATCGACAAGATCAGGGATACCGCAAGTTCGCACAACAGATTGTTCTTTGTAGAGGTGATGGGCCGTGATGTCGGCCATATTGCGCTAAACGCCGGCGTAGGTGCCGGAGCCGAGGAGATATTGATTCCCGAGGAAAACCGGGGCTTGGAACGTTTGTTGGAATCGTTGAAGCGCAGTAAAAAATCCGGGAAATCATCAAGTATCGTAGTGGTTGCTGAAGGTGACAAGATAGGCAAAAGTGTTTTCGAGCTCAAGGAATATGTCGAGGAACACCTTCCTATATATGATGTACGCGTTTCCGTACTGGGGCACATGCAGCGAGGCGGCGCACCTTCGTGCTACGATCGCGTGCTTGCGAGCAGAATGGGGGTGAAGGCCGTGGAAAGCCTGTTGGAGGGCATGACGAATTTTATGGTCGGTGTTCAAAATAATAAGATTATTCTGACCCCGATCAGTAAGGCTATCAAAGGGCATACCAAAATAGATAAAGAACTTATACGCGTCTCAGAAATCATGACCACCTAGTTGTGGCACTCGGGAATCGAACCAAAACAGCTGCGTTTTTCGAAAATTGAACATAGACTCCTATGTATTGAACAACTTTAGTTTAGGAGTTTAGAAGGAAAACAGATAGTTTTGAAACGATAATCATTAGCATACCGCACCCAACATGGGTGTAATACATAAAACATAATTTTAATCCTAAAAACAGAATACTATGTCAGATTTAAAAATAGGAATTAACGGATTTGGACGCATCGGAAGATTGGTCTTTCGTGAGACAGTCAGAAGAGAAGGTGTCGATGTCGTCGCTATCAACGATCTTTTGGAAGTCGAGCACTTGGCCTACCTTTTAAAATACGATTCCGTTCACGGTCATTTCGACGGTACGGTAGAGGTTAAGGACGGACACCTAGTGGTCAACGGGAAGACCGTAAGGATCACCGCGGAAAGAGAGCCCAAAAATATAAAATGGGATGCCGTAGGTGTCGAGATCGTTGCCGAATGTACCGGAATTTTCAAAACTTTGGACATGGCGCAGAAGCATATCGACGGCGGTGCCAAAAAAGTAGTGATTTCCGCTCCTTCGCCCGATGCTCCTATGTTCGTCATGGGCGTTAACCATAAAGAGGTGAAAGCATCCGATAAAATCGTATCCAATGCTTCGTGTACGACCAATTGTTTGGCACCCATGGCCAAGGTATTGAACGATAGTTTTGGCATCGAAGAAGCCTTGATGACTACAGTTCACGCTACGACCGCCACGCAAATGACCGTAGATGGCCCATCCCAAAAAGATTGGAGAGGTGGCCGAAGTGCTATGTTGAATATCATACCTGCTTCAACAGGTGCCGCTAAAGCCGTTACCAAAGTAATTCCGGCCTTGGAAGGAAAACTTACGGGAATGGCCTTCAGGGTGCCGACCGCCGATGTTTCCGTTGTGGATTTGACCGTGCGTTTGGAGAAGGAAACTTCATATGAAGAAATCAAAAAAGCATTCAAAACCGCTTCGGAAGGAGATTTGAAGGGAATTTTAGGATATACTGAAGAAGAGGTGGTATCCCAAGATTTCGTTAGCGATCCCCGAACCAGTATTTTCGATGCCGGTGCGGGAATGGAACTGAATTCCAAATTCTTTAAACTGATTTGCTGGTATGACAACGAAGCCGGATTCTCCAACAAAATGGTAGATTTGGCACAGCACGTGGCAAGTTTGTAATTTTTAAGGTATTTTTTTAACTGAATCCTGAGATTAGGCAAAATTTTGCTTATTTTCAGGATTCTTTTTGTTACGTTTTACCGATTACGATTTTTTCTAAACACACTCTGAATGTCTATTCATTTCATTACGTTTTTCAGAATTTGGAATTTGAGATTTGGTGCTTGAAATTAAATTACACAGCTTATGATATTAATTGTAGATAGCGGGGCAACAAAATCCGACTGGATAGCCTTAGACAAAAATGGCAACCAATTGTTCATCACCCAGACATTGGGACTGAGTCCCGAAGTTTTGACCCGGAACGTCATCGAAGACCGATTGGCCAACAATTTCGAGCTCTCCAAGAATAAAGATGAGGTGACCCAGTTGCATTTTTACGGTGCGGGCTGCGGTACCGATCGCATGAAAAAGTTTTTGGCCGAAATTTTTAAGGATTTTTTTCCCAAAGCCAAGGCCGATGTCAAGGAAGACACCTTTGCCGCCATTTTTTCAACGACCAAGGTAGGGCATCAAGGTATTGTCTGTATTTTGGGCACCGGTTCCAATTGCAGTTATTATGATGGTGAGCGCCTGCATCAAAAAGTGACCTCTTTGGGGTATATTCCCATGGATGACGGAAGCGGTAATTTCTTCGGAAGAAAATTGATACGGGATTATTATTTTAACAAGATGCCGCAAGATTTGGCGGAAAAATTCGCCGAGGGATACGATCTCGAGGCCGATGTTATTAAGGAGAACCTCTACAAGCAGCCCAATCCGAATACGTATTTGGCCACCTTCGCCCGGTTTCTTGTGGAGAACAAAGATCACCCGTATTCAAAGGGTGTTATCGATAAGGGCTTTCAGCAGTTCATCAATAACTACATCATGCAATTCGATTTGGCCACCAAGGTGCCCATCAACTTTGTGGGAAGCATTGCCCATTACCTCCGCAAAGAACTGACCGCCGTTCTCGAGCGCAATGATTTGATCGTAGGGGTTATCCGCCAGAGGCCCATTGAGGGCTTGATGGAGTTTCACCGGGAGACGCTGTAACAAAATCAAAATCAAATTCAAAAACCAAATTTAATTACAAGGCTGGCTAAAGTCATCATTGTAGTGCCCGTGGTTTAAAGTATAATCGCTATTTCGCAGCTGTTCAAGGTTGCAAGTATTTCATTTTTTCCGTGAACGTTCAACTTCTATCGTCGCCTTCTAGATGGCTGACTGCGGTTCTCCCATTTCAGATCGCTAAGCAGGGAGCTTTTTATCCCGATAAAAAAGTACCAGCGGGAGTAGGTGCCGAACGGGGTCCAATTGAAGTTCATGCGGAAACTTTTCAGGTCGCGCTCGAACCGGAGCTGGGTCAGGGTGAACCCTTTATTCTTAAAATCATAGCCCGATGACCCGCCGACCTTCCACCGTGGCGAAAGTTCGATATCACCGGAGAACATGAGGGAATGGCTGCTGAATTCGTTCTGACGTGCGGAATTGAAGTAGCTGGCGGAATAGGCTAGTCGGAAATTCCATGGGATTTTTGTGGCGTAGGGCGGGTTTTCGACATCCTCGTCCTCATCTTCCCCATACTTGTCATCGATCAATCGATTGTCGTAATTATCGGCACGTCCGAAAAGGTCATCGTCCCGGCCGCCACTCTGGGCCACATAATCGTAGGCACCCGCTTCATCCTCTTCCTCTTCTTCCTCTTTCTTTTTGCCAAAAGTCTTGCTATCAATGGAATATCCGATATTGATATTGGCGGCCGTTAAGCGTAAAAGACTTCCACCGTTATTTATATTAAACGTATTGATGCGCCTTCCATTATTGTCGATAGCATACGGATCAAGGCCTGCGGAAAAATTGATAGACATTTTATTGTTCAGTATGTTGGTGCCGCCGTTGATGCGCAAGGGACTTATTTTGAGCGAGTCGGACTCAAAATTATAGCCCGTAGAAAGATTGAAATTGCTCAGAATGGGCACCTTTTTGGCCTCGGTGGCCGTAGAATCCTTATCCGTTACTTTGGCCTCGAGGGTGTTGGCCAACGAAAAACTGAGACTGTTCGATTTACCAAGACTGGGCGCGCCGTTCAAAGTACCTTCGAACCGGCTATATTGTACCAGTTCGTCAAGGTCGGAGTTGAAATATTCATCATAAAACTGATCGAACGAGGGGGCATACCCGTAACTTAGGGACGGCCGCATCACGTGTCGAATGGCCTGTATCTTCTTATCTTCCCCGAAAGTAAAGGTGCCGTAGATCGTGGTGCCGATACTCGCGCTAAGATTATAGGTGTTATATCGGTCGAAACCGGGTATGGTATCCCTTACCACAATGCCCCGGTCAGCATCGGTAGCCGGTTGATAGCGCTGACGAAAGGTTTCCAACGCCCAAACATCCTCATAACTACCGCCCATACTGACACTAAAAAATTTGGCGACCTTAAAATTCGTGCTGATGGGGATACGGTGCCGGGCGCCGAACTTTGCGTCGTCGAACATTTTGGCCGTAAAAAACTCCGCATCGTTCGTTGTCAGTTGGTTGCGGGCGTTGACATCGTACTGAAAGTTAACGTTCTGTATCACGCCTTTCTTGATGCCATCGCGTTTGGCAAAGGGAAAAATCCGCTCCATACTCGCCTGAAAGGTGGGCAAGGTCATTTGAATGTTCTTTTCATCGGGATTTTCTCGGGCAGAAGGACTCGTATTCTGGGAGTGTGTCGCCGTAAGGCTCATATTCACGGATGGATACGCGGGAAAGGTCTTTGAGTACGAAATCGAGGACGATAGGTTGTTGTTCTGGGTCAGCGGTAAGTTGACCTGGTTCAGTGATTGCTGGTAATACGAGCTGCTACCGAGGTTGACGGATGCCGAAAACTGGGAATTCGGACTCGCCTTTTGGTCCTGCGAATGCGATATTTGAATGTTATAGGCCGTGCTATTGCTATAATCGTCGAAACCTTTCTGGCTGGTCACCAGATTTTCGTACCTGAAATTCACATTGCCGCGATATCGGTACCGCTTCGTATAGACACTTTGGGTACGAAAGCCATAGCTACCATTGGTGTAAAAATCACCGGTAAGGGTTATATCCGCATATTCGGAAAAAGGTACATAGTACCCCCCGTTCTGTAAAAAGTAGCCCCGGTTGGGATCGTTGCCGAAGGTGGGCATCATCAGACCGGCCGTACGCCCGGTGGTCAATGGAAAATAGGCGAAGGGCAGGCCGATCGGGGTCGGTACATCGGCGATATACAGGTTGCTAAATCCGGCAATCACCTTCTTTTTCGGTACAAACTTGGCCTTGCGCAATCGAATGTAATAATCGGGATTTACGGTGTCCTTTGACGTCGTTATTTTGGCCTCGCTCATAAAATAGACCGAATCGTTTTCCTTTTTAGTGACCTCCGCATACACTTTCATGGCATCGCTGCCCAGTTGGCCCAATCCGGCCTGCTGTTCGGTACGTGAGTTGAAGATCAAGGCCTTTTCGGTATCGAAATTAAAGCGGATGCTGTCCGGCCGTACCTCATTATCGCCCTGCTTGAAAAAAGGCAGCTGGGTATAATTCCCAAGGGAATCCTTTATACGGCCCGCGTAGACTTCGTTTTTCACATAATCCATTGTGATTTTCCCGGCCTTTAGTTCGGTATCCTGATAATAAATTTCCGCTTCGTCGTAAAGATAAATTTTTTGGTCTTTTTGGCTGAGCTTTACGTAATCTTTGGCCTTGTACCTGATTTTGTCAAGCAACAGGGGCTGTTTGCCATTGATAGGAACTACGGCGGTGGAATCTTGAGCCGGCAGGGTATCTTTTTTAATGGGATTCGGATAGAGCGGTGCGATGATCGTATCTTGCTCGGCCTTAATGGGCAGGGGTATCAAACCGTCTTCCTGTGCGACCGCCGACCAGACGCCGACAAATAGCAAAACCAGTAATACTAAATGACGATTGTTTGATTGCAAGGCTATATATCCTATTTTTGTAACCGTTTGGCTCGGCGTTTTCGTTATAATAGCTAGCGGCCCATAGATAACAAAGCCCAAACTTACATATATTTTTTGTTCCCTTTATAGGGAGTTACCACAAATTTAACCAAAAATGAAGGCATTGAAACAGGGTACAAACGTAGGTTCCAAAAGGTTTATTTGGTTCTTGTGTTCTATTTTGCTCGGTCTACTGCTGACCTCTTTTCATACGAATGGTGATAAGATACCCGTCGATGATAAATTCACGATCGTGCTCGATGCAGGCCATGGTGGTCACGATCCCGGAAACTTGGGCAATGGGTATTACGAGAAGAATATTGCCCTCAACATCGTGCTGAAAGCCGGTGCGCTGTTGGAAAAAAACCCCGATATCAAGGTCATCTACACGCGAAAAGACGATACTTTCGTCGACCTTTACGTCAGGGGCGAGATTGCCAACAAGGCCGATGCGGACCTGTTCGTTTCTGTACATTGCGACTCCCATACCTCACAAGCCCATGGCGCGGGTACCTTTGTATTGGGCCTGCATGCGAACAAACAAAATTTTGAGATTGCCAAGAAAGAAAACTCCGTGATCTATTTGGAGGATGACTATAAAAGTCGCTATGCGGATTACGATATCAATTCTCCGGAATCCGTTATCGGGCTGACGATTATGCAAGAAGAGTTCTTGGATCAAAGTGTCGCTTTGGCAAAGGATATACAGGATAATTTTTCAAACAAACTCAACCGCGTCGACAGAAAAGTGAAACAAGCGGGTTTTATCGTGCTGCACCAAACAGTTATGCCCAGTGTATTGGTGGAGACTGGATTTCTCACCAATAAGGAAGAGGGTGCCTACCTGAATTCCAAAAAGGGACAATCCCAAATGGGTACCGCAATCGCGGAAGCGGTGTTGACCTACAAGAAGGATGTGATGGCCAACATGGCGGATTTAGGAGTCGAAGCAGTTACTGAAGCTCCCAAAGAAACCGCGCAGGTCATCGAAGACGCTGGAAGAAAGTCAAAAGGGACCTCAAAATCCGGCAAAGAAAAGACGGAGGAGGTGGTGGCGAGTGTGGATACTGAAGTTTCCGCGAAGCCGGTCGATTCCAAAAAAAAGGAATCAGCGAATACCAAAGAAAAGATTATTTATAAAGTACAGATAATGGCCAGTGCCAAAGATTTTCCATTGCGCCCCGAATCGTTCAATGGCCTGAACGATGTGGCCAAAGAACCTATCAAGAACCTGTATCGCTATGTTTATGGAAGTACACCATCTTTGCGAGAGGCCAAAATGCTGAAATCCAACGCAGATAGGAAAGGCTATCCGACTTCCTTTATAACAGTGTATCGCAATGGGGAACGGATAACGTTCAAGGAGAGCAAAAAATATATTTCGGGGGAGTGATGGCTTTGGGCATATCGCAATTCGCTTTGCGCTGTGCTATTTGACCGATGGCAGTAAGAACAACCACAGCGCGTACAGCGAATGGCGAATGGCGTCCAGCGAATGGCGCACGGCGTACGGCGAATGGCGTCCAGCGTACAGTGCATGGCGATCCCTACGATATTTCCCACTATATTTGTAGTGAAGGCAGATTACCGGGACGCTTCCGTTTTTTATTTCTAATTTTGTAACCACTCAAAATACATCCATTTGAAAATATCCAGGCAAATCAAGACAGGTATCATCGTCGTAGGCGGCATTCTGTTGTTTATATTGGGCTTTAGCTATTTGAAATCCTCTCCTTTGTTCGAGGATGGTAAAACGTTTTATGCCGTTTATAAAGACGTAGGAGGCTTGCAAACGGGCACGCCGGTAACCATTAACGGTCTGGTGGTCGGTAATGTTAACGCAATTAAATTTAAGGATAGTAGTGGTAATCTGGTGGTTACATTTTCCGTTAAGAACGATTTCGGTTTTTCCGAAAATAGTCCCGCTGAACTTTACGATACGGGTATCATCGGAGGAAAGGGCATTCAAATCAAACCGGTGCAAGATGGAGCAGCCCTTGCAAAATCGGGGGATACGTTGAACAGCAGGATACAGCCTGGCCTTACCCAGTTGCTGCAAACCCAATTGACCCCATTGCAAAAAAAGGTCGAGGGGGCGGTTACCAATGCGGATTCCTTGTTGATGAACGTCAATGAGGTGTTGGATACCCGTGCAAAGAAAGATCTGCGCGAAACGCTTGCCGGCCTTAACAGTACGGTGGCCAGTTTCCAGAAAAGTGCTGACGCCCTCAATCGTATTTTAAATAATAATGAAGAAAAAATTGGGAATTCGCTAGATAATTTTGAGGAATTGACCGCGAATTTCTCCAAGTTGGCCGATTCACTCAACAATTCGGGATTGAACCGTACTTTGGCCGGGCTGGAGTCCGCCGTGTCCAATCTGGATGACCTCATGGCTCGAATGAACAGTGGCGACGGTACTTTGGGAAAATTGCTCAACGATGAAAAGCTCTATACCAACCTCAATAGTGCCTCAAGGGAGCTTGACCTGTTATTGCAAGACTTGCGCCTGAACCCTAAACGCTACGTAAACGTTTCGGTGTTCGGCAAAAAGCAAAAGGAATATGAGGTGCCTGAAGATGACCCGGCAATCGAATCAACAGAACCCGTCGGGAATGAGCAGTAGGGAAGGGATAAGTGAAAAGTGATAAATGAAAAGTGATAAGTAAAAAAAGCACATGTTATACCTTCCTAACATTTTATTTATCATCTTGCTGGTCGCCGGCATCGGATATTTCGCCCGAAACGTAGCGCGGCTGCGGAAGAACATCAAGTTGGGAAAGGAGGTTGACGTTTCCGACAACCCTGCCCAACGCTGGAAAAACATGGCGAAAATAGCGTTGGGGCAGACCAAAATGGTGGTCCGGCCGATTGCAGGCGCTCTTCACGTTATTGTTTATTTGGGCTTTATCATAATAAATATTGAGGTGCTGGAAATCATTATCGATGGCATATTCGGCACCCATCGTATTTTTGCACCTTTGGGCGCGATATATGATGTGTTGATTGCCTCCTTTGAGATACTGGCGTTTTTGGTCATTGTTGCGGTGATGCTTTTTTGGATACGAAGGAATATCATCCGATTACGACGCTTTATAAAGCCGGAAATGAAGGGCTGGCCGAAGACGGATGCTAACCTGATCTTATATATCGAGGTCGTTTTGATGGTATTGTTCCTGACGATGAACGGGGCCGACTATCGGTTGCAACAAATGGATGTGGCACACTATACCCAGGCGGGTGTTTTTCCGATCAGCCAGTTTATCGGATCGTTTTTTGATGGAATGTCCGTTTCAAGCCTTATTCTGGTCGAACGTACCGCTTGGTGGTTACACATTGCGGGTATTCTGTTCTTTTTGAACTATCTGTATTTTTCCAAGCATCTGCATATTCTTTTGGCTTTTCCGAACACCTATTTTGGAAGGTTGAAGCCCCAAGGCCAATTCAGGAACCTCGATGCGGTAACCCAAGAGGTAAAATTAATGTTGGACCCCTCGGCGGATCCTTTTGCCGCACCTGCGGAAGGCGAGGAGGAAGCAGAACCGGAAAAATTCGGGGCGTCCGATGTGATGGATCTGAGCTGGGTACAATTGTTGAGTGCCTACACCTGTACGGAATGCGGCCGCTGTACCGACGAATGTCCCGCCAATCAAACCGGCAAAAAATTGTCCCCTAGAAAAATAATGATGGATACAAGGGATAGGTTGGAAGCCGTGGGAAAAAATATAGCCGCGAACAAAGGCCAATTTGTAGCCGATGGCAAACAGTTATTAAACGATTATATCACCCCGGAGGAACTCTGGGCCTGTACCACGTGCAACGCCTGTGTACAGGCTTGTCCCGTCAGCATTGACCCCTTATCCATCATCATGGATATGCGCCAATACTTGGTTATGGAACAATCCGCCGCCCCAACGGACTTGAATAATATGATGGGAAATCTGGAGAACAACGGTGCCCCCTGGCCGTTTAATCAAATGGACCGATTGAATTGGGCGGAAGGGAAATAGAGGAGTTGATAGTTGCAATTTAAAATAGTTTATGAGTTTATAAGGTTTAGAAGTTTAGAAAAATTAGCTTTTTTTACGGATCTTGAACCTCCGTAGGCACATTTTAACCTTGAAACCATTGCCCGACAGCTGCTCATTTAACATGATTGACCATTTAGCATCATATAAACAAATAAACTCATAAACCAATAAACCCCTTTCAACCTTGAGCGAAAAACAAATGAAAGTCCCTACTATGGCCGAGCTTTTTGCCGCTGGCAAGCCACCCGAAATCCTTTTTTGGGTGGGCTGTGCGGGAAGTTTTGACGATAGGGCCAAGAAGATTACGAAGGCTTTTGTACAGATTTTGAACAAGGCAGGCGTTTCCTTTGCCGTTTTGGGAACCGAGGAAAGTTGTACGGGAGACCCGGCAAAAAGGGCCGGCAACGAATTTCTGTTCCAGATGCAGGCCATGACCAATATTGAGGTGCTGAACGGCTATGAGGTGAAAAAAGTGGTGACCGCTTGTCCCCATTGTTTCAATACCATCAAGAACGAATATCCCGGTTTGGGCGGCAATTACGAAGTGGTGCACCATACCCAATTTTTAAGGCAGTTATTGGAGGAGGGCAAAATTTCTTTGGAAGGCGGAAAGTACAAGGGAAAGCGCATCACCTACCACGACCCTTGTTACCTCGGCCGCGGTAATCAAGTGTACGAAGCCCCAAGAGAACTCATCCGAAAGTTGGATGCCGAACTCGTGGAAATGAAAAGCTGCAAACAACGGGGACTCTGTTGCGGCGCGGGAGGGGCACAAATGTTCAAGGAACCTGAAAAAGGGGATAAGGACATCAATATCGCCCGTACCGAACAAGCTATAGATGTCCAGCCCGAAATCATCGCCGCCGCCTGTCCCTTCTGCAACACTATGATGACCGACGGCGTAAAGAACAAAGAAAAGGAAGCCTCTATCGCTGTTATGGATATCGCGGAGCTTATCGCCTCGGCAGAAAATCTTTGAAAGTTTGCAGTTGCAATTCGCAATGGCAGTACTTCGGAAACAGTAGTTAGTAGCTACAAAACTAAACTCATCAAGCAATAAACCTTCCCTTTCGGCAGGCGAGCTCATAAACTTTATCCCATGCTAACAGACTTCAACACCTTACCCGAAACCTCACGAATTTGGATCTATCAGGCGGATCGCAGTTTTACATCCGATGAACTGGAGGAAATCCAAAGTGAAATGGATGCCTTCTTAAAAGACTGGACGGCCCACGGCAGTAACCTGAAAGCAGGCTACGAAATCCGTTACAAGCGGTTCATTGTTATCGCCCTTGATCAATCGCAAACCGCGGCCTCGGGCTGCTCCATAGATGCTTCGGTACATTTTATCCAGCATTTGGAAAAGAAATACGATGTACAATTGTTGGATAAAATGAACGTATCCTATAAACAGGGCGAATATATCGCCTATAAAACGCTAAGTGATTTCAAAAAAATGGCGAAGCAGAAAGCGGTATCCAAGAACACCGTTGTTTTTAACAATCTGGTCAATAACAAACAGGAATATGAGGAACACTGGGAAGTTCCCGCCTCCGAGAGTTGGCATGGACGATTTATGTAAGGAAGATCCGATGAAATGCAATAATCCTATCGGTTTTCTGTTATCCTCATAGACCATTCTAATACTATGCGTTTTTACCAAATTTTCCCTTTACTTCTTCTAACTTTTACGTTCGCCAATGCCCAGAAAAACCCCTTGGTAACAAGGGACAGCGTTGACCAGCAAAATTGGGTCGATTCCCGATACGATGCGATGTCCCTAGACGAAAAACTGGGGCAATTGTTCATGGTGATGATCGCTTCCGATCAAGGCGCTGCGGCTATCGATCAGGTTGAATCGCTTATAAAGGATCAGTATATCGGCGGGGTCATATTCTCTACCGGGGGTCCTGTGCGACAGGCCAAACTGACAAACCGGTTTCAATCCGCCTCAAAATTGCCGTTATTGATAGGTATGGATGCGGAATGGGGACTCTCCATGCGGCTTGATTCCACCTATTCCTTTCCCTGGAACATGACCTTGGGGGCGATTACCGACAATACGATCGTTCAGGATGTGGGCCGGCGGATCGGCGAACATGCCAAACGTTTGGGCGTTCATATCAACTTCGCCCCGGATATCGACATCAATACCAATCCGAATAATCCCATCATCGGAAACCGATCTTTTGGGGAGGATCGCGAAAATGTCTCCAACAAGGGCATCGCTTTTATGAAGGGCATGGAAAGTGCGGGCGTTTTGTCCAGCGGCAAACATTTTCCCGGCCATGGCGATACCGAAACAGATTCCCATAAGGCGTTACCCATACTCAATTTCAATCGGGCGCGTTTGGACAGTGTCGAGCTTTATCCTTTTAAGCGTTTAATAGAAAATGGTTTGAGCAGCGTTATGGTCGGACATTTGGAAGTTCCCGCTTTAGAAATTAAAGAAGGACTTCCCTCATCTTTATCCGAACAGATCATATCCGGGGTGCTAAAAGAGGAAATGGGTTTTCAGGGTCTCGTCTTTACCGATGCCCTCAATATGAAAGGCGTAACCGATCATGGAAAAAACGGGGATGCCGAGCTGGCAGCATTTATGGCCGGAAACGACATCCTATTAATGCCTTTGGATTTTAAAAAAGCCAAGGATAAACTGGCCAAGGCCTACGATAAGGGCAAAATTTCCGAGGAACGCCTGTCCGAATCCGTAAAAAAAATTCTTCAAGCCAAATATAAGGTAGGGCTGAACCATTACAAATCTGTGGAACTCGAAAATCTCTACGAAGATCTGAACAGCCGTAAAGATGACCTAATCTATGAAGATGCTATCGAAAATGCGATCACGGTGGTCAAGAACGACTACTATTTAATGGGTATCAAGAATCTGGAAAATAAAAAGATCGCCTACGTCAAATTCGGTGATGCCGAGAGTGACGCTTTTTTCGAAACCTTGAATAAATACGCCGAGGTCACCCAAATTAATGGAAAGGATATCGCTACCCTAAAGGATAAACTGAAGGATTATAACTTGGTGATTATCGGATACCACAAAAGCAACGAGAGTCCGTGGAAGCCTTATAAATTCTCCGAAAAAGAGCTGCAATGGCTCGAAGAAATTGCCGCCCAACGCAGTTCAAACCTCATCCTTTCGGTATTCGCCAAGCCGTATGCGCTCATGGATATTCCATCCTTTCAAAGTATCGACGGGGTAGTGGTGGCGTATCAAAATAGTAAACTGGCGCAGGAGAAGACGGCACAGCTGATTTTTGGCGCCATACCTGCCAAAGGTAAACTTCCCGTAACGGCACATCGGGAGTTTCCGGTAAACCGGCAGTTGAAAATAAATTCGTTGCTGCGATTGGGGTATAGCTATCCTGAGCGTGTCGGACTCGATGCGCAAAAATTGGCCCTAGTGGATTCCTTGGTTCAGCACGGCCTCGATTCGTTGATGTTCCCGGGGGCACAGGTATTGATAGCGCGCAGGGGCAAGGTGGTCTATAACAAAGCCTTCGGCAAACCGACCTACGACTCCGAAGACAGTATTACCACAGAAAGTATCTACGACCTGGCCTCGGTCACCAAAATTTTGGCCACCCTGCCCATGGTCATGAAAATGGACGAGGAGGGCGATATTGCGCTAAACAATACATTTCAGGAGCTTTTACCGGAATATGCCGATACCGAATTAAAAAATGTAACCGTACTAAAAGCCCTTTCCCATTATGGCCGGCTGCCCGCATGGATCGCCTTTTATGTGGATACGTTGAACAAAGACCGAAAACCCTCCGAAGAATTTTATCGCGAGGCGCCGATGGACGGTTTTCATATCAAGGTAACCGATAAGCTGTATCTGACCGATGCCTATAAAGATTCCATTTACGATCGCATAGGCCGACAAGACCTCAAATCGAACCGGTACCGCTACAGTGATGTTGCGTATTACGTCATGAAAGAATACATCGAAGCCAAGAAAAAGCGCCCATTGGACAAATTGGCCAGTGATTTTCTGTACGGGCCCATCGGGGCTTATAACACGAGCTATAATCCCTTGGAAAAATTCCCCCTGAACAGGATAGTGCCCACCGAGGAGGATAATTACTATCGGTACCAGCGGGTTCAAGGCTATGTACACGACATGGGCGCCGCCATGCAAGGTGGGGTAGGCGGGCACGCAGGCCTTTTCAGTACGGCCGGCGATGTTGCCAAGATTATGCAGATGTACTTACAAGAAGGCTATTACGGCGGGACCCGTTTTTTGGATTCCAGAACCATTAAAAAATTCAATACCTGTTACTTCTGTAAGAACAATGTGCGGCGGGGCGTCGGCTTTGACAAGCCCGAGCTGGAAGGTAAGGGAAATACCTGCGGTTGCGTTTCCCGAAAAAGCTTTGGCCATAGTGGTTTTACGGGCACCTACACTTGGGCGGATCCCGAAGAGGAAATTGTTTACGTCTTTCTGTCTAACCGAACCTACCCCACTGCTTCCAACACCCTCTTGATCAAGTCAGGACTGCGAACACGAATTCAGGAAAAGATTTACGAGGCGATTGTTAACTGAGGTTGAGTTGGTGTTTGGCGTTTGAATTTACGTTCGGTTTTTGAATTTGAATTTGCCCGCTTTTCCCTAACTTTGACGGATGAAGATAGCAATAGTATGTTACCCGACTTTTGGGGGTAGTGGCGTGGTGGCTACAGAATTGGGCATTGCCCTTGCGAATAGGGGGCATGAGGTTCATTTTGTGACGTATCGCCAGCCGGTTCGGCTCGAATTATTGAGCAACCGCATCCATTTTCACGAGGTACATGTGCCGGAATATCCCTTGTTTCATTATCAGCCCTACGAGCTGGCCCTGTCGAGCAAACTGGTCGACACCATCAAATTGCACGATATCGACCTGTTGCACGTGCATTATGCCATTCCCCATGCCTATGCGGGCTATATGGCCAAGAAAATGTTGGAGGAGGAGGGCATTTACGTACCGATGATCACTACGCTTCACGGCACCGACATTACATTGGTCGGCAAGCATCCTTTTTATAAGCCTGCAGTGACCTTTAGTATCAACCAATCGGACGTGGTTACCTCGGTATCGGAAAACCTAAAGCAGCGTACCTTGGAGTTTTTTGACATTAAAAAGGAAATCGAGGTGGTGCCAAATTTTATCGACAGCAAAAAATACAGCTCCTCTTACACCGATTGCCAACGTTCATTGATGGCAGATGACGACGAAAAAATTGTGACCCATATCAGTAATTTCCGGAAGGTAAAGCGCATTCCCGATGTGGTGGAAGTATTTTACAGAATTCAGCAAAAAATCCCCGCAAAACTGGTTATGGTAGGCGAGGGGCCCGAACGGGAAAACGCAGAGAACCTGTGCAAAAAACTGGGAATCTCCGAAAAAGTACTATTCTTGGGCAACAGCAACGAAATAGATAGAATACTTTGCTTCTCCGATCTGTTTTTGCTGCCTTCCGAATCTGAAAGTTTCGGTTTGGCCGCTTTGGAGGCAATGATCAACAAGGTACCCGTGATTTCCAGTAATACAGGGGGAATTCCCGAAGTGAACGAAGAGGGTATAACGGGGTTTTTGAGCGATGTAGGCGACGTAGACGATATGGCCAAAAATGCACTGAAGATATTGAGCGACGATGCTGTCCTGGAAAAATTCAAGGAAAACGCGGTGGTCTCGGCCCAACGATTTGATATCCGTAAAATAGTACCGCTTTATGAGGCCATATACGAAAAGGCGTATAAAGGCCGTTTTAATAAAGTGTACGACCGCTGAAAACTAGGGTGCCAGATACCGAAAAACCGAAGAATGTTCCTTGGCTATGATTTTGCCACTAATACAAAAAAACTTGTACGTTGAGATAAATATAATAACTTTGTAATTACAAAAATATAGAGTTATGGAAATATCAATTATCCAAATTGGAAATTCAAAAGGTTTGCGCCTGAGTAAAACCATTTTAGAAAAGTATAATATAAAAGACAAAGTCGAGCTGATTTTAGAAAAAGGGCGAATAATTTTAAAACCAATTGACAGCCCAAGAAAAAACTGGGGAAAAGCGTTTGAAAAAATGCACGAAAACAATGATGACCGCTTGATGTTCGATGATGTATTCGAGGATGAAAATTTTGAGGAATGGAATTAAACCAATACTCAATTGTACTCGTAAATCTTGACCCAACAAAAGGTAGTGAAATGAAAAAAATCAGACCTTGCGTAATCATTTCACCAAATGAAATGAACAAATATTTAAATACGATTGTTGTCGCTCCCATGACAACTAATTTAAAAAAGTATCCTTCCAGAGTTGCGGTCAAATACAACAATAAAAATGGAATGGTTACAATGGATCAAATACGGACCATTGACAAATCAAGAATTTTGAAAAGGTTTGACCGATTGACCAAAACTGAAATGCAAAATTGCAAGGATGTAATTAGAGAAATGTTCGTGGATTAAATTTACGTTTCATGCAATGCAACGAAAATTCCTACCGTTCAGAGGGTTTTTTTTGAAAGGAAGTCCTCTTCCCCGTTTCTTTGTAGTAAGAACACCCAAATCTTACACCTATGAAACATTTTGCGCTATTTGTGCTCTGTTGTGCATGTCTTTCCTACAATTCCGTATGCTCTCAAGAAGAAGAACTACAGCTTACTTCCAAAGATAGCATCGTAGAAAGTTCATGGATGATCGGTCTCGGGTACAACTTTGTCGACGATTCCGGTGATATGCTAGACGAGTTGTTTTCGTTCGATGACCAATGGAACACGGTCGCCTTTCCATCCCGAGTAAGCATCGGTAGGTATTTCAAAAGTGGAATCGGCGTCGAAGGTATTGCTACCTATAACAAATATAAGGTCGGTAAATTAATCGATGGGGTTACCAACCTCGAAGCAACCAATTATTTCGGTCTTGATGCCCGCTTATCATACGACCTGAACAAGATTATTGGAGAAACGGCCTGGTTCGACCCTTATGTGGGCGTAGGACTAGGATATACAAAGGCGAATAATCAGCCTAGGGGCACTTACAATGCCATCATCGGCTTTCGAACCTGGTTTTCAGACCGATGGGGACTCGATTTAAGTTCTTCCGGCAAATGGGCCATGGATATTAGCAAGGCTAGTAACCACCTGCAACATGCTGCCGGCGTGGTCTATCGGTTCGGAATCGAAAAGGGATTGTCTAAAAAGGGTGAAGAAAAATTGGCCCTGAACCAAGCCTTGCAAGCGGAAAAACAACAGCAAATGGATTCCATTGCCGCAGCCGATCGGGAGAAGGCCGCCACTGCCTTGGCCGAGCGATTGGCACAAGAAAAGGAAGCTGCCCAATTGGCCGCTGCCGAAAAGGCAAGGCAAGACGCCGAAAACCGAAGAAAACGGCAAATCGAGGATGAAATCGATGCTTTGGGCTTGGTTTATTTTGCCCTGAATTCCTCGTACCTTGATACCCAGTCCAAATCCATTTTAGATGCGCTAACGGTGCTATTAAAGGAAAACGACGGTATAGTGTTGAAGGTGAGCTCCTATACCGATTCACGGGGTACGTCGACCTATAACGATTGGCTTTCAAGAAAACGGGTCGAGCGCACGGTGGGCTATTTGATTCAACAAGGCATCGCTGCCGAACGACTGCAACCAGAGGCATACGGCGAAGAAAATCTGCTCAACGAGTGTGATGACACTACCTATTGTCCCGAAGAGAAACACAAAATCAACCGAAGGTCGGAGTTTAAGGTATTGAAGTTTTGAGTACTCCTTCAGGAAACGCGAAGCTTGGGGACTGTCGGTGACGTGCAAGCCATAATCACTTTCTAACCGATTTGATGTAGTCCGCAATCTCTTCGGAAATCAATTCCCGGCCATGGGCGTTCCAATGGCGGTCGTAGATGAGGTTGGTCGATACTTTGGATGTTGCAAAACTTTGGGCGAAATCGATATAACGGATGCCATTTTCATCCAAAAAATCTAAAAACCGGGGACTGGTCTTTCTACTGTCCAAAAGAAGGGCGGTCTTGCTTTTGTCTAGGCCATAAAAGTCGATAAGTCTTTTAAAGTTGGCGATACGTTTATCGTCTTCCGCACTTTTTTTGGCCTCTTCATCTTCCTCGCTCAACGTATTGGTTTGGTAGGCACCTTCCGTATTGGCAAAAGCATTACCACCCTGCGCCAATTTTTTCAGGGGCTCGATAATTCCGATTTTAGAACCGTAGGCCAAAAGCTTGATGTTATCACGAATTTTGAATAGGGTAGAGGATAGCATATCGATACGGGCACGGTTCGGTTCGTATTGGCCGCGGCCCAAATCATTCTCGTAGTTCAAGTAAAGGATAATTTCATCGATGAGCTCAAAATCTTTTCTATAGGCGTGAACCAAATGTATTTGGTTGGCAAAATCATAGCCCGCGTACCCGTATTTGTATACTTCTATGCCTGGTATCTTTTCTTCGATGCGTATGGCGGTAGAACTTGTATAATCTTGATGGAAGCCTTCGATAAACGAATCGCCTATCAACGCTACCTCGAACTTGTCTTTACTCGGCTCGAATTCCCTATGCGAATTGAACCCCGCTTTATTGATATGAAATTCCGAGAAATTCTGGTTCCGGTTTCCTGTTACTGCATAGCCCGTGTGTTCCGGAACCCTTTTCTCCACGCCGTATTCATCGATAAACCTTGGCGGGTCTTCGGTGTAAAGGTGTAGCGCCCTCACGATACCTTCCAGTAAAAGAAGGATCAAGAAGATGTAAAGCACTGATTTTAAAAGAAATTTTTTCATTTTAAAACTGAAAATAAATGAACGAGCGATTAACACCATCGTCGTAGAACAATAAGATACCTAAAACCACGAGAGCGTACAACAACAGTCGTACCGCCCGATATTTAAATTTAAAAGGACTGCGTTCGTCTTTCCGGATCAGATATTCGTACAAAGTAAACACACCGATTAATATAAAAAAATCGAGCATGCGATACCCCATGGGATGCACGTAGGGTTCGTAACGAAAATCCGTTGCAATGCGATGGATATAGTCAAAAGCCGCGCTTATAGAAGGCGACCGGAAAAAGATCCTTGAAAAAGTGACCAACGAAAAGGTGAGCAGCACCTGAAAGATTTCGGTCAGGGTAGGCAGCCACGTACGTTCGCCGATGACATTATCCGAATACAACCGGTTTCTTCCCATCAAAAATACGGGGATGTACAGCAAGGCATGTAGGCCGCCCCAAAATACGAAAGTCCAATTGGCACCGTGCCAAAGGCCGCTGACCAAAAAAATAATACAGATATTCCGGATAGATTTCAGTTTGCCCACCCGTGATCCCCCGAGGGGAATATAGAGGTAATGCCGAAACCAAGTGGAGAGCGAAATGTGCCATCTCTGCCAATACTCCGCGATATTCCTGGAAAAATTAGGGAATTTGAAGTTTGACATCAGTTCGATACCGAACAATTTGGCGGTACCGATGGCGATGTCGGTATAGCCGCTAAAATCTCCGTATACCTGAAAGCTGAACAGACAGACTCCTAAAATCAGTGTTGAGGCCGGATAGTCGGTATAATTTTCAAAAATATCATCCACAATGGGCGCCAGCGAATCGGCGATGACCATTTTTTTGAAAAAGCCCCAAAGAATGAGTTGAAGTCCACTTGAGGCCTGGGCATAGGTGAACGTTCTTCGGGAATTGATTTGTCCCAATAAATTCGATGCTCTTTCAATAGGCCCGGCGACCAATTGCGGGAAAAAAGCAACGAAGGCGGCGAAGGCCACGAAATTTCTCGTCGGCTCGAGTTTTTTGTAGTAAATGTCGAACGAATACGACATCGTCTGAAAGGTATAGAAAGAAATACCTACGGGCAGGATGATACGCAGCGTCCATACACTTTTGATCTGGTAGCCCATCGTTGCGAAAGCGTCGACGAACGAGTCGATAAAAAAATTATAATACTTGAAAAAGCCCAACAGGCCCACGTTACAGATAATGCTGACCCAAAGCCAATATTTCGCTTTTTTTTTGTCGTCACGATTTGTATGGATGTACTGTGCCACATAGAAATCGAGAAGCGTACTAAACGCGATTAGAAAGAGAAAGCGCCAGTCCCACCAACCATAAAAAACATAGCTGGCAACGATTACCAACAAGTTCTGAAGACGTAGGCTCTTTTTGAAGACGAACCAGTACAGCACGAAAACTATCGGTAGAAACAGTAAAAATTCAAGAGAATTAAATAGCAATTTTAATTGGGTTTATGGATTGATAATTGGCGTACCACTTAGTGTAACGTCGCCAAAACCCGTTTAGTCTTACAAATTAAATAATAATGATCGCTTTTTTCTGAGGTATATATCTGAATGTCCCGATAATGGCCATCGTTGAGGTAGAGGTATTCGAAGACCAACATTCGTACATCGCAGTTCTCAGGGGCGTCCAAGACTATTTTGTCTACGGCGTTCATGGGTTCGTCGTCGCCTAATTCGGCAAAGGCATAACTTCTGTTCAGAAGGGGTTTGGGGGTTTTATTTTTAAATCGGTAGGTTATTCGGTGGAGTTGATCGTTGACGTTCTTTTCCCGAAACCTTTGTTTAAGGTCAAAGAATTTTTTCAATACAATGGCAATAGTCCTGGCACGTATCGATTTGGTATCGAAATAGATATGATATTCAAAATCGTAAGTGGTTGTGGCCCATCGGGTTTTATAGTCGAAATATCCTTTTGAGAAGTCGAAAATCTTTAGGTGGTTTTCTAGGCACCAGTCCAACAATCCCATAATTGTGATCGATCCCAAATGGAACTTTGCATAATCGATATCGAAAACGGTGATGGCATCGAAAAGAATATCCTCGGAAAAAAAGTTTAGGGTAACCCCGATCGGATTATCCCCATTATAGATAACGAACAACGAAGCCTTGCCTTCCAAAAGCATAGGATACGTGACCTCATGATAAAATGACCACTCGTTCGGATCTAGGTTGTTATTGGTGATTTGCTTGTCGTCAAAGCGTTTTTCGAGCAATTTCCGAAAACTCTGGAAGATGTAATCGTAGGTTTCCCTGTCCATTTCGCCACGGTACATGACATAACGTACATCGAAAGAGGTTTCAAAGCGTTTTTTATATTTCTTTAGTTTGTACCTACTGCTCTTGCTAAAACCAGTAGCTAGATAATCGTTGGTCGTTTTGAAGTTTTTAAGATCGATCAGATAGCCGGGGTATTGGGTGCTGCGATACAAGCCTAGATCAGTGCCGTAGGTCTCCGTATTTACCTCAAAATAGTTGGGCACATCATAAATAAGGAAGGCTTTTTTTTTATAATCGTCCGAATTTTTTGGATCAAGGCGGTAACTAATACCCTTTGTAAGGGTTTTTCCGATATTGGTATACAGCGGAAAGAATCGATTTTTCGTAAACCCGAGGGAGGGCAGGAATCTAAATAGGCGTCCCGATTTTTCGGAAGCGAAATGTTCGGACCAAAGGGCCGTAAAGGTTTCGGATAGAAAGGGATTGTTCAACATACGGTCGTTAGGCCTCTGTCTTGAGTTTATGGCGATAGGCCGGGAAGAAGTCCGTTTCCCCTTGTTCTTCGTGTTCTTCCCCATTTTTAGACTGGGCAACCAAATCGTCGTAGACCTCTTTATTGACGATATATTTCCAAAATCCCGCCGGTTTGAGGTCTTTGGAGAAGGAGGCCTTAAACTGGAAAAGGGAATCTTCCCTGACCCCGAGACCACCACCAAGATTAAAATAGGTGAAGTTTTTAGCTGTTGCGATTACACGCATCTCATCAATTAATAATTTAATGGGATTCAGGGGCAGGTACTCTTCCTTACATCCCGATAGATGGTATTGAACAATGTTACCGGTTTTGATAAACATAGCACCGCCGATCAATTCCCCAGTATCTTTTCTGGAACACAGTAAAAGTTTTACTTTAAAATTCGAACTGATCATGAGTTGGTAGAAATATCGTTTCTCGAAGAAATAGTATGGGTCGGCATCGACCCTTCGCATATTTTCGTAGTACATTTCGATAAACTCCTCAATTTGGGCCTCTTTTTTTCCTTCCACAATATCATAGACCCTTCTGGCCTTGTTTATATAGGTTTTCAAACGGCTGTTGTATTGTTGCCTTTGGAGGTCTAGCGGTAGGGTCAGGTCGATGTTCACTACGCAACCGGGACTGCTTATGCAACCGATATTCTTTAAAAGGTTCGCTTGGTAATCGACGTAGGGATGCAATCGCGTAAACAGGGAAACAACCTTGTTGTCGATAAGAAAACGCTGTAGTTCGGCTTTAAATCTTGAATTGTCGAAAACTGATGGGTCTTTATCTTCGGTCTTGCACAGCGGACCGGCATACCCGTAGACCGAAGTGGCATCTTTATAACTGGTGCCCTCTATATCACGTATTAATAGGGGCAGGGCAATTAGAGTATCGATTTCCCTGTAGGCTATGAGCATGGGTCTTTCACCCTCCTTTTTAGACAGAAGGTGATAATAATAGGTAAAGTAAAAGTCAAAATGGCCGATCAGCTTCATAAAGCTGTTCCATTCATCCCTATCCGTTATAATTTCTATCATTCCGTTAACTTCTAATTGACTAAAGTACAGCCTTACTTAGAAAATTTTTGCGATTTTATACACAACTTTTCATTCTAGCCGAATTTGTAAGAAATGCTTTCCCGTTATTAAATGGAATACACCAAAAAGAACGGCTCCGCATATTCAGTACCCACAAGATTGCCAAAATACTTGGCCGAATTTCGAAGCGCTTCAATGCTTCGCGGGTGCGGATATTCCCGAATTTCGGTGGTATACTCCGCCATCGCCCTTAGTTTATCTTCGATGGTTTCCGAAATATCGATAAACACGCTAGGGTTAAAGGGTTCTTTCTTTAATAGGTTGCCCCATTCTGTCGACGAATTGACGTAGTAAGACAATAAGTGCCTCACTTTTTGCCCCGGATACGGCCTGCAGGCGACCAAGGTACTTTCAAAAAGCTCGTTGTGGTCTTTGTTGATATCGGTACGATCCTGTACGAAGACCGTGTCATATTCTCCTCCCGAAATTATCTTGCCCAATGCAATGTTTTTATCCACATGGGCAATGGTGTCCAAACGCATATCCGGAAAGTCGGCACGGGGCAGTACCTTAGACCCCAGAATATCGTTGGCCGCTTTGGCCTCGTGGAACTTGTCTTCTAAAATGGCGTCATTGTCAAAATATTGGGTGCTGCTGCCATCGGTAAAGATGAGCACATCGACCTGCTTGCCCATTTTGACCAATTGCGGAATCGTTCCGCCCACACCCAATATTTCATCATCGGGGTGTGCGGCAATTACGAGTATTTTGTTGAAAAGTTGAAGCATTTGTTTATTTAGTATAAGATACGTTAGCAGTTAGTTTGTTCGGGATTCTATGTTTTGGCACTTGGCGCTTGGCACTTGGCTCTGGCAGTATTTTCTCAAGTACCATGGCTATTGCTAAGTTTGAAAATCGCATCTTGCACACTATATCCCAGTTTATCGCCAATTCTGAAAAATTTGAGGTCTTTAGCATTGCCTTTTTCATGACTAGGGCGATTGAGCCAAAGTTTACCGTCGAAAAACTGCACCAATATCCCCTTTTTATTTTTTTGGAGAATCTGCCCCAAAGTCCCGAAATATATATCTTCTTCATCGAATTCTACCTCCCAGAAGACAATTTTTTCCTCTTTATAATAACAGTAGGCCCCCGGAAAGGGTTCGGCCACGGCGCGGATGAGCTTCTCGATATCCCCGATTTTTTTGTCGAATTCCAGTAGCCCGTCAGCGGGCGTGCGTTTGCCTCGGATGGTTACGCCTTTTTCATCTTGGGTCGAGAATGTGATGGACTCCTTGCCGATGATGGACTTGTATATCTCATGAAAACCGAGGCCCAACTGTTTGGCGACTTCACTATACAGATCCTTGACGTAGGTTCTAGGCGGGATATCGAATTCCCGTTGAAAAATCAATTTTCCGGTATCCACACCGGTATCGATCTTGAAAAAGCTGACCGCCGATGTCCTTAAATCCTCTAGGATGGTCCAGGGTAAGGGAGCGCGCCCCCGTCCGTGGGGCAACTTTGAAGGATGGGTGCCTACCACAAATTTTGAAAAGCATGCTATAAAATCCGCCTTAAAAATTTGGCTCCATCCCAAGGTAAAAAGATAATCGGGACCTATCTTTTTCATTTCTTGGATGGTTTCATCGGAATTCACGTTTGTTGTATCCAGTACATTGATTTTATGAATCTTGCAAAAATCATGAAGGTCGTAATAATCCGATACATGCTTACTTTGGCCACTCGGCAAGGTAATCAGGGTATGGATGCTACAGCCTTGGTCGACCAAGTAGCGCAAACACTCGAAAGATTCGAGGTTGGCACCGATACAGCAGATTTTATGTTTAGCCTCCATCATTTTTGCAATTGTTGAATCATTTTAAAATTCCAAATTAAATCACATCTAGCACAGTCGAGATGCCCATCTCATACAATATTGATTTCCTCAAAAGAGGTCACAAACTGTTGCGGCATATGGCTTTTATCAAAGTAGCCGTGCCCGTCGAAGTGCATATTTAGTCCGTTGTCAATTAGACCGAGTGTTTGCCATCCGAGTTTGTTCGGGGCGATAAAATCTTTTCGGAGGTTATCGGCCATATAAAGATAGGTACAGTCGGGAAATGCTTCCTCGATGATTCGATAATTTCTTTCGTCGGGCTTTTCCGAGCCTACTTCTTCCGAAACGACGATTTTATCGACTCGGTCGATAATGTCCAAAGCCTTTAATTTGGCGCGTTGCGTGGTCTTTCTTCCATCGGTGAGAATCCCGATTTTTCCCTTTTTGGCTTTGATCTGGGCCAGGGTATCCAATACGCCCTTGAAGGGCTGCAAGCTGGGAACATGTGTGCGATAGGTGTTCAGTAGGTGTGACTTATCCATTTTGTATGTTTTGGAAACAAACTCAAAAACATCCTTTTTACTTCTAAAAAGGGAATACATTCGGGCAAAAAGGGGTCTCCATTGTGCAGAGTCTACACTTTGGGCAATTTCCGAATAGGCCGATCGTAAATATTCCATTTCGTTATACAGGGTATCGTCAAGATCAAAGACAATGACCGTTTTCGCATCAACCTTTATATCCATGTACCAAAATTTCATCGTCATAGCGTATCATCAGCAAATCTTTTTCCCAGCAGTCGAATTGATCATCAATTTTTTCGTCCAGTAAAAATTCCTGAATGATCCACTTGGGGTAATTGGCACCGGATAGGTAAGAGAGGGGAAACCCGCCTCCAAACCTAGGGTTGATTTCTATGCCGTATATATTGTCATCGGTCTTGTGTTTAAAAAACTGGGAGGTCAAACAGCCGACCGCGCCCTCGATATATCCCAATTTTTCCTTAATGTAAGGCACTAAAGTATTGGCTACCGTCAAGGCTTTATATACTTCTCCGTCACGTACTTCGAGACGTTTTCTGGGTACGACACATTTTAAGGCATGGTCTTTACCATAATAGAGATCGCACGTAAATTCATCGTAGCAATTATGATCGAGATATTCGAGAAACATCAGCTTGTCATTGGCAAAGTGGTAGTCGGTCAGTTCCGCTTCGTCCTTGATTACATAGGTGTCGATACTACGGCTGCCGTCGATCGGTTTTATGAACAGGGGCAATTTGTAGTCGTCTTTGGCGTACTCATGGGCAAAGGCCACCTTTTGGGATTCAAAAAATTGATGGATTTGCCTTTTATCCCTACATTTTTCGACAAAGCCCTCCGATGCAATAACCGCTTTTAGACCGTTCTCGGCGAAAAGGGTTTCATTGATGGCCATGGGAAGTAATTCGGCATCGATTGTAGGTATCAGCAATTGTATGTCACAGGCCTTGCACTGTTGTATCAGCGCATCTGGGTAGTCGGGATGGGTTACCTTCGGCACCTTAAAATATCCGTCTGCCACATGGCATGCTCCCGAAAGCTGGGGATTCGCATCTGAAGCGAATACTTTAGCCTGCGGATACACCTTTTGGAGTTCCTTTTGAAAGGCCCGCACCAGCGAAACACGTCTTCCGGCAGAAGAGATTAAAATATTCATCTTACGAATGTATAAAAAGTTCGGAACATCTTGATAAACGGATTCATCAAAGGTTTGTGGTTAAAAATATAAACCAAAAACGAGTATCCCGCACCCTTGTAATCTTCGCCCAAAAATTTTTTCAAGGGATACGCATCAATTTTCTCGAATCCTTCCAGCATTTCCGGAATTTTCTTTACTGAAATATCCGACTTCATCAACCGCACCATCAAGAAGAAGACAAAAGACTGCTGTCTGGTTTTCAAGCGTTTGATACATCCCTCGGCATGGGGGTGGTCTTTTGGAATATTCTTGATCAACCCATCATACACATGGGCGGCGTTGGCATTGTCATAAATGACCTTGTTATAGTGTTCCGGACTCTTGTTGCGCATAGCCGAGGTGGGCAATATCCGGTAGCGGTGCACATCAAGGGAGACATGGGCCATTCTTTGGGCCTCACAGAACAGTTCCGAGGTCAGGATGGCATCTTCCATCCATTTCCCCTCTATAAAGCGGATGCCCGTTGCCCGCATAAATCCCCGGTTAATTACATACCACCAAATTTCGTTTTTATGTTTTCGGGAAGCGATATAGGCAATGCCGTCTTTGATATCTAGGTTTTCGATAGGACGGTCAATATCTTCCGAGAACGGATAGCGTTCCTGCACCACCGATTTACTTTTAAAGGTGAGGATATCGAGATTATTATCGGCCATCAATGCCAGCAAGGTCGGCAGGGTGTTTTCCGCCAGATAATCATCGGGGTCCAGAAAATAGATATATTTTCCTTTAGCTATATCGAGACCTGAATTTCGCGCGGCACCGACACCGGCATTTTTTTTATCTAAAACGACGATATTGTCGTGTTTGTCGGCATACCTATTGGCAATGCGCAAGGTATCGTCTTTTGATTCGTCGTTTACAATAATCATCTCAAAATCGGAAGCGTCCAAATTTTGATGCAACAGGCTATCTAGGCATTCCGGTAGGTAATGCTCCATGTTATAGCAAGGGATGACGATACTCAATTGCATAGGTTTAATTTCCTGTGAAAGCTTCCATTGTGGCACTGGTTTCAGATGAAATGCCGTCTCGCTTTAACACCTTTAAAAAGGTGAGCCATAAGATTTTAAGGTCTAAATTAAAGGAAACGTTGTTTACGTACCAGACGTCAAGTTCGAACCTTCGGGGCCAAGGCACCGTATTTCTTCCGTTGACTTGAGCCCATCCAGTTATTCCGGGGCGGACGTTATGCCGTTTGGCCTGTTCCACGCTATAGAGCGGTAAATATTGGATTAAAAGCGGTCTGGGTCCGATGAGACTCATATCCCCTTTAAGTACATTGAACAATTGGGGAATTTCATCCAAAGAGGTTTTTCGTACAAATTGACCAACCTTGGTGATACGCTCGCTATCGGGCAAAAGTTGGCCGTCCGCCCCTTTTTTATCGTTCATTGATTTGAACTTTAAGATTTTGAAAATAATACCATGCTTCCCCGGTCGCTTTTGAACAAAAAAAGCCTCCCCTTTATTCGCGATGGTTAGAAGAATATAGGTGACGATCAAAATGGGACTGCATACGACCAAGATGATAAACGAAAGTATAATGTCAAGGGTTCTTTTGATAAAGCGTTTGTACATTTAATAGTAGTATCGTGAATTACCGTTACCGTGAAAATAAAGATTATAAAACTTTAATATCCAGTCAAATAGACCAAGTACGATAATTTCTGTTTAAAGGATGTTTTTTACGTTCAATGAACTCGTTTTCTCTGTGTTGCAAAGAAAATGATAAAATGGGAAAGGTCCTTGAGTTTAATCGTCGGATTGCTTACTGTCCAATCGCCTATACTCCTCAAGCTGTGCCTGCCAAACCAATTTTTGTTCGTATTTCTGGGCAATCAACGCCCGGTAAGTCGCATTGGGACTTTTATAGGCTGCACTGTTTTCGACCACATCGCACATGGCCGTTGTAAGCGCAGAAACGTCTTTTACAGGAATGATGGTGCCATTGATGCCTTCTTCCACGATTTCGCGGGATCCGTTGATATCGGTAACGATACAGAATTTGCCCATGGCACCCGCTTGTAGCACGACATTGGGGAAACCTTCACGATAACTGGGAAAAACGAATACATTGGTTATGGCAAAAAAAGGCCGGACATCTTGTTGCCACCCTGACAGAATGATATTAGGGTTTTCGTCAATTTCACGTTCTATGCGGTCGGGTAGGGGAGCTAGTTCCTCTTCCTTTGGGCCTACTAATAGTAATTTTACGTTTTTATGCGTTTCACATATCGTAATAAAAGCAGTAACCATTTCAACGATTCCCTTATCAACAACGATACGACCTATAAACGAAAGTACAAAATCGGAATTTTCTATACCCCATTCGCCCCGAATTTCCGCCTGTTTTTTACCATCGTACAGGTCCGGGTCGAAAAGGGATAGGTCGATGCCGTTTACATTGCCGTTACAGATGACCTTCAAAGGTTTTTTGGTGATGCCGTATCGGATCATATCTCTTTTCACCCCTTCTCCCTCAGGATATACGTTGGTAGCGCAGAAACATATAACCTTATCGAAAAATATGAGTACTTTCTTCATAAATCCTTGTTGTGTTGGAAATATGAGTCCCGTAAAGGTGTGCATTCTATGGGGTACACCCGCGAGATAAGCCGCCATCATACTCAAGAGTCCCGCCTTGGGGGTTAGGGAATGCACGATGAATGGTTTTTCAGCTTTGAAAATGCGGTAGAGCTTGTATAGAGAAACAATATCCTCAACAAGGTTGATTTTTCGGTTTATGCGTACTGGGATGGTTTCTATACCTTCATTGTCTCTAATGTTTTGATGCTGATATCCGTCGGATGCGATTCCCGTAACATCATAATATTCATTCATAAACCGCAGCTGGCCTTTCAGCAGAACGGCAAGTGATCCGGAAATAGCGGAAACTCTGAATAATTTCTTTTTCATGGGGGCGAGGAGCGTTAATAGTAAGCTACTGTTATTAATCGCAATTTCTATGGTTTTATTGTTTCGACAAGGCGAATTCATAGGCCTTTAGTATGCCCTCTTTTTCAAAAGCCTTTATTCTTTGACTAACATTAATTTTACATGATTGCAAATACTCTGGATTTTCCATAAAATACGCCATTCCTTTGGCCATCAAATCAACATCGTCTACCGGGGTCAAAATGCCGTAGGGCGTCTTCATCAGAGCATCGACCGCGGGCTTATCGAGCTCCATGATTTCATCAGGACCCGATTTGCAATTCGTTGTCAGAATAGGCAATCCACAGGCCATAGCCTCTAGAAGTACGTTCGGAAAGCCTTCATGGTTCGAACCGAACACAAAAAGATCGGCGGATTTTAGGTATTTATAGGGGTTGGCATCGAAACCGAGGAAGTGGACGCGGTCGGAGAGATTCTCATCTTCGACAAGTTTCCTCAGGTCATTTCCGAGAATTCCCTTTCCCAACAGATACAATCGCGCATTGGGGAATGCAGCAAGAGCTTTAATAAGCAGCTGTTGGTTTTTTACGGGGTCGAATCTTCCAACGGACACCATGTTAAAGAAAGCATCATCGAAAAAATTGGGTAGTGGATCAATTTCCTCTATTTTTTGTAGATCAATCGGGTTTTCAATTACTGCTGTAAGCTCTTTTTTTATGCCATAGTTCTCAACTAAGTCTTTTACATTCGCTTTTGAGTTGCCAATGACCAAGTCGGCTTTTGGGTATAGGCTTTTGACCAAAAAGTTGTTAATTTTTGATTGCATATCGCCATACCCATATATCATACTGGCGTAATTGCGTTCGCTGACAATAATTTTCGGAGGTCTTTTGTTAAAATGGCGCATCAATACATTGACATAATTCGGACGCGACAAAAGGCTAAATGAATGGGTTAGTTGAAGCTTTTTTGAAAGTTTGGCGTATTTGTAGGCCAAGAACGGCAGTTTCAAAAACTTAAATATGCCGTTTTCGTTTGCTTTTGATTTTTCAAGATAATGCATTGGAATATCATCGGGAAGAGCATAACTCATGGTCGTATTCATCAAAATGAGATGAACGGTATGATTCTGTTTCTTTAGGTAAGGTAAGAGATAAGAAACTACACGTTCGGCACCTCCGCCCGACATCGAATAGATGAAGATAGCAATATTCATAAAGTATTACGTTTTAAAAAGGCCCGGTGTTGGAATACTATACAATTAGGCCTCCCTCTGGGATATTCTATTTGACACCTTTGGAAATTCTGGTATAAAGATAGTACCATAATGTGGGATGAGACCAAATCTTGCTCTCCGAGGTCATACTTTTTTTTTCTTGGAGCTTATTTTCAGAAAAATCGGCTATAGCAAGATGCATCAATTGTATACCTTCTCCAATCTGTAAATAGGTGTAAGTGGTAAAATTATCTTTTTCATTTGGGGATATACTTTTCTGAAACAGCACACCTCCCGTATCAATACCGGTATCTACCAAGTGTACGGTTACGCCACAATTTTTTCTATCATCATTCGCCAAGGCCCAATACCCCCCGTGAACCCCTCTGTATTTGGGTGTGATGCCTACGTGCGTATTGACAAATGTCGTATCGATACAGGTCAATACCTTTTTAGAAATAATCCGAGTGCCGTTTACGATAATCAAATCCGGTTTTTCTTTCTGTAAAAATGAGATGCACTCTTTGGAATTTACCGAAGGTACATTTTTGATTTTTTCGGAAGGGATTTCGGTAGCATCAAGCTGGTATTGCGACTTGATTTCATCGATACGTTTTTTGGAATTTTTTTTAAGGGTTTTTGGAACGAACAAGCTAAATAATATTTGACCGAACACCTTTACATAGCCCAAGCGTTTAATTCTTTTTTTAATAAATTTTTTTTTATTGCCTCTACCTTCAATGATTACGTTTGCTATAGGAAAATCATTTTTCAGCCCGTTAAACATAAAGGTCGAAGATTCACCACCTCCGGTAAGCATAATTATTTTTTTGTTCATGACTCTTGTGTTAACCTATCGGATATTTCACCCATTGTTGAACTCTCAAAACCATATTTGGATTTAAGTGCGTCGTAATGATCGAGAATTTTATTTAATATCTTGAAATTTTCTTCTTGGTGCACTCCAAAATTGTGCGGATGCCACCACAGATGATACACTTTTTTGTTTTTGGCGGCGTAAGTCATACCGTTTAATATTCTTTTTAATCTAATATCCTCCAGTAGACTCAATTTTTGGGAATAAGGCCTTAAAAATCGACTTGATGGAATATTATAGGGTGTCGCTGCCTTGATTTCTTCTAAATCGTAACAATTATGTCCTGAAATGTTTACATAGGAATCGAATAGCCTAAAAGCGCGTTTCATCAACTTCGGAGCTTCACCCATACCCCCGTTAAAGAACCATATTTTTTCATTACCGCGGTATGAAGTGATTCCCAAATCCTTTAGCACTTCGATATATTCTTTATTGAACTGATTTCTTGGGAAGATTATACTTTGTAAGGAAATACCTTTGGCCTCTCCGATTTTTTTAGCTGCTAGGAGATCGTCCCTGAAATTTTCCTTGGTCTGTCCCTTCTCCAGACAATAATAATGGGAAAAGGTGTGGGTGGCAATTTCTTGGTTTGGGTATTTTTGTAAGAGTTCTATCAGCGAAAGAGCATAGTGATATTTGTCCGATTCCTCGTTCTCACCAATCTCATCAAACTTATCATTATAGGGTGAAAGATTTTTATTGACATATAGCGGTTTGCCTTTGGGGCTGGAGGCGATGAGTTCTTCTTTGTCCGACGCAAATAAAAAGCCGACTGTAGCAAAAGTGCCTTTGACCTGATGCGCCTCAAAGGCCTCGATCATCCTTGGCAATGCCTCCCTAACACCCAGTATATGCTTTCCATAACTTTCTAAGGTCAGATGGTCTCGCATGCCCCAAAAGAGTTCAAAATCCAATGAAATAACGAATTTTCCGGTAGTAGTCATTCTAATTTTCGTTAGTAGTACTTGATACAACTGAAAGAATCAGTTTTTCGTATTTATCAATCACAATTTCGGAACTAAAATTTGATAGAACAGAATTCCGAACATCGCTACGTTTCCAATTATGATCAGCAGCTAAAATTCTAAGATACTCCGTTTCATTCTTTACTAAATAACCATTTTTATCATGCTCGATGATTTCTTTCGTGCCCCCCGGAACATCAAATGCCAAAGCAGGGGTACCCATGGTACAGCTTTCCAGCACGGCATTAGGAAAGCCCTCCGAAAATGATCCTTGTAAAAACAAGTCATTTTGTACAAGATACTTGTTTACTTCATCTGTATAGGATATATAAGTGATTTTTGAGTCTAGGTTTAGCTCATTAGCCTGTGCTCTCAAATTATCTCTTTCGGGGCCATCACCAATTATTGTATAATGAAATTTCTTGTTCAATCGAGCAAGAATTCTTAGAATACGGGCGTGGCCTTTGATTTTGCTCAAACGGCCTACAGTTATAAAGTTGTGATTTTTTTCGATACTGTCGACCACGTTGATTTCATCTGGATTGGTAATGGGATTACCGATAATGCATATTTTATCAGTAGAGGTATTATAAAGTTTCTTAAAATTATCAGCCATATCCTGCGATTGGCATATTACAGCATCGACTTGAGAGAAACATTTCTTAACCAACCATCCTCCCACTTCCTTTGACTCGATATTGGTCGGTCGGATAACAAATCTGATGGAAGGAAATAATAATGCGAAAAATCCGGATACCATATTTAAATGCCCGACTGAACTTAAAACAATATCTGGCTTATTTCGACTCAAAAAGTGAAAAAGACTTGGAATGGCATGCAATACCCTGCTTTTACCCAAGTATATAACAGGGACATTATCAACTGAGTAAGTTGTTTGTTCCGATTTACCCATTACCAAAAGCGTTGTAGAGAATTTATCAGAACTGAGGTTCTGGGAAACATAAGCAAATACCTTTTCGGCTCCACCGGCTACAAGAGACGGAATCATAAAAACAACTTTGATTCTTTTATTTTCAGTAAAATTAGTTCTATGACTTTCCTGCATTTAAAGTTTTTTTGGTTATGATACACATTTTCGTCTATTTTTCCAATTCCCTTATTTTCCTCAACTCCAAATAGACGTACATGGAGAGTAATACATTATTATAGGCGAAGAAGTAGGTGTGGCTTACCAACATTGCAAGCGAGACAATGACCATGATATAGAAAAGTTCGGGCCGGGTTTTGAATAGTTTGAAACTTGCCATCAATAAATAACCATATAGTCCGATTAAAAGTAAAAAAGGAATGATACCTGATTCGCCAATGACCATTAAGTAAGTATTGTGAACACCTGGTAAAACTCCATTTTTTCTTTGAAGTTTCATAAAGCCATGGCCGAAAATTGGCTTGTCCATAATCATATCGTAATACATGGCCCAGGTGCTAGTTCTGGAATCCTGCTCTAATGTTTTGGTCTGTACAGGACCTTCGTCGAAAATACTTTCTAAAGCGTCAAACCTATCGCTTGCAAAAATTTTGGTATCGGTGAAGGTAAATACTCCAAGTAAAACAATACCTCCTATAATTGGTACTAGTATGTTCTTTTTATCTTTTGCAATTGCGATTACATTAATTAGCAACCATACGATAACAAAAGTTCTTGAAAGGGTAACAATACCCCCCAATGTAAAAGCAAACTGACCTAAGAGCCGCCAAGTTTTGGATTTAATGGTGTAAGAAAGGGCAAAACCAAACAAACAGGCACTACCTGCAGAATTCGGGTTGAGATAAAAGCCACTATAGCGTCCTCGAATTAAGTCATACATCACATTGGCCTCGGGAAAGACAACGGCATTTAATATCACACTGAAGGCCCCTATCAAAAATATATAGAAAAAATCTTTTGGTTTACAGCGGTACATTAGCTCTGCACCACATATGATGGCAATCATAAACCGCAGTGACTCTTTCATAAAAAAATTCGTGGTATCAATTTCGGTATAATTAAAACTGGTTATTGTAAAGTACAATACACTGAATATGACAAAAGGTATTGCGGGTTTATGCCATGGTTTTGAAAAGAAATAGTACACCAGCAAAAGTAAGGATGTTGAATAGCTAACAAGAGATCCCATACCAGGCCCCATGTATACTAATGCAAAAGCGGTAAAATTACAAAACAATAAAAATAAGAGTAGATATTTTAAAAGTATAAGGGCTTTCATACCAACTGTGTCATGTAGTTACTTACTATCTAAATCTTTTTGGGTAATTTTAGGCGTTCGCCCAAAATTTTCGCCCATTTCTCTGGATGGATAGTCTCAAACCCGCTGCCAGGATGAAAGGTTATTTCTCCAAAATAAATACATTCGTTTAGTTCATAAAAATCTATCCTTGCATAGATAAATTCCGAGGATAAAGCCATTGCTAGATTGATCAGTTCCTCTAAATTTCTAGGACGAGGTATTTGCTTACCGTTATCCCATAAAGGTTTGTTGTTTTCCCAAACACTCCATGTGAATGGCAGTAAATTCCAGTTTGGATCATACAAATTTCGTTTGTGGTCGGAGAATCTGTCAAGGTCGATTTGAATAATTTCAGGTCGCCCGTTAAAACAATGAATTTTATAGTCCATGGGTATTTTGCCACTTTCGTCTAAAAGCAGTTTTTCGACAATTATCCGTGGTTCAATATTCTTATATTGCCACTCCCGATATTTTTTGTAGTAATTAATTTCTAAACGGTCAGTAAGTTCTTTTTGGATTTGTTCCCAATCGTTTCCTTCACTTTGGTATACGAATATACCTCCCCCGCTATCATGATTGGTCTTAATGATACAAGGAATTTGGTTGATATTTTCAGGAATAATTTTCTTAGGATCTTTTGTGTGAAAGTAAAGAGGAACAAGATACCGCTCTCCGATTTTTTCAGACACGTATTCTCTAACCGCATATTTATCAGCACATTGCGTATGCAATGGAGACCGATCATAAAGTTTTAACCAATTGATTTTTTCGTTCAAATCTTTCGGATTTGTCAGATTTAATGCTTTCCCGGTTTTTCTGCGATATCTATGCTTGGTATAAATTTTGCTGGGTGAACGATTTAGTATATTGTGATAGCTAAATCTCAAAATGTTTCCAAGCATGGTATGATGATAGAATTTATAAAACAATGATTTCATATTAAAAGTTACTAATGAGTTTGTCGTTTAATCTATTATAATCTCATGTTCTCTTGAGTATTTGATTAAAAGTCTCAAACTGTAGGACTGTCAAAAACTTTTGATTATCCGTAATGGATTACCACCGGCAACGACCATCGGCGGAACATTTTTATGAACCACGCTATTTGCGGAAATCACACTGCCCCTACCAATTGTAATACCAGGTAATACAATAACTCCCGTGCCAAGCCAAACATTGTCTTGAATACTAATTTCCTTACTATCACCATTAGTATTAATACGGTTTGAAACATTAGGAAAGGACAGGTCGTGCCCATTCCCGTCGAATATTTGACAATTGGCTGCAATCAGGCAATTCTTTCCTATTTTTATTTTAGTGTAGGCATGTATACAACTTCCATGAATTCTTGTATTCGCCCCGATTTCGATTATTGCACCCGGTCTATCCGCCATTAATTTACAAGGCATAAACATATTAAGGTGGTAACCTATATTTTTAGAATTGATAGTTACATTATCACCGATAATCAATTGAGCCTTTTCATGTACGGATATCAAGGGTTTATTCGTAAAAAGCACACCTTTTCCTAAACTTATATTACTTTTTTTATAGCTTGAAGTTAATAATTTTGATCTTATTGCCGATATAATTGACTTTAATGAAAACATATAATTGGATTAGATTTTTAATTAATGACTATCCAAACTCTTTTAATTTTAATCTAAAAATATAATATGCAGCCGTAGTACTTTTCAAGATTGAAACTATAGTTGTACAAATCGCAATACCTAATATACCATAATATTGCATAAAGATATAGTCTAGGATTATATTTAAAACTAGGGCAATAAGTGAAATATAGGCTAAAACGGCATTTTTATTTATGCTCGTCAAAAAATTGACCATTATCATGCCCGAAATAGAGAACGGAAGATAGATTAAAAAAATCTGTTGTATCCGGGCTACCACCAAAGTATCTTCCGAATCAAATTCTTTACGCTCGAATAAGAACGCTACAAGGTCATGTGATATCAACACTCCTATAAGCACCAATACTGCTACTGAAACAAAAACGATTTTTAATGTTTTAAAGAGCGACTCAAAGGTTTTTTTCCTATTTTCTAATATCGATCTAGAGAAATGGGGCAGTAAAACGTTAGTAAAGGCTATTACTAAAAGACCTGTTAAAAAGGCAGGTATTTTAAGGCCGTAATTAAGAGCGGCAATTGATCCTACAACCAATTGTGCAGCAAAGAATTGGTCTACCATTGTATTTAAACCTGATAATAGGCTAGAGGATACCTTTGCAGGTAATTGCGAAAAGAGAATTTTAATGTTGCTATTTTGAAAATCAGGAATTCCAAAAAACAGAATTTTTTTTGACAATGCTACTAATAATAAATACAAGAGGGTGGCAAAAGCGCCGAAAACCGTACCGGCTGCCAAAACCTGATTGCCAAAAGCATCCTTAAAAAAAATTAAGCAACAAATTATTGCCAAAGGCGTAAAAATTCCACCGATTGTGGAAAGTCGGTACTCATCGGCTATATTTAACAATCCCCCTATCAACGAAGCCAAACCCCAGAAAATAACACATGGAAGAAGCACGTAGAATTGTTGTTTAACCGAGGTGTAATAAGATGATGGATGCCCAGGATATAATTCCTCCAAAAATGTATCCGTGGACAAATAGGCAATTCCCATAAAAAGGAAACTTACCACCACAGTTATTAGAAAACTTGTTGCTTGAAAAGAGCCCTTGTCGCCTTTAATTTTCATTTCGGCGATATAGTTTGGTACAAAAACGCTTCTATAAGCACCCAAAAAAATGTTGCTAATCAATGTTGGAACTAGAATGGCGATATAAAAAGTATCTAAAAGTTCAGAGAGGCCAAAAGTAGCGGCGACCATAGTTTCTTTGTAGAATCCTAGCCCTTTTATGAGAAAAGTAATTCCACTTACCAAAACTAAGTTCTGAATAACCTTATTTTTACTTAACCGATTGAAGGTTTCGAGAACTTTGTTAGGTATCATTAAAGAATGGAAATGTTAAAGGTGCTGACCGAGTAAACGGTCAATAAGGTTCTTCCAAATACCGACTATATTTTCGGTGCTGTATTGTTCTACGGATTTTTGAGCTGCTTGGCCCATGGAAAGGCGTAAATTATCATTCGCAGCGAGCGTTTGCAATTTCAGGGTAAGAGCATCGATATCGTCTACAGCCACCAAATACCCATTCAATTCGTTTTGAATCATTTCGTCCGGGCCAGTAGGGCAGTCTGTCGAGATGCAAGGTAACCCCATGTTCATTGCCTCCAGCAAAGCATTGGGAAAGCCTTCATATCGGGAGGTAAATGCAAATATTTTGCTCGACGCATACTGGAAAATAATGTTCGACTTTTTCCCCAACAAAAATACAAGTTTCTCAAGCCTTAATTCGGATATTAAATCCATAAGTTTCGGTCTTAAACGGCCTTCACCGGCTATATGAAGTTGCCAGCCTTCGAGTTTAGCTTTTGAAAAGGCGCGGATAAGGACATCATGCCCTTTTTGATGTTCAAGACTACCTACATTAAGCACTATATTCTGCTTTTTTACTTCTGGCATTCTATCGAAGTCAGTTTTGATGGGATTGGGAATAATCACCATTTTGTCATCTTTAATAAAAGACGTGTAAAAACTTTTAACCCTTAAGGTCTGAACGATTAATACATCGGCCATTGGATATACAATACGTCTTAATATCTTCCAAAAAGCGCTGGTAGAGGCACTTTGAAGATAAGGGTTGTTGCGTTCACTTATAATTACGGGTATGCCCAAACGTTTTCCAGCCAATGTTGCCAGAATATTGTTAGCCGTCATGAAACCAATGCAGAGATCGATTTTCTGTTGTTTCAATATTTTTGAAATTACTTTATAAATCTTAAAATTGGAGTTGATGGCTTCAAAGATATTTTTACTGGGTTTCAGACCATTTATGCAGTGCAATAGCGTTACCGTTTCTTTCAGTTCGTAAAAACTAGGCGAATCTTCAATAGTTATTATGTATACATTGAAATGTGAGGACAAAGCATTACTTAATATGCTTACAACACGTTCTGCCCCACCAGAGGATAATGAGTGAATTACAAAAGCTATATTCTTCTTTTCCATTCCATAGAAAATATTTCAAAATTGGAAGACTTTACCGGTAAATTTCCGACAGGAGCACTTTTGACAGAAATGAATAAATTAATTCGGATAAAGAAACCAATTTTCAATATAAATTTTTTTACCCCATTTAGAATTGAACAGAGGACAGCTCGAAATAAGTTGCAAATATAGTTAAATCTCTCAGTCAAGATTTAGTTAAACTATAGAGAAAGCTTTCAAGGTTCGTATATCCATCACCGTTGGCGTCAGCATTTCCATCATTCGGATTATTTGGATCGAGATTATTGGTGATTTCCCAATTATCGGCCATGCCGTCATTATCGCTATCGTAGTTGTAAGGCCTGGTTACGGATGTGAGAATTGGGAAACCTCCAACTTGATTTTCATGGGTAATTCTTGACCCCGTACCATTAATAACGTCGTTTATAATCCTATTATCGGCTTCGTCCCTAAACAAAGATGCACCGACTTTGGATAAAACGGTATTCATAACTTTAGAGTTCGGCATGGGTGTCAAATCGGAGTTGCAAATTGCCGAACTCCTTAAATGAGGTATGACATCACTATTACCATTTGACGATATAGTTATAGCGCCTCCATCCTCAGTGTTATCATACTGATACAACCGAGTACCACTTTTAGGTTCGTCCCAAGTACCTAACCTTATGGTTTCCAAAGCCCTTTTCGAGGTGTTGCTGGTTAGATATACATTACCAATAATGTCGGATTTAGTATTGTAAAATAAAACAGTTCCACGATCGAATCCGTAAATTATATTATTAACAAATTCAACATAGAAAGTTTGATTTTTATAAAGTATATTTCTTTCCTTGTTATGAGCATATAAATTTTTGAAAAACGTGACATGGCTAACATTATTGTCGACCAAAGTACCATAACCTTTGTCAACATTTTCTGCAATAATATTATTTTGTATCGTAATATCTTCTAAGAATCCGCTCGCAGAGCCTGCAATATCTAATAAACCATCCCTTCCCCAAGAAATACTGCAATGGTCCAATACAATGTTCCTAATGGTAGATCCAGACCATGCCCTGATTTTTACTGCGTCGTCTGGTTCATAATTCTCACTTGTTGAAGCGCCGGTACCTGCAGGTAGCCATGCCTTACCTGGCCTTATTCTCAGATATCGTATAATAACGTTAGAATCATGTATCCAAAAACTAGATCCTTTTAATGCTATTCCGTCCTCCGGGGCGGTCTGGCCTGCTATGGTTAGATTGCCATAGCCTCTTCTAATTTTCAATGGTTTTGTTAGCGTGATATATCCGGAAACTTCAAATACAATTGTTCGGGTGCCTTTAATTTTTTCAACCCCGTTTCTCAAACTACCCGGACCACTATCGGCTAGGTTGGTTACATGGTAAACAAATCCACCCCTGCCTCCTGAAGCATTCTTGCCATAACCCTCGGCACTAGGAAATGCTTTTAAAGATCCTAAATCAGTTGTAACAGTAACTACTGCTTCTTGAGTGGTCTTTTTGTTATCTTCGTCAGTAGTCTCGACAGTGTAGGTAAACTCGTCGGTAATCGTTTCTTTGGGTTGGTCTTGTTGAGCTTGTTGTTGTATTTCCTGCTGCTGGGGCGTTTGTTCGGTTTCTTTTATTCCTACGTTTGGGTTTTTTATCGTATCTTCCTTTACTGGAGTTTCCTGTGGGGTATCGGACTGCTCCGCTATGATGTTCTCTTCTCCATTCCCATATTCTGCGGGGGTGAATTGAGAATCCTCTAGGTCACCACCGGTATTATTTTGCGTTTCAGGTGTATCTGAGGAATCTGGGTAATAAGTCAAAGTTTTGTCTTCATTAATTACCACAGTACCCTTGGTAGGTTGTGAGGTTTCAACAATTTTTACTTTATCGGGGTTGACAAATGTGTCATTTGCCAGAACATCAAGAACAATACTTTTTTGTGGGGCGACCACGAAATTATCGCCAATGGCCAAATTGCCGATAAAGCGCGCTTCCCGAAAATCGGACACGATGTAATCAGCTAACAAGTCGGTATCCTTACTACAGGAAAAAAGTGAAACCAAGATAAAAACAAGTATCATCGATTGAACGATTTTTAAAAAGGATATTCTCATAAGTAGGTTATGATTTTGGGGTTTTGTATCACGGCTCCAATTTGGGGATGGATACCTCTCACTTATTTTATGCTACGTTGAGCACTATTCTGTTTAGATAATTTTTGTCTACAACATATCTATACGAATTTGTAAAACTAATCCAATTCCACAGGATTCTTGTCATCGAATTATCTATTCACGTATTCACGTATTCACGGGAAATAGCATGTTTTTAAAACTCCATGGCCTGAGAAATATTGTGAAGTGTACAATTTTATCGATAAAATGCATTTTTTAGTAGCAAAACGCAAATGAATATGTCGACAATTTTAATTGGCTCATTTAGGGACAGAATTTCTCGTCTCTAGGCGAAGGCTTCGATCTAAGATTTTTTTTATATGAATTATTAGAATACTTCTCATTCCTTTAAACTGATAAAAATCAATATTTTCTGAATCACAAATATTAGTAAGGATATTTGCTGTAGCCACACTTATCCGAAATTTTTTAACTTTTAAATCATCAAAAAACCTGACTCCTAAGAACATTTCCCCATGTTCATGTTGGTTTTTCGTTTCAAGGGTTTCAGACATCTGGTGCAGGGTGTCAAGGTCAAATCCTCGTGTTATGGTTTGATGAAATTCAAGTAGATAACCGACGCTTTTTCGGGGTGGCACCTATGAGACCGTAGGTACTTTGGTTATCTATGGATAGGTAACCGATGAATTAATAATGAAGTCATTAAAGAGTTTTGAAGCAACCAATAAATACGATGATTTCTGGATTGGGTTGCTTCAGGTGGTTTGAAATCGGACCAAATCTTTTAACCTTTAGCGAGGAGTAGTTTTAATTGGATTGTATCTAGAAAAAGGTTCGTTTATCCAGAATATAATTCAATATAGTGATTGACCATAATATTTAAATCGTATTTTTTTGAGCGAGCCATGCAATCTTTCACAATTTTATTATAATAGATTTTATCCGTAAATAATTCGTCAATCATTTCTGCCAACCTGACCGAGTTGTTTTTAGGGAAAAGTAATCCTGCACCTTCAACTACTTCGGTTAGTCCAGGAACATTGGAAGCGATAAAAGGTTTTCCCGAAGCTAAGCCTTCCACGCTGGCCAGTGAAAGGCCTTCGTAGTGGGAAGATAATATAACGATATCAGCGGTTTTTAAAAGTTGTGGCACATCTGTTCTCACCCCTAAAAAATGTACTCGATTTTCGACATATAACTCTTTAGCCAAACTTTCACAATACGACATTAATTCTCCTTTTCCTACAAGTAATAGGTGGACGTTAGCGTTTAATCTTTCAAGAGCTTTTATCAATATTGCCTGATTTTTTTGCTTTCGAAACGAAGAGACCTGTATTAGTATTTTTTGATCATCATTAAGGCCAAGCTGTTCTCTATCGATCGCTTTGGCTGAAGCGATAGTTTCTAGGTTCACTCCATTATAAATATTTACCACTTTACTTTTTTTTGTCATTAAATGCACATCCAAGCTTTTACGAACTGCATCGGAGATAGCAATATGGCAATCGTACTTTCTATAAATTATATTATCGATTTGTCGATAAAACCAATTGCCCATTCTACGGTTTTTCGTATTGTGTTCCGTATGGATCAGCTTTCCATTGAAACTTTTACGCACTGCCAGTGCTGTCCAATAAACAGCAGGGAATAGATGTACGTGAACAACGTCATATTTATTTTGCAGCAGATGCTTTCTTATTTTTAGGATATGAGAAGGATTATAGATGTTGGTATTCTCGCTTAAGAAATGAACTGTGATGTCCGTCCGTGTTAAAACTTCTTGCTCCAATAATGAATTGGTGGTTTTAAAAAGTAATATATCAACTTGGTGACCTTTTTCAATTATTTTTTTTGAGGCTTCCACAACTAATTTTTCAGCACCACCAATAAGTAAAGAATTAATAATTTGAAGTATATGCATGAAAAGACTATTTTAGGATGTCCGCTTAAATCAAACTAATAGCAAATACCCCAAAGGTTTACGAGGTTTTCAGTGTAGTAAAATATAATGCGTTTTAATACCAAAAGATTTCATTTATCACACCAGAAATTTCATTCAGCCATTATGAGCGATAAATTTTTTGGATAGATACATCTAAACTCTAATCGGATTATTGTTATACATTGGTACTTACTTTTTACAGAATTAAGTTTTAAAATCTTTTTTATAACGCTTGAATAAGAGTTTTAAACCGATTCAATGGTAAGGTTAGCTTAATATCATGGATTAAGTAAAACTTGCTTTACGATTCATGGTATTTGAAAAGAGCTTGGTTAAATTTACAAATTTACAAATGAAGACTGAAACTCACATTAATTCATCTTTTTCATCTTACTAATTGGTTCTTCATCGTAATAAAAGCTTTAAAATAGGAAAAATCCCTCTATTTTACGAGTTTTACGATATTTAAAAGCCTATGGGTATATCTGCTAAAATTTTGCGCATTGCGATTGATGCTTCAATCTTTGCTGGCAAAGTAATAATGGAAGTTTATGAGAAACCACATTATACTTCTGAATTAAAACAAGATCAATCGCCTTTGACAGAAGCGGACTTGGCCGCTAGTAAGGTTATCAACTTCAGTTTGGCAAATACAGGATATCCTATTATTAGCGAGGAGAATAAAAATAGTAACTATGACATTCGAAAAGATTGGAAATACTGTTGGATTGTTGATCCCCTCGATGGAACCAAGGAATTTATTAAGCGTAATGGCGAGTTCACGGTAAACATTGCCCTATGTAAAAATGGTATCCCTATCTTAGGGGTGATTTATGTTCCTTTTACACGCGAGTTGTTCTATGCTGATGTTCATAGGGAAGAGGCATTTAAAACAATTGTGGACAACGATTATAAATTGGCAGCCAAAGTTTTTGACGTCACTGATCGTATTTATCCTGCAAAACCAAACAAGAAATCGATACGTGTGGTTGGCAGTAGGTCCCATATGAACCAAATGACCTTGGATTATATCTCAGCCCTCGAAAAAGAATATGAAAATGTAGATATTGTTTCGAAGGGCAGTTCGTTAAAGTTCTGTTTGGTCGCTGAAGGCATAGCAGATGTTTACCCGAGGTTTGCTCCTACGATGGAATGGGATACGGCAGCCGGTCAAGCCATTTGTAGTGCGGTCGGTCTAAAAGTCAATGAACGTGATACGAAAAAGCCTTTGTTATATAATAAGGATGATTTGCTCAATCCTTTTTTCATAGTACACCATTAATGGAAAATATTTCCTTTAAAAGACATTTTGCTAAGACTGTTACATGGCGCCTTGTCGGTACATTGGACACCATTTTACTGTCTTGGGTCATCACCGGAAATCCATTTACAGGTCTTAAGATTGGAGCATCCGAGGTGATAACAAAAATGATACTTTATTATTTTCATGAAAGAATTTGGATACATCTTGGCGTACCGGATAGTCGGCGAAGACACATTCTAAAAACCATAACTTGGCGAATAATAGGTACTTTTGATACTATTCTCCTTTCATGGTTTATCACTGGAAGTGTACAAACAGGATTACAGATTGGTGGGGTAGAGGTGGTAACCAAAATGATTTTGTATTACTTCCACGAACGCGCTTGGTACCGAATCAATTTTGGATTAGAAAAGAGAAAAAGAGCTAGAAAATGAAAAAAAATATTGTAACCCAAAAATTTAAAATCGGAAGAGACCTCCGACAGAAGGCAAATGGGCATAATTCTTTTCTTGTGTTTTTTACCGGCTTGTCCGGATCGGGAAAATCGACTATCGCAAATGCTCTCGAACAAAAGCTGTACGATTTGGATATAAAGACCTATGTGCTTGACGGAGACAATGTACGGAAGGGCATTAACAAAAACCTTAGCTTTAGTGAGAAGGATCGATCGGAAAATATTAGAAGAATCGGTGAAATCTCTAAATTATTTGTAGATGCAGGTATCGTAGTTCTTGCCGCTTTTATCGCGCCCTATAAAAAAGATAGGGAATTTATAAAAAAAATAATGGGCAAGGACAACTATGTGGAAGTGTACGTAAATACAAGTTTGGAAGAGTGCGAGCGGCGCGATGTTAAAGGCCTTTATAAAATGGCAAGGAAAGGGGAAATCAAAAATATGACGGGTATTTCCGCTCCTTATGAAGAACCTAAATTTCCAACAATCGAACTAGACCAAAACCAATCTGTCGACGAAGCCGTGGCTCTTATATTCTCGGAAATTAAAAATAAACTAAGCCTAAAATGATATGAGTCAATATTTTTTGAATTATCTGGATGAGTTGGAGTCGGAAGCCATATATGTTTTACGTGAGGTACAGGCCCAATTCCAAAATCCGGTTATACTTTTTTCGGGAGGGAAAGATTCCATCGTAGTAACCCATTTGGCAAAAAAAGCCTTTTATCCCAGTCAGATTCCCTTTGCCTTTATGCACGTTGATACAGGTCATAATTTTCCCGAGACAATCAAATTTCGGGATGATTTAATAAAATCATTGGAGGCGCGTTTGATTGTCGGATCTGTGCAAACTGCGATTGACGAAGGGCGTGTCGTCGAAGAAAAAGGGAAGAGTGCTACACGAAATGCGCTGCAAATTACTACGTTACTTGACGCCATTGCAGATAATAAGGTGGATTGTGCCATAGGAGGTGGAAGAAGAGATGAGGAAAAAGCGAGGGCAAAAGAACGTTTTTTTTCCCATCGCGATGATTTCGGACAATGGGATCCCAAAAATCAGCGTCCCGAACTTTGGAATCTTTTTAACGGTAAATATTTTGAAGGTGAACATTTTAGGGTTTTTCCCATCAGCAATTGGACTGAAATGGATGTCTGGAATTATATTAAGAAAGAACAAATCGAAGTCCCTTCCTTGTATCTTGCCCACGATAGGGAAGTAGTTTGGAGAAACAATTCGTGGATTCCCAATTCTGAGTTCTTAGTGCTCGATGCGAAAGAAAAAGTTGAAATCAAAAAAGTAAGGTTCAGGACTTTGGGAGATATTACAATCACAGGAGGTATAGAATCTGAAGCAGATACCTTGGATAAAATCGTTACGGAAGTATCGGCCATGAAAATGACCGAGCGGGGAAATCGCAGTGACGATAAGCGTTCGGAAACTGCGATGGAAGACCGGAAAAAACAAGGATATTTTTAAACAAAATATTAGGCGTAATATTATGAAAATAGACAACAATCAATTATTAAGATTTACAACAGCGGGCAGTGTCGATGATGGCAAAAGTACTTTGATTGGAAGACTTTTATATGATTCTAAATCGATATTCGAAGATCAAATCGAAGCCATTGCGAACACAAGTAAAAAGAAGGGATTTGATGGTATAGACTTAGCACTGTTCACTGATGGTCTCCGAGATGAGCGCGAACAAGGAATCACGATTGATGTAGCTTATAGGTATTTTACCACCCCCAAACGAAAATTTATTATCGCCGATACGCCAGGCCACATTCAATATACCCGAAATATGGTGACGGGGGCCTCAACGGCCAATGTAGCAATTATTCTAATAGATGCAAGGCATGGAGTGATAGAACAGACCAAAAGACATGCATTCATTGCTTCTTTGCTACACATACCACATGTGATTGTATGTATCAATAAAATGGATTTGGTAGGTTATAAAGAAGAGAACTTCAACAAAATCACCAAAGAATTTGAAGAATTTTCTTCGAAAATGCTTACAAAAGACTTTCGCTTTATTCCTATAAGTGCATTACATGGTGATAATGTGGTCAACCGTTCTGAAAATATGCCATGGTATTTAGGGGCACCCCTTTTGCACACTTTAGAAACCCTACACATAAGCAGCGATATCAATAAGGTAGATGCCAGATTTCCGGTACAAACGGTGTTGCGGCCTCAGCGAGAGGGCTTTTATGACTATCGTGCCTATGCAGGGAGATTGGCTAGTGGCATTCTTCGCATAGGGGATAAAGTCACCATTATGCCTTCTGGCTTTACGTCTACCATCAAAGGTATCGAAGGGCCATCTGGGAAGCTCGAAGAAGCCATTGCGCCCCTGTCAATCTCAATTGAGCTTACCGATGACATTGACGTGAGTCGAGGAGATATGATAGTACGGTCCAACAATATGCCAGAGGCAGCACAAGACATAGAGGTTATGCTTTGTTGGCTAGGTGATGCTGATGCCAGACCAAGGGCCAAGTATACGATAATGCATACCTCAAATGAACAGAAAGCTATGATTAAGGAGGTGGTTTACAAAATCGATATCAACACGCTCGGTCGAAAAAGTGATGAAAAAGAATTACAGATGAATGATATCTGTAAGGTGAAAATTAGAACGACTAAGCCACTAATGATTGATTCTTACCGAGAAAACCGAAATACAGGTAGTATCATCCTTATCGATGATTCCACCAATGAAACTGTTGCTGCCGGTATGATCGTATAAACAACTTTGTACAACCAAAAGGTGAAATAAAAGCGGATAACTGACATATTCTTAGGTTGACTTTAATTTGAGATTTACAACAACGAGAAATTTGAAGTTATAACGAATTAAAAACTTAAAATACGGATATTCTTCATTTTCTTACTTTCTTTGTTATATGAAAAAATTACGATTTGCATTTATTCTTATTGCCGGCTTATTTTTCTTTACCATAATTATAGCCTCAAGTGTACGTAACATATATTTAAGTAGCGATGCAGGTAAGGGTCGGCTTGGTTTTATGGCGAATCCCATAAAATTTTTGGCGGAAACTCCCTCCTTGATGAAACAAATTGTAGCACCTCCGGAGTTTTTATTTAAAAACTCAAAATCAAAGGACGGCTTTACCTATTTCGATGAAAAAACATCCCATTCATATCCAAGTTTGTTGGTGGGGTATAAGACTGAAAAATACGGATCTAAATTTGACCTATTGGACATTAACACTGGCAAGGTGCTTAAAAATTGGTCGCCTGATAATGAAACCCTGTTTCAACAGGCGTTTAATGATGATAACCCGAGAAAACCTCCTTCCGAGCAGAGTGATCTCTATTATTTGCATCCCTTGATGTTAAAAGACAGTTCGCTCCTCATTACTGCCCAATTGACCAGTTTACTAGCTAAAATCGATGTGAATAATAAGGTGTTATGGTTAAAAAATGATAGAACCTATCATCATTCCCTCGAATTAGATGAGGATGGTAATGTATTTTCGTGTACAAGGCCCTTTGAATCAGCCCAATATGACTTCTTGCCAACTGATTATGATTTATACAAAAACACTCTTGTAGATGATCATATAACTCAATTGAACCCTGATACAGGAGATATTCTTTTTGATAAATCGGTTATCGCCGTGCTACTAGAGAATGGATATGAAAAAGTATTATTAGGCAAAGGGCAGATTACAAGTGATCTCACCCATTTAAACGATATTCAACCCGCCTTATCATCTTCAGAGTATTGGCAAAAAGGTGATCTTTTAATCTCCTGTAGAAATTTGAGCACCGTATTCCTATATAGGCCTAGCACAAATAAAATTCTTTGGTTAAAAACGTCGCCATGGTATAATCAACATGACGTTGACTTCTATGAGCAAGATAAAATCGTTGTTTTTGGAAATGATGATATCAGGGAAGAGAGCAAAGAAATTGCAAGTGTCGGGAATCAAAATTTGTTCTTTAGCAATAAAAGGAGTCATAACGAAGTTTATGTATATAATTTTGTAACGGATTCTATATCCACTCCTTTTACCCAATTATTAAAGGAGGAAGAAATATCCACATTAACTTCTGGGAGATGTGATATTTTATCCAACGGGGATATTTTTGTAGAAGATACAAATCATGGCAGAATTATTATCGGGGATTCAATCGCAAAAAAAATTGAGTATGTAAAACGGCATGATAAAGACAATATTTCCAGTCTTTATTGGAGTCGAATAGTTAATTAAAATCAAAATAGTATGTTTTTATATTTAGGGCCTGGGCTCGGAGGCGGTATAGTAGCCGTAATCACTGGAATATTTTTAACGTTTTTTGGATTTTTGGTAGCTGTATTTTGGCTACCCTTAAAGCGGTTTATCAATTTTCTCAAAAATAAATTTAATAAAGGATAGTTTGATTTATCTACTGCTAATTATTTTAACGGTTTTATCCTGTATTCTTTTTGAATATTCGAAAGTGCCAAATACCTTAAAAGCATTAAAGGCAGCATATGCACTTCAATTTAAGGTAATGTCTGACAAATCGATATTCGACGAGGTAAAACAAAAAATGTTGCTAAGTCAAATCTCCAAACAGTTAGTACTGTTGGCAAAGCTTATTTTTGGAATTTTCTTGTTTGTGGCTCCTTTTTTATGCCTTTTTATCTTACAGCGATTTTGGCCGTCATTAAACACCGATATTTTAACGACCTGGTATGGTATTTTAATTCCTGTAGTTACGGCAGCACTCTATATCCTCCTTAAACGCAATTATGGCAAGCTATTCGACAAGCGATAAATTTTTACATAAATTTTATCTGTCAAACTATGGTATTTCCAAGGCAACCCTGGAAATGGAGGAAATTTTACATGGAGCCAAGGCAAAACAACTACAAATTAGACAGTATGTGTTTGTGTCAGGCCTGGCGCGATCGGGAACTACAGCGGTTATGAACAAAATATTCGGTACAAGCGAATATGCTTCCCTTCAATATTCCAACATGCCCTTTCTACTTAGCCCTAACCTCTGGAAGCGGAAATCGAAAATAGAATCCCATGAAAGGGCCCATAACGATGGAATTATCATTGATGGGAATTCCCCGGAAGAATTTGATGAATATTTCTGGAAGGCATTTCTAAAGGATTCCTACATTAAAAAAGAGGGGTTAGAACCGCATGAAGTAGAGGATGACGTATTAGATAAATATTTGACCTATGTCTCTTTAATCTGTTTAGCCAAAGGAAAGGAAAAGTACATCTCTAAAAACAATAATAATGTTTTACGATTATCTGCATTAAAAAAGATTGAGCACCATAAGACTATCATCTTGTTCCGTGATCCTTTAACTCATGCGGCTTCATTGATGAAATTGGATAAAAGTTTTTCGAAAAATCAAGAGGAAGACCCCTTTGCCCTGGACTACTTTAATTATTTGGGACATCATGAATTTGGTCTTAACCATAAACCCTTTTTGTTGACACGTGAGTTTGCTAAGTACAGGCAACAATTTGCGAAGGATAGCATCAACTATTGGTTGGCCATCTGGTTGAACTATTATAGCTATATTCTTGCTCAGCCAAATGCAGCTTTACTTTTAGTAAGTTTTGAAGACCTCATTCAATCTCCAGATGTGGTCTATAATTATATTTTTGATGCCCTTGATATTAAAAATGAATTAGTTCAGAGTAAGAAGCACCGGCCCTCTACCTATCCCACTTTAGATTGTGATAAAGGCTTGCTTATCAAATGCCAAGACGTTTATAAACAACTTTCAACTTTGAGAAAATATCAGGTTTAAACCTTCTTAAAATGTCCTAAAGGTTCACCTGGTTTTTTAATGGTATACGATAAACCGATTGGTTTTACTTTGATAAAAGTCGGTGCATATATATAATTACATATACCCTGAACATTAAAATATTGGGGTCGACGGCCAATTTTCTATTGGAAGCGATTCTATTCTTAATCCATTGCGGGGCAAATTTTATAAAAAGTAGTTTCAATTTATCTCTTAAAGACGGTTTGTGGGTATCCCCTTGTGAAATTAAGGCATTCTTTGCCACCATTTCCAGAAACTCGGCCGAAAACAAGGAAATGGCATGCGGTGATTTCATTTCCTTTCTAAGCAAATCGACCATATCATTTGAATTCAAAATGTTCTTTGGCGCAGAGGTCGCACTGCTGGTAGCATATTCGAGCCTTGGTCTAAAATCGTGCACTATTTTTTTGAACAGCAGCTTTTCGGTACGCATCCAATCAGGTAAGGTTCGGACCGCACGTATGATGTTATCGGACAATAGCGGGGTCGATTGTTCCACATAGCCCAATTTCAAATCGGATAGCGCGCTTAGCACGGTCGGTATGCGATACTGATGATAAAGCCGGTCTCGCCATGTGTTCATACTTTCAGAATCCTGCTGCAACATATATTTGGGATATTCTTGTTCCGGAATACCATACTTCCTATAATCCATAAGGTTCGAATAGTCCGTACACAGCGCGCAACCCAAATGGTACCTTACCCGTAATGAGGAGGCCGCTGTTACCCAGCCAAATCCTTCATCCCCCCGAATGATGCCCTCGACCCCATCTTCGAACAGGGTTTTCCAAATGGTAAAACCATCGGCATATCCTGAAATATGATCGATTCTACCTTCACCGTTTTCAATGAATCTTTTAAGAATTACTTCGGGCGTTTCGTTCGAGATATCGGTAGGGTAATATTTATGTTGGATACCAGTTGCTTGGGCCACTCTATATGCCACATATGCGTCGTTTCCTTTTTCATGTAGAGAATCTGCCAGTCCCCAGGTTATCGAACGAATATTGCCGGGATTTTGTACTGTATTTTTGATAAGGTATAAAATGGCCCTACAATCATGCCCGCCCGAAAGGGGTAGAATCCATTTGTGAAAATCAAACGAAACGTTCTTAAATGTCGAGTTTATGGCATTGAGCAACACTTCTTTGTGTTCTTTAAAACTTCTTTTACTTTTTGGAAAAGATATTTCATTTGCCTTTTCCTCTAGCTCCCAAGAATTTTTATCTAATAGCAGAGATGAGCTGGCTTTCAATTTACGTAATCTTTTATCCCAAGAAAAATCAGGCCCTAGCGAGCCTGTCGAGAGCATCCATGGAATTACTTTATCGTTAAATTCAAAAGTGTCTAAAAATAGTACAATGGCTCGCTGCGAGGTGGAAACTATGAAAATATCTTTATTACTATAATACCAAAGCGTCCTAGAACCCACACTATCGGAAACAATTTCCGTCATTTCATTATTGCTGCGGATAAGGGCGTAACTGCCATCTTCGATATTGTTGAGCGGGGTGCTCCATTCATTGCGACATACACATTGCCCCAATAAGATACTTTCATTTTTTGTGATTACGGTCTCTACCGGATTTACGATAGCATACAGAGTTCGGTTTCGTTGATATATTTTAGGATGGTTGGCAACAATGTTATCAGGCTCCAACATTTTGCTAATTTGATAGAGCTTGTCATAAGCCTTTTTTTCTATTTTTGTTCGAAAATTTATGTAAATTATTTTTGACACGATTCAATTATTGTTTTCTTTCAATCGAAACATCATAATCCAAAATAGTTAATAGACGTTTTCAATAGGTAAATGTATAAAAAAAGGGTCAGACCCTTTATAAGGTCTGACCCAATATTAATTATCGACATAGGTGTTTCTTATATTAAGATTATCATTGTCGTCAAATTAGATATGTTTATAATTGATGGAGACATTGACATTTTTACTGGTTTGGTAGCCACCTTTGTAATATAGCGGGTTGTCGCCTGGTTCCTTGACGGTAAAGCTGCCCTTAACATTCTTTACATCGAAGTTGCCACTTTTACTGGGTGCCTGTATCTTCATAAAGGGAATGTCCCTATTGTACTGGATATAAAAATTATCGAATTCAATACCGCCTAAGGTGTTGCGACTGGAATTGGCCTCCATTCTAATTGGGGATATTGAATTGCTAGTAACTACGTTTCTTGCCTCACAATCCTTGAACACAGCTTTGAAACCGTTTGCCGATTTGCGCGTGAAAACGATCCCCCCGCGGCTGCCATTGAATTTGACGCGTTCAAAGCGGATTTCGCCACCTACCACGCTGGTACCGTTTCCACCGCCTACCTCGACTTCCGTAGGGAAGAATCCGCTGGGCGGCGATATCGCGTTGTTGCTGAACTCGGAGTCGACGACCTTGATCGACACGGACCGTGAGCCACCGTTCATTTTGTTAGTTGAAAAATGGATTCCCGCACTTTCGTTGTCGGCGAACTTGCAGTTGGTGAAATTAATGTTGACCAACCTTTCGTTGGCGGTGTCCGACTCCAGCACTACACCCGCTTCCGGTCTTGTACCGCTAGATCCCGAGAATTCCGAATTCCGGACCCAGACATCCTGTGCGCTGGTTATGGTGATTCCGTCCCTACGATTGTTCAGGCTCCTGATGTTTTCCAAGATGATGTTTTGGCAGTAGCCGGAATTGGTGTCTCCCATTAGCTTAATACCGGCACCGCCACTGTCCCTTATGGTCAGCCCACGGACGGTGATACCGTTGCACATATCCATTTCGAAGGCATGGCGTTGTTCGCCACTGGTATACTCGTTCTTGTTCATCTTGAAGGTGGCCCCGGTACCCTCGATGGTGACGTTCCTTGCACCGGACAACTTGAACAGTCTCGCGCCTTCTTTAAACGCCCCCGACTTGGCCCGCAGGGTCACCCCGGGTTCGAAGACGATAGTCATGTTGCTAAGGTTGAAGAACCTTGTCGGCCGAATTACCCAATCGCTACTCTGCTTGTCGATCACCACGTAAGATTTTCCAGAGTTGATGGCGGCCTCGAAAGCGGCCGTGGCATCTCCGGACTTGAAACCAAAAGAGGAGGCCATAACGGCGTTCGATGGGTAATTGCCAGAAGTACGTGCAGTGCTGCTAGTACTCCCACTACTGCCACTTCCGCTGCTACTGGCACTTGTACTGCCCCCGCTACTGCTTCCTGTATTGGTAGTAGAAGTTCCTGTTATTTTTATGTTGCGCGTAGTTGAATGGGTCTCTCCCGCTGCATTTTTTACCGAAAGCTCCACGACAAAATCGCCAGTCTTAGTGAACGTATGGGTCGGATTTTTCTTAGTTGTAGTCGAACCATCATTAAAGTTCCAAAAATAACCCTTTATATCTTTCTGGTTTACGGAATTCCAAGCTTTAAAATCTATCGTTGCTGGCGCTTTTGCGCTGGTAGGAATCGATCCTGAGATGACAGCTGCAACATTGATCTTGGATGAGCCAGATGACGATGACGAACCAGTAATGGTAATCTTGCGTGTGGTGGAGTGGGTCTGGCCCGCTGCATTTTTGACCGTGAGTTGCACGGCATATTCACCGGCCTTTTTAAAGGTATGGGATGCATTTATCGTATTTGCTGTAGAACCGTCCTTAAAGTCCCAAAAATAGCTTTTGATCTGTCCCTGGTTTATGCTTCCATAACCTTTAAACGCTATAGTGGCGGGCGCCTTGGCGCTGGTAGGAATCGATCCTTCGATAACCGCTGCCACATTGATTTTGGATGTGGTTCCAGCAACCGCATTAGTTTTTTTGAGCATAGCGCTCGTTTCAATGGCATCATATGATTCCTCGTCGTCTTTACTACAGCCAAGAATAACTGTAAGGCCGAATAAAATAAAACAAAAGATTCTTAAGACAATTTTAGTAGGTAAAAAGTTCATAGTTATAATAATTAGGGTTTAAAAATTAGGTTCACTTTAATTTAGGGGCATTAATTATGATTGTAATCGATAGTAACATTCTGGTTCTGTGAAGGACTGTAGCCTCCTTTATAAGCTAGGGGGTTGTCGTTAGGTTCCTTGATATTGAAGCTTCCCTTTACATCCTTTACATTGAAGCTGCCTCCTTTGCTTGGGGCCTGTATCTGCATAAAGGGCACGTCCCTGTTGTACTGGATATAAAAATTATCGAATTCGATACCGCCCAGGGTGTTGCGATCGATATGGGCCTCCATCCTTATCGGCGACACCGCATTGGAAGTCACGACATTCCTTGCCTCACAATCCTTGAATACCGCTTTGAAACCGTTTGCCGATTTGCGCGTGAAAACAATCCCCCCGCGGCTGCCATTGAATTTGACGCGTTCGAAGCGAATTTCGCCGCCCACCACGTTGGTACCGCTACCACCGCCGACCTCGACCTCCGTAGGCAGGAACCCACTCGGCGGAGATATCGCGTTGTTGCTGAACTCTGAGTCGACGACCTTAATGGACACGGACCGTGAGCCACCATTCATTTTGTTAGTTGAAAAATGGATTCCCGCACTTTCGTTGTCGGCGAACTTGCAGTTGGTGAAATTAATGTTGACCAACTTTTCGTTGGCGGTGTCCGACTCCAGCACTACACCCGCTTCCGGTCTTGTACCGCTAGATCCCGAGAATTCCGAATTCCGGACCCAGACATCCTGTGCGCTGGTTATGGTGATTCCGTCCCTACGATTGTTCAGGCTCCTGATGTTTTCCAAGATGATGTTTTGGCAGTAGCCGGAATTGGTGTCTCCCATTAGCTTAATACCGGCACCGCCACTGTCCCTTATGGTCAGCCCACGGACGGTGATACCGTTGCACATATCCATTTCGAAGGCATGGCGTTGTTCGCCACTGGTATACTCGTTCTTGTTCATCTTGAAGGTGGCCCCGGTACCCTCGATGGTGACGTTCCTTGCACCGGACAACTTGAACAGTCTCGCGCCTTCTTTAAACGCCCCGGATTTGGCCCGAAGGGTTACCCCGGGTTCGAAGACGATAGTCATGTTCTGCAGGTCGAAGAACCGCGTTGGCCGAATTATCCAGTCGCTGCTCTGCTTGTCGATCACGACATAGGAACTGCCAGAATTGATGGCGGCCTCAAAGGCGGCCGTAGCATCGCCGGACTTGAAACCGAAGGAGGAGGCGAGCACGGCGCCTGAGGGATAGTTACCGGCGCTTTCGCTGGTGCTTCCACCGCTAGTGCTTCCACTTCCGCTGCTGCTTCCTCCGCCACCACTACCACTGGTATCATTTCCACCGTCGTTGGTGTCACCGCCACCAGTATCCACCGGTCGCTGATTGACCGTTACTTTAACAGTTGTGGCATCCGTTAGCCCTTCGGCATCTTTTACCGAGAGTTCTACGTCATATTCACCAGGTTCGGAGAAAGTGTGTGATGGATTTTTATTTGTAGTGGTCGAACCATCCTTAAAATCCCAAAAATAGCTCGTAATTTCAGTATCGTCATTTGAGTCACTAGATTTGAACTGAACCTCTAGGGGTGCGTCACCAGTCAGCGGAGAACCAGAGGCAACGGCTTTTGGCGCCTTATTTTCTTTTTCACTGACTTTAATGGTCACAGTTTCTGTATCCGTAAGTCCCTCATCGTCGGTTACCGATAGTTCGACCTCATAGGTACCGGCCTTCGAAAAGCTATGTGATGGGTTTGCATTTGTAGTTGTTGAACCATCTTTAAAATCCCAAAAGTACTTTTCTATTTTAGTATCGTCGTTGGAATTGCTGCCCTTAAACTGCACCGCTAAAGTAGCTTCGCCTGCTGTAGGGTTTGCCGAGACAAGGGCGTTAGGTTCCTTGTTTTCCTCTTTTTCGTTTATGGTAATGGTAACCGTATCGGTATGGGATGCGCCTTGATTATCGGTAATGGTAAGTCGTACTTGCAAGGTGCCGGTCTTTTCAAAGGTATGGGTAGGGTTCGCTTCGGTAGAGGTCGATCCGTCACGGAAATCCCAAACGTAGTTTTTGATACCAAGATCGTCGCTTGAATTATTGCCTTTAAAGCTTACTTTTAAGGGCGCATCGCCGTTAGTGGGGCTGGCTTCGGCTACTGCAATGGGCGATTCGTTTATTGGAGCATCCGGTTCACTGTTGATTTCTTCATTAGTAGATTCTTCTACGGTAATTCCCTGATCTTTTGTTTCCTCGTCGACCTTGATATCTTCTTCAGTTGTTTTCTCCTTGGTAATTGTTTGATCGGTTATTTCCTCTTTCGTTGCTTCTTCTACTTTGGATTCCTCTTCTTGGGCTTTCTCTTCTGTCTCCTCTGTAGTGTCTTGTTCTGTGGGTGCTTCTTCGAATGCGGTCTCCTCGGTAGCTACCACTTCACTGTTTGCCTCCGCTAAATTCGTAGATTCCTCTTTTTCTGCGCTTTCTTCCGCAATATCTTCTGAGGGCGTTTTGATATCCTCGGTAGCTATATCGGCTTGAAGTTCCTTTTCTACTTCTTCGTCAATAATAATAGCTTCGGCATCTTGAGGTGCGCTATAAGTTACCATTAGAGCTGGTCCTTTTCCGTTGGGATTTTCTTTAGAGGCAAACGCAAGGTCGTTGCCTTGCTCATGGGTCAGTATCAAGGTTAGGATTTCATTGCGAACAAAAGCGGTATCAATAGCGACCTCTTGGGTTTGACCAACTTCGTATTGGGCGGCCAGTTTGCCGACTAAAACTTCGGTCTCAGGGGCTGTCTTGGCGGTTAGTTTATCTTCGGACCAATCGTTCGAAATAGCTTTGTAGACCGAAACGGTCCCATTACCTTCGTCACTATCTACTGTAAATTCAAGGTTGGTAGTGTTCACCGTACCACCGATGGAATCTATGGGACTGAGATCGAACATAAGGTAGCTAGTTCTCCGACCTTCTTCAAGACGTACTGTGTTTTCGTTGAACCCGACGTCCCCTTGTAGGTGGGCATCATTGATTGCCGGAAAAACGGTAGTACGGGTCTCGTAAACTTTCTCGACCAAAACGTCCAAGGCCTCTTCATCTTTAACGATTTCCTCCGTTGTCACATCCGGTTTCTCTTCTTCTTTAACAAGTTCTTTGACTGTAGTCTCCGATTCGTCCAACACCGTCTTTTCGAACTCATCATTATCCTTGCTACAGGATAGAATGATTATAAAAGCGAAAAAAGTAAAGCATAGAAATCGGGGAGCAATAGGGGTGGGGTAAAATTTCATAAGTGGGTCAATATATTATACTGGACAAAAACTTTAAACGTTTCGGGGACTTTTTTAATCGGTCAAATGCAATTTTAATCGGTGAACTACCGCCTTTGGAAGTGCAAAAGTAAAAAGATGATTTACTTTAACAACACCTTTAACGTTTTCTTTTTCAAAAAGTTGTACGATGAAATGCAAATAAAATCGTTGAACTACCTAATCTGTTACGAGAAGAGTGCTTCTAAAAGATTAGGTGCAATGGTTATTTAACTAAAAATTAACAAAAAAGTCGATAAACTACCTAATTTGTTGGGAAGAATAGCAAAACGTATGTTCTTTTAGTAGTGAGGGTGTAAACAAAAAAAGCCGGACTATAAAAGTCCGGCTACGGGAATTATCAAAAAATAGTGCCAAAGGCACTATTAAATGCGCTATAGTTTTCCTTCTACTTTACACTTCAGAACACCTTTTACATCATAAAGCACGCCTTCTTCTTTTAGCAAACTTCTCAAATCTATTTTCAAGAATTGGTTATGTGAAACGGCAAGCACGATTGCGGCGTATTTTTTATTAGGCAGGGTTTTTACAATCTCCAGACCGAACTCTTTTTTCACTTCCTCTTGAGAAGCCCAGGGGTCGAATACAGTTAATTGAGCTCCGTAGGCCTTTAAGTTATTTATAACATCGATAGCTTTTGTATTTCGGACGTCTGGACAATTCTCTTTAAACGTTATGCCCAAAACAAGTATATCTGCCGCCTTGATTTTCATATCACGCTGGACCATCAATTTAATAATTTCTGACGCCACATATTTGCCCATACCGTCGTTCATACGGCGGCCTGCCAGTATAATTTCGGGATGATACCCATAGGCTTGCGCCTTCTGAGCCAAATAGTAGGGGTCTACACCGATACAATGGCCACCGACCAAGCCTGGCTTGAACGGAAGGAAATTCCATTTCGTTCCCGCAGCCTCCAATACTGCACTGGTGTCGATGGACATCAGATTAAAAATTTTGGCCAATTCGTTAACAAAGGCAATATTAATGTCTCGTTGGGAATTTTCTATGACTTTGGCCGCCTCGGCCACCTTGATTGAGGGTGCCAAATGTGTGCCTGCGGTGATGACCGAAGCGTACAGCTGGTCGACCTTTTGGCCGATTTCAGGCGTTGAGCCTGAAGTGACCTTAAGAATTTTTTCTACCGTATGCTCCTTGTCACCCGGATTGATTCGCTCCGGAGAGTATCCTACAAAAAAGTCGGTGTTGAACTCTAGGCCGCTTACCTTTTCAAGAACGGGCACACATTCTTCTTCGGTAACCCCAGGGTACACCGTGGATTCATAAATTACAACGTCTCCTTTTTTCAAGACTTTACCCACCGTTTCACTCGACTTGTAAAGGGGGGTCAATATGGGCCTGTTTGTACTATCAACCGGTGTCGGTACGGTTACGATAAAATAGGTGCAATCGGAAATATCTTCCAATTGATCAGAGCAATATAGGCCCGTTTCCATTTTTGGGGTTTCCGAAAGTACTTTTTTCAATATATCTTCTTCTACTTCTAAAGTGCTATCCGTACCGGATTTCAATTCTGTGATGCGCCGCTCATTAATATCGAAGCCTACTACGGGATATTTTGTGGCGAACAAACGTGCCAATGGTAGACCTACATATCCAAGGCCAATTACAGCTATTTTAATTGTGTTCATAATTCTTGCTTAACTATAAATTTCAATGGTACCCTATTACTTCTTAATCTAGTTTTTAATCTCAAAGCTATCCTCGCTCCAAATTCTCCCAATACCAAGCAACTGCTTCTTTTAATCCGCTATTAATATCATATTCGGGAGAATAACCTAAGAGATTTCTCGCTTTGTCAATAGACGCCAACGAGTGTGGGACATCTCCAACGCGTTCAGGACCATAGATGGCTTTTAAACCTTTAATATCAGCATCGAATTCCGATAAATATTTGGTTAACAATGTTATCAGTTCGTTCAAGGTAGTACGTTCTCCATAAGCTACGTTATAAACGGTATTCACCGACTCAGGGCTTGAAGCCATTAGAGACTTGATATTGGCTTCGATGACGTTATCGATGTATGTAAAATCGCGGGAAAAACTTCCATCCCCATTAATAGTAGGGGATTCATGGTTTACCAATTGAATTACGAATTTGGGAATAACGGCCGCGTAGGCACCATTGGGATCTTGATGCCTTCCAAAGACGTTAAAGTACCTCAATCCGATGGTTTCCAGCCCGTATGTTTTGGCAAATACATCTGCATACAATTCATTGACATATTTGGTGATTGCGTAAGGAGAGAGTGGTTTGCCGATAATACCTTCCACCTTTGGCATAGATATGGAATCACCGTATGTGGATGAGCTTGCCGCGTAAACAAAGCGCTTGACCTCGGCATCGCGAGCCGAAACCAACATATTCAAAAATCCTGTAACATTGACGTCGTTACTGGTAATCGGGTCTTTGATTGAACGGGGCACGGATCCTAAGGCTGCTTGGTGCAGAACATAATCAGCACCTTCGCAGGCTTCTTTACAGATAGAGATGTCTCTAATGTCACCTTCGATAAATGTAAAATTCCCATAGTCAAGTAATGGCTCTATATTGCTTTTTTTTCCTGTGGCGAAATTATCGAGACAACGTACTTTATTCCCATTATCCAATAACCATTGGCAAAGGTTCGAGCCTATAAAGCCGGCACCGCCAGTTACAAGAACTTCTTCTTCAGAGGAAAAATTTAAGTTTTTAAGGGGCATAATTATTATTTTCTATAGTTTGACTACTTTTAGTTGATCTTAAAATACGCCTTATACCACTCCACAAAATTCTTGATTCCCTCGCTGACCTTGGTATCAGGCCGGTAATCATAATCCGCAATCAGATCATCGACATTCGCCCAGGTACGTTCAACATCACCAGGCTGCATGGGTAACATTTCTTTTTCCGCTTTTTTTCCAATATGATGTTCTATGGCCTCTATAAATTCGGAAAGGGGAACAGCATTATTGTTACCAATATTATAAATCCGGTAGCGCTTTCGATTTGTAACAGGCTTTTCCAAAATACGGGCGACGCCTTCTACGATGTCATCCACATATGTGAAGTCCCGTTCCATGTTGCCGTGGTTAAATACTTTAATAGGACGGTCATTTACAATCGCGTCGGTAAATAGAAAAACGGCCATATCGGGTCGGCCCCAAGGGCCATAGACGGTAAAAAACCGAAGCCCGGTTGTAGGGATATCAAAAAGATGGCTATAGGTGTGCGCCATCAGTTCGTTACTTTTCTTACTGGCGGCATACAAACTAATAGGATGATCTACATTGTCTTCGGTCGAAAACGGAATTTTCTCGTTTAGCCCGTAGACACTCGAACTGCTAGCGTAAACCAAGTGTTTGATCTTAAAATTACGGCAACATTCCAAGAGGTTCAGGAAACCGACAATATTACTGTCGATGTAGGTTTCGGGATTTTCAATGCTGTATCGAACCCCGGCTTGCGCCGCTAAATTGCATACCACCTCAATATTTTGTTGTTCGAATAAACGCGGCAACGCCTGACGGTCTTGAAGATTCATCCGTACGAAGGAAAAAGTATCGCCATGCTTGGCACCCGAACAGGTTTCGTCAAAAATTTCGGCGTCCTTTCGGGCAATCCCCAACTGCTTTAAACGGTCGAATTTAAGGTCAACGCTGTAATAGTCGTTTAAATTATCTAGCCCTAAGACCTCGAACCCTCTTTTTATAAGGGCTTCACATAAATGATATCCTATAAATCCGGCTGCCCCGGTTACCAATATTTTCACGATTGTCCGATTTTATAATATTGAAATCCTTTCTTTTCCATAGCTTCCTTGGATAGCATACGTCTACCATCGAACAAAAAGGCCGGTTTTAGCATTTTTTCGTAAACGGTATCCCAATTGTAGGTCTTGAATTCGTCCCATTCGGTCAAGAGGGCTATGGCGTGGGCTTCTTCTGCAGCTTGCATAGGTTCTTTGACTACTTTCAACAGCCGTCGGTTCTCTTCAGGTGACCTTGTTTCAAGATAATCCAGGTCGGCATAGATACGTTCTTCCGAAACTTTTGGATCATAAACGGTAATTTCGGCCCGTTCTTCCAACAAGGCATCGGCTACATAAATAGCGGCCGATTCTCGGGTATCGTTGGTATCCTTTTTAAAGGCCCATCCGTAGAAAGCGATTTTCTTGCCCGATACTGTATTGTACAAGGTTGAGATAATATGATCGGCAAAGCGCTTTTTTTGATAGTCGTTCATGATGATGACCTGCTCCCAATAATCCGCCACTTCGGGAAGGCCAAAACTTCGGGCGATATAGACGAGGTTGAGGATATCCTTTTGGAAACACGAACCCCCAAAACCTACCGAGGCGTTCAGGAATTTCGACCCTATCCGGCTATCGGTACCGATGGCGCGGGAAACTTCCGCAATATTGGCATCCGTTCGTTCACAGAGGGCGGAAATGGCGTTAATGGAAGATACACGCTGTGCTAAAAAGGCATTGGCGACCAATTTTGAAAGCTCCGAAGACCATACGTTGGTCTGTAGAATACGTTCTTTCGGGAGCCAGTGGGCGTAAATGGAACTTAAGGTATCTTTGGCCGCTTTTCCCGATGGGGTATCATCACCACCGATAAGCACCCGGTCAGCGTTTAAAAGGTCATCGACGGCGGTACCTTCGGCCAAAAATTCGGGATTGGACAAAATTTCAAAATTCACCTGGTTCCCCGTATTCTCGAGTATACTTTTTATCGCACTGGCGGTTCGAACGGGGAGCGTTGATTTTTCTACTACAATTTTATCGGTTGTAGCTACTTTAGCAATGTTTCGTGCGCAAAGCTCTACAAATTTAAGATCGGCCGCTTGGCCCTTGCCCTTTCCATAGGTTTTGGTCGGGGTGTTGACGGATATAAATATGATTTCCGCTTCATCGATGGCTTTGTCCACTTCCGTCGAGAAAAATAGGTTTTTACCGCGGTTGGCCCCCACGATTTCTTTTAGGCCGGGCTCATAGATGGGCAGTTTGTCCAGGTCCTCGTCGTTCCAACGGTCGATACGTTCTTGATTGATGTCGACAACGGTAACTTGTATCTCGGGACATTGGTTCGCGATTACCGACATAGTGGGGCCACCGACGTAACCGGCACCGATACAACAGATTTTACTGACTTTTTTCACGGAAATAAGTGTTAGTTATCAAATTTTTTTAAAAATGCAAAGATTGCTAAATAACTTAGTATAATGGCAGGTTTGTCGTTAAAAAGATGGATTTAGGGTTGATAGGTATCAAATATTGCCTTACATGCACTTTATCTTGGTTCTTACACCTTATATAGAATTTTGAAGGTTGCCGCAGTACATTTCCGATGTTTGTTTCTATCTTCGCTGAAACAATCAAACCAAAACCTGGATACTTTGAAAAGAATTCTCATTACAGGAGCGGCCGGATTCTTGGGATCCCACCTCTGTGACCGTTTTATTAAGGAAGACTATCACGTTATCGCTATGGACAACCTGATTACTGGCGATTTGCGAAATCTAGAACATCTTTTTAAACTCGAAAATTTCGAATTTTACCACCATGATGTGACTAACTTTGTACATATACCCGGTAAACTGGATTATATTCTGCACTTTGCCTCCCCCGCCAGCCCCATAGATTATTTAAAAATACCCATTCAGACCTTAAAGGTGGGCGCTTTAGGCACCCACAATCTACTGGGTCTTGCCAAAGAAAAAAAAGCGCGGATATTAATAGCATCTACATCTGAAATTTATGGCGATCCCTTAGTGCATCCGCAGACCGAAGCCTATTATGGGAATGTGAATACCATCGGACCACGGGGTGTTTATGATGAGGCCAAACGCTTTATGGAGTCCATAACCATGGCCTACCATCGTTTTCATGGGGTTGAAACCCGTATTGTCCGTATTTTTAACACGTATGGCCCTAGAATGCGCCTAAACGATGGGCGGGTGATTCCCGCATTTATCGGGCAGGCCCTTAGGGGCGAGGACCTCACGGTTTTTGGTGACGGTAGCCAGACGCGATCTTTCTGTTATGTCGATGACGAGATCGAAGGAATCTACCGCTTGTTGCTCAGCGACTACTCCCTTCCGGTCAATATTGGTAATCCCCATGAGATTACAATAAAAGATTTTGCGGAGGAAATCGTCAAGCTTACCGGTACCGATCAAAAAATTATTTATAAACCCTTGCCCAAAGACGATCCGATGCAACGCCAGCCCGACATCTCAAAGGCCAAAGCGCTTTTGGGTTGGGAACCCAAGGTTTCCCGTGCCGACGGAATGAAAATGACGTACGATTATTTTAAATCCCTTCCTGATGAAGAACTGTATAAAAAGGATCATAAGGACTTTAAATCTTATAACCGAAAATAATCGGGCTTGGATTTCCTTAATCCATTGGAGTTGAGTGATCAGCAAAAAATTTTTATGATTTTTTTAGGATGATTTCCGTATCTTGCCTATGTAAACTGCCGATTGAAGAAAGTCTATGAGCACGATTTAAACGTATCTAAGGGCGAATACAAAAAAGCGTTACGTACAGCTAACCGATTTTTTTGGGCATTTGACCATTTTTGTACGCTTCCGCGACAATTAGCAGTATTTTTATTGTCCCAAATAGCTTAGAACCATAAATAGGTTCGCCGTGATGTACAAATGAACAATCAAAACCAATATGCTTTGAAAACAATGGTGCACGATAAAATCTGGTTATCCTCCCCACATATGGGCGGTTCGGAAGAGACCTATGTTCAAGAGGCCTTCGACACTAACTGGGTCGCTCCCTTGGGCCCGAATGTCGATAATTTTGAAAAAACCATTGCTGAGTATGTAAACGAAAGTGTTTATGTAGCCGCTTTGAGCTCCGGTACCGCCGCCATCCATTTGGCACTTCAATTACTGGGGGTAGGCCCAGGGGATGAGGTCATCTGCCAGAGCTTTACCTTTTCGGCATCGGCAAATCCTATCCTATACTTAGGGGCAACCCCTGTTTTTGTGGATAGTGAAAAGGATACGTGGAACCTTTCCCCTGATCTATTGGAAAAAGCGATCTTAGACCGAATGGCCAACGGAAAAAAACCGAAAGCCATAGTAGCGGTACATTTATATGGTATGCCCTATAAAATCGATTATATCTCAAGAATTGCAGAAAATTACGGTATTCCTATTGTAGAGGATAGTGCCGAGGCCTTGGGAAGTGCTTTTAAAAATCGCAAGTGTGGAAGTTTTGGCGACATCGGAATCTTCTCCTTTAACGGCAACAAAATCATCACCACTTCGGGTGGTGGAGCCCTTCTGGCCAAAAACGAGGAAATAAAAAAGAAGGCGGTCTTTTTGGCCACACAGGCCAGGGACGATGCCCCGCATTACCAGCATTCATCGGTAGGCTATAACTACCGGATGAGCAATATTCTCGCCGGTATCGGGCGTGGTCAAATGGAAGTACTTGACGATCGGGTAGCTGCCCGTAGAGCCAATTTTGAATTCTACAAAGAACACTTGGGGCATCTCGTTACTATTGCATTTTTGGAGGAACCGGAAGGTTTCTTTTGTAACCGCTGGTTGACCTGTGTGCTTACACCCTCGTTCACCTACCGGGAAAAACTACGCTTGGCCTTATTGGATGAAAATATTGAATCAAGGCCCTTGTGGAAACCAATGCATTTACAACCTATTTTTACGCAGTATCCAAATTACAGCGATGGAACATCTGAAAATCTATTCGAACGCGGTCTTTGTTTGCCGAGTGGCTCGAATCTTTCAAAAGATGATTTAAAGAGAACCGTTGCAATTATCCTAAAAAACCGATAAAATGATTAAAGAGTATTTAGTAAGCAATGCCCATAGGTACGCGTCTAAGTGGCTCGTACTTTTAATAGATATATGTGTGATTTCCGTTTCGTTCGTGTTTTCATACCTTATTCGTTTCAGCCTAACCTTAGATTTCGATACCAACAAGTTGTTTATTCAACTCCCTATCGTTGGCTTGATCGCTGCGGCAGCTTTCTTGTTTACGGGTGCACATAAGGGCATCGTTCGGCATACGGGGGTTAGGGACGTATACAACATATTCAATGCCATCTGTCTGTCGAGCATCTTGTTGATAAGCATCGTGCTATTAAATCGGGAGTTGGGTATTCTAAACGATTTTACGGTGCCATTGGGCATCATAATCACGCACAGTCTATTGTCATTTATTGTATTGACGGCTTCGCGATATGTGTTCAAGTCGCTCTACAACAATCTGATGACCCAAGGTTTTAAGACCAATAAAAACGTATTGATTTACGGGGCCGGTGAATCGGGCATCTTGACTCAAAATGCCTTGGCCAATCACAGTAAAAGTAAGGTAAGGGTGCTGGGGTACGTCGATGAAGACGATAAAAAGATGGGAAAGAGTATCAATGGGGTAAAAGTATTCCCTAAAGCAGTGCTTAATCGCGACTTTTTGTTCAAGAATAATATATCGGAGGTCATTTTTTCCATGCAAAACATTGACCCAAAACGTTTAAAGGATTTGGTCGAAGGCTTGGTCGATTTTCCGGTACAGGTCAAAATTGTACCCCCGGTCGAGCAATGGATCAACGGCGAGTTAAAAGTCTCTCAGATCAAACAGATCCAAATCGAAGATCTTTTGGATAGGGCACCCATCAGTATACGGAATTCTAAAATCTCGCAAGAGGTCAAAAACAAGGTTGTTCTGGTTACCGGGGGTGCTGGGTCTATCGGTAGCGAAATCGTACGCCAATTATGTACGTATGATTATAAATCGCTTATCGTCATCGATCAATCCGAATCTGCATTGTATGATCTGCAACAGGAACTGAAACAGAACGGGTACCATAACTTTTTGCCCATCGTCGGTGATGTGCGCGATAAAAATCGTTTAAACCATATTTTTCAGGAACATCGACCGAACATCATATTCCACGCCGCTGCTTACAAACACGTGCCGTTAATGGAATACAATTCGTATGAGGCCATCAAAATAAATATCGCGGGCACCAAGGTGGTCGCCGATCTCGCCATCAGTCACAATACGGATAAGTTTATATTTATTTCTACCGACAAAGCGGTCAACCCGACCAATGTCATGGGAGCGACCAAACGCATTGCCGAAATGTACGTGAGTTGTATGCAACAATTAGGGAAGACCAAGTTTATTACCACCCGTTTCGGCAATGTTTTGGGATCGAATGGCTCGGTAATCCCGTTATTCAAAAAGCAGATCGACAAAGGGGGCCCATTGACGGTTACCCATGAAGAGGTTACCCGATATTTTATGACCATTCCCGAAGCTTCACAGTTGGTGCTGGAAGCCGGAGCCATGGGCGATGGAGGTGAAATCTTTATTTTCGACATGGGCGAATCCGTGAAGATTTACGATTTGGCCAAGAACATGATCAAACTTTCCGGATTGCGTTTTCCGGAAGATATCAATATTACAATTACCGGACTGCGCCCAGGTGAGAAATTATACGAAGAACTATTGGCCAATGGTGAAAACACCATGCCTACCTATCACAAGAAGATAATGATAGGAAAAACCCGCGCATTGGATTATATCGCGGTTCGTTCTAAAATAGATGAACTATGTGTTTCAAATATGTTTTTTAACGGAAGTACGGTCAGTCTAATGAAAGAAATCGTACCCGAATACATTTCCAGTAATTCTGATCTTTGCTCGTTTGACAAAAAGAAGGATAAAAATAAAAGTGATCTTTCTTTAAAGAAAGTACTGTAGGGCACACTAGATTAATGGAGTAATTTTTTAGTAATATTGCACTAAATTTTAAAATATGAACACTAGAAATAATCTTAATTTCAGCCGCGGTATGCGCTCCAAGGCTTGGGCGTTTCCTTTAATTGCGCTAGCCGCACTTATAATGACCTCCTGCGCGTCTCGAAAAGATGTGGTCTATTTTCAAAATACCGGTGATTTTGAGACTTTGGTCGATAAGAATAGCATTACCCCAAAATTCAAGGTCGATGACGTTTTGAGTATTTACGTCTCTACGCTGGACAATGAGGCCAGTGCGCCCTTTAATTTATTTCGTGGTGGATCTGAAGGGGGATTACGTCCAGAACAAGTCGATTATCTTATCGATAAAGATGGGGAAATCGATTTCCCCGTTGTCGGAAAAATCAAGGTGGCGGGGCTTTCTTCGGAAGAGTTGCGGGTGTTGCTTCGGGAGCAACTTTCGGAATACTTAAAAGATCCTATTATAAACATCCGGTTGCGTAATTTTACGATTACCGTCTTGGGGGAAGTGAATCGTCCGGGAACCTACCCTGTTGAAGGCGAGCGTATCACGATTTTAGAAGCATTGGGCCTGGCGAATGATTTGACCATCAAGGGCAAAAGGGAAAACGTGATGGTTATACGTGACTTTGACGGTACCAAAGTGTACCATCGTATCAATCTCAAGCGAAAAGAGGCGATGAGTTCCCCGGTGTATTATTTGACCCAAAATGATGTAGTATATGTCGAGCCGAATCAATCAGCAATTACCTCTTCTTCTCTGGATAATCGGGCTACGATTGCTATATCGATTGCATCCATCTTAATTACTTCTACGGTTATTTTTATTACTAGAAGATAATGACTGGAATTTATTAAACCAAACGAAAGGATGAGTACTACTTCTCAAAATAAACCCGAACATACTTCGGTTGATTTAAAGGAAATAATTTCGAAATATACCTCTCACTGGAAGTGGTTCGTACTCTGTGCGATACTTGCTTTGGCAATGGCCTATATTTACATCAGGTATACTATTCCGGAATATGCGGTTCAAACCCAAATTCAAATCTTGGAGGAAAAATCTTCGGGATCTGAACTCGATGTATTTCAAGATCTCAGTTTTCTTGGCGGTGGCAAAAATAAGGTCGAAGATGAATTGCAGATTATAAATTCCCGCTCGAATTATATTGAGGTCGTTAAGCAACAAAAACTGAATACCAAGATAATGGTACAGGGCAATATTATTGAGACCGAACTTTATAAAAATCCTCCAGTAAATGTGAATTTTATTGCGGCGGATTCAATCGTCAATAAAGCTAAATTTCAATTTTTTATTACGATATCTTCCTCCACCACTTTTGGGTATACCGAAGAGGAGGATCAACCGGTCAAAATCTTTGCTTTCGGTAAAAATATTCCCACCCCTATCGGTGATATTATTATAACCCCCAATGTTCAGGTTTTTGAGAATTATAAGGATAAAAAATTACGGATTGCGGTAAGTCCGATCGAAGATGTGGCCCAAAGTTATAGAACGAAGGTTCAGGTCACGAATCCGGGCGAATTTTCAAACATCGTAAACCTCACGCTCGAAGACCCGATTCAGGAGAAGGCAAGAAACATTTTGAACTCTGTCATCAGTATCTATAACAAAAATGCCGTTCAGGATAAACAGGAAATTGCCGACCGTACCTCCAACTTTATCAATGAACGGATTGCCGATATTTCGACAGATCTTTCAAGTGTCGATCAATCGGCTCAAGATTTTAAGACCGAGGCGGGCGTCTCCGATATTGCAGCAGAGGCCAATGTAAACCTGAACGTCGGCGTGGCCAACCAACAGGAACTGGCCAACGCCAGAAACCAGCTCAATATGGCCTCATCGATGCAAGATCTGGTTGCGAACCAAGATACCTACGAGGTGTTGCCCACCAACATAGGTTTGTCAGATCCTACAATCGCCGGCACGACAGATCGGTACAACCAATTGGTGCAGGAACGACAACGGCTATTGAAAAGTTCAAACGAAAAGAACCCGGTCATCGTGAATTTGGATCAACAGATCGCGGGGCTTAAGCGAAGTATGCAACAGAGTTTGAACAATAGCGTCAATACGTTGGGAATGACGGTAAACTCCCTAAGTGGTCAACAGGCGCGTTTCAATTCAAAGATTTATTCTTCCCCAGCTAAAGAACGGGCATTGAGGGATATCACACGACAGCAACAGACCACGGAATCTTTATACCTATATCTTTTGCAAAAGCGGGAAGAGGCCCAGATATCGGCCGCATCCAGCTCGGCAAAATCAAAAGTTATTGATCCGGCATTCAATGTAAGCAAATACCCGGTCGCCCCAAAAAAATCATTGATATATTTGGCTTCGTTAATTCTTGGTTTATTAGTGCCCTTTTCGATTATCTACGCCAATGACCTGCTAGATAATAAGATACACAACATGCATTCCTTGGAAAAACTGGTGAGCGATATACCGGTGTTGGGCGAACTGCCTAAATTGGGAAAAAAAGACAATAAATTTATTGTTAAGGAAGATCGTTCGATACTGGCAGAATCCCTCCGAATCATACGAACCAACCTCGACTATATCATTAAGACCAAACAGCTGCAAAAAGGCAAGAGCAATATTGTTTACGTGACCTCCAGCGTTCCAGGGGAAGGTAAAACATTTTTGTCGACCAACCTGTCAATGATATTGGCGAGTACGAATAAAAAAGTGTTATTGATAGGCGCCGATATTCGAAACCCGAAGTTATATACTTTTTTTACGGCAAGCGATGTCGATAGGTTGGCCAAACCCAGCCGGAACAAAGATGCCGGCCTTACCGAATATTTATACGATAATACCCTAGAGGTTCGCGATATTGTAAACCCCATGCTGATTCATCACAATACGATCGATGTCATCTACTCGGGTCGAATACCCCCGAACCCCGCCGAACTTCTAATGAGCGGGCGTATGAAGGATCTCTTTGAAAATGTGACCCAAATCTATGACTATGTGATTGTTGACACCGCACCCTTGATGGTGGTAACCGATACCCTGCTTATCAGCGATTATGCGGATCAATTGATCTATGTCACCCGGGCAGGTGTCACCGAGGCCAGAGCGGTAAATTTTCCCATTAAATTACAGGAAGAGGGCAAAATCAAAGGCCTTTCTTTTGTAGTCAACGATGTAGAAGCTTCGAATCTGGGCTACGGGGGAAAATATGGCTATGGATATGGCAAGACCCAGAAAAAATGGTGGAAGTTTTAGCGCGGTCATCTATCGGCCAAGACAATGAATGATATTAAAAACCTTGGGTTACCTCAAGGTTTTTTTGTGATAGGTCCGTTTCATTTCTAATAAAAAGTAGCGATCGTATTATTGATCAAGGGCAGCAGCTGTTCCAGCGTTTTTTTGGATAAGGTCACTTTTTTAAGGGAATCCAGTTGATTGAGGTTATGTACGTCGGAGGCCAAAAAGTCTATAAGGCCTTCCTGTAGCAGTTCGTTGGCCACTTTCGGCACTTCCTTCCCGTAATAGTCACTAAGTGACAATAGGTTCATTTGAAATAGGATGCCATGTGCCTTGTACTCGGAATACTTTTTCATGCGGTGGTGCAAAAATCCGTAGCGTTCGGGATGGGCGAGAATAGGATAAAATCCTTTGGAGGCGGTTTTGATAATGGCTTCCTCAAAATTGATCGGAGGTTGTAGGTATGACATTTCGACCAAAAGATAGGCTTTGCGCATCGCCATTGCAGTTCCCGTTTCCAGAAGATGCTCAAAATTGTCATCGATCATGTGTTCGGCGGCGGCTTCAACGGAGATATGCTTCAAATCATGGCTAATCAAGGCTTGTTGTACCTGTGAAAGCGCTTTAGATATGGTTTCTTTATCATTGGGATAGTAATTGTGCATAATATGCGGCGTAGCAATAAAATGGGTCACCCCAAATTCTTCAAAAGCCTTTATCAGTGCAATGGATTCCTCCGCGGTCTTCGCACCGTCATCGATTCCGGGCAATATATGGTTGTGGATATCAATAAAACCATCGAGGTAATCGATCAAGAATTTTTTTCTACTGAAAAATTGCATCATCTGTTTTGGTTCTGGTCAAGGGTATAACGGACAATTCAGATTTTTATGATTTAAAAACGCGGTAGACTTAGGGCAAAGATACTGCAGAAGCAATAGATTTCAATACGAAGCGAACCTCCGAAGCCTAAACTTGTCGAACAGTGTCTCTGGGTTTTAAAACAACGACAAACAGGTCGGACGTAAAGATCACTTATTGTTATATTTTTATTGAAATTTGGAATTTGGAATTTGGAATTTGGGATTTCACTTTCAAAAGCCCTTGGCTGCTGCTTCCGCGCACCTTTCCCCATCCATGGCCGCCGAAACGATACCCCCGGCATAGCCACCACCCTCCCCACAAGGAAAAAGGCCTTTGATTTCAGGATGCTCCAAATTTTTGTTCCTGGGGATGTTCACCGGGGAGGAGGTGCGGGATTCTACCCCGACGATATTCGCCTCGGCCGTATAATAGCCTTTCATCTTCTTTCCGAATTCCTCAAACCCCTTTCGCAAACGGCTGCCGATCAATCTAGGTAAAAGGGAATGTAACGGGGCACTTTGAAGTCCCGGTTGGTAGGAGGTGGGGTTCAAATCCGTAGAAATCCGTCCTTCGACAAAATCCGTCACCCGTTGTGAGGGGGCTACTTGGGTGCGCCCACCAGAGGTAAAGGCCAAGCGTTCCAGATCTTTCTGATATTCAAGTCCCTTTAAAGCCCCAAAACGTTCGTAGTTGCGGATATCCTCATCCACATTGATTTCCACTACGATTCCCGAATTGGCAAATGGATTATTACGCCGCGAGGGAGACATCCCGTTGACCACCACTTCACCGGGAGCCGTGGCAGCGGGAACGATAAACCCACCGGGACACATACAGAACGAATATACGCCCCTGCCTTTTACCTGTTCTACCAGGCTGTAGGCCGCCGCCGGAAGTAGTTCATGGCGTTGCCCCCCACAATTGTATTGAATGGAATCGATAATGTGCTGCGGATGTTCGATACGGACCCCCATAGCAAAGGACTTCGCGGTTAGGGCAATTTTCTTCCGGTCAAGCAAATAAAAAATATCCCGCGCGGAATGGCCGGTCGCCAATATCACCCTTTCGACCTCCATTTCGTTTTTGTTATTTAATACGATGGATTTTAGTTGATTGTCCCTCACTACAAAATCCGTTATTTTGGTATTGAAATGCACCTCGCCACCGTGCGCTATAATCGTTTCGCGTATATTTTGGACGATTTTTGGCAGTTTGTTGGTGCCAATATGCGGGTGGGCGTCAACCAAGATCTGTTCCGTGGCGCCGTGGTGTACCAAACTCTCGAAGATACGCCGTACATCTCCGCGCTTTAGGCTTCGGGTATACAATTTTCCGTCGGAGTAGGTGCCTGCGCCCCCTTCGCCGAAACAGTAGTTGCTATCTTCGTTGACGCAGTGGTCTTGGTTGATGGCCTTAAGGTCACGGCGGCGGTCTTGAACGTTCTTGCCGCGTTCGAGCACGATGGGTTTGAAGCCGAGTTCGAGACACCGGAGTGCGGCCCACATACCTGCGGGCCCGAAACCGATGATATGAACGGGCCGGGACTTCGAAACATTTTTATAGTCAAAAATGTGGGTATTTGAAGGTACATCTTCACCGATAAAGACTGCCAGTTTGTAATTGAAGATGACGTCCGGTTTTCGCGCGTCGATGGATTTTCGGAGGATTTTCAGCACAAACTCCGCCTCGGAAAGTCCCAAATATTTGGCGGCTCTTTGTTTCAAGCTTCCTTTTTGGGCCTCTTCGACAAGGCTTAGGCGAATTTGTAGGTTTTTGACCATACCGCGAAATTAAGGGAAATTGCACAATCAAATCCACAAAGCGTACAGTTCATATTTTTTAGGTTAATTTTAAATGTCAAAATCAACCCTTAAACTAATAAACTAATAAACACATAAACCTATAAACTTCAAAATTGACATCAACTGCGACGTAGGCGAGGGCGCGGGAAACGAGGCGGAATTATTTCCCTTGATTTCCTCGTGCAATATTGCCTGTGGCGGCCACGCGGGAGACGCTGCTTCAATGCAAAGGATCATCCGTTTGGCGAAGAAATTTAAGGTCAAGGTCGGGGCACATCCATCCTATCCCGATAAAGAAAATTTTGGAAGGTCGCCTATGGATATTCCTTCCGAAGTACTTGTCCAAAGCATTCAAGGACAGATAGCTGACCTTGTTTCCATCCTCCAAAAAGAAAACATCCGATTGCATCATATTAAGGCCCATGGCGCATTGTACAATACAATCGCCAAGGACGCCGAATTGGCCGAACTTTTTTTACGCGCCGTTGCCGAGTATAAAAAGGATAGCCTTATCTATGTTCCCTATGCTTCCGAAATAGCAAAAAAAGCGGTGGAACACGATTTTTTGATAGCCTATGAAGCCTTTGCCGACCGCAATTACCATACGGACCTCAGTCTAGTTTCCCGAAGCCATCCGCAGGCATTGATCACGTCTCCAGAAGCGGTTTTGAAGCATATCGTCCAGATCGTAACCCATCAAAAAGTACGGACCCTTAGTGACTGTACCGTAAAGATTTTGGCCGAAACCTTCTGCATTCATAGCGATACCCCTTCATCATTTGAAATAGTATTGTATCTTTCGGCAGCATTACCGAAACATTCTATACGGATTAAAAAGTGACTACCTACGATATTTCCATACGGCCCTTCGGTATCCATTCTATTTTGGTGGAATGGCCCAACCGCGTCGAAGAGGCCATTCTGGAAAATATACTGCAGTTTATACAGCACCTAAAAAACCATTGTTTTGAGGATGAAAAGTGGGAATTGGTGCCCGCGTACAATTCCCTAACACTTATTCATCGCGAAAAACCGATCGATTTTGAAAATTTCAAGGGACAGCTTTTGGAGTGGTATGCAGCCGATAAAAAGGAGGTTTACCGTGAAAAATTGTTGTGGCGGCTTCCCGTATGTTATGATCTCGAATTCGGGATAGATCTCAAGGAAATTTCAGGGCTTTTGGGACTATCGATGGAAGAAATTATCAAATTGCACACCGAGCATCGCTATACGGTCTACGGTATCGGCTTCTTGCCCGGTTTTATGTATCTCGGGGGTATACCGGAGGTATTGGAGGTGCCGCGAAAACCGACGCCCAGACCCAAAGTGCGCAAAGGGGCCGTGGGCCTGGCCGGCAAGCAAACGGGGATTTATCCGCAAGATTCCCCGGGCGGATGGAACATTATTGGCAACTGCTCGGTACCGATGTTCGATCCCAAAAAGTCAGTTCCCTGTTTTGTAAATGTTGGGGACAAGGTGCAGTTCTATCCCATCGAAAGGGCGGAATACGACCTGCACAAGATCGAGGGCGAAGTGGGTATCTATACCGTTGAAAAAATTATATTGGATGCTTAAGGTATTAAAATCGGGATTGTTCACGACCGTGCAGGATGCCGGTAGGTATGGCTATTTGAACATGGGAGTTCCCGTAGCCGGATATATGGATTCGTTTTCGGCGCAAAAGGTCAACATGCTCTTGGAAAACGATGACGATGCCGCGGTCATCGAAATCACGATGACAGGCCCAACCTTAGAATTTGGGGAAGCGAGTTATATCTGCTTGGGAGGTGCCTTAATATCGGCAACGCTCAACAACGAGCCTATCCAGCCATTTCACGTAATAAAGGTAGAAAAAGGGGATATTCTGTCGTACGGCAAGCTGAAAAAAGGCTTTCGAAGCTATTTGGCGATCAAGGGCGGGTTTAATGTGCCGCTGATTTTGGGAAGCCGTTCTTTTTTCTCTTCCATAACCGATAAAGATCATGTGGTCGACAGGGCCGAAATACCCTATAAAGTTCTAAAGCATTTCACTCCGAAAATATCGGAGATCAAGGTGGACTCCTTTTTGGATGAAAAGGTCTTGGAGGTTTCTAAAGGTCCTGAATATGAAATGCTTACGGATAAACAACTAGAGTCCCTTTTTTATAGGGAATTCCATATTTCCAACGAAAACAACCGGATGGCCTATCAATTGGAAGAGCAGATTACGGGTCATGAGGTGTCGATGCTCACTTCGGCCACCCTGCCCGGCACGGTACAGTTTACCCCTTCGGGAAAATTGATCATTCTCATGAAGGACGGCCAGACTACCGGCGGATATCCCCGCATTCTCCAATTATCCGACAAGGCCATATCGATTTTGGCCCAAAAGAAGTTCCACGATTTGGTTTCCTTTAAATTGGTTTGAATTTTGGAAAAACTTCTCCTATTAGGAAAACTCGTCCTTTTCAATTGAACAAGCTCTTTTCGTATAATCTTGAATAAACGACGTATTTTTTAATTTTCATCCAAAGACATCAATATTTCTTCGTTCCATCTGTTTTCCATTGGTCAGATCATAGAATTGAATATGATAAAAAAAACAATCTATACTATTGGTTATCAATATCTTATAATAATTAAATGAATATTGGCATTCGATAGGTGCCAGCGGTTAAGCGCTAACGAATTCAGAAACCTTTATCTTTGATTTAATACTTAGAAAAGCTACCAAAAGAACGAATTGAATGGAATTGAACAAATACAGTAAAAACGTTACCCAAGACCCAACGCAACCTGCTGCCCAAGCCATGCTACACGCTATCGGGCTTACCGACGACGACCTGAAAAAACCGCTGATCGGTATCGGAAGCACGGGCTATGAGGGCAATCCCTGTAATATGCACCTGAACGATCTCGCGCAAGAGGTCAAGAAAGGCATTAATGAAAGCGGCTCGATAGGCCTTGTTTTCAATACCATCGGGGTCAGTGACGGTATTTCGATGGGCACCTACGGCATGCGGTATTCGTTGCCTTCCCGCGATTTGATTGCCGATTCTATGGAGACTGTGGTACAGGCCATGAATTATGACGGTCTGGTAACGGTGGTAGGCTGCGATAAAAACATGCCCGGCGCGCTGATGGCCATGATTCGACTGGATCGGCCTTCGGTTCTCGTTTATGGCGGAACAATCGCTTCCGGCTGTTTCAAGGATAAAAAATTGGATATCGTTTCTGCATTCGAAGCCTGGGGCGAAAAAGTCGCCGGCACCATGAGCGAAGAGGATTATAAAGGGGTGATACACAATGCCTGTCCCGGTGCCGGTGCCTGCGGTGGTATGTATACCGCCAACACCATGGCCTCGGCCATTGAGGCCTTGGGAATGGCCTTGCCGTACAATTCCTCCAATCCCGCCATCGGAAAGGAAAAGCAGCACGATGCGATAAACTCGGGCAAGGCCCTACGCCATTTGCTCGAAAAGGATATCAAGCCAAGCGATATCATTACCCGAAAATCCTTTGAAAATGCCGTTCGTCTGTTGACGCTTTTAGGCGGTTCTACCAATGCGGTACTCCATTTTATGGCCATCGCAAAGGCTGCGGATGTGGATTTTACTTTGGACGATTTTCAAAAAATAAGCGATACTACGCCCTTTTTGGCGGATTTAAAACCCAGTGGAAAATATTTGATGGAAGATCTTCACCGTGTCGGCGGAACGCCCGCGGTCATGAAGTTCATGCTCGAAAACGGGATGCTACACGGCGATTGCCTTACCATCACCGGCAAGACCATTGCCGAAAATTTGGCGGAACTCCCCGGTTTACACGAAGGTCAGGAAGTTATTAAACCCTTGAACGCCCCGATCAAGCCAACGGGACATTTACGTATTCTCTATGGCAACCTGGCCGAAGCCGGTTCCGTAGCCAAGATAACAGGAAAAGAAGGGCTCCATTTTTCAGGTCCCGCTAAAGTATACGACGACGAATTCAAGGCCAATGCCGGTATCGGTAGGGGCGAGGTCAAAAAAGGCAATGTAGTGGTCATCCGTTACGAAGGACCTAAAGGCGGCCCGGGAATGCCAGAAATGCTAAAGCCTACCGCTGCCATTATGGGCGCGGGACTCGGCAAAGAGGTTGCACTCATCACCGATGGCCGTTTTTCGGGCGGTACGCACGGTTTTGTAGTCGGTCATGTATGCCCCGAAGCCCAAGAAGGCGGCGCAATTGCCCTGCTGAAGGATGGTGATATCATCACCATCGACGCCGAAAAGAACAGCATCTCCGTAGACTTGTCAAACGAAGAGCTGGCCGAACGTCGGAAAAATTGGATACAACCCGCATTAAAAGTAAAACGCGGCAGCCTGTACAAATATGCAAAAACGGTTTCATCAGCCTCACAGGGTTGTGTCACCGATGAATTTTGATTAGATACTTTCAACATGGAAACATTAAAAATAAAAACGGAAGCTCCCAAAAAAAAGCAGTCCAAAATTAGGATCAGCGGTGCCGAAGCCATTATCCACTGTCTTTTGGCAGAGGGGGTCGATTTGCTTTATGGCTATCCCGGCGGTGCGATAATGCCCGTTTACGACGAGCTTTATAAATTTCAGGATAAACTGACCCATATCCTTACCCGTCATGAGCAAGGGGCGACCCATGCCGCACAAGGTTACGCCCGGGTTACGGGAAAAGTAGGGGTTGCCATGGCCACCTCAGGTCCAGGCGCCACCAATTTGGTCACCGGACTAGCGGACGCCCAGATCGACTCGACGCCCTTGGTATGTATCACAGGGCAGGTGCCCCGACATTTACTGGGTTCGGATGCCTTTCAGGAAACCGATATCATCGGTATTTCGACTCCCGTTACCAAATGGAACGTTCAAATCACCAAGGCTTCCGAGATTCCCGAGGCCATCGCCAAGGCGTTTTATATCGCCAGGTCCGGTCGACCCGGTCCCGTTCTAGTGGATATTACCAAGAACGCCCAGTTCGACGAGTTCGACTTCAGTTATGAAAAATGTACGGGGGTCCGGAGCTATAATCCCTATCCCAAGCCGGATATTGGGGCTATAGAAGCGGCCGCTGACCTTATCAACCATGCGAAAAAACCATATATCGTTTGGGGTCAAGGTGTTATATTAGGGCAAGCGGAAGAGCAGTTGAAGGCTTTGGTCGAGAAAGCGGGGATTCCCGCGGCATGGACAATCATGGGAGCTTCCGCCTTAGCTACGAGTCATCCGCTAAATGTCGGCATGGTCGGTATGCACGGTAATTACGGTCCGAATCTATTGACCAACGAATGCGATCTGCTGATTGCCATCGGTATGCGATTCGATGATCGGGTAACCGGAAGCTTGGACACCTATGCCAAGCAGGCCAAGGTCATCCATTTTGAGATCGATCCCGCCGAAATCCATAAAAACGTGCATGCTGATGTCGCCGTTTTGGGAAATTCCAAAGATACCCTTGATCTGCTTCTCCCGCTGATCAATGAGAACCAGCACAAGGCTTGGCACCAAGTTTTTCAGGAAAAATACCAAATCGAATTCGACACGGTTATCAAAAATGATATCCATCCCACCAAAGACGGCTTGACCATGGGCGAAGTCATCGAAGAAATCAATTTGGCTTCCGAAAACAAAGCGGTCATCGTTTCAGATGTGGGGCAACATCAAATGATTGCCTGTCGTTATGCCAAGTTCAACCAGTCGAAAAGTAATATTACCTCTGGCGGCCTCGGCACAATGGGCTTCGCCTTACCTGCGGCCATTGGGGCGAAAATGGGGGCGATGGACCGTGAAGTGGTCGCTATCATCGGCGATGGGGGCTATCAGATGACCATTCAGGAACTGGGCATTATTTTCCAACATCAAGTGCCCGTTAAAATCGTGGTTCTGAACAACGACCATTTGGGCATGGTACGCCAATGGCAAGAGCTGTTTTTCGAAAAGCGGTACGCGTCAACGGTCATGGTCAATCCCGATTTCGTAAAGATTGCGGAAGGCTACCATATTCAGGCCAAAAGAGTAAGCGAACGCAAAGACCTGAAAGCGACAATACAAGAGATGATGGCGTCCGATAAACCGTATTTCTTGGAGGTCAAGGTCGAAAAAGAGGATAACGTATTCCCGATGATTCCCTCGGGGGCTTCGGTTTCCGATATTCGGTTGAAGTAAGTTAATAAGCATCAGACCTTTCCCGTATGGCAGTCGGACTTAAATTTATGGTTTTTTCCTTCCATCGGCGAATACACAAGTGCTTTGGAATCCCAAGGTTTTACAGTTATATTCGCACAAAGGTATGCGGATTATAAAGGACGGATCGTTGTAATTAAGTTTGAGGTGAAACCTAACAGGTTTTCAAAACCCGTGAGGTCTAGCAGGCTTTAACTAATATGAAACTTATAGGAATCCATCCTTCGGCTATAGTTTACGCTCAACGCAGTCAAAGAAGTACTCGTAACAAGTAATTAATAATCAATAGATACCAATGAAAAAAGCTTGGTTCACCATTTCGGTCTATTCCGAAAACAACGTCGGATTGCTGAATAGAATATCAGGGATATTCTTAAAGCGGCACATAAATATAGAGAGCTTAAACGTATCAAAGTCAGAAATCGATGGGGTTTCCAAGTTTACTATCGTGACTTATACTACGGAAGATTGGTCCCGAAAAATCGTTCGCCAGATCGAAAAACAGATCGAGGTGATCAAGGCCTTCTACCATACCGACGAGGAGACCATATTTCAAGAATCGGCGCTGTTCAAGATTGCCTCCAACTTGTTGTTCGACGAACGGCAGATACAGAATATCATCAAAGAAAACCATTCGGAAATCGTTACGGTAGCGCGGGACTTTTTCGTGATTTCAAAAACCGGTAGACGAAGTGAGGTCGATAAAATGTACGATGAGCTAAAACCCTTTGGTATCATGCAGTTCGTACGTTCGGGAAGAATATCGGTCACAAAAGATGTTATGGAGATTACCGCGCTGCTCAATGGGTTTCATGAAGAGGCTTAATCGGTTGCGGTAGGCAGTCAAAGTGGGCAGATGAATACGAGACTAAATAATCACTATTTTATAATCAAAACTATTTTTGCCGGAGGTATGCTGAGCATTTCGATTACGCTCAATATAATCTTCGCCGAAGTGTAGGAATAACAAAAAAAGAGAACATTCATGGTAAATTATTTTAATACATTATCGTTACGAGATCAATTGACCCAACTGGGAAAATGCCGGTTTATGGAAGCCAGCGAATTCGCCGATGGTGTATCCGCTTTAAAAGGAAAGAAAATCGTTATCGTAGGCTGTGGCGCCCAAGGTTTGAACCAAGGCCTAAATATGAGGGATTCGGGATTAGATATCTCCTATACCCTGAGGGAAGGCGCAATTAAGGAAAAAAGACAATCCTATCAAAACGCTACCGAAAACGGATTTAAGGTCGGTACCTATGAAGAATTGGTGCCCTCGGCCGATTTGGTCATCAACCTGACCCCTGATAAACAACACACCAACGTAGTGAGCACCATAATGCCGCTAATGAAAAAGGGAGCGACATTATCCTATTCCCATGGATTCAACATTGTTGAAGAAGGCATGCAGATCCGCGAAGATTTGACCGTTATCATGGTGGCGCCCAAATGTCCCGGTTCGGAAGTACGGGAAGAGTACAAACGTGGATTTGGAGTGCCTACATTGATTGCCGTACATCCGCAGAACGACCCGGAAGGTAAAGGCTTGGAACAGGCAAAAGCCTATGCTGTGGGAACGGGCGGACATAGAGCAGGTGTGTTGGAATCGTCTTTTGTAGCGGAAGTGAAATCCGACCTTATGGGCGAACAGACTATTCTTTGTGGCCTTTTGCAGACGGGAAGTATCTTATGTTTTGACAAAATGATCGAAAAGGGCATCGACGCCGGTTACGCCTCCAAACTCATCCAATACGGATGGGAAACCGTAACCGAAGGCATGAAATATGGCGGCATCACCCATATGATGGACCGGTTGTCTAATCCTGCTAAAATAAAAGCCTTTGAGCTATCCGAAGAAATGAAGGATATAATGCGTCCGCTTTTCCATAAGCACATGGACGATATTATGACCGGCCATTTTTCCAAGACCATGATGGAAGATTGGGCCAATGACGATAAAAATCTATTGAAATGGCGTGCCGAGACCGGGGAGACCGCTTTCGAGAAGACTCCGGCCGGAAACGACAGCATTTCCGAACAGGAATTTTACGACAACGGCGTGTTGATGGTCGCCATGGTCAGGGCAGGCGTGGAGCTGGCCTATGAATCCATGACCCAATCGGGAATCATCGGTGAATCGGCCTATTATGAATCTTTGCACGAAACACCTTTAATCGCCAATACCATCGCAAGGAAGAAACTTTTTGAAATGAACCGGGTGATTTCCGATACTGCCGAATACGGTTGCTACTTGTTCGATCATGCCTGTAAGCCCCTGTTGGCTGATTTCATGAAAAAAATAGATACCGATGTCATCGGTAAGCATTACGGAGAAGGAAAAAGCGCCCAAATTGATAATGCCAAGCTGATCGCCGTGAACAAAGCGTTACGCGAGCATCCCGTCGAAAAAGTGGGCGCAAGGTTGCGGGCGTCGATGACGGCTATGAAGCCCATTGTATAAGGTAATTGCGAGGCGATCAACGACAGTTGAAGTAAGCATAAAGGGGAAAGCGACGTGGCAATTTGTAAATATACTATACAGTAGGTTCAACAGATTGCCGCGTCGCCATTCTTAACTGCACTACGAATGGCTCCTCGCAATTTCTCTATTAATTAACATTTTAAACCAATTTTCATGTCCAAAACAACGATACCCGAAGAATTCCAGATCAAAAAACCCCTCCACCAAAAAAAATACTTGGTCAACGGCGAATTAAAAACCTGGGACGGGAACACCGCCAAGGTTTTTTCTACTATTTCATCGACCGACGAGTACAAACAAACCCTTTTGGGCAGTATTCCCGATATGGGCGAAACGGAGGCTATGGATGCTTTGAACGCCGCCGTAACGGCTTTTGACCGGGGAAAGGGTATTTGGCCGACTATGCACGTGAAGGATCGGATCGAATGTATGGAGAAATTCGTGGGCCAAATGGAAACCAAGCGCGACGAAATCGTAAAATTGCTCATGTGGGAAATCGGTAAATCGCTGCCCGATTCCCAAAAGGAATTTGACCGCACGGTGGAGTATGTTCATAATACTATTGAAGAATATAAGGACTTGGACCGAAATTCTGCCAAGTTTCAAAAACACGATGGTGTTTATGCCCATATAAAAAGAGGACCTTTAGGTGTCGTTCTTTGTTTGGGACCTTATAACTATCCGTTGAACGAAACCTTTGCTTTGTTGATTCCCGCCATCATTATGGGCAACACCACTGTTTTTAAACCGGCGAAACACGGTGTTTTATTGATTACTCCTTTATTGGAGGCTTTTCAGAATAGTTTTCCCAAGGGTGTAGTGAATGTCATCTTCGGCCGGGGTAGGGTCTTGGCGACCCCGATTATGCAGAGTGGTAAAGTAGATGTATTGGCTTTGATCGGCAACAGTAAATCCGCAAATGCCATTCAAGAGCAGCATCCAAAGAGCAGCCGATTGCGATTGGTTTTAGGCTTGGAAGCCAAAAACCCCGCTATTATCCTGCCGGATGCCGACCTTGATCTGACCATTGATGAATGTATTTCGGGTACCTTGTCCTTCAACGGGCAACGCTGTACCGCTTTGAAGGTGATCTATGTGCATGAGGATATCAAGGAAAAATTCCTAAAACGATTTGCCAAACGTGTCGACGGATTGAAATTCGGAAATCCATGGGAAGAGGGTGTCAACCTGACGCCACTGCCCGAGCCCGAAAAACCGGCCTATATCCAAGAATTGATCGATGATGCCGTTGAAAAAGGTGCAGAAATACTTAACGAAAAAGGAGGACAACATTCTGACAACTATATCTGGCCTGCCGTTCTGTATCCGGTGACCAAAGATATGCGGGTGTACCAAGAAGAGCAGTTCGGCCCGGTGATTCCCGTACTTTCATTTTCCGATATCGAAGAACCCTTAGACGATATGGCCGAAAGTAACTACGGCCAACAGGTAAGCCTATTTGGGAAGGACGTTTACGCACTTTCACCGCTGATCGATACGCTGGTCAATCTCGTATGTCGTGTCAACCTAAACAGTTCATGCCAACGAGGTCCCGATGTGTATCCGTTTACGGGAAGAAAAGATTCCGCACAGGCAACGCTAAGTGTTCACGATGCCTTGCGTTCATTCTCCATACGAACCTTTGTGGCCTTTAAGGACAACGACCTGAACAACGAAACGATTCAGCGGTTGTTGGAAGCGAAACTATCCAACTTTGTAAGTACGGATTATATCTTATGATCCTTTTAGGGCCTGTTAACACTAAGCCTGAAACCGGCTTTTTCGGCCTATTTTCGTATTTCTTCGTTGTTTTTTGCCAACGTAGCTCGCTATGTTCGGCAGAAACCGTCTAAAAATCCGAAAAGATCATCAAAAAATCCGTGATTTCCGTTTAGTGTTAACAGGCCCTAGTTCTTGCCGAGCTTCGGCGAAGTTTATAATGAGCGTATTCGAGATGCTCAGCATAAACTCCGTCGGTAGCGGCTACTCTTTTGTCAAAGTAAATGTTGATCCTGATTAGATATTTTTCGCCAGCCAGTCCCCAACTTCGCTGGTTCTGTACGATTTTCCGTCTTCGGCCAGGTCTTCGGTGACGATACCTTCCGCAAGCGATTTGTTCACCACACGGCGAATATCCTCGGCTTCCAGTTTCAGGTCGAAATCCTCAAAAAGCATCGCGGCGGATAGTACGGTGGCCAACGGATTTGCGATATCTTTCCCGGCAGCTTGCGGATAGGAACCATGGATCGGCTCGTAAAGAGACACTTTGCTTCCTACCGAAGCAGAGGGCATCAAACCCATAGATCCCGAAATTACGGAGGCTTCATCTGTCAAAATATCCCCAAAAAGGTTTTCGGTAATAATGACATCATAGCCTTTGGGCCATTGCACCAAGCGCATGGCCGTGGCATCGACAAATTCATAGGACACTTCGACTTCGGGATACTCCTTCTCCATCGCCTGCACGGTTTCACGCCAAAGTCGGGAAGACTCCAAAACATTGGCCTTATCGACACAACACAATCTCTTGGACCGTGTCATCGCCATTTCAAATCCCTTTTTCGCCAAACGCTGGATTTCGCCTCGCGTATAGGTCATGGTGTCAAAGGCCGTATTACCATCGTCTTTGCGACCGCGCTCGCCAAAATATATCCCTCCCGTCAATTCGCGTAGGATAATCAAGTCGGTACCTTCGATACGCTCCCGCTTTAAAGGGGATTTGTCGATTAGGGATGGAAATGTAAAAGTCGGACGCACATTGGCGAACAATCCCAATTTCTGGCGCATCTTTAGCAAGCCCTGTTCCGGCCGTACTTTGGCGGAAGGGTCATTGTCGAACCTTGGATGTCCGATAGCTCCGAAAAGCACCGCATCTGCATTTGCACAAATTTCATGGGTTTCATCGGGGTAGGGTTCACCCACCGCATCGATGGCAGCGGCACCGGTCAAGGCGGGCTTCCATGTAATTTCGTGTTTGTATTTATTGGCGATGGCATCACAAACTTTTACAGCTTGATCGATTACTTCCGGGCCGATACCGTCTCCGGCGAGTAGGGCAATGTTTAGTTTCATAAGGGTTTTATTAATGTACAATTGCGAGCGTAGCGCGGCAATCTTTATAACTTTTTCTGTGTTTTATTACGGGCACATCATTTGATTAGTGTTCTCAGCAAATTTCAACGGATTGCCGCGTCGATGATTTTCACGGAAAATCATCTCCTCGCAATTCTTGTTCCTAAATAATATTCAACATTTTCTCCGTCGCTTTGATCGCCGAAACGGTCTGGTCAGAATCTAGTCCTCTGGAAGTAAATTCTCTGCCATCGGTTTCCCAAGTGATGATGGTTTCGCAAAGGGCATCGGAATTACTGCCGGGGGGAATGCGCACGGCATAATCGACAAGATTGGGCAGCTTCTTTTTTCTGGACTGATATATTTTCCGCAAGGCATTCATAACAGCGTCGTACTGGCCGTCGCCGGAGGCAATCTCTTCAAAGATTTTTCCGTCGATTTCCAATGAAAGGGTAGCGGAAGGGCGCAGTCCTTTGGAATGGGTAAGTACATACGATTTCACGAAAACCTTTTGTAGATAATCGGTATTGAGAACGTCAGAGATGATATAGGGTAGGTCATCTTTGGTGACCCGCTCTTTTTTATCGCCGAGTTCGATGATACGTGCGGTTACTTTTTTAAGTTCCTCGTCGTTCAGCGTCAGGCCAAGTTCTTGAAGATTTTTTTGGATGTTGGCTTTTCCCGACATTTTACCTAGCGCATATTTGCGTTTCCGGCCAAAACGTTCGGGCATTAAATCGCTAAAATAAAGATTGTTTTTGTTATCCCCATCCGCATGTATTCCAGCGGTTTGGGTGAATACGCTATCACCAACAATAGGTTTGTTGGATGGGATGCCGATACCAGAAAACGCGGAGACCAATTTGCTCACTTTGAATAAAGCGGATTCGTTGACGCCAATCTCGACCTCGGGCAGAAAATCGTTGATGACCGCAATCGCACTGGCCATGGGCGCGTTCCCCGCCCGTTCGCCCATACCGTTAACGGTCAAATGCAGACCGTGGCAACCAGCCTTCACGGCTTCCATAACATTGGCTACGCCCAGATCATAATCGTTATGCCCATGAAAATCGAAATGGATATCGGGATAACGTTCAATGATTTCAGCAAGAAAGTCATAGGTTTCCGTATGCGTGAGTATGCCCAGGGTATCGGGAAGTAAAATACGCTTTACGGGCTGGGTGGACAGGAAATCTAAAAATTGAAAAACATAGTCCTTGGAGTTTCGCATGCCGTTGCTCCAATCCTCTAAATAAATATTATTGTTGAACCCCTTTTTTTCTGCGGATGCGAAAACTTCGGCAATTTCACTGAAATGCTGCTCCGGGCTCTTTTTGAGCTGGTATTTTAAATGGTTGAGAGAGCCTTTTGTTAAGAGGTTTTGGGTCTTTGCACCCGCTTGCTCCATCCATTTTAAGGACACACCGCCATCGACGAAGGTCAAGACTTCGACCTTATCCAAATAGTTTTTGGATGCCGCCCATTGCGTAATCTGTTTTACCGATTCCAGTTCTCCGTCGGAAACCCGCGCGGAGGCTACTTCGATACGATCTACCTTCAGTTCGTCAAGCAAAAGCTTGGCCAAGGTCAATTTCTCCGAAACGGAAAAGGATACTCCCGAGGTCTGTTCGCCGTCGCGGAGCGTGGTATCCATGATTTCTATCCTTCTCTTCATCTTACAATGGCCTATCTCCAGCAAATTCCCGGATCTGTTCTTTGATATTCAACAGATAGTCGATATCGTCAAACCCATTGAGCATATTCGCTTTTTTGTAGGCGTTGATGTCAAAACTTTCTTGGTCTTGGGTAGCCTTGATGGAAATGGTCTGCTCAGGAAGGTTGACCTCTAAAAGCGTATTCGGATCCGCTTCGATGGCCCTGAAAATCTTGTCAAGAAATTCGGGACTCACCTGTACCGGCAGCACGCCGATATTCAGGCAATTGTTGCGAAAGATATCCGCAAAAAAGCTGGATACCACACATCGGAATCCGTAGTCATAGACCGCCCAAGCCGCATGTTCGCGAGAAGATCCGGAACCAAAATTCTTACCGCCGACCAAAATCCGGCCGCTATACATGGGATTGTTCAGTACAAAATCTTTTTTCTCGGAGTGATCGTTATTGTACCGCCAATCGCGAAAAAGATTATCGCCGAAGCCCTTCCGCTCCGTTGCCTTCAAAAAGCGTGCGGGTATGATTTGATCCGTGTCCACATTCTCTATCGGAAGCGGTACTGCGGATGATGTTAGTATGTTGAATTTATCGTATGCCATTTTTTTGAGCTTTGCGCATCGCGCTTATCGCAATACGCTGATTACTTATTATTTATAATTTTCGAATTAGGTTATTCAAGCTGCGTTTGACCCTATTGACATCATTTTTTAGCAAAATGAAATCTGGCTCTGCCAAGTATCTCAAATCTTTGGCAAGAATAGTAAAATATTCAAGTTCGCTTGCTGACCCCTGTGAAATGATTAAGAAACGCTTGAATTCTGCATCCGAATCTCTTCCGCAACCTTCTGCAATGTTGGAAGGTATGGAGTACGCCGCCCGACGCATTTGACTTGTAATACCGTATAACTCTTATTTAGGAAATTTCTTAGATAATTTATACATATCAAGGGAAACTTGATGATCAAGTTCCCAAACTTTGTATTTTTTGAAATCTCGCATGACTTTAATTTTAAGCTTTTTAGAGCGTATGGCGTAAAGCGTTTAGCGCTAAGCGGTTTCCGCCTCCATCAGCTCCCGAGGATCTGTCACCTTACCGGTAACCGCAGCCGCAGCCGCAACCAGCGGACTCGCCAAAAGCGTCCGTGACCCAGGTCCTTGTCTTCCCTCAAAGTTTCGGTTCGAGGTACTGACCGCATATTTGCCGGCGGGCACTTTGTCATCGTTCATGGCCAAGCAGGCGGAGCATCCAGGTTCTCGGAGTTCAAAACCGGCTTCCTCGAGAATAGCCAACAAACCTTCCTCTTTTATGGCTTTTTCGACTTTATGGGAACCGGGTACCAGCCATGCGGTCACGTTGTCCGCTTTTTTTCTTCCTTTTACCAACGAGGTAAACAGTCTAAAATCTTCGATACGCCCATTGGTACAGCTTCCGAGGAAAACAAAATCGATAGGTTTTCCCATCATGGGATCGCCCTCGCTGAAATTCATATATTTCAAGGACTTGTGATACGTGGCCGCCCCACTATCCTTGGCATCCGCTAGGGGAATACCATGGGAAATTCCGATGCCCATCCCCGGGTTGGTACCGTAAGTAATCATCGGTTCGATATTCGCGGCGTCGAAAGTGATTTCTTTGTCAAATTGCGCATCGGCATCCGTGGAGAGCGTTTTCCAATAGTCCATCGCAGTATCCCAAGCGGCTCCGGTAGGCGTGAATTCCCTTCCTTTTACATATTCGAAGGTTTTTTCATCGGGCGCGATCATGCCGCCACGGGCACCCATTTCAATACTGAGGTTACAGACGGTCATACGCCCTTCCATTGTCATATCGCGGAAAACTTGTCCCGCATATTCCACAAAATAACCGGTGGCTCCGGAAGTGGACAATTGTGAAATGATATACAGGGCGACATCCTTGGAGGTCACCCCGAAATTTAGTTTGCCTTCAACGTTGATACGCATGCTCTTGGGCTTGGTCTGCATAATACATTGCGTGGCCAGCACCATTTCGACTTCTGAAGTGCCGATGCCAAAGGCAATCGCACCGAAAGCCCCATGGGTAGAGGTGTGGGAATCACCGCAAACAATGGTGGCCCCAGGTTGCGTAATACCGTATTCCGGCCCTACCACGTGAACGATACCGTTCTTTTCATGGCCAAGACCCCAATAGGATATTCCAAATTCATTGGAGTTTTCCTCCAACATCCGCAACTGATTGGCCGAAAGCGGATCTTCGACCGGTAGATGTTGATTGATCGTCGGGGTATTGTGATCGGCGGTGGCAAATGTTTTTTCAGGGTACATGACCTCGATATCCCGGTTCTTAATGCCCAAAAAGGCAACGGGACTGGTCACTTCATGCACCATATGGCGGTCGATAAAAAGTACGTCGGGACCGTTTTCGATGTGTTGCACCACATGCGAATCCCATACTTTATCGAACAATGTTTTTTTGTCGTTCATAGTATTTGCTTTCTAAGCATGCAAATTTAACGAAAGTAAGTCTTTCAGGAAATTATTGGGGATGGAAATTACGACGTTCAAGATACCTGGGTGCTACCCAAAACTCCTAAAGCCAAATGTATTTGCTTCCTTTGCCACTAGTGTAAACCGTATGGGTATTGGCCTTTTTAAGATATAGATGGCTCAAGGCAGCGATAGAACACCCGAAACGGCAATACATTGGCCGACCGCACCCGCAGACTGATCAACAGTTCTTTTTTGAGATGCTCCCAATCCGCTTCCATATAATCGATTTCGGCATTTTTGGTGATATGGATGTCCGTAGTGGGGGTGTAGCCAACGCCTTGTTCCTGAGAAACCATCACCCCTTTTTCGATGCTTACTTTGGTGATGCTGCTTTTGTAAATGCTGAAGCAGAGTTGTATGATGTCCTGACGGGTAACGACCCTGCCTTTGGTTAATACATGCTCACGGTAGGCGTAAATTTTATCACTGGGGGAAGGCTCGTCCCGACCGCCCAAGGTGCCGGTGACCAAGGTGAGCGAATCCGGCTGAAAGGCAGTTCCTGTTTTTGCGTTCAATTTTACATACGGATTGATTTTATTGGCCTTTTCACCTGCAGTCGTCCAATATTCCGTATAAATATTCTGGTCCCTGTTCTTTTGAATACTGTTCCGTTTAATGATCAAATAGGGAATTTTATATTTGTTATAATTACGCTGCTCGATTTTTTGTTCGATACGCGATACTATTTTTTTAAGACTTCTCAGATGGTCATCGATATATTGATCGCCCATGGTCGTAAAGGCCACACTATCTTCTTTTAAAAGGTCTAGCGTGTAGTTCAAAAGTTCAGAAGCATCGCGCTCGTCGAATCGAGAAACGCCCCCAAACCGCAGATACGCATTGGGGTGTTCATGATCTTTAGGTCCCCGGTTCTGCATAAAATAGGTGTTGCCGGTATCGCCGCTAATTTCTTGGATGTCAAAAAAGAAATCCCCGTTCACTGCCAAGGGTAGAATATTAAAAAAGGGTTGTAAGCGTTTGTTCACCGATTGTGACTTTTTATTAAGTACCGGAAAACAGTTGATATGACACCGCAGATTTTCGAGCATGGATGTGGAAACCACAGTAGAAAATTCAATTTTTATCCATAAAAGGGGCTCGTCGAATTCCTGCAAATGTGGGTTAGAAATAAATTCTGAAAATGCATCCGGATAATTTCTCAGGTTTTTCTTGATTTCCAAAGAATCATCCACGGTATAAAAATGATCTTCGTAAAATTCCTTTACATAAGTTTCGTAAAATCGGATTTTGCTTTGGATGGATTCGTTGATATAGCCGCTAAAGTCGTCCTTGACCTCCATCTGTTCGTTATAGCCTTTTACCATATCCAAGGCTTCGCCGTTCAGCGACCAATGGGCCATACCGATATGGTGTGCCAACAGTTCTTTTTGGGAAAAATTAAGGAGGTCGAAATAGCAAAGCAGTTGTTCGATGCTGTTAACGTCCTCGCCCGGGCGAATGCCCAAATACATACAGTTGGCCTCCGGGTTGGCCTTAAAATCTCCTTTGGCTAAAAAAGGAAGGTTTCTTTGGTGCTGATGTCTCAATAATTTATCCGGATACGCGATATACCGAAGTTCACAATTATTCAGGGTGAACTCGCCAGCGGGACAGAAAGCGTAATCCTCAAAAGCATCCTTTCCGTCGTCGGTAAAAATAGGCTTGCGTTTTCGGTGGTAGAACTGACTACGGGCGCTAATTTTTATATGCGATTCCATGGGAAGCGCATGCATCACCGCATGGGCCGGTTTTGCCGTTACCGAAATTTCCGGAGTCAACAGATCGACCAAGCGTTCCGTTATCTTCGTACGGCTGGTTTTGACCGTATCCGAAATGCGTTCGAACTCGTGCGCACAGGCATCAAAAAGGATGCCTACGATGGGGTCGAACGAAAACTCGATTTCCATCTCGTCAACGCCCCACACCTCCGCTGCCCGGCGTATCAATCTGTCTTTTATTTCGTCTTTGGTGAGGCTATCGTTCATGGTCGGGGATGTTATGTTTGAGGCAATTCGTTCAGTAGATCGGTATAGGTGTGGTCTAGTATTATTTATAGGATAAGGGTGCCAAATAGTAATCCCCTGTAAATCGGAAACTTTCGTCAGTTTTGATGATGATACCGGTTACGCTAATAAGCAGGTATTTTTTCAACCGTACTTTGTTGGAATTTTCTATTAGACTTTCCTTGAGTTCTATATTTAGCTCAATGTTCGTTAACCGTTTTTCATAGCGCTCAATTTGATCGGTAAGCGAATATTTGATGTGCTCTTTAAGTACGTTGGCATTTACGAGCAGGTCGAAATCGGTTTCCCAGATGGCACTGCCGAATTCGTCATCGAACGTATATTCCTCGAAATAGGTGGTGATGATAATGCTGATGAACTGGAATATGGAATCGCGCAAAGACATCTTCACCAGCGGTTTTTTTTCAAAGAAACGCTTAAAATTGAACGGGGCTTCGTAGTAGGGTTTTGCCATGGGGGTTAAAATTTAAGCGCAAGTTCAAAAAGGGAGTTTATGAGTTTATTGGTTTATGAGTTTAGAAAAGGATTGTTCGGTCATCGGTCATCGGTCATCGCCCATGGTCCAGCATCTAAAATGTAACGTCATATATCTAAAATTTATTTCATCACTGTAAAAACGATTTCTTTATCCCTCAACGCAATTTTTACTTTCTGCGGCGCTTTTATTTGTCCGGATATGATCATTTTCGATAAGGGTCTTTTCAGCTTATTACGGATAACCGCTTTTAACGGGCGTACGCCATAGGTGGATGAAAACCCGTCTAGCGATAAATGATTCTTTGTCTTTGTATCGATTTCCAAAGTGATACCCAATTTTTCTGTCAGCGCCAACAATTCTTTTTTAAGATGCAGGTCGAAGATGTACGGGACGTCGTTTTTCGAGATAGGGGCGAAGGGTACGATTTCGGTGATACGGCCCAAAAATTCCGGACGGAAATAGGGAGCCATGATGTCCATTAGCTCTTCCGAAGTGGGCGTGGTTCCACCCTCAATGGATTTCGTAATAAATTCCGACCCGATATTCGACGTAAACAGGATGACGGCATTCGAAAAATCACCTTCCTTGCCCAAACGGTCGCTGAGCTTGCCTTCGTCCAATATTTGCAAAAAGACATCGAAAACGGATTGGTGTGCTTTTTCGATTTCGTCAAAAAGGACGATGGAATACGGTTTTTGGCGGATTTTGTTCACTAGAACGCCACCTTCTTCGTAGCCGACATATCCGGGAGGTGCCCCGTATAAAAGGGCGGCGGAGTGCTCTTCCTTAAACTCCGACATATCAAAACGGATGATGGCGGATTCGTCGTTAAAAAGAAACTCGGCCAGCGATTTGGCCAACTCGGTCTTTCCCGTTCCGGTAGGGCCGGAAAAAAAGAACGATCCGATGGGCTGTCCCGCTTTTGAGAGTCCCGAGCGCGATTCGATAATGGCTTCGGCTACGGTCTGCACGGCATTGTCCTGGCCGATGACGCGTTTCTTGAGGGTGTCTTCCATATCCATCAGTCGCTCACGCTCTTGGGTCTGTACCTTGCCAGCGGGGATGCCGGTGATGTTGGAAACCATGGCCGCCAAGTCCGCCCCGTCGATATCGGTACGCTCTTTTTTGGCGTGGTCTTCAACGGACTTCAACAGACCTTTGATGTATTTTATTTTTTCGGTATATCCGGGAAAGCGGAAGGCATTTTCGGTATCGAATTTTCCTAGGACAAGGGGACTTAACAGGTTCTTTAGCATCATATAGATCCAATCGATTTCCTTGTTTTTTTCTTCCTCCGAAAGCTTTTTCGCTTTTTTTTCAATAGCATCGATTTCAGATTTTAAGGTTTTTAGATCGCCAGGAAGGGATTGTTTGGAAACATTGGCAGCGGCCATGGTTCGATCCACCAAGTCCAATGCCGAATCCGGAAGGCTTTTTTCCTTAAGGTAGCGTTGGGCAAGGCGTATGGATTCCCGCAAGGTTTCCGCTTCGATCTCAAGACCGTGATGTTCCATGTAGGTCTGGCCGACACTTTTCAGAATCCTGAAAGCGGTCTCATTATCCGGCTCCTGCAAGGTGACGGACTCGAAACGACGGCCGAGCGTATTGTCGGCAGCAATATGTTTGCGATAGCTATCTGGAGTGGTCGCCCCAATAAGAATGACCTCGCCTTTGTTCAGTTCCGATTTGATGACGTTCAAGATGCCTTGGCTTGCAGAGGAATCCTGTAAAAGCGAATGGAAATCATCAATAAAGAGGATAGGCTTTGGAAGTGCCTTGGCCTCATTGAAAATATGTTGTAAGCGATCTTCGACCTCCCCTTTGTAGGAAGCTCCGGAGAGGAGGGCAGCCGTGTCGACTTCCAAAAGACTAGCATCCTTTAGGATAGCTACAATTTTTCTATGGTAAATTTCAGAGGCCAAATTATGGATCAAGACCGTCTTGCCCACGCCAGTTTCCCCCTGAACGATAACGTTGGGTTTGGACTTTCGGCTGAGGATTTCAGCAATCATTTTCAATTCCTTGTCCCGATTGATAATAGGGGCGTAATACCCTTTCTCGGCTTCCGATAATAGGTCTTTCGTATATTTTTTAAGGATGTCGCTCGATCCCGTATTTACTGCCAATGCGTTATCTCCCGTGCTTACCTCGGTTTTTGATGTACCTTTTAGATGGTTCATCAGACCATCCAGCAATTCGGTGCTGCTGATCGGTAAGGATTTCAACTGGTCGAAACTGAAACCGACACCGGGAGTTATGGCGGAAACGAAAAGGCAAATAAGATCTGCGTCCTCTTTATTGAGTTTAACTTGGATATCCTCTGCCTCGATAAAGACCATTTTAGCCGCTGAGCTTGCCCTGACCTCCAGGGAACGTCTGGATTTTTTGGGATAGCTTTCCAAATTTACGTCTGCCCACTCCTCAATGAAATACACATCTACTCCCAAAACATGTAAGCTGCGCAAAAGGGACAGATCACGGTTTAAGACGGCCTTTACCAAATGGGGTGGACCGAAACTTTCGTGCTGGTGTTCTTCGGCAATCTGCGTCGCGATGTGTATGGCTTTTTCTAACTCTGGGTGCATGGCTGGGGGCGCGGGTTAAAAGCTGAAAGGTTGCGGGTTAAAAGTCTGACGTCTAGTATCTATGCTCTAATAGCGAAGCAGTCTTATGTCTGTTTCTAATTTCTCAGACGTTGGGAAAGCTCCAACGCCTTTTCAAGCTGACCGATTTCTTTCTCCGATGCGCTGAGCTGCTCATTCAGATCCGCAATCTCGTTTTTGGCGTTTTCGACCTGTTTGAGATCGCGTTTGGCGTCCATCAGTTTTTTATAGGTCAAAATCAGATTTTCGTACATGCTCTTATCGTCCAGCGAATCTTTGGGTATCTCGCTTTTGATATCGATAAGGTCGGCGTTGATGCTCTGTTCGAGAAAGAAATAGCCTTCCCGGGTATTTTCTAGGGAATCGATAAGCGTATCGATGTTTTCGAGATCCTTGATGAATTTCTTCTGGTAGAGAAACTCGTACCTGATTTTTTGATTCTCGGTACGCAGCACCCTATTCTCTTTCCAAGGCAATTTATAGCTGAAGAAAAATGCTGAAAAAAGAATGCCGACGGTAACGACGAACATCAGTAAAAAGAGGAGGAACGAATTTCTTCTTTCCTTTTTGTTCAATATTTCCATAATCTTAGTATTTATTCGGCCAAGAATGACGGTCCGCCGGATTTACTTGATTTTTCATTAACTATATTTTCATGTACAAAAATGCCCATATCACGTCGTTTTCCGATATAATCTACCTGGGTGAGTACGGTAAGTAACCTATCCATGATTTTCATAAAAGCGGATACCGTTTTTATATTTTCATTGACATCGAGGTGGTTGTAGTTCAGGTTGATGATATCGGTGAAAGTTTTTTCATAAGCACCGCCTTTGAGGTCCGTCCATTCCCCAAAATAATTGAACAACTGTTCTTTGTTTTCGGGGGATGATACATCGACCGAACCTTTGAAAATACGCGCAAAACTCACCAAAATCTTCAACAGGTCTTTCGGATGCATATCGTATTGCTCCCATTTTACCGTGGTCATCTGTTGGGCGAGGTATGCATAAATTTTATCGACCGCAATGAACATCGCATCAGAAATGGTATTTTCGTTCTGCTTCGACTTGATTTTTTGAACTATGGTGATGGCATTGCGTTCCGACATCTTCAAGAAACTGGCTGCCTGGTCGTAGAAATCCATCAATTGGTCATGAGCGCCCAAACTGGTGCAGGGCGGAATATAATCGGTAGTCGCGGATAGGCCTTTACCGTCTTTTACGATTTTGGCGACGGGCAGCTGATTGCCCGATAATCCGGTTTTTTTAAGTTCCTCGGCATCGATAAAGGTGAAAAAATGGCCGTTGGTGAGAAACGGGTACCGTGGCGGCACCTCTTTGGGATCCTGCTCACCGAAGGCAACGGAATTTTGGGTGTCTAGGTTGATGATCAAGAAACCTTCCTCGCTTTTTGTATCCAGAAAATCAGAGACTATAATGTCGTCTTCAACACTGGGCGTCTCTTTGGTGATTTCTATACGGTTGCCATTCGGTGTTATCGCCCGTAACTCTTTGATGGAAATTTTTAAACTTTTATGGATATCAAGATGGATGGCAGAGTGATTTTTACTACCCGTATGAGAGGCTAAATAGCCATAAGTATGGCGTCCCTTTCGGGTTACAAAAGCATCCTTCACACTATTTTCGGCGAAATTCTGAAGACTCTGAAAATGGGTTTTAGAGATTTTCATCCCATCGATCCAATTGATTTTAAAATTTCTGATATCCTCGGTCATGCTATTGTATTTTATTACTGGTTGATTTTATTTTGTCTAGTTTTAACCTGCGACCTGCGACCTGCGACCTGCGACCTGCGACCTGCGACCTGCGACCTGCGACCTGCGACCTGCGACCTGCGACCTGCGACCTGCTGCGACCTGCTGCAACCTGGGACCTGCTGCGACCTGCTGCGACCTGCTGGGACCTGCTGCAACCTGGGACCTGCAATCATCATATCCTCTGGCAAACCACCACATCCCCATCTTCAAGATTGTTTTTTTCAACGCTCAGCCCGGAATCTATATGTTTCGACGAACCGTACCATTTGGGTTTGAGATAAAAATACCATCCATGAGGATTGCCTGAATCTTCGGTCAACTCAATTTTTGAGGTCGCTTTTTTTCCGTTGTAATCATTGATAAATAAAAAGAAAAGACGTCCGAAATCCATATCCTTGGGCGCTTTCGCCTTAAAACGGGTCATGTGTTCTTCCCTTGCATTCTTATGGAACATAAAGTTGAGAACGATCATATTGTTGAGTTCGTAATGTTTCGGGGAGTCATATTTTTTTTCCAATGGATAATACCATTTTGAATAGAGCTTTACGGGAATGGAAACCGAATAATTGAATAAAACGTAAAAACAGGTGGGAATCACGAAAGCAGCGGCCATTACAAAATAGTAGGGCAAAAACTCCAAATCATCATAATAGGAACCGATCATGATGATTGGAATAAACAACGCTAATGACGTTATAAAAGCGAATTGCAATTCCTGAAAGCTATTGTTGGTATCGAACTTCGTAAATGCGATACGATAAAAATAGACGTGAATTGCCCCCAAGATAAAAGCGCAGCCCAACAGTGTTAGATAGCGAAGCATTACCGTAGATTGGCGTAGGTTATAAACTATAGCGGCAATAACGACCATTACCACAAGATGGATGAGCAGATAATAGTAGAACTTCTTCTGTTGCTTTCTGAACCCTGGCGTTTTCGATTTTATAAGATGTAGCCCGATGAACGCCAATAAAAGTATGACCATAAAGGGAATCAGGGCATCAAGGCTGATGAATCTTGAAAAATAACTTGTAACCATAGTGCTCTAAATTGTTGTCGATATACCGAGCCTACCTGCGTAGACCGTCTCGCTAAGTACAAATTTTGTTTTTGGTCCCGCGATGGTAAAATTGATTTCAAAATCACTTTCAAAGGGCAATGTATGTTCTAGAAAAAATGTTACTACCGAGATTATTTTTCCGTTCGGCAGATAGTCTTCGATAGCTTCAGGCCGTTCAATATCCTTTATTGTAAACGTATATTTCGGAAGAAAGGTCTTGGACTGCCCAGAGGTGGCCATGTTTACGCCCAATTGCCAAGACGTATCCTCAGATTGATACTCGAGGGGTACAAAACCTTGTTCAATGGTCACCCTTTCTTCGATGATTTTTTCCAATATCCTTTGTAACAACGGTAAATTTCCGGCAATCTTGTACATTAAGGGTATCGACTTTAAGATTTTGGCTGCCATTTTTTCGGGAATGCCGGCATCGATGTGCCATAAATCCGTGAGAAAGTCTACCAAATTAGCACTTCCGAGGGATTGAAATATCTTGTCCTCGTCTTTTTCGATGGCTACCCGCTGCATAAAAAATTCGGTTTCCAAGGGCTTGAAAAATTTACGCACCTGTTCTTCCTCTAATTTTCGATTTTTGTAATCGGCCACCATGATGGATACAAAAGGGGTGCTGCTGTAAGCCGTATGAAAAAATCGTTCGGGAAATATGTTGTAGAAACTACGCCGACTTAAGTGCACCTCAAGTTTCCCCCCGTTTGTGTCATTTTCTACGATTCGGGTGATGTCCTTACTAAAACGTCGTTTAAAATAATCGGATAGGTTCATGTCCAAAGCTACGTCGCCTTCCAAAAGATGGGCAGCAAAGGTTTCAGCCTTTAGGTCAAAATCAAGGTCGAAAACCTGTTGTTGAATAGACTGATTTGGATTCGTTTCTTTCATCCCTAATTCATTTTAATAATGGAATAACCTGAGATTCTGTCTCGTATTGTGTTTTTAACCGCCAAGGGTTTAATTTCCCGTTACTTTCCACCTTTTTCCTATTTTGGAATTTGGGATTTGATTTTTGGAATTTGATATCGGTATGTTTCCATCGAGGTAGTTCATTGGGTCAGCAAACGGGCACTGGCCACATATTTATCCTGCCAATAGTGGGTGTCTAAATCGGTAATTTCCACACCTCGCGGAGCGTTAGACCCCAAAAACTTTCCGTTTTGAAGGTAAATGCCCACGTGTGATACGATTTCGTCTTGGTAGCGTAATCTGAAAAATACCAGATCCCCTTCCTTTAAATACTTTTGGCTTTTAAATTGGGCGCGGGTGTCAAAATAGAATTGTTGCACAGCGGTTCGTGGAATCTCTTTACCATAAACCTCGGCGTATATCTGTTGTGTTAAAGAAGAACAATCTATACCCTCATAGGAACTACCGCCCCATTGATAGGGAGTATCCATCCATTTCGTGATTGCCGCATATAATTTTTCGTTACCTAGGGAATCGGTAGAAACATTCAGCAATGCGGCGTACCGCTCTTTCTCTTTAGGGGTTAGATACTTGGATGTTTTAGAGGTAGTGGTGATCGGTTTAGATTGTATTTCTTCTTTTTCGGCTCCATTTTCTTTGGATTTGTTAAGCTTGGTGATTTCTCGCTTGTAGTACGAATAATCCGTCGTTTCATACGTTTTTTTTCCACATGAACCTGATAGCACAATAACTAGGAGAAACATCAGTTTTAATTTCATGGCAAAATTGATTTTCGTATTGATTTTTTTATGCGTAGCCAATAAATAGGAATTTTCTCATGAGGAATAAAGGAATAAAAACCCACTTTGACCGAAACGTATTTATTACCTTTTTAGTATTCTTTTTGGTCGGTTTTGCGCTATTATCCTTCAAGATGAACTCGACCGTCGATTGTGCCGATGTAGGTTTTGAAATCATTTCAAATTCCTATACTACCGAAGATCTTATTGAGTTCAAGAGCACCGATACCTCGGGTGTGGAATGGATTTGGGAATTTGACGACGAAAGTTCACCGGTATACCGCTCTGACGTAGTGCATCAATTTACAGCACCCGGAAAATATACCGTATCCCTTCGAATGAACGGCCAATGTATGGCAACCCAGGATATTACCATTATAAAGCGTAAAAACTTAATCGATCCCGATTTAATACCCAATATTATTTTGCCCAAGTACGTAAGGGTAGGTGAGGAGGTGGAATTTGTTAACGATTCGAAATTTGCAAAAAGCTGGCAATGGAGCTTTGGGGAAACTACGGGCGTTGATGGTAGAGGTAAAAGAGAGAAATACACCTATAAGCAACCGGGCGAGAAAACGATTTTATTGGTGGTCAATGAAGATCGCAGACACGAGGCCAAGCAGCGTATTACGGTGCTACCCGTTCTAAGGCAGCGTAAAAAAAGAAATACCTCACAAAGAACAGATCCGATAGAAAACGTCTTGCGCCAGCAAATTATCGACAAGCCGATTGCGGAAACTAAAAGTGAGGAAGAGGAGGAAAGGAAGAAGGAGGAGGAAAACATAAACCGTATTGAGGTTTCGGAAAACGAGTTGCAACAACTATTTGTAAGCTATTCAAACCGGAAGATAGACGATACCGCCATTCGAAATTACTTTTGCTACAGCAATATCCCTGTTTTTAATAAGACTGGCGATAGATTTACGGTAAGTCAGTTCTTTAACGAGATCAGGGACGTCAAACTAGAGCTGAACGGTATCAAAATGGTGCGTGATAAAAAGACGGGTTGTGTCAAGAGTATGACCGTCGATATGCGTACCAAAAAAGGTTTGTTTTGGAAGAAGTTTTAGATCCAGTATTGGGTCCATTGGTTGAACTCATTTCGAGGTATTGACTGGAGCGGGGAATATGGACCTTTGAGATTAGACGAAACCATTCTGTAACAGTATAGCGGTGGCTACGATTTTGAAAAATGATGAAATAGGGCCTCCAATTGTGATATTCGGAGGTAAAAGTGAAAGTCAAAATGTGTTCATTTAGGGTGATATCTCTGAAATGGTATTACAGTTTTTCTGTAGTAAAAAGTAGGTGAAATGTAAATTTTGTTTTTTAAAAGGGAACACCCTATTAAAATATCGGGGAACGGCAGCGGGCTATGTCATTCATCGAAAAAAGGGTTCCTATAAAGTAGCTCATCGAAAAAAACCTATTTGTCTTATACCTTTTTATAATTTAACTCTGTCTTTTATGACGTTATATAATTCTTAATTAGGCAATTATTGCCACAAAAACCATTTTTATGTCTTTTAAAGCCAAATTGAATTTAGGAGGAAAAGAGTACAAAGTGCTGCATTGCTCCTACGATCTGAACCAAGAAGTAGATCCTACAGGAAGACCATCTTCTGTAACTAGAGGCGGTAGGGTAGCCCTTACTGTGGAGTCTACCGGTGACACCGCTCTCTTTGAATTGATGACCGATAATTTCGGTAAAAAAGACGGTAGCATTATATTTACTAAAAGAGATACTGACGCAACCTTGAAAGAACTTAAGTTGACCGAGGCCTATATGGTCAAATATAAAGAGCATTTTGACTCGACAGGTCAAAATCCTTTAACGGAGTCCTTTACACTTTCTGCCAAAGAAATCTCTTGTGGTGGAGGTCAGCACAAAAACGATTGGGTAATCTGATTTATTCGTTACTATAATTTGAAAAGGACCGATTTGAAAAAGTCCGTCCTTTTTAATTTTTTATTCAGAAATTTTCATTAAAGTCTTTAGACTTTTTCTTTTAACTGCCATATTCCCATTTTTCAACCTAATTTCGTCTTTTTTCAGTTCCGTAGCTAAGGCTATGCAACTGAAAAATGACATCATTAGGGCAAAAAAGCCGAATATCTCGGTTCCAAACATAAAGTCTAATGGACTTCATTTTAGACTTCCTACCATTTCCTCTGGCTTCACCCATTCATCATATTCTTCGGCGGTAACATAGCCAAGGTTGATGGCTTCCTCCTTTAATGTCGTACCATTCTTATGTGCTGTATTGGCTATTTCCGCAGCTTTGTAATACCCGATTTTGGTATTCAGCGCGGTAACGAGCATCAGGGAATTGTTCAGCATTTGTTCGATAACCTTATAATTAGGTTCGATTCCTTCAGCACAATTTTCCTCAAAACTGACACAGGCATCACCTATCAACTGGGCGGATTGCAGCATATTGGCCGCCATCAAGGGCTTAAATACATTAAGCTCGTACTGCCCTTGGGTACCGCCTACAGATATGGCAACATCATTGCCCATCACCTGTGCACAGACCATGGTTAAGGCTTCGCATTGGGTAGGGTTCACTTTACCGGGCATGATGGAACTGCCCGGTTCATTGGCGGGTATGTTTATCTCCCCGATTCCCGATCGCGGTCCGGATGCCAACATTCGTATATCGTTGGCAATTTTGTTCAACGAAACTGCCAGTTGTTTCAAGGCTCCGTGACTTTCGACAATAGCGTCATGGGCTGCCAAGGCCTCGAATTTATTATCGGCAGTTCGAAAGGGGAGTTCTGTAAAATCTGAAATGTACTTCGCTACGAGCACGTCGTAACCGGCAGGTGTATTAAGTCCCGTTCCGACGGCCGTTCCGCCCAACGCCAATTCACTTAGATGGTCTAATGTGTTTTTCAAGGCTTTTAGGCCGTGATCGAGCTGGGAGACGTAGCCTGAAAATTCCTGTCCCAATGTCAAGGGCGTAGCATCCATCAAATGGGTACGCCCGATTTTCACCACCTTGGCAAAGTCTTTTGATTTTTTACGGAGTGTATCCCGTAACTGTTCCACACCGGGGATGGTGGTTTCTACGATTTTTTTATAGGCCGCGATGTGCATTCCCGTTGGAAAGGTGTCGTTGGAGGATTGGGATTTATTCACATCGTCGTTGGGCTGAATGGTCTTTTCACCTGCCCCGATTATTTTTCCTGCCATCTCGTGTGCGCGGTTGGCAATGACCTCATTGACGTTCATATTGCTTTGCGTACCCGAACCCGTCTGCCAGATGACCAAAGGAAATTGGTCGTCGTGTTTGCCCTGGACTATTTCGTCACAGACCTGGGCGATCATATCTCTTTTTTCTTCGGATAATACCTCCAATTCGCAGTTGGCATAGGCGGCGGCCTTTTTGAGATAGGCGAAGCCGTAGACAATATCCAACGGCATGGAAGCCGCAGGGCCTATCTTGAAATTGTTTCGGGAGCGTTCGGTCTGTGCGCCCCAATATTTATCGGCGGGTACCTGTACCTCGCCCATGGTGTCTTTTTCAATTCTATATTCCATCTCCCCTGTATTTTGGTTTCTAACAAAGATAGGGGTTGGCCCGTTTATTTTCAATAGGTCGTTCACTGAATTCAACATATTTTGGATTTCCAACCCCTAACTTCATAATTTTTTAATTTCCATTTGCAATTCTACCCGTTTTACAAGTATCTTTGTGGAAGCAAATAGAAATGTATGTTCGAATTCGACCAATATTTAGGGTTTTTAGCTTTTTTGACTATTTTGACCATCGGCTTTTGGCTTATGATTTTTTTACTGATGTTCGTCGTACCGTATTGGTTGGGCGGAAATCTTTTGGAACGTTATAAAGAATGGAAAGCGGAGAAAAGGGCCAAACGCGAGGCATTGTAATTCGAAATGAACTGTTAAAAAAGCCGGGGAAGTCAATTTTGACTTCCCCGGCTTTTTTAATGATATTAGTTATCGTAGGGTTGCAATATATTGCAATTCCTACTGTGTGGGTTTCCTCCATCGCAATTATCCCTCAAATTCCCCATCGCCCTCACCGCCACCGTCTCCACCACCACGGCCGTTTTCACGTTTCTTGGCCTGGTTGAAACGATAGGTGAACGTGAAGGTAAATGATCGTTGCCGCCATTGGAACTCGCTGCGGGAGGTAAAGAAATCCGTTTGGGTCACCGACCTGCGTTTGAAGGAGTTCAAAAGGTCGTTCACGTTCATCGACATTGTGCCATTGTCGTTCAAGATATCTTTGCTAAAGGCGAGATTGATGCCGAAAAGTCCTTCGGTCTCAGTTTGGGCGGTCGATCGAGGGCCCCTGTAAAAGGCATTGGTCTGCCATTCCACTTTCGCCGGTAAGGAAACTTTAGAGCTAAAGCGGGCGAACCAGCTTGAATTGTCGGTTCCGTAGTCTACGCCATTAAAGACACCTTCTGAAGCGAACTTAAAAATATTGAAACTGCCGTTCAGCCGCAACCATTTGGTAGGGTTGTACATCAGGCCGGCTTCGGCGCCATAGCGGTTTTCGGTGGCCAGGTTTATCGGTATGGACCGAATTATTTGTATACTGTCAGTTGTAACTTGCCCCGTCGGTTCCTGAACCCTTTCAAAGGCGTTCGTTTCCCTTTGGTAATAGATGGATGAGGTCAAGGTCAGTTTGTCCCATCTTTTTAGATATCCGAGATCAAAAGCGTTGGAAAACGCGGGGTCTAAATCGGGATTTCCTTGAAAAATATTCGTTCGGCTCGATCGGGAAGGGAAGGGGTTGATGTACCAACCTCCAGGCCGGTTGATACGGCGGTTGTAGCCCAACGAAATATTTTCCCTGCCTTCTTCGTCGAACTCGTAAATTAAGTTGAGCGTTGGAAAAAGGCCCAAATATTTTTTATCGAAATTCGCTTGGATATCCACGCCCAGACTTTCTTCGAAATCATTATTGTCGAATGCCGAATTCAATTGGCCTTTCAATTGGGTATGTTCCAGACGCAATCCGAGAAGAAAGGAAAACGGTCCGAATTTGTTTCCGTATTGGGTATAGAGGGCGTTTACATTTTCGTCGTAGGTAAATTTGTTGGTCAAATTTTGGTTCTGTACGAATTGCCCGCTGGCTTGATCCAACGAATCCAAACGGTAATCGGTAATGTCTTGCTCAAAATTGCCGCGATAGCCTGCTTCAAACTGGGCATCTCCCATCGGTAGCACATAATCGGCCTGGATCAGATATTCGTTCTGCTTTTCGTTTTCGAACACATCTTCAAGCACTATGAGGTTATCGTCGGGCAAGGTTGTGCGTTCCTCAATGGTTGAGTTTTTGATTTCGTCGTCTTTGGAGTATTGAAAATCCGCTGTTAGCTTCTGCCCATCTTCATCGAGCTTGTTGACGTAGTTCAGTGAAATCTGATAGCTATCTTGGTCTTGGTTTTCCCCTTCTTCGCGAAAGGTTCTGCTATTCAATTGATCTGCAATAAACCGTCGGTTGGTGTTTTCGGTCAGATCTTCGTCTTTTGAGGTCCGATAAAAAATACTACCGGTAAGCGAGGAGTTGTCGGTAAGGAAATATTCGGCGCCTAGGTTGGTGTTAAAGCCTTTATCACGCCTGTTGTAGATTCTGTCTTCAATAACCCGATCGAATCTCCCGGAACTATATGTATTGTCAAAAAACGCATTGCCCGGTGCGTCGCGGTACCGATAGCTGGTCGTATTAAAAATATTGAACTTATCGGTTCGCAGGTTCACATTGGCGGTAATACCGCTGCTGGACGGGTACCCAATATTGGCACTGACCGAACCGTTGAAGCCCAATGTTTTTTCTTTTTTTAGGATGATGTTCAAGATACCAGCGGTTCCCTCGGCATCGTATCGGGCCGAAGGACTGGTAATGACTTCTACCTTTTCGATGGCATCGGCGGGCAGCTGTTTCAAAGCTTCGGTTGAGCCAAAACCGGCCATGGCGGATGGTTTTCCATTAATCAAGATGCGTACGTTTTCATTGCCTCGAAGGCTAATGGCACCTTCTACATCGACGTTCACGGAGGGAACATTGTTAAGTGCATCGCTAATGGTAGCCCCGCTTGTCGTCAAATCTTTACCGATATTATAGATTTTTTTATCGAGCCGTACTTCGACCGTCGTCTTTTCACCGACGACCTCGACCCCTGCAAGTTCAGAAGCAGCTATACTTAAAGAAATCGTGCCTAAATCGATAGACTCCTTAAAGCTTTTTTGGGGTACCTTGTAGGTCTTATAGCCGATATATTCAATGCTGGCGTTGTATTCACCAGGTGCAGTTTCCACTTCGAACCTCCCATTGCCATCGGTTATACCGCCGTTGACCTTACCAGGGTTCGCAATACTCTGCAAAACCAAGGTGGCATACTCTAAAATTTGTCCGGTTTCTTTGTCAATGACCGTTCCGCTGATTTTAATCGATTTCTCTTCAATGTCCGGTGTACTTTGGGCAGTATTGGTTTGAGTGTCCGATGGTTTTTGAGGAGTATTTGTTCTATCGTCCGGCGGACTTTGGGCAAAAACTGTAAATGAAATAAATAGTGATAGGAATAGTGGGAAACATTTTTTCATAGCAATGATTACGATTTATCTTTCTTTTTCTTTTTACGCTTTTTTTCCTTTTTCTTTTCTTTTTTGGTCTTTTGAATGCCTTTTTCCTGCATCTCTACAAAGGCATCGTACTTTTCAATAGGCAGGCCGGCCTTTAATTCCTCATCTTGAGCCTTGGTGATTTTCTCCATACCCTCCCGCATTTGCTCGGGCGAAAGTTCAAGAATCTGCATTTCGATACGTTTCTGTAAATACTTTTTTAGCGTGGAGCTCAATACCGCTTCTTCGAATGGATTCAGTTCCAGGGCTTCGGAGATGCCCGGCATTTCACCATCTACGATTTGCTCTGCCGTTTTAGGCTCTGGCTCTTTTGGGGTTTCTTGAACTTGGGGGATAGCACTACGCTGTCTGCCATACCCATAGCCGCTGCCATAGCCTCCGCCGCCATATCCATAACCGCCGCCACCGTATCCGCGGCCGTATTGGGCCTGTAGTTCTCCGCCAGTGAACAATAAAATAAAAAGAATAATAAGGTGTGTGACTTTGATTTTCATGAGTAACGTTTTAGTGTGATAGTGAATTTAGAGGAAGGTTTAATGGATGTTGGTTAAAGGTTTGTTAAAAGGATGGGGCCTATTCCTCCTCCTGGCCCATCATCATCAAAAAGGCTTTTAGGAAGGCATCGATATCCCCGTCCATTACCGCATCTACGTTTCCGGTTTCGTGGGAAGTGCGTACATCCTTTACCAATTTATAGGGATGCATCACGTAGTTCCGGATCTGGGAACCCCATTCGATTTTCATTTTTGAGGATTCGATTTCCTCACGTGCCTCCATCTTTTTTCGTAGCTCGATCTCGTACAATTGCGATTTCAGCATCTTCATAGCTGTCGCGCGGTTATCGTGCTGGCTTCGGGAGTCGGAACAGGAAATCTGGATGCCGGTCGGATGGTGCGTTAATTGCACCTTGGTTTCCACTTTGTTTACGTTCTGCCCCCCTGCACCGCTCGACCTTGCCGTGGTAATCGTATAATCCGCGGGATTGATATCGATTTCAATGCTATCATCCACTAACGGATAGACATACACGGAAACAAAGGAAGTATGCCGTTTGGCATTGCTGTCGAAAGGGGAGATACGCACTAAACGATGCACCCCGTTTTCCCCTTTTAACCAGCCGAAGCCATAATCGCCATCGATTTCCAGGGTTACGGTCTTGATACCCGCCACGTCTCCTTCCTGATAGTTGAGTTCTTTGACTTTATAGCCGTTCTTTTCCGCCCACATCATATACATACGCATGAGCATCGACGCCCAATCACAGCTTTCCGTGCCTCCGGCACCCGCTGTAATCTGCAAAACGGCAGACAATTCGTCACCTTCTTCTGAAAGCATGTTCTTGAATTCCAGCTTTTCGATTTGTTTCAGGGCCTTTTCATACTGGCCTTCGACTTCCTCTTCCTTGATTTCGCCTTCCTCCTGAAATTCGAGCAGTACTTCGAGATCGCCCACAGCGGCGTCGGCTCTATTATAATCATCGACCCATTGTTTCTTGGACTGAATGAATTTCATGTGTGCCTGCGCTTCTTGGGGATTGTCCCAAAAATCGGGAGCGAGCGTTTTCTCTTGCTCGTTCTCTATTTCGATACGTTTCGCATCGACGTCAAAGATACCGTCTTAGCGAACCAAGGCGGTCCTGTAGACCTTTGAACAGGTCTGTTGTGATTGTCATATTCTTCTAATTTTGGGCAAAAGTACGCTTTAGACTTGAGATTTTAGCACCTCGACTGCGCTCGTTGCGTCAAATTTTGGATCGGAATTTTTCTTTACTGTTGCTGACTGGAAACTTGCACGGTATGGCTAGTCTCATTACGTCCGGTAGTGTAGACGACGCCTTTGAGCGGAGAACAATCGGTGTAGTCCTTGCCGTGGGCAATCTTGATGTGGTTAGTATTGGCCAGCAGGTTATTGGTGGGGTCGAAGCCGATCCATCCTATTTTTGGAATATAAGCTTCCGCCCAGGCGTGCATTTGTGAATCACCGAACAAACTGTTGCCTTGGTGTAGGTATCCGGATACATATCTAGTAGGAATTCCGTTTTGACGGGCCAAAGCGCAGAACAGATGGGTAAAATCTTGGCAGACCCCGTGCCGATTTTCGATAACTTCGTCTAGAACGGTATTGACATCGGTTACATCGGTCTTAAAATAAATATGGGTATACGTCCATTCATTCAGGGCCTGTAGGTTTTCAAATAGAGATATGTTTTTGTCTAAGAGGAAAGCATCCCTGTTTTTTTCCGGAAGGGTAGTAAAACGGGTATTTCTCAAAAAAGCCTCAAAATCTACCTTAAAATTCAGTTCTTCAATGTGGGCATAGGCTTGGGATATATCTTCCTCCTCTATAAAATCAAACGGATTCACCTCCCTTTTGATCAGCTTAAAATGGGCTTCGAACGAAATCTGTTTGAACTTTTTCTTGGGATGCACCCGGATGGTTCGAAACCCATATCCGTTGACGGAAAATTGATTGATGGTATTGAGCGAGTTGTTGAACTGAACATCAATAAATTCCTGATTGTCATTTTTTTGAGGAATGATCAAAAACTGCCAATGGGCGTCGTTTACCCAGTTTTCATAGGTGTTTTCTGCGGTATAGGTAATGGAATATTCTAGGGACATGTTTATCTGATAGCTAAGAGACTGTTATGAATTATATCGATTATTTTTTTTATGTCCCTTTTTGCGACCTTTGTCGTTAAATTTTATACCGTAGCTACGGTTATGTTAGATAATCTTGCCTAAAACGCCACAAAAATAACCTGTAAAAATTCTAATCACATAATTCAAAACAGTCTCTGAGGCAAACATACCATTTCTGGAGCAAAGAATTCGATTTATACTGCTAAACGTCTACGGATTACCGCTTACCGATTTTCGTTCTAACCATATTATTGAGGATGCAATACGCGTATTGCGTTTCGCGAACCGCGTTTGGCGAACCGCGCTCGGGAGACTGTGTTTGGCGCACTGCTTTTTGGCGCGAAGTGGACGGCTCAATAGTTGAAAAATTCCTTCTCCATTTTCTGGCCTATTTCCGAAAGGCTTTCCAAAATATTTTCGATAAATGATTGGATATCCTCCTCGATTTCCTCGATGTACTTGTACGCGAATTCAGACCGTACCCTGCCCACCAAAAAGGCCGTAGATGTTTTATTGTAGTTCTTGCTGGGATCCAGGACTTTAATATGATCGTAAACCTGATTAAGGCTGTTCATGACCGAGCGGGGACAATTGGGGTTGAGAATCAAAAACTCTAATGTAGTAATGCTGGTCGGGGTCTTCTTATAAAAACGCCGCATCATATCGTATGATTCCGCACACTTTAACAAGGTGGTCCATTCAAAACTATTGCCGAAAGTATCCCCGTAACTCCCTCTCGATTTCTCGGCGTCGTGGTATTTGGCATTGATCATGCGAATGATCTGTGTTGACCTTTCAATGTTCACGCCCATCATTATGATGGAGTAAATATCATCGTGCAATAAAGTACCCCGCATCTTGCCGCGTAAAATTGCGGTCATTTCGGCCACGTTCACGGTAAAATCGTGCAGTCCGTTTTTAACAAAACTATCCGCATCGTAGTTCAACACGAAATGGTAGAACTTATTGATGGCTTCGTAGAGTTCGGTAGAGATAAGGTCACGGGCACTGTTGGCGTTTTCCCGGGCATATTTTACATTGTTGATAATGGAAAAGGGGAAGTCCGGATCCAAGCCGATTTTATACAGCACTTTTTCTTCGTCCAACTCAACGGACTCGTCTTCTTCGGGATCTCCGACCATAAAAAGCATCGAACGCAATACGAATTGCCGGGACTGTGATAATTGGTTGGGCGCATCTAGCGACGAAAAATAGTTCACGTTTAAATAGCGTGCTATATGTTCGGATCGTTCGATGTAACGACCCATCCAGAAAAGGTTATTGGCAACTCTTGATAGCATAGGGTTATTTTAGGTTCAAGTTAAAGTTCAAAAAAAGTTTAGGAGCCCGCCTGCCTTACGGGCAATTCGATCAATTTAAAAAAAAATGATTTTGACTACTGACTACTGACTACTGACTACTGACTACTGACTACTGACTACTGACTACTGACTACTGACTACTGACTACTGACTACTGACTGCCGTTTGCCGACTAATAGCTATTGACTACTAGCTGACTACTGCTAATAATCCTCACTCCTTCAGCACCCAAGTATCCTTAGATCCGCCACCTTGCGATGAATTCACGATGAGGTTTCCTTTTTTCAGGGCGACGCGAGTCAATCCGCCTTTGAGTACGAATTCCCGATCCTTGCCCAACACGGTGAATGTTCTTAAATCGACGTGTCGTTGCTCGAACGATTCGGTTTCGTCGATATAGGTCGGATGTACGGAAAGGGATAATATGGGCTGGGCCACATATTTTCTGGGACTTTCCTTTACCTGTTTTTTGACCGTTTCGATTTCTTCCTTGGTCAGCTTATTTCCTATCGATATACCGTATCCCCCGGCCTCGTCTACCGGTTTGATGACCAGTTCGTGTACATGCTCCAAAACATACTTTAGTTCATCGGGGCGGCTACAATGATAGGTGTGTACATTATTGAGGATGGGTTCCTCATCCAAATAATACTTAATGATTTCCGGCATATAGGTATACACGGCCTTATCATCTGCAACTCCGGTTCCCGGGGCATTGGCTAAGGTGACGTTTCCTTTTTTGTAGGCGGCGAAGAGTCCCGGTACCCCGATTGCGGAATCCGGTTTGAATTCCAGCGGGTCGATAAAGGCATCGTCTATCCTACGATAGATAACATCGACTTTCTCCGGTCCGCGGATAGTTTTCATATACACAAAATCATTTTCTACGAACAGGTCGCGGCCTTCCACCAGCTCCACACCCATGGTCTTGGCGAGATAGGAGTGTTCATAAAAGGCAGAATTGAACATACCGGGCGTAATGACCACAACGTTCGGTATGTCGACACCTTTGGGTTTCACGGTTTCCAGCAAATCAAGAAGATTCTCGGCATAATTGGTAACGGAGTAGGTCTTATAACGATTAAAGACACCAAATAACGCCCGTTTTAAGGCCGTACGGTTACAGATGACATAGCTGACCCCGGAAGGGCAGCGAATATTATCCTCCAGAACATAATATTGTCCGTCGTTATGCTTTATGACATCGGTGCCCGAAATATGATTGTAGATTCCTCCCGGAGGGTCGATACCCACCATTTGATCCAAATAATTCGCGGAAGAACCGATCAGATCCATCGGCACAATCCCTTGTTTGATTATTTTTTTATCATGATAAACATCCCACAGAAATAAATTGAGGGCTTTGCTGCGCTGTATGGCGCCTCGCTCGATAATATCCCATTCTTTGGGATCGATGATACGTGGAAATAGATCGAAAGGAAATATTTTTTCCTTGGTCTCATTTTTGTCATATACCTGAAACGTAATACCCTGATTGAAGAACGAAGCCTTGGCCTTGTCATTCAGTTTAACGTAGTCTTTGATGGAATGTTCCCCGTAGAGATCGAAGAGTTCCGAGTAAATGGACATGATCGTACCATCCTTATCGTATATTTCATCAAATAATAAGGGATTTCTTTGATAGGAAGAGAACAATTGGTTTTCAGCTGTGGTCATAGGCGAATAAATTTGTTATAAGATACTAGTTTACAATGAATTTCTAAAGGGGAATACCATAATATTTAGAGGTGATTTTTGGGGATTCGCAAAAATCACAGGCTATTTTTTAGGGAATAGAACTTTTTCCTGCGGATGGAATGAATTAAATTTAGAGTTAACTTTAACTTGACATGAGAATAAACCTAATAAGCGATACCGTAACCAAGCCCACTCAGGCCATGCTCGACGCCATGATGTCCGCCGAGGTGGGCGATGATGTCTTTAAGGCCGACCCGACGGTAAATGCCCTGGAACAAAAGGTGGCGGAAATGTTCGGAAAGGAAGCTGCACTTTTTTTTCCCAGTGGAACGATGACCAATCAAACGGCCATCAAGTTGCACACCAATCCCGGAGATCAATTGATCTGCGATAAATACGCGCACGTCTACAACTACGAGGGTGGGGGAGTGAGCTTTAATAGTGGCGTATCCTGTAGACTAGTTGACGGCCATCGGGGGATGATGACCGCAGAACAGGTCGAAGCGGCGATAAATCCCCCGGACTTTTATCACAGTCCCCTGACATCTTTGGTCTGTATCGAAAATACAACGAACAAAGGTGGCGGTGCCTGTTGGGATTTCGGAGAGCTCGAACGCATCAGGGCCGTTTGCAAAAAGCATGGACTCGCCTATCACCTCGACGGCGCCCGCTTGTGGAATGCCATGGTCGCAAAAGGTGAAAGTCCGAAAAAATACGGCGAACTGTTCGATACCATAAGTATCTGTTTGAGCAAGGGGCTCGGCTGTCCGGTAGGCTCAGTGCTGGTCGGAAGTAACGAACTAGTCCATAAAGCACTGCGCATACGAAAAGTTTTAGGCGGCGGCATGCGGCAAGCTGGCTATTTAGCAGCGGCAGGCATTTATGCGTTGGACAACCATCTCGAAAGGCTGGCCCAAGACCATAAAAAAGCCCAAGAAATCGGAGATGTGCTTCAAAAGGTAACCTACATCAAAAAAGTGGAGCCGATCGAAACCAACATCATCATTTTCGAAATTGACGAGAACTATATGGGCGGAGATGATTTTGTAGAGAAGCTTAAGGCAAATGACATCCATATAATAGGCATGGGGCAGGGCAAACAACGAATCGTAACGCACTTGGATTATACGGAGGACATGCACGAGGTATTTTTATCGGTACTGGAAAAATTACAGGGATGCCAAAACTTGGGTTATGTTAAAGCTAGACTTTAGTTTATTTTGAACCTAGTCGAAATGCTCGAACCAACATCCATAGCTAATTTTCAGAAATACCGACTACCCTAGAAATTGGATCTGTTCTCTCAAATTTTTTATTCCGTTCTCCATACCTGCCTCCGAATCATAAGGTTCGCTATGGCCTATTGTACCGCCGGTATCATCCTTTAAACTGAACAGAAATTTTCCTTCGGTATTTGTATTTCGTTCGAAATGATTGCGGTTCATGGTTGCTGCTCCCAGGCTTTTAATGGTCTCATCCATTTCGGTTTTATCGGGGAACGCTACACTGGTCAATAGGGTGTTGCCATTTTCGGTTTTCACACTGAAGCGGTGAGTATTGTCAGAATCGGTATGTATGTTTATCACGTGCGATTTTTTTCAGAAGGTACGAAATTTAAGGCTTACATGATTTATCCAACGTAAAACGAAAAGATTTGATTTTGCCGTAATTCTATTCCAAAAACTTCCGGTCAAACGAAAATGGATTCCTTAGATCGGGGTCCACCGTAACCTGCACGGCGTTTGCACCGCCTTCGATTTGAACTCGTAAAATGTTCTCCTCGGGCCAAGGTCTGTTTTCGAACCAAACATGTCCGTCACCCTGTATATAGAGAACAGGTTTGTCGAAGGCTTTTGCCGATGCCCTAAATCGGTCGGTAAACGTCTCGAACTTTTCGGGACCGACCTCCGTCATATTGGCATGCCCGAACAAAACGGCGGCTTCGATGTCATCCTTTTGAAGTTCAAATTGTTGCTCCACCCAGTCCGCATCATCGGCCAACCGCTTGTCCCATTCCGCCTGGTCGTGAACGGAGCTTCCCACTAGGTTCAAGCCTAAAAAAAGTACGCCATTCTCGACCCAGGCAAAGTTTTCGGGCCGCACCTCTTGATACTCGACGGTATGCGAAAATTCCCAGTTATCATTGAAATGTAAGAAGTATTCGATCCAAAGTGCCAGTGCGTCTTGAGGGTTGTCGCAATCATTGTATTCATTGTCTCCTAGAACCATAAAAGTTGGAGTCTTGAATTTTTTCAGCAGTCCGCTGATATCATCGTAGACAAGTTCATCGCAAGGGTCGGCTCCCGGTTTGATATCGCCGATGTGTACCACGAATTCTGAAGCCGCCTTCGTGTTATGGGCATCGATCATGGCAATTAATCCGCTCCTTTGATCGTCATTGTAGGGTACGTCGCCGATTACGGTAAAAAGGGTTGTGGGGAATGTCTGCGCTGGATTTACTTCTCCAACGGGGTTATCGTCTTCCCCAACGGGATTATCGTCGTCGGACTGCGCTTTTTTATCATCCGAGGAACTGGAGCAGCAGATAGCCAGGCCGGCACATAAAAATAGACACATTAACTTTACGGTAAGGGATTTCCAGGGTATTCCCAATCCAATTTTGGCTTGTATTTTCATATTTGGAAGTATCTCTACATTACTAATTACCTTCTTGGGAGGCCTTTGGTTGTTATCTTGAGTTGATCGATTCACGCATAAGCTTACCTTTACCGTCTTTCTTTCATCATTTTCGCAATACCGGAACTACCGGCATCCTTCCTTTTTTCCAGTTCCCGAATAATCTCCGGATGATCATGCTCCCTGTTCTGCGAAAGTTTGTATTTAGCCTGAATATTGGTAATCTCGATTTGAAATCCAACAATACCTTTTACCTGTTTTAAAGTCTGTTGTGACATATTATTCAAGGAAATCGGATGTTCGGAATCTTGCTCGTACCGATCCACTAAACGATGTAAAGATGCCATAACGGCTTCCTCATCCAAAATCGTCAATTTGCCATAGACATGAACGGCTACATAGTTCCACGTCGGCACTTCCTCTTCTTGGTACCACGATGAAGATACATAGGCATGCGGACCGTTGAAAATACAGAGCACCGCTTCGTTCCGCTCAAAAGCCTTCCATTGCGGATTGGCCTTCGCGATATGGCCCGTGAGTACATCATTTCCGCTCTCATCCGATTCCAGCTCCAAGGGAATATGGGTTGCCCATGGTTTTGCGTTCAATTGACTGACCAAAATTCCAAAACTATACTTGCGAATGAACGCCATTATTTCAGAAGTATCCTCGTTTATTTGATGATGTGGGATGTACATAAAATCATACTATATGTGGAACAAAGAACGGGTAATTGCCCTAATGTAGCATAAATCTTCATTACGGGCAATTTTATATCTGTTTGTGTTAAGGTGAAAACAGCCAGCCGTTTATCTTTCAATTTATAGAAAGAACAAGACCCTTTCATTTCACATTCTATTCACGAACAGGTGCCGAGCGTATTAAAATTCTCGGTATACCATCTAAAATTTACAAATATGCCTTTTATAACAAACAAAAATTCAAAGCAACCTGTAGACCTATTTTATGAAGATTATGGAACAGGGCAACCGGTCATTTTAATTCACGGCTGGCCGCTGAGCCGTAAATCGTGGGAGCAACAAGTTTGGAAAATAGTGGATGAAGGTTTCCGATGTATCTCCTATGATCGAAGAGGGTTCGGAATTTCTTCACAACCTTGGGGCGAATACGACTATTCCGCTTTAGCCAGTGATTTGAATACCATAATCGATGGCCTTGATTTGAGGGATGCCGTTATTGTCGGATTCTCAATGGGCGGGGGCGAGGTAGTCCGTTATTTCACGGACTATGGTGCGGATAAAATTGCCAAAGCTGCTTTGATCAGTTCCATTATTCCGTTGGTTAAAAAGAAAGACGACAATCCCGATGGCGTTCCTGAGGAAGCATTGAACGGAATCAAGAATGCCCTTCAAAAAGATCGGGTCGGATTTCTAAAGGAGTTCGGAAAAGGTTTCTATAATTATAAGGATAATAAAGAAAAAGTCAGCGAGGCCCAACTGGATTATGATTTCATCATTGCTTCCCAAGCTTCGCCAAGGGCTACCATACAGACCGCACTGGCCTGGATGAACACGGATTTCCGGTCCGAACTTAAGAATGTGAGCGTTCCTACCTTGATCGTGCACGGCGATGCCGATGAAACTGTACCAAAGGCTACTTCGGCAGATCAAGCGGCCAAGGGAATCGCCAACAACACTTATGAAGTAATCAAAGGCGCACCGCATGGTCTCAATATTACCCATGCCGAAGAGCTAAACGAAATTTTGATTTCTTTTTTAAAAAAGTAAAAGTGTCAGAAATATTTTGATGGTAAAAAACCGGACTCTCTTGGAATCCGGTTTTTTTTTACTTTATCACCGTGGCTAAAACCGGAAAATGGTCGGAGATATATTTCAAATTCTCCAAACGGTCGTCAATATGGGTGTAGTTTTCGACCTTGAGGTTTTTTACGAAAATATAGTCGATGCGATGGTCCAAAATCCTATCCGGTTCAAAACCGTTGAAAGTGCCTGAAGTTCCGTAAAAGGGAGAGCTGGTGATTTCTTGGCCATCTTGCATGTACTTTTTAATGAGGTGGATGGGCTTTTCGTCGGGGGTCAGGTTGAAATCTCCCGTCAAGACGACGGGCAGATTGTCCGTATTGATTTCCTTGATTTTATTTACGATCAGTTCAGCGGATTTTTCCCGTGCCGTTTCCCCCTTATGGTCAAAATGGGTGTTGAAGACCCATAGCTTTTCGCCGGACTGGCGGTTTTCAAAGAGGCCATACGTACAGATACGCTCCAAAGCGGCATCCCAACCGACCGATACTTTATCCGGAGTATCGGATAACCAAAATGTATGATGTTCCAAAACTTTATATCGGGTAGAATCATAGTGGATTGGAGAATATTCCCCCTTTTGTTTGCCATCCTCTCTACCTACGCCGATATAGGCAAAGTCGGTTAGGCTACTGTCGATGTAAGTGACTTGTCGGTGAAGTGCTTCTTGCATGCCGATAAACGATGGCGCGTAATGTTTGATGAGATCGACCAGTTTTTCTTTCCTGTCGTTCCAATTATTGATCGTATCGTTTACATTGTCGTATTTGATATTGTAGGTCATCACCTTGATTTCTTGGCCATATACTGCGGATGAACCAATGAACATCAGCAAAACAAAAAGTCGTTTTAATAGCATTTTTACGTGTTTTAAAATGGATTTAAATGTAAGGATTTACGATTCATTAGTCGAAATCAAGATTGTTTTTTTTAATATCAATTTATCCTTAAAAAGAAACGATATAAATCTTGCACAACAATCGAATTGGATATACTTTTCCTATATCTATTTAAACCCTTTATTTCAAAGTCAACACCTTGTTTATGAGATCAATAGATCAAAATATTATCCGTCAGATATTTGTCCTGCTCCTTATTTTATTGATCGGGGGATTAATTTTTTGGGAAATGGTGCCTTATCTCTCGGGGGTGTTGGGCGCCATTACCATTTATGTGCTATTTAGAAATTGGATGGCAAAATTGATTACAAAAGGATGGAATCCCAATTTGGCGGCTTCCCTTATTATGTTCATTTCGTTTGTGCTGATATTGGTGCCCGTAGGTGGGCTGGTGCTTATGCTGGGCAACAAGGTTAGCAGTGCGGTAGACAAATCGGAAAGCGTTATCGAAGCAATTAAGAATCAAATGTACAATCTTGAGAAAACGTTGGATTATGACCTGACCTCTCAAATGGATTTTTCGGGCGCTTCGAGCTGGCTGTCCAATAGTCTTCAAGGTTTGGCCGGGGGTACCTTCAATATCTTTATTTCCATCGCTATTATGTACTTTTTGCTGTTCTATATGCTTACCAACCGCAAAGAACTGCGCGATTCGTTGTTCGAATACCTTCCCATTAGCAAGAAAAATATAAAGCTTATAGGCGACGAGGTGCAGAGTATGGTTAGATCAAACGCCTTAGGAATTCCTATGGTGGCCGTAGCACAAGGCATCGTGGCCTTGATCGGATTTTTTATTTTTGGTGTACCCAATCCCTTTTTCTGGTTCGTGATTGTGGCGGTGGGCTCCATGATTCCCTTTATTGGTACCCTGATTGGGATAATCCCCGTTTTTATACTGGCCATGTCCAACGGAAACGAATTTCAAGCCTGGGGCATTCTGATCTACGGATTTGTTGTTGTCGGATCAACGGACAATCTGATACGCCTCTACGTGTTGCGAAAATTGGATAATGTACACCCATTGATTACCTTGATCGGGGTCATTATCGGTGTTCCGCTGTTCGGGTTTATCGGGCTGATTTTTGGGCCGTTGCTAATTAGCCTATTTTTGATCGTCGTACGAATCTATAAAAAGGAGTATGGGGGGAAAGGGAATGTAGGGGCTGAACAGCTGTAGGTGGATAGGGCTTTTTGTTTACTAGGGTTCGTACAGTACAATCAGTGTTACCATGATTTTTGTTTTAATTGAACCAAGCACTTACATATTAGTGTTGTTAGCCTTTCGTTATTTTTTATTATATAATTCCCCATTCTTGATTATCAAAAAGGTATCATCTATATGATCAATGTTTTCTATGGGATTGGCAGTTAAAAGGAGCAAATTCGCTTTTTTACCTACTTCTATTGTGCCTTCCCTTTCAAGGATGCCAGTAGCCATTGCAGAATATTTAGTTGCCGCTTTTATTGCATCTATTGGAGTAAAACCGCATTCATTAACCAATAACTTCATTTCGTGCTGAACAAACGTGCTTTGGTCAGAATCACTACCAGCATCAATGAGAACTCCTGTTTTATGTGCTTGTTGAATTATTCTTTTCCCAATTTCGTATCGCCAAATCATTTTTGGATGGTTTTTGAATATTAATAGTACTGACATTGTTGCATCTAAAACGACGTTGTTTTTAATCATTAATTTATATAATTCGGAAAAGTCTAATTTTTCAAATTCTTTATCCCAAAACTCTTTTTCCTCTTCACTAGATTCATGACTAATCCAAGTATTTATTAAGGATTCATTATCCTCATTTTCATAAACCAACATATTAGCCTGAGAAATTGATATGACACCACTTGCTATTATTTCAGAAGGTTTAGCGATTTGCAATGCTGCGTGTGACCAAACAGGAATATTTTGCCTTTTGGCTTCTTTAACAATTTTCACAACCTCATTATTTGTTAAATCTGCATACATTTTAATACCGGAAGCGCCTGTGCCTTTAGCTTGAGCGACCTCTAATACTACATTAGAAGTATCATCAATTGCTTTCATATAGGGCATTTGTCCGCTAATTCCGCCTTGAGCGGATGCAATGGTTCTTGGGTCAGCAAAAAACGTTGTACCCGCCATTAATGAGGAATAGTAAATGTTTGGCGCTACGATATCGCCCACTAATGCATCTCTTGATAGACTGGATAAGGCTCTTGCATCTCCAGCCATATCTCTAACCGAAGTGATACCTGTTAAAAGCATTTCTTTAAGTACTTTTTCTGCATTATTCCTTCTTTCTTCGGTTGGGTCTGTCGCAAAATGTACGTGAGCATCAATTAGACCGGGAACTACGAATTTCCCCTTCAAAATAATGGCTTGAACGGTATCGTTGGATATATAATTTTTGGACGGTAAGATGTCCGAAATTTTATCATTATGGATTACAATGGTATAATCATAAAGTTTATCATTGGAATCATTTTTTTCCTGCACCAGATGCTGCAAGCCATTCCAAGTATTTTTGTTTTAGAAATTGGGTGCCGTCTTTTTCATAATCAGGTGTCCAAACCGTAAAGTGATCGCCTGGATAATAGCCAAATTTGAAGGTTGAGTTTACGGCCTTCATCTGTTTTTCTAAGGACATTACGGCGTAGTTTAAAAGAAAATTATCCTGATTACCAATAGAGATACGGACTTTGCCACTCAATTCAGACTTTAAAATATTCCAATTATTTTTAAGATTTAGGGCGATGTCATATTTTTTCCAATGCGATACAACGGCAGCATCTATTTTTCCAGTTTCTGCATTACAAATACGTTTGGGCACACCATCAACTCCTTTTTGGCTAAACACGGCATCAAAAGAATTCATTTGTTCTCCTCGATAAACAGCATTTTCCATTTGATAAGCCATCTTCGCAGAGGCCCAAGGAATACGCCCGGCTATTGTGGCGACCAAGAATTGTTGACCATCTTCATCGTAATACGCGTTTTTATCTTCGTAAATATTTATTTGCTGAAAAGCTCTAAAATCAACTGGATCGGGCGCACTGGACCAACAGGCATCAAATACTTTTGGGTATTGGGTTTGAAGCCACAACACCGTCCATCCACCGCTGCTATGCCCTGTTATCAGGCGAGCACCATTGGCTCTATAGTTTTTTTCGAGTAAGGGAATAAACTCTTTAGTCAAAGCATCGCCCCAAGGTCCATTATTATCGCTATTTGCGTAAACGGAATGTCCTAAAGAACAATTGCCATCAAGAAATACTTGAATAACCGCTACGCTATCCATTTCTATACTTGGCTTTTCACTACCCGAATAGCCATGATAATCGCCACCATAACCTGACACGGTAAACAGTACAGGAAATTTTCGCTTGGGTTCTGTGTAATATTTCTTCGGAAGAATAACTGCCGCATCAACTGTCATTGGGATACCATGAAATTTGCTAAGTAATTCAGAAGGTGCTTTTAATTCTTTTACAAATTCAGTTTCCTTGAAATGGGGAAGCTCTGGAATAATCTGCGTCGCATTGATATTAAAAACTTTTTTGGTGTCTTTTGTAATTGTAATCTTTTCAGAAGGATTGAATAAGTTTCCGGAACTTTCAGCAATGGAACGACCGCCAAGTTTTCTGTCCCATACAATTTGAACATAATACTCCCCTCGTTCAATGTCAGACAATACCGTAGGGTAAGAATTCGCTTTGTCATCGATAGTTATAGCTTCACCAGCTTTTATATTTTCTACAGCTACCGAAAAAACTGGAAAGCTCTCTAGGCCAACCATACCGTTTTTCGGTTCTTTATTTTCTTTAGACATATAGACCACAACATGTCCCGTAAATGGTTTATTAAAAACGGATGACGCATAACTTGCTTTAAATTGTTGGCCGTAGCTAGTTAAGGCGAACAGAAAAATAAGTAACAGGCTAAAACATATCTTTTTCATTTTTTTAATTTATTAGTATTCGATTTATAGTTTCTATAACAGCTCCATTTGAAGCACAGCCAGAAGGTACAACGTTTTTTCTCAATCAAAATTCAGACTTATTCTTCCCTCGGCAAAAGCGAATCCAGTTCGGCAATTTGATACACAAGAGCTGCAAATTTCCCTGGTTGCCAAACTGAAAAACGCGGGTCATTCGATCCACCACTACAAATAAAGGCTGCATGCGTTACTTATACCCCGCGGCAACCGCTACCATTATTGCCATTGCCCCGACCAATAGCATCAAAAGGGTCGGCCTCCAAGCAAACTTGAACCATTTGTTGTACGGGATGCCGCTAACTGCCATGATGGCCATCAACGCGCCATTGGTAGGTACGATCAGATCCCCCATTATGGCGCCGTACTGGTAGGCCATAACACAGGTTTGTCTAGAAAGCCCGATCAAATCCGACAGCGGTACCAAAACCGGCATGGTCATTATCGCCTGCCCGGAATAACTTGGAATAGGGAAATGCAGAACAGTATGGAAAAACATCATAAGTACCCCTGAAATGGACGGCGGAAGCTCTTTTAAAGGACCAAAAAGCGCTCCCCACGACCGTGGATCCGTAAGTCATGCAAAGTATTGTGAATACGTCAAAACCCAGACTCCGCCCGAACAGTAACAATACAGGTGTCAGGGCGATTACCTCTTCTTGCATTCCGATGGTAACCCCAGCCATGGTAAAAATCGCTGAAATACTAATCAATGCTAATTTTTTTGCCTTTTAAAAGGGTAACAAGCTTTTGTAAACCTTGCGTTAAAGCCCGTGTTTTTTCTATGACGTAAAAACATCCGCCAAGTAAAAGAATCAATACGATAATATTCGCTTTGCCGACAATTTTCTTAGGGATTGCCAAAAGTAGGTCGAAGGCCGAGTGGTGTTCAGCACTAATTTGCCCATAGGAATCGTTTATGACCTCAGTTATGTCAGATTCAGGATCCGTGATTCCTTGATATGCTCCCTGCGGAATCAAATAGGTAAGAATCCAAGACAGTATAATCACCGAGATAATGATCACAAAAGCATTCGGAAATTTTTTCATTCGGGATTAATAAATGATATTATCCAATATCCGGCTGAGGTTGCGCTCTCTAATATGGAATTTCCCGTCCGCGGAAAATACTTCCCTAGTTTCCTTTTTAAGTTCGGCAAGCTCCATCTGTGAATATTCCAGTCTTGAAATCGTATTTTGGATTTTTGTGAAGCTTTTGTCTTCATCATCAAGGCTAATTTCGTTGTAAAGACGATCAAAGTTTTCCGGTGCAGTTCTGGATCGGATAAGATTCAGCTCTTCTGGGTCTTCTATGGAATCGGCTTTCGCACAAAGCAATAGGATATATACTTTTAATTCAGCTTTTGACCAATGTGTTGCGATTTCTTTCATTTTTTGGATGTATTTATCAGGTTGCTACAAGTAAGGTATAATAGGCCGCGATGGCCAATAAAAGGAAAAGCTCAAAGGCCAAAAACCGAATGGACCGGTTTACGTTTCGGAATTTGTAATCGGCAGTTTTTGAAATAATAAAAATCTGTTGGCCCAATTGAAGATACAGTTTTTCTTAGTTCGGACTGATGGATTGACGGGTATATCGGAACGGACTGTAGATTTGTGTTCATCGTGTTTCGTAGATTCGTTAAGGAATTAATTTGAGGTATTTGTACCCAAGGCTGTTCTAGCATTAAGACCAAAGGCGCTTTCAACGGACTCGTACCAATCATCATCGCTGGCCGCGTTCCAGTCCACATATTCCTCATCGGTCAGTGATGCCCTCCACTGTAAAAAAGGTTCGGCATCCGGCCCAACGGGATGGCGCAGTTTCCAAGTATCGCTTTCGGCGATTTCAAAAATTTTGCTGGCTACCAAAGATGGAGGTGTAGGAATTTCAAGGGAAGCGGCAAACAGACCTCCAAAACGCTTCGAATTTGGATATATCGAACTGCCGTCTAAGCTGATATCATTGGCCATTTGGGTACTAATAATACCGGGCTCTACTATAGCGACCCTAACGTTAAAAGGTTTTACTTCTTGTGCCAAAGCCTCACTAACAGCTTCAAGAGCATGTTTGCTTGCGGAATAAGCACCCAACGGACTATTGGAAATATGGCCTGATACCGAAGCGACATTAATTATGCGCCCTTTTTTGTTTTTGCGCATGTGTGGTAGCAATGCTTTTGTGCAGCGAAGTACTCCAAAATAATTCGTGTTCATAACGGATTGGAAATCGTTCATTGACATTTCTTCAATGGAGCCATGACGTTCGATCCCGGCATTATTGACGAGAATATCTATGGATCCATTTTTTTTAATGATATCATCCATACAATGCTTTACGGAGGCATCTATATCAACGTCCATTTTAGATATCGTGATGTCGAGTGCTTCGGAAGTGATCTGTTGTTTAAAAAAGGACGCTTTTTCAGGATTGCGCATGGTGGCAAACACTTTATAACCTGCACGACCAAAAGCTAGCGCTGTTTCAAGACCGATGCCTTTGCTTGTTCCTGTAATGAGAACTGTTTTCATTTTAGTTGGTTTTTTAACCTCTTTGGGTTTAATTCAATATTTTTTTCCAACGGAGGCCTGCCCCGTTGTTTTTTTGAAATTTTAATGTCTTAGCCAGAGGCAATGCAAAAATCGCATTGTTGCTTGTTCATTTTATGGCGATTGCGGCACTCGAAGGCCCGGCCAAGGGCATAATGCTAGTCTTGACGAACCCGGCTTCTTTGGTCAGCTCCTCAAAATCCGATGTTGAAAAATCGTAACCTGCTGGCGTTTCTATCAGCATGTTAAGAGACATCAGCAGACCAAAGACATTTTTGCTTCGATCTGCGTCAATGACATTTTCAATGACAACGAACGCACCTCCTTTGGGCAAGGCATCATAAGCTTTTGCAATTAGCATTTTTTTATCCGCAGCGCCCCAATCGTGTAATATCTGCCCCATTGAGATTACATCGGCTTTGGGAAAATTATCAGTAAAAAAGTCTCCGGTAACCACATGTATCTTATCGCCCAGCCCCATGGCGTCTATATTTTCTTGGGCAATGGGAGATACAGGGGGTAGGTCGAAGCTGGTGCATTCCATATTTCTATTGTTAAGGACCACTTGCGCCGAAAGGGCACCGCCCGAGCCACCAATATCACAAAGTGTTTTATAGGTTGAAAAATCGAATTGGTTGGCAAAAGCAATAAAATTGCCCATTTGTACGCCCGTCATGGCTCTAATAAATTCACGCAGCCGGTCGGGATCAGCATATATGGCTTCAAATGGAGAGGCACCATTATTTTTGGCCTCATTTTGTGGCAGGCCTGTTTTTAGGCCTGTTTCCAAATCGTTCCAAAAAGGATACAGGCGGTTGTTCGCCATTTCTAAGATTCCGCCCATATAGCTGGGTTTGTTTTTGTCTAGGAATAGGTCCGTGTCCGCCGCATTGCTATAGACCGAGGTTTCCTTGATCCCCGTTCGGTTTAAAAAACCCAGTGCTACCAAGGCGTCCAAAAAGTCGTAAAGACTTCTAGAATGGAGTCCTAGTTCTTTTTTGATTTCTTCTCCGGATCTCGGGCTTTTTCCTAAAAGTGTGAACAGGCCCATATTAGTGGCCGTTAATAATGTTTTTGAGGCAAAGAACCCCGTACCGACTTGCATTATTTTTGAAGGGTCTACTTGTATTTGAAGTGTTTTTGTTTCCATTATTGGTTTGATTTAAAGAAGTGAATTCATTTACTTCAGGTTTCCATTATTCCTCGACCTCACCAACCAAAAAGGTTGCACTGCCCGTTGCATAATTGGCCAGATCAGCCGCCACAGCCTGACCTTCGGGCGAACCCATGGTTGTCTGCATGGCCTCCGGACTGGAAAACCATAATTCCGCCATACGGTAATAGACGGGTTTGCCTCCATTGGTATCACCGGTGAATTTGGTAGTTTCAAATCTTGCATAGCCTTTTATTTTTGCCGCTATGGGCATATGGGTTTTGGTATAGTACTCTTCAAATGCAACTGAATCCGTTGGATGTCCGTACAATATTGTCATTTTAATCATGATTTTTGTTTAATGTTAGCAGCAGAACTAGTCACTGTTCAGTGTTCGTATTTATGATTCCTTGATAAATATTTCGGTGGGACTGACATATGTACCATAAGCCTCTGCCATTGTTAATTGCACCGCTCCTGTGGCCAATATTTCGAACTGAAGGGAGGAATAGCTGCCAGGAGGCATTCCAGGATATTCAAATTTATTATGGCCAACATATTCGTACATTTCCCCGAACACTTCGTTTTTAAGCCATAAATGATTGTCCTTTATAAAAAATTCTTTCTTGTCTTTTGGCTCTTTTGTGCTGGTGTAACTACCTGTCAACTTTTTTAATGCCACAGCCTCCACCGCCAAACTCAAGGCCATACTAACATCGTAGTTCACTTTTTTGGAGCCATTGTTTAAATTTTCAACATTTAAAATCCTTCTTTCCGCTGTAGGCGAAGCGGCGGCCGGGTCATTTGCAATATTTTTGTCTCCGGTAAAGTACAATTGGGTTACAAAAGGCTGATAGCCTTCGGCGGTGATTATCAAATGAAAATGGGCAGGCCGTATCATTCCTCCACCTGCATCATAGGGAACCGGAAGAATGCTATTAAACGAATAACTGCCCTTGTCGTCCGTATGAGTAGTACCTCTATAACGGAACTGATTTGAAGTATTGTCATAAACGCCATCCTTGTCACAATGCCATAATTCTACTTTGGCATTTTTATAGGGAGAACTACAATCATTGTGTCTGATGGTGCCATACAGTTCAATGGGTACTCCTTCTTCCCCTTTTACCAAAAGGGTATTTCGTACCGGGCTTCCCGGTCTATAAAATGGGCCGAGAATATCGGTAGTGGTTTCACAATCCCCCGCGAAATTTTGGCCATTGAAACGGATAAAGCCCGAAGTACTTACGGCAACGGCGGCCAAAGCCGTACTGTTTAGAAAATCCCTACGTTTCATAATGGTTGTTTTAATTTCTTAAAATGATTCTAAGATATGTCGAATCAACCCGTCATAATGACCCCCGTTAACCATCCTTAATTTTTGGAGTCCTTTCCTATAATTTAAGATCTATGATTTTTTTATAAAAAAAACCCAACAGGAACCCATCTTGTTTTTCCCCCGAAACGTTAGATGGATTGGCCTGTCAGGTTTGGTTTGAAACCTTATTCTTTTGGCGTAGGCATTGAATACCCCAACTGTTGATACACTACAAGATTGTCATAAAAGGCATCTTCCCGACTGGCCTTACCTTCGGGACCAAATTTCCAAATGCTAAAACCATGGGTCTCTATTTTTTTATCGGTCGGCGCATTTCCCATGAATTCCCCTTTATTTGTACCGGTGCAAGTCCAGTTTAGGTATGCCGTATTACCATCTATTTTCATATTATCCAAGGTTACTTTAAAATCTGGGAAGGCACCATGGTAGATATCCATAAAATCACCATATTCAGATTGTTTCTTGGCAATGACAGCGCCATTTGCAGTTCTGATGATATTGCCAATCATATTCGCATACATCAAATCTTTATCATTCGTGTTCCAAGCATTCGTAACATTATCAATAGTGGTTTGAATTGCTTTTTCATCTGCGGACCTATTATTCTTGGCCTCTATTTCCTGAAGGGCCAATACTACCTCGGTGGGATCCCATAAACCAACCTCCCTAACTATTTTGCCATCGACAAACTGGTAGGTCAGGTGAACGGGGAAGGTTATTTCCTTGTTGTTCGTGGCCAGGGTTCCTTTCCAGTCCAACCAACAATTTACCCAGGTTTCCCCGTCATCGGTGACCACCATCTCGTATTCTTGGTCCTCTGGTAAAAATCCCCTACTGGCATAATTGGCGTCATTCGCTTTATGGTAGTCAACGGCCTTGCTGGAAAGTATAGGATTGTCTTTAGTGTTAAAATAGGTTTTTGAAGTATCGGCAAATACCGAAGTCTCATATACCTTGTTGTTATAGTTTTTGATTAAATTCTTTACCGTTTCAATTTCCGGGGATTGCTGCGTGTAGCGCGTTGCTGCCTTTTCTTGGCAAGCCGTAAAAAGAACTGTTGCCAGTGCCAATAGAATACCTTTTTTCATGATTTCTGTGTTCATGTTATGAATCAATGTTACTGCTCCCGTGGGCTTACCACTTTTATGCGTCTATAGACAAAGCTGGTCCGCTGGTCCGTTTCCAGTGCCCCAATTTCGGTTAGGCCGTCTTGAGGAAATACCGTACTCTGGTCCCATGTGGGATCTAATGCTTCTTTTAAGCTAGCATAGACATCCAAAGAAATCGTGTTGGCGTTCATTTCAGGCCCGGAAGGGGACAGTATGATCGCATTTCCCCAGGCCTTCTGTTTGGTTTTACCACTATCCATTGCCGATTGGATAAAGGGGGTCCAGTATTGGTCTTCGAGCGCGATCAAATTATTTGGATTAGAGGTGATATGGTAAATAATTTTAATAAATTTAAAATCGTTTTCCGGTACCGCATTCTTTGCTTCTACCCAGACTGCCGGTTTTACGAAGAGGGTATGCATTACCTCACCCATCGAAAAGGTATCCATTTTATCCATAGACACATCAGGCCAAACTTCGGAGGGATCCCAGATGCTCTCGCCTGCGTCGATGTCATTATAGGTATTGATGAACAAGATATTGGGAGAGTTAGGCTCGTCAAACCCACCCACTTTCTGGAACAATCCCCAAAATGTCAGGTTGCCTTTGGTTATCGCATTTTCTGCAACTTTGCTCCAATACTTGGTTTCCCTAGAAATGAATTCCTCCATCTGATCGGACGGTACATGTCTGTACTGATACATACTTATGCCCTTGTTTTCTTCATCTTGGGCATTTAATTTGAAACTAAGAATAAAAACAAAAAGCAGCATTGTTTTCATAAATTGCCCCCGCAATCAATTGTTGTTTTCATAATAATAGGATTAGGTTATACACGATTTAAAAATTTTCGGCCTATATAATTTGATAATACAATTGTTGATACCGCTTTCAAAATTCCGTTCTGTTGTTCGCCCAATAGATTATCATAATATCCCTATATCAAATTGAACTTTTATTGCCGGTCGGCAACTTTTACATCTCCGCTAATGCCGCTCAAATCGGCACGGTACATCCATAGTTCGGATTCACCACCTTCGGTAACGGCATACCAGTCTTTGAGAAATTGTTCAAAACCTCCCGTTCCGTGAACCTCATCGTATTTCGCCGGAAATCCGTTGTCCTGACCGATCCAGGCCAATTTGTCAAAAAAGGAGATGACTGCAAGGTCTCGTCCTTCTTTGGTGCTGCCCAACTCATTCGAATAGACACCAAACGTTTCATCGGGCATTTTTTCGGCGTATACCTTTTTTACTTTCTCCACCAAAGCCATTGCTTCTTTGCCTTTGCCCCTTGTAATGTCATAATAGTCGACCAGCATTTTATTGATAGTGAAATCCTTGGAAAAGCGGCTTAGGTCCGTTTCATTTTTCCAATAGCTTGTAGCACCGCTTTCAGGAGTAACGTATGCCAGTACATTGGTGTCCCAATCGGCGTCATGGCCATTTTCTTTTCCGGGGCGGCCATCTAGGGCACTCCACGGAAGTGGTCCCATGCTCCAATGATAACTACCGGTGTTTGGTCCGCTGCTTATCCAATAAATCCTAGCGCCGTAAGGCCCGTCCCCATGGAATTTTTTGTTGTGCTCCATCAAACCTTTCTCAAACTGGGCTATTTGGGTCGGGTTGGGTGTTAGCCTTGCGGTTTCAAAAATCATGTACTCGTTATCGCTTTGTGATACTGCCATTAATGGCAGTAAAAGCAGTAAAAAAATTACTTTTTTCATTATGATTTAAATTGTATCTCCCGCCCAAGGCGGTTGATTGGTTAGTATTTAATACTTACTTGCTGGCTACTGTTGCTGGCTGCTCTAACAGTTTCTCGTTATAATAAGCGGCCTCACGGACAATCTTTCCTTCTTCATTAAAATCATTGATATAAAAAACGGGGAGTTCGATGGCCATTTTATCCGATTTGCGGATCAAGTGCAAATTCCACCACGATTGTACAACACGTCCGTTATCCATCTCATATTCCAGATAATCGGGATAGCCCGACATCTCGATATTTTCGATTTCAAATTGTTCGAACATTTTTTTGTCGAGCTCTTTTTGGTCGGTCAAAGAAATTCCTCGAGTCTTAAACGAGTTCAGGTCGCCAAAACGGGCTTTATCATCATAAAAGCTGTAGGCTTTCTCCAAATCGCCGTTTTCAAAGGCATAGATCATTTTTCTAACGGTGTTGATGTTCTCGTGGTGGTTGTAGATGCTGCCATTGGTGCGGTCCGAAAAGCTGTTACCGATTTCATCCAGAACACGGCCATTGCTGTAGCTAATAATCCTAAAGATTTTATTGTCCTTGTTCAATTCATATTGACGGTGCGCCGCTGCATCAATCTTTACCCCCGTGGTTTTATGGACTCCTTTAATCTGGTTCCAAGTCAAGACGGTGGTGCCGTCATTCTGTTGATCGTCCTTGTACTCGAGCGCATCGGGATAGGAGCCTGGAAGCGGCTCGATGGAAAAGTAATCTAGCTGATCGTGATAGAGCATCACAGAATTAAAAAATGCCGCTCGGTCGCTACTTTGCCCCATAGGGTCGTCCGACGTTCCGTTATATGCTTTAAAATCCTCCGCCATGTAACTCGCCAATTTAGTCGTGTCGCCTGCTACGGAAGCTTTGACGAAGTCTTCCACGACGTTTATGGCCGGGTGTTCCATATAGATTTTTCCGTTGGTTTTCTTTTGGCCGAAAACGGCCGTAATACAGATAAAAGCGAGAGCGAAAAGGGTGTTCTTAGTTTTCATTTTAATTTGGTTTTAGTGTTAATAATTTTAGTGTTAATCATAGTGTATTGAATGACAACAAGTGAATGGATACTCCGTTGCAATTGTATTCATATGCTGTCGTATTCAATTTGAACTATTTTTAAAACAGGCAGGTCCGATAATGGCGTTGATCAGATTGATTTTGGTCTATAAAATGCTAATTCAAATAAACCTAAATTTAAGTTCTACCATTCAGTTTCCCCCAAAACTGCTGGCCTGCCTGTTTGTTATTTATACCATTCAAAAATTACTTTCAAGTTGAATAGCCCATCGAAGGCTATCAACCTCTTCTTTTCCCAAAAGACGTTATTCTTTAGGCGCCGGAATAGGATACCCTTGGGTTTTCAACACATTAAGCACATCATAGAAATAGCGTATCATGATTACTTTGCCATTTTGTATCAGGTTGGCAGTGTGATAAGGGATTGTTGTGGTCTTTCCGGTCTTTTTATTGGTAATGGTATTGGTGCCCCACGCTAAGACCCATTCCCCTTCGTTCCAATTCTTGGTCACCTTTACGGGCAAATAAAGATCTTGGGTTATTACATGGTTATAGTTGGAAGTACTATTGAGGTAATATGCTTTATGTTCTACAACATTTAGTGAGTCCATACCGCCTCCCAGGCCATATACCATGGCGTTATCGGCCAGTTGGGCGTTCATGGTATTCACATCTCCCTCTTGCAGGGCTTTTACATAATTTTGAACAAGTTCGAGGGCGGATGCTGCATTGTCGAATTCCAGAGTAACACCAACGTCTGAAGTTTGAGCATTGGCCAACATCGGAAATAATAAAAGTGTACTGAAAAGAAACAGGGTCATTTTTAGAGTTCTCATTTCTATTTGTATTTAGCAGTTGGTATTCAAGTTCAAGTTGAAAAAAGGTTTATAAGTTTTTCGAATGCCAAAGAACCTTTTTTTGGTAACTACTGGTTACTCCCGAAATTTCGGGCTGTTCACTGAAAGCCGCCTACTCCATAACCGGCGGCGTCACCGTAAAGCCCCATTCTTGCAATATGCCCAATAGGTCATAATAGGCGCTTTCGCTCAAAAGCCTTCCCTGATCGTCAAAAGTTAGGATGCTAAAGCCCTCTGTACTACTTTTTTTACCGGTCGGTGGAACAGTGCCCAACATTCCTGTAAGGGTTCCTGTGCAGGTCCAGCTGATATAACTTTTGTTCCCTAATATTGTTATTTCGCGGGCGCTTACCTTGAAATCGGGAATGGCCGTGTTTAGGTATTTTAAGGTCTCCGCGAGTCCCGATGGATTGCTCGAGACCATCTTTCCGTTGACGTTCCGAACCATATTCGGCACCGCCATCGCCTCTATCAAAACTGTATCCTTCTCGCTCCACGCCCTCAAATAGGTTTCACTGGCCGTTTTTAGGCGATTTTCGGTCGTCGTGGCATGGGCTTCGTCGGTTTTTTTTCGCTTAGGGTCTGCACAACAGACCATTAAAAGCAAAAAGACCACGATGGATAATAAAATCGATTTCTTCATGGCACCCGATTTAAATCGCATCGGATTCGTACGACAATCTGAATGCACAGCTAATAAAATGAATCTTTACCGATTTGGAATACGCGGGAGGATGAACGCATCTATTTCTTGTCCGAACACCTATTTTCATTTATCGAACCATTTGTAGCGATAAATATGTATATTTAACCAGCCCTATTTTCCCCCAGGTTAACGACCAAACCAAGAAATGGGAAGTTTTTTTATAAAATCTCTTAGTGTTGTTGTCTTTTCTCTTCTGAACAGCTACCCCACCTTTGCCCAATTTATCGACCTCAACAGCGAAAACCCCTACAAAAAGGTGTTTGTGAAGACCGATAATTTTGGGCCTTCGTACTTGGATCAGCTTGAAAAAGCCTATCCCAATGCAAAACCAGATTCCATTCAATTTTCCATGCTTAACGACCTGGCGTACTACTGGCACACCCGTAATTTAAAGGTGGCAATGGATTTTACAGAAAAGGGATTGCAGTTGACCGGCCGCAAAAAAAATACGCTTTGGGAAGGAAGGTTTCAGATTACCCAAGGCGCGATTCTGCTTCGGATGGAAAAACTGGACAGCGCCCAGACCGTTCTTCAGGAAGCCTATAATAAAGTCTGTGAAAACGACCTTGCCTTTTTGAATACCCAGCTTGGCTATGTGTACGAACGCAGGGGCCAGTTGGGCAAAGCGACGGATTATGCGTTGGAATCCCTTGAAATAGGAAAAAAATTAGGCGATATGAAAGCCATTGCGATGGCCTATAGTGATTTAAGTAATTTATTCTGGAAGCAGTCTAAATTCGATACGGGACTTAAATATGGACTCAAATCGTTGGCCATTTTTGAGGAAAGGGGCATTACCGACCTCGATTACGATTTTACACTCTACGTCGTCGGAAACAATTATTTGGCTTTAAAGGACTATCAAAACGCACAGAAATATTACGAACTCGCGATGGTCATCGGTGAGCGCTATGGGTTTTATAACAACTTGAGCGATGTCTATATTTCGTTGGTCGACCTTTACGCTTTTCTGGGCGAGTTCAACAAAGCGGACGAGGCAGGCCTCAACGCCATCAAATATGCCGAACTTCTGGAAAACAATTTTATGGTCATGCGTTCATGGCTGTCTATCGGAAAATTAAGGAACTTACAGGGGCTATACGACTCCGGAATTGAAAGTTTACTGAAATGCATCCATATCGCCACCACTGATTTTGGTGATGAATATTATCTAAGTCAGGCTTACGACGCTTTGGGAAAAGCCTATGCCGGCAATCACGAGTACCAAAAGGCCTATCAGGCCTTCGCAGAATACGATACCTTGAAAACCCGCATTTTTACCGCGGAAGCAGATCAGCGCACCTCATTGCTCCGCACCGAGTTTGAGGTGGCCGATAAAGAGGGTACCATATCCCTTCAGGAAGACTTGATAAAAAAGCAAAAGGCAAGAGAGACACTGATTGTCATTATTGCCGTGCTGTTGTTTCTGTTGCTACTTTTGGCCTACAAGGCTATTTCGAATAACAGAAAAAAGAACAGGATGCTCCAAAAACAGAATGAAGAAAAGGAGTTCCTATTGAAGGAGATACACCATCGGGTCAAGAATAACCTCGAAATCGTTTCAAGCCTGTTGTCGCTGCAGTCCGCACAGATCAAGGATACCAACGTGCTGAACGCAATGACCGAAAGCCAGCACCGGGTACAAAGTATGGGCATGATCCATCAAAAATTATATATGGGCAAGAATTTGGCGGCCATCGAGATGAAGGATTATTTTCAGAACTTGGCCGATTATATTGTCGATGCCTATGGGATGGAAAATCGTATTTCCATCGCTATTGCCATGGACGCGTGCGAAGTTGATGTGGATATGGCCATCCCCATTGGTCTTATTGTCAATGAATTATTGACGAACTCGTTAAAATATGCTTTTCCAAATAAAAGGAAAGGGAAGGTCAGCATCCGTCTTAAAAAATCTGCAAGCAGACTGCAGTTAGAGGTTATCGATGATGGTGTGGGAATGGTCTTGAAAAACGAAGGACAGCCTAGCGGTTTCGGGATTCAGCTCATTGAACTATTGACCAAACAGTTAGACGGAAAAATGGTGCTCAATACCCATCAAGGTACCTCGGTATCCATTCAATTTCAATCCAAAAAAGCGGCATAATCATGGAGCGTACCGCACGTATATTGATAGTTGAAGACGATATGATCATCGGGGCTAACCTGTCATTGCAACTGAGCCAATTGGGCTATGAGGTAACAGGTATTGAATCGCGGGGTGAGGAAGCTTTGTCCCATGCCCTATCCACTATACCGGATATTATCTTGATGGACATCAACCTGAAAGGTGAATTGAACGGCATTGCCACCGTTGCGGCCATCCAAGAAAAAATGGATATTCCCATAATCTATTTGACGGCCAACAGCGACGATGCCACCTTTTCTGCGGCAAAGAAGACCCATCCGAAGGCTTTTATCACCAAACCCTTCAACAAATTGAATCTGCAGCGCACCATTGCTTTGGTTGTAGAACAGCTAAAGGGAAACAGCGTTGCCCAACATCCCGTTCTCGAGATGGAAGTCATGAACGATCGTATTTTCGTCAGACATAACGGAAAGATGGAGAAACTATTACTTGCCGATATCTTGTACATCGAAGCGGACCGAAATTACTGTACCTTAATTACTGATTCGGGCAACTACTTGTTGTCCAGTACATTGAAGACCATGGAGGAGAAACTGCCAAAAACGGTCTTTATACGTGTACACCGTTCTTTTATGGTCAACATCTCAAAACTTGATGTGGTGGCCGAGCACCATTTAGAGATCAAACGAAAGGTAATTCCCTTGAGCAAGTCGCAAAAAGAACTTTTGATGGCCCGTATTCAGACCATCTAGAATACAATCTATTCCATACTTCCTCCGGTAACTTAAAGCTCAACTTAGGACAATAAAAGCAGGTATTCGTCCTACTTCACTTTGTTTATAGGAATGAAATTTTTAAAATCGAAAATGATTTGGGGAAACCCCCGTTTATTTTAACCGATAAAACAAATTAACATGAAAAAATTAGTGATTATTACCGTATTGATGGTGCTTGGTTTTACGGCCCATGCACAAGAAAAATTATATCTGGTTTTTGAATTTATGAAAGTGGATAATGAACAAGAAGCAGCGTATAGCGAGACGGAATCGTTTTGGGAAAAAATTCAGGAACAACGTGTTAAAGCGGGAGACATCTTAGGATGGGATTTGTGGTCGTTGCAGCCAGGCGGTGAAATGCAAGATTTTCAATACGTAACGGTGTCACTGTACAACGATCCGGTAAAAATGATGGACGGCAGTAGCTGGAGCTCTTTGGAGGACAGGGTGAAAGCGGCCTATCCAAATATGACTGAAGCCGACCTTCTGGCCAAAATTAACGGTTCATCAAAGACCAGGGATTTGGCGGTGAGGATTTATGCCCAAGAAATCGCAACGACTACGGGATCCTCGGCGGCCGAAATGGTTTTAGGAACAGTAGCTGAGATAGATATGATGAAAGTATCGCTTGAGAACTATGGAGCCTATGAAAAAGCAGAGGTAGAAGTCTTTCAGCCTTTGCATCAAAAAGCAGTCGATGCTGGTGAAAAGATGAACTGGGGATTGATTCGGTTTATGAACCCTATAGGAAGTGACACGTATGCCTCCCACATGACGATTAGTATGTTCAAGGACTATACGCAGGCCCTAAATCAAAACATTGATTTCAGCGAGGGTGCAACTCCCGCTAAAACCAAGTTGATGCAGGAGGGCATAGCGAATAGGGATTTGAAATATGTCTATATCGCCCAATTGATTAGAATGGTACGTTGATACACACCGGCCCTATTTGGTCAACATCTCAAAACTGGATGTGGTCGCGGATGCCCCTTTGGAGATCGACCGAAAAATCAGTCCATTAAGTAGATTGATCGTACAAAGAACTCCTATACAGGCGTATTCCGATAGTCTGAAACATTTCTATGTTATCGCATTAGTCCCTGCCCCGTGACCTATTACTGGTGTTTCCGCTGCGGTTTTTGTTGGCCCCGCCACGATATTTAGAACTGCCCGAACGGTTCCGGTTTCTGGATCGGTTACGGTCGGGATTCGGTTTTCGTCGTGGTTGTTCCGTATGGGTTTCCGAGTCGTCATCCGCATCAACGAACTGATGTTCGGGCATACGGGGCACCTCTTGTTTTATCAGTTTTTCGATATCCCTAAGGTATGGCCTTTCCTCTTTATCGCAAAAAGATAGTGCGATTCCACTGGCGTCCGCACGACCCGTTCGCCCAATTCGGTGTACGTAAGTTTCGGAAACGTTCGGCAGGTCATAATTTATGACTAGGTTCAACTCTTCCACATCGATGCCACGCGCGGCGATATCGGTGGCTATCAATATCCTCAGCTTGCCTTCTTTAAAAGCACCCAACGCTTTTTGACGAGCGGCTTGGGACTTGTTACCGTGAATGGCGGCGGAACGGATATCGGCCTGTGCCAATTTTTTGACGATTTTGTTGGCGCCGTGCTTGGTTCGGGAAAATACCAAAACGGAATCGTCTGGCTTTTCCTTTACAATATGCGCCAATAGTTTTGGCTTGTTCTGTTTGCTGACGAAATAAACGCCTTGTTCCACTTTTTCCGCTGTGGCCTGTTCGGGCTTGATGGTCACCTGCTCAAAATCGCCCAATATTTTTCGGGATAGGTCTACGATGGATTTCGGCATGGTGGCCGAAAAGAAAAGGGACTGCCGTTTGGGCGGCAGTTTGGCAATGATTTTTTTGATGTCATGTATAAAGCCCATGTCCAACATCTGATCGGCCTCATCCAGTACGGCGAATTCTAAGTCCCGAAACGAAATAAAGCCCTGATTCATAAGGTCAAGTAGCCTTCCGGGGGTGGCGACCAAAATATCTACACCACTTTGCAGGGCCCGTGTCTGGCTGCCTTGCTTTACGCCACCGAAAATGACGGTGGTTTTGAGGCCCGTGAAACGGCCATATGCGTTAAAACTTTCTCCGATTTGTATAGCGAGTTCACGGGTAGGGGTGACTACCAATGCTTTTATCCGTCGTTTACCGGGCTGTCCATTTTGTGCATTGTACAGATGATGGAGAATAGGAATACCGAAAGCGGCAGTTTTCCCCGTGCCCGTCTGCGCTACACCTAGAAGGTCTTTTCTTTTTAGTAAAATGGGAATTGCCTTTTCTTGTATCGGGGTCGGGTTAGTGTATCCTTCTTGTTCGACCGCTTTTAAAATGGGCTCGGCCAACCCTAGATCTTTAAATGTCATAGTTGCAAATAAGCGGCAAAGGTAGTTTAAAAAGATGTAAGACTAAAGGATGTAAGGTTACAAGACCTAATACAAAATAAAGCAGGACACCCAAGTACTTGGATATCCTGCCTCACTACTTAAAATTCGAAACGCTTAAAATGTCACTGATAGCTTCCCTCGTAAATAGAAAGGGGAACCGGGTGTAAAATGGATTTCTTCCACCGATTGTGGCTCGTTGAACAAACGGCTTTCCGTTGCAAACTGGGTCTCGTTCCACTCGGTGTCGAAGAGGTTTTCGACGATAAGGCCCAAGGTCCAATTTTTGATGGAATAGTTGAGGTTTAGGTCGGTTACGAAATAGCCCTCCGCAACGATCGAATTATCTTCGTTGGCTGGCCGGTCATCGACATAACGGTAGCTGATACCGCCCGAAAAATTATGGATGTCACGGAAAGATAGTCCCGCGGAGGAAGTCAGATCGGGCGCAAGGGGAATATAGTTTTCTCCTGCAGGATTTTCTGTGCTTCTGGCATGGGTGTAGTTGATGTCCGCGTTAGCATACAGTCCATCGGCCAGTTGATAGCGCAAGCCAAAGTCTACACCATAGCGTTGCGTTTTTCCGCTGGGTTCAACAATGCCCGCATCACCCACGTAGACAAATTCCTGTTGCAAAAAGAGCGTCCACAATGCCGCATTGATTGCCAATCTGTCCATAGGTTTCAGTAGCGTACCCAAATCCGCACCAAAAGCAAGCGGTAAAATATCTTCACCGGTGTCCGCAATGACGACTCTTGTATCGTTGGAATGGAAACCAATGCCTGATTTGGCGTATAGCTGAACGTTAGGACCAGGCGCGTAGATCACGTTTAGTTTGGGTCCCAGAAATAGTTTGTCCTGACTTTTATCGTCATAGGTTTCCGATAGCAGATTGACGTAATCGAACTTGAAATAGTCAAGTCGCAGTCCAGGGTTGATGGTCCATTTGTCCTTTTTATAGGTCAGGTCGAAAAAGCCATACCCGTTAACCTCGTCAACGTTTCCATAGGCCAAGCGTTCCAATAAGGTCTGACGGTTGGCGGTGCGGGAAAGTTGTACATCATTCACATCGTCATACCTGAAACCAATACCGGCCTCGTATTTGAATTGGGAGTCGTGGTCGCCTACATGGATCGAATGTTCATAGACTGTTTCCGCACCGATGATGGTACGATCTTCATATTGGCGTATTTGATCGCCGTTTACGGGATCTTCCAAAAAGAAAGTAAAGTTCGAGAACAGTTCGAAATCGTATTTTGATATGTAGGCCTTCGATTTGACACTTGAATGCGCGTTGAGTTGTTTGGTATGGTTGACCAAAAAGTTCGACCGGCTCGTCTTACCGCCCTCCGTGTCGTCTATGGCACCGAACCTAGTTATCAGTCCCTGATCAATGGCTCGCTGGGGAATCTGTCCCGATGCGTCCCACTTACTTTGAAAATGTGACATGGTAAGGGTGAGGTCTTGGTCGATGCGATCGCTGTAATTGTAGCGCCCCATCAGATTAATACGGTTGAAATTCTGGGATGCTTCGAACGGCCCGTCCGAAAGTACAAGCTCGGAAGCAATATAGGCATTGCTATAATCGCTCTCGGCTATCTTGAACATACCCGTGGTACGCAGACTATTGAACTGCCCCACCTCCAATGATATGGAGTTTTTATCAATTTGTTTCCGTAGTCTAAGATCGATATATCCCGCGGTATTGAAATTTCCTTTATGTGCGTAATACGGACCTTTTCCAAAATCGATATTGTCGATGGTTTCGGGAATGATAAAATGCATATCCGAATAGCCCTGTCCGTGGGCGTGGGATACCATGTTTACAGGTAATCCGTCAACATTGATGGCGATATCGGTACCATGGTCGATATCAAATCCGCGCAAAAATATCTGTTCGGCCTTTCCGCCACCGGCATGTTGGCCAATGATCAATCCCGGGACTTTCCGCAAAATTTCCTGTGATGATTTTACGGGACTGGTCTTGATGTCGACGTTTACAAAATTGCTCAAGGCGTTTACTTTGGAAACCAAGACGACCTGATCCAGCGATACTGCCGATTCTACCATCGTGATATTGGCGGTGCCGTCCAATTGGACCTCTGTAATCGTCAACTCTTGCGTTTTGTATCCGAGGCTATAGAATCGAATGATATCTCCGGCGGAAATATCATCGAGCTCAAAATAGCCGGATACATTGGTATAGGTATATCCACCTGTCGTTTTATTGAAAACGCCGACCCCTTCAAGCGCTTTAGTGTCTTCCGAGGTCACCGTTCCGTTAAGCTCGTGTGCGTAGAGACTGCTACAGGCGATAATTGTGAATACTGTGAGTATATATTTTTTCATATTAGTTATTATTTCAAGGGTATCCATGCCGAAGTTTCCGTTCAGAAAAGCGTATTTCTGAAAGGCTTCGTTGGATGTTTATTTTTTTGGGATGTACTTTCTTCTAAGCGGAAACGCGCTGTGGTGGTTCTTCGGGATGGACCAAAAAGCCTTTTTTGACTTTTTGTTCTACCGCATTGGTGCCTTGGGAAGTGGTAAGGGAAAATAATTTTGGTAGGATGACCTGTGACGAGCTGATATGCTTATCACATTTTATAAGGAGGAGTGCCGTATCGTCTTCGGAATTTTGCTCATCGGATGCATCGAAAATGGAATCCATCAAATTGAGCAAAGTGTGCTGGTGATCAGCGGAGACCATACTATGTTCATCCTTTTCATGGGCATAATGATCATGGCCTGTAGTATGTAAATGGTGGGAAATGACGGTTTCGGGGGCTTCCAAAAGATGTGAAATTTCATGAAAAACCGTACGGATCTGATGGTGAATGGGGTTTGCCAAATAGCAGATGCCCATGAGCAGTGCCATGTATTTTAACGCGAACGGCTTCAAGCCTTTTTTTAGTCGTTTGTTCATATTTTTATGGTAAGCGCTGCGCCAGCGCCAAGAGCCTTGCGCTCCACAAAGAAAGCGTAGGACGATTTGCGATCACCGTTTAGCTATTTTCCATCAGTTCGGTCAAAGTTTCTTCGATAAAAGTAGCATATTCGGCTATGGTGGGCCGTTCGAATATCTTGTTCAGGGGAAAATCGACCTCGATTTCCTCATTGATGCGTGCCGTGACCCTGATGGCGGCCAGCGAATGCCCTCCCAAGGCGATAAAATCATCGTGTACGCCCACTTTTTTAAGTTGCAATACTTCTTTCCAAACCCTTTCAAGCAGTGCTTCGATCTCGTTTCTCGGAGCGGTGTAGGGGGTGTCCATCGACAATTGTGCGCTACTCAGGTTCTCCAGCGCATTTTTATCGACCTTGCCGTTTTTGGTCAAGGGCATTTCATCCATATGCTTGAAAAGGGTGGGCACCATGTAAGCGGGTAATTTGCCGGAAAGATACTGCTGTAGATCTTTCACTGCAGTCTCTGGATTTCCCGTAAAGTATGCTACCAATTTTTCCGTCGGTTGTCGGTCGGCCTCCGATCTCTCATAGCCTATCTCTTCCATAATACGCATGACCTCGGTTTCGTCGATAACTTCGTTGATTTCCGCCAAACTTTCATTTCGGGTCTTATGGCCCAACCGAACATCCCAACTATAGGGAAAAGCATAATTGCTATAGCCATCTTCCTTTTTATGTACATAGATGCCGACCTGATTGATCAGGCAATTCGTGGAACGCCCGGTATCGGTCGGCCGTACCCATCCTATTTTATCCTTTAGATAATTCAATAGCTCTTCAAGGCTAACATCGCTGTAGCGGTAAAAATCTACGAATTGTACTTTTTCAAAAACAGCATCATCCTCGAACGCGGATACATCCAAAAGTCTTTGTACGGCGTCGGATTCGCGGTGATAGATTTTTCGTGCCTCCAGAATGGTATCGTCTATTTTGGTGGTATCCAAAGTATCCTCCCAAAAAAGCTCTTCGGTCAACCGGGTCTCGAAGAATTGGCCCCTTGAAAGTCCCGTGACGATAAAGGGAATCTCTTTTTTCAGCGCGATTTGGGTGCTTAGGGTATAAATGGTCTTAAAACAGCCGTTGCAGACGTTGTGATGTCGGTGCAGGCTATCGACAAAAATTTCGTTCATATGCGGGGTTTCGCCGTACACATGGTCGACGCCCAGTTGAGTTACGATACGGTCGACATTGGCCTTGGCCTGTTCGGAGATGTAGCCATTGTCCATCGTAAAGGCCAAAACGTTCAGTCCCATATCGATAAGCCGCCCCAAAACGTAGGTACTGTCCTTACCGCCGCTCAAAAGAGAGATACAGTCGTACTTCGGACTTTCGCCCCGCTTCGAGGTTAATATCCGTACCAGTTCGTCATCGTTCTTGAAATAGCGCTTTACTTTATCCTCGTAGTTGGAGAACGAGGTGCAGAGTTGGCAGACGCCCTGTTCGTTAAACTCGATTTCCGGATAGTTGGAAGGGAGTCCGCATTGGATACAGTTGACCACCTCGTTTTCAGGAACGGTTTTTCTATCGGATACCACGACCACGGTACAATTTTCTATTTCGGGATGTGCCGCCAAATTGGCCTCGATATCTGATAGTTCGATACGGTGTCCCCGGAGTTTGACCTGGTCGTCGATCCGACCCAGATATTCAAAATCCCCCGCGGCATTTATTCGGGCCAGATCGCCAGTTCGGTACATTTTGGATTCTTTGGTAAAAGGATGGTCCACGAATTTAGAAGCGGTCATTTCATCAGCATTGGCATAGCCTTTTGCCAGCCCTCTACCACTTAGGTAAAGTTCGCCGATGACCCCTTTGGGAACAGCGTTTAAGTGGTTATCCAAAACAAAGGCTTGCATATGGGCAATGGGTTTTCCGATGGGTACGGAAATGTCGGTGTGTTGCTCGACATCGAACTCGCTGACGATACAGCCCACAGTCGCCTCGGTGGGACCATATTCGTTATAGATTTTTAAATTTTTGGGTAAGTTGGATGCTATCGATTTTGCGAGCTGCACCCTAAAATCTTCCCCGCCGACTATCATTGTTTGTATAGGGGATGCACTTAAATTACGACCTTGGAGCAAGGCCAAATGGGATGGCGTCAGCTTAATGACATTTACCAAATTATCTTCTACCACTTCCAGAAGACTCATATCGGGCCCTGTTGGGTTTTCTTGATAAACAATGATCCGTCCACCATTTAGCAACGGCAGCAAGGTCGAAGTCAATGTGAGGTCAAAACCTATGGAAGTGAATAACGGAAATACCGAGGTTTTGTCGATCTGATACCGTTTTCCGGCCCAATACAAATAATTCGAAATGGCCGCATGGGGTATCAAAACTCCTTTTGGGCGGCCCGTACTACCCGAAGTATACAGTACATAGGCGAGGGCGTCAGGATTCGCCGCGACCCCTAAATTCGTGGTTGGTTCTTCGGACAGTCTATTTTTTTGTTCGGATAGTGTCAGTATGGAAATACCATCCAAATTAAGCCTTTTCCGCAAACCTTCTTCGGTTATAAGCAGGGTGCATCTGGAATCGGATAGCATATAGGCAATACGATCGGCAGCTTGGTCGGATGCGATGGGAATAAAAGCGGCGCCCGTTTTTAACACCGCCAAAACGCTGATGATATATTCGGAATTTCTGTGGAAATAAAGGGCTACCTTATCCTCTTCGCCTATACCTTTTTTTTGTAGATAATGGGCCAGTTGATTGGCTTTTTTGTTCAGGCCGGCGTAGGTGAAAGTTTCTTTGTTGTATTGCAAAGCCACCGCGTTCGGATGCTCGGCCGTATTTTTTTCAAAACTCGCAACGATGCTATTTGGTGTTTCACTTAACGCGCTGTCCGCTTTGAAAAAAAGTGGCCTTTCTTTCGATGGTAGCAAACTTGGTTTATCGATAGCCATATCCACATCGGCCAACATGGCGTCCAATAGATTGAGAAAGTGATAGGGTACTTTATGTATCAGTTCAGGACTGAATGTACCGTGGTTCAGATCAAAAAAGAGTTGGATTTCCGTATCGGGATCGTAATCCAGAACGTGACATCGTATCTGATGGTTGCTGTCTATGTGCCCGGTATAAATCCATTCCGAAGTGGTCTTAAAGCCGTTAAAATCGGGAAAACTGGTATGGATAAAATTCAAGACCGCATTGAAACCGCTTTTAGTCTCTTTGTCCGCCGAATCGTGTAGCGCATGTTTCAGGCTCTCGTTGTTTTCAAGCCTAACGTGTTGCAAAAGCGTGCGAAATGTATCTTTTTCCCCGATTTCCATGGCCAAGGGATAGATTTCCAAAAAATAGCCTACCGTATCGCGAAATTTACGGGATACCCGATTGTGTAATAGCGCGCCCAAGGTCAGGTTTTTTTGGCCACTGACCCGGTACATATAAATGAAAAGCAGACCGGACAACATAGTAAACAAGGTTTGCTGCTCGGTAAAACCTTTTATATCTGGATGTTTGAATAGGCGTTTTAATTTTTCGGAGCGTTCGGGCCCTAGAGGTATGGGAACCCTAGTGGCCTCTGTAGTCCTTGTCTTGGGTTTGACCCCGTAAAAAACTGGTAATTCTCTCGAGGAAGTACGTATAGGGGACTCATGATATGTTTTTTCGTTTTGGGCAGTTGTCCGTTCCAATTCAGAGTTGACATACGCCACATAGGTCGGACTTTCGATAGTAGGTTCTGCCGATGCATCCGCCAAAAGAGCGGTATAAAGGCCGGCCATTCTCTTGAATACAATTTTTCTTGAAACGCCATCGGTGACCAGGTGATGCATGTTAAGATACCAGATATATCTATTTTCCGAGATTTTAAGCAGTACGGTGTCAAAAACCTGATGGGAGAGGTCCAATTTCTGTTGGCTGCGCTGCAGTAACCACCCCGAAATGGACACATTTTCGGAATTTTCTGAAAAATCGAGAATCTCTAGCTCAAAATCAGGAATAGCCTCTACAAACTGGTACGGAATGCCATTTTCCTCCGAAAATCGCATTTGAAAGGCATCCGTAGTGTCCAAGAGCTGTTGAAAAGCTTTTTTGAATAGGCTTGTATTGATCGGCCCAAAGATATCGTATGAACAGGCCGTGTTGTACAGCGGTACATGGGGATTCATTTTCTGCCCCGTCCATAATGACAATTGCCCGGATGTTAGCTTTAATTTCATCAATTTTTTTTAGTTCAGTTTGGTCGATAGATACTCTGAAATACTTGAAACCGTGTTGAAATTCTCGACGGTCATATCCTCAGGTGCTATTTTTACTTTAAATTCCTTTTCAAGAAATACGACGAGCTGCATCATTCCCAGTGAATCGACAATGCCGTTTCCCAGTAGATCTTCCTCCAAATCAATATCATCCACGGGTTCCATGGAAATTTCGGTTTTAATATAACTAATAATTTTATCGGTCATCAGGTAGGGGTTTCGAGTGATTTGATGATTTGTTTACGGTCTATTTTTCCTGTGGCCGTTCTAGGGAAATCGGTTAGAATAGCAATCTTTTGTGGCACGGAATAGGGGGGGAGCCCGTTTTTACAAAAGCGTATGAGATCATCGGTAGTATACTCCGTCAGTTCCTCGAGCTTTACAACGGCTTCAAGGCTCCGGTTGTTCGAATCCTTTTGTACTATCACCACTGCAGCTTCTTTTACGGCATCGTTTTTTAAGAGCACCGCCTCAATTTCATCGAGCTCGATCCGGTACCCCCGCAGTTTTATTTGCCGGTCTTTTCTACCGAGAAAGAATAGTTCTTTTTTAGCATTTTCTTGCACCAGATCTCCGGTTCTATAGTAGATATGGTCATAACCCGCTGCTTTTGCTATCCTATAAAAGGCATTTTCGGTACGTTCGGTATCGTTCCAGTATCCTATCATAAGGGTAGTCGTTCTTACGACAAGTTCGCCCGATTCTCCCCTTTCTACTTCCCGGTCGTTTGCATCCAAAATTTTATATTCCGTATTTCCCCAAACGGTTCCCAAAGGTATAGGGTCGTCCGTTTTCGGCGGTTCGTCCAGCACATAATAGGTACACCTAAAAAGCTCCGAAGGGCCATACGAATTAATGAATTTGACATGGGGCCATTTAAGCATCAATGCCCGCAATTGCTTTACGGGAAACACTTCGCCTCCGAACCGCACCCATCGCAGGGCACTGAAATCTTGCTTTTCAATAGCGCCATGTACTAAAACCTGGATTAGCAGTAACGGTACCGAAAACCAAAGCGTAATTTTTTCCTTGGCCACCAAAGCGGAAAGGCTTGCGGGCAATTTTACATAGGAATCAGGAAAAATAACGGTTGTCGCCCCGACCAGAGGTCCTGAAAAATAGCCGAAAAGGGACTGGTCGAAATGTAACGGGGCAAAATTGCCGATTCTATCCTGTTCATCTGAATCGTGCAGCTCGGCCTCGAGTCTGGCCAAAGCCAAAATATTATGGTGCGAATGCATTATTCCCTTTGGTGTTCCCGTAGAACCCGACGTATAAAGAATGGACGCCAAATCATCTTCCAGGATACGGGGAGAAACGAATTTCTCTAAAGACCTTGAAAAAACCGAAGGCCAAGAAACAGTCTTTGTATCCTGTTCATCGGATAGTCCAATAATGGAAATAAGAAACGGGGCCGCATCAGAAATCACCTTTATCTTTTTTGATTGCGAGGGTGTGGTCAAAAGCTGTTCGATACCGCAATCCTTCATAATTAGAAGAATTCTGTTCAGGGGCAGAAAAGGATCAATGGCCACAAATGCCCCCCCTGATTTAAGCACACCGTAAACGGCCACCGCAGTATCCAAACAACGGTTCATGAAGATGCCCACACGGTCCCCTTTTTCCAATCCGTTTTGGATAAGACAGGACGCTAATTGGTTCGCCTTCCGATCGAGTTCGGCATATGAAATGGAATCGTTTAAACAGGTGAAAGCCTCCTTTTCTGGAAAGCGCCCGGCTGTTCGCTCCATCAATTGTGCCAGATTATAGATCATTCATCGGGTTTGAAATTACGGTTTACATCGGTTTTATTTTCCACTATCGAGACCGAACTTTAGCTTAAATTTTTCAAGGTATAAAGGTAATTCGAGATTTCTCTTTTCTCAAATTGTTCGAAGGTTTGTTGACCCATAATTGTTCCGTACATCGAAAATATGATAATTACGCACTATTATTTCTAATTTTGTACCATATTTATAACATAAAATAGTTTTTGTTGAAGCCTTTGAAAATAGGGAAATTCAAGAAAATTTCGTAACAAACGGGTTCCGAACCCATTTTAAGCGTTTCAAAATTTATAAAAAAGATTAAACAGAATTATGGACAAATACCGGATTGACGGATTCTGCTACCTTGTAATTTTAATTGACCACTTATGAAAAGAACCACCCTTCAGCTTTTTTTTATCCTTTTTTTGCTAGTGCCGCTCTCGATCTATTCGCACCAACCCGACCGCAGTCTTATTTATTTAAGGGTTTATGAAACTGCAGGCATCGAAGGCCGTTTCGAGATCATGGCTACTGAACTGGACAAGTATTTGGGTCTTGATCTTGGAAGACATCCATCGGTAGAAGAGGTGGCCGTTTACAGGGAAAAGATTCAGGCCTATCTCTTTGAACATAGCGCGTTTTCCTCGGTTTACGGCAATCATAAAATTATTTTTACGGATGAGATCAGCATCCTATATATTGATTTTGGGTCGTTCGTAGCCATACACTTCCGGTTGGACAATACAGAAAAAATTCCCGATAAACTTGAGGTGACGTATGCGGTATTTTTCGATGAAAACCCCATGCAGACCAATAGGTTGGGCATGGAATACAACTGGAAAGCGGGACTTATCAATAATGAAAAGATCATGGCCTTGGATTTTACCCCGAGCCAAAAGACCAAAACCTTAGACCTTACCGATACTTCCGTTTGGAAAGGGTTTCTGGCCATGATCAAACAAGGCACATGGCACATTTGGATCGGCGCTGATCATATTTTATTTTTGCTGGCCTTAATTCTGCCGTCCGTAGTGTTGCGAAAAAGAGAAACCTTGCAGCCAATTACGAGCGAGGGAATAGCCTCCAAACCCTCACGCTGGAAATGGGTGCCGGTGCCGCAATTCAAGCCCGCATTTTGGTATATTCTAAAGATAGTCACCTTTTTCACCATTGCCCATACCATCACCCTGAGCTTGGCCTCTTTGGGTATTGTCAATCTGCCTTCAAGGTGGGTGGAGTCGATTATCGCCTTTTCGATCGGTCTGGCGGCCTATCATAATATTAAACCTATTTTTATCGGCAGAGAATGGGTGATAGCTTTTGTATTCGGCTTGTTCCACGGTTTTGGCTTCGCCAGCGTACTTTCGGAACTGGGCTTTAAGGGCGAAAACCTTTCGCTATCATTATTGGGCTTTAATATCGGTGTCGAACTGGGGCAGGTGGTCATTATTCTTTTGATATTTCCCGTGCTGTACGTTATCAGAAAATCAAAAATTTACCCGAAATTGTTGGTTTGGCTTTCGGCCCTACTTATCGTCATCTCGTTGTACTGGTTGGTCGAACGCGCTTTTGATATCGACATGCCGATCGATGAGTATTTAAACGGAAAAATATATCCCATTGTCAGGTACTTAGGACTGATATAAAAAGGTTGAAAAAAAAGAAACATTGCTTTTGAAAAACGAAACTAAAAATAGTTCCCTTTTAGATACATGGAAAAATAGGGAAAAGAAGACAATTACCCGTACACGCATTTCCAAAGCACCCGATGGTGCCACTATTCCCTTGTCTAGCGGGCAGCAAAGGCTATGGTTTTTACAGCGTTTACTGCCTGAAAATCCGGTCTATAATTATGCCGAAAGCTTTATTTTTAAAGGAGAGTTGAACGAAGATGCACTCGAACATAGTTTGCGAAGTGTCTTTGAGGAAAATCATATTTTAAGAGCTTTTTATCCTTATGAAGACGGCGGTCCCGTTCAGGTGATTAACGAAGGATCCGATGTGGAATTGAAGCGATTCGATTTAAGCGGTATTCCCAAGGTGGATCTGGAAAAGCAAAAGTTGTCCATTCTCATGTCAGATGCCATACGACATTTTGAGTTGGAGGAATTTCCGCTCGTTCGTACCACCTTGATTAAGTTAAATAATGAGGAGCATGTCTTTTTGCTGACCATGCACCACATCATTTTTGACAAATGGTCTATGGACCTCTTCTTAAAAGAGCTCGCCGCCCACTATGTGGCATATAGTAACGGTCGGGAGGTTGAAAAAAAGGACGCAAATAACCTTCAATTTACCGATTATGCCTTTTGGCGAAAAAATAGGGAATTGGATGCTTCCCAAATGGCCTATTGGAAAAAAAAATTGGGAGGTGAAATTCCATTATTGGCCTTGCCTACCGATTACCCTTTACCGGCAAGTCCCTCTTACAAAGGTACTTCTTATAGAACGAAATTTTCCGGTGATCTATCAAAACGGGTATTGGATCTTTCAAAAAAGATGGAAACCACGCCCTATGTATTTTTATTGTCGGTGTATTACGTATTGCTTCATAAATACAGCGGTCAAAAGGATATCTTGGTCGGTTCCCCCATTTCACTTAGAAACGATACCGCCCTTGAAAATATCATAGGATTTTTCGATGAAACCGCCGTTTTAAGGACTTCGGTACCCACCGAAATAGCTTTTTCAAACTTTGTCAAACAAGTAAGAACGACAGTATTGGATGCCTTTTCAAATACCGACGTCCCTTTTGAGACCTTGGTCAAGGCACTGAGTCCAAAGCGTTCTTTAAGCGTAAATCCCTTTTTTCGCGTGATGTTCATCTATCATTCCGTCACGGAAGTCCCTTCGTTCGGTCCGGAATTGCAACTGTCCCATTCGTTTTTTAATCCGGGCGTTTCCAAGTTTGATCTTACCTTATATGTCGCCAATGAAAATGGGCTGCTTTCTACGGGATTTGAATATGCTACCGATATTTTTGAGAAATCGACCATCATCCAATTTCAGGAGCACTTAAGACTGTTACTCGAAACCATAACCGCCGAGCCGAACCAGAAAATAGGTGACATCGCCATGCTGACGGAAAGGGAGAAAGCAATATTTCTTGAAAAACCCAATGTGGTCGATAGCAATATATCATCCTATACGGGCATACACCATGTCATTGAGCATGTGGCCAAAACCCAACCGGACAAAACCGCGGTAACTTTTGACGGGGTCTCAATATCCTATGAAACCTTGGACCGGAAGGCCGGACGGGTAGCGAACGCCCTCCTCGAAAAGACCAAAAAGAGTAATGAAACCGTAGTATTGTGTGTGGATAGATCTATCGATATGATTGTGGGGATGCTCGGCATATTGAAAGCGGGATGTGCGTATTTGCCCATCGACCCTAACTATCCTTCAGAGCGTTTGGATTTTATTCTAGCAAATGCCCAAGCCGATATTATAGTAACACAGTCTTCGTTGACCTCTATTTTTGATGATTTGGGCAAAGAACTAGTATTGCTCGATACCGTCCAAGAAACGAATTCCCCGACATTAGTAACCCTGCCCAAAGTTAACGGGGATGCAAACGCTTATATTATCTATACTTCCGGTAGTTCGGGGCAACCCAAAGGGGTTCCCATTACACATAACAGCATTATAAATTCTACGGCCGGGAGATTGGACTTTTATCCCAATGATCCGGATGCCTTTTTATTGCTATCCTCTATTGCTTTCGACAGCTCAAAAGCGGGAATTTTTTGGACCCTGTGCACAGGGGGTAATTTAATCATTACCGAGAATCGTATCGAGCAGGATATTTCAAAAATCGGAGATTTCATCCAAGCACATTCCGTGACCCACACCTTAATGCTTCCTTCTTTGTACAAATTAATTTTGGAACATGGTGATGTTTCGAATTTAGGGAGTTTGAATACCGTAATGGTTGCCGGTGAGGCTTTTGCGCCAGGTATAGTCGATTTGCATTTCAAAAAGCTTCCCGATACCGGTCTTTACAACGAATATGGCCCAACGGAAGCCTGCGTTTGGTGTACGGCACATCGGGTCGAACAGGAGGATGCTTCAAAAGGCGTTCCCATAGGAAAACCCGTAGCCGGTTCTGAAATCTACCTGTTGAACGAAACCATGAACCTAGTGCCGTATGGGGCTATCGGGGAGATTTTTATTGGAGGACCGGGTATTTCGAGGGGGTATATCAATAAACCCGAACTCTCGGAAACCTCGTTCGTACCGCATCCTTTTCATAAAAATGGGGTTGATAGAGTATACAAAACTGGCGATTTAGGCCGTTATCGAAAAGACGGGGCCATTGAATTTCTGGGAAGGGCCGATCACCAGGTAAAAATTCGAGGGTATCGTATTGAATTGGAAGAATTGGAAAAAGTATTGTTGAACGATTCTTCCATAACCGATGCGGTAGCCCTAGTGCATGAATCCGATTCGGAAAGTAGCCGGCGCTTAGTGGCCTATATAGTGGTGAATGAAGCTTATGATGCCGATGTGGTGAAACGCAGCCTCAAATCAAAGATTCCAGATTACATGATACCATCTCGGTTAATAGTGGTCGATTCCTTTCCGGTCTTGCCGAATGCTAAGATTGATATAAAGGCTTTACGGGACCTGGGCAAATCTAAAGATCAAAAAGAACCCGATAAAGATGCCTTACCCACCAACGCGATAGAAAAAAAACTGGTGGGAATTTGGGAAGATGTCCTGAATTTCGCCCCAATCGGAATCCACGATAATTTCTTTGAGATAGGTGGAGATTCCATATTAAGCATACAGGTCATCGCAAAGGCCCGAGCATCGGGAATGCTGTTGTCTCCCAATCAATTTTTTGAATATCAGACCATAGCCGAACTCGCCGATTATACGAAGTCAAAAAACCGGGAATCCAAAAAAGGGGAAAAGACCGATGTATTTAAACATTTGGTACTTATCAGGGCAACGGGTTCAAAACCTGCGCTCTTTTGTCTTCATTCCGGCGGAAGTCATTTCTTTTTTTACAATCTATTTGCCGAATACCTTCCTTCCGATAGACCGGTATATGCCGTGCAAGCATCCGGCCACGAAGGAGAGCCCACCTTGCATAAAAGTGTCGCCGAAATGGCTACAGATTTTATTGGCGAAATCAAAAAAGTACAGCCTAATGGTCCCTACCATTTACTTTCGTATTGTTTCAATACGGCGGTAGGTTTAGAAATTGTTAGGATACTAGAGCGGGAGTCCGAATCTGCCAACCTTATCGTTGCCGATACCATGGCCGACTATCTTAGTATGTTCGCCCCTTCAAAAACAGGAATAAGGACTTTGGCTCTGTTGGAAAGACTGAAGGTAAATCCTATATCAACGGTGCTGGGCTTTATGAAAAGTAAGGTGGTTGTACCACTTAGTAAAAAATTAAAGGACATTAGTAGCAGCGGTAACCAAAGAACCATACGAAGGTTGCATAACAACCATATCAAAATTTATTCGAGGTATACTTGGAGGCCGGTTGAAAGTAGGGTTCAATTATTACTAACCCAAAAAACTGATATCGAATTCAACACCATGCTCATTGCCTCGTGGGAGAAACTTGCGAAAAAAGGGGTCGATGTTGTACCCGTAAAAGGGAATCACGGCAGTCTTTTTTTGGCGCCGACCGCTGAAACAACGGCACAGAGCACATCGTTGTGCATGCAAAAGTTCGAGATGGCCTGAATGGTCTTTCAAAAAACATAATTATGACCCTACTGCCCGAAAACGAAGTGCAGCTCTGGTATTTTAAGGTAGACGAATTTTTAAAAGATGTCGAATCGTATGCAAATCTTCTTTCCTTAAAAGAAACGGCCAGGGCCGATAGCTTTAAATTCGACAAAGACAGAACGGTCTATATTCTTGCCAGGGGACTGCTACGGATTTTGTCAGGTCGTTATCTGAACAAAATTCCAAAAAAAATAAAATTCGACTATGGGGAATATGGTAAGCCCGGTTATAAATTCCAGAACCCTATAGCATTTAATATTTCGCATTCAGGGAACATGATCGTTATGGCCTTTGCGAGAAACTGTGAGATCGGAGTCGATATCGAAAAAATCAAAGATGATTTCGATGTCATCGATATCGCCCATCATTTTTTCTCCCCCGATGAAATCCAGACTTTGAAAGCATTACCGGAGCAAGAACAGGTTTATGGATTCTATCGCTGTTGGACTCGAAAGGAATCTTTTATAAAAGCTAAGGGTAGTGGACTTTCTTTTCCCTTAACCTCGTTTTCGGTTTCCTTGGATGTTGATTACGCCGAACTTTTGCGCACGGATTGGGATAGTACCGAAAAAAAAGAGTGGCAGCTGTTTACATTTACAACGACAAAAGATTATTTGGGTGCGTTATCGGTAAAGGGAAATGTGGAATCCATACGACAAATGAAATGGCATGGGTCATAAATTTTGAGCGTTTACAAAATGAAAAAGTTCAAGCGTGTTCTAAATTAGAATTTCTTATTTTTGTTTCACCGAAGCAATTAGAACCATATGGGTCAAAGAGTATTGTTATCCGAAAAGGAAATCAACATCATACTTCACCGTTTGGCCTGCCAATTGCTTGAAAACCACCTTGATTTTAAAGATACCGTACTCATCGGCATACAGCCGAGGGGATCTTTTGTGGCGAACAGGTTGACGCAGATCTTAAAAGAGGAATACGGGGTAAACCATATCCATACCGGTTTTTTGGATATCACCTTCTATCGCGACGATTTCCGTAGGGGCGATAAGGTATTGGAAGCGAATAAAACGGACATCGATTTCTTGGTAGAGGATAAAAAAGTGGTCTTGATCGACGACGTGCTATACACCGGTCGCAGTATACGTGCGGCCTTGACCGCCATACAATCTTTTGGAAGGCCAAAAGAAATCGAATTGCTCACCCTTATCGATCGACGTTTTAGCCGGCACCTGCCCATACAGCCCAATTATAGGGGTCGGCAGGTCGATGCCATCAATGATGAAAAGGTAAAGGTCTTATGGAAGGAAAACGAAGGCAAGGATGTCGTTTATTTGGTCAAAGGGTAAAGTTCTTGGATCGAAGATGGCAAGTTGAAAAAATTTGCATCTTGAACCGGTCACAAGCCCGCGGACAGGCTTGAATTGTTGAAGCAGGTTTACAATCAAATGGCTTCAACCCTGAATCAGTAGTAATCAATAATTAATAATTTCCGCGAATGAGCGAGTTAAGTGTCAAACACTTATTGGGAATAAAATATCTAAACGAGGCGGATATTCAGCTCATTTTTGAGACTGCCGATCAGTTCAAGGAGGTCATTAACCGCTCGATCAAAAAAGTCCCCTCTTTGCGTGATATCACGATTGCCAATATCTTTTTCGAGAACAGTACCCGAACCAAACTCTCCTTTGAACTGGCCGAAAAACGCCTTTCCGCCGATGTTATCAATTTTTCGGCAGCGCAATCATCCGTAAAGAAAGGGGAGACCCTAATCGATACGGTGAATAACATTCTTTCGATGAAAGTGGATATGGTGGTGATGCGGCACCCCAACCCAGGAGCTGGAATCTTTTTATCGAAACACGTTAAGGCTTCTATTGTCAATGCGGGTGACGGCGCGCACGAGCATCCGACACAGGCCCTGCTCGATTCCTACTCGATTCGCGAAAAACTGGGCGACGTGACCGGTAAAAAGGTGGTCATTGTTGGCGATATCCTGCATTCCCGCGTCGCCCTGTCGAATATTTTTGCCTTGAAGCTTCAAGGGGCCACGGTCAAGGTGTGCGGTCCTAAAACCTTGCTACCCAAACATGTGGAATCGCTCGGTGTAAAGGTGGAAACGGATCTGAGAAAAGCTTTGAACTGGTGCGATGTGGCCAATATGCTACGCATCCAAAACGAACGATTGGATATCAGCTATTTTCCCACGACCAGGGAATACACACAGCAGTTCGGGGTCAACAAAAAATTATTGGACAGCTTGGACAAGGAAATCGTCATCATGCATCCCGGTCCGATAAATAGGGGTGTAGAGATAACGAGTGATGTTGCCGATTCCAAGCAATCCATCATCTTGAACCAAGTTGAAAACGGCGTTGCGATCCGAATGGCAGTGCTGTATTTGTTGGCTTCCAAGATTAAGTAACGTGTTTCTTTTTCGCGAATCTTTGATCCCAAGATGGTTGAAAGCGGTCAAGGGACTTCGTTCAAACGCAGCCGAGATAGTAGCCCGAAAACTGCATGGTTGGCTAGTGAATTCAAAAACGAAAGAAGCGGAAAGTTAAGGCTTGCTCCCAAATCAAAAAGTTCCTCTCAAAAAAAGTAGAACCTAAAACAGTAAAACTATGATTTTCGATTCCGATGGCACCACGACCGTAGTATTTCAAGAGAATATTTCCTTACCAAAATTCCTAAAAAACTTAAATGACGGGTATCCCAAAATTAAGAATGACCATATTATTGTCAACCTTTTTTCCTTTTCGAAGTTGACCTCTGACGATGTGATGGAATTTTTTCAGCTTTCGGATACGCACCGAAAGGCAGACAAGTCCTTCGTTTTGGTGACCGATAAGGTGTCCTACGATGAGGTGCCCGACGCGATTACGGTTGTACCGACCCTGCAAGAAGCCCACGACATTATCGAAATGGAAGAAATCGAAAGGGATTTGGACCTATGAAATTAACCATCCTCGGTTGCTACGCCGCCACCCCGAGAACGATGACCAATCCTACTTCACAGGTGCTGGAAATCAAAAATCACATGTTTCTCATCGACTGTGGCGAGGGTACCCAAGTGCAACTGCGAAAGAACAGGATTAAATTTTCCCGAATAAACCATATTTTTATCTCCCACCTGCACGGCGACCATTTTTTTGGATTGCCCGGACTGGTATCTACCTTTAGATTGTTGGGAAGGGATAAAGACCTGCATATTTACGGCCCCAAAGGCATCAAAGAAGCCATTACCTTGCTCATGAAATTGGGCGATTCATGGACGAACTATCAATTGACCTTCCATGAATTGACATCAAAGAATTCGGAAATTGTTTTTGAGGATGACAAGGTGTCCGTAGCGACCATCCCCCTAAAACATCGGGTGTACACCAACGGATTCCTGTTTCGCGAAAAGCTCGGTGAACGTAAACTCAACATAGAAGCGGTCGCCAAATATCAGATTGGTAAAGCCCATTTTCGAAATATCAAGCAGGGAACGGATGTTCTTCTTGAGGATGGTACAATGGTTTCGAACAAGAAACTGACCTTCGACCCTCCCAAACCGAAAAGTTATGCCTATTGCAGCGATACCGGCTACAAACCGGATATCGTCGATCAAATAAAAAATGTGGATGTGCTCTATCACGAATCCACTTTCTTGGAATCCGAAGCACTTTTGGCACCGAAAACCAAGCATTGCACGGCCAAAGAAGCTGCTGCTATTGCCAATGCCGCCGATGTAGGAACCCTGATCTTAGGGCATTATTCTACCCGCTATAAATCGATAGCACCGTTCAAAGGGGAGGCACAAGACATTTTTGCCAATGTGGAATTAGCTGATGATGGAAAGGTTTTTGAGTTTTAATCGGAAATATGAATTTGGGCCCCCTTTAAAAATCCAATCTGCTTCTCTTTCTCCAATCTTTTGCGGAACTTTGTTTATCTTATTTTAACAAAAGAGCGAAATGCAAAAGGATCTTGCCTATTACCGAAAATCCTACAAAAAAAGTGTCTTGAAGGAGGATGCCCTTCCCGAAAACGCGATGACACTTTTCCAAACATGGTTCGATGAGCTGGAGGCTTCAAAAGGCGTTGAGGAGCCCAATGCCATGACCGTTTCGACCATTGGTTTAGACGGGTTTCCCAAGAGTAGGGTAGTGCTACTTAAAAAATTCAGCGAAAGGGGATTTGTCTTTTATTCCAACTACGAAAGCGAAAAAGGGAAGGCTATTGCCAACAATCCACATATTTGTATTTCATTCTTTTGGCCAAATCTCGAACGACAGGTTATCATAAAAGGACTGGCGGAAAAGCTTCCCGCTCAAGAATCCGATGACTATTTCAATTCCCGCCCTGAAGGTAGCCAATTGGGCGCGCTGGTTTCCGACCAAAGTAGCGTTATCCCATCAAGGGATTTTCTCGAAGACAAATTGTTGGAATTGAAGGAGGAATACAAAGACAAAGAAATCGAACGTCCGAACCATTGGGGCGGCTACCTCGTAAAACCGGAATCCATCGAATTTTGGCAAGGCAGACCGAATCGGCTTCATGATCGCATCCGGTATACCATCCAAGAGAATTTGAATTGGAAAAAAGAGCGATTGGCCCCTTGAAAGAGGAAGCTGTGGCAGTAGCAGTTAGCAGTATTAAGAGGATAGCAAATAGTTAAAAGTAGTCAGTAAACAGTGAAAAGTTAACAGTTTTAATGAAAAGGGGTCAGTATCCTGAAAATCATACTTTTCTTAAACCCATAAACCCATAAACCCATAAACCCATAAACCCATAAACTTATAATCTCATAAACTTTTTTCCCAATGAAAACACTGATTCTAGTACGCCACGGCAAATCATCATGGGACTATTCCGTAGACGATAAAGACCGACCGCTTCAAGAAAGGGGAATCAATGACGGGCATTTGGTTTCCAAAAAGTTTGCATCGCAAGATATTGCGATAGATGCGGTTTTTTCCAGTCCCGCAAACAGGGCCTTACACACCTGCATGATTTTTTTGCGGCAACTGAACTTCCCTTTCGTAAAGTTCCAGGTCACCAATGACTTATATGATTTTTCCGGGGAAAGTGTGCTGAAATTTGTGAAAAAGCTGGACGACCGTTTCGATACTGTCCTAATTTTTGGCCACAACGATGCCTTTACGAACGTTGCCAATTCCTTGGGAAATTCCTATATTGACAGCGTATCCACTACGGGCCTGGTACAGCTCGATTTCGAAGTGAAAAATTGGGCGTCGGTGACAAAGGGAATAACAACTCGAACCATTTTCCCAAAAGACTTAAAGTAAATGATCAAATCAAAAAATTTATACGTCAACCGAGAGATCAGTTGGCTGCAATTCAATGCGAGAGTACTTCAGGAATGCACTGATAAAAACGTTCCGTTGATAGAACGACTTCGTTTTTTGGGAATATTCTCCAACAACCTCGATGAGTTTTTCAAGGTACGCTATGCCACGGTAAAGCGTATCGTCGATGCCGGTAAAACAGGAAAAAGCGTGCTAGGCGGGGAAAAGGCCAAAGATCTGCTGGAAGAAATCACTAAAATTGCGATACAACAACAGAGCAAAAGTGTCGAGGTACTTAAAAAGGTCGAAAAAGAGCTGGAAGAACAGAATATATTTCTGTTGAACGAAACCGAACTCTCCGAACGACAAGGGGAATTCGTCAAGGATTATTTTATACAAAAAGTGAGCCCCCAGCTCATGACCATCATCTTGAACGACTTGGCGGAATTCCCTATGTTAAAGGATACGGCCGCCTACCTAGCCATTAAAATGGTCTTGAAGAGCGATGACCGCACCCGACAGACCTATGAAAAACGGGAGAAACGGTATGCGCTCATCGAAATCCCTAAGGGTATAGACCGTTTTGTCGAATTACCCAAGGAAGGCGATAAAAGTTTTATTATTATTTTGGATGATGTTATCCGTTATTGCTTGGATAGTGTCTTCCCTATGTTCGACTACAAGTCCATTTCCGCCCACATGATCAAGATTACCCGTGATGCGGAACTGGATATCGACAATGACCTGAGCAAAAGTTTTATCGAAAAAATCCATTCGAGCGTCGAACATCGGAAAATAAGTGATCCGGTACGTTTTGTCTATGACAAGGCCATCGAAAAGGATACTTTGGAATTTCTCAAGGGAAAGATGAAGGTCGAGGATACCGATAGCATCATCCCGGGGGGAAGGTACCATAATAAAAGAGACTACATGGGCTTCCCCAGTCTGGGCAGAACCGATTTGATGTACGATAAAATTACGCCGTTAGGTGTAAAGGGTCTTAGCTTGGAAGGAAGCCTCCTCGAAAAAATCGCCGAAAAGGATTACCTGCAATATACGCCATACCATACCTTTTCGTATGTCATTAAATTTTTAAGGGAAGCTGCACTTGACCCTAAAGTAAAAGCCATCAAGATAACCGTTTATCGTTTGGCGAATGATTCACAAGTCGCGGCTTGCCTTTCCAATGCCGTAAAGAACGGAAAACAGGTCACCTTGCAGATTGAGTTGCGTGCAAGGTTTGACGAACAGGCCAATATCCGGTATGCAGAAGAGCTACAGGCAGAAGGGGTAAAGTTGATATTTGGCGTCCCGGGCTTGAAAGTACATAGCAAAATATGCCTTATAGAACGCGAGGAAAACGATGAAATTAAGCGCTACGGATTTATCAGTACGGGTAATTTTAACGAATCAACTGCACGAATATATACCGATTATACCCTATTTACCGCCCATGAACCGATTTTAAAAGAACTCAACAAAGTATTCGATTTCTTCGAGACCACCTACAAAATCAACAAGTATAAACATTTGGTGGTCTCTCCGCACTACACCCAAAAATTCTTCAAAAAACTGATAGCTACCGAAATCGAAAACGCCAAAGCGGGCAAGGAGGCTTATATAAAGATTAAGATGAATAGTCTTACCTCGTATAAAATGATAGATAAGCTCTATGACGCCAGTAATGCCGGAGTCAAGATTCAGTTGATGATCAGGGGAATCTGTTGTTTAGTGCCCGGTGTGAAGGGCATGAGCCAAAATATAGAGGCCTTAAGCGTCGTGGATAAATTTTTGGAACATCCACGGGTGTTTATTTTTTGCAACGGTGGTGATACAAAGGTTTTTATTTCCTCTGCCGATTTTATGACACGTAATCTAGTCAATAGGGTCGAAGTGGGCTGTCCCATTTATGATGAGGATGTCAAGCAAGAACTTCTAGACACCTTCGAAATTTCCTGGAGCGATAATGTCAAGGCCCGCGTGCTCAACAAGTCTCGAAACAACGCCTATCGAAAAAACGACAAACCGAAACTACGATCCCAATTCGCTATGTATGATTATTATTTAGATAAGCTTGATAGTTAGGGGCAGCCTCAAAAAGGGTATACCTTAATTTTTATCCGTGAATGGTTTCTTTCGTGCCAAGATCTTTCATAATCGAGGCTTCATTTTCAAGAAGAGCTTCCCATTTCCGATCCACTTCTTGCCGGTCACCATACTGTCTGGCAAATTTCAGGAACATGGTGTAATGACCGGCCTCGCTGATCATCAGTTTATGGTAGAAGTCGGCCAGTTCTTTGTCTTTTAATTCTTCGGAAAGCAACCGAAAGCGTTCACAGCTACGTGCTTCTATTAGGGCAGCGTACAAAAGCCGATGCACCAATTGTGTAGATCGGCTACCCCCTTTCGGAAAGAATTTCAGCAGTTCAACAACATACAAATCCTTTCTATCCCTTCCTAAAGTTTGACCCCGTGCGATGATTCGGTCGTGCACCATTTTAAAATGCCCCATTTCCTCACGGGCCAGTGCCGTCATTTCGCTCACCAACTCCGTGTACTCCGGAAAACCCACGATCAAAGAGATTGCCGTACTCGCCGCTTTCTGCTCACAATAGGCATGATCCGTTAAGATTTCATCAATATTCTTTTCTACGATATTCACCCATCGCGGATCGGTCGGGAGTTTTAGGCCTAGCATTTAATTTTTGTTTTTGTAAAAATAAGGATTGAATTTGACATTTGATTTTGAACTTGTATTTGAGCCCCGATATTTAGGGTTTGTCCGGAAATAAACGGCACAGCTTCTACCGGTTTCTTACCTCACCAACTGGGTTGAGAATGTTCAGCGTAGCTACTGCGATGCATTGCCTTCGACCCAACTCGCCCACGATTTTCGTTGTGTCGTGCCATGTCGGTAACCCAAATACCGGTCTATAAAACAAGCACTTTATTTTAGGACAGACCCTTAACAAGAATTTGTAAAGCCAAAATAACCCGTTTCCCTTTATAATAATTAAATTTGTTAAAAGATACCATAAAAAGACCGTCATAATTTTCATTTGTAGGCCTCTGCCACAGAAATGAATGGTAAAAAAAACACCTATGAGATTTACCGAGACTAAGGAATTGAGATCGATAGTGTACGAAACTTTGGATCATTCTATAACTGATTGGATCGAAGAGAAATTGAATACCATTATCTCCAACGAATCGGCCAAAGATCTATACTTGGCTTATAGCCTTTTAGCTCATAAAATTAATTCAGATAAGTTACTGGTTGTAAAAAATTTAGAAAATCTTAAATTAAGTAAATATTTAAGTATTCAAAATACGAGCACCTTACAATTGGTTCGAATATATCTACTTTCGAAAGTGCTAGAAGAAAACGGTGGATATTTTCAGTCCAAAGTAGCTAATCTGATTCAAGTAGCGGACAAGGCAGAAATGGAAACTTTTCTCAAATTCTTGATTTTGTTGCCCAATCCTGAGAACTACAAGCAGGCGGCCGTAGAAGCCTTGCGAACGAACATTGCAACGGTCTTCAATGCGATAAGTGCCAATAATCCCTATCCTTCGGCATATTTTAATGACCAGGAATGGAATCAGATGTATTTGAAAGCCGCTTTTATGCAACAGGACCTCTCCCGTATTTTGGACATCGATAAACGGGCAAATGCGGAATTGACCCGTATCATTTCCGATTACGCACATGAGCGGTGGGCGGCATCCCGTGATGTGGATCCTTATTTTTGGAGACCGGTCGGCGGTTTTTTGGATGAGGGCCTCCTGAAAGACATGAAGCGCTTGCTGCAAAGTGATAATCCTGTCGAAAATCGGGCAGGAGCATTGTGCTGTTTTAAATCGGACGCATCCAACGCAAAGGCCTTACTCGATGAATACCCCAATTTACGGGAAGCAGTGGCCCAAGGAAAATTCAATTGGGCGAATATAAAACAGTAATAATGGCAAGGCTAAAAACCAATAACCATACAAATTAGACCTGGCTGGCTATTTGACGTCAGTATATAGTTATGGGTATTGATTGACTAGTAATAAGTTATCCATTTATTTTTAAATAAATACTTTAGATAAAATTCGAATTGTAAAATACTACTATGGAAGATAAAATGATGTTTATAGACCCTCATGTACATATGACCTCACGGACTACCGATGATTACGAGGCCATGGCGGCTGCAGGTATTGTAGCGCTGATAGAACCTTCTTTTTGGTTGGGCCAACCGCGTACCCAGGTCGGATCTTTTCAAGATTACTATAGTAGCTTGGTCGGTTGGGAACCTTTTCGAGCGAGTCAGTTTGGCATTCATCACTATTGCACTATTGGACTGAATTCCAAAGAGGCCAATAATGAAGCCTTGGCGGAACAGGTAATCGAGTTGTTGCCGCTATACTTGCACAAAGAAAATGTGGTCGCCGTGGGGGAAATAGGTTATGATGACCAAACCCCGGCGGAGGATAAATATTTTCGGATGCAACTCGATATGGCGAAGGAACTTGACATGGTGGTGCAAGTACACACGCCCCATCGCGATAAAAGGGCAGGCACGTTAAAAAGTATGGAAGTCTGTCTTGAACACGGACTGGATCCTTCAAAGGTGGTCATCGACCATAATAACGAAGAAACGGTAAAAGATGTACTGGATAGAGGATTTATTGCTGCCTTTACCATTTATCCTAAAACCAAGATGGGAAACGAACGTATGGTGGCCGTAGTAGAAAAATACGGTAGTACCAATATCATCGTCGATAGCTCGGCAGATTGGGGCGTAAGTGACCCTTTGGCCGTTCCAAAAACAGCTTCTTTGATGTTGAAAAGAGGTATTGCCAAAGCTGATGTCATAAAGACTTGCTATCAAAATGCCCTCGATATTTTCGGCAACAACGGGAAGATGAAAGAATCGGATTGGCTGAATCCTACAGGCATCAACCAAGCCCAATTGTTCAATGACAATAGTGTACTTCGCGGTCAAAAGCCTAGGGTCGATACTGATCAGATCAAGTAAATGGTGCAAAAACTCCTTGGCTATGCCCGATTGGCACGCCCGGCCAACCTGCCCACCGCCGCAGCCGATATTTTGACGGGGGTGGCGGTGGTTGGCATTTTTTCGAGCTCCGATAAATATGTTTCCATGACGGTGCCTGGCATTGACATCCTATCCCTTGTGTTTGCCTCTGTTTTTCTTTATGCGGGAGGCGTCATTTTGAACGATGTTTTCGATTATAGAATCGATGCCGTCGAACGGCCCGAACGTCCAATTCCGAGTGGACTCATTCCTTTAAAATGGGCGGCGATTTACGGTATTGTAGTTTTGTTAATGGGAATCGTGCTGGCGTTTTTGGTAAATAACTGGTCAGGTCAGTTGGCGATTGCTTTGGCCGCATGCATCGTTCTTTACGATGCCGTAGCCAAGAAATATGATTTTTTCGGTCCCTTGACTATGGGTATTTGCCGGGGGTTCAATTTAATGCTGGGGATGTCTATTTTGGGTGCATTAGGATATTGGTGGATGGCCGCAATTCCTATCGTTTACATTTTTGCTATCACCTTGATCAGTAGGGGCGAGGTGCATGGTGACAATAAAAACCATATCGTTTTGGCGGGCGTTCTCTATGCCACCGTTATCTCTGCCGTGCTAATTTTGGCCTTTTTGTATACGGAAAGCATAGTATTCCCAATATTGTTTTTGGTGCTCTTCTCGATATTGGTTTTTCGGCCATTGATAAAGGCCCATTCGGAGAATTCTCCGCAAAATATTAAAAAAGCGGTGATGGCTGGCGTACTGTCGTTGGTCGTGCTCGATGCGTCGATAGCCGTTTCCTTTTCGACGTGGTGGTACGGATTGCTTATCTTGGCACTGCTACCAATTTCCAAGGCTTTGTCGAAACTATTTGCCGTGACTTAAAAAAACAAGAGATGTTCAAACCTATAGAACAAGAATTTCAAGTATCCTATCGCTATACACTACACTCCACGAAAGGGCTGTTCGATTTGGGAAATGATTTGTTTAAAAGCATTATCGAAGAATACAAGCAAAACAGTCGTGTAAAGCTGCTTTTCGTCATTGACGATGGGGTGGCGAATGCCCATACCGATTTGCTTAAAAATATAGTTTCCTATTGCGAAAAATACAGCTACATCCTTTCACATACCCAAAGTATCGTGGTCAAGGGAGGTGAGCAAAGCAAGAATAGCGATGGCAACGTTGGCGAAATCCTTAAGGCAATCAACGAAAATGCCATCTGCAGGCATTCCTTTGTGGTGGTTATTGGCGGTGGCGCCGTGATCGATATGGCGGGTTATGCCGCGGCGATTGCGCATCGGGGCGTAAAGTTGATCCGTATACCCACCACGGTACTTTCGCAGAACGACTCCGCCGTAGGGGTCAAGAACAGTATCAACGCCTTTGGGAAAAAGAACTTTTTGGGGACCTTCGCGCCTCCTTACTCCATTATCAATGATAGTGAATTCTTGAGCACCCTTGAGCAACGGGATTGGATTGCCGGTATCGCCGAGGCGCTTAAAGTGGCGCTTATCAAAGATGTGGGATTTTTCGAGTATCTGGAAAAACATGCTGAAAAATTAAGGGAAAGAGACCATGAGGCCATGCAGTACACCATCTACAAATGTGCCGAAATACACATGCAACATATCTCGCAAGGCGGTGACCCTTTTGAAAGTGGTTCCTCGCGACCTTTGGATTTCGGACATTGGTCCGCCCATAAGCTAGAACACATGACCGGTTATAGCCTACGCCATGGTGAGGCAGTGGCAAAGGGTATCGTCTTGGATGTTACCTATGCCCATATGATCGGATTGATTTCCGAAAGCGAGCTGGATCGAATTATCCGTGTTTTTGAGGCTATCGGTTTTGATCTACATTTTCCTGTGGAATCCGAAGCTGAAATCAACCGTTTATTAAATGGAATCGAGGAATTTAGGGAGCATCTCGGTGGACAGCTGACCATAACCCTGATTTCCGGAATCGGTAAAAAGCATGACGTTCACAAAATCGATAACTTTCTTATGAAAAAAGCGTTACAAAGCGTCAATAAAACAAGTAATTCAAAAATTCTCTAGTGTGCGAATCTCTAACAATTCTCATCTAACTTATTGCACGAACATCCATCCCGGACAGGATTGGATAACCACGTTCGACAGCCTAAAAACAAATGTTCCCAAAATAAAATCCCGGGTTTCCAAGGATAAACCTTTCGGATTGGGACTGCGCCTATCCAACAAAGCCAGTGAAGAATTGGGGTTGGGGGAAAAGCTGTCGGATTTCCGAAAATGGCTGTCCGACAACGACGTTTATGTGTTTACGATGAACGGTTTTCCCTATGGAAATTTCCACAACGAGCGGGTAAAAGATCGGGTGCATGCGCCGGATTGGACCACGGATGAACGGGTGACCTATTCGAAACGCCTTTTCGATCAACTTTCCGCCCTTTTACCGAATGGTATGGAAGGCGGAATTTCAACCTCCCCTATAAGCTACAAATATTGGCATTCATCGGATGATGCCACGAAAAAAGCCTTCACCAAGGGCGCTGAAAATCTAACAGGAATTATTCTTTATTTGTACCATCTGGAAGCTAAAACGGGAAAGTACCTGCATTTGGATATCGAACCCGAACCCGACGGGATGCTGGAAAACAGTGACGAAGTAATCCAATTTTTTGCGGGGTATCTATTGCCTATCGCCAAGCCCATCCTTAAAAATACCTTAGGGAAGAATGATGCGGAGGTCGTAGCGCTCATCCACAGATATATTACCGTATGTTATGATATCTGCCATTTTTCGCTTGCCTTTGAAGAACCTGAGGCGACTTTTGCGAAGTTTTCCGAGGCGGGCATCAAGGTTGGAAAGATTCAGGTAAGCGCCGCTTTGAAAATACTTTCAGATTCCAGTGGAAACGATGCCGATGGCAACGATACCATTTGGGAGGCTTTGTCACAATTCGACGAGCCAACCTATCTGCATCAGGTCACCGAGAAAGTAGAGGGAAAGGTCTTGACCTATAACGATTTACCAATTATCTTAAAGAACAGAAAACCATTCAAAGAATTGCGGGCGCATTTTCATGTCCCCATCTTTTTGGAACAATTCGGAGTACTCCATTCCACTCAGGATCATATTTTAAAAGTAATCGAATATTTGAAAAGCAACGTAGTATCCCAACATTTGGAAATCGAAACCTATACTTGGGATGTGCTTCCGACTGCGCTTAAAAGGGATATTTCGGAATCTATCATACGGGAAATCGAATGGTTTACCGATACCCTTTAGAACGTCTTAGAAATGAAAAAAACAGTAGTGATAAATGTAGTGGGTTTGACCCAACGACTAATCGGAGAGCATACCCCCTTTATCGAATCCTTTTTGAAAAAGGGGAAATCCGCCTACATCCATCCCGTGGTACCGGCCGTTACGTGCTCCGCGCAGTCCACGTATCTGACCGGCACACTACCTTCGGAACACGGTATCGTCGGCAATGGATGGTATTTTAAGGATGAATGCGAGGTAAAATTCTGGCGGCAATCCAACAAATTGGTACAATCGGAAAAGATTTGGGAGAAATTGCAGAAGATGGATCCGCACTTTACCTGCGCCAATCTCTTTTGGTGGTACAATATGTATTCCACCGCAGATTTTGCAGTAACCCCACGGCCCAATTATTTGGCCGATGGGCGCAAGATACCCGATATTTATTCCCATCCCGCGGAATTACGGGATACCCTACAGACGGAATTGGGACAGTTTCCGCTGTTCAATTTTTGGGGTCCTAAAACCTCCATCAAAGCTAGTAAATGGATAGCGGATGCCGCCATACGCACCGATCAAATCCACAATCCGACCCTATCACTGGTGTATCTGCCCCATTTGGATTACAACCTGCAACGCCATGGCATCGATTTTCAGAAAATAAAAAAAGATCTTAAGGATATCGATGCTGTTGTACAGGAACTGGTCGAACATTTCCAAAAGCGGGATACGAACATCATATTGTTATCCGAATACGGAATCACCGACGTTAAAAACCCCATTCATTTAAATCGGATTTTGCGTTCAAAGGGCTTTTTGGCGATTCGTGTGGAAAGGGGATTGGAATTATTGGATGCCGGCGCCAGTCGTGCATTTGCGGTGGCCGACCACCAGATTGCCCATGTGTATCTGAACGACCCATCTGCAAAATTGGAGGTAAAAGCTTTGCTCGAAACAGTTTCGGGCGTAGAAAAAGTGCTTTCCGGGGAAGAGATTAGGGCAGCAGGCCTGAACCACGATCGCTGCGGCGACCTAGTGCTGCTTGCAGATGCGGATTCATGGTTTACCTATTATTTCTGGTTTGATGATGCCAAGGCTCCCGATTATGCCCGAATGGTCGATATCCATAAAAAACCAGGTTACGATCCGGTCGAGATGATGACCGACCCGAAAGATTCTATGGTAATGGCCAAAGTAGGGGGGAAACTGCTAAAAAAGAAATTAGGTTTTAGAACCGTTTTGGACATTATCCCCTTGGATGCCACCCTGATAAAAGGTTCGCACGGGCGTGTTCCGGAAGACAAGGCCGATTATCCCATTTTTATCTCCAATGATACCACAGCCGATTTCAAGGATGAAATCGAAGCAACCGATGTTTTTGGTATTTTGGAGGGGCATATTGTGAAATAAGTTTATACAAAGGCTATTCTTAGTAACGCTTAGTTTATTGGTGTAGGAAAACTGCTGTTACGTTAAAAAGCGTTCCATCTGCGATTTCTACAATGAGTAAGTGTATTCAAAGGGTTTTATCATTTTTCGATTTGAAATAGCTTGAGAGTTTTTAGACAACCCTCAAAATTTCAATTTTTACAATTATCTGTATATCGGCATTTTAAAAATTAATGCGCTGTATACATACTACAAATGAGCCAATCTCTATATTTTAACACAACAGAACTAGTTTAGGAATTCAAATGTATAAATAGAGCAGTTTAAAGGTCAGATTGGACAAATCATCCAGAGGACCAATTAGAACAAGCAAATAATACACAGTCCATACAGAGTATAGTAATACTATGAAAACTTTCTTCAAAATCTTCGCCGTTATTTTCGCAGTTTTGTTTGTATGGGCAGTCGTATTACAGTACAACGACCCCGACGCCTTGCTCTGGTATGTCATTTACGGATTGGCAGCATTGGGATCGGTAGTCTTCACTTTCGGTCGCTTGAACCTTATGATTGCCACCCTGTTATGCGTTACCTATCTGGTCGGGGGCTTCCTATCTTGGCCTGAAACCTTTGAAGGTTTTGAAATCGGCGCAGGTGATATCGTAAACGTTGAACGTGGCCGAGAGGCTTGTGGGTTGCTCATTGTAGCCAGTGTGTTTTTAGTATACGCGCTGCGGATTCGATACAAAAGTAAACGCTTTGAAAATTTTAGGAAACATTAGAAAATTGCAGCTCTAAGTTCGATTTAAAGTAAACTGAAGGGGCGCTTAAGGCAAAAGACGAATTGGATCATGCGACGATTTTAGGTAATATAGCACGAGATATCACAAATCCAAATCAAACGTCTGTCGCAGCAAATCAATAGCGGGATTTTTCTCCCGTAACTTTTCGTACTTTTCCTCGGGAGTGAAGGCGTATTTCTTGGCGGTATCTTCGTTTACGGTAATTCGAAGGGATATAAAGTGATTTTTTAACTGGTGCTTGAGATAGACCATCAGGTCGTACTGTTCCCTTTCTACCTCTTTTTTCATGGTATCGTTGGGCAGTTCGATCCAAATAGTGGTTTCGTCGAACATTTTGGGGACATCGGTGGTCAGGCTCGAGGCTAATATTTTCTGGCCATCGCTATCAATTTTTTCTACGAATTCCGCCCAATGCTTTTGCATCTGTTCTTGGGTGAATGCCTCATTGGGCAATTGACTTTCATCGATTTCTTCTCCCTTTTTCGAGAGTTGATGCTCTTTTTTGGCCTTTAGACTTGAAATGGACAGTGCCGAAACCCGCTTGGAAGCAAGATCTAGCTGTATTTTTTTTTGCGAGTCCGGTTTTTTGATTTCTGTTTTTAAGGGGGATTCCGCAACTTGGGTCTCTGTCGTATTGACCGCAACTTCGATGTCGTGTTCTTTTTTATCCACACGCTGTCTTTCTGGCCCATCGACGTTTATTTCGACGTCGTTTTCCTGTTCCCCCGTAATTTTTGTCCGAGCCTCATTGACACGTATTCGCGAATCATTTTCCAATGCTTCCGCAGCATCCTTCACCAATTTACCGCTAGCGATATCCGTGTTTTTTTTCTGGGGTGCTGCAATAGGATTGGGGGAGTGGGCCACCGGAATCGCTACATTTTTTTGATCGGTTTCTACCTCGGAACCTGAGGCTTGAATATCGCTTGCCGGTTTCGAATCTGAATGCGCCCCTTTTCGATCCTTAAAATAGGAAGCCGGAACAATAGCATTAACCCCAGAATCGTCAGATGCTACGGATTCAGGATTTTTTTTTTGCCCATCGAAGTCGATAGAGGCTAGTTTCATCAGCGTAAGCTCTACTAAAAGCCGCTGGTTTTTGCTGGTCCTGTATTTAAGGTCACAATCGTTGGCCAGATCCAAAGCCTTCAAAAGAAAGGGATTGGCGGTCTTTTTAGACTGCTCTAAATAATGTGCTTTGGCCGTATCGCCCACTTCAAGCAAGGCTATGGTGGCCTGATGTTGGCAAACCATGAGGTCGCGGAAATGCGAAGCGAGTCCGCTTATAAAATGGTGGCCGTCGAATCCTAGGGACAGGGTCTTGTTAAAAAGTAATAATAGTTCGGGAATGTTATGCTGCAAAATAAGATCGGTCGCGGAAAAATAGGTGTCGTAATCGAGTACGTTTAGGTTTTCGGTGACCGCTTTTCGGGTGAGCTGTTTTCCTGAAAAACTGACGACCCGGTCAAATATAGAAAGTGCATCACGCATGGCACCGTCCGCCTTTTGGGCGATGATATGTAGGGCATCGTCCTCGGCATCTACGCCTTGTTCCTTGGCGATGTATTTCAGGTATTCTGCCGCATCCTTGACGGTAATCCTCTTAAAGTCAAATATTTGGCAACGAGACAAAATCGTCGGGATAATCTTATGCTTCTCGGTAGTGGCCAAGATAAAAATGGCATGTTTCGGCGGCTCTTCCAAGGTCTTTAAGAAGGCATTGAATGCGGCTTGGGAGAGCATGTGCACCTCGTCTATGATGTATACCTTGTACTTACCCACTTGTGGGGGTATCCTGACTTGGTCGGTCAGGTTACGGATATCGTCGACGGAGTTGTTCGAGGCCGCATCGAGCTCAAAAATATTGAAGGCAAAATCCTCATCCTTTTGCTCGGTGCCGTCCTGATTGATCTGTTTGGCCAAGATTCGGGCACACGTAGTCTTGCCTACCCCACGTGGCCCACAGAACAATAGCGCCTGGGCCAGATGATGGTTTTCGATCGCATTGGTCAGGGTATTGGTAATGGCTTCTTGGCCCACAACATCCTTAAAGGTCTGGGGCCTGTATTTCCGTGCCGATACGATGAAGTGTTCCACTGGGCTTGTTTGTTGCAAATATAAAAATAGCAAGCCTTCTACATGGGTATTTCAACGGGATTAAATCCTTTTTTATCAACAATTCGGCTACCTTTGTCCAAAGCAGGCCACTCTATCGCTTTATGCTGAACTTGTTTTAGCGCCTTCCGATTGAGATGGGTCCCGAATCAAGTTCGGGGTGAAGAGGAAAGTCCGGACACCACAGTGCGGCATAGCGGGTAACACCCGTCTCCCGGTGTTACATCGGGACGGACCAGTGCAACAGAAAGAATGTACAGGTTATGCTGTAGTGAAACCAGGTAAACTCTATGCGGTGAAACGTCATGTAAATCGGTGTTTGAGGGCTGCACGTCCGAGCCGAAGGGTAGGCGGTAAGAGCTTTTGGGTAACTGAAAGCCTAGATAAATGATAGGGAGACCCTGAAATTGTTTCAGGGTATACAGAATCCGGCTTATGGCCTGCTTATTTATAAAATTCCAAGCACCAAATTCCAAGCACCAAAATCTAAAACACCTTTATGGTTCCACACAGGTTTTATCCTATCCATTCAAAAACCCCTAGGTCTTATTAAAAAAACTAAAAGCACTCCCCCCATACTTTCGTTTTTCGCTAAAGTGATCGAGTGGAGACAGATCTATCCGGCTGGTATGTTCGATAATCAGAGTGCCGTTTTCCAATAGCAGATTCCGCTGGAATACCAATCTCACCACTTTCTCGAAATCCTCTTCGGCCATATTGTAGAACGGGTCGGCAAAAATAATATCCGCTTGGGCAGTGGATTTTTCCAAATAGTCGAAAACATCCTTTTTAAACGTTGTAATACCCAAGTCCATTTCCTTCGAAATACGATCTATAAAACGGATGCATCCCGAATCGGCATCCACGGCCGTGATATGTTCCGTACCTCTTGAGGCAAATTCATAACTGATGTTGCCCGTACCCGCAAAGAGGTCGATGATCGAAATATCCGCAAAATAATAGCGATTGTTCAAGATGTTGAAAAGGGCCTCTTTGGCCATGTCCGTTGTAGGACGTACCGGCAGGTTTTTGGGTGCCAAAATACGTTTACTCTTGTATCGACCGGATATAATGCGCATTACAGGGCGTTTAATACGGTGAAATCAATGCTTTCTTCATGTGGACTGGTCAAAGAATGATCAACGGCGTAAGGAGAGAAAATGGCCACGTTGCGTATATACTGGTAGCATAGCTCATAGATGTCGTCATCTTCATCGATATCACCGAAAAGTTTAACGGTAACGGATGCGGTATCAAGTTGTAACTGCTCTAAGGTAAAGAGTAGATAGTACAGAAAATCTTCTTTGGTGACGAAACTGAAATTATTGTACAGCAGTAATTTATTTTGTGCGATGATGGTGACATCCATTTGTCCTTCGAAAACATACACGTAGCAAATCGGTTCTTTGCCATGGGCCTTGGATTGTTCCCCCAGACGACGCTGCCCTTCCGGTAACTGAATCGTTTGGTTACCTAGAAGTTTGTGCCGGTTAAGTAATGATTCAACCATTACGGTGCCGTGATGTTTGAAGGTAAACGCCCCGAAAAGTCCATAGATATAGTTATTGATGTTTACAAATGGAACATATACATTGACAAGACCGAAAGCATCTATTTCATCGTAGGCTATATGATCGTTGACCAGTATCTTGGTGTTGAACTTCACATAATTGGCCAATTCATCGGGATCAAAAAATGGCTGGGGTACGAACCCGAACAGATTGTTCCGGTGTACCGCTACAACTTCCGAAAATTGGCCTTGATCTATTTTATGTTGCTGAAAAAGCTGCTTTACCCGTTTAAGAAGGGCATAGGGAGTAAGCTGTTTCACGAAAACCACGTTTTCGGTCTGGATAACGGTATTCGCCGGAGTATCCAGAATACAAAAAGAAAGTCCATTCAAGCTAACCTGAATGGACAATTTAGTATGATTTTCCACGGATGTCTACCTATTACTGTTGATCTCCTCTTCCGTCATAGATAGGTGGCCAATTTCCGCTGGTACTGACTTCGGAAAGTGATCCGACCTTTATCCAGTTGCCGTTCACTTCGTCCACCCCGATTTGGGAGTTTTCGTTATCCAAAAGGGCTTTTGGCTGATCGTACAGCACCACCTTTTTTTCGACCTTCGCCTCGAACACTTGAGCTTGAAAGCCACTTTTATTAAGTGTGTTGGCCTCCATTTGAAATTCTGCATCACCTTCAGCGGCAGGCACTTTGGCCAAGTTTTTATAGCGTCCGTCTTCCCCAAAGAGAGAATCCTTGACGGAAACCGTACCCAGGGTATCGATGAGCCTGACTTCTTTCAACATATCGATTTGATAGGTCTTGTCATATTCCATATACGATGAATCCCTTTGTTGGGTAATGGTATAGTTTGCCGTGTCGATAAACTTGATCAAACTGGGGAAATCTTTGGCGTATCTTCGGTTGACCGTTTTGTACGCTTCTTGCGCCGAACGGATATCCTTTAGTTTTGCGATGACCTGAGCATAACGTTCCTGTTTGACTTCGTTAAAACGGATGGGTCCTGTAACGGATTGATAGATAAGATAGCCCAAGCCTATACAAACTATCCAAAGTACGATTTGAATTACGGTTTTCATTTCTTAGTGTTATTTAATTTAGTGGTTAAGAGCCTACGCCGTAAAATCGGGACGCAGAATTCGTTTATCCTCATATAATTTACAATAGCCTCTAACACAAATCTACAATTTTTTTTCAATCGTAAAAGTTTTTCTCCTAAAAATACTGATTATCTTTGAACCTATGGCTGCTCTTACCGATGCTTCGTTCTTTAAACTACTGTTAGAAAAATTCCCCCATGAACCTACTCTAAAGCAATCGGTCGCACTACAAAATTTTGCGGGCTATATACTTTCCAAGGATACCGATAAGGTATTTTTGTTAAAGGGATTTGCAGGTACCGGAAAAACAACTTTGGTCGGTACCTTGGTCAACAGTCTCTGGAAAACGACCCAAAAGTCCGTTTTGATGGCACCAACGGGAAGGGCCGCCAAAGTCATGGCGAACTACGCTAAAAAACAGGCGTTTACCATTCACCGAAAAATATATTTTCCTAAAAAACAGCGGGGCGGGGCCATACATTTTGAGTTGGCGCCCAACAAGCACCGCGATACTATTTTTATTGTGGATGAGGCCTCGATGATTCCCGATGCGCCGAGCGATTCAAAACTTTTCGGGAACGGTTCACTGCTGGATGACCTTATATTCTATGTGTACTCCGGTCATAACTGTAAACTGATCTTGATAGGGGATACCGCGCAATTACCTCCCGTGCATTTGAATTTGAGTCCTGCCTTGGATGCCGATAAATTAAGCCTGAACTATAATAAGGAAGTCATCAAACTGGAATTGGACGAGGTGGTGCGCCAAGCGGAAGATTCAGGAATATTGGTCAACGCGACGCTACTTAGAGAGCAATTGCAAAACGGATTTTGCGATGCTTTCCAGTTCGATGTCGATCCGTTCAAGGATATCGTCAGGTTGGTAGACGGTTATGAAATACAGGAAGCAATCGATTCTTCCTACTCGGAAAACGGGAAGGAGGAGACCGCATTTATAGTCCGTTCGAACAAAAGGGCGAACCTGTATAACGAGAGCATCCGCAGTCGGATTCTGTTTCTGGAAAACGAACTCGCCGTTGGCGATTATATGATGGTCGTCAAGAACAATTATTTTTGGCTCGAACCGAAATCCGAAGCCGGATTTATAGCCAATGGGGATATTATCGAGGTACTCGAAATCTTCGCCATCAAGAATCTATACGGGTTCCGTTTTGCGGAAGTCCTCGTAAAAATGGTCGATTATCCCAACCAAAAACCCTTGGAGACCGTCTTGCTATTGGACACCGTAACCGCCGTTACTGCCTCATTGTCTTACGAAGACGGCAACCGATTGTACCAAGAAGTGATGATGGACTACGCCGAGGAGAAATCCAAATATAAAAAATTCCAATCCGTAAAGAACAACAAGTATTTCAATGCCCTGCAGGTAAAATTCTCGTACGCCATAACCTGCCATAAATCACAAGGCGGCCAGTGGGATACCGTTTTCGTGGAGCAACCCTATTTGCCCAACGGTGTGGACAAAGAATACCTGCGCTGGCTCTACACCGCGGTCACCCGCGCCAAAAAACAGTTGTACCTGATCGGATTTAAGAGCGATTTTTTTGTTGGCGGGGAATAAAGTAAATTCGTGTATGACTTCCGAAACCATAATCAGCATTTTCTTGGGCATAGGCCTGTCCGCCTCAGTAGGCTTTCGCGTCTTTCTTCCCCTGTTCGCGTTGAGCTTGGCCTCGTATGTCGGATTATGGGATTTGAACGATAGCTGGCAATGGATTGGGAGTCTTGCTGCGATCATTGCCCTGGGCGTTGCTACCATTGTTGAAATTTTTGCCTATTTTATTCCTTGGATCGACCATCTTTTAGATAGTTTTGCAGTGCCATTGGCGGCCATAGCAGGTACGGCGGTCATGGTATCGACGGTAGCCAACCTCGATCCGGTAGTCACGTGGTCGCTAGCTATCATCGCAGGTGGCGGCACGGCGACCGCTATAAAGGGTGCCAACGCCGCGGGCAGGGTAGCCTCGACCGCCACGACAGGGGGTTTGGCCAACCCCCTGGTTTCCACCGTGGAGACCGGCACGGCCGTAGTAGTCACCGTAGCCTCTATTTTTGCGCCTATAGTTGCTGCCCTATTCGTCATTATTATCCTTTTTATAATTTTCAGCATATATAGGAAGATCAGACCAAGGATGAGTAAAGAGTGAACCCCTGTTGTAAGCGTAGTCGAAGAATTGAATCACAGACAATCAATAGTATTTAATCAATAATTTCCCAGTGAAAATAATCGCCATGATACCCGCCCGCTACGCGGCGTCCCGCTTTCCGGCCAAGTTGATGCAAGACCTTTCTGGCAAACCCGTAATTTTGCGTACTTACGAAGCTGCAGTCAAAACTGGGCTTTTCGACTCGGTCTATGTGGTCACCGACAGTCCCGTAATTTTCGATACGATTACCGAAGCCGGGGGAAAAGCCTTGATAAGCCATAAGGAACATGAATGCGGCAGCGACCGTATCGCCGAGGCCGTAGCGGATATGGAGGTCGACATCATCGTCAATGTACAGGGCGACGAACCTTTTACCGACCGTGAGAGCTTGACCGGGGTTTTAGAGGTGTTCCGCAGCGATCCAGATCAAGAAATCGACTTAGCTTCCCTCATGGTTAAGATTACCGATAGGGAAGAAATCGAAAATCCAAATACAGTAAAGGTTATCGTCGACAACCGTAATTTCGCCCTCTACTTTTCACGTTCGCCGATTCCCTATCCCCGAAATCAAGAAATTGAGGCTATCTATTATAAACACAAGGGCATCTACGCCTTCCGGAAAAGGGCGTTGATGGATTTTCAACGTTTGCCGATGCTTTCGTTGGAAGCCACGGAAAAGATTGAGGCCATTCGGTATCTCGAATATGGCAAAAAGATAAAAATGGTAGAGACGAACGTTTCAGGTATAGAAATCGATACCCCCGAGGACCTTAAAAGGGCACAACAGGCATGGAAGTAGATTTCAGCGCGATACAGGTTATCGGTTTCGATGCCGATGATACCCTATGGGTCAATGAAACCTATTTTAGGGATACCGAAGAGGCCTTCGCGGCCCTTTTGGAAGATTATGAGACCAAGAACAAGATCGATCAGGAACTGTTTAGGAAAGAAATCAAAAATTTGGAAATCTATGGTTATGGTGTAAAGGGATTTGTGTTGTCCATGGTAGAATCCGCCCTCGAAATTTCGAACAACCAGGTTTCGCAGGTAACGATTTCCGAAATATTGAATCTGGGCAAAAAAATGTTGGAACAACCGGTGGAATTGTTGCAGGGGGTGCCAGAGGTTTTACGGAAGTTGAAGCACAAATATCGTTTGATCGTTTTGACCAAAGGGGATTTACTGGATCAAGAACGGAAATTGGAGCGTTCCGGTCTATCCGAATATTTTCATCATGTGGAGGTTTTAAGCGACAAGAAAGAAGAAAACTACATACATTTGCTAAACCATTTGCAGATTGATGTTAAGGAGTTTTTAATGATCGGCAATTCCCTGAAATCCGATGTTCTTCCCTTGCTCGGTATTGGGGCACAGGCGGTACACGTTCCCTTTCATACCACTTGGAAGCATGAAGAAGTATCCATGAAGGAAAATGGCTACAATTATTTAAAAATTAGTAGATTGCAGGATATACTGGCCTATTTGAAGTAAATATATGGAGTTAAAAAGAGATATTGCCGCAAGACCACAAGTTGTCAATAGCGTCAAAAACCAGTTTAGAAACTTCCCGATGGTACCTCGAGTGGTATTCGGTAGAGGATGTTTCGATCAGTTGGGAGACATCCTGATTTCTAGACGACAACATTCCGATGCTCCTTTTATTTTTTTGGTGGATGACGTTTTTGAGGGGACGGAATTAGTTCAGAGAATCCCTCGAATTTTTAACGACCAGCTTATTTTTATCTCCGCTGATCGGGAGCCTCGGACAGCACAGGTGGATGCGCTTGTAAAAAAAATCCAAAATGATTTTGATGACGTTCCTTCCGGTATCGTGGGTATTGGAGGCGGAACTTTACTAGATCTGTCCAAAGCGGTCGCTATCATGTTGACCAATACCGGAAGGGCTGACGAGTACCAGGGCTGGGACTTGGTGAATAAACCTTCGCTCTATCACGCAGGCATACCCACAATCAGCGGTACGGGGGCGGAAGTATCAAGGACTACGGTGCTGTTGGGGCCCGATAAAAAATTGGGTATCAATTCCGATTACACCACGTTCGACCAAGTAGTACTGGATCCGGATTTGACCCAGGGTGTCTGCAAGTCACAATGGTTCTACACGGGTATGGATTGCTTTATTCACTGTATCGAATCCCTCAAGGGCACCTATCTCAATGCCTTCAGCCAAAGTTATGGGGAAAAAGCCTTAGAGCTCTGTAAGGAAGTATTTTTAGAAGAGCTTGAACCGGCGGAATCCCGCGATAAGTTGATGATGGCCTCTTGGCATGGCGGTATGAGCATCGCCTATTCCCAAGTGGGGGTGGCGCATGCCATGAGCTATGGCCTTGGTTTTCTGCTGGGGGTAAGGCACGGTATCGGCAATTGCCTCGTATTCCAACATTTGGAGGAATTTTATCCCGAAGGTGTAGCCTTGTTTGACAAGATGCGCCAAAAGCACCATATCGAATTGCCTACAGGAATCTGTGCCAACCTTGATGACAACGAGTTCGATACCATGATTTCTGTCGCCATGGGCATGGTCCCCCTATGGGAAAATGCCCTGGGTAAGGATTGGCGTAAAGTCATTACGTCCGAGAAATTGGAAGCTATTTACCGGAAGATATAGGTCTCCAGTACTTGTGTTGGCTCCCGTTTGTAAAGACTGTTCAAGTAACCATTTTAGAACCGCTTATAATCCTTAACCATTCCTAGTGCAAAAACTGGCCCGATTTATCTACTTCAAACTGCTGGGCTGGAAGGTTGTCGGCACCTTTCCCGGCCATCTTGATAAATTCGTAATCATAGTCGTTCCCCACACCAGCTGGGTCGATTTTTTTCTCGCTCTTCTTATTCGGAAAGTCTGGAACGAGCAGATCAACTTTATTGGTAAAAAAAGCCTCTTCGATTCCCCTTTCGGATGGTTTTTTCGATGGACGGGCGGCACTCCCATAGATCGTAGCAAGAGTAGTGATACAGTTACCGCTACGGCAAAAATTTTTAAGAGAAAAGATAAATTCCGCTTGGCCTTGTCTCCCGAGGGCACTCGTAAGAAAGTGGACCAATGGAAGACGGGATTCTACTTTATCGCCAAGACTGCCGAGGTACCTATCGTGATGGTAGCCTTCGATTTTGGTGAAAAGCAAATCAAGGTTTCTGAACCTTATTATACTACGCTTGACAAGGAAACCGATTTCAAAATTTACAAGGCTTTTTTTAAGGGGGTAGTGGGAAAAAAAACGGCTAAAACTAGTTTTTAAATGAATTCAACACCTTTGTCATTTAAACAATTCGTCTAGAGTTGTTTTTTACTTCCTTTTTTCAGATTTTACATGCTTGTTTTGTCCTTGTGGCGCAATGTGGCTAATGACGTCCTGCTCAAATAAGCCTTTGAGGGCACAAAATCCAAAAACCTCGGTTCGAAAATACAACTCAAGACAAGTTCAAATTCCCAGATTCCATATTTCGGCCAGCTCGTAAATAGGGTTTTGGTTTTTCCGAGTATACTGAAATGAGGAAACTCCTTAAAAATTCTGATTTAGACCCTTTGGTATCGGGCAATATACGGCAGAATCTTAAATAGAGGCAGTTCCTTAAAAATCGCTAGACTCATAAATTTTCGTGTGTCGGAACTCGATGACAAATACTTGACTCCCTTGTTTTTATACCATAAAATCCATTCCACTTGAAAGGATAGGCTTAAGTCAATTGTAGGAGTATCTTACAGTAGACTAACGTATTGAAAACTAATCTCTTTTTGACAGAATGACCAGTTTAGAACAATCGTGCATTTTATCGATCTAATATAGAATTTAGTCGATTTTAAATTTTCTTTTAACGGCATCGAAGCAAAAAGGACCATATTTGACTTGTAACCAAAAATAGATATAACACTGTTTTTTTGATCAAATTCTACTTTAAATAGGTTTTTGTTACGAAAATCCTACAAAATGTACCCTGACATTAAACATTAGTCTTTTAGGTTTACCCTTTCATAAAAGATCCCAAATCTTAAAATGAACAAACTTATTTATGGTTACACCAAACCGACCATTGATGGGAAACTTTTACGCTACCAATACCTCGATTTACTTTTCTGGCCCTCCGAGGGGCAATCTGCCCATGGCCGTGGTGGAAATTGCAATATATTTTTTAATTCTTTCTCGGGATACCGTCTTCAAGATCGGTAATTCCGATATGCCGTTATTGGCCCTACCTTGTTTAATAATCTCCAACTTTAATTTTAAATACCCGTCCGCATTATGAAAAATTTTACGCCTCGCCCTAGGGCCAAATTGCTTGTTTTCTTATGTTTACTATTTGCTCTACCGGTCTTTACCTTGGCACAGGAGGGCAACTTTATCAATGTGCCCGCTTCGGTAACGGTTGAGCCGGGGGGTACTTTCTCCGTTCGCATTGACGCTCAAACAGGCGGTTTTCCCGTTAATGGGGCCGAGGTACATCTCAATTTTGACCCAACTATTTTACAGGTTGCCAATGTAAATGTACTCACTACGGAGCTACCGATACCCATTGGTGCCGGTTCCGACATCATCGATAACTTACAGGGGCAGGTCGATGTTATCAGAGGCACTTTTGGTGCCGGTATATCGGACGACTTTGACTTTTTTGAAATTGATTTTCAAGTAGTAGGTACCGGTAATACTTCTATTTCTTACAATAGCGTCTTTCCAAGAGAGACCAATATGACTTCGGGCGGCAACAGTATTTTGGGGACGCCCGAATCCATTCCCATTACGATTGCGGCCCAGACCGAAGACCCTATAGCAAGCTTTACGGCAACTCCGACCTCGGGTACGGCGGCCTTATTTGTGAGTGTCGATGCCAGTGCTTCCTCAGATCCTGACGGGGGCAGTATCGTAAGCTACGATTGGGACTTTGGCGATACGAACATGGCCACGGGAGTTACAGCGGACAATAATTACACCCAACCTAATACGTATACCATTACCTTGACCGTTACCGATGATGAGGGTGAAACGGATACTGCGACACAGAATATAACAGTAGATGGCGTTACGATTACTTCCTATACCGTTACGGCCAGTGCAGGACCCAACGGAGCTATTGATCCTACTTCAGCGCTGGTTGAGGAAGGTACCGACCAAACTTTTACCATCACTCCCGACACCGGCTATGAGATTGCCGGTATTTTGGCAGGCGGTACTTCGGTCGGCGTTTCGAATCCATTCGTACTAACCAATGTAGTGGCAAATACAAGCGTTGAGGTATCGTTCAGCCTGATCAACGACGATTCCGTTCCCGTAATTTCATTAGATGCCACCGCTACCGTCAACGAAGGCGGTAACATAAGCGTCCCCCTGTCAATAACCGATGGAGACGGCGATGCCCTGACGGTGACTATTACCTCGGCATCGAACGAACCGCTAGAGCTGCGGTCTAACAACGATCCCGCTGGGCCACAGGTCGAGCCCTATCCTTTTGATGCTTCCGGCTTTCTGACCGAGAATATCAACACTGATCTTGACGGCCTGTACAGCTCCGATCTGGTGTTCGCACCGACCTTCGGCGATGGAGGCTCCAACGGCGATGGAAGTGGTGTTTATACCGTCACGGTAAACGTTTCGGATACCGATGGCAACACAGTGGAAAAAACTTTGAATCTTACGGTAAACGACACGCCCCAGTTGATTTCCGATGCGTTTGTTGCGACCCTTCAGGCGGAATCTTTTGATAATCAAGGTCCTGCGAATACAGGTTCGGGAGATAACGGTATCGGCGTCGAGGACAATACGCCCGGCGGCGTCATAAATATCGGCTTTACCACGAACGGAGACTTTGCGGAGTATCTGATCGACGTCGCCACAGCCGGCACCTATTCCTTCGACTTTTTCGTTGCCAAAGCAAGTGGACCGGTCGGAACCATGACCGTCAACGGTGGCCCTGCATCGATATCGGTAAACAGCACCGGTGACTGGCAACAATATAATCCGGTCAGCACGAATGTGGTGCTACCCGAGGGGCGACAGACCCTGCGATTCGATTGGTCCGGATCCACCGGTTTCCTTTTTAATATGGATTATTTTGTCGTTACGTTTGTGGGCGGCGTCAACAATCCTCCGGTAATTGAAACGATTGCCGATGTTGATGCGAACGAAGGTACGATAGTAACTGTAGATGTTCCGGTAGATGATGATGGTGGCTCCCCGTTGGAGGTATCTCTAGAAATATATGATAAAAGTATAGGAGGTGGCGCAAATACGGTACCCTTGACGTCAGGACTGACCGTTCCACCCACTGATTATTCCTTTTCCGATGAAGGTAATGGCACGTACAACTTGATTTGGGATACGGATACCACGGATGGTCGGTCCTACTCGGCGACCATTACCGCCAACGATGGGATAAATCCGCCTGTCAGCGAAACGTTTACCATTGATTTGGCGCAAAACATTGCTGATGGGCCAATAAAGGCGACGACATTTAACTACCCAATACCTTATTATGGCAGTAACCCGACTTTGGGATACACGGTTGCCGTCGAATCAAGCAATAATAACATTGGATATATCGATTCTGGTGAGGCGGTTGAATATTTGATTAATGTTCCTTCTGCCGGTACCTATGAACTTCGTGTAAATGCTTCGAAAGGTTCTAACGGCGGTGGTAATCCTACGACGTTAACGATATCTGAAGATATTGATGGATTCTCCCCAATTGGAACTCTATCCATTCCAAATACAGGATGGACCCCATATGTAAACTATACCGTCCCTGTTATTTTTACCAATGCCGGGGTACAAAAACTTCGATTCGATTTTGGGGGAACGATGAACATACAGGAATTTGAACTAACGCCCTCTACAAGCAATACCCCTCCGATTGTCGAGATTCTAACCCCGAATGATGGATTGAACGTTGAACAAGGCGTTGCCATCAATTTTACCGCTACAGCCGACGACACCCAAGACGGTGATGTCGCAGCAAGTTTGGTCTGGAATTCCGATATCGATGGCGATTTCGGTACGGGTAGTAACGTAAATACCTCCGCTCTCAGCATTGGAACACATACCATTACCGCTACAGTGACGGATAGCGACACCACACCACTGACGGGCTCGGCCTCCATAACAGTATCGATTATCCAGACCGCTCCTGCCTGTGATGTACGTTTTAGGGTAAATGCGGGAGGATCTTTGCTCGCCAATTCCACGGGCAATTTTGAAGAAGATCAAACTGTGGCCGGGACTAACGGAACTTCCCAGACGGGGACTCCCTCACCCTATATTGACCTATCGGGAACGGCCTTCGACAAGACTTTTGGTTCGGTTGCTCCCTTGGTATCCAATACCACCGGTTATCCGGATGTCCTTTTTCAAACGGAACGTTACAGCGATGCAGCGAATCCGAACAATATGAATTGGACGTTCCCGACCGAAAATGGCATCTATGACGTTAAAATTCTGTTCAACGAAAACTATACCGGAGAAATCGGTGACCCCCGTGTTTTTGATGTTGAAATAGAAGGCGACATCGCCTTGGACGACTATCGTCCATCGGGCCCTACCGGTGCCGATGTGAACGTAGCAAAGGTAGAGATATATCAGGCTACCGTAACTGATGGCGAACTGAACATTAATTTTATAAAGGGAACACAAAACCCCTCCGTAAAGGGATTTGATATCTGCTTTATCGCGCCGGTTTCCGATACGGCTCCTGTGGTAGCTATTAACGCACCTTTGGATGGGGCGAACCTTGGTCGTAACGTCGACGTTTCTTTTTCAGGGGTCGCCACCGATGTAGAGGATGACGACACCACGCTTACCGCGGCCCTTTCTTGGAACTCTCCCACCGAACCTAGTTTGGCCGGTACGGGTGGTAGCTTTACCGATAGGCTATTTGTACCAGGACCTCATACGATTCAGGCCAGTGTTACCGACAGCGATGACAATACCGTGGTTGAAACGATTACGGTAAATGTAGCAGTGCCCGGCGTCGCGATTACTTTCCCAGAGGAAGATGCCGTCTTGGCGAATACAGATATACGGTTCACCTGGTCTACCGAGAATATGTTGTTGTTCAGTCCGTATGACGAGCATGTACACTTTTACGTAAACCCGGTTGACCCAAATAACCCGGATTACGACGATAGGATTTCTACGGTATCCGATATAGGCCAGTTATTTTGGGACCTCAATGCCGATGATGGTATCGTCGAGGGCGAAAACACGGTGGTCATTATCGCTGCGGACGGCTCGCACACAGAGTTCACCAATCCCGAAGCCCGTGATATCGTCAACTTCACGGTCTGTTCCACAAGTATTTCCAATATCGTTGCCTCTGACCCTACGGAATGTGGACTGAATAATGGCGAAATCGTAATCGAGGCTACGGGAACAAATCTTGAATATAGTATAGACAACGGCGCGAACTTTCAGGCCGCGAACAGCTTCAACGGAATTTCCGCCGGCACTTACGACATCGTAGTCCGTCAAATAGGAAGCAATTCCTGTTCGGCGACGGACACAGTGATTTTGGAAAGTCCAGCGGCGGCTACGCCTATCGTTTCCGGTCCAACCACCTATTTGGAAGGCTCCGGAGGTGTTACTTTGGATGCGGGAGCTGGATATGCCTCCTACCTTTGGTCTCCCAATGGGGAAACCACACAGACCATAACCGTCTTGGAAGGCACCTACTCCGTAACGGTAACCGAGGCAAACGGATGTGAAGGAACTTCAATTGGCATTATAGTCACCGAGGAGGACGATATAACTCCACCGGAAGCCATCTGCCAAAGCATAACCGTTCAATTGGACGAAACGGGCAATGCAAGTATTACGGCGGCGGACATCGATAATGGTTCGAACGATACCTCCGGTATCGCCGATCTATCGATAGACACAAGTTCTTTCGACTGCTCGAATATCGGGGCCAACACGGTTACCCTTACCGTTATGGATAACAATAACAATATCAGCAGCTGTACCGCAACGGTAACGGTAGAAGATACCATAGCACCTGTAATTACCTGCCCTGGTAACATCGAAATGTTGAGCAGCAGTTCGCAGGTATTGAATATCATTCCAGCCACGGCCACGGATAACTGTGGTAATGCAGCGGAGATTACCTTCGAGAGAAGCGATAATCCCAACTTGACACTGAACGATCCATTCCCACAGGGAATTACAACGATACAATGGACCGCTATGGATGCTTCGGGCAACACCGACAATTGTGAACAGACAATAACCATTACCTTACCACAATCCACTGCCAATGAGATCGTTGCTTTCTCGGTAAGCGGACAAGTAGGCGCGGAAACCATAGATTCGAACGCGGGTTCGATCAACCTAACTGTTGCCATCGGCACTGATGTTACCTCGCTTTCCCCGTCCATCGATATTTCCCAACTCGCTACCATCAGCCCCGATTCAGGTTTGGCCCAGAATTTCTCGGCACCCGTGGACTACGTGGTGAGCGCTGAAGACGGTTCTACAAAGCAGTGGACGGTCAGCGTGACGGTGCAAGACGATACTACCGACCCCGAAATTGCCTGTCTAAGCAATATCCAAGTCAATAACGATATCGGCGAGTGCGGTGCGGTGGTTACCTATGAAGAACCTGTAGGAACCGATAATCTTCCGGGAGCTACTACGGAACAGACTTCAGGTTTGCCCAATGGCGGAATTTTCCCAATAGGCATTACGACCCAGACGTATAGGGTTACGGATGCGGAAGGCAATATAGCATCCTGTAGCTTTACCATTACCGTAATCGATGCGGAAAATCCGGTCATTACCTGTCCAACGAACGTTTCGGTAACGATTGCTTCCGGACTAACGTCATCCGTGGTCACCTTTGAAAATCCAAGCATTTCCGATAATTGTGTCGGGAGCGTTTTGGCTCAGACCGCGGGACTTCCGAGCGGTTCTGAATTCCCCATTGGTACTACGGTCAATACCTTTCAGGTTACTGATGCCGTCGGAAACACAGCTACCTGTAGCTTTGAGGTAAGGGTGGAAGAAGAAGTGGCCAATAGCGTACTTTCTGTAACAAGTTTCACGCTAATCAATGCGGATACGGACAATGACCTGTTTACACTTACGAATGGCATGGCCATTGACGTCAACAGCCTTCCTACCCTCCATTTGGACGTACGCGCCAATACCACGGACGACGTGGAGAGCGTACGTTTTGTTCTGGGAGGGAATAAGGGGCGGACATCAACGGAAAGCGTTCCTCCCTATGCACTATTTCAAGACTTTCCCACAGGTAACTATAGGGGAAGCGATTTAACCACGGGCAATTATACGCTAACGGGCACGCCATATTCTGGCAATAGTGCTGGGGGTAATCAAGGAACATCACTAACAATTGGGTTTGAACTGATCGACGGAGACCCCGTTTGCGCGAATGTGAAGGTAACGGTGCAGACCGCTACCAATCCTACCGGCTGCGGTCTTGCCGACGGTAGCATCGTGTTGAACGTTGTAGGAACTACCGGTAACTTGGATTACGATTGGGGTCATGACGCCGATCTGGAATCAGCTACAGCCACGGGACTTTCCGCGGGCAGCTATTCCGTAACGGTCACCGATGCGAACGGATGTACGAACACCGTATCTGCGGTACTTGAGGGCCCAACGTCTCCAACTGTAAGTTTGTCCCCGTTTGCCGATATATCGGAAACGGCATCGCCCATATCCCTTTCCGGCGGCTCGCCCTCGGGTGGTACCTATAGCGGGATTGGTGTGGACACCAACGGTGTTTTCAGTCCTTCCATAGGTGTGGGTACCTATGTTGTTACGTACAGCTACACGGATCCCACTACGGGATGCGACGGCTCGGCGACCCGGACCATCAGGGTAATATCGTCCATAACCGATTCGGACTTGACCGTTGTAAACGCGAACACCGATACGCCGCTTTACGCGCTCGTCGACGGACTTAAAATCCAAAAAAGTGACATAGGTAATACGCCCATCGGGATAGTCTTTGAGCCCGGGAACAACCCTAGTAGAGTGAAGTTTACCCTTACCGGCCCGATTTCGCGTAAGACCACAGAAGGTAAGACACCCTATTCCCTGTACGGGGACATCGGGGTAGACATTCAGGGACGGGTATTCCCTATCGGTGCCTATACCCTAGTAGTGGAACCCAGCAATGCTCCCACTATACGGGTAAATTTCGAGGTCACCGATATCGATCCAATATGCGCCGGTTTCAATGTTGCGGTACAGTCCGTCAACAATCCCACCGTCTGTAATGGTACGGACGGAAGCCTGGGCCTTTCGGTCACGGGCGGTGCGGCCCCCTTTGATTTCAATTGGAGCCACGATAGTTCGCTGGAATCCGGTAACGCCATGGGCCTTTCCGCAGGCAGATATACGGTAACGGTTACCGATACGAACGGATGTATGGAAACCTTGACCGCAACGCTACAGGCTCCGCAGTCGCCAAGAGTGACCCTGTCGGCGCTCGCTAATGTTTCCGACGACGCACCGGCGTTCGCCTTAAGTGGCGGTTCCCCGGCCGGCGGAACGTATAGCGGAACGGGCGTGAACGCCAACGGTGTTTTCAATCCTTCGATTGGCGCGGGCATCTATACCGTTACGTACAGCTACACGGATCCCACCACGGGATGCGATGGCTCGGCGACCCGGACTATCAGGGTAACGTCACCCATAACCGATTCGGACCTTACTGTTGTAAACGCCAACACCGACACGCCGCTCTACGCGCTCGTTGACGGACTCATAATCCAAAAGGAAGACATAGGCAACACGCCCCTTGGGATTATCTATGAGCCCGGGAACAGTCCGAGCAACGTGAGGTTCACATTGACCGGTCCCATTTCGAGGAGTTATAGCGAAGGTAAGGCACCCTATTCGCTGTACGGTGATATCGGGGTGGATATCCAGGGAAGGGTATTCCCCGTCGGCTCGTATACATTGGTGGTGAACCCTAGTAATGCGCCTGCTATAACGGTAAACTTTAGCGTGGTTCAAGGGATTTCAAATACAGCCAAATCCGCCCCACAGATGATGATTTTCCCCAACCCGGCCATCGATATAACTACGGTGAGTTTCCCCGAACCTGTACAACTGACACAGTTCTATGTATATGATGTAACGGGCAGATTGGTCAAAACGATTGCATCCGAAACGGCCGAAGACATAGATAGCATAGAGCTATCGGTCTACGACCTTCCCATCGGAACCTATTTTGTGAGGACAACCGATACTTCGGGCAAAGGGTTTCAGCAAAGATTGATCATCGAAAAGTAAGCCTCAAAAAAGAATTTAAGAAAGTAGAAATGGAAAATATGAATTCAACCAACCATAGCATCCGGGCCATTGCATGCCCAAACACATCCTTAATGAACCTGTTTTCGTCCCGAATTTTGAAGGTAAATGCCCTGATAGTTTTTCTATTGGTTTTGGCTACCGGTAATTTATGGAGTCAATCCTTTGATCAGGATAACCTGGATTTTAATGGTAATCCCGGGGTGAACAATGCGACATCGCTCGAATTCGGTCCCGACGGTAATCTCTATGTGGCCGAAGAGAATGGTTTGGTCAAGATTTATACGATTCAACGAAACGGACTGGCCGATTACTCGGTTACCGGTTCCGAAGTGCTGACCTTAGTGCAGTCCATTCCCAACCACGATGATGACGATGGGGGTCTCGGTGGCCCGAGCAACCGACAGGTAACAGGCATCACCGTAGGGGGTACGGCCGCCGACCCGGTCGTTTATGTATCCTCCAGCGATAGAAGACGTGGCGCTGGCGGCGGCGGCGGCGATTCTGGTCTCGATACGAATTCGGGAGTGATTACCCGTCTGAAAAAGAACGGGGGAAATTGGCAAGCGGTCGATATGGTCCGCGGTCTCCCCCGATCCGAAGAAAACCATGCGACCAATGGTATGCAGTTGGTGACCATCGGTACCAAGAATTGGCTGTTGGTAAGCAACGGTGGTTTTACGAATGCGGGCAGTCCTAGTAATAACTTTGCTTATATTACTGAGTATGCCTTGTCCGGTGCCGTTTTGGCTATGGATCTGCAGGCCCTGGAGGCCATGCCCATCTTGACCGACGGTTCAAGATCTTATATCTACGATCTTCCCACCCTAGATGACCCCACACGAGTCAATGCCAATGGCATCGAAGACCCTGATACTCCCGGCTATGATGGTGTCGATATCAACGATCCCTTCGGAGGTAATGATGGCCTGAATATGGCTATGTTGGTACCGGGCAGTCCTGTTAAGATGTTTTCCCCCGGCTACAGGAATAGCTACGATCTCGTCGTTACAGAAGACCGTAAAGTATATGTGACCGACAATGGCGCCAATGGCGGATGGGGCGGTTTTCCCGAATTTGAGGGTAATTCCAATCTGGTAAATAACAACTACCGATCGGGCGAACCTGGGAGTACCGGATCCGATGCCGCACCGAACAGCACTCCTTTCGACGCGCAGGTCAACAATAGCGATCATCTTAATTTGGTAACGACCAATGTAGATTCCTATGTTTTTGGTTCCATCTATGGGGGACATCCCTGTCCGGTCAGGGCGAATCCCAACGCAGGGCTTTTTACCCGCGGCACACATTCGGCCGGGGGAACGGGTCAGGCTTTTTCCGATTCGTATTTTAGGACCGAACGCTATGATCCCAACGGGTCGCGTGACAATTCCGAATCCGATCCCCTAAAGGCGTTACCTGCCAACTGGCCACCAGTCGATGTAAGCCTGCTGAATGGTGATAACGCCGATTTCAGGCAACCCACGCTTTCGCCGAATCAGAATCCTGACGGTCCTGATGATATCATCGTGGTCAATTGGGGCAACAATACCAACGGTATTGCGGAGTATACTGCTTCCAATTTTGGGGGGGTTATGAAAGGAGATCTCATTGCCGGAAAAGGCGGTAACCTGCACCGGGTTGACAGGGACGCTTCCAATGGAAGTATCCTCAATGTCGAACAGAACAAATTTAGCGTTAACGGTAATGCTTTAGGGGTAGATTGTCAAGGGGATTCCGATATTTTTCCTGGGACAATCTGGGTCGCAAACTACGATGGTGACGGTATCGTGATACTCGAACCCAACGATTTTGTAATTTGCATACTTCCTGAAGATTCGGGATATAACCCGTTGGGCGATAACGATGCGGACGGATATACCAATGACGATGAGGCGCAAAACGGCACGGATATGTGCTCGGGAGCCTCTAAACCCACCGATTTTGACAAAGATCTGATATCGGATCTTTTAGATTTGGATGATGATGGAGATGGTATAAACGATAGTGTAGATGCCTTACAATTGGGTGCCGCCTTCGACCTTCCGGTGGAAAACGAACTCTTTCTGGGTACCGACCTGGGTGGATATTTGGGCCTCGGATTCACCGGATTGATGAACAACGGGGACCCTAATCCCAATTATCAAAGTTGGCAGGATGACCCGCTGGCATCCGATACAGACACCGACGATATTCTCGGCGGGGCGATAGGGGCTACCACCATGTTCCAGACTACCGGCGATGCCGCCAACAACGATCAGGAAAAGGCGTATCAATACGGCATCAATGTGGACAGCGGATCAGGCACATTTATGGTTCAAGGAAGAATGTTTCCTCCTTTTAATAATTTCTCGGCAACGGAATCACAGGGCATGTTCATCGGCGACGGATTTCAAGATGACTATGTAAAACTTGTTATGGGCCAAAATAATGAAATAAGCGTGGTAGGGGAAAACAATGGCACCCCGGTGACCTATGTTCCATCGACTTCCATAGGTTTCTCGCCATCGGCGACCACCAACAATTTGGATCTATATCTTGTAGTGAATTCCGCCACAGGCAGCGTTCAGGCCAGGTACGCCATTGATGATGGTGTTACGAACGATGTCGGGGCGTCCTTCACATTGGAGGGAAAAGTACTTACCGCCTTACAAAGTAGTTCACAAGCTTTGATCGTGGGGATGATTGGAACCGCGGATACCGACGATGCCTATGGCGCAAACTGGGATTTCTTGAACGTTGCAGGGAATACTCCTTTCGTAGTCCAACAAATTTCCGATTTGGAACGCACAATCGGTGCTGCATCTGACGTTATCGGACTAGATTCGTATTTTGCGGACGATACCGGGGTCGAGAATCTAGTTTTTTCGGTAGCGGAAAATACAAATACTAGCATAGGCACTTCCATCTCTGGAAACAACCTGACAATTACCTATCCTACAGGCACCGCATCTACTTCGATTACCGTTCGGGCTACCGATGCCGATAATTTCTTTGTCGAGCAGACCTTCGATGTGAACGTCAGCGATCCACCATCGGTACTTTTTCGTGTGAATGCCGGGGATGCCCTAGTGGCCGCAACCGACGCTCCGAACCCGGATTGGGCGGCCAATACCGGTACCGGTGCCCAGATGGGGACTGGTTTCGAAGTCAATCTCGGGAGTATTTCCACGCACAACACCACCGGGCGGGATGCCTCCGTACCGACATATGCCCCGCAGGCACTTTTCGCAAAAGAGCGTTGGGATCCAGTAGGTGGAGAAGAGATGGAATGGAAGTTCAACACCGGTAACGGAACCTTCACCGTGAACCTCTATATGGCCAACGGTTATGCGGGAACTGCAGATCCCGGCACCCGTATTTTCGATGTCAATATGGAAGGCGCGCTGACCGTCGATAACAAAGATCTTTCCGCGCAATATGGAAGCGGTGTCGGCGCCATGGAAAGCTATCAGGTGAACGTAAGCGATGGAGTCTTGAATATTGAATTTATCCATCAAACCGAAAATCCTTTGATTAATGCCATTGAAATATTGGGAAACAGCGGTACGGTAAATTCCCCCATTACCTTGAATCCTGTCGCCAATCAATCAAACACATTGGGTGAAACCCCCGTATTAAGTATCGTTGCCAATGGCGGGGACAATAACGAAACCTTTACTTTCGAGACTACCGGATTACCACCGGGCCTGACGATAGAACCGACCAACGGATCTATTTTGGGGACCATATCCAGTGCCCCTTCCGGTGCTGGCAACTATACGGTCGAAGTTACGGTGAGCAAACCCTCATCGACCCCGGTAACCGATACGTTTACTTGGACGGTTACCGATCCCAACGTATCTAATGCTATTTTATATCGGGTCAATGCCGGTGGGGCGTTGACGAACGCGACCGATGGATCTCCCAAAAATTGGGAAGAAGATCAATCAGCCGCTGATGCCAATGGAAATGCGGCCACCGGAACCCCGTCGACCTATGTGAACAATACAATACAGGATATAACCTATGGTGCCGCCTTGCCTGGTGCGTTCGTCAACAACACGGGCTATCCAAACAGCTTGTTTACTACAGAACGATATAATTCGAATCCAGTACCCACAAATATGCAGTGGGATTTCCCCGTAGCCAATGGCACCTATACCATCAATCTAATTTTTGCGGAGGTATGGACAGGCGCCCAAGCGGCCGGAGTGCGTGTCTTCGACGTAGAGATTGAAGAGAATACAGTGCTCGATAATTTCGACCAGACTGCTAAGTTCGGTTGGGCAAATGCCGGTGTCGAAACCTTTACGGTAAACGTCAATGATGGTAATTTGGATATCGATTTTATCATGGGCGTCCAGAACCCCAATATCAAGGCGATAGAAATTTTGGGTGGAGGAACTCCGCCCGTATCGCAACTATGGTCGGATCAGACCGATGACGAAAACTATACCGCAAGGCACGAATGTTCGTTCGTGCAGGCCGGCGAAAACTTTTATTTGTTCGGGGGCCGCGAAAATCCGGCTAATCTCGATGTGTACGACTACAAGTCCAAAACTTGGAGCACTATTGCCAATTCCGCGCCTTCAGACTTCAACCACTTTCAAGCCTTGGAATATAATGGGCTGATCTGGGTAATCGGTGCATTTAAAGATAATGGGTATCCCAACGAAACTCCAGCGGATTTTGTATACGCTTACAATCCCGCTACGGACAACTGGATTCAAGGCCCTGCGGTACCCGCGGGTAGAAAAAGGGGCTCGGCAGGTCTGGTAGTCTACAATAACAAATTTTATATCGTAGCAGGCAATACGATCGGCCATAACGGTGGATATATCCCTTGGTTCGACGAGTTCGATCCCGCAACGGGTACGTGGACGGTGCTCGATGACGCACCAAGGGCGAGAGACCATTTTCACGCTGCGGTTATGGGCGATAAGCTTTATGTAGCCGGCGGTCGCCAGTCCGGTCCTTCCCCGGGGGCGGTTTTTGAACCTTTGATTGCAGAGGTAGATGTGTATGACTTCACCTCCGGTACTTGGTCAACGTTGCCCAGTACCCAAAATATACCTACTCCAAGGGCAGCGGCCTCAGTCGCCGTATTTCAAAATGAATTGTTCGTGATTGGGGGGGAAATAGGCAAAGACCTACAGGGGAATACGGTCGACGATGCCCAAAAAACTACGGAATCCTTTGATCCGGTGACGGGGAATTGGTCCACCCAGGCCGATTTGATTACGGAAAGGCATGGCACTCAAGCTATTGTCTCCGGAGACGGAATCCATCTGACCGCAGGCTCCAACACCAAAGGCGGCGGCGGAAAGATGAAAAACATGGAATTTTTTGGAACAGATAATCCGACCGGTGTGGCCTTGGTGGCCGGCCAGTTGACCGTACCCCCTTCCGTTGAGATTCCGGCAGGAGCATCCGAAACGTTTTCCCTGACCCATAGTTCGGGAAATACCGGCATAATCGTGACCAATGTGGAACTAAACGGTGCCGATGCGGGGGAATTTACGATTGAAAATACCGTTGGCTTTAATCTGATCAATCCCGGACAAAGTCTAGATTTAACCGTCACCCACACCGGTACAGAGGAAGGAAAAACGGCCGCCCTTACGGTAACCTATGACGACGGTTCTACGGTTGCGGTACCGGTATCTTCCGGTCAAGGCGTATCGTCAACGACGGTACTCTACCGGATAAATACGGGCGGGCCCTTGGTTACCGCTACGGATTCCCCGAAACCCGATTGGACGGTCGACACCGGTAATTCAGGTACTACGGGCAACTCCACATATCTAGCGGCTATTTCTACCGGCGGCAGTACCTACGCCCAGACTAGTGCGAATGCGTATACAGGTGCCATCGATATGACGGACCCTTCCCTTCCCCCCGGTACACCGAGTTCCATTTTTCAAACGGAACGCTATGATGCGACGAGTGATCCCGAAATGATATGGCAGTTCCCGGTAACTTCAGGAACCCAGGTAGAGGTCAGACTGTACTTTGCGGAATTATTCAACGGAATAACCGAGGCGGGACAGCGGGTTTTTGATGTTTCCGTCGAAGGAACGGTCCCCCCGGCGTTCGACAATATTGATCCTTTTGGTACTACGGGTCCCTTGGGTGCCTTTATGGTATCTCACGTTCTGACCGTTACGGATGGGACGCTGGACCTAGAATTTATCCATGGCATAGAAAATCCGGCTTTAAAGGCCATTGAAATTATCGATATTACCGATGCCGAGACCGGTTTGGAACCAGTGGTCACCAATCCCGGGGCACAGATCGGGGTCGAGGGCGACTTGGTAAACCTATCGATAATTGCGACCGATGGCAATACCGTAGCCTGTGGCCCCTTGACGTATAGCGTGGAAAATTTGCCCCAGAATTTGGAAATCGATCCGAATACCGGCGTCATTTCGGGCACCTTGCTTCAAGGTACGGGAAGCGGTACGGCGGGCGCATTTATCGAGGAAAATGGCATCGTCGTAATTGAAATGGAGTCTGCGGACAACCTGCCCGGCAATTGGGTAAAATCCGCCCAAGCTACCTCGCCCAATGTCAACAGTCCCGGTAGTGCCACGGGTGGAGATTTCATCGTATGGGAAGGTCAGCAGTCCCTTGGGAGCCAAGGAAACGGACTTATCAATTATCCCATAGAAATAACTACTCCTGGTGTCTATAGATTCCAATGGCGAAACCAAGTCGGTTTAGGTACCACCTCGACGGACTATAACGATACCTGGTTAAAGATCGATGCGGATGCGTTCTACGGACAAAAAGGCTCTGGCGGAGCTATCGTGTGCCCCATAGGCTTTACCGGTTCATCGAATGACTGTTCAGGAAACACGCCCCAGGGTGCCGGCGGCAACGGATGGTTTAAGATTTATTCGAGCGGTGCCACCAATTGGAGCTGGTCGACCAATACCAGCGATAACGATCCGCATCAGATCTATGCGCGTTTTGATGCGCCCGGTATATACAATATTGCGGTATCCGCACGTTCGAGCAACCATGTCATCGATCGAATGGTGCTGTCGCATGTTACCCAATACAGCGGCAATCCACAAAGTACGTCCATTGCCGAATCCCAAAGGGGGGTCGGTACCGTAGCCGGTGCCTCCGCAGATAGTCCCTATGAGGTCTTGGTTACAGTGACCGATGCCTGTGTGCCTCCGCTTAGTACGGAAGTGGCGTTTACCTGGAACGTTACCGCGACGGATGTCGGAAATCCGTCGGCAAAAGTTACGGTGACCGGTGGTAGTAGTTTGGGATCTTCTACCTTTGGCGACAATTCGTTCGTTATACAGAATACGGGCGATGATGATATTGTAAATATTACGGTTAATACGACTACGGGCTTTATGCAAGACGTAGTATTTGATCCTGTGGGAACCGCCGGCGATGCCGTGGCAAAATGCCTGACTACAGGTAATGGGGGCAATACCGCGACCCAAGTCGGCATTACGGTGCCGGCCAATGGGGGAAGCGATACCGAAGATTGTGTCAGTGTATTCGATCAATTGCACAACGGGGTAGACGTTGAGGAAGGTTATGATATTTTAAGCTTGGACTTTACGGATTTCAATCCTGGTGAATCCTATAATTTCGGGGTTGACATGGATCCAACTACTATAAAAGGCGATCTGACCTCCGGCGATGCTGGTTCGATTTCTGGATTTGAGTTGATTGGGGCGACTATCAGTATCGAGTTCGCAAGCGGGGTGGTTTATACCTCTAGTCTGTTCGATGAAGGTTCTGCTGGTGGTTCCGATGTCATCATCGATAAAATTAGCAATGCGCTTGTTGCACCTTCGTTAGCAGTCGACGGATTTGACACTTCGCGTCTGGTGACCTCAGCCAATCAAACGGTACAGGTTACCGGAGAGCCAAACGCTTCGATAACCCTACTCAGGGTCGACGGGCGATTGTATATTGATCCGGGCAACCCTAGCGTAGGCTACGATATCGACCTGTTCGAGGCGAATGAAGCGATGGCGAAAGAACTGTACACCGTACAATTGAACGGTAGCGGAACTGCGGACATCCCCGTAACCCTGACACAGACAACTGGTGCTACTGGAACACCGAACGGAGGCCTTAACCATTTTATAGCCGTTGTCAATGGGCCTGCCGGAGAGAACAGTAGCGCTTCAAATGTAATCGTGCTGGAATTCGATCCAGTTGCAATTATCGGTCCGTCTGTTCTAGTGGAAATTACCCCAGATGGCGACTTGGATGCAAGTACCTACGGTGCCGGTAGCCTTCAGATAACTAACAATTCCACCGGGGGATTACAGATAACCGGAGTAACTATTGATTTGAGTACGGGCATTCTTCCGGATATCGTCTTTGATCCGACAGGGGCCGGCGGCGATGCAACGGCAAGCTGTTTCACCCCAAATACTGGAGCGACCCAAGTAGGCCTGGTCACACCAACGGACCCCTGTGCCGATCCGTTCTCGCAGCCGCGAAACGGTGGTTTTGACCAACTGAGCCTCGAATTTACCGAATTTGACCCGGGGGAATACTTCACCTTCACAACCGATATAGATCCCAATAGCATTCAAGGGGTGCCCGGGGCAGGTGCGGCAGGTGCGGTATCCGGCTATGAACTTATTGGCGCTACCGTTACTATTACGTTCAGTGACAACTCTACCCTTATAAATACTATTTACGAAGACGGAAGTCTAGGAGGTGGACAGGCCATAGTCGCCGCAGACGCCCCGCTAGCACCGTCGATTTCGGTGGTAGGTTTAGGAGCAGGGCCTGCAACGGTGAACTCGCTGAACCAGACGGTAGTTGTTTCGGGAACTGCGGGCGATGTGGTCTCATTATTGCAAATGGATTCCAGGCTATATATTGCCTCCAACGATCCGCCTTTCAATGTTTCCGATCCAACCTACTATGCCAATGAGGCCATGTCGGGCAAAGCGCTCTATACGGGTTTAATAGGCGATGGGGGAATCCTGGAAATTCCCGTTACTTTACTACAGACCCAATATGGCAACGGAACCCCCGATGGTGGTCTAAATCAGTTTGTAGCGGTTTCCTCGAACGGGGCCTATGCGGCGGACAAACCGGTAAGCCGAATCTCGAACGTAATAACCCTGCTTTATGATGCAAATGCAGTGTTGACGGGCGACGTTACCCTAAGCTACAGCATGCAAGGAAGAACCGATTATACCGTAGATCTGACGGTCGATGTCTATCCGCAAGGTTCGACTACGCCAGCCTATCAGTTTACACCTACCGGTACTGTAGCGGGCGAAGCCGTTGTAACCGGAATGGCTCCGGGCACCTATGAAGTGGCCATCAAGTCATCGAACTATCTGCAAGCGATAGAGACGTTTACGGTTATTTCCGGTGCAAATACGCTCGACATGGGTGAATTGAAGGCTGGGGATGCCAATAATGACAACAAGGTAAGTTTGGAAGATTCCTCCATTACCTCAGGTACTTTCAATGTGTTGCCCGGTGGAACCGGTTTTGACCTACGGGCCGATTTCAACGGGGACGGGAAGGTTACCTTGGAAGACTTCTCGCTGATGGCCGGAAATTTCAATACCGCTGGCGATACTGTAGAGTAACCAATTATGCTAATCCATTTTTAGTACGCTGCCTGGACAATTCTGTCCGGGCAGCGTTTTTTATTGGGCCTGTTTATATCGGTAAAATTAGTAATCCCTTGCTCGTGAGTATGCAGGTATGTGTAGCTGGTCCTTCTACCACTTTGGGTAATCCGATTGATGTTGCCTATGATTCCGAAACGGATGCTATTTATATTTCGGAGGTCGGAAACGGAAAAGTTTTGGGTTATACTGCCATTGGCGATGGGGGAGATTTGGCCCCATCCTATAGTCAAGATTTAATGGCCGCCTCTTCTATCTATTTTTCCAGTGACGAAACCGAGGGAAACAGGGGAACCGAAAGCGTGGCGCAGCAGACCTTGCTGTAAACTACCCTTATTACCAACGGCAACGTTGCGCCGACGGTTCACACGGATCTGATGTCCGCATCTTCGATTTATCTTTACAATAATTAATACCCATTACCTGCTGACCGGAAAGCCCAATATCTTTTTTTAGAAAATGGGATTTTTTTATGGGATTTTCTACTAGGTTCGTTTGAATGCAATCATGGACCGGCTTCTTTTTTGATTTCAAAAACCAAAAACCCCTTGATTTCCGTTCAGTTTTAATGAGCTCTAATAGGATTTTCTTTGGTTACTCTTCCATTGAATGATAGACATTCTGCACATCATCGTCTTCTTCAATTTTTTCAAGAAGTTTTTCGACATCTTCTTGATCAGCTTCCGAAAGGGCTTTGGTGACTTGCGGGATACGTTCAAATCCTGAAGATAGAATTTCCAAGTTACGGTTCTCCAGTTCTTTTTGGATGTCGCCAAAACTTTCGAAGGGGGCGTAGATTAAAATTCCATCATCGTCGACGAAAACTTCCTCAGCCCCGAAATCGATCATTTCAAGCTCTAGTTCCTCTGCGTCGATACCTTCTGCAGGAATCCGGAAATTACAAGTATGGTCGAACATAAATTCCACAGACCCGGAGGTACCCAGACTGCCATCACATTTATTAAAATAACTGCGAATGTTGGCTACGGTACGGGTATTGTTGTCCGTAGCGGTCTCGATTAAAATGGCAATGCCGTGCGGGGCATAGCCTTCGAATAGCACTTCTTTGAAGTCGCCAAGACTTTTATCAGAGGCCCGTTTGATGGCCCTATCGATATTGTCTTTGGGCATGTTGACGGACTTTGCGTTCTGGATAACGGCCCTAAGCCTAGAATTGGCGTCCGGATCAGGTCCACCTTCCTTGACGGCCATAACGATATCCTTCCCAATACGTGTAAAGGCTTTGGACATCGCCGCCCAGCGTTTCATTTTTCGTGCCTTTCGAAATTCAAAAGCTCTTCCCATAATTTCGCTACTTTTTAATCGCTTAGGATTGAATTCCCCAATTCTATGATTAAAACAGGTTTGTTTCGAGTAGTATTTACTGACGGCAAATTTAATAAAAATGCGAACTGTAGCAAGTACCAAAAAAATTCCAAGAACTAAAATCCAATTTCCTTTAAATTTGGTATTTGGTACTTGGAATTTATCAGTCAATTACTACCGCCAACAAACTCTAATCCGAGTCAATTATTCCCTCGATACTTTGGGCCAATTTGAAATCCTTCTCGGTAACTCCTTCGGCATCATGTGTGCTGAGGCTAATAGTTAGGGTATTGTAAACGTTGCTCCAATCGGGATGGTGGCCCTGAGCCTCGCATTCGAAGGCGATTCGGGTCATGACCGAAAAAGCTTCCTTAAAATTCTCGAATTGAAAGGAAGTCTCAATGGCGCCGTCGACATATTCCCATCCCTTTAGTTTTTCCAATTTTTTTTCGATGTCTTTTTCTGATAATTTTTTCATAAATAAAGTTTATTTTTTGTCAAACTAAATATACGGGTTTAGGTACGTATTGACGGTTTGCAAATCAAACTAATTTTGACGGAATCGATGAATAATTCGAAATTTGTTTTTGAAAGTACTATTCAGAACAACCTCTCTCAGCCGATGCCTAGCGGCGCAAGGTAAGCTAAAGCGGTGGTCAAGCGTCACGGAGGATTGCTAAGTACGGTTTTATAAATTGGAATTTGGTCGCGAAATTTCGGGGGAATTTTCTATCTATTTACATGATGGTCAATAACTTCCTGGTAACCCACCTGTAGGTTTTTGGGCAATTTGTTGTCTTTGGGAAGTACGGCCAAATAGCGATCTTCGTTCGTTGTATAAACCCTTTTGTAAATGGGGTTGAAGTTGCCGATGCGCTCGACCACTTCCTTGATAAAATCTTCGTGATGTACTAAATCTTTACTTCCCAAATGATAGATGCCCGTTTTATTCCGGTTGATGAGATAGTGGATTTGTTGGGTCAGCTTATCGTCGCTGGTTACATTAAATATCAGGTTGGGAAAAACCTCTATGGGCTCGTTTTCCCAAATGAACTTTTTAATTTCCTTGATGCGGGGAGAACCGTTACCGAAAACCATGGGTACCCTCAGAATCCCCATTTTCTCTTGAGGAAGCCTGAGCAACATGTTCTCGATCTTGATTTTTAAGCGTCCGTAAACGCTCTCGGAAAGGGTCTTCTCATATTCATACGAAGGATACTTGCGGTAGGCATCAAAAACATTGGCCGACGAAAGAAAATAAAGCACACAATCATTTTGTGATATATATTCCACAACATGTTGATGTGCCTGTATCTGGGCGGCAAAATTACCCCTTAGGGCGGAGATGATACAATGTGGTCGGACTTTTTCCAATATTCGGAATATATCGTCCTCCTCCATATTATATCGGAAGAATTGACGATTGTCTTCATAGGACTTCCGTGCCGAAAAATAGGTGCCATAGGTGTCGAAATACTTACAGAGTTCTTTGTAAATGGCGTTCCCCAAAAAACCACTTCCCCCTAAAATTAGAATCCTTTTGTTTCCTTCGTCTTTCTTTCGCCTTTCTTTCGCCATAGAGATTGATTATCTTTTGTAAAAAGGAAGTTTTACAACGGTCGCGGGTACCGTATTTTTTCGAATTTGGATATGGATTTTGGTGTCCGGTTTCGATAGGTTTGATGGCACATAGCCCATTCCGATTCCTTTGTTAAGTGAAGGCGACATGGTACCGGAGGTGACTACCCCGATTTTCTTGCCCTGCTCGTCAACGATATCGTAGCCCTGGCGTGGTATGCCCCGTTCGTCAAGCTCAAAACCAATAAGCTTTTGGTCGGCACCCTTTTCCTTTTCTTTGGCCAAGGCATCACTGTTCACAAAATCTTTGGTGAATTTGGTGATCCAACCCAGACCTGCTTCAAAAGGGGAGGTTTTATCGTCGATATCATTTCCATAAAGACAATATCCCATTTCTAGGCGCAGCGTATCCCTGGCACCCAATCCAATGGGTTTAATATCGAAATCGGCTCCTGCCTCAAACACTTTATCCCAAATCTGCTGGACTTCGGTGTTCTTGCAATAGATTTCAAATCCCCCTGAACCCGTGTATCCCGTAGCGGATATAATCACGTAATCGATTCCTGCAAAATCGGCAACTACCAAATTATAGAAGTTAATAGCTTCCAAATCCACGGAAGTCAGGGATTGCATCGCTTTGATAGCTTTCGGACCTTGAATGGCCAATAGTGAAAATCCTTCGGAAATGTTTCGCATATCCGCAGCTATGTCCTCGTTGTATTTTGAAATATGCGTCCAATCTTTATCGATATTCGAGGCGTTGACCACCAAAAGATAGGTTTCATCTTTTATCCGATAAACGATCAGATCGTCGACAATTCCCCCGGTTTCGTTGGGCAGATAGCTGTATTGGGCTTTTCCGACTGTCAATTTAGAAGCGTCGTTCGAGGTCACCTTTTGAATCAATTCCAATGCTTTTGGTCCCTCGATCAAAAATTCCCCCATATGCGAAACGTCGAAAACCCCGACGCCTTTGCGTACCGTTTCATGTTCGGCATTGACGCCTTCGTAGGAAACGGGCATATTATATCCTGCAAAGGGTACCATTTTTGCGCCAAGGGCGATATGGGTATCGGTAAGGGCCGTGTTTTTCATTTTTAAAAAGTTTAGAAGTTTGGTTATTTTAAATCACTTATCAATGTCTACCGCAACTGCTACTGCCCACTGAAATGCAAAGCTATCGAAATATTTAGGGATAGTAAATTGCTTGTTGTTATGTTTTGCACAATATTTGTGTACTCTAGGGAACTAGTATCAACTTAAAAATGAATTGACCATGCCAAGAATCGTTTTTTGTTTTGTAGTTATGCTGTTCACTTTTGCGCACACAGACGCTCAAGATATGCCAACGGATTACCTGTCCGCCGATTTCCACAAAGGTCGAAGGGAACTCGTTCGCGAGATGATGCCCGCGAACAGTGTGGCCGTATTTTTTGCCAATGCCGAGCGCAACCGGGCCAATGATGTGGACTATATTTACCACCAAGACCCCAATTTTTATTATTTGACGGGATACCGGGAACCAAATGCCGTACTGCTTATTTTCTCAGAAAACCAAAATAGTGGCGACGGTACCGCGTTCAATGAAGTTCTGTATGTACAGGAACGAAATCCAAGGGCGGAACAGTGGAATGGCAAACGGCTCGGCGTCGAAGGCACAAAGTCCAGATTAGGTTTTGAAATGGTTTTTAACGGAAGCGAATTTTCAAAGGCATCAACGAATTTCAAAAACTTCGATTCGGTGCTGTTTTTTGATTTTGAGAACGATTATCGCAATACCGGAGACGAGGCCGATCTTTTCAACCTTATAAAGCATTTTAAGAAAAAAACCAATTATCCCTCGGATTATGATCCCGCTAAACAGCGCTTGTATGCTATGATAAAATCCACCGAGATTGAAAACAGCGCCAATGTGGCCCAAATTTTGGGACGCTATCTCAGCAGGGACGAGGCTCTTAAAGAAGATGAGCTTTTAAGTGGATTCGTAAACGCTTCCGATAATACATTACGCAGCGAGATAAAGGATAAGGTTGCTCTACATTTGAGTGCGAATAACCTGAACTCGGCAAGGCTCGGGGAAATAATGGCCACGTTGCGTGAGACGAAAACCGATGAAGAAATGGTATTGCTCAAAAAGGCCATCGAGATATCTGCAGTGGGCCAGGTCGAGGTAATGAAAGCCATGCATCCGAATATGTCCGAAACCGAAATTCAGGGTGTGCATGAATATGTCTACAAAAAATATGGAGCTGAATACGAAGGTTATCCCTCCATCGTCGGTGGGGGTAATAATGGCTGCATCCTGCACTATATAGAAAACAATAAACCTAAAGTTGGAAACGACTTGGTGCTGATGGATTTGGGCGCGGAGTACCGCGGTTACACCGCCGATGTTACCCGTACAATTCCCGCTAATGGCAAGTTCAGCAAAGAACAAAAGCAGATTTATGATATCGTTTACGAAGCCCAAGAAGCGGGAATAAAGGCAAGCGTGGTCGGTGCGGCTTTTCAGGCTCCGGGCCAAGCAGCGAGCAAAGTAGTCACCGAAGGATTAATCCAATTGGGCATAATTTCAAAGGATCAGGAGGCAAGAACCTACTTTCCCCACGGTACTTCACATTATTTGGGATTGGATGTTCATGATCAAGGTACTTATCAGGTGTTCAGACCGAACACGGTAATTACTGTAGAACCTGGTATTTACATTCCCGAAGGCAGCGATTGCGACAAGAAATGGTGGGGCATCGCCGTACGGATCGAAGATGATATTCAGATTACCGCGGACGGTCCCGTCAATCTATCGGCCATGGCACCGCGAACGACGGAAGCCATAGAAAAAATGATGGCCAAGCCCAGTCCGTTGGATGATTTTGAACTGCCGGAATTGGATTGACCGGAATTGGATTGAATGGTAGTGGGATTCTCAAAAGGTCGGCTCTACCGGACAACAACCCAAACCATTTTCGTTTTTTTGACTACCTATACTGAATAACCGTTAAGAGATTTTAACTCTCGTCCAATAGAAACTCCTTCAGCTCCCCATAATTTTTTATCGGGATGGATTTTTTCACCCTATGCATTACCTGTTCGATTTGCGGCGGGATTTTGAGGGTTGCCCCGATAGTTTCCACCACCACATCCAAAAACTTTACAGGGTGCGCGGTTTCCAAAAAGATGCCATAGGTATCCGGATGGCTTTCCCTATATTTTTTTAAGCCGAGATAGCCAACGGCCCCATGAGGGTCGGAGATATAGCCGCTAGTCTTGTAGATTTTTAGGATAGCGTTCCGCGTTTCTTCATCCGTGAATGCAAAAGAGGAAAGATTCTTTTTCAAGGCCACATAATCATCGGTATACAAATGTCGGATACGGATAAAATTGCTTGGATCTCCAACATCCATAGCGTTGGAAATGGTCGCTGTAGAAGGTTTCGGATTGTATTTTCCGGTTAGCATGAATTCGGGAACGGTATCGTTCACATTGGTGGCGGCCACAAAATGTTTGACGGGCATGCCCAAGCGTTGGGCGACCATACCGGCACAGATGTTCCCGAAATTCCCGCTTGGAATGGAAAAGACTATCTCTTTTGCTTTGGATTTAACGGCCTTATAGGCAAAAAGAAAATAGAACATTTGCGGCAGCCATCTTGCCACGTTAATCGAGTTGGCCGAGGTGAGCTGCATTGCCGCCAGTAGCTCTTCATCCAAAAAGGCGGTCTTGACCATTTTTTGGCAGTCGTCGAAAGTACCGTCCACTTGCAAGGCGGTAATATTTTTCCCCAAAGTGGTGAGCTGTCGTTCCTGGATATCGCTCACTTTTCCACTGGGGTAGAGTATGACCACCTTTACGCCGTCAACCCCTAAAAAGCCGTTGGCCACAGCACCGCCAGTATCTCCGGAAGTAGCCACCAGTACGGTTACTTCTGATTTTTTTCCACGGGAAAAATAGCTAAGGCATTGTGCCATGAACCGCGCGCCCACATCCTTAAATGCCATAGTGGGACCGTGGAAAAGTTCAAGCGTAGCCACCTTATCCTCTATTTCGACGACCGGAAAGTCAAAGTCCAACACTTCCTGTAAAATATCCTTTAGAACTGAATCGGGAATATCGGCTGAAACAAATTGCCGAATGGCCTGAAGAGCGATTTCATGGTGTGATAAATTCTGGATATCCGTAAAGAACGAATCGGGTAGGGGAGTGATACTTTCGGGGAAATATAATCCCTTATCAGGAGCAATACCTTGGATAACGGCATCTTTAAAGGATACGTCGGGAGCTTTTTTGTTAAGGCTGTAATAGTTCAATGGTTCGATTTTAAAACCTGCCCCTCTGGCAAGCGGGTTTATGAATTTGATGCTTTGAAAAAGGCGGATGTAGGATTCACGATTTTTTTAAAAGCTATCATCTTTTAGAAAAAGCAGCGTTTTTTTCATGGTGGCTTCCTTTACAGTGCACGAACGCCGTCGACATTCACCTTTGAAACATGCACGTCATAATCTATCCCGATTTTTTTATAGACTTCCTTCATAGCACCTGCAACCTTTTTGGCTGTCTCTTCTCCTTTGCTAAACGCAAAAATCGATGGCCCAGAACCCGAAATGCCACATCCGAGCGCCCCGGCTTCCAAGGAAACGGATTTAACCTTATCAAACCCGGGAATCAAAATGGAGCGGATGGGTTCTACAATATGATCGATCAGGGAACGGCCGATGAGGTCGTAATCCTCGGTAAAGAGTCCCGCTACCAATCCGCCGAGGTTTCCCCATTGTTTTATGCCATCGGCCAAGGTGATATTCGTCTTCAATATTTTTCGGGAATCGGAGGTTCGTATTTCGATTTGAGGATGTATCACCGTAGCCCACAATTGCGGGGGACTTGGAATCGCAACAATATCCAACGGATGATAACTGCGTACCAACGTAAAACCCCCGAATAGGGCAGGAGCGACGTTATCGGCATGGGCGACCCCGCTGGCCAGTCGCTCGCCTTCCATGGCAAATTTTACCAATTGGAGTTTTGAAAACGGCCGGCCGAGTAGTTCGTTCATGGCCCAAACGGCACCTGTAGAACTGGCCGCGCTACTACCTATACCGCTACCTGCCTTGATTTTTTTGTGGATTTCTATTTCGAATCCGCCTTCATAATCGCTTTCGGCCAATAATGCCAGTCCGGCTACACCGGCCACGTTCATATGGGTTTCAATGGGCAGGTCCTGGCCGGTCAATTTTGTAATACGGATACCTTTCTGGTCGACTTTCCGGATAATCATTTCGTCACCGACGCTTTCCAATGCTACGCCAAGCACATCAAACCCGCAGGAAATATTGGCTATTGTGGCGGGACAAAAAACACTAATATTTTTCATTTTGGTTGTAATTGCGAGCGGAGCAAAGCAATCTATTCAGCATTCTAAGATGTGTAAGAAATAGCCGCGCCGCTCTTAAAATTTTTCGGCCATTTCAACCCTGCCGTTCGCTCCTCGCGAACGCATTGTTAAAAATTACCGATTCGAATAATATCCGCAAATATCCCCGAAGCGGTTACATCCGCACCCGCACCCGCGCCTTTAATAATCATCGGTTGATTCGGGTAGCGTTCGGTATAGAACAGCACAATATTATCACTTCCTTCGAGATTGTAAAAATCGTGGCCTTTGGGAATCTGCTGTAAGCCGACGCTCGCTTTCCCATCTTCGAATTGGGCCACATACTTTAATTTGCTATCCGCTTTTTGGGCATCCGTATATAATTTTTGAAAACCGGTTTCGTGCGTCTTAAGGGAAGCGAAGAAATCTTCATTATTGTCAGTATCAAGGCTTTCTTTCGGTAAGAAGGGTTTGTTCTTGATATCGGAAATGTCAAGTTTATTCCCGCTTTCTCTCGCCAAGATCAAGATTTTGCGCATCACGTCGATTCCACTAAGGTCGATTTTGGGATCGGGCTCGGTATACCCTTCCGCTTTCGCCTGTTCCACCACGTCGTGAAAGGTAGTATTTTCGTTAAAATTGTTGAACACGAAATTGAGACTTCCGGATAGTACGGCCTGGATTTTAAGAACCTTATCCCCCGAAGCTATCAAATGCTTCAAAGTGTCGATAATCGGCAACCCCGCACCCACGTTAGTTTCGAAGAGGAAAGGGGCGTTGTAAGTTCGCGCCAGATCTTTCAAGCTTTTGTAATTCTCATAGTTCGATGAGCACGCAATTTTATTACAGGTGACGACCGAAATACTGTTCCCCAGATACGAGTGATAGGTCGATGCTACTTCGTCGCTGGCCGTATTGTCCACAAAAATGGAATTCCTGTAATTGAGGTTTTGCACCGTTTCGAAAAATCCTACTTTGTCCGCCTTTTGACCTTGGGCCAATACGGATTCCCAATCTTTTAGCGGGATGCCATTTTCGTCAAATACCATGGTGCGGGAGTTCGATATGCCGATGACCCGAATGTTCAGTTTTAGGTTTTCCTTTAAAAACTTGCGCTGTTGCCGTACCTGCTCCAAGAATTTGGCGCCTACATTGCCAACACCCATGACAAAAAGGTTGAGCTGTTTGATGTTTTCCTCGAAAAATTCCTCATGAAGGGCGTTCAGGGCTTTTTTTACATCACTTTTTATGATAACTGCGGAAATGTTCCGTTCCGAAGCCCCTTGAGCGATTGCCCTGATATTTACATTGTTACGTCCCAAAGTACTGAACATCTTGCCGCTCAGGCCTTGATGGTGTTTCATGTTATCACCTACAAGCGCGATAATGGCCAGATCGATTTCGGCGATGGTTGATTTTATTTTTCCGCGTTCGATTTCATACTCAAAAGCCGTGTTGACCACATCTACCGCATGATGTACATCGTCTGCCGAAATTCCGACGCAAATGGAATGTTCGGAAGACGCTTGGGTGATAAAGACGACGCTGATTTCGGCTTGGGAAAGTACTTCGAAAAAACGTTTCGAAATTCCCGGGATACCTACCATTCCGGGACCTTCTAAAGACAGCAGCGCCATATTGCCCACATGGGTAATGCCCCTAACGGTCTTTCCTTTTTCGTTCTTGTTCTTTGTAATCAGGGTGCCGGCATCTTCAGGCGCCAAGGTGTTTTTGATATGGATGGAGATCCCTTTCGCCAAAACGGGCTGTATGGTCGGAGGATACAATACCTTAGCGCCAAAATGGGATAGTTCCATGGCCTCTTCGTAGGATATATGCGGAATCGCCTTGGCCTGTTTGACCAGTTTTGGATTGGCAGTGAACATGCCGCTGACATCCGTCCAAATTTCGAGAACCTCGGCATCGATTGCAGCCGCCACTATGGCAGCGGTATAGTCGGAACCGCCCCTTCCCAAAGTGGTAGAGCTTCCATTTTCCGAAGAAGCGATAAAGCCTGGCATTACGATAACTTTGTTCGGTACCTCGGAAAAATAAGTAGCACAGTTGGTATTGGTTCGTTCGAAATGAACACTCGCCTTTCCGGTGCTATCACCGGTCTTTATGAGTTCCCGGCTATCCTTGTAAACGACATCCATCTGTTCCTGCAAAAAGAACTCGCTAATGATATAGGAAGACAAAAGTTCGCCGTAACTCACGATTTTATCGGATAGTTTGGGCGTAATTTCTCCGATCAGATAGGCGCCTTCCAACAAGGTTTCCAAGGTGTTGATATCACTTTTTACCTTGCTCAAGACCTGGCTCTGATCCTTTATGGAAATCAGCTCCTTGATCGTGGCCAAGTGCCGGTCCTCTATTTCCTTTAAAACTGTTTTATAATCCCTGTTTTGAACGGAGGCTAATAGCGCGGCATGCAAAAGCTGATCGGTAACCCCACCAAAGGCGGAAACAACGACAATGATTTTATCCGCAACCGTATGAGCTACGATATTTTTGACCAAGCTTATATTTTGGGCGTTGGCAACGGATGTGCCCCCGAATTTTAAGACTTTCATGATAAGGGTAGTATTAACGAGTGATTTGGGAAAGCGCGCTGTAAATTGCCAAAAGTGTAGAATTTTTTTTGGTTATCCCAAGGGGATGAACCGGCCAATGGAAAGGGTGTACGCATTATAAAATGGGATATAGTCTAGTTTTATGTCCGTTCAAGCTAAAAACATACGGTTTCGAAAGCTTCAAAAGTAGTATTTTTAGGCGCTTAATCAAATTTTTTCTATTCCGTTATTGGGTTTCCGGGTTATTCAGATTTAGGGTTGGCCGAATAGGGAACTTAGTTGTCAATAACCTAAATAGTGACAGCAAAGAGATTCTTACTTTTACAGGGATGACAACAAAATAGCATTTTTATGAAAATATTCTCCGCCGAACAAATATACGCCGCTGATAAAGCCACTATAAAAAAACAGGATATCACGAGCGATGCGCTGATGGAACGGGCCGCAACGCAGTTGTTCAACTGGTTGCACCTGCGATTGCAGGGCGACCAGGTCAAGATCCATCTGTTCTGTGGTATCGGAAACAATGGCGGCGATGGCCTGGCATTGGCGCGGCAGCTTCAGGAACACGGCTATACTTGTACGGTCTACGTGGTCAATTACAGCAAAAAACGCTCCGATGATTTTTTGACCAATCTCAAACGTTTGAAGGATCGAGAGGTGTGGCCCGAATTTCTGGAGGAAGGCGATGACCTGCCCGAAATCGGTCGGGAGGATATTCTAGTCGATGCCATTTTCGGATTGGGACTGAACCGTCCGCCAGACGATTGGGTCGTCGAAATATTCGAACATCTGCACCGCTCGGATGCTTTTACGCTTTCGGTGGATATTCCATCGGGATTATTTACGGATAAAGTGCCTGCCGATGAAAAAGCGGTCGTTAAGGCGAACCATACCCTAAGCTTTCAAGTACCTAAATTAATCTTCTTCCTCCCTCAAACAGGAATCTACACCGAACAATGGGAACTATTGGATATCGGTTTGGATACGGAATTTTTGATGAACACGGAGACGGATTATGAACTCATCGGGAAGAACGAGGTGCTATCCTATTACATTCCAAGAGAAAAATTTTCGCATAAAGGCACCTATGGCCATAGTTTGATTATTGGTGGTAGCTATGGAAAAATTGGTGCGGTTCATTTGGCTGCTAAAGCCTGTTTGCATACGGGAAGTGGACTGGTCACCGTCTATGTGCCACAATGCGGATATATTCCATTACAGACCAATTTTCCCGAAGCTATGGTTATTACGGATGTGGATGAAAGACACATTTCGAACATTGATTTTGATATTTCCCCTACCGTGATTGGCATAGGCATGGGTATGGGCAAGGATAAAAAAACGGTAAAGGCTTTTATCGATTTTTTGAATAGCAATGATACGCCTTTAGTGGTCGATGCCGATGCGTTGAACATTCTCTCTGAAAGCAAGGAACTTCTAAAGAAACTACCTTCTCAAACTGTTTTGACCCCACATCCCAAAGAACTCGAACGCCTGATCGGAAAATGGGACGGTGATTTCGAAAAATTGGAGATGGCCAAAGCCTTCTCTAAAATGTATGATTGTGTACTGGTCATTAAAGGCGCTAATACCATTACTGTTTACGATGGAAAAGGCTATGTGAATACTACTGGCAACCCCGGAATGGCAACGGGCGGCACCGGCGATGTGCTTACGGGGATGATTACCGGACTTGTTGCCCAAGGTTATGAACCTTTGCGAGCCTCTATTATCGGGGTGTATCTGCACGGTCGGGCAGGTGATATTGAGGTGGAAAAGACAGGTTATCAAGCGTTGACGGCCTCTAGCGTCATTGAAGGGATTGGGCGCGCGTTTTTAGATTTGTTTGCGGTGAATGAAGAACTGAAGTCAGGAAGGGAACAGTCCTAATCAAGCACACTCAAAACTTTCTTTCTCTACCTAGGCATCATCTATTAATTTATTGGTCATTTCTATACTACATTCTAAATATCCATATTCAAGATTATTTGCCACCAACGGTTTTCTAAAGCTACCATAGTTGCATTGAACTCCTTCAGAGGTATTGTTTGCTACCGAGAATATTGGCTTTTGAGGTCAGATGAAGTCATTGTTTAACAGCATAACAGGGCTCCGGTTTTCAAAATGAGGAGATAGGACCTGAAAATGTGATATTCGTAGGTGAAAGGAAAAGTCCAAATTAGTTCATTATTCTCTTTTCTTTGGCCCCCAGCTATTTTAATTCGATTCCGCATAAAACACAGCTATAAGATTCAAAACACATTTCGTGGTTTCGAAAGTCTGATTTAGGTTTTGGAAACGAGCATTAGTTGTGGTAACTTACTGACATCATAATTCAATTGTAAAACTATGTCTACGTTCAACGTCAATGCAGACTTAGTTCCCCTCTTCCGTGGATTGGTAATCGGTTTACAGCCATTCGCCAATGCCCAACAGGTCGCCCTGTACTTTAATGCGGACGTCCGGCATTTGCATGCCTCTTATAACTCTGCTGACGCACTTTCTAACATAACGGCCCTGTTAACCCGTATCATCACCTTTACCCCTCAATCGTATTCCGTTACTGTGTCCATTGGCACTTGCAGCGATACCATAGATGGTTGTATGCTGACCATCGAAAATACGGGAGTAGACCTTTCACGGGTTGTTGAAATCGTATCGACGGTTAGCGATGGTCTTCGTTTGGAAAAAGTAAATAGAGGTACCCGTTTTGTCATTGAAATACCCGTAATGTACGAGGCTGCGCCGGTAAAAATTCAGACCGGAAACGGAGCGCAACAGAACAATAATCACTTCTATTTAACCCGCCTTTTAACCCAAGCCAACGCATTATCGTATTCAATAAAAAACTTCATAGGTTTCTTATAGAACAGCTTTTCGATCTTAAAGTTGTGCATATCGATTTCCTTGACGGAAACGATGGCGAAGGCCTTTAGGTTTTCGAGTTGCCGTAGATAGGTGTAGATGGTAGGATCGACGGCGTAGGAATTTTTGCGTAGGCTGATAAAACCAAAATTTTTATTTCTGAAATGTATTTCAGAGATACCGATAATTTGGTAGGCTCTTTCTAAAGTAAGGGTGGCGTCTTCTTCAAAAAGCGATACCATATAATTCTCATAAACCTGAATTTTTCCGATCTCTAAATCATACTCCCTAACGATAACTCTCTTCTTCGGCCGTTCCACTTTCATTATATATAAATTATAGTGTTCTAAATGCTCTGCCACGAAAGTAGTAGTAAGCAGTGCATTCGGATAAAATACTAGACTAAAAGCGAAAATATCGTTTGTACTGCTAATAAGTGGGGCTTACGGTATCGATTTTCGTTTTATCCCACCTTTGGTCATTAAAAAAAGGAGCCAAATTAATGACTCCTTTGGTATTATAGTTTGAAAATATTTCCGCTTTGGAAACAGTAACTTTTTTCTCTAAAACTTGCGTATTTTGCTATTACCTACTCCGTTTTAGAGGATTCCTCCGCCTTTTTAATCTCAATGGTAAGCTCCTCACTTTTCTCGTCAAGGTCCATGTTGATGGTATCGCCTTCCTGGAGTTTGGAATTTACGATTTCCTCGGCCAGCGCATCTTCGATATATTTCTGGATGGCCCGTTTTAGCGGTCTCGCACCATACTGCTTGTCAAAGCCTTTTTCGGCGATGTAATCTTTGGCCTTGTCGCTTAGCTTCAAATCGTAACCGATATCCTTGATCCTTGCAAAAAGTTTACGGAGCTCGATATCGATGATTTTATGGATATCTTCCCGTTCGAGGGGATTGAATACCACAACGTCGTCTATACGGTTCAAAAACTCTGGGGCGAAAGCCTTTTTAAGTGCGCCCTCGATGACACTCTTCTGATGGGTATCTTCTTGTGCTTTCATCGCCGAGGTACCGAAACCGACACCTTGTCCAAAATCCTTCAATTTGCGGGCCCCGATGTTCGAGGTCATAATGATGATGGAGTTTCGGAAATCTATTTTTCTTCCCAAACTATCGGTCAGATAGCCGTCGTCAAGTACCTGTAAAAGCATGTTGAATACGTCGGGATGCGCTTTTTCGACCTCGTCTAGCAATATGACGGAATACGGTTTGCGCCGCACTTTTTCGGTCAATTGACCTCCTTCTTCGTAACCTACGTATCCCGGAGGTGCACCGACCAATCGCGAAATGGCAAATTTTTCCATGTATTCGCTCATATCGATACGTATGAGCGCATCTTCGGAATCAAAGAGTTCTTTGGCCAATACTTTCGCCAATTGGGTCTTACCGACACCGGTCTGTCCTAAAAATATAAAAGACCCAATAGGTTTATTGGGATCTTTAAGTCCCGCGCGATTTCGCTGAATAGCTTTCGCAACCTTCGCTACCGCTTCGTCTTGACCGATAACATTAGCTTTAATGAGCTTAGGAAGTTCAGCCAGCTTATTGCTCTCGGCCTGTGCGATACGGTTTACGGGTATACCGCTCATCATCGAAACCACATCGGCGACGTTGTCTTCGCTAACGGTCTCTTTATGCTGCTTGCTGTCCTCTTCCCATTGTTCTTGTGCCAAAGCAAGGTCTTTTTCCAACCTCTTTTCATCGTCCCGCAATTTGGCGGCCTCTTCGTACTTCTGTTTTTTGACCACGGAGTTTTTCAGCTCCCGAACGTCTTCCAGCTTTTTCTCCAGTTCCAAGATCTGTTTGGGTACATCCATATTTACGATATGTACGCGCGAACCGGCTTCGTCAAGGGCATCGATGGCCTTGTCAGGAAGAAAACGGTCGGTCATATACCGGTTCGTCAATTTAACGCAGGCAATGATGGCCTCGTCGGTATATTGGACATTATGGTGGTCTTCGTATTTTTGTTTGATATTTTGGAGGATTTCAATGGTTTCCTCTACCGTGGTAGGCTCTACGATCACTTTTTGAAAACGACGTTCCAAGGCACCGTCCTTTTCGATATACTGTCGGTATTCATCTAAGGTAGTTGCCCCGATACATTGGATTTCGCCCCGTGCCAAGGCCGGTTTGAACATATTGGAGGCATCAAGGCTTCCCGTGGCGCCCCCTGCACCGACAATGGTATGGATTTCGTCAATAAATAGGATAACATCGTTGTTCTTTTCCAATTCGTTCATCACGGCTTTCATCCGCTCCTCGAACTGGCCCCGGTATTTCGTACCGGCTACCAAGGATGCCAGATCCAAAGTGACCACCCTTTTATTGTACAGAATGCGGGATACTTTTTTATTGATGATCCGCAATGCGAGACCTTCGGCGATGGCACTTTTGCCCACACCGGGTTCCCCGATCAATAACGGATTGTTCTTTTTTCTCCTGCTCAGAATCTGGGAAACGCGTTCGATTTCCTTCTCCCTTCCTACGACCGGATCCAAACGGTTTTCTTCGGCCATTTGGGTGAGGTCGCGCCCGAAGTTGTCAAGTACGGGGGTCTTGGATTTCTTATTTCCTTTTTGGCCCGTAGTAGAACCAAAAGCTCCTTCTTTGCCGTCGTTGTCGTCGCTATCACTGGGAAAGGATTCCGCAGTAGGCGAATCGATTATATTGTCGTCGCTTGTGATCATAAATTTGAATTGTTCTTTGACGCCATCATAGTCCACTTTCAATTTGTGCAGTAATTTGGTCGTGGGGTCGTTCTCGTTGCGCAAAATACAAAGCAGTAGATGGGCGGTGTTTATCGAAGAGCTCTGAAAAAGTTTGGCCTCTAAAAAAGTGGTTTTTAACGCACGTTCTGCCTGCCGGGTCAGGTGCAGGTTCTTTTTATCCTTTTGAATGGTATTGGGGTTGGGGTTGGAAGGACTGAGGATTTCCACTTTTCTTCGCAAATGGTCCAAATCGACCTCTAAGGCATCCAAAATACTGATAGCCTTCCCGTTACCATCCCGCAAGAGGCCCAGCATTAAATGCTCGGTTCCTATAAAATCGTGTCCGAGACGTAGTGCTTCCTCTTTGCTATATGCAATTACATCCTTTACTCTTGGTGAGAAATTATCATCCATAAATAGTATCCTTTCGTCAGTATTACGTCTTCCAAATACATCCCCAAACTTCTCGGAAATCCTTTGGTATGCGTATAAAATTAATAAAACTCTACCAATCTAACGCAAATAGTGTTCCTATTATTAGCCAAAGGGGCTCGAAATGTCAAAAAAACCATTGAAACGCTAGGTAGTTCAGTAATTTAAACGCCAAGGAAGTTATTCTCAAATAGTGTTGATAAATTGTTCATTAATGTGGATGAAAACTGCTTTGAAGGCCGTGATTTTGCGTATATTGGCGTGTTTTTCAAAGAAGGATTATTTAACCAAATATTTAGGAAGTAAACATGGCGGAAGGTGAAAAATTGATCCCGATCAATATCGATGATGAAATGAAATCGGCCTACATCGACTATTCGATGTCGGTCATTGTGTCACGTGCCCTGCCCGATGTCAGGGATGGCTTAAAACCGGTACACCGAAGAGTTTTGTACGGGATGCATGAATTGGGGGTTCGCTCGTCGAGTGCCCACAAAAAATCGGCCCGTATCGTAGGGGAGGTATTAGGTAAATATCATCCTCATGGCGATACCTCGGTCTACGATTCGATGGTGCGAATGGCGCAGGAGTGGAGTTTGCGATATATGTTGGTAGACGGCCAAGGAAATTTCGGTTCCGTAGATGGCGATAGTCCCGCCGCAATGAGGTACACCGAAGCTCGAATGCGTAAAATAGCAGATGAGATGCTGGCCGATATCGACAAGGATACGGTCGACCACCAGCTTAACTTCGACGATTCTTTGGAAGAGCCGACCGTACTACCGGCCCGAGTGCCCAATCTATTGATTAACGGGGCGTCAGGTATTGCGGTGGGTATGGCAACGAACATGCCACCCCATAACCTATCCGAAGTGATCGACGGCACTGTTGCATATATCGAGAACAATGATATCGAGATCGACGAACTTATTACACACATCAAAGCACCTGATTTTCCGACAGGCGGTACCATTTATGGGTATGGCGGCGTGAAAGAGGCCTTTCATACCGGTCGCGGCCGGGTCAAGATCAGGGCCAAGGCCAATATTGAAGAAGTACAGGGAAAGGAGTGTATCATCGTGACCGAAATTCCCTATCAGGTCAACAAGGCCGATATGATCAAAAAGACGGCGGACCTGGTCAACGAGAAAAAAATCGAAGGTATTTCTACCATTCGTGACGAATCGGACAGAAATGGTATGCGCATCGTTTATATATTGAAACGTGATGCCATTCCGAACATTGTGCTCAACACCTTATATAAGTATACCGCATTACAATCTTCTTTTAGCGTCAACAATATTGCCTTGGTCAACGGCCGGCCGCAGTTGCTGAACGTAAAGGAAATGATCCATTACTTTGTCGAACATCGGCATGAGGTGGTCGTTCGCCGTACGAAATACGAACTTAAAAAAGCCGAGGATAGGGCGCATATCTTAGAAGGCCTTATCATTGCCTCGGACAATATTGACGAGGTTATCGCCATCATCAGGGCTTCTTCAAACGCCGATGAGGCTCGGGAAAAACTGGTGGAGCGCTTCAAGCTGAGTGAAATTCAGGCCAAGGCCATTGTTGAGATGCGCCTACGTCAGCTGACCGGGCTGGAACAGGATAAACTGCGGGCCGAATTTGACGAGATTATATTGACCATAGCCGATCTGAAGGACATTCTCGACAAAAAAGAGCGAAGAATGCAGATCATCAAGGACGAGCTCTTGGAGATCAAGGAAAAATATGGCGACGAACGTCGATCCGAGATCAACTTGGCCGGTGGAGACCTCAGTATCGAGGATATGATTCCCGACGAGCAGGTCGTCATCACCATTTCACATGCAGGCTACATTAAAAGAACACCGCTGTCGGAATACAAGACACAGAATAGGGGCGGGGTAGGCCAAAAAGCATCCTCTACACGAAACGAGGATTTCTTGGAGTACCTGTTCGTGGGTACCAACCACCAATACATGCTGTTCTTTACCCAAAAAGGCAAGTGCTTCTGGATGCGGGTCTACGAGATTCCAGAAGGCAGCCGAACATCTAAAGGAAGGGCAATACAGAACCTGATCAATATCGAACAGGACGATAACGTTAAGGCCTTTATCTGTACCCAAGATCTGAAGGACGAAGAATACGTGAACAGTCATTATGTCATCATGGCAACCAAAATGGGTGTGGTGAAAAAGACTTCTTTGGAACAATATTCACGGCCACGCCAAAATGGTATCAATGCCATTGGGATACGTGATGAGGATGAGCTTTTAGAGGCAAAATTGACAACAGGTACCAGCCAGATATTTCTCGGACTCAAATCGGGCAAGGCCATACGTTTTGAGGAGGGCAAGACCCGACCGATGGGAAGAAATGCATCCGGGGTAAGAGGCATCCGCCTGGCGAACGATAAAGATGAGGTCATCGGCATGGTCTCCGTACACGATTTTGAAGAGGATATTCTCGTAGTTTCCGAAAACGGATACGGTAAGCGATCGAGCATTGACGATTATCGCATCACCAACAGGGGCGGTAAGGGTGTTAAGACAATTTCCATCACCAAAAAGACCGGCGGATTGGTCGCCATCAAGAACGTTTCCGATTCCGATGACCTGATGATTATCAACAAATCGGGAATCGCCATCCGGATGGGTGTCGAAGATCTTCGAGTCATGGGCCGGGCCACGCAAGGCGTGCGGTTGATCAACTTAAAGGACAATGATTCCATTGCTGCCGTTGCCAAGGTCATGAAGGACGAAGATGAGCTTGAAGATTCCGATATAAAGGATATCGAGGTGAGTCCCGATGAGGTAGCTCCCGATACTAATGGCACGGACCTTGATACGGATGCTACCGATGAGGTCAAAGAATAGTGCAATACCATTATGGTATTTCCATAAAAATTGTATTTTGCGACCAGAATCGGAGAATTTTGTTACCTCCAAATTAATCACTAATTAAATCTATACGAAAATGAAAACTAGATTTTTAATATTTGCAATGCTGTGTTTTTCCATAGTCGGATTTGCGCAGAAAAAAGAAATGAAAAACGCTGAAAAAGCACTTGAAGACGGCAATGCAGCGGAAGCAAAAAATCTCTTGCAAAGCGTTGAAGGGGCGATAGCCGGGGAAGACGCTAAAGATCAGGCCGAATATTACCTGATAAAGGGCAAAACCTATGCTAAATTAGCTAAAGACGGGGACAATAGTGCCTTTGACGAAGCCCTCACCTCGTTGCAAAAGGTAAGCACAATTGAGGAGAAGAGTGGAAAGGCCAAATTTAGCGACGAGGCTAAGCAACATTTACAGGCTATGACAGCGGACTTAGTGAATTCAGCCGTTGAGGACAATGGGAACAAAAAGTTCAAGGAAGCTGCCGATAAGCTCTATACCAGCTATAAGATAAGTCCCCAGGACACCTCTTATCTTTATTATGCAGCAAGTAGTGCCGTAAACGGAGGTCATTATGAGCAGGCATTGAAATTTTATGAAGAACTACAGGAAGTAGGTTACGATGGTAGCGGAACAATATATAAGGCGACCAACGTTGAGACCGGTGAGGTAGAGGAAATGGACAAGACCCAACGCGACCTTATGGTCAAATCGGGTACCTATAAAGACCCACAAGATGAAAAAGCTCCTTCAAAAAAAGCGGAAATTGTTAAAAATACCGCGTTGATATACACGCAATTGGGTCAGGACGATAAAGCTTTGGAAGCATATAAAACCGCAAGGGAGAGCAATCCCGAAGATGTCAACCTTATTCTTAACGAAGCCAACTTATATTATAAAATGGACGATAAGGAAAAGTTTAAAGAACTCATGGCGGAAGCTACAGCAATGGCACCCGATAATCCCGACCTGCAATATAATATCGGAGTTATCAATATGGAGCAAGGCAATTTGGAGGCTGCCCGCGAGTCTTACAAGAAAACGTTGGAAATCGATCCAGGCTATACCAATGCTCAGTTGAACCTTTCTACAACTTATGTGAACGAAGGCAACGCCTTGATCGACGACATGAACGCTTTGGGCAATTCAAAGGCCGACATTGCGAAATATGATGAATTAAAGCAGCAAAAAGACGATTTGTTCATGGAAGGTGCCACCGTTTTAGAAGACGCCTTAAAAACGAATCCCGGGAACCAAGGCATTCTTACACAGCTCAAAAATATTTACGGTGCCATGGGGGATAACGACAACTTTATGCGCCTGAAAAAATTATTGGAGGATGCAGGAGGCCAATCCGAAGACACCAACGAAGGCCAATAACTCGCTTCGCTGTATCGTTCGGTATAAAAAATTCCTGAGATTGTACAATCTCAGGAATTTTTTTATGCAATTCGGTGTTTTTTGTCTTATGTCCATTAAATTAGTTTCTTGATTACCCGTAACTGGTACGTATATTTACCATCTTCTGCATTGAAGATTCCGGTATGATCCAAACGGTCGATACGAACTTTTCCATCAACATGAATAACATAGTTATTATCCATAATAAGACCCACGTGATGGATTTCCCCTTCGTTATTATCAAAAAACACCAGATCGCCTGCTTCACTTTCCTCGATAAAACTAAGCGGACTGCCCTGTTCCGATTGTTCCTGAACCTTTCTTAGAAGTCGGCATCCGTTAATTTTATAGACCATCTGGGTAAAACCTGAGGCGTCGATACCGAATGGGGTCTTGCCGCCCCAGAGATAAGGGGCGTTCAAAAAGAGTAGTGCGGTTTGCACAAGATTCGCCTTTTTGCTATTTCTAGGGAGATGGTTTCCGTCAAACTTATGCGACAATAAGGAAGCGTTTTGCGACGAGGATCCCAATAGAATGGGGAGTAGAATGGACTCTTCGGTTTCTACGAAGGAAACGAGGTCGTTGCTGTAAAGAGGATTTTTTGCTTTTTCAAGGGTATTGAAAATATCCTGTTCTATAAATTTAATTTGATGGTTGCTCATCCATCCCTCACAACCGTCAAAAGCGATACGGATTTTGCTCCAAAATTTACGGCATTCCAAAACTTTAAAATGTTCCCCGTACAAAACTTGCGAAACCATTTCAGAAGTGTCGTCGGCACTTGATCGGACGGAAACTATACTTAGGGGACAAATACCAAATTGCATGGGCGAGGCTTACTGACGTATCTACTTGTTATGTCTTTCTATGATTATTGCGGAAGCCCCGCCACCGCCATTACAGATGGCCGCCGCCCCTATCTTGGCATTGTTCTGTTGTAGTACCCCGAGCAGTGTAATCAAAATTCGGGCGCCGGAACAGCCCAAGGGATGGCCTAGGGAAACGGCACCTCCGTTCACGTTGACATTTTTGTCCGTAAGTCCCAGTAATTTCATATTGGCCAGTCCTACTACGGCAAAAGCTTCGTTGAATTCGAAAAAATCAATGTCCTTAATTTGCAGTCCTGCTTTGGCAATCGCCTTTGGCAAAGCCTTTGCCGGTGCGGTGGTAAACCATTTGGGCTCTTGCGCGGCATCGGCATAGCCTCGGATCGTTGCCAAAGGCTCGAGATTTAATTCTTTAGCCTTTTCAGCGCTCATAAGCACAAGGGCGGCCGCCCCGTCGTTTATGGTGGATGCATTGGCAGCGGTCACGGTGCCGTCTTTTGAGAATGCAGGTCGCAAATCAGGGATTTTATCGATTTTTACGTTTTTAAATTCCTCGTCTTCGGAAACCACTACGGGCTCTCCGCGGCGCTGGGGTACTTCAACGGGAACGACCTCATTGTCGAACTTTCCGTTTTTCCAGGCTTCCGCCGATCTTTTATAGGATTGAATGGCGTAATTGTCCTGATCTTTCCTGCTGAACTGGTGTTCGGAAGCACAGGCATCGGCACAAACACCCATGGCATTTTGATCGTAAACGTCAACAAGGCCATCCTTTTGCATACCATCTATCAAGGTAGCCGGGCCGAATTTTTGCCCGTTGCGCAGATATATGTAGTGGGGAATAAGGCTCATGTTTTCCATTCCTCCGGCAACAGCAATCGAAATATCCCCCAAAGCTATAGCCTGTGCGGCCTGCGTCACGGCTTTCATACCCGAAGCACATACCTTATTGATCGTAGTACACGGCACCGAATTGGGAAGTCCCGCAAAAAGAGCAGCCTGGCGCGCCGGAGCTTGGCCCGTACCCGCTTGTACCACGTTTCCCATAAGCACTTCGTCTACCAAATCGGGATTCAAATTAATTTTCTCCAAAGCCCCCTTAATCGCGATTGCGCCTAATTTTGGGGCGGGAATGGTAGATAACGATCCCATAAAACTTCCTATCGGTGTACGTGCCACCGAAACTATTACCACTTCATTCATACGTTCTCGGATTCTGTCCGTAAAATTAGCAAATTCAAAATTAGGAAATTAATGTGTTATTCGGGATGTCGGTACCAGGCTCAACTAAGATTACCCATTTGGTCTGAATTATATCCGTAGGTACGCAAAACGCTTCGCAGGTCAAGCTGATATAGCAGGAGTGTAAATTCCTTGTGCTTAGAAATCACGGTTTTTGTCTCTTTCGTTTCCCTTTTGTGGCGTTAAAATTTTCAGCCATAACTACGGCTAAGTTTGAGAATATTGCATTGTCAAAGAAAAAAACAAATTTGCCAAAATCCCGGAATTTCTAAATGGCACGAGTATATTTTCTATTTTTGATGCAGATATCGTTTCCATGCAGAAAATTTTGGACCGGATTTTTAGAAATCAATCCCTCGTATATAAATACTTCTTATATGTGGTCTCGGTCGCCTGCATCGTTTTCTTCTTTCCAAAAGGCGGAAAGTTTAAATATGAATTTCAAAAAGGGAAGCCTTGGCAGTATGAAAACCTGTACGCCCCCTTCGATTTTTCTTTAATAAAAAATAGTGAAGAGCTTTCCCGAGAGCAAGATTCGGTACAACGGAACAGCATCGTGTATTTCCGTTATAACGATTCCATCAAGAAAGGGGTCTACGCCAATTTTGAAAAGGAATTCCCCGTTGCTTTTCCAACGCCAAAATATAGCGCCAATGGATTAAGGGCTCTTGAAAAGGCGGGGAATGAAATTTTGGACAGTCTCTATTTAAACGGGATTTTAGAAAAGACGAACGGCAAGCAGTCCCGCAAAAAAATCTATCTGGTCAGGAACAACGAGGCTAGCCCGATTCAGTTCAAAGATCTCGTCCGCATCCAAAATTTGGAAACTGTAGTAAAGACCATTTTAAATAAAAATAAGCTGACGGACTTCGAGGAGAGCTATCAACAGCTGTTTTTTAACATAGTTAGGCCCAACGTGTCCTATGACCAGAATGTTTCGGAAAAAGGCCTGCAAGATGAACTTTCGAATATTTCTACCACTAGGGGTTCCGTCGACGAAGGAAAGTTGATTGTCGCCAAGGGTGAAGTGGTGGAGGCCGAAAACCTAAAAATATTAAATTCACTCAAAGCAGAATACGAATCCGAACTATGGGCAGCGCACAACTACTATTACATTCTTTTCGGATATACAGTACTCGTGGCACTGGTGTTATTGATGCTGTTTTTATTTCTCCATAAATACCGACCAGATATTTTTGATCACAATACCAAGGTAACCTTTATATTTTTCAATATTCTTTTGATGGTATTTATCACCACCTTAGTGGTTAAATACGAAGAAAACTACGTATTCGCAGTTCCTTTATGCATCCTGCCCTTAATACTGAAAACATTTTTCGATGCCCGATTGGGACTTTTGGTGCATGTACTTACGGTATTGATATTAGGTTTTGTGGTGCCCAATAGTTTTGAATACATTTTTCTACAGATAATCGCCGGTATCGTCACCATATTGACGGTATCCGAACTTTATAAAAGAGCCAATCTTTTTATAACCGTAGGGCAGATTACCTTAATCTACGTGATAGGATATCTCGCCTTTCATCTCATACACGAGGGTAATCTCAACAATATTATGTGGTTTACTTTGAGCCTGTTTTTATTGACCGGCATGATTACTCTGTTCGTACAGCCCCTGATCTATGTCTACGAGAAAGTCTTTGGGTTGGTCTCCGATGTATCCTTATTGGAATTGTCGGATACGAACTCCAAATTGTTGAAGGAACTCTCGAATAAGGCACCGGGCACCTTTCATCATAGCCTTCAGGTCGCCAATCTCGCAGAAGCGGCAGCCAATGAAATCGGGGCCAATGCCATGCTCGTTAGGGTAGGAGCCCTGTACCACGATATTGGAAAGATGCTGCACCCGAGCTATTTCACCGAAAATCAGATTACCAACGTTAATCCGCATGATGAATTATTACCGAAGGATAGCGCAAGAATTATTATAGATCATGTAATTGACGGTATAGAAATGGCCCGAAAGAATAATTTACCCGACCGGGTAATCGATTTCATACGGACGCATCATGGTACTACTTTGGTCTATTATTTTTTTAAAAAACAGCAAGATTTAGAAGATGATGTCCATAAAAGTGAGTTTAGGTATCCAGGACCCTTACCTTTTTCCAAGGAAACTGCCATTTTGATGATGTCCGATTCTGTCGAGGCCGCATCCAAAAGTTTAAAGAACCCGACCTTTTTGATTATCGACGAGTTCGTAGACAAAATAATTGCTGGTCAAATGGCGGCCGATCAGTTTATAAACGCAAACATCACTTTCAAGGAAATCGAGCAGATAAAGAAAATACTGAAACAAAAACTGACAAATATTTATCATTTACGAATAGAATATCCTGAATGATAGCTATTACAAGATTCCCCGTTCGTTGAGAATGTAATGTAATCCAATGGATAGTATCGACTAAATTTCGACAAAAAAAATCAAAAAAATAGTTGCTTTATAGTATTGTAAAAATGTACATTTGCAACCGCTTTCGGGCAATGTTCATTAAAAATTTAGGAGAGGTGCCTGAGTGGCCGAAAGGAACGGTTTGCTAAATCGTCGTACCCCAAAAGGGTACCCAGGGTTCGAATCCCTGTCTCTCCGCTAGATTCTGCGAGAGAGCAGTATTGAATTTCATAACCGATTCGGGGTGTAGCGTAGCCCGGTTATCGCGCCTGCTTTGGGAGCAGGAGGTCGCAGGTTCGAATCCTGCCACCCCGACTTTTAACATTTTGTTAACATATTAACCCTGACAATCAATTGATTGTCAGGGTTTTTGTTTTTATGAAATTTACTACAAAACCGTCCCAAACGCATCGAATTTCATATCGAACGTGTCCTATATGATTGATTTGGGAAAACAATGGCCTTTGAAAATTTCTTTTTTTGCTGACAAATGTAAATGTTTAGTTTTTGTTAGCTTGGATGCGACAGAACCCTTAGAAGTCCACTAAATCATTTGATGGTGTCGTCTTCATATTGAGGGGTGCTTTCGTGAAAGCGAGGCTTTAACTTTACATCAATCAGAAATGCTTCATAAAGGGCAGCATGTTTATTAGGGTCGCTTCCAAATTTTCCGATGATCATTCGCATTTGTGTTCGCCTCCCTTCTCCAGCAACGAGATCTTCACCAAACAAGGAAAGATAGAGACTGCGGTGTGCGGCAATGTCGTCGGATTCTGGATTTCCTTTGTAGGTAGCTCCGACGGCGTACACATCTTCCGGGCGTCCCATTACGAGAACATCGACGTCACCTTTATTGAAAAATGCCATGGGCAGGCCGTAGCGTCGTCCGACTGCCATCCGCCAGTACCAACGGCCTTTTTGGTGTCGTCCATCGGTGAGCAAGTTAGCCGCGGCTTCATCCCGGGGAAAGAATGGCCATATGCCGTGAATCATAGGTTGGTCGATAATGCGAATCTGTTCTGGCACCACAGGTCCAAACTCTTCTTTGGCGACATAAGCTCCTGATACAAAGCCGGGTGCTAAGTAGGCCGACAGCAGAATCTCGAAGCCGGGATAATTGGTGAGAGTCTCCACTGACATATCCATATCAATAATGTTCGGTTCGCGGAAAGTAAACCTGATGGTCACATTTGCCTGACGTCTAATAGTAGGTAACCAAGTTAGGGTGACTCCATCTTTCTCCGGTTTTACGAGCGGCTTTTCTGCCCTGAGCTCGGTCAAATACCCGCCACTAATCAACACACGAAAAAAGTTCAATAAACCTACATGTTCCATTCCGCTTCCATCAGGACTAATCAGCAAGTTCGAAGGTGTATGTCGCACCTCGCTAAAGTGGTGGCTTTTACTAAAATTTATCAATCCTGACAACTCTGACAGATTAAACTCCATTTCTTCGCGCTCTGGATTCCAGGTAACCCTCTCCTCACTTTGCATCCGCAAAGTGGTATTAGTATTTTTATTAGCAAATTCTTGCTTTTTCTTTTTCTGGCCAATAGCGATGTGCATAAAAATCGCGGACAACACTAAAATTCTGATTATCATAGGTTCTACCTTTATTTATAAGTTAAATTTTACACCATTCTTTATGGAGTCTATTTTTGGATTCTCATTTTAACTTTTTCCAACACCTTGTCCAAGATTCTAAAGACCACTCAGAATTTGCATTATTCTAACCACTTTTTTCATTATCCAACCTTCAATAAAAATATACGTCCTTGCCGATTTAATCTATTGGGTAACTGTAGTTGACCCAATTAAGTTTGCACCAAGGGAAGTATTCCAAATTTTGTGATTCGCAAACTGTATACAACGTTTGTTAGTGCTAGTTTCTTTAGGATCGTTGATCTTCAAGAAAATATCATAGTCACCACGAGGCACCTCACCAAATGCGTCCACCTTAATCGAGAAGTTCAAATCACGCCATGCAGAAGTATTGTCTGGTCTGCCGTTTCCGTTTTCATCAGTCAGCCATTCCCTTGCGTCCAGGTTCGTAGCTGCCACGTAGGAGTTAGAACCATCTTTGGACTTCAGAATAACAGACACTTTTTTCTCGTTTACTACATTCCCAAAGCCCACATTTTGGATTTTCCCTTCGAACCTTAGAGTACCCCCATTCTGCATTACAAATTCACTTACATTGGCCTCACGCAATACTAACCGGTAACCCAGTCTGTCGCGAAAATATTCTAGTCCCGTCCTCCCGTCATATACCGGGTCAAAGATTGCCTTTTTTATTTCTCCGGTAAAGGCCCTTCCGTTTAACTCTTCTTCGTTGGCTGGGAATTGGACCGGCTTAGTAACGTTTGCTTCGTTATAGATAAAATCGTTCCATTGGTTATATCTGCCATGTCTCATGTTCAAAGCAGTTGTCCTGAGTTGATTGGCTTCCATAATAGCGCCTGGCATATTGCCGAAAACATTATCGCCGATTCCTCCTTCACCTTGTAGAATTTGGTTTTGTTTATTGAACCATTTAACAACTTTGTAACGATCATATGCACTACTACCGTATCTGCTTTCGATCATGGGATTCCCTTCGGAAATCGATCCATTATCACCCCAGCTACCAGCTGCATAACTATCGTTGAAAAAACCAAAACGCCCTTCTGGCGAGCCGTTTGGCGGAATCGGCATGGTGTCTATAGTAGTAAAGGTGTAGGCGGTCCCATATGTTTCGTTATACCATGCCAGAAAACCGCCCGCATGTGTTAAAAGTGCACGCGAAGCGGGAACAGCGTCCAGATATGCATCCAAAAGCATCTTGTAAGCATCCACACTTTGAGCTTCTGGCGATGAGTGTTGTTCGCCCCATGGACCTAGCATGCCAGTTTTAACAGACATGATAACGTCTTCGTATTCTTCAAAAATAGGTTTAAGCTGCCAAATATGATATTGAATCCAGTTTTTGTCCTCATGACCGGGTATATTACACATGGCCGATGGATTATTATCCGTAACGAATGTTGGTTCAGGTCCATGTATGAGTCCTTGGGTGAGATTTAGGTTGGGATACTTATGGGATTCAATATAATTGAACCCGTTGCCGTCATACGAAAATTTCACAAAGGCCACACCGTTTCCATCTCTCACCTTCTGAAGGAGGCCTCTCATATAATCAAGTGCAAACGGTGTTAAAGGTTGGGTTTTTCCTGTTCTTGTGGCTCCGGTCTCAGAATCTGAAAACAAGCCATCATCCTTGTAACCAAAGGCATCTTTCGCCGATAGGAAGGCGTTCGAAGAAAAGTTGCACAAATCAAAACACATAAAGGATATGGAAGGAAGGGCAGATATCTCGGTACCGCCAAGGTATGGGTTAACGTTTTGATTAACACCATTATAAAATTCAGTTTCTTCGATATCATCACCTTCCACAGGCGGTACCTGTCTTCCATGATATAGCACAGAATTTATGTCAACTGGAACCCGGTGATCTACTTCAGGCGTTATACCAAAAGGCGAATTGTTCTCGTTCACCGAATTCGGCGATATATTCTGCCAACGGCCGCGATAGGCACCTCTGTCCGGATTCGGAATATCAATGGGATTCTCTGTATAATCAAGCGCCTGTAACACAAGGGGGCCTAGTTTTCTATTATCCGAACATCTGAAAAACAACAAGGCTGTCAACGCCAAGCCAACAATTATCATGATGTTATTCGCTCTAAATACTTTTTTCATAACCTGACCTCCATTTTATCTAATTAAGATTGTTATACATAGATTAAAATCAATTTGGATACTCGTTACATAAAGAATATAATAATGGCTTATCCTCCTCAATTTTTGGAAAACGACCAAGGTTTTCCAGAAACCTATTATCCTGATTATCATCATTCACACTTGACACCTCACCTACTAAAACAGTTTCAGATTCTCCGTAAAATGTATGATACAAATAAGGTGGAAGACAGATGCTTTCACCCGGCTCCAGTATTACTTTCTCATTTCGATTTAAGATATGGGTAATTCCATCAATTTGGACATGAACTGGTGAGTTAGCCAACTGCTCATCTACTGTTGCATTACTTAATTCAATTATTAAATTTCCGCCTCCGCGATTGATAATATCTTCCGTTTTGACCCAATGAAAATGCCATGGCGTTACTTGCGCTTCGCGGACGATCATAATTTTTTCAGCATAGGGTTTAGTATTTTCCCTGCCAAATATTCCATTTCGTATTGTAAAAAGAAGTAGTCCGTATTTTTCAAAATTTCCAAGGCCAAAATCCGTAATGTCCCATCCAAGCTTTTTATCAACTATTTCTGAGGCTAAATCACTTTTGGTCTGCCAGGTTTCTTTTGACCAAAATGCCCACTTTGGTAAATAAAAATGATGTTTTTGAAAAAAATCAACCGCTTCCATTTGAAGTCTATTTATTTCAGATCGTTTCATAATAAAGTCTCGTTATAGAGTAAAATGGACACTTGTTCATTTCCGTCTATGTTAAACATTTAAATTCCGGCAGTATCCTATGTTATCCTCTAATTTATCAAATGAAAATAACTAGCCTTTGGGATTGTACAATATTTTGGCTGATATATGGGACTGTTCAGTGTCATAAATCCTTGGTAAACTTAATCTTTTACTTAATTTTTACTTCCTATAGTTTAAAATTTTAGTGTTCATTGAACTTTTTTTGATGTTATAATTCAAAGGTCTATGAACAAAGGTCTTTAACATTTGGAATCTCGGGGAACTCGGACGAGAAGTTTACCTTTTAGACCTAGAACTTATTTGGTCATAAAAAATATACTATTTTTTGGGGGATACTCACTTAATCAGTATCAAAGTTCAAACAAACGATGCACATCTAAGTCATTTAGTACTTGTCAAAATATTAGATTTTAATTATATAAAAAGTATATTAGATATATAATATATTTTAAGTATTTTTGTTTTATAAAATGATGATCATGAAAAAAAACATAGACATTGACGAAACAATTTTGACTAAACTTAAAATCTTATCGGCATTTGAGAATATGAGTGTGAAGGCTCTTATGGAAAAAGCAATATCTTTTTTTGTGGAACAAAAAGAGAAAGAACGGTTGAATGCTCTTTCAGATGAACAAAAAGAAGATTTAGGACTTCTTTTACTAATGCAACAAGTTGATAGGACTGAAACTGTCAGTAGAGAAGAAGTAATGAATGCCTTAGGCGAATGAAAGTCATATTCCTAAAGAGTTTTCTTAGTGATATTAAGAAGGTCAAGGATAATCGGCTAAAATCAAAGATCAGGAAATTGATTCTTAAAATTGAAGCTGCCAAAAGTTTAGAAGAAATTGCTGGGGCAAAAAAAATGAAAGGCTACTCCATCGCTTACCGGATAAGAATTGGTGATTATAGAATAGGACTGTATAAAGAAAACGATTGTGTTGAATTAGCAAGGCTTCTAAAACGCAATGATATATATAAAGTTTTCCCAAAGTAATATTCTATTGAAAGTGCAAATAAAGGATGGAATGAATAAAATTTACACTCCTTTAAATTCATTTGATATTCCTTTTCTATATTTACTGGACGAAAGCATCAAAACGCCGGGATACGTGTCCTATCAAGTGTCCTGTTTTAGAAAATATATTGTAACAGATTGGTTATCAAATGAATGTGGATAGGGTTCTAACTCTGCCACCCCGACTTTAACATTTTATCAACATTTAAACCCTGATAATTAATTCATTATCAGGGTTTTTGTATTTAGGAACTTTACTACAAAACCGTCCCAAACGCATCAAATTTCATATCGAACGTGTCCTATTAGGTATCTTATTTATATGCTATCCTATTCAAAATCCACTAACAAAGGACTTTAACATTTGGATTCTCGGGGAGCTCTGACGAGAACTTTCAAGGATAATTTTTAATGTTTCTTGGAATAAGTTGGATACTGACGAGCTAGTTCATTTTAGAGCAGTTTATTGTGTCCCTTAAAAGCCCAATCAACGAGAATACATTAAAACACCGTAAATGGTGCACTTTAAACAAAAATTGATATTTATGGGAGTTCCGCAACAGCCGCGTTCGTTTTAATAAGACTCCAGTTTCAAATTCATTACTTTCTTTAAACAAACTGATTATTAACTTTACTTGGTAAAGTTGTAAGGCCCAAAAATTTGAATTATTTTTCTTTAAAACAATTTTTGACTTTCAAGAGATAGAATTACTTTAGAAAAAATGTTCTACTATGCGTGCATCTTTTCTTATTTTATTGACTTTCGGTGTTTCGATTTTTTGCTCCTCGCAAAATTTAAAAGTATCTGAAAACGGTCGGTTTCTCGTTACAGAAAACAACGAACCGTTTTTCTGGATGGCGGATACCGCGTGGGAACTCTTTCATAGATGTACCCGTGAAGAAGTTGATATGTATCTGGCCAAAAGAAAATCACAAGGCTTCAATGTTATTCAGGCAGTTGCTCTCGCTGAGCTAAATGGACTGAATGAACCCAATCGATATGGACAGGTTCCATTGATAGATAACAATCCCGCCAAGCCCAATTCGGAATATTTCCGACATATTGATTACGTCATCGACAAAGCAGAAAGTCTAGGTATGTACATTGCACTTTTGCCCACTTGGGGCGATAAGGTCTTCAAGAACAGCTGGGGAACCGGTCCGGAAGTATTCACTATGAAAAACTCGAAGACTTTTGGAAAATGGATAGGAAGCCGTTACAAGGATAAAGATAATATCATTTGGGTAATCGGCGGCGATAGAAACCCTAGAAATGGAACCGACGACGTGGCCATCTGGAATGAAATGGCAGAAGGTATAGCCGAAGCGGCCGGAGGATACAAATATACGCTGATGACTTTTCATCCTCAGCCGGACAAAAATGGCGGGTCTTCACAATGGTTTCATGAACAACCCTGGCTTGATTTCAACATGCATCAGACCGGCCATTGTGCCAATCAACCTACCTACCAACTAATAAAAAGCGATTATGAATTGAAAATAGTTAAGCCGGTATTGGATGGTGAACCTTTATATGAAGACCACCCGAATTGTTTTAACGCCAAAGAGCTGGGCTATAGCGTTGCAGATGATATACGAAGAATCATGTACTGGAACGTTTTTGCAGGAGCCTTCGGTCAAACTTATGGATGTCATGATGTTTGGCAAATGTACACGCTGGATGAAGAAGGAATCAATGGACCATTGCGACCATGGCAACAGGCTTTAGATTTGCCAATGGCCAATCAGGTCAAACATCTTAAAAACCTTTTTTTATCACGACCGTTCCTCAATAGGGTTCCAGATAATTCAATAGTGCTCGATAAACAGGAAGATGATGAAAATTATGTAATTGCAACAAGAGATAATGAGGGATCTTTTGCCATGGTCTACTTTCCAACAGGGCATGAGCGAAAAATCTCCATATCGAATTTAAAGGGAAATTCATTCACTTCTTGGTGGTTCGACCCGCGCACTGGAAATTCCTTTAAAGGACATCCTTTCCAAAAAAATACAGAGGTTTCCATTCATCCTCCATCCTCTGGAAAGGGAAATGACTGGGTATTGGTCGTTGATACATCGGATGGAACACTCCAACCACCTGGTAAATTTAAAAACCAGTAAACCTAAAACTTTAGGTTATCCTATAGATTTCAATGTGCTTCCAAGAGCAAATGATTTTAAAGTGTTTTTGGCCATCCATATGTATATCTTTACATTCTAGGCACAACCAATACGTATAGAATGAAAAAACTAATCATTTTATTAGTCCTTGTACTATCAAGCACCATTTTAACAGCGCAAAACGACGAATGGAATCTTGAGGTCAATGACCATACAGATTATACGGGTATTGCCATTTCAAATGGACGGATTGGAATGCTTACCTCAAAAAAGCCTTTGGAAATTCAACACGTCGTGCTTAATAATGTTTATGACGTGGATCCAAACCTGAAGGTAAGCCAGATTTTGCACGGAATGAATTTCGGCAATCTTGATATGTATATAGATGGTGAAAAAATAACAGAAAACAATATCAGTGATTGGAAACAGACCATGCATATGCATGAAGCTTCTTTTACGACCTCTTTTAGGTTTAAGAATAAGGCAACAATTTCCTGTACGATTTACGCGCTACGCAATCTTCAATATACAGGATACATCGATGTAAAAGTAGCGGCCGAGAAAGCTTTGGACTTGAGAGTCGCCGGTAAAATTATCACACCAAAGGAATATCAAAAACCGACCAATACCTATCAAGTTTTAAAAGATGTGGAAACCACAATGCCTATTTTGCAATCAAAGGCAATGAGTCCTTTCGGAAAACATTTGGTGAGTACGTCAGCCACATTCATTTGGCATGCCATTAACTCGTCAAGGGAAGATCAAAGACCAGAATTAAAACACATAGTTATGGGCGATTACGAAAACGCGCTTTTCTTCAATAAAGAAATAGGAAAAAATGAGGTTTTAGAATTTGCTTGGACAGGCGCACAATGCACCAGTAAGGATTTTTCGGATCCAAAATCCGAATCCGAACGGATGGTCATCTATAATTTGTTGAACAGCAGGGAGGTGTTGTTAAAGCAACATAAAAAATTATGGTCCGAGTTATGGGAAGGCGATATCGAAATCGAGGGAGATCTGACGTCACAGCAAGATGTGCGTTTGGCACTCTATCATTTATATGCGTTTGGCCGCGGCGATTCCGACTTGAGTATCGCTCCGATGGGCCTTTCGTTACAAACACCGTATAACGGACATATTTTTTGGGATGCTGAGCTGTGGATGTTTCCGCCTTTAGTGTTGTTCAATCAGGATATCGCCCGTTCGCTGGTCAACTATCGCTCGGATAGATTGCCACAGGCGCAACAACGTGCTATCAATTACGGTTATGACGGCGCCATGTTCCCATGGGAAAGTGATGATACAGGCGAAGAGGCTACACCGCCGTTCGCGCTTACCGGACCGTTCGAACATCATATAACCGCAGATATCGCTATCGCCTTCTGGAACTATTATCGCGTAACGAAGGACAAAAACTGGCTTAAGGAAAAAGGATATAAGACGATTTCCGAAATCGCGGATTTTTGGGTAAGTCGGGTGACTGGAAATGCAGATGGGAGCTACTCCATCAACAATGTGGTCGGTGCCAATGAGTTTGCACCAAACGTAAATGACAATGCCTTTACAAACGGTGCGGCGATTACCGCGCTCAATTATGCCATAAAAGCTGCGGAGGAGTTGGGAAATGACCCCAATCCAGAATGGAAGGATGTCGCGGATAATTTAAAAATACTCCGTTTTGCCGACGGCGTTACAAAAGAGCATGACGATTATAATGGTGAGATTATAAAACAGGCCGATGTGAATCTATTGTCTTACCCACTGTCCATTGTAAATGAGGAAGAGGCCATCCTAAGGGACCTGCAATACTATGAACCCAAACTTTCTAAAGAAGGGCCGGCAATGGGTAAATCTATCTTTGCGGTGCTTTATGCCAGACAAGGGGATGCAGCTAATGCGTATCGCCTGTTCAAGGAGAGTTATGTGCCGAACCAGCAACCCCCTTTTGGTGCGCTTTCCGAAGTTGCGACCAGCAATTTCTCCTATTTCGCTACTGGCGCAGGCGGCATGTTACAGACCGTTCTTTTTGGTTTCGCCGGTCTTGATTTTTCTGATGGGGGAATCGTTCAGAAAAATCCGATACTTCCCAAGGAATGGAAATCATTGACCATAAAAGGTGTTGGCCCGGATAAGCAAACGTTTCGGATAGATTGAGGCCCATACTCGAATTTGACAAAAAAACCCAGGACATATCTATTGGCATCATATGTGGTTACTGTTGTCCGATTTTCCGGTAAAAAAGAACCCGAAATGCCCGATGCGAGAGCTGCGGATAGCTGGAGGATATCAAATCGAGAAATCGTACGCTTATCTCGATGTGCCCGTTCGTGGCCATGTAAATCAAACGCCATCCCGAACGCAATGAATGGGTATTGAAGGGAATGAATATCGCAGGATATCCGAAGGATAATTTTTAAATAAAGAACAGTTATGAAAACGACATTGTACAAGGCCGACTCCAGAGGGCATGCCAACCACGGTTGGCTCAATAGTTACCACTCCTTTAGTTTTGCGAATTACTACGACCCGAAACGTATGGGCTTCGGAACGCTAAGGGTATTGAACGACGACGAGGTATCCGCAGGGATGGGCTTTGGAACGCACGGTCACAGTAATATGGAAATTATTTCCATTCCCTTAGAGGGAGATTTGGAGCATAAGGACGATATAGGGAACACCACTGTCATCCGCAACGGCGACATTCAGATCATGAGTGCGGGCACCGGAGTAAAGCATAGTGAATACAACCACAGTAAGGTAAACAAGGTAAAATTCCTTCAAATCTGGGTCGTACCCAATAAGGCGAACGTTGAACCTCGGTATGATCAGATTACCTTGAACGACGCGGATATGACCAATAGGTTCCACCAAATCGTTTCCCCGGATAAAAACGATGATGGGGTATGGATCAATCAGGATGCCTGGTTCAATTTGGGAAGTTTCGATGCCAAGACGGAACTTTCCTATACGCTAAAAGATTCGGATCATGGGGTGTACCTTTTTCTTTTAGAAGGCAGTTGCAACGTCAATGGAGAATCTCTTGGCAAGAGGGATGGCCTTTCAGTTGAAAAAGCCGAAAAAATCGACCTCCTGGTGGAAGCGGGCACCAAGGTGCTAATAATGGAAGTACCCATGGCCAATTGATATCTCAGCCAGTGGACAAACTTACATTTTATAAGTTTACGGAATGATGCTTCAGGACATATTGACGACTTGGTTGTTCCTAGAAATTCGCAGTTGTATTTTCCTGAATTATGAATAAATGTAATGAGATGAGTTAAAGGAGACGTGATTTTTTAAAGAAAGATCTGGTATTGGGGGCGGGTATGAGCGCATTGTCCCAATCGGGCCATGCCCTAACAACGGAAAATTTCGATTCAAGAGGTTATGATAATAGAGAAAGACGGGCAAAGATCGATAAGGCTGAATCGCGTCCGGTATTAGGAAAGGAGCAAACTTGCCACATTATATTCCAATCCAGCGACAGCGTTTTTGTTATACTCAGAATACAATGAGTCCAATGAGTCGTTATAAGTTCCTGTAGCCGATTTGTTGACAAGAAATGCCAAAATATTTGACCTGCTAAAAACTTGTCTCTGCAATACGGCAGCTGCAAAATTGGTAGAAGGCCTATAATCCCGTAATCCCGTTTGCATATCCATAACTCCGATTCGCCAGTCGTCACCTAGTTTCCCACTTAACCTCCCACCCGCAAATACGGGTACATTGAGCCCCAGTCGTCTTGAAAAAAAAGGTTGGATATCCTGTGTTTCAAGGTTAGCGAACAAAGGAGTGTTTTCAAGAAGGAATTGTCTTCTTTCGGGGAAAAGGAGTTCAAAACGATGAGGTTCGTTACTTGTTAATCTGCGTTTACCTGGGAATAATCAGGATTTACGGTAAAATCCATATTTAGAGAGGTTGACAGGGTCATTTTAGCATCAAATCCGATATCGCCCTCCCACTTTGTCTTTCTATCGGCCTGGTTATCGACTGAAGAATTGCCTGCCACTGGATATTGTTCGGTCCGTAATCCTGCTTGGTCTTACCGAAATTGCCCTCGATATGATTGCGTTTATTAAACTCCCTTTTTCTAATCCTTTTTCGTAGACGGTCTCTTATTGTATCGAGCAAGAGGAGTGCCAATAACAATCAGAAAATAGCTGTGCCGAAAAAGCAAAAATTTCTGTTGACCAATGCCTTCAAAAAATGAGTATTTACGTTGCAATTGATATACCTGTTCAAAACGAAAAAAAATTCATTACTAATACCACTTATACTAATATAATTCCCTATTTTTCAGGGGAAGAAGAGAATTTCTCAAACTAAAAACTTTAAGTAGTTTTTAACTTTAATTTATACCAAGATTTTACTTACAATTACTTTTTAAATGAATTCAACAAAAAATATCTTTGCGATTTATGCCAACGAAGATAAAGATGTGTTACCGTCACTTTTACTTCACTTAAAACCTCTTGAAAAGGATTTCAATATTGCTATTTGGAGTGACGATGTCATTAATAGAGGGCAACCATGGACACCACGAAATGTATCACGATTAAACCATGCGGATGTATTCCTGTTTTTACTGAGCAATACTTTTATGTATTCTGAATTTATCAAGCAAGATGAATTTAAAATGGTCGTAGACCGCTATAAAGAGGGCAAGGCTATCATTATACCCTTAGTTCTCGATGATTGCCCATGGAACGTTGAATTTACCTTCAACGACTATAATTTTAATTTTAGTGAACTACTGGTCTTTCACAAAGATGAGAAGCAAATAGACGATTGGAACCCAACAGACAAAACTTTTACGCAAGTCGCCTATTATGTTAGGGGTTTACTTGCTTCATCGACCAAAAAGAGGGATCTAGAAGAATCCGCAAAAAGAGGAGGGAAGAAAATACTGAATACAAAGAAAGAAGAGCAAATTGTGATTGATTTTTTCGAAGAAGCAGAAGTCAACAACAACGAAGAGAAGGAGAGAAAAGTTAAAAAAGAAACTGAAACAAAAATAAGAGTCGAAGAGAATAGTACATTTAGCGAAGAGGCTGAAGCCACTGAAGCCAAAGAAGTCATTAGGAAGGAGAAAAGGCTAAGGCAGAAAGCCGAAATTCAAAAAAGAATTGAAAAGGAGAAAAGCCTTAAAGAAAAAGCGAAAAAAGGTAAAAAAATTGAAGAAGGGATTGAGGTCAAAAGAGTAGTTCAAGAAGAAATTCGGGGCAATGAAGAAGCAAAAGCCCAAATGGCAGCAGAGGAGAAAAGGCGCGGCGAAATAACACAATTACAACGAGAGACGGAACGGGAAAAAAGACGGGAGGAAATTGTTGCAGTACAGAAAAAAGTCACGAAAAAAAATGGCTTATCAAGATATAATTATCAATTTAAAACCGCAAAAGTAGTCGAGGCCAAAAGAGTAGTTCAAGAAGAAAGGCGGGGCAATGAAGAAGCAAAAGCCCAAATGGTATTAGAGGAGAAAAGGCGCGGCGAAATAACACAATTACAACGAGAGACGGAACGGGAAAAAGGACCGGGGGAAATACTTGCAGCACAGAAAAAAGTCACGAAAAAAAATGGCCTTGCAGAATATAACTATCAATTTAAAACCGCAAAAACGATCGAGGCCAAAAAAGTGGTTCAAGAAAAAATGCGGGGCAATGAAGAAGCAAAAGCTCGAATGGTATTAGAGGAGAAAAGACGCGTCAAAATATCAAAATCCCAAAGAAAGGCGGAACGGGAAAAAAGACTGGAGGAAATAGTTTCGGCGCTGAAAAGAGTCATGAAAAAAAATCGCTCCGCAGTTCAAAAGTATCACGTGATAAGCGCCACAGCAGTCAATCAAATTTTTAATGAAGCGAAAGCCAAAGTGGCAGTAGAGGAAAAAAGACTTGGGGAACTAGTTAAGGAGCTGAAAAGATTCTTTATAAAAAACCGTCTTTTTTTAAAAAATTATCAAGTCAAAAATACTAAAGCGATCAATCAATTTTTAAAAAAAGAGAAACGGAAGATAAGCACAGAGAAAAAAAGAAGAGTTCGCCCTGAGTTCTTAATCGCGGCCCTTGTTATTTTTGGAATATTGATTTACGTATTTACAGGAGACTCTGAAAAACAATCAACTACGCCATCGGAGATTGAGCATGTAGAAGTAGCTTCCGATGCTGGTGTCAATACTAAAACTAATCCGGAGAATCAGGAAGCAGCGGCTATTTTGAAACTAGGTGTTGGAGATATTTATAAGGGCGGTATTATTTTTGCCATTGACCCATCGAATAAAACGGGAAAAATCGCTTCTATGGATGACGAAGGTCCAATGACATGGAAAGACGCAATGACTATTCACGAGCAATTAGGCGAAGGATGGCGGTTGCCAACTTTGGATGAATTACGACTTATGTACAACAATATTGGACAGGGAGCAGATAATAGAGGTGAATTTGCTGATGAATTATATTGGAGCGCAACACCATTTGATGATTATCAAGCTCGGCTTTTAAGATTCAGTGATGGTAATGCCTCGTATCATTTCAACAGCGTAGGTACGTATCGAAAATTTCGAGTCCGGGCCATTCAAGATTTCAAGCGATAGCTGGGGGAATGCTACCAGACCTGCCCCGTATTCACTACTGCCTTCGGCAAGGTCGTTCCAAACGAGTACCATGGCAATACAACGTGCCAGACCAATCAAAATCAGCCCGACCATATAATCGGGATAATCACGTAAAAATGTAATGGCCAGAATGAACATCAAAACGGGCCCGATTATCCAATTAAGGATAAGGGATATGGAAAGTATTTTGGTGTTTCGGAAAACCTTTGGCAAGAGAGCGTAATTCACTTTTGCCAAGGGCGGGTACATCATCACAATCAGTCCGATGGCTATGGGAATGTTTGTACTCCCCCTACCAAAGGAGTTGACAATCTCTGGAAATGATGGCAAGAAATAGCCGATGCCAACGCCCAGGCCCATTGCGATAAAAATCCATAACGTCAGGTATCTATCTAGGAAAGCTAGTTTTTTATTCGTCATTTTCAAAATTTGATTTGAGAGAAAACGTAGAACATGTCGGTCGCGATCTGCAGACTTCTTTCCCTGTATTTTTCGGCTTGTTGTGGTGTTCCGTCAAATATTTTTGGGTCTTCAAATGTTATGGGTAGACGTTTTTCCGCTCCCGCAATTAAAGGGCATCCACTGTCGGCTTGGGAACAGGTCATTATGGCCGCAAAGCCCGATTTTGGATTGAAATCGTCATCCAGTTTTTTAGAAAAGCCAATAACCGGGGGGTGTGTAAATTAAACTCTGTCCGGTTCATTTTTTCTCCATTCCAAAATTGGTCAGATCTTTTATCTGACCGGTTTTGGAATGCGACCTAGCGT
>NZ_FNAO01000046.1 GCF_900101815.1 Pricia antarctica
CCCATTTCCCGGGAGATGTCGCCAACGGTCCGACCCTGTTCGTTCTCCTTGAGGGCCTTGATGATCTGGCTTTCGCTAAACTTGCTTTTTTTCATATGACAGTTAAAATTTAAAATTAATAAATTCGAATTTTAAACTGTCCTATTTTTAGGGAAGGCTACAGGAAAGGGCAAGCTCTTTTATTTTTTCGAGCGTTGGAATTGAGCGTTGGCAAAAAAATAAATGTGCTTGACCAAGCGTCGGCTTTTTAGCTCGAATTTTGATGGTTTGCACGATTTCCGCATTACTTACAACGGTTTTGTGTATGATACGTTGCGTGGTTAAGCAACTAATTTAGCAAATAAAAACCGAATAGAAAATCCGCGAGGATTTTCGTAAGCAAGCGAGTACCAGCAATGGATTATACACAGTGTTGTCTATAGTTTTTTATACGTACTTATTTCATTAACGTATCTAAAATTAACTGACTTTAATATTCCGTTTTTGTATGAAAATAAATACTTTTCCTTTTTGTCAATTATTTTTGGCTCGCTATTAATTCTCAAAATAATTCGGTCAGAATTTCCATTTACTGTTGTGCTTTGAGATGTTTCATTTCCGTTCGTTAGATATTTAATTTGAATTCCGACATTTTCATTTCCGCCAGAAACAATATCATATTTATCGAATTTTATAATTCCATTTTTATCGGTTTTCTTGATTTGAGATTTATTATAACTAATTGAATATTTTACTTCAAATTCAGATAAAGGTTTTCCGCTTTTATCCGTAACCTCAAATATTACAAAATCTCGAGAGAATTTATCGAGTTTCTCAATATATTCTGTTGTTTCTTCTTCGTATGAGTAGTTATGATAAAGTATTAATTCGTCATTTTTCAATTCCCAAGTACCGAAAAGTCAGACCACGTCCAACAACTGTCTCCACGAGATTCATATTCATAAGTTCCGTCTTTTTTCAATTCAAGAGTATCATACGAGAGTTTGCTTTCAATTTGATATTTTCCGACTATTTCGGTCGAATTCAAATTAAAAAGACAAATTATGAATGTTAGCAAAAGTGTTTTCATAAATTATAGACAACGTCAAGGCTATAGCAAGTAGGGCGGTCGGCGCGCAACGGCCTTTCCGCCAAGCCCTAGCCAAAGCTTTTGCATTTTGTGATTATCTTTGTTTTCTAAATTGCCAAAT
>NZ_FNAO01000038.1 GCF_900101815.1 Pricia antarctica
TATCCTGGGTTTATATTTCCCGAAGACGGGTATCCACCCGGTGACCTTCCTTTGTTCCAGAAAATCGTAATTGGACCCGTTGGAATACCCAGCGTATCCTATGGTTAAAACAAATTTTCTTCCATAAATATTTTCTATGGCTATGCGGCGTAGCGCATGATGTCCACGTAGGGCGTTCCCCTTTTGGCCACTGCAAAGACCCTTGCCAACAGCTTGTTCCTAATGATGTTCAATGTGCTCATCTTGTTCTTTCCCTCCTTGAGCCTCCGTTCATAGTAGGCCCTCATCTCCGGGCTGTACTGTATGGCTGTTAAGGCGCACATATGGATCAATACCTTGCCCTCTTTCCTGGCCAGATGGCTGACCTTTGTCCTTCCCTTTATGCTGGTCCCTGAGCGGTATGGGTAGGGCGCAATACCGATATAGGAGGCGAACTTTCTCCATTGGTCGAAAGCAGTGAATCCGGCAGTGTATGCTATAATGAATCGTGCGGTCACCTTCCCTATACCTGTGATGCTTGTCAGCAGCCGCATGAGTTCCTTCAGGCGGGGATTCGCCGCGACGACGTCGTCCATTTCCCTCTCGATGGCTGCTATCTGTTGACCGAGTACCTCTATGAGTTCCTCCTGGACTCGGAAGAGTACCTGTTCTGTCCTTACATCCAGCACTCTTCTCTGTTCCCCCAGGGTCGCCATGTGCCCTGCCTTTTGGGCGACCAGTTTTTTGCGCATGGACATGAACCGCTTGATCCTCTCCAAGGACTCCCCGGCCATTTGGAAGGGCTCGATCTCTTCCCGCTTGCGGTACCCGTACACCGCGATCCTTTCGGCATCTGCCTTGTCGTCCTTCCCTCTGGAGATGCCCAGGGAGCGCTTGATCTCCAGGCCCGGAACCACATGCAAAAGAAAGCCATTCCCGTAGAGGTACCGGACCAGGTGGTGGGTGTACAGGCCGGTGTACTCAAACACGAACAACAGGTTTTCCTTGGCTGTCCCGCTTGTTTCCAATGCCCAGTCCACCATTTGGGCTATGCCCCCAAGGTCGTTGTCGAAAACATCCTGTGTCCCTTTTGTGTGGACACGGCAGTCCAACATTAATTTACTTGCATCGATGCCGATAACTTCTTTTATTTCCATAATTTAATAGTGTTTTAAAATGGTCGCCTAGACTGAGACCTTTAATAACTCAAGCTAAAATCCTATTTGGTCCTTGGCGACCGGTCAATAATCAAGAACGGGGACTGATACGCAGGAGAGGCCGCAAACCTATTCCGCCAGAAAGTTCACCCCGTTCTTTCTTTATACTGTATTAAAGTTATGAACATTTTGGAAGTTATGAGTCTCCCCCAAACCCCCTCTTTTCAACATCATAATCATTATAGATTATTTTTATAGTATAAATCTAAAGGTCCGCCAGGAGGTCCGTCATTGTAAGCTCGTTATTCCTTAGACGTCCCTGGGTTTTCAGGCCGATATCCTTCAGGTACTGGCTGTCCCTGCCGT
>NZ_FNAO01000027.1 GCF_900101815.1 Pricia antarctica
CGGGAAAAGATAAAACCAAAACAAAAAGATTTTGGCTTTTGCGTGGCGGGAATGCAGTTCCGTGCAGCCCCGCACTGAGCATAGCCAAGACGTTGTAAAACATTTGAAAAAAAATCTGAACATAATAAAAACACTTCTAAAACTAACCATAATATTGGTTTGCGGAATTAGTTTTGGACAATCTGAAATTGTTGGAACAGTAAAGTCTGATATAACAAATGAAAAGCCAAACGGGACTATATATTTGGAGATAAACGACGGAAATAAATCTAAAGTTGACCGAATTTCGATTACTGACAGTTTGGGAGTTTTCCAATTTAAAGATTTAGAACCAAACAAAGATTATAAAATCAAAATCCAAATGATGGGTTATGATACGCAAGAGTTTAAGGTAAAAACTAATGATAGCGTTGCAAAAGCTGATTTAATTTTAAAAGGAACTTGCGGATTTGTGAGTTTAGAAACAGCGGAAAAAGATTGGAAAAAGAAAAAAGCGAAATTATATATTGTTGGCGGAATTGCACCGATTGGAAATGGAAAAGCCGATAGCCGATTTGAGAAAAAATATAAAATAGAATATTATGACTTTGGCGATACAGCACCAAATATGGAATGTATTCAAGTTTATAACGAACGGATTTTTGAACTAATGGACAAAAAATACGGAACGGAATGGCGGAAAAAAGTTCGTTCTGACGTTGAATATCTGGAGTAAAAACGTTTTACAACACCGTATATAAAACATAGTGCGAGTCGTTGCTAACACAAAGGTTCGGTCATTTTTGGAAAGTCGCCAAATTTTTAAATTTGACGAATTGCCAAAAATAAAATAATTGTAAAATTTAAAAATTCGGCTTGTGTTTATCCGAAAAGTGGTCGCTTGTTTTCTGCACTACGTTTCATATACAATACCGTTGCCAAACATTTTGTTCGGGTATTCAGGTCTGTGCTTAATCTATAACTGAGTACACCGAAACTCGGGCGGAATGTGGACCTGCCGCTCATGCGCAAATGGATTTTAGCGAGTTTGCGAAGGGACATGCATAGGTGGGCGGGGCTTTATCACTCGGGCGGAGGGGAACGCAAGCGGTACGCGGGCCTTGGATCGTACGCGAAAATAAAAACGATTTGGCAACAAAACCTATAAGTAATGCGGGGCTTGGGCCTTGTCCGAAGGTCGAGGCATATTAACGGGGGCCGCAAAATCTTTTGGATTTTGCTCTCGCCGATAAAAAAATAGATCAAAACAAAAAGCTTTTGCTAGGTGCGCGGCCCGGAGTTCGGTACTGGTCCGCTCCGCACTACTTATAGCTCGGGCGTTGGCAATAATTTGAATGCAGCTATCATGAATAGGAAAATCGTTTATCTATTTTTTTTGATTTTATTGCTTGGGTGTTCTAAAAATCCTAATCAGATTGCTCAGGAGAATATTGAAAAACATTTGAAAAGCATAATCAATGACCCTTCCAGTTACGAGTTTGTATCAATGACTGAACTGGATACTATTTATAAAATTCCCTACTATAAGGAAAGAGTGCTGGATTATGAGAGATTTGTTAAAAGAATTGGACTTGCATTAGAAAGAAAAAAGGAGGAACTTGGAACAGCTTTGTCCGACCAAAAAAAAGGAGAAGCAACAATCAAAGATTTAAAATACCAAGTTGAAGAGTCACAAAATTTTTTAGACAAAAACATTAAAGAATTGCAGGCTTATGAAAAACTTTTGGAAAGTTCAAAGGAAAAAGATATTAAAGAAATCAAGACTGTTTTGACCATTCGAGAGAATAATAAACAGGGAGTAAAGGTTCTTAACAAATACTATGTGTCCCTTAATAATAACTTGACTATTAGTTCTTTGAATTAAAACTATTGCCAACAAAACCTATAAGTAATGCGGGGTTCGGTGCTTAATAGAAGGATCGGGCTTGCCGAGCAGCTCCGCAAAATCTTTTGGATTTTGCACTAATAACTAAAAAATAGATCAGAAAAAAAAGCTTTTGCTAGGTGCGTTGCCGAAAGGCCGGTGCTTATCCGCTCCGCACTACTTATAGCTTGGGCGTTATCGAAAATGGCTCCGAAAGAAAAATTCAAATTGCGACGGGCAACAATAAAATAATGATACGATGGAATTTCTAATCTATATTTAAGGGAACCGCCCGAAAAGTAACATATTCGACAAGACAAAGAAAATCGAGAAATAATCGATTGAAACCTTAATTTCAGGATTGAACGTCTCTATATAATGATACATACAAAATTTTATTTTTTCGATTGTTGATAAAAAAGTGGCGTAATCAAAGTAGACAGGTTGAAAAATATACTACAAGTTTAAATCATTCTAGAAACCAAGAAACAGTCGCATTTAGATTATTATCAAGTAGCATCCAATTAAAATCTATTAATGGAAAATTCTTTAGGAAATCCCTGGGACTTTGGAAACGAATTTTATTCGCCAAATGGAGAGTTCAAATTATATTATGGTGTTACAATAGAAATTGCAATGGGAGCACCCATTTACGGAGAATGTTACTTTGAAAATAGAAATAAAACGTTCATGCTGAAAGATAGTTATGGAGGTCCAATTGTGTGGAATTCAGAATCAACAAATGCAGCAATACCTTATTGGACTAACGACAGAAAACAAAAACTGGCTATTATCGATACTGTTGGAATGAAAGTTTTATTATCGAAAACTACCTTTAGAGTTATTCAACTAGAAAAAATTGAAAATGACATTATTTATGGAATTGACAGTCCTGCGTACCAACCTAAAAGATTTAAGTTTGATTTAGAAATTAATGAACTTCAATCTTTTGCGGAAATAAAATAAATACCAAAAACAGAGATAAATAACTGGAACAAACATAAAAAATTCAAAATTTTGCACCGAACAGTCGCTTGCACAGAATTAAACTGAGTGAAAGCAGCACAGGACAACCTGTCTACTCTGACGCAATCGGAACAGGACAACGTAACAACAAGGTGCTTACTCATGGGTGTCGCCACATTCGATAACAACGGCTATACGCAATGCGGGCTTAAGTCCGTGGGGCGGGGGCTTGGGCGTGTCTGCGAACACCGCCAAATCTTTTGGATTTGGCTTTGGCGCAAAAAAGATAAAGACAAACAAAAAGATTTGGCTGATCGCTAGCCGGAAAAGCCAGTGCGTGCAGCCCCGCACTGCGCATAGCCAAGCCGTTGGCAAAAATATAAAAAATCTTGTAAATGATGCTAATTTGGTGTAAATTAGCATCATTTAAACAAAACAGATGGCAAGACAGAGCATTTCTTTCACACAACCAAACGACGAATGGTTAAAGGCACAGGTCAACAATCAGGAATATTCAAGTAAAAGTGAACTTGTAAACGATCTGATCAGACAAGCAAGGAACCAGCAAGTTCAAATCGACTGGATCAAGGCCAAATTGGAGAAAGCCGAAAATAGCGGATTTACCAATGATAGCAAAGAGCAGATTTTAGCACAGTCCAAGTCTGCCCTTAATGAATAAATATAGACTGAGCAACCAAGCCAAAGAGGACTTGATCCGTATTCATCGTTACGGAGCAAAAAAGTTTGGAATGGCACAGGCCGACAAATACTTTGATGCGTTTTTCGAATATTTTGACATTATTGCCCTGAGACCCTATTCGTTCGAATCGGTGGAATATTTAAAAGAAGGATACCGACGATGTGTATGTGGTTCGGATAGTATTTACTATAGAATCAACGATAACATCGTTGAAATAATGGCAATTGTGGGAAGACAGGATTTAAACAATATACTTTAACCTCAGTGCCAAATACTATATTCCGCATCGCCGATCTTAACGCAGGTGGACCTGAGCGGTGGTGCATAGATGGATTTCCAAGAAGAACGTAGCCGGTACGGGAAAACTTTTCTATAGGCACGGAGCGGAACGAAAGCAGGGCGCGGACTTCCCCCCTACCGGTGTGACGGTCCGCAGGCGACACTAGCGGAACCTGATCAGTTCGCAGGCAGTTCCCTAAAAAAATACTTTTGCCAACAGAACCTATGGGCAATGCGGGCACAGGTGCTTTACCTAAGGTCCGGGCCTGCCGAGCGGCTCCGCAAAATCTTTTGGATTTTGCTTTGGAGAAGAAAAAAGTATACCAAAACAATAAGCTTTTGCTAGGTGCGCGGCCGGAAGGTCGGTGCCTGTCCGCTCCCGAACTGCTCATAGCTTGGGCGTTGCCAAACATTTGGTACGTTAAAGGGACATCCTTTACAAAGTTAAAGGGACATAGTTTACACTTTTAAGGTTATAATTTGAGATTAAAATCAAATTATTATGCCTTG
>NZ_FNAO01000043.1 GCF_900101815.1 Pricia antarctica
TAGTTTAGCCCCCTAATAGTTCGGAGTGATATTTCAGATTTCAAAATATACCTTTGAGATATGAAATACAAGAAATGGAGCTTAAAAGAAAAGCTTGAAATACTATCGGCCTCGGAAGAACTGGGCGTAGTCGAGGCCTGTCGCAAGTATAGTGTCAGTACCGGCACTTTCTATAATTGGAAGAAGAAGTACGACACCCATGGGGAGTCGGGCCTCAAAGTCGTTTACGACGTGCGTAGTAAGGAACTTAAAGCTGCCGAGGAGGAAATACGGATATTGCGCAAGCTGTTGGGCAACAAGGAAATCGAATTGGAGGTGCAGCGGGAACTCTTAAAAAAAAAGTTTGGGACGTCCGATCCAAGAAAGATCTAGTGGACAGAACCTACAGTAAACATAAATGCAGTAAGACCAAGATAATAAAGATGGCCGGTATGGTAGAGAGCAGCTATTATAGAGCGCCCATCCTTGGCCGAAAGGGGAACAGTCCTTCCAAGCTGACCTTTCACAAGACCATTGGCCATGTAGATCAAGCCTCCATTGTAAATGCCATAAAAAACGTTCTTGGCCATGAGTTCATAGATTGCGGTTACCGTTTGATGACCGCCTATCTAAAGCGCGACGGCTACCTGATAAACCATAAAAAGCTCTACAGGATAATGAAAGAAGAAGGTATGCTCAAGCTCGGGGACAGGATAAAGAGGAGCGGCTCGGGCCGCAAGTTCGTAAAGTTCAGAAAGGTAAGTACCACCAGGCCCTTCGAGTGCCTGGAAATGGACATAAAGATGGTGTGGGTGCCCGGTGCGGGCAAGAACGCCTATCTGTTATCTATCATCGATGTCCATACCCGTAGGGTATTAAAAGACTATTTTTCTTTTTCCATCAAACAGGACAAGGTGATAGCATTCCTATCAGAGGTATTCATGGATTACCGGTACCCGGAAAGCGTAGTGATCAGGAGCGACAATGGTAGCCAGTTCATAGCCAGGAGCGTACGGGAATATCTCGGGCTGATAGGGGTGGCACAGGAATTCACCCATGTGGCCACGCCGGAGGAGAACGCCCATATCGAGGCCTATCACGGCATACTGAAAAAAGAAGTGTTCCAAAGGATAGATTACCGGACCTTCGGCGAGATAGAACGGATCTTGAAGAGATATGTCACCTTCTATAATAATGAGAGGCTACATGGCCTTTTGGGACGCATTACACCAATGGAAAAATGGAACACGGACAAACACCTGATTCTAATGGAAAAATTGACAGCTTAATTAATAATCGAAATCTAGAATAATACTCTTGTTTTATAGGGGCCAAAACA
>NZ_FNAO01000018.1 GCF_900101815.1 Pricia antarctica
CCGCGGGGGCGCATTCCAAAACCCGTCGGATAAAAGATCCGACAAGTTTTGAAATGGATGAAAAGTGAACCGGACAGAGTTTAAATTACACACCCGTAGGCATGTTTTATTCCTATTGATTTACCAAGGTAATAGGTGTCCAAAGCAATGGTTTTATAAAGTTCATCACCTTGATACATTAGATTTGTCAGTTTATCGGTATAGTCGCTTTCGTTCAAATCATTAAAATTGCCAAAATACAACAAATTACTAGTTTGACGACTACCGTGCTTAGGTTCAGGTCTAGTGGCAAATATTGCATAAGTGATTGATATCAAATTGGTAATAAGAATCATTATTGCAGGAAAAATAAGATGGGGGTCCTTTTCCAACTGATTTAATACGGTGCCAATGACTATTGAAAGAATCAAGGCATTTATGGTAATAAGAATATGGGATTTCCGGTCAATCATAGTATTGAGCGTATAATGATTTTTGGACACTAAACGAAACAATGTTTCGGCTCCCCTTTCTGATCGAGGTTCCACCTTGGCCAATTTCTTTTTTAGCTCTTTAAGCTTTTCCTTGTCAATATTCAATTCTTCCCTTAGGTAGGCATCTTTTGCCTTTTTTATTTTCTTTTCGTCCATAGTATATAGTGTTAAATCTTGAATCGAATACCTGTTCTAAAATAATAGGTATTATTTTTATTTACAGAGATTATGGAATTATTCTTTCTATCCTTTAGGGTAGCACTACTACTCAAAATATTGGAAACATTAAAGTAAAGTTCGAGATGGTCAGTGAATTTGTATTCATAACGTATGCCACCGATGATTATTGACATGTTTACCTTGTCTGCAATTTTATCCCCATTCACAAGCAAACCATCTTGAATATTGGAAGTGAAACCATCAAGTTCTGCAACTAACTTAAATCTTGATTTTTCTGAGAGGTGGTACTGTAGGTTTGATTTAGGGATACCTAATTTATATGACCAATTGGGGTGGAATTTTCTATAATAGCTGATAAACGGTAGGGGAAATGGAATTCCCCTATTTCCTGAATAGGAAACCCCTAAAATTAACTGATATGGTTTTTCAATATTCGCTTCATGTCGCATATCCTTAATAAAAACGATGTCTCCTGAAAAAACCGCATCCTCAAATGAAAGTTTCTTAACCAGATTGGAGCTGAAGCCTGGCGTAAACCGAGCACCAAAACGCCAATTTCCATTCATTTTAAAGGTGTATCCAATGTTTAGGTCCAATAACTGAAAGTCCTCAATGGCATCAATGTCAAAAGCGTCAATACCGCTGTCAAATGACAATTCTATTTTGCTATAGTCTAGTCCAACCAAGAAAAAACTACCCTCATTTACCTTAAACGGATAGTTGAACAATCCTCTAAACCTATCATAACCTACATCTGAATTTCCCTTGGGCAGTCGGGTGTAATCTATTTTGGCAAGGTCAGATAATTGACTTGAGCTGATACTTGTAAATAGTAAAAAAACAAATAAAAATATCAACCTTTGAGGTAATGTCATATTGGTAACTTTTAATTGATATGAAACCTAGTGTCCACGATGAACAAGGTCAAATAGTCTAGATTGAGTTGCTTTAATTTATAACTCACGAAGATGTATTGTAATATCAATTTCAGACATTCGAAATGTGCGATAAAGCTTCTTTATAAAAACTAAGTACCTTTGAACTATTACCTACCCCAACGGGCAATATGGCACCTTTGAAACCGTCATTCATCCATTTGCCGATGCTAAGGGCTGGTAGATGGGTCGTTACCAAAGCATTTCCCTCTTTGTATCCGGCAATATAGAAGTAATGGTCGTCGCAGATCGTATCAGGAATAGCCATTCCTAAACTTATTGATACATCTGTTTTATTCTTCAACGGGGCAAAAGCCCCGGTGTCAAAATGATGCGGCCACACCCTAACCTCTGATCTTAGTTGTTGTTCCTTAACAAAAACTTCCAAAACTTTCTGGGCCAATGTCCTAATGCGCTTTAATTCCATTAGCGTTGATAGATCTGATAATCTAAACGTAAATGCATCTGTTATTTCATAGGGTAGTTCATAGTGTAACTGATATCGATATGGCAATTTTAAATTAGCCTCTGAAGTGGTTGCTTGAATCCACTTCAATACTTGTTCATGTGATTTTCCATCCAAGCGAAATACTTTATGTTTTTCATTGCCATTCCATACAAGTGAAAAATCATTGTAATTAAACGACAAGGTGTCTCCTACCTCATTTAAAGGCCTTGTATATAACGTTGCATTATCTACCTTGAATTGTAGATTGGTATGGCTATCGTCTTCTTTTTTTTCTAAAAAACTTATTCCTGCTGCGGCAAGGTATTGTGATGCCGAGTGTACTTGGTTCCTTAATACGGTATTCATTTGTTTCAAAATAGAATTGTTAAAATCAAGCTTATAGAACTCCGGCATAGTTTATCCCGGTTAATTTGTGCGTATCTGCATTAAAGGTGGATAGGTCATCTTTATTGAATCTATTAATATGATCATAACCACAGGCGCGTGAAATTACCTTGATCAAGTTATTGGTGGCATTAAAATAGTTGTACAATTGTTTGGCAGAGGAATCGATGATTAACCTGCTTCTTAAGGATTCTTTTTGAGTCGCTATTCCGACAGGGCAATTATTGCTTCCACAGGCACGCATGCCCAAACAACCTATTGCCTGTAGTGCGGAATTGGAAACGGCAATGGCGTCGGCCCCCAACATTAGGGCTTTGGCAAAATCCTCTGCAATACGCAATCCGCCCGTAATTATCAGGGTCACATCAGTAGCGCCCACTTTATCCAAATACATTCTTGCCCTTGCCAAGGCCGGAATGGTAGGAACGTTTATGTTGTCGCGCAGAATAGTGGGTGCCGAACCTGTACCCCCGCCGCGGCCATCAAGAATTATATAATCGACTCCAACATCCAGAGCGAACTGAATGTCTTTTTCTATATGGCTCGCAGCGATTTTGAACCCGATGGGGATACCGCCAGTGCGTAGTCTTACTTTTTGTGCAAAATCCTTGAAGTCGGCAACTCCATGAAAATTAGGAAATGTAGCTGGGGAAATGGCCGTTTCACCTTCTTTGAGACCTCTGACCTCTGCGATCTCCTTGCTTACCTTATTGCCCGGTAAGTGCCCCCCAGTACCTGTCTTGGCTCCTTGGCCACCTTTAAAATGGAAAGCTTGCACCTTATCCAATTTATCCCAAGAAAAACCAAATTGAGCAGAGGCAAGTTCATAAAAATATCGATTGTTATTCTCATTTTCTTGAGACAACATTCCACCTTCTCCCGAACAAATTCCAATACCCGCCAATTCTGCCCCTTTAGAGAGTGCTATTTTTGCTTCCCGGGAAAGTGCCCCGAAGCTCATATCACTTACAAATAATGGAATTGCGATGGTTAGTGGCTTTTTCGCCTTTGGTCCAATAATAACTTCGGTGGTCACTTCTTCCTTATCCAACAAAGGTCTTTTGGCCAGCTGGGCGGGTAAGAATTGTATGTCGCTCCACTTTGGGAGGGTGTTTCTATCTACACCCATGGATGCTGATGGCCCATGATGCCCTAAGTTTTTCAGGCCATTTTTAGCCAATTCCTTTATATAGCCCGTATATGGTTCCGTATCTTCAGGATGTGTATCCGCATAAGCGCCTAAATATTTTTCACGATTAAAGGGTTGCGGACTTTTTTCTAGATATTCGTTGATTTCAAATTCGTCAACATATAATTTATCACCTTCTATTTTTGTATTGAATTTATATAGCACTTCACTATTATTGTATTCGGAAACCCCGGTATCATAGCGATAATCCCAACCATGGACTCCACAAATTAGATTGTGCCCCTCCATATGACCATCTGCCATTAACGCCCCGCGATGATGACATCTACCATATAGAACAGAGATGTCATCCTCATATTTAATTATCACCAGGTCCAATCCGTTCACTAGGGCATGAGCCGGTTTCTTATTTTCCAAATTACTTATCCGTTCAATTAAAATTGGTTGTTTCATTGTTTCGTTTTGTTTATTCTGTTATACATGGGTGGCAATGTAGGGTTATAATCCTTGTGCTAAAAACTGAACCCAAGTGCAAAGACAACCCGGCCACCGTCGATACTATCAAAATAACCCACATTGGCGGTAATAAAACCTAATCCACTTATCCAAAGAGACCCCCCCGTGCTATTATGCCATTTATCAGAGGTATCACTTTCTAACCATACACGGCCATAGTCAAAACTTGCTGTTATGCCAAAACGCATTGGAATAATACTGGTCTTGATCCGCCCCAATGCCAATCTTAGATCGGTGTTTTGGTAAAATGAGTATTTGCCTGTAAAACGTTCATTTCTAAATCCTCTCAAGCTACTGATGCCTCCCAATTCCGCGGCATGGTAAAACTCAAAATTGTCACCAAGGATCAAGTCGCCTCCAAGTTTTGTTGCGAGTACCAAAGCCCCTCTTTTGGTAAGCTTGTGGTCAATGGCCAAATGAGGGTTTACATAGGCGAAGCTGTTATTACTATCACCCCCATCGATATTCGTTTTGTAGCCAACTTTGATACCCAGATCTAGCCCTAAAGTTGGGAAAGCATTATTATCCTTGTTTATAAATTCATATGTAATTTCAGCACCTCCGTAGGTTTGCCTATCAAAAATGTTATTGGTATCCGACAAGCTGTTTATGAATCGGTTTGGGGTGTTTTCCACCTCAAATGATTCTATAAATGGCCTGAACCGTAACGAACCTCCATATCTTCCTCTTCGTATCAATGACAACCCTAAATTCCATTTCTTAATTCGAATTCGGTTAAAGTCCAAATCGACGGCATCTTTGTCGTAGTCCGTTTCATTTCCAAAGCCAAAAAAGTTTCTAGCAAAATTTGGACTTCTATAAACCCCGTCAAGTCCAAAGTTCCAATTGTGGAAAATATTGGAAAATTCCCCCTGATAGGAAAGATCATATCCAGAAGTGGCCGTATAATAGGATGCGCTAAAAGTATGTTTTTGGGTGAATGGATTGGATTGTATGCCATAGAAGGTATAATGATCCACAGCACCTAGGCGTACCCCATCATCTGGGTTAAAGGCTATTATAGGTAATATTTGATTGGCGCTATGTTTTACTTTTTTATGGTCATAGTTATTGATATCATAATCATCTACCAACCATTTCTTTGAGCTTTTGTTCAGAATCGTATTTGGCTTGCTTTTGAAATCGTATAGCTTTACACTTTTGGTATTCTTAAAGTCATAGGTGTCATTTTTACTCCCTCCCAGGAGTTTTATTTTTATTAAATCATTACCATGACCATCTACGGTAAAGGTATCTTGACCATCGAGGCCGTACACCCATATTTCTTTGGTAACCGAATGGGTAAATGTTCTACTGAAAATACCTAAATCTTTACGATGTATCGTGACAGTGGTTTCCCCATTATCTTGTCTGGTAATTTTAAAATTGTCATCTTTTTGGGTGCCCACCAGTACTTCGAACTTGTTTAGGTAGTCAAAATACGTTTTAGCGATAGCAGTAATATTTGAGCGTCTGCCCCTAAGTTTTTCTTTTATATCCTCAATGGTTTCTCCTTGCAATTCATTAGGGATTGCCTCAAAGGCGTGTTCAATATCAATATCGGTTAAATGCTCTTGTAGGTATGTTGCTTGTTTTTTCCATTCGCTCCAATCCGAGCTTTTTATAAAATTGATATCCAAGTGATAGGGAGATGAAGCGAACCATTTAGGGCTTCTTAGTTCATCATCAAAGGATTGCATCTTTCTTAGTCCGGGTATGGCCCTAGTCAATAAAGCAACCAAAGCACCATCATATTTGGAAAAAGCCTGGTCACGATCTCTAGGTATTGGTTTGCAATATTCCGTCCCATCCTCATTTTCAAATAGTGCCCATCGCCATTGATCTTCATGCCGGTCCCAATCACCAATGAGCATATCGAACAACCGTGCTCTTATATAAGAAGGTTCATCTACAACCGATTTTCCATTTTTTAGTATTTCTTCCAGGACATCTGCTGTACTCAATATTTTTTTTGGACTTCCAAAACTTTCCAAACTGGTCTGTGTGTCGCCAACATGTTCTTCTATCATATAGAGTTCATCGCCAAATTCGTCATTGTATTCTCCAAGTTCTTCCTGCTTGGGAACATAAAATAATGAGGGGTTGGTATGGTAGATATCAACGGCATTTGATAACGCTCCAATGGTAAAAGGAGTATACGGGTTGGCCGTGGTATAAAAATCCAACAAAGTTTTGTCAATCACAGAACCATCCAAAGCATTGCCGATATAGGTATCTTGAAAAGCATTGGCCTGTAAAAATTGAATGGTGCTCTTTCGCAAGGCACGCATTACATATTCTTTCCCGTTTCTATCTGCCAAACGCAAAGATTTTGATTGTTGGCCACCACCTCTTTTCAAGGGTTTTAAACCTCCTAAAAGGGTATCCAAAAAAACTACTGGGGCTGCTATATCTGTGCTATAAAACTTTCGATAATGATCGCCCCATATACTTTTATAGAAACCTCCTTTTTTAGTTTCTTCTCTGGTATAGATAGCTGCGTTTAGAGTAGATTTAAATTTATTTTTAGGTAAAAAATCAAAATTGACTTTCTCCTTTTTCGGTGTTAAAACCGTGGTTGAAAAAACAAGTGTGGAACCATTACCTCGAGCTTTATAAAAATGCGCTAAAACCTTTCCGTCCTCATAGATCTCCAGTTTAGCATATCCGTTCTCTGCTAGGGTGAATTCTCCCATAACACCATTTTTTACATTATGGTTTCTGCTTGTCGCACCGCTAATTATTTGTGGAATCCCATACTGGTTTAAATACTGAAGATTCTTATCATGGCCCGACACGAAAATGACATTTTCAGCTTGCCGCGCCACGGTCATGAGTCGTTTGCGCAAACTTCTGTATTGTTGGTTTTGAAAATCCTGGCTTGAAAATCCCCCTGTATTGGCAATCAGTCCTTGCCTACTTAAGCTATTCATTGGATGATGAATGGCTACTATTTTAATTTTATCCTCCTCTTTGTTTAAAAAATTGTCAAATTCCAAAAAGAATTGGCTCCTGCTCTTAATTTCGCTGTCCTCGTTGATATAGGTGTTCTCGTTCCAATTTTCCAGATACCATTGTGAGTCGACAGTAATTAGCACTACGTTATCGGTTAAATCCTTTTTTGAAATAGAATTACCATTACCTGGATAAAACTTAGCCTTGCTATTTTTTTCAATAAACTTCTCCAAATCACGAACCCCTTTTTGACCAGTAGTTGCCCATTCATTATTACCCGAGGTGTATATTGCATTGTCCTTGAATTTAGAAATAATCTCTAGTTGTTTTCGAATTGAATTTTTGACCGAAGTCACTTCAAGACTCTTTTTCGGAATGGAATTCCCCAGAATTAGAAGTGTAGGGTCTTTACTTTTTTCTGCATCTTTTACGATCAGGTCAAGAATATACTGGTCGTTAGCCCCCCCTAAATTTCCAGTTATGAAAATGGATTTCTTAATTTCTTGACTATACATTATTGCAGCGGAGAAAAGAAGACCTAATCCGAAGATTAAATGTTTTGTTTTAGTGGGGTCCATGTTGCGTATTTTTGTTCTGTACTATTTCAGAATATGAATTGGAACATGAATTGGAACATGAATACATTTCCAATTTTAAATGCTATTGGGTGAAAAGGATATTTGAGGAAACATAATGGGTGAAAGGCAGCAAATCAGTCTATATAGGCGCCTCCAAGTTCTAGACTAACTTTTAACGGACAGGGCAACAAAAATCCCAAAAACTACATGCCCTAATATACCTCCTAAAACGACACCTATCATAGCGCCCTCTGGTTCAGGAATACCACCTATTAAGGCACCCATCATGGCCATAGCGATCTGGGCAAAAAGGAAGACAATGAAACCAAAAGCGGCTCCCTTTAAGAGTTTACTTTTAATCTTAATTTTTGGTGCAAAGAGGAATACGTAGAACGCTGCAAAAATAATCCCTATCACAAAGTGCATAAGCCAACCCACGGTAATGGGCATACCCATCATCCCTGCTAGCATTGCGGGTGGATTCATTTTTGGAATGCCCATCATTGGGGCTACATACATGATAAATGACATTACGGTGGTTCCGATGATACCAGCAATGAAAGATTTAATTAGTTTGTTGTCCATTTCTTTTTTTATTTAGATTGTTATTATTGTTCGTAGAAACAGACGACACCTTTTAACATCCTGACAACTATGTTAAAATTTATTTATAATCCATGTGTTTAGAATACGATACCTGACCTTGGTCTAAAATGAAGAAATTCCTTTAAGCCAAAATGCTATAAGGCTAAAAAATAGACTATTATTATGTTGACAAAGCCACAAATGTTAATGAAGTAGTCCGAATGGGGAGGACAGGAAGCTTTTGTTGGAACCTTAAAATTCACCAATATTGGTTGTGCCTAAAAGTGGGATATCAAAATCTAAGGAGGGAACTTTTATCGATATCCCAAACTTCTAGGTCTTTTCACCAATCAACAAACACTAAAACTTAAATCATATTTAAATTCCAATTATTTAGATGTATACGGTAAATGAGTATGCTTATATACAGACGGCACTAAATAAAATCCTGACAATTGCTTAAAAAGATTTTACTTTTTCTTTGGTAATCCTTGATATACTGCAGTAGCTGGATGAAAGGCATACCAGGCAAACCAGTAATTGGTAATTGACGGAACTGGCTTTCCGGAACCATCAAAAATTTCGACACTTTTGTGCTTGGCATCATATACAATTTCTAGGGATTGTCCTTGAAATGTCTCATGGACAACACCACTCTTTGATTTTTCGAGTTCGGAAAATGGATACGCCTTGAATTTCCCATTAATTTCAATGCCCAAAATATATTCCTTGGGATGAAAAAGCGGATTCTGGTCGCTTACTGGGAAAAAAACCGAAGTAGAACTTTCATAGTTCGGATAAGGGTTTTTATCATAATCTCGGTTATAGCCGGTATCATGGGAGAGGACCAAGGTATTTGGGTGTTTTTCGTTCCATTTTTCCAATGTGGTATTTTCGGTATGCAACATAGACAATACTTCCCCGACCATTGGCCCCGAAATACTTTTCAACATCAATTGCGACCAAAGCGATTCGGTCTGCCTGTCGTATAAAAGAACATCGCTATTATATAAAAGTCCGGATACACCAAAAGTTTTGGCCTTCCCCTTTATTTTGGAATCAAAAGCAATACCGCTTCCACACAACGGGCAATAGGTAATTACCACAGGATCATTACCGAAAGAGTCGTTGACTATTTCATGATAATTTAAGATGGATATTGGGTAAGCCTTAGCTATATATCATTGTGAAAGACCCCCAATATCCTACTGTTATTTTTTAACCGTGTTTTTGATCCCGCCACGAATTTTGGATGGTCTATAGCGGGTATGCCGTCTTTGGGAGGTCCACCGTCCTTGATATCTCCCAAGGGTGTGACAGAATTTTCCATAGCAAACCCCTTAAGGTCTTGTGCGGTCATTTTTTGACCCAATAAAAAAATGAAAATAAAGCCTAAGATAGGCGCCAAATACCCCATTCGATAAATTGAAAATATCTTTATTAAGGAATTAAGATTATAGTACTAAAAAGAGGGAAGTGGCGACACCTCCCTCAAACAACAAATGAACACTAAACATTTTCCAATTTTCTTCCGCTGAAAGCTTCGTCGATTTCCGTGTGAAAAATATGATTGGAATAATTACTGATGGTCTTGACCGCCATGGCAAGAATAATGGCCAAAATATTTTTCTCGGTATATCCAGCGTCTAAAAATACCTGTGCCTGTTGCGGTGAAGGGTTTCCTCGCGTTTCATGCATTACCTTCGTAAATTCTGAAAGTGCCCTTAATTTGGTATTGGGAATTTGCTTGCCCTCGCGAATGGCATTTGTTACTTCTACCGGTGTTTTTGATACCTCATCTGCCAAATAGCTATGGGCCGCTGTACAATATCCACAACCGTTTTCTATACTTGATGTAAGAAAAACAACTTCCTGTTCCGCAGGGGTAAATCCGCTACTTTGCCTGAAGTGGGCATAGCCGGTATCATAGGTGTCTTGCAATCCTGGCAAATTCACCATATTCTTATACATGTTGGGAATCATGCCGTTGGCCTTTTTTGCTTTTTCTAAAATTTGATTTTGTTGCTCATCGGCATTACTCAAGGTTACCGGTTCCAAACCGATATGAAATGTTTCATTGGACATAATCTGATTTTTAAGTTCACTATAGTTGACGTTGCTCAAACCATACATGACAACTTTTAACTATAATTAGGAAGAAATTAACGTTTACCCTGGATCAATATTACAACCCAAAATAATGTGAAGAAGGATAACTATGATTGGACTAAAATGATAATGAACTACAAAACTATTCTTATCACAACATCCTAGATTTATATTACTTTTTGATTAATGGAAAATTCATCGATTTTACAAAATTGAAAGGCCGATTACAAATATTCATTGTCAGGTTTCAGCTTTTGCACGTCTATTCGTTTTGATGAAAAAAACAAAATTCAATAAAATGAAAAAAATAGCTCTTTCAACGGGTATCATTCTGTTCATTTCTACCATTATTTACACAAACGACCGCTACGGTTTGCTTTCAATGGCAGGTCTTAACGGCAAAGGTCTTGCGGCCAAAGAGGTAAGGGGAGATTTGAAATTAAGTCCAAACAGTTCTGGTATCAAGATAGATCATTCCGAGTGGTCGACCTTATTGCACAACTATGTTGAAGACAATGGTCTTGTTGACTATAAGGGATTTTTTAAGGAGAAAGGGAAATTAGAGAATTACCTGAACGCCTTGTCCAATCAGGTACCCACCGATAAATGGCCCGTACAGGAGCAACTGGCCTATTATATCAATTTGTATAATGCCCATACAGTGCATCTAATATTGGAGAATTATCCGGTAAAGAGTATTAAGGACATCAATGGTGCTTGGACCAAGGATTTTGTTCAAATTGGAGAAAAAGAGCTCTCTCTAGGAGCACTGGAGCACAGTATCCTGAGAAAGATGAACGAGCCGAGGATACATTTTGCAATCAATTGTGCTTCGGGTTCGTGCCCTAAACTTTTGAACGAGGCATTCATCGGCGATAAATTGGATGATCAGTTGAATACAGTAACCCGAGCGTTTATTAATTCCGAAAACAATTCTATTTCTAACGATAATTTAGAACTGTCCAAAATATTTAAATGGTATAAGGGGGATTTTATGGATGGTGACCTTATCACCTATATCAATCAATATGCAGATGTCAAAATAGCGCCCAAGGCCCAAATACACTATAAGGAGTATGATTGGAGCTTGAACGGTAGTTGGTAAAAGACATGATCAGTATCATTATTCCCGTTTACAATGAAGCGGCGCATATAATCCACCTGCTTCAGTATTTAAGACAAAATTCCGTAGGGCACGTAAAAGAGATTATTGTTGTTGATGGTGGCAGTACAGATGGCACACGTGCCCTTTTGCTTAAGGAAAATAACATCGAAGTAATGACCTCCAAAAAAGGGAGGGCTAAACAAATGAATGCGGGAGCAAGGATAGCCAAGGGCAAGATTCTTTATTTTCTGCATGCCGATAGTTTGCCTCCGCCCTACTTTGACAAGATGATCATTGAAGCCACCCAAAAAAGAAGTTCACAAGCTGGTTGCTTTATGCTAAAATTTGATGCAAGCCATTGGTGGTTGAGGCTTATGGGAAGGCTTACTGCCATAAACCATATAAGCTTTAGAGGAGGAGACCAATCCCTATACGTAAACAAGAATCTTTTTTGGAAGCTAGGCGGATTTAATGAAGAATTTATCATCTTTGAAGACAACGTACTTATTAAACAGCTCTACAAGGCTACCAAGTTCAAGGTCATCAGAAAGCGTTTGGTCACGTCTTCAAGAATGTATGACAAAATCGGGGTTTGGCAACTTCAATGGATATACCTTCAGATTTATTGGAAAAAAAGGTTTGGTGCAGGTCCAGAACAATTGTATGAGCATTATAAACGTAAAATAGCGTTGTAAAGAACACGGGGATACCTATTTTCATATTTTAAACCTTACTGAAATGAATTCACAAAAAGTAACATTTAAGAATAGAAAAGGACAACTTTTAAAGGGTCGGTTGGAGCTTCCGATAGACCGTCATCCACATAATTTCGTCATTTTCGCGCATTGTTTTACATGCAACAAAAACTTAATAGCCGTTAAGAATATCAGTAGAGCACTCACTTCAAGCGGTTTTGGGGTTCTTCGTTTTGACTTCACGGGATTGGGCGAAAGTGAAGGTGATTTTGCCGATACCAATTTTTCGGGCAATGTGGATGATTTAGTTGCCGCTGCAGATTATCTTAAGGAGGAGTATACTGCTCCAACATTATTAATAGGTCATTCTTTGGGCGGTGCGGCGGTAATTTTCGCAGCAGGGGAAATCCCTTCCGTAAAAGCGTTAGCAACAATTGGGGCACCTTCCGACCCATTGCATATAAAGCACTTATTGAAAAGTAGTTTACAGGAAATAGAGCAGAATGGTAAGGCGGTAGTGAATTTAAGCGGAAGGGATTTTACGATTAAAAAACAATTCTTGGAGGACCTAAACGAAAAATCATTGCCAGAGACCGCTAGTAAGCTTCGAAAACCTATACTGTTGTTGCACTCGCCCCAAGATACCATCGTGGGCATACAAAATGCCGAAGCCATTTACAAGGCCGCCCAGCACCCTAAAAGTTTTGTATCACTAGATGGGGCGGATCATCTGCTCATGAACAAAAAGGATTCGGAATACGTTGGCGAAGTCATTTCGGGTTGGGCAAAACGGTACCTGCCCCTTGAAGAAAAAGAGGAACTTCTGGAAACAAAACATCAAGTGGTGGCCAGCCTTGATGCTGCGGATAGGTTCACCACACAAATGAAAGTGGGTAACCACTATATAACCTCAGATGAACCCATAGATTTTGGAGGAAATGACTTTGGCCCTTCGCCTTATGAATTGGTATCATCCGGTCTATCGGCCTGTACGGTAATGACGCTTCAGATGTATGCCAAACGTAAGAATTGGCCCTTGGAAAACGTTACCGTACACACCTCTTTTGGTAAGTCCCATGCAGTGGATTGCGAACATTGCGAAACAGATTCCGCCAAAATCGATACCTTTCACAGGGATATACAATTGTTTGGTGATTTAGACCAAAAACAACGGGAACGATTGTTGCAAATAGCCAACAAGTGCCCAGTGCACAGAACATTGCACAGCAACGTACAGGTCATTACTCAGTTGATGGACAAAGCCTAATGTTCACCAACCCGTTTGTTTGGGTGTTCTAAGTCCTATCCATTCAAAATGCCCCATCATGGTAGAGGATTGGTAAACTATATACCCTCTTAATTTTGGTAAAGCTCCGTGGTATAAAACGCCGGAATGGAAAACCACATGCCCATAAAGGCAGGGGAATCTCCTAGGGACTGCCCTTGCCGTGGACCTGAAATGGCTTCCCCGAACACATTCCAAACCGTGCCCTCATTGTCTTGCAAAAGCGCTTCAGAGCCGTTATGGACATATTCAAAATCCAAGGCGGCTAGCTCTCCCATCATTTCAAAGGACACAATAAAATTAGGGTTACCAACGATGATATATTCCTTGCCCTTGAAAGTATCCCTAATAATGGAGTTACCATTTTCAAAATCAAAGAACTTGTAGGCCTTGGCATCCGTTCCGTCAACGATGGCGTGTACCCTTTGTTTGGACGGAAGTCGCCCGTCTTTTGGGACTGGAAACAAAAAGCGGTCGTTATTGGTATTGTAATCTCCGTAGGGATATATACCGTATGTTCTTGAAAATCCTGTATTTATGCTTAAAACTTGAGAGTTTGGAAAAAGACTTTTCCAAGTTCGCCAGTCCGTTTCGAACAATTTAATTAAATCGGCCTTTTCACCCAATAATTCCCCATTTACAGACTCGTTCAATATTTGTGACCAATTACTGTCCGTTTCTCTGTCATAAGGAATAAGGTTAGTGTTGTATAAAAGCCCCGAAACACCAAATGTGGTTTCATTCCCTTTAATGATACGGTTCCATCCAATACCGGTGCCCGTAAGTGGGCAATAGGTAATGGCAACCGAAATATCCCCCAGATTGTCATTTACAATTTCGTGCCAATCTAGTATCGGATGGGGATATGCGCGAACATCGTCCCCATTTTTAATTCCCAATACCAAATCGGTATCCCTAAGATAGTTTATATTTTGCACCGGCGAAAAATTCGGATTAATCAGGGCAGGGATACCGTCTTTACCAGGGCCACCATCCAAAACTTCGGAAATCGGGATACTCCATTCTACAGATGTTACAGGTGGCGGATTACTATCTTGGCCTTCTATTGGAGTAGATTCTTGAGTGCTGGAAGTACTACATGAAATTAGTAAACCGGCACAAACCAGTGTGAAAATTTTCTTTTTCATTGTGATAAATTTATAATGTTTACTTTTTTTGTTTTCAACTTTAAATAAATACCAACAGTAAATCGAAATGTTGGAGTGAGTTGTGTCCCAACAACATTACTGTACAAGGGCAATTCAACTCGTGTAAGAATGCCCATTTGAGGGGATAATTGGGCACCCAGCTCGGGACGCACAAAAACCCATTCCCCACCGGTATTTGGAATACCCACATCATCTATTTTATCTTCAAACGCCTTACGATACTTAAAAATTAGCGCCGGATTAATTATAGTACCGAATAAAAAAATTTGATCGGTATACCCCAAATTCGCCTGCACTTCATTTCCGAATTCATAGGTCGCCGTATTATTTAAATAAGAACTGTTTACACCGGTACCCCTATAAGTGGCACTGGCTGACAAAGTGGCCGAAGGTCGAAAACCCAAGCCTTTTGAAACTGATAACCACCCCAGACCGTCCCAGGCTCCACTGCCAGGCTGTAGGTCTGCAGTAAGTTGAATGCCTTGGTCGGTAATGATATCAGATTTTCCGAGAGGGGCTTTAGTGCCAACTCCCAGATTTAATACGGATCCTTTACCCAATACATCGGGCAACGAGTATTTAACCAATAAAACGGCATCGCCAATACCTGAAGTCTCCGTGAAATTTTCATTCCCAAATTGAGTAATCGTTCTAGTTTGGTTTACCCAAGTAAAAAGAGTCTCCACAGCTAATCTATCAGTAAATGAATATCCAAAGTTCAATAGAATAGAGTTCGTGATTCGTTGTCTTGAATCATCGTCAAGTTTCTCAGTACCCGCATTCAAAGTATTCAAATTATTATAGTCGTAATTCAAACCCATAACAAATACTCCCTTTCCTTCGTTGGGTAATCCTAGATTATTGGATAAGGGCACGCCCCCCGAGCAGCAAGTTTGTGAAAACCCATTGAACGTAAATATGAGAATAAGTAAAATGGGTGCCTTCATCTACTGTGCCTACTTAGGGTATATTCAAAGTAGACGCTGGACGGCAGAATCCTGACAGACAAATGTTATTTTTAACATTAGGCAATAAATCCAATTGAAGACAGTTTTCCAGACTAATCAAGGCTTTTGAATGCTTGAACGACAAGACAACTTCGCCACCAACTGGGACCTAATATTAGTATTTCACAGCAAATGAATACATGGGAACTGCTCAGGAAAACAGTTTGTCAATAAATAATCAAATTGGGAAATCCATAGGTTCCTACATCTACTTAATAACGAGCGTCCATAGTAATTTAGGGCGGCATATGATTTATATAATGATTGAGCTTTAAGAGAGATATGCGGGCGACCATTAACATCATCATTCGAAGTGGAAAATCTAAGTATAAACCCGAAAGCTTTTTTCTCCTATAATTAATACTGATTGAAAGTTTGGTCTTTTTTTCTGAAACCCTTGTCATGGTAAAGATGATATTCAGCGGAGCAAGCCATTTGATAGTATTGCTTTGCTCTACATATTGAATTTCCCCATCATTCAACTTTTGTGATGTTATCGTAAATTCCATTTTTGTAGTTGGCATAATACAGAGGTGCTTTGATCCAATAGTGCTTAAATTCTCGGTCGGTGCTTTGATGTATAGTAATCCAAATACCCATTTTGGCCTCAAAGAAAAATTTGTAATGACACTATGTAACTTCTTTAAAGCGGACTTCATTACCATAGAACTTGATACTGGCCGATCGAATTTCATTGTGTTACTTTGTTTCGGCATTACATCTATCCCAGTTTTTAATGGGGTAAGTGGAAAATAAGTATAGGAAACCGTCCCGATTCCCTTATAATTATTCACACTTTTTCTTGGTTCGATCCAATCTGGAATCTTCCAGCCCTCAGAAAAATTTAGACTGGAGGTAATTAAAAGGTAGTCCTCCACCAGAACATTATTTTTGAGCAAGCGATGAGCGAGAGTAACGTCAGGGCCAAAAAGTTTTATATGCTTCCCTATATTCCTTATGGTGGTTTCGCCAAAATGGCATACAAACTTTAAGGTAAGTTGATGCGCAGTGGAGCAGGCACCGCACTGACAAATTCTATCGTGTTCATACAACTTCAAATGTTGATGAAACTTGACGAACATAACTTCCGTTTGCTTAATAAGCTCTTCAATCGAAGCACTATCCCCTAATCTGTAGAAGAAAACCGCATCTCCTTCTATTTCAGATACCTTTAGATTTAGGATGTTGGATGAAATGATGATTTCAAGCAGTTCTGTTATAATATGGGTACTATGGTTAATTTCCGTTTCGTTGATGAACTTAGTGTAACCGGAGATATCAGGAATAAAGAACAAAGCTGATTGTATTTTATGTGATGTAGCCATATTGTGCCTGTTGCACAAGTTATGAAAAAAAGCGGTCGTGATCATTGCCGATCCGGGAATCGATCGTAACTTTAGGTATGCAAGGAAAAAAGGGC
>NZ_FNAO01000040.1 GCF_900101815.1 Pricia antarctica
GAGAGTGTAAACTGAACTCTGTCTGAAATAAATTTAATCATTAATTTTATTCAGACAGAACCATGAGAAAAGAAGAACAAACGGAATTCGAGAAAAAGGTACTTGACCAGTTCATGTCGGGCAAGAACCTTTTCGGCAAGGGCGGCGCGTTCGCCCCCATGCTGAAGAACGTCATCGAGAAAGCGCTCGAAGCGGAGATGGAAGGCCATCTCGGCGAGGCCCAGCGTAACGTTGGGAACAAACGCAACGGCAAGGGCAAAAAGACCATCAAGAGCGGCTACGGCAGTTTCGATATTGACACGCCGCAGGACAGGCAGAGCAGCTTCGAGCCGGAACTGGTGAAAAAGCGCCAGACCATCCTGGCGGACAACCTGTCCGATAAGATCATCGGGCTTTATGGCCTGGGCATGAGCTATCGCGACATCTCCTCGCATATAAAGGAAATGTACGACACCGATATCTCGCACACCGTGCTGAGCCAGATAACCGACAGGATCATACCCGACGTCAAGGCATGGCAGAACCGCCCCTTGGAACCGCTCTATTGTATCGTATGGCTCGATGCCATGCACTACAAGGTGAAGGTGGACGGGAAGATAGCCCACAAGGCACTTTATAACATCTTGGGCATCAACAAGGAGGGCCGAAAGGAAATACTGGGCATGTACATCTCCGAGAGCGAAGGGGCCAACTTTTGGCTACAGGTGCTCACCGACCTGAACAACCGCGGCCTGAAGGATATCCTGATCGCATGCACCGACAACCTTAAAGGTTTTACCGATGCCATACTGAGCGTTTTCCCCAAAGCGCAGGTACAGCTCTGCATCGTGCACCAGATAAGGAACTCGCTCAAATATATCGCCTCGAAGGACCAAAAGGAGTTCATGCGGGACCTGAAAACGGTGTACCGGGCGACAAGCAAAGAGGTCGCGGAAGACGGACTCTTGGACCTTGAAACGAAATGGGGGAGCAAATATCCCGTGGTCATCCAGAGCTGGCAACGTAATTGGGAGCAGCTATCACAGTACTTCCAGTATACAGAACCCATAAGGAGGATCATCTATACCACAAATGCAGTGGAAGGCTTCCACCGACAGGTCCGTAAAGTAACCAAGACCAAGGGTGCGTTCACGAACGACACGGCCCTTCTGAAACTGGTATACCTAGCCACAAAGAACATTGAAAAGAAGTGGACGAGCCCATTGCATAATTGGAGCCTGACCGTTCAACAACTTTATATTAAATTTGGGGACCGAATACAGTTCGACCTGAGAACAGGGCCCAACGAGAACGCCGCTGCCGCGGGGGCGCATTCCAAAACCCGTCGGATAAAAGATCCGACAAGTTTTGAAATGGATGAAAAGTGAACCGGACAGAGTTTAAATTACACACCC
>NZ_FNAO01000042.1 GCF_900101815.1 Pricia antarctica
AAAAAGCTGAGGCAAAGTACGGTGGAGCCCGTGTTCGGCAGCCTGACACAGTTCTACGGCCTACGGAAAATAGGCGTACTGGGCAAGGCCGGTGCACATAAGGTCATGCTCATGGCCGCAATTGCCTTCAATCTGAAAAAGTACCTTAAGAAAGGGGGAGGGAAACCCTCCGTTCGGATTTTAAAGACGATCATGGATGCATTCCAAGGCTTCTTGACCATATTTATCCGGCAAATCCAACCAATGCCGGTTCTTCTGAAGGCTTCGTAGGACCAGCCTGATGGATTCGATATCTTACCCGCAAACCACTTCTGCAACGACCACGTCCGTTTTACGGTTCTCAATGAAAAAATGAAATTTATTGGTTGTATTAGCTGGGATTTACCTCATATCTAGCTCAGTGCCATAGTGTGTGCCGGTTTTGCTTAGCTAGTCATCTATTCACAAACAGAATTATAATAGTTGATAATTTCTTTAAGATCTCTTTTTTTCATTTCCTTGTCCGTAATTTTTTTGACCAGGCTAGGACAGTCCGAAAAGAAATCAGAGGCAGTTTTTTTAAAATTTTTGGTCAGCCAATAGCTTGAACCGAGATATAGTGCCTCTTCTTCGTTAGGTTTGCGCAAATAGGAATATATTGTGTTATAAGCTCCACCTCCCGTCATCAAAAAACCGCCGCCTCCAGTCGGTGTCATTATGGGTGCACTATAACCCTGAGAAACCTCTCTAAAATAGGTCACGTTTTTTCCGGTGTGAGCCATCTCCAAGACTTCGGGAACCGTCTTATCTTTAATTTTAACAAGGACAAAAATTGTAGGCTCAAAGTCATAGTATACTTTTAGCGTATCTACTTCTTCAAATGAAAAAAATTGTTTCTTGGCTCTTTTCTCCTTTCTAAATCTAATGTTGTTAACGTTGGTGGGTTCTGCGTACCCTTTCATAACTGTACTATCTTTAAAAATAAGTTCAGCTCTCGTTTTTTGTCCATAGCATTGGATAGACAGCGATAATAATATTGGAATAATTAGATAATGAAGTTTCATAAAATACCTTTAAATGATCTAGGTATCTAAAACGATTGATGAAAGAGAAAATTGTACACAACGGCAGTCTACCTAAAAACCCTGCCCATTGATTAAATATAATTGAAAAAAATCCATTTTCTGAAGTGGAGTATCGACAACAAAATGGGATGAGAAAATACTAGACTAAATGCGAATAGTAGGAAGTACTGAAAAACTTTCGTGGCTGTTGCAGAACTCCAATAAACATCATTTTTTGCTTTTACCAATGAGCGGAAATCCGTAAATTGAAGGTATGCAAGGCAAAAAGAATTAT
>NZ_FNAO01000044.1 GCF_900101815.1 Pricia antarctica
GGTACGTTAAAGGGACATCCTTTACAAAGTTAAAGGGACATAGTTTACACTTTTAAGGTTATAATTTGAGATTAAAATCAAATTATTATGCCTTGGAAAGAAACAACGACTATGGAACAAAAAATCGAATTTATCTGCGAATGGCGTACAGGAAAATACACCGTTACGGAACTATGCAAAAGTTTCGGAATCTCCAGACCAACTGCCTATAAGTTAATAGGCAGATTCGAAAAACAAGGTTTCGAGGCCCTGCGGGAACAGTCCAGAGCTCCTGGAAAACACCCCAATGCAACCGGTCAAAATATCATTGAAGGCATTCTAGACCTAAAGAAAAAGCACAGGCATTGGGGTGCCAAAAAAATCAGGGAACTGTTGTTTAAAGATTTTACAAGGCAAGAAGTCCCTTCCGTGGTCACGGTCCATAAAATCCTAAAGAACAATGGTCTGGTATGTCCACAAAAACGGATGCGAAGGGTCAGACCGGTATATCCTATTTTCGACCCAAAACAGTGTAATGAAGTTTGGAGCGCGGACTATAAGGGGAAGTTTCTGATGGGCAATAAGATCTACTGTCATCCACTCACCATCGCGGACTCCAGAAGCCGGTTCCTGTTCACTGCCAAAGGGCATTACCACGAGGACCTAAAGTCTGCCAAGGCCGAATTCACAAGGGTCTTCAGAACATTCGGTGTTCCCGAACAAATACACACGGACAATGGTAGTCCCTTTGGTTCGGTACGCACTATACAACGATTTACCCAGCTCTCCTATTGGTTTATTGAACTGGGTATCACTCCTGTATTTTCAGACCCTGCCCATCCAGAACAGAACGGTAGACATGAACGCATGCACAGAGATCTAAAAGCAGCTTGTGCCAAACCTTCGGCCTATGACCTAAAAGCCCAACAAAGACGTCTGAACCACTTTGTAAAGGAATATAATAACATAAGACCTCATGAAGCTTTGAACATGAAGACACCTGCTGATACGCATGACTTCTCTACCAGACCGTTTCTGGAGAGAATACCTGACTTTCACTATGATGCCAAATACAAGGTTCTTAAAGTAACACAGAATGGATCTATCAGATGGAAATCGTATTACTGGGTATATGTGACCGCCTCATTAATGGGGAAATATGTAGGTATCCAGGAAATGGGAAACGGTATTTGGAGGGTATTTTATAGAAACGTATTTTTAGGTTTCTTCGATGAAAAGTATCTAAGAAATAAAGAACAAGCAACAAGGCTGGAAATTAATTTAGTGTAAACCTTAATCTTTAACTTGTGTAAACTATGTGCCTTTACGAACATT